>NZ_CP142084.2:0-4317500 GCF_023337365.3 Xanthomonas nasturtii
ATGGATGCTTGGCCCCGCTGTCTGGAACGTCTCGAAGCCGAATTCCCGCCCGAAGATGTCCACACCTGGTTGAAACCCCTGCAAGCCGAAGACCGCGGCGACAGCATCGTGCTGTACGCCCCGAATGCCTTCATCGTCGACCAGGTCCGCGAACGCTACCTGCCGCGCATTCGCGAGTTGCTGGCGTATTTCGCCGGCAATGGCGAGGTGGCGCTGGCAGTGGGCTCGCGCCCACGTGCGCCCGAGCCGGCTCCCGCGGTGGCGGTGCCCAATGCGCCGGTGGCCGCGCCGATCGTGCCCTTCGCCGGCAACCTGGATTCGCACTACACCTTTGCCAACTTCGTGGAAGGCCGCAGTAACCAGCTGGGTCTTGCGGCCGCGATCCAGGCGGCGCAGAAACCCGGCGACCGTGCGCACAACCCATTGCTGCTGTACGGCAGCACCGGCCTGGGCAAGACCCACCTGATGTTCGCCGCCGGTAACGCCCTGCGTCAGGCCAACCCCGCCGCCAAGGTGATGTACCTGCGCTCGGAACAGTTCTTCAGCGCAATGATCCGGGCGCTGCAGGACAAGGCCATGGACCAGTTCAAGCGCCAGTTCCAGCAGATCGATGCGCTGCTGATCGACGATATCCAGTTCTTCGCCGGCAAGGACCGTACGCAGGAGGAGTTCTTCCACACCTTCAACGCACTGTTCGACGGCCGCCAGCAGATCATCCTGACCTGCGACCGCTACCCGCGCGAAGTCGAAGGCCTGGAGCCGCGGCTGAAGTCGCGCCTGGCCTGGGGCTTGTCGGTGGCGATCGATCCGCCGGATTTCGAGACCCGCGCAGCCATCGTGCTGGCCAAGGCACGCGAGCGCGGCGCCGACATTCCGGACGACGTGGCGTTCCTGATCGCCAAGAAGATGCGCTCGAACGTGCGCGACCTGGAAGGCGCACTCAACACGCTGGTGGCGCGTGCCAACTTCACCGGTCGCGCGATCACGGTGGAATTCGCCCAGGAGACGCTGCGTGACCTGCTGCGTGCCCAGCAGCAGGCGATCGGCATCCCCAACATCCAGAAGACGGTGGCGGACTACTACGGCCTGCAGATGAAGGATCTGCTCTCCAAGCGGCGCACGCGCTCGCTGGCTCGCCCGCGCCAGGTGGCGATGGCGCTGGCCAAGGAACTCACCGAACACAGCCTGCCGGAGATCGGCGACGCCTTCGCCGGCCGCGACCACACCACCGTGCTGCACGCCTGCCGGCAGATCCGCACGCTGATGGAGGCCGACGGCAAGCTGCGCGAGGACTGGGAAAAGCTGATTCGCAAGCTCAGCGAGTAGGCCATTGACCTCCAGCGCGGCCCACTTGGAAAAAAGCGTGGAAACGTTGGGGTCAAATGCGGGAGAATCTGTGGATAACGTTGCGCTGCAATTTGGCCAGAAAACTATCCACAGGTTTTCCCACCAGACCAGGCGTACTAGTCCAACGAGTTTCAGGCGCTGAAATGTCCTTGGAAACAAATAGTTATGGTGGTTATCCGCTGAAAACGGCCCTACCATCACCACCAAGCTTTTGATTTATTCCATTATCTTTTAAAGCATAGGGGCACGGAACCACATGCGTTTTACACTGCAGCGCGAAGCCTTCCTCAAACCGTTGGCCCAAGTGGTCAATGTGGTCGAACGCCGTCAAACCCTGCCTGTGCTGGCCAACCTGCTGGTGCAGGTCAAGGACGGACAGGTGTCGTTGACCGGCACGGACCTGGAAGTTGAAATGATCTCGCGCACGATGGTGGAGGACGCGCAGGACGGCGAAACCACAATTCCGGCGCGCAAGTTGTTCGACATTTTGCGCGCCCTGCCTGATGGCAGCCGCGTCACCATCTCGCAGACCGGTGACAAGGTCACCGTGCAGGCCGGGCGCAGCCGCTTCACCTTGGCAACGCTGCCGGCCAACGACTTCCCGTCCGTGGACGAAGTCGAAGCGACCGAGCGCGTGGTGGTACCCGAAGCCGGGCTGAAAGAGCTGATCGAGCGGACTGCGTTTGCCATGGCGCAGCAGGACGTGCGGTATTACCTCAACGGCTTGTTGTTCGACCTGCGCGATGGCTTGCTGCGCTGTGTTGCGACCGATGGTCACCGTCTGGCGCTATGCGAGATCGAGCTGGAGAAGGCCGGCGGCGCCAAGCGCCAGATCATCGTGCCGCGCAAGGGTGTCACTGAGTTGTTGCGCCTGCTGGAAGCGGCAGACCGCGAGGTCGAGCTGGAAGTCGGCCGCAGCCATATCCGCGTCAAGCGTGGCGATGTGACCTTCACCTCCAAGCTGATCGACGGCCGGTTCCCGGATTACGAAGCAGTGATTCCGATTGGCGCCGATCGTGAGGTCAAGGTGGACCGCGAGGCGTTGCGGGCGTCGCTGCAGCGTGCGGCCATTCTGTCCAACGAGAAGTACCGCGGCGTGCGCGTGGAAGTGTCGCCGGGCCAGCTCAAAATCAGTGCGCATAACCCTGAGCAGGAAGAAGCCCAGGAAGAGATCGAGGCCGACACCAAGGTTGATGATCTGGCGATTGGCTTCAACGTCAATTACCTGCTGGACGCATTATCGGCGTTGCGCGACGAACACGTGGTGATCCAGCTGCGCGATGCGAATTCGTCGGCGTTGGTGCGTGAAGCCAGCAGCGAAAAGTCGCGTCATGTGGTGATGCCGTTGCGTCTCTGACGCTTCGTTCCACGTGGAACACGAGAAGCCCGGCGAATGCCGGGCTTCTTGTTTTGGGGTCGGAGCTGATGAATTTCCGGGTTTGAGGCGAACTGCTCGGTCAGTTTGGGCAAGGACCCGCGACGGCGTGTCTGCCTGCGGTGGTCAACCTGCTTGATTTTAGGCCGGGGATCTCGTTCGACGGTGTGTGTCCCCCTGAATGATGCAGCCTGGACCAGGTGTGGCAGAGGTGCTGGCAGTTTTAGTCACAGCAAACTCGTAGGCGCGTATGGGTCACGCTATCGCGCCTCTGTGAGACGGCGTTTCTATCACGCGTGAGTCCGGGACCTGGGATCGGTAAGCGTCTAGGGCCGGGCCATGACGTCGCAAAGGTGCAGGCCAATTGATCGTTGAGTTTTAGCCGAGCCAGCAGAAACGCAAGCCGAGAAGGACGGCCGTACGCGTCCTATGCTCGCAAGTACTGTTCGGGGCCCGGAAGTTGCGTTCCAACGTCGCGGGCGGTGGCGCCCCTCTCCGGGCTTTGGTTCCTAATGGTCCGGGCCAGCGAGAAATAAGCGTCCTTGCACGGTGTCAACCCAACGAGACCTGGTCTCACTTGAGTAGATGCATATTCCCTCACGTCTGATCTTCCAAACGACTGAATCTGTTCATTGCGCTCTACGCATTCCCCCGAGTTCGATATCTTCCGCTGTGTCCGGCAACGGGTTCATCGAGACCGGGCAAGACACCCGTTTTGACTTATGCACATCTAGCTTTGCTTTTAAATCTAGAAATAACTTAAGAGCTTGGTGGTGATGGTAGACGCAGATTTCGCCGAAAAGTAGGTTAAGCTCCTGTTTTTAATGGGTTTTATTGCATCGAAACCCTGTGTTTATCGCCTTGTTTTCGTACCCACAAGCTGTGGATAAGAGAAAATGCCACTTCGGAAGCTCTTTTTGTCCACAGGTTACCCCCAGGGTGCCCCGGGGCCATCTTCACGCAAGACGACACGGGTTCCACGCCGATCACGTATCCTCCGACGCGACCGGCATGCCGGACTCAGCCCAGAGCCACCGATCGATGCATGTAGTGCGGTTGTCCATTCATCGGCTTCGTCGTTTTCAGACGGTCGACCTTCATCCCACGCGCGGCTTGAACTTGTTGACCGGCGACAATGGTGCGGGAAAGACAAGCGTGCTCGAAGCCTTGCATCTGATGGCGTATGGGCGCAGCTTCCGTGGCCGGGTTCGCGACGGCCTTATCCAGCAGGGCGCAAACGAGCTGGAAGTGTTTGTGGAGTGGCGCGAAGGTGGCAGTGCCAGCGGCGAGCGGACGCGTCGGGCTGGTCTGCGCCATAGCGGGCAGGAGTGGACCGGTCGTTTGGACGGCGAGGATGTGGCACAGCTGGGGTCGCTCTGTGCAGCATTGGCCGTGGTGACGTTCGAGCCTGGCAGCCACGTGTTGATCAGTGGCGGCGGCGAGCCCCGCCGACGCTTTCTGGATTGGGGTTTGTTCCACGTGGAACCAGACTTCCTGGCCCTATGGCGTCGCTAC
This sequence comes from Xanthomonas nasturtii, assembly GCF_023337365.3. Taxonomy (NCBI): domain Bacteria; kingdom Pseudomonadati; phylum Pseudomonadota; class Gammaproteobacteria; order Lysobacterales; family Lysobacteraceae; genus Xanthomonas; species Xanthomonas nasturtii. Next base: position 4,238 of record NZ_CP142084.2, read on the forward strand.
GCGCGTGCGCTCAAGCAGCGCAACGCCCTGCTGAAGCAAGGTGCCCAGCCGCGCATGCTCGATGCCTGGGACCACGAGCTCGCCGAATCCGGCGAAATGTTGACCTCCCGGCGCATGCGCTACCTCGAACGACTGCAAGACAGGCTGGTCCCGGTCGCAAACACGATCGCGCCATCGCTGGGCTTGTCCGCGCTGACGTTTGCGCCAGGCTGGAAGCGCCACGAAGTGTCACTGGCCGACGCACTCCTGCTTGCCCGCGAGCGTGACCGCCAGAACGGCTACACCTCGCAAGGCCCGCACCGCGCCGATTGGATGCCCAGCTTTGACGTGCTCCAGGGCAAAGACGCCCTGTCTCGGGGGCAGGCGAAGCTCACTGCCCTCGCCTGCCTGCTCGCACAGGCCGAAGACTTTGCATTCGAGCGCAACGAATGGCCTGTCATCGCACTGGACGACCTGGGGTCTGAGCTGGACCGGCATCATCAGGCACGGGTTCTGCAGCGGCTGGCGTCCGCACCGGCTCAGGTGCTGATCACCGCTACCGAAATCCCGCCAGGTCTCGCTGATGCTGGCGCATTGTTGCAGCAGTTCCACGTGGAACACGGCCAGATTACCCCGCAGTCTTTTTCAGCCTGAGCTGCAACGGCCGGTGCGGGCCGACTGGTATAATCGACCCGCTATCCCCCTTTTCCCACGGTGCGATGCGGCTCCTGCCGCCTTCGCCCGTGTTGTGGAGCTAACGGCACGCGCATGACCGAAGATCAAAACACCCCGACCACACCGAACAGCACCTACGATTCCAGCAAGATCACCGTGCTGCGTGGCCTGGAAGCCGTCCGCAAGCGCCCTGGCATGTACATCGGCGACGTCCATGACGGCACCGGCCTGCATCACATGGTGTTCGAGGTGGTCGACAACTCCGTCGACGAGGCCCTGGCCGGCCATGCCGACGACATCGTGGTGAAGATCCTGGTCGATGGCTCGGTGGCGGTGTCAGACAACGGCCGCGGCGTGCCGGTCGACATCCACAAGGAAGAAGGCGTGTCGGCGGCCGAGGTGATCCTCACCGTGCTGCATGCCGGCGGCAAGTTCGACGACAACAGCTACAAAGTCTCCGGCGGCCTGCACGGCGTGGGCGTGTCGGTGGTCAACGCCCTGTCCGAGCACCTGTGGCTGGACATCTGGCGCGATGGCTTCCACTACCAGCAGGAATACGCGCTGGGCGAACCGCAATACCCGCTCAAGCAGTTGGAAGCCTCGACCAAGCGCGGCACCACGCTGCGGTTCAAGCCGGCGGTGGCCATCTTCAGCGATGTCGAATTTCATTACGACATCCTGGCGCGGCGCCTGCGCGAACTGTCCTTCCTCAATTCCGGCGTCAAGATCACCCTGATCGACGAACGTGGCGAAGGCCGTCGCGACGATTTCCATTACGAGGGCGGCATCCGTAGTTTCGTGGAGCATCTGGCGCAGCTGAAGTCGCCGCTGCACCCGAACGTGATCTCGGTGACCGGCGAGCACAACGGCATCGTGGTGGACGTGGCCCTGCAATGGACCGACGCCTATCAGGAAACCATGTACTGCTTCACCAACAACATCCCGCAGAAAGATGGCGGCACCCACTTGGCCGGCTTCCGCGCAGCGCTGACGCGGGTGCTGAGCACCTATATCGAACAGAACGGCATCGCCAAGCAGGCCAAGGTCGCGCTGACCGGCGACGACATGCGCGAAGGCATGATCGCAGTGCTGTCAGTCAAGGTGCCCGACCCCAGCTTCTCCTCGCAAACCAAGGAAAAGCTGGTCAGCTCGGACGTGCGCCCGGCGGTGGAAAATGCCTTCGGTGCGCGTCTGCAGGAGTTCCTGCAGGAGAATCCGAACGAAGCCAAGGCCATCACCGGCAAGATCGTCGACGCCGCTCGTGCGCGCGAAGCTGCGCGCAAGGCGCGCGACCTGACCCGCCGCAAGGGTGCGCTGGATATCGCCGGCCTGCCCGGCAAGCTGGCCGACTGCCAGGAAAAGGATCCGGCGCTGTCGGAACTGTTTATCGTCGAGGGTGACTCGGCAGGTGGTTCGGCCAAGCAGGGCCGTAACCGCAAGAACCAGGCGGTGTTGCCGTTGCGCGGCAAAATCCTTAACGTCGAACGCGCGCGTTTCGACCGCATGCTGGCGTCCGACCAGGTCGGCACGTTGATCACCGCGCTGGGCACCGGCATCGGCCGCGACGAATACAACCCGGACAAGCTGCGCTACCACCGCATCATCTTGATGACTGACGCCGATGTGGACGGCTCGCACATCCGCACCCTGCTGCTGACGTTCTTCTACCGGCAGATGCCGGAGCTGATCGAGCGCGGCTACATCTACATCGGCCTGCCGCCGCTGTACAAGCTCAAGCAAGGCAAGAGCGAGCTGTACCTGAAGGACGACGCGGCGCTCAACGCCTACCTGGCCAGCAATGCCGTCGAAGGCGCAGCGCTGATTCCGGCCACTGACGAGCCGCCGATCACCGGCGAGGCGTTGGAAAAACTGTTGATGCTGTTCACCAGTGCCAACGAGGCGATCGCGCGCAATGCGCACCGCTACGACCCGGCGCTGATGACCGCGCTGATCGACCTGCCGCCGCTGGATGTGGAAAAGCTGCAGGCCGAAGGCGACCAGCATCCGACCCTGGATGCGCTGCAGGCGGTGCTCAACCGCGGCACCCTGGGCACTGCGCGCTACCAGCTGCGCTTCGACCCGGCGACCGAGAACTCGGCGGCAACCTTGGTGGCCATCCGCCGCCATATGGGCGAGGAATTCACCCAGGTGCTGCCGATGGGGGCGTTCGAAAGCGGCGAGCTGCGTCCGTTGCGGGAAGTGTCGCTGGCGCTGCACGACCTGGTGCGCGAAGGCGCGCAGATCGTGCGCGGCAACAAGAGCCACCCGATCACCAGCTTTGCGCAGGCGCACGCCTGGTTGCTGGACGAAGCCAAGAAGGGCCGCCAGGTGCAGCGCTTCAAGGGCTTGGGCGAAATGAACGCCGAGCAGCTGTGGGAAACCACGGTCAACCCCGACACCCGCCGCTTGTTGCAGGTGCGGATCGAGGATGCGGTGGCCGCCGACCAGATCTTCAGCACCCTGATGGGCGATGTGGTGGAGCCGCGCCGCGACTTCATCGAAGACAACGCGCTGAAGGTGTCCAACCTGGATATCTGAGCCGCCTGTGTCCCGGCGCAGCGCCACCGCGCTGTGCCGCTGAGCCGGTATTGGCAGGACGACGATGCGCACAGATCTAACACCACCTCCGGCGGCGGCGCCCGGCGCTGCCGCCCGGCCAGCATTGCTGCCTGTCCTGATCGGCTTCGGGATCGATGTACTGATCGCCGTCGGTCTGTTGCTGACCCTGAGCGTGGCGGGTTTTGCAATCTGGGGCGCCATCCGTGGCGTTGGCTACGTGCAGGCAGCCAAGGCACAGGGCCTGACGCCCTCCTCTGCCGAGGTGATGGCCGCGGTCGGCCAACCTGGGGTGATGGTGCAGTTGCTCACCGCCTTGGTCAGCACCGCGACGCCCGCTGTTCTGCTGTATTTCTGGCGCCGCCGTGCCACTGCCGGCGAACAGGCGTCCTCACGCGCCGCCGCGCGTCGTGCGTCCACCTGGGGTTGGACCGCGCTGATCGCCGTGACCGTGTTCCTGCTCAGCAATCTGGTCAGCGTCGCGGCCTCGGCGTTGGGCATCAAACCGGTGCCGACCAATTTGCCGCTGATGGAAGAAGCCATCAAGCACTGGCCGTTGGCGCTGGCGCTGTTCGCGGTGGTGATTGCTCCGGCCTACGAAGAACTGCTGTTCCGCCGCGTGTTGTTCGGTCGCCTGCTGGCCGCAGGCCGCCCGTGGCTGGGGATCGTGCTCAGTGGCGCGCTGTTCGCCCTGGTGCACGAGGTGCCTGGCGTGAGCGGCAATGGCCCGGCCGCCATCGCCCAGCTTTGGCTGGTCTACGGCAGCATGGGCGCGGCCTTCGCCTGGCTGTATTGGCGCACCGGCACGCTGTGGGCGCCCATCGCCGCACATGGCATCAACAACGCCACCGCCCTGGCGGCGCTGTACTTTTTCGGCATCGGCTAGCAAGACCGACTGACGCAGCTGGGTTTCCGGCGCGCCCAATGGCACGCCGTCCGCATTGCGCACTGGCGCAGATGCCTCCATCCGCGCGCACGATCAACGCTCAGCACGTCCGGCTCGCTGCGTTTTACCGCTCGATCCAGGCGGTTTGACGAAAAGTTAAGCCGAGCCTGCCAAAATGTCCGCTTGGTTCTAGGGGGATCGAATGAAAGCCAGGCTGTTGATCGTTGTTGCCGTCCTTGCACTGACGGCGTGTGCCACCACAACTTCGCCAACCGGCCGCCGACAGGTGGTGGGAGGCGTCTCGCAACAGCAGTTGGACCAGCTGGGGGCGCAGTCCTTTGCGCAGACCAAGGCCAAGGAAAAAGTCAGCACCGACGGCAAGCAGAACGCCTACGTGCAATGCGTGGTCAACGCGCTGGTGGCGCAACTGCCGCCGCAATGGCGCGAAACCCGCTGGGAAACCGCGCTGTTCGTCGATGACGAGGCCAACGCCTTCGCCCTGCCCGGCGGGAAGGTCGGCGTAAACACTGGCATTTTCACCGTCGCCAAGACCCAGGATCAACTTGCCGCCGTGCTCGGGCACGAGATCGGGCATGTGATTTCGCGCCACCACGAAGAACGCATCACCCGCCAGCTCGGCGCCCAGACCGGTCTGGGCATCATCGGCGCGCTCGCCGGGGCCGCCTACGGCGACGGCGCGGCCAGCGCGGTCAATCAGGTTGGCGGTATGACCGCCCAGACAGTGTTCCTGCTGCCTGGCTCGCGTACCCAGGAAAGCGAGGCCGATGTGGTCGGGCAGCGCCTGATGGCGCAGGCCGGGTTCGATCCGGCCCAGGCGGTGACGCTGTGGCAGAACATGATGGCCGCCAGCGGGAACCGTCAACCGCAATGGCTTTCCACCCATCCCGACCCGACCAACCGCATCCGCGAGCTGCAGGCCGACGTCAACCAGCTCGAACCGGTGTATCAGCAGGCCAAGCAGAGCGGGCGCGTGCCGCGTTGTGGCTAGAGCCGCTAACAGCAACTGCTCGGCCTTCCTTGGCGCATGCCGACACTGACCTGGAATCAACGCATCGGCCACTACACTGCGGGCGCTGGAGTCAGCGGCCGGTCACTCGCTGTTAGCGGTGCTAAGACCTTTTCTCGCAACTCCCGATTGCCGCACCACAACATGGAAACCGTTTTCGGGAACTGAGACTTTCTGCTAAGTTTGCCGGCTCAGATTTTTCGTACAGCGTCCATTCCGCTTTTCGCACCGCCCAACGGCGGCTCGTCCGAGGTGAAACATGAAACTGCTCAACCGCAAGCAAGCCCTGTTGTCCCTGTTCATCGCAGCATCCCTGGGCGGGGCTGTCGTCACCGATGCGGTCGCGCAGTCGGAGCGTTCTTCCGAGCGTGCCGCGCGTAAGTCCAAGGGCAACGGCAAGGCCGAAGAGCTGTACCCGCAGTCGACCCGTCAGGCGCCGACGATCAAGCCCTCGTCCAAGTTGAGCAGCAAGCTGCAGAAGCTGATCGAAACCTTCAACAAGGGTGAAGACTATCCGGGCGTGCGCACCCAGGCCGACGAGATTCTGGCCAACAGCGCTGCCAACGAAGCCGACAAGGCGCTCGCCGCCCAGCTCGCTGCGCAGGCCGCCTATAACCTGGACGACACTGCGGGTGCCAAGAAGTATCTGCAGCAGGCCATCGGCCTGAACGCGCTGGACAACAACGGCCAGTTCCAGTCGATGCTGATGCTGGCGCAGTTGCAGATGCAGGACGAGCAGCAGGCCGAAGGGCTGGCCACGCTGGACAAGTATCTGGACGAGAGCAAGTCGCAGCGCCCGGAAGATCTGATTCTCAAGGGCCAGGCGCTGTATCAGGCCGAGCGCTACAAAGAGGCCATTCCGGTGCTGAAGCAGGCCATCGCCGCCTCGCCCGAACCCAAGGACACCTGGAACCAGTTGCTGATGGCGTCCTACGCCGAAGCCGGCCAGACCGGTGAGGCGGTCGCTGCTGCCGAAGCGCTTGCCGCCAAGACGCCGAACGACAAGAAGGCCCAGCTCAACCTGGCCAGCATGTATATGCAGGCAGACCAGATGGACAAGGCCGCAGGCGTAATGGACAAGCTGCGTGCTGCCGGGCAGTTGACCGAAGAAAAAGAATACAAGCAGTTGTATTCCATCTACGCCAACACCGAGAACAAGGAAAAGGACGTCATCGCGGTCATCAATGAAGGTATGCAAAAAGGCATCCTCAAGCCTGATTATCAGACATACCTTGCGTTGGCGCAGTCGTATTACTACAGCGAGGATGCGCCGAAGGCGATCGAAAACTGGCAGAAGGCCGCACCGCTTTCCAAGGACGGCGAGACCTATTTGAATCTGGCCAAGGTGCTGCATTCGGAAGGTCGTATCCCGGAGGCCAAGCAGGCCGCACAGCAGGCCATCGCCAAGGGCGTCAAAAAGCCTGAAGACGCGAAGAAGATCATCAACCTGAAGTAAAAAGAAAATAAACCCCCGAAATCCCTGTGTTTTTAGTGGTTACAGGACTCGGGATTGGTATAAGCTTGGGAGTTCCTGCGGTGTCAAAGCCGTCCGAAAACCTGGGGATCATCACAGTGATCCGGGCCCCCACTGAAAGAGCCATTGGCGCATGACGGAACAACTCGTTATCCACAGGCATGACTATGATGCCGGGAACCAGGGTCTGAGCTGGGCCCGCATTATCGGCATTGCTTTCGTAATTGCTTTGCACCTCACTGCACTGATGATGTTGCTGATCCCTGCAGTGGCGCCGAAGGCTCCGGCAGAGAAGGAGCGCACCACCATGGTCACCCTGGTGGATGCACCGCCTCCTCCCCCGCCGCCGCCGCCGCCGCCGCCGCCGGAAGACAAGCCGCCGCCGCCGGTCAAGAATCTGTCGCCGCCGAAGCCGTCACCGGTTCCGCCGCCGCCGGAAGCTCCGGTGGTCGACGTTCCCGAACCGCGTCCGAGCGATATCGTCACGCCGCCGAGCCCACCGGCTCCACCGCAGCCGCCGAGCGACATCGGCGCCAGTGTCGATATCTCGTCCAAGAACATGAACCCGCCGAAGTACCCGCCGGCTGCATTCCGTGCCGGTGTCCAAGGTGAGGTCATCCTGATCGTGGATGTGGATGCCAGCGGCAACGTGACCAATGTGTCGGTCGAAAAGTCCAGCCGCAACCGCGACCTTGACCGTGCCGCGATGGACGCAGCACGCAAGTGGAAGTTCAACGCTTCCACTGTCAACGGGCAGAAAGCCGCCGGACGTGTCCGCGTCCCGGTCAACTTTGCTCTGAACTGATCCCACGGGCCGGCTACGGCCGGCCCAGGATCCTGTCTTCCTTTCGCTCCACCCTTCATCACCACACACAACAAAGGTAAGCGTCATGCTGCAGGAATTCTTTATCGCCGCCGCTGCAGGGGGCTCCAATCCGTCGGCCGCTCTCTCGCAGATGGGCTTCGAGCACTTGATCACCGAAATGACCTCCAGCCCCGGCGATTTCGCCGTGTCGTGGGTCGTGTTGATCACCCTGATCGCCATGTCCGCTGCCTCCTGGTACTGGACGGTCATCAACATCTTCCGCGCCACCCGCCTGAAGAGCGCGGCTGACCGCGTCACCACCGCGTTCTGGGATGCCCCGAATGCACAGGACGCCATCCGCGCCATGGAAGAACAGCCGGCTTCCGAGCCGTTCTCCAAGATCGCACTGGACGCAGCGCAGGCTGCTGCTCACCACCAGCGCGCCGAAGGCAGCACCGGTGGCCTGGGCGAGAGCCTGAGCCGTTCGGAGTTCGTCGACCGCGCCCTGCGTCAGGCCGTGACCCGCGAAAGCACCAAGCTGCAGTCGGGCATGACCCTGCTGGCCACCGTCGGTGCGACCGCGCCGTTCGTCGGTCTGCTCGGTACGGTGTGGGGCATCTACGGCGCGCTGATCAAGATCGGTGCAACCGGTTCGGCCTCCATCGACGCCGTTGCCGGCCCGGTGGGTGAAGCGCTGATCATGACCGCGATCGGTCTGTTCGTCGCCATCCCGGCCGTGTTTGCGTTCAACTTCTTCTCCAAGGTCAACAGCTCGGTGATCGCCAAGTTCGACACCTTTGCCCACGACCTGCACGACTTCTTCGCCACCGGTTCGCGCGTTCGCTAATCGCGTCGCAAGATCTGGCAGTAAAGAACGCCTTCGCAACGATTTAGACGGAGCCCGTTATGGCCTTCAGTAGTGGAAACAGCGGTGGCCCGATGGCCGACATCAACGTGACGCCCCTCGTGGACGTGATGCTGGTGCTGCTGATCATCTTCATCATTACGGCACCGCTGATGTCCCATAAGGTCAAGGTGGAGCTGCCAGAGGCCAACTTGATCCAGAAGGAAGATGCGGAGAAACGTGCCGCGCCGATCACTCTGGCCGTCAAGGAAGATGGGTCGCTGTACTGGAACGACGAGCCGATTTCCAAGGAAGCCCTGGAGTCGCGCCTGTCCACCGCTGCACAGCAGACCCCGCAGCCGCCGCTCAACCTGCGTGGCGACCGCACGACCAAGATGCGTACGATCAACGAGATCACCAAGATCGCGCAGGGTCAGGGCATGCTGGACGTCGGTTTCGTTGCAACCAAAGTGAAGGGGCAGTAAGCCATGGCATTTAGTACTGGTGGAAGCCGTGGGCCGATGGCCGACATCAACGTCACGCCCCTGGTGGACGTGATGCTGGTGCTGCTGATCATCTTCATCGTGACCGCGCCGATCATGACCTACCCGATCGCCGTGGATCTGCCGCAGCGGGTGCTCAACCCGCCACCGCAGACGACCGAACCGCCGCCGCCGATCGAATTGCGTATCGACGCCAGCAACCAGGTGTTCTGGAACAACAGCCCGACGCCGGTCGATCAGTTGCAGCAGAAGATGGAAGAAGTGGTGCAGGCCGATCCGACCAATCAGCCGGAACTGCGCATCGATGCGAATCAGGATGCGGAGTACGAGGTGATGGCCAAGGTGCTGGCCGCTGCGAAGAACTCGCAGATGAAAAAAATCGGCTTCATGCAGCAGTAAACGTATCTGCAAGACCGCAACACAACAGTCATGACGCGACTGCAACGCCATCGGAAACGGTGGCGTTTTTTTATGCCTGGTGCCTGGCGTGGTGGCTTTGAACGCAACTGTGACGCAGCGATGTTGATTGCATCGCATCGCCGACAGTGCAGAGGCCGAGTACGCAGTGATGGCCGGCGTACTGGCAGCAGCAAAGAACGCGCAGGTGCAGCACATCGCGTTCGTGCAGTAATGGTGTGCTGCCTCGCTATCGACGCAGAGCAGTCAGTGCGACACCGCGCGATGCGGTTGCCCTAGCGCCGCATCGCGTCTCGGATGCTTAGGCGCAAAAGGCGGGAGACCAACGTCAGTACTCGTCGATAGCGGCTTGAAGTGGCAAATGAGACGATACGTCGTCAATCTCTTGAGCGACGCGCACCTCACGCTCAGGTGAGGTGTCGCCAACACAGCGGATTGCCAGCTGATCGAGCCGGACGGTGATCGAACGCGGGCATTCGCCCGCAAACTCAGGTGGTGACGCGACCACCGCGCAGAATGTCGACGTAGGCACGCACGGTCGCATCCAGTCCTTGATACAAGGCTTCGCTGATCAAGGCGTGGCCGATCGACACTTCCAGCACGCCCGGGACAGTGGCGAGAAAATCGCCAAGGTTGGTTTGCGCTAAATCATGCCCGGCATTGATGCCCAGGCCGGCGGCGCTGGCGCGCTGTGCGGCAGCGGCGAACAGTGCGAGCGCTGCATCCGCTTGCCCGCTCGCATGCGCATCTGCATAGGGGCCGGTGTACAACTCGATGCGGTTTGCACCGAGTGCGGCTGCATGGGCGATGTCCGGGTTACCCGCGTCGACGAACAGGCTGACACGGCTACCGTGATCCTTGAACGCGGCGATCAACACGGCAAGTTGCGTGGTGTCCTGCGCGAAATCGAAGCCGTGGTCGGAGGTCAGCTGCCCGTCGCCATCGGGCACCAGGGTGACCTGTTGCGGGCGCGTGGCCCGGCACAACTCCAGCAGCCCCGGGTAACCGGCGCGCGGCGGTGCGAACGGGTTGCCTTCGATGTTGAATTCGACCGCGTGCGCGCGCGTCAGCGCACTCAGTGCCAGCACGTCGCCGGCACGGATATGCCGCTGGTCCGGTCGCGGGTGCACGGTGATGCCGTGCGCACCGGCCGCGATGCAGGTCCGTGCGGCCTGCACCACATCCGGGTCGGTCCCGCCGCGCGAATTGCGCAGGACCGCGATCTTGTTGACGTTGACGCTGAGCTGGGTGGTCATACGCTTGTGGTCAAGCCTGCGGCTCGCCGTCACGTGCTGCGGCCACGGCGGCCGACTTGCGCGCTTCGGCCAGCGCGCGCAGGCGGCGCAGCTCGGCCGGGTCGATCATGCTGCTGGTATCGCGCTGCGTATCGTCCATGCGCGAGGCGAACCAGCCGCGCGTCCACAACAGCAGCAGCAGCAGCGCGACCACCAGCGACACCACCAGCAACCACACGTGCGGCGTACTGAAGGCCAGCACCAGCGCGCCCAGTGCCATAAGCAGAAACAGCCAGTGCATGACGAGCTCCCCCGTTGAGTGGCGGCAGTGTAGCGCCGGGCACGGCGCGGTTCCACGTGTGCGCCGCGCCGCTGGTCAGAGCAGCGGCGACAACAGCCGCGCGAACGCCTCCGGCAGGCGTGACCGCAACAACGGCCGGTGCCGCACGAAGCGGACTTCGCGCGCCTGTTGCAGATCGGTGCCGATCAGCCCGGCCATCTCTGCCGCCACTGCCTGGTCGCGGAACAGCATCGACAATTCGAAATTCAGCCGGAAGCTGCGGCTGTCGAAATTGGCGCTGCCGACGATGCAGACCTCGTCATCGGCCAGCAGCGCCTTGGTGTGCAGCATGCGCGGGCCGTATTCGTAGATGCGCACACCGGCTTCGAGCAGCTCGTCGAAATACGAACGCGCCGCATAGGTGACCAGGCGCGAGTCGCTCACCCGTGGCACCAGCAGGCGCACGTCCAGCCCGCCGAGCGCGGCCGAGGTCAGCGCCATGCGCGCCGCTTCGCCGGGAACAAAGTACGGGGTGACCAGCCACACCCGGTGCTTGGCCTCGTGGATGGCCGCGACCATCAGGCGATGGATGGCTTCCCACGACGAATCAGGTCCGGACACCAGCACCTGTGCATCCACCGTGCCTTGCGCGCGTGTGGGGACATCGTCCGGCCACAGCTGCTGGCCCTGGAAGGCCGTGCGTCCCTGGCCGGTGGCGTAGAGCCAGTCTTCCAGAAACACCAGCTGCAGGCTGCGCACCACATGACCCTGCAGGCGCACGTGCAGATCGCGGTAGGCATCGCTGCGCACCTGCTCGTTCTCGTCGTCGGTGACGTTGATGCCGCCGGTGAAGCCGATCCGGCCATCGATGACGATCACCTTGCGGTGGGTGCGCAGGTTCAACCACGGCCGCTTGAACGGTTTGAGAAATTGCGAGGGGTGGAACCAGGCGGTTTCCACGCCTGCCGCGCGCAGCGTGCGCAACGCGCGCCGCGTCATCGCCGAGGAGCCCACCGCATCCATCAGCAGGCGCACCTTGACCCCGGCGCGGGCACGTTCCATCAGCGCATCGCAGATCGCGGTACCGCTGTGGTCGGGCTGGAAGATGTAGTACTCCAGATGGATATGATCGCGTGCATGCCGGATCGCTTCGACGATTGCGGCATAGGTCGCAGCGCCATCCACCAGCCAGTGCACTTCGGTGGCAGTGCTGGGCGCCAGGCCGGTGGTGGACTGGGCGATCTTGGCCAGCTCGGTGCAGTCGGCGTCGGGTGGGCAGACGCTGCTGTAACTCTCCATGCCCGAACGCGAGCGGCCGCGGCGCAGGCGCTGCCGTTTCACCTTTTGCGGGCCGAGCCAGTAATAGATCAGCAAGCCCAGGTAGGGCAACGCGGCCAGCGACAACACCCAACTGAGCGTGGCCACCGGCTCGCGCTTTTGCAGCACGATCCAGCCGGCGATCCACAGCAGGTACAGCACGTAGGCGGCGAGAAGGAGCGCTTCGAGATGGGGAGTGTTGGCCAGCCACTCCCACGCGCCCTGAGCAAATGCGAGCATGCGCGGATTCTACGGGCCGCACGCGCCGCTGCGTGCTATGGGAGGCGCGGCACCCGTTCACGCTGATCACCAAGAACGCGCTGGTGACGCGCGACCTGGACCTGCTCGCCCCGCTGGCCCGCGAGAACCTGGTCAACGTGCATTTTTCGGTGACCACGCTGGACCCGCATCTGTCGGCCAAGCTCGAGCCGCGCGCCTCCGCCCCGCACGCACGCCTGCGCGCAATGCGTGCCCTGCACGAGGCCGGCGTGCCGGTCGGGGTGATGGCCGCGCCGGTGATCCCATGGATCAACGACCATGAACTGGAAGCGATCCTGCAGGCCGCTGCCGCTGCCGGCGCGCACAGTGCCGGTTACGTACTGCTGCGCTTGCCGCATGAAGTGGCGCCTCTGTTTCGCGACTGGTTGCAGACCCATCACCCCCAGCGCGCCGAACACGTGATGAGCACGATCCAGCAACTACGCGGCGCCAAGGACTACGACAGCGCCTTTGGCGCACGCATGCGCGGACAAGGCGTGTATGCAGATCTATTGGCGCGCCGCTTCGCCCTCGCCCACCGCCGCGCAGGATTCGGTGCGCGCGACATGCCGACGCTGGACTGCAGCGCATTCCGCCGCCCGGCCCCGCCGGCCAAGCCGGTGGCGGATTCGCCGCAGGGCGTGCTGTTTTAGAGCGGGGAATCGAGAATTGGCAATGGGGAATCGCAACAGCAACACCAACGCGTTGCCGTTGCGTTTGCCTATTCCCCATTCCCTACTCCCGATTCCCCGCCGTACAGCGCCTGCGCCGACTGAAACAGGATCCAGCTGGTGGCAATGAACTTGTCGCCGCCAACCGGGCGGTTGCCGCAGTGGGTGTGGGTGAAGGCGGTGGGAGCGATCAACAGGCTGCCAGTGCGCGGGCGCGCCTTGCGTTGCTGGAACAGGAATTCGGTCTCGCCTTGCTCGAGCTCATCGTTGAGATACAGCGTCCACAGCAGATGGCGGTGCAGCGTGTCGGCACTCGCATCGCGTGGGTACAGCTCGCAATGCCAGTACGGGTAGCCGCCCTGGTCGGCGGCATACCACTGCAGATTGATCGCGCCCTGACGCAGGCAGGTGCGTGCCTGGTCGCCCAGCGCCTGGTCGCTCATCTGCGCGATGTCTTCGGCGACCAGACGATGCGGTGTGCCATCGGCGGTGGTCACCTGCAACATCAATGGACAAATCAGCGCCTGCGGGTACTGCCGTAGATAGGTGAGCACGCCGTCGAACACGGCCTGTTGCAGCCGGCTTTCCACCGCAGCCACTCGGCCACCCCGCTGATGCGCAGATCACGGCTGTGTTTGAGGTCGGGAAACACGCCGCCGCCGATGCGGCCGGGATGCAGCTGCTGACTGTCGCGCATGCGCTGCACGATGGCCGCGCAATCGGCGGCCGAGACGGCGTTGTCGGTGATCTGGATAAAGTCGGGTTGGTTCATGCGCACGACCATCACAATCTGCAGTGCGGCCTGCACAGCCCGCTCGGCATGCCGCAGCAAAGCGCCATGCAGGGAATCAATGCGCGTGCGCGACGCGTTGTTTCAACGGCATCGCATGAGTCCTAAAGCGCGCGTTCTATGCGCCGCATGTGATTGATCGCATCTGCTTGCGGCGAAGGATGCCGTCGATGGATGGCGACGCGGTTGGCCGTGCAACGGCACGCCAAAGAAAAACCCCGCCGAAGCGGGGTTTCTGATCACACGATGCGGAGTGCGACGATCAGAACTTGTAGTTGATCGAAGCGGCCAGGATGTTGCCCTGCACATCGTAGCTACCCGCCAGACGATCGCCGGTGGCGCTGCGGCTGTCGGTGGTTGGGTCGCTGACAAACAGATGGGTGTAACCGAAGTTGTATTCGGCCTGCTGCGACGGACGCCAGCTCAAACCCAGCGAGACCCACTTGCGGCTGGCATCGGGCACGCGCACGTCGCGGTGCTCGGCGGTGGTCGGGGTCTGGTCGTAGGCCAGGCCGCCACGCAGGGTCAGCGTCTCGCTCATGCGGTAGTCGGCACCGATCGAGGCGAAGGTGGTGTCGCGGTAGGAGAAGTCCAGCACGCTGTCGGGCTGATTGGAGGCGAAGTCCACGGTCACCTGGTCGAACTTGCTCCAGGCGGTGCGGGTGACGTCGGCCATGATCGACCACTGCTCGTTCACGTTATGCGTGAAGCTGGCGGTGGCGCTAGCCGGCAGCGTGACGGTGGCACGGCCCTTGGTGTCGATGAAGGTGCCCGGTGCGGCGACGCTCAGCACGGCAGCGGCGTTAGGCGGGGTGGTGAAGTCGGCATCGCCGTCGGTGATCTTGTGTTCCACTTCCGAGCGGTAGCTGAAGCCGATGTGGGTGTTCTCGTCGATGCTGAACAAGCCACCCAGGGTAAAGCCCACTTCGGTGCTGTTGCCCTTGATGCGCGAGTAACCGTCAGCGCTGCCCGGTGCGAAGCCCGGCGCGCGGCGCGCGGCCAGAATGCTGCCGAAATCCACCGCGTTGGCAAGGTCGATATCCAGACGCTCGGCGAATACCGAGGCGCCAAAGGACACATACGGGTTCACGTCGTAGGAGAACGCGACATTGAAGTCGATCGCCTGCAGCTCGGTCTTGGTGCCGTGGTAGCGGCCCACCCAGTCACGGCCGTAGTCGGTCTTGAAGCCGAACGGCACGGTGAGCGAGGTGCCCAGGTGCATGTTGTCGTTCTCGCCGAACGGCAGGTGGAAATACATCGCCGGAACCGGCGCAATCATGCCGGCGTCGCCGCCGTCGCCGCCGGAGACCGGGGCGCCGTTGGCATAGGTGCCGCTCTCGGGCTTGAACTTGGCCGAGAAATGGATGGCGCTGACGTCGGCCTGGAACATGCGACCGTCCAGCTGGCGCATGCCGGCCGGGTTGTTGACGATAATCGAGGCATCGTCCGGGGCGCTGCCCGCACCTGCGAATGCGCGGCCGAGGCCCTTGGCGCTGTTTTCCTTCAGCTGGAATGCGGCGCCGTGCGCCTGGCCAACGGCCAGAACGCCAGCGATACCAACGGCCAACAGGGTGGCGCGGCTCAGAGTGGAAGCGGTAGACATGAGTTGTAGCTCTCCGGATAAAGACTGCAATGGTCGGTTCAGCGCCCGCGCCCAGCACCAATCCAGTGCCTGGGGCGCGCCGGAGACCCCCCCCCGACATACGACGCCGTACGCAGTATACCCACCTCGATTAACCGAACAATAACGACTTTCGTCCTGAACACGCGGTTGAGTTGGGGTTGGGTTCAGTCCCGTGGACCAGCTATTGTGCGACTCCGATGTTCGTCTCCCTCCCCTCCCGCAAGAAGCCCACCCGGCGCTGGGCGGTGCCGCTGTTGTTCACCACGGTGTGGCTGGCCTACCTGTGGTCGATCAGCCGGCCCGGCGAAGCGCGCAATACGCTGTGGCTGGACTGGGGCGCGCTGTCCAGCGGCGTCTCCAACCTGGGCGACTGGTGGGCGACCTTGCGCGATGGCAGCGTGCTGCGCTTGTTCACGGCGCTGTTCCTGCATGCCGACTGGTCGCATCTGCTCGGCAATCTGGTGTTTTTGCTGATCTTCGGGCTGCCGGCCGAGCGCATCCTGGGCCCGTGGCGCCTGCTGCTGCTGTTTCTGGTCGGCGGTGCGGCCTCTAACCTGGCGGCGATCTTTGCGATCGGCACGCCGGACCGGGTGATCATCGGTGCCTCGGGCGCGGTGTCGGCGTTGATCGGCACCTATCTGGCGTTGTTTCCCGGCGCCAAGCTGGGCGTGGTGCTGCCGCTGGGCGTATTTCTGGAATTTATCCGCGTCCCGGCGCCGTTGCTGATCGGCGCCTGGGCGATCCTGCAGGTGGTGTTCGCCTATATCGGCCCGGCCTTCGGCATGGTGGCGTGGTCGGCGCACATCGCCGGCTTCCTGTTCGGCATCGTCTACGGGCTGTATGTGCGCGCGGCCATCGCGCGACGGCTGCGCAAGCGCCACGGGTTCTGAGGAACACAGCGCGCCTCGCCGAGCAAGCAGGTTTTGATCGATACGCGCCGCGGCACCAGCGCACGCATGTTCGGGCGACGGCGGTCAGGCGCGCGCCTATAATCGGGCGCATGTCCAAGCCTCTGTACAAAGTCACCTTCCTCAATCACGGCAAGGTGTACGAGCTCTACGCGCGTGAGGTCACCGGCAGCCATCTGTGGGGCTTCAACCAGATCGGCGAGCTGGTGTTCGACGTGCACGACGGGCTGGTGGTGGACCCCACCGAAGAACGCCTGCGCGAAGAGTTCGGCAACACCAAGACCTTGTACCTGCCGATGCAGAGCATCGTGCGCATCGAAGAAGTCGAGAAAAAAGGCCAGTCGGTGATTCGCGATGCCACCACCGGCGACAAGGTGGTGACGCCGTTCCCCCCGCCGATCAAGCCACGCTGATGCGCATTGTGGTGCCCGACGACTATCAGCGCGCCGTCGCGCAGCTGCCCTGCCTGCAGCGGATGCAGGACCATCAGGTGTAGGGCGTTGGGTGAGGATCCCGACGCGCGCGATGCGCTACCGGTGCACGTTGTGGCGATTCGGGAAGGCATTCGCAACCGCGCCCTTTCCTGCAGCGCAGAGCCTTGGATGATCGAAGCGCGTGTGACCGATAATGCGATGAGCGAAGCGGCGCGTCTGCACCGACCGCCGCGATCGCTGTGCAGGCACATGAGGCCTAGGACTGCCTGCCCGTGCTCACGCAGCGGGTGAGATTCACCCGCTGCGTGGACGCCGATCATTCCGCGGTGCTGAGGTGATCATTTGGCTGGTTCGGCCGGCTTGGGCTTGGCTGCCGGCGACGCCGGCTGTGCCGGTTCGGCTGGTGCGGCGTTGCCCGCAGGTTCGGCCGCTTTGGGCTTGTCGGTGGCTGCCGGGCGCGCGGTTGCCGGCTTCGGCTCGGCTGCGGCCTTGGCCGCCCTCGCCTTCTGTGCGGCCTGGGCCTTGGCCTTGCGTGCGGCTTGCGCCTTGGCCGCCGAGCCGGGCTGCTTGAGTTCGGCCAGGGCCGCGGCGATCGGGCCATCGCCCGGCAGCACGTCGCCGGCGCTATAGCCCTCTTCGCCTTCGGCATCGCCACGCAGATGGCCCGGCAAGGTGGCTTCGCTGTAGTCGGTCAGGCTGGCCGGCAGATCGGTATCGCCAGGCTGCGATTCGGGGGTGAGCAGCACTTCCGGCACGATGCCGCTGGCCTGGATCGACTTGCCGCTGGGCGTGTAATAACGCGCGGTGGTGAGCTTGACCGAATCGCCGTTATCCAGCGGCAGCACGGTCTGCACCGAGCCCTTGCCGAAGGTGCGGCTGCCGATGATGCGTGCGCGCTGGTTGTCGCGTAGCGCGCCGGCCAGCACCTCGGAGGCGCTGGCCGAGCCGGCGTCCACCAGCACGACCACCGGCACGCTCCCGAGCAGATCGCCCGGTGTGGCATCGAACTTGGCATCGCTGATCGAGATGCGGCCGCGGGTGCTGACGATGTTGCCCTTGTCGAGCAGATCGTCTGCCACCTGCACCGCCGAAGTCAGCAGACCGCCGGGGTTGCTGCGCAGATCCAGCACCAGCCCGCGCAGTTTTCCGCCGGACTGCAGCTGTTTGAGGTTTTTCTGGAAATCGGCACCGGTGTCGGCCTGGAAGGTGCTGATGCGGATGTAGCCGTAGCCCGGTTCCAGCAGCTTGCTGCGCACGCTGGCCACGCGGATGGTCTCGCGCTGCAGGGTGACGTCGAACGGCTTGGGCGTCTTCTCGCGCAGGATTGTCAGGGTGACCTTGCTGCCGGATTCGCCACGCAGCGGCTCCATCGCCTTGCTGGCATCGATCGGCTTGCCGTCGATGGCCACGATGACATCGCCTGCGCGAATGCCGGCGCGTGCGGCCGGGGTGTCGTCGATCGGCGCGATCACCTTGAGCGTGTTGTCCTGTTGCTGCAGCAGCTCCACGCCGATGCCGTCGTAGGCGCCGTTGGCCTGTTCGTCGAAGGCTTCGGCATCTTCCTTGTCGAAATAGGTGCTGTGCGGGTCCAGGTCCGAGAGCAGCCCGCGTACTGCGGCGTGCATCAGCTTCTTGTCTTCGACCGGGTCCACGTAAGCCTGCTTGACCGCGTTGTACACCGCCACGAAGCGGCGGATCTCGTCCAGCGGCACCTTGGAGACAGCGGCTTCATTGGCTTCCGGATCGTCCGCGGTGGCCTGGACGGCAGCGGGGCCGGCCTTTTGCGCCCAAACGGGCGACGCGAACAGGGCCAGCGACAGGGCAACGGACAGGACGGCTACGCGCATGAAGCACTCCGACAAAGAGATAAGGCGCCCCGCACCGCGGAGCTGACCGGATTATGCGCGAAGCTGCGGTAAATCCGCGTTGAATCGCGGGCGTGCCACGCAGGCAGTTCGATGGTGGCCAGCTGGCAAGGCAGGGCAGAGCCGCAGGGCGGTGAGCGCAGTCGTTTTGTCTGCCGCTCTAACGCCGCTGCAACCAGCTCGATGGATCCACCGGTTGCCCGTTGCGACGCAATTCGAAATACAGCGCCGGCACGCCCTGCCCGCCCGAACTGCCGACCTTGGCCACCGCTTCGCCACGTTTGATGGCCGCACCGGCATCGCGCAACAAGGTGTCGTTGTGCGCGTACAGGCTCATATAGCCGTTGCCGTGGTCCACGATCAGGATCATGCCGTAGCCGGTCATCCAGTCGGAAAACACCACCGTGCCATCGGCCACTGCGGTGACCGTGGTGCCCTTGGGCGCGCCGATCAGCACGCCCTTGCTGGTGTGGCCATCGGGCAAGGTGGCATTGAAGCGTGCCAGCAGATTGCCCGACACCGGCCAGCTCAGCCCACCGACCTTGGGCGCCGGTGCAGTGGCGACCACTCTGGGCGGCGTCTTGCCGGGGCGCTCGGGGCGCTCGGTTTTGCCGCGTTTTGCCTGCGCGGCGGCTTCGGCAGCGGTGCGTTTGGCGGCGGCGCGACGTTCGGCCTCGGCCTTGGCCGCAGCCGCACGCAGATTGGCGAGCAGCCGCTCCAGCGACTTGGCATCCTGGCCCAGCGCCTTTTCGCGTTCGGCGCGTTGTTTGTAGCGGTCGTCCAGTTGCGCGACGGTGGCCGCCTGCTGCGAGCGATCCTTCTGCAACGTCGCGGCCTGCGCCTTTTGCTGCGCGCGCGCCGCATCCAGCGCCTGGCGCCGCGTGGCGATGTCCTGTTCCACTTTCGCCAGGGCATCCAGTTGCGTGGTCAAGGCGTGGATGCGCTGCGCACGCGCGTTCTGCACGTAGCGGTGGTCGGCCAGCATGCGCGTGGCATCGCCCACCGTGTCCTGCGACAGCAGCACCTTCAACGGCGCATTGCGGCCTACCTGGTCGGCAGCGCGCAACAACGCCGCCAGCTGCGTGCGCTGGCGCTGCAGGCCGCGCTGCAATTGCGCGCGCTCCTGCTGCAGGGTGGAAAGGTGGGCTTCCTGGGTGCGCATCGCAGTTTCGGTCTCGCTCAACGCGCGTGCGGTCTTGGCCACTTTCTCGTCGGCCTGGCGCAACTGCTGCGCAGCGGTGCCGCGCTTGCCTTCCAGGTCGCGCCGATCGGCGCTGATGGTCTTGAGCTCATCGCGCAGCTGCTGCAATTTGCGCTCGGTCTCGCGCTGGCTTTGCGCGCTGGCGCTGGCGCTGCCCAGCAGCGTGCAGGCCAGCACACCCGCTGCCAGCCACATCCGTCCACGGCCGGTGGACGGAGCGAGCGGCAGGCGCGGCAGCGGTGCGGACGAAGGGGGCAACGAAAGATCCAGTGACTTCAGGCAGGTGCGCGATTGTAGCCAAGCATGGTGTGATCGCCGCCACGCCCCAGAAAACCGCCGCCGCGCGAGGTTCAGCATGAAGTCCCAACTTCTTCTCCTGGCACTGTCCCTGGTCTGCACGAGCGCCTGGGCCGACGAGGGCATCAGCAAGGTCAACGGCCGCATCAGTGCCGAGGCCGGCAAGACCTATGGTTCCCTGGACACGGTCAACGGCTCGATCGAAATCGGCGCCGGTGCGCAGACCAATACCGTGGAAACCGTCAACGGCGGTATCCGCATCGGCGACAACGCGCGTACCGGCGGGCTGGAAACCGTCAACGGCAGCATCCTCGCCGAGCGCGGCAGCCAGATCAGTGGCGGGATGGAAACCGTCAACGGCAGCATCGGCCTGGTGGGAACCGAGCTCGGCAAGGGCATCGAGACGGTCAATGGCGACATCACGGTGGGGGTCGACTCGCACGTGCGTGGCGGCATCGAAGTGACCAAGCCGAACTTCGGTTTTTCGTTCCAGCCCTCGCGCAAGCCGCGCGTGGTGATCGGCCCGGATGCGGTGGTGGATGGACCGCTGCGGTTCGAGCGCGAGGTCAACCTGTACGTGCATCGCAGCGCCAAGATCGGCGCGGTGAGCGGTGCTACCGCGCGCAGCTTCGACAGCGACGTGGCGCCGAAGGACTGACGCATCCGGCACGCGCGGGTGTGCGTCGAGGGCGTTTGCTCCGGCGCCCTGGCCGGCGTGCAGGAAGCAGCGCGTGCTGCCGCGCGCTCACCTCAACCTCCCGCGCACGCTCTAAGATCGGAATTCCGCCACCCGAGGAGTTCCGATGCCCCGCAAGATCCTGTTGTGCCTGGCCGCGACGCTGGCCCTGGCCGGCTGCAAACGCGAACCCGCCGATGCGCCCCGCGTGGCTGACACGCAGACGCCGGCCGATAGCGCGCCCAGCGCGCCGGTCAGCCGGCATGCCTTCTCGCCGGAGCTGACCAGCGGCGACTTCGCCGAACTGGTCAAGACGCTGGCCTCGGACGATTTTGAAGGGCGCGGCCCGGGCACGCCGGGCGAAGAAAAGACCGTGACCTACATCCGCGACCAGATGCAGCGCATCGGCTTGCAGCCGGGCAATGGCGACAGCTGGTTCCAGGATGTGCCGATGGTGGAAACCACCGCCGATGCGGCCACCGCACCGAGCCTGCGCAGCGGCGAGCAGACCCGCACCCTGGCCTTCGGCACCGACATCGTGGTCGGCACCCGCACCGGCCAGCCGGAGGTCAAGCTGGACAACAGCGAGCTGGTGTTCGTCGGCTATGGCGTGGATGCGCCCGAGCAGCAATGGAACGATTACGCCGGCCAGGACTGGAAAGGCAAGACGGTGGTGATGTTCGTCAACGACCCCGGCTTCCACACCGGCGATGGCAAGCTGTTCGACGGCAAGCGCATGACCTATTACGGGCGCTGGACCTATAAGTTCGAGGAAGCTGCACGCAAGGGCGCGGTTGCCGCATTGATCGTGCACGACACGCCCGGCGCAAGCTACGGCTGGGACGTGGTGAAAAATTCCTGGGCCGGCCCGCAATACGATCTGCCGGCCAAGGACGACCCGGACCCGCGCCTGCCGGTGCAGGGCTGGATCAGCGCCGACACTGCCAAGCAGTTGTTCGCCAATGCCGGGCTGGATCTGGCGCAGGCCTACAAGGACGCCAGCAAGCGCGGCTTCAAGCCGGTGCCGTTGAAGGCCAACTGGTCGGTGGACCTGAAGAGCGCCATCGCGCAAAAGACCTCGCGCAACGTGGTCGGCGTGTTGCCCGGCAGCAGCCACGCCGACGAGGCGGTGCTGTACATGGCGCACTGGGACCACCTGGGCAAGCATCCGGGCGAGACCGGCGACAATATCTACAACGGCGCGGTGGACAACGCCACCGGTGTGGCCGGCATCCTGGAAATTGCCGATGCCTTTGCGCACCAGGACCCCAAGCCGGCGCGCTCGGTGGTGTTTGTGGCGGTGACGCTGGAAGAATCCGGCTTGCTTGGTTCCAAGTACTACGTGGCCAACCCGAGCTTCCCGCTGGACAAGATTGCCGCGGTGATCAACCTGGATGCGATGTCGGTGGCCGGGCGCGCGCGCGATGTTACCGTGGTCGGCATGGGCAGCTCGGAACTGGAAGACATCCTCAAGCCGATCGCCGCGATGCAAGGCCGCACCCTGCATGCCGAAGCCACACCGCAAAGCGGCTCGTACTTCCGCTCGGACCACTTCAACTTCGCCAAGGCCGGTGTGCCGGCGCTGTATGCCGATGGCGGCGAAGACCTGCGCGAGGGCGGCACTGCCGCCGGACGTGCCGCCGCCGAGGACTATGGACGCCACCGCTATCACGCCCCTGGCGACGAATACGACGCGGCCACCTGGAAGCTTGATGGCACCATCGAAGACCTGCAGGTGGTGTACGGCGTGGGCAAGGAGGTCGCAGCCGGCGAACGTTGGCCCAACTGGTACCCCGGCAACCCGTTCAAGGCCGCGCGCGACCGCATGATGGCCGGCAAGCCTGCAGCCACCGCGGCGAGTGCGCCTTCGGCCGATGCCGCGCCTGGCGACACAGGCACGGCGCCCACGGGTGCGAAGAAGGCCAAGAGCGACTGACCACACGTAGCGAGCCGTCGTCAGCTGGGCGCGGACGGCGCGCGCAGACCCGGAGGGTGTGCGTGGTGTCTGAGGCTTCCGAGCACTGGCCACGAGTGGCTGGTAGCTCCAGTCGTTTGATGAGCCGCTCCACGTCCACACGCGCAAGCCCATCGCTGCGGCCTGCTGCTGCAGTACTGACGCGTGGTGGGCGATGCAGCCGCAGCGTGAGGGCATTGCGGGGAATGCGGGACCACCTATCGCACAAAGGGCCTCCAAGCGGAGGCCCTTTGCGTTGCTGGGTCAGGTGAGGCACTTGGCTGATCGCCAGCTTGTGCAATGCCGACGCGATTTCGCGCTACCGGCGATTGGCGGCATCTGCCGCGACGCGCCAGCCTACCAAATGGCAGCCCGGTAACCGCCGCGTCTGCGCATGCACCTGCAACGACCGACCTGCCCTACCCGCTTGTCAGCGTACAGACGCGAGGCGTGCGCCCTCAATCGCCATCGACGCTCACCACGTGTCCGTCTTCCGGATCGACATGCAGCTCGACTTTTTGCGCATTGCGCTTGGCATCGGCCTTCCATAGGCCGTCCTTGAACTTGAGGTCGTGCACATCGCTATAGCCCCCCGTGGACAGCGACGCGCGGACGTCGGCTTCGCTGAACTTGGACGTGGTCTGGTCGCCGTAGACGCGGCCGGTGACCGGGTCGATGTGCACATCCACATCCTTGCCATCGCCGCTACGCGCGTCCGCCGTCCACACGCCATGCTCGAACTTGACGTCGTGCACCTTGGTGTAGCCCTTTGCGGTGAGCATGCTGGTGACCTCGACGGAGGTCAGCGCCTTGGCCGGTTTGTCGGCCGCCGCCTGAGCAAACGCGCCCTGCGCTGCCAGTGCCAGTGCGCCGATCAGTGCGGTCTTCATCAATCGATGTGCCATGAGAATGCTCCTGCAGTGAAGTGCGCTCATGCTGGCGGGCGTGCTATCGCTATCAGGTGAAAACACCCAAGCAATCGGGAGAAAAGTTCAGTTAGCTGAAATGCCAGGGCGCGCATTCACCTGCGATGCACGCTTTCTTTACATTGCGAATCGTTGTCATGGTCGAGCACGCATCGACAATCTTCTGCCCGCAACTGGCCTACCGGGCAATGGTCGCTGACGATCTCGCGCATTAGTCGCCCCTGAAAAACCCCCTTCAAGCACCAAAGGTCAGCGGCGACCGGTGCGCCAGGCTCAAGGATGCCCCTGCCATCGCCTGCAACCAGGCACGCAAAAAGGCGATCCAGCGCATCAGCCAGCGCAGGTTGTAGCCGGCGGCGCAGCCGAGCACGTGCAGTGCATCGCCTTGGGCACCCTTTAGATAACAGCGATTCAAGCGGCAGTCCTGTTTCAGATGTCCAATCACCGGCTCCACCGCTTGCCGGCGTTTGATCCAGCTCCATTGCCGTCGTGTCAGCGTCTTGGCCTTGCCGCGATGCAGGATCTGCACGCCATCTACCTCACGTCCGCGATACCCCAGGTCCACGATCGCTACCTGCGGGGTTACATTCACATCCTGCAGCAACCCACGCGTCTGCTCCAGCTGCTCGGCCAACGTATCGCCGTCGTAAGGATTGCCGGGAAAACTGCGCGCGCCCACGATCAAGCCTTTGCGCGCACTCACCGCAATGCCGACCTTGACGCCAAATTCGTAAGGTGTCCGTGCCTTGCCCTTGCTCATGCATTCCACTTCCGGCGCATGCAGGGCGTAGAGCTTTTGCTTGTCCTTGGGGCGTTGTGTCAACACCCGTTGTGCGCGTTCCAGCCAGACACTGATGCGCTCACGCACCAAGGGGTCCAGCTTGCGTTGCAGATCGCGTAATACGCGTCCCAGGAGCGTGCGTTGGCGTCGCAGCACCTTGTGCATGCGCTTGAACTGGCGCGCATGCGCATAGCGCCCGGCCTTGCGGCTCAAGACCGGGCCTTGCCGCGCATAGGTCTGTCGTAGTGCGATGCCGTGGCGCTTGGCCAGCAGCACCAGCTTCTTGCGCGCCACCTCCAGCAGCCGGCTGTCGGTGGGATGGGCGATCGCCTTTTCCTGCACGGTGGTGTCCACGATCACCCGCGACAACTCGCGTGCATCCACCGCCTTCATCGCATGCGCGGTGTTGATCGTGTGCGCCAATAGCTCTTCCATGCCCGCTTCGCCCAGACGCTGTCGCCAACGTGTCAGGGAACTGGGATCGCACGGCAAGCAGGTCTGGAATACCACCTCGCCGGTGAAGAACTGCCAGTACGGATTTTCCAGCCAGCGCTCGCATACGGCCTCGTCGGACAGGTCGTAGGCGTGCTTGAGGTAGAGCAGCCCGGCGATCAGACGCATCGGCAGGCCGGGCCGTCCGCCGCTGGCAGTTGTGGCCGGCAATCGCGGCAATAGCGCCTGCTCCAACGCACTCCACGGCAGCCGATGGCTCAGCTGAACCAGTGGATGGCGCAGGTCGATCTGGTTTTCCAGACGCGAACGAAACAACTCATCGGCAGGCAACTGCTCGGCGGCAGGACGGCGTGTACGCATGGGCGAAAACTGCCAGAAACCAGCGCGTACAGTAACGAAAACTGGCAGTTCCAGCACGCCGAAAATGCGGGGGACGCCCTGCAATGGATGTGGTTTGGGGGTTTTTCAGGGGCGACGCATTACTCGCAGCACGCATACGAAATGCGTCCAACAAAAAAAGCCGCCTTGTGGCGGCTTGGTGCTTTGCATCAGCGTGCAGTGCGTGCAGTGGCTTTACTTGCGGCAGCGGTACGCGCTGCTGCGGCAACCGGTGCACGCGTGGCGCGTGCGGCCTGCGGCGAGAGGATCGACATCTGTGGCTTGTCGGTGCCGTCCTTGTTGGGATGCACGTTGTACGAATAGGTGATGTTCCACCACGAGCCAGCGGCCCACCAGGTCCAGCCCAGCCACACATCGGCGTTGGTTTCCATGTGCGCCAGCATGCCTTGCAACGCCTCGTTACAGACCGGGTTATTGGCGGTGCCGAATTCGGCCAGGAACCCGCGCTTGTGGTTGGTGCGCAGCCACGCGGTGAAGTTGCGCAGCCGATCGGCGCCAATCGTGGCGCTGACACAGGTGCTGTTGGTGCCGCTGGAATCGGCATCCAGATACTGATGCACTTCGAATGCGTAGCGATTGAGCGGGTCGTCAATGGACGCCAGCGCAGTGGCGTTGGAATACCCGTCGGTGGTAGTGGAATACCAACTGTGCGCGCCGGTCCACAATGCGCCGGGGACCAGAATCAGGTTGTTGGCACCGGTCCTGCGGATTGCATCGATGGCGGCCTGGGCCGCGCCGGCCCACTCGCTGGCGGAGATGTTGTTGGGCTCATTCATCAGCCCGAAAATCACTGCATTGTCGCCGTTGAAGGCCAGTGCGAGACGACGCCACACATCGGTAAACGTCGACACCGGCACTTCCGGGCTGCCGATCTTGTAGCCGTAATATTTGGCGTAATTGTGGATGTCGATCACCAGATACATGCCGGCTGCTTTGGCGCGCGCCGCCGCCTGCTGCACCAACGCCAGCTGCGCCGGATCCAGCTCTCCGCGCGCGCTGGGTTGCAGCCGTTCCCACAGGATCGGCAGGCGAATCGTGTTCATGCCGACGCCGGCGAAATAGGTGTAATCGCTGGCCGCAGCGTACATATAGTCCTTGTTGAGGACGCCAGGCTTCTTGGAGGAGGCGAATTCGGCGCCCGACAGATTGACCCCGGCGTAGGTCAGCGCGCGCGTTTGCGCGTGGGCGAGCGGCAGGCTGCCGATCACGAGGAAGAGCAGCGCAGATCGCACAAGCGTGCGCAGCGAAAAAGACATAGCAGACATGAAACAACTCCTTCAACGACGGGGGAGATGCATGCACTGCCTGCGCGTTGTGCGCGATAATGCTGCACTCGCCTGAGTTAATGCATGTGCTGTGCCCAATCATTGCGCATAGCGAACGAAGCGCCAATCTGAGACGTGTATCGCAGTCGCATCGAATAAATACGCTCTTACGTCGGATATACCGCCCAGATGCACGCAGAAAGACGCAGCATTACCGCGCTAGCGCCGAGTTCGTTGCCGCACTGTCGACTTTGTGGCGTATGGAAGTGCTCGCCGTCAGTGGCATGACGTCATCTCTATGACGCCATGCCGTTTTGAATCACCGGGAAAGCGATAGGTAATAGCCAGGTGGATGCCGATCGCTTGGCTGGAACCGGTATACGAACAATGTGTTCAAATCGATCTGCAGTCGCGCCCGCCTGGGTTTCGCGTCGTGATGGTGCCGCGCTTAATCGGTAATTCGTCGTGCGCGTGGGCTCAATATCGACATCTGCGGCTTGTCGCGCCCTTGCGCATCCGGGTGCACGTTGAATGGATACGCCCCGTTCCACCATGCGCCTGCTGCCCACCAGGACCAGCCCAGCCAGACGTCGCTGTTGGATTCGATGTAACCCAGCATGCCGTTGAGTGCACGATTGCAGGTGGCGCTGTTGCCGGTGCCGAATTCGCCCAGAAACCCGCGTTTTTTGTTCAACCGCAGCCATTCGGTGAAGCTGCGCAACCGCTCGGCGCCGACGGTGGCGCTGACGCAATCGCCGCTGGTGCCGCTGGAATCGCTATCCAGGTACTGATGCGCTTCGATGGCATAGCGATCGAGTGGGTCGCGAATGGAGGCAAGCGCGACCGCATTGGATTGCCCGGCCACCGTGGAGTACCAGCTGTGCGCGCCCGTCCATAACGCACCGGGCACCAGAATCAGATTAGTGGCGCCGGTTTTGCGAATCGTGTCGATCGATGCTTGTGCAGCCGTTGCCCACGATTGCGGATTGATGTCGTAAGGCTCGTTCATCAGCCCGAAGATCACGGCGTTGTCGCTCTTGAAGGCGATCGCCAGCCGTCGCCACAGATCGTTGAAGGTACTGATTGGCACTTTTCTGCTGCCGATGGTGTGGCCGTAATACTTGGCGTAGTTATGCACATCCACAATCAGGTACATCTTCGCCGCCTTGGCATTGGCGACCGCCTGCCGGATCAACGCCAGCTGTGCCGGGTCCAGCTCGCCGCCGGCCTTGGGCTGCAGGCGTTCCCACAGGATCGGCAAGCGAATGGTGTTCATGTGTTTGCCGGCGAAGTACGTGTATTCATTGGCCGCCGGATAGCGATAGTCGCTATTGAGCACGCCGGGTTTTTGCGAGGATTTGATTTCGGCGCCGGAGAGATTGACGCCTGCATACTTCAGGCCGGTTGTAGTTTGCGCCTGTGCCAGCGGCAGGACGCCGAGCAATAGCAAGGACAGCGCGCGGCGGTGCAGCCGGTGCATCTGCAGGGTGGGGGGCAGCATGGGGACTCCTGAGACTTCTGCGTGCGAGTGACGTGTGCAAGGACAACGCGCCGCCGCTGGCATGAATTCGACCGACATACGACAACAACGCGTCCATCACCAGACTAGGCGTATGCGCGCGTACAAACTACGGATGCAAGGTATCAATGCATCAAGCTGTGCAGTGTCTCGCAGTTATTCAGTCGGTGCGCGCACGCGTGGCGCGAAAGCAACGCGATGTGTTGCGAACGCTTCAATCGAAACGGCAGCGCAGCATGAGGTCATCAATGGCGTACTGCACATGGCGCGAATGCTGCTGTTTGTCTGCGCACTCTCTCTAGCGTTGCAGCGCTCACTTTCAATCGAGATGCGTTGCTTCATTGGAAACGCACATGCGCCATGCGTCGTGAGTCATCGTGGAAAGCACTGCGTAGGCGATCGTCTGCACGCAGACGCGTGGAAACCGCGAAAAAAAAATGGCCGCAACGCGGGTTGCGGCCACTGCATGCCTGCGGCGCAGGTTACTTGCCGGCGCGGCGCGCGTACTTGCTCAGGATCGACATCTGCGGCTTGTCGCTGCCGTCCTTGCCCGGCTGCACGGTGAAGGGGTAGTCCGGCTTCCACCACGCGCCAGCCGCCCACCAGGTCCAGCCCAGCCACACATCGCTGTTCTTTTCCATGTAGCCCAGCATGCCTTCCAGCGCCTTGTCGCAAACGGGATTGTTGGCGGTGCCGAATTCGCCCAGGAAGCCCTTCTGCTTGTTCTCGCGCAGCCACGCGGTGAAGCCGCGCAATTTTTCTTCGCCCACCGAATTGCTGGTGCACACCGGCTTGGTACCGCTGTAGTCGTTGTCCAGGTACTGATGCGCTTCGAAGGCCAGGTTGTTACCGGGGTCGTTGAGGATTTCCAGCGCCTTGGCGTTGGAAACGCCGTAGCTGGTGCTGCGCCAGCTGTGCGCGCCGGTGTACGCGGTGCCCGGCACCAGGATCAGATTCTTCGCGCCGGTCTTGCGGATCGCATTGATCGCGCCTTGTGCGGCAGTGGCCCAGTCCGGTGCGGAGATGCCGTTGGGCTCGTTCATCAGCCCGAAGATCACCGCCTTGTCGTCCTTGAACTCCAGCGCCAGCCGGCGCCACAGATCGGCCAGTGCGGCAGCGGGCACCTCGTCGGTTCCGATGCGCTTGCCGTTGTACTTGGCGTAGTTGTGCAGGTCCAGGATCAGGAACTGCTTGTTGGCCTTTGCCGCCTCCAGCGATTTCTTGATCAGCCCGAGCTGGGCCTTGTCCAGATCGCCTTTGAGCTCAGGCTGCAGGCGTTCCCACAGAAACGGCAGCCGGATCGTATTCATGCCCTTGCCGGCGAAATAGCTGAAATCCGAGGCGGACGGGTAGGTGTAGTCCTTGAACAGGGTGCCGGGCTTCTTGCGCGAATTGAACTCGGCGCCGGACAGATTGACGCCGACGTATTTCAGGCTGCTGGACTCTTTGCCGGGGCGTGCAGGTTCTTTGGCGTGGGCAAGCGGCAGCGCGGCGAGCAAGGTCAGTGCGAGTGCGGCACTGCGCAGGGATGGGAATTTCGGGGGAGAGCGGAACATGGAAGCCTCCTTCGGCATCGACGTAGGCGGCCGCAGGGGGAGGGCACGGCCAGCAGGGATGATGGTGCAGGGCAAGACGATGGCTGGTCAGCGTAGAAGCTCCGACGTTAGCGCGCCATTCACGCCGACAGCATGGATTTGATCGTGCGCAAACACCTGCGCGGCGCACCATGCCGCGCAGGTTGCATTCGCAACGGGCAGGCAAAACGCACTGTCGCAGGTGTGCGACACGCGCCTGTTTTAAGCTAGCGCGCTTACTTTTTGTCTCCTGCACTGTCGCGGGGGACGTCATGCCCCGGAGCCCCTCCCATGAGCCAAGCCCACGCCTATGCCGCCCAGGCCGCCGATCAACCGCTTGCCCCGTTCGTGTTCGAACGCCGCGCGCCCGGCCCCAACGATGTACAGATCGACATCGCCTATTGCGGCGTGTGTCACTCGGATCTGCACACCGCACGCAACGAATGGCACAACACGCTGTATCCCTCGGTACCCGGCCACGAGATCGTCGGCCGCGTCACCGCGGTAGGCGATGCAGTCACCGGCTTCAAGGTCGGCGACCTGGCTGGTGTCGGTTGCATGGTCGACAGCTGCCGCAGCTGCGCCTCCTGCCAGGAGGGCGAAGAGCAGTACTGCGAAGCCGGCTTCACCGGCACCTATAACGGCCCCATGTTCGGTGGCGGCGAAAACACCTACGGCGGTTATTCCGACCATATCGTGGTCGACCAGAAGTATGTGCTGCGCATCTCGCATACCGACAACCTGGCCGCGGTGGCGCCGCTGCTGTGCGCCGGCATCACCACCTACTCGCCGCTGGCGCACTGGAAGGTCGGCCCCGGCCAGAAGGTGGGCGTGGTCGGCCTGGGTGGCCTGGGCCACATGGCGGTGAAGATCGCCAAGGCGATGGGCGCCACCGTGGTGTTGTTCACCACCTCCGAGAGCAAGCGCGCCGACGCGCTGCGCCTGGGCGCCAGCGAAGTGGTGATTTCCAAGGACGAGGCGCAGATGGCCGCGCAGTACAACACCCTGGATTTCATCCTCAACACCGTGGCCGCGCCGCACAACCTGGACCCGTTCCTCAACGCGCTCAAGCGTGATGGCGCCATGGTGCTGGTGGGCGTGCCGGAGCAGTCGCATCCCTCGCCGAGCGTGTTCAACCTGGTGATGAAGCGCCGCACCCTGGCCGGCTCGCTGATCGGCGGCATCCGCCAGACCCAGGAAATGCTGGACTTCTGCGCCAAGCACAACATCGTCTCGGACATCGAAACGATCCGCGCCGACCAGATCAACGCCGCCTACGAGCGCATGCTCAAGAGCGACGTGAAGTACCGCTTCGTGGTCGATATGGCGACGTTGGATAAGGCGGCCTGATTCGCGATTCGGGATTCGCAATCGCACAAGACTACGCCTGCGTCTTGGTCAGACGCAGGCGCTTGGCGGTATGTTGCTCACGACTACTTGCGATTCGTGCCGAGTCCCTGTGCGGCCATAAACTGTTCCGGGTCAGGAGAAGGCAAGCGATGCTCAACGTGCGGCAAGTATCGTGATGAGTCTGGCCCCCAATCGAAGTACAGCCCGACGCCTGGCTCATCCAACTGGCTAGCTAGCGTTGGTGAGATATCAAGCTCTTGAGAAAATAACTGTTTTGCCGCTGAATCGCCGAGTAGACGAGCGTGTACGCGAAGAACATAACGACCTGACGAGAAACGGAAGGCATTACCGTCATCTGGAGTCAGGAAGTGATGGTTTGCAGCTACTCCAGTCTCACCAACATAAAGACCGCTACCTCTAACCAATTTTTCGTCGCCGTGAACCCAAATATTAAAATTTTGGCGTTTCTCAGAACGCTCGAGAGACACATGCATAGATTCGATGACCCTGCCGCGTTTAGATGTAGCGAACAATAGTGTGCGTAGGTAGATCTTGGGCAGCGCAGCGCTGTCCCCTGCGCGAGCTGCATCGGGACCAAAAAATATGACAGTCGACTGAGTCATGCGAATCGTGCCACGCCGAAAAAGCGTTAGCCATGCAGTTACGGCCGATACGGCGAGAGACAGCACTGAGATTGTCAAAGCCACTGGATCGCTCATGTTTTGTGTGGCGCCTCACGCCGCAGCCGGCTCCTTGACCTGCGCCTTCACTCCCAGCAGTTGCACGATGCTTCCTGCCGCATCGCGGCCTTCGGCCACGGCGGTGACCACCAGATCCGCGCCGCGCACGCAGTCGCCGCCGGCGAACAGGCGTGGGTTGCTGGTCTGGTAGGGCAGGCGGCCGTTGCCGTCGGCCGGGGCGACGATGCGGCCGTTGTTGCCGGCTTCCACGCCCTGCGATGCCAGCCAGTCGGGCAGGGTGGGCGAGAAGCCGAAGGCGATGATCACCACGTCCGCTTCCAGTAGCGATTCGCTGCCTTCCACCGGTACCGCATTGCGGCGGCCGCTGGCATCGGGCTCACCCAGCCTGGTTTCCACCACGGTCACGCCGATGGCTTCGTCGTCGGCGCCGGATTCGATCGACAGCGGTTGGCGGTTGAACAGGAAGCGCACGCCTTCTTCGCGCGCGTTGGCCACCTCGCGCGCAGAGCCCGGCATGCTGGCCTCGTCGCGGCGATACGCGCAGGTGACCTTGGCCGCGCCCAGGCGAATGGCGCTGCGCACGCAGTCCATGCCGGTGTCGCCGCCGCCCAGCACCACCACGCGCTTGCCGTTGAGGTCGGGCAGGGCGAGTTGGTCTTCCCAGCCGGCGATCGGCCGGCCGTGCGGGTCGTTGCCGCTGACGATGCGGCTGTTCTGCACCAGAAACGGCAGCGCCGGCAGCACGTTCTTCAGGTCCTGCCCGGGCAGGCCGCCGTCGGTGTAGCGGTACGCACCGGTCCCTAAGAACACCGCGTCGTATTCGCCCAGCAGCTGTTCGATGCTGACGTCCTTGCCGATCTCCACGCCCAGACGGAACTGCACGCCCATGCCCTCGAGAATTTCGCGGCGCTTGCCGATCACCGACTTGTCCAGCTTGAAGCTGGGGATGCCGAACTGCAGCAGGCCGCCGATCTGCTCGTAGCGGTCGTAGACCACCGCCTCGATGCCGGCACGCACCAGGCGGTCCGCGCAGGACAGGCCGGCCGGGCCGGCGCCGATCACCGCCACGCGGTGGCCGCTGGGCTGCACGTTGCCCAGGTCCGGGCGCCAGCCCATTTTGAAGGCGGTATCGACGATGTACTTTTCCACCGCGCCGATGGTGACCGCGCCGAATTCCTCCAGCGTGCAGCTGCCTTCGCACAGGCGGTCCTGCGGACACACCCGCCCGCACACTTCCGGCAGCGGGTTGGTGGAATGGCATAGCGCGGCGGCTTCTTCGATGCGGTTTTCCTGCACCAGCTGCAGCCACTGCGGAATGGCGTTGTGCACCGGGCATTTCCAGCTGCAGTACGGGTTGCCGCAGTCCAGGCAGCGGCCGGACTGGTACTGCGCGTCGGCCTTGTCGAACTTGCCGTACAACTCGCCCCAGTCGCCGGACGTCCGCAGCTCCACCGGAATGCGCGTGGGCATGGTCCGGGGCAGGTCGAGGAATTGGAAGGCTTGCTTGCGGCTCATAAAAGAAATCCGTGGCTGATTCCCTTCTCCCACAGGGAGAAGGTGCCCCGAAGGGGCGGATGAGGGGTAGCCGGGCGAGCGCCCTCACCCCCGACCCCTCTCCCGCGAGCGGGAGAGGGGAGCACGACTAGGCGGCGCGCCGCAGCGACTCAGTGAGCGACTCGATGCTGGCGGCCTTGGGTTTGACCAGCCAGAACTTGCCGATGTAGTCGCGGAACTCGTCCAGAATCTGTTGCGCCCAGATGCTGCCGGTGAGCTCGCGGTGGCGGCTGATCAGGGTGTGCAGGTGCTGGCGATGGTTCTCGAAGCCTTCGGCAGAGACGCGGTGGATGTCGATCAATTCGTGGTTGTAGCGGTCCACGAAGTCGCGTTCGATATCCAGCACGTAGGCCAGGCCGCCAGTGAAGCCCGCGCCGAAGTTCAGGCCCACCTTGCCCAGCACCAGCACCACGCCGTCGGTCATGTATTCGCAGCAGTGGTCGCCTGCGCCTTCCACCACCGCCAATGCGCCGGAGTTGCGCACCGCAAAGCGCTCGCCGGCGCGGCCGGCGGCGAACAGCTCGCCACCGGTGGCGCCGTACAGGCAGGTGTTGCCCACGATCGGCGTGCTGCGCGCCTCGAAGCGCGCGCCGCGCGGCGGACGCACCACCAGCCGGCCGCCGGCCATGCCCTTGCCGACGTAGTCGTTGGCTTCGCCTTCCAGCTCCAGTTGCAGGCCACCGGCATTGAACGCGCCGAAGCTCTGCCCGGCGGTGCCGCGGAAGCGCAGGTTCAACGGCGCATCGCTCATGCCGTGGTTGCCGTGCACGCGTGCGATGGCGCCGGACAGGCGCGCACCGATCGAACGGTCGGTGTTGTGGATCAGGAAGCGATGGTCGCCGCCGCGCTTGTTGGCGATCGCATCGGCCAGCAGGCCGTCCATCTGCGTGGCCAGGCTGTCCGGCGATTCGTACAGGCGCTGGGCGGCGCAGTGGCTGCCGTCGTAGCGCGCATGGGTGAGCAGGCGCGACAGATCGACCTTGACCCCGGCGCGTGGCGAGACCTCCAGCTGTTCAAGCAGGTCGGTGCGGCCGACGATGTCGTCCAGCGAACGCACGCCCAGGTACGACAGCCACTGCCGCACTTCTTCGGCGAGCAGGCGGAAGAAGTGCTCCACCCGCTCCGGCAGGCCGGTGAAGTAGCCGGCACGCAGGCGCTCGTCCTGGGTGGCCACGCCGGTGGCGCAGTTGTTGAGGTGGCAGATGCGCAGGTACTTGCAGCCCAGCACGATCATCGGCGCGGTGCCGAAGCCGAAGCTGTCGGCGCCCAGCAGCGCGGCCTTGACCACGTCCAGGCCGGTCTTCAGGCCGCCGTCGGTCTGCAGGATGGTGCGCTCGCGCAGGTCGTTGGCCACCAGTGCCTGGTGCGACTCGGCCACGCCCAGTTCCCACGGCACGCCGGCATAGCGGATCGAGCTGACCGGGCTGGCACCGGTGCCGCCGTCATGGCCGGACACGGTGATCAGATCGGCGCCGGCCTTGACCACACCGGCGGCAATGGTACCGACGCCGGCATGCGCCACCAGCTTCACCGACACCAGTGCGGTGGGGTTGACCTGCTTGAGGTCATAGATCAGCTGGGCCAGGTCTTCGATGGAATAGATGTCGTGGTGCGGCGGCGGGCTGATCAGGCCGATGCCGGGCTTGGCGTAACGCAGCCGGGCGATCAGTTCGTTGACCTTGTGGCCGGGCAGCTGGCCGCCTTCGCCGGGCTTGGCGCCCTGGGCGACCTTGATTTGCAGCACCTCGGCGTTGACCAGGTATTCCGGGGTCACGCCGAAGCGGCCGGAGGCCACCTGCTTGATCTTGGAGCGCTTCTCGGTGCCGTAGCGGGCCGGGTCTTCGCCGCCTTCGCCGGAATTGCTGCGCCCGCCCAGCCGGTTCATCGCAATGGCCAGCGCTTCGTGCGCTTCGGGCGATAAGGCGCCCAGGCTGATTGCGGCGGTGTCGAAACGGCGCAGGACGTCTTCGGCCGGGGCGACTTCATCCAGCGGGGTGGGGGTGTCGGCACGCTTGAGCTGCACCAGATCGCGCAGCGTCGAGGCCGGGCGCGCATGCACCGCGTCCACGTACTTCTGCCAGTCGCCGGCGTCGCCGGTGCGGGTGGCGCGCTGCAGCGTCATGACCACGTCCGGGTTGTACATGTGGTACTCGCCGCCGTGCACATACTTGAGCAGGCCGCCCACTTCCGGCTTGAGCTGGTCGTTCCAGGCGCGTGCGGTGAGCTCGCGCGCCTCGGTGTCCAGCCGCGCCAGGCCGACGCCGCCGATGCGTGCCGGGGTCTCGGCAAAGCACAGTTCCACCACGTCCGGGTCCAGCCCGACGATTTCGAACAGCTGCGCGCCACGGTAGCTGGCGATGGTGCAGATGCCCATCTTGGAGATGATCTTGGACAGACCCTTGTAGATGCCCTTGCGGTAGCGGCGCCCGATCTGCGACTGCTCGCCGCCCTTGCTCAACTGCAGGATGCCGCGCCGGCCCAGGTCGAACAGGGTCTGGTAGGCCAGGTACGGGTACACCGCAGTGGCGCCGAAACCGAGCAGGCAGGCCATGTGGTGCGCATCGCGCGCGGTGCCGGTTTCGATGATCAGGTTGACGTCGCAGCGCAGGCCCACCTTGCACAGGTGGTGATGCACCGCGCCGGTGGCCAGCAGCGCATGCGCCATCGGCCGGTCCGGCACCGGGTAACGGTCCGAGAGCAGCAGCATCACCGCACCGGCGCGCGCTGCGGCTTCCACGTCCTGGCAGATGCGTTCCAGGCCGGCCTTGAGGCCTTCTTCCACGCTGTAGGACAGGTCGATCAGGCGGTTGCGCTCGACGTACTGCTCCATCTTCAGCAGCTGGCGCAGCTTGCGCTGGCTGAGCACCGGCGAGTTGAGGATGACGTGGTTCACCGTCTCCGCGCCGGCATGGAAGATGTTGGTCTCCTTGCCGAGCTGGGTGGTGAGCGACATCGCAATGCCTTCGCGCAGCGGGTCGATCGGCGGGTTGGTGACCTGCGCGAAGGCCTGGCGGAAGTAGTCGTACAACGGCCGGGTCTGGCGGCTGAGCACCGCCATCGGGGTGTCGTCGCCCATCGAGCCGGTGGCTTCCTGCTCGGTCTCGGCCAGCGGGCGCAGGATCTGCTCCACTTCCTCGGTGCTGAGCTGGAACAGCTTGTGGTAGCTGCGCAGGGTCTGCTCGCTGAAGGGTTCTTCCACCAGCGAGGGGTCGATCAATTCGGTCTGCAGGTAGGTCACGCCCTGCTGCAGCCATTGCTTGTATGGGGCACGCGCACGGTTGATGCGGTCGATGGCGTCCGAATCGAGCAGATCGCCGCGCTTGAGGTCGATGGCCATCATCTCGCCCGGGCCCAGCTTGCCCTTGCGGGTGATGCGCTCGGCCGGCAGTTCCCACACACCGGCTTCGGAGGCCACCAGGAAATGGCGGTCGGAGGTCAGCATCCAGCGGGCAGGGCGCAGCCCGTTGCGGTCCAGCATGCAGGCCGCATAGCGGCTGTCGCAGGCCACGATGCCGGCCGGGCCGTCCCACGGCTCGGTGTTCAGGCCATAGAACTCGTAGAACGCGGCCAGGTCGGCGTCCTTGAACTCCAGCGACTGGGTCGCCGGCGGCACCAGGATGCGCAGCGCCTGCAGCAGGTCCATGCCGCCGGCGATCAGCAGCTCCAGCATGTTGTCCAGGCTCTGCGAATCGGAGCCGTGCATGGAGATCACCGGGTCGAACTGCGCGATATCGAAGCGTGGGGTCTGCCACACCTTGCTGCGCGCCTGCGCCCAGCGCCGGTTGCCTTCGATGGTGTTGATTTCGCCGTTATGCGCGAGCAGGCGGAACGGATGCGCCAGCGGCCAGCGCGGCAGCGTGTTGGTGGAAAAACGCTGGTGAAAGACAATCGCGCTGGACGACAGATCGCTGCGCTGCAGGTCCGGGTAGAACGTGCTCAGCTTGTCCGGCAGCACCATGCCCTTGTAGCTGATGCCATTGGGCGAGAGGGTGGTGACGTAGAAATCTTCGACCGCATGCAGCGCCTGCTCGGCGCGGCGGCGCGCCAAAAACAGCGCCAGGGTGAAGCCGTCTTCGGTGTGTTCGGCGCCGGCATCGACAAAGACCTGTTCGATGCGCGGCAAGGTATCGCGCGCCAGCTGGCCGCACACGCTGTCGTCTGTGGGCACCACGCGCCAACCGCGCAACTGCACGCCAGCGCTGTGCAACTGCGCTTCCAGTTCGGCGCGACAGCGCGCGGCCTCGGCCTCGTCCAGCGGCAGGAACACCACGCCGGCCGCATAGCGCGTGCCCAGGGTGATGCCGGCATCGCGTGCCAGCCCGCGCAAGAACGCATCGGGTTTGCGGATCAACAAGCCGCAGCCATCGCCGGTAAGCCCGTCGGCCGCCACACCGCCGCGGTGGGTCATGCGCGAGAGCGCCGCAATCGCGGTGTCGACCAGCGAGCGGGAAGGTTGGTCGTCCAGCTGAGCAACCATGCCAAAACCACAGGCGTCGCGCTCATCGCGCACGCTGTTGTAGAGACCGTAGTCGTTGAGCCCTTGGCGAGTGCGGGGGGCCATGTGTGCCTCGTTGCGATCTAGGAGAGCGGCGACGACGTTGCAGCGCTCGATCCGTGGAGCGTTTCGAAGAGGTCACCGGATGATCGACTAGACCACAGTTGATGCGGTGCCGCAATACACCGTTACAGCTGCAACGAGAGCGGTTGCAAGCCCTTGTGCCAGTTGGCTTGGCGCCCGTCCGGCGACAGGCGCCAGCGCCTTCTCAGCCGCAGCGCACCGAGGCGATGACGCTCTTGGCGTCCACTTCCAGGTTGAGGCGTTCGCCATTGAACTCCATGGTGGTCATCTGGCCGGGCTTGAGCACGCGCACCGACTTGGCGCCGGCATCGCTGCGTGCCTGTTCGCTCACTGCATCGGTCAGTGCCTGACCCACCAGCGATTGCACCTGGGTGGCATCGCAGCTACCGATCGGCGGCGCTTCCGGTGCGGCATCCGGTGCGGGCGCAGCCGCTTGTTCGGCCGCATGCTGGGCCTTGGCGGCGACGGCTTCCTGCTCATCGGGTTGCGGTTTGTTGCAGGCAGTCAATGCAGTCAGCACAACCAACGTACAAGCCAGGCGGGCAATAGGCAGGACAGCGGGCATCGATGACTCCAGCAAGGGGGGATGCCCAAGCATAAGCACAAAGTTGCGTGATCGGCATCGCTTGCGCACGCGGCGTTGTCGTTGCGTTGACGCGGCCTAGTCTTGCCGCGCTCGACAATCGCCGCCAGTCCTTCGACCTGTGCGCAATGAAAGCCAAACGTGTTCTCCGCAATGCCGCAGTCACCGCCAACACCGCCGGTAAGCTCGCCGCTGCGGCCACCGGCGCCGCCGTCGCCACGGCTGCGGTGGCCAGCGTGGCCGCCGTGGCACAGGCCAAGGCCACCGCGCGCGCGGCCGGGCTGACCTACGTCAACGACCAGCAGCCCGGGATCAGCCGCCGCAAGGCCGGCAAGAGCTTCAGTTACCGCGACGCCGATGGGCAGCGCATCGGCGATGCAGAGACCTTGCAGCGGATCCGTTCGTTGGCCATTCCGCCTGCCTACACCGAGGTGTGGATCTGCGCCAAACCCAACGGCCATCTGCAGGCCACCGGGCGCGATGCGCGGCGGCGCAAGCAATACCGCTATCACGCCGACTGGGCGCAGGTGCGTGGCGAAGGCAAGTTCGAACGCGTGATCGCCTTCGGCACCGCGCTGCCCAAATTGCGCCGGCGCTTGCGGCGCGACCTGGTGCTGCCGGGATTTCCGCGTGAGAAGGTCCTGGCGATCGTCGTTGCACTGCTGGCCGACACCTTGGTGCGCGTAGGCAATGCCGAATACGCGCGCAGCAATCGCTCGTATGGGCTGACCACGCTGCGCAACCGGCACATGGAATTTTTGAAGGGCGGACGCGCGCGGCTCAAGTTCCGCGGCAAGAGCGGCCAGGACCACGACATCGAAGTGGACGACAAGCAGCTGGTCAAACTGATCCGCGAATGTCAGCAATTGCCGGGGCAATCGCTGTTTCAGTACCGCGACGACGATGGCCAGTTGCAGCCGGTGGATTCGGGCGAGGTCAACGACTACCTGCGCGAGGCGATGGGCGAGGACTTCACCGCCAAGGATTTCCGCACCTGGGGCGGCACGTTGGCCGCATTGCAGCGCCTGGCACGGCTGCCCTTACCCGAACGCAGCAGCGAACGTGCGCTCAAGCAGGTGCAGAACGATGTCATCCGCGAGGTGGCCGATGCGCTGGGCAATACGCCGTCGGTGTGCCGCAAGGCCTACATCGACCCGCGCGTGTTCGAAGGCTGGCGTGCCGGCCACCTGCAGGCCATGGCCACCGGCGTGCGTGGCGAGCGGCAATGGGAGGCGGCCACGCTGAAATTCCTGGCCTCCTCGCGCGCCAAGCTCAAAACAGCGGCGAAGACAGCCTCGAAACGCAAGTGAGTGGCGTGACCCGGGACCGAAAAGACGCGAGGCTTTTCGATTCCCGATTCCCGATTCCCGATTCCCGATTCCCGATTCCCGATTCCCGATTCCCGATTCCTCAGCCGCAATACACCGCAGTGATGTTGTTGGTCGGGCCGGTTTCGATGCTCAGGTGATCGCCGCCGCTTTCGCTGGCACCCTGCGCCGGGTCGGCCAGGCCGCTGGCGGTGGTACCGCCGGTGGTGCGCTCGCCGCGGCGCACGCTCACCTGCAGGCTGTCGCTGTCCACGCGCGCGCGTTCGATGGTCTGCGCTGCCGCGGCCAGGCCCACGATGCCGCGCACCTTTTCGATATGGCACTGGCCGGAGATGACGCCATCGATGGGCTGCACCTGCACGACCTGATTGGAAGCACAGGCCGAGAGCAACAGCACGGCAGCGAGCGGGGCGAGGGTGCGAATCATCGTGGGTCTCCAGCGGAAGAATGGCGCAAGCGTGAAGAAACCGTTGTTGGCGTGGCATGAAGACCGTCCGCTGGGGCGAGCACTCCAGCGGGGACATGGCTGTGCGTGCCTGCACCGATGGTTGGGCGGCCAGCATCTGGATCGCTGAGCGAAACGCCCAGTCAGCGCCACCGCCGCAACGAGATTTGTCATGGGCGCACAACTGGCCACCGCCTGAGCCGATCAGCCGCAGCGCGAGACAAGCGTGGAGGCGCCGCCGCGGCCAGTGGTGTTCCGCACCCACGGCACCGCCCGCGGCCCGATCACCCAGCTGATGAGCCAGGGCGATCTGGGCCAGTTGGTCAAGCCGTTCGTGTTCCTGGACCTGTTGACCGTCAAGCCGTCGATCAGCGGGCATGCACCCGCATTCGGGCATTGCCTCGCTCACCTCCCTGATGGAAGGCGAGGTCGGTTACGAAGACAGCACCGGCAAACAGGGCAACGTGCCCACCGGCGGTGTGGAGTGGATGCGCACCGGCAATGGCGTGTGGCACGACCGTGTGCCGGTCGGCCAGTCCTCGGCCAAGGGCTTCCAGCTGTGGGTTGCGTTGCCGGCGGCTACTTGCCTGCGCTGGTGGAGGCGGTGCTGCAAGCCACCGGTGTGGGCCGGCAGCGTATGTTCGGCCTCGGTCTGAGCATGACCGGGCCGCGCATCGGTGATGGGACCCGGGTCAATCCGCCGCTGTCGCTGGAAGCGGAATGGATGCAGGTCGAGCTGGACCGGTTGGTCGCCGACTGCCTGCAGCTGCCGGTCTGGATGGACAACGATGCCCACTGCGTCGCCTTGGCCGAAGCGGTGTACGGGGTGGGCCGGCAATCGCCGGATCTGGTGTATCTCTACATCGCCGATGGCTTTGCCGCGGGCGTGACCGCTGCGGGCAGCGTGCGCCGCGGCGCGCATGCCAATGCGGGCGAACTCGGCCGAATTTCCGCCATCACCGGCATGCCGCGACCGAGCCTATTGGAAAGCCTGCGTCGGGCCCTGTTGCCGACAGGCATGTGTTCCGGACCTGCGTGCCTGTTGCTGCACTACGCGCGCAGTGGCCGCAGATCGACGCCTTGCTGGATCTGGTGCAACCCACCGTGACCCTGCCGATCATGCCCACTAGGCCGGTGATGGCCTGCCACCAGATGGGCCAGATCAAATCAAGCCCCAGCTGGCGCTGATCAAGACGCTGGGCTGCATGGCCGCCAGCCGTACTCCGGTGCGCCTCGTTTTGGATTGGTCTTTCGCACCTGTCCGTCGCGCCCGCGCCGCCGTGCGGCGTTACGGCCGCGCACTGCAACGCGCCTGATTCCAGTCATGGCGCGTCCATCAACGGAATCACCTCGCGGTCCTGCGCCTCCACCGCCACCAGCCGTTGCATCAGTAGCGAGAGCGTCACCACGTCCTGGTGGTTGTGCTCGGCCACGCGGCGCAGGTTGCGCGCGCTGCCGCCACGCAGGTAACTCAGCCAGGCGGCAGGGGCTTCGGAGCCGGGCAGGTCGTCGTCGCGCACCACGCGCAGCAACTGCCGTTCGATGGTGGCCAGCTTGCAGTTCTCCCAGGTGCCGCGGTAGCGGCGGCGGGTGGGGAACAACAGGTCCACGTGGTCCAGTGCAGACAGCGGGTCGCCGCGGCGTGCCAGGCGGTAGCGCGTCTTGAGCAGCGGTGCGTCATAGCAGCGGCCGTTGTAGCTGGACAGCACCGTGCGTGGGCTCAGCCAGGTGCGGAACAGATCGAGCATGGCGCTTTCGGCGGCCATCGTGGACATCATCAGCTGGCGCACGCGCAGGCCGCTGCCTTGCGCGGCATCGGTATACCAATCGGCCGCCCCGATCATGAAGGCGCGCGTGCCGGTACCACCGGCCAGGCCGGTGGTTTCGGTGTCGAAGAACAGCAGATCCCGCGGGTCGACCGCATCGTCGCGTTTGGCGAACGCCAGCGAGAGCGCCTCGCACGGAATCGCCTGTGGCAGAAACGCTTCGATCAGATGCAGGCCGGGTGCGATCTCGGTTCCCGGCAGGTGCCGGTCGTTCGATGGCGCGCGCACGGGTGTGTGCGCTGACACCGCACGTTCGCGCAGGCCGATCATCTTGCGCAGGCCGGCAATGTCGGTGCGTCGTTGCGGCGGCGGTACCGGCGACGTTGATGTTGCCGGTATTGCCGATGGTGTCGTTGTGCTGCGCGCCATTGGCGAATGGCGTGCGATCTCCGTAGCCACAGCGGTGATGGCATCGGCAGCCGATGGCAACGCCGGCTTGTGGCGCACGTCGTGTTCCACCCACGCAAACACCGATGCGTCACGCGCAGGCGGTGCAGGAGTGGCTGACTGCAAGGCGCGGCGTGTGAGTACCGGTGCGGTGCGCACATCGTGCGGGCGAGCTGCCGCAGCGTCATGACGTGCCGCTTCTGAATCGCGCGATGGCAAGCGTGCAGCGGGTGATACGGTGCTGGAGACCGCTGCACGCTGCGCACGTGTCGGCATCACCGCATCGTCCTTGCGCGATGCAGGCGTCAGCCCGCCGACCTGGCGGCGCAGCAGGCGCAGACGTTCCGCGCTGACACGCGGAGCATCAGCGGGCGCAGGCGACCTGCCCTGCGTGGTCGCGCCGGAAGCCGGCTGCGTGACCTCACCGACACGTGCGGCCTCCACTTCCTTCGCATGCAACGCCACTGCAGCTTGCAGCGCATCGCCGTCAGCAACCACCGCGGGCGCACGCACGTCCGCATGCCCAGCCTGCCGGCGCAGCAGGCGCAGCCGGTCCGCACTCACACTCATGCAAGCACGTCCAGCGCCAGGTCGTCGCCCACCTGTGTGGCATGCCGCAGCGGTGCATCCGCATCGAACAACAGTGCAAACACCGTCAATGCCAGCGATTTCGGCGATTCGCCCTTGCCCTCTTCATGTGCAGCCAGCACCGGGCCCACACAGGCCGGGCAACCGGCGCTGCAATCGCAACGCCGCACCAATTCATCGGCGCGCTGCAACAGCTCGGCCTGGCGCAGCCACAGCGGCTCGCTCAGGCCCACGCCGCCGGGGAAGTTGTCGTACAGATACACCGTGGGCACGAATGCCTGCTGCAATTCCACCGCGCCTTCTTCGCCTTCTTCCACCCCGCGCAGCTGCCCGCGCCCGGTCTGGTCGGCCACTGCAAACCACGCACCGTCGCCATTGCCCACGGCTTTTTGCAGGTCGCGCGCATCGGCCATCACCGCCACCGTGGCCACCACGTGCAACGCGTAAGCCGCGCCCAAAAATCCATCCAGTGCATCCTGCTTGGACGCGAACGCCTTGCCCAGGGTCGCCTGCGGCAACTGCCACCACACCGCGGTGGTGTGCAATTCCTGGTCGGGCAGGTTCACCGGCCCGTAGCCGATGTTTTCGTGCGTGTAATAGCGGATTTTCTTGTAGCCGGACACGCGCCGCACCACATGCACTTCGCCATGGTGCGAATCGCCGCGCCCGGCCACGCCGCCGTCGAAGCGGTCCAGCACCTTCAGC
The DNA here is from genome assembly GCF_023337365.3 of Xanthomonas nasturtii. Lineage (NCBI taxonomy): Bacteria > Pseudomonadati > Pseudomonadota > Gammaproteobacteria > Lysobacterales > Lysobacteraceae > Xanthomonas > Xanthomonas nasturtii. The sequence continues at coordinate 47,877 of NZ_CP142084.2, forward strand.
TTGGTGTAGTCGATGCTGTCGGTGTAGTAGTCCACGTGCGTGCGCGTCACGTACGCCTTGCGGCCTTCCCAATCCAGCCGCTCCACCTGGTAGGGCGTGCTCTGCACCATGTGGATGGCGCCTTCGTACAAGGTGAGCGCGGCGGCGGAATAATCCACCTCGGCAATGATCTGCTGCTTGCCGTCGGTCTTGTCCACCACCACGAAGTTGCCGTCGGCCACCGAGCGCAGGCTCACCGCATTGGCCGGGTAGCTGTCGGCGATCCATTCCCAGCGGTCGCCTTCCTGGTGGATCACCTCGCTTTCGGCCAATGCTTCCAGGAACACCAGCGGGTCGATCGGCCCGAACGGCTCGCTGGCAATGAACGGCAACTCGAACGCCGCGCAGCGGATGTGGTCGAACAGGATCAACGGTTGATCCGGCGCGGTGCGCGCATGTTCGGGTGAGGCATCGGCGAAGAAATCCGGGTGCCGCACCACATACTGGTCCAGCGGTTGCGAGCTGGCCACCAGCACGCCCAGCGCCGGCTGCTGGCGCCGCCCGGCGCGGCCGAAGCGCTGCCATGTGGCCGCCACGCTGCCGGGGTAGCCATTGAGGATCACCACGTCCAGCGCGCCGATATCCACGCCCAGCTCCAGCGCCGAGGTGGACACGATGCCGTCGATGGTGCCGGCGCGCATTGCGCGTTCCACTTCGCGCCGCTCGGTGGGCAGATACCCACCGCGGTACGCACGGATGCGCGGCGGCTTGCGCGGGTCGTTGTCGAAGATGTCTTTCAGGTATTTGGTCAGCACTTCCACCATCAAGCGCGTCTGCGCGAACACCAGCGTTTTGAGCCCGCTCTTGATCGCGATGCGCGCAATGCGGTTGCTCTGCGAGCGTGCCGATGCACGCAGCCCCAGGTCTGCATTGACCACCGGCGGGTTCCACAGCAGCACGTGCTTGTCGCCGGTGGGCGCGCCCGATTCGGTGATGGCATGCACCTGTTCTTCGATCAGTGCCTGCGCGTGCGCATGCGGGTTGCCGATGGTGGCCGAGCACAGGATGAACTGCGGGTTGGCGCCATAGAACGCGCAGATGCGCTTGAGCCGGCGCAGCACGTTGGTGACGTGGCTGCCGAACACGCCGCGGTAGGTGTGGATCTCGTCGATCACCACATAGCGCAGGTTTTCGAAGAACTGCGCCCACTTGGTGTGATGCGGCAGGATCGCCTGATGCAGCATGTCCGGGTTGCTCACCACGATGTCGCCGTGCAGCCGGATCGCCTGACGTGCGTCGCCGGGCGTATCGCCGTCGAAGGTGAAGGCTTTTACGCCCAACTCGCCGGCGCGGTTCAACTCCAGCAGCTCGGCCACCTGATCCTGTGCCAGCGCCTTGGTCGGGAACAGGTACAGCGCCTTGGCGCCGGCGGTCATCGCCGCGCTCACCACCGGCAGCGTGTAGCACAGCGACTTGCCCGAGGCGGTGGGCGTGACGATCGCCACATGCTCGCCGCGCTGGGTGGCCGCCCACGCATCGGCCTGGTGGCTGTAGAGCTGGCTGATGCCGCGCGCGTGCAGGGCATCGGCCAATGCGCTGGGCACATCGTCGGGGATGGGCGCATAGCGGCCCTCGCGCCCGGGAAGGGTGAAGCTGCCGGTGATGCGGTCGTGGTAACGGCGCTCCAGGCGTTCGGTGAGCAGCGCGCCGTCGCGGCTGGGGCGGCCATCGGTGGTGGCCAGGGCGCGTTCGGCGGTTTCGGTGCGGGGAGCGAGGGCAAACGGAGGCATACGGCAAGGGCTCCCAAAGAGGGAGATCAAACGAAAAGGATGTCTCAGGGTATGAGACCGGCGCCCGCGCGCCCAGCCTGCCTCACTGAGCGGATTCAGCAAGCCGGGTATCCTGTCGCCCCCACTGCGTCATGGCTGTCTGCACGCTAGCGGGCTCCCCCACATCGAAGAATCGCCGTGCCCGTGTCTGCCAACGTCACTGCTCCGCACTACAAGTCTGTTTCTGCCCGCCGTGCCGATGTCGCGGTGCATGCCGCCGGCCTGTTCCTGGCCATTGTTGGCGGCGCCTGGATGGTATGGCGCGCGCGCGCCAACCAGACCATGCTGCCGGCCACCTGCATCTATGCGTTGGGGCTGCTGGTGATGTTCGCCTGCTCGGCCGCCTACAACTTCGCCCCGCCGCAGCGCCAACCGATGCTGCGCAAGTTCGACCATGCCGGCATCTTCGTCATGATTGCCGGTTCGTACACACCGTTCTTCCTGGTCGCGCTCGATGGTACCTGGCGCTGGACCATGATCTTGAGTGTCTGGTGCGTGGCCTTGTTCGGCGTGTTCGCCAAGCTGTGCCTGCCCGGCATCGCCAAGGGTTTCTGGGTGGCGATCTACCTGCTGCTGGGCTGGGCCGGCATTGTGGTGATCAACCAGATGATCGCCGGGCTGGACAGCGCGGTGCTCTGGCTCATCGTCGCCGGCGGCGCGTTCTACACCGTGGGCGTGGCCTTCTATGTGCGCAAATCGCTGGTCTACAACCGCGCCATCTGGCACGCGCACGTGCTGGGCGGGGCGCTATCGCATTGGTATGCCATCTGGCTGTGCTTGCGGCCGGTCGCCGAGGGGTAGGGCGGCTGGCCGCGTCTTGCCAGCAAGCAAAAGAGCAACGCATGCCTGCCACGGCCTGCTGGTGCGGCCACGCCACCCAGCGCTGCGCGCATGTGCTGCACACGGCGGTGCGTCCCAGCAGGTGCCGCGTGCTGATAAGCACCGCAACGCCGCCGGGTGACGCGGCAGCCGCTACCACATGAACTTCATCTCGCAGCCAAGGTAGCGGCTGTGGTGGCCACCCGCCGCGCGCACGCTCTCGCCGGCCTGGTACTGCACCACTTCCAGCGCGGTCTGCAGGTGTGTTTGATCCCAGGCTTTGATGGTGCATTATTTTCCCACGAATGGAAGGAAGCACTATGGGCCAGGTTCTGCATGGGAGCGCCACTACGACAGAGGCGATCCGTCGAGCGATACAAAATAGTCAAGAGAGCCTGAGAGCGCTCTCCAAGCGCTACGGCATCAATCAAAAGACGGTGGCCAAGTGGAAGAAGCGAACCTCGGTTGCCGATCTGCCCACTGGGCCGAGGCAGCCGTGTTCCACCGTGTTATCCGTTGAGGATGAGGCGGCGATCGTCGCCTTCCGCAAGCACACCTTGCTGCCGCTGGACGACTGTCTCTACGCGCTGCAGCCGAGCATCCCGCATCTGACGCGCTCTTCGTTACACCGTTGCCTGCAGCGCCATGGCGTCTCGCGCTTACCCGACATCCAAGGCGAAAAAGCCGTCAAGAAGCGGTTCAAAAGCTATCCGATCGGCTACTTCCATCTCGACATCGCAGAGGTGCACACGGCCGAGGGAAAGCTCTATGTTCGTGGCCATCGACAGGACGTCAAAGTTTGCGCTCACCGAGCTGCATGCCTCGGCCAACAAGATGGTTGAAGCGCAATTGCTGCGCCATGTGATCCAGGCGGTGCCCTACACCCTGCACACGGTTCTGACGGATAACGGCATCCAGTTCACCAACCGCAGTTCCGACCGCCATGCCTGCCCCCATATTTTCGGTCGAGTCTGCGAGGAACACGGCATCGAACACCGCTTGACCAAGGTCAAGCACCCCTGGACCAACGGGCAGGTCGAGCGGATGAATCGGACCATCAAGGAGGCCACTGTCAAACGCTCCCATTACGACGATCACGCACAACTGCAACAGCATTTGGCCGACTTCATCGACGCCTACAACTACGGTCGCAGGCTCAAAGCCCTGAAGGGTCTGACACCGTATGAATTCATCTGCAAACAGTGGACATCCGAACCAGATTTGTTCAAGGTAGACCCGATCCATCTAATGCCGGGACTGAACAGCTAGCGCCATTCTTGTGCCAACAGCGACGGCCTTCCCGGATAGGACATTGCCCCACCGTGCGTGGTTTTCGCTTCTTGCCTCACATCACGCCGATGGTACGGGCCGCCTGCGCCACAACGGCATCAGCGCGACCAACCCAAGCACTGGACCAGGCAGCAGCACCCACGCAACGTACAGCCCCAGCGTTTCCATCAGCCGCGTGGTCAGGCCGATCGCCACCACGGTGATCGCAAAGCCAATGGCGTTCTGCATCGACAACGCGCTGCCCACGATGGCCGGCGGGCACGCGCGCGCGGCCAATGCGGAAAACTGCGGCGAGTCCGCCACCACGCTGGCGCCCCATACCAGCATCAGCGCCAGCGTCGCATACGCCGACAGCGCACCCACCCACGGAAACACCAGGCAACACAATGCCGACACCAGCAACGCCACCGCGGCCACCCGCGCGCTGCCGATGCGTGCACTCCACTGCCCGCCCAGCACGCAGCCCACCGCTCCGGCGGCAATCACCGTAAACGCCAACGTGGCCGTGCTTAGCCCAAGTGCCTGCGCCAACCCGGCACGCGCGATCAGCAGTGGCGTCAGCGTCCACAGCGCATACAGCTCCCACATATGGCCGAAGTAGCCAAACGTGGCCGCGCGAAAGTCCTTCAACGCAAACGCCTGCAACACCGCACCGAATGCCAGCTTGCCGCCAGCACGTTGCGGCGCAGCCGCGCCGTGCCCCAGGCGCAGGATCATCACCGCCGCAATGACCGCCAGTGCCGACGCCACCGCCATCGGCGTTCGCCACGGCAGCGCGCTGCCCAGTGCTTTGATGCCCTGTGGCAATGCCGTGCCCAGCGTCAGCATGCCCACCAGCCACGCCAGCGCTTTGCCTGCATGCTGCGGCGCCCACTGCACCACCAGCTTCATCCCGATCGGGTAGATACCGGCCAGGCTCAGCCCCACTGCAAAACGCCACAACATCCCCGTTGTCACATCGCTGGCAACTACAGCAAAGCCCAGATTGCACGTCGCCCCGGCTACCGCGCAGCAGGCAAAAATGCGGCTGGGCGCAAACCGGTCGGCCACCCCGCTGAGCGCAAAGCTCAATGTGCCCAGGATAAAACCCACCTGCGTGGCCATGGTCAGCAAACCGATCGCCGATGCTCCCACGTCCCACTGCCGCATCAAATCGTCGGCTGCGCTATTGGCAGAAAACCATAACGAGGTGCCCAGCAACTGCGCCACGATGATGACCACGAGTGCGGTACTGGATCGCATGGATGTCTTACCGGCCAGGTGCATCGGGTGAGTTTAATGGATAGCGGTAGGCATCCATACTTGCGGGGACGGGGCGGCCTGACATCGGAGCCAAGCGGCGCCGCAAAGCGGCGTCAGCTTGGACCAATTGTCAGGCATCGCGTACGACGACAGTGTGGGAGGGGTTGCAGCGGTGCACAAGGCTTCACCCGTCCCCTCATCCGGCCCTGCGGGCCACCTTCTCCCGGGGGGGAGAAGGGAGACGCCGCGCAGGGTCTTGGTTGGATCGTCGGATGCGATAAGCAAGGGATGTGCGAAACCGCGCACGTACGCACTCAGACTCAGAAACGTCCGTGCTAAAGGCTGAAAACAACAACGCCCCGAGTTGATCGAGGCGTTGTTGTGTATTTGGTGCGGCATGGCACGTGTCACCTGGTACAGGTTGTTACCGACAACGTCGCACTGCCAATCAGCTGCGGTGCCAGCAACCACGCCAACACAGGGTGGCGCCAATCACGAAGCCAGCCGGCCACAGTGCCTACACCGCAGGCAGCAGTGCCCCTGACGAAGACGCTGCGATGACTGCTTGTGCGCTTTCGACAGCACGCGTCGATCAACCATGCGAACTTGATGCGCCACCCTTCTTCGATACACCATGCTTACTTGGAAGCGTCGCGCACCTTGTCGGCCACTTCGCCGGCCTTGGCCTGCACCTTGCCCACGTTCTTTTCAGCGGCGCCTTCCAACTCGGTGCTCTTGTCGCCGGTAACTCGGCCGATGGCTTCCTTGACCGAGCCCTTGACCTGCTTGGCGGTACCTTCGATACGGTTCTTATCCATGGGATGTCTCTCGTAGTTGGGGAACCGGTCCAGTCTGTGCGGGCCGGTGTGAGCATGATGTGCGCTTGCACCCGGATGTCCCAGTTGCGAATGCACTAGCCGCGTTAGTGCATTCGCGCCAGCGGCACGCAGTTACTTCTTGCGCGTGGCCGGTTTGGCGCTGCGGCCGGCGAAACCGCGTTCACGTGCCCACACGATGGCTTCGCCGCGGCTGTGCACGTCGATCTTGGAATACAGCGCCGCCACATGATTGCGCACCGTATTGGGCGAAACACCGAGCTCCTGTGCGATTTCCTTGTCGGCCATGCCTTCGGCGATGAGCCCGAGCACGTCGCGCTCGCGGCCGGTGAGTTCGGCGATGCCGCAGCCGGTGGTCTGGCTGGGGCGGTTGGCGCGGCGCACGTTGGCGAGCTTTTCCAGCAGGGTCTGGCTGAACCACGAGGCGTCCTGCATCACCGCTTCGATGGCGGTGACCAGTTCCATTTCGGTGCGCTTGCGGTCGGTGATGTCCATCAGCGACAGCAGGTAGCACTGCACGCCGTGGATGCTCACCGTTTCTGCGGAAATCAGGCAATCCAGCTGTTCGCCGTCCTTGCGCGCAATGGCGTATTCCACATTGAGCATGCTGCCGCTTTCCTGCAACGCACGGTAGAACTGCTGATACGCCTGGCGGCTGGGAAACAGGCCGATTTCATCGATGGGCCGGCCGACGATGTCTTCGGTGGCGTATTGGGTGATCTGCGACACCGCGTCGTTGATTTCCACGATCTGCAAGCTTTCGGCATTGCACATCAGCGTGGGCACCGGAGTGATGCGAAATGCCTTGGCGAAGCGCTCTTCGCTCTGGCGCAGCGCCACTTCGGCGCGCCGGCGTGGTTCCAGGTCCATGAAGGTAAACAGCATGCAGGCTTCTTCGCCGATTTCGATCGGCTGGCCTGCCACCACCACCAGTTTGGTGGTGCCGTCGGGCAGGCTGAGCTCGGCCTGCATCTGCGGAATGGTGGCGCCTTCATTGAGGCGCTCCAGCGCCAGCTCGCGGCGGTCGGCCATTTCCATCACATCCACTTCGAACACGCTCTTGCCCACCACCGCTTCGCGCGTGTAGCCGGTCATTTCCAGAAAACCCTGATTGGCCTTGATATAGCGCTTGTCCTCGAGCCGGCAGATGCAGGCCGGGGCGGGGTTGGCGTTGAAAGTGCGTTCGAAGCGCTGCTCGGCACTGGCCCAATCGCTGGCATCGGCCACGATCAGCACCAGGCAATCCGGTTGGCCTTGCGCGTCGGTGAGCACCAGGCTGCGCACGCGGTGCACCCATTGCGCGTCGGTGTCTGCGCGAAACACTTCCACCACCACGTCGTTGAAGACCTCGCCGGCGATGACGCGGTCGATGGGGTAATTGCCGGCGCTCAGGCGATGGTTATTGCGATACCGCAGCTGGAAGCGCGCGCGGTAGTCGCTCACCGTGGCGCCCAGATCCGCCACCTCGGTTGCCCCATGCATGGCCAAGGCTGCGTCGTTGGCCCAGGTGATCGACTGGTCCGGCTCGATCAGGATCACCCCTTCGCTCAGGCCGGTGATGATCTGCTGCAACTGGCGGCGATTGGTGGAACTGGGCGGGCTGCTGGGCGGCGCCGCTTCACTGGCTGACGACATGGGGTTACCTCAGGCAACAACGGCGATGAAAACCAACAGTGGCGACACACCGTAGCGGCTGCCTGACGCGAATGCACTAGTTGCACTGGTGCATTCGGCTCAGGCAGCGCGGTGGCCCGGCTCGCACACTGGCCGCCCCTTCCAATCGCAGTGAGACACTCCATGGCACAGGTCGTTCGCCATTCCTCGCTGGCCCCCAGAATGTCCTGGGGCGCCGTGCTCGCCGGCTGCACGTTCGCGCTGATGACCTATCTGACGCTGAGCGTGCTGGGCACCGCCATCGGCGCATCCACCATCGACCCGCTGCGTGAATCCAACCCGGTCAGCGGCCTGGGCACCGGCGCCGGCATCTGGCTGGCGTTGAGCACCTTGCTCTCGATCGCGGTGGGCGCGTTTGTCGCCGGCCGCCTGGCCACCGTGCGTGGCGGCCTGCACGGCCTGCTCAGCTGGGCGGTGACCTCGCTGATCACCACCTGGCTGGTGGCCGCACTGGCCAGCAGCGCGGTGGGCGCGGTATCGGGTGTGGTCGGCAAGGGCCTGTCGCTGACCGGCCAGGGCATTGCCGCCGCCGCCCCGGCGCTGGGCAATGGCGTGCAGGAAGAACTGAAGCAGCAGGGCATCACGCTGGATTGGGGCGACCTGCGCGGCCAGCTGGACACGGTGCTGCGCCAGACCGGCAAGGCCGAGCTCAATCCCGAGCGCCTGAAGAACCAGGCCGAACACGTGGGCAACGACGGCAAGGCCACCGCCAGCGACGTGGCGCAGACGCCGCAGGCCGCCTCGGATGAACTGGCCGCGTGGTTCGACCGCGTGCGTGCCCAGGCCAAGCCGGCCATCGATGCCGCCGACCGCGATGCCCTGATCAACCTGATCGTGGCGCGCACCGGTAAGTCGCGCGCGGAAGCCGAGCAGATTGCCGACAACTATGCGCAGAGCTACCAGAAGGCGGTGGCGCAGTACGCAGCGCTCAAGCGCACCGCCGAGCAGAAAGCCCGCCAGGCCGGTGATGCGGCCGCCCGTGGCGTCTCGCGCGCTGCCTGGAGCACCCTGGTGTTGCTGCTGCTGGGCGCCGGCATCGCCTTCGCCGCTGGTCGCGCCGGCCGCCGCACCGACCCCGTGCTGGAGGTGTAAGCGTGCTGGAGGTGTAAGCCAGTGCATGCGGCGACGGTGGGGACCGTCGCCTGCTGCACGCAGGTGATCGTCACCGCGTCAACGCGACATGCGCCGCGTTCGCAAGGAGTGGCACTGAGCAAGGCACTGGGGCAACTCTTCCCGGCGACGGATGCCGGGACTCGCTCGGCACCGGGCCATTCTGGGGTGGCCCGGTGTTTTTTATCCGGGAGATGTGCACTTGCAGGTGTGTAGTGCGTGCGCGTGCTTCGAGCAGCTTTCAAGACGTGCGCTAGTCACCCGCAACTCTCGATGCTAAACGCGCTGCGCCTTCACCTGCTCATCGTGTTGCTGCGTAACAGGTTGCTGGCCTTGCAGGGCAAGCGTGCGCTGTTCCATCAGCGCCAGCTCCCGAAACGAGGTGTCGACCGGCGTGGCGATCGCCTGCGCTGCGGGCATCTGCGCACGTAGATGCGCGGGGTCGCTGAGTTCACCCTGGACGATGAAGACATGCTGTGCCTGATTGGTGTGTTTGCCTTGCTCGCTCAGCATCACATGGTCGACGCGCTCAAGACCGTTGGCCACCGCGAGATTGGTCAGGCTTGCCGTCATGCAAGCGTTGTTCTCGGGCGTGTGTCCGAATTGATCGCCTAGAGCGGCGACGCCTGCTTGGCATTGCTGATGTAGCGCGTGACGCGGATGGCCGGGCTGGTCTGGCGTCAGCGCATTGTCTGTCCGGCCAGCAGCGCCGAAAAAATCGGACGTACGCGGCGCAGCAGGGACGACCGCGGGTGTCTGGAGATATGGCTGGATCGTGTCCTCAGGTGATAGACCATGCTGTCCGAATTGCACCTGATCACTCCAAGCAAGATTTCCTTGGTTATCCATGAGGATCAGCTTGCCTTCCTGCATTGCCTCGCCTACGAGCTGTGCAAGCTGTTCTTTGGATGCGCCTGGGTGGGCTGCGGCGATGCCTCTGCCGATCTGGTTGTTGTACAGGTCCATTGCTTCGCGGCTAGCAGGATTGCCCGGCTTCCCCTCGTGCGCGGTGGCGAATGCCTGCGCCCATTCGTTTCCGAATTCCTTGGCAAGCAGTGCATTCCAATAGGTATGACGAAAGGCATCGCGGTGCCCGTCATTGAGTTGCCACTCCTGGGCTTGTTCCTTTGGAATACCGTCGGGAACTGGCTGGTCTGGGACGTGCCGCTTGCTTTCGCGAAAAGCCAAATCGTGTGTTTCCTTGAGTTCGAACAGGCCTTGCAGACCTCTGCTCCAGGTCATCTCGTCCAAGAGTTTCCCCTCGGTTTTGGTGACATCCATCGAAGGCGAAAACGGGATATCCACCTTTCCCGCTAACCGCGGGTGATACTGGATAAGCTCGTCGTCTTGCACCTGAAACTCGCTACGGATCCGATCCAAATCAGGTTTGTCCGACATCCTTGCTGTTCTCCTTAGCCCTGCACAGTGTGGTGGCTGATCAATTTTCCGTTCTGGTATTGGATAGTGTATTTCTCTGTATCAGCCGCGAAGGGCGAGATACCGAGGTAATATGCATCCGTCGAGGTGGTTTCACTCTCTTTCGTATAATCGGGTGGACCCAACAGCGCAATAACGTCTTCCCTGCGCATCCCCACATGGATGACCTGTTTCAGCGCTCCCACCATGTAGATGCGTTTGTTGTCTTCAAAATCAACGCCGCGTTGCGATTTCCACATGGCTGCATCGAAGTCTTGTGTTGTTTGCATGGTGCACGCCGTCAATGGTGTGAGGAATAAAAGGACCGCGAGCGCAATAACGCGCGCCGATTGGATATGCGTGTGCAGTGAGTGCATTTTCCATCCAAGATGTTTGGCAAATGCCAGCCCGTGGAGGTTGCCAGGTGCATCGTCAGGATTCCATTCGCGCATTTTGATCGCTCACAGGCCGTGGGTCGCAGCAGAGTGGGAATGTGCAGGATGGTTGGTCGACACGCAACTCAATTGGCGGATGCTGGCTGTTTCGGTAAAGCCGCTGCAGCTGCATTGCAGCAACTCACTCCACGCTGGCGGCCACCAACCGTTGCCAGAGTGCGGCATTGGCGTCGCGGGCCGGTTCCAGGGTGGCCAGCACGTTGAGGGCATGGTTTTCGTGCTCGGCGCCGTGGCGGGCGAGCATGGCCAGGGCGGCGGCGAGGCGGCCGTAGCGCAGCGCCAGGCCGAGCGGGGTGGCCAGCAGGGTGGTGTCGTGGTCGGGGCGCTGTTCGTCCAGCGCGGTGCCGAGCTGTGGCGCTAGCTCCCAGGCGGTGGCAATGGTCTTGGCCACCGCCGCGGTGTGGCGTTCGACCAGGGCGGCGGCCACCTCCAGGTTGTAGGGCAGGGTGGGGCGCTCGGCGTAGGTGTCGCGCAACACGCGCAGGATCACCACCGCGCCCAGACCCTGCAGCAAGCCGGCCAGTTGTGCCGACAAGGTGTCGCCGCCGCGTTCGCGCACGTAGGCGGCTGCGGCGGTGGCGGTGCGCAGGGCGTAATCCCACACGGCGGCGGGCAGGCGCGAGTACAGGCCGCCATCCAGGCTCAGCACCGGCTGCATGACGGCGGCAGCGACGATCTGGCGCACGCCTTCGGTGCCGATATGCACCACCGCGCGCTCCAGGCTTTCCAGCGGGCCGCCTTGCGGGCGATACAGCGCGCTGTTGGCGATGCGCAACAGGTTGGCGGCCAGTGCCGGGTCCTGCGCGATGATGGCGGCGATGCCGCGACCGGAGGCGTACGGGTCGTTCACCGCACGCATCAGCTGCGGCAACAGGTGCGGGCGGCGCGGCAGCAATTGCGGGCGCAGGTCGACATGTTCCAGCGCAGCGCCGACCGCGGCCAGCACCGCAGCCTGGGCGGGGTCTGTCGGCAGCTTGCCCTCGGCCAGCGATGGCGTGGCCATCACTGCGGCATACATGCGACGCAACAACGCGCGCATCGGCGGCGGCTCGGTCGGCAACGGCTGTGCGCCGGGCGGCTGTGCTGGGTGCTGCAGCGGCGCGGTAGGCGCTTGCTTTGGTGTGATCGACGAAGGCGGCGCGTGCGCGCTGGGCGCGTTGTCGGCAGCGGGCGCGGTGATAGTATCGGCCTCGGCCTCACGACGGCGCGCCAGCAACCACCAGATGCCCCCGGCGAGCGCAACGGCGCCCAGCACTCCGGCAGCGAGCAGCAACACAATCACAAGCATCATGGAAAAATCGTCCGATCAGTGCGGCGACTATCCGCGAAGCCGGTCGCGGCGGCAACGTGAGCCCGCGCTGTGCCGGTTTCGAATGGCCGGCAGATGCACCTGCCGCAGCGCAACCAACGCGGGTTGTAGCGGCCTCGGGCACTGCATCGCAGGGGTCGGGCAGCCGGCCGACGCGTCGCCGACGAGCGCAGCCTGGGCCAGGCATTGCTGCACGTAGCATTGCCTGCCGATGTCTGCACTCCCGCGTTCCTCGGTAGCACGCAGGCACGTCCTCTGCCCAAGCGAGTGCCCATGTCTACCGTCACGCTGCACCGCGTCGTACGCGCCAGCCCAGAGCGGGTCTAGCGTGCCTTCCTCGAAGCCGATGCGGCGGCCAAGTGGCTGCCGCCCAACGGGTTCACCTGCACCGTCGAGCAACTGCATGCGAACGTCGGCGGTACCTTCCGCATGGCCTTGGCCAATTTTGCCAACGGCCACTAGCGGCTCGCGCCGCATGGCGTGGTGACGCCAAGAGGTGGTGCAGTGCAGCGATGAGCGTGGTGTCTTCATACTGACCGCCGCACTGCACGTCACGCTAACGCGGTGGGCCCCACCATGCGTCACCAGCTGTGCAGCCCTAGAGCATCTAGGCAGCTTAAAGGGTGCAGGCATCCGCAGTTGGACCACATTCGCTTTACCGACAGACACCGCGCACCGCGCGGTGTCTTCGTTTGTGCAGCAGGTGCTTGCGGCGCGGTGCGGTGTGCGCTGCTGTGGGGTGATGCGAGCAGACGATGCAGCCGCTGACCTGCGCTACAGCGTGCCTTGCTTCCACAGCCGCACGATCTCGGCCGGCGCATGTTCTTCGGGAATGCGCAGCGGCTCGCTGGCGCCATCCCAGGCGATGCTGAAATAGCGGCGGTCGCCACCGCCGGCCTGCGGGGGCGGCAGCGCGTGCACAAGGCACTGGTCCAGCACGCCGCGCAGCCGCAGCCGCTGCGCATCGTCCAGCGCATCCATCGGCAGCTGGCGCTCGCGGCGCATGGCCGGAAACGCCGCCACGCCACCTTCGCGCGCCAGCCGCAGGGTCACGCCTGCCTCCACCGGTGGTCGCTGCGGGCTCATGCGAGCACGCCCACATCGCGCCAGGCTTGCAGCACCGCTGCGGCTTCGGTGCTGCTGGTACCGTCATCGGCGCTGGCCACGCTGACGGTCAGTGCAGCGAACGTGGCGAAGTCCGCACCGGCAGCCAGTTCGCCGCCGGTGAGTGCGCGGTACCAGATGCGCCCGGCCTTCTCCCAGGCGGCACCGCCGATCGCGACAGCGGCGCGATAAAACGCGTGATTGGGAATGCCGGAGTTGTAGTGCACGCCGCCATCGTCCTCTTGCGTGTCGACATAGCCGGCCATGGTGGCCGGTTGCGGATCCTTGCCCAGGGCCGGGTCATCGTACGCGCTGCCGGGCGCCTGCATCGAACGCAGGCCCACGCCCTGGATGCCGGGCATCAGCATGCCGGCGCCGACGATCCAGTCGGCCTGGTCGGCGCTCTGGCGCAGCGAGTACTGCTTGATCAGCACGCCGAACACGTCCGACACCGATTCGTTCAAGGCACCGGATTGGCCTTGGTAGATCAGGTTGGCGGTGCGCTCGATGACCCCGTGGGTGAGCTCGTGCCCGACCACATCGATGGCGATGGTGAAGCGGTTGAAGACCTCGCCGTCGCCATCGCCGAACACCATCTGCTCGCCGTTCCAGAACGCGTTGTCGTAGCCGCGCTCGTAATGCACGGTGCCGATCAGCGGCATGCCCGCCGCGTCGATCGAATTGCGCCCGTATACCGTCTGGAAGAAGTCGTGGGTGGCGCCCAGGTAGTCGTAGGCCTCGGTCACGGCCACGTCCTGGGTGGCGGCTGCACCTTCGTCGCGCACCAGCGTGCCGGGTAGGGCGGTGCCTTGTCGGGCGTCGTAGATGCGTCGCTGCACCACCTGGGCGGCCTGGGCGTCTGCGGCCGGCGCGTCGGCCCGTGCCAGCAGCCCGAGCGCGCGCTGCCGCCGCAGCTGCGCGGTGATCTGCCGCGACAGCACGGCGCACTGGCGCGCATGCGCGGGCGCCGCCTGCGCCACGTGTTCGAGCAGATACGGCGGCAGGATCCCGGCACGACGCGGGCTGACGAATGCGGACATGAGCGACCTCCACAATGACTGCGCTGGCGACTATGCGGGCGCCGGCTTTAGGAATTCGTTAGCCGGCGCCGCTTGACGCATGCGGTGCGCATTGCGAGGGGTGTTGCGTTCATTCCAGCTGCGCCAGCGCCTGCGCGATCGGCGTCTGGCCGTCGATGAAGCCCACCGTCTTGCCGATGCTGGCCTGCGTGGCCAGTGCGGCGGTGACCACCTGCGCCACGTTGGCGCGCGAGACGCCGCCGTCGGCGTCGCTGCCCGGGTCGCGGGTGATGCGGCCCGATGGCGGATCCAGCGTGAGCCGGCCGGGGCCGAGCACGGTCCAGTCCAGCGTGGTGTTGCGCAGGTGCGCATCGGCAGCGCCCTTGGCCTGCGCATAGGCAAAGAATGCATCGTCCGGCCCGACCCCGTGTTCCAGCCCGGCACCCAGATACGACACCATCACGTAACGGCGTACGCGCGCCTGTTCGGCTGCATGCATCGAGCGGATGGCCGCGTCGCGATCCACCGCATACGTGCGCGCCGCATCGCCGCCGCCCGCGCCGGCCGACCACACCACTGCGTCATGACCGGCCAGTTGCGCAGCGATGGCATCGGTGTCGGCATGTTCGATGTCGAACACCACCGGGGTGGCGCCATCGGCGATTACGTCGCCTTCGTGCGCGGGATTGCGGAACACTGCGGTCACCTGATGCCCACCGCGCACCAGCAGCGGCGTGAGCAGGCGTGCCACCTTGCCGTGGCCGCCGATCACCAGGATTCGAGACATGCACACCTCCGACGAACGCGCGCCAGCACGGCGCGCAGGCCGATCATCCTCGCCAATGCGGCGCTAAGGTGGTGTTATCGCGCATGATCAATGACACGCCGCGATCAGTGCACCCAGCCGCACGGCACGCCGCGGAGATTGCTGCATGCATGATGATCCTCAAACGCCCGAGCGCGTAGCGATCGAACCTGCCTGCCAGCATTCCCCGCAGCCGCGACATCTAGGACACTAAAGCGCCAGAGTCTGCGAGCGTTTGTGATGCCCACGTCCACCGAGTTACGTCCGCGCGTTGGCTGCGGTGCCTTCATCCAGCGTGCCGATGGCCAAGTGCTGCTGGTGCTGCGTGGGCGCGCGCCCGAGCAAGGCCACTGGGGGTTGCCGGGCGGCAAGGTGGACTGGATGGAAACCGTGGAAGCCACGGTGGTGCGCGAGGTGCTGGAAGAAACCGGCCTGCAGGTGCATCCGCAGCGCGTGTTGTGCGTGGTCAGCCACTTCGAGCCGGACATGGACCCGCCGCAACACTGGGTGGCGCCGGTGTATCTGGCCAGCATCCAGGGCTCCGAACACGCCGTGCTGTGCGAGCCGCAGGTGTTGCTGGAGATCGGCTGGTTCGCCCTCGATGCCTTGCCCGCCCCGTTGACCCGCTCGGCCATCCAGGCGGTGCACCAGGTGCAGGCCGAGCGCGCCGCCACGCACGCATGAGGTGATGCGCCGCCTCGTGTGAGCGATGCAGCGCGCTGCGCTCGAATGCTGCCAAACACTGGCTATCCTCCCTCGCTCAAAGCGCCTGGAAGGGCGCTGCATGACAGGTGATTGGCGACAAGGATTGCGCACGCTCGCATTGGTGGCGACTGCGTTTGCGTTCGAAGCGAGCGCGGCAGCGCCGCAAGCACCCGCTGCACCCACATCCGATGGCGTGCGGCATGTCGGCGCGTTCGACCTGCCGGTCTCTGAGTATCTGAGCCCGGCCGCACGCACGCACGTGGCCGCCGACGTCGCACGCGCCGACCCGCTTGCCAAGGCCGACAACGCCACGCTGTTGAAGCAGCTGCCCGGCATTCGCGCCGAGACCGAACGCTGGGCCGCCGGCGTGATTGCGGAGATGCGCACGCGCTACGCGGTCGAGAGCACGCCCGAGCAGTGGAATGGCGTGCCGGTGTTGCGGGTGGAGCCGCGCATGCGCACGTCGGAACAGGCCGAACGGCTGTTGATCCAATTGCTTGGCGGCGGCTTTTCGATGCGTTATTGCCGGACAAGAGCGGCGCGCTGGCGATCATGGAAGACCTGTACTACGGCCAGAACGTGGACTTCCGCGACCTGCTGGTGTCGCCGGCGTTCTCCGATGCGTTGCTGCGCCGGCGCCGCAGTCACCAAGCGCAGCACTAACGCCACGCTGACACCGGCTAGGCGCAACGCTTACATCTTCTCGCCTAGGTTGAGGCCGACTGGCGCTGCACCTGCGGCGTCAACATTGATCAGGAGAAATCAGATGAGTCTGCAAATTCCTCAGGGCGCCTTGGTGGTTGTGGCCGATGGCGGCGAAGCGCGTTGGTTCACCAACACCGGCAACGAGTCCAAGTTGGTGCTGCGCCAGCACGCGCGTACCGACGTGCAGAACGTCGACGACGACGGCCCGGCCGGCAAGGCGCCGCAGGATCTCACCGAGGCAGACCGGGACGAAATGACTTTCGCCAAGCAGCTTTCGCATGCCTTGAACGACGGCGCGCTGAAGCACGAATACACGCACCTGGTGCTGGTGGCCGACCCCACCACGTTGGGCCGCGTGCGACCGTTGCTGCACAAGGAAACCCAGCAGCGTCTGGTGGGCGACCTGGCCAAGGATCTGACCAACCTGCCGTTGGAGGATATCCAGCGCGCGTTGTCCTGAGCCAACGTTGCCGGGTGCCACCGACCGGCAGCGCCGGGTTTGGGATCGATGCGTAGCGTCCCGTACACATCGTTTCCCAGGCCTACCAATGGCGTGATACATAGTGTTCCCTCTGATCGCCACCAACGCACGGGAGAAACCGCCGATGGGGTTTGTTTGCGACTACGCCACGCAGGCACCGGAGCGCAGCGATGTCGATGCGCAGGCCGGGCTGCAGGTGCTGGAATTCGGCACCGACTGGTGCGGGCACTGCATTGCGGCGCAACCGCTGCTGCAGAAACTGCTGGGCGGCTATGAGGCGATCGAGTACCGCAAGCTGGAAGATGGAAAAGGGCGGCCGCTGGGCCGCTCGTTTCGCGTCAAGCTGTGGCCGACCGTGATCCTGTTGCGCGATGGCGAAGAAGTCGCCCGCGCAGTGCGGCCGCAGACGCGCGAGGATCTGCAACCGCTGTTGTCGGTACTCGACGCGGCCTGATACCGCTGTTGTAGGAGCGACCTCGGTCGCGATAGCGCTTCATTGGAATGCGCAGCGCGCGCAAGTGCGCCTGCACGATGTGTGCATGGTGATGAATGCGCGGTTGCGTCTGAAACTCCTGAAAAACACGGCGAATTCAGCGCCGCGCACAGCTGCGCCTGCAGCACATTGCACGCTGGTGTAACATGGCGCGCTGATCAAGCCCCTGGGCACTGCCCATCCCTTGGTCGTCTGTCCCGCAGCGTCGCTGACCTCACGCGGCCGTCCGGGAATGCCTCCGGCGTCATCCAGTGCAATGCGCTGCCGTGCTTGCGTGATGTGCCGTGTCCTGCGCGTTGCCAGGGCGAGCGGGCAGCGATGGCCTGCGCCCGACGAGCAATCGCAAGGCGCCACTTACGGAGACCACACATGCACGATGCCCGCGCGATGCGTTCGCACTTCGGTTGGTTCAAACGCCGCCGCCAACTGCAACTGAATGAGGTGACCGTGGTGGACCGCGGCATGCTGCGCAAGGCCGTGGGCGCGGCCGCGCTGGGCAATGCGATGGAGTGGTTCGACTTCGGCGTGTACGGCTATCTGGCGGTGACGCTGGGCCAGGTGTTCTTCCCGGCCAGCAACCCGACCGCACAGTTGATCGCCACCTTCGCCACCTTCACCGTGGCCTTTCTGGTGCGGCCGATCGGCGGGCTGGTGTTCGGCCCGCTCGGCGACCGTTACGGGCGGCAGAAAGTGCTGGCGGCCACGATGATCCTGATGGCGCTGGGCACCTTCAGCATCGGCCTGATTCCCGCCTACGAGCGCATCGGCCTGTGGGCGCCCGCGCTGCTGTTGCTGGCGCGTTTGCTGCAGGGGTTTTCCACCGGTGGCGAATACGGTGGCGCGGCCACCTTCATTGCCGAATACGCCACCGACCGCAATCGCGGCCTGATGGGCAGCTGGCTGGAATTCGGCACGCTGGGCGGCTATATCGCCGGCGCCGCCACCGTCACTGCATTGCACATGAGCGTGACGCCGGCGCAGATGCTCGACTGGGGCTGGCGCGTGCCGTTCCTGATCGCCGGCCCGCTGGGCCTGCTCGGCTTGTACATGCGCATGAAACTGGAAGAAACCCCGGCATTTCGCGCCTACACCGAACAATCCGAGCAGCGCGAGCGGCAGACCGCCGCGCAGGGGCTGATGACGCTGCTATGCCTGCACTGGCCGCAATTGCTCAAGTGCGTTGGGCTGGTGCTGGTGTTCAACGTCACCGATTACATGCTGCTGACCTACATGCCCAGCTATCTCAGCGTCACCATGGGCTATGCCGAAAGCAAGGGCTTGCTGCTGATCATCCTGGTGATGCTGGTGATGATGCCGCTCAACATCGTCGGCGGCATGTTCAGCGACAAGCTGGGCCGGCGGCCGATGATCATCGGCGCCTGCATTGCGCTGTTTGCGTTGGCGATCCCGTGCCTGCTGCTGATCGGCAGCGGCCACGACGGGCTGATCTTCCTCGGCCTGATGCTGCTGGGTCTGGCGCTGGTGTGCTTTACCAGTTCGATGCCGTCCACCTTGCCGGCATTGTTCTACACACCGGTGCGCTACAGCGCGTTGTCGATCGGCTTCAACGTCTCGGTCTCGTTGTTCGGCGGCACCACGCCATTGGTTACCGCCTGGCTGGTGGAGCGCACCGGCGACCCCTTGGTGCCGGCGTACTACCTGATGGGCGCGGCGGCCATTGGCCTGGTGACCATGCTGTTCGTGCGCGAAACCGCAGGCCTGCCGTTGCGTGGCTCACCGCCGGCGGTGGCCAGCGCTGCCGAAGCGCGCGCGCTGTTGCAGGCCGACAGCCCGGTGACGGTGGATGCACAGTTGCCGGTGAGCACGCCGCCTTCGATGGGCCAGCCGCGTACGGCGTGAGCGATCGGCGTTTCCGCCGTGCTCAACGCGCTACGTGCGGGCGCTGATCGGGCGATTCGGGCAGGGGCATATCGGCCGAAGGCGCGCCTTCGCCGGTTTCCACATAGCGTTTGAGGCTGCTGCCCAGGAAGAACCGCCAGCCGCGCGCGCAGGCCTCCTTGCAGGGCGAATCGCGGTAGCCGGACTGCACGAAATCCACTTGCGTGCCCTGGCTGGTGGGGCGCAGCTCGAAGCGCATCACCGTGCCCTTCCAGGCATCGCTGTCGAGCATGTTGGAGTCGTGGCAGCGCCAGGACACCAGCCGATGATCGGCGCCTTCATCAATCCGCAACTCCACCCGCCAGCCCTGCTGGCGCCAGTCCAGACGCACCAGATCGTCGATCAGGCTCACTTCGCGCGTCCACCAACCGGTGAACTGCCGGGGCTCGGACAGTGCAGCGGACACCACTTCCGGTGCAGCAGCAATGACGACGCTATGGCGGATCTCACGATTCATCATGGTAGGCAATCACTGCGTAGACACCGATGATCGCGCATTTTAACAGCCAATTGCGCCCCAAGCCCAATAGGGTCCCGTTCGCTTGTACGGCGCTCACATGGCGCTGGGTACCATCGGCCCAGGCCCCAACCACGAAGAGCCAGGCATGACGACGCTTCCGATACCGGTGATGGACGCTGCCGCGCAGCGCGATCTGGCCATCGCCCACGCATTGCTGGAAAACCCCGGTGTTGCGGCGCAACTGGCCAATGCGCTGGGCGCCCCGATCGAGAGCCTGATCAGCAAACGGCTGCCCAAGATGGTGACCCGCAGCATCGATGGCGTGACCCGCCGCGCGTTGCAGGTGGCGATGAAATCGGCGTTGCTGAGCCTGCGTGGCAAGGCTGCGGTGCAGCAGCCGGCATCCACCACGCGGCACACGCTGGCGGTGGCGGTTGCCGGGGGCGCGGGCGGCTTTTTCGGCCTGCCGGGGCTGATGGTGGAGCTGCCGGTGACCACCACGGTGATGCTGCGCTCCATCGCTGATATCGCTCGCGCCGAAGGCGAATCGCTGCACGACCCGGAAACCGCGCTGGCCTGCCTGGAAGTGCTGGCGCATGGCGGCCGTAGCGCCAGCGACGATGGTGCCGAATCGGGCTATTTCGCAGTGCGCGCGGCAATGGCGCAGCAATTGAGCGCCGCCGCCAGTTATGTGGCCGCCCACGGCTTCGCCAGCAAAGGCGCACCGGCGTTGGTCTCGCTGGTCTCGCGTGTCGCGGCGAAGTTTTCGGTCAACGTGGGCGAAAAACTTGCCGTGCAGGCAGTGCCGCTGGTTGGCGCGGTCAGTGGCGCCACGCTCAATACCGTGTTCATGCGCCACTTCCAGGCGATGGCGCGCGGGCATTTCATCGTGCGCCGGCTGGAACGGCAGTTCGGCGAAGATGCGGTGCGGCGCGCGTATGAGGCATTGCCACCGCCGCGGTGATGCGAACCACGTGATGCGACGCTGACACTGCGTGGGTCTTTGCTGTGCAAGACGTGTTGCCGGTGCGGCCGAGGTAGTGACATGCGGCGCAGGCCAACTGCAATGAGCCCGTGCGGCATCATGCTGCTGAGTGGTTGCCGCTGAACATTTCTGCTACGCGATAATCGTCTTCACCACGACAGATTTTGATCATGACCAAACCCTTTTCTCCTGCCTCTGCGCGTAACCGCGAGCCAATTCTGGATGTGTTGCGTATGCACTTCGCCGACCGGCAGCACGTGCTGGAAATCGGCGCAGGCACCGGGCAGCACGCCGTGTATTTCGCCGCGGCGATGCCGTGGTTGCAGTGGCAGGCCAGCGACCATGCAGATCACTTGCCGGGCATGCAGCTCTGGCTGGACGAGGCCGCGTTGCCCAATACGCTGCGGCCCATCGCCATGCAGGCGGTGCTGACGCCGACGCCTGGTTTGGCGCCACTGCCGGCCTTGCCCGTACTGCTCGATGGCCAGCATGGTTTCGATGCGATCTACAGCGCCAACACCTTGCACATCATGGGCTGGCCGCAGGTGCAGGCCCTGTTTGCAGGCTTATCCGCAGTGATGGCACCGCAGGCAGTGCTGGTGGTGTACGGGCCGTTCAACCGCGATGGTCAGTTCACCAGCGACAGCAATCGCGCCTTCGATGCGATGCTGCGCGAACGCGACCCTGCATCGGGCATCCGCGATGCCGAAGCGGTGGATGCGCTGGCAGCATCGGTTGGGTTGCAGCTGATCGACGACATTGCAATGCCGGCGAACAATCACTGCCGGGTGTGGCGGCGGATGACGGTTGAGAATTGAATCGCCGGCTCGCCGAGCGCAGCCGATTGAGAAGCGGTTATCGATGCTACGAGCGAACGGTGTGATCGGCAGGGCTATCTGATCTGGACCAGCACACGCTGCGCTTGAGCATGCGTGGCGCTGGTTGCCGCAGCGGGTTAGCTCGCCGGGCAATGCCATCTGCAAGGTTGGCTTGTAGAGCGTTCAAGCGCCTGCCACCGCAACCGGTGGCGAAGGTCGCCGCCGTTCCAGCCACCACAGCGCTGCCGCCACGCTGAGCCAGGCGAGCAGCCACGGCCAGCGCGCGCCGGGTTGGGAGACAGCAGTGGCGATGGGAGCCGAGACGGTGGTTGCCGCCAGGGCGATGGTGGCGGCGCGCAGTTGCTGCGCGTACATGGCCGGGGCGTCGTTGGGCGCGCGGATGTAGAGCCAGCGTTGCGTGGTGCCGTTGTGCAGGCGCTGCCAGCCAGGGGTTGCGGGCCAGTAGCCGGCGCAGGGCGGCGCGTTGCCGTTGCGCTCGGGCAGCAGCGGCTGGCGGGCCTGGTTGGGGTCCGTCACGAAGGCGCCGGCACCGAGGTCGCACAGGGTGATGCGTTGCTGCGCCCAGCCTTGCTGCACCGGGGCGGGGGCGCCGCCGCCGGGGCGGGCGACGGCGCCGGACAACTGCGCCCAGAGCGCGGCATGCAGGTCGCTGCGGCCGGCCAGCACCAGCGCGAAGCTGTCTTCGATCAGGCCGATGCCGATGCGCCCGCGGCCTTGTGCGCGCCACCAGCCCAGGGCGCTGCCGTCGTCGGCACGTGCGGCGATCAGGGCGTCGGTGGCCTGCGGTTGCAGCTCGCGACGTTGCAGCGGCGCCAGCGTCGGGGTGTCGCCGAGGGGGCCGGCCGCTTCGGTGGGCAAGCTTGGCGAGGCCAGCCGCTGCGGTGCGGGCAGCGGGCTGCTGGTGCTGCCGCCGCTGACCGCAAGGCCCAGCTCGGCCAGGGCGGCGCGGGTGGCGGCGTCCAGTGGCCCGTCGGTGCGCACCAGGACGCCCAGGCCGCGCTGGATCGCCGCGTGCACGGTCTGACGCTGCGCGTTGCCCAGTGCGACCAGGCGGCGTGTGTCGACCACCAGCAGGTCGAGCCGGTCCAGGCTGGCCGCATCCAGCGTGGCGCCGTCCCCGAGCTGGATGCCGGGGCCGACCACAATCTGGCTGCGCACCTCCAGCCCGGCATCGCTGGCCCAGCGACGCAGGTATTTCAGTTCCGGCTGCGGCGCGCCCGCCAGCAGCAGCACGCGCGCCGGCGCTACAGCGGCAACCAGCACCGGCACCTGCACGCGGCTGCGTTCGACACCATCGGCATCGCGCGCGCGCGCGGCGAACAGCACCTGGCCGGGCGCGCGGGCCAGGCCACGCAGGCGCACGCGCCCGGCGCGATCGGCCACTGCGCCGTCCACCACCTGGCCGGCCGGATCAAGCAGTTCCACGCGCCCGCCCGGCATGCCCTGCAGCTGCGCACTGACCGTGATGACCTCGCCCGGCGCCACCGGCGGCGCTGTCGACACGGCGACCAACCCGTGCGGCGGCGGATTGAGCGCCAGCCGCAGCGGGACGCGCATGCCTTCGCGGTCGCGCGCGGGCAGGCCGCTGCCATGCACGACGAGCGCGGTGGTGCCGGGCGCGCGGCGCAGCGCAGTGGCCAGATCCGGCACCCGCGTCACGCCAGGTAGCGCGGGCGCCTCGGGCAAGGCGACCCAGTGTGCAGCATCGCTGGTGGGGACCTGCGCGGCGGTGGTGTCGGCGGTGGCGACATGCAGTTCCCCACCGCTGGCGGTGCGCGGCGGTGGTAGCAGCACCGGATAAAGCAATGCGGCGAGCAGCGGTTGGGCAGCAAGCAGCAGCCACAGCCGGGTGCGCGAACGCGGTTGCCGGGCGTGCGCCCGCAGCAGGCGCGTGCAGCCGATGCCGGCGATCAGCAGCAATGCCGCGCCGACCAGCCAGGGCAAGGCGAGCGTCATGCTTGCTGCTCCTGGCGCAGCGCATCCAGAGAGCAGCGGTCGGACACACCTGGCGATGCGGTCTGCGCCCACGCAAGCGGACTGTTTGCTGCCACGCCTGCAAACATCGTCGGGCCGATCGACGGGTGCATCGGAAGAAGCCGGATCAGGCGCGGACTCACGGTTGCGTCTCCTGGCGCAGCGCATCCAGGTAGCGCTGGCCGCGGGCGTCGGGTGCGGCGCGGCGATGCGGCGCTGCCGGCGGGGCGAGCAGGGTGCGCCAGACCTGGGCGCGCAGCTGGGCGCGGCAGCTGGCGCAGCCGGGTTCTGCGCGCAGGGTTTCCACGGCCGCGGCCAGGCTCAGCGGGTCGTGCAGCTGGTCCTGGCGGCTTTGCAGCCATTGCGCGTAGCGGGCCAGGGTGGCGTCGGGCACCGCGGCTGGCTCGCCCAGTGCCTCCCACAGCTGCAACGCCGACGGGTCCGGGTCCGGGCGGGTGTCCAGCCCGGCGGCGCGGTCGCCCAGCCCATCGCGCTTGCCGCTCAGGCGCCGGCTGGGGTCGATCGGCGGTAGCTGTGTGCCGACCCGCGCCAGGTAGATGCGCTCGGCCTGCTGCACCTGCTTGATGAAGCCCAGCGCCTTGTTGGCATAGGGCAGCGCGCGCTCGGGGTGGCCCTGGCGCAGCTCGCCTTCGGATTGCCACATCTGGTCCAGCGCGGCGCGCAGCAGGGCGCGGGTCTGTGGGTCGAGCAGGGTGGCGGCTTCGGCGTGGTCGTGGGTATGGCCGAATTCGGCCAGCACGTTCTGCGCCTGGCCGAAGCTGCTGCGCTCGGGCCGGCCGCTGCCGCTGCCGCTGCCGTGGTCGTGGTCGTGGTCGTCCAGCGCGGCGGCGCCGGGTTCGGCAGCACTGGCGTGAGCGTGATCGTCGTGGTCATGCCCGGCGTGCGCGTGGGTGTCTGCAGGAGCGGCGGGCGTGCTTGGCGCATCGGCAGTGGGCATGTCGGCGGTCGGCAGGTCGTTGGCCGGGGCGTCGCTGGTGGGTGGCGCGTCGGCAGTCGGCGGACCTTGCGGCGCGCCTTCGCTTTC
The DNA here is from genome assembly GCF_023337365.3 of Xanthomonas nasturtii. Classification (NCBI taxonomy): domain Bacteria; kingdom Pseudomonadati; phylum Pseudomonadota; class Gammaproteobacteria; order Lysobacterales; family Lysobacteraceae; genus Xanthomonas; species Xanthomonas nasturtii. The sequence continues at coordinate 72,350 of NZ_CP142084.2, forward strand.
TTCGCCCAGAAACTGGCCGTAGCGCAGCCGCAGCAGGCGCTGGTCCACGCCAATGGCATCGGAGCGCTTGAGGAACGTGGCCGCGTCCAGGCGCGGTTGTTCCTTCAGCAGCGCCTGCGCGTCGATGATGATCTGGCGCTGGCTGCGGAAATAGGCCGGCAAGGTCTGCTTGACGCTGGCGTCCAGGCCGGCGGCCATGGTCTGTTCGGGCGGCGGCCAGCGCAGGATCACGCTGGCGCTGCGGCCTTCCTGCGGGGCGGGCTGGCGGGTGTCGTGGACGATGAGCTGGGCGATCAGGTCGTCGCCGGCCGCCATGCCCAAGGCCTGCGGCTGCAGCGTGGTGGCGAAGCTGCGTTGCCGGGCCGGGCCGCTGCCGGTGAGCGTGCGGCGCTGGGTGGTAAAGGTGATGTTTTCGCCGCTGCCCTGGGCCAGGGTGAGGCGCAGCTCGGCGCTGGCGGCGACGGCGTAATCGTCGCTGGCTTCGAAGCGCAACGCCCAGCTGCCATTGGCCGGCGTCCACAGCACCAGGCTCTGCTCGGGCGCGAGCACGCGCACCTGCGGTGGGCGGTCGGGCAGCACGTCCAGCCGATGCAGCTGGCGGTCCGCCGGGCTGCCGTCGATGAGGACGCGGTACAGGCTGGCGCGCTCGGCGATCCAGTGGCCTTGCCACGTATCGCTGCCGCCTTGCCGGGCCAGTGCGACGGTGCGGCCATCGGTGAGCCGCAGCGCCACGCTGCGCGGCGCCGGGCTGACCTGCAGTTGCCAATCCAGCCGGGTGCCGGCGGGCACCCGCGCATCCAGCCCGGGCAGGCGCGTGGCAGGCAGGCCGGTGTAGCCGGGCGGGCTGCTGCGTAGCTGCGCCTGCCGCAGCGTGGGCGCGCCGCTGCCGGCGCGCGCGGCGGCCACGCGCTCGGCTGGCGGCGTGCGTTGGGTGGCCGGTGATGGCCACAGCAGCAACGTGGCGCAGGCGAGCACACCGACCGCGCTCCACGGCCATGCGCGCCGCCACGGCCAGGCCGGGCGCAGATCGCGCGGGCTGCTGCGCAGGCGCTGCTCCAGGCGTTGCCGTTGCAAGGCCTGTAGCGGGCCGAGCTGGGTGAGCGGGGCGAACAGCAAATCGCTGCTGTCTTCCAGATCGGTCTCGCGGTCCAGCCGGCGGATCAGCCAGGTTTGGTCGAGCCGCCGCGCCGCCAGCGCTGCCACGCCGAGCACTGCCAGCAGGCCCAGGAGCAGCAGCGCAACCACCGCTGCCGGCGCACCGGCCCGCCACGCCAGCGCCGCCGGCACCGCCGCCAGCGGCAGCCCGAACAGCAGCACGCCTGCAGCCTGGCGCCGCCGTGCCGCCTGCCACGCCTGCTGCAGCGCCGGCGTGCTCATGCGGCGTTGGCCCGGCGCGGCGAGGTGGCGAGCCAGCGTTCGAGCGCGAACAGCAGCAGCACCAGGCCGATCAGCCACGGCGCCAGCGGCCAGGGTGCGGTGCTCAGGCGCGTGGCGGCACCGCGCTGCGGTTGCTGGGTCTGCGCCAGCGCGCGCTGTGGTGTGGGCGCCGGCTGCAGGGCGTCGTGCAGGCGGGTGGGGAAATCGGCCTCCAGCAGCGCAGGCAGTTGCTGCGGCTGCAGCGGTGCAGCCCACCGCAGCACGCGCCCGCGGCCGAGTGCGGCGGCATCGATCACTGGTTCGCCGGAGGCGGCCTGTTGCACCGGCTGCAGCGTGGCGGCGAGGTTGGCCGGGAGGGGTGTCTGCGCATCCACCAGCAACTGGCCGCCGGCCGCGACCCAGGCCATCACCGGCGCTGGCGGGGCGCTGTGCGGCAGCCAGGCCACCACCATGCCGGGAGCCCAGCGCGCCGGCTGGGCCGCGGCCGGCGTGCCCACCGGCAGGCTGCCCGGCAGCGCCCAGGCGGCATGCACGGCGCGCAGATAGCGCAGGGCCGGTGCGGCACTATCGTCGGCAATCGCCTGCAGGCGCAGCGGCGCGGCAGCGGCGGGCGCCGTCACCGGCGAACGGCCGGGCACCACGTGCCAGCGCACCTGGCGCGATACCTGCAGGCGTTGCGCATCCAGCGGGCCCCACTGGGCCGGCACGACGACGCTGAGCGCGGCGCCCGGCGGCAGGCTGGCATCGAGTTCGCGCAACAGGCTGGAGACCGGCTGCGGGGCATTGGCGGGCGTGGCGGCTGTGGTCGGGGTATCGGCATCCGCATCTGCATCGACCGGCGGGAAACCCGGTGCCAGCCAGACCCACTGCGCGTTCGCGGCGTGGCCGAGCTGGCGTGCGGCGGCCATATCGACCCCGGGGCTGAGCGCGACGCGCGGCCGTGCATCGTCATGCTCGCGCATGGCCGGCTCGGCCAGCAGCAGCGCCACGGCGGCCAGCAGCAGCAAGCGCACCAGCAGTAGCGGCCATTCGTCGAAACGCACGCGGTGGCGCGGGCGCGGCATTGCACGCAACCAGCGCAACGCAGCGAAGTCGGTCGGCCGGTGTTCGCTGCGCCGGGCCAGATGGATCAGCAGCGGCAGCAGCAGCGCCGCCAGCGCGGCCAGGCCGGCGGGGAAGAGCAGGAGCAGGTTCATTGCCACGCTCCGGCGTTACCGCAACACGGTCGTACCGCGGCTGCGCTGCAGGAGCGTGGACGGCGCCACTGCGAGGCGGGGGTGCCGGCCGCTGACCGGCTGGCCGCCAACCACGCCCGCCGTACGGCGCGCTGCACCCGTGCGCTCATCGCGTCATGCTCCGGGCGAACACCTGGCGCAGGGTGGCGTCGGGCGGTGCATCCAGATAGTGCACGGCATGCGCAATGCCGGCGGCCTGCCAGCGCGCCTGTCGCGCGCGCTGTGCGGCGGCAAAGCGCTGCAGGTAGTCCGCGCGCATCGCTGCGCCATCGCCGAGCAGTTCTTCGCCGGTTTCCGGGTCGCGAAACCGGTGCCCGCCGCTGAAACTGAAATCGCGTTCGTCGCAGGTCAGCACTTGCAGCTGGATCACTTCGCGGCGCGCGGCGGCGAGTTTTTCCAGCGCAGCGTTCAGTTCTTCGTCGAAGCCATCGCCGATGGACAGCACCAGCGCATGCGTGGCGATGCGTTCCCACAGCGGGCGCACCGCGTCCATGCCCGGCCACTGCCCGCCAGCACGCAATCCGTGCAGGGCCAGCCACAGCCGGTCGCGTTGCCGCGGCCCACCACCGGCCGGCACCGCCACCAGGCCGCCGCCATGCACCGCGAACAGGCCGACCTGGTCGCCCTGCTGCAGCGCGATCTCCGCAGCGCAGGCGGCCAGGGTCGCCATCGCCTGCAGGCGCGTGTGGCCGGGGCGCGCGTGGTCGGCCTGGCCGGCAGAGGCGGTGGCATCGAGCAACAGCCACAGCGTGAGCGGGCTTTCGCGCTCGGCTTCGCGCACGAAGAAGCGGTCCGAGCGCGCGTAGAGCTTCCAGTCGATCTGGCGCAGCGCATCGCCCGGTTCGTAAGCGCGATATTGCGCGAATTCCAGCCCGGCGCCGCGGCTGCGGCTGGCATGCTGGCCGATGCCGTGCGCGCCCTGTGCGTGACGCGCACGCAGCTGCAGGCCACGCAGGCGGCTGCGTACGTCCGCAGGAATCAGGGCCGGCACCTGCATGCTCACGCGGGGCTGCGCCTCACGCCGGGAACGGCACGGCGCGCAGCAGCGCGGCGACCACATCGTCGGCTGTGCGTTGTTCGGCTTCGGCGGCGAACGAGAGCAGCAGGCGATGGCGCATCACCGGCGCCGCAAGCGCAATCACATCCTCGCGGGTGGCGGCAAAGCGGCCATGCAGCAATGCGCGCGCCTTGGAGGCCAGCACCAGCGACTGCCCGGCGCGCGGGCCGGCGCCCCATTTGATCCACTGGCGCACTTCTTCGCTGGCCTGCGCGCCGGGACGGCTGGCACGCACCAGACGGTTGATCCAGGTCAGCAACTCCGCGCCCACGTGCACCTGCCGCACATGCTGCTGCAGCGCCTGCACGCTGGCGGCGTCCATCACCTTGGGCACCTGTGCGCTGGCGCTGCCGGTGGTCTGGGTGAGGATGTCGCGCTCTTCCTGCTCGCTGGGATAATCCACCCGCACATGCAGCAGGAAGCGATCCAGCTGCGCTTCCGGCAACGGATAGGTGCCGGCCTGTTCGATCGGGTTCTGCGTGGCCAGCACGAAGAACGGCGCCGGCAGCGCATAGGTGGTGCCGGCATAGCTCACCGTGCGTTCGCTCATCGCTTCCAGCAAAGCGGCCTGGGTCTTGGGCGGGGTGCGATTGAGTTCATCGGCCAGCAGCAGGTTGGTGAAAATCGGCCCCTGCTGAAAACGGAAATGCCGATGCCCGGTGCCATGGTCTTCTTCCAGCAACTCGGTGCCCAGGATGTCGCTGGGCATCAGGTCGGGGGTGAATTGCACACGGCGGAACTGCAGTTCCAATGCCTGGCCCAGCGAGCGCACCAGCAGCGTCTTGCCAAGACCGGGCGCACCTTCCAGCAGGCAATGGCCGCCGGCCAGCAGGCCGATCAACAATTGCTCCACCACCGCGTCCTGGCCGACCACCGCCTGGGCCAAGGCCGCGCGCAGCGCGCCGAGTTGGGAGAGCTGGGCGGTGAGGGTGTCGTCGTTGGGGGAAGTCATGGAAAACGTCTCGTTCTGTGGCTGCTGGCGTCGGAGCGCGCTGGCGCGCGATGTGGCGTTACCGATAAAGCGGCATCGCGCGCCAGCGCGCTCCTACGGATCGATCTCAATTGGTCAATGCATACATCACGATGTTGACGCCGAACTTGGTGTTGTCTTCGGCCAGGAAGCGTTTGTTGCGCCAGTCGTAATCCCATTCGCAGCCGTAATCCTTGTTGCTGTAGAGCACACCGAGGCGGCCATCGATGCTGATGCCCTTGAGATAGTCGTGCACCAGGTCGTCGCCCCAGCCATTGAGCTCGAAACCGGTGGCCGGCGGGCCATCGGGGAACTTGAAGAACGCGTTGTAGAGACGATGGCTGTTGGGCAGTTTCTGCAACGCGGTCTTGCCGAAGAGCGATGCCATCTGCGCTTCGAACGAAGTGGCGAACAAGCCGTCGATATCGTGATTGCAATCGTCCACGAACACGAAGCCGCCGTTGCGCACATAGCGTTCGAAGTTGCGCCGCTCGGCCGGATTGAACTCGACCAGCTTGTGCCCGGACAGATAGCAGAACGGCGCCTGCAACATGCGCGCATCGGCCAGATCCAGCACATGTTCCTGCGGGTCCACGCGCAGCTGGGTGTAGTCGATCAACGAGGTGATCAGGTTGGACGGCATGCGCGCATCCACGTCCCAATCGCCCGAGTCGTAGCGCAGCCGGGTGAACCAGAAATCGTAACTACCGGCCGCACGCGCGCGTTGCGGCAGCGCCAATGTGGCAGCGCTACCGAGCAACAGGCCGAGGAAGTGGCGACGCGCAGGTGAATCCGGGACCGGGGACCGGGGACCCGGGACCCGGAGTGCGAGGATCGGTGAAGCTCCAAGCTGCAGCAACGCGCTCTTGCTTCCCCGGTCCCCGGTCCCTGGTCCCCGGTCCCGGCCCCTACTCACACCGCATCCGACAACGAGGTAAACGTAAAGTCGCGCAGCCGCATCGGCGGAATCATCATCACGAAGTTGGACTCGTCACCGGCCACGCGCACCGGCTTGCCGAGTTCGTCGATGTTGTTGAGCATGATCACCGGCGATTCGTTGAAGCGAAAATTCTTCACCGGGTACTTGATCTGCCCGTTTTCGATGTAGAACGTGCCATCGCGGGTCAGGCCGGTGAGCAGCACGGTCTGCGGGTCGACCATGCGGATGTACCAGGTGCGCGTGACCAGAATGCCCTTCTCGGTGCCACGCACCAGCTCGGCAATGTTCTTGTCGCCACCGGCCATCAGCAGGTTGCCGGGCTCGCCGATCGCGCGCTTGCCGTTCTTCTGCGCCCAGTAGCGCGAATACTGCAGGTTGGCGATCTTGCCGTTTTCCACGATCGACATCTTCTCGCGCGGCAGGCCCTCTTCGTCCCACGGCAACACTGCGGCACGCGCATCCCACGGGTCGGCGGTGATGTTCACGCGCGGATCGTAGACCTGCTCGCCGAGCTTGTTGCCGCCGCCCTTCTTGGACAGGAAGCTGCGGCCTTCATCGGCGCGGCGTGCGTCGAAGAAATTCATCATGAAGGAGATCAGCCCGGCTGCCGCGGCCGGCTCCAGGATCACCGTGTACTTGCCCGGTTCCAGTGCCTTGGCTTCGGCCGAATCGCTGGCCTTGCGCATCGCGATGCGGATGTCCTGCTCGGCCTTGAAGTCGGCGGCATCCTTCAGGTTGCGCCCCACCCAGCCCGAGCCGCGGCCGTCTTCGGTGCGCACGGTGCAGGTGTAGTCGAAGCGTGCGCCGCGCTGGTAGCCAAAGTTGCCCTTGCTGTTGGCGAACGCGGTGAAGCTCTGGCCATCTTCGAGAAAGCCGGCCGCAATCAAGCCCTTGCCCTTGCACGGTGCAATCGAATCGGCGGCCACCTGCGCACGGAACGCCGGGTCGACAGCGGCAGTGGATTCGCTGAAGGTCGGACTGGGCTTGTAGGTCTGCTTGTCGACCGCCGGCATGAACTCCGGGTTTTCCGGCGCCAGCCGCGCCAGGTCTTCGGCACGGCGCACCACCCGTTCCAGCGAAGCGTCGTCGAACTCGTTGATGGTGGCGATGCCCACGCGCTTGCCAAACGCCACCTGCACCTGCAGGTCGGTGTTGTCGACGATGCCGCTGGTGGACACGTTGTTGAGCGCAAAACGGATGTTGCCGTCGATCGAGCCGGTGAGCGTGGCGGTGCACTCGTCGGCCTTGGACAGCTTGATGACCTTGTCCAGAATGGCCTTGGCCTGCGCTTCGGTAAGGATGCTCATGTGGGTTTCTCCTGTCAGCCGAGCGAGCGGGCGGTGCTGATGACGTTGATGCCATCGAAGCGTGCGGTGGACGAACCGTGCGAGACCGCCGAGACCTGGCTCGGCTGGCCCTTGCCGTCGAAGAACGAGCCGCCCAGGCGGTAGTCGCGCTGGTCGGCCACGGCGCTGCAGGCGTTCCAGAATTCCGGCGTGCGGATCTGGTAGGCCACGTCTTCGAGCATGCGGGTGATCGCACCATTCTTGATTTCGTAGAACAGCTGGCCACCGAACTGTGCGTTGTAGCGCTGCTGGTCGATGGAGAATGAGCCATCGCCAATGATGTAGATGCCGTTTTCCACGTTCTTGATCAAATCGCTCACGCTCAGCGGCGTCTTGCCGGCCGCCAGCGACACATTGGCCATGCGCTGGAACTGCACGCTCGACCACGAGTCGGCGTAGCAGCAGCCATCGGAGGCGGTCTTGCCCAGGATATGCGCCTGATCGCGGATGGCCTGGTAATCCACCAGCTTGCCGTCGCGGATCAGATCCCACTGCTTGGTCTTGACGCCTTCATCGTCGTAGCCCACCGCGCCCAGGCTGCCTGCTTGCGTCTTGTCGGCGAGAATGTGCACCTTGTCGCTGCCGTACTGGAAACCGGCCTTGAGCTTGTCCAGCGTAGCGAAGCTGGTGCCGGCGTAGTTGGCCTCGTAGCCGAGCACACGGTCCAGCTCCAGCGGATGGCCGACCGATTCGTGGATGGTGAGCCAGGTGTGCGAGGGGTCCAGCACCAGGTCGTACTTGCCCGGCTTCACCGACGGTGCCTTGAGTTTTTCCTGCGCCTGCTTGGCCGCGGCAATCGCATCTTCCTTCATGTCGTAGGACAGGCCGTAATTCACCACGCCGTTGGGCGAGACGAACTTGCCGGACGCGGCGCCATCCAGATATTCGTAGCCCAGGCCCATCGGGGCGGATAACCCGTCGCGGGTGCGGAACTTGCCGCTGGCCTTGTCGATGGCGGTCACGCTCATCGGCGCCCAGATACGGTGCACGTCCTGATCGATGTAGGAACCATCGGTGCTGGCGAAGTACTTCTGTTCGTTGACCACGAACAGCATCGAATTGACGAAGTTGGCGCCGGCGGCAGTGGCGGCGGCATTGACACCCAGCAGCAGATCTACCTTGTCCTTGATCGGCACTTCCATCGCGTTTTTCTTGATCGGCGTCTTCCAGCTGACTTCGCCAACGCCCGGCGTCGGCGCCAGCTGCACCGGCGTGCCCTGCACCTTGGCGTTGGCCTTGGCAATCGCCGCTGCCTGCGCGGCTGCCCTGGCCACGCCTTGTTCGGTGAGCTCGTTGGTGGCCGCAAAGCCCCACGCACCGCCCACGATGACGCGGATGCCGGCCCCGATGGACTCGGTGTTGACCACGTTCTGCACCTTGTCTTCGCGGGTGATCACGAACTGGCGCAGATAGCGGCCAATGCGCACATCGCAGTAGCTCGCGCCGGCCTGACGCGCGGCATTCAGCCCGGCATCGGCCAGGCGCTTCTTGCGGCCCACATCGAAGGGCGTCAACAACTGCTCGGCGGCGATCGCCTTGCCGAAGTAGGCCGGCACGATCAGCCCGCCCATGGTCAGCCCGGTCAGGGCCAGGAAATCACGTCGCTGCACGGGCAACTCCCCAATAGTCCCGCGCGGCGCGCAGGTGGTGTGGTGACACGCGCATGGCTCTGCGCGCGGTATCCCCGATTCTTGCCGGGCGATGAATGCTGCGTCAAATGACTTTCGGCAGGGGTCGGTGCGACGTCCCCCCGATTTTGAGTAGCGCCGCAGTTTGGAGTCCAATTCCCTACCCGAAGGAGATTGGACGTGAAGAAGCGTTTTACTGACGAGCAGGTCATCGGCTTTCTGCGCGAAGCCGAAAGCGGCGTGGCAATCAAGGATCTGTGCCGGCGCCATGGCTTCAGCGAGGCCTCCTACTACCTGTGGCGCAGCAAGTTTGGCGGGATGAGCGTGCCCGATGCCAAGCGACTCAAGGACCTGGAGGCAGAGAACACGCGCCTGAAGAAGCTGCTCGCCGAGCAGGTGTTCCAGAACGATCTGATCAAGGAGGCACTGCAAAAAAAATGGTGAGCGCACCGGCGCGTCGTGCGCTGGTGCGCGAGTGGATCGGGCGAGGGGCCAGCGAGCGTTGCGCGTTGGCCGCGATCGGCATGAGCGCCAGTGCGCTGCGCTATTGCCCGCGCGAGGACCGCAACGTTGCGCTACGCGAGCGCATCGTGGAACTGGCGCATCGCCACAAGCGCTACGGCGTGGGGATGATCTATCTCAAGCTGCGCCAGGAAGGGCGCCTGGTGAACTACAAGCGTGTGGAGCGCTTGTACCGCGAGCAGCAGCTGCAAGTCCGCCGCCGCAAGCGCAAGAACGTGCCAGTGGGCGAGCGTCAGCCGTTGCTGCGTCCATTGCAGGCCAACCAGGTGTGGTCGATGGACTTTGTGTTCGACCGCACCGCCGACGGCCGGGCGATCAAGTGCCTGGTGATCGTGGACGACGCCACACACGAAGCGGTCGCCATCGAGGTGGAGCGTGCAATCTCGGGCCATGGCGTGACGCGTGTGCTGGAGCGGCTGGCCATCAGCCGCGGCTTGCCGCAGGTGATCCGCACCGACAACGGCAAGGAGTTCTGCGGCAAGGCGATGGTCGCCTGGGCGCATGCGCGTGGCGTGCAGTTGCGACTCATCCAACCCGGCAAGCCGAATCAGAACGCCTATGTCGAATCGTTCAACAGCCGGTTGCGCGATGAATGCCTCAACGAGCACTGGTTCCCGACACTGCTGCACGCACGCACCGAGATCGAGCGCTGGCGACGCGAATACAACGAGGAGCGACCCAAGAAAGCAATTGGCGGCATGACCCCGTCCGCGTATGCCCAACAGCTGGCCAACACCGATATCATCAACCCCGGACTCTAGACCCGGCCGCTACTCAGGATGGGGGGACGTCGGGTGGGCAAACGTTGTCCGCCTAACCCAACGAGCGCGCAGTGTTGATCACGTTGATGCCGTCAAAGCGTGTGGTGGATGACCCATGCGACACCGCAGAGACCTGACTCGGTTGGCCCTTGCCATCGAAGAACGAACCACCCAGACGGAAGTCGCGTTGATCGCATACCGCACTGCAGGCATTCCAGAATTCCGGCGTGCGGATCTGATACGCGCCATCTTCCACCAACCGCGTGACCTGGCCGTTTTCGATTTCGTAGAACAACTGCCCGCCGAACTGCGCGTTGTAGCGCTGCTGGTCGATCGAATACGAACCGCGCCCGTGGATGTACAACCCGCGCTCCACATCCTTGATCATCTCGGCAACGCCGAGCGGTTGCTTGCCTGCCGCCAACGACACGTTGGGCATGCGCTGGAACTGCACACTTGACCACGAATCGGCATAGCTGCAGCCATCGGAGGCCGTCTTGCCGAGCAGGTGCGCCTGATCGCGTGTGCACTGGTAATCGACCAGGATGCCATCGCGCACCAGTTCCCACTGCTTGCTCTTGACGCCCTCATCGTCGTAACCCACCGCCCCCAGGCTACCCGGCTGTGTGCGGTCGGCGACAAAGGTCACCGCCTCGCTGCCCCAGCGGAATCTGGCATCGCGCTTGTCCAGCGTGGCGAAGCTGGTGCCGGCGTAATTGGCCTCGTAACCGAGCACGCGGTCGAGCTCCAGTGGGTGGCCCACCGATTCGTGGATGGTGAGGAACAGATTGCTCGGGTCGATCACCAGATCGTACTTGCCGGCTTTCACCGACGGTGCGGTGAGTTTGGCGCGTGCCTGCTTGGCCGCGGCAATCGCATCTTCGCGCGCGTCGTAACTGTGGCCGTAGCCGACCAGTCCGCCGGGCAGGCGGTGCTTCTGGCTGGCATCGCCGTCAAGATATTCGTAGCCCATGCCCATCGGCGAAGACAGCCCATCGCGGGTGCGGAACTTGCCGCTGGCCTTGTCCACTGCGGTCACAGTGAACGGTAGCCACAAACGATGCACGTCCTGATCGATGTAGGAGCCATCGCTGCTGGCGAAATATTTCTGCTCGTTGATCGCGAACATGCGTGAGGCCACGAAGGTGGCACCGGCGTTGAGCGCCGCAGCGTTGACGTCCATCAACAGCGCCACCTTGTCCTGCAGCGGCACTTCCATGGCGTTCTTCTTGATCGGCGTCTTCCAGCTGACCTGCCCGGCCGGCGTCACCGGCGCCAGTTGCACCGGCGTGCCGCCCAAGCGCGCATTCGCCCTGGCAATGGCGACCGCCTGCCGCGTGGCAGTGGCCACGCCGTCGCTGGTCAACGTATTGGTGGCAGCGAAGCCCCATGCACCATCGGCCAGCACACGCACGCCTACTCCGCTGGATTCGGCGTTGACTACGTTCTCTACCTGCGCCTCGCGGGTGATCACGAACTGGCGCAGATAGCGCCCCACACGCACATCGCAGTAGCTGGCACCGGCGGCCTTGGCGGTGGTGAGCGCGCTGTCGGCCAGGCGCCGGTTGCGCGCCGCATCGGCAGGGGTGAGCAGTTGCTCTGCAGCGATCAGGCGTGTGTGCGGCAGCAGCAACCCGGCGGCACCGATGCCGGAAAGGGTGAGAAAGGTACGACGGTCCACGTGCGGTCTCTCCGATCGATGCGTGCGTGGCCAGTGCCGCACGCCATTGCCCGAGACTTACCGCGCAGGCCCGATTGGTCAAGTGCTGGCTAGCACACACTTAGCTCATCACGCGCGTGCCTATCGGAAGACGGGTTGCGATAACCGAACCGGAGCGCGGTGTCGGCCGCGCCACCATCCAACGGGGCCTCCCACAACGGTTTCGAGACCGACATGGCGCCGCTAGGCGGCGGCACTGGCTTCAAGGCCGGTGGCTTCTGGCGTAACAGCGGCCTCTACCCGTACCCGGTGCCGCGCCATGCAATTGGCTGTCATCCAACGGGACCAATCGCACCCGCGGCATTGCCACGCTGGCGCCGGGCAAGCGTTGATCGACGCCGGTGCCGATAGCGGTGAGGTCTTCAACCGGCACGCCCCGGATCTGGCGCATTTCAGTCGCCGTCACGCTGCGGCACTTATGCAGGTACATCAACGCTGCACAGGCATAAACACCTGCTCGAACTGCTCTGCTGTTTTGTAGAGCCGGCCAGCTTTACGCAAGCGCGTGTAATTCGCGTCGAAGCTGGCCTTGTAGCCTCGCCCCAGGAAAATAGTGTTGAGCAGAAGTCCATCACAGACCACGACGCCTTCGTAGCGGAATAGGCCGGTCTCGACCAAGATCGGAGGAGCCTCAGCGACTGCATTCAGCGGATCGGTCAATGCCCGAACTTCGAATGCATTGTCGGTATCGGTGTCGAGAAAGACCGCATAGCGCGTGGTCTGCCGCAGGTAAATCCACTGCTTCACCTGCATGCTTCGCACAGCGCTGGCGACCGAAGGCGCAAGTGGCTCTTGGGCCGCTTCCATTGCATCGATGGTCTTGCCGAGCAAGCCTGGGTGTTTCGAGGCAAACGTCCGGGCAGAGATCAGGTTGTGGTGGATCGACGTGGTTGTTCGCAGCTTGGCATCGGCCAAGATATGCAACAACACCGCTTTGTACGCTTCGATAAAGCGCATTGCAGAGTCGTATGAGATCAGCATTTCGTTATAGCCTGCGAGCTTCGGTACTGGATCGAATCAGGGAGATAATACCAAGGAATGTTTCCAGCAAGGCAATCGGCTCTCGGCAGAGCGTGCCTGGTTGCGCAGCCTGCTCTGCAGGAACACAAGCAGCTGTTCGCCAACTGGTTGCACCCTCGCAAGAAAGCCGCGACTGGATTTTTGAAACGAGATTGCCGACAGAGCCCGGCACTGCAATCACGCAGCAGATCTCAGTTCTCTGGTGCGCTGATAAATGCAGCTTGCAGTTGCTGCCCAAAGCGATGGAAAAGCGACAAACGAGGCCGATGAGGCCAATGAGTCGAATGGCCCTGAAGACCCGTGCATTACGCGCAAGAGTAGATAGAGGCCGCCCGCAATTGCTGCTCCAGCGACTGCCGCACTGTAGGGATGTGCATGCTTCAGTCCAGGAACAAAGTGCAGCGTTGGGACACCCAATAGAAGAAAGAAAGGTGAGCCAATGCCAAATGCGAAAAAACAGTAATACAGAAAAAATGTAGTCGCCATCCCGCCACTGCCCGACATTGCTACGACAACAGCAATGAGAAAGCCGCTCAGTATCGTCGCGGCGACGCATGACAACAGCACCGAACCCAAGAAGACCAGACTCACTTTTATTGCGCGTGCGGTTGCGAGCAAGGCGTCTCTCACGCGGGTTTCCTCGAAGAAAAAATGATATGCGCGCTCAGCAAGCCGGTTCCGATGAGGGGGCAGTCAGCAGGAGACAGCTGGAAGCTCAGGTCTTGCTTGATGCGCAGCTGTTCGCTGGCACGCGCAAACCGGAGATAGCCACGTATCGCTCCACACTGTGAGGGCACGCACCAGACCGCCGGGATCTTCAACTGCTTCAACCGGCCTCTCCGCCGATGCGTTGTTGGGGTGTCGGGTAAAGAGACACCCGCAGTACGCGGGTGCCTTTGAGGAACACGTGACTGCCGGTTTCTAAGACAAAACCCCAGTCTCAGGCCTTATCTGCCTCCAGGTGATACCGCGTGGCCTCGGCCACTTCGTTCTTCGAGCCCAAAAACACCGGCACGCGCTGATGCAGTTGCGTCGGTTGAATATCCAGAATGCGCTCGCGCCCCGTGGTGGCCGCGCCGCCGGCCTGCTCCACCAGCATGCTCATCGGGTTGGCTTCGTACATCAGGCGCAGCTTGCCGGGCTTGGATGCGTCCTTTTTGTCCCAGGGGTAGATGAAGATGCCGCCGCGGGTGAGGATGCGGTGTACGTCGGCGACCATGCTGGCGATCCAGCGCATGTTGAAGTCCTTGCCGCGGGTGCCGTCCTTGCCGGCCAGCAGGTCGCCCACATAGGCCTGCATCGCCGGTTCCCAGTGGCGCTGGTTGGACATGTTGATGGCGTATTCGGCGGTGTCGTCGGGCACGCGCATGTTGGCCTGGGTCAGCAGGAAGCTGCCTTCCTCGCGCTCCAGGGTGAAGGCGTGGGTGCCGTGGCCGAGCGTGAGCACCAGCATGGTGCTGGGGCCATAGATGCAGTAGCCGGCGGCGACCTGTTGGGTGCCCGGTTGCAGGAAGTGCTCGTCGCCGGGCTTTTCGGTGCCCTTGGGCGCGCGCAGTACCGAGAAGATGGTGCCGACCGAAACGTTGACGTCGATGTTGGAGCTGCCATCCAGCGGGTCGAACAGCAACAGGAAATCGCCGCTGGGATACTGGTCGGGCACCGGCTGGCTATGGTCCATCTCTTCGGACGCGCACGCGGCCAGATGGCCGCCCCAGGCATTGGCTTCGAGCAGGATGTCGTTGCTCAGCACATCGAGCTTTTTCTGTGCCTCGCCCTGTACGTTGCCGGTGCCGGCATCGCCGAGCACGCCGCCCAGGGCGCCCTTGCTCACGGCGATGGAGATGCGCTTGCAGGCACGCGAAACGATGGTGATCAGCTGGCGCAATTCCGCATCGATACGGCCGGCATGTTGTTCTTCGATCAGGAAGCGGGTCAGCGAGGGACGCGACATGGGAACGGGCAGCCTGTTGTAGGAAGTGGGCCGCCATTGTCGCCATTGCGCCGTTAGATTTCGATCACTTGCTGCGCGATTTGCAGCAAAACTGATCGAACATGCGCGCATGTGTTGCCGATCGTGTTGGCCGCTGGCATGCCGCGCCCACCTTGCGCACTGCGCCGCGCCCTAACGCGTGGCACAACGCCATAAAAAAACCGGGAGGCGTGTGCGCTCCCGGTTTTCAGTTGGCCGTTGTGGCCGATGTCAGCTGGCGCGTTGGATCACACCCGGCTGACAGTCGCCACGGCCTGTGCCACGTATTCCAGGTTGCGCTGGCTCAATGCGGCCACGCAGATGCGGCCGGTGCCGACGGCGTAGATCGCGAACTCGTCGCGCAGGCGGTCCACCTGGGTCCTGGTCAGGCCCGAGTACGAGAACATGCCGGCCTGGCGCTGGATGAAGTCGAACTCCGGCGCGCCCAGCGTGGCGAGTTTTTCCACCAGCCCCGCGCGCAGGGCGTGGATACGCTCGCGCATTTCGGTCAGTTCCTGCTCCCACAGATCGCGCAGCTCCGGGCTGGTCAGCACGCCGGCCACCAGGGCGGCGCCGTGCGTGGACGGGCTGGAGTAGATCGTGCGGATGATGCGCTTGACCTGCGACTGCACGGCCTTGGCTTCGGCCGCGGTGGCCGAGACCACCGACAATGCGCCCACGCGCTCGCCATACAGCGAGAACGACTTGGAATAGGAACTGGCCACCACGTAGCTGTCGATGCCTTCGGCCGCCAGCAGACGCACCGCATACGCATCGGCCTCGATGCCCTTGTCGAAGCCCTGGTAGGCGATGTCGACGAAGGGGAACAGGTTGCGCTCTTTCAGCACGCCGGCAACCTGCTTCCACTGGTCCTTGGTCAGGTCCGCGCCGGTGGGGTTGTGGCAGCAGGCGTGCAGCAGCACCACGGTGCCCGGTTCGAGTTTTGCCAGGTCGGCGAGCATGCCGCCAAAGTTCAGGCCATGGCTGGCCGCATCGAAATAGGTGTAATCCACCACCTCGAAGCCGGCCGCGCCGAATACCGCGCGATGGTTTTCCCAGCTTGGGTTGCTGATGGCGATGGTGGCGGTGGGCAGCAGCTTCTTGAGCAGGTCTGCGCCGACGCGCAGCGCACCGCTGCCGCCGACGGTCTGCGAGGTCGCCACGCGCCCGGAGGCCACCAGCCCCGACTCGGCGCCGAACAGCAGCTCCTGGGTAGCCTTGTCGTAGGCGGCCAGGCCGTCGATGGGCAGATAGCCGCGCGGTTTGGCCTCCTGCGCGAGCTGCTGCTCGATCTTGTGCACGGCGCGCAACAGCGGGATGCGCCCGTTTTCGTCGTAATAGATGCCCACGCCCAGGTTGACCTTGTTGGGGCGGCTGTCGGCGTTGTAGGCCTCGGTCAGGCCCAGGATGGGATCGCCTGGAACCTGTTCCACGTTTGCAAAGAAGGACACGGCATGACTCGCTGAAGGACGAAAGAGTGGGGTACTTCCGGATCGTTGGCCGCTGCTGGACCAAACCACTTCATCGTAGCAGCCCATGGCCGGCGTAGCATGCTCCGTTCCGTACGCAACGATGCGGCTACAGTACGGATGAGGGACACTACTCCCATGCTCAGACTCACCTTGTTGGCCGCTGCGTGCGGCCTGTTCGCCGGTGGCTTCGCGCCGCTCGCCCTGGCCGCCGAACCGGCGCTGCCCTTATCCGCACCGAACCAGCGCTTGCCCGCCGTGCAGGTAGACGCCGCCCGTGTGCACGGGGTGGACGATTTCGACCTGCCGGCCTCGTTCACCGTGGTGTCGGCCGACGACGACAACCGGCGCGGCGCGCAGGTGTCCGAGCTGCTGGACGGCATCCCCGGGCTTGTGGCGCGCGACCGCCAGAACTACGCGCAGGACACCCAGCTGTCGATCCGCGGCTTCGGCGCGCGCTCCACCTTCGGCGTGCGCGGGGTACGGCTGCTGGTGGATGGCATCCCGGCCAGCATGCCCGACGGCCAGGGCCAGCTCTCGCACTTCAACGTGCTGGGCGCGCAGCGGGTGGAAGTGCTGCGCGGCCCGTTTTCGGCGTTGTACGGCAACTCGTCCGGCGGCGTGCTGCAGCTGTGGAGTGCGGATGGCGCCCCAAACGACCCATGGCGGCTGCGCGCCACCTATGGCAGCAATGCCACCGTCAACACGGGCGCGCAATTGCTCGGCCAGCAGGGCGCGGTGCACTACAACCTGGCCGCCAATCATTTCGAAACCGATGGCTTTCGCGACCATAGCCGCGCCAGGCGCGAATCGGTCAATGCCAAGCTCGGGTTCGACCTGGCCGAAGGCAGCCGGCTGGACCTGGTGCTCAATTACCTGGACGCACCGGATGCGCAGGACCCGCTCGGCCTGACCCGCGCCCAGTTCAACGCCGACCCGGCGCAAGCCACTTCGGTGGCGACCCAGTTCAACACCCGCAAATCGGTGCGTCAGTCGCAGGCCGGGGCGATCTTCACCCAGCAATTCGACAACCAGACGCTGCGCTTGATGGCCTACGGCGGGCAGCGCAGCGTGGAGCAGTATCTGGCGATCCCGGTCGCGGTGCAGCGCAACCCGCTGCATTCGGGCGGCGTGATCGATCTGGACAGCAATTACGAAGGCGCCGATGCGCGCTGGGCCTGGCAAGGGCAGGCATTGGGCCGGCCATTGCAGCTGACTGTCGGCGCCAATGTCGATCGCCAGCGGCAGCACCGCACCGGTTACGAAAACTTCGTCGGCGACACGCTGGGCGTCAAGGGCGCATTGCGCCGCAACCAGCGCGATCAGGTGGAAAACATCGACCAGTTCGCGCAGCTGTGGTGGCAGTGGAGCGAGCGCTGGTCCGCGCTGCTGGGCGTGCGCCATAGCCAGGTGCGCTTCGATTCGGACGACCACTACATCATTGGGCGCAATCCCGACGACAGCGGCCAACGCGACTATTCGGCCACCACGCCGGTGGCCGGCATCGTGTTCCGTGCCGACGAAGATCTGCGTTTTTATGCCTCGGTCGGTCGCGGTTTCGAAACGCCCACCTTCAACGAGTTGGGCTACCGCAACGATGGCGGCGCCGGCCTGGCGCTGGACCTGGGCGCGGCGACAAGCCGCAACTACGAGGTGGGCAGCAAGTGGCGCGCGCAAAGCGGCGCAGCGGTGGAGTTCGCGTTGTTCCGCGCCGACACCGACGACGAGCTGGCGGTGGCCAGCAACACCAACGGCCGCAGCACCTTCCGCAACATCGGTGCCACCCGCCGCCAGGGCGCGGAGTTGAGTTGGCAGCAACCAATTGGCGACACCCAGCAAGTGCAGTTGGCGTATACGTTTGTCGACGCCACCGTGCGCGATGGCTACCTCACCTGTGCCAGCAGCGGCTGCGCCACCCCCACCGCGTCGGTGGCCAGCGGCGCGCGCCTGCCGGGCGTGCCGCGGCAGCAGCTGTTCGCGCGTTGGCAGTGGCAGCCCGCGCAATGGCAGTTCGCCGCCGAATCGGTGGCCTCCGGCGCCACCGTGGTCAACGACCTGGCCACCGAGCGCGCACCCGGCTATGCCTTGCTCAATCTGGAAGCCTCGCGGCGCTGGACTACCACGTATGGCGCACTGCGCACCTTCGCGCGCATCGACAACGCGCTGGACCGCCAGTACGTCGGCTCGGTGATCGTCAACGACGGCAATGGGCGCTACTACGAGCCGGGTCCTGACCGCACCTACACGGTGGGGCTGCAGTGGGATTATGGTGGGTGAGCAAGCCACCGACGCCCCGCACGACAACACGCACCCTGGCGTTGCAGGAGCGCCCCCGGGCGCGATGAAGCCTTCCCGATAACACATACCACCCTGCCATACCGCACCAGCATGATGGTCGGCCGTGAGACCGGAGACTGTGGAAGCGGCATGCTAAATTCTGCCACTCATTCACGGCATGGAGTGCGACGATGAGGATGTGGAAACGAAAGATGATGGCTTCGGCGATATCGGCCGGCCTGCTGGTCTGCAGCGCAGCGTGGGCAGACCACGTGGATATGCGCATCGTGCGCGACTATCCAGCCGGCTCCCCCGCCATCGCAAAAATACACGCCTGGCTGCAGCAGCAATCCAGACTGAGTACACAGCCCAGGCAAACACCGCCGCCGGCCGCTGCCGCCGCGTTAGGCCCGGTGCGCATCAGCACCGCTCTGTTCGATCGTCCGTTGAGCACGCGTGCCGATACCGCGACTAACACGGCCCCGCTGCCTGTGCGTGGCCAGCCGCGCGACGAGATCAGCATCGACGCCTGCAATGCCGGCCAACGCTATCGCTGGGTCTACGCCTGGGCGCAGGCCGGTGCCAGCGCCGCATGGCAGCTGCGCGCGTACCGGCAGCAAACGGTAGCCGACTGCCAGGTGCCGGCGGAAGAGCCCATACCCATCGAAACAGCCGCAAGGCACGATGCAGTGGGGGTGGCTGACAAGCCGTAGCGCGTGATGGGCAGACCAGCCTGACCATGAGCGGGCAACAACACCTGGCGAGCAGTCGTCAGGCGGTGTGGACGGCGCACAGGAACCGAAGCGTATGCGTGGTAGACGCCATTCCGCGCGCCGTACGCGCGCCTGGGCCGTCCTTTACCCGCTGCTGTAAAGCCTATGTACCTGCCCGTCGCATGCGCTGATCCAGGAATCGATCTACGACAAGTTCATGGAAAAGGCGCTCAAGCGCGTGGCCGCGATCAAGCAGGGCAACCCGCTCGACCCCAACACCATGGTCGGTGCGCAGGCTTCCAGCGAGCAGCTGGAAACGATCCTGTCCTATATCGACATCGGCAAGCAGGAAGGCGCCGAAGTGTTGATCGGCGGCGAGCGCAACACGCTCGACGGCGAGTTGGCCAAGGGCTTCTACGTCAAGCCGACCGTGTTCAAGGGCCACAACAAGATGCGCGTGTTCCAGGAGGAGATCTTCGGCCCGGTGGTCTCGGTGACCACCTTCAAGGATGAAGCCGAGGCGCTGGCGATTGCCGACGACACGCTGTACGGCCTGGGCGCCGGCGTGTGGAGCCGCGACGCATCGCGCCTGTATCGCATGGGCCGCGCAATCCAGGCCGGCCGCGTGTGGACCAACTGCTATCACGCCTATCCGGCACATGCTGCGTTTGGCGGCTACAAGCAGTCGGGCATCGGGCGAGAGAATCACAAGATGATGCTCGACCATTACCAGCAGACCAAGAACCTGTTGGTGAGTTATTCGCCGAAGGCGCTGGGGTTCTTTTGAGCCGACGGCGGGCCGCCTGTTCGGGCGGCACGCCAGACACAATGCAGGCACCGCGTGTCCGCATCGAGGGTGTATGCACGCCGCTACGCGCGCAGGCGTATCGTGCGCGGCATGGCGGCCGCAGCTGGCCGCGGGAATCGGTCCATGCAGGACAGCGACACGCGAGTGGAATTACCGGCGCAGGTGACAGCCACGCTGGCGGCACTGCAGTTGATCGACACGCTGCGCGCGCGGCACGGCGATGTGGTGTTCCATCAATCCGGGGGCTGTTGCGACGGCTCCTCGCCAATGTGTTTTGCAGTCGGCGAGTTCCTCGTCGGCGACCGCGACGTCTTGCTGGGCGAGATTGGCGGCGCGCCGTTCTACATCAGCGCGCCGCAATTCGAATGCTGGAAGCACACCCAGCTGATCATCGATGTCGTGCCGGGGCGCGGCGGCATGTTCTCGCTGGAAAACGGCGAAGGCGTGCGCTTCCTGGTGCGGTCGCGGCTGTTTGACGATGACCAATTCGCTCGCTTGCAGCGCGCCGGCCGGGCGTAGGCAGTGGCCGTGCGATCAGCAATTCTCGCCACGCAGCAGGTTGACGCCAGCTGGTTTGCCTTCGACAACATCCCTCCAACAAGAAACCCGCACACCACGCGCCTGGAGCGGCCGACACAACGATTGCACTCATCGCCATCCGGGCAGGGCAGGTGGTGCCCGGATGATGCGGCATGCAGGGCGGCGCTGCCGCAATGTCTGCCCGCATCTGACGACTGCACCCTACGCGTTGTTGGCGGTTTAGTCCCCCGTCGCCGTCGACGGCGCAGTTCCCGGCTTCTTGGCCGGCGTCTTGCCATCGGCAGGAATCAGGCGCCCGGGTGCGTCGCCGGCACCGCGGTCTTCGTAATGTTCGGCATCGCGCTTGCCATGCTGTTCGCCGGGTTGGGTGGGCTGGTCACGTAGCGGGTCGCGGGACATGGCGTGCTCCTGAAACAAGTAGAAGCCGCAGTTCACCGCGCCTGCGGTGAAGAACACGCAAATCGCAACGTGCATGCGCATTTCTCACGCATGGCTCACGGCGGCGGCGTTACTGATGTCAGCCCCATGCCGCACCGTGGAGCCGCCCATGCGCCCCCTGGACCGCCGTCCCGATCGTCGCCTGTTCAGTGCCCATGTCGACCCGGTACCGCCTACGCGCGCGCATCGGAAATCGCGGGTGCCGGACACGGTGGGTGTGGCGCAGGACTTCCAGTGCTACAGCCTGGCCGACTACCAGCGTCGCCGCCGGCGTGGCGGACCCACCTGGCGTGACTTGTCGCCGGCCTATGCGTTCGCGCGCATCACCCACGCCGCCGACTGGCCGCGCGGTGCGGATGCCGCTTGCGAGCAGGCCCTGGCCGCGCAGTGGGACAGCATGCGTGGCGCCTCGCGGCTGGATTGGCCGCATGTACGCGCCATTGTCGAGGACGCCTGGCTGGCGTTGGACCACATTCCCGATGCAGCAATCCATGGAGCAGCGCACTGATGGCACGACCGATCTGGACCGGAACCCTGTCTTTCGGCTTGCTCAATGTGCCGGTGGCGCTGATGTCGGGCGAACGCAAGGTGGATCTGCATTTCCGCATGCTCGATTCGCGTGACAAGAAGCCGATCCGGTTCGAACGCGTCAATGCCGATACCGGCGATGAAGTGCCGTGGAAGGAGATCGTCAAGGCATTCGAATACGACAAGGGCAGCTACGTCATCGTCGAAGAGCAGGATATTCGCTCGGCCTCGCCGGAAAGCCACGAAACCGTGGAGGTGGAAACCTTCGTCGACGCCGCCGACATCGACCCGCGCTATTTCGAAAAGCCCTACATCCTGGTGCCCGGCAAGAAAGCGGAAAAAGGCTATGTGTTGCTACGCGAGACCTTGCGCGACACCGGCAAGGTGGGCATCGCAAAAGTGGTCATCCGCACCCGCGAATATCTGGCGGCGGTGATGCCGCATGGCGATGCGTTGATCCTGCTGCTGCTGCGCTACCAGCAGGAAGTGGTGGACCCGCAGGATTTCAAGCTGCCGGCCGGTGCAGTGGGCGAGTACCGCATCACGCCCAAGGAACAGGAGATGGCCAAGCAGCTGATCGAATCGATGTCCGGCAGCTGGCAGCCGGAGGATTATCACGATGAGTTCCGCGGCAAGCTGGAAAAGATCCTGCGCAAGCGCATCCAGGACAAGGGCGGCACCACCACGGTGGATGTAGAGCCAACGCAACACGAAGACGCCACCACCAACGTGGTGGATTTCATGTCGCTGCTGCAAAAAAGCCTGCAGGCCAATACGCGTACGCCGGCAAAGAAGGCCAGTACGGCCGAAGCGGCCAGCGCGCCTGCGAAAAAGACCGCAACCAAGAAGGCTGCGAAGAAGGCCGTCAAGAAAACTGCAGGCAAGGCCAGCAAGAAGACCGCCGCCAAGGCCGCTGCGCCGAGGCGCAAGGCAGGGTAGGCGGGCATACGCAGGCATGGATGCCGCCAGCGGTCCCTCATGGACGGGTTGGCGGCGTGTTCCGCGAGCGGTGAGTGAACCGCACGTTCGACCGCTCAGCGTTTTGCCTGCCCTTGCGACAACATCCACCAGGATGCGGCCGCTAGGGCGATACCGAGCCCGCCTGCTCGCGCGTCACCCGGCTCAACGCATCGGCGCTGATCTCGGCAATCGAATGCGTGCCGGTCAGGGTCATCGCCACGCGCATTTCCTTTTCGATCAAGCTCAGCAGGTTTTCCACGCCGGCCTGCCCACCGGCCGCCAGCGCATAGACGAAGGCGCGGCCCAGCAGCACCGCATCGGCACCGAGCGCAAGCATGCGCACCACATCCAGCCCGCTACGGATGCCCGAGTCGGCCAGGATCTTCAGTTCGCCCTTCACTGCATCGGCAATCGCCGGCAACGCGCGCGCACTGGACAGCACGCCGTCGAGCTGGCGCCCACCATGGTTGGAGACCACGATGCCGTCGGCGCCGAAACGCACCGCATCGCGCGCATCGTCCGGGTCCAGGATGCCCTTGATCACCATCGGCCCGGTCCAGAACTCGCGGATCCATTCCAGGTCTTTCCAGGCAATGGACGGGTCGAAGTTGGCGCCCAGCCAGCCGATGTAATCCTGCAGGCCGGTGGGGCTGCCGCGATAAGCGGAAATATTGCCTAAATCATGCGGTTTGCCGAGCAGGCCCACATCCCACGCCCAGCGCGGGTGCGTCACCGCCTGCAACATGCGCCGCAGCGAGGCATTGGGCCCGCTCATGCCCGAGTGCGCATCGCGGTAACGCGCACCGGGCGTGGGCATGTCCACGGTGAACACCAGCGTGGTCACCCCGGCCGCCTTGGCACGCTCCAGCGCATTGCGCATGAAGCCGCGGTCCTTGAGCACGTACAGCTGGAACCACATCGGCCGGCTGATGGCCGGCGCCACTTCTTCGATCGGGCACACCGACACCGTGGACAGGGTGAACGGAATGCCGCGCGCCGCCGCCGCGCGCGCGGCCTGCACCTCGCCGCGCCGCGCGTACATGCCGGTGAGCCCGACCGGCGCCAAGGCCACCGGCATCGCCAGCGTTTCGCCGAACAGCTCGGTGCTCAGGCTCAGGTCCGTCATGTTGCGCAGCACCCGCTGACGCAGCGCGATATCGGCCAGATCCGAGACATTGCGCCGCAAGGTGTGCTCGGCATACGCGCCGCCATCGATGTAATGGAACAGGAAGGGCGGCAGGCGCGCCTGCGCAGCGGCGCGGTAGTCGGAAGCGGCGGAAATGATCATCGAAGACGGGACTGCGGCTGCGAGGGGAGCCGCCGAGTGTAAGGCGATCGGTGCAGCAGGTGGATGGCGCTGCTGCGAAGGTGTGCGAGCCGTCTGGCGAGCAGCATGCTATCGGCTGCATGGCAGCATTGTGCTCACCCCACCAACGGCAGCAACCGATGGCTCTGCTTCGCATGCGCCGGGTGAGCCACCGGGAGGGCGCGCTGCAACGCGGCTTCTTCGATGCGGATGCGGTGCAGGAACACCAGGGTCACCGGCACCACGAGCGCCGCCACCGACAACGCGTTGCCCATGCCCAATGCCAGCCCGTAGAACGCCAGCAGCGCGCCGGTATAGGACGGGTGGCGCAGCCAGCGATACGGGCCGCGGCGCACCAGCTGGTGATCCGGCTGGATGGTCACATCCACCGTGAACCAGCGTGCCAGCACCTGGATGGCGCACACGCGCAACGCCAGCCCGCTGCCGATCAAGGCGCAGCCGGCCCACTGCAGCGAGGCACCCCAGCCCTGCGGCCAATGCGCCAGGCCGCTGTAGGCCAGCACCACCGCAGCCGCCACTGCCGCAGACAGCACCCGCCACAACTGCTGCAGCGTGCCCCGATTGAGCGCGCCGCCATCGCTGGCACGGCGGCGACGGCTGAGCAGCAGCTCATAGCCGCCCCAGACCAGATTGAGCGCAACAAACAGACTGGAAGCAGACATGGCGTAACTCCTTGGCGATGGGGTGGGTTGGTGATGCCGGTGTGCGCACCCGCTGCACCCATGCCAGGGGCCGCAGATCATCGATCCCACCTGCCGGAAGTCACTTTCTACATGCGCGCCATTGCAGAGTGGCCGCGCGGCCGTCAGCATCGCCGCATGAACTCTTCCCTGCCGCATCTTCTGCATCCCCTGCGTTTGGCCGGTGCGTTCACCATTGCTGCAGTGGCGCTGTCGTTCATGCCCGATGCCTCGCCACACGGCGCCTGGCGCTGGGGCGTGCTGGCCGGCTTCACCGCGTTGTTTCTGCTGCACTCCCTGTTGCGGCCGCTGCCTGCGTTGCGCAACGGCGCGCTGCTGCTGCAAGCGGTCATGGCGCTGCTGCTGGTGTGGATGGAGCCGCATGCCGGCACGGCCCCGGTGCTGCTGGTGTTGCTGGTGGCGCAGGCAGGGATGGCCTGGCCGCCGTTGCGCGTGCTGCTGCTGGCACTGGTATTGAATGCGGGCATGTACGCGGTGCTGGTGCACGCAGGCTTCGATCGCGCCTGGTCGATCGTCAGCATCTATGCCGGTTTCCAGGCCTTTGCCGCACTCACCGCGCATTACGCGCGCAGTGCCGAGCGTGCGCGCGACACCTTGGCGTACGTCAACGCCGATCTACTGGCCACCCGCGCGCTGTTGGCCGACAGTGCGCGCGATGCCGAGCGCCTGCGCCTGGCGCGCGAGCTGCACGACGTGGCCGGGCACAAACTCACCGCGATGAGCATCCATCTGCGCTTGCTGCGTGCCGACCCCACGCTGGCGCCGCGCCAGGAGCTGGCGATGCTGGAAGGCCTTGCGCGTAAGTTGCTTGGCGACATCCGCAGCGTGGTGCAGTCGTTGCGCGACGATGCCGGGCTGGATCTGCACACCGCGCTGCATGCCCTGGCTGCGCCATTTCCCAAACCGGTGCTGCAGCTGCAGATCGACCCGGCCGTACGCGTGAGCGACCCGCAAATCGCCGAAGCCCTGCTGCGGCTGGTACAGGAAGCGCTGACCAATGCCGCGCGCCATGGCGAGGCCGACACCGTGCAGGTGTCGCTGCAGACCCATGACGGCCAGCTGCACATCGACATCCAGGACGACGGCCACTGCGCCGAGCAGATCCGCGAGGGCAACGGCATCGCCGGCATGCGCGAGCGGCTGGCGGCCTTGCATGGCCAACTGCAGCTCGGCCGCGCCGCGCACGGCGGCATGCAGTTGACCGCGAGGTTGCCGGCATGAGCGCGCGCCGTATCGCATTGGCCGACGACCAGGTGCTGGTGCGCGCCGGATTGCGCGCGCTGTTGCAGCAGCAGGGCGTGGAGGTGGTCTGCGAGGCCGACGACGGCCAGAGCCTGCTGGACGCGCTCGTCATCAACACGGTGGACGTGGTGCTCAGCGACATCCGCATGCCCGGCCTGGACGGCATCCAGGCGCTGCAACACCTCCGCGACCGTGGCGACCGCACCCCGTTGCTGCTGCTCACCACTTTCGACGACAGCGACCTGCTGCTGCGGGCGACCGAGGCCGGCGCGCAAGGTTTCCTGCTCAAGGACGCCGCCCCGGAAGACCTGCGCGAGGCGATCGAACGCGTGGCCAACGGCGAGACCCTGCTGCAGCCGGTCAGCACCGACCCGGTGCGCGCCCGCTACCAGTTCCGCGACCAGCAGCCCCCGCGCGAGACCTTCAGCGAGCGCGAGGTGGCGATCCTGCGCCTGCTCGCCGGTGGCTATTCCAACAAGGAGATCGCCCGCACCCTGTTCCTGGCCGAAGGCACGGTGAAGAACTACATTTCCACCATTCTGGAAAAGCTCGGCACCCGCGACCGCACCCGGGCGGTGTTGAAGGCGATCACGCTGCGGGTGATTTGAGCCGGCGCGCCCGCCGTTCCATTCCCCGCAGCGCAACCAAAAACGCAAAACGCGGCACCGCAGCTGCGGCGCCGCGCATGCAGCGACGGCCGGCAATTACTCCGGCGGCAGCTTGGAGATTGCAACCCCGACGATCAGCGGCTGCTCGGAGGTTGTGGTCCCGGTGAAGCTTTGCCCGGACTCGCTCAGGCTCCACCCTGCCTTCTCGCTGCCGCCTTCGGCCTCGAAGGTGAACGGCCCTATGCGCAGTCCGGTCGAGGCCTTGAACTTCTCAGAGAACTTGGTGAAGGACGCCTTGCTGGTGGTAATGGTGAAGGTCGGCTTGTAGCCCACATACATACCCGTCTTGAGCAGGCCGAAGAAGCCCTTCTCGCCGAATACGGCCTGGGTGCCGCCTTCGCCGAAGGCGCTGTAGCCCTTCACAAACGGGCCGCTGCGCTTGCTGCGCACGAATGGGCCGTTGTACCAATCGCTGGGCTGGATCTGGATCAGGTCCAGCGCCTCGAACTCCACCGAGACGTTGAGTTCATTGTCGGTCTCGAACTCGTTGATGCGCTCCCACTTGCCGGCCACGCGCACCTCCCAGAACAACTGGCGGATATTGGCCGACCCGCCGGCCCAGGTCTTGCTGTAGTCGTATGAGGCATCGCGGCTGCTGAAGCCCATGGTGGCGCCCGCCGGACCCTGGCCGGCTTGCACGGCATCGACCCATTCGCTGGCGCTCTGCGCGACCGACCAGTTCGGCACCGACGGGAACTTAGACAGAGCCGGGTCGTTGAGCTTTGCGTAGAAGTCTTGGTTGGCCATCTGCTTCTGCGCCTCGCCCAGACCCGGTGTGTTGGCCTGCGCCACCAGTGCGTTGTAGGTCACCTGCGCCTGCAGCATCTTGGTCTGCGTACTGGCGATTTTGGTCTGCCAACCGGCGCCGGCCGGCGACCCCAGCCAATCGGTGAAGGTCGGCGTGTTATCGGCGACCTCGTCCTGGTACACCGACCGCGCCTGGTTGTAGGCGATGGTGTACCCATTGCTGGCGGCGGTCACCGCGTCGTCGGCGGCCTTGATCTGCTGTCGCAGCGAGGCGTCGTCGGTCGCCGCCGGAATCACATTGAGAAATTCCTGGTAAGCCTGGTTGAGGCGGTCGCCGCTGGAGACGAAGGCGCCCACCGCGCTCCATTGCGGCGATGTGGAGCAGAAATCGTACTGCGCGGTGCCGATAAAGCCGGGCTGCTGCAACGGCCAGGCCCAGGTGGTGAACGGATAGACCATCTGGAAGTTATCCGGGCTGGCCCCGATGGCGTCGGTCAGCGCGCGGTATAGCAGGCCCCAGGGCTTCTGGTCGTAGTCCGCGGCCAGCAGCGCGCCGGTATCGGCTTGGCGGCGTTGCAAGGCGGTCTGTCGGAACAGCGACACCGGGGAATCGTGTTCTTCGGTGGCCCGGGTATGGGAAACAGTGTCGGTACGGGTGAGCATGGGTGTGTCTCGGTGGATCGCGACGGTCGCCGCGGCAGGTGCCTGGGGCCGCCGGCATGGCGGTGGCGTCCGGTTGGCACGGAGCCGGACGCCATCCACCGTGCCGGACCCTGCCTCGGCGCCGCCTTACCGCAACCTGCCCGAATGCAAGTAACTGATCCAAAAAGCAATTTGGTGGTGTAGCGGCATTGGGGGCGGCGCCGGCGCCAGCGTGCGAGACGAGCGGCCGAACGCGCGGGCCGCAACCGTAAGCTGCCGGTCAGGTGTGCGCGGCGGGTTGCCGACAGGGTGGCGCGGCGGCCCTTGCGCCGCCCGGAGACCGCATCGCGCACTCCGGCCTCCGACCAGGACCACCGCCATGAGCTCGTTCCGTAAGTTTGTGTTGTTGATGTTGTCGATGCTGTTCGCGGCATGCAGCGCGCCCGTCCCGCGTTCCGCGCCCGCGACGCCGCCGCAGGCGCTGTTCAAGAGCATCGACGTCTCCGAAACCGACGTGATCAGGCGCTCCAAGCTGAAAGGTTGTCAGCTGATCCCTTACGACACCAAGCGCAGCACCTGCGTGGACCAGAATGCGGGCCTGCATGGTCCGACTGCCTGCGATGCGCTGGCGTGCCAGAAGGCGGCCGGCAAAGACGCCAACCGCTTGCGCCTGGCTGCGTGGCAGAACTGCGTGGACCGGCGCACCCTGATCAATGGTGCGTTCGACAGCACGTTCAGGGACCTGAATTCGTTCAAGACGGGGCCGAGCTACAAGAACTGGAAACAGCAGGGCAGGAGCGCCATGGCCGCGCTGATCAAAGAGATCGAGGACGGCCAGCCGGGGCACGCACTCGCGCTGAAAAACGCAACCAGCACCTTGAACGACTGCAAGAAGATCGCGGACTGAACGGCGGTCCCTGGCGGACGCGATCCGCCAGGGACGCTGCGGCGACGGCAACCTCGCCGCAGCGCGGTCCGGGTATCCACAGCGAACGCAGCAGGCGGTACGCCAGTCCGGCGCCACCGCGGCCCGGCCGATCTGTCGGGGCCTGTCGAAACGCCCGTCCAGGTGTAGCAAATTTTTGTTCTGAACGAATTTTTCAAGTTTCGGAGTAGGCGACCAGCAACCGTAAGGTTGCCGTCAGGTCCAGCGCGCGGGCATGCACGAAGGTGATCCGGCGGCCATCAAGGCTGCTCGGGGACGCGCCGCGCTCCGGTCTGCTACGGAGTCCGTCGTGCGCCTGGCCCGGTCGTGGTTCGTGTTGATCGTCGTGCTGTCCACCAGCGCCTCGGGCGCGTCGACCCAGGCCGAATTGTCGATCAGCTGGTCCCGCGCAGCGTTGCCGCCCCAAGCGGTCGCCGAACGCGACATGCGCGTCGTCGTGGGATGCGGGTCGGTTGTGCAGGGAGCTGCTGCCCACGCCTGCGATCGGCCGACCAGGCGCTTGGATGAGGAGGGTTGTCGGCAAGGCTTGGCGCGTCGGCCACGCAAGTTCGGCCAAACCGGTGGCCCTGATTGCGCGGGTACCGGCCCCGGCATGGCCGGTGATCGTGACCGTCGAGGCGCCGATGCTGGAAAAAGGGGCGTGGTCATCCGATTTGCCTTTCAGAAGCGATGCGCCAGACAACTATGCGATATCCAATTTTCCTGCCGGTCGGGTGATTGCCCTGACGCCCAAGGCAATCGATACCTACGTTCGGGACACCAACTGATCGCCCGCATGAAGGCGCATCGCGCGCACAGGACATCCGGTGCAGCGCTACTCTTTTTCTCTTCCTCACCGGCTGTAGCGAGCGGACATGCCGCCAGGTTGCGACTGCGCTATCCGTCGATCGCCCGGCGTGCTCCCGTCCGGCGGGGAACCATCGGACGGGAAGGTGTCTGCCTGTCAGCTACGGCCAAATTCCTGCGGTGAAATTTCTGGATCGTTGCCGACCTGGGGGTCGCAGCTGAAATGCGCGCCGGTGTGGGTGTCTTTCACCACCACGCTGAAAAAGATCAATGTCCGTTCTTTATTGGCATTGACCACCTGCACACCACGACCGTCGGGGTCGATCTGCTGCGGGCCGATCTGCCCCGTCGCATCCGAATTCAGCAGGCTGATGATCTTGAAGTGGTGAGGCACCGACTTGCAGAACGCATAGCGTAGGATCACGCCCTGTTCGCCTTTGCCACAGATGAGCAGATCCGGCGAGAAGCTGTAGAAGTAGGCGCCACTGCCGGTATTGCCGCCGAAGGCCACGTGCGCCACGGTCAGTTCGATGGGGATGATCTTGGAGTCCGTCATGACGTTGGTAATTCCTTGAAGAGCGGGGCATAGAGGGAAACGAATCCCGGGTGGCGGTAGCCCGCTTGATACAGCCATCCGAGCTGTTGCGAAACGGCAGAGCGCTGACCCAGATGGATCTGTGCGCGAATCCATGGGTCGAGCAAGGTCTTGTCGCGACTATTG
This sequence comes from Xanthomonas nasturtii, assembly GCF_023337365.3. Lineage (NCBI taxonomy): Bacteria > Pseudomonadati > Pseudomonadota > Gammaproteobacteria > Lysobacterales > Lysobacteraceae > Xanthomonas > Xanthomonas nasturtii. The sequence goes on from NZ_CP142084.2 coordinate 102,408, forward strand.
CCGATATCGACGCCGACCACTGCCACCGCGCGCTGCCAGGCCGCGCGTGCACCAACGTGATCGCCGCTGGCGTCCAGTTGTTCGCCATACCAAACCAGGGCATGCGCCAGCGACGAGACACCTAGCAGATCGGCGGGCCTGGCCCGATGCAAGGCGTCCAGCCGCGCCACGATCGTCGCCAGGCTGGACGTCTGGTTGCTGCCATGCAGCCCCTGCACCTGGTTCAACCGCAGCGCGATGATGGCGTCCAGCCATTGCCACTCCGGCAGCGGCTGGAGCTGTAGCACGCCTGCCAGCGTTTGCCGCGCCTGTGCGAGTTGTTGGGTGGCCGCGTCTGCGTGCCCGTCCAGCGCGGCGACCCAACCGGCCTGCGCGTAGGCATGCGCCAGATCGCGTTGCCACGTCCGGTTGTCCGGCTGCTGCGCGACCAGCGGTTTGAGTATCTGTACGCTGGCTTGCGCGTCTGCCTGCGCCTGCGCAAGCTGGCCGCGCGCCAGCGCCAGATTGGAGGTGCGTAGCAACGAGGTAGCCATGCGCCGTCGCCATGAATCGGCATCCGGATCGTTCTTCACCAACACGCGCAGCACCGCGATCTGCTCGCGGTAGCCTTGTTCTGCTGGCGCCAGCAAGCCCTGATTTTCCTGCGCCAGGCTTAGCCAGGACAGGCTATCGACAAGTTCGTACCGCACGGCCGCGTTATGTGGCGTGCGCGCTAATACTTGACTCTTGAGTGCGATGGAACGCGCAAACAACTCGATCGCCGCAGTTGCGTGACCTTCGCTTTTGGACAATGTGCCCAGATTGTTGAGCGCATACGACAACTCCAGCTGCCAGCGCGGATCCTGCGGAGCTGCGCGTATCAGGTGTTCGCAAGCCGCCAGATACTGCGACCAGTACGTGCGCACCGACGGCAGCTGCTTGGCCTGATACGCCAGATAGCCGAGCCAGTACGCGGCCTGACCGGTTTCCGCATGCGCTTCCAATGCATCTGGCGCCCGCATGCGCGCCTGTTCGGCGGTAGCGGCGGCACGCGTGAACGCGGCATGGGCCTCTTTGACCTTGCCCTGGTTCATCAACACTTCGCCGGTGGTCCGCAGGGCGCGCGCGTGGTTGATCAAATCACCGGTGTGCATGCTGGCGCTAGGCAAATCTTCCAGATAGCGCAGCGACCGGCTGCCCACGCTGTCGAGCAATGTCAGGTTGCCCACGGTCCGCAACTGCTCGGCCAGGTCGCCCAGCATGTAGCCCACCAGTTGCTGCGCCTGGTCGCGGCGTTGTTCGGCCACTTGCTGGGCCTGGCGTGCCTGCCAGCCGAGCAGCAGCGAGGCGCTGGCCAGCACCACCAGCAAGGCGGCGGCGGCGGCGTACAGGCCGCGGCGCTGGCGTTGCGAGCGCTCGCAGGCGTGCAGGAATGCGTGGTCCAGGGTATCCAGGTCCTGCGGCATGCGCCGCGCCGCCTCGCGGGCTTCGCTCAGCGGGCGGCCGCTGTTGAGCAGGTGGTCGGTGCGGCGGCCTTCGGCGGCCCAGCGTTGCGCGGCCAGTTGCAGGCGTTTGCGCGCCTGCAGCAGGCGGCGATTTTCATGGATCCACTCGGCCGCGCGCGGCCATTGCCGCAACACCGCTTCGTGGGCGACCGCAAAGCCCGGGTCTCCGGCCACCAGCTCGCTGACGAACAGGCGCGCATGCACGAACGCATCTACCAGCACGCGCGCTGCGCTGCTTGCCGGCAATGCCGCCCACAGCGCACGCCGCGCGGTCACTGCATCGCTGTCGGGGTGGATCACGCTCAGCAGGGTCAGCACCTCGCCGAGCGAGGCCTGCGCATCGCCGGGCAATGCGCGGAAGGTGTGCTCGGCATGATGCGCCAGTGCGCCTTCCAGCCCGCCCAGGGCGCGATACGCCGCAAACGTCAGCAAGCCGTCGTCGCTGCGTTGTGCGTGCAAGGCATGCAGCAGATGTTGCAGCAACGGCAAGGCATCGGGCTGGCGTGTGGTGGCATCGCGCAGCACATCGTCCAGGCGGCCGGCGCCGTTGCGGTCTTCTTCGAAGCGCAGCCCCGCCATTGCCGCCGGCACGCGGATGATCTGGCCGATCTCGCCATCGCCTGGCGGCAGCAGATCCACATGCCCATCGCCGCGTTTGAGCTCGACGATGTCTGGCAACGCATCGATCAGGCGCGGATAAAAATCGCTGCGGGTGCCCATCAGCACGGCCACATGCGTACTGGCGCACATTGCCTGCAAGGCCGCAGCAAGCGCAGCGCGATCGGCGGTGGTGATGCCGGGCGTGGCCACCATTGCTTCGGCATGGTCGATCACCAGCAGCAGATGGTGCTGGGTCTGTGCGCTGTCGCGCGCTGGGGCGCATTGGCGCACGGCCGCGTCGATGGCCGCATGCAGCCAGGTGGGCTGCTGCAGCCACTCTGGCAGGTGTGCCATCTGCGCCGGCGAAAACACCGCGCGTTCGCCCGGTGTCCATTCGCCCAGTGCGCGCGCGAGCGTGCCCAGCACGTCGCCGCCGCGGCATTGCGCCAGGTTGCAGTACGCCACCGCGACAGCTTCCAGCCCGTCCAGGCCGCCGGGCTGGCACAGCAACGGCACCACGCCGGCGCGCAGCAACGAGGTCTTGCCGCAGCCGCTGGCGCCGCTCACCAGCACCAACCCGCGCCGGCTGTGCAACTGCGCACGCAACGCGCCCACCACCTGCGCAATCGCATGGCTGCGGCCGAAGAACACGTCTGCATGCGCCGGGTCGAATGCCTGCAGCCCCATATACGGGTTGCCGTGCCCCCACGCCTGCGTACCGATCACCGCGCCGCGGTAATCGTCCGGAAACACCACCTTCGGCAGCAGCCGATAGCCGCGTTTGCGGATGGTTTCAATAAAGCGCGGCTGGCGGCTGTCGTCGCCCAGCTTGCGGCGCAGCTGGGCGATGGTCTTGTGCACCGGGTTGTCGCCGTAGAAGCTGCCGTGCCACACCTCGATCAACAACTGCTCGGCGCTGATGACCTCGCCGGCGCGCTCGGCCAGGGCGATCAGCACTTCCATCATGCGCGGTTCCAGCGCGATGGTCTGGCCGTCGTCGATCAGCGTCAGCCGCTCCGGCTCGACCAGCAATGGCCCAAGCCGAAACCGCGGAACGGAGCCTAGCTGCGTGACGCGCTCGCTTCGAAGAGACATCGCTCGGATACCGGTCGCACGGTGGAAGGGGCCTCGACAATCGCCAACAGGCGCGGCCAGGCACGGCACGGCAGGCCGGAAACGTAGCACAGCTGCCTGCCCTGTAATTCGATTGCGGTCGCTGTTCGTGCTGTTCGTGCTGTTCGTGCTATTCGTGCTGCGCGTGCACGCACGTGCTGGCATCGTGCGGCGCCTGCGGCGGCCTTCACGCGCTTCCATACAGCAGCGTGTGTTGCGCATCAGGCTGTTTCGCATGCGATGCACCGATTAAGATGCCGCCAGCATCTTGCTGACCAGGAGTCCACGTTGATCATCCATCCCAAAGTGCGCGGTTTCATCTGCACCACCACGCATCCGCTTGGTTGCGAGCGCAATGTGCTCGAGCAGGTCGCCGCAACGCGTGCACGTGGCGTGCGCAACGACGGCCCCAAGAAGGTGCTGGTGATCGGCGCGTCCAGCGGCTACGGCCTGGCCTCGCGCATCACCGCCGCTTTCGGGTTCGGCGCAGATACGCTGGGCGTGTTCTTCGAAAAGCCCGGCACTGCCACCAAGGCCGGTACCGCCGGCTGGTACAACTCGGCTGCATTCGACAAACATGCCAAGGCCGCCGGGTTGTACAGCAAGTCGATCAATGGCGATGCGTTTTCCGACGCGGCGCGCGAGAAGGTGATCGAACTGATCAAGACCGAAATGGGCGGCAGCGTCGATCTGGTGGTGTATTCGCTGGCTTCGCCGGTGCGCAAGCTGCCGGGCAGCGGCGAAGTGAAGCGCTCGGCGCTCAAGCCGATCGGCAACACCTACACCGCCACCGCCATCGACACCAACAAGGACAGCATCATCCAGGCCTCGATCGAGCCGGCCAGCGCGCAGGAGATCGACGACACCATCACCGTGATGGGCGGGCAGGATTGGGAACTGTGGATCGACGCGCTGGACAGCGCCGGCGTGCTCGCCGACGGCGCGCGCAGCGTGGCCTTCAGCTATATCGGCACCGAAATCACCTGGCCGATCTACTGGCACGGCGCGCTTGGCAAGGCCAAGGTGGATCTGGACCACACTGCGCAGCGCTTGAACGCACGCCTGGCCGCCCGCGGCGGCAGCGCCAATGTGGCGGTGCTCAAGTCGGTGGTCACCCAGGCCAGCGCGGCCATCCCGGTGATGCCGCTGTACATCTCCATGGTCTACAAGATCATGAAAGAGAAAGGCCTGCACGAAGGCACCATCGACCAGCTGGACCGCCTGTTCCGCGAGCGCCTGTACCGCGAAGACGGCCAGCCGGCCGAGGTGGATGAAGAAAACCGCCTGCGCCTGGACGACTGGGAACTGCGCGACGACGTGCAGGACGCCTGCAAGGCGCTATGGCCGCAGGTGACCACCGAGAACCTGTTCGCACTCACCGATTACGCCGGTTACAAGCACGAGTTCCTCAAGCTGTTTGGCTTCGAGCGCGACGATGTGGATTACGACGCCGATGTGGCGACGGATGTCACCTTCGATTGCATCGAGTTGGGGTGAGGAATCGGGAATGGGGAATCGCAAGAGCATGGTTCCCTGATTTCTTTGAATTTCCGGGCGCATAGCGCAATAAAAACGGCCGGCATCACTGCCGGCTGTTTTTTTTAGTGGGGCGGGCAGTGGTGGTTGGCTCCGCGGCGCGATGCGTTATCGACGCGCGCTGATATGACGCGCTGCTGCAGTGCCTGCGTCGCGGCTTTCGGTGAGTTGGTCGACGAATCTGTAACGCCGCCATTGGGTCAACGCGGCAGATGGCGCGACGTCGAGCGGCCGTACCCTCATCCGCCCTTCGGGCACCTTCTCCCCCATAAAGGGGGACAATGTCCCGAGGGGAGAAGGGAGAAACGCGCAGCACGCGCCGCTTTCCCATTCCCGATTCCCGATTCCCGGCGCATCAGCGCCGCACATCAAACCGCGCATCCCCCACGCACGCTTGCACATCGGCCACCGAGAGCGGATTGAAATCGCCTGGAATCGAATGCTTCAAGCAACCTGCCGCCAGGCCGAAGCGCACGGTATCTTCCAGCGGCCAGCCTTCGATCAGGCCGTGCAGCACGCCGGCGGCGAAGGCGTCGCCACCGCCGATACGGTCGATGATGGGGGTGAGTTCTTCGCTGGGCGCGCGCGCCACCGCGCCTTCGCGCGGCACCAGCATCGCGCCCAGGCTGTGGTGGTCCACGTTGTGCGCCACGCGCTGGGTGCAGGCCATCAACTGCAGCTGCGGGAAGGCCGCAAACGCCTGTTGCGCGGCCGCTTCCACGCGTGCTTCCAGCGTGTCCTGCGGGAACTGGCCGCCCAGCACCACGCCGATGTCGCGGTAATCGGCAAACACCACATCCGCACATTCAAAGAGCTGATGCAGGATGCCGCGGGCATCGCCCTGCCAGCGTTGCCATAGTTTGGGCCGGTAATTGCCGTCGAAGGACACCTTGACCCCGGCCGCACGGGCGGCACGCGCCGCTGCCAGCGTGGCCTGCGCCACGTCTGCGCCCAGCGCCGGGCTCACCCCGGACAGGTGCAGCCACTGCACGCCCTCCAGCAGGGCAGGCCAGTCGTAGGCATCGGCCGGCGCCAGCGCGAACGCCGAGTCGGCGCGGTCGTAGACCACTTCGCTGGGGCGATGGATGGCACCGGTGGTCAAGAAGTACAGGCCCATGCGGCCTTCCACCTGCCGTACATGGCGGGTATCGACCGCATGGCGACGCAACTCACCCAGCACCGCCGCACCCAGCGGGTTGTCCGCCACCGTGCTGACCATGGCCACGGCATGGCCGAAATGCGCCAGCGACACGCCGACATTGGCCTCTGCGCCACCGCAGTGCACGTCCAGCCGAGGCTGCTGCAGCAGCAGCCCATGACCAGGCGCCCCCAGGCGCAGCAACAACTCGCCAAAACACAGGATGCGGGCTCGACTCATGCGGTAGTACCTCGGCTGTGTGGTGCGTCACGGGGTGGGGAAGCCGCTGCGCATTAGGATGACCATCGGTGTCATTCTAGCCCTCCAGGAACACGGTGGGTGAGACCCACTATGCGACACGGCGTGACGGCTTGCGCCCCATTTAGGCGAATTCCGGACGCATTTGTGCTGCGCTGCAAGATGTTGAACGACGATTCAGCTGGTAACGTCGTTTTGACCAGCGGTGTCATTGCCGCTCACTACCTGCCATTTCACATTGTTCATGGACCCTTGGGAGGGGAGGACATGCAATTTCGGACCACCAACCGGAAGACACCGGTTACCTTGCTTGCACTGTCGATCGGCCTGGCGCTGAGCGGCCACGTTGCTGCGCAGGACACCACCCAACCACCCGTCGAGCCCGCCGTGGACCTGGATACCGTCACGGTGACCGGCTACCGCGCCTCGGTGGAAAAGGCCCTGGACATCAAGCGCGGCGAAGCCGGCGTGGTCGATGCCATTGTCGCCGAGGACATCGGCAAGTTCCCCGACCTCAACCTGGCCGAGTCGCTGCAGCGCATCCCCGGCGTGGTGATCACCCGTGAGGCCGGCGAAGGCCGCGCCATTTCGGTGCGTGGCCTGGGGCCGGAATTCACCCGCGTGCGCATCAACGGCATGGAGGCGCTCACCACCGTGGGCGCCGGCGACCAGAGCGGCGGCACCAACCGCGGCCGCGGCTTCGACTTCAACGTGTTCGCCTCGGACCTGTTCTCGCAGCTGATCGCGCGCAAGACCGCCTCGGCCGACGTGGAAGAAGGCTCGCTCGGCGCCACCGTCGACCTGCGTACCGCGCGTCCGTTCGATTACAACGGCTTCACCTTCGCCGCCAGCACCCAGGCCGCCTACAACGCCATGGCCGAGAAGGCCAACCCGCGCGTGGCCGGCCTGATCGCCAACACCTGGGCCGACAACACCTTCGGCGCCTTGCTGTCGGTGGCCTACACCGAGCGCGAAGTGCTGGAAGAAGGGTCCAACACCGGCCGCTGGGCCAATGGCCCCAGCAACGGCGGCTTCAGTGCCGCCTCGCCGTTCGCCGCGGCGCGCTCGGCCAATGTCTATCACCCGCGTTTCCCGCGCTACACCCAGCAGATCCACGACCAGCAGCGCCTGGGCGTCACCGGCTCGCTGCAGTGGAAGCCGTCCGACCGCACCACGCTGTCGCTGGACATGCTGTATTCCAAGATCGATGCCAAGCGCGACGAGCACTACATCGAAGCGATCTCCTTCAGCCGCGGCGGCAATGCCCGCCCCGTGCTCGTCGGCAAGCCGGCCACCGTCGTGCGCAACGGCGAGATCCGCAACAACGCACTGGTCTACGGCGAGTTCGACAATGTCGACATCCGCACCGAAAACCGCCACGACGAATGGAACACCGAGTTCAAGCAGATCAGCTTCGACATGGAGCATCGCTTCAACGATGCCTTCAGCGTCAATGCCCGGGTCGGCACCTCGCGCTCTGCGCACGAGAACCCGATCCAGACCACCATCATCATGGACAAGTACGACGTCGACGGGTACAGCTACGACTACCGCGGCAACAACCGCGCGCCGGTGCTGAACTACGGGATCGACCCGACCAATCCCAACGGATGGGAGCTGGCCGAAATCCGCCTGCGTCCGCAGTCGGTGGACAACGACTTCGACACCGGCCAGATCGACTTCAACTGGAACATCAGCCCCGGTTTCCGCCTCAAGGGTGGCGTGCTGGCCAAGAACTACACCTTCAGCACCGTCGAACTGCGCCGCGCCAACGAGCTGGCCGTGCCCACCTTCGCCAATGGCACGCGCATCGTCCCGGCCGCCCTGACCGAACAAGCCGGGCTCAAGGGCATCAACGGCAGCCCGGCCAGCTGGGTGGTCCCCAACCTGGATGCAGTGGCCGATCAGTTCGGCATCTACAGCAACAGCGGCACCTTCGCCGTGGCCCCGCGCGTCAACAACAGCCGCAGCGTCGAAGAAAAAGACCGCGGCGTGTGGTTGATGGGCGAGTTCTCTACCGACCTGGGCGCCATTCCGCTGTCGGGTAACTTCGGCGTGCGCTACGTGGAGACCGAGCAGGAATCCACTGGCTATGCGTTGATCAACAACGCGCCGGCACTGACCACGGTCGGCCGCAAGTACGACAACACGTTGCCCTCGTTCAACCTGGTCGCCGAGCTGGCGCCGGACCTGTTGCTGCGTCTTGGCGCCGCCAAGGTGATGTCGCGTCCCGGCCTGGGCAGCCTCACGCCCGGCGTGACCGTGGCCGTGGCCGGTGGTGCACGCACCGTGGCCGGCGGTAACCCGGACCTGGACCCGATCGAAGCCACCAACGTCGACCTCGGCCTGGAGTGGTACTTCAACGAAGGCGCCTTGCTCGGTGTCGGCCTGTTCTACAAGGACATCGAGAGCTTCATCCAGACCGCGCGCGAAGTGCGTCCGTATTCCAGCAGCGGCCTGCCGGCGTCCTTGCTGGAGGGCACCGGCGCAACGGTGAACGACGACTTCGCCTTCAGCATCCCGCTCAATACGCCTGGCGGCGAATTGAAGGGCGTGGAAGCCAACTACACGCAGCCCTTCACCTTCCTGCCGGGCAAGTGGGCCAACCTGGGCGTGCAGCTCAACTACACCTGGGTCGATTCGAAGATCCAGTACCTGGCCAGCAGCGGCGCGCCGGTGATGAAGAACGACCTGCTCGGGCTGTCGCGCTCGTCGTGGAATGCCACGCTGTTCTATGAAGGCGAATCCTTCGCAGGGCGCGTGTCGGCCACCAACCGCGACGACTACCTGACCCAGGCACCGGGTTCGGAAGCCGGCTTCAACGTCGATGGCGTGCACGGCATGACCGGCACCACCATGATCGACGCCTCGCTGCGCTACAAGATCAGCAAGCAGCTGGAGCTGAGCCTGGAAGGCATCAACCTCACCAACGAAGCTTCAGACGAGTGGGTGTCGTCGCCGCGCACCGGCCAGTTGCCGCTGCAATACGGTGAAACCGGCCGCCAATTCCTGCTGGGTGCCCGCTACAAGTTCTAACGCGTGTCCGCCCGCTGCGCACGCGCAGCGGGCCTGATTCCAACGCCTGATCGCGATGACATCTTGCGCCCGCCGTGCGTGCGCGCATGCAACGCGGTGGGCGTGCCGTTTCAAATCGCAGACATCCAACGCACGCCGCCGCAAGGTCGCGTCGCGGCGATGCGCTAGCGCTATCGAGCGACGCCAGGGGCCTGTGGGGAGGCTGCATGCGTCTTTGCAGCAGTGCCATTGGAGTAAGTGCATCATGCAAGTCTGTTCGCGTCGTCCCGCCGCATTGGCGGCCGCTCGCCTGCCCAGCGCGCGTTTGTCAGTGGCCATTGTTCTGGCACTGCACGCGGCCACTGCTGCCGCGCAAACCGTCGGCCCGCCGACCACGCCTACCGACGCGGTGGATCTGGACCGCGTGCAGGTCAAGGCCACCTACCGCGAAAGCCTGCAGCAATCGCTGGATGCCAAGCGCTACAGCGTGGAGCAGGTGGATGCGATCTATGCCGAAGACATCGGCAAGTTTCCCGATCTGAACCTGGCCGAATCGATGCAGCGCATCGCCGGCGTCTCCATCGACCGTGAAGGCGGCGAGGGCAAGCAGATCTCCGTGCGCGGCCTGGGCTCGGACTTCACCCGCGTGCGCATCAACGGGCTGGAAGCCCTGGCCACCGCCGGCAGCGGCAGCGATGGCGTCAACCGCAGCCGCGGCTTCGACTTCAATACCTTTGCCTCGGAACTCTTCAGCCGCGTCACCATCAGCAAGACCCAGTCGGCGCAGATGGACGAAGGCTCGCTCGGCGCCACCGTCGATCTGCGTGGCTCACGCCCGTTCGATTTCGACGGCTTCGAAGCGGCCGCATCCACGCAGTACGGCTACAACGATCTCTCGCGCGAAAAAGACCCGCGTTTTTCCGGTTTGATCAGCAATATCTGGGCCGATGGTCGCGTGGGCGCGTTGATGTCGGTGTCGTATAGCGAGCGTCACCTGCGCGAGGAAGGCTACAACCCGGTGCGCTGGGAGCACGGCAACTACCGCAACTCCAACCAGAACACCGCCACCAACAACGGCACCTACGGTTTCTGTTCGCCGGTGGGCTACAACCCGCAGACCCCGCGCAACCCGCTGGCCAACGAAACCCCTGCCGGGGTCGGCTCGCAGGCCAACCAGGACCGCAACAACGGCTGGGGCAGCTACGGCATCAGCGCCACCAATTGCGGCACCGGCATCGCGCGCCCGGCCAACTCGCCGGAGAACATCCAGGCCTACGAAACCGCTACTGATGCGTGGATTCCGCGCTACCCGCGCTATATCCGCACCGATCACGAGATCAAACGGCTGGGCGTCACCGGCGCGCTGCAATTCAAGGTCAGCGACGACACCCTGCTGAACGTCGACATGCTGTATTCCAAGCTGGACAAGGACCAGCGCGAAGACTCGGTCGGCGCCAACCTGCACCGCACCGCCAACTTCGGCGGCAAAACCCAGATCGCAGTGCGGCAGGCGCAGGTGGACGAGCAGAACCGCCTCACCTATGGGGTGTTCGACAACGTCGATTTCCGCACCGAATCCAGCAACATCGAAGAATCCACCGAGTTCAAGCAGTTCAGCCTGGACCTGCAGCACCGCTTCAACGACCAGGTGCGCGTCAACGCATTGGTCGGCCATTCGACCTCGGACTACGAACGCCCCGAGTTTTCGATGGTGAGTTTCGACAACACCAATCTGGACGGCTTCGTGCTCGACCGCCGCAATGGTGGCGACTACCCCAGCATGAGTTTCCCCTTCGATGCGGGTAACCCCGACAACTGGCAGTGGCTGGGCTACGGCGCGGTGCCGGTCAACAGCAACGGCACCGCGCGCGGCACCAACATCAGCGAGGTGCGGCTCAACCCGCAGTCGGTGGGCAACACCTTCGACACCGCCAAGGTGGATCTGGAATTCAACATCAGCCCCACCTTCACCTTCCGCACCGGGCTGGCCTACAAGAACTACGACATGGATACGTCGGAGTCGCGCCATGTGTCCTACGGGCGACTGGCGCAGGCCTTGCCGGCCGGTGTGGGCGTGGGTGACTTGAGCACCAATCTGGATGGCTTCGGCCGCAGCTTGAACGGCAGCTTCCCCACCACCTGGGTGATTCCGGATTTCCAGAAGGTCGCCGACCTGCTCAACATCAATTGCAACTGCGATACCGGCGTGCCCGGTGGCGACTACCGCCTGGCCGATGTCGGCCACTTCGGCTCGTCCAACAACAATTTCGCCGTCAACGAAAAGAGCCTGGGCACCTACCTGCAGCTGGATTTCAACACCGACCTGTGGGGCCGCGCGCTGCGCGGCAACCTGGGCGTGCGCTATGTGCAGACGCAGATCGCCGCCAGCGGCTATGCGCCATGCACCGCCACCGCGGCCGGCGCCATCTCGCCCAACTGCGAATCGTTCTTCGGCGTGGCCAGCGCCACCGCCGCAGCCGGCGAGCGCCTGCTGGTGCCCACCACCGTCAATCACAATTACCGCGACATCCTGCCTTCGCTCAACCTCTCGTGGGATGTCAGCGACGAAGTGGTGCTGCGCTTCGGTGCGGCCAAGACCATGGCGCGTCCCACGCTGGCGTATCTGTCGCCCAGCGTCAGCGGCGGCCCCACCCAGTTCTTCGATGACGGGCGCTTCTTCTCGATCAACCTGGGCAACCCCAAGCTCGACCCGTTCCGCTCCACCAACTACGACCTCAGCGCCGAATGGTATTTCCGCGAAGGCTCGCTGTTGTCGGCGGCGGTGTTCTACAAGGACATCGATAGCTACGTGCAGCGCACCCGCGTGCTCAGCACCTGGGAGGCGATGGGCTACTCGCTGGATCTGCTCCCGGCAGGTTTTACGCCGGACACCATCTTCAATGTGCAGAGCTACTTCAACACTCCCGGCGGCCCGCTCAAGGGCTTCGAGCTGACCTACCAGCAGGCCTTCGACTTTTTGCCCGGCTTCTGGCGCAACTTCGGCATCCAGCTCAACTACACCCAGGTCGATTCCAAGATCAATTACCTGTTCAGTACCGCCGGCAACAGCAACACCAGCATCACCACCACCGCCACCGAGCGCGACCTGCTCAATCTCTCGCCGCAGTCCTACAACGCCACCGTCTATTACGACGACGGCCGCTTCAGTGCGCGCGTGTCCACCAGTTATCGCGATGGCTACATCAACAACATCCTCGCCCAGGAAGACGTCTACGACCTGGACGGGCGTCGCCTAGCCACTGCCGATGTCACCGGCAAATACAGCGTTGAAAACGTCGACTTCAACATGTCCTACAAGCTCAACGACCACATCTCGCTGACCTTCGAGGCGATCAACCTGCTCGACACCCCCGACCGCCGCTACGTCGATTCCACGCTGGAACTGCCCGACAAATACACCGTCACCGGGCGTCAGTACTACATCGGCGCGCGCTACAAGTTCTGACAGGAGCAACGCATGCAACCGCATCGCAGGATCGTGTTACGTACTCTCGCTGCCACCGCATTGCTGGCCGGGCTGTCGCTGGGCAGCACCGCGGCCATTGCCGCCGACCCGGTCTACACCGTGGCCAAGCAGGGCAGCGCCGGCTACCGCACCGTACAGGCCGCCATCGACGCCGCCGTGCAGGGCGGCAAACGCGCGCAGATCAACATCGGCGCCGGCACCTACCAGGAACTGATCGTGGTGCCGTCCAACGCACCGGCGCTCAGGCTCACCGGCGCCGGCGCCACCCAGACCGTCATCACCTACGACAACTACGCCTCACGCATCAATCCGGCCACCGGCACCGAATACGGCACCTCCGGTTCGTCCAGCGTCATCATCGCCGGCAACGACTTCACTGCAGAAAAACTCGCCTTCGGCAATCACGCAGGCCCGGTTGGGCAGGCGGTGGCGGTGCGTGTGGATGGCGACCGCGCGGCGTTCCGCAATGTGCGCTTTCTCGGTTATCAAGACACGTTGTATCTGCGCAATCCCAAGCTCTCGTACTTTCTGGATTGCTACGTGGAAGGCACCGTCGATTTCATCTTCGGCGGCGGCACAGCGCTGTTTGAAAACACGCAACTGCATTCGCTGGGCGATGGTTATCTCACCGCCGCCTCCACTCCGCAGGAAAGTGCGCGCGGCTTCGTGTTCCGCAACGCACGCGTCACCGCCGCCAGCGGCGTCAGCCGCGTGCACCTGGGCCGCCCGTGGCGCCCGTATGCCAGCGTCAGCTTCGTCAGCAGCCAGCTCGGCGCGCACATCCTGCCCGAAGGCTGGAACAACTGGGGCAACGCCGCCAACGAGGCCACTGCCCGCTACAGCGAATACCAGAGCAGCGGCAACGGCGCCAACCCGTCGCGCCGCGTGAAGTGGTCGCGCCAGCTCACTGCTGCGCAGGCCGCCGCGCTGGACCGCAACACCATCCTGGGCAGCTGGAGGCCGTTCTGATGATCCGTTTATCGACAATTGCATTCACCACCGCGTTGCTGCTGGCACCGCTGTCGGCCATGGCCGACACCATCGCCGACAACATGCTGCTGCTGCAGACCGCCTCCGGTGGCTGGTCCAAGCAGTACAAGGGCGTGGCAGTGGATTACACGCGCACCTTCACCGCTGCAGAAATTGCCGAACTGCAACAGCCCGGCCGCAAGGACGACGCCACCATCGACAACAAGGCGACCACGTACGAAATCACGTACCTGTCCACCGCCTTCAAGAACGAAAAGAACGCCAAGTACATCGCCGCCGCACGCCGTGGCGTGGACTACCTGCTCAAGGCGCAATACGCCAATGGCGGCTGGCCGCAGTTCTACCCGGACCTGTCGTCCTATCACCATCAGATCACCTACAACGACGACGCGATGGTGCGCGTGCTCAACTTGCTGCAGGACATCGGCGAGGGCAAGGGCGATGCCGGCGCGCAGCTGCGCAGCAGCCATGGCGCACGCGCAGTGCAGGCGGTGACCAAGGGCCTGGAATGCGTGCTTGCCACCCAGGTCAAGATCGGCGGCACGCTCACCGTATGGGGCGCGCAATACGACGAGGTCACGCTCAAGCCGGCCAAGGCGCGCGCGTATGAGCTGGCCTCGTTGTCGTCCAGCGAGTCGGTGAGCATCGCGCGGTTTTTGATGCGCCAGCCCAACCCCTCGGCCAAGATCAAGACTGCGGTGCAAGCGGCCGGTGTCTGGTTCGACACTCACCGCATGCGCGATCTTGTCACCAAGAAAATCGATGACCCCACCCAGGAAACCGGCAAGGACGTGATCCTGGTCGCGCAGCCGGGCGCCTCGCTGTGGGCACGCTTCTACGACCTGCAGAATCAGTGCCCCTTGTATGCCAACCGCGACGGCAAGGCCTTGACCGACTACATGCAGGTGCCCAACGAACGCCGCGTGGGCTATGCCTGGCATGGCACCTGGCCGGACAAGTTGTTGAAGGACGAGATTCCCAAGTGGAAGGCCGCAAACGGGCTGTAGTGGACGCAGCCACCGCACCACCGCACGCGGCGCAGGCTGGCGCGCGCAGCACGCAGGCACCGCATGTACTCTCGTACGTGCCAGCCCGCTTGCTCGCCGCCAACCGTGCGCCGCGTGCCGCGTTGCGTTGGCATGGTGCAGTGTCTGTCGCCCATGCGGTGCGGCAGTGGTTTTGAAGAGTGGTTTTGAACCAGACGAGGTGCGTGTGCTGAAGGTTTGGATGGGTTTGTTGTGTTTGATTGCGCTGCCGGTGAGTGCGGCCACCTCCACGGCCCCGGAGCTGTTGTTCCGGGTTTCGGCCGATCGCAGCCTGGACGCGGACGTCGCCCGCGGCGATGGCGTGCCCAACTTCCGCGACAAGATCGCCCTGGTGCCCACCGGCAAGCGCGGCAACGCCATCGAATGGGCCGACGACGGCGTGCTGTCGTGGAATGCCCCCGGTAACCTCTACACCCAGCGCGGCACGCTCGGCTTCTTCTGGCGTTCGCGCTACCCGGTGGGCGAAGCGCCGTTCGTGATCTTCCGCGTCGGCTACGCCGACCACACCAGCTGGGACATGGCCTGGCTGCGCATCGACTGGAACGGCCACGGCTTCGATGCCTTCGTCACCGACGCCAACCTCGCGCGCACCCGCGTCTCGTTCAAGCTCGACAAACTCCCCAGCGCCAGCGACTGGACCCACATTGCGTTTGCCTGGGACGAAACCCAGGGCGTGCGCCTGTATGTCGATGGCAAGGAAGCCGCACGCGTGGACTGCGGTGCGCCTTGCACCAACGGCGGCGCGCTCGATTACGACACTGCGCTCGACCAGTTCGGCCTGGCCGGCCGCGTGATGTCGCCGCACCAGGTGCAGAGCCGCTACAACTTTTTGCGCGGCAGCGACTTCGATGAGATTCGCATCTACGACCGCATGCTCGATGGCGCAGGCGCCAGCGCGCTCGCCCGCCTGCAAGAACCCACCACCGCCGTCCCCGCCACCAGCGACGCGCAACACACCGCCTTCCTGCACCGCTACGGCTGGGACAACGGCCACGCACCGCCTGCACTCACCGCAGCGGTCACCGGCATCCGCAAGGTGGAATTCACCGACGCGCGCGATCTCAAGCAATGGATGTGGAAGGCCACCGACGGCATTGCCGAAACCACCTGGCCCGGCGTCTACAACCGCTCGCGCCTGCCCGGCCGCAACGATTATTTCCAGCTGCCGGACTGGAACACCTACGTCGAAGGCGGCAAGGCGCTGGACCTCACCCTGCCGGACGAGCCGGTCAACCGCATCGAACTGCGCGGCGCCGCCTACGGCCAGGCCAGCTACACCGCGCCTACTGCTGCCGGTGCAGGCACCGCGCAGGCGCAACCGCTGTTCGCACGCGCACAAGGCGTGGTGCGCAGCGTGGACCAGTTCCCCGAGCGCCGCGGCGGCACCCTGCGCTTTGCCAACACCGCGCAGGAAACCCCCATCCAGGAAATCTGGGCCTACAACGTGCAACCGGGCGATGTGCCCAAAGGCAGCGCGCAACTCAGCTACACCGTGCGCAGCGACATCCAGCCCGACTACGACAATCTCGCCGAACTGCGCGGCGTCATCGCCGGCCGCTACCCGCCGGGCGAGCGCCAGACCGTCATCGCGCTGCCCACCAAGGCGCCGGCGCGCAAGCGCCCCAGCGACAAGACTGCAGCAAGCGCGCAGCAGCCCATCGTGCACATCCTGGTGCCGTCCAGCCTGGGCAACCCGCCGCCGGACCAGGCGCTGATGCGCAGCTGGTCCTACGGCTGGGAAAACATGCACGACGGCCTGGACGGCATCGCCATCACCCTGCCGGCGCTCAACCTGCCGGCCACCCACAACGGCAGCATCCCGCTCAACATCCGCATCAAGGACCCCATCTGGCCCGCACGCGACATGATCGATGTCTCGGTGGCCGTCGCTCCCGGCCAGGCCCGCAC
This sequence comes from Xanthomonas nasturtii, assembly GCF_023337365.3. Taxonomy (NCBI): domain Bacteria; kingdom Pseudomonadati; phylum Pseudomonadota; class Gammaproteobacteria; order Lysobacterales; family Lysobacteraceae; genus Xanthomonas; species Xanthomonas nasturtii. The sequence continues at coordinate 118,983 of NZ_CP142084.2, forward strand.
GCTGTGGCTGGACCTGCGCGACAGAATCCTCAGCAACGACAGCCTGATGCTCAGCATCGCCGCCGCCGCGCCCGGCTTTAACGCCAACGCGCTCGACGGCACCCAGCTACAGCTGGTGTTCAAGCCGCGCAATGAGGCCATTAAGGAGCACGTCGCCGACCGCTTCAACCAGGTCAAGGACAACTGGGGCTTTCTGGTGGAAGAACACACCACCTCCAAGCGCCAACTGCTCTACAAGCGCCTGGATGCAGACACCACCGACCTGCTGCGCGTCGACCCGGACCACGCCCTCGGCCGCCAGTACTGGAACGACATCAGCTACGCCAACCAGGGCGAGTTGCCTGTGGACATGCCCGCCGCGCCCAAGGGCGTGCCCGCCTGGGCGTTCTGGCAGCTGCAAGACCTCAGCGCCACCCGCCGCTACATCCGCTGGTGGATCGAGCAGCGCCAGGTGGCCTACGGCGATTTCGGCGGCGGCATCTCGGATGATTCGGACCTGGTGCAGCAATGGCCCGGTGTCGCGCTGATGGGCGTGGACCCGGACATGCTCAACGCCTCCATGCTGGCACTGTCGGAGGCCAACTACCGCAACGGCATGTTCACCAACGGCCTGTCCACCATCGAAACCGACGAGCTGCATGCCTATGAAGAGGGCATCAACCTCAACAGCGCCCTGCTGTACCTCAACTGGGGCGACCCGCGCACCGTCGAGCGCCTGATGCAAACCGTCAAAGCCTTCGACACCATCATCCAGGCCAACCCGCAAGGCCACCTGCTGTTTGCCAGCAACTGGTTCGGCGGCCGCAAAGTCTACCGCGAGCCCAACTGGCAATGGCAAAAGCCGTACTCCTTTCCCATCGTGCACCCGGCCATCCTGCTGGGCGGCTATAACGCCGACCCCAACAGCCGCCGCATCGTCACCGGGTTAGCGGATGGCTATCTCGCCCATGCCTATACCAACGCCAAGGGCAACTGGGCCCTGCCCAACGAGATCAACTGGCAAACCGGCAAAACCCGCGGCGGCGAACTGTTCGAAGGCAGCGGCGGCGCCGACACCTTGCACACCTTCTGGGCCGCCTACCGCTTCACCGGCGATGCGCGTTATCTCAAACCCATCGACTACCGCGTCGCCAGCAGCGGCCCCAACGGATTATCCCTGCTCAACGAAAACTTCCTCGACGTCATGGGCAAGCGCAGCGACTGGAGCGGCAAGCTCATTGACGCCGCCAATAAGGACGACGGCAGCGCCCCGGACTTCCCGCACCATGTGGCCTGGGAGCAGACCGGCAACCTCGAGTATCTCGCCGCCATTTACCGCAGCGAGGCGCGGGAGAAACTGCAGAACTTCTACATGAACACCGAAGGCCACTGGTGGAGCGACCGCGTGGAATCCCCCACGGTCAACCTGCAGCGCGCACGCCTTGGCGGCGTGGCCCTCAAACGCAATCAAACCTACCCCGGCCACACCGTCAGCTGGCGCTTCAATAATCCAGAGGCCGCCACCCAAGTGGCCATCGCCATCCCCGCGCCCCGGCAAGACCGCTTCACCGTCATCGCCTACAACACCTCCAGTAAACCTCAGCGCGCCAGCATGACCGGCTGGAACGTCGCCCCAGGCCAATGGCGCATCACTCAAGGAGTGAGCAAAGGCAACGACGGCAAGCTCGACAGCGCAGCCAAGACGCAAGAGGTCGCTTTCGAAAAAAGCGCGGCCATCGACATCGACTTCCCCGCAGGCCGCACCACCGTCCTGCAGCTCGAACGCATTGCAGAAAGCGGCCCAGTCGAACTACGCCCGGACCTGGGGATTGGTCATGGCGATGTGCGCGTGACCGCAGACGCCATCGAAGTGACCGTGCACAGCCTTGGCCATGTCGATGCACCGGCCGGGTCTGTGGTGCTGGAGGATGCGCGTGGCAAAGAGCTGGCGCGGGCGGCGTTTCCGGCACTTGCCGCACCACACAATCTGCAGCCAATCACCACGCAGGTACGCCTGCCACTAACCAACGCGGCAAATCTAAAAACCGCGCAGGTGCGTGTGGTGACCGAAAGCAACGCGCCAGAGATTACCGACCTCAACAATAATCTCGCTCTACCCACCCCAGCCAAGCCGGCAACCGCAGAAAACAGCCAATAACCCAACACACCAATCCCTTCTCCCGCACGCGGGAGAAGGTGCCCGAAGGGCGGATGAGGGCAAAGCCGACAAAACCAGCAATCACTCGCGCAAGCGCATTGACGCAACCCAAAAACTCGGCGAGGATCAAGTCACGCAGTATGTAATGCAGCCGCAAAGCCACACATTTCTTCAGGGGGGAAGAAACAATGTTGAGAAAGGCATGGAGCATCGTGGCACTGACTGTGGCCGCGCTAGGGATGCGGCATAACACCTGGCGTCAGAGGGACATAGCTTAAAAGAGGTGAGCTTCAAGCGCTCGTGGCGATCTACCATTCCCAGAGAGTCGGCGAGTATCACGTTATGCCGCGCTGAGGCCGTCCAATAGTGGTTAGATCAATTCATTGGAGCTATATGGCTACTGCCGAGAGAAAAGCCACAACCACTGAGCTGCCCGTTTGCTTCTTGATCATGCCAATCGCGGATCCAGATGGGTAAAAAAAAGCCACTTCACGCGCGTCTACGAGGACGTATTCAAGCCTGCATGCCAAAAATCGGGATATCAACCCGTAAGGGCAGATGAGGTTAAGCAGACGAACCTCATTCATCTCGATATTCTGCAAAAGCTAATTGAGTCGCCCATGGCTGTTTGCGACTTGAGCTCGCGTAATCCAAATGTTCTCTTCGAACTAGGTTTGCGCCAGGCATTCGACATGCCGACAGTCTTGGTGCAGGAAATCGGCACACCGAAGATTTTCGATATCGCGCCGCTGCGATATACGGAGTACCGCAGCCAGCTCGGCTACCGGGATGTGCTGGAAGACCAAGAGCAGATCGCCGAAACGATCCGGTCGACCGCGACTGCGGCGAAATCTGGAAAGAGCGTTAACTCGATCGTGAAGATTCTTTCGCTTTCCCGTCCTGCCGCGCTTCAGGACGCATCAGAAAACGACATCGGTGAAGTACTGCAAATTGTTCGCGCCGAGATAAATGAACTCCGGTCGGAGTTTCGTCGGACAACTTCGCGAATGACGGGAGTGGCAGCCTCTGCCATCACTGGAATTCCAACTCCTAGAATCCGCAATTTCGAACCGGATATCGAGCAGGTCATGCATAGTCTCAAGCACGGCATGCCACCAGAGGTGGCGCTGGAAGAAATCAACAGGATCAAGAAGAACATTTTGCGTCGAATTGAGCCTGATGTAACAGGTAGTGTGCGAGATAAGGGCTATGACTACTTGATGAAATGCGAAGCAGCCGAAGCCGAGATCTATTCAAAGTTCGGCAGATCATCCGAATGATCTAATAATTCGTCCAAGCCGACGCCGCTTCGCGGCGCGGCCTAACTCGGATGTTAGATTTTTCCCAATCAACACAGGAAGTGTATAAGACAGGTCGGGTCCACTTGATAAGTCACCCCCCCCCTTGTTCCCTAATGAAGAACGGGGCCAGATTCACTGAAAAAGTCAACCTGACCCTGAGGTATCCCCACATTTCTTCCTGCAAGATCAAGCACTTGGTGTGTCAGGATGTGGAAGAAAGTGCGCGCATGGGGCACGCTTCAAGGTGACTAAGCCAAAGAAGAGTACCGACCATGCGCGCCAGCGAAGTATTGCAGAAGTGCTTGTCTAACTCACTCTCCGGGATGCATGCATTACGCCAACGCAGCTTGCTGCGCGCGGTTGAAGCGCTAGTGCATGGAGGTCGGCTGACGTTGATCGATATCGCACGCGCGTGGCCAGGCGCGACGCGGGTACGTGCGCCCCTCAAGGCATGCGACCGCCTGCTGTGCAATCGCGCGTTGTACGCCGAGCGATCCGTGATCGAGCGGGACATGGCGCATTGGCTGTTGCGCGGCACGCAGCCGACGATCGTGATCGATTGGAGCGATCTGAAGCCGGACAAATCGTGGTGCCTGCTGCGTGCAGCCGTCCCGATCGGTGGGCGCACGCTCACCTTGCTGGACATGGTGGTTCCGGGAAAGCAACAAGGCTCTCCTGGCGCGGAGAAGCGTTTCTTGCAGCAACTGCGCGCATTGATTCCAGACGATGTGCGTCCGATCCTGGTCACTGATGCCGGCTTCCGCACGCCATGGTTTCGTGCGGTGTCGGCGATGGGCTGGGATTGGGTCGGGCGACTGCGCGGACACACGCAGGTCAAGCCGCAAGACGTGCCCGATGATGCAACGCAATGGATCGATAGCCGACGCCTGCATGCGCTGGCGTCCAACCGTGCACACGAATTGCCACCGATGCAGGCCAATCGCAGCGATCCGCTCGATTGCCGCCTGGTGCTCTACGCCAAGACACCGCAGGGACGGCAGCAGCGCAATCGACGCTCACCCGCCAAGGTCTCGCGCGCATCATCGAGTTTGAAAGCAGCAGCACGTGAGCGCGAGCCATGGCTGATTGTTGCCTCCCCGCAGTTACAAGCACCCAGCGCGAAGCAATTGGTCAACCTGTATGCACGACGTATGCAGATCGAGCTGGCATTTCGTGATCTGAAGTCACATCGCTACGGCCAGGCGATGGAAGACAGCTTGACCCGACGCGGTGAGCGGCTGCAGATCCTGTTGTTGCTCAATACGCTGGCCACCTTCGCCAGTTGGCTGGCAGGACTGGGCTGCGAAGCCACCGGCATCGCGCAGTGGCTATCGCCGCGCAACAGTACCCGCAAGCTCTATTCGACACTGCGTGTCGGCCGCGAGGCGTTGGTCAGGCGCTGGCCGATGGAACCGGTCTCCCGCTGGCTAGAACGCTTACGCACACTGCCCGACGCAGTGCGCGAGCAGACGACGTTGGTGCTGTAAAACGTGGGGATACCTAAGATCCGGAAGCTATTTAAACGAAACGCGGGGCAGTAGTGGTATCTTCGAAAGATCTGTTGACGGTGCTGACTTGGAAAGATACATAAATTATCAAAAAGGTACCTGATTAGCCCCATCGCTCAGCCGGCAGTTGCAGGATTTGCGACAAGTCAGTTGGACAATGACCCCACGTGAAGACAGTAGGGGTGGGACATGGGTATCAACATCGTGCAGTTTCAGCCTGGATTGTCGATGAGCGAGTTCGTGGATGGCTACGGAACCGAAGCCAAGTGTTACCGGGCGTTGTATCGGTGGCGCTGGCCGACCGGATTTTGCTGCCCGCAGTGCGAGGGGCGCGCGCGTTCGCGCTTTCGACGTGATGGGCTGGTGTACTACCAATGCCGGGCGTGCCGGCATCAAACAACCCTGCGTGCCGGCACGCTGTTCCAGTCCAGCAAGCTGCCCTTGCGCTTGTGGATGCAGGCGATCTACCTGCTGACCTCCAGCAAGACCAACGTGGCAGCGCTGGAGTTGAAGCGGCATCTTGGCGTGAACTACAAGGCGGCCTGGCGCATGAAGCACAAGATCATGCAGGCGATGGTCGAGCGCGAAGAACCGCGAAAACTCAGCGGATTCGTGCAAATCGACGATGCGTATCTGGGTGGGGAACGCACCGGCGGCAAGCGCTGACGAGGGTCGGAGAACAAACAGCCGTTCGTGATCGCGGTGCAAGTGGACCACAACCACGAACATCCTATCTTCGCGGTGATCGAGCCGGTGAAAGCCTTTGACAACGCCTCGCTGAAGGACTGGATCGAACGACGTCTGGAGCCGGAATGCGAGGTCTACAGCGACGGGCTGGCGTGTTTCCGCCGTCTGGAGGAGGCCGGGCATGCCCACACCACCCTGGACACCGGCGGTGGCCGTGCCGCAACCGACGTCCAGGGGGCGCGTTGGTTGAATGTGGTGTTGGCCAACGTCAAACGTGCCATCAGCGGCACCTACCATGCGGTGCGCCAAGCCAAGTATGCGCGGCGCTACCTGGCCGAAGCGGCCTATCGATTCAACCGCAGGTTTCATCTGGAGCAAATGCTGCCGCGACTGGCGACGGCGCTGATGCGCTGCATGCCTTGCCCAGAGCGCGTTTTGCGCATGGCAAGCAACTTCCATGGCTGAGGGATGGGGCTAATCAGGAATTGTATAGAATGGCATCGGGACTGCTGTTTGCGGCCTGCCTGATCGGCATGGACACCTTTCGCGCCACCCGCTATCTAAAAAACGAAGCCGGGCACGAAGTGATCATCGACCAGGTGGGTGCAGCGTTCTACGTCTGGGAGCTGAGCTTTGTGGCCCTGCTGGTCCTTGTGCTGATGCGTCTTTCAGAAATGCGTAGCAGCAAGCAACCGCAAACGATTTGATCCGGCGGCCACCTGCCCGGTTTCTTGATGACGCCTGTGTCGACGAAGTTGCAACCCAAAGGGAATGTAGACATGTGGCGAACAAGGTGGAATCGCAAAATGATCTTCGTTCTGACGGCGGTGGTATTGCATGTCTCGCGTCGAATCCGAAACTTGCAGCGTTGGTGCTGGTGCTGGTCACGATTGGCATCGACGTGTTTGCTTACGTTGTTGGCAGGCCAGTGTGGCGCGGTAGTGATGGGAAGATTCGTGCCGGGCTGGCGCGAGGGTTGCATGCGGTGGGGCGGTCAGCTGTTGCGGGCGTTGGGCTATGCTTTTAGCGCCTATAGTTGCGGCTATTTGCGCCGGCTTGGTATGCCAGGCAATCCGGTTGTGCAGCGATTGTTGCCAGTGTACGCAGCTGGCGCTGTTCCGCTCTGCAGACTGCGGTCTGTTCAAGTGCGACTAACTAAGCGATTGCGTAACCGCCAGTACGTTGTGGCCGACGCATGGAGTTGGCATGTTGCAAGTGTACGGTCCGCCTATTAGCGTGCCGGCCACACGTGCCTCACGACTGCTCGCGAGGTTCGTCGCGACTCTGAAGCCCTGACATCTATTGAGGTTGGTGATGGAAGCCGGCATCAACACGAACGCGTAAACCATTCCAACAGTGCCCAGCCGCTCGATCGCGCAGACCGTGGCGTTCTATCGGCGGCTCGGCTTTGTCGGCGATGCGCATCCGCATGATGCGGGCTACGCAATCCTGCAACGTGGCGATGTGGAGCTACACTTCTTCGCGCATCCGAACCTGGATCCGGCTGCCTGCTATGCAGGCTGTTACATCCGCGTGGGCGATGCGGACGCCCTCCACGCAGCAATGAACGTCGCTACGCTGCCGGCGCTAGGCATTCCCCGGCTCGATCCGGTTGGCGACAAGCCCTGGGGCATGCGCGAATTCGCTATTGTGGATGAGAGCGGCAATCTGATTCGGATCGGGCAGGTGATCGCGTCTGGATGACGTTCGGTTGCGCCAGCAAAACAGATGCAATGCAGAAGCATTCATCGCAGCCCATTGGGTTGCAACGACCGACGAAACGATACGTCTTGTTGAGTGCACTCCGATCAACCCCGATGTGCTGTGGATGCCCGAACCACACAAGGCGCGCTGTAGACCGAAATCCGTCAGCGTTTTCACGCTGCACGTGACCTCTTTGCTTTGTCACCGAACATCGTTGACGGCATGGCCCTACGCGCCATGTAGCGAACCAAGTAGTCGCCCCTGAAAAACCCCCTTCAAGCACCAAAGGTCAGCGGCGACCGGTGCGCCAGGCTCAAGGATGCCCCTGCCATCGCCTGCAACCAGGCACGCAAAAAGGCGATCCAGCGCATCAGCCAGCGCAGGTTGTAGCCGGCGGCGCAGCCGAGCACGTGCAGTGCATCGCCTTGGGCACCCTTTAGATAACAGCGATTCAAGCGGCAGTCCTGTTTCAGATGTCCAATCACCGGCTCCACCGCTTGCCGGCGTTTGATCCAGCTCCATTGCCGTCGTGTCAGCGTCTTGGCCTTGCCGCGATGCAGGATCTGCACGCCATCTACCTCACGTCCGCGATACCCCAGGTCCACGATCGCTACCTGCGGGGTCACATTCACATCCTGCAGCAACCCACGCGTCTGCTCCAGCTGCTCGGCCAACGTATCGCCGTCGTAAGGATTGCCGGGAAAACTGCGCGCGCCCACGATCAAGCCTTTGCGCGCACTCACCGCAATGCCGACCTTGACGCCAAATTCGTAAGGTGTCCTCGCCTTGCCCTTGCTCATGCATTCCACTTCCGGCGCATGCAGGGCGTAGAGCTTTTGCTTGTCCTTGGGGCGTTGTGTCAACACCCGTTGTGCGCGTTCCAGCCAGACACTGATGCGCTCACGCACCAAGGGGTCCAGCTTGCGTTGCAGATCGCGTAATACGCGTCCCAGGAGCGTGCGTTGGCGTCGCAGCACCTTGTGCATGCGCTTGAACTGGCGCGCATGCGCATAGCGCCCGGCCTTGCGGCTCAAGACCGGGCCTTGCCGCGCATAGGTCTGTCGTAGTGCGATGCCGTGGCGCTTGGCCAGCAGCACCAGCTTCTTGCGCGCCACCTCCAGCAGCCGGCTGTCGGTGGGATGGGCGATCGCCTTTTCCTGCACGGTGGTGTCCACGATCACCCGCGACAACTCGCGTGCATCCACCGCCTTCATCGCATGCGCGGTGTTGATCGTGTGCGCCAATAGCTCTTCCATGCCCGCTTCGCCCAGACGCTGTCGCCAACGTGTCAGGGAACTGGGATCGCACGGCAAGCAGGTCTGGAATACCACCTCGCCGGTGAAGAACTGCCAGTACGGATTTTCCAGCCAGCGCGCGCATACGGCCTCGTCGGACAGGTCGTAGGCGTGCTTGAGGTAGAGCAGCCCGGCGATCAGACGCATCGGCAGGCCGGGCCGTCCGCCGCTGGCAGTTGTGGCCGGCAATCGTGGCGATAGCGCCTGCTCCAACACACTCCACGGCAGCCGATGGCTTAGTTGAACCAGTGGATGGCGCAGGTCGATCTGGTTTTCCAGACGCGAACGAAACAACTCATCGGCAGGTAAGTGATCGGCAGCGGGACGGCGTGTGCGCATGGGCGAAAACTGCCAGAAACCAGTGCGTACATTAACGAAAACTGGCAGTTCCAGCACGTCGAAAATGCGGGGAAAGCCCTGCAATGGATGTGGTTTGGGGGTTTTTCAGGGGCGACCAAGTAACTGCGCCACCTCATTCGGGGTCGCAGTGCCAAGGGTCGCGTAAGCCGTCTGCAGCGCCCCGCAGAAGCGCGGGTCTGCGGACAACGATCCGAACACGGCCTCCAGCGTCAGGAATACAGCAACGTCATGGCTTGCGTCGCCGATTGCGGTGCGTCCAAGTGCGCCGAGTGCATCGCGCAACGGGTCGACCAACGGCACGCCCTCGTGTGCCTGCCTGCGAATGAAGTGCAGCCACGCGGCAACCGGCAGGCATAGGCGCTGGATCGGTTGGCCGGCAGCGAGGGCATCGCCGATCGTGCCGAGCAGGCGTACCGGGAGCTTCTGCGAGCCGTCCCAGGCGATCTGGGCGAGCAGGTGGCGGATGGCGGGGTTGCGGAAGCGCGCCAGGATGGCGTCGCTGTAGTGCCGTGGGTCGAAGCCTGGCATCGGCTGCAGGGTGGGCGCGATGTCATCGCGCATCAGCGTCTCGACGAAAGCCGCAAGTTCAGGGTGACCCATGGCGTCGGCCACCGTCTCCAGGTTGAGCAGGCTGCCGAGATACGCCAGCGCGGAATGCGGCGCGTTGAGCAGGCGCAGCTTGGCGCGCGCATAGCCGGCGATGTCCTCGCTCAGGGTGACGCCTGCGCGTTCGAATGCAGGGCGGCCGTTGCAGAAACGATCTTCGATCACCCACTGGCTATAACGCTCGCGCTGGATCGGCCAGGCGTCGTGCACACCGAGCTGGTCTTGCACGTGCGCACGCAGCGCGTCATCGGTGGCGGGCGTGATGCTGTCCACCATCGAGCGCGGGAAGGCTGCGTGTTGCGCGATCCACTGCGCAAGCGCGCGGTCATTTTGTTCTGCGAGCCGCACCACGGCGCGCTGCAGCAGCGTGCCATTGTCGGCCAGGTTGTCGCAGCTGAGCGCAGTGAATGGCGCGGTGCCGTTGCGCATGCGCTGCTGCAGCCCGGCGACGAGGTAGCCGATGGCACTGCGCGGGGCTGCGGGGTGGGCGATGTCGTGGGCGATGTCGGGATGCGCCAGGTCCAGCGTGTCGCCGGCCAGGCAATAGCCTTTTTCGGTGACGGTGAGCGTGACCAGGCGCACTGCAGGGTCGGCCAGGCGTGCGAGCACAGCAGGTTGTTCGTCGGCCGCGCAGAGCAGCTCGCGGATGGCGCCGATGATGCGCAGCTGCGGGTGTTCATCGAGCAAGGCCAGGGTGTAAAGCCCATCTTGTGGACGCAGCGCATCGCGCACGCGCGGGCTATGCAAGGAGACGGCGCAGATGGCCCAGGTGGGGTCTTCGGCGAGTAGGTCGTCGATATAGACGGCCTGGTGGGCACGATGAAAGGCGCCTGCGCCCAGATGCACGATGCCGATGGTGGTGTGTTTTGGGGTGTAGCTTGGGGTGAGAACGGTGGTGGGTAGCTGAGCGAGTGCTGCGATGGAGAGCGTGGGGATTGGCATGGTTTTTTTTAATCGTGGGGTGCTGCGGGTTTGCTTGGTGGCCGTACCCTCACCCCAACCCCTCTCCCGGAGGGAGAGGGGCTTTTCACGGCGGCTTCTGGGGGCGCGATTACTTGTCGGTGACGGTGAAGCGTTGCTTGCTGCGGATGTCGCTGCTGGAGGCGCCGATCTGCACCTCATAGGCGCCCGGATCCACGGTGTACGCCTTGCGCTGGTCGTCATAGATGCGCAGCGCGTCCTGCGCCTTGACGGTGAAGCGCACCTGGCGTTGTTCGCCCGGCTGCAGGGTGATGCGTTGAAAGCCGCGTAGTTCCTTGATGGCGCGTTCGCGTTGTGGCTTCAGCGGCTGCAGATACAGTTGCACCACTTCGTCGCCTGCGCGTTGGCCGGTGTTCTTCAACGTGACCGTGGCCGTGAGCGTGCCGTCGGCAGCCGCGGTTTTGCGATCGAGCTGCACGGTGGAATAAGCAAACTGCGTATACGACAAGCCATGCCCGAATGGATACAGCGGCTTGTCGGCGAAGTAGCGATAGGTACGCCCGCGCATGGCGTAGTCGTCGAAGGCCGGCAGGCGCTCGTCTTCCTTGTAGAAGGTGATCGGCAGGCGGCCACCGGGGCTGGCCTGGCCGAACAGCACATCGCCCACCGCACTGCCGCCGCGCTGGCCGGGGTACCAGGCCAGCAGGATGGCGGGCACGTGTTGCTGGGCCCAGTCGATGGCCAGCGCCGAGCCGGTGGTCAGCACCACCACCACCGGCGTGCCGGTGGCCTGCAGCGCCTGCAGCAGCTCGCGCTGCGGCTTGGGCAAGCGCGTGTCGGTGCGGTCGCCACCGGCAAAGCCGGGGTAATTGACGTCCATTTCTTCGCCCTCGACATCGCCGGTGAGGCCGCCGACGAACACCACCACCTCGGCATCGCGCGCGGCGTCCACCGCTTCCTGCAGCGGCGGTGTGGCGCCGGGCATGCGCCAGGCCAGGCGCACCCCGGCATCGCGGGTGGCTTCGTAATACTCCACACGCAGGTCGTAGGCTTTGCCGCCCTCCAGCGCCACGCTGGCATTGCCGCCGCGCATGCGTGGTGCATCGCTCCATTGATCGATGAGCAACTTACCGTCCAGGTACAAGCGCACGCCATCGTCGGCGGCAATCTGCAGGTCGTACGTGCCCGAAACCGGCGGCAGCAACTGGCCATGCCAGCGCACGCTGAAATCGTCCTTGCCAAGCGCGCGGTCGGGCTGCAGTTCGCCACGGCCAACCGCATCGTCGGTGGGCGCGTTGCGGTCCCAGCGGAAGGCGATGCGCGGGTCGATACGGGTCAGCACCGGCCGGCCGGCCAGGGCGCGGCCATTGAAATAGTCGCCGGTCAGGCCGTTCTGCGTGGCACCGGTCGCCGGGCGCAAATAGCGCGATTCGATCGGTGCGGCAACGTTGGGGTCTTCGCGTCCTTCCACCAGATCGCTGCCGCGCGCATAGACCACCTGCGCCTGCGGTGCGGCATCGCGGATGCCTTGCAGGATGGTGACCGGTGCAGCGGGCGTGCCGTAGTAGTTACCCAGCAGCGACATCGGGTCGTCGGCGGTGGGGCCGACCACGGCAATGCGCTTGAGCGTGGGTTTGAGCGGCAACACGCCGTCGTTTTTCAGCAACACCAGCGATTCGCGCGCAGTGCGGCGCGCCAATGCGTCGTGTTGCGGCGATTGATTCGCCGATGCGGGAATCTGCGCCCACGGCACGCTGGCCGGCGGGTCGAACATGCCTAGGCGCATGCGCGTGGTCATCAGGCGCTTGAGCGAGGTATCGATGCTGGCCTCGTCGATCAAGCCGGCACGCACCGCCGCCGGCAACGCGGCGTAGGTGTCGCCGCAATCCAGGTCGGTGCCGTGCTTGACGCCGAGTGCGGCCGCCGCTTCGGGCGTGGGCACGATCTTGTGGTTCTGCCAGATATCGCGGATTGCCGCGCAGTCGCTGACGATATAGCCATCGAAGCCCCAATCGCGGCGCAGGATGCCTTCCAACCGCGTGCTGGCCGAGGCGGATTCGCCATTGACGCGGTTATAGGCGCCCATCACCGCAGCAACCTTGCCCTCCTGTACCAGGGCCTGAAACGCCGGCAGATAGGTCTCGTAGAGATCACGCTCGCTGGGGTGTACATCGAAGTGATGGCGGTCTGCCTCCGGGCCGCTGTGCACGGCGAAGTGCTTGGCGGTGGCATCGAGCTTGCGGTACGGCCACTGCTGCGCCTGCAGGCCCTGCACGAAGGTCACGCCCATGCGTGCGGTGAGAAACGGGTCTTCGCCGTAGGTTTCCTGCCCGCGGCCCCAGCGCGGGTCGCGGAAGATGTTGATGTTCGGCGACCAGAACGTGAGCCCCTGATAGCGCTTGTGTTCGCCGCGCGCCAGAAATGCATGATGCTTGGCGCGCGCTTCGTCGCCGATGGCGGTGGCCACCTCGGCCATCAACGGGGTGTCGAAGGTGGCCGCCAGCCCGATCGCCTGCGGAAACACCGTGGCACCGCCGGCACGCGCCACGCCGTGCAGCGCTTCGTTCCACCAATCGTAGGCCGGCACCTGCAGGCGCGCGATGGCGGGCGCGGCGTTCTGCATCTGCGCGGCTTTTTCTTCCAGCGTCATGCGCGCCACCAGATCGGCGGCGCGCGCGTCGAAGCTGCGTTGCGTGTCCAGGTACGGCGGTGGTGTGGCGGCCTGGGGAGCGCCTGTGGCGCACGCCAGTACCAGCAGGACGCCGTGCGCAAGCGAGCGGAAACGGGCGGGCGGGTAGGAGGGCATGGTCAGTCCTGTTGGCGGTCGGTGTGCGTTTTGGCGAACGGCCCGATCATGCTGCCGACGAAGCCGCCCGCCTGTTCGGTACTGAGAAAGCCGGCATCGTCGTTGCGGCGGAGCGATTGCCAGCCGCGGCCATCGGCGTCGAAGGCGAAGCTGTACGCGCCGCCATCGCCGCTGATCTGCAGGCGCAGCTGTGCGGTTGCCGGAATGCGGGCCTGTGCAAGCGTGGTGGTGGTGGCGCCATCGCGCTTGTCCAGGAACACCCGCAGCGCATCGCCATCGCGACGCACGCCGAGTGCATACCACGCGTTGGAATGTTGAAACGCGGCCAGCCCCGCACTGACGCCTGCCCGCACGGGCACATCCAGCGCCGTGCTTGCCGTAAAGCGCGTGTGTTGCTGGCGGCGTGCGAGGAAGGCCGGTGTGCCGGCGCTGTCCAGCCCCTGCGTGCCGGCATGCAGCGTCAGCCAGCCTGCACGCGTGCGCAGATCGGCCAGCTCACCCCTGGGCACGCGCACGCTCAGCCACTCGCGCTGCAGCGTGGCGTTGTCGAAGTCGTCATGCCAGGTGAAGTTGCCCGACAACGGCGCCTGCGTGACACGCGCTGTTTTCGCCCCGGTGGGCGCCTTGGCGATGTAGGGAATCGGCTGGCCCGCCGACAAGATCGACGGCCAGCCATCGCGCCACTGCACCGGCAGCAAAAACGTTTCGCGCCCGGTGTTGTAGCGATCGCCAGCGTATGGGCGGCTGGCCAAAAACACCGCCCACCACTGCCCATCGGGCGTGTCCACCAGGTCCACGTGGCCGGCATTGCTGATCGGGTGCGCACGCGCGGCCGGCAGATCGCGTTGGGTCAGGATGGGGTTGTTCGGTGCGGGCGCATACGGCCCCCACACGTTGCGGCTACGCAACACCACCTGTGAGTGCTGCGGCCCGGTGCCGCCCTCGGCGCAGGAAAGGTAGTACCACCCGTCGCGTTGATACAGGTGCGGTCCCTCGATCCAGATCGGCTTGCTGGCCAGATCCACACCGCCATTGAGCAGCACCTTGCGCGGGCCAACCGGTTGCTTGGTGGCGAGGTCGAAACGCTGCATCCAGATCGCACGATGGCCTTCGTACAACGGCGTGCCTTGCGGTGGGCCGTTGTTGAGCAGATACGCGCTGCCATCGGTGTCGAAGAACAAGGACGGGTCGATCCCATCGATGCTGGGCAGCCAGGTCAACGCCGACCACGGGCCCGCCGGGTCGCTGGCACTGGCGATGAAATTGCCCCCGCTATCGACCGAGGTGCCCACCACGTAAAAGCGCCCGGCGTGATGGCGGATGCTGGCGGCGAACATGCCGCGCGACACGCCCAGCCCGTCGTAATCCAGTTGCTCGCGGCGCTCGACCACATTGCCAATCTGCGTCCAGTGCACAAGATCTGTGCTCTCGAACACCGGAATCGCCGGGAAGTACGCAAACGTCGAATTGACCAGGTAATAGCGCTCGCCGACGCGGGTGATGCTGGGGTCCGGATAGAAGCCAGCCAGCACCGGATTGCGGTAATGGCCGGCCGGCAGCGGCGTGGCGAACACCGCATCGTCGCCGCGGTAGTCGAACCAATCGAAGGCGACATCGGCAGACGCTGGCGCCTGCGCACGTGCAGGCGCCGCCAAGGCCATCAGCACTGCCCCCCAGATCGCAGGAAGCGGGCGCATCACCAGTCCCACATCGCGCCGTCTTCCAGCCGCGCCACCGGCAACTGTTTGGGCACATACGGATACTTGGCTGCCAGCTCCTCGTCGATGTCCACGCCATGCCCGGGGGTTTCGCCGCAGTGCAAGCGCCCGTCGCGAAATACGTAGTCGTGCGGGAACACTGCGTTGGCTTCGTCGGAATGGAACATGTATTCCTGGATGCCGAAGTTGGGCACCCAGGTGTCGAAGTGCAACGCCGCGCCCATGCACACCGGCGACAGATCGGTGGCGCCGTGGAAGCCGGTACGCACCTGGTGCAGCGCGGCGAAATCGGCAAGCCGGCGCACGTGGGTGATGCCGCCGGCATGCACAATGGTGGTGCGGATGTAGTCGATCAGTTGCTGCTCGATCAGGTGCTTGCAGTCCCAGATCGAGTTGAACACCTCGCCCACTGCCAGCGGTGTCACGGTGTGCTGGCGAATGATCTCGAATGCGCGCTGGTTTTCCGCCGGGGTGGCGTCTTCCAGCCAGAACAACCGGTATGGCTCCAGGTCGCGGCCCAGGCGCGCGGCTTCGATCGGGGTGAGCCGGTGGTGCGCATCGTGCAGCAGCTCGATCTCGTCGCCGTGATCGCTGCGCAATTGTTCGAACAACTTGGGCACCACACCGAGATAGCGCGGCGTGGACCACACGGTTTCGGTGGGCAGCTCGCTTTCGGCCGGCTCGTAGGGCTTGCCACCGACAGAAATGCCGTAGGTCTTCTTGATGCCGGGCACGCCGCATTGCGCGCGAATGGCGATAAAACCCATCTCGCGGAAGCGGCCCACCTCATCGCTGGTTTCGGCGATATCGCGGCCATTGGCGTGGCCGTACACCAGCGCGCCTTCGCGCGAGCGCCCGCCAAGCAATTGATACAGCGGCATGCCGGCCATCTTGCCCAGGATGTCCCACAACGCCACATCCACCGCGGCAATCGCGCTCATCGTCACCGGCCCGCGCCGCCAGTACGCACCGCGGTAGAAGAACTGCCAGATGTCCTCGATGCGCCCGGCATCGCGGCCGATCAGGTTGGGCACCAGGTGTTCCTGCAGGTACGCCGCCACCGCCAATTCGCGCCCGTTGAGCGTGGCATCGCCCAGCCCGGTGATGCCCGAGCGCGTGCGGATCTTCAAGGTGACGAAATTGCGCCCGGGGCAGCTGACGATGACGCGCGCCTCGACGATCTCGCGGTCGCGGGCAGAACCTTGCAGCGGTGCAGGGGAGTCGGGAGTCTGTGACATCGTGATCTCGCTCAGGGGGAAGGGGTTGCGGTGATGGGACGTTCGAAGGGGCCGGCCGGCAGGCCGCTGCGGTCGTACAGCGTGCACACCGGGCTGTCGGCCCAGCAGTAGCGCACGCGGGTGGCCTGCAGGCCGGCGGGAACATGCAGCTGGATCTCGCGCCCGGACAGCGTGGCGCTGGCATAGCGGCAGGTGCCGGCAGCCTCGCCGCATAGCTCAAAGCCGATCGGCGCGTCGGCGCCATAACTCAGCAGCGTGGTGTCGACAGCGTCGAAGCCGATGCGCACGTCCTCGCCCGCACGATGGGCACTGCGCGGCACCGGGCCGGACGGCGCAATCGCCTCGCCATACACCACATGCCGCGCTGCACGCGCCAGGCGCCGGCCCAGCTCCTGCTTGTTGGCCGGATGGATGTCGTAGCGGTCGCCGATATCGATCGCCACCGCCAAGCCGGCGTGTGCATCGTCGGCAACGAAGCGCCGTTGCGCCTCGCGCAATTGCGCCCAGCCGCTTTCGGCCGGTTGGGTGGGCGGGGTGCCGTAATTGGCCAGCTGCACTACCAGCAGCGGCAATTGCGCACCGAAGCGCTGTCGCCAGTCGCGCTGCCATGCGTTGAGCAAGGCCGGGTAATGTGCCGCATCGCCGGCATTGGATTCGCCCTGGTACCACAGCACCCCACGCAGGCCCAGCTGCCCCAGTGGCGCGATCATGCCGTTGTACAAGGTGGTGAGCCCGGCAGCCGACGACCACGGCGCCCGCGGTGGCGAGCCCACTGCCTGCGGCACGATGCGGTATTGCCAGGGCGCGTCCAGCGCCACTGTGCTGCCATCGGCAAACTGCAGTGCGCGCGATTGCGCATCGCCCAGCAAGCCACCGCGCCGATAGGTATTGAGCACATTGAGCACGACGCTGTTGCGCCCGGCATGCAACCGCCCGCGCGGCAGTGTGTAGCGACGCGGCTGGTCCGCACCGTAGCTGCTGCCCACGCCGCGCCCGTTGACCCAGGTCTGGTCCAGCTCGTCCACCGGGCCCAGTAACAACGTGGCGTCCTGGGCGGCCTGTGCCGGTGTCAGCTCGATGCTGGTGCGGTACCACACCATGCCGTTGAAGCCGACCAGCTGCGGCACGCCCCAGTCGTCCCATGCGCCCAGTGCCGGCGGCGCGTTCTGCCAGTCGCCGGGCGCATCCGGCTGCCACGGTTCGCCTTCGCCATGCGCATGCCACCAGGCTTCCCACAGCGCGGCCCACTGCGGCGCGGCAGCCACCGGGTCGGTTGCGTAACGTGCCAGCACGTCCAGTGCCGGACCATCGTCGCCGGCCGCACGCAATGGCGCGTCGCCGATCCAGGCCTGCAGCTGCGAGCCGCCCCACGAGGCGTTGATCAAGCCCATCGGCACATCGACACGCTTCTGCAACTCACGCGCGAAGTAGTAACACGCGGCCGAAAACTCTTTCACTGTCTCCGGCGTGGTGCGCTGCCACGTTGCAACGCCACCGAAGCCACGTTGCGGGGTGGGGCTGGATTGCGCCGGCACCTTGAACATGCGGATGTTGGGGTGGTCGGCGTCGGCAATCTCGCTGCGCGCATCCAGCGTGCGATGCACCTGCAGCTCCATGTTCGATTGCCCCGAACACAGCCATACATCGCCGATCAAAATATCGTCGACCTGTTGCACCACCCCGTTGGCAGTGCTGGCCTTCAGGCGGTACGGGCCGCCGGCCGCATGCGCGGGCAGGCGCGCCTGCCAATGCCCTTGCCGGTCTGCGCGAACCTGCATCTGCGCCGTCTCCAGTTGCACCGTGACACGCGCGCCCGGCGCCGCATCGCCCCACAGGCGGATCGGCGCATCGCGCTGCAGTACCGCATGGTCCTGGAAAACGGGATGCAGCAGCGATGCATCTGCAGCGCTTCCCAGTTGCGGCAGCAGCAACGCCGATAACGCGGCGATCAACACGTTCAGCCGGCATGCGCTCACTTCGGATTCCCCGGTGCGTACGGAAATGTCAGTGCCTGGTAATACGCCAACGGATGCGCTGGCGGTGCCACGCCGGCAGGCAGCGGGCGCCCGGACACGCTCTGAAAATAAGCAATGCTGGCATCACGCCACCACTGCGCCTCGCGCTGCTGGATCGCCAGGAAAGCGTCCACTTGTTGGTAGCGCGGCGCATCGATCTTGCCGGACAGGCCTTGCCAGGTGGTGCGCATCGCAGCCACCTCGCTCACACCGTGGTCGTACCGCCACACCAACTCGTCCCACAGCGGCCTGCCAGAGGCCATGCGATGGGTCCATGGCACATGATGGAACCACAGCAGCAGCTGCTCGGGCACGCGCTGCACAGCGCCGAACACGCGCGCCACTGGCGGCGCATATTGCGCCACGGCATTGCTGCCGCTGGCGCTGCGGTCGAAGCCAATCCCGTTGCGGTCGGCGCGGTGGTAATACACCGGGTCCCAGTCCGGGCGCTCGCTGCCTGCATCCCACGGCGCCGGGCCGTAATGGTGGCCGCGCGCCATCAGGTGATGCAGGCCGAGCGGGGTCATGTACTCCACCACCGCCTCGCGCGAGCGCAGCAGCATGCCGACCACCGGTTCGACCACCGCCGGCTCGTTGGAAAACGTCATGCGCGCCCAGTCCTGCGCAATCGCCTGTGGCGACAGTTGCGGGTCCCAGGCAAGCCGCCCATAGGCATGCCAATTGGCCTGGTCGAAGATCGAGCCGCTCCAGTTGCGGTCGGCGCCGATATTGGCCACGCCGGCAATGCCGGTCAGCCGTGTGCGTTTTGCATCGTTGAACAGGCTGCCATCCACCGTCTTCGCCACCGTCGAGCCCTTGCCGCGTGCATAGGTGTCGGCCTGCAAGGTTTCGGAAAACAGCGTGCCCAGGTAGGCCAGATGCGTGGAAAAGCCCAGGTATTCCTTGGTGATCTGGAACTCCGGCATCAGCGGTGTCCTGCGCATCGCGCCGAACAACGGGTGAAACGGCTCGCGTGGCTGGAAATCGATGGCGCCGTTTTTCACCTGCACGATCACGTTGCCGCGAAAGGCGCCATCCAGCGGCACGAATTCGCTGTACGCCTGTTTGGCGCGGTCGTCCGGCTGCTCATGCGAATAGACGAAGGCGCGCCACATCACCACCCCGCCATGCGGCGCCAGCGCATCGGCCAGCAGGTTTGCGCCATCGGCGTGGCTGCGTCCATAGTCCTGCGGGCCGGGCTGGCCTTCGGAATTGGCCTTGACCAGAAACCCGCCAAAATCGGGAATGCGCGCATAGATGGCGTCGGCGGTGTCGCGCCACCAGCGCTGCACTTGCGGGTCCAGTGGGTCGGCGGTTTTCAAACCACCGATCTCGATTGGCGCACTGAAGCGCGCACTGAGAAACACACGAATGCCATAGGGACGAAACACCTGTGCCAGTGCCGCAGCCTTGTCCAGATACTGCGGCGTCAAACTCCACGCCTTGGCATTGACGTTGTTGAGCACGGTTCCGTTGATGCCCAGCGAGGCATTGGCGCGCGCGTAGTCGGTGTAACGCGGATCCAGGTAGCCGGGCAGTGTCTGCCAGTTCCACAGCGAGGCGCCGGCATAACCACGTTCCACCACACCATCGAGATTGTCCCAATGATTGAGCATGCGCAGCTGCAGGCGCGGCGATTCGCGCAGATCCAATGCGGCAATCTGCTGGCCGGTCTGCAGCAGACGCAACAGGTGGAACGTGCCGTACAAAACACCGATATCGCTGCCGCCGACGATGACCGTGGCGCGCTTGCCATCCACACGGACACTGCGGATCAGATAGGCCTCGCGGCCCAACTGGCGGGTATCGAGCTGTAAGGCCGCAATCTGCGGCGCGCTGGCGGTGCCCAGCATCAGCGCGCCATCGCGCGTCACTGCGTCCACGCGTGGCGGTGTGCTTCCCACCAATCCCTGCAAGCCACGCTCCAGCTCATGGCGTGCCGCCTGCAGGGTGGGCGACTCACCAACGATGACCAATTCGCTTGCACTGTCGCGCAGTTGCCCGGCATTGGCCAGCGGTTGGTAGCGCAACCATAGGTCGTAGCCGTCCTCTGCACGCGCGCTGGCGGTGGCCAACAGCCCGCCGCACAGCAGCGCCAACCACATCAGCCACTGCAGCGGGAATGCACCGATCCAGGCACCCTGCCGTCTTATTCCAGCCCCGCTCATGCGGCCTGCCTCAGCGTTGCGCTTGCATGCAGGCGCGTATCGCCGCTCTGCCTGCTTCCCGGTACCATGGCTCGCACCGTCATGCCTGCACCCGGCATTCGCGTTATCGCGACAACGCCGCTGCATCCCGCAACGTTCGCACGCACTTGAAGAGGCCACGCTTGGAGAAGGTCAGGAAATCGGTCCGCCGCACCAGTCGCGCGACCACCATCGACGAGGTGGCGGCGCTGGCGAAAGTGTCGCCGATGACGGTCTCGCGCGTGGTCAACAACACCGGCAGCGTGCGCGATGCCACCCGCGAACGGGTCATGCGCGCGGTCGACAAACTCGGTTACACGCCCAACCTTGCCGCCAGCGCATTGGCGGCCGCGCAGAGCACGCGGATTGCGTTGATCTACAGCGACCCCAGTGGCGCGTATTTGCGCGAGTTGCTGCTGGGCGTGTTGCGGGTTGCCTCGCGCACGTCGATCCAGCTGGTGATCGACTGCTGGGACGACCTGGATGCCGAAGCCGAACGCAAGGCGGCACGCAAGCTCGCCAAAGGCGTTGCCGGCGTGATCCTGCCGCCGCCGTTGTGCGAATCCAGGGCCGCGGTTTTGGAGCTGGTACGCGCCAAGGTGCCGGTGGTGGCAGTGGCTTCCAACCATTTCAGCCCGGACGTGGCCTGCGTGCGCATCGACGAATTCGCTGCCGCCAAGGAGATCACCGAACACCTGATCGAACAGGGGCATACGCGCATCGGCTATATCGCCGGGCATCCGAATCTGTCGGCCAGCACGCGACGCTTCGAAGGGTTTCAGGCGGCCTTGGCCGACGCCGGTCTGCGCCTGGATCGGCATCTGGTGCAGCCGGGCGATTACACCTACAAATCCGGCCTGGTTGCCGCCGAAAAATTGCTGGCGCGCAAACGCCGCCCCAGCGCCATCTTCGCCAGTAACGACGACATGGCCGCAGCGGCCATCTCGGTCGCGCACCGGCGCGGGCTGGATGTGCCGCGCGATCTGTCGGTGGTTGGGTTCGACGACACCTCTGCCGCCACTGCGGTGTGGCCCGAACTCACCACTGTGCAGCAGCCCATCGCCGCCATGGCCGACGCCGCGCTGGACATCCTGTTGAAGACGATTCGCGCCAAGGAGCGCACGGCGAAGATGGTCGATCATGTGGTCGCGCACCTGCTGGTCAAGCGGGATTCGGTGGCCGCACCGACACCCGTCGATACGGCCGAGTAAATTCGTCTACCTCGCCACTGCATCGCTACAGGGAAGACGCGGTCAATTGCCAAACCTCTGTCTGTGGTGCGCATGCATCGCTCTCGTCAGCGCACTCCCCTTCCGATGACCGCGCCACCTTGGCAGCCGTTGCAGTTGGTCGCGCCGTTGCAGTGCGCCGCCGCAATGCAGGCATGCATTGCACACGCGCCTCGTGACGAGAGCGCGTGTGGCAACGATCAACGCATCAGATACTGATTGATCAGGTTTTCGTAGGCTTCCTGGCGGCCGCTGAGTTGCTTGGGCGCATTGCCGGCGGCGTGCTTGGCCACATCCACCAGCGTGCTGGTGCCGTTGGCAAAGTCTGCACCGGCGCCGTTGTCGAAGCTGGCGTAACGCTCGGCGCGCCACTGCTCCAACGGCGAAGACGTCAGCAATGCGTTGGCCACCTCCAGCCCGCGTGCGAACGCGTCCATGCCACCGATATGCGCCAGGAACAGATCCTGCGGGTCGGACGATTCGCGCCGCACCTTGGCATCGAAATTCAACCCGCCCGGTGCCAGCCCGCCCTGGCGCAGCACCACCAGCATCGCGCCGACGGTGTCGTACAGGTCGGTCGGGAACTGGTCGGTGTCCCAGCCGTTCTGCGGATTGCCGCGGTTGGCATCGATGCTGCCCAGCAGGCCGGCATCGGAGGCGACCTGCAGGTCGTGCTCGAAGCTATGACCGGACAGCGTGGCGTGGTTGGCTTCGATATTGAGTTTGAAATCCTGGTCCAGGCCATGCTGACGCAGGAAACCGATCACTGTGGCGCTGTCGAAGTCGTACTGGTGCTTCATCGGCTCCATGGGCTTGGGCTCGATCAGGAAGTTGCCGGTGAAGCCGATCGCGCGGCCGTAGTCGCGTGCCAGGGTGAGGAAGCGCGCCATGTTGTCCTGCTCGCGCTTCATCTGGGTGTTGTGCAAACACGCATAGCCTTCGCGGCCACCCCAGAACACGTAGTTTTCGCCGCCCAATTCAACGGTGGCATCGATCGCGGCCTTGACCTGTACGGCAGCACGCGCTACCACGTTGAAGTCCGGGTTGGTGGACGCACCATTCATGTAGCGCGGGTGCGAGAACAGGTTGGCCGTGCCCCACAGCAGCTTGACGCCGGTGTCGGCCTGGCGCTGCTTGGCGATGCCCACCATGTGCTTGAGATTCTTTTCGTACTCGCCGATGTCATCGGCATCCGGTGCCAGATCGATATCGTGGAAGCAGTAATACGGCACGCCGAGCTTGGTGAAGAATTCGAACGCGGCATCGGCCTTGGCTTCGGCACGATCGAGCGCGCTGTTGCCGATATCCCACGGATACGCGCGCGTGCCCGGGCCGAACGGATCGGCACCGTTACCGCAGAAGCTGTGCCAATAAGCCACGGCAAAGCGCAGATGCTCGGCCATGGTCTTGTCGCCGATCTGCTTGTTGGCGTCGTAGACCTTGAACGCGAGCGGGTTGTCGGAGTCGCGGCCTTCGAAGCCGATCTTGCCGATGCCGGGGAAATATTCCTTGGCGCCGATGTAAACGGTGTTGCTCATGGGGTGAACTCCTGCAGCAGGGGAGGGAAGAAGCGATAAGCGTCACACCGGGACATCGGCATCAGCGCAGCCGCGTGTGGGCCATCGCCACGCGCCGGGTGCGCCAGCGCGTGTTGCCGATGCGTCCACGCGATTGCCATCTGCATCACGCCAAAAAATGTTAGCGCTACCACAACTGCGACTGAAAAAAGCCGCGCACCGTAGCGAAGCCGAACATGCCATGCCGATCCCAGGTGAAGCGACCTGCCGACTGTACCCAGCCCGCCGCCGAAAGGCTTGCTGCGCTGCGAGATGCGGACTGTGCTGCGGCACCGGCCGCGCAGGCGTTAGCCGGCGCGCAACCATCGCAAGCATGGCGTGCGGCCGACGCGCCGTGCAGGTATCGGCCGCGTACGCAGGCCATGATGTTGCCAGCGGGTGCGCCAGCCAGGGCAAGTGATTGCGCTGCACCGACCACCGGAGAACGCCCGCAAAAAACAGGTCTG
This sequence comes from Xanthomonas nasturtii, assembly GCF_023337365.3. Lineage (NCBI taxonomy): Bacteria > Pseudomonadati > Pseudomonadota > Gammaproteobacteria > Lysobacterales > Lysobacteraceae > Xanthomonas > Xanthomonas nasturtii. Next base: position 142,717 of record NZ_CP142084.2, read on the forward strand.
CATCGGCCAGCGCCGTCGCAGCGGCGAGTGCGCCATTCCGCATCTAGGCAAACGCAGTCAGAAGGCCGCCGCCGGCCCGCTGCCCCATGCGCGGCCAACCCGGTCGCCCGCCAGCCCCGGCAGCTACAATGGCCGGCTTATGACCGCTGTCCTGCCGCTGCCACAACCCCTGGCCGACCCTGCGCCGCGCGACCCGCGCCAGCGGCTGCAGCGTGAGCAGCTGCGCCTGGGCAAACGCCTGCAGCGCCAGGTGGGCCAGGCGATTGCGGATTTCGGCATGATCGCCCGCGGCGACAAGATCATGGTCTGCCTGTCCGGCGGCAAGGACAGCTACACCCTGCTGGACATGCTGCTGCAATTGCAGCGCAAGGCGCCGGTGCCGTTCAGCCTGGTGGCGGTCAATCTGGACCAGAAGCAGCCGGACTTTCCCGCCCATGTACTGCCGGCCTACCTGCGCGGGCTGGGCGTGCCGTTCGACATCGTCGAGCAGGACACCTATTCGGTGGTCAGCCGGGTGATTCCGGCCGGCAAGACCATGTGTTCGCTGTGCTCGCGGCTGCGGCGTGGCGCGCTGTATGCCTATGCACAGAAGCATGGCGTGACCAAGATCGCGCTGGGCCATCACCGCGACGACATCGTGGCCACGTTTTTCATGAACCTGTTTCACCATGCGCGGCTGGCGGCGATGGCGCCCGCGCTGCGCAGCGACGACGGTGCGCATGTGGTGATCCGCCCGCTGGCCTACGTGCGCGAAGCCGACATTGCCGCCTATGCGCAGGCACGGCAGTTCCCGATCATTCCGTGCAACCTGTGCGGCAGCCAGGAAAACCTGCAGCGCCAGCAGGTCGGCCGCATGCTGCAGCAGTGGGATCGCGAACAGCCCGGGCGCGTGGAGCAGATTGCGCGCGCCCTGGGCGATGTGCGCCCCGAGCAGCTGGCCGACCGCACGCTGTTCGATTTCCTGGCGCTGGGCCGCAGCGGCGATGCGCCGGCCGTTCCTGATCCCGATTCCACCGCATGGCTGGCCGCCGGCGACGCCACACACGACAGCGACTGACGCGGCCGATCCGGCTGCCGGCAGTCTTCCACCCTCCACGTTTTTCTTCATTCGGTCCAACGCATGTTCTTTCGCAATCTCACCCTGTTCCGCTTTCCCACCACCCTGGATTTTTCGCAGATCGACACCTTGTTGCCGCCCGTGCAGCTCAAGCCGGTCGGCCCGCTGGAAATGAGCTCGCGCGGTTTCATTTCGCCGTTCGGCCGCGACGAGCAGGACGTGCTCTCGCACCGCCTGGAAGATTTCCTGTGGCTCACCGTCGGTGGCGAGGACAAGATCCTGCCCGGCGCGGTGGTCAACGATCTGCTCGAGCGCAAGGTCGCCGAGATCGAAGAAAAAGAGGGCCGCCGCCCCGGTGGCAAGGCCCGCAAGCGCCTCAAGGATGACCTGATTCATGAGCTGCTGCCGCGCGCCTTCGTCAAGAGTTCGTGCACCGACGCCATCCTGGATCTGCAGCACGGTTACATCGCGGTCAACAGCTCCAGCCGCAAGAGCGGCGAGAACGTGATGAGCGAGATCCGCGGCGCGCTCGGCAGCTTCCCGGCGCTGCCGCTCAATGCCGAAGTCGCCCCGCGCGCCATCCTCACCGGCTGGATCGCCGGCGAGCCCTTGCCCGAAGGCCTGAGCCTGGGCGAAGAGTGCGAGATGAAGGACCCCATCGAAGGCGGCGCGGTGGTCAAGTGCCAGCACCAGGAACTGCGCGGCGACGAGATCGACAAGCACCTGGAAGCCGGCAAGCAGGTCACCAAGCTGGCGCTGGTGCTGGACGACAACCTCTCCTTCGTGCTCGGGGACGACCTGGTGATCCGCAAGCTCAAGTTCCTCGACGGCGCCCTGGACCAGCTCGAACACAGCGAAGACGACGGCGCCCGCGCCGAACTCGACGCACGCTTTACGCTGATGAGCGCCGAAATCCGCCGGCTGTTCCTGTTGCTGGAAACCGCGCTGAAGCTCAGCAAGGCGGAGTAACCAGGTTTCGACCTGTGGCGGCATTGTCATCCGGGATTGAATACGCGAGTTAAAAGCGGTGAGTCGAGGGCGAGATGCCTTCATCAGTTACGGGACACACCGTGAACCGTCCATGGCGGCTCGATGGCAGCATCCACGCCGCCAACGGTCCCGCAATCGGCAAGGGCCTCGCAGCAAACGCAAAGACGTCGAGTGCGCGGCCCTTACCGCTCGCGGGACACGCCGTAAAACCCGTCCATGACGGCTCGTTGACTGCATCCGTGCCGCCAACGCTCCCGCAATCGGCGAGGACACCGCACCGGGACGTTCGTCGGCTGCCTTCGTGAAGGATGTACTCGCGGGGTGTCGTGCGGTGGAAGGCAGTGCCACGCAGCCAGGCCGCAGATCCACCCAATTCGGCTGCGCCCATCTGCCAGTGGGCGTGGCCGTTTGGTGAGTCGCTCTAAGTCGCGCCAACATCGAATGCATCACATGCGCCGTCTCACCACCTGACACATCGCAGCGCTATCCTTTGCGCATGTTCAAGCCCGTCCGCCGCCTGATTGCGCCGCCCTCGCAGGTTGTCGAACGCGACTGCGTGCGCGTGCAACTGGAAGGCCGCGACATCGACGTCCTGCGCGTGCGCGACCCGCGTGCGCGACGCATCAAACTCAGCGTCGACGAACGCGGCGCGCGGTTGACCTTGCCGCTGCGCGCAAGCCTGATTTCTGGCGAACGCTTTCTGCATGCGCACCTGGAGTGGCTGAGCACGCAGTTGTCCCGCTATCAACAGGTCGATGCCTTTCCTGCGCTCGTACGCGGCGTGCCGGGGCTGCTGCCGTTGCGCGGTGCACTGCTGCCGTTGAACTGGCACGAAGGGCGCTACGCACGCATCGATATCACCGACGACGGCGCGCAGTTTTATGTGCCCACCCGCCTGGGCGATGTCGGTTTACGCCGTACCCTGAAGGAATTCTATGAAGCGCAGGCCCGCGCCGATGTCGGCCGCTGGTTGCCCACCTACCTGCCCGGCCTGCCGCGCGCACCGGCACGGCTGCGTTTGAAGGTGATGTCCTCGCAGTGGGGCTCGCTCGCCCCGGATGGCTCGATGGCGCTTGACCTGGCACTGGTACTCGGCCGCTCCTCCGCCTTCGAATACGTGCTGGTGCACGAGCTCTGCCACCTGCTGCAGGCCAACCACTCGGCCGCTTTTTGGGCCGAAGTGGAACAGCGCTTCCCCACCTGGCGCGACGAGCGCAGCTACTTCCACGAACACGGCCGCCAGCTCAAGGCGCAGCTGCGGCGGTTGCTGCACGCCGAGTGACGCACCCGTAGCGTGAGCCGTTTCGGTGAGGCGTCTATTCAGCAGTGGCACGCGCTTGAGTGCGGCAGTGGTAATTGACGCGGTAATTCCGCGGCGGCCAGACGCGCGGCGACGGAACGGCTAGCGCCACTCGTACGACGCAGCCCTGGCAAGTTGTCGGCAGGCCAACGGTGACAACCCGGTAAAACCGTTTGCTAAGGCGCTTTCAGCGGCCGCAACGCCCGCATCCGGCGTGCAAGCCGACATCCAGTGGTCTGCGTCACACGCAGCCGCCCATACCTGTTCCAACAGGGCGCGATCATCCGCGTCCAGGTGTGGAGCCGCGCGTACCGCTGCGATAAATGCCCACGGCGCATGCCACGAATCGAACGATTCAAGTGCGATGACGACACGGGCTGCATCTGCCATTGGTCTAGGGCCTGTTAACACATCCGAAGTCCATCAACGACAAGGATGAAGCTTAAGAATCCGAGGAACATGACATCCAGCTTTTCGAAGCGCGAGAAAATCCGGCGGTAGCCCTTCAAGCGACGAAACAGCCTCTCCACTTCGTTGCGCCGCTTGTACATTTCTCGGTCGTACTCCCAGGGCTCGACCCGATTGGCTTTTGGCGGAACCACCGGGACGTAGCCAAGATCAAGCGCTAGTGCACTGAATCCGAGGAATCGGATGTGATGCGTCGAGTTGGATCAGCGAAGGTCCATTTCAGCGGTTTTGGGTTTTTGTTGTACTGGCGGATGTAGCGCATGAGCTTCTTATCGAGGTCTTTGACTGAGGAGAAAACCCCGCGTGTGATGACATCACGCTGGATGCGGGCGAACCAGTTCTCGACCTGGTTCAGCCATGACGAGTAGGTGGGGGTGTAGTGCATATGAACGCGGGGGTACTCGGCCAGGAACGCATGCACGAGCGGCGTCTTGTGGCTGCTGACGTTATCGCAGATGACATGGATGTCCCGGCCGTTGGACTGACTGGCGACAACCTCTTCGAGGAAGGTCACGAACTGCTCGCTGGTGTGACGAGCTGCCGTTTTGCCCAGCACTTCGCCAGTGCCCGTATTGAGCGCGGCGAACAGGCTCAGTGTGCCATTACGCTTGTATTCGAATCCGTGGCTTTGCGCGCGTCCGGGTGCCAATGCAAGCATCCGGTCCTTGCGGTCCAGCGCCTGGATCGCGGTCTTTTCGTCCACGCAGAAGACCACCGCGTGCGCAGGCGGGTCCAGGTACAGGCCGATCACGTCTGCGGCCTTGGTCTCAAACTCCGGGTCGTTGGAGACCATGTGGGTGTCCAACCGATGCGGACGCACGCCGTGTTTGCGCCAAATGCGCTGGACGGCCGAGAACGACACATTGCCCAGCTCGGCAGCCAGCTTGCGACTGCTCCAGTGCGTCGAACCGTCTTTGGGCTTGTGCTTGAGCGTGCGGTTGAGCACACGCGCTTCCAGCTTGGCCGTCGGTATCTTCGGCGCACGCCCAGGATGCACCGACACCAGCCCGGCCAGTCCTTGCGCCTCAAACGCCGCCGTCCACTTCGAGACGAATGCGTCGTTGCAGGCAAGCTTAGTGCGTATGTGGACTCGACGTTCTCCATCGCTCCAAAGCACAACACACCGCGCGCGGCGCACCAAAGCGGCGTTGCCGTGACGCTTGCGCATCACCGCCTCCAATTCAGCACGCTGTTGGATCGTCAGCTTCGTTCTTTGCATGACACACTAACTGGGGATCATGCATCCGATTTCAATGATTCAGTGGACTAGTTGGCGCGTCTCATTGCCTTCGTAAGCACGATCCATCAACAAATGAATCGGTCGCTCCACAGGCCCAAGGTGTTCAAGCAACGTGCGGCCCGCAGGTGCGTCATGGGCGTTGCCAGGCGTCAATCCGAACGTGATCGCTGTTCGAGCATCTGCGGCAACCATATGAATCTTGGTATTCCATCCGCCGCGCGATTTACCGATGGATTGTGGGCCGTTTTTTTTAACGCACCAGTCCCATCCGGATGCACCTTGATGCTGGTAGAGTCCAGCGAGACCGCCTCGATTTTGATGCGCACGATGTGGGACTTCTGCAGTTCAGCGAACATCCGGTCCAGCACACCTGCCTTGGCCCAACGGTTCATGCGTGTGTACACCGTGTGCCAATTGCCAAAGCGCTTGGGCAGGCCGCGCCATTTGCAGCCATGCTCGGCAACATAAAGGATGGCATTGACTACTTGCAGGTTGGTCATGCCGACATTGCCGCGCTGCCTCGGCAGACACTGTTCGATGAGAGAAAATTGTGCGGGTGTGATTTCCATGCGCAATAGTTTAACCGCTCAGATCATTAGTGTTAACAGGCTCTACAACGCCTATGTCGAATCGTTCAACGGCCGGTTGCGCGATGAATGCCTCAACGAGCACTGGTTCCCGACACTGCTGCACGCACGCACCGAGATCGAGCGCTGGCGACGCGAATACAACCAGGAGCGACCCAAGAAAGCAATTGGCGGCATGACCCCGTCCGCGTATGCCCAACAGCTGGCCAACACCGATATCATCAACCCCGGACTCTAGACCCGGCCGCTACTCAGGATGGGGGGACGTCGTCATGGCGACATCATCGCCATGAGCAAACCGGAGTGCCTGTAGGCGCAGACGCTGCCCACGCTCGGGCAAGCCATCTTCGATGCTGCCAATGCCGTGCGCGAGATGCTTGAGCAGCGGGTGGAGCAAGCGTGTGACGCTTCTAAGCGAAATCCCTGAGGCCGCACTCAATCATGTCCTATGGTGACTTTGAATAGCGATGACGCGACACGGCTTGCATTCTGGAGGGGGGCGCCACTGGTGAACTGAATGTGCAACTTCACACAATGTGATGAGACGGAGCGATTGACATGTTCTTGCTGGCGTCACTGCTCCATAGCGCACGCGTTGAAATAGCCTATGCTGTGATCGAAACAATCTCTTCAGGCACAAGGCATGTCACGCTCGCATAAAGTTGTACGCGTATTGCTGCTATTAGTAGCAATGTATACAGCGGTAGGCTGTCATCGGCAGCCACAACAGACCAATGCGCCACAGCCGGACCGGAATAGTGATAGCCGAACGGCTGTACCGTTGGCTCGCTCGTTGGAAGCCCTCCACGATGGCGAAATCCGACTTGATTTTAACGTGCCGGCAACAGTTGGTGGGTCACCTCGCTCCGTCTTCATTGGGGTTCGTCTCGAGGGGCGCGATCCAACCTCCGTGGCTGAGGCTGCCGATGCGCTTAGAAAAGCAAAGATTCCTGCAAAGGTTCAGCTCTATCAAATCGAGCAAGGCCGTACCGTAGAGGTTGAACTTAAGCGCAGCCGGTGGGTGAGTCGTAATGAGGTGGAGTGGCTCACTATCCCTGCGGACGGTACCGTCCCCGGCCTGGAAGCCGCCGATGCAGACCGAGAGTCCTTGTTGGAAGCAGGCTTGGTCGCTCAGGGGGTTGCTTACACTGAACTATCTTTTGCAAGCGCAGATGCGTTGCCATCAGGCCACTATGTCCTTGGCCTTGCGCTGGGCAATGAGCGTCAGTTGTTGATTGACGCCAAGGCGAAGCTCTTGGTTGCGTATCGCGCAAAGAAGAAGTGAGAGGAGCAAAGGAATGAATTCACCAGAAACGCACTACACGGTCACTGTCTATGTAGCCGCGCCCGGCACGCCATTAGCAGGCGGCGGCACATCCGCAGCGGGACACGTCTACTACTCCATCTCAGATGGGCAAAATAACAATAGCTACGGGTTCGCTCCGATAGCGAATGGCCAGTCAAGTGGGCCTGGAGGCGTATCAACAACCGATGCTGCAGACTACAAAGACCCTTAGAACCTGTTCACAATCTTCTGAGTAACAGTGCCAAGAAGGCCAAATGGATGAACTGCAGGCTGGTGTTGAGTTTGCGCTCGCAGTTCTTCCATAGCCTTCGGTTCTTCTCCAGCCAAGCAAAACTACGCTCGACAATCCATCGCTTGGGCATGACCTTGAAGGTGTGCAGTTCGCTGCGCTTGGCAATCTGCACCGTGAGCTGCTCGCCTAAAATCTCTCGCGCGCCGCTGGCAAACGGTACTCCGGTGTAACCGCCGTCGCACAGTAAGCTTTGTACAAGCGTCAGGTTTGACTGACAGCGCTCCAACGCCTGCAGCGCACCTTTGCGGTCGGTCACCTCCGCCGTCGTCACCGCGATTGCGTGGGGCAACCCCTGACTATCAACAGCGATATGCCGTTTGATGCCCGACACCTTCTTGCCTGCGTCATACCCCTTTTGCCCAGCTGTGTCCGTGTTCTTGACGCTCTGCGCGTCCACGATCAAGAACCTGGTGCAAGCGTTGCGCCCCTGTCTCACGCGGGCCACGCCAACCTGATTTTTTGAGCGCCCGCTCCAGCAGGCTCACCCCCTCATCGTCGCACTCGCTCCACTTGGCAAAGTACGAGTGCACGGTCCGCCACTTCGGAAAGTCGCTGGGTAGCGCTCGCCATTGGCAACCGGTTCGCAGCACGTACAACACTGCGCACCACACCTCATATAAATCCACACGGCGTGGCTTGGTGCGCTTGCGCGCTTGTTCCAGGATCGGCAGCACGTGTGCGAACTGCTCCCGGCTCATGTCACTCGGATAGGTCTTTTGGCGCATCCGCATAGTCTGCACTGATCTGCGAAGATCGTGAACAGGTTCTTACTATTCTAGGACGCTGGAGATCAGCAAGGGGCAGTATGAGAAATTGCAGGCCTTCGGCAGAGATGCTGCCGGCCACGGTTTTGACATGCAGTATGAGTGGAAACAAAATAGTTGCATTGATTTTACCTGGAGTGCATTAAACGAGGCCGGCTTGCATCGGCGGAACGTATTTATCATGACGGACAAGGATTTCGAAGGGCAGTTGAAGCCACTTTCTAACGTCGAAGACATCAAGAGCATCAAGGCTCCGTTCCCCGATAGTAAGTTGAATAGTGAGTTGCAGCATCCAATGCCGAAGCAGACTTTCGAGCAGCGCTTTATTTCGGAGCAGCGCGATCCGGAGGGCCATAGTCTGCCGGGTTTAGCGGAGTCAATTGAACGACATCAGATGCCAGCAAGCGACTTAAGTAAGGTGGACCCTCTCTTGTCTCAAGCGGAAACTGCGGTCCGCGATCTCGAGAAAGGGCTTGGTCGCGACTACGACGAGAATAGCGCTCGCCTCGCTGCGAGTAGTGCCTATCTCGCAAAGGAGAATGGGCTATCAAGAATAGATCACATTGCATTGAGTGAGCAGACCGCCTCTGTCCGCCAAGGCGAGAACGTTTTTGTAGTGGAGGGGGCACTGAATGATCCCGCACATAAGATGGCGTATATGAAGACCATGGATGCCATTTCGCAGCCAGTGGAGCAATCATTGGCCCAGCTGCAGACATTGAGCGAGGCGCAGCGGCAGCAACAACCACAGCAGCAGCAAGAGCAGCAACGTGATCAAGCATTAGTGCAGCCGCATCGAACGGTGTGAAATTGATCAGATAGCTCAATCAAGGTGAGCGTGATTTGCGATGCGTTTGTCGCACGACACACCGGTTGCTAGCGCCTTCTAAAACATCCGAAATCCATCAACGACAGGGATGAAGCTCAAGAATCCGAGGAACATGACATCCAGCTTTTCGAAGCGCGATAGTCACCTGGCTCGTTCCCAGCGGTCTCCTAACAACTAACCCACAAACGACTGCCTGTGGTCGCGAATAAAGTCATCGAATGTATGTGGTGGCATTCCGGTGAGCCGCTCGATCTCGAAGGTGGGGTCGATATCGTGATGGCCTGCCACCACGTCTGCGAACTGCACCGTAAGGCCCTTGGCCATCCAGGGCGAGTTGCCCGTTGCGCGCCTCAGCACGCGGAACACCGGTGTGGGCAGGTTGAGATAACGCACCTTGCGGCCAATGCCCTGCGACAGGCGCGCGGTTGCCGCCTGCATGTCGAGTGTCTCCGGCCCGGTGAGGAAATAGGTTGCGCCTGCGTGGCCTTCTTCGGTCAGTACCGTCGCGGCCACGCGCGCGATGTCGCGTGTGTCGATCCAGGGCACGCTGCCGCGGCCGGCCGCCATCGGGAACACGCCCTTGGCAATCGGATCCTTGACCCACAGAAAGTTCTGCATGTACGCGGTGGGCTTGAGGATGGTCCACGCGATGCCGGACGCACGCAGGTGGTGGTCGATGAGCGCATGGGATTTCGCCCACGGTACCGGTGAGCGCACGTTGCAATCCGATGCTGAGACTTTCACGATCCGGCCAATGCCAGCGCGCTTGGCCGCATCAATCGCGGCCGTCTCCTGCGCCACCTGCCCGGGTGTGGGCGGGGTGATAAGAAAAAGCGTGCTGCACCCCTGCATCGCGCGTTGCAGCGTGCCGGGTGTGTCGAAGTCGCCCAGCACGGCGTCGAAGCCCTTGCGTTGCAGGTCATCCACCTGCTGCTGCTTGCGGCACATTGCGCGGAACGGCGTACCTGCTTCTTTTAAAAGCCTGCACAGCTCGCCGCCGATACCACCCGTGGCACCTGACACCAACATCATGACTGCGTTACTCCTGCGGTTTGGCGGTGGAACTGGAAGCGCTGGACGCATCGCCCAGCCACTCGGAGATGACAGTGCTCATCTCCTCGAGCGTGCGGATGGCATCGCGGATACGCTCGAGACCGATCCTGTCGGCAATCGCCTGGTCGACCGGCGCAGCCGCGTTCTCGGCGCCATTCACCGCTTTACTGCCTGCCCGAGTAAGCGCTACGAGCTTGGCGCGAGGGTGATGTGGATTCGGTTGGAACTCGACCAGCCCCTGCTCGGCAAGCACATCGACAATGCGCTGCACCGCCTGCCGGGAGAGGCCCATGGTGCGTGCGATCGAGGCGGCGGGAAGCGGGGCGGGTGCGTACCGCAGCGCGGCCAGCACCTGCCACCACGCACTGGTGAGCCCGAGATGGGCAACCAGCTCGTTGCCCGCGCTCACCAAGCGGCCATTGGCCGCAAACACCGTTAGCGCCAACGCGCGTACGTGTGCGTTATCTGTCTGCATGCAATCGCCGTCATTCAATTCGACAGCATGTCGTCAATCTGGCGGTGAGTGATATGTGATGCGGGTTTTGCAGCAAGCCCGTAGGGCATCGCGGGATCGCGATAAGTGAACGCGGCGCCAGGTGGGCGTGGATCGTATGCATCGCGCATTTCGACACGAGCGACCTATTTACCTTTCAGCAGCACGGAGACAGCTTCGCCTATTGAATAGATCGTGTGTTCATTGGCAGTCATTTCGGCGGCGCGAGCCTGCTCATGGTTGCCGCTGATGGATCACAACTTGCCCAAGCCGAAGCAGTCTCGCGGCGCGGCTTAATTCAAGCGCCGGCGATAAGATCATGGTCGAAAAGGTGTTGAAGTTTTCTCATCAAACACTGGAGCATTGATCTCCGCCACCATGGTCGACGCTATCCGGGTGCACTTCTCCATGGCGACTCATTGGAAAGAGCTCGCTCTTCAAGCGCCATCCGTAATGGAAATAATATTTGCAGATTCACATGAAGCAATCGACGAAGCAGGGTATCTCAGCGCCAAGTTTGAGCATCTCGTTAGGGAGTTTGAGCGAGCTCTCGCAGCCCACCAGATCGAACTTCCTTATGCTCCATCACTTGCCGGCTACCAATTCATTCAAGCTGACGCTGCTCTGCCCACCTTCGCCCGGTGGCTAGCCGGCAAGGCCTGATCCTCACACCCCACGCGGTGGGCATGGTACCCTGCGCACCGCCATTCTGGCGAAGACGGAAATCAGGTGACCCACCGACACCACCGTAAACGGTGCCGGGCTGTCTGGAGTAGGCCACGCTCATCGCAAGGCGCCCAGACACAAGCACGTCATTTCAACCGCTACCAGGGAGGTATTGATCATGAAGCCACGCACTATTGGCACCACCTTTGCACTAGCTGCGGCTTTATGCATTGGCTTGGGCGCCCCAGCTCGCGCCCAGGCGGCAGATCCTTGCTCGGTTTTTCTTTGCATGGCTGCCGTGTCCGGATTCGGTAAACCGAGTGCTGAATGTGCAGCACCTATAGCAGCCTTCCATGCCATACAGATATGGGACCCGCACTTCGACTCGCCGGCTACGGCGGCTGCACGCCGGACATATCTGATGACATGTCCAGGCGTGGTCCCGGTGAATCAAGCCACCTTGGAAGCCATCATTGGGCAGTGGGGCTACACACCTTGACGGGGATCGTTCACTGATCCACAAAAGCACTTGGTTCTGAGACTTTGGGGAATATCGCTACGCCCCTGTTTGCCATGTGCCTTGTGAGCTGTCTTTCTGTATTAACGGGCCCTACACATCGGCCAGTAGTGAAACAGCCTTAAGAATGAGGTCAGATCAACCTGGTCCTGAGGTATCCCCACGTTTTACAGCACCAACGTCATCTGCTCACGCACTGCGTCGGGCAATGTGCGTAAGCGTTCTAGCCAGCGTGAGACCGGTTCCATCGGCCAGCGCCTGACTAACGCCTCGCGGCCGACACGCAGTGTCGAATGGAGCTTGCGGGTGCTGTTGCGCGGCGACAGCCACTGCGCGATGCCGGTGGCTTCGCATCCCAGTCCTGCCAGCCAACTGGCGAAGGTGGCCAGCGTATGGAGTAACAACAGGATCTGCAGGCGCTCACCGGGCCGGGTCAAACTGTCTTCCATTGCCTGGCCGTAGCGGTGCGATTTCAGATCACGAAATGCCAGCTCGATCTGCATCCGCCGTGCGTACAGGTTGACCAGCTGCGTTGCGCTGGGTGCGTGCAACTGCGGTGATGCAACGATCAACCACGGCTCGCGCTCACGCGCTGCTGCTTTCAGGCTCGATGATGCACGCGAGACGTTGGCAGGTGAGCGCCGGTTGCGGTGCTGACGCCCTTTTCGTGCTTTGGCATAGAGCACCAGGCGGCAATTGAGTGGATCGCTGCGATTGATCTGCATCGGTGGTAATTCGTTTGCACGGTTGGAAGCCAATGCATGCAGGTTCCGGCTATCGATCCATTGCGTTACATCATCGGGCACGGCTTGCGGCTTGACCTGCGTGTGTCCGCGCAGTCGCCCGACCCAATCCCAGCCCATCGCCGACACCGCACGAAACCATGGCGTGCGGAAGCCGGCATCAGTGACCAGGATCGGACGCACATCGTCTGGAATCAATGCGCGCAGTTGCTGCAAGAAACGCTTCTCCGCGCCAGGAGAGCCTTGTTGCTTTCCCGGAACCACCATGTCCAGCAAGGTGAGCGTGCGCCCACCGATCGGGACGGCCGCACGCAGCAGGCACCACGATTTGTCCGGCTTCAGATCGCTCCAATCGATGATGATCACCGGCTGCGTGCCGCGCAACAGCCAATGCGCCATGTCCCGCTCGATGGCGGATCGCTCGGCGTACAACGCGCGATTGCACAGCAGGCGGTCGCATGCCTTGAGGGGCGCACGTACCCGCGTCGCGCCTGGCCACGCGCGTGCGATGTCGATCAACGTCAGCCGGCCTCCATGCACTAGCGCTTCAACCGCGCGCAGCAAGCTGCGTTGGCGTAATGCATGCATCCCGGAGAGTGAGTTAGACAAGCATTTCTGCAATACTTCGCTGGCGCGCATGGTCGGTACTCTTCTTTGGCTTAGTCACCTTGAAGCGTGCCCCATGCGCGCACTTTCTTCCACATCCTGGCACACCAAGTGCTTGATCTTGCAGGAAGAAATGTGGGGATACCTCAGAACCTGGTCCCGTTCCTGCCACAGGCCGGTGTTGCCACCCACGCGGAGGTTGAAGCCGCCGTCGCCGGCCTGGATGCCGCTTTGCTCGGTGACGCTGGCAAAGTCGCCGTTGACCTTATTACTGCTGTAGCTGGCGCTGGCACTGAAGCCGACCCCGAAGGTCACGCTGCCACCCACCGCCTTGTCCTTGCTGGCATAGGTGCTGGTGTCTTGCAGGCTCTCGATGTTGAGGTCGCCGCCGATGTCGGCCAGCACCGTGTTGGCCGAGAGCACCGCACCCTTCAGGTTGGTGTCGTTGCCGCTGATGATGGTGGCGGTATTGCCTGCCGACAGGTGGCTGTTGCGCTGGGTGACATCCATGCCATCGGCCTTGCCACGCGAGCCGCTGGCGCTTGCAGTAATGCCGGCAGCGAGGCCGTCTGCACCGTAGATGATGGCGACACCGACCGCCGCACTCTTGCTCTTGCTGGTGCTGTGTTGCTCGAAGGTGTCCTGCGCCGCTTCCAGGGTGATGTTGTTGTCGGCCGCCAGCAGCAGGTTATTGCCGGCCTTGATGTCGCTGCCGCGTACCAGGATGTTGCTGTCTTGGCCACCACCGGTGGCGATCAGGTTGACGTTGTTGCCGGCCTGCAAGGTGGAGCCCTTGGAGGTGGAGCTGCGTTGCTCGCTCTCGCTCTGGCTGCCGCCCACGGTGACTGCGACGCTGACATTGGCCGCTTGCGCTGCGCCCTTGGCGGTGTCGGCGTTCATGAGACTGCTGGCGACCTGGCCTGCACCGTAGGCGCTGTAAGCGGCTGACGCACCGGCCAGGGCCTGCATGCGCGTGTCGCCTTCGGCCTTCTTGCCGGCCTCGCCACTGTTGACCGCTGCCTGGGCCAGGTTGAGCGCGGCCGCGCTCAAGGTGACCGACAAACCGCCTTGCTTGAACTCGGTACGCCGCTCGCTGCTCGAGGTGTCATGCACCTCGGTGATTGCGATGTCCTTGGCCTTGGCGGTGATATCGCCCTGCAAGGCCATCACGTCGCTCCCGGTGATGGCCAGTTTATTGCCGGCGACCAGGGTGACGTTGCCCTCTAGGCTGCCGACCGTGGTGCCGGTGGGACTGAGATCGGCGATATCGGCCTCGGTCTTGACGGTCTGCTTGCCGATGGTGAAGCCGATGCCGCCACTACCGAACAGGCCGGTCTTGACCGTTTTCTTGTCGTGCGACTCGTTATGCGTGCTCTGCGCCGTCTCAAGTGTCAGGTTATTACCTGCGGGCAGCACCACGTCGCCGGTGCCGACGATCTGGGTACCTTGCGAGAGCAGATCGCTGCCGGCTGCAATCGAAATCTGCTCGCCACTGAGCGAACTGGTGATGGCCAGGCTGTCGTGGCTTTCGTCGTGGGTGGTGACGGTCTTGCCGGACAGCGCGCTCTTCTTGCGCGTCTCCTTATCGACCACTGCATCATGCTGCTCCTGCGTGCTCAGCAACTTTATGTCGTTGCCTGCAGCAAGTGCGATGCCACAGGTCTGGCTGGCGACTGCGGTGGAGGCCAGGATGAGGTCGCGGCCTGCCTGCATCACGATGTTGTCGCCTGCGCCGAGCTGGGTGCCGCGCAGGGTCTCGTCGTAGCTCGAGCTGGCCAGCGAATTGCTCTTGGTGACGGTGCTGCGGTCGGTGGCGCTGCTGTCTACCGCCGCTGTGCTGTTGATGTCGCGCCCGGCCTGCAAGGCTATGGCCTTGCCCGCGCCCACTTGCGCGGCCGTTAGATTCAGATCGTTGCCCGCTGCCAGCACCACGTCGCCTGCGCCCTGGATGGTCGTGCCGGCCTGGGTAGTCTCGCTGCTGCGCTGGAAGTTGCGGTCGTTGGCGGTGGTATCGGTGCTGCGCGAGAGCGTCTGCGTGCCGACGTTGAGGTTATTGCCTGCCACCAGCTGGGTGACGCCATCAGTGCCGGCGTTGCGAATCTGCGCCGCCTGCAGGTTGACGTCGCGGCCAGCCACCACCGACAACACGCCGTTGCCGTTGGTGCCGGTGACATACAGGCCAGCCACGCGCTCGAGCTGGGTGGTGCTGTACTGGTGGAAGCCGCCGCCTTCGAGCGTCTCCACGGTGGAAGCCACCGTGACATCGCCGACCGCCTGCACGCTCAGCGCATCCACGGCGGTGACGGTGGCACCTGCAATGCGGATGTCGCTGGCAGAGCGCAGCCCCACTTGGTCGCCGCTGATGCTGCCGCCCAGGTGCTCGATGCGGCCGGCATCGATGGATACCAGCTGACGGCCGGCAATGGTGCCGGTGTTCTTCAAGCCACCGGCCAGGGTGACGTCGACGTTGGCACCGGCCAGCAAGGCACCGCCGGTTTCCAGATCGCCGGGGCGCAATCGCAGGTACACCTGCGGCACGAGCGCGGTGGTGGTGCTGCCATCGGGCAGGGTGACGGTCTGCTCCACCAGCCAGACGATGTCGCTGGTGAGCTGGGCCATCTGCGCGTCGGTCAGCGCTACGCCGGGGCGCAGATTCCATGCTTTGCCGATGGTGGCACCGACATCCAGCAACGCCTGGTATTGGGCTTCGTCGCTCTTGTAGCCTTCCAGAAAACGCCGGCCGGTGAGTTGGCCGATCTGCTCGCGCACCAGCTTCTGCTCGTAATAGCCATCGCCCAGGCGTTCTTGCAGGCTATCTGCGGAGTAGCCCATCTGGTTGAGCAGATAGTCCGAGCCCAACCAGCTGCGGTAGTCGGTGAACTGCGGGTCGGTTTCGACCAGATAGTTGCCTGCAGACGGTCTCACCGTAAACAGGCTGCCGGTGGGCGCACGCGTATCGGGCGTGCCCATGACAATTCGATCTGGCGAGCCGCCGACCGCAGTGACCACGCGCGCGCCGCTGACCGGCCCGCTGCCGCCCACGTTGCCAACGGCACCGGCACTGCCACCGCTGGCCGCTTGCGTGACCGCCGCAAGTGCGCGATCGGCAGCATTGGCCGACACGCTGCCCGGACCACGCACAGTGCCGTTACCGGAGCCGCCAGGCGCTGTCTGCGGCCCCTGCAGGTTGAAGTTGGCGACCGCTGCGCCGTTCTGGACGTTGGGCGCGCGGCGCCCCTGATTGAGGTTGCTCAGGTCGCCGACATCGATGCTCAGCGTGCCGCCACTGGTGATCGCGCCACCCACCTGGCCGATCTGCTCGGAGATGGACGGGTTGCTCCAACTGCGCGTGGTGCCGTTATAGGCCGTGGTGACGTTGCTGAAGCTGTGGGTGCGGAACAACGTGTAGGCGAGGTTGGTGACATCGGCATTGCGGGTGAGCCCGCTGATGCCCAGGTCTCCGCCGGCGGCGATGCGGGCGTATTCGTTACGCAAGGCGTCGGTGCCAATGCGCATTGCGCCACCTGCATGGATCACTGCTTCAGGGCCCGCGCCCGGCTGCAATACGTCTTCGACCACAGTGCGCGTGGCCATGCGCGCGATTACACTGCGTACAAGGCAAGCAAACCACGCTCGATTCTCGTGCTGCCTCCGGTGAGCAATGCGCCTGACGTAGATGCGAGCTTGAGTGTGCTGTCGGTGACCACGTTACCGCTCGCTGAGGCCGGCTACTATGTGATGCCGGTGGCACCGGTATACGAGACGTTCAAGCAGAACGGCATTACCGTGGCCGATGACGCGCAGAATGTCGCTCCCGAGAAATTGCGTGAAATCTTCGGCGCAGATGCGGCGCTGTATATCACCGTCGACAAGTACGGCTCGGTGTATCAGGTGATCAATAGCGTGGTGATCGTGTCTGCCAAAGCGAAGTTGGTTGACCTGCGTAGCGGAACGACTCTGTGGCAGGGTCAGGCACAGGCATCGAGTGGCGAAAATCAGAACAGTGGTGGTGGCTTGATTGGAATGCTGGTCACGGCAGCGGTGAACCAAGTGATCAATCAGGTGACTGATCGGAGCCATGAGATTGGCAATGTAGCAAGCCAGCGTCTGCTTTCGACAGGGCATCCTTGTGGGCTGTTGTACGGCCCGTATAATCCGAAGTACGGCACGGATTGACCCGTGTGAGCGCGCTGCCGCGACCGCGCGGCAGCGCGTCGCTCTGCGAGCGCTTAGTGATCGTGGCGCAAACGCATTGAAGCGGCCACTGCAGTGGTCGCTCTACAGCAACGTAGTTCTACTCATACTGTCGCTTATATGTAGCTTCAGGCGACCCACTTGGCCTTTGCGGCTACGGCCACTGCGCCATCGTATCCAGTCACTTGTCTTCCGGCACCAGGTTGCGACGCAAGCTGGTGGATTCGCGTGCGTCAGTGTCCGGGGTCCACAGCCGCGCTTGTTTGATTTTCGTCAATTCGACCGACACATGAAATTCGCAGTGGGGATGCTTGACTGCATGGGTCAAGAACGTTGCGGAGTTGCGCATGAGTGCAGTCACGGTAGGCAGGGTCGACCAGGCGTTGAGCGGGCGGGCATCAGTGCAGCAGGCGGCGGCGCAGCATGCGTCGCTGCTGCTCGCATCGGTCCGAGCTGGCGGAGGGCCGGCGCGTTGGCAGCGAGCGCTTGCAGCGGCATGGAGCGGCATGTGCCGCGTGGCGTCCACCGTGATGGTGCGTTCGCGCGCCGTTGCCTGCTGAGGGGCGGTCATGCGGATCTGTGTACTCAATGAAACGACACCGAGCGCCACCGGGCTGGAGCAGCGCTGCGTAGCGGCGCGTGAGGCCGGGTGCGATTACGTGGTGATGGCTGCGCCGTTCGAGCGTGATGCGGATGGCCGGCTGATCGAGCCGGCCGCTGCTGCCGATGCGCAGCACGGCCCGTTGCGTGAGGCGGCGCAGGCCGGGCATCGCGCTGGGGTGAAGCTGCTGATTGATCTGCGGCTGGATGAAGTGGGCGGGGCCAGCGCGGTGGTACGCGAAAACCCGCAATGGTTCCGCGCACGCAGTACGGCGGTGCCGGACCCGCGTCAGCCGCGCGCCACGCCGGAAGTGGCCGAGGCGCGCTTCAGCTATGCGCAAGAGGGCGCTGCACTGGTGGAGTGGTGGAGCGCACGTTTGCTGGAGTGGGCAGGGCAGGGTGTGGCTGGGTTCCGGCTATTGCAGCCGCAGCAGGTGCCGGCGCAGCGCTGGCGCGAGTTGATCGCCCGCGTGCATGCGCAGGTGCCGGAAGTGGTGTTTGCGGCGTGGACGCCCGGGCTGGGGCTGGAGGCATTGCAGCAGCTGTCCGGCGCCGGCTTCGATGCGGCGTTCTCGTCGCTGGCATGGTGGGATGGCCGCGGCAGCTGGTTCTTCGACGAAGACACTGCGCTGCGTGCATTGGCGTCACAGGTGATTGCCGTGCTGGATGCGCCCGATGGCAAGCGTGCCGCCGCGCCCGAGCAGCACTGGCAGCTGGCGCTGGCCCTGGGTGGCGCGTGGTTGCTGGACGATGCGCACCTGGCCGCGTTGCCGCTATCGATTCGCGCTACCGATGGTTTGCCCACCAGCAACGCGGGCATGCGGTTGCGGCCGCTGCTGCGCGAAGCCACCGGCCTGACCGCGGTGGCAGTGGAGCCGCTGGGCGGCTTGCCCTCCTTGTTATTGATCAATGGCGATACGCGGCATGTGGTACCGGTGCCGGCATCGGATCTGTTGCGCTTGCTCGGCGACGCCGAAGCGCTGGTGGCCGAAGACGGCCGTACTTTGTCCGGCGCAACGCTCGACGCGCTGGAGCCGGGCGAGGTGCGCGTGTATCGCAGCGTGCCGGCGCGCCACGTGCTGGCGGTGCCGCGTATGCGCCCGCGTGCACAGACTGCCGCCACCTGGCCGCGGGTCTGCATCGAATCGGTGACACCGTCGGTGGACAACGGCCGTTTCCCGGTCAAGCGCACGGTGGGCGACCGTATCTGTGTGGAAGCCGATGCGTTCTGCGACGGGCACGACCGCATCGCGGTAGCGGTGCTGTGGCGCCCGGCCGATGCCAAGACCTGGGCCAGCGCACCGATGCGTGCACTGGGCAACGACCGCTGGCGTGCGGAATTCCCGCTGGAGCGCATCGGCACCTATGAGTTCCGCGTGGAAGGCTGGCGCGACGTATTCGCCACCTTGCATGCGGACCTGGAAAAGAAGCGCGCGGCCAACACGGTGCTGCCGGTGGACGTGCAGGAAGCCGTCGCCGTGGTGCAGGCCGCGCATGCGCGTAGCAGTGGCGCGCTGGCCGAGCGCCTGCAGGCGGTGCTTACCCGTATCGGCGCGCAGAGCGAGCCCTTGCAGCAGTTGGCCATTGTGCTGGAGCCGGACACCGCGCAGGCCATGGCGCTGGCCGACGACAAGCCGTTCCGCTCCGAAACGCCGGTGACCTACCGGGTGGAGTCGGAGCGCCGCGCGGCGCACTTTGCCAGCTGGTACGAATTGTTCCCGCGTTCGCAAAGCGGCGACCCGCAGCGGCACGGCACCTTCGACGATGTGATCAAGCGGCTGGCGCACATCCGCGCGATGAACTTCGATGTGCTGTACATGCCGCCGATCCACCCGATCGGCTTGAACAACCGCAAGGGCCGCAATAACTCGGTCACCGCAGTCGAGGGCGAACCGGGCAGCCCGTATGCGATTGGTGCCAGCGATGGCGGGCACACCGAGGTGCATGCCGAACTCGGCGGGCTGGAAGGTTTCCGTCGCCTGATCCAGGCCGCGCGTGCGCACGGGCTGGAGGTGGCATTGGATTTCGCAATCCAGTGCGCGCCCGACCATCCGTGGTTGAAGGACCACAAGGACTGGTTCACCTGGCGCGCGGATGGGTCCATCCCGTATGCGGAGAACCCGCCGAAGAAATACCAGGACATCGTCAACGTCGATTTCTACGCCAGCGGTGCGGTGCCGGACCTGTGGAACACGCTGCGCGATGCGGTGCTGTTCTGGGTCAACGAAGGCGTCACGCTGTTCCGCGTGGACAACCCGCACACCAAGCCGTTCCCGTTCTGGGAATGGTTGATTGCCGATATCCGCGGGCGTCGGCCGGACGTGGTGTTTTTGTCGGAGGCCTTCACCCGTCCGAAGATGATGTACCGGCTGGCCAAGTGCGGCTTTTCGCAGTCCTACACCTACTTCACCTGGCGCAACCACAAGCACGAGCTGCAGGAGTACGTGGAAGAGTTGAACGAAGGCGTGCCGCGCGAATGCTTCCGCCCGCATTTCTTCGTCAACACACCGGACATCAACCCCACGTTCCTGCAACACAGCGGGCGCAACGGGCACCTGATCCGTGCCGCGCTGGCGACCACCTTGTCCGGGCTGTGGGGCATGTACCAAGGCTTCGAATTGTGCGAAGCCACGCCGCTGGCGCCGGGCAAGGAAGAGTATCTGGACTCGGAAAAATTCCAGCTGCGCGCGTGGCCCGAGCGTGCGCCCGGCGACATCGTCGATGAGATCACCCGCTTCAATCAGCTGCGCCGCATGCATCCGGAGCTGCAGTCTCACCTGGGCACGCGCTTCTACCAGGCGCACAACGATCAGGTGCTGTACTTCGGCAAGTTCCTGGATGCCGGTTACCTCTCGCGCAGCCGCAGCATGGTGCTGGTGGCGGTCAATCTGGACCCGCATGCCGGGCAGGATGCGGATATCGAAATCCCGTTGTGGGAGCTGGGCCTGCCCGATCACGCCACCGTTGCGGTGGAAGATCTGTGGGACGGGCATCGGTTCGAGTGGCAAGGCAAATACCAACACATCCGTCTAGAAGCAACGCGACCGTTCGCGTTATGGCGCATCCGCGCAGGAGAGGTCGCATGAATGCAGTTCCCGCTTTACAAGCCGATGCAGAACAGTCGGCAGTTGTCGCCGACCAGCTCTGGTACAAGGACGCCATCATCTATCAGGTGCACGTCAAGTCGTTTTTCGACTCCAACGACGATGGCATCGGCGATTTTCCGGGGCTGATTTCCAAGCTGGACTACATTGCCGAACTGGGCGTGGACACCATCTGGTTGCTGCCGTTCTACCCCAGCCCGCGCCGCGATGACGGCTACGACATCGCCGAATACATGGCGGTGCACCCGGACTACGGCAGCATCGAGGATTTCGAACAGCTGGTGGCGCAAGCGCATGCACGCGGCATCCGTATCGTCACCGAGCTGGTGATCAACCACACCTCCGACCAGCACCCGTGGTTCCAGCGTGCACGCAATGCGCCAGCGGGTTCGCCCGAGCGCGACTTCTATGTGTGGTCGGACACCGACCAGGAATACGAAGGCACGCGCATCATCTTCTGCGACACCGAAAAGTCCAACTGGACCTGGGACCCGGTGGCCGGGCAGTACTTCTGGCACCGCTTCTACTCGCATCAGCCAGACCTCAACTTCGACAACCCCGCGGTGCTGGAAGCGGTGCTGGAAGTGATGCGCTTCTGGCTGGACCGCGGTGTGGATGGCCTGCGTCTGGATGCGGTGCCGTACCTGATCGAGCGCTCCGGCACCTCCAACGAAAACCTGCCCGAAACCCACGCGATCCTGCGCAAGATCCGCGCCACGCTGGATGCCGAATACCCGGACCGCATGCTGCTGGCCGAGGCCAACATGTGGCCGGAAGATACCCAGCAGTACTTTGGCCAGAACGCCGACGAATGCCATATGGCATTCCACTTCCCGCTGATGCCGCGCATGTACATGGCCATCGCGCGCGAAGACCGCTTCCCCATCACCGACATCATGCGCCAGACCCCGGAGATTCCGGAGAGCTGCCAGTGGGCGATCTTCCTGCGCAACCACGACGAGTTGACGTTGGAAATGGTCACCGATTCGGAGCGCGATTATCTGTGGCAAACCTATGCCGCCGACCGCCGCGCGCGCATCAATCTGGGCATCCGCCGCCGCCTGGCACCGTTGCTGGAACGCGACCGTCGCCGCATCGAGTTGATGACCTCGTTGCTGCTGACCATGCCCGGCACGCCGGTGCTGTATTACGGCGATGAAATCGGCATGGGCGACAACATCCATCTGGGTGACCGCGATGGCGTGCGCACGCCGATGCAGTGGTCGATCGACCGCAACGGTGGCTTCTCGCGCGCCGACCCCGCGCAGCTGGTGCTGCCGCCGGTGATGGACCCGCTTTACGGATTCCAGGCAGTGAATGTGGAGGCGCAGATCCGCGACCAGCATTCGCTGCTCACCTGGACCCGCCGCGTGCTCAGCGTGCGCAAGCGCTACCAGGCCTTCGGGCGCGGCAGCCTGCGATTCCTGTACCCGGGCAACCGCCGCATGCTGGCCTACCTGCGCTGCTATCAGGACGAGACCGTGCTGTGCGTGGCCAACCTGTCGCACACGCTGCAGGCGGTGGAGCTGGACCTGTCCGAGTTCGAAGGCCGCGTGCCGGTGGACATCATCGGCGGCGGCAGCTTCCCGCCGATCGGCCGGCTGACCTACCTGCTCACGGTGCCGCCGTTCGGTTTCTACGCGTTCCAGCTGGTGAGCGAAGGCACCTTGCCGGATTGGCATGTGCCCAGCCCGGTGCCGTTGCCGGATTACCGCACGCTGGTGCTGCGCAGCGACACCGCCGAGGCCGCCGCGCTGTTGCCGCATCTGCCCACGCTGGAAGCCGAGATCCTGCCGGCCTGGTTGTCGGCGCGGCGCTGGTTCTCGGCCAAGGACCAGGCGCTGCGTAGCGTGCGCATCGCGCGTCGCACACCGTTGCCGGGCGATGAGCCGATGAGCCTGCTGGAACTGGACGCGGAGCTGGAAGACGGCCGCCACGAGCGCTACATGCTGCCGATCGGCATCGTGTGGGAGCGCGACCACCCCAGCACGCTGGCCGAGCAGCTGGCGTTGGCGCGCGTGCGCCAGGGCCGTGAGGTGGGCTATCTCACCGATGCGTTTGCGCTCAAGCCGATGGTACGTGGCGTGATCGATGCGCTGCGCAGCAATGCGGTGCTGGACGTACGCGATGGCGACGATGCCGCGCAGCAGGGCCAGGTGCGCTTCGAAGCGACGCCTGCACTGGCCAGGCTGGAGATCCCTGCCGACCCGGACATCCGCTGGTTGTCGGCCGAACAGAGCAACAGCTCGCTGGTGGTGGCCGACAAGGCGGTGTTCAAGCTGCTGCGGCATGTGGCCGACGGGGCAAACCCGGAGATCGAGATCGGCCGTCGCCTGACCGAGATGGGCTACGCCAATGCTGCGCCGTTGCTGGGCAGCGTCAGCCGGATCGATGCGCAGGGCACCGTCACCACCATCGCCTTGTTGCAGGGCTTCATCCGCAACCAGGGCGATGCCTGGCGCTGGACGCTGGATCATCTGGCGCGCAGCTTCGACGAATACGCCACTGCGCAAACCGACGAAGCACGCGCCGAAGCCATTGCCGGGTACGACGCCTTCGCTGCGGTGGTCGGCAAGCGCCTGGCCGAGCTGCATGAAGCCTTGTCGCGTGCCAGCGACGATGCCGACTTCGCCCCGCAGCGCATCGACCTGCCCGCCGCCAACGATGTGGTGGCCGGCGTGGCGCGGCAGGTCGAAGAGATGTGGGACACGGTCAATACGCGGCTGGCAGGCACCGACGACGCCATCGAGCGCGAGGCGCTGGAAGCGGTGCTGGCGCAGCGCCCGCAACTGGACAGCCTGTTGGCCAAGGCGCCCAGCGTGCTGGCCGATTCGCTGCTGACCCGCGTGCATGGCGACTTCCACCTGGGCCAGATCCTGGTGGCCTTCGACGATGTGGTGTTGATCGACTTCGAAGGCGAGCCGGCCAAACCGCTGGCCGAACGCCGCGCCAAGGCCAGCCCGCTACGCGATGTAGCCGGCTTCCTGCGCTCGCTCGATTACGCCAGCGAAGTCTCGGCACGTGGCGAAGAGGGCACGGCTGCGCGTGCAGGCGTCGGTGTGGACACGCATCTGGACGGATTTCTGGTGCAGTTCCGCCGCCGCTCCACGCAAGCCTTCCTGGACGCTTACCATGCCGTCCTCGACGCCAGCGCCCACCCGTGGATTGCGCCGGCGGCGTTCAACGCGGCCACCTTGCTGTTCCTGGTGGAGAAGGCCTGTTACGAAGTGCGTTACGAAGCGGCCAATCGCCCAGGCTGGTTGATGGTGCCGATCGAAGGCTTGCGACGCATCCTGCAACGTGCACGTGCCGGTGCAGGAGACACATGATGAGTGGAGTAATGACAGCAGTGACCAATCGATGGGACCCCGGCGTGGTACGCGCGCTGGCCGAATCACGCCACGGCGATGCCTTCGCCGTCTTGGGCGCGCATCCGACCGAGACCGGGCGCGTGTTGCGCACCTATCTGCCGGGCGCCAACCAGGTAAGCGCCGTGCTCGACGACGGCCAGACGATCGCCCTGGAGGCCGGCCCGGAGCCGGGCCTGTTTGCCGGCGACTTGCCGGCGCAGGGCGGCTACCGGCTGCGCATCGGCTGGCCCGGTGGCGAGCAGGAAACCGCAGACCCGTACGCATTCGGCCCGCAGCTCAGCGACTTCGACCTGCACCTGATCAGCGAAGGCCACCATCTGCAGCTGGCCGACGCGCTGGGCGCCAATGTGGTCGAGGTGGATGGCGTGCGCGGCACGCGCTTTGCGGTGTGGGCGCCCAATGCCTCGCGCGTGGCGGTGGTGGGCGACTTCAATAGCTGGGATGCGCGCCGCCACCCGATGCGGCTGCGGCATCAGTCCGGCGTATGGGAGCTGTTCGTACCCGACGTCGGCCCCGGTGCGCACTACAAGTACCAGCTGCGTGGCCCGCATGGGCACGAATTGCCGGCCAAGGCCGACCCGGTGGCGCGGCGCGCCGAACTGGCGCCCGGCACCGCCTCGATCGTGGCCGACCCGGCGCCGTTCCAGTGGAGCGACGATGGCTGGATGGCCACGCGTGCGCGCCGCCAGGCACACGACGCACCGATGAGCATCTACGAGATCCACGCCGGTTCCTGGCTGCGCGAAGAAGGCGTGGACCTGGACTGGGACGGCCTGGCGGATCGGCTGATTCCATACGTGGCCGATATGGGCTTCACCCATGTCGAGTTGATGCCGGTGACCGAGCATCCGTTCGGCGGCTCGTGGGGCTATCAACCGCTGGGTCTGTTCGCGCCCACCGCGCGTTTCGGCTCGCCGGACGGCTTTGCCCGCTTCGTCGACCGTTGTCACCGCGAAGGCATCGGCGTGCTGGTGGATTGGGTGCCGGCGCACTTTCCCACCGACGCGCATGGCCTGGCGCATTTCGACGGCACTGCGCTGTACGAGCATGCCGACCCGCGCGAGGGCTTCCACCGCGACTGGAACACCTTGATCTACAACCATGGCCGCCGCGAGGTGTCCGGCTTTTTGATCGCCAGTGCGATGGAGTTCTTGCAGCGTTACCACGTGGACGGGCTGCGCGTGGATGCGGTGGCTTCGATGCTGTACCGCGATTACAGCCGCAATGCCGGCGAGTGGGTGCCCAACATCCATGGCGGGCGCGAAAACTACGAAACCATCGCCTTCCTGCGCCGGCTCAACGAAGTGGTGCGCGAGCACACACCGGGCGCGGTGATGATTGCCGAAGAATCCACCGCATTTCCCGGTGTCACCGCCGATGTGGCGCACGGTGGCCTGGGCTTCCACTACAAGTGGAACATGGGCTGGATGCACGACACCTTGCACTACGCGGGGCTGGACCCGATCTATCGCCGCTACCACCACGGCGAGCTGACTTTCAGCATGGTCTATGCGTATTCGGAGCGCTTCGTGCTGCCGATTTCCCACGATGAAGTGGTGCACGGCAAGGGTTCCTTGCTGGGCCGCATGCCAGGCGACGAGTGGCAGCGCTTTGCCAACCTGCGCGCGTATCTGGGCTACATGTTCACGCACCCGGGGCGCAAGTTGCTGTTCATGGGCTGCGAGTTCGGCCAGCCCACCGAATGGAACCACGACGCCAGCATTCCGTGGCACCTGCTCGACGACCCGCGCCACCGCGGGGTACAGACCCTGGTGCGCGATCTCAACCGGCTGTACTCGGAATATCCCGCGCTGCATGCGCACGACGACGACCCGGCCGGGTTTGCCTGGGTGGTGGGCGACGATGCCGCCAATAGCGTGCTGGCGTTCCTGCGCAAGGGCAAACGCGGCGATGCACCGGTCCTGGTGGTCATCAACTTCACCCCGGTGGTGCAGCACGGCTACCGCATCGGCGTGCCGCAAGGCGGCCAGTGGCGTGAGGTGTTCAACAGCGACGCCGGCATCTACGGCGGTGCGAACCTGGGCAATGGCGGCATCGTGACGGCAGAGCAGCAGTCCATGCATGGCCATGCGCAGTCGCTGCCATTGCTGTTGCCGCCGCTTGGCGCCATCGTGCTGACGCCGCACGGCTGATGCCTCACGCAGACCGCCGGACAGCTGGTCCGGCGGTGTGCCACCTGTTAGATTGCGCGCCGTAGAGTGGCCAACACAACGTAGCCAGTGTCCGCCTTGCGGGCGTGCAACGGTTTGTTAGCTCATCTTGGAGTGGTCGACACTGCTGTGCATGCCTACCGGGCAGCGCCGCAGGATTGTCTACCGCTTCTTTCAGGCGGCCCGGGGAGGGCTGCCGGGCACAGCCGCCGCCATGCCTTCCGTCGATCCTCTTGCGGGAGTGGTGTGCGTGGGCGTTTTGATCGCTGTGATTGCTTTTCCGCTGCTTGCGGCCGTTCGCTGCGTTTTGGGCGTGCATGGCCGTGCGCAAGCAGGTGTGTGGGCGGTGGCGGTGCCGCTGCACGCGAGGGCGCAACCTCGCCGCGCGCGCTGTGCGCAGCGTGGTGCGCTGCCTTCGCTCACCTCGATGCAGGCTGGCGCATGAGCGTGCTGATGACCGCATTCTATCTGCTTGCCGCTGCCGCCTCGGCCTTGGCGTTTTATCTGGCAACCACGCATCAACGTCTGCTGCTGCAGCGACGCCCGTCGGCGCGCGTGCTGCGCGCCGGTGGCTGCATGGTGTTGGCGTTATCGCTGGCCTGCGCCATGCATGCGCTGGGCGTGTGGGCCGGCATCTTTGCCGCAGTGACGGCGCTGATGCTGGCGGCAGTGGCGCTGCCGGTGCTGGATGTCTGGCGGCAGGTGCGCGTGCAACGCAGGCAGGCACGCCATGTGGGCTAGATGGTTGAGTGCGGTGGTGCTGGGCCTGCCGCTTGCGGTGGGCGTGGTTGGGCTGTGCGCCTTGCTGCTGCCGGGGCCGCAACAGCGCTACACCCTGGCGTGGTTGCTGCTGATGTTTCCGGTCTGGATCGGTGCGATGGCGTTGCCGTTCGTGTTCCGGCGGGCATCGCATGCCTGGAGCATGCTCGGCGGGCTGACGCTGCTGTGCTACCTCGCACTCGCCGCCATCAAGGCCCTGGGCTGGACGGAGCTGAGCGCATGAACGCATCGACCTTGCGCGCGTTTCTGTCCGTGCACAGCTGGATGGGGTTGCTGGCCGGCATGGCCTTGTTCATTGCCTTCTATGCCGGTGCCATCACCGTGTTCACGCATCAGCTCAGCGAGTGGCAGAGTGCGCCGGCGGTTGCCACGAAGGCGCCTGCCAACCCGGTCGCTGCGGCGCAGTCCTTGCTGGACACGGTCATCGCCACGCACCCGCAGGTGGCCGAATCGTTTTTGCTGCTGTTGCCGGGCGAACACGGGCCGATTGCGCGGGTGTATTGGTATGGCGCGCAGGCCGATGCCAGCGGCGGTATGCGCCAGTATCAGGCGGGGCCCGATGGCGGCCTGCTGGAGTTGCCGCAGCGCGTGGGCTTTGCGGATTTTCTCTACGACCTGCACTTCACCGCCGGTCTGCCGCGCGTGGTCGGCACCTATCTGTTCGGGGTGGTGAGCGTGTTGTACGGGCTGGCGTTGGTCAGCGGCGTGGTGCTGTACGCGCCGGTGTTCTTCAAGGACCTGTTCGCGCTGCGCGTGGGCACCAACCTCAAGCGGCTGTGGCAGGACGCGCACAATCTGGTGGGCATGCTGTCGCTGCCGTTCCATGTGATCTTTGCCTGGTCCGGCGCGGTACTGTGCCTTGGCGTGCTGCTGCTGGCGCCGTTCCAGTTCCTGGTGTTCGACGGCAAGCTGATGCAGATCCTGGAGCCGGATTTCGAACTGGCACCGCATGTAGCGCCGGCCAAGCGTGCAGCGCCGTTGCTGCCGGTGGCGGTCCTGTTGGACAAGGCAGTGACAGCCAGCCCCGGCTTCGGGCCGGAAAGCCTAGCCTATCACGATGCCGGCGATGCCCATGCGCGGGTGGAAGTCTACGGCCATCACGACCAGCGCCGGCTCAACACCTTGGGCGGCGTGGCACTGGATGCCAGCACCGGGCAGGTGCTGCGCGTGCTGGAGCCGGCCACGATGTCGCCCGGCACCGCTGCGTTGCGCGGGTTGCAGGCGCTGCACTTCGGCAACTTCGGGCATGTGGCGGTGCAGTGGCTGTACTTCCTGCTCGGCCTCGGCGGCGCGTTCCTGTTCTACAGCGGCAACCTGTTGTGGATCGAAACCCGGCGCAAGCGCCGCGCCATGGCGCAGCCGCGTCGCACGCATGCGATGGCGCGGCTCACCGTCGGTGTCTGCCTGGGGAGTGTGGCCGGGATCTCGGCGCTGTTTATCGCTGCGCGGTACCTGCCGCAGGGCCAGGAGCGCTACGTCTATTACGCAGTGTTCGCCGCAACGCTGCTGTGGGCCCTGGTCCGCCCCACCGCACGCGGTGCGTATGAGGTCTTGCTGGCCTGCGCTGTGTTGACGGCGCTGATTCCGCTGGCCAGCTGCGTTGGCGCACATGGCGCAACCGCGCCGTGGCAGAGTGCGAGCGTGCTCGGTGTCGATCTGATCGCATTGCTGATGGCCTGGGCGTATTGGCGCATGGCGCTTGCGAGCAGACGCCGTGGCATGCAGGGCGATCCCAATAGCGTGTGGGCATGGCCGGCGCGCGGGGTCGCTTAGCAGCGGCGAACAGATGACTGCGCTCACCGCCAGGCGGGCGCGGTCGCTGCCCGATGCGGCATGCACCACGCGTACGCAGTGGTTCTAAGCGCGCCGCCCGCACCCATCTGACGGCCGCTCGCTACGTTTTTTTCTCACTCTCCGCTGCGGGTGATTGCCGGTGCAGGCATGTAGTAGTGAACGCCGCAGGTGATTGCTGGTGCAGGCGTGTAGCAGTGAACGTAGTAGTACCTGCACGGCGTTGAGCTGCAACGTGCCGACCTCTGCACGCGCTGACCTCACGTCCGGCGCACTTGCAGTGCGTAGCATGCGCAGCTTCTGTCTGCGCAAGAGGACGCCATGCCCGCCGGCACACGCATCGGCCTGATCTCCGACACCCACGGGTTGTTGCGACCCGAAGCAGTGGCCGCGCTCGTGGGAAGCGATGCGATCATCCATGCCGGCGATGTCGGCAAGCCGGAGATTCTCGCCGCGTTGCAGGCGCTGGCGCCGCTGCATGTCATTGCCGGCAATATCGACAACAAGCCCTGGGCAGCAGGCTTGCCGCAGACGCTGGATGTGCTGATTGGTGGCGTACGCATCCATGTGCTGCACGATCTGAAAACGTTGGCGCCGGGCGTTGCAGCAGACGTGGTCATCAGCGGGCATTCGCACAAGCCGGCGATCCAGACACGCGATGGCGTGTTGTACGTCAATCCCGGCAGCGCCGGGCCACGTCGCTTCAGTCTGCCGATCAGCGTGGCCACGCTGTGGCTGGGCGATGGCGCGCCACGCGCACAGGTGCATCCGCTAGCACTGGGCTGAGTTCGCTGACCTGGCATGCACACGCGCGGGGCCATCCTCGTGGGCCACGTTGTTGCAAGGAATCCCAATGAATACACGTCGCCAATTTCTTTCCGCGGCCGCTGCGGGCACTGCGGCATTGGCCGCTGCACCGCTGCTGGCACACGCTTCTGCGCCTGGCAGTGTGATGCCGACGCGTGGGAAAATCGCTGCGAACGCATTGCCGACCAATCCCGTCGTCAAGGGCGCACGCTACCGGCCGCGCAGTCGCCTGGGCTTTGGCGGCGTGGCGATCGGCAATGGCTTTGCGCCCACCAGCGACGCACAAAGCGAGCAGACGCTCGCAGCGGTGTGGGAGTCGGGGGTGCGTTATTTCGATACCTCGCCATGGTACGGGCTGGGCTTGTCGGAGCGGCGCACCGGCCATCATCTGCACAATCACGCGGCCGACGATTACGTGGTGTCGACCAAGGTCGGGCGCTTGCTCACCGCCACCGACAAGCCGCCCAAGACGATGTGGGTGCAGCCCTCGCCATTCGACTATCGCTACGACTACAGCGCTGCCGGTGTGCGGCGTTCGATCGAAGACAGCCTGCAGCGTCTGGGCGTGTCGCAAATCGACATCGCCTATATCCACGACCTGTCGCCGGAGAACGAAAAAGACCTGGGCATGCCATGGGAGCAGCGTTTTGCCGAAGCGGTGAAGGGCGCGATGCCGGAGCTGACCAAGATGCGCAAGGAGGGCCTGATCAAGGCCTGGGGCTTTGGCGTCAATCGCCCGGAGCCTGCGTTGCGCGCAATCGAAGAGGCCGACCCGGATATCTTCCTGCTGGCCTGCCAGTACTCGCTGCTCGATCATGCGCAGGCCTTGCATGACACCTTCCCGAAGATCGCAAAACACGGCGCCTCGGTGGTGGTGGGTGCGCCCTTGCTGGCCGGGTATCTGGCCGGCCGCGAGCGTTATCTGTACGACGGCACCGTGCCGGAATGGGCACCGGTCAAGCGGCAGAAAGCGCTGGCCGTTTGCGAGCGGCATGGCATGGATCTACGCACCGTATCGCTGCAATTTGCTGCTGCTCCGCAGGTCGTGTCGTCGGTGATTCCTGGCGCGCGCACGGCCGAGCAGGCGCACGCCAATGCGGCATCGATGCGGGTGGCGATTCCTGCAGCGGTGTGGGAAGAACTCAAGCGCGAAGGCGTGATCGAGGCGGATGCGCCGGTGCCTGGTATGCGTTGAGGAATGATGCGTGGACGGCCTGATCAAATATCTGCGTGGCGTCCGGGGCGGGCGCGGTCGGTGCTCGTGCGATGCGTCCAACAAAGCGCAGCCACGCTGCGTTTCCTTCTCCCGCCGGGACATTGTGCTCCTTCATGGGGGAGAAGGTGCCCCGAAGGGGCGGATGAGGGTACGGAACAAGCGACCACTTCCCCCGTAAGCAGTTGATTGCGCCAACCCCGCGCTGCACGTGTGGGAACGACTTCAGCGTCATTGCGCGCGGCAAGCTCCCGACCGTGCCAGGCGCAGTTGCCGTCAACGCATCACGGAATCAACAGCGGCCGCAAAGCAGGCACTTGTCTTGCCAACTCGTCGGCGACGATCGCCGCAAAGATATCCGCGCCCTCGGGGCCAAGATGGGTGTAGTCGAACGCAAGTCTGGCCTGGCCCATCGGTTCTGCACTGGCATTGTCCTGTGCAGTGGCAACCGCGCCAGCTGCAGTCACGCTGGTGTTCTCAGGCGTTTTCGACGATGACGATGACGACGGCAGCGTCTGCGCCGGCGTCTTGCCGATGGTGGTACCCGATTGCGCAGCGATCACCTGCTGCGGATCTGCCGGGCGCTGCGCAAGCCGCATTGCCAGCACCGGCCCCATGCCCTGCACCAATGCACGGCTGCGCGCGTGCAGATCGACCACCGGCACCTGCAACTCGTGTGCGACCGCACGTGTGGCCTGCGCCCATGGGGCCAGGTCGTCCAGCAGTTGGCCGCGCTCGAACTGCCGCCGCGTCAATGGCGTCACCAGCACCGGAACTGCGCCTGCGGCACGCGCTTCGGCCACATAGCGACGCAGGTTGGCCAGGAACTCTGTTGCCAGGTCGGTGAAGCGCCCCGGTTTGCCGGGCTGGTCGTTATGGCCGAACTGGATCAATACCACCACCTGCCGGTAACCGCCGCTACGCAACTCCTTCAGCGCGATGTCCCACGACCCTTCCGCACGATAGTTGGAGGTACTGCGCCCGCCGCGCGCCAGATTGAGGCAACTCAGAAACGAGGTCACATGCTGCGCGCAGAAACTCGGCCCCCAGCCACCTTGCACGGCGGTGGTGGAATCGCCGACCAGCACGATCTTGCTGGCGGCCAACACGGGTGGCGGGGCCGGCGCGTTGCTGGTTGAGGTGCTGGCGGTGGGTGCCCCGGACACGAGCGAAGTCTCGACGAGCGCGGTGGCATCGGCGAATGGAAGGCATGCGACTGCCAGCGCAGCCAGCAGCAGCGATGGGAGTGCGAAGCGATGACGCATGGATGACCTCAGGATCGAATCAACACGGCTGCGTGATCGCAGCCAGCGCGTGGCCAATGCGTCAAGCGGCATGTGGCGCTCAGCCCCTGCCATTGCGTGCAGGCGTTCCGAACGCGGATGGCGACTGCCTTCGACGCTTTGGTTGTGGCTCAACAAAACACGCATTCAGAACGTGCCGCGTTGAATGAAGGGCGCTTGCTGATACAGGCGTCGCTCGCCACCGCGCGGATCGTGTTCCAACCGGCTCGGCGTATCGAATACCAGCGTTTCGCGCCGCTGCAGCGAATACGGCTGCCAGCGCGGCGCACCACGACGATTGGGGTCGCCATGGCGTGCAAACGCGATCAGCGCGCCGCTCATCTGCTCGGCCACGCGCTGTGCCTCGGCACTTTCGCCGGTACGCGAACCTGGCTGGCGCACGTTATCGAACACCAGCGGAATATCCAGCGTGTGGAAGGCGCCGAACTTGCCGCCTTCCAGCGGCGAGCCCCAATCCAGTTGATAGACCCAGGTGGGCGCGCCCTGACGCGCACGCGCTTCGGCTTCTTCGACCGCACCGCGCCACGAGCGGCCGGCCGTGGTGGCGGCAAAGAACACCTGCGAAGGCGAGTACTGCGGATACAGCCGCCGGTATTCGGCAATCACCACCTGCGGCAACAGGTCCACGTACTGCTGCGCTTCCAGCTTGGCCGGCAACGCGTCCCAGCTCAGCGCAAAGTTGTTTGCATCGTTGCCGAGAAAGCCGCGCGTCTCATCGCGGGTGTTGCCGATCACCATCGGAATGCGCGCCGATTGCAGCGGCGCGGTGGGCCAGAACGGATGCACAGGCACGTTGCGCGCATCCAGCACCGGGCCGAAATACAGTGCGCTGTTTTCCACCCGCGACGGGTCGCGCACCTGTGCGGCGGCCAGCAGGTCCGCCACCGGCACAGTGCGCAGCCGCGCCAGATCGCCTGGCGCAATCTTCAATGCGTCCAGCAACAGCTGCGCGCGCTGGGTGGCCGCGCGCGGGCCGGCCACGGTGACCTGCTGCCCGCTCATGGTCCAGGCGCGATGGAACAGCCCGCGCGCGGCCGGCATCGCCATCAGCGTGGCGATCTTGGCGCCGCCGCCGGATTGCCCAAACACCGTGACGTTGCCGGCATCGCCACCGAATTCGACTGCATGCTGGCGCACCCACTGCAAGGCCTGGATCAGGTCCAACTGCCCGGCATTGCCGGAGTCGGCGAAGCTGGCATCGCCCAATTGCGCCAGCGACAGATAGCCGAACAGGTTGAGCCGGTGATTGACCGTGATCACCACCACATCGCCGCGCGTGCACAGCCGCACGCCGTCGTAGAGCGGGTCGCTGCCGGAGCCGGTGGTGTAGCCGCCGCCGTGGATATAGAACAGCACCGGCCGCTTGCCGCCATCGCGCAGGCCGGGCGTCCACACGTTGAGGAACAGGCAGTCCTCGCTGGTGGGCTCGCTGGCTTTGAGTTGTGGCGCAGCCGCACCGAAATGGCTGGCGTCGCGCACGTCCTGCCACGGCGTTTCCTGCAGCGGCGCCTGGAAGCGCCGCACCGCGGTATCGCCGCCATACGGGATGCCCTTGAATACGCAGATGCCCTGGTCGCGGTAGCCGCGCACCGCACCGCCACGCACGCGTGCCAGTGGCGCGCTGTCGTTGCGTTGGGGTGGCAGTGCTGCGGCAGCGACGCCCGGCAGCATTGCCGCCGCAGTGGCGAGCAGCCCGCCGCGCAGCAGCGTGCGGCGTCGCGCGTCCGGCGCGGTTTGCGCCGTCATCGCGCGGCATCCTTCGACGCTGCAGATGCAGATGCAGATGTGGATGTCTGCGTCTTGACGACATGCGCAATCCACGCCTGCGCCAGTTGCGGCCATACGGCCACGGTGAGGCCGGTGCCGCTGGCCGTGCCGAAGCCGTGGCCGCCCTGCGGAAACACATGCAGTTCGCTGGGTACCCCGGCGCGCAGCAGGGCGTCGTGCATCAGCAGGCTGTTGCGTACCGACACCACGGTGTCGTCCTGCGCATGCAGCAGAAAAGTGGGCGGCGTGCGTGCCTCCACGTGCAACTGCGGCGAGTACGCACGCACCTGCGCCGCGCTCGGAGCGCTGCCTATCAGGCGTTCGCGCGAGCCCCTGTGTGAGTTGGCGCTGTCCATATCGATGACCGGATAGATCAACAGCTGGAAATCCGGCCGCGCGCTCAGCGCATCGGCCGCATCCACCGGTGGATACACCTGCGCGGCGTAGCGCGTGCCCAGGCTGGCGGCGACATGGCCGCCGGCCGAAAAGCCCATCGCCCCCACGCGCTGCGTATCGATGCCGTAGCGCGCCGCGTTGGCGCGGATCAGCCGCAACGCACGTTGCGCATCGGCCAGCGGCACGTCGGCGCCGTTCGGGTGGCCTTCGCCCGGTAGCCGGTAGCGCAGTACGAATACGGTGATGCCGGCGGCGTCGACGAAGCCGGGCACCAGGTCGCTGCCTTCGTTGTCCAGCACGATGCGCTGGTAACCACCGCCGGGGGTGACCAGCAGC
Source organism: Xanthomonas nasturtii (assembly GCF_023337365.3). Taxonomy (NCBI): domain Bacteria; kingdom Pseudomonadati; phylum Pseudomonadota; class Gammaproteobacteria; order Lysobacterales; family Lysobacteraceae; genus Xanthomonas; species Xanthomonas nasturtii. Next base: position 177,462 of record NZ_CP142084.2, read on the forward strand.
GCGGTGCCATTGGGCCGCTTGGGCCGGTAGACCACCAGATAGGGCTGGCTGATGTGCTGGATGTAGCGGTCCGGGTGCGCCGGGTCGCCGCTGCGGTCGACAATGCGTTGCGGCTGCGGCAGGGCGGTGTCTCCCGGTGCCAATGGCGTCGGCCACAGGGCGATCCGGCTGGCCTGTTCGGCTGCGGTGTCGGCGCTGGGCCGCTCGGCGGCCGGTGCCGGGCCGGCCAGCAACGTTCCCAGCACGATCACCGCCAGGCCGCGCCACGCGGCGCTCGAAAACGCCGTCAAAACGCGCGTTGGGCGTGTCTGTTTCATTCACCTCTCCCAGGGCCACTTCGTTACGGCGGCCACAATTGCCGCACTGCACATTGCCAATGACACCGGTTTACCATATACAGCACACCGTGCCGCTGTCGATTGGCAGTGCAACAAAACACCTATCGGGGAGACACCCTTGAGCAACGACGCCGCCACTTCGCCATCGTCCACATCCACGCTGTCCGACATCGCCCAGCGCTTTGTGGAGGCACGCCGTGCAGGGGCCTCGCTTCCCGACTTTCCCGGGCAAATCCCCGACGATCTGGTCACTGCGTACCAGGTGCAGGACATCGCCATTAGCCAGTGGCACGACCACGTGGTCGGCTGGAAGGTAGGTTATATCGCCGCCGAGCGCCGCGATGCCTCCGGCGACGAGCGTCTGCTCGGCCCGATCTTCTCTCAGAAGCTCTGGAATGCTACCGGTGGAACAACCGAGTTCCCGATCTATGTCGGCGGCTTTGGTGCAGTGGAAGCCGAGTACGTACTGCGTCTGGAGGCCGATGCACCCAGCGGCAAGGCGCATTACACCGCCGACGAGGCCGCCGCATTGCCGGCAAGGTTATTCATCGGCGTGGAAATCGCCAGCAGCCCCTTGGCCACCATCAACAAGCTGGGTCCGCGGGTGGTGGTTTCCGACTTCGGCAACAACAACGGCCTGATTCTGGGGCCGGAAGTGACCAACTGGCTGGGCCGCGAGGAGACTGCGCTGACCGCCGAAACGCTGATCGACGACCAGGTGGTCGGCACCGGCGGTGCCACCACGCTACCGGGCGGATTGCGCGCGGCCTACGCATTTGCGCTCAGCCGTTCGGCCCAGCGCGGGCGTCCGCTCAAGCGCGGTGATCTCATTGCCACGGGCAATGCCACCGGTATCCATGACATCGAAGTGGGGCAGCGTGCCCTGATTCGCTTCGCCGGCATCGGCGACATTTCCTGTACAGCTGTGTCCGCTGCCTGATTCGGACCCAGTGACCAGACGCTTGGGAGGGCGCCAATGATCACACGCAGACATTTCCTCGGTGCCGGGCTTGGCGCCGCCGCTGCCGCACCCTGGTTGGGTGCCGGCGCCACCACGCCGATTCCCGGTGGGCAGCTGCTCACCGCCACCGACGTGCACGTCGGCGACTACCCCACCGTGGAAGCGGTGCGGTGGTTCGGCAAACAGCTCGAGGCGCGCACCAACGGCCGGCTCAAGCTGCGCCAGTACCACTCCGGCCAGCTGGGCCGCGAGTCCGAGGCGATCGACATGGCGCGCTTTGGCGCCATCGACATCACCCGCGTGTATTCGGGCGCGTTGAACAACACCTTTCCGCTCACCCAGGCGCTGTGCCTGCCGTACGTGTTCGACTCGGTGCCGCATCTGCGCCGCGTCATCGACGGCCATGTCGGCGACAGCATCCTGCGCAGCTTCGAACAGCGCGATCTGGTGGGCTTGGCGATCTATGACTCCGGTGCGCGCTGCTTCTACAACACCAAGCATCCGCTGCACCGCCCGGAAGATCTCAAGGGCCTGAAGCTACGCGTGGCTTCGTCGGACATCTTTCTCAAGCTGATGCGGATGCTGGGCGCCAACCCCACCCCGATGTCGCTGGGTGAGACGTTTTCGGCGATGGAAACGCACATGATCGACGGTGCGGAAAACAATATGCGCAGCTTCCAGTCCAGCCGCCATTTCGAAGCCGCGCATTACTGGTCGCAGAGCGAGCATTCGTACGCGCCGGACATCCTGGTGATGTCGCGGCAGAGTTTCGAATCGCTGAGCCCGGCCGATCGCGGCCTGGTGGTGGAACTGGCGCGCGCCTCGGTGGCGGTGATGCGCAACTTGTGGGATGCGTCCGAGACGGTCGCGCGCAAGCAGGTGATCGACTACGGCGTGAAGCTCAACCAGGTCGACATGCCGGCGTTCCGCGCCGCCGCCGCCCCACTGCTGGCCGAATACCGCAAGCAGCCGGAGATCGAAGCGCTGTACCGCCGCATCCGCGATTTTGCATAGAGGTATCCCGATGACCGAACCCGAGACTCTCGCCGTCCCGGTCGCGCCGTTGCAGCGCGCGCTGGACCGCGTTTCCGATATTGCCGTTGGCGTGGCATCGCTGGCACTGCTGGGCCTGGTGGTCGTGCAGGGCTGGCAGGTGTTCACCCGCTACGTGCTCAACGACTCGCCCAGCTGGACCGAGCCGGTGACGCTGTTGCTGCTGAGTACCGCGCTGAGTCTGGGCGCCGCCGCCGGTGTGCACACCAATCGCCACTTTGGCTTCTACCTGCTGGGCGAACACGTGCCGCCGCTGGTGCGCAAGATATTCGACCTGATCCGTCCGCTGATGATCATGGCCATCGGTGCCGTGCTGGCGTGGTGGAGCGCGGCGCTGCTGGTCGATGGGCTGGACATCAAGATGGCCGGCGCGCAGATGCCGCAGAGCATCAACTACCTGCCGCTGTCGATCGGCGGCGCGCTGATGGTGCTGTTTGCCTTGTTCAAGTTGTGGCGTGTGCTGCGCCCGATCCACACCGGAGGAGTGCGCTGATGGGCATCGCCATGTTGTTGGGAACCTTCGTGGTGCTGCTGCTGATCGGCGTGCCGGTGGCCTACGCCTTGGGCGCGGCTGCACTGGCCACGCTGCTGTATCTGGACCTGCCCACAGTGGTGCTGGTGCAGCAGATTTCCGCCGGTAGCGGCTCGGCGTCGTTGATTGCGATCCCGCTGTTCATCTTTGCCGGCGAGTTGATGTTGCGCGGCGGTATTTCCGAACGCTTGATCGCGTTGGCGTCATCGTTGGTGGGGCGCGTGCGTGGCGGCCTGGGGCAGGTCAGCGTGCTGTCGTCGCTGTTCTTTGGCGGTGTGTCCGGTTCTGCCATCGCCGACGTCTCGGCGGTGGGCGGCACCATGATTCCGCAGATGATCAAGCGCGGTTACGACCGCGACTACGCGGTCAACGTGAGCATGACCGCCGCACTGGTGGCCTTGCTGGTGCCGCCCTCGCATAACCTGATCCTGTTTTCGGCCGCGGCCGGCGGCGGCCTGTCGATTGCCGATCTGTTCGCGGCCGGCATCGTGCCCGCGTTGTTGATGACCGCGGCGATGATGGTCACCGGCTATGCGGTGGCGCGCCATCGTGGCTACGGCACCGAGCCGTTCCCGGGCTGGCGTGCGGTGGCCTTGCGCCTGTTCGGTGCGTTGCCGGGCCTGGGCCTGGTGGCGTTGATCTTCATCGGTATCCGCGCCGGCATTTTCACCGCGGTGGAGAGTGCGGCGATCGCAGTGGTGTATGCGTTGATCGTCACCGCGCTGCTGTATCGCCAGCTGCGTTGGGCCGAGTTCTTTGCCGCCGTCACGCATGCCGCGCGCACCACCGGCGTGATCCTGTTCGTGATCGCCACCGCGGCGGTGTTCGGTTGGTTGCTGGCGTATCTGCAGGTGCCCGCGGCCGCGGTGAAGTTCCTGCAGGCCATTGCCGACAGCAAGAACACCGTGTTGCTGATGATCGTGGTGATGCTGCTGTTGCTGGGCATGTTCATGGACCTGGCACCGAAAATCCTGATCTGCACGCCGATCTTCCTGCCGGTGGTCAAGGCCTATGGCATCGACCCGATCCACTTCGGTCTGGTGATGGTGCTGGCCGGCGGTATCGGCCTGATCACCCCGCCGATCGGCTCGGTGCTGTTCATCGGCACCTCGATCGGGCAGATCACCGTTGCCCAGAGCATGCGCACCATCTGGCCGTTCTGGCTGGCGGCGCTGTGCGTACTGCTGATCGTGGCGTTTTTCCCGGAGCTGTCGTTGTGGCTGCCACGCGCGCTGCGCGCGTGAGGCCATGACGCACTGAGCGATCGGGTGCCTGGTGGACGGGCGTGATCGATACGGCAGGTGATGCCGCATCGATCCCTCGCTTGCCGGGCGCGTGCAACGCCTTGCCGAAGGTGCAGGACGTTGCTGCTGGCGGGAGGTTTCCGCCTCATTCGGTTAACCGGTGGCATTGCCCACTGGCAACCGTATCGCCCCGCACCGCGGGGACCAGGAGAAAGCATGCGTATGCGTATCACCTCACCCCGTCTGCGTTGGCTGCTGGCCGGCGGACTGTTGCTGTGTACCGGGCTAAGCGCCGCGGCCGACTGGAAGCGCGGCATCGAGCATCAGCGCATTGCCGATCAGGGCAACGGCACCTTCCTCAACCCGGTCCTGGCCGGCGATCATCCCGACCCGTCGGTGCTCAAGGACGGCGACGATTACTACCTCACGCTGTCGTCGTTCGATGCCTACCCGGGCCTGCCGATCTGGCATTCGCGCGATCTGGTCAACTGGCAGCCGCTAGGCCACGCCATCAGCCAGAACGTTGGCGCGATCTGGGCGCCGGACCTGATCAAGCACGGCAAGCGCTATTACATCTATTTCCCGGCACGCCGCGGCGACCAGGGCGAGCGCAGCAACTTCGTGGTCTGGGCCGACGACATCAAGGGCCCGTGGAGCGCGCCGATCGACATCGGTCTGGGCAAGTACATCGACCCCGGCCATGCAGTGGGCGAAGACGGCAAGCGCTACCTGTTTCTGAGCGGCGGCGATTACGTGCAGCTCTCCGACGACGGCTTCAAAGTGGTCGGCACGCCCAAGCATGTCTACGACGGCTGGAAGTACCCGGAAAGCTGGGACGTGGAAGGCTATGCCCAGGAAGGCCCCAAGATCACCCGCCACAACGGCTGGTACTACATGACCACCGCCGTGGGCGGCACCGCCGGCCCGCCGACCGGGCACATGGTGATCACCGCGCGCTCGCGCTCGATCCACGGCCCCTGGCAGAACGCGCCCAACAACCCGATCACCCGCACCAAGAGCGCGGATGAGCCGTGGTGGTCGCGCGGCCACGCCACCCTGGTGGAAGGCACCGACAAGCGCTGGTGGATGCTCTACCACGGCTACGAACACGGCTTCTGGACGCTGGGCCGGCAGGCGCTGCTGGACCCGATCGAATGGACCGCGGACGGCTGGTTCGTCGCCAAGGGTGGCGACCTGGGCACCCCGCTGAAAAAGCCCAGCGGGCAGGCCTTGCCGCATGGCCTGAGGTTGTCGGACGACTTCCGCGCGGCCACGCTCGGCCCGCAGTGGGCGTTCTTCAACCCGGCCGCCGACGAGGCCAAGCGCCTGCAGGTGGGCGATGGCGTGTTGCGCCTGCAGGGCAAGGGCAGCGCCCCGCGCAATGCCTCGCCGCTGACGGTGATCGCCACCGACCAGGCCTACCAGTTCGAGGTGCAGATGACCGTGGCGCCGGGCGGGCAGGGCGGGGCACTGCTGTTCTACAGCGACAAGCTCTATGCCGGCGTGGGCAGCAATGGCGAGAACTTCGTCATGCACCGCTACGGCGAAGAACGGCCCGGTACGCTGGCGCCTAGCGCAAAGGGCGGCACGCTGTGGCTGCGGGTCACCAACAACCGCCACATCGTCACCATCCACAGCAGCACCGACGGCAAGGCGTGGACCAAGTACCCGGTGCAGATGGAAGTGTCCGGCTACCACCACAACGTGGCCGGCAAGTTCCTGGCCTTGAAGCCGGCGCTGTATGCCGCAGGCGATGGCCAGGTGGAGTTCCGCAACTTCCGCTACCGCGCCCTGGACTGACCGTTCTGCATCGCCGGGGATGCCGCCGCGATGCCAGCTGCGGCCTGTCTTGCGCGGCGGGTTCGGGGTGGCGGCAGGCTTCGCTCAGGTCTGCCGGCCGTCTGGCCGGTAGAATCCAATCAACTTCACTGGTTGACCGCTATGCCCGCCCGCAAGATGCCTGAAGAGGGAATGCCCGGCCTGCCGAAGGGCAAGGTAGCCACGATCAACGACATCGCCCGGATGTCGGGCGTGTCCAAGAAGACCGTGTCGCGGATCATCAACAACTCGCCACTGGTGCGCCAGGACACCCGCGAAAAGGTCGAAGCGCTGATGCGCGAGGTCGGCTACGCGCCCGACCCGCTGGCGCGCGGGCTGGCGTTCCGGCGCTCGTTCCTGATCGGCATGGTCTACGACAACCCCACCGCGCAATACATCGTGGACATGCAGTACGGCGCGCTGGACGCGCTGCGCGGCTCCAGTTTCGAGCTGGTGGTGCACCCCTGCGACAGCCGCAGCCCTGGCTACATCGAGGGCGTGCGCCGGTTTGCGCAGGCGCAGAAGCTGCACGGGGTGATCCTGGTGCCGCGCGCCTCCGAGGACCAGGCGCTGGCCGACATGCTGGCCGAAATCGGCTGCCGCTACACCCGCATCGCCTCGATCGCGCTGGACGCCACCTCGCAGACGGTGATCACCCACGACCGCGACGGTGCGGCCGAAGCGGCCGATTACCTGCTCTCGCTCGGCCACCGCGACATCGCCCTGGTCACCGGCCCCAGCGCCTACCGCTCCTCGATCGAACGCACTTCGGGCTTTGCCGACGCGCTGACCCGGCGCGGCATCGAATTGCCGCCCGAGCGCATCGTGGAAGCCGGCTACACCTTCGAATCCGGCGTGGCCGCGGCCGAAAAGCTGCTGCTGGGCAAGAAGCGCCCCACTGCCATCTTCACCGGTAACGACGAAATGGCCGCCGGTATCTACAAAGTGGCCCTGCGCGCCGGCATCAGTATCCCGCGCCAGCTCTCGGTGATCGGCTACGACGACAGCTCGCTGGCCTCGCGCCTGTGGCCACCACTGACCTCGGTGCGCCGCCACACCCGCGACACCGGCCGCACCGCCGCCGCCATGCTGATCCAGCCCGACAACGCCCCGCAGCTGCCCACCGCCAGCGTGCGCCCGCACCTGATCGTGCGCGACTCCTGCCAACCGCCGGAAGATTGAGGGAAGTCAAGCGCAGGCGAGTGGACCCCAAGCAAAGCGCTTGCGATTCACTGGAGCCGGCGCGTGGCGACGCGTTGGGCATGGCGGGCATTGGCAATTCTCTGGGGCGCAATAAGCCTCTACCCGACCAACCAAACTACGCGCCCAAACACCACGCGCAGCCTCATACCCTCATCCGGCGCTACGCGCCACCTTCTCCCGACGGAGAAGGGCTCAAAGCCCCTCTCCCTGCGGGAGAGGGGGTGGGGTGAGGGTACGGCGGAAGACAGCCATCCGAGAAAGCTCAGTCATGCGTTGAGGGAGATGAGTGCCCATAAGGCTCTCCCGACCAACCAAAAACCGCGCGCCCAAACACCGCGCGCAGCCTCGTACCCTCATCCGGCGCTGCGCGCCACCTTCTCCCGACGGAGAAGGGCTCAAAGCCCCTCTCCCTGCGGGAGAGGGGGTGAGGGTACGGCGGCAGACAGCCATCCGAGAAAGCTCAGTCATGCGTTGAGGGAGATGAGTGCCCATAAGGCTCTCCCGACCAACCAAAAACCGCGCGCCCAAACACCGCGCGCAGCCTCGTACCCTCATCCGGCGCTGCGCGCCACCTTCTCCCGACGGAGAAGGGCTCAAAGCCCCTCTCCCTGCGGGAGAGGGGGTGAGGGTACGGCGGCAGACAGCCATCCGAGAAAGCTCAGTCATGCGTTGAGGGAGATGAGTGCCCATAAGGCTCTCCCGACCAACCAAAAACCGCGCACCCGAACACCGCGCGCAGCCTCGTACCCTCATCCGGCGCTACGCGCCACCTTCTCCCGACGGGAGAAGGGCTCAAAGCCCCTCTCCCTGCGGGAGAGGGGTTGGGGTGAGGGTGCGGCGGAAGACAGCCATCCGAGAAAGCTCAGTCATGCATTGAGGGAGATGAGTGCCCATAAGGCTCTCCCGACCAACCAAAAACCGCGCACCCAAACACCACGCGCAGCCTCGCACCCTCATCCGGCGCTACGCGCCACCTTCTCCCGACGGAGAAGGGGTCCCATTCCGGCACACCTCCATCTTGCACTGCGCAATGACACCGGTTAACCAGAGCCGGTAGACTACCCCGGTGCAAGCCCTCTTTCCCCCTGCTTGCCACGGAGATCGCGCATGTCCCTGTACTGCAAGACCCACTACGCCACCCACCCGGACGCCATCAAGGGCGCCAGCAACGACGATCTGCGCGAGCTGTATCTGCTCGACGGCCTGTTCGTCGACGGTGCGGTGACCCTCAAATACACCCACTACGAGCGCTTCGTGCTCGGTGGCGCCGCACCGCTGGGCACCGCGCTGGAGCTGCCCAAGCAGACCGAGCCGGCGTCGGCCGCCGGTCATGCCTTTCTGGAGCGCCGCGAACTGGGCGTGATCAACGTCGGCGCGGGTGCCGGCACCGTGACCGTGGACGGCACCGCCTACACGCTGGGGCCGAAGGACGGCCTGTACGTGGCGATGGGCAGTACCGGTGTCAGCTTCGCCTCGGACGATGCCGCCAACCCGGCCAAGTTCTATCTGGCCTCGACACCGGCGCATGCGCGCTTCGAGACCAAGCAGCTGTCGATCAAGGATGCGGTGGCACTGGACCGTGGCGCGCTGGAAACCAGCAACGAGCGCACCATCTACCAGTACATCGTGCCGGCCACCTGCCAGTCCTCGCAGCTGCTGCTGGGCCTGACCGTGCTCAAGCCGGGCAGCGTCTGGAACACCATGCCGCCGCATCTGCACGACCGCCGCAGCGAGGTGTATTTCTATTTCGACCTCGGCGCCAATGACCGCGTGTACCACTTCATGGGCGAGCCCGACGCGCAGCGCCACATCGTGATCCAGAACAACGAAGCGGTGGTGTCGCCGCCGTGGTCCATCCACATGGGCGCCGGTACCAGCAATTACGCCTTCATCTGGGCGATGGGCGGCGAAAACCTGGATTACACCGACATGCACGTGCTGGACATCTGCCAGCTCAAGTAAGCCTGCGTTTCAGCAAGGCCGGCACCACAGCGTCGTCTTGATTGCGCCAGGCGCCGGCAGCGGTAGCCCCTCCATCAGGCGCTGGCAACGTTTCAAACCATGCAATCGGCCGCGCATCGCGCGGTTCACTCATCACATCACGGCACATCCAGCAGGAGCGATAAGGTAATGAGCAATCCGTTCAGTCTCGAAGGCAAGGTCGCACTGGTCACCGGTGCCAACACGGGCTTGGGCCAGGGCATCGCGCTGGCACTGGCGCAGGCCGGCGCCGACATCGCCGCCGCCGGCATCCAGGCGCCCACCGAGACCGAACAGAAGGTCAAGGCGCTGGGCCGTCGCTTCCTCGCCATCGAAGCCAACCTGATCAGCATCGAGCCGGTGCAGCGCATCGTCGAGGAGACCATCGCCGGGCTGGGCGGGCTGGACATCCTGGTCAACAACGCTGGCCTGATCCGCCGCACCGACGCGGTCGATTTCAGCGAGCAGGATTGGGACGACGTGCTCAACGTCAACCTGAAGTCGGCGTTCTTCATGGCGCAGGCCGCCGGCCGCCACTTCATCGCCCAGGGCCGCGGCAAGATCATCAACATCGCCTCGATGCTGTCGTTCCAGGGCGGCATCCGGGTGCCGTCCTACACCGCCAGCAAGTCCGGCATTGCCGGCATCACCCGCCTGCTCGCCAACGAATGGGCCAGCAAGGGCGTGACCACCAATGCCATTGCACCGGGCTACATGGCCACCGACAACACCGCGCAGCTGCGTGCGGACGCCGATCGCAACAAGTCCATCTTGGACCGCATCCCGGCCGCGCGCTGGGGCGAACCGTCCGACCTCGGCGGCACCGCCGTGTTCCTGGCCAGCAGCGCCTCGGATTACGTCAACGGCGCCATCATCCCGGTCGACGGCGGCTGGCTGGCACGCTGATTCAAGCGCGTTTCCCGGCTGACATTGCGTCATTCCTTCTCCCTCCGGGAGAAGGTGCCCGAAGGGCGGATGAGGGTCGGTAACTACGCATCAGCCAGATGCGCACTGCCTCTCCTGCAATCGCTCTTCCGTTCTGCACCAGCGCGTTGTTTTCATCGACAAAGACGAACGACGCGCGCGCAGTCAAGAAAGGCCGGCAACCAAACGCCCTTATCACTACTTTCCAAAAACAATGTCTTAAAAAACTTCCCCAAACCAATCGGAGCATCCCCATGAAAATCGCACTCATGAATGAGTTCAGCCAGGCCGCCAAGAACCCGGTGATCCTGCAGCAGCTCAACGACGTCGCCAGCGAGCAGGGCCACAGCGTGTTCAACGTCGGCATGGACGGCGACAACGACCACCGCCTGACCTACATCCACCTGGGCATCGTCGCCAGCCTGCTGCTGAACTCCAAGGCCGTGGACTTTGTGGTCGCCGGCTGCGGCACCGGCCAGGGCGCGATGATGTCGCTCAATGCGCATCCGGGCGTGTTCTGCGGCTACTGCATCGAGCCGACCGACGCCTACCTGTTCGCCCAGGTCAACAACGGCAACGCGCTGTCGCTGGCATTCGCCAAGGGCTACGGCTGGGGCGCGGAAATCAACGTGCGCTACATCTTCGAGAAGGCCTTCAGCGGCGAGCGTGGTCTGGGCTACCCGGCCGAGCGTCGCGAATCGCAGGCCGCCAATGCCGGCATCCTGACCCAGGTCAAGCAGGCCACCGCCAAGTCCTACCTCGACGGCCTGCGCGCCATCGACCCGGAGCTGATCAAGCAGGCCATCGGCGGCGAGCGTTTCCAGCAGTGCTTCTTCGACAATGCGCAGGATGCGGAAATCCGCAACTTCGTCGCCGGTGTGCTGGGCAAGCCAGAAGCGGCTGCAGCCGCCGCGTAACTAGCAAACGCGCTTGAGCCCCGCTCCGCGCCCCTGCCCGTGCTGCTAGCGCGGGCAGGGGCGCGGAGCGGGGGGTGGGGTGAGGGTACGGCGGCAGACAGCAACCCCAAATTGCGAAGGCTTGGACAACAGCAGCACCGTCCAATAGTTCCGATGCAGTCGCACCCTCATCCGCCCTTCGGGCACCTTTTCCCGACGGGAGAAGGAACAGCGTCGTGTACTTGGCATTTCTCCCGGAGCCCACCATGCGTCTGCTGCTGTTCGCAGTGCTGCTGCTCTTTGCAAACCTCGCCCACGCCGCGCCACACCGCATCTTCATCGCTGGCGACTCCACCGCCGCCGACTACGGCCCGGAGCGCGCGCCACAAGCAGGCTGGGGCCAACAGTTGCAAGACTGGTTCGACCCGGCGCAGTGGCAGGTGCGCAACCACGCCAAGGGCGGCCGCAGCACGCGCAGTTTCATCGCCGAAGGGCGCCTGGATGCCATCGCACAAGAACTGCAACGTGGCGACATCCTGCTGATCCAGTTCGGCCATAACGACGCCAAGCGCGAAGATCCCACGCGCTACACCGATCCGACCACCGACTACGTGCAGTTCCTGCGCCGCTTTATTGCCGCAGCGCGCGACACCGGCGCCACCCCGATCCTGATCACCCCGGCCGCACGCCTGCTCTACGACTTCGGCGCGCTGCTCGACACGCACGGCCGTTACACCCTGGCGATGCAGCAACTGGCCGCGCAAGAACATGTGGCCCTGATCGATCTCAACGCCAGTTCCAGCGACTGGATCCGTGCACTCGGCGAACAAGCCGCCAAACCGTATTTCCTGTTCGTGCCCGAACAACACAAGGCCGACGGCACCCACTTCAGCCGCGCCGGTGCCACCGCCATTGCCTGCCTGGTCGTGCACGGCTGGGTGAAACTGCAGCCAGCGCTGAAACCGCAACTCCGCCGTGACGCCGATTGCGGCGCAGCCCCCGACACCGCCGCACAACGCGCCGCGCAAGCGCATCCCTCGCTGGTGGTGCATGAGCGCGACCTCGCCCGCGAACAACCCGGCCCGCACGGCGGCGCCGGTCCCACCACGGCCTACCCGTTCTTCGCAGACGCGCCGGAGCTGAAGTTCGTGCTACGCAAGCGCGTGCTGCATAAAGGCGCCGGCATCGGCCTGCACCTGCACGACAAGGACGAGATCTATTACATCGTCAGCGGCCGTGGGTTGTATGCATTGGATGGCAAACAGTACGACGTCAGTGCCGGCGACGCACTGCTGACGCGGCCGGGGAGTACGCATGCGCTACAGCAAACCGGCGACGAACCGCTGGTGTTGCTGCTGGCGTATATGACGGCGCCGAAAATGTAAGGTAGAGGTTAGAAATTTTCATAAGAATTGAGTGTGTTATCTGAAAAAACTACTAGCCAAGTTGGTCTTGTCGACATTGGGATAAGTAAATTTCATATTGATAATCGGTATAGTTTTTGCTTAAAATGGGTATCGCCATACGTTCAGCATCCTCATGTGTGTCACCTGAAATTAGAGTCTTGAACCAAATTTCTCCGTATTTAAGGAAGCTCTGAACAAAGCAGCATGATCTGCGACAATCGATCAACGAACCGAGCGGACGATTTCGATGCAGCTGACCTTCGGCGATGCGGAGTACAACGGCAAGCGCAAGCAGACGCGGCGCGAGGTATTTCTGGCCGAGATGGATCAGGTGGTGCCGTGGAAAGACCTGCTGGCGCTGATCGAGCCGCATTATCCAAAGTCGGGGCAGCCGGGGCGACAGCCGTATCGGCTGGAGACGATGCTGCGCATCCACTTTTTGCAGCAGTGGTACGCATTGAGCGATCCATCGGCGGAAGAAGCCCTGTACGACACGGTGTCGATGCGGCGTTTTGCAAAGATCGGCGGCCTGGATGAGGTGCCGGACGAGACGACGATACTCAACTTCCGCCACTTGCTGGAGCGACGTCCCCCCGATTTTGAGTAGCGCCGCAGTTTGGAGTCCAATTCCCTACCCGAAGGAGATTGGACGTGAAGAAGCGTTTTACTGACGAGCAGGTCATCGGCTTTCTGCGTGAGGCCGAAAGCGGCGTGGCGATCAAGGATCTGTGCCGGCGCCATGGCTTCAGCGAGGCCTCCTACTCCCTGTGGCGCAGCAAGTTTGGCGGGATGAGCGTGCCCGATGCCAAGCGACTCAAGGACCTGGAGGCAGAGAACACGCGCCTGAAGAAGCTGCTCGCCGAGCAGGTGTTCCAGAACGATCTGATCAAGGAGGCGCTGCAAAAAAAATGGTGAGCGCACCGGCGCGTCGTGCGCTGGTGCGCGAGTGGATGGGGCGAGGGGCCAGCGAGCGTTGCGCGTTGGCCGCGATCGGCATGAGCGCCAGTGCGCTGCGCTATTGCCCGCGCGAGGACCGCAACGTTGCGCTACGCGAGCGCATCGTGGAACTGGCGCATCGCCACAAGCGCTACGGCGTGGGGATGATCTATCTCAAGCTGCGCCAGGAAGGGCGCCTGGTGAACTACAAGCGTGTGGAGCGCTTGTACCGCGAGCAGCAGCTGCAAGTCCGCCGCCGCAAGCGCAAGAAAGTGCCAGTGGGCGAGCGTCAGCCGCTGCTGCGGCCATTGCAGGCAAACCAGGTGTGGTCGATGGACTTTGTGTTCGACCGCACCGCCGACGGCCGGGCGATCAAGTGCCTGGTGATCGTGGACGACGCCACACATGAGGCGGTCGCCATCGAGGTGGAGCGTGCAATCTCGGGCTATGGCGTGACGCGTGTGCTGGAGCGGCTGGCCATCAGCCGCGGCTTGCCGCAGGTGATCCGCACCGACAACGGCAAGGAGTTCTGCGGCAAGGCGATGGTCGCTTGGGCGCATGCGCATGGGGTGCAGCTGCGGCTGATCCAACCCGGCAAGCCAAACCAGAACGCCTATGTCGAATCGTTCAACGGCCGGTTGCGCGATGAATGCCTCAACGAGCACTGGTTCCCGACACTGCTGCACGCACGCACCGAGATCGAGCGCTGGCGACGCGAATACAACGAGGAGCGACCCAAGAAAGCAATTGGCGGCATGACGCCCTCCGCGTATGCCCAACAGCTGGCCAACAACGATATCATCAACCCCGGACTCTAGACCCGCCTGCTACTCAGGATGGGGGGACGTCGCTGCAAATATGGCAACAACCACTGCGGTTGCTGCCGAAACGTAGAGGCGGAAGACAGCGACTGACATACGGCGCGGCTCCTTCCTGCGATAAAGCGATGCTTTATCAGAAGTGTGATGCATAAGGACTGGCGTATCAGACCTCACACCATCCGGTGCTGTGGAGTAATCGAATGCTCCCGTTGCTGTTCTTGTTGCTGGGACTGCTGCTGACGCTGCGTCTCGCCCAAGACCTGAAGCTGCGCCAGAGACTGCTCGACCGGCTGTGCGATCGCGTCGTTGGTCTTCATATGCGCCATCTTATGAGCGGGATCGTTCAACGCGCCTTCCACCACGAAGACGTTCTCGCCCTGTCGCACGGATTTTGTGTTCTCACTCAGTACGACGTGATCGATCCGCGATAGCCCGTTTTCCTTCGCCAGATACGCGCTGCTGGCTGCAAGGCGGGCGCTGTTATCGTCGTAATCTCGACCGAGGCCTTGCTCAAGGCGGCGCACGGCTTCTTCTGCCTGGCGATGTAGGGGATCTTGCAATTGACCGAGAGAGCCATGCGTCGGCTTTACAGGCCGCGCTTCATGCCGCTCAGGCTGACCGACCTCACCTGGTACACGCAATGGAATTGCATGCGGATCGACATGGAGCAGGCGTTCGTGCGAGCCATCCGAATTCGTGCGATTGATATCAGTCGTTCCATCCTGGTGCCGCTCACGGTTCAGACTACCGCGTAAAGCATCCGACCATACACCACCAACAACTGCATGGCCCTGACCGTCACGATTCCATACGACAACATCGTTGCCAGAAGAGTAAAGGCCTGCGGTTGGACCGCTCTTTCCCTCAGCTTGTGGGCGCCCCCATGCGTGACTTGCGCCTTGATCCACTGACTGGATAAACGCTGGGGCTTCGCCGTTTTGCAAGAAGAGTGTTTTAACCACACCGTAGTGATGAGATACATCAGCAGCGCCATGGCCATTGCGTGCATCAGTTGGATTGATGAGTGGATCGGCCACCACGCTACCGTATGCAGCAGAGAGTGGGCTTGCTTGGTTTGCCTCACGCAACGCATTGAAGACTGCGGTACCCTTAAGTGCATGCTCTACACCGCTTTCGATGTAGTCCGCCTGCTCGTGACCTTTGACGATCTTGTTGGGAAGCATGCCATCGATTCTCGTCTTTACATCGTCGACACTCTGTAACGTCCCATCGTTGATACCCTGTAGCACGCCAGGGTAGCGACCACGTCCAGCCTGATTTTCGAGCTTCATGATCATCGTTGCCAACTTTGCTTGATCATTCAGACCTGACTCTGCATATAGATCCGTCTTGCGTAGCTGCTGCACTGCGCTGCCCAGATCTTTTGCGCCATCGCCCGGTCGCATCAGCTGCTCGACCTGAGTTCGGTCGTGCTCATGTACAAAAGCGACTCCCGCGTCAGAAGCAAGGAAACGATCAATGTTTGATTTGACCGTTCCATCAAGTGCTCTTCCATTCTCCGCCTTGATGGCATGACCATCCCGCTGTAAGTCGTGGATGGTTTGCGTGCGCTGCTGCTCTGAAAGAGCTACAGCCGGTGTTTGTTGCCTAGCCCACTCCTGATAGGCGTCAACTAGGCCGGTCGCGACATCTGGATGTTGCCCGAGATCGGTTTGCAGCGTCCCGATAGAAAATCCACTATTGCCGATGGGCGTCATCACACCATCATTGATGGACCCCGCAAATGAAAGCTGGTAGGCAACGTTTTTGCCCGCCATGCTTCCCTCTGATGCGACGCCGATCGCAAAATAAGCAAGTGTTTTGAGTTCGTTGTCACTCAGCTGCGGCCGCGCTGGTTGTCCTGTTTCTTGTGGCATTTCCTTCTCCTTGGCTGACAAATCAATCAACTAACGGCTGCAAAGCGCTATGTTCGTGCGGGCAGCGTGGATGACGGTCAAATACTCATCAACGACCGCTGGCGCCATCCCTTCGGAAATCTGGTCATCCGTGCGAGCAGCATCTTGCTTGTATTTGGATAAAGCCGACAGGCAACCTGGCTTGTCTTTCAACTTGTAGAGCGTGAGCGCGTAATCGTTCCGTAGTGCGCCCTCATCGGCCAAACTCATAGTCGGGACGCAGCTTTGATAAATGGGCGCAAGTACACCCTTGGCTTCGACATATTTCTTTTTATCGTAGAAGGATTTGAAGTCGTGACGCGCCTTCTCGATCGCATCGGTGGCACAGCTTGAAGACAGACGCTTATAGATTCCCTCGAAGCTGCCGTTGCTTCCGCAATAGGCCTGGCACTGCTCTTTGGTCGAAGTGCTAATGGCTACACCATTCGCCTCCATCTTTAGAACAAGCGAGCATTGACTTGCCTCTGCACCTTCATAAACAACCGCGTGGCCGCTTTTATCCAACTGACCAGAAAGCGTACATCCGCTGTCGACATTCTCTGTGTCCAACGAGAACTTCGAAAGTTCTTGGCCCTTGGGTGCATCAATGATCAGGCGCCCCCACCCACCTTCGGTGACATAGGTACCGATCCCAACCTGGGGAGGTCGCGGTGGATCGACATCTGTGATTGGAGTAGACGCGGGCATCGCAGCGGTGGCCGCCGCTTGCTGGCTACCAGGTTCCGGCTGTGCTTTACCGCACCCAGGCAGCAGAAGGACTCCGGCAAAGATTAGTGCATAACAACTATTCCCAATGCCTTTCATGGCCGTGTACCTTAAATGTGTCCAGGCTGGACAAGTTACATCACGCAACCAGTTCGGGCACGTTCCGGCCAGTACAGTGGCCGCGGATCTCTTCGCTTCATAGGCTAGCAACGGAATACGCTGGGGCACCAACTCACGTAGGTGAAGGGTTTTCCCGCGCCTCTGGCCAAGTCTGGTGTCAGCTCAGGCCGTCGGCCCCCAGCCTAGCGCCGCGCCCTGCTCGACGCTACCGGCACCTCCACCGGCACCTCCACCGGCGGCAACACCTCCATCAGTAGCTGCCCCGCGCTGGCGGTGATGCGCAGCTTGGTGCCGATGGCAAAGCCCAGTTGTTCCAGCCATAGGCCACTGAGGCGAACGTGGGGCACGTGCTGGTCGCCGGCGTGGTCGTGGGCGCCGGGGTAGTGGGTGTAGCTGACAGTGCATTGGTGCGGGCGGCGGGCGCGGCGGGGGGCGCGTAGCGTGCCGGGGCCTTGCGGGGAGGCGTCCGGGTCGGGCGGCAGCATCGGTGGCAGCTTGGTGCGGTCGGGTTCCACAACAACCCACTGCACCCGCTTGGGCGGCGCGGGGCGCGTACGCGTGCGGGGGGCGTGCGCTGGAAGACACCGTGGGTGGGCGGCGGCGTGTCATGTCGCCTCCGGGTGGTGGTTGATGGATGCGGCAACGCGCTGCTGCAACGGCACAGCCCTGCGTGCCGACAGGCGGCGCGAGGTGTGCGGCAACACAGCGGGCTGGCAACTCAGCGGATGCGCGGGATGCTCGCTCGCCTGCTCAACAGCCGCGCGTGCGACGCGTCGGCGCCGTGCCTCGCCCACATCCCACAGAAGGTAGCGAGCGGAAGCTGGCAACAGATTAACCGACACAGATGCCGGCCTGGATGGTGCGGTAGACATGGCAACGCCCTCCTGGAACAACCAAGAACCGCCGCCAACGGCGACGGGATCTCGGGAGGTTCGAAACCGTACATAGTCGCCCCTGAAAAACCCCAGCACCCCATCCATTGCAAGGCTTTCCCCGCGTTTTCGGCGTGCGGGAACTGCCAGTTTTCGTTAATGTATGCGCTGGTTTCTGGCAGTTTTCGCCCATGCGCACACGCCGTCCCGCTGCCGAGCACTTACCTGCCGATGAGTTGTTTCGTTCGCGTCTGGAAAACCAGATCGACCTGCGCCATCCACTGGTTCAACTAGGGCCTGTTAACACATCCGAAGTCCATCAACGACAAGGATGAAGCTTAAGAATCCGAGGAACATGACATCCAGCTTTTCGAAGCGCGAGAAAATCCGGCGGTAGCCCTTCAAGCGACGAAACAGCCTCTCCACTTCGTTGCGCCGCTTGTACATTTCTCGGTCGTACTCCCAGGGCTCGACCCGATTGGCTTTTGGCGGGACCACCGGGACGTAGCCAAGATCAAGCGCTAGTTGGCGCGTCTCATTGCCTTCGTAAGCACGATCCATCAACAAATGAATCGGTCGCTCCACAGGCCCAAGGTGTTCAAGCAACGTGCGGCCCGCAGGTGCGTCATGGGCGTTGCCAGGCGTCAATCCGAACGTGATCGCTGTTCGAGCATCTGCGGCAACCATATGAATCTTGGTATTCCATCCGCCGCGCGATTTACCGATAGATTGTGGGCCGTTTTTTTTAACGCACCAGTCCCATCCGGATGCACCTTGATGCTGGTGGAGTCCAGCGAGACCGCCTCGATTTTGATGCGCACGATTTGGGACTTCTGCAGTTCAGCGAACATCCGGTCCAGCACACCTGCCTTGGCCCAACGGTTCATGCGTGTGTACACCGTGTGCCAATTGCCAAAGCGCTTGGGCAGGCCGCGCCATTTGCAGCCATGCTCGGCAACATAAAGGATGGCATTGACCACTTGCAGGTTGGTCATGCCGACATTGCCGCGCTGCCTCGGCAGACACTGTTCGATGAGAGAAAATTGTGCGGGTGTGATTTCCATGCGCAATAGTTTAACCGCTCAGATCATTAGTGTTAACAGGCTCTAGATTGATTTTTTCAAACGTGTGTCCGCCACAGATCTTTCACCGTCAGGCTCAGGCCACGGCATATCAACAGCCCGACAAGGCAGCCCCCCGCAAGCGACGGATCCAAGCCACGAAGCGAACCGCAGCTCAGGCCTTATCCACCCCGTAATGCGTCAGCCCCAGGCGCGCCAGTTCGCTCGAGCGGCGGTAATAGACCTCTTCCCAGCCATCCACGCGCTGGCGGTCGGCTTCGCTCATGGCATCGAGAATGTCCTCGATGCTGAGCAGGTTGGGGTCTTCTTCCAACCGTTCGAACACCGCGCCCAGGCCCTCGATGGCCTGCCGCGTCTGCGCCGCACCCATCGCGGCCAGGCCGCGCAGTGCGTCGCTGCGGGTGGCCGCATCCCAGCGATCGAAGTAGCGCGCGTAGCCGCTTTCGCTCATTTCCGCATCCAGGCGCGCGAGTGCGACCAGCTCGCGTTCGCCCGGCGTCAGCGCATCCAGGCGCCCGCGCAACGTGGCCAGCTTTGCCAGCGCACGCGCGGCGCGCCGGCGCCACAGCAGCTCGGGCATGTGCAGCAGGCCTTCCGGTGTGGGGGGCGCGATCGCGGGCCAGTTCACCCCGAAGCCGTCTTCGGTGAGTTGCCACTGCGCGCGCTGCGGCGGCGATGCCTTGAGCAATAACCGATGCGCCTGGATGGGCTCGTCGATGCGGATGCCATTTGCCAGGGTGAACAGCAGGCGGGTGTCGTCCAGCTCCAAGCGCCGGATGCGCAGATGCGTCAGGTCCATTGAGCGAAGGCGGTGTGGGGAGGTTTGACCTTAGTCCGCAGTGGCAGCGGTGTCGAGTCGGTGTGCCTCACATCGCAGCTTCCCCACCCTGTGTCGCCTCATGCCGCCGCAGCGGGCAGCACGTGATGTCAGCTGGTGCCTCACACGTCGCCGTCGCGGCTCCAGCCCTCGCCGGTGCCGCGCTGGATCGCCCGGTCGCCCGGCAGCACATCGCCGGCCGGCACCTGCGCCTGCTGGGCAAGAGCGGCGTAGATCGGGGTGAAATCGGGCGCGGTGGCGTCCATCAACTGCGCAAAGCTGTCGATGACGAAATAGGTCTTCTGGAAGCTGTCGATGCGGTAGCGCGTGCGCATGATGCGTTGCAGGTCGAAGACGATGCGGTTGGGTGCGGCCGATTCCAGCGAGTGCAGCGATTCGCCTTTGGACGAGACGATGCCGGCGCCGTAGATGCGCAGGCCCTGTGGCGTGTCGATCAGGCCGAATTCCACCGTGTACCAGTACAGCCGGGTGAGGTTCTGCAGCGCGTCCGGGCCGATGCCGTGCGCCTTGACCCCGCCACGGCCATAGGCCTGCATGAAATCGGCAAACAGCGGGTTCATCAACAACGGCACGTGCCCGAACAGGTCATGGAACAGATCCGGTTCGGCGATGTAATCGATCTGCTCGGGGCGGCGGATCCACCACGTCACCGGGAAGCGCTTGTTGGCCAGGTGATCGAAAAAATCCAGTTCCGGCAACAGGCCCTGCACGCCGACCAGGGTCCAGCCGGTGGCCGTCTCCAGCACGCGATTGAGCGCGTCGAAGCGCGGAATATGGGTGTCGCCCATGCCCATTGCGTCCTGCGCCTGCAGGAACTCGTCGCAGGCGCGGCCCACCAGCAGGGCGCGCTGGCGGCGGTACAGGGTGCCCCAGGTGGCGTGATCGTCGGCGCTGTAGCCGTCCCACGGCTGCTCGATCACCGCGGTGGTGTAGACCGGCACATAGCCCTTGTCGGTGAGCTGGTTTTCGACGCGTTGCGGCGCAGTGTTCATGCAGCGGCATTTCCGGGTGATCAGGCCTCACCTTAGCCGGATGCCTGCGCAAGGGGATTGCGAATCTTGCGTGCCGCAAGCGGGTTGGCGCAAGATTCGTGCGTCATCATCTGCTGCTGCGCAACATATGGATCAGCCCATCGCTTTGGACCGCACCGATTTGCGCCTGCTCGCGCTGCTGCAGACGCAAGGGCGCAGCAGCAATGCGGAGCTGGCCGTGCAGGTCAATCTGTCGGCATCTGCGTGCCTGCGACGTACCCAGCGCCTGGAGTCGGCCGGGATCATCGCCGGCTATGGCGCGCGCCTGGACGCGCGTGCGCTGGGGCTTGGCTTGCAGGCTTTCGTACGCGTGCAGCTGGAGCAGCACGGGCAGGCCGATATCGAACATTTCGCCGAGGGCGTGCGCGGCTGGGACGAGGTAGTGGCGTGCTGGGCGCTGACCGGCGACATGGATTACCTGCTGCAGGTGCAGGTACGCGACCTGGAGCATTTTTCCCGGTTTCTGCTCGATCGCCTGCTCAACGCCACCGGCGTGTCGGACGTGAATTCCAGCTTCGTGCTGCGCACGGTAAAAGCGCCGGAGGGTCTGCCGCTGTCGCATCTGGCATGACGCGCGAGCACGTGGATGACGCCCGCGCGGTCGCCTTGCTCGCATGACCTGACGCAGCAGCCTGCACCAGCGCGAGCTGCATTCTCACGGCGCATGGATGTCCCGCGCGCTTGCCTCGCAAACGATAACGATTTACATTTATATAACATATTGGCCGCGTCCGGCCATGTCGTTCGTGTCGCATCGCCAGCCCATGCAGGGTCAGCCAGCCGGTTCGAGTGGACGCCCGCGTGTGCCTGTGCCTTTCCTGTTGCGTGACGCACTGCGTCCGCAGCGAACGACGAGAACGCCTCATGTCTGCTGCCATCGCCCCCCTTGGCCTGTTGTCTGCCGCGCTGCTGTTTGCGCTGTCGAGCCAGGCCACCCTTGCACATGCCGCCGAGGCCGCCGACGCGAGCAATGCCAAGACGCTCGACCAGGTCAGCGTCAACGGCACGGTGAGCCGCGCGCAGCCTGCCACCACCACGCGGCTGCCGCTGACCGTGCAGGAAACGCCGCAGTCGGTGAGCGTGATCGGCCTGCAGCGGCTGGAAGACGAATCGCTGTTCAGCATCGACGATGTGATGCGCAATGTGACTGGCGTCAACGTGTCGTTCTACGACACCCAGCGCCCGCTGTACTTTGCGCGCGGCTTCCAGATCACCGATTTCCAGGTCGACGGCCTGCCGACCTACAGCGGCGCGACCAATCAGGAGTACGACACGGTCTTTTACGACCGCGTCGAAGTGATCCGCGGCGCCAATGGCCTGCTCACCGGCGCGGGCATTCCCTCGGCCACGGTGAACCTGCTGCGCAAGCGCCCGGGCAAGGACTTCGACGCCGCGTTTGCGGTGAGTGCGGGCACCTGGGATTTCCGTCGCATGCAGGCCGACGTCAACGCACCGCTGACCGAAGACGGGCGTTTTCGCAGCCGCGTGGTGGCCGCCTGGCAGGACCGCGATTACTACTACGACCGCTACCACGACAACAAGATGTCCGGCATGGCGGTGCTGGAAGGCGACCTGACCGAGAGCACCACGCTCACCGTGGGCTACCAGCGCCAGGACAACAGCCCGGTCGGTTCGACCTGGGGCACGGTGCCGTTCTTCGCCGCAGACGGCTCCTTCGCCAACCTGTCGCGCTCGACCAACATGGCGCCGGAATGGACGCGCTGGCAGCGCGAAACCAGCACCGCCTTCGCGAACCTGGAACAGCGCTTCGGGCAGGACTGGCTACTGCGCGTCAACACTGCCCACACCAAGGGCACGGTGCAGAGTCTGCGCGTGTACGGCACCGGTTACCCGGCCGCCGATGGCAGCGGCGTGTTTCTGCGCACCGGCGCCGGCGAGACACAGGACACGCGCGACAGCGTGGACGTGTATCTGTCCGGCGGGTTCGCGTTGTTCGGCCGCCAGCACGACGTGGTGATCGGCGGCAGCTGGCAGGATCTGCAATCCACCACCTACAGCGTGGCGCAGACCTATCCCACCGATTGGGCGAGCTGCCCCAACGCCTTCGGCCCACCCGAGCGCTGCTATTTCATTCCCAACATCCGCAACTGGAATGGCGACGCGTCCGAAGTGACGTACACCCGCACCGGCGCGCGCCGCGACGCACGCACCACACAGCGCGGTGTGTATGCATCCACGCGCTTCCGGCTGGCCGACCCGTTGTCGTTGATCGCCGGCGCACGCCTGAGCTCATGGGAAACCCGCACCCAGGCCTTCGATGCCAGCGGCAGCTACACCGGCACCAGCGGCCGCTATGAAGTGAGCGACGAAGTCACCCCGTATGTCGGCCTGGTGTACGACATCGTGCCGGACGTGTCGGTCTATGCCAGCTACACCGAAATCTTCAACCCGCAGAACTACCGCGACAAGGACAACAACCTGCTCGCGCCGGTGGAAGGGTCCAACCTGGAAGCCGGGATCAAGGCGCAGTTGTTCGATGGCCATGCGATGGCCACCGCCGCCGTATTCGAGGCCAAGCAGGACAACTACGCCGTGCGCGACATGACCCAGCCGGACGCCTCGTTGCCGGACGCCAGCTCGGCCTACATCGGCGTGGACGGCACCAAGAGCCGCGGTTGGGAAGTGGATTTCAACGGCGAGATTCTGCCGGGCTGGACGGTCAACGCCGGCTACACGCACGTCAAGGTCACGCGCGCGCCGACCGATGCGATTTACGCCAATCTGCCGGAGGATTATCTGCAGCTGTCCACCCAGGTGCGCCTGCCGGGTGCGTGGGACCGCCTGAGCATCGGTGGTGGCCTCAGCTGGCAGAGCGCGGTGCGCGGCTTCAATATCGAACGCCCCATCGGCGACGGCAGCGGCGCCACCACGCCGGTCACCGTGATGCAGAACCCGTACGCGCTGGTGCATTTCAACGCCAACTACCGCATCAGTAACCAGTGGACCGCATCGCTTGCGGTGCGCAATGCGTTCGATAAAACCTATTGGGCGAATCTGGATTACCAGAACTACGGCGAACCGCGCTTTGTCAGCGTGTCGTTGCGCTGGCGGTATTGATGTCGCGGCGACTCACGTTCCGATAACGGTGCCAGGACGGTGGCGTTGTTATCGGCGCGGCATCGCGGCCAAGGCCGCTCCTACGGCAATGGCCTCTGCAAAGCGCCGCTGGTTTTTGTCGGCGCTTGATGGCATGCGCATGATGCCGAGCGAAACAACGCCGTTGTAGGAGCGGCCTTGGCCGCGACGCCGTCCCGACACACGCCACGACGTCAAACGCAGCAACCCCCAACGCGAACGCCTAACCTCCCGGC
The DNA here is from genome assembly GCF_023337365.3 of Xanthomonas nasturtii. Lineage (NCBI taxonomy): Bacteria > Pseudomonadati > Pseudomonadota > Gammaproteobacteria > Lysobacterales > Lysobacteraceae > Xanthomonas > Xanthomonas nasturtii. The sequence continues at coordinate 201,470 of NZ_CP142084.2, forward strand.
TCTACAATTCCCGCGTCCAACCACCTGCGCAACACGCCTGTCACACCGCCAGAGTGCAACGCACGGCACTCGCATCACGGGGCCACGCATTCCTCGTCCTTGCCGCGCAATTTCTGCCAGCGCGAACGCTGTTCCAGGCAGCGCTGATACGCCTGTTGCTTTGCCGCTGCAGCCTGATCGGCCGCGTTGCGCGTGGCGCTGCTGCGCGCGGCCTGCAGCTGCGCGATCCTGGCGCGGATCTGCGGCATCACCGCCATTGCGGCGCGCTCGCCTTCCAGAATCGCCGCACCGCGTTGATTGAAATCGGCCGAGCCGATCTCGTTGACCTTGGGGCGAATGACGACGTCGGCGCGTTTGAGTTCGGCTTCGCCCAGGCGCTGGCCCATGATCGAAATCGACTGGTTCACCGTGCCCAACAGGTCGCCCGGATTCTTGCCGCTGGCCTTGCTGGAAATATCCACCGCCACCACGAATTCGGCACCCAGCTGGCGCGCCGCATCCACCGGCACCGGGCTGACCACACCGCCATCGACGAAGTGGTACTTGCCGATGGTCACCGGTTCGAACACGCCCGGAATGCTGCTGGACGCACGCACCGCCTGGCCGGCGTTGCCGCGCACGAATACGGTGCGTTCGCCATCTTCAAGACGGGTGGCGACTGCCGCGAACGGCTTGCGCAACTTGTCGATCGGCTTGCCGCCGAGCTGCTCGTTGACATAGTCCTGCAGCTTCTGGCCCTGCACCAGCCCGCCGGAAAACAGCCGCACATCGCGGATGCTGGTCTGGTCGAGCGCAACGGCCTTTTCCTGCATTTCGAACGCATCCATGCCGCTGGCATACAGCGCGCCCACCACGCTGCCGGCACTGGTGCCGGACACCACCACCGGCGCAAACCCGTTGGCTTCGAGCATCTTGATCACCCCGATATGCGCAAAGCCCTTGGCCGCACCGCCACCGAGCGCGACACCGATCTTGACCGGTTTGGGAGCCGCGGCCGAAGGCGCCTGCACGACCGGCGCCGGCGTCGCCGGACGCGGCTCGCCCCCGCAGGCGCCAAGCAGACCGAGCATGGACAACAGGGCAAGCGAGCGGGAGCAGCGGGGCGCGGTCATGGCGAAAACGTCGATGGGAAAGGCGAGGGAGAATACACGCGCGCTGCCACTGCTGCTGCGGTGATTGGCGTGGGTGGAGCTCGTTCAAAACGGCATCATCTGCAGGCCTTGCATTCCCTTCTCCCACCGGGACATTGTCCCCCTTCATGGGGGGAGACGGTGGCGCGTAGCGCCAGACGAGGGGACGGGAGAAGCCTCGCACTCCCCACCTACAGAATGTGGCTTGGCCCCGTACCCTCACCCCAATCCCTTATCTCTTGGCGATCTGCCAGATTAGGTGTCGAGAGCCGGCGTGGTCGACCGATAACCCACAGGTCTAAACAACCGCGGGAGAGCGAGGTCGCCACGCCGGGATCTCCTGGCAAACGCCCGAACAGTTGCTGGAGTTGGCACTCGTAACGATCAGGCTGGGCAGCCCAGGAGAGCTCTCGACCCTTCGAGCATAGCGGAGTTTTTCCATGGCATACGGCGTAGGTATCGATGTCAGCAAGCAGTGGTTGGATGTGCATGTGCATGGCTGCAAAGGCGAACGGCGCTTCCCCAACACGGCGGCAGGTCTGCGCCAGCTGCGCAGCTGGCTGGGACACATGGAGCTGCACCAGGTGGTACTGGAAGCCACGGGCGGCTACGAACTGGCAGCGTTGGATGCGCTGCATGCGGCCGGCCTGCCGGTGGCGCGTGTGAACCCTCGCCAAGCGCGTGACTTTGCCAAGGCCATCGGCCAACTGGCCAAGACCGACACCTTGGATGCGCGTGTGCTGGCGCAGATGGCGATGGTGGTATCACTCACGCCCTACCAGCCGCTGGAAGGCTGGCGCCGTCAGCTGCGCGAGTACCAGCAGCGCCGCACGCAGGTGTTGGCGACGGTGCAGCAGGAGCGCCAGCGGCTGTCTCAACTGACCGATGTGTGGCTGCGCAAGCGGGCGCAGGCCGGCGTGCGGCAATGGCAAAAAGAGCTGGCGGAGTTGGATGCGCGCATCGCCCAACAGGTGGCTGCACGTGCCGAGCTGGAGGTGCTGGTCCAGGTCAAGGGCGTCGGCCCGGTGCTGGTCGCGACCTTGGCGGCGCAGCTGCCCGAGCTGGGCCGTCTCACCGGCAAGGCGATCGCCAAACTGGTCGGGGTGGCGCCGCTGGCACGCGACAGCGGCACGTTGCGCGGTGCCCGCAGCATCTGGGGAGGACGCGCCTGCGTGCGGCAAGTGCTGTACATGGCGGCGCTGGTGGCGGTGCGCTTCAACCCGGCCCTGCGCGAGTTTTACCAGCGGCTACGCACGCAGGGCAAAGCGGGCAAGGTCGCCCTCGTGGCGGCGATGCGCAAATTATTGGTCATCCTCAACGCCAAGATGCGAGATCAACTGGCGGCTAGCGCCGCCAGTTGATCAAGACAGTTGCTCTCCCGCAGGAGAGGGGCTTTGATTCCCTTCTGCCGCCGGGACATTGTCCCCCTTCATGGGGGGAGACGGTGGCGCGTAGCGCCAGACGAGGGGACGGGAGAAGCCTCGCACTCCCCACCCACCAGAATGTGGCTTCGCCCCGTACCCTCACCCCAACCCCTCTCCCGCGGGAGAGGGGCTTTGATTCCCTTCTGCCGCCGGGACATTGTCCCCCTCATGGGGGAGAAGGGGGCGCGTAGCGCCGGATGAGGGTACGCCTTAGGCACCTGCCAGGGCCTGGAATGACAAACGCGTCGCCACGCGCCTTGAGAAGTGACACGACGACTGCTTCGCCCCGCACCCTCACTCTCTAAATCACCACCACGCCAACCCGCCGCATCACCCACTCAAAACCGGTTATCCCCATCCAGCAGCCGGCCCAATCCGCCCAGCACCGAGCCTTCGCCGCGTTGTTGGCCGCCGGCTTGCGGGGCGGCCTGCAGCATGCGGCCGGCCATGCGTGAGAACGGCAGCGATTGCAGCCAGACCTTGCCCGGGCCGGTGAGGGTGGCCAGGAACACCCCTTCGCCGCCGAAGAACATGCTCTTCAACCCGGCCACGCGGCGCACGTCCATGTCCACGCCAGCGTGATAAGCGACCACGCAGCCGGTGTCCACGTCGATGCGCTCGCCGGGGCCAAGCTCACGTTCGACAACCGTGCCCCCGGCATGCACGAACACCCAGCCGTCGCCTTCGAGTTTCTGCATGATGAAACCCTCGCCGCCGAACAGGCCGGTGAGGATCTTGCGCTGGAAGGCGATGCCCAACGACACGCCACGTGCCCCGGCCAGAAAGCTGTCTTTCTGGCAGATCAGCTGGCCGCCATGCTCGGACAGCCGCAGCGCCAGCACCGTGCCCGGGTAAGGCGCGGCGAACGCCACCTTGGCCTTGCCGCTGCCGGCATGCGTGAACACGGTGGTGAACATGCTCTCGCCGGTGACCACGCGTTTGCCGGCCGACAGCAGCTTGCCCATCAGCCCGCCGCCGCCGCTCTGGCCGGCATGCGAGCCGTCGCCGAACACGGTATCCATCTGCACCGCCGAATCCTTGTACATCAGCGCACCGGCCTCGGCGATGGCGCTTTCGCCGGGGTCCAGTTCCACTTCGACGAACTGCATGTCGTTGCCGACGATGCGGTAGTCGATCTCATCGGCGCGCCCGGCCGCGCCGGTCAACGGTGGCGGCGCGCTGCTGGCGCCGTGCAGCTCGGCGAGCTGACGGGCCGGGGTCCAGCCATCGTGCCCCTCGCGCCAGGCCAGCGCGTCGGGTTGGCGCTGCGCCTGCGCGCGGGCACTGGCGTCGTCGAGCGGACCGATGCGGTCGGCCTGTCCGGGAACATGGAAATACCACTGGGCCATCGCGACGACTCCGGTCTGTAGGTACGGCGAGTCTAAGCGCAACCGCAGCGGGGCTGTCCCGTGTCCAAGGTCACGTCTGGAGAGCGCGGTTGCGACGCGGTTGCGGCCCGCCCGGAGCGCTTGGCCGTCGCGATGCCGAGCGTCGTCGGGCAGCGCGTGCAAGGACGCAGCTGCGCGAGCTGCGGGCGGGCGTAGCCCTCAGTCGCCCACCGTTGCCCAATAACGCTCGCCATCGCGCTGCACCCGCACCGGGCCATCGAACACCGCCGAGAGGCTGGCATCGGTGAGCAGCGTATCGCGCGGGCCGTCGGCCACCACCTTGCCGGCGCGCAACAGCACCACCCGTGCGATCTCCGGCACGATTTCTTCGATGTGATGGGTCACCAGCACCAGCGTGATGCCTTGCCGGGCGAGGTGCCGCATCGTGTCGAGCAGGTGCTGGCGCGCCACCAGGTCCAGACCGGTGGACGGCTCGTCCAGCAGCAGCGCCTGCGGGCGGTTGACCAGCGCACGCGCAATCAGCACGCGGCGTGTTTCGCCGGCCGACAACTCGGCAAATTGCCGGTCCAGCAGCGGCAATGCCTGTGCCAGGGCAAGCGCTTCGCGTGCACGTGCACGCATGTCGTCGTCGATCTCGCGATGCGGCGGCACCACGTAACTGGCGAAGAACCCCGACAGCACCGCGCTTTCCACATCCAGCCCCGGCATGTCGGCCAGGTTGACGCTCAGATCGCCGGTGACGATGCCCAATTGCGAGCGCAGGCGATCCACCTGCCAGCGCGTTTGTCCCAGCACTTTCACGGCCGGCAGGCCATCGGCGCGCGCCAGCGGATACAGCTCGCGCGTGATCAATTTGATGAAGGAGGATTTGCCGCAGCCATTGGGACCCAGCAGGGCGGTGTGCTGCCCCAGCGCAATGCGCAGACGCAACGCATGCAGCACCCGGACCTGGCCGCGCATCACGCTGGCCTGGTCGAGTTCGATCAGCGGGGACGCGTTCGCAAAAGAGGCGCAATCGGCAGCAATATCGGTGGCAACAGTCATACGGGTGAGATCAGGCGCAGTGGGGGGGAAGAGGGTCTGAACCGCTTTAGAAATGTAGATGCAACCCTACGCATCCGAAGGGTGAAGTTTGCCGCGATCGCCCCCATCATGTCTGCATCAAGCCGAAAGCGCTGCTGTGGAGATGCCGATGTTGTCCGACCCGATCATCGACTTTCTGACCTCCGGTGTCGCGGGGCTGGGCGTGTGGGGCATGCTGGCGGTGCTGCTGGTGTTTACCCAGCTCACCATCTTCGCGGTGACCTTGTACCTGCATCGCAGCCAGGCGCATCGCGGTGTGGATTTCCATCCGGTCATCGCGCATTTCTTCCGCTTCTGGACCTGGTTGACCACCTCGATGATTACCCGCGAATGGGTGGCGATCCATCGCAAGCATCACGCCAAGGTCGAGACCGAGGAAGACCCGCACAGCCCGCAGACCAAGGGCATCTCGCAGGTATTCTGGCGCGGCGTGGAGCTGTACCGCGAAGCACGCACACAGCGCGCCGATATCGAGCAGTACGGCAAGGGCGCACCGACCGACTGGATCGAACGGCATCTGTACACCCCGCATGCCAACGCCGGCCCGGTCGCCTTGCTGGTGATCAACGCGGTGCTGTTCGGCTTGCCCGGCATCGCACTGTGGGCGATCCAGATGGCGTGGATCCCGTTCTGGGCCGCCGGCGTGGTCAATGGCCTGGGCCACTGGTGGGGCTACCGCAATTTCGAATCGGCCGACACTTCCACCAACCTCACCCCGTGGGCGTTGTGGATCGGTGGCGAAGAACTGCACAACAACCATCACGCGTTTCCGAGTTCGGCGCGGTTTTCGATGCGGCGCTGGGAGCTGGATATCGGTTGGGTCGCGATTCGCGGCCTGCAGGCGCTGGGCCTTGCCAAGGTATTGCGGGTGGCGCCATCGCTGGACATCCGCCCCAATATCGCCGTGCCCGATGCCGATACGCTCAAGGCGCTGTTGTCGCACCGCTTCCAGGCGATGACCGATTACCAGCGCAATGTGCTCAAGCCGGCGTTGCGCGAAGAGGCCGCTGCCACCGGCGCCAAGCTGCGCGAACTGCTGCCGCGCCGCCTGCGCAAGGGTCTGGTCGATGACGGCCGCTGGCTCAAGCCGGACGCGCGTGCGCAATTGCAGGCGTGGGTGGCGCAACGCCCGCGCATGCGTACGCTGGTCGAGTACCGTGCGCGGCTGACGGCCGTGCTGGAAGCGCGCAGCCATGACGCCTCCGAACGGCTCAGGCAATTGCAGCAGTGGTGTCACGAGGCCGAAGCCAGCGGTAACGCTGCCTTGCAGGCCTACGCAGTGCGGCTGAAAGGGTATGCGCTGAGTGGTGCGTGATGCCGGCAGTAAGCGCGCTGGGCCGCGTGCACGCGCAGCCAGTGGTGTGATTGTGCGTGGCGCGCTGGTCGCATGGTTTGCCAGCCTGCCTGCAGCCGCTGTGCAGGCCCAGGTGCAGGACAGCCAGCAATATCTGCAGCGCATGGACACCGATGGCGACGGGCGCGTGAGCCGCGACGAGTATCTGGCCTGGATGAGCTATGCCTTCGATCAGCGCGATACCGATCACGATGGCGTGTTGCAAGGCGATGAACTGCCCGGCCGCCGCGGCAAGCCGATCACCCGCGCGGCGCATCGCGCCACCTTGATCGAGCGCTTCGCGCGGCAGGATGCCAATGGCGACGGCACGCTGAGCGCGCGCGAATTGCTGGCGCCGCCACGCTGATGCCTGCCTTCGCGCGCGTCTGACGTTGCGTTCGGCAAGCTCGGCCGCATGTTCACTCTCGATCAGGTCAGCCGCCGCTACGGCCAGGCCATTGCGCTCGACGCGGTCTCGCTGGATTTCGCCGGCGGCATCACCACCGCGTTGATCGGCCCCAGCGGCGCCGGCAAATCCACGGTGCTGCGCATGCTGGTCGGGCTGGAGTGGCCCGACAGCGGCACGGTCGCCTTCGACGGTACGCCGTTGCGGCGCGCCACCCTGCAGGCGCAGCGCCAACGCATCGGCTACGTGATCCAGGAGGGCGGGTTGTTTCCGCATCTGGACGCACGCAGCAACGTGACCTTGCTGGCACAGACGGTGGGCTGGACGCGTGAGCGCATCGCCGCGCGTTTGGAGACGCTGTGCGCGTTGTGCCAATTGCCGGCCGACTTGCTGGCACGCTACCCGGCCGAACTCTCCGGTGGGCAACGTCAGCGCGTGGGGCTGATTCGCGCCTTGATGCTGGATCCACCGGCCCTGCTGCTGGACGAGCCACTGGGCGCGCTCGACCCGATCGTGCGTTACGACCTGCAGGCGCAGATGCGCGAACTGTTCACCCAGCTTGGCAAGACCGTGGTGCTGGTCACCCACGACGTTGCCGAAGCCGCGTATCTGGCAGACACCTTGGTGCTGATGCGCGCCGGCCGTGTTGTGCAGCAAGGCACTGCGCGCGACCTGCTGGAGCAGCCAGCCGACGCATTCGTCCAGCGCTTTCTCACCGCGCAGCGCAGCATCGGTGATGCCGCATGATGGCGCGTGCGCTGATCGCCGCAGTCTTGCTGATCTGCAGCCTTGGCGCGCACGCCGCGCACGCCGCGCAGGCCGCGCAGTTCACCATTGGCTCGAAGAACTTCACCGAAGCGGTGATCCTGGGCGAAATCGCCACCGCCGCCGGCAAGCGCGACGGTGTGGATGTGCAGCACCGCGCGCAACTGGGTGGCACGCGCATCGTGTGGCGCGCGCTGGAGACCGGGCAGATCGATGCGTATGCCGAATACACCGGCACGCTGGCGCAGGAACTGCTGCAACTGCCCACCGCCAGCCAGGCCGAACTGCGCGCGGCGCTGGACGCGCGCGGGCTGGCGATGACCGATTCGCTGGGCTTCCAGAACACCTATGCGTTCGGTATGCGGCGCGAACGCGCGCAGGCGCTGGGCATCGGCTCGTTATCGGATCTGGCACGGCATCCCACGCTCAAGATCGGTCTGAGCAACGAGTTCATGCAGCGTGCCGATGGCTGGCCGGGGGTGCGTGGCGCGTACGCATTGCCGCAAGCTGCGACCGGGCTGGATCACGACCTGGCCTACCGCGCCTTGCAGAGCGGCGCCATCGAGGTCACCGATCTGTACAGCACCGATGCGGAAATTCCGTATTACCAGCTGCAGGTGCTGCGCGACGACCGCCACTATTTCCCGGACTATCAGGCGATTTTTCTGTATCGCAAGGATCTGGCGCAGCGCTCTCCAGCGATGCTGCACACACTGCAGGGGCTGCAGGGACGCATCGACGAAGCGACCATGCAGCGGCTCAATGCGCAGGTGAAACTGGAGCGGCAATCCGAAGCGACGGTTGCCGCGCGCTGGTTGGGCGCCACTGCGGCATCGGAGGCGGACTCGCGGGTGACGCGTTTGCTGCGGCATACACGCGCGCATCTGGCGTTGGTCGGTATCTCGTTGGGTCTCGCGTTGCTGCTTGCGCTGCCGCTGGGCGTGCTGGCAGCGCGGCGTCCCCGTCTGGGGCAGGTGGTGTTGTCGTTGACGGGCGTGCTGCAGACGCTGCCGTCGCTGGCGGTCTTCGTGTTCATGATTCCGCTGTTCGGCATCGGCGCCAAGCCGGCAATTGCCGCGTTGTTTCTGTATAGCTTGCTGCCGATCGTGCGCAACACGCACGCCGGGCTGACCTCGATTCCGCGCGAGCTGCGCCAGACCGCGCACGCCATCGGATTACCGACGTGGACACGCCTGTGGCGTGTGGAACTGCCGTTGGCCCGCCGCACGATCGTGGCCGGCATCCAGACCGCTGCGGTGATCAACGTGGGCACCGCCACGCTGGGCGCGCTGATCGGCGCCGGCGGCTACGGCCAACCGATTCTCACCGGCATCCGCCTGGACGACATCGGCCTGATTCTGGAAGGCGCCATTCCCGCCGCCGTGCTGGCGCTGTTGGTGCAGGCCGTGTTCGAAGGACTGGAGCGCTGGGCAACGCCGCGTGGGTTACGGATCAGCCAGCGCGGTTGAGCGGCTGTGCACCCCTGTTTACGACTACATCAATGTGGCTCACGACCACATCGATACGTAAGGAGCGGACCTGGCCGCGATGAGGCATTCCCGATAGCGCCATGGCGCGGCCAGGTCTGCTCCTCCACGCACCTGCGTGCCGCTTCATGCGCCTGGCAGCGCCGCAATCACCCGTGACAGCGCGTCTTCGGTGACGCTTAGATGCGGCGCAATCCGCAGACGCCCGTGCCGCCGGGTACAGATCACACCGAGCGTGTTGAGGGTTGTCGCCACTGCGTCCAGCGTCTCTGCCGGTGGCTGCAGCGCGGTGAGATGCGGTGCGTGACCAGGCGTGCACCAGTTGCCCAGGCCGCGCGCCTGCAGGGCTGTGTCCCATTGCGTGGTCAACTCGCCCAACGCGGCCGCAATGCGCGCCGGCTGCCACGCATTGATCTGCTGCAATGCCACCGTGGCCATTGCGATCCGCGACGGATCGGTCACGCCGCCGGCATCGAAGCGGCGTGCACCGCTGCGATAGTGCGGCGCGGTGGCAATCGGAAATTCCCAGCTGCTGCCAGCATCGCGGCCGACCCAGTGTTCCTCGATCGGCACCCCGTGCGCACGCCACTGCGGTGCTGCCCACAGCCAGGCCAATCCCGTTGGCCCGAGCAACCATTTATGCCCCACGCTGACCACGAAATCCGGCTGCCAGCGCGGTAGATCGGGCGTCAACACGCCCAGGCTCTGGCTCAGATCCAGCACCAGCGCTGCCCCGCGCGCATGCACGGCGGCGCCGATGCGGTCCAGATCCAGCACCCGCCCGTCCAGCCAGTACGCCTGCGGCAGGCTCGCGATACGCAGCGCAGGCGTGTCGGCAATGGTCTGCAGCACCGCATCGGTCAAGCCGTTGCCGGCGCGTGTGGGTACCGCTAGCAGATGCGCACCCACCTGCGCGCAGCGCCGCTGCCAGATCAGCAGATTGGAGGGGAATTGCCCTTCCAGCACCAGCACCGCCTCGCCGCGTTGCAAGGGCACATTGCCTGCAGCCGTGGCCAGGCCATGCGCGGCCGATGGCACCATCGCCAGCGCATCGGCATCGCCATCGAACAACGCGGCGGCGAGCCCGCGCAACTGCTCGATCTGCTGCAACCAGGTATCGAATGGCAACCGCCACGGTGCGGCCATCGCATCGACCGCGTGATGCGCCACCGTCTGTACGGCGCGCAGCAACGGACCGCGCGAAGCCGCATCCAGATAGGTGACCCCGGCAGGCAGCGCAAATGCCTGATGGCGCTGGGCCCAATCGAGGGGCGCAGGAAGCGTGCTGGACAGAGAAGGCAATGACATGCAAACAGCTTACCGCTGGCTGCCACGCTGCCGACACGGCACGTTCACGGCCGCTGCCCAAGCATATGGCGATGTCTGCACTCTCCCCTCTGCTGGGCCACCACCAGCAACAGCAGTTGACGCTGCTGGAACGCTACGCGCAGACCCGCGCGCTGAGCGACCGTCTCGCCGCACCCCTGAGCGCCGAAGACGCGATGGTGCAGAGCATGCCCGATGCGAGCCCGAGCAAATGGCATCTGGCGCATACCACCTGGTTTTTCGAGCGCTTCGTGTTGCAGGCCGACCCGGCATACCGCGTGTTCGACCCGGCCTGGGATTTCCTGTTCAACAGCTACTACCAAAGCGTCGGCCCGATGCATGCGCGCGCGCGCCGTGGGGTGCTGTCGCGTCCCTCGTTGCAGCAGGTGCGCGATTACCGCGCCGCGGTGGATGCACACATGCAGCAGCGCCTGCGCGAGGGCCTGCTCGACGCGCAGGCCTGCACCATCGTGCAGCTGGGCATCCAGCACGAGCAGCAACATCAGGAGCTGCTGCTCACCGACATCAAGCACGCGCTGTGGAGCAATCCATTGCAGCCGGCCTACCGTGACGCAGCTGCGCCGCCCGCGGCGGTGGCCAGCACGCTGCGCTGGCATGCACGCGAAGAACAGATCGTCGAGATGGGTGCCGCGGCATGGCCACAGTCCGACACCTTTGCCTACGACAACGAGTCGCCGCGCCACCGTGTGCTGGTCGGCGCGCATGCGTTGGCACACCGCGTGGTGACCAACGCGGAGTTTCAGGAATTCATCGATGCCGGCGGTTACCGCAGCGCAGGTGCCTGGCTCAGCGATGGCTGGGCAATGGTGCAGGCGCAAGGCTGGCAACACCCCATGTATTGGGACGACACTGGCCGCGAATTCACGCTGGATGGCTGGCGCGTGCGCGATCCGCATGCACCGGTGTGCCATCTGAGCCTGTTCGAAGCCGATGCCTTCGCACGCTGGGCCGGCGCGCGCCTGCCCACCGAAGTCGAGTGGGAACAGGCCGCGACCGGCGTGCCGGTGCAGGGCAATTTCGTCGACGCCGATGCGCTGCATCCGCGTGGCGCTGAAGCAGTGGACACCGGCATCCAGCAGCTGTTCGGCGATGTCTGGGAATGGACCGGCAGCGCGTATCTGCCGTATCCCGGCTTTGCGCCGTGGCCCGGCTCGCTGGGCGAATACAACGGCAAATTCATGAATGCGCAATGGGTGCTGCGCGGCGGCAGTTGCGCCAGCCCCGCCAATCATCTGCGTGCCAGTTACCGCAACTTTTTCCCATCCGATGCGCGTTGGCAATTTGCCGGCGTGCGCCTTGCCAAGGATCTGCCTTGAACGCCGCCGCCCATGCCATGCAACGCGCGCACGCCGCACTGACCGACCTGCGCCCGCAGCCGGATGACATCACCGCCGATGCATTGGCGGGGTTGTCGCAAACGCCCAAGACGCTGCCGTCGAAATACTTCTACGACGCGCGTGGCTCGCAGCTGTTCGAAGCCATCACGCAGCAGCCGGAGTACTACCTCACCGGCACCGAACTGGGTCTGCTGGAAGCCAGCATGGCCTCTATCGCGCAGGCGATCGGCGCCGGCGTGCATGTGGTCGAATACGGCAGCGGCAGCGGACGTAAGACCGAGCTGCTGCTGCAGGGCCTGCGCGATGTGGTGGCCTATACGCCGCTGGAAATCTCGCGCACCGCACTGCTGGAAAGCACGGCGCGGCTGACCCAGCAATTCCCGCAGATCCAGATGCTGCCGGTCTGCACCGACTTCACCAAGCCGCTGCGTCTGCCTGACGCGCAACGCCCGGCGCGGCGCCACGTGGTGTTTTTCCCCGGCTCCACGCTGGGTAATTTCACCGACACCGCCGCCATCGAATTGCTGGATGCGATGCGCCAGACCATGGGCAGCGACGGCTGCGCCTTGATCGGTATCGATCTGGACAAGGACGCCGGGCTGATCGAAGCCGCCTACAACGATGCGGCCGGTGTCACTGCCGAGTTCACCTTAAACCTGCTGGCGCGGCTCAACCGCGAGATCGGCAGCGATTTCGATCTGGACGGCTTCCGTCACCATGCGGTTTACGCGCGCGAACGCGGCCGTATCGAAACCTTCCTGATCAGCCAGCGCGCGCAGCGCGTGCGGGTTGGCGGCAAGGATGTGGAATTTGCCGAAGGCGAAGCGATGCAGGTCGAATACAGCTACAAGTACACCGACGCACGCTTCGCCGAACTCGCGGCCGCTGCCGGGCTGAAAGTCACGCACGGTTGGAACGATGCGAAAGACTGGTTCGGTTTGCGGCTGCTGCGCCCCCTCTAAGCGCACTGGATTGCTGCCACGGCCGAGAGCGGCGTAGCGGTATGGTCCCAACTGCGGATCAGTGCGATTGCAACAGTGTGCGCATGCGTTGGCACGATGCGGCGATGGCATCCACCAGTGCATCCAGGACCGGATGCGCGACGCCTTCCTGTTGCAGGACGACGGCAAGGTCGCGCGCCCGATCCGGCAGATCGCTTGCGGCCACGGCCATCCATGCGAGGCAGGCAGCCGCGTCCAGACGCAGCGTTTCGGCCAGCTGCCGCCAGTCGCCTGGACGAATATCCCACCAGCGATAGTGGCTGCCAACCTTCATTGCCATCTTGATTTTGCGCTGTTGCAGTTGCGGATACGGCAGGGCGCTGGAGATGTCGTACAACGGTGCCAGCCGGACCTGCCGGTGTTGGCCGAGCAGCAGCGAATAGTTCTTAGCGTGCGCATCGGTACCGCCGATCAGGTGGTTGAAGACCAGCGCCTGGAACAGGGTTTCGACGTCCTGCCGTGCCTGTGAGGAGTGCGTCCACAGCAGCTGCGACAGCGCAGCCGGTCCCGGGCCGCCCTGGCTCTGGTACTTGAGCTGCGGCATCACGCCCAGCGCTTGGCAGATGTCTTCCTGATGGATGCGCAGCAGCCTGCCGTCGATGGCGATGCGGTCGTAGCGCTCGACGCAAATTGCAGTTTCATCGCCAACGCGCAGCGCCTGGGCGGTGGCTGTCGGCAGGCCGATGCTGTGCGCCAGGCGTAGGCAGAACAACTCGTTTTCGACGAACCCGTCGTATTCCTCGCTCGGTGGTTTGAGGATATGCGTGGTGGGGATGCGCCCGGCCGGGATGGCCCATTGCACGCCGTCGTGCAGCAATGCGATCTTGGCCTGCGCGCCGGCCAGGCTGAACTGTCCGACGTCATCGACCTGGCGCGCCGCACCGACATCCTGGCGCAGCCTGCGCAAGCGTGCCTCCAGTTCGCCATCGGTGAGTGGTTCAATGCCATCGCCAGCCCCGGACAGCACATCCTGGAGCCGGGCCTCGGTGACGAACTGCACCGCACCAGCGCAATCCTCGCCGACGTGCGACAACAGGGCGAGCGGATTGCGCGGCGAAACCTGGAACCTGGATGCCCAGCGTTGCAAGGTGGCTTCGTTGTCTGGCAGCAGGCCCCACAGCACTGCATTGACTGCCTCGGTCGGGTGATCTTCCTTGCTGAGGGGAAGGTTCAATGACAGCGGTATCGCACTTTTCGACTGCCGCCAGTCCGGCGTATAGGTGAAGCGTGGATGCCCATGCGGGTCGGACGCCAGATGCCCGATCACCTGGTTTTCAATCAGGGCGATCAGTCTCATCGATCGCGCTTCTTTTTAGGGGAGGCCGAAATGCTGTTGGATATTTTCGCTGCCTCGCCAATCTTCAGACTATCAAGTACTGATGACTGTTTCTGCACGAGTTCATTCGCTGATTTTTTTTTTACGATTGAATCGATAATCGATTTATGTCTATTCGAGCTTGCTAAGGCTGCTTGCACTGGAGAATGTATTGGAGCATCTAATGCTGCTTGCGCCGGAGACTGTTTTAGAGCATCCAATGTCGGGAATGGTCCGTGCACGCCAGTGTTTTGCAGCCTGTCGAACGGCGAGAATTGATTCTTGAGGACGTTGTTGTTCAACGCATTGAAAAAGGCTGTTCCCAATGATGGATTGGCCCGGTTATGTTCAATGATCGCGTCGAGATCAATCGGCGTTACGGTCTCGCGATCGGGCGTGCGCACCGCCGAAACCTGAGCGAGGTCTGGGCCCAACATCAACTCCAGCCCCAGTGCGTGCAGCGCTCGCAGGATCAATTGAAGCTCCGCGCGCGGCTTGCCTTTCTCGATATCGACGACCCATTGCCGGCTCACGCCGATTTCATTGGCTAGGCGAGCCTGATCCCAGCTCAGGTGCTTGCGTCTGGCGCGGATGATGTTGCCGATATCGGAAGGCGTGCGGACGGTATCCATGGATGCAATGTAAGCGATCGACGACATTGCCGCAATGTCGTCGATCGCTTACATCGACGTAACGGTTTCCCGCCGAAGCAGCCAGTCATCTCCAACGAAATGTCGCCGATCGACTACAACAGAAAAATGTCATCGTTCGCCGACATCAAGCCGCCTGCACCACATGCAGTGCCTTCGGATTCCGCCACTGCAGCAGCAGCGCGGCTTCGCGCGCCTTGGCTTCCTGCAGGTGCGCATGCTTGACGTGGCCATAGCCGCGAATGTGTTCCGGGATGCTGGCGATCTGCGCGGCCAGGCCGACGTTATCGGCATCCAGCCGCTCCAGAAGCGTTTCCATCGTTGCAACGTAATCGACGATCAGCTGACGCTCGCCACGCCGCTCGTCGCTATAGCCGAACACATCGAGCGTGCCGCCACGCAGGAATTTCAGCCGCGCAAGCAGCTTGAAGGCGGTGAACATCCACGGCCCGTATTCGCGCTTGATCAGATGGCCGTGCGCATCTTTTTTTGCCAGCAAGGGCGGCGCCAGGTGGAAGCGCAACGTGTAGTCGCCTTCGAACTGTTGCTGCAACCGGCGCTGAAAATCGCCACGCGTGTACAGCCGCGCCACTTCGTATTCGTCCTTGTAGGCCATCAGCTTGAAGGCGTAGCGCGCCACCGCTTCGGTGAGTGCACTGCTGCCGGGCACACGCTGCAGCTCGTGCGTGCGGACGCGCTCGACCAGGCTGCGGTAACGCTGCGCATAAGCGGCGTCCTGGTAGTCGGTGAGAAACGCCACGCGGCGCGCGATGGCCTCGTCCAGCGATTGCGCAAGCTGCTCATCGTCGAGTGGATGCGTCGGTGCGTCGACATCGCCGTGCAGCGTGCTGCCATCGGTTTGCGCCAACGCGCGCGGTGCGCTCTGGCCGCTCAGATCGTGATCTTCCCAGCTGCCCGGCCCCCGCGCCTGCGGTATGTTGCCGTGTGTCGCTGCAGGCGTGCCAACCTGCGCAAGACCGGCAGCGCGCTGCACCGCCGGCAGATCGATCGCGGCCAGCCGGCCCCACGCAAAGGCCTGCTGATTCATCGCCACGGCCGCGCCATTGAGTTCGATCGCGCGCATCAGCGCCGCATGCGACAACGGCACCAGCCCGTGCTGCCAGGCATAGCCCAGCACGAACAGATTGCTGGCGATGGCATTGCCCAGCAGCGCAGTGGCCAGTTGCGTGGCATCCAGCAACAACGGCTCCTGCCCACCAAGCGCAGTGCGCACGCCAGCGATGATCTCGGCTGCCGGAAATTGCAGGTCCGGCTGGGTGGTGAAGCTGCCCGGCATCGCTTCGTAGGTGTTGAGCACCACCTGGGTGCGGCCATCGCGCACCTTGGATAGCGCCCAATAATCGTTGACCACCACCATGTCGCAGCCCAGCACCAGGTCGGCTTCGCCCGCAGCGATACGCACTGCATGGATGTCGTCGGGGGTGCGTGCAATGCGGATATGCGTGGTGACCGCGCCGCCCTTTTGCGCCAGGCCGGTCTGGTCCAGCACGGTGGCGCCCTTGCCTTCCAGATGCCCGGCCATGCCCAGCAGTGCGCCGATGGTGACCACCCCGGTGCCACCGACGCCGGTGATCAGGATGTTCCAGGGCTGCTGCAGCAAGGTGCGTTGCGGCGGTGCGGGCAAGTTGTCCAGCAGCGCGCTGGCGTCGCGTTTTTTGCCCTTGCGCGGCGCACCGCCATGCACGGTGACAAAGCTCGGGCAAAAGCCCGACACGCAGGAATAATCCTTGTTGCAGTTGGACTGATCGATCTGCCGCTTGCGCCCGAACTCGGTCTCCTTCGGCAGCACCGACACGCAGAAACTCTTTTCGCCGCAATCGCCGCAGCCTTCGCACACCAGCGAATTGATCATGACGCGCTTGGGCGGGTCGATCAGCTTGCCGCGCTTGCGGCGGCGGCGTTTTTCGGTGGCGCAGGTCTGGTCGAAGATCAGGATCGACACGCCCTTGACGGTGCGCAGATGCTGCTGCACCGCATCCAGCTCGCCACGATCATGAAACGCGACGTCGGCAGGAAACAGGTCGCGTCGGCGTGTCCACTTGCCGATGTCGTCGCTGACGATGGCGATCTCGTGGATGCCTTCGGCGCGCAGCTGATGCGCGATGTCGGGCACGGTGAGCGTGCCGTCCACCGGCTGGCCGCCGGTCATCGCCACCGCATCGTTGTAGAGAATCTTGTAGGTGATGTTGACGCCGGTGGCCACCGACTGCCGGATCGCCAGCGAGCCGCTGTGGAAATACGTACCATCGCCCAGGTTCTGGAACACGTGCGGCGTCTCGGTGAACGGCGCTTGGCCCGACCAGGTCACGCCTTCGCCGCCCATGTGGGTGAAGGTGTCGGTGGAGCGGTTCATCCAGGTCACCATGTAATGGCAGCCGATGCCGCCCAGCGCGCGCGAGCCTTCCGGCACCACCGTGGAGGTGTTGTGCGGGCAACCGGAGCAGTAATGCGGCACGCGCGGGAACTGCGCGCGCGGCAAGGCCATCTCCGCTTCCTTGCTCTCCATCCAGCGCAGCCGCTGCTCGATCGAATCGGCAGTGATCGCGCTCGACTGCAGCAAGTGCTGGATGCGCTTGCCGATCACCGCCGCGATCGTGGCCGGGGTCAGCTCGCCGGTGGAGGGCAGAATCCATTGCCCCTGTTCGTCGTACTTGCCGACGATGCTCGGCCGCGCACCCGCACTGGCCGGCCAGTTGTAGAACAGCTCCTTCATCTGGCGCTCGATGAAGGCCTTCTTCTCTTCCACCACCACGATGTCTTCGAGCCCGCGCGCAAACGCGCTGATGCCTACCGGCTCCAGCGGCCAGGTCATGCCGACCTTGTACACGCGGATGCCGATCTGCGCGCAGGCCTGCGCATCCAGGCCCAGGTATTCCAGCGCCTGCAACACATCGAGATAGCTCTTGCCGGTGGTCACGATGCCCAGCCGCGCGTGCGGCGAATCCAGCACCACCTTGTCGATGCGGTTTGCCCGTGCGAAGGCCTGCGCCGCGGCGATCGCATAGCGGTGCAGACGCATTTCCTGATCCACCGGCGGGTCTGGCCAGCGGATGCTCAACCCGCCCGGCGGCAGCGCGAAATCCTCCGGCAGCACGATCGTGCGTGCGAATGGATCCACCTGCACCGACGCGGACGATTCCACCGTTTCGGCAATTGTCTTGAAGCCGATCCAGCGCCCGGTGTAGCGGCTCATCGCCCAACCGAGCAGACCCATGTCCAGGATGTCCTGCACCCCGGCCGGGTTGAGGATCGGCATCATCGCGCTGACGAACTCGTCTTCCGAGCCGTGCGGCAGGGTCGAACTGCGGCAGGCATGGTCGTCGGCGGCCAGCGCCAGCACGCCGCCGAAGGGCGAGGTGCCGGCGGCATTGCCGTGCTTGAACACGTCGCCGCTGCGATCCACGCCCGGGCCCTTGCCGTACCACATGCCGTACACGCCCTGCACCTTGGCGCCGGGGAACAGGTTGGTCTGCTGGGTGCCCCACACCATGGTGGCGGCCAGGTCCTCGTTGAGGCCGGGGGTGAAGGTCACCCGGGCTGCGTCCAGATGCTTGCGTGCGCGCCACAGTTCCAGGTCCAGCCCGCCCAGGGGGCTGCCGCGGTAGCCGCTGATGAAGCCGGCGGTGTCCAGCCCGGCAGCGTCGTCGCGCAGGCGTTGCAGCAACGGCAGCCGCACCAGGGCCTGCACGCCGGACAGATAGATGCGCCCATCGGTGCGCGTGTATTTGTGGTCCAGGGTGTAGTCCGCATCCACCCGGCCGAGCTCCGGCGTGTTGGCAGCGTCGGGAGAAGAGAGTGCAGCGGTACTGGTCATGGCGTGCCCGGAAAGGGTGGCTGGGACCCGGTGCGTGTCATCTGGAACCAGATGATCCGCCCGACGGATTCCAAAACGGCGGCGCAAAGTGTAACAGTCAGCTTTCACGCGCCCGTCCGCATGCGGATGCGCAGCCGTCGCGCTGCGGTTAGGATGGGGGCGGGAAGGGGCCGTTTGCTGTCAGGGGAAAACACAGTGAAAAGGAAATACGCATGGGCCGCCTTGGCCCTGCTCGGAGGCGTGTGGTCGTTGGCGCAGGCGCAGAGCCTGCCCAAGCCCAAGGAGTTCTATTTCGACGAAGACCGCAGCACCACCAAAGCCGTGGTCGCGGTGCAGGGGCAGGGCGATGCCGTGGTCGACCGTCTCGCGGCGATGGTGCAGCGCGATGCTCGCGCGGCCGATCCGCGCGCGCAGCTGGCATCGCTGGCCTATGCCGGTGGACGCACCCAGTTGGGCGATGAGCTCTATCAGGGCGCGTTGGCACTGGTGCCCAACGGCAGCCAGCAGTACCGGGCCATCACCTGGAACTACGGCTGGGACCTGCTGCGCGCCGACAAGCCGGACAAGGCACTGCAGCAGTGGGCCGCCCTGGCCAATGGCCGCCCGGCCACGCCGGCATGGCTGCCGACCACGGCCGCACTGGCGCTGTGGCGCGCCGGGCGCAAGCAGGAGGCGGTCGAGTGGTATGCGGCAGCCGTGCGCACCTGGCCGGATCGTTGGAGCAGCTCTGCCAACTACGCCAGCCTGTTGCCGGACTGGCGCGAGCCAGAGCGCGCCACCCTGGCCGAGGTCTTCGCTGCCTGGCAGGCCAACCCGCCCGCGTTTCCGTAAGCGCATCGCCGTGCTGCGGGGAGCTCCCGCAGCACGGGCCGTGCACTGGGTCGATGCTGCGTCAGGCACCTTCACCTGAGCGCTCACGATTGATCGGGCGGGCCTGCCGCTTTCCGAAATTAAGGACTCACACTTCGATGCCGCTCTATCGGTGAAAGGCCGCTCACGTTTTTGCGCCAGAGCGCCACCACGGTTGAGCGCTGGGCTTCCGATGTTAGTGCGATCGATGCAAGAGATGCAGCGCGTTGGTCTGCGGCTTTTCTGCAGGGCCCTTGCCCGCCCACCATCGCAGGACACGCGCAAGTACGTCCCTGTAGCTCTGGCGCGGCATCCATGCCACTCCAAGGTCCCGCGACGGTGAGCAGGCAAGGACCAATGGAGTTGGCCGGTGCCCAGAGTTTTCAAGCAACCGGCAAACTGCGCCCTCGACACACTAGCTTCGAGATACGAAAACCGATGCGCTAACTGAAACTTCGTTGCGTACGCCGCGCGCCAAGCCCGGCCAACTCTCACGCGATGCGCGCGCCGCGCGCTATGCGATCCTGTGCATCGCTTTCCAACGGACACGATCACGCCATGGCGGTGGATGCATTTGCCTTGATTCTGGCGATGTTGGGGCTGGGCCTGCTGTTCGCCCGCCTGCGGGCGTTGCCCGACAACAGCGCCGATGTGCTCAACCGCATCGTGCTGTACATCTGCCTGCCGGCGTCGGTGCTGACCTATGTCCCGCGCCTGCACCTGGACGCCTCGCTGGGCGGGGTAATCGCCACGCCGTGGCTGCTGACCGCCATCATCGTGCCGATGCTGTGGGGCTGCAGTCGTTTGTTACGCTTTGGCCGTGCCGAATACGCCGCGCTGCTGATGTGCGTGGTGTTCACCAACTCCAGCTTTATCGGCTTCCCGATGGTGCGCGCGCTGATTGGCGACCACGCCCTTCCGTACGCGGTGGTCTACGACCAGTTCGGTACCTTCGTGCTGTTGTCCACGTTCGGCCTGTATGTATTGGCCCGCTACAGCGGCGATACGCCACCCACTGCGACGATGATCCTGGCCCGGGTGCTCAAGTTCCCTCCGTTATGGGCGCTGCTGTTTGCGCTCACGCTGATGCCAGAGCAGCCGCCGGCCTGGATCGGCTCGGGCCTCAAGAGCCTGGCCGACGCGATGTTGCCCCTGGTGATGCTGGCGGTGGGTTTTTCGCTGCAGCTGCGCCTGCCCGCGGACGAACTCAAACCGCTGGCGGTGGGCCTGGTGTTCAAGCTGCTGATCA
This sequence comes from Xanthomonas nasturtii, assembly GCF_023337365.3. Taxonomy (NCBI): domain Bacteria; kingdom Pseudomonadati; phylum Pseudomonadota; class Gammaproteobacteria; order Lysobacterales; family Lysobacteraceae; genus Xanthomonas; species Xanthomonas nasturtii. The sequence goes on from NZ_CP142084.2 coordinate 222,030, forward strand.
TGCCGATCCTGGCATTGCCGCTGTCCTGGGCGCTCGGCCTGCACGGACAGATGCTGCAGACCAATGTGCTCGAATCGGCCATGCCCACCATGATCACCGCCGCCGCGCTGGCGATCTCCCACCGGCTGGCCCCGCGTCTGGCGGCAGCGATGGTCGGCTACAGCATCTTGCTGTCGTTGCTCACGCTGCCCGCGTGGGCCTGGCTGCTGGCGCAGCTGGTGGCGTAAGACGGAAGGGCTGCCGTTGCAGGTTTCTGCCGTAGCAGGACGCCACTTGCTGCAGTGTATGCGCTCGCGTCCGCTCGCTACACCAGATGCCAGGCGGCCCGACGTTGCCGCAATGCTGCATTGCGATGCCGTCATTGCAATGCAATGCAGCGCCGCATTTGAGTAACGCGCGCAGATCATCTTGCGATCGGTAATGACCGCGCGGTGATTGCCACGCGCGGCTGCGGCAGAAGGCGTTGCGCGCATCGCCTGCAGGTCTGCGCGGTGTTCGTCTGTACGCCATCCGCGCGTTTAACGCCTTTCGACTACTTCCTCACCCTGCTGCGGTGTACGCTGCCGGCTTGCTCCCGGAAGCGAGGCGTGCATGAAGACAGTCCTGGTGGCCGCCTCCAAAGGCGGCGTCGGCAAGACCACGATCGCCACCAATCTGGCCGCACATGCGGCGTTGCAAGGCCAGCGCACCGTGCTGGCGGATGCCGATCCGCAAGGCTCATCCACCCGTTGGGCACAGCGCCGCGCCAGCCTGGAAAGTGCGGTGCTGCCGATCGACGCCACCAGGCGCCGCAACTGGCAGGCGGCGGTGCCGGACGGCACTGATACCTTGATCATCGATGCACCGGCCGGGGCAATGGCCGACGATCTGGGCGGATTCCTCGACCACGTCGACGCCATCGTGGTACCGGTGCTGTCCTCGGCGCTGGATATCGAAGCGGTGGTCGGCTTTCTCAACACGCTGGCCAAGGTGCCACGCGTGCACCAGCGCAAGCTGCCGGTGGGCCTGGTGCTCAACCGCGCACGTCCCTGGACCCAGACCTCGCAGCAGGCCGCCGAGATGATCGGCACCTGGCCGTATCCGCTGGTGACGCAACTGCGCGACACCCAGGCCTATGTGGTCATGGCCGGGCTGGGGCGCAGCTTGTTCGATTACCGTTCGGCGCAGGTGCGCGACCATCAACAGGACTGGGAGCCGCTGTTCAAGTGGCTCAAGAAGTCCTAGAACCGGAAAGTTCCTATGCGCGAATTGATCTTGTTGCGACACGCCCACGCCGAGCCAGCCGACACCGGTCAGGCCGATTTCGACCGCCCGCTGTCTCCGCATGGCATCGCCGAAGCCGAATCTGCCGGGCGCTGGCTGCGCGAACAGCGGCTGGTCCCGGACCGGGTGCTGTGCTCACCGGCGCGGCGTGCCCGCGAGACCCTGGAGGCGGTGCTCGAGCTCACCGGCTACATCGAACAACGTCTGGACGAACGCATCTACGAAGCAACCCCGGGCACCCTGGCCAGCCTGGTGGACGAACACCGCGAGGCCGAGCGCCTGTTGCTGGTCGGCCACAACCCCGGCCTGGAGCGGCTGGCCGCACTGATGCATAGCGGGCAGACCGGCGACTATCGCGGCATGCCGACCGCTTCGATCGCCTTGCTGGCGCTGCCGCTTGATGCCGCCATCGAGCCGGGAATCGCCCGCCTGACCGCCTTCTGGTGGCCTTGATCCGTGTCATCGTCGCTGCGCTGGTTCGCCTGGCTCGCGCTCTGGGTCGCGCTCCCCTGCCTTGCGCAGCAGAAGGTGCACCTCATCGATCCGGTGCAGTCGCGCTTCGGGTTCGAGATCAAGACCCGCTTCGGCATGAAACTGGAGGGATTCTTCCCGCGTTTTCGCGGTGAGCTGGTGGAGTTGCCGGACCGGCGCATGCAGGTGCGCTTCCGGCTGGATGCCACTCAGGTAGAGATTCCGGGCAAGGACCGGTACACCAGCTGGATGCGGGGCGAAGATTTTTTCGACGTGGCGCGCTACCCGGTGGTGGAATTCGAGTCGCTGCCCTACGCCGAAGAAGTGGTCAAGGGCGGCGGCGACATCATCGGCAACCTGACCATCCGCGGAATCACCCACATCGAGACCCTGCATGTGGCACCAGCTGAATGCGCGCGGCCGGGCTATGATTGCGACGTGATCAGCCGAGGTACGGTCCTGCGTGGACGTTACGGAATGAATGCGTGGCAGATGGCCCTGGGCGACAGGGTGACGTTCATTCTGCGTGGGCGCTTGCAGGAGGCGCGGCGCCCGTGAGGTTCCTGTTGAGGTTGCTTGTGCTGGCAACGCTGTTGCTCGGCACTGGATGCGCCGGCCTGTCGCAAATCGAACGCAACCGCGCCGCCGGCGTGGCCGCGGCGGCGCGCAGCACCGTGGTGAGCTGCAGCCAGGCCAATCACTGCGCCCAGCCCTCGCCACTGCGCGCGCTGGGTGGCGAGGCCATCACCGCCTCCACACCGGCGGCACCGCGGCACTACGCCACCATCGTCGACCACGGCGAAGAATCGCTGGTGGCGCGGCTCAACCTGATCCGCAGCGCCACCCGCAGCGTCGACCTGCAGACCTACATCTTCGACAAGGACGACAGTGCGCGCATGATCCTGGACGCGCTGACCGACGCCGCCCGGCGCGGGGTCAAGGTGCGGATCCTGATCGATCAGCTTTCGGCCATTGCCGACCTGCAGATTCTCGGCGCGCTCGCCAGCAGCCACGAAAACCTGCAGCTGCGCATCTACAACCCTACCTTCGGCAAGGTCAAACTCAATTATTTCGATTACGCCGGCAGCGTGGTGTGCTGTTTCCGCCGCTTCAACCAGCGCATGCACAACAAGCTGCTGGTGGTGGACGACGTGCTCGGGGTGGTCGGCGGGCGCAACTACCAGGACGACTATTACGACTGGGACAGCGAATACAACTTCCGCGACCGCGATGTGATTCTGGCCGGCCCGGAAGTGCGTGCGATGGCCGCCAATTTCGATGCGTTCTGGCGCGCCCAGCGCAGCGTGCCGGCCGAGCGTCTGAACGATGTGGGCAGGCTATTGCTGGAGCAGGGCGCTCCGCAGATGCCGCCCGCACAGTTCCGGCGCCCGGATCGGGTGGCGCGGGTGGACCGCGAAGCGCGCGATCCGCAGTTCGTGCGCGATGCCTTCGTCACGCCGGCGATGCCGGTGCAGCGCGTGCTGTACGTGGCCGACCTGCCGCAAAAACATCGTAGGGAACATGCCGCCAAGGCGGTATCGACGGCGCCGGAGCTGGATGGGCTGATCGCCAATGCACAGCAGGAAGTGCTGCTGCAAACGCCATATCTGGTGTTGTCCGACGAGGCCCAGGCGATCTTCCGTGAGCTGCGCAAACGCCCGCAGCCGCCGCGCATCGTGGTGTCGACCAACAGCCTGGCAGCCACCGACAATCCCATCGTGTATGCGCTGTCGTACAAGTTCAAACGCCGCAACATGCGCGAGCTGGGCTTCAACCTGTACGAGTTCAAGCCGTTTCCGCTGGATGCGCCGGTGGATTACGCCAACCTGGTGCCGGACCCGCTCAATCCTGCCTCCGAGATCAACGAAGACAGCCGTGACAATCGCCTGATCGGTGGCAGTGCGGCCGGCAATGCGGTGCGTGGCAGCAGCGGTGCAGATTCCCGCAGCACCGGCGGCAGCGTGATTCGCGGCAGCAGTGGCGCCGGCCGCGCGCCCGGCGGCAGCGAGGTCGATCGCCGCGTGCTGCGTACCGAAACCCGGCCGTCGTTTCTGGGCACGCGCGCAGTCAACAAGCCGCTGCCGGTGACCCGCGCCGGTGCGCGCATGGGCCTGCACGCCAAGTCGCTGGTGGTGGACCGCCGCATCGGCGTGATCGGCACGCACAACTTCGACCCGCGCAGCGAAAACTACAACACCGAAGCGGCCGTGGTGATCGACGATGCGCGCTTTGCGCAAGCGCTGGCGGCCAGCATCGAGCGCGATATTGCTCCGGAAAATGCCTGGACAGTGGCCTCGCGCGAAAAGCCGCCGGTGTTGAGCGGGTTGAACTACAGCGTGGGCAAGGTGTCCGAGGCGCTGCCGGTGCTGGATTTCTGGCCGTGGCGCTACGCCACCAATTACGAGTTCCAGCCCGGCCCGGATTGCCCATTCCCGCTCAAGCGGCAGGATCCGCAATTCCGGCAGTGTTATGTGGCAGTGGGCGACTTCCCGGAGGTCAACGTCGGCCCCAAATGGCTGCTGGTGCGCATGCTCACCGCCTTCGGCGCCGGGCTGGTGCCGATTCTCTGATCGGCTGACGCACTGCGCTGGTCGTCCAGCAGGTGCCTGCTGGTGCAGCGCGTTGTGGGGAGATGGACGCGGTTGGCGACGGATCGGCACGTACACGCCGGATATCGCTGAAGACGCTGCGCGTGCCGCCGGCGACCGCCGCGTACCGCATCGGCGCCGCCTCGGCCGCCGGCATCACTGCCCAGTTGCATTGCACTCCAGGCGCCGGGATGCTCTTGCGATTCCCGATTCCCGATTCCCGATTCCCGATTCCCGATTCCCAATCCCCAATCCCCAATCCCCAATCCCCAGCCTATGACCTTCCGCGACCCCGTCGATCTAAACGCCCTCAATGCCTCCAGCCGCGACACCTTGATCGAACATCTGGGCATCGTGTTCACCGAAGCCGGTGAGGATTGGCTGCGCGCCACCATGCCGGTGGATGCGCGCACCAAACAGCCATATGGCCTGCTGCACGGCGGCGCCTCGGTGGTGCTGGCCGAGACGCTGGGCAGCAGCGCCGGCAACCTGTGCGTGGATATGACGACCCAGATGTGCGTGGGCCTGGAGATCAATGCCAATCACCTGCGCGCTGCCACCCAGGGGCTGGTGACCGGCACTGCACGGGCGGTGCACGTGGGGCGCAGCACCCAGGTATGGGACATCACCATCGAAAACCCGGCCGGCAAACGCGTTTGCGTGTCGCGGCTGACCCTGGCGGTGGTACCGCGCGGCAATGGCTGAGCCCGCCCGGCGACCGCATGGGTGGAACAGCGCCATCCGCTGCCGGCACTGCGCCGCGGCCACGCTGCTGTCACAATGGTCGCGCCTCCTTCCCCTGTTACCGGTTCCGTTCGTCGAATGAGCGAGTCATCCCTGGACGCCACGCGCGACGCTGGCGGCGCGTTGCGTTGGTTCCGGTACCTGTATCGGGTGCCCTTGGTGTTGCTGCACCTGTGCATCTGCCTGCCGGTCACCATGTTGTGCGTGGTGGCGCCGCCGCTGGCGCGGATCCGCACCGGGCACGACGACACCCTGGACGAGCTGATGATCCGCTGGTGGCAGGGCAACCTGATGCGCATCTTCGGCTTCCGGCTGCGCCGCTTCGGCACGCCGCTGCCGGGCGCCACCCTGTTCGTGGCCAATCACGTCAGCTGGGTGGACATCTCCATGCTGCACAGCCAGCGCGTGATGGGCTTTGTGGCCAAGCGTGAAATCGCCGGCTGGCCGCTGGTGGGCTGGCTGGCGACCAAGGGCCAGACCATTTTCCATCAGCGCGGTAATACCGAATCGCTGGGCGGGGTGCTGCAGGAAATGTTGCTGCGCCTGCAAAGCGGCAAGCCGGTCGGGGTCTTCCCGGAAGGGCGCACCCGCGGTGGTACCGAGGTCGGCCCGTTCCATGCGCGCATCTTCCAGGCGGCGGTCGAAGCCGGCGTGCCGGTACAGCCGGTGGCGCTGCGTTATGGCGTGCGCGGCAATGCGCAGGCGGTGGTGGCTTTTGGCGAGCGCGAAAGTTTCTTCGCCAATATCGTGCGTGTGCTCGGTGAGCCGTCGCGGCTGGCCGAAGTGCATTTTCTTGAGCCGATTCGCGCCTTCGACATCGAAGGCAGGCGCCGCCTGGCCGATACCTCGCGGCAACGCATCATCGCGGCGATGGAGACCTAGCCGCCGATGCGTATGCGCATCCTCCAGGCGGCCGGCGCGACAGCATGCGGCGCGTTGAGCGCATGAACGCCTCCGACTATTCGCCGCCGCGCTGGCTGCGCAATCCGCATGTGCAATCGGTGCTCGGCAGCAGCGCCTTGCGGCGCATCCGCAGCCGCCAGTTGCTGGCCGCCAGCGGCGCAGTCACCAGCGAACACATTCTCGATGGCGGCGACGGTGTGCGCCTGCAGGGCTGGATGAGCATCCCGCCCGGCGATGCGCCGCTGCGCGGCAGCGTGCTGTTGCTGCACGGCTGGGAAGGCAGCGCCGATTCCAACTACATGCGCCTGACCGCTGCGCGCCTGCTTGGGCTGGGCTATCAGGTGTTCCGGCTGAATTTCCGCGACCACGGCGGCACCCACCATCTCAACGTCGATCTGTTCCATTCCGATCGCATCGAAGAAGTGGTCAATGCCGCGGGCGATCTGTGGCGGCGTTTTCCTGCGCCGCAGTTGCTGGCCGCAGGCTATTCGCTGGGTGGCAACTTCGCGCTGCGGCTGGCGTTGCGTGCGCCGGCCGCGGGCCTGCCGCTGGCACGGGTGGCAGCGGTATGCCCACTATTGGACCCGGCCGCCACCATGACCCAGCTGGAAAAGGGCCCGCAGTTCTACGACTGGTATTTCCGCCGCAAATGGCGCGAATCGCTGCTGCGCAAGCGCAAGCTGTTTCCCGACCAGCACGGCTACGACGACGCCACCCTGGCGCTGGACATGCGCGAGCTGATGGCCTGGCTGGCCGTGCAGCACACCGGGCACGGCTCGCTGGAAGCGTATTTCGACAGCTATTCGATTGCCGGCGAGCGCCTGGCCGGCCTGCAGGTACCGGTCGACATCCTGATGGCCGAAGACGACCCGGTGATTCCGTTCGAGGATTTCGCCGGCTGGCAGTTGCCGGCACATGCGCATCTGGAAATCGCGCGCTGGGGCGGGCATTGCGGCTTTCTGGAAAATGCCCGCGGCGACGGCTTTGCCGAACGCTGGGTGGCCGAACGGCTGACCTCACGCGCCTAGAGCGCGTTGCACCTGCCCAGATGCAGGCAAGGCGTGCGACGACGCGCGTCACCGCCGCTGGCGTTGTGGATGCGCCGCGCAAGGGCGGCGCTACCCCGCGCATCGTTACAATAGGCGTTTGTCCGGGACCCACCGCCGCCATGCAAGACGCCATTCTTCAAGCCCTGCGCCGCAATGCGGCCGACGATGCGGTGGCGCTGGCCCGCGAGTGGGCAACCACCGCGCCCGACAACGCTGCCGCGCACCGCTGGCTGGCGCTTGCGCTGCAGCAGCAAGGGCAGCCTGCGCTGGCGCTGGCCAGCATCGATACCGCGCTGACGCTGACGCCCGAAGATGCCGACCTGCATCTGCTGCACGCCGGCGCGTTGCTGGCCACGCGTGATCTGCCTGCGGCCGATGCCGCGCTGTCGCGCACCACCGCGCTGGACCCCAACCAGTTCAATGCCTACGTGATGCAGGCGCATCTGGCGGTGGCACGCGGCGATCTGGATGAGGCCGAGCGGCTGAGCCGTACCGCCGCGCGGCTGGCGCCGGAACATCCGCAATTGCTGGCCGTCGATGGCGTGGTCGAACTGCGCCGCGGGCAGCACGACCGCGCGCTGTCGTTGCTCACCCGTGCCGCCGAGCAGCTGCCGGACGATGCGCGCGTGCTGTTTTCGCTGGGCTTTGCGTATCTGCAGAAACAGCATTTTGCGTTTGCCGAGCGCGCCTTCGAGCGCGTGATCGAGCTCAATCCGCCCGGTACCGCGTTGCGCGCCTTCATCGCCCAGCTCGCCCAGCGCCAGGGCCGTCTGGACGATGCATTGGCGGCCATGCAGGGCGTGCTTGCCCAGCCCGACGGCGATCTGCCGGCCATGCGCCGGCTCACCGGCGAGATGGAACTGCAGGCCGGTCGTCCCGATCAGGCTGCCGCGCATCTGCGCCTGGCGCTGGCGCACTGGCCGGACGACCGCCGCACGCTGCACGCGTTGCTCACCGCCTGGGAGCGGTTGGGCGCGGTGGACGACGCGCGCGACACCCTGGACGCAGCGCTGGCCACCTCGGCCAACGCGCACGACCTGTGGCTGGCCCGTCTGGCGGTCGAGCCGGTCGGCGGGCCGCAGGCACAGGCGGTGATCGAGCGCTGGCTGCTGGCCATGCCCGAGCACCTGCCGGCACTGGAAGCGCTGATGCGCGTGCACGACATGCAGGGGCACGCCGACGAAGCGGAAATGGTGGCGCGCCAGATCGTGGCGGTGGAGCCGGGCCGCATCAGCGGCGAGCAGCGCATCGTCGAGGCCTTGCTGGAACGCGACCCGCCAGCGGCGATCGCCTGCGTCGAATCGTTGATCGAGTCGTTGCCGGCGCCACAGCAGACCGTGCTGCGGCCGTGGCTGGGCAATGTGCAGGACCGCGCCGGCCAGCCCGATGCCGCCGTGGGCACCTGGATGCAGTTCCACCGCGAACAGGCCCAGCACCGCTTGCCGTTGCCGCCGCAGGCAGCCAAGCAGCCGATGCAGTGGCCGGCGCTGGGCAGCATTCCCGACAGCGTCACCGCGCGCCCGCTGTTCGTGTGGGGCACGCCCGGCTCGCATGTCGAACGTCTGATTGCGGTGATGGACGCAGCCACCCCGCTGGTACGCGGCGACCGTTACGGCACCACCCCGCCGGCGGACGCGTTGCAGAGCTACCGCACGGTCGAACAGCTGGCCTCCGGCGAACTGGCACCGACGGCGCTGGTGGAAGGCTGGAAGGCGCAACTGCCGCGCCGTGGCATCGACGATGGCAACGTCATCGACTGGCTGCTGTGGTGGGACAACACCCTGCTCACCGCGCTGCGCCCGCACCTGCCCGAGGGCCGCTTGGCGATTGCGCTGCGCGACCCGCGCGACATGCTGCTGGACTGGCTCTCGGCCGGTGCGCCCGCGCCGCTGGCGTTGCAGTCGCCGCAGCAGGCCACCGACTGGCTGCTGATTGCGCTGGAACAGCTGGCCGTGCTGCACGAACGCGATCTCTACCCGCACCGCATCATCCGCCTGGACGGCATCGAGAGCGACCCGCAGGGCATTTCCACTGCCCTGGAACAGGCCTTCGGCCTGAGCTTCCCGCTGGTCGAACCGCGCGGCCCGGCGCGGCTGGCATCGGGTCGCTGGCGCAACTACCGCAGCGTGCTCGGCGCGCAGTTCGACCTGCTCACCCTGATTGCGGTGCGCTTCGGGTATCCGCAGGAATGAGCGCGGCCTGCCGCATATCCCGCAAGCGCGACGCCGTCGTAGGAGCGGACCCGGCCGCGACGAGGCGTTACCGATACCGGTGAAGCCCGTCGCGGCCAGGTCCGGTCCTACGGAGATCCAGAGACCCGGACGGCGCGGCGCGCATGGACACCGATGGCGTTCAACGATGCCTGCAATCCGTGCCCGGGGATAGTGCAGCTTGCTGTTTGGCGTGTTGCTCGCCTTGGTTGGCGCATCGCGCGCTCCACTCTCGCTGTGCTCTGCCGCACGCTGAATTGGCGACAACACGCGCACACCAAACGCGCCTGCTGTGCCACACAAGGTTCCACTGCGACGGCTTCCGTTGCGGTGCCAATCCAGGCAGGCTGGGTGCTTGGATCCACGGAGACTTTGCATGCGTCTGACCAGCAACAGCATCGAAAACGGCAAGCCCATCGCAGTGGAATTTGCCGCCGGCACCCCGGACGGCTTCGCACCCAACCGCAATCCGCACCTGGCCTGGAACGACGTGCCGGCCGGCACGCAGTCGTTTGCGTTGCTGTGCCTGGACCCGGACGTGCCCACCGTGCCGGAGACCGTCGGCCGCGACGATATCCAAATCCCGGTGGACCAGCCACGCACCGATTTCGTGCATTGGGCCATGGCCGATATCCCCGCCGACGTGCATGAAATTGCGGCAGGCAGTTGCAGCGACGGTTTCGTGGCCAAGGGCAAGCAGCAGCCAGCCGGCCCGGCCGGTGCGCGCCAGGGCCTGAATTCGTACACGCAGTGGTTTGCCGGCAATCCCGACATGGCGGGCAATTATCTGGGGTACGACGGCCCGTACCCGCCGTTCAACGACCTGCGCGTGCACCGCTATTTCTTCCGCGTGTTCGCGCTGGACGTGGCCACGCTCAGCCTGCCCGAGACCTTCACCGCCACCGATGTGCTGTCGGCGATCCAGGGCCATGTGCTGGCGGAAGCGGCATTGCACGGCACCTACACGCTGAACCCGTCGCTGGGCTGAGTGCGTTCATCGCTGACGACGCGGCCAGCGACGCGGCGTCGTCGGGAGTTTGCCAATGGATGGCCCGCATGCGCGCCGGTGACCCGACAGCCGCATTGAATGAAGACGGCGATCCCCGTGCGCGGCAAGGCTCACACCGGGAGCGCGCGCTTGCAGTGCAGGCGGGTGCGCCGCTCTCCTGGCGCGCATGGCGCCTGCATGGATGGCTGCCGTTGTCCGCATGGCATGCACGGTTCGCGCGAGCTGCGCAGCGATCGTGTGACCGGGAAGGCATGCAGGCGGGCCTGGGTTCGCGGTGCACTACCGCATGGCGAACGTTTGCACCGGCGCTCATGGCCGCAAGCCACACCCGAAAGACGTCTCCGCTAACCGCTGGCTTCGATCATCTGCTCAAGCACATACACCGGTGCGCCAGCGCTGCCGGCAGCGGCGGGGTAACGCGTCACCCGCAGCACGTTGCCGATGCCGGCCTCGTGCTCGAAGCCATCGATGGTGCCTTCGAAGGGTTGCCAGGTCTGGCTGACGGGCCGCCCAGCCGCATCCTGCTCGCGTAGCTGCAGGCATTGGCGCGCCGGGTCAGAGGTGCAAGGCACGGTGTCTGCAGCCACTTCGATCAACAGCGTCTGCCCCGGACCGCCGTAGCGGGTGTCCGCGGTGGCGACGCCGCCGAAGATCAGCCGGGTGCCGTCGCTGCGGGTCAGGGTCAGCCGGGGCGTGGCCGCGGCGGTGTCCAGCAGCACTGCGAAGCGGCCGGACAGCAGGTCGCTGGCGGCGCGTTCCTGCGCCATCCGGCGGGATTCGGCACATAGCCGCTTGCTCGACACTACCCGGCCGATCTGCAGTTGCGTCTGCGCCACGGCGTAGTTGGCGCCCAGTGCGTTGCAGGTCTGGCTGACCTGGATGCGCTGATCGCTGAAATCCAGTTGCAATGGCGGCAGGCCGTCGACGAACAGGCTGCGCAACGCCGTGCCATGCGCATCGTTGGCCTGCTGCAAGTGCCAGTGCTGTGCGCGCAGGGCCACCCGCAGCGGGGCGTTGTCGGCCGCCGGCGCGGCAATCGCATCGGCTTGCGCAGCAGCGTCGGAGGAGGAGCCGGGCACCTCCGGCGAAGCGCCCGACCCGCAGGCCGTCACGCCCGCCGCCAGCAGTGCAGGGGCGAAGAACACTGCACGCATGCGCGGCTCCCGGTGATCGATGCGTCAGTGATACCGCCAGCACGCGGCCAGGGCAATGACCGGCGTCACTGCCCTGGCATCCGGCCAGCGCGCCGCAGTGGCTGCGAGCCGCAGGCCAATTGGGTGCGGTGCCGCCTCAGGCCGCGACCGGCAGCCACAACAGCAGCGCAGCGCCGAGCACGATGCGGTACACCGCAAACACCGTGAAGCGGTGCTTCTTGATGTAGCCCAGCAGCCACTTCACCACCACAAAGCCGGTGATGGTGGCCGCCACGAAGGCCACTGCCACGTCGGCCCAGTTTTCGCTGCCGAAGCCGCCTTCCTTGTACATCTCCAGCAGCGCGTAACCGCTGGCCGCGAACATGGTCGGAATGCCCACCATGAACACGAAATCCGCCGCCGCCGAGCGCTTGCTCAGGCCCAGCAACATGGCCAGGAAGATCGCCGAGGCCGAGCGCGACGTGCCGGGAAACACGCCCGCCACCACCTGCGCCAGGCCCACAGCAATGGCCACCTTCCAGGTCACCACGTCGCGCTCGGGCAACTTGTCGGCAAAGTGCTCGGCCACCAGCATCCAGAGCCCGCCGATCAGCAGCGCCCAGGCCACCGGATGCACGGTTTCCGGCAGCTGCCAGCCGGCCTTGCGCACGATCAGGCCCACCACCGCGGTGACCAGAAAGGCCACGCCGATCTTGAGGACGTAGTCGCGGTTGGCGCGCTCGCCCAGGCCGGTGGTCAGGGTCCACAGCTTCTGTCGCAGCGCCAGGCAGATGGCCAGGATGGCGCCGGCCTGGATGACGATATTGAAGAAGTCAGAACGGCGTCCGAGCCATTGTTCGGCGATCAACAGGTGGCCGGTGCTGGAGATCGGCAGAAATTCGGTCAGGCCTTCGAGAATGCCCAACAGCAGGGCGGAAATCAGATCGGACATCGGACTGGAGAGGGGGCGGGGGAGGCGTCAGGATAGTGCATTGCGGCATGCACCATATCGGTGCAAAATGGATTCGCTTAGCACCATAAAAGTGCTTTCCTCGTGTGAGCGGTCTCAAGTGATGCAAGTAAAATCAGCAACTTGTGAAAATCTACGGCTTGGCATGGTCCCTGCAGTAGTACCCCCACGAGCCACTTAACTCCTGCCTGAGGTTTCTTCCGATGTCCGTGGAAAACGTTGAAAAGCTGATCAAGGACAACAAGGTCGAGTTCGTCGACCTGCGCTTCGTCGATATGCGTGGTGTACAGCAGCACATCACCTTTCCGGCCAATATCATTGAGCCGGCGCTGTTTGAAGAAGGCAAGATGTTCGACGGCAGTTCGATCGCGGGTTGGAAGGGCATCAACGAGTCGGACATGGTGCTGCTCCCGGACGCCGGCACCGCGTACCTGGATCCGTTCTTCGCCGATCCGACCATCGTGCTGACCTGCGACATCCTCGACCCGGCCACCATGCAGAGCTATGAGCGCGACCCGCGCGGCATCGCCAAGCGCGCCGAGGCCTACCTGAAGTCCTCCGGCACTGCCGACCAGGCGTTCTTCGGCCCGGAGCCGGAATTCTTCATCTTCGATTCGGTGCGTTTCGCCAACGACATGGGCCACACCTTCTTCCAGGTGGGTTCGGAAGAAGCGGCCTGGAACACCGGCGCCAAGTACGACGGCGGCAACAGCGGCTACCGTCCGGGCGTGAAGGGCGGTTACTTCCCGGTGCCGCCGACCGACACCCTGCACGACCTGCGCGCGGAAATGATCAAGACGCTGGAACAGGTCGGCATCGAAACCGAAGTGCACCACCACGAAGTGGCCACCGCCGGCCAGTGCGAGATCGGCACCAAGTTCAGCTCGCTGGTGCAGAAGGCCGACGAACTGCTGACGATGAAGTACATCATCAAGAACGTCGCCTACCGTAACGGCAAGACCGCGACCTTCATGCCCAAGCCCATCGTGGGCGACAACGGCTCGGGCATGCACGTGCACCAGTCGCTCACCAAGGGCGGCGTCAACCTGTTCTCCGGTGACGGCTACGGTGGCCTGTCGCAGATGGCGCTGTGGTACATCGGCGGCATCTTCAAGCACGCCCGTGCCATCAATGCCTTCGCCAACTCCGGCACCAACAGCTACAAGCGTCTGGTTCCCGGTTATGAAGCACCGGTGATGCTGGCCTATTCGGCGCGTAACCGTTCGGCCTCGTGCCGCATTCCGTGGGTCACCAACCCGAAGGCGCGCCGCATCGAAATGCGCTTCCCCGATCCGTTGCAGTCCGGCTACCTGACCTTCACCGCGCTGATGATGGCCGGCCTGGACGGCATCAAGAACCAGATCGACCCGGGCGCACCGAGCGACAAGGATCTGTACGACCTGCCGCCGGAAGAAGAAAAGCTGATCCCGCAGGTGTGTTCCAGCCTGGACCAGGCCTTGGAAGCGCTGGACAAGGACCGCGAATTCCTCAAGGCCGGCGGCGTGATGAGCGACGACTTCATCGACGGCTACATCGCACTGAAGATGCAGGAAGTCACCAAGTTCCGTGCTGCGACCCACCCGTTGGAGTACCAGCTGTACTACGGCAACTGAGTTCCATCGCGGTGATGGCGGAGGCCCCCCCTCCCACCTCCGCCATCGCCGCCCATGTTCGATCGGTCCTCGGCACCGGCCGTGGATCGCAGGGGGTATTGAGAGAGCACACAGTTCGCGGCGCGCGGGCCTGACCTCTCCCACGAGGCGGATGCATGGCATCGGCTGGGGTCCGCGTGATCGCGAACGATCGGATGCCGGGGTTGGCATCCAGGTGAATGACACCGCCGGGCGGCGCAATGCCGGCCGGTTCTTTCCACCATTCGGGGTATGCGCATGAAATTGATCACCGCCATCATCCGGCCGTTCAAGCTCGACGAGGTCCGCGAGGCCTTGTCCGCAGCGGGCGTGTCGGGCATCACCGTCACCGAGGTCAAGGGCTTCGGGAGGCAGAAAGGCCACACCGAACTGTACCGCGGCGCCGAGTACGTCGTCGATTTCCTGCCCAAGATCAAGATCGAGACGGTGGTGACCGACGACCGCCTGGACGCCGTGGTCGAAGCGATCCAGAACGCCGCCGGCACCGGCAAGATCGGCGACGGCAAGATTTTCGTGACCGCGATCGAGCAGGTGGTGCGCATCCGCACCGGCGAGATCGGCGCCGATGCGCTCTGACCCCACCAGCCCCGGAGTTCGTATGAAGACAGCTCTTTTTGCCGGGTGGAAAGCCCGGTTCTACAGCGTATGCATGCTGATGCTGTTCAGCGCGCTGGTGGTGGGCGGCATGGGCAGCGCGCAGGCGCAGTCCACCCCGCAGGTCACCCCGCTCCCGACCGAGCCGGTCACCACAGAACCGCTGCCGTCCGCGCAGCCGGCCGCCGCGCCGGTGGCTGCCGCCGAGGCCGCACCGGTGGTGGACAAGGGCGACGTCGCCTGGATGCTCACCTCCACCTTGCTGGTGCTGCTGATGGTGGTGCCGGGCCTGGCGCTGTTCTACGGCGGCATGGTGCGCGCCAAGAACGTGTTGTCGGTGCTGATCCAGGTCGCCACGGTCTTTTCGCTGCTCACCATCCTGTGGGTGCTGTACGGCTACAGCCTGGCGTTTTCCGGTGAAGGCCCGTGGATCGGCAATCTGGACAAGGCGCTGCTCAAAGGCGTGACCATCGAGAGCCTGTCGGCCACCTTCACCAAGGGTGTGAGCCTGCCGGAATACGTGTTTATCGGCTTCCAGGCGACCTTTGCCGGCATCACCGGCGCGCTGATCGTCGGCGCCTTTGCCGAACGCGCCAAGTTCGCTGCGGTGCTGCTGTTCTCGGTGATCTGGTTCACCTTCGGCTACCTGCCGCTGGCGCACATGGTCTGGGCCACCGGTGGGTACCTGTTTGGCCTGGGCGCGCTGGATTTTGCCGGCGGCACCGTGGTGCACATCAATGCCGGTATCGCCGGCCTGGTGGGCGCCTACTTCGTCGGCAAGCGTGCCGGGCTGGGACGTGAGGCAATCAAGCCGCATAACGTGACCCTGACCTTCGTCGGTGCCTCGCTCCTGTGGGTGGGCTGGTTCGGCTTCAATGCCGGCTCCAACCTGGAAGCCAGTGCCGGTGCGGCGCTGGCCTTCCTCAACACCTTGCTGGCCACCGCAGCCGCCATCCTGGGCTGGTCGCTCACCGAGAAGATCATCAAGGGCAAGTCCTCCGCCCTGGGTGTGGCCTCGGGCATGGTCGCCGGCCTGGTCGGCATCACCCCGGCCTGCGGCACCGTGGGTCCGTTCGGCGCGATCGTCATCGGCCTGGCGGCCGGCGTGCTGTGCGTCTGGGGTGTCACCGGTCTGAAGCGCCTGCTCGGTGCCGACGACAGCCTGGACGTGTTCGGCGTACATGGCCTGGGCGGCATCATCGGCGCGATCCTCACCGGCGTGTTCTCGGCGGCCTCGCTGGGCGGCCAGAAGGGTGGCGATTACGACATCGTCCACCAGGTCGGCATCCAGGCGCTGGGCGTTGGCATCACCGTGGTGTGGATCGGCGTGGTGTCGGTGGTGGGCTTTGTGGTCGCAAAGCTGGTGTTCGGGCTGCGCGTCACCGAAGAAGCCGAGCGCGAGGGGTTGGACATCACCTCGCACGGCGAAGCCGCCTACGAGTCCTGAGCATGCACACCCGCGGCCACGCTGCCGCGGGTGGCGCAACGACCCGGCCGGCAATGTCCAGCCGGGTCCGTTTTCCCCGTCGCCCGGTTGGGCGCGGACCAACTGCCGAGGTGCCTGCATGACCAGCCCCACGCCCGTGATTGCCGGCGCGGATGCACGCTGGATCGGTGCGACCCGCCGCCGTCCGGCCAGCTTTTTCTCTAGGCACGCTTCGTTCGGCGCGACATTCGCGCGAGGCGATGCTGCTTGCACTAAATTGGTGCAATGGTGACGTCGTCTTCCATGCCATCGCTGGATAGCCTGGGCACGCCGGTGGCCTGGGCCGATCGCGAGGGCCGCCTGCTGGGCGTCAACCCGGCGTTCGCGCGCTGGCTCGGGGTCAGTGCGCGGCGGTTGGTCGACCAGCCGTTGGCCGCGCTGGAGGTGCAGGGCGACGCGCTGGCGCGCTTTCTGCTCAACGACGAACGCGACGTGCTGCGCCTGCACCGGCTGGCCCTGGGCCTGCCCAACGACGCGCCGCGCTTTGCCGAGGGCTGGCTGTCGCGGCTGGACGACGGCGGCTGGCTGCTGGAAACCCACCCGGTCGACGAATTCCCTGCGCTCGATCCTACCCACGCCTTGCCCAACGCCTTGAGCGCAGCACTCAAGGGCCTGGCGCACGAACTGCGTAACCCATTGGCCGGGCTCAAGGGCGCCGCCCAGCTACTCGCGCGCCGCTCGGCCGGGCGCGACGAAGACGAGCGTGAGCTGATCGAGCTGATCGGCACCGAGATCGAACGCCTCAACACCTTGCTGGAACGGTTGTTGTCGCCGACCCCGCTGCGCCCGCACGACCGCCTCAATATCCATGTGGTGCTCGAACGCGTGCTGCGCCTGGCCGAAGCCGAAGGTGGCTGGTCGGTGCAGGTGCAGCGCGATTACGACCCCAGCATTCCCGACATCCTCGGCGATGGCGACCGCCTGACCCAGGCAGTGTGGAACCTGGTGCGCAACGCCTTCCAGGCCGGCGCCACCCGCGTGACCCTGCGCACCCGCGTCGAGCATGGCCAGCGCATCCGCGACCGCGTGCATGCAATGTCGCTCCGCCTGGAAATCATCGACGACGGCGGCGGCGTGCCGGAAGAACTGGCCGAGCACCTGTTCCTGCCACTGGTCAGCGGCCGCGCCGAAGGTAGCGGGCTGGGCCTGGCGCTGGCCCAGCAGGTCTCGCGCGAACACCACGGCACGCTGACCTATCGCTCGCGTCCGGGCCATACCGTTTTCACCCTGCTGCTGCCCGAGCTGGCCGGCGATCATGACAAGGAGCATCTGCATGGCTGAGGCCGCCGCCGCATCCCACCACATCTGGGTGGTCGACGACGACCGTTCGGTCCGCTTCGTGCTGTCTACCGCGTTGCGCGATGCCGGCTATGCGGTGGACGGCTTCGACAGTGCCGCCGCCGCGCTGCAGGCGCTCGCCATGCGGCCCACCCCGGACCTGCTGTTCACCGACGTGCGCATGCCCGGCGAAGACGGCCTGACCCTGCTGGACAAGCTCAAATCCAAACACCCGCAGCTGCCGGTGATCGTGATGTCGGCCTACACCGACGTTGCCAGCACTGCCGGCGCCTTCCGCGGCGGCGCGCACGAGTTCCTGTCCAAGCCCTTCGACCTGGACGATGCCGTGGCCCTGGCCGCGCGCGCGCTGCCGGATGCCGACGCCGGGGTCGACGCCTTGGTCGGGGTGCCGCTGGCGCAGGGCTCGGCCGCGCTGATCGGCGATACCCCGGCGATGCAGGCCTTGTTCCGCGCCATCGGGCGCCTGGCGCAGGCGCCGCTGTCGGTGTTGATCAACGGCGAAACCGGCACCGGCAAGGAACTGGTCGCGCGCGCGCTGCACAATGAATCGCCGCGCGCGCGCAAACCCTTCGTCGCGCTCAACACCGCCGCCATTCCGGCCGAGCTGCTGGAAAGCGAGTTGTTCGGTCACGAAACCGGCGCCTTCACCGGCGCCACCAAACGGCACATCGGCCGCTTCGAACAAGCCGATGGCGGCACGCTGTTTCTGGACGAGATCGGCGACATGCCGTTACCGCTGCAGACGCGCCTGTTGCGCGTGTTGGCAGAGAACGAATTCTTCCGCGTCGGCGGGCGCGAGTTGATCCGCGTCGATGTGCGCGTGATCGCGGCGACGCACCAAGACCTGGAGGCGCTGGTCGAACAAGGGCGCTTCCGCGCCGATTTGCTGCATCGCCTGGATGTGGTGCGGCTGCAACTGCCGCCGTTGCGCGAACGGCGCGGCGACATCGCGCAGCTGGCCGAAAACTTCCTGGCCATGGCCGGGCGCAAGCTCGACATGCTGCCCAAACGGCTGTCGTCGGCCGCGCTGGAAGACCTGCGTCAGTACGACTGGCCCGGCAATGTGCGCGAACTGGAAAACGTGTGCTGGCGCCTGGCCGCGCTGGCCACCGCCGACATCATCGACGTGGTCGATGTGGAGGCCGCATTGGCGCGCGGCGGGCGTCGTCACCGCAGCGGCCGCAGCGACGGGCAGTGGGACGACATGCTCTCCAGCTGGGCCGCGCAGCGCCTGAGCGAAGGCGCCCAGGGCCTGCACGCCGAAGCCCGCGAACGCCTGGACAAGACCCTGCTCGAAGCCGCGCTGCAACTCACACAGGGTCGCCGCGCCGAAGCCGCCGCCCGCCTGGGCCTGGGCCGCAACACCGTCACCCGCAAACTCGGCCCCGGGCGCAAACGCCGCTGATGTCTCACATTTCTGAAGGTATGGCAGCGCGTTTGTCTAGCAGATGCTCGAGGCGCACCCTCATCCGCCCCTGCGGGGCACCTTCTCCCGATGGGAGAAGGACAAATGCACAGGCATGGGCAGGCTCACCGCAATCGCGTATCAGATCACACGCAGCGTTGAGCTCCTCTCCCGTCGGGAGAGGGGTTGGGGTGAGGGTCCGTGTGCAATAACACCTCCATCGCAAGCACATGCAGCTTGAATGCGTGCAGCTTGAAGGCGTGTCAACGCCAGGCATCGCTCGTACAGCACTACAAGGATCAGTACAGCGTCCGCGCGACGCCATCCTTGCCTCGTTGGCATGCACAGCGCCTCCGCAGCGCGGGCCGCGACGGGTCGCGCTGCCGCGGGCGCCCACACCAACCCCGTAAACTCCTGCACTAGCCGCGCGCGCATTTCATGACACGTGAACATGCGCCCGCATAGGTTTCAGCCTGATCAGGAGAACTGCTCGATGCGTTACCGGTCGCCCACGATCGTTGCCATTACCGCTGTAGCGCTGGCCGCCTGCAGCAGCACGCCGCCGCCGCCGAAGGCTCCGCCGCCGCCGGTGGCCCGGGTGGTGCCTGCTCGCCCGGTGCAGCAGGCCGAAGCCGTGCTGGCCTCGGCCTCGGGCAGCCTGGTCAGTGGCCGGGTGGTGCTGGTGCCGGCATTGCAAGGCATCCGCCTCACCGGCACCGTCGGCGGCTTGCGCCCGGGCGGGGTCTCCGGCTTCCATGTCCACGAACGTGGCGACTGCAGCGCAGCCGATGCCAGCAGCGCCGGCGCGCATTTCAACCCCAGCGGGGCACCGCACGGGCGTGCCGGCAATGGCGCGCACCATCTTGGCGATATGGACAATCTGCGCGCCGATGCCGAAGGCGTGGTGCATCTGGACATGATCCTGTCCGGCATCAGCCTGGGCGATGGCGCGCCCAGCGATGTCATCGGCAAGTCACTGATCGTGCACGCCAATGCCGACGACTATCGCAGCCAGCCCAGCGGCAACGCCGGCGCACGTCTGGCCTGTGGCGTCATTCGCGTCACCCAATGGCGCACACCCCCTTCGCAGCCCTGAGTCAGGGCATCCATGGCCGCAGCCGCGGCCTATCTTCAGGAGTACTCCATGCGCATTCTTCCGACCACCTTGTTTCTGGCCACCGCCCTGGTGCTGACCGCGTGCAAGCGCGACGAGCCGGCACCGGCCGACCCGGCACCCGCACCGCAGGCCAGCACCCCGGCCGAAGCGGCGCATGGTGGCGAACACGCCGCCTCCATGGTCACCGAAGCGGCGGCCACCACCACGGCTACCGCCGAGCTCAAGCCGACCAAGGGCAATGACGTCAAAGGCACGGTGACCTTCAAGACCGTCGACGGTGTGCTGCGCGTCACCGGCCAGCTCAGCGGCCTCAAGCCCAACACCGAGCACGGCTTCCATATCCACGAAAAGGGCGATTGCAGTGCCCCTGACGGCAGCAGCGCCGGTGGCCACTTCAACCCGGCCCAGTCCGATCACGGCAACGTCAGCGCCGCCCCGCACCACGGTGGCGACATGCCCAACATCACCGCCGATGCGCAGGGCAATGCCAGTATCGACGGCCCGGTGTCGAGCAACGTCAATCTGGGCAAGGCCGACCAGTTCGATATCGCCGGCCACGCGGTAATCGTGCATGCCGATGCCGACGACTACAAAACCCAGCCCACCGGCAACGCTGGTGGCCGTCTGGCCTGCGGCGTGATCACTACCGAGAACGCGCAGGCTGCCACCAAGTAAGCGCACGCGTTGCGCCGCAGTCCACGCCGCGGCGCAACGCGTCAGTGCACACCATCGCGAATGTGGAATGCGCCCCCGGTGCTGTGTCGCGCCCAGTGCCGAGGAGGTGGGCAGAGCTTGGCTAACTAGCTCTAGTCGCTGCTGATCATCGATTTTCCCGCATAGAAAGCCTGCGCAGCATCTTTGCAAATCCGCTCATAAAACGTATCGGCGTCCTCGGTGGAATAGCCAGCGCCCACGAAGCATCCGCGTGCGATTTCATGCAGCGAATGCCGGATGCTGCTTGCGTCGTCGTAGACGGCATTGAGACAGGCAACCACCACCGCGACATCCTGTTTCGAAAGGCGTGGCTCGCCGCTCATCAAGCGCGCATGGTTGATGCACGCAACGGCATTTGCACTGGTGAACGAGTCGCCCAAACCGGAGCAGTCTTCAAAGCCGGTGCCTTCGGCGTTGAGTTTGAAGTGCGCGATCGGCAGGCCTTCCATGTTTTTCTGCTTTGCCATCTCCGTGAAGTCCGCAAGCGCTTCGGGTTGATCCCGTAGGCGCCTGGACTGAATCTTCGTTTCCAGTTTTTGAAGAAACGGCCCGGCGATGCTGGTGTTTCTCTTCAGGACACTGATGGAGGGATCTTCGAACATCAAGGTCGCATCGATCCTGTCGGTTTGCTCCTGAGACAGCAGCCCGTTTGCGATCAGGGTCTTCATGATGACTTTCTCCGGGTGGCCCCAATGCTCGTCGGCCGCATAGACCTGCCGGAAATTCAGGATTGTCTGGCCGGCTGCGTGCTGTGCTTGTGTGCCGAGCGTGTCATTGCCATCTAATGCGCGTTGAAGCGACTCCATGCATTGTTTGAGAGACAGCGCCGCATCGCTATTCGAAGCCTGCTTGAAATGCTGCATGCCGCGGTTGATGAAGGGTTGGGTGATGGAGCGCGAGGTATAACCGCTTGCTCCGGTTCTGGCGTTGGGTACGCCGGCCAGCGAGTACTTGTTTTTCTTGTCGTAGAGTTCGCTCTTGCTCAGGTCCGGGTCGGCCGGGACGTTCGCAGGCGCATATTTGGCGATGCACTCCTGCTTGATCCGCTCGCCCTTGAGACAGCTGAGGTTGGTCAGCAGCGATTCCCGTGCATTCTTGGTGTCGAACAGATGGCCGACATGGACCTTGGTTGCCGCGCGATAATCGCTCATGGTGGCGAACTGGTTGGACCCGCATGTCTTGATTGGGACGAAAGGACGGCCATGGGATGCGCGTTCTTCCTCGGTGGCGCTGTGGTACCGAGCGTGATATTCCTCCGCTTTTGCACATGCCTTTTCCAGGCGATCATTGCTGGTAAACCCGGCTTTGCCATCGACCAGTGCGGTCGTGGACAAGAAAAAGTTGTCTGCAACATAGCCGGCGCCCGCCATTCCCAGCGCGTATTTGGCGACCCGAGAGGCCCAGTTTCTCCCGCGTCCGCCGTTTTCCTGATGTGGGCCTTCTTGCACTGCTTGCCTGGCTTTTCGGGCGGGTAAGGCCCCCAGCAAACCGGTCGTTTCGTTGGCGCCCGGCGATGTTAGCGACGACGCAGACGGGTGCTGCGTTGGCGAGGGGGTGGAGGCAAGATGTCGTTGAATGGTGGTCAATGTTTGTGTGGTCTTGGTGCGCATGATGTGTCCTCTCAATGCAGAATAGAGACCAGTTGTACTGGTTGAGTCGAGACTCGGCGAAGCGTCGCGGCGAAAAGGCGGTTGGTCGAGTAGCGGAGTGTCGCGATGTGTGGTTGCGTGTTCCCGATCACGTTGATTCGCGCTGGGTCATCAGTAGAGAACGGCGGCCAATCAGCTTGCGGTTACGTCATGGTTTGGCTAGTCGCGCGCGTCGTTGCGGAGTGCTGAAACCGTTTCGATATGTCTGCCGGCAATGTCGATGCTGGACGCAGTGGTGATCGCAGCAGCCGAAGTCCGAGCGTGGCGCCATGCGGGCTGCTTCCGTCGAATCGCGCCACGACTGTGCCTGATGCCTAGGCGCGCATCCATTTCGACCGCGAAGACGTGGTGTCATAAACGAGCGGGTGCGCTGAGCGGCATCTATCGCATCCGGTCGATCGATCCACTGCGGCTCGGCAAAGCCATGCACGCGTAATATTGACCAAGACATGCAGGTAGGGGGATTGAAGATCAGGATGGGTATTGCCCCATCTGGAATCGTTCGATGGCTAAGAGCAGCTAACAACTACTCTGCAGGCGCCAGAAGGGCATGCCGGTGCTCGGAATCGGCATGTGCCACGTGTCTACTTCGATCCCTGCGCGCCGTCCGCCCCAGCACTGACGACTGCTTGCTGACGGGTCATGCGCCGCGCTGGAGATGGCAAGCGTCGAAGTGCGCTGCCGAGGTCGTCGCAATGCGCGCGGGCGCCCCAGGCGGGGAGAGTTGCAGAGCGCGGTTTGCGACGCCTGTCTGCAACTTCACGTGCCACGTGCCACGCGCGGCGATCGCGGTGCAGCCGTGTCGGCGGGCGAGTCTGGCCATGCTTCCATGACGTCATGAATAGATGCAGCATGGCGAGCAACCAGCGTTGCAACGCGCGATATCACCGTCATCGTTTGCGCGAACGCTCAGCCGTTTGGCCCGCGCCTGGCGTCGCCAATGCGACTAGGGGCCGATTGGGTAGTGGAAATACACGCCATCGCCATCACCGGGCGACCGTGTGCAGGCCCCGATGGGTACTTTGCGGGCCTGCGAATACGCTTCCCGTGCAGGCAAGGCATCGGTGGACGCCGCCCAGCCCGTCCTGCGTACATCCTGGCTGATCCTGTGGGGGAATCGTGCCGCCGCGCGAAGTGACGATGCCAGCGCTGCTGGCCTGCACGAAAGCTGCAATGCCTTGCCAGGCCCAACCGCGAAGGCGGCCATGCGTGCATCGCGCTGCATCGGCCATGTAAATCCCACCTCCCGAATCACGCAATGCAGGAGCGGTGACGCGGGTCGTCGGGCTTATGCAGCCAGCGCCTGCCGCGGATCCTGATCCGGCTCCACATGCACGTACAGCACCGGCAACCCGTGCGCTTCCAGTACCGCAGCCATCTGCCGCTGACGCGAGAGGAATTGCTCGTACACGCCGCGCAGGCGTTCGCAATTCTCGCGGTCGTGCGCGTAGTAATCGCACCAGCCGGCCGGGTCGAACAATGCGATACGCACTTCGCCATCGACATAGCGCAACACTGGCTCGGGCGATTGCTGCAGCCATTCTTCGCTGTCGGGGGCGAGCAGGGCGGCTTCGATCAGCGGCCACAGCGGTGCAAGGCCCTGGTTGTCGTACTGCATCGACATCATGGCCGCCAGATCGTGCGCGGTGAGATAGCGGGCGTGCTCGATGCGTGCGCCGAAGCTCTCCTGCGCCAGCAGTGCGGTGTCGGCCTGGGCCATGCCCTGGGCCAGCAGCACTTCTTCCATCGCATCGGCAACGCTCGCCACGATCTCCGCATCGCCGGACAGCAGGAACGGCAGCACGCGCAAACCGCCACCGGTCAGTTGCGCATCGGCCTGGAACGGCAGCGGAATCTCGCCCTGCGCGTCGGCACCAAAGGCCAACACACGCGGGCCCTGGTTGCGGCCTGGTGCGCGCGCCTGCAGCTCTTCCAGGCGCCGGTGCAGCGGCCAGCCGGGCCGCAGCACTTCGGCCGGGTCGAAATGCGCCAGCGCCACGCTCAGTTCCAGCTCGCGGATGTCGGGAATCCACTGCGCCAGGTCGCGGCCAATGCGTTCGGCCAGCATGCCGGCCTGTTCGGGCGCCAATGCGCCGCGCTCGGGCGCGCTTCCGCCGCTCAATTCCAGCGCCATTACACCCATGGCGGTTACGCCGTGTTCGGTCTTGCTCATGATTCGCGGTTGGCCCATCACGGGGTCGAAGCTACACTGCGGCCATTATGCCTGCCGGCCCTGTGCAGGCCATGTCCCCGAGTCCTCCATGCCAGGTCAACCGATGCCCGCAGCCCGTCCCGTCGCCATCTTGGGTGGCGTTCGTATCCCGTTCTGTCGTCAGAACACCGCATACGCGGACGTGGGCAACCTGGGCATGTCGGTGCGCACGCTGGGCGCGCTGGTCGAGCGCTTCGGGCTGCATGGCCAGCAATTGGGCGAAGTGGCGATGGGCGCGGTGATCAAGCACTCCTCGGACTGGAACCTGGCACGCGAGGCGGCGCTGTCGTCTGGCCTGTCGCCGCTGACCCCGGGCATCACCCTGCAGCGCGCCTGCGGCACCAGCCTGGATTCGGTGATTACCATCGCCAACAAGATTGCGCTGGGGCAGATCGACTCAGGCATCGGCGGCGGCTCGGACACCACCTCCGAGGTGCCGATCGTCTACGGCAAGAAGCTGCGCGCGCGGCTGCTTGCCGCCAACCGTGCCAAGGCCACCGGCGACAAGCTCAAAGCGCTGCTGCGCGGTTTCAAGCTCGGCGAGCTCAAGCCCGAATTCCCCGGCGTGGCCGAACCGCGCACCGGCAAGAGCATGGGCGAGCACTGCGAGGACATGGCCAAGGAATGGAACATCTCGCGCGATTCGCAGGACGAATGGGCAGTGGCATCGCACCACAAGCTGGCGGCAGCGTATGAGCGCGGTTTCTTCGATTCGCTGATCGCCCCGTTTCGCGGCGTCTCGCGCGACAACATCCTGCGTGCCGACACCTCGCTGGAAAAACTCGCCACCCTGCGCCCGGCATTCGACAAGATCTCCGGCCGCGGCACACTCACCGCCGCCAATTCCACTCCGCTCACCGATGGCGCCGCCGCCGTGCTGCTGTCCAGCGAAGCCTGGGCGCTGGCGCACGGCCACACCCCGATGGCCTATCTGCGCGACGCGCAGGTGGCGGCGGTGGATTTCGTGCATGGCGAAGGCCTGCTGATGGCGCCGACCATCGCGGTGCCGCAGATGCTGGCGCGCCAGGGCCTGACCCTGCAGGACTTCGATATCTACGAAATCCACGAAGCCTTCGCCGCGCAGGTGCTGTGCACGTTGCGCGCGTGGGAAAGCGAGGACTACTGCCGCAACCGGCTGGGCCTGGATGCGCCGCTGGGCCGCATCGACCCGGACAAGATCAACCCGCTCGGCTCGTCGCTGGCCGCCGGCCACCCGTTCGCCGCCACCGGCGCGCGCGTGGTGGCCACCGCTGCCAAACAGCTGGAAGAACGTGGCGGTGGACGCGCGCTGATCTCGATCTGCACCGCCGGCGGCATGGGCGTGGTGGCCATCGTCGAGCGCTAGGTTGCTGCCGCGACGGGATTTGGGATTCGGGATTGCGGGATTCGCAAAAGCGAAACCCGCTCTTTCGAATCCCCAATCCCCAATCCCCACCCTGCAAGGACGCATGGATGTTGAACGTCGAGTCACGCGAACCACCCACGCTCTACCTGCCTCCGGCGCATGGCGCTGTGTGGCGCGAGGGCGATGTACTGGTGTGCATGCCGGGCGCCAATCTGCCGCAGCATTGCGTCAAGTGCAATGCGCCGGCCGACAACTCGCCGCGTCGCCATATCTTTCACTGGCATCACCCGGCGATCTATCTGGCGCTGCTGATGGGGGTGTTGCCGTATGTGATCCTGGCCATCGTGCTGCGCAAGCGCAGCGCGCATGTGCTGACCGTGTGCACCCGGCACGAGCGGCGCCGAGTCCGCTATGTCGTGATCACGAGGGCATCGGTCGTGCCATTACTGGCAGGCGGCCTGGCGCTGGACGGCGCGATCGGCTGGCTGACCGGCGCTGTAGTGATGGCGGTCATGCTGTTGATCGGCAGGCTCGGCTCGCGCGTTTTATCGCCGCAATCGGTCGACCACGAACAGGCGCGTTTCCTGGGTGCCTGCGATGCGTTCCTGCAGGCGCTGCCAGCGCCACCGTGGGGATCGCGCAATTGGTGATTTGCGGTGCGCATCTGCAGAGACATTCGTAGCGTCTTTGGGACGTTGCCATCGCTGCAGATGTCCTGACAGGCAGGGGGCAGTGAGGCAGCGCCCCGATCAGGCCCGGACCGACAAAACGCCCCGGACATGCCGGGGCTCTCAGTGACTCCACGCAACGCCGCAGAATCGATAC
The DNA here is from genome assembly GCF_023337365.3 of Xanthomonas nasturtii. Lineage (NCBI taxonomy): Bacteria > Pseudomonadati > Pseudomonadota > Gammaproteobacteria > Lysobacterales > Lysobacteraceae > Xanthomonas > Xanthomonas nasturtii. The sequence continues at coordinate 248,668 of NZ_CP142084.2, forward strand.
TGATCACAGGCGATCGATTACAGCACGCGGTCATCCGGCGCGCGCGGATCAACCTGCGGGGAGTCGTACGCCGCCACCATCGGCTCGCGCAGCGGTTGCTGCGGCATGCCCTCCAGTACCGGCTCGCCACGTGCAGCGCGCAAGGCATTGGCGTAGCAATGCTGTGCCGACAGCAGATCGCCGGATGCGGCAAACCCGTGCCCCAGCTCTTCCCAGGCCTCGCTGCCGGCGCCATTGGCCACCGCGCGATGCAGGAATTCCTCGGCCTGCGACCACTGCTGCTGGTGACGTGCCAGGCGTGCCAGGGTCAGCAACAGGCCCGGGCTGTCCGGATACTGGGTCAGCCAGCGCTGCGCACTGGCGCGGCGCGAATCGTATTTTTCCAGCGGCAGCACGCCGTACAAACGCACCAGCGATTCATCCCAGTGCGCGTCCAGCGCCTGTTCCAGGCTGTGCACGGCCGCATCGTCCCAATGCAGCACGGCCGCGCGCTGCGCATAGGCGCCGACCACCGCCGGCGTGGTGCGTAATGCTTTGGGCAATGCTTCCCAGCGCTCGGCCAGTGCGTTGGCATCGCCGGCCTGCAACAGGGTCTGCTCGGCCAACGTGGCTTCCAGCGTGCTGTAGGCATCGGGCGCCAGCACCGCCTGCTGACGCAGGGCACCGAGCTGGCCGTAGGCTTCATCGGCGCGACCGATCTGGGTCAGCGCATGCGTGCGCAGCAGCAGGCCGCGTGCCGGCAATGGCTGCGCGTTGGCGCTATCCAGTGCATTGATCGCTTCCACCGGGCGCTGCCGCGCCAGATAGCGTTCGCCTTGCAGCAGCGCATGTGCGGTGGGGTCACGTTCGGCCAGTTGCTGTGCAAGCGCGTTGGCCGACGCCTCGTCGCCGCGTGCATCGGCCACGCGGACTGCGCTCGCCAGTGCAATGCCGCTGACTTCGTCGTCTTCGCTGGCAGTGACCAGCAGCCGCTCGGCGCGCTGCCATTGGCCATGATCGGCAGCGCGCAGGCCTTCGATCAACCGCGCGCGGCCCTTCTTGCGGCGGTATTTGCCCCACACGCGGAACGGCAGGCTGATCAAGGTCCACAGCAACCACAGCACCAGCAGGGCGATCACCAGGATCAGCAGCGCCTGCGGCATGGCGGCGTGGTAGTCGTTACCGCCCACACTGACCGCCACGTTGCCCAGGTCGTAACTGCTCTGGTGCGATAGCCACTGCGCGCCAAGCACGCCCAGCGCCACGGCAACCAACAGGATCAAGACGGTACGCAACACTTTCATTGGGTGGATCTCCCTTCACGCATGGCCTGCAGTTGCAGCAGGGTGGTGCCCAGTTCCGGCAGGCGCGGACGCAGTGGCGCTTGTTGCAGGCTGCGCAGGCGTGCACGCAGCTGACGGCGTTGCGGCGACTCCGGCCATAGCCGGGTCGTCCAGGTATCCACGCGGCGCAGCGATTGCGCCAGGCCAACGGCATCGCCACGTTCGACTGCGGCGCGTGCCAGGCTGATTTCAATCTGCAACGCATCGCGCGCGGCATGCCGGTCGCCGCCGCTGAGCAAGGCATCGCCGCGGCTGGGGCGGATGTCCACCAACGGCGCCAGCACTTTCTGCCACCACGGCTGCGCCGCATCGCTGTCCTGTGCGGTCTGCTCCGGCAGGCGCTGCAACTCGGCAGCCAAGCTATCCAGGCTCTGGCCGACCTGCGCCTGCGGGCCGGCACCGAGGCGGTCCAGGGCGTCGCGCTCCTGCACCAGTGCCTGACGCAGATTGAGGTAGCCGGGATCGTCGACGCCGTTGAGCGCGCCGTTGGCCAGTGCGTAGGCACGGCGTGCACCATCGGCATCGCCGGCGATGCTCAGCCGCTGCTGGCCAAGCCGCAGCAGCAGTTCCACTTCGTCCAGGCGCAGCGCCTGTGCGCCGTGACGGTTGGGGTCGGCCAGCTTTTGCACGGTGTCTTCAAGCAGCGCACTGCGCTGACTCAGGCCGAGCATTTCATCGCGCAGCACGCGATTGGTGGCCGCCGCATCCTGCAGGCGCTCGTTGGCCAGGCGTTGATCGCGGCGCAAGGTTTCCAGCATCTGCTGGGTGCCGTCCCAGCGTTGCTGCTGCGCCTGCGCGGCCTGCAGTTGTGCGGCCTGATAGCCCTGCCATGCGCGCCAGCCCAGAAACAGCGCCACGCCGGTGGCCACCACGGCAACCGCGAGCAGCGGCCATGCCAAGGGAAAGCGTCGCGTGGGAGCGGGCATTTCGGTCATTCGGGCATCCTCGGGCGGTCACGACCGGCGCAGGCGCCGCAGTCATCTGATACAGCATGGCGTGCAGCGGCTGACACCTGCAAGCTGTGCTTGAGTTCGCAGTTCAGCAAGGTCGCGGTGGTGTCATGACCGAGGCCGCAGCAGCGGCGAGCTGCACGGGTAACGGGCCATCCGCGCGCGTGATATGCACGAAGCCGGCCGCGTGTGCGGCATCCAGCATGCGATCGCTGGACGCGACCACCGGACGCGGTTGCCACGCGATCACTGCTTCGGCAGGCAGCTGTTGCAGGACCAGCGTCAGTGCCTCGGCGCTGCTCAATGCCAGCACGCTGCGCGGCAGTGCAAGCGACAACGCCTGTATTGCCGATGCGCGCAGGCGCAGCGGAACGCGTTGATAGACATCGGCGCGCAGGATGCGTGCACCGCGCTGTTGCAGCGTCGGTGCCAGCATGCCGCGTCCGCCGGGCGCAGTAATCAGCCCGACCGCCTGCAGTGGCGCCTGCAGCAGCGGCAACGCAAGCAGTCCTTCGCTGTCCATGCGCGCGGGGCGCACCACGCTGTCGATGCCACAGGCGTGCAATGCGCGCGCGGTGCCGTCGCCCACGCTGACCCAGTGCGCCTGCGCCGGCCGATGCAGCGGCGCAAGACGATGCGCCGCCTGCACCGCCGCCGGGCTGGTGAAAACCGCGATCGGCGCTGCCAGCGCCTGCCGCAAGGCGTCCCGCGCCTGCGCGGTGTCGTTGGTCTGCAAGCGCCACGGCGACAGTGCGAGTACACGCCCGCCATGCCGCGCAACCGCGCGCCGCAATGGCGCATGGTCGCCGCTGGGGCGCAGCGAGATCAGGGTCCAGGCATCGGCAGCTGCGGGGTGGGGTGTCATTTAGTGATTATGCGAGAGCCGTGACGTATCGGGCGGGCATTGCCCCCCGATCGCGCTGACACCGTGTTGATCCTCGCGCCTCGTGTGACCTTGCGAGCCTGCTCAGCCTGATGCCTGCGTTTGTGCGGCCAGAACCTCGTGCCGGGGTCTTTGCCACTGACTGCTTGTGCCCACGATCCGCCACGAGAATCGAGCTGGAGTGGCAGCGTGATCAAGTCCTACCTCATCAATATGCAGCGCAGCAGCGACCGGCTGCAGGCCATGTCGGCACGCTTCCATGCGTTAGGTATGCCGTTCGAGCGCATTGCCGCCGTCGACGGCGCAACGTTGTCGGCCGAGCAGATCGCAGACTTCGTGCGTGATCGCCCACTGGAAGGTTCCGTCGATGCCTTCAGCACCGGCCCGCGCAAGTGGACAGCATCCAATATCGGATGTTTTCTCAGTCACCAGGTGGCATGGCGCATCGCGGCCGACTCCGATGACGCCTACACCGCCATTTTCGAAGACGACATGCATCTGTCCGATGCGTTGCCGGCGCTGCTGCGCAGCACCGACTGGCTGCCGGGCGGCAACGGCATCGTGCGGCTGGAGCCATACCGGCCCATGTGCAGCACACCGGCGGTGTCGCGTTCACCATGCGGTACCGCATGTCATGCGAGTGCACAAGACGCTCGCAGAACATTGCGGCATGATGCCGCCCTTCGCCGTCTTTCAGTCTTTGCCGATGACTCCTTCTTGCACGCTCGCATCCGCCCTGCAGTCGCTGCAGCAGCAGTTCATCGCCATGCCGCCGGTGCTGTCGATGGGCATCGCCGTCGACGGCTTGCACGATGGTGCGCTGCGCCTGCGCGCGCCGCTGCAGGCCAACGTCAACGACAAGGCCAATGCGTTCGGCGGCAGCCTGGCCTCGTTGATGACCCTGGCCAGCTGGGGCTGGCTGACCCTGCAACTACAGTTGGCCGGACATAGCGCCGATGTCTATGTCGCCGACAGCCAGCTGCGCTATGTCGCGCCGGTCTACGAAGACCTGGTGGCCAATGCCGAGCCATCCGACCTGGGAAGTTGGGAGGCGTTTCTGGCCACCTTCCGGCAGCGCGGCAAGGCGCGTATCGGCATGCGCGCGCAGATCGCGCTGGGCTCGGGTGCCGCGGCGGCTACCTTGAGCGGGCGCTTCGTGGCGTTTCCAAAGCGGTAGGATGCGGGCTGGATCTGGGGGGAATACGCATGCGTGCAGTCATCACAACGGTCGTGCTGCTTGGGCTGGCGATGATCAGCGGGGTGGTCCACGCCGGCAGCCGTGCCCAGGCGCGCGCGCTGGAAACCACCCAGGCCGCCTATACGGCCGCCGTGCGCTGGAACGATTTCGACGCCGCGCTGGGCTTCGTGGAACCGGCCTACGCCCAGGCGCATCCGCTCAGCGACCTGGAACGTTCGCGCTACGAACAGGTGCAGATCTCCGGCTACCGCGAGCTGCGCGTGGGCGAAGACGCCAACGGCGACCTGCGCCGCGAGGTCGAGCTGCGGGTGATCAACCGCAATACCCAGGCCGAACGGCTGGTGCGCAGCATCGAGATCTGGCGCTGGAACCCCGAACACAAGCGCTGGTGGCTGACCAGCGGCCTGCCCGATCTGTGGAGGGGCCAGTAGCCCGGCCCCTGCGCGCTGGGCGTCGCGTACGCCAGCTGTGCGACAATTCCCGCCCGCTCGCCTGACCCTGACCCCGTGAATTTCGAAGAGCTGCAGGCCTTTGTCGGCCGCAACCCCATGCTGTCGCTGGCCCTGGTGGGCCTGACCATTGCCCTGATCGTCACCGAGGTCGCGCGCCTGTTCCGCGGCTATCGCGCGCTCAAGCCGGCCGAGCTGACCCGTCTGATCAACAGCGAAAACGCGCTGGTGATCGACCTGTCGCCCACCGCCGATTTCGAAAAAGGCCATATCGCCGGCAGCCGCAATGTGGCGCTGGCCAAGTTCGACCCGGCCAGCAAGCTGCTGGTCAATGCCAAGGCCTCGCCGGTGGTGGTGGTCTGCCGCAGCGGCAACACCTCTGCAGGCGCAGCCAAGACGCTGAAGAAAGCCGGCTTCGAACAGGTGTACTGGCTCGAAGGCGGCGTTGCCGCCTGGCAAATGGCCGAGCTGCCACTGATCAAGGGCCGCTGATCCGCCTTGTGCGGCGCCCGGCAAGCCCCCACTGCTGGCGTGAGAGACTCGCACTTTCACGTCTGCATCACTCAACGCTGCATCCACCGAACCGTTTTTGGAGTTAGGAATGTCCGACGAAATCCTCAACGGCGCCGCTGCGCCGGCCGACGCCGCTGCTGGCCCCGCTTTCACCATCGAAAAGATTTACGTCAAGGACGTTTCTTTCGAATCGCCGAATGCCCCGGCCGTCTTCAATGACGCCAACCAGCCCGAGCTGCAGCTGAACCTCAACCAGAAGGTCCAGCGCCTTAACGACAACGCCTTCGAAGTCGTGCTGGCCGTGACCCTGACCTGCACCGCTGGTGGCAAGACCGCCTACGTGGCCGAAGTGCAGCAGGCCGGCGTGTTCGGCCTGGTCGGCCTGGAGCCGCAGGCGATCGACGTGCTGCTCGGCACCCAGTGCCCGAACATCCTGTTCCCGTACGTGCGCACCCTGGTCAGCGACCTGATCCAGGCCGGCGGTTTCCCGCCGTTCTACCTGCAGCCGATCAACTTCGAAGCGCTGTATGCAGAAACCCTGCGTCAGCGTCAGGGCGAAGGCACCTCGCTGGCCGATTCCGAGCCGGCTGGCAACGCCTAAGCGTTGATCGCGCCGATGAGCGATTCGAAACAGAAGATCGCCGTCCTCGGCGCCGGCTCCTGGGGCACTGCCCTGGCCGCGCTGCTGGCCAGACACGGTCACCCGACCGTGCTCTGGGGGCGCGATGCGGCGATGGTGGACACCATCGACCGCACGCATGAGAACGCGCGCTATCTGCCGGGCATTCCACTGCCCGACAGCCTGCGTGCCAGCACCGACCTGCCGGCAGCGGTTGCCGATGCCGCCTGGATCCTGGTGGTGGTGCCCTCGCATGCGTTCACCGAGACGATCCGGCTGATCGCACCGCTGCGCCCGTCGGGTGCCGGCGTTGCCTGGGCAACCAAAGGCTTCGAACCCGGTTCCGGGCGGTTCCTGCATGAAGTGGCGCGCGACATTCTCGGCCCCAGCGTTCCGCTGGCCGTGGTGACCGGGCCGTCCTTCGCCAAGGAAGTCACGCTCGGCCTGCCGACCGCCATCACCGTGCACGGCGACGATGCGGCGTTTGCGCAAGTGGTGGCAGACGCCATGCACGGGCCCACCTTTCGCGCCTACACCGGCGACGACATGGTGGGCGCCGAGCTGGGCGGCGCGATGAAGAACGTATTGGCGGTGGCCACCGGTGTGGCCGATGGCATGCAACTCGGTCTCAATGCACGCGCCGGCCTGATCACGCGTGGCTTGAACGAGATGCTGCGCCTGGCGGCGGTGATTGGCGCGCGTCCGGAAACCTTGATGGGCCTGGCTGGTCTGGGCGACCTGGTACTCACCTGTACCGGCGATCTGTCGCGCAACCGTCGCCTGGGCCTGGCGTTGGGGCGCGGGCAGAGCTTGAACGATGCGATCCGTGAGATCGGCCAGGTGGTCGAATCGGTGCAAACGGCCGATGAGGTCATGCGCCAGGCCGAGCACCACGGCATCGAGCTACCGATCTCCAACGCCGTGCGCGCGGTATTGCACGGCGAAATCACTCCGGAAGCAGGCCTGAAGGAATTGCTGGCACGCGAGCGCAAGCCCGAGTATCCGCAGACCTTGTTTACCTGACCACGCGGCAGCGCGTTGGCGCCTATGGCGAAGATGCATAACAAAACGCCCGGCAATGCCGGGCGTTTGTTTGCTGACTGTTGTGCGTACACATGCCGTTGCGGCGGATCTGCGGCAGGTATTCGTGCCTGCCAAACTCCATCCTGGGCAGATGCGACATGACGCATCTGCCGCACCGAACCGTCACCCGGTCGCCCAAAAGAAAGAAGCCCGGTCGTGGGACCGGGCTTCCGATGCAGCGCGGGAGAGAGTCGCGCTGCAGTCAAACGTGCGGCTTACCAGCTGAAGCGCGGGCCGACCGACCATTCCTTGTTGCCGTCGCCATCCATACGGATGTCGCCGTTGATGCCCCAGTTCTGGTTCAACTTCACCTGGGCGCCAAGGCGGCCGTAGAAGGTGTCATCGAGATCGATGCCGCGCTTCTCCGAAAAATCTTCGTAGCCAGCCAGGGCATAGACTTCAATATGCTCGCCGAAGGAGGTGCGCAGGCCGGTTTCAACGCTGAAGCCGTCGAAGTTGATGTTCGGGGTGTCCAGATCCAGCCGGCGATAGGACACGCGTGCCAGGAAGTCGGTGGCGGTTGCGATTTCGTGGTTGTAACCCGCACCGATGCCCCACTGCTGGAAGTCGGAATTAGTGCTCTGGAACACGCCGTTGTTGTCATCAGCGGTCTGCTTGCTGTAATCGCCGAACACGTGGAAGTTCGGAGCGACGGCGTAGGAGGCTTTCACGCCCCAACCGTCCGCGTCGCGGCCTTCGGTCGGAGTGCGCACGTAGTTGCCTTCGACGAAGTTGTAGGAGATGTTTTCAGCAGCGGAGGCCGCAAACGGCAGGGCTGCGAGGAGGCCGAGGGCCAGCAGTGAGTTCTTCATGATCGATACCTGTACTTATGGTTTGGGCCGGCGCTGAGGCGGATGCCGTTCGCTGCCGAGATGTAAATTCTCCGTTATTCGATGGAACGCGACATGAATTCTGGACTGACCGGTTGATGAATCATCGCGCCAGATTCAGCTGCGCTTTTGTGTGGCGCAGAGACGAGCGCATAGCGCACGTGCAAAGCGTGACGGCCTAGCGATTGCCCAGCAATGGTGCGAGGCACGTGCAGAAAGACAAAATAAAGAGCAGCATTTACAGCTTTTTCGCCCTCACAGCTGGCGCAAGCACATTGTACTGACACGACCGCTGGGAGCATTGCGCTCCTGTTGAACAGACCTGTGGAGCTGCATCGTGGCGAAGAAAAAGACAGTGGCGCGGTTTCTGGCCGAGACGCTGCAGAGCGCAGGGGTGGAGCGGATCTGGGGTGTGACCGGCGACAGCCTCAATGGCTTGACCGACGCCTTGCGCGAGATGCAAACCATTGAGTGGATGCATGTGCGTCACGAGGAAGTAGCTGCGTTCGCGGCGGGTGCCGAGGCAGCGGTGACCGGTCAGCTGGCGGTATGTGCAGGCAGTTGTGGGCCGGGCAATCTGCATCTGATCAACGGGCTGTTCGATTGTCATCGCAGCCGACAGCCCGTACTTGCGATCGCCGCGCACATTCCGTCCTCGGAGATCGGCCTGAATTATTTCCAGGAGACCCATCCGCAGGAACTGTTCCGCGAGTGCAGCCATTTCGTGGAGTTGGTGACCAACCCGGCGCAGTTGCCGGAAGTGCTGCATCGGGCCATGCGCTCGGCGATCCTGCAGCAAGGTGTGGCGGTGGTGGTGATCCCGGGTGATATCGCGTTGCTGGAGATGGGCAAGCAGGTGTCTACCGCCTGGCCGCCGCTGCGCCAGCCGCGCGTGCTGCCTGCCGCCGCGGATGTACAGCAGTTGGCCGAGTTGTTGCAGCAAAGCAAGGCGGTGACCTTGTTGTGCGGCAGTGGTTGCGCCGGCGCGCATGACGCGGTGGTAGCCCTGGCCGATACGCTGGGTGCGCCCATCGTGCATGCGCTGCGCGGCAAGGAACACGTGGAGTGGGAAAACCCGTTCGACGTCGGCATGACCGGCTTGATCGGTTTCAGTTCCGGCTATCACGCGATGCTCAATTGCGACACCTTGATCATGCTGGGCACGGATTTCCCGTACCGGCAGTTCTATCCGAAGGACGCGACCATCGTGCAGGTGGACCGCGACCCGAGCGCGCTTGGGCGGCGCACGCCATTGCAGCTGGGCATTGCGGCGGATGTGGGCGAAACCATCGCCGCGTTGCTGCCGCAGTTGCAGCGCCGCGAAGAACGTGGGTTCCTCGAAAAATCGCTTGCGCACTATCGCAAGGCGCGCGAAGGACTGGATGACCTGGCGGTGCCGGCAGACCCGGGCGAGCCGTTGCATCCGCAGTTCGTCACCCGGCTGATCAGCCAGATTGCCGACCAGGATGCGGTGTTCACCTGCGATGTCGGCACGCCGACGGTGTGGGCTGCACGCTACCTGCGCATGAACGGCAAGCGTCGCTTGCTGGGGTCGTTCAATCACGGCTCGATGGCCAACGCGATGCCGCAGGCGCTGGGTGCACAGGCGGCGTTTCCAGGGCGCCAGGTGATCTCGCTCTCCGGCGATGGCGGGTTCGCGATGCTGATGGGCGATTTCATTTCGCTGGCGCAGTTGAACCTGCCGGTGAAGATCGTGGTGTTCAACAATGCGTCGCTGGGATTCGTGGCGATGGAGATGAAGGCCGCCGGCTACCTGGATACCGGCACTGAATTGCGCAACCCGGACTTTGCCGCGATGAGCAATGCGATGGGCATCTTGGGCATTCGCGTGGATGAGTCATCGCAGCTGGAACGTGCATTGCGGCAAGCCTTTGCGCATTCCGGCCCGGCGTTGGTGGATGTGCGCATCGCCACGCAGGAACTGGCGGTGCCGCCGGCGATCAAGCTCGAACAGGCCAAGGGCATGGGCCTGTATTTGCTCAAGGCGGTGATGAGCGGGCGCGGCGATGAGGTGATCGAACTGGTCAAGACCAACCTGCGCTGACGCGGCGAGCTCTATCATCGGCCGACCTTCTTCGGATCGCCTGTCATGCCACGTTCGTTGCTGCGACAACTGCTGCTGATCTGGGTGGTGATCGTGGCCGCTTGCGTGGGCGTGACCACGATGTTGTATGGCCTGTACCGGCAGACCGAGGGCGTGCGGCTGGAACAGGCGCGCCAGCAGCTGACCGACCAGTGCACGCGCATCGTGCAGCGCTATGCCGGCGCAAGCGAAGCGGCGCGCAGTGGCGACAACGGTGCAGGGTTGGCGGCAGTGGTGGTGCAACTCGTGTTAACCGATGCGCCCGGGGTGGAAGGCGGCGTGTGGAATGTCGACAAGGGTTTCATTGCCTACGCCTATCCCACCTACGACGGCAGCGACCACAAGACCGATATCCCTGCGGCCGAGTGGACCAGCATCGTGGGGACCGCGCGGCAAAGTGCAGTGGGCAACACGCCGGTGCAGTTCCGTCGCGATGGCAGCCGCGAAGTGGTGTTGATCAGCGCCTGCCCGCTGGCCGCGGGAACTGCTGCATGGACCATGTCGCGGGTGCCGGCCAGCACTTCGGATGCGTGGCGGCCATTGGCCATCGGCATGCTGCTGATCTTTGCGATGGTGGTGGTGTCTGCGATTGCGTTGGGTGTGGTGGTGCGGCGTTGGAGCCAGCGCTTGCAGCGCATCCAGCAGGCGCTGGCCGCCGATACCGAAACGCCGCAGATCCCGGTGACCGGTGCGCCGGAGCTTGACCGCCTGGGCGCCGCGGTCACCGACTATGCGCAGCGCAATGCGCAGGCGCTTGCACAAACACGCAGGCTCGCAGAGGAGCTGTCGCGGCACGAGCGGCTTGCTGCACTCGGGCGCATGACGGCCACGGTCGCGCATGAAATCCGAAACCCCATCGCCACCATGCGGCTGGCGGTGGAAAACGAGATCGCGCGCCGCGATGCCACGCCGGACGATGCTGCGCATGGCGAGTTGATGCTGGGGCAGATTCGCCGGCTGGATGGGGTGGTCGAAAGCCTGCTCGGCATGGTGCAGCCGATCCGGCTGCAGCTGGAGACGGTGCTGGTGCAGGACTGGTTGGCGCGCGTGCTGGAGCCGGGCCTGCCAGCGCCGGGCCTGCCAGCGCCGCAGTTGAAGGTGCCGGACACGCCGCTGCAGTGGACCTTCGACCCGCAACAGCTTGAGCGCGCCGTGCATAACCTGCTGCGCAACGCGCTGCAGCACGCGGCCGCAGGTACACGCGTGCGGTTGGAGGCCACCGCCAGCGAACACTCGTTGCGCTTGCAGGTGTCCAATCGCGGCGAGGCGATTGCCGCGCCGATCGCCGCACAGCTGTTCGAGCCGTTCGTCAGCGGGCGCAGCGACGGCAATGGGCTTGGCCTGGCGCTGGTGCGCGAGATCGCGCGCGCGCACGGCGGCCAGGTGCACTACACGCATGCCGATGGCGTGACCCATTTCATTCTGGAGCTGCCATGGCGCGCATCCTGATCATCGATGACGACGCAGCGTTTCTGGCGACCTTGCAGGCGACCTTGCGCTCGCTCGGGCACACCGTGATTGCGGTCGATAACGGACCAGATGGCGTGGCGCGCTTGAACGAGGGCGGGCTGGAGCTGGCGTTCGTGGATTTCCGCATGCCCGGCATGGATGGCATCGAGGTGCTGCGCGCACGCCTGGACAATGCGCACGCGCGCAAGGTGCCGTTGGTGATGCTGACCGCGTATGCGTCCAGCGGCAACACCATCGAAGCGATGACGCTGGGGGCCTTCGATCACCTGGTCAAGCCGGTGGGGCGTGCCGATATCGTCGATGTGGTGGAGCGTGCGTTGGCGAGCCGCGCAGATGCGCCGTTTGCCGATGATGACAAGATGCCGGCGCCCGAAGACGACGATGCGCTGGTTGGCCAGAGCCCGGCCATGCGCATGGTGCATAAGCGTATCGGGCTGGCAGCCGGCGCGGAGTTGCCGGTGCTGATCACCGGCGAAACCGGTACCGGCAAGGAGCTGGCTGCACGTGCCTTGCATCGCGCCAGTGCGCGCGCGCAGGCGGCTTTTGTCGCGGTGAACTGCGCGGCGATTCCGCTGGAGTTGATGGAAAGCGAATTGTTCGGTCATCGCAAGGGCGCCTTTTCCGGTGCGACCAGCGACCGCATCGGTCTGATTCGCGAAGCCGACGGCGGCACCTTGTTTCTGGACGAAATCGGCGACATGCCGCTGCCGATGCAGGCAAAGCTGCTGCGCTTTCTACAGGAAGGCGAAGTGACGCCGCTCGGTGGGCGCGGCGCGCAGAAGGTGGATGTGCGCGTGCTGGCCGCCACCCATCGCGATCTGGCAGCGTGGGTGGCGGCCGGGCAATTCCGCAGCGATCTGCGCTACCGCTTGAATGTGGTGCCGATCGAGCTGCCGCCGCTGCGCGAGCGCGGGCAGGACATCGTGCTGCTGGCGCACTACTTTTTGCGTGGTGGCCATGGCAGCGCGCGTGCACTGTCGCCGGCGGCGCAGGCACGCCTGTTGGCGCATCCGTGGCCAGGCAACGTGCGCGAGTTGCGCAACGTCATGCAACGCAGCCAGCTGCTGGTGCGCGGCCACCGGATCGAGGCCGAGGATCTGGACGAAGCACTCGGCGAGACGGCCACCCGGCACGCCGCACCAGTGCCCAGCGATGTCAGCCTGCCCGAGGCCGTGGCGCGCCTGGAGAAACAGATGATCCAGGCCGCGCTGGCGCACAGCGGCGGCAATCGCGCCGAAGCGGCGCGCAGGCTCGGCATTCACCGGCAGTTGCTGTATCGCAAGCTCGATGAGCATGGGTTGCAGTAACGGCCGGGCGCTGCATGCGGCGCGTGGCGTCGCGCTTGGTCATCCCTGCTGCCTGGCCGCTGAGGAGTGAGGTCATCCAGATGCGGCGTCGTGGCGCTGCGCAATGCGTCCAGATCACGACACCGATGGGTAGTGCGGCCCACATGTGTCTTCAAAGCGGACAACCTGTCTGGAATGCAGACGCCTATGTGCCGTTCCAGCAACACAAACCCCTTGAAACCAAAGGATTTCGACGTTGGCACAGTTACTGCTTTGTAGTTACCGCAAGCGGCGCTCCTGCCGCTCTGGAGAACACCTGATGATGCGTCAGACCGCACTTGCTTTTGCATTGGCCTGCAGCGTGGCAACGGCCGCCGCGCAGGTGCCTGCAGCACCCGCCGCAGCGATTGCACCGCCTCCGCCGGTCGGCGCCCCGCCACCGCCGCCAATGCCACCCGCACCGCCAGCGCCCGTGGCCGCCACGCCGGTGCAGGTAAACGGTACCGTCGAGCGTTTCATGCTCAATCCCAATGGCGAGGTCGATGGCCTGTGGCTGCGCGACGGCACCCAGGTGGCGTTTGCGCCGCATCTGTCCAGCGAGCTGCAGGCCGCCGTGCGCCGTGGCGATGCGGTGGCCGTGCAGGGCTATCGCCTGGGCAGCCTGCCGGTGCTGCGTGCCAGCAGCATCCGTTCCACCCGCGGCGGGCGCGAGGTGGTAGACCGTCCGCCCAGCGCTGCCCTGCCGCCCGCACCGCCGGCGCCTGCCGCGTTGACGCCCTTGCAGGCGGAGGGCCGCATCGAGCGGCTGGTGTATGGGCCGGGTGGCGAAACCAATGGTGCGCTGTTGAGCGATGGCACCGTGGTGCGCATGCCGCCGCATCTGGCATTGCAACTTGGCGACCTGTTGCGCACCGGCGCGCCATTGAGCGTGCGCGGCTTCGGTGTCGCCACCACCGCAGGGCGCGCGATCGAAGCCACCCAGGTGGGCCGCGACCGCGCCTCGCAACGGGCGTTGTTCAACCCGCCGCGTCCGGATGGCCCGCTGCCACCCGCACCGCCGGCACCGCCGGTGCCACCGGCTGCGCCGCCGCCGCGCTGATCCGCGCACTGCGTTGATCCAGCCACCGTCGCCTGCGCGTCGGTGGCGCTGACACCGAAGTTGTCTACGTGCCCTCACCGCGCCGCATGCGTGGTGCCGGGCGCGGATTGCCGGCATTGGCCGGTCCTTACCTTGTTGGAGTAACACCATGCATTGGGTCGACCCTGATTTCCTCCCCGCCACCCGCGGCACCCTGGCGCGTTTCCTGCTCAATCCCAAGGCCGATATCGATGGCCTGCTGCTTACCGATGGCACCGAAGTGCACACGCCGCCGCATCTGTCGGCTGCGCTGCTGAAGGCGCTCAAGCCCGGCAGCGCGCTCACCGTGCGCGGCCTCAAGCCGCGCGATGTGGACATGCTGGTGGCCCTGGCGATCGACCCGGAAGGCGGCAAGCGCATCCTCGATGAAGGCCCGCATGGGCCACATGCCAAGCCCAAGCCCAAGCCGCCAGGCAAACCGCCCAAGCCGGAAGTGGCCCAGCACAGCGGCACCATCACCCGGCTGCTGCACGGCCCGCACGGGCAGGTGCACGGGGTGCTGCTGGACGATGCGGTGACGGTGCGGTTTGCGCCGCATGCCGGTGCCGATTTCGCCAAACAGCTGGTGGTCGGCAAGCCACTGGTAGCCGAAGGCACTACCAAGGCCACCCCGCACGGCGTGCTGATCCATGCCCACGCCTTGGGCAGCAAGGCGGCGACGCTGAAGCAGATCGCGCATCCGCCGCACGGCTCCGCACACAAACCCAAGCCCAAGCCCAAGTATTAGGAGCCGGACATGCAGCCACCGCGTGCGGTTTAGATGGTTGCCCTCCGGTCTGTCACGCACGCCGGCCTGTGTGCCGGCGTTGCATCGCATGGCCGAGCACTGCCATGCCGATGACCAGGGCCAGGCCGCGCGGTACGCGCGCGCTGGAAGCACTGCACTTCAGCGTGGCCGATGTGCAGGACGGGCTGGGGCCGTTCCTCAGTGTGTTCCTGCAGTCGAAGGGCTGGTCGGTGGCGGCGATCGGCACGGTGATGAGTGTGGGCGGCATTGCCGGCATGCTCGCCACCACGCCAGCCGGCGCGCTGGTCGATGCCACCCGGCGCAAGCGCGCCGTGGTGGTGATCGGCTGCCTGGCGATCCTGCTTGCCACCGCGTTGATCTGGCTGCATCCCACCTCTTCCGGGGTGGTTGCCGCGCAGGTGGCCTCGGCACTCGCAGCGGCCGGCATCGCCCCGGCATTGACCGGTATCACCCTGGGGCTGGTGCACGCGCGCGGCTTCGACCATCAACTGGCGCGCAATCAGGTTGCCAACCATGCCGGCAACATGCTGGCGGCGGTGCTGGCCGGCTGGTTGGGGTGGCGCTACGGGTTTGCGGCGGTGTTCCTGCTCACCGCAGTTTTCGGCGTGCTGGCGCTGGTGGCCGTGCTGGCGATTCCGGCGGCGGCCATCGACCACCGCGCAGCGCGTGGTCTGGGAACCCGCGACGGTGGCGATGCGCTGCGTGGCTGGCGGGTGTTGCTGACCTGCCGCCCACTGGCGTTGCTGGCGGCCACGCTGGGGCTGTTCCATCTGGGCAATGCGGCGATGCTGCCGCTGTACGGCATGGCGATTGTGGCGGCGCATGCCGGCGACCCGAGTGCGCTGACCGCCACCACCATCGTGGTGGCACAGGCCACCATGATGGTGGTCGCATTGCTGGCGATGCGCTGGATCCGCGTGCACGGGCATTGGTGGGTGTTGCTGGTGGCCTTCATGGCCTTGCCATTGCGCGCGCTGGTGGCGGCATCGGTGATCCATGGCTGGGGCGTGTTTCCGGTACAGATCCTCGATGGGCTCGGCGCCGGCCTGCAAAGCGTGGTGGTGCCGGCGCTGGTTGCGCGGTTGTTGCAAGGCACCGGGCGCGTGAACGTCGGCCAGGGCGCGGTGATGACGGTGCAGGGCATCGGTGCAGCGCTGAGCCCGGCGCTTGGCGGCTGGCTGGCGCATGCCTTCGGCTATCGCATCGCGTTTCTGACGTTAGGTGCGATCGCGCTGCTGGCGGTGGCCTTATGGGCTGGCTGTCGCGGCATGTTGCAGGCCACTGGCGATGTGCAGGCTGCGCGGTGATCGACGCGCTGTCGCGTGTCGCTGCGTTCGGCAATGGCTAGTTGCCGCCAGCGAAGTTCCACTGCCGCCAGGCTTCGAACACCATCACGGCAACCGTGTTGGACAGATTGAGGCTGCGGTTGTCCGGGCGCATCGGCAAACGTAGCCGGTGCTGCGGCGGGATCGATTCCAGCACCTCGGCCGGCAGGCCGCGGGTTTCCGGGCCGAACAAGAACGCGTCGCCATCGGCGAATTGCGGTGTGTCGTAGCGCACCGTGCTGCGGGTGCTCAGTGCAAACACGCGCTTGGGCGCGATCGCGGCCAGTGCGCTTGGCAGGTCGGCGTGCACCTGTAGCGGTGCGTATTCGTGATAGTCCAGGCCGGCGCGCTTGAGCTGCTTGTCGCTGAGGTCGAAGCCGAGCGGCTCGATCAGGTGCAGACGCGCGCCGGTGTTGGCGCACAAGCGAATCACATTGCCCGTATTGGGCGGAATTTCGGGCTGAAACAGGATGACATCGAGGACGGGGGCTGACATGCGCGCAAGTGTAGCTGCGCGCGTGCTTAAAGGCTGATGGCGGCGTTGACCAGCGCTTCCAGCTCGACCGGCGAGGGCTGCATCTGCGGTGCCGGCAGGTTGACGATGACCTGGCCCATCAGCGCACCGATCGCGGTGGCGGCCTGGCCAGTGGCGGTCTGCGTGCTGGCGGCGGAGTTGCGCACCACCCGATCGGCGCGCTGTTCGGCCGAAGGACGCACCTGCACCGCAGCCAGGGTGACGATGCGCGGGCCAGCCTGTTCGGCAGCCAGCGCAGCCAGCTGCTCGGCCGACGGGCGTACCTGTACGGCGCTCAGGGTGCGGATGTCGCCGCTGCGCTCCAGCGTTTGCTGGGCGATCTGATCGGCGGCCGGGCGGACCTGGACGGTGTCCAGGGTGGTCAGGCTGGCGGCCTGGGCACATCCGGCCAGGCTGGCGCCAGCAAACAGGGCGGCGGAGAGGGCGATGCGCAGGGTCTGGGTCTTCATGGCGAGGTCTCTTGGTGTTGTTAGTCAGTGGTGTGGTAGTAATGTAGTACACCATTTCGGTATACACAAGAACTTTCGCTGCATTGTTTTTTCATTCAGCTGGAGGTCAGCTTCGAGTGCGAGCGGTGTTGCGAGAGATATCAGAGCAAACCGCGTGCAACCGCAGGCCATTGTTTTAAATAGGTTTTTGTGCGGGCGGCAGTGTCCGTGTCCGACACCCGGACGGATCGCAGGACGGTGGACACGGCGCCAGGCCTGTCATCGCAGCTGGAACGCTGGCGATTCAGCGCGCTGAATGGGGCAGGTGCAGGCGCCGGTACGCGCCTGATGGCCGGCAGGCAACTGCGGCACAATCCCGGCCTTGTCCCTTAGGTGTGATGACTCATGCGCGTGCTGATGCTGTCTGTTCTGGTTGCCACCACCACCGCGGCCTGCACCTGGGTGCCGATCGAACAAAGCGGCAAAAGCGTGCAGGTCCTGCCCAAAGGCCCTGTGCCAGCTGGGTGTCAGCAGCAGGGTGAAGTGGTGGTGACGGTCAAGAGCAAGGTCGGTTTCTACAACCGCAACCCGCTGCGCGTGCAGGAAGAGCTGGAAACGCTGGCGCGCAACGAGGCGCCGGGTGCCAATGCCAATGCGGTGCAGGCGCAGGGTGAGCCGGCCGATGGCAGCCAGCGTTTCAACGCGTTTCGCTGCCCGCCGCGCTGAACCGTTGGGCTGGGACAGAGGCTGTTCAATTGTAAAGATGCGGTAAAACCGGCCAGCAGCTAGACTGACGCCCCCTCGCCTGACGCCATGGCGCTATTTCGATGCTCTTCCAGAATGTCTCCATCGCGGGACTGGCGCACATTGATGCGCCGCACACGCTGACTTCCAAGGAAATCAACGAGCGCCTGCAACCGACCTACGACCGCCTCGGGATCAAGACCGACGTGTTGGGCGACGTTGCCGGTATCCATGCACGGCGCCTGTGGGACCAGGATGTCCAGGCATCGGACGCCGCCACGCTGGCCGCACGCAAGGCCCTGATCGACGCCGGCATCGGCATCGAAAAGATCGGCCTGCTGGTCAACACCTCGGTGAGCCGCGACTACCTGGAGCCGTCCACGGCCTCCATCGTGTCCGGCAATCTGGGCGTCGGCGACCACTGCGTGACCTTCGACGTGGCCAACGCCTGCCTTGCCTTCATCAACGGCATGGATATCGCCGCGCGCATGCTCGAGCGCGGCGAGATCGACTACGCGCTGGTCGTGGATGGCGAGACCGCCAACCTGGTGTACGAGAAGACCCTCGAGCGTATGACCTCGCCGGACGTCACCGAGGAAGAGTTCCGCAACGAACTCGCCGCGTTGACCCTGGGCTGCGGTGCTGCGGCCATGGTGATGGCGCGCACCGAGCTGGTGCCCGACGCGCCGCGCTACAAGGGCGGCGTGACCCGCTCGGCCACCGAGTGGAACAAGCTGTGCCGGGGCAACCTGGACCGCATGGTCACCGACACCCGGTTGCTGCTGATCGAAGGCATCAAGCTGGCGCAGAAGACCTTCGTGGCCGCGCGTCAGGTGCTGGGCTGGGCGGTGGACGAACTGGACCAGTTCGTCATCCACCAGGTCAGCCGCCCGCACACCGCCGCGTTCGTGAAGTCGTTCGGCATCGACCCGTCCAAGGTCATGACCATCTTCGGCGAGCACGGCAACATCGGCCCGGCCTCGGTGCCGATCGTGCTGAGCAAGCTGAAGGAGCTTGGCCGCCTGAAGAAGGGCGACCGGATCGCGCTGCTGGGCATCGGCTCGGGCTTGAACTGCTCGATGGCGGAAGTGGTTTGGTGAGTTGCACCTAGTGACGTGTTAAAAAAAATAGATTTTTAGTACACGTTCCATCATCATGTTCGTTCTAAGAACATGAGTGAGGCAGGCATGGAAAGCGTGTCGAAGTTCATCGCTGAGCTCCCCTACAACGATCTCCCGCTGCTTCCACCAGCGGGAGATATCGAAACGCGGAGTCTGCTCAAGGCTTGCATCAATGCGCGAACTGCACTGGCCGAACTGAAACAGGCAACAGCGTTGCTGCCAAATCCTACGGTGCTGATCAATACAATTCCGATGCTTGAGGCTCAGGCCAGTTCTGAGATCGAGAACATCGTGACGACGACGGACGAACTGTTCCGCTACGCCGAAGATCAGGACAAGGCACAAAAGCCTGCCACTAAGGAAGCGTTGCGTTACCGCAGTGCGCTCTACGAAGGATTTCAGTCGCTACAGCAGCGGCCTTTGTGTACGGACACCTCTGTTGTCGTCTGCAGCCGTATCAAGGCGGTGCAAATGCAGATCCGTCGCGTGCCCGGGACTGCTCTGGCCAACGACCAAACCCAGCAGGTCATCTACACGCCGCCGGTTGGCGAGACGCTGCTGCGCGATAAACTGGCCAACTGGGAACGCTTCATCCATGACAACACCGACGTCGATCCATTGATTCGTATGGCTGTCGCGCACTATCAGTTTGAAGCGATCCACCCGTTTACCGACGGCAACGGACGTACGGGGCGGGTGCTGAATCTGCTGATGCTGATCGAGCAGGGCCTGCTCGATCTGCCAGTGCTCTATCTCTCCCGTTACATCATCCGCCACCGCAGTGACTATTATCGCCTGCTACTGGATGTGACGAGGCATGGGCATTGGGCCGAATGGATTCACTACATGCTGGCTGCGGTTGCCGAAACCGCTGCATGGACGACGGCGAAGATCCAGGCGATTCGAGGACTGGAGGCGCAGGCCCGCGACTACATTCGTGACCACGCTCCCAAGGCATATAGCCGGGAGTTGGTGGACGTGATTTTCAACCAGCCTTATTGCCGTATCCAGAATGTCGTCGACATGGTGGGGGTCACGCGCCAGACCGCCGCACGGCATCTCAAAGAGCTTGCGGATATTGGCGTGCTGCACGACCAGCGCCAGGGCAAGGAGAAGCTATTTCTACACCCGGCGTTCCTGCGCTTGCTGTCCAATGACGACAACCAGTTACCCGCCTACCGCATGCCTGCGAGGAACGTGGAACCGAACACATGACCAAAAAATACGACCATCTCGACCGTCAAACCTTGATCGGTCTACTGCAACGGCGCGATGCCGAGCGGCAGCTGGGTTTGGTATGGGAGCGCGACGAGATTGAGGCCGACCAGGCACTCAACGACGAATTTGTCGCGTTGTCGTTGGACGCTGGTTTGAGCCATGGCGAGGCGCCGTGGGACAACCTGATCATCGAAGGCGACAATTACGACGCGCTGCGTGCACTTCGCATGACTCACAAAGGCGCGATCCGCTGCATTTATATTGACCCGCCTTACAACACAGGTAATAAGGACTTCGTTTACAACGACCGTTTCGTCGATAAGAGTCACCGGTTCCGCCACTCGCTTTGGCTGGAGTTCATGTATCGGCGCCTGCAGCTGGCGAAAGAGTTGCTGGCTGACGATGGGGTTATTTTTGTCAGCATAGATGATAACGAGATTTTCCGGCTTGGGATGTTGATGGATCGTATTTTTGGGGAGGATAGGAAGCTCGCCTGCTTGACTTGGCAGACCAATGGAAATTTTGATAACCAAGCTAAGATAAAGATAGCGCATGAATATGTGCTGGCTTATGTCAAAGACCCTGAGAATTTTCCGATGCCAGCTGTGGTTGATCCCAATGTTCCAGATACGAGCAAGCTTTTTCGCTCTGAAATAAGAAACACTATTGTCAAAAATGGGCCCAAGAATCCAGTCTCGGAAATTTTTCTTCCTGTGGGGTTTCCGGCCTCTTTTAATGAGGGCGTAGTACATAAGCGAAATGACGAGCGCTGGCCGAAGATCGAGAGGGATATTTGCGTAGTTAACGGTTGCCTAGAATCAGGTGTTGTTGTCAGGAGTGGTTGGGCAAATAAGGAACTCTGCCAAAAATTCATTGCCGGTGGATTCGAGAACATCAAAGATAGTAAGGGCCAAGATACGCGTTTTGAACTAACGCCTACAGGAGCGATTGAGAACATCAAGGTGCGCAGTGCTTCACACGTAATTTCGGTTTTACGGAACATGGGAAGTACTCAGGCGGATAGCTCTTTGCTTGCAGATATGGATATACAGTTCACATACCCAAAGCCCGTTAATTTGATCCAGTACCTTATTTCAATAACCAGCGATGAAGAAGCTACTGTGCTGGACTTCTTCGCTGGATCAGGTACCACGGCCCATGCAGTTGCGAAACTTAACTCGGAAGATGGCGGCAGCCGTAAGTTCATCCTGGTGAGTAGCGCCGAAGCCACTGAAGAGACGCCCGATAAGAACCTCTGCCGTGATGTTTGCGCCGAGCGCGTACGCCGTGTTCTGGGTGGCTACACCAATACCAAAGGTCAACCAGTTGAGGGTCTGGGTGGCGGCTTCGCCTACTTGCGTACCCGCCGTATCCCGAAGCATCGGTTGGCGCTGAAGTTGGACCATGCGGAGGTGTGGCATGCGCTGCAGCTATTGCACAGCCGGCCATTGTCGCCCTGGTCTGGCGGCGGTTTTGCCAGTGATGGCGAACTGGCCTATTTGGCGGATTTCCAGGCCGCACATTTAGAGCAGTTACGGGAGTGGCTGCGGATCCGCACAGCGGCAGTCGCTGTCGTCTATACCTGGTCGACGGAACGGCTGAAGGGATTGCTGGGAGAGGCAGCGGCCGACTTGGCTCTGCTGCCTTTGCCGCACCACCTGCGCGCACGCTTCGGACGTTGATATGCCCATGCCATTGAAAGAGTTTCAGAACGTTATCTGCGACGGCATCGTCGCCCAGTTTGGTGAAGTGCGTGCGCTATATCGACAGATTGCCGCCGCAGCGCCCGAACGCATTGACGAGGCGCGTCGCAAGGACGCTGTCATCGTCTTGCAGGCGCCGACTGGCTCTGGCAAGACGCGTATTGCGATCGAGGTGATGTGCCGCGTGTCGGTTGAGGAACGGGTGTTGTGGTTCTGGTTCGCGCCCTTCACCGGGCTGGTCGAGCAATCGCGCAAAGTCCTGACTCATCAAGCGCCAGAGCTGGCAATGCTGGATCTGGATGCGGACCGGCAGCTGGATGCCGTGCGCGGCGGCGGCGTGTTCGTGGTCACATGGGCGTCGTTGGCGGCACGCAAGGCCGAGAGTCGGCGCGCGCGCCAGCGCGGCGATGCCGGCATGGCGATCGATGACGTGATCGCAATAGCGCGCGAGCAAGGCCTGCGTATCGGCTGCGTGGTGGACGAGGCGCATCACGGATTTCAGCGTGACACCCAGGCACGGGCATTCTTCTGCGATGTGCTTAAGCCCGATTACGCACTGCTGATGACCGCCACGCCGCGCGACGCTGATATGAAGGCCTTCGAACGTGCGACAGGCTATTTCGTCGGAGAGCCGGCGGACTGGGCCTCGGTTAGCCGTGCCGACGCAGTTGATGCCGGCCTGCTCAAGCGCGGCGTGCGGATGGTGCGTTTTATCGCCCGCGATGGCGATACCGCGCAGTTGGTGGATTTCGAACATCTCGCATTGCGCGAGTGCACACAGATGCATCGGACCATTCGCAAGAACTTGGCAGATGCGGATATTGCACTGACGCCATTGATGCTGGTGCAGGTGCCGGATGGCAAGGTTGCGCAGGAGGCGGCACGGACATATCTGGTGGAGCAGCTGGGATTCGATGCGACCGCAGTGCGTGTACATACCGCCGCCGAACCTGATCCGGATCTACTGTCGTTGGCGCAAGATCCCACAGTGGAAGTGCTGATCTTCAAGATGGCTGTGGCACTAGGGTTCGATGCGCCACGTGCGTTCACCCTGGCGGCATTGCGCGGTGCGCGCGACCCGAGCTTCGGGGTGCAAGTGATCGGCCGCATCATGCGCCGCCATGCGCTGCTACAGTCGCAGACGGATGTGATGCCCGTTCTGGATCACGGATATGTATTTCTTGCCAATTCCGAGTCACAAGAAGGTTTGCTGCTAGCCGGCGCCCAGATCAACACACTCACAACGCAAGCGCCCGAACTGGGGACGCAGACGGTTGTCACCATGATCGGCGATGGTGCCTCGCTGCAGGTCGTGCGCAGCGGAGAGCCTCTGAGCCTGCTGGTATCGCGCGCAGGGGTGCACGTGTTGGACGCCGAAGCCGAGAGAGATGCTGTCTCCTCTGCGGGCACTACGAGTGAGGTGGCTGATGTGCTGGTGGGGACCCCGTTCGCTGGGATGGCGAATGCGACCCAAGCCGCGCTGGAAATGTTTGGGGGCGAGGGTGCTTGGCCTGATCGGGCCACAAGTGTCGCTGGTGCATTTGTGTTGGCTCGGGAGAGCGTGTATCGGTATTCGCGTCGTCCTGATGCTCCGGAGCGCTTGCGTGGAGAACAGCTACCGCCGGTGTCAGCTGATTTCGAGGCAGGCCTGGCTGCGCACGTCGATTTCTCACCGGAATTGCTGGCCGATCGCCTACGTGGGAAGGTGCAGATCCAGCGATTGGACACAGACCTGTTTGCTGGTAATCGGGTCGCAGAAGATGGAAGCGACCTTTGGGCCAATCTTTCGCCGCAAGCTGTCGCCGAAAAAGCCGAACAGATCCGATTGCGGCTCGTAGAAGCCAACGACCGCGAGCTATACCGCAGACTATTGGAGCGTTTCGTTCGCGCGATCGAAGCGTCAGGCGCGGAAGTGCCTGAAGACGAAGAACTGCAAATGCGCCAGTTGGACCTCTTGCTGGTTAGACGCCCACGTTTGCTGCGAGATGCATTCAAAAGCCTGCGTCAGGGCCAAGTGCTTGATGTCGATGTGCTACTGCCGGCCGAGTTACTCAGCGATCAACCACTGCGCTCCGCCAATCGCGGGCTTTATGGCGTCTTTCCCCCTGGTTTGAACCAGGATGAGCTAGCCATTGCGGAGCGCTTGGATGCCAGTACCCAAGTGAGGTGGTGGCATCGCAATCAACCCAAATCAGGCATCGGTCTCTATCGATGGGATGAGGGGGACGGCTTCTACCCTGATTTCGTGGTGTCTGTCGCAGAACGCTCTGCTCCAGGTATCGCGCTGCTGGAGTTGAAGGGCGACCACTTGTGGGGCAAGCCCAGTGAAGTGGACAAGAGTGCGGCAATCCATCGCGAGTATGGTGCCGTTTTCATGGTCGGCCGTAAGCGCGGCGAGCGTGATTTCTTCTATCTGCGCGAGTTGGGTGGACGCCTGCAACGCGCGGGCTCCTTTGATTTGGATCGGATGCGATTTACATGAAATACCCCGGCTATCCCTTCACTCCCAAGCGCCTTGAGGTGCGTCCCGGCATTGCGATGTCGTATCTGGACGAAGGTCCGCGCGATGGAGAAGTCGTCGTGATGCTGCACGGCAATCCGTCGTGGAGTTATCTGTGGCGGCACCTGGTGAGCGGGCTGTCCGATCGCTACCGCTGCATCGTGCCCGACCACATCGGCATGGGTTTGTCCGACAAGCCGGACGATGCGCCTGATGCGCAGCCGCGTTACGCGTACACGCTGCAGTCGCGCGTGGACGATCTGGACACGCTGTTGCGGCATTTGGGTATCAGCGGGCCGGTCACGCTGGCGGTGCACGATTGGGGCGGCATGATCGGCTTTGGCTGGGCGTTGTCGCATCACGCGCAGGTCAGGCGGCTGGTGATCACCAACACCGCCGCATTCCCGTTGCCGCCGGAAAAGCCGATGCCGTGGCAGATCGCGATGGGCCGGCATTGGCGGCCGGGCGAGTGGTTTATCCGCACCTTCAATGCGTTTTCGTCCGGCGCTTCGTGGTTTGGCGTATCGCGGCGGATGCCGGCCGATGTGCGTCGCGCCTACGTGGCGCCGTACAACACCTGGCGCAATCGCATCTCCACCATCCGCTTCATGCAGGACATCCCGCTGTCGCCGGCCGACAAGGGCTGGTCGTTACTGGAGCGCTCGGCGCAGGCGTTGCCCGCGTTCGCCGATCGCCCGGCCTTCATCGCCTGGGGCTTGCGCGATATCTGCTTCGACAAGCACTTCCTGGCCGGCTTTCGCAAGGCGCTGCCGAATGCCGAAGTCACCGCGTTCGAGGATGCCAATCACTACGTGCTGGAAGACAAGCACGAGGTGCTGGTGCCGGCGATCCGTACGTTTCTGGAGCGCAATCCGCTGATGTAACGCGCTACCGCCGGCATTAGATCGCACGTGCTCGCCAGCTGCGAGCCGTGCCAAGCAGATGCGGGCCGTGCAAGGCGACGCAGCGGAGCGGTCGTGCAGGCTATGCGTCGGCGGTCTTCAGGGACGCATTGCGTGCGTGTTGCGCTGACGCGTTACAGCACCGGCAACGGATTGCGTTGCGCATCGTCCACGCCAGCCCAGTCGGCCTCGGTCAGTGCATGCAGGCCATGCGCCAGGCGCGATTTATCGCACTGTGCACTACGCAGCCCGAATTCCAGCGAGGCCGGGACGGCGGCGCAGGACGACGGGCGCCGGTCATGGATGCTGCAGCGGCTATACCGGCCGATGTCGGCATCCAGGGCGATGCAGCGTGGCTGCGATTGCGAGGTGCCGCGCATCACGCGCTCATGCGTGCGCAACGATTCGGTCAACTCGATCGGCACCCTGCCACCCAATGCGGGGTCGGCTTCGCTCCAGTGGAAACTGACGCGGAAATAGGCGCAGCAGGCGCCGCAGGTAAGGCAGGGGTGTGCCATGGAATGCCGGGCCTGGCGCGGCGAAATCGCGTGGGGAGCGCGGCATTCTGACCGAACCACGGCGCGAAACAAGGGGCGCGCGATGACGGCCGGTTAGCGATTCAGATGTGGTCTGCGCCGCATGGACGTCCCACGGCCAGCGCGTGATGTGTTGGGTGCGCCATGCGATGCATGCGCACTGCGATAGCGTGTGCGGCGGCGGCTGCGCATCAACGCGCCACGGACCTGTGCGATGTGGCGGCCCGCGCGCGCGCCTTGCGTTCTCGCAATTCCCGCAAGCAGCCCCGCAAGCGACCGGTGCCATTGGCGCATGGGTGATAATGCGCAGATGACGACTCTCTGCAATATCGCGGCCACCTTGCCGCAACTGGCGCGCGAGCGCCCCGATCAAATCGCCATTCGCTGCCCGGGTGCCCGTGGCGCCAATGGATTCGCGGCCTACGATGTGACCTTGAGCTATGCCGAACTGGACGCGCGCAGCGATGCGATTGCCGCAGGCCTGGCGCTGCACGGCATCGGGCGCGGCGCGCGCGCGGTGGTGATGGTGCGGCCGTCGCCGGAATTCTTCCTGCTGATGTTCGCCCTGTTCAAGGCTGGCGCGGTGCCGGTGCTGGTGGATCCAGGCATCGACAAGCGTGCGCTCAAGCAATGCCTGGACGAAGCGCAGCCGCAGGCATTTATCGGCATTCCGCTGGCGCAGCTGGCGCGCCGCTTGCTGCGCTGGGCGCGCTCGGCCAAACAGATTGTTACCGTCGGCGGACGTTACGGCTGGGGCGGGGTGACGCTGGCGCACGTGGAGCGCGATGGCGCCGGCGCCGGTAGCCAGCTGGCCGACACCGCGCCCGACGATGTGGCCGCGATCCTGTTCACCAGCGGCTCGACCGGTGTGCCCAAGGGGGTGGTGTACCGCCACCGGCACTTTGTCGGCCAGATCGAATTGCTGCGCAACGCGTTCGACATGCAGCCCGGCGGCGTGGATCTGCCGACGTTTCCGCCATTCGCCTTGTTCGACCCGGCGCTGGGGCTGACCTCGGTGATTCCGGACATGGACCCGACGCGCCCGGCCACCGCCGACCCGCGCAAGTTGCACGATGCCATCGCGCGCTTCGGTGTCACCCAGTTGTTCGGCTCGCCTGCGCTGATGCGCGTGTTGGCCGACTATGGGCAGCCGCTTCCCAACGTGCGCCTGGCCACCTCGGCCGGTGCGCCGGTGCCACCGGACGTGGTGGCGAAGATCCGCGCGCTGTTGCCGGCCGATGCGCAATTCTGGACGCCGTACGGCGCCACCGAATGCCTGCCGGTGGCGGCGATCGAAGGCCGCACCCTGGACGCCACACGCGCGGCCACCGAAGCCGGTGCCGGCACCTGCGTGGGGCAGGTGGTTGCGCCCAATGAGGTGCGCATCATCGCCATCGACGATGCGGCCATTCCCGACTGGCGCGGCGTGCGCGTGCTGGCGCCGGGCGAGGTCGGCGAGATCACCGTCGCCGGTCCCACTACCACCGATACCTATTTCAATCGCGATGCGGCCACGCGCATTGCCAAGATCCGCGAGCGCCGCAGTGATGGCAGCGAGCGCATCGTGCACCGCATGGGCGATGTGGGTTACTTCGATGCCGAAGGGCGGCTGTGGTTCTGCGGGCGCAAGACCCACCGCGTGGAAACCGCCAGCGCTGCGCTGTACACCGAACAGGTGGAGCCGGTGTTCAACGTACATCCGCAGGTGCGCCGCACCGCGCTGGTGGGCGTGGGCGCACTCGGTCACCAGCAGCCGGTGCTGTGCGTGGAGTTGCAGCCGGGCGTGGCGGCGTCGGCATTTGCGCAGGTGCAACCCGACTTGCGCGCGCTGGGGGCGGCACATCCGCATACCGCAGGCATCGCGCGTTTCCTGCGTCATCCCGGCTTCCCTGTGGATATTCGGCATAACGCCAAGATCGGCCGGGAAACGCTGGCGGTCTGGGCGGCGCAGCAGCGTGCGTCATCGGCTGCTGCGTAACGGCGCTGCGTCGGCGTGTAGCGCCACGCGCGCGGGTGGCCGTTCTTTTTTAGGTTCTTGCAAGGGAGGTGGTGCGTGCGGATTCTGGTGACCGGTGGTGGTGGCTTTCTTGGCCAGGCGTTGTGCCGCGGTTTGCGCGCGCGTGGGCACGAGGTGGTGAGCTTCCAGCGCGGCGATTATCCGGTGCTGCAGACGCTGGGCGTGGGCCAGATCCGTGGCGACCTGGCCGACCCGCAAGCGGTGCAGCATGCCTTCGCCGGCATCGATGCGGTGTTTCATAACGCCGCCAAGGCCGGTGCGTGGGGCAGTTACGACAGCTATCACCAGGCCAACGTGGTGGGCACGCAGAACGTGATCGATGCCTGCCGCGCCAACGGCGTGCCACGGTTGATCTACACCTCCACGCCCAGCGTGACCCATCGCGCCACCAACCCGGTGGAAGGGCTCGGCGCCGACGAAGTGCCGTATGGCGAAGATCTGCGCGCGGCTTACGCGGCAACCAAGGCGATTGCCGAGCGTGCGGTGCTGGCAGCCAACGATGCGCAACTGGCAACCATCGCCTTGCGTCCGCGGCTGATCTGGGGGCCGGGCGACAATCACTTGCTGCCGCGCCTGGCAGCGCGTGCCCGTGCCGGCCGTCTGCGCATGGTCGGCGATGGCAGCAATCTGGTCGACAGCACGTACATCGACAATGCTGCGCAGGCGCATTTCGATGCGCTCGACCACCTTGCCGCAGGCGCTGCCTGCGCAGGCAAGGCGTACTTCATTTCCAACGGCGAACCGTTGCCGATGCGCGAGTTGCTCAATCGTTTGCTGGCTGCCGTGGATGCACCGGCGGTGACGCGCTCGCTGTCGTTCAAGACCGCGTACCGCATCGGTGCCGTATGCGAAACGCTGTGGCCACTGTTGCGTCTGCCAGGCGAGATGCCGTTGACGCGGTTTCTGGTGGAGCAGCTGTGCACGCCACATTGGTACAGCATGGAGCCGGCGCGTCGCGACTTCGGCTATGTGCCGCGCATCAGCATCGATGAAGGGCTCAATCGGCTGCGATCCTCATCTTCCAACGACATCGCCATCACTCGATAAAGACCGGCACATCCACAAGATACGTCTGCGCCGATTCGGCACGACAACTTTTTGGAACCATTGCCATGCTGCATTACGCCATCATCTTTTTCGTCATCGCCATCATTGCTGCCGTGCTGGGCTTCAGTGGTATCGCCGGTGCGGCGACCAATATCGCCTGGATCCTGTTCGTGGTGTTCCTGATCCTGGCAGTGATCTCGATGTTCCGTCGCGGCAAGGTATAACGCTTAAACGCGACACGTCACGGCAGCGGCGCTGCCGATCGGCGCTCACATGGCCCGCTTCCGCAAGGAGGCGGGCCATGTGCGTTTATGGCCGCATGTATGCAGGTTTCAGCTGAAGACAGCCGCTTTGCATAGCTGCACCCGCATGCAGCACAGACAACGCAGTGCGATGCGCAGTGCCGAATGCGAGCGATGCAGCGGTTAATGCGCGGTGTCGCGGCGGCATCGCCATCAGTGCGGTTCGACCGCGCTACGCAACAACTGGTCGTCGGCGTGCCGTTGCAATGCCAGCTCGATCAACTGCGTGATCAGGCTTGTGTAGTCCAGCCCGCTTGCCTGCCACAATTTCGGATACATGCTGATACGGGTGAAGCCCGGCAACGTGTTGACCTCGTTGATCACGATGCGCCCATCGGCGCACAGGAAGACATCCACACGCGCCATGCCGGCGCAGTCCAGCGCCTGGTAGGCCTGCACCGCAATATGCTGGATGCGCTGCTGGGTCTGCGCATCGATGTCGGCCGGAATCACGATCTCGGCACCGTGTTCGCTGATGTATTTGGTCTGGTACGAATAGAACGCGTCGTGCACCACCACTTCGCCGCAGACGCTGGCCTGGGGCGCGGCATTGCCCAGGACGGCGCATTCGATTTCGCGGCCGGCAATCGCCGACTCCACCAACACCTTGTGGTCGTACGCCAGGGCCAATGCGAGTGCGGCGGCGAACTCGTCGGCCGTGCGCACCTGGCTGACGCCAACCGACGAGCCCTGGTTGGCCGGCTTGACGAACAGCGGCAGGCCCAGCTGCGCGATCAATGCCGCCACATCGGCCTGCGCAGCGGTGTGGCGGTTGAAGCAGACGAACGGCGCCACCGCCAGGCCGGCATCGCGCAGCACGCGCTTGGCCATGTCCTTGTCCATCGCCACTGCCGAGCCGAGCACGCCGGAGCCGACAAAGGGCAGGTTGGCCATGCGCAGCAACCCCTGCAGCGAGCCGTCTTCACCCAGGGTGCCGTGCACGATGGGAAACACCACATCGATCTGCGCCAGTGCCTGCCCCGGCTGGATGGGCTGCAATTGCTGCTGTTGCGCGCCCGGTAGCAGCGCCACCCCGCGACCGCTGCGATGCAGTGCAATGCGTGCCGGGTCGTCGGCATGGAGCAGGAAGCTGTCGGGGTCGTTGACGTGCCAGTGGCCTTGCTTGTCGATGCCGATCAGCACCGGCTCGAAGCGCTGCGGGTCCAGCGCATCCAGGATGTTGCGCGCCGACTGTAGCGAGACCTCGTGCTCGGCAGACTTGCCGCCGAAGATGAGACCGACCCGAATCTTGCGCATTGCCTGCTCCTGCTACCGCCGAATGAGGGCGCCAGGATGCCTGTGCGGTAGGCGCCAGCGAAAGTGCGCCTGGCACTCGTGCGGGTCGTGCGAGGCAGACGCACTGCCGAGCACGCTCGAATACCGCCGTGACACGCGCCGCCTCACGCGGGGCTGGCAAGACGCGCGGCCGCCTGGTGCCAGCGCTAACCCCGTTGCCGTTGTCATGACCACGCGCCGAACCAAGGGGCATGCGCCGTTCGCATCGTCAGCCAGCTGCGACATGCAGGGACGGTAGAATGCGGGCATGCCCGGATCACTCTTCAATTCCCTCAAGCCGCTCGCCGGCCAGGCCCTGCAGGCAGCGCTCAACCGCGCGCTGGCGCTGGACCCGGACACCCGCGAGGCCCTGCTGCCGCTGGAAGGCCAGCGCATCGCACTGACCCTGGACGCGCCCGCGCTGGCCCTGCAGATCCGCGTGCATGAGCGCCGGTTGCTGGTCGGCCCGGTCGACCAGGCGCAGGAACCGGATCTGGCGGTGCGCAGCAGCCTGGCCGGCTTGCTCGGGCAGCTGCCGTTCCTGGCCAACGCGCGCCGCAGCGGTGCGCCGGCGGGGCGGCTCAAGGTCTCCGGCGATGCGGAGCTGGCGCGTCAGTTGCAGCAGCTGGCCGGCCGTTTCGACCCGGATTGGCAACTGCCGTTCGTGGCGGTGTTCGGCGAGATCCTGGGCGTGCAGATCGCCGGCGCGGTGCGCACCGCGTTGCAGCAGGCACGTCGTAGCGCGGCGGATCTGGCGCACAGCGCGGCCGAATTCGTCACCGAAGAATCGCGCGATGTGGTGCCGCGCGCCGAGCTCGAAGCCTTCCACGACGACGTGGACGAGCTACGCGACGATGTCGAACGGCTGGCCGCGCGCGTGAGCCGGCTGCGTGCGAGCGGAGGCGCGGCATGAAGGCGATCCTGCGGGCAAGCCGCATCGGCCGGGTGATCCTGCGCTACCGCCTGGATGCCTTGCTGGAAGGCACCCCGGCCGAGCGCTGGCTGCGGCTGGCCAAGCCGTTCGTGCCGCGGGCCAGTGCCGAAATCGCGGCGCAATCGCGTGGTGCGCGGCTGCGCCTGGCGCTGCAGGAGCTGGGCCCGATCTTCGTCAAGTTCGGGCAGATTCTCTCCACCCGTCGCGATCTGATCCCCGCCGATGTGGCCGAAGAACTCACCCTGCTGCAGGACCGGGTCAAGCCGTTCGACGGCGAGGCCGCGCGGCTGATCGTGGAAGGCGCGCTCGGCCTGCCGGTGAGCGTGGCGTTTGCCAGCTTCGACACCGTGCCGCTGGCGTCGGCCTCGATCGCGCAGGTACACGCCGCCACGTTGCCGCCGGATGCCAACGGCGTGCGCCGCGAGGTGGTGGTCAAGGTGCTGCGCCCGGATATCGAGCGCCAGATCGATGCCGACATCGCGCTGCTGCACTCGCTGGCCACCCTGGTCGAACGCACCCATCCGCGCGCCGACAAGATCCGTCCGCGCGAAGTGGTGGCCGAGATCGAAGGCACCTTGACGGCCGAACTGGATCTGCAGCGCGAAGGCGCCAATGCCAGCGTATTGCGCCGGTTCTGGGAAGGCTCGGACGATCTGTACGTGCCGGAAGTGATCTGGTCGCACACCGCCGAGCGCGCGCTCACGCTGGAGCGTGTGTACGGCATTCCCTCCGACGACATCGCCAAGCTCGATGCCGCCGGCATCGACCGCAAGGCGCTTGCGGCCAAGGGCGTGCGCGTGTTCTACACGCAGGTGTTCCGCGACAACTTTTTCCACGCCGATGCGCACGCCGGCAACATCTGGGTCGATTCGGACCCGGAGCGGCGGCTCAATCCGCGTTTCATCGCGCTGGATTTCGGCATCATGGGCCAGCTCTCGCAGGAAGATCAGTACTACCTGGCCGAGAACTTCATGGCGATCTTCCACAAGGATTACCGCCGCATGGCCGAGTTGCACGTCGAGGCGGGCTGGATGCCGAACAACGTGCGCATCGACGAACTGGAAGCGGCCGCACGCTCGGTGTGCGAGCCGTATTTCACCCGGCCGTTGTCGGAGATTTCGCTGGCGCAGGTGCTGATCAAATTGTTCCGTGTGGCGCAGCGCTATGAGCTGACGCTGCAGCCGCAGCTGATCCTGCTGCAGAAAACGCTGCTCAATATCGAAGGCGTGGGCCGGCAACTCGATCCCAGACTGGACATCTGGGCGGTAGCGCGGCCGGTACTCGAACGCATCCTGCGCGAGCGTTACAGCCCGCGCCGTGCGTTGCGCGAACTGGGCAAGCGGTTGCCGGAAATCATGACCCATGCGCCGGACATGCCGCGGTTGGTGCACAGCTGGTTGAAGCAGCAGGTGGAAGGCCGCCATCAGCTCGATATCCGCTCGGCGGAGTTGCGCGCGCTGGATGTGAGCCTGCGCAAGTTGCAGACGCGCGTGGTCACCGCCATCACCGGCAGCGGGCTGCTGGTGGTGGCCGCCGTGCTCTACGGCCTGCATCCGGATGGCTGGTATCTGGGCACGGTGCCGGTCTGGAGCTGGATCAGCGGCGGCGCGGGTTCGGTTGCCCTGCTGGTGGCCTGGCTGCGTCGTTAGTCCGCAGTTTCGACTCCCGCTCGCGCGCCTGCTTGGACGGTTTGATGCGGTCAGCGGCTGCGCGTGTGGCGGCGCAGTGGGACGCGGTGTCGGCGATAATCCGCCGGTGAGCATATCCCCCAAGCAGTTGCAGATTCTCCACCAGGACGCTGTCCTGGCCGTCGTCGACAAACCCGCGGGCCTGATGGTCCACGACAGCAAGCTGGCGCGCGGGGAGGACGACTTCCTGGCCGACCGCCTGCGCGAGCAGTTGGGCAAGCCGATCTTTCTGGTGCACCGGCTCGACCGCGCCACCAGCGGTTGCCTGCTGTTGGCGTTCGACCGCGACAGCGCCAGTGCGCTGGGCAAGGCCCTGATGGCGGGCGAGGTGGATAAAAATTATCTCACCGTCTGCCGCGGCTGGCCGGCCGAGGAGCGCTTCATCGTCGATCACGCTCTGGATGGTGGCCCCGGCAAGCCGGTCAAGAAGCCGGCGGTGACGCATTTCCAGCGTCTGGCCACCGGCGAGCTGGAGATTCCCTCCACCGGTTTCACCACCTCACGCTATGCACTGCTGCGCTGCCAGCCGCAGACCGGCCGCTTCCGGCAGATTCGCCGGCACATGAAGCATCTGTCGCATCACATGATCGGCGACACCAGCCACGGCGACGGTCGCCACAACCGCAGCTTCCGCATGCTCGGC
Source organism: Xanthomonas nasturtii (assembly GCF_023337365.3). NCBI lineage: Bacteria > Pseudomonadati > Pseudomonadota > Gammaproteobacteria > Lysobacterales > Lysobacteraceae > Xanthomonas > Xanthomonas nasturtii. Next base: position 282,179 of record NZ_CP142084.2, read on the forward strand.
ATCCACCGCATGTTGCTGCATGCCGAACGGCTTGAATTTCCGCATCCGGCCGATGGCAGGCGCATCAGCGTCACCGCGCCGCTGGATGCGGAATTCACCAAGGCGTGTGCGTTGTTTGGGTGGGATGTGGCGGGGTTGCAGGCGATGTCACTCGCGCAGTGATGCAGGGGTGCCCAGCGGTCTGTCGATGCCGCAGTGGCCGGCGGCAACGCGTCCGGGCAAGCGTACCCTCACCCCAACCCCCGCTGCGCGCTCCGGCCCGCGCCCCGGCCCGCGCCAGCAGCGCGGGCGCTCCAAGACACTTCCGTCAATGGCGTGCAAGCAGTGCCTTCTCGTCCAGCAGGGACGTACATGCACGAGCCGCTGTCGTCCACCACAAGCTCGGCCGCGCAAGCCGACGCTTCCCTTCTCCCGCCGGGAGAAGGTGCCCCGCAGGGGCGGATGAGGGTACGGGCGAAGCCTCGTGCAGTTGAACAACGCGAGGGCTTCGCCCCGTACCCTCACCCCAACCCCTCTCCCGCAGGGAGAGGGGCTTTGCATGCGTACCGTATTGCGCCTGCAGAAGAAGCTCACGCGTGTGGAATGCTTCCTTCTCCCGCCGGGAGAAGGTGCCCCGCAGGGGCGGATGAGGGTACGGGCGAAGCCTCGTGCAGTTGAACAACGCGAGGGCTTCGCACCGTACCCTCACCCCAATCCCTCTCCCGCAGGGAGAGGGGCGTTGCATGCGTACCGTATTGCTCCTGCAGAAGAAGCTCACGCGTGTGGAATGCTTCCTTCTCCCGCCGGGAGAAGGTGCCCCGCAGGGGCGGATGAGGGTACGGGCGAAGCCTCGTGCAGTTGACCACTCCCCAATCTCGAAACCCCAATCCCCGCCCCTCAGGGCTTCTTCGCCGGCGCCGGCTCGTTGACGATCTTCTCCAGATCCTTCTGCAGGTCGGCAAACAGCGGCAGCATCTTCTGCTGGATCGCGCCCATCAGGTTCTGCGTCAGGGCCGGGGTCTTGTCGAGCAGGCTCTGGCCGGCCGAGCTCTCGTAGAACTCGGCCATGGCCAGCACGTCCTCGCGCGAGAACGAGCGCTTGTAGATGTCCACATACATCGGCCGCAGCTCCGACCACGACAGCGCCTTGCGCACCGTCTGGCGGGTGCGCTCCTGGATGCGTTGCAGCTGCGCCTGTTGGTCGGCGTCGAGCTGGCGTTGCGCGGTGAGCTGGGCAAATTGCTGCTGCTGCATGGCTTCGATCTGCGGCAGCATCGTGTCCAGCATGGTCTGCGCGCGCGAGGCGGCTAGCAGGCGGTTGATGTCGGCATCGCTGGGCGCTTGCGCCAGGGCAGCCGGGGCGGCCACCGCCAGCAGGGTCGACAGCAGCAGCCGGCGGGCAAGGCCGCGCGCGGCAGCGAGCGAAAAAGAAGGTGTCATCGGAGCATCCTGCAAGCGGGGGAACCGGCCGCAGCATACGGGAAGCCGGCGTTCGCGCGCGCGTCCACGCCGCTGCCGATACAATCGGCGCAATGGCCAGCGACCCGATCCAGATCACCCCCAGCCTGACGATTCCGCCCAGCGAACTCGTCGAACGCTTCGTGCGTGCCAGCGGCGCAGGTGGGCAGAACGTCAACAAGGTGTCCACTGCGGTGGAGCTGCGTTTCGACGTGGCCGGGTCGCCGTCGCTGCCCGAACCCTTGCGCGAACGCCTGCTGTCGCGGCGCGACCGCCGCATGACCGCCGAGGGCGTGCTGGTGATCGACGCGCAGCGCTTCCGTACCCAGGACCGCAACCGCGACGATGCGCGCGAGCGGCTGGCCGAAATCATCAGTGCGTGCCTGTCGGTGCCCAAGCGCCGGGTCGCCACCAAGCCGAGTCACGGTGCCAAGCTGCGGCGGCTGGATGCCAAGCGTGAGCGCAGCCATATCAAGCGTGGACGCTCTGCGTCCCACTGGGAGTAAGCGTGAGTCAACCCGACCCGTCGTTGCCACCGGTAACACAGGCCAATATCCTGCTGCAGCCATCCCCGCCCAGAATGCCGCGTGCGCACGGCCGTTTCGGCCGCTGGCTGGGCCGCACCGCGTTGCGCCTGACCGGTTGGCGCCTGCTTGGGCGGCTGCCCGACGAACCCAAGCTGGTGATGATCGTAGCCCCGCATTCGTCCAACTGGGACGGCTTTGTGGGCTTTGCGGCCAAGTTTGCGCTGGGCTTCGATGTGCGTGTGCTCGGTAAATCGCAGTTGTTCTGGTGGCCGCTCGGCCCGCTGCTGCGCAAGCTTGGCGCCATCCCGCTGGACCGCAGCTCGCCGCAGGGAACCATCGGCCAGGCGGTGCGGCTGATCCGCAACTCCGAGCAGATGTGGTACGTAATCACACCAGAAGGCACGCGCAAGCGCGTGGAAAACTGGAAAGCCGGTTTCTGGAAGATCGCCTCCGATTCCCAGGTGCCGATCCTGCCGGTGTATTTCGACTACCCCAGCAAGACCGTGGGCATCGGCGAGCCGTTCTGGACCGGTAACGACATGGCCGCCGATATCTCCGCCATTCGCACCTGGTACCGGCCGTGGCGCGGCAAGCATCGCGACACGTTGTGAGGGATCCGGTGCACGGCTGACGGATCGCTGGCTGTGGGTTGCTGAGCGCGGTGCGTCTTTCGTCGAACGTTCACTCCATCGAGAAACTCCATGATTGCCTCTTCCGCACGCGCGTTGTGTCTGTCGCTCTCTCTATTGCTTGCTACCGGCCCGGTGCTCGCAGCCACACCCATGCTGGTGATCCATGGCGGCGCGGGCGTGGAGAAATCCAGCCTCTCGCCCGACGAACAAACCCAGGCACGCGAAGCCATGCAACGCGCGCTGCGCGCCGGGCATGCGGTGTTGACGCGTGGCGGCAGCGCGGTGGATGCAGTGGCCGCCACCATCACCGTGCTGGAGGATGCGCCGCAGTTCAACGCCGGGCGCGGTGCGGTGTTCACCCATGACGGCAAGAACGAACTGGATGCGGCCATCATGGATGGCGCCAGCGGCAAGGCCGGGGCGATTGCCGGCGTGCACACGGTCAAGAATCCGATCCAGCTGGCGCGCAGCGTCATGGACCATTCCAAACACGTGATGCTGGTCGGCGATGGCGCTGAAGCGTTCGCACGCGAGCAAGGCATCACCCTGGTCGACCCGAGCTATTTCCGCACCGACAAGCGCTGGCAGCAATTGCAAAAAGCGCGCAAGGCCGAAGCCGGCGACCGCACGGCGCAGGCCGCGCTGGATCTGGAAACCGCCAAGCACTTCGGCACCGTCGGCGCGCTGGCGCTGGATCGCGACGGGCATCTGGCCGCCGGTACCTCAACCGGCGGCATGACCAACAAGCGCTATGGCCGCGTCGGCGATGCGCCCATCATCGGCGCCGGCACCTATGCCAACCGCCAATGCGCAGTGTCGGGCACCGGCTGGGGCGAGTTCTACATCCGCGCCGTGGCCGCCTACGATATCTGCGCACGCATGAAATACGCCGGCCAGTCGTTGCAACAGGCGGCCGAAACGGTGATCGACCAGGAGATTCCCAGCGCCGGCGGCGACGGCGGCGCCATTGCGCTGGACGCGCAGGGCAACATCGCCTTCCCGTTCAATACGCAGGGCATGTACCGCGGCTGGATCGGTGCCGACGGCACCCCGCACGTGGCGATTTTCAAGGACGAGACGCTTTGAAGGCTGGGCCGGCGTAGTGCCGGCCCGCCACCGGCGCACCGCGCAATCGGGAGTGAACGCCGCGCATTCAGGCATCGATCCCCCAGCCAACGGCACATGCCGGCGCCGCATAAACCCGCTAGCGTGGCCGGCTGCCGTACCCACTCAGGAATCACACGCCATGTCGCGTACCGTCGTTCTGGCCGCTGCCATCACCCTGGCACTGGCTGCTTGTTCTGGAAAAGAGTCGTCCGGCCAGGAGCCCACCACCGTGCCCGCAAACACCGCCACTGCCCCGGCCGCAGACGCTGCTTCGAACCCGCTGCTGACCGCCAGCACGCTGCCGTTCCAGGCGCCGCCGTTCGACAAGATCAAGGACAGCGATTATCTGCCCGCGTTCGAAGAAGGCATGCGCCTGCATCTGGCCGACATCCGCAAGATCGCCGACAACCCCGAAGCGCCCACCTTCGACAACACCATCGAAGCGATGGAACGCGGTGGCGAAACGCTCACGCGCGTGTCGCGCATCTTCTTCGGGCTGGTGCAGGCCGACACCAGCAACGCACGCCAGAAGATCCAGGAAGAGATCGCGCCCAAGCTGGCAGCGCATCAGGACGAAATCAATCTCGACCCCAAGCTCTTTGCGCGCGTCAAAACCATCTATGACCAGCGCGACACGCTGAACCTGGAGCCGGAGCAGCAGCGTCTGGTCGAGCGCCATTACGAAGAACTGGTACGCGCCGGTGCGCAGCTCTCAGATGCCGACAAGGACAGCCTGCGCAAGCTCAATGTCGAAGAAACCACGCTCTCCACCCAGTTCCATACGCGTCTGGTGGCCGCATCGGCCGCCGGTGCGGTGGTGGTGGACGACAAGACCAAACTCGATGGCCTGAGCGAGGGCGACATTGCCGCCGCCGCCGATGCCGCCAAGGCACGCAAGCTCGATGGCAAGTATCTGCTCACCTTGCAGAACACCACCCAGCAGCCGGTGCTGGCGTCGCTGAAGGATCGCGCGCTGCGCGCCGAGGTATTGAAGGCTTCCGAAACCCGTGCAGAAAAGGGCGATGCCAACGACACCCGCCAGACCATCCAACGCCTGGCCCAGCTGCGTGCGCAAAAAGCCAAGTTGCTTGGCTTCGACAATTACGCCGCCTACAGCCTGGGCGACCAGATGGCCAAGACCCCGGCCGCCGCGCTCAAGCTGTTGACCGACACCGTGCCGGCCGCCACCGCCAAGGCGCGCCGCGAAGTGGGCGAGATGCAGAAGGTCATCGATGCTCAGAAGGGCGACTTCAAGCTCGCCGCCTCCGATTGGGACTTTTACGCCGAGCAGGTGCGCAAGGCCAAGTACGACCTGGACGAGTCGCAGATCAAGCCGTATTTCGAACTGGACAACGTGCTGCAGAACGGCGTTTTCTATGCCGCCACGCAGTTGTTCGGCATCACCTTCAAGCAGCGCACCGACATCCCCACCTATCACGCCGACATGAAGGTGTATGAAGTCTTCGATGCCGACGGCACCTCGATGGCGCTGTTCTATACCGACTACTTCAAGCGCGACAGCAAGTCCGGTGGTGCGTGGATGGACGTGTTCGTCGAGCAGGACGGCCTCACAGGTGCCAAGCCGGTGGTCTACAACGTGTGCAACTTCACCAAGCCGGCCGCCGGCCAGCCCGCCTTGCTCAGCTTCGACGACGTCACCACGCTGTTCCATGAGTTCGGCCACGCGCTGCACGGCATGTTCTCCAAGGTGAAGTACCCCTCGATCGCCGGCACCAGCACCTCGCGCGATTTTGTGGAATTCCCCTCGCAGTTCAACGAGCACTGGGCCTCCGACCCCAAGGTCTTCGCCAACTACGCCAAGCACTACCAGACCGGCGCGGCAATGCCGGCCGAGCTGGTGGAGAAGATCAAGAAGGCCAAGACCTTCAACAGCGGCTACGCCACCACCGAATACCTGTCGGCGGCGCTGCTGGATCTGGCCTGGCACACCCAGCCGGCCGACGCGCCATTGCAGGATGTGAGCAAGTTCGAAGCCGACGCGCTGAAGCGCTTCAAGGTGGACCTGGCCGAAGTGCCGCCGCGCTACCGCAGCAGCTATTTCGACCACATCTGGGGCGGCGGTTATTCGGCCGGGTACTACGCGTATTTCTGGTCGGAAGTACTCGACGACGATGCGTTCGAATGGTTCAAGGAAAACGGCGGTTTGACCCGCAAGAACGGCGACACCTTCCGCGCCAAGATTCTTTCGCGCGGCAACACGGTCGATCTGGCGACGTTGTACCGCGATTTCCGCGGCAAGGATCCCGGCGTCAAGGCACTGCTGGAAAACCGTGGCCTGACCGAGTGAGCCAACCCGCGTGCATCACGCGCGCGGATACCGACGATGATCGAAACGGGATGGCTTGCGGCCATCCCGCTTTTGTTGCGTCGCTTTTGATGTATCGCCGCGACAGGCGCCGCATCATCTCGCTTGCGGTGGTGCCTACTCGTCCCCGATCTGCACGCTCACTTCGTGCGACTGCGACGTGGGCGGCATTCCCGGACGCAGCTGTTCCACCGCCTGCGGCAGGGTCAGCGTTGCAGCGGCCTGCGCTGCGGATGACGTGGCACCGGACTGCTGGACGAGCGCCCTGGCCTGACCCAACAAATCCTCCACATCGTTGTGCTGCAGAAGCGCGTTGATCGCTCGACTCGCCTTGGTTGCCCGACGCTGGGAGAGCGCTTCGTTGGCGCCCCCCATCACGCCGCGAATGACTTGCTGCTTCAATCCGATGTCGGTGCCGCCCTCGCGGCGATTGTTCTTGACAGTGATGGCGGTGTGCTGATTCAGCGCGCCGACCGCAGCCATGGCTCCCGACAGTGCGGAGATCGCCAGAGTCTGCGCGGTCGGTACGTTGCGTGTGCCGCCCTGCGCTGCGGAGCTGGCCTTGCCGATCACCGAGGACGCCGCGCTGCCCAGCACGCCGAGATGGAACATTTGGCCAATGCGTTGGGCGGTCTGCGCCGAGAACTCGCGCGAGGTATATTTCTTGACGATATCGCCGATCAGTTGGTCCGACACCACCGACTTCTCGGCGCCGAGGAGCAACGTTGCAGCGACGCCGTCGGGGTCGAGTTCGTCCAACCTGCCATCGCGCAAGGATTGTAGATCCTGGCTCAGCAGTTTCAGAGCCTTCGCCGGGCCGGCACCGTGACCAGATTCCAGATCCAGATCGTCGGTGTCTGGCGTCCCCTGTGGTGAGGGCGATGCGGCGAGCTCAGCCTTGAGCGCTTTTTCCAGGGAGACCAGACCTGTGATGACGCGTTTCACTAGAGCCTGCGTTGGAGACTGGATCAGTCCGCGGAGTTTGCTCTGATCGATCTCCTCTGCCGCAACCGGTTCGCCACGTGCAAGTTTCGACTTGCCTGTTTCGGTCAGTACATCGGCGTAGAGCAGATTGAGCTTGTTGTTGTAGTCCTGTTTTGCCTGTTCGTCGAAGCCAGCGGCCACATGCTGCGCAGCTGTCATCAGCAGGGCGCCGACGGTCTGCGCGGTCGGCGACAGCGCCCGCATTGCCCCGGTCTTGCTGAGCAGGCCCAGCGTGCCCGCCACTGGCGAACGCAGGATGCGCGGGATGGCTTGCCAGCGATTGCCCTTCCATTGCCGGTCGTGCGCACCCTGGGTCATGACAAAGTCGTGCTGGGCCTGATGCAGGCGCGCTTCGGCTTGCAGCAATTGGTGGGCAGCGTCGGTGAGGTCGGCAGTTGCCGTCGCCGCGGGGCTCTGGCCTGCGGCGGCCTTGAGTGCACGGAACCTGTCGCAACACCCGCTGAATTCCTGGATATGGCTTTCCAGCGCCTTCGCAAGGTCCGGTAGCCAGTGCTTATCGTTGATCTGATTCTTGTCCGGCACGATGACGTGACCGCCATGCTCGCGGATGGACTCGCACAGGCTGACCACCGCCGACTGCTGGGCGGCATTCATCGGTGCGGCGATGGCCGCTGTCGCAAAGCCGAATCCTGCGCCTGCCCAGGGCTGACGAGTTGCGTAGCTGATCCAGGGCGAGACGATGTACTGCATTGCATTGTTGAGGAAGCTGCCGGTGGGGTTGGGCATGCCGGACAGCAACGCGGTGCGTCGCAAGTTGGAAACCTCGCTTTCGCTCAATCCCTGCGCCCTGTACCAAGCCATCGCATCCGTCTCGCGGATGCGGCCCAACAGATCTGCATGTGTTGCTGCGCGTGCCTGCGGGCCGCTGGCGTCTGGCAATTTCATCGGCCGCATCTTGTTGATGAGTGCGGCCGCCAGTTGCGGCTCGACCGGGCGCAGTTTGTCGGCAGCCAGTTGCTCTTTGAGTCGCATCAGCGATGCTCTGCCGGGATCTGGCGACATTGCAGGCTGCGAAACCTGCAGACCAACCGATTGCAAGTGGCTGGCCGACTGCGAGGCAGGTGCAGTGACCTCTGCGGTCTCCTTGCCGCGCTTGCTCGGGCGACGCGAGAGCATGGTCAACGCGCCATCGGGCTGGGTAGGCGAATGGCTGGGAGATGCGTGCGGGGATGGTACCTCTTCAATCTCATGGATGCCCGCAAGCGATGCTGGCACAGTGGGATTGAGCGCAGTGGCGGATGCAGCAGGTTTCATCAGATTTCTCCTGGCGCTTGATGCAATGGCGACATCGACCAGTGGCCGGTGCCGAGGAATGCGATCGTCAACCAGCCTGAGCTAGACGCATTGTCCAGGGGCGGCGTGGTCGCCATGGAGCGACGAGAGCACCGCGTTCAATCACCCGGCGCAACCGTTGCAGCGATGAAGGCCAAGCGGTGGACCGCATTGTGCGCGGATTGAATCAAACTGCCGGGGCCATCTTTGCCGGACAACAGAACTGACGTCGCTGCATCCGAATTCCCCCGTCGGTGCTGGCCGATGCCGGTGCGCCGCAGGGGTTGGAGAAGCCGTCATGCGCAACGGGCGCCGCGCGCAGCTGCGTGCGTGGTGCGCAGTTGCAGGACGTGAGCACGTTCGAAGCCGATGCGCTCAAGCGCTTCAAGGTGGACCTGGCCGAAGTGCCGCCGCGCTACCGCAGCAGCTATTTCGACCACATCTGGGGCGGCGGTTATTCGGCCGGGTATTACGCGTACTTTTGGTCGGAAGTACGCGACGACGATGCGTTCGAATGGTTCAAGGAAAGCGGCGGTTTGACCCGCAAGAACGGCGACACCTTCCGCGCCAAGATTCTTTCGCGCGGCAACATGGTCGATCTGGCGCCGTTGTACTGCGATTTCCGCGGCAAGGATCCCGGCGTCAAGGCACTGCTGGAGAACCGTGGGTTGACCGACTAAATCGGCGTGGTGCATGGGTGAACGGGAACGGGATGGCGGTGCCATCCCGTTTCGTATGCGCGGTCAAATAATCGCTTCCACTAGGGTCGTCCGACTGTGAGCATCGGGCCTGTCCGGTTATGGTGACCACGTGCGGCGATCGCATCTTCCGAGCAACGGGCGCGATGCTTAACACAATCATTCCGATCGGTCCGGCAGCACATACACGATGCCGGAAAACCGATTAACGTTGCCGGCCGCTACCATCACGCAGGAACTTACTCCATGTCGCGTCCCCTTATTCTGGTAGCTGCCATTTCCCTGGCGCTGGCTGCCTGTCCCGGAAAGGATCCTACAGGTACGCAGTCCGCGACCGCAACCGACAACACTGCCGTCGGCCAGTCTCCTGCCGCCAGGCCCAACCCGTTGTTGATCACCAGCACGCTGCCATTCAAGGCGCCACCATTCGACAAAATCCAGGATAGCGATTATTTGCCCGCATTCGAGGAAGGCATGCGGCTGGAACTTGCGGATGCACGCAAGATCGCTGCGAACCCCGAGCCGGCGACCTTTGAAAACACCATCGAAGCATTCGATCGCGGCGGCGAGGTGCTATCGCGCGTGTCGGATATCTTTTCCGGGGTGATCTCTGCCGATACCAACCCGGCGCGGCAGAAAATTCAGGAGGAGCTCGGCCCCAAGCTGTCTGCGCATGGTGATGAGATTCTTCTGGATCCCAAGCTGTTTGCGCGCATCAAAGCGGTCCATGACCAATCCGATGCGATGAAGCTCAATCCGGAGCAAAAGCGTCTGGTCGAGATCACATACAGAGGTTTCATTACATCCGGCGCGCTGTTGTCCGATGCCGACAAGATCACCTTGCGCAAGCTCAACGTAGAAGAAGCCACGCTTTCCACACAGTTCCACGCAAAGCTGGTGGCTGCGACGGCCGCCGCTGCGGTGGTGGTGGACGACAAAGCCCGGCTGGATGGCTTGAGCGAGGGCGATATCGCCGCTGCTGCCGAAGCTGCCAGGCAGCGCAAGCTCGACGGCAAGTATCTGCTGACCTTGCAGAACACCACCCAGCAGCCCATCCTGGCCTCGCTGAAGGATCGCGCGTTGCGTGCGCAGATCATGCAGGCCTCGCAGATGCGCACCGAACAGGGCGATGACAACGACACCCGACAGGCGGTCCAGCGACTGGCGCAGTTGCGCGCGCAACGCGCCAAGCTGTTCGGCTACGACAGCTATGCCGCTTACGAACTGCAAGACATGATGGCCAAGACGCCGGACGCTGCTCTCAAGCTGCTGACCGACACCGTGCCGGCGGCCGCGGCCAAGGCTCGCCGTGAAGCGGCCGAGATTCAGAAAGTCATCGATGCCCAGAAGGGCGGTTTCAAGTTGGCCGCCTCTGACTGGGACTTCTATGCCGAGCAGGTGCGCAAGGCCAAGTATGACCTGGAAGAGTCACAGATCCGGCCCTACTTCGAACTGGATAATGTGCTGCAGAACGGCGTGTTTTACGCCGCCACGCAACTCTATGGCATCACCTTCAAACAGCGTACCGACATCCCCACCTACCATCCGGACGTGAAGGTGTACGAGGTGTTCGATGTGGACGGTACCTCGATGGCGCTGTTCTATGCAGACTATTTCAAACGCGACAGCAAGTCCGGTGGCGCGTGGATGGGCTCCTTCGTCGGGCAGAGCGGCCTGACCGGGGCCAAGCCGGTGGTCTATAACGTGTGCAACTTCACCAAGCCGGCCGCAGGTGAACCGGCGCTGCTGAGCTTCGATGACGTCACCAGCATGTTTCATGAGTTTGGCCACGCGTTGCATGGCATGTTCTCCAAGGTGACCTATTCGGCGGTTGCCGGAACCAAGACGTCGCGCGACTTCATGGAATTTCCATCGCAGTTCAACGAGCATTGGGCCTCCGATCCCACCGTGTTCGCGCATTACGCACTGCATTATCAGACCGGTGCTGCAATGCCGGGGGATCTGGTAAAAAAGATCAGGAAAGCCAAGACCTTCAACAGCGGCTATACCACTACCGAAACCCTGTCGGCATCGCTGCTCGATCTGGCTTGGCACACCCTGCCGGCCGATGCACCCTTGCAGGATGTGGGCAAATTCGAAACCGATGCGCTCAAGCGCTTCAAGCTAGACATGGCTGAAGTGCCGCCGCGTTATCGCAGCAGCTATTTCAACCATATCTGGGAGATGGGCTATGCCGCCAGCTATTACGCTTACCTTTGGGCGGAAGTGCTCGACGACGATGCCTTCGAATGGTTCGAGCAACATGGCGGTTTGAACCGCAAGAACGGCGATATCTTCCGCGCCAGGATCCTCTCGCGCGGTAACTCCGTCGATCCGGCCACGCTGTACCGCGAGTTTCGCGGTAGGGATCCCAGCGTCAAGGCGCTGCTGGAAGATCGTGGGCTGACCGAGTGAGTGACCGGGTGATGCGTGTGCAACGCTGGCGCATGCGTGTGGAGTCGCTGCAGGCAGCAATCGAAACGGGATAGCCGCCTGCTATCCCGCTTCTATTTGTGGGTGTATCGGGCTATTCACATCAGTAGGTGCCCCATGAACCAACCCAGCCCACCGCCAGTCGCACACGAGTCGCGCAAGGAATGTTGCCGCTATTGGTGCTGCTGGTACTGATGACCGCAGCGCGTTCCGCGTTCGGCAACCATTACCAGGTGCCCAGCGGTTCGATGCAGCCCACCCTGGAACCGGGCGGTCGCGTGGTGGTGGACATGCGCCTATGCACATCCGGCCACAGTTGGTCGTAAGCGCCATTTTCGATCAGCGCCACATCGAACAACCCAGCCGTTCGCCGACCGCAAGCGCCACGCCATTGTCGAAGCGGCCATCGCGCAGTTTCGCCAGCACGGTTACAAGGCCACCAGCATGGACCGCGTGGCAGCCGCCGCAGGCGTGTCCAGGCGCACCGTCTATAACCACTTCCCCAGCAAGGATGCGTTGTTTGGAGAGATCCTGCGCGGCTTGTGGCAACGCAGCGCCGAGGTGGTGAGCCTGGCCTATCGCACCGACCAAGGATTGCGCACGCAGTTGACGCAATTGCTGCAGCAAAATTACGCTTGCTCGACGATGCGGCCTTCATCGACCTGTCGCGCGTGGCGATTGCCGAAGTCATCCATTCCCCCGAACGCGCACGCGCGTTGCTGGCCCAACTGGGCAGCAAGGAAGAGGGCACCACCACCTGGCTGCGTGCCGCGCCGGCCGATGGCCGCCTGGCGCCGGTGGACCCGGACCTCGCCTCGCAGCAGTTTCAGGCGCTGGTCAAGGGATTTGCGTTCTGGCCGCAGCTTGCGTTGGGGCAGCCGCCACTGTCGGACGCCCAGCAGGCGCAGGTCGTCGAATCGGCGGTGGAGATGTTTCTGGGGCTTTACGGGCGCGAGTGAGCGCACTGCCCGGACGTTTTACAAGACAAGCGTTACATGCCGCTGCGGGTGGGAAAACGCCGGAGATTGCTGAGCGCTCAGTGCCGGCAGCGCTGCAGCGTAGTGTCGCCGGCTCCGTGGTCTGGAAGCTGCACAGCCCAACCGGCGAGAAAGGCGCAGCAGCAGGCGAGCGGACCGAATTGGCGTATGCGCCTGCCGCGTCCTGCGACCACACTGCCAACGCATTCCCGTGTGGGCGGTGAGCAGAATCGGCAAGCACGATCCTGCACCCGTGGCGCGTGCTGTCGTGCATGCCCCAACAGCAGCGCGGTACGCGCGACTCAGGGAGCGGGGTGGTCAGTCTCCAGGCCAACGCCAGCAGCCGTGTGTCGCCGTCCGTGAAACCAGGCCACCATCGGCGAGGCCATCACCGTGGTCACCAATGTCATGCCGAACAACAACGTAAACAGGTCCGGCCGATCACGCCGCTGTCCAGGCCGATCTTGATCACCACCAGTTCTATCAGCCCGCGTGCATTCATCAGCGAGCCCACGGTGAGGCTGTCGCGCCAATCGTGCCCGCTCAGACGCGCGCCCAACGTGCAGCCGAGCAGCTTGCCGCTCACCGCTACGCCAATCACCAGCACAAAGCCGCTCAAGCCGGCACCAGCGAATACGCCGGGGCTGGTGGCCCGGCCGGCAACGGCAACAGCACCGGCATCAGCAAGGTGATCGCCAGCGGCTCGATGCGCCCGGCCAGGGGTTCCAGCAAACTGTCTTCGCGCGGCAGGCAGATGCCGAACAGGAATGCGCCGAAAATCGCATGCAGGCCAATCCACTCGGCCACCGCCGCACGAGCCAGCAAGCCGATCAGCACCCATACCGGTGCGGTCGGCGCATAGCGGCCGTCGTGCGCGCATGGGCAAAGCAGCCGCGCATATGCGGGCTTGAGCACGCCGAACACGCCGGCGACCAACAGCAAGGCGCCAATGGCGGTAAACGCCACGCCGCCATGCGCCGTATTGCCGGTGAGCGTGAGCACGATCGCCAGGAAGATCCATACCGTGGCGTCGTCGATGACCGCCGCGCCCAGTGCCAGGCGGCCAGCCGGGGTGCGGGTCATGTTGCGGTCCTTGAGGATGCGCGCCAGCACCGGAAACGCAGTGACCGACATCGCTGCCGCAATGAACAGCGCAAACGGCCAGAAGCCGATTCCCTGCGGTGCGAAGCGCGGGAATAGCCATGGCGCAGCGGCCACGCCCAGCGCCAGCGGCAACACAATGCCCGACACCCCAACCAGCACCGACGCGCGCACCTGCGCCTTGGTGCCTTCCGGTGCGAGCAGCTCCACGCCGACGACGAACATGAAAAGCACCACGCGCAGATTGGCCAGCCGCCGACAACGGCGGCAAACTCTTCGCGGCGCACAGTGCGTCATGCAGCTCCGGAAGCCATGCACCGAAGGCGATCGGGCCAAGCAACAGGCCTGCGGCCATTTCACCGATGACCGGCGGCGGCCCGACCCGTTGCAACAACGCACCGCACAGGCGCGCCGCGCCCAGGATCACCGAGCAACAACGTGGTCGGATTCATAGCGTCAACGTTCCATTGGTTGAGTCGGCTCGGCGTGTGGGTCGAGCGCGCTGCATGCGGTCCGTCGTTCCCTTGGAAAGACCACTCGGCGACTGCGCTGCATGCTGCGCAGTCACCGAGTGTATGTCGAAGTCGTTGCCGTCGTGCTTCGCGCGATCACGCATCGCGTGCAATGTGGCCTGGAACGGTGCGTAAGAGCCACACCCCCCGCATCGCCGTCTTGTCGCGTTTGCTGGTTTTGGTGCACAGCACACGGCGCCTGCGCAATCGACATGCAATGCGTGGCACCTCGACGGCGACGCGCGCTCACATTGCGTGGTGCGGCAGCGAACCCAGGCGATCGCGTCGATCACGTGACGGCTCAACGCTCCGAATCGCCACTTTCGTCATACCCGCGCTGGGTAAATAGATCCGGCTGGATCAACTCGATAAACGCGCGTGCCTGCGGCGACAGATACTTGCCCTTGCGCACCACCACGCCGTAGCTGCGGGTGGGGAAAAAATCCTTCAGCGAGCGGGTGGCGAGCTTGTCGCGGTCGGCTTCGGTCACGCAGATCGCGGTGACGATGGAAATGCCCATGCCCATCGCCACGTACTGTTTGATCACCTCCCAGCCGCCCACTTCCAGCGCCACGGTGTAGGGCACGCGCGCCTGCTGAAAGATCAGATCGACCAGACGGTAAGTGACCTGCCGGCGTGGCGGCAGGATCAATGGATACGGCGACAGATCCTGCAGCGAGACCTCCGCCTTGCCGGCCAACGGGTGGTCGGGCGGGGTGATCAGCAGTTGCTCGAACCGGTAGACCGGTGCGTAGTTGAGGTCGGCCGGCACGTCCAGCATCGAGCCGATCGCCAGATCCACCGCGTCTTCGCGCAGCAAATCGGTGCCGTCGGCGCTGATGGCGTTGTGCAGGGTCAGCCGCACATCCGGATGCCGCGCGCGGAAGTTGGCCACGATGCGCGGCAGCAGGTACAGGATGGTGGAGCTGTTGGCGGCGATATTGAGCTCGCCTGCATCCAGCCCACGCACCTTTTCGCGAAAGCTGGCCTCCAGCCCGTCCAGGCTTTCCACCAGCGGCAGCGCCATGTCGTACAGCAGTTGGCCTTCGCGGCTGGGCGCCATGCGCCGCCCGGAGCGCTCGAACAAGGCCACGCCCAGGTCGCGCTCCAGCGCCTGCAGTTGCAACGTCACCGCTGGCTGGCTGACGTATAGCGCCTCAGCTGCCCTTGAGACGGAGCCCAGTCGTACGGTCTGGCAGAACGCGCGCAGTGGCTTGAGGCGGTCGGATTTGTAGGAAAATCGAGGGGTTGGCGCCATGAGGATGCGTTGTAACCAATCAATATAAGTCCAGCTTATTTACAACATTGATAAAACTGCTTTGTCAAATAGTTGCGGTGGGCGCACGGTGCAGGTCCGGATGCACAAGGACCTCCACATGGCTGCCACTGCGTTTGCTCCCCGTCCCACCGACCACCCCACCCCCGGCATTTCGCTGACCACCCAGGTTGCCGGTCAGTCCGAACTGCTGCCCGCGGCCGCGCTGGCCTTGCTGGTCTCGTTGCACCGGGCGATCGAGCCCGGCCGCCAGCAGCGGTTGGCGCAGCGGCGCGAGCGCCAGGCCGCCTTCGATGCCGGCCAGCTGCCGGACTTCCGCACCGATACGCGCGCCATCCGTGCCGGTGATTGGCGCGTGGCCGCGCTGCCGGCGGCGCTGCAGGACCGCCGCGTCGAAATCACCGGCCCCACCGACCCGAAGATGGTCATCAACGCGCTGAACTCCGGCGCCAAGGTGTTCATGGCCGACTTCGAAGATTCCACCGCCCCGACCTGGCGCAACCTGCTGGCCGGCCAGCGCACCCTGGCTGCGGCGGTGCGCGGCGATCTCAGTTTCGATGCTCCCAACGGCAAGCACTACGCACTGCGCCCGGAAGCCGAACGTGCGGTACTGATCGTGCGCCCGCGCGGTTGGCACCTGGACGAAAAGCATGTGCTGATCGACGGCCAGCCGCTGGCCGGCGGCCTGTTCGATGCGGCGCTATTTGCCTTCCACAATGGCCGCGCGCTGCTGGCCAAGGACCGCGGCCCGTATCTGTATCTGCCCAAGCTGCAGAGCATGGAAGAAGCTGCGTTGTGGGACACCGCGCTGGCGCATATCGAAGCGATGCTGGGCCTGCCGCATGGTCAGATCAAGGTCACCGTGCTGATCGAAACGCTGCCGGCGGTGTTCGAGATGGACGAGATTCTGCACGCGCTGCGCGAACGCATCGTGGGCCTGAATTGCGGGCGCTGGGATTACATTTTTTCGTATCTGAAAACCTTCCGTGCGCACCGCGACCGCGTACTGCCCGAACGCGGCCAGGTCACCATGACCCAGCCATTACTGAAGGCGTATTCGGAGCTGTTGATCAAGACCTGCCATCGCCGCGGCGCGCATGCGATGGGCGGCATGGCCGCGCAGATTCCGATCAATCACGATGACGCCGCCAACGAACAGGCCATGGCCCGCGTCCGTGCCGACAAGCTGCGCGAAGTCAGCGCCGGCCACGATGGCACCTGGGTGGCGCACCCGGCGCTGATCCCGGTGGCAATGAAACTGTTCGACGAACACATGCCCACCGCGCATCAGCAACATGTGCTGCGCAACGACGTGCAGGTGACGCGCGAGATGTTGATCGCCCCGTCGCCGGGCACCATCACCCGCGCCGGCTTCGAAGGCAATGTCGAAGTGTGCGTGCGTTATCTGGCCGCCTGGCTGGACGGCAATGGCTGTGTGCCGATCCACAACCTGATGGAAGATGCCGCCACTGCCGAAATCAGCCGCGCGCAATTGTGGCAGTGGCTGCATCACGGCCAGCATCTGGACGATGGCACCGCCATCGATCAACACCTGTTGCAGGCCACGCTGCGCGCGCTGCCGGCGCGGTTGGGGACAGCCACCGCACTGCCTGGCGCGGCACGAATCAATGAAGCGATTGGCTTGCTGGAAACGTTGAGCGGCGCCGATGAACTGGCGGACTTTCTCACCGTGCCGGCGTACCGCCTGATCGACTGATCGCACCGCTGCGGTGGCGCCCGGCCACAGGCGTCCCCCGCAGCGCTGATTTCATTGCACTACCCCGCCCGCTGCGCACAGACGCGCAACGACGGCTTCGCCATGCCGCATGCCTTGGCATGCCCGCCATTCTTTCTCGTTCCATCCGTCGTACCTCTCAGGAGAACGCAAGATGAGCACCACACTGCAAAGCGCCGAACAACTGCAGCAGGACTGGGCCAGCAACCCGCGCTGGAACGGCATCACCCGCAATTACAGCGCCGCCGACGTGGTGCGCCTGCGCGGCACCGTGCATGTCGAGCATTCGCTGGCACGGTTGGGGGCCGAAAAATTGTGGACCTCATTGCACGCCACGCCGTTCGTCAACGCACTGGGTGCGTTGACCGGCAATCAGGCGATGCAGCAGGTCAAGGCCGGCCTGAAGGCGATCTACCTGAGCGGTTGGCAGGTGGCGGCAGATGCCAATCTGGCCGGGCAGATGTATCCGGATCAATCGTTGTACCCGGCCGATTCGGTGCCGGCGGTGGTCAAGCGCATCAACAACACCTTGCTGCGCGCAGATCAGTTGCATCACGCCGAAGGCAACGATGACATCGACTTCCTGCAACCGATCGTGGCCGATGCCGAAGCCGGTTTTGGTGGGGTGCTCAACGCCTTCGAATTGATGAAGGCGATGATCGAAGCCGGCGCTGCCGGTGTGCATTTCGAAGATCAGCTGGCCTCGGTCAAGAAGTGCGGCCACATGGGCGGCAAGGTGCTGGTGCCAACGCGTGAGGCGATCGAAAAATTGAATGCCGCGCGTCTGGCCGCCGATGTGCTGGGTGTGCCCACAGTATTGATTGCACGCACCGACGCCGAAGCCGCCGACCTGATCACCAGCGATGTGGATGCCAACGATCAGCCGTTCACCACCGGGCAGCGCACCGTCGAAGGCTTTTTCAAGACCCGCAACGGGCTGGACCAGGCCATCAGCCGCGGCCTGGCCTATGCCCCGTATGCCGATCTGATCTGGTGTGAAACCGGCAAGCCGGATCTGGAATTTGCGCGAGCGTTTGCGCAGGCCATCCATGCCAAGTTTCCCGGCAAATTGCTGGCCTACAACTGCTCGCCGAGCTTCAACTGGAAGAAGAATCTGGACGACGCCACCATCGCCAAGTTCCAGACCGAGCTGGCAAGCTATGGCTACAAATTCCAGTTCATCACCCTGGCCGGTTTCCACGCCTTGAACTACGGCATGTTCCATCTGGCGCACGGTTATGCGCGCCGTCAGATGAGCGCGTTCGTGGAACTGCAGCAGGCCGAATTCGAAGCGGCGCAGATGGGGTTTACTGCGGTCAAGCATCAGCGCGAAGTCGGCACCGGTTACTTCGACGCGGTGACGCAGGCCATCCAGCAGGGGCAATCGTCCACCACTGCGCTGCGTGGCTCGACCGAGGAAGAGCAGTTCCATGGCGAGAAGGCGGCCTGACCGCTGGTCACGCGGCAAAGCCCAAGCAGGTGGGCGTGCGGGCCCTGCAGTGGCGCGGTGCCTGGGTGCTTCGAGCGTAACGCCTGCCTCTACGGCACCGAATGACCACACCCGCTGCAACAGGCGCGGGCTTGCGCCACCCTGGGAGGGGACGAGGGCTCGGGAAACCGAGCCCTCTTTTTTGGCGCAATACCCGTCATTTCGTCTCTTCACCCGTGAGAAATAGTGTGACCTGGTGCTGAACAAAGGGGTCCTGTAGGATTTGTCCATGGGCTAGCGTTGCAGGCTGGCCTAAGGAAAGATCGATGACTTGCCACAACACCGCAGGCGCAGTCGAGCCAACGGGGAGCGTTGCCAAAACGCTCTCCGACGGGCTGCATGCGTTGATGAACGCTGAGGAGCTGGCGTTCTTCGCCCGTTTCGGCCGTTCGCGCGAATTGTCCGCGGGCCAGTCGCTGTTCGAGCGCGGTGCGGTGGGCACGCAGATGTACATCGTGGTCAGCGGCCAGATCGACCTGGATTTCGGCGAGGATCTGATGCTCAAGCATCTGGGCCCTGGCGAATTCTTCGGCGAGCTTGGCCTGTTGATCGGCGACCACGCGCGCAGTGCCGGCGCCAGCGCCTCCACCGATAGCCGCCTGATCGAGCTGGCGCACGACGATTTCCAGCGCCTGGTGGATCACGACCCCTCGATGGTTGCGCACTTCCTGCGCCGCTCCATCGTGCGGGTGGTCAACAACGAGCAGCTGCTGATCCGCCAGCTGCGCCGTCGCAACCACGACCTGGAAGCGGCGCTGGACAACCTCTACGTCACCTCGCACCAGCTCAACCACACCGAAGAACTGAGCCGCACCGACGAGCTCACCGGCCTGCACAACCGGCGCGGGCTGGCGTTGCATCTGCAGGAATGCCGACGTGCCGGGCAGGTGCCGGGGGTGGGCCTGATCCTGATCGACTGCGACCGGTTCAAGCGCATCAACGACGAATTCGGGCATTTGGCCGGCGACCGCGTGTTGCAGAACGTGGCGCATGCCTTGCGCTCGGTGATCGCAGATGGCGACCTTGCCTGCCGTCTTGGCGGCGACGAGTTCTGCGTGCTCGTCGCGCAAGGCACCAGCGAGTTGGTGCATCACATCGGCGAATGCATCGTGCGGGCAGTGGAAGCGCGTCTGGGCAATGGCCAGAACGAACAGGGCTGCTCGGTCAGCGTGGGCCTGTGCATGATCGATGGGGACGCGGCCTGGAACGACTGGTACACGCTGGCCGACAGCGCCTTGTACGAGGCCAAGCGGCAGGGCGGCAATGTCTTGTGCATGCAGGAGTCGCTGGCCCTGGATCAACCGCCTGCGTCGGGTCAGCGCTAAGCGATGAGCGCACGCGCCCACGCACGCAAGGATGCGTCGTCGGAAGCGATCCAGGCGCCGCGTCTGCGTACCTTGCTGTTGACCGATCTGTGCGATTCGACCGCACTGGTCGAACGCATCGGCGACAACGCCGCTGCCGCATTGTTTCGCGAGCACGACCGCCTGGTGGTCAAACTGCAGCAGCACTGGCGCGGCCGCCTGATCGATCGTTCCGATGGGCTGTTGTTGTTGTTCGATCGCCCCATCGACGGCCTGGGCTTCGCGCTGGACTACGCGCGCGGGCTCAAGGCGATGGGCGACGCCCACACGCTCACGTTGTGCGCGCGCCAGGGCCTGCATGTCGGCGAAGTGCTGACCTGGCGCAACAGCGACGAAGCGGTCAGCATCGGTGCCAAGCCGCTGGAAGTCGAAGGGCTGGCCAAGCCCACTGCCGCACGCCTGATGTCGATGGCCCGGCCTGGGCAGATCCTGATCTCGGCGGTGGCCGAATCGTTGACCCACCGCGCCGCACGCGAGCTCGGCGACCGCGCCGAACGGCTGTTGTGGAAATCGCACGGGCGCTGGCGCTTCAAGGGCATGCCCACCGCGATGGAGATCTACGAAGTCGGCGAAGTCGGCCTGACCCCGCTGCGCATGCCGAAAAACTCGGCAAAGGCCTGGCGCGACGTGCCGCTCTGGCGCAGGCCGGCGGCGCTGGTGGCTGAGCTCGCATTGATCTTCGTCACCGCAAGCATTCTTTGGTTCTTTGGCCGTCCAGAACCCGCAATCGCATTCGCCGAACGAGATTGGGTCGTGGTCGGCGATGTGCGAAACCTTACTGGCAATACGGTGCTGGATGGCACGCTGGAACAGGCGCTACGCATCAGCCTGGAGCAGTCGCGGTATGTCAATGTATTGAGTGACCTGAAGGTGCGCGACACCGTTGCGCGAATGAAGCGCGATCCCAACACGATTGTTCTCGATCGCAGCGTAGCCTCGGAAGTGGCCTTGCGTGACGGTGCCAGGGCAGTCCTTCTGCCCACGGTAGCCGAAGTCGGGGGGAAGCTACGCTTCAGCGTGGAGCTGGTGGACCCGCGTACGCAAACGACTGTGTATTCTGAGTTTGTGCAAGGCGATGGCTTGCCATCTGCTCTGTCCTCGGTGGATCAGGTCACTCGCAAGCTCCGGCTTGGGTTGGGCGAGATGGTCGCCTCGATCGACAAGAATTCGGTGCCGTTACCAGCTGTCACAACATCGAGCCTGGACGCGTTACGCGCGTATGCACTTGGCGTGGACGCCACTGCAAAAGGTCGTTGGCGTGAGGGTCTGGAGCTGTTTGATCGAGCGGTCGGGATTGACCCGACGTTCGCGTTGGCCTACCTGGGCGCGGCGCGCATAAAGGTCGCAGTGTCCGACCGCAACGGCGCGCTTCCGTATCTGGACATTGCGGTTCGGTTCCGCCAGCGTTTGCCAGCGCGTGATCAACTCTATCTGGATGCTTGGGTTGCCGAGTTGCGGGCAGTGAATACCGCACTTCCACTGTGGCGAACCTTGGCTTCGCTCTACCCGGACAATTTTGCCGGTGCTGCCAATACATCGTGGCACCTGTTTGTGGCCAATCGCTTTGTGGATGCTCTGCCATATGCGCAGGCCGCCGACGTCATACAGGATCCGTTGCGCTCCATTGCGTCCGATCGGATTGGACGCATCCTGCTGGCACAGGGGAAGGTCGACGCCGCGTTGCAGCGCTTCGAAAATTCAGGTGATGGTGATCGCGCAGGACCATTGCGACGCAAAGCCAATGCCTTGGCAGTGTTGGGTCGTTATGCCGATGCACAGCGAGCGCTCGACCGGATTGTAGAGAACGGCTACGCCAATGACGACGTGGTGCCGCTGATTGACCGCACCAGCCTCGCCCTGGATCAGGCCAATTGGGCAGATGCGAATGCCGCCATGGCACAAGCGCTGGCACGCAGCAAGCACAGCGATGATTTCAGCTACCGGCAGTTCCTGGTGATCGGGGTTACAACAGCCGCCATCACCGGTGATGCGACACGCGCAAGTGCGATGGTGAATTCGGCTTTTGATGAGTTAGTGGCTGCGATAACGACTAATGGCTCGGCCGGACCAAACCTGCAGGATGACGCCGCGATGGTGCTCACGCTGGTCAGCCAGGCCCAGCGAAATGGTGACGATCACTTCACCGCACGCGCGCTTTCCGCGATCAAACCTGCGCTCGCACATGAAACCCCTGTCCTTGCCGAATTACGTGCGATCGTCGAAGCCCAGCATCTGGCACTGTCCGGCGATCGTGCAGGAGCCATCGCCCGCCTGCCTGCCTGCCCCGACGATCTGTTGCAAACGCGCGTGACCTTGTACACGTTGTTGCATGACAGTGGACGGCATGCGGAAGCACTGCAACAGGCGCGCTGGCTTTCTCTTCAGCGTGGGCGCGCCTACATCGAAGCAAACGCCTCGCAGACGCTACAGCCGCTCAATGTGGCACACACGCGGTTGGCCCAGCTATGGGCCGCCGAGTCCTTGTATGCACTGGGGCGTACCCAGGAAGCCCGTGAGCAAGCGCAGGCGTTCGTACGCGCCTGGCCTGCATCGCGTCTTCCCGCCTACTTGCGAAGCAGGGTGGAGCGAATACTTTCGGATTCGAAAGCGAAGATGACGGTGTGATTGGTCTTTTCGGTCAGATAGCTCTGTAGTTCTGCACGCGCAAGCGCAATGTCCTCCTTGGAAGCGAGCTGGCTGGTGGTCATGCAGTAATACGGCTGTCCTGCAGTGGGCACGCTGTTGTCAGCGCTCACTCCGGCGATGCCGATCTGCGCAAGCGCCTGCGTGGGGTTGCATTGAAAGCAGTCGCGAAAATCGTCGTCGTTAGACAGCAGCTCCAGCAGCCTGTCGGCAGTGGATACATCGAACGGAAGGTGCGCGTTTTCGGCTGAGTCGGTCATGGTCTTGTCCACAGGATGAGGGGGCTGGTGCATGGAATGACGGGAGAACTGAGACAATATCGACCGTGCTCATGTGTCCTTGAGATGTCTCCATGCAGATTCGTCGCTGTGCCACACTGTTCTTCGAGCTTCGCGACGATGCGACGTTCGATCTTGCCCAGTTGCTTGCCGGTGGCGATGGTCTGCGTCGCGGTACACGCTGGCTGGCACTCGCCCCCCACCTCGATGCAGAAGTCGAGGTCACTACTGCCGAACGAGATTGGCTGAGTCAGCTCAGTCCTACGCGCTGGCAGCCATTCGATCCACTACAACCGCCGCCCTGCTTAGAGCGTCTGATCGAGCAGGGTCTTGCAATCAGCGATCAACCTGAGCACGCAACGCATCGGCAGCACGACGAGCGGGTTCAGCAACAGCGCTGGTGGCCACTTGCCGCGCTTTGGCATCGCTTTGCGCGCTGGAAGGGCGAGGACAGCGTAGCAACGATGGAGAAACACGGCCTGACGACCGCCGAAGGCATGGTGGAGCGACTCGGTGCACCGCCAACAGAAGTGGTGGAGCGCGGCGTAGGAGGCGTTAGCGCACGTATCACGCTGCCGCGAGCGACCCCCGGCAGCTTCGACGACCTGTTGTCACGTCGCGTGACCTGCCGCAACTTCGACACGCAGCGCGCACTGTCAGGTGAGGTGTTGAGCCATATGCTCCAACGTAGTGTCATGGCGAATGCACGCGTTGCTGTGGGACAAGACACTGCATTCTTGAAGAAGCCGGTGCCTTCGGGAGGAAGTCTGCACCCCACCGAGACGTATCTGCTGATTCAACGCGTCGAAGGCATGTCGAGCGGCTTGTATCACTATCGTCCGATCGACCACGCACTGCAGCCCCTGGCGCTGCCGCCTGAGCCGCTGCCGGTTGTCGCACGTCGGGCGCTCTCTGGACAGCACTGGTTTGCCGAAGCGCCGGTGCTGCTGATTCTGGTGCCTCGTTTCTTGCGTAGTTTCTGGAAGTACCGAAACCATGCCAAGGCCTATCGCGCGATGATTCTCGACGTCGGCCATATCGCGCAAACGCTTTATCTGAGTGCGACCGACCTGGGGCTGGGGGCGTTTGTGACGTCAGCCATCAATGAGGTGGACATCGAGCAGGCACTGGGCCTGGATGGACTGCAGGACGGTCCACTGGCCATCTGCGGATTCGGCTGGCGTGCCGAGGAGATGACAAATACCGAGCTGGATCCTGATGGAGCCGTGTGGTCGTCCGTTCGCGATCAGGAGATATCCAAGGATCTTGAGCAGCACTGACCGAGTCCGCAATCTTGCGACGCATGGACACGACAAAGAGGCTGTTTTCGAGCTGGGAGTTGTTACGTCGTCGGCAGCAGTAAAGCAGCCATTTAACGTAGCTGCTTTGGTGCTGGCTCGACATGTCGGCTTCGGTAGGTAGGCCGGCGATGGCACTGCCTGGTCACGATGCAACGATCACGACCTACAGTGCTCGCCGTAACCGGCGAGCACTGTCTTGGATGGCGTGTTCTCTCAAGGCATCGCGCCAACGGAGGTGACCTACTTCCGAATCGCTTGCGTATGCGTCTTCAAGGCATCGCTGAGCCCGTTGATCTTGTCGGCGCCTTCCGGGACGGTGATGCTGGAGCCTTCCAGATCCGCGCCGATCGGTTGCACGCGGCCGCCCAGGCACTGGCTCAGGAAACTTTCGGTCACTGCGTTGAAGGCCTTGCTGTTTTCCGGGCGGCGGAAGCCGTGGCCTTCGTCGGGGAACAGCACGTAGGTGACCGGGATGTTCTTGGCCTTCATGGCGTTGACGATCTGATCGCTTTCGGCCTGCTTGACGCGTGGGTCGTTGGCGCCCTGGCCGATCAGCAGCGGTTTGCTGATCTTGTCGACATGGGTGAGCGGGGAGCGTTCGGTCAGCCACTGCTTGCCGGCCTCGGTGGCCGGGTCGCCCATGCGCCGGGTCAGCTGCTTGTAGAAGCTGGCCCAATACGGCGGTACGGTGCCGAGCAAGGTGTTGAGATTGGCCGGGCCGACGATATCCACGCCGCATTTGAAGGCGTCCGGGGTAAAGGTCATGCCCACCAGGGTGGCGTAGCCGCCGTAGCTGCCGCCCATGATGGCAACGTCTTCGGGCTTGGTGACGCCTTGCTTGACCGCCCATTGCACCGCATCGAGCAGGTCGTCGTGCATCTTGCCGGCCCACTCGCCGTTGCCGGCGTTGGTGAATGCCTTGCCGAAGCCGGTGGAGCCGCGGAAGTTCACCGACAGCACCGCATAGCCGCGGTTGGCCAGCCATTGCTCGTACGGGCCGTAGCCGTAGCTGTCGCGTGCCCACGGGCCGCCGTGCACGAACAGCACCAGCGGTAGCGGCTTGTCGGCCTTGCCGTCGTGATTGGCGTCGGCTTCGGCGGGCAGGGTGAGGTAGCTGACCAGCTTGAGGCCGTCGCGTGCAGTCAGTTCCTGCGGCCACATCGGTACCAGCGGCTTGCCATCCAGCGCCGGCCGTGCGGAGAACAGCTTGGTCAGCTTGCCGCCATCGGCGCGATCGTAGCGGTAGTACGTCAGCGGTGTTTCTGCTGCCGAATAGCCGACGATCCAGATGCGGTCGTCGAGCGTGCGTGCGGCAACGGTGGCATCGCCGCTGCCGAGCGATTTGAGTTTTTGCAGATCCGCGGCAATGCCGGTGTCCAGCGGCTTCCACTGTTCGCGCAGGTAGTCGGTGGACACGGCCTGCACCACGCCGGTCCTGGGGTCATTCAAGGTGGCACCGACATCGGCGCGCGGGTTTTCGAACAGCAGCGTGCGGGCGTTGCTGGCGGTGTCGATGGCATACAGCGCTGCGGTATCGCGGTTGCGCGAATCCTGCATGTACAGCGTCTTGCCGTCATCGGTCAGGCCATCCGGAGCGGTGTTGGTGACATCCTCGAACGGGATGCGGTCCACGCTCTTCCAGCGTTTGCCATCGGGCACCAGCAGCTCTCTGCCGGCATCGTCGGTGGCGCGCGTGACGTAGCGCAGCTGGTAGTCGCCATCGAACAAATAGGAGTCCAGGCTGTCGGTGTTCTTCTGTACCAGCGTGCGCGTGCCGGAGGCCAGGTCCACGCGATACACATCGTGCCACTTGGCATCGCGGTCGTTCATGCCGACCATGATCGATTCGGGATGCTGCGCGCTGACCCGATACACCTCGGCGTTGGTCTTCTTGAACGGGGTGAGGTCCTTGCTGCTGCCATCGGCCAGATTGACCGAGTACAGGTGGAAGTCTTCGTCGCCACCGTTATCGCGCAGGTACAGCAGCGTATCGGCCCGATGGGTCCAGAAATAATTGCGGATGCCGCGCGCGGTGTCCTTGGTGATTGCCCGCGCCTGATCGGGCGCATCCACTGGCGCAACCCAGACGTTGAGCACGCCCTCCAGCGGCGCGACCCAGCTCAGATACTTGCCGTCCGGGCTGATGCTGACACTGGCACGCTCGGGGTTGCCAAACAGTGCGTCGCGGGTGATCAGCTCGGGCGGCGCCGCAGGCGCTGCTGCCGCCGGTGCAGGCATTGCCGCTTTGTCGGGTGTGGGCGCGGTTTTGTCGCTGCAGGCAGACAGCGCGAGCAGCATGCTGGAAACAAGAAGCAGGCGTTGCATGGGGCCTCCGGTGGCAATGCGGCCGAACCGGCCGATTTGCCACGCTAGCGGCAGGGCCTGCGCAGGCGAACGTGCCGTTGGTCACGCCGGCATTGCGCCGCTACGCAGACGCGGACACAAATTCCACCAGCGCCACGCCGTCGGCCACCAGATCGCCTTCGGCCACCAGATACGCCTGGACGGTGCCGTCGCTGGGCGCGTGCAAGGTGTGCTCCATTTTCATGGCTTCCAGCACCACCAGCGCCTGTCCACGGCTGACCGGCTGGCCCACCGCTGCGGCCAGGGACACGATGCGGCCGGGCATCGGCGCGGTCAGCCCGCCCGCGTCCTGCGCCGGTTGATCAGCTTCCGCCAGCACATCGTGGTGACGGAAGGCCGCGCGCTGCGTGGCGCCGATCAGGGTCAGCATGCTGCCATCGCGCAACACCTGCGCACGCCATTGCCGGCCCTCCACTTCCACCCGCAAGCCAGCATCGTGCCGGTGGTAACGCAACGTGTGCGTCTCGCCCGCACAGCCGACCTGCCAGCCATCGGCATCTCGGCGCACATCGAGCTGGCGGCGCTCGCCATTTGCCTCCAGCATGACGCGCCGGGTTGCATGCGCACCGATGCGCCAACCATCGCCGTGCTGCCACGGCGAGTGCGGATCGGCCGGATCAACGGCAGCGGCTGGCGCTCCGTCGGCAATCAACACCGCCGCCAGGCACCACCACGCGCTGTCCGGGCTGCGCGCCTCGGGAAACAGCACGGCGTGTTCGCGCTCGATCAGGGCGGTGTCCAGATTGGCCGATGCGAAGGAGTCGGTGGCAATCAGGCGCGCAAGAAACGCGCTGTTGGTGGTGACCCCCACCGCATGGAACTGCGCCAACGCAGCGCGCATGCGTGCCAGCGCTGCGGGGCGGTCGGTATCCCAGACGATCAGCTTGGCGATCATCGGGTCGTAGTAAGGGCTGATGGTGTCGCCTTGCTCCACGCCGGCATCGATGCGCACATGCGCGCTGGTGGCGGGCAAGTGCAGCTGGCGCAGCGTGCCGGTCGACGGCAGAAAGCCGCGCTCGGCATCTTCGGCATAAAGGCGTGCTTCGAGTGCATGGCCTTCAATGCGCAGCTCGTGCTGACGACGCGGCAAGCGCGCGCCCGCGGCGACCCGCAATTGCCATTCGACCAGATCGGTGCCGGTGATCAGCTCGGTCACCGGGTGCTCCACCTGCAGCCGGGTGTTCATTTCCATGAAATAGAAATCGCCATCCGGGCCGGCAATGAATTCCACCGTGCCGGCACCGACGTAGCCCACGGCTTGCGCTGCGTCCACGGCCGCTTTGCCCATCGCCGCGCGCCGCGTCTGGCTCATGCCGGGCGCAGGCGCTTCTTCCAGCACTTTTTGGTGGCGGCGCTGCACCGAGCAGTCGCGCTCGAACAGGTACACCACCTCGCCATGCGCATCGCCGAACACCTGGATTTCGATATGCCGCGGTCGCTCGACATATTTCTCCACCAGCACCTGCGCATTGCCGAAGGCCGATTGCGCTTCGCGCTGACAGCTGGCCAATGCTTCTTCGAAGGCTGCGCTGGCATCCACCCGGCGCATGCCCTTGCCGCCGCCGCCGGCGCTGGCCTTGATCAGCACCGGATAGCCGATTGCGTCGGCTTGCGCGCGCAAGAATGCAGGTGCCTGCTCGTCGCCGTGATAGCCCGGCGTCAGCGGTACGCCGGCACGTTGCATCAGCGCCTTGGCGGCGCTCTTGTCGCCCATCGCGCGAATCGCCGCTGCCGGCGGGCCGATAAACACCACGCCGGCGTGCGCGCAGGCCTCGGCAAATGCCGCGTTTTCCGACAGAAACCCATAACCGGGGTGGATCGCCTGCGCACCGGTTGCGCGCGCCGCGTGCAGAATCGCCTCGCCACGCAGATAACTCTGCTGCGCCGGAGATGCGCCAATGTGGACCGCCTCGTCGGCCAGACGTACATGCCGTGCATCGCGGTCTGCATCCGAGTACACCGCCACCGTGGCGATACCGAGTTTGCGGCAGGTGGCGATCACCCGGCAGGCGATCTCGCCGCGATTGGCGATCAGGATCTTGTCGAAGGGCGGCTGCGTTGCTGCGGCGATAGGGTCGCGCTGGGTCATCGGGTCAGTCTCTGCACGTCGCCGTAGCGGCGGGTCGTCCTACGAAGAAAAAACGGCTAGTTGTGTGTATCACGACTGCAGCAAGCGCAAGGCAGGCGATTGCCGCAAGGCGCTGAGTGCATCCAGACCAGCACAGCGAACGCTTGCCGGCACGTACACACCACATCTCACTGCAACGTGCCTGCCACCAGCATCCGCCACCGCAGCGCGCATGGAGCGCCCGCAGCGCACTCAATCCCCTCACATACGAAACACGCCAAAGCGGGTCGGCTCGATCGGTGCATTCAAGGCCGCCGACAACCCCAGGCCCAGCACACGGCGCGTATCGGCCGGGTCGATAATGCCGTCGTCCCAGAGCCGTGCGCTGGCGTAATACGG
Organism: Xanthomonas nasturtii; assembly: GCF_023337365.3. Taxonomy (NCBI): domain Bacteria; kingdom Pseudomonadati; phylum Pseudomonadota; class Gammaproteobacteria; order Lysobacterales; family Lysobacteraceae; genus Xanthomonas; species Xanthomonas nasturtii. The sequence goes on from NZ_CP142084.2 coordinate 311,123, forward strand.
GTGGCCTTGTTGCTCGAACTGCGCGCGGATCGGAGCCTTGAACGCTTCTTCTTCCTGGCCCGACCACGCGCCGCCCTTGGCTTGGATGCCGTCGCGGCGCACGGTGGCCAACACGCTGGCAGCCTGCTCGCCGCCCATCACGCCAATGCGCGCGTTCGGCCACATCCACAAAAAGTTCGGCGAATAGGCGCGGCCGCACATGCCGTAGTTGCCGGCACCGAACGAGCCGCCGATGACCACGGTGAACTTGGGCACCTTGGCGCAGGCCACCGCCATCACCAACTTGGCCCCATCCTTGGCGATGCCGCCATGTTCGTATTTGCGCCCGACCATGAAGCCGGTGATGTTCTGCAGAAATACCAGCGGGATGCCGCGCTGCGTGCAGAGCTCGATGAAATGCGCACCCTTGAGCGCCGACTCCGAGAACAGGATGCCGTTGTTGGCAATGATGCCAACCGGGTAGCCGTGCAGATGCGCAAACCCGGTAACCAGGGTGCTGCCGTAGCGCGGCTTGAATTCGTCCAGCCGCGAGTCGTCGACGATGCGCACGATCACTTCGCGCACGTCGAACGGCTTGCGCGTATCGGCAGGGATCACGCCGTATAGTTCGTCGGCGGCGTAACGCGGCGGCAGCGGCGGTTGCAGCGCCAACGATGCAGGCGGCTTGCGCCAGTTGCGCTGCGCGATGATGGCGCGCACGCGTGCCAGCGCCTGCAGATCGTTGTCGGCAAAATGATCGGCCACGCCGGAAATGCGCGTATGCACGTCCGCGCCGCCCAGCTCTTCAGCGCTGACTTCTTCGCCGGTGGCTGCCTTCACCAACGGCGGGCCGCCCAGAAAGATGGTGCCTTGCTCGCGCACGATCACCGTTTCATCGCTCATCGCCGGCACATACGCACCGCCAGCGGTGCACGAGCCCATCACGCAGGCAATCTGCGGAATGCCGTTGGCCGAGAGGTTGGCCTGGTTGTAGAAGATGCGCCCGAAGTGGTCGCGGTCCGGAAATACCTCATCCTGCAACGGCAAAAACGCACCGCCGGAATCGACCAGGTAGATGCACGGCAGCCGGTTCTGCTGCGCGATTTCCTGCGCGCGCAAATGCTTTTTCACCGTCATCGGGTAATAGGTGCCGCCCTTGACGGTGGCATCGTTGGCCACGATCACGCATTCCACGCCGGACACGCGGCCGATGCCGGCCACAACGCCCGCGCACGGCACTTGGTCGTCGTACATGCCGTGCGCCGCGAGCGGTGCGATTTCCAGCAAGGCGCTGCCCGGATCCAGCAGCGCATCGATGCGCTCGCGCACCAGTAATTTGCCGCGCGCGGTGTGCTTGGCGCGTGCAGCGTCGCTGCCGCCGCGTGCCGTTTGCGCCAGGGTGTGGCGCAGGTCCTCGATCACCGCACGCATCGCGGCGGCGTTGTGTTGAAAGTTTTCGCCGCTGACCTGCAGCTGGCTGTCGATCACGCTCATGGTGGCTCCGTCAGGCGGTGCGTTCGAACAGCTCGCGGCCGATCAACATGCGTCGGATTTCCGAGGTGCCCGCGCCGATCTCGTACAACTTGGCATCGCGCCACAAGCGCCCGGTGGGGTAGTCGTTGATGTAGCCGTTGCCGCCCAGCACCTGGATCGCCTGGCCGGTGAGCCAGGTCGCCTTTTCGGCGGCATACAGAATGGCGCCGGCAGCGTCCTGGCGCGTGGTACGCCCGGCATCGCAGGCGCGTGCCACTGCGTACACGTACGCGCGGCAGGCATTGAGCCCCACATACATGTCGGCCAGCTTGGCCTGCATCAACTGGAAGGTGCCGATCGGCTCGCCGAACTGCTTGCGCTCATGCACGTACGGCAACACCACATCCATCGCGGCCGCCATCAATCCAAGCGGGCCGCCGGCCAGCACCACGCGTTCGAAATCCAGCCCGGACATCAGCACGCGCACGCCGCCGTTGAGCGTGCCAAGCACATTTTCCGCGGGCACTTCGCAATCGGTGAACACCAGCTCGCAGGTGTTGGAGCCGCGCATGCCCAGCTTGTCGAGCTTCTGTGCGGTGGAAAACCCCGGCATGCCCTTTTCGACGATGAAGGCGGTGATGCCGCGCGCACCGGCGTCCGGGTCGGTCTTGGCGTACACCACCAACACATCGGCGTCCGGGCCGTTGGTGATCCACATCTTGCTGCCGTTGAGCACGTAGCGGTCGCCGCGTGCATCGGCGCGCAGCTTCATCGACACCACGTCCGAGCCAGAGCCGGCTTCGCTCATCGCCAGCGCGCCCACATGCTCGCCGCTGCACAGTTTGGGCAGGTAGCGCTGTTTCTGTTCGGGCGTGGCGTTCTTGCGCAGCTGGTTGAGGCACAAGTTGGAGTGCGCGCCGTACGACAGCCCGATCGCGCCACCGGCGCGCGAGATCTCTTCCATCGCCACCACATGCGCCAGGTAACCCATGCCGCTGCCGCCGTATTCTTCTTCCACGGTCAGCCCCAGCAGGCCTTGCTCACCGAACAGGCGCCACAGTTGCGATGGAAAGACATTGTCGTGATCGGCCGCCGCGGCGAGCGGGGCGATATGGTGGCTGGCGAACGCCGCGACGCTTTCGCGCAGCAGATCGATCTCTTCGCCTAACTCGAAATTCAAGGACGGCACATGCATGGAGCGACTCCGCAAGGATCGGGACGTGCCGGGTGGGAGCGGGCGGGCCGCGCGGCGTTAGCGGGCAGCCTAGCGGTCCGCGACAAAAAAGTGAACTAAAATTCAACTATTGAACCCAGAATCACACCATGGCTTACCGACGCTCCGCCCTGATGGAAGAACGCCTGGCCGGCAACCGCGAACGCATCCTGCACGCGGCTCGCGGCCTGATCGCCGAAGGCGGCTACCGCAACGCCCCGATCACCGCCGTGGCCGCCGCTGCTGGAGTCTCTACCGGGCAGATTTATCGGCATTTCCCGTCCAAAGCCGATCTTTTCGTGGAGGTTCTGAACGAGGCCGTGCAGCGCGAGATGACCATCCTGCGCGCCATCGCCACCACCGGGGCCAGCGCGGCCGAGCGCCTGCGCAGCGCGATCGCCACCTTCGTGCGGCGCGCCTTGGCTGGTCCGGCGCTGGCGTACGCCTTCATCGCCGAGCCGGTGGAGAGCGAAGTGGATGCCGAGCGCATCCGCGGCCGACGTCTGTTCGGTGAAGTGTTCCGCCAGCTGCTCGCCGAAGGCGTGGTGGCCGGCGAGTTCCCCGAGCAGTCGCTGGACGCGGCAGCGGCCTGCATCGTCGGTGCCTTCACCGAGGCCCTGGTGGGGCCGATCGCCCCCAGCCGCGGCGACCCGCAGCAGGGTGAGCAGTTGGTCGAGGCGATCTGCGGCTTCTGCCTGCGCGCGGTAGGAGCGCAACAGCCAACGTGCTGAGTACGCGCTGACCCGCGGTGACTGTGCTTCACGAAAGCGCATTACTGTGCATATACTGTGCATCACCTACCGGAGTCGCGCGATGGTCGCCGTTCTCAATCCCCTGGCCCTGACCGAACGCCTGCGCGTGCCGGACCGGACCATCCTGTCGCCCTTGGCCATGGCTGGCCTGCTGGATCTGTCGCAGCAGGAGCTGGCCGAACTGGCCGGCGTGCATCGCAACAGCCTGCGGGTGCATCCGGAAAGCCCGCGCGTGCAGGACCTGCTGCGCAATCTGTCGCGTCTGCTGGTGGCGATGGCACAGGTGCAGCCGGACGAACGCCAGGTGGTGTTCCACCTCAAGAACACCCCCATCCCCGCGTTCGAATTCGCCACCTTGCTGGAGGTGGTCAAACAGGGCCGTACCGACGATGCGTTGACCTACCTGCGCGCCGTCGCGTCGGGGGCCGCCGGTTGAAGCTGAGCGCCCCGGCGCATTGCACGCTGTATCGCGCCTTCACTCCGCGCTGGGCCGCCGAACCGCTGAGCGGTGCCGGTGCGGCGCGCTCGGGCGGGCGCTTCAATCGGTTCGGTCAGCCGGCGCTGTACCTGTCGCTGCAACTGGAAACCGCCACGGCCGAATATGCGCAGGCCGCGCCGTTCCTGCCGCCATTGACGCTGGTCAGCTACGCCGCCGATCTGCCGGCGCTGGCAGATCTGCGCCTGCTCGATGCGAGCTGGGATGCAGTGTGGGCCGACTGGGCCGACGACTGGCGCAAGGCGCTGGTCAACAAGATCGAACCGGTGAGCTGGGTGCTTGGCGACTTGCTACGTGAGGCGGAGATCCCCGGCGTGATCTTCCCCAGCATGGCGCGGCCCGAAGGCGTCAACGTGGTGCTGTTCCTGGACCTGCTGCAGCCCAAGCGCGTGCTGCAGGTACTCGACGATGGCCGTCTGCCGCGCGATGGCCGCAGCTGGGGCGACCCGCCGATGGCGGTGTAGCGGCATGCGTGCGGGATGATCGCGGCAAACGGTCGCGCTTCAACCCATTAGCACCTGCATCACGCCGACCAGCACCGGTGCGGCCAGGGCTGCCGGCACGATCGCACCACGCCGATACGGCAACAACCACAGCGACAACACCGCTGCAGCCCCGGTCAACGTGCCCAGCCACAGCACCGGGCCGATGCCCCAGCCCTGCGCATGCACTGCCAGGCCAAAGGTGAGCAATATCAACACCCACCCCAGCACCCGCAGTTGCCGTGAACGGGCGGCGCCCAGCAGGCGGCCACGCAACTCCTGCTGATGCTTGTCCATCGCCAGGCATAGCGCAGCAAAGCCGGAAAAATTCAGTGCCAGCAACAGCAGCACGCTCATGCGCTTTCCTGGATCGGCGCGGCGTGCTGCACAGGCGTTGCGGCAGCGGCGCGCGCGCGACGCGCAGAGGCGGGCTGCGGTGCCTTCCAGCGCTGCAGGCGAAAGCCGGCAACGCCCAGGCAGACGCCCAGCAACAGACAGACCAGATCGACACCGGCCAGCGCCCATTGCCCGGCTGGCAACGTCACGCCCAGATGCATGTCGGTGGTGATAGCGTTCAGCACCGGCACCAGCGCGAACAACGCCGCGCCCAGATACAACTGCCAGCTCCACATCGCACGCCGCGGCCATACGAAGGCGGCCAGCAACGCGGTGGCCCACGCCGCGAAAAACAGATTGGCTTCCATCGCTGCACGCGCTTCCAGGCCCACCGGCAACACGCGGTTGGCCCATAAGAAACTGGCGAAGGCGATCGGCAAGCCGGCCACGGTGCCGATATTGAGTGCGTCCACCAGCCGCAGGCCGAAGCCGATGCGCCCGGCCTTCAGATGTTTGGGGCGTTCCTTCACTGCCCACATCACCACGCCGCTGGCCACCATCAAACAACCGAGCAAACCGGAGCCGAAAAACAGCGCGCGCATCCAGGGCCCGGCAAAATGGGCGGTGTGCAGGCCCACCATCACCCCGCGCGTCTGGCTGGCATCGCCGGGCGGCCCGCTGCGTTGCAGGCGCTCGCCATTCACTGCATCGAACAGGATGGACGGCGCATCGGTCGAGAGATTGTCGGCCAGCTGGCTCACGCCCACGGCGGCATGTGCATCGTTGGGAAAGGACACCGCCACGCTGCCCACCTCGCCGCCGCGCCAGTCACTGCGCGCGCGCGTCACGAACTGCTCCAGCGGCAGCATGCGCGCCGGTGTGCCGGCTGCCTGCCGCGTGTCGGCCACCCGGTTGGCTGCCTCTTCGTAGAAACGCATTTCGTTATCGGCGTACTGCGCCTTGATGCCCCACGGCAGGTACATGAACATCAAGGTCACGATGCCGGTGTAGGTGATCATCGCGTGGTATGGCAGCGCGGTCACCGCGCTGACGTTGTGGAAATCCAGCCACGAACGCAGTCCCTTGCCCGGGCGGAAGGTGAAAAAGTCCTTGAAGATCTTCTTGTGCGTGATCACCCCGCTGATGATCGCCACCAGCATGAACATCGCGCAGAAACCCACGATATAACGCGCCCACACCACCGGCAGATAATGCAGGTCGAAGTGCAGCCGGTAGAAGAATTCGCCGCCCAGGGTGTCGCGTGCGGCGATGTTCTTGCCGGTGGCCGGGTCGATGATGGCGTTGCCGTACATCTCGCGCCGGCTGGCAGGTTTGCCGTTGGCCGGCGCAGGGTTTTGCCAGTACATGCTCACTACCGGAGTGCGCGCGTCCGGCAAGGTGATGTTCCAGCTCACGGCTTCCGCGGCGTGCGTCTGCAGGTACTGCTCGGCGCTGCGCAGCGCAGTGGCGTCGCTCACCGTGGTGATGGGCAATTCCGGACGCATCCAGCGGCTGATTTCGTCGCGGTAATAACTCGCGGTACCGCCCATGAAGATCAGCAGCAGTACCCAGCCAACCAGTAATCCGGTCCAGGTATGCAGCCACGCCATCGACTGGCGAAACCCCTGCTTCATGCCGCGCTCCGCTGCAGCCACTCGGCCAGCGCGAACATCAGCGCCGCCGGTACCGCAATGCCGGCCCACGCACGCCACACGCTGGCGGTGGCAAAGGCCCACAGCGGCGCACAGGCGCACACCACGATGCCGACCAGCATGCTGGTCAACACCGCTTCACTGCGCGGCAGCGGCAACACCAGCGCCAGCAACAGATTGGTGGCGCTGGCGAGCGCATAACCACCGAAGATCGCCGCCAGCGTGCGCACAAGCACGCCCAGCCAGGGGCGCTTGAGCCAGGAGCGCGGCAGGGACGGTGCGGTAGACATCGGCGCGACTACAGGCGTGGCCGACTCACTCGGCCAGGAAAGTCAGCGTGCTGATGTGATGCACCATCGACACCTGCTTGCCGGCAACCTCGCGCTTCACCGGTTCCTTGTTGGTGGCCACCAGGATGTGGCGGCCGGCACGCAGCTTGGGCAGGGTCACCTGGCCCTTGGCATCGGAGATCAGCGTCTTCTGCCACTTCTGCGGGTCGATCACCGTCACTTCGACCTTGGGCAGCGGCGTGTTGCGATAAAGCACGGTCAGCGTGTTGCTGTCGGCGGCAGTGGGCACCAGCTCGAAATCCAGCTTGGCTGCGGGCGTGGCGCGGCCGGCGCGGGCGTAATAGCTCACCGTCTCGAAACCGCCGGCTTCGCCCTTCCACGGCTCGAACACGCTGTCGTCGCTCAGCCAGGCATCGCCGCTGCCGGCCAACGGCGCGGTCATAAACTCGGTGCCACGTTGCAGTGCGCCGGCCTTGCCGGCAGTGCCGAACACGCGCGGCTTGACCACGCGCTTGATCTCGTCCTGGCCGTGATCGAGGGTTTCCTGCGCCGGCTCGCCGAAGAAGATGCGCACCGGGCCGCTGCCGTCGCGCTCGATCCAGATTTCATGGGCCTGGGCAGACAGGCTGATGCTGGCCAAGGCCAGGCAGGACAGCAGGAAAGACTTCATCGCGGCGACTCCTCAAGACAGGACCGGGCGAGGCGAGAACCGCGTCACCGTGGATTGATGGGAATGATACGCAATCCCTTCAATGAGACCAACGTGCCATGCGGCATTGCGGCAATTCATCGGCGGGTGCGCGCCTGAGCCGGCATTGGGGCGACAGCGCGTCAAGGCGCAGCGCGCAAGCCGGCGAAAACTGTCACGCAGGCTGGTCAGACTGGCGCGAAGTGTGCTCTATACTCCGGCGCTAGCAGAGGTCTTCGACCAACAGCCATGGGTGAGCGCGTGCGGAATTACGACCTCGAGTTCCTGAAAAAATTCTCGATGGTGATCGGATTACTGGTAGTGATCACCCTGGGCCTGATCGCCCTGGCAGCCTATTTGCAACGCGCTATCCCCGACGAAGTCTCACCCACTGCCGTCAAACGCGTGCAGCAACGCATCGCGCCTGCCGGTGCGGTCTATGCCGGCGCCACCGGCGCGTCCGCCCAGGCCGCAGCCCAGGCCGCAGCGCTGGCCAAGGCCGCCTCGCAATCCGCTTACGGCGGCAGCACCGACGGCAAGACCATCTTCGACAACCTGTGCACCGCCTGCCACACCACGGGGGTGGGCAAGGCGCCGACGCTGGATCGTTCGCATTGGGATGCGCGCATCGCCCAGGGCAAGGACACCTTGTACAAGCACGCCATCGAGGGCTACACCGGCCCGGACGGCGGCATCATGCCGCCCAAGGGCGGCAACCCGGCGCTGACCGAAGAACAGGTGCGCGCCACCGTCGACTGGATGCTTGCCAATCTGAAGTAAGCGCCTGACCTAGCACCGCGCCCGCAACACGCGGCTGGCTTCCAGTGGCTGGTGTGCGGACAGGTCGTCGGATGTGCCGTGCGGATGCGTCGAGCGGGCCAAGTGCGAGGCTGTGCGCGCTGCCGTTCGCTTTTTGTTTTACAGGCAGCAGGCATCGCGCGTGCGGTGGGCCTGGCTGCAACGCTCTTTTCAGGCAATCGCGGCCTTGCACGATCATGCAGTGCCACTGCAAAGGCTGTTGCGTGCACCTGCAAAGGCTAACGATGTACCGGCTACTTCACGCGCCAGCTGGTCGCCACGCGTAGCGTATTGTTAGCCTCTCACAACGCCTTGTCTCCACGCGCTGCCTTCGGGGTGGCGCTTGCAGGTGGTCTACGTCTTTCCGGAGTGTGTCGATGTCGCGTTGCTCGCTGGTTGTGCTCGGTGTGATCGGTCTGTTGGCTCCGCTGCTCGGCAGTGCCGCCGAGGGGGCGCCGCAACGCCTGTCGATCGCCGACGTGCAGGGCGAAGACAGCCGCAGTCCCTACGATGACCGCATGGTCGAGGTGGAAGGCATCGTCACCGCCGATACGCGCACGGGCCTGGCCGGCCTGTTCGTGCAGCAGCCCGGCTTCGAGCCGCGGCGCTCGCATGGCCTGTTCGTCACCGGTGCCGGTAATGCCGAGGTCGCGGTGGGCGACCGCGTGCGCCTCGTCGGTCGCGTGCGCGAGGTCTCGGCAGGCGGCGAGGCGAGCCTGACCACGGTGGACGCCAGCACCATCGAGCGGCTCGCCAGCGGCCAGCCGGTGCCGGTGCGCATGCTCAGTGGCCCGCCGGCCAATTGGGAAGCGCTGGAAGGCGAGCATGTGCGCATCGCCGCGCTCACGCTCAACGGCAGCGACCGCCTGGACACGTACGGCGAACTGGTCGCTGCGTTCGGTGGACGCCTGTGGCAGCCGAGCGAGGTGGCCGCTGCCGGCACGCCGGCGTTCGCGCAAGTGGACGCCGATAACGCACGCCGTCGCGTGCTGCTGGACGATGCGCGCAACGGCCGCAGCCCCAAGACGGTGTCGTATCTGCCGGCCGAGCCGGTGTTGCGCAGCGGCAGCCTGCTCAAATCGGTCGATGGCATCGTCGATCAACGCTACGACGGCAACTACCGCATCCAGGTACTCACTCCGCTGACCTTGCCGGCGATGCCTACCGCAGTGGCGCCGCAGGTGGGCGGCGATCTGCGCATCGCCTCGTTCAACCTGGAGAATTTCTTCAACGGCAATGGCCGTGGCGGTGGTTTTCCGACCAAGCGCGGCGCACGTACGCACGAACAGTTCCAGGCGCAGCTGGCCAAGCTGGTCGCCACCATCGTGCCGTTGCGCGCCGATGTGGCCGCGTTGATGGAAGTGGAAAACGACGGCACCGGCGCCGATGCGGCGGTGGCACAGCTGGTGGCCGCGCTCAATGCCGCCGGCACGGACAAGGATTGGCAGTTCGTCGATACCGGCAGCGGCCCGGGCGACGATGCGATCCGGGTCGGCATCGTGTACCGCAGCTCGCAGGTGACCCCGGTCGGCAAGCCGGCCACGCTGACCGGCGGGCCGTTCGAGAACCACAGCCGCGTGCCGCTGGCGCAGGCGTTCCGTAGCACGCGCGGGGCGACGTTCGTGGTGGTCGCCAATCACTTCAAATCCAAGGGCTGCGGCACGGCCAGCGGTGCCGATGCCGACCAGCAGGACGGCCAGGCCTGCTGGAACGCCACCCGCACCGAATCGGCCAAGCGCCTGCACCAGTGGTTGCAGACCGACCCCACCGGCGCGCAGACCAAGCTCGCCGTGCTGCTGGGCGACTTCAATGCCTACGCGATGGAAACCCCGATGCGCAGCCTGCGCGCCAGCGGCTGGCAGGACGCGTTTGTGGTGGCCGGGGTAAAACAGCCTTACAGCTACGTCTACGATGGCATGAGCGGGCGGCTGGATCATGCCCTGCTCAGCCCGGCGATGGCCAAGCAACTGCGTGGCGCGGTGGAATGGCACATCAATGCCGATGTCATGGACGAGGCCGGCTACGCCAAGCGCAATCTGCCCGGTCCGTGGCGCAGCTCCGATCACGACCCGGTAGTGCTGGGCTTTTCGCTGTAGCAAGCGCGATGAGGCGGCGTGTGCGGGTAGCTGCTGGACCGGGCGCCGATGGGCAAGCGCATGCGCGCGTCAGTCCGACCGCTCGCGCTGCGTAATGGCCTCGCCGAGCCGCCGCTGCAGGGTCAGCGTCCTGTAGTCATGCATGAGGCAGTGCAGTTGCTGGATCAGCGCACAGGGCGCGGCGCTGTCTTGCAGGATGTCCAGCTGTTCCAGTGCGTCCCGGTACGCCTGGGCCAAGCAGGTCGACTGGGTGCTTGTTTCCTGTCCCGGTGTGTATGCATCGTCGTGGCGTATCCGAGCCTGCGAGTCGGTTAGCGGTGCGGTGCCGCGTGCGGCCCCCTGCGCACGCACACGCTGCAGCGGTGAGAGCGCTGCGAGCAGGGCATGCAGCTGGAGATCGCGTAGCCGATTGCGTTGCGCCAACAGCTCATTGCGCTGATCGAGCGCGCGTTGTTCCTGCGGCAGCGCGTCGCGATCCTCCAGGAACAGACGGGTGCTGAGGGCGTGATACTGCGGGTTCAATTCGAGTAGGCGGCGATTCATGGCCTTCAGCCGCAAAGGCGCATGCGTAGGCGCCTGCGATGTGTCCTGCGCCTCCGACTTCGATGCGATGACGAGCGTGCAGACAGGCAAATCCGCACGCCGCTGCAGTACCCGCTGCTGCGAGTTCTGTCCGCACGATGACGTGCGCGTGCAAGCACCCTTCTGCTGCGCTGGTGCGACAGTACAGCACGGGTCTGCTGGTCGCGCCGGCATCAGCTGTGTCGGCGGTTGGGACGGCCAGCACCTTGTCACGACGTGGGATGCACCGACTGCAGCCCAGAGATCGGGCACCCGTTGAATACTGTTCGACACCGATTTCAGGCGCATGCTCGCTCCAACCGGGCAAAGCGCCCTGCTCATGCGTCTACGCTAACGGCTTTGTTTGACCGAACGCCGTGCGCTGCGAACGCAGGGCGCGTGAACCGAACACACGATCGCTCACACGTGGGACATCTTCCCAAGTGATGAAGACGATCGCCGATAATGCGAGCAGAAGAACGCGCGCGATGCATGCGTCGCGTCACTCACATCAGCGCGAAGGCATGGCGAAGCGATGTGGGCGTCGGCTGCCAAGTACATGACCGCCTGGCACTCGATTGGTCATCGCTGTGTCAGTGTTCAGGCATGGCCTGATACTCCGAGCACCGAGTGTGGGGGGAAACGTCTTTCAGGATTCACGGTTCAGTCAAACCACTGACGCCACCACCATGCCGGAGAGTGCGTATTGGATTCGATGCGCTGCGACAGTCTCACCCAGCAGAAGACAGCCCCCGGAGTCGCGCTACATCCTGATGGACGTGGATCGAGGACGATGACAATGCCTTGGTCGTTGGCGTCGCGTGCTCGGGTTGGGTTGGTATCGGGTGTAGATCCGATCCATCTAATGCCGGGACTGAACAACTAGACGACTGTGCTCACCGCCAGGCGGACGCGGCCGGCGCTCGGTGCCGCATGGACCACGTGTACGCTCAGGTTCCTCCGCGCCGTCCACACCGATCTGACGACTGCTCGCTACGTGTTGTTAGCCGCTCCTGGCCGCGTTGCTGCCCACACCCGACAGCCTGATCGGTGTGCGCGGTGCACGTGACTATCCAGCGCAGCTGCCACGACGGCGGCGCAGCCCCAGGTTGAGCAAGTGCGCGCTGGCCAGCATCAGGCTGGCGGTCACTGTGATCGGTGTTTCCAGGTGTTCGCCGACGACACCGCTGGCGCCCAGCACCAAGCCGGCCAGCCCGCAGCCTGCCAAGGCCCACACTGCTGGCGGCAGCGCATGGCGCCGATGCGTGCTCCACAGCGCGTAGCTGCTCAGCGGCACCGCCGCAGCGGCAAACATGACGTGCACCCACTCGGCGCGGCTCCACGCTGCCAGCAGCGGCAGCGCAACGGACAGCAAGGGAAGGGCCAGGCAATGCAGCAGGCACAGACTGGACAGCGCGATGGCCGAGGTGTCCAACACGGAAGCCGTTGTACGCATGGACGCGGTCTCGTCGAGTAAGTGTTATATAGTAACACTTCATCTCCCCAGCAAGGTTGCCTGGATGTCCCTGTCTCCCGTTCGCGATCTGCGGCTTCCCGTCACCGTGTTGTCCGGTTTTCTGGGTGCCGGCAAGACCACCTTGCTAAACCGGATCCTGCACAACCGCGACGGCCTGCGCGTTGCGGTGATCGTCAACGACATGAGCGAGGTCAACATCGATGCGCAGCTGGTACGCGACGGCGGTGCAGCGTTGCGGCGGACCGAAGAAACGCTGGTGGAGTTCAGCAACGGCTGCATCTGCTGCACGCTGCGCGACGATTTGCTGCAGGAAGTGCGCAGGCTGGCCGAACAGAAGCGCTACGACTATCTGCTGATCGAATCGACCGGCATCGCCGAGCCGATGCCGGTGGCGGCCACCTTTGCCGTGCGCGATGCGGACGGCTTCAGCCTGTCGGATATCGCCCGCCTGGACACCATGGTGACGGTGGTGGACGGCAACCGGTTTCTTCAGGATTTCGGCTCGGCTGCCACGCTGGCCGAGCTGGGCCAGCAAGCCGGTCCGGACGACACGCGCGGGCTGGTGCAGCTGCTGGGCGAGCAGGTGGAGTTCGCCGATGTGCTGGTGATCAGCAAGTGCGACCGTATCGATGCATCGCAGCTGCAGCGTCTGCGCGCGGTGTTGCGTGCACTCAATCGCGACGCAGCGATCGTGGATGCGGCGCATGGCGAGGTGCCGTTGCAGCAGTTGCTTGACACCGGGCGCTTCGATTTCACCCGTGCGCAGTTGGCGCCGGGCTGGATGCAGGAACTGCGCGGCCAGCACACACCGGAGACCGAGGAATACGGCATCAGCAGCTTCGTGTATCGCGCGCGCCGGCCATTCCACCCGCAGCGCTTTGCGCACATGGTGCACAACGGGTTGCCGCAGGTGATCCGCAGCAAGGGTTTCTTCTGGCTGGCCAGTCGCATGGATTGGGTCGGCGAACTGTCCAGCGTGGGCGGCGCCACCCAGACCAGTGCAGCCGGTTTCTGGTTCGCTGCGCGCCACCGCGTGGATGCGCAATCGGTCGGCCAACCATTGCAAACCAGCATCACGCCGCTGCCCTACACCGATATCGGTTGGCAGCGGCAACAGACGCATTGCTGGACCGCGCCGCTGCCGCACCTGCACGAGGTTGGCGATGCCAGCGAATACGCCGCGATGCAGCGGCTGTGGCATCCGCTGTGGGGCGACCGTCGCCAGGAGCTGGCGGTGATCGGCGTGGACATGGACGCACCGCGCACGCGCGCTGCGCTGGACGCGTGCTTGCTCAGCGACCAGGAACTACGTCAGGGACCGGCGCACTGGCAGCTGCTGGACGACCCGTTTCCGCATTGGGAGCGGTGACGGCAGTACTGCCTCCGCTTGCCAGGCAAGTCGCCACTATCGCCAGCCCCATCGAGCTGGCGGCACCGCAGTTTGAGGTCGGTGGTGCATCGTGTCGCGCATGCTTGCGCGACACGATGAAGTGCTCAATCCTCAGTAATAGCCGTTGTCGATCGCCTCCTGATGGGCATCACGTTCGCTTTGCTCGGACCGCGCACGCTCCCGCGCGGTCGTGGGGATGCTGTCCATCAAGCGTGGCGCTCCCATCCGATGCAACTGGTCGTCGGTGCGCTTGACGATCTCTTCCAGTGCCAGCACGTTGGTGTAGCCCTGCATCATGCGTTCCAGGCGTTTGATCTTGTCGGCCGGAGCACCGCTCTCCTTCAAAGACTCCAGGCGCCGCTGTGCGCGTGCGTAATGCGTTGCCATCTTGGTCATGTCGATATTCTCGCGACGGACCGCACGCAACGCACGGTGATTGGAATGCATCACATCCTGTTGGACCATGGCCAGCCGACTGCTGGTGGTTTTCGGCGCGGCGATCTTTTCCAATGGCGCCAGCGCCGCCAACATTCCGTCAAGCTGCAGATCGCGCACTGCGTCGCGCTCGGCGATCAGGGCCGCACGCATCTCGAACACCGATCTCTCGTCCGTGCTAGGGGCGCGGCCCTCTTTGTAGAGACGCTGGTCGATGCGGTGGCACTGCTCGTTCAGCGCGGCCAATTCCACATTCATGTTGCGCACGGGGCGTAGTCGCCTGGACGACGAGGGCGGAGCCGGTGTCGCCACTCTCGGGGACGCAGCCGGTGCCGGCCGCGAGGAGAGGGTTGGCTGCTGCGGCTGCCGTAGCTGTTGGCGCCTGGGTGAGCCTGGAGCATGCTGCTGCCGCTGTTGCTCGGGGGCGCCCTGACGTTGCTGGAAGCGGTCTGCCGTGCGTGGCGCCGACGGCGGTTGCTGCGGTGGCGGCGCTGTGTGCAACGGCGCACGACTGCGCCGCTGAGGCACCGCATCGCCACCAGCCTGCGGTACCTGTGGGCGCTGGTTCGCGTGTTGCCTGGCGGCGCTCGGTGCGGGTGTGGCCAGCCCAGGGTGGCTGTGCGCTGCTTTTGTGGCTGGCGCTCCCATGCACATCGGCGGCAACTGTTTGCGCAGCGTCTTCAGCGACTTGCGCGCCGATGCCATCATGCCTTGCCGGGATCTGGACGTGCCCTGCGCGGTGCCGGCCTTGGGCGCGTGAGACAGTGAGTGTGGCGACGGCGAACCTGCAGCGGTCGCTGTCGCATCGGTGGTTGCCGGATTGGACGGCTCGGGGGCAACCGGATGAGTGCTTCGAAAGAGCGAAATCAGGCGCATCACAAACTCCCGCGGGAATGCAGGCTCATGCTAGCGACCGCCAACCGGCGCGGGAGGCGGATGGCGAACCGGCGTCGCGTAGGCCGAAAGCAGGAGCATCAACCCAGACGTATTCCCCAGGCGATCGCTGCGATGGCCGGTGCAGCCAATGCCAGCCCCAACCAGCCACGCAGGCCTAGGCGTTCGGAAAATCCCAACTTGCCGACCAGCGCCCCCAATACGACCACGCCCAGATTCATGCTGGCAAAAACGGTCGCCGGGCTGTGCGGCAGCAGCTGGTGCGCACGCACGTAACACAGGATGTTGCCGAAATTGAGCGCACCCAACAGCACGCCGGCAAGCATGCTGCGGGTGCTCAGGCGTACGCCACGTGCCCAACGCACGCTCTGCACGCCAAGCATCAGCAAGAAGGCCAGCGCAAAACACAACGTCAACGAGGTCAGCGATGGTGTTCCGGCCTGCGCAATGTGCTTGAGCAGCAGGTCGATAAGCGCAAAGCCCATCCAGACGCCAATCAGCCAGGGCAGGCCGATTGTGCTCGGTAGCGGATCGGTCGCGACGTGGTGACGGGGGCGTCGCACGATGCACATGATGGCCACCATGCCTAGCGCCAGCCCTGCCAGTTTCCAGCCATTGACCGGTTCGCCGAAAACGGTGAAGGCGGCGGCCAACGGGAGCACCAACGACAAACGTTGCGCAACATCGGTGCGCACGATGCCGGCCACCGCGACCGACCGCGCCAGCACCAGGAAGATGGAGGGCAGCGCCACGGCCAACAGCAGCAACGCCAACCAGGGCGCGGCCGTGGAGTGCAGTGTTTCCAGCGCAGGATGCAGGATCAGCCAGGCCAGGAGTGCAGCGCTGGCGTAGTTCCAGGTGATTGCCTGAAAGACGTCGATGTTGTGGCGTGGCGCCAGCTTCAGCAGCACCGACACCAGGACACTGCAGACAACGGCAAACAGCAGAAAATGCATGGGCAACGCAACGAAGTGTGCAGGCAGGGCGATGAACGCGGCCGGCGGGGCGGCTATTATGCAGGCATGTCCAATCCACTATTCCCCACCGAATCGGCTGCGTTGACGCTGGAGGGGCCGGTCGGCCCGCTGGATGTCGCGGTCGATCTGCCCGAGCCGGACGTCACCGCGCAAGCGGTCACCGCCATCCTTTGTCATCCGCTCTCCACCGAGGGCGGCAGCATGCACAACAAGGTCGTCACCATGGCCGCGCGCGCGCTGCGCGAGCTGGGCATCACCGTGGTGCGCTTCAATTTCCGCAGCGTCGGCAACTCGGCTGGCGCGTTCGACCATGGCGATGGCGAGCAGGACGATCTACGTGCGGTCGCCAACTGGGTGCGCACGCAGCGGCCGGGCGACACGCTGTGGCTGGGCGGTTTCAGCTTCGGTGCGTATGTGTCGTTGCGCGCTGCCGGCGCGCTCGCACCGCAGGTGCTGATCTCGATCGCGCCGCCGGCCGGGCGCTGGGATTTCAGCGCGATCCAGCCGCCTGCGCAGTGGTTGGTGATCCAGGGCGATGCCGACGAGATCGTCGACCCGCAAGCGGTCTACGACTGGCTGGACACCCTGGAGCAGCAGCCCGAGCTGGTGCGCATGCCCGACACCAGCCACTTCTTCCACCGCAAATTGATCGACCTGCGCGGTGCGATCCAGCATGGTGTCCGGCGCTGGTTGCCGGCCGCAGTCTGACCGCGGCACGGCCCACGCGTATCGCCCGGCGATGCGCCGTTGAGCGGGTCAGGCAGCAGCCGGCCCGCGGAGAATGCAATGAGTGAGATGACCCCGTCGCAGCGCTACGCCGCCGGCGTACAACGCGGCGACTGGCGTGCCGACCCTGCGCAGCAGGCGGCCCTGGCGGAGCTGGACCGTATCCACGACGCACTGGTGGACAGTGCGCAGGACGGCTGGCTGGACCGGCTGTCGGCGTTCTGGAAGAAACCCGAGCCGGTACGCGGCTTGTACTTCTGGGGCGGAGTGGGGCGCGGCAAGACCTTTCTGGTCGATCTGTTTTACGACGGCCTGCCGATCAAGCAGAAATACCGCACCCACTTCCACCGCTTCATGCGCGGCGTGCACGAGCAGTTGCGCGAGCATGCCGGGCAAAGCGATCCACTGGCCCGGATCGCCCAGCAATGGCGCGAGAATCTGCGCGTGCTGGTACTGGACGAATTCTTCGTCACCGATATCGGCGATGCGATGTTGCTGGCGCGCCTGCTCGAACGGCTGTTCGCCGAAGGCGTGACGCTGGTGACCACCTCCAACACCGCGCCGGAAAATCTCTATGCCAACGGATTGCAGCGCGACAGCTTCATGCCGGCGATCGGCTTGCTGCAGAAGTTCTGCGTGGAGCTCTATGCAGAAGGCACCGAGGATTACCGCATGCGCGCATTGACGCGCTCGCCGGTGTACCGCGCGCCGCTGGACGCGCAGGCCGATGACTGGCTTGCGCAGCGGTGGGGCGAGTTGAGCGGCAATGCCGAGGCGCGCGCGGGCACTATCGAAATCGAATCGCGCAAGATTCCAGTGCGCGCACGCGGCAAGAGCATCGCCTGGTTCGATTTTGCCGCGCTGTGCGAAGGCCCGCGCGGACCCGGCGACTACATCGAGATTGCACGCGAATTCACCACCGTGTTGCTGGGCGGCATCCCGCACTTCGACCGCATGAACGAAGATGCCGCGCGCCGCTTTGTCAACCTGATCGACGAGCTGTACGACCGCCACGTCAATCTGGTCTGCACCGCACAGGACGCCCCGCCCGCGTTGTACAGCGGCCAACGCCTGGCCGGTGCCTTTGAACGTACCGCCTCGCGCCTGATCGAGATGCAGAGCGCGGACTATCTGGCGGCTGCGCATCGAGCCTAAGTGCACGCGTCCTGGGTCGAAACGCGACGGCCATTGTTCGAATCGGCATGGCCGTCAGTACGGTCACTGTCGATGATGTTGTGTCACTCAGGAGTTCAGCTATCCCTGACCACCGCAGCGGATCATGGCGCCTCAACTTAAAATCGCTTGCAATTAAATTGCGCGCTATGTAAATTGCAGCCATGCACACTGCCACGGCCACCACCGCCCGCACCGACGCACTGCTCAAGCTGGATAACCAGCTGTGCTTTGCGCTGTATTCGGCCAACCTGGCGATGCACAAGCTCTACCGCGGGCTGCTGAAGGACCTTGACCTCACGTATCCGCAATACCTGGCAATGCTGGTGTTGTGGGAGACCGACGAACGCAGCGTGTCGGAGATCGGCGAGCGGCTGTATCTGGATTCGGCCACGCTGACGCCGTTGCTCAAGCGCCTGCAGGCGGCCGGCCTGGTCACCCGCACCCGTGCGGCCAGCGACGAGCGTCAGGTGATCATTGCGCTGACCGAAGCCGGCCGCGCGTTGCGCAGCAGGGCAGGTGCGGTGCCGGAGCAGGTGTTTTGCGCGTCGGCCTGTTCGTTGGATGAACTGCGTCAACTCAAGCAGGAATTGGAGAAGTTACGCTCCAGCCTCGGCACCGGGTAACTGCAGCAGCGCCACCTCCCTTATTTTGCAACATGTCGTACACGATTCAATCGTCAACTATTCAATCCCTCATGCGCTGACCGCGCTCACCCAGGAGAATCACCATGGCCTCACCCGAAAACGTCCTCTACACCGCCCATGCCACCGCCACTGGCGGCCGCGAAGGGCGTGCCGTGTCCTCGGACAAGGCGCTGGACGCCAAGCTGTCCACCCCGCGCGAACTCGGAGGCGCTGGCGGCGACGGCACCAACCCGGAACAGTTGTTCGCAGCCGGTTACGCCGCCTGTTTCATCGGTGCGATGAAGGCCGTGGCCGCACAGGACAAGCTCAAGCTGCCGGGCGAAGTGAGCATCGACAGCAGCGTCGGCATCGGCCAGATCCCGGGCGGCTTCGGCATTGCGGTGGAACTGCGCATCGCCGTGCCGGGCATGGATCAGGCCGAGCTGCAGACGCTGGTCGACAAGGCCCACCAGGTCTGCCCGTACTCCAATGCCACCCGCGGCAATATCGACGTCACCCTGACCCTGGCGTAATGCCGGCCTGACCGTCGTGCGCATTGCGCGCGACGGTGTCAGCAACGGCCCGGCGCATGCGTCGGGCCGTTGTTCGTTGTGGCTTGAAAAGATTTCCAAAA
The DNA here is from genome assembly GCF_023337365.3 of Xanthomonas nasturtii. NCBI lineage: Bacteria > Pseudomonadati > Pseudomonadota > Gammaproteobacteria > Lysobacterales > Lysobacteraceae > Xanthomonas > Xanthomonas nasturtii. Next base: position 330,271 of record NZ_CP142084.2, read on the forward strand.
TCCCGGCATACGCCTTGCGCGATGACTCGACCGCCGGCACCGGCATCGGCTGTCCGCGGCGTGCACTGTCTGCAACGCAGGCAACGCAGGCAACGCAGTTTGCGCGACGAACGCATCGACTGGACGCGCGCATTGCGATAGCTGTTGTCTCAGCGCGTCGCTGTCGCCACGACGCTGTTGGAAACCGTTGCATCCTCCGGTGGCGTCTGCGGATGCGTATTGCGTTCCAGCATCTGCAGGCGCTCGCCATTGAAGCGGTACTCCAGCGCCTGCTGCACCGCGAAGAGCGCCTGCGCCTGCACACACAGGGTGCGGGCCTGCGCTTCCAGCACGTGGCTACGGCCTTGCAGTTGCTGCTCCATCTGCGCGTCCAGTGCTGCGCCACGGCGCTCCAGCTGCGCGGCGCGTCCGGTCATCACCGTCCACAGCACGCTGCGGGCCAGGCTGCCGGCCAGCTCCTCGGCCGCGTCCTCGACGCTGGCTTCGAAGCGCTCGTCGAAGGCATCCTGCTCCCAGCGCCCACGCCCGAGGCTGCCATCGACCTGCGCACGTGCGGCGGTACGCAACTGCCCGACCTTGCGTTGCTGGCGCGCGCTGCCCGACAGCACGTGCACCACGCCACCCAGCGCATCGAAGGAGATGTCGACCACCGACTGGGCGATGGACGTCACTGCCGGCATCAACGCGCGGGTGCTCTGTTCGAGCTCGCGCAACCGTTGCGCGTCGGCGGCGCTGACCGGTTGCGGCTGGCGATCCACGTTGAGCTCGCCACCGTGGAAGAAGATCTCGCGCGGCACGCCCTGCCTGCGGCGCAGCCAGATGCCACCGCTGTCTGCCAGTACGTCGTAGGAGGTGCTGACATCGCATTGCTGCGACGACAGCTTGGGTGTCGCGGTCTCGGCATGCGCAGCGCAGGCGGCCACCAGCAGCAGCGGTGCCAGAAAGAGGGTGCCGCGCATGGCAGTGGCCTTGGAATCGGGGCCTGCAGCATTGCGCAGTGCGGTGGACGCCGCCATGGGAAGAAAGTCAGGGTGCCGCAGGTCGTCGCCGACGGGCGGTTGCCGCAAAGCGTGAACCGGGTCGTGCATCGGCACATGGACCGCGTTTAAACGATTAGCTCACTTGATTCTCACGGCAGATGGTGTGAATTATGTTGCACAGCAGCATCGGAGCTCCGCAATGCTCGACCCACGCATCGAAAAGGTAGACCTAGCGCTGACCGAGATCGCCCAGGACCCATCGGAGAAGGTGGCGCTGTGGCAATGGGCGTGCCGCGAGATGCTGCACGAGACCTTGATCGGCATGCACCAGCTGTCGCACCTGGCCGGCATCGCCCGGCAGGTGGCCAACGACTGGCGCGCGCCAGTCGACGTCATCGCACCGGCAAAGCCCTACCTGGCTGCATCCGCATTGGCCGACCGCCGCCTGCCGCAGGTGCTCGACGGCCTGGGCAATACGCACGACGACGACGACCGTGCCACGTTGTGGCGGCTGCGCTACGCCAGCCTGATCGCCTCGACCTTGCAAGGCATGCAGGCACTGGCCGAAAAGCACCGTATCGACCGCCAGGCAATGGCGACCGGTCAGCTCAACTAGCGCGGCTATCGGGGTGACGCGCCGGTTGTAGGGCGAGTTGTGCTGCAACGCACGGTGAGCTTGGCCGCGTCTGCTGATCCGGCTTGGCACGCTATGGTGAATGCTCCCACGAGCGAGAAAACGCTGCCGGCGCAACACTGCGCCGCTGCCTGATTCGCACTGCAATGGAATGGCTGCTTGGTGGAGTCGAGTCCAGGCAGCACATCATCGTGTGCAGGCTTTGCAGCGCCGCCGAATTAGGGGCAGGTACGAAGTAGCGCAGCGTTTTACGGGTGCGCTCTACGCCGATTGCTCAGCAAATTCTCTGTAACCGGCTCAATGCCGGACGGCTGCATCTTCCAGATGCCGCCAAGCGTGCCGCACGATCCAGCGCGCCTGATCCCATGGCACCGACAGCATCGGCAGGCACTGGTAATAGCCATCCTGCAGCACGCGATAGAGCTGTGCTTCGGTGGCGCGCGGGTAGGCCAAGTAGATGTCGTAGCCGAGGGTGAGCAGCCGGGTGTAGTCGGCGAAGGCATAGCCACCCAGATGCCCTTCGGCGTGCACGTCGCGCCAATAGGCGATCTCGGCGTCGAGATTGACGCTGCGGCGGGTCAAGACGGATGCGCTGTGCATGGGTAGGACTCCGTGACCGGGACTACCCCCCTGTGCGGGCACCGTAGCAGCGGCTGCGCAGGTGGGCCAGCCTGCGACGACGAGCGGTCGTGATGCAGTGGCTGCCACTGACCGAGCGATGCGGCTGGAGCTTTCAACCGCGGAGCTGCAGCGACTGCGGCGCCCCGCAGTCGTCGTGCCGCAGATATTTCAGGCCGATGATCGATGCGCGGGCCTGGCCGCAGAGAACCTCAGCAATAAGCGACGCGGTGACGTGTGGGCGACGCGCCCGCCTGCGCGGGAGTCAGAAAGATTCCTGAAGCAACCTGTCGATGTCGCTTGCCGGCAGCGCTCGCCTGATGCCGAGCGCTGCCGGCATGCATCAGACAATCAATCCCACTCGGGCGCGATGGCCTTGGGGTTGGCCAGGCGATGCCCGCGGTCGAGTGCGGCGATGTCGCGCATGTCCTGCTCGCTCAACTGCAGCGTCTGCGCCTTGAGGTTGCTCTCCAGATTCTCGCGCTTGGTCGAGGATGGAATCACCGAGTAGCCCTGCCGCAATGCCCAGGCCAGGGTGACCTGCGCCGGGGTGGCAGCATGGCGTGCGGCGATCGCCTGGATCACCGGATCCTTGAGCACTTCGCCCACGGCCAACGTCATGTACGAGGTGACATGGATGCCTTGCTCGCGCAGGAACTCGGTCAAGGCACGATTCTGCAGGTAGGGATGCACTTCGATCTGGTTGGTGGCGATGGCGTCGGCGCCCAGGATCTCGATGGCCTGCCTGGTCAGCGCGATGGTGAAGTTGGACACGCCGATCGCGCCGGTCAGGCCCTGCTGTTTGGCCTGCGCCAGCGCTTCCAGATACGCGCGCATCGGCACCTGATCGTTCGGCGAAGGCCAATGGATCAACGTGAGATCGACATGCGCGGTGCCGAGCTTGCGCAGGCTTTCCTGCAGGCTCGGCAGCAAGGCGCCGTCACCGAACTTGTCGACCCAGATCTTGGTGGTCAGATAGAGCTGGTCGCGCGGCACGCCGGAAGCTGCGATCGCTGCGCCGACCTGCTCTTCGTTGTCGTAGATCTGCGCGGTATCGACAGCGCGATAGCCCAGCTCCAGTGCGTTGCGCACCGAGTCGATGACCACTTGGTCTTTGAGGCGAAAGGTGCCGAGGCCGAATGCGGGGACAGTCATTGTGTTCCTTTGGGAATGGGGAATGGGGAATCGCAAGAGCGAAGGGTGTGCAAAGCACCATGAGTTTGGTTAGTCGAGGGCGACGACGGCTTTTCCGAAATTCTTGCCGCGCAGGACGTCGATCAGGCCCTGCGGTGCGCTGTCCAGACCGTGCAGCACATGCTCGCGGTGTTGAATCTTGTCCTCGCGCAGCCACTGGCCCATCTCGCGCAGGAAGGCCGGCATCAGGCGGATGAAATCGTGCTGGATGAAGCCGCGCACCGTGAGGCGCTTGCGCAGCACCTGGCCCATGAACCCGGGCAGGCGATCCGGGCCGGGCAGCGCTTGCCCACGGCTGTTGTAGGTGGCAATCACGCCGCAGACCGGGATGCGGGCGAAGTCGTTGAGCTGCGGCAACACCGCATCGAAGACCTTGCCGCCGACGTTTTCGAAATAGATATCGATGCCGTCCGGCGTGGCGGCGCGCAGCTGCTCGGCAAAGTCGTCGGCACGGTGGTCCAGCGCCGCATCCACCAGCAGCGTGTCGCGCAGGTAACGCACCTTGTCTTCGCCGCCGGCGATGGCCACCACACGCAGGCCTTGCAGGCGTGCCAGCTGCGCCACGGTGGCACCGACCGGGCCGCTGGCGGCGGCCACCACCAGCGTTTCGCCGGGCTGCGGCTTGCCGATTTCATGCAGGCCGGCATACGCGGTAAAGCCGGGCATGCCATACACGCCGAGCGCGGTGCTCAGCGGCAGGCTGTCGTCCTTGGGCAGCTTGCGCAGCGGCGTCGTCGGGGTGAGCAGGCTATGCGTCTGCCAGCCGCCGGGCAGCACCAGCAGATCGCCAGGGTGATAGTCGGCGTTGTGTGAGTGGATGACTTCGCCGACGGTGCCGCCTTCCATCACCGCATCGATGGCGACCGGCGCGGCATAGGAGGGGCCTTCGTCCATGCGTCCGCGCATGTAGGGATCCAACGACAGGAAACGGTTGCGTACCAGGATCTGATCGTGGCCGGTGGGTGCGACGGCCACCTCTTCGAGACGGAAGTTGTCGGCGCTGGGTTCACCGTGCGGGCGCGAAGCCAGCACGATGCGGCGGTTGGTAATCGATGGCATGGGGATTTCCTCGCAAGGAGGCCGCGCGTGCGCGGTCGAGGGAGCACAGCCGCCGGGGCAGCTGCGCGAGGGAGGGAAGAGGGGCGACAGGGCGCGTGCGCGGCAAGGAACACGACGTCGCTACGGCTGCATTACGCGGCTGCCGATGGCTCCGGGGCGCTGGCGCTGTCGAGCTGGGCAATCTGCTCGGCACTCAGCGACACGCGTGCAGCGGCCAGCACGTCGTGCAGCTGGGTCACGCTGGTGGCGCTGACGATCGGCGCGGTCAAGCCGGGGCGTGCGATCAGCCAGGCCAGTGCGATCTGTGCAGGCGTGGCGTTGTGCGTGACGGCCAGATCGTCCAGCGCCTGCAGGATGCGCAGACCACGCGGGTTGACGTATTGCTTGACCACCGACGCACCACGTGCGCTGCTCTTGCCGGCATCGTCGGCGCTGCGGTACTTGCCGGTGAGGAACCCGCTGGCCAGCGAGTAGTAGCTGATCAGGCCAAGCTCCCGCTCGCGTACCAGCGGTTCGAGTTCGGCTTCGTAGCCGGCGCGGTCGTAGAGGTTGTATTCCGGCTGCAGGCTTTCGTAACGCGGCAGTGTGTATTGCTCGGAAATGTCCAGCGCGTCGCGCAGGCGTGCAGCGCTGTAATTGGACGCGCCGATCGCGCGCACCTTGCCTTGCTCGATCAGCCGGCCGAACGCGGCCAGCGTGGCTTCCAGCGGAATCGATTCGTCGTCTTCGTGGGCCTGGTACAGATCGATCACATCGGTCTGCAGACGCGTCAGCGAGCCTTCCACCGCCGCGGCGATGTTGTCCGGCGACAGGCCCGGGTGCTCGCTCCACTTGGCCACCTTGGTGGCGATCAGCACCTTGTCGCGCTTGCCGCTGCGCGCAAGCCAGCGCCCGATGATGGTTTCCGATTCGCCGCCGCGATTGCCCGGCACCCAGCCCGAGTACGCATCGGCGGTATCGATCAGATTGAAGCCGGCATCGACGAAGGCATCGAGCAAGGCGAACGAGGTCGCTTCATCGGCGCTCCAGCCAAACACATTGCCGCCAAAGACGATCGGTTGAACCTGCAGGCCGGAGCGGCCGAGTGCACGGGCTTGGGTCATCGTGGATGCTCCTGATGCGAACTGCGCACAGGATAGTCACGCCTACCGATGTTGCGTGTGACACCTGCGTGGATTCAGCGTTCCGCCGATCGTCCTCGGCGGCTCACAGGATCTGAACATGCCGATGGCAGGGCGCGCCGCAACACGTCCAGCCCCACGCCGCTGCGGGCACATGGCAGGCTCAGGAACGCATGCTAGGCTCGCGCTACTTTTTCCCGGAGAGGGCGCTGCGATGATCCGCAACAAGCTGGCCTGTGCATGTGTGATGAGTGTGGTGGTGGCGCTGAGCGCACCGCTGGCGATGGCCGTGAAGCCTGCCGATAGCGCGACGTTGCCGGCGCCCGATACCGCGTTGCAGGCGGCCATCGACGGCAACTGGCGCGACCGCGTGTACGTGCAGCGCGACCAGTATCGCCACCCCGGGCAGACGCTGGCGTTCTTCGGCATCAAGCCGACCCAGACCGTCATCGAGATCACCCCGGGCGGCGGCTGGTATTCGGAAATCCTGGCGCCGTACCTGCGCGAGAAGGGCAAGTACGTGGCTGCGGTGGTCGACCCGGCGTCGGCACCCGAAGGCCGTAGCCGCGACTACGCGCAGCGCGCGCGCGACGAGCTGGAGAAGAAGTTCCAGGCCAAGCCCGAGTTGTATGGCAAGCCCGCGTTCGTGTCGTATGTGCCCAAATCGCCATCGTTCGGCGTGGATAACTCGGCCGACCTGGTGCTGACCTTCCGCAATGTGCACAACTGGCGCATGGCTGGCAATGCCGAGGCGATGTTTGCCGGCTTCTACAAGGTGCTCAAGCCCGGCGGCGTGCTCGGCGTGGTCGAGCATCGTGCCAAGACCGACGTCCCGGCCGACGACAAGAGCGGCTATGTCGGCCAGGCGCAGGTGATTGCGATGGCCGAAGCGGCCGGCTTCACCTTGGCCGGCAAGAGCGAGGTCAATGCCAACCCGCGCGACACCAAGGATTACCCGGGTGGTGTGTGGACGCTGCCGCCGAGCAACAGCCATGACAAGGCCGACGATGCCAAATACAAGGCGATCGGCGAGAGCGACCGCATGACCTTGAAGTTCGTCAAGCAGTGATAGGGAGTGCGTGCATGCCGGCGCGCAGTGCGCGTTAGGCATGCACGCAGTTGTCAGCGCTGCATTGACGATGGTGTGGATGCACAGGGAGTGACTGTGCGGCATGCGGGCACTGCTCGCTTTTACGCAACAGGATTGGCATGTTGGTGCTGTTGAACAAACCCTACGGCGTGCTGTCGCAATTCAGCGACCGCTCGCAGCCGCCCAAGCGCACGCTGGCCGAATTCGGATTGCCGGCCGATGTGTATGCGGCAGGCCGACTGGACCATGACAGTGAAGGACTGTTGTTGCTGACCGATGACGGCGCATTGGCGCATCGGCTGACCGACCCGCGCCACAAGCAGCCCAAAACCTACTGGGTGCAGGTGGAAGGCGAACCGCAAGCCGAGCAATTGCAGTCCTTGCGCGAGGGTGTGCTGCTCAACGACGGCCCGACCCGGCCGGCCCAGGTGCGCAGGCTCGACCCGGCACCGCAGCTGTGGCCGCGCGATCCGCCGGTGCGCGTGCGCAAGACCGTGCCCGATGCCTGGCTGGAACTGCAGATCACCGAAGGCCGCAACCGCCAGGTGCGGCGCATGACCGCAGCGGTAGGCTTGCCCACCTTGCGTTTGGTGCGCGTGGCGATCGGCCATTGGCAGCTGGACACGCTTGCACCGGGCCAGTGGCGCGTTGAAGACACGCCCAACGCGCGGCCGGGGCGGAGCCGGCGTTGAGGCGTTACGTGGGTCGCATGCAGTTACATGCAACGCATTGCGTAGATGCCATAAACGACAACGCCACGGCGCAGGGCCGTGGCGCTTAGGTCTTGCCTGAAGCGGTGGCTTATTCGATGCCGTCGCTCGGGGTCACTGCACCGCGACGCTGATAGGCCGCGCGGCGTGCGTTGGCATTGCTGGCGTGTTCGCGGTCCAGACGATGCACATTGCCGCCGAGCACCTGCTGATCGCGCTGGCGCTTGCGGTACACCGCATAGCCGATCAGGCCCAGGCCTGCGACCGCTGCGGCAACCGTGACGGCCGGATTGCGCTTGACCAGCTTGCTGGCCACCTTGCCACCGGTGCGCACTGCACCGAGCGCGGCGCCGGTCTTGAGCCATTCGCTGGCGCCAGGGCCGAAGTGGCGCAGGCTGCTGCCGGCGTGACGTGCCTGATCGCCCGCACTGGACGCGGCGTGACGCAACTGGTCGCCCGCAGTGCCGGCCAGTTCCAGGGCACGCTCCAGGGCGCGTTCGGTGATCACAGTCAGCTTGCTCATTGGAGGCGTTTCCTTTCTCAGTACGTGGTGCGCAGTCTGTGGGTTGGTGCGTATAGACGGTGTTAGCGGGTTCGGGGGCTGTTTGGCTGACGGTTAAGTAGTGCCACGCTGCGTTGGGGCACGCGAGTAGGTGGTAGCGATGAAAACGGATCCGAAGGGCACGTGCTGCGCTTCCTTCTTCCGTCGGGAGCAGGTGCCCGCAGGGCGGATGAGGGTGCGTGCGAAGCCTGGTGTGGTTGAACAACGCGATGGCTTCGCCCATACCCTCACTCCAACCCCCGCTTCGCGCCACGACCCGCGCTTGCGGCGCAGGCGCTCCAAGGCACGCGCGCCCGTGGCGCCGCCAGCCGTGCCTTCTCGCCTCGCAGGAAGAAGGAGCTATTACGTGCCACGTGGTTTTGCTCTGTGCGTTGCCGCTGCGGTCCACGGATCGTCCGGCCACGGATGCCGCGGATACCGCCCCTTCATCTCTTTTTTGACATCCGGATAGGTATTGGCCCAGAAGCTCTTCAGGTCTTGGGTCACCTGCAACGGGCGCCCGCCCGGCGAGAGCAGATGCAAGGTCAACGGGATGCGGCCATCGGCAATGCGCGGGGTTTCGGTCAGGCCGAACAGTTCCTGCAATTTGACCGCCAGCACCGGCGGCAACGGTTGGCCGGCATGGTCGAGGGCGTAGCTGATCTGCCGCTCCATGCCGGAGGGCACGCTGATGCGGGTGGGCGCGTGGCGGTCGATGGCCTGGCGGCGCTCCCACGGGAGCGCGGCCTTGAGCGCCTCGCCCAGGCTGGCTTCGTCCAGCGCGTCCAGGCGGGTCTTGCCGGCGAAGGCCGGGCGTAGCCAGCTGTCCAGCGTGTCCAGCAGCGTGCTGTCGGAAAGATCGGGCAAGGCGAGCTCCGGCATCCACACGCGCAGCGACTGCACGCGTGCGCGCCACTGCTGCAGGTTGTCAGTCCATGGCAAGGCGTCCAGACCGAGTTGACGGACCGCCTCGGTGAGCGCGCCGGCCGCATGCGCGGGGTCGACGCGGCCGGCCGGGCGACTGTCGAGCACGATGCGGTCGAAACTGGATTGCCGGCGCGCGACCAGGGCGCGCTTGTCCGCGTCCCACTGCACTACGTCCTGCTGCACGAAGCGCTCGGGCACGCTGCGGCGCAGATAGCCTTCGTCCACCGGTGCGACGCGCAGCAGCAACGCATCCTTGGCTTCGTAGCGTAGTTCGCTGGCGACCAGCCATGGTTCGCCGCGTAGATCGCTGTGGTCGAACAGGCGCGCGCTGCGGCCGTTGGCGAGCAGGTAACGCAGCGGGTCGGCCGGGTGGCGTGCGGCGATGCGGTCGGGGAAGGCGTGCGAAAGCAGGTCGCCGAGCGCGTGCGCTTCCACGCTGGCGGGTGGGGCGCTGTCGCAACGCAAGCGGCGGCGCCATTGTCTGGCGGCGCTGTCGATCGCGGCCAGGCCACCGCGATTGGCATCGGCGGCGCTGCGGCCCTGCCGAAATGCCGCCAGCGCGCGCCAACGCGCGGCCAGTCCGTCGCCGCCCTGACGCAGCGGGTCGCGTGCTTCCAGCAACGCGGCCAGGTCGCAGGCCAGCGCCACACGCGGCGCATCGCCAGCTTGCGCCAGCATCGCGGCCAGACGCGGATGCGTGCCCAGCGCGAGCATGCGCCGGCCGAGTGCGGTGATGCTGCCGCTCGCGGTGAGCGCGCCCAGCCGCTGCAGCAGCTCGTGCGCAGCGGCCAGCGCACCGCTCGGTGGCGCATCGACAAAGCGCAGCGCAGCGCTGCCCCAGGCGGCCAGTTCCAGCGCCAGTCCGGCCAGTTCCACCTGGGTGATTTCGGCGCGGCGCTGCGGCTCCAGCCGCTGCGATTGCGGCCACAACCGGTAGGCCCAGCCACTGGCCACACGCCCGGCGCGGCCGGCGCGTTGGTCGGCCGAGGCCTGCGCGATGGTGGCTACGTCCAGCCGCGAAAAGCCGCTGTTGGGGTCGTAGTGCGGCTCGCGCGCCAGGCCGCTGTCGATCACCACGCGCACGCCGGGCAAGGTCACCGACGATTCGGCGACATTGGTGGCCAGCACCACGCGCCGGCGTCCCTGCGGGTCGGGCTGCAGCACTTGGCTTTGCGCCTCCACCGACAGCTCGCCATGCAGCGGCAGCACCTGCACGGCCGGGTCCAGGGCTTCCTGCAGCGCGGCATGCACGCGTGCGATCTCGCGCTGGCCAGGCAGGAACACCAGCACATCGCCGGGGTGGGTGGACAGCGCGTGCTCCACGGCGCGCCGCGTCTGCGGTTCCAGCGCTTCGTCGCGGCGTGCGGCAAAGTGCGTCACTTCCACCGGGAAGCTGCGCCCGGCGCTGCTCAGGCGCGGCGCCTCCAGAAAGCCGGCCAGCCGCTCGCCATCCAGGGTGGCCGACATCGCCACGATGCGCAGGTCCTCGCGTACCTGGGCCTGCACGTCCAGCGCCAGCGCCAGGCCGAGGTCGCCGGCCAGATGGCGTTCGTGGAATTCGTCGAACAACAGCGCACCGATGCTTTCCAGCATCGGGTCGTCCTGGATCAGCCGGGTCAGGATGCCCTCGGTGACCACTTCGATACGGGTGCGCGCGGAGGTCTTGTTCTCGAAGCGGATGCGGTAGCCCACCGTCTCGCCGACCGGTTCGCCGAGCTGGCGCGCCATGAACGTCGCTGCGCTGCGGGCGGCCACACGGCGCGGTTCGAGCATCACGATCTTGCGGCCTGCCAACCACGGCGCATCCAGCAGCGCCAACGGCACCTGGGTGGTCTTGCCGGCGCCGGGCGGCGCTTCCAGCACCAGCCGCGGATGGGCGGCAAGACTGTCGCGAATCTGCGGCAACAACGGAGAGATCGGAAAAGCGGGGTCGGTCATGCGCGGGAAGGATACGGGGTGCGGCAGGCTGCGGCGACGACGTGCGGTACGGCCGGGTGGCAACGCGAGACTGTGTGACGTGCGATAGGGCGCAGCCAGCGGACCGGTGCGGTTACGTCAAGCAGATGCACTACAGGTCGCCGGTGCAGTGGTAGGCGGGCGAGGGCCCTGCCGCCAACGCGTGCGCTAAAGCTCTGTAATTGATTTACTGCACTGTCCGACACTTCAAAGTAATCGGGATGCGAGTCGTAGCATCTTCTAGATGCAGGCAAAATTAGATGCAGTCAAAAGCCCGATTGGTCGAGGGCGCGGTGCCCTCACCGCTCGCGGGACACGCCGTTAACCCGTCCATGGGGGCTCGTTGGCGGCATCCATGCCGCCAACGGTCCCGCAATCGGCGAGGACACAGCACCAGACAGTTTGCTGGTGGTTTGTTGAAGAGCAAAGACACCGCGTCGCCAGTTAGCTAATCGCTTGTTGAAGACTGTGCGCACCGACCAACTTACTGGTCCTTGCCCGCTCACCGTCGCGGGACCTTGAGCGGCACGGATGCCGCGCCAGAGCCTCCGGGGACGGATTCACGGCGTGTCCTGCGATGGTGGACGGGCAAGGGCCTTGCAGCACACGCAAAGACGTCGAGTGCGCGATGCCTCACCGCTCGCGGGACGCACTGGGAACTCATCCATGGGGCTCGAGGGTGGCGTCCATGCCGCCAACGGGCCCGCGACTCGGTGAGGGCGCCGCGCCAGAATGTTTCGCGCGACTTCGTTGAAGAACGGAATCGCCGCACCAGGGAGTTTGCTGGTGGCTCTGTTGAAGAACGACGACATCGCGTCGCGGTGTCGTCAGACCGGCTGCGTCAGGCCGATCTCAACATCCACACTTCAACCGGCTTCGCGCATGCGGGCGGTCAGGCCCTTGAGGAAGGCGCGCAGCAGCTGGTCGCCGCAGGGACGGAAATTCTTGTGCCCGGGCTGGCGGAACAGTGCGGAGAGTTCCGGCTTGGACAGGGGGAAGCCGGCGCTGGCGAAGATGGCGTGCATGTCGACGTCCTTCAATTCGAAAGCCACGCGCAGCTTCTTCAACACCAGGTTGTTGCCGACGCGCGTTTCCAGCGGGCGTGCCGGCTGGGTCTCGTCGCGGCCGCGGAAGCGCAGCACCAGGCCGTCGAGAAAACGCGCCAGCATCGCATCGGTGCAGGGCTCGAAACCGGGCTCGTCTTCCTTCTTCAGCCAGGCCTGTACCTGCGGCTTGTCGAGCGCGAACTCGGGGTCGGCCAGGTGGGCGATGTCCACCACCTTGTCGTCGCTGAGGTCGAGCATGTAGCGGATGCTACGCAGTACATCGTTGTGGATCATGACCGTTCCGGTGCCCCGGCCTGTCGCCGGAAAGGCGTCATTCTACGGGGCCGATGCGCAACGCGGCATATGCCGACCCTGTCCGTTGCGGACCTGAAGTCGCTCAGCTGCCGCGATAAGTGGAATACCCGTACGGCGAGAGCAGCAGCGGCACGTGGTAGTGGCCGTCGTTGGCGATGCCGAAAGCGATGGGCACCTGCTCCAGGAACGGCGGGTCGGTCAGGGCGACGCCGGCTGTGCGCCAATAGCCGGCGACCTCGAACTCCAGCCGATAGCGGCCGGGCGGCAGCGTGAGTGCGGCCAGTTCCGGGCAGCGCCCGTCCTGGTTGGTGACACCGTCGAAGTGCAAGCTGTCGCCTGCGAACAGGCGCAGCGGCACGCCGGAAGCGGGGCGGCCGCTGGCGGTGTCCAGCACATGCGTGGACAGCGTGCTCATGCCACCGCCTGGGTGGGTTGCGGCCATTGGCCGACGAACTCGGGTTGGTCGTAGGCCAGATAGGTCTCGACGATGGCCTGGCGGTCGTCCAGAAACAGCTGGTCGGCGACCGCGCGGGCCAGCCGTGGCAGGGCGACCTTGAGCCCGGACAACGCCGCAGCCGAGGGGCCGTGGTTGATCAGCGCCGAGTAGTTGAAGGCGAACAGCCCATGCAGCAGCGCTGCGTCGCCGGGCGTGCGTGGCAGCAGTTCGAAACCCGGCCCCAGGTAGGGGTGCGCGTCCAGCACCGGGTTGGCCTGGCCTGGCGGTGGTTGGTAGCGGTCGCTCCAGCAGGCGATACGCCCGGACAATGCGGCCAGCTCGGGGCGCAGCTGCGGGTCGGTGACCAGGCCAGTGGCCACCGCCAGAAAATCGAAGCGGTGTTCGCCCTGCGGCGTGCGCACCACAATTTCGCCATCGCGCTCGGCCACCTCCAGCCACGGCGCGCCCAGATGCAGGGCGAAGCCGGCGTGCGCGCAGGCACGTTGGAAGGTGTCGTTGGTGGGCGGTTGGTTGTGCGCGAAGAAGCTCGCCATCATGCGGTACTTGTCCGCATCTGGGAGGGTGAGAAAGCGCGGAATGATGCCGGCCTGTTCCATGTGGCGGAACGGGTTGATGCGCGGTAATTCGCTGCGGCGCACGAACACTTCCGCGCTGGCGACGCCTTGTTCCAGCGCAAAACAGGCATTGTCGAAGGCCGAGGCACCGCCGCCCAGGATGCCCACGCGCTTGCCTGCCAGTGCGGCGAAATCGATGTGGCTGGAGCTGTGCGCGTAGCGCTGTGCGGGCAGGGCGCGGCTGATCCAGTCGGGCACCACCCACTGGCCGCCGCCCTGGATGCCGGTGGCCAGGATCAGTTTGCGCGTCAGCAGCGGTGCGCCCATCGCCAGATGCAGGCGATGGATGCCCGGCGCCACCTCCGGCTCAACGCGCACCAGCTGGGTGGCGTTGCGCACCGGCAAGCGCAGCGCTGCGCGATACCAGCGCAGATAGTCCATCCAGCAGCCGCGCGGAATCTTGTCCAGCGCGTCCCATGCGGCGCTGCCGTGCTGGGCTTCCCACCAGGCGCGGAAGGTGAGCGATGGCACGCCCAGGTCGATCGAGGTGATGTGCTTGGGCGTGCGCAAGGTCTGCATGCGCGCATAGGTCACCCACGGGCCTTCCTGCCCTGCCGGGTTTTCGTCGATGACCAGCACGTTGTGCACGCGCTCGCGTTGCAGCGCGAACGCTGCACCCAGCCCGCTCTGGCCGGCGCCGACAATCACCACATCAAAGACCTGCCCGGCCGGATGTACGCGCGGTTGTACCCAGGCATCGCCGCCATGGGCCAGGCATTGCAGGTCGCGGGCGAGCGCGCGTTCGAGTTGGGCCAGGCTCATGGCAGTGCCTCCAGGCGCAGGTGAACGATCTTGCCGATTTCGGCGATGGCGGTGGCGATCTCTGCGTTGCGCGATGCGTCCAGCCGCCGCTCCAGTGCGGCCAGAATGCCGGCCTTGTCGTGCAGCCGCACGCAGATCACGAACGGAAATCCGAAACGGTGGCGATAGGCCTGATTGAGCGCGTGGAAGCGCTTGAATTCGTCTTCGCTGAGCCGGTCCAGCCCGGCCGAGGCCTGCTCTGCGGCCGATGCGGCCGTGAGCGTGCGGTCGATGGCCGCCTTGCCGGCCAGCTCGGGGTGCGCACGGATGAGTGCGACCTGATCGTCCGGCGATGCGTCTTGGACAACCTGCATCAGGCCGCGATGCACATCCTCGAACGGCCGCCGCCGCACTGCACGCTCCACCACCCACGGCGAGTGCTCGAACAGCTCCCGGTAGCGCGCCACGAAGGCGGCATCGTCCAGCATGCGGTCGTCGCCCACGCTCATGCGTGCGTGCCTTGTAGCGAGACATGTGCGGCCACCACTTTCCAGCCGTCGGCAAAGCGCGCCCAGCTCTGGCTTTGCCGCCCACGCGCGCTGCTGCCTTCACGGATGAATTCTGCATGCGTGGTGGCGAAGTCGCGGCCGAAGCCATGGACGTCCACATGCGCAAGCTGGCGTTGCGGCGAGCCACCGCGGCCGATGCGAAATGCGCGAATCGCCTCGATGCCGTACAACACCTCGCCCACGCCGTAACGCACGGTGCTGGGCGCTGCATGAAACAGCGCGTCCATCGCGGCGATGTCGTTGCGCATCAGCGCTGCTTCGTAGGCATGGAAGGCGGCAGTCACTTGCGCGATCACCTCGGGCAGGTCGATATCGGAAGCTGCAATGCTCATGCCGGGTGCACCTGCAGCCAATGGCGCGCAATATCGATGCGGCGCGCAATCCAGGCATCGCCACTGGCCAGCACATGGTCGACAAAACGCGCCAGGGCTGCCGCGCGCGCCGGCTTGCCGACGATGCGCCCGTGCAGGCCAACTGACAGCATGCGCCCGCCTTCGCTGCGCAATTGTTCGAAGCTGTCGCACAGATAGCGGAAGAACGGTTCGCCATCGGCAAAGCCATTGTAGGCGACGAATTTCATGTCGTTGGCATCCAGCGTGTAAGGCACGATCAACTGCGCGCGGCCGTGGCGGTTGTCGTAGTACGGCACATCGTCTGCATAGCTGTCGGCGTCGTAGATGAAGCCGCCTTCTTCGGCAACCAGGCGCGCGGTGTTGGGGCTGGTGCGGCCCTGGTACCAGCCCAGCGGGCGGCTGCCGGTGACGCGCGTATGCACGGCGATGGCCTGGGCGATGTGCGCACGCTCGGTGGCTTCATCCACCTGTTGATAGTCGATCCAGCGCAGGCCATGGCTGGCGATTTCCCAGCTGGCCGCCTGCATCGCGGCGACCGCGTCGGGATTGGCTGCCAACGCCTGCGCCACACCGAACACCGTCACCGGTACGTTGCGCGTGGTGAACAGCCGGTGCAGCCGCCAGAAACCGGCGCGGCTGCCGTATTCGTACAGGCTTTCCATCGCCATGGCGCGTGCGCCGGGTTGCGCTTGCGCACCGACCATTTCCGACAGAAACGCCTCGGAACCGGCATCGCCGTTGAGCACGCAGTTTTCCGCGCCTTCTTCGTAATTGATGACGAATTGCACCGCGATGCGCGCGCCGCCCGGCCACTGCACCGCAGGCGGCGTGGCGCCATAGCCGACCAGGTCGCGCGCCGCGTTCATGCCTGCGGGCCCGCGTGCCAGGCGGCCAGTGCCGCTTCCACCGCCAGGCCTTGTGTGCAGGCATAGCCTTCGGCGCGCAGCACCGCTTCCAGCGCGGCCAGGGTGATCAGCACCTTGTGCTTCATCGCGTTGTAGCCCATCGCGCCGATGCGCCAGATCCTGCCCTGTAGTGGCCCGAACGCCGTACCGATCTCGATCTCGAAATCTTCGCGCATGCGGCGGCGCACCGCATCGCTGTCGATGCCGGGCGGAATCACCACGCCGGTGACGTTGGTCATGCGGTGCGCATCGTCGCCGAACACCTCCAGCCCCAGTGCGCGGATGCCGGAACTCACTGCGCGCCCTGCCGCTGCGTGGCGTGCGAAGCGGGCGTCCAGGCCTTCCTGCAGGGCAACGCGTGCGCATTCGCGCGCGCCGTACAGCATGGTGGTGGCTTCGGTATGGTGGTTGAGGCGCTTGTCCGACCAGTAATCCATGATCATCGCCAGATCGAAATAATTGGAGGCGATACGCGGGCCGCTGCCGTTGAGGATGTCGGCGCGCACGATGCCGCGTTCGACATGGCGGCGCGCGAAGATCGCCTCGGCCGCACGCTCGGACACGGTGATCGGGGCCGAGCCGGACGGCCCGCCCAGACACTTCTGCAAGCCGCCGGTGACCACGTCCATCTCCCAGCGGTCGCTGGCGATGGGCATGCCGCCGATGGTGGCGGTGGCGTCCACATAACTCAGTGCGCCGGCCGCGCGGCAGAGTGCGCCGACGCCGTCGAGCGGCTGCGCCATGGTGGTGGATGTGTCGCCGTGCACGGTAGCCACCAGTTTTGGCGCCACGCGTTCGATCGCCTCGGCAATGGCGCTCAGTGGCAGCACTTCGCCCCACGGCGCCTCCACGGTGTGCACCTCGGCGCCGAGCCGGCCCAGGATTTCGGTGAGCAACAAGCCGAAGCGGCCGAAGTTGAGCACCAGCACGCGCTCGCCCGGGCTCACCAGCGAGACCAGCGCCGCTTCGATACCGGCACGCGCGGTGCCATCGACCAGAAACGTCCAGCGGTTTTCGGTGCCGAACAACGGCCGATAAAGTGCCATCACCTCGTTCATGTAGGTGGTCATTTCCGGGTCGAACTGGCCCAGCAGATCGGCCGCCATCGCGCGCAGCACGCGCGGATGCGCATTGACCGGGCCCGGGCCCATCAACAGGCGCTGCGGGGGATCGAGTTCGCCGAAGGTATGCAGGTGGCGCAAATCAGGTGACAAGGGAATCTCCCAGGTGTTCGATGAAGTGGCGCATGACCGCCAGTGCGAGCTCGGCATCGTCCGGGTCGACATGTTCGTCCGGATGATGGCTGATGCCGCTGGCGCAGCGCACGAACAGCATCGCGGTGGGGCACAGCGATGCCATCACCATGGCGTCGTGGCCGGCACCGGAGACCAGTTGCCGCGGTGCGACGCCCTGCGCGGCAACTGCATGTTCCAGGCGCGTGATCAGGGCCGGGGCGCAGGGGCAGGCGGCCAGTGTCTGTAGCGGCTCGATGGCGATGGCGATACCGCGCTGCGTGCCGATCTGCGCGAGCGCGTGTTCGATTTCGCGCACGGCCGCATCGCGGGTTGCATCGCTGCCGGCGCGCACATCCAGCGTGCAGTCCACACGGCCTGGCACCACGTTGGTGGCGCCCGGTGCGACCTGCAGTTTGCCGACGGTGGCGACCAGGTCGCTGCTGAGCGCGCGCGCGATGCGTTCGATGGCCAGCAGCGCCTCGGCGGCGGCGCTCAATGCGTCGCGGCGCAGCGTCATGGTGGTGGTGCCGGCGTGCCCGGCACGGCCGTCGAAGCGCAGCGCAAAGCGGCGCTGCGCGGCAATCGCGCTGACGATGCCAACGGGCAGGCCTTCGGCTTCCAGTACCGGGCCTTGTTCGATATGGGTTTCCAGATACGCCAGCACGCTGCCCGGGGCGCGTGCGGCGTGCTGGATCTGCGCGATATCCAGGTCCCAGTTCGCCAACGCGGCTGCGACATCGATGCCTGCTGCATCGGTGACGTGCAGCGTGGCGGGGTCGAGCGCGCCGGCGACTGCGCGGCTGCAGAACATCGAGGCAGGAAAGCGCGAGCCTTCTTCGTCGCCGAAGGCGATGACCTCGATAGGGAACGGCAGGCGTCGTCCCTGTGCATGTAAAGCTGCCACGCATTCGATGCCCAGCAGGATGCCGAGCGGGCCATCGTAGCGGCCGGCATCGCGCACGCTGTCCAGGTGGCTGCCGATCAGCAGTGCGGGCGCATCTGGCTGCGTACCGGCGTAGTGGCCGACCAGGCTGCCGAGCGGATCGATCCGCACCTGCATGCCGGCCGCTGCCATCCAGGTGCTGACCTGTTGCACCGTGGCGCGATGGGCAGGGCTGAGCCAACCGCGGAACAACCCGGTGTCGCTGTCGCTATAAGGCGCAACGCCCAGGGCGTCGCAGCGTGCTACTGCCCGCGCACCGCCGGGAGCGGTGGGGTTGGCGGTAGCTTGGCGGAAGGGCGGGGCAGCGGGCATCGACAGGACCAAGGCGGCCCGCGGAGCCTTCGGCAGCAGTCCGGGAGCAGGCGGGAGAGGTGACGCTTCGACTATAGGGAGCCAGCCCTGTCGCCATCAAAGAATTTTTTCGCGGGTTTGCGCTGCAAAAAATGCAACGCAGTGCAATGCTGGCGCCTGCCGACTGCGTTGGAGGCGCCGGCGGATCGCTGCCGGCGACGCCCCCCATTGGCCGGTGTCAGAACGACACGTTCCAGCTGGCGTACACGCCGCGACCATCGGCTGGGGTGAAGCCGGAGATGCCGCTGTCGAAAAAGCCATACACGTACAGCTTGTCGGTGACGTTCTTGAGTTGCAGCGAGACCTCGTTACGCGGGTTCACCTGCCAGGTGGCGCTGACATTTGCGATGACATAGCCGCCGTACCGCCCCAGCGTGTTGGCGCGGTCGATGTAGTAGTCGCCCTGCCCGTTGCCCCACAGGCTGAACTTGAGATGGTCGCTGGCCTGGTAGTCCACGCCGCCTGTGAGCAGCCAGTTGGGCACGTTTTCCACCTCTTTGCCGCGCGTGTCCGGTGCGCTGGGGTCGGCTACCACGATCTGTGCCTTCTGCCGCGAGTAGGCCAGCCATGCGCGCCAGTGTTCGCTCGGCTGCAGGTTGAGTTGTGCGTCCCAGCCGCGGCGCAGGGTGCGGCCGACATTGCTGACCTCATCCACCGCCACCGCGCCGTTGACGCCGATCACGCGCGCCACCTCGCCCGACGCGCGCTGTTCCCAGTAGGCCAGGCGCGCATCGGCCCAGGACCAGGGCTGGAATTTCAGGCCGCTCTCCCAGCCGTCATTGATCGAAGGCCGCAGATTGCGTGCCTGGGTGCGGTAGGCGCCGTTGCCGCCGCCGATCTGCCAGGTGCGGCCCCAGTTGGCGTACGCGGTGGCGCGATCGCTCAGGCTGTAGGCGGCGCTGAACTTGGGTTGCAGGATGCTGCCGAAATCGTAGGTCGAAAACCGCGCGCCGCTGAGCGCATCCAGAAAGCTGCCGCGCACCTGGTCGATGCGATACGCCGGCACCAGCTTCAGCCGCTCGGTCGGGCGCATCACCACCTGCACATAGGCGCCGCGCGTATCCAGGCTGTAATCCCAATCGCGCAATGGGCGCACACGCTCGCGTTCGACGGTGCGATAGCGTTGCGACACGTTGTCTTGCCACTGCGCATCCACGCCGGCTTCCAGCGCGAATTCGCTGAAGCCCACCAGCTCCGGCCGCCAGGTGGTGCTGGCGATCACGCCGTGGTGGGTTTCGTTGGTCACGCGCTCCTGCTGCGGGTTGCGTTCGACAAAGCGCACGAAGCGCTCGTTCTGGTAGCGGTTGACGTAGGTCTTGGCGGTCCAGCTCCAGTCCTCGCGCAGCGTGCCGTCGGCATGCAGCACGGTCTGGATCAGCTGACGCTCGCTCTGATCGGTATTGGAAAATGCCGGCGAGCTGCGCGGCGCCTGCTGCGCCTGCTGGAAGGTGAGAAAGCCGGCCTCCTGCGCGGTGGCGTGATAGAAGCGCGTACTCAGTCCCGCGCGCCAGCGGGCGTCCGGGTCGGTGTACAGCCACTTGGCGGCGAAGTTGCGCTTGATCGCCAGCGCATGGTCGCGATAGCCCTCCGAACTGCGCCAGCCGACAAAATAATTCTGGCTCCAGCCGCCTTGCTCGAAACCTTTGGCTGCCTGCACGTCGTAGGTGCCGAAGCTGCCGGCGGTGAGGCTGAGCGTGCCGTCGTTGCCACCGCTGCGGGTGACCACATTGACGTCGCCGGCAATTGCGTTGAGCCCGTAGCGCGGGTCGTTGGTGCCGCGCACGATTTCGATCGCTTCGATGTCCAGCGGCGAAATCATGTCCATATACGGCATGCCGCCGAGATTGTCGTTGCCGGGCACCCCGTCGATCAGCAGCTTGACCGCGTTGACGCGGCCTTCGGCATTGAAGCCGCGGAACGAAAACCGCCCGGCTTCGGTGCCGACCTTGAACTGGGTGACCTGCACGCCGGGTGCGCGCGCGAACAGCTCCCAGCTGAAATCCACCTTCTGGTTTTGCAGCAGGTCGGCGCCCAGCACGTCCACCGACGAGAACACGCTGTGCGCGGCGAGCGTGCCATTGGAGACGGCCGTGGCCTGCACCTTGCCCAGGGTGAGAACCGAATCGTCGCTGGGGGCGTCGGCGGCGGATGCGGTCTGCACGCAGACGAGGGCGACCGCCAACGCGGCGGTGAGACGGTGAAGCGTGTGCATGACGAAACTCCGTGCGGCCTTGTGCAGGCCGCGACAGTAAAAAGCGTGAGCGCGTGGCGTGCTGCCGCGGCGGCCAGGGCTGGCCGGGCGTGGTCAGTGCCCGCGAAGACTGGCGCGATGCAGGTGATCGAGCGCTGATGCGAAGCGGTTAGCCAATGGCCGCCAGCGGTGGCCCGCGTGGCGGATGCGCTTCGCGTTGGCTGCTGGCTGACAGGCCCGCTAGCGCTGGCCGGCCGCGCACACTGGAGCGCATTGCGGGCAGCAGGATGAGCGCTGCCACCAGCAGCACGAGCAGCACGCGCTCGGCGGGCTGACACGCCTCGCAAGTGGACGCGGTTCCCTCATCTGCAGGCGCGGAGTGGTCGCTGCCGCGTTCCGTCGATGCGTCGCCACCTGCATTGGCGCTGTGTGCGAACGGCAGGCCGGCGGCTGCACCGCTTGGCTGCACACGTGCACTTACTGGTGCGGTGGTCGCAAGCTCGGGCGCTTGATTGTGCCGCTGCGAGCGCGACAGGTGACTCAATACCTGCGACAACACCAACAGCAACGCCGCCAGGATGGCGAGGCTGCGCAGCAGGCGGGCGGAGCGGGTACGTATCATCGTTACACTATAACAAGTGTGATGCACGTTCGCTCTGGATCGTTGCGCCGCTGGGCAGCTACCTGGGCGCAAGCATCGGCTGGCGCGGGGTGTTCTGGGGCATGCTGCCGCTGGTTGTGCTGACCATTGCCTGGCAGTGGCGCAGCCTGCCGTCGATGCCGGCACAGAACGCCGGCCAGCGCAGCAGCATCGTCAGCCTGTTGAAGCGCCGCTACGTTGCGCGCGCGATGCTGGCGATTCGGTGGCCGAGTAATAGGCACTGAAGGGCGCCGGGATGAATCCCAGCGCCGAACCGACAGTGAGAATGCGTCCGCCGCCTTATGGCTCTGCCACGGCGGTAATGGGCCGGCACGACCAGCGGGCGTTTCATCAGTGCTGAGGGCACACAGCCGGGCCGCATGGACGACGCCAACCCCGGGACCGAAACCACCCAGGCACCCCGCCTGTTCCAGGCGATCCGCGGCAACGGCGGCACCGCACGGCTGGTGCTGCTGCCGTTCGAGCCGCACTGGTACACCGCCCGCGAATCCAACGAAGACGTGGTGGCCGAGATGCTGGAGTGGTTCGACCGCTACGTGAAAAACGCGCCGCCGCGCGATGCGGGCAACAAGCCCAAGCAGTAAGTCCTGTGCTGATGCCGCGTCTTGGTGAAACGGGCGTTGGCATCAGCGCAGAGTGGGAGCGTTCTTTGCAGGCAGATGCTGTCGGGTAAAGCGCACTCCGGCCCCGTCTGGGGAGTGGCGGCATTGGCGGCCACATCGCTATGCACGCATCACGCAAACAGGCTATGCACGTATCGGCATCCTGCTGGCCATCGGAGTTGCGCACGGTGCGATCGGAGGCCAGGTTCAGCCTCCGCTGTGCCAGCGCGTTGACCAGTGTGAGATGACGCGCACCTCACACCAGGGCGGAGCTTGCCGGGCTCAATCAGCCGACAACGATCCCAGGGTGAAGCCGGAAACAGCATTGACCTTGCCACGCCACAGCACGCCACGGTTGCTGGGCAGCGGCTGGCCGCCGGGTGAGAAGCAACGCGCATCGATCAGGTGGATGAACTGCGGAGGCGTGCTGCTTTGCTGCGCATCGTCCTCGGTGTCGTAGATGCTGGCGTGGCTGGCAAATGCGCGACGGATATCTTCTTTTTCTTCGGCGTCGCCGGGGCATGCAGCAGAAAATTCCTGCGCAAACGCCTCGAAATACTGTTTGCCGCTGACCAGCTGGCCAGAAATGACGATGCCTTCGACAAACAGCGTGATGCCGAACTGCGCATTCGAAAAGTTGGCAATGCCGACCAGCTTCTGGAGATACCAGTCCACGCTCTGGCCATCGAACGCCAGCTTGACGTCTTCCAGGCTTGGTTGATGTTGCTCTTGCTCTGTCATGTTGCTCTCCCTGAGTGGATCCAACGACGCGTCAGAAGTAACGCTAATGCGGATGTCCCGCATGGCGTGCGCAAGCATGGCATATGCCGTGCCGAAGTTGCCGCGGTTGGGTTCGCTAGGACCTTTCCGAAAGACGGTCTTGCGATGTGTGAACGCTTTTACCCTGATGCGCGCGCCATCGCTCGGGCGGGCTGAGGCGTTGCTGCAGTCGCGAAAGAACCGCGGTGATCACCAAGCCGAAACCGCACCATCCGAGCGCGGATCGCTTGCCCCACTGAGTACGCCATCCGCCTCGCGTACCAATGCACCGGCATGGCCCATCACCGAGGTGTAAGCGGGCAGCACTTCCACCGCATGCCCGGCGTGGCGTAGTGCTTGCACCACTGCCGGATCGAAGCGGTCTTCCAGCTTCAACGAGGTGCTGTCTTCGCCCCAGGTGCGGCCGAGCAGCCAGCGCGGTGCGGTGATCGCCTGTTGCAGCGGCATGCCGAAGCGGGCGTAGCGGGAGAACAGGGCGGCCTGGGTCTGTGGTTGGCCTTCGCCGCCCATGGTGCCGTAGGCCATGACGCGGCCGTCGTCGAAGGTGGCCAGTGCGGGGTTGAGGGTGTGGAAGGGTTTGCGCCCGGGGGCGAGTGCGTTCCAGCCGTCGGCGGCAAGGCGGAAGCTGCAGCCGCGGTTTTGCCAGGTGATGCCGGTGCGCGGCAGCACCAGGCCGGAGCCGAATTCGAAATAGGTCGACTGGATGCAGCTGACTGCGCGCCCGTGCGCGTCGATGGCGCCGAACCACACGGTGTCGCCGGCTTGCGAGGGCTGCGGCCAGGGCAGTGCAGTGGTCATGTCGATGCGCGCGGCGAGCGCATCGAGTGCGTCGCTATCGTCGAGCAGGGCTTGTGCGTTCAGTGTCATCCAGGCCGGGTCGCCGACCTGCGCGTCGCGGATCAGGAAGGCCTGTTTGGTTGCTTCGATCAGGCCGTGCAAGTGCGCGTAGCTGTCGGGGTGTTCGGCATGCAGGCGGTCGAACAAGGCAAGGATCAGCAGCGAGGCCAGCCCTTGCGTGGGCGGTGCGTGGTTATAAAGCCGCGCGCCGTGAATGGCGACCGAGAGCGGCACGCTGGCGTCGGCGGTGTGTGCGGCCAGGTCGTCTGCATGCAGCGGGCTGCCGAGCGCCTGCAGGTCGGCGGCGATGTCGTCGGCGAGGGCGCCGCGATAGAAACTCTCCAGGCCGTGGTCGGCCAACCGCTGCAGGGTGTGTGCGAGCTGCGGTTGCTGCAGCAGCGCGCCTTCGTGCAGGGGCGCGCCGTGGTGTTCGAAGATGCTGGCGTAGGCGCCGGGTTGCACGCGCAGTTCGGCGCTCTTGCTGGCAGCGATCCGGGCACCGCCCAAGGTCACCGGCACGCCGTCGCTGGCGTGGTGGATGGCCTCTTGCAACAGGCGTTGCAGCGGCAAGGTGCCGCCCGCGTGGTGCAGGGCCAGCGCCCAGCCGGAGACGGTGCCGGCCACGGTATTGGCCGCGCCGGGGCCGCGCCACGGGATGCTGCCGTGGCCCCGATAGAAATCCAGCGTTGCCGCCTGTGCAGCGCGGCCGCAGGCATCGATGGCGTGCACGCGGCCATCGGGTTCGTGGATGAGCCAGAAGCCATCGCCGCCGATGCCGGTCATGTGCGGGTACACCACCGCCAGGCAGGCGGCGGTGGCCACGGCGGCTTCGATGGCATTGCCGCCGTCGCGCAACACATCGCGCCCGGCCTGCGCCGCGAGGTGATGCGGGGCCACCACCATGCCGCGGCGCGCGCGCAGGGTCTGCAGCATCAGCGTGTCTCCGGCGGCGGGCTGAAGGCGAGCAGGCCGTCGCGTTCGAGTTGCGCGGCGAGCGTAAACAGGCGGTCTTCGCGGCCGGGCGCGGCAATCAGCTGCACGCCGAGCGGCAGCCGCCCGGGACGCGGCAACGGTGCGGCCAGCACCGGGCAGGCGGCCAGCCCCAGCGGTTGGGTGAAGATGCCCAGATTGGCGCGTGCCGAGACCGGCAGGCCGTCGATCTGGATGGTGTCCTGGTCGATACGCGGTGCCACGCACGGGGTGGCCGGCGCGATGAGCACATCCACATCGTCCCATAGCGCGTGCATGGCGCCGGCAAACCAGCGGGCGAAGCGGTGTGCGTCGGCCACGGCGCTGGCGGGCAGCTGCAGGCCGGCGAGCAGGCGGTCGCGCGTGGCGGGGTCGAACTGCGCGGCGTGCGTGGCCAGTGCGTTGCGGTGCCGATGTCCGCCTTCGGCAGCGGTGAGGACGAAGGCGGCTGCGCGCGCGCACTCGGCCTCCGGCAGTTCGATCGAGGCAGTGCTGTTGCAGGCGGCCAGCACTGCCGCCAGCCCGGCATCGAGGTCTGGATCCAGGTTGCGTTGAAACCAGCCGCCCAGGCGTGCGATGCGCAACTTGCCGGGAGTGGCCGAGGGCAGCGCGTGTGCGCGCATCACCTCATAAACAACGCGCAGATCGGCCACCGAGGTTGCGAACGGGCCGACCACATCCAATGCATCCACAAACGGAAACACGCCATCCAGCGGCAACGCGCCATGCGTCGGGCGCAGGCCGTAGACACCGCAGAGCGCGGCCGGCACGCGGATGGAGCCATTGGTGTCCGAGCCGAGCGCGAACGGCACCAGCCCGGCGGCCACTGCCGCGGCCGAGCCGCCCGACGAGCCGCCGGCCAGATGCTGGTGGTCATGCGGGTTGGCGGTGGTGCCGTAGTGCGCGTTGACGGTGGCAAAGCCGTAGGCGAATTCGTCCATGTTGGCAGTGCCGACCAGCACCGCGCCGGCATCGCTGAGCCGTTGCACCACGGCCGCATCGCGCGCAGCAAGCGGGCAGTGGGCACGAACCGCAGCACCGGCGGTGGTGACCTGCCCGGCGACGTCGAACAGATCCTTGACCACGAACGGCACGCCAGCCAATGCGCCGCCGTCGCTGCCACCGGCCAGCGCGGCCTGCACGCGCGCGGCATCGGCGGCGGCGCGCGCCGGCAGCAGGCGGGTGATGGCGCCCAGGCTGTCGTTGGCCTGGTTGATGCGCGTCAGCGTCAGGGTGGCCAGCCGCGCGGCCAGCGTGGGCTGGCGGCGCGTGCTGCTGACGATGGACGCGATCTGGCCGCGTGGGCCGCTGCCGTCACGCGCCGCCGCGGGGGGCGGGTTGAAGGTGGCCAGCAGCTGGGCATGGCCTCGCAGCACTTCGGTATTGCGATCGACGCCGGCCTGCCACTGCGCTGGGAGTTGCATGGGTCACCTTGGGTTGCTGGAGCTGCGGGTGTTCGGGTGCGGGCAGGTGGTGTGATTCACGCCCCTCTCCAGCGGGAGAGGGATTGGGGTGAGGGTGCCCCGCGCGTTGGTGGTGTGTCAGTTGCTCATTTAGCTGGCTCGTTTTCATACTCGACTGGCATCCCATCTTTCTGGGCTGGCGTACCCTCATCCGCCCTTCGGGCACCTTCTCCCGGTGGGAGAAGGGGGAGCGGCAACCCGACTGCCGGCGGCTGCGGCGCAGTGAGGCGGTCGATCAATAACTGCTCGAATGCCTGCATATCCACCGCACGCACCACCGTCTGCGCCTGTTCGCCCAGCCCGGGCTGGTACCCCGGCGCCCACGACAAACTATCGCCATACCCGGCATCGAAAGCGGTGTTGGTGTCGACGTAGAGCGTTTCGGTGTGCGTCGCCAACGCCGGGCGCAGCCATACGGCCGTGGCCAGTTCGTCCCACATCGGAAAGCCCGGCTCGCGGCGGCGCAGTGCGTGGCCAATGGTGGTGTCGGCCGCACTCATGCGCGCCAGCAACCCAGGCGTGAGCTCGGTGGCGGTGGAGGGGTCCACCGGCACCATGGTGATCTGGCGCCACGGTGCGCGCATGACGATGCTGGCCGCTTCCGGGTCCCAGCGCAGATTGAATTCGCGCCGCGGCGAGTTGACGAATTCGCGCGCGAATTGCCGAGCGCTCAGGCTGTCGCGCTGCTGCCGCGGGTTGAGGCTGCCGCCCATGTAGACCAGCTCGCGCGCCAGGGTGGCGAAGGCCGGGTCCAGCGAGTGCGCCAGCGCCAGATTGGTCAACGGGCCGGTGGCAATGATGCTCACCTCGCCCGGGTATTGGCGCACCATGCGCAGCATGAACAACGCGGCCGGCTCGTCGGAGGCGCGCACCACGCTGGGATTGCCCAGTGCCAGATCCGGCACCACATCGTGCGCGTGATAGCGCGGCGCGCTTTGCACGGTGTCGCCCTCCACCCAATGCTTGGTCCACGCACCTTTCCAGACCAGCTTGCCGTACAGCGCTTCCCAGCGTTCGGTGGCCAGCTCGCTGTTGAGCAGCGGATGCACCGGGCCGGGCAGCACCGGAATCTGCGGATGGCCGGCCAGCTCCAGCAGGCGGCAGGTGTGCGCCAGCACTTCGTCGCGCCAGATGTTGCCGCTCACCGCGCTGATGCCCAGCACCTCGACGTCGGGCGATTGCAACAGCAGCAGCTGCGCAGGCGTGAAGCCGTCGATATCGTCTTCAAGAATGACGCGGCGTTTGGAAGGGGCGGTATGTGGTGAAGTCATTGCGCGTTGGTCGTAAGGGTTGAGTGCATTGCAGCGGAGAGGAGCGGGACGTTGCCTGTGCAGGAGCGCGCTTGCGCGCGGATGGCGTTACCGGTAACGCTTCATCGCGCGCGAGCGCGCTCTCACCTGGCATGCGCCAGCGTGTTGTTGCGCCAACAGCATGCGTTCGTACTGCGCCAGGTCGGATTCCAGCTGCCATTGCAGCCGTGCCTTCTCGCTGCCTTGGCGAAACGCCTGGCATGCGGCGTCATCGGTGTCGCGTTGCAGTGCAGTGGCGCAGGCGTGCGCAGCTTTACCGTTGGCGCTCCACAAGCTGGTGCCCGGCAAAAAACTGTAAGTCAGACCATTGCGGGCCAGCTGCTTGAGCGTGGGGTAATCGATGCCTTGTTCCTGCATCGCGCGCTGGTATTCGTGGGTCATGTCCGCACGCGAGACGCCGGCATCGTCGGTGGACAACACCACCGGCACGCCGGCACGCAGATACAGCGCCAGCGGATGCGTGGCGCCCTTGACGCCCAGGATCACATCGTTGCTGGTGAGATTGATCTCCACCGCAACCTGTTCGCGCCGCATGCGTTGCAGCAGTGCATCCGCATCGTCTTCATAGGGCAGATCCACGCCATGGCCGATGCGGCGTGCACCTGCATCCACGGCCTGGCGAATATGCGAGCGCAGCTGCACCGGCGGCACCAGCCCCAGCGCCAGCTCGCCGGCATGCAGCGACAGCGGCACACCGGGGTAGCGCGTTGCGAAGAAGCGGAACATCGCCATATGCCGCGCGTAATCGGCCAGCGCCACCGGGTTGTCTTCCGGCGCGACGATGTTCAGTGCCACCGCGCGGCTGCCGCCGGCAGCAATCAACGCATGCGCCAATGCCATCTGCCCGAACACCATCGGCTGCGGCAGCACACGCAACACGTAGGGTACATAGCGGTAAACGACCGAGCAGCCCGGGCGCGCGTCGGCCTGGTCGCAACGCAGCACACGGCGCACCTGGGCGTCGGTGTCGGCAAGCGCGTGTTGCGCGGCCAGCACCAGCGGCGGCAAGTCGGCCTGCAAGGCGCGCAGATTGGCCGCGTCGTCCTCGCCCTTCCAGGGCAATGCCTGCATGCGCGTTGCGGCCTGATCCATCTGCGGCGGGTTGGCGATGATTTCCACATACGGCACGCGGTCGCGCGCAGCCTGGTCCAGTACTGCGGCCACAGTGTCGGCAACGCGGGCACGCACCACGGCATCGAACTTGCCGAACGTGCTGAAGAACTGACCGTGGCCGGTGGGTTGCGCCGGGCTGGGCAGGAACTTGCGCATCGACAGCGAATCCACCACCCGGCCGTACAGCGCAGCGTTGCGTGCTGCCAGGCCGCTTGCCGGTTCCTGGCCGGCACCGCACGGTGGCGCGCGCAGGCTCAGGTCGTCCAGCTGCACGCAGGCGCCATCGTCGCTGGCCCACTGCAGATACTCCTCCGCATACACCGAGCCGGAGAGGTGGTTGTGTAGATCGCCACCTTTCGGCATGGCCTGCAGCCAGGTGCGTAATTGCGCAGGTTGCCCGGCAGCCTCACGGAACAAGTGCGCCACCTGTTGCTCGCGTTGCTGCGCAGCTGTGGATGCCGGGCGGGCCTGCGCGATGGCAGGCAACACGACGCACATGCTCAGGATCAGGCAGCGGTGAAGAAGGGGCATGCGGAAAGCTCGGTCAAAAGTGCGGTGGCGGCGTACAAGCGCCGGTGATGGTGTAGCTTGCCTGCCAGCACGCCGCGCGGCCAGCCGATGACGCGCCTGCACGCAGACGTCGCGCGCGCAGGCGCGCGTCAGTCAAGCGCATAGCGCAGCACGAATAAGCCGGCGATCGCCCAGGTTGCCGGGTGCACGCCGCGCCAGCGCCCACTGCCGAGTTTGAGGGCTGCGTAGGTGATGAAGCCGAACGCCAGCCCGGTGGCAATGGAATAGGTGAGCGGCATGGCCAGCATGCAGATGGCCGCCGGCAACGCGTCGCCCACGTCGTCCCACTGGACCTGCGTGCATTCGCGCAGCATCACCGAGGCCAGGTAGATCAGTGCCGGTGCGGTGGCATAGGCCGGCACCATGGCGGCCAGCGGCGAGAACAGCAGCGCAAGCAAGAACAGCGCGGCAACCACCAGCGCGGTCAGGCCGGTGCGCCCACCCACCTGCACGCCGGCGGCGCTTTCCACATACGCGGTGGTGCTGGAGGTGCCGAGCAGCGAGCCGGCCAGGATGGCGGTGCTGTCGGCAAGCAGGGCGCGGTCGAACTGGCGGCGCTGCGCAGGCGTGTGCAGCAGGCCGGCGCGTTGTGCCACGCCCATCAGCGTGCCGGTGGCGTCGAACATTTCCACCAGCACGAACACCAGCACCACGTGCAGCACGGCGGTGAGCGCGCCGCTGCCGCCATGGCCGTGCAAGGCGCCCACGATATCCAGCTGCAACACGGTGGGCGCCAGGCTCGGCGGCAGCGACAGCACGCCGGTGTACTGCACCAGCCCCAACGCCAACGCCGCCACGGTGATGGCCAGAATGCCGAGCAGCATGGCGCCCCGCACGCGGCGCAGCTCCAGCACGCCGATCAGCAGCAACCCGGCCAAGGCAAGCAGCGGCTCGGGCCGATGCAGATCGCCCAGCGTCAGCAAGGTTTGCGGGTGCGCCACCACCAACCCGGCCTTCTGCAGCCCGATCAAGGCCAGAAACAGGCCGATACCCACCGCAATGGCGCTGCGCAAGGCCGGTGGAATGCCGTCCACCAACCAGCGCCGCGCACCGGTGATGGTGAGCAGCAGGAAGACGCAGCCGGACACGAACACCAGCCCCAGGGTCTGCTGCCAGCTGTAGCCCAATGTGCCGACCACGCTGAAGGCGAAGAACGCGTTCAAGCCCATGCCCGGTGCCATGCCGATGGGGTAGTTGGCCAGCACGCCCATCAACAGCGAGCCGAGTGCGGCGGCCAGGCAGGTGGCCACGAACACCGCACCGTGATCCATGCCGGTGGTGGCCAGGATGTCGGGGTTGACGAAGACGATGTAGGCCATCGTCAGGAAAGTGGTGGCACCGGCCAGTACTTCGGTGCGCACGGTGCTGCCGTTGGCAGCGAGCGAAAACCCCGGCCAGCGCATCAGCGTGCGCTCTGGGTGTGGCGCCGGGCGACGGCAAGACAAACGAACATCGGCAGGCATCTCATCGTGACGGGACGGCGCGTGGTGGCTGCGCACCCAAGCGGGCCGCCCATCTTGCCCTGCTGCGCTGCGCTTGCCACGGACATCGGGCACGGAATGCGCTTGCGAAGCGGTCAACAGACAACAGGCAGTCCTGGGCCGGGCACGCACAGCCACCGGCCCGCGCGATGTCATGGCAGACGCGCACGTGCACCCCAATGACCGCGTTCAAAGATCCAGCACCAACCGCTGCGAGCGGCTACGCGAGCAGCACACGGTCATCTGCCGATTGCTGGCACGTTCGGCGTCGCTGAGTACGCTGTCGCGGTGATCCGGCAGCCCGGCAACCACGCCGGTCAGGCAGGCGCCGCACATGCCTTGTTCGCACGACAGCGGCACCGCGATGCCGGCGTCCAGCAAGGCGCTGGCAATGCTGCAAGCGGCCGGCACCTGCACCACGCGGCCGCTGGCAGCCAGCTCCACTTCGAAGGCGCTGTCTGCATCATGGGCAGGGCTGGGCGCGGCAGCGGCGAAGTGTTCGCGATGCAGCTGCGCCGCCGTCCAGCCATGCGCCTTTGCCAGCGCGGTGAAGTGGTCCATGAACGCCGCTGGCCCGCACAAATACAGCTGGTCTTGCGCACGCGCCTGGCCCAATTCCGCGGGCACATGTACGCGTGGGCTCTGCCCGCCGTCGCTCAGATGGACTTCCACCTGCCCATGCGTAAAACCTTGTTGCAGGCGCTGCACGAATGCCACATCGGCATGCCGGCGCGCGTAGTAATGCAGCGCGAACGCCTCGCCGCGTGCTTCCAGTGCTTCGGCCATCGACAGCAGCGGCGTGATGCCGATGCCGGCGGCCAGCAACACATGACGTTCGCCCGGGTGCAGCGGGAACAGATTGCGCGGTGTGGAAATACGCAGGCGGTCGCCGGGGGCGAGCTGCTCGCACAGATGCCGTGAGCCGCCGCGCGAGGCGTCGGCCAGCTTGACGCACAACAGATAGTGGTCGCGCACATGCGGCGCGCTGGCGATGGAATATTGGCGAATCAAGCCATCCGGCAGGTGCAGGTCCACATGCGCACCGGCCTCGAACGCCGGCAACTGCGCGCCCACCGGTTCCAGCCGGATCGCGCGTTGGCGGTGGCCTTGATCGACGACGTCGGCAACGCGGACTTCGTGCAATTGCATGGTGTCGTCCTCGGCCGTCAACGCAGGAAAAAGTCGCTGTAGCCCTGGCTACGCAGGCCGCGGCGGTAAGCGATCGAACTGCGGTCGGCCGGGATGTGCACTTCCAGCAAGGGGTCCAGCGGCAGATATTCCGGCCGCTGCGCTTCGACCATGGCACGGTCTTCTTCGAACACGCGCAGGTTGAAGGCATGCACGTCTTCCACCGGCAGATGGGTGTCGAAGTTACGCGCGATCGGCACCAGCAGCCGGGTCTTGTGCTTTGAGACCGGGCTGGCCGCGTTCATGATCACCAGCCGCTTGCCCGGCACCGGGAAGTGGATGGTGAGCGTGGCGGTGAATGGCAGGTGCACCTCGAAATGGCGCAGCCACTGGAAGTTGGGGTCTACGTCCGGCAACGGCATGTCCACCGAATAATTGGCCATGCTGCTGAGGTAGTCGGCATTGAAGCCGGTCGGCGTTTCGGTGGTGGTGTAGGCCGGCACTTCGCGCTTGTCCGGCTGGGCGAAGGTGGCGGTGTGCACGAAGGCGAAATGCGCCACGTCGATGAAGCCTTCCAGCTGGCGTGCGGCGCTGCCGCCGATGTCGAAGGCCGGGCACACGATCTGCTGAAAGCCGTCTTCGTCCCAACCGGGCATTGGCGGAATCTGGATTTCCGCATCGCTCACTCCGGCCGGTTTGGACAGGCACACCCAGATCAACCCGTAGCGCTCGGCCACCGCATAGGTATGCAGGCGCATCTTGGCCGGGATGTTCTGGCTGGGGCTGGCCGGGATGTGGTTGCAGCGCCCACCGCTTCCGAAACGGAGCCCGTGATAGGCGCACACCACGCCGCCGCCATCGGCCGTGCCCATGCTCAGCGGCACGCCGCGGTGCGGGCAGACGTCGCGCGCGGCCACCAGCTCGCTGCCCAGCCGGTACAGCACCAGCGGCTCGTCCAGCAGGGTGGCCTTGAACGGCGCCTCGCTGACCTCGCTGCTCAGCGCCACCGCATGCCAGTGCTGGGCCAGGCGCTGCCAATCGGCGGTGGCGAAGGTGCAATGCAGCGGCAGGGCGGGGACGGCGACATCCATGGGGCGGTCTCTGGCGGCAGGCGGGAGCGGTGCCGAATTGACTCTAGGAAGCCGGGGGTGTGTTATCAAACATCGATTTTCAGCCAAGCCATTGCAAAAAATGCAACGCCAACCGAGCCCAGCCGCATGCTGACCTTCTCCCGCTTCACCCGTTACTTCATCGAAGTGGCCCGCTGCGGCAGCATCCGCAAGGCCTCCGACGTGCTGCACGTGTCGGCCTCGGCGATCGACCGGCAGATCCTCAAGGCCGAGGAAGAGCTGGGCGCGCAGTTGTTCGAGCGCCTGCCGGGCCGGCTGCGGCTCACCGCCGCCGGCGAGCTGCTGCTGGTGGACGTGCGCGGCTGGGAGAAGGCCTACGCACGCACGCTGGAGCGCTTCGACGAGCTCAAGGGGCTGCGCCGCGGGCATGTGGAGATCGCCATGATCGATGCGCTCAGCGAAGGCGTGGTGCCGGCGGCGGTCGCCGCGCTGGTGCAGGAGTACCCCGGCATCACCTTCAACCTGTCCACCGCGCGTAACCAGCGGGTGATGGAAATGGTGACCTCGGCCGACGTGGATATCGGCTTGCTGCTGGACCCGGTGAGCAGCGTGGACCTGGAAGTGCGCGCGTTTGCCGATATCCCGTTAGGGATTGCAATGCCGGTGGGCCACCCGTTGAGCACCCGCACCGAGCTGCAGCTGAGCGAGACGCTGGAACATCGCCTGCTGCTGCCGGCCGCCCCGCTGATCGTCGGCGAGCATGCCAAGGTGCTGTACCAGCGCCAGCATATCGACGTGAAGCGGCTCACCCACTGCAACGACGTGCGCACCCTGCGCGGCCTGGTGCGCGCCGGTGCCGGCGTGGGCCTGATGTCGTGGCTGGACGCTGCCCCGGATGTGGCCGACGGACGCCTGGCCTTCGTGCCGTTCCGCCAGCACCTGACCAAGCCGATGACGCTGGCCTTGTGCGTGGCCCCACAGCGGCAACTCTCGCGCTCGGCGCAGCTGGCGATCCAGGCACTGGCAGCGAAGATCGATGCGATGGCGGTGCCGACGGTGGGGTGAGCGCACTCCCTCTGGAAGAGAAGTGAACGTATGGGTGTAGCAGCCGGTGCATCACTTCTCCAGGCGCGTGGCGACGCGTTTGTCATTGCGGGCACTGGCAGCTGCATGAGGCGCCATCGGGCGCTACGCGCCACCTTCTCCCCCATGAAGGGGGACAATGTCCCGACGGGAGAAGGGAGGCAAAGCCCCTCTCCTGCGGGAGAGGGGTTGGGGTGAGGGTACGGGGCAAAGCCACATCGTGTGGGCGGGGAGTGCGAGGCTTCGCCCGTACCCTCATCCGGTGCTACGCGCCACCTTCTCCCGACGGGAGAAGGGAAGCTGAGCACCAAGCACCAAGCGCAGCTAATCCCCGCTCGTTACACTTGCCCGGTTCACCCCACACGACACCCGCAGCATGCAATTGATCGATATCGGCGCCAACCTCACCCACGACTCATTCGACCGCGATCGCGATGCCGTGCTGCAACGTGCACGCGATGCCGGTGTGGCGCAGCTGGTGATCACCGGCGCCAGCCGCGAGCATTCGCCCCTCGCCCTGCAACTGGCGCAACAACACCCCGGATTTCTCTACGCCACCGCCGGTGTGCACCCGCATCACGCAGTGGAATTCACCGCCGAATGCGAAGCGGAAATGCGCACCCTGCAGGCGCATCCGCAGGTGGTGGCGGTAGGCGAATGCGGGCTTGACTACTTCCGCGATTTCGCGCCGCGCCCGGCCCAGCACAAGGCGTTCGAGCGCCAATTGCAACTGGCTGCCGATAACGGCAAACCGCTGTTCCTGCACCAGCGCGATGCGCACGAAGATTTCCTGTCCATCATGCGCGGCTTCGAAGGCCGCCTGGGCACAGCGGTGGTGCACTGCTTCACCGGCACGCGCGGCGAATTGTTTGCGTATCTGGACCGCGACTACTACATCGGCATCACCGGCTGGCTGTGCGATGAGCGCCGCGGTGCGCACCTGCGCGAGCTGGTGCGCAACATTCCGGCCAACCGCTTGATGATCGAAACCGATGCGCCCTACCTGCTGCCGCGCACGCTCAAGCCGATGCCCAAGGACCGCCGCAACGAGCCGATGTTCCTGTCGCATATCGTCGAAGAACTGGCGCGCGATCGTGGCGAAGAGGTGGCCGTGACCGCCGCCAACAGCACCGCGGCGGCGCGTGCGTTCTTCGGTTTGCCGGCGCCTACCAGCGCTGCATGAGTGAGGCGGCGCGTCGGCTTATGCCGCCAGCAATTCCCACCCTTGCGCATCGCGCAGGCGCAGGCCCGGTTGTGGCGCGTCCACGCTGATGCGCAGGCCGTCGGCCCAGGGCAACTGCCGCTGTTGCGGAAACCAGCGCCGGCGCTGGTCGACCACGATCAGCAAGCCGTGGTCATCGCCCAACGCGGCAAAGCCTTCCAGCGGTGGGGCGAAGGGCTGCAGGCCGAAGTGATGCGCAACGCTGCACGTCACCACCTCGACATTGCCGCTGGGTAACCCGATTTCGCTCAGGCACAGCAGCTCTTCGCCGTGGAACTGGCCGGTGCCGGTTGGCGCATCCTGCAAGGCATTGCGTGCAATCAATTCCAGCACCGCGCCATCGGGGCCGGCGAAATACACCGAGTGCGATTGCCACGCGCCGTCCAGCGCGAAATGCGCGCGACCTTGCGGGTCGCGCAACAGGATGGCGCGTGCGCCAATCCACTGCGCAGCCGCCTCGAAACGCGACGGGGCCACATTGAAGGCCAGATGCACGCTGCCCACCGGGTGCTGGGCCTGCATGCACTCCAGCGTGCTCCAGCCGACGCGCACGGCATTGCCATGCTCGGGCAGCTGCAGCACATCGCGGTAGAAACGCAGTGTCAGGTCGGGGTCCAGGCAGGGCAGCAGATGACGGAGATGCATGGCAATGAGGTCGGTGGAAAGACCGCCATTGAGCGACCTCAATCGCAGTCGAGGTCAAGCCGATGCTGCAGGTGGCTTGAAAAGTAGTGCGCCAACATCACGCACGCAGCCTTTGTCATCTGCTGCCAGCCATGCTCAGATCAGCTTCGCCAACGCCCACAAATGCCGCACCAACGGCGTGCTCTCCAACGCGGCCGGGGCTGCGGCCAGGGCCAGCCGCGCCAGCGGCATGTGGCCTTCGATATCCAGATAGCGCACGCCTGGCCGCTGCAACTGCGCGGTGGAGGCGGGCACTACCGAGACACCCAGTTCGGCGGCGACCAGATTGATGATCGACGACATTTGCGGCGCTTCCTGGGTGATGCGTAAGGTCACGCCGGAGTCGCGGCAGGCGGCCAGGATTTCGTCGTAAAGGCTCGAGCCGAAGCTGCGCGGAAACAGGATGAAGGGCTCGCCCGCCAGCGCCGCCAGCGGTGCGCTGTTGCGCGTGGCCAGGCGGTGCGCGGCGGGCACGGCGATCTTCATCGGCTCGTCGGCAAAGCGCAGCAGCTGCAGGTCCGGTGGCGTGCTCAGCCCATAGCGCACGAACGCCGCATCCAGCCGGCCCTCGGCCAGCCCCACCAGCAGGCTGGCGGTGTTGGTCTCTTCCAGCAGCAACTCCACTTGCGGCCACTTGCGGCGGAAATCGCGAATCAACCGCGGCACCACCGGGCTGAAGGCAGCCGAGGCGGTAAACCCCAAGCGCAGCCGCCCGGATTCGCCACGCGCCACCCGGCGTGCGGTTTCGGCGGCGCGCTCCACATCGGCGAGCACGCGGCGCACTTCGCCCAGGAATGCCTCGCCGGCCGGCGTGAGCTCGGCGCCGCTGTGGGTGCGCCGGAACAGCGGCGTGCCCAGTTCGCGTTCCAGGGTCTGGATCTGCTGGCTCAACGGTGGCTGGCCAATGCCCACGCGCGCGGCAGCGCGGGTGAAGTTGCCTTCTTCGGCAACTGCCAGGAAATAGCGCAGGTGACGCAGTTCCATCCATCTGTTCCACATATGGCAACTGCCACCATCATATATTGGACAGGGGGTGGTGACAGGCGAATACTCGCCGTCCCACGTCTCAGGTGCGCTCCCGTGTCTTGCTCCGATCGCCACCCTGGAATGCCGCCCGACCCCGCACCCATTGTCGGAACAGACGCCGGCGCACCCGCAACGCTGCGCATTCGCCTGGCGCTGTTCCTGGCCGGTTTTGCCACCTTCTCGCTGCTGTACAGCGTGCAGCCGGTGCTGCCCGAATTCGCGCGCGCCTTCGGTGTGGATGCGGCCACCGCCTCGCTGCCGTTGTCGCTGGCGACCGGCGCGCTGGCAGTGGCGATCTTCTGCGCCGGCGCGGTGTCGGAAAACCTGGGCCGGCGCGGGCTGATGTTCGTGTCGATCGCGCTGGCGGCGGTGCTCAACCTGATTGCCGCGTTCCTGCCGCACTGGGGCGCGTTGGTGGCGGTGCGCACCTTGTCCGGCATCGCGCTGGGCGGCGTGCCGGCGGTGGCGATGGTGTACCTGGGCGAAGAACTGCCGGCCAGCAAGATGGGGGCCGCCACCGGGTTGTATGTGGCTGGCAACGCCTTCGGCGGCATGAGCGGGCGCATCGTGATGAGCGTGCTCACCGATCACTACGATTGGCGCACTGCGTTGGCGTTGCTGAGCGGGTTCGACCTGCTGTGTGCGCTGGCGTTCGTGTGGCTGCTGCCGCCATCGCGCCACTTCGTGCGCCGGCATGGCATCAACCTGCGCTTCCATCTGCGTGCCTGGGCCGGGCATCTGCGCGACCGCAACCTGCCGTTCCTGTTCGCGTTGCCGTTTCTGTTGATGGGCGTGTTCGTGTGTCTCTACAACTACGCCGGATTCCGTCTGGGCGGGCCGGAATTCGGCTTGAGCCAGAGCCAGATCGGCCTGATCTTCAGCGCGTATGTGTTCGGCATCGTCAGCTCGTCGGTGGCCGGCGCGGCCTCGGACCGGTTCGGGCGCGGCCCGGTGGTCACCGCTGGCATCGTGTTGTGCGTGCTCGGCGTGGCGCTGACGCTGGCGCATGTGCTGGCGGTGGTGGTGGCCGGCATCGTGTTGTTGACCATCGGCTTTTTCATCGCGCATTCGGCGGCCAGTGCGTGGGTGAGCCGGCTGGGTGGCGCCCATCGCAGTCACGCCGCATCGTTGTATCTGCTGGCGTATTACGCCGGCTCCAGCATGATCGGTGCGCTGGGCGGCTGGTTCTGGCAGCACGGCGGCTGGGGCGCGTTGGTCGGCATGTGTCTGACGCTATTGGCGCTGGCCTTTGCTGCCGCGCATGTCTTGCGACAACGCGCAGATGATGCGCGACCCTACGGGCGCTTTGCGCCGCATCCTGCACGAGGTGAGTGATGCAGATCGAGCGACTCGATCACCTGGTATTGACCGTGGCCGACGTGGACGCCACCTGCGCGTTCTACGCACGCGTGCTCGGCATGCAGGTGATCACCTTCGGGGAAGGGCGGCGTGCATTGGGATTCGGGCAACAAAAAATCAATCTGCATGCGGCCGGGCGCAAGTTCGAACCGAAGGCGCAGCGACCGACGCCCGGCTCGGCCGATCTGTGCCTGATCACAGCCACTCCATTGCCGCAGGCACAGGCAGAGCTGGCTGCCGCCGGCGTGCGCATCGAGCAGGGCCCGATCCAGCGCACAGGCGCCACCGGGCCCTTGCGATCGGTGTATTTCCGCGACCCTGACGGCAACCTGATCGAGGTCAGCAACCTGCTGTAACGGCGCTGCCGCGTGATGCGCGCAGCGTGTGGCGGGGGATTACCGCTATACCCTGCGCGGGCACGGGCCGTCGCTTGGAATCGGCCAACGCCACCCCACCGTTGTGGATCGCGCAGACCGGTAGGTGTGGGGCGTCCGGATGCATCCATCGTCTTCGGCGGTGCGTACTAGACGCTGCGCTGTGCCCGATGACGACGCGCGCTGCAACACGCAACCTGCGTTGCATGTTCTGGCAAGAATGCGCTGAAATCTGTCCGGTAGAGCTTGCAGCGTGCTTTCGCAAGGTGATCCCATGGCTATTGGAGGTGTTCGATGACCGCTGTCCTTGCCCACGCCGACGACGCACTGCAGGACTTCATCGAGCGCCACCAGCGCCTGTTCGTGCTCACCGGTGCCGGCTGCAGCACCGATTCGGGCATTCCCGACTACCGCGATCTGCAAGGCGGTTGGAAGCGTCCGCAACCGGTGACCGTCCAGGCCTTCATGGGCGAGCTGTCCACGCGTCAGCGCTATTGGGCGCGCAGCCTGGTCGGCTGGCCGCGTTTCGGGCTGGCGCAACCCAATGCCACCCATCACGCGCTCGCTGCCCTGGAAGCGCGTGGGCAGCTGGAAGTGCTGCTTACCCAGAACGTGGACCGCCTGCACCAGGCCGCCGGCAGCCAGGCAGTGATCGATCTGCATGGCCGGCTCGATGTGGTGCGCTGCATGGGTTGCGAGCGTCGCATGCCACGCACCGATTTCCAGCTGCTGCTGGAGCAGGCCAACCCCGGCTGGGTCGACCTCGACGCCACGCAGGCACCAGACGGCGACGCCGATCTGGACGATGTCGCCTTCGACACGTTCGTGGTGCCGCCGTGCCCGGTGTGCGGCGGCGTGCTCAAGCCGGACGTGGTGTTCTTCGGCGAGAACGTGCCGCGCGAGCGCGTGGAGCGCGCCTTTGCGCACTTGCAGGCGGCCGCTGCGGTGCTGGTGGTGGGCTCGTCGCTGATGGTGTATTCGGGCTTTCGTTTCGTGCAGACCGCTGCGCGCAATGGTCTGCCGATCGCCGCACTCAACTTCGGCCGGACGCGCGCCGATGAGCTGCTCACGCTGAAAGTGGAGCAGTCGTGCGCGCAGGCGCTGGCGTTCCTGCATGCGCCGCCGGACCTGCCGCGTGCACGCAGCGTCAATGACGTCAGTGCGCGCTCTGCATGACGCAGTGATCCATCGCAGCGGTTGCGCCGGCGCGCCCGGCGCAGTGCAATAAGCGTCCCCGTGTCAGCTGTGGATGCCGCCTTGAGCCAGTTGTTCTCTCCCATCACCTTCGGTCCGCTTGCGCTCGCCAACCGCATTGTCATCGCGCCGATGTGCCAGTACTCGGCGCAGGACGGCCGCGCCAGCGATTGGCATCGCATCCATCTGGGCACGTTGTCGCAATCCGGCGCCGGCCTGTTGATTCTCGAAGCCGCTGCGGTGGTGCCGGAAGGGCGCATCAGCTACGCCGATCTGGGCCTGTACGACGACGCCACCGAGCAGGCGCTGGATGAGGTGCTGCAATCGGTACGGCGCTGGTCGCCGATGCCGATCGGCATCCAGCTGGCGCATGCCGGCCGCAAGGCCTCCACCGACCTGCCGTGGAACGGCGGCGAGGCCATCGCACCCGATCACGCGCACGGCTGGCAAACGGTGTCTGCATCGGCGCTCGCGTTCCGGGAAGGTCAGCCGTTGCCGCAGGCACTGGACGAAGCTGGAATCGATGCGGTGGTGGATGCCTTCGTCGCATCGGCGAAACGTGCCGAACGATTGGATCTGCAGTTGATCGAATTGCACGCCGCACATGGCTACCTGATGCATCAGTTCCTGTCGCCGCTGAGCAACCAGCGCAGCGATACGTACGGCGGGTCGCTGGAGAATCGCATGCGGCTGACGCTGCGCATCTTCGACGCAGTGCGTGCGGCGGTGTCCGAACACATCGCCATCGGTGTGCGCATCTCCGCCACCGATTGGGTCGAAGGCGGTTGGGATGTGCAACAGAGCATCGCCTTGTCGAAGGCGCTGGATGCACGCGGCGCGCATTACATCCACGTTTCCAGTGGCGGGCTCGATCCACGCCAGCAGATTCCGCTGCAGGCGGGCTATCAGATTCCGTTTGCACAGCAGATCAAGGCGCAGGTCGACACGCCGGTGATCGGCGTGGGCCTGATCACCGAGCCAGCGCAGGCCGAGGCGATTCTGCAGGACGGCCAGGCCGATGCGATCGCGTTGGCGCGCGGCATCCTGTACGACCCGCGCTGGCCGTGGCATGCCGCCGCTGCACTGGGCGCATCGCTCACCCCGGCGCCGCAATACCTGCGCTGCGAACCGCGCGATGCGCGCGGCGTCTTCGCCAGCTGACCCGCATCACCGACCTCATACCGGACAAGGACAACGCATGCCGATAGGATTTCTGGGCTTGGGCACGATGGGCCTGCCGATGGCGCACAACCTGCTGCGCGGCGGATTCGAACTGAGTGTCTGGAACCGCTCGCCCGAACGTGCCCATTCGCTGCGCGAGGGCGGCGCAAGCGTGGTGGAGCAACCGCGCGATGCCGCGCACGGGCCGCTGCTGTTTTCGATGCTGGCCGACGACACCGCAGTGCGCCAGACCCTGCTGGAGCGCGGCGTGCTGGACGCGCTGCCGGCGGGCAGCGTGCACGTCAACATGGCCACCATCTCGGTGGCGCTGGCGCATGAGTTGACTGCACTGCATGCCGAACGCGGTGTGGCCTACGTGGCCGCGCCGGTGCTCGGGCGCGTGGATGTGGCCGAAGCCGGCAAGCTCAATATCCTGGCCGCCGGCGATGAGGCAGCAGTGGCGCGGGTGCAGCCGATGTTCGATGCGCTGGGGCAGAAAACCTGGCATATCGGCAGCGCGCCGGAGCAGGCCAATGCAGTGAAGCTGGCTGCCAACTTCTGCCTGGCCAGCGCCATCGGTGCCATGGCCGAAGCCAGTGCGCTGGCACGCGGCCACGGCGTGGATGCCACGCAGTTTCTGGGCATGCTCACCAGCACCTTGTTCGCCGCGCCTGCCTACCAGGGCTACGGCCGCCTGATCATGCAACGCGAGTACCTGCCAGCCGGCTTCACTGCCACGCTCGGTCGCAAGGATGTGGATCTGGCCATCCAGGCCGGCGCCGA
The DNA here is from genome assembly GCF_023337365.3 of Xanthomonas nasturtii. Lineage (NCBI taxonomy): Bacteria > Pseudomonadati > Pseudomonadota > Gammaproteobacteria > Lysobacterales > Lysobacteraceae > Xanthomonas > Xanthomonas nasturtii. Next base: position 371,691 of record NZ_CP142084.2, read on the forward strand.
CAAACAGGTGCCGATGCCGTTGGGCGAATTGCTGCGCGCCGGCCTGGACGAGGCCATCGCCCACGGCGATGGCAGCGCAGACTGGGCAGTGCTGGCGGAAGTCTCGGCACGGCGGGCGGGGCAGGTTGCCTGACCACAGCATCCATAAGGCGGGAGCCAGCCCTGCGCAAGGCACTTCGCTTTAAAGCGCGACGCCCACCGCGTTGCTCACCTAAACATGCAGCAGACCTTCTAAAATGCCGGCTCGTTACAGCCGCCGCTCCAGGGAGGATGCGATGCGACACCTGCATATCACGCTCGGTTCGACCGAGCGCACACTGCGTGCACTGGCCTGCGCCGGTGCCGCGCGATGACCAGCGCCCCGGTCATCGACCAAGGCCCGGTCGGCCCCGATCATCCCGAGCACCCGGACCATTATCTGTTCGCACAGATCCGCGAAGCGGTCAGCGTGCTCGATGCCGAGTTGCACAAGCCCGCCGACGAGGCCAGCGAGCGCATGGCTGCGCGTCTGCTGCCGCTGGCCAAGCAGCATGGTTTCGATCAGGTGGACTACGTGGTGCTCAGTCGCCATCTGGGCGAAGTGGGCGAGAACGTGTTCCTGGTGCGTGGCGAGCTTTCCGACCCCGCGCATCTGCGGGCGCACATCACCACGCAGCAAGCCATGGAAACATCGGTGGACGCCTCGCTTGCATTGCTGGACGAGATCAACCGGCGGCTGATGCTGCGTCTGCCGCCGCGCTGAGCGCTGTAGCCGGGATCGCCGATGGTCCAGCGCCGTGGGCGTCACCGCAGCACGGCTCCGAACGGCCAGCAAGACACGCCCCGAGTTCGCGCTGGAGCTGCCCGCACGAGGCATGGCGATAGGTGTCTGCGGTGGCGGCTGTGCAGCACGGAAGCAATGCAGTGACGATGGATCGTGCAAATCCTGCGGCGCCGCACTCCAGGCATCGGTGCCTGTTCGCACTGCAAAAGTTACCGACGCAAGTACTGCGCCGGCAGCGTCATGCATTGGCTATCATTGCGCCGATGCGCTCCGACTACATCCTCACCCTGTCCTGCCCCGACCGCACCGGTATCGTCTATCGCGTCACCGGCTTGCTGTTCGATCTGGCCTGCAACATCCTCGACGCACAACAATTCGGCGACGACGAAAGCGGGCGGTTTTTCCTGCGTGTGCATTTCGACAAGCCGGCAAAGACCGACATCGCCGCCCTGCAACAGCGCTTTGCGCTGCTGGCCGACGAATTCCAGATGGCGTGGCAACTGCACGATGCACGCCGCCGCGCGCGCCTGCTGGTGCTGGTGAGCAAACAGGGCCATTGCCTCAACGACCTGCTGTTCCGCATGCATAGCCGGCAATTGCCGGTGGAGATCGCGGCGGTGGTGTCCAACCATACCGATTTCGCAGCGCTGGCTGCCTCGTATGGCATCGCCTTCCATCATCTGCCGGTGAGCGCCGACACGCGCGCTGCACAGGAAGCGCAACTGCTCGCCTTGGTGGACGAACTGCAGATCGATCTGGTGGTGCTGGCGCGCTACATGCAGATCCTGTCGCCGGCGCTGTGCCGTGCACTGGCCGGGCGTGCGATCAATATCCATCACAGCTTCCTGCCCAGCTTCAAGGGCGCGCAGCCGTATCATCAGGCGCACGCGCGCGGGGTCAAGATCATCGGCGCCACCGCGCACTACGTCACCGAAGACCTGGACGAAGGCCCGATCATCGAGCAGGACGTCGCCCGCGTCGACCACGCCATGACCCCGCGCGATCTGGTGCGCCTGGGCAGCGACACCGAATCGCTGGTGCTCGCGCGCGCAGTGCGCCGCCACGTCGAGCACCGCATCGTGCTCAACGGACATCGTACGGTGGTGTTTCGCTAGGCAGCAATCTATGCGAAGGAGGGATGCAGTGAAACGCGATTTGGCGTGAGGAACGAGCGCTCACTCGGCGTCATTCTCGAAATCCGCAAGGCCTGAAACATTGCAGGGGCCGGTGCAGATGCACCGACCCCCAGACGCCCTTACATCGGCATCATCTCGCCGCATTCGCATTCATCACCGCATTGCGGTTGGCATCCAGATACTGCGCCGGGTCGCGCATGCCGGTGGTGTGGCATTGCCCGGTAGTGTGGCCGCGGTTCACGCCGCCCGGCAGCTGCGCGTTGACCTGCTCCACGGTGCCGTCTTCCGGGTCGTTCAAGACCAGGTCCGAGGCCGCATTGCAGTAGTCGTTGGTGTACCAGTTGGTCTTGGCGAACGAGGTCGTGTAGTAGTTGACCTTGGCGCGCGCATCGGCGGGAATGCCGGCCAGCCAGGCCTTGGCACCGTCGTAGGTCATGTCAGCGTTGGTGCCGCAGCCCACGCCGAACCACGATCCCACCGCGGCCAATACGCCGGATAGATTGGTGCCCTGATACGGCGTGCCCACCGACTGCATCACCCGCCCGCCGCTGGCGTTATCCAGCCCGCTCCAGTAGTAGGTATACAGGTGCAGCGCGGCCATGCCGCCCTGGCTGTGCGCCACCGTGGCGAACGAGGACCACTGGCTGGCGAACTGCGCAATGCGCTGCGCGAACTGGTCGTTGCTGCGGTTCTGTTTGGCATCCAGAAACGTCGACGCATGGGTGAACCGCGCCTGCGGCCACACCCCGTTGGAGCAATAGCCATGCACCAGCACCAGTTGCGAACCTGCGGCCTGCGGTTGCGCCATGGCAGTGGCACTGGCCAGCGCGGTCGGGCGCGGGCCCATGCGCATGCTTTCGTCGATGGCACCGGTAGCGCGCGCGATGCTGGCGCGTCGCAACGCGGGCAGTTGCAACGGCAGCGTGCCGGCCTGCACCAGCGGGATGTAATGGTCCGGGTCTTCGATACGCAAGCTGCGCAAGCTAAACGGCGCACGCGCACCGGCGCGCGCAATCCAGCGTTCGTCCAGGCTCAGCGGCAGCTGGCCTTGCTGCGGCGTCAGCATGCCGCCGATCCACGCCACCGGCACGTCCTTGCCCTTGGCATCGGTGCCCCATACCTGGCCGAAGACGCGGTAATGCGACGGCGCCTTGCCACGTGCGGCGATGGGCAACGCAATGCTGAGCCGCGTGCCTTCTGCAGTGCGTGCGCTCAGTGCATTGCCGAGCAGACGTAACGAGGTATCCAGCACCGGTAACACATGCTCGCTGGTGCGCACGAACGGCTGCCCGGCCTGGTCATGGCCGCGCACGATCACCTGCGCAATCCAGGTGCCTTCGGCGCTTGGTTGGAATGTGCCCCCGTAGACACCATCGCCGGCAGCACCATCGTCGTGTTGCCCGTCATCGGCCATCGGCAGCGTGCGGCTTCCACCTTGCGGATCGATCACACGCAGGCTGGCGGTCGCGATCTTCCCGGCCTGTGCGGCAAGCAAGGTTGCGCCGCGTGCATCGTTGCCGCTGAGCAGTGCGTTGAGCGTCAGCGATTGCCCAACCTGCTGCCGACGATTGCGCGTGTAAGAGGCCAGCTGCGTGCGCGCATCGCCTTCCATCAGCACATAGCCGCGTTGGGCCACCGGCGATGCCGATTGCAGGGTCAGCGACCAGGCGCCGTTCTGTGCAGATTCCACCGCGTAGCGCATGCCGCTGGCGCCGCTCTCGGCGATGCCCAGCACGGTGCGCTGTGCCTGCAGTTGCGGTTCCACGGCGGCGGCACGTGCGCCGGCAATGCGCGGTGCAGTTACCGAAGCATCCCAGGCCTGGTCGCCGGCCAACACCATGAAACGCAGGTGGCCGTTTTCCACCGGCAAGCTGCCTTGCCAACGCGCAGATTGACCGGCCGGCGCCAGTTCCACCGGCAGCAAGGCGCTCTTGGAAAGGATCGCCGACCCGGCCGGATCGGGCGCGCGCATCTGCGCGAACTCTTCCGGTGGGCCAGCCAGTTGTTTGGGCTGCAACTGGGCCGCGGCAAGCGGCGTGGAGAGCAGCGAGAAGGAGCACAGAAACGACAAGAGCGAAGGCTTCGGCATGGCGATATCTCTCCGTGAGCGTTGCAGAAGCGATGCCGCTGCGCATGGCAACGACGTCGGATGCAGCGCCCCGTCGCCGCGATTCGCCGATGGTTATACCGCGCTCTTATGACAGGTCTGCTGTGCGCTGCAGCACCTCACGCGCAGCAAACAAACCGCCAGAACTAAATAGTACGGACTGTGATCGAGGTCGTGGACAGGTCGGCTCCGCGCACTCACGCGCCAGCGCGAGAGCAGCCTAGCGCTGCTCTCGCGATGCCGACATGCGCAGGAGTTCTTGCTGCCAGCCTACCGTTCGAAATCGGGTGTGATCGTCGCGCTGCCGGGCCCGATGAGGTGTGCTGATGCAGTGCGCGCGCGATACTGCTCAACCCAGGCGACAGACTGTGCGATACCCCCAAAGGGGAACACGTGCAGGCGCACATCTCCATGCGCTGGCGTGAGGCCAGTGGCGAGGCGATCCACAAAACGGTCCGGCCGCGCGGTGCCGAACAGCTTGCCGAGCGAGATGCCGTACTTGGACAGCATCGATGCGCTTGCGCCAACACCACAGCGGGCTGCATAGCGTGCCAGCACCGCAACGCCAGCAGGGCCCGGCACGCCCACACGCACCGGATATGCAAGGCCACGCGTGCGCAGCGCCTGCAACCACGTCAGTACGATGTCGGCATCGAATGCGAATTGCGTGACGATCAGCGGCGCCATGCCGCGCGCTGCGATGCTGCGGCACTTGCGTTCCAGCGCATCCCAGCGCTCGCTTGCATGCATGTTCGGATGTTCTTCCGGGTGTCCCGCAACGGCGATGGTCTGGATGCCCGCGCGCTCGAACACACCTGTCGAAATCAGCGAGAGGCTATCCGGAAAAGGCCCGCGCGGCGAAGACGCATCGCCCGCGATGACCAGGCAGTGCGCAACGCCGGCGTCATCGGCCGCGCGCCGGACGAACCCTTGCAGCGCGTCGAGCGAGGCGATGCGGCGTGCGGAAAGGTGCGGCATCGGCGAAAAGCCGAGTGTGCGCACCCGCTGTGCGGCGGCCAGACGCGCGCTGTCGTCCTGCCCGGGCAGGTAGGGGATGAACATGGTTGTGCCACGCAGGATTCCAGGCGCTGCTGCGGTCAACGCGGGCATGTCGTTTGCGCTGACCTCCAACGAATAGGCATCGGTGAGCGTGCCGGCAAGGCTGGGCGTTCCCGGATGACTCAAGGGTTATGCCGCTCTATAGGGGTGATGGGATGGCTTGAGCATGTCAGCTGTGATCGAACAACGCTGAAAGCCGGCATGGCTTCCAGAACGTCCCCAGAGCACGGCGTGCCGCAGCAACGCCGCAACAGCCTGTCATGGCCCGCAGGCAGTGCACGTGGCATTCGCCTGAAAGTGCTGCCCATCAGTTGGCGCCTGCAGTGTTGGCGGTGGAGGCGGCAATGGCCTTGGCAGGCTGGCGCGCCAGTTCGATAAAGGCGCGCAAGTAATCGACGGCGATATCGGCCTCGCGTGCGCCCAGATAGATCTGCTTGGGGATGCCGCGCGCACCCAGCCGCACCGGCACCACCTCCATCCTGGCCGCGTATTCCTCCACCAGCCAGCGCGGCATGGCGGCCACGCCGCGGCCGCTGGCCACCATCTGCATCATGATGTCGGTGGTTTCGATGGCCTTGTGGCGCCGCGGCGTGACACCGGCCGGCAGCAGGAACTGGCTGTAGATGTCCAGCCGCTCCAGGTCCACCGGGTAGCTGATGAGCACCTCGCGGGTCAGCTGCTGCGGTTTGACGTAGGCCGCCGACGCCAGCGCATGGTCCTTGGCCACGACCAGTACCTGCTCGTAGTCGAACACCGGCTCGAACCGCAGCCCGGGCTTGAACAGCGGGTCGGGCGTGACCAGCAGATCGATCTCGTAGCCGAACAGCGCGCCGATGCCGCCGAACTGGAATTTCTGCTTCACATCCACATCCACATCCGGCCAGGTAGCCAGATACGGCGCCACCAGCTTGAGCAGCCACTGGTAGCAGGGATGGCACTCCATGCCGATGCGCAGCGCACCGCGTTCGCCCTGCGCAAACTGGCCCAGGCGCTCTTCGGCCAGATCCAGTTGCGGTAGCACCCGGTTCGCCACCGCCAGCAGGTACTGGCCAGCCTGGGTCAGGCGCAGGCTGCGCCCCTCGCGCAGCCACACATCGGTGCCCAGCTGCTGTTCCAGCTTTTTCATACTGTGGCTCAACGCCGACTGGGTCAGGTTCAACACGCCCGCCGCGGCGGTCAGCGAGCCCTGCTGCTCGACCTGCTGGACGATGGTGAGATGGATGCGCTCAAGCATTCAGATGATCCGAATTCATGGATTGTTGAAATAACACCATTTTACTTCATTGAAGGCGAACCCTAGCATCGGGGTCGTCGTCGTTCGCCCGCCTCGGAACACGCCCGCAGCCATATGTCGGCACAAGCGGGCCCACCGTAGGCGGCGCCGCGCGCCTCCCCACTGCTCAGGTCACCCCGCATGACTGCACACCCGCCACATCCGCTCCGCGTCGTTGCCGTTTCCGGTGGACTGCAACGCCCCTCCAAGGCCGCTGCCCTGGCGCAGCACCTGATGGCCCTGATCGGCGAAGCGGTGCCATGCGAGCAACATCTGGTCGAACTCGGGGCCTTGGCGCCGCATTTTGCCGGCGCGCTCTGGCGCGCGCAGTTGCATGACACGGTAGAGCAGGAACTTGCCGCCGTGGAGCAGGCCGATGTGCTGGTGGTGGCAACGCCGGTGTATCGCGGCTCGTTCACCGGGCTGTTCAAGCATTTCTTCGATTTCATCCAGCAGGATGCCCTGGTCGACACCCCGGTGCTGCTGGCGGCCACCGGCGGCAGCGAACGCCATGCGCTGGTGATCGACCACCAACTGCGGCCGCTTTTCAGTTTCTTCCAGGCACGCACGTTGCCGCTGGGCGTCTACGCCACCGACCGCGACTTTCTGGATTACCGCGTGCACAACGAGGCGCTGGCCGAGCGCGCCAGGCTGGCGGTGCAGCGCGCACTGCCACTGATCGCACTGACGCGGCCCGCAAGCACCGGCGCCGCAACTACGGTGGCCGCCGCCTGAGCGGCATTCGCTCCACGGCGGGTCATCTGCGGCAGGAGCCATTGGCGCCTGCCCGCTGATCCACAGGCCGGGCGCCTCCATCCCACACCCACCGCTGCGCCGCAAAGCGTGCGTCTCACCCAACGAATCAAGGCGTCAGTTGCAATGACTCAGGAATTTACCTTCACCATCAAGAGCCTCTGGTTCGACGAGCACTACCAACCCGCGGCCAATACGCGCAACACCACCAACTTCGCCAACCTGGCCCGGGGGCAGCGTCGTCAGGAGAATCTGCGCAACACGCTGGCGATGATCAACAACCGCTTCAACGACCTGGCGCATTGGGATAACCCCACGCGTGGCCGCTATGGTGTCGCGCTGGAAATCATTTCTGCCGAGATGCACATCGACAGCAACGCAGCGGGCGATGCGTTTCCCTTGATCGAAATCTTGAAGCCCACCATCGTCGATCAACACACCGGCGCGCATATCGACGGCATTGCGGGGAACAATTTTTCGTCCTACGTGCGCGATTACGATTTCAGCGTGCTGCTGCCTGCGCACAATCAGGACAGTTCCGGCTTCCACATCCCGGAGGATTTCGGCAGCCTGCACGGCACGCTGTTCAAGCATTTCGTGAACTCTCAGGCGTACAAGGCGCGCTTCGATAAACCACCGGTCATCTGCATCAGCGTCTCCAGCAGCAGGACCTACCATCGCACCGGAAACCGGCACCCCATCCTGGGCATCGAATACAGCCAGGACGAGGGTTCGTTGACGGACCGGTATTTCGAAAAGATGGGCCTGAAAGTGCGCTATTTCATGCCGCCCGACAGCGTCGCACCCTTGGCGTTCTATTTTGTCGGCGACCTGCTGAGCGACTACAGCAACCTGGAGCTGATCGGCACCATCAGCACCATGGAAACCTTCCAGAAGATCTACCGGCCGGAAATCTACAACGCCAATTCCGCGGCGGGGGCGACCTATCAGCCGAGCCTGAAGCATCAGGATTATTCGTCCACCCAGATCGTCTACGACCGCGAAGAGCGCAGCCGCCTCGCCGTCACGCAGGGCAGGTTCACCCAGGAGCACTTCATCCGGCCCTACGGCAACCTGCTCGCGCAATGGGCCTCCCGCCACGCCTCCTGATCACCACGCCTACAAGACATCAACATCATGACGAAGCTGCTCCCCACCTCAACCGCCGGTAGCCTGCCCAAGCCGTCCTGGCTTGCGCAGCCGGAAACACTCTGGTCGCCCTGGAAGCTGCAGGACGCCGCACTGACCGAAGGCAAGCAGGACGCCTTGCGCCTGTCGCTGCAGGAACAGCAGCACGCCGGCATCGATATCGTGAGCGACGGCGAACAGACCCGTCAGCATTTCGTCACCACCTTCATCGAACACCTCAGTGGTGTCGATTTCCAGAAGCGCGAGACGGTCAGGATTCGCGACCGCTACGATGCGAGCGTGCCGACCGTCGTTGGCGCGGTGAGCCGGCCCAACTCCGTGTTCGTGGACGATGCCAGATTCCTGCGCCAGCAAACCCGCCAGCCCATCAAGTGGGCGCTGCCCGGCCCCATGACCATGATCGACACGCTCTTTGATGCGCACTACAAGAGCCGCGAAAAACTGGCATGGGAATTTGCCAAGATCCTCAACCAGGAAGCCAGGGAACTGCAAGCGGCCGGGGTGGACATCATCCAGTTCGACGAGCCGGCCTTCAATGTGTTCTTCGACGAGGTCAACGACTGGGGTGTCGCCACCCTGGAGCGTGCGGTCGAAGGGCTCACCTGCGAGACTGCCGTGCACATCTGTTACGGCTACGGCATCAAGGCCAATACCGACTGGAAGCAGACCCTGGGGTCGGAGTGGCGCCAGTACGAAGAGTCGTTTCCCAAGCTGCAGGCCTCCTCGCTCGACATCATTTCGCTGGAGTGCCACAACTCGCACGTGCCGATCGATCTGATCGAACTGGTGCGCGGCAAGAAGGTGATGGTCGGCGCCATCGACGTGGCAAGCACCACGATCGAAACGCCGCAGGAAGTGGCCGAGACCTTGCGCAAGGCGCTGCGGTTCGTCGATGCCGACAAGCTCTACCCGTCTACCAACTGCGGCATGGCGCCGCTCGCCCGGGATGTCGCGCGCGGCAAACTCAGTGCGCTTAGCGCAGGCGCGCAGATCGTGCGTGCAGAGTTGTCGGCCTAGAGACTGGAGCCACCAGGAAGCCCCCGCAAGCGGGGGCTTTTTCGTTTTCCATCACGTTGCAGCGATCAGTAATTGATCTGCAACTGCAGCCGCAGCAGATCGCCTTCCACCACCGGGTACGGCGCGGTGGTGACGTCGGTGCGCTTCATCTTCGAATAGGCGAACACCAGTTCCAGCGCATCCATCGGCTGCCATTCGACACCGGCTTCCACTTCGTCCAGACGCATGCGCGGCGCATTGGTGTCGAACTTGGAGCCGCCGCGGTAGGTCTGCCATTTCAGGTAGGGCAGCAAGGTGCCGTAGTTGAAGTCGTGCTTGAACATCGCCTGCACATAACCGCCGCTCAGCGAGCGGGTGCGGATGCGGCGCTGCTCCACATCCAGTTCCGGGCCGCGTCCCACCGTCCACTCGGCCTGCAGACCGAACGGCTGCGGGTAATAAATGATGTGCGCGGCCACGCGCTGGTCGGTGTAGCCGTTGGGGTCGGTGATGGTCGGGGTGAAGCTGCGGCCGCCGATATTCACCGCTGCAGCCGTCGGCACGAAACGCCCGCTGTACGCATCGGCGCCCACTTCCAGGTACTGCCCGTTGGCGAACTTGAACGGGTAGGTGGCGTGCACCACCGCGTGCATGCCGTCGTTACGCTCGGCGCGGTTGGCGCCCTGGCCGTTGTACACGCCCACGCCCAGCACGCCGTAATCGCCCGACCCCTTCAGACCGGATTTGACCAGGTCCTGGAAGCGGCCCTTGGCCACGGTGGGGCTGTAATAGAACACCGCACCGATATCGCGTTCGTCGCGCAGGCCGGAGTTGAGCGCGTCGGCACGATCCAACGTGAGGCGGTTCTGGCTGGACTGCAGGTTTTCCCAGCCGTACGGCATCTTCGATTGGCCCACGCGCACGCGGTATTCGCGCTTCTTGTCGAAGTAGATGTCGGCATACGCATCGCGCAGCTGGGCGAAGTTGGAGGTGGTCGAACCGGTCGGCGTGCTGGCGAAATCCGGCTGGAAGTACAGCGACACGTGATCGTTGAGATCGCCGCTCAGCACCAGACGCGCACGCCGGATGCCCAGGCTCTGGTCTTTGCCGATGAAGCGGTCGCCGGGCGCACGCAGGTCCTGCGCATCGCCGCCGATGCCCTGGTTGTAGCGGATCTGGGTGTAGCCGCGCAGGCTGAGTTTGTCGTACCACTTCTTGCCGGCATCGCTGGCCTTGGCCGGTGCGGGCGCCGGGACCGGGGCCGGCGCGGCCTGGGCCACGGCGGTATCGGCCGGCGTGGTGGCGCCCGGCGCGGGCGGCAGCGGCTGTGCCGGCGCGGCGGGCATCGCCGAGGCCGGCAGCTTGCCGTTTTCGTCCACCTGCACGAATTTACCCAACTTGTCGCGGCCCGGTGCCGGCTCGGCGAAGATCTGCTTGGTCTTGCGGTCGACGTACAGCTCCAGCTCGGCGGCCAGCGTGCTGCCGCTGGCGGTCGCGCTTAGGGCGCACAGGACGGTGGCGAGATTGCGTTTTTTCATTGGTCCGGCTCGTGCAAGGGAAACGGGTCGGCGGCTGCGTCGTGCCGGCGCTGCCCGAAAGGCGCTGCGCGGCATGGAAGCGCCTGCCAGGGCGCCGGTCATCCTGACGTAGCGGCAAGGGCAGCAGTTATATTTAGATTTGATGTCAGTTTGGTGACACGGCAGGCCTGCCCACGGAGGCCCTTGTGTCACTGTCGTGTCGGAGCGATGGCAGTTCTGCGACCGGCGTGAGACGAGCCCAACTGCGCGCGGCGTTACCGGAGGTGGGCCGGGCAGGGGCGTGTACGAGTCCGCCAGAACGGCATACTGGCGACCACGCGCGGCCAGACGACGTCTTAGGCGGCTGTGCGGCCGATGGCTGCGCGATGCCGCGCACAGAACGCGCCGGGGCAGCTGGTGGGGACGAGGGAGGGTGCCTGCGCCGTCATCGCGCAGCGGCGAGCAGGGCCAGCAGAGAAGCGCGTCATCGGTACGGTGCTGCCGCTCCGCGCAATGCCACAATTGCAGCACGCCCGTTGTCCGGGCTGTGCATTGCCGGGAACCTTCAGGTAAGCAGTGCCGCTTCGGCACGATCACAGCAAGATGTCGCCGGGCAAGACGCGCACGGGAGTGCACTGGCTGCCCACCGAACCAGGGCAAGCCGTGAAGACCACTCAGCTCGCCGTGATCGCGAACGATCATGGCGACCACCATCGGCACGGAGCGAACCACCGCGTGCCGAGACCGTCGGCAACGCAGTGGCCGCCAGCGCGACTCAGCGCGCGGCGAGCGCCGCCGCCACTGCGTCGCGCAGCGGGGTGGTGGGGCGGCCGATCAGGCGGCTCAGGGTGTGGCTGTCGTCGAACAGGCTGCCGCCACGTGAGGACGCAGAGCACTGCGCCAGCACCTGGGCGAAGCCGGCCGGCACGCCGATCTGCACCAGCGCCGCCGCGTAATCGGCTTCCGGCAGGTCGTGGTAGGCCACCGGCTTGCCCGACTGCTGCGCCACTTCGGCGGCGTACTCGGCCATGCTGAAGGCGGTATCGCCCGCCAGCTCGTAAACCTGCCCGGCCTGCGGCGCCTCCGAGGCCAGCACCGCTGCCGCTGCCGCCGCATAGTCGGCACGCGTGGCGGCGCTGATCTTGCCCTCGCCGGAGCTGCCGATCACCGCGCCGTGCTCCACTTCGGCCGCAATCGAGCCGGTGTAGTTCTCGGTGTACCAGCCGTTGCGCAGCAGCACATGCGGCACGCCGCTCTCGCGCAGCAGGGCTTCGGTGGCCACGTGCTCATCGGCCAGCGACAGCGTGCTGGTTTCGGCATGCAACACGCTGGTATAGGCCAGCAATTCCACCCCGGCGCGCTTGGCCGCCTCGATCACGTTGCGATGCTGCGGCACGCGCTGGCCGACCGCGTTGGACGACACAAGCAACACCCGGCCGACGCCGGCAAAGGCCGCATCCAGGCTCTGCGGGTCTGCATAGCCGGCCCGACGCACCGCGATGTCGCGTTTTGCGAACTCGGCAAGTGACGCGGTATCGCGGGCCGTTGCTACGATGCGGTGTGCGGGCACGCGCTCAAGCAGCGCTTCGACAACCAGCGCACCCAGCTGCCCGCTGGCGCCGGTGACAAGAATCAGGGGGGATGCAGATGCCATGGCGCGCTCCTACAGGGTTGCATAAGAGATTTGGTCTATTATTTAGACCGTTTTGTCCGCCAGCATAGTGTCAGCGCCGCCCGGACCTCCGCAAGGAGGCAGTTTTCTTCCCCCTGGTTACTGAGAGATATCCCGTGAATGCGATTGCCTTGTTCCCGCCACCGCCCTCCCTGGAAGGTCCCTTCGATGCCACCAAGTGCCCCGTGCGCGATGTGCTCGACCAGATCGGCGACAAGTGGACCCTGCTGATCCTGCTGACGCTGATCCCCGGTCCGTCGCGCTTCAGCGCTATCCAGCGTGCCGTACCGGACATCTCCAAGCGGATGCTGACCCAGACCCTGCGCAACCTCGAGCGCAACGGCATGATCTCCCGCAAGGTCTACGCCACCAAGCCGCCCAGCGTGGAATACGCACTGTCCAAGCTCGGCGTCGCCTTGCTCGGCCCGGTCTCGCAACTGCTCAACTGGGCAGGCGACAACCACGCCGCCATCCGCGCCGCCCGCGAGCGCTTCGATCGCGCGCAACAGACGCTCGTGGCATTGGATCCCGAAGAAGCGATGGCGTAGGCGCAGCAGCGTGCGCGGCACTATGCGTCGATGCACTGATGTGATCCAGCGGCGCCTGGCATGCGCACTGCTGCACGCCTCAAATGCACACATGCGCTGGGCCGGTCGGTCGATCACCTATCGTCGATTGTCAGCGCAATAACCGGCACGGCTGCGTGTTGGTAAGACGGCCTGGCGATTGATGACATCGCGCGCGGCGTCCTTCTCGACATCTTGCAACGTTTTTGCTGCCGCGCACCTAGCCGTTTATCGACGCTCCGTTGAGAGCTCGAAGCGCGCATGTCGCTACAGGCGATCGACCCGGCGATGCCAATCCATGCGTCGCGCGAGGCGTGAAAGCCCACTCACAAATACTCGTGCTGGCTAAACACATCGCGGCGTGCGCATAGCGTCTGCGGCTCGTAAACCCTTGCTGTGCAACGCCGGTATCTCAAGCTATCGCTGCCATCGCAAATTTCAATCGCAAGCCGCCTCAAGCACAGTAGCCCGCATCCGATAAGGGCTCACCTTCCCTCGTGAACCCCGCGCCATGCCCTTGTTCGGCAGCATCTCTCCTGCATCGCGACGCACCCTGGGCGCCGCCCTGCTTGCGTTGTGGTGTGGCTGGATCGCGGTGGCGTGGACAACGCCACGCGCGCATGCAGGTGATCTGGCCAGCGCCTGGGCGCAGGTCCAGGCCCGCCTGCCAGCGGCCCAGCCGGCGCCGATGCTTATCGGCGTCGCAGGGGCCTGCGCCTGCGCGGATCTTGCAAGCGATCGCGCCTGGGTCATGCTCAGCAGCGCAGTGCGCGCTCGCGGCGGCCAGGTGCGCCTGCTCGACAACCCCGCACTACGCGGTAGCGGCTATTCGGTGTGGTTGCTCGGCGCTGACGGCCAACCGCGCTACGCCGGCCCGGCCGATGGCGGCGCCGTGTGTGGCACGGCCGGTGCGGCGGATTGGTCGCGCTGGCTTCCCAACGTACTGGCGCGCACCCCAAGTGGCGCGTTGGCCTTCCCTTGTCCATGTGCCGTGGAGTCGCTGTCATGATGGAACTGCCCGCATCGGCGCCGCCGAGCTCCAACTACGCCACGCGCCTGGCGATCAAGGCCGACCGTCTGTTTCTGTGGCTTGCCGTGCTGCAGAGCGCCGGCTCGCTGGCATTGGCATGGAACCAGGGCCAATGGACCACGTTCCTGGCAGTGACGCTGCCCAGCCTGGTGCTGATGGCCTGGCAAGTGCACGCCAACCCCGGCACGCGCCTGACCCGTATCACCAACGCGCTGGTGCTGATGGCCCTGGTCGCGGCCACCATCCAGCAGGCGCATGGCTTGGTGGAAATGCACTTCGGCGTTTTCGTGATCCTGGCGCTGCTGCTCTATTACCGCGACTGGCTGCCAGTGGTGGTCGCCGCCGGCGCCATCGCCGTGCATCACCTGGGGTTCTATTGGCTGCAATCGCGCGGCATGCCGGTGCAGGCGTTCACCGTGGGCAGCGGCTTCGGCATCGTGGTGGTGCACGCCGGCTATGTGATCGTGGAAACCGCCTTTGTCTGCGTCATGGCGGTCCAGTTGCGGCGCCAGGTCGATGCGCTCGATCACGAAGCCGAAGCGCTGGCCGAACTGGCCGACACGCTGGCAGCCGGCGCCACCTTGCCACCGGCGATCCTGCGGCAGACCTTCCGCAGCGGATCGCTGGCGCAGGCATTGGTGCGCATGAGCGTGCAGGTGGAAGAACGCATCGCACAGCAACAGCACCTGCTGCTGGAAAACCGACGCATCCGTCTGGCGCTGGATGCATCAGCCATGGCCGTGGCCATCGTCGACGGGCAGGGCACCGCCATCTACCGCAATCAATCGTTCCAGCAACTGAACACGCAGGTCGACAGCAACGCGCTGCACACCGCGCTCGCCGATGCCGTGCAGTTGCGGCATGACGCCGGCACCAGCAGAACGCGCGCGCTGGCTGCGTTGCAGCTGCAGGAAAACATCACCCCCGTCCGCGATCACGACGGCGCCTCGCTGGGCGTGGTGGTGGAGTGGCAAGACCGCACCCAGGAGCTGGCGTTGGAAGAACAGCTGGCCACCGTCATTGCACAGGCCACGCGTGGCGAGCTTGGTGCCCGTCTGCAGGGGCACGCCAAGGGCGGCACGCTCGGCCAGCTGGCCGATGGCGTCAATCAATTTCTCGCCATCACCGACGACAGCCTGCAGGACATGCGCCAGATGCTGGCCGCGATGTCGCGCGGCGATCTCTCGCAACGCATCGATCGCCAGTGCGATGGCGTGTTCGAACAGATGAAGCGCGATGCCAATGCCACCGCCGACGACCTCGCCCGCATCATTGCGCAGATCCGCAGCTCGAGCACCGCCATCAATCACGCCGCCGGCCATATTCTCACCCGCAACGATGCGCTGGAACGGCAAGTGCAGCGCCAGTCGGCCACCCTGGCCCGCACCGCCACCCAGATGCAGGCAGTGCTCGGCACCATGCAGCAACACACCGCACAGGCCGCGGATGCGGACAAACTCACCGCCGCCGCATCGGAGGCCGCACGCACTGGCGGCGACACCATGCATCAGGCGATGGGCACCATGCAGCAGATGGAGCAGGCCTCGCGGCGTATCCAGGACATCGTCTCGGTCATCGACGGCCTCGCCTTCCAGACCAACATCCTCGCCTTGAACGCCGCCGTCGAAGCCGCACGCGCTGGCCACGAAGGTCGCGGCTTTGCCGTTGTGGCCAGCGAAGTGCGCGCGCTGGCGCTACGCTCGTCCACCGCCGCCAGCCAGATCAAGACACTCATCGGCGAATCGGTCACGCATATGCAAGCCGGCGTGCAACAGGTCCGCCACGCAGGTGAAGGCATGCAGCACATCGTCAGCACCATCGGCCAGGTCAGCAGCACGCTCAGCAAGATCGCCGTCGCCTCGCAACAAGAGGCCGGCAGCATCGCGCAGGTGCATCACACCCTCGCCGGCGTGGACACCGACATGCGCGAGGGCGTCACCCGCATGCAGGACGCCAGCGCCGCCGCACGCGCCATGGGCGACCATGCCGCGCAGCTGGAAGATGCGGTGAGTGCGTTTGTGGCGGATGGGTGTAATGGCAGCGCTGATGCAGTACAGAGGCTGCGCGTTGCCTGATCGACGCTGGCGCATCTTTGGCGCGCGATAGTGCCAAGGTGATCTTGCCTGATCGCTTGAGCTGACGCCGAGCTTTCACTGCCGCTCGTGCAACCATCGCTTTCGGTCGGCCGCGTCGCAGAAGCGATCCAGCGGCCATGCCAGCGCCTACATCAAGCGACGCTGCGAGGCGGATGCGGCAGCGCAGACCTGGTGCTGACGTCTGCCGATTATTTGCGCAGCTCGCGCAGCTTGCCAGTGAACCAGGACTGGCTCGATACCGGCGCAGCGTTGCCGCAACGCACCTGATACGGCGTGCCCGACATGCTGCTCTTGGTGGCGGCAAGTTCGATGAATGACTCGGTGGATGTCACCAGCCCCTTCTTCTGCAGGTACTCGTACTTGCGCTGCAAATGTTCGCTGGCTTTCGGCGCCGCATACCACGACCCATTGCGCGAAAATTCGCAGTTGGAGTGCGCAAGGACTTTGAAAAGCTGACCAACCTCACGCGTCGTAGCCGGCGAAACACCTTGCGCCGATGCAGAGGCGCTCAGCAGGAGTGCAATCAGAAAAAATTTAGCGTTCATCAGCCGAATCTTAGCGCAACAGGCCACCATCTCAGCAAGTGCGCAGGCCGGTTGAAATGACAGTGGCCGATCTTCCTTTCAAGGCTCGGTCAACTGACGCTAAACAGGCTCAGGGTCGTAGCGCAACAGCGTCGAACCCTCAAAGTAGTTCCCGTAATACTCGCCCGCCCGCGAACCCGGATTCGCCTCAAAATCGATGTAAGGCTCGGAACAGTGCGGGCAGCGAAAGGGATTGAGGCAGGCGTAGCGAGACCCATCCGGTGCCAATGGCAGTGCGTCTTCCAGCGCAGCAAGCGCTTCGGCATCGGGCTCGGACAGCGCTGCAGGGCTACCCGGCAGATGGCTATCGACCGTGATGGTGTAGTTGCCAGACCCCGAGTAGAAGTATCCCGCGTTGCTAAAACCCGCGTGATAGGAGCGGATCAGGAACGAACGCTTGCAGTGGTCGCATTCACAAGAAAGCAGCACGTTGCCACCGGTGACTAATCCGCTGAAGTGCAGGCCCCTGGCAAAGAGCCCCTTGCCTGCAAGTGCGGAACTACTGACGCTGGCACCCGGCAGAAAGAACGGCTGAAACCTGATCCCGGATGCTTGGCCATTCGCAAACGCGTCTGGATCGAGCTGCTCGGTCTGCGAAATGACGCAGTCTGCCTGGCACCCAAGGTTGGGATGCACACGAACGGAAAAGTGGAACCACCCAGTTGCAGCACCAAGTTCATGCCGATGCACCTCTCCCGCCGAGTCGACAAATTCCAGGACGCTATTGGCCTTCAACCATGCGCAAGGCTTGATCTCGCACGGGACATCGCTCTGGCTAACGCGACACAACTCTTGCCCATCGGCTCGAACGATCAGTAACGGAGCGGCTTTCTTCTTGAAGATGGAGAGCATGCTTTCCTTGGCGGTAATGCGTGAGTGGCAGATTGGAGCGCTGAGCGATTGGATACATTTTAAGGCTTTAGCTTCGCTTGCGGCGAGTCAAGGACCATCCCCATGAAAAGAGCAAGCAGACGCCAAAGAGCGTAGACAAAAAAGTGGCGAGCCCGGCCCAGGACGTGCCGAACAGCCAAGGGCCAGAATGACACGCGACCGGGTCTCTTGAGATCGAGCCAGAAGTGGCGCAGGGCGAGAGAGTTCTGGTGTGATGCCACCAAGTGAGCGTGAAGGAAAGACCGAAGAAGACGAGTAGTACACCGAATAGCCGAAGAGCGCGATCTACAACGGATGTCGTTGATGATTTCGGATAGGTGCGCATTTGTAGAGCGGCGTAACGCCGAATTAAGCAAACTCGCGAAGCGGGTTCCGCTTGAATGAATTGTCAGGCAGTTGTGTCACTGGCGCTGACTTCCGCTGGGCTGGCCAATGAGAGACGCAATGCCATCTTCTCGGATTGTGCGCAGCCCCTCGTCTAGAGCAGCCTGATCTGTCGCGAACAGATCATCCCAGACGGTTGAGTTGTTGAACGAGTCAACAGCTTCAAGCGTCCAGTCGCTATCTGGCCCACGATAGATCTCGAAGCGAACCGTCTGCCCTTTTTCAGTGACCGACTGGCAAAGTGGTGACATTACAAGCTGGTATTCCTCTTCCATCATTACCTCGGTTTGCAATGTTGTTGTTTAGGCGAGGCCACTAGTCACTGCTCCCGGCGCAGCCAGAGTCCCCGGCATCGCAGCCAGAGAACCCAAGGTTTTGACCTTCCGATGCGCCACCATCGGATGATGGATAGAGCGGGTCGATTGTACTGGACGATGTGGGGCCAAGTGCCTGAGAAGAGGCAAACGCCGCACAAACGACCGCGCCAATGACTGGAACAAGCCAGATGAGGGCAAGTTGCATTACGCGTTGTGATGGCGAGAGTACCGAAACGCGAAGTACTGCAACCGATGCAACGATATTGCCAAGAGCAAGCACCGCACCCAATAGAAGCATCAACTCCATCGAAACCTCCAAGCCGCCTGGCTATCATTGGGCCGCCTGAGCGCGGTGTAACACGATCCTCGCCGAGGCGTTGACGGCCGTCAATCGTTGCAAGCCTGTGAATCGGACGGCCTTCCCCGCAGTGCGGCTGCCCATCGTCATGGGCTATGCCGCATCTTTGCAGGGACAACGCGTTACGTTCGACGACGTGCGGCGTAACGAGGCAAGCCATTGAGATTTCAAGATGCCGTCATGCGACAGCAATTTAGCCATCAGTAGGTTCAAACCAACCTAACCGCCATCTTCGGCGTGCAGATACGACCTGCCCGGCCTTTGCTCCACCCGCTGCTCAAGCATCTCGCGCACGGCATGGGCCGCATCGAAGATGGCTTGTCCCAACGTTGGCAGCGTCTGCGCCTCCAGGCACTCCGGTTTGCTCATGGCGATCACGTCGCCATGAGCGATGAGGCTGCGTAGCAGGCGGTCGAGCTGGTCGCGTTGGTCCAGCGTGAGATGCAAGACGACGGCGGGGTGGTCCATCGGTGTCCTCCTCTGCGCGGTGAGCGGGAGCGCGCACGGTGTACGACATGCGCGTTGAGCTCGATGCGAGCGCGCACGTGCGTACTACGCGTGCGCGGCACGCCAGCTCAGTCGGCGGGTGCCACACTAACGACCAGCTCGCCGTTGCGCAGGCGGATGTTGAGTTTGCTGCCGATGGCAAAGCCCAGTTGTTCCAGCCAGCGGCCACGCAGGCGTAGCGTGGGGATGCGTAGGTTGCTGGCGGGGTAGTAGCCGTAGCCGACGGTGCAGTGTTGCGGGGCACGCGGGTGGCCGGGGCGAGGGGGGCGGGCCTCGGTGCGGGGTTGGGGGATGGGGGTACGCTCGACATAGGGCCGCGGCTTGATCGAGGGGTCGAGCGAGTGCCAGCCGATCTCGCGGGGCGGCGGCTCCGTGCCGCGCTTGCGTGCTGATGTGGGACGGGACGTGGGTCGACGCATGGCAAAGCCCTCCTTGACGAACAGGCTCCGCCGCCGGATGGCGACGGGATGTCGGGAGGTTAGAAACCGCTAACAGTCGGCGGGCGTATTTCCCCAGAAGGGTGTTGTATTAGCCGCCCTCCCGACGCAGGCATCGCGTCGGTTGCACCCACAAGAATCTGCAGGCACAAAAAACCCACCGGTTTGACGGAGGTGGGTACCGCTGTTAGGGGAGTTTCTACGCTCCTTGCCGAGGAGACTGCTACGCGCTGCGTGACATGTCAACCGGTTGATGCTGGCGGTCTGGATAGCGTCGATAGAAGATCTGCGCGTTGGCGTTTCACCCGGCAAAGTCAGAGCTGGGCATTGGTCAAGAGCGGATTAGTCAATGCACATTCGCTACACTCACTGCGACTCAGGCCGTACCGCACCGGCAGGCCGTTCGCTCCCAACTTTAAACACGCAGGGCACCGAGGTGGCATGAACGTGTATTTCAAAATCAAGATTGTCGGATGTCTTTTCCTAGTCCTTTTGACGGGGTGCAACCCAATGAATGCTGCGTCTGAGAAGTACGAAAAAAACGGCGAGACCACGGCTGACGGAGACCCGGTCTATCGGAAAAATCAACATCCGACGGAAGCTTACAAGCTCACCATGACGATCGAGGATGCGCCGGGTCCGTTTGAGTGGATATCGGGCACCGCCTTTTATCAAATGACGAACCATGAGCAATGCACGCCGATAGAGCCTATTGCGGGTGTTTGGAATAAGTCAAAAGAAGATGGGATACCCATCAATTTTAAAAAAATAGATCCGACGACATACGTGGCGACTATCTATGCAGATGGCATGGTCGATGCGGATTATTACGGAAAGGGTGTGTGTAATTTTGAACTCAATGGTGTTGGTATCTCGCTAAAGGCGACCGGTAAAAAAGAGGAGACGCGTTTCCAGCCGGCGCTCTTTAAAGCGCAAATATACGATTCAGTGCCTGTTAAATTTTATTTTTGGAAAGGAGGCTATCCGCGAAGCCGGATGGATAACTATCCCGACACTGGCGAATATAGTGTGGATAAATATGCTGAGTCAAATCGCGGAAGTTTATTTCAGGTAACGCTAAAATCTGAGAAGGTGTCCAAATGAGCCTGACCGAACAGCAAAATGCCTTTCTCGCAAATGATGTGTATGCGCGACCTGGCGAGACTGGGTCCGACAGTAAGCCAGTCAATATGGGTGGCGTCTCTTTCAGGCGTCTGGAATACATGGATCGTCCGTCCGGCTATCAGGGCATCATCTACGAAGAAATAGAAACAGGCGAAATTATCGTCGCTCATCGCGGTACCGAGTTTGATCGTCAACCGAAGCAAGATGGTGCTTATGCTGACGGCGGCATGGTTGCAGCACGTTACAATCGTCAGATCGATGATGCGATCGAATTGACTCAGCATGCATTGAAGTACGCAGAACAAAAGCACCTCAAAACCGGCCAACCTGCTCCCGATGTCACCGTCACCGGTCATTCTCTGGGCGGCAACCTCGCCCAGGTCACTGCGCACCACTTCGGCCTCAAGGGAGAGACTTTTAACGCCTATGGTACGGTCAGCCTGGACCGGCGCATTCCGGAAGGTGGCAACGACGTGATCAATCACGTGATGGCAGGCGATGCCGTGAGTGCTGCAAGTAAGCACTATGGGCAGGTGAAGGTATACGCCGCGTCGCATGAGATCACTGCATTGGATAGGGCTGGTTACGCCAACGACAGCAGTCTTTTGGATGCACGCAATCCGATGGTCGCAACGGACTTGGGTGATTCGCATCGGATCCACAACTTCCTGCCGTTGGACGCCAACGGCAAACCGGACCGCTCGGTGTTGGAAGACCCTCAAACGCAGCTGCTGGCCCGGCAACATGCGCCGATGATCGACAAGTATCGCGGTGATGTTGAGACGTTGAGGATGGGCGTGACCTTCAATGCGAGGGTCATTCAAGGGATGAGCCTGGCGGATGGCATCGATCACTTGCGCGACCCGCTTCTCCCAGGTGCTGGACGCGCGGAAATGGCTGCGACCCGGTGGCAGGAGGTGCAACAGCGCATGCAAAGCGAGGATGCGCCAGCGTATGTGCCACCGGGCTGGAAGATGCCAATTGGTGAGTCGTTGGAGCGCTGCGTTGCGCCTGCCCCTGCGATGGTCTCAAACGACCCTCTGTATCGATCGATTCACAGCAAGCTACCAGAGGGCACCTCTGATGAGGTTGCAATGCACGCCACCGTCGAAGCCAAGCGCGCGGGCATCCTTCGTGACGATCAGCTGCAGAGCGTGACCCTACACCAAGGAAGCATTTTTATTCTTGGCCAGACGCCGGGCTTCAGGGCCAAGGTAGATCTGTCTGAGGCCGTGCCTCCACTGCAGGAAAGCGTCCGCCAGTCTCAGGCCTTGGATGCGCAGCGGTCGCAGCAGGATACGGTTGAGCAAGCACCTACACGATCGATGTAAGAGTCGAGTCGCGAAGTGGCTTCGGCTTGAATGAATTGTTATGCATCTAGGCAGAAACTGTGGAAGCGCTTGCCAAACGACGAGACCTGCACGATTTCTTGGAGCGAGTTATCCGCCCCGCCGCCAATGGCAAAGGAGCCTTGGGAGGCAGTGAGGAAACCTCTTGCCTTGAGCCGCCCAATGGCGCCAACCATTGCGTACTGCTCAGTGCCTGGCTTTTGTATGCTCCCGACCTGTACCTGACCAGAGCCATTAATGAAGGCAAGAAGTTCGCATTCTAGAAGGCTCATTTCATCTAGGGTAGTGAGAAAGTACTTGCGCTCATCGAAGTTTCCCGAGACTGGCTGGAGCAGAGTGTGCTTGAGGTAGTTCAAAAAGAACTGGCGCTTTTCAGCGGTGGGCTCCGCCTCAACCTTGTCGTGCAATGACTCCATGATCGCCTCAAGGGCAGGAGCGTCTTGCTTCTCGACGGGAGGAATGGCCCCCTTAACCTGTTTCAGCTCTTCTGCCAGCTCAGCATAAAACGACTCTATGCGCTTAAAACGCTTCTCCTGCTTTGTTCCGAAATAGAGCGTGCAGAGGGAGCCGCCGACATACGGAATCAGCTGCAACCCAGTCTGGATAGCGAGATCGCGCTTCTCTGCGCCTTTCAAACCATCATCTGCCATTGCACTCTCCTCTGAGGCGTAACGCTTGAATTAAGCCGCGCCGCGAAGCGGCATCGGCTTGAATTAATTTTTAGGTTCATTATGCGGTTTGCGAGGTAAAGCGACAACGTTGCCAGAAGACGAATGCTTAGTGCCCTTTATTGATGCTGGACGTAGAAGACCAGGCGCTACATTCCAACGCTGACCATCATCCGTAAGCACGGAGACCGATTTTTTGTTGTAGCGAACGATAACGCCATAAACCGGGCCTCGCATGTCCGGCTCAAACGTGACGCGTTCACCAATGCTGAAGCGGAGCATAGTTGCGTGAGCTCGCGCATGCTGCATGAAGCGAAGTCTCTCAACAATCCGATGATTGAGGTCGATGAGCTCGGCCTCGGTCAGTTTGTCGATGTCGATAGTCATGAGGTCTAACACCTGAGTTAAGCCGCGCCGCGAAGCAGTGCCGGATTGAATGAATTGTTAGGCACCAGCCGACTCTCTGAAAGGCAACGGCACCTTATGCTCACCGAGCACAGCTTTGTAGTGGTTGAGGTAATCCCAAAGCCTATTGCGCAGATCATTGAGCTCATCATAGTTGTCGGAATTGATCAGTTGCTTGGCGTTGGCACAAGCAGCGTCAGCTTGAAGACACATTGCATACAGGGAGTCACCCTGAACAAGGACTCCAGGAAAGCGACGATCAGGATGACGCATCACCGACGCGTTGGCTTGGTCGGAGAAAATTTCGACGATGGTTGAGCGCATGATCTGGTGCCTAACGCCTGAATTAAGCCGACCCGCGAAGAGGGTTCGGCTTGAATGAATTGTTAGCCAGACCCGTGAAGAACCAGGTCTCGCTCGTTGATCTCTTTCTTGGCGATTGAAACAGCATCACCACTAACCTGCTTAATCTCACTTGCAAGTTCATTGAGGTCTTTCAGGTTTGAACGAAACTCTTCTTCAGACGTGGAGTCTTGCAAGGCAAGAAACTGCTCTCGAAGTGAAGCTAGTGCCCGACTGATCATTAGCACGTCCAATGAAAGCTGCCACTCAGGGATGTCAAACACTGGCAATGCCATCAGTGCGTGATGCGTGTCGGCCATGAGTGGCGGCGTTATCTGGTCTATATCTTCCTGTTCATTCGATTCATAGGCTTTGCATACGTCAATGGCCAAGCGATGCGAGCGGGCCATAAGTGCCATGATCACTTCCAGTTTTTGCTTGTCCGCTTTTGCTTGCTTGTACTCTTCAAGTGTGCGGGCATGCACATTCTGCTGCTTGGCTATCCAAGCGGCCGCCACGATTGCGAGGATGCTGCCAATGGCCTGGATCCAGGCGGGTGCGGAATCTTTAGAAAGGTCGAATCTGTAGCCCTGCATATATGCAACGCATGTGACTGCCATGGCGACTAGCGCGATAGCGGCAAGCGGGAGCGCTTTGTTCTTCGTGCCGAGCATGGATGCCTAATAGGTCTGGCTAACGCCCGAAATATGCCGATTGGCGAGGCCAGTTCGGCTTGATTAAGTTGTTAGCCCTGTCGGTCAGGATCGTGCACCAAGCTATAGTCAATGTCCGTGACCAAAGTGATGCCATCGGGAACATGGGTGTCGCTGTGATTTTCGACGCCTACGGGATACTCCCAAATGCTCCAGGTTACCGTGTGCCCCGCAATATCAAAGTCTGCTGTATGGATAAGCTCAGGGCCCATGTCGCGCTCGCCGTCCCCCTGACAATCCCAGTCTAGATCAGAAGCAGAAACAGAAACGTTCTGACCTGTTGCATTGACCCTGAATGTTGCAACTCCGCTCGCTTCTATGTGCATATAAGTCTCCTTGTTGCTTGATGACAGGGCTAACGCCTGAATTAAGCCGCGCCGCGAAGCGGTGTCGGCTTGAATGAATTGTTAGGCCTCATTGTCGACTTTCCATTGCATCACGCACATCGCTGCCGATAACGTAAGAATTCTCTCATTCTTGATCTTGGCGTTTTTCTCGGGCGAACTGGTTTCAACAATGGATTCCATCACTTTCCTAGCTGTGACGACATGATCAGCCTGCGGCGTTAAGTGATCGGGAAGGCCCTTGGAATTGATCTCTTCATGCATCGTAAAGATCAGATTGCTCCTCAAGCTCTCACTCAACGGGAAATTTTCCGCAGCCCTAGAAACAAGTCGAGCTGCTTCTGAGCATTGCTGAACAACTAAGAATTCCGCTTGTGAAGTGTTCTTCGATTGTGCGTGACCGCTAAAGAGCGTGAGGATAAAGAGTGTGGTAAGTGAGGCTTTGCTTTCCATCAGGTGCTGTCCATATTCACGATAAAAGGTATGAGGCCTAACTACTATTGGACCGCCGAAATGCGGTGTTGTGGCGAGTATCTTCGATCGCGGACGCTTTGTGAATGGGGGAACTCTTAGCCCAAGTCACGGGATCGCACGATAGTAAGCGGCCGCGACAATGCGGATGCTTGCGGTGTTATCCAGCAAGGACGCAGGCGTATGAGACACCCCCAGACACGACGGCATAACATCACGTCCACCGGTCCGGTTGCTCGATCAGGTGAGCGACCGCCTGCGGGTACGGCATTACAGCCTGCGAACCGAGCAGGCCTATCTCAGTTGGATACGGTGCTTCATCCTCGCCAGCGGCAAGCGCGATCCGGCGCAGATGGGCAGGCGGAGGTCGAGGCGTTCCTGACGCGGCTGGCCACCGATGGGCAGGTGTCTGCGGGCACACAGAACCAGGCGTTGGCAGCGTTGTTGTTTCTCTACCGCGAGGTTTTGCGCATCGAGCTGCCGTGCATGGAAAACCTGGTGCGCGCTAAGCGGCCCATAAAGGAGCCGACGCTGCTGCAATCGCTGCAACAGCTCAGCCGTCCAACATCGCCTTGTCGCGCACCGCGCCTTTGTCCGCGCTGGTCGCCAGCAACGCATACGCCTTCAGCGCCGTGGTGACCTTGCGCGGGCGCACTTCCACCGGCTTCCAGTCCTTGGCATCTTGCTCTGCGCGGCGGCCGGCGAGTTCCTCGTCGGAGATCAACAGATTGATCGAGCGATTGGGGATATCGATCAAGATATTGTCGCCATCGCGTACCAGGCCGATCGCGCCGCCTGCGGCGGCTTCCGGCGAGGCGTGGCCGATCGACAGGCCCGAGGTGCCGCCGGAGAAGCGGCCGTCGGTGAGCAGGGCGCATTGCTTGCCCAGGCCCTTGGATTTGAGGTAGCTGGTGGGGTAGAGCATTTCCTGCATGCCGGGGCCGCCCTTGGGGCCTTCGTAGCGGATCACCACGATATCGCCGGCCTTCACTTCGTCGGCGAGAATGCCTTTGACCGCCGAATCCTGGCTCTCAAAGACGCGGGCGTTGCCTTCGAACACGTGGATGGATTCGTCCACGCCTGCGGTCTTCACCACGCAGCCGTCGCGGGCGATATTGCCGTACAGCACGGCCAGGCCGCCTTCCTGCGAGAACGCGTGCGCGACATCGCGAATGCAGCCTTCGCTGCGATCGGTGTCCAGGGTGTCCCAACGCGTGGCTTGGCTGAAGGCAATCTGGGTGGGGATGCCGGCCGGGCCGGCCTTGTAGAACGTGTGCACGGTTTCCGCATCGGTCTGGGTGACGTCCCACTGCGCGATGGCGTCGGCCAGCGTGCGTGCGTGCACCGTGGCCGCGTTGGTGTGCAGCAGGCCGCCACGTGCCAGTTCGCCAAGGATGGCCATGATGCCGCCGGCGCGATGCACGTCTTCGATGTGGTACTTCGGCGTGTTCGGCGCGACCTTGCACAGCTGCGGCACGCGCTTGGATAGGCGGTCGATATCCTGCATGCCGAACGGCACGTCGCCTTCCTGCGCGGCAGCGAGCAGATGCAGGATGGTGTTGGTCGAGCCACCCATCGCGATATCCAGCGTCATCGCATTTTCGAATGCTTCGAAGGTGGCGATACCGCGCGGCAGGGCAGTAGGGTCTTCGCCGCCGTACCAGCGGTGACACAGCTCCACCGCCACGCGCCCGGCGCGCAGGAACAACTGCTCGCGGTCGGCGTGCGTGGCCACCACGGTGCCGTTGCCGGGCAACGACAGGCCCAGCGCTTCGGTCAGGCAGTTCATCGAGTTGGCGGTGAACATGCCCGAGCAGGAGCCGCAGGTGGGGCAGGCGCTGCGTTCGAACTCGGCCACCTTTTCATCGGAGGCGCTGTCGTCGGCGGCAATGACCATTGCGTCGATCAAATCGAGTTTATGTTCGGACAACTTGGTCTTGCCGGCTTCCATCGGGCCGCCGGAGACGAACACGGTGGGGATATTGAGCCGCAGCGCGGCCATCAACATGCCGGGGGTGATCTTGTCGCAGTTGGAAATGCACACCAGCGCGTCGGCGCAATGCGCGTTGACCATGTATTCCACCGAGTCGGCGATGATCTCGCGGCTGGGCAGCGAATACAGCATGCCGTCGTGGCCCATCGCGATGCCGTCGTCCACGGCGATGGTGTCGAACTCCTTGGCCACGCCGCCGACGCGTTCGATCTCGCGCGCGACCAGCTGGCCCAGATCCTTCAGGTGCACATGCCCGGGCACGAACTGCGTGAACGAATTGGCGATGGCGATGATGGGCTTGTGGAAGTCGCCATCCTTCATGCCGGTGGCGCGCCACAGTGCGCGCGCGCCGGCCATGTTGCGGCCGTGGGTGGAGGTCTTGGAACGGTACTCGGGCATGGCGAATTCGACGGCTGATTAGCGAGCGGTGGCTGGCAATTAGAGCGCGTCGCGACTGTTGCTGCTGCAACCGTCGCAGGCGCGTTCCGGTGATCTGGCACGTTAGCACGCAGCGCTGTGCGCGGCTGCGGCGAGGTCGGGTGTCCCAAGGCCGACCATTGCATGCCGCCACTGCAAACCGTTGGATTTCATGCGGATGCGCGCTTGCCCGGTGTTGGCCCCGGCATTGACGTCTCGGCGGGATGGTCTGCCGCAGGGCTGAAAACTTCCCGAGTATGCGCTGCCGCAACGCGCATCAACCTGAGCAGCGTGCTCACTGCCCTTGCAATCAGACCGCTGGCCGAGACGATGCACGTCGCGCCTTGCGCGCGCGGCGCGACACTGCCAGGAACACGCGCGACGGCGCCGCTACACTAGGCCGATGTCTTCGCAACTTTCGTGCCGCCTGGGCTGCGCTGCCTGCTGCATCGCGCGGTCGATCAGTTCGCCCATTCCCGGCATGCCCGACGGCAAGCCGGCCGGGGTGGCGTGCGTGCAACTGGATGCGCAGCTGGGCTGCCGGTTGTTCGGTTCGCCACTGCGTCCGGCGGTGTGCGGCAACCTGCGGCCGTCGCTGGAGATGTGCGGAACATCGCGCGCGCAGGCCTTGTCGATGCTTACGGCACTGGAGCGCGCAACTCAGCCGTAAGCGGCGGCGCGCATCGTGGCGATCAGCTGCCGCTGGGCACGCCCAGGTACTGATCCTTGAGCCGCACATAATGTTGCGCGGAGTAATGCAGGCTCTCGATTTCCTTGTCGCTGAGCGTGCGCGCCAGGCGTGCGGGGTTGCCCAGCCACAACTCGGCCTGCCCGACCACCTTGCCCGGGCCAACCACCGCGCCGGCACCGACGAACCCGTAGCGTTTGACCGTGGCGCCATCGAGCACGCAGGCGCCCATGCCGATCAGGCACAGGTCCTCGATGGTGCAGGCATGCAGGATGGTGCCGTGGCCCAAGGTGACGTCTTCGCCGATCACGGTCGGGTAGCCGGCCTTGTTGAACGGGCTGTGGTGGCTGACGTGGATGATGGTGCCGTCCTGCACGTTGGTGCGTGCGCCGATCTGCACGTGATTGACATCGCCGCGGATCACCGTGCCCGGCCACACCGACACGTCATCGCCCAGGCTCACCTTGCCGATGATGGTGCAGGCCGGGTCGATGTAGACGCGCGCGCCCAGCTGCGGGGTGTGCTCCAGGAAGGGGCGAATCGGGGTCACGGCACTCTCCGGCAAGTCAGCGTGCCGCCAGCTGCGGGCACGCCACAGATGATACCCGCGCAGCGGTTGCGGTTGCGGCAGTGCCGTGGCGGCAGGCGAGAGGCAATCAACGCGCGAATGCCCTGCACGCAGGGTTGCCGACTGGCTTGGCTGGCTTGGTCATGGGCGAGTGTCCGTGGCGCAGCGAGGTTTGCCTGGCTGCAGGCCATGCTGCCTGCAACGCACCGAACGCAGTGCGGTGCAGGCGAAGACACGGCGCCGTGTCGTCCGATAAGCGCACATCGCTGCGGTAATCGGTCTTGAACGGCGTCTGCAATCGGCCTAGCGTGCAAGTGGTTGCCACGCCCTGCGCACAGCGCGTCGCACGCAGCAGTGCGCTCTGCTCGGCGCCGTGCGTTCGCACGCTTCGCAGCGCCATTGCTCGCCCCCGCCCCCACACACCACAGGACACGCCGATGCTTCACAACCCCGCGCCGTCTGGGACCTTCGTGCTGGAGCGCATGACGCCATTTCAATGGAGGGCGGTGGCGGTCTGCGTGCTGCTGACGATGCTCGACGGGTTCGACGTGATGGCCATGGCCTTCACCGCACCGCACGTGTCGGCGGACTGGCAGCTGTCGGGCAAGCTGCTGGGTGTGCTGTTCAGTGCCGGGCTGGTCGGCATGGCGCTGGGGTCGTTGCTGCTGGCACCGTTGGCCGACCGCATCGGCCGCCGTGCGCTGACATTGATCTGCCTGGCAATCCTGACCGTCGGCATGGGGGCTTCAGCCCTGGCACACAATGCCTGGCAACTCGGCGCCTTGCGGGCATTCACCGGGATCGGCATCGGCGGCATGCTCGCCTGCGTTGCGGTCACCGCTGCCGAGTACGCGACCGTGCGCTGGCGCAGCACCGCTACGGTGCTGCAGGCCACCGGCTACCCGGTTGGCGCCACGCTCGGAGGCGCACTCGCTGCATTGCTGGTGCAGCACTGGTCATGGCCGTCGGTGTTCTGGCTGGGCGCGCTCGGTTCGTTGCTGTGCGTGCCGCTGGTGCTCGCCTTTCTGCCGGAATCATTGGAATTCCTGATCGCGCGCCGGCCGCCCGATGCGCACGCGCGCTTCAATGCGGTGCTGGCGCGCATGGGCATGCCGGCGCAGCGCGAATTGCCGCTGCCACCTGCAGTGCTGGCAGCCGGGCAGGTCAAGGGCTATGCGTCGTTGTTCGTGGGCGGGTTGCGGCGGCAATCGCTGCTGATCGCGCTGGCCTTTTTCCTGCTGATGTTCGGGTTCTATTTTGTGCTCAGCTGGACGCCCAAGTTGCTGGTGACGGCAGGGTTGTCGGCTGGCCAGGGCCTCACCGGCGGGGTGCTGTTGAATCTGGGCGGCATCGTCGGCGGTACGTTATTCAGTTGGCTGGCCCTGCGCGCGCGCCTGTCACGGCTGACGGCCGGGGCACTGGTCATCGTCGCAGTGGCAATGCTCGCATTCGGGTTGAGCAGTACGGTGCTCGGCTGGGCATTTGTGTTCGCGCTACTGACCGGTGCGGCGCTGACCGCGGCGATGGGCGGGCTGTATGCGGTGGCCCCGGTGGTCTATGCCGCCTCGGTGCGCTCCACCGGCATGGGGTGGGCAATCGGCGTGGGACGCCTTGGCGCCATCCTGTCGCCGCTGTGCGCCGGGGTGCTGCTGGACGCCGGGTGGTCGCCGGCGATGTTGTATCTGGCCTGCAGCGTGCCGCTGCTGTGTGCCGCGGGCGCCGTGCTGGCGATGCGGCTGCCGGATCGCTGAATTGCTCGGCCACAACGGTGCCCGGCGTCGCGGACACGTTCGCGTGGAGGGTTCGCTGACCAAAGAAATCGTGCGCGTTGCCGATAACGACGATGACCGCCAAGTCATGGCGGACTCTTCCGTGGACATCGTGCAGACCAGCGCCGGCATGCTCAGAACCATCGACTCAGACCAACTCCGCCCCGGCATGTATGTCTGCAAGCTGCTGGGCGCGTGGGTGCACCATCCGTTCTGGAAGACGTCGTTTCTGGTCGATTCCGAGGACGTGGACAAGATCCACGACAGCCGCATCGCGCAGTTGGTGATCGACACTGCGCGCGGGCTGGATGTGGAAGTGGCCGCAACCTGTGGCACGCAGGCCGAGTCGGTCGTACCGGGTGCGCCGCCGAGCCAGGAGCCTGCCGCGGAGCCACCCGCGCCGGAGCCGCCGGAGCCTGCCGACAAGCCGCGGAAGGTGCGCACCACTAGCGTCACTGCACAGGTCGGCATCGAAGCCGAGGTGGTGCGCGCGCGTCGTATTTTCGAAGACGGCCGCGACATGGTCGAGGCGATGTTCCGCAATGTGCGGCTGGGCCGTACCGTCGATACCGAGGCGGCGATGCCGCTGGTGGAAGCCATCAACGACTCGGTGCTGCGGCATCCGCAGGCCTTGATCAGCGTGGCACGGCTCAAGACCGCCGACGATTACACCTATCTGCACTCGATGGCGGTGGCCGGTTTGATGAGCGGGCTGGCGCGTCAGCTCGGTCTGCCCGAGGCGCAGGTGGTGGAAGCGGCGATGGGTGGCCTGCTGCACGACATGGGCAAGGCGGTGACGCCGCTGGAGATTCTCAACAAGCCCGGCCGGCTCACCAACGAAGAAATGGACGTCATGCGCCAGCATCCGCTGGATGGCCATCGGCTGCTGGTGGCCGGCGGCGTGCAGAACGCGGTGGTGCTGGAAATCGCGCTGCATCACCACGAAAAAATGGATGGCAGCGGCTACCCGAATCAATTGGTGGGCGAGAATATTTCGTTGATGTCGCGGATGGGCGCGGTCTGCGATGTCTACGACGCCATCAGCTCCGACCGCCCGTACAAACGCGGCTGGGATCCGGCCGAATCGCTCAAGCAGATGGCCTCCTGGAACGGCCATTTCGATCCGGCGATTTTCCAGGCCTTCGTGCGCCGGCTGGGCATCTATCCGGTCGGCTCGCTGGTGCGGCTGGAGTCGCAAAAACTCGCGGTGGTGATCGAACAGACCCCCGATTCGCTGCTCAAGCCCAAGGTGCGCGTGTTCTATTCGGCCAAATTGCGCAGCCACGTGCTGGTGCAGGACATCGACCTGTCGCGCCCGGACTGCCAGGACCGTATCGCGCAGATGGAAAGCCCCACCGAGTGGGGCTTCCGCGATCTCGAGAAGCTCTGGCTGCCGTAAGCGGGCTGCGCACGTGCTGTGTGGGCAGGCGCTGCGAAGCGGTGTGCGGCGCCGTGTGCTCCTTGTCGTGCCGAGATCAGCCTGGACAGATGAGCCGACGACACGCCTGGCAGCGTGCCTGCCGGCTGGTTACCTGCCGGCGGGCACTTCAGGCTGCAAGACACGCGCCGGCTAGCGGACGCGACCATGCTGCGCTGCAGCTTGGCAATATAGTTATGATGAATAACTATTCTCGAACGCAATCACTTGCCGACCGGATCACATGTCCAAGCCGTGCCTGGATCACCGCCGTCCCACGCCAGCCGCAGCACAACGTCGCTGTTGCCGGGCGCGTGCGTGCAAGGGCAGTGGGGTGTACGTGCGAACAGCGCGCACGCCGGCAGCGTACCCGTCCACATCGGCAGGCCTGGCCGCGTCTACAATGCGCTGCACGCCGGGGATCGGCGTTGCGGATGGGTCGCATCGCGCGCACCGGTCCGCCTGCTGCCTTTGTCGCGAGAACCGCCATGCCCGTCACCGCCCTTGCTGCGCCCTTGCCCGATGC
The DNA here is from genome assembly GCF_023337365.3 of Xanthomonas nasturtii. Taxonomy (NCBI): domain Bacteria; kingdom Pseudomonadati; phylum Pseudomonadota; class Gammaproteobacteria; order Lysobacterales; family Lysobacteraceae; genus Xanthomonas; species Xanthomonas nasturtii. The sequence continues at coordinate 404,081 of NZ_CP142084.2, forward strand.
CGTCACCACGGTGGATCAGGCGCGTCTGCTGCGGTTGCTGGGCTATCGCATCACCCGCACCGAGTTGTTGGTGCGGCGGATGTTCCAGGACTGCGTGGCCGCCTTCGACCTCAAGCCGGTGGATTTCTCGCTGCTGATGCTGGTGGATGGCAACCCGGGCATCAACCAACGCCAGATCGGCGATGTGCTGCACGTGTCGCCGCCCAACCTGGCGATCGTGGTGGCGCGGCTGGTCAAGCGTCGCCTGCTGCGGCAGGTGCGCGGGCGGCAGGACCGGCGCATGCAGCATCTGTCGCTGACCGCGGCCGGGGTCGCGCTGTTGACCGCCGCCGAAGCCGAAGTGCTGCGCATGGAACAGCAACTCAGTGCAGTGCTCGGTTCCAGCGAAGCGCCGCTGTTGCGCGCACTGGATCGTCTGGACCGGCTGGATACGCTGTAACGCGCTTCTGTCGGCCCGCCGCACGGCACCGGGTCTCAACCAACGTTTTCATCGCACGCGCTGTGTGCAGCGCGGGGCCTGCCCCTGCCTGAGATTTGCTACGTAACACGTACCGCTGTTTCCTCCCAACGCTGGAGATGTCTGCAGTGATTCGATCATCGGTGATGCGTGGTGGCAGGATGCAAGCGGCGTGGCGGGCTCGCGTGCTGCTCGGCGTTTTGGGAGTGCTGGGAGTGCTGGCGGCAGGCGCGGCCTTCGCACAAGGCGTGCCGCAGAGCGCAGCGTTGACCAATGGCCTCAACACCTGCGGCACCGGCGCGTGGCGGACAGCCGTCAGCGCGTGTTCTATGCAGGCCCGGGCGGCGTGTGGCGGTTCGATGCCAGCAACATCCTGTGCGCCAATGTGTATCTGCCGGCGGACGTCGGGAACCCGGCGTCCGGCAATAACGTCAACCTGCAGTACGTCCATGTGTTCCAGCGCCGGCACAGCCGGCTCCTTCGGAGGGTGACAATGAATTTGCAGAACAAGACGATCGTGGTGACCGGTGTGGCCTCGGGCATCGGCGCGGAGGTCGCACGGCTGGCACGGTTTCATGGCGCCACCGTGATCGGTGTCGACCGCACGCCGGTGCAGATGACCCTGCACGGCTTCCATCAGGCGGATCTTGGCGACCCGGCATCCATCGATGCGTTGGTGAAGGCCTTGCCGGAGCGCATTGATGCTTTGGCCAATGTGGCCGGTGTGCCCGGCACCGCGCCGCTGGATGTGGTGGCACGCGTCAACTATCTGGGCCTGCGCCACCTGAGCCAGGCGCTGCTGCCGCGCATCGTGTCGGGCGGTTCCATCATCAATGTGGCCTCGATCCTGGGCGCCGAATGGCCGCAGCGTCTGGACCTGCATAAACAACTCGCTGCGACCGACAGTTTCGAAAGCGGCAGCGCGTGGCTGGCGGCGCACCCGGTGGCGCACGACACCTGCTATCAATATTTCAAGGAAGCGCTGATCGTGTGGACCCTGCTGCAATCGCGGCCCTGGTTCGCCGATCACGGTGTACGCGTCAACAACGTCTCGCCGGGCCCGGTGTTTACGCCGATTCTGGGCGATTTCGCTGCCATGCTGGGCGAGGCGCGCGTCAAGGAAGATGCCAAGCGCATGACCCGCCCGGCGTATGCCGACGAAGTGGCCGAGGCGATTGTCTTTCTTGCATCCGATGCCGCGCGCTGGATCAACGGCATCACCCTGCCCGTTGATGGCGGGCTGGCATCCACCACGCTGTAATCCCCCACACCCGTTTTAGCAGGAGGCTAGACCATGAATGCTCTTCCCAGCGCAGCGGTCGCTGCGACCGCTACACCCGCGTGGCACGGCTGCATCTTCAATGGCGAGTGGGTGCCCGGTCACGGCGGTACCTTGCCGATCTATGAGCCGGCAACCGGCGGCCTGTTGCATGAGGTCAGCAAGGCCGACCTGGCCGACGTCGCTGCCGCCGTTGCACAAGCCAAACAGGCGCAGCGCGCCTGGGTGGCGACATCGCCGCGCGAACGTGCTGCCGTCTTCCATCGCGCTGCGCAGGTGATGCAGGCGTGCAGTGCCGAAGCCACCTTGCTGATTGCGCGCGAAACCGGCGGCATCCTGCCCAAGGCGCAGCGCGAGGTCGACGAATCGGTGGTGTTCTACCAGCAGGCCGCGGGCCTGCCGCTGCAGGCCATGGGCCAGATGTTGCCGACCGGCGCCGGCCAACTCAGCCTTGCCCGCCATCTGCCCTTAGGCGTGATCGCGGTGATTTCGCCTTTCAACTTCCCGCTGATTCTGTCGCTGCGCTCGGTGGCGCCGGCATTGGCGATGGGCAATGCGGTGATCCTCAAGCCGGACCCGCGCACGCCGTACACCGGTGGCGTGATCATCGCCCAGGTGCTGGAAGAGGCGGGTTTGCCGAAGGGCCTGCTGCACGTGCTGCACGGCGATGCGCAAATTGGCCAGGCGTTGGTCGAATCGCCGGATATCCCGATGATCGCCTTCACCGGCTCCACCACTGCGGGCCGCCGCATCGGCGAGATTGCAGGCCGTCACTTGAAGAAGGTCGCGCTGGAACTGGGCGGCAACAATGCGGTGATCGTGCTCGACGATGCGGATCTGGACAAGGCGGCCTCGGCCATCGCGTTCGGTGCCTACATGCATCAGGGCCAGATCTGCATGGCCACCGGGCGTGTGCTGGTTCAACGCAGCGTGGCAAAAGCGCTGACCCAGCGGCTGGCCGACAAGGCACGCCATTTGCCGGTTGGCGACCCGGTCAGCGGCACCGTGGCACTGGGCCCGATCATCGACCAACGCCAGCTGCAGCGCGTCATCGACATCGTCACCGACAGCGTCGCGGCCGGTGCGGTGGTGGAAGCCGGCGCGACCAACGACGGCCTGTTCTATGCGGCAACGGTGTTGTCCAACGTGCGCCCCGGCATGCGTGTGTTCGACGAAGAAGTGTTCGGCCCGGTGATCAACATCGCGGTGTTCGATACCGACGAAGAGGCTGCCGAGATGGCCAACCAAGGCGAGTACGGGCTGGCGGCCGGCATCCTGTCGGCGTCGGTGTCGCGCGCAATGGCGTTGGGCGATCTGTTGCACACCGGTATGCTGCATATCAATGACCAGACCGTGGCCGATGAGGTCATCAACCCGTTCGGCGGCACCGGTGCGTCAGGCAACGGCACCAGCGTGGGCGGCCCGGCCGATTGGGAGCAGTACACGCACTGGCAATGGCTGACGATCAAGAACGAAGTGCCGCAGTATCCGTTCTGATCGGCCTGGTGCAGCCGAGCGGGGTGGCTGGCATCACCCTCTCGAACGCTGTCTCACCGGCGGCCGCATGTTGTTCGCACTCGCCATCGTTGCTGGAGGTACCGTGGTGTCGTTTTTGTGAGTGCCGTTAGCTGCAGCCAAAAGCTCCGGGCAGTCGAGTGTGCGGCGCCCTCACCGCTCGCGGGGCACGCCGTAGACCCGTCCACGGGGGCTCGGTGGCGGCATCCATGCCGCCAACGGTCCCGCAATCGGTGAGGACACCGCGCCAGACAGGTGGCTGGTGGTTTTGTTGAAGAGCGAAGACGGCGCGTCGCTACTTGCCGGTTCACGGCGTGTCCTGCGAGGGTAGGGTGGGTGGGCAAGGGCCCTGCAGCTACGTCGCAGATCAACCGCTCTAGGAACGACCAAGCGGGGGGCATCGTCATTCTGTCAGCCGCTCTTCATCCCGTTCCCGAAAGCGCGTCGGCGAGCAGCCGGCGTGCCGTGCGAAGTAGCGGCTGAAATATGCAGCGTCGAAAAATCCAAGGCCGGCGGCGATCTGTTGCACGCTCAGGCTGGTGTAGCGCAGCGTGCGGCGTGCTTCCAGCATGATCCTGCGGTGCAGCAGCTGCAGTGCGGATGCGCCGGCCAATCGTTGGCACAACGCGTTGAGATGACCTGGGGTCAACCCAAGTTGACCGGCATAGCGGGAGATCGGCCAATGAGCGCGGTAGTGGTTGTCGATCAATCCTTGATACGCACGTAAATGGCGCAATGCGCGATCCGCCTGCGGGCTGACCGCAGCGGCGTCCTGGGCGCGTTCCAACGCGGTGCGCGCGGTCCAGATCACCAGCTGCACCGCCGCGGCCTGCGCCGCCAGGTCATGGCCAACCCGCCGACGCGCATGGTCCTCGGCAATGCTGCCGTACAGCATATCCAGCCATTTACGCGCCTGGTGTACCTGCAGTACCGCCGGCGTGGTCAGTGCCTGTTGCAGCAACGGCGCAGCGCTCAGCGCGGTGCGTATCAGTGGCATGCACAGGGTGATGACGTGTCCGCGCACCGCCGGATCGAATGCAAAGCCATGCACGCAAAGCGGCGGCAGCCACACCACGCAAGCGCCCCGCAAACGGTGCGTGCGCCCGTCCAGCTGCAAGGTCGCCGGCCCGCGTTGCATGTACAGAAGTTGCGCCAGACCCTCGTGTCGATGCGGCGCGATCTGCCAGTCGTGCAGCCGGCTGCGTGCGGCAATCGATTCCCAATGCAGTAGTTCTGCTGCATCGGCCTGTTGCTCGCCGTACAGCCCAAAGGCCGGGACGGCAGCGGTATCTGGTGCACGTGTGGGCATCGTCGAAAAGTCCAAGGACTGCACGCAATCATCCCTTCAATGCAGGTGTTTGGCTACCGACACTGCATGCCTCGCCATCCGGGCCAGGAGCAGTGCATGCGAACGCAGGTCGCGATCATCGGCGCCGGTCCATCCGGCTTGTTGCTGGGTGAGCTGTTGCTGCGTGCCGGCATCGACAACGTCATCGTCGAACGACAAACGCCGCAGCATGTGCTGGCGCGCATCCGCGCCGGCGTATTGGAGCAGGGCAGCGTGGAGCTGCTGCAGCGCGCCGGTGTTGGCGAGCGTTTGCAGCGCGAAGGCTTGCTGCATCACGGCTTTGAGTTGACTCTCGATGGCCGCCGCGAGCGCATCGACCTGCTGCGTGGCTGCGGACGCGGCGTCACCGTGTATGGCCAGACGGAGGTCACCGCCGACCTGATGCAGGCCCGCCAGCGTAGCGGTGCACCGACGCATTACAGCGCGCAGGACGTGACCCTGTGCGATGTGCAAGGCAATGCGCCCGCCGTGGAGTTGACCCAGGACGGCCAGCGCAAACGCATCGCCTGCGACTACATCGTCGGCTGCGACGGGTTTCATGGCGTCAGCCGCGCCAGTATTCCTGCCGAACGCCTGCGTCTGTTCGAGCGTGTGTATCCGTTCGGTTGGCTGGGCGTGCTTGCCGATACACCGCCCGTGCACGAGGAGCTGATCTACGCGCGCCACTCACGCGGGTTTGCGCTGTGCTCGATGCGTTCGCCCACCCGCACGCGCTATTACATCCAGGTGCCTGCGGACGCACAGGTGGGCGCCTGGAGCGATCAGGCTTTCTGGGACGAGTTGCGTGCGCGGCTGCCGCCTGCATTAGCGGCGCAGCTGGTCACCGGTGCATCGATCGAAAAGAGCATCGCGCCGCTACGGAGTTTCGTTGCCGAGCCGATGCAGTATGGCCGCCTGTTCCTGGCCGGCGATGCGGCGCACATCGTGCCGCCCACCGGCGCCAAGGGACTGAATCTGGCCCTGGGCGATGTCGGCCTGCTGGCGCAGTTGTTCGCGCGTTGGAAGACAGGTGGCGATGCCGGCGTGCTGCAGCAGTATTCGGCGTTGGCCTTGCAGCGGGTGTGGAAGGCCGAGCGCTTCTCGTGGTGGATGACCATGCTGCTGCACCGCTTCGACGACGAAGATGCATTCACCGCGCGGCTGCGCGTAGCGGAACTCGATTACCTGCTCGGTAGTAAGGCAGGCCGCGCAACGCTGGCAGAAAACTATGCGGGCCTGCCGCTGGCCAGGCTGCCCGATTGACGCTGGATCGATTGCATTGGCGATGGTTGGTGCGTGTAGCGGGAGGCATCCGCTGTGCGAGTGGCAGGGCCATCGGGTTTCCCTGTGGCCTGCACCTTGTGCACGCGATGGAAGTGCGTTGCGGTGCATACACAAAACCACTGACGCCGCATGCATCAATCATGCATCCGTCGCTTCACAGCGGTGGTCTGGTGATCAGCGCAGGTATCTTGTGCAACCTGCTGGCGCGGCAACGGGCCCTCGACCATCTGCATTGTGGTGATGTTTTTCTCACCATTTATTCCACAAGTGCCCAGGTGCACTTTCAGGCGTCTAGCGGACAAGCAAACGCCGCCGTTAGGGTGGCGATGACGCGTAGACGTGGCTGTGTGCAGGGACGCGTCATTCCCCCGTTCAACGGAGCATCGTGCTGGCGTCCCCCTGACGAGCGCAGTGCCCGTCTCCACCCAGGAGTACCCCATGAAAAAGCTGTTCTCCCGTGCCTTGCTGTTGGTCATGCTGGTAGCGCCGGTGGCTGCGTTCGCGCAGACCGCGGTCACCGAAAACACCAATCACCAGAAGATGCTGATCGGCTCCAACTGGCTGGAAACTGCCAACAAGCGCCTGGTCTACGATTTCTGGCGCATCGTGTTCGAAGCCGGCCAAGTGGATTACGCCCCGTTCTACATGGACAAGAACTACATTCAGCACAACCCGAATGTGGCCAACGGGCGCGATGCGTTCATCAGGTTTTTGACCGCGTTCGTTCCCAAAAGCCCGGTGCAGGAGCGGGTGCAGTTGCCGTTGGTCGCCATCACCGCCGATGGCGATCTGGTGACGCTGGTGTCGGTGCGCACGCTGCCGGATCCGCGTGATCCGAGCAAGACCTACACCACCACCTGGTTCGACATGTTCCGCATCGAAAAGGGCCTGATCAAGGAACATTGGGATCCGGACACGATTGCCGGACGCGCCAATACCGGCGGCCAGTAAGCGTTGCGGCACACAGGGCTGCATTGCGCAGCCCTGCACTTGCCTCGTGAATACAGATACCCGGCCAATCCCAGCGCCCGCCTGACGGTGGGCGCTGCTGCGTGATGGCACCGCTTAGCTGATGCGGAAACCCATCGTCGCTTCCACCGCCTGCTGCCAACCGGCGTAGAGCGCTTCGCGCTTGTCCTCGGCCATGTCCGGTTCGAAGCGGCGATCCACTGCCCACTGTTTGGCGATTTCTTCGCGGCTGCTCCAGAACCCTGTTGCAAGCCCTGCCAGATACGCCGCACCCAGTGCCGTGGTTTCGGCCACCTCCGGGCGCAGCACCGGCACATTGAGCATGTCGCTCTGGAATTGCGCCATGAAGTCGTTGGCAATCGCGCCGCCATCGGCACGCAGTTCCTTCAGTTCGATGCCCGAATCGCTCTGCATCGCGGTGAGCACGTCGCGGGTCTGGTAAGCCATCGACTCGACCGCCGCACGCACGAAGTGCTCCTTCGTCGTGCCACGCGTCAGCCCGAACACGGCACCGCGAATGTCGCTGCGCCAGTACGGCGCGCCCAGGCCGACGAAGGCCGGCACGATGTAGACGCCATCGTTGTCGCCGGCGCGTTCGGCGTAGGCCTGCGAGTCGCTGGCCTTGCCCAGCATCCGCAAGCCGTCGCGCAACCACTGCACCACCGAGCCGGCCACGAAGATGGCCCCTTCCAGCGCGTATTCGACCTTGCCGTCGATACCCCAGGCGATTGTGGTCAACAAGCCGGCCTTGGACGCCACCGCCTTGTCGCCGGTGTTCATCAGCATGAAACAACCCGTGCCATAGGTATTTTTCGCCATGCCCGGCTCGAAGCAGGCCTGGCCGAACAATGCGGCTTGCTGGTCGCCGGCGATACCGGCGATGGGCACCTGTTCGCCGTAGAAATACTGGGTTTGGGTCATGCCATAGACTTCGCTGGAGGAGCGCACTTCCGGCAGCATTTCCTTCGGCACGTCGAGCATCGCCAGCAGCTCGGCGTCCCATTCCAGCGTGTGGATGTTGAACATCATGGTGCGCGAGGCATTGGTGTAGTCGGTGACGTGCACCTTGCCGCCGGTGAGGTTCCAGATCAGCCAGCTGTCGATGGTGCCGAACGCCAGCTCGCCGTTTTGCGCGCGTTCGCGGGCGCCTTCCACGTGGTCGAGGATCCACTTGACCTTGGTGCCGGAAAAATAGGCATCGATCAACAGGCCGGTCTTGTCGCGCACCATCTGCTCATGGCCGGCGTCCTTGAGCTGGGCGCAGATGTCCTTGGTCTGCCGCGATTGCCATACGATGGCGTTGTAGATCGGCTGTCCGGTGGCCTTGTCCCACACCACCGCGGTCTCGCGCTGGTTGGTGATGCCGATGCCGGCAATCGAGCGCGCATCGATCTGCGCATTGTTGAGCAGCTCGGTAATGGTGGTGTAGACGCTGGTCATGATCTCGCGCGGGTTGTGTTCCACCCAGCCCGGCTGCGGAAAGATCTGGCCGAATTCGCGCTGCGCTACACCGGCCACCTTGCCCTGGCGATCGAACAACATCGCACGCGAGCTGGTGGTGCCTTGATCGATCGCAAGGACGTACTGCTTTTCCATTGGAGATTCCTCGAACAATGCCGGCGCTGGCGCACGGCGAGAATGGTCGGTGCAGGCGGGCGATACGCATGACCGAAGTAGCTCGGTCACTGCGGACGCCACGCGTTGTCGTACTGATGCCGGGCTTGGCGCAACACCATCACTGCTGCGGATCGACTGGCTTGGCGCCGCCCTGAAGATGGCGCACACGCGCCGGCAGGAAGGGCAGGATCAGCCACTGATACGCCAGCGCGCCGATCGGCCCACCAATCAATGGCCCAACGATCGGGATCCACCAGTAGTTGTCCTTGGCCGGTAGTGCTGCCTCGCCCCAGCCGGCGAAGTAAGCGAACAGGCGCGGGCCGAAGTCGCGTGCAGGGTTCATCGCCCAGGCTTCCAGATAGCCCATCGACGCGCCCAGCGTGGCCACCAGCAAGCCGATCATCAGCGCACCGGAGTTGGCGGTGGGTGCAGCCTCGTTGAACTGCTCGGTGATGGCGAAGATGCCGAAGATCAGGAACGCGGTGATGATGATCTGGTCGACCAGCGCATGCATCGGCGTAACCGCCAGACCAGGTGCGGTGAAGAACACACCGGCCGCGCCGCCGGCTTCGCGGGTGAGCTGCTGCACCTGGTTGAAGTGGTCGATCACCGGCCCGTACAGCTGGTAGACGATGGCCGCACCCAGGAACGCGCCGATGACCTGGGCAATCCAGTACGGCACGACTTTTTTCCAGGAGAAATCGCGGAACAGTGCCAGTGCCAGCGTGACTGCCGGGTTGGCATGCGTGCCGGAGACCGAGCCGGTGACATAGATCGCCAGCGTCACTGCCAGGCCCCAGGCGATACACACGCCCCAATACGCGTTCTGGTAGGGACTGGGGTCGTAGAGGATGTACATCGCCGCGACCGAATCGCCGAGCGCGATGATGATGAACATCGCGATCGCTTCGGAGATCAGTTCCCCTATCAGTTGCCGGCTCATGCGCGCAGGCCTGCAAGGTCAGTGACGCAAACAAGATGGTGCAGCGCGCTGATTGGTGCGCAGCGGTGGTCGGTGATGCTCATTTGGTGTGCCCTCCACGTGACTCGGAATGATGCTGGCTGATGCACCAGAATACGTTGCCGGACGACCCGTCCTCGCCGGCAACGCGGTGTGTTCAAGCAGAGACGATATCCGCTTGCTGGACCGACTGCGCCTGCAGATAGTCTTCCAGGCGCTGCCGCCCGGCTGCATCGATTCGCAGGCCCAGCTTGCTGCGCCGCCACAGAATATCGTCGGCGGTCTGCGCCCATTCGTGCTGGCGCAGGTAATCCACCTCGGCCTGATACAGGTCCGCGCCGAAGCGCGTGCCCAGCCCGGCCAGCGTGTGTGCGTCACCCAGCAATTGCTCCGCGCAGGTGCCGTAGTTGCGCACCAGCCGCTGCGCGGTGGCCGCCGGCAACCAGGGGCGCGCGCTGCTGACGCGCTCCAGCAGGCTGGCGATATCGCGCTGCTCGCCGCCGGGCAATGCCTCGCCGCGCGCGGTCCATGCGGGCTTGCGTGCGCCCAGCGCGTGGGTGAGCCGGTCCACGGCCTCTTCGGCGAGCTTGCGATAGGTGGTCAGCTTGCCGCCGAACACGTTGAGCAACGGCGCGCCGTCGGTGAGCACTTCCAGCTGGTAGTCGCGGGTGACTTCGGCGGCATTGTCTTCGGCGTCGTCCAGCAACGGCCGCACGCCGCTGTAGTTCCACACCACATCGGCGGGGCTGATCTGCTGCTGGAAATACAGGTTTACCGCATCGCACAGGTACTGCACCTCGGCCGCGTCGATCTTGGGCGCGGCAGGGTCGGCTTCGTAATCCACGTCGGTGGTGCCGATCAAGGTGAAGTCGTGCTCATACGGGATGGCGAACACGATGCGCCGGTCCGGTTGCTGGAAGATGTACGCATGGTCGTGATCGAACAGCTTGGGCACCACGATATGGCTGCCCTTGACCAGCCGCAGCGCGTGCTGATGCGGCACCGCGGCGACCTTGTCCAGGAACGACACTGCCCACGGGCCGGCCGCATTGGCCAGTGCGCGCGCCCGCACGGTGCGGCGGCGCCCGTCGCGGCCTTCGAGCTCGGCATACCAGAAGCCGGCATCGCGCCAGGCACCGACACAGCGCGTGCGCGTATGGATACTGGCGCCGCGCTTGGCGGCGTCCATCGCATTGAGCACCACCAGCCGCGCGTCCTGCACCCAGGCATCGGAATACACGAAGCCGGTGCGCAGCGACTCCTGCAGCGGCGCGCCGACCGGGTGGGTGCGCAAGGAGAGCCGGCGCGAGCGCGGCAGGCTGCGCTTGCTGCCGCCCAGATGGTCGTACAGGAACAGCCCGGCGCGGATCATCCATGCCGGGCGCAGATGCGGTTGGTGGGGCAGCAGGAAGCGCAGCGGCCAGATGATGTGCGGGGCAAGCCGCAGCAGCACTTCGCGCTCGGCCAGCGCCTTGCCGACCAGTGCGAACTCGTACTGCTCCAGATAGCGCAGGCCGCCGTGAATCAGCTTGGTGCTGGCGCTGCTGGTGTGCGCGGCCAGATCGTCCTGCTCGCACAGGCACACCGACAACCCGCGCCCGGCCGCATCGCGGGCGATGCCGACCCCATTGATGCCGCCGCCTATCACCAGAAGATCGTACGTTTCGCCCATTGGTGTCTCCGTCCGGGCGCGCTACCTCAGCGAACCCATGTTTTCATGTTCGAACATATTCGAACATGAAACCTTGCGGAAACGTGAAGAAGTGAAACCGCAGGGCAGGCTGTGGAGCTCAAAGAAACTGATGGTTGATCCGCCAGGACCCATCTTCGGAGGCTATTGGCCTAGATGCCGATTCTTATCCCTCATTGCATAAACGCACAGAAACGAACATGAGTCTCTCGCCCGTCCAGTCTCAGCCGGCGTCGTTGGCATCCGCCAGATGCACCCGGGTGCCGGCCTCGGCCAGTACCGCGGCCAGTTCCTGCGGCGGCGGCCGGTCGGTGAACCAATCGTGCACCTGGGCAATCGCGCCCAGCCGCACCATCGCATTGCGGCCGAACTTGCTGTGGTCGGCGGCCAGCAGCACCTGCCGCGAGTGCTCGATGATGGCCTGGGCCACGCGCACTTCCTGGTAGTCGAAATCCAGCAAGGTGCCGTCCACGTCGATGCCGGAGATGCCGATCACCCCGAAGTCCACCTTGAACTGGCGGATCAGCTCCACCGTTGCCTCGCCGGTCACGCCCTGGTCGCGCCCACGCACCACGCCACCGGCCACGATCACCTCGAAGCTGGGGTTGGCGCTGAGCATCACCGCCACATTGAGGTTGTTGGTGATCACGCGCAGGCCGCGATGCTGCAGCAACGCACGCGCGACTTCCTCGTTGGTGGTGCCGAGGTTGATGAACAGCGAGGCATCGTCGGGAATGAAGCGTGCGACACGTGCCGCGATGTGCTGCTTTTCGCTGGCCTGCAGCGCCTTGCGCGCGGTATAGGCCAGATTTTCCACACTGGAGGGCATGCTGACGCCGCCGTGATAACGGCGCAGCACGCCGGCATCGCAGAGCAGTGTCAGATCGCGCCGGATGGTCTGCGGCGTCACCTCGAAACGCGTGGCCAGGCCTTCCACATCGGCAAAGCCCTGCTGCCGCACCAGTGCCACCAATTGCTCCTGGCGCGGGTTCAAGGCCGGCGCCGGGACAGTCCTGTAGTGAGTCGACTCCATGCGCAGATGATCGCGCATACGCGTGAGGATGCAAACGGTGGGCGCGGTCGTGGTCGGTGCTGCTTAGCCCAGTTCGCTGCGATAGCCGGTATCGATGCTGATGCTGCCGCCCACCGCGCGCGACACGCAGGCGCACAGCTTGCGATTCTCGCGGCGCTGTTCGTCGCTGAAGAACACGTCGCGGTGATCGATATCGGCGGCGCTGTCCAGCACTTCCACCGCGCACAGGCCGCATTCGCCACGCCGGCATTCGGCGATCAGCTCCACTCCGGCATTGGCCAACGCATCCAGCATCGATTCGTTTTCCGCCACCGGCACTTCCAGGCCCAACCCCGGCAACTTCACCACGAACGCCTGCGCCGGCACGCGCCCGCTGTTGCCGAAGGTTTCGAAGTGCAGCCGCGCACGCGTCCGCCCGGCAGCGTGCCAGTGCTGGCGCACCGCTTCGAGCATGCCCAGCGGGCCGCACACATAGACCTCGGCATTGGGCGAGAGCCGCGCCAGCTCGGCAGCCAGGTCGAGCTGGCCGGCACTGTCGTCGCATTGCAGTTGCAGACGTTCGCCCAGCAGCGCTTCCAGGGTGTCGACATAGGCCATGGCGTTGCGCGAGCGGCCGGCATACAGCAGGCGAAACGCGGGGTGACGACGCGCCAGCCGCTGCGCCATGCCGATGATCGGCGTGATGCCGATGCCGCCGGCAATCAGCAGGATTTCCTCACCGCTTTCATCCAGCGGGAAGTTGTTGCTGGGCGGCGACATTTCCACCACATCGCCCGGCGCCAGCGTCCACATGTGCAGCGAGCCGCCGCGGCTGTCGGGCATCTGCCGTACCGCAATCTGGTAGTACCCATCGGCGCGCGGCTCGCCCACCAGCGAGTACGAGCGCACATCCTCGCGCCCATGCAGCTGCACGCGAAAATCCACATGGCTGCCGACCTCGAAGCTGCGCGCGGCGGTGCCGGGATCGAGCACGATTTCGCGCACGCCCGGGCAGGCGTCGGCGATGCTGACGACGTGGGCGCGATGCCACTGGGTGTCTTTACGCATGAGGGGCTCCAGGCAATGAGGCGTGCCGGCCGGCGCCGGCGGTGATGGCGGTGCGGTGAATCGCTGTGGTCGATGACATGGCTGGCGGCATGCGACGTACTCAGCCCACCATGCGCAGCGACAGATCCTGCGCGCGCTGCTCCTGCGCGATCAGGCGGTCGATCACCCGCCGCGCCCACATGCCGCCGGCATCCACGTTGAGGTTGTAGAAGGTGTGATCCGGGTGCGCATCGATCGCGCGTTGCTGCGCCTCCAGCACCGCTTCGTCTTCGCCGAAGACGCCTGTCACGCCTTCGCGCGTGAGCGTGGTCAGCGATTGGTCGTGCAGCGCGTAGTTACGCATGAACGCCCAGAAGTAATGGCAGGTGGTGTCGGTTTCGGGCGTGATGGTGTTGAGCACGTAGCCGTTGACGCCCTGGCTGCGGTCGCCCTCCGGCGCACCGGTGCCGGCGATGGCCACGCCCACATCGATGGCAATGGTGCCGGGCGCCTCGAAATGGATGATCTGCCAGCGATCGACCTTGCCCCGGTAATCCAGATGACGGGCGATCTGCCCGGCCCAGAACGGCGGCGGGTCGATGTTGTGCATCCAGCGCGACACGGTGACGCCACGATCGCCATGTACCACATCGAACGGTGCTTCGGCCACTTCGTCCTGGCCGATGCTGGAGCCGTGGACGAAGGTCTCGTGGGTCAGGTCCATCAGGTTGTCCAGCACCAGCCGGTAGTCGCACTTGGCGTAGATGGTGCGGCCGTCGCCGGCCCAGGCCGGGTCGTGCGACCAGTGCAGATCCGGGATCAGGCGCGTGTCGGCCTTGGCCGGGTCGCCCGGCCAGATCCACACGTAGCGGTGCTTCTCGGCAACCGGAAAGCTGCGCACGCAGGCCGAGGGGTTGATGGTTTCCTGCGAGGGCATGTGCACGCAGCGCCCCTGCGTGTTGTAGACCAACCCGTGATAGCCACACACCACATCGTCGCCGCGCAGCTTGCCCATCGACAACGGCACCAGCCGGTGCCAGCACGCGTCTTCGAGCGCGACCACCGCACCGGCGGTGGTGCGGTACACCACCACATCCAGGTTGCAGATCTTGCGCGGGCTGAGCACGTGCTTGATCTCGTGGTCCCAGGCAACGGCGTACCACGCATTGAGGGGAAACAGCGGTTTGGACTGCGACATGACCGTGACTCCTGGGTGAGTAGGCAACCTGGGTGCGACGCGGCATGCGCCGGCCGGCAACCAGTGAACGCGCATGGCAACGCTGGCGTCTGCTTGCAAGCGAAGTTATGTATACACCGGAGACAATGTGGGCGCGTTACCGCCCCATCGAAATTGTGCGATTATCGATTTAATGCACCGATTATCGGATTGACCGGCGCACCGGCTGCGCCTACCGTGACCCCACGCTCGCTGCACTGGAAGGTAAGCAATGGCCGAAATCGTCTCTCTTGCGGACGCGGTGTCGCAGTTGATCGCCGATGGCGATTGCGTGGCGATGGAAGGCTTCACCCATCTGATTCCGCATGCAGCCGGGCACGAGGTGATCCGCCAGCACAAGCGTGCGCTGCGCTTGGTGCGCATGACGCCCGACCTGATCTACGACCAGTTGATCGGCGCCGGTTGCGCTGCGGCGCTGCGGTTTTCCTGGGGCGGCAACCCGGGCGTGGGCTCGCTGCATCGGCTGCGCGATGCGGTCGAACACGCCTGGCCGCAACCGCTGCAGATCCGTGAACACAGCCACGCCGACATGGCCAATGCCTACGTGGCCGGTGCCTCGGGGTTGCCGTTTGCGGTCTTGCGCGGCTACGTGGGCTCGGACCTGCCGCGCGTCAACGACAGCATCAGGTTCCTGCAATGCCCCTACACCGGCGAAACGCTGGCAACCACGCCGGCGGTCACTCCCGATGTCACGGTGATCCACGCCCAGCAGGCCGACCGCCGCGGCAATGTGTTGCTGTGGGGCATTCTGGGCGTGCAGAAAGAAGCCGCGCTGGCGGCGCGCAAGGTGATCGTGACGGTGGAAGAGATCGTCGACACCCTCGACGCGCTACCCAACGCCTGCATTCTGCCGCGCTGGGTCGTCGATGCGGTCTGCGTCGTTCCCGGTGGTGCCGCGCCTTCGTACGCACATGGCTATTACGCACGCGACAACCGCTTCTATCTGGCCTGGGATGCGCTCGCACGCGACCGTGCGCGCTTTCAGGCCTGGATCCAGGCGCATATTCTCGATACCGACGATTTTGCCGGGTTTCAGCGCGTCTACGCGCACTCGCAGCAGCAGGTGGCCGCATGAGCGCCTACAGCACCAACGAGATGATGACGGTGGCCGCTGCGCGCCGCCTGCCCGATGGCGCGGTGTGTTTTGTCGGCATCGGGTTGCCCTCCACCGCGGCCAATCTGGCCCGGCTCACGCATGCGCCGGATGTCACGCTGATCTATGAATCCGGCCCGATCGGTGCGCGCCCGCAGGTGCTGCCGTTGTCGATCGGCGACGGCGAGCTGGCCGAGACTGCCGACACCGTGGTGTCCACGCCGGAGATCTTCCGCTACTGGCTGCAGGGCGGGCGCGTGGACGTGGGCTTTCTGGGCGCGGCGCAGATCGACCGCCACGCCAACCTCAACACCACCGTAATCGGCCCCTACGACGCGCCGAAAACGCGCCTTCCCGGCGCCGGTGGCGCGCCGGAGATTGCCGCCAGCGCCAAACAGGTGTTCATCATCATTCGCCAATCCAGACGCAGTTTCGTGCCGGCGCTGGACTTCATCACCACGGTCGGACATCTGGATGGTGGCGACGCGCGTGCGCGTGCCGGCCTGCGCGGCGCCGGCCCCACCGTGGTCGTCACCGACCTGTGCGTGATGGAGCCCGACCCCGTGACCCGCGAACTCACCGTCACCTCGCTGCACCCCGGAACGACCCGCGAGCAGGTCAGCGCGGCCACCGGTTGGCCAATCCGGTTTGCCGCAGACCTCGCGCAGACCACGCCGCCCAGCCCCACCGAACTGGACGCATTGCGCGCACTGCAGGCGCGTACCGATGCGGCGCACGGTGCCCAGGCAGCGGGAGCGGAGGCATGAGCGAGGTGTATCTGATCGATGGCATCCGCACGCCGATCGGCCGTTATGGCGGCGCCTTGTCCAGCGTGCGCGCCGACGACCTGGCCGCGGTGCCGATCGCCGCGTTGCTGGCCCGGCATCCGCAGCTGGACCCGACCGCCATCGACGATGTCTACCTGGGCTGCGCAAACCAGGCCGGCGAGGACAATCGCAATGTCGCGCGCATGAGCCTTCTGTTGGCAGGCCTGCCGTCTTCGGTGCCGGGCAGCACGCTCAACCGCCTGTGCGGTTCGGGGCTGGATGCGATCGGCACGGTGGCGCGCGGCATCCGTGCCGACGAACTGGGCCTTGCGATTGCCGGCGGTGTCGAATCGATGTCGCGTGCGCCGTGGGTGATGGGCAAGGCCGAGAGCGCCTTCGCCCGCACCCAGCAGCTGGAGGACACCACCATGGGCTGGCGCTTCATCAATCCGCGCCTGCAGGCCGCCTATGGCACCGAATCGATGGGCGAAACCGCAGAAAACGTGGCCCAGCGTCATGCCATTGCGCGCGAGGATCAGGACGCCTTCGCGCTGCGCAGCCAGCAACGCGTCGCCGCCGCCCAGGCGGCCGGCTTCTTCGATGCGGAAATCACCTCGGTGCCGGTGGCCGCGCGCAAGGGCGGCGATGCCGTTACCGTGGAATACGACGAAGCGCCACGCCCGAACACCACCGCCGAAATGCTGGCCAAGCTCAAGCCGGTCTTCCGCCAGCCCGGCACCGTGACCGCCGGCAATGCCTCCGGCCTCAACGACGGCGCCGCCGCCTTGCTGCTGGCCTCTGCGCAGGCCGTGCAGACGCATCGGCTGACCCCGCGCGCGCGGGTGCTGGGGTTCGCATCGGCGGGGGGGGAGCCGGCGTACATGGGGATCGGCCCGGTACCGGCCACGCAGCGCCTGCTGGCACGATTGAATTTGCGTCTGGAGCAATTCGATGCGATCGAACTCAACGAAGCGTTCGCCGCGCAGGCACTGGCCTGCACACGTGCATTCGGGTTGGCCGACGATGCCGCGCACGTCAATGCCAACGGTGGCGCCATCGCGCTCGGTCACCCCTTGGGCATGAGCGGCGCGCGGCTGGCGTTGACCCTGCTGCGCCAGCTGGAAGCCAGCAACGGGCGGTTCGGCTTGGCCAGCATGTGTATTGGTGTTGGCCAGGGCGTGGCGCTGGCGATCGAGCGCCTGTGATGTGCCCGTTGCAACCACGGCTGCCGTTGCCGCGCACCCATGAGGTTTTCGACATGCGCAGTGTCGACGCCAGCATTCTCAACCCCGCCGTAGCGCAACCGATGGAGATGCAGCATGCGCGACTCCGCTTCTGAGCCACCAATCGATCCGCTGCTCGGCTACCGCCGCAGCCGGCTTGGCACGCAGCCGGCCTACCTGCATCCGGCGTACGCCTCGACCGCCTTGCGCGGGCCCACGCGTGCGCCGATCGATCTGCCGGTCACGCTGTCGGAAGTCACCGGCCCGCGCCTGGATCGGCTCACCCTGGGCGAGCACGCCGCCGATCTCACTGCAGGTTTCAGCGGCGCACCGCTGGGCGAACGCATCATCGTTTCAGGCCGCGTGCTCGACGAAAACGGCAGGCCGGTGCGCAACAGCGTGGTGGAAGTGTGGCAATGCAACGCCGCCGGCCGCTACCAGCACGCAGGCGATCAGCACGACGCACCGCTGGACCCCAACTTCCGTGGCACCGGCCAGGTGCTCACCGACGCCCACGGCCGCTACAGCTTCAAGACCATCAAGCCGGGCGCCTACCCGTGGCGCAATCACTACAATGCCTGGCGGCCGGCGCATATCCATTTTTCGTTGCATGGCGACGGCATCGGGCAGCGGCTGATCACCCAGATGTATTTCCCCGGCGACCCGTTGCTGGCGCACGACCCCATCTACAACTGCGTCGACGATGCGCTGGCGCGTGAACGCATGGTGTCCAGTTTCGATTGGGAAAATGCCATCAGCGAATACGCGCTGGCCTACCGCTTCGACATCGTCTTGCGCGGTCGCAAGCAAACGGTCTGGGAGTGACGCGATGAGCCTGCACGCAACGCCGTCGCAAACCGTCGGCCCGTATTACCGGCTTGGGCTGGAGCCGCTGTATCGCACGCAGATTGCATCCACGCAGGCCGCCGGAACGCCGGTGCAGATCAGCGGCTGCATCTTCGATGGCGCCGGCGCGCCAGTGGCCGATGCCGTGCTGGAAGTGTGGCAAGCCGATGCGGCCGGCATCTATGCGCATGCGGCCGATGCCCGCTGCGCTGCGCATGACGCCAGCTTCGACGGCTGGGGCCGCGTGCCCACCGACGCGAGCGGGCGGTTTTCCTTCAGCACCATCAAGCCGGGCCGGGTGGCCGGCCCGGACGGCACGCTGCAGGCGGCGCATCTGAGCGTACTGGTGTTCATGCGTGGCCTGTTGCGTGGGGTCTCGACGCGGCTGTATTTCGCCGACGACCCGCAGTTGGGCAGCGACCCGATCCTGGCGCTGGTGCCGGCCGAGCGGCGCGCCACCTTGCTCGCCCAGCCGCGCGAACGCGGCGCCTACGCCTGGGACATCCACATGCAGGGCGCTGCGGAGACGGTGTTCTTCCGGTATTGATCCGTACCTGGATGGTGAAGCGTGCGCGTGTCGGATCCGTGCGGCGTTACGCCGGCAGGTCTTTATCCAACGAGGATCCGGTCGCCTCTTGCAGGCATACACGCTGCTTGGGGAATGCCAAGCCGCGTGCGGGCAGGCGACGCACGATGGCGCCTCACGCGTCCAGCGACGCCGGTGTGCGCCTTGGCAAGCACACGCGTACGTGCCCGGTCGCACGCGCATGCGAGGCACGTGCGGCGTCACCTACCTCGACCGGGCAGTGGCAGGCGCACCCGGCGCATTGCCCTTTCGTCTAGTTGGCACCTCCGCACATCGATGCGATGCTGCCGCCACGCCTAGAGATGCAATGCATGAGTGCGACATCTTCGCTGTTGGAATCCTTGTTCGGTGAGCCTGCGTGCGACGCGTTGTTCGACGATGCGGCGCGTGTGCAGGCAATGCTGGACTTCGAATCGGCGCTTGCGCGTGCGCAGGCGCAGTGTGGTGTCATTCCCGCCGACGCCGCGCAGGCCATTGCCGCTGCCTGCGCTGTGCAGCACTACGATATGGCCGGCTTGGCGCAGGCCACGGCGCTGGCCGGCAACCCTGCCATTCCGCTGGTCAAGGCCCTCACCGCGCGGGTGGCCGAACACGACAGCGCCGCCGCGCGCTGGGTGCATTGGGGCGCCACCAGCCAGGACGTCATCGATACCGGCACGGTGCTGCAGCTGCACGCCGCACTCGATCTGCTGCTGCCGCGTCTGCAGCACCTGTGCGCCGACCTGGCGGCGCTGGCCGCACGCGAACGCGACACCGGCCTGCCTGGGCGCACCCTGCTGCAGCAGGCGGTGCCGGTGACCTTCGGGCTCAAGGTGGCCGGCTGGTTGGACGCGCTGCAGCGCGCGCAACAACGACTGCAGGCGCTGCGCGAGGATGCGCTGGTGCTGCAGTTCGGCGGCGCCGCCGGCACCCTGGCTTCGCTGCAGGAGCGTGGCCTGCAGGTGGCGCAGGCACTGGCGAGCACCTTGGAGCTGCCATTGCCGGCGTTGCCCTGGCACACCGCGCGCGACCGCATCGTCGAGGTCGGCTGCGCGTTCGGCCTGCTTGCCGGCACGCTGGGCAAGATCGGTGGCGATGTGGTGTTGCTGATGCAGTCGGAAGTGGGCGAAGTGTTCGAGCCTGCCGCTGCAGGCAAGGGCGGTTCATCGGCGATGCCGCACAAGCGCAATCCGGTGTCCAGCGTGGCGGCGATTGCCGCAGCCACCCGCGTGCCGGGCCTGGTCGCCACCTTGTTCAGCGCCATGGCGCAGCCACATGAGCGCGCGGCCGGGCAATGGCATGCCGAGTGGGAGACCTTGCCGCAGATTGTCTGCCTGACCGCCGGCAGCCTGGCGCAGATGCAGCTGTGCCTGTCCGCTCTGGAACTGGACCGCGCGCGCATGCATGCACATCTGGATAGCCACGGCGGGCTGCTCTACGCCGAGGCGGCGGTGTTCGCGCTCGCGCCGCAGCTGGGCAAACCGCAGGCGCACGCGTTGGTGGAGCAGGCGGTGCTACGCGCGCAGGCGCAGCAGCGGCATTTGCGCGAGGTGCTTGGCGAAGACGCGCAGGTAAGCGCGGTGCTCACGCACGCGCAACTGCAGGCGGTGTTCGATAACGACAGTTGGCGCGGCATGTCCTCGGTCTGGATCGACCGCGTGCTGGCTGGATCTTCTTCCTGTTGACGGTGCTTCGATGGCTTATCTCCAGTTGCCCACGCATCGCCTGCATTACCGCCTGGACGGCACCGAAGGACGCCCCTGGCTGACCTTCTGCAATTCGCTCGGCACCGACCTGCACATGTGGGACGTGCAGATCGAAGCCTTCGCCCCGCACTACCGCATCCTGCGCTACGACCGCCGCGGCCATGGCTATTCGGATGCGCCGCCTGGCCCGTACAGCGTCGCCGACCTGGGCCAGGACGTCCTGGCGCTGTGGGACGCGCTGGGTGTTGCGCAAAGCGATTTCTGTGGCCTGTCGATCGGCGGCCTCACCGGGCAATGGCTGGGCCTGCATGCACCACGGCGCCTGCGCCGGCTGGTGGTGTGCGCCACCGCGCAGAAGATCGGCAGCACCGCCACCTGGGAAACCCGCATCGAGCAGGTCCGCAGCGAAGGCCTGCCGATGCTGATCGATGCCACCCTGCAACGCTGGTTTACGCCGGAATTTGCCATCAGCCACGCACAGCGTCTGGACATGATCGCCGCCGCGTTCGTGTCCACCTCGCCGGCCGGGTATATCGCCTGCTGTCAGGCGGTGGCCGAGGCAGATTTCCGCGGCGCATTGGACGGGCTGAATCTGCCGCTGCTGGCCCTGGCCGGCGACGACGACCCGGTGTGCCCGCCGCCGAACCTGCGCGAGATCGCCTACGCCGCACCGGACGGTCACTACGCGCAGGTGCCCGGCCGCCACATCTGCAACCTGGAATCGCCGGCTGCGTTCAACGACGCAGTGCTGGGCTTTCTTCAGGCCGGCTGAGCTTCCCCCACCATGCAAGGACACACCATGCACGAAGACGAGCGTTATCAGGCCGGCCTGCGTGAGCGCCGGCGCGTCCTTGGCGATGCGCATGTCGACCGCGCCCTGGCCGCCCGCAGCGACCTCACCGACGAATTCCAGGACCTGATCACCCGTTACGCCTGGGGCAGCATCTGGACCCGCGACGGCCTACCGGCGCACACCCGTTCGCTGATCACCTTGTCGATGATGGTCGCGCTGGGCCACGACGAGGAATTCAAGTTGCACGTGCGTGCGGCGCGCAACAACGGCGTCACGCCTGCGCAGATCAAGGAAGTGCTGCTCCAGGCAGCGATCTACTGCGGCGTACCGGCCGCCAACCACGCCTTTGCGCTCGCCAGGCCAATCCTGGAAGAGCAGGCCGCCAAGCCCGGCACAGCGGCAGCGGAGCAACCCGGGGAAGGTCGGACTTGAAGCGGATGACAAACGACTGGGTTCACTAACGCCGGGCGCGGCGGGTGTTCGATGCGGCATGTGTACTCGTTGCGGTTCCGGGCGCGCGTCCGCATCCGCCTGACATCTGCGCGCTACGTGTCGTTAGCGCTCTTACCCACCGCATCCCGAGCCATCGCATGCCGCATCGATTTCCCTGCCTGCTGCTGTTGCTGCTGACCACCGCAACGCTGCACGCACAACCGCAGCCCGGCCCCGGCACCGCGTTGTCGCAGGTGCGCGCCGATGATGGCCAGCCGCTGGCGGTGTGGTCGCGGGTGCCCGCGCAGCCGCGTGGCACGATCGTGCTGGTGCATGGCCGCACCTGGAGCGCGCTGCCCAATTTCGACTTGCAGGTGCCCGGCGAGCCGCGCGATGCGCGCTCTGTCCTGGCAGCGCTTGCGCAGGCCGGTTATGCCGCCTACGCGGTGGACCTGCGCGGCTACGGCGGCAGCGCGCGCGACCGCACTGGCTGGAATACGCCCGCCCGCGCCGTGGCCGATGTCCGCAACGTGCTGGCCTGGGTCGCACGCACCCATCCCGGCCTGCCGCCGCCGGCAGTGCTGGGCTATTCCAACGGCGCACGGGTGGCGTTACTGCTCGCGCAGCAGCAGCCGCAGGCGATGTCTGCGCTGGTGCTGTTCGGCTTTCCGGACGATGTGGATGCGCCGCCCGCACCAGCGGTATCGGCAGATCGGCCGTTGCGTGCACCCACCACGGCGGCGGCAGCCGGCGAAGATTTCATCACCGTCAACGCGGCGCCGCCGGGCGTGCGTGCGGCCTATGTTGCGCAGGCCCTCGCAGCAGACCCGGTACGCACCGACTGGCGCGCGATGGAGCAGTTCGCCTTCCGGCCCGAGCAGGTCGCGGCATTGCCGGTGTTGCTGTTGCGCGGCGTCGACGACCCGATCGCTACCCAGGCCGACAACGCCCATCTGTACGCGCGCCTGCGTAGCGAAGACCGCAGTTGGGTGACCCTGCCGCACGCCGACCATGTGGCGCAGGTCGAAGACAGTCACGCCGCGTGGGTGGACGCAGTGGTGAGCTTCCTGCGTCGTCCGCGCTGAAGCCGGTGTGCCCGCGCAGCAGTGCGCGGTGGAGGCGTGTGGCTAGCGTCGGCGTCGGCCACGCACAGGTGATCCACCCGCGCTGATGCAATGCAGGCGTCGGTCATGCGCTGCTCGAACATGACCACGCGCGCGCCGATCGTCGTCGCCTGCGTTGCAGCGGACCGAGTGCGTGGACCGTCTCCCGGATATCGAACACCACGCATTGCACGCACCGTGCAGGCCCGCACTAGCTCAACAACGCCCCCAACCGCTGCGCCGCCTGCTTCAGCGGTTCCAGCAGCTGCGTCTGCATCGTCTGCAGGCTCACGCGTCCGGCCTGCGCGCCGATGTTGAGCGCGGCGATCACCTCGCCGCGCAGGTTACGCACCGGCACGGCGATCGAGCGCAGGCCGATTTCCAGTTCCTGATCGGTCAGGCACATGCCTTCGCGGCGCGTGCGCGCCAGCACGTCCAGCAGTGCCGAGGCCTGGGTCACGGTGCGATCGGTGCGCGGACGCAAGGTGGTGCGTTCCAGATACGCCTGCAAGGTGTCGCCGGGCAGGGCGGCCAGCAGCACCCGGCCCATCGAGGTGCAATAGGCCGGCAGCCGCGTGCCCGGGCGCAGCCCGATCGACATGATGCGTACCGTTTCCGCACGTGCCACATACAGCAGGTCGTCGCCATCCAGCACGCCGAGTGAGCACGATTCGTGCAGTTGGTCGCGCAGCCCGTCCAGCACCGGCTGCGCTGCTGCGGTCATCGACGAAGACGCCGCGTAGGCCCCGCCGATGCCCAGCACGCGCGGCAGCAACACATAGCCACGCCCTTGCTCGCCGACATAGCCCAGCTTGGCCAGCGTATGCAGCACCCGCCGCACCGCCGCGCGCGAGATACCGGTTTCCAGGCTGATCTGCGACATCGTCACTTCGCGCGCGTGCTGGGCGAACACGCTCAGTACCACCAGCCCGCGGCCCAGCGAGGTCATGAAGTCCGGGTCGCCCTGGGCGGCGGCGATCTGCTGCATCAGCTCGTGCGGCAGACCGCGCTCGCTACCGGCCGCAACGGCGGGGGCGGGACGTTTGCGGCGGTTGGAGGCGGGCTCGGGCATAGGAGTACGGTGCTGACAGGTCCTGTGCATGGTAAGCGCTCGCGCCACTGCATGCCCCCGCTCACAGTCTGTGCGTGGGCATGTAAGCGCTTCACCCTGCTTGCCGCATAATCGTGGCTGGTTTGTTCCGGATCGGTGCGCTTAGTCCATGAAAACCCCCAAGGGCCTGCAACCGCTGATCGACGATGGCGTCATCGACGAAGTGTTGCGACCACTGAAGAGCGGCAAGGAAGCATCCGTCTACGTGGTCAGCGCAGGCGCCGACATCCTGTGCGCCAAGGTCTACAAGGACATGGCGCAACGCAGTTTCCAGGCGCGCGTGCAATACCAGGAAGGCCGCAAGGTGCGTGGCAGCCGTCAGGCGCGTGCGATGGGCAAGGCCACCAAGTTCGGCCGCAAGGAAGCCGAGACCGCCTGGAAGAACACCGAAGCCGATGCGCTCTACCAGCTGGTGGACGCCGGCGTGCACGTGCCCAAGCCGCGCGGCTACTTCCACGGCGTGCTGCTCATGGACCTGGTCACCGACGAAGCCGGCCACAGCGCACCGCGGCTGGGCGAAGTGGAACTGGAGCCGGAGCAGGCGCGCGACTTCCACACCAGCCTGATCGGCGACGTGGTCAAGATGCTGTCGCTGGGCCTGGTGCACGGCGATCTGTCCGAATACAACGTGCTGGTCTCGCCCGAGGGCCCGGTGGTGATCGACTTCCCGCAGGTGGTCAGCGCGGCCGGCAACAATGCCGCGCGCGACATGCTACTGCGCGACGTGCACAACCTGCGCGACTGCCTGGGCCGCTTCGCACCGGAGCTGCTGGACACCTATTACGGCGAAGAAATGTGGGCGCTGTTCGAGAAGGGCGAGTTGCGCCCGGACAGTACGCTCACCGGCCGCTTCAAGTTCGACACCAAGCGCGCCGACGTGCGCGCCATCCGCGCTTCGATCGAAGACGCACGCCAGGAAAATCTCATCCGCCAGCAAGGCCGCGAGGCAGCTGCCGAAGACAATGACTGATAACTGCAAACACCTCTGCTAGGCGTACCGCCAGGCGCGCGTGGTCGGTGTGTTCGACGCGGTCTGCCTCGCTGCGGACATGGCGGTTATCAGCGCGCTATGCGCAGTCGGCTGTTGAGTGCTCGCGACGTGTGATCAGCCGCTCTGGCGGGGTGTGGTGCAGGCGATGGCGCACGCGCATGTCATGCGCCGAACAGACGACAGGCGCGACGCTTGAGTAGCCACGTCTTACGCCGGGCGCCGCCACTGCACGCTGCATGTCGCTTGCTGTATGTCGCTCGCCGCACCAACTTCACCAACCCCCGCTGCACCTGCCTGATGCGCAGCGCCGTGCTTCCGGCCCTGCGTCGTCCCTTGGTGCGATCTCACCAGCGCGCGCTGTCGCGTGTCGCTGCGGCCTGCGGGTAGGCCCTGCATCAGTGCACCGGTTGCGATGCAGCGCAGCAAACCCTCGCCCCTCGCGCTGGATCGCATCCACGCTCGCCAACCGCGCAGGCTGTCTCGGCGCGACGACATGGCCGGGCAGCACCAGGGTTGCGCCGGTCTATGCAGCCATGCCACTACGCCAGGCAAAAACCGTTCGCGACTGAGATAGTGATGGGTCGTAACTCTCTGGCAGGCTCGGCCCCTGTCTTCCGGAGAGTTCGTCATGTCGTTTGATCCCGATGTCGCGCGTCTGTTCGCCCAGCTGCAAGAGGCAGCGCAACCGCCCATGGAAACCCTGCCGGTCGAAGGCGCGCGCCCGCTGCCAGCTGCTGGCCATCCATTATCGGCTCGCCCCGGAACACCCCGCACCCGCAGGCGTGGAAGATGTCATCGCCACCCTGCGATGGGTGGTCGCCCAGCCCGCCGCGGTGGGTGCCGATGTGCAGCGGCTGGCGATCTTCGGCGACAGCAACGGTGGCGCCATGGCCGCCGTTGCGGCGCTGGCCGCGCGCGATGCCGGAATCGCCTTGCGCTGTCAGTTGCTGGTATATCCGCTCACCGACGCACGCCAGGACAGCGGTCCGTATCCATCGCGTTCGCTCAATGCCGGCTTGCCGCCGCTGACCGCAGTGGCGGTGCACTTCTTCAACCGTCACCTGCTGCCCGACATGGCAGTCGCCAATGATTGGCGCGTCTCGCCGATACTGGTGCCGGCCGTTGCCGGCGTTGCGCCTGCACTGGTCGTCGTGGGCGACCGCGACATGCTCTACGACGAAGGCCGCGCCTATGCCGAACGTCTGCGTGCCTGCGGCGTGGAAGTCACGCTGCACAGCTTTCCCGGCATGATCCACGGCTTCATCGACATGGGCGGCGTCCTGCGCGCGGCGGACGAAACGCTGGAGCTGGCGGCGTTGACGCTACGCCAGCGCCTGCTGCCCGCGATCGAACGCAGGGCTGCATGACACCGAGCGGCAGCCGTGTCGCTACACGTGTTGCCGCAGCGGCGGCGAGCGATCGGACTTTGCCCTGCGCCAGTCACTCACTGCGCGCGCGCGATGCGACAACTGCCTGCAACCATCGCGTCGGTGCAGTGCCCGGCGCCACCCGATCGCTGCCCGCAACGATGGCTGCGGCGACATTCTCGGTCGCGCGCAGCCGTGGCCGGCAAGCGCGCCGGCTTCACGCGTTTGAGTGTCGAAGACACGCAGCGACTCGACGTTGCGATGCAACGCTGCCTATCGGCAATTGCCGATCAGAAATTGAACCGGAATGTGGTCATCAACACGTGGTTCTCGCGATCTACCGCACGCGTGTTGACGAACTGATTCAGATAACCGATATCGGCGTTGGCAATGGCATTGAATTTCCAGTTGATGCCGACAAAGGCGCGGTTCTGGTCGAGACCGCGGCGCGCCCCCCATTGCGTCTGATCCAGATTGACGAACAGTTCGTTGAACGCCACCCAGGACAGTTGCGGACTGAACCGGCTCGGGCGTACCGCCCGGATCATCTGCCGCACGCGATAGCCTTCATCGCTGAAGTCTTCGCGGTGGCGCTGTTCCAGACGCGTCCGGCTGGTAATGGAGATATTGGCAATCGGGTCGAACTGGTATTGAAATTGCCCCCACCAGCGATTTTCGCGATTGGACGGCTGCCCGGCCGGATGACTGATGATGGTGTCGTAGCCCATCCAGACACTGGCCTTGGCATTGAGTCGATAGAACACCGCAGGGCGCAAAATCAGCTGGTCGAACTGCTCGCCTTCCTCGCGCCAGCGCGGGTGCACATCCATGCTCCAGTACAGGTTTTCGACCGGCAGCTTGCCCTGCGCATAAATGCTCAGCCAGTAACGCCCGTCTTCTTCGGTATTGGCCTGCGCCGGCGAAATACTCGCCAGTGTCAGCAACAGGAAGGGGCAGGCGAAGCGAAATGTTGCCGTCAGTAACGTGCCAAATGCGTTCATTTAGTGAAATGTGTCGGCGTTGGCAAATCATAGCAACAACTTTTGAGTTTGCTTCGACCGTTTGGTTGGCTCAAATCGCCTTTGCTCGCCCGGGTCTTCGTGAATCGGGCCATTCCATCGTTTTGTGCTGAAGCAGCGGTGACTGCGGTCTTCAAAACAGGTGTGACCGGCCGATCGCCGACGACGGACAGCGACCGGCGTGTCGATTACGCCACCTGGCTGCGCCGCGCGCGCTCCAGATGCACCAGCAGCAGCGAGATCGCCGCCGGCGTCATGCCGGGAATGCGTTGCGCCTGGCCAATATGCTGCGGGCGCACGCGTTCGAGCTTCTGTTGCACTTCGATCGACAGGCCGCGCACGCCGGCATAATCGAAGCCGTCGGGGATCGGCGTGGTTTCGTGACGTTGCTGCCGCGCGATATCGTCGCGCTGGCGATCCAGATAACCGGCGTACTTGACGCTGATTTCGACCTGCTCGGCCACCTGCGCATCGTCCACGCCCGGTCCCAGCGACGGCACCCGCATCAAGCTGGCGTAGTTGAGCTCGGGGCGCTTGATCAGATCCAGCACGTTGGTCTCGCGGCTGACCGCCACGCCCAGCGCGACGGCCACCTCGCGGCCGAGGGCATTGCCCGGCGTCGCCCAGAGCGCCGACAAGCGCGCCGTTTCGCGCTGCACCGCCTCCTGCTTGTGCGCGAACCGCGCCCAGCGTGCGTCGTCGACCAAGCCCATCTCCCGACCGACCCCGGTCAGGCGCGCATCGGCGTTGTCCTCGCGCAGCTGCAGCCGGTATTCGGCCCGGCTGGTGAACATGCGGTACGGCTCGGTGGTGCCGTGGGTGATCAGATCGTCGACCAGCACGCCCAGGTACGCCTCGTCGCGGCGCGGCGACCACGCCGGCAGGCCCTGCACGCGGCGCGCCGCATTGAGCCCGGCCAGCAGGCCCTGCGCGGCGGCTTCTTCGTAACCGGTGGTGCCGTTGATCTGCCCGGCGAAGAACAGCCCGCCCACCGCCTTGGTTTCCAACGAGGCCTTGAGCCCGCGCGGGTCGAAGAAGTCGTACTCGATGGCGTAGCCGGGGCGGGTGATATGCGCGTTTGCAAAGCCGCGAATCGAGCGCACCAGCGCCAGCTGCACATCGAAAGGCAGCGAGGTGGAAATGCCGTTGGGATAGATCTCGGTGACTTCCAGGCCTTCGGGCTCGACGAAGATCTGGTGGCTGGTCTTCTCTGCGAAGCGCACCACCTTGTCTTCGATCGACGGGCAGTAGCGTGGGCCGATGCCTTCGATCTGCCCCGAATACAGCGGCGAGCGATGCAGCGCGCTGCGGATGATGTCGTGGGTCTGCTCGGTGGTGTGGGTGATCCAGCAGCTGACCTGGCGCGGATGGTCGCTGCGCTGGCCCATGAACGACATCACCGGCAGCGGGTCGTCGCCGGGTTGTTCGGTCATCACGCCGTAGTCGAGCGTGCGCCCATCGATGCGCGGCGGCGTGCCGGTTTTGAGCCGGTCGATCAAGAACGGCCGCTCGCGCAGGCGTGCGGCCAGCGTGGTGGCCGGTGGGTCACCCATGCGCCCGGCCGCGTACTGGGTTTCGCCGACATGGATCTTGCCGGCCAAAAACGTCCCGGCGGTCAGCACCACCGCCGGGGCCTCGAAGCGCAGCCCGGTCTGAGTGATGACCCCGCGCACGCTGTCTGCTTCGGTGGCGCCGTTGTGGATGATCAGATCGTCCACCGCCGCCTGGAACACGGTCAGGTTGGGCTGGGCTTCGACGATGCGGCGGATCGCGTTGCGATAGAGGTTGCGGTCGGCCTGGCAGCGGGTGGCCCGCACCGCCGGCCCCTTGGAGGCATTGAGCGTGCGCCACTGGATGCCGGCCAGATCCGCTGCGCGGGCCATCGCGCCGCCGAGCGCGTCGATCTCCTTGACCAGGTGCCCCTTGCCGATCCCGCCGATGGCCGGGTTGCAGCTCATCGCGCCCACCGTCTCGATGTTGTGGGTGAGCAGCAAGGTGCGCGTACCGGCGCGGGCAGACGCCAGTGCGGCCTCGGTGCCGGCGTGGCCGCCGCCGATCACGATGACGTCGTAGCGATAGAAAGAGTCGGACATGGGTGTGGACTGAGAGCGGAAAGGGGAAAACGGCCGCGGAAGTATCGGCTGAAGGGCAGTGGAGGTCATCAATTCATAAAAAATGTGACTAAAGTCACATTTCGCAACAGTGATCCTCAAGTTGGCATGTTTCGTGCGGATATCCCTACTGCACCTGTCGTGGCATTGCGACATGGGCGCAAAGGCTGGAATTGGAACAGGGGCCAGCCGCGCGTGCGATGGGGTAGCGTAAGGGTCGGTAGTCGGGGGACTGCCGACCCTTATTTTTTTCCGCGTAGGGGCCGCGGCTGGGCCTTGCCACGCTGCAGCGCTTGCAGAGCATCATCCAGACAAAAACAGAAAGCCCCGGCGTGCCGGGGCTTTCTGCGTTGTAGGCGCCGATATCCGACAGGGCCGGAACAGGGGGGATCCAGATTTCCCTGTCGGACATCGACATGAGTCGGTCAGTGAGGCGGGCCCGGTCAGAAGATGACGTGGCGGGTCACACAGAGCACCCAGCTTGCGGCCAATCGCTGGCTGAACGCAAGCCCCCAATGTCTTCAATTGTGGGCCGTGTCGCAGTCAGCAGCTCAAGGAATCTGCCCGCGTGTGTTACGTGGTGCGGTTTGCCGTTGGATCTCACGGATCACCCGTGGCGGTGCGCCGATCCGCGGCGGTGGCCGCGATGGCGGTGCACCGGTGGCCGGTGGCCGGTTGGGCCGCTGCGGACGTGAGCCGCCGGGGCGCGGACCGTTGTTGAACGAGCCGTTCGGACGTGGCGGGCGGTACTGCGGGCGGCGATCGTTCTGCCGGTAGTAGTAACCGCCGCCGCCGCGATAGACCGGGTACACCGGATAGTCGTACAGGCCGATCGACCCGGCGCCATAGCCATACGGCACACCGTACGGGCTGCCGTACCAGTAAGGCGAGTAGCCGGGTGGATAGCGATACTGCACGGCAGGGGCACCACGGTAATAGCCGCCCGACCCACCGCCGGTGTAGTCGTACGTTGCGCAGCCACCCAGGGCCAGCAGCCCGGCGGCAAAGATCAGACGGAATTTCATGAATGGTGCCCTCCTGCAACCATGGTGTCACTTTCGAACCGATGCATTGAATCGGTCCTTAATTGTGCGGCAACGCGGCGCTTCGTCATCGATCCAGCATGCGCGGCGGCAGTGCGTGCGACCCGTGAAGAGGGGGCATACGTTAATCTTGCAGGCATGATCGATCCGGTCCCTCTTGCCCATTC
Organism: Xanthomonas nasturtii; assembly: GCF_023337365.3. Lineage (NCBI taxonomy): Bacteria > Pseudomonadati > Pseudomonadota > Gammaproteobacteria > Lysobacterales > Lysobacteraceae > Xanthomonas > Xanthomonas nasturtii. The sequence goes on from NZ_CP142084.2 coordinate 434,813, forward strand.
CGACGTCCTGCAAGCCGCTGCGCGGATCGCGCCGCACTGCGCGCCGACACCGTTGCTGACCTCGCATAGCCTGGATGCGCTCAGCGGCGCGCAGTTGTTCTTCAAGGCCGAGCATCTGCAGCGCAGTGGCGCATTCAAGTTCCGCGGCGCCTGTAATGCGGTGTGGTCGCTGCCGGACGCGCTGGCAGCGCGCGGTGTGGTGACCCATTCGTCCGGCAATCATGGCGCGGCACTGGCGCTCGCCGCACGCACGCGTGGCATTGGCTGCCACGTGGTGGTGCCCGAAGGCGCGGTGGCGGCCAAGCTGGCCAATATCTCCCGCCACGGTGCCACGCTGTGGCGTTGCGCACCGACCATCGCCGCACGCGAGCAGCTGTGCGCGCAGGTGCAGGCCAGCAGCGGCGCCACGCTGGTGCACCCGTACACCGATCCGGCCGTGATTGCCGGGCAGGGCACCGCCACGCTGGAGCTGCTGCATCAAAGCGATGGGCTGGACGTGCTGGTGGCGCCGGTCGGCGGTGGCGGGCTGGCGGCCGGGGCCGCGCTGGCGCTGGGTAACGCTCCGGGCTGCGCGCTGGTGCTGGCCGAGCCGGCTGGCGCGGCCGACACCGCGCGCTCGTTGGCGGCCGGGCAGCGGCTGGTCGATTTCGTTCCGGAGACCGTCTGCGACGGCCTGCGCGGCAGCCTGGGCGTGCCCAACTTCGCGCTGCTGCAGCAGGCCGGTGCACAGGTGATCACCGTCGACGATGCCGCGGTGGTGCAGGCGATGCGGTTGCTCTGGCAGGTGCTCAAGCAGGTGGTCGAGCCGTCGTCGGCGATCACCCTGGCCGCGGTATTGGCCGAACCGGCACGCTTCGCCGGGCGGCGGGTAGGGCTGATCCTGTCCGGCGGCAATGTGGATCTGGATGCCTTGCCATGGGCTGCGGCGTGAGCAGGCGCTCGCGCGGGCTCGGCCTGTGGGGCTGGGGTTGGCGGTTGTGCATGCTGGCGCTGATCTGGCTGGTGGCGGTGGCAGGCTGGATCGTGTGGGTTGGCGACCGCGATCAGGCCGCGCCGGCCGATGTGATCATCGTGCTGGGTGCGGCCGCCTACGATGCGCGCCCTTCGCCGGTGTTCGAAGAACGCATCCGGCATGCGCTGGATCTATACGCGCAGGGCTATGCGCCACGGCTGTTGTTCACCGGCGGCTTCGGCAATGGTGCGCGCTTTGCCGAATCGCAGGTGGCCCGGCGCTATGCGCTGCGCCACGGCATCCCGCCGGAAGCCATCGTGATCGAAACCGCTTCACGCACCACCCGGCAGAATCTGGAACAGGCGCGCACGCTGATGGAGCGGCACGGCATGCATCGGGCGATCATCGTCAGCGACCCGTTGCACATGGCGCGCGCGCTGCGGCTGAGCCAGGAGCTGGGCGTGGATGCGCTGGCCTCGTCCACGCCCAGCACGCGCTTTCGCAGCTTCCACACCAGTTGGCGCTTCCTGTTGCAGGAGGTCTATTACTTCCACCGCGATCTGGTGGTGCAAGGGCCGTGACTGCGAGCCTATGATGCGGCTTTCCCAGCGGCAGGTTCGAGCATGAGCGAGAGCAACCGGCAACGCGCCATCGGCCTGGTCCAGGCCTATTACGATGCCTTCAACCGCGGCGATTGGGATGCCATGCTGGTGTTCCTGGCCGACGACGTGGCCCACGACCTCAATCAGGGTGCGCGCGAAATCGGGCGTGCGGAATTTGCCGCCTTCCTGCAGCGCATGAACGACAGTTACCGCGAACAGCTGCGCGATGTGGTGATCATTGCCAACGACGATGGCACCCGCGTAGGTGCCGAGTACGTGGTGCACGGCGTCTACCACACCACCGACGAAGGCCTGCCGGAAGCCACCGGGCAGACCTATGTGCTGCCGGGCGGTGCGTTCTTCGACGTGCAGGGCGACAAGATCACCCGTGTCACCAACTACTACAACCTGCAGGAATGGATCGCGCAGGTATCGCGCTGAGTGTCAGCGCTGTGTAGGAGCGCGCTTGCGCGCGACGAGGCATTCCCGGTAACGCGTCATCGCGCGCAAGCGCGCTCCCAGGCGGTGGTCCGGGTTACAGCAACACGATGCCGGCCACCACCAGCACGAAGATGCTCCACTTGAGCACCTGGTACAGCGGGTTGTTGCGTTCCTTCAGCGCCTTGGCCTTCAGGCGCGCGGCGTAGAAATAACGGAACACGCGGTTGATGCCGCCGGTCTTGTCGCCTTCCTGATTGGGCGAGGCGCCGGCCGAGAGCAGGCTGCGGCCGACGAAACGGTTCGCCGCCGCTGCCCAGCGCCAGCGCATCGGGCGCTCGATGTCGCAGAACAGGATGATGCGGTCCTGGTCGGTGTCGTTGCGCGCGTAGTGGATGTAGGTCTCGTCGAACATGGTCCATTCGCCATCGCGCCAGCTGTGGCGCTGGCCGTCGACATCGATGAAGCAACGGTCGTCGTTGGGCGTGGCCAGGCCAAGATGCAGGCGCATGGAGCCTGCGAACGGATCGCGGTGCGGGCGCAGTTCGCTGCCCGGCGGCAGTTCGGCAAACATCGCCGCCTTCACCGTGGGAATGGATTTCAGCAACGCGGTGGTCTGCGGGCACAGCTCGGCCGCCGACGGGTGGGCGGTGCCGTACCACTTCAGATAGAAGCGCTTCCAGCCACGGCGGAAGAACGAATTGAAGCCGATGTCGGTATAGCCGTCGGCGGCGCGGATCTTCTGCATCTGCTGCAGCGCCACCGCTTCGTCGCGGATCAGCGACCAGTTGGCGCGTAGCGGCACCAGTTCCGGAAATTCCTTGCCCGGGTCGATGAACGGCGTGGTCGGCACCCGCGAACACAGGTACATCAGCGTGTTGACGGGGGCCATGAAGGTGGAATGGTCCAGCAGCTGCCGGCTGAGCCGGTGCCGCACGCGACCGCGGTAATGGATATAGAGCGCCGATGCGATGAACAGCGCGATGAGAAGCCACTTCAACATGGGGGAGGCCGATTGGGGGGCGGAGGCCGCAAACGTAAGAGTGGCTGCCAACAAGCGCGCGCAGTGCTGCGCCGTGTCGGTAGACACCATCGAACAGTGTGGGCCGCAGCAGGAAACCGTGGCCGATCATTTCAGAATTCTAGCAAGTGTGGCCGCCTCGCCTGGCACCTGGGCATCAGCGTGGGCGCAATACTCTGTGTCTCACCGGCAGTGGCTGCGCGGCGAGCGGCCTTCTGTACCGCCGCTCAGTCGATGCGGCGGCGGATCGGGATTGCGCTCACCGGCACGCTGGCGATGTCGTGCCCATGTTCGCGGATGGGTGCGCCCGGCGCCGGCGCCCAGGCATGCGCGTAGATCACTTCCCAGGAGCTGGGCAGGGTGCCGTCCGGCCGTCGCAGCGGTTCGTAGGCAGCGCTGGCGGCAGCGAAGCGGCCGCGTCCGGTCAGGGTGGCGCGGCGGTTGCTGAGCGCATTGGTGGCGCCCATCGCACGCAGTTCGCGCATCAGCGCGGGCAGGTCGTTGTAGGTCAGGGTGAACAGGTCGCGGTCCAGCACCGGGTCGCGGAAGCCGGACATCAGCAGCGCATCGCCGAACTGGGCGATTGGCGGAAAACGGCTGACATGCGGGGCCGGGTCGGTTTGCGCAAAGGCTTCGCGCAATTCGATCAGCGTATCCGGGCCGAAGGTGGAGCACAGCAGCAGCCCGCCCGGCCGCAACGCGCGGCGGAAACCGGCGAACACGGCCGGCAGGTCTTCCACCCACTGCAGGCACAGATTGCTGAAGATCACATCCACGCTGCCGTCGGCGACGGGCAGCGCGCGCGCATCGGCGCAGACCTGCGCGAACGGCTTCCACCAGCCGGCTGCCTTGCGCGCCTGGCGCAGCATCGGCATGGCCTGATCCAGCGCGATGACCTGCGCCTTGGGCCAGCGCTTCTTGATCGCGCCGCTGGCATGGCCGGGCCCGGCGCCGACATCCAGCACCACCTTGGGCACCTGCGCGCCCAGGTAGTCGAGCGATTCGAGCAGGCGCGTTTCTGCTTCGCGTTGCAGCGCGGCGGCGGCGGCATAACTGCTGGCGGCACGCGCAAAGGCGCGCCGGACGTGGCGGGGGTCGAAGGTACTGTTCATGGCGCCGCTATTGTCGCCGCTGGCCGGGGCGGAGGGAATCGTGTGTGGTGCGTACCGGCGATGGGCCGGGCAGGTTCGTTGCGCTAGAACGTGCCGGGATAGCTGCCGCCATCGATGAGCAGGTTCTGCCCGGTGATGTAGCCGGCCTGCGCGCTGCACAGAAACGCGCAGGCTGCGCCGAACTCGTCCGGCTCGCCAAACCGTGCGGCCGGGATGCCCGCACGCTTGCGCTCGGCGACTTCGTCGGCGCTGCTGCCCTGTCGTTGCGCGATGGCGGCGAAATTGCCGCGCAGGCGGTCGGTGGCGAACTGCCCGGGCAACAGGTTGTTGATGGTGACGTTGTCGGCGACGGTGCTGCGCGCCAACCCGGCGACGAAGCCGGTGAGGCCGGCACGCGCACCGTTGGACAGGCCCAGGATATCGATCGGCGCCTTCACCGCGCTGGAGGTGATGTTGACGATGCGGCCGAAGCGGCGTGCGCGCATGCCATCGACGGTGGCGCGGATCAGTTCGATCGGCGCGAGCATGTTGGCGTCCAGCGCGCGTAGCCAGTCTTCGCGTTCCCACTGACGGAAATCGCCCGGCGGCGGGCCGCCCGCGTTGTTGATCAGGATGTCGACCTGCGGGCAGGCCGCGAGCGCGGCGCTGCGTCCTGCCGGCGTTGCGATATCGGCGACCACGCTGCGCACCTCGCCAGCACCGGGGCGTGCGCGCAGTGCGTCGGCGGCCTGTTCCAGTGCGGCGCTGCCACGCGCCGCAATCACCACATTGACGCCTTCGCTGACCAGCGCACCTGCGCAGCCCAACCCCAGGCCTTTGCTGGCGGCGCATACCAGGGCCCAGCGGCCGGCGATTCCCAGATCCATGCGATGTGTCCTCGATCAGCGATAGCGCATGCTCGGCGACCGCTCATGGCACGGACGCAACGAAGCGTTGCAGCGCCTCGCTTACCTGATCGGCGTGACCGAGAAAAGGGGCATGGCCACCGCCGGCGATGGTGAGCGCCTGCGCCTGCGGGGTGAGCGCAGCGGCGGCATGCATGCCGGCGGCAGGCACCAGGCGATCGCGTTGCCCGGCGATCCACAGGCTGGGGCGTGCCAGTTGCGGCAAGGCGCGGCGCAGGTCGGTGCGCTCGAGCAGGGCAAGCCCTTGCTGCAACGCATCGGGCGCCGGTTCGCCACGCGCGGTGAGCGTTTCGCGCAGGCTGCGCAGCTCGCTGCGCGCATGCGCCGAGCCGAGTGTGTCGAGCGCAAGAAACCGCTCCAGCGTGCCGCGATAGTCACGCGACAACTCGGTGCCGAACTGCACGAACACCTCGCGCTGCACTGCATCGGGCCAGTCGTTGCCGCGCACGAAACGCGGTGTGGCGGCGATCATCGCGAGCCCGCGCACCTGCGGTTGGGTGGCCGCCGCATGCAGCGCAAACAACCCGCCCAGCGACCAGCCAAGCCACACCGCCGGCGGTGTGGCTGCCGCAATCTCTGCGACCACGTACGGCAATGCCAGCGGTGTGCGGTCGTCGCGACTGAAGCCGTGCCCGGGCAGGTCGACCAGATGCAGTTGATAGTGCGACGACAGGCGCTCCACCAGCGGCGCGAACACCCCGCCGTGCAGTGCCCAACCGTGCAGAAGAACCAGCGCAGGCCCGTGGCCGATGACGTCGATATGCATGCGCGTATTGTCGCCGATTGTTGCGTGCCCATACGCGTTGATCGAGGCGCGTTGGTGCTGCGACAGGGTCCAGAAATACTGGATGGTGGTGGCCTTGTCGCCGCTTGCAGTTTGCCGATTGGCGCTTGGGTGTTTAGGTATGGCGCTGTTGCGGCGCGCCGGCGTCAGTGCGAGACGGCTGCACGCAGCGCACTGATCTTCGGGGCCAGCAACGCCCATTGCGTGCGCGCATGCCCGCGCCAGCACCAACGCGCCGGCCAGCGCCAGCGCCGTGCACGCCGCGCCTGGATCGTGGCCGCCAACCAGTCGGGGTCGAATCCACCCCAGACGCCGGCCACGCTGCGCAGATTGCCGATCAGCACCGGATGTACCTCGTGCAACAGCATCGTGCGTAACTGTTCCAGGGTGAATGGTGAGACGGCTAAAGCGTGCGCAATGCTGTTGTCGTCGCGACTGTCGGTGTCCAGATACAGCAGCGACAACGCTTCCCACACGCGGCGCTGCGCCGCTGTGGCTGTACCCGGCGTCGCCAGCGGCATGTCAGTGACCAGATGCCATGGGTGGCTAGTACGCATGCACCGCAAAACCGGTGCAATGCACACAGAGCAGGTCGCAACGAAACGTCAGCGCGCGGGTGCCGCCTGCCACGCGCGCGCGTTGTGCAGTCAATGCGTTGGCTGGGTGGGCCCTGCCACTTTCAGTACAGGCCACGCATGCAGGGCGGCGCCCTCAGGCAGATGCACGCAGCGGCTGCCGGCTCACCACATCGCGCGCCTGCACGATGGCGTCGATCAGCGCCTGCACCTGCTGCGGGGTGTGCAGCGCAGACAGCGTCACGCGCAGGCGCGCCTTGCCTTCGGGCACGGTGGGTGGACGGATGGCGCCGACCATGAAACCAGCCTGTTCGAGCGCGGCCGACATTGCCATGACGGTGGCTTCTTCGCCGCACAGCAACGGCTGGATCGGTGTGTCGGAGGCCATCAGTTCGAAGCCATGCTTGCGCGCGCCATCGCGGAAAGTGCCGATCAATTCGACCAGGCGCGTACGCCGCCAATCGTCGCGGCGCGCCAGGCGGACTGCGGCCAGGGTGGCGGCCACCTGCGCCGGCGGCAACGCGGTGGTGTAGATGTACGGCCGCGCGGTTTCGGCCAGATGGCGGATCAATGCTTCTTCGCCGACCACGACCGCGCCGTAGCCGCCGAGCGCCTTGCCCAGCGTCACCAATTGCAGCGGTACTTCGGCCACGCCCAAACCGGCATCGGCCACGCAACCGCGCCCCTGCGGGCCCAACACGCCCACACCGTGCGCGTCGTCGACATAGAACAACGCTTCCTGCATGCGCGCCACCAGGCTCAACGCACGCAGCGGCGCCACATCGCCATCCATGCTGAAAACGCCGTCGCTGGCCAGCATCGCCGCACCGTCGGGTGCGCCCTTGAGCTGGCGCATCGCACCTTCCACGTCCAGGTGCGGATAGCGCCGCAGCCGGCAGCCGGCCAGGCGGGTGGCGTCGAGCAGGCTGGCGTGGTTGAGCCGGTCCTGCACGCAGACATCGTCTTCTTCGCTGAGCAAGGCCTGCTGCACGGCCAGGTTGGCGATGAAGCCGCTGCCGAACAGCAACGCCGACGGGTAGCCCAACCACTCGGCGATCTCGCGTTCCAGCGTTTCGTGCGCGGTGTGGTGGCCGCAGATCAGATGCGAGGCGGTGGCGCCGGCACCATCGCGCGCGGCGGCGTCCTGCAAGGCGGCGACCACTTCGAACTGTTGCGACAGGCCCAGATAGTCGTTGGAGCAGAAACCGGTCAGCCAGCGGCCGTCGATCTCCAGCCGCACGCCATCGCGGCGCCCCACCAACCGCCGCACCCGCACCCGTTCCTGGGCCACACGCAATTTACGCAGCGACGAAATCCGTTCGTGCAGATCGGGGCGAGCCATGGGGGCGTTCGACAACGAAAGAAGGGCCGCTAGCGTAGCGTGCCGCGCTCATCTCGCCCAGCTGGCACCGACGGCCGGTGGCAGCGGGGTGGGCTTGAGGTGCATGGGCTGCCGGCGATGCCTGTTGAACGCTGCAGCCCGCCCTTCTCGGCTCTGAAGAACTGGACGTAGTGCGGGGTCACGCCGGAACGGCGTGCTCCGTCATGCGGCGTGTTCGCACGCCGCGCCGCGGGTGATGTCCGCATGCACGGTGCCGGGGTGGTCGTGCTCGGCGGCATCGACGGTGACCTGCATCGGGCGCAGGCCCAGGCGCTGGAACAGGGCCTGGTCGCGCTCGGTGTCGGGGTTGCCGGTGGTCAGCAGTTTCTCGCCGTAGAAGATCGAGTTGGCGCCGGCCAGGAAGCACAGCGCCTGCAGTTCGTCGCTCATCGCTTCGCGGCCGGCGGACAGGCGCACCATCGACTTGGGCATGGCGATGCGCGCGACCGCGATCATGCGCACGAACTCGAACGGGTCCAGCTGCTGGGTACCGTGCAGCGGGGTGCCGGGCACCTGCACCAGCTGGTTGATCGGTACCGAATCCGGATGCGCCGGCAGCGTGGCCAGCGCCAGCAGCAGACCGATGCGGTGTTCGCGGGTTTCGCCCATGCCGACGATACCGCCGCAGCAGGTCTTCAAACCCACATCGCGCACATGTTCCAGGGTGTTCAAACGGTCCTGGTAGTGGCGGGTATGGATGATGGAATCGTAGTAATCCGGCGCGGTGTCCAGATTGTGGTTGTAGTAGTCCAGCCCGGCGTCTTTCAGCGCGCGCGCCTGGCCTGCGTCGAGCATACCCAGCGTGGCGCAGGTCTCCAGGCCCATGGCCTTGACCTCGCGGATCATCGCGGCCACCTTGGGGATGTCGCGCTCCTTGGGCGAGCGCCAGGCGGCGCCCATGCAGAAACGCGAGGCGCCGGCAGCCTTGGCCTGGCGCGCCTTGGCCACGACTTCTTCGGTCTCCATCAGCTTCTGCGCGGTCACGCCGGTGTCGTAGCGCTGCGCCTGCGGGCAGTACGCGCAATCTTCCGGGCAGCCGCCGGTCTTGACCGACAACAGCGTGGAGACCTGCACTTCCGTCGGATCGAAATGGGCGCGGTGCACGCTGGCCGCACGGTGCAGCAACTCCGGAAACGGCAGATCGAACAACGACTGCAGCTCTTTGCGATCCCAGTCATGGCGTACGGCAACAGACATCGGAGTTTCCTGACAGTCAGCGGCTTGGAAGCCAGGCAGTCTGGTGAGCATGGAAGAAGCTGTCAACTTTGAAGAAGTGGGATCGGTTTACAGGTGGCCGCACCGGGTGTTGCGGCTGCTGTTGCCGAGTCTGTGTCTGGTCTGCGCGGAAGCGGGCATGGCCGATTGCGACCTATGTCCGTCGTGCCGGGCCGCATTGCCGGAGCATGGCCATGCCTGTCTGTGCTGCGCTACCCAGTTGTTCGCCTCCGATGGGGCGGCGCTGTGCGGGCAGTGCCTGCAACAGGCCCCGCCCCTGCAGCGCGTACATGCCTGTTTTACCTATCGCTGGCCGGTGGACGGGCTGCTGCGGCGCTTCAAGTTCCATCAGGACCTGGCGGCGGGCCGCCTGCTCAGCGAGTTGATGGCCCGGCGCTGCGCCAGCCTGCCGCGACCGCAGGCATTGGTGCCGGTGAGCCTGCACCGGCAGCGCCTGCGCCAGCGTGGGTACGACCAGGCGCTTGAGTTGGCCAGGCCGCTGGGCCGCGCGCTGCGGCTGCCGTGTCTGCCGGTGCTGCGACGCGTCCGTGCCACCGCGCCGCAATCCGAGCTGGACGCAATCGAGCGGCAGCGCAATGTACGCGATGCGTTCTTGGCACGCGGGGCGTTGCCGGCACATGTGGCGCTGGTGGACGACGTGATGACCACCGGCGCCACGTTGCATGCGGCGGCCAGGGCCTTGCGGCGCGCGGGCGTGCAGCGGGTGGATGCGTGGGTGTGCGCGCGGGTGCCGTGATGGGGGTGGATGCGGTTTCTGTGTGAGGTGGCTCTGTCATAGCCCAAAGACACTTCAGCGCGGGCTGCAGGCGTTGCTTGGTCCCGTACCCTCACCCCAACCCCTCTCCCGTAGGAGAGGGGCTTGTTGCCTGCGGAGTGGTTCTCTGTGGCGCAGGCTTTACGTTGGAGAGGCCAACGCTTGTTGCGAGGGAGCAAATGTTTCAACAGGACCTTGTCTGTCGAACGCTGCCGCCTGCCAACCCCGGATCCCAAATGCCAGATCCCGGATCCACGGACCCTAATTCCCAAATCCCAAATCCCAATTCCCAATTCCCAATTCCCAATTCCCAATTCCCGAATCCCAATTCCCAATTCCCAATTCCCGAATCCCGCCCCTAACGCACTGCCACTGCGATGCCGACAAAGATCGCCAGACCTACCCAGTTGTTGTGCAGGAAGGCCCGGAAGCAGGGGCCGCGTTCGCGGTGGCGGGCGATGCGGAATTGGTAGATGACCAGCAGAGCCGCCACGCCCAGGCCTGCCCAGTAGGCCGTGCCGAGATCGGCCCGCAGGCCGACCGCCGCCAGGGTGGCGAACATCAGCGCATAGAGCGCGCTTTGCGCCAGCAGATCGTACGTGCCGAACAGGATGGCGGTGGACTTGCTGCCCATGCGGATGTCGTCGTCGCGGTCGACCATGGCGTACCAGGTGTCGTAGGCGGTGGCCCACAGGATGTTGGCTGCGTACAGCAGCCAGCCCAGCAGCGGCACGCTGCCTTGCACGGCGGCGAAGGCCATCGGGATGCCCCAGCCGAACGCCATGCCCAGATAGACCTGGGGCAGATGGGTGTGGCGCTTGAGGTAGGGGTAGCTGGCGGCCAGGAACACACCAGGCACGCTCAGCGCCACGGTGAGCCAGTTCAGCGTGAGCACCAGCCCGAACGCCACCAGCATCAGCACCACGAACACCCACAGCGCATCGCGGCCGGAGACCGCACCGGTGGCCAGCGGGCGCGACTTGGTGCGCTCGACGTGCGGGTCCAGCCAGCGGTCGGCGTAGTCGTTGATCACGCAGCCGGCCGAGCGGGTCAGCCACACCCCGGCGGTGAACACGCACAGCGTCCACAGCGGCGGCAGGCCGTCGGCGGCCAGCCACAACGCCCACCAGGCAGGCCACAGCAGCAACAGGCTGCCGATCGGGCGATCGCCACGGACCAGTTTCCAGTACTGCCCCAGTCGCTGCGGCCACGTCAGCGCGCGCGCTGCCGGCAGTTGTTCGACACCGTGCTTGCTCATGTTGCGAAGGGTAGCAGCGCGGCTTGGCCGTGGTCATGCGGGCGCGCAAGGCATGCCCTCCATCCACCCGGTCAGAGTGTCGATTGGTTGCGGCCTGGCATAGCGGCAGGTCACGTCTTGCCAGGCCCCGTCACGCGCGAGGCGGCTGTTCTGGCATAATGCGCGGCCAGGCGCTCGTAGCTCAGCCGGATAGAGTAGTGGCTTCCGAAGCCATTGGTCGGGGGTTCGAATCCCTCCGGGCGCACCAGATCCAAACCAGTCGGCCCGCCGCAGTGTCACTGCAGCGGGCCGATGTCGTTTCTGGATCAGCATGTGGCCGGCGCTTCGAGTGTTGCGACCTGGTGGCACTGCGACACCATCGCTGCGCCGGTTGGCAGGGTGGCCGAGGCCATCCTGCCAGGCGCATCTCAGGTCACAGCATTTCCGGCGGCGGAACGGTGGCCTTGGACTGCTGCTTGCCGCGTGCGTGCTCGATGGCGGTGCGCAGCTTGCGCGCGGCACCGGTGACGGCGGAGGCGGTGGTTTCGGCGCTGTTGGTGGCCGCAATCGGTGGCAGGCCGGCGACATGCGCTTCGATGCTGCAGGTTCGATCCGCCGCGCCGCCGCGCTGACCGTTCTCATCGCGCAGATGCACTTCCACGCGGGTGATGTCGCTGGCGAAATGCGCCAACTGGGCGGTGCAGGTCTTTTCGACATGCGCCACAACAGACGGATCGTGCGGCACGTGCTTGTCGGTCTGGATCTGAATCTGCATAGAGTGTCTCCTTCGCGGTCATCCGCTACGTCTGCGTAGCGGTGGCTTGATTCTGCGTCAGCTCGGTGTTGCCGCAAGGTGACAAGCCACTGCATGTTCATGCAGTGGTTGGCTGGCCCGTCGCATTCCCCCGGACGCTGCGCTTTCGTCCGCATGAATCGCCGCCCTAGCGGTGGGCGGCAGGGTGGGGGCGGTGGCTTAAGATGCCGGCACCGCGCGGTCCTGCGCCCGTCCGATGCCTGCCTGTGTCCCGATTTCGTTCTATGTCGTCTGCCCGTTCGAGCAAGGTGTTGCGCGTGCTGCTGTGCTGCGGCCTATGGCTGGTCTGTGCAGGCGCGGTGCTCGCCCAGGATGAGGACAGCTTGCTGGAGACCGCGCAAACACAGTTGGACAGTGCGCAAAAGGTACTGGATCAGGGGGAGGCCGGGCTGGAGAAGGCCGATACCGAACTGCTGCGCTCTTTGACAGACCAGGTAACGCTGGCGCAGCGGCAGGCGCAGGATCTGGCGCGACAGCTGGATCCACCGCTCAAGCAAATCAGTTCGCAGCTAGCCGGCTTGGGTGATGCGCAGCTAGGCGAGGCGGCCGATCTCAAAAAGCAGCGCGAAGCGTTAAAGAAAGAAAAAAACGCCTTGGATGCAGAATTCAAGCGCGCCAATCTGCTGGACTCGCAAGCCCGTGAGCTCGCCGATCGCCTGGAACAAAAGCGCGCGCAGCTTTTCAGCGTGCAGCTGTCCACGCGCGTTGCCTCGCCGCTATCGCCGGCGTTCTGGAACCAGATTGCGCAGCAATGGCCGGATGATCGCACCCGTCTGCGCGGCTTGTACGACGATGCTGTCCAGGCGGTGCGCGCCGGCACGGCGGCCAACGGCGTTGGCCGCCTGGTGACGGGTGTGGCCATCGCGCTGCTGCTGGCCTTCCCGCTACGCATTTTTCTGCGTCATCTGGGGCGGCGTTATGCAGCGTCGCGTGCCCCGGGCGGGCGGTTGCGACGCTCCGGCTTGGCGCTGTGGTTCCTGCTGGTCGGCACGCTCAGTCTTGGGATGGCTGCCTGGGTGCTGGCCGAAAGCATGCGTGCGACTGTCAAGGTGCCGGCCGATCTGGACGAGTTGCTGGGTGCGTTCGTCTTCATCAGCTTCATCGCCGCCTTTGTCGGCTCGCTCAGTGCCAGCCTGCTGATGAAGCACCAACCCACCTGGCGGCTGTTCCCGCTGGACGACGCCACCGTCGATCGGCTGCGCGTGCATTGCCTGGCCACCGCCGCGGTGAGCTGGCTCAGCGGCATGGCGATGAAGCTCAACGAAGTGGCGCGCACCAGTGCCGTCGCTACCACCGCGACCGATGCGGTGGCTGCGTTGTTGTATGCCGGGTTGATCCTTTCTGCACTGGCCGGCCTGAGCCTGTCGTTGCGCGCGCGTGCCGCAAGCGCCGGGGCCGCCAGTGCCGATAGCAGCGAGCCGCCGCCGGTGGTGTCGCGTGGCGGCGGAGTCATCGTGCTGATCCGCCTGCTGGGGCATGTGGCGGTGATCGTATCGCTGCTGGCGGCGTTGTTTGGCTATATCAATCTGTCGCTGTTTATCGCACGTCAGATCATCTGGATCACGCTGATCTGCAGCCTGCTCGGTTTGTTGGTGGTATTTGCCGACGACCTGCTGACCTGGATCTTCAATCCAGAGGGGCGCTTCAACCGTGCGTTGTCGCATGCTTCGGGCATAGGCAGCGGACGTCTTGTGCAACTGGGTCTGCTGCTGTCAGCCGTCGTCCGTGTCGTGTTGATCCTGCTGGGAATCGCGGCGCTGATCACGCCGTATGGCGCCAATCTCTCTGCGGTCACCGGCTGGGCCGAGAACGTCTCGCACGGCCTCTATCTCAGCGACGAGCTCACCATCACACCGGTTGCGGTCGTGCGTGCATTGCTGGTGTTCGTGCTGGGCCTGGGTGTGGTGCACGTGGTGCAGCAGTGGCTGCTCAACACCTACTTGCCCAAGACCGAGCTCGATGCCGGCGCGCGCAATTCGATCAGCACGGTGGCGCGTTATCTGGGCTGGTTGGTGGTGGTGGTATGGGGGCTGACTGCCCTGGGTCTGGACTTGAAACGCTTGGCGCTGGTGTTGAGTGCCTTGTCGGTGGGTATCGGTTTCGGTCTGCAGGCGATCACGCAGAACTTCGTGTCCGGGCTGATCCTTCTGGCCGAGCGGCCGGTGAAGATCGGCGACTGGGTGCGCATTGGCGACCAGGAGGGCGATGTGCGCAAGATCAGCGTGCGTGCCACCGAAATCCAGGTAGGCGACTGCTCCACCTTGATCGTGCCCAACTCGGAGTTGATCACCAAGAGCGTGCGCAACATGACGCTGTCCAATCCAATGGGCCGTGTGCAATTGCAGTTCTCGGTGCCGCTGGAAACCGACGTGGCGAAGGTGCGCGACATGCTGCTGGCCTTGTTCGCCGAGCATGCCAGGGTATTGGCCGAGCCGGCGCCATCGGTCTTCATCGATTCGCTGGCGGGCGGGCATGTCAATTTCAATTCGTTTGCCTACGTCAGCAGTCCGCGCGATTCCTATGGCGTGCGCAGTGAGCTGTTCTTCGCGCTGCTGCAGCGCATGGAAACGGTAGGTATTGCGCTGCAATCGCCGCAGGAAATCCGCTTCAGCCGTGCAGGTGCAGCGGTGGCGCGCGAGACCGGGGATGGCACGCCTGCTTCGGAAGATTGAGGCGGCGAATTTGGCGTGGCTGTGTAGCGCTGGATAGAACGTGAGCGTGCTGCGGACGCGGCCATCTTGGGCCGTCCCCGTTGATGCAGTAGCAGCGCCAGACCTCATGGCGGTGCAGCGGCTCACATCAGGAGCGATCAGCCACCGGGGTGTCCTTGACCAAGGCCAGATCGTCCACGCTGACGTCTTCGGTGTAATCCAGCCAGGCGCGGATCTCCAGGTCTTCCACCGCATGCTCCAGGCCCACCGGCATGCGGATGCGTCCAGCGGCGTCGGGCACCACCCATTGCTGTGCCAATACCACCTTGCGCTCGGAGGACACCGCTTCGACCCAGAACGCGCGCGTAGGCCGGCGCTTGGCGTAGAGCTCGAGCATGTAACTGCCCGCATCGGTCTTGCGCGCGGCCTGGGTGAGCATGATGGGCTGGCGCACGCGCGGGCGCGGGGCTTGCGGGGTAGCGTGCAACGGCGCATCGACGGCAATGCCGCGGGTCAGGTCCGGGTCGCGATACAGCTTCATGTTCTGCTGGCGATCGACCACCAACGCGCACCAGTCGCCATCGGCTGAGCCGTCTTCGAACGCGGTGCAGCGGTCCACGTAGGCCAACGGGCCGTCGGAATGGGTGCGGTCGAACTGGCGCGAAGTGTTTTCCAGATACACCGTTTTCAGATTGGTGTCTTCGTCGTATTCGAGCAGCACCGGTGGGCGCACCTGTTGTACGCCTACCACTACGTCGCCATTGCCATTGACGCGCAGCATGCGGGTGCTTTGCCCGGTCCACAGCGTGCGCGCGAAGGCGAGGTAGCGCGGGTACTCCTTGCCGCTGTCGCGGCTGGCGGCAACGCTGGCGCTGGGCGGTGCATCGCTGGCCAGCAGCGAGCGGCCGAAGCCCAGCGTGCGCATCCCTGGTTCCAGCAATTGCAGCAGCGTGGCACCGGAATCGAGCGTGCTGCCTGCATGCGTGACGACCTGTTGTGGCGCGATGCCCTTGCCGAGGAACAACAGCAGGTTTTCGCGCTTCTGCTTGGCGAGCACATCGCTCAGATCGTTCGGCATGGCCAGATGATCGGACGCGATCACGATGATGGTGTTGTTGCCGTAGCGGCTGTTGCGAATGCGTGCAACCAGCTCGCCGATCAGCCGGTCGCTGCACTTGATCGCATGCAACAGACCGATGTCGCCCAGGGCGCTGTCGTAGTGCTGGCCCTTGCACGCCAGCGGCAGGTGTCCGGCCGGGTGATGGGTGTCCATGGTCAGCGTGGTCAGCATGAACGGTTGGCCGGCCCGCGATAACGTCTGAAAACTGTCCCAGGCATCGTCCAGCAACACGTCGTCGTGCACGCCCCAGGCGGAAAAGTGCTTCGGCGCGACGCCCTTGTCCTGGAAATAGTGCACGTCATGTACCACATCGAAGCCGTGGCTGGACAGAAAACGGCCTTTGCCGGCGAAGCTGGCATCGGCACCGCCCACGTAGTGATTGCGGTAGCCCTGGTCCTTGAGGTAATCGCCCAGGCAGCGTGCTTCGGGCAGGAACATGCCCATGCGGTCCATGCTGTTTTCATCGCCCGGCGCGGTGGTGAGCGGCACGCCGCACATCGAGGCCACCATGCCGGCAATGGTCCAGCCGCTGCCTTCGGTGGAGGTGATGTTGCGCACATCCACCGCTTCGGTGGCCAGCGCACGCAAGTTGGGCGTCAGGCCAGGGAACACGTCTTCGTCGAAGTAGGTGCGTTCCAGGCTTTCGCCGTAGATCCAGACGATGTTCTTGCGTTTCTGCAGCGGTTGCTGCGGCACCTGGTATTCCGGCACCACGGTGGCGTAATCGACCGGGCGCAACTGGTAGTAGAGACGCTTGCCATCGCGATACAGCGGGCTGACTGCAATGCTGATGAGCAACATGCCCACGAACGCCGCAAACACCGCACCGCCACCGCGCGGGCGCCGAAAGCGTCGTACCCGTACCAGTATCAGCGGGCTAAGCGAGAGCAGCAGCATGCCGATGAAGACCGCGATGTAGCCGGAGAAATCGCTGACGCCGGCGCCGTCCATGTCCGCACGCAGGTGATAGAGCGTTGCGGCATTGATGCCGTCGCCACTGAGCCGGTCGACCAATCCCCAGGCGCTGAGCACTAGCAACAGCAGCGACAGCAGGCCAGCCTTGAGCCACGCCAGACGAGGCGAGGCGACCAACAGCCACAGCAACAGCAACAACGAAACCAACAACATCCAATGCATGCGCAGCGTCCGTGGGAGAATGATGCGAGCGCGTGCCGGACGCCTTGCTCGCCATGTCCTGTTTGTCACCTGAATCATGACACCCGGATGACGGACTATGCCGCGCTGAAGCTGACTGAAATGTTTGTTGCGTTGTGGGGTATGGGGTTGATGCGTTGGTCGATGCGGGTGTGCACGCGCCGGGGCCACTTGAGATCGTGTTGCGTCGTGCGGTCGATGCACGGATGAGTGGCTCCGCCTCGTACCCTCACCCCAACCCCTCTCCCGCGGGGAGAGGGGCTTGTTGGCTGCTTGTTTCTCTATGTGGGTGTGCATCTAGCGCACGCGGATGGACCAACGTTGCTAAAGACACGCAGCAGCGCGACGTGATCGACCGCGCGCTAGCGATGCCCGCGCTCTTCGCGCGCGCGCACGCGGCGGTCGAAGAACAACGCGCTGAGCACGATGCCCAGGCCCAAGAAAACGCCGAGCAGGAACAGCACCATCGCAATGGCCGGGTAGCCCCACAGCTTCAGGCCGGTTTCGATGCGCATCATCTGCGCCGAGGCCATGATGAGCGCGGCAGTCACGATGCCGGCCGCAACGCGGTTGGCGATCTTCTGCAGGCTTTCCATCAGATGCGATTCCTCCAGCCCGGTGACGCGCATCTGCAGGCGGTTTTCCGCGGCCAGCGAGAGAATTTCGGACATGCGGCGCGGGCCTTCGCGCACCAGATGCTGCAGTTCCATCGCCTCGCTGGCCAGGTTGGCTGCAGAGAGGGACTTTTTCAGCCGCGCCCGCATCACGTGCTGCAGATGGCGCTCGACGATGCGGCGTGTATCCAGGTTGGGCGACAGCGCGCGGCACACGCCTTCCAGATTCAGCAGCGTCTTGCCGAGCAGGCTCAGTTCCGGCGGCGTGCGCAGGCCGTTCGCTGTGGCGATGCGCACCAGATCCAGCACCACGCGGCCTTCGGAGGTGGTGTCGTGCGCGGCGTAGCGGGCGATCATCTGCCCGGTTTCGCGCTGATAGCGGTCCTCGTCGTAATCCTCCAGGCGCGTGCTGAGCGCGATGGTCTCTTCGGCCACTTCCTCGCCACGCCCATCGACAGCGGCAAACAACAGCTTGAGCAGGCGCTCGCGCAGGCGCGGCGGCACGTGCGCGACCATGCCCAGGTCGAAGATGGCCAGGCGCCCGTCCTGCAGCACGCGCAGGTTGCCCGGATGCGGGTCGGCATGGATCTCGCCATGCACGAACATCTGGTCCAGATAACCCTTCACCAGCTCGGCGGCCAGGTTGTCCATCGGCTGTTCGGTGCGGCGCAGGCCGGAGATCTTGTCCACGCGCACGCCTTCGGCCAGCTGCATGGTCAGCACCTTGCGGCTGCTCAGGTCCCACACCGGCTGCGGAATCCACAGCAGCGGGAAGGGCTTGAGATGCTTGCCGAAGCGCACCAGGGTTTCGGCCTCGTCTTCGTAATTGAGCTCGGCGCGCAGGGTCTTGCCGAATTCGCCCAGCCAGTCGGCAAAGCGCACGCGGCGGCCGATGCCGGTCAGCCGGTCGGCGGCGGTGGCAAAGCTCTTGAGCACGTCCAGGTCCGAGCGCACCTGCGCGGCCACCTCGGGCTTTTGCACCTTGATTGCGACCGGGGTGCCGTCGCGCAACGCGGCGCGGTGCACCTGTGCCAGCGAGGCGCAGCCCAGCGGCACCGGGTCGAAAAACGAGAACGCCTTGTTGACCGAGACCCCGAGTTCTTCCTCGATGATCTGGCGGATGCGCTCCACCGGCACCGAGCTGGTGTTCTCCTGCATGCGCTCCAGCGCGGTGGCGAACTCCGGCGGCACGATGTCCGGGCGCGTGGACAGCATCTGGCCCAGTTTGACGAAGGTGGGGCCGAGCGATTCCAGGTCCGAGACAAACTGGTCCGGGGTGCCTTCGGCAGGCACTTCGTACTCGTTGATGGCGGCCGGGTCCAGGTTCATGCCGGCAAACACGCCCGACCCGCGATAGCGCAGCAGCAGCCGCAGGATCTGCGTGCGCCGGCTCATGCCGCCCACCACGGCGTGGTCGGCCGGGGTCGCGGCAGAGGCCGATGTGCGGTGCGGATCGTTGGGACTCAAAGGCCATCTCCGGGCGTCATGCAGGCGGCGAGTGTGGCCAGCGCCGGGTCGTCGCCTGGTGAATCCAGGCACGCCATGGCCGTGGTGCGCGCGCTGCCTGGCCCAGGCGCGGCGCAGGCTGACGATGCAGCCGTAGTGCCGGCATCGGCCCGCAATGACCGCGCGACCGTCTGCCATCACCCCACGCGGCGGCGGGATCGGCGAGAATTCACGCCCACTCACGCATGACCACCACGAAGGACCTTGCGCATGGCCGGTGCCAGCCTGTTCACCCTGCTCGACGACATCGCCACGCTGCTGGACGACGTTTCCATCCTGACCAAGGTCGCGGCCAAGAAGACCGCCGGCGTGCTGGGCGACGACCTGGCGCTCAACGCGCAGCAGGTGACCGGCGTCACCGCCGACCGCGAACTGCCGGTGGTGTGGGCGGTGGCCAAGGGCTCGCTGGTCAACAAGGTGATCCTGGTGCCGGCAGCGCTGGCGATCAGTGCGTTGGAGGCCTGGCTGCGCGGGCGCGGCTACAACATCCCGCTGGTGATGCCGCTGATGATGATCGGCGGTGCCTACCTGTGCTTCGAGGGCGTGGAAAAGCTGGCGCACAAGTTCCTGCACGACGAAGCGGAAGAAGCGCAGCGGCACGCCGAGCGCACTCGCGCGCTGGCCGATGAGAAGGTCGATGTGGTGGCGCTGGAGAAGGACAAGGTCAAGGGCGCGATCCGCACCGACTTCATCCTCTCGGCCGAAATCATCGTGCTCACGCTTGGCTCGGTACAGGAAGCGCCTTTTGAACAGCAGGTTTTGACCGTGATGGCGATCGCATTGGTCATGACCGTCGGCGTATACGGCTTAGTCGCCGCCATCGTAAAGCTGGACGACCTAGGCTTGTATCTCAGCAAGAAGGGCACGGCGTTGGCTGCGTTTGGCCGCGGCATCTTGATCGGTGCGCCATGGCTGATGAAGTTTCTATCGGTGGCTGGCACGGTTGCGATGTTTTTAGTGGGAGGCCACATTTTGGTAAAGGACATCCCCATCCTTCACCACACAGTGATGGACCTGGCCACGTCGGCCGGTGGCCTGGGCTGGCTGGTCGAAGCGCTGGGCAACATGATGGTCGGCGTGGTCGCCGGCGCGGTGGTGCTGGCGGCGGTCATCGGGTTCCAGAAGCTGCGCGGGACCAAGGCGGCCCATTGATGCCTGGCGCCGGCGTTGATCGGGCGCCGCAGCGGCGTCCTGACCAATGCCGTATTGCCCGGGCCGACCTGGTCACCGCGCCGGGCATTCGCGCTTGAACGCGCCCGGCCTGCCACGCCAGCGATGCACACGCCGGGTGTTGAGCATCAGTCCGCGCTGATCACCCGGTTCTTGCCGGCCGCCTTGGCGTCGTACATGGCGCGGTCGGCGCGGCGGATCACATCGTCCTGGGTTTCGTCGGTGTGGCGCAGCGCCACGCCTGCGCTGAAGCTGATGAAGATCCGCACGTCTTCATGCAGCAAGGAGCGTTGCGCCAGGGCGCGTTGCAGGCGGATGACCGCGGCGCTGGCTTCGAAAATGGTCGAGTCCGGCAGCAGCAGCACGAATTCTTCGCCGCCGAAGCGGGCAATGGCATCGGTGGTGCGCAACACTGCCTTGGCCACGTCCACGGTGTGGCGCAGCGCGGCGTCGCCGCCGGCGTGGCCGTGTGCCTCGTTGAGCCGGCGGAAGTCGTCCAGATCCAGCATCGCCACGCACAGCGGCTGGCCGCTGCGTTGGGTGCGCGCCGCCTCGCGCTGGAACAGTTCTTCAAAGCCGCGCCGGTTGAGCGCGCCGGTCAGTTGGTCTTCGCGTACCAGCCCGGCGACGGCGTTGAGCTCCTGTTCGAGCGAGGCGATGCGTTGTTCGGCGTCTTCGACCTGGCGGCGTGCGGACAGTAGCTCGTCGCGCGCGGCCAGCGCCTGCGCCTGCACCCCGGCGGTGTCCTGCAGCACGTCCTGCAGCAGGCGATTAAGATCTGGAATGCTGCGAGCGTCGCCGATCGCCTGCGAATAGCCGGCAACGCGGTCATGGTACTCGCCGGTGCTGGTGGCCATGCCGTCGAGCTGGTCGACGAAGGACACCATCATCTCGCGCATGGCGGTCTTGGAATCGGCGATGCCCTGTTTGAGCAGGCCCTGTTTGTAGATCACCTCGCGCAGGGTGCCGCGCGCCTGCTCGATCGATTCCACGTCCAGCGGCCCGGCCAGCAGCTGCCGCACCACCGAGATCTGGCCCTGCAACCAGCTGCGATCGTCGAGGAGTTCGCCGACGTTCTCCAGCAATAGGTCAAACAAGCCCAACAACAGGTTCTGCTGCTCGCTGGCATCGTCGGCGCGCAGGCCGATCTGGTGGCTCAGTTCGCGCAGGCGCTGTTCCAGCGTGATCAGTTCATGCCCCGGACGCCAGTGACGCAGCGCCGAGGCCAATGTCTGGGCCTCTTCGGCCAGCTCGGGGCTGCGTTGCAATAGGGTGGCCAGGGCATTGCCCAGCGCATGCCGCAGCAGGTCGCGCAGCTGTTCGGCTTCGGTGCGGCCTTCGGCCAGCGAATCGCCGATATCGATGGTGCGGATGTATTTGTCGATCAGCTGGCGCAGCGTGCGGCCGTAGCCGGGCCAATCGCCGGCCGCATACGCCGCGCTCAGGCGCACGCCCATGTCGCCGAGTTCGCCATGCAGGCTGGCGATGCCTTCGGCGAACGCGAGCAGCAGCGCCTCTGGATGCGCGGCATGCGAGAACAGCCGCATCAGCAAGGCAGTGGCGGCGGCGGGGTCGTGCGCGCCGGACTTGGCCTTGGCCGGCACCAGCTGATGTGCGGACAGGCCCTGCCCGCCGCGCTCGCCGTTGATCACTGCGGGCAAGGCAGCGGCGGGGCGCGCAGTATCCGCGCCGCCCCAGGGCAACAGACGGCGCAGCCCGCCACGCGGGCGGCTTGAGGGGTCGGGCTGGTCTGCCATGCGCCGGGGTCTCGAAAGGTCTTTTACTAACGCTCGTTATCGGCGCGGGCACGGGCCGCTTGAGCAAGCCGGGCCGTAGCGCGCAGCAACAGCATGCAGGCAATGCGCGAAGCGCCGTCGCGACAAGTGACGCGGACGCGTCGATGAACAAGTTATCCAGGTGACGACGAACGCGGCAGAGTTCTCCCGCACCGGGTGCATCTCACTGCGTATGCACCGATACGGGGATGTCATCGCACTGCAATGACGTGCTTATGCCTGCGCGTATGCGCAGCTGTGCGCAAAGAAATGTAGCCTGTCGCAGAAAAGTCAGCACGTGTTCACGCATATTTTATTTGGTCGGGGTGTAAATTCGTCGGCAAGGACACCGTGGAGTACGCGCGTTGGCCCCGCTCCTCATTCGTAGCAAGTCGTCTGGCTGAATCGGCAGACGGTGGTTTCCGCTTCGCCGTTTTTCCGTCTCACCCCACATTACGACGGATGTTTAGATGGTTGCTATGATGCCGCTTCACGCTACCACCGCACGCTTAGAGCGCAGCACGATGCTCCCTACTCTGAAGAAGAGCGGGCGACCGCGTGATGCGCGCGGCCGCTTCATCCGTCACCACGAGCGCCTGCCGGTGTCGCTGGCGGACACGCGCGGGGCCTTGTTCGTGGTGTCGGAGATGGCGGACTTCATCAAGGCCGGCGGTCTGGGCGATGTAGCGGCCGCACTGCCGCGCGCGTTGCGCCATCGCTACGACGTGCGCGTACTGATCCCGGGCTACCGCGCGGTGCTCGAGCGCGCCGGCAAGGTGGAAATCGTCGGCCGCGTGTTGGCGCATGCCGCGCTACCGGCCTGCGACATCGGCCGCATCGTGCAGTCCGACGGGCTGCCCATCTATATCCTGCTGTCCAAGGAACTGTTCGAACGCGACGGCTCGCCGTATGTGAGCGCCAGCGGTTCGGAGTTCGAAGACAACGCAATCCGCTTCGCCACCCTGTCGCATGCCGCCGCGGAAATTGCCGCCGGCCATGCCGGGCTGGGCTGGAAGCCGCGCCTGCTGCACCTGAACGACTGGCCGTGTGCGCTGGCCGCCGGCTATGTGCGCTGGTCCGGCGGCACCACGCCGTGCCTGCTGACCATCCATAACCTGGCCTACCAGGGGCTGGTGCCGTATTCGATGGCGGCTGCGCTGGGCATCCCCGCCGAGCGCGTGGCCGAGCTGGAGTTCTACGGGCAGATGTCGTTCCTGCGCGGCGGTATTGTGAATGCCGACCACGTCAACACCGTCAGCGTCAGCTACGCCAAGCAGATCACCGGCCCGGCCCAGGGCTGTGGCCTGGACCGGCTGCTGGCCGGTCGCGCCGCCAAGGGCGCGCTGACCGGCATCGTCAACGGTATCGACGCCAGCTGGGACCCGCGCACCGACGAATACCTGGATTCGCACTTCAGCGTGAACCAGTGGCAGGGCCGTCAGGCCAACGCCACGCAGGTGCGC
Source organism: Xanthomonas nasturtii (assembly GCF_023337365.3). Classification (NCBI taxonomy): domain Bacteria; kingdom Pseudomonadati; phylum Pseudomonadota; class Gammaproteobacteria; order Lysobacterales; family Lysobacteraceae; genus Xanthomonas; species Xanthomonas nasturtii. The sequence continues at coordinate 458,078 of NZ_CP142084.2, forward strand.
AAGGCGTTCGGGCTGCGCGAGAGCACCGGCCCGCTGTTTGCGGTGGTGTCGCGGTTGGTGCACCAAAAGGGCCTGGACCTGATCTGCGAGGTCGCCCCGCAGATCGTGGCCGCCGGCGGCCAGATCGCAGTGATCGGCGGCGGCGAGCCGGAGATCGAGCGCCAGGTGGCCGAGCTGACCCGGCGCTATCCCGGCCAGATCGGCGCTTTCATCGGCTTCGAGGAAGGGCTGGCGCGGCGCATGTTCGCCGGTGCCGACTTTCTGCTCATGCCCTCGCGCTTCGAGCCCTGTGGCCTGAGCCAGATGTACGCGCAGCGCTTTGGCTGCCTGCCGATTGCGCACGCCACCGGCGGGCTGATCGACACCGTGGACGATGGCGTCACCGGCTTCCTGTTCCAGCACGCCAGCGTGGAAGCGTTGCGCCGCTGCCTGGAGCGCGCCTTCCGCACCTTCCGCTTGCCCAGCCTGCTGTCGGCGATGCGCCGCGCGGCCATGCTGCGGCCCAGCGGTTGGGACGTGGCCGGCAAGAAATACCTGTCTCTCTACGAACGCACCGCTGCAACCGCGCCCGCGCTTGCGACGGTGTCATGAGCGAACGGCAGGGCGTGCAGGAGCAGGATACGGAAGCAGACGGCGTGACCACGGAAGGGCTCTCGGAAATGTCGCAGACCCTGCAGGCGCTGGCCGATGGATTGCCGGCCGACGCATTTGCGTTGCTTGGGCCGCACCCGCTGGCCGATGGCCGCCGTCAGGTGCGCGTGTTGGCGCCGGGCGCCGAGGCGATGGGGTTGATCGACCCGCGCGGCAAGTTGCTGGCGCGCATGCAGGCCAGCCCGATCGACGGCGTATTCGAAGGCACGCTTGCCCTCGAAGGGCCATACCGGCTGCGGATCGTGTGGCCGGACGTGGTGCAGGAGATCGAAGACCCGTACGCGTTCGCGGCCACGCTGGACGAATCGTTGTTGCTGCAGATCGCTGCCGGCGACGGCCAGGCCTTGCGCCGTGCGCTGGGCGCGCAGCACGTGCAGTGCGGTGATGTGCCGGGCGTGCGCTTTGCAGTGTGGGCGCCGCATGCGCAACGCGTGGCGGTGGTTGGCGACTTCAATGGCTGGGACGTGCGGCGCCACCCGATGCGGCAGCGTACCGGCGGCTTCTGGGAACTGTTCCTGCCGCGCGTGGAAGCCGGCACGCGCTACAAATACGCCGTCACTGCGGCCGATGCGCGGGTGCTGCTCAAGGCCGACCCGGTCGCGCGGCAGACCGAATTGCCCCCGGCCACGGCGTCGGTGGTGCCTGGCACCGGCACCTTTGCGTGGACCGACGCGGCGTGGATGGCCAAGCGCGACCCCAGCGCCGTGCCGGCGCCGCTGTCGATCTACGAGGTGCACGCCGCCTCCTGGCGCCGCGATGGCCACAACCAGCCGCTGGACTGGCCAACGCTGGCCGAGCAGCTGATTCCTTACGTGCAGCAGCTCGGCTTCACCCATATCGAATTGCTGCCGATCACCGAGCACCCGTTCGGCGGTTCCTGGGGGTATCAGCCACTGGGCCTGTATGCGCCCACCGCGCGTCACGGCAGCCCGGACGGGTTTGCGCAGTTTGTGGATGCCTGCCACCGCGCCGGCATCGGCGTGATCCTGGATTGGGTCAGCGCACATTTCCCCGACGATGCGCATGGGTTGGCGCAGTTCGACGGCGCCGCGCTGTACGAGCATGCCGACCCACGCGAAGGCATGCATCGCGACTGGAATACGCTGATCTACAACTACGGCCGGCCGGAAGTGACCGCCTACCTGCTCGGCAGCGCGCTGGAGTGGATCGACCACTACCACCTCGACGGCCTGCGCGTGGATGCGGTGGCCTCGATGCTGTATCGCGACTACGGCCGTGCCGAAGGCGAGTGGGTGCCCAATGCGCATGGCGGCCGCGAGAACCTGGAAGCGGTGGCGTTCCTGCGCCAGCTCAACCGCGAGATCGCCACGCAGTTTCCCGGCGTGCTCAGCATTGCCGAAGAATCCACCGCCTGGCCGGGGGTCACCGCCGCGATCAGCGATGGCGGCCTGGGCTTCACGCACAAGTGGAACATGGGCTGGATGCACGACACGCTGAGCTACATGCAGCGCGATCCGGCCGAACGTGCGCAGCACCACAGCCAGCTCACCTTCGGGCTGGTGTACGCGTTCGACGAGCGCTTCGTGCTGCCCATCTCGCACGATGAAGTGGTGCACGGCACCGGTGGGCTGCTTGGGCAGATGCCGGGCGACGACTGGCGCCGCTTCGCCAACCTGCGCGCGTATCTGGCGCTGATGTGGGCGCACCCGGGCGACAAACTGCTGTTCATGGGCGCCGAATTCGGCCAATGGGCCGGCTGGAATCACGATCAGTCGCTGGACTGGCACCTGCTCGACGGCGCGCCGCATCGTGGCGTGCAGCACCTGGTGGGCGACCTCAACGCTGCGCTGCGCCGCACCCCGGCGCTGTATCGCGGCACCCATCGCGCCGAAGGCTTCGACTGGAGCGTGGCCGACGATGCGCGCAACAGCGTGCTGGCATTCATCCGCCACGATCCCGATGGCGGTGCACCGTTGCTGGCGGTGAGCAACCTCACCCCGCAACCGCTTCACCATTATCGCGTGGGGGTACCGCGTGCCGGCCACTGGCGCGAAATCCTCAACACCGACGGTGCCCATTACGGCGGCAGCAACCTCGGCAACAGCGGTCGTCTTGCGACCGAGCCGATGGGCATGCACGGGCATGCGCAACGTCTGCGCCTGACGCTGCCGCCGCTAGCCACGATCTATCTGCAAGCGGAGAAATAACCATGAACCAGCGCAACGACATCACCCCGGCCTGGGGCGCCTGGCCGGCGGGTGAGGGACAGGTGCGCTTCGCACTCTGGGCACCGCAGGCCAACACCGTGGAGGTGGTCTTCGACGACGGCACGCGCGGCGCGCTGCAGGCGGCGCAGGATGGCTTCTTCAGCGCCGTGATCGACTGCGCCCCCGATGCGCGCTACCGCTACAGCGTCGACGGCGGCGAGCCGGTGCCGGACCCTGCCTCGCGCTGGCAGCCCGAGGGCGTGCACGGCCCCAGCGCGGTCCAGCCAACCGATGGCTACGCCTGGCAGAACACCCAGTGGCAGGGGCGGCGGTGGGACGAAGCGGTGATCTATGAGTTGCACGTGGGCACCTGCGGTGGCTATGCCGGGGTGCAGGCGCAGTTGCCGCAGCTGGCGGCAATGGGCATCACCGCCATCGAGCTGATGCCGGTGAGCGCGTTCCCCGGTGCGCACAACTGGGGCTACGACGGCGTGCTGCCGTACGCACCTGCCGAGGCCTATGGCACCCCCGACGCGCTGAAGGCGCTGATCGATGCCGCGCACGGGCATGGCCTGATGGTGCTGCTGGATGTGGTCTACAACCACTTCGGCCCGGACGGCAATTATCTGCACAGCTACGCCGGCCCGTTCTTCAACGAAGACAAGCCCACCCCGTGGGGCGCGGCGATCGACTTCCGCAAGCCGCAGGTGCAGCGCTACTTCCTCGACAACGCACTGATGTGGCTGCACGAATACGGCTTCGACGGACTGCGCCTGGATGCGGTGCACGCGATCACGCCGAACGCATTCCTGGACACCTTGCGCGAAACCGTGGAGACCAGCCTGCCGGCCGGCCGCCACGTGCATCTGGTGCTGGAAAACGAGGCCAACCAAGCCTCGCAGCTGCAACGCGGCTACACCGCGCAATGGGACGACGACTTCCATAACGCCTTGCATGTGCTGCTGACTGGCGAAGAAGAAGGCTATTACGCCGCGTTCGCCGACAAGCCCACCGCGCATCTTGCGCGCGTGCTGGGCGAAGGCTTCGCCTACCAGGGCGAGCCGGACCCGCGTGGGCATGTGCGTGGCGAGCCCAGCGGTGCGCTGCCGCCGCACAAATTTGTGGTGTTTGCGCAGAACCACGACCAGATCGGCAACCGCGCCCGCGGCGAACGACTGAGCGTGCTGGTGTCGCCACAACGGTTGCGTGCCGCCTTGGCGCTGACCGCGTTGACGCCGATGATTCCGCTGTTCTTCATGGGCGAGCCGTGGGGCGCGACGCAGCCGTTCCTGTTCTTCACCGACTTCGGCCCGCCGCTGGACGATGCGGTGCGCGAAGGCCGCCGCAAGGAGTTCGCCCATTTCGCCGCGTTCGCCGACGAGGCGCAGCGCGCCACCATTCCCGACCCCAATAGCCATGCCACCTTCGAGGCGTCGCGTTCGCCGATCGAGGACGCAGCGCAAGGCGAGGGCGCGCACTGGGCAATCTGGTTCACCGCGCTGCTGCAGGCGCGTCGCCAGTGGTTGGTGCCGGGGTTGGCGCAGGCGCGCACCGTGCGTGCCAGTGTGCTTGCCGATGGCGCGCTGACAGCCAGTTGGGAGTTGCCCGGCGGGCTGTGGCATATCGCCTTCAATGTCGGAACCCAGGCGGTGCCGTTGCCGCCGGTGCGCGGACGCGTGGCGCATGTTGAAAATGTCGCTGCCGACGCGCAGGAACTGCCGGTGGATGGCTTCATCGCCTGGCACGAGGCGCAATCGTGAGTACGCGCGCGCCGGGCGGCAATGACCTGCACACACTGGCTGAGGCGGCCGGAGTGATGGTGGATTGGGTGGATGCCAGCGACCAGCCACGGCAGGTGTCCGAGCAATCGGTGCATGCGGTGCTGACCGCGTTGGAGTTGCCCGCCGCTACCGCAGCGCAGCGTGAAGACAGCCTGCGCCGCTGCAAGGCGCAGGCCGACGAGCCGGCGCCGCTGCTCACGGCGCAGGTGGGCGAGCTGCTTGCGTTGCGGGTTGCCGCCGACGCGAGCGGCCGCTGGACCGATGAGGCGGGTGCCAGCGAAGACGCACGTGCCGATGCGCAAGGGCAGCTGCGCGCACCGCAGCGCTTCGGTTACTGGACGCTGCAGATCGGCGCGTTGACCCAGCAGGTGGCCGTCGCGCCGCAACGCTGCTTCAGCGTGGCCGACGCCTGTGGCCAGCCGGCGCCGCGTGCCTGGGGCATGGCCTTGCAGGTCTATTCGGCCTGCAGTCTCGATGACGGAGGCATCGGCGATGCCGCCGGCACGGTGGAATGGTTGCGGCATGCGGCACTGGCCGGCGCCGATGCACTGGCACTGAGTCCGGTGCATGCCTCGCGCCCGGTCACCGGCGGCTACAGCCCGTATTCGCCCAGCGACCGGCGCTTCTTCGATCCCTTGCATGCCGCGCCGGTGCGCGTGCTGGGCGAGCTGGCACTGGAGGCGATCGCCGAGGTCGACGGCCTGCGTCAGCGCTTCGACACGCTGCACGGCAACACCTTGATCGACTGGCCGGCTTCGGCGCAGGCCAAGTGGACATTGCTGCGCCATCTGCACGCGCGCGTGGCACCGGACCATGCCGATCTGCTCGCCTTCCGCAATGCGGGCGGCGACGCATTGGACGGCTTCGCACGCTTTGCTGCGCGCGATTTCGGCGACAACGACCCGCAGCTGCATGTATTTACCCAGTGGCTGGCCGCGCGCAGTTGGTCGGATGCGCAACGCGAGGCGCACGAGCGTGGCATGAAGATCGGCTTGATCGCCGATCTGGCGGTGGGCTTCGACCCCAACGGCGCCGAAGCCGCGGCCGCTGCAGATACCGTGTTGCGTGGCCTGGTGCTGGGCGCGCCGCCGGATGCCTTCAATGCCGATGGCCAGCATTGGGGCATCGGTGCGTATTCGCCTACTGCGCTGCGGCGCAGTGGTTTTGCCCCGTATATCGCGCTGCTGCGCGCGGTGCTGCGCGACCGCGGCGGGATCCGCATCGATCATATTCTTGGCCTGATGCGGCTGTGGGTAGTACCCGATGGCGCCGGCTCCAACGAGGGCGCGTATCTGGCCTACCCGCTGCACGATCTGCTCAATCTGCTGGCGCTGGAATCGTGGCGGCATCGCGCGATTGTCATCGGCGAAGACCTGGGTGTGGTGCCGCCGGGCATCCGCGAAGAACTCTCGCGCCGCGGCGTCATGGGTATCGATGTCTTGATGTTCACCCGCGACGAAGACGGCGCGTTTGTCGCGCCGGCGTTGTGGCGACCCGATGCCATCGCCACCACCACCACGCACGATCTGCCCACGCTTACCGGTTGGCGTGCAGGCCGCGACATCGCCTGGCGGCGCAAGCTGGAGTTGATCGCGCCTGCGCAGGCAGACGGCGACACCAAAGACCGCAGCAAGGATGTCGCGCGGCTGGATGCGGCGGTTGAACACGCCGGCTTGGCCGCGGCGGACGACCCGCTGCTGGGCGCGCTGCGCTTCACCGCCACCAGCGTGTCGCCCCTGGCCTTGCTGCCGGCGGAAGACGCGCTGGCGCTGGAAGAACAACCCAATCTGCCGGGCACCGTCGAGGTCCATCCCAACTGGCGTCGACGCCTGCCCGATCCCTTGCCGCATGCGCGCCTGAGCACGGCGCTGCAGGGCTTTGCCGAGGCGCGTCGCGTCGCGGCCGTTACGGAACCGCACCCATGATCGACCTCCGCGCCACCGCCCGCCTGCAGCTGCATGCCGGCTTCACCCTGCACGACGCGCTCGCGCAGGTGCCGTACTACGCCGGCCTGGGCATCAGCCATCTATATCTGTCGCCGATCGGCACCGCGGTGCCGGGCTCCACGCACGGCTACGACAATATCGACCCGACCGTGGTCAATCCCGAGCTCGGTGGCGAAGAGGCACTGGTCGCGTTGTCGCAAGCCGCACGCGAACACGGCATGGGCCTGATCGCCGACATCGTGCCCAACCACATGGCCACGCACGCGCAAAACGCCTGGTGGTGGGATGTGTTGCGCAACGGCCGCAGCGCCAGGCACGCCGATTGGTTCGACATCGATTGGCGTGCGCCTGGGCGCGATGGGAAGTTGTGGCTGGCCGTGCTGGACCGCCCGTATGCCACCGCGCTGGCCGACGGTCTGATCACCCTGGTGGTCGAAGACGACGGCAGTGCCGCACTGGCGCATTACGACCAGCGCTACCCGATCCGCGCGCAGACGCTGGAGGTGCCGGACAAAGCGGCACGCGCGCAGTGGCTGCGCGACTACAACGACGGCGCCAAGCGCGGCGATGGCCGCCTGCACAAGTTGATCGAGCGCCAACCGTATCGCCTGAACTGGTGGCGTGTGGGCAACGACATGCTCAACTACCGCCGCTTCTTCGACATCACCTCGCTGGTGGCGCTGCGGGTGGAACTGCCGGCCGTGTTCGACGCGGTGCATGCGCTGCCGCTGCGGCTGGTGGCCGAAGGTCACCTGGATGGCTTGCGCATCGACCATGTGGACGGGCTCACCGACCCCACCGGCTATGTGCGCAAGCTGCGCAGCCGGCTGGATGCGGCCGGCCGCACGCGTGGCCTCAAGCCCGGCACGCTGGGGTTGTATCTGGAAAAGATCCTGGCGCCCGGCGAAGCCTTGCCGGCCGACTGGCCCTGCGATGGCACCACCGGCTACGACTTCATGGACCAGGTCGGCGGCGTGCTGCATGACCCGGCCGGCTTCAAGCCATTGGCGCGTGCCTGGCAAAAGGTGAGCGGGCGCAGTGGCGACTTCGCACAGGAAGAGCGCAGCGCACGCGACGAGATCCTGCGCGGCCCGCTGCAGACCGAATTCAATCGCGCCGTGGGTGCGTTGTCGGCACTGGCGCGACTGGACCCGCCAACGCGCGAGTTCAGTCCGCAGATGCTGGCGCGCGGCCTGTGCGTGTTGCTGCGCTGGTTTCCGGTATACCGCACCTACGCCGGTGCCAAGGGCGTGACCGGAAGCGAAGCCGAGCGCCTGCGCGCCACTGCCGCGCAGGCGCGCGAGGGCATGCCGGAGTCGATCGTTGCGGCCGTCGACGCGATCGAGCGCTGGCTGCTCGACGATGCCGGCGCCGATCGCGCGCAGGTCGCCTTGCGGCGCATTTTGCGTCGTCGCGTGGAGCAGTTGTCCGCACCGCTCAATGCCAAGTCGGTGGAAGACACCGCGTTCTACCGGCATGGCGTGCTGCTGTCGCGCAACGAGGTCGGCAGCCATCCGACCCACTTCGCCAACGAGGCCGCCGAGTTCCACGCGCAGAATGCCGAGCGTGCAAAGCATTACCCCCGCGCGCTGCTGGCCACCGCCACGCACGATCACAAGCGCGGCGAAGACCTGCGCATGCGGCTGGCGGTGCTGTCCGAACAGCCGCGGTGGTGGGTCGAGCAGAGTGCCCAGTTCGATGCCCTGGCCGAAGCGCTGGAATCGCCCGCCCTGGCCGGTGGCGACCAGCAGATGCTGTGGCAGACCCTGGTGGCCGCATGGCCGATCGGGTTGGGCGCCGACCAGGCCGAGCCGCTGGCCGCCTACGCCGAGCGCGTGGCGCAGTGGCTGCTCAAGGCGGTGCGCGAAGCCAAGCTGCATACCAGCTGGACCGATGGTTCGGCCGCCTACGAACAGGCCGTGCAGGCAACGGTGGAGCAGGTGCTGAGCAGCCGCGCCGGGTTGCCGCTGCGTCGCGCCTTGCTGCGCGCCAGCAACCACATCGCCGCCGCCGGCGCGCGCAACGGGCTGGTGCAAACCACGCTGCGCCTGACCGTGCCCGGCGTGCCCGATCTATACCAGGGCACCGAAGGTTGGGATCTGTCGCTGGTGGACCCGGACAACCGCCGCCCGGTCGATTACGCGCAACGCCAGCAGTGGCTGGCGCAGGCGCGCGACTTCAATACCCTGCTGCGTGGCTGGCGCGATGGCGCGGTCAAGGCGCGGCTCACCGCGCTGCTGCTCCAGCTACGTGGCGAACATCCGGCGCTGTTTGCGAAGGGCGACTATCAGCCGTTGAACGTGGCTGTCAGTGGCGATGCGCAGGTGTTGGCGTTCCGTCGCCAGTACCGCGGGCAGGCATTGGTGGTTGCAGTCACCCGCTTGGGTGCTGGCGCGCAAGACGAGGGCGACCTGCCGTTGCTGGTGCCGCCGGCCACCTGGGGTCAGGCAACGTTAGCCTTGGCGGAGGGCACATACCGTAATGTGCTCGACGGCAGCACGCTGCAGCCGCAGCGCGGCCGCCTGGCGCTATCGATGGTGTTTGCACGCGCGCCGGTGGCTGTGTTGTTGTCCCAATAAGTGACCCCCCGAGAGAAACGTACGCAATGAACGACATGGAACGGCAAGCCCGGCTTGCCCAGTTGGCACAGGAGATCTGGGAAGCGGAAGGCCGCCCGGACGGGCACGCGGACCGCCACTGGGCCATGGCCGAGCGCCTGGTGGATGCCGAAGAGCGCGCCGCCGAGCAGGCCGCCGAGCATACGGTCACGCCCATCACTGCACGCCAGTAACGCGGCCTTTGTCACCTTGCACGGGCGCAGTACCACGCCCGTGCAGGATGACCTGCCGCTGCAAACGCAATCGCACACCGTCTTGAGTTCACCGTTCTAAGGAGTTACCGATGGCCACTCGCAAGTTCACTCAGCGCTCGCGCATCCGCGAAGGCCGTCCCAATCCGCTCGGTGCCACCTGGGATGGCTTGGGCGTCAACTTCGCGCTGTACTCGCGCAATGCCACCCGCGTGGAGCTGTGCCTGTTCGACGAGCGTGGCCGCGAGCAGGAACGCATCGCACTGCCCGAATACACCGACGAGGTCTGGCACGGCTACCTGCCGGATGCCCGCCCGGGCCAGCTCTACGGCTACCGCGTGCATGGCCCCTACGCGCCCGAGGCCGGGCACCGCTTCAACCACAATAAATTGCTGCTGGACCCGTATGCCAAGCAGATCGTCGGCGAGCTCAAATGGGCACCGCACCTGTTCGGTTACACCATCGGCCACCGCGACAAGGACCTGAGCTTCGATCGCCGCGACAGCGCCGCGTTCATGCCCAAGTCTGCCGTGATCGACCCGGCCTTCACCTGGGGCCAGGACCGCCCGCCGCAGACGCCGTGGAACCGCACGGTGATCTATGAGGCGCATGTGCGCGGCCTGAGCATGCTGCACCCGGCAGTGCCGCCGGAAGAGCGCGGCACCTTCTCGGCGCTGAAGACCGACGAATTGATCGACCACATCAGCTCGCTCGGCGTCACCGCGGTGGAACTGCTCCCCGTGCATGCGTTCGTCGACGACCAATATCTGCTGGAAAAAGGCCTGCGCAACTACTGGGGCTACAACACGCTGGGCTTTTTTGCGCCGCAGGCGCGTTACATGTCCACGCGCACCGTGGCCGAGTTCAAGCAGATGGTGGCGCGGCTGCATCACGCCGGCCTGGAAGTGCTGCTGGACGTGGTCTACAACCACACCGCCGAAGGCAACGAGCTGGGGCCCACGCTGTCGTTCAAGGGCATCGACAACGCCAGCTATTACCGCCTGGCCGACGATCGCCGCTTCTACATCAACGACACCGGCACCGGTAACACCTTCGACCTGACCAACGTCGGCGCGCTGCGCATGGTGATGGATTCGCTGCGTTACTGGGTGCAGGAAATGCACGTGGACGGCTTCCGTTTCGACCTGGCCAGCATCCTCGGCCGCGAGCGCTATGGCTTCGATCCCTCCGGCAGCTTCCTGGATGCGGTGCGCCAGGACCCGGTGCTCAGCCAGACCAAGCTGATCGCCGAACCGTGGGATATCGGCCCCGGTGGCTACCAGGTCGGCAACTTCCCGCCCGGTTGGGTGGAGTGGAACGACAAGTTCCGCGACAACGTACGCGCGTTCTGGCGCGGCGACGGCGGCCAATTGGCCGAGTTGGCCACGCGCCTGACCGGTTCGGCCGATCTGTTCAATCACAGCGGCCGCCGGCCGACCGCTTCGGTCAATTTCGTCACTGCCCACGACGGCTTCACCCTGCGCGACCTGGTCAGTTACGAAGGCAAGCACAACATGGCCAACGGCGAGGACGGCCGTGACGGCAGCGACCACAACATCTCGGCCAATTACGGCGTCGAAGGCGACACCAACGACGCGGCGATCAAGCAGCTGCGTCGCCAGCAGATGCGCAACCTGCTCGCGACGTTGCTGTTATCGCAAGGCACGCCGATGCTGCTGGCCGGCGATGAATTCGGCCACAGCCAGAACGGCAACAACAACGCGTATTGCCAGGACAACGAGCTGACCTGGATCGATTGGACGGCGGCCACCAAGGCCGCCGCCGCCGATCAAGCCGCGTTCGTGCGCCGCCTGATCCGCATCCGCCAGCGTTACCCCTTGCTGCATCGCGCGCGTTTCTTCGATGGCAAGTTCGACGAAGCGCTGGGCCTGAAGGATCTGACCTGGCTCGCACCGGATGGCCACGAGATGGACGAAGCCGGCTGGCACGACCCGGAAGCGCGCGCGCTGATGCTGCGCCTGGACGGCCGCTCGCCGACCACCGGCCTGCGCGAGATCGCCGCCAACGTGACCTTGCTGATGTTGATCAATGCCGCCTCCACCAGCGTGGCGTTTACCCTGCCATCGATGCACGACGAGCATTGGCGCGTGCTGGTGGACACCGCGCGCCACGGCGGCCGCGTGGTGGCCGGTGGCAGCGAATGGAAGGCGCCGGCGCACTCGCTGACACTGTTGGCGGTGGAACGCGACCGCATCATCAGCAGTGCGCGCATCGTTTCCGAAGGTGCGCGCTGATGGCGAGGACGGCCTGATGGATGTCTTGTTGGCAGGGGCGACCGGCCTGGTCGGCAAGCAGGTGTTGCAGCAATTGCTGGCCGACGCGCGCTGCACGGGCGTGGTGGCGATCACGCGGCGGCCGCTCACGCAGATTCACCCCAAGCTGCGCAATCAGGTAATCGACTTCGAACGGCTCGATCACTGGACGGCACCGCGCATGGAAGCGGCAATCTGCGCCCTGGGCAGCACCATGAAACAGGCCGGCTCGCGCGAGGCGTTCTACCGCATCGACCACGATTACCCGATGGCCATCGCACGCGCAGCCTGTGCGCAAGGCACCTCGGTCTTCGTGCTGAACTCGGCGGCCGGTGCCAACGCGCAATCGCGCATCTTCTACAGCCGCGTCAAGGGCGAGCTGGAACGCGATCTGCGCGACATCGGCTTCCCCTCGCTCACCTTCGTGCGCCCCGGCCTGATCGGCGGCGAACGCGAGGAGCGCCGTACCGGCGAACATCTCGGCAGCCTGGTGCTGGGCGCGCTCGGCCCGATCCTGCCACGCCGCTTCCGGATCAACCCGGCCGAACGGATTGCTGCGGCGATGGTGGCTGCAGCGCTGGCCCCGGCGCGTGGCGAGCATAGTGTTGAGGCCGCGGAGCTGGTGTAGCAGCTGCGTCGATTGCTTGGCTTGTATAGGAGCGCGCTTGCGCGCGATGAGGCATCATCGGGAACGCTTCAACGCGCGCAAGCGCGCTCCGACAGAGCTATTGTGCTACCTGCTCACACGCCCAACGACTGCCCACCATCCACCGCCAGCACTTGGCCGGTGATCCAGCGCGCCTGTGGTGAGGCAAGGAACAACGCGGCGTCGGCAATGTGTTGTACCTGCCCGAAGCCACCGAACGGAATGCTGTCGCGGATGCGTGCATATAACTCTGGTTCCTCGCGGCTGCGCGTGTCCCACAGTCCACCGGGGAACTCGATGGACCCCGGTGCGATGGCATTGACGCGGATACGCTCGCGCGCCAACTCTGCAGCCAGGGTGGTGGTGTAGTAATTGAGCGCGGCCTTGGCGGTGGAATAGGCGATCGCGCGTGGGGTTGGGCGTTGTGCGTTGATCGAGCTGATGTTGAGGATCACGGCTGCATCGCTGCTGCGCAGATACGGCAACGCGGCGCGATTGCAGCGCACCGCGGCCATCAGGTCGACATCCAGTCCGGCCTGCCAACTTGCATCGTCGTTGCCATGTCCGTAGCCGGAGGCGTTGTTGATCACCACGTCCAGGCCATCCAGCGCCTGCGCGGCGGCCTGTACATAGGCATCGATCTGGGTGGCGTCGGCCAGGTCGCAGGGCAGTGTGTGCACCGGCGCGCCATGCGTTGCCAATGCGCTCGCAGCCTGTGCAAGGCCGGCGGCATTGCGTGCGCAGATCGAGACCTGCGCGCCGTGACGCACGAATGCCTGGGCGATTGCCAGGCCGATGCCACGGCTGCCGCCGGCGATCAACACGCGTTGCGGGCGAACTGCGGTCTTTGACATGGCGACTGCCCGATTCGGAAACCGGCATTATCCGACAGCCGCGCGCGACCGGGTTGCCACGCGTATCGCCAGTGAGGTACGGACCACCATCGCTGTGCACGCTTGCGTGGCACCGGCACGTTGATTGCAGCGGTCTGCATCGCCGCATTGCGCAGCGCTGCAAAACCGGCATGCGCAAACGCACGCGACACCGCCGCGTACGGTGGCGACCGCTGTCATCTCGCTGCCATGTGCGATCGGCGTTGCCTGCGCCACACGCCTCATCACCGCTGGCAATCAGCTCATGCCGTTTTTGCTTGCCCGGCGCTAACCAAACGTTTACACACCGGCGTCGCACTGCGGGCACAACGTGCGAGTCATTCAGCGGGATTTGCACATGGAAACCCATATCACCGTCATCGGCGCCGGCTTCTGCGGCACCGCGCTGGTGCGTGCGCTGGCACAGACGGCCGATAGGCATATGCAGAACTGTGCACCCGAGCACGCGCTTTGCCGAACAGCGCAAACATGCGGCGCGATGCGTAGTGCGGCGCGCGGCATCGAGCTGGGCTGGGTCATGGTGATCGTCCCGGACAATCTGATGTCCAGAGCGCTTGATTCCCTCCTCTGCCTGGAGTTCGCCCTGCCCCGGCTTGCTCCCGCTGTCTTTGCCGCTGCGCTGTGTGCCTGTGCCGTGCCTGCCATGGCCAGCACATCGCTCAATTCGCGTGCCGACGTCATCGCCGCACTGGACGCCGGCTACGACGTCAGCCTGACCACCGATCTCAGTCGCTGCACGCCCGAACAGGGCACGCCGGCCAGCCAGACCCGCGGCGGCGGCCATATCGATGCCTACCGCATCACCGAGGACGGCACGGTCGCGTTCTCCGGCTCGCACTTCACCGTGGCCAGTAATGACAAGGTGCGCAAGCAATCCAGGCTTCGCACGTACCCTCATCCGCCCCTGCGGGGCACCTTCTCCCGGCGGGAGAAGGGACGTCTTTTCGCTGTGCAGGGGAGTGCGCGCGGCCGTAGCCCCTCTCCTGCGGGAGAGGGGTGAGGGTACGGGGCGTAGCCACGCGTGGCGGTTGGTGGGCAGATACAGAAACATGTAAGCATCACCTGCACGAACGCTGGAAATCGGCGGCGTTGTAGGTCATGGCATTAGATGCATGATGCCGGCGTTGTTGACCAGCCCATCGATTGCGCCATACGCCGCGATCAGTGCTGCCACGCCGGCGTTGACCGAGTCCTTGTTGGCGACATCCATTTCCAGCACCAGCGCTTGGCCGCCCGCCTGCTCGATGTCCGACTTCAACCCCTGCAGTCGGTCGGTGCGCCGCGCCGCAAGGCCGACCTTCATGCCTGCCGCTGCGGGTTTCTTTGCCGTTGCGTTGCCGATGCCGCTGGAGGCGCCGGTAATCAAGGCCACTTTGCCGTGGAACTCATTCGTTGATTTGGACAGTCTCTCGTCGGTTGTCGATACGGGATTGGACGCGGCCAGGCCCCGTCGAATCGGTTGTCAGTATCAGCGAGATGATGTCCATCCTATACCTGATTTCAATTACGCACCTGGGGGTAACTCGATATGGCCGAGGAAACCGCTGCCCCCTGCGACCTCTATCGCCTTGCGGACATCCGCACGGTGCTGGAGCCGATCGCCAACAAGTGGTCGGTCATGATCATGACGGTGCTATGCAACGGGCCAATGCGCTTCAACCGGATCAAACGGCAACTGGATGGCGTGACGCACAAATCGCTGACCGAAGCGCTGCGGCGGCTGCAACGGATCGGGTTGATCAGCAGGGAAGTGATTTCTTCGTCGCCGGTGGCCGTGCAATACCGGCGCACGCCGTTGGGCGACACCCTGGAAGCGCCGCTGATCGCGTTGCTGCACGGGTGCCAGGACCGCGCCAATGAGGTGATTGCAGCCGAGCAGGCGTTTGCAGCCAGTCCCCCCGCTGCGGCCTTGGAACCGGCATCTGCAGTTCTGCGGCGACCTGGAAGCGGCCGGTATTTTCAGTCGTGCGCCATACGTGGAGTGCTGCTGGATGGGGGCGTCGGCCCGGCGACTCATTGCCCCGATCAGTCTGCGAGCCTGCTGATTGATCCACCGGAACGCCGACGATTCACCCACAACGGCTGTGTGGCCTCACAATAGGCGGCCAGTTCCCAACCGATGTCGCCATGCGCAAGACCTACCAGCTCAACCTCGAAGGCAATAACCGCGATCGTCTGCTGGAGTCCAGCAAGAACGAGATCCGCAAGTACATCCGCCGCGAGCGCCGCAAGGACCTGCCGGAGGGCGCGGATTACTGGGACTTCGACATGCGCTTCGGCGTGGATGAGGCCAGCGCGCAGCCGTTGCCGCCGGCCGAGCTGATCCGTTCGATCAATGCGCTCACCAGCGAGGGTGGCGAGCAGTTTTTCGTGGAAATCCTGCGCAAGCCGGGCAAGCGCACGCCGCGCGCAGGGAGCGACCACGGCTTCGGTGATGGCGAGCTGGATTTCGAGCAGGATTGAGGCCGCACCCTGCGTCGGCAGTTTCACTGCGCACCGCGGCATTACCGTCGTTGAGCATCGCGACAGATCGCTAGCCGCGATGCGTGCGCAGGTCCGTCAGGGCCGCTGCGCCAGGGAGCACCACATCGCCGCGCTCAGTCGGGTTTTGCGGACGCCGCCGCCGCGCGCAGCTTGTCTTTCTTGCTGGGCCGCTTGCCCTTGATGCCGCCGTTGTTCTCCGGCGCGGCCGCATCCACGCCTTGTGCTTCACTCGCAGGCCTGGCGTTTGCAGGCGTTTCTGTCGTCGCCGTCGGTTCGAACCCGGCGACAACGCGCGTGGCGACCCGCAGGCCCTGGCGTTTTTCGATCAGCCGCCATTGCTGCGCGCTTTCGGCCGTGACGAAGCTGATCGCCACGCCGCGGGCACCGGCGCGTGCGGTGCGGCCGATGCGGTGGGTGTAGTCGACGGTGGAGCGGGGCAGGTCGTAATTGAGTACCGCAGGCAAGGCGTCTATATCGATGCCGCGCCCGGCCAGATCGGTGGCCACCAGCACCTGCACTTGCGCCTGTTTGAAGGCCCGCAACGTGCGTTCGCGGCGGCCCTGGCTCAATTCGCCATGCAGCGGCATCGCCTCGATGCCGGTCTTGCTCAATTTTTCGGCGACCTTCTCGGCGGTGTGGCGGCTGGCGACGAAGACCAGCAGCTGCGGCCATGCGTGTTCCTGCAGCAGATGACGCAGCAGCGGCGTGCGCTGGGCGGTATCCACCGCGATCGCCTGTTGCACGATCGCCGGTGCCTGTTCGGGCGTGGCCTCGATGGTGATGCGCAAGGGATCGCGCAGACGTCGCTTGGCCAGCGACGCGATGGTGGGCGGAAACGTGGCCGACACCAGCACGCTCTGCCGCTGCGCCGGCAATAGCGCAAGGATGCGATCGAGTTCGGTACCGAAGCCCAGTTCCAGCAGGCGGTCGGCTTCGTCCAGCACCAGCGTGGCCACCTCGCTCAGGCGCAGTGCGTTGTGATCGACCAGATCCAGCAGCCGGCCCGGTGTGGCCACCACGATGTCGGCGCCACCGCGCAGCGCCAGCAGCTGCGGGTTGATCGAACTGCCGCCGGTGGCGGCAACGATCTTGAGCCGTCGCGGCAGGTGCGCAGCCAGCTGGCGCAACGTGGCCTCCACCTGTGCGGCAAGTTCGCGGGTGGGCACCAGCACCAACGCACCCAGCACGCGTGGCGCGGTCTCCGGTGCCAGCATGCGTTGCTGCAGCAACGGCAACGCATAGGCCAGGGTCTTGCCCGAACCGGTCTGCGCCATCGCAATCAGATCGCGTCCGGCCAGCATCGGCGAAATCATGGCGACCTGGATCGGCGTGAGCGTGCGCACACCGGCCCTGGCGAGCGCGGACTCGAACGAGGGCGGTAGCTGTAGCGACAGCAAATCTGCTTTCAGTGACATCGCGCGATTATCCACGCATTGTCGACGACGTGCATGCCGAAACGAAGTGCAGGTGCGCTTGCAGCACAGACCGATCCATGGTGCCGCCAAGCGGCGGCAACAAAAAATCGTTGTGTCGGTCCCAGGTCTGATGCATCCAATGCGATTTGCCCTCGGCCGTGGCCCGGTTTTGTGCGGATGGTTAATCGCCGGAGATCAGTTGTACAGATCACGCTTCAGCATGGATTATTACCGCTTATCTGCGATGCGTCGTTCAGCGATTTTCAGCTGTTCGCATTATCGCCTAGATCTTCGCGCAACGGAAACAAGGTTTACGATTAACGCGCTCTAATATAGATGCGACTCCATGAGAGTGCAAATTCAGATCCATACAAGCGATGGTGGTAAAATGAAGAAGTTTTTCAGATCATTGGGAGTGGGTGGTTCGAGCAGCAGTCGTTTTCAGCCTCATATTCCAGAGGCTGACTCAGCACCCAGTAGTAAGGCGTCTACGCCTCCGTCCTCTCCGCCTCCGGACTCCCCGCCTAGTAACTCTGCATTTTCCGCTCTCCCAGCCAGACCTCGCAAGAAGGCCGAGGCCTTGTCGGATGCGGTGCAGTCGCGTGGACATTCAGCTCCATCAAGCTTGGTGTCTTATGCCAACGCAACTCTCGATCAGCTGAGGCGAAACGAACCTATCAGCGAGTCACTTCGGCTAATGGATATTGAGAACCTCCCCCATCTAGTTCGCTCATACGATAATAGATTGAAAAATCTAAATTTGCGCAGCTTCGATACACCCGGGGAGTTCTTGCATGAACTGGGTCGCTGGCATAAAACAGGATTGCCATTAAGGGCGGTAGTGCGACTGGACGAAGATCCGCGAAGGTGGCATCGCGTCGCATTCGACGTGCGCAATCACGAGAATGGTCACACGACGATTATCGCGCTGGAACCTGCGTCTGCTTATAATCCGGACCACATGCCCGGTTTCGTAAAGATTAGAGAAAATCTTACGTCTCAGTTCGGAAAGAAAATTTCTTTTTCGGTGATCGAAGCGGAAGCGCTTAAGTCAATAGGTGGATGCGTCATATTTTCTCTTGACTATGCCCTGGCGGCATACCAAGAAAGAAGCACTTTCGACCGGTGGCATAAAGATCTGCGAAAGAAGGGAAATATCATGGGAATGACTCCGGAAAGTGAGTACCTTGACGATCTTGGCGTCTATTTGCTTAGAGGAACCAGATTGTTGCCTGCAAATTTTTATAAACATGCGCATTCCAGGCGCAGCATCGACGAGCTCGAGGCGTATCAGCCTGGTGCATCGGCCACTGATGTGAGGTCCGGCAGAGCCGCCGTGTACAAGGAGTCGCTGAGCCGTAGACTGGAGGAGTTCCGGGTCGAGCGCGATAAAAGTTACAGCATGTCAATCGAAGCATCCAGAGCCAGAAAGATCCGCCATGCTTTAGAGTCCTGAGACAATTATTAAATATTATTTATGCTGCTTGGCATACAAAGCCCGCCTTCTCGGCGGGCTTTTTCCTGGGATGCTGCAGCGGCGAGCCTGACGGAAAGCGTAAAGGCCGGCCTGTAGCTTCGCCAAGCAGACCTATTCCCCTTGTGGTAGAAGCTGCGGGCGCACCATCACAGATATGAAAGCGCAAGCAATGTCATCTATTGCGCCCTGTTCTTGGCCATGCCACCTATCGGACCAGGGTGTAACCGAACTAGCGTTTGATCGAGGTTCTTTAGGGATGGTCTGATCAACGACGTCGGAGGATGATCTAAACCGCATCAGCCACTCTGATAGCGCTCAGACCCTCGATTTTTTGCCGTTTCCGCCGCGTTTGCGGGGTGTTGCCCGGGTTACAGGCACACCGTCCCCACGACAGGCATCAACTGCTTTCGCTTCAGCCAAAGGTTCGACAGTGCAAACAGCGTCAGCACCTGCGCGGTATTCTTCGCCAGGCCGCGATAGCGCACCTTGACGTAACTAAACTGGCGCTTGATCACCCGAAACGGATGTTCCACCTTCGCCCGCAGGCTGGCCTTGGTGTGCTCCCAGCGCTTGGTCCACTGCAGCTGGCGCGCACTCTTGATCTGCTTGAGCTTGGACGGCTTGGCTGCAATCAGGTAGCGCAACATGCGCTTGCGTGCCATCTCCGCGCGCTTGTCCAGCCCCGTGTAACCGCTATCCCCGCTGAGCATGTCTTCCTTGACATGCATCAGCTTGTGCGCCTGCGTGATATCGGCGACGTTGGCTGCCGTGCATTCCACGTGGTGCACCAAGCCGGACACATCGTCTACCCCAATGTGCGCTTTCATCCCGAAGTAATACTGATTGCCCTTCTTGGTCTGGTGCATCTGCGGGTCGCGCTTGCCGTCCTGGTTCTTGGTCGAACTGGGCGCTGAAATGATCGTGGCCTCTACGATCGTCCCGCCGCGCAGGCTCTGCCCCTTGCGCGACAGGTGCGCGTTGACCCGGTTGAACAGCTTGCGCGCCACATCGTGTTGCTCCAGCAAGTGGCGGAAGTTGAGTATCGTCGTCTCGTCCGGCACCTCATCCAGGCCGCCGATCTTTGCAAAACGCCGCATCGACACCGTGTCGTACAGGGCTTCTTCCGCCGATGGATCGCTCAATGCGTACCACTGCTGCAAAAAGTGGATGCGCAGCATCGTCTCCAGCCGATACGGCTGTCGCCCCGGCTGCCCCGACTTTGGATAATGCGGCTCGATCAGCGCCAGCAGGTCTTTCCACGGCACCACCTGATCCATCTCGGCCAGAAATACCTCGCGCCGCGTCTGCTTGCGCTTGCCGTTGTACTCCGCATCGCCGAAGCTCAGCTGCATCGAAATCGTCCGCTCGGTTCGTTGATCGATTGTCGCAGATCATGCTGCTTTGTTCAGAGCTTCCTTAGCACACCGAAACGTTGCACGGCTACAGGCGCCATTGATGTTGGGAGTCAGCGGCTGCATTGCGCTCGTTCACCCGGCACGTGCGCGCGCGCCTGCTTGTACCTACGTTCGTGGTTTCTGACAGAGCGTCTTCAATCCTGCGCGGCGAGCCGGCAAGGCCCGCCGCGCACGTGCTCAGTTGGCCAACGCCAGATCGTCCAGCAGCGCGCGCAGGAAACGTGCGGCGTCGCCGCCAGTGGCGGCGCGGTGGTCGAAGGTCAGCGACAGCGGCATCACCTTGTGGGTCTCCACACCGCCCATCACCGGCACGAGCTGGTAGCGCGCGCGGCCGGCAGCCACGATCGCCACGCACGGCGGCACCACCACCGGGGTGGCGTAGCGGCCGGCGAACATGCCGAAGTTGGACAGCGAGATGGTGTAGCCGCTCAACTCGGAGGCGGCAATACTGCGGGTTTCCACCTGCTGGCGCAGCCGGTTGACGCCTTCGCGGATGCCGTGTGCGTCCAGCATGTCGGCGTTGCGCAATGCCGGCACGAACAAGCCTTCTTCGGTATCCACGGCAATGCCGATATCGACCTGGTGGTGCAGGGTGCGGCTGAGTGCGTCGCCGTCGAACCAGGCGTTGAGCGCAGGCACCGCCTGGCAGGCGCGCACGATGCCGCGCACCAGGCGCACGGTGACATCGTTGCCGGGCTGCCAGGCGTGCAGGTCGGCATCGTCGTTGAGCGTGGTCGGCACCACCTTGGTATGCGCATCGGCCATCACGCGCGCCATGTTGCGGCGCACGCCCTTGAGCTGCTCCGGCTGGCCCTTGGCGCTGATGCCGGGCGATTGGGTGCGCATCGGCTTGCCGCTGGCTGAGAGCGGCGAGCGGGTAGTGCTGCCCTCATCCGCCCTGCGGGCACCTTCTCCCGCGGGCGGGAGAAGGGTCGCCGTTGCTGGTCGATCCCTGCCGTCGACAATGATCGCAGCGGCTCTCCCACCGCCACCGATCGGACCACCTCTCCCGCTTGCGGGAGAGGTCGGCGCGCCATGCGCGCCCGGTGAGGGCTGCGCGGTGCCGGCGGCCGCTGCCTGCTTTACGTCTGCAAGCGTGACCGTGCCGTCCGGTCCGGTGGCACGTACCTGCGCCAGATCCACGCGCAGCTTGCGTGCGAGCGCCCGCACCACCGGCATCGCGCGCACGCCGCCGACGGCGATCGCCTGTTCGCTCTGCACGGTGTTGGAGCTCTGCATGGCACCCACCACGGTGCCGGCGTCGTCGCGCTCGCCAGCGCCGGGATCCGCAGCGGCATCGGCATCCGCATCGGCAATTTCGCCGCCGTTGTCGGAGGCAACCACCCGCGCGGTGGGGCCTGCTGCGCTTTGGCCGGTGCTCGGCGTTGCCGCCTGCGCGCTGCCGCCGTGACCATGTCCGTGGCCGGTGTCCTGGCCATCGGCGCGTTGCGGCTGCGAGGGGTCCAGCGCGAACTGCGCCAGCACCGCACCGGTGACGATGATGTCGCCGGCCGCACCGGCCAGCTTGACCACCGTGCCGGAGAACGGCGAGGGCACCTCGACCACCGCCTTGGCGGTCTCCATCGAGACCAGCGGGTCGTCCAGGCGCACGTTGTCGCCTTCCTTGACGAACCATTCGACGATAGTGGCGTCGGGCAGGCCTTCGCCCAGGTCGGGCAGGTGAAAATTCTTGTTGTCGCTCATGGCAGATTCTCTTGCGCGGCAGGCAGCTGCGGCGTGGTGTCGTCGAGGAGTTCGAGGTCGGCGGCCGGCAGCCAGCCCTGCGTGCCGTCGGCACGCTCGGACCACCACCAGCCACCGTGTTCGTGATGCAGCAACACGTCCTCGCCTGCCTGGGCATCGAGTTCGCGTGCGTCGTAATCGCGCAGGGCTTCGGCCAGGCCATCGCCCAGCGGGCGCAGCCAGGCCAGCGGCGCCCAGCCGGCACGGCCACCGTCGGTGGTGACCCAGGCAAACGCCGGCCATTCTTCGTCGCGTACGCCGACGCTCACCTGCTGGCCTGCCTGGAAGCGGACCGGGTTGGCATAAGCGGCGCGGTGCTGGCAAAGCAGACGGGCGCGCATGTCAGCCGGCAGCCACCGCGCGCCGCGCCGCGGTCACGATGCGCTCCACGCTCGGCAGGTATTTCATTTCCAGCCGGAACAGCGGGATATGCGTGTCGTAACCGGTGACGCGTTCCACCGGAGCCACCAGGTCGTACATGGATTTTTCGGCTAGCTGCGCAGCGATTTCCGCGCCGAAGCCGGCAGTGCGCGGGGCTTCCTGCACGATCACGCAGCGGCCGGTCTTTGCAACCGATTCGGCAATGGTGTCGAAGTCCAGCGGGCGCAGCGTGGCCACGTCGATGACTTCGGCACTGATGCCTTCGCCGGCGAGTTTGTCGGCCGCTTCCAGCGCTTCCTTGACCTGCGCGCCCCAGGTGACCAGGGTGACATCGGTGCCGTCGCGCAGCACGAAACACACATCCAGCGGCAGCGCTTCGCCATCGTTGGCGACCACTTCCTTGTACTGGCGATAGATGCGCTTGGGCTCCATGTAGATCACCGGGTCCGGGTCTCGGATCGCGGCCAGCAACAGGCCGTACGCACGCTGCGGCGACGACGGCAACACCACGCGCAAACCGGGCACGTTGGTGAAGATGGCTTCGTTGGCTTCGCTGTGATGTTCCGGTGCGCGGATGCCGCCGCCCCACGGCACGCGCAGCACCATCGGGCAGTGCAGGCGGCCGCGGGTGCGGTTGCGCAGGCGTGCGGCATGGCAGATCAGATGGTCGACCATGGGATACACGAAGCCGTCGAACTGCGCTTCGGCCACCGGCTTCATGCCTTGCGCAGCCAGCCCGACGCTCAGGCCGGCAATGGTGGTTTCGTCCAGCGGGGTATCCAGCACGCGCGCGCTGCCGAAGCGTTGTTGCAGGCCGGCGGTGGCGCGGAATACGCCGCCGTTGACGCCGACATCCTCGCCCAGCACCAGCACCGCGGGGTCGTGTTCCAGCTCCCAGGCCAGCGCCTGGGTGATGGCTTCGATCAGGGTGATGGGCGAACTCATGGCACTCTCTCCGCGCGTTGCTGCAGCGTTGTAAGGGGCACTGGCGTGCTGGGAGGTTTCTGCGTGCACATGGGTGAGCTCATCCATGACGCGTCTCCAGCGCCATCACTTCTGCGCGCTGTGCCAGCAACTCGGCCGGCGGGTCGCCGTAGAGATAGTCGAACATCGCTTCGACCGGCTGCACCGGCGTGTTGAGATAGGCGTTGACCTCGTCATCCACGCGCGCGCCGCATTCGGCCTTCCAGGCGGTTTCCTGCGCCTCGTCCCACAGGCCCTGCGCGGTGAGATAACGGCGCAGGCGCAGCAGCGGCTCGCGCGCCCAGCCCTGCTTGACCTCTTCTTCGCCGCGGTAACGCCGCGCATCGTCGGCGGTGGTGTGGTCGGAGAGGCGATAGGTGAGGAATTCGATCACCGTGCCGCCATCGCCGGCCAGTGCACGCACGCGTGCCTGACGCATCGCTTCGAGCACGGCAACCAGGTCGTTGCCGTCCACCTGCAGGCAATGCAGCCCGCCGGCCAGGCCCTTCTGCGCAAGCGTCTGCGCGCCGGTCTGCGCCGAACGCGGCACCGAAATCGCCCAGCCGTTGTTGATCACGCACAGGATCAGCGGCAGCTTGTAGGCGCCGGCCGAATTGAGCGCGGCGTAGAAGTCGGTCTTGGAGCTGCCGCCGTCGCCGCAACAGGCCACCGCGACGTGCGGCTTGTTCTGCAGTTTGAACGACAGCGCCGAGCCCGCCGCGTGCAGGCACTGGGTGGAGATCGGCACGCAGATCGGGAAGTCGATTGCCGCATCGGCATCGCGCGGATAATCGCTGCCGCGCTCGTCGCCGCCCCAGTACAGCAGCACATCGCGCGGGCGCACGCCACGTTCGAACATGGTGCCGTACTCGCGGTAGCTGGGCGCGAACACATCGCCGCTGCGCATCGATGCGCCAATGCCCACGTGCGTGGCCTCATGGCCGATGCAGGCGGCGTAGGTGCCCAGCTTGCCGGTGCGCTGCAGGGCCACCGACTTGGTGTCGAAGGTACGCACGAACAACATGCGCTTGAACAGGGCGAGCAGGGTTTGCGGGTTGGCGGCGTCGGCCGGAAGGTCGTCGCGGACCCAGTGGCCGTCCGCGTCCATGTATTGCAGATAGTCGATCTCGAACTGCGCGGCTACGCTCATTGCGACGACACCTTCACCAAGAAGTTTCAAATGATATGAGTTGCCATGTTAAGGACGGCGAAGCAA
The DNA here is from genome assembly GCF_023337365.3 of Xanthomonas nasturtii. NCBI lineage: Bacteria > Pseudomonadati > Pseudomonadota > Gammaproteobacteria > Lysobacterales > Lysobacteraceae > Xanthomonas > Xanthomonas nasturtii. The sequence continues at coordinate 482,339 of NZ_CP142084.2, forward strand.
AACGCTGTCCTGCACCGCAGCACACAATGATGCTGGCTTGCACAAAAAAAAGGGCGCGGACCAGGCCGCGCCCTTTGTCGCAGTTGAGAACTGCGACGTGTTGCACTGCGATCAGCGACGCCCGTCACCTCCGCTGATCGGGGTGACGATCAGCGCAGCGTTGTTGGTCGGATTGGCATCGGGCGAGCTGGAAGTGGCAGTGGCCTGCACCCGCACCGCGCGTTCGGCCGGGATCGGCTTGGCCGCGACGGTGAGCTGGAAGGCTGCCTGGGCGCCGGGCAATACCACCGTTGCCGTGCTGCACACGAAGCGGGCGCTGCGCAGCGACTGCACCTGCTTGTCGCAACGCCAGCCCTGCGGGGCCGCTAGCTGCGACAACGCCGACACCGTGTTGCCTTCGATCACCAGGCTGGCACCGGTGGCCGGTGCGGCGCCGATGTTGCTCACCAGCACGCGGTAGCTCGCATTGAAGGCGGTGGTCGGCAGGCTGGTAGGGCCGTCGAAACGCACCGCCAGGTCGCTGCGGGGTTGCGGCCGTGCCTGCACCGTAACGGCCGCAGTGTCGGTGTTGTTGTCGGGTTGCGGATCAGGCGATTGCGAGGCCACGGATGCAGCCAGGGTCAAGGTGCGGCCTGCCAGTTCCGAGCCAGTATCCAGTTGCACCGCAAAGCTCTGCATGGCGCCAGGATTCAATGCGGGCAGATTGCAGGTAAACGTGGTCTGCGTGGCATTGGTCTGGTTCTGGCAGATCCAGCCCGTCGGCGCTGTGACACGTGCCCGCACCGGCAGGTCGAACACCAGCGCCAGCGCGGTGAACGGTGCCCGATCCGGCCCGCGGTTTTCCACATCCACGGTGTAGTCGATGCGCTCGCCTTCGGTGACCTGCGCGCTTGCGGCCGTGACTGCCACGCCCAGGTCGGCATTGACCTGTTTGGTCATGCGCAACAGCACCACGGTGGGATCGTGATCGGACAAGCGCATGGGCGTATTGGCATCGTTGCGCGCGGTGCCGGGGAAATCGGCATTGATGCGTGCATGGCCGACCGAGAGCGAGGCGATCTGCGGCGTGCGCATCAACGCATCGTTGGCCAGGATGTGATCCAGCGACTGCATGTTGCCGTCGAAGGCGTACGAGTAGCTCTGGTCGGGCGTGTTGAACCAGGTCAGGTCGGTGTAATCCGGGTTGACCAGATCGGCGCCATCGCCGCCCACCACCGTCTGCGCATCCGGCGCCGGCCGGCCGGTGACCGTGCCCATCGCATCCACGTAGCCGTCGTTAAACTCGAAGGCGTTGAAGTCGCCCATCACCAGCACTTTCTCGTCGGGGTTCAGTTGCTGACGCGTCTGCAGCAGGCGCGCCAGATATTCGGCCTGGGCCTGGCGTTTGGCGCGGATGCGGGTGCCGGCGGCATCGTCGGTGTCGGCGCCATTGAGCGAGCGCTGATGCACCACGATGGCGGTCAGCGGCAGCGTGCGGCCATCGGCCTGATGCACGTTGGCGGTGAGCACCAACGGCGGGCGGTCGTTGAGCAGGCTCACGCCGCCGGCCGGCTCGGTCCAGGTGGCGGTCTTGCCTTCCTGGGCGATGGAGAGCACTTCCACCCGCGGCACACCGCCGGCGACCCAGGCGGTCTTGACCAGGAAACCGACGTCGATGCCGCCGACGTCATTGCCTTCCTGCAGGTAGGCCACGTACTGCGGATTGGGCTGGCCGGAGGCGATGGCATCGGCGTTGATGCGCGCAGCCAGGGTCTGCAGCACGCTGATGTTTTCCACCTCCACCGTGCCCAGGATGTCGGGCGTGTGCAGGTAGTTGCGGATCGCCAGCGAGGCCTTGTTGAGGCGGGCCTGGAACGCGGCCGGGGTGAGTACCGGTTCGCCGATCGCCGGGTCGTTCTGGTCGTCGAAGAAGCGCTCCATGTTGTAGGTCGCCACGGCCACGTCGTCAGCCTGCGGCAGCGGTGCCGGACGCGGTTTATCCGCATCGTTGCAGGCCACCTGCGGGGTACGTTCCGGGTACAGCGTGTAGCGGCGGAAGCTGTAATCCAGCGGGCCGGCCACATTGAACGCCATGCAGCCGGAGGCCAGATCCAACCGCTCGCCGCCCACGCCGGCACTGCCGACCGCGATCACCTCCGGGTTGGTATTCCAGCGCGGCACCCCGGCTGGCGAGCCGGCCGGCAGCGGGTCGGGCAACTGCACGCCCGGCTCGCGGAAGGCGCGCGGCACGCCGGTGACCACCGCATGGAACACGCCATTGCTGGTGGCCGTGGCATTGGTCTCGTTGACGCTGCCGCCGGTGGGCGCATTGACGGTGAGGCTGGCGGCGGCCACGCGCATGCCTTCCAGCGCTTCGAGCTGGTCATAGGCGCCGTTGGGGTTGGGGAAGTCCGCACGCAGCATCACCGGCGATGGCAACGGGTTGCCGGTGGAATCGGCCAGCACGGTGACACTGCCGCCGATCTCGGTCAGCGGTGGCTGGGTCGGGTCGGCGGTGGGCACGTATTCGATCACCGTGCCCTGCACGCGCACCCGGTTGCCGATGGCGGCCGCGTCCGGCGGGGCGCTGCCGGTGTAGACGTAGACGCCTTCGGAGGTGGACGGGTCGGCGTCGGCTTCGGTATCCGGCGCCTGCAGGAAGAACCCGGCGCTGCGGCGTGCAGTGACGATGCCCGAGGTGGCGACGACCTGGCCGTCCAGCGGTGAGCGGGCGCCCTTGCCCTGGATGGCGTGGATCGGCAGCAGGCTGAAATCGTCGTTGAGGATGGTGCCGGTGGCGCTCAGCGTGGCCGGCAACGCGCCGGTGAGGCCGCTGATCTGCAGCGCGAAGGTTTCGTCGGGTTCGGGCGTGGTGTCGCCCAGCACCTCCACGGTAATGCTGGCGCTGCGCTCGCCGGCGGCGATGCGGACGCTGGAGGCGGGTAGGGCGACATAGTCGCTGCCGGCGGTGGCGGTGCCATCGACGGTGGCGGCGCTGAAGCTCACCCCGCCCGCGCCGGCCGGCTGGCTCAGGCTCAGCGTGAACACAAGGCTGCGGGTGCCGGTATTGCCTTCGGCCTGGCTGACATCGGCCAGCGTGGCGATCGGTTGGCCGCCGCCGCTGCACAGGCGCGCGGGGCTGGCGGCATTGCGCGGGACCGGCGCGCCGGTGGCGAAGTCGGCCGCGTTGTTGTCGGTGTCGGTGCACCCTTCATTGCCGCGCAGCACCGCCAGCGTGTTGCTGGGGGCCGGTGTGGGCGCGTTGCCTTCGGCGCAGCTGGCCGTGCTGCCGTAGCCGACCAGATCGGCATTGCCGGTGGGGCAGGTGCCGCTCAGCGCGGAGGCGCTATTGCTCAGCGCCACCTTGCCGGCGGTGCCGCTCATGGCCAGCGTGCCGGTGGCATCGGGGGTGGGCAGCGCCACGCTGCCGCCGCTGCCATCGGCCTGCTTGATCAGGTAATAGCCGCCGGCCGGCACCGTGCCGGCCAACGGGGTGACCTGCCAGCTGCTGCCGGCAGCCGAGGCGTACTGCACCGACCAGCCATCCAGGCTGACCGTGGTGCTGCCGATATTGTGAAGCTCGATGAAATCGCTGCGGAGGGTGGCGCCGCTATTGCCGCCACCGCCGTAAACCTGGCTGATGACGACCTGGGCATTGGCGTGGCCGGCAAAGGCCAGCGCACACAAAACTACGGCTGCACGACGCTGCAACACATGCATGAGATGAGAGTCCCCTGATCCTTGAGACGTGAAACGCTCCCCTGGTCCGGCCACGTCCCTGGCCGGCAGCGCCGTTCGATTCTGCATGAATTTGCAGACCTAGGTTGACGATACGGTGACAGCGGCGCAGTGGCTGCGACCGCGCCGGACCCGTGCTGGGTGGTTCAAAGGTGAAAAGAAGCGGTCTCGACGCGGAGGGCTGGGTGTGTGAATCGTGCGTATGGGCTGCCTGCAAGGCCCCTGCGCAGGTAGCGCTGGCCCGATCCCCTCAAAGAATCCCGCCGGGGCTGCAAGCAGCCAGCCAAGGCCGGCCATGGCCGTGGCCGAATACGCTTCGCCATTCGCCATTCGCCATTCCCGAATCCCGAATCCCGAATCCCGAATCCCGAATCCCGGCCGCTGCGCTACCCTGCGTGGCCCGATCTTCAGCGCTGCGCCATGCCCGTCGACAAGAACCTGCGTGACCTGGAACCCGGCATCCACACCGATCTGGAGGGGCGGCTGACCTACGGTGGTTATCTGCGGCTGGACCAGTTGCTATCTGCGCAGCAGCCCCTGTCCGAGCCGGCGCATCACGACGAAATGCTGTTCATCATCCAGCACCAGACCTCCGAGCTGTGGCTGAAGCTGCTGGCGCACGAACTGCGCGCGGCCATCGTGCATCTGCAGCGCGACGAGGTCTGGCAATGCCGCAAGGTGCTGGCGCGCAGCAAACAGGTGCTGCGCCAGCTCACCGAACAGTGGTCGGTGCTGGAGACGCTCACGCCTAGCGAATACATGGGCTTCCGCGATGTGCTTGGCCCGTCGTCGGGCTTTCAATCGCTGCAATACCGCTACATCGAGTTCCTGCTGGGCAACAAGAACCCGCAGATGCTGCAGGTATTCGCCTACGACCCGCAGGGCCAGGCGCGGCTGCGCGAAGTGCTGGGAGCGCCGAGTCTGTACGAAGAATTCCTGCGCTATCTGGCGCGCTTCGGGCACGCAATTCCGCAGCAGTACCAGGCCCGCGACTGGACCGCCGCGCACGTGGTCGACGACAGCCTGCGCCCGGTGTTCGAGCGCATCTACGAAAACACCGACCGCTACTGGCGCGAGTATTCGCTGTGCGAAGACCTGGTGGATGTGGAAACCCAATTCCAGCTGTGGCGCTTTCGCCACATGCGCACGGTGATGCGGGTGATCGGCTTCAAGCGCGGCACCGGCGGTTCCAGCGGCGTCGGCTTTCTGCAGCAAGCCCTGGCACTGACGTTCTTCCCGGAACTGTTCGACGTGCGCACCTCGGTGGGCGTGGACAGCCGCCCACCGCAGGGCAGTGCGGACGCTGCGAATGACTGAGCAGGGCGCCAGGCCGCGCAGGGCGAAAAAGTCTGAGTAGGGCGCCAAACCGAGCAGCGCGAGAAGCTGAGCAGGGCAAGATGCTCAGCGAAGCGAAAGCTGCGCAGTGCGGTAAGTTGGAGCGCGCTGAAAGCCCCTCTCCCGGCGGGAGAGGGGTTGGGGTGAGGGTACGGGCTTCATCCTCATAGATCAGCCAGATTTCCAAGGCGAGTCACGCAACCGGCACCACCCAGCGGCACCGCACCCTCATCCGCCCTTCGGGCACCTTCTCCCGATGGGAGAAGGGACGGCACGGCGGCGATAGCAGATGAGGGTGGTGGTGGTCGTTGCTGAAGCAGACGCCTCGGCACCATCCTAGGAAATGGTCTCGCACACGCTGGTGGGAGCCCGTCACACCCGCCAAATCCCGCCCAATCCAACCACCGCCATCAAGCCGCCGACTCCGGCGAATTTGACGCGTACATGACGTCTAAGTGATCCTCGCGCGTCGCCCAGGGTTCGGCCCTGGTGCACCCAGCCATTACTGAATACGCAAGGGACACCACATGAGCGTTGACGCAACTGCGCCGACATCCGCTTCCACTCCGCCGCAGCCGCCGGCGCCTCCCGAGTTCCCCACGTTGCTCGGCCACCCCCGGCCGCTGTGGATGCTGTTCATGACCGAATTCTGGGAGCGCTTTGCGTTCTACGGCATTCGCTGGGCGCTGGTGCTGTACATCGTGGCGCAGTTCTTCAATGGCGATGCCACCGGCCAGGCGCCAGCGGGGCGCACCTACGGCGCCTATCTGGCGCTGGTCTACGCGGCGGCGATCTTCGGCGGCTACGTGGCCGACCGGGTGCTCGGCTACCAACGCTCGATCCTGGTGGGCGCAGCGGTGATGGCCACCGGCCTGTTCCTGATCGCCATTCCCGACCACACCATGTTCGAGATCGGCCTGGCCACCGTGGTGGTGGGCAACGGGCTGTTCAAGCCGAACATCTCCACCATGGTCGGCAAGCTGTATTCGGTGGCTGATCCGCGCCGCGACAGCGGCTTCACCATCTTCTACATGGGCATCAACCTGGGCGCGATGATCTCGCCGGTATTGACGCAGTTGCTGGCCGAAAAGGTGTTCGGCACCGAGGCCATGCCGTCCTACAAGATGGTGTTCATGGCTTCCGGCGTGGGCATGCTGATCAGCCTGGTGTGGTTCTGGATCGGCCGCGCCCAGCTCAAGGGCATCGGCGCACCGGCACCGCATGCGCAAGGCATCGGCCGCGTGCTGATGGTGCTGGTGGGCTGCGTGCTGGCGATTCCGGTGGTGTACTTCCTGCTCGCCGTGGGTGCGGACGTGCTGCAGATCGTGCTGACGGTGCTGTTCGTCGGCCTGTCGGTGATGTTGCTGGTCGAAGGCATCCGCGAGGGCAAGGTGCAGCGCGACAAGGTGATCGCGATGCTGATCATCTTTGCCTTCAACGTGCTGTTCTGGATGTTCTTCGAACAGGCCGGCAGCTCGTTCACCTTCCTGGCCGACAATATCGTCAACCGCAACTTCGGCAGCTGGACCTTCCCGACTGCGTGGTTCCAGTCGGTGAACTCCATCGCCATCATCGCGCTGGCACCGATCATCGCCTGGATCTGGGTCAAGTCCGGCCGCTTCAATCCGTCGATTCCGCGCAAGTTCGGCCTGGGCCTGCTGTTCAACGGCCTGGCGTTCCTGCTGCTGATGTTCGCGCTGTCCAGCCTGGTCAACGACGCCGGCAAGATCCCGTTCTGGACCTTGTTCATGGTCTACGTCATCCAGTCGATCGGCGAGCTGTGCCTGTCGCCGATCGGCTTGTCGATGGTGACCAAGCTGGCCCCGGTGCGGCTGGTCGGCTTCGGCATGGGTGGCTGGTTTTTGTCCACCGGCATCGGCAACAACCTGTCGGGCATTTTCGCCGGCCATGTCAGCGGGAACGAAGGCATGAGCGTGTCCTCGGCGCTGGGCGGGTATACCTTCGGATTCTGGGCGCTGATGGGCGCCGGCGCGTTGCTGTTCCTGATCGCGCCGCTGATCAACAAATTGATGCATGGTGTGAAGTGAGGAGAACAGCGATGTCGATCAAACCCCTTGTCTGCGGCCTGTTGCTGACCGGTGTGCTGAGTGCCTGCGGGCAGACCAGCAGCCAGCAGGAAGCGCCACGGCCGTTGGATACGTCGATGCAGAAGCCGCCCAGCGCCGATCCCAGCCAGCCGGTGTCCTCGGGCAACACGCCCACCGCTGCGGACATTGCCGCGGCTGCCGCGCTCAATGCGCAGTACGACCCTTCGCGCGATCCGGCCGCCGATCTGGAGACCGCCAAGGTCGAGGCCAAGCGCGGTGGCAAGCGCATCGTGCTCAACGTGGGCAACGCGGCCTGCGAGCCATGCAAGGCGCTGGACGAGCTGATGGGCGGCGATGCCGAGCTGCGCAGCTTCCGCGACGCGCACTTCGTGGTGGTCAAGGTCAACCGCGATGCGGCCAATGAAAATGCCGCATTCCTGTCGGCGTTCGCCCAGCTCAACGACTATCCGTCGCTGTTGGTGCTGGACAGCGACGGCAAGCTGCTGACCACCCAGGCCGGTCCTGAGCTGCGCAAGGGCGAGGGCTTCGACCGCAGGAAGCTGTTCGACTTCCTCAAGCAGTGGGCGCCGCCGCAGGCCTGACGTCCCGCGGACGCCTCAAACAAAACCCCCGCACTGCTGCGGGGGTTTTGTTTGCAGAGTGCCGGCGCACATTGCACATGCGCAGGGGCTGCCACGCGCGCTGGCTTCTACATCACCCGATGACGCATCGCTGGCGGTGGCAGCGTAAACGGCAGCAGACGTGCTGCTGCCACGGCGCCGCGGGTCCAGCATCGACGCCAGCGTTGTGCCGGCGTCTCACACCTCTGCACCTGGATCAGCCACCGCGCGTTGCAAAGGCTGCACGCAGCAGCTCACCGCGCAGCGCTGCTCAGTCCTTACCCGCCATGCGCGGCAGTCCGTCCTTGGCCAGCCGGTCGATCAGCTTTTCCAGGATCTGCTGTTCTTCGGCGCTGAACACCGACATCAGCCGTTGTTCCATCTCGTTGACCAGCGGGGCGACGGTCTCGTAGACCTGGCGCCCGGCCGGCGACAGCGCCAGCATCGAACGGCGGCGGTCGTCGCCATGGGTTTCGCGGCGGATGAAGCCGCGTTCCAGCAGCCGCGCAACCGCACGGCTGACGGCAACCTTGTCCATCGCGGTGCGGTCGGACACCTCACTGGCCGAAGAACCCGGATACAGCGCCAGGATGGTGATCACCCGCCACTCGGGAATCGCCATGCCGTAACGATCGCCGTAGACCTTGGCGATGTTGCTGCTGATGCGGTTGGACAGCACGCTGAGGCGATACGGCAGGAACTGCTCAAGGTTGAGCAGCACGGGATGTTGCGGCGGATGGGGGGCGTCGAGATCGCTCATGTTGCACTGTGTCTTGATTTTGGTTTCATTTGCAACTACAAACCGAGGGTGGCCTGCGCATTCTCGCGGGTCTTCTGCTACTCCGCATAGCCCTGCGGCCCCCCAGCGTGGAGAAACGACGATGAGTGCACAACCGAACACCACCGCAGCGCGCCCGGATCCGGGTATGCAGGTCACCACCTTCGACAATCCGATGGGCATCGACGGCTTCGAATTCGTCGAGTTCGCCGCACCGGCCGGCCAGGCGGCGCAACTGCACGACTATTTCCGCAAGATGGGCTTCAGCGCGGTGCTGCGTCACCGCAGCCGCCCCATTACCGTCTATCGCCAGGGCGGGGTCAACTTCCTGCTCAACGAAGACCCCGATGCGTTCGCTGCCGATTTCGCCGCCGCGCACGGACCCTGCGCCTGCGGCTTCGCGATCCGCTTCCGTACCCCGGCCGAGACCGTGCTGCAGACGGTGCTGGGCAATGGCGGCGCAGCGGTGCAGGACAAGGCCGACACCCGCGCTGTGCCGGCGCCGGTGGTCAAGGGCATCGGCGACTGCATGCTGTACCTGGTGGACCGCTACGGCGATGCGGGCAGCATCTACGATGCCGACTATGAGCCGATCGAAGGCGCCGACCAGCACCCGGCCGGGTTCGGGCTGACCTTCATCGACCACCTTACCCACAACCTGTATTTCGGCAACATGCAGCGCTGGTCGGATTACTACGAGCGCTTGTTCAACTTCCGCGAGATCCGCTACTTCGACATCAAGGGCGCCAAGACCGGCCTGGTGTCCAAGGCGATGACCGCCCCGGACGGCATCGTGCGCATCCCGCTCAACGAATCGTCCGACCCCAAGAGCCAGATCAACGAGTATCTGGACGCCTACCAGGGCGAAGGCATTCAGCACATCGCCTGCTTCACCGACGACATCTACACCAGCGTGGAAAAGATGCGCGCTGCCGGCGTGAGCTTCCTGGATACGCCGGACACCTATTTCGACGTGGTGGACCTGCGCATCCCCGACCACGGCGAAGACGTCGAGCGCCTGCGTCGCAACAAGATCCTGATCGACGCCGACGTGGACACCAAACAGCGCAAGCTGCTGCAGATCTTCACCACCAACTGCATCGGCCCGATCTTCTTCGAGATCATCCAGCGCAAGGGCAATGAAGGCTTTGGCGAGGGTAACTTCCAGGCGTTGTTCGAAAGCATCGAGCGCGACCAGATGAAGCGTGGGGTGCTGTAAGTCTGGGATTGGTGATTCGCAATTCGGGATTTGTGGTTGGTGCTATTAACTGCGTCGGTGCGGGTTTGCAGTGGCATTCGTTGTGATGCCTAACGCCGCAGCTTGTTAAATCAGGCGGAGCTTTGGTATGGATCAGGCGAATTACACAGACAAGTCGCATGTAGCAGCCAATCGCGCGCGCGCCAAGCAACGCATGTGTCTGACAACACAGAGTGATGAAAACGTACGTTGCTGAAGCCCCTCTCCCCACGGGAGAGGGGTTGGGGTGAGGGTACGGTGGAGCGATGAAAATCAAACCGCCATTACCCACTGTTACGCGCACCCACGCACGTGCATTACGCAGTGAGATGACAGACGCAGAGCGCGCACTTTGGCGCTGTTTACGCAGCAATCAACTACAAGGTTTCAAGTTCAGACGTCAGCATCCGATTCCGCCGTACATCACAGATTTTTGTTGTATCGATGCGGCGTTGGTTGTTGAGCTGGATGGATCGCAGCACCAAGCATCCAGCGATCAGGCAAGGACGCGGTGGCTGCAATCGAAGGGATGGACAGTGCTGCGCTTCTGGAACAACGATGTATTGCTTTCGCTGGATGCGGTGGTTGAGACGATCTGCAAGATGGTCGCTACACCGTACCCTCACCCCAACCCCTCTCCCGAGGGGAGAGGGGCTTAATTCCAGCCCCTGTGGGGGCACAGTCCGGACGCACCCATGCACAACGACCAGCGTTACATGACCGGTTTCGGCAATGAATTCGCCAGCGAGGCAGTAGCTGATACCTTGCCGGTGGGGCAGAATTCGCCGCAGCGCGTGGCGCATGGGCTGTATGCCGAGCAGCTGTCCGGCACCGCGTTCACCGCGCCTCGTGGGGAGAACCGGCGCAGCTGGCTGTACCGCATCCGTCCGGCGGCCGTGCATGGCCGCTTTTCGCTGATCGAACAAGCACAGTTCCACAACGAGTTCGGCACTGGCCCGGTGCCGCCGGATCAGCTGCGCTGGAGCCCGTTGCCGCTGCCCTCCACGCCTACCGATTTTGTCGATGGCCTTTACACCATGGCCGGCAATGGCGCGCCGGAGGCGATGTCCGGGGTTGGCGTGCATCTGTATGCGGCCAACGCATCGATGCAGGATCGCTTCTTCTACGATGCCGATGGCGAGCTGTTGCTGGTGCCGCAATTGGGCCGCCTGCGCATCCATAGCGAGCTCGGTGTGCTGGAGCTGGAGCCGCAGCAGATCGGCGTGATACCGCGCGGTGTGCGCTTTCGGGTCGAATTGCTGGACGACAGTGCGCGCGGCTACGTGTGCGAAAACTTCGGTGGTCTGCTGCGCCTGCCGGATCTGGGGCCGATCGGCTCGAACGGGCTGGCCAATCCACGCGATTTTGAAACGCCCCACGCCGCCTTCGAACAACGCGAAGGCGCGTTCGAACTGGTCGCCAAATTTCAGGGGCATCTGTGGCGTGCCGACATCGGCCATTCGCCGCTGGATGTCGTTGCCTGGCACGGCAATTACGCGCCGTATCGCTACGACCTGCGCCGCTTCAACACCATCGGCTCGATCAGCTTCGATCACCCCGATCCCAGCATCTTTACCGTACTGACCTCGCCCAGCGACACGCACGGCACCGCGAACATGGATTTTGCGATCTTCCCGCCGCGCTGGCTGGTGGCGCAGCACACCTTCCGCCCGCCGTGGTTCCACCGCAACGTCGCCAGCGAATTCATGGGCCTGGTGCACGGCGTCTACGACGCCAAGGCGGAAGGTTTCGCGCCCGGTGGCGCCTCGCTGCACAACTGCATGAGCGGGCACGGCCCGGACGCGGCCACCTTCGACAAGGCCTCGCAGGCCGATCTCACGCGCCCGGATGTCATCGCCGAAACGATGGCCTTCATGTTCGAGACCCGCGCGGTGTTGCGCCCGACCCAGCAAGCGTTGAACGCCACGCATCGGCAAGCGGATTACCAGCAGTGTTGGTCCGGGTTGCGCGCCGCATTCCAACCGCCGACGTAGGCAGACGCGGCGCAGCCGTACGATGCGCGCTGCGTTGCTGCGTTGCACTGCGGCGTTGCACTGCACCTGTACGACAGCGCCGTTGGTGCGGCAAGGCAGTGAGCCAATCCGGTCATTCGAACAACCCGGGCAATCTCGGCTGAGGCTGCCCGCGGCTGCTAGGTCACGCTGCCTGCAAGGCCTGCGGCAACAGCTCGCCGATGCGTGTACGCACACGCTCGGTGTAGCTGGCCGAGGTGATCTGCGGCAACGCCTGCAAGGCCTCGGCGATGGCGGCGGCGATCTGCTCTTCGCTGCGTGCGGCCTGCAGTTGCCGATGCAGCACAACGGCGGCCGGGTTGCGTTGCAGCTGCAGGATATCGAGCAGGTACAGCCGTGCGCTGGTAGCCGCGCGGCGACGCAGGCGGTGCGGATCCTCTTCGGTCAGCGCTGCACCGGCCTGCGTGGGGGTGCACCGGCGGCGCTGCGGGCGCTGCAGCGCAGCTCGTCGGGCCCGGCGTCCTGCCAGCGTCGGCGCCAAGATCCAGGTACCCCATCGCGCACAGGCTGTGTACCAATGCCGCGCCATCGCCGCCCGGCAGCACGGCGAGCGCCACCAGATCGCGCTGTCCGTCGGGCAGGATCAGGGCGCGCCGTTGCAGCAGCGTCAGCGGGCTGCGGCGCGATTGCAACGTGGTCAGGGCGAGCTCGGTCTTGCGTGGGGTCATGGCGGCGGTCCTTCGGAGCCGACAGGGGGGACGGCCGCCAATGAAGCGCCGATGCCATTGCCGCGATGGTATGCCGGCACGCTCTCCACATGGTCGCGATGCATTTACAGGGCAACGCCGCAACCGATGGCGGCTGCTACCTGCTACGCCCGCAGTGGGCCAGCGATGCGCGACGCTTCGGTTTCATGTTCGAAGGCGAGCATCTGGTGCGTTACCAGACCAGCGAACCGAAAGAGACGGCACCCGGCGGTGGCAAGGTCGGCATGCCGTTGGCGCAGCTGCGCGCACTGTACTGCGGCGGTCTCACCGAGCAGCCGCACAAGTACGTTCCCAACGCGCTCGCGCTGCGCCTTGCCGACGCAGGCAGGCAGACCGCGCTGGTATTCGAGACCGATGCAGACGGCAAGGTCAGCAGTTGGCGGGTAGGGCAGCCGCCGCAGGTGGATTACGTCGAAGGCTGTGGCTGAAAATGCTGCGCACAACGGTGATGCGGCGTTGTTCATGCGACGTCATGCGCGGCGGCTGCCCTCTGCAGCTTGCGATCCATGCGCGTACCGAAACCGACACATCGCGCATCGGCGTGGTCATCAAAGCTGCAACGGCAAACGCTATCAACCTCGACGCTGGCTGGTATGCATTTAGCAACCGGCTAGCGATCTTGGTTGGTTGCAGCATCGCTGCACGCAACCATGGCCAGCGCCTTGCGTGATGCTGCGAGATACATCGGCCAGCTGTAAAACTGCGTACAGCTTGCGATCGAGTGCGGCGTGCGCGCCGGTGAGTCCATACGCCACATGCCGACTACTTCGTCAGACTGCAACCTCACTAAGCAGCAAACTCCCGACAGGGATCAACAACGCGATCGCAAACAATCCAGGCCTGGCAACACGCCTCAGCCACGCTCAGACGCCGGCCCCGGATGTTGCTTCTCGGTCTGCTCGTTCTCGCCGACATCGCCTTTGACTTCCGGCAATCCTTCCTGTTGCACATCGCCGTGATTCGGCACTTCCGGGCGATTTTCCATCATCAGCGACAGCGCCGCCTTGGCCATCAAGTGCGCGCTGATCGGTGCAGTGATGAACAGGAACACAGTGATCAGGAGTTCGCGCGGTTGCGGGTCCACGCCCAGAAGCAGGTGATAGCCCACCGATGCCAGCAACACGCAGCCAACGCCCAGCGTGCTGGCCTTGGTTGGTGCATGCAGGCGCTTGAAAAAGTTCGACAGCTTCACCAGCCCGAACGCGCCGATCAGGATGAAGAATGTGCCCACCAGCAACAAGGCGCTGAGCAGATATTCGGTGAGGGCGATCATTCGACAATGTCCCTGCGCAACACATATTTGCTCAGCACCACGGTGCTGCCGAAGCCCAGCATCGCAATGACCAGCGCGGCCTCGAAGTAGATCGGCGAATCCAGATGCATGCCCAGCAACATCAACTCGGCGATGGCGGTGACGGAAAGCGTGTCCAGCGCCAGGATGCGGTCCGGCACGGTCGGCCCGCGCAGCAAACGCCACAGTGCCATCAGGATGGCCAGGCCCACCGCATGCATGCAGATCACGATGGTCGATTCGATGAACATGTGGCCGGTCATGGAAAGATCTCCATCAGGGGCTTCTCGTAACGGGTCTTGATCTCGGCAATCAACGCCTCCGGATCGTCCAGATGCAGCACGTGCACCAGCAGATATCTGCGGTCGTCCGACAGCGCGGCCGATACCGTGCCCGGCGTCAGCGTGATCATGCTGGTCAACGCGGCGATGCCGTGGATGTTGGCGATGTCCAACGGCACCCAGATGAAACCGGGATGGATGCGCGATTCGGGCCCAAGCACCTGCGCGGCCACCTTGATGTTGGAGCGCACGATGTCGCCCGCGGCCACCAGCAGCATGCGCGGCACCGAACGCAGCGAGCCGATCTGGGCGAACTCGCGGTCCAGGCGCACCGCAAAGAGCGGCACGACCACGCCGAGCAGCAGGCCCAGCACCCATTGCTGCGGGCCGAAACCGTCGCTGAGCAGCAGCCAGAAAACGAAGACGGTCACGCTCAACGGCGGCGACGGAAACAGGCGGCGACGCAATGGCACGCGCGTGCTCATGGCTGCCTCCGCTGCGGCGTGGTGGCGCGCACCTGGTCCACATACGCGCCGGGGTCGCGCAGCTGCGTTGCCGCCGCATCGGTGTAGCGCATCACCGGGCCGGCAGCCACGGTCATCGCCACCAGCCCGCTCAGCAATAGGACGGTGGCGGCAGTTTCGACCGGGCGCATGCGGCCGCGCCGTTGCGGCTGCAGTTCCGGTGCGTCTTCCACCGGCACCGGCACGCGCCAGAACAGGCGTACGCCGGCGCGGGTCAGGCCGATCATCACCAGCAGGCTGCTACCGAGTATGGCGCCCCACACCGGCCCCACCAGGCCTGCCGGCACGTGCTGCAGCAGCGCCGCCTTGGCCAGGAACCCGGACAACGGCGGCAAGCCGGCCACCGCCACCGCTGCGATCATGAACATGGTGCCCGGAATGGCCCGCCCCGGCAGCGGTGCCACCACTTCCTTGCGGTCGCTGGCACTGCCGCGGCGGCGCCGGATCAGGTCCGACACCATGAACAATGCCGCCGCCACAAAGCTGCTATGCGGCAGGTAGTACAGCCCCGCGCCCAGTGCGCCCGCATCGTCCAGCGAAAACGCGATGAACAGCGTCGCCGCCGAAAACACCACCAAGTACGACACCATCACCCGCAGCCGCGATGCGGCCATCACCCCGAACGCGGCCATCAGCAGCGTCGCGATGCCCAGCCACAGCAACGCGTGGCGTCCGAAGCCGTGCATCTGCCCGGCACCGGCGCCAAACCACAACGACGACACCCGCAGCGTTGCGTACAGCCCCACCTTGGTCATGATGGCGAACAACGCCGCCACCGCCGCCGGCGCGCGCGAGTAGGTTTCCGGCAGCCACAGATACAGCGGCAGCAAGGCGGCCTTGCTGCAGAACACCAGCAGCAACAAGCCCAGGCTGGCTTTGGCCAGCGGAACATCCTGCGCCGGCAGATCGGCAATGCGCTGCGCAATTTCGGCCATGTTGAGCGTGCCGAACACACCGAACAGCAAGCCCAACGCAATCAGGAACAACGTCGAGGCGCACACGTTGAACACCACGTAATGCAGGCCTACCCGCATCTGCAGTCCGCGCCCGCCGCTGAGCAGCAGGCCATAGGAGGCGATCAGCATCACCTCGAAAAACACGAACAGGTTGAAGATGTCGCCGGTCAAAAACGCCCCGTTCAAGCCCATCAACTGGAACTGGAACAACGCATGAAAATGCGGTGCGCGGCGGTCCCAGCCCGCGCAGGCATGCAGCAGGCAGGCCGAGCCCAGGATCAAGGTGGTCAACAACATCCAGGCCGACAAACGGTCGCCCATCAGCACGATGCCGATGCGCGCCGGCCAGTCGCCGAGCAGATACACCAGGATCTCGCCGTCGGCAGCGCGTGCGAACAAGGCGACGACCGCCGCCGCCAGCAACGCCATGCTCACCCACGCCACGCTGCGCTGCACGCGCGGCCCGTAGCGACGGTGCTCGACGAACAGCGACGCCGACGCGCCCAGCATCGGGATCAGGATTGGCAAAATCAGCAGATGATTCATCGCCGTGCCTGCCGCGTATCCACACCGGTGGCGGCGTCTTCGTGCGCATCCACATGGTCGCTGTGGTTGTCGCTACGGCTGCGGATCGCCAGCACCAGGCTCACGGCGGTCATCGCGAACGCAATCACGATGGCGGTCAGCACCAGCGCCTGCGGCAGCGGGTCGGTGTAGTGCATCAGCTCGGCGGGCACGCCCTCGCCCAGCACCGGGGCCTGGCCGATGCGCAGCCGCCCGCCGGCAAAGATCAGCAGGTTGGTCGCGTATGACAGGAAGGTCATGCCCAGGATCACATCGAAGCTGCGCGCGCGCAGCAGCAGATAGATCGCCAATGCGGTGAGGACGCCAATCGCGCTTGCCACTGCCAATTCCATCAATGCTGCTCCGCAGTGCGTGTCGAACGTTGGGTGGGGTCGATCTCGCCGCGCTGCGAACTGCGCGTGCGCGAGGGTTTGATCGTGCCCATCATCGAGAGCATCAACATCGCCGCACCGAACACCACCAGATACACGCCGATATCGAAGCCCAGCGCACTGGCCAGTTCCAGCTCGCCCAGCAGCGGCAGCGGAATTTCCAGATGGCCGCTGGTGAGGAACGGCAGCCCGAATAGCAGCGAGCCCGCACCGCTGAGCAGCGCGCACAACAAGCCGATACCGATCAGGCGGATGTAGTCGAAACCGAAGCGCGATTCCACCGATGCCGCGCCCTGAATCACGTACTGCATCAGCAACGGCACCGCCAGCACCAGCCCGGCGATAAAACCGCCGCCCGGCGCATTGTGGCCGCGCAGGAACAGGAACAGCGACACCGTCAGCGTCAGCGGGAACATGATCTGCGCCAGATCGGCCGGTACCGGCAACTTGATCGGCGGCCCCGGCATGGTGCGCTCCGGCGCCATCCGCGAGCGGCGCAGCAGGGCGTGCACCACCAGCCCGGCAATCGCGAACACGGTGATCTCGCCAAAGGTATCGAAGCCGCGGAAATCCACCAGGATCACGTTGACCACATTGCGCCCATAGGCTTCCGGCAACGCGCGCTGCAGCAGCTCGCCGGCAACGGTGTGGTTGGGCTGGGTCATCAAGGTGTAGGCCAACGCCGCCAGACCCGCGCCGCCGACGATGGCGATGGCGGCATCGCGGATCTTGCGCAGCCGCGCCGGTTCGGGCAACGAGCGCTCGGGCAGATAATTCATCGCCAGCAGCATCAGCACCAGCGTGACCATCTCCACCAGCAACTGCGTCAATGCCAGATCCGGTGCCGACAAGAAGACGAATGTCAGGCTGACTGCCAGCCCGGTGCCGCCCAGCACCAGCACCGCCAGCAGGCGCTGCTTGTACAGGAACAGGCTGCCCAGGGCGCAGGCCATCATCAACAACCACACCATCCAGCCCAGCAGTGGCATCGGGGTGGGTGCAGGCCATGCCGGCAACGTGCCGCCTTGCAGGAACGGTACCAGTGCCACGACCACCGCGCTCAGCACCAGCAGCATCAACATGCGCTGCAGGTTGCCGTTGGTGACTGCGTCGGTCATGTGTGCGGTGGCGGCGAACAAGGCGCGCAAGTTCCACTGGAACAGCGCTTTGCCCGGCGAACGGTTCTGGACGGCGTACAGATCCAGCGTGCGCCGCAGCGCCATGTACAACAGCGCACCGCCGACGATGCCGGCGATGCTCATCGCCAGCGGCCAGTTGAAGCCATGCCACAGCGCCAGGCTGTAGTCCGGCAATGTGTCGCCCAAGATCGCGGTGGCGCCGGCGCGCAACACCGGTGCCACCGTCCACGCCGGCACCACGCCCACCGCCACACAGATCAGCACCAGCACATCCACCGGAATCCGCATCCAGCGCGGTGGCTCGTGCGGCGTGGTATCCAGCTCGCGCGGGCCATCGCCGAAGAAGGTGTCGTGCACAAAGCGCAGGCTATACGCCACACCCAGCAGGCCCGCCAGCAGCGCAGCGGTGCTCGCCAGGATGCGCATCAGCTGCGGTGCCTCGGTGTCCAGCGCTACGGCGAAGAACATTTCCTTCGACAAGAA
Organism: Xanthomonas nasturtii; assembly: GCF_023337365.3. Lineage (NCBI taxonomy): Bacteria > Pseudomonadati > Pseudomonadota > Gammaproteobacteria > Lysobacterales > Lysobacteraceae > Xanthomonas > Xanthomonas nasturtii. The sequence goes on from NZ_CP142084.2 coordinate 500,444, forward strand.
GCCGTTGAGCAGCGGAATGCCGGCCATTGCCAGCGAGGCGATGATGGCCAGCGCGCTGGTCATCGGCATCAAGCGACGCAGATTGCCCAGCTTGCGCATGTCGCGCGTGCCGGTCTCGTGGTCGATGATGCCGGCGGCCATGAACAACGACGCCTTGAACACCGCGTGGTTGATGAGGTGAAACACACCAGCCACCACCGCCATCGGCGTGGACAGGCCGAACAGCATGGTGATCAGGCCCAGATGCGAGATGGTCGAGTACGCCAGCACGCCCTTGAGATCGTGCTGGAAGATCGCGTGCCATGCGCCCAGTAACAGCGTGATCGCACCGATGCTGGTGACCGTGTAGAAGAACAGGTCGGTGCCGGCCAGCGCCGGATGCAGGCGTGCCAACAGAAACACGCCGGCCTTCACCATCGTGGCCGAATGCAGGTACGCCGACACCGGCGTGGGCGCCGCCATTGCATGCGGCAACCAGAAATGGAACGGGAACTGCGCGCTCTTGGTAAAAATGCCCAGCAGCACCAACCCCAACGCATACGGATACAGCGGGCTGGCGCGGATCACATCGCCAGCGGCCACTACCGCGTCCAGCTGAAAGCTGCCGACGATGCGGCCAATCATCAACACGCCACCCAGCAATGCCAGGCCACCGCCGGCGGTCAGCACAAAGGCCATGCGTGCGCCTTCGCGCGCGTCCTTGCGGTGCGACCAGAATCCGATCAGCAGGAACGAACTGATGCTGGTGAGTTCCCAGAACACCATCAACAGCAGCAGGTTGCCCGACAGCACCATGCCGAGCATCGCGCCCATGAACAGCAGCAAATAGGCAAAAAAGCGCGACGCGCTATCGCGTGCGCTCAGGTAGTAATGCGCATACAGCACCACCAGCGCGCCGATGCCCAGCACCAGCAGCGCAAACATCCACGCCAGGCCATCGAGCCGCAGCGAAAACATCAAGCCGATCTGCGGCAGCCACGCATGCTCGCTGGCAATCACCTCGCCGCGCAGCACCGCTGGCGTCAACAGCGCCAGCACCAGCAGCCCGGCCAACGGCGCGGCCGCAGCCAACCACGCCGTGATCGAACGGGGCGCGCGCCAGAGCAGCGCAGTGGCAGCGGCCATCACGAATGGCAGCGCGAGCAGGATTTCCAACGAAAAAAACATGCAGGGAACACTGGATTCGCGAGCAGGCCGGAGAGCTTAACAAACCGTTGACTGACGTCCGCGTCAACACCGCTGCTGTGGAGGCCAGGAAATTCCGCCAAACGGGCTGCGCATTGGCGCGAGGTACTCGGTATGCTGCAATCATCCAAGACTGCCTAGTTGCCCTGTGACCGCTGCCCATCCCGCGCCGTCCACCGCTGTGTTTGCGCCGCGCGCCCTGGTGTTCGGCGGTAGCGGGCAGATTGGCGAGCGCCTGCTGACCCGGCTGCTCAGCCGTGGCTGGCAGGTGACGGCATGGTCGCGGCAGCCGCGCGCGGCGCGCTCCGGGTTGATCTGGCGACAAGGCGATCTGGCCGTGCCCGCAGCCGCCGGCGAGGCCTTCGAGGTGATCTTCAGCTGCGGCCCGCTGGACCACTTCGCCCGCTGGTATGCCGAAAATCCGGTGGCCGCGCCGCGCATCGTAGCGTTCGGTTCCACCAGCGTGGAGGTCAAGGAGCATTCGACCGACGCGGCCGAGCGCGATGTCGCGCAACGGCTGGCGCATGCCGAACAGGCGCTGTTTTCTGCGGCGATGGCGCGCGGCGCCAGCGCCACCGTGCTGCGCCCGACCCTGGTCTACGGCGCCGGACGCGACAAGACGCTGACCCAGATTGCCGGCTTGGCGCAGCGCACTGGTGCGTTCGTGTTGCCGGCCAATGCCACCGGCCTGCGGCAGCCGGTGCATGTGGACGATCTGGCCAGCGCCGCGTTGGCGGTGGTGGCTCAGCCGGCGACCCAGCAACGCAGTTATGCGGTGGGCGGCGGCGAAGTCCTGGCGTATACGCAGATGGTGGAGCGCGTGCTGGAGGCGCTGCCACGGCCCGCGCGCCTGTATCAGGTGTCGCCGAGCCTGTTCGGCCTTGCATTGTCCGCAGCGCAACGCCTGGGCCGCATGCGTGGCCTCAATGCCGCCGCGCTGCAGCGCATGCGCGACGATCTGGTGTTCGACCTGGAGCCGGCGCGCCGCGATTTCGGCTATGCACCACGTGCGTTTCGCCCATTGCCCGAAGAGCTGGGGATTGGCGAGTGATCCCTGGCCGGTCTGCCAGGCGCGCTCAGTAACGCCAACCCAGCTGGCGATAGACCTTGGCCAGCACCCAGATCGGGCCGATCAGCAGATAGGTCAGATCAGTCAAAAAACTCGGCTTGCGGCCTTCGATCTTGTGGCCGACGAATTGCGCGATCCACGCCAGCACGAACACCGTCAGCGCGGTGGTGAACAGGCCGCCAAGCCCGATCCGGCCTTCGATCAACCGGCACAGGCAGCCGAAGAAAAAGAAGATCCCCAGCATGCCTAGCCCTAGCGGGCGCGACAGCCGGTTGTAATACGACCATGCCGCAAACATCGACAGCGCTGCCCACACGCCACTGCTGAACCAGGTGCCGCCGACCGGGATGCACCACAGCAACCCGACCACCGACCACAGGATCGCCGGTACCGCCAACACATGGATCTGCTGATTGGTCGCGTTTTGATGATCGTCGGAATAGCTGACGAAATAGCGGTCGATCGGTCGCGCGGTCGTGGTGCGTTCGGTCATGTTCCCTCCCAGGAATGACCCAAGCATACGCGCGCCGATGGCGCTGTGGCAGGTGCGCCCCTCGCCACGCATCAAGCGCGTGGCGAGGGACATGGCCACATCAGTTCACCGACACCGCGCTCCATGCCGCGGCAACCGCGCGGTATTGCGTGGAGGTACTGCCGTACAGATCGGTGGCCGCACTCAGCGTGGCGCGGCGGGCGGCTGCGTAGTTGGTGGAAGAGGTCATGTAGACCGTCAGCGCGCGATACCAGATGCGGCTGGCAGCGGCGCGGCCGATCGCCGTCAGCGCCGTGGAGCCGTTGCAGACCAGCCCGGCCGGGGTCAGGTTGTAGCTGGTGCCCGCACCGAACCCGCTCGGCACCACCGCACCTTCGGCCAGCAGATAGTAGAAATGATTGGCCACGCCGGAGCTGTAGTGCACATCGAGGGAGCCCAGATTGCTGCGATAGCAATCCGGCGAATCGCCATCCAGGCTCGGCTTGAACATGTAGCGCAACGCCAGCGTGCCGCTGCTGTTGCCGGCGATGATTTTTTCGCCAATCAAATAGTTGCCCGGTTGCGCGCTATTGGCGGCGGAATATTCCACCATCGCACCCATGATGTCGGACGTCGCTTCGTTCAAGCCGCCCGATTCGCCCGAGTACACCAGGCGTGCCGAACGGCTGGTCACGCCATGCGTCATCTCGTGGCCGGCTACGTCCACCGACACCAGTGGGGTGAAGGTGCTGCCGTCGCCATCGCCGAAGGTCATGCAGAAACAGCTGTCCGACCAGAACGCATTGTTGTAGCGGCTACCGTAATGCACGCGGCTACGCGCACCGGCACCATCGTTGGCGATGCCGCTGCGCGCATGTGTGGTGCGGTAGTAATCCCAGGTCAACGCCACGCCGTAATGCGCATCCACCGCTGCGGTGACCGTATCGCTGGTGGTGCCATTGCCCCAGGCATTGTCGGCATCGGTGACCAGCGTGCCATTGCCGGACGTGCTGTTGCGCATGTTGTAGGTGGCGCCGCTGCCGCGACCGAGATCGGTCAACTCGTAGCCGCTGCTGCAACGCGCTGTGGTCAGCGCCACGCTGCCCGCATACAGCGAACGCCCGGTGCCGGTCGCCGTGGTGCCGCCGCTGCACACGGTATGCACCGTATCCCAGGATTCGAGGACGCGCTGGTTCACCGCATCGACGATGTAATGCATTTCGGTCGGCGTCTGATCGGGCTTGATGCCGCTATAGATCACCTCGTATACCAGCCGCGGTGCGCCCTGGCGCGCATACAGCGCCAGGCTCGCGCGCGGTGCGGCATCCTGCGCCACGTCGAATTGCGCTCCGGCCACGCGCAATGCGGTTGCAGCATCGATGCCCGGCACCAGGCTCGGACGCAGCGTGGTGTCCATGGTCTGGCTCAGCTCGCGCATCACGCCACGTCGCGAATGCACCACCACATCGCCGCCGATCACCGGCAGGCCTTGATAGGTGCGATCGAAGCGCACGTGTTCGGTGCCATCGGCATCGACAATGCTGTCGCGCGCCACGAAGGCATCGGCCGATGCCCGATTGGCCAACGCCGATGCGGTGTTCCCCAACAGCGATTGCGCCCGCGCAACAGCGGTCGTTGCGGATAGATCCGCAGCGGTAGCGACAGCAGAAAACGATAGCGCGCAGCAGATCGCCGCGCCCAAGACGTGGAATTGCATGACGACTCTCTCCCAGGAAACGTGCAATGCAAAGATCGGCGGCGATGAGCATCACGGCCGATCGCGGACGGCAGCAGGTGCCGACAGCCAACCTTGCACAGTCCACGGTCGTGCAATAGTAAAAATTACAGTGGTGTTGCGTTCTGTGCGCGGCGCCACTTTGTGGTGTGGAGCGTATCGCAGAGAGACGGGCGGCAGGTCACTGCATTGCCCCTGCATGCTCGAACTTCGCTTGGCACTTGCGCGTACGGTGCCGCCACCGGTTGGACTGCGTTGAATTTGGAGGTCGCCCACGGCTTACATTTCGATGCCGCGTGCCACGGCAAACTCACGACACCGATTGTGTCAGTGGCTGCAACATCTGCTGCAATGCAAGCGGATGCAGACATCGGGTACAAAAAAAGCCGGCCATCGAATTGGCCGGCTTCTTCGGATGCGCCTGTCACACCTCAGCGCACACCCATTGCAACCTTCTGATGCTCTGCGTGGGCGTGTTGCTGCTGCGCCTGGCCGGCAAGTAGCTGCGCGCTGGTCTGCTCCAGTGTCGGGGCAGGCTGGTTCAGATCCACGGCCGCACGGAAGCCGGGCGTCGTTCCCATGACGAACGCCTTGCCATCCTGCACAGTCACGCTCTGCAGCTTGTCCGCGCTGTCGATGCCGTTCTGCTTCGCCTGCAAGGTGACGTTGGCAGCTGTCTCGTTGGAGATCATGCTCGGCAGCCTGCTGCGGATCGCGCTGTGCAAGGCATGGTCCGGATGCGACGCATCCGTGAGCGACGGCCCTGTCGGCGCGGCAATCTGTGTGTCTCGCGCAGGTACCTGTGTCTGCGCCTGCGCAGCGGACAACGCAGCCTGCGTGTTGCGGCCGACGATACCGTCCTGCTGCAGCCCATGCTGCTTCTGGAATGCCAGCACCGCCTCGCGCGTGTTGTCGCCAAAGCGCCCATCCTCGGCAAGCCGATTGCCCTGCGCATCACGGACACCAAGGCGATTGAGGTCCTGCTGTATCGACCGGACGTCATCACCCCGCACGCCGTGCTTCACGGAATGATGGGGTGCGGCTTCATTCGATGCGGATTGCAGAAGGACAACGCTTGCAGTTGCGTGTGTGCGTGCAACACTCGGTTCAGCCGTGCCATGTAGCGGCGCGCGTACCTGAAATTCCGGCTTTGGAGTCAATGCGCCGACGATATTCGTCCCGCGACCATCCCAATATCCGCCTGGAGTAATGGTGACTTCGGCTGGCCCGGTGCTGCCTTGTGATCCGATGAATTGAATATTCCCCTTGGCATCGTAGCCCTTGAATATCCCAACATGCTGTCCCTGTGGCGATGAGAACATCAGGATGTCGCCTTGGTGCAGTGATCCATTCGGCTTGCGCGCTTCAGCAGCCGAGGTGACATCGAAGTGCTCGCGCGCATACGACGTCGGGTTCGTGCCGTTGAATAACTTTGCAGTGGTGAAGCTTGCAGCATTTTCGCCAGGCACATCGTATCCCGCGTTCTTAAGCCCTCGCCAGACGAAGGCAGAGCAATCGACGCCGAGCCGGCCGTCTTCATCCATATCACGCTCTAATCGGCTGCTATCGCGGCCTGGGCGCGGATGGTCAGGGCGACCGTACTCATAGCTCCGGCCTTTGCCAAGAAAATGCTGATAGGCCTCGTTGTAGACAGCAGCGCCACTGGCTGCTGTTGCACGGTGAGTAGTAGTAGTGGGTGCAGTCCCGGCTGGTGCATTCGATGATGACGTCTGCACTTGCACGGGTGCAGCGGACTGCGCGTGAGTAGGCTGCTGAGTTGTTGTTAACTCGCCTGCACGCCAGCCCTCGAAACGACGGATACCATCTGCAAGCACCTCGCGTTCCCGTTCACTCATCTGTCCAACTGTTTTTTCACGCAGATCCACGCCTTGCCGGTCGCCCTCAGCAAAGATGGCAGCTGCCTGCTCCTTATGATGGGTTCGGCCGCTGTAGTCAGCGGTCGAATAGCTGGGTAGCATCTGCTCGACGGTCTTCTCGCTAAAGCGGCGCTCTAATAGCTGTATCTTGGCTGCGCGTCCGGCCTCGTAACTTTCGAATACGGCATTGCCCCATTGGTCCAGACCAACGATGCCTTTATAACGGTCTTGTGCCGCATCAAGCGCTTGTTCTCGAGTGCGTGGGTTATGCACTGTCTTATCGGCGCTGCCGGAAAATTCGAACTTGAGATTGCCTGGGTTGTTGTTACGCCACGACACGGTGCCGCCGGAGCGAGTGACGACACTGCCGTCGTCCATTTCCAGCGTACGCGTCGTGCCTACGCTGCTGAGTACACGTGTGATTTTTGGATCCGACATGAGCTGTTCCTTTGCTATGTAGTTGGTAGAACCTGATTGGGTCTACTGAGCTTTACAATCCATTTGAGAACACATCGAGTGCATCGGCAGCCACCCAACCTTGCGCGCAGTCGCCGACATATTGGCCTGGTGCTGCGGCATGGCAGGCATCACCGGCAGAAGGCCTCAAGCGTTTGATCGGCCTATCGCCATACTTTTCGCACAATGTGTTGTTATTGCACTTTGCAACACTGCTTGCGGGAATTGCGACAGCGTAATAATAAAGAGGATTTTGGCCTGTGCGGCCAATACCACGTATGCAGACTAATTGGCCCTGGGTCAGTTTGGCGTTAGCTACCGCACTGCTGCCGGTGGTAGGTACCGTGTTGAGTACGTCTACACCCTGTGCCTGCGCTACGCCAGCAAAAAATCCGTCGTCGCCGCAGGCAGGCAGAAGCTCCACGTCGTAAAAATCGCCCGTATCCACATTGCCTGCTGTGCAGCCTGTCGCTGTTTTTGCGTCAGCGCATTTCACACCGCTTGCCTGGATTAATGTGGCGAATCGGTCATTGGCGGAGGGTGCCTTAACTGGCTGCTTTGCCGCCGGTGCTGTTGGCGGAGCGGCGGGTGCGGCAGACTCACCTGCGGTGCACGCGCTTATTGCAAGCAGCAGGCCCGGAAGCATTGCGCTGCGGAGAAAGAAAGAATTAAAAACAGGAAAATTTGACGGAGCCATTGCGACCTCGTTAGACGGCATGGCGCGCTTTTAAGGCGGGCCTTTGAAGGTGGGTATACGCCAATGCATCACGGATTATTAAAGTACCCCGCGAAGCTGCCAAGTTAGATGAGTGGCCCGTCGAGCTTGGTCTTGCGCGCCGAGTATGTCGGCGCTCAGGTCACGGTGGCGTTAGTACGATCAAGGCCCCGTAACCTGGGCCTTGGCATCAATCAACCGAAATACCCGCCAACCGCTGCAGCGCTTCGGCATATTTCGCGCGTGTGCGATCGATCACTTCGGCCGGCAGGCTCGGGCCGGGTGCGGTCTTGCCCCAGTCCAGGGTTTCCAGATAATCGCGCACGAATTGCTTATCGTAGCTTGGCGGGCTGGTGCCCAGTTCGTACTGGTCGGCCGGCCAGTAGCGCGACGAGTCCGGGGTCAGCATCTCGTCCATGATGTAGAGACGGCCATCGGCATCGGTGCCGAACTCGAACTTGGTGTCGGCCAGCAGGATGCCGCGTTCGGCGGCAAAATCGGCGGCGAAACGGTAGATGCGCAAGGTGGCATCGCGCACGCGCTCTGCCAGCTCGGCGCCAACGGTTTTGACCATCGCATCGAAGTCGATGTTCTCGTCATGGTCGCCGACCGCTGCCTTGGTCGATGGGGTGAAGATCGGTTCGGGCAGTTTCTCGGCTTGGCGCAGGCCGTCGGGCAATTCGATGCCGCTGATCTTGCCGGTGCGCTGGTAATCCTTCCAGCCGCTGCCGATCAGGTAGCCGCGTGCGATCGCTTCCACCGGCACCGGCTTGAGCTTGCGCGTGACCACGGCGCGTTTGGCGTACAAGGCCGGGTCCACGCCCTCGGGCAGCACCTGCTCCACGCGGATGTCCACCAAGTGGTTGGGCATCAGGTGGTCGGTCTTGTGGAACCAGAAGTTGGACACCTGGCACAGCATTTCCCCCTTGCCCGGAATCGGATCCGGCAGCACCACGTCGAACGCGGACAAGCGGTCGGTGGCGACCATCAACAGGTAATCGCCCGGAGGCGCATCGGCCGGCAGGCGCTCGCGGGGAATGTCGAAGACATCGCGGACCTTGCCACGGTGACGCAACGGCAGGCCGGGCAGATCGGATTGCAACAGCGTGGTCGACACAGGCACTCCTAAGGACGTCGCTATGACGCTGTCCCCGGGACCCGGCGGGCCCGCGGGTGGGCAGCGGGCCGCGTAGTGTACGGCGCTTCGCGGCGGCCCGCAGATTTTATTGGCGGTCGCGCCGGGGGCGGCTGTGCAGGGCCCGTCAGCTAGGCGGGGCGGGCGTTCGGGTAAGATCGCCAACCCGCCTCCCATCACCGATCACCCCATGCTCTGGTACGGAAAACTGCTCGGCGCACTGGCCGGCGCCTTGCTGTTTCGCGGGGCACCGGTGATGGGGCTGATGATCGGCCTGGTGATCGGCCACGCGGTGGACGCCGGCTGGTTCAAGCGCCGCGCAGAAAATCCGTATGAAGCGCTGGGCCTGGAGCCGGACGCCACCACCGCCGAGATCGATCTGGCCTATCGCCGGCTGATGTCGCGCTACCACCCGGACAAGGTGGCCAACGCCGATCCGGAGGCCCGTCGCCAGGCCGAAAGGAAAGCCAGCCAGATCAACGCCGCCTACGACCGGATTCAACGGCTGCGCAAGCGCTGATCGCATGGCCCGTGGTTGTGTGTGGGTGGCGCTGGAACGGTGCGCGGTGTGAGTGGGGAAGTTGGGTTGCCGACAGGTGGTCCGTGCCCTCGTCCAAACCCCTGCTGCGCGCCTTGGCCCGCGCTTGCGGCGCGGGCCAAGGCACACGCGCCATTCGCGCGTGTGCCTTCTTGCCCCAGCGCAAGAGGGGCCTGGCGTGACACGCAGAGCTGATGCGTGATGCGCAGGTCTTGCCGGAAAATCAAGCCATGCTGCACGGCGCAGACAGCGCTGGCCGGCAGCCAGCGCCGCGAAACAGCAACCTCAGAACTTGTACGTTGCCGTCAGCCGCACCGCATTGGTCGAAAAATCCGTATCGGTGCGACGCAGATCGGTACCGGCCGGATTGACACGCAGGAACGGGTTGGTGGCCGGCGCCGTGCCCGGCCCGACGCGCACGCGGGTGTCTTCGTCCTGCAGGCGGGTGAACAGATATTCCACGCCCACCGAGACGTTGTCGCTCAAACGGCGCTGCAGGCCGATGCCGGCCTGATAGCCGTCGGCACTGTCGCCGCCGCTGCTGGTGAAACTGTTGGCGGTATTGCTGCTGACAAAGCTGTGGTCGAACTCGCCGCGCGCCACGCCGGCGGTGAAATAGGCCAGGTAATCGCCCTGCTCACCGAACGCATAGCCGATGCGGCCGCGCAATGCCGCGGTGCGGTTGAGCTGGCGGGTGAAGGTGTACAGCGCAGGCGTCGTACTGAAGGCGCTGACGCTGTCGCGGATGTCGTTGCGGGTGTATTCGGCCACCACGCCGTAGACCCAGTTGCCGGCCTGCCAGTCGTAGCCCAGCCGCGCGCCGTATTCGGCACCGCCCTTGTCCTTGCTGCAGCCGCTGGCCGGCGTACGCCCTGCTGCCGCCCCGCCACAAAAGCCCGGCGAGAACGCATCGGCGCCGGTGGCGGTGCTGACCTGATCGCCGTCACGGCCATCCAGGTTGGTATCGAAGCCGAAACGGCCGCCGGACACGCCGGCAGGATCGGCACCGCCGACATTGGCGCCGATGGAGAAGCCGGACCAGTCGGCCGGGCCGGTTTGTGCCCAGGCGGATGGGGCGAGGGCCAACAGGACGATGGCGGCAGAAGCGAGCGGGGTGGTTTTCATGCGTTCTCCTTAGTCAGGCGCAGCGCGCCAGTGTTGTGTGTACGCACGATAGCCGCGTATGGATGCAGAACGCTTTCATCCTGCGATCCCGGTTGCGAGAATGTGCGCTCCGTTACCCTCTGAGCTGCCCATGCAACCGACGGCGATCGCCCCGTCCATCCTGTCCGCCGATTTCGCCCGTCTGGGCGAGGAAGTGAACAACGTCCTCATGGCCGGTGCCGACTGGGTGCACTTCGACGTGATGGACAACCATTACGTGCCCAATCTGACCATCGGCCCGATGGTCTGCCAGGCGCTGCGCAAGCACGGCATCACCGCGCCGATCGACGTGCACCTGATGGTCGAGCCGGTGGACCGCATCGTGCCGGACTTCGCTGACGCCGGCGCCACCATCATCAGCTTCCATCCCGAAGCCAGCCGCCACGTGCATCGCACCATCCAGCTGATCAAATCGCATGGCTGCCAGGCCGGGCTGGTGCTCAATCCGGCCACGCCGGTGGATATCCTGGATTGGGTGCTGCCGGAGCTGGACCTGGTGCTGGTGATGTCGGTCAACCCCGGTTTCGGCGGTCAGGCATTCATTCCTTCGGCGCTGGATAAATTGCGCGCCATCCGCAGCAAGATCGACGCGCTGGGCAAGCCGATCCGGCTGGAGATCGATGGCGGCGTCAAGGCCGACAACATCGGCGCGATTGCCGCCGCCGGCGCAGATACCTTTGTGGCCGGCTCGGCCATCTTCAATGCGCCCGACTATGCCGACGTGATCGCGCAGATGCGTGCAGCGGTGGACGCGGTGCGATGAGCCAGCCCGCGCCGCAGATCCGCAGCGCCACGCCCGACGATGTGCCGCTCTTGCATGAGCTGATCACCGCCCTGGCGATTTACGAACGCGAGCCCGACGCGGTCAAGGCCAGCCCGGACGACCTGCACGCCAGCCTGTTCGGTCAGGCTGCCACCGCGCACGCGCTGATCTGCGAGCAGGACGGCCAGGCGCTGGGATTTGCGGTGTATTTCTTCAATTACTCGACCTGGCTGGGCCGCAACGGCTTGTATCTGGAAGACCTGTTCGTGCGTCCTGAAGCGCGCGGCAAGGGCGCCGGCCTGGCGCTGCTGCGGCATCTGGCGCAGCTGGCGGTGCAGCGCGGCTGCGGGCGTTTCGAGTGGTCGGTGCTGGACTGGAACCAGCCGGCCATCGACTTCTATCAAGCGGTCGGCGCCCGCCCGATGGAGGGCTGGACCGTGTACCGGCTCGATGGCGAGAGGCTGGCCGCATTTGCAGCTGGCGCCGCTGGCACCTGAGCGGGCGCTGCACCGCGCCATCGGCGCTATGCGCTTGACTGGCAAAAGGAAGGCCGCTCCCACAGGAGCGGCCTTCAAGAAAATTGGAGGCTGATCCTGCTTCCGCCCGTCGTCCCTGCTATGGCCTGCTACTCTCCGGGTTCTGGATGACACGGCAATGACAGCGCGCCGACGTTGCCTATTCACGATCCACGCATTTGCCCGCTGCTAGCCTGCAGGGATTCCCCCTAAAACATCGGCAGCGCGCATGGCCCCGTCCCACTGGCGTCTGATCCTCAACGGCAAGTCCACCGATAATCTGGACCTGCGTGAGGCGGTGGGCACGCTGCGCAAGCGCGGCATCCAGCTCGATGTCCGGGTCACCTGGGAAGACGGCGATGCCGAGCGCTATGTGGGCGAAGCGGTCGCCGATGGCGTGCAGACGGTGGTTGCCGCCGGTGGCGACGGCACCCTGAGCGAAGTGGCCGCCGCGCTCGCACATCACGACGCCGATGCTGCCACGCTGCCATCGCTGGGGCTGGTGCCGCTGGGCACTGCCAACGACTTCGCCACCGCCGCCATGATTCCCGTCGACCCCCTGGAGGCGCTCAGCCTGATCGCCGAGCGCCCGGCGCAGCCGCTCGACCTGCTGCGCCTGGACACCCCGCACGGCCCGCATTGGTGCGCCAACATGGCCAGTGGCGGCTTCGGCACCCAGGTCACCGTGGAAACCGACGAAGGCCTGAAAAAGATGCTCGGCGGCCTGGCTTACCTGATCACCGGCATGTCGCGGCTGGGCCGCATCGACCCGATCAGCGCCCGCTTCAGCGGCCCGGATGTCGAATGGGACGGCGAATTCATCGCGCTGGGCCTGGGCAACGGGCGCCAGGCCGGCGGCGGCCAGGCGCTGTGCCCGGAAGCGCTGATCGACGACGGCCTGCTGGATGTCACCATCGTCCCCGCCCTCAACGGCGAGGTAGCCGCCACCCTCGGCACCCTGGTCACCGGCGGCAAGCAGGCCGCGCTCGAACGCGTCGCCGTGCGCGCCCGCGTGCCGTGGCTGGAGATCGTCGCCCACCAACCGCTGACCTTGAACCTGGACGGCGAACCGGAAACCTCGCTGCACTTCCGCATCGAATGCGTCCCGGCACGGCTGCGCATGCACCTGCCCGCGGACTGCCCGTTGGTTGGGGTTTGAGTTCGGGAATCGGGAATCGGGAATCGGGAATCGGGAATCGGGAATCGGGAATCGGGAATCGGGAATCGGAAGAGCGTGATCGGGCTGCGCTGATGTGCGGTCGCCCGGTTGATGCATGCGAACGAACGGGTAGCGCCATGCCATCTCGACGATCAAGGCCAGCTGTCTTCGGACAGTCGCACTCAATCAATCAACGCCGGCAGAAGCGAATAGCTGCCTCACAAGCGCAGCAACGGCGGCATACGCGAAGTAGCCGTCACAAGCTGAGCAACGAGGGCACACGGGAAGTGGCTGCATCACAACCGCAGCAACGTCCAGCGCGCGGCCCTAAGAACCTGTTCACAATCTTCTGAGTAACAGTGCCAAGAAGGCCAAATGGATGAACTGCAGGCTGGTGTTGAGTTTGCGCTCGCAGTTCTTCCATAGCCTTCGGTTCTTCTCCAGCCAAGCAAAACTACGCTCGACAATCCATCGCTTGGGCATGACCTTGAAGGTGTGCAGTTCGCTGCGCTTGGCAATCTGCACCGTGAGCTGCTCGCCTAAAATCTCTCGCGCGCCGCTGGCAAACGGTACTCCGGTGTAACCGCCGTCGCACAGTAAGCTTTGTACAAGCGTCAGGTTTGACTGACAGCGCTCCAACGCCTGCAGCGCACCTTTGCGGTCGGTCACCTCCGCCGTCGTCACCGCGATTGCGTGGGGCAACCCCTGACTATCAACAGCGATATGCCGTTTGATGCCCGACACCTTCTTGCCTGCGTCATACCCCTTTTGCCCAGCTGTGTCCGTGTTCTTGACGCTCTGCGCGTCCACGATCAAGAACCTGGTGCAAGCGTTGCGCCCCTGTCTCACGCGGGCCACGCCAACCTGATTTTTTGAGCGCCCGCTCCAGCAGGCTCACCCCCTCATCGTCGCACTCGCTCCACTTGGCAAAGTACGAGTGCACGGTCCGCCACTTCGGAAAGTCGCTGGGTAGCGCTCGCCATTGGCAACCGGTTCGCAGCACGTACAACACTGCGCACCACACCTCATATAAATCCACACGGCGTGGCTTGGTGCGCTTGCGCGCTTGTTCCAGGATCGGCAGCACGTGTGCGAACTGCTCCCGGCTCATGTCACTCGGATAGGTCTTTTGGCGCATCCGCATAGTCTGCACTGATCTGCGAAGATCGTGAACAGGTTCTAAGCCCCTCTCCCGCGGGAGAGGGGTTGGGGTGAGGGTCCCTGCGCCGACATTGGCGCCGCTGCCACCACCCACGCTCCAAAGCCAGACCGCCCCTGCAGCGCCCCCCACCCACATCACGACGCACGCTGCCCGCGTCTGACATCAGCCAATGCGCAAGCCCACACACCCCCAGCCCGCCTTCGCAACTCGCACCGCTTTGGCCCCGCACCTGCTGCCCTGGGCCGACACTTGCGCTACAGTACCTGCGTGTCCCGCCTGACGACCCCACGCTCCTTCTCTTCCGCTCGCCGTTGGTGGCGATGGTGGCCCGTTGCCGTCGTCCGCCCCGCCACAGAGTCCCGGAAGGAAAGTCGTCTTGATCACTGCAGAGCAGTTCCAGCGCCAGGCCGCTGAAGGTCACACCCGTATCCCCGTTGTCCGCGAAGTGCTGTCCGACCTGGACACGCCGCTGTCGGTCTATCTGAAACTCGCCGACGGCGCCTACACCTACCTGTTCGAATCGGTCGAAGGTGGCGAACGCTTCGGGCGCTATTCCATCATCGGCCTGCCGGCGCGGCGCGTGTACAGCTTCCGCGGACATACGCTGGAAGTCAGCGAGCACGGCGAAGTGCTCGAAACCCGTGAGGTCGCCGACCCGCTGGCCGAAGTGGACGCCTTGCGCGCCGAGCATTCAGTACCGCAACTGGACGGCTTGCCCGGCTTCACCGGCGGGCTGGTGGGCTGGTTCGGTTTCGAGTGCATCCAGTACATCGAACCGCGCCTGGGCAGCGGCGACAAACCCGACGAACTCGGCACGCCGGATATCCTGCTGATGCTCTCCGAAGAGCTGGCGGTGTTCGACAACCTCAAGGGCCGGCTGTACCTGATCGTGCACGCCGACCCGCGCCAGCCACAGGCGTATGTGCGCGCCAACCGGCGTCTGGATGAGCTGGCACATCGCTTGCGTCAGGGCGGCGCCGGCTATCCGCAGGCGCAGATTTCCGACGCCATCGACGAATCGGATTTCCATTCCTCATTTACCCGCGAGGAGTACCACGCGGTGGTGCGCAGGGCGCAGGAATACGTGCGCGCCGGCGATATTTTCCAGGTGGTGCCATCGCAGCGATTGCGCGTGCCGTTCCGCGCGCGCCCGGTGGATGTGTATCGCGCGCTGCGGGCGTTGAATCCCTCGCCGTACATGTATTTTCTCGATGTCGGCGGCACCCAGGTGGTCGGCTCCTCGCCGGAAATTTTGGCGCGCCTGCGCGATGGCGTGGTGACGGTGCGCCCGATCGCCGGCACCCGCCCGCGCGGCGCAACGCCCGAGCTGGACAAGGCGCTGGAAGAAGAATTGCTGGCCGATCCGAAAGAGCGCGCCGAACACGTGATGCTGATCGATCTGGGCCGCAACGATGTCGGCCGCGTCGCCGAACCGGGTACGGTCAAGGTGGGCGAGCAGTTCGTGATTGAGCGCTATAGCCACGTCATGCACATCGTCAGCGAGGTCACCGGCACGCTCAAGGCCGGCCTCAATTACAGCGACGTGCTGCGCGCGACTTTTCCGGCCGGCACCGTCAGCGGCGCACCGAAGATCCGCGCACTGGAAATCATCCGCGAGCTGGAACCGGTCAAACGCAACGTGTATTCCGGCGCGGTCGGTTACATCGGCTGGCACGGCGATGCCGACACCGCCATCGCCATCCGCACCGCCGTGATCCAGGATGGCTATCTGTACGTGCAGGCCGGCGGCGGCGTGGTCTACGACTCCGACCCGGACCTGGAATGGCAGGAGACGATGAACAAGGGCCGCGCCCTGTTTCGTGCGGTTGCGCAGGCGGCCAAGGGGCTGTGATGGACGGGCAGGGCGGTGGAGCGCGCATCAGTTTCCGCAACGACTACAGCGAAGGTGCGCATCCGCGCCTGCTGCAGGCGTTGGCGCAGGCCAGCACCGAGCAGAACGCGGGCTATGGCACCGATCTGCATAGCGAGCGTGCTGCGGAGTTGATTCGCACTGCCATCGCGCAACCGCTGGCCGACGTGCATCTGCTGGTCGGTGGCACGCAGACCAATCTGATTGCGATCAGCGCGTTCTTGCGGCCGCATCAGGCGGTGATTGCGGTGGAAGCAGGGCACATCGCCACGCACGAAACCGGCGCCATCGAGGCCACCGGCCACAAGGTGCTCACCGTGCCTGCGCTGCACGACAAGCTGAGCCCGGCATTGATCCAGCCGGTGCTGGAGGTGCACAGCAACGAGCACATGGTGCAACCGCGCCTTGTCTATATTTCCAACAGCACCGAAAGCGGCACCATCTATACGCGCGCCGAACTCGATGCGCTGTCGCGATTCTGCCGCGCAAACGATCTGCTGCTGTACCTGGACGGCGCGCGCCTGGGTGCCGCGCTGACCGCCGACGGCAACGATCTGGATCTGCCCACCATTGCCGCACTGACCGATGCGTTCTACATCGGTGGCACCAAGAACGGCGCGCTGCTCGGCGAAGCACTGGTCATCGTCAATCCCGCATTGCAGGCTGATCTGCGTTACCTGATCAAACAGCGTGGCGCATTGCTGGCCAAGGGCATGGTGCTCGGTTCGCAGTTCGCAGCATTGTTCGAAGACGGCCTGTTTTTCGAGCTGGCCGCGCATGCCAACGCGATGGCGCAACGGCTGCGCGCCGGCCTGCTTGCGGCCGGCGCACACTTTACCAGCGACTCGCCGACCAACCAGCAATTCATTGCCGTCAGCGCACAACACGCTGCACAGCTGGCACAAGGCTACGACTTCGAGCGCTGGGAAATGCGCGCGGATGGGAGCCATACGATCCGCTTCGTGACTTCGTGGGCAACCACGTCCGAGGCAGTTGATCGCCTGAGTACGGATGTGGCGGCACTGCAGCGCGGCGTGCCCTAAGCATGCGCATTATTCACCAGGGAGAAGGCAAATGAAGCAGTTGATGGGTTGGATGCTCGTGCGTGGCGGACGGAACACAAAAATTCGAAGGCACTGAAGTCAAGCGCGGCATTGGCGCGGCATTTCAGTCGCTTGATGATGCGCGCAAATTTCTCAGTGAAATGAAGACGAGTAACGAAGTCCAGCTGTCGGGCATCCAGACGTCCTACAGCAAAGAAGCCGAGGTGCGTGCGCAACTCAAGCGCGAAGCTGCTGACCAATCACGCAATTCTGCCGCAGAACTTGCCAAGGCGTATAGCGTCCGGATTCAGGGGCTTTATACGATCTCCGATGTTGCGCCGAATTTCACCTATGGAATTCAGGCGGGCAGTTGGCCGACAAAGGTCCCGATGGTCTCACTTGTCTCCGGATCGCCAGCATTGCCAGCGCCTGTTGCTGATCGAGGTGCAACCGTCGAGTCGCTTGAAGCCGGCACCATCACCTACACCGAAAACATCTATGCGGTCTTCCTGATCGCGCAATGAGTCCCCTGCCATGTTGCTGAGGATGGAGTGCCAGCATGGTGGTGCAGGGTCATCCAGGGATTCGCTGAGGTCCTTGGTCCCTAGAGCACCACGCATGATGGTGGAGACGTCTTCGCTGCAGCACGCAGGGTGCTACTGGATGCGCCATTCGTTCAACAGCGCACGTGCACGTAGCCCGATGAAGCCATTCGCGTTGGCCTGCGCCTGTTCGGATTCCCGCTTGGCCTCAGCTTCCCCGATGCCGCCTTCCTCCGCTTCATCGAACTGCGCCATGGCCCAGGTGGTCGCGGCTTCCTGCGCCGCTTTCCCCTCCACATCGTGCATGGAAATGTAGGCCCGCAGCGGCGGCCACATCTGCTCGCGTCCCGTGAGTTCGTTCCTGCTGTGGAGCAAGCCGTTTCTGGAAAGACCTAGATCCGGATTTTGTATTGCTTCCTGCAACAGGCTCAGCGCCGATTCCTGGTCCTGCGTGTGCATGAGCTTGTGCTTGAGCATTTCCGAAAAAGCGGTTTTGACATTCCCCCGTACGGCCGGCCCGCCGGGGCCCACCTGTGTCATGCCATCCATGTTCAGCGTCTTGATGGTGTGCTCGCTCAAAAACTCGCCGAAGCTGCTTCGGAATTCGGGAGAGGTGATGGCCTCGGCCACCACCTGGTCCAGCAGGCGCATGTCGGCCGGCGTGATGGATTCGCGGAAGATCATGGCGCTTTGCGTCAATCCCTTCATCCACTTGTCAAAACGCTCCCCGAGGTCGGCATCAATGCCGCGCAACACGCGGGTGAACTCGGGTCCGCGGTTCCACGATTGCCGGGCCTGCCCCGCCGCAGACCTTGCCGGTGGTCGCACGCTGCCGGCGAGCGGCAGTGCCGCGGGTTGCGGGTTGCGGATCTGGGCCAACTGGCCACGCAAATGACCCGGCACCTTGATGTCGCAGGTGGCGGGAAGCCGGGCCAGGGACTGGGGAAGGGTCTGCAGCCCCGTGCCGCGCAGATCCAGACGTTGCAGCTGTGAGAGGTCCCCCATGCTGTCGGGCAGATGCCGGAGCGCAGGGCAATCTTTCAGCGACAGTTTCGTCAGGCCGCTCATCTGCCCAATGTCCTCGGGCAATTGAGTCAGGCGGCGATTGGAGGACAGGTTGAGTTCTTCCAATCGGTGCAGCCGGGTCAGGCCGCCTGGCAGTCGCTCCAGCTTGGAGTTCGATTCCACCTCCAGTGACCTGAGCCCCCGCAGGTTGCCGATGTTTTCAGGCAACTCCCGCAAATATGACGAGTTCGACACACTCAATTGGGTCAACTGGCTTAGCTGGACGACGCTGGCCGGCAGGCGCTCATAGCGCCCACCACCGAGCGTGAGGCGGCGCAGGCTTTGCATGCGCCCCAAGTCGGCCGGTAACTCCTCCAACGGTAACGCCGTCAACTCGAGGGTCCTCAGGTTGGGCAGGCGCGTCAACGACGCTGGCAGCCGTTTCACGCCTGGGCTGGCGGCCACTTGCAGGTGGCGAAGTTGGCGGAGCTGCCCAAGGCTGTCTGGCAACGACCGAAGCCCGGTTCTGATCAGCGACAGTTCTTGCAGTGCTTCAAGCCGGCCGATCGCATCAGGTAGCGTCGTGGCAGGAAGTCCGTACTCGAGTGCGAGCCTGGTGCTTCCGTGAACGTGTGCGCGGCGGATTGAGTCTGCAACGCCTTGCAGAACCTCCCGCGACGTATCCCGTTCGCCGTTGTGCAGGTTGTAGCCGCATGGGACCAGCTCTGCCATCGGCAGGTTAAGCGCGAGCCAGTTGGCGATGTCGCGCTCTACGCTGGCCGGTGGTGCAGAAGAACCTGCAGCTCCCCCAATCGGGGGCGTCGACGAACGCAGAGGCGACCGTAACAAGCGCCCTCCTCCCGGACTCGTGGGCGGCAATCTGTCGGCCGCCGATGTATTTTCGCGCCGTCGCGGCCGCGCATGCAGCGGGCTGAGTAAACCATCCACCGCAGCGGACGGTTCGCGTGGCGTCGTGTTTTCGGCAGGGGGGCGTTCGGTGGTGTCGTTTCGCGGACGAGCGCGAAGTAAGCGGCTTACATTGAACATGGAGATATACCTCGCAGATTCAGCAGACTGCATCGTCTTGTCACACGTAGGCTACTTCCCTGTGATCATCATCGCAGCGCGGAAGCGAAGATGTTGCGTCACCACGCGAATCAGGCGTTTGTTTGCAAACACGCCGCGGTCCTGCATGCCCCGTCCCTCAGTGCCCCATGAAGAGATGGACGATCTGATCGGCTTGCAGCGTCATAAACAATGTCCATCACAAGGACGAGGGCTACTTGTGAACCTCGGCAGCCCCGGACTGGCGTGGTTAGCTCGCCTGCCTCGCGCCGCTTTCTGCGCTTTTTTCGCCAAAATAGTTCGTCGGCGCATGCATCCCTTGGCGGCAGTGGCAAGATCTGTTTCCGCCGCATGAGACATGCCTGTGTCACCGTATGAGCATGTACTCATATGCAGCCGCTCTGTCCTGCTTTGTCACTGCGAGGCCGCATATTATGTCGCTCTACACGCTTTCGACCGGGAGTACCGCCGGTCTGCTTCCACCTCCAACCGATGACGCGTCGTCCCCGGAGTTGCTCGGGTCGGAGTTGGCCATGAACGAATCCGATCTGTTGCTGGCGATGGATACCCTGTTTTTGCTGCAGATTTACAACTTGATTGCCGCCGCTTACGGCAACACCCCAATCAGTGAGGCAGGCAGTTGCATTCCGGGGTTGGCCACGCCTTCAGCGGACGACCTTCAAGCCAGCCAGCCGATCGAGAAACGCACGTCCTGGCCGACGCTGCCGACTCCGTTCGATTCCAAGGACATCAAGGGATCCAAACTCCCGCCTGCGGTGGATGGATCATCGGTGACCTGGGACGGCGGCACGCTCACCCCATCGGAACTGCAGATTGTTTCGACACTTAATCAACACAAGGACAAGATGCCGATTGAGTTCAAAAAACTCAACGACAAGATCAATGACCCGTCCACGCCTGCCGATCTGAAGAGCGCGTTGCAAGGCTTGCAGAAAGACCCGCGTCTGTTCTTCGCCATCGGCTCGCAGGGAGACGGCAAATGCGGCGGCAAGATCAAGGCCGATGATTTGTGGGATTTTGCGGACCATCATCAACAGGTGACCGACCTGGGCGGGAAGAATGCCGAATTCAATCCCAAGAATATCAAGGGAGCGACGCCGCCTCCTGCCGCAGAAGGCTCATCGGTGACCTGGGACGGCGGCACGCTCACCCAGGCCCAGCTTGAGATCGTCTCCACGCTCAATCAGCATCGTGAGATGACGCCGATCGAGTTCGCCAAACTCGATGAAAAGATCAACGACCCGGCCACCCCGCCGGACCTGAAGAAAGCGCTGCAAGGCTTGCAACAGGATCCTGGCCTGTTCTTTGCGATGGCATCGCAGGGGCACGGCAAGCACCATCACGACGACCAAGGCAAATGCAATGGCACGCTCATTGCCGCCAACCTCTACGACTTTGCCGACCGCCATCCGCAAGTGACTGCGATGGGCGGCAAGAACGCAACCTATAATCCCGAAAAAATGAAGGGTCGCGACCTTCCACCTGCAGTGGACGGCTCGTCGGTCACCTGGAAAGACGGAACACTCACGCAGAACGAATTGGAGATCGTCACCACGCTGGATCGCCACAAGGACCAATTGCCGGTCGCGTGGGCCGATCTCGATGCGAAGATCAACGATCCGGCGACGCCGCCGGATCTGAAGAAGGCATTGACCGAACTGCAGAAGGATCCGCGGCTGTTCTTTGCCATTGGCTCGCACGGCGATGGCAAGTGTGGCGGCAAGATCAAGGCCGGCGATCTCGGCAAGTTCTCGGCCGGCCACCCCCAGGTCGCGGAGTACGCCAACAAGCAAGCCAAGGGCTACACGCAGAACTATGTGGCGTCGGACAGCCCGGACAAGACCCAGCCAACGGTCATGACCGAAAGCGACGCGATGCGCGAGTTCTATCGCTACTCGGACTATCTGCCAAAGCATCTGAACCAGGACGCGTTCAAAAAATTGGTCGAAGGCGAGAGCGACACCAAGAAGTCCCCACCGCAGGTCATCGCCGCCGCACAGTACTTCCGCGATCATCCCGATCAATGGAAGGCCTTGGCGGGAGACTCGGGTTCGATGAGCACCCCGGATTTCCTGCAGAAATCCGCATCGCAGATGCACCTGACCGCGCCCGAACTGAAAACCCTGGACACCATCAATAGCCATCAGGATGCGTTCTTCGGCGATGGCAAAGAGGTCACCCGCGACAAGCTCGACACGATCATCAAGGACGACAAAGCCGACCCCGCCGTGCGCGACGCCGCCAAACAGCTGTTGGGCGATCCGCTGCTGTTCGGCTTGTTGAACAATTCGATCACCGGTTACAAGAAGCCCCACAGCTTCTTCGGCGGTGGCCATGTCGTCGACTCGGGCAAGATCAGCAAGAAGGACTTTCAGCAGTTCTACGAGCATATGACGGTGGCCAACAAGACCGTGGAGAAATCACCCGCGCACGCGGCCACATCACCCGACCAGCAGAAGGCCGTCGCGGACATGTTGATGGGCAAGGCCGATCAACCGGAGATCAAGAAGAAGAAGAAGGACATCGGGACCGTCGGCAAGGGATTGCATGAGTTCCTCAAGTGGGACAGCAAGATCTTGGACTGGGCGTCCGTAGGACTGAGTGCGTTGAACGGCATCCCCATCATTGGCGAGTTTGCCGATGCAGCAGCGGTGGCACTGGAAGGCGAAGCGCAGGCGGCACAGGTCCTCGACACCGCACTGCAAGGTGGCGACATGTCGCTCGCGTGGAAACTTGCCGGCATCAACATGGCGGGGGCGGTCGTTGGCGCAGTCGGCGGACCTACGGCCAGGCTCGCGGCCAAGGGAGCAGCCAAAGGGGTCGCCGAGGGCGCAACCAAGGTGACAAGCGAGAGCGCGGCCAAGGGCGCAACCAGGGGGGCAACCAGAGGCTCGACCGTGGGTGCGGCCAAAGGAGGAGGTAAGGGGGCAGCCGAGCGGCCAAAGCCCACTGATGCGGTTAAAGGCTACTTAATAGGAAGTAGCATTAGTAAATCGGTAGAAATACTCAAGATGCCCGTGTTGGCGGGATTTCACTATGAAGAGGTGCAATTGGACAAGCAGAGAAAAAACGGCGAAATCCGCCAGAATCTGGAAGACGCAGGCGGAGTGCCGTTGGGGAAGCAGATTATCCCGAAGGAAGTTGCGTACAAATTCGAGGCGGACACGAAGGAAAACCTCAGGAATTTGAGGGCACGCCGCAGGTAGCGAACGTCTTCGAGCGATGATCTTGTGCAACGGAGCTGCAATCAAAGGAATCGCTCGATTGGCCAGGCAAATGCGGACCGAGAATTTGTAATTTCGAGGCAACGCTCCTCAAGTCGCTGTGTCCTGGTGCAGGATTGGGCTGAGACAGTTGCGCTGCGTTGTTCGCCCGATGTCTCCCCGATGCTGATCGCTGCACCCAGTTCGACCATGCGTGCGACCCTGAAATGCATCAGACCAAGAGAGGCAAGCAGTGGCCAACCATCTGTTGTTTGCGGACTCATGCGCGACGAATGACGCAGGTCGCGCTTGCGCAGTTTCCAGGATTCCAAATTCGTGTTCGGCGCGAGTGGTTCGCAGCGGCTCGCTCAGCTATGTATCCCGATCCAGATACTGTGCCCTATCGGATTGGTGCATTGGCAACTCATCGCATTTTTCCCCGGAGAGACTCAGATGACGTTGGAATCAGGAAATCTTCACTCAGCGAACGACACATTTTTCACCAGCCTGGGAGTCCGTCTCGGATTGCCTGAGGAGCTTGCGCAGCAACTTGGCCAAGGCGAAACCATCCTTGGTCCTGCGGGCATGCTGTGCCGTGTCCACGGGCAGATGCAGCAGGGCGAAATGACCGCGTTTCCGGAAGTGATCCTGCCATTGGCCGCACGCGAGCTCGGCGGCGATGAGGTAGTGACGCTGCTGGCGCTGCAGGAACAATTACTGACGCATTACGGATGGCGGCTCACGCTCTCTGATCTTGGGCTGCTGTGTGTCTGCCCGCTGCTGCTTGAGGGCACGCCCGATGCGGTGGCCAATGCGCTGGAGCGCGGGCAAGTGGTCGCACGTGTGGTGCTGGACGCGCTGGTGACGCAGGCCGGCAGCGCGGCGGAGGTGGCCTCATGAAGCTCACCAGCGGCATTGGGACCTCTGCCAGCGGCCGCGTAACCTCGCCTGCCCCCACACAGCCAACGCAGGCCGAGGAGGCCGTTGCAGTACGGCAGACGCGGACTCCAACCGGGCCGCTCGCGGGCTTATGCTCTCCGGACCCGGTGTTGCGTGCTCGTCGCGCGGCGTTTTCACGTCGCGTGACCACCGACGCAAGTCATGCCGAGTCCTCGCATGGCGCATCCCATCGCTCGGAGTCCTCGCATTCGTCGCATTCGTCGCTGACGGATGCAGCGTTTTACACTCCGCCGCTAAGCCCCGGGTCCTCGGTCAGCGATGTGTCGGACGCGCCTTCCGATGCAGCGACCTATGCGCAGCGCAGCGTGTCGACAGCCGCTGACTTGAAGGGGCAGATACGTGCACGCCTGGAAAAACTGCCATTTGCAGCGCCGTCGGAGGAGCAGGAGGCGCTGCAGGCGGCGTATCTGGAGTGGGCGGACGCGCGCGTGCATGAACGCATCACGGCGTTCGGGCCGGATGCCGGATACCAGATCGTCGGAGACATGAAGACGGCAGGCGCAAAGGCAGCGTTGCCGATCGCCTACGAGTGTCTCAGGGCCTTCTTCATCGGCTCAATGCGGGCTCCGTTCGGTCATGCCGCGGGCGCCGCCTACGACAGTTCGCGCCCGCCCGGTTCGGAGACGGTGAGTACGGAAACGCTGTCCGGTGCAGTGGCGGGCCTGATGTCCTATACCAGCGATACGTTGCTGATCCCGGCAATGGACCGTCGCGCGCGCGTTGCGAATTTGCCGCGTTTTCAGGCCATTGACCCCAAGATCCTGGTGCCCGATCCGCCGCCGGTTTTGCTGGAAATCACCTCCGAAGGCAAGCGTTTCACGCGTCCCGGCGAGGGCAACGCACCCACGCTTGCAGAACTCAAGGCACAAGCCTACGACCGCCGCCAGGGGATCACCCAATGGCAGTCGACGTTGGACGGCAAATCCCTGGATACCTTGTTGCTCAAGCCGACGATCAATGCAGGATTCAACGCGGCGCGGCGGACTTCCGACGACCCGGGCACGCGCACGCCGGCTGGCCAACTGGGATTGAGCGCGCTCGCTACCGGCGGGGCGGGGGTCGTGCAGAAGGCAATGCTCGAAACCGGCAAAGCCGTGGCGCGTACCGGACAGATGAGCGTCCCCGACCTGCTGGGCGGGCAGCAACGACTCAATCTGTTTTCGCTGGCATTGCCGGACAAAACGCGCAGACCTGCGCGGTGGTCCGATGCGGTGCATTTCCCCACCTATTTGCTGGAGATCGGGAAAGAAGGCCTGGCGTTGGCAAGGCAGGCCTTGAGCACGACCAACGCGGTCACCACTGCGGTGCGCGATGTGCTGGGCCGCCACATGCTCAGCAATGTGCTGACCAATTTCGCCTCGCTCGGCGCTGGCCGTTTGATCGCCGCGCCGTTGCGTGGCGGAAATGAAAACGGCAGCGTTGCAGGCGAAGCACCCAACTCCACCGCCACGGTGGTGCAACAGGCCGCGCACGCCCTGTTCAACGATACGGTCTGGGATGCGCTCAAGGCCAAGAACGGCGCAAACACCAGCCAGGCGACGCGACTGGATCAGGACCGAGCCGCCGCCGCAGACAATTATCAACGCACGATTGCACGCACGCTTCAGGCGCTGGCCGAACCCATCGACCAAGCGATTGCAGCGTTTTCGGCGCCGACACCGGCGGAGATTGCGCGTGCCCTGGAGGAGGGAGTAAGGCCCTCGCCCGCACCGGGGCCGCATGCGGAGAAATTGCGTGGAGCTCTGGAAACATTGCGCGCGGAAATCGCCGCCCAGTCGGTCTCGATCGCGACCATCGACACTGTGCGCACTGGGCTGCACGACGGGTGGAAGGAAATGTTCAGCGGAGTGCAACGCAACGACGTGACCAGCACACTGGATACCGAGTTAACGACGCTCAGGCATGCATTGCAGCAGAGCGAGGAACTTCGCCAGTGGGAAAATGGCCGGCCATGAGCGATCGATTCCGCAATTGATCCAGGTGCGTAGTGCACAGCACAACGACAGACGCAGCCGCCGTTGCGTCTGTCGCTTGTTGGTGGCCCCGGTGACGGTCTGGTGCCCGGCTTACGTGCGATCAGTGGATGTGGAAGGGGGCCGTTCGGCGCGCGGCACCGCCTCGTACGCCGGCCATTGACCGACGGTACGCATTGCTTCGGCGATGCGGTTGCGCTGGCGTTTGATGACGAAGTCCACGCCACGTTCTTCGGTCAGTTTTGCCTTCTCGCGCACCAGCAGCAACGTTGGCTCCCACACGGCCGGCTGCTGCAATAGATCGTCGAAGGCAGTGCGCTCGGCGAGCGCGCGTGTGTGATCTCCAGCGTCCTGCGCCATCAGTGCAAGCGCCCGGTGCACGTCCAGCAGCGGCGCTGCGGCGCTGCGTAACACCTCGTCGGCGAACAGCGCGGCCAGCGCGTTGCCATCGGCGAAGCGCTTGGCCTGCTGCATGAAATGCTCCAGTTGCAGCTCTGCCAGCACCGGCTGCAAGGTCAGGTCGACGTCGTTGCCCAGCTTGACCAGCCCGTAGTCGGCCCAGCGCTCCCACTGGGTGCGGACCAGGCGTTCGAATGGTGCGAACTGAGCGAAGTCGCTTGCGCGATCGCTGCGGGTCGCATCGATTTCGCCACCGAACTGGAACAGCGTGCAGAACGCGGTGGCTACCTCCGCGCTCACTTCGGTGGCGTAGCCTGCATCGATTGCCGAGACCGTAGTGCTGGCCGCAGGCGTTGCCGATGTGCCTTCGTCTCGATGCTGGGCAAGTGCGAGTTGCGCGCCGGCCGTGAGGCGTGCGGCCGCTTCCACCCGGCGTGCGGCAGTGGCGTCGCAGTAGTGGGTGGTCATGTAGCCGGCCACGCTCGTCGACGTCCAGCCGAGGTCCTGGCGCGATCTGACCCCGAGCCCGAGCGAGACACCCGCGCGGCGGCCGTGCGCATCGCCTGCGCGCAGCCCGGCGCTGACGCTCGCGCTGCACTCGGTACCCTGGCCGACGCGTGCGGCCTGGTCGATCAGCCCGACGCTGGCTTCCGGATGCTCGGCCAGCAACGCATGCATCCAGTCGGTGTCGGGTGGCTGTGCGGAAGCATCGGGTGTTGCGCGGCGGACCAGATGCTCCAGCATGCGCAAGAACGCCTGCAGCAACTCCGGCTCGCGGCCCTTGCCGAGCCGAGGGATGCGGATCTGCAGGCCGTCTTCCACGCCGGTCTCGCGCCGATAGCGCCAATCCGCAGCGGCCGAGACCCCTGCTGCGGCGTAGTCACTGTCTACATCGATGCCGTAGCCGACAGTCAGGCCGGCGCCGAGTTGGCGCTGTGTCGCCGATTGACGACTGATCTGCAGGTACAGGCCGGTACGCCCCATGTAGAACTCCAGGCAGGCATCGCGATTGCACTGCACGCTGGCGATCAAGCGCGCGCCCAGACCGAAGGCAGATCCCGCGAGCGCAGCGGCCGCCGACAGCGGTGCCAGATTGGCGCCCCAGGTCCGTTGGCAGGTCATCCGCCAGCGGTCGCGCCATTCCAGGTGTGAGAGCATGTCGCGCAGCAGGTCCAGCAACGAGTCGGGGTGGGCGAGTGCACCGGCGCCGGTCTGCTTCAATAACTGCAGGGTCTTGTCCACGGCAGCATCGAAATGCGCCAGGCAGTCGTCTGCATGTGCGCGCCACAATGCGGCCTGTGGCGAGAGATCGCTCGGTTGCAGCGGTGCGGCCTGGTCTGCGTGTTCCGCTCTCCCGGCACGCAGGCAGGTGCGCAACAGATCGAACGCCGCTGGCGCGCTGCAGTGGCCGCTCTGCAATTGCTCCCAGGCACGCTGCACTCCTTCCGGTGGCGCTGCCTGCACCACTGCACCGCCCGGGGCTCGGGAGGCCTGTGCCTGATGGTGGCTGTGCAGCGCGGCGGCACGTTCTCCGATGCGTGCCAGGGTGGCAGCATCGAAGACCATGCCGTTGCGGTCCACGTCCTCATCGACCCACTGCACTAGTTCGGCAGCTGCCTGCCAGCTCAACTCCACATGCGATGGAATGTGGCCCTGTGGGCGGGCCGCATGTACTGCGCCCTGGTAATCGATCAAGGCAGCGCAGGCGTGCTCCAGGGTCAGGTTGGCACGCCGACGTGGTGTCGGCAGTGCGGTGGCCGATGCGACCTCCAGCCCCTCCGACAAGGCATGCAGCGGATTGGGAGCGCTCGCGTGTGCGCCTGCAAGCTGGGGCGAGGTGGCACAAAGCACCGCCTCGCCAAACGCCTGCAGGTGGGCATTTGCGCGTGCATACGCCGAATCGGCAGCACGTGACTCGTAACCGTTGCGCAACGCGTGGTAGGCGGCGCGTTCGTCGCTGCTGCAGGTCTGCAGCGCCTGCGCCGGGTCGGCCGCGTGCAGGGCACGACCGGCCGCGCGTCGCGCATCGCTCAGCCAGCTCCGTGTGGCGGCATCGTCCACAGGCGTGGCGCGCAGCAACGCATCGGCTCGCAACGCAATGCGTGCGATGTCCTGCCGGCCCGGATCGGCGGCAGGCTCGTGGCGCACCTGGATCAACTGGTTGAGCACCTGCCGTCCGCGCGGTATGCGCGACAGGGTCTCCAGCCAGCGTGTTGTGGCTGCCTCGATCGCCGCGCGGGGAATCCCGGAGCGCTCATCCATCGCCGCACTCGGCCGTACACCGGATTCCTCCGGGTCGGCAGGGATCAGCGCACTCCAGGTGCTGTTGTGGACATGGTCGAAGGTGGCAAGCACCAGCGCCACCTCCGCGCGGTTGTCGCCGAGCACACCGGCCACGGCCGAGCGCAGCGCGCCAAGTGCGATGGCCACGATCCCCGCTGCAGGCACCGCCTGGTCTCCGAAACGCGTGGTGGAGAGCCCGTTCGCCCATGTCGACAAGCGCTTGCGCAATACAGTGGCCGCAGCGGCATCGGTTGCGCTAGATGCGGTCTGCGCGATCTGCGCGGCTATCAGCGCGGCCGATGCGGTCTGCAGCGCCTGGCTGGCATTCAGATCGTCGGCAACTGCGCTGCCAAGCTCTTGCTCGAGCGATTGTTTAAGGCCCGATAGCGCCGGAAGCAGTGCACGCAGATCGTCGGCCTGTGTAGCGGTCTCGAACAGGTCGCCAGCCACGATGTGTGCAGACTGCAGCGCCTGCGCCAATGTGGTGTCGAGGCTGGCGGCGCGCACTTGCAGGCGCTGCAGCGAGGCCTGTTGTTTCTCGCGCAGGGCAGACAGGTGGCGGGCGTGTTCGTGCAGTTTGCGGATGCGATCCAGTTCTGCTTCGTGCTTGAGCATGTCGCGCAAGCGCGGACGATGATCCCTTGCAGCAGGCGCGGGCATGGCCATCAGTTGGTCCAGTTGCTCCTGCAGCTGTTGCTCGGTGCGCGCCAGGCGCTCGCTGCACTTGGCGATGTGTTTGCGTAGTAGCACGTTCCAGGTGGCCAGCACCTGTTGGCGTTTGCGGATGTCATTGGCACGGTCGGCCAGGCGCGGTGCGCGTCTGGCATGCAAGCCGGCGGCTTGCTCCAGGCGATCGAGATGCAGTAGCACCAAACGCTCCAGCGCTGCGGCCTTGCGCCCAGCGATCCGGGCGTCGTTTAGCCGCTGCGAGGCAGAGAACGCCGCTATCTGCAAAGGAGCGAGTGCGTGCCAGTCGCCGGGATCTGCCTGGGCCGGCGGCGCAGGTTGCGCAGGCGTGCCTTGGTAGCGCAGCAGGCGCGTGTGGTCTGGAGTGGCCTGCCGGGCGATGCCGACGGCCGTACCAGCGAATTGGGCGAGCTTCTGCAACGACTTGCGCACGCCGCGCAGCCTGCCTGCCTCGCGTGGCGCAGGTGTGTCATGTACGGTGCCGGTAGCAGCTGCGGTGTAGCGATGTACCCGTGCGGCCACATCCGCTTCTGCTGCGCATGCTTCGGACTCGGCCGCTCGTCCATCCAATTGATGCAGTCGTTGATGGGACTGCTTGTGCGGCGCAGGCGTACCCGCATGCGCGGTACTGCGGCTGTTACCAGGCAGCCCGAATGTCACGTTGGAAGGGCGTATGCGGGTCACCCTCTACACCTCGCGTGTTGCGTTGCCAGTGCCGATGCCCGGCAGATGCGGCGCAGCAGTGCATTTGCCGGGCGCGATCGACGTGCAACGCTGGTGTGCGGTGCGATCAGCCGCTGTAGGCCTTATGGCCGATACGTGTCGCGCCTATTGCCTGGGAAGCGTTCGGCACAATCGCCTCGCTGGGCGCATCGGTCTTCAGGTTCTTCAGCGTCACCGTCGCGCCGGGCGCATCGGTACGGAACACCGCTTCCTTGACCTGGTTGAACTGGCAATTCTCGACCAGAAGGTGCGAGTCGATATCGGTATGCCCACCGTTGGTACGGAAGACCTTGCCGGCACCCTCGACGGTGTCGCCCGACATCACCACGTCGGCGGCGGCGTTGTCCTGCACGACCTTGTCGGCAGCTTTCTTGAACGTGCAATTGATGATCTCGACCTTGGGGCGGCCGCTGACCTCGGGGCTCCCACCGGCAATGCGCGCGTCATGCTCACGGTTGCCCTGGCCATCGATGGTGACCGCATCCTCGCTGACATCTTCGTTGACGCAGTTGACCATCTTGCCGCTGCCGATGAAATGCACACCGTCGCCGCCGCCTGTCATATGGACGTTGCAGAGGCTGCCGCCGTCCTCGACGATGAACAGGGGTTGCTGGTGCTCGTCTTGATCGCCTTTGCCCAGGCAGGGGCCGCCGACGTAGGTCTGGCCCTTGCCGTCGAACACCTCGCCCTTGTGCACCACGATGGGCTTGTTCTGGACGCCGGGCGGCGCGGTGACGACCTTGCCGGCAGGAAGCGGCGCCTGCGGGCCGGTCGGGCCTGGCGTGGCGGGAGTACCGTTGGTGGGCGTGGGCGTAACCGAATGACCCGGAGTGGTGGGCGATGCGCCGTTGCCGTTACCCGTTCCAGTGCCGTTACCCGTTCCGGAGCTGTTGCTGCCATTGCCACCGGTGTTGCCATTGCCAGTACCGCTGCCGCTGCCGTGTTGCCCGCCGGTGTTGGTGGAACACGAAGGATTCGATGGCGGCATAGACGGTGTCGGATTGGGGGTGGTCGTGGGTTGACCATCACTGGAGGGCTGATACTGCTGTCGCAGCATGTCCTTGAGCATGCGTTGCATGCAGTACACCAGCATGCTCATGATCACCGCAGTCAAGGCCTGCTGCTGCGAAGGGGAGAATGAGCACGACTGTAAGTTCGCAGTGGAATGTGAGGGGATGGCAAGATTCATTGACGAGTGTCCTTGCAAGGGAGGAATGGCGAACGAAGTCCTGCGCTTGGAAATAACGGATTGGCAGCGTGGCGATGTCCTGCAGCGCAGCGGATCAGCAAGTCGCCGACAGCGTGCTGCGCAGTGCTACATGGCTTGCTAAAACAATGGGCATGTAAGGCCGAGCACCTCACGCGCGTAGCCACAGATAATTTCCGGTTGCGATTCCTTCGAACATTTCGTCGTGTGAAATGAAGATGTTGTTGTTCCAATAGCGGCCATGCTCGGCATAGTGGGCGAGCAGATCGCAGATCCATTCGCCGTCGACGTCGTCGTACAGCGGAACACGCACGATCAGCACGATCACGCCAGCATCGTTCAATCCGAGTTGCGCCTGGTCCTGTGCGTACACCGTCAAATTCGCCTCCAGCAATAGCCGGAAGACCATCAAGGTGCGTCCTGCAGGTGCTAGGCCATAGGAGATGCGTAGGTACAGCGCTTCTTCTTCCGGCGCTTGCTGCGCTTCATCGTCGGTCTGGGCTGCAGGCATGTGCAGATAGACTTCAAACCCTTCCACCCAGAGCACACGACTGCTGAGCACCGCCTGCACATCCGGCAGGTCCAATGCTTCGCACATCTGCTCAACGATCGCTTCGAATCGGGTGCTGCTCATCTGTCGTGCGACATGCGCAGGGCCATGCACCGGCCCTGCGCATGTCAGGCCCTATTACTGGCCAACCAGCTGCTTCGCGTTGTCGCCTGCCTTGCCGATGAATTTATTGAGCGCCACGTTGAAGTCAAGTTCGTTCTTCTTCGCGGTCAGGTAGTTGTTCATGCGCTCCTGTGCTGCGGCTGATTTGCCAATGCCACCCATCAGACTATCCATCTGATTGTCCGAGGTCTGAGTGGTAGTGTGATTGTCAAATCTGCTTGTAAGGTTTGATCCAAACAGATCCCCGGCCTGGCCCAATCGCGGCAATATCGATTGTAAATTTGACATATAAATACTCCTTAGCTAAAGAGAAGTAACGTGGAGCGCTTGTCGGCGCGTTTTGCTTGACCAAGGTGGCCAAGGAACTCGATGGTCAAGGCATGCTGGCGATGTGCGCGACGATGTCGCGCGCAGCGTTGACGCCGTCGTGCAAGACAGTGAAATCGTTGCGCGCAGCCTGATCGCTCGCGGCGGACCAGTGCACACGGAGTTGTTGCGCTGTCGCGTGCAGCGCTGCCTCCATATTGC
This sequence comes from Xanthomonas nasturtii, assembly GCF_023337365.3. Taxonomy (NCBI): domain Bacteria; kingdom Pseudomonadati; phylum Pseudomonadota; class Gammaproteobacteria; order Lysobacterales; family Lysobacteraceae; genus Xanthomonas; species Xanthomonas nasturtii. The sequence goes on from NZ_CP142084.2 coordinate 532,571, forward strand.
GCAGTCGCTCACCGGAGAGATCCTGTGCCTTGGTCTGCAAGATCTTGCTCATATCCTGGATGACCGTGTCGGTCATGGTATCGAACATGGTGCGGTTCTCATGGCGCCGCTTGCTGCGGCAGGGAAGTCAGGTGCTTGGTGCCGTCCGGCGTCTCCACGTAATGCAGTCCGTCGGCGAGCAGGGCGGCGTCGTAATTGGCGGGCGGTTTCACGGATGGGTCTTGCTGAGTGATCTCCACATGCAGCGTGCGGATTTCCGGGCCCAGGTCGCTGCGTAGATCAGCGATGCGTCGGGTCGCACGCTCGGCGTTGTCGCTGCTGCCGGCAATCGAAAACACACCATTGCCGTCGTAACGCACGCTGAGGTCGCGGTCGGCCAAGGTGTCGCGCAGCGTTGCCAGTACCTCGTCCACCACCACCACATCGACCGTGACGGCCTGCTGGTACCGATTCAGCCGCGCGCGCAGGCGAGCCGCATCCGCGCTGCTGGTCACCAGGCCTTCGACCCGCACGCGCGTGCCGACCTGCTCTACTCGCGCTTCGCGCAAGCCCAGCTGCTTCAGCACGGAACTGACCTCATTGGCCCGGTTGTCCTGACGTTGCGGGGTGGCCGCGTCGGAGAGAAACGCTGGTTGCAATGAGGGCAGCAACGCTGCGGCGGCTAGCGCTAGCACGGCGCCCACCACTGCACGCACTGCTTTGCGCCTGGGTGCGCGCGTGGCCGGCGTCGGGGCTGGGGAAAGCAGCCGCTCCAGCAATGCCACATCGTCTGGCCAATCGGATGCAGAATCGCCAAGGCACAGCACCAAGGGACCAAAACGGACTGGGTGCAGCGCGATAAACGATGTCGTTGGCAACGCGTCGCTGCGATAACGCACTTGACCATCATGATCCACCTCGATGATGAGCGAGCAACCAGGCCAGTCTTCGATCCGGATATCGGCCTGTGGGTCGGTACCCAGTACGTAACTCCCTGGCTCCAAATCTAATCGTGCGCCGGCATGGATTCCCGTCAGCACGCGAAGTTGCATGGTCATGCGCGAATCTCCCAAGCGGCCCGCTCCGGGTGCTCAATCAACAGCGTGTCCAAGCGTGTGATGGCGTCCGCACGATCGACGCGTTTACGCGGTTTTTCCGCGTTGAGCAGCACCAGCGGCAGCAGTAGATGGAAATTACGCAGCGCTGGGGATGGCTCCGGTTGCGCCGGCACCAGATCTACCAGAAGCTTGCGTAATGCCTGGGCGTTTTCCGCAGAGGTGGTCGCGCTGCCGGAGAGCAGGTGCTCGCGCATCAGTCTCCAGACCATGGCCGTCAACGATGTGGTGGCCGGATGGGCGATTCCGATCGCGCGCAATTCGACCAGGGCGACCGCAAGCGCGCGTTTCTCGGTCATCGGGTCTGCGGCGCGCGTCGCCGCGTAGCGGCCGAGGACGCAGTCGATGCTTGCACGCACACCGGGGTCCGATTGCAGCGGCGATGTGCCCGACCAAACAGCTGCCTGCGGATCGCCGGCATGCGCGTTGCCGCCCTCGCCGTGCTGATCCTCCTGGCCTTGCCCCTGGCCCTGTGGTTGTGCGATTGCGATGCTGACACGGCCACGCAGCACCGACACGCGGGCCGCTTCGTCTTCTGCCTGTTCGGCGGCGTCGAGCTCGCCGTCCTGGCCATCCAGCGAGCGCATGCCACGTCGCCGCTTGCGCGGCGGAGCGGGGCGCAGACGCGGCCCATGCGTTACGGCGTCGGCGAGTGGCTGCACACTGGTGTGCGGCGCATCGGCATGCTTGTGCGATACGCTGGGCGCGCTCGAAACCGACGGCGGCACGGAACCTGGCGGAATGCGCCGGATCATGGAAATGCCGCCTGCATCAGCGCTTGGCCGAACTGCATGATCGCCGAGGCGCCCCACGGCGCGGTGACCGCAATGGCAGCCACCACAACCACCAGTTTGAGCGCGAACGAGATCGATGCGTCCTGCAGTGACATCACCGCCTGGATGAAGGCGATCAGCAGCCCGGCCAGCGCGGCGACGCCGACCACCGGCAACGACACCTTGAGGCACAGCAATAAGGCTTCGGAGGTGAATCGAACAAGATCGTCTTGGTCCATGCCGTCACCGATAACTCAGAACCAGGCCGTGGATCAGCATGGACCAGCCATCCATCGCCACGAACAACAGCAGTTTGAATGGGATCGCCACATTGGTCGGCGTCACCTGCGAAAGCCCCATCGCCATCAATGCATTGGCCACCACCAAGTCGATGACGATGAACACCAGATACAGCAGAAAGCCGATGCGGAACGCCTCGGTCAATTCGCTGAGCGTGAATGCCGGTGCCAGCACGAGAAGATCGTCAGCCTTGAGCGTGTCAGCCTTGTCCTTGGGCCAGATCTGCTGCGCAGAACGCATGAAGAAAGCCTTTTCGCGCTCGCGGGTGTGCTTGAGCAGAAACTGCCGAAATGGCTCGCGGCAGGCGTCGAGCAAGACCACCACGCGGCTGTTGTCTGCCCCGGCACTGTAGTTCTGCGCGGCCTTGAATGCCTCCATGCCCACTGGCGCCATCACAAAGCAAGACACCAGCAACGCGACGCCGTTGAGCACCATGTTCGGCGGCACCTGCTGCACGCCGATGGCATTGCGCAGCAGGCCGAGCACCACCACGATCTTGGTGTAGGAAGTGACCACCATCGCCGCGAAGGGCAGCAACCCCAGCATGATGACCACCAGCAGCAGCGACCCGACGTCAGGCATCTGCATGCGTGGTCTCCGCCATGCTGAGGATCTGCACGCCAAGATGGTCGCCCACGGCCAACAGCCTGCCGATGCCGATGGTCTGGCCGTAGACCACCAGGCGGACGTCGGCCTGATCCACCGGCACCGACATTTCGAGGATCTGGCCGGGCTGCAGGCCCGACAGCACCGACAGCGGCAGTGCCAGCTGGTCCACTTCCAGCTGCACCGGCAGTTCCAGTGCTGCTACATCGGTGGTGGGTGGTGAGGCCTCTTGCTCGGAGATATCGTGCTGCATGGCGGGTGTGGTCTCCAGAATCATCTGTTGCAGGTTCAGGCGTACCGGGGCACGCAAGACTGCGCCTCCCGTTATGCCCCAGAGCAGTTCGCCGCTGCGCAGCGGAGCCGAGGCAATGCCGTGCAGCAAGACATCGCCCGTGCGCAGCGATTGCAGCAGCGCTGCCGATGCGGTGCGCTTGCCGATGCGCAGGCGCGTGTTCACCCGCAGTGCGGCCAACCAGGCCGGCAGAGGTGTTGGCATCGTCAGCGCAGCATTGGCCGCTTGCAGTGCGGCAAGCAGGAGTGGGCTGGCGGTCTCGGCGATCGCGTCGATGTCGCCAAGCGTGATGCCGATGCCGGGGGAATCGGCGGGCTCTGCATCGCGCTCGAAGGCGACGACCTCGGCATTACCCAGACCGAGCGGTGCGAAAGCGCTCAGGCAATCGCTCAACAGCACCCCGGCAATCGACACGCGCAGTGCCTCGTCGGCTTCGTTCAACAGCAGCGCCAGACCATCGCGTGTGGCGATCCGCAGATCCATGCTGCCGCTGTCCAACTGCAGCCGCAGCCGCGCCGCGTCCACGGCGTGGATGCCGCGGCAGTGCGTGATGAAGCCGCAGCGGAGTGCGGCGCGCGCATCACCGAGCAACCTGCCCAGCTGCGCGCGCGCGGCCGGTACCTGCCTCAGTGCCTGAGAGAGGGTACGTGCCGGTGGAGCTAGGCCTGGATCGGTTGGCAAGACGGGATCCCTCCTTATGGCGATGCTGCCGCGTGTGCGGCGTCAGACAACCTCGATGCTGAGCTGGAGCGTGTCACTCAGCGTGGCCTTCAGTGCGGTATCCAGGCGCTTCTTCTCGGTGCAAAGTACCTCGCGCGCGTCCGGCGAGCCGGTGTTGAAGCGAAGCGATAGCTGGTCTGGCGAAAGCCGCAAAAACAAGGTGGTTAGCGCAAGCAGGTCGTGGTTGATGTCCAGCCACGCCTCCCAGGTGCCTGCGCCGCGTACCTGCGTGGCGTTGCAGAACTCGGCCACGCGCAGCGCGATGTGACTGATGGCCATCTGCGCGCGCTGAGTGCGGATCCACTCGGTAGCGATCTGCCGCCCCAGCGCGTCGCTGTCATTGCCTCGAGCGATCTGTCGATGGTGACCCTGATCGAGACACAATGACGGGTCGCTTCGCACCTGCGCAGGGTCATGCTCTTCGTTTGCCACATCCACATCCACATCCACATCCACATCCACATCCCCAGCATCCTCAACGTCGGGCTGCGGCGGATAGTCGTCGCATTCCTGCGGCAACAGAGCGTCCGGTACCGCGAGCTGCGCGCCAGTCAAACGTCGTCGTAATTGCATGAAGTTGGCGCGTTGCGCCAGCCGCAGCGGCGTTGCCGGAGCCGCCGGCCGCAGCGGTGCACCGGCGAGCGGCAGGATGCGCACATGGCGGACAGGCGGCTTGCGCATCAGGCGACCACTCTGCCGATCGGCTGCAGCTGCACCTCCGCGCCCAATTCCTGAAACGAATAGACCTCCAGCCAACCCAGCCGCGCCTCGATCATACGACGCACATAACGGCGCACGTCCATCGATGCGACCACCGCCAGTGGATGCCGCGCGTGATCGCCCACGATGCGCTCCACCTGCTCGACGAGCTGACTGGCCTGCTCCGGTGGCAGGGCCAGGAAATTGCCGGCCGGAGTGGCGCGAATCGACTGCCGGATCAGTTGCTCCACAGCATGGTCGAGCATCACTGCAGGCAGGTTCCCGGTGCCTGCGGTCGCGGTATGCGCAAGATAGCGGCCGAGATCGCAGCGCACATACTCGGTGAGCATCAGCAGATCCTTTTCCTTGGGCCCCCACACCACCAGACTCTCCAGAATGCTCTTGATGTTGCGCACCGGGACGCGTTCTTCCAGTAGCCGTCGCAACACATCGGCGATGCGCTGGGCCGGCATCGCCTTGTTGACCTCGGCGACCAGCCCGGGATAGTCCGCGCCAACCTGTTCAAGCATCCATTGCGTCTCCTGGATGCCGACGAACAGGTGCGCGCGTGCATGCAGCGGCGCAATGGCCTGCTGGGCCAGTGCCTTTTGCATGTCTGCGGTGTCGCTCAATTCGGCACGGGTCTCGGGCACGTCGTGGATCAACACTTCGTACTGCAGGTCCTGCAGGGATTCGCTCTGCCATATCGCGATCCCCGGGAACGGCAACCCTAGCAGCTCGACCAATTGCCTGCGCTCGCTTTCGATCGCCTTATCCAGCAGCGTCGGATCGAGCCTTGCAGCCAGTTGCGGCGACAGCCGCATCGACAAGGGCGAGGCGAAATCGGGCGCGCTTTTGCGGATGTGCGGCGCATCGCCTTTGGCGCCCTTGCGGCTGGTCGATGGCAGCGTCGGTTGGTCGGTGCCGCTGATGTCGCGTTGCCTGCGCCAGATCGTGTAGCCGCCGGCACCGACCGCCGCCGCCAGCAGCAGGAACAGCAGCGCCGGAAATCCCGGCACGAACGCAAAGCAGGCCAGCAGCACGCTCGCTGCCAGCAAGGCGCGCGCGTTGCTGGTGAGCTGGCGGCCGATGTCGAGCCCGAGCGAGCTGATCTTGGTCTCGTTCTCGTTGGCCACGCGGGTGATCATGACGCCGGCCGCCACCGAGATCAGCAGCGAGGCGATCTGCGACACCATCGCATCGCCCACCGACAGGATCGCAAAGCGGTTGGCGGCCTCGCCCGCGCTCATGCCGTGGTAGGTCACGCCGACCACGATGCCGGCCAGGATGTTGACCATGGTGATCACCAGGCCGGCGATCGCATCGCCCTTGACGAATTTCATGGCGCCATCCATGCCGCCGTGCAGTTGGCTCTCGATGGCCAGCCGCGCGCGTTTGTGGCGTGCTTCGTCCGCGGTCAGATTGCCGCCGCGCAGGTCGGCATCGATGCTCATCTGCTTGCCGGGCATCGCATCCAGGGTGAAGCGCGCGCCGACTTCGGCAACGCGTTCGGAGCCTTTGGCGATCACGATGAACTGCACCGTGGTGATGATCAGGAACACCACCAGGCCCACCACCAGATTGCCGCCCACCACCAGCTCGCCGAAGCTCTCGATGATATGGCCAGCCTCGGCGTGCAGCAGGATCGATTTCGTCGACGCGATGTTCAACGACAGCCGCAGCAGCGTGGTGAACAGCAACAACGAGGGAAACGACGACAGCGAGATCGAGTCGGGCACGTACATCGTGACCATCAGCAACACCACGCTCAGGGTAATGTTGATGCCCAGCAGCGTATCGATCAACGGGGTGGGCAGCGGCAGGATCATCAAGCCGATGACCGCGACCACCAGGGCGGCGATCGCCACTTCGCCGCTGTATGCAAAATACCGTGTCAAGCGCATGCGATCTCCTAGCAGGACAGCGGGCTGCTGCCGTCGTCGTGGTCGCGGCCGAGTTCATCCACCCAGCGCAACACCACCGCCACCGTTTCGAACAGCGCCTCGGGCACAGCGTCGCCCAGTTCGACCTGATGCAGCGCACGCGCCAGCGGTGGATTGGCCACGATCGGAATGCCGTGGTTGTGCGCAAATGCGCGCAGTTCCAGCGCACCGTCGTCCACACCCTTGGCAACCACCTGCGGCAGGCCGAAGCCGTCCGGCTCGTAGGCGAGTGCGACCGCGTAATGGGTCGGATTGACCACCATCACCTTGGCCTTGGCGACCCGTTCGCGCGGGTCGCCGAACACCAGTTCCTTGGCAAATTCCTTGCGCTTCCCCTTCACTTCCGGGTCGCCGTCGCTTTCCTTGTGTTCGCGCTTCTGCTCGTCCTTGCTCATGCGTTTGTCGCGGATGAATAGCCAGTGCTGCACACTCCAATCCGCTGCGCCAACCAACACGAACACCAGAACCGCCAGGGAGCACAGCGTGCCCAGCGTACGCCAGCCGATCTGGGCGATGTCAGGCGTAGGCTCGTAGGCAAGCCCGATGATCATCGGCATGAGAGCGCGTATCCCGAACCACAGCACCACACCGATCAGGATGGCCTTGACGCCCAGCTTCAGCAGGTTGATGAGACTGCGTAACGAAAAGAGTTTTTTGACGCCGTTCACGGGATTGAGCGAATCGAACTTGGGCGTCACCGGTTTGAGCGAGGCATTCAGACCGGTCTGGAGAAAAGTGCCGATCAACCCGGCGGCGAGGCAGGCGACCAGGAACGGCAGTATCAGCAACACTCCCTGGATGGCGATGCGACCGAGCGCGCGGTTCATGGCTGTTGCATCGCGTGTATTGGCGGTGAAATCGAAGCCGATCGACATCAATGTGCGCATGTGCTCGACACAGTAACTGCCGGCCAGTTTCATCACCAACAGAGCACCGAGCAGCACCGCAGCTGCGGTTACGTCCGGGCTGATCGGGATTTCCCCATCCCTGCGCGCGTCCTGCAGTTTCTTTTCGGTCGGCTTCTCGGTCTTCTCATCCGACATGGTGCTCTCCGGCCGCTGTCACTCCGTGCGGATTGTGGTTGAGCCGTTGCCCGACAATTCGCTTCTGAGGCGAACGTGTGCGCAGGTCGGCGAAGTCAGTAAGGTTTGTTCGCCAAAGTATTCCGATGTTCGCTTCTGAAAACTTCTGCTGGGCGCGGACGCGTAGCGTTATGCACGCATGCTGTCCGCAGCCATTGAATGACGAGGTGCTGTATGGAAAAGATCGAATGCCCCGGCGCGGTCGTGAGTGGTCTGATCGAGCTGATCACGGTCGGGCTGACCCACGAAAAAATCGACGAGGCCGCAGCGGTGCTGGCCGCAGTTCGGGTGCTGCGGCCGGAGCTTAAGGCGCTGGATACCTTCGATGCGTGGATTTCGATCAAACGCGGCAATTATCTGGAGGGCGCCCGCCTGCTGCGTGAGCTGGAGGCCGATGCGGGTTCCAAGCCGTTGTGCAAGGCCTTGTACGCGTGCTGCCTGTTTGCAGTGGGCGACCAGTCGTGGCATGGCATTGCAGAGGGGCTGATCGAAGAGGACGCCGATGCCGACGCGGTCGGCCTGGTCAAGGCGCTGTCCGGACGCTACACCCCGACGCCCGAGCCAGTGGAGGCGCAGATTGAATCCCCGGTACAGATGGAAGTTCCCAACGCGCAGTACTTGCGCGCCTGAGCATCGCCAGACCCGACCCCGCCGGAGCATGTCATGACGCTCATTCCACCCGTCCCACCGATCACCGCAGGTAGCGGTGTTTCCACGCAAGCGTTATCGCCGACGGCGGCGGCGCCGAACCAGGCGCTAGTCAACCGCTTTCAAGCGTTGATGCAGTCTTCAAGTCCGTTGCCGCCTGCCATGCAGCGTGTGGGAGAGCCCAGCATGATGAGCCGGGTGATCGATGTGCAGAATGATGGCGTGCGCACCATGACCGAGCATATCGATGCCTTCAGCATGCAGGCGCCAACCATGGGGCTGCAGGAAATGACGGCGCAACAGATAAAGTTGATGCACGAGCTGACGATGGTCGGCTTCAACCTCAATGTCAGCGTCGGCGTGGCGCAGTCGGGCAAGAACGCCGTGCAGACACTGTTCAAGAACCAATAGCATGCGCGCGCTCAGATGCATGGTGGTGTTGCTGGTGGCACTGCTGCTGTCTGCCTGCAGTCAGCAGCTGTATTCCGGGCTCACCGAGAACGATGCCAATGACATGCTTGCGGTACTGCTGCGCGCCGGTGTGGATGCGGAAAAGGTCACGCCGGATGATGGCAAGACCTGGGCGGTCAATGCACCGCACGATCAGGTGTCGTATTCGCTTGACTTGCTGCGCGCGCACGGCATGCCGCATGAGCGGCACTCCAATCTCGGCGAGATGTTCAAGAAAGACGGCCTGATCTCCACACCTACCGAAGAACGCGTGCGTTTCATCTATGGCGTGTCGCAGCAGCTGTCGCAGACCTTGTCGAATATCGATGGCGTGATCGCAGCCGACGTGGGAATTGTGCTGCCCAACAACGACCCGCTCTCGTCATCGGTCAAGCCCTCCAGCGCCGCGGTGTTCATCAAGTTCCGTGTCGGCAGCGATCTGACCAGTCTGGTGCCTAACATCAAGACCTTGGTGATGCACAGCGTGGAAGGACTGACCTACGAAAACGTCAGCGTCACGCTGGTGCCGGGCGGTGCGGAGAACGATGCGCAGTTCGCCGCATCGGCGCCGCCACGTACCTGGCCTTGGCCATGGCTGGTCGGAAGCGCGCTGGCGCTGTGCGTGGCGGTTGCTGCGGCAGCGCTGTATTGGTGGCCGAGCGCCGATGCGCGCCGCTGGGGCGGCTGGCAGCGCCTGCGCGCGTTGACCAGAAAAAATGCCGGTTGAGGTCAGCGGATGGACAACGCACGGATCGACAACACAGTACGGTGGATTCAACGCTGGACGGCCATGCTGGCGGCATTGGCGCAATCGCTGGATGCCGCGCGGGTAGCGCATTGGCTTGGTCCGGTCGCAGCGATGGGCTGGGCGCAGGCGCCTGTGCATCGGCGTTTGCGCGTGATTCAGGTCTGGTCGGGGTGGTCGGGCTTGCCGCTTGCGGCGCTCGATCCGCCGGCTAGCACGCTGGTCCTGCTCACGCCCGCCTCGGTGGCCAAGGTGCTGATCAGCCGTGCCCTGTTCTCGCGCGGATTGGCGCTGCGCCGCTGCATCGAGCGCGAACGCCTGGATTGGTTCGAGCAGCTTGTGGGGCCAGCGGTGCTTGAGCATGTGCGCCAGCGCGCGGTCACCGGCCTGCCCATGCCGCTGTTGCCGCGCGATGCCGATCAGGTGGCGTGGATCGGGGATGGCTGGCGTCGGCTGCAGGCCGATGGTGTGTGGCCCGATCCCGGCGTGGCCAAGCTGCTGGCGCTGTCCTTGCCGCTGGGCGCTGCGCAAGTGGCGCCTGTCGCCGCAGACGGCGAGAGCACTGCATTCCTGCACGCGCTTCCCACCCTATTGCCGGAGCCGCCATGCGTCTGTGGCTGAGGTCCACACCCGAGGCGGTCGGCCTGGACTGCGATGTCATTCCGCGCGAGGCGTTGGCCTCGGTGCTGGCACTGGATGCGGCAACCGCGCAGGTGCACGCACGTTGCGCGCAGACCTTGGCCGATGCGCAGGCACGTGCACAGGCGCTGATCGACGAGGCGCAACAGCAGGCCGAGGCGATCCTCAAGGATGCCCAGGACAAGGCCGAGCGCAGCGCACGCCTGGGCTATGCAGCGGGGCTGCGCCATCAGCTCGATACGTGGAACGAGCGCGGCCTGCGGCATGCCTTCGCCACCGAGGCAGCCGCGCAGCGTGCACGCGAGCGCCTGGCCGAGATCGTCGCGCGCGCGTGCGAACAGGTCGTCCACGGGCACGATCCCGTCGCGCTGTATGCGCGTGCCGCACAGGCATTGGAGGGCGCCCTGGACGAGGCGAAGTCCCTGCGGGTGAGCGTGCATCACGATGCGTTGGACGACGCACGGCGCGCCTTCGATGCGGCCGCGGCGGCCGCAGGCTGGAGCATGCCGGTGGAGCTGTGCGGCGACGCGAGTCTGGCGCCGGGCGCCTGCGTGTGCGAATGGGATACCGGCGTGTTCGAGGCCGATCTGCGTGATCAGCTACGCAGTCTCCGGCGAGTCATTCGCCGGGTGTTGGCCACGCCGCAGGCGGTGTCGGATGCTTGCTGAGATGCCGCTGCTGGAGACGGCGCTCGAGCGCGAATTAGCCGCGCTTGCGTTCGGCCGCCGCTACGGCAAGGTGGTCGAAGTAATCGGCACCATGCTCAAGGTGGACGGTGTACAGGTCAGCCTGGGCGAGGTGTGCGAGTTGCGCCAGCGCGATGGCAGCCTGTTGCAGCGCGCCGAGGTGGTGGGGTTCAGTCGCAATCTCGCCTTGCTGGCGCCGTTCGGCGAGCTGGTCGGGTTATCGCGCGAGACACGTGTGATCGGATTGGGGCGGCCACTGGCGGTGCCGGTCGGATCGGCGCTGCTGGGACGCGTGCTCGATGGCCTGGGCGAGCCTGCGGACGGGCAGGGACCGGTTGCCTGCGATACCTGGGTACGGATCCAGGCGCAGGCGCCCGACCCGATGCGCCGGCAGTTGATCGAACACCCCATGCCGACCGGCGTGCGGATCGTCGATGGCTTGATGACGCTGGGCGAAGGCCAGCGCATGGGCATCTTTGCTGCAGCCGGCGTAGGCAAGAGCACCTTGATGGGCATGTTCGCGCGCGGCACGCAATGCGATGTCAATGTGATCGTGCTGATCGGCGAGCGCGGGCGCGAAGTGCGCGAGTTCATCGAGATGATTCTTGGCGAAGAGGGCCTGGCACGCAGCGTGGTGGTGTGTGCGACCTCCGATCGCTCCTCCATCGAGCGCGCCAAGGCCGCCTACGTCGGCACCGCCATCGCCGAGTACTTTCGTGATCAGGGCATGCGCGTTCTGCTGATGATGGACTCGCTGACCCGCTTTGCCCGCGCGCAGCGCGAGATCGGTCTGGCCGCCGGTGAGCCGCCGACGCGTCGCGGCTTTCCACCGTCGGTGTTCGCCGAGTTGCCGCGCCTGCTTGAACGTGCCGGCATGGGCGAGAGCGGCTCGATCACCGCGTTCTACACCGTGCTGGCCGAAGACGACACCGGCAGCGATCCCATCGCCGAAGAAGTGCGCGGTATCCTGGATGGGCATCTGATTCTCTCGCGCGAGATCGCTGCCAAGAACCAGTACCCGGCCATCGACGTGCTGGGCAGCCTGAGCCGGGTGATGAGCCAGATCGTGTCCGCACAGCAATGCCAGGACGCCGGCCAGTTGCGGCGCCTGCTGGCCAAGTACAACGATGTGGAGACCCTGCTGCAGGTCGGCGAATACCGCCAGGGCAGCGATACAGTCGCCGACGAAGCAATCGCCAGGATCGATGCAATTCGCGATTTCCTCAGCCAGCCCACCGATGAGCTCAGTGACTATGAAGCCACGTTGGAGCAGCTTGCAAACGTGATCGACGATGCGTGAGCGTGCGAACACCTGGACAACATTGCAGCAGCTGAAGACGCGCCGCTGCGAGCGTATGCAGGAGCGCCTGAGCGAGTGCAAGCATGCGCTGGAACAGTGCGAGCGCGAACGCGCCAATTGCAGTCAGGAGGCCGACGCCTGCACCACGCGCCTGGCCACGTTCGACGCTGCGCTGGTCGATAAGGCTGGTGCGGGTGAGCCGATCGGTATCGACACCATCCTGCAGCACGAGCGCTTCCGCGCAGTGCTGCAAGAGCGCTGCCACGCAGCCGAACAAGCGCTCGCGACGGCCGGGCAGGCGCTTCAGAGCGCACGCGACGAGCTTGCATCCGTGCAACAGGCAGTGAGCAAGCTGCAGGCACAGGCGCAGATGTATGCAGAAAAAGCTGCCAGTGCGCGCCGTGCCCGGCAAGCGCACCGCGAAGCGGCAGAGGAAGAAGACGCGATCGAAGCGCTGGTGGCACTGCGCGCGTATCGTGCCGCACCCGGGGTGGCGCGATGAACGACACCGCCAACGCGTTGCTGGCGCTTTCATCGCAGGGTCTGTCGCTGGTGACGTTGCTGGCGCTGTGCGGGGTGCGTGTGTTCGTGATGTTTTCCGTGCTGCCGGCAACCGCGCAGGACAGCCTTCCCGGTATGGCGCGCAACGGCGTGATCTATGTGCTGAGCTCGTTCATCGCGTATGGGCAACCGGCTGACGCGCTGGCGAGGATCCAGGCGTCCGGCCTGGTGGGGGTGGTTTTCAAGGAAGCCTTCATTGGCCTGCTGATTGGCTTTGCTGCATCGACAGTGTTTTGGATCGCCGAGAGCGTGGGCCTGCTGATCGACGATCTGTCCGGTTATAACAATGTACAGATGACCAATCCGCTCAGCGGGCAGCAGAGCACGCCGGTCTCCACGGTGTTGATGCAGCTGGCGATCGTATCGTTCTACGCGCTGGGCGGCATGTTGATGCTGCTCGGCGCGTTGTTCGAATCGTTTCGCTGGTGGCCACTGAGCCAGCTCTCGCCGGACATCGGGGCGGTTGCCGAGTCGTTCGTTATCCAGCAGACCGACGGCATGATGGCGGCAATCGTCAAGCTGTCCGCGCCGGTGATGTTGGTGCTGGTGCTGGTGGATCTGGCCATCGGCTTTGTGGCGCGCGCCGCCGACAAGCTGGAACCTTCAAATCTGAGTCAGCCGATCCGTGGGGTGCTGGCGTTGCTACTGCTCGCCTTGCTGACCAGCGTGTTCATCGCGCAATTCGGTGAAGCACTCGGGTTCCTGCATTTCCAGCAGCAGCTGCACGATGCCGCGACCATGAGCGGAAAGGGAGGCGTATCGCACTGATCTTTGTTGAGACATTCCCAGCCGCGCGCTGCCTACACTGAGCGCACGACCGCTGGATGTACGGCCGACGCCTTGGTGCGCGGCTCGGCGGCATCCGGCACGCAATCCTTCGGCCGGCGCCTGCATGCCAAGCGATGCGGCTATCAACTTCTTTCACTTGCCTCGCAGAGGGAACGCCATGGCATATGCCTCTAGTCCAGTTCACCGCCACCGCCGCGCACCGTTGGCCGCTGCACTGCTGCTCGGCCTGTTGCCGCTGCTGCCGCCGCATGCCAATGCCGCGCAGGTGCCGTGGCATTCGCGCACCTTCAAATACGTTGCCGACCACAAGGATCTCAAGGAGGTGCTGCGCGACCTGTCCGCCAGTCAATCCGTCACCACCTGGATATCACCGGAAGTGACCGGCACGCTCAGCGGCAAGTTCGAAGCCAGCCCGCAGAAATTCCTCGACGATTTGTCTGCCACATTCGGCTTCGTCTGGTACTACGACGGTGCCGTGCTCAGAATCTGGGGCGCCAACGAAACCAAGAATGCGACCTTGAATCTGGGCGCCGCATCGACGAGTGCGCTGCGCGATGCGCTTGCGCGCATGCGGCTGGACGATCCGCGCTTTCCGGTCCGTTACGACGAGGCGGCGCACGTGGCGGTGGTGTCCGGCCCGCCGGGGTATGTGGATACCGTCACCGCGATCGCCAAACAGGTCGAGCAGGGCGCACGCCAACGCGATGCCACCGAAGTGCAGGTGTTTCAGCTGCATTATGCGCAGGCGGCCGATCACAGCACCCGTATCGGTGGGCAGGACGTCCAGGTCCCGGGCATGGCCAGCTTGTTGCGTAGCATGTACGGCGTGCGTGGCGCGCCCGCAGCAGCGCGGCCCGGGCCGGGCGCCAATTTCGGGCGGGTGCAACCGATCGGCGGTGGCTCGTCCAATACTTTCGGCAATGGCGGTCAGGGCCAGAACGGTGGTGGCAGCAACACCGGCATTCTCGGATTGCCTGCGTCGTGGTTCGGTGGCGGATCGTCGTCCGATCGGGTGCCGGTCAGTCCGCCGTTGCCGGGCAGTGGCAATGGCGCCAATGCGCCGGCCAGCGTGTGGCCGGAGATGAGCCAGGCCCGCCGCGATACGCCGCTGTCGGTGGACGCCGGCAGCGGTGGCGAGCTGGCCTCCGACGCGCCGGTGATCGAAGCCGACCCGCGCACCAACGCAATTCTCATTCGCGACCGCCCGGAGCGGATGGCCGCCTATGGCACGTTGATCCAGCAGCTCGACAACCGCCCCAAGCTGCTGCAGATCGATGCCACCATCATCGAGATCCGCGACGGTGCCATGCAGGATCTTGGTGTCGACTGGCGGTTTCACAGCCGGCGCGTGGATGTGCAGACCGGCGACGGGCGTGGCGGCCAGCTTGGCTACGATGGCAGCTTGAGCGGGGCCGCAGCGGCAGGTGCAACAGCTCCATTGGGTGGCACGCTGACGGCGGTTCTGGGGGATGCGGGGCGTTACCTGATGACACGCGTCTCGGCGCTCGAGCAGACCGACAAGGCCAAGATCGTGTCTACCCCGCAGGTGGCGACGCTGGACAATGTGGAAGCGGTGATGGATCACAAGCAGCAGGCATTCGTGCGGGTCAGCGGTTATGCATCCGCAGACCTCTACAACCTGTCTGCGGGCGTGTCGCTACGCGTCCTGCCGAGTGTGGTGCCGGGGTCGCCCAATGGGCAGATGCGCTTGGATGTGCGTATCGAAGACGGGCAGCTGGGCACCGATACCGTCGATGGCATTCCCGTCATCACCTCCAGCGAGATCACCACCCAGGCATTCGTCAACGAAGGCCAGAGCCTGCTGATCGCCGGGTATGCCTCCGATACCGATCAGACCGCTCTGAACAAGGTTCCCGGACTCTCCAAGATCCCGCTGGTCGGTAACCTGTTCAAGCATCGCCAGAAGAGCGGGCAGCGTTTGCAGCGCTTGTTCTTGCTGACCCCGCATATCGTCTCGCCCTGAGCAACGCTTCGGGGTTGCAGCCGATGCTGTAACAACATGCAGGCTGCCGCGTGGCGCGGCAGCCTGCATGCATTGCCAATCAGGCTTGGCCGGTGATGCTCGACAGGTTGGCGTTGAAACCGCCACCGAAACTGTTGCTGCCCAGGCTGCTGTTAACCGAACCGCCACCGCCCTGGTTCTGCATCAGCTGCATCACGATCTGCATCAGCATCTGCGTCAACGGACTCAGACCGTCCTGCTGACCGTTCTGCGGCTGTTCGTCTCCGCAGTCCTGATTGGCATCGCTGCCCTGGCTCTGCTGGAGCATCATCATGATGAACATGGCGAGCAACTGATCCAGCTGTTGCTCGGAGTCAGCCGAAGGCGAGCGCTGACTCGAATTATGGGATTGCTGGGGCCCGATGCCCATCGTCTGAAAATTACTGAAATTCGAGAAGTTGTTTCCGATAGATGAGTCCATGTTGATTCCGTCTCATGTGGGTGAACTGGATGCACCGCCGATTGCCGGAAAGCTGCTTCGGCAAGATCGTAATGGGAGCCCTGTGCTGCCCCCGACGGCAAGGTAGAAGAGGCAACCGCGAGACATCTGCAAGGACGCGAAAGCGCGCTTTTGCTTGCGAACCTGGCTGCCGAAAAATGCCAGAAATACACAAGAGAACAGCTGCGTTACAACGATGCGTGCTGCGATTTCGTTTATGCCATAGGCGCTTCGTCCAGCATGGGCGTGCGTGTGCACAGCGCTGTTATGGTATTGCGATAGGGCGGAGCGACGGATCAACCTGGGGTGCGTATCCACTTCGCTGGGTTGCTGGAATCAACGACGATCAGGTGGCAGACATGACAGATACCGATACGCCGACCACGTGTCCGTCCGTGCACGGCACGCGTGTTCGGCGTCCAAAGCATTGGGCCATGTTCTCCAGGAACATGCGCGTGGGCAAACGATGGTGCGCGCACCAGCCCCGGCATGTTGCCGCGCCTCGGCGACGCGTGTTGATTGCAGCGGCGTTGCTATGCGCCGCGCCGCTCGCACGCGCAGACTGTTTTGAAGAAGCCGCCAGTTATCAACATGTCAATCCATGGGTGCTGCGCGCCATTGCGTGGCAGGAATCGCGTGGCCGTGCCGATGCGATCCATCGCAACAACAACGGTACTATCGATTATGGAAGGATGCAGATCAATTCGATCCACCTACGGCGCCTCTCCAGTTACGGTATCTCCAGAGACGCGTTGATGCATCCTTGCGTCAGCGTGTATGTGGCCGCTTGGCGGCTGCGCGAGATGACCAATAAATACGGAAATACCTGGGCCGCTGTGGGCGCCTATCATTCCGAAACGCCCGCGGAGCGCGATAAATACGCGCACGCCATTCATGCGATTCTGATCAGGCGCGGTGTGGTTGTCGAATGACGCTGTCGCGACCGCAGTAGAGCGTGTAGTGGATGGAGTACATCGCCGCGCCCACCGGGTGGCGAGCGCGGCGGTTTGAGCGCTGTGCTTATTCAGGCTGCGCGCGAGATGCTTCAGCGCCGCGAACTGCCGCCTCGGCCTGCCAGGTGGCACCGATGGTCTTGTATTGCGTGCCGGCGACCACGCCGCTTACCGTATTGGCGAGCAATCCGCTGCGTGCAGGCGACAACCCGACCCAGGCGCCAATCATGCTGATGGCGGTACCGAGCGCGATATTGGAGTTGATGGCGGCCGTGCGTGCGACCGAGTGATCCATTACCCGCTCGTAATCCTCGCGCTTGGCTTTCCACGCTGGTTCCCAGATTTGCCTGGTCCCGGCTTCGTCGGCTTCGTGCTGGGTGACGTTGATCCAGTCCAGCGTTTCCAGGCCGACGTTCAAGGCGGCGTTCACTGCCGATTGACGAAAGATGACGCTGGTTGCTTCGCCTTTGGTGAAAGGCGAGTTCAGCCCTGCCCAGCGCTGCTTGGCCGCTGCAACGTCCGGCGATGCCAGCTCGTTCGATGCCAGGTTGGTCAGCACGTTGGCCATGCCGTAGAACCTGCCGGCGCTGGTGATGTGCGGATCGCTGATTCCGCCATTAGTGGGTCCGGCCATTCCCACCATCTTGAAAGTCGCCTGGATGGTGTCGCGCGCTGCGGCATAAGCGGCGATCTTCAGATCGCTGGCCAGCAGCCTGGCCGCCATCTCCGGTTGGCCGGATGCTTTGCCGGCCGCACCCACGGCGATGTTGCTCAGGATGCCGCCCAGCGCAAGCCGGGTGACCAGATCCGAGTACTGTTGCTGCTCGGCTTTCTTGTCGTTGCGTTCGTCTTCGGACAAGGCATCCCATTGTTCGAGACTGAGATTGTGGAAGCCTTGCGCTGCTGCGTCTGAGTTGCGTTTCTCGCGGTTGCTTCGCAGCGTATGCAGCGCCATCTGCAGCGTGCCCGACACAGCCTGCAGGGCGACGACCGCTTCGGGCGGGAGCTGGCGAAGAGCGGCAAACAATCCCTCGCCCAGCAACTCGCGCGCGAAGGTGGTCGGCCCCACTGAAGTGGACTGGTGCACCAGGTGCCCCAGCGCAGCGCCCAGGTATTGCTTGTCAAAACTGATCGGTAGTGCGCCGCGCGCTGCAGCCATCACCGCGGTGGCGGTCGGTCCAAGGACGGTGCGCACGCCATGCGCTGCGTCGGTTCGGATCGATGCAGCCAGTGCACCCAAACGCTCGGTGCGTGTCGTTGCGGTGGTAGTTGCAGATGTGTGCACTGGCGGATATGGAGGCGCAGAGTATTGTTGCGGAATGGAAGAAGGTCCTGCCGACGAAAAGGACTCGTCGGTCTTGAAGAAGTGCTCGCTGCTGCTCTCGTTGGCATGCAGCAGCGGGCTCTTACCGGTGTGTTGGGGTCTGTCGGCAGTGTTGCCAGATCCTTCGCTGCGTTCCGAGTCGCTGCGTCGTCCGCAAGGCCTACGAGCCAGGCCCGACAGTGCAGGGTCCACCGCAGGTGACGGTGTCTCGTTGCACTGTTGTAGTGGTGGCATTTCGATCACCACCTCTCCACTCGTCGACCGCGTTGGCTGGGAAGTGCTAGCTGAAGGGATCTTCGTCACGGCATGTCCTCGCTGTGGGAGAAATGGCGGCGTTCCGCCGCCTGGGCTTGCGGGGCTGTTGATGTGTGGCGTTGACGGCCGGCACATCATTCAATGGACGCATAGCAGTGCCAGCCGCGATTGCAGCGCACGGATCGCTGGTGGCAGAGCCTATGCCTCGATCAACGTGGGACCACGGTCGACGTGCGGCACGCAGACACCGTCTTGCGTGCCGCCATCAGCGGTTCGGGTAAACACAGTGTGAAATTCTTTGCGTGCAATCGAAGTGCTCAGGCGGGCCTTCGCATTCATGGCCACCTTGTGAGGCATGCGTCGTCGTCAGTGACTCGAAAATGCCATCAAGCCGGAGATTCGGGGCGCTTCAATTGCGAAATGATCATTCCTTAACGGAATAGGAGATTCCGTGTAGCGATGGAGTGTGTCTGCCGTTGGTTGCGTCTTGCCTACCCGACCATACCCTCGTGCTCGCAGCAGCGATTACCGTGAAGATGCGGCATGGTTGGGATAAGGGCACAGCGCAAGCAGTGAACGCTTCATGGCTGACGCTGCGCGAGCAGGGCATGCCTGTGGCCTGCTTTGGGTCAACGCAACGAGCAATAGAATTCATCACCGTACAAGTGAGAGCAGTGAGTGATGTTTCTCCGCCACGAAAGCGGACAGAAGAAAAAGCGAATCCATCTATTGAGCCGCGCTCAGCACGGATCTCAGACTGCTCGCGCTACGCTGGACAAGGCTTATTGCATTTCCCCGATCCGACAGCTTGCGTGTGCTAGGGATATCATCCAACGGCCTTCCCGCTCTTATTCGAATGTTCTAAATTATTGCTCCCTACTCTAGGCCAACGGTCCGTTCTTAGGGGGCTCCCACATCCGATCCTGCATCCAGGCAATGACACGGGCACGGGCGTCGTCGTCGTCGTGCGGCAGCATGCTCGAAGTTGGGGATATGGTCGAGCTGCTGGATGGCAATGTGCGCCGGCTCCCTGATCGTACGGCACAGTAGCGGGCGCACCTCCTTAGGTTGGCCCACCTTTCTTCCAGTGCCTAACACGCACAGATGTCACGCGCCAGCTCCTTGCTATCGGGCGAGCGCTCGAACGCGGTGACAGTGGTTGTCGTGGTCGAAAGACGCTCCTGTGATCTGCGTCTTTGGGTGTAGCGCCCAGACCGGAAGTGGGGCGGCATGTCGGTAACGCGCCTAGCGCAGCAGCGCTTGACCAGCCTCAATACTCTGGTTCGATCTGTTCGGCCTGCGCGTTGAGATAGTGGGTCAACGGTGCTCCGCGGTACTGCTCGTCCAGTCTTCCCAGCGATTCGGCGCGAGCATCCACCGCGCGCCGTGCCGCAGGATCCTGCTGGAGTTCTGCGCTATGGTCCAGGACGCGGCCTTCGCGCACTGCCGCCACCAGGTCCGGGTCGACCGGCTTCGATGCCGCGCGGAATTCGCGGGTGCGCTGCTCTACGATCGCCGCATCGCGCGCGGTATCGATTGGAGTATCTGGCGGCAGGTCCAATTCCATGCCGGTATGGCCACGCGCCAGCGTGCGGTTTTCCAGCAGCGCGAGCAGTTCTTCCTCGGGCTGGTCGGTCAACAGGCTTTCGCCGGCCTCGCGAAAGGCACCGGCGGTGGTGCGCTGAACCCCAAAGGCTTCGCCGCTGAGCTTTTGTATCTCGCCGAAGTTGCGCCAGACGTAATAGTCCTTGTCGTGATTGGCGCGCGGCAGGGAGAAATCCTCATACCGGTAACCGGACGAAAACGCCGCCTGCGCGTAAGCCGAGTCCGGCTGACGCAAGTGTGTGCGTGTCAGTTCCATGGCCTTGCCCGCGGCGCTTTTCTGATCGGTGGCCACCGCCTCCACGATGACCGGGCGCATCTTGTTCCAGCTTTCTAACCATTGCACTGCGGTCTCGGCCAGCCCCTCGGGGCTATCGTCCTTGCCCGGGAAAAAATCGCGCAGCTGCGGGTCGGCCAGCATGCCCTGACTGAAGACCGGTACCACATTGATCTTGGCCAACAGCCGGTGGAGTGCAGCACGGCGGGGCGCATCCTGGGAGTGCAGCGGATTGATCTGATAGTGCTTGTACAGATTGGACACAAACTGATCGAAGCCGCCCGTGTAGTACTTGGCGTATAGCTTGATCGCTGATCCCTGGCGCAGGTCCGGCCGGCGCATTAGCAGCATCGCCACCGCCTCGCCAGTGTCTTCCTTGCAATCCAGCGCCACCGACATCGCCTCCGGCTTTTGCAACGCGAGCTCAAGCGCCTGTTCCACGGCGGCAATGGTCTGATCAGTCTTGATAAAGTTGCCATCGGCCGGGTTGCGGATCACAAGCGGCATATCGCGCAGCTGGGCAAACGGCACCTGCGAGACCAATCTGTTCTGCGGGTCGTCGGTCATGCGGCCGATACTGAAGTCGTGCATCAATACCGGCACGCCATCTGCACTGACTTCGACATCCAACTCCAGATTGCGATACCCCTTTGCGTAGGCGCGATCGATGGCGGCAAGCGAGTTTTCCGGAATGCCGGCGTGGTTGTCGAACAACCCCCGGTGCACCATCACGTCCTTGCCCAGCGCGCGCGTGCTGGGCGCCTGGAAATAGTTTTCGTGGATCAGCTCCTTGCGGTGCTTGCGCAGCAGCGCGTCCTTGCCGGCTACCAGATGATGGTCGTTGGCCTTGAAAAACGCTGCGCCGCCATCGCGCGCCGGCACCTCGCGGCCGTGATAGCGCGCGGCGTGCTGCAACTTACGACGCGGCTGCGTGGGTGTGGCGGGCTGCAGCCAGTCCGGCGTTGCCAGCCCATGACCGCGTAGATCCAGCACCTTGCGCAATGCGGTACGCGCTGCATCGCTGAAGGTGTCGCCAGACGCAAATGCGCGCTGCAGATCGAAAATGATGCGGCCTTGCTGCGTATCGACCAGCACCGTGCCTGCCGCTGCACTGGCGCACTCGGGTAGCGCCTTGGCCAGGGCGTTGAACGCGGCTCTATCCAGATACACCGGCTGCAGCTCTCCAGCTGCAAACTTTGCTGCAATGCTGTCCTTCTCGGGCGCGATACCGGCTTGCGCGAGGTGGGTGGCCAGCTTGCTTTGCAGCGCTTGCACCGTGATCTGCCTTGCCTGCACTTCAGCCAGCCGCTGCTCCGAAAACTCGCCGTCCAGCGCCACCAACGCCTGCTTGCCGGTCATCGCGCTGTCGTTCAATGGCACCAGCGGTGGTGCGACGGCACCCTGGCGACGAGGCCGTGCACGCAAGGGCGGGTCGCCGCCTGGTACGTGCGGCACCTCCATCGGGGTGATTGCACTGGTGTGCGTTGGTGTTGCCAGCGCGGTGGTGTGCGTGGAGGCTGGTTGCAAAGGAGCAAGACGCATGACGACCTCAAGAGCACTGCGGGCGACCAGTAAAGCGCGTGCCATATGACAATTCGCAACCGAGGCGAAGTATGCCGCTGCGATGCGAAACGATGCCCTAGGCACACCGCATCATGTGGCCCGGCGCCTGCGCTAAAACAGCGCTTCCTTGAACGGCAGCAAGGCCGCGCCCAGCACCGTGGCATGTGCCTGCACCTGCCCGACCAGTAACGCCGGATACGGCGATGCAACGCCGCGCCGTGGCGCGGGCTCGAAGGCGATACGGGCGATCAGCCGCTGCGCAAGATCGGTCGGCAAGCGCGCGCCGAAGACGATGACGCGCGGGTCGATCAACGCGATGATCGCTGCGACCGCCAGCGTCACGGTGGGTTGCACCACATCCAGCCAGGCGTCGATCTGCGGCCATGCCGCATCGTAGTGCTGTAGCATAGTGTGCAGGTCCGGCAGCACATGGCCATCGGCGACCAGCGCCTGGCGCAGGCTTTCCAGCGTCGGCCGCGCACTGCCGGTCATGGCCGAGATGCGCCCCAGTTCGCCGACATTGCCGTGCGCGCCGCGCTGCACGCTGCCGGCGGCGATCACGCCAGCGGCGAACCCGTCGGCGATCGACAGATAGACCAGATCCGGCCATTGGCGGCCGACCCCATACAAGGCTTCGGCCAACGCGGCGCAATGGGCGTCGTTGTCCATCCATACCGGCAACTGCAGACGTTCGGAGATGAACCGGTCTAGCTCGACCTGCATCCATTCGGCGGCCAGCGAGAGCGGCGGATTGACCCGCGTGCCGTCGCCGATGCGTGGGCCGGTCATGCTGACGCCCACCCCGAACAGCTGCTGCCGGTCTACACCGGCTGCCTGCAGCAACTGATCCACCAGCTCCGGCAACCGCGCTGCGACCAGATCCAGCGTCAGCGGGAACGCCGTGAGCTGGCGCATGCCGCACACCTGCCCGGCGAAGTCGATCAGCACCACCGCGATGCCATCGACCATCAATGAGACCCCCACGCTGAACGCGTAACCGGGAACCAGACTCAGCTGCACACTCGGTTGGCCGCGACCACGCCGCACCGACGGGCCGAGCTGGAGCAGGCCGTGTGCGACCAGCGGGTCGATGATGCCCTTGGTGCCGGGAACACTGAGCCCGCTGGCGCGCGGCAGATCGGCACGCTCCACCTGGCCGGCGCTACGGATCAGATCCAGCAACGCACGCTCGCTGGAACCGGCGGCCTGCCCGTCGCTGCGACGGCGGTAGTGCGAACGAATGGCTGCTTGGGCGAAGAAGGAAGACATAGGAGGGGCAAAGGACGGTTGTTGTCACACAAGCTTAAATTAAGCAAACTAATTTAATCCGCCTGCGGCTACCACGTTGGGGCCGCCCGACATCGCGGATCGTGCCATGCGCCTGTTACATGCCTCTCCCACTGCCCATCTGTCTGTGCCCGGTCTGGCCAGCGTTCCGCAGCGTCGCACATTGTCATTCGCGCTGGGCATGGCCTTGCTGTGCTGGATGCACGCGCCGGCGCAGGCCACCGAGGCGCCGGCCGATGCCTCGGCGCAGACCCTGGATGCCGTGCAGGTCCGCACCTCCTTCCAGTCGCAGAACACGCGTGCCATCGCCACCAAGCAGGCCGCGCCCACCATCGTGGATTCGGTCGCCGCCGACAGCATCGGGCAATTGCCGGACTTCAACGTGGGCGATGCGCTGCGCCGGGTCACTGGCGTGAGCACTGTCGAGTACCAGGGCGAACCACGCTACGTGACGGTGCGCGGCCTCAACGGCAACTACAACAGCATGCTGATCGACGGCTTTGCGTTTGCCAGCAACGACATCGGCAGCCGACAGACACTGATGGATGTGCTGCCGGCCAACTTCGTCGACCGCATCGACGTGGTGAAGTCGCTGCTGCCGGAAAACGATGGCGGCGCGATCGGTGGCGTCACCAATCTGGTCACCGCGACCGGCTTTGCCCGCCCCGATGGCCTGCTGACCGCCTCGGCCAAGGGCGGCGCCAACCTGATGGGGAGCCGCTATGGTGGCCGCACGCCGGTGGGCGAAGGCGAGCTGAAATGGGGCAAGCGCTTCGGGCGTGACGGTGAGTTTGCATTCCTGGGTGCGGCCAGCCTCTGGCGCCGGGAGATATCGGTGCCGCAGCAGGAAAACGGCGGCGCCCTGAACTGGTACAACGCCGACGGCACGCGCGCGCCGCTGGCCTATGGCGGCGTCGGCGCGGCGGTGCCCAGCGAACGGCGCTGGTACAACTACGACAACACCCGCGAACGCCGCGGCCTGACCATGCGCGTGGATTGGCAGCCGGACGGCCCGCTCAGCGGCCATGTGTCCGGCTACACGTTCCGCCAGCGCGAAGCCTCCGACCGCGATACCCAGGCCGCCCAGGTGCAGAACAGCGCGCGCCTGACCCGCAGCGGCCCGCAAAGCGGCACGCTGGACAACCTCAACCAACTCGTCGAGTTGGGGCAACTGCGCTGGAAGCGCGGGCTGTCCGGCATCAACGGCGAGCTGCTGGCCGAGCTGCCCGCGCAGTGGCGCGGCGCCCTGCGGGCAAGCACCTCGCGCGCCACGGTGGACAACCCGCAGACCTGGGACCGCTTCCAGCAGAACCGCCTGGCCTACGGCTTCGATTGGAGCGGCACCCTGCCGACATTCACGCCTCTGAACCCGGCGCTGGCCGACGACCCGACCCGCTACGCCAACCTCAACCACCAGCAGGAACGCACGACCTACGCCGAACGGGTGAGCGACCTGCAACTGGAGCTACGTCGCAACATGGACGAAGACAGCCAGGGGCTGGGCCTGGCCTTGGGCATGCGCCAGGTGCGCACGCACATGCAGACCGCGTTCCAGCGCACTACCTGGAGCGGGTTGCCGTATGCGCTGGACGATGTGCTGGGCAACCCGACCTGCGCCCTGGGCTGCAACATGCCGATGCTGACCATCGACCCGGCACTGGCCGACGCACGTTGGGACGCCGTTGCCGGCCAGGCGCGCGGGGTCCTGGACACCACCGCGCAGAACAGCGGCACTTACGACGTGGATGAGCAGGTACGCGCCGGCTTTGCCCAGGCGCAGTGGCGTGGCGAGCGCTGGCGGTTGGCCGGCGGCGTGCGCCTGGAGCAGACACGCTTTGGCAGCAGCGGCCAGCAACTGAGCGGAACCACCTCGACCCCGGTCAGCGCGCAGCGCACCTACCGCAACTGGCTGCCGTCGCTGGCCGGCCAGGTGCAGACCAGCGCCAACGGCACGTTGCGCTTTGGAGTGTCCCGCTCGATCGGGCGACCGCGCCTGGACCAGATGGCATTGAACGGCGGCGTGCTCACGCTGGGCAGCACCCCGCCTACGCTGAACCAGGGCAACCCGGATCTGCAGCCGCGCCGCTCGCAGAATCTGGACCTTGGCCACGACTGGATCTTCGACGATGGCGGCAGCCTGCTGTCGATCGCGCTGTTCCACAAGACCATCGACGATGAGATTTTCCGTTACGGCCAGCTGCAGACCATCAATGGCGAGCAGGTGCTGGTCACCCAGCCGCGCAACACCGACCGCCCGGTGCGCATGCGCGGTGCCGAACTCGGCGCAATCAAGGAACTGGGCCCGTGGCTGCCCGCGCTTGCCGGGCTGTCAGTCGGCGCCAATGTCACCTTCCTGGACGTGGACTACCCGGTGGTGCTCGGCGATGGCTCGCGCACCACGCTCTCGGTGTTGCCGCAGCAGCCCAAGCAGTTATGGAACCTGACCCTGAACTATGCCCGTGGGCCGCTGCGCAGCTCGCTGGCGTGGAGCCGCACCGGCGAACTGTGGGACGACCGCTACCCCAACTACAGCAGCCAGCAGGAGTTCTATCGCAACCGCTACCAGCAACCGCTGGACCGCATCGATCTGAAACTGGCCTGGGACGTGTCGCCAGCGGTGGCCGTGAGTCTGGACGTGCTCAACCTGGCTGGACAGGGCTACCAGTACCACATCGGCCGCAATCAGGAATACGTGCAGTCGGCCTGGAAGATGGCCCCCACCGTGATGCTCGGCGTCAACGTCAAACTCTGAGGAGCTGTGCATGTCGTCATGTCTGGATACCCCCTTCAGCCGCCGCCAGCTGCTGGCCGCTGTTGCAGGTACCGCGGTGTTGGCCACCGCCCTGCCCACGCTGGCCGAGACACCGCCACCGCCGGATGTGGGCCGCAAGTTCCTGCACTCCAGGCGGCCGATGCCGTTTGCCGGCAACACGTTCGTTGGCCATCTCGAACAGCAGGGCGACGGCTACGACAGCTTCGACCGCGTGCTGGACATCTATCGCGAATTGCCCGAGCACCGCTTCGCCAGCAAGTTCGCGCTACTGCCGCCAAGCAGCTATCACGTGACCTTGCTGGGCGGGGTCAACGAGAGCGACCGCGCGCATGGGCCATGGCCAACTGATATGGCCCGCGATGTCGCACTGAGCGAGATCAATGCTGCGTTTTTATCGCGGCTGGCGCAACGCAGTGCTGCGCCGCTGGGTGCATGCAGCTTTGTGGTCAATCCAGCAACGGCAAAGACTGGCGCCAACGACAATCTGCTCATCCCGCTGAAACCTGCGAACGCGCCGACCGCACAACGGTTGGAAACAGCGCGCCACGCATTGATGACACTGACCCGGCTGCAGCGCCCGGACTACACCAACTTCCAGTTTCATATCTCGTTGGCCTACCTGTGCGAGACGCTCGATCCTGCAGAGCAGGCTGACTACCGTGCTGCAGTCGGCCACTGGCTCAAGCGACTCGCCGCTTCGGGGCCTATCACGATTCCGCGTTTTCATTTTTGTACGTTTGCCGATATGGATGCGTTTCGGACATTGCGCGAGGTGTGAAGTGGAGGTTTGAGAGTGAGAAATTGGCGACGTCCCCCCGATTTTGAGTAGCGCCGCAGTTTGGAGTCCAATTCCCTACCCGAAGGAGATTGGACGTGAAGAAGCGTTTTACTGACGAGCAGGTCATCGGCTTTCTGCGTGAGGCCGAAAGCGGCGTGGCGATCAAGGACCTGTGCCGGCGCCATGGCTTCAGCGAGGCCTCCTACTACCTGTGGCGCAGCAAGTTTGGCGGGATGAGCGTGCCCGATGCCAAGCGACTCAAGGACCTGGAGGCAGAGAACACGCGCCTGAAGAAGCTGCTCGCCGAGCAGGTGTTCCAGAACGATCTGATCAAGGAGGCACTGCAAAAAAAATGGTGAGCGCACCGGCGCGTCGTGCGCTGGTGCGCGAGTGGATCGGGCGAGGGGCCAGCGAGCGTTGCGCGTTGGCCGCGATCGGCATGAGCGCCAGTGCGCTGCGCTATTGCCCGCGCGAGGACCGCAACGTTGCGCTACGCGAGCGCATCGTGGAACTGGCGCATCGCCACAAGCGCTACGGCGTGGGGATGATCTATCTCAAGCTGCGCCAGGAAGGGCGCCTGGTGAACTACAAGCGTGTGGAGCGCTTGTACCGCGAGCAGCAGCTGCAAGTCCGCCGCCGCAAGCGCAAGAAAGTGCCAGTGGGCGAGCGTCAGCCGCTGCTGCGTCCATTGCAGGCCAACCAGGTATGGTCGATGGACTTTGTGTTCGACCGCACCGCCGACGGCCGGGCGATCAAGTGCTTGGTGATCGTGGACGACGCCACACATGAGGCGGTCGCCATCAAGGTGGAGCGTGCAATCTCCGGCCATGGCGTGACGCGTGTGCTGGAGCGGCTGGCCATCCGCCGCGGCTTGCCAAAGGTGATCCGCACCGACAACGGCAAGGAGTTCTGCGGCAAGGCGATGGTCGCTTGGGCGCATGCGCATGGGGTGCAGCTGCGGCTGATCCAACCCGGCAAGCCGAATCAGAACGCCTATGTCGAATCGTTCAACGGCCGGCTGCGCGACGAATGCCTCAACGAACACTGGTTCCCGACACTGCTGCACGCACGCACCGAGATCGAGCGCTGGCGACGCGAATACAACGAGGAGCGACCCAAGAAAGCAATTGGCGGCATGACCCCGTCCGCGTATGCCCAACAGCTGGCCAACACCGATATCATCAACCCCGGACTCTAGACCCGGCCGCTACTCAGGACGGGGGGGGCTGACTCTTCTACTGTTGCAGTATGTACTGGGCTAAGACGGCAAACGAATGCGTCGCGTTGCCGGGCGCATCTGCTCAGGAAGAAGGCGGGCTGCGCCGCACGATGCTTGAGCGTGACCGCTGGTGGCTACAGGCAAGCTGGTCCAGATCCATGCCGCGCCTGATGCCGTCAAGTAGTTCTCCAAGTTCTCAGGGCTCCAGTGCTGGCCATGCCAAGTGGGCAGTCCAGGGGTCTTGGACGAGGACTTCGCGGACTTAGTCATGCCTCTGCTTCCATGCTCTTCACGCAGTGGTTCAAGGCTTCGGCCGGACGCAGCTCAGGCGTAGCGTGGGGCGAACATCAAGGCCCCGGCGCTGACAGATGGCTTTGGACTTGCGCAGCCGTACTTCATGTCGAGTGGCGTCGACCGGCTTGTACGGCTCGTAGGCTTGCAGCTGTACAGAGACCCGGAAGCTCGAGCGAGCCCGTGCGAAGATATGTGCAGTGTTGCTCGCTCCCCAGCAGCTTGGGTATCAAACTAGTTAGTGGGTATCGCAGCGGGTATTGATGAGTGATTTCGGGCTTTGTCCCCTTTTAAAAACAAATAGATAGGCCTGATATGTTGCTCATGCTCGATAACTACGACAGCTTCACCTACAACTTGGTGCAGTACCTGCAGGCGCTGGGGGCCGAGGTCACGGTGGTGCGCAACGATGCGATGAGCGTCGATCAGGTCGCCGCGCTCAAGCCCGAGCGCATCGTGATCTCGCCTGGTCCGTGCACGCCGAACGAGGCCGGTATCTCGCTGCAGCTGATTGAACAGCTGGGGCAGACCACGCCGATCCTGGGCGTGTGTCTGGGCCATCAGAGCATCGGCCAGGTGTATGGCGGCGACGTGATCCGTGCCGGCAACATCATGCACGGCAAGACCTCGCCGATTCGCCACGAGGGCAAGGGCGTGTTCGCCGGCCTGCCGGACAGCTACGAGGCCACGCGCTATCACTCGCTGGTGGTGGACAAGACCACCTTGCCGGATGCGCTGGAAGTCACCGCCTGGACCGAAAATCCGGACGGCTCGGTGGAAGAGATCATGGGCTTGCGCCATCGCCAGTTTCCGGTGGAAGGCGTGCAGTTCCATCCCGAGTCGATCCTGACCCAGCACGGGCATGCGCTGCTGAAAAACTTTCTGCAGCGTTGATCGCGATGGCCGCCATGCACGTTGCCGTCAGCGGCGCAGCTTGCATCGGCATCCACGCACCCGCGTGGCCGGGCTGTGCCAGCACGGCTGCCTACGAGACGATACGCAGCCGATCGCGGACGGCGGCGCCGAGGCATGCAGCCAGCGTTTTTTTCGCCCAGCAAGGCCTGTGCGCTTCGTAGTTAACCGAGATTGCTTCCCAATGAACACGTCCGACGACAGCATGCACTTCTATGAGCCAGCGCGAGGCCACGGACTGCCACACGACCCGTTCAATGCCATCGTGGGCCCGCGCCCGATCGGCTGGATCGGTTCGCGCAGCGCCGAGGGCATCGCCAATCTGGCGCCCTACAGCTTTTTCAACGCTTTCAACTACACCCCGCCGATCGTCGGCTTTGCCAGCATCGGCCGTAAGGACAGCCTGCGCAATATCGAGGCCACTGGCGAATTCACCTGGAATCTGGCCACCCGTCCGCTGGCCGAAGCCATGAACGCCAGCGCGGCGGTGGTGCCATCCGATGTCGACGAATTCGATCTTGCCGGTCTGCAGATGGCGCCATCGCGTTTGATCGATGTGCCACGGGTCGCGGCAAGCCCGGTCAGTTTCGAGTGTCGCTTGAGCCAACTGCTGCAGCTGCACAGTGCAAGCAGTCACGCCATCGAGACCTGGTTGGTGCTGGGCGAGGTCGTTGGCGTGCATCTGGCCAAATCGGCGCTGCACGAGGGCATCTACGACCCGGCCGCAGTGCAGACGATTCTGCGCGCAGGCGGGCCGGCCGATTATTACGAAGTGCAGCCGCAGGCGCGCTTTCGCATGCGGCGTCCAGGCCAATGATCGCCGCAGATGCAGACGCTTCGCCTTGTCGCAACGCTTAGACAGCGCGCTTTCCCACACCGAGCGAGCGCGGCGCAAGCCGCCTGCGTATCCACCCATCACGTTCTGCCACGGTCGTTCCCATGCCCATCACTCCGCAACAAGCCCTGCAGCGCACCATCGAACACCGCGAAATCTTCCACGACGAAATGGTCGAGTTGATGCGGCAGATCATGCGCGGCGAGGTCTCCGACATGATGGTCGCGGCCATCCTCACCGGGCTGCGGGTCAAGAAGGAAACCATCGGCGAAATCGCCGGTGCCGCCATGGTGATGCGCGAATTTTCGCGCCGCGTGGAGGTAAGTGATCGCCAGCACATGGTCGACATCGTCGGCACCGGCGGCGATGGCTCGCACACCTTCAATATTTCCACCTGCGCCATGTTCGTCGCCGCAGCTGGCGGTGCCAAGGTGGCCAAGCACGGCAATCGCAGCGTCTCGTCCAAGTCCGGCAGCGCCGACGCGCTGGAAGCATTGGGCGCAGTGATCGAGCTGCAGCCCGAGCAGGTTGCCAGCGCGTTGGCGCAGACCGGTATCGGCTTCATGTATGCACCGGTGCATCACCCGGCCATGAAGGTGGTGGCGCCGGTACGTCGCGAAATGGGCGTGCGCACCATCTTCAACATTCTCGGCCCGCTGACCAACCCGGCCGGCTCGCCGAACATCCTGATGGGCGTGTTCCACCCGGATCTGGTCGGTATCCAGGCACGCGTGCTGCAGGAGCTCGGCGCCGAACGTGCGCTGGTGGTGTGGGGGCGCGACGGCATGGACGAGCTCTCGCTGGGCGCCGGCACCCTGGTGGGCGAATTGCGCGACGGCCAGGTGCGCGAATACGAAGTGCATCCGGAAGATTTCGGCATCGCCATGTCGGCCAGCCGCAACCTCAAGGTGGCCGATGCTGCGCAATCGCGCACGATGTTGTTGCAGGTGCTGGACAACGTGCCCGGCCCCGCCCTGGACATCGTGGCGCTCAACGCAGGTGCCGCGCTGTACGTGGCCGGTGTGGCCGAGAGCATTGCCGATGGCGTGGTGCGCGCACGTGCGGTGCTCGCCGATGGCTCTGCGCTTGCGCGGCTGGACGCCTACGTGGCCTGCACCCGCCAACTCGCCCTGCAGCCCTGAGCGATGCCGGCTGCCGCACGCGGCGGCAATCGCCCGCCGGCATCCTCACAGTCACGCTGGCATGCTGTGCGCTGGCGTGCAGCCGCGCTCCGGTGCGGCCGTCTTGACCGATAATGCCCGCCCGCCAGGACCCGATACGATGAGCGACATCCTCAACACCATACTTGCCCGCAAGGCCGACGAAGTCGCCGAGCGCAGCGCGCGCGTGCCGCTGGCCGAGTTGATCGCGCGCAGCGCGGATCTGCCGCTCACGCGCGGTTTCGCCGCCGCCATGCAGGCCAGCATCGCCGCCGGCGACCCGGCCGTGATTGCCGAAGTGAAGAAGGCCAGCCCGTCCAAGGGCGTGATCCGGCCCGACTTCCGTCCGGCCGATATCGCGGTCAGCTACGAATTCGGTGGCGCTACCTGCCTGTCGGTGCTCACCGACGTGGATTTCTTCCAGGGCGCGGACGCCTATCTGCGCCAGGCGCGCGAGGCCTGCACGCTGCCGGTGCTGCGCAAGGATTTCACCGTCGACCCGTATCAGGTCTACGAAGCGCGCGTGCTCGGTGCCGACTGCATCCTGTTGATCGTCTCGGCGCTGGACGATGTGCAGCTGGTCGATCTGTCCGGCCTGGCCATGCAGCTGGGCCTGGACGTGCTGGTGGAAGTGCACGACATCGACGAACTCGAGCGTGCGGTGCAGGTGCCGGTGCCATTGATCGGCATCAACAACCGCAACCTGCGCACCTTCGAAGTCACCCTGCGGACCACGCTGGACATGCGTGCCGCGGTGCCGCGCGACCGGATTCTGGTCACCGAAAGCGGCATCGTCACCCATGCCGATGTGCAGCTGATGCGCGGCCAGGGTGTGAACGCGTTTCTGGTTGGCGAAACCTTCATGCGCGCGCCCGAACCCGGCGAGTCGCTGCGTCAGCTATTCTTCGCGCATGACTGAGTCGTATCCCGCACCGCGCGAAGACGCACCGCTGGTGGTCTTCGATTTCGACCACACCTTGTACGATGGTGATTCCGGCAGCCATCTGTTTGCCTGGTTGATCAAGCGCAACCCGTTGCGCCTGCTGGTTGCGCTGCTGGTCTCACCTGTCCTTGGTCCCATGGTGGCACTGCTGCCGACCCGGCGGCGTGGCGTGTCCGGCTATGTGTGGATCGCCACCTTCGGGCTGCACCGCACGCGCGAGTTCAACCGTTTCATCGACGCATACGTGCTCAAGCATGAAGCGCAGATCCGCCAGCGCCTGTTGCCGCATGCCTTGAAGGTCTTCACCGAACACCGCGCCGCCGGCGACCGTGTGGTGGTCGCCACCGGCGCACCGCCGGAGTTGGCGCGCGCAATTCTCGGATTCGTCGCACATCAGGATGTGCCGGTGATCGGCAGCCTGGTCGGCCCGCGCCTGGGCGCGGTCACCGCCCGGCGTCACTGCCATAACGAAGAGAAGATGCGCATGTTGCGCGAGCGCGGCTATGCCGACATCGCCATCGCCTATTCGGACAGCACCGCAGACCTGCCGCTGTTGAAGGCCGCGCGCGCGCCGGTGGTGGTCAATCCCAAGGCCAATCGCGAAGCGTTGTTTCGGCAGGTGCTGCCCGCAGGCACGCCGATCCTCAACTGGGGCTGTCGCGACCGCGGCGGCAAGGCGCTGTAAGACAAGCACACCCATCCAAGCCCCATTCGGTTACGCGCGACGATACTGATGCGCGGTCTGGCCCAACGTGCGCCGTTTGGCACGCCAACCAGCATGGGTGTGGTGTGGTCACGGAATCGACGAATCATCAGGACCGTGACGCAGTCGCGGTGCGTAGCGTGCGGCGTGACCGCTCGAACGCACGCTTATGAGAGGTTTCGCGCAGTGCGTTACTGCCGGCTTGCACCTGCGCCGAACTCAGCCGCATCGCAATTGGATCAAATCGTTGCCCGGCTCGGCCTGCAGCCAGTGCACAGGGCACTGGCTGCACAGTGCCGTCAGCGTGTGCCGTACAGCACGACCGTCTTGCCGCGTGCATGCAGCAGGCCGTCGGCCTGCAGCTTCTTGAGCACGCGCCCGGCCATTTCGCGCGAGCAGCCGACCAGGCGTGCCAGTTCCTGGCGCGACACGCGCAGCTGGGTGCCCTGCGGATGGCTCATCGCTTCCGGTTCCTTGGACAGGTCGTGCAGCGTGCGCACGATGCGGTCGGTCACGTCCAGGAAGGCCAGGCGGCTGGCTTTCCTTGTGGTGTCGAGCAACCGTTTTGAAAGCTGAACGCCGATCGCGTACAGAATCTTCGGCGCGTCCGGCGACAGGCTGGTCTGGAACAGCTGCTGCAGCCGCTCGTAGCTGATCTCGGCAAGCTCGCACTGGGTGCGGGTGCGCAAGATCACCTCGCGGGTATCGGATTCGATGAACAACCCCATCTCGCCGACGAATTCCCCGCTACCGAAGTAGCCCAGCACCAACTCACGGTCGTCATCTTCCTCGGCGATGATGCTCACCGAGCCACTGATCACGTAGTAGAGGGTACCGGCCGGGTCTCCGGGCCGGAACACATCGGTTCGGGTCGGATAGCGCCTGCGGTGGCTGTGCGCCAGAAAACGCTCGATAGTGCCCGCGTCTAGCGCCAGTGAGGGGGTAGCGTTACGTACCGTCGTGGTGACAACCGTCGTGTTTCCTGGGCTCATGGTAGTTCCGCGTGTGATCCCTGAAGCTTAACGGCATGAGTCATGCAAGGTAAACCATTCTCAACATCGGCATTTCGTTGCTGGGACCTTTGGCTCATAATTGACTCCTTTCCCGATTTCCATAAGGACAGACCGACGTGGTCAAGCCGTTGCCTCGCCTGAGGCTACAGGGGTTCAACAACCTCACCAAGGCGCTGAGCTTCAACATCTACGACGTCTGTTATGCGCGTACCGAAGAAGAGCGTCAGCGCTACATCGAGTATATCGATGAGCAGTACGACGCCGATCGTCTGACGCAGATCCTGACCGATGTGGCCGAGATCATTGGCGCCAACATCCTCAATATCGCACGTCAGGACTACGATCCGCAGGGTGCATCGGTGACGATCCTGATTTCCGAAGAGCCGGTGATCGACAAGAAGCAGGCCGGCAAGGAGCTCATCTCCGACGCCGTGGTAGCTCATATGGACAAGAGCCATATCACTGTGCACACATACCCGGAGACGCATCCGCAGGAAGGCATCGCGACCTTCCGCGCCGATATCGACGTCGCCACGTGCGGCGTGATTTCGCCGCTGAAGGCGCTGAACTATCTGATCGAGACGCTGGAATCGGACATCGTGATCATGGACTACCGTGTCCGTGGCTTTACCCGCGATGTGAAGGGCAAGAAGCACTACATCGACCACAAGATCAACTCGATCCAGCACTTCCTCGCCAAGAACGTGAAGTCGCGCTACGAGATGATCGACGTCAATGTCTATCAGGAAAATATCTTCCACACGAAGATGCACCTGAAGGACTTCGACCTGGACCAGTACCTGTTCGAAGAGCGTGCCAAAAACCTCTCGTTCAAGGAGCGCATGAAGATCGAAACGCTGCTCAAGCGCGAGATCGAAGAGCTGTTCCACGGGCGTAACCTGAGCGAGTAATTGTCAAGAACGACCGGTTGCGCGCCTGTTCGAAGGTGCGTCAACGACTCAAGGCGGGACGGCCCGCCACGCGATGACCTCGCGTTCCACAGCCGACGGCGGCCCAGTGTGCAGACACTGGGTCGCTTTTTTTTTGACCGTTTTTTGTGAGGAGTACTGCGATGCCCTGGATCTATCTGTTGCTGGCCGGCCTGTTCGAGATCGGCTTTGCCATGGGACTGAAATACAGCGACGGCTTCACCCGGCTGTGGCCCACCGTGCTGACCATCGGTCTGGCCGGTATCAGCCTGTGGTTTCTGACGCAGGCGCTGAAGACCATTCCGGTCGGCACCGGCTATGCAATCTGGACCGGCATCGGCGCCCTGGGCGTGACCATTGCCGGCATCGCGCTGTTTGGCGACAGCGCATCGTGGTCGCGACTGGCGTGCATCGGTCTGATCGTGGCTGGTGTGATCGGGTTGAAGCTGGTCGGGTAGTCGGTCCCACTTCGCGGGCCCGCCCCCAACGTTCGCTTCGCAAACCTTGGGCCCCGACTCGTTGGCTTCCTATCCCCACGCCTTCGGCCGTGGCCGCACCCGCAGCGCGGGCGCAGCCCCAAAGTTTGCTTCGCAAACCTTTGGGCCCCAACTCAGTAGCTGCCTATCCCCACGCCTTTGGCGCGCCCCCTTAACAAAGGGGGCTTTGCTCCAGTTGGGGTGTCGCGTTCCCGACTCTCGATTCCCGACTAGAGCCGGTAGGCGACTGTCTTCATCAGCTTCGAGGCCAGGGCCATCGCGCTGGGGATCGGGGCCGGGAGGGGACGGGCGCCGGCTTGTTCGGCCTGGTCGGCATGGCGGGCTTCGTCGATCTTCATCACGCGCAGGATGGCGCGGCTGCGCTGGTCGACCGCTGGCAAGGTCTCCAGATGCTCGTCCAGATGGGCTTCGACCTGGCGCTCGGTTTCGACCACGAAGCCCAGGCTCCAGTCATCGCCGCGTAGCCCGGCCAGCGCGCCGAGTGCGTAGCTGCCGGCATACCAGAGCGGGTTGAACAGGCTGGGGCGGCTGTCCAGCTCGTGCAGGCGATCGGCGCACCAGGACAGGTGGTCGGTCTCTTCCTGCGCGGCTTCCAGCAGGTGGTGCTGGGTATGCGCGTCGCGGGCAACCGCGGCCTGGCCGAAATACAGGCCTTGCGCGCAGACCTCGCCGACATGGTTGATGCGCATCAGGCCGGCGGCGTGGCGACGTTGCTGCGGGTCCAGTGCGACATCGGGTGTCTCGGCAGCGGGATTGGGGCGTTCGGCCGGCGGATTACCGAACACCGTGTCCAGCGCGCGCTGGGCTTCGACCAGCAGCCGGTCGAGCGGGCTATGCAGTCGGGAAGGGGAGGTCTGGGTCATGCGTCGATTCTGGCCCCGCTCGACCGCGCTGCCAACCGCCGTGGCTCGGCGGCGGCTGCAACTTGCGCCGACGCCGGGCGTCCCGTACAATCCCGCCTCTTATGTTTCGCCTTCACAACGCGTGGCAAAGTTCCAGTGGTCTTCGGCCACTGCAATCCGCCCGACCACTCAAGAGTTTTCTCATGACTACGTTCACCGCCAAGTCCGAGACCGTTCAGCGCGACTGGTATCTCGTTGACGCCGCCGGCAAGACGCTCGGCCGTCTGTCCACCGAACTGGCCCGCCGCCTGCGCGGCAAGCACAAGCCGGTTTATACCCCTCACGTCGATACCGGCGATTACCTCGTGGTGATCAATGCCGACAAGATCGTCGTCACGGGCAACAAGCTGAAAGACAAGAAGTATCACCGCTTCACCGGCTACATCGGTAACCTGAAGACCGAGAGCTTGGAGCAGGCGCTGCAGCGCCACCCGGAGCGCGTGATCGAAATCGCCGTCAAGGGCATGCTGCCGAAGGGCCCCCTGGGCCGCACCATGTACCGCAAGCTCAAGGTCTATTCGGGTGCCGAGCATCCGCACGCCGCCCAGCAGCCGCAAGTTCTGGATATCTAATCATGGCTATCACGCAAAACTACGGCACTGGCCGCCGCAAGTCCTCCACCGCTCGCGTGTTCCTGCGCAAGGGTACCGGCAACATCACTGTAAACGACCGTCCGCTGGACGAGTTCTTTGGTCGTGAAACTGCGCGCATGATCGTGCGTCAGCCGCTGGAACTCACCAAGAACACCGAAAGCTTCGACATCCTGGTCACCGCCTCCGGCGGCGGCACCACCGGTCAGGCCGGTGCGATCCGTCTGGGCATCGCCCGTGCACTGGTCGAGTACGACGAAACCCTGAAGTCCGAGCTGCGCAAGGCTGGCTTCATGACCCGTGACGCACGCGAAGTCGAGCGTAAGAAGGTCGGTCTGCACAAGGCCCGTCGCGCGACCCAGTTCTCCAAGCGCTGATCCATCGCGTTTGCTGCGTCCCGGTCCGCCGGGGCGCCTGCTTCAAAAGCCCGGTCATGCCGGGCTTTTGTCGTTTTGAGGTTTGACGTCTGTTTGCTGCAAGGCGTGCTGATGTTCTTCGTGAGGGAGGGCGCGCGATGCGCCTCTAGCTGCGTGCGTACGCGGCGCCTGTTTCCGCTGTCTTGCTAAATCAGCTCGCAGGCGAAACCAGAGACGGAGCCTAGGTCAGAGTCGAAACCGAAGTCGAAATGTCATTAATGCCTGGCTGGCGGCATGCGGCACCAGTAGTGCATCTGCATTCGTCAGCTGGATGTTGCTGGGGGAGTTCGGCGTTTCATTGCGGTGCGGCAGCGGTTGGGGTCGTGTCGCGCATGTCGAGGGCAATGCTGCCTGCGCCATGCCTGGGGAGGGGTGTAGAAGCTGGGCCCATGCGCTGTCTGCGCTGCGATCGCAACTATTGGTGACGGACTGTTGTGCCCTCATTCGGCCGAAGTGCGCGTCATGCGGTTGGTCGCTGCATCGCTGTCGAAACGCCGGGCAACAAAAAAGGCCCGATCTTTCGATCGGGCCTTTCGTGTTTGGCTGCCCCGGATGGATTCGAACCACCGATGCCTGAGTCAGAGTCAGGTGCCTTACCGCTTGGCGACGGGGCAATAAAAACGTGTTGATCCAAGATTATCGCATGCCGGTGAGGGCGTGAATACCTTGGTGGCTATGGGTGGACTCGAACCACCGACCCCAGCATTATGAGTGCTGTGCTCTAACCGGCTGAGCTACATAGCCTAGGGAGCCGGCAATTCTCACGATGCATTGCGCTGTTGTCAAGCATTTCGTTTTCAGCTTGTGAGCCGGGCGTCGCCGTGGCAGAGTCGTTGACAGTAGATTTTCAGGAGTCCGCATCGTGATCGATCCGGACGGTTTCCGGCCAAACGTCGGCATCGTGCTGATGCGGCAGGACGGTCAGGTGTTCTGGGCACGACGTGTGCGCAGGGACGGCTGGCAGTTCCCGCAAGGTGGCATGAACACCGATGAGACACCCGTCGAAGCCATGTACCGCGAGTTGCGCGAAGAAACCGGGTTGTTGCCCGAGCATGTGGAATTGCTCGGTGCCACGCCTGGGTGGCTACGCTATCGCCTGCCCAGCCGCGCGGTGCGCCGCAACGAGCGCCAGGTATGCATCGGGCAGAAGCAGGTCTGGTTCCTGCTGCAGTTCACCGGCGACGAATCCCACCTCAAGCTCGACCATACCGATACCCCGGAGTTCGATCATTGGCGCTGGGTGGATTTCTGGTACCCGGTCGAGCATGTGGTGATGTTCAAGCGTGGCGTCTATGCGCGGGCGTTGCGTCATCTGGCGCCCCTGGCGCAAAACCTGGCCGGCCCGGCAGCGGTGGGTGCGATGCCCGAGCGTGCGCTGGAAGCCTGGTTGCCGGGGAGTAGCGCGGCAGGACACGACAGCCCACGCAAGCGTCTACGCAAGCGCAGCGGGGCTCGCCCGGCGCGGATTAATAATGATTAACGTTTGGAATTGACACCTATTCTCGTTTGCGGTGCAATCAGTCCCGGTCCTTTCCGGATCGCCAACACCCGACCGATACCGTGTACGTCTGCATCTGTAATGGGGTCACCGACCACCAGATCCGCGAAGCGGCCGAGAACGGCTGCGCCAGTCTTGCCGAACTGACCATGCGCACCGGCTGCGGGTCCAATTGCGGCTCGTGCCTGGACATGGCCGGCGACTTGTTGCGCCAGGCGCATGCCACCTGCGCGTTGCCGCTGCCCATGCTGGGCCTGGCCAGCGCTGCCTGAGCCTGAGGTCGTTGGCTCTGTGGGCTGCGTGCCTGGTCTGCTGGAGTACCGGTTCAGGCACTGAAGGCAGACGTGCTGGCGTCTGCCCTGCGATGCTGATGGCTCGCGACGATGCGTCGTCTATGCATTGTGCAAACGGTGCGTTACGGCTTCCGCTCCTGACGGCCTGAGCGGCGTCAGGTGGTCGGTGCCGGTAATGCGTAGTTCCAGCTGACGTCGCACTCGATCCGTCAACTCGATTCCCCAGCCGTCATGCGCAGACCAGCCGTCATGCGCAGACCAGCATCCATGCGCTGACCAGCAGCGCCGCCCTGGAGCGGGGCCGGAAGCGTCCCGCAACTGATCACGATTCGCGTTCCTTCATGCGCCGCGCCAACGCGTTAGAGTGCGGCCGGCTCACTGTCTCGGAGACATCGCATGAAGGGCGATACCAAAGTCATCGAGTACCTCAACAAGGTGCTCTACAACGAACTCACTGCGATCAACCAGTACTTCCTGCACGCCAAGATGCTGAAGAACTGGGGCCTGAAGGAATTGGCCGAGCATGAGTACAAGGAATCCATCGACGAAATGAAGCATGCGGACAAGCTGTCCGACCGCATCCTGTTTCTCGAAGGGTTGCCCAATTTTCAGGCGCTGGGCAAGCTGCGCATCGGTGAGAACCCGACCGAGATGTTCCGCTGCGATCTGACCCTGGAGCGCGAGGCGGTTGTCGTGCTGCGCGATGCAGTGGCGTATGCGGAGACCGTCAAGGACTACGTGAGCCGTCAGTTGCTGGTGGACATCCTGGAATCGGAAGAAGAACACATCGACTGGCTGGAAACCCAGCTGGATCTGGTGGCCCGTATCGGCGAGCCGAATTACCTGCTGACCAAGCTTGACGACTGAAAGCGCGTTTGGTCGCGGTGATTGTCTGGCTGTGGGTGTTGCTGCGCGTGTTGCGGCAGGTCGGTTGGGCGCGCTGGTTGCTGGGCGCTGGTAGTTTGCCTCTTCGGGCGCCTTGTTTGGCGAGTGAGGACGCGTGGCTTCGCCCGTACCCTCACCCCAACCCCTCTCCCGCAGGAGAGGGGCTTAAGCGTTTTGCCGCAGTTGGAGAGGCGGTCCGAAGGCGGGTGTTGAGCAATGCTTCGATTCGATGCGAGCGCAGTTTGTTGAGTGCGCGAATGGCCGACGCACGGTTGTTGCTGTCGCTTCGATGACGCTGGCAGGACTACTGGCTCGTCGTGCTGGTGATGGCCTGCAGGCGGGCGACCTGGCCTAGCAGGGCCAGGCGGGCGCGGGCGTATTCGGCGATGACCAGGGCGACCATGACCGAGGGGCGTTCGATGGTGCCGGTGCGGGCGGCCAGTTCGATGCGCCGGGCTGCGTTGGACACGGCCTGCGCGCCGACGTTGGCGCTGGAAGACTTGAGCGTGTGGGACAGATCGCGCAGTTGCATGCTGTCGCGATTGGCTGCGGCCGCTTCCAGTTGTTCGATGAGAAGCGGGGCGTCTTCCAGGAACAGCTGCAGGATGGTGATGGTGTCCGCGCCGGCCACTTCGTAGAGCTCGTCGATGACGCTGTTGTCCAGGATCGGCAGTGCGCGTGCCTGCGCGGCGGCGCTGGCGCTTTCCGGGTCGTGGGGGGGCTGGCCGGCAGGGCTTGGACCGGGCAGCAGCGGCTGACGCGGCAGCCAGCGTTGCAGGCAGGCATCGAGCTGTTCGCGCGCGACCGGTTTGGACAGATAGTCGTCCATGCCCGCGGCCAGGCAGCGTTCGCGGTCGCCGGCCATGGCGTTGGCGGTCATCGCCACGATCGGTACCGGGCGGCCGCCGCTTTCTGTCTCCATGGCGCGCCAGCGCCGGGTGGCGGCGTAGCCATCCAGGACCGGCATCTGGCAATCCATGAAGACCATGTCGTAGCGGGTGGATTCCATGCTGCTCAGCGCGGCTTCGCCGTCGGTGGCGGTGTCGGCCTCGAAGCCGAGCACGGCCAGCAGCTTCTGCGCGACCAGCAGGTTCACCGGGTTGTCTTCGACCAGCAGGATGCGCACCTCGCGCGCGTTGGCCATCGGCGGCGGCAACGGCTCGGGGATCATCGCCGCGGCCAGCGTGGCGGCGTGCGCTGGCTTGGGGTCGGGCGGCAGCACCAGGGCGCGCAAGGTTTCGTCCGGGCTCTGGCGCGGCACCAGGGTGGTGTGGTCCTGCAGTTCGGCCGGTACCGGTTCTTCGCCGTATAGCCAGATCAGCCGCGCGCCGTTGGCATCATGCGGGCGGGCGAGCGCGCGGTGCACGGCGCGCGCGCTATAGCGCAAGGTGTCGTGGTCGGCGATGACGCAGCGGAAGCTTTCGGTGTCGGTGTTGCGGCGCACGCGTTCGAGCGCTTCTTGGGTGGTTTCCATCAGCACATGCGATATGCCCCAGCTGTCGAGCAGGCGCTTGAGGCGTTGTGACAGGCGCGCATCGGAGCTGATCACCATCACCCGCGCCGCGTCGGCGCCGGAGGCCTGCTGCAGGTCGCCGATGACCTTGAGCAGCGGGATTTCGAACCAGAACGTGGCGCCGCGTCCGGGCTCGGATTCCACCCCGATGCGGCCGCCCATCAGGTCGATGATGCGTTTGCAGATCGCCAGCCCCAACCCGGTACCGCCGTACAGGCGTGTGGTGGAGGCGTCGGCTTGTGCAAAGGAGCGGAACAGGCGCGCCTGCTGGTCCGGTGCGATGCCGATGCCGGTGTCGCGGATCTGGAAGCGCAACAGATGCTGGGCGCGGGTTTCGCCCAGGCGGCGCAGCTGGATGTCGACGCCGCCGTGTTCGGTGAACTTGATGGCGTTGCCAATCAGGTTGCCCAGGACCTGGCGCAGGCGGATCGGGTCGCCGCGCACCAGCAGGCGCACCGACGGTTCGATATCCAGGCTGAGCCGCAACTGGCGGCCTTCGGCGGTGCGTTGCAGCAGCTGCACGACGCCGTCGAGCAGTTCGCGCAGGTTGAAGGTAGTGATCTCCAGTTCGAGCTTGTTGGCTTCGAGCTTGGAGTAATCGAGGATGTCGTCGACGATGCGCAGCAACTGCAACGAACTGCCGGTGGCGGTTTGCAGCATGTCGCGCTGATCCAGGCTGAGCTGACCGCTGGAGATCAGCTCCAGCATCGGAATGATGCCGTTGAGCGGGGTGCGGATTTCATGGCTCATGGTGGCCAGAAACTCGCCCTTGGCCAGCGTGGCGGCCTCGGCGGCCTGCTTGGCGCGCAGCAGTTCCTGTTCCAGTTCGCCGTGGCGCTGCAGTTCCTGCTGCAGGCGTTCACGGGCCAGCTCGGCCTCTTCCAGATGCTGCGCCAACGTTTGCTGCGCACGTGCGGCCCTGTAGGCGGCAAACGCAGCGCACAGCCCACACACCACCGCCAGCGTTGCCGACACCGCGGTGACCGCGCGCCACGGGCCCTGCAGCGCAGACCACTGCAAGCCTGCGCCCAGTGCGGCCGCCAGGGCGGCCAGGGTTGCCACGATGCTCCACGCGCGAAAGCCTCCTGCCTGCGCCGTCACTCAGAGCACCGCGTTCGTGAAGTCGAAGTCCAGTTCCTTGCCGACCGTCTGCACCAGGTTGCCCTGGATGAAGTCCACACCGCTCATCCACATCGCGGCCGCTGCCTGCGGATCTTCGATGCGTTGGCCGATGATCAGCAGGCCGCGCTGGTGGGCGATGTCGATGACGCCGCGCAATTGGTCGCGCACCGCGGCATTGCCATGCGCATCGGCGAACCGGTTGGCCATGCGTACGAAGCTCAGCGGCAACTGGCTCAGCAGCGCGTTGGCTTCGTCGCCGGGTTCGAACTGGCTGAGGCAGAACTGCACGCCGGCCGGCATCAACTTGGCGCAGAACTGCTGCACAGTGACAGCGTGGATCAATGCATCGTCCAGGCGCAGGTCGACAATGAGCGATTGCCCGGCCACGCCACGTTCGACCAGCGCCTTGAGCAGCCAGTCCGCAAATGCATCGCGCGCCAGCGTGCGCGGCGATTGCGAGACGAACAGGCGCAGCGGCGGGCTGGCGTGCTGGTACAGGTGCAGCAGGCCCAGCGCGTGGTCCATGACCTGCTGGTCCAGATCGGCGATGCGCCCGGCCGCTTCGGCGGCAGGAATCACCTGGCCGGCCGACAGCAGCGTGCCGTCGGCCTGGCGCAGCCGCAGCAGCACCTGGTATTGCGCGGTGTCGCCGCCGGCCACGGCCACGATCGGTTGATAGGCCAGTTCAAGCTGGCCTTCGACCAGCCGTAGCTGTTCCTGCTGTTCGGCCTGGCTGGGTGCGAGATAGGTCTGCACGCCATCGCTGCGCAGGCGTGCCTGCAGGGCGGTGCGTTCGACCGCTTCCAGCGCGCTGCCGGTGTCGTCGAAGCCCAGCCCCAGCGGTGCCACGCCGATGGCGCAGCGCACATGCACGGATTCTTCTTCGCGCACCGGGAAGGCGTTGGCAGACAGCCGCTGGCGGATCTCCAGCGCCTGCTGTTCCAGGCTGGCTTCGGGCATGTCCACGGCCAGCAACAGGAAGCTGTTGTCGTTCAACCGCGCCAGCGGATAGGGCTGGGCGGCACTGGCCAGGCGGTGCCCGGCCTGGGTCATCAGGCGTTCGTAGGCGGCGTAGCCATAGCGTTCGCGCAGGCCGAGCGCGCTGGCGATCTCGATGAAGAACAGGCCGCCGGACTGCTTGCGCTCCAGCGCATCGGCAAGCAACTCCATCACGTGACCACGCGTCGGCAGGCCGGTTTCCGGGTTGCTGCGCACGCTGACCTGTTCACCGGCGTGCTGCAGCGCCTGTTGGCGCGCGCGGCGGATACGGTTGGATACCGCGGCGATCAGATGGCGCGGGCGGATCGGTTTGGTGAGGAAATCGTCGGCGCCGCTGTCGAGCACTTCGAACTGACGCTCCGGGTCCGGGTCGCCGGTCAGGAACACGATCGGCAGCAGCTGCTGGCCGGGCTGCTGACGGATCAGCGTGGTCAGGCGGATGCCGTCCAGCTCTGGCATGTGCAGATCCATCAGGATCAGATCCGGGTGGTAGTCCTGGATCGCCTGCGGCACGCTGGCGGCAGTCATTTCGACCTGCGCATGCATGCCGGCGCCGTGCAGCACGCTCTGCGCGAACAAGGCCTGCGAGCGATCGTCTTCGACAATGAGCACGCGATACGGCGCATCGGCCGCGACGTTGTCGTCGCCATTGCGGGGCAGCGCCGGCGCTGCCGACGGCGGCAGCGCGGTAGGCGCCGATGTCGGGTGCACGCTGCCGCTGGCGGCCACCGCGCGCAGCGGCGCTACGGTTGCTGCCCGGCTGGCAACAGCAGGCGCAGGAATGATCGCCGCGCTCACCGGCGCCGCATCGTCGGCTGCCACCGCCGCTTCATCGGCCCAGCGACGCCATTGGTCGGCCGGCGGGGTCTCGGCGCGCAGTGGGCGATTACGCGTGGCGGTGTCGTCACGTGTGGTGGAAGGAACCGGATCTCGGGCGGCCATCGATACTCCCTGCAGTCGCGGTGATTATGCGATGAACTTCACGATAGCGGGGAGCGGCGTGCAGCGGGCGTGGTGGCTGTGCGCATCGGCGCGACCAGCCGGTGCATGCCCCGCCACAGCAATCGCCAGATCCACCACACCACCAGCGCGGCCAGCACGCTGGAGCCCACCGCAACACTCAGTGCCAGCCATGGGTGCGCCAACGCCAGCGCCAATGCCGTGGTGGCGATGGTGTCTTCGGCCAGTGAGGCGATCCAGTTGCTTGCCGGCTCGGGCGAGGTGTTGAGCAGTGCGCGTGTACCTGCCTTGAGTGTGTGGCTGGTCAGCGCCACTCCGGCGCCGGCCGCCAGGGCGCCCGCGCCAAGGTCGCCATCGGGGGAAAGCGTGGCCGCGGCCAGGAATGCGCCGGCCGGCACACGGGCCAGCGTC
Organism: Xanthomonas nasturtii; assembly: GCF_023337365.3. NCBI lineage: Bacteria > Pseudomonadati > Pseudomonadota > Gammaproteobacteria > Lysobacterales > Lysobacteraceae > Xanthomonas > Xanthomonas nasturtii. Next base: position 577,263 of record NZ_CP142084.2, read on the forward strand.
TGCAGCAGGTCCCAGCCCGAGTCCACGCCTGGAATCTTGTCGGCGAAGAACTCAGCCACCGCCAGCGCGCCCGAGGTGCCCAATACCCACACCGACTGCGTCGGATGCAGGGCCGGCGGCAAGTCGATCCAGCCGAGCAGGCCGGCCAGGCCGACGCCGAACACGGTGAGATAAACCCGGATGCCGGCCAGCCAGGCCAGCAGGATGCCGATCACGAACAGATGCGCTTCGCTCATGGCGTGGTTCCCTGCAAACAATTGCAGAACTATGGGATAACCGCCGGCCCAGCGCCAGCGCGACGGGTGTCGGGGCTCTGGCACACTACGCCGCCCATGACTGCGCCGGCCTGCCCGGACCCGATGCCCATGAGACCAGCCGCCCGCGTGCAGATCGTCCAACGTGCCTCCGGCGGCGGCCATTTCAGTGGGCGCTGGCTGTGGCTGGTGGTGGCCGTCGTGTGGCTGGCCTCGCTGGGTGGGGTGTGGTGGCTGGCCACGCGCAGCGCCGCCCCGCGCCTGGTGGAAGCCGAAGCAGCGCTGCAGCAGGCGCAGCGCGCGCAGACCCAGCAGCGCAAGCAGATCGAACAATTGCAGCAGCGCCAGGTCAATCTGGCGATGTCGGACAAGATCAGCCGCGCTGCCAATACCGAGGTGCAGGCCTCGTTGGCCGAGCGCGACGAGCAGATCGCCGCGCTGCGCGCCGATGTGGCCTTCTACGAGCGGCTGGTGGGCTCGACCGCGCAACGCAAGGGGCTCAACGCGCACTCGGTGCAGTTCACCGCCGAGGCCGGCGGCACCTGGAATTACAGCGTGGTGCTGACCCAGAACATCAACCGCGGCGCGATCAGCCAGGGCCAGCTGCGCTTTGCGGTGGAAGGCGTGCGCGCCGGCAAGCTGGTGACGGTGAGCTGGAACGAATTGCACCAGAAGCCCGATGCCGCCGGCCAGCCGTATTCGTTCCGCTATTTCCAGCAGTTGGACGGAAGCGTCATCCTGCCGAAGGATTTCACTCCGCAACGTGTCAAAATCTCCTTGAGCGGCGATGGGGCGCCGGTCACTCAGACATTCGACTGGAAAGTCGCCGGCAATGGCGCGGGGGAGTAGCTCATGTTCGGAAACAAATCCAACCGTGGTGCGCAGACCGTGGTCGATACCTTGATCGGGCCGCAGGTGGTGATTCGCGGCGACCTGGTGTTCAGCGGCGGGCTGTATGTGGAAGGTCGCATCCTGGGCAAGGTGATTGCCGAAGACGGCGCCAGCGCCATCCTGACGGTGGCCGAGCAAGGCAGCATCGAGGGTGAAGTGCGCGCGCCGGTGGTGATCATCAATGGCCAGCTGACCGGCGACGTGCATGCGGCCGAGCGGGTCGAACTGGCCGCCAATGCGCGGGTGCAGGGCAATGTGCATTACCAAGTGGTGGAAATGAGCGCCGGTGCGCAGCTCACCGGGCGGTTGATTCACGCTGCCAGTGCCGGTGCCACTGCGGCGTTGCCGGCACCGGAAGCCAGCCGTGCCGAGCCGGTCAAGGCGCTGCAGGCCGAAACGGCGGGCGCCTGAGTACGGCGTGGGCGGTGAACGCCCCGGCAGCCACCGCGGTCGCTGCGGCTTGAAGTGCGGCCGCCCGACCCCCATGCTGCTGACATGAGTACGCTCGTTTCGCTCCCTACCGCCGCCCCGGCACCGGACTACCAGTCCATCGACCGGCCACTGAACTTTTCCGTGGCCGCCGCCGCCAAAGTGCGCGAGCTGATCCAGGAAGAAGGCAATGCCGAGCTGGCATTGCGCGTCTACATCCAGGGTGGCGGGTGCTCCGGCTTCCAGTACGGCTTCGAGTTCGACGAAAACCGTGCCGAGGACGACCTGGCGGTAGCCACCGATGGCGTGACGCTGCTGGTCGACCCGCTGAGCCTGCAATACCTGATGGGCGCTGAGGTGGACTACACCGAGAGCCTGACCGGCGCACAGTTCGTGATTCGCAACCCCAACGCGAAAACGACTTGCGGTTGCGGGAGCAGCTTCAGCGTTTGAGTGCGGGTGGGTGCTGGGCGGCTGTGTGTATTGCGCGCTTGTGGTCAACCGCCTGTGTTGCGATGGCCGATGTCCTGGCGATATGTGGCCAATAAGGCCCTAATTCCTGCGCGTCGTGTCGATGGCGACAGATGTATGCCGGCTGCGACCTGATGCGTCTCAATCTGCTGGTGGTACGGGAGGGCGCCTGGCGCGTGTTGTCGTAGGCCGTACGCAAAGCGTCGCTTGCCCCGCTTGCTGGAATGGCGATGCGACCGCCGGACTGCCATCAACGTGATGGCCGCCGATTTGACCGGCGCACTGCGCGAATCGCCGCCGTAGATCACGCCTGCATCTGGTGTTTTAACGATCCGTGATTGCTGCAGTCATCCTCTATTGCGAGGACACCGCCGCGCCCCGTGCTGTGGGATTCGTCCAACGACGCCACCATCCCGCTCAAGAATGCGTAGACGGCCATTGCCGGGTTCAAGCGCCGCGGCAGCAACCAGGTGTCGCTGGTGGATATCGGCAGTGGCAACCCCGACGACAACTCGGCCTTCGTCCATCTGGTGGCCAACGAGCCGTGCATCGTGGCGGTGCGGCATCAGCTGCTGGACAAGCAGCGGTAACGCCACGGTCATCGTTTGATGCTGCCGCAGGTGCAGGCCGATGCAGCTGCGGGCTTCGATGCGCCCGCAGCTGCACCGGCTCGTAGCAGCTGCGTTCCCCTCTACGGATAGGACTTGCAACGCCTGTTCTGACGCGACAGCTGCGCATGCTGCCCCTGCATCGGTCGGCGTGCGACATGCCGTGAACCACGCGCCGAACCTTGTCTCCGGCGCTGGTGGCCGCGGCGTCTGAACACGCACTGCAGGCGCGGCAAGCAGACCGCGTGCGACGGTTGCGGGCGCTGGCGATTATCGGCAGGCTTGCGCGGATGTCAGAGTCTCTTTTTTCATCTTCCGGTTTTGCCTTCACCCACGCCCCGCTCGATCGCGGCGATGTGCTGCGTGACGATCCCGACGCCCTGGCGCGGTTATGGCCGCAAGGCCGTGTGCTGTTGCTCGATGCCAAAGGTGCGGCGCTGGCCGATGCCGATGGACAGCCGCTGCTGATGGAGGGTGCCGCGTTGGCCGACGGGCCGGAGGCGGCGATCTTCCTGGGCCTGCGCGACGCGGTGGGCTGGTTCTGTCTGCCGGCCGACATCGTTGCGGTGCAGGCGCCGCAGCGGATCGATCTGCGCCAGGCGGCCACCGACTGGCCGGCCGACATCGCCACCGCCTTCGCCTATGCACGCGCGATGCTGCACTGGCAGTCACGCACGCGCTTCTGCGGCGTGTGCGGTGGGGCGATTGCGTTCCGCCGCGCCGGTTTCATCGCGCATTGCACGCAGTGCCAGACCGAGCACTACCCGCGTGTGGATCCGGCCATTATCGTGGCCGTCAGCGATGGTGCGCGCCTGCTGCTCGGCCGCCAGGCCAGCTGGGCGACCGGGCGTTATTCGGTGATTGCCGGGTTCGTCGAACCGGGCGAGTCGCTGGAGCAGACCGTGGCGCGCGAGGTCTTCGAAGAAACCCGCGTGCATGTGCAGGACTGCCGCTATCTGGGCGCGCAGCCGTGGCCGTTTCCGGGCGCGCTGATGTTGGGCTTCACCGCGCGTGCCGCGGCGACCGAGGTGCCGCAGGTCACCGGCGAGCTGGAACACGCGCGCTGGGTCAGCCATGCGCAGGTCGGCGCTGCGCTGGCCGGCGAGGGTGAGATCGGCTTGCCGCCGCGCATCTCCATTGCGCGTGCATTGATCGAGCATTGGCATCGTGCGCATGCTTGAGCCTGGCCGGCTGTTGCAGCGGTGCTGCGGCGCTTGCGTCCGCTCGGCTAGACTCGGCTGAGGAGGCCCACCCATGTTCACTACCCTGGTTGCCGTCGTCGTCGCACTCGCGTTGGGCCATCTGGTGCCGGCGCAGGTGGCCAGGCTGCGCAATTTCGCCTGGTTCGGCCAATGGCTGCGCCGACTGGACAGTCATGCGGCCGGGCGCGGCGTGTGGCAGGGCCGTTATGGCGTGCTGCTGGCAGTGCTGCCGGCGCTGCTGGTGGTGCTGTTGCAGTGGCTGCTGGACGATGTCTGGCACGGCTTTGTGGCCTTGCTGTTCGGTGTGGCGGTGCTGGCCTGGACCTGGGGCCCGCGCGATCTGGATCGCGATGTGGAAGCGGTGATCGATGCCGATGAGCCGGGCGCGCGGCGCGATGCGATCACGCAGTTGCAGGCCGCCGGCGGCAGCGTGCACGAAGACGCGCCGTCGCTGGTGGAAGCGGTGGTGGTGAATGGACTGCGGCGCTGGTTTGCGGTGCTGTGGTGGTTTTTGCTGCTGGGGCCGTTCGGTGCGGTGCTGTACCGGCTCACGGCCTTGGCGGTGGAAAGCCCGCTGGCGGTCTTGCTGCCGCCACGCAATCTGGCCGGCGCGCGCTGGCTGCTGGCGGTGCTGGAATGGCCGGTGGCCCAGCTGATGACGGTCTCGATGGCGCTGGTGGGCAATTTCGACACCGTCTTCCGCGCCTGGCGCCAAGCGCATGGCAACCGCTGGTCGCTGGAGCCGCATTTTCTCGGGGCGGTGGCGCGTGCCAGCGTCAGTGCCGAATTACGCGAAGAGGCGCACGATTACACCGACTCGGGCCTGGTGCCGGTGTGGCGCCGCCTGCCGGAAGTGCGCGATGCAATGAGTCTGGTCTGGCGCGTGTTGTTGCTGTGGATGGTGGTGTTGGCGTTGCTGGTGATTGCGGGGTGGGTGCGGTAGTTGCAACCGGTTGTGAGAGCGCTGCCTACATTTGATGGGTATCAATTACAAGAGTGCCCTTTGTATAAACGGAGGAAAAACTTCTTTAAATTTGAGTAGCCACTGGATTGTCCATTGACGAATTTCATTGAGGATTTCAGTCTCTGCGTCTATGTCTCCGTCACGATAGACTGCAACTCTGCAGGCTCTCCGGTTATCTAGTCGCTCCCACCTTAAATCTTGTGCAATTTGCGTTTGAATTTTATTTTTCTCCGAAAACACTCTGTCGAACAGCTGCTCGTTCTTCAGTTTGTCTCCGCAGTCAATGTAAATTTCCACTCGCACTTTTCCGCCAGTACGGAGTCGCCCCTGAAAAACCCCCTTCAAGCACCAAAGGTCAGCGGCGACCGGTGCGCCAGGCTCAAGGATGCCCCTGCCATCGCCTGCAACCAGGCACGCAAAAAGGCGATCCAGCGCATCAGCCAGCGCAGGTTGTAGCCGGCGGCGCAGCCGAGCACGTTCAGTGCATCGCCTTGGGCACCCTTTAGATAACAGCGATTCAAGCGGCAGTCCTGTTTCAGATGTCCAATCACCGGCTCCACCGCTTGCCGGCGTTTGATCCAGCTCCATTGCCGTCGTGTCAGCGTCTTGGCCTTGCCGCGATGCAGGATCTGCACGCCATCTACCTCACGTCCGCGATACCCCAGGTCCACGATCGCTACCTGCGGGGTTACATTCACATCCTGCAGCAACCCACGCGTCTGCTCCAGCTGCTCGGCCAACGTATCGCCGTCGTAAGGATTGCCGGGAAAACTGCGCGCGCCCACGATCAAGCCTTTGCGCGCACTCACCGCAATGCCGACCTTGACGCCAAATTCGTAAGGTGTCCGTGCCTTGCCCTTGCTCATGCATTCCACTTCCGGCGCATGCAGGGCGTAGAGCTTTTGCTTGTCCTTGGGGCGTTGTGTCAACACCCGTTGTGCGCGTTCCAGCCAGACACTGATGCGCTCACGCACCAAGGGGTCCAGCTTGCGTTGCAGATCGCGTAATACGCGTCCCAGGAGCGTGCGTTGGCGTCGCAGCACCTTGTGCATGCGCTTGAACTGGCGCGCATGCGCATAGCGCCCGGCCTTGCGGCTCAAGACCGGGCCTTGCCGCGCATAGGTCTGTCGTAGTGCGATGCCGTGGCGCTTGGCCAGCAGCACCAGCTTCTTGCGCGCCACCTCCAGCAGCCGGCTGTCGGTGGGATGGGCGATCGCCTTTTCCTGCACGGTGGTGTCCACGATCACCCGCGACAACTCGCGTGCATCCACCGCCTTCATCGCATGCGCGGTGTTGATCGTGTGCGCCAATAGCTCTTCCATGCCCGCTTCGCCCAGACGCTGTCGCCAACGTGTCAGGGAACTGGGATCGCACGGCAAGCAGGTCTGGAATACCACCTCGCCGGTGAAGAACTGCCAGTACGGATTTTCCAGCCAGCGCGCGCATACGGCCTCGTCGGACAGGTCGTAGGCGTGCTTGAGGTAGAGCAGCCCGGCGATCAGACGCATCGGCAGGCCGGGCCGTCCGCCGCTGGCAGTTGTGGCCGGCAATCGCGGCAATAGCGCCTGCTCCAACGCACTCCACGGCAGCCGATGGCTCAGCTGAACCAGTGGATGGCGCAGGTCGATCTGGTTTTCCAGACGCGAACGAAACAACTCATCGGCAGGCAACTGCTCGGCGGCAGGACGGCGTGTACGCATGGGCGAAAACTGCCAGAAACCAGCGCGTACAGTAACGAAAACTGGCAGTTCCAGCACGCCGAAAATGCGGGGGACGCCCTGCAATGGATGTGGTTTGGGGGTTTTTCAGGGGCGACTACTGAAGCTGGTGCCAAATTTGTAAAATTTAGAGTTTGCTGACGCGAACGTGTACCAGTTCTGGGGTTGTCCAGAGCGAGCGTTGGTAAACTTATAGTTTTCACGAAGTTCGTCGATTAGTGTCTGAAAGTAAATACGATACCTTTCTTGTGTTTCTGACGTGCCCCGTGCTGTATCGTCGCCGCTAACGGTGGCTTCGTTAGGCCTTGATACAACAGATAGCATGAATGCAGGCTTGGAATCATTTATTCGTATTGCTGAGGCTTCAATTGCATATAGGCTCAGGCTATCCCTGAGGTTGTTATTGAGAAAATCCATTGCCGCTTTATGCTCTGGTCGGATGGATTCCGCAATCCAGACCACCGCACTTGCTCGCAAGTAGGAGGCGTAAGTAATCAATTGTCCCAAGTGCTTATGATCCGTTGCTCCGAACTGATTTTCAATCACAATCTTTCTATTGCTTGATACGTCAGTTGCAATGATGTCGGCAGAAAAGTCACCAACGGACGCTTCTGTCGATTCTAGTTGCAGGTCTAGGCCAAGTTTCTTGCCGAGAATTTCTAAATTTTGGGCGAGCCAGGGGGTGAAATGAGTGGCTTCACTTGGCCACATACTTTTAAGGCTTAGGTTTTCAATGGTGCCGAGATCCATTTTTTACTCTATATTTTACAATTGTATTCGGTTGTATTTTTAAATCAAATGTCTAAAAATAATTTCTGTCGTGATTTGGCAGGATTTTTATGACGGCTACTCCGTGAAATGCACTTCAAGGCGGGACTAGTGGCGTTGCACCTTGATCACATCAGCCTAGCGAATCTTGGATCCTTCAAATACTGTTTATAGAACAGAATGGTGAAGATTCATCGTTACCGAGCAGGCACGATAATATGTGAGAAGTTTTCCATCCAAGACGTATCGATTTCAATCCAACCTCCAAGTGGAGATCACCCCGGCGCCAGTAGCGTAAACGGAAACCACGGCAGATTCCGTGCAATCCAGTACGTGGGCAATGCCCAGAGCCAGAATTTCGGCTCGGACATAACGTTCACCACCGGTGCAAACCAACGCGCGCGCCAGCCGGCTTTCCAGGCGATCAGGCCCGGCAGGGTGAACAGGCCGAGCACGGCGGCCGGATTCATTGCGAAGGCGCCGGGTAGATCGAAATGCACCAGCGCATGGAGTGCGCGGGTCATGCCGCAGCCAGGGCAGTAGCAGCCGGTGACGGCGCGGAACACGCAGGGTGGGAACGGGCTGTTGCTCGCGTTTGGGTCAAAGCGGTACAGCAGCGACACGCCAAAGGCGGCCACGCTAGTGGCCGCCCCCAGTCCAAGCCAATGGCGTGGACGCAGTTCCATTACTGCATGTGCTGCAGCTGCTGCATGTAATCCATGTAGCCCTGCATGCCGCCGGTGGCGACCATGCCGATGTTGATCAGCAAGCCGATCACGGCCAGCACGCTGGTCACGATGCACCAAGTCTTGGCGGTGTTGGAGGCGCGACGTGCGCCGTCGATGTCGCCCTGGTTGAGCAGGCCGTTGACCTTGCTGGAAAACACGATCGCCACGATGCCGGAAATCAGTGCCGGGCAGCACAGGCAGAAGCCGAGCACGGTGGAGACGATCGCCCAGATCAGGTGATTGGGCACCGGGCCGGGCGCAGCGCTGGACGAGGGATGGATCGGCGGTGGGATGGCACTCATGGTGAAGCTCCTTGGGTGGTAAACAACTGCGAACTGATGGGTGAGTGGGATGCGTTATCCGGTGCCGGGCGCATCGGCATGCCTATCGCTGCCGGCATGACGGCCAGCCACTGGAGTGCGCGACGCCCGCCGATCACGGCAGGCGCCTCAGGCGCGATGATGTTGAGCACAACGACGTCCCCCGTTACGACCGGCCGCGTCCGCTTGGTGGGCGCGGCGGCAAAGCGTGCAATGGCGCACAGGCTACTCGCGGCACGCGATGGACGCAAAGCCTGCACCTGCCGGGCTCAGGGACGATCCTGACGCAGTGCGCGCACCTGTTGTTCCAACAGCGCGGCGTTGGCCTGGTCGCCGGCAACCGCTGCACCTGCCACCACGTCGATCTGCGCGCGCATCCGCCGCGGCACCCGCATGCGGCCCAGGCGGGTGTCGCGCCGGCTCCACATGCTCGACCACATGCCGCGCAGCGCCAGCGGAATCACCGGCACGCTGCGGCGCGCCAGGATTTTTTCGACGCCGGATTTGAACGGCGCGATCTCGCCGTCCTTGGTCAACGCGCCTTCCGGGAAGATGCATACCAGTTCGCCGTCGGCCAACGCGGCATCGATGCGGTCGAAGGCCTGCTGCATCAGCGCGGGGTCTTCGCGCGCGCCGGCGATCGGAATCGCCTTGGCGGTGCGGAAGATCCAGCGCATCACCGGGATACGGAAGATCTTGTAGTACATGACAAAGCGTACCGGGCGCGGAATCACCGCCGACAGGATCAGCGCGTCCATGTAGCTGACGTGGTTGCAGACCAGCAGCGCGGCGCCTTCATCGGGCACGTGGCGGTCGATGTCGCGCGTGCGCAGCCGGTACAGCACGCTCACCAGCACCCAGCTGAGAAAGCGCATCAGGAACTCGGGCACCAGGGTGAAGATCCACAGCGCCACCAGCGTATTGGCCAGCGCCAGGGCCAGGAACACCTGCGGAATGCTCAGGCCCGGCAGCGGAATGCGCACCCCGAACAGCACCAGCTGCGGCAACTGCAATGCAATACCGATGATGGCGGCAGTGACGATGAACAACGCGTTCTGGATGTTGAGCCCGGCAATCACCCGCGAGAGTTCGGCCTTGGGCGTGCGGCTCTGGATCAGCGCAAACAACGGCACCACGAACAGGCCGGTGAACAGGCCGATTCCGACCAGATCGACGATCAGCCGCACGCTGCCGGGCTGCTGCACGAACTGGCCGATTGACAGATCGCTTACCGGCGCTGCACCGGGGCGGGCGAAGTACAGGTCCAGCAGGAATGCGCTGATGCCGAACGCGCCCAGCGGCACCAGACCGATCTCCACGGTGCGCCCGGACAGCCGTTCGCACAGCAGCGAACCGACGCCGGTGCCGATCGAAAACAGCGCCAGCGCAAACACGTACAAGTCCTGCTGGCCGCCCAGATTGAGCTGCGCATACGTGGGCAGCTGCGCTGTCAGCACGGTGCCGACGAACCAGAACCACGACACCCCGAGCACCGCGTTGCGCACCGCCGGCGTGCGCCGGGTCAGGCGCATGATGGCGCGCGATTCGGGAATGGGGTTCCAGTTGATGGTCAGCTCGGGCGCGCCGGCATCGACCTTGGGCACCAGCCGCGCCACCAGGTTGCCGGTGACCGCGATTGCGATCACCGCGGTGGCCGCAGCCTCCGGGCCATGGCTGCCGGCAATCTGGAAGATCAGCCCGCCGAAGATCATGCCGCACAGGATCGAAATGGAGGTGCCCATCTCGACCAGGCCATTGCCGCCGGTGAGTTCCTCGGGTTTGAGCACCGAAGGCAGGATCGAATACTTCACCGGCCCGAACAGCGTGGATTGCAGGCCGGTGCAGAACAGCGCGATCAGCAATATCACCATGTTCTCGGTGAGAAAGCCCACTGCGGCCAGCGACATGATCGCGATTTCCATCGTGGTGGTGATCACGATGAGTTTCTGCTTCTCCAGTTTCTCGGCGATCTGGCCGGCCAGCGCGGAGAACAGGAAGTACGGCAGGATGAACAATGCCGGCGCCAGATTGGTGTAGAGCGTGCGCTGCGCCGCATCGATGCCCAGGTAGAACAACAAGCCGATGATGGCCTGCCGATAGACATTGTCGTTGAACGCGCCCAACGCCTGCACGGCGAAGAACGGCAAGAAGCGGCGCTGCCTGAGCAGGGCGAACTGACTGTGACCGGACATGCAGTTTCCTTTGCGAACGCGCGCAGCCTAGCAGGCTTCCACGGCGGGCTGGTGCATGGCCGATGCGCTCAGCGCGGAGCGCGTGCCGATGGCGCACGTCGCGCGGCCTGGGCGCGCAGCAGCGCCATGAAGGCACGCGCGGCCGGGGTGGGATCGGGCCGCCACACCGCATAGGTCAAAAAGCCGAAGCGCTCCTTCAGCGCGACCGTCACCACCCCGCGCATGGCCGCAGCCATGGTGTGCGGCACGATGCCCACGCCCAGGTCGGCGGCGACCAGTTCGCGCACCAGATCGGCATGGGTGACCTCGTATTGCTGGCGCTGCCGCAAACCGGCCTGCGCGAAGGCCGCATCGACGATGCCGCGCACGCCGGCGCCGGCGATCAGCCCGGCCATCGGTTCGTCGTCCAGCTCGGCCAGCGCCACCCGCTTGCGCGTGGCGAAGCGATGGGTGGGCGCCACGATCAAGGACAGGGCTTCCTCATGCAGCAGCAGGCGCTGGTCCGGCACTGCGACCTGCGGGCCGACGCCGACCAGGGCCACATCCAGCCGGCCTTCACTCAGGTCGTGCAGCAGGGCCTCGCTCATCGCAGTGCGCAGGTGCACGTCCACCCGCGCATGCGCGCTGCGAAACGCGCGCAGCAGCGTGGGCAGCTGCACGGTGGTGAGCGAGGAGATCTGCCCCAGCGTGAGCCGGCCGCGCACCGTGCCCAGGGCCTGGGCCATTTCCTCGTGCAGGCGCTCGGCCGCGCGCAAGGTTTCGCGGGCGTTATGCAGGAATACCTCGCCGGCTGCGGTAGGCCGCACCTGGCGGGTGCCGCGTTCGAACAGGCGCGCGCCGAAGGTCTCTTCGATCTTGGCGACCTGGTGGCTGAGCGCCGATTGCACCGTGTTGCAGCGGCGTGCGGCCGCAGTGAAGCCGCCTTCTTCGGCCACGGCCACGGCAAATTCCAGTTGGCGCAAGGTCAGCATGCAATCTCAAAACGCGATGGGTGCGGTGAAAACAATACATTGGAAAGATGCATTGCCGCTGCCCACACTGCGCCCATCCTTTCACCAGGCACACGCCATGACCCCCGAGCCGACGTCCCACCCGCCCTTGCCGCGCCGCCTGGTGCTGCTGATGGCCGCTGCCACCGGGCTGGCGGTGGCGAGCAACTATTACGCCCAGCCCTTGCTGGAAACACTGGCGCAGGCGTTCGGAATCCAGGTGCGCAGCGCCGGTGCAGTGGTCACGGCCGCGCAGCTGGCCTACGCGGCCGGCTTGCTGTTGCTGGTGCCGCTGGGCGACCGGCTGGAGCGGCGCGGGCTGATCGTGGGCCTGTTCGTGCTGAGCGCGCTGGGCCTGCTGGTGAGCGCCAGTTCGCACAGTTTTGCGATGTTGCTGGTGGGCACCATCGTGACCGGCGCCAGCTCGGTGGCGGCGCAGATCCTGGTGCCGTTCGCCGCCACCCTGGCCGCACCGCACGAGCGCGGCCGGGTGATCGGCACGGTGATGAGCGGGTTGCTGCTGGGCATCCTGCTGGCGCGTACCGCGGCCGGCGTGCTGGCCGGGGTGGGCGGCTGGCATACGGTGTACTGGATCGCCTCGGGCACGTTGCTACTCACTGCCGGCTTGTTGTGGCGCGGGCTGCCGCAGCATCCCGGCAATGCGCAATTGTCCTATCTGCGATTGGTGGGCTCGGTGCTGACGCTGCTGCGCGACGATGCGGTGCTGCGCTCGCGTTCGGTGCTGGGCGGGTTGATCTTTGCCGGTTTCAGCATGTTCTGGACCACGCTGGCGTTTTTGCTGTGCGGGCCAAGTTATGGCTATGGCACAGCGGTGATCGGGCTGTTCGGTTTGATCGGCGCGGCTGGTGCGCTGGCGGCCAATCGCTCCGGGCATTGGTCCGATCACGGGCATGGCGATCGCGTGAGCTGGGGCGGGCTGGTGATGCTACTGGTGTCGTGGGGTTTGCTGGCGTTTGCGCCGCAGTCGATCGTGCTGCTGATCGTAGGCGTGTTGCTGCTGGATATCGCGGTGCAGGGCGTGCATATCGCCAACCAGAGCGTGATTTATCAGCGCAACCCTACTGCGCGTAACCGCATCACCTCGGCCTATATCACCTGCTATTTCATCGGTGGTGCGGTGGGCTCGACGCTGGGCACGGCGGCGTATGCGCAGGCCGGCTGGATGGGGGTGGTGATCGGTGGCGCGGTGCTGGCCATGGCGGCGTTGGGGTGGGTGTGGCTGAGTGTGGCGCGCAAGCAGTGGAAGTAAGTGTGGCTGACAGAGCGACGGCGCGGCTATCGGATGGAGGTCGCCTGTGCTTGCATCGCATCGCCCGGCATCGGCTGTCCACATGGATGCTGCATTGGTGCGCGGCCTCCGCGCCTACCGACAAGGACGCGTTAGGCCTTGTTGATCGCCAACCGGGTGGTGCTGTCTGCCGGTGCAGTGGTAACCGCCATCGCCGCAGCACGCAGCTTGGGCAACAGGCGCAGGGTCAACGCTAACTGGTCGCGCACCAGGCGCTGCTTGGGCGGTAGTTGCACGGCGTGTTGTTCCAGCGCCTCGGCGGTGGCCACTTCTTCGGTTTCGTCGTGCACCGGCAACGGTTGGCGTTCGCGCAAGGCGGTGGCGATTTCGCCCAATGCGCGCTGCAGGTAGTCACCCGCCTGCGCGATGGCGGGATCGTGTTCGCCCTCCAGCGCGGCGCGGTGCGCGCCCAGTGCAGACAGATAGCCGAGCAAGGTGTTGGACAGCGCCAGGAAGCGGAAGCCTGCATCCAGATTGCGCCGGTAGCGGCCCGGTTCGCGCAGCATGTTGGACAGCGCAACCGACAACGCGGCATCGGCGTTGTGCATGTCGCGGCGTGCGATGCGGTAGGGCAGATCGTCGCGCATGCCGCTGGCGTACTGCTCCAGCACCTGGGTGAGATAGCGCGCGCAACTGGCCAGCACCGTGGCCATCACCTGGTTGAGGCGGCGGCCCTGCCAGTCCGGCAGGATCAGGAACGAGGCCGCAGCGGCAATCGCGCAACCGATCAGCGTGTCGATCAGGCGCGGCCAGATCAGCACGAAACCATCGCCGAGCAGGTTGAAGCAGAACAGCGCCATCACCGTGATGCCAGCGGTGGCCAGCATGTAGCGATCGGTGCGGGTGATGAAGAAGATCAGCGCGGCGGCCAGTGCCAGCAGCAGCTGCACCTCGGTGCCGGGAAACAGCTGCATCAGCGCCCAGGTGGCGACCAGGCCGATCAAGGTACCGGCGATGCGCTGCACCAGCCGCAGGCGGGTGGCGCCGTAGTTGGGCCGGCACACGAAGGCGGTGGTGAGCAGGATCCAGTAGCCGTTGTCGGCATGGATGGATTGCATGATGGCGTAGCCGACCACCAGCGCGATGGCCATGCGCAGGCCGTGCCGGAACAGTACCGAGCCGGGCGTGAATTGCTGCACCAGACGGGCGCCCATTTCGCGCAAGGTGTGCGGCGAGGAGTCGCGCAGCCGGGTGTCGAGGTTATCGCTGGTGGAATCGGACTGCGCCGCTTCGGAGAGCTTGCGTTCGATGCTCTGCAGGTTGGTCACCAGCAATTCCAGCGCACCGAGCAGGCGCGCGAGCGCAGGGTCGGCACGCGCGTGCAGGTAGTCCAGCGATTGACGCAGGTCTTCGGTGGCCAGGCGGCTGTTGTCGCCGTAATCGAACGGTTGGCGCAGGCGGATCGCCTCGCCCAACGCCGCGCAGGCCTTGCCCTGCAATGCGAGCAGGCGCTGGCAGCGGTACAGCACATCGCTGTGGAAGAACGCGTCGGTCAGCGCTTCATACGGATAGTGCGAGGAGCTGGCGCGCTCGTGGAATTCCTGCGCCATGTAGTACAGCCGGAAATACAGGCCCGATTGCACGCCCGGCCGCCCCGAGCGGCCGAAGCGGCTCATGATCGCGGTCTTGGCGGCGTTGAGTGCGCCGACCACCTTGGCATTCTGCTCTGCCAGTGCCAGCCGGCGCGCATGCAGGTCGCTTTGCCGTACCGGTTCGAACAGGTCGGCCTTGAGCTTGAGGTAGCGGCCCAGCTCGAAAAACAGCCGCGACAGCCGCTCGCGCACCGGGCGGTTGGCGAACAGGATGGTCCACAGGATCGACAGCACGCCGTACCAGGTGGCGCCGATCAACAGCAGCGCCGCGCCGTGCCAGGCGATCAATGGATCGTGGCTGCCGTGCTGGTCCATGCCGATCATGGCGTAGATCGACAAGGCTACCGTGGCCTGCGCGATCGAGGCATAGCGCTCGCCCAGCGCGCCGAGCAGGGTCAACGAAAAGGTCGCCAACGCCATGCCGATCACGAACGGCAGCGGGTACGGAAACAGCAGCACCACCGCAGCCGCGGCGGCGGCGAAGCACAGCAAGGAGAGCAGCACCGACTTGATGCGGCCCAGCCAGTTGTCGTCGGTTTCGGCAATGGCGCTGGCGATCGCGCCCAGGAACAAGGCCGGCACCGCAGTGAGTTGGTGCCAATGCCAGCACACGCCCATCGCCACCGCCAGCGCGATGAACACGCGCAGGCCATAGCTGGCCTTTTCATGGGCCCACAAGCGGCTAAGGCGGGTTTCGAAGGAGGGAGTGGCCACGGTCTCTGCAAGGCAGGGTGCCCGGGCATTATTGCCGCAGCCCGGCGCCGCCGGTGTGGACGGCGGCTAGTTCTTTGTCAGTAGGGCGGCGATTGTGCGGATTGGAGCCGATTGCGCGACGACGGTGCCTGCGCTGCAGCCCGACAGCACGTGCCTGCGCGCAGCCGCGTGAGCTGCGCGTCCGGCCAACTGCACGGGCATGTATCGCGCTTGACGACCTTGCAAGGTGTGGTTGCGAGTGCTCAGCTCTGTGCGTCGCGCTCGCGGGCGATCGCGCGCCAGCCGATGTCGCTGCGCTGGAAGGCGTTGGGCCAGTGGATCGGCTGCAGGCCGGCGTAGGCGATGCGCTGCGCGTCCAGCACGCTGTCGCCGAGCGCGGCAACGCACAGCACGCGGCCGCCGGCGCTGATCACCTGACCATCGGCATTCAACGCGGTGCCGGCATGGAAGGCCTTGGCGGTGGCTGGCACTGCGTCCAGACCGGTGATGACCTCGCCGGTGACCGGGGTTTCGGGATACGGCCTGGCGGCGATGACCACACCCAGCGACGGGCGCGGGTCCCACTGCGCCTGCGCGCTGTCGAGCTTGCCGTCGATGGCCGCGTCGAGCAGATCGACCAGATCCGACTGCAGGCGCAGCATCACCGGCTGGGTTTCCGGGTCGCCGAAGCGCACGTTGAACTCGATCACCTTGGGCGCGCCATGCGCATCGATCATCAGCCCGGCATAGAGAAAACCGGTGAACGGCACGCCGTCGGCAATCATGCCCTGCACGGTCGGCTCGACCACTTCGCGCATCACCCGCGCATGCACCTCGGGTGTGACCACCGGGGCTGGTGAGTAGGCGCCCATGCCGCCGGTATTCGGGCCGGTGTCGCCATCGCCCACACGCTTGTGGTCCTGGCTGGTGGCCATCGGCAGGGCGTGTGTGCCGTCGACCATGGAGATGAAGCTGGCTTCTTCGCCGTCAAGAAATTCCTCGATCACCACGCGTGCACCGGCATCGCCGAACGCATTGCCCGAGAGCATGTCGCGCACCGCGTCTTCGGCTTCGGCCAATGTCATCGCCACGATCACGCCCTTGCCGGCTGCCAGGCCATCGGCCTTGACCACGATCGGCGCGCCCCTCTCGCGCACATAGGCCAGCGCCGCGTCCACTTCCGTGTGCACCGCGTAATACGCAGTGGGAATGCCATGACGCGCAAGAAAATCCTTTGCGAAGGCCTTGCTGCCCTCCAGCTGCGCGGCCTTGGCGGTGGGCCCGAAGATACGCAACCCGGCGGCGTGGAAGCGGTCGACCACACCCAGCACCAGCGGCACTTCCGGCCCGACCACGGTGAGCGCGACGGCTTCGCGCTGCGCCAGTGCGAGCAGGCCATCGAGATCGTCGACCTTGATCGCGACATTGCGGCACTTGGCCTCGGTAGCGGTGCCGGCATTGCCTGGCGCCACGAGGACCTCGCTCACGCGTGCGGACTGCGCGATCTTCCAGGCCAGGGCGTGTTCGCGGCCGCCGGAGCCGATGACAAGGATTTTCATTTGAGTGCCGGGAATGGGGAATAGGGAAGAGGGAATAGCAACGTCTTTGGTTCTGCAGGCCGTACGATGTGGAGTGGCATTCAGGGAACCGCTCTGCCGATTCCCGATTCCCAACTCCCCATTCCCGGCACGTCAGTGCCTGAAATGCCGCACGCCGGTGAACACCATCGCGATGCCGTGTTCGTCGGCGGCGGCGATCACTTCGCCGTCGCGCATCGAGCCGCCGGGCTGGATCACCGCCTTGATGCCGGCCGCGGCGGCGGCATCGATGCCGTCGCGGAACGGGAAGAACGCGTCCGAGGCCATCACCGAGCCGGCAACGGTGAGCTTGGCTTCTTCGGCCTTGAGCGCGGCGATCTTGGCGCTGACCACGCGGCTCATCTGCCCGGCGCCGACACCGATGGTGCGGCTGTCCTTGGCGTAGACAATGGCGTTGGATTTGACGTACTTGGCCACGCGCCAGGCGAACAGCAGATCGCCCAGTTCGGCCTCGCTGGGCGCACGCTGGGTGACCACGCTCAATTCGCCCAGCGACATGCCGCGGTTGTCGGCCGACTGCATCAGCAGGCCCGAGCCGATCCGCTTGGTGTCGTAATTGTTCAAGCCATTGCCGTGCGGAATCTTGAGCACGCGCACGTTGGCTTTCTTGGTGGCGTATTCCAGCGCGCCGGCCTCGTAGTCGGGCGCGATCAGCACTTCGACGAACTGGCGGTCCAGAATGGCTTTCGCCGTCGCTGCGTCGAGGGTCTGGTTGAAGGCCAGGATGCCGCCGAACGCGCTGGTCGGGTCGGTGGCGTAGGCCAGCTCGTAGGCATCGCCGCAGGCCGCGCCCACCGCCACGCCGCAGGGGTTGGCGTGCTTGACGATCACACAGGCCGGCGCATCGAACTGACGCACGCATTCCCACGCTGCGTCCGCATCGGCCAGGTTGTTGTAGCTGAGCTCCTTGCCCTGCAACTGCTGGAAGGTGGCCAGCGTGCCCGGCACCGGAGACAGGTCGCGGTAGAAAGCGCCGGACTGGTGCGGGTTTTCGCCGTAGCGCAGGTCCATCACCTTGATGAAATTGGAATTGATCTGCGCCGGGAACGGGCTGCGTGTGGGCACGCTCTCCGCGCTGTCGGCCACCGCCGACAGATAGTTGCTGATCGCCGCGTCGTATTGCGCCACGCGGTTGAACGCGGCCACCGACAAGGCAAAGCGCTTGGCCGCCGACAGCTGGCCGTCGTTGGCGTCGAGTTCGGCCAGCAGCTCGGCGTACTGCGCCGGGTCGGTAGCCACCGCCACGCGGGCGAAGTTCTTGGCCGCGCTGCGCAGCATTGCCGGGCCGCCGATGTCGATGTTTTCCACCGCGTCGGCCAACGTGCAGTCGGCTTTGACCGTGACCGACTCGAACGGATACAGGTTCAGCACCAGCAGGTCGATCGGCACGATGCCGTGTTCGGCCATCACCGCCTCATCGACGGCGGCGCGGCCGAGCAGGCCGCCGTGCACCAGCGGGTGCAGGGTCTTGACGCGGCCGTCCATCATTTCCGGGAAGCCGGTGAGATCGGCGACATCTTTCACCGGCAGGCCGGCCTCGCGGATCGCCTTGGCGGTGCCGCCGGTGGACAGCAGTTCGACGTTGCGCGCCACCAGCGCGCGGGCCAGATCGATCAGGCCGGTCTTGTCGGAAACGGAGAGCAGGGCCCGGCGCACGGGCAGGAAATCAGAGGCCATCGGTGGGGGATGTCGTTGCGGAGCAGCCGATATTGTAGGCTGCGCCAGCGCGCGATGGGCTCGACACCTGCGCGATGGCCTTGATCCGTGTGCTGACGGGAAGCTTCCAGGCGCTGCTACGGGCGCAGGGTTGGTGGGCGCTAGAGCGCAACGGCATCGGGCGACAGCGGGTGACGACCACGTGCCGTTCGGTCGAGGTGTTCGGTTGCCAGACATGATCACGCAGATGTCGGCGAAGCGATCGCTCCACCCAAGGCTGTCTGGCACTCGGCGAGATACCTGCAATCGAACGGCCACCTGCGGTGGTGTCGTGTACTGACTGCAGCTGATGTCAGTCATGGCAGCGCGCTGCCGGCTTGCCGTAAATGCGGCAGCTGCCGCGCATGATCGACCCGGCGGAGAAGAGGAGCGCGCTGATGCAGTGAGATAAAGTCCGCGTCACAAACGCAAAATGACTGAGTGCACATCTGAAAAGCGACATTCGACCATTGCGATTAAATTGATTTGGCGGGCCAATTCACCAATAAATAATGCATTAATCACGAAAACACTTTGCTGTAAAAATCGGCGGGCTGCCGGTCTGTCCGAAAGCGAGCGATTCGCCAAATGACATAATCAAGACCAGTTCGCATATTTAGAAAAAAGTTGGAAATCTCGGCGCAACGCGCGTTTCGCGCTTCGGTATCGGAAACATGTTTTCTGCTGTGGCGACATCTGCCATGTGCTGCTGAATCACGATCTGGACTCGCTGATCTGTTGAGTTCCCTAACGTTCAAAGGCAATGACGCTGTCGGCGAGGCGTCCACCACTACTTGCTGCAAGGGCTGCCGTGCAGGAGCCAGCCTTGCCCTCATCCTAAGCTGCGTCTTGCCGTCACGGCGATCCATGACCCTGCGATTCAAGCAAGACACCCCAGCGCACTCCGCGCCCTAGGGCGTTCCCGAAGGACCACCATTGCCGTTCCGACGCAGTCCTTGCCAGCGGGAGGATGCGTTTCGCCCGCATGGGCGTCGCTCCCATCTTTCTATCGGCGATGGCATGAACCTGACTTGCGCGGCTGTTTTAGAAAATTCAGATGAGATTATCTTATGAATCGTGAAAAAGTTTTGGCATTACGCACATGCACAAACAACATGTCCGATCATTGTGGATTGATCTGGCCGAAAAGCGGTCCGGTCGAATGCAGGCATTGGCAGCCTAGCGTCAAACAGGAAAATGGTTTGACCGGTTTGTTGTGGGGGCAGGGAACCAATGCGCATCTGAACATGCATGCCGATGCGCACTGGGTGGTGTGCATGGTGGAGACCGCAGATATCATCTGGTTGGGCGAAGAGGGAATGATCAAGTTCCCAAAGGCCGACGTGGTCTACGCCGGTAACCGTGCGGGCGCGATGAGCTGCATCGCCGCCGGCATCGAGCAACACGCGCCACCCAAACCCGAATTGCCTGACGACACGGTCATGGCTGCGGAATTCACCCCCAAGGCACCGCACGCGCAGTTCACCGCACCGGCTGTTGAAAGCGGTCCGCATTCCACCGCGCCACTTCCATCACCGCCCAACGGCACCGATCCCCAAGCCGCGCAGCCGTCCAATACGATCCTGCGCACC
Organism: Xanthomonas nasturtii; assembly: GCF_023337365.3. Taxonomy (NCBI): domain Bacteria; kingdom Pseudomonadati; phylum Pseudomonadota; class Gammaproteobacteria; order Lysobacterales; family Lysobacteraceae; genus Xanthomonas; species Xanthomonas nasturtii. The sequence continues at coordinate 597,276 of NZ_CP142084.2, forward strand.
CGCGAAATCGCCACCTATGGCAGCACGCTCACCGGCGCCGATCAGAGTCAGCTGATCGCAGGCTATGGAAGCACCGAGACCGCCGGTAACGGCAGCGAGTTGATCGCCGGCTATGGCAGTACCGGCGTGGCCGGATCCGACAGCACCATCGTGGCCGGCTATGGCAGTTCCCAGACCGCAGGCGGGGGCAGCACGCTCACTGCCGGCTATGGCAGCACCCAGACCGCGCGCCAGGGCAGCGAGCTGACGGCAGGTTACGGCAGTACCGAAACTGCCGGTGCAGACAGCTCGCTGATCGCCGGCTATGGCAGCACGCAAACCTCCGGCGGCGACAGCTCGTTGACTGCCGGCTACGGCAGCACCCAAACCGCGCGGAACGGCAGCGACCTCACCGCAGGCTACGGCAGCACCAGCACGGCGGGCACCGATAGTTCGCTGATCGCCGGCTACGGCAGCACCCAGACCTCGGGCGGAGAAAGCTCGCTGACCGCCGGCTATGGCAGCACGCAGACAGCGCAGGACGGCAGTGACCTCACCGCCGGCTATGGCAGCACGGGCACCGCCGGTGCCGATAGCTCATTGATCGCCGGTTATGGCAGTACGCAGACATCGGGCAACGACAGCTCGCTGACGGCAGGCTACGGCAGCACCCAGACCGCCCGCACCGGCAGCGACCTCACTGCGGGTTACGGCAGCACATCCACTGCCGGTGCGGACAGCACGCTGATCGCCGGCTATGGCAGCACCCAGACCTCCGGCGGGGACAGCTCGCTCACCGCCGGCTACGGCAGCACGCAGACTGCGCGCAAAGGCAGCGATCTAACTGCCGGCTATGGCAGCACCGCAACCGCCGGTGCGGACAGCACGCTGATCGCCGGTTATGGCAGCACCCAGACATCGGGCGGCGACAGTTCGCTGACCGCCGGCTACGGCAGCACGCAGACCGCGCGCAGCGGCAGCGACCTGACCACCGGCTATGGCAGCACCTCCACGGCCGGCGCCGACAGCACATTGATTGCAGGCTACGGCAGCACGCAGACCTCCGGCGGCGAAAGCTCGCTGACTGCCGGTTATGGAAGCACCCAGACGGCGCGAAGCGGTAGCGACCTGACCACTGGCTACGGCAGCACCTCCACGGCCGGCGCCGACAGCACCTTGATCGCCGGTTATGGCAGCACCCAGACATCGGGCGGCGACAGTTCGCTGACCGCCGGCTACGGCAGCACGCAAACCGCACGCAAGGGCAGCGACCTGACCACCGGCTACGGCAGTACCTCCACGGCCGGCGCTGACAGCACCTTGATTGCCGGTTATGGCAGTACCCAGACATCCGGCGGGGACAGCTCCCTCACTGCGGGTTACGGCAGCACGCAAACCGCGCGCAGCGGTAGCGACCTGACCACCGGCTACGGCAGTACCTCCACGGCGGGTGCCGACAGCACCTTGATCGCCGGTTATGGCAGCACGCAGACGTCCGGTGGTGAAAGTTCGCTCACTGCGGGCTACGGCAGCACGCAAACGGCACGCAAGGGCAGCGACCTCACCACTGGCTACGGCAGCACCTCCACGGCCGGCGCCGACAGCACCTTGATTGCCGGTTATGGCAGCACCCAGACATCGGGCGGCGACAGTTCGCTGACCGCCGGCTACGGCAGCACGCAAACCGCGCGCAAAGGCAGCGACCTCACCACCGGCTATGGCAGCACCTCCACGGCCGGTGCCGACAGCACCTTGATTGCAGGGTACGGAAGTACCCAGACCTCCGGCGGGGAAAGTTCGCTCACTGCCGGCTACGGCAGCACGCAAACCGCACGTAAGGGCAGCGACCTCACCACCGGCTATGGCAGCACATCGACCGCCGGTGCCGACAGCACGCTGATCGCCGGTTATGGCAGCACCCAGACCTCCGGCGGCGACAGCTCGCTCACTGCCGGCTACGGCAGCACGCAAACCGCACGTAAGGGCAGCGACCTCACCACCGGCTATGGCAGCACATCGACCGCCGGTGCCGACAGCACGCTGATCGCCGGCTATGGCAGCACCCAGACCTCCGGGGGCGACAGCTCGCTCACTGCCGGCTACGGCAGTACGCAAACCGCACGTAAGGGCAGTGACCTCACCGCCGGTTACGGGAGCACTTCAACTGCGGGTTCTGACAGTTCGCTGATCGCAGGCTATGGCAGCACGCAGACGGCCGGCTTCAAAAGCATCCTGACCACCGGCTACGGCAGCACCCAGACCGCGCAAGAGGGCAGCATGCTCACTGCCGGCTATGGCAGTTCGTCCACCGCCGGCTCCGACAGCTCGCTGATCGCCGGCTACGGCAGCACCCAGACGGCCGGCTTCAAAAGCATCCTCACCGCAGGCTACGGCAGCACCCAGACCGCGCAGGAGCGCAGCACGCTCACCACCGGTTACGGCAGCACATCGACGGCAGGGCATGACAGTACGCTGATTGCCGGCTATGGCAGTACCCAGACCGCCGGCTACAAGAGCATTCTCACCACCGGCTATGGCAGCACCCAGACCGCGCAGGAAAGCAGTTCGCTGATCGCCGGCTACGGCAGTTCCTCCATGGCCGGCCCGGACAGCTCGCTGATCGCGGGTTATGGCAGTACCCAGACTGCCGGTTACGACAGCTTCCTGACGGCCGGTTACGGCAGTACCCAGACCGCGCAGAGCAGCAGCTGGTTGATCACCGGCTACGGCAGTACGTCCACCGCCAGCTTCCAGAGTTCGTTGATTGCCGGCTATGGCAGCACGCAGACGGCCGGCTACGAAAGTACCTTGACCGCCGGCTACGGCAGCACCCAGACGGCGCAGGAAATCAGTTGGCTCACCACCGGCTACGGCAGCACGCAAACGGCCGGCCATGGCAGCATCCTGACCGCCGGTTACGGCAGCAATTCCACCGCCGGCTATGAAAGCACCCTGATCGCGGGATATGGCAGTACCCAGACCGCCGGCTACGAAAGCACCCTGACCGCCGGTTACGGCAGCACGCTGACCGCGCTGGAAAACAGCTCGCTCACCGCCGGCTACGGCAGTACCGAAATCGCCGGTTTCTCCAGCACGCTGATCGCCGGCTACGGCAGCACCTTGATGGCCCTGGACAACAGTACGCTGACGGCAGGCTACGGCAGCACCGAGACCGCAGGACAGGACAGCTCGCTGATCGCCGGGTATGGCAGCAGCCTGACCAGTGGCGTGCGCAGCTATCTGACCGCTGGCTATGGCAGCAACCAGATCGCAAGCTACGGAAGCTCGTTGATCGCAGGACACGAAAGTACCCAGATTGCCGGCCATCGCAGCATGTTGATCGCCGGCAAGCTGAGTTCGCAGACGGCCGGTTCGCGCAGCACGCTGATCGCCGGCAGGGGCAGCATCCAGACCGCAGGCGACCGCAGCAAGCTGATCGCCGGCGCCGACAGCACCCAGATCGCCGGCGATCGCAGCAAGTTGCTGGCCGGCAGCAACAGCTTCCTCACCGCGGGGGACCGCAGCAAACTCACCGCAGGCGACGATTGCTCGCTGATGGCAGGCGACCGCAGCAAGTTGACCGCCGGCAAGAACAGCATCCTGACCGCGGGCGCCAACAGCCGGTTGATCGGTAGCCTGGGCTCCACCCTCACCGGTGGCGAAGACTCGGTGCTGATCTTCCGATGCTGGGACGGCAAGCGCTATACCAACATCATTGCCAAGACCGGCGAGGAGGGTGTCGAAGCCGATACCGCCTATCAGGTCGACGACGACAAGAACGTGGTCGAAAAATTCGACGATCCTTTCGACACGATCGAAGCGATCGTGCTCGAGCATGACAACGGGTCGGCGTCTGCAGCCGATCACGCGCCTGACGCGCATGCACCCCACTGAGCAAGCAACGCACGCAGGCAATCTGCGGCGTTGATCAGCGGCTGCAGCCAACTGCCCGATGAGCGGCAGTTGGCCTGATCTGCTCAAACACGCATTGCAGTGCCCCCGATGACTGCCGCATGCCCGCCTGGCGTCGCCAGTCCCTGAAGCGGGTCACGCAGAGTGAAACGCGCATGTCAGCGCCGGATGCGCATCGGCAGAGCGAGGCATCCAGACGACGCTCCATGCATCAGCGCTCAGGGCGGCTTGGCTTCGTCAACCATGGCAGTGGAGCGCACTGAACAGCCAGCGACGCTGCACCGCTCTCACGATTCGCCAATCCTACTCCTGGCGTCAGGTCAGCCCGTACTCTTTCAACTTCTTGCGCAACGTCGCCCGGTGAATGCCCAGCATGGCCGCGGCGCGGCTCTGGTTGCCTTCGCAGTGGTTGAGCACTTCGACGAACAACGGGATCTCCATCTCGCGCAGCACGATTTCATACACATCATCGGCGTCGCTGCCGTCCAGGTCGCGCAGATAACGGCGCACGGACTGGGCCACGTGTTCGCGCAGGGGCGACTTCGGGGCGCCACGACTGGTGTCAGGACGAGAGGGGGCTGCGTTCAAAGGAGGTTCCCAGTGTCACGAAGCCGGGACGCGTGGCCGGCGAGGGGGAGTGAGTCTAGCGCGTGACCTCATCGCTCGCCACGCCCGTGTGACGCATGCGTGGCGGTCGCGCCCGCTCACCGGAAGTCGAAACTGAAGGCTGCCGTGCTCGCGGCCGGTTCGCGCACGCGGAACGCCACCTGCACCGCCTGCCCCGGCGCCAGGGTGTCCTGCGCGTCTGGCGACGGGCCCAGATACTCCTGTGGCGACAGCACGCGGGTGCCGATCACCCGGCCATCGGCGTCGGACAGCGACAGCTGCAGCCACGGCCAGGCCTGCGCCCAGCGCGCGTCGTTACGGAAGCTGGCCTGGATCTGCAGCACGCCGGCCACGCCAGGCAGCGGGCGCACATCGCGGTTGAGCAGGGTCAGCGCCGCCGGCTCGCGCCAGGCCGGCAACGTGCAGCGCGCCAGGGTGCAGGCCGCGCTGACCAACGGGCGCCAGCGTGCATTGCTGGCCAGCTGGGCACGGTCGGCAATGACGATTTGCAAGCCGAGCACAGCGACCAAGCCCACCAACACCGCCCACTGCAGCCCGCTGGCGCGCAGGCGCGGACGGCCGATGCCACGCCGCGCAAACGCAGGGGCGGCGGCAGCGGGCAGGGGATGGAACTGCGCTGTGGTGTCGCGTGGCGCGCCACCGACATCGGCCTCCACCTCCGCGGGATCGGCTGCCGGTGCGCTGGCGGTGGCGAGTTCGGTTGCTGCCGGATCGGTGCGGCCGGAAAGACGATCTGCGTGCGGTGCGCTGTCGGTCACGCTCGTCACCTGGTGGCTTGCGCTGGTGTCGGTGTCGGTTGTCGTGATGATCGTCGGCGTTGCCGCGGCGCCTGCAGGCCGCGCAGAGGCTGGCGCTGTTGCAATTGAAGTGTCACGGCCCGTCGTGTGTGCGGACGCTGGTGGTGTGCCCGGCGCATTCGGATAAGACGCGTCGCGATCGGCTGCCGCACGCAGCGCACCCGGCTGCGCCGCGTCCACGGTGCCTGGCAGTGGTTGCGTGTTTTGGTCCGGGCGGCCCGCAGCAGCTGCATCGGTAACGGTAACGGGCGGGGCCAGCCCGTGGTCGCCGGGGACGGTATGCGCGGCGGCCGACGCAGAAGGCGCAGGCACGCGCGGCGCCGGTGGCGCGGCGACCCGCTCCGCTGCTGGGGCCGGCGGCAATGCGGAAGCCGGGGCCGGTGGCACCTGCTCTGCCGGTTCGGTGGGCGGCACAGCCGGGGTCGGAATCAGCGATGGAGCGGCCGGCGTCGCACGCAGGAACGTGGCCAGGGGGCGGCGCGGTGGCGGAGTCTCGGACATCGGCAGGCGTGCAGCGGGAAGAGCCCTATTCAACCACGCGCATGGCGCAGGGCGAACCGGCAAGCGTCTGTGCTGACGCCAATCGCGCAGCGCAGCTCACGCCGACGGCCGCCGCCGAACCACCGCAAGCAAGCGAGTCCCATCCAGGCCCGGCCCCAAAGATGTGGGAGCTGCCACCAGCGAAACGTCCTCTTGGACAATCAGCCCCGGCAATGTCAGCTCGCCGATTCCCGATTCCCGATTCCCGAATCCCGAATCCCGAATCCCGAGCTCACCGCCTGCGCCGCGTCTTCCCCTCGGCCAGCAACAGATCCAGCAGGCCGCTGCGCTGGCGCGGCGCCAGGGTGTCGAAGCGGGTCAGCAGCACGCGTTGCTGGTCGTCCAGGCGCCGGTATTGCGCCGGTTCTTCGGCAATGGCCGACACCGGCGGGCCGAACACGCGCTCGCCGCGGCCGGTGGCCAGGTATTCGAACGCCATGCCGCTGCGCTTGGCCAGGCCGATCAGGTTCTCCACCGACGGGGCGGTGCCCTCGGCCATCTCCCACTGCGCCACGGCGCTGCGGGTGACGCCCAACTCGCCGGCCAGGGCTTCCTGGGTCAGCTTGGTGAGGCTGCGGGCTTCGCGTACCCGTTCGTACAGCTTGCTCACACGGCACCGTTGGAAAGCAGGCAGGGCCGGGAGATATAGCCCTAGCAGCGCTTGGGGATAGTTCGTATGTCTTTCATATCGGCATATGTTTGCGATACTGTCGCGTCGTCAATGACGACAACAGCACAGCGAACTCAAGGAGGATGTTCATGGTCGAGCCTGCCGTTCCCAAGCCCGACGCCCACGGGCGCAGTACCACCCCGCCTTCCGCGCCCGCAGACGCGCCATGGCCGGCGCATTCGCCACTGGACCCTGCGGTAAAACACTTTCGTGGCGCCCCCAGTTTTCAGGTCTGGCGACGCGGTTCCGAGTGGACGGCGGTTGCCGAGGGCGTGCAGTGGTCAGCCGCGCTGGCACCACGCGTCCGGGCGCTGCGCGACCGGCGCTGGTCGCTGCTGGCGGTGAGTGTGCTCATGCTGGGCGTGGCCGGTGCAGTGGCGCTTGCAGGCGCACAGGCGTGGTCGCCCCCAGCATGGGCAGTGCTGCTGGTGGCAGAGGTGGTGCTGCGGCTGTGCGTGGCCCGCTGGGCCGGGCGTTGGCGCACTGCGGCGCTGCAACGCAGCGGCTGGCAGCCGGTGACCCGGCTGCGGGCGATCAGCGTGGCCGATGCGGTGACCACCGCGCAGATCCGCGCCGCCCGGCCACCGCGTTAGCCGTGCGGATTACGCGCCGGAGGACGCGCGGCGCACGCCGTCGATGCGCATCCAGTCTTCATCGCGTTCGCAGCGCAGTTGCTCGAACCAGGGGGCGTAGCGTTCCAGCAAGGCGTCTTCCTGGCCGTGCAGGATGCCGCACATCGCAAAGCGTCCACCCGGGGCCACGCGTGCGGCCAGCAGCTCGGCCAGCGCGTCCAGCGCCGTTGCCAGGATGTTGGCCACCACCACCGAGTAGGTCTGCACCGGCTCGTCCTCCGGCATGTAGGCCGTCAGTTGCGCTTGCAGGCCATTGCGCTCGGCATTCTCGGCAGTGGCCAGCAGCGCTTGCGGGTCGTTGTCCACGCCCACCGCGCTGGCGGCGCCCAGTTTGAGCGCGGCCAGCGCAAGAATGCCCGAGCCGCAACCGAAGTCGAGTACATGCGCGCCTTGCAGCGCGCCACTGGTGCCCAGGCTGTCGAGCCAGCGCAGGCACAACGCGGTGGTCGGGCTGGCGCCCGAGCCGTAGGCCAGGCCCGGATCCAGCCGCACCACCGCCGCTTCTGGAGTATCGGCAGCCTCGGGCAGGTCGTGATTCCACGGCACGATAAAGGTGCGCGCGCCGAACTGCATCGGCTTGAACAGGTCCATCCAGGCGCGTATCCAGTCGCTGTCTTCCACCATGCGAAACGCGACCTGGCTCCAGTCCAGGCCCGGATCGAAGGCTTCCAGCGCCGCCAGCACCACCAGCGCGTCGCTTTCGCCGTCGAACAGCGCAGTCATTGTCAGCCTGTCCCACAACGGCATTTCGCCCACGCCGGGTTCGAGAAGGGCGTGCTCGTTGCTGGTACCGGCATCGGCGTCGAGCATGGTCACCGCCAGTGCGCCGACATCGTCCAGCGCATTCTGGAAACGGGGCTGGGTGACCTCGGAACAGGAAAGGGTCAGTTCAAGAAACGGCATCGTGGCGGTCGGGTCATTCGAAAGCACGCATCGTAGACCATTCGTGTTGGCCTGCCCCAACGCAGCCGCGCTGCGCGGATGGCTGCATTCGGAGCAGTCGCCGCCCCTGGAGTATTGCCTCGCGCATACAGATGGCTTGGGGCAATGAGTGTTCCTGATGAAAAGTGCTTCGTTGCCGGGCAGCTGTGCGGTGTTGTTCAAGCAGGGCGTGCGGGATCCTGGTGCCTGCTTGCGATGAGGCTGCAATCGGGGCGCGGTGACGTGCGTGCTGGTGTTGGCGGTGTATCGGCTGGCCGCGTCTCGGTGTGTCGATGACACTGCCGCGTGATCGAACAAGGTGCGCGTTGCCATTCGCGTCGAATCACGCTGAAGGTCAGCCGCACCTTTACCAACGCACAGCGTGGCGTGCCTGTCGCGCGCCACGCACCTGCACTCCGCGCAGGCCGTCATTGCCGGTATCGCCCCTCCCGCGACGCGCGCTGGCAGCGTCCGCTTGGCCGCGGCTGTGCGCATGGGCGGGTGCTAGACTCCGCGCCGTCGCTGCGGGTGTTGCCGCGGCAGGGTCGCCGCCTGTCATGCCGCTTGTTCGTGCCCGCCATCTCTGGCTGTTGCTCGCTCCTGCCGCGCTTGCGGCGGCCGGGTGGTGGCATGTGCGCGCGCAGCCGGCCGAGCACGCTGCTCACCGATCAGTGGCTGTTTCTGCCAGCACTGCGCACCTCAGCGGTGTGACAACGCCGCAGCACGCGTTTGCAGAGCACGGCACGGCACTGCAGCTGCCCTACCGCGACGCGGTGGAAGCGCAACCGGATCTGTACCGCTACGCGCAGCAATTGCTGCAGCAGGTACGTGCCGGCGATGCGCAAGCAGGTTGGCGATTGAGCCGTGTCTACGATTACTGCGCGCCCTATGCGGCCAGCCCGTCCGGCTATGCCGCCGACAGTGCCTGGATCGCCGCGCAACACACCCCCGGGGTGGTGGCGATGCACGCCGCGCGTGAGCGCGTGGCGCAGCGCTGCGCCGGTTTTGCCCTCGCCGATGGATTAAGCGTGCGCGTGGTCGCCCAGCAACGCCAGGCCGCGGCGCGTGCCGGCAGCCTGGCCGCCGAGGCCGCCATGCTGGCACTGGGCGAACCCTTGCAGGCATCGCCCGGCTACAAGCGCGCGCTGGTGCAACGCGTGCTGGCCTCGCGCGATCCGGAAGCCTATCTGGCCCTGGCCCCGGCCATGGGCGCGCGCGCCAGCGGCGATGACAGTCTGCAAGGCTATGTGGCCGGCGATCAGTTCGCCGAACTGGCCTGGCAAGTGGCCGCGTGCCGGCTGGGGCTGGATTGCAGCGCCGACAGCACCCTGGTCACCAGTTATTGCGCCAACGCCGGCATCTGCTCGCGCGATGCCGCGCAGGATTTTGTGTCGTTCGTATTCGATGCCGCGGTGCCGCGGCAGGGAGCAGACAGGGTGGATGAGATGGTCGATAAATTGGTATCCGAGCCGGGAGCGCAGTCATGAATTACCGTCGGTTGGCGCATGGCGCCAAGTTCTGGTTCTGGGTCGCATTGTTCGTGGCGTATTCGGCGGCGGCGGTGGGCATCGTGATGATCGATACCGCCGATCATCGCTACCAGCCGCTGTCGGTGAAATCCACCAGCGTCACCGCCGACGAACAGCAGCGCCGGCACGGCGCAAGCCAGGTTGCAGCGGTGTACCGCGCCAGCAGCGCCATGCCGTTTTCCACCTTGCCGGCAGGCTCGACGTTTCAGGTGGTGTGGCCGGACGGCTCCACCGAAACCATGACCGTGGTCGACCCGTCATCGGCCAGCGGCATCGTGCCGGTGCCCGGCAGCCAGCAGGCGCCTGCGCCGCGGCGGTGAACGTGCAGCGCGTCGCGTGTCGCTAGAGCACGGCCGCTGCGCATCCGGTAGCGCGGGCGGCACCGGCGGGAGCGTGCGGGGCGCAGCCCAGCCACTGTCACGTTTGCAGATGACCGAAGAACTGCACATCGGATCCGGCGCTGCTTGCGCCATCGGTCTTCGAACACTCGGTTCCGTGAGAGCGCACCCTGGCGCGACAGGGCTCTACCGATAACGCCCCATCGCGCCCGGCTGCGCTCCTACGCATGGACCGGCTGGCTTGCAGGGCTGACGGCGCGATGCAGTGTGGCGCGACGCCCCAGGGAGCAACAAAAAAGCCCGGTTTCCCGGGCTTTTTCGCAACTTGCCATGGCGCTTGCGATCAGGTCAACGCGATCGACTTGTTCTTGCGCTCGGCCAGGCGCTTTTCCAGGTAGTGGATGTTCTGCCCACCGGCCTGGAAGCCCTTGTCGCGCATGATGCGCTGCTGCAGCGGGATGTTGGTCTTGATGCCGTCCACCACCATCTCGCTCAGCGCCACGCGCATGCGCGCGATCGCGGTTTCGCGGTCCGGGCCGTGCACGATCAGCTTGCCGATCATCGAGTCGTAGTTCGGCGGTACCTTGTAGCCGGCGTAGATGTGCGTATCCACACGCACACCCGGGCCACCGGGTGGATGGAAGGCGGTGATCAGGCCCGGGTTGGGCATGAAGGTTTCCGGGTCTTCGGCGTTGATGCGGCACTCGATCGCATGCCCGCGCAGCACGATGTCGCTCTGCTTGATGCTGAGCTTGTGGCCGGCGGCGATGCGCAGCTGCTCGCACACCAGGTCAATGCCGGTGATGCGCTCGGTCACCGGGTGCTCCACCTGGATACGCGTGTTCATTTCGATAAAGTAGAAACGCCCGCCTTCGAACAGGAATTCGAAGGTGCCCGCGCCGCGGTAACCGATGCGGATGCAGGCGTCCACGCAGACCTTGCCGATGGCGTTGCGCAGTTCTTCGGTGATGCCCGGTGCGGGGGCTTCTTCCACTACTTTCTGGTGGCGGCGCTGCATCGAGCAATCGCGTTCGCCCAGATGGATCGCACCGCCCTGGCCGTCGGCCAGCACCTGGATTTCCACGTGCCGCGGATTTTCCAGGAACTTCTCCATGTAGACCTGATCGTTGCTGAAAGCGGCCTTGGCTTCGGACTTGGTGGTCTCGATCGCGGCCTTGAGCGCCGCTTCCGAATGCACCACGCGCATGCCGCGCCCGCCGCCACCGCCGGCGGCCTTGATGATCACCGGGTAGCCGATCTCGCGCGCCACCTTGGTGTTGGCGACGATGTCATCGCCCAGCGGGCCGCCCGAGCCGGGCACGCACGGCACGCCAGCGGCCTTCATCGCGCGGATCGCTTCGACCTTGTCGCCCATCAGGCGGATGGTGTCGGCCTTGGGGCCGATGAAGATGAAGCCGGATTCTTCCACGCGCTCGGCAAAGTCGGCGTTTTCCGACAAAAAGCCGTAACCGGGATGGATGGCCTGCGCATCGGTGACCTCGGCCGCGGCGATCAACGCCGGGATGTTGAGGTAACTGTCGCTGGACGCGGCCGGGCCGATACACACCGACTCATCGGCCATGGCGACGTGCTTGAGGTTGCGGTCGACCGTGGAATGCACCGCGACCGTGCGAATGCCGAGCGTGTGGCACGCGCGCAGGATGCGCAGCGCGATTTCACCTCGGTTGGCGATGACGACTTTATCGAGCATGGGATTCGGGATTCGGGATTGGGGAGTCGTACAGGGCGCTGGATTCGCGCAGATGGCGCGATTGTTCCAGCGTGCGGATCAATGCATTGAGCCTGGCAAACGTGCGATTCAGCAGATCGACAGTTGCCGCACCGGGCGATGCGAACTGCAGGCGTGTTGCAATCTGCAGTTGCGTGTCCAGCTCCGCCAGCGAGCCTCGCGCCATCGAGAGATAACGCAGGTATTCGGCGGTGGAGCGCCGTGCAGCACCTTCGGCGATGTTGGACGGTACGCTGATTGCCGCACGCCGCATCTGTGCTGTCAGTCCAAAACGTTCGGAATCGGGAAAATCGTGGCTCAGGCGGTAGATCGCTTCGACAAGCGACATCGCATCGCGCCACACCGTCAGGCGCTCATGCGGTCGCTCTTGCGAATCCCGAATCACGATTCCCGAATCCCGGCGCTTCAGCCAATCACAAACAGCGGCTGATCGAATTCCACCGGCTGGCCGGTTTCGCCGAGGATGGCCACGATGGTGCCGGAAGCGTCGGCTTCGATCGGGTTGAACATCTTCATCGCTTCGATGATCGCCAGGGTGTCGCCGGCCTTGACCTGCTGGCCAACGGTGACGAAGGCCGGCTTGTCCGGTGCGGGCGAGATGTAGAACGTGCCGACCATCGGTGCGCGCAGCACGTGGCCCTCGGGCAGTGCTGCGCCCTGCTTGGCGCCGCCGGTGGAGGCTTCGGTGGGCGACTGCATCGGCATGGTGGCCGCAGCCGGCGCCTGTGCGGCCGGGGCCGGCGCGTATTGCTGCACCGGGGCGCTCATCATCGCCGTGCCCTTGGGCACGCGCGCCAGGCGCACGCTTTCTTCGCCTTCCTTGATCTCGATTTCGGCGAGATTGGATTCTTCGAGCAGGTCGATCAGTTTCTTGATTTTGCGGAGATCCATAAGGGCCTCTGGAAGTGAAACGGTGGGGAGTGCCGGCGGATGCCGGCGGGAATAGGGTCAGGACGCAGGCACGCTGGCCGAGGTCGGTGCTGCAGGTGTCATGCGTCGCGCTCCAGGCGCGCAATCACCGCTTCCAGCGCCAGCCGGTAACTGTCTGCGCCAAAACCGCAGATGACGCCCTCGGCCTTGTCGCTGAGATAGCTGTGGTGACGGAACGGTTCACGCGCATGCGGATTGGACAGATGGATTTCCACAAACGGCAGCCCCACGCCCAGCAGCGCGTCGCGCAGCGCCACCGAGGTGTGGGTGAACGCGGCCGGGTTGATCAGGATGTAGGCAGTGCCGTCTTCGCGTGCGGCGTGGATGCGGTCCACCAGCACGTGCTCGGCATTGGATTGCAGGCAGCTGAGCGTATGCCCGGCTGCCTGCGCATGGTCGACCAGGGCCGCATCGATCTGTGCCAGCGTGGTGCGCCCGTAGACCTCCGGCTCGCGGGTGCCGAGCAGGTTGAGGTTGGGGCCGTGCAACAGCAGCAGGTGGGCCATGGGATCCAGCAGAGTGGAAAGGCCCGAAGTCTGCGCGATGTGGGCGTTGCTGTCCAGATAGGCGAAGTTGTGCGTGTTTTAAACGTTCGATTGAAAGTGCGCAGTGGCTGCGGCGGGTGCGAGTGCTGGCGGGCATCCGGGCAGAACAGGTCCGGTTGCGAGGGCCCGCCGCCTGCCGTGCGTAGAGCTTCTACGCGTCGGCGTGGAGTCAGGCTCGATGCGCTTGGGCCCGGCAATCAGGCGACACGGCCAGGTCGGCAGTGCTGCCGGTTTGGATATCTGCATCCTCCACAGCCGCGCGTCGGGGTTTTGTGCCCGCGGCAGCAGTTCGTCGTTTGGGTCTTCGATCGCGCTGCCTCGCGTGGTGGTCGATCGCCCGGGCGGCCTGCGGTGGCAATGGCGCAGTGGCGTGTCGCAAGTCGCACCGCCAGCAATGCCGCCAATCGACGCTGGCGTGTCTGCTGCGACCACCAACAGCCGGCGGATGCTCGCCGTTGGCCGCCGGATCTGTTTGCGCATTGCAGCGGCAGCGCCGCCACAACGATCTATGTCAGTGCAGCGCCGTGCGCAGCCTGGGTGGCGTTGCCGGGGTTGGTGTGTCGCCCTCGACGCGTTCGCAGAACATCACACCCTTGCCTGCACTCACAACGCGACTCACCGCGCCGCGCGCAGCAAGGCATCCTCGGTGATCGCGCCAGTCAGCACCGTGGGCAGGATCGCCGGTGGCGCGCCGGGGCCGTAGACCACGTACAGCGGCACGCCGACGGCCTGGTGCTGGTCCAGGAAGGCGCTGATCTTGGGGTCGACGTTGGTCCAGTTGCCTTTCATGTAGACCGCATCGACGCGACGCAGTGCATCGCGGAATTCGGCGCTGCTCAGCACGTTCCTTTCGTTGGCCTTGCAGGTCACGCACCAGTCGGCGGTCATGTTGACGAACACCACGCGGTTGTCGGCGCGTAGGCGGTCCAGCAGTTGCGGCGAGAACGCCACCACGCCTTCGGCCGCGGTGGCCGCGGGCAGGCTGAGGCGGGTGACTGCGACCACCGGCACCAGCGCCAGCACCAGCATCACCGTGGCCAGGCCCATGCCCAGGCGGTGGCTCTTCCAGCGGCTGCGTTCGAAACACCACAGCCCCAAGGCGAGCAGGGTGGCACCGACCAGCATCAACGCCAGCGCATCCACACCGCGCTGCTTGCCCAGCACCCACAGCAGCCAGATCGCGGTGAGATACATCGGGAACGCGAGCACCTGCTTGAGCGTTTCCATCCACGCACCGGGCGTGGGCAGGCGCCGCGCCAGCGAGGGGATGAAGCCGATCAGCAGGAACGGCAGCGCCAGGCCCAGGCCCAGCGCCAGGAACACCAGCATTGCCAGCAGCGCCGGTGCGGTGAACGCATACGCCAGGGCGGTACCCATGAACGGGGCGATGCAGGGGCTTGCCACCACGCAGGCCAGCACGCCGGTGAAGAAATCACCGAGTGGGCCGTTGCGCGATGCCAGCGACTGGCCGATGCCGCCCAGATTGCTGCCCAGCGTAAACACGCCCGACAGGCTCAGGCCCACCGCGAACATCAGATACGCCAGCGCGGCGACGAACCACGGCTGCTGCAGCTGGAAGCCCCAGCCGGCGGCCTGCCCGGCTGCACGCAAGCCGATCACCAGCCCGCCGATGGCGGCGAAGGACACCAGCACGCCCAGCGAGTACCAGATGGCATGGCTGCGCGCGTGGCTGCGGCTCTCGCCGCTGTGCGCCAGGCCCAGCACCTTCAGCGACAGGATCGGCAGCACGCACGGCATCAGGTTCAGCACCAGCCCGCCGAGCAGCGCCAGCACCAGCATCGCCAGCAGGCCCTTGTCGGTATGCGGTGGCGGGGTGCGCTGGGGGTTGCCGGCCGAAGCGTCGGCGACCGGGCCGGCAGTATCGGCGGCGGGTGCGGGTTCAACCGGCGCCTGGCCGGCGGCCAGCGGCGAAATCATCAACGGCGCGGCTTGCGCCTGGTTCTGCGGCGACACCGTGCCGGCCGGGATGTCGAGGGCGACGCGGCGGGTCATCGGCGGGTAGCAGATGCCGTCGGTCTGGCAACCCTGGAACGTGGCCACCAGGGTCAGATGCGCCGGGTCGGGGTGATCGCGCAGCAGCGGCAAGGTGACTTCGGCCTGGTCGAAATACACCACCACATCGCCGAAGTGCTCGTCGCGGTGCGCCTTGCCCTGCGGCCAGCGCGGCAGCCCGGTGCGCACGCCGCCGGCGCCTTCCAGCGCCAACGAGGTGCGGTCGCGGTAGATGTAATAGCCCGGCGCCGGGGTGAAGCGTAGCAGCAGGCTGTTGCCGTCGCCGACGATGGCTTCGAACGTGAAGGCCTGCTCGGCCGGCAGCGGCAGCGCGTCCACGCCGGCGGTCTGGCCGGGGGCGCCGAACAGGCGCGGGCCTGCCGCGCTGCGCGGCACCAGCGCGCCCAGGTTTTCGCGTTGCGGGGCGGTGGCTGACGCGCCGGCCGCGGCGGCGGCGGGCAGGCTGACGCGGATCTCGCGCCGCTGCGGCGGGTAGCACACGCCGGCATCGGCGCAGCCCTGGTATTGCACCTGCAGGACGGCGGTCTGCACGGCCGGCACGGCCTTGCCGGCCAGGGTGGCCTGCAGCTGCTTGCGGTAGGTCTGCACCTGGCCGAAGAACTCGTCGTGCTTGCTCTCGCCTTCCGGCAGCGCCAGCTCTCCGGCAGCAAAGCCCTGCCCGGATTTGACGCTGATGCGGTGGCGATACAAGTAATAGCCCGGCGCGATCTTCCAGCTCAACGCGATGCGGTCGCGGCTGTCGGCGGTGGCGCTCAGTGCGAAGGCCTGGTCCACCGGCAGCAGGTCGGCTTCGGTCACTGCCGCCTGCGCCGGGGCAGGTGCCAGTAACGCCAGCGGCGCGGCGAACAAGGGGGCGGCCAGCAACGCGCAGCGGGCGATCCAGCGGGACAGAGACTTCATGGACGTCAGGATTCCTTGCGGGTTTCGGCCCGGACCCAATCGAGATATGCCGGCAGCCCGGCGCTGGCTTGGACAGCGACCGCTTCCGGCAGTTCATACGGATGCAAGGCCTGCAACCGCGCGATAGCGTCGGGCAGGCGGTCGTCCCAGGTCTTGATCAGCAGTTGCACTTCGGTGCTGCGCTCGATCGCGCCGCTCCAGCGGTACAGCGATTGCGCGCCAGGCAGCTGGGTGACGCAGGCCGCCAGCCGCTCTTCAAGCAACGCGTGCGCGATGCGGTCGGCGCTGTCGGCGTCCGGGCAGGTGCTGAACAACAAATGGAGAGAAGGTGCGCTCATTCGACCTGCCAGTGTAATCCCCTGCCTGCGGGGGATCGACCGCCGGTTCCGGAACAGTGGCAACTTCGCTGCCTTCGCCGTGCGGAAGGGCAGGGCGGCCGTGCCTGCGTGCAGCGGCGGCCTGGGGCCGGCAAGTAGCGCGTGCCGCACTGCGCCGGCCATGCCAGGGCTAAGAACGCGGGCTCGGTTGCGAAGACTGGCCGACAACGTCTGCGGCGTGCGTTGCGCGGGCTGCCCCGACGATTATTTCGCTCGCGTGCGAGGAGGCAGCAGTCGTTGGCGAGGCGTTGTTGAAATTCCGCATGTCGGTGCGGAGGCTACGCATTGCCACGCCCGGCGTTAGTTACCAGCATCGGATCCGATCGAGGGCGTGCTGTCTGCTGCGAAGCACGCCGTCGGCACCGGCGCCTGGCCGCCACCGGTTCCCGTACGTCTTTTCCCGCATGACCCAACTCTACCGGCCCGTCGCATCATGCGCCGGGCCGGCGCAGCTCAGTTGGCCAGCTGGCAGCTGGCCGGTCTGGCCGAATTGAACAGACCGGTAGTGGCCCATTCGGGGTGATCCACGAACGGGTTGCGGTTGCCCTGGAAGCTGAAGATCACCTGGTTGCGGGCACGTTCGGCATCGTCCGGCGGGTCGGCCTGGTGCCAGGCCAGCAGCGTGGACAGCAGGCCCATGTAGGCCGGCGAGGCAAAGGTCTGCACGATCTTGCTGCGGTCGTCGGTGAGCTCCAGGTCCGGCTCGGACTGCCCGGTGGCCGCGTCGGTGCCGCCCTCGTAGCGGATCGCCATGTACATCACCGCACGCGCCATGTCGCCCTTGCGCTTGCCCCACACTTCGAAGGTGCCGCCGTTGCCGTCGGGCGTGCGCACCCAGTTGGAATTGCCCGGATAGCGCCCGCTGCCGCCGCCACTGCCGTCGTTGACCTCGGTCACGCGCTCGCCGCAGCTGCTGGTGCAGGTGGCATAGGGCTTGTTGCCGCGGTCGGCGTTGAAGGTGGTGTCGGTCAGGTACAGCATGTGGGTGTCGGTGTAGGGCGCATACGGCAGGCCGCGGTCGCCGGTGGCGCTGCCGAAGCCCAGCGAGTTGGGCCAGGTGTGCTCGCGGTTGTAGGTCAGCCCGCTGCCGGTCCCGGCCCGGTCGCTACCCTTGGCGTAGCTGCGGTTGCGGTAGGCGTCCAGGATGCGGCCGCTGTTGTTGGGGTCCTCGTCGGCCATCTCCAGGATGGTCCAGGTATTGGTGCCGGTGCCGCTGTACGGGTAGACCGTGTGGCCGCGGATGGTGGCGTTGAGCGAGCAGCGCAGCTGGCTGGCATTGGCGGTGTTGACCCGCGAGTAGTAACCGGTGGCGCCGCCGCTGGCAGTGGCCACGGTGAAGGCGATGGCCTGGTTGGCGGCCGGGCTCAGGCCGCTGGCATCGCGGATGGCGCTGGCGGTGATGGCCAGGGTGCAGCGCTCGCCGCCGACCAGGGCGGTGTTGGTGGACAGGGTGAAACGGGTGCCCGTGGTTGCGTAGCTCAGTGCCACGTTGCCGGAACGGGCGCAGCTCAGCGCGAACGCGCCGCTGCTCAACGTCACCGCTTCGCTGAAGCCCACCGCCAGGTCGCCGGCCGCCGGGAAGCCGGTGGCGCCCTGGTTCGGCAAGGTGCTGGTGATCGTCGGTGCGCCCGTGCTGCCGCCACCGCCGCCGCTGCCGTTGAAGGTCTGGCCGCGGTTGCAGGCGCCAAAGGTCTGCGCCGCCGAGCCGGCCCAGCTGAAGTTCGCTTCCGCGCTGCCGGTGCCGGTGAGTTGCAGCGAACTGCCGACCGCGCTGCTGTTGCTCTCGCTGACCGGCAGGTTCTGGCTGGTGACCCCGGCCGCCGGGCCACCGCCGCCGGTGATGGCGCCTTCGTAGCTGAGGAACTGCACCAACTGGCCATTGGGGTCGACCAATGCCACGCCGTCGTTGGGCCCGTTCTGCACGCCGTTGCTGGCGTAGCTCACGGTGGCCAGCCGCACCTGGCTGCCGCAGCTGACCGGGCTGCCGGCCGGCACCGCGGTGTTGGCGTAGACCGTGGCCGCGCTCGGGGCGCTGCCGTTATACAGATAGATGCGGTAGCCGCTCAGCGATTCGCCGGCGGTGGCCACCACTTCCACGCCTTCGCCGCTGTCGCCGGAGGCGCCTGCGTCGTCGTAGTGCAGCTCGTTGATGAAGACCGCCGCATTGGCGGCCGTGGCGCTCAGCGCGAACGCGCAGGCCAGGGGCAGGGTGCAACGCAGGGACACAGCACGGGACGGCAACCTCATCGACAGCTCCTTGTGATCGGGGAATGCGCTCCCGACTGTAAAACGTGCGCATGACAAACGGTGGAACCTGGTTCCATTTCTAGAGCGCGACTGGATGCGCGCCTGGGCCTGCGCGGCATGGGGCACGCGCAGGCTGCGGGGAGATCAGCGGCGGCGCTGCTTCGCGCGGTGTGGCTTCGGGCAAGGAGCGCCTGCATCGGCCCTGCCGCCGCTGCCGATGCGCACGCGCAGGACGCGTTGCGGGCCGCCGCCGCAGTTGTCCTAGCCTCTGGATGAGACCGCGCAGACGAAAAATTTTTTGCGCCCAGCCCTTGAAAGCCGCCCGCGCAGCACAATCTCTGGCCCGCACCCGCTCAGTCGGGTTTTTTCCGCGCGCTGTGCTGGCAGTCGTCATATGCGAGTGCTAACATCGCCGATAATTTCCAGAACAATCAAACACTTAAGAGGGTCTTTCTCTATGAGCATGAAGCCGCTTCACGACCGCGTTGTAGTCAAGCCGATCGAAGCCGACGAAGTTTCCGCCGGCGGCATCGTGATCCCGGACTCCGCCAAGGAAAAGTCCACCAAGGGTGAAGTCGTCGCCATCGGCCCCGGCAAGCCGCTGGACAACGGCAGCGTGCGCGCGCCGGCGGTCAAGGTCGGTGACAAGGTCATCTACGGCCAGTACGCCGGCAGCAGCTACAAGGCCGAAGGCATCGAGTACAAGGTGCTGCGCGAAGACGACATTCTGGCCGTCATCGGCTCAAGCCGTTGACGGCGGGATTCGGGAGTCGAGATTCGGGATTGGTCAGTGCGCTTGGCGCAGCTGATCCCGCATCCCTCCCGGAACCCGCTCTAGCGAATTCCCAATCCCCAATCTCAAATCCCGGAGTTTCAGACAATGGCTGCTAAAGACATTCGTTTCGGTGAAGACGCACGTACCCGTATGGTTCGTGGCGTCAACGTGCTTGCCAATGCCGTGAAGGCAACCCTTGGCCCGAAGGGCCGCAACGTCGTGCTCGAGAAGAGCTTCGGCGCGCCGACCATCACCAAGGACGGCGTCTCCGTCGCCAAGGAAATCGAACTGGCTGACAAGTTCGAGAACATGGGCGCGCAGATGGTCAAGGAAGTCGCTTCCAAGACCAACGACAACGCCGGCGACGGCACCACCACCGCCACCGTGCTGGCCCAGGCCCTGATCCGCGAAGGCGCCAAGGCCGTGGCCGCCGGCATGAACCCGATGGACCTCAAGCGCGGTATCGACCAGGCCGTCAAGGCCGCCGTCATCGAGCTGAAGAACATCTCCAAGCCCACCACCGACGACAAGGCGATTGCCCAGGTCGGCACCATCTCGGCCAACTCGGACGAGTCGATCGGCAACATCATTGCCGAAGCGATGCAGAAGGTCGGCAAGGAAGGCGTGATCACCGTTGAAGAAGGCTCGGGCCTGGAAAACGAGCTGGACGTGGTCGAGGGCATGCAGTTCGATCGCGGCTACCTCTCCCCGTACTTCATCAACAACCAGCAGAGCCAGTCGGCCGATCTGGACGACCCGTTCATCCTGCTGCACGACAAGAAGATCTCCAACGTGCGTGACCTGCTGCCCGTGCTGGAAGGCGTGGCCAAGGCCGGCAAGCCGCTGCTGATCGTGGCCGAAGAAGTCGAAGGCGAAGCGCTGGCAACCCTGGTGGTCAACACCATCCGCGGCATCGTCAAGGTCGTGGCCGTCAAGGCACCGGGCTTCGGCGACCGTCGCAAGGCGATGCTGGAAGACATGGCCGTGCTGACCGGCGGCACCGTGATCTCCGAAGAAGTGGGCCTGGCGCTGGAGAAGGCCACCATCAAGGACCTGGGCCGCGCCAAGAAGGTGCAGGTTTCCAAGGAAAACACCACGATCATCGATGGCGCCGGCGACTCGGCCGCGATCGAAGCCCGCGTCGGCCAGATCAAGACCCAGATCGAAGACACCTCGTCCGATTACGACCGCGAAAAGCTGCAGGAGCGCGTGGCCAAGCTGGCCGGTGGCGTTGCAGTGATCAAGGTCGGCGCCTCGACCGAAATCGAAATGAAGGAAAAGAAGGCCCGCGTCGAAGACGCCCTGCACGCCACCCGTGCAGCCGTCGAAGAAGGCGTGGTCCCGGGCGGTGGTGTGGCCCTGGTGCGTGCGCTGGTGGCCGTTGGTAACCTGACCGGTGCCAACGAAGACCAGACCCACGGCATCCAGATCGCCCTGCGCGCCATGGAAGCCCCGCTGCGCGAAATCGTGGCCAATGCCGGCGAAGAGCCGTCCGTGATCCTGAACAAGGTCAAGGAAGGCACCGGCAACTACGGCTACAACGCGGCCAACGGCGAGTTCGGCGACATGGTCGAATTCGGCATCCTGGACCCGACCAAGGTCACCCGTTCGGCGCTGCAGAACGCAGCCTCGATCGCCGGCCTGATGATCACCACCGAAGCCATGGTGGCCGATGCACCGAAGAAGGACGAGCCGGCGATGCCGGCCGGCGGTGGCATGGGCGGCATGGGCGGCATGGATTTCTGATCCACGCCACTCGGTTGTTGCAGTAAAAGAACCCCGCCGAATGGCGGGGTTCTTTTATGCGCGTCACTCACGCTTGCGCATGCATGCGGCAGTTGCCGATGACCGGCGCTCGTCCCGTCAGGACGAAGGCGCTGTGCTGCTTGCGGCCTGATCCGGCGACCGATGCGCGTGCGCAGGCGAGCGTTGCTCAGGCGATGCACTGGCTGCGGCCAACGCAGCGTCGTCGTTCGTCTCCTCGATATCGGCGATATCGTCGATATCGGTGATCGTGACGCTGCTGCTGGGCCTGGTCTGCGCCTGCGCGCCGGCGTCCTCGATCACCTGCAGGGCGATCTCGCCGACCCGCTGCGCGTACTCCTGTGCCTGGTCCGGCGACAGGCTTTGCACATATCTGGCCGTGTCTTCCACGTTCTGGATGAGCTCCTCGGGCGAGGACGGCCTACGGATTGCGAGCGTGGTGCCGTCGGGCCCTTTGAACACCCGCATGACCTGAGCGCCGCCCCAGTTCATCGCCAGCTCTGCGCCACGCGCCATCGGGCCCGGCATGGTCATCGACATCAGCGACATGATCGCGCCGGCGTAGTAAGGCGATGCCGACGAGGATTCGATCAGGCTCTTGTCTGCCAAGGTCTTGGACAGTTTCTCCACGCCCAGGGCCAGCGCCATCACCAAGCTGCCGGAGCACATGGCCTTGAAGCGCTCCATTGCGTCCTGGCGGGTCGCATGTGCGTTGAGCGCCGACTGCATCATCACGGTCGTTACAAGGATAGAGTCGGCAACCAGGTCGACCGTGCCGATTCGATCCGGTTGGATCAGGTAGACCGTCAGCCCGGTCACTCCGGCCGCCAGCGACGCCAGTGCCAGCTTGGGTGCAATGTCGTGGTTGGTGACCTGGCGCGGGATGGTGGCTGGCTGGTCCTGGTTCCGGTCCACTTGTAGCGCACTGCTCAGTCGCTTGCTGCATTGGTCCAGCGTCTCCAGCAGGTGCGTGCACTGGGCATTAAGCGTGCGGGTGAGCTCGTGCCCTTGGCTCGGGTCGGTGAACGCGCGACGTGCCTGTTGAAACGCTTCTCGGCCGTTCTCCAGAGCGGCGCAGATCTCGTTGAGTTGCGTGCGCAATTGCGCGCTGATCTGGCCGGGCGTCAGGCGTGCACGCAACCGCTGCGCCTGGCTCTGAAAACCGGCGCTTTCTGCGAATTGGGCGCCCAGATGCGACACCTGGTGTTGCAGTCGATTGCCGAGCACGTTGAGGCTGTTCCAGAGGAAGGGCGTGAGCACCATCGCCGCGCACGCGGTCGATGCGGCCGCGGCAAATCCCGGGTTGTTTTCCACTGCTTCGGCCTGGTGCCGCATGGACGGGTTGCCGAATTTCTTGGGCAGTTCGGTGGTGAGAAACAGTCCGTTGAGCAAAATGGCGTAGAAGTGCATTTCGTTGGCGTCGCGCCCCAGCTGCCCGCCCATCAACGGGAACGGAAGCCCGTCGGCGGTGGGGCGCAGTGCAGAGGCCGAAAGCGTCATCACGCCCTTGGTTGCCGCGGCGATGGAATAGGCGAATGTCTTGGCCTGGTTGCCCAGAAACGGACTGGGGACGACCAGTGGCCACAGATTGACCAGGTTGGCCAGCGACTTCAGCGCCCGCCCGGCCGCAGGTGTGCCATGCTCCAGCGGCTGCAGCGCGTCTTCCACGGCCTTGATGTCGCCGAGCAATTGCTGACGGAAGCGTGCTTCCAGACCGGTTGCCGCTTCGATGACATCGCGCAGCTGGGTGATCTGCTGGCGGCACGCGGCCAGACCGTGCGGCGCGTGCCGTTCCGGGTCGGTGTGACGCACCATCTGCAGGAATGCAGGATCGTCCGCATGGATCTGCAGCATGGTGCGCAGATCCGCCAGCGACCAAAGATTGGACGCCCCCTTCGATACCGCAGCGTAAGCCTGCTGAACGCCGCTTGCCAATGCAGCGTTTGCGCGGGCGGCAAGCGTGGCGGCGGTGGACGGGCCGGCGGCGTGTTCGGGTGAATGGGCTGGCGGTTCGGCGTCGTGCGAGGGCAAAGGCCAAGCGCCGTGCTCGGAGTCGGCGGTGGACGCGCGCGAACGGCTGCGCGGAGTCAGCGCCGACAGGCTGGGGTGGAGCGGCGTTTGCGTCGGCGATGTGGCGTCGGCGACCGGAGCGCTGTCGGTAAGGGTGTCGTGCAATGGCGCCAGAGAAGAGGGGCCTGCGGTTTGCTGTTTCTTGATCTCCATGGGGGGGTTCCTTGATGGGAGGGAGCGGCCAGCGGCTACTGGCTGGCGCACATGCATCATTCGAACAAGCCTGCCCGGCCGGCATAACGCGATGCGAACTCCTGCGTTGCAGGAAGAACCAGCAACGCAGGACGGTGGCAACTTGTGCTCGCATGACCTGTTGCCACCTGCGCAGGGTCGAGTGCGCTGGGTGCGCAGAAATCGTGGTGGGGGCACCCCCAGCCCGCCGCATCGTCGATCGCCGTCACACTCTGCGACTACCTGTTGACACCGATGTCATCGCAGCCTTAGCGTCGCTGGGCAGGCGTTTGCGCCGAGCGGTCGGAGGGCCATCGGACAAGGGGCAGCGGTGCATGCATCGCTGGCGGACGTCGTTGCAGTGCACTGCCACGCCGGCCACGTCCGGCTTCTCCCGGGGATCTTATGAACTGCCGCAGTCATCGTCTTGCCTTGTCGATTTCCGTGTCCTTAGCGCTGACGGCCGCCGTCGCGCCACCGCTCATGGCCCAGCAAACCGAGCCGGATACACCGCGCGCCACCTCCACCCTGGATGCAGTCAGCGTCACCGGTTCGCGCATCAAGCGCGCGCAGGTCGAAGGCGCCCAGCCGGTGGTCACCATCTCTGCGCAGCAGATCCAGCAGGAAGGGTTTGCCACCGTCTACGACGTGCTCAACAGCATGAATCAGCAAGGCTCGGTGGAAGCCGATACGCAGTGGGGCTCGCACACGCCCAACGCCTCACCGATCAATCTGCGCGACCTCGGCCCGGGCCGCACCCTGCTGCTGGTCAATGGCCACCGCGTGGCCGATTACCCTCTGCCGTACGGCGGCGAAAGCAACTTCTCCAACTACAGCAATATTCCCTCTGCAGCGGTGGAGCGCATCGACATCCTCACCGGTGGCGCATCGGCCATTTACGGCTCCGACGCGGTGGCCGGCGTAATCAACGTGATCCTCAAGCGCGACTATCAGGGCGACCAGGTGCGGCTGCGCGGCGGCACCGCCACCGAAGGGGGGCGCGACAGTTTCGACGTCTCCTGGGCAGGTGGGCGCACCGGCGAGAACTGGAGCCTGACCTACGCGCTGCAGGCCACCAGGCGCGACCCGTTGAGCGGGCGCGATCGCCCGCAGATGGACGATTCGGACGACATGTCCTATTCCAACTGGACCGGCCAGAACCGCCTGTACGGCTTCAACCCGTTCACCGGCCTGAGCCTGGTCGATGCCAACACCAACGAGCGCCTGGCGCCGCCTGCGGGCACCTGTGCGCGCTTCGGCGGCGAGTTCGTCGATGCCCAGCGGCTGAGCTACGACCAGAACAGTGGCGCGCTCAGCAATGCCGGTAACTATTGTGGCGTGGCGCGCGATTACGGCGATTGGGGTCTGGTCACCGGCAGCGAAGATTATTCGGCCTATCTCTACGGCACCTGGAAATTCGGCGAGGCCACCGAAGCCTGGGCCACGCTCTCGGCCAACCGCAGCATCGGCCGTTGGACCTACGACCCGCCGTACGCGTATCTGGGCCCGTTCCAGGACGCGGCCACCGGGCGCTCATTGAACCTGATCCGTCAGCTCACCCGGCGCGAAGCCGGCGGCTGGGACCGGCTGGCCAACTACAACAAGGAACAATCCTGGGACCTCAGTGCCGGCCTGCGCGGGGTCTGGGCAGACCGCTTCGATTGGGAGCTGAGCGTGGGCCGCTCGCGCTACACCGTGGACGAATACATCCGCACCGTCGATACCGCGCGCGCCACCGAGTACTTCCTTGGCAGCCCTACCGGCACCGCAGCCGATGGCGCGCCGATCTATGCGATCAACGAAGCGCGGCTGTACTCGCCGCTGTCGTCGAACCAGTATGACGACCTGGTGGCCAAGTCGCGCAACTCGGCCTATTCGTGGGTCAATCAAGCCAGTTTCAGCTTGAGCGGCGATGTGATGCAGGGCTGGGCCGGGCCGATCCGCTTTGCCACCGTGGCCGAGGTCGCCAAGCAGGGCTATCAACTCTCGCCGGACCCATGCGCCAACGAGTGCTACCCGGTGGACGTGGTGGACAGCGGTGGCGGCGAACGCCTGCGCAGCTCGGCCGGGCTGGAATTTCAGATTCCGTTGATTTCCACATTGAGCGCGAATGTGGCCGGCCGTTACGACCGCTACGGCAACTACCGCTCATCTGCCGCGATTCCGACCGATGTCGGCACGCAAAGCGACACCACCTGGAGCGCGGGCCTGGAATGGCGGCCGGTGGAGAGCCTGCTGGTGCGCAGCACCGTGGCCACCAGCTTCCGCGCACCGGACATGCACTACGTGCTGGGCGAACCCAGTTCCACCAACCAGACCGTGATCGACCAGTACCGCTGCATTTCCTCCGGCGCCTACCTCACCGGCGGCTGCAACGACGAGAACAACAACATCTTCTACACCGTGGATGTGAACCGTCGCGGCACCCCGGATCTGCGCTCGGAAACCGGCCGCTCGTTCACCGGTGGCGTGGTGTGGGACATCGCACAAGGGCTGTCGTTGAGCGTGGATTACTACCGCATCCAGCTGGAGGAAATGATCAAGGACCTGGATCGCGACGAAATCCTGTCGGCCGAAGCCGGCTGCCGCACCGGCACCACCATCAGCGGTGGTACCTGGAACAATCCGGGCGGCGCGGGCTATTGCGACACCATCACCTCGCGGGTGACACGCAATGCCGACGGTACCCTGGCCAGCATCGAGCGCGGCCCGATCAACCTGGCGCAGATGGAAACCTCCGGCATCGATGCCGCGCTGAAATATCGCCTTGCCACTGCAGGCTGGGGCAACTTCCAGCTGTCGCTGGACTACAATAACCTGATCGCCTACCGCGAGCAGATCTACCGCACCGACAGCGATGAAAACCGCCGCGACGAACGCGTGCGCAGCCGTGTGCGCGGCAGCGCGCATTGGGACAACGGCGGCGCCTGGGACTGGACGGTGTACTTCCGCCGGCTTGGCTCGATGCGCGCCGTCAACTGGGGCACCTGCGCGCGCTTCGACGACGGCTATCAACCCAGCGCCTCCGACGAGTGCCTGGTGACCGATACCGCCAACGTACATCTGGGCGAAACCAGCAAACGTTACTTCGGCCGCGTAGGCCCGGCGATCTACTGGAACCTGAGCACCGGCTACAAGATCACCGACCACGCCAAGGTCAATTTCTACGTCAACAACCTGTTCAACGAAGTGGGCTACGAAAACAAGGAGCGCTTCTACGGCTACGGCTTCTACAACACCACCTTGTTCAACCCCATCGGCCGCGAAGTGGCGGCGGAATACGTGTTTACGTTTTGAGTGAGGTTTGCCGTGTGGCACGCCACGGCCTCATCGCCGTGGCGTGCAGCGGCGCATTGCGGTGGCATGCGCAGGCAAAGCGCGCCCTCAGGCAAGACGCGCTGCGGTGCGGCGCAGGCTTGCCAAGGCGCGCACGGCGATGTCGCGCATCTGATCGCTCAAGGCGTCATCGTCGATGCAGCGCTGCCAGAACTGTTCGGCCATCTCTGCGGCACGTCGCCACTGCGCGAAGTGACCGACCGTGGGCGCTGGAATCTCGATGTCCCTGGGCACGACTTCGCCACTGGATGCCGGCCGCAGCGCCATCGGCAACATGTCGTACACCGGAGCCAACCGTAACGGTCGCGTGTCGGCAAGGATCAATGCTGCATTGCCCAGATGCATGTCGGTGTTGCCGATGAGCGCGCCGAACCAGCTGATCACCTCCAGGCGCTCGGCATCTTCCGAACTCAGCCAACCATCGCGCTTGAGCAGCGGCGCGAGCGCGCGCCATGTCCCGACCTGAGACTGCCCGTAGAACGCGGCAAAGATCGCCATCAACGAGACAAAACCGCGTCGGCCCAGCGTCGGTGTGCGATCGAAACGCGTGGATTCGAGAAACACGCGCTGGCCTGCCTGTAGTCGCTGCGTCGTTGCGGCAGGGATGCCACCGGCAAGCAGCACCTGGTTGGCTAGATGTTCCATCTGCAGCAGATCTGCCCAGCGGCGCCCGGCAGGCTGATCGATGCGGTCGGAAAACTTCACGATGACCGGGCGATACACGCCATTTTCGCGCAGCACCGCAGTGAACTTTGGCTGTTCGCCTGCAGCGGACGAGCCGACGTCCTCGCCGCGCAGTGCGGCATCGGCATGCGCGAGATACGCCTCCGGGCGCGCTTGGATGTCGATGTCATCAGGCTGGTCGACCGACGACAGCGCACGAGCCAGCGCTTGCTCGCCAACGAGCAGGTCGCCGAGCTGGTCGTGACCGTCGGACAGCAGCGCGATGAGCGCGTCACTCGGCGACCACAGCGTGAGATTTTCGGGCAGCCGCAACGGCCCGGAGACGCGATGTGCCAGGTTGCGCCCGAGAAATCCCTGCGGGCGTTGGTCATCCAGAAACCAGGGCAACGACTCGAACACGCCCAGATGCAGCGGCGAATGCAGCAGCACGGGGTTTTCCTGCAGCAGCTCCACGAAGAAGTGGTCCTGATGGAGCGCATGCAACTGGCCCAACGCCACAACGCTGGCATCGCTGTCGATGCGGTAGAGCGGCCAGGCGCGCGCACCCCGCACCTCGCCCGTGGCGATGTAACTGGTGGCGCGTGCGCTGCCGTAACGCCGCACCGCAGTTCCTGCAGCGGCAACCAGACGCGAAAGTGTTGCCTTGCTCACTCCCAAACGCGCCGCAAGCTCGGCGCCGCGCAACGGGCCATTGATGCGCAGCGTGGTGACCAGGCGTTCTATTGCGTCGGGCTGTGGCATGCAGATGCCGTTGAAACGATTGGTGAAACGATACATAAATTTATAAGGAATTACAACTGCCTGACTTATAAGGAAAAATTTACATATCAAGGCTAGATGAAGCGCCGTAAGTGAAACGATACTTTTGGTGCCTTGGCGCTAGAAGTTTGTCCGGGAAGCAGTACTTGTATGGACCTGGACGGCTGCAGCGACGCTGGGGAAACACGCGTGCAGCGGCGGCGCTGTCAAACCAAGAACTGCCAGACCGGCGCGCTCGTCCGTTGCCGATGAAACAGTGGCAACGCGCAAAAGTGCGTGGTATCAATGCATCCCATGAACGCACCCCGCAGCCAGTTTTATTTTTGGTACTACGGTTTTCCGATGCCGCTGGCGGAGGAAGGAGTGCGCTCACCCTGAAGGAAACTTCAGCAGCATTCCCGAAAAGCCGCCAGCGCACACTGGCGGCTTTTTTGTTGCCGCAATGCCTGGCTCCCTGATGCAACACCGCCCACCGAGACACTGTTATGCCGCCTGTGACCGATGACCTGCGTATCCGCAAGATCGAAGCCCTTGCACCGCCTTCGCAGCTGCTGTCCCTGCTGCCGTGCGATGAGCGCGCCTCCGAAACCGTGACCAACTCGCGCGCCGCGTTGCACGAGATCCTGCATGGGCGCGACGACCGCCTGGCGGTGGTAATCGGGCCCTGCTCGATCCACGACCCGGTCGCTGCGATGGACTACGCGCAGCGCCTGCGCCCACTGCGCGATCAGCTCGGCGACGCGCTGGAAATCGTGATGCGGGTGTACTTCGAAAAGCCGCGCACCACCATCGGCTGGAAAGGCTTGATCAACGATCCGGATCTGGACGGCAGCTTCCAGATCAACAAGGGCCTGCGCGTGGCGCGCGGGCTGCTGCGCGATATCAACAATCTGGGCTTACCGGCCGGTGTGGAATTTCTCGACATCATTTCCCCGCAATACATCGCCGACCTGGTGGCCTGGGGCGCGATCGGCGCGCGCACCACCGAGAGCCAGGTGCATCGCGAAATGGCCTCCGGGCTGTCGTGCCCGGTGGGCTTCAAGAACGGCACCGGCGGCGACGTCAAGATTGCGGTGGACGCCGTGGGTGCGGCCTCGCATCCGCATCATTTCCTGGCCGTCACCAAGGACGGGCACACCGCGGTGGCGGCGACGGCGGGCAACCCGGACTGCCATGTGATCCTGCGTGGCGGCAAGGTGCCCAACTTCGATGCGGCCAGTGTGGAAGCGGCCAGTCAGGTGCTCAACACGTCCGGCTTGCCGGCGCGCCTGATGATCGATGCCAGCCACGCCAACAGCAGCAAGAATCCGGAAAACCAGCCCAAGGTCGTCGACGATATCGCCGGTCAGCTGGAAGCCGGCGAAACGCGCATCGTCGGGGTGATGGTGGAAAGCCACCTGGTTGGTGGGCGTCAGGAGCTGTTGCCAGGCTGCGAGCTGACCTACGGGCAGAGCATCACCGACGGCTGCATCGGTTGGGACAGCTCGGTGCAGGTGCTGGAACGTCTGGCGATGGCAGTGCGCGCGCGTCGTGCGCGACGGATCGCCGAGGCGGCGTGACGCGCCTGCAATGATGTTTACGCGTCGAATGCGTAAGCCCCTCTCCCCCCGGGTGAGGGGTTGGGGTGAGGGTACGGCGGAAGACAGCCATCCAACATCGTAGATCGAGCGCAGCATACTCAACGCTTGCCACGTTCAATCTGCGAAACGCGATGCGCAAGGCATCCAGCTGCAGCACGTCCAATCCAGCGCACCTGTGCCGTTAGCGATGACGAACAAAAATATCGACAGCCTGGCAATGAGCCAGCAGCGTCAACCCCTCAAATCAATCCGTCGGGCCGGCGCAGGGAGCCGGCCCGACGGATTGGACACCACCCAGTGATGGCCCGGCACGCTCATCGGAAGGAGGGGGAGAGAGCCTTCCTGCGACACCAAGCGAGCGGGCAGAAACGTTATCCGCTCGGCACGTGACGTTGCGATGTCGCTGCATGTCGGCGGCGGCAATGAAGTTCGAGAAGCGTTAAAGGCGCGGGGTGATGGATCCCGGCGTTTCCAGGAAGCCGTCGATGCACGCACTGTCACGACGCGACTTTGCTGCAATTGTCATCCAGCAGTGCCGCTCCAAGCTCCACCGCGAACTGCGAACCCCCAATCCCCAATCCCCACAACGGGCCCTGACCACGTTCACACCTCGCCGTCAGCGCAACCGCGATAGTGGCGGCAGACTCTTTCCTGCCTGCGCCCATGCCCTCACTTCGCGATCGCTTCCAGCGCTGGCCACGGCCATGGCGTCTTGCAGTGGTCGTCCTGGCGGCGCTGTACGCGCTGTATCTGCTGGCCGGCAACATCTTTCTCAACACGCCGTTGTTCGATGCTGCCACCAACCGGCAGCCGCACAAGTTCACCATGCAGACCGGCCCGGCGCTGACGCTGTTTCCCGGGCAGGTGATGGCCTGGAACGTGCGCATGCGCGGGCAGGCCAATCGCACCGTGTATGTCTTCCACGCCGACCGCGCACATGCACGCGTGGCGCTGCTGCCGTTGTTCCGGCGCGAGGTGCGTCTGCCGTGGCTGCATGCCACCGGCCTGAGCGCGGAGGTGGAAACCTCGGATAAGCCCATCCCGCCGCCGCCACGTGGCGACCAGGGCTGGACCCTGCGCTTTGACGCGATCACCAGCACCAGCATCCGCAGCGCACGCCTGGGCAAGCTGCTGATCGCCGGGCAGGGTCACGGCAAGGTCGGTTTTCTGAAGCAGCTCAAGGGCGGTCCGTCGGAGTTGTTTCCCTCCGAAGCGGGCTTTACCGATGCGGTGGTCAGCTACGACGGGGTGCAGGTGTTCAATGGCGCGCAGCTGGACACGCAATTCCAGTTTCCGCGCCATTACCGTGATGAAGCGCCGGGCTTGCGCAAGCTCGGTATCACCCGCGCCCGGCTGCAGTTGAAGGCCGCGACGGTGGCGTTGAAGATCGATACCGGTGCGCCGCATGTGGACATCCGCAGCGGGCCGTCGGCGGCGCGCGTAGAGGCCGATATCCGCCTGGACGGTGGCACGCTGCAGCCGGGTAGCCGTGCGGTGTGGCGGCTGCCGCTGCTGGCCGGTGTCGGTGCCACCGATCGCGGCATGCTGGCATTGCAGCTGGATGTGGCGCACGACATCCGCGTGCAGGCACGCCTGCCGCACGACGACAAGACCGGTAGCGAACTGCAGGCCGATCTGCGTATCGCCGGGCGCAGCATTCCGTTCGAGCAGCCGGCACAGGTGCTGCCGCGTCTGTCGGGACAGGTACGCGGGCGCTGGAAGTTCGAATCGTTGAACTGGATCGCCGAGCTGTTCGTGCGCAAGCCGTGGTTTCAGCTGGAAGGCGGCGGTCTGGTCGAAGCGGATCTGCGTCTTGCGCAGGGCCGCCTGACCAGTGGCAGCACCTTGGATATCCCGCGCGTCGAGGCCGTGGCGCAGGTGTTCGATACGCGCCTGGCAGGTATCGCCAGGGCGCACGGGCGCATCGACGATGCCGCCACGCCGCAGGCGCATCTGGACGTCAGCATTCCCACCTTCAAGGCTGCGCCACGCGACGCGCCGAAACAGATCCTGCTGGATGGCCGCGATCTGCAGCTGGCGATGCATGGCGATGCCGAACTGGCCCGCTTGAGTGAAACGCTCAAGGCGCAGCTGCGTTTCAGCGATGCGCGTGTGCCCGACCTGACTGTCTACAACCGCTATCTGCCCGGCAACAACGTGCGCCTGCTCGGTGGCAGCGGCAGCCTGACCGGCGATGTGGCGCTCAATGCATCTGGCGACGTCGGCAACGGGCATGCGAATCTGCGCGGGCAGGGCGCGCATCTGGCATTGGCTGGCGTGCAGATGCGTGGCGATGCGCAGTTGCAGGCAAGGCTGCAACGCGCCGATTTCAAGAACAAGTTCTTCGACCTCAGCGGTACGCGGGTACGCCTGCGCAACATGCGTCTGGGCGACGACGGTAGCGATGCCAACTGGTGGGGCGAGCTGCAGGTCGGTGCCGGCACCATTCAGGCCGACGCGCCGTTCCAGGTGGATGCCGATGCGGCCGTTCGCATGCGCGATATTGCGCCGTTGTTATCGGTGTTCGCGCAGCGCGCAGACTACCCGCGCTGGGTGCTGGGCTTGCTGGATTCCGGCGAACTGGATGCCACCGGGCGGCTGCGTTGGCGCAAGCAACAGCTGCTGGTCGATGACCTGCATGCAGAGAATGCGCGGCTGTCGTTACGTGCGCGGCTGGCGTTGAACGATGCCCAGCGCCGCGGCGACCTATATCTGCGCTGGGGCGTGCTCGGTGCCGGCATCGAACTGGATGGCAAGCAGCGGCAATGGCATCTGGCCGGCGCACGCGAGTGGTACGACGCA
Source organism: Xanthomonas nasturtii (assembly GCF_023337365.3). Classification (NCBI taxonomy): domain Bacteria; kingdom Pseudomonadati; phylum Pseudomonadota; class Gammaproteobacteria; order Lysobacterales; family Lysobacteraceae; genus Xanthomonas; species Xanthomonas nasturtii. Next base: position 629,945 of record NZ_CP142084.2, read on the forward strand.
CAGCCGGGACTGCTGCCGGCGGTGTCGAAAGCCAGGTAAGCCGCTAGCTGCTTCAGGCCATGCGTACTGCGGCCAGCCCGGCGGCCGTTGCAGGGCAAGCGCTGCAGCGCGTGCAGCACCCCGAAGGCGCACCGGACAGCGCAATGCTGCCCAGGCGCAGCCAGCCGCTGCGCATCGCACTCACGGCCCGCTTGGCACACTGCGCCACGCCGCGTGCGCGGTCTTCAGGAGCCTGCCGTCATGACGATGCCTGTTCGCGCCCGCTGGCAGCGCTTGCCGCGCGCAGTGCGTTGGCCTGTGCTGACGCTGCTTGCGCTGTACGCAAGCTATTTGCTGCTCGGCAATCTGGTGCTCAACACACCACTCGGGCCGGCCGCGCTCAATCGCAAGCCGGACACCTTCAGCATGCACTGGGGCCCCGGCGTCACCTGGTGGCCGGGTCGCCTGGCGCTGTGGAGTGTGCAGCTGCAAGGCCGCTCGACGCGGAACAGCTGGAACGTCAGCGCGCAGCGCATGAGCGGGCAGGTGCGGCTGGTGCCGTTGCTGCATCGGCAGCTGCTGGTGCCGGAGTTGCATGCGTTCGGCGTGCGCGGTGGGATGCAGGCTGCCGTGCCGGACGCACATGCTGCGGTGGTCCAAGCGCCGACGCCAAGCACGCAGGTGGCTGCTGCACCGGTGACTGGCGCAGCGGTTACGCCAACGCCAACGCAAGACAAGCTCCCTGTCCCGACCACCAGGGCCGAGGTCTCAGCCAGCACGCAGACGCCCAGGCAGATAACAGGTGCATCCACCGGTACGCCGCAATCCGCTCCGGCCGCCGAGGTTGCCGACGCACCTGCCGGCGTCCCATCGACCGCTCCTGCGTGGACGCTGCAATTCGATCGCATCGTCGCCGACAACGTGCAGGCACTGACGCTGCGTCAGCTGCAGATCGAAGGCAATGGCCAGGTGCAGCTCGGCCTGTTCAAGCAACTGCGCGGCGGGCCGCTGGAAATCTTCCCGTCGCGTGCGGTGTTTGAAGCAGCACGTGTGCATTGGGGCAAAAGCGAAGTGATGCGCAATGGGCAGCTGCGCATCGAAGCCAGCATCGCGCGGCACGGGGCGGAGCAGGCGCGCGGGCTGGCGGTGCTGCAGCTCACCGATGCGCTGGTAGCGATGCATGGCGATACGGCGGCACTGGATGTCACACGCAATGCGCAGGGTCGCCACACGCTCACAACGCGCGCCGGCAAGGGGCGTGCAGATGGCGAACTACGTTGGGTACGCGGTGCCTTGCAGCCTGGTAGTCGGCTGCAATGGCGTGCGCCGCTGCACGACAGCACGCGCGTACCGGCCGCATTGCTGGGCGAGCTGACGGCGCAGCTGCAGGTCGACCAGAATATGCGCTTGAAGGTGAGCATGCCCGAGCCGGCCGATGCCGGGCTGACACTGGACGCCGACCTGCGCGTGCAGGGCAGGCAATTGCCGCTGCAGGCACTGCGCAGCCTGTTGCCGCGCACCTCCGGGCACGCGCGGCTGCATTGGCAGCTGTCTTCGCTCAGCTGGATTCCCGCGCTGTTTCCGGATGTGGATTGGCTCACGCTCGAAGGCGATGGCCTGGTCGATGCCGATCTGCGGATCGATCGTGGCCAGCTCGGTGCGGGCAGCCGCCTGCAGGTGCCGCATGTGCAGGCGCAAGTGGGCGTGATGGGGCATGCGATCACCGGCCAGGCCAGTGCGGACCTGCGTGTGGACGCCGATGCCAACGGGCAGTTGCTGCCTGCGCTCGCCTTGCAGATGCAGCAGTTTTCGATTGCTCATCGCGATGCGCCAACGCGCCCATTCGTGCAAGGCCGCGATCTGCGCCTGGATCTGCAGACACGTGCCGATGCGCGCAACCTGAGCAGTCTGCGCGATGCCACGCGCGCGCACCTGGTGTTTGCCAATGCCCGCGTCCCGGACCTGCGTGCGTACAACCGCTATCTCCCGCAGCAGCAACTGCGCTTTGATGGCGGTAACGGCGTGCTCAGCGGCGATCTGCAGATCGAGCCGGGTGGGCGCATCGGCAAGGGCGGTCTGCGCATCGGGGCGCGTGCGGCGCGGCTGCAGTTTGCCGGCCTGGCGTTGCGCGGCGATGTGGATGCGGATCTGCGCCTGCAACGCGGCGATTTGCACGCGGAAAATTTCAGTCTGGATGCCAGCAGCATCCAGCTGCGCAATGTCGGCTTCACCGGCCCGGATGGACAGCGCCGCGATGGCTGGTGGGCGCGCATCGTGCTGGAAAACACGCGCATGCAATGGCGCCAGCCGGTTGGGGTGGATGGGCGTGTGCGGATCCAGGTGCGCGACCTGGCATTTTTGATGGCGTTGTATACGCGCGACCGTTCGATTCCGGGCTGGATGCTACGGCTGGTGGATGCCGGGCAGGCGCAGTTGACCGCACGCGCGCACTGGCGAGGCGAAACCGTCGTTATCGACCGGTTGCAGGCGCACAACGCACGTTTTCAGGTCGATGCGCGTCTGCGTCTGCAGGGCAATCAACGCAGCGGCAGCCTGCTGGCACGGTGGGGTTTACTGAGCGCGGCCGTGGGCCTGCGCGGCGACACGCCCGAATGGCATCTGCTGCGTGCGCCGGAGTGGTATCGCGCGCAGCCGGACCTGTTGCCTTGATCGCCACAGCGCATGCGCTGGGGTGAAGGAGAGCGCCAGTTCTGTACTGCCTGGTATTGTTTTGCAGTGCAGCGTGCAAGTCGCATTCGGGGCGCGCACTATGATCCTGCATCCCGACGTGGGGGAGGGAGCAAAGCCCGCTGGCAGTTCGCTGCAAGCGGGCTTTTTTATTGCCTGAACGTTGCCGGGTCAAGCGCTGAGCCGCGAAATAGCGAACTCGGCAAGCCCCGGCCAAGCAACGATGGGCGGCCGCCCGCGCGCACCGCAATCGCCAGACCCGCGTGGCTTATTGCCCCAGCTCCAGCAACCACAGCGCGCTGCCGCCGGTAACGAACAGCCGCCGCTGCTGCAGATCGAACGTGCAATTGGAGGCCGTTGCCGGGGTCGGCACCAGGCCGAGCCATTGCCCGTCGCGGTCGAAGATGCACACCCCGGCACCGGAACTGCTCCACAGCCAACCCTGGTGGTCCACACAGAAGCCGTCTGCCAGGCCGTCCGGCACCACCGCGAACCGTCGCCGGTTGTGCAGTGCGCCATCGTGCCAGTCGAAAGCGGTGATCTCCGGCCCACCCGGGCCGCCTTCGGGCGTCTGCGACACGTACAGCACGCGCTGATCGGGCGAGAACGCCAGCCCGTTGGGGTGATCCAGGCTGACCATGCGCTGCAGGGCGCCGCCGTCGGGCGGTAGCCGGTAGACGCTGTGATGGTCCAGTTCCTGCGGGCCCGGGCAGCCCTGGCTGGGCTTGAGCAGGCCGAAGGGCGGGTCGGTGAACCAGATCGCGCCATCGCGCGCCACGATCAGATCGTTCGGCGAATTGAGCCGTTTGCCCTCGAAGCGCCCCACCAGCAGATGCGCACGGCCATCGCCATCGCTGCGGGTGATGGCGCGGCGCCCGTGTTCGCAATGCACCAGCCGTTGCTGCGCGTCCACCGCGTTGCCGTTGGTGAAGGCGGTGGCGTCCAGCAACACGTCCACCGCGCCGTCCTCGCGCCAGCCAAGCACGCGGCGGCCGACCACATCGCTCCACACCAGGGTGCGCTGCGCCTCCCACCAGGCCGGGCCCTCGCTCCAGGTGGCCTGGTCATAGAGAGTCTGCAGGCGCGAGTCACCCAGCCGCGCAGCCAGGGCCGCGTGCTGTGTGATGGGGGGCGGGCAAACGGCTGGCTGGGCAGCGCCGGGTGCGCGAACGCGGCAGTAGCTATCCATCAACGCGGTGCCGGGTGGCCGAACGGATGCGCAGTGGCAGCCCCCGGCGATCGTGCAAATTGCACCAGCATCTGCAGGCACGGTTCGTCGCCCAACTGACCGGAGCGGTGGCCGCGCGCATCGGTGGTGCCCTGATCCTGGCCGAAGTGGATGTCGCCAGGCCCCATTTCCACCCGTGTGCCGTCGCCGGTTTCGATAAACCAGCGGCCGCGCAGCGGGATCACCCATTGCGGGTGCGGGCTCTCGTGCCAGTCGCCCACCCAGCCCACCGGCAGCACCGCAAACTGGATGCCGAGCACCTCGCCCGGGAACGGCCGCAACCACTGCGGCGCCGCACCGCCGCCCACGCTCTTGCTGCCGAAGCCGGGCAATTGCGAGGGATTGAGGCGGCTGTCGCCATCCGGGCCGGTCCACAGATGCAGGAAGGGCAGGCTGGGCGGCAGTGCAGGGTCGTTGCCGTCGGTGTCGAGCGGGACCTGCGAGGGCAGCGACTGTGCGGGGAGTGTGGTGGGCGACATGGCGGTGCCTCGTGCGAAAGCCGCAGTGCAGCATGCGCTTCGTCAGGGCTGCGTAAGCGAGATGTTCAAAGCGCCGAAAGGCTGCACATGCCGCGGCGAGCGGTGCAGTTGTGCGCGCCCGCAGGTGCTGCCTGCTGTGCCTGCAGTGGCACACGGTATCCAACCGAGCGCGGTGTGTGCCGGGTGTATGCCATCGACAGGACTGCGCGCCCGCCTCTGCACCGCTGCCGGTGCTTGCCGTGCCACTGTGTGGAGGCATCGAAGCAAGCGCTGCGCGCTGCGCCTATCGCACGACGTCGATTGGCTGGATGCCTCATCGCATACGGCAACATCGCACACGGCAATTGCAGTCATCGTGACAGCCACAGTCATCGCACTGTTGCCCACCTGCGTTGCGCTGCGGCGACAGTCGCGTGCCGCTTGCGCGCAGGAATGCCAGAATCCCGCCATGTCGCTGCCTACTGCCCCGGTGTCTCCTGCGCTCACCGCCCTGATCGAGCGGGCGGTGGCGCGCGTCCGTCAATCGCTGCCTGCCGAGCAGGCGTGGCCGGGGGGCGATTTCGATCGGCAGCTTGCGCAGGTCGCGCTCGCCAGCGACTTCGCGCTCGATACCCTGGCGCGGCAACCGGCATTGCTGCAGCACCTGGCGCAGCCCGATCCACCAGCGCTGCCAGTGCCGCAGCTGGATCCAGCGCAGCCGCAGCTGTGGCCTGCGCAATTGCGGCGCTACCGCAGCGCCGAATCCACGCGCCTGGTGTGGCGCGATGTGCTCGCGCTGGACAGCGTGGATGCCACCCTGGCCGGCGCGACCCGGCTGGCCGAAACCTGCCTGCACTGTGGCCTGCAGGCGTTGCAGCAGCAATTCGACACCCGCCATGGCAAGGTCGTTGCAGAGGACGGCAGCGTGCAACCTCTGGTGGTGTTCGGGCTGGGCAAGCTGGGCGGTGGCGAGCTGAATTTTTCCTCGGACGTGGACCTGGTGTACGCCTATCCGCAGGGCGGCCAATCCGATGGGGCGCGCCCGTTGGCCGCAGAAGAATACTTCGCGCGGTTGGGTCAGCAACTGGCCAAGTTGCTGGACGAAACCACCGCCGATGGGTTTAGCCATCGTGTGGATCTGCGCCTGCGTCCGTTCGGTACTGCCGGCCGTGTGGCGTTGTCGTTCACCGGCATGGACCAGTATTTCCAGCGCGAAGGCCGCGATTGGGAACGCTACGCCTGGCTCAAGGCGCGCGCGGTGGCCGGCGATATCGACGCCGGCGAAGCCTGGCTGGACACATTGCGGCCGTTCGTCTACCGGCGTTATCTGGACTTCACCGCGCTGGATGGCTTGCGCGAGATGAAGGCGGCCATCACTGCCGAAGTGGCGCGACGCGACCGCCTGGACGACATCAAGCGCGGGCCTGGGGGCATTCGCGAAATCGAGTTTCTGGCGCAATCGCTGCAACTGATTCGCGGTGGGCGCGAGCCGGCTCTGCGCGAACGCCGGCTGCTGCCTGCCCTGCAGGCGCTGGTCGCCGCAGGCCAGATCGATCAGGAGAACGGCCAGGCGCTGACCACGGCCTATCGTTTTCTACGCCGCCTGGAAAACCGCCTGCAGATGTTGCGCGATGCGCAGACCCACGCCTTGCCGCAGACCGCGCTGGATCGCGAGCGTATTGCGTTAGGGCTGGGGTACGCGGATTGGCCGGCACTGCTGGAGGCGCTGACGCCACAGCGCACGCGCGTTGCGACCGAGTTCGCCGAGCTGCTGGCCCCGCGCGTGCGTGCCACTGCACCGGACACGCTTGCCGAGTACTGGCGCGCGCTGCCGCAGGCCGATGCAGCGCCGTTGTCGGGGATTGGCTTGCACGATCCCGAGGGCGCGCATCAGGTGCTGGCCGATTTTGCGCACTCCTCCGGCGTGCGCGCGCTCTCCGATGGCGCGCGTGCACGGCTGGATCGGGTGATGCCGGCACTGCTGCACGCGGCCGCCCGCGCCAGCCAACCGGATGCGGCCGTGCGCCGCATGCTCGGTCTGCTGCAGGCCACCTTGCGCCGCACCAGCTATCTGGCCTTGCTCGACGAACAACCCAGCGCGCTCGCACGCCTGGTCGATGTGCTTTCGCGCAGTGCGCTGCTGGCCGAGCGGCTGGCGGCCTATCCGTTGCTGCTGGACGAATTGCTCGACACCCGCATCAGCGGCCCGCTGCCGGATCGCGCGGCACTGCATGCGGCCTGCGCCGACACCCTGCACATCGACGACACCGAAGCGGCGCTGCGTGAGCTCAACGAGCGCAGGCTTGCGTTGAGCTTCCGCATTGCACTGGCCACGCTGGACGGACGCCAGCAGGCGGTGCAGAGCACCCGGCAACTGGCCTGGCTTGCCGAAGCGGTGGTGCAGACCGTGTTGCACCTGGCGTGCAGCGACATGGTGGCAGCGCACGGGCAGGTGCCCGGCGGCAGCTTTGCCATCATCGGTTACGGCAGCCTGGGCGGGCTGGAACTGGGGTTCGGCTCGGATCTGGATCTGGTGTTTCTCTACGATCACCCGCGCGATGTGGATGCCTCCGACGGCAAGCGACCACTGGACGCCGGGCGCTGGTTTGCGCGGCTTGCGCAGAAAGTGATGGCATTGCTGGCGGCCGAAACCGGCGCCGGCCGCCTGTACGACATCGACGTGCGGCTGCGCCCGGACGGCGGCAAGGGCGCGCTGGTGTCCTCGCTTGCCAGCTACCGCGACTACCAGCGCGAACGCGCCTGGACCTGGGAACATCAGGCGCTGGTGCGTGCGCGTGCAGTTGCTGGCGACGCTGCCCTGTGCGATGCCTTCGCACAGGTGCGCCGCGACACGTTGATGCGGGCGCGCGACACCGCGCAGCTGCTTGAAGACGTGCGCAAGATGCGCGCACGCATGCGCGCCGAGCTGGATCGCAGCGATGCCGGCCGGCTGGATCTCAAGCAAGGCGCCGGTGGCCTGGTGGATCTGGAATTCGTGCTGCAGGCCGGCGTGCTGGGGCTGGCAGCGGACCATCCGCACTTGCTGGCGTGCTGCGATACGCCAGCATTGATCGATGCACTGGTGCTGGCGCAGTGGTTGCCCGCCTCTGCCGCGCCGCCGCTGCATGACGCGCACGCCACGCTGGTGGATGCAGGGCTGGCCTGCACGCTGGATCGGCGTCCACGGTTGATCGCGCCCACGCCGGCAATTCAACAGGCGCGCAGGGTGGTCTTCGACACCGCACGTGCGCAAGGCCTGGACTTTCCCATCGGTAAGGATGCGGTGGCGTTGTAGCGACGCGTGTGCAGCGTCGCCAAGTTGCGCTGCACTGCGAGGCCTTTGCGCAGCAAGCGGACCGATCATGTGCTCGCTATCGCGAGGTCAGCGGTTCGCCCGCGGGGCACTTCGCCACAGCAGGGCGCGGAAGGGGCCGAGCAGAAACACACCCATGCCGAGTTTCACGGCCAGATCGCCGGCGGCCCAGCTCACCCACGGCAGCGCCGCGCCGGCAAACGCAATGCTCCAGAAGATTGCCGTATCCAGCGTGGCGCTACAGGTGGTCGCCACGATCGGCGCGCGCCACCAGCTGCCGTTGCGCAGGCGATCGAATACGCGGATATCCAGCAACTGCGCCGCGATGAACGCGCTGCACGAGGCCACCGCGATGCGTGGCGTCGCCAGCCAGAACGACAACAGCACCGCCAGCGCAAACCCGCACCAGGCGACACGGCGTGCGGCGCGTGGCCCGAAGCGGCGGTTGATCAGGTTGCTGACCAAAAACGCCAGCGGGTACGAAAATGCGCCCCAGGTCAGCCAGTCGTTGATCGGGTATTGCACCAGGATGTTGGACAACAGCACCACCGCACCCATCGCCAACACCGCCCAGGTCAATGCACGGGCGGTAAGCGGGGCGAAGACAGGTGGCGAGGCAAGACGCATGGCGGCACGGTGTTGATGGGGCGCGCAATTATCGCTTCGACGGCAGGGATGGACCAGCGCAGCGATGCGCTCGCCGGCCATGGCGTCGGCACGCGACGATCCGCATCCCGTATTGCGCAAGCGCCTGCCGGCGGGCCGTGCCTGTATCGCGAGCGGCGAACGAGCTGACGCGTGCGCACATCGCGGCCGCAATCGAAAAGTGCGTGCGCCTGCGTTCGTGGTGGCGCATACGCTCGGCGGCATTGTCGGCACGCGATGTGCACAGGGGGCACGCCTGCACCACGCCATCGGCGCGTCATCGGGTACGTGTGCGCATGACGCCCGCCCACCCGCATCGGCAGCACGTGGTGATCGCAAAGCGCGCGGCAGGCCTCGACGTATGCATGGGTGGTGTGAGCGGGCGCATGTGCGCGCAATGGGGGCTTGCAGGTGCTCGCGGCAACGGCGTGCAGCTTGAGACATCCACGCGCGGTGAGCTGGCATGCCGCGGCACCTGCAGCCGCAGACACGCGCACCTCGCTGGTGGCGACACAATCTCGCCCGCTGGAAATTCAGCTGTAGACATCGCACGTATCGTTCCGGCTCCTGACCCCGTCGTCTGATTGATGGCGGCCCTTGCACGCCACGCGACCTGCCGATGCCGATGGAGATAGCCGCCGAATGCGCAGTGTCGCGATGATGCACTGGCAGCTTTTGGCCTTGCTGTCGTCTGCGGCAGCGGCCAGGCGTGCGTAGTGCGGCCGCCGCGGCTATCGAGCGCAGCCGGCACCTGCCTCCTGCTTCCGTGTCGACATGCGCGCGCCGTTGGTCCGCGAGCGCTTGTGCACGCCCCTGCGATGCCGTTGCGCCTCGCTCACTGTTTTTCCCCCGGAGAGATCCATGCTTACTCGCATCCGCTGTCGGCCGCTGCTGGCTGCCGTGTTGTCCGCTTCGCTGTTCGCCTTCGGCAGCGCCAGCGCTGCCACAACCGTCCCCGATGCCAGGCATGACGCCATGACGGCCAGCTTGCGCGCAGCGCCCATGTCCTTCGACGTGCATCTGCCATCACGCGACCAGGCGGCCCTGGATGCGCTGCTGGCCGACATCCAGGACCCGCTGTCGCCGCAGTACCACAAGTGGCTGTCGGCGGCCGAATTCCAGCGGCGTTTTGGTCCAGCGCCTGCACAGCTCGCGCAGGTGCGCGCCGCCCTGCAGGCCGCACACATGACCGTGGCGCAGCAGGGGCCAACCCTGCATGTCAGCGCGAATGCAGACAGCGTGGAGCGGCTGTTTGCCGCGCCGTTGGTCGCCGATCTGAAGGCCGGCCAGCAGGTGCGCCTGGCGGCCGCCGCTCCGCTGCAACTGCCGGCCGCGCTGCGTGCCAACGGTGTCACCGTCACCGGCCTGAGCCGCGGGCTGCCGGCGGCGCACATGGATTCGCGCATGTTGGTTGCCGACCCCGGCAACCGCTCTGGTGATGGCACCACCAGCTATTGGTACAACGATCTCAAGCAGGCCTACGGCTATCCGTCCTACCAGACGATGATTGGTGCGCCGGGGAAGCAGCAGCGGCTCGACGGTAGCGGCAGCACGATCGCCGTGTTGATCGGCAGCGACGTGCTGGACACGGACATCGCCGCGATGTTCGACCACGAGCGCTTCAGCCGGTATGCCGGCAACCATGCCAATCCCACGCTGTACGCGCGCCGCTATGTGGCCGGTGCCAAACCAGGAGTGCAGGATGGCAATCGCGCTGCGGCGCGCGAGGCAACGCTCGATGTGGACATGGCGCTTGGCGGCGCGCCGGGCGCGCACGTGCTGCTGTACGTGATCCCCGATCTCTCCATCGATTCCATCCTGGCCGGCTACCGACAGATCGTGCAGGACAATGAGGCCGACGTGGTCAGCTCCTCGTTCGGGCTCTGCGAACAGGTTTTCACCGCGGCCTATAACGGCAAGGACGCCACCTCCATCCTTGGCGTGTTCGATTCGGTCTTCAAGCAAGGCAACGCGCAGGGCATCAGCTTCGTGGCCTCCAGCGGCGACAATGCCGGCCTGGATTGCCCGGACACGCAATACCTGGTGGAGGGCAAGAACGGCCGGTACGTCCCCAGCGTGCATTGGCCTGCCGCCGATGCGTATGTGACCGCGGTCGGTGGTGGCAACCTGCTCACTGCCTACAAGAAGGGCAGCCTGGATGCGAGCTACCTCAGCGAAAGCGCGTTTGCCGACCCGTTGCAGGCCGAGGACCCGTATGGCGTGGGCGCGCTGCTCAGCGGCGGCTACTGGGGTGCCGGTGGCGGCGTCAGCACGCTGTTCCAGCGTCCGGCGTATCAGCTGCGCGCGCTGGGCGGCACACGCACCTCGATGCGCGCATTGCCCGATGTCGGCATGCTGGTCGGTGGTTGCCCGGGAATCGCCGTGCATCCCTGTCAGCAGGGCACCAGCTCGGTGTCCATCTACGTGGCCGGTGCCATCACCAATTTGATCGGCACCAGCGTGGCGGCGCCGGAGTTCGCCAGCGTGGCCGCGTTGCTGGTGCAAAAGCAGGGCCGGCAGGGCAATCTCAACGATTACCTGTATCGCCTGGCCGCCAACGGCCCGCAGGCCTACCACCGCGGCATCCCCGGCAATAACGGGGTCGTCAGCAACAACGTGCCGATGGCCGGCAAGTACAACTACACCACTGGCTTGGGAACCCCGATCGTGCGGCTGATGATCGGCGCGCTGGACGCGGCGCCGGCAGGCATTCCGCGTTCTCCAAGCAATCCGTAACGGGCAGTGTCGCTGCGCTGGCGGGCGGGTCTTGTCGGTGCGGTGAGGGAGCGGGAGAGCGCACAGTGCGTGGTAGTGCTGTGCGCTCTTGCTCCGCTTCGAGGGTTGGGGGCGCGACCGATGGGCGATGCAAGGTCACCGCCGCCCGCAGCAAGGCAACACGCACGCATCGCGACTCGAATAGACAGCACCTTGGTCCACGGCGGTGGCCGCTGCGGGCCGACGCTTGCCCCCGCAGCGCGCCCGCGTGCAGGTGATCGCCGTGCAGGCAGCGTTGTTGCTCAGCGCGTTGAAATCACCAGCTGCGGCTGCTGTTGTACACCGCCGCGTCGCTGGTTGGCAGGAACGCCAGGGCCTGGCCCTGCGGCGCATGCACGGTCCCGCCACTGCCGGCCGGGCTGGGCTGGAACGACACCATGTCGCCGACGCGAAACCCGGCTGCCGGGTCGTCCTGGCGCGCGGGCCAGCGCAGCATCACGGTGGCCTCAGACTGTTGCGGATCCTGCAGCCTGACCTCGCGTTCGCCCGCGGGCAAGGTCTGCACCGCATCGACCCGCATCGGTGGCAGCGTGCCTGTGCGCGGTTGACCGCTGCCATTGCGCATCGCGTCTACTGCCGTGGAGGAGGCAACGAACGGAGAAGCGACGATAGCGCTGCCGACGACCACCGGGACAGACATCGCCAGGGCGGAATAGAACTGGGACTTCTCGCCCGGGGTGGTCATCTCCCCGGCCTGCACGCAGGTTGGTGACAGGGCGGCAAGCAACAGGGCAGCGGCAACCCGGGAAGACAGCAGGCGTGTCATGGCGTGGCTCCAGTCGTGGCAGTGGCGGGCGGGATCGACAGCTCCTGTGCAAGGGCGTCGCGTTGATGCAGGAAATCGAGCACCGATTCGACGGTGACCACCGAATAGTTGCCTGAAACGCGCTCGCCGACAGGATGATCGGTGGTGGTGGCATTGGCGGCGACAAAACGTGCGCCCACGCGCTGCTTCACATCCAGATGCAGGATGCTGGGGTGATACCGCGCCGCTTGCAGCCAGGCCTGCGCTGCGCGGCGATCGCCGATGACCGTCGGTGGTTGCGCATCGGCTGCCAGCGCCGCGGCCAGCACTTCCAGTACCCACTGGTTGGAATTCTGGTAGTCGGTGGAGAAGGGATAGGCGACCATGCTGTAGCGCGTTTCATGCAGGCGATGCGCGAGCTCGCCGGCGTCACTCAACAATGCCTGCAGGCGCTGTTGGAGCGCGGGCTTCAGGACGCCGATACGCAGAGCGTGGCTGACCGCGCTTTCGCCGACGAAATTGCTCAGGCCTTCGACATAGAGTTGCGAGGCGTCGCGCTTGCAGCGATTGAGCAGGTGGCGCACGCGCCAGATGCCATCGTCGTCGCGCATGGCGAACGCCAGGTGGCTGTGTTTCAGGCCATAGCGACTCAAATCCTGGCCACCGCGCGCCAACACCGCCACCCGTGCCCCAGGCAGTGCATCCAGTGCCTGCGCGGTGGAGCTGGCCAGGTCGAACATCGCGGCGGTGGCTTGCGGTGAGGGGTAACGCGGCACGCAAGGCGGTGCTGCTGCGGTGGCAGCCAGCGGTAATGCGGCAAGGACCAGCAGCGCGATTGCCCGGCGCCGGGTGTGCCCCATCCATCGCGCGTTAATTGTCCCTGTCATGCGAAGCGTTCTTAGTCTCAGTGGCCCTGGGGTCACGGCAGCAGGCGCGTGCGCACCTGCATGGCGATGCGCTCGGTTTCGCGCACTGCAACGATATCGACAGCACCGGCGAGAACTTCATCCACCGGGTGCAGGCGCTGGCGTTGTCCTAACGCGTGCAGGTAGCTGCCCACGCGCCCGCTCGCCTGCTCGGCAAACGCGGCGGCCACCGCCACACGGGTGGCGCAGGCTTCGGAGAGCAGGTTGACCGAATCGGCGGTGGCCACGATGGCATCGGCCCAGCCGAGCAGACCGGCATACGGGTTGGGCCCATCGCGTTCGTCGCACCACAGCAGATGCGGCAGGCCGGCGCAGGCCGCGCGCAGCGTTGCGATTGCATCGCCCGGTGTGCGGCGCGAGGTGGTCACCAGCAGGCTGCCGCCCAGCGCGCGCAGTTGGGCGCTCAAGCGCGTGCACAGCGCTGCCAGCGCCTGTGGCGTCCAGGGCACCTGGTCGGTGGGCCCACCCACCAGCAGGGCCAGCCGCGGGCCCGGCAAGCGGCCGATTGCGGGGAAGGCCACCCGCCCGGCCGCCAGCCACGCATCGTCCACCGGGTGCAGGCTGCCGAGCAGTGTCAGCACGTTACTGCCGCGCAGTGCATCGTGTTCGGGCACGATCAGCAGGTCCCAGTGCCGCGGGTCCAACCGCGGATCCAGAATCTGCACGCTGCGGCTTCCGTGGGCACGCAGCAATCGGGTGGCCAGCGCCGCCTGCCTGCCGCAGCCGATGGCCAGCGCCGGGGGCTGCCGCAGTTGCCGGGCAAATGCTGCGCCAAAGGCCTGCCGTGCGCCGGGTAGCCGCCGCGGCGCCGCCCAACGCCACGGCGCAGTGGGCTGCAGGTGCAGGGGCTGGTAGGCATCGGGTTGCACTGCACGCGCCAGCGCCTCGGCCTGGCGCGCATTGCCGGCACGGCCGTCGCTCAGTGCCCAGGTCAGCGCCATCGTTTCAGATCCGACATAGATTTGTTTCAGATTGAACGCGTGTGGCGGCAATCGCGCCACTCTACACTGCGGGTCTTCACACTGGCGCCGACGCCGCAGCCTACCGTCGCACCACCCCTTCCCCTGGAGTGCTCATGTCCGACTCGCTCAACGCCACCGCACTGGATCAGCTGTTCCGCACCGCCCGCACGCAAAATGCGTTTGCCGACACGCCGGTCAGCCACGAGGTGCTGCGTGAGCTGTATGAGCTGGTGAAGTGGGGCCCCACTGCGGCCAATAGCTGTCCGGCGCGCTTTGTGTTCGTGACCAGCGCCGAAGGCAAGGCCAAGCTCAAGCCGGCGCTGTCGGAGGGCAATGCCGCCAAGACGCTGGCCGCACCGGTGACGGTGATCGTGGCGCATGACGAAGACTTCCACGAAAAGCTGCCGTACCTGTTCCCGCATGCCGATGCCAAGAGCTGGTTCGACGGCCCGCGCGAGGGCCGCACCGAATCGGCGTTCCGCAATGGCTCGCTGCAGGGCGCCTACCTGATCCTTGCCGCGCGCGCGCTGGGACTGGATGCCGGCCCGATGTCCGGCTTCGACAACGCCAAGGTGGATGCGGCGTTCTTTGCCGGTACCCCGATCAAGTCCAACTTCCTGGTCAATCTCGGCTACGGCGACCCGGCCGGGCTGTTCCCGCGTTCGCCACGCCTGAGCTTCGACGAAGCCGCACGCATCGATTAACCGCGGCTGCCCGCTGGTTGCGCTCACCGCCAAGCGGGCGCAACCGGCACGCAGGTGCCGTGTCCCCACGTACACTCCGGTTCCTGTGCACGGCCGTACCAATCAAGATCACGCGCTGGGCAGTGCCTGCTTCGGCGTTCGGTTGTGCTTTCCTGCAGTCCTCGTCCGTCTGCGTTTGGTCCCATCCGCGTTGATCCAACGCGTCTCTCATCACATGGAGTTTCAATGAAAATCGCCCACAAGCTACTGCTGCCGCTCGCCCTCACCGTTGCCATCGCCGCCTGCTCCAAGCCGGCCGACAACGCCGCCGCTCCGGCCGCCGAAACCCCGGCCGCTGCCACCGCACCGGCCGACGCCGCTGCTGCGCCGGCACCGGCTGCTGCTGCTTCGACCGCCCCGGCCGTGGAAGTGGCGTCGGGCACCTACACGCTCGACCCGAGCCACACCGACGTGCTGGCACAGTGGAGCCACTTCGGCTTCTCCAACCCGACCGCGCACTTCGGCAATGTCGACGGCACGCTGGTGTACGACGCGGCCGACGTGACCAAGTCCACCGTGCAGGTCACCCTGCCGTTGTCCGGCTTGAACAGCTTCACCGCCAAGTTCGACGAACACCTCAAGAGCGGCGACTTCTTCGACGCGGGCAAGTTCCCGACCGCCACCTTCAAGAGCACCAAGGTCGAAGCGGCCGGCACCAACAAGCTGACCGTCACCGGCGATCTGACCATCAAGGATCAGACCAAGCCGGTCGTGCTGGACGTCACCCTCAACGGTGCCGGCGAGCACCCGATGAAGAAGGTGCCGGCGGCCGGTTTCGACGCCACCACCACCATCAAGCGCAGCGACTTCGGCGTGGGCCAGTACGCCCCGAATGTCAGCGACGAAGTGAAGATCCGCATCACCACCGAAGCCCTGCAGGCCAAGGCCGGCGACGCGCCTGCTGCTGCGAAATAATTCGCTGCGCAGTTGATCGCATCGCCGCGTGATGCGGCGATGTGTGAAAAGCACAAGCAGGCCCGCCGATTGGCGGGCTTTTGCGTTATGTGGCGGGGTGCGGCCTCGGCGCACCGTCATGCGCATGTAGACAGTCATGCGCATGTAGGGGCTAAGCCTTGATGCGTTGTCGAAAGATGATCAGCGGTAAGTCTGCTGCTCGCGCAAGGCGCATCGCGCCCAGGTCCGCTTACAGGCGTGTGGTCTTCTCACGTAAGAAAGCACGGATGGGTAGCAGCGGACCTGGCCGCGATGCACTGCCGACCGCGTTCCCGGCGGCAGGTTTTCGGTCGAGCAGGCCTCCGCCGCACACGGATACGCGCCTACCTGTGCGCACGCACGACCGGCAACGATATGCCTTATTCGGCGCCCGGGTTTGCCTTCCAATAGCCTTTGGCGCGTACCCATTCCTTGTCCACGCCCATGTGTTCTTCGAGGAACTTGCGCATCGCACGCGCGCGCATGGACTCGGTGCCGATCCAGTAAAACGTGTCGCCGTCATGCGGCTCGTAATCGCGCAGGCTGTCTTCCAGCAAGGTGCTGCTGGCTGCATCGAAGCCGTTGCGTTCCAGCCAGTACACGTCCACGTCGGCGGCGCTCAAGAGCTCCTGGCGTTCGGCGGCATCGGCAATTTCGATAAAGACTTCGGCATGCAGGTCGGCGGGCATCGCTTCGAGCCAGCGGCTGATCGCCGGCAGTGCGGTTTCATCGCCGATCAGCACGTAATGATCGAAATCGTCGGCCACCAGGAACGAGCCGCGCGGTCCGCCGATCTTCAGTGGGTCGCCGGCTTGGGCGTTCGCGGCCCAGCTGGACGCCACGCCGTCGCCGTGCAACACAAAGTCGATGCTCAGCTCACCCGTTTGCGGGTCGAACAGGCGCGGGGTGTAATCGCGGCCCGGCGAGGGCAGCGCACCTTCGGCATAACGCGGGCCTTCCGGTGTCATGGTCGGCAGCACGAAGTCGCCATCGGCATTGGGAAAGAACAGTTTGACGTGATCGTCGGGCGCATCGCTTTGAAAGCCGGCCAACTCGTTGCCGCCAAAGACAATGCGGCGCATCTGTGGAGTGATCGCTTCGCAACGCACCACCTGTGCGGAGCGCAGGCGCGGGTCGCGACGGATTTGGGTGCTGGTGTGCAGTGCCATGGGGGTGCAGTTCCTGGAGAGACGTTGCAGATGCGTGGTGGTGGAGGTGGGAGGTTAGGAGCAAAACCGACGAGGTAACAAACAGGTCAGTAATCAGTGACGGAAAGCGGCTGTTGGCGATTCCTTCTTCCATTGGGATGAGGTGCCCCGTAGGGGCGGATGAGGGGACGAGCGAAGCCGCGCGCAGTTGCAATACCGCGTGGCTTCGCCCGTACCCTCACCCCAACCCCCGCTCCGCGCCCCGGCCCGCGCTTGCGGCGCGGGCGCTCCAAGGCACGCGCGCCAGTGGCGCGCAAGCCGTGCCTTCTCGCCCCGGCGGGAGAGGGGCTTGATGCTCGGCGTCTGAATGAAGTGGTGATTCTGAAATTGCATTTTGCTCAAGACAGACAACCAGGCCACTGCAGCGAGACACGACTGCCCTGGAAAATTTGCAGAGTGGCGAACGCGCAAACGGCGCATCCACCGCCATTCGTGCACGCCACTCGCAGTAGCAACGCAACCTGTCGTAGTGACGTCGCTGCAGTGACATGGTTGTCGTCGCCAAGCACAGTCACGCTGGCATCGCCTGTCCTGAGATCCATCGCAGCACACCCACTCAGCCGTCATCGCGCTCCATGCCGTCGGCGGCGGCGTGGAGTAATGCCGCAATGCGGGCAGTTTCCGCTTCGCTCCACTGCCCGTGGCGCGCAAACAGGCCGTGCTTGATGCGGTGAATCGCATCGCGAATCGGTGCCGGCGTCTGTGCCTTGATCAATTCGCGTGCGCGCCGATGCGTGCGTGCCAGCGCCGCATCGAGTGCATCGCGTTGCTGGGCGACATGCCCGCGGCCGGCGTCGGTGACCTGATAGCGCTTGCGGCCGGCATCCAGCGAAATTTGCACCCAGCCATCGGCTTCCAGCTGCGCCAGCGCGGGATAGATCGCGCCGGCACTTGGGGTGTACAGCCCTTTGAACAGAGCGGCGATCTGCCGCATCAACTCGTAGCCATGGCGCGGGCGCTCGTCGATCAGTGCCAGCAACAGCAGACGCAGATCGCCGTGCTCCAGCGGCCGCGCCCGACCGCTCGCCGCGCGGCCGCGTGCGTCTGCCGGAGACGGATCGAGATCGGCCAAAGGGCCGGATCGGCGCGTGCGCGGTTTCATTCGATATATCGAAGCATGGAGAAACGATATATCGAAGCGTGACTGCGGGCAAGTGCTTCGGTGCCGCGTCGCTGACCGGCATCGTGCCGCAAGCGCCGATGCTGCAACGCGGCTAGACATCGACAAATCCCATAATTACGATGTAATTACTCCGACATTACGGGCCCGGCCCGCTGAGGCAATGCGATGAGTCGACAGTGGGACACCCAGGCCGAGAGCCGGCGTCAGCGCTTGCAGCGCGCCGCCGCGCTCGCGCCGCAGGGGCGCGTGGTGGCTGCCGACGATGTGGTGGCGTTGCTCGAAGCCGTGATCGAACCCGGCGACCGCGTTTGCCTGGAGGGCAACAATCAGAAGCAGGCCGACTTCCTGGCGCGCTGCCTCACCGAGGTGGATCCCGCACGCGTGCACGACCTGCACATGGTGCAGTCGGTGCTGTCGCTGGCCTCGCACCTGGATGTGTTCGAACGCGGCATCGCCAAGCGCCTGGATTTTTCGTTCTCCGGCCCGCAAGCCGCGCGCCTTGCTGGCCTGGTCAGCGAAGGCCGCATCGAAATCGGCGCCATCCACACCTATCTGGAATTGTTCGGCCGCTATTTCATCGACCTCACGCCGCGCATCGCGCTGATCACCGCGCAGGCCGCCGACCGCCACGGCAATCTCTACACCGGGCCCAATACCGAAGACACGCCGGTCATTGTGGAAGCCACTGCGTTCAAGGGCGGCATTGTGATTGCGCAGGTCAACGAAATCCTCGACACCTTGCCGCGCGTGGATATTCCGGCCGACTGGGTGGACTTCGTCACGCAGGCGCCCAAGCCCAATTACATCGAGCCTTTATTTACCCGCGACCCGGCGCAGATTTCCGAGATCCAGGTGTTGATGGCGATGATGGCCATCAAGGGCATCTACGCCGAATACGGTGTGGACCGGCTCAATCACGGCATCGGTTTCGACACTGCAGCCATCGAGTTGCTGCTGCCCACCTACGCCGAATCGCTGGGGCTGAAGGGCAAGATCTGCCGGCATTGGGCGCTCAATCCGCACCCGGCGTTGATCCCGGCGATCGAATCGGGCTTCGTGCACTCGGTGCATTCGTTCGGCTCCGAGCTGGGCATGGAAAACTACATTGCCGCCCGCCCGGATGTGTTCTTTACCGGTGCCGACGGCAGCATGCGCTCCAACCGTGCGTTGTCGCAGACCGCCGGTTTGTACGCCTGCGACATGTTTATCGGGTCCACCTTGCAGATCGATCTGCAGGGCAATAGCTCCACCGCCACGCGCGACCGCATCGCCGGCTTCGGTGGCGCGCCGAACATGGGCTCGGATGCGCGCGGCCGCCGGCATGCCAGCGCCGCCTGGCTCAAGGCCGGGCGCGAAGCGGCAAAACCGGGCGAGATGCCGCGCGGGCGCAAGCTGGTGGTGCAGATGGTGGAAACCTTCCGCGAGCACATGGCGCCGGCCTTCGTCGACAGGCTCGATGCGTGGGAACTGGCCGAACGCGCCAACATGCCGCTGCCACCGGTGATGATCTATGGCGATGACGTCAGCCATGTGTTGACCGAAGAAGGCATCGCCAACCTGTTGTTGTGCCGCACGCCGGAAGAACGCGAGCAGGCGATCCGGGGCGTGTCCGGCTACACCGCCGTGGGCCTGGGACGCGACAAGCGCATGGTGGAAAACCTGCGCGATCGCGGCGTCATCAAGCGGCCGGAAGACCTGGGCATTCGTCCGCGCGATGCCACGCGCGACCTGCTCGCTGCGCGCACGGTCAAGGATCTGGTGCGCTGGTCCGGTGGGCTGTACGACCCGCCGAAACGTTTTCGCAATTGGTAAGGGCTCAGCATGGAAACCATGCGATATCGCTTTGATGGCCAGCACGGTGCACGCGCCGGGCTGGAACACGCGCTGGTCGGTGTGGTCGCCTCCGGCAACCTGGAAGTGCTGGTCGAGCGCGTGCCGCTGGATGGCGCGATGGAGATCGAGATTCTCACCGCCGCACGCGGCTTCGGCGCGATCTGGCAGGCGGTGCTGGACGATTTCGCTGCGCGCCATCCACTGCGCGATGTGCGCATCAGCATCAACGATGTCGGCGCCACGCCGGCGGTGGTGCGTTTGCGCCTGGAGCAGGCGATGGATGTACTGCAAGGAGCCGAGGCATGAGCCGCCACCATCCAGCGCACCCCACCCATCGCGTAGGCGCGCACTCGGGCGCGACGCGCTCGGCCAGTAACGCCTCGGTCGCGCCTACGCAAGTCAGCCGGAGCCGCGCATGAGCACCACCATTCCCATGGCCGAGCGCAGCTACTACGAAGCCGATGCGCGCGAGCGCATCGACGGCCTGCTGGACGCCGGCAGCTTTCGCGAATTCGTCGGCCCGCGTCGGCGCTTGATCAGCCCGCATCTGGCGCAACTCGACACCCCCGGCGCGTTCGATGACGGCATTGTCGTGGGCGAAGGTACGTTGCGTGGCCGCAACGTGCTGATCGCCGCGCAGCAAGGCGCTTTCATGGGCGGTGGCGTTGGCGAGGTACATGGCGCCAAGCTCACCGGCCTGCTCGAACGCGCTGCAAAAACCCGGCCGGATGCGGTGCTGCTGCTGCTCGACACCGGCGGTGTGCGTCTGCATGAAGCCAACGCCGGCCTGATCGCCATTTCCGAAATCATGCGCGCCACCTTGAACGCGCGCGCCGCCGGCGTGCCGGTGCTGGCCTTGATCGGCAGCGGCAACGGCGCTTTCGGCGGCATGGGCATCGTGGCGCGCTGCTGCAGCGCGGTGATCATGTCCGAAGAAGGCCGCTTATCGCTGTCCGGCCCGGACGTGATCGAAACCGTGCGTGGCGTGGAAGAATTCGATGCGCGCGACCGTGCTTTGGTGTGGCGCGTGACCGGCGGCAAACACCGCTATCTGCTCGGCGAGGCGCAAACGCTGGTGGCCGACCGCATCGGCGCTTTTGCCGATGCCGCGCTGACAGCACTCGATGCCTGCAACGAAGCGACTGGCGAGGCTGCGTTGCAGGCGCTGGAGCACGCGCAGCAGCAATTATCCGCACGCATCGACGCCTATGGCGATTGCCGCGACGGGCTGCAGATCTGGAAGCGCCAGGGCATTGTCGATGCAGAACGCTTGCCGCTGCTGGACACCGAAGCCTTCCTCGCCGCGACCGCAGACCGGAGCATCCCATGCAACTGAGTCGCTTGCTGGACCAGCTGTTCCCGCTCGGTCACACCATCACCCGCAACGACGATGTACTTACCGGCAGCGCCACCACCGCGGCCGGCGAGGTCACCGTGATCGGCACCGCCGACAAGCTCGAAGTGGGTGTCGATCATGCGCTGGCATTGGCCGCCACCGTGTTGGCGAGCACGCGCGCGCACCCGCAGCGGCCCATCGTGATGCTGGCCGATACTGCCGGGCAACGGCTGGCGCGGCGCGACGAATTGCTCGGCATCAACGGCTACTTCGCGCACCTGGCACGCACGCTGGATCTGGCACGCAAGCGCGGCGCGCAGCTGGTCACGTTGGTCTATGGCGAGTCGGTCAGTGGTGGCTTTCTGTCGTTCGGTTTGATGGCCGACCACATCCACGCATTGCCCGATGCGCAGATTCGGGTCATGGATCTGCGCGCGATGGCGCGTGTGACCAAGCAATCGGTAGACACCTTGCAGGCGCTGAGCAAGAGCTCGCCGGTGTTCGCGCCGGGCGTTGAAAATTACGTGCGCATGGGGGCGGTGGAATCGCTGTGGGACGGCGATCTGGCGCAGGCACTGCTCGATGCATTGGCCGCGCCCACCGATGGCGACCAACGCCGCGCGCTCGGCGCGCAACGCGGGGGCCGCACCCTGGCGCGCGATGTCGCAGCCTCCGTGGCAGCGGGCGAGGCCTGAGCATGGCCGGCCGCCACGCCCTGGTGTGGTTGCGCGATGATGCGCAGTGGCAGGCAGTCACGCCTGGCGCGCAAGCACGGCTGCAGCAGTGGTTCGGCGCGGGCCTGCCAGCGGTGGTGGCGCGCGGCGATGGCAGCCAGGCGCCGGGCACCCTGCGGCTTGGGGTGCCGTTGCCACCCGGCGAGGACAAGCAGCGGCTGGCACTGCACACCCACGTTGGCGAGATCGCACGCTGCACCGCGCCGTTGGCACTGGATGCAGTGCTGGCACATGCGCCTGCTGCGCTGCAGCCGGCATTACAGGCCTTGCTCACCCAGGCCCGCGCGCATGCATTGCACCCGCGCGTGTTCGGCAGCTTCGCCTGGCAGGCGTTGACGGGCCTGACCTACGTGCACGCGCAGTCGGATCTGGATCTGTTGTGGTCCATCCAAACGCCCGAGCAGGCACACGCGGTCATCGCGCTGGTGCAGCGCTGGGAGCAGCGGCACGGGCTGCGCGCCGATGGAGAATTGCTGCTGCCCGACGACAACGCAGTGAACTGGCGCGAATACGCCGGTAACGCGCCACAGGTGTTGGTGAAGTCCAATCACGGCTGCCGGTTGTTGCCGCGTGCTGCGCTGTTTCCGGTCTGGAGTGCAGCATGAGGGCACAGGCGCAAGACACATGCGTTGCCGACGCGCCTGCAGCACCGCGTGAGGCCGCGTATCGGCTCGGTCGGTTGGCGGTTGGCGCCCTGCATGCAGAGCTGGCGTGCGCGCCCAAGCCCGGGCTGGTGACGCCGTTCGACAGCGGCAGCCATACCGACATGGATGCATCCACCTTCTTGCGTAGCCTGTTCGCGTTGCGTGGCTATTTTGTCGCCATCGCGCAAGCGGGTATCGATCACGCGCCGTTCGAGCGGCTGCGTCAGCTGGGCCTCGATGCCGAGGCGGCAATGCTGCGTGCCACTGCCGGCATCAATACCCATCGCGGTGCGATCTTCAGCCTGGGCTTGCTCACTGCACAGGCGGCACGCCTGCGCGTTGCGCACGGGCGGCCGCCCACTGCGGAGCAGGTTTGCCAGGGTGTGCGCAGCTGGCGCGAGGCATTGCAGGCTGCGCCGCTGAACCCGCACAGCAATGGCCAGCGCGTGCGTGCCCAGTACCGCATCAGCGGCGTGCGCGAACAGGCCGCCGCAGGATATCCGTTGCTGCGCGAGATCGCGCTGCCCACGCTGCGCACTGCGCTGGACGGTGGCGCCACGCAGGAAGCCGCCTTGGCACAGACCCTGCTGCAGCTGGTCGCCGAGGTGGACGATCTCAATCTGCTGCATCGCGGTGGGGCCGAGGGGCTGGCATTTGCCAAAGCGCAGGCAGCCGCGTTCCTGGCCGATGGCGGCATTACCCAACCGCAGTGGCGCGCGCGCTTGCATGCCATCGGCCGGCAGTTCGTCGCACGTCGCCTCAGCCCCGGCGGCAGCGCAGATCTGCTGGCGTGCGCGTGGTTCCTGCATCGGCAGGCGATGGTATGAGCGCTGTGCGCCTGATCGTTGCCGAACCGTCGCTGCAGTTGCGCATGCACGGCAGCGCCGGTTTGAACGCAGACGCGGTGCACGCTGTGCGTCGGGCATTCGCCGCGACTTATGTACGTTTGCCATCAGCACAATCGCGCATCGATGTATCCGGGCGCATAGGCCACGCAACGGCGCACGGCAGTGCGCGTACAAGGCAGTCTTACAAAATCGGGCAGGGCACCGCATGAGCCTGGCCGTGCTCTGTCCGGGCCAAGGTGGCCAGCACGCCGTGATGTTCGCGCGTGTTGCCGATGCGCCTGCGGCCGCCGCCGCCGTCGCCGCCGCACACAGCGTGCTTGGTACCGCGCCGCAGACGCTAGCCGCAGATCCGGGCCGCTACGCCAATGCCATCGCACAACCGTTGGTGTGCGCTGGCACGCTTGCGCATTGGCAGGTACTGCGCGCGCAGCTGCCCACGCCGCTACTGGTGCTTGGTTACAGCGTCGGCGAGCTTGCCGCGCATGCGGTGGCCGGCAGCATGTCCATCGAGACCTGCCTGCAGTTGGCTGCAACACGCGCCCGGTTGATGGATGCCGCCAGCCCACAGCACGCAGGGCTGATGGCGGTGGTCGGGCTGCCGTTGCGCGTGGTGGAAATGCTATGCCAGACACACGGCGCAGCGCTGGCCATCATCAATGGCGATGACCACGCCGTACTCGGCGGCCCGAGCGATGCGTTGCAGGCGCTTGGCGATGCTGCAACATCGCAAGGTGCGCGTGTCACGCTGTTGCCGGTGAGCGTGCCCGCGCATACGCCCTGGTTACGCGCGGCTGCAGACGGCTTCGCCGTTGAACTGGCAACCGCACAACCCATCGCGCCCACACTGCGTGTACTGGCAGGCATCGACGCGCGTGCCGTCAGCACGCAAGCCTTGGTGATCGACACGTTGTCCAGGCAGATCGCACAGACCGTGCGTTGGTACGACGTGCTGGTGCAGGCCGCCGAACGCGGCGCGCGCGTATTTCTCGAACTCGGGCCCGGCAGCGCATTGGCGCGCATGGCACGTGAGGTCTTGCCGGCGTGCGAAGCACGTTCGGTGGACGACTTCCACAGCACCGAGGGTGTTGTGGAGTGGGTCAACGCCGCGTGCGAGCGTGCGGCATGACGATCAGGCAGGTGCTGCACACGGCGTGACCCCGGGGTGGCGGGTGGCCATCCGTGCTGTACGCATATCAGGTGTCTGGGAGGGCGCATGACCCCGCAAATTGCAACGATTCTTGGCTTGGTGATCATGTTCATCGTTGCCACCGCATTGCCCATCAACATGGGTGCGGTGGCCTTCGCGCTGGCGTTCATCGTTGGCGGCGTGTGGGTGGGGCTGGATGGCAAGGAGGTGCTGGCCGGCTTTCCCGGCGACCTGTTCCTCACCCTGGTCGGCATTACCTATCTGTTCGCCATCGCGCAGAAAAACGGCACCATCGATCTGCTAGTGCACTGGGCGGTACGCGCGGTCCGCGGGCGCATCGTCGCCATCCCGTGGGTGATGTTCGTCATCACCGGCCTGCTCACTGCCTTCGGTGCGCTGGGGCCGGCGGCGGTGGCCATCATTGGCCCGGTGGCGTTACGCTTTGCCAAGCAGTACCGCATCAACCCGTTGATGATGGGCTTGCTGGTGATCCATGGCGCGCAGGGTGGCGGGTTTTCGCCGATCAGCGTGTATGGCGGCATCACCAACAAGGTGGTCGAAAAAGCCGGGCTGGACGTCACCGAAATGGCGGTGTTCCTCACCAGCCTGGGCTTCAACCTGATGATGGCGATCATCTGCTTCTGCGCCTTCGGCGGGCTCAAGCTGATGCGCCGGCAAGAGGTCTCGCTGGCCGATGCGCAATACGTGCCGGTCAGCGGCGATCAGGCATCGCAGCGGCGCTTTGCCATCGAGGGCCATGGCGCGCTGGTGGCGGCCGGCGGCGGCACCTTGTCCACCGACCCGCTGGCGCTGGAGGCGGTCTCCATCACCCGTGACCGCGTCATCACCCTGGTCGGCCTGCTCGGCCTGGGCGTTGCGGCATTGGTCTACAACCTCAACGTCGGGCTGGTGTCGATTACCGTCGCCGTGGCGCTGGCATTGATCTCGCCCAATGCACAAAAGGGCGCGGTGGATGGCATCAGCTGGTCCACGGTGCTGCTGATCAGCGGCGTGGTCACCTATGTCGCGGTGCTGGAAAAGGCCGGTGCGGTGGACTACATCGGCACCGGCGTGTCGCACATCGGCATGCCGCTGCTGGGCGCCTTGCTGGTGTGCTATGTGGGCGGCATCGTGTCCGCGTTCGCGTCGTCTGCGGCGGTGCTGGGCGCCACCATCCCGCTGGCAGTGCCGTTCCTGATGCAGGGCCAGTTGGGTGCCGCCGGGGTGATCTGTGCGCTCGCCGTGTCGTCCACCATCGTCGATGTCAGCCCGTTTTCTACCAATGGCGCGCTGGTGGTGGCCTCGGCTGCGAAGGAGGAGCGCGACGGCCTGTTCCGCCGCTTCCTGGTCTACAGCGGGCTGGTGGTGCTGTTGGGGCCGCTGGCGGCGTGGCTGCTGTTCGTGGTGCCGGGCTGGCTGTGAGGGTGGCGGCGTCGGGCAGTGGCAAGGGGCGCCCCGCTAGAATGGGCGCCCCAGACCCGATGCCGACGACCTGCCTGCCATGACCCTCGCCCCTGATTCGCGCCTGTCCAAAAAGCGCGTACCGCTGTACGAGGAAGTGGCCGAGCGCCTGCGTCAGAAGATCTACGACTACGCGCTGCCGCCAGGCGAATGGATCGACGAACCGGCCCTGGCCGAGGAGCTCGGCATCAGCCGCACCCCGCTGCGCGAGAGCCTCAAATTGCTCGCCGCCGAAGGCCTGGTGCAGCTGGATGCCGGCCGCGGCAGCCGGGTCACGCGGCTGACGCTGGAAGACCTCAATCAGCTGTTTCCGGTGATGGCCATGCTGGAAGGCCGCTGCGCGCACGATGCGGTCAAGCGCCTGGATGCGGCCGGCGTACAGCGGCTGGAAGACCTGCATGCGGCGATGGAAGCCGCCTCGGCGGCAGGCGATCTGGCCGAGTACTACCGCAACAATTATCTGATCCACGAAACCGTGCAGCAGTACGCCGGCAATCCGTGGTTGATCCGGGTCACCCACGATCTGCACCGCATCTTGAAGATGCACCGTGGCCGGCAGTTGCTGACCCCCGGGCGCATGGCGCAATCGCTGGCAGAACATCGCGAACTGATGGACTGCGTGCGGCGCGGCGACGCCGAAGGCGCCGAGCGCACCATGCACGGGCATCTGCTGAGCCAGGGCCAGGCCTTGGCGGCGTACGTGGCCGCGGGCGGCATGTTGAACGTGCCGGCACCGTTGCCACGGGTGGGTGGGGTGTAGGCGCTACCGCGTCGCCGCAGCGCTACGCTGCGCAGCTTTCCCTTCTCCCATCGGGAGAAGGTGCCCGAAGGGCGGATGAGGGTACGCCGGCACGTAGCAGTTGAAAGTCCTCGCCCCAGCGAAGCCCCAATCCGCAATCCCAACCGTCAGAAAAGCTCCTCCGGCTTCAACGCAAGCAACCCATCCACATGCTCGATCAACTGCGTCCCGGCCAACCCCGCGAACACCTCCGGATGCGCATAGCCCCACGCCACCGCAGCAAACGGCAAACCCACCGCTTGCGCAGCTTCCCAGTCGGCCACCTGATCACCCACATACACCGCCTGCGCCGCGCTACAGCCGGTTGCGCGCAAGACCCGGCGCAAGGCGCGCTGCTTGCCCAGCAGGTGCGAGCCGCCTTCGATCACTGCGAACTTCGCGCTCAACGCAGCGCCCAAGGCGCGCTGCACATTCTCCACCGAGTTGGACGACACCACCGCCAGGCGCGTGCCAGCTGCATGTAGCTCCGCAAGCACCGCGGCAATGCCGTCGAACAAGGCCATTGGCGGGGCTGCGCGCATCAGCCGGATGAAGTCTGCCGCCACCAGTGGCACGCGCCAGGCGGGCAATCCCGATTGTTTGAGCAGCTCGCGCGTGGTCAAGCGACGGGCGTCGTCCACCTCATGCGCCTGCGCCGCACGAAAGCCGTGCCGTTCGGCCAGCAGCTGCTGCGTACTCAGGAAAAAACCGAACGAATCGGCCAGCGTGCCGTCGAAATCGAAAATGATCAGTGCGGGCATGGCAACGCGCAGGGCAGGGCGTCATAGCCTAACCAGGATTGCGCCCGCGCCCACGCACACACGTCCCCACATGTGCGCGCAGACGATGCGGCTTACGCTTCGGCGAAGTGCGACACGATCGGCGCATCGCTCTGCGCGCTCTGTTCGATGACCTTGCGCTGCATCGCAGCCAGGTAGGCATCCAGCTCTTCGGTGGAAGCGAATACGTCGCTCAGCGGCACCGCCTTGACCATGTCGAAGACCTTGCGGATCTGCGGCTGCGGGTTGCTCACCAGCACCTTGCCCTGGCGCGTGGCCAGCGCCTTGCGCGCCTTGAAGATGCAGCGGATGCCGGCGCTGGAAATGTATTCCAGTGCGCTCAGGTCCAGCACCAGCGTGGTGATGCGGGTGCCCAGCAATGGCGACAGCGCCGCGTCCAGGTCCTGGTAGGTATGGGTGTCCAGCCGCCCGGTCAGGATGACGCGTTGACGGGTGTCTTGCGGCGGGTCGATCTGGATGGCGAGCGTGGTCATGACAAGGCCTCGGGGACAGGGGCGTACGGGTGAAGCAGGGTGACGCGCACCACGTTATATGCACCATCGCGGCGGTAGTCGATGTGATCGGCGAACTGATGCACCAAAAACAACCCCAGCCCGCCGATGGCGCGGTCGTCGAGCGCGCCGGTCACGTCGGGCATGGGCGCAGCGCAGGGGTCGAAGGCGCTGCCGGGGTCGTGCATTTCCAGCACCAGCGCCTGGGTGTCCAGGTGCAGCTGCAGGCGCAGCGGCTGCGCGGCGCATTGGCCGTGGGTGAGCGCATTGCAGCCGAGCTCTTCCACGATCAGCCGCACCTGGCCGATCCGTTCGGCGTGCAGGCCCTCGCGCGTGAGCGAATGTTCCAGCGCGTCGTTGGCGCCGGCCAGCTGGGCCAGCGAGGGCGCGATGGCCAGATCGAGCTTCATGCGGTCGTTGCCTTTCCGGGCGCGTCCCGGCCAGCGTTTGCGACCCGCCCAGCATGCTCCTGGCGCAGCCGGATCGCCAGCAGCGTGATGTCGTCGTACGGGTCGGCCATACCGGTAAAGCGGGCGATATTGGCGATCACCGCCTTGCACTGCGCCGCCGCACTGCGGCGCGGGTGCAGCGCGGCCAGCAAGCGCTCCAGCCCGTAGCTGGCACCGCGCTCGTCCATCGCCTCGGTCACGCCATCGGTGTAGCCCAGCAGGGTCTGCCCGGCGCTCATGCGGCCCTGCAGCACAGGGTAGGACACCTGCGGCTCGATCCCCAGCGGCGCACCGGTTTCCAGCGGCAACGGGTGCGCCTTGCCGTCGATATCGATCAACAGCGGCGGCTCGTGCCCGGCGCTGGCCAGCCAGTAGTCGCCGCTCACCACGTTGATCAGGCCGCACAGCACGGTGGCGAACATGCAGGTCTCGTTGTTTTCGGCCAACCGGGTGGACGCGGCAATCAGGATGGCGTCCGGGCGCGTGTAGCGGCGCGCCGCGATTTCCAGCACGCTCACCGCGCGCGCCATGAACAGGGCGGCC
This sequence comes from Xanthomonas nasturtii, assembly GCF_023337365.3. NCBI lineage: Bacteria > Pseudomonadati > Pseudomonadota > Gammaproteobacteria > Lysobacterales > Lysobacteraceae > Xanthomonas > Xanthomonas nasturtii. The sequence continues at coordinate 658,735 of NZ_CP142084.2, forward strand.
GGCACGCCCTTGTCGGAAACATCGCCCACCACGAACCACAGCAGCCCCGGTTCGGTCTCGATGAAGTGATAGAAATCCCCGCCCACCGCCTTGGCCGGCTCCAGCCATGCGCAGGTTTCCAGATGCGAACTGGCGCGGTCGAAGGTGCGCCCGGAAGGCAGCATCGCCTGCTGGATCTCGCGCGCAATCTGCAACTCGCTGTGCATGCGTTCGCGTGCGGCGGTCATCTCGCCAATCTCGGCGATGTGGTGGCGGATCGCATCGCGTGCGCTGTCGAAGGCGCGCGCCATCACGCCCACTTCGTCGTCGCGTTCGATGTGCTGCAACGGGTATTCGAATTCGCCGCGACGAAAATGCTCGGCGGTATCGGTCAGCTCTTCGATCGGCCGCGTCAACTTGCGCGTGATCCGCCGCATCAACCACCACCACACCACCGCGCCCAGCAGCGCCGCCAGCGCCACCCACGCCGCCAGCCAGTTCAAACCGGCCAGCACATAGCCTTCCGAGGCCGACAACACGAAGGTCCAGCCACTGCGTCCCACTGCCGCGCTATGGGTCAGGAAGCGCTCGCCATCGGGCGCGGTGTGCGCAAACGAAATCGGCTGGCCGGCCGCCACCGCGCGCTGCAACGGGCGCAGGTCCGGGCGTGACCGGGCCACATAGGCATCCAGCGAATGGTGCAGATTGAGCGCCGGGTCGGGGCTGAAGACCAGCATGCCCTCCGGCGACAACAGCATCGGCTGGATGCCGATATCGCGCGGCAATTCGTCGATGATGGCGCGCAGGTGCTGCAGCGGCAGCTCCACGCTGACCATGCCCACCGGCGCTGCATCGGGCGCATCGCCGGGCCGGCGCATGGGCAGGTTGTAACTGGTGTACAGGCCACCGCCATTGGCATCCAGGTAGGGCTCGGACCACCACGCGCGGCCCTCGCGCTGGGTGCGCAGATACCAGGGCATCGCGTGATAGTCGTAGCCCAGTTCCAAGGCAGATTTTTCCACCACGCGCGTGCCGTTGCGATGCACGTACCAGACAAACCCGCTGTCGCCGGCCTTCTGCGTGCGCGGCTCGATGATCAGGCGCGCCGCACCGATATCCGGGTCGCCGGTCAGCGTGGCCAGTAGCAAGGCGCGCAGATTGAACGGCTGTAGCCCCACGCCGCCGCTGCTGGCCGCCAAAGTGCGCCCGCTCACCTGCACCGAATCCAGCATCGCCGCCAGGCTGAGCGCGGTCTGCTCGGTCAAGCCATCCACCTCGGTGCGCGCGGCCTCCACCAACTCGGCGCGTGCGCCCACGTAGAACACCGTTCCCAGCGCCGCCAGCAACATCACCAGCACCGCGGTGGCCGCCAGCAGCACGCGCATGCGCAGGCTTTTGCGCCAGTGCACGCGCGCGGCGACCGGCGTCTGTTGCGGCAGTGAGTGCGGATGGCTGGTCGTGGCACGCTCTCCCCAGCGGCGGCTGCGTTCGATGATGGCAGCTTTGCTGCCATGCACAACCCTGCGCAGCGGCCTCATCCTCACGTGGTCTCGATTGACCGCCCGAACGCAGGCGGACTAGATTGGCTGCCCCACTGCCACGGAGGCCGGCCTTGCGCCAGATTCTGACCCCAAGCCTGCTGGCCCTACTGCTTACGGCCTGTAACGCCCCGGAGACCAGCATGACCCAGACCCTTTCCCCCGCCACCGAGGCCACCGCAGAAGCCGACGTCGAGGCCGGCGGCCGCGGCCTTGCCAAGTTGAATCCGAGCCCGCGCAAGGCGTACGAGGTCACGCTTACCCTGGACAAGGCGCCTGGTGCTTTCGGCCTGGTGCAGGCCGCGGCGCAGTACGACGTCAGCAACGAAGCCGAATGCGGCAAGATCCAGCCCGAAACCGGCACCGCCGGGCGCATCACCAGCCAGGAAGATGTCGCGCTCAAGAAGATCTCCGACACCGAATACCGCGGCACGGTGTATCTGGATCTGATGCAGGACGAAGACTATTACGGCCGCGGCGTCTGCCACTGGGAATTCAGCGGCGCCAGCGTGCTGCTCAAGGCCACCGGTGCCGAAGAAGAAACGCGGTTCCTGTCGTTTATCGAAGCCAAGACGGTGACTGCGCAACAGCCGCAGACCAAGTACTACTGGAAGGAAGGATATCCGCGCTCGGAGTCCAAGAGCTTCCCCGATACCGGTGAGCTGAGCGCGGACAAGTTCAAGCCTGAGATCCGCGACAATCTCTTCACCATCACATTGGCTGCCAAGGAAGTTGCGCCATGACCGTCCCATCGCAGCACTACGCAGACTTGTCCGAGGACACGTATAAGAATCACGCGGTAGGGCGGCGCGCGCCGGGCCATGAAGAACTGGTTCCAGTCGGGAACGAGAATTACGCCATTCTGGAGCATGTCGACAACAAGGCCACCGGATATCAGGGCACGATTTATCGCCGTGAAAGCACCGGCGAAATCGTCGTCGCGCACCGCGGCACCGAGGGCAAGCTCGATGACATCCTCACTGATGCATCGATGGTGCGCAGCCGTCACAACCCGCAAGCCGACGATGCTCTGGCTTTGACTAAGCATGCACTCGACTACGCAAAGGACTACGGCAACCGGACCGGGCACCAGCCGGAAGTGACGATGACTGGTCATTCGCTCGGTGGTGCGCTCGCGCAGATCTCAGCACACCACTACGACCTCAAGGGCGAGACCTTCAATTCGTATGGTGCAGCCAGCCTGTCGTACCGGATTCCGGAAGGCGGTAACAACATGGTGAACCATGTGATGGCGTCCGATCCGGTGAGTGCAGCGTCGCCGCATTTTGGCCAGGTACGCATCTACGCAAAGCCAGACGAAATCAGTACGCTCGGTCACGCCGGTTACAGTAATAGCAGAGCGAACTTCCTGATTCCGGATTCTCCGGTGCTCGCTGCGGGAACCTCGTTAAGCGCGCACAAGCTCGACAACTTCTTGAAGCAAGGTTCGGTCCTCAACGATCCAAGTGCACGTACGCTTGCCGAAACGAACAAGCGCATGATCAATGAGTACCGCACCGATCTGGATCAGATCCGCGCCGGCATCACCGTCATCAGTCGCAGCGGTCGTGGCCTCGGCCAGGACGCCATCGACGCCATCCGTGGCCCGCTCGCTCCGGGCGAGCCGGCCAAGCGCGATGCGCGCGAACATGGCAACGAGCACACCTCGCTGCGAATCGATCAGCCGGGGCATGTGGGCAATGCCTTGTTCCAGGACGCCCAGCGCGGCGTGCATGCGCAGGATGCCCGCGCCGGCCGCACGCCGGATCAGCAGAGCGCGCAACTATCCGGCTCGCTCGCCTCGGAAATGCATGCCGCCGGTGGTCAACGCATCGACGCGGTGATGATGAGCCCGGACGCTGCACGGACCTTCGCGGTGCAGGGGCGCGTGGACGACCCGGCGCAACTGCGCGTCAGCGTGGAGACGATGACCGCCATGAACACGCCGCTGGAGCAGAGCAGCCAACGTGTTGCCGAAAACGCCGCACGTCAGTCGGTGGCATTGGAGCAGCAACAGTCGCAGAGCGAGCAACAGCAGCAAGGGGCGCGCGCCATGGGCTGAGGGATGAGTTGTGTTGTGCTGCCGCGGCGGATGCGCGCGCGGTTGTGCATCACCCCGCGCGCGGTGCGTCACGGCGCCGAGCCTGCACACCACCATCGCGTGTTCCACCGAAACGCCGGGCTTGCCCGGCGTTTTCGCGTTCAATCGCGCAAAAACGCGCACGGGTGCTGCTGCACCCGCACAACAACGCGCCTGCACAACGCGGGCGGACTCAATGTTTTCCTGCCTCAAGATATGCCGCAACACCCCTGCACCTATAGCGGCCTCAACCGCCCTGTACTGCCGTGTTTGAATCTCACCCGCTGCGCAGCGGCACACGGTGAGGCAGCAACGCGTGCGTGCACCGTGGCCGCATGCACACCGCAACGCAGGATCACGCAAGGTGCCACCCGGCGCGACATCCATCGATCAAGGAGCGTTTCATGACTATTTTTCGCATCCACTACCACCGCGTGCTGCTCGTGCTGGCGCTGTGCCTATGCAGCGCCGGCGTCAGCGCGCAGGGCATCGCCAAGGGCGCCGATGTCAGCTGGCTCAACCAACAGGCCGCGAACAATCCGCCGCAGGTATTTCGCGATGCGGCCGGCAACACCACCGACTTCATCAAGCTGTTCAAGGACGTGGGCGGCAACGCGATTCGCCTGCGCGTGTGGGTGAACCCGTCGGGTGGCTGGAACGACGGCCGCGACACCCTGGACAAGGCCAAGCGCGCCGCCGCCCAAGGCATGCGCATCATGATCGACTTCCATTACAGCGACAGCTGGGCCGACCCCGGCAAACAGAACAAACCAGCCGCCTGGGCCGGGCATAACGTGGCCCAGCTCAATACCGACGTCTACAACCACACCCAGGGCATTCTCAAATATCTCAAGGACAACGGCATCAACGTCACCTGGGTGCAGGTGGGCAACGAGATCAACAGCGGCATGTTGTGGAACGACGGCAAGACGCCCAACTTCGCCAACCTCGGCCAGTTCATCAACAGCGGCTACAACGCCACCAAGGCGGTGTATCCCAACGCCAAGGTCATCGTGCATCTGGCCAACGGCTACGACAACGCCAACTTCCGCTGGTTCTTCGACAACCTGCGCTCGGCCGGCGGCAAGTGGGACGTCATCGGCATGTCGCATTACCCACCGGTCGGCAGCTGGCAGGACTACAACAACCGCCTGGACACCAACATGCGCGACATGATCTCGCGCTACGGCAGCGACGTGGTGGTGGCCGAGGTCGGCATGGATTGGCAACAAGCGGCCACCACCCGCGCCATGCTCACCAACCTGCTCAGCCGCAGCAACGCCATCGGCTCGCGCGTGCTCGGCGTGTTCTATTGGGAACCCAACGCCCACCCCGGCTGGCAGGGCTACACCATGGGCGCAGTCAACAACAACGGCCAATTGACCGAAGCGCTGCAGGCGTTCTGATTGGTGTCCCTCATGCCCCTCTCCCGCCGGGAGAGGGGTTTGGGGTGAGGGTACGGGGGCGAAGCCCTCTTGCATTCAAAACGCACGAGGCTTCGCCCGTACCCTCATCCGCCCCTCTGGGGCACCTTCTCCCGGCGGGAGAAGGGAAGCACGCACTGCACCCCACAGTCAGCGGCGAAAAGCCCCTCTCCCGCCGGGGCGAGCAGGCACGGCTTGCGCGCCACCGGCGCGCGTGCCTTGGAGCGCCCGCGCCGTAAGCGCGGGCCGGGGCGCGGAGCGGGGGTGAGGGTGCGGGGGCGAAGCCTTCGGGTGACTCCAGCTGCACGAGGCTTCGCACGTACCCCCATCCGCCCCTGCGGGGCACCTTCTCCCAGCGGGAGAAGGGAAGCTCTCGAAGCCGGTATCGAAGCCCCTCTCCCGCCGGGAGAGCAACTGTCTTGATCAACTGGCGGCGCTAGCCGCCAGTTGATCTCGCATCTTGGCGTTGAGGATGACCAATAATTTGCGCATCGCCGCCACGAGGGCGACCTTGCCCGCTTTGCCCTGCGTGCGTAGCCGCTGGTAAAACTCGCGCAGGGCCGGGTTGAAGCGCACCGCCACCAGCGCCGCCATGTACAGCACTTGCCGCACGCAGGCGCGTCCTCCCCAGATGCTGCGGGCACCGCGCAACGTGCCGCTGTCGCGTGCCAGCGGCGCCACCCCGACCAGTTTGGCGATCGCCTTGCCGGTGAGACGGCCCAGCTCGGGCAGCTGCGCCGCCAAGGTCGCGACCAGCACCGGGCCGACGCCCTTGACCTGGACCAGCACCTCCAGCTCGGCACGTGCAGCCACCTGTTGGGCGATGCGCGCATCTAGCTCCGCCAGCTCTTTTTGCCATTGCCGCACGCCGGCTTGCGCCCGCTTGCGCAGCCACGCATCGGTCAGTTGAGACAGCCGCTGGCGCTCCTGCTGCACCGTCGCCAACACCTGCGTGCGGCGCTGCTGGTACTCGCGCAGCTGACGGCGCCAGCCTTCCAGCGGCTGGTAGGGCGTGAGTGATACCACCATCGCCATCTGCGCCAGCACACGCGCATCCAATGTGTCGGTCTTGGCCAGTTGGCCGATGGCCTTGGCAAAGTCACGCGCCTGGCGAGGGTTCACACGCGCCACCGGCAGGCCGGCCACATGCAGCGCATCCAGCGCTGCCAGTTCGTAGCCGCCCGTGGCCTCCAGCACCACCTGGTGCAGCTCCATGTGTCCCAGCCAGCTGCGCAGCTGGCGCAGACCTGCCGCCGTGTTGGGGAAGCGCCGTTCGCCTTTGCAGCCATGCACATGCACATCCAACCACTGCTTGCTGACATCGATACCTACGCCGTATGCCATGGAAAAACTCCGCTATGCTCCAAGGATCGAGAGCTCTCCTGGGCTGCCCAGCCTGATCGTTACGAGTGCCAACTCCAGCAACTGTTCGGGCGTTTGCCAGGAGATCCCGGCGTGGCGACCTCGCTCTCCCGCGGTTGTTTAAACCTGTGGGTTATCGGTCGACCACGCCGGCTCTCGACACCTAATCTGGCAGATCGCCAAGAGATAAGGGGTTGGGGTGAGGGTGCGGGGCGAAGCCCTCTTGCACCCAAAACGCACGAGGCTTTGCTCGCACCCTCATCCGCCCCTTTGGGGCACCTTCTCCCGAGGGGAGAAGGATCAGGCAGCGGCTCTTATCCTTTGGTCGTAGATCGGCAGCGGTCGCCAGCTCATGCATACCGGCAGGCCACGCGCTTGGCAGACATCGGCTTGCTTCGACATTGCTGCCCAAATGCCACGGCGCTGCAGTTCTCGCTGCCCGCTTATTCAAGACCTCCCCAGCGCGCTCGCCACCGGCCTGCATCGCGCCCGCATCGCGCCCGCGCGCAAGATCACCACACAACTCCCCGCCAAACCAACCGCAACAACCCCCCGTGCACAACACCGTCCCATTCCATACGCACCCGTAGCGAGGAATGCCAACAGGTGCGTGCGGTACACTTGGGGGTTCACGAATTCACGATGTCGACACACCCGCGGGGTGTGTCCCCCCGGGAGCGCTAATGAACTGGTTGAACGAAGTGCTGCACAACGATCCGAACCCGCTCGAGACGCAGGAGTGGCTCGAATCGATCAAGGCCGTCATCGACGTCGAAGGCCCGGAGCGCGCCCATCAGCTGCTGGAAGGCATGGTCGAACAGACCCGCCGCGCCGGCGCTTACCTGCCGTTCTCGCCCACTACCGAGTACGTCAACACCATCGCACCGGCCAACGAGGCCAAGCACCCCGGCGACTCCGCGCTGGAGTGGAAGATCCGCTCGATCATCCGCTGGAACGCCATGGCCACGGTCGTGCGCGCCAACCGCAAGCCGGGCGACCTGGGTGGCCACATCGCCTCGTTCGCCTCCAGCGCCACCCTGTACGACGTGGGCTTCAACCACTTCTGGCGCGCGCCCTCGGACAACCATCCGGGCGATCTGCTGTTCATCCAGGGCCATAGCGCGCCGGGCATCTACGCCCGCGCCTTCCTGGAAGGCCGCATCAGCCAGGCCCAGCTGGACAACTTCCGCATGGAAGTGGACGGCCAGGGCATCTCGTCCTACCCGCACCCGTGGCTGATGCCCGAGTTCTGGCAGACCCCCACCGTGTCGATGGGCCTGGGCCCGCTGGCCGCCATCTACCAGGCGCAGTTCATGCGTTACCTGGAAAACCGCGGCCTCATCGAAAAGTCCGACCGCAAGGTGTGGTGCTTCATCGGCGACGGCGAGTCTGATGAGCCAGAAACCCTCGGCGCCATCGCGCTGGCCGGCCGCGAAGGCCTGGACAACCTCATCTTCGTGGTCAACTGCAACCTGCAGCGCCTGGACGGCCCGGTGCGTGGCAACGGCAAGATCATCCAGGAACTGGAAGGCGTGTTCCGTGGCGGCGGCTGGAACGTCATCAAGCTGCTCTGGGGCGGTTACTGGGACGCCCTGCTGGCCAAGGACACCAATGGTGTGCTGACCAAGCTGATGATGGAAACCGTCGACGGCGAATACCAGAACTGCAAGGCCTTCGGCGGCGCCTACACGCGCGCCAACTTCTTCGGCAAGTACCCGGAGACCGCGGCCATGGTGGCCGGCCTGTCCGACGACGACATCTGGCGCCTGAACCGTGGCGGCCACGACCCGCACAAGGTGTACGCCGCCTACCACCAGGCCGTGAACACCAAGGGCATGCCTACCGTGATCCTGGCCAAGACGGTCAAGGGCTACGGCATGGGCTCGGCCGGTGAGGCGCTCAACCCCACCCACCAGACCAAGAAGCTGGACGACGCGGCGGTCAAGCACTTCCGCGACCGCTTCAACATCCCGGTCACCGACGCCCAGCTGGAAGACGGCCAGGTGCCGTTCTACCACCCCGGCGAAGATTCCCCGGAAGTGCAGTACCTGAAAGAACGCCGCAGCGTGCTGGGCGGCTTCCTGCCTTCGCGCCGTCCCAAGGCCAGCAAGTCGTTCGTGGCGCCCACGCTCGACAAGTTCGAGCGCCTGCTCAAGGACAGCGGCGAGCGCAGCTATTCCACCACCATGTCCTTCGTGCAGAGCCTCAACATCGCCCTGCGCGACAAGGAACTGGGCCCGCGCATCGTGCCGATCGTGGCCGATGAGGCGCGCACCTTCGGCATGGAAGGCATGTTCCGCCAGATCGGCATCTACGCCCCGTTCGGCCAGAAGTACAAGCCGGTCGATGCCGACCAGCTGATGTACTACCGCGAAGACCAGACCGGCCAGGTGCTGCAGCAGGGCATCAGCGAGCCGGGCGCGATTGCCTCCTGGATGGCCGCCGGTACCAGCTACTCGGTGTCGGATGTGCCGATGCTGCCGTTCTACATCTACTACTCCATGTTCGGCTTCCAGCGCGTGGGCGACATCGCCTGGCAGGCAGCAGACATGCGCACGCGTGGCTTCCTGCTCGGCGGCACCGCCGGCCGCACCACGCTCAATGGCGAAGGCCTGCAGCACGAAGACGGCTTCAGCCAGGTCATCGCCGGCTCCATCCCGAATGTGCGTAGCTACGACCCGACCTTCGGCTTCGAGGTCACCGTCATCATGCAGCACGGCATGAAGGCGATGATGGAAGACCAGATCGACGAGTACTACTACATCACCCTGATGAACGAGAACTACGCCCACCCCGGCATGCCGGAAGGCGCAGCCGAAGGCATCATCAAGGGCATGTACCTGCTCAAGGACGCCGGCAAGCCCAAGAAGGGCGAACTGCGCGTGCAGCTGCTGGGCAGCGGCACCATCCTGCGCGAAGCCATTGCCGCAGCCGAGCTGCTGGACAAGGACTTCGGCGTCACCGCCGACATCTGGTCCTGCCCCAGCCTCAACGAGGTGCGCCGCGACGGCTACGCCGTGGAACGCTGGAACCGCCTGCACCCGGAGGCCGAACAGCGCAAACCCTACGTCACCCAGCTGCTAGAAGGCCGCCAGGGCCCGGCCGTTGCCGCAACCGACTACGTGCGCGCCTTCGCCGACCAGATCCGCGCCTTCGTCCCGATGACCTACACCGTGCTCGGCACGGATGGGTTCGGTCGTTCGGATACGCGTGCGAACCTGCGTCGGTTCTTCGAGGTGGACCGGTACTACATCGCGCACGCGGCCATTGCCGCGCTGGCGAAGGATGGCAAGATGACGGGCAAGGATGTGGCTCGGGCGATCAAGCAGTACAAGATTGATCCTGAGAAGGCTAATCCTGTTGGGGTTTGATTTGAGTGCACAAAGGCCTGTCGATAATGAAAATTGAAGAAATAGGTTTCGACAGTTACAAAGCCTTTGGCTCTCAAAGAGATGGGGAGACGGCGCACGCATTGCGTTTAGCGCCGTTAACTCTCTTGTTAGGCAAGAACAATAGTGGGAAAAGTACGGTCGCTCGACTACCCATACTGCTTTTGGGCGCATTAGAGTGCAAGGATGAGCTTGTCTTGCCCTTAGAAGTAAGAGGGCAAGTATACGGGCACAATTTTCTCGATATAGCTTTTGGGGGTAATTTCTTTAGTAAGCCCCGCTTCTCGGTTCGTGCAATGCGTGGCGATCAAATTCTTGAGCTCGACGTCACATTATTTGTCGCAGGTGCGCTTTCGGCCGAAAGTCCACCTAAATTTTGGTCGTATAAAATGGTTTCCCCAGAGAATCTCGAGTATCAAATTGCGGGAGATTTGGAGAATAATTCCCCGCTAAATTTTCTACCTCGCACATCGATATGGGATGATTGGCGCAAGTCCGCAGCAAAAGTATTGGATGAGATGGTTCATATAGGACCAGTTCGATCTTCGATTTTGATGAACTATTCGAATGGGCCTTTTGCAGGTTTCGACACTTCAGGCCGAAATGTTCCTCTTCTACTTAGAGAAAACTCGGTCTTGGCAGAGCAAGTCGGCTTTTGGTACGAGAACCAGTTGGATGGTTGGCGGCTCGGGCTTCAAAAAGATAGCTCGAGTTTTAGTTTGCGCATCACCAATCAATCAAAGGTTTCTACAAATCTCGCCCAGGCAGGAGAAGGGTTGCAGCAAGTGCTTCCGGTGGTGTGTCATCAGTTATGGCGGCAACAGGCTGAGAATTCAGACTTCTTGGATGTGATTGAACAGCCAGAGCTTCATTTGCATCCCGCGGCGCAGGCGCCCTTAGCAGATTTATTTATAAAAACTGCTTTAGTGACCAAAGGGCAAACAATCGTAGAGACCAACTCCGAAGGAATTCTTCTTAGGGTTCAGCGCAGAATAGCTGAAGGGGCTATCCCCCCCTCAGCTGTTGCAATATATTTTGTGCAGCCTACTGATCTAGGTAGTGTGTTGCGCGAGATAAAGCTCGACGAAAATGGTGAGATGGATTGGTGGCCCGATGGGGTGTTCGAAGAAGATTTTGCTGAAGTATCCGCAATTCGTCGGGCTCAACGGAAAATCGGCGCTGGAGGGGGGGGGGGGCTGAATGAATCTTATAGTCACGGAAGATGTTTTCAATGCAGATGATTTAACTCTCAGGCTACTAGATCAGATCATTGATCGAGTTGAGGACGGAGTGCATAGGATTGAGATAAAGGGAGCTGACAGGCTTAAAGAGTCTGAGTTTTACTTGAAGGCCAGGCCTGGCAGACAGAGATTTCTCCTTGGTGCGGCGTCTCGGATTCCGACCCACAGAGGTTCGCGTCGCACGCATCTTGGGGATGTAGTCATTGATTCTCCGGATGCGGTGATTGAGGCGAGAAAGATTGCTTATACCCCGCTTACACTTTTAGTTGAAGATCGCGAGGCCGATGGTGTTCTTATTGAGATAATGATAAATAAGTTGGCTTCCTTGGAAATGCGTGAATTGTGGGATTTCGCTTTTAAAGCTACGCCGGCGGGCATTGAGATAACTACAGCCGGCGGGGTTAATGCAATGCCTCAGCGGATTTCACGCATTCTCTCCGAAGTTAATATTAATAAGGCTCTTAGGCTTATTGTTATATGTGATTCTGACAATCGCTGGCCTCTTGATCCGAATAATTCTAGCCAAAATTCGATCGATGAGATAAAAAAGCTTTGTGTATCTTCTAACATAAGATTTCACGTCCTAAATAAAAGAACGGCTGAGAACTACATACCAGACGAGGTGTTCATCGCAGCTAGCGAATTTCATGGAAACTTGTCTCATAAGCCGAGATTTTTGGCGCTCCTTGAACGAACTGCTTTGCAGCGAGATCATTTTCCTATCAAAGACGGGATGAGCGATGCTGAGCGGGAGTCTGTAGTGAAAGCGGGATTTTATTCTGCGACAGAGATTGCGCACCTGCATCTTCTAAAGGAAAGGCTTTTTCCAAAAAGACCAAGGCTGATGCTTACAGTGTACCGAGAATACTTGGACGCAATTACAGCAGCAGGCTTGCAAGCTAGGGATGGCTCCGGGGAGTTTGATGATATTATGAATTTATTTTCTATTGAGCTCTGAGATCATATGGATGCCGCTGACTTTGTCCCAGAAATCACACCGCAAGTTATCCATCTTATAGATTTATTAAAGAGGGCAAAGGAGGGTAGATTACGTGTGCCTAAGTTTCAGCGCGAGTACGTATGGCGTAGGCAAGATATTGTGGACCTTTTTGACTCGATTGCGCGTCAGTATCCAATAGGAACATTGTTCTTGTGGGGCGCGCAGCCCATACCTAGCAGTCGCCCAAACATCGGACCCCTACTTTTGCCCGAATATAAGGGGGAGACTTGGCTTGTACTTGATGGACAGCAAAGGCTCACTACTCTTGTTGGTGTCTTACTAGCTGACGAGGCACAATGGGATGCGGGTTTCGATGAAGACCCTAGCAGGTGGCGTCTTTTTTTTGACGCGCAAGCAAATGCGTTTACGCATATACGAGACAACGATCCTGTTCCTGTAAATTATCTGCCGGTCCCATCACTTCTTGATACTGTCAAACTATTTTCCCAAGTTCAGAAGTTGCTTTCTTCGTCTGCGTCTAAAGAGGAGGCTTTAATTTGGGCGGCAAGAGCACAGGAAGTGGCTCGTGCCATACAAAGCTATCGGATACCCTTGGTAGAGATTAAGACGAACAGCTTAAGTGTTGCAGTGGAAAGCTTCTCCCGACTTAATAAAAAGGGGCGGAGTATTGGTCAGGATGAGATGTTTTCTGCCCTGACTTACAGAGAAAGTGATTCAACACGGTTTCATCTTGCGGCTGAGATTGATCTTGTTCAATCTAAATTGGTGAGGGCTGGGTTTGGCGAAGTTGACAGAGAGGTTGTACTTCGCGCCGTGTTGACGGCTGCCAACCTGGATCTGTATAGGACTGATTGGACCAGGTTAGGTGATCAGGTAAAGCAAGAAGTCAGAACACAACTACCTGATGCCGTGATAGAGGCCTCCAGAGGATTGGAGGCGGCTGTTGCTTTCTTGAAGGAAATTGGGGTGGCAAACACAAGGATGCTGCCATACAGCATGCAGCTGGTTGCGCTATCCGCTTTTTTTGGCCGAAACAAGAAATTTACTGATGATCAACGCAAGTTTTTGACCAAATGGTTCTGGGCATCATCATTTACCGGGTGGTTCAGTTCAGGCAATGCGGCGTTGATGCGAAGGTTGGTAGATGAGATGCGCGACGATGTGTCGGGTACTGAGTCACCAGTGACGCTGAAGCACATGGACGTTTCAGAAGCGGCTTTGGCAGTTCCTCAGCGTTTTGATATGCGTAGCGCTAGAGTGAGGGCAACGCTTTGTGTTCTATTAGGGCATGGCCCGAAAAGACCGAGTGGTGAGTTGATTAGCCTAGAAGAGGCAACTGCGTTCCTCGTTGAGAGAGGATCCGAGTCCATGTCCAAAGTTTGTTACACAGTTCAGAGCGCAGATCTGCAACGCAGTCCTGCTAATAGGGTCTTAGATGTAGCGCCTGCTATACGTGGGCAAGCCAAAAATTGGATTTTGGAGCTCGATGAAAGTGTCCGAGATGAGGTTCTGCTAAGTCATGCAATAGATCCAAGTACGATTTCTTTGCTGAGAGCAGGAGAACACGATAAGTTTCTACAGAAGCGTCTCGATTTTATTAGCTCGATTGAGAATAAATTCATGAAGAAGGTTGGTGTAACTTTGCCAACATCCATGACGCCGAGTCGGACTGCGATTGATTCGGATCCTGCGGACGGGCGTATGGATGATTGAGCTTTTTGATTAGTGGCAGAAGGGGGGCGAAAGGGTGTCGACTCGCCTTAATCCAGTGCCGAATAACGGGGTCAGGTTCTTAGGTATCCCCACGTTTTTACGGCATCAGCGTCATCTGCTCGCGCACTGCGTCGGGCAGTGTGCGTAAGCGTTCTAGCCAGCGTGAGACCGGTTCCATCGGCCAGCGCCTGACCAACGCCTCGCGGCCGACACGCAGTGTCGAATAGAGCTTGCGGGTGCTGTTGCGCGGCGACAGCCACTGCGCGATGCCGGTGGCTTCGCATCCCAGTCCTGCCAGCCAACTGGCGAAGGTGGCCAGCGTATGGAGTAACAACAGGATCTGCAGGCGCTCACCGGGCCGGGTCAAGCTGTCTTCCATTGCCTGGCCGTAGCGGTGCGATTTCAGATCACGAAATGCCAGCTCGATCTGTATCCGCCGTGCGTACAGGTTGACCAACTGCGTTGCGCTGGGTGCGTGCAACTGCGGTGATGCAACGATCAACCACGGCTCGCGCTCACGCGCTGCTGCTTTCAGGCTCGATGATGCACGCGAGACGTTGGCAGGTGAGCGCCGGTTGCGGTGCTGACGCCCTTTTCGTGCTTTGGCATAGAGCACCAGGCGGCAATTGAGTGGATCGCTGCGATTGATCTGCATCGGTGGTAATTCGTCGCCCCTGAAAAACCCCCAAACCACATCCATTGCAGGGCTTTCCCCGCATTTTCGACGTGCTGGAACTGCCAGTTTTCGTTAATGTACGCACTGGTTTCTGGCAGTTTTCGCCCATGCGCACACGCCGTCCCGCTGCCGATCACTTACCTGCCGATGAGTTGTTTCGTTCGCGTCTGGAAAACCAGATCGACCTGCGCCATCCACTGGTTCAACTAAGCCATCGGCTGCCGTGGAGTGTGTTGGAGCAGGCGCTATCGCCACGATTGCCGGCCACAACTGCCAGCGGCGGACGGCCCGGCCTGCCGATGCGTCTGATCGCCGGGCTGCTCTACCTCAAGCACGCCTACGACCTGTCCGACGAGGCCGTATGCGCGCGCTGGCTGGAAAATCCGTACTGGCAGTTCTTCACCGGCGAGGTGGTATTCCAGACCTGCTTGCCGTGCGATCCCAGTTCCCTGACACGTTGGCGACAGCGTCTGGGCGAAGCGGGCATGGAAGAGCTATTGGCGCACACGATCAACACCGCGCATGCGATGAAGGCGGTGGATGCACGCGAGTTGTCGCGGGTGATCGTGGACACCACCGTGCAGGAAAAGGCGATCGCCCATCCCACCGACAGCCGGCTGCTGGAGGTGGCGCGCAAGAAGCTGGTGCTGCTGGCCAAGCGCCACGGCATCGCACTACGACAGACCTATGCGCGGCAAGGCCCGGTCTTGAGCCGCAAGGCCGGGCGCTATGCGCATGCGCGCCAGTTCAAGCGCATGCACAAGGTGCTGCGACGCCAACGCACGCTCCTGGGACGCGTATTACGCGATCTGCAACGCAAGCTGGACCCCTTGGTGCGTGAGCGCATCAGTGTCTGGCTGGAACGCGCACAACGGGTGTTGACACAACGCCCCAAGGACAAGCAAAAGCTCTACGCCCTGCATGCGCCGGAAGTGGAATGCATGAGCAAGGGCAAGGCACGGACACCTTACGAATTTGGCGTCAAGGTCGGCATTGCGGTGAGTGCGCGCAAAGGCTTGATCGTGGGCGCGCGCAGTTTTCCCGGCAATCCTTACGACGGCGATACGTTGGCCGAGCAGCTGGAGCAGACGCGTGGGTTGCTGCAGGATGTGAATGTAACCCCGCAGGTAGCGATCGTGGACCTGGGGTATCGCGGACGTGAGGTAGATGGCGTGCAGATCCTGCATCGCGGCAAGGCCAAGACGCTGACACGACGGCAATGGAGCTGGATCAAACGCCGGCAAGCGGTGGAGCCGGTGATTGGACATCTGAAACAGGACTGCCGCTTGAATCGCTGTTATCTAAAGGGTGCCCAAGGCGATGCACTACACGTGCTCGGCTGCGCCGCCGGCTACAACCTGCGCTGGCTGATGCGCTGGATCGCCTTTTTGCGTGCCTGGTTGCAGGCGATGGCAGGGGCATCCTTGAGCCTGGTGCACCGGTCGCCGCTGACCTTTGGTGCTTGAAGGGGATTTTTCAGGGGCGACTAATTCGTCGCCCCTGAAAAACCCCCAAACCACATCCATTGCAGGGCTTTCCCCGCATTTTCGACGTGCTGGAACTGCCAGTTTTCGTTAATGTACGCACTGGTTTCTGGCAGTTTTCGCCCATGCGCACACGCCGTCCCGCTGCCGATCACTTACCTGCCGATGAGTTGTTTCGTTCGCGTCTGGAAAACCAGATCGACCTGCGCCATCCACTGGTTCAACTAAGCCATCGGCTGCCGTGGAGTGTGTTGGAGCAGGCGCTATCGCCACGATTGCCGGCCACAACTGCCAGCGGCGGACGGCCCGGCCTGCCGATGCGTCTGATCGCCGGGCTGCTCTACCTCAAGCACGCCTACGACCTGTCCGACGAGGCCGTATGCGCGCGCTGGCTGGAAAATCCGTACTGGCAGTTCTTCACCGGCGAGGTGGTATTCCAGACCTGCTTGCCGTGCGATCCCAGTTCCCTGACACGTTGGCGACAGCGTCTGGGCGAAGCGGGCATGGAAGAGCTATTGGCGCACACGATCAACACCGCGCATGCGATGAAGGCGGTGGATGCACGCGAGTTGTCGCGGGTGATCGTGGACACCACCGTGCAGGAAAAGGCGATCGCCCATCCCACCGACAGCCGGCTGCTGGAGGTGGCGCGCAAGAAGCTGGTGCTGCTGGCCAAGCGCCACGGCATCGCACTACGACAGACCTATGCGCGGCAAGGCCCGGTCTTGAGCCGCAAGGCCGGGCGCTATGCGCATGCGCGCCAGTTCAAGCGCATGCACAAGGTGCTGCGACGCCAACGCACGCTCCTGGGACGCGTATTACGCGATCTGCAACGCAAGCTGGACCCCTTGGTGCGTGAGCGCATCAGTGTCTGGCTGGAACGCGCACAACGGGTGTTGACACAACGCCCCAAGGACAAGCAAAAGCTCTACGCCCTGCATGCGCCGGAAGTGGAATGCATGAGCAAGGGCAAGGCACGGACACCTTACGAATTTGGCGTCAAGGTCGGCATTGCGGTGAGTGCGCGCAAAGGCTTGATCGTGGGCGCGCGCAGTTTTCCCGGCAATCCTTACGACGGCGATACGTTGGCCGAGCAGCTGGAGCAGACGCGTGGGTTGCTGCAGGATGTGAATGTAACCCCGCAGGTAGCGATCGTGGACCTGGGGTATCGCGGACGTGAGGTAGATGGCGTGCAGATCCTGCATCGCGGCAAGGCCAAGACGCTGACACGACGGCAATGGAGCTGGATCAAACGCCGGCAAGCGGTGGAGCCGGTGATTGGACATCTGAAACAGGACTGCCGCTTGAATCGCTGTTATCTAAAGGGTGCCCAAGGCGATGCACTACACGTGCTCGGCTGCGCCGCCGGCTACAACCTGCGCTGGCTGATGCGCTGGATCGCCTTTTTGCGTGCCTGGTTGCAGGCGATGGCAGGGGCATCCTTGAGCCTGGTGCACCGGTCGCCGCTGACCTTTGGTGCTTGAAGGGGATTTTTCAGGGGCGACTAATTCGTCGCCCCTGAAAAACCCCCAAACCACATCCATTGCAGGGCTTTCCCCGCATTTTCGACGTGCTGGAACTGCCAGTTTTCGTTAATGTACGCACTGGTTTCTGGCAGTTTTCGCCCATGCGCACACGCCGTCCCGCTGCCGATCACTTACCTGCCGATGAGTTGTTTCGTTCGCGTCTGGAAAACCAGATCGACCTGCGCCATCCACTGGTTCAACTAAGCCATCGGCTGCCGTGGAGTGTGTTGGAGCAGGCGCTATCGCCACGATTGCCGGCCACAACTGCCAGCGGCGGACGGCCCGGCCTGCCGATGCGTCTGATCGCCGGGCTGCTCTACCTCAAGCACGCCTACGACCTGTCCGACGAGGCCGTATGCGCGCGCTGGCTGGAAAATCCGTACTGGCAGTTCTTCACCGGCGAGGTGGTATTCCAGACCTGCTTGCCGTGCGATCCCAGTTCCCTGACACGTTGGCGACAGCGTCTGGGCGAAGCGGGCATGGAAGAGCTATTGGCGCACACGATCAACACCGCGCATGCGATGAAGGCGGTGGATGCACGCGAGTTGTCGCGGGTGATCGTGGACACCACCGTGCAGGAAAAGGCGATCGCCCATCCCACCGACAGCCGGCTGCTGGAGGTGGCGCGCAAGAAGCTGGTGCTGCTGGCCAAGCGCCACGGCATCGCACTACGACAGACCTATGCGCGGCAAGGCCCGGTCTTGAGCCGCAAGGCCGGGCGCTATGCGCATGCGCGCCAGTTCAAGCGCATGCACAAGGTGCTGCGACGCCAACGCACGCTCCTGGGACGCGTATTACGCGATCTGCAACGCAAGCTGGACCCCTTGGTGCGTGAGCGCATCAGTGTCTGGCTGGAACGCGCACAACGGGTGTTGACACAACGCCCCAAGGACAAGCAAAAGCTCTACGCCCTGCATGCGCCGGAAGTGGAATGCATGAGCAAGGGCAAGGCACGGACACCTTACGAATTTGGCGTCAAGGTCGGCATTGCGGTGAGTGCGCGCAAAGGCTTGATCGTGGGCGCGCGCAGTTTTCCCGGCAATCCTTACGACGGCGAATGGCGTGCAGATCCTGCATCGCGGCAAGGCCAAGACGCTGACACGACGGCAATGGAGCTGGATCAAACGCCGGCAAGCGGTGGAGCCGGTGATTGGACATCTGAAACAGGACTGCCGCTTGAATCGCTGTTATCTAAAGGGTGCCCAAGGCGATGCACTGCACGTGCTCGGCTGCGCCGCCGGCTACAACCTGCGCTGGCTGATGCGCTGGATCGCCTTTTTGCGTGCCTGGTTGCAGGCGATGGCAGGGGCATCCTTGAGCCTGGCGCACCGGTCGCCGCTGACCTTTGGTGCTTGAAGGGGGTTTTTCAGGGGCGACTACTTCGTTTGCACGGTTGGAAGCCAATGCATGCAGGTTCCGGCTATCGATCCATTGCGTTACATCATCGGGCACGGCTTGCGGCTTGACCTGCGTGTGTCCGCGCAGTCGCCCGACCCAATCCCAGCCCATCGCCGACACCGCACGAAACCATGGCGTGCGGAAGCCGGCATCAGTGACCAGGATCGGACGCACATCGTCTGGAATCAATGCGCGCAGTTGCTGCAAGAAACGCTTCTCCGCGCCAGGAGAGCCTTGTTGCTTTCCCGGAACCACCATGTCCAGCAAGGTGAGCGTGCGCCCACCGATCGGGACGGCCGCACGCAGCAGGCACCACGATTTGTCCGGCTTCAGATCGCTCCAATCGATGATGATCACCGGCTGCGTGCCGCGCAACAGCCAATGCGCCATGTCCCGCTCGATGGCGGATCGCTCGGCGTACAACGCGCGATTGCACAGCAGGCGGTCGCATGCCTTGAGGGGCGCACGTACCCGCGTCGCGCCTGGCCACGCGCGTGCGATGTCGATCAACGTCAGCCGGCCTCCATGCACTAGCGCTTCAACCGCGCGCAGCAAGCTGCGTTGGCGTAATGCATGCATCCCGGAGAGTGAGTTAGACAAGCATTTCTGCAATACTTCGCTGGCGCGCATGGTCGGTACTCTTCTTTGGCTTAGTCACCTTGAAGCGTGCCCCATGCGCGCACTTTCTTCCACATCCTGGCACACCAAGTGCTTGATCTTGCAGGAAGAAATGTGGGGATACCTCAGAACCGGTGGGCCTTGCGGCCCCCGCGCACCGCCCGCCATAAAGCTGGCCGGCATGCACCCGCGACGATGCGGGCAATAAAAAAAGCGCCGTGCATCGATCGATGGGCGCTGGTGCGCCTTTTGGTTCGGAACGCCAATGCCGGTCGCCGAAAGATGTCGAAATCTCTACCGACTGATGGCCCTGCTATCGGGGGTAGGTCAGCTGTGTCGATGGTGTTGGCGGACGTTTGCCACAACGCTTGGTAGAAACCAGCCACCGCCGTTGTCGCGGGGCCGAGCAGCGGCTCCAGTTGCTTGCCGAAATCCGCTGGCAATACGCTCTGGAAGCAGACATCGCGCTTGAGATGATGGGCCAGTGCGGCAGCGAGGTCTGCGCCGAGCAGGCCAGGTAATTGGCCGACGCCGACCACGCCGGTCACGCCAGGCCGGTCGAACAGCTGCGCGGCGACATCGGCGACGTCCAGATGCGAGCTCCAGGACACCGGGAACTCTTCGCGGATCGGGTAACCAAGGACGCCGTCGCCATACACGCCGCCAATGACCATGGGCAGCAGCAGGTTTTCCAGATACAGGCGCGGTGCGATGACAACGCTCGACCCGCCGCTGCGTTGCACGCCGTCGATCAGGATGGCGATGGCCGAGTCGGGTGCTGCCTGCAGCGCGCTGCCCGGTGTATCGACGATGCTGCCGCTGGTGGAAATCAAAACGCGCGCCGGCTTTGCGGTGTCGATGGCCTGGACGATGTTGTTTGCGTAGGCAACGCGCACGTCCTCGGGTGCTTGAGGCAGGTGGACGAACACGCCATGCGCGCCGCGATAGGCATCGGTCAGCGATCGGACGGAACGATGATCGACCTGTACCGACGGCCCGGCGACCGCATCGGTGTTGCGTACTGCGGCCACGGCATGCTTGCCGGCCTGCGACAGCACATTGAGTAGCGGCGCGCTTTGTGCGCCGGTGGCACCATGGATGATGTAGGTCACTGGCATACTCTTGTGATGTGGGGAAGCTGTGGAGCCGGAGCATCGGCGGCGTGCTTCGATTACTTCAACTGCACTAATGGCGCGTTGCTGAACGCAAGTCGGCATGGAGAACGAGATGACATCCAGGCAAAGCATCGAGGTCGGCGTGGTGCTGTATGCGGGTGCGCAGCAGGCGGCCGTGCTTGGCCTGACCGACCTGTTTGCGGTGGCCAACCGGTTCTCGGGCGCGAACGGGGCGGGCGCGACGATCCGGGCTACGCATTGGCAGCAGCCGGCGCCCGCCGCAGCACCGTTGCGTGTGTTCGGGAACGACATGCACGCCGACACGCGCCTGGGCGCGTTGATCCTGCCGCCAAGCCTGGGCACTGCGCCGGATGCGGCGCGCAATGCCTGCCTGATCGACTGGCTGCGCGCGCAACATGCCCAGGGCGCTGTGTTGTGCTCGGTGTGCGCGGGTGCGTTTCTGTTGGCCGGCACCGGCGTGCTGGACGGACGCCGCATGACCACGCATTGGCTGCATGCGGAAGCATTGCAGCAGCGCTTTCCGGCGGTCCAGGTGGACCCGGACGAACTGCTCATCGACCAGGGCGATGTCATTACCGCCGGTGGCGTGATGTCGTGGACGGATCTTGGGCTGCGGCTGGTGGATCGCCTGTTGGGGCCGGCAGTCATGCTGGAAACCGCGCGGGTGCTGTTGGTCGACCCGCCGGGCCGACAGCAGCGCTACTACAGCGTGTTTTCGCCGCGCCTGACGCATGGTGACGCGGCGATCCTGCGGGTGCAGCACTGGCTGCAGGAGACCGGTGCGCGAGATGTGGCGTTGACCAGCCTGGCCGCACAGGCCGGGCTGGAGGCGCGCACCTTTCTGCGCCGGTTCCAGAAGGCAACCGGCATGACCAGCACGGACTATGGCCAGCGGCTGCGGATCGGCCGGGCGCGTACGCTGCTGGAAGCGCATGCAATGACCATCGACGCGATTGCGTGGGAGGTCGGCTATCAGGACGCGGCGGCGTTTCGCAAGGTGTTCAAGCGCATTCTCGGGCTATCGCCCAGCGACTATCGGCGGCGGTTTGCAGGTGCGCTCGGTGGCTGACTGCCTTGAGCCGTTGACCACCTTTTGTGGCCGGGTACGCCCGCCGGACACACGCGGCAGCGATGAGATGTCGCTCTCGGCCCGGTGATGTCGGTGGCGCCACTCGTCGCGATGAGCGCGCCGGCGCATGCTTTCCGATGACATCCCACGCGAGAACATCATGACCAAGGCCGTCATCGTCATCGACCTGCAGAACGATTATTTTCCTGGCGGGAAACTGCCACTGACTGGCATCGAACCAGCCGCAGAAAACGCGCTGGCGGTGATTGCCGATGCGCGCCGCACAAGTGTACCGGTGTTTCATGTGCGTCATGAGGCGGGTGCGGATGCGCCGTTTTTTGTCGCCGGCTCGCACGGCGCGCAGATCCGCGATGCGCTCATGCCGCAGGACGGCGAGATGGTCATCGTCAAGCAGCATGTCAACGCCTTCCGTGACACATCGCTTCAGCAGCAGCTGCAGCAGCGCGGCGTAACGCAGGTGACGATCGTCGGTGCGATGAGCCACATGTGTGTGGATGCCTGCGTGCGCGCTGCCGCGGACATGGGCTATACGGTGACGGTGCTGCACGATGCCTGCGCCACGATGGATCTGCAGTTCGCTGGCACCAGCGTGCCTGCGGCGCACGTGCATGCGGCGATGATGGCAGCGTTTCAGTTCGGCTATGCGGCGGTGCTCTCCACGCAGGAGTATCTGCAGGGTTGATGAAAGCGCGGCGCGCGCGTTGCGATGTGTTCGGCGCGAGCGCGCTGCGCCGGTGGTGCCTGGACCGGACGCGGCGCGCAGTGCATGCAACGCGCGCGCCGCGAACCCGGGCGTCGGGCTGCGACGAAGGGTCGCAGGTGGCCTGCGGTTTTTTCAGTACAATTTGTCGGTGCGCTTTCTTCCCTCGCCCGTGTTCAGCCTGATGCAGCGCCTGGCCTGTTTGGCGGCGCTGCTGTTGCTATGCGCGCCCTTGGTGAGCCGCACGCTCGCAGACACATCGCGCTTCCTGGACGCGCCTGTTTGCCACAGCCAGCCCTGGCAGGTTGGCGACGCGCCAGAGACCGATGGCGGTAATATTTACGCCATGCAGCGGTTGGCAGGCGCGCAGGCTGGCGCAGCTCACCAGGAGCTGAGTACCGAACACAGGCTGCACAACGCCGGTGGCGGCAATGCAGTGGCCTGCGAGTACTGTCTGCTCGCCACGCGGCTGCTGCCGTTGTTGCTGATGGCGTGCCTGCTGTTTGCACCGGTTCGCGACCGGCTCGCGGCCGCGCGTCGTGCCGCTGCTGGTCCTGTGGCTGCGCGCTGGTGGGCGCATGCACCACGTGGGCCGCCACTGGTTGCCTGAAACGTCGGTTGTTGCGCTGCACCCGCGAACGGGTGTGCTTCTGGATGTTTTGGAGCAGCTAGATGACGTATTTTGTTTTGCCGCCCCACGCGGCAGCGACCCCGTGCCTTGCGCTTGTGACACTGTTGCCAACGCTGGCGCTGTTCACCCCTGTGCAGATGCACAGGCTGACTGCAGACGAATCGCAACTTCCGCCTCGAACGGCACCGGCCAATGCCGCATCGCATCCGCAACGATGCGACCGGGCGGTGGGCGAACAGCTGCACGGTCATCGATGCGAGGCGCGGCATTGATGCGCGCGGCAAGCTTGGCGATTACCGCGTGTTTGGTACGACATGGCGTAGGCCAGAGCGGCAGAGAGCAGGTCGCTCGCAGTGGATGGAAGGAAATCACGATGCGAACGATGCGATGTAGATGGAAGCGACGACTGCCGCAGCTGATGCTGATGTGCCTGCTCGGCATGTTGGCCGGGTGCGGGCAAGGGGGTGGCGGGTTCGCTCCCAATGGGGCGGACCTCAGCCCGATGGCGCGCGGCATGGACTTTTATCTCTACGACACCGAGGGCGCGCCTCGGCCGTTACGCAGTTTCCGTGGCAAGGCGCTGGTGCTGTTCTTCGGCTTTACCCATTGCCCGGACGTGTGCCCGACCACGCTGGCACGTGCGGCGCAGGTCAAGCGCAAGCTGGGTGCGGATGCCGCGCAGGTGCAGTTCGCGTTCGCCACGCTGGACCCGCAACGGGATAAGCCGAATGTGCTCAGGACCTACGTGAAAGCATTCGATCCGGACTTCATCGGCTTGACCGGTAGCGAGGGCGATATCCGGGTGGCGGCGGGCAATCTGAAAGTGAGCTACGCGAAGGTACCGATGGGGCCGACCTATACCATCGACCACTCTACGCGCAGTTTTCTCTTCGATCGCGAAGGACAGCTGCGCGTGGGCCTTGCGCACGAACAAAGCGTGGACTCGGTTGTGCACGATATCCGGCAAGTCCTCGCACTTAAGTAACGGCGATCTGCCGGCTTCCCGAACATTAACGTCGATGACGATAAGCCAGACGCTGCGGCGCACGCATCGCTCGACCCAAGGAGAAAAACATGAAACTGCATATGCTGATGATGGCTACGTTGTCTGCCTTGACGCTGGTAGCGTGCGAGCGCGCGCCCGCGCCCGAATCCAGCCCGGCGCCTGCCGCCGTAACGCCCACTGCGACCGCAGCGCCCGCTGCAGCAGCTGCGGTGGTGGCGAGCGATGCGTGGTCGCGCGCAACGCCGCCGGGTGCGCCGGTGGCGGGCGGCTACCTCACGTTGCGTAATCAGTCGGCAACGCCCGATCGCCTGGTGGCGGTAGAGTCGCCGGCCAGTGCGCACGTGGAGATCCACGAAATGCGCATGGAGGCGGGCGTGATGAAGATGCGCCATCTGGAGCAGGGGTTGGTCTTGCCGCCGGGCGAGCCGGTGGTGCTCGGCCCGGGCGGCATGCATTTGATGTTCATTGCGCCGCACGCGCCCTTCGAAGAGGGCAAGCCTGTCGTGGCCACGCTGGTGTTTGAGCATGCGCCGCGCGTAGAGGTGCACTTTGCGGTTCGTCCGATGGGCGTGTCTGCACCTGATGCGGATTCACATGCGCAGCATATGCACTAGTCGGCGCCCGTGAGATCGCGTACGCCGGCACTACGGCGTGCAACGCGGCTTTAGCGCCGTTCAATCGCAGAATCGGATAGCCAATGGAAACATCGAACGCTTCGTGCTGTGTGGTGGCCCGTTTTTTCAACTGTTGGAGGGACCACGAGCATCGCTGATTGTGCGCGAACTGCTTGCGGGCCCGCGCCGCTTCACTGAACTCAGGCAGGCAGTGCAGGGCATCAGCGCGCAGACGTTGACCAGTCGCCTGAGGCAGTTCGGAGCCTCCGGGCTGGTTGTGCGGACCGCCTATGCGCAGACGCCGCCCCGTGTGGTGTATACGCTTACGCGGCTGGGCGAGGGGCGGCGCGGTGTGTTCGAGGCGCTGTGCGAATAGGGCGAGTCGTTGCCGGCAGACAGCGTTGCGGTTGCGCCGCCCAAGGACGGCGTTGCGATGACCATGCGGGAGATTGCAGCGGGCTGCCCGCTCGCCAAATCCTGAGTGGAACTGGAGCAAGCGCTATGGCACCAGTCTGTACTGGGAATACGGTGCCATAGCCTTTTCTACGGGTGATGCGGCAAACGCTGACAACGTAAAGCGGAATGTGGCGGGAAACGATGACCGCGCATGCGCACACGCAGCCTGTGGCAAAAAAGCGCTGACGGGCATGTGCGGGAGCTGTGAAATGCCTTTATCCAGCCCGGCCGGTGTGAACGATTCCACAGTCAATCCCGACATCGTTTAGATTTCGTAATTGACTGTATGCGCAATCCGGTAATTAGGCACGCGCAGCAATCATCGTTACAGCATCGGCTAGTGCCAACAGATGATTAGCGGGTGTAAAAATCTGCGGAGTTACACGAATACACGAACCGCTGGCTAGGTCACTCCGCACAACAGTGAAAATGCCGAATTCATTCTGCAAGGACGCCTGCAGCGCGCTAACCGCTGCTTTCGAGCTCTGTCCTTTCAGGCGAAATCCGCCCATGCCCGATGCGTTGCTGGCGTCTGCAGCACCAAGGATTTCCACTGCATCTGATGCACCCAGGCGCGATACCCAGACATTGCGCAGATACTTCAAGCGCGCTTGCTTGTTGGCGCCTCCCACTGCCTGATGAAAGGCCAGTGCATCGGGAACGGTCATGAAGGCCGCAAAGTCCGATGTCGCCAAGTGCACGCGGTTTGCAACATCCGCATCGCCTTCCTCTTCTCCAGGAAATGGCTTCACTGCACCAAGTGTGCCTTGCCGCATGTAGAGCGCGCCAACGCCGACCGGCGATCCAATCCATTTATGCAGGTTGAAGACCGCCCAATCGACATCGAGCGTGTCGAGCGTAAAGTCCAGCAGCCCCCAGGATTGGGCGCAATCGCAAATGACGTCGATCCCGCGTTGCCTGGCCATGGCGGCGATCTGTCGGATCGGCAGGACGAGACCGTGCTGATTGCTGACGTGGGTCAGAAGGACCAGCCTGAGCCGTGGGTGCGCATCGAACGCCTGCGCATACGCCTGGAGATAATCTTCGTCGCTACCGGTGCTTGGCAGGTCGAGCTTGTGACCGCCGACGCGGCGTGATTTGCTCAACCACGCCATCATGCGTTTGAACTCCGGGTAGTCGGCGTCCGCCCAAAGAATGCTGTCGCCTGGTGTCAGCCTGTCGTACTGCGTGATCAGGTTGATGAAGGATTCGGTCGCATTGCGCGTGAGCATGACTTCGTGGACGTTGACGCCGAGCGCATCCGCAACCAGCCTGCGTGAATTCAGAAAGTCTGCATCGTATGCACGACGGGCGTACCAGGAGAGTTCCTTGTTGACTCTATGCGTATGCCGAGCAAGAGCTGCCTCCACCTGCATCGACATCTTGCCCCAGTAGCCGTGCTCAAGGTTGATGATGTCGTCCTGCTCTGCATACAGTGCTCGAATCTTGCTCCAGTACGTTTCATCAGCGGCGAGCTCATCCGGCGGTTTAGGCGACCGGGGGATGCCGAAGGGAATGCCGGTAGCTCCCGTTTCGGAGAGCACCGATGAAACGGCGAGCGAAGCGGAAAATTTCAAGAAATCTCTGCGTTCTCGCATGTGACCCTCTATCGCCAAATGTTGATCAAATCACTATAGCGTCGTGTCAGCTGCTGCTGACGCCCCGCAGCTGCCATGCTTGTGGCACGTCTTGTGACCCCGTGCTCCATCGACGAAGACGTCTTGTGTGATGCCAGGTGATTGCCTCGACTTGCCATCACCAAGCAGCTCAATCAAAACGTCAGGGCGGCGCGCATGAACACGGTGCGTCCGCTGAAGCCGAAGGGTGATGTTGCATTGTAAGGATGCATCCCTGCGTTATCCGAACCGTTGCTGCCCGCCGCGACGCTTGCCACCGTGGAGGCAATATTTTCGTCAGGATAGATATCGAACAGATTCTGTGCGCCGAGGCTGACACGCAGTGCGGGCGTTACCTGTGCCGACAGCTCAAGGTCGGTGATGATCTTCGGAGAAAACGTTTGAATCACATCGTAGGTGCTCGCAGAGGCGGCGACCAGGCGGGTGTCGTAGCCAGGTGTCAGCGCGGCCACCTGTGCTGCGTTCCTGGCCGTCATCGCAACCGTGGAAACCTTGCCGTAGCGCGTATTGGTCATGTTGGCCGTGAAGCGCCCATGTGTGTAGTTCAGATTGAACATCAGCTTGTCCCGCGGCAGGCTGTCGGAGTAGCGCAGCTGCTGGGTCAAGTCGAACAGTGGCGTCGTAATGCCTAACGCAGCGATCGGTGCGGGGGTCCCGGCAATCTGATCGAATTCGGTCTTGTTGTAGTTGCCAGCGAACGTGCCGGTCAGAACAGAGCCCTCTTCGAAGATGCGTCGGTAGTTGACCACCAGGTCCAGACCGCGGGTGGTCGTATCGACCGCATTGGTCAGGAATGAGATCGCAGCAAAGCCGGATTGGCCATTGGCGGCTAGATAGTTGGTGATGCGGGCATCCTGAAACGTCGAGGAAATCGCGATGCGATCGCGTAGCTCGATTTGGTAGGCGTCCAACGATGCGGACCAGTTGCCGTCGTGAAAGACCATGCCCAATGACACGTTGTGGGAGGTCTCCGGCTTCAGGTCGGAGGCGCCGGCCAGGCGCGCGGCTGGCGTATCCACTGCGGCCACCCGCACGATCGCCTGCGAGCCATTGAGTATCAGCGTGTTGGAGGCGTTGTAGCCGGATTGCGCCAATGCCGGTGCCCGAAAACCGGTGTTGTATGACCCACGCAGCGCCATTAGCGCATTGAGTTCCAGGCGGGCGGCCACCTTGAAATTGGTGGTTTCGCCGAAGTCGGAATAGTGTTCGTGGCGCGCGGCAGCGTTCAACAGCAGGCGATCGTTCGGCGAATGTTCCGCCTCGGCGTAGACAGCCTGGCTGCGTCGGTCAAGGTCCGCAGTGTCGTCCGGCCCGTTGCTGGGACCGGGCTGCGCCCCAGGGATCGACGGGCGACCGATATTCGGGCCGTCCAGGATCGGGACGCCACCGTTGATGTAGCCTTCCTCGGCGCCGCTGAACAGACGGTACCTCTCGTAGCGGTATTCCGCACCTAGCGCCAGACGCAATGGATTTGCATGCCCCAGGGCGATCTCACGATTCAGATCCAGATTCGTGGTCCATTGATCGAACTCGGCGCCGTTGCGGTAAAAGCGCGTCGGCGACTGGGTGCCTAGCGATACATTGATGCTGTTGTCATAGGTCAGATCCTGCGTGTTGTTGCCGTAAACCGTCGAAAGATCCCAGCCGAATCCGGCCAGGTCATGCCCGCGTAGCCCTGCAGCGATCGAAGTGTTGTCGATGGCGGTATCCAGCGTCGGACTGTAGCCATCGGGATAGACCGCACGAACGGTCTCGTCCTGTCCTGCGCGCCTGAA
The DNA here is from genome assembly GCF_023337365.3 of Xanthomonas nasturtii. Taxonomy (NCBI): domain Bacteria; kingdom Pseudomonadati; phylum Pseudomonadota; class Gammaproteobacteria; order Lysobacterales; family Lysobacteraceae; genus Xanthomonas; species Xanthomonas nasturtii. Next base: position 687,169 of record NZ_CP142084.2, read on the forward strand.
GAAGAAGGTAATGTCGCCATCCAGTCGGTTGTGGCCGCCGAACGAATACAGCTCCACCGCATCGGACACCGGCATCACCAGGTTGTAGAACAGCTGACGATTGGTGCTGGGCTGTGTGCCCAGGAACGCGGCGCCATCGCGGTCGAAGCGTGCCTCGCGCGGGTCGAGCGTTCCATTGGAGCGCGTCAGGCCGATGCCGGACCCGAAGTTGCCGGATGGCGTCACCAACGCGCCAGTGGCAGTTGTGCCGAAGTACTGTTGACGAGTGTCCGGGCGCGATCGATCGGCGGCACCAATGTCCTGGATTGCCGCTGTCACGCGCAGCACGCCTTCGGTGCCGATCCGAAACCCGGTACCGGCAGCTACCTCATAGGTGTCGCCATCGCCTTGCGCAGTGGTCTGGTAGGTCGTGTGCGCCGTGTTCTGCAGCGAACGGTCCAGGCTCAGGTTGATGACCCCGGAAATCGCATCCGAGCCGTATTGGGCCGCCGCGCCATCGCGCAGCACTTCGACGCGAGACAGCGCCAGCGAAGGAATGGCATTGAAGTCGATCGAGATGTCGCCGCGGCCGATGCCGTTGCTCGCGTTGAGATCGGCCGAGGTATGGCGGCGCTTGCCATTGATCAGCACCAGCACTTCGCCCGGCCCCAGGCCACGTAGCGAAGGCGGCATCAGGTAATCGCCAGCCCCCGATGCGATGGGACGCGGGATGTTGAAACTCGGCACTTCACTCTTGAGCATCTGCAGCAGGTCCACTCTCCCGCTGCGCTCAAGTTCTTCACGGGAAACCAAATCCACCGGTGTCGGAGACTCGAGCATTGTGCGACCGCGGAAGCGGCTCCCGACAACGATTGCCTCAAAGTTCTTGTCTATCGACGCTGCTGATCCAGACGACACCTCTTGAGAAAACGCTGGAGTAGAAACAAGCAGTGCCGTGGACATCACACCAATTGCGACTGACGATTGAGAACGCAACGCAGCACCTTTCATTGTATTAATTAAAACGTTATATCATAACTTTTGTAAGTCAGATCCATTCCTCGCCCGCCAGGCCTGAGGAGCACAGCCAAATTGCGAGGTTGTACGGCCGCTTGTTCTCAGACGCATATTGCAGTCGTTATCACCGTCGACGGCGGAATCCCAGTAGCCTGACCACGGACATCCATCATCCAGCCGGAGGCCTCCGTGGTCGTAGCCTCGCTCGGATAAGGCGGTCGTAGACAGCCAGCATGGCTTCCAGCTCTGCACACGTAATCGCCGTGTTCCTATGGGCCCGTTTTTGCGCTGTTCGACGGCCGCCTGTCACGGGTAAGAACGCGTCTTCTGGATTTGCTACTGCATCAAAGTTCGTCCGCAGGGCAGGGCATGCGACAGACGGTCGCACAGCGACCATGTCGAGGTATCGCGCCCCGACACTCTCTGCATGCCTTAGACTCGTTGCTATGCATGCGCCTGTCTTCTACCGCTGTTTCAACACCTGGGCATGGCTCGCAATGCTCCTGATAGTGGTGGCACCGCTGGTTAGCCGAACGATTGCGCACCCGACGCCGGATTCAATGCATGCACTCGATGCTCATGCAGCGCACCAACCGAAAGCTCAGTCTTCCACGCTCCAGCTTGCCAGTGCGCATCACATGCACCATGACATGGGGCAGGGCAGGGACCACGCAATGGCAGTGACGCCGGATCCATCAGACAGGGGCGCTACCACGCCGTTGAAGCCCTCCGCCCCCCACGCCGAGCATGAGATGGGCGTGGACTGCGAATACTGTCTGATGGCCGCGCGGATGATCGGCCTGCTGGTGGCCTTGCTCCTTTTGCTGACGACTTGGCCTGCGGTATTGCGCGCCCTGCTCGGCCTCGTCGATACACGGCGTGTTCCTGCCTTAGGAACGCTTGGCGCTCGCGGTCCGCCGACCGCTCTGATCTGCTGATCCAGCTGACCTGAGGCGCAGTGCGCCTATCCGTCAATGCACGTCTGTCTTGCCTCCCGATCACCGTGAGGCTAGCGCGCATGCAAGCGCTGCCCTGCACCTCTAACGCCCGGCGCACTGCCGGCTCTTTTGCTTGTCTCGACCCTGCGTGGTCGCGGCAGTTCGATGCTGTGCCCGATTGAGCGTCCTTTGTCCGATCGCGCTTGCTCACCCCATGACAGCGCCTCACAGCATCCCGTATCGAAGGTTCTTCAATGACGATCTCCCAGTTCGCATCCGGCACGTTGCCTCGGCACGGTGTGCTGCTGTTGTCCATCAGCGGATTTTGCGTACCCGCAACGTATGCCCAGACCAGTAACCAGCAGCCACCTGCCGAGGCCACGACGCTGGATACGTTGAATGTGCAAGGACAGCGCCAGCGCCGGCTGGATGCACCTGCGGTGGTCGGCAGCCGCTTGGGCCTGTCGCAGCGCGAGACGCCAGCCTCGCTGCAAGTCATCGATCAGAACGACATCGCCACGCGGGGCGCACGCACGACCAGCGAGGTGTTCGACATGGTCGCCGGCGCCATGGTCGGCAATGTGCCGGGCAACCCGGCCGTGGTCACCATGCGTGGGTTCAGCGGCAACACGGTTTCTGTCCTGCACGACGGCGTGCGTCTGGGCGCTTCGACAATCGTCACGCGCAACCTGGATACCTTCGGTCTGGAGCGGGTCGAGGTGCTGCGTGGCCCGGCATCCGTGCTGTATGGCGAAGGCGCCCTGGGCGGGGCCATCAACCTGGTGAGTCGCAAGCCGCAACTGGGAGCGCCCTCCATGGAAGGCATGCTGGGCGTCGGCAGTTTCAACACCTGGCGTGCCGGCTTCGACGTCAACAAGCCACTGTCGGAAACGGTCGCCGTTCGCGGTTTCGTCAGCCGCTTGCGCTCAGACAGCCTGGATGACATCGACAACAACCAGACCGATCTGCTGACAGTCGGCGGCAGCCTGTTGTGGCGCCCCGGCACGGGGGTGTCGATGCTGTTTTCCTTCGAGCATGCCGAGGACGACAGCACGGGCACCTATCAGGGCTCGCCCATGGTGCCCGCAGATGTCGCCAGATCGCCGAGCCACGTCGTTCGAAGCACGAATGGATTTGTCGTGGACAAGGCCACACGCCACCTCAACTACAACCCGTTGGGCGCGACAACCGGGGCCAACAGCGACTTGCTGCGCTGGCGTGTGGAGCTTCCGCTCGGCAAGAACTGGACGCTGCAAAACGACCTGAGCTGGTATCAGGCGGATCGGGACTTCTTCTATTCCGACAACTGGATCTACAACCGTGCGAGCGGGCGATTCTCCCGCACCGCCGAGCGGATCCAGCACGATCAGCGGGTCTGGAATGAGCGGCTTGCGCTGGCGTTCGACGGCCAGGTCCGCGGGCATCGCAACCGGTTCACTGCCGGGCTGGAGCACAACGACACCGATTTCCACAATCCGCGACAGACCGGTGTGACCACGCCGGTTTCGCCGATCAATCCGGCGCTCGGCGTCTTCCCGGACGGATCGGCGGCCAACTTCCCTGGGCCAGGCAACAACGTGATCTTCGACTCTCGCCTGCGCACTTCCGCGGCGTTCGCAGAGAACGCGCTCAACCTGACAGACCGCTGGATCCTGCTCACGGGTGCGCGCATCGAGAAGATCACGCTATCGCGCGACATCCGTGATCTGAACACCGGTAGTTCGGAGTCGTTTCGTCCCGACTACAGCCCCTTCTCCTGGCGCATTGGCACGGTCTTCGACCTGACGCCGGACGTGCAGGTCTACGGGCAATACGCCACTGCGGTGAGTCCCGTTTCCACCTTGCTGACCATGCGACCGGCCGCCGGCGTATTCGACCTCAGCAAGGGGAAATCGCTCGAAGCCGGAGTGAAGGCCAGTGCGTGGGACAAGCGCGTGGAGCTGACCGCAGCCGCTTACAGGATCGAGCGCGACAATATCCTTACCCGCGATCCAACCAACCCCAGCATCAGCGTCCAGGGCGGCGAGCAGTCCTCTCAAGGTGTGGAACTCTCTGTTCAAGCCCTGCTCACGCGAGGCCTTCGATTGGACCTGGCCGCCGCTTACGGCACCGCGCGCTACGACCGGCTGCTGGAGGCCGGTGGCGCCGACCGCAGCGGCAACCGGCCCATCAATGTTCCCAACGGCACCGCTTCGCTGGCCGCAAGCTACCGCTTCCTGGGCGTACCGCTTTCGATCGGGGCATCCGCTCGCAACGTCGGCGGCTTCTATACCGATAACGCCAACACGATCCATGTGCGCGGCTATGCGACTTTCGATGCGTGGGTGGGCTACGACTGGCAGCGGGTATCGGCGGTGCTGCGTGTGCGCAATCTGTCGGACGAACTCTACGGAACCTATTCCGGTTATCCGTCCACCCACATCTACCTTGGCGCGCCCCGCAGCGTCGAGCTGACCTTGCGCACGCGCTTCTGACATGGTCCGAAAGATCCCTTCCGGCGCTGCGGAGGTCCAGCTTGCCGAGGCTGGCAGGCGGAACCGGCACCGTCTCTTCTGGCGTTGGCATTTGTACGCCGGCCTGTTCGTCGCGCCGTTTTTGCTCATGCTGGCGGTCACCGGTGCGATCTACCTGTTCAACGATGAGTTGAACGATGCGATCTACCCGGAGCTGCGCTTCACCCCGGCACCCTGGAAAGAGCGAGCCTCGCTTGGGCACATGATCACTGCGGCGCAGGCACATGTTCCGGGAAGCACCGCAACACGGATCGATGTTCCCGCCGATCCCCAACGGTCCGCGCAGGTCTATCTGGACGTTGCCAACGCCCCCTCCCAGATCGCCTTCGTCAATCCAGGCAATGCTCAGGTGCAAGGGACGCTTGTGCCCTCGCGCACCCTGGTGGGGCTTGCGGACCGTCTCCATGGATCGTTGATGCTCGGCACGCCAGGCAGCTACCTGATCGAGCTGGCGGCCTGCTGGGCGGTGTTGCTCATTCTGAGCGGGCTGTATCTGGGCTGGCCACGCGGGCAGGGAGATGCCTGGTGGCATGGTGTGGTCCCGAACGTGCGCGCCAAGGGACGGGCATTCTGGAAGTCGCTGCATGCAGCGACGGGGCTGTGGATTTCGTTGCTGGTGCTCTTCCTGATCTTCACCGGTCTTCCCTGGGCATCGTTCTGGGGTGGCTGGGTGCGCAGCGGCGCCGAGGCGATCGGCGCCGGCTACCCACCGGTCTATCGACGTTATGTTGCGCCGACTGCGCCAACAGTCGGGACCAGGTTCAACGACGTGCCCTGGACGTTGCAGCACGCGCCGATGCCACCCGCCGAAGCAGCCTCGGACCCCGCGCACTCCCATCACGCTAACCACGCGACCTCTAGGCCGGGCACGACACGTTACTGGACCGAAGCAGGCCTGGAGCGCGCCATCGCCCATGTCCGCGACGCAGGCACGACCGATCCGCTGCGGGTCTTCCTGCCCAGTACGCAAGGCGGTGCGCTGATGGTCTACACCTATCCGGACAGACCCCAAGGGCAGGTGACTTACCACTTCGACGAGCGGGGCGAACTGCTCGTTCGTGCAGGCTTCGACGATTACGGCGTCGTTGCCCAGGCCATCGAAATGGGCGTGCAGCTGCACATGGGCAATTACTTCGGTCGTGCAAATCAAGTGGTCATGCTGTTCGCCTGCGTCGGCATCGTCGTGCTCTGCACATCCGGGCTGGTGATGTGGTGGCGTCGCAAGCCGGCGGGCCGCATCGGTGCGCCCGGATCAGATCGCAGCACGCCGCCTGGCTGGCTACTCGCCATGGCCATCGCCACGGCCATCGCGCTGCCGCTGCTGTTCGTGTCGCTTCTGGTCGTCTGGGCGTTCGATCGATGGATCCGACCACGATCACGGCTGTTCCGATGGCTGGACTGACGCGCCGCACGTATCCGCATCGCCCGCTCGTCGGGCATTTCCGGGAGCGTCGCTCCCACATTGTTGAGGAAGAAATCATGAAACGACTCGCCCTTACGTCCCTGTTTGCGACCGCATTGCTGGTCACTGCCGGCACGGCATTCGCGACAGAGCCCGCGCAGGCGCCGTTCTCGTTGCCCGCGCTGCCTTATGCCAACGACGCTCTCGAACCGGCGATCGATGCCGGCACGATGGAAATCCACCACGATCGGCATCACAAGGCCTACGTGGACAATCTCAATGCCAAGCTGAAGGATTATCCCGCCTTGGCCACCACCGCATTGGAAGATCTCCAGGCCAGCGTGTCGCGGTATGACGCTGCGGTGCGCAACAACGCGGGTGGTCACTACAACCACAGCCTGTTCTGGACGCTGATGGCGCCCGTGGGCAAAGGCGGCAGCCCGTCGCCTGCGCTGAAAGCCAAACTCGTGCAGACCTACGGTTCCCAGGAGGCATTCCAGACCAAGTTCGCCGAGGCGGCTACCAAGCTGTTCGGATCGGGCTGGGCCTGGCTGATCCTCAAGCCGGATGGATCGCTTGCCATCACCACCACGCCCAACCAGGACAACCCCTTGATGGATGTGGTCGCCGAGCGCGGCACTCCGCTGCTGGCGCTGGATGTCTGGGAGCACGCCTACTACCTGCATTACCAGAACAAGCGCGCCGACTACATCAAGGCATGGTGGCCGGTGGTCAACTGGAACCAGGTCAACACCCGCTATGACGCTGCCATGGGCAAGCGCTGAGCGCTCCAGGATTCTTGGTCGTGACGCTGCGCGGACCCGTTGCGAAGCACGTCAGCGCGGTGGTCGCTCACCAATCGGGTGCAGCCTCACCGCGCCAGCCTGCTGGCTCACGACCTTCCTGTCGACTCCTATGCCATCTATAAATCGAGACCTGCCATGACCCGTACGACGATGTTGAACGCCGCGATCCTGGTGGCGATTGCATGCTCACTGCCTGCGGCGTATGCCGAGGATGCCGTCGCGCAAACGGAACAGGGCGACACCGAGGCCACACCAAGCTGGACGCTCAAGCCGGTCGAGGTCACTGCCAGACGTGGCCGCTATACGAGCTCCACGAACGCCGCTGCCACCCGCACCGACACGCCGCTGATCGAAGTGCCGCGATCTGTGCAGGTCATCACCAGCACCCTGCTGCAAGAGCAGGATCGACGCACATTGGGCGAGGCACTGGTCAATGTCTCCGGGGTCACGCCGACGCGTTCGGACGAGAACCTGTTCATCCCACCCATCGTTCGCGGCTTTCCGGCGGAGGTGTATCTGGACGGATTGCCGCTGTTTGCGGGCAACCAGCAAGCCTACGATCCCACCGGCATGGTGGGCATTTCCAGCATCAGCGTGCTGAAGGGGCCGAGTGCAACGCTGTATGGCGGCGGGCTTGGCACTCCCTTAGGGGGCATCATCAACATCGAAAGCGAGCGACCAGACCCCACGGCGTCACGTGGCTATATGGCCGTCCGCGCAGGCAGTTTTTCTACCTTCAATCCCTATGCCGACATCAATGTGCCGCTTTCCCCCACTATCGCCGCCAGGATCAGCGCCGAATACCAGAAGAACGACAGCTGGATCGATAAGGTCCATGGCGAGCGCTGGTCTATCCAGCCCAGCCTTCTGTTCCAGCTGAGCCCCGATACTGAGTTGCTGCTGCAAGGCCAATTCAATCGGCGCCGCTCACTGGAATATTCCGGCCTGCCCGCCGATGCGGCACTGGCCGGACGTCTGGATCGCGATGCCTTTCCGGGCTCCCCCAATGGCCAGCCGCTGACCAGCAACGACAGCCGGATGGCCACGGCATCCTTGCGCCATGCGTTCTCCGACCGCGTCACGTTGAACGTAACGGCCCGCTACTTCCGCGGCAAAGTCGATGAAAGTGGCAGCTTCGTGTTTCCCGGTCTTGCCGCAACGCAGACCACACCACCGGACTACGATGTCTTCCCGATCTCGATGGTCAACCGCACCAAGGAAGCGACACTCGATGCCAACCTGCAGGCCAAGCACGAAATGCTGGGCGGCACGCACACGCTGCTGGCTGGCGTTAACTACGACTGGACCAGCTTCTACAGCGGAATGGGGCTGTTCCTCAGCGATAGTCCCTCGGGCACCATCAACCTCGCCAATCCCCGCTACGATCTGAGCTATACGGCACAGCTTCCCGTCAACTCCTATACCGACGACCGCTTCACGACCTTCGCCGGCTACGTCCAGGATCAAGCGACCTACGGTCGCCTGCACCTCACCGGCGCGCTACGCCTGACCTCGCTCACGTTCGTGGAGAACAGCAATATCGGCGTTGCCAACGACAAGACCTATACCCATCTGTCTCCCCAGTTCGGCGCAACCTATGACGTGGTTCCAGGTGTTGCCTTGTTTGCAGGTTACTCCACTGCGTTTCGCGCGCCGTTCGGATTCATGGGGCTTGCGACACCCGAGCCGGAGACCTCCACCAATGTCGAAGGCGGCTTAAAGCTGTTTTCGCCAGGCAGCGGTTTGTCGGGCACCTTCGCAGTGTTCCGGCAGACGCGTGAGGACGTCGCGGTGGCCGACCCGGGCAACGTGGGCTTTTCCGTCCAGAGTGGTCGCCAACGCGCACGTGGTGTGGAAGTGGATATGGTGTGGGAGCCAACTCCGGCGTTCTCGCTGTTGGCCAATTTCGCCCATACAGATGCCCAAGACAACGGTATTTCGCCTGGCGATCGCGTTGCGCGGGTGCCTGACAACAGCGGGCGGATCGCGGCTCGTTACCGATGGTTGAATGGGCCGGCAAAGGGGCTTTCCCTTGGGGCGGGTGCGACCGCGGTCAGCGCGCGGGAACTCACGTTGCCCAATACCATCGCCGTGCCCGGTTACGCCGTGCTCGATGCACAGGCGTCCTACGACCTGGGTCGCTTCACGCTGGGACTCTCATTGGTCAACTTGACGGGGCGCAAGGCCTGGGATCCGTATTCCTATATGGGTTATCCAGTCGTGGCGCCCAGTCAGCCGCGCTCGGCCTATGCCACTCTCACGATGGACCTGTGATGATGCGCTCTTCGACGCGCTGGCTCGCCGGGGCGGGCCTGATGCTGGCATCGGGATGGATTTCCACTGCGGCGGCCGCACAGACGCCGGCAAGTGGAGGAGTGATCATTCCGCTTTACGCCGCAGGCACCAACGAATCGCTGAGCGTGCCCGAGCTGCGCGACACGCTGGAGACGGGCGAGACGTTGATCTACGACGTCAGCGAGCCGACGCTGGAAATGTTCCGTCCCGCTCCTGACCGTGCAAACGGCACCGCGATGATCGTCGTGCCGGGAGGCGGGTTTGTCGCACTCGGTTACACGCACGGCGGCACGGAGGTGGCGCGGGCGTTGGTCGAACGTGGCATTACGGCCTTTGTGTTGAAGCACCGCACCATTCGCAGCGGGGATGGGCCGATGCGCATTCCTGAGGTCCACATGCAAGAGATGGAACTTGTCATGTCACGCGCCAAATCCGGGGAACCCCTTGAGATGCCTCCCTTCGCTGGTGAGCCGAAGGCGATCCAGGACGGTGAACAGGCCATGGCAATCGTTCGGCAACGTGCTCGCGAGTGGGGCATCGATCCCATGCGGATCGGTGTCGTCGGATTCTCAAGCGGTGCTTACCTCGCGGCCGATCTGGCTATCGGGCCTAATGCAACGCGCCCGGATTTTGTGGGCCTGATTTATGGCGGCCTACGCACCCCGGTGCCGTCGGATGCTCCTCCGGCGTTCGTTGCCGGTGCCGCCGACGATGATTATCAGCGCGACGATCCCATCTTGCTCTACACCGCTTGGCGCAAAGCAGGAGCATCTGCAGAGCTGCATGTGTATGAGCGAGGCGGACATGGTTTCGATCTGCGTCCCAATGGAACGACAAGCGATCACTGGTTCGGCCAATTCATGGAGTGGCTGGAGATGCGTGGGTTGCTAGGTCGGACTTAAGTACGGTGCTTGGGGATCGAAAGTCCGCAGGGTTGATAGCCGAGATTCGCCACATGCCATCGCGATGACGACGTCGGAAGTGCCTGGCCGCAAAGATGCGCTGTAGGCGTTGGAGCGCTGGCAATCTCATTTGAAGCATGTACAACGCAGTGATATGCCCAGGGTTTCCTAGACATCTCAAGGCCATGGAAAATGGCTAATTCGGAGGTGTCCCATGAGCAGCAAGCGGTATACGGATGAGTTCAAGATCGAGGCGGTCGGCAAGTGACCGATCGCGGGTTCAAGGTGGCAGCAGTCGCCGAGCGGCTGGGTGTAACAACGCACAGCCTGTACGCCTGGCTGCGCAAGTTCGGCAAGCCCGGCGTCGTGCAGCGCGCCGAGGTGGATCACAGTGCCGAGGTTCGGCGCCTGAAGGCCGAGTTGCGCCGCATCACCGAGGAGCGCGACATCCTAAAAAAGGCCGCAGCGTACTTTGCCAGGGGGTAAAGGCAAAGTACGCCTTCATGCACGCCCATCGCGGGGAATTCAGGCTGTGCGCGATGTGCCGCGTGTTGCGGGTAAATCGTGCGGGGTATTACGCCTGGCGAAAGACGCCCACCAGTGAGCGCGCCAAGGAAGACGAACGCCTGCTGGGGCTGATCAAGCACCACTGGCTGGCCAGCGGCAGTGTCTATGGGCATCGCAAGGTCAGCACAGAGCTACGCGATCTGGGTGAGCGTTGCAGTCGCCATCGCGTGCATCGGTTGATGCGCGCGGAAGGGTTGCGTGCGCAGGTGGGCTATGGTCGCAAACCCCGCTTCCATGGCGGGACCGCGTGTGCCGCAGCCGCCAACCTGCTTGATCGGCAGTTCGACGTGACCGAGCCGGATACGATCTGGGCGAGCGATTTCACCTTCATCCGCACGCATGCAGGCTGGATGTACCTGGCTGTGGTGATCGATCTGTTTTCCCGGCAGGTCGTCGGCTGGGCGATGCGCGACCGGGCCGATACCGAGTTGGTCGTGCAGGCCCTGTTATCGGCAGTGTGGCGGCGCAAACCCGCCTCCGGCTGCCTGATTCACTCGGATCAAGGATCGGTCTACACCAGCCATGATTGGCAGAGTTTCCTGACGTCTCATGGCTTGGTGTGCAGCATGAGTCGGCGCGGTAACTGCCACGACAACGCCCCGGTTGAGAGCTTCTTCGGCCTACTCAAACGCGAGCGGATCAGGCGACGGGTCTATCCCGCAAAGGACGCCGCACGCGCCGAGGTGTTCGACTACATCGAGATGTTCTACAACCCCAAACGCCACCACGGTTCAACTGGCGACCTGTCCCCTGTAGAGCTTGAACGGCGCTACGCGCAACGCGGGTCTTGAGTGTCTACGGAACCCTGGGCGTATCATTTCTTTGCGCCTACAAGATCCTTGCCTCTGCATAGCCCGGCTTCCTGCAACGGAAAAATCAATGCAGAACCGGACTCGAGCGATCCCTCCGCATGTGGCTGCTGATAGTCTGCCGAGACCTACCCGCCTGGTTCCCGGAACGCCATGGTGTCTGCCCTCCGCTTCGCATGCGCCGCCCTGGCAAGTTTCATGCTGGCGCAGCCGGTGACCGCGCACACATGGCATGTCGCCGCCGCCATCACTCCGACCGGTGCTGCCGCATCCATGCCGCCGGTTATAAACAGCGCGCCGACGACGATCGATGTCGCCGACATCCCGTCACTGGCCGACGCGGATCAGCGCCTGGCCGAACGCGCCAGCGAGGCGAATGCGGGGTCAGGCACACCGGCGGCCTCTTTTGCCCGTCGGCTGGCAACGATCGAGGCCGCGGTCGAGGATCCGTTCTGGCGTATGACCTTTGCCCAAATGCGGATGCTGCCGATTCCGCGCCTGGAAAGCTTGTCGCGTCACTGGCGTTTCCAGGCACGTCAACTGGCACGCTGGCGGACGGACCTGGTTCTTGCCACCACACATCGGGCCAGCGACGCGGCAGGACTGGCGTCTCGCCGCGAGGCCTGGGTGGCGACCGCGGCAACCGGGCAGGAGTTGCCTAGTGCGCTACGTCAACGGGTGGACGAGGTCGTGGTCGACCTGGCCCAGGCCGAAGCGGGAGTATCGGATCCGCTGGCTCGGTTGATCGCGCTCGGCAGACGCGGCAATGCGGTGGACGCGCGCATCGAAAGCGCGCAGCGCCGGGTCGCAGAGGCGATCGCGGCGTACGACACGCGCCTGCTGCGCATCGATGGGCCGCCACTGTGGCAACTGAGTCCCGCCAGCACCATATCGGTCGTCGGCACCGGCGATACTGTTCGTAGTGGCCTGGAGATCGAATCACGCTTTGCCGGTGAGTATGTCCAGAGCGATGCGATGGCCGGCCGGCGCGCCTTGCAGACACTGCTGAGCTGTTCGCTCCCGCTTTTGCTTTGGCTCGCCTGGCGCAGTCGCGGACCAATCCGGTGTGGGCAGATCAGCCGGACGGAAGCGAGCGTGCTCTCACGCCCTCTCTCGTGCTGGTTGCTGCTTCTGGTCATCGGCGTGTTCGCCTTCCAGCCCGATGCGCCGATGCTCACTCATCAGCTGGCGCTGGTGATTGCGGTCGTCCCGGTGATACGGTTGCTGCCCATCTCGCACCGACGCCTGCTGGGGATAGCGCCGTATCTGGCCAGTGCGTTGTTCCTGCTGCTGCGGTTGGGTTTTGCGTTCCTGTCCAGCCCGGCTGCTTATCGCCTCTACATTCTTTCACTGACACTGCTCGGTCTGGCCGCAGCGGGCTGGCTGCTGTGGCGTGCACACCGTCATGGCCACGAAGCGCAGAACGGGCGCCTCGGCAAGGCACTGCGTGCCGCGGTGCATGTCGGTGGGATCCTGCTGGCAGCGGCTTTGGTGGCCAATGCGTTCGGCAACGTGTCGCTGGCCGAGACACTGACCGGCGGCGTCATCGACAGCGTGTACTTCGCCCTGCTGCTCGCCGCCGGCATGACCGTCCTGGCAACCTGGGTCCAGCTGCTGCTGAAGCGCCCCGGCGTTTCGCGCTTCCGGCTGGCACGCGAGCATGCAGACCCCGCCGTGCAGGTATTGCTCAAGCTGCTCACTGCCGCCTCAGTCGCAGGTTGGGTCGTCTACGCATTGGACCGCTTCCGTGTGCTGACTCCTGTCAGCGACGCGTTATCGGCGTTGCTCGACCACAGCTGGGCGCTTGGAGATCTGCGCGTGAGCCTGGGGCATGTCTTGCTGTTCGCGCTCAGCGTGGCGATCGCGTTCTGGCTCGCCAGGACGGTACGCCTGGTGCTCGATGGCGAGGTGTTGTCGCGCATGTCATTGCCGCATGGTGTCGCCAACAGCATCGCCTCGTTGAGCTATTACACGGTATTGATGCTCGGCCTGATTGGAGCGCTGTCGGCGGCCGGCTTCAAGACCAGCCAGCTGACCTTCGTGCTTGGTGCATTGGGTGTCGGCATCGGCTTGGGCCTGCAGAACGTGGTCAACAACTTCGTCTCTGGCCTGGTGCTGATCTTCGAGCGGCCATTTCAGCCCGGCGACGTGGTCGAGGTCGGTGGAACCACAGGCCGGGTGCGCGACATCGGCATGCGCGCGACCCGGCTGTCGACGTTCGACGGTGCCAGCGTCGTGGTGCCCAATGGTCAAATGATCTCCCAGCAACTCGTCAACTGGACGCTCTTCGATCGTAGCCGCCGGCTGGAAGTGCGTATTGCAGTGGCCTACGGCAGCGCGCCCAAGGAGGTAGAAGCCCTGCTGACCGACGTGGCGCGCACCACCGAGGGCGTTGCTGCAGCACCACTGCCGATTGTGCTGTTCGACGGCCTTGGCAACGTGGCGATGGAGTTCATCGTGCGCGTCTGGACACTGGAATACGACAATGCCGGCACCATCCGCAGCCTGCTGGTCGGACGTATCTACGAGACGCTGACCGCACGCGGCATCGGTCTGGCGCATGCCGCAGCAGAAGTCTATCCACCACAGCCGCGTACCACACTCTGACCATCGCGTCTTCGCATCGGCAGCCGAACGCGTCTATCCCGAGGTCCGTGTCATAGGAACATGTGACTGACTCTTTTCATGTAACCACGTTGCCTGATCGTGTACGAAAATCACCAAGGAGAACGCAATGAAAAAATTCATCGCCGTCGGTGTCGTCTCTTTAGCAGGTGCGATCTCGCTTGCACCCGCTTCGGCGGCGATCCAGCAGTTCAACGGAACCTGTCCAGGTGGCGTGGAGGTCCACGCGGACCAGGGCGGACCGGTATACATCAACGGCCGCGAAACACGCTTGAAGCGATTCAATGACGATTACTACGAAGCGAGCGATGGCAGGGGCCTGACGCTGTCCATCAACAGAACCCCAGACGGGGGCACCCAGATGTCGTATACCGGACCCGGTAATGACAACGGGGTGTGCTCGGTCCGGGCATCGGCGCGAGAGGTGCAGCCACGCGACCAGCGCACATCATCACAGCGCTACTCCGAAAATTCGGCGGCTGCTACCGTGACCTGTGCCTCGGAGGATCGCAAGCAGCACGAATGCGCGATGGACACGCGTGGAGAAGTAATCGTCTCCCGACAAATCAGCAAGACCCGCTGCGTGCGTGGCGACAACTGGGACGTGAACCGGCATTCCATCTGGGTCAAGGACGGTTGTCGCGCCGAGTTTCGTAATGTCTCCCGAGACAGCGGTGCCAGAAATTCATGGCGACAGGATACGGGCGGCAGGCGCACCGATCTGATGAGCGCCTGCAATACGCGCGCACGCGCCGATGGAGAGGAAGTGACGAGGGTGGCAGTGAATCAGGATCTGACCGAACTCATCATCAATTATCCAGACGGCCGATATGGTTGCCTGGTGCACGACGACGGCACCGTACAGTCGTTTACGCGACTGGGGCGCCAGCGATAAGCTGCTGTCGCTGCACTCGTCGGCGTAAATGCTTGAAGCTGTCACCAGCCAACTCTAAAACTCACGCAGTGGGCCAGGCGAGTGGTCGCCGGGCCCCTCCACGGTCCATGGCTGTTCCGCCGGAACTCAGTATCAGAAGCGATTACGATCAGGCTCGACCGCGCTACACGTCCCTTCGAACGTTTCCGAGCCCCTCATCGTCATAAAGCCACTGTGCCGGTCGATCGAGATCTTCGGCACATTCATGCCATTGAACTTGAACGAGCCCTGGATGCGGTCCGGCGTGATGCTCAGGTCATGTAACTGCCACCAGCCGCCGTTGCTTGTGCTTGAAAGCGGTGGAGCCATGCTTTTGGGTGGCCTGATCCGCCCCGCTCCATCGTGGATCTCGATCTGGAATGTCGCCTGCATTTGTTCGCGGCTGTACTGGACGCCGTCGTGCTGGACGTACTTGTGCTTGTTGCGGTCCCATTCGTAGCCAGACGTATCGTGGCTGGCCAGATGTTCTCCACTGCCCGAACAGATGAGGTCAAAGTCGGTGCGCCCGGCAACATCCGCTGATGCCGGAAAAGCCATCATTGCAGACAGGCCTGCGAAGGAAATGGCTGAGGCACTACGCCAGAGGGTCGAACGTTTCATGCGTGAGAGCTCCGTGCGAGGAATGGTGGGTATTACAACATGATGCAAGATATATCTAAACTCGCCTAACAGCTTTTCGAACAAGTCCACTTGTCGATCAAGTCCAAAAGAGGCGGCAGCAGCAATAAATCGGATAACCAGTTGGCGCATGCGTTTGCCGGCAAACGATTGAGATAACGGCAACCTGCGCACACACGCAAGCGATCTGTACCATGGTTCCAGCAACAAGATGTGCGCATCGTTGCCCACCCCGGTAGCGTCCGTCCTGTCGCATGATGAGCGCGTTGTCGTCTCGGCAAGATCAGCTCAAAGCGAACTGAACCTTTGCAGGGATCCTGCAGTTGGCGACGCGATGGTCTTCGTAAACAAAAAGCGCAGAGAAAACGTGCTTGAATGCAGCTGTCAGCACAGGGCATTCGCAAATGGATACACGCTCCGGCCTCACCCGACCCGACTTTCCTTTTTATAATCGGCAGCCGATCCCGATCTCTGCGTTGCAGTGGTTACTCATCTTGAGTGCGTTGTGCATTGCGTTCGCACTGCTGAGCATGCCATGGCCGTCCAGTGATTCCGTCGCCGGGAGCTGGGTCCATGCACTGCTTTTTTGCCTCGTGCCGTTGGCCGCGATGGCATTGATCAGCAGACGTGCGGTGACGGCACTGTTTCACCGGCTCCATGTTCGCGATGTTCTGTGGATGATCGCAATCGCCGTACTGAATCTGGTCATTACCATCTTGGTTGCGCTCGCCTTTTCCGGACTGCACCACGCATCCTCCAATCCCATGTTTGCACAGCTGGGCAATGCCGATGTCTCGACGCGCGTCATGGCGTTCGGGATGATGGTGCCGCAGCTGCTGGGCGAGGAGCTGCTTACCATCCTGCCGTTGCTTGCGCTTCTGCAATGGCTCACAACCCGCATGCGGATGCGCCGCAGCTACGCGGTACTCTGCGCATGGCTGCTGTCAGCCTTGCCCTTCGCACTGGCGCACCTGCCCACCTATCAGTGGGATCTGCTGCAGTGCCTGGTCATCATCGGCACCGCGCGGCTGGTGCTTTCTCTGGCTTACGTGGTGACACGCAATCTGTGGGTCTCCACTGGCGCCCATGTGCTCAACGATTGGGCACTGTTCGGCTTCGCGTTCTCTTATCCAGTCGCCCCAATGCTGCATGGATTTACTTAGCGCACACGCGCTGCCCAGCAGTTGGCACGATTTCAGCAGACGTGCATCTGACGCATGCGTACTGCCGAATGGATGCTGTTTGCGCTGCTGTTGCCAGCCGGCGCGCTATCGGCGCCGTCCCGATCGCGACGAGGAGGTCATTGCGCTGCTGTCCGCATTGGCCGAGCGCTTTCCCGAGCGTGGCGTTGGAAAGCTCTTTCAGATCATCTGCCGTCGCGGACACGTGTGGAATCACAAAAGGGTCTGGCGTGTGTATTGCATGATGAAGCTCAATCAACGGTGTCGCAGCAGGCACCGGGCCCCGACCCGTCATCCGCAGCCGCTGGCATGCGGTGATCGACCCAATGCTGGATGGTCGATCGACTTCATGTCCAATGTGCTGTGGGATGGTCGACGCTTCCGCACGTTCAATGTCATTGACGACTTCAGCCGGGAAGCCCTGGCGATCGAAGTGCACTTGAATCTTCCGGCCGCCCGCGTCATCGGCACCTTGGAACGCATCGCGGCCTGGCGCGGCTACCCCGGCAAAGAGCGAGGTTCGCGAACAGACCGAACACTGGCTGGCCGACTACAACCACCAGATACCCCACGACAGTCTGGGCGGGCTAACGCACGCCGAGTTCCGTGATCAACATCAACCGCAGACATCTAGCTTTAGCTGGCACTGAATCAAGGGGAGTCGACATACCGATGCATCAAGCGTAGCGTGCCTTGGGTCAGCGACGCGGGTGCACACTGGTGCGGCAGCTGGCGTCGGCGTGGCCGACGCGCTGATCCAGCGATCACTCCTGTCATGCAGCCACATTCTCACGACCCCATGCAGACACCGCATTCCCCCAGCGCGCCGGTACGCCAACCGGTGGACTGGCTGCGCCGGCAGCTACGCGCCAACGACCTGTGGTTCATCGGGTTGGCGGCGCTGGTAGGGTTGATCGCCGCGGCCTTGATGGTGCTGCAGTCCGGTATCGCGCACGGCATGCAGGCCTGGTTGTATGGGCTTGTGCCGGGTGAGCGGCTCAGTACCGCCGAATCGATCATCGCCACCCAGTTGTTGGTGTTGCCGCTGGGCGGCTTGCTGGTCGGCCTGGTTGCATTGCTGGCGCGGCGGCGCAAGCGGCCGCTGGTGGATGCGGTGGAAGCCAATGCCTTGCACGGCGGGCGCATGTCCATGCGCGACAACCTGATCGTTGCGGTACAGACGCTGCTGTCCAACGGCTTTGGTGCATCGGTAGGACTGGAAGCGACCTATACGCAGATGGGCGCGGGCGCCGGTTCGCATCTGGGCCGTGTCCTGCGGGTACGCCGTGCCGACATGCGCACGCTGGTCGGTGCCGGTGCGGCCGGCGCGATCGCCGGCGCGTTCGGGGCACCGCTGGCAGGGGCGTTCTACGCGTTCGAGATCGTGATCGGGGCCTATACGCCCTCGGCGCTTGCGCCGGTGGCGGCGGCGGCGCTGGCCGGCGCGTTCATGGCCAACGCGCTCGGTGCCGCGCCGTATTCCTTGCCGGCTGCGGTGGCCTATCAATTGCAGCCGCGCGACTATGCGATCTACATCGCGCTGGGGCTGACCTGTGCGTTGATCGGCATCGCAGTGATGCGCCTGGTGGCCGGTATCGAACGCGCCGTGGGGCGGTTCGCGCTGCCGATCTGGGGCCGCCCGGTGGTGGGTGGATTGCTGCTGATTCCATTGGCGATGTACTCGCCGCAAGTGCTGTCGTCGGGACATGGCGCCCTGCATCTGGACCTGACCAGCAGCAGCACGCTGCAGGTGTTGGCCGGTTTGCTGGTGCTCAAATGCATTGCGTCGGGCATCTCGCTGGGTTTCGGCTTCCGAGGCGGGTTGTTCTTCGCCTCGTTGTTCATGGGCTCGTTGGTGGGCAGCCTGTTTGCGGTGTTCCTGAACCTGCTGGTCGGCGCGGCGGCGGTGGACATCACCAGTGCCTCGTTGGTGGGCATGGCCGCGTTGGCGGCGGCCATTGTCGGCGCGCCGATGACGATGGCCATGCTGATCCTGGAAGGCACGCACGACTTTGTGCTGGCGAGCGCGGTCATGGTGGCGGTGCTGGTGGCCAATACCGTGGTGCGCCAGGTGTTTGGCTATTCGTTCTCCACCTGGCGCCTGCATCTGCGTGGCGAAAACATCCGCAGCGCACGTGACGTGGGGTGGGTGCGCAATCTGTCGGCCGGCAAGATGATGCGCAAGGACGCCAACCACACTGCGCACGACATCACCGTCAGTGAATTTCGCCGGCGGTTCCCGTTGGGGTCCACGCAGCGCGTGGTGCTGGAAGACGCCGCCGGCCATTACGCCGGTGTGGTGCCGTTGGCGGTGCTGTACGCGGACAACGTGCAGGTCGATGCGCCGGTGAGCGACTACGCCAGGCACCGCGATGCGGCGTTGCTGGCAGACACCGACATCGTGGCGGTCATGAAGGTCTTCGACGCCACGCAGGCCGACGAGCTTGCGGTGATCGACACCCAACGCAAGGTGCTGGGCGTGCTGTCGGAAGGATTCGTGCGCAAGCGCTATGCCGAGGAGCTGGAAAAGCGCGAGCGCGAGCTGATGGGCGAGCGGGTGGTCGGCGATGACTGAGCCACGCGCTGCCGGTCGCGGTTGAGGCGACATGGCGCGTGGTGGCTCGACACGTCCACTGCGTGCAGACCGTGTAGTCGGCAACGCCATGCGCTCGCGGCGCGTGCAGCTACTCATCGACAGCGGCGCCATGCGATGCCAACACACATCTACCAGCGGCCTGCGCGTTGGCTGTGCTCATGCGTCGGCGAATGTGCAGGCCAGGGACTGGCGAACATGCTGGCCAGTTGCTCCATTTGCTTCGGTGGCATGGCCGGCTGCGCGACGATCGGGCAATCGGTGATCAACGTGCGCTCGGGCGGACGCGGGCGCTTGTCGTGCCTGGTGGCCGGCGTCGTCCTGCGGATGGTGGTGTATGGCGCGGCCTGGGTGCGCCAGATTCCGATGGCGGCGTTGGTGGCGGTGATGATCACGGTTGCGCGCATGTGCAGGAGCAGGCCAGCGAGCGTGACGACGGGATACACGTGTACGCGGTGCGCGGCTAGCTGTTCTTTGCATCGGCCGGGCAGTTCGTGGCCGGCTTCGATTTCCCGGGCACGCCGCCGACCGTGCTGATCGATCTGACCTGCGCGCACTTGTGGGACATCAGCGCGGTGGCGGCGCTGGATCGGGTAGTGATCACGCTGCGCGCGCTTGGCGCCGAGGTCGAGGTAGTCGGCGTGATCAGGCCAGCGACAGGCTGATCGACACCCTAGTCCACTGAATCATTGAAATCGGATGCATGATCCCCAGGTAGTGTGTCATGCAAAGAACGAAGTTGACGATCCAACAGCGTGCTGAATTGGAGGCGGTGATGCGCAAGCGTCACGGCAACGCCGCTTTGGTGCGCCGCGCGCGGTGTGTTGTGCTTTGGAGCGATGGAGAACGTCGAGTCCACATACGCACTAAGCTTGCCTGCAACGACGCATTCGTCTCGAAGTGGACGGCGGCGTTTGAGGCGCAAGGACTGGCCGGGCTGGTGTCGGTGCATCCTGGGCGTGCGCCGAAGATACCGACGGCCAAGCTGGAAGCGCGTGTGCTCAACCGCACGCTCAAGCACAAGCCCAAGGACGGTTCGACGCACTGGAGCAGTCGCAAGCTGGCTGCCGAGCTGGGCAATGTGTCGTTCTCGGCCGTCCAGCGCATTTGGCGCAAACACGGCGTGCGTCCGCATCGGTTGGACACCCACATGGTCTCCAACGACCCGGAGTTTGAGACCAAGGCCGCAGACGTGATCGGCCTGTACCTGGACCCGCCTGCGCACGCGGTGGTCTTCTGCGTGGACGAAAAGACCGCGATCCAGGCGCTGGACCGCAAGGACCGGATGCTTGCATTGGCACCCGGACGCGCGCAAAGCCACGGATTCGAATACAAGCGTAATGGCACACTGAGCCTGTTCGCCGCGCTCAATACGGGCACTGGCGAAGTGCTGGGCAAAACGGCAGCTCGTCACACCAGCGAGCAGTTCGTGACCTTCCTCGAAGAGGTTGTCGCCAGTCAGTCCAACGGCCGGGACATCCATGTCATCTGCGATAACGTCAGCAGCCACAAGACGCCGCTCGTGCATGCGTTCCTGGCCGAGTACCCCCGCGTTCATATGCACTACACCCCCACCTACTCGTCATGGCTGAACCAGGTCGAGAACTGGTTCGCCCGCATCCAGCGTGATGTCATCACACGCGGGGTTTTCTCCTCAGTCAAAGACCTCGATAAGAAGCTCATGCGCTACATCCGCCAGTACAACAAAAACCCAAAACCGCTGAAATGGACCTTCGCTGATCCAACTCGACGCATCACATCCGATTCCTCGGATTCAGTGCACTAGGCGCCGCGCTTTGTGAGGAGACTGGTTGTCCCCAAGTTGTTCGCAGGATGTTTTCAAACGTGGAAAGTCTTCTTGCTAACTCCTAGAGGGTTTCCATCTTTGAGTTTCCATCTTTGAAAAGCGTCTGGGCGGCAACATGCCTGAAATAGCCTGTAGCCGGCTCATGGAAACTGCACATGCCCCGGCTCGAAATATGCCGGTTTGCTGCCGTCTTCCGGCAATGCGGGAATCGTGTCGGCGATGACCTTGCCGCGAATGTCGGTGATGCGGATGGACAAGGGTTGGTTGCCGAGTTGTTCGCCAAGGAAATGGTTGTAGTCCATCTTCTGCAGGCTCTTCCACGTGCTGCCCTGTTTCACTTCAAACTTGACCACCGGGTAAGCATGATTGCGCACCTGGATCGCCGCCCACCAGCGCGAGCTGCCTTCCTTGATGCGGTATTGCACGTTGCCGGTGATCGGCGCGCGCACCACTTTCCAGCTGATCGGGATGCGCCCGTCCACCATGTTGCCAATTGCCGCGAAGGCATTGTGCGACAGGTCCAGCCCACCGGATGCGCCTTCGGGGTAGAGGTCGGTGACGTATACGGTGGTCTTGCCCTTGGGGCCGGTCACTTCCAGATATGCGCCTGCCAGTGCAGCCTTGACGCCGCCGAAGTTCAATTGCGTGGGGTTGAGCGCAGTGATGAACGCGGTGCTCGGGATCGGATCCAGTAACAGCGCGCCGCCGGAATAGCCGGAGCCGGTATAGGTTGCAGTGCCGCTGAAGGTCCTGTTCCAGGTGCTGGCCTTGCTGGCATCGGCCGTGCGCGCCGTCTTCGCGGCCGCTGTCGCAGCGGTGGCTGCCGAGATGCCCCAGGCCTGCTGCAGCACCTGCAGTTTGTCTGCGCGCGGTGTGCCATCGCGGGCGAGCAGGCCGCCGTTGTTGGCGTTGCCCACTTCCCAACTACCGAGAAAGGCACTGCGCATGCCGTTGGTGGCCAGATAGCTGCTCAATGCGTGCTGCCACGCCGGGTCACGCGGGTCGCCATCGCCCAGGCCACCACCGATGCTGACCGGCACCACAGCGCGATCGGCTGCGAACTGACCGAAGTCGCGTTGCCAGGTGGCAGGCAATGCGCTGGCGAAATCGTTGGCTGCAAACGCATCGGCCGCATCGCGGTCCGGCCCTGCCAGCTTGGGCATCAGCACCAGATGCGCGGCGGGAATGCGCGGCGGCACGCAGGCAAGCGGCTGCAGATTGCTGCCGGCGGCCTTGCGCGCCGAGTCGCTGCACACCGCGTTGTTGCCCACACCTTCCACGCCGATCATCCAGCCTGGCGCCTGTTGCAATACCGCCGTTGCCGCGCGCGTGGCAACGCGATTCCAGTCCGCCTCCGCAGCGGTACCTGCCCACGTGGCGTTGCGATACCCGCTGCTGCCCAGGTCGAGACCGATGACGCCGGCGGTCTTGCCATAGCGGCGCGCGAGCGTGGTGAGGCCGTCGATCCAGACCTGTTGCTGCGTGCTCAGCTGCGGCGCGCTGTCGTCGCAACCGGCATCGGCGAAGGCGAACATCACCTGCATGCCGCGTTGGGTGCTGGCGCGTACGACGGCGTCGAGCACCTGCACGGAATTCAGCCCGCGCAGCGTTGGCTCGCCGGCAACATCGGTGGCGGCTACCTTGGTGGCCTGCAGTGTCGCTGCACAGACCGGCAGGCGCAGCGCGTTGATGTCGGCGGCCTGCAGTTGATCCAACAGCTGCTGCAGCGTGTTGCCTTGCAAGCCGGCGGCCACATGCGTTGCGCGATCGAAGCCGGGCCAGGTGACGCCGCGGATCTGCAGCGTCTGGCCGCGCGTGTCGACGATGCGTCCGTGTGCACCGACCTGCACGGCCAGCGCGGTGACGGGTGCCAGCAGCGCCAGCACGAGCAGCAGGCGAGAATGGGATTGCATGGGAGTCTCCTGTGGGAAGGGCCCGCGCAGGAGACCAGCAAACGCCCCCCGCGGTCCGTGCGCGCAGTCAAGGAAGCGGGCAGGAGCGTGGCGCTTGGCTGATGCAGGCGGCCGCACTGGAATGGGGGTCGCTGTTTGCGCGCGGCATGCGTGCCATCTGACGAGCAGGCTGCATTCGTGGCGCGCTACATGCGGCGCTGCAGTGCGTGTTGTGGGGCAGCGCGTCATGCGGTGCTCCGCTATCGGAGCGATCACCTGCACACGGTCGCGTGGTGCCCGTGTATCGGGCGCTGCAGGCCAAGCAGCACACATGCCGCTGTTTGCGCGTACGCACAATCTGCACGCCGGCAGGTGCGCTTTGCTTGCAATGGACAGTCATTGCGCCCAACGACCGCGGCGCAAACGCGCCCATCCCAGCGTGGCGAGACAGAGGACGGCGTACGGCTACCAACGCACCACGATGGGGCACCGCGCCAAGCGTATGCGGGCGCATCCAGCGCTTGGTGGCTGTCGCAATGCGCCCCCTGGTGCGCGCTGCCGCAATCTCGTATTTTTGACGGCTTGTTCACTTGCAGGTGCCGTGCCCATGTCCGACCCGTCCGCGCCCGCTCATCTGCAACGCAGCCTGTCCAATCGCCATCTGCAGCTGATCGCCATTGGCGGGGCGATCGGCACCGGCCTGTTCATGGGCTCGGGCAAGACGATCAGCCTGGCCGGGCCATCGATCCTGTTCGTCTATCTCATCATCGGCGCGATGTTGTTCTTCGTGATGCGCGCAATGGGCGAGCTGCTGCTGTCCAACCTGGAGTACAAGTCGTTCATCGATTTCTCCACCGATCTGCTCGGGCCGTGGGCCGGGTTTTTCTGCGGGTGGACGTACTGGTTCTGCTGGATCATCACCGCCATTGCAGATGTCATCGCCATTGCGGCCTACGCGCAGTTCTGGTTTCCCGGATTGGCGCCGTGGATACCAGCCATCGCCTGCGTGCTGTTGCTGCTTGCATTGAATCTGGTCACGGTGAAGCTGTTTGGCGAGATGGAATTCTGGTTTGCGCTGATCAAGATCGTCGCCATCGCCGCGTTGATCATCACCGGCGCCGGCCTGGTGGCCTGGGGCTTCCGTTCGCCGTCGGGCAACGTGGCCTCGCTGTCGAATCTGTGGAACGACGGCGGCATGTTCCCGATGGGCATCGGCGGGTTCTTTGCCGGCTTCCAGATTGCAGTGTTCGCCTTCGTCGGCATCGAACTGGTCGGTACCACCGCTGCAGAAACCGCCGACCCGCGCCGTAACCTGCCCAAGGCGATCAATTCGATTCCGGTGCGGATCCTGATCTTCTATGTGCTTGCCCTGATCGCAATCATGGCGGTAACGCCGTGGCGGCAGGTGGTGGCCGACAAGAGCCCGTTCGTGGAGCTGTTCGTGCTGGCCGGCGTGCCGGCCGCGGCAAGCCTGATCAACTTCGTGGTGCTGACCTCGGCCACCTCGTCGGCAAATAGCGGCATCTTCTCCACCAGCCGCATGCTCTACGGCCTGGCCGAAGAACAGCATGCACCGAAGGGCTTTGCCAAGCTCTCGCGTGCGGCAGTGCCGGCACGCGGGTTGCTGTTCTCCTGCGTGTGCCTGCTGCTGGGCGCGATGCTGGTGTACCTGATCCCCAACCTTGTCACTGCATTTACGCTGGTCACCACGTTGTCGGCGGTACTCTTCATGTTCGTGTGGTCGCTGATCCTGTGCGCCTACATCGCCTATCGCCGCAAGCGGCCAGAGCAGCACGCCGCCTCGCAGTTCAAGCTGCCGGGTGGTGTGTTGATGTGTTACGTGTGCCTGGCGTTCTTCGCCTTCGTCATCGTGCTGCTGACCTTGCAGGCCGACACGCGGCAGGCGTTGCTGGCCAGCCCGGTGTGGTTCCTGATCCTGGCGATCGGGTATGCGGTGAAGGGGCGGCAGGCGCGCGCCTGAGCCAGAGGCGTGGCACTGCCGGCGCGCTCCGGCATGCCGGCAGTGCCCGAGCGGCACTGCGTTGCCAGCGCACGCACCGGCACGTGCACTGCCGAAGGGCTAGCAGGTTCGGTCGCTGCGCAGCGGCCCCTTACCGCCTGGCCGCACCGCGGCTGCACGGCGCCACGATGAAGGCCACTGGCAGCTGAGCGTGCGTGTGGGGTGGCGTTGACGGCGATGGAGCGGGGCCGGATGCTCGCCGCCATCCATCGCCACGGCCTGCCGCATGATCACGATCCACCCGATTGCCGGAACTCACCACGCGCAGGGCTGCTGGGTGGACCTGTGCCGGCCGAGCCCGCAGGAGCTGGCGCAAGCTGCCGAAAAAGTCGGCTTTGCGTTGCCCGATCGCGCGGCGATTGGCGAGATCGAATTCAGCAGCCGGGTGCGCCGCCAGGGCGATGTGCTGTTTCTCAATGTGCCGCGGTTCCAGGATGACGACGGCCCCACCGCGCCGCTGGGGTTTGCGCTGTCGCCGACCATGCTGGTGACCCAGCGCGAGCAGCGCATCGGCTCGCTGGAGGCATTGGCCGCGCGCCTGGAGCACGAGCCCTGCCATAGTTCGGACGACCTGTTGCTGCGCATGTTCGACCAATTGGTCGGGCGGCTGGCAGACCGCCTGGAAGCGCTCGAAGCGGCGGTCACCGACACCACGCGGCTGGTGTTCGACAACCCGCACAAGACCAAGGATCTGGAACGCATGCTGCACCAGGTCGGCGGCATGGGTCGCCAGCTCGGCGGCCTGCACAACGCCGGGCACGGCCTGCTGCGTCTGGTCACCTATCTGGATGGCGCCACGCCGGACTGGTTCGGCGCCGATGCGGCCAAACGCATCACCCTGCTGCACAAGGACCTGACCACCTTGAGCGAATTCCAGCAGCACATGGACGACCGCATCGAGTTCCTGCTCGACAGCGTGCTGGGCATGATCAACATGGACCAGAACAACGTGATGAAGGTGATGGCGGTGGCGTCGGTGGTCGGCATCCCGCCCACCGTGCTGGTCGGCATCTGGGGCATGAACTTCGCCTACATGCCCGAGCTCAAGGCACATGATGCCTACTTCTGGGCGCTGGGCGTGATCGCGCTGAGCGTGGTGATTCCGCTGGCATGGTTTCGCAAGCGCGGGTGGGTGTGAGGCGCGCAGGTGCGGACCTGGTCAAGCAGAGCAGCCAAGCAGATTCGACGGAACCGACGCGCCAGGACTTCAGGTTCGGCAAACCATGTACGCAGCTTTGCGCATGACGTCGGTGCCAGTCAGTTGCCCGGCCACGCAGCGCGCAGCCGGGCACGACAGCATCAGCCCTTGGCCTGAAAACTGGCTTCTTCGTAGGGCTGCACCACCACCCAGCCTTCGCCGGCAAAGCGCATCTGCAGGCTTTCGCCCGAGCCGCGGCCGAACAGCGTGCCGATCGACACGTCGGTGACCAGCTCCGGGGTCAGCGTGCCCGACCAGGCGACGGTGGCGTTGGGGTCGGTGAACACCGGGCCGCTGGCAGCGGTGACCGGCAGGGTCAGCGGCTCGTAATGCGAGGTGATCGCCACGATGCCGTGGCCGCTCAGGCGCACGTTGAACAGGCCGCCGGACAGCATGCCGGCCACTTTGCGCATCATGCTGATCTTGTGCTCGACGCCCGACTCGAACGCCAGCACGTCGTTGCCGTTGACGAAGATCGCCTCGCCATTCAAGCGCAGCAGCGTGACCAGCTTGCCGAGGTCGGCCAGATACACGCGGCCCTGGCCTTCGGCCTTCATCAGCTGCATGCCTTCGCCGCTGACGGCTTTTTTCAGCAGATTGCCCAGGCCCTGCTCCAGCAGTCCCTCGCGGGTGAACTTGACGTTGCCGGTGCGCGCCACCATGGCGCCGGCCTTGGACCACGCCATGCCGTTGAGGCGCACTTCCAGCAGGTGCGGGTTTTCCAGTTCGAACGGATCGGGGCTGACGTCCTTTTCCTTGGAATGGGCGAGAAATTCGTTGAGCGTGCGTACGGCCATGGGTCCGTCCTGGAGTGAAAGAGTGCGCATGATACGCGGCGGTTCGATGAGGCGCCTGCGTTCGTAGACTCCGACGCAAAGAATGCAGGCCATCTCGACGGCGCAGAGCCGAGTACGTTCGCTCAAGTTGATGAATTTGCGCATGCAATGGCACATTTCTACGTGGGAGATTTATTCTTTATTCGCTGATCTATTATTACGCGGATCGGCGTCCCCCCGATTTTGAGTAGCGCCGCAGTTTGGAGTCCAATTCCCTACCCGAAGGAGATTGGACGTGAAGAAGCGTTTTACTGACGAGCAGGTCATCGGCTTTCTGCGTGAGGCCGAAAGCGGCGTGGCGATCAAGGACCTGTGCCGGCGCCATGGCTTCAGCGAGGCCTCCTACTACCTGTGGCGCAGCAAGTTTGGCGGGATGAGCGTGCCCGATGCCAAGCGACTCAAGGACCTGGAGGCAGAGAACACGCGCCTGAAGAAGCTGCTCGCCGAGCAGGTGTTCCAGAACGATCTGATCAAGGAGGCACTGCAAAAAAAATGGTGAGCGCACCGGCGCGTCGTGCGCTGGTGCGCGAGTGGATGGGGCGAGGGGCCAGCGAGCGTTGCGCGTTGGCCGCGATCGGCATGAGCGCCAGTGCGCTGCGCTATTGCCCGCGCGAGGACCGCAACGTTGCGCTACGCGAGCGCATCGTGGAACTGGCGCATCGCCACAAGCGCTACGGCGTGGGGATGATCTATCTCAAGCTGCGCCAGGAAGGACGCCTGGTGAACTACAAGCGTGTGGAGCGCTTGTACCGCGAGCAGCAGCTGCAGGTCCGCCGCCGCAAGCGCAAGAAAGTGTCAGTGGGCGAGCGTCAGCCGCTGCTGCGGCCATTGCAGGCAAACCAGGTGTGGTCGATGGACTTTGTGTTCGACCGCACCGCCGACGGCCGGGCGATCAAGTGCCTGGTGATCGTGGACGACGCCACACACGAAGCGGTCGCCATCGAGGTGGAGCGTGCAATCTCGGGCCATGGCGTGACGCGTGTGCTGGAGCGGCTGGCCATCAGCCGCGGCTTGCCGCAGGTGATCCGCACCGACAACGGCAAGGAGTTCTGCGGCAAGGCAATGGTGGCCTGGGCGCATGCGCGTGGCGTGCAGTTGCGACTCATCCAACCCGGCAAGCCGAATCAGAACGCCTATGTCGAATCGTTCAACAGCCGGTTGCGCGATGAATGCCTCAACGAGCACTGGTTCCCGACACTGCTGCACGCACGCACCGAGATCGAGCGCTGGCGACGCGAATACAACGAGGAGCGACCCAAGAAAGCAATTGGCGGCATGACCCCGTCCGCGTATGCCCAACAGCTGGCCAACACCGATATCATCAACCCCGGACTCTAGACCCGGCCGCTACTCAGGACGGGGGGACGCCGGGATCACAACAATTTTAATTATCGGGTTAATAACTTAGGCAATATATTATGGATATTAGAAATAGCCCTCAGAGGTCTATGGATTTTTCCAATGCTACTGAAGGTATTGTTAGCGATGCATCTTCTTCCTCAGCCGAAGGCCTTCCTGGCAAGGATTTAAATCCTGACAAATCTCATTTTGAAGGTCTAGGTACTGCTCCCAGACGTGCATCTCCTGGCTATTCTGAAAGTCGCACGGTGCAATTAAAGGGCGGATTAAGCAGTGAGCAACAATGTGATCTTCATTCAGAAAAAAAGCGTGTCAATTGGACTCGGGCGTCTGGAGTTTTCGGTAAAATCGGACACAAGATTGAATCCTTATTGGGTATGCGGGATCCCGAATCTCGCGTTCAGGCTTTCGTCGCATTTATGGCTGATGGAAACGGTCGGCCGGGTGCAACGATGCTCGATCTAGGCGATGGCTGGATGAGGGCTACGCGTGTTGTCAATGAAAAAACAGCCTTGATCGACTTCCGCTGCGACGAAGATGGACAAGTGGTAGATGCACGACATCCCGGTAAGTTCCCGCTGCTCCCAGAAGGAAAAAGGCGGGAAGCCTTTGAGACAGTACTTCAGGAGCTAAAATTTAGAGGTGCTGATGTACTGCGTAGTGTTCCTGTGTATTACGTCAACAGGAATACGCGGGGTTACGTGATTCCTACGCATGGTTACGTCGTCGCTGGTGACCCAGACCGGGGACGTAAAAGCGGTGCAACTTTATATGGGGTTGGGGGCGATCCGAAACGTGGCCCTGTTGTTCTCGATGACAAGCTGCTCGCTCGCCTTGTCGCTGGGGAAAATGCGAAGGTCGGCTCCAAGTTGTCGGAGCCTATCCGGGCAGCGATTTCTGCACTAGCTGGTGAGTCCTTTGCTAGTCGCGAGGAATTTTACAATGCATATTCTCGAGTCAGGGGAGGGGAAGTCGATCAGTTGGTGCTGAATGCTGAGATTTCTTCCATATATCGTCTTTTGCCCAAGTCTACGATGGAAATGTGGCCAAAAATTTCCGATGATTACCGAGCCGCAAAGCCAGCCGCACCCGAGCGGGATCTTAGAGCGTTTGAGAGCTTTCCCAAAGATATCCGGCGCAAGGTTAGGCTGAAGCAAATACGTGAGGTAGATAGTATTGACTTATTAGAAGCCAAGCGACAATTCATGCTTCATCGTCTTTACCAGGACGAGCTGCTGGGTCGCGATGGAAGCGGGGTCCCCTCTGAACTCTCTAAACCGAGAGCTACCCCCCAGATTCGTGATCATCTGGTCGCATCCACCCCAAGATTTAAGCGGCTGCCACCTCATCAATCTGACAAGGTAGGAAACTGCAATGCCGGTGCATCATCTCTTTTGCAGCTAGCGGTAGACAAATATGCTGAAAAGAATGACTCAATTCCAGAAAAAGTATCTGCAGCTAGTGTTTTCGGTATTGGTTCGGGTCATCGACTAGCTATATGGGATCCACTGAAAGTCTCGTCTAATCAAAAATCTCTGGGGCCACTGACAAGGACACCAGAAGAACCTGAGACTGATGTGGGTACATCCGGTGGATAGCCGAACTGTTTGCTTCCCACCCTCTCTACAAGGAGGGTGGGTCCAGACATTCAGCGCGTTGCCGCTTCGGGCTTGCGCACGCGCTTTGCCGGCGCCGCCTTGGCCGCCTTGCCTGGATACAAGTTCAACAGCATCAAGGTGACGCCATTTGTCCAGCCGAAGCCGTCCTGCAGGGTGTATTCGCCACCGCCGCCGCCGGCTGCATCGGTTTCCAGGCCGTATTTTTCGACCAGCTTGTGTTCGCGTGCGAACAGCGCCTGTACCTGGGCGAGGAAGCGTTCGCCGATGGTGCGTGCCAGCGCGTCTTCGCCATAGCGGCGCAGGCCGTCCACGGCCACCCATTGCAGCGGCGCCCAGCCGTTGGGTTCGTCCCATTGCTGGCCGGTCTTCACTGCGGTGGTGGCCAGGCCGCCCGGGCGCAGCAGCGTTTTGCGCACGGTGCCGGCAGTGCGCTTGGCGTGATCGTCCGACGCCAGACCGGCGAACAGCGGATACAGCGCCGCGGCGGTGACCTGGTCGCTCAGCGTGCGCGTCTGCCAGTCGTAGTCGGCGTAGTAGCCGGCCTTGTTCCACAGATGCGCGTCGAGGGCCTGCTTGCGCTGCTGCGCGAGCGCGGCGTAATCGCGCGTGCAGTCTGCGCCGGGTTGCGCGCAGGCCTGGGCCAGGGTGCGTTCCAGGTGGTAGAGCAGGCTGTTGAGGTCGATCGGGATGATGGCAGTGGTGCGGATGGTGCGCAGGTTCTGGCCGTCGGCCAGCCAGCGGCTGGTGTAGTCCCAGCCGCTCTCCGCACCGGCACGCAGGTCGCGGTAGACCTCGGCGGCCGGGCGATCGGTGACTTCGGCGGCGGTGCGGGTGTCGTGCAGCCAGGCTTCCGGGCGCGGGGTGTCGCGCTCGTCCCAATAACGGTTGAGCACACTGCCGTCGGCCAGGCGCACCACATGGCGCGCCGCCTGGCCGGGCTGCAGGTCATCGCTGCCCTGCATCCAGTAGGTGTATTCCTTTTGCAGTTGCGGCAGGTAACGCTGATACACCGCCTCGCCTTCCACGCCGGCCTGCAGCTCCACCATGTAGGAGAAGAACGGCGGTTGCGAGCGGCTGAGGTAGTAGGTGCGGTTGCCGTTGGGGATATGCCCGAAGGTGTCGATCAGGTAGGCGAAGTTGTCCAGCATCTGGCGGCTGAGCGTGGTCTCGCCGCTCTTCACCAGGCCCAGCATGGTGAAGTAGGAATCCCAGTAATACACCTCGCGGAAGCGCCCGCCCGGCACTACGTACGGGTGCGGTAGCGCCAGCAGGCTGCTGTGCGGCGGCACGTGGTTCTGGCTGCGCACCAGCTTGGGCCACAGCAGGTCGATGTGCTCGCGCAGCGCGGTGTCCTGGCGGATCGCGTCGGTCTGCACCGGCGGCGACTCTTCGAAATTGGCGTCCACGAACTTGCGCAGGTCGAAACCGGGGTGGTCGTGCTGGGCCAGATAGTCGGCGTTGATCAACGCCGGGTCGCGCAGCGGCAGGAAGTCGACGAAATGCTTCTGATCGTCGAACAGCTCGCCGCGCTGCACGGCCTGAAACAGTTCCGGGTAGGCCACATCGGGCGTGGGCGGCGTGGACGCCGGCGCGTTGACGACAGGAGTGTCCAGCGGCGCGGCAGTCAGCGTGCATGGCGCGACAAACATGCTCAGCGACAGGCCAAGCAGCGACGTGCAGCACGGGGGCGCGGCAGAACTCATGACATCTCCAGAACGGGCAGTGGCGTAGGGCATGGTAAACGACCGAAGTGGCGGGCGGGACCGGTCGAGGGTGCCGGCACGCCGACAGGCTTCGCGCGGAGACGACTGGATTCAGCAAGCTGATCCGGCGTGTTGCCGTCACTTGCATCAATCCAGCCGTATCGGCGCGGATCCAGGCAGCTTGAGCGATGCCGCATCAGCGTCCGTGCGCCCCGGTCGTTGCAAGCGGCGCGCCACAGGAAAGGGGACGGACTGTCGCCGCGCCCGCGATGCTGGCCGCCGATGCACGGCTCGACCAGACCACATGCCAGCGTGGGTGACATCATCAAGAATTCAGTGCTGCAGCGCATCCGGGTGCATCCGCAAGGCACCGTGGGCGCGCGTTCGCCGGCTGCGCTCAGTGGCCGTGCGATTCCCGCGTGCATACGTGCAGCCAATCCGCGTGCGCCCGCCTGCCGCGCAATGTGAATGGCGGCTGGCCCTTTCCGGCCAGACAACGAATTTCAAACGCGCGCCTGCGCTGCGCCCGCTAGATTTGCATGCCCCACACCGGGGTTCGGGTGTGGCATCCGCACTCTCATTTCATCGGTCTCCCGCATTGTGATTACCCGCAGGAAGGAAGCGCTTGTCCCGCATGTCGCCGCTGTCGCATGCACGGGCGCCATCCTGTTCTTTCTTGCCTGCCTGTTGCTGTACATGCCGCCGCCGCGCGAAACCGTGCAACACGACGACAGTTTGCAGGTGTATTTCGTGCCGCGGCCGCAACAGACGCCGCCGGCACCGCAGGAACCGCCGCAGGAGCCCGAGCGCAAACCGCGCGCTGCGGCGTCATCGGCTGCGCGCACGGCGCCGCCACCCACGCGTACCCCACCACCGCAGCGGCAGGTGGCGGCAGCCAATGCGCCCGCCAGCGACGCCATGGCGGCTCAGCTGTATACCCGCGAAGGACGGCTGCGCATGGCGCAGGTGGACCCGATGGCGCAGACCGGCAGCGCGGTGCCGCCGGGCATGACCGACGCGCGCGCGCAGGGCAAGGCGCGCAACGTGATGGAGCGGGTCAACCCGGTGCAGTACCAGGACACCCGCTTCGCCAAGGACTGGAAGAGCGACGGCACGCTGGGCGATGTGGCGATGCAGGAAATGAATCGCGGCATGAAGAAGTTCAACGACATGCTCAATGGGCCGCAGACCCAGGTTGCCAAGGCCCGCCCGCCGCCGGATGTGCGCTTCAATCCTGCGCTGGCCGGCAATCAGGCCGAAATGGGCAGCGAAGCGACCGGCGACGCGTACAAATCGGCGCCGATCGCACACGAAACGCCGCCGGATCTCAAGGGCGAAGCCAGCCGCCGCATCCGCGAGGCCCTGGCGGCGCTGGAGCAACGCAGCGCGCGCTGCGACGCATCCAGGCGCACGTCGCTGCTATCACCGGTGCGCACGCATCTGGGCGATCTGGAGCGTGCCGAGCACGCCTTGAACAACGGCGCCGACCCGGTGATGGCCGCGCAGATGTTGCCGCGCCAGGCCGACAGCGCCTATGACCTCGCCCGCCGCGCGCTGTGGTACGCGGACCGGCAATTGAAGCAGTGCGCGGTGGGGTGAGTGGTGGTGGCGCATTGACGCGCCAGCGGCTGGTGACCATGGCGATTGGAGAGCCAATCAGTCGGGCGAGGTGGGTGCGGGTACGGTTGCAAAGCAGTGCCTACGCCAGGCTCTGCCGGTAACGATCCTTCTCCGCGCTCAACGCAACCTCGGCGCGCAGAAAGACCTGGCCGATGGCCTCGTCCACGCTGGTGGATTGCGCTTCGCCCAACAACACTGTCAGGCCCAGCGCATGTTGCTGCTGGGCGATTTCGCGCAGGCGTTGCAGCGTGCATTCGGCATCCGGGCCACGTAGCACGGCAATGAATTCCGCGCTGTCGGTGACGCGGTCGATGCTGTTGCCCGGCCCCTGCACCAGGGCGGCGAACGCCTGGTCGAGTTGCTGCAAGGTGCGACCGAGCAGGCGCTCGCTCTGGCGTTCGGCCAGTGCGGCCAATTCCTGCACTTCCAGTATCACCAGGTGGTAGCCGGTGTCGGCAACGGCCTGGCTGGCGACCGGGGCGGCCGGTTGCAGGATGGCATCGCGTTCGAGTTGCAGTTCGCGCTTGCGCTCGTCGAGCAGGCGCATGGCCACGCGCGCGAGCGCCTGCAGGCCGGTGCGTTGGATGTCGGTGAGCGTGCGTGGCTCGGTGTCGAGCACGCACACCGTGCCCAGTGCCACACCGTCGGAGGTGACCAGCGGCATGCCCGCATAGAAGCGCGCGCCGGTGTCGCCGGTGACCACCGAGATATCGGCAAACCGGCTGTCCTGGCGCAGGTCGGAGACTTCCATCAGCTGCTCGGGGCTGCGGATGGCGTGGTCGCACACTGCCTGGCTGCGGTCGGTCTGCTGCAGGCCCAGGCCCAACTGGGCCTTGAACCATTGGCGGTCGCGATCCACCAGCGACATCAGCGCAATCGGTGTGTCGCACAGGGAGGCTGCGACCTGCACGACGTCCTGATAGGTGTCCTCGGGCAGGCTGTCGACAATGCGATAGCCATCCAGGACCTGTTGGCGAGAGGCTTCGTCAGCCAGGGGCATGTCTTTCATCGAATAAGCCAGGCGAGCGCGAACGAGGAAGCCGCCAGGATACCGGCAGGGCCGGTAATGCGGCGTGGATGCGGCCGCACGCATGTGCGCGGCCTGGGAGAGAAGTGAAGGTGGCTCATAAGCAAACGACTCGTGTTCGGAAACGACTGGTGTTCGGAGAGGAATCGAACAGCGCAACCTGCAGGCACGCGTGGCAATGAAGATGCGCGTACCGGCTACGCCCGCCGGATCGCGATCCGGCAAGTAGATCGCGCGACAGGATCGCGCTGCGCGCTGATGCGCGAGCTGTGCCCTGGCTCCGTCGAACCCGATTGCGGGCGCTGACCAGCATTGGTTGCAGCGGCGACACTGCGCCACAGCTGCCGAAATTCCCGACAACCGCGGCCATCGCGTCAACGCGCACACCGTGTCTGGCCCTGCCCCTGATCTCCTCCGGCGGTTCGTCGGTGTTGATGACCTGCGTGGCGATGGGCTTGCTGCTGCGCGTGTATCGCCCCGTGCCCGGGTTGGCACCGGGCGCGCCGCACGCAGCGCACCCGGTGCGACAGGCAGGATCAGCGCTTGACCGGCTTGCCGTCCACGTCCAGCACCTGCACCTCGCCCAGCTTGAGCGCACGCACCGGGGCTTCGATCTTCTTCAGGTCGCCCACGATCACCCAGGTCATCGCGTTGGGCGCGATGATCTGCTTGATGGCGGTCTGCGCGGCCGGCTGGTCGATCGCTTCCAGGCGCGGCTTGAGCGTCTGCACGTAATCATCGGGGCGGTCGAACTGCACCATGCCTTCGATCGCACCCAGCACCGCGCCAGTGGTTTCGAAGCTGCCGGGCAGGGCGCGGATGCGCTGGTTCTTGATCTTCTCGATCTCCTCGGTGGTCAGCGGCTTGTCGCCGATGATCGCGGTGGCCTCCTTGAGGATCTCGTTGGCCGACTCGGCAGTCTTGTCGGTCTGCACCGGCGCGGAGAACATGTACGGCCGCTGGCCCTGCGCATCCAGCATGCGGGTGCCGGCGCCGTAGGCCCAGCGCTTGTTTTCGCGCAGGTTCATGTTCAGGCGCGAGGTGAAGGTGCCGCCAAAGGCGCCATTGGCCACGCCGATCGCCAGGTTGTCCGGTGCCTTGGTGGACGGTGCGAGCAGGCCGGCCAGAATCACCGACTGCGGCGCATCCGGGCGGTTGATCAGGTACACGCGCGGCTTGGGCTGCGCAGCGACATCGGCCAGGTTCTTCTTCGGCAACGGCGTGCTGGGTGCCTTCCAGTCGCCGAAGGCAGCATCGAGCTGCGGGATGATCTGCGCCAGCGTGGTATCGCCGGCCACCAGGATGCGCAGGTTGTCCGGGCGCAGCCACTGGCTGTGGAAGGCCTGCAGGTCCTTGGCGTTGAGGCTCATGATCGCCGCCTCGCTGCCGCTGCCGGTGAGTGGGATGCCATACGGATGATTCTGGCCGAACAACAACGGTGGCAACGCACGCAGCGCCAGGCTGTTGGGCTGGGTCTTTTCCTGTGCAATGCCGGCCAGCCACTGGCCGCGGATGCGCTCGATGTCGGCAGCCTTGAACGCCGGGTTGCGCACGATGTCGGAGAACAGCTGCAGCGAGGGCTGCAACTGGTCGTTGAGGGCATTGAGCGAGGCGCTGCAGCTATCCAGATCGCAGCCGACGCCGGTAATCGCGCCCAGGCGCTGCTTGCGCTGGGCGACTTCCACCGAATCCAGCGCGGCAGTGCTTTCGTTCATCAGCGCGGCGCTGAAGCTGGCGGTACCGAGCTTGCTGCCCTGGTCGGCGGCATAACCGGCGTCGAACAGCAACTCGACCTGGGTGACCGGAATGGTGTGGCGCTCGGCCAGGACCACCTCGATGCCGTTCTTCAACTTGCCGCGCTGCAGTTTGGGGAAGCTCAGGTCGGGGAACTGGGTGGTTTTGGGCACCCCCTTGCTGCGATCCACGTTGGAAGCGGCGACGGTGTACTTGCCTGCGGCCGGCAGCTTTGGCGCCGGCTTGCCGGCTTCTTCGCCACGCGCAACCACGGCCTTGTCTTCGGCGGCCGGGTCGAAGTTTTTGCCGGCCGGCAGCACGGTCAGCAGGTAGTCGCCCTTGCCGAACCAAGTGGCCGACGCCTGCTTGACGCTGTCCACGGTGGCGGCCTGGCCGCGCTGCAGATCCTGCTTGTAGGCGCCCGGGTCGCCGCGGTAGACCTGGCCCTCGGCCAGGATCACCGCCTTGCCACCGAAGCCGCCGACCTTTTCCAGCCCGCGCACGAAGCCGGCGCGGTAGGCCACCTGCGCGCGCTGCAATTCGTCGGCGGTCGGGCCTTGGGCGATGAACTTCTTGAGCTCTTCGTCGATGATCGCCTCGACCTTGGCCGGATCCACGCCATCCTTCACGTCGGCCTGGATCTGCATCTGGCTGGACAGCGCGAACGGCTGCACCGAGGCGGACACGTCATCGACCAGCTTGTCCTGGTAGACCAGGCGCTGATACAGCCGCGAGGTCTTGCCGCCGCCCAGCACCGTGGTGGCCAGATCCAGCTGGATCATGTCGTCGGTGCCCAACTGCGGCGCGGCCCAGGTACGGTAGATGCGCGGCTGCGAGACATGGTCGTGCTGCACGCCACGCTTCTGCGCGGCCAGCGGGGTCACCCACGGCTGCTGGCGCGCCACCGGCTTGCCGGACGGGATGTCGCCGAAATACTGCAGCGCCTTGGCACGCGCCTGCGCCACGGTGATGTCGCCGGCCAGCACCAGGGTGGTGTTGGCGGCGCCGTAATTGTCGTTGAACCACTGTTTGACGTCGGCCAGCGAGGCCGCGTCCAGGTCTTCCATCGAGCCGATGGTGTCGTGCTGGTAGGGGTGGTTGGCCGGGAACAGGTTGGACAGGATGTTCTGGTCCACGCGGCCATACGGGCGGTTCTCGCCCTGGCGCTTTTCGTTCTGTACCACGCCGCGCTGGGTGTCGAGTTCCTGCTGGCCGATGGCGCCGAGCAGGTGGCCCATGCGGTCCGATTCCAGCCATAGCGCGGTGTCCAGCGCGGTGGTCGGCACGGTTTCGAAATAGTTGGTGCGGTCGAACCAGGTGGTGCCGTTCATGTCGGTGGTGCCGACCTGTTCCAGCGGCGCAAAGAAACTGCCCTTGTTGTTCTCCGAGCCGGAGAACATCAGGTGCTCGAACAGATGCGCAAAACCGGTCTTGCCGGCCGGCTCGTCGCCCGAACCGATGTGGTACCAGATGCTCACCGCCACCACCGGTGCCTTGTGGTCTTCGTGCACCACCACGGTCAGGCCGTTGGGCAGGGTGAAGCGGGTGTAGGCGATGTCGGGAATGGCGCTGCTGGCCGCGCTCCTGGACAGGCTGGCCGGGGCGGCAGCGACGGCGGGGGCAACGGTACCGGTGGCGACACCAAGCGCACCGGCGATCAACAGGGACAGCGGACGCAGCATGTAACACTCCAGAGCAGGGGGCAATCGGCCGAGGGTAGTGGCTGCTTGGCAGCGCCGCAAATGCTGTTGGGCACGGGGTGGGGCAGGCTGCCGTGACTGCGGTGAAGGGGCCATGGCGGCAACACCTCGGTCGCCTGGCACGGATGCCGGCTTGCTGGTTCGGCCGCTGCGGCCCTCTCGCGCATGTCGACACCATCTTCAAGGCTGCAAGCGAGCACGGCCGGGCCCGCTCAAGTTGATCGTCGCCTCGCCGTTACCTGGGGCGACCTACCTTGCCCAGATGCCGAACGCCGACCACGTCATGACCGTCCTGTTGCCGCCCGTACCGATTCCCGCCGACGACGCCTTGCGCGTGGACGCGGTGCGCCGGTTGGGAATGCTGGACACCGAGGCCGAGCCCGAGTTCGACGATATCGCCTGGCTGGCGGCGCATGTCGCCGGCGCCTCGATGGCAATGGTGTCCTTGCTCGATGCCGACCGCCAATGGTTCAAGGCGCGCTGCGGTACCGATCTGGAGGGCACCCCGCGCAGCGTGTCGTTTTGCTCGTACGCGGTGATGGGCAGTGAGCTGATGGAAGTGCCCGATGCCGCGGCCGACCCGCGCTTCGTCAACAACCCGCTGGTGACTGCTGCGCCGGGTGTGCGCTCGTACGTGGGCGTGCCGCTGATCGGGCGCGAAGGCTACGCCTACGGCACCTTGTGCACGCTCAGTACCGAATCGCGCCTGCTCGACGAACACCAGAAGCAGGCCTTGATCCGCCTCGCGCGCCAGGCCGCCAACCAGCTCGAAGCGCGCCGCGACCGCCTCGATGCACAGGCGCAGCGGCAGACCTTGAGCATGTTGCTGGAAGCCATGTCCGACGGCGTGGTGGCCTGCGGCACCGACGGGCTACTGCGCGAGTTCAACCATGCCGCGCGGCAATGGCATGGCACCGACCCACGCGTGCTGCCACCGGCGCAATGGGCGCAGCATTTCGATCTTTATACGGCCGACGGCAACAACCTGTTGCCCACCGAGGCCATTCCGCTGTTGCGCGCCTGGCGCGGCGAACACGTGCGCAATGCCGAACTGGTGATCCGTGCCAACGGCCAGCCGGCGCGCAGCGTGCTGTGCAATGCGGACCCGGTGGTCGGCGACAAGGGCACACCGTTGGGCGCGGTGTGCGTCATGCACGACATCACCCAGCTCCGGGATGCATCGGCGGCGCTGTCTGCCGAGCGCGCGCGGCTGCAGGCGCTGGTGGATGCCTCGCAGGACGTGGCGATCATCGCCTTCGATCCGCAAGGGCGCATCGAGCTGTTCAATCCCGGTGCCGAACAACTGCTGGGGTACGCGGCCGATGAAGTGCTGGGCAGCTGTCCGGCGCAGTTCCATCTGCCGGCCGAGCTGGAGCGCCACATGGCCACGCTGGCGTTGTCGCCACCGTCGTACGTAAAACTGGCTGCGGCCGCCGCCGGCGATGTGCTGGCCGAAGAACTCTGGACGCTGGTGGGCAAGGACGGCGATCTGCGTCGCGTGCGGCTGTGTTTCAACGTCATCCAGGATGCGCAGCAGGGCCTGGCCGGGTATCTGGCGATGGCCATCGACGTGACCGCCGAATTGCAGGCGCAGGCCGCCGCGCAGCTGGCCGCCGAACGCTTCACCGGCGCCTTCGAAACCGCGCCGCAGGGCATGGCGATCGTCTCGCTGGACGGCGCCTGGCGCGACGTCAATCCATCCTTGTGCAGCATCCTCGGCTATCCGCGCGAGCAGTTGCTGCGCACGACCTTTCAACAGATCACCCATCCCGACGATCTGCAGATGGACCTGCAACTGGTACAGGACCTGATCGACGGCAAGCGCGATAGCTACAGCCTGGGCAAGCGTTACATCAGCCAGCAGGGCGCGGTGATCTGGGCGCAGTTGTCGGTGTCGCTGGTGCGCGATGGCAGCGGTGCGCCGGTGCATTTCGTCTCGCAGATCCAGGATGTCACCGAGCGCCATGTGGCCGCCGAGCGGTTGGCCGAAAGCGAAGCGCGCCTGCGTGCGATCAGCGACGCGACCCCGGCGCTGGTCAGCCAGTTCGATGCCAGCCAACGCTGCCTGTTCGCCAATGAAGCGCACCGCGATTGGTTGGGCGTCGAGCCGGCCAGCCTGGTCGGCTCGACGATCACGCGTCTGCTCGGCGCTCCGCTCGGTGCGGCCGCACGCACCGCATTGGCGCAAGTGGCCGAGGGGCAACGCGCCAGTTTCGAACATGTATTGCATGTGGGAAGCAGCGCGCGCGATGTCGAGATCACCCTGGTGCCGGAAACCGGGCGCATGCTGGCCGGCGCACACGGGTTTTTCCTCATGGCGCAGGACGTGACCGCACACAAGACACTGCACCGCCTGATGCACGAGCGCGCCACCCGCGATGCGCTGACCGGCCTGCCCAACCGTCACGCCTGGACCGAGGCGCTGCAGGCAGCAGTGCTGCAGGCGCAACAGTTGCAGCGTGCGGTGGCGGTGATGTTCCTGGATCTGGATGGCTTCAAACGGATCAACGATACCTATGGCCATCGCGCCGGCGATGCAGTGCTGGTGGAGTTCGGCCATTGCCTGCAACGCGCGGTTGAAGGCCGTTACCTGGTGGCGCGTCTGGCCGGCGATGAATTCGTGGTGCTGCTGGACAATCTACAAACGCCCGACGCCGACTGCGCACGGGTCGCCGATCGCATCCGTCATGCTGCCGCCGCTGGTGCCCTGTTCGGCGAGCAGCGGCTACCGATCCAGCCCAGCATCGGGGTTGCCTGGCAACACGGCGACCACGCCGACACTGCAAGCCTGATGCATGCGGCAGACGAGGCGATGTATGCGGCAAAAAATGCGCGCTGCAGCAAGGACGCCGCAATAAATGGCCGCGACGCTGCCCGTTGAAGTGAGCGGAAGGGCAGTTCCTTCTCCCTTCGGGACATTGCCCTCCTTCATGGAGGAGAAGGTGCCCGAAGGGCGGATGAGGGACGTCTGTCGATGGTGATGGCGGTCGCCCATCTTTTGACGAGCGGTAAATACTTGTCGATTCCCGATTCCCGATTCCCGATTCCCGATTCCCGATTCCCGATTTAGCGCCGACTGTCGGTACGTATGCTTGTTCGTCGATGCATCTCTTCGTTTAGTAATGCATTGGTGCGTGCATTGACGCCTTCCGGCTACCGGGCACCCTCACCCCAACCCCTCTCCCGGCGGGAGAGGGGTCTTGGCACGCGTAGCTTCGCTATTCCTTCTCCCCCCGGGAGAAGGTGCCCGAAGGGCGGATGAGGGTACGGATGCAGATGCATCTAAAGCGCTTGCTGATGCAGATTCGGCCTTCGGGCCACCCTCACCCCAACCCCTCTCCTGCAGTGAGAGGGGCTTAAGCATCATTAGGCTGCCTGCTCGGCCACTCGCCGCTTCGCATGCACCGGGGCCTGCGCCGGCACCAGCCGGAACACCGCCACCGCACGGGTCAGATCCGCGGCCTGGTCTTCCATGCTGCGCGCTGCCGCGGTGGCTTCTTCCACCAGTGCCGCGTTTTGCTGGGTCATTTCGTCCAGCTGCATCACCGTGGTGCTGACCTGTTCGATGCCGGCACTTTGTTCGGTACTGGCGGCGGTGATCTCGGCCATGATGTCGGTGACGCGCTTCACCGAGCTGACCACCTCGGTCATGGTGCTGCCCGCCTGTTGCACCAGGTTCGAGCCTTGCGCCACTTTCTCCACCGAATCGGAAATCAGCTGTTTGATTTCCTTGGCGGCACCTGCCGAGCGCTGCGCCAGGGCGCGTACTTCGGTGGCCACCACGGCAAAGCCGCGGCCTTGTTCGCCCGCGCGCGCCGCTTCCACGGCCGCATTCAACGCCAGGATATTGGTCTGGAAGGCGATGCCGTCGATGACGCCGATGATGTCGGAAATGCGCGCCGACGAGCGCGTGATCGCCTGCATGGTGCTCACCACTTCCTGCACCACGCGGCCACCGCTTTCGGCCACTTCGCCAGTGCCCTTGACCAACTGATTGGCCTGGCGCGCGTTGTCGGCGTTCTGGCGGACGGTGGATGTGAGTTCTTCCATCGAGGCGGCGGTTTCTTCCAGATTCGCAGCCTGATGTTCGGTACGCGTGGACAGATCGGCATTGCCGCTGGCGATCTCGCCTGCTGCGGTGTTGATCATCTCGGCCGAATGCTGGATGCCCTGCACGATGCTGGTCAATTGAATGGCGGTGCGGTTGGCCGCGTCGGCCAGACGCCCGAACGCGCCTTCGTAATGCGACTCCACGCGCTGCGACAGATCGCCGTCGGCGATGGCGGCCATGATGCGGCCTACATCGTCCAGCCCGGCATCGGCCTGCTGCATCAACCGGTTCAAGGCCTGCACCATTTCCGCAAACGCGAACTGGTAGCGGGCCTGCTCGCCACGCGCAGAGAAATCCCCGCGTGCAGCCGCATCGGCCAGACGCGCGATGTCGCTGTTGATGGCCGACAGATTCTCTTTGACGGTATCCAGCGCTTGATGCAAGGCGGCGCGCTGGCCGGGCAGGCGACGCATGTCGCGGCGTAGATCGCCGCGGCCGTAGTCGCTCATCACGTCCATCGCTTCGTTGATGGCATCCAGATGTTCGAACACCACCGTGTTCACGCCGTGCGCCAGCGTGCCGTAATCGCCGGGGAAATCCTCCGGAATGCGGTGTGCGATGTTCTCGCCCTGCTGCAGCCGGATCATGGTCTGCATCTCGCCGTTGAAGCGCTGCAACTGGTTCTGCATCTGCTGCATGCTGTGCATCAGCTGGCCGGTTTCATCGCGCGATTCAACCCGGATGTCGTTGTCGAAGCGGCCCGAGGCAATCGCTTCCGCTGTGCGCGAGGCGGCACGCAGCGGCGCGGCCATGGCCGAGGCGATCAACCAGCACAGGCCGATCACCAGCGCCACCAATGCACCGCCGATCAAGGTCAAGGTGCGCGTGAATCCCCAGGCCTGCACTTGAATGTCTTCGGCATAGACGCCCATCACCAGCACCCAGTTCCAGGCCGGGAAGGTCCTGGCGTAGCTGATCTTGGGCAGCTGTTCCTTCTTGCCCGGCTTGGGTGCGTCGTAATAGCTGAAGCCATCGCCGCTGTCGATGGCGGTCTTGATGTCGCGATACACGTATTGCCCGGCATCGCTCTTGTAGTCGCTCATGTCGGTACCGACGGCGCGCTTGGGATGCATCAGGATGCGCATCTGCGGGTCGACGATGAAGAAATAATCCACGCCATCGTTGGTGCGCATGTCCGCCAGCGTGGTGCGCGCCGCTTCCTTGGCCTGGTCCAGGCTCAGTTCACCGGCTTTGACCTTGTCGGCGTAGTGTTGCATCACGGTCAGGCCCATCTCCACCTCGGTCCTGACGCTGAGCTTGCGCGCCTCCACCAGGTCCAGATATTGCAGACGTGCGGCAGCCATCGCCAGCAGGATCACGCCCACCGTCAACAGCGTGCACAACAGCACGAACTTGCGGGTGAGCGGCAGATTGGCAACGTGACGACGTAACAGGGAGACAACGAGCATGGCAACGCCATCCAGAACGCGCCGAAGCGCATGTAATAGATAGCGGCTGATGCACGCAGGTGTTGAACACTATCTGCGGCAGCGCCTGCTTGTGCGAGACATTCTGCGTCACTGCCATGTAGGAGCACCCTTGGGCGCGATGCGGCGTTATCGACAACGCTGCATCGCGCCCAAGGGCGCTCCTGCTTTGTTTCTACAGACATCTGCTTTAGTCAGCCCGGTTGCAACAACGACATGCCTCAATCAAACGTGCTGCATGTCGCTATGGCGTGCAGCGCAGACTGCTGCAGTCTGCGCTGCACCGTTGGGCGCGAGCTGCATGCCCAGCGCGTGTCGATCAACCTGCCGCGCAGAAGCCGAATTCGGCGCTTGCACCGGCAGCCAGGGTGCGGTTGAAATCCACGCCGCTGGCCTTAAGCGTGCTGCCGCTTTGCGACCAGGTGACATTCCAGGCGTTATTGACGGTGCCGGTGACTGGTAGCGAGATCGTCCAGGTGCCGCTGGCGGTGCCGGTGTTGGTGACCTGCACGCGATTGCAATAGCCACCGTTCCACTGGCTGTCCACGGTCACCTTGGTGCTGAAGCCAGCGCTAGGCGTCGGCGTCGGCGTTGGGGTAGGCGTGGGCGTCGGGGTTGGTGTGGGCGTCGGCGTCGGCGTGGTGCTGCTCACCGTGCCCCACAAGGTGCGCAGCAGCGTCAT
Source organism: Xanthomonas nasturtii (assembly GCF_023337365.3). Classification (NCBI taxonomy): domain Bacteria; kingdom Pseudomonadati; phylum Pseudomonadota; class Gammaproteobacteria; order Lysobacterales; family Lysobacteraceae; genus Xanthomonas; species Xanthomonas nasturtii. Next base: position 731,083 of record NZ_CP142084.2, read on the forward strand.
CTTGTCCTGGCGCACGGTGGTCCAGTCGTCGCGCAGGATGCCGCCGGTGTCGCCGCTGTTGGGGTTCCACGACCAGTAGAAGCCTTCGTTGATGCCCTTGCTGCGCAGGTACTTGACCAACGCGTCCTGCCACACCTTGTCGCGTGCATCGCCTTCGCCGTACTTGCCGCCGAATTCGCCCAGCAGCAGCGCGTACTTGCCGGCGAACTGGCCGAAATGGCGGTCCCAGATGGCCGGCATGTTGTTGGGGAAGTTGCTGTCGTTGAAGTACGACTGCACGAAGACATCCGGGCCGTACACGTGCGGTGCCAGCAGCAGGCGGTTGGCCGGAATGTTCAGCGGGGTGCAGGCCAGCGGCTGCAGGTTGCCGCCCCAGAAGATGCCGCCGTTGGTCGAGCACACCGGGTTGTCGGTGATGCCTTCCACCGCGATGATCCACTTCGGCGCCACGGCCAGCACCGCGGCCGAACCGCGCTCGGCGGCCTTGTTCCAGTCGGTGGCGGCGTTGCCGGTGCCCCAGGTCGCGGCGCCGTGCGGTTCGTTCTTAAGATCCAGGCCGAGCACGTACGGCACGTTCTTGTAGCGGTTGGCCACAAAGCGCAGGTCGGCCAGCCACTGGGCTTCGGTGTAGGAGCCGGTGTACCAGAGCTCGGAGATGCCGGCGCAGTCGGGGGTGTGGTGATCCAGCAGCACATACATGCCGCGTGCGTTGAACTCGTTGATCACCTTGTCCAGGATCTGCAGCGAGGTCAGGCCCTGCAGGTCGGCATTGCGGCTGTAGTCGATGCTGCTGGGCATCTGGTCGCTACGCAGCGTGGCCGGGCAGAACGGCAGGCGCACGGCGTTGAAGCCCAGGCCCTGCATCTGCACGATCATGTCCTTCCAGTTGCGCGCCCACAGGCCATGCATGACGTGATTGCCGGTCTCGAAGCCGAAGACGTTGACGCCCTTGAGCTGCACCACCTTGCCGTTGTCGTCGACAATTTTGTTGTTGCTGATGGAATAGCTGAAGGCCGGTGCGGCGGTCAGCGCCAATGCAGTGGCCAGCGCAAGCGTACTTGCAGTTCTGAAGATGGACATGATGATCTCCCTAAATAGCCGAGCTCGACAACCGAGCGCGGCGAAGGGGGGCATCTTGGTCTGCGGCCGCGTCGCTTGGCGTGATCGCAGCCACAGAAAAGCGCATTGGCGCACCGGTCACACCCAGGCTGCGGGCAGGGTCGCTTTCCCGCACACTATCGCCGCTGCGCGCTGTCCGCAGGCTGTCCTTTCTGTCCCTGGAGTGTCTCCAATGTCCTTGTTGCGTGCCGAATTGGCGCAATGGCGCGCCTCGCCCGCGCGCGAACTGATGGCCGGTGCGGTCGCAACATTTGCACTGATTCCCGAAGTGATCGCCTTCGCCTTCGTGGCAGGCGTCGACCCGCAGGTCGGCCTGTTCGCCTCCTTCGTGATCGGCATCGTGATTGCGTTCTGTGGCGGACGCCCGGCGATGATTTCTGCTGCGGCCGGCTCGGTGGCGCTGGTGGCTGCACCGCTGGTGGCCGCGCACGGGCTGCCGTATCTGCTGGCAGCCGGGTTGCTGGCCGGTGCGGTGCAGATCCTGTTCGGGCTGTTGCGGCTGGGCGTGCTGATGCGCTTTGTCAGCAGCTCGGTGCGCACCGGCTTCGTCAATGCGCTGGCGGTGCTGATCTTCGCGGCGCAATTGCCGCACCTGCTCGGCGCCAACCTCACCACGTGGGTCATGCTGGGCGTGGGCCTGGCCATCATCTACGGCCTGCCGCGGTTGCGCGTGCCCGGCCTGTCGGCGATTCCCTCGCCGCTGCTATGCATTCTGCTGCTCACCGTTGCCGGCAGCGCGCTGCAGTTGCCGCTCAAGACCGTGGCCGACCTGGGCAAGCTGCCGAACGCGCTGCCGTTCCTGCAATGGCCGGCGGTGCCGCTGACGCTGGAGACGCTGCGCATCATCGCGTTGCCGGCCTTGGCCATCGCCATGGTGGGCCTGCTCGAATCGCTGATGACGGCGCGCGTGGTCGATGAACTCACCGATACGCCCAGCAACAAGAACCGCGAATGCACCGGGCTGGGCATCGCCAATGCGGCGGCCAGCCTGTTCGGCGGCATTGCCGGCTGCGGCATGATCGGGCAGACCGTGGGCAACGTGAAGTACGGCGGCCGTGGCCGGCTCTCCACGTTGTTTGCCGGCGTGTTCCTGCTGATCCTGATGGTGCTGCTCAAACCGTGGGTGTCGCAGGTGCCGGTGGTGGCGCTGGTGGCGATCATGGTGATGGTGTCGGCGGAGACCTTCGACTGGCGCTCGCTGCGCACCGTGGTGACCCATCCGCGCACCTCCAGCGTGGTGATGCTGGCCACCGTGGCGGTGACCTTGATCACCCACAATCTGGCAGCGGGCGTGGCGGTGGGCGTGCTGCTGAGCGGGGTGTTCTTCACCTTCAAGGTGGCCGGGCTGCTGCAGATTGCCCACAGCGACGGCGCGGACGGCGTGCGCACCTACACCGTGCGCGGGCAGGTGTTCTTCGCCTCGGCCGATGTGTTCATCGACGCCTTCGACGCACGCGAGGTGCCCGGCCGCGCGGTGCTGCTCGATGTGGGCCGCGCGCATTTCTGGGACATCACCGCGGTGGCGGCCCTGGACAAGGTGGTGCAGCGCTTGCGCCATCACGATCTGGAGGTGCAGGTGAAAGGGTTGAACGCCGGCAGCCGGCGCCTGATGCAGCGGCATGCGCTGGGCGAGGACGCGCTGGAGTCGGCGTTGCCCTGAACTGCGGTTACGCAGGGGCGCGCCCAGCGTGCATGCGGCGCGCGCATTGCGGGCTGTCCGTGCGCTGAGCGCAGCTGCGGGCAAGCTCAAGTTCGGGTGGGCAACGCCGATGATCCGACATCCTCATTGCCAGTCGTTGCCGTGATGCCAGTGCGTTCCACCCCGAGATGTGTGCCTGCGTGCCTTACCCGGCACTGCGGGACCATGTCCGTGCACGGGTTGGCGCGGCCATGACCAACGCACCGTTGCTGGAGCGCATGGTGGACCTGACCGCCATCCGCGACGCCGATCTGCTCGATCTCAGCCTGTTGCGCACCGTGCGCGAGGTCTGCGCGGCCGAAGAACTCTCGTTGCTGCGCATCGCCCCGGACGGCCGCAGCATGGCCGAAACCCGCCTGCGCGAAGACGGCCGGCTGTCGCTGACGGTGGCCGATATCCACGATGCGCAGACGCGTGCGCAGCTGGCCGAGGTGCACGGGCCGGGCGAGGTGGTGCAGCTGCAGGAAGACGGCCGCGCCTTGCTGGTCTATCCGATGATGGAAGCGCGCGGCATCCGCACCTGCCTGCGAGTGGGTGGCGCGCGTATTCCCGGCGTTGCCGAGCAGACCATGCTGCAGGGCTTTACGCGCTTGTTCCAGAATTACCGCAGCCTGCTCGACGACGCCCAGCGCGACGCACTCACCGGCCTGCGCAACCGCAAGACCTTCGACGATGTGATCCTGCGGCTGTTTGCCGGTGGTGCCGACTCTTCAACGGAGCAGGGCGTGTGGCTGGGCATCGTGGACATCGATCACTTCAAGCGCGTCAACGACACCTTCGGGCATCTGTACGGCGACGAGGTGTTGCTGCTGGTCGCCCAGTTGATGCAGCGTGCATTTCGCCAGGACGATCTGCTGTTTCGCTTCGGCGGCGAAGAGTTCGTGATCGTAGTGCGCGGCGTGGACCGCGACACTGCCGTGAGTCTGTTCGAACGGTTCCGGCTGGCCGTGGCCAAGCACCTGTTCCCGCAGGTGGGCCAGGTCACGCTCAGTACCGGCATCGTCGCGCTGACCCATGGCCGGCTGATCAGCGAAATGCTGGACGAGGCCGACAAGGCGCTGTACTGGGCCAAGCAAAACGGCCGCAATCGCGCCGCTGTCTATGCCGAATTGATCGCCGGCGGGCAATTGCAACAGGTCGTGCAACCGGTGGCCTGCGTCGATCTGTTCTGAGCCATCGCGGCACATTGAAACCGGCTCGCGGCCTGCGCGCGGCTGACACAGGCACCAACGTTCATCCACGCAGATCGCACTCGCAGCGACGCATCGGCACGCCGGCATGTATCGGCCCACACGCGATGCTGGCTACACTCCAGCGCTATCCATGATACGGGGTGTGCAATGAAGCGAGTTGCCGTAGGACTTCTGGCGATGGCGGTCTCGACCGCACTGATGGCGGCCACGCCGAGTTTCGATGGTGCGCGCATCTCGCGCGACGTCAAGGAGCTGGCCTCCGACGCCTATGAAGGCCGCGGTCCGGCCACCGCCGGCGAGGAAAAGACCATTGCCTACCTGAGCAAGCAGTTCGCAGACGCCGGCCTGCAGCCGGGCGGTGATCTGACCGACGGCAAGCGCGCCTGGACGCAGGCGGTGCCGCTGCGCCGCGCGGATATCGCCGGCACGCCGACCATCGCCCTGCAGCATGCCGGCAAGCCGCAGGCGCTGACCCAGGGCAAGCAGATCGCCATCCGCGCCGCGCTGGATGGCTCGTCCAAGGTCGACATCGCCAACGCACCGCTGGTGTTCGTCGGCTACGGCGTCAAGGCGCCCGAGCGTGACTGGGACGACTTCAAGGGCGTGGACCTGAAGGGCAAGATCGCGGTGGTGCTGATCAACGATCCGGATTTCGAAACCGGCAAGGGCGCGTTCGACGGTGCCGGCATGACCTACTACGGCCGCTGGACCTACAAGTACGAAGAAGGCGCCCGCCAGGGCGCGCTCGGCGTGCTGGTGGTGCACGAAACCGCGCCCGCCTCCTATGGCTGGGACACCGTGGCCAGCTCCAACACCAACACCATGTTCGATGTGGTGCGCGACAACCCGCGCAGCGCGCATCCCACCCTGGAAGGCTGGATCCAGCGCGATCTGGCCTCCGCGCTGTTCAAGCACGCCGGGCTGGACTTCGACACCTTGAAGAAGCAGGCGCAGACGCGCGGCTTCACGCCGGTGGAACTCAAGGGCCAGGGGCTGAGCGCCAGCTACCAGGTCAAATCCGACGTGATCACCTCGCACAACGTGGTCGCACGGCTGCCAGGCAGCACGCATCCGGATGAAACGCTGATCTACAGCGCGCATTGGGACCACATCGGCGTCGGCAAGCCGGACGCACGCGGTGACACCATCTTCAACGGCGCGCTGGACAACGCCAGTGGCACCGCCGCACTGCTGGAGCTGGCGCGCGGCTTTGCCGCCGGCCCCAAGCCGCAGCGCTCGGTGGTGTTCCTGGCGGTCACCGCCGAGGAAAAAGGCCTGCTGGGCTCGGAGTTCTACGCCTCCAAGCCGCTGTATCCGCTGGACACCACCGTGGCGGTGATCAACATGGACGGCATGAGCCCGTTCGTGCCATCGCGCGATTTCGGCATCTACGGCACCGCAAAACTCGAGCTGCTCGACCAACTGAAGAGCGTCGCCGCGGCGCAATCCAAACTGCGCTACACGCCCGATCCCAAGCCGCAGGCCGGGTATTTCTTCCGTTCCGACCACTTCTCCTTCGCCAAGCGCGGCGTGCCGGCGCTGTCGTATGCAGCCGGGCAGGATTGGGAAGTAGGCGGCGTGGCGGCAGGCAAGGCCGCATCGGACGACTACACCGCCAAGCGCTATCACCAGCAAGGCGACGAGTGGAAGCCGGATTGGACCTTCGCCGGCGCCGCACGCGATCTGGGTGTGCTGTACACGCTGGGCCAGCAGCTGGCCGATTCGCGGCAGTGGCCCAACTGGAGCAGCGATTCGGAGTTCCGCGCCACCCGCGATGCCAGCGAGGCGGCGCGCAAGTAACAATGAAGGCACCCGTCAACTGTCTGGTGCGGTGCCCTTGCCGATTGCGGGACCGTTGGCGGCATGGATGCCGCCAACGAGCCTCCAGGGACGGATTAACGGTGTGTCCCGCGAGCGGTGAGGGCACCGCGCACTCGACCAGCCCTGCTTTGATCCCCGGTCTTTGACCGCATCCAAGCAACGCAACAACCCAACGCCAACGCTCCGTCAGTGCAACCGATTGCACGTCATGGCACACCACTTGCACATCTTCTTCGTGACAGCCTGACAAGCGGCCCGTGACAGCGCGTGTGGCAGGCTGCAATCTGTTGGGGTTGCGTTCGGTCGCTGCGGCGTAGTCTGCCGCGCGGTCCTCGTCGGGAGGGGCGGAGACCGCAAATGCGGCCTTCGTTCCTTTAACGGTCGATTCTTTAAGATGCGCTGCGACGTCAGGTCGCAGCCAGGAGAGCTTGTGCATCGGAGTGGTTTCAGAGCGTCTTGGTCGCACGCCATCGGGTTTGCCCGCGTGGCCGCGTGCCAGGCAATATCGCACTGCATGGCGGGGATGGATCTCCCGTTTCAGCCCGCACTGTCGCCCCCGCGCGACGGGCAGCCCTGATGGATGGCACCGTGACTCTTCCCCCCGCACCAACTGCAATGCCCCCTATTTCCGCCCTTGATGCCGGCCAGCCCACGCTGCCGCCGGAAGCACCGTTGGCGATGCCCGAACAAAACCTGCGCGAGGGCAAGCTGCAGGTTCCGCACCAGCGCACCTCACCGGTCGGCATCGGCGTGCGGCGCTTCTATTTGATCGGCGGCACCTTCGCCACCACCGCCATTGCAGTGTGGGTGATGCTCAGCGTGCTGTGGCCCGACGGCATCAGCGTGCTGGAAGGCTGCCTGCTCGGCCTGTTCGTGCTGCTGTTCGCCTGGATCGCCATGTCGTTTGCCAGCGCGGTGGCCGGTTTCGTCACTGTGGTGGCGCGCGCCGGGCGCAAGCTCGGCATCGACCCGGAACAACCGCTGCCCACGCTGCGCTCGCGCACCGCGTTGCTGATGCCGACGTATAACGAAGACCCGCGCCGGCTGCTGGCCGGCCTGCAGGCGATCTACGAATCGGTGGCCGAAACCGGCCAGCTGGAGCACTTCGATTTCTTCGTGCTCAGCGACACCACCCGCGATCACATCGGCGCTGCCGAAGAACTGGTTTACAACGAACTGTGCGACCGCGTCGACGGGCACGGCCGAATCTTCTACCGCCGCCGCGCCGACAATGCCGCGCGCAAGGCCGGCAACGTGGCCGACTGGGTGCGCCGCTTCGGTGGCAGCTACCCGCAGATGCTGATCCTGGACGCCGACAGCGTGATGACCGGCGACACCATCGTGCGGCTGGTTGCCGGCATGGAAAACAACCCGGACGTGGGCCTGATCCAGACCCTGCCGGCAGTGGTCAACGGCCAGACCCTGTTCGCCCGCATGCAGCAGTTCGGCGGCCGCGTGTACGGGCCGATCATCGCCTTCGGCGTGGCCTGGTGGCATGGCGCCGAAAGCAATTACTGGGGCCACAACGCCATCATCCGTACCCAGGCCTTCGCCGATCACGCCGGTCTGCCGTCGTTGCGCGGGCGCAAGCCGTTCGGCGGGCATGTGCTCAGCCACGACTTTGTCGAAGCGGCGCTGATGCGCCGCGGCGGTTGGGCCATGCACATGGTGCCGTACCTGCAGGGCAGCTACGAAGAAGGCCCGCCCACACTGACCGACCTGCTGATCCGCGACCGCCGCTGGTGCCAGGGCAATCTGCAGCACGCCAAGGTGGTCAGCGCCAAGGGCCTGCACTGGATCAGCCGCATGCACATGCTGATCGGCATCGGGCATTACTTCACTGCGCCGATGTGGGGCCTGCTGATGCTGATCGGCATCGGCATTCCGCTGGCGGGCGGCGGTATCGATCTGGCCGGCAACCTGCCGTTCTCGCCGGCGCGCTACTGGCATGGCAGCAGCCAGGGCAATGCGATCTGGATCTTCGTCTGCACCATGTTCGTGCTGCTGGCGCCCAAGCTGCTGGGCTATATCGCGCTGCTGCTCAACCCGCGCGAACTACGCGCCTGCGGTGGTGCCATCCGCGCCATGCTGAGCATCCTGCTGGAAACCGTGCTGGCCGCCTTGATGGCGCCGGTGGTGATGTACCTGCAGTCGCGCGGCGTGTTCGAAGTGCTGGCCGGCAAGGATTCCGGTTGGGATGCCCAGGTGCGCGACGACGGCAAACTCTCTTGGCCAGCCTTGCTGCGCAGCTATGGCGGGCTGACCGTGTTCGGCCTGTTCATGGGCGCGGTGGCCTACACGGTGTCGCCGTCGTTGGCGGCCTGGATGGCGCCGGTGATCGTGGGCATGGCGTTGTCGATCCCGGTGGTGGCGCTGACCTCGCTGCGTCGCAGTGGCCTGGCGTTGCGCCGCGCCGGCATCTTCTGCATCCCGGAAGAGCTCGACCCACCCAAGGTGTTGGTGCGTGCGTCCGAGCTGCGCCGCGCCGCCGCACTGGAACCTTCGCTGATCTGAGCGCGCGCTGGCATCGTCCACCAGCGATCGATATCGGCGCGCGCCGAGACGCGCGTGGCTCCCGGCACTGCGTTCCTGCCGCCCCGCCGTGGCGTGATCGGGCCAGCGTGTCGCGCAAGGCATAATGCCCAGCCCGCAAGCGGAGCTGGATGATGCTGGAAGTGATCGAACGCGAGACCGGACCGAACCCGCAATGGAGCGTGCTGTGGCTGCACGGCCTGGGCGCCGATGGCAGCGATTTCGCCCCGATGGTGCCGGAGCTGGTGCGCCCGCAATGGCCGGCGCTGCGTTTCGTATTTCCGCATGCGCCGATCCGCCCGATCACCATCAACAACGGTGTGCGCATGCGCGGCTGGTACGACATCGTCGGCATGGACTTCGCCAGCCGTGCCGACAAGGCCGGCATCGCCGAATCCGTGGCCCAGGTCGAAGCCTTGATCGCCCATGAGCAGACCCGCGGCACGCCGCCGGAGCGCATCCTGCTGGCAGGCTTCTCGCAAGGCGGCGCGGTGACCCTGGCCGTTGGCCTGCAGCGCAGCGTGCCACTGGCCGGGCTGATCGCCATGTCCACCTATCTGCCGGATCCGGCCGCGGCCGCCAGCCAGTTGCAGCCGGCGGCCCTGCGCCAACCGCTGTTCATGGCCCATGGCACCGCCGACCCGGTGGTGCCGCTCGCGGCCGGCCAGGCCAGCATGCAGACCTTGCGCACGCTGGGCTTCGCACTGGACTGGCACACCTATCCGATGGGGCACCAGGTCTGTCTGGAAGAGATCGAGGCCCTGCGCGACTGGATGCAGGCGCGCTTCACCGCCGCCTGAGCCCATGGCCCAGCGCGCGCCACAGATCGCCTGGATGCCGGACCTGTGCCGGCTGCCCCGGCTGGGCGCGATGCTGGGCCTGGCCGAACTGGTGGTGCTGGTGGTGACCCTGGTGCCCGATGCCGGCGCCGCGCGCAGCATCACCCTGTCGCGGTTTATCTCGGCCAGCGGCCTGGCGTTGTGGCTGGCATTGGCGGTCAGCGTGCTGCTGTGCGTATTGCGCCCCGGGTTGTCGCGGTTGCCGCCCAAGCTGGGCGGGTTGGCCGCATTGTCGACTGCCGCGGTGGTGGCGGTGCTGGGGGCCAGCATCGTGCATGGCCTGTATGCGGTGCTCGGCCAGGCGCCGCTTGGCCCCTTGGTCGGCTTCTGGCGGTTCACCCTGGGCAGCGCGGCCACGGTGGTGTTGATCACTGCGCTGGCGCTGCGCTATTTCTACGTCAGCGACCGCTGGGAGGCGCAGGTGCAGGCCAACGCGCGCGCCAAGGCCGACGCCCTGCAGGCGCGCATCCGCCCGCACTTCCTGTTCAACAGCATGAACCTCATCGCCAGCCTGCTGCGGCGCGACCCGGTGGTGGCCGAGCAGGCGGTGCTGGATCTGTCGGATCTGTTCCGCGCCGCGCTGGGGGCCGGCGAGGGCGTCTCGACCCTGCGTGCCGAATGCGAACTGGCCGAACGCTATCTGGCGATCGAATCGCTGCGCCTGGGCGAGCGCCTGCAGGTGCGCTGGCACCGCCAGGAGCCGTTGCCCTGGGAGCTGCCGATGCCGCGCCTGGTGCTGCAGCCGCTGGTCGAAAATGCCGTGCTGCATGGCGTCTCGCGCATGCCCGAGGGCGGTACGCTGTACCTGTCGTTGCGTCAGCGCGGCAGCCAGCTGCAGATCCGTATCGTCAACCCGGCCCCGCAGCCCGGCACCCAGTTGCCGCTGCTGGCCGGCGCCGGGCACGCCCAGGCCAGCATCTCGCACCGGCTGGCGTTCCAGTTCGGTGCCGGGGCACGGATGGCGGCCAGCTGGACTGAAGGCTACTATGCCTGCGAGATCACATTGCCGCTGCCGTGAGGGGAAAGTCACTGCAGCGAGGGGGAGTCCATGACGGCCACGCAAGTGCGGGTGCTGATCGCCGATGACGAGCCACTGGCGCGCGAGCGCCTGCGCATGCTGCTGGGCGAGCATCCGCAGGTCGAGGTGATCGGCGAGGCCGAAAACGGCCAGCAAGTGTTGCAGCAGTGCGAACACCTGCACCCGGATCTGGTGCTGCTGGATATCGCCATGCCCGGTGTCGACGGCCTGGAAACCGCACGTTTGCTGCGCCAGAGCCAGCCGCCACCGGCGGTGGTGTTCTGCACCGCCTACGACCAGCACGCGTTGTCGGCATTCGATGCGGCCGCGCTGGATTACCTGATGAAACCGGTGCGCCCGGAACGGCTGGCCGCGGCCCTGGCAAAAGTGGCCACCTTCCTGGCCGGCCGCGCGCCCGGCACTGCGCCCAGGCCGCTGCGCACCCATCTGTGCGCCCGCCTGCGTGGCAGCCTGCGGCTGATCGCCATCGGCGACATCCGCTACCTGCAGGCCGAAGAGAAGTACGTCATCGTCCACCACACCCGTGGCGAGGACCTGATCGAAGAGTCGCTCAAGTCATTGGAGGACGAATTTGCCGACCGCCTGGTGCGTATCCATCGCAATTGTCTGGTGGCCCGCGACGAACTGGTGGAGCTGCGCCGCAGCGGCGATGGCCAGGTGCACGCGGTGTTGCGCAGCGTGCCGCAGCCCCTGGAAGTGAGCCGGCGTTGCGTGGCCAGCCTGCGCGATCAATTACGTCAACTGTGAGTTCCGCGCCGGCTCCGCGATAATGCCGGGATGACCACGCTCCGTATCGCCACCCGCAAAAGCCCGCTCGCCCTCTGGCAGAGCGACCACGTCGCCACCGCGCTGCGTCAGCACCATCCCGGACTGGAGGTGGTGCTGGTGCCGATGAGCACCCGCGGCGACGAGGTGCTGGACCGCTCGCTCGCGGCGATCGGCGGCAAGGGCCTGTTCCTGAAGGAACTGGAGCTGGCCATGCTGCGCGGCGAGGCCGATTGCGCGGTGCATTCGCTCAAGGACGTGCCGATGGAACTGGACGCCCCGTTCGTGCTGCCGGCGATCCTGGAGCGCGGCGACCCCGCCGATGCGCTGGTGTCCAATCTCTACGCCAGCCTGCAGGCGCTGCCGCTGGGCGCGCGCGTGGGCACCTCCTCGTTGCGCCGCCAGGCGCAGCTGCGCGCCGCGCGCCCGGACCTGGAATTGATCGACCTGCGCGGCAACGTCAACACGCGTCTGGCCAAGCTCGACAACGGCGGCTACGACGCCATCGTGCTGGCCTGCGCCGGTCTGCAGCGGCTCGGCCTGGACGCACGCATCACCGCGCGGCTGGACGCGCCGGAGTGGTTGCCGGCGCCGGCGCAGGGGGCGGTGGCGGTGGAATGCCGCGGCGACGATGCGCGCATCCACAGCCTGCTGGCAGTGCTGGATGCCGGCCGCACGCGCGCCTGCGTGGAAGCCGAGCGGGCCATGAATCGCGCGCTGCACGGCAGTTGCCACGTGCCGGTGGCCGCGTTCGCGCGCTGGGAAGGGCAGGGCCTGTTCCTGCAGGGCATGGTCGGCAGCGCCAGCGACGGCCGGCTGATCCACGCGCAGGCACACGGCAGCGCCGATGACACCGAAGACCTTGGCCGCCGCGTCGCGCAAGGCTTGTTCGACAAGGGCGCCGCCCAGCTGCTGGCCGAGTTGTAACGCCGCTGACGACCTGCAGTGCGTTCCGACGTTCTGGTAGCTGCTCTTACTTGAAGGTATAGACCAGGTTGACCGTGGTCAGCGTGTCGGTCTTCTTGTCGCCGTCGCTGACCTCGCTGTTGTGGCGCATCTGCCAGGCGGCCTTGAGCGCGAAATGCGAGTTCATGCTGACCTGTACGCCGAAGTCGTTCTGCGCATAGGTGTTGTATTCGCCCGATTCCACCAGCAGCGTGTTGATCAGATCGGTGTTGTCGGTGACGGTGTATTTCAGGTCGAACAGGCCACGGCCGATCAGCCCGGTCTCGTTGCGGTCTTCGTCGCTGTTGTGCGCGCGGCGCACACCCGGGCCCACCTGCGCGTCCAGATAAAAGCGATCGGCGTTGATCAGGCGCGTGCCGTAGCCGATACCGAAGGTGGCCAGCCGGTCGTAGGTGGCGAAGTCATCGTGTTCGTAGCGGCCGGTGGCGGTGAGCTGGCGGTGTTCGCCCAGCTGCAAGGCGCTGCCGACGCTGCCGGTGTAGCGCTCGGCGGTGGTCTGGCGCTCGCGCTCGGTGCTGCCGTCGTCGTTGGTGTTGGTGTATTCCGAACTCGAACGCAGCGCGGTGGCATCCAGGCTGTGGATCCAGTCGCCGTCGGTGTAGCGCAGGCGCACGCGGCCATTGAGGCTGTCGGTGGTGCTGTTGCCGTGCGCGGCGGCGTAACCAAGCTCGCCGCTGCTACCGCCCCAGGGCGAGGGCATCAGCGCTGCGGCCGGGTCTGCCGGCGCCGGTGCGACCGCCTGGGCCCACACGGCGGGCGTGATCAACAACAGCGGCAACAGGGCAGACAACGGGGCACGGCGGGACATGGGCGGCTCGCTTTGAGGGACAGGGCAGGGGTGAAAGCGATTTCATGATAACGGACTGTGCGGCACGTCATAACCGGATGAACGCCGCGCTTCATTGGGGGTTCGGTCGGCAAGCGGGCTGGGCCGGAGCGCTCTGGCAGGTGGCGTGCAAACTGGCGGCGGCAAGAGAGATCCGGGTGCGCGACGTGGCGGGATCGCAGTGACCCGGGAGGTTGCGTGCAGATGGCAACCGGCGGTGGTGGTTCGGGCGCCGCAGGTGGCGTGGCGCAGAGCGACCTGCCGAGTTGCGTGCGTGCAAGCGGCGACGGCGACACGCGTGGATGCTGCTGGGTGGATGTTGCGACCGACACGACAGACCACGCACCTGCCCCGGACGTAACCTGGCCCTGTCGCCAATCCCCGATCCCAATCCCCTGACGGCGACGCTCACCCCGTCGCGCAAAGACTCGGACATAATCGACGCATGGACCGCTACGAACGCATCAACTCCCTGCATCGCTTGCTCAAGTCGGCACGCTACCCGGTCACGGTGGCGCGGCTGCAGGATGAGCTGAGCTGTTCCCGTGCAACCGTGTACCGCGACCTGGCGTTTCTGCGCGATGCGCTGATGGCGCCGGTGGAAGGCGACGGCGAATCCGGCTTCCGCTATCTCTCCGGCGAAAGCGATCGCTTCGAATTGCCCGGCCTGTGGCTGAGCTCGGAAGAACTGCACGCGCTGCTGGCCTCGCAGCAATTGCTCGCGCGCACCGGTGGCGGGGTGCTGTCCTCGATGCTGGCGCCGCTGCAGCAACGTATCGAAGGCTTGCTGGCTGCGCAGGCCGGCGTGTCGCAATGGCCGGTGGACCGGGTACGGGTGATTCCGCACCGCGGCCGCAAGCTGGACGAAGCCAGCTTCCGCACCGTGGCCTCGGGCGTGCTGGAGCGCAAGCAGCTGAGCTTCGATTACCGCGCGCGCTCCACCGACGAATCGACCAAGCGCACGGTGTCGCCGCAGCGCATCACCCACTACCGCGACAACTGGTACCTGGATGCCTGGGACCACGGCCGCGACGGCGTGCGCAGCTTTGCGGTGGACCGCATCAATCACGCGCGCCTGCTCGAGACCGCGCCGCGCGATGTGCCCGACAGCGAACTGGACGAACAACTTGCCGCCAGTTACGGCATTTTTTCCGGTGCGCCCAAGGGTTGGGCGACCATCGTGTTCAGCGCCAAGGCCGCGCGCTGGGTGGCCGACGAGCACTGGCATTCCAAGCAGCAGGGGCGGTTCCTGCCCGATGGCCGTTACGAGCTCAAATTGCCGTACAGCAATTCGCGCGAGTTGCTGATGGACGTGCTGCATTACGGCTCGGATGCGGAGATCGTCGAGCCCATCTCGCTGCGCGAACAGGCCAAGGCGTTGTTGTCGCTGGCGCTGAGCAATTACGACTGAGCCGAACTGGCCGCGTCCGCACGTTTGTCTTGCGCGCATGTGGTGCGGTCTTCAGCGGCATGCAGGCTGGCGAGCACTCTATTCGCCGCAGGTGCACTGCCGACGGTTTTGCCGCTCGCACAGCGCTGGTCACCGGCGCCTGCGCGATGACGCTTGCACGCCAAGTGCGTGGCCAAGCCGTCGAAGCGTACCGGCAGCGCTGGCTCAGCGCTTGTTCGGCACTTCAAAGCCCAGGCGGTCCACCTGCTCGCGCAGCTGCGGCACGCGCTTGAGTTTGTCGGTGTAGATGGAATAGTCGTCGCGCATCTTGTTGACCAGCGCGCGGTACTGGTCGAGGCTCATGTCCGGCTTGCGCGAGAAGATCCAGGCCAGATCGCGTCCCGGATAGGAGATCAACATCCATGAGCCATCCGGTGCGATTTCCAGAATGCGCTGCTTGGCCGGGATCACCTTGTAGAACCACACCCGCCAATCGCGATTGCCGCTGTCTGCATCCACCGACGCGCGTGCGCTGACTTCCTTTTCCGGCTCGCCAAAGCCGTCGCGGTACAGATAGCGCACCGCCACCTTGCCGTCTTCGACCAGCGTGTACTCGTCGCGGCTGGTCACGTGGCCGCGCTCGACCGGGTTGGGCATGCGCGCAATCACGTACCAGGTGCCCATGATCTTGGACAGATCGATCGCCGGCTCGGCGGTGGACGTGTCCTTGGCGTGCGCCACGGGCAGGCCGAGGACGAGCAGGAAGGCGAGGGCGATCGTAACGGTCAGGCGCATCGCAACATCACAAAGGGGCAATAGGTACAGCACACTACCGCATGCAGGGGGCAAGTTCGCGTCAACGGCCCGGTCTGGCGTCGGCGACAGCGTCATCGGCAGTAGATCGTTGCCGGCCGGAGGGCGATGGACGTTGGTCTGGCGCGGCCGGTGCGGCGCAAGGCGGTATTGCAGAAGGTTGAAAGCCGGCGCGGCCAACTCTCAGCCCTCGCTCCCCAATCCCCAATCCCCGCCGCAAAGCACATCATGCAGCGCCGGACCCCGCGCGGCTCAACCTTTCGCCTCCCAGGTCGCAATCGGTGAGATGGAGGCAGGCAATTCTGCCGGCCTGTCTTCATCCCTTCTGCCACGGAGTGCCGCCATGTCGCATCGTCCTTCCTCTCGTTCCGACCGTCCCGATCCGCGGGTGCTGCGCCCGGTGCGGCAGATCGCCCTCGCTGGCCTGGCGCTGTTGCTGGTGTGGCCGGCCGCGCGTGGGCACAGCGAGTGGATCGGCTGGCTGCCGCTGTGGCTGGTGGGCATGCCGATGCTGGCCTGGTGGAGCTTGCACCGCTTCGCGCTGCCCACGCTGGCCCGGTCGGGCCAGCGGCGGGCCTTGCCGCGTCGGCGCGGTCCGCAGGCGCAGCGCCGGCGTGTCGCTTCGCGGACAGCGACACCTGCGCGGGCGGCCTGACCTTCGGCAGGGGAGGCCGGGCAAAGGGCTGTGTTAGGTTTTCCGGCATTGGTTTTTCAGGAAAAATACATGCCCAAGTTCGCCTCGATCTGCCTGGTTGCCGGCCTGATCGCCGCTGGCGCCGTCTCTGCAGAGGAAACCGCCGTGTCCAACGATCCCTACGCCTGGTTGGAAGATGTCACCGGCGCCAAGCCGCTGGACTGGGTCAAGGCCCAGAACGCCAAGGCCGAAACGCGCCTGGCCACCACGCCGGCGTTCAAGCAGATGGAGACCAGCATCCGCGAAGTGCTGGATTCGGACGCCAAGATTCCCGGCGTGCAGAAGATCGGCGCGTACTACTACAACTTCTGGAAGGACAAGCAGCACGAGCGCGGCCTGTGGCGGCGCACCACGCTGGACGAATACCGCAAGCCGGCGCCCAAGTGGGAAACGGTGCTCGACCTGGACGCGCTCAACAAGGCCGAGGGCGAGAACTGGGTCTGGCATGGCGCCGATTGCCTGCGCCCGGAGTACCAGCGCTGCCTGATTGCGCTGTCGCGCGGCGGCGCCGATGCCGATGTCACTCGCGAGTTCGATCTGGCCGGCAAGCAGTGGGTCAAGGACGGCTTCTTCCGCCCGGAGTCCAAGGGTGGGCTGGGCTGGATCGACCAGGACACGGTCTATGTGTTCACCGATTTCGGTGCCGGCAGCATGACCAGCTCCGGCTACCCGCGTATCGCCAAGCAGTGGAAGCGCGGCACGCCGCTCAGCGCCGCCTCGGTGGTGTACGAAGGCAAGCCGACCGACATGTACATCGCGGCGATGCACGACGACACGCCCGGCTTCGAGCGCGACTTCGTCAGCCGCACCCTGGCCTTCTACAACGACGAGCTGTATTTCAAGGGCGCCGATGGCAAGTTGGTCAAGGTGGATGTGCCCAATTCGGCCAGCAAGTCGGTCAAGCGCCAGTGGCTGACATTGGAGTTGCGCGAGCCCTGGACGGTGGGCGGCAAGACCTACAAGTCCGGCTCGCTGCTGGCCACGCGCTTTGACGATTACATGGCCGGCAAGCGCAACATCGAGGTGCTGTTCGAGCCCACCGACACCACCTCGCTGGCCGGTGTGGCGTGGACCAAGTCGCATCTGGTGTTGAACGTGCTGGAAGACGTCAAGAACCGCCTGAGCGTTGTCACCCCATCGCAGGATGGCTGGAAAAAAAGCGCCTTCGTCGGTGCGCCTGCGTTCGGCACGGTCGATGTCAGCGCGGTGGACAGCGACGACAGCGACGCACTGTGGTTGACCGTCACCGATTACCTGACTCCCACCACGTTGTCGTGGGTGGACGTGGGCACTGCACCGCAGCCGCTCAAGACCATGCCGGCGTTCTTCGATGCCGGCAAGGACACCATCGAGCAACACTTTGCCACCAGCAAGGACGGCACCCGCGTACCGTATTTCCTGGTGCGCCCCAAGGCGTTGAAGCTCGATGGCAGCGCACCGACGTTGCTGTACGGCTACGGCGGTTTCGAAATTTCGATGACGCCCAATTACTCAGGCGGTCTGGGGCGCGCCTGGCTGGAAAAGGGCGGCGTGTACGTGGTGGCCAACATCCGCGGCGGCGGCGAATACGGCCCGCGCTGGCACCAGGCCGCACTCAAGCAGAACCGCCACAAGGCCTATGAAGACATGGCGGCGGTGGCCAAGGATCTGGTGGCGCGCAAGATCACCTCCACCAGGCACCTGGGCGTGCAGGGCGGCAGCAACGGCGGCCTGATGACCGGCAATATGCTCACCCAGTATCCGGAACTGTTCGGTGCCGTAGTGGTGCAGGTGCCGCTGCTGGACATGAAGCGCTACAGCCACCTGCTGGCCGGCGCGTCATGGATGGCCGAATACGGCAACCCGGATACCGATGACTGGAAATTCATCCAGACCTTCTCGCCGTACCACCTGTTCGATGCGAACAAGACCTACCCGCCGGTGATCTTCCTCACATCCACCCGCGATGACCGCGTGCACCCGGGCCACGCGCGCAAGATGGCGGCCAAGATGATCGAGGCCGGCAAGGACGTGACCTATTACGAAAACATCGAAGGCGGCCACGGTGGTGCGGCCAATAACGCGCAGGCCGCGCATATGGCAGCGCTGGCGTACAGCTTCCTGTGGGAGCGGTTGGCGGATTGATGCGGTATTGATCGAACGCAAATCCGCAACTTGATTTTTTTCAATAGGTTGTGTCGAACAAGGCCCTGGGCCGAGTGGCCCAGGGCTTTTTTGTTATTTCCTTCTCCCACCGGGAGAAGGTGCCCGAAGGGCGGATGAGGGTACGGGCACACGCAGAACCGGGCATCCATGAGTGCACAAGTACAACTGCAGCGCCTGAAAACAGCTGCTTTTATCGACCGCATCGAGCGATGCTGCGGCCAAGCGCAGCTATAGCGATAAGCCGTACAAACCGCGCGTCATGTCATCAAAAATGCTGCAACCCACGCGCAATCCGTTCCACCGCCTGCTCAAGCCGCGGCAGGCTCTGGGTGTAGGCAATGCGCACGTGCTGGCTGGCGCGGTGGAAGCCAAAGTCGATGCCGGGGGTGAAGGCGACATGTTCGGTCTCCAGAAAGTGCGCGCAAAACGCCTGCGCATCGTCTGAAAATCTGCTGATGTCGGCATAGAGATAAAACGCGCCTTGCGGCTCGACCGCGATGTCGAACCCCAACGTACGCAGCGCCGGTAACAGGTAATCGCGGCGTTGCTGGAACTGCGCGCGGCGCGCTTCGAAGATGGCGATGCTTTCGGGCGTGAAGCAGGCCAGTGCGGCGTGCTGGGCAATCGTCGATGCGCTGATGTAAAGGTTCTGCGCGAGCTTTTCCAGTTCCGGCACCGCGTCGGGCGGTGCGATCAGCCAGCCCAGGCGCCAGCCGGTCATGCCGAAGTACTTGGAAAAACTGTTCAACACGAATGCGCTGTCGTCCACTTCCAGCACGCTGTGCGCGTCCAGGCCGTAGGTCAGGCCGTGGTAGATCTCGTCCACCACCAAGTGACCGCCGCGCGCATGCAGCGCCTGCGAAAGCGCGGCCAATTGGTCGCGCGACAGCACGCTGCCGGTGGGGTTCGCTGGCGAAGCCACCAAGGCGCCCACGCTGTCGGCGTTCCAGCAGGTGTCCACCAGCGCAGGGGTCAATTGATAATCGGTGGCCGGGCCCACCGGCACCAGTTGCGCGGCGCCCTCCACCAGCCGCAGAAAGTGCCGGTTGCATGGGTAGCCAGGGTCGGCGAGCAGCCAATGCTTGCCCGGATCCACCAGCAGGCTGCTGGCCAGCAGCAATGCGCCAGAACCGCCGGGCGTGACCAGGATCCGCTCCGGATCGATGTCGCATGCGTAGCGCTGCGCATAGAACCCGGCGATCGCCTCGCTCAGCGCCGACAGCCCGCGTGCGGCGGTATAGCGCGTGTGGCCGGCCGCCAATGCGGCCTGGCCGGCGGCGACGATCGGCGCCGCCGTGGTGAAATCGGGCTCGCCGATTTCCAGGTGAATGACGTCGTGGCCGGCCTGTTCGAGCGCATTGGCGCGGGCCAGCAGCGACATCACATGAAACGGGGCGATGTCCTGGCTGCGGCGGCTATACCCGGCTGCGGGCGAAGGCGTTGAGTCCATTGCGAAGATGATAGACCAGCATGACCTAGGACACATGACGCCCGGCGACGGGCTCTTCCACACTCGGGTGCTGGGATGGCATTGCGTTCATCCAACGGACCCCAATCTGATGAAGCCCGTCCTGACTCTTTTGATCGCCAGCCTGATGACCACATCCCCCGCCTTCGCCGCTCCTCCTTCGCCGCCAGACGTCGCCAAGCACCCGCATGTGGTCAAGGCGCCGTTCGGCGCGACCCGCAGCGACGACTATTACTGGTTGCGCGACGACAAGCGCGAAGACAAGGCGATGCTGGCCTACCTCAATGCCGAAAATGCCTACACCGATGCGCTGATGGCGCCGTTGAAGCCATTGGAAGAAACGCTGTATACCGAGATCGTCGGGCGCATCAAGCAGGACGATGCCAGCGTGCCGTACCGCGCGCGTGGCTATTGGTATTACACGCGGTTCGAAACCGGCAAGGACTATCCGATCCAGGCGCGCCGCAAGGGCAGCATGGACGCGCCGGAAGAGATCCTGCTCGATGTCAACCAGATGGCGCAGGGCAAGGGCTATTTCAGCGTCGGCGATGCCGAAGTGAGCCAGGACAACCGCATCCTCGCCTGGGCCGACGATGCTGTCGGCCGCCGTCAATACACCATCCGCTTCAAGAATCTGGACACCGGCGAGATCTATCCGGACACCGTGGAAGGCGTGTCGGCCAATGTGGTGTGGGCCGACGACAACAAGACGCTGTTCTACGTCGAAAACGACCCGGAAACGCTGCTGACCGTGCGCGTGAAAAAGCATGTGCTCGGCACGCCGTCCAAGGACGATGTGCTGGTGTACGAAGAGAAGGACGACAGCTTCTACCTGGGCATCGGCCGCACCCGCGACGACAAGTACATCACCATCTCCGTTGAAAGCACGGTTTCTTCGGAAACGCGCTACGCGCCGGCCGCCAAGCCGGACACGTTCACCGTGCTGGCCAAACGCGAGCGCGATGTGGAATACCACGCCGAGCATTTCGCTGGCCGCTGGGTGATCCGCACCAATGCCGATGACGCCAGGAACTTCAAGCTGGTCACCGCGCCCACCGATGCCACCACGCGCAAGCAGTGGACCGGTTGGGTGGCGCACGACGACAGCGTTTACATCGAAAAATTCGAGTTGTTCGATGGGTTCACTGCCATCGAAGAACGTTCCGGTGGCCTGGAGCGCGTGCGCCTTCAGTTCAACAGTCCGCACCAGGATGGGCAGGCGCTTGCCGGGGAACCGCAATACGTCAAGGCGGATGAGCCTGCGTATTCGATGGGCCTGTCGGTCAATTCCGAGCCAAATACCGCGTGGCTGCGTTACAGCTACACCTCGCTGACCACCCCGGCGACTACCTACGAGCTCAACACCCAGACCGGCGAGCGCAGGTTGCTCAAGCAGCAACCGGTGATCGGCTACGACGCCCGCAACTACGTGACCGAACGCGTGTGGGTGACCGCGCGCGACGGCGTCAAGGTGCCGGTGTCGCTGGTCTATAAAAAAGGCTTCAAGAAAGACGGCAGTGCAGCGCTGTTCCAGTATGCCTACGGCAGTTATGGCGCCTCGATGGACCCGGCCTTCAATCTGCCGGCGATCAGCTTGCTGGACCGCGGCGTGGTGTATGCCATCGCGCATATTCGCGGCGGCCAGGAAATGGGCCGGCAGTGGTACGACGACGGCAAACTGCTGCACAAGAAGAACACCTTCAACGACTTCATCGACGTCACCCGCGGCCTGGTCGCACAGGGCTATGCCGCCAAGGACCGCGTGGCCGCATCCGGCGGTAGCGCCGGTGGCCTGTTGATGGGCGCGGTGGCCAACATGGCCCCGCAGGACTACCGGGTGATGCTGGCGCAGGTGCCGTTTGTCGATGTGGTGACCACCATGCTGGATGCCAGCATCCCGCTCACCACCAATGAATATGACGAGTGGGGCAACCCGGAAAACAAAGAGTATTACGACTACATGCTGTCGTACTCGCCCTACGACAACGTGCGCGAGCAGGCCTACCCGGCGCTGTTCGTGGGCACCGGCCTGTGGGATTCGCAGGTGCAGTACTGGGAGCCGGCCAAGTGGGTGGCCAAGCTGCGCGACGACAATGCCGGCACCCAGCCAATCGTATTCCGCGCCAACATGGAAGCCGGACACGGCGGCAAATCCGGCCGTTTCCGCCGCTATCGCGAGCTGGCCGAGTCGTATGCGTTCGTGCTGGATCAGCTGGGCGTGAAGTGATCTGCAAGGCGAAACGACGCAACCGAGGCTGCGGCTTGAATCCTTCTCCCGTCGGGAGAAGGTGCCCGAAGGGCAGATGAGGGTGCGGTTGCGCGAAGACGCTGCAGCAACGCGATGCCAGCGTTGCTGGATGTCTTGATCGCGCTGTAAAGCCAGAGCTTCAAGCCATCGCTCCAGGCAGCAGCTCCAGGCAGCAGCTTCAAGCAAAGTGTGGCAGGCGCAGTAGGCAAGATCGCCAGCGACTTGCCGGCGCTCGGCTCGGCCCAGCCCGCGTCGACGCTTGTGGCTGGGAGGCTGTGGCACAGCGGCGCAGTTCAACGCGACGCGCCGGCAGCGCGGGCCGCAGCCATCCAGGCGCTCCCCGGCCGCGCTGCTGAGACCACCACCGCCCGCTCTGGCCGTATCATTTGCGCATGACGCGACCGAATCGATTCCGTTGGGCCTGGTGGTTGCTGGCCTACGCCAGCCTGGCCACCGGCATCGCGGGGATCTTCGTGCCAGGACTGCCGACCACGGTGTTCATCCTGATCTCCGCCTGGGCTGCGTCGCATGGTTCCGAGCGCCTGCATACCTGGCTGCTGTCGCATCCGCGCTTCGGGCCGGCGATCGTGGAATGGCAGACCTATCGCGCGGTCAGCCGCAAGGCCAAATGGATGGCCACACTCACCATGAGCGTGTGCGCCGCCATCATGCTGTGGTGCGTGCCGGTGTTCTGGGTCAAGTGCCTGTCGATCGGCAGCATGGTCGTGGTGGCGATCTGGCTGTGGCTGCGCCCCGAGCCGCCGCCGCGCACGTTGCCCGACGCCCACTGAACACAGCACGTGTCCGGAGTGCACCCCGGGCGCACGGCCGTAACGGCGTTCTGGCTATACTTCGGCCCATGAGCCTCATGTCCCGACCGTCTGTTCGTCTCGCACTGGTTGGTGCGACCTTTGTCCTGCTTGCCGCCTGCGGCAACAAGGGTCCGCTGGTGATGCCGCAGAAGCCGGTGCCGGTGGAAGCCCAGCCGGTGCCGCAGCCGCCGGACGCGCCGCAACCGTTGGATGAGTCCACGCCTGCGCCCGCGCCTGTGGACAACGACACCACGCCCGCGCCCACCACCGACCAGCCCGCTAGCAGCGGCAATGAGCGCTGACGGTCGCAGCGGGCGTCTGCGTTTCACCAAAATGCACGGCGCCGGCAACGACTTCGTGGTGCTGGACCTGCGCGATGGCACGCCGCCGCCGGGTGCCGCGCTCGCGGCCCAGCTGGCCGACCGCCACTTCGGGGTCGGCTGCGATCAGATCCTGACCATCGAAGCGCCGCGCAGCGAAGGTGCCGTGGCGGCCTATGGCATCTGGAATTCCGATGGCTCGGCCGCGCGCCAGTGCGGCAACGGCGCGCGCTGCGTTGCGGCCTGGCTGGTGCGCGATGGCACCGCTCAGGGCGACCGCTTCGTCATCGACAGCCCGGTCACGGCGCATGCGGTCGAACGCCTCGATGCAGGCTGCTACGCGGTGGCGATGGGCTTGCCCTACTTCGAGCCTGCGCAGATTCCGCTGGCCGGGTTTGCGCACGCACGCGACGAATATGCGCTGCCGGTGCATGGCGAGACCGTGCGCTTTGGTGCGGTGTCGATGGGCAACCCGCATGCGGTGGTCGAGGTCGGGCGGGTGGATGCAGCACCGGTCGAGCGCGTCGGCACGCTGCTGCAGCAGAACGCGGCGTTTCCCAATTCGGTCAACGCAGGTTTCGTGCAGGTGGTCGACCCCACGCATGTGCGTTTGCGCGTGTTCGAGCGCGGTGTCGGCGAAACGCTGGCCTGCGGCAGTGGCGCGTGCGCGGCCGCCGTGGTGTTGATGCAGCGCGGCCGCGTCGAGCGCGACGTGCGGGTGTCCTTGCCAGGTGGCGAGCTACGCATTCGCTGGCCCGGCGATCAGGAGCAGGTGGTGATGTCCGGCCCGGCTGTGTTCGTCTTCGATGGAGAGTGGAACGGATGAGCGAGAACACGGACAAATTCGGCGCACACGAAGTAGCCACCTGGCTGCGACGTCACCCGACCTTCCTCAAGCAGTTCCCGGATCTGGCAGTGAGCTTGCTGGTGCCGCGCGACGATGGCCCCACTGCCTCGTTGGCCACCTACCAACTGGAAGTGCTGCGCGACAAGAACCGCGAACTGTCGCGGCGCCTGCACGAGTTGGGCAGCAATGCGCAGGAAAACGAGCGGCTGGCAGTGCGCACGCATCAACTCACGCTTGCGCTGATGCGCCAGACCAGCGCGGCCGATACGCTCAAGGCAATGGCGGCCGCGCTGGCGGAAGATTTCAACGGCGAACTGGTGCGGCTGGTCTTGCTCAAGCCGGTCGATGCGCTGGAAGCAGACTGGCTGCAAGTCATCGCAACCGACGATGCGCGGCTGGCTCCGTTCCGCGATTGCCTGAGCGATGGCGAACCCATTTGCGGCCGCCTGCAGGCTGAAAAACATGCACTGCTCTACGGCGCACAGGCGGGCGAGGTGCACTCCACCGCGTTGTTGCCGCTGCCGGGCATGGGCCTGATCGCGGTGGGCAGCAGCGACGCCAACCGGTTCTATCCCGGCATGGGTACGCTATTCCTGCGCATGATGGGCGAATCGCTGAGCGTGGCGTTGCAACGCTTCCACGCGTGATGCGGGCTGCTGCGCGCACCCGGATTGGCGGCACGCTGCCGATGGTGGTGCCGCTGCGTCTGCGGCGAGGGGCGTGAGGTGGTGGCGGTCGGAGAATTTGCATCTCTGCACCTGCGAGGCATGAGGTCTGCGTGTGTGTCGCAAGACCACACCTGCGAGCAGAAAACGCCATCCATGCCGCGCTATCGGGAACGCTGACGTGTCATCGGTCGACGCATTTCTGACCTACCTGCAGGTCGAACGGCAGGTGTCGGCGCACACGCTGGACGCGTATCGGCGCGATCTTGCGGCCCTGGTGGCCTGGACGGCCGGGCAGAACCAGCAAGACGGCACGCAGCAGGATGCCATGCCACGCGACAGTGCACTGCTCGACAGCGCACATTTGCGGCAGTTCGTCGCGGCCGAGCATCGGCGCGGGTTGTCGCCCAAAAGCCTGCAGCGCCGCCTGTCGGCCTGCCGCAGTTATTACGCCTGGTTGCTCAAGCATGGTCGCATTGCGGCCAGCCCGGCGGCGGCGCTACGCGCACCCAAGGCGCCGCGCAAGTTGCCGCAAGTGCTGGACGCCGACGAAGCCGTGCGTCTGGTGGAAGTGCCGACCGATGCACCACTGGGCCTGCGCGATCGCGCGCTGCTGGAACTGTTCTACTCGTCCGGCCTGCGCCTGAGCGAATTGTGCGCGTTGTGCTGGCGCGACCTGGATCTGGACAGCGGCCTGGTGATGGTGCTCGGCAAGGGCGGCAAGCAGCGTCTGGTGCCGGTGGGCTCGCATGCAATCACTGCGTTGCGCGAGTGGCGGCGTGACAGCGCTGGACGCGCCGACACGCACGTTTTCCCAGGCCGGGCGGGCGGTGCGATTTCGCAACGCGCAGTGCAGATCCGCATCAAGCAATTGGCGGTGCGCCAGGGCATGTTCAAGGACGTGCACCCGCACATGCTGCGGCATAGTTTTGCCAGCCATATCCTGGAATCGTCCGGCGACTTGCGCGGCGTGCAGGAATTGCTTGGCCATTCGGACATCGCCACCACGCAGATCTATACGCATCTGGATTTCCAGCATCTGGCCAAGGTCTACGACGCCGCGCATCCGCGCGCGAAGCGCAAGAAAGCGACTGAGTGAGCAGGTGCGTTTGCGCGATGTCAGCTACATCGCCGCATGATTGGCTGATGCGGCTGATAGAGCGGCGGGCGCGTTATGGAGAAGTGGCTCAAAGCCCCTCTCCCGGGGTGAGGGGCTTTGAGCCGAGATTGTTTACGTTGTGGTGTTGGCTGTCGAGATATCGCCGCGCAGAGACGTCGTTGACTGCGCAGTGCAACCGAAGCTGGCGGCCGTACCCTCACCCCGACCCCTCTCCCGGCGGGAGAGGGGCTAGATGGCTTGCTTTCGGATCGAGTGCTTTGTGCGCGTCCGGGGACGCTGCAGCGTATGCGTCGCGTCGCTTCTCAGCGTCGTGTCTGCACATCGCTTCGCCGCAGCGCGCTTGAACCCGGCAGGGGCGTCCCCACCTCTTTGGAAACCCCCGGAGGACCCATGGACCCCAGCCAGAATCCCAATATCGTTCACGCCACCACCATCATTTCGGTTCGACGTGGTGGGCATGTCGCCGTCGCTGGCGATGGCCAGGTCACCCTTGGCCATACGGTCATGAAGGGCAATGCGCGCAAGGTGCGCAGGCTCGGGCGCGAGGGTCAGGTGCTGGCCGGTTTCGCCGGTGCAGCCGCCGATGCGTTTACCTTGTTCGAGTTGTTCGAAGCCAAGCTCGACAAGCACGGGCAATTGACCCGCGCCGCAGTGGAGCTGGCCAAGGATTGGCGCACCGAGCGCCGCCTGGGCAAGCTCGAAGCATTGCTTGCGGTGGCCGACAAGGAAACCTCGCTGATCATCAGCGGCACCGGCGATGTGATCGAGCCGGAAGACGGCATCATCGCCATCGGTTCCGGCGGCTCGTACGCCTTGTCCGCCGCACGCGCGCTGCTCGCGCACACCGCGCTGGATGCCAAGACGATTGCCGTTGAAGCAATCAATATCGCAGGCGATATCTGCATCTACACCAATCGCAATGTGGTGGTTGAAGAGCTGTGAATCGGGAGTGGGGAAGCGCGAATCGCGACAGCGGTTTCGTTTCCACTCCAACGACATAGGCTCTGGATGTCTGCTTCTGCGATTCCCCTTTCCCAATTCTCGATTCCCCAATGTCTAATATCGATACCGCTACCATGACTCCGCGCGAAATCGTGCAGGAGCTCGACCGTCATATCGTTGGCCAGCACGACGCCAAGCGCGCGGTTGCCATCGCGCTGCGTAACCGCTGGCGCCGCATGCAGTTGCCCGAAGAACTGCGCAACGAAGTGATGCCCAAGAACATCCTGATGATCGGCCCCACCGGTGTCGGCAAGACCGAAATCGCGCGGAGGCTTGCAACGCTGGCCAATGCGCCGTTCGTCAAGGTCGAAGCCACGCGCTTTACCGAGGTGGGCTATGTCGGCAAGGACGTGGAGCAGATCATTCGCGATCTGGCCGACACCTCGGTCAAGCTGTATCGCGAGCAGGCCAAGGTGCGTGTGCGCAACCAGGCCGAAGAACGCGCCGAAGACCGCATCCTGGATGCGCTGCTGCCGCGCCGCGCTGCCGGTATTGGTTTCGACCCGGAAGCGGCACGTAACGAGCCGTCGTCGCAGGACAACGAAACCCGCATCAAGTTCCGCCGCATGTTGCGCAACGGTGAGCTGGACGAGCGCGAAATCGAACTGGAAGTGGCCGTCAATGCCAGCATGGACATCATGACCCCGCCGGGCATGGAAGAAATGGGGCAGCAGTTGCGGCAGATGTTCGCCAACATCGGTGGCGGCAAGTCGCAGAAGCGCAAGCTCGCCATCAAGGCCGCGCGCCCGCTGTTGATCGAAGAAGAGGCCGGCAAGCTGGTCAACGAAGACGACGTGCGCACCGCGGCGATCGAGGCCTGCGAACAGCACGGCATCGTGTTCATCGATGAGATCGACAAGGTGGCAAAGCGCGGCGAAGCCGGCTCCAACGGTGGCGATGTCAGCCGCGAAGGCGTGCAGCGCGATTTGCTGCCGCTGGTGGAAGGCTCCAACGTGTCGACCAAGTACGGCACGGTCAAGACCGACCACATCCTATTCATTGCATCGGGCGCGTTCCATTTGGCCAAGCCCAGCGATCTGATTCCCGAATTGCAGGGCCGCTTCCCAATCCGGGTGGAATTGACCGCGCTGACCAAGGCCGACTTCGTGCGCATCCTCACCGAGCCCAAGGCGGCGTTGATCAAGCAGTACGAGGCCTTGTTGCAGACCGAGGGCGTGTCGCTGACGTTCGCCTCCGATGCGGTGGATCGTCTTGCCGAGATCGCAGCGCAGGTCAACGAACGCCAGGAAAATATCGGCGCGCGTCGCCTGCACACGGTGCTGGAGCGTCTGCTCGACGTGTTGAGCTACGAGGCGCCGGACCGCGATGGGCAGAGCGTCACTGTGGACGCGGCCTACGTAGACGCACAGTTGGGCGAGCTGGTGCAGGACCCGGACCTGAGCCGCTATATCCTCTGACGGCGTTGCACGGCAACGTGCGCACGGATCAAAACGACCCGCCATTGGCGGGTCTTTTTGTTTGCAGCATGCACTGTGGCCGAGACTGCCTTGGGGTAGATCTGCACTGTGACTCAGGCTAAACAGCAGCGCCAATCGCGAAGTGGTATTGCTCGTTGCCTGTCACAGCGTACGGCTGCGTAACTGCATTAGCGCTGATCTCAATCCTCGCCGATATCCTCGTTCCACACATCCGGATTGGCGGAAATATAGCCACCCAGCAGATCGATGCATTCCTGGCTCTGCAGATCGATCACGTTGACGCCATGCTCGCGCAACCAGGCGATGCCGCCCTGGAAGGTGACCGATTCGCCCACCACCACCGTGCCGATATTGAACTGACGCACCAGTCCGCTGCAGTACCAGCACGGCGCCAGCGTGGTGACCATGATGGTGTCCTTGTAACGGCGCTGACGGCCGGCCTTGCGGAAGGCATCGGTTTCGCCATGCACGGACGGATCGTTTTCCTGCACGCGGCGGTTGTGGCCGCAGCCGAGCAGGCGCCCGTCGTTGTGATACAGCGCGGCACCGATCGGGATGCCGCCTTCGGCCAGCCCTTGGCGGGCCTCGGCAATGGCGGTGTCGAGCAGGGCGCGGTAGTCGGGGGTGGTGATCATGCAAGCTCCAAAGGGGCCGCGCCGGCAGGGCGCAGCATGTCGAGATGGGGGATACCGTCTTCCAGATACGGCGCGGATGCGGGCGCACACCCATGTGCTGCGTAGAACGATTGCAGATGCGCCTGCGCGCCGAGTTGGATGGCGCTAGCGGGCCAGTGTGCGTGCAGCACGCGGATACCTTCGCGCAACAGCGTGTGCGCCAGTCCGGTACCGCGATACGCGGCAGCGATGACCACGCGGCCGATGCTGGGTTCGGGATAGCTCAGCCCCGGCGGCAGCACGCGCAGGTAGGCAGCCAGCTCGGCGGTGTCGCTGCTGCCCAGCACGTGCAGCACACCGGGATCGATATCCTTGCCATCCAGCTCCGGGTAGGCGCAGTGCTGCTCCACCACGAACACGTCCGTGCGCAGCCGCAGCAGCGCATACAGCTGCATGGTGCTCAGCTGCGCAAAGCGCAACTGCTGCCAGTGCAAAGGAAGCGTCGGTGGGGAGGGCATCGACGCATGATAACGGCATCGTCTGCGAGCGGCGGGCAGACGAGCGCCACTTGCGAGGTCAGCGCGATTGGCGCATGGACGCATCGCCCGGAACCAGACCCGGGCTCTCGATACCGTCCACGTCTGCCTGATGATTCGCCGACCGCATGGCGGCAACAGCGCTCAGTCGGCGGCGCTATCGGTATCGACCGCCACCACCACCGACATGCCTGGCCGCAACCGCGGTGCCAGCGGCTGGTCCGGGTCGACGCTGATGCGCAGTGGAATGCGCTGGGCAATCTTGACGAAATTGCCGGTGGCGTTATCGGCCGGCAGCACGCTGAATTCCGAACCGGCGGCCGGCGAAATCTCCTGCACGCGGCCGTGCAGGCGCGCGTTGTCCAGCGCGTCCACGGTGAAGCTGGCGCGCTGGCCCACGCGAATCTCCGCCATCTGGGTTTCCTTGAAATTGGCCACGACCCACAGCGTGTCCGGTACCAGCGACATCAGCTGCGTGCCGTTGGTGACATAGGCGCCCTGGCGCACGCCAAGCTGACCGAGCTGGCCGTCGCGCGGGGCCAGGATGCGCGTGTTGTCCAGGTTGATCTGCGCCAGCTGCACGGCGGCCTGAGCATTGGCCACCGCCGCTTCCAGCGCGGCGCGGTTGACGGTGACGCTGCGTGCGTTTTCTTCGGCAGCCTGCAGTGCGGCGCGTGCCTGTGCCACGCCGGCATCGGCCTGCGCGCGTGCGGCGAAGGCGGTGTCGCGATCCTGCTCGGATACGAGTTGCTGGCTGGCCAGCTGTTGCGTGCGTGCATAGGCCGAACGGGTGCGGTCGCGCTGGGCCTGGTTGCTGCTCAGCGCCGCACGCTGCTCGGCGATCGTTGCCTCGGCGCTATGCCGTTGCTGGTCCCAGTTGGCAAGATTGGCCTGCGCAGTCTGCACCTGCGCCTTGGCCTGTTCGAATTGCTGGGCGTAGATGCGGTCGTCGATGCGTGCCAGCAACTGGCCGCGCGTGACGTGTGCAAAATCCTGCACCGGCACTTCGGTGACATAGCCGCTCACCTGCGGGGCAATCACCGTGATCTGCCCATGCACCAACGCATTTTCGGTGCGTTCGATCGCACTGACGAACGGCGGCAGCCGCCATGCATACAGCACCAGCAATACGCCGATCAGTGCGAGCCCGCCGAAGCCGACCACACCGGCGATGCGACGGCGACGACGTTGGCGGTCGGCAAGCGGGGAAGACTCTGCTGGTGTATTCATGGGCGCGCAGTGGGGGCAGGAGCAGGGGGCGACACCGGTGGGCGCAGATAGCGGCGCCACACCAGCACGGACAGGATCCACACGCCGGTGGCGATGGCGATGCAACCGATCAACAGGAACACGTCGTTATAGGCCAGGACGTTGGCTTCGCGCGTGGCGATGCCGCCCAGCGTGCGTATGCCTTGGGCCTGACGTAGCGCCGGGTCGCCGATGCTGCGGCCGTACACGCTGGCATAGGCCTGCACGCGTGCGGCCACCTGCGGGTCGGTCAGTACCAGATGCTCGACCAACTGGCTGGAATGGTATTTCTCGCGCACTACCTGCACCGTGCCGAGCAGGGCGCTGCCGAGCAGGCCGCCCATGTTCTGTGCCATGCCGAACAGCACGATGAAACTGATCAGGTTGCCGGGCTGCGCAATCACCCGGCCAAGCCCGGCCACCATCGCCGGGCCAATGAAAAACGTGCTGCCGAAGGCGAGCAGGAACTGGCTGAGGTACATCTGCTCCGGCCGGGTGAGGCTGGTGGCGTCGGCGTCCATGAAGCAACCGGTGCAGATGGCCGCCACGGCGATGATCAGATGTTCGGCCACCCGTGCCGGGTTGATCAGCCACGCGCTGGCGGCCACGCCCACCACCGCGCCCATCAGCATCAGCGCGAACAAGGTCTGCAGCTGCGTGTTGGCCAGGCCCAGGGTCTGGAAGAAGCCGATCGCGCCGGTGCTCTGTTCGGACAGCACCAGCCGGATCAACAGGATCGCCAGGCCCAGCCGCAGCATGTCGCCGCTGGCCAGCCAGCGCGTGTTGATCATCGGGTTGCGGCGGTTGTGCTCGATCCATGCGGCCGTGCACAGCAGCACGATGGAGGCCGCCAGCACCACGCCCAGCCATGGCGTGCTGGTCCACCACAACAAGCGTCCGAGCGAGAGCACCGCAGCCAGGCCGGCCGCGCCGGCGGCAAACAGGCTGAAGGTGAGGAAATCCAATGGCTCGAACACGCGATAGCGGTCGCTTGGCGGCAGCTTGAGCGCCAGCACGCAGGCCAGCGCGAATACCGCCAGCCCGCACTCGAACAGGTACAGGCCCTGCCACTCGCCAAATTCCAGCAGGTCGGTGGAGAACACCCGCGCCAGCGGCAACGCCAGCTGGGTCATGCCCAGGCCCAAAACCACCGCCTTGAGCCGGTATTTGTTCGGGAATGCCTGGATCACGTAATACAGGCCCAGCGAACTGAGCGCCGCGCCCACCAGCCCATGCGCAGCACGCACGGTGATCGCCGAGCTCAGGCTGTGCACGAACAGGTGCGCAAAGGCAATGAGCGCGTACAGCGCCAGAAAAATTTCGGTGAACCGGCGCAACCCGAACTGCTGGCGAAACTTCACCAGCAACAGGTTGGCCGACATGTTGGTCATCACGTAGGCGGCCGGCAGCCAGGCCATTGCGGTGGTGGAGGCGCCCAGGGTGCCTTGCAGATAGGTCAGGTTGGCGGTGACCAGCGCGTTGCTCAGCCCACCGGTGAGCGCCACCACCACGCCCACCAGCCCGTACTGGATGCGCCGCCGGGTGGGGTGCAGCGGCGTGGAGGCTGACCCCGGCAGGGTGGGTTTCTCATGGGGTTGCCAGTCGCGCTGGACGTACTTGTCGCGCACTGAATGCTCGCAGGGGCCAGTTGCAGTTGAGATCGCGATTGTGGTCCGGTTGCGGTCACGGTGGTGTCAGCAGTGCGATAATACGCCCATGAGCGAATCCCCCTATACCTCCGGTACCACCCATTTCGGCTTTCGCGATGTCGCTGCCAAGGACAAGCAGAAGCTGGTCGGCGAAGTGTTCACCTCGGTCGCGCGCAACTACGACCTGATGAACGATCTGATGAGTCTGGGCGTGCACCGCGCATGGAAACGCTACTTCGTGGCGACCGCGCAGGTGAAGCCGGGCGACCGCGTGCTGGACCTGGCCGGCGGCACCGGCGACATCGCCGTGCTGCTCAAGGAGCGCGTCGGCAACGAGGGCGCGGTGGTGCTGGGCGACATCAACGCCGGCATGCTGTCGGTGGGCCGCGACCGGCTCACCAACCGCGGCTTGGTGTCCGGGTTCGACTATGTGCAATGCAACGCTGAAGCACTGCCGTTCCCGGACCAGAGCTTCGACCTGGTGACCATCTCCTTCGGTCTGCGCAACGTCACCGACAAGGACGCCGCGCTGCGCGAGATGTACCGCGTGCTGAAGGTGGGCGGACAGGCGCGCGTGCTGGAATTTTCCGAAGTTACCGCCGATTGGTTCAAGCCGATCTACGACTTCCACTCGTTCAGGATCCTGCCCAAGCTGGGCCAGTTGTTCGCGCGCGATGCCGACAGCTACCAGTACCTGGCCGAAAGCATCCGCAAGCATCCGCCGCAGGAATCGCTCAAGGGCATGATGGGCGAGGCCGGGTTTGCGCGTTGCCACTTCAAGAACCTCACCGGCGGCATCGTGGCGATCCATTCCGGCTACAAGATCTGAGATTGATCCGGCGCGGGGTGATTTGCGCGTCTGCGCCGGCGTGCAGCGCGCCGGAGATCTCCGCACACACATTGCGCTTGTGTTCGCTTGCCGCGCCATCGCCATCGCCATCGCCACCTGCGCACCTGCGTCTGCCGACAAACTTTTGAGACTCTCGTCGCGTTGGCTCCACGAATGGTCGGCGACACTAGGCCATCTTTCGCTGGAGACGTGCATGCGCTTGTACGCAGGGCTGTCGCGCGTGTTTCCTCGCTCCTTCAGCGCCAAGCTGCTGGCGGTGACCTTTGTCGGCATTCATCTGCCGCTGCTGTTGCTGATCGTCTGGCTGGCATCGCAAAGCGAGTTGGGCGGACGCCCGCTGTGGTCGGTGGTGATCGTGGCATTGCTGGCCACGCTGGCCGGCACCGCGCTGACGTTATCGGCGCTGTATCGCCTGCTCGCACCGCTGCGCATCGCCGCCGACGCGCTGGATGCGTATTACGCCGATCAACGCCTGCCCACGCTGCCCGAGCATGGCGATGACGAGTTGGGGCGTCTTCTGCGCGGTATCAATCGCAGCCTGCGCGGTATCGACGCCGGCATGCGCGATCTCAAAAAGCACGCCTTGTTCGATTCGCTCACCGAGGCGTTGAACCGGCGCGGCTGCGAGCAGGCGATGCTGGATTCGGTCACCTCCGCGCAGTGCGAAGGCTGGCCGTTCGTGTTGTTCGTGCTGGACATGGATAACCTCAAGACGATCAACGACCGCTTCGGGCATCTGGCCGGCGACCGTGTGCTGGTGCGGCTGGTGGAATCGGCCTACGGCTGGCTGGGCGCGCAGGACTGGGTCGGGCGCTGGGGCGGCGATGAATTCCTGATCGGCGTACACGCCAGCGAAGACGAGGCCACGCTCAAGCTCAATCAATGGCTGTCGATGCTCGAACGCGAAGATGCCGACGAGGCGCCGCTGCATGTGAGCGCCGGTAGCGCGGTGTGCGAGCAGGGCCTGGATGCCACCGAGCTGTATCGCCGCGCCGACGCGGCGATGTATCGCGCCAAGTTTTCCGGCGGCCGCCGTTTGGTGCGCGACGGGCATGACAACCCACGCAGCCATCCGGTGGTCTAGACGATCCGGCAATCACCTGGCGGCCGGTCCGCAGGTGCCTGCATGCTGCGCACGGGCGGCATACGTCACGCCATCTGCGGTTGCCGCATCAGGTTCGCGCCGTCCCGGCCAGTGACAGGCCCAGTGTCCTCAGCCGGCGCCCGGATTGACCGGCCGGCAAGTGCTCACCATCAGCCGCACGGGCAGGCAACGGCCCGGGGCGCTAAAATGCCCAATTCCCTCGCTGCGGTGCCGTCGATGCGCTTCCCGTTCCTGTCGCTGTCCCTGGCCGTGTCCATCGCGCTGGCCGGCTGTTCCAATGACTCCACGCCGCCGGC
This sequence comes from Xanthomonas nasturtii, assembly GCF_023337365.3. Lineage (NCBI taxonomy): Bacteria > Pseudomonadati > Pseudomonadota > Gammaproteobacteria > Lysobacterales > Lysobacteraceae > Xanthomonas > Xanthomonas nasturtii. The sequence goes on from NZ_CP142084.2 coordinate 765,143, forward strand.
CGCAACCACTGCGCCGGCCGCCACTGCCAAGGCCCCCGTGAAAGCAGACGCCCGCAACCACGACGAAAGCTCTTACGCCCAGCCGCAGCTGGTGGTCATCAAGGATCTGGCGCTGGACCTGAAGCTGGATTTCGACGCCAAACAGATCGGCGGCACTGCCACCTACACGCTGGACTGGAAGGACAAGGCCGCCAAGCAGCTGGTGCTGGACACGCGCGAGCTGAGCATTGCGCAGGTGCAGGCCGACGACGGCAAGGGCGCGTTGGCACCGCTGCAGTTCGCGCTGGCGCCGGCCGACAAGACCTTCGGCAGCAAGCTCACCATCGAGACGCCGACTCAGCCGTCCAAGATCGTGATCACCTATCACACCGCACCCACCGCCTCGGGCCTGCAGTGGCTGGAGCCGTCGATGACCGAAGGCAAGCAGTTGCCTTTCATGTTCAGCCAGTCGCAGGCGATCCACGCGCGCAGCTGGGTGCCGTTGCAGGACACCCCGAGCGTGCGCTTCACCTATAGCGCGCATGTCACCTCGCGCCCGGACGTGATGGTGCTGATGAGCGCCGACAACGACCCCAAGGCTGCGCGCGACGGCGATTACAGCTTCAAGATGCCCGAGCCGATTCCCTCTTATTTGTTGGCGATTGCGGCCGGCGATGTGGTGTTCAAGCCGATCTCCGCACGCTCGGGCGTGTGGGCCGAGCCGGCGATGGCCGACAAGGCCGCCAAGGAATTCGAAGACACCGAAAAGATGATCGGTGCTGCGGAAAAACTCTATGGCCCGTATCGCTGGGGCCGTTACGACATGCTGGTGCTGCCGCCGTCGTTCCCGTTCGGTGGCATGGAGAACCCGCGCCTGACCTTCGCCACGCCCACCGTGATCGTCGGCGACAAGTCGTTGGTGTCGTTGGTGGCGCACGAACTGGCGCATAGCTGGTCCGGCAACCTGGTGACCAACGCCAGCTGGAAGGACATCTGGCTCAACGAAGGCTTTACCACCTACGTGCAGGCGCGCATCACCGAGGCGCTGTACGGCGCGGAGATGGCCGAGATGGAGCGCGAGATCGACCAGGGCGATCTGCTGGCCGAAGTGAAGGACATGCCGCCGGCCGACCAGCTGCTGGAGTTGCCGCCGCTGGCGCAGCGCGACCCCGACGACGCCTTGAGCCAGGTGGCCTACGTCAAGGGCGCGTGGTTCCTGCAGTTCCTGGAACAGCGCTTCGGCCGCGAGGTGTTTGACCCGTTCCTGCGCGGCTGGTTCGACGATCACGCGTTCCAGAGCGCCACCACCGACCAGTTCGTCGATTACCTGCAGAAGAACCTGCTGGCCAAGCATCCCAACACGGTGAGCGCGGCGGAAGTGGATGCGTGGCTGAAACAGCCGGGTATCCCGGCGTTTGCGGCCAAGGCGCGCTCGCGCAGCTTCTCGATCGTGGACACCGCACGCATTGCCTGGAGCGGCAGCGGCACGCTGCCCAGCAAGCAGGTCACCGGCGAGTGGGGCACGCAGGAATGGGTGCACTTCCTCAGCGGCATGGGCGCCACGCTCAAGCCCGAGCAGCTCAAGCAGCTGGATGATGCGTATCACTTCACCGGCACGCCGAATGGCGAAATCGCCATGCGCTGGTACCCGCTGGCGATCCGTAGCGGCTACACCGACGCGCGCGCTGCCGCAGGCGAGTTCATCGAGCGCGTCGGCCGCCGCAAGCTGGTGCTGCCGATCTACGCCGAACTGCTGAAGACCCCGGACGGCATTGCGTTTGCCGAACAGGCCTTCGAAAAAGCCAAGCCCAGCTACCACCCGATCACCACAGCATCGGTGGCCGAGATGATCGCCAAGGCCAAGGCGGCAGCGCCTGCACCTGCAGCGACACCTGCGCCTACTCCTGCGCCGACGCAGCAGTAAATCGCGGCGCAACGCCGCGCCGTGAGCCCGGCGATAAGTGCAACAGACGGGGAGCCTTGTGCTCCCTGTTTGCTGTCTGCGTACATGGCGCGAACGCCGCCTGTCATGCATGCGGCCTGCAACGCCAGGCTGGTATCGTTGCGGCTGTTTTCCACGTCTTTCGGAGTCGACGATGAAGTATCTGCTGAGCGCGGCCTTGTGCATCGCGGTCGTGAGTGGCTGTACCGACCGGCAGGCGCAACGTCAGGCGCAGGAAGCCGCACAGGCGCAGGTCAAGGAAAACGAAGCCGACGCCCTCGCCAAGCAATACGACGAGGCGGTCAAGGCGCAGAACTGGGACATGGCGCGCGCGCACGGCGCCGCCTTGCTCGAAGGCTATGCCGGCACGGCGGCCGCCACGCGCATCGAGCCCGGCTATGCCGACATCAAGGCCAAGGGCGAGCAGGCGCGCGAGCTGCGCCGCATGCAGGCGCTGTGGCAGTACTCCCAGGTGCCGGCAAAGGGCGGCACCCAGCGCTCGGCGATGATCGATGCCAAGGAGCGGGTGGACGTAGATGGCAGCGGGCCAAAGCCGGTCAGCCTGGTGTTCCGCGATCACCCGCAATGGAAGCGCCACAGCTACCTCGTGCTCAAGGCCGGCGATTTCAATTGCTACGGCGGCTGCAAGGTGCAGGTTGCGGCCGACGGCGGCGCAGCGCGTGCGATGGCCGCACACCGCCCGGACACCGACGAAGCCATCGCCATGTTCATCGATGACGACAAGGCATTGTGGAAGGTGGTACGCAACGCCAAGCGCATCAGCATCGCGTTTCCGGTCAAGGCCGGCGGCACGCGTACCGCAGAGTTCGAGGTGGGCGGTCTGGAGACCACGCAGATGCCGGGTTGGAAATAGGCCATGGATGGCGCGCGCGCGGCCCGCTTGCCGCTATCGGCTTATCGGCATTGGGTGTTCGACATGGATGGCACGCTGACCCAGCCCGTGCACGACTTCGCGCTGATCCGCCGCGCGCTGGAGATACCGCCCGACGCCGACATCCTGCATCACCTGGCAGCCTTGCCCACCGAGCAGGCGCAGGCCAAGCACGCGTGGCTGCTGGAGCACGAGCGCGTGCTGGCGGAAGCAGCGCAGCCGGCGCCAGGTGCGCAAGACATGGTGCGCGCATTGCAGGCCGACGGCTGCCGCCTCGGGTTGCTGACCCGCAATGCGCGCAGCCTGGCGCAGATCACGTTGCAGGCGATCGGCCTGGGCGATGCCTTCGCTAGGGACGACATCGTCGGCCGCGACGAGGCCGCGCCCAAACCCGCGCCCGATGGGTTGCAGTATTTCCAGCAGCGCTGGTCGGTGAGCGCCGCCGCGCTGCTGATGGTTGGCGACCACCTCAACGACCTGGCCTGCGGCCGTGCCGCCGGTGCCGGCACCGTGCTGGTCAACACCCCCGGCGACCCCTGGCCCGGTCTGGCCGACTGGCGCCTGCGCGATTGCAGCGAATTGCTATGGCGGTGGCAGTCCCAGGTGGATAGCTGACGTCGCACTGGTTTAGAGCCGTTCTCCCCACGGGAGCAGGGCTGGGCTGAGGATGCGGCGCGCATAGCGCCCGAGTTTTCGAACTGCGCGAGGCTTCGCCCGTACCCTCATCCGCCCCTGCGGGGCACCTTCTCCCGGTGGAAGAAGGGACATTGATACGCGAGGACGTTAAAGCTCCTCTCCCGCCGGGAGAGGGATTGGGGTGAGGGTACGGCGCGCGTAGCGCCCGAGTTCTCGAACTGCGCGAGGCTCCGCCCGTACCCTCATCCGCCCCTGCGGGGCACCTTCTCCCGGTGGGAGAAGGGACATTGATACGCGAGGGCGTTAAAGCCCCTCTCCCGTCGGACACTGTCCCGGTGGGAGAAGGGCAAAGCGCCCGTTAAAGCGCGTAGCCGAACTGCTGCTTGAACTGGTCGTTGAATTCGGCGAAGTCGAAGCGCTGGTTCTGGGTGCCGGGGTGTTCGACCTTCAGCGCGCCCATCAGGTTGCCCATGCGGCCGATGGTCAGCCAGTCGTAGCCGCCCTGGATGCCGTAGATCAGGCCGGCGCGGAACGCGTCGCCGCAACCGGTGGGGTCGACCACGCGGCGCTCGTGCGCCGGCGGGATGTCGTAGGTCTTCTCCGGCGTATGCACCAGCGCGCCCTTCGGGCCCTGCGTGGTGATGTAGGCCTGCACGCGCGAGACGATGTCCTTCTCGTCCCAGCCGGTACGTTCCTGCAGCAGGTTGGACTCGTAGTCGTTGACCACCACGTACTGGGCCTGCTCGATGAACTGGCGCAGCTCCGGGCCGTTGAACAGCGGCATGGCCTGGCCCGGGTCGAAGATGAAGGGGATGCCGCCGGCAGCGAACTCTTCTGCGTTCTGGATCATGCCTTCGCGCCCGTCCGGGCCGACCAGGCCCAGGGTCACACCAGGCACATCCTTCACGTGGTTTTCGTAGCTGCGCATCATCGCGCCCGGATGGAAGGCGGTGATCTGGTTGTTGTCGTGGTCGGTGGTGATGAAGGCCTGCGGGGTGAACAGGTCGTCGATGATCTTCACCCGCGACAGGTCGATGCCAAGGGTTTCGAAATGTTCGCGGTACGGGCCGAAATCCTGGCCCACGGTGCCCATCGGAATCGGCGCGCCACCGAGCAGATGCAGGTTGTAGGCGATGTTGCCGGCGCAGCCGCCGAACTCGCGGCGCATGCGCGGTACCAGGAACGACACATTGAGGATGTGCACCTTGTCCGGCAGGATGTGGTTCTTGAACTGGTCCGGAAACACCATGATGGTGTCGTAGGCGAGGGAACCACAGATCAGTGCGGACATCGAGTCAGGCCTTTGCGTAAGGAAATACCCGCCAGTTGCCGGCATGGCGGCGGGACGGCGCCAACGCCGCGGCGCAAAGGGTAACGGCTGCGACCGATCAGGGCCACAACCGCGTGCCATGCCCGGCGTGACCGCCACATGAAAACCGGGCCGCAATAACCGATTTTTCCTTGCCCGCATCGGGGGGGATTGCTAGGCTAACGGACTTCGTTTTCTGCCCAAAATTTCGCCAGTCTGGCGGTGGGCACACGACTTACCCAGGACCAACTCCCTCGATGTTCAAGAAACTGCGCGGCATGTTCTCCAACGACCTGTCCATCGATCTGGGCACGGCCAATACGCTGATTTACGTGCGCGGGCAGGGCATCGTGCTGAACGAGCCATCGGTGGTTGCGGTGCGTCAGGACCGCGCGATCGGCGGTACGCGTTCGGTGGCGGCGGTCGGCGCAGAAGCCAAGCAGATGCTCGGCCGCACGCCTGGTCACATCACCACCATTCGCCCGATGAAAGACGGCGTCATCGCCGATTTCACCTACACCGAAGCGATGCTGAAGCACTTCATCAAGAAGGTGCACAAGTCGCGCTTCCTGCGCCCGAGCCCGCGCGTGCTGGTGTGCGTGCCAGCCGGTTCCACCCAGGTGGAGCGCCGCGCGATCAAGGAATCTGCGGAAGAGGCTGGTGCGCGCGATGTCTACCTGATCGAAGAACCGATGGCCGCCGCGATCGGCGCCGGCATGCCGGTGACCGAAGCACGCGGCTCGATGGTCATCGACATCGGCGGCGGCACCACCGAGGTGGCGGTGATCTCGCTCAACGGCATCGTCTACTCGCAGTCCGTGCGCGTGGGCGGCGACCGCTTCGATGAGTCGATCACCAATTACGTGCGCCGCAACCACGGCATGCTGATCGGCGAAGCCACCGCCGAGCGCATCAAGCTGCAGATCGGTTGCGCCTACCCGCAGGACGAGGTGCAGGAGATGGAAATCTCCGGCCGTAACCTTGCCGAGGGCGTGCCGAAGATGATCAAGATCAACTCCAACGAAGTGCTCGAAGCGCTGCACGAGCCGTTGTCGGGCATTGTCTCCGCGGTCAAGCTGGCGCTGGAACAGACCCCGCCGGAACTGTGCGCCGACGTCGCCGAGCGTGGCATCGTGCTCACCGGTGGCGGCGCGCTGCTGCGCGACCTGGACCGGCTGATCTCCGAAGAAACCGGCCTGCACGTGCAGGTGGCCGACGACCCGCTCACCTGCGTGGCGCGCGGTGGCGGCCGTGCGCTGGAGCTGGTGGACATGCACGGCAACGAGTTCTTCGCGCCGGAGTGAGGCGTTCGGGATTCGGGAGTCGGCATTGGGGATTCGCAAAGGCGGTTCCTGCCTACGGCCCGGCGGGATTGCCGCGCAATTCCGCTGATTCACGTGTTAGCCGCATTCGTCTCGGGGCCAGCCAAGTGCTCCCCGAATCCCTAATCCCGAATCTCCATTCCCGGCCCTGAACGTGCACTCCTACGCCGGTCCTCCCGTCGCCTCCCGTCCGGGCGAAGTTACCTCCACGCTGCGGCTGCTGGTCTATCTGGTGCTGGCGATCACATTGATCGCGCTCGATAGCCGTGGCAGCTGGCTGAGCCAGGTGCGGCTGCAGGCCAATCTGCTGATCCAGCCGATCTGGGCGGTGGCCGGGTTGCCGGGGCGGATCGGGTCGCAGGTGCGCGACAACGCCGCCACCCATGCGCAACTGGTGGAAGAAACCCGCGACCTGCGCAATCAGCTGTTGGTCGCCAACGCGCGCCTGACCCGGCTGCAGACCGCCGCGCTGGACAACGCGCAGCTGCGTGAGCTGCTCAACGCGGCCGAGCGCCGCGGCCTGGACGTGCAGCTGGCACCGATCCTGGACATCGACCTGGACCCGACCCGCCAGCGCCTGCTGCTGGATGCCGGCAGCCGCGATGGCGTGCTGATGGGCCAGGCGGTGATCGATGCCGGCGGGCTGATGGGGCAGGTGATCGAAGTGACCCCGCTGCATTCGACCGTGTTGCTGCTCACCGACCCGGACCATGCGGTGCCGGTCAGTGTGGCGCGCAACGGCGTGCGCCTGATCGTCTACGGCCGCGGCGACCGCCTGGAATTGCGCGACATCCCGCTCAGCGCCGGCGTGCAGGTGGGCGATGAAATCGTCACCTCCGGCCTGGGCGGCCGCTTCCCGACCGGCTTCCCGGTCGGCAAGGTGTCCGAGCTGCATCCCGACGACACCCACGCCTTCCTGGTCGGCGAACTCACCCCGGCGGCCAAGCTCGATCGTGGCCGCGATGTGTTGTTGTTGCGGGCCGGTAAACCGCTGCGCGTGGTGCCTGTGGCCGGGGAGGCGGGACCGGGGACCGGGGACCGGGGACCCGGTAACAGCAGCGGCAACGGCCTTGACGGTGCGGGGGGCGGTGGGCTTGCGGCACATGGTGAGCCTGCGCCGCGCTCCGTCGCTGCACGTTCCGGCGGCACGTCTATGCAAGGCGCTCGGCAAGCCGATGCCGCCCCGGCGTCAACGTCCAACGCTTCTGCGCCGGGCGTGGGCCCGGCGAGCGGGCAGGGCAATGCCGCGGTCTCACCGACATCGGGCGCACGTTCCAGGCCGCAGGTGCCGGCAGCCGGGAACGCTGTGCAAAACGATCCTGCGCCGGCATCCACGTCAACTGCCTCTCCCCGCGTCCCGGGTCCCCGGTCCCCGGTCCCGGCTCCACCGGAGACGGACCAATGACCCGCATGCGCAACACCTGGATCCTGCCGGCCAGCATCGTCATTGCGCTGGTGCTGGGTCTGCTGCCGCTGCCGGCGGTGGTGCAGCCGCTGCGTCCGTACTGGGTGGCGCTGGTGCTGGCGTACTGGGTGATCGAAGATCCAGATCGGGTCGGCCTGGGGATCGCCTTCGTGGCTGGCGTGCTGGCCGACCTGCTGTACGGCGGGCTGCTTGGCGAGCAGGCGCTGCGGCTGGTGATCATGACCTTCATCCTGCAGCGCTTCCGCGCGCGGATGCGCTTCTTCCCGGTGTCGCAGCAGGCGCTGGCGATCGGCGGGCTGCTGCTCAACGACCGCATCGTGTCCTCGGCCGTGCATCTGGCCGTGGGCGAACCGACCCTGCCGTGGAGTTACTGGTGGGCGCCGCTGCTGGGCATGGCGCTGTGGCCGCCGTTGTTCGTGCTGCTGGATGCGGTACGCCTGGGCAAGCGGAGCAAGAAGTAGCCCATGCACGGTCGGCGCCAGCCCAAGAACCCGCACGCCGAGGCCGAACAGTTCCGCCGTCGCGCGGTACTGGGCTTTGTGATGGTGGTGATCTGCCTGGTCGGGCTGGGCGGCTGGTATTTCAAGCTGCAGGTGCTCGACCACGAGGTCTACGCCACCCGCTCGGAAGCCAACCGCATCAAGCCCAAGCCGGTGGTGCCCGGGCGCGGCATGATCTACGACCGCACCGGCCGGCTGCTGGCCGAAAACGTGCCGGCGTTCCGGCTGGACGTGACCCCGGACAAGGTCGCCGACATGGACGCCATGCTGGCCGCGCTGGGCAAGGTGATCCCGATTGCGCCGGAGGATCTGGAGCGCTTCAATCGCGAGCGGCGCGCACGCCGCAGCTTCCTGCCGGTCACGCTCAAGCTGCGCATGAGCGATGAAGAGATGGCGCGCTTTGCGGTGGAGCGCTGGCGCTTCCCCGGCGTGGAGCTGGAGCCGTATCTCACCCGCCGTTATCCATACGGCCCGTTGTTCGCGCACATCATCGGCTATGTCGGCCGCATCGACGAAAAAGACCTGGCGGTACTGGGCGAAGGCAATGCCGCGCTCACCCACATGGGCAAGTCCGGCCTGGAGCGCTATTACGAGCAGGATCTGCGCGGCCAAGTGGGCTACGAGCAGGTCGAGACCAACGTGCAGGGGCGCGCGATCCGCACCGTCGGCCGGGTCGCGCCGCAATCGGGTGCAGACCTGCGCCTGTCGGTGGACGCCGACCTGCAGCGCGCGATGGTGGCCGCGTTCGGCGAGCACGAAGGGGCGGCCATTGCCATGGACCCGCGCACCGGCGAGATCCTGGGCATGGTCAGCCTGCCCAGCTACGACCCCAACCTGTTCGTCAACGGCATCTCGCATACCGACTTCAAGATGCTCAACGACAACCCGTCGCGGCCGCAGTTCAACCGGCTGGTGCTCGGTGGCGTGGCGCCGGGCTCCACGCTCAAGCCGCTGATCGCGCTGGCCGGCCTGGACAGCGGCCTGCGCCGGCCGGAAGACCGGGTGTTGTCCACCGGCATGTTCTATCTGCCCGGGGTCAGCCGCGGCTGGGGCGATTCGCACCGCGGCGGCCACGGCTGGACCGATCTGCGCAAATCCATCGCCCAGTCGGTCAATACCTACTACTACCGCCTGGCGGTGGACATGGGCGTCGAGCGCTTCGACCACTACATGGGTGGGTACGGCTTTGGCGCGCCCACCGGCGTGGACCTGCTGGGCGAAATCGGCGGCATCCTGCCGTCGCCTGCCTACAAGTACAAGACCCGCAAGGAGCGCTGGTACCCCGGCGACACCGTCAACATCGCCATTGGCCAGGGCGACTGGAAGGTGACCCCGCTGCAGCTGGTGCGCGGCGTGTCGGCAATCGCCAGCGGCCTGCTGCTGCGTCCGCATCTGGTGCTGGAACAACGCACCGGCTTCGATCACCCCTGGCAGCCGATGATCCAGCCGCCGGGCAAGCCGGTCAGCCCGAGTCCGGCGCATCTGCAGGTGGTGCGCGAGGGCATGATGGACACCATGCGCCCGGGCGGTACCGGTTATGCCATCACACCCGGGGCGCCCTACCAGATGGCCGGCAAGACCGGCACCGCGCAGGTGGTCAGCCGCAAGGGCGTGGCCGCCGTGGACCCGCGCAGCCTGCCGATGCATCTGCGCCATCGCGGCCTGTTCGTCGGTTTCGCGCCGGCCGACCACCCGGTCATCGCGGTGGCGGTGGCGGTGGAGGGCGGCGGCTTCGGTACCAGCTCGGCAGCGCCGATCGCGCGCAAGATCTTCGACGCCTGGTTGCTGGGCAAGATGCCTGCCGGGCTGGAGCCGCTGGACAGCGAGCTCGGCATGACGGCCGTCGGCGTCAACCAGTTCGAAGCCGGCGTCACCGACGCGCGTGCCGCTGGCGACGCGGCCGCCGCCACGCTGGACGAGATGCCGGTGGTGATCGGCCAGACTGCCGTTGCGCTGGACCCCACCACGCCCGCGCAGCCGGTGGTGCCGGATGTGCCCGATGCGGTGCAGGAGACCGACCATTGAGCGACATCCTGCGCTGGTTGGTGGACATGGCCGCGCGCTTTACGCGCAGCCTGGACTGGGTGCTGTGTCTGGCATTGGGTGGGCTGATGGTGATCGGCCTGTCGGTGCTCAAGAGCGCCGGCGGCAGCGCCAATGGCGATCATCTGGTGATGGCGCAAGGCGTGCGCTTCGTCATCGGCGTGGCCGCGATGTGGGGCATTTCGCGCATGTCGGTGCTGCGCCTGCGCGCCTGGACGCCGTGGGTATATGGCTTGTCGATGCTGCCGTTGCTGGCGGTGTTCGCGCTGGGCACCGGCAAATACGGCCGGCAATGGCTGGACCTGAAAGTGTTCTATCTGCAGCCGGCCGAGCTGCTCAAGATCAGCCTGCCGATGATGGCGGCCTGGTATCTGCATCGCATGCCGCTACCGCCGCGTATCTCCACCGTATTGGTCACCTGCATGATCATCGGCGTGCCCACCGCGCTGATCATGCTGCAGCCGGACTTCGGCACCGGCGTGCTGATCGCCGCCAGCGGCGTATTCGTGCTGCTGCTGGCCGGCCTGCCGTGGTGGTGGGTTGCGGTGGGCCTGGGCGGTGTTTCGGCGGCTGCGCCGGTGGCCTGGTTCTGGCTGCTGCGCCCGTACCAGAAGGACCGCATCATGATGTTCCTCAACCCCGAAAACGACGCGCTCGGCGCCGGCTGGAACATCATCCAGTCCAAGATCGCGATTGGTTCTGGCGGCCTGAACGGCAAGGGCTGGGGGTTGGGCTCGCAGTCGCATCTGAATTTCATTCCCGAGCAGACCACCGACTTTGCGTTCTCGGTGCTCAGCGAAGAATTCGGCTGGATCGGCGTGGCCACCGTGCTGACCTTGTATCTCATCGTGATCGGCCGCTGCCTGTGGATCGCCTCGCAGGCGCGCGATACCTATTCGCGCCTGGTCGCCGGCGCCACCGGCCTGGCGTTCTTCGTCTACGTGCTGGTCAACGGCGGCATGATTTCCGGCCTGCTGCCGGTGGTCGGCGTGCCGATGCCGCTGATGAGTTACGGCGGCACCTCGGCAGTGTCGTTGCTGGCCGGGCTGGGCCTGGTGATGGCGGTCAAGACGCATCGCCCGGTGCATGGGTATTGATGCGGGAGTGCCGCATCGTTGTGCCAATGCCGTGCGCGCGTACTCGGCGCGCATGCAATGTCGCAGCGTCGATCGATGCGACAGGCGTATGTCAAACGCTGACACGTTTTCAGGCACATCGTGTTTTTGCGCAGTGCATTGCAACGACGCGACACCGGCGTAGGCCTGCTTCGTTCGCGCGCTGCCGGGTTCGCGCGCCTGCTGCATGCGGGCACAGCGCTTCGTAGAGTCCGCCAGGCCGCCGCAGCGTTGGTGGCCGCGTCGCGTCGCTCCAGCAGCGCGCGCCACTCCTCTTTCGGGTGACCTCTTCCATGAAACCGCTAACCGCCGCCATCGGCGGTGTCTGTCTGCTGCTTGCCGCGCAGGCCGGTGCCGTCACGTTCGCCACCGGCGATACGCGCGCTGTCGCGCAACCGGCAATTCCCTCCCTCTGCCAGCCCGCGTTGAAGGCCAGCCAGACACCGAACGGCCACCTGTTCGATGCCGCACTGGAAAGTGCGCCGCCCGATACCGAGACCATCCAGGCGGCACTGAGCGCGTGCAAGAACGGCGCGGTGTTGCTGACCAGCGGCAGCGGCAACGCCTTTCTGACCGGCCCGCTGACGATTCCCACTGGCGTCACCCTGGTCATCGATCAAGGCGTCACCTTGTACGGCTCGCGCAACCCGGCCGATTACGGCAGCGGCTGCGGAAGCGCCGGCTCCAAGAGCGGCGGCTGCCTGCCATTGATCAGCGTCAAAGGTGCGAATTCGGGCGTGATGGGCATCCGCACCGACGGGCGGCAGGGCACCATCGACGGGCGTGGCGATCAAGTCATGCTCGGCAAGGGCACCACCTGGTGGGAGTTCGGCGAGAACGCCAAGGCGGCCGGCCAGGTACAGAACAGCCCCGACCTGATCAAGGTGCGGAACTCCACGGCGTTCACGCTCTACAACGTCAATCTGCTCAATGCCGCGTATTTCCACTTCTTCACGCACATCGTCAATGGCCTGACCATCTGGGGCGTGCGGGTGAAGTCGCCCGCCACCAGTCCCAACACCGATGGCCTGGATCTGGATAGCGTGGTCAATGCCACCCTCCACGACAACGATGTGATGGGCGGCGACGATTGCGTGGCCATCAAGACCATCGCCTCCAAGTCGGCCAACATCACCGTGCGCAACAGCCGCTGCTACGGCACGCACGGCATTTCCATCGGCAGCGAAGTGATGTCCGGCGTCAGCAACGTGCTGGTCGACAACAACGCGCTGGTGTCCACCGACGCTGGTGGCAACCGCAGCACCGACAACAGCGGCCTGCGCATCAAGACCAGCCTGGCCAAGGGCGGCCCGGTCAGTCTGGTCACCTATCGCAACACCTGCCTGTATGGCGTCACCAGCCCGTTGGTGATCAACCCGTTCTATGCCGCCGCAACCAGCGGCACCAAGCCGATCTTCAGCCAGATCGTGGTCGACGGGCTACGCAGCGCAAACGATGCTGGCGGCAAGGGCTGGATCCTGAAGGGCTATGACGCACAGACACCGCTGGACCTGGTGCTGGCCAACGTGGCGACCGGCAACACCTCGGTCACTGCGAGCAACGCGCAGATCGGGCTGAGCAACAGCGCGCTGACACCGACCGGTACCGGCGTCACTACGACGCAGGTGCAGCTGGGCGGCGCGATACCGACCTGCTCGGGCGCGCCGCGCTTTCCGGCGCTGTGAGGCGACAGGCGCGGCCGATTCCAGGGGCCGCGCCTGGTCTGCTGCCACGGCTGCGCAGTCGCGCCAGCCGCCGGCGGCTGGCTGTGATTGTTCCAGGCGTTGCAAGGCCGGCTAGCTGGCTGCGGCTCCCTCCAAGGAGGCGACGGCCGCCTTCGCGTCACTGACACCCGCGCGGCGACTGCGCCCGCGATCAGCCGATTGCAGTGATCGTCGAGCACTGAGGGCTCTGCGCAGCGCCAACATGCCAGCGGCGGGCATCGCGCTACTGCACCACGTGGCCGGATTCGTGCTGCTGCCAGATGCGGCGCCGAATCCCGAAGCCCGAATCCCGAATCCTCAGCCACCAAATTGGCCCAGCTGATGCGGCAGACCTTGACTTTGACTAAAGTCTTTGCGTTTCATGGTCTTATTGCCAGAAGTTCATCTGATCTCTGTTACCCTCGGCCGATGATTCGACGCACCCTGACCTGCCTGCTCACCCTCGGCCTTGTCGCCTGCGCGACCCAGCCCAGCCCTCCGTCCCCGCCGCCGGTTGCCAGCGCGCCGCCGGCCAAGCCGCCCGGTCCTCCGGCAGCGCCCACTCCGCCCGCCAGCGCCGCAGCCGAAGCGCCCGCGTTACCGCCGGTCGATCTGACGCCGGTGCCGTTCGAGATCGCACGCGCCAATTTCGTGCGCGACACCTCGGCCAAGTACGGCATCGATGCCGCGCAGATCGAAGCGGTGCTGGCCCAGGCGCAATTCAAGGACGCCATCGTCACCGCCATGTCGCGCCCGGCCGAACGGGTCAAACCGTGGAACGACTACCGGCCGATGTTCATCACCCAGGCGCGCATCGACGGCGGCCGCAACTTCCTGGCGCAACACCGCGCCGAGCTGAGCAAGGTCGAAGCGGCCACCGGTGTGCCGGCGCAGGTGATCGTGGCCATCATCGGGGTGGAAACCAGCTACGGCACCAACGCCGGCAAATACCGCGTGCTGGATGCGCTGTACACGCTGGCGTTCCGCTACCCGCGCAGCGGCGACCCGGCCAAGCTCGAGCGCGAGGTGCGCCGCGAGCTGTTTTTCCGCGACGAACTCGGCCAGCTGTTCGCGCTGGGCAAGGAAGAACAGCTCGACGTCACCACGTTGATCGGCAGCTACGCCGGCGCGATGGGCATGGGCCAGTTCATGCCGTCCAGCTACCGCCAGTTCGGCGTCGATGGCGATGCCGACGGCAAGCGCAACCTGTTTACCGACTACAACGACGTGTTTGCCTCGATCGCCAATTACTTTGTCAAGAAGGGCGGCTGGGTGCGCGGCGGGCAGGTTGCCGTGCCGGCCACGCTGGCTGCCGGCCACGAAGAATTCAATCCCACCGACTGGTCGCCGGTGTACACGCTGGCCGACCTGTCCGCGCGTGGCTATCACCCCAATGCGCCGGTGGTGGCCGGCAGCACCGCCACCCCGATCAGCCTGGACGATGCCAACGGCAAGCAGTACTGGCTGGGCTTCCAGAACTTTTACGCGATCACCCGATACAACATTTCCAAGATGTACGCGATGGCCGTGTTCCAGCTGTCCGAGGCCATCGCCGGCAAGGAGCTCCCCCCGGCATGAATAGCATGACAGGCCCCAAGTGGCTGATCCCGATGGCGCTGATGCTCGGCCTGGCGGCCTGTAGCAGCGCACCGAAGAAGAGCGTCGCCGGCAAGGGCGGCGGTGCGATCAAGAGCGTCAAGGTCGAAGGCAAGGGGCCGGCCTATGTGGCCACCGGCTGCCCGCCCACCTCGCCGTACGCCGCCGCCAAGGAAGATCCGTCCACGCGCGGCGACTACACCGCCGGTGGCCTGTACAAACCCGGCGTCAAGGACACCACACCGGACCACGTGCCCAACGTGGCCTGCATTCCCGAACCGCTGGTCACCAACGAGCCGCGCTCTGCAGTGGGCAATCGCTCGCCGTATGAAGTGCTGGGCAAGCGCTACGTGGTGATGGACAGCCCCGGTGACTATGTCGAACGCGGCACCGCCTCGTATTACGGCAGCAAGTTCCATGGCCGGCTGACCTCCAACAAGGAGGTCTACGACATGTACGCCTTCACCGCCGCGCACAAGACCCTGCCGCTGCCCAGCTTTGCGCTGGTCACCAACACCGACACCGGCGATTCGGTGGTGGTGCGCGTCAACGACCGCGGCCCGTTCCACGACGGCCGTGTGATCGATCTGAGCTATGCCGCCGCGGTCAAGCTGGGCATCACCGGCAAGGGCACCGGCAACGTCGAAGTGCGTGGCCTGACCGAAGCCGACAACGGCAACCTGCTTGCCAAGCGCCGCAGTGGCCAGGCCCCGGTGAATACGGCCGTTGCCGCCGCGCGGCCGGCTGCCAGCGCCAGCCAGATCGATGGCCTGGTGCAGCGTCTGCCCGCCCGCACCGTGCCGCCGCGTGCGGTAACGGCTGGCGCCGGCGCCGCGGTTGCCACATCCGCCGCCGCATCGGCTGGTAGCGCGCCGGTCGCTGCGGCCGGCGAGCGTTGGCGCTACCGCGTGGCTGACTCGCGCCAGCCCGGCGATGCCGACAACTTCGATGCCTGGATGAAGTCGCAGGGCGTGCGCGTGGCCACCGGCAAGCCGGCTGCTGCGGCGCCGCGACCGACCTCGCCAACCCCGGCTGCGGTGCCTGCCGCGGCGGTGCCGGTGGCGGTTGCGACGGTCAAACCCTCCGAGAGCACCGTTGCGCGCCCGCTCAAGGCCGAGCCGCTGCCGGCCAAGGCGCCCAGCGTGGCCGAGGCCGCACTGGGCGACATCCTGCTGCAGGTCGCCAGTTTCGCCAGCCGCGAAAACGCCAACCGCGCGCTGTCGCAACTGGCCTCGGCCGGCATTGCCGGTGCCAGCGTCAGCGACATCGTCAGTGGCGGGCGCACCCTGTGGCGGCTGCGCGTGAATGCACGCGACCACGCCAATGCCTCGGAAATCGCCCAGCGCATCGCTGGCCTCGGCTTCGGCCGCCCGCAGGTCGTGGCCAATTAAGCGCGAGCGGGTCTGGGTTCGCCAATCAAGCGTGAGCGCATCGCGTGCGCGCCCCGGCTGCATGGCTGTACCGGACACGGCCGGGCGATCAGGATCGGCTGGCGAACCATTGCCCACCTCCAATGCGGGTGCGGCAAAGACCGCAATCGGCATGCGCCCGCGCGCTCTGCTCGCCGTGCGTTGCGTGCATCCAGCTGACGACCGAGCGCCATGGTCGGCCGGTCCAACCCGCAGTCCGCAACGCCCACGACGTGCGCGGCGCCTTCAACTGCGCTGCGCAGACGCCACAGGCGTGCGGACAGCACACCTGCATCGCTGAACTGCGCAGGCGCGCACATCCGGCAACGCGTCGCCCTGATCGCCGTGGCGCCTTACAATTTCGCATTGCCCAGCTTTCGGGCCCGTCAGGAGTCGTTCTTCAATGAAATTCCGCTTCGCCGCCGCTGCCGTGGCCACGTTCGCCTTCGGCCTGGTCTGCGCCCAGACACCCGCGCCGCAGCCGACTCCCGCCGTGGCTGCGGCCCCGGCCGCCTTGCCGGTGCCGCCGGCACCCGCCCCGGCGGTGTCCAAGTCCTGGATCCTGATGGACTACGCCACCGGGCAGGTGCTGGCCGGTGAGAACATCCACCAGCAACTGGCGCCGGCCAGCATCACCAAGGTGATGACGTCGTACGTGGTCGCTGCCGAAATCAAGAACGGCAAGGTCAAACGCGACGACCAGGTCATGATGAGCGAACGCGCCTGGCGCGAAGGCGGCGCGGGCACCGACGGCAGCTACAGTGGCTTCCCGGTCAACCAGACGGCGCGTCTGGAAGACATGGAAAAAGGCATGGCGATCCAGTCCGGCAACGATGCCGCGATTGCGCTGGCCGAGCATGTCGCCGGCAGCGAAGAAGCCTTCGCCTCGCTGATGAACAGCTACGCCGCCAAGATCGGCATGAAGGATTCGTACTTCGTCAATGCGCACGGCCTGAGTGCCGAGGGGCATCACTCCACCGCCTTCGATCTGGCCATGCTGGGCCGCGCGATGGTGCGCGATTACCCGGAGACCTACGCCTACAACAAGATCAAGGAATTCCAGGTCGGCAGCATCAAGCAGAGCAACCGTAACCGGCTGCTGTGGCGCGACCCGGCGGTGGACGGCATCAAGACCGGCCATACCTCCGAGGCCGGGTACTGCCTGCTCAGCTCGGCCAAGCGTGGCGACCAGCGCCTGATCGCCGTGGTCATGGGCGACAGCTCCGAAGAACAGCGCGCCACCGACAGCCTGGCGCTGCTCAACTGGGGCTTCCGCTTCTTCGAAACCCACAGCCTGTACGCGCCGGGCAAGGTCGTGACCAAGCAGAAAGTATGGAAGGGCCAGCAGGACGAAGTGCAGCTTGGCGTGGCGCAGCCGCTGCTGGTCAGCCTGCAGCGCGGCCGCTACAACGACCTCAAGCCGAGCATGGAAGTGGCCAAGAATCTGCAGGCACCGATCAAGCAGGGCCAGCAGATCGGCACCGTCAAGGTCAGCCTGGACGGCAAGATCATCGCCCAGGCACCGCTGGTGGCGATCAACGCCGTCGAAGAGGGCGGGTTCTTCAAGCGCCTCTGGGATGCGTTCTGGATGTGGTGGGAATCGGAGTGATCCAAAGAAAAAGCCGGCTTTCGCCGGCTTTTTCTTTGCGGGGATTGGGGATTCGGCATTCGGGATTGGTAAAAGCCGGAGCAGTGGCGAGTCGCCAGCAGTCCGCTCCTACGACTCCCCAATCCCGACTCCCCAATCCCAACCCTCAGAGCATCCGACTGATCGTGAAGCTGCCATACACCGGCGTCTCGCGCTGGGTCTCGAATTCGCGGGTGCGGTGGTAGCGGGCAATGGCAAATTTCCAGCGCCCGTACATCACCGCCAGGCCGTAGCCCACGTCGCCCACGAACGGGCGCTTGTCCACGCTGTGGCTGCTGCGGAAGGTGTTGCCGTCCAGGGTGATGTCGCGGATCACCCAGCGCGCATCGGTGGTCAGAAACACATGCCCCGACCAGCCGCTGGCGCGTCCCAAGCGGCTTGGCGCAGTGTTTTCGCCTGCCGGGCGGGTGGGCGTGCTGCCGAAGTCGTCCGGCAGTTTCCAGCCGAAGCGCGCTTCGCCGCCGGCATTCAGATGCGTAGCCATGTTGCCGACCGCGCCGCCCCAGTGCGAAATGAAGTCCCAGCCGAAACCGCCGGCATTGCCGCTGGCGTCGGCCGGCCAGCGGCGCATGCGCTCGTGCACCAGATTGATCAGCGGCTCGTTGTGCAACTGGTTGTCCCAACCCTGGAACTTCTCGTCGCCGAGCGCATCGTGGATCGCATCCTGCGCCTCCTGCGCAAAGGCCCACGGGCCGACCACGCCGATCTGCAGCTGGGTGGTCCGCAGGTGCGCGTCGTTGCGCGCGTTGTAGCCGAAGCTCGCCAGCAGGATGCCCGCATACGGGCGGTCGTCCGGGATCACCCCGCGGCGGGTGTAATCGGTCGGGGTAAAGATGGCCTGGCCGATCGAGAACACCATGTTCTGCTGGTCGAACTCGCCCGGATGCAGTCGCTCCAGGTAGCTGTTGACCCAGCGCGCGGTGCGCGGCAGGCACGGGTCGTCGGTGTAATCAACCAGGTTCGGCGACACCAGGGTCAGCACCGCACCGTTGGAATAGCCCTGATCCTGATCTTCGCCGCCGAACAGGTCGTTATCGACCCGGAAATTCACCGCGGGCGGCGTACGTCCCAGCCGGCTGGAATCGCACTGATCCACCGCCAGGGCCGGCAGCGACAGCCCGGAAAGAGAAAGCAGCAGGGCAGCAGACAACGCGCGCGGTCTAAGCATGGAGGGCCTGGGCAGTGGAAGAAGGGCTGAGCTCAGAAAGGTGCCTGCGTGCGCTGCTGCGCCGTGTGAAGTGCGTGCCATCATGCGCCGGCTCGACCGGGCTGTAGCAGAAACTGCGGACACCGCTGCGTTCCATCTGCGAGGTGGTCAAAACCCGGCACCTCGGCGATGAAAAGCCCGCGCGGATAGCATATGATCCGCCCCATGGGGAACTAGCCCCAAGGAACGGCGGCCTTTGCAGGCCAATTCATTACCAACGGATCGCGTCTGCCAACGGCAGCGCAGGTGTTTAGGGGAATAATATGAGCAAGACCATTTCTGTGAGCGCAGTGCTGTTGTCCAGCGTGCTGGGGATTGCATTGGCCAGCGTCAGCGCGCCGGCGTCGGCCGGGTTCAAGGATGCTTTCAAAGGTTCCGCGCAGGACCAGCGCAAAACGGGCGTCGCGCAAATCCCGACGTGCGCCAAGCCGCTGGGTAGCCTGTCGGTCATCGAGCCGGAAGACGCCGTCAACTGGTGGTCGGGTCAGCAGCTGCCGGCGCCCTCCAAGTTGATCAAGGTGTTCGTCAACAAGTCACGCTGCTTCACCCTGGTGGACCGTGGCGCCGGCATGGCGGCATCGCAGCGCGAGCGCGATATGGCGGCCAACGGCGATCTGCGTGCGCGCTCCAATGTGGGCAAGGGCCAGATCCGCGCGGCCGACTATGTGATGACGCCAGACCTCATTTCGCAGAACAGCAATGCGGGCGGTAGCGCGATTGCCGGCATGCTGGGCGGCCTGGTCGGCGGCAATGCGGGCAACTTGGTGGGTGGCCTGAATCTCAACAAGAAGACCGCTGACGTAGTCCTGACCATCACCGATGTGCGCTCGTCCGAGCAGGTCGCCATGGCCGAAGGCAACGCCAAGAAGACCGACCTGGGCTGGGGTGCGCGTGGCAACCTGTTCACTGGCGGCGATTTCGGCGCGGCCGGTGCCGGCGGTTATGCCAACACCGAGATTGGCCAGGTGATCACGCTGGCCTATTTGCAGGCGTATACCGATGTCGTCACTCAGTTGGGCGGGCTCTCCGGCAACGCGGCGGCCTCCAATACGCAGCAGGCGGTCACGGTCACGCGTGCAGGGCGTCTGCTGGGTAATGCCAAGGGCACCGGCGCGGCAGTGCGTACGCTGGAGCCGGGCATGATGCTGTACCCGACCGGCACCAAGGAAGGCGTCATGTGGGAAGTCGAAGACGAGATGGGCAACCGTGGCTGGGTGTCGTCGGCCATGCTGGAATTGTCCAAGTAAGCCGTTGCCGAGATCTGTGCCAGGCGTGATCGCACTGGCGTGACGCAGCGGGGCCCACGCATGTGGCCCCGCTGTCCCATCCCGCGCAATGCGGACTTGGGTTTGCCCTCCACCGGCCCGATAATGGGGCGATGGACATCAGCACCGACAACCCCGATCACGGCTTTCAGTTTCCCGGCACCTTCGAGCTTAGCGCCATGGGCACGGCCGAACGCGGGCTGGAAACCGAACTTCCGCGTCTGCTTGCCGCCACTGGCGTGGAGCTGCTGCAGGAAGCCGTTAGCTGGAAGCATTCTTCCAGCGGCAAATATGTCTCGGTCAAGATCGGCTTTCGCGCCGAGAGCCGGGAGCAGTTCGACGCTGCGCATCAGGCGCTGCGCGACCATCCGGAAGTGAAGTGGACGCTGTAGCAGCCGAGCCGGTGAGCACATCGCAGCTTGGCTTGCCGGCGCACGTGCGCGATCTCGGCCGGCAGGACTACAGCCCGGTGTGGCGCGCAATGCAGCGTTTCACCGATGCGCGCGATGAGCACACCGCAGACGAAGTCTGGGTGGTCGAGCATGCCCCGGTGTTTACGCTCGGCCAGGCAGGCAAACCCGAGCACGTGCTGGCGCCGGGCGAGATTCCGGTGCTGCAGGTCGATCGCGGCGGTCAGGTGACCTACCACGGCCCAGGCCAGCTGGTGATCTACCCGCTGCTGGATCTGCGTCGGCTCAAGATCGGTGTGCGCGACTACGTGTGCAAGATCGAGCAGGCGCTGATCGATACCCTGGACGAATGGAATATCGTGGCCGAGCGCCGCGATGGTGCGCCCGGCGTGTATGTGGGCGATGCCAAGATCGCCGCGCTGGGCATCCGGGTGCGGCGCGGCTGCACCTTCCACGGGCTCTCGTTCAATGTGGCGATGGATCTGGAGCCGTTCCACCGTATCAACCCGTGCGGCTACCAGGGCCTGCAGGTGACCTCGGTGCTAGACTTGGGCGGCCCCTCCGGGATGGACGCCGTCAAGGCGGTGCTGCTCGAACAGCTGGCGCGCCAGTTTGGTCTCGTATTGCAGCCTGTTTCCGCGTTGCCCGACCTTTCGCTTCCGGCCTGAGCGCCCGTACCGACATGACCCAACCTATCGCCCGTTCCATCCCCTTGCAGGTCGTCTCCGGCGACACCGCCGCGCCTGCGCCGCTGCAGACCGGCGTCAAGCAGATCGGTGGCGACAAGATCAATCGCTCGCCGGTGCAGTTCGTCGATGCGCCGGTGCTGCGCAAACCGTCGTGGATCCGGGTGCGGATTCCCTCCGGCAACGCGGTGCAGAACCTCAAGGCCAAGCTGCGCGAAAACCGCCTGGTCACGGTGTGCGAAGAGGCCAGCTGCCCGAATATCCACGAGTGCTTCAGCCACGGCACCGCGACCTTCATGATTCTGGGCGAGGTGTGCACGCGGCGCTGTTCGTTCTGCGATGTGGCGCACGGCCGGCCCAAGCCGCCGGATGCCAGCGAGCCGGCCAGCCTGGCCAACACGGTGGCCGACATGGGCCTGAAATACGTGGTGGTGACCAGCGTGGATCGCGACGATCTGCGCGACGGTGGTGCACAGCATTTCGTCGACTGCATCTCGGCGATCCGGGTCAGTTCGCCCAAGACCCGCATCGAGATTCTTACCCCGGATTTCCGCGGCAAGGGCCGCATGGACCGCGCGCTGGAAATTCTGGCGCTGAGCCCGCCGGACGTGTTCAACCACAACATCGAAACCGTGCCGGACCTGTATCCGAACGTGCGCCCCGGTGCCGACTACCAGTGGTCGCTGACCCTACTGCAGCGCTTCAAGGCGCAGCACCCGTCGATCGCCACCAAGTCCGGCATCATGCTGGGCCTGGGCGAGACGATGGAGCAGGTGCAGGCCACCTTGTGCGACCTGCGTGCGCACGATGTGGACATGATCACCATCGGCCAATACCTGCAGCCGACCCCGCACCATCATCCGGTCATGCGCTACTGGACGCCGGAGGAATACAAGGCGCTGGAGGAGTACGGCAACGCGCTGGGCTTCAGCCATGTCGCCTCCGGGCCGATGGTGCGCTCGTCGTATCACGCCGATCGTCAGGCGGCCGGCGCTGGCGTCGCTGCCTGAGTGATCGGTTGGCGGTCGGATGGCCGCCACGGTGCGTTCGTGAGTGGCGGTTGGTTCGATTCCCGCTCGCCGGTTGCTTGGAGCGCCGGAGCAGCCGTTTGCGTGTGTCGTCAGTAGCTAATTCGTCGACCACGGATGACGCTGCGTCCGCCATTCCAGATCTGTTCCAAGTCGAACAATCCAGTCGGCCCCGTGCATTGCGCGGGGCCGCGTCGTCTCTGGCCCATCAGGCGCCAGGTGGCAGGGTGCGGTCTCGTTCACAATCCGATACAGGCCCGGCGCTAGGCTGATTCGGCCAGCGGATGACAACGCCAGCAACTTTCGGCACTGTCATGCTGTCTGATCCGTTCACCGCTTTCCTTTCATCGGCCCTGTGCCGAGAGCCATTCGATGACCTACAACGTTTCTGCGTCCATGAAGGCCGGCCTGCTGGCGCTGGTGTTGACCACTCCGATGGCATTGCTGGCGCGCGCCGATACCGCGTTGCCTGCCGCTGCCACGCCCGACCAGGCGACGGCCACCAAGCTGGTCTACGGCCTGCTGTCCGATAGCCGCTACGCCTACCGTCCGCGCACGCTGGACGAGGCGATGTCCAAGGACGTGTTCAAGCGCTATCTGGAAACGCTGGATGGCGGCAAACAGTTCTTCACCCAGGCCGACATCGACGGCTTTGCGCCACTGCAGGCCGGCGTGAGCGATGCACTGCGCGGCGGCAATCTGGAGCCGGCGTTCCAGGTGTTTTCGGTCTACAAGAAGCGTGTCGACCAGCGCGTCAAATACGCACGCGACCTGCTCAAGCAGGACTTCGATTTCAGCGGCAGCGACAAGTTCGAGTACGACCGCAAGGACGTGCCGTGGGCGGCAGACGACAAGCAGTTGGATGTGTTGTGGCGCCAGTCGGTGATGAACGACTGGCTGCGCCTGCAACTGGCTGGCAAGAAGCCCGAAGACATCCGCAAGACGCTGGACAAGCGGTACGTGGCACTGGCCGATTCGGTCAAGCAGCTCAAGGGCGAGGACGTGTTCCAGTTCTTCGTCAATGCCTATACCAACGCCGTCGACCCGCATACCGATTACTTCACTCCGCGCACTGCCGAGACGTTCAACCAGCAGATGTCGCTGTCGCTGGAAGGCATCGGCGCGCAGTTGCAGAAGCAGGACGACATGGTGGTGATCCGCGAGGTGATCCCGGGCGGTCCGGCAGCGGTGGATGGCACGCTCAAGCCGGGTGACCGCATCGTCGGCGTAGGCCAGGCCAAGAACGGCGCGATTGAAGATGTGATCGGCTGGCGCATCGACGATGTGGTGGCAAAGATCCGCGGCAGCAAGGACACCCAGGTGCGCCTGGAGTACATCCCGGCCGAATCGGGCATCGATGGCAAGCACCGCACGGTGACGCTGACCCGGCAAAAGGTGCGTCTGGCCGAACAGGCTGCCAAGGGCGAGACCATCACCCTGCCTGCCAAGGGCAGCGAGCCGGAACGTCGCATCGGCATCATCAAGCTGCCGGGCTTCTACCAGGATTTCGAAGGCCGTCGTCGCAACGCGACCGATTACGCCTCCGCGACCCGCGACGTTGCCAAGCTGCTGGCCGGCTTCAAGACCGACAAGGTCGACGGCGTGGTGCTGGACCTGCGCAACAACGGTGGTGGTTCGCTGGATGAGGCGATCGAACTCACCGGGCTGTTCATCGAGCAGGGGCCGGTGGTGCAGGTGCGCGAATCCGGCGGCCGTGTCACCGTCAATGGCGACAGCAATCCCAAGGTGGCGTGGGACGGTCCACTGGGCGTGTTGATCAACCGCGGTTCGGCGTCGGCATCGGAGATCTTTGCCGGTGCGATCCAGGACTACGGTCGCGGCCTGGTGATCGGTGAAACCAGCTTCGGCAAGGGCACCGTGCAGAACATCGTCGACCTGGACCGCTGGCCGGCCGCAGAAGGTCAGCGCTATGGGCAGGTCAAGCTGACGATCGCGCAGTTCTTCCGTGTCAGCGGCTCCAGTACCCAGCACAAGGGCGTGGTGCCGGATATTGCATTCCCGGCCAGCGTGGATGCCACCGAATTCGGCGAGAGCACTTACGACAATGCGCTGCCGTGGACACGTATTGCCGCCGCGCCGCACACCCAATACGGCAACTTCGCGCCGTTGCTACCCAAGTTGCAGGCGCTGCACACCGCACGCATTGCTACCGACAAGGAATTCCAGTGGTGGGAAGAAGACGTCAAGCAGTTCCGCGATGAAAAGGCCAAGAAGTACATCTCGCTGAACGAAGCCGAGCGCGTTGCCGAGCGCCAGAAGCAGGACCAGCAGCGCAAGGACCGCCAGCAGGTGCGCAAGCAACTCGGTCTGCCGCTGGATCCGCTTGCCGAAGACAGCGATGACGGCCTGACCGGTAACGAGCGCGATATCGTCAAGGACACCGCCCGCGAAAAAGCCGCGGAAAAGCGTCCGGATCCGTTGCTGCATGAATCGGCGGCGATCCTGGCCGACGCACTGGGCCTGCTGGCGCAGGACCAGCCGCTGTCGGCGCAAGTGTTGCCGCAGTCGACCGCGCCGGGGCGTTGGGCGGATTGATCGCATCGGGATGTTCGTCCTGTAGAAAAGCCACCGCATGCGGTGGCTTTTTCTTTTGGTACTCCCCAGAGCGGATGACCTGCGGCTTGGCTGCAGGGTCCTGGCCTTCCCGCCATCACAATCGCACGCAGGGGCGCTGCTTCAGACAGGCAGAACAAAGCCGTAGCGATGTCAGTGCGGCCAGGAAAACTCGGCCAGCACCGGATAATGATCGGAAGGAAGCACGCTGCCCGGGCGCATCTCCAGCGTGGTGAAGCGCGTAGGCATCAGGCCACGGAACAGGATCCAGTCGATGCGTCGGGTTGGCTGCGTGGTGAAATCCTGGAAGGTTTTTTCCGGGCCCTGCGGCTTTGTGACATGCGTGCGCGCATCGTCGAGCACGGCGGTCAATGTGCGATAGGTGCCCTGGTCGGGATCGCTGTTGAAGTCGCCAGTCAGTACCACCGGAACATCGGCAGGAAGCGTTGCGATGCGTGACAGGATCAGGCGTGCGCCCTGTTCGCGTGCGGCTTCGTCTTGATCGCGATGCGGCAAGTGGGTGTTCAACAGGTAAAAGCGGCGCTTGTCGCTGCGGCGTTCGAACAAGGCCCAGGTGACCATGCGCGGCAGGTCGGTGTTCCAGCTGCTGCTGCCCGGCACCTGTGGCGTTTCCGATAGCCAGAAGTCGCCCGATTCCACCACCGACAACGTGCGGCTGTCGTAGAACACGCCCACGTGTTCGCCGTTGCCGTCGGCGTCGCGGCCTTTGCCGAACCAACGGTAATCAGGCAGCTGTGCAGCCAGATACTGCGCCTGTTCCTGCACCAACTCCTGCGTTCCGAACACGTCCGGGTGTGCGTGTTCGATCGATGCCACCATCGCCGTGCGGCGCACGCTCCAGCGCTTGTCGCCGTCGGTGTCCACCGGCACGCGCACATTGAACGACATCACCCGCAAGGGCGCAGGCGCGGGTGCAGCCCATGCAGGCAGGGCGATGCACAGCAGCGC
This sequence comes from Xanthomonas nasturtii, assembly GCF_023337365.3. Lineage (NCBI taxonomy): Bacteria > Pseudomonadati > Pseudomonadota > Gammaproteobacteria > Lysobacterales > Lysobacteraceae > Xanthomonas > Xanthomonas nasturtii. The sequence continues at coordinate 790,802 of NZ_CP142084.2, forward strand.
GAGTGCCGCGAGCAAGGAACGTGACACAGCGCGAAAGGACAGGCGTGGCATGCAGGCGGATTCCTCAGGGACCAGTCGACGAGTCTAATTGGACTGCATGACCGAAATGTCATTGCGACATGGCGCCGGCTTGACGTTATCGCGCATCGGCGTAGCGTTTGCACCAAGCCAGCGGATAGACCGCTGGCTGCTAGCCAACCGTGAGGGATTCTCATGGCAACACCGTACGACTATCTCGTGTTTATCGGGCGTTTCGAGCCCTTTCATAACGGCCACGCCGCCGTCGCCCGCCACGCGCTGGGCAAGGCGAAAAAGCTCATCGTGCTGATCGGCTCGGCCGACACGCCCCGCACCATTCGTAATCCTTGGACGGTGGCCGAACGCGCGGTGATGATCGAGTCTGCGTTGCCGGACGAAACCGCGCGGCTGCTCGTGCGGCCGCTGCGCGACCACCTCTACAATGAAAGCCTGTGGATCGCCGAGGTGCAGCGCCAGGTTGCCGAAGCGGTGCACGCCGATGGCGGCACGCTGGATGCGAATATTGGCTTGATCGGCATGGACAAGGATGCCAGCAGCGACTACCTGCGTGAGTTTCCGCAGTGGCCGCTGGAAGATGTGCAACACACGGCCACGCTGTCTGCCACCGAGTTGCGCCGTTATCTGTTCGAGGCCGGCGATATCGGGTTCCATGGCGGGCTGTTGATGTTGCGCGGCAATGTGCCGGCGCCGGTGTACGACATGCTGGAAGCGTTCCGGCGCAATTCGCCGAGCTATGCGCAGCTGGTGGCCGAATACCGTTTCATCGAGCAGTACCGCGCCGCGTGGAAAGACGCGCCGTATCGGCCCACCTTCGTCACTACCGATGCGGTGGTGGTGCATTCGGGCCATGTGTTGCTGGTGCGGCGTCGTGCCGAGCCGGGCAAGGGCTTGTGGGCGCTGCCGGGCGGTTTTGTCGGCCAGGAGGAAGGCCTGCTGGATTGCTGCCTGCGCGAGCTGCGCGAGGAAACCCGCCTCAAGCTGCCGCTGCCGGTGCTGAAGGGCTCGTTGCGTGGCAAACAGGTCTTCGATCACCCCGAGCGCAGCCAGCGCGGGCGCACCATTACCCATGCGTTTCATTTCGAGTTCCCTGCCGGCGCATTGCCTGCGGTGCGCGGTGGCGACGATGCCGATAAAGCGCGCTGGATTCCGATCGCCGAAGTGATGGCGATGGGCCCGCGGCTGTACGAAGACCATCTGCATATTCTTGAATTTTTCCTGGGCCGCGGCTGAGAGTGCACCGGCTGAGTGCTGCCGTGATGCAATAGGCAGCTCGCGCGGCAACCGCTTGAACCGTGACCTCCCGCCGGCGGACAGACCGCTGGTTCATTCGACGCGAAGGCGCTTCCGTCATGCATTACCTCGATAACCTGCTGCTCGATACCGATAGCTATAAGGCCAGCCACTGGCTGCAATATCCGCCCGGCACCGATGCCTCGTTTTTCTACGTCGAATCGCGCGGTGGCGTGTACGAGCAGACCGTGTTCTTCGGCCTGCAATCGATCCTGAAAGAAGCGATCAGCCGGCCGGTGACGCACGCCGACATCGACGATGCGAAGGCGCTGCTGGCCGCGCACGGCGAGCCGTTCAACGAAGCCGGCTGGCGCGATATCGTCGACCGGCTGGGCGGGCAGTTGCCGATTCGCATCCGCGCGGTGCCCGAAGGTGCGGTGGTTCCCACCCACAACGTGCTGATGACGATCGAGTCCACCGACGCCAAGGCGTTCTGGGTGCCGTCGTATCTGGAAACCTTGTTGCTGCGCGTGTGGTACCCGGTGACGGTGGCCACGGTGAGCTGGCAGGTGAAGCAGATCGTGCGCGACTATCTGGAGCGCACCAGCGACGATCCGGCAGGGCAGCTGCCATTCAAGCTGCACGACTTTGGCGCGCGTGGGGTGTCCAGCCTGGGCTCGGCTGCCTTGGGCGGTGCCGCGCATCTGGTGAATTTTCTTGGCACCGACACCTTGTCGGCCTTGCTGCTGGCCCGCGCGCATTACCACACGCCGGTGGCCGGGTATTCGATCCCCGCTGCCGAGCACAGCACCATCACCAGCTGGGGCCGCGAGCGCGAAGTGGATGCGTATCGCAACATGCTGACGCAGTTCGCGCGCCCGGGATCGATCGTGGCGGTGGTGTCGGACAGCTACGACATCTACCGCGCCATTGCCGAGCATTGGGGCACCACCTTGCGCGAAGAAGTGATCGCCTCCGGTGCAACGGTGGTGATCCGTCCGGACTCCGGCGATCCGGTGGATGTGGTCGAACAATGCCTTGTGCTGCTGGACGAGGCGTTCGGCCATCAGGTCAACGGCAAGGGGTACAAGGTGCTCAATCATGTGCGGGTGATCCAGGGCGACGGCATCAACCCCACCTCGTTGCGCGCGATTCTGGAACGCATCACCGCTGCCGGCTATGCCGCCGACAATGTGGCCTTCGGCATGGGCGGTGCGTTGCTGCAGAAGGTGGACCGCGACACGCAGAAGTTTGCGTTGAAGTGCTCGGCGGTGCGTGTGGACGGGCAGTGGATCGATGTCTACAAGGACCCGATCACCGACCAGGGCAAGCAGAGCAAGCGTGGCCGGCTCACCCTGCTGCGTGACCGCAACGATGGCAGTTATCGCAGCGCCTTGCTCGATGAGGTGGGCATGCATGCCGACAGCGAAGATGCGCTGGTGACGGTGTGGGAAAACGGCGTGTCGCAACAGGAGTGGACGTTGGAACAGGTGCGCGCGCGTGCCGACGCCGCGCGACGCTGACACGCGGCGCGCAGGGCTCACCATGCACACATCCATCGACGACATCGCGTTGTTGCCTGTTTCACCGCTGTTGGCGCGTCTGCGCGCCGCAGCGCCCAGCCTGCAGCGGCGCGTGCCGCTGCAGGACGAGGCCGGTCGCTGGCATGCCTTACGCATCGGCGACCGCAGCCACGAATACGTGCTGATCTTCCAGCAGTGCCGTGCCCAGCTGGATCTGCAGCAGGCCGCGCAGTTGCTGCAGGCGGTCCACGCGCAGGGCTTGCCGGTGATGGTGCATGGCAGCTACGCGCGCTGACTGGCGTCGCCGACGTTGGTGCCCCTGGGCCCGGCCGATCTGGACCTGATGCTGCGCGCCGAACAACCGCGATGGGACCGCCTCACCCACTGGCTGCAGCAGCAGGGCTTCGCATTGAGCCTGTGGGGCGAGCCATGCCGTGCCCCGGTGGCGCTGGCGGCGGTGCGTGTGCACCACTACCTGCGCGCCGGGTGCATCGGCGCCGATGGCGGCCGCCTGCAGGTGGACCTGCAACTGCCAGCGGATGAACCGCCGTTGCCCTGATCCGGTAACGCGACGCCGCGAGCACATGGGTTGCCGCTATGCTCTGTGCCGGTTTTGGATGCCGGAATTTCCCTATGTCTTGTTCTTCCCTGATTGCGCGCGGCGCATTGCTTGGCGCGCTGGCAACCCTGGCTGGCTGTGGCGGCAGCAAGGGCGACACCATGCTGATGCGCGAGTCGTTCAACTCCGATGACACCTATTCGCGCAGTGTGGCCGCCAGTTCGCCGCAAGCCTGCGAAGCGGCGCGGCGCGTGCTGTTGAGCCAGGGCTACGCCGTGACGCGTGCGGATGCCGCCGCGGTGGAAGGCAGCAAGAACTTCCAGCTCAAGGAAGCCGACAAGAGCGAACAGCTCAACCTGCGCATTTCCTGCGCCACCCAGGATGGCGGCAAGGCGCAGGTGTTCGTCAGTGCGCTGCAGGACCGCTACGCGCTGAAGAAGAGCTCGACCTCTGCCAGTGTGGGCGTTGGCGTGCTGGGCTCGTTGTCGTTGCCGGTCGGCAGCAGCGGCGATTCGCTGGTGCGCGTGTCCAGCACCACGGTGCAGGATGCGGCCTTCTACAAGCGCTTCTTCGAACGCCTGAACTCGTATCTGCCCAATGTGACCGAAGCAGTGCCTGCTGCCGCGGGTGCAGCGCCGGCGCCAGCACCGGCACACGCAGCGGCACCCGTGCCGGCTGCTGTTGCCCCGGCCACCCCTGCAGCGAGTCCCCCGACCTCGGCAGTGCCTGCACCCGCTGCAACGACGGCGCCTGCACCCGATGCACAGCCGCCGGTGGCCCCATTGCCGGTCGAAGCGCAGGATCCGCCGCCAGCGCCGGCCAAGCTGCCGCAAAGCGAGCCCGCCACGCAGCCGTGACGGCGCGGTTCACACTCCGCCCCGAAACCTGAATAGCCGGTTGCGCGCTTCACGTTGTGTTCTCGACCCGGTGGCCAGAGTGCGCCCATGGCTCGCCGAGCGGGCGAGAAACGTGGAGAGCAACGATGAAAATGCGCACATCCCTGCTGGGTATGTCCCTGATCGGCTTGATGGCGACGAGCACCTTCGCCCAGGCCCAAAACTATTCGCACCAGCAGCGCTATTCGGAAGCAGACGAAGGGCGCAGGTTCAACGATGGCACCCGCGTCCGCTGCCGTAATGTCGAAGTGCAGAAGAATTCGACCGACCCGAACCGCATCGGCGGCACCCTGGCGGGTGCTGCGATCGGTGGCCTGCTGGGAAACCAGGTCGGCGGCGGCAACGGCAAGAAGCTGGCGACCGTGGCCGGTGCAGTGGCTGGCGGTGCAGCTGGCCGTACCATCCAGGGCAATCGTCAGCAGGCCAACGGCAATCGGCAGGTCGAGCGCGTCTGCGAGCGTCGCTGAGTCTGGCGAGTGCTTTGTTCGAATTGATTCCAGCGAGCCCCGGTCATGCCGGGGCTTTCTACGTCTGAGGATGCGGCGTTGTGCTAACCGTTCGTTGCGCATGTCACCGATGAGTTCTGTCCACGCGCACGACCGTTCGTCGTCACCGCGATCGACCTTTACGTTGATGCCGATGCTGCGCCACGCGGGGCGGTGCCGATTGAGCGCGCTGGTATGTGCCAGCGCACTGCTTGCCGCGCAGCTACTGCAGGTGGCGGTTGCTGCGCCGAGCGAAACGACCAAGGCCGCCAGCGCAGACTGCGTGGAAGCGCTGCTGCGACGGCTGGGCTGGACCATCCATCGCGCTGCGGTGGACGCACCGATAAATGCGCCGGTGATCCGGCGCGGTGCGCCATGCACGCGCGGTACGCTCGCGCAGGCGCAGGCCGCCGGGGATCTGCAGCTGACGCTTCCGGCGCAGTGGACGACGCAACAGCGTGGCGCAGCGCTGGCCGCCTTGCTGGACGATGCGGCCACGCAATGCGCGTATGCCTTCGAAGTCGGCGCAGCCACACGCCGTGCGGTGACGCAGTTGCAGAACAACCCGCGCTACCGGTTTTCCGCGCTGCAGCTGGGGTGGATCGGGTTTGGCTGGCGTGGTGCAGCGGCGCAGGGCTGGAGCGGTTTTCGCAGTTTCGGGCGCGGCTACCAGCCGCGCGGCAGCAATGCGCAGGCACTGGATGCGTTCTATCGCGGCCAGGTGCGTTCGGAGTGCGGGGTGGGCCGACAGGTGGCCCAGCTCGCCACCCAGCGCGAATTGTTCGGCGATGCCGGCTTCGACCAGGCGTTTACGCCGGGCGAAATGTCGATTGGCACGTTTCTGACCTTGCACGACACCGACAGCATTCTGCTCGGTGCGCATGCCGGCGAATTTTTCGCCGATGGTAAGGCGGTGAAGACCTCGCAGCTTGGGCGGCAGGCGTTTGTGGGCGCACCGGGTTTCATTGCGCACGTGTTCGACAAGGCCTATCTGGATGACATCCATAACCAGGCCGAAAATTTCGTGGTGGTGGACGTCAGCGACGCAGCTGCGCGGGCGCTGGCCCGGCACGGTGGGTTTGCGTATTACGACGCGCGCAACCGGCAGATCTGGGAGCTGGCCAAACAACTAAGAGGGCCCGGCAAGCGCCGCTTCGAGCGCCTGCTCTACCAAGGCGATGCGATGCTACGCGCCACGCTCGACCCGCAGCAGCAGACCCAGCTGCAGCAATTGCAGACGTTGCTGGACGACCCGTTCTATCGCGGGTTTCTGGTCTATGTGCATCCCAAGGGCACCAAGCCGATCGGCTATCACGTGGCGCGCCTGCTCGACCGTAACCCGCGCACGCCGTATGCCATCGACCTGACCTTGCACAATCTGCGCACCACCTTGTACTGGCGGTGGATCGATTGGCAGCTGCAGCAGTGCAGCGCCGGCACCGCCGCGGAACGATCCATTGAGAATTCCGCCACGCCAGCGTACGTCGAGCGTGGCACCCTGCACTGATCAGATCATGAGGAGCGATTATGGAACTGGGTATGGTGGGACTGGGCCGCATGGGCGCCAACATGGCCGAGCGCCTGGTCAACGGCGGGCATCGTGTGCATGGCTACGATCCGGGCGCGAGCGCGCGCAGCAGCGCGCAGGCCAAGGGCGTTGTCACCGCCGATGCGCTGGCGGCACTGGTATCGGCGCTGCCGAGCCCGCGCGTGCTGTGGTTGATGGTGCCGGCGGGCAAGATCGTCGATGACACCCTGGCGCAGCTGCTGCCGTTGCTGCAGGCCGGCGACATCGTCATCGATGGCGGCAATTCGTATTACAAGGATTCGCAGCGTCGCGCAGCGCTGCTGCAGGCCAGCGGCATTGCGTTTGTCGATTGCGGCACCAGCGGCGGCATCTGGGGTCTGCAGGAAGGCTATAGCTTGATGGTGGGTGGCGACGAAGCGGCGGTGACCGCGTTGCATCCGGTGCTGGCAACGCTCGCACCGGCGCCGGACAAAGGCTGGGGACGGGTGGGCTCGAGCGGTGCCGGGCACTTCACCAAAATGGTCCACAACGGCATCGAATACGGAATGATGCAGGCCTATGCCGAAGGCTTCGCGCTGATGCAGCACAAGACCGATTTTGCGCTGGACCTGCACCAGGTTGCCGAAATCTGGCGCGATGGCAGCGTGGTGCGTTCGTGGTTGCTGGATCTGACTGCCGATGCATTGACGCACAACCCGACCATGGCCGGCATTGCGCCGTTCGTGGCCGATTCGGGCGAAGGCCGCTGGACGGTGGCCGAAGCGATCGACCTGGAAGTTTCGGCGCCGGTCATCACCTTGTCGCTGATGGAGCGGTTGCGCTCGCGCGACAAGGATTCGTTCACCGACAAATTGCTGGCGGCGATGCGCAACCAGTTCGGTGGCCACGCAGTGATGGCCACGACCTCGGTAGCGCCGACGATCGGCAGCAAGGACGCATAAGCGCGTCGATGCGCTAGTAATCCAATGCGCGTCTTTGTTGCGGCGCGCATTGGTGTTTTCTTTCGATATACAGCAGACGCGCAACACCGATCATGTGTATCCAGACGCGTGCGTGTATCCAGGCACGTGCCTGCACAGAGGTGCTATCGCCTGTGTGCAGCGTCCAGCCACAGCACCTGGCCGTCCGCAGCGCTGCGTTGCGCAAGGTCCAGCAGCTGCATCAGCTGCACCGCGTCGCTGCCACCGACCGGCGCCGGGCCGGTGCCGGCCAGCGCGTCGCGGAAGGCGGCATAACACTGCCGATAGTCGCCCGGCAGATTGTCGGGTTGATGGGTGTGGACACGGCCTTCGTCATCCACGCGGGTGAGCGTGCCCGGTAATGGATCGACGCCCCAGCCGACCGTGCCGGGGCGACGGCCGGCGCGCAGCTGGTCTTCCTGCGTATCCAGGCCGTGCTTGAGGTAACTGCCACGCGTGCCGTGCACGACGAAGCGCAGGCTGCTGTCGGCCACCAGCGACCCCGCATGCAGAATCACGCGCAGGCGCGGGTACTGCAGGGTGACGTGGAAATAATCGACGCTGCGTGCCTGCTCGCGCTGACGTTGCAGATCCGCGCCGATTGCCTGAGGCAGACCGAACAGCTGCACCGCCTGATCGAGCAGATGCGGGCCCAGGTCGTACCAGAGCCCGGCGCCGGGAACATCGCTCTCGCGCCAACGGTCACGCACCTGCGGGCGATAACGATCGAAGTGCGAGTGGAACTCCACCACATCGCCCAACTGGCCTTCTTCGATCAGCCGGCGCACGGTGAGAAAGTCCGCATCCCAACGGCGGTTCTGGAACACGCTGATGATGCGTCCGGCCGCGTTGGCGGCATCCACCATCTGCTGGGCCTGCGTCGCATCCAGCGCAAACGGCTTGTCCACCAGCACATGCTTGCCGGCAGCCAGCGCCCGCAGCGCAAACGGCGCATGGGTCTGGTTCGGCGTGGCGAGCACCACTGCATCCAGTGCCGGGTCTGCCAGCGCGCTGTCGAGGTCGGCAACCACGTTCGCACCGGGGACGTCGGCATGCGGCTGCTGCGGCTTGGACGACACCACGCTGTGCAAGTGCAGGCCGGGGGTGCTTGCGATCAGCGGTGCATGGAAGGTGCGGCCGACATAGCCGTAGCCGACGACAGCCAGATTGAACGGTTTAGGCATTGAAAACGGTTCATCGCAACGACGAAGGGAGCCCGCATGGTATTGCACATACCCGTGTGTGCAGGGTTCACAACCCCTGCATGCGGCGGTCACGCCTGCTCTACGAGCGCCACTGCAAGCTGCGCCCACATTCAACAGGAGGTGCTTGGTATGAACACCATGACGCATGCACGTAAGTTGCTGGCTCTGTCGCTGTCGCTCGGTCTGACCCTTGGCGCGTCGCAGGCATTTGCGGCACCGCAGGAACATGCCGATCACAAGGACCACGCTGCCGGCATGAACGAGTCCAAGAAGCCGGTCACCGACACCTGGATCACCACCAAGGTCAAAGCCGACCTGCTGGCCACCGACAATGTCTCCGGTACCGACGTGAAGGTCGAGACCAAGAACGGCATCGTGACGCTGACCGGCGCCGTCGCCACCCAGGCCGAACACGACAAGGCTGTGGCAGTTGCCAAGGGCATCGAAGGCGTCAAGAGCGTCAAGTCGACCGGCCTGAAGGTCACCGCTGCGAAGAAGTAAGCGCAGCCGCGGTAAATGCCGGGGCCGCCGAGGCGAGGCGGGGGACCCGGGCACCAGGCGCACTCCACGGAGTGCGCCTTTTTTATGGCTGCCTTTCCTGCGCAACGAGGCAGGTGGCTCAGGCAAGAAGACGCGCGCGACAGCCGAGCCGTGTTTAGCCGCGTCGCATCGCGATGTGGCATGGCCAGCGCTGTTCTCGCCGAAATTCCTAGGGCGATTTCGATAGCGATAAAAAAGAGGCAGTCTTGGCCAGAAAGGATGGCTGTCGCGACAAGCCTTCGGGCCTGTTTGGCTGCGTCCGTTGAGGCGGCCAGCGTCTCGACGCAAACACGGATAGCAGGCGATCTGGCCGATGAACGGGCTTTCTTCTCGCGCGGATTTCACGTTTACTGCACGTATGCTATGCCCATTCAGCTATGTCACGACTCGACGTGATTTGTCTGAATCATTAATCTGGTACGGGGCATGATCGGAGACAATGCCGATCTGTCCTTGGCCCTTGCCGCGAGCGGAAACCGATCTAGCAATGCAAACAACGGTCCAAGCAGACAAGTGGGATCGCTGGCGCCTGCCTCTGTTGGCGGTTGCCGTGTTCCTGATTGTGGTGGTGCCGGCGTTGCTGCTGCAGCAGATGGCGCGCAACGCCAACCAGGCTGCAGTGTGGGTGTCGCATAGCCAGGAAGTGCAGGAAACCGCGCAGCGGCTGGAAGCGGCGATGCGCGACACCGAATCGGCGGCGCTGATGCGCTCGCACGGTGTGGAACGCGAGGCGCTGCATGAGCGCATGCGCCGCGGGCGGCGCGAGGCGCTGGCGGCGGTGCAGCGGTTGATCGAACTGACCAAGGACAACCCCGCGCAACTGGTGCGCATCGGGCGGATCCAGAGCACCATCGAGCGCCGGCTGCTGCTGGCCGAGCGCATCGCGGTGACCACTGCGCCGGAACAGATCCGTGCGTTGATCAACGACATGACCTTGAACAACCCGATCCGCGTGTTGATCGACGACCTGCAGGGCGCCGAAGGCCGCCTGCTGGCGCTGCGCAATGCGCGCGCCGAGACCGAGCGCATGCATTACGCGGTGCTGAGCTGGGCGGCGCTGGCGGTGCAGCTGTTGCTGCTGGGCACGGTGATCTGGCTGCTGCAGCGGCAGATCCGGCGCAGGCTGGCGGCCGAGCAGGAATACCTGCGTGCCAATGGCCGTGCCAGCTCGGTGCTGCAGACCGTGCGCGAGCCGATCGTGCTGCTGGATGCCAGCCAGCGCATCATGTTGCATAACCCCGCCTTCGCCGAGCTGTATGGCCTGGACGAGCGCGGCAACGAAGTGATGGCGCTGGAGGATGTGGGCGAGGGCGTCTGGCGCGATACGCAGATCCATCAGCGGCTGGCCGATGTGTTGTTGCGTGGCCGCGAGCTGTGGGATTACGAACACGAGCAGCGCGCTGCCGATGGCGTGCTGCGCACCATGTTGATCAACGCACGCCGCATGCCGCTGCCCGACACCACCGACGAAGACGTGGTGCTGATGACGGTCAGCGACATCAGCCTGCAGAAGGCCGCGCAGCTGCGCATCCAGGAGCTCAACCGGCAGATGGAAGGCAAGGTGGAGCAGGTGTCGGAGGTCAACCGCGAACTGGAAGCCTTCAGTTATTCGGTCTCGCACGATCTGCGCGCGCCGTTGCGGCACGTGGCCGGATTCTCCGACAAGCTGGCCCGCCATCTGGGCGATGCGGCCGACGAGAAATCGCGCCATTACATGGAAGTGATCAGCAGCTCGGCGCGGCGCATGGCCTCGCTGATCGACGACCTGCTGGTGTATTCGCGCCTGGGCCGCAGTGCGCTGCGCCTGCAGGCGGTGGACATGCAATCGCTGGTGGCCGAAACGCGCGCGATTCTGGATTCCAACGTGCAGAGCGAGAACACCGGCCACCGTGTGGACTGGCATATCGCGCCGCTGCCGGTGCTGGTGGCCGACGAAAACATGATGCGCCAGCTGTGGATGAACCTGCTCGGCAATGCGGTCAAGTACAGCGCCAAGCGCGAGGTGGCCAGAGTGGAGGTCACTTACACGCCGATGGCCGACGGCGGCCATCAGTTCAGCGTGCGCGACAACGGAGCCGGTTTCGACATGGAATACAGCGCCAAATTGTTCGGTGTGTTCCAACGTTTGCACAAGGCCAGCGAATACGCTGGTACCGGCATCGGGCTGGCCAGCGTGCGGCGCGTGTTGACGCGTCACGGTGGCCGGGTCTGGGCCGAAGGCGTCGTCGACGAAGGCGCCACGTTTTATTTCGTGTTACCTCCTGCGCTTGAAGCGCCCAATCAAGAGTTCAGCGTATGACCGCCATCCGTACCATTCTTCTGGCAGAAGACAGCCCGGCCGATGCGGAGATGGCGGTCGACGCCTTGCGCGAAGCCCGTCTGGCCAATCCCATCGTGCACGTCGAGGACGGCGTGGAAACCATGGATTACCTGCTGCGTCGCGGCGCGTTCGCCGACCGCGAGGAGGGCTTGCCGGCAGTGTTGCTGCTGGACATCAAGATGCCGCGCCTGGACGGGCTGGAAGTGCTCAAGCAGGTGCGCAGCGACGAGACGCTCAAGCGCCTGCCGGTGGTGATCCTGTCGTCCTCGCGCGAAGAGAGCGACCTGGCCCGCAGCTGGGACCTGGGCGTGAACGCCTATGTGGTCAAGCCGGTGGATGTCGATCAGTTCTTCAACGCAGTCAAGACGCTCGGCACCTTCTGGGCGGTCATCAATCAGGCACCGGAGCTGGACTGAATCATGCCGCATGAGGGGGGCAAACTGGAGCAGCTGAAGATCCTTCTGGTGGAAGATTCGCCAGAAGACGCCGAGCTGTTGTCCGATCAGTTGCTGGATGCCGGCATCGATGCGGCGTTCGAGCGCGTGGACAGCGCGCCCTCGCTGCGCGGCGCACTGGAGACGTTCCAGCCGGACATCGTGTTGTCGGATCTGAGCATGCCCGGGTTTTCCGGCCATCAGGCGCTGCGCCTGGTGCGCCAGAGTGGCGCCACGCCCTTCATTTTCGTCTCCGGCACCATGGGCGAGGAGACCGCAGTCAAGGCACTGCAGGACGGCGCCAACGACTACATCATCAAACACAACCCCAAGCGCTTGCCGAGTGCTGTGATTCGCGCGGTGCGCGAGGCGCGTGCGGACCTGGAACGGCAGCGCGTGGAAAACGAGCTGATGCGGGCGCAGCGCCTGGAAAGCCTGGCGATGCTGGCTGCCGGCCTGAGCCACGACCTGCGCAACATCCTGCAGCCGTTGCTGATCGTGCCCGACCTGCTGGCCGGGCGCAGCGACGACCCGCAGCTGCGCCAGCTGGCCAACTTGGTGGCCGAGTGCGGCCGGCGCGGGCATGAAATGGCCGAGTCGATGCTTTCGTTCGTGCGCGGGTCCAACAAGCCACGCGAGCAGGTGTCCATCGCCAATCTGTTCCAGGCGGTGCAGATGCTGCTCAGAAGCAGCCTTCCCGATGGCGTGCGCCTGCAGGTGGACACGATCGCGTTGGACCTGGTCATCGAGGCCAACTACACCGAGTTGCAACAGTGCCTGCTCAATCTGGGCTTGAACGCGATCCAGGCGATGCCTGCGGGCGGCACCCTGATCCTGTCGGCCGACCGTCACGACGGCACACGCGTGCGCATGAGCGTGGCCGACACCGGCGTGGGCATGAGCGAGGACACCCGCGCACGCTTGTTCAGCCCGTTCTTTACCACCAAGGTCGATGGCACCGGGCTGGGGCTGATCTCGTGCAAGCGCATCGTGGAAAGCTACGGCGGCAGCATCGTGGTCGACAGCCGCCTGGGCGAAGGCACGCGCTTCGACATGATCGTGCCGATGCGCGCGGCGTCGGTGGCAGTGACCGAAACCGAACTGCCGCTCGCGCTTGGCCATGGGCAACGCATTCTGCTGGTGGATGGCGAGGCCACGCGCCTGTCGCTGCTGGGCAATGCGCTCTCCAGCCAGGGCTACCAGCCGCAGTTGGCCAGCGATGGTGCCGCGGCGCTGCAGCTGGTGCAGCAGCACGCGATGCCGGACCTGGTGATCATCGACAGCGACATCATCCTGCTCTCGGCGGTCAGCGTGCTGCTGAGCATGCAGGAGCTGGGATATCAGGGCCCGGCGATCGTGCTGGAAGACGTCGGCGCGCCGCTGCAACGTGCGCACTTTCCGCCGGATCTGCCGGTGCATGTGCTGCGCAAACCGCTGGAAATGCGCCGGGTGTTCCGCGCTGTGGCGCACGCGCTGGAAGTGGCCTGACCCCAGGTTTTAGCGCGCGCCGCACAGGCATCTGCAGGTGCGGCGCGATGGCAACAGTTGACGCCCACGCCGGCCGCATGCGCGAATAACGCATGACCACCGTGCTTCTCAGCCTCGGCAGCAATGTCCAGCCGACCCATTACCTGCGCTTGGCCGTTGACGCCTTGCGTGCGCGCTTTGGCCAGCTTGCCGTCTCCCCTGCGTATCGCACGCCGGCGGTGGGCTTCGATGGGCCGGACTTCGTCAACAACGCGGTGGTGCTGCAGACCGATCTGGACCTGGATGCGCTGGATCACTGGCTGCATGCGCTGGAAGATGCGCATGGGCGTGACCGCAGCGGCCCGCGTTTCAGCGACCGCACCCTGGATGTGGATGTGGTGTTCTTCGGCGATTGCATCATCGAAGGTCCCGGGCATCTGCGCATTCCGCGGCCCGAGCTCAAGCACGCATTCGTGCTCAAGCCGCTGGCCGATATCGCGCCGGACTTCATCGACCCGCTGAGCGGGCAGACACTGGCCGCGCTGTGGCAGGCGCATCCGCAGTACGGCAGCGCGTTTACGGCAGTGGAGCTGGATGCCATTGTGGCGGAGTTGAGCGCCACGCAGTAGCGCGGTGTGGCTGTGCGGTAGAGCGGGGCTGCGCGCAACTACGCTAGATGCGCAGGCACTGCCTGGCAGCGACGCGCTGGGCCACGGTGGCGAACAAGCCAACGCGCGTTGCCCAGAGCTCCACGCTTCGCAGCGGAGTGCGCGTGGCCGACACGCGCCGCTCAACTGAGCTGGCGGCCACCGTCCACATGCAGGGTGTGGCCGGTGACGAAACTGGCGTCGTCCAGCAGCCATCGCACTGCTTCGGCAATTTCTTCCGGCATGCCGATGCGCGCCAGCGGCGTGCGTGCGAGCAGCGCCTGCTTGGCCTCGGAGGGCTTGCCTTGTTCCGGCCACAGGATGGCGCCAGGCGCGACCGCGTTGACGCGCACGTGCGGCGCCAGTTCCAGTGCGAGCGAGCGCGTGAGCATTTCCAGGGCGCTCTTGGAGGCACCGTACAGCGGGTGGTTGCGCATCGGTTGCTGCGCGTGCAGGTCGGTGAGATTGACGATGGCGCCGCGACGCTGGCGCAACTGTGCGGCCGCTGCCTGAGCGATGAAGAACGGTGCGCGCGCGTTGACCGCAAACAATTCGTCCCATTGCCCAGGCGTGGCCTCGCCCACGGCGGTGGGATAGAACGCCGAGGCGTTGTTGACCACGCCGTCCAGGCGGCCGAAGCCGGCAATGCAGTCGGCCACCAATTGCGCAGGCGCGTCCGGCAGCCGCAGATCGGCGTGCAGGGCCTGCGCGCTGCCGGCACGCTGTGCGCACAGCTCGGCCACGCGCGCGTCCAATGCCTCGCCGGAGCGATGTGCGTGCAAGGCAACGCGGTAGCCGGCGGCGTGCAGCGTGGTGGCGATCTGCGCGCCGATGCGGCGGGCTGCACCGGTGATCAATACCACCTTGGAACTGTCTGTCATGGCGTACTCGCTCGGCGTTGCAGGGGGCTCGGCTATCCTGTGCATTGTCCCCGCAACCGGTGCCCGCATGCACGCCGACCTTCCCACACCCGATCCGGACGCGCTGGCGCACAGCAACCGGCTGGTTGCGCATCTGCGCGCCGAAATCCAGGCCGCCGGCGGTGCGATTCCATTTTCGCGCTTCATGGAGCTGGCGCTGTATGCGCCAGGTCTGGGGTATTACAGCGCCGGTGCGAGCAAGTTCGGCGAAGCCGGCGATTTCGTCACCTCGCCGGAACTTGGGCCACTGTTCGCAGCGACCGTCTCCGGTGCACTGGCACCGGTGCTGCAGCAACTCGGCCCGCAGGCGCGGGTGCTGGAAGTGGGCGGCGGCAGCGGCGCGTTTGCCGAAGTCACGCTCAAGCGCCTGCTGGAGCTGGATGCGCTGCCCGAGCGTTACGCGATTCTGGAGCCCAGCGCGGACCTGCGCGAGCGCCAGCGCGAGCGGCTGGGGCGCAGTCTGATCCCGCCGGTGTTCGATCTGGTGGAATGGCTGGATGCGCCGTTCCCGGACGATTGGGATGGCGTGGTGTTCGCCAACGAAGTCATCGACGCCTTGCCCACGCCGCGCTTCGCAGTGCGCGATGGGCAGGTGTATGAAGAAACCGTGGTGCTGGATGCGCAGCAGCAGTTCGCACGCGGCGAGCAGCCGGCCGATGCGTTGCTCAGTGCAGCGGTGCGGCATCTGGAGCGCTACCTGGAGCAGCCGTTCGCCGATGGTTATCGCTCCGAGTTGTTGCCGCAGCTGCCGTACTGGATCCAGGCGGTCGCCGGCGGTCTGAAGCGCGGTGCGATGCTGTTCGTCGATTACGGTTACCCGCGTGGCGAGTTCTATCGTGCGCAGCGCGAAGACGGCACCTTGCGGGCGTTCTATCGGCATCGCATGCATGAAGATCTGTATCGCTGGCCGGGCCTGCAGGATCTGACCGCATCGGTGGACTTCACTGCATTGGCCGAGGCCGGCACCGGCGCGGGCTTCGAGCTGGCCGGTTATTGCACACAGGCGAGCTTTCTACTCGGTAACGGGATGGACGCATTGTTGGCGCAGGCCGACACGCGCACCGATGAAGTCGGGCGCATGCGCTTGCGCGAGCAGATCAAGCGACTGACCTTGCCCAGCGAGATGGGCGAGCGCTTCCAGGTGATGGGTTTCTCGCGCGATGTGGATTTTGCACCAGCGTTCCTGGCTGGCGATCTCACGTGGCGGCTGTGACTTCGGCGTTACGGCCGTTTCGGCGGCCGCGGTTGTGGGTCGGCTTGTGGATCGCGGCAATCGTTGTAGTCATTGCCGTGTGCATGGGGCCACCGCCGGAGTTCCCGGAGTTGCCGTCCAACAGCGACAAGGCCGAGCATTTCCTGACGTTCGCGTTGTTGTGCTGGGGAGCGGTGCAGTTGTTCGCCACGCGCCGCGCGCTGGTGTTCGCTGCACTCGGGTTGGTGCTGCTGGGGATCGGGATCGAGATCGCACAAGGTGCGTTGACTACCAATCGCAGCGCAGATCCCTACGATGCGTTGGCCGACACCTTGGGTATTCTTGCCGGGCTGTGCCTGGCGTGGACGCCGTTGCGTTTTGTGATGCTGCGGATCGACCAGCGCTTGTTTGGGCCGCGTTGATTGTTTCGACACGGTGATCTCCCGAGAACACTGCAACTTGGTTGCAGGGCCCTTGCCCGCCCACCATCGCGGGACACGCTGCAAGTACGTCCCTGTAGGCTCTGGCGCGGTATCCATGCCGCTCAAGGTCCCGCGACGGTGAGCGGGCAAGGACCAGTCGAGTTGGTCGGTGTGCAAGTGAGAGCAATGCTTGTAGCGCGCTGCTAATCAGATTAATTCGATTGCTTTCGTTGTCCTACACCAGCGACGTAGCAACACGCCCACGTGGCATGTGGTGTGACCGCTTTCGGTGAGCTGCCGACCAACATTCTGGTGAGGGCACCGCACGCTCGACTCACTCGGCTTTTGCCTATCTCTGAGCGCCGCTACGACTCGACACCCAGTCGCAAGGGGCCGACCCAAGAAGTTGGGACGGGTCATCTTCAGCAAAATCGTCAGGCACGTCGCAACTGCGTACGCGTTGATCGCCGCCCTCAGTCAGGCATGTGCACTGCGCGCTCGCGCAACCACTTGGTGGCTACCCATTTTTCACCGGCCAAAACAGGTGCGCCGGCGTGCAGGCTACGCGTCATCGGATGCGGGCGGTCGTAGTCCACGGTGCGCGAGCGCGCCAGGCGCGGTTGTGCCAGGGCAATCAATGCATCGCATTCGGCATCGGAAAGAAAACCGCCCAGCACCACCACGCGCGGTAGCAACAGGCTGACCAGTACACGCACCTCGCGGTCGCCCAAGGTCAGCAGCGAGGCATCGTCGCTCTGTTGCAACGCAGGCACGCGCACCGGCACCGGCAAGCCGTTTGCCTGCGCATGCTGCTGGATGTGTGCACGCACCAGCGTCTCGACCGCATCAATGGCGTCCTGCTCGCTCCAGCCTTGATCCAGCAGCGGCTGTAGCGCCTGCTCGGGTGAGTAGCCGGCGACGGCCTGCGCCACGATCCAGTCGGCCAGCGCGGTGGGGATGTCGGTGTATGTCATCGCTCTACAGTGCATGCCGGCGTGTGGCCGTTGTATGTCAACTGTGTCGCGGTAAGACAAGTGAAACAGACGCTCGCTATAAAAGTGACGGGGATCTTGAACGTGCTCGCCACTGCAGTGCGCGGAACGCCACCAATTCTTGACGACTCCTCTTCATACCGGACCCTTTGACCTGGAGATCAGCCGCATGGCCGTTCGCAACAGCAGCAAGACACTTCTCATGACGTTTGGTACCGCACTGGCGCTGTCGGCCTGTGGTGGCGGTGCCGACCGTGTCGCATCGCCGGGCGAAGGGGCGTTTCCGCCGGCACCTGCACCCGCGCCGACGCCGGCACCCACGCCTGCACCGACCCCGGCACCCGCACCGACCGGCCCGGCCGCCGATTGCCCGACCGGTTTTTCCAATGTCGGCACCATTGCCAACAACACGCTGCGCGCCTGCCAGTTGCCGGAAACCATCACCGGCAATCTGGTGGTGCCGGCACGCGCGGGCACCGCGTATTCGATCAGCGGCCGCGTCAATGTGGGCACCGACCGCGGCGGCAATGCCACCGCTCCGGCGGCCGGCAGCACGCAGGGCATCTTGACCATCGAGCCGGGCGTGACCCTGTTCGGTTCGGCCGGTAGCGACTACATCGTGGTCAACCGCGGCTCGCAACTCTTTGCCGAAGGCAGCGCGACTGCGCCGATCGTGTTCACCGCGCGCCAGGCACTGGATGGCACGGTCAGCGCCAACACCATCGGCCTGTGGGGCGGCATCGTGGTGCTGGGGCGCGCGGCGATCAACAACTGCCCGGGCACCACCGTGTCCGGCACGCCGGAATGCCAGGCGCAGGTGGAAGGCACCAACGCGTTCTATGGCGGCAACAACGCCACCGACAACAGCGGTTCGATGCGCTACCTGCGCGTGATGTATTCGGGCTTCGAAATTTCGCCCAACAACGAGTTGCAGGGCATCACCCTGGCCGGTGTGGGCAGCGGCACGCGTCTGGACTACGTGCAGATCCATAACAGCTCCGACGACGGGATCGAATGGTTCGGCGGCACGGTCAACGGCAACCACCTGGTCATCACCGGCGCCGACGACGATTCGCTGGATACCGACGCCGGCTGGAGCGGTGCACTGCAGTTCGGCATCGTGGTGCAGCGCGCCGGCGGCGGCGACCGCATGAACGAATGGAGCAGCCTGCGTCGCCAGCCGTATTCGCGCCCGAAGGTGGCCAACTTCACCTACGTGGGCAATGCGCGCGCTGGTGCGGCGATCATGCTCAACCAGGGCACCCAGGCGGCGTTCTACAACTCGGTGGTCACGCGCCCTGCCGGTGGCACCGGTGATGGTCTGGTGTGCTTCAACCTGGCCGATGCCGACACGCTCGGGACCTTCCACTCGGTGTTTTTCGCCTGCCCGACCGCATTCGGCAGCGACGCGCGTGCGGCCACCCAGTTCGCGGCCGGCACCAACAACGTCGCCAACGGCGTGTCCACGTTGCAGAACACCTTCGTCAATGGCGCCAACGAAACGGCCGTGCCGGCGTTCCAGGGCTTGAACGGGGTGAGCAGCTTTTTCCAGCAGGTGAACTACATCGGTGGCGTGCGTGATGCCAACGATACCTGGTGGCAGGGCTGGACCTGCGGCCTGACCGCCGATCGTCCCTGCTGAAGGCACGGCATCGCAAGGCAACCGATCGTCGCCTTGCGATGCGTCCAGCGTCATCTTTCTGTTGCCAGGGCTCCCACGATGCGAACCTCTGCTGTTGCCCGTCTTTCGCGGACGGGCTTGTCTCTTTCCATTTCCACCTTGCTGATGTCCGGCGCCGCCATGGCGCAGTCGACCGGCAGCGATGCGGCCGGCGGCAGCAGTAGTTCCAGCGCTGCCGCCAACAGTGCACCCAAGCAACTCGACCAGGTCGTGGTGCGCGGCGACTACATTCCCGAACCGATGCTGCAGACCTCGGAAGTGGCCTCGTTCGTGACGCGCGAAGACATGGAGCGCACCGGCGACAGCAGCGCGGCGGTGGCGCTGACGCGTGTCACCGGGCTGAGCCTGTCGCGTGGCAAGTATGTGTATGTGCGCGGCCTGGGCGAGCGTTATTCCTCGGCCTTGTTCAACGGCTCGCCGCTGCCCAGCCCCGAGCCGATGCAGCGCGTGGTGCCGCTGGATCTGTTTCCCAGCGACGTGCTGCAAAGCGTGACCGTGCAAAAGACCTATTCGGCCGATTATCCGGGCGAATTCGGCGGTGGCGTGATCGATCTGCAATCGATGGCGATCCCCGACAAGCCGTTCCTGTCGTTGACCGTGGGTGGCGGCGCCAATAGTGTCAGCACCGGCGAAAAGGGCCTGACCTATTACGGTTCCGGCGATGACGAGTGGGGCTTTGATGATGGCACCCGCAAGCAGCCTGCGGCCTTGCGCGATGCGATCAAGACCGGCCGCCGGGTCGATCTGGGTAGCTTCTCGCGCGAGGACATCCGCCGGATCGGGCGCAGTTTGAACAATGCCAACCTGTATGTGCTGCAGGAAAAGGACAGCATCGACCCGGACGTCAACGTGGGTGGCAGTGCCGGCTACAGCATGGAAGTGGGCGAAGCCAGGCTGGGCATCATTGCCGTGGCCAGCTACGACAACGAGTGGCGCACGCGCACCGGCAAACAGCAGGACGGCATTTTTGTCGGCGACAGCGTGGAGTTCAATTCCAATTACGATTTCGCCACCACCCGCAACAACGTGCGCAGCAACGGCATGTTGGGGCTGGGGTGGGAATACGGCCGCCACACCATCGGCTGGACCACGTTGTACGTGCACGACACCTTGAAAGTGGCGCGCAGCCGTGCCGGCCGCGACGAACTGGCCGGCTTCGATGTGCGCGACGACAACACCGAGTGGTACGCGCGCCAGTTGATCAACAACCAGCTGCGCGGCACGCACGCCTTCGGCGAATACGACGATTTGAAGATCGAATGGCGCGCGGCAGTGGCCAACGCCAGCCGCGATGTGCCGTATGAGACCGGCATTCGCTACGAGCTGCTGGATGGTTACTGGGCGCACGACGCCTCGCGTGTGCAGAACTACACGCGCTTCAGCAAGGTCGACGACACCGTCGCCAGTGGTGGCGTGGATGTCACCTGGCGCTTGCCGATGGAGCACGAGCTCACTGTCAAGGGCGGCCTGGCCTATCTGGACAACGACCGTAGCGCGTGGAGCCGCGAATTCCGCTTCCTGGCGCTGGATGGCCCGCTGCCGTTCTTGAACCAGTACCAGCGCGTGGATTATCTGATTTCCGACTACAACCTCAGCAACGATCTGCTGCGTCTGCGCGAAACCACCGGCAGTTTCGGTGCGGCAGCGTATGACGCCACCTTGAAGGTCAAGGCAGCGTATCTGCAGGCCGAAGGCGAGATCGTGCCGACGCTGCGGGCCACCGTGGGGGTGCGTTATGAAGAGGCGACGCAGGCGGTGCATCCGTACGACATCTTCAGCGGCACGCGCCAGGATGGTGTGGCACCGTTGGAGAACAGCTATGCGCTGCCGTCGGCCACGGTGACCTGGAATTTTGCCGAGAACCAGCAGCTGCGCTTTGGTGCGTCCAAGACCATTGCCCGCCCGCAGTTCCGCGAAATGGCGCCGCAGCAATATCTGGACCCGGATATCGACCGCCAGTTCTTCGGCAACCCGTTCCTGATCGACAGCGAGCTGGTCAATCTGGATGCGCGCTACGAATGGTTCTTCGAGCCGGGCCAGTACGTCACCGTCGGCGCGTTCTACAAGAACATCGACAAACCGATCGAAGCCATCGTCAACGACGCGCCCGGCGGCGGCATCGTGCAGAGCTTCATCAATGCGCCCAAGGCCACGCTGTACGGTGTGGAGCTGGAGGCCAAGAAGTATCTGGAGTTGCCGATCGCCGCCGCTTGGTGGGGCGACAAGCGCCTGTTCGTCTCCGGCAACTACACGCGCACCAGGTCCAAGGTCAGTGCCAGCGATGGCGACACGGTGCAGCCGTTCGGCTTCACCGCACCGGTGCAGGCGACCTTGTTCATCCGCGATGGCTCGGCCTTGCAGGGGCAGTCCGACGACATCGCCAACCTGCAGATCGGTGTGGAAAGCGAAAGCACCCACAGCCAGGCCACGTTGATCGCCAACTATGTCGGCGAGCGGGTGTCGGCACGTGGTCGTCCGGGGCAGCCGGATTACATCGACAAGCCCGGCACTTCGCTGGATCTGGTGATCAAGAAGGGCCTGGTGTGGTCGGGCGATACGGTGTCGGTGAACGTTGCCGCACGCAATCTGCTCAAGACCAAATACCAGGAGTATCAAAAGCTGGGCAGCAACCGGGTGGACCTGTACACCTACCAGCCCGGCATCAGCTATGACATCAGTGTGACAGCGCGCTTCTGATCCAGCGCATCGTCGGCAGTAGCGCAAACGCCCGCTGTGCATCGCATGGCGGGCGTTTGCGTTTTCTCGCGTGGCGCCGTGAGTCGGCCTGTGTCATCAATTTCTTCGAACTGACACATTGCCGCCGCATTCTGTCATCCAATCGAAATCCGCGACGGATGTCCGCTTTGCAGCGCGCCTGGCCCTCATTGAATTCCTTGTTGCTGGCGCCGGGCGTTCGCACTGCGGTGGCGTGCTGCACGATCGCACTGCTGGCGCTGCAGGGCGTGCGCTTGCTGTGGCTGGTACTCACGCCGATCGGGCCGCTGGGCACGGCGCAAACTGGTTCGCCCGGCACTGCCGACGTGTCTGCGCTGCGCCGCGATGTGTTCTATCGCAACGTGTCCGCTGCCACTAGCGAGGGCCTCGTGTTGCACGGCGTGCGCGCTGGTGGCACGCAGGCGGCCGCCTATCTCAGTGGCAGCGATGGCCGGCAAGGCGCATACCGCGTCGGCGACACGCTGGCGCCCGGTGTGGTGGTGCAGGCGATCGCAGCCGACCATGTGGTGCTGCGTGACGGCGGCGGTGTACGTCGAATCGCATTGACTGAATCTGCTGCTACGGCGGCACCGCTAGCGCCTGCATCGACGAGCGCCACCGCGCCGGCCGCTGCTGCCGCGGCAGTGCACTCGAATGTCGCAACGGCAGCAGGCGCGACCGCAGCCACAGCGGTCGATCCGCAGCAGTTGCTCGCCAGTGCCGGCCTGCGCGCAAGCGCCGACGGTGGCGGCTTCACCGTCATGCCGCGCGGCGATGGTGCATTGCTGCGTCAGGCCGGCCTGGCGCCGGGCGATGTGCTGACCCAACTCAATGGCCGCGCGCTCGATGCAGAGCATCTGCGCGAGCTGCAGGACGAATTGCGCGATGGCCAGAGCGCCACGCTGACCTACCGCCGCGACGGCCAGACCCACACCATGACCTTGAAGCGCCCGCAATGACCGCTGTTCGCCCGCTCTGGCTGCTCTCGGCCACGTTGTTGCTCGCACTGCCTGGGCTGCCGACGACGGCACTGCATGCTGCCGATGCGCCGGCAGTACGCCTGCAGGACGTGGACCTGCGCGCCTTCATCCAGGACGTCTCGCGCGCCACCGGCATCACCTTCATCGTGGATGCGCGCGTGCAGGGCTCGGTCAACGTGGCGCGTGCGCAGGCGATGTCGGAAGAAGACCTGCTTGGCATGCTGCTGGCGGTGCTGCGCGCCAATGGCCTGATTGCGGTGTCCAGCGGGCCGGCGACCTACCGCATCATTCCTGACGACACCGCCGCGCAACAGCCCGGCAGTGCGGCCAGTGGCAATCTGGGGTTTGCCACGCAGGTGTTCACCCTGCAGCGCGTGGATGCGCGCAGCGCGGCAGAAATCCTCAAGCCGCTGATCGGGCGCGGCGGGGTAATCATGGCGATGCCGCAAGGCAACAGCCTGTTGATTGCCGACTACGCCGATAACCTGCGCCGCATCCGCACCCTGGTGGCGCAGATCGATACCGACCGTGCAGCCATCGATACGGTGACGCTGCGCAACAGCTCGGCGCAGGAACTGGCGCGCACGCTGACCACGTTGTTCGGGCAAGGCAGCGAGCGCAGCAATGTGCTGTCGGTGTTGCCGGTGGACAGCAGCAACTCGTTGATCGTGCGTGGCGACCCCGCACTGGTGCAGCGGGTGGTGCGCACCGCAGTAGACCTGGACGGGCGCGCCGAACGCCGCGGTGATGTCAGTGTGGTGCGGCTGCAACACGCCAGTGCCGAGCAATTGCTGCCGGTGTTGCAACAGCTGGTCGGGCAGACCCCGGGCAATGAGGCGCAGGCCGGGCAGGACACGCGCTCCACCGCGGTGGATGTCGCCAATGCAGCCGGCGCCGCACAGACCCAGGTGATCACGCCGGCAGCAGGCAAGCGCCCGGTGATCGTGCGCTACCCCGGCTCCAATGCCTTGATCATCAATGCCGACCCGGAGACCCAGCGCGCCTTGATGGATGTGATCCGGCAGCTGGACGTGCACCGCGAGCAGGTGCTGGTGGAAGCGATCGTGGTGGAGATCTCCGACACCGCTGCCAAGCGCCTGGGCGTGCAGCTGCTGCTGGCCGGCCGCAACGGCACCGTGCCGTTGATCGCCACGCAGTACAGCGGCGCATCGCCGGGCATGGTGCCGTTGGCCGCTGCGGCGGCGGGCACGCGCAGCGGCAATGCCGACGACGATTCGGTGCTGGAACAGGCGCGCAATGTGGCCGCGCAATCGTTGCTGGGCTTGAGCGGCGGTTTGATCGGGCTGGCCGGGCAAAGCAACGATGCGGTGTTCGGCATGATCATCGATGCGGTCAAGAGCGACACCGGCTCCAACCTGTTGTCCACGCCGTCGATCATGACCCTGGACAACGAACAGGCACGCATCCTGGTCGGCCAGGAAGTGCCGATCACCACCGGCGAAGTGCTGGGTGCGGCCAACGACAACCCGTTCCGCACCATCCAGCGCCAGGACGTGGGCGTGGAACTGGAAGTGCGCCCGCAGATCAACACCGCCGGTGGCATCACCCTGGCGATCAAGCAGGAAGTCTCGGCCATTGCCGGGCCGGTCAGCGCGCAGTCCTCGGAGCTGGTGTTCAACAAGCGCCAGATCGAAACGCGTGTGGTGGTGGAAAACGGCGCCATCGTCGCGCTCGGCGGCCTGCTCGACCAGAACGACCGCCAGACTGTTGAAAAAGTGCCGCTGCTCGGCGATGTGCCCGGGCTGGGTGCGTTGTTCCGGCACAGGTCGCGCAACCGCGACAAGACCAACCTGATGGTGTTCATTCGCCCCACCATCATCCGCGATGCGGCCGATGCGCAGCGCATGACTGCGCCGCGCTACAGCTATCTGCGCGACCGCCAACTGGCCGATGGCGACCCGGAAGCGGCGCTCGATGCATTGGTGCGCGACTACTTGCGCGCACCGCCGCCGCAGTTGCCGGCCGGCCCTGCGTCGCTTGCACCGACGCCGACGCAAACACCGGCAGCCACGCCTGCGTCCAACGCGCGCCCCGCGCAGCGCTGATGCCATGACCACTGCACGCGCCAGCATTTCCTATGCGTTCGCCAAGCGCCACGGCGTGGTGTTGCTCGGCAGCGACACTGCCGCGCAGATCGGCCTGCGCGAAGGTGGCGATGTGCAGGCCTTGATCGAGTTGCGCCGTGCGTTGGGCATGCCGCTGCAGGTGCGCACGCTGGCGCCATCGGTATTCGACCGGCACGTGTCGGAGATCTACGCCGATGCCGGGCTGGAGCAGGGCGTGCAGGTGGAAGCGCTGGACCTGCATGGCAGCCTGGATTCGTTGATCGACGACATCCCCACTGCCGATCTGCTCGACAGCCAGGACGATGCGCCGATCATCCGCCTGATCAACGGCATCATCGCCGAGGCCGCGCGCCTGGGCGCGTCCGACGTGCATCTGGAATCCTACGAATCGCGCTTGCGGGTGCGCTTGCGCGTGGATGGGGTGATGCGCGAAGCGGCCACCTTGCCCGGGCGCATCGCGCCGTTGCTGGTGTCCCGGGTCAAGGTGATGGCGCGGCTGGATATCGCCGAAAAACGCATCCCGCAGGATGGCCGCGTGTCGCTGGTGATGGGCGCAAAGGCGCTGGACGTGCGCGTCTCCACGCTGCCCACGCGCGGCAGCGAGCGGGTGGTGCTGCGTATTCTGGACAAGGAGCAGGGCACGCTGTCGCTGGCACAACTGGGCATGCCGCCGGCGGTGATGCACACCGTGCAGCGCGCCTTGCAGGTGCCCAACGGCATCGTGCTGGTCACCGGGCCCACCGGTTCGGGCAAGACCACCACGCTGTATGCAGCGCTGAGCCTGCTCAACGATGGCTCGCGCAACATCCTCACCGTCGAAGACCCGGTGGAATACGCCATCGATGGCGTCGGCCAGACCCAGGTCAACGCGCGCGTGGGAATGACCTTCGCCGCCGGCCTGCGCGCCATCCTGCGGCAGGACCCGGACGTGGTGATGATCGGCGAGATCCGCGACACCGAGACCGCACAGATCGCGGTCCAGGCCAGCCTCACCGGCCATCTGGTGCTCTCCACCGTGCACACCAACGACGCGGTGGGGGCGGTCACGCGCCTGCGCGACATGGGCATCGAACCGTTTCTGCTGGCATCGAGCTTGCGGCTGATCCTGGCGCAGCGGCTGGTGCGGCGCTTGTGCCCGCAGTGCCGCTGCGAGCGCACGATCGATGCGGGTACGCGCCAACTGCTGGATGCGCCTGCCGACGCGTTGATCTACACAGCCGTGGGCTGCAGCGTCTGCCACCACAGCGGCTACGCCGGGCGCGTGGGCATCTACGAAGCCATTGCGGTGGACGATGCGATGCGCCGCCTGATCGGCGACAACGCCGACGAAGATGCGCTGGCGGCGGTGGCCTTCGCGCGCGCGCCGCGGCTGGGCGATGCCGCACGTGCCGCCGTGTTGCAAGGCCTGACCACGCTGGAAGAAGCGCTGCGTGTCACCCGCCAGCAGGACGACGCGCATGCCGCAGTTTGATTACACCGTGCTCGATCTGCAGGGGCGCAACCGGCACGGCGTGATCAGCGCCGACAGCGTGCACAGTGCGCGTGCGCGGCTGGAGCAGCGGCAATGGGTGCCGGTGCGCGTGGAAGCGGCCGCAGCCACAGCCGGCACGGCCGTGCGCGCAGCGCGCTTCAGCGGCAAGGATCTGGTCCTGTTCACCCGCCAGCTCTCCACCCTGGTGGAAACCGCGCCACTGGAAGAAGCCCTGCGCACCATCGGCACCCAGTCCGAACGCCGCGGCGTGCGCCAGGTCACCAGCCAGACGCATGCGTTGGTGCTCGAAGGGTTTCGCCTGTCCGATGCAATGGCACGCCAGGGCAAGGCGTTTCCCGCGTTGTATCGCGCGATGGTGGCCGCCGGCGAAAGCGCGGGCGCGTTGCCGCAGGTGCTGGAACGCCTTGCCGATTTGCTCGAACGCCAGGCGCAGGTCCGCAGCGAGTTGCAGTCTGCACTGGTCTATCCCGCCGCACTTGCATTGACGGCCGGTGCGGTGGTGATCGTGCTGATGACCTTCGTGGTGCCCAAGGTGGTGGACCAGTTCGATTCGATGGGCCGCGCCTTGCCCTGGCTGACGCGTGCGGTGATCGGCGTGTCGCAGTTTCTGTTGCATGCAGGCATCCCGTTACTCATTGCGCTGGCGGTTGCGGCGGTGGCCGCGTTGCACATGCTCAAACGCCCGGCGCTGCGCCTGGCGGCAGACCGCGCGCTCTTGCGTGCGCCCCTGCTGGGCCGGCTGATCCGCGATCTGCACGCCGCACGCATGGCGCGCACGTTGGCGATCATGGTCAACAGCGGCCTGCCGCTGATGGAGGGCCTGATGATTGCCGCGCGCACCGTGGACAACCGCGCGTTGCGGCTGGCCACCGACAGCATGGTCACCGCCATCCGCGAAGGCGGCAGCCTGGCCGCGGCGATGAAGCGCGCGGGGGTGTTTCCGCCGACGCTGCTGTACATGGCTTCCAGCGGCGAAAACAGCGGGCGTCTGGCGCCGATGCTGGAGCGCGCTGCCGATTATCTGGAACGCGAATTCGCCTCGTTCACCACCGCCGCGATGAGCCTGCTGGAGCCGGCCATCATCGTGCTGCTGGGCGGGGTGGTGGCGGTCATCGTGCTGTCGATCCTGTTGCCCATCCTGCAATTCAACACCCTCGCGCTTGGTTGAGCGCGGCCGCTTCTTACGGAGATCTTCATGCAGTCCATTCAATACCTTGCATGCGTCCACGCACTCACCTCGCGCAAGCGTGCGCGCGGCTTCACCCTGGTCGAGCTGATGGTGGTCATCGTCATCATCGGCCTGCTCGCCACCGTGGTGATGATCAACGTGATGCCCAGCCAGGACCGCGCGATGGTCGAAAAGGCGCGCGCCGACGTGGCGGTGCTGGAACAGGCGCTGGAAACCTACCGGCTGGATAACCTCAACTACCCGAGCAGCGAACAAGGCCTGCAGGCCTTGCTCAACCCGCCGAGCGGACTGACGCGGCCGGAGCGTTATCGGCAGGGTGGCTATATCCGCCGGCTGCCGGAAGACCCGTGGGGCTACGCCTATCAATACCGGGGTCCGGGCCGCAATGGCGGCTTCGACGTGTACTCGTTTGGCGCCGATGGTGCAGAGGGCGGCGATGCCGACAACGCCGATATCGGCAACTGGCGCTGAGTGCCGACAGTGCCTGCCACTGCACAGCGAGCAACCATCTGCATGCGAATGCACGCAGCGCCAACGCGCGCGCGCGGCTTCACCCTGCTCGAAGTGCTCGCGGTGCTGGTGATCACCGCGCTTGCCAGCACGCTGGTGGTGATGACCTTGCCAGATACGCAGCGCGATCTGCGCGATCACGCCGATACGCTGGCCAGCGCGCTGATGCACGCGCGCGACGAGGCGATCATGAGTTTGCGCATGGTGGAGGTCAGTATCGATGCCGGCGGCTACGCGTTCCGTCGCCAGGCGCAGCAGCGCTGGGTCGCCTTGGATGAAACGCCGTTCGCAGCCATGCGCTGGCCGCAAGGCATCCAGGCGCAGTTGCCCGCCGGCAGCGAGCGACTGAGCGTGCGTTTCGATCCCACCGGTGCGGCCACGCCGCAACGCATCGCATTGGGGGATGGTCGGCAGCAGATGCAGGTGATGGTGGATGCCGCCGGTGTGGTGCAGGTCGATGCGCCCTCGCGCTGACACACGCGCAGCGGGCGGATTCTCGCTGATCGAGCTGATGGTCGCGCTGGCGATCTTCGGCATGGCGGTGGTCGGTCTGTTGAATCTGTCCGGCGAGAGCACCCGCACGGCGGCGGTGCTGGAAGAGCGGGCACTGGCTGCGGTGGTGGCTGAAAATCAGGCGATCGAGGCCATGCTGGCGCCCGCTGCTACCGTACGCGCACCGGCGAACGGGCAGGCAGTGCTCGGCGATCGCCGCTGGGAATGGCAACGCCAGGCGATGCCGGCCGGCGCCGCAGGCCTGTTGCGGATCGAGGTGCGCGTGCGCGCCGCAGGCCAGGCGCAGGAGGTTGCCAGCCTGAGTGTGCTGCGGAGTGCCGAATGATCCGCAGGCAACGCACGCGCGGCTTCAGCTTGATCGAACTGCTGGTGGCTCTGGCGGTATTCGCGCTGGTGGCCGCAGTGGCGGTGGTGGTGATGCGGCAGAGCATCGCTCAGCGCGATGCCGTGCGCGCGCGCCTCCAACAGATCCGCGATTTCCAACTGACGCATGGCCTGCTGCGCAGCGACCTGCAACAGGCTGCGGTGCGCCGCACCCGCAACAGCGAGGGCAGTGCCGCCCGCAGCGCATTTGCCGCAAGCGCACCGGGCACGCAGGGGCCGTTGTTCGGCTTCGTGCGGCGTGGCTGGAGCAACCCGGACCAGGCGCCGCGTGCGTCGCTGCAATACGTGGAATACCGCGTGGTGGATGGGCGGCTGGAGCGCAGCGCACGCCCCGCGCTCGACGGCGCAACCGCCGGCACGCCGCAGGTGCTGTTGCGCGGTGTGCGCTCGGCAGTGGTGGCGTTCCATTACCGTGCGCAATGGAGCGATGGCTGGAGCGGCGGGCTGGAAGCAGTGCCGGATGCGGTCGCGCTGGAGTTGGAACTGGACCACTGGGGACGGGTGCGCCAGCTGTTCCTGCTGCCGGAGGGGCGCACATGAGCGCGCTGTGTGTTCCTGCCAGGCAACGGGGCGTGGCCTTGCTCACGGTCTTGCTGCTGGTTGCAGTGATGACCTTGCTGATGGTCGCCGTGCTGGACGATCTGCGCTTCGGGCTGCGCCTTAGCGGCAATGGCGCGGCGATGACGCAGGCGCAGTGGTACGCACTGGGGAGCGAGGCCGTCGCGCGGCAACGGTTGCAGGCCTTGGCAAAGCGCGATCCGCTGCGCACCACCCTGGACGGCGGCTGGAAGGACCAGCCGGTCCGCTTTCCGTTGGACGACGGTGCCGTGAGCGTGCGCCTGCGCGACCGCGGCGGCTGCTTCAATCTCAACAGCGTGGTTGTCGGTGCGCCCGAGCAATGGCAGCGCAGCGATGAAGGTGCACGTCAGTATCGCGCCTTGCTCGAAGTGCTGGGCATCGCCCCGCAACAGGCGCAGGCGCTGACCGATGCGCTGGTGGACTGGATCGACAGCGACGCGCAGCCCGGTGCGCACGGTGCCGAAGACGAGCGCTACCTGCAGGCTGCCGTGCCGCTGCGTACCGGTGCGACCTTGCTGGCAGGCGTCAGCGAACTGCGCACCATCGTCGGCTATACGCCACAGCTGATCGCGCAACTGCGGCCGTATGTCTGCGCATTGCCGGAGGCGCGCTTGTCGCCGATCAACGTCAACACGCTGCGCCTGGAAGACGCGCCGGTGCTGGTCGCCCTGACCGGCGGTGCATTGGCGTTGCCGGCCGCGCGACGCGTCATCGCCGCACGGCCGGCCGGAGGATGGCGCGACGTCAGGACGTTCCTGAGCCAGCCGGCGTTGCTGCAGGCCGAGCCTTCCAATGCAGTGTTGGAGCAGATCGAACTCCGCACCCATTATTTTTCGCTCTACAGCCAGGTGGACCATGCCGGCGCGCAGGTCCTGCTGGAAGCGTTGCTGCAACAGGAAGCGGCCGGCCGTGTGCGGCTGGTGGCGCGCCAATGGAGTTCCGACGAATGAGTAGTTGCTTGCTGTTGCTGCCAGCCGATGCCGCGGCCGAACCCATTGCCGTGCGCGTGGATGCGCAGGGGCACACCGTGGCGCAGCACACGCCCAGCGCACTGCACGAACGCTCAGCGCGCACGCTGCTGGTGGTACCGGGCAGCGCGGTGCATCTGCGCTGGATGACGCTGCCGGGCCGCAGCGTTGCGCAATCGGTGGCGGCCGCGCGGCTGCAACTGGCCGCGCATCTGGCCACCGATGCGCAGGCCTTGCATGTGGCGATCGCTGAACAGGCCGAGCTCGATGGCGCACGCCTGGTTGCGGCCGTGGACGCTGCGCTGATGCACCAGTGGTTGCAGCGCGCCGCGAGTGTGGGTGTGGTGCCCGATGCGGTGGTGCCGGATTGTCTGTTGCTGGACAACGCCGATGCCGAACAGGCACCCACCGTGGTGGAATGGGATGGGTGCTGGCTGCTGCGCGGGCCGCGCCTGGCTTGCAGCCTGGAGCCGCCGCTTGCGCAGCTGCTGCTCGCCGCACAACCGCATGCGGAAACGCTGCCGCCGGAAGCAGATCCGCAGCGCGCCATTGCCCAGTTCGCGCGCCATGCCGCCACAGCGCCGCTCAATTTGCGCCAACACGCTTTCGCAGCGCAGCCGCAAAAACGTTCTGGCTTCAGTTCGCGCACATTGGCAGCGCTGCTTGGAGTGTTGGTGATCTCGCCGCTGTTGTTGCTGCTGGCGCAGACGCTGCGTTACGAGATTGGCGCGCAGCTGTTGCAACGGCGCGCAATGGCAATGCCGGGCACGCGGGTAAGTGCAAGCGCACCACAGCCTCGGCACCCCACACCCTCAGCGACCGCATTCGCTACCGAGCTTGCGACGTTATTTTCCGCCATCGATGCAATCCCCGGTGCAGAACTGGACGCGCTGACGTACCACCCTGCCGGCCCATTGCGCGTCACCTTGCTGCATGGCGATGCAGCGCAGGTGCAGCAGTTGTCGGCGCGGCTCAGCGCTGCAGGCTGGCAGCTGCGGCCCGGCACACGTCAACCCCAGCACGATAAAGTGCGTACCCCGATGGAACTGGAGCCACCGCGATGAGCAGCCTGCCGCAGCGCACGCACGATTGGTGGCAGGCACGCGCGCCACGCGAGCGCATCATGTTGTCGGTGATGCTCATCGCGGTGGCCGCGTTCGTCGCCTGGTACTTGGTGGTGGTGCCGATGCGGCACTGGCGCACCGCCGCGCAGGCCCGCTACGACGTCGCAGCAGAACAGCTGCTGCACGCACGCGCGTTGCAGCGCGATAGCGTGACTGCAGCGGTGCCGCGCGCGCGCGTTCTGCGCAGCGCGCACGAGGCCGGTATCCTCATCGTCACTCCGTCGCCCGGCGCCCCGGGAACGCTCGAACTGCAGATCGACGCAGTGACCAGCACCGTGCTGTTTTCCTGGCTGGAGCAACTCCGCCAACGTGACAACCTGGCACCGAGCGCGCTCGATATCACCCGCCGCGACGGCCAGTTGCAGGTGCGTTGCACGTTTGCGGGCATCGCGCCATGACACGGCTGCGTTGGCTGTTACTCATCGCCTTGCTGGGTGCGTTCGGGGTGATCGCAACGTTCCCATTGCGATTGGCGATGCCGGTCGAGACGTTGCCAGTTGCAGTGCTCGAAGCACAGGGCTCGCTTTGGAAGGGCACCCTGCGTGGGGTGACCTGGAACACGCAGGAACTGGGCGATGTTGGCGTGCGTCTGCGCGCGTGGCCGCTGCTGCGCGGCGAGCGCCAGATGCAGCTGACCGCGACCACCGCACAGCTGGTGGTCCTGCAGGGCGCGCGCCACGGCATGGAGCAGGCCAACGGGCGCATGCTGTTGCGTAAGCCGGGCGGGCTCACGTCGATGGATCTGTCGATCGACCTGCGCGATGTCCGCGCCATCTTCGACAGCACGCGCTGCACACAGGCCGGCGGCGACGTCGCAGTACAGGTGCTCCCCACTCCTGCGGGCGAAGCAGCAGGGCTGTTGCCGCTACGCCTGCGCGGTAGCCCCCAGTGCGTGGACGCTGCGGTGGTGCTGGCGCTCACGCCCGATGGCGGCCTGCCCGAGGGCGTCGACCTCAGCGCCGAGCTGCGCCTGCAGCGCGATGGTCACTGGCAATGGCGCACGCAGGTCGAACCGGGCAAGGACAGCGCCCTGCAGCTTGGCTTGCAACTGCTCGGCTTCACGCAGACGCCGGAGCGCTCGCTGGTGCGGGTCGATCAGGGGCGCCTGTAACCGGTTCGGTGGCGCGGCGGCGACCATTGGCGGTGGCTCACTACAGCCGGTAGTCGCAGCGAAGGCGCCTTGACGCCATTCAGTCCAACTGCAGTGCCAGCCAGACAGCACTTAGCGTGTTCCACTCCGTTTATGAATTGGTCTGATCGGTCGGTGCGCGTGTGTCTGTCGCCCATCTGAAACCGGTCCATCACCTGCCTGCCTGCAAGCGCTGCCAAACCCGCGCCGGTCCTGGCTTAGTTCGGCACTCTGATGAGTGCCATGCAATATCCGCCGCTGCCCGTCTCAGCTTTCAGGCAGAGATTTCCTGCCATTCAAGACCACGGGACTGGTGCCACGCCGCCGATTGGTACTATATTGGACCTATCGAATTCCGGCAGGTAGACACAACCGATGGTCAAGGTCAGGGCGGACGCCGACAAGCGATTGGACGACCTGCACCTGGACGCGTCCGCGCCGACCCCGCTGTATCTGCAATTGGCCGGCAAGCTCACCGACGCCATCCGTGGCGGCCAGTGGAAGGCCGGCGAGGCGCTGCCGGCCGAGCGCCAGCTGTGCGAGCGCCTGCAGATCTCGCGGGTGACCCTGCGCCAGGCGGTGGATGTGCTGGTCGAACAAGGCCTGGTTTCGCGCCGGCAGGGCGCCGGCACCTTCGTCACCACCCAGATCCAGCATCAACTCAGTGGCCTCACCAGCTTCAGCGAGACGCTGCGCATCAAGGGCTACGAGCCCGGCACGCGCTGGCTGGAGCGGCGGTTGCGCCCGGCACACGGTGAAGAAATCCTGCGGCTGGGGTTGTCGCCGGATGCGGCGGTGGCTTCGCTCACGCGCCTGCGCAGCGCCGACGACCGCGTCATGGCTTACGAGAACGCGGTGCTGCCGCAACGCATCGTCGCCGACCCACAGCAGATCGGCGATTCGCTGTACAGCTACCTGGATGCGCAGGGCACGCCGGTGGTGCGCGCGCTGCAGTATTTCCGCGCGATCAACCTGCCGGCGCGGCTGGCCGAACACCTGCGCATGAAAACCGGCGAGGCGATTCTGCACGTGGTGCGCGTGGGCTATGCCCGCGATGGCAGCGCGATCGAATTGACCGACACCTATTGCCACAACGATTTCTACGATTTCGTCGCCGAACTGCGCCGCTGACGCCGCCGGCATTCCTCACGACAACCTCAGAGCCCGCCGATCCATGACTACCGCCAGGCCCGCAAGTCCCGTTGTCTCGATCGCCATCGTCGGCGTGCTGTTTTTCATCATCGGCTTTTTCACCTGGATCAACGGGCCGCTGATCACCTTCGTGCGGCTGGCGTTCGACCTCAACGAGGTCAACGCGTTTCTGGTGCTGATGGTGTTCTACCTGTCGTACTTCTTTCTGGCGTTGCCGTCGTCGTGGATTCTCAAACGCACCGGCATGAAGAAGGGCCTGGCGCTGAGCCTGGTGGTGATGGCGGTAGGTGCAGCCGGATTCGGCCAATTCGCCACGCAGCGCTGGTATCCGGGCGCATTGGGCGGGCTGTTCGTGATCGGTAGCGGCCTGGCCTTGCTGCAGACGGCGATCAACCCCTACATCAGCATTCTCGGGCCGATCGAAAGCGCCGCGCGCCGCATCGCGCTGATGGGCATCTGCAACAAGATCGCCGGCATCCTGGCGCCGATCCTGATCGGCTCGCTGGTATTGCACGGGATCGGCGATCTGTCCGCGCAGGTGGCCAGTGCCACGCCGGCCGCCAAGGAACAGTTGCTCACCGCGTTTGCGGCCAAGATCCACGCGCCGTATCTGGTGATGTCCGGGGTGTTGCTGGTGCTGGCCATCGGCGTGCTGTTTTCGCCGTTGCCCGAGCTCAAGGCCTCCGAAGCCAATGCCACGCCCGGCAGCGCGGCCGGCGCGCAGAAATCCAGCATCTTCCAGTTCCCGCATCTGTGGCTGGGCGTGTTGTGCCTGTTCGTCTACGTGGGTGTGGAAGTGATGGCCGGCGATGCCATCGGTACCTACGGCCACGGCTTCGATCTGCCGCTGGACAGCACCAAGCTGTTCACCTCCTACACGCTGGGCGCGATGTTGCTCGGCTACATCGCCGGCCTGGTGATGATTCCCAACGTCATTTCGCAGGCGCGTTACCTGAGCGTGTCGGCGGTGCTGGGCGTGCTGTTCTCGCTCGGCGCCTTGCTCACCCACGGTTACGTGTCGGTGGGCTTCGTGGCTGCGCTTGGGTTTGCCAACGCCATGATGTGGCCGGCGATCTTTCCGCTGGCCATTCGCGGGCTGGGCCGCTTTACCGAAATCGGCTCGGCACTGCTGGTGATGGGCATTGCCGGCGGCGCGATCATTCCGCAGCTGTTCGCCATTCTCAAACAGCACTACGACTTCCAGGTCGTGTTCGCTGCGTTGATGGTGCCGTGCTATCTGTACATCCTGTTCTATTCGCTGCGCGGTCACCGCGTGGGCCTGCCGGCCCAGGCCAAGTGAACCCGCCAGCATGATGCGTCCCGACGAACAAGGCACACCCATGCGCAGGCCCACCATCAAAGACGTCGCCGAGCGCGCCAAGGTCTCGTTGAAGACCGTGTCGCGGGTGATCAACAACGAGCCCTCGGTGATGCAGGCCACGCGCGCGCGCGTGCTGCGCGCCATCGCCGATCTCGACTACGAGCCCGATCCGTCTGCGCGCAACCTGCGCAGCGGCACGCCGTTCGTGATCGGCCTGGTCTACGACAACCCCAACCCGTACCACATCATCGGCATCCAGAACGGCGTGCTGGCCGCCTGCCGCGAAACCGGCTTCGGCCTGCAGATCCATCCCTGCGATTCCACTTCGCCGCTGCTGGCCGAAGAACTGGCCGAATGGGTGCAGCGTTCGCGTCTGGCCGGCGTGGTGTTGACCGCGCCGATGTCCGAACGCCCGGAACTGCTGGCCGGTCTGGCCGCGCGCGGCATCAAGAGCGTGCGCATCATCGCCTCCACCAAAGATCCCGGCGATGGCCCGTGCGTCTACATCGACGACCGCGATGCCGCGTATGAAATCACCGAGCACCTGATCCAGCTCGGTCATCAGCGCATCGGCTTTCTGTGGGGCGGCTCGCAGCACCGTTCCAGTGGCGAGCGCTATGCCGGCTACGAAGCGGCGTTGAAAGATTACGGCATCGGCCTGGACAAACACCTGGTGATTCCCGGCGACTACACCTTCGACGATGGCTTCCGTGGCGCGCGTCGGTTGTTGTCGTTGCGCGAACCGCCCACGGCCATCTTCGGCAGCAACGACGAAATCGCCGCCGGCGTGCTGGCGGCGGCCAAATCCACCGGCATGAACGTGCCGTATCAGCTATCGATCGCCGGCTTCGAGGACAGCCCGTTCTCGCGCCAGTCGTGGCCGGCATTGACCACCGCCAAGCAGGCCACCGAAGACATCGCACGGCATGCCGCACGCTTGCTGATCAGCCAGTTGCGCAGCGATGCCTACGACGACCAGCCCGCGCAATTGCAGAACCGCGGCTTCGTACCGCAACTGGTGGTGCGCGGCTCCACCGCGCCGGCGCCTGCGTCCACCGGCAAACCCCTTCCTCCCGAATCCGCCTGAGCCACGATGAGCCTTCCCACCGAAACCGACACCTTGATGTTCCGCGAGGCGGCGCAGACTGCCGACGTGGTTGCTGCACAGTTCGCCCGCAATGCCGACACCATCGCCGCGCTTGCGCAGTCGCTGCGCGACAATCCGCCACCGTTCGTGGTGACCTGCGCGCGCGGCAGTTCCGATCACGCCGCCACCTACGCCAAATATCTGTTCGAAACCCAGCTCGGCATCGTCACTGCGTCTGCGTCGCCGTCGGTGGGCTCGGTGTATGCAGCGCCGCTGCAACTGCGTGGCGCGCTGTACATCGTGATTTCGCAATCGGGCAAGAGCCCGGACCTGCTGCGCAATGCCGAAGCGGCCAAGGCCGCCGGCGCGCGCGTGGTCGCCCTGGTCAACGTGGAAGATTCGCCGCTGGCGCAGCTGGCCGATGTGGTGATTCCGCTCGGCGCAGGCCCGGAAAACAGCGTGGCTGCCACCAAGAGCTACCTCGCCTCGCTGGCAGCGGTGCTGCAGCTGGGTGCCGTGTGGAAGAACGACCCGGCACTGCTCGCGGCAGTGGATGCATTGCCGCAGCAACTGCGCAATGCCTGGCAGGCCGATTGGTCGGCACTGACCACCGGTTTGACGCCCGCGCATAACCTGTTCGTGCTGGGCCGCGGCCTGGGCCTGGGCGCGGCGCAGGAAGCGGCATTGAAGTTCAAGGAAACCTGCGGCCTGCATGCCGAAGCCTACAGCTCGGCCGAGGTCAAGCATGGCCCGATGGCATTGGTGGGCCCGGGTTTTCCGGTCTTGGTGTTTGCCCAGCCGGACGAAACCGGTGCCGGCACGCGCGCACTCGCCGCCGAATTCCGCGCGCGTGGCGCGCAGGTGTGGCTGGCCGCGCCCGATGGCGACCTGCCGCTTGCCGATGCCGCGCATCCTGCCTGCGCACCGCTGCTCACCGTGCAGAGCTTCTATCGCGCGATCAACGCATTGGCGCTGCAGCGCGGCCACAATCCCGATTTGCCGCCGCATCTGAACAAGGTCACGGAAACCGTCTGATCATGCACGCTTTCACGACTCAGGCACTGTGCAACGCACGCGTGCTCACCGACAACGGATTGCAGGATGGCCTGGTCGTGGTGCTGGCTGGCACGCAGATCCAGGCGATTGTGCCGGCAGACGACCCGCGCGTTGCGCAGGCGCATATGCGCGTGGATCTGGGCGGCGCCACCTTGTTGCCGGGTTTCATCGACATCCAGGTCAACGGCGGCGGCGGGGTGTTGTTCAACAACGCACGCGACCCGCAGGCATTGGCCACCATCGCCGCGGCGCATCGCCGCTTCGGCACCACCGGCATGCTGCCCACGCTGATCAGCGACACTGCCGAGGTGATGGCCGAAGCGATCGATGCAACGCGTGCTGCAATCGCGCAAGGCGTGCCGGGCGTGCTCGGCATCCATCTGGAAGGCCCGTACCTCAGCCCCGCGCGCAAGGGCACGCACGACGCGCACAAGTTCCGCGTGCCGGACGCGCACGAGATTGCGGTCGACACCTCGTTGGATAACGGCGTCACCCTGATCACGCTCGCGCCCGAGCGCGTGCCGCTGGACGATATCCGTGCCTTTGTTGCCGGCGGCGCGATCGTGTTCGCCGGGCATACTGCGGCGACTTACGAGCAGGCGCGCGCTGGCATCGCCGCAGGCGTCAGCGGCTTTACGCATGTGTACAACGCGATGTCGCAACTGGCCGGGCGCGAGCCCAACGCAGTCGGCGCGGCGCTGGAAGACCCCACTGTGTGGTGCGGCGTCATCGTCGATGGCGTGCACGTGCATCCCGCCAGCCTGCGCGTGGCCCTGGCGGCCAAGCCACGCGGCAAGCTGCTGCTGGTCACCGATGCCATGCCGATGGTCGGCAGCGACAGCCCCAGCTTCGATCTGTATGGCGAGACCATCACCGCCGTGGACGGCGTGGTGCGCAATGCCGATGGCGCACTGGCCGGCTCCGCACTGGACATGGCCACCGCCGTGCGCAACAGCGTGCAGTGGCTGGGCGTGGATCTGGCCGAAGCCGCACGCATGGCCTCCACCTATCCCGCGCAATGCATCGGCCTGGGCGACCGCCTGGGACGCATCGCGCCCGGCTATCAAGCCGACCTGGTGTTGGTGGATGCAGATGTGCAGGTGTTGAGCACCTGGGTGGCCGGGCAGCGGGAGTAAGCGTTACGCTTGCGTCGCGCGACCACGCGCGGCGTTCATGGCGTGTCGCATCGTTGCAACCTTCGCCTACGTCGCGCAGTGCGGCGTCTCTTCATCGTCGTTACGCGTTGCCGACGTTTCATGCAAACCACACTCTGCGCGCGCGAACACTCTGCACCGCACCATCGTGCGCGCAGCGGTGTGGCAGTAGGCAGCAAGGCGCAGCGGTCTGCATGCGCGCCGAAAGCAGTGAGACGACGGTCACGCGGTCATCCAGATATCTGCACAAAACACGCTGTTCAGCGCATAAAAAACCGCGTTCGTGCGCATGAGTTGACAGCGCCGCTCACGAAAGGCACCTTCGTTGATAACGTTGTCAGCGAAGAGACGCTGCTCCACGTTCGAGAAAAACATTGCCGGCCGCGCATCTCGCGGCTTGGCGTTACCCGCATGCCGTCATGGAATGCGGGTGGTCGCTCGTATCCGGTACAGGGGGCGGATTACGGGCATGACACGCGCGTCGCGCGTCGTTGCGCAACCACACGGTTGCCATCCGACATCAGTTACGAGGTCCATGCAATGCTGTTTCCCCATCTGTTCGCTTCATCCCGTTGTGTGCAAGTGCATGCGTCCATCGCTGCGCTATGCCGCTCTCCATTGAGTGCCGCCGTCAGGTGCTTGCTTGTCGGTGGCGCCACCGTTGCCTGCGTTGCAGCGCTTCCCGCATTCGCGCAGGAACAGCCTGCACCTGCGCAGCAAAAAGCGCCCGCGCAAACCAATCCATCGGTTTCCACGCTGGATGAAATCAAGGTGGTGGGCTACCAGGCCAGCCTGGGCAAGGCGCTCAACGTCAAGCGCAATGCCGATGCGATCGTCGATGCGATCAGCGCCGAAGACATCGGCAAATTTCCCGATACCAACGTGGCCGAATCGTTGTCGCGGCTGTCCGGCATCACCGTGGACAGGCAGTTCGGCGAAGGCGAAAAAGTCAGCATCCTGGGCACCGATCCGGCGCTCAATCGCGTGCTGCTCAATGGCCAGACCATTGCATCGACCAGTTGGGGCGGCGACCCCAACGACCCGGACAGCCGCTCGTTCAACTACAGCACGCTGGCGCCGGAGGTGGTCGGCCTGATGGAGATCTACAAGACCCCGGAAGCGCGGATCGATGAAGGCTCCATCGGTGGCACCGTGATCGTGCACACGCGCAAGCCGCTGGATCTGGATCGCAATACGCTCACCGGCACCGTGAGCTACGGCTACAACGATCGTTCCGACGAAGGCAAGCCGAATGCGTCGGCGTTGTACAGCTGGAAGAACCAGGACGAAACCCTGGGCGTGCTCACCTCGGTGATGCATTCGCAGCGCGTGTTGCGCCGCGACGGCGTGGAAATCTTCGGCTACGACAATGTGCAGGGCACCGGGTTTCCGCCGGGGGTAGTCGGTAACAACACTGGCGTGTTTCCCACCTCGATCAATACCGCGTTGTTCCAGCAGACGCGCAAGCGAGACGGCGTCAGCGCTG
The DNA here is from genome assembly GCF_023337365.3 of Xanthomonas nasturtii. Taxonomy (NCBI): domain Bacteria; kingdom Pseudomonadati; phylum Pseudomonadota; class Gammaproteobacteria; order Lysobacterales; family Lysobacteraceae; genus Xanthomonas; species Xanthomonas nasturtii. The sequence continues at coordinate 830,767 of NZ_CP142084.2, forward strand.
CGCTGCAATGGAAGCCGGACAGTGATTTCGAGCTCAATCTGACCGGCCTGTACGTCAAGGAAAGTTTCGACAACTACAACCAGAGCCGTTACGGTTATTGGGGTTCTACGCCGGGCGATGCGCAGGCCTTGGGATTCGAGAATGGCGTGGCCACCTCGGGCACGTTCGGCGACCAGTCCAACACCTATCTGGACGGCTATCTGCGCAACAGCGATGTCACCACCGGCAGCATCCATTTACGCACCGACTGGCATGGCGATGGCTGGAATGCGTCCAGCCAGGTGGGCTACACCAGCTCGCAAGGCGGTGCCGAGCGCATCTACGGCATCCAGTTCCGCAACCTGGCAGGCTACAGCTACAACATCGACGGGCGCCGCACCGCGATGGACTACAGCACCGACCCCACCAATGCCGCAGCGATGCAACTCAACAACGCCTCGGCCAGCCACAGCCCGCAGTACGACAAAGAGCGCTATCTGCAGCTGGATTTCGACCATGCGGTGGAGTGGGGACCGTTCACGCAGATCCTGACCGGCATCAAGCTCACCAATCACGCCACTGGGCAATCGGCGTACAGCCGTACCTGGACCCCGAACGATGGCAGCACCCTCGCGGCGTTTTCGCCTGGCACCACGCCGTCCGGGTATCTGGACGGCCTATCGACCAGTGCCGACATGCAGCGCTGGTCGACCATCAACAGCGGTGCGATCAGTCGATACATCGGCGGGTTGGAGGGCGATGACGGGCTGCCGATAAGTTATGCCGGCAACTACAGCATCGAAGAGCAGAACCGTGCGTGGTTCCTGCAAGGCAACTTCTCCGGCGAGCGCTATCGCGGCAACATCGGTGTGCGCTATGTGCATACGCGCGATTCCACCGATGGTTTCAGCTACGCGCCAGGCGGCGGCTATACGCCGGTCAATTTCCTCAGCAGCTACGGCAAATGGCTACCGGCGTTCAATATTGCGTATGACCTGCGCGACGATCTGATGCTGCGCTTTGCCGCCTCCAAGGTGATCGCGCGGCCGCGTTATACCAACATGACCCCGTATGTGGCCACCGACGACACCACGCTGACCGCCTCCACCGGCAATCCAGGCTTGAGCCCGTACGAATCGACCAACCTCGGCGCATCGCTGGAGTGGTATTTCTCCGACAGCAGCCTGCTCAGTGGCGAATTTTTCTCGCGCGATATCTCCAACTACATCCTGACCACCGTGCAGGACCGCGTGTTCTTCAACAACGCCACCGGCGGGTCCAGCACGTATCAGACATCGGTGCCAACCAATGCCGGCGATGCCAAGGTGCAAGGCGTGGCGCTCAATCTGCAGCACAACTTCGGCAACGGCTTCGGCGTGGTGGCCAACTACACCTATTCCGATTCCAACACCGACGGCGACTACAGCCTGCCGTACAACTCGCGCAATGCCTACAACATCAGCCCGTACTACGAGCAAGGCAAGTGGAGCGCGCGGGTGAATCTGGGCTGGCGTTCGGAATACTTCACCCAGATCGGGCGGCTCAACGGTCAGCAGATGACCGATGCGTTCACCCAGGTGGATGCATCGTTCGGTTATCAGGCCACCGAGCGCCTGCGCGTGGCGCTGGAGGCCACGAACCTGCTGGACGAAACCTACTTCAGCTATATCGGCAACAAGAACCAGCCGTACTACATTTATAAAAACGGCCGCTCCTTCATGTTGAGCCTGAATTTCAAGCTGTAAAGCGCATGGTTCGGGGGAAGCGCACGCACGGCGCGTGGAGGGCGTTGGCCGTCACGCCACTGCGAGGCTGGGTGTGCCTCTTTCGAACCCTGCGGTTTTCGAGTTGCGCAACGACGAGGTGCGCTTGGTGATGCCGATGTACCAGGGAATACCGGCGGCCGCATAGGCGCGAGAAGGCATGCACGATGAAGAGCGTCAAAGACTACTGCGCATCCGCTACCGGATCGTGGCCTATGCTCGGCATCGGCGTGTGCCACGCCTGCACTCCGGTTCCGCTGCCATCTGCATCCAGCTGACGGCCGCTCGCAACGTTTTTTGCCGCTCTACTTGCTGCCTCGGCGATCCGCCACGGGTATGGACGCCAGCGGCCCAGCAGGCAACCAGCGCTCACTCCGCGCGCTTTAAACTGCGCGCGGCGGCAATGGCCGCAATGCGCGCCTTTGCCAATGCTTCACCGATCTGCGGGCCTTGCAGGCCATTGGCTGCCAGGTCGCGCGCGTTGATTGCCAGGGCAGCGGCGTGCAGTCGCTTGAGTTCTTCGCCTTGTGGGTACGCGTCATCTTCGCTACCCAGGCGGCCACGCTTGTCGGCTTCGCATACCAATGCCAGCTGCGCGATGCGCTCGGGGCGGCGGAAGCCATCGCAGCGCACCAGTAGCTCGTGCACGGTGCGGTCGCGCAGTTCGGCCAGGCGATGCACGTTCAAGTGTTCGCGGCAGGCGGTGACGGCAAGCTGGCGGTAATCCTGCGGCACCTTGAGGCGTTCGCACAGCGTCTGCAGCGGAGCGACGCCGCGTTGTTCGTGCATGACGTGGCGCGGCCATTCCTCCGGCGGTGTGAATGCCTTGCCCAGATCGTGAGTAAGTGCAGCAAAGCCGACCAACGCATCGCCTGGCGCCAGCTGCGCGGCCATGTCGCTGACCATTTCCTGGTGGATGCCGGTATCCACTTCCGGATGGAACTTGGCGCGCTGCGGCACGCCATACAGCGCATCGAGCTCGGGCAGGATGACGCGTAGCGCATCGGTCGCGTGCAAGGTGCGCAGGAATGCCGATGGCTGCGCGCAGGTCAATGCGCGACGCAGCTCCTGCCACACGCGCTCGGGCACCAGGCTGTCCAGCTCACCGCTGGCTGCCATTTCCCGCATCAGTGACGCAGTCTCCGGCGCGATGGCAAAGCCCAGCGGCGCCAGCCGCGCCATGAAGCGCGCAGCACGCAACACGCGCACGGGATCTTCGACAAATGCCGGGCCAACATGCCGCAGGACGCGCGCCTCCAGGTCGCGTGCGCCGTTGTACGGGTCGAACAGCTCGCCCGTGTCCTCGTCGCGCGCGATCGCATTGATGGTGAAATCGCGGCGCAGCAGATCTTCTTCAAGCGTCACCGACGGATCGGCATCCACCACGAAGCCGCGATAGCCGCGGCCGGACTTGCGCTCGGTGCGCGCCAGTGCGTATTCCTCGCCGCTGCGCGGATGCAAAAACACCGGAAAATCCTTGCCAACCGGTTTGAAGCCCTGCGCTTCCATCTGCGCCTGATCGGCACCCACCACCACCCAGTCGCGGTCGCCAGCCGGCTGGCCAAGCAATGCATCGCGGACTGCGCCGCCAACGAGATAGATCTTCATGCGCACATGATGCCCGATGCGGTGTACGCGTCGAAATAATCCGTGGGTGCGGCTGTCAGGCGTTTGGCCGGGCTTTGTGGCGGCCAAGTCATTGCGTCAGCACATCTTGAGTGTTTCGAGATGGTTGGACGGAATCGATGGATCAGTTGTAGCGCTCTAGAACTGCAGGTCTTCGCAGTTGCTGCAGGGCCCTTGCCCGCCCACCGTCGCGGGACACGCTGCAAGCACGTCCATGGAAGCTCCTTGGCGGCATCCATGCCGCCAAGGGTCCCGCGACGGTGCGCGGGCAAGGACCAGGCGAGATGGTCGGTGGGCAAGTTTTCAACACAGCAACCAGCGACCACAAAACCGTGCGAAGCAGTGTCCTCGTCCTTCAATAAAGCCACCAGAACAGTGTCTGGCGAGCGCGCCGCGCGCACCACCGAATCAGCAAGTGATGCGCGTCGATTAACTCGACTCAATCCTGCGCCGCGTTATTCGCAGCCTGGCCCGGCGTGCACACCGGCTTGAGGCGCTTGTCCACCAGCTTGCCCATCAGTCGGTCGCTCAGCGGCAGCATGTCGCCGTTGAGGCGCCAGTCGTAGATCACGCTGAAGGCCAGCACGCGCGCAACGTATTCGCGGGTTTCCTTGTAGCTGATGGTCTCGATCCAGAAGTCCGGCTCAAAGCCCGGGCGCTGCGATTGCCAGCGCCCGGTCGGGCCGGGGCCCGCGTTGTAGGCGGCGATGGTGAGGTAGGGCAGCCCGTAGGTGTTGAGCAACTGACGCAGATACGCCGTGCCGATGGCGATGTTGGTATCCGGCTCGTACAGGCTGGTGGCGCCCGCATAGCCGGGCAGGGCAATGCCCTTGGCGACGGCAGCGCCGGTGCCGGGCAACACCTGCATCAGTCCCATTGCGTTGGCCGGCGAACGCGCGCGCGGATTGAAGATGCTTTCGGCACGGATTTCCGCGGCCACCCAGGCCGGGTCGATCGCATTCCTGGCGGCTTCGCGGCGAATGCTGTCGTCGTGATGCAACGGGAAGCGCAGCGCGTACAGGCGTTGTTCTTCCGGCTGCTTGCCAAGCGCGAACACCGCGCGGTCGAACCAACCGTTGTCGCTGGCCACTTCCACCGCCAGGCGGCGTTGGGTGTCGTCGAAACGGGTGGCGGCATCGTTCCATTCGGCCACTGCCCAGCCGGGGCGGTCGATCTGGAACAAGGCGATGGCGCGGATCAAGGCCGGGTCGCGTGCGACGGCCGCCTTGGCCTGCGGGCTGTCCTTGGGCTCCCACGGACACAGCCGGTACGGCTGCTGCAGGCGGTCGGCGGCCAGGAAGCCGTGGAAGGTCGGCGATTGCGCGGCTGCGCGATACAGCGGCTGTGCGGCCGCGGCAGCGCCGGTCTTTTCGGCGAGGCGCGCTTCGAAATACTGCCAGCGCGAATCGCTGCGCTGGGCTGCCGGCATCTTGCGAATGGCAGCCAATGCCGCCGGCCAGTCGCCACGCGACATCGCCTCGCGCGCGCGCCATTCGTGCAGGCGTTCGTCGTAGGACGCATCCGGCACGGCGTTGAGCCGACGCGCCGAATCCGGCAGATACGAGGCCACCGTCCACAGCGCGATCTGGTACAGCACCTGCCCGCGTTGCGCTTCGCTGAAGCCGAGCGCGCCGGCAAGCTGCGGTAGCTGCTGCTCGGCGGCGTCCGGGTCGCTCTTGGCCAGTTTGGCCAACCCGTCGACTGCAATGCGGCGGCTGCGCTCGGTCCTGGGCCAAGCCAGTGCACGTGGGTGGACCTTGTCGAGAAAGGCAGCGTAATCGGTGGCCAGCGCCAGATCGGCCGCCGGCAGGCCACGCGCGGCGGTGCGCATCACCGCAGGCAGCTGCGCATCGGCAGCGGCTTCCACGCGCTCCCACCGCAAGGCCGGCGTCAGCTCGCCGCGCGATTCCAGCCCGGCAACCACCGTATCGCAGGCATCGGGTAGCCCCTTGCCGGTGCGCCACAGCGTCAGCGCATCGCGGCTCCACTGCGCGTCCGCCTTACCGGTGCCCAGGCGCGCGCTCAGCTGTGCGCAGCGCAGGCCCACATTGTCGGTGGACTTCCAGTTGGCCAGCAGCGTGTTCCAGTCCTGCCGGCGTGCCACCGCCGGCAACCAGGTGCTGCGGAAGCTTTCGGCCACCGGCTGGCCCGCATAGCGCTGCAAAAATGCTTGTGCCTGCGCATTGGAGACGTTGTCGATATTGCGCTTGAGCGTGGCAAATTCCAGCCAGCCGTAGAGCGGGTGGCGGCTCAATGCGCCGAGCTGACCGGCATCGGCCTGGCCGCGCTCTGCGGCTGCGATGGCATCGCGCACGGCGGTCAATTGCGGGTCGAGGGTTTGCGCATGCAGCGCGCTGCTGCCAAGGCACAGCAGGCCGATGAAAACAGTGGCAAGGCGGGGGGCATAAGTCATGCCGCGATGATACCGAAGCACGCCTGAGCGCCTGAGTGAATACGCAGCGTGGCGCTGACCACGCGACTGCACGCACCTGCCAGCGCAGCCGCGCCACGCCCGCATCCGCGCTTGCACGCCTGCAGCATTCACCGCTGCAGGCCGCAGCGCACTGCTGCATTGCCAGTTGCAGCGCGTTAATGTTTCGTTTAAAAGTTGGGACGGACCGCAGGGCACGGGGGCGTGCGGACACTTACCTATCCTTCTGGAGAGAGAAAGGATGAAGCGTCTGATTGGCCCCACGCGGTCATGCCTGGCCGTGCAGTTGTCGTTGTGTCTGATTCCCACGCTCGCCTGGGCGCAGCAGCCCGAGGCCGCTCCGAGCACGCGCACGCTCGACAGCGTGCAGGTCACCGGTACGCGCATCAAGACCGCCGAATTGCAGGGCCAGGTGCCGATCCAGACGCTTAACCGCGCCGACATCGAACGCACCGGGCTGACCTCCATCGGCGAAGTGCTGCAGGAACTCACTGCATCGGGTTCGGCACTCAATGCCAAGTTCAATTCGTCCGGCAACTTCGGTTTCCCGCCCGATGGCGGCGGCGTGGGGGCGGGCTCGGCGCAGGTGGATCTGCGCCATCTCGGTTCCAAGCGCGTGCTGGTATTGGTGGATGGCATCCGTTGGGTCAATGAATCCTCGGCGTCCGGCGTGGGTTCCTCGACCGATCTCAACACCATTCCTCTGGCGATCGTCGAGCGCATCGAAGTGCTCGAAGACGGCGCTTCATCGCTGTACGGTTCGGATGCGATCGCCGGTGTGGTCAACATCATCACCCGTCGCAGCTTCGACGGTGCGCAGGTCACGCTCAACTACGGGCAGTACGGCAAGGGCGATGGCGCCAACCAGGGCATGGACCTGGCCTGGGGCACCAGTGGCGAGAATTTCAGCCTGTTTCTCGGTGCCAGCTACGTCAAACAGGATCCGATCTATGCGCGCGACCGTGCGCAGGCGCGCTTCCCGATTCCGGGCACCGGGCTGACCTTCGCCAGCTCGGCAACGCCGGATGGCCGCTTTCAATTCGTCGACCCCAACACCGGCGTGCGCCAGAACCTCACGCCCAACGCCGGCGTGGGGACACCGCAATACGATGGCAGCGGCGGATGTACGCGTAGCGACGACTATCACTGCTTCGGCACCGCAGACCGCTATAACTTCGCCGAGCAGAATCTGTTGCTGACGCCATCCGAGCGCAAGGGCGTGTTCGCGCAATTTCGTTACTACTTCAATGACGACGTGCAGTGGTACGTCAAGGCGTTGGGCAACCGGCGCGAGTCGACCAACCAGGCCGCACCGGAGCCGATCTTTCTCGGCCCCGACGCCGGCACCGGCAACCCGTTGGCCGACAACATCGTCATTTCGGCGCTCAATCCGTTCAACCCGTTCGGCTTCGAGTTGAATTCGGCGACCAACCTGATCCAGATCGGCCGCCGCCCCGTGGAAGGCGGGGCGCGTCGCTTCGAGCAGCAGGTGGACACGCAATACTTCGGCACCGGCCTGGTCGGCACCTTCGAAGGTGCAGGGCGGACGTGGTTCTGGGACGTCAACGGCATGTACAGCAAGAACAAGGCCGAACAGACCAACTACGGCAGCTACAACCTGTTCAACATCAATCTGGGGCTGGGCGACCCGGCGGCATGCGCGGCGGTGGCAGGTTGCGTGCCGCTGGATATCTTCAGCGGCGCCGGCAGCATCACGCCGGAGATGTTGCGCTGGATCCAGCCGGTGGTGCGCGACCGTAGCCAGAACGAATTGAGCCTGTTCACTGCCAACCTGAGCAGCGAGCTGTTCCAGCTGCCCGGCGGTGCGGTGTCGTTCGCCACCGGCTACGAATACCGCAAGTACGAAGGCTCGTATCAACCCGATCCGCTCACCGTGGCCGGGCGCTACAACGGCGTGCCGTCGTTGCCTACCTCGGGCAGTTACGACGTCAACGAGGCCTATCTCGAACTCAATATTCCGATCTTCGCCAACTCGGCCCTGGGCGACAAACTCGATCTGAATATCGCCGGGCGTTATTCGGATTATTCCACCTTCGGTGGCGAGTTCACGCCGAAGTACGGCCTGCGTTGGCAGGTCACCGATGAGTTCGTGTTGCGCACCAGCTATGCGGAAGGCTTCCGTGCGCCGACCATCGGCGAGTTGTTCGGTTCGGCGGCGCGTGCGGACCTGCAGTTGTCGGACCCATGCTCGATCGGCCTGGGCGGCACCGCACCGCGTGGTAGCGCGGCCAACTGTGCAGCGCTCGGCGTGCCTGGCGGTTATCAGCAGGCCAACCAGCAGATCTCGGTCACCACGGGCGGCAACGAGCAGCTGGACCCGGAACGTTCGCGGAGTTTCAGCGCGGGGTTCGTGTTCAGCCCGGGCTTTGCGAGCAACGCAAGCTGGTCCGATCGCCTCGATCTGGAGGTGACGTTCTACCGTCATCACGTGGACGGTGCGATCCAGGCGATCAATGCGCAGACGCAGCTGGATCTGTGCGTGGATACGCTGGATGCGTTGTACTGCAGCGGGATCGGGCGGGCATCCACCGGCGGCATCAACGCCTTCAATAATCGGTTGACCAATCTGGGCTCGATCAAGACCGACGGGTGGGACGTGGATCTGTTCTGGACCTTGCCGGAAACCGCGTTCGGGCGTTTCAAGCTGTCGTGGCAGAACACCTTGGTGGGCCGGTACGAGGCGCTGGGCGCAGCAGGTCAGCGGCAGCCGCAGGGGCCGGGTATCGAGGTGGTCGACAGCGCGATTCCGGAGTGGACCAGCAACGCGGTACTGGACTGGTCGCTGGGCAACTGGACGGCATCGTGGACCGCGCGGCACATCTCCAAACTCACCGAGCAATGCGGTGACGCGGTGGAGTTTGCGGTGTGTTCTGATCCATCAGTGGGCACCAACCGGCTGGATGCGATCACCTACCACGATGCGCAAGTGGGTTATCGGGTCGATTGGCTCAAGGGACTGCAACTCACGGCCGGCTTGAACAACGTGTTCGACAAGGATCCGCCGATCTGCCTGTCGTGCTCCCTCAATGGCTACGACGCGTCCACCTACGACATCCCCGGTGGACGGTTCTGGTATGCGCGTGTGGATTTGAAGTTTTAGTCCAACAGCACAGGCGTAGCTGGCAGCTGCGGTGAATTGGCGCCGGTATTTGAGGTGTCACTTCACCGCAGGCCCTTGCCCGCCCACCATCGCGGGACACGCTGCAAGTACGTCCGTGTAGCTCCTTGGCGGCATCCATGCCGCCAAGGGTCCCGCGACGGTGAGCGGGCAAGGACCAGTGGAGATGGTCGGTTTGCAAGTTTGCAAGCAGGGCACGAAGGGTATTGTTGGAATGGCTGCGTGGCGTATCAGCTTCCCAATCACGCCGAGCCCCCGTAGAGCCTTTAGGAAAACCACCGACTAACTTTCTGGTGCGGTGTCCTCACCGATTGCCGGACCGTTGGCGGCATGGATGCCGCCAACGAGCCCCCATGGGCGGGTTAACGGCGTGTCCCGCGAGCGGCGAGGGCACCGTGCACTCGACGTCTTTGTGTTTGCTGCAGTGCCCTTGCCCGCCCACCATCGCAGGACACGCCGTGAATCCGTCCCTGGAGGCTCTGGCGCGGCATCCATGCCGCTCAAGGTCCCGCGACGGTGGGCGGGGCAAGGACCAGTGGAGCTGGTCGATGCGCAACGGTTTCAACAAGCGGCCAGCAAGCCGCGTTATGCGGTGTTCTCGTTCTTCAATAAAGGCACCAGCCAACTGTCTGGTGAGGGCACCGCGCACTCGACACACTAGAAGCTGATCGATTTTCTCAGATCTTCGCGCGCTGCTCGCGCAAACCGGTCAACTGCGTGGTCCACTCGTTCAAGCGCGCACGTTCCTGTTCGACCACGGCGGCTGGGGCGTTCTGCACGAACGTGGCGCTGCCGAGTTTGCCGTTGCACTTGCCGATTTCGCCTTCCACACGCTTGATTTCCTTGTCCAGACGCGTGCGTTCGGCATCCATGTCGACCAGGCCTTCCAGCGGCACCAGCAGCGTGAGCTCGCCGACGATGGCGGCGGCCGATGGCGGTGCCTCCTGACCGGCGTCCAGCCAGTCGATCGTTTCTAGCTTGAGCAGGAATGACAGCTGCGAGGCGAAGCGGGCAACGCGGGTGCGATCGTCCTGCGTGCCGGCCTGCAACAGCAGGCGCACCTGCTTGGAGGGCGGCACGTTCAACTCGCTGCGTACGCGGCGCAGCGCCGACACCATCGACTTCAGCCACTCGACATCGGCCTCCGCGCTGGCATAGCCGTGCGTGTCGACATCGCCTGCCTGCGGGAACGTCTGCAACGAGATCGTCGCGGCGGTGATGCCCAGGCGCGGTGCGACCTGCTGCCACAGCTCTTCGGTGACGAACGGTGTGAGCGGGTGCAGCAGACGCAGCAAGGCTTCGAGCACATAGAGCAGAGTGTGACGGGTGCTGGCGGCATCTTCTGCGTGCTCAATCGCTTCCGGCGTGCTGCCTGCAGCGGCCAGCGTGCTGTCCTGCACCGCGCCGTTGAGTGCGGGCTTGGCCAGTTCAAGGAACCAATCGCAGAACGCGTTCCAGGCGAATTCGTACAGCGATTGCGTGAGCAGATCGAAACGGTAGTTGGCGTAGTGCGCGTGGGTTTCTGCGGTGACCTTGTCCAGACGCGCCAGGATCCACTGCTCCGCTTCGGTGCGCGGCTGCGGCACGCCGTTGAAGCGCGCGCCTTCGGTGTTCATCAGCACGAAGCGTGTGGCATTCCACAGCTTGTTGCAGAAGTTCTTGTAGCCTTCGGCGCGGCCAAGATCGAACTTGATATCGCGACCATGCGTGGCAAGCGCGGCGATGGTGAAGCGCAGTGCGTCGGCACCGTGGGCGATGATGCCGTCCGGGAATTCCTTGCGCGTGGCTTTTTCGATCTTGGGCGCATCCTTGGGCTTCATCAGCCCGGTGGTGCGCTTGGCGACCAGGGCCTCGATGCTGATGCCGTCGATGATGTCGAGCGGATCGAGCACGTTGCCCTTGGACTTGGACATCTTCTGGCCCTGCGCATCGCGGATCAGGCCGGTGATGTAGACATCGCGGAACGGCACCTGGCCGGTGAAGCTGTCGGTAGCCATGATCATGCGCGCCACCCAGAAGAAGATGATGTCGAAGCCGGTGACCAGCACCGACGACGGCAGATAGCGCTCGAAACCGCGCTCGGCCATCGCGTTCGCATCCGGCCAGCCCAGTGTGGAGAACGGCCACAGCTGCGAGGAGAACCAGGTTTCCAGCACGTCTTCTTCCCGCCGCAACGGGTAGTTTTCTGCGAGACCATTTTTCTCGCGGACTTCTTCAATGGACCGGCCAACGAAGATGCGATGCTCTAAATCGTCGTACCACGCCGGGATTCGGTGGCCCCACCACAGCTGGCGGCTGATGCACCAATCCTGAATGTTCTCCATCCAGTGGCGATAGGTGTTGATCCAGTTCGGCGGCACGAATTTGATCTGACCGCTTTCGACCAGCTCCAGGCCGCGCTTGGCCAACGCATCCATCTTCACGAACCATTGGTCGGTGAGATACGGCTCGATCACCTGGCCGGTGCGGTCACCGCGCGGCACCTGCAGTTTGTGTGGTTTCGTTTCGACCAGCAGACCTCGCTCTTCAAGATCGGCGAGCACCGCCTTTCGTGCATCGTAACGATCCAATCCCGAAAATTTACGGAAGGAAATAAATCTTTTGACTGGGCTCAGTAGCTTTACATTGCTGTCCAGTTCTTGTTGATGGCTGGGATCGATGTAGCTGGAATGCCCAACAATTTTTGCATCAGTAGTAAGAATATTGATGGGCGATGCCATCTCATCTTGATGACGTTGCCAGACCGCGTAATCGTTGAAATCATGCGCAGGCGTGACCTTGACCACGCCAGTGCCGAACGCGCGGTCCACGTAATCGTCGGTGATCACCGGCACTTGCCGGCCGGTGAGCGGCAGCACGATGCGTGCGCTGTGCAGGCTGGCATAGCGTGCATCGTCCGGGTGCACCATCACCGCGGTGTCGCCCAGCATCGTTTCCGGGCGCGTGGTGGCCACCACCAGATAATCGCGGGTTTCGCGCAAGGTCTCCACGCCATCGGCATCGTGCTCGACGTGTTCGTAGGTCACGCCATCGGCCAGCGGATACCGGATCGACCACAGGAAGCCGTCTTCTTCGACGTTTTCCACTTCCAGATCGGAAATGGCGGTCTTCAGCACCGGATCCCAATTGACCAGGCGTTGGCCGCGATAGATCAGGCCCTGCTCGTACCAGCGCACGAACGCTTCGTTGACCGCGGCCGAGGGCTGCGGGTCCATGGTGAAGGTGCTGCGCGACCAATCGCTGGAGGTCCCCAAACGGCGCATCTGGCGCTCGATGGTGTCGCCGGATTCGGCCTTCCATTCCCACACCTTGGCGATGAAGCCTTCGCGCCCGAGCGAGTCGCGCGTTTCACCGTTGCCTTCCAGCGCCAGATTGCGCGACACCACCATCTCGGTGGCGATGCCGGCGTGGTCGGTACCCACCTGCCACAGCGTGTCGTAGCCGCGCATGCGGTGATAGCGCACCAGCGCATCCATCAGCGTCTGTTGAAACGCATGGCCCATGTGCAGCGTGCCGGTCACGTTCGGCGGCGGCAGCAGCACGGTATACGGCTCGCCCTTGCCGGACGGCACGAAATAGCCAGCCGCCTCCCACTGCGCATACAGGCGCGATTCGAAGGATGCGGGGTCGTAGCTGGAGGCGAGTTGTGTCATGGTGTGATCGAAAGGAGACTGGAAATTTGATTAATCGAAGTGGTGCCAGTTAGCGCCAGAATGCAGTTTTTTCGTTTTTCAGAGAGGGGGCGCGCAGTATTTGGAAAATCGGTCAGTGATTCATTATGCCGTAAGCTTTGTCAGCTTACGCAGTCCATCGCGAAACTTACAGAAGCTTGGAGACTGATTGAGCTCTACATCCATATTGGGGCAGATATGGTCAGCCCATTCATGCTTCACCTCGCCAGGTAGCGGCCAGCCGGCTTTGATGATGGCTGCAGATCCGCCAGGGTAAACTGCGTCCGCCAAGAGCTCCCAGGTTCCACAGATGCTATCCTGCTGATAGCCTGAAAGTATTTCTTTTTTTGCTTTTGGATAGGCAGCGAGCACGGCTGGCTTGTCACCTAGAAACCAGGATTCCATTTCCTCAATCGCGAGGCGAAAAACAGTCTTCGGCGCCGGATTGCACTGCTGCGCCACGGCTTTCAAATCGGCCAGGAAAGTAGCGCAGTCACGTCGATCACTATCTAAGACAACAACAACTGCATCTACGCTTGGCGTTCTGCCGTACCCGCTGAGGAGTCTGGGAAGCTGGTTCAATAAGGCGCGCTTTGCAGGGTCTGCATTAGTCGAAAGGCCAGATGGTAGTCGTCCGATCCCCTTGTAGGGGTGGATGCGCCACGTATGCGGTTCTCCATGCTCTCCGATGACGGCAGGCAGCAGCATGCTCACCACCTTGGCACCAGAACTGTCTTCCACAAGGACTTCAATATGCATACTTATTTTGTATCCAAGTAGTCGCTGTACCAAAGTCCACCGAGAGGCAAGCCTTCTTCTACGAGATTACGCACTAACTCGATATCAGACGCTCGGCAAATGGTGGAAAATCCATTTTTTCCTTTCTCGAGTATCCAGACTTCCTTGGCTGAAAGTGCATCTACGAAATAGGGCTGGTGGGTGGTGACGAAGATCTGTGGTGCGTTCTTCTTTCCCGTGGCATGGCTTCGCAGTTCCCGCGCAAGTGAATCGAGTAATCGATGGTAAAGGCCGTTCTCGGGTTCCTCGATACAGATGAATGGCGGTGGTTCAGGATCTTCCATCAAGAGCAGGTATGCGAATATCTTCAGCGTTCCATCCGACATCTGGCCAGCATAGAAGGGATCGTTGAAGGCGCCGTCGTTGAATTGAAGAAGCACGCGTTTGTCTTCCGTCACAGCTGTTCTGATGCTGTGCACGCCAGGGATTTTTGCCGCGATACGGTCAAGGATTGTCCTGAAACGTTCTTTATGTTCGCGTTCCATATACTGAACGACATTTCCGATGTTTTCGCCGTGCACATCGAGATGCCGCTGAGCTCCGGCCGAAGGGATGGAGCGTGCAGCGTCCGGGTGAAAATAGGAGAGATACCAGCCTTTCATGAAGTCGCGGAAACGTTTGATGCGCGGATGCTCTTTCAATGTGCCAAGCGTTGCAATTCCTAACTGGCGCAAATCAGTGAGCTCCACATCCTCTTGAGCGCGATCTTCTTCGCCGCTGGATGTTTCCACCGCTTCTTCGCCAGCCCATACTTTTCCAACGCCGTGGTGCAGGCGTAAGAATGGGTAGGGTCGTCCGTGTTTCTGTCCTTTGCGACGCTGCTTGAGAACCTCTGACTCGACGAATGGTCGCCCGCTGCTGTCCAGGTTGATAGCCAGCTCGTAGGTGATGGGTCGTTCGCCCTTGGCTTCTCGGTAATAGATATCGAACCGTATGGATTCTTCGGTTCCCAAAGAGCGCATGCGCTCGAAGCCTCCGCGTTGTTTGTCGTCGCAGGCCGATTCCACATCTTTCGACAAGCAGTCAGCGACAAAGCCGAAGGCATCGAATAGCGTGCTTTTCCCGACACCATTCTTGCCGATGACAACAGTGAAAGGAGTCAGCGGATCACCCTGCTGTTCAGCAGACAGGCGTCCAAGCGTGATATCGCGCAGCGCGCGATAGTTGCGGACACGAAAGCCTTCAATTAATGCCATACCTTTCCCCTACATGTCGTATTTCGTGAGTTCCAGGCCCAGGGCCTTGTACTGCTTCCAGCGTTCGCGCAGCGGTTCGCGGGCGGCGGGGTCGGCCGGTACCACTTCCAGCACGCGGTCGCAGGCGCCCAGGTAGGGGTCGTCGCGCAGGTTGATCACCAGCGGGCGCGAGGGCGCGGCGAATTCGGGGGCGGCAATCAGCACCGGCGCCAGTTCGTCTTCCTCATCGGTGCCGGCGATCTGGTGCGGTACATAGGCCTCGTCGTCGAACGCCCACAACAGGTCGTCCAGCGCCTCGGCCTGTGCGGCATCGCGCGCCAGGATCAGCGTGGACAGGTTGGCATCGTTGGCCTTGCGCGCCAGCTCGCAGACCAGCCGCAGCGGTTCGTTGAGGAAGCGCGGTTTGGCGATCAGGTAGAAGTCGGCACGGGGCATCAGGGCAGGGAATCGGGAGAGGGGAATCGGGAATGGTCACGGCATCGCCGCGACCTCGAAGGTCGCGGCGATGACTGAGAGGAGAAGGGTTTCACAATTCCCGATTCCCGATTCTCAATTCCCACCCGCGGCGCGGTCCAGCAACCACTGTGTCAGCAGGCCCACCGGGCGGCCGGTGGCCATGCCGCGCTTGCCTTCGTCGCTGGCCACGCCGGCGATGTCCAGATGCGCCCAACGCTGGTTTTCGGTGAAGCGCGACAGGAAGCAACCCGCCGTGATCGCACCGCCCCAGCGGCCGCCGATGTTGTAGACGTCGGCGAAGGTGGAATCCAGCAGGCCCTGGTACTCGTCCCACAGCGGCAGGCGCCAGGCGCGGTCGAACACTTGCTCGCCGGCGCTGAGCAACTCGTTGGCCAGGTCGTCGTGCTTGCTCATCAGGCCAGCGGTCTGGTGGCCCAGGGCCACCATGCAGGCACCGGTCAGCGTGGCCACGTCCACCAGCGCTTCGGGGTTGAAGCGTTCGGCGTAGGTCAGCGCATCGCACAGGATCAGGCGGCCTTCGGCATCGGTATTGCCGACTTCGATGGTCTTGCCCGACATGCTGGTGATCACATCGGAGGGACGATACGCGTTGCCGTCGATGGCGTTTTCCACCGCAGGTACCACCACCACCAGGTTGATCGGCAGCTCGGCCTTGACCGTGGCCACGAAGGTGCCGATGACGTTGGCGCCACCGCACATGTCGTACTTCATTTCCTCGATGCCGCCCTGCGTCTTGAGGTTGACGCCGCCGGTGTCGAAGGTAATGCCCTTGCCCACCAGTACGTAGGGACGCGCGTCGCCGCCGCCGTTCCACTTCAGCACGATCAGGCGTGGGCGGTTGGCCGAGCCGCGCGCCACCGACAGCAGCGAGCCCATGCCCAGCGCTTCCATCTGCGCCTCGTCCAGGATCTCGGCCTCGGCGCCCGGGAACTTGCCGGCAAATGCCGCGGCAGTGTCGGCCAGGTAGGCCGGAGTGCAGTAGTTTGGCGGCAGGTTGCCCAGCTCGCGGGCGAATTCCACGCCTTCGGCGGTGGCCACGCCTACGGCCAATGCGCGGGCGTCGTCGCCGGCGATGGCCAGGGTGGTCAGGCCGCTCTCGTCGACCTTCTTCTTGCCCAGGGTGGCGGTGTAGCGATAGGCCGCATGGTCGCCGACGATGACTGCCTGGCGGATGTTCCAGGCTGCGTCGCGGGCCTTGACGGGCAGTTCGGTCAGGGTGAGCAGGGCAGTGCCGACCGCGCCGGTCTTCAGCGCGCGGGTCGCATCGCCGATCGCCTTGAGGTAGGGCGCCACGCCGAACTTGCCGGTCTCGCCCAGCCCGACCACCAGCACGCGCGGGGCGGTCACGCCGGGCAGGTCGTGGACCAGGGTGGTGCTGCCGGTCTTGGCAACCACGTCGCCGCGTGCCACCAGGGCCGTCAGGCGACCCTGGCTGGCGCTGTCCAGCGCCTGCGCAGCGGGCGAAAGGGTGTTGTCGGCAAACACGCCAACCACGATGCAGTCGACGTGGGCGCTTGCCGGCGCGTCTTGGTTCAGGATGAATTGCAGGGCCATTGATCAGATTCCGTAGGCAAATCCGTACAATCGCGGGCTGTTTACGCCAACCGGACTAGGCTGGCGCCGCCGCGAACGAATCCGAGAGTTTAAAACAAGCCCACCCCATGCCGAAGCTCGATCGATACCTGCTCAGCGATTTCACCCAGAGCTTCCTGGCCACCTTGATCGTGCTGCTGGTCGTCAGCGTCGGCGGTGTGCTGGTGGATATCCTCGGCAATATCGCCGACGGCCGCATCCCCGCTCGCTTGCTGCTGTCGCAGGTGGGCCTGCAGTTCGTGGCCTACCTGCCCATCATCCTGCCGCTGGCGCTGATGCTGGGACTGTTGTTGGCACTGGCGCGGCTGTACCGCGATTCAGAAATGGCCGTCATCACCGCCATAGGCGTGGGCCCAAAGCGCATGTTGCGGCCGATGCTGATGCTGGTGGTGCCGGTGGTGGTCATCATCGGGCTGTGTTCGCTGTGGTTGGGGCCGTGGGCCAGCCGTACCGCCGAGACCATGCTGGAAGACGCAAACCGCAGCGTGCTGATGGCCGGCCTGGAGTCGGGCAAGTTCACCCCGCTGTCCGGCGGCGGCGTGGTCTACCTGACCACCATCTCGGCCGATGGCAAGAACCTGGGCAAGGTCTTCATGCAACGGCAGAAGGACGACCGCATCGATGTGGTCACTGCCGACCGTGGCGCAATGTTCTTCGAAGGCAAGACCGACCGTTACTTGCGCCTGGAGGACGGTTACCGCATCGAAGGGCCGGCTGCCGGCACCACCCTGGACTACCGCCTGATGAAGTTCGCCAGCAACGACGTGGTCTTGCCCGACCGCACCCGGACCCACGACGCCAACGACCCGGAGGTGATGTGGACCACCCAGCTGCTGTCCGATGAGCGCCCCGCTGCCCGCGCGCAGCTGCATGAGCGCCTGGCGCCGCCGCTGCTGGCGTTGGCCTTCGCCTTGCTGACTCTGCCGCTGTCACGCAGCGCGCCGCGGCAACAGCGTTACGGCCGGATCATGCTGGCCTTCCTGGCCTATATGGTGGGCACCAATCTGATGATCGTCGGCACCCAGTGGATCGCCAACGGCAAGACCCCGGCAGCACTGGGCCTGTGGTGGCTGACGTTGCCGCTGCTGGCAGTGGCGGTCTTGGCGTATGCACGCGATGGCCGCGTGCGTCGGCCGAGGGCGGGCGCATGAGGCTGACCCCGCGGGTCCATGATTGGTACGTCGGCCGCGTGGTGCTGTTCACCGTGCTGCTGACCTGGGCGGTGTTGCTGGGGCTGGATCTGGTCAACGCCTTCGCCAGCGAGGCCAAGAACATCGGCCAGGGCAGCTACAGCTTCGGTCACGCGGTGGCCTTTGTGGCCTACACCGTGCCGCGGCGCGCCTACACCTTGTTCCCCACCGCCGCGGTGATCGGCGCCCTGATGGGCCTGGGCCAGCTGGCGGCCACATCCGAGCTGACCGCGCTGCGTGCGCTGGGCGTGTCGCGCAAGCGCATGTCCGCCTCGGTGGTCGCCGCGATGGCGCTGTTGACCGCCAGCATGGTGATCAGTGGCGAAACGGTGGGCCCGTGGGCGCAAAACCAGGCCGATACGCTCAAGACCAGTGCCCGTCATAACAGCAACATGGCGATGGCCCGCTATTCGGGTCTGTGGGCACGTGAAGGCACTACCTTCCTCAATGCGCTTGGCGGCGAAGAAAAGCTGCTCGATGGCGGCGGCACCGCGCTGATCTTGCACGATGTGCGCTTGTACAGCATGGATGCCAACGGCAGGCTGCAGCAGCTCACTTATGCCTCCGTGGCCGAGCACCGCGACGGCCACTGGACCCTGCGTCAGGTGCGTCGCGATACCTTCCAGGAACGTTCGGTGCAGCGCGAAACCTTCCCCGAGCTGCCCTGGCAATCGCAGCTGAGCCCGTCGGCGCTTGCGTCCGGCTTGGCCAAGCCGCGTAACCTCTCCGCGCACGAGCTGGAGCAGAGCATCGAATACCGCCGCCGCAATGGACTGGATTCGCGCGACTACGAAGATCAGTACTGGAGCCGTTGGTTCTACCCGCTCAATGTGCTGGCGCTGTGCATGGCGGCAATCCCGTTCTCTTTCGGCTCGCTGCGCAGCGGCGGCCTGGGCAAGCGATTGTTCCTGGGCATTTTGTTCGCGCTGGGGTTCTGGTTGCTGCAGCTGTTCTTCGGCCGCATGGCCGGCGCGCTCAAGCTTGATTACCGCATCGCCTACGCGCTGCCGCCGATGGTGATGCTGGGCGTGTCGGCGTGGTTGTTCCGGCGGCGCAGTAGTTGAGCCGCGCAGCGCAGGCCTTGCCCGATGCCGACCAACGTGCGCTTGCGCAGGCGGTCAGCGAAGTACTGTAGTACCTGTGGGATCCGATCGGCGTTGCGGGCGTGCCGCAGGCGCGCGATGAGTACGCCAGCTATGTTCCCGAAATATGCACGCTGCTCTGGCAGGGTGCTGATCAGGCAACGGTCGCCACGACCCTGCGTGAGATTTCCGGGCAGCGCATGGGTCTTGATGAAACGGATGCTTTAGCCGAGCCGGCGGCCCGCCGTTTGATGGCGTGGCGCGAGGTCATCACCCGTTAGAAGTGGGGAAATCCGTCAGGCGTATTGGCTGGCCGGTTTCGGCAGCCGGACGCGCCGGCCTTCATTAGGTGAGCGGGTGTTCGACCTCTCACGTGCGGGCAGGTCCCCCGAGGCGGCTGCGTAGTACCCTTGCCAGCGCATGCCGCTGAGACGCTCACAGGAGCTCGCTGGCATCAGCAATCGGCATATCGCAAGACGGCCACTCAACCGCAGCACATTCCCCTAACCAGCATTAGCTGGGCGACGTGTTGGTTGTGGCTAATGCTTGGGAATGCGCTCCAGCCGGGTGCCACTCGCACGGTCATGCCAGGTCAGGCGCTCGCGATCCAGCCATGCCCACCAGAAGCCGGCGCCGCCCAGCGCCAGCGCCAGCGTGCCCACTGCGTAGCGGATCCAGGCTTGTTGCCAGGTGGGTTGTGGCCCTTGCAGTCGCAGCCGCCATGGGCGCATGCCCAGGGTCTGCCCACCGCGGCGCCAGCTCACCGTGGCGTAGACGCCTGCGGCGAGCCAGCAGCACACCCACAATAGCCATTGCCAGCCACTGAAAGGAGCGATGTTCTCGCGCGCCGGGTGCCCGGCCAGCGTGAATCCCAGCGTGAACGCAGCGGAGATCAGCATCGACAGCGCCAGCACCGGCCAGAGGTCGTAGCACAGCGCCAGCAGCCGCCAGCCCACCAGGGCAGGGGGGCGCGCAACCCGAGGCAAAGGGATCGAAGTCATGGCGCGAGCATAACGGTCGCCAGGCATGGAGCAACGCCGCGCTGCGGTAGCTGTGCTCGTTTTGTTAGCCGCTCAAAACCCGCGCGGCGTTTTATGCTGTGGCGATGTCTGCCAGCAGCCCTGCCGAACGCCGCCAACTCACCCGCCAACTGCCGCCGGTGCAGGCCGCCGATGCTGCAGTGATCGAACGGTTCCTGGACCGGTTCTGGGCCGAGCAAGGCGTGGCGCGGCAAACCCTGGACAGCTATCGGCGCGATCTGGAAGGGCTGGCGCGCTGGCGCGACGGCGCTGGCGGCGGATTGCTGGGTATCGATCGCGCGGCGTTGTTCGACTATCTGCGCTGGCGTACCCAGGCCAATTACTCTCCGCGCAGCACGGCGCGGTTGTTGTCGACCTTGCGTGCGTTCTATGGGCTGTGCCTGCGCGATGGCGTGCGCAGCGACGACCCGACCGCATTGATCGACCCGCCGCAGCTGCCGCGCTCGCTACCCAAGGCGTTGACCGAAAGCCAGATCGAGGCGCTGCTCGGCGCCCCTGACGTGGAGGCCCCAACCGGTCTGCGCGACCGCGCCATGCTGGAGCTGATGTACGCCGCGGGCCTGCGCGTGAGCGAGCTGGTCAACCTGCCGGCGGTGGGGGTGAATCTGCGCCAGGGCGTGCTGCGGGTCACCGGCAAGGGCAGCAAGGACCGCCTCGTACCGCTGGGCGAAGAATCCCAGCACTGGCTGGAGCGGTATCTGCACCAGGCGCGCCCGCTGCTGGCCGAGCACAAGCCGGTGGCGCCGGTGGAGGGGCAGGTGCCATTGTTCATCGACGCCGCCCGTCACCCGCTCAGCCGCCAGCACTTCTGGTCGCTGGTCAAGCGCTATGCGGTGGTGGCCGGCATCGACCCGGCAACGGTCAGTCCACATGGCCTGCGGCACAGCTTTGCGACCCATCTGCTCAACCACGGTGCAGACCTGCGCGCGCTGCAGATGCTGCTGGGCCACAGCTCGCTGTCCACCACCCAGATCTATACGTTGGTGGCGCGGCAACACCTGCAGAAACTGCACGCCGCGCACCATCCGCGCGGTTAGCCGGTTAGCCGGTTTGGCGGGGAAGGCCCGTCGCGTGAGCGCCTCCCTGCGACGGCTTCAAGGTGCATGGGGGCACGCGTGGGGGGAGCGCACCAGGGCGCGGTGCTTTTTCCCGGCAAGACCGCCGCGCAAGCGCCTCAGATCCCGCCAGGGACACGACCTACGGCGCCGCGCGCCGTCCGCATGTCCGACCCGTGAACGTTACGAACGCAGCATTGGGCAAACAAACAAACAGTGGCGGCCGGTGCCAGGCTTCATCCACCCTGTGCGAGAATCCGGCCACCCCAATTCCACTGGATGCGTGAATGTATCGTCTTGCTATCGCCGCGCTGCTGGGCGCGCTCAGCCTTACCGCCTGCGCACAATCGTCGCAGCCTGCGGCGGGCAACGCCGGCGCCAAGCCAACCGCCGCTGCCGCCCCCGCCGCAACTGGCAATGTGGATCAGCGCGTCGGCGCCGCCCTCAAGGCCCTGGACCCGGACTTCAAGCCCGATTACATCGGTGCTGCGCCGTTCCCTGGGTTCCGCGAGGTAGTGGTCGGTGGGCAGGTGCTGTACGTCAGCGACGACGGCCGTTACCTGATCCAGGCGCAGCCGTTCGACATCCAGAACAAGCAGTTCGCCGCCAGCCCGGGACTGCTGGCCTACCGCCGCAAGCAGCTGGAAACCGTACCCAAGGCCGACCGCATCGTGTTCGCGCCGGCCAACCCCAAGTACACCGTGACCGTGTTCACCGACGTGGAATGCGGTTACTGCCGCAAGCTGCACAGCGAGATCGGCGAGCTCAACAAGCAGGGTATCGCGGTCGAATATCTGGCCTTCCCGCGCATGGGCCTGGGCAGCCAGGACCACAAGGAAATGATTGCCGTGTGGTGCGCTGCCGACCGCAAGCAGGCACTGACTGCGGCCAAGTCCGGCCAGCCGGTGAATTCCAAGGACTGCAAGAACCCGGTGTCGATGGAATACACCCTGGGCCAGCGCCTGGGCGTCAACGGCACCCCGGCGATCTTTGCGCCGGACGGCACCCAGCTCGGTGGCTACCTGCCGCCGGCGCAGCTGCGCGAAGCACTGGAAAAGCGTGCCGTGACCACGGCAGGCGGCAGCCGCTGAGGCGGGCTCAGCCCTGACCATCGCGGCGCGTCGCTGATGGCGTCGTTGTGGTGATGGTCCGTGCAATGACAAAGGCCGGGGTGCGTCCGCATCCCGGCCTTTGCCGTTTCCGAGGGGGCGCCATCTGACCACGTTCCCTGGTGCCGCCCGGCGCAACACGCCGGCATGCGCATGGGCCAGCGTCAAGGCCTGCCTGACGATTCCCCATTCCCCATCCGTACTGCCGCACCCCCGACCGACGCCGACCCATCGGCTCCGTTACAATCTGCAGCCCCGTTTCTGACACGGTTCCCCGGACATGATGGTCCTCGAGGGCGCTTCCGCCCTTTCGCCGTTCCGCCGCGCTCGGCTCGAAACCCGCCTGCAAACCCTCGTCCCCGCGCTGCGCATCACCGGCGCCTGGCACGTGTACTTCATCCGCGTCGAGGCCGGGCAAGCGCCCGATCAGGCCACCTTGCAGCGGATCCTGCAGGCCGACGCCGCCCCCGCGCCGCGCGATGCCGATGCCTCCTCGCGCTACGTGGTCCCGCGGCTGGGCACGCTGTCGCCGTGGTCCAGCAAGGCCACCGAACTGGTGCGCGGCGCCGGGCAGCCGATCCAGCGCGTGGAACGTGGCACCCGCATCGACCTGGCCGGCTGGCCGGAGGACGCGCCCGCGCAGGCTGCCGTGGCCAAGCTGCTGCACGACCCGATGACGCAGTCGCTGCTCGGCTCGGCCGCCGCTGCCGAGGCGCTGTTCAACGTGCCCGACCGCGGCCACTTGCAGCGCGTGCCGCTGGACGGGCTGGAGCAGGCCAATCGCGACCTGGGTCTGGCGCTGGCGCAGGACGAGATCGATTACCTGCGCGAACGCTTCGCCGCGCTGGGGCGCGACCCGGCCGATGTCGAATTGATGATGTTTGCGCAGGCCAATTCCGAGCATTGCCGGCACAAGATCTTCAATGCCAGCTGGACCATCGACGGCAAGCCGCAGGAACGCTCGCTGTTCCGCATGATCAAGCACACCCACCAGCAGACCCCGCAGCACACCTTGTCTGCCTACAGCGACAACGCGGCGGTGGTGGAAGGCGTGCCGGCCGCGCGCTATCGCCCGGACCCGGCCAGCGGCGAATACCGCAGCGAAGCGGTGCTGCCGTCGGCCTTCGCGATCAAGGTGGAGACGCACAACCACCCCACCGCGATCGCGCCGTTCCCCGGTGCGGCCACTGGCGCAGGCGGAGAAATCCGCGACGAAGGCGCCACCGGTCGCGGCGGCAAGCCCAAGGCCGGCCTGACCGGGTTTTCGGTCTCGCACCTGCGCATTCCCACCCTGCCGCAGCCGTGGGAAGCGCCGCGCGCGCTGAATCCGCGCATGGCGCCGGCGTTGGACATCATGCTCGATGGCCCGCTCGGCGGCGCAGCCTTCAACAACGAATTCGGCCGGCCCAATCTGCTTGGCTACTTCCGCAGCTTCGAGCTCGCCGAAGGCCCGGGCCTGACCCGCGCCTACGACAAGCCGATCATGCTGGCCGGTGGCTTGGGCGCGATCGATCGTAACCAGGTCGAAAAGCTGCGCCTGCAGCCGGGCGATGCGGTGATCGTGCTGGGCGGCCCGGCGATGCTGATCGGCCTGGGCGGCGGTGCGGCCAGTTCGGTGGCTGCCGGCGACAGCGCCGAAGCGCTGGATTTCGCCAGCGTGCAGCGCGAAAACCCGGAGATGGAGCGCCGCTGCCAGGAGGTCATCGACCGCTGCGTGGCGCTGGGCGTCGACAACCCGATCCGCTGGTTCCACGACGTGGGCGCGGGCGGCCTGTCCAACGCGATCCCCGAGTTGCTGCACGACTCCGGCGTGGGCGGCATCATCGACCTGGGTCGCGTGCTCACCGACGACCCCTCGCTGTCGCCGCTGGAACTGTGGTGCAACGAATCACAGGAACGCTACGTGCTCGGCGTGCCGCAGGCGCGCCTGGAAGAATTTGCCGCCATCTGCGCCCGCGAACGCTGCCCGTTCGCCGCGGTCGGCGTCGCCACGGCGGAGGAACGGCTGGTCGTGGGGTATGGGACGCTGGATGGCGGGACCGGGGACCCGGCACCGGGGACCCGGGGAGAGCAAACGCAAGAGCGCGATTCCGCTTCGTCCGCCGGCGGTGTGTCCGTCGCCGCCGATCCTGCTTTCCCGGGTCCCCGGTCCCCGGTCCCCGGTCCCGCTCCCGACCTCCCAATCAACCTCCCCATGGACGTGCTCTTCGGCAAGGCACCGAAGATGCATCGCGATGCCGTGCATCCGGCTGCGCCGCAGTGGCCGGTGTTGCAGACCGCGTCGCTGGACCTGCAACAGGCCGGCTTGCGCGTGCTGGCGCATCCCACCGTGGCGTCCAAGAGTTTTCTGGTGACCATCGGCGACCGCAGCGTGGGCGGGTTGACTGCGCGCGAGCAGATGATCGGGCCGTGGCAGCTGCCGCTGGCCGATTGCGCGATCACCCTGGCCGGTTTCGACACCTTCGAAGGCGAGGCGATGTCGATCGGCGAGCGCACGCCGCTGGCGCTGTTGAATGCGGCCGCGTCCGCCCGCATGGCGGTGGGCGAAGCGATCACCAACCTGTGCGCCGCCCCGGTGCAGCGGCTGGACAGCATCAAGCTCTCGGCCAACTGGATGGCCGCCGCCGGCCACAGCGGCGAAGACGCATTGCTGTACGACGCAGTGCGCGCGATCGGCATGGAGCTGTGCCCGGCACTGGAGCTGAGCGTGCCGGTAGGCAAGGACTCGCTGTCGATGCAGGCGCAGTGGGTCGAGGCCGGGATTCGGGATTCGGCATTCGGGATTGGCGAAACACCGGGTTCCTCCGTTGTTGCCAATCCGCAATCCCCCATGCCCAACACCATCGCTCACAAGAGCGTGTCACCCGTCTCGCTCATCATCAGCGCCTTCGCGCCGGTGGGCGACGTGCGCACGCAGCTGACGCCGTTGCTGCGCAGCGATGAAGAGAGCGAGTTGTGGTTGATCGGGTTGGGCGGTGGCAAGCAGCGCCTGGGCGGGTCGGTACTGGCCCAGGTGTATGCCGATGATGCGGCGCTTCCTGCGTTCGGCGGCGAGGTGCCGGATCTGGACGACGCGCAGCGCCTGCGCAGTTTCTTCGAGTTGATCCGCGACGCGCGCGAAAGCGGGCTGTTGCTGGCGTATCACGATCGCAGCGATGGCGGTGCGTTTGCGGCGCTGTGCGAGATGGCCTTTGCCTCGCGGCAGGGCCTGGATATCACGCTGGATGCGTGGGGCGACGATGCGTTCCGCAGCCTGTTCAATGAAGAACTGGGCGCGGTGGTGCAGATCGCCAGCGAAGATCGCGCCGCGTTCGCCGATCTGGTCGAGCGCCACGCGTTGACCGAATGCGCGCAGCGTATTGCGCGGCCCACCGGTGCGCCGCGCATCCGCGTGAGCGGGCAGGGCCGCGTGCTGGCCGAGTGGCGTTGGGAAGAGTTGTTCGATGCGTGGTGGTCGGTGACCCATGCCATGCAGAAGCTGCGCGACAACCCCGATAGCGCCGACGAAGAGCGCGCGCTGGCGCGTGATTTCAAGGCGCCGGGCCTGCGTCCGACGCTGGTGTTCGACCCCTCGGAAGATGTGGCGGCGCCATTCGTGGCCACCGGTTCACGGCCCAAGGTGGCGATCCTGCGCGAGCAGGGCGTCAACGGGCAGATCGAAATGGCCTACAACTTCGAGCGTGCCGGTTTCCGCGCCTACGACGTGCACATGAGCGACCTGATCGAAGGCCGCGTGGAGTTGAGCGAGTTCGTCGGTTTCGCAGCGTGCGGCGGTTTCAGCTACGGTGACGTGCTGGGTGCCGGCCGTGGCTGGGCGACCTCGATCCTGGAACGTTCGGCGCTGCGCGACGCGTTTGCCGCATTCTTCGCGCGCAGCGATACGTTCGCGCTGGGGGTGTGCAATGGCTGCCAGATGCTCAGCCAGCTCAAGGACATCATTCCCGGCGCCGAGCATTGGCCGCGCTTTTTGCGCAACCGCAGCGAGCAGTTCGAAGCACGTACGGCGTTGCTGGAAGTGGTGGAGTCGCCTTCGATCTTCCTGCGTGGCATGGCCGGTTCGCGGATTCCGGTGGCGGTGGCGCATGGCGAAGGCCGTGCAGAGTTCGACACCGGCGTGGACCAGGCCGCTGCACGCGTGGCACTGCGTTACATCGATGGCGACGGCGTGGTGGCATCGCAGTACCCGCTCAATCCGAACGGTTCGCCGGACGGTATTACCGGGCTGACCAATAGCGACGGCCGCGTCACCATCCTGATGCCGCATCCGGAGCGCACACCGCGCAGCGCAAACCTGAGCTGGCATCCGGCCGACTGGGGTAACGACTCGCCGTGGTTGCGGATGTTCCGCAACGCGCGCGTGTGGTGCGGTTGAGTCGGTGACCCGTGGCCGCGTGCGCTGAGTGCGCGGCCACGACCTCCCTGACGGCCGTGTGCAGCGTGCACACGGCCGTTTTTGTTTGTGGTGGTCACGCTTCTGATGCCACCTCGTTGCAAGATGCCTGCGCGACGTTCTGGATGGATTGGGTTGCATCGTGCATCGTGCACCGCCATGCAGAGGTGCGGCGATGCTGACGCTGAAAGAGGTGTGTAACCGGTGTGTTCTGGCCGGCTGCTAGCGCGTCCTGGTCGGTCCATCCATGTGCCCCGGTCGTGCGCCGCAGCAACGCGGCCCGCGTGCTGCAGCTCGGCGATCGACAATGTGTCGCGCCTGTTCATGCCGCCCTGGTTGTGCAGTCGTAACTAGGTTCCGTTAAAAAGTAAGGGTTGCTTGTAGTAAATGTGAGAGTTCTTCGGTATTCGCATCAAAATATTTTTTGCGTGCGTGATGTGCTCTGCATTTAGTTGCTCGGACGTTAAATATATTCATAAAACGTTGCGTCTTCATCACATTCCGCACGTCTTATAAAAACTTAATGTTGCTTATTTCCCGTATAAATCCTGGTGAAAGGGGGGGGCTGCTGCGCTCTATAAGGCCTCACGGGGGGGGGCGCCAATCAGGTGTGCGGCGGTCGGTTCTTGCGCGCCAGACCATAATCGAGAATAGGCGTTTAATGAAGAATATCGAAGATGCCGAGGGGCGGTCGCTCTCCGGTGAGGCGAACATTATCCGATTATCTTGAAAATGCAGGTGCAGTGCCGTCTGCAGGCGGCCAGTGGTCTGGCCGTTTCCATCTGCATGGTGCTGGTGGGCGGTGGCACCACAGCCACTGCAATGGCGCAGATGCGCACTTCGGCGACTCCGTGCAGCGTAGTCGATGGCCAGTGTCTATGTGCGCAGCACTGGCTGCCGCTGATGCGTCGATGGGCTTTGTTGCCCGTGCAGCGGCGCGACATCCACGCCAATTGCATCAGTGCCGGCCGAAGACGATGCCGAGTTGCCTCCATTCGTCGACGGGCAAGATGCCATTGCCCTGGGGCGGCAAGTAATGCGCTTGTCGATGGCACCAGCGCGCTGGGAGCGGGCAGCCTGACATTGGAGCGCGATGCGAGCGCGGTGGTGATGCGTTGGTGATCAGCACATCTGCGGTGGCGGTTGGCGGGGTTGCAGTGGTGTACGACTACGGCGCGTTCTGCTTTGTCGTCGGTAGCAGCGAGCAAGCCACCGAGGCCACCGGCGTTGCCTCCACTGCGATCGGTGGCGGGGCCAATGCGGTCGACGCGCGCATGACGGCGGTGACCTGGGTTGCACTCTGGATGCCCAGGTGCTGCAAAACGGCACGATCCAGCGTGGTGTGTCCAATGTGGCAGGGGATGCCGGCGTGTTCACTTTCCAGGCGTCCGCAGGCCAGGTACTGAGCTTTCTCAGCTTTGGTGGCATCGGACAGGCATCGCTGTACGTGGCACTCGGGCGCGTACAGCGCTGACGACAACGACGGCGCCTCCATGCGCAGCGGCACAGCCAGACAGTGCGCTTCACCGCGCCGCGCGCAGGCACCTACGTGCTCAAACTGGAGGGCGCCAGCTTCGATGGCGCAAGCCTGTTGGCGCGCCAATGAGTCGACGTCCGGCATCGGCGCCTGGAGTGATCGTCATTTCCCTGGCGCACCCGCGCCTGGCGCCAGCGCCGGCAGGCCAGCCAGGCAGCGGTTGCCGGTACCCGAGGCACTGACCCGCCATCTGACCCCTTTCTGCTGCGGTTTTGCGCAACCAAGCCCGCTGGCGTCTCGCCAGCGGGTTTTTTTTGTCCACAACGGACACGGCTATTCAGCTTTTAAATGTCTTGAGAGACATGATCTAGGTCGCTGTTTTCCAAAGGTTTATCAAAAATCTAATAAAAGCAAGCAGAAGTGTGATGGAAAGCGCACTTATCTTCGCTTTCTGTCAAAAACTTGACGCCTGAAATGACGGCTGTTAACACTTTGCTCAGTTCTATGGTTGGGTAGCGTTCACTTTTTGACTATCCAGGGAGCAGGTGAAAGCCGCTCCCGCCGCAAGGCCCATGGCGCGAACACCTGCGGGGAATCTCAGGCTGGAAGGCCTTTCGCAGGCGGGTGTTCGCCAAAAACCAGTCCAACAACTCAGGAGTCGTGCGTCGATGAATCGGATTTATCGCAAGGTCTGGAACAAATCACTGGGCGTGTGGGCCGTGGCCTCGGAATTGGCCAGCGGTGACAGCCCCGGAGCCGTTGCATCAGCCTCGCTCATCGACCGCCGCCAGAGCCTCGCACTGGCCGCCGCCATCGCCCTGGCACTGGGTGGCGCCGGATTCGCCACGCCGCTTCCCGCCAATGCGCAATCGGTCGAAGTCGGCCGCGGCGCATCCGCCCCGGCCAGCAAGGCCACCGCAATCGGCGCCAACAGCCGCGCCAGCGCGACCGGCGCAGTGGCCACCGGCGCCGACAGCAGCGCCAGTGGCGTCAACAGCAGCGCGATCGGCCGCCAGACCAATGCCATCGGCGAGAACGCCGTGGCCATCGGCTACAACAGTTTCGTGCGCCAGGCCGGGGAAAACGGCGTGGCGCTGGGCGCCGATGCAGGTGTCACAGGAGCAAATTCGGTAGCGCTGGGCGCAGGCTCGCGCACCCACGAAGACGAGGTGGTGTCGGTGGGTAGCGGCAATGGCCGCGGTGGCCCGGCAACGCGCCGCATCACCAATGTCACTGCCGGCGTCAACGCCACCGATGCGGTCAACGTGGCGCAGCTGCGCGACGTGGCCGATGTGGCCGAAGACACTGCGTTGTTCTTCAAGGCGACACCAGGCGACGACAGCGTGGGCGCCTATGTCGAAGGCGAGCGCGCCCTGGCCGCAGGCGATGGCGCCAATGCAGTGGGCACCGCCACCACCGCGCTCGGCACCGGTGCCAATGCCGTGGCCGAGAACGCAACGGCGGTGGGGTTCAATGCACTGGCATCGGGCCAGAACAGTGCGGCTTTCGGCCATAACGCACAGGCCAATGGCCCGGGGAGCGTCGCCGTTGGCGGCGCGGCGGTGAACGAAGATGGCGAGCCGTTGATCACCAATGGCGGCGTGCCGGTCGATACCGGCGCCACCAGTGCCGGCGTCGGTGGAACCGCGGTCGGCGCCAGCGCCAATGCCGACGGGTTTGCGGCTTCCTCGTTCGGCGTCGGCGCGTATGCGGCCGGTGCGCAGTCCTCTGCGTTCGGCGCAGTGGCCAATGCGGCCGGCGATTACGCCACGGCCGTGGGCACGCAGACCAGCGCCAGCGGCACCAGCAGCACCGCTGTCGGTGGCCCGGTCGATCTGATTCCCGGCCTGGGCTTCTTCGTGCAGACCCAGGCCAGTGGCGAAGCGGCCACTGCGCTCGGCGCCGGTGCGATCGCATCCGGCACCTACACCACGGCCGTGGGCACGCTCAGCGAAGCCTCCGGCACCGAAGCCACCGCCGTGGGCTACTTCGCCTACGCGCCGGGCGAAGGCGCCACCGCGGTTGGCCCGGAATCCTGGGCCAGCGGCGAACTCAGCACCGCGCTCGGCTACTACAGCACCGCGCGCGGCGCCAACTCGGTTGCGTTGGGTGCCAACTCGGTCGCCACGCGCGCCAACACCGTATCGGTGGGCGCGGCCGGCGATGAGCGTCAGATCACCAACGTGGCCGCTGGTACCGAGGGCACCGATGCGGTGAATCTCGACCAGCTCAGCGCAGTGTCCGATGTCGCATCCACCACCGCACGCGCGTTTGTCGCCACCGGCGAGGGCGCCGCGATTGCAGAAGGCATCGACAGCGTCGCTGCCGGTTCCAATGCATCGGCTGTAGAGGATTACAGCACCGCGTTGGGTTCCAGCAGCCTGGCATCTGCGCAGGGCGCCACCGCGATTGGCAGTGGTGCCAGTGCCACGACCGACAACGCCACCGCAGTCGGTTTCAACAGCGCCGCAACTGCCGAAAACACCACCGCGCTCGGTGGTAACAGCAGTGCAGCGGGCGACTCCAGTACGGCAGTGGGCGGCGCAAGCCAGGCCACCGCCAGCGGCGCGACTGCGCTCGGTTACGAAAGCATCGCCAACGGTGCGGACTCCACTGCGCTGGGCGCGGGCAGTGTGGCGTTCGGCGACACCAGCACCGCCGTGGGCGGCGCGAGCGTTGCATTCGGCGATGACAGTGCCGCCGTCGGCGCCAATGCCGCCGCTGGCGGTACTGCCTCCACCGCCGTCGGCGCAGGCAGCAGTGCGTTCGGCGAGCGCACTGTCGCGCTGGGCGGCGCCAGCAATGCATCGGGCGACGACAGCATCGCGCTCGGTGCAAGCAGCCAGGCCTCTGCGCTGGGCACCACGGCCGTCGGCAGCAATGCCAACGCCAGCATCGCCAACGCCACGGCGGTGGGCTTCAACAGCAGTGCCGGCGACGACTACGCCACTGCGCTCGGCAGCGACAGCAATGCCTCGGGATATTTCAGCACCGCCGTCGGCGGCAACAGCATTTCCAACGGGCGTGGTGCAACGGCAATCGGTTACGAAAGCATCGGCAACGGCAGCGCATCGACTGCGCTGGGCTTTGCCAGCGTGGCATGGGGTAACGGCGGCACCGCCATCGGCACCGAAAGCTTGGCCTACGGTGACGACAGCACGGCGCTTGGCGCGAATGCGTCCGCAGCCGACACCGGCTCGATTGCCGTTGGCACCTACGCAAACGCATATGGCCCGCGTGCGATTTCGCTCGGCGGCCAATCCAGCGCGACTGGCGATGACAGCATTGCACTGGGTTGGGGAGCCACCGCCGTGGGCACGCAGAGCGTCAGCCTCGGTGGCGGGGCATTGGCATCTGCCGACAACAGCGTTGCGCTGGGTGCAGGCGCTGTCGCCGATCGCGCCAACACGGTGTCGGTGGGCACGGCCGGCAGCGAGCGCCAGATTGCCAATGTTGCGGCCGGCACCGAGGGCACCGATGCGGTGAATCTCGATCAGCTCAACGCCGTGGCTGGCGCTGCGGAAAATACCGCGCGCCTGTATGCAGGCACCGGTGACGGCACCGCTTTCGCACAGGGCGACGACGCGACCGCGGCCGGTTCCAATGCCACCGCAGACGGCGATTACAGCAGCGCGTTCGGTGCCGGCAGCCAGGCCACCGCAATCGGTGCGGTGGCCATCGGCAGCGGTGCCAGCGCCACGGCGCAATACGCCAATGCGGCCGGTTACAACGCAGCGGCCAGCGGCTTTGGCAGCGTGTCCAATGGCGCCTTCAGCCAGGCCAGCGGCGACTACGCGGTGGCCTTGGGTGGCGAGAGCGAAGCGGCGGGTGCGCAAAGCACGGCGCTCGGTGCAGCGGCAGGCGCGTACGGCGATGGCTCGCTGGCAGTCGGCGCGCTGAGCGAAGCGCAGGGTAGCGAATCCACCGCGATGGGTTATTTCGCCAGCGCCAGCGGCGAGTCGGCCACCGCCGTCGGTGCGGAGAGCATTGCCAACGGCACCACCGCGGCGGCCTTCGGCTTCGGTGCTGAAGCCACGTCCAACTACTCCACTGCCTTGGGTGGCTATTCCACCGCGAGCGGTTTCAACAGTACTGCGCTGGGTAATTTCAGCACCGCCAGCGGCTCCAATACGGTGGCGGTGGGTGGCGATGCCACCGCCACTGGCGCGTACAGCGTTGCAGCCGGTCAGGGCAGCGTGGCCAGCGGCTACAACAGCGTGTCGGTCGGTGGCGCCTTGCTCGGCTTGTTGCCGACCGAAGCCTCCGGCGATTACTCCACCGCCGTGGGTGGCGCGGCGTGGGCGCCGGGCCTCAACAGCACCGCGCTGGGCAATTTCTCCGAATCCACCGGCGAAGGCAGCGTGGCATTGGGCGCCGATTCGGTGGCCGATCGCGACTTCGCGGTGTCGGTGGGCAGTGCCGGCAACGAACGTCAGATCACCAATGTGGCAGCCGGCACGCAAGGTACCGATGCGGTGAATCTGGATCAGCTCACCGCGGTTGCCGAAGCCGGTGCAGCCACCAGCAAGTACTTCCAGGCCAGCGGCAGCGATGACAGCGATGCCGGCGCGTATGTGGAAGGCGATGACGCATTGGCCGCTGGTGAAGGCGCCGCTGCCACCGGTACAGGCACCACCGCGTTGGGTGCAGGGGCGAAGGCAGTGGTCGACAGCGCCACCGCAGTTGGCGTCGCCGCGTTGGCTGGCGGCATCGGCGCGGCAGCGGTGGGCAACAACGCTCAGGCACTGGGCGAAAACAGCAGCGCGGTCGGCAGCAACGCATTGGCCAGCGATATCGGTGCCACCGCGAACGGTGCCGGTGCGCAGGCGATTTCGACCTACACCACCGCACTCGGCAGCGAAGCGGTGGCCTCCGACAATCAGGCGACTGCTGCGGGTTTCCGCAGTACCGCCTCCAATATCGGTAGCGCCGCATTCGGTGGCTATAGCGAATCCAGCGGCCGCCTGTCTTCGGCACTGGGCTATGGCGCGGTTGCATCCAGCGACTACAGCACCGCCGTCGGTGCCGTGGCGCTGGCCTCCGGTGCCAGCGCGGTCGCCGTTGGCGAATTCAGCGAAGCCACCGGCGATGAGAGCGTGGCCGTCGGCGGCAGCACGTTCTTCGGGTTCATTCCGGCGCGTGCGTCCGGCACGGGGGCAGCCGCCCTCGGTGCCGGTGCCTGGGCTACCGCCGACTACACCACTGCCATCGGCTGGAATTCGTATGCCGACGGCGTCAATGCCACTGCGTTGGGCCAGAGCGCAGCCGCGCTTGTCGACAACACGCTGGCATTGGGTGGCGGCAGCCGCGCCGATGCGGTCGGTGCCAGTGTGGTCGGTGTGGATGCATCGGCCACCGGCATCAACAGCACCGGCGTCGGCCGTCAGGTCAACGTGATCGGCGAAAACGCGGTCTCGGTGGGCTACAACTCGTTCGTGCGCCAGAGCGCGGTCAACGGTGTAGCCCTGGGCGCCAACGCCGGTGCAACCGGTGCCGATTCGGTTGCGTTGGGCTCCGGTTCGCGTACCTATGAAGCCGACACGGTGTCGATCGGTAGCGGCAATGGCCGCGGCGGTCCGGCCACGCGCCGCATCGTCAATGTCAGCGACGGCCAGGCGGCTACCGATGCGGTCAACAAGGGCCAGCTGGATTCCCTGGCGGCCGATATGCAGACCACCAATGGCATGGTGCGCACCACCGGTGAAGGCGTGGCGTCGGCAACCGGCGATCGCAGCAGTGCGGTCGGCGCGGGCGCCACCGCCAGTGGCGCACGCAGCGTGGCAATTGCCTCCGGCAGCCGCGCCTCGGCCACCGGTGCCAGTGCGATGGGTGTGGACAGCAGCGCCAGCGGCGCGAACAGCACCGCGATGGGCCGGCAGACCAATTCCATCGGCGAAAACGGTGTTGCACTGGGCTACAACTCCTTCGTGCGCGAAAGCGGCAGCAATGCGGTGGCACTCGGTGCCAATGCCGGTGCCAGTGGCGCCGATTCGGTGGCCCTGGGCTCGGGCTCGCGCACCTATGACGCCAACACGGTGTCGGTGGGTAGCGGTAATGGGCGTGGCGGTCCGGCGACACGTCGCATTGTCAATGTGGGTGCCGGTGCGATTGCCAGTGCCAGCCTTGAGGCGATCAACGGCGGGCAGTTGTTCCAGTCGTTGAGCAATGCCGCCAGCTTCCTTGGTGGCGGTGCGGCGATCGGCGCGCAAGGCGTGTTCGTCGCGCCGACCTACGTGATCCAGGGCGCCAGCTACAACAACGTGGGCGCGGCATTGACCGCGCTGGACACCAAGGTCACCCAGCTGGATGCACGTGGCGGCACTGCGCTCGCCAGCACCACGTCGCTACGCACCGCCACGGTGCCGGCTGTCGCTGCACCTGCTACGAGCGATGCAGCAGGCAACGTCAGCACCGCTACGGTCACCACCGGCGTGCAAGGCACGCCGACCGCAGCCGTGGTCGGCAGCATCACGCCAGCGGCCACGTCCACCGCGGTCGGCACTGCAGCAGTGGCCAATCACGTCACCGGCACCGCAATCGGCGGCAGCGCGTATGCGCATGGCCCCAACGACACCGCCATCGGCAGCAATGCACGCGTCAATGCCGATGGCAGCACCGCGGTGGGTGCAAATACGCAGATCGCTGCGGTCGCCATCAACGCGGTGGCGATGGGCGAGGGCGCGCAGGTGACTGCAGCTTCCGGCACCGCTGTCGGCCAAGGCGCACGTGCCACGGCACAAGGTGCGGTCGCACTGGGTCAGGGTTCGGTTGCCGATCGTGCCAATACGGTGTCGGTGGGCAGCGTCGGCGGCGAGCGTCAGGTGGCCAACGTGGCTGCCGGTGTGCGCGCCACCGATGCGGTCAACAAGGGCCAGTTGGACAGCGGCGTTGCCGCAGCCAACAGCTACACCGACAGCCGCTACAGCGCGATGGCCGACAGCTTCGAAAGCTACCAGGGCGATATCGAAGACCGTCTGCGCCGGCAGAACCGTCGCCTGGATCGCCAGGGCGCGATGAGCTCGGCGATGTTGAACATGTCCGCCAGCGTGGCGGGTATCGCTTCGCAAAATCGCATCGGTGCCGGTGTCGGTTTCCAGAACGGCGAGTCGGCGTTGTCGGTGGGGTATCAGCGCGCCATCAGCCCACGCGCCACGTTGACCGTGGGCGGTGCGCTGAGCGGGGACGACAGCTCGATCGGCGTGGGTGCCGGTTTCGGCTGGTAAGCGTTGGCAAGACTGCGGTTTGCATCAAACGCGGCGGCGCCGGTGTGCGCCGCCGCGGCAAGGCAAGGCCTGAGGGGGCAGGCAAGGACCGTGGCTAGGCCAGGCAACGGATTCGCATGGAGTGATGGCCGTACCAGGAGCGATCGATCAATGCCGCAGGCCAGTCATGGCTGCGTGGCGTGCTCGACCCCGTTCCAAGCCTGATTCACGAAAAACACGAAGAGGATTTCACCGTGATCGACAAGACTTTCCGCCTCACCCCGCTGACCGGCGCCATCCTGATGATGGCTCTCGGTGCATCCGGCACCCTGGCTGCCGCACCGAAACTGCTGGTCAAGGAACCGACCCAGGCAGCTCCGGCCGGCGCTGCATTCAGTAGCCGCCTGATCGTGCGCTACAAGGACAACACTGCCGCTGCGACCGATCGCAGCAGCAAGCTCAATGCCGTGCAGGCCGCTGTCGGCCGCGTCGGCGCGAGCACCGGCGCACGCAGCAGCGCAGCCGCCGCCAAGGCGACGTATGTGCGCAAGCTCGGCATCGGTTCGGACCTGATCAAGCTGTCCAGCACACTGACCACCGCGCAGGTGGACAAGGTGGTGGTCGAGCTCAGGAACGACCCGTCCGTGGCCGACGTGCAGATCGACCGCATGCTGCGCCCGATCGACATCAGCAAGCGTGTTCCCGCCACCGATGTCAGCCCGCAGCTGGTTCCCAACGACCCGCTGTACGCCCAGTACCAGTGGCACCTGAGCAACCCCAACGGCGGCATCAATGCACCGGCTGCATGGGATCTGTCGCAGGGCGCCGGCGTGGTGGTGGCGGTATTGGATACCGGCATCCTGCCGGGCCATCCCGATTTCGCCGGCAACATCCTGCAGGGCTACGACTTCATCACCGATGCCGAAGTGTCGCGGCGCCCGACCGATGCGCGCGTGCCTGGCGCACTGGATTACGGCGACTGGGAAGAAGCCGACAACGTCTGCTACGACGGCTCGGTCGCCCAGGAAAGCTCCTGGCACGGCACCCATGTGGCGGGCACCGTGGCCGAGGCGACCGATAATGGGGTAGGCATGGCCGGTGTGGCGCCGAAGGCGACCATCCTGCCGGTGCGCGTGCTTGGCCGTTGCGGCGGTTACACCTCCGACATCGCCGATGCGATCGTGTGGGCCTCCGGCGGTGCGGTGGATGGCGTGCCGGCCAACACCAACCCGGCCGAAGTGATCAACATGAGCCTCGGCGGCGGCGAGCCGTGCGATTCGGCCACCCAGCTGGCGATCAACGGTGCGGTCTCGCGCGGCACCACCGTGGTGGTCGCGGCCGGCAATAGCGGCGAAGATGCAGCCAACCATTCGCCGGCCAGCTGCAACAACACGATTACGGTGGGCGCCACGCGCATCACCGGCGGCATCACCTACTACTCCAACTATGGCAGCAAGGTCGACTTGTCCGGCCCGGGCGGCGGCGGCAGCGTGGACGGCAATCCGGGCGGTTACATCTGGCAGGCCGGTTACACCGGTGCGACCACGCCGACCTCGGGCACCTATAGCTATATGGGTCTGGGCGGGACCTCGATGGCGTCGCCGCACGTGGCCGGCGTCGTGGCGCTGGTGCAGAGCGCGGCCATCGGTCTGGGCGATGGCCCGCTGACCCCGGCTGCGGTCGAAGCGCTGCTCACGCAGACCAGCCGTCGCTTCCCGGTGACCCCGCCGGCCAGCACGCCGATCGGCAGCGGCATCGTCGACGCCAAGGCTGCGCTGGAAGCGGTGCTGGTGGAGCCGTGCGACCCGGCCACTGAAAGCTGCGCACCGACTGCCATCGAACTGACCAACAAGGCACCGGTTGCCGGCTTGAGCGGCGCTGCCGGCAGCTCCACGCTGTACAGCTTCGACGCCAAGGCCGGCGCCGTGCTCAGCTTCATGACCTACGGCGGCACCGGCGATGTGTCGGTGTATGTCAGCTTTGAGGCCGAGCCCACCGCTACCTCCTACGATGCCAAGTCGACCCGTCCGGGCAACAGCGAAACCGTGCGTTTCACTGCACCCAAGGCAGGCACCTACTACATCAAACTGGTCGGTGCGAAGGACTACGCGAAACTGACGCTCGTTGCACGACAGTAAGTGATAAGAGCGGCTAGCAAAACGTAGCAAGCGGTTGTCAGGTGGGTGCGGACGGCGCGCACGAACCGGAGTGTACGCGTGGTGCATGCCGATTCCGAGCACCGACCGCGCCCGCATGGCGGCCGCACAGTAGTTTTGTTAGTTGCCCTAAATAGTGTGACCGCTGCCCCCGGCCCATCACCGGGGGCAGCGTTTTTCAGGGCGATTCAGATGGGTGCGGTTGATCGTCGCGGCAAACTGCTACAGTCGGCGCCGGACCAGTGGAGACGAGTGTGAACGCGGTTGCCGTCGATCCAATCGAGCATCGAAGTGCGGAGACGCGCATCGTCGATGCGCTGCTTGAACGCCGTCGTCTGAAAGACACCGATCTGCTGCGCGCGCGCCAGTTGCAGGCCGAGTCCGGTATGGGCTTGCTTGCCCTGCTCGGCCGCCTGGGTCTGGTGTCCGAACGCGATCATGCAGAAACCTGCGCCGATGTGCTCGGCCTGCCGTTGGTGGATGCACGCCAGCTCGGCGACACCCCGCCGGAAATGCTGCCTGAAGTGCAGGGCTTGTCGTTGCGCTTTCTCAAACAATTTCATCTGTGCCCGGTCGGCGAACGCGATGG
The DNA here is from genome assembly GCF_023337365.3 of Xanthomonas nasturtii. Lineage (NCBI taxonomy): Bacteria > Pseudomonadati > Pseudomonadota > Gammaproteobacteria > Lysobacterales > Lysobacteraceae > Xanthomonas > Xanthomonas nasturtii. The sequence continues at coordinate 868,730 of NZ_CP142084.2, forward strand.
CCGGCTGGAGCTATGGACCGCAGACCCCTACGACGATTACGCCGTGGATGCAGTGCGCCTTGCCACCGGCTGCACGCTGCTGTTGCAGGTGGGTTTGCGTTCGGAAATCGACGATCTGATCGAGCGCTGGTACGGCCAGGGCCGCAGCGCGATGGGCACCATCGTGGAAACCGCCGATGGCGATGCCAACAGCAGCGACGACATCGAAGCGCTGCGCGATCTGGCCTCCGAAGCGCCGGTGATCCGGCTGGTGAATCTGGTGATCCAGCACGCGGTGGAACTGCGCGCCTCCGACATCCATATCGAACCGTTCGAAAGCCGGCTCAAGGTGCGTTACCGCGTGGACGGCGTGCTGGTGGAAGGCGAAAGCCCGCCGGCCAAACTCACTGCCGCGGTGATCAGTCGCATCAAGATCATGGCCAAGCTCAACATCGCCGAACGCCGCCTGCCGCAGGACGGCCGCATCATGCTGCGCGTGCAGGGCAAGGAGCTGGATCTGCGCGTGAGCACCGTGCCCACCGCGCATGGCGAAAGCGTGGTGATGCGCCTGCTCGACCGCGAAACGGTGGTGTTCGACTTCTACAAGCTCGGCTTCACCGAAGACTTTTTGCCGCAGTTCCGCAAGGTGCTCGAGCAACCGCACGGCATCATGCTGGTCACCGGCCCCACCGGCTCGGGCAAGACCACCACGCTGTACACCGCGCTGAGCCAGCTCAATACCTCCGACGTGAAAATCATCACCGTCGAGGACCCGGTGGAATACCAGATCGAAGGCATCAACCAGATCCAGGCCAAACCGCAGATCGGGCTGGATTTCGCCAACGCGCTGCGCAGCATCGTGCGTCAGGACCCGGACATCATCATGATCGGCGAAATGCGCGATCTGGAAACCGCACGCATCGCGATCCAGTCCGCGCTCACCGGCCACCTGGTGCTGTCCACGTTGCACACCAACAACGCGGCCGGCGGCATCACCCGTCTGCTGGACATGGGCGTGGAAGATTACCTGCTCACTTCCACCATCAACGGCATCCTGGCGCAGCGTCTGGTACGCAAACTCGACCTGGCCAACGCCGAACGGTATGCCGCATCGCCGGAAGAAATCGCCAAGTTCGATCTGCGCCGCCTGCAGCCGGAGGGCGAGATCTTCCTGTATCGCCCGCGTCCTTCTGCCGGCGCACCCACCGGTTATCTCGGCCGGACCACCATCGTCGAATTCCTGGTGATGAACGACGAATTGCGGCGCGCGGTGATGCGCCGCGCCGGCATGGGCGAAATCGAACAACTCGCACGCCAGGCCGGCATGCGCACGATGTACGAGGATGGCCTGTCGAAGGCCCTGCGCGGCGAAACCACCATCGAAGAAGTCCTGCGCGTCACGGAGGATGCGTGATCGGCGACGTGATGGGACCCGGGACCCGGGACCGGGGACCCGGGAACAGCCAAGGCAGCAGCGTGGCTGCGTCTTTGCCACGCGCGGACCTGCGCGCTGCCAGATTCCAGTGCTGCGGCACGCCGTCTTTCACGGGTCAGGGCAGCAACGACGTCCCGGCTGCAGCGCCCATCCATGCCGACCGAAGCGCCGCAGTGTTCCCGTTGTGCAGTAAACCGATCTTCCCGGGTGCCCGGTCCCCGGTCCCCGGTCCCGGCCGTTCCTGATGCCCCTCTACCGTTACAAGGCGCTGGACGCCCACGGCGAAATGCTCGACGGCCAGATGGAAGCGGGCAGCGATGCCGAAGTGGCGCTGCGTCTGCAGGAGCAGGGCCATCTGCCGGTGGAAACGCGTCTGGCCACCGGCGAAAACGATTCGCCGTCGCTGCGCATGCTGTTGCGCAAGAAGCCGTTCGACAATGCCGCGCTGGTGCAGTTCACCCAGCAGCTGGCGACCTTGATCGGTGCCGGGCAGCCGCTGGATCGTGCGTTGTCGATCCTGATGGATCTGCCCGAAGACGAAAAAAGCCGGCGGGTGATCGGCGATGTGCGCGACACCGTGCGCGGCGGTGCGCCTTTGTCGTCCGCACTCGAGCGCCAGCATGGGCTGTTTTCCAAGCTCTACATCAACATGGTGCGCGCCGGCGAAGCCGGCGGCAGCATGCAGGACACGCTGCAACGGCTGGCCGATTATCTGGAGCGCAGCCGCGCGCTCCGGGGCAAGGTGATCAACGCGTTGATCTACCCGGCGATCCTGCTGGCGGTGGTGGGCTGCGCATTGCTGTTTTTGTTGGGCTACGTGGTGCCGCAGTTCGCGCAGATGTACGAAAGCCTGGATGTGGCGCTGCCGTGGTTCACGCAAGCGGTGTTGAGTGTGGGCCTGCTGGTACGCGACTGGTGGCTGGTGCTGATCGTGGTGCCCGGCGTGCTGGGGTTGTGGCTGGATCGCAAGCGTCGCAACGCTGCATTTCGTGCGTCGCTGGACGAGTGGCTGCTGCGCCAGAAAGTGGTCGGCAGCCTGATTGCGCGGCTGGAAACCGCACGCCTGACACGGACTTTGGGCACCTTGCTGCGCAATGGCGTGCCGCTGCTGGCGGCGATCGGCATTGCGCGTAACGTCATGTCCAACCTGGCGCTGGTGGAGGATGTCGCCAATGCCGCCGACGACGTCAAGAACGGGCATGGTCTTGCGATATCGCTGGCACGCGGCAAGCGCTTTCCGCGGTTGGCGCTGCAGATGATTCAGGTGGGCGAAGAATCCGGCGCACTGGACACGATGCTGCTCAAGACCGCCGACACCTTCGAGCTGGAAACCGCGCAGGCCATCGACCGCGCATTGGCCGCGCTGGTGCCGTTCATCACGCTGGTGTTGGCCTCGGTGGTGGGGCTTGTCATCATTTCGGTATTGGTACCGCTGTATGACCTCACCAATGCAATCGGCTGAGAGCGGCGATCGATGCGGCCGCGTTGCCGCCAGACGGACGCAGCCGGTACTCGGAATCGGCGTGCACCACTCGTACACTGCGGGGCCTGCGCGCGGTTTGCGCGGAGCTGCCAACCAGTCGCGACGCGGTGCCAGCCATGTTCCCGGCCGGGCAGCGTCTTCACAACAACGTTCCGGTGACCGCACGACACCCATGCGGGAACCATTGCAATGCCCGCCGTGTCATCTGTTGGCGGCAGCATCCTTCATCGACGTGCAAGGAAATCGTTCATGATCAAGCGTTCCATCACCCGCAGTCCGTCGCGCGCAGGCCAGGCCGGCATGAGCTTGCTGGAAATCATCATCGTCATCGTGCTGATCGGCGCGGTGCTTACGCTGGTCGGCAGTCGCGTGCTCGGTGGCGCCGATCGCGGCAAGGCCAATCTGGCCAAATCGCAGATCCAGACCCTGGCCGGCAAGATCGAGAATTTCCAGCTCGACACCGGCAAGTTGCCGAGCAAGCTCGATGACCTGGTCACCCAGCCCGGCGGCAGCAGCGGTTGGCTGGGCCCGTACGCCAAGCCGGTGGAACTCAACGACCCATGGGGCCACACCATCGAGTACCGCGTGCCCGGCGATGGCCAGCCGTTCGATCTGATCAGCCTGGGCAAGGACGGCAAGCCCGGTGGCAGCAGCTACGACTCGGACATCAAGTACCAATAAGCCCTCGCCATGCGCGTTGCGTGTCAGCCGTTGCGTCATCCGCATGGAGTGGTCGGCCCTGGTCGGGCACGCACGCGTGGCACCTCGTTGCTGGAAATGCTGCTGGTCATCGCGTTGATCGCGATGGCCGGCGTGCTCGCCGCCGCGGCATTGAACGGCGGCATCGACGGCATGCGCCTGCGCACCGCCGGCAAGGCGATTGCCTCGCAACTGCGCTACACGCGCACCCAGGCGATTGCCACCGGCACGCCGCAGCGGTTCTTGATCGACCCGCAACAGCGCCGCTGGGAAGCCCCCGGCGGCCATCACGGCGATCTGCCGCCGTCGCTGGAAGTGCGCTTCACCGGCGCGCGCCAGGTGCAATCGCGGCAGGATCAGGGCGCGATCCAGTTCTTCCCGGATGGCGCCTCCACCGGCGGGCGCATCGATCTACAGGTCAAGGACGCGCGGTGGCGCGTGGACGTGGGCTGGATCACCGGCGAGGTGCGTTCGGGCCCGTTGCGGACGCCGTCGCCATGAGACGTCAGCGCGGTTACACCCTGATCGAAGTGATCGTCGCCTTCGCGCTACTGGCGCTGGCATTGAGCCTGTTGCTGGGGTCGTTGTCCGGTGCCGCACGCCAGGTGCGTGCAGCCGATGAAAGCACGCGCGCCACCTTGCACGCGCAGTCGCTACTGGCCATGCAAGGGATGGACAAGCCGCTGGAGCCCGAGCAGCAACAAGGCAGCTTCGAAGACGGGCACTTCCGCTGGTCGATGGACGTGCGCCCGTACGACGAACCGCGGCGCAACCCGCAGGCACCGCTGTCGCCCGGCGCACATCGCCTGCTGCAACTGACCCTGGTGGTGCGCTGGGGCGAGCAGCCCAACCAGGTGCTGCAATGGCGCACGTTGCGGCTGGTGGCCGCCGCCGCGCAGGGCAGCCCGCCATGAGCCGTTCGCGCAGCGCCGGATTCACCCTGATCGAAGTGCTGCTGGCGACCATGCTGCTGGTCGGCGGGCTGGCATTGGCGTTTGCCACCTTGCGCTCGGCCAGCGCGGTGAGTCAGCGCGGCGAAGCGATCGCGCAACGCAGCGAGCGCGTGCGTGCGGTGGAGGAATTCCTGCGCCGGCGGCTGGCCGCGGCATTGCAGATCGCCATGGGTATCGACCCGCAGAGCCAGCAGCCCATCTTGTTCATCGGCGAACCGCAACGCATGCGCTTTGCCGCAGACGTGCCGGATTATCTGGGCCGCGGCGGGCCGTATCTGCACGATCTCTCGGTGGCCGGCGATGGCGAACAGCGCAATCTGCTGATCGCATTGACCATGCTGCAATCGGGCAAGTCGATCGAAGAAGGCAGCACCTTGCCGCCGGAAAAACTGGCCGAAGGCGTGCAGCAGGTAAGTTTTCGTTATCGCGGCATGGATCCGCAGAACGGCCGCCTGAGCGCATGGCTGCCGCGGTGGGAATGGCACGACCGCCTGCCGCTGCTGGTGCGCATCGACATCCGCAGCGGCGACGCCGCATGGCCGTCGCTGGTGGTGGCGCTGCCGCAATCCAGCAACCCCGGGGCAGAGCAATGAGCCGCGCGCGTGGTGCCGCGCTGGTGTTGGTGTTGTGGCTGATCGCCCTGCTCACTGCGATGATCGGTGCGTTCGCGCTCACCGCACGCGTAGAAGCATTGCAGGGCAGCATGCTGCGCAATGGCGCACAGGCGCAGGAATACGCCCGCGCTGGCCTGGAATACGCACTGTCGCGCTTGCAGAGCACCGATACCCAGACACGCTGGCGCGCAGACGGCCGACGCTATCGTTGGCAGATGGACGATGCCAGTGTGGAGATTCGCATCACTGACGAAAGCGGCAAGGTGGATCTGAACATGGCCGAGCCCACCTCGCTGGTCGGTCTGGTGCGCGCGGTAGGCGGCGAGCAGGCCAATGCCGCGCGCATCGCCGGTGCCATCGTCGATTGGCGCGATGGCGATTCGTTGAGCCAGCCGGGTGGCGGCGCGGAAGATCGCGACTACGCCGACGCCGGGCTGCCGTATGGCGCAAAAGACAGCCCGTTCGAAACGCTGGGCGAACTGCGCCTGGTGCTGGGCATGGATGGCGAGTTGTATCGCAAGCTGCTGCCCAACATCACCCTGTACAGCGGGCGTTCGCGGCCTGAAGCGCGCTTTGCGCCCGGCCCGGTGTTGACCGCGATGGGCCTGGATGCGCAGCAACTGCTGGCGCAGCGTGACGCGCCGCTGGGTTTGCCGGGCAGCGAGGCGACGGTCGGTGGCTCGGACACTTATAGTATCGAGAGCCGGGCGCGACTGAGTCAGGGACGCGAGGCTGTGTTGCGGGCGGTCGTGTCCATCAGCGCGTCTGCATTACCGGGGTCGGCCTATACCGTGTTGCGTTGGGAAGAGGGAGCAGCAGTGCAATGACCGCATGGCGGGATACCTTGGGTCGTATCGGCGTACGCGCCATGCCGGGAGCCGGAGGCGTCTGGCGTTGGTGGCACCAATCGCTGCTGGCCTGGCTGCCGCAACGGTGGCAATGGCAGTTGAGTCTGTCGCAGGCACGCCTGTTGTTGCAGCAGGACGGCGACACGCTGCAGTTGCTGCGCCAGCGCGACCACAGCAGCGACACTGTCGCCAGCCTGCCGTGGCCGGTGCAGCCGCAGGAAGTGAACGCCTTGCTGCCGACCGCGCTGGAAGGCCTGCCGCGGCATTGGTTGTTGTCGGCCGCACACGCGTTGCGCCGCCCGTTGCGCCTGCCTGCCGCAGCAGCGGCGCGCCTGCAGGATGTGGCGCGCTTCGAGATCGATCGGCAAACCCCGTTCACCGCCGACCAGGTGTATTTCGATGCGCGCGTGCTCGACGTGCGCGAAGACGGCCAGCTCGATGCCGAACTGGTGGTGGTGCCGCGGCGCATGATCGACGGCCCGGCCGGTGTGCCGGACGCCTGGAACAGCGCGCTGTCGGGAATCGATGTTGCCGATGCGAACGGTCTGCCGCTGGGCGTGAACCTGCTGCCCCCAGCGCGACGCCTGCGCCGCAGCGACCCGATGCAGCGCTGGAACCTGATGCTCGCTGCCGCCGCACTGGTGTTGTTGGCCGTGGCCGGCTGGTTGCTGCTCGACAATCGCCGCCAGGCTGCCGACGATCTGCGCGCCAAGGTGCAGGCCAATGCTGCGCGCGCGCGCCAGGTTGCCGCCGAACGCCAGCAGTTGCTCGATCTGGTTGAAGGCGCCCGGTTTTTCCAGCAGCAACGCGCCACCCGCCCGACCTCGGTGGAAATCTGGGACGAGTTGAGCCGGCGTCTGCCCGGCGGCACCTATCTGGAAAAATTCTCGGTCGAAGGCGGGCAATTGCAGTTGATCGGCTTGAGCAACGAAGCCTCCTCGCTGGTGCGCCGTCTGGAAGGCTCGCCGCTGTGGCGCACGCCCTCGCTGACCGGCGTGCTGCAGAGCGATGCCGGTCGCAACGTCGACCGTTTCACCATCACCGCCGAGCTGGCCGGCCCCGATGCGAAGGAGGCGGCCAATGCCACGCAGCGTTAAGCGCGATCGCTGGATCGCTTTGGGGATACTGCTGCTGGTGATCGGCGTGGCGTATCTGGTGCTGGTGCACCCGTGGTTCACCCAACCGATGATCGCCGTGCAGGACGACCTGCAATCGCTGCGCGAGCGCGAGCTGCGCGTGCGCGTGCAATTGCAGCAGGCGCCGGAAGTCAGCAAGCGGCTGCGCCAGGCGCGTCAGACGCTGGAAAGCCGCCCGGGCTTCTTGCCGGAGACCTCGGCCGAACTCGCCTCCGCCGGGTTGGTGCAGCGGCTGGAACGCGCGGTGGTGGAAGCCAGCCCCGGCAACCGCAGCTGCGCCATCAGCAACCGCTCGCCGTTGCAGCCGGAGAGCAAGGACCGCTTCACCCGCGTGGCGGTGCAGGTGCGTTTGCGCTGCGGCACCCCGGAACTGGCCTCGGTGTTGTACAGCCTGGAAAACGGCACCCCGCGTCTGTTCGTGGACAACCTCAACGTGATGGCGCAGCGCTACCAGCTCTCGCCCAACGAGAGCGGCAACGGCCTGGATATCGCCTTCGAACTGGCCGGCTACCTGCGCCCGGGCGCCAGCGCCGCGCCGCTGAATACCGAGACCGCGCCCACAGCGCCAGCCGCCGCAGAGGCCAGCAATGCGCCTTGACATGATCGGCCTGCGCACCTGGTTGCTGGCTACCGTGGTCGGTTGGGCACTGCTGGTGTGCGTGCTGGCGGTTGCCGGCCTGGGCAAGCGCGTGGAGCTGCTGCCGGACGACCCCGCGCTGGTGCAGCGGTTGCCCACCTTGCCGGCACCGGCCCCGGAGCGGCTGGGCGCGTTCGTGAAATATTCGGAGATCGCCGCGCATCCGGCGTTCGCTGAAGACCGCTTGCCGCATCCGTTCTTCCTGTCCGGCAACGACGGCAGTGGCGCCGCTTCCACGGTGCGCCTGACCGGCGTGCTGCTGACCGAAAACTTCAAGATGGCCACGCTGACCCTGGACCCGCAGGATTCGGTGCGCGTGCAGCTGGGCGGCGACGCAGTGAAGGGCTGGCGCCTGCTCGCCCTGCAGCCGCGCAGCGCAACCATCGAAGGCCCCAGCGGCACTCAGACACTGGAACTGCACGTGTTCAACGGCCAGGGCGGGCAGCCGCCCACCGCCAATGCGGCCGCGCGTGGTGCCGCCGCGGCAACCCCGCCGTTGCCCTCTCCCGATGCTGCCGCGGTTGCACCGGCGCAGCCGCCGCCAGCGCAACCCGCTACGCCCGTGCAACAGCCCGGCGGGCAGGCACCGCCCACGGTGCCGCCGCAGCGCAGCGATGGCGCGCAGGAAGCCCCACGCCCCTCCGACGATCAGATGCGTGCCATCCGCGAACGCATCGAAGCCCGACGCCGCCAGCTGCAACAGCAGCGCCAGAGCGGCTCTACCCCCGGTCAGACCCAATGAGTGAACGCATGACGCCGCGCCTGTTTCCCGTGTCCCTGCTGATTGGCCTGCTGGCCGGTTGCGCCACCACTCCGCCGCCGGACGTGCGCCGCAATGCGCGCCTGGACCCGCAAGTCGGCGCTGCCGGCGCCACCCAGACCCCCGCCGAACAACGTGCAGACGGCAACGTCAGCGCCAGTGCCAAACCGAGCCCGGTGATCCGGCGCGGCAGCGGCACCATGATCAACCAGAGCGCCGCCGCCGCGCCGTCGCCCACGCTGGGCATGGCCAGCAGCGGCAGCGCCACCTTCAATTTCGAAGGCGAGTCGGTGCAGGCGGTGGTCAAGGCGATCCTGGGCGACATGCTCGGCCAGAACTACGTCATCGCGCCGGGCGTGCAGGGCACCGTGACCCTGGCCACGCCCAACCCGGTCTCGCCGGCGCAGGCCCTGAACCTGCTGGAAATGGTGCTGGGCTGGAACAACGCGCGCATGGTGTTCAGCGGTGGCCGCTACAACATCGTGCCGGCCGATCAGGCGCTGGCCGGCACCGTCGCGCCCAGCACCGCATCGCCCTCGGCCGCGCGCGGGTTCGAAGTGCGCGTGGTGCCGTTGAAGTTCATCTCCGCCAGCGAAATGAAGAAGGTGCTGGAGCCGTATGCGCGGCCGAATGCCATCGTCGGCACCGACCCGTCGCGCAACGTCATCACCCTGGGCGGTACCCGTGCCGAGCTGGAGAACTACCTGCGTACCGTGCAGATCTTCGACGTGGACTGGTTGTCGGGCATGTCGGTGGGCGTGTTCCCGATCCAGTCCGGCAAGGCCGAAAAGGTCAGCGCCGATCTGGAAAAGGTGTTCGGCGAACAGAGCAAGACGCCCAGCGCTGGCATGTTCCGTTTCATGCCGCTGGAAAACGCCAACGCGGTGCTGGTGATCACCCCACAGCCGCGTTACCTGGACCAGATCCAGCAGTGGCTGGACCGCATCGACAGCGCCGGCGGCGGTGTGCGGTTGTTTTCGTACGAGTTGAAGTACATCAAGGCCAAGGACCTGGCCGATCGGTTGTCTGAGGTGTTCGGCGGCCGCAGTAGCGGCGGCGATTCCAATGCCTCGCTGGCGCCGGGCGCCGAGAGCAGCGTGCTCGGTGGCGCGCTCGGTAATCGTGACAGCAGCATGGGTGGCAGCTCCGGCATGACCGGTGGCAGCGTCGGCGAAAGCGGCGATGGCAGTTCGTCCGGCAGCAGCTTCGGTGGCAGCAGTGGGAGCGGCAGCAGTGGTGGCCTGGGCAACGGCAGCCTGCAGCTGTCCCCGCGCAGCAACGGCAATGGCGCGGTGACCCTGGAAGTGGAAGGCGACAAGGTTGGTGTGTCGGCGGTGGCCGAAACCAACACTTTGCTGGTGCGCTCCACACCGCAGTCGTGGGCCTCGATCCGCGACGTCATCGAAAAGCTCGATGTGATGCCGATGCAGGTGCATATCGAGGCGCAGGTGGCTGAGGTGAATTTGACTGGTGAGCTGCAGTACGGTGTGAATTGGTATTTCGAAAATGCAGTGAGCGTGCCAGTGGCATCCGGTGGGCCCGGCCTGCCACCTGCCGTAGGACGCGGCATCTGGGGCGACATTGCAGGAACCGTCACCAACGGTGGGGTGGGCTGGACATTTCTTGGCAAGAATGCAGCGGCAGTCATCAGTGCGTTGGATACCGTGACTAACGTACGTTTGCTGCAGACGCCTTCGGTGTTCGTGCGCAACAACGCCGAAGCCACGCTCAATGTGGGCTCGCGCATTCCGATCAATTCGACGTCGATCAATACCGGGCTGGGCAGCGACAGCAGCTTTTCGTCGGTGCAGTACATCGACACCGGCGTGATCTTGAAGGTACGTCCACGGGTCACCAAGGACGGCATGGTGTTCCTGGATATCGTGCAGGAGGTCAGCACGCCGGGTGCACGACCGCCGGCGTGTACTGCGGCGGCTACCACAACCGTCAACAGCGCCGCTTGTAACGTCGATATCAATACGCGCCGTGTCAAAACCGAAGCTGCAGTGCAGAGCGGCGACACCATGATGCTCGCAGGCTTGATCGACGACACGACGAGCGACGTCAGTGCAGGCGTCCCCTTCTTGAGCAAGCTGCCAGTTGTCGGCGCCCTGTTCGGTCAAAAGACCAGGAATACCGACCGCCGCGAAGTCATCGTGCTGATCACTCCGTCGATCGTCCGCAATCCGCAGGAGGCACGCAATCTCACCGACGAGTACGGCGAGAAGTTCCGGGCGATGGATCCGCTTGATGCAGCCAAGAAACTAAGGTGAGTGCAGCGCTGCCCGTCGTGCTGGTGCCGGTCGGCACCGACGACGAGGCGCTGGACGCGTGTTTAGGCGCGCTGGACGCCGCCACGCCCGCAGGCACGCGGGTGTGGCTGGCCGACGATGCCCAGGCCGGTCCGCGCGGGCGCGTGGTGATCGAACACTGGCTGGCGCGCACGCAGTTGCAGGCACACCACACCCGTCGCCAGCGCATGCTCGGCGAGGTGGCACATCTGGACGAAATGCTCAGCGCCTGCGGCGACGCCGATGTGGTGGTGCTGGGGGTGGATGCCTGCCCGTTGCCCGGGTGGTTGCGGCAACTCACCGCCTGTTTTGCACGCGATGCGGCGATCGCCACGGCCACGCCGTGGAGCAATGTCGGCGAAGCCTGCAGCTGGCCGCGGCTGGGCGAACTCAATCCGATGCCGGATGCACCCGAACGGCTTGCGGCTGCCTGTGCCGCGATGCCGCCGCTGCACCCGGAACTGCCGTCGGCGATCGGGCATGCAGTGCTGTTGCGTGGCACTGCACGCCGCAAGGCCGGTGGCCTGGATGCCAGCAGTTACGGCTCGTGGTATGCCGCACTGGTGGATTTGAGCCTGCGCATGGGCGGGCTGGGCTGGCGCAACGTGTTGTGCGACACCGCCTTCGTCGCGTCGCCGCACGAAGGCCGCCCGGCCGATGGCGACATGGACGCACTGGCCACGCGTTGGCCGGCCTGGCACGCACGCCTGGCCAACTTCCTCATGCACGACCCGCTGCGCGCCCGGCGCGATCAGCTCACCCAACTGCTGGCCGAACTGCCGCCACCGGACCCGCAACGCGCGCTGTTCGACGCGTAGAGCAGCTAACACAACACCTGCGCTCGGCGCCAAGAGCGCGTGGCCGGCGCTCGGCGCCGCATGTATCACCTGCGCGCTGTGTTCCGAGCGCACGACCGAATTCAGATCGATAGTTCACGATGTGCTGTCAGTGACGCCAAGCCCGCACTAAAGCCGCAAAGACAGCAGCGCGGCATGCTCTTCCCAATTCCCAATTCCCCGCGCTACAGCGCCGAGCGCGTCGGTGCCTCCGTGCGCACCACCACATCCAGCGCGTCGTGCCGCCAGGATTCGATATCCAGTTCCACCGCGCTGCCGTCTTCGGCAAAGCTGATCCGCTGCAGACGGAAACACGGGGTGCCGGGGGTGGATTGCAGCAGCATCGCCTGCGCCGCATCCAGGCCGGCCGGATGCATCGACAGCTGCGCGCGGCTCAGGAACAGGCCGAGCCGCTGGTTGAACACGCTCGACAGCGAGCCGGCCAGATCGTGTTCGAGCAGGCCAGGCGCCCAGGCCGCGAGCACCACATTGGTTTCCAGCAGCACGGCGCGGCGGTCGATCCAGCGCCGGCGTTGCAGCACAAACACGTCGTCGTACGGGCTATCCAGGCGCAATGCCGCAGCATAGGCGGCGCCTGCTGCCTGCCGGGTGGCGCTCAATAACTCGGTGCGCGGCTTGCGTCCTTGCGCCGCCACGTACTGCATGAAACCGGCAATGCTGGTGGGGTCGTAGCGCACGCGCGGTGCACTGACAAACCAGCCGCGGCGGTTTTCGCGGTAGATGCGGCCTTCGGCTTCAAGCTGCTGCAGCGCTTCGCGCAACGTGATGCGGGTGCAGGCGAACCGCTCGGCCAACGCGCGTTCCACCGGCAGGCGTTGATCCGGCCCCCATTCGCCGGCGGCAATCTGCGCAGAAATCACTTCGGTGATGGTGTGCTGGCGCGACACGCTCATGCGGCGAACCGCCGAGGAAGCGCGCAGGGCATGGGCAAGGCAATGAGTTGAAAGGCGTACATGCTGCGATGGTAAAGAAGAACGCGTGCGCAAACTGCGCTTGGCTCAGTGGGCGCCGGCCAGGTTCCGGTTCTGTTGGGTTTTCCAGCTGTGCCAGCCGTACACGGCAAGTGCCACGAAGCCGGCATAAAGCACGGCGGTGGGGTAGAGCCCCGTGCTGATGAAGACGCCGACATACACGCAGTCCAGCACGATCCACAACACCCAGTTGGCGATGCGCTTGCGTGCTGCCCAGACGCTGGCGACCAGGCTGAAGCTGGCCAGCGCCGCGTCCAGCCACGGCAGCGCCGCATCGGTGCGGTAATGCATGTAAGCACCGAGTGCGGCAGCGAACGCCGCGCCGATGCACAGCGACAGCCACAGTTCCGCAACCGGCATCGGCAGCGGGCGAATCCGCGTTTGGACAGCGCTTCCGCGTTGCCAGTGCCCCCATCCGTAGAGCTGGGTCAGCACGTAGACGCCTTGCAACAGCATGTCCGAGTACAGCTTCCACTGATAGAACAGCCATGCATACAACGCCACCGCCACGATGCCGACCGGCCAGCACCAACGGGTGCGCCGCGCGGTCAGCCATACGCCCAGCAGGTTGATCACGACGGCGATGGATTCGAGCAGCAGCATGGAAGGCCTGAAGGGAATGCAGAGTGGAAGCTGGATCGAGGTGCAATGCTGCAGACAGGTCAACGCGACGGTGCAAGCACCAGGTGAGCGTTTGTCATTTGGTGCCATCTACCCATGCGCTGCGCTCACGACAGCAACAGCGCAACGAACGCAGCTCAGCTGCTGGCGAATCGAATGGCTGCATCAGCGCTTTTAAAAATCCACCTGCACGGTCAGGCGCGCCGTCCGCGGTGCGCCGGGGAACAGATAGGCATCGCCCTGGTATTCGCCGGAATCGCGCCAGTAGCGCTTGTCGAACACGTTGTCCACATTCAAGCGCCAGGTGGTGGCCAGCCCGCCCAGCGCAGTGGCATAGCGCGCGCCCAGATTGGCCACGGTGTAGGCCGGTACGCTGGCAGTGCCGATTCGGTCGGCGAACTTGCGCCCGCTGTATTGCACGCCGGCCAGCAGCGCCAGCCCATCGACACCGGGCACGCTGTAATCGGCCTGCACACTGGCGCGCAGCTTGGGCACGTTGATCGCCTGATGGCCTTCGTACTCGGCAATGTCGGTGCCTTCTGCGCGCGCGCGGATCGCCGCAACGCTGGCGAAGATGCGCAGTTGTTCGGTGGCTGCGCCGTCGGCCGACAGCTCCAGGCCGCGGTTGTGCAGGCGGCCTTGTTGCACGTAGAGCAGACCGCCATCGGCCTGCGGTTGGGTGAACTGGTAGGCCTGGCGGATGTCGAACAGCGCCGCGCCCAGGCGCAGGCCGTCGAGATCGAATTTTGCGCCGGTCTCCAGCTGGTACGCATTGGTCGGCGGCAGGATTTCATCGGCGTTATCGGCAAACCACGGCGCGGTGCCGCCGGCGGCCAGGCTCTTGGCGTAGCTGGCATACAGCGACACGTTCTGCTGCGGTTTGAACAACAGTGCCGCCTGCGGCAGCACCGCGTCCTTGCGGGTGCGCCGCTCCAGCATGCCGTCGCGATCGAACGCGCGTTCGTCCAGCCGCACGGCGCGCGCGCCCAGCGCCAGCTCCCACTGCTTACCCAGGCCGATACGGTCGGCCAGCACCAGCGCGCGCTGGCGGCTATCCAGGCGGCGTTGTTTGGGGTCCAGGGGGACATCGGTTTGTGCGAACACGGCCGGGTCGCGGTCGATGCTGCCGCTGCCGACGAATTCGTTGACCGAGCCAAAGCGATCGATGGTGCGGCGTAGCCAGTCGCCACCGATGCTCAGATGGTGATCCAGTGCACCGGTGAGCACGTGGCCTTCCAGCGTGGCGCGCAGTTGATCATGCACGCGGGTGTCGTCGGGGCTGCGGTAGTCGTAGACGTCGTACTCGCCCTGCGCGCTGAAGAAGTTCGGCGTGGCGATGTCCGCGCAGCTTGCCGCGCCATAGCAGCCCCAGGCGAATGCGGAGAAATCGTTGATCACCGAGCGGCTGCGCGATGCCTCGGCGGTGGCGCGCCAGTCGTCGTTGAACTGGTAGGCGTAGCGCAGCTGGGCGTTGAGCGAATCCATTTCCACCGGCCGTGCCCACGGCTGGTAACCCAGCAGGCGACGCACGTCGATATCGCGCGGCACCTGCGTGCCGCCGAGCAATTGGTAGCCGGGTACCGAGCGCTGTTGCCGATGCTGGTATTCCACGTCCAGCTGCAGCAGCGCTTGCGGGGTGATCTTCCAGTCGCCGGCCAGCGAGAGGAAATTGCGGTAGCCATCGGCATGGTCGACATAACTATTGATGTCTTCGCGTGCGGCGTTGACGCGCACTCCCAGCGTGCGTTCGGC
Source organism: Xanthomonas nasturtii (assembly GCF_023337365.3). Taxonomy (NCBI): domain Bacteria; kingdom Pseudomonadati; phylum Pseudomonadota; class Gammaproteobacteria; order Lysobacterales; family Lysobacteraceae; genus Xanthomonas; species Xanthomonas nasturtii. The sequence continues at coordinate 883,766 of NZ_CP142084.2, forward strand.
ACCGAACCAGTCGCCCAGGTCGGCGGCAACATAGCGCGAGCCCTGCTCGTCGGTGCCCAGGGTCACGCTGCGCACGTGCTCGGGCCGCTTGGTGCGGTAGTCGATCAAGCCGGCCGGCTCGTTGACGCCCGACTGCAGTCCGGCCAGACCCTTGACGAGTTGCACCTGCTGCTTGTTTTCCAGCGCGATCGACTGTTCGCCCACCGCGCTCAGGCCGTTGATGCGATAGCTGTTTGCGGCATTGAGCGAATAGCCGCGCACCACGAAGTTTTCGTAATAACCGATCGGCGCATACGCATCGCCGGCGGAGGCGTCGGCGCGCAGCACCTCACTGAGCACGCGCGCCTGACGGTCCAGCAATTGCGCGCGCTCGATGACTGCGATCGAGGCCGGTGCGTCCAGCAGCCGGGTTGCGCCGAATCCGCTCAATGCGGTGTTGGTTTCGGCATGCTCGCCACGCACGTTGACCGCATCCAGTTCGACCGCATCGGCGTCGGGTTGCTGCTGCGCCAGTGCAGGAGCGCAGCACAGCGCCAATGCAAGCGCGAGCGGGCAGCGGGAGAGCAGGGGAGATGCAACGGACATGGGCAGGACTCGACAGAGAAAGGAAGGCGCTCATGGCAACCGGTGCGCACGCGCGTGCAGATGCTTGAGCAGGTGCTGGCCGTCGGCGCTGGTAAACCAGTCCGCATGGCCCAGCAAATAGCGGTGATAGGCGATGTCGGCATTCGCGGGCGAGCGCGTGATGCCGGCGAAGTATTCGATTTCGCTCAGCGCGAAGTCGGCATGCACGATGGGCAGCAGCGCGGCCAGGCAGCGCACTTGGTTGGCATCCAGCGGGCGATGCTGCGCGTAGCCATCCAGCAGCGCGTCGAGCTGGGCCAGCTCGGCCTGCGCGCGTGCGCCGGTGTCCAGTCGCAACCACGGGATGAGGTTGCGTTCGATGGCGGTGGCCAGATCGAACAGCGCGCTGCTGCAATCGCTCAAGCCGAAATCGAAGATGGCGCTGACGCGGGTATGCCCGTCGTCGGTGTCCCACAGCAGGTTGGACGCGTGCCAATCGCCATGGGTCCACAGCGGCGGTAGCGCGCCCGGTGCGGACAGCAGTGGCCATGCACGCGCATGCCAGGGCAGCAGATGGGTGGCGAAGTCGTGCTGCCAGGGGCGGTGCTGCAGCGCCGCTGCCAGGCGTGGCCGTGCCGGCAAGACCGCATGCAATGCCTGCACGGGGTCGGCCTGCGCAAACAGGCGCAGATTGGCGACCAGCACGCTGGTGGAGCGCGCGGGTGCATCGAAGCCCTGGGCGGCGGTGTGCAAGCGCGCCAGCGCGACGCCGGCGGCCTGTGCATGCGCAGCGTCGGTGAACGGTGTCCACGACAAGGCATCGCGGTAGATGTCGCGTCCGGCGCCGACGCGCTGCACCTCGTACACCCAATCGTCGTGTGCCAGCGCAGTGCGGCCCTGGGCGTCGTGCAGCACTTCCACCACCGGTGCGCCGGCCCAGCGCAGATGGGCCATGAAGCTGTGCTCCTCGCGCAACGCGGCGACGCTGCGCACGCTGCGGTGGTGGCGTTTGACGATGAGCGGGCCGCTGGCAGTGTCCACGCAGGCCGCCGCCGAGAACGGGCGCGCGCTATGCCAGCGCACCGCGGCAAGCTGGCCCAGTGCCGGAAACCCCTGCAATACGCGCTGGATTTCGTCGGTGCTCAGCACCGGCCAATCCGGCAGCGCCAGTTCCAGGCTCATGCCATGTACCTGATGCGGCACGCTCATGGCGGCGCGCCTTGCGTACGCCTGCGGCGTGCGGCACCGGTGGGTGGTATAGACCAGGAGGTCAGGAGTGAAGCGGCGGACCCGGCGCGCGCGCCGGCATCGACAAGGACGGCGCTGCCAGGCCGTCGTTGCATCGCATCCGCCATCAGGCAGCCGCGACGCAGGGAATGAAAAGGCAGCGCGAAACCAAAAGGTCGCTGGCCGTCATCTCAACAATCAGGTGTGGGAGTGCATCAAAGCGACTGGCAAAACGGGTGGCTGTCAGGTGGGTGCGGGCGGCGCGCTCTCAAAAAAAACGCGATGTACGCCTGGTACATGCACCGCGTGCTGCCCGCGCTCGCCTGTTGGCTGCGCAATCGTGTTGCTGGTCGCTCAAGTGTCGCAAACGGAGACCGCATGGCGGCTCCAAGCGCGCAGTATGCGCTTTGCGGCGATGGGTCGCCATGCCGGTGTGGCGCGGTCGCGCGAGCGCCGGCGAGGCCAGTGCAGCCGCGACAGCAGCTGGCGCGCAACCTGCAGCCCGCACCTGCAGCCCACAGCGTCGAAGTTGAGATGGCGCTGCGCCGTCCCGGCACCGGATAATGGCCGGATGACTCCCGTCCAGATCGCCGCCGTCGTCGTCACCTACCAGAGCAGCAGCACCATCGATGCGTGCCTGTCGCGATTGCGCGCGGCCGCGGGCATCAGCGAGATCCGGGTGGTCGACAACGCCTCCAGCGACGACACCCTGGAAGTGGTGCAGCGCCACGCGCTGGCCGACGCGCGGCTGCATTTCATCGCCAACCCGGACAACCCCGGTTTTGCCACCGCCTGCAACCAGGGCGCGCGCGACTCGCAGGCGCCCTGGCTGGTCTTCATCAACCCGGACCTGATGGTCGAGCGCGACACCTTGCTGCAGCTCTGCGACCGCGCGGCCGGGCATCCGGCGGTGCTGTTGGGAGTGGAACAGGTGGACGAACAAGGCCGGCCGGACGCGGCGGTGCGCCGTCGCGACCCGGACTTTGCCGCCATGCTGCGCGCCCCGCGTGCCGCCGCCCAGCTGGCGGTGCCGGCCGACCCGGCGTGCGCCTTGCAGACGGTGGATGCCATCTCCGGTGCGTTGATGCTGATGCAGCGCAGCCTGTTCGACCGGCTGGACGGCTGGGACAGCGGCTACCGGCTGCATGCCGAGGACCTGGATCTGTGCCGGCGTGCGCGCCAGGCCGGCGCGCTGGTGGCGGTGGCCAACGATCTGCAGGTGCTGCACGTGCGCGGGGTCTCCAGCCGTGCACGCCCGTTCTTTGTGGAATGGCATAAGCACCGCGGCTTGTGGCGCTATTTCCGCAAGTTCGAAGCCGGCCAACGCGGGCTGTTCACCCGTCTCGGCGTGTGGCTTGCCATCTGGACCCATGCCGCTGCGCAGGTGCCGCGTTTGTTGCAAAAGAAATGAGTTTGATCGCGTTAAATTTGTGATAAATCAGTGATGGGTCGCCGCAAAAACTGTGATACGTTGCGCCCCGAAGTGTGATCAATCATTAGCTTCCTGTCCCTCTCGGGTCCCCCATCAGGAATCGTGCAAATGTCCTTACAGAACGACCCGCAATTGCGGGTACGTCAGTCGTGCGCCGCCCCGCTGCAGTCCAGCCCGGTTGGCCCGACGTGTCGCCCCAATCCAGCTGCCCGTCGCGCGCCGTCGATCCTGGCCTCAGCGCTTGCACTGAGCTGCCTGCTTGCCGCCTCGCCGGGTACCGCCCTGGCCGGTGCCTGGACCCAGCCGCAGGGCGACACCTTGGTGATCGTCAAGGCCTTGCATAGCGATGGCCGTGGGTGGTTCGACGACAGTCACCACCGCACCACGTTTGGCGACGGCCAGCAGTTCGACGGCAACGGCCGCAGCCGTCAGGACCAGCTCAATGTGTATGTCGAGCATGGTTTGACCGACAAGCTCAGCTTCATCGGCAATTTCTATTTCACCGATGTCGGTTTCAGCAGCCACGATGTTGGTCGCGGCCGGCAGCAAACCAGTACGACCGGTTTTTCCGATCAAGAAATCGGCTTGCGCTACGCGCTTCCGAGCGCGCCGGACGATGTCTGGCGCAGTTCGGTGCAAGGGCTGGTCAGTATCCCGGCCTATGGCCGCAGCAAGACCTACCACCCGAACAATCCCCCGGCGAATTCCGATCCCGCGCTCGGCTTGGGCGATTACGGCCTGGAGCTGCGGTATAGCCGTGGCCGCGGCTACACGCTGGGCGGACGCAATGGGTACGTTGATTTGGGGGGCGCAGTGCGCCTGCGCGGCAGTGCGGCTTCCGATGAAGTGAGGGTGGATGCATCGACTGGTTTGAGCCTGACCCCGAGCTGGTTGTTGCTCGGCGAACTCAACGTCATCCAGGGTCTGGGCAATGGCCGTAACAATTTGCCGCGGCAAGGCTTTGTCGCCACCGGCACCAACTACGACCTGACCAAGCTGCAGCTGTCCACGTTGTATACCGCGCCGGGCGGCAGCCAATGGCAGCTGGGGTATCAGCAGCCGGTGATGGGCCGCAACACTGCTGCCGCAGGCGGGCCATTCGTGGCCGCCTGGTGGCGTTTCTAAGGGCGCGTCCACATGACGGTCACCTGCGAAATGGAAGCGCTGGGACGCGCGCCGGACATCGGCCGCGAGCGCGGTCTGCTGGGTCGTGCGCTGGTTTCGGCAGGCGTCATCACCGATGAACAGCTGCGCTTGGCGCTGGCCTTGCAGCAACGCTGGAACTCGCGTCTGGGCGATGTGATCCTGGCCCAGCGCGGTGTCCCGGCGCAGCGGTTCTACGCCATCGTTGCGGCGCACTTCGGGCTGCAATTCGTCGATCTTGTGCAGCAGTCGCCGGATCCGGCGCTGCTGACTCCCGGCGATCTGGACAGCTACGCGCAGCGCCTGGTGTTGCCGTGGCGGCGCGAGGACGGCGTGCTGGTGTTGGCCGTGGCCGACCCCGATCCAGCGTTGTTCGCCTGGGCGCGCGCGCATTACGGCGAAGACGTGCGCTTTGTCGGCACCGCCAAGTTCGACATCATCTGGAGCCTGCAGCGCTACGCCGACGAGCAGCTCACCGATAACGCACTGAACCTGCTCGCCTCGCACGCGCCGACCTATTCGGCACGCCAGGTGGTCACGCGCGGGCAGAAGCACGCGCTGTGGGCGATCGCTGCGGTGTTGCTGCTTGCGATGGTGGTGTTTCCGGTGCCGGCCTTGATCACCGTCAACGTGCTGGTGGCGCTGGGCTTTTTGGCGACCTTCGGTTTGAAGCTGTTGCTGGTGTGGTTCGGCTCGCGCCATCGCATCGACATCAAGGTCACCGAGGACGACGTGGCCGCGCTGCGCGACGACGACCTGCCGGTCTATACCGTGCTGGTGCCGATGTACAAGGAACCGGAAGTCCTGCCGATTCTGGCCAATGCGCTGCGCAAGCTGGACTACCCGATCAGCAAGCTCGACGTGAAGCTGGTGCTGGAAGCGGACGATTTCGAGACTATCGACGCGGCCAAGAAACTGGGCCTGGAAGCATTCTTCGAAATCATCCGGGTGCCGCCGTCGCAGCCCAAGACCAAGCCCAAGGCCTGCAACTACGCGCTGCATTTTGCGCGCGGCGAACTGCTCACCATCTACGACGCCGAAGACAAGCCAGAGCCGGACCAGCTCAAGCGCGTGGTGGCGGCGTTCCGCAAGGCCGAGAAGGATGTGGTGTGCATCCAGGCGCGGCTGAACTACTACAACGCCGACGAAAACTGGCTGACGCGGATGTTCACGCTGGAGTACACGCTCTGGTTCGACTTCTACCTGCCGGCGCTGGAATACCTGCGTATCCCGATTCCGCTGGGCGGCACCTCCAATCACTTCCGCCTGGACGTGTTGCGCCAGGTGCGTGCATGGGACCCGTACAACGTCACCGAAGACGCCGACCTGGGCGTGCGGCTGATCCAGAACGGCTACCGCGTCAACGTGGTGAACTCCACCACGTTCGAAGAAGCCAACGTCAGCATTCCCAACTGGATCCGGCAGCGTTCGCGCTGGCTCAAGGGCTACATGCAGACCTGGCTGGTGCACATGCGCGACCCGGTGCATCTGTATCGCAGCACCGGGTTCAAGGGGTTTTGGGGCTTTCAGTTCTTTATCGGCGGTAATTTTTTCATCGCGTTGGGCGTGCCGGTGATGTGGGCGTTGTGCCTGATCAGCATCGTGAGCGGCGCGCGCGTTTTCGATGCGATTTTCCCGCCGTGGCTGGCTGCAGTGTCCCTGGTCAACCTGCTGCTGGCCAATGCATTTTTCATCTACATCACGTTGGTGGCTGCGTTCAAACGCGACTACTTCAAGCTGGCGCCCTACGCGCTGACGGTGCCGTTCTATTGGGTGCTGCAGTCGGTCGCCGCCTACAAGGGTCTCTGGCAGCTGATCCACAATCCGTTCTATTGGGAGAAAACCACGCATGGCATCAGCAAGCATTCGGAAAACGAGCGCCGCGCCGCACTCGAAGAGTGACGCGGTAACGCCGCGTCGCGAGAGCGGGCTGCCGGCGTTCCTGGTGGCCGTGGTGGCATTGTCGCTGCTCAGCCAGCCGTTGCTGCTGCAGTCGGTCGGCACCGCAGCGCCGACGCTTGCGCCGGGTGCTGGCTTGCCGGCAACCGGCCTGCTGGCGTGGGCCGTCGATCTGACCCTGCACAGCTGGAATCTGCCGTTCCAGGTCTGGCCGTTCCTGGCGGTGGCGGCCAACGCGCTGTTCCTGTCGCTGCTGTGGCGCGACCTTGCCGGCGTGTTAGGGCGCGGCTGGGCCAGCGCTTTGACCCTGCTGGTGGGCTGCAATCCGCTGTTTCTGTTACCGATTGCAGCCGGCGGCAGTCAGGCAGTGGGGTTGCTGGCCTTCTACGGCCTGTGCCGCACCTTGCGCCGCTTGCAGGCGCCGGTAGAAGCCTTCACTTATCTGCGTATCGCCGGCTGGTTGTGCGTCCTGCTGTGCCTGGATCTGCAGACGCTGGCGTTGTCGACGATGGTGGCACCGTGGCTGCTGTTGGTGATGCCGCCGCAGATGCTGCGCAAGGCGCCGGGTTCGTTCTATCTGGTGTGCTATCTGCCGTTCGCGTTCCTGGTCGGCATGTGGGCCTACGTCAACCTGACCGTGTTCAATGCACCGTGGCCGACGCTGTCCAGCATCGCGCAGGTGTCCAGCCCGCTGCCGCTGCCGTTGGCCGCGCATGCCGAAGGCTGGTTGCCGGCGGTGCGCTGGGGCGTTGCGGCCGTGGTGTGCTTCCCGATCCTGGCGCTGGTGGCGCGTGCGCGCAGTGGCGCGTTGACGCGTGGCGTGGTGGCCAGTGCCGGCACCGTCATCTGTGCGGCGGCGTTGTCGTTCGCATTCGGCTGGGCCGGGTTCGACGCCTTGTTGCTGCTGTGGGTGCCGGCGGCGTTGTTGTTGCGCGCGCTGCACGCCGATCAACGCAGCCAGGCTGCTGGCTTGCTGCTGCTGGGCCTGATCGGTGCGGTCTGGGCGCAGCCGCAGGGCTGGGGTAGCTGGATGCGTGCCGCACCTGCCGATGAGCAGGCGTTGCTGCAGGGCGAGGCCGTGGTCATGACGGCGCCGGTGTCGCTGCCGGTGAATGCAGCGCTCGCTCCTGCTGCGCAGGATGCAGGTGTGGCGCAGCCGGCAGTGACCGACGGCGTTGCCGTGACGCCGGCTGCAACAGTGGCTGCCATCAGTGCCGACCGGGCAAACCCTGTCACCGCCACGGTGGCGCAGCCGGACGATAACAACGCATCCTTGCGTGCAGCCGCGTGCGCCCAACACGCGGCGCTGCCGAATTCCGCGGTGTCTGCCGAGGTGTCTACCGCATGTTCAAGCGCCTTCTAAGCAGCGCAGCGTTGATCGGCGTGTGTCTGCTGGCAAACGGCTGCAATGCCGCCGCGCCCATCTGGATGGGTGCCAACGTCAAGGTCTCGGCCAACGCGCCGTGGGAAAGTGAGGCTGCAGCGCAGTCGTTGGACGCGCTGGCCGATACCGGCGCCAGCAAGGCGCTGCTGGTCGCGTTCGTGTGGCAGGCCAACCCGCAGTCCAACGACCCGGTGCTGGGGAGCGACAGCAACGTGGAAGCCATGCGCGCCGCGTTGCGGCAGAGCCTCCAGGCCGGCTTGCAGCCGACACTCAAGGTACATGTATGGATTCCGGGTCACTGGGCCGGCGATGCAGCGCCTACCGACCCGGCTGCCTGGTTTGCGGCGTATCAGAATGCGCTGCTGCCGCTGGCCAGGTTGGCGCAAGACGAACACGCCGAAGCGCTGGTGATCGGCACCGAATTGCGCAAGCTGCAGGACGCGCCGCAGTGGCCGGCCCTGGTGGCGGCCGTGCGCAAGGTCTACCACGGCAAGCTGCTGTACGTGGCCGATGGCATGGAGCATGCCGAGAGCTTCCGGTACTGGTCGTTGTTCGATGCGGTGGGCACCAGCCTGTATCCGCGCCTGTCCGAAGCCGCCGATGCACGCACCGCCGAAATGACCGCTGCCGCGCAACGCCTGCAGCAGTTGGGGCAGCGCGTGGGCAAGCCGGTGTGGGTGGCCGAGCTGGGGCTGCGTTCTGCGCGCGGCAGTCTGGCGGCGCCCTGGGAAAGCCCGGAGCAACGCACGGCCGCAGTCGATACGCAGCTGCAGCTGCAGGTGCTGCAGCAGTGGCGCAAGGTGCTGAATGCGCACGGCGTGGAAGGCATCGCGCTGTGGTGCTGGTACACCGACCCCAAGGCCGGTGGCCCGGGCGACAGCGACTTCACCGTGCAGGGCAAGCCGGCTGAGCAGGTGCTGGCGCGCTGAGCGATGGCGCCTGGCAATCTCCGAGAGAATGCCAGGCGCAATTACCGAGGTGACTTGCCGGGGTGACGCGCACTGCCGCTGCGCAGCGCATCGCCTCCCGGACGCATGGGCGGCTTGCACGCAGCGCGATCGCCGCTGCGGGCATAATCCGGCGGCATGATCATCCATTCGCTGCTCGACACCGACCTGTACAAATTCACCATGATGCAGGCGGTGCTGCACCAGCATCCTGCAGCGCAGGTGGATTACCGCTTCAAATGCCGCACGCCCGGCGTGGATCTGGCGCAATTCATCGACGAGATCTCACGCGAGATCGACGCGCTGTGCCGGCTGCGGCTGCGCGAAGATGAGGTGGATTACCTGCGCAGCCTGCGCTTCATCAAGCCGGACTTTGCCGACTTCCTGGCGCTGTTCCATCTGGATCGCAAGTATCTGCAGCTGTCGGCATCGACCACCCACCCGGGCGAGATCGAGCTGACCATCCGCGGCCCCTGGCTGCACACCATCCTGTTCGAAGTACCGCTGCTGGCGATCATCAACGAGGTGTGGTTTCGCAACACCTCCGAGCCGGATTTCGAGGAGGGCCGCAGCTGCCTGCGCGCCAAGATGAGCAGCCTGCGCAGCATGCCGGCCGGCTGCAAGATCGCCGATTACGGCACCCGCCGGAGGTACTCGCGGCAGTGGCATGGCGAGTTGCTGCCGCTGCTGCGCGATGGCCTGGGCGCGCAGTTCGTGGGTACCAGCAATGTGTATTTCGCCAAGCGGTACGGGCTGACTCCGCTGGGGACGATGGCGCACGAATACCTGCAGGCGTTCCAGGCGCTGGGGCCGCGGTTGCGTGATTCGCAGGTGGCGGCGCTGGAATCGTGGGCGCGCGAGTACCGCGGCGATCTGGGCATTGCGTTGTCGGATGTGGTCGGGCTGGACGCGTTCCTGCGCGATTTCGATCTGTACTTCTGCAAGCTGTTCGATGGCATGCGCCACGATTCGGGCGACCCGTTCGAATGGGGCGAGCGCGTCATCGCGCATCTGGAAGCGCACCGTATCGACCCCCGCACCAAGGTGCTGGTGTTCAGTGACGGCCTCAATATCGACAAGGTGATGCGGCTGTACGCGCACTTCCACACGCGCTGCCGGCTGGCCTTCGGTGTGGGCACCAGCCTGACCAACGACCTGGGGCCGACGCCGCTGCAGATCGTCATCAAGATGGTCCGCTGCAATGGCCAGCCGGTGGCCAAGCTCAGCGATTCGCCCGGCAAGAGCATGTGCGACGACATCGGGTACCTGCGCTATCTGCGCGACGTGTTCGGGTTGCCGCCGCCGGCAGAAACGTAACCGCGCAGGGTGACCATGCGCGGCAGTTATCTGCAACGCGCGCTGGCGCAGGCACCGGAGTCGCCGGAAGTGCTCGCCGCCGCCGGCCGCGTGTGTCGCAGCGCTGGCAAGAACCGCAAGGCCGAGCAATATTTCCGCGCATCGCTGGCTGCGCAGCAGCGCCAGGCCGCTCAACTCGATAACGGCCTGCCGTCGGCACGCGGCACGGTTGCGGTGGCATCGTCCGGGCGCCCGCTCAATCCGTTCTCCGGCATGACCGGCGCGATGCCGCGCTCGCCGGCGGTGCTGTCCGAACACATGGACGGCGGCAATGCGTACGACGCCGCCGCAAGGGCGCGCACCGTGCAACTGGCGCCGGTCGCCACGCCGCCCACCGCTGCACGTTTCGCAACGGCTGCGCCGGTCAACGCCTATACCGGCACCAGCGACGACGCGTTGCCGCAGCCGGTGAGCGCCAGCGCCGTGCCTTCCACCTTGCCTGCACCCAGCCGCCGCCTGCGCGCTTCCACGCGCAACGACGTGCCGCTGCTGTCAGCAAGCGATCCACAGCCGCGCGCCATCGCCACGCACGCACTGCCTGCGCGCAGCAGCGGCAATAGCGTGCTCGAGGAATTGCGCGCGGTGCAGTTGGAAAACAGCGACAACCTCGCCGGCGGCGCGCTGTATCGCGCCCGCGAAGGCGAAAACGGCCTGGGCCGTTTGGACGACATCGAAATGCCGGTACAGGCCGAGTTCGCGGTCGGCGAGGGCAAGCTCGGCGTCACCCTGACATCCACCGGGGTGGACGCCGGCACGCTCACTACCGAGTCCGTCACCGCCAGCCGCTTCGGCACCGGCCCGCAGGGCGCGATCGGCGATGCGCTGGCCGCCGATCGTGGCCCGATCGACACGCTGGTCAACACCCCGGTGTATCAGCTGCTTGCCACCGAAGGCGACGACGCCGCCTCACGCGAACGGCTGCGCCGCTACACCTTGAACACCGGCTTGTTCAACGAGCTGCTGGTCGAAAACAACAACAGCAACGCCGCTGCGCTGGCCGCGCTGGCCAACGAACCGTTGCCGGCGTATCTGCTCAGCATCAACGTCTCCGCCACGCCGATTGCGCAGCTGCCACGCGACATCCTGGGCAACACCGCACTCAGCGAACAGCTGGGCGCCGGCGATGCGGCCACTTGCGCGCGCTGGCCGGCAGCACGGCCGCTGCGCAGCAGACGCCCACCGGGCTGGCCGATACGCTCAACGCGATGGCCGCCAGCGGCAACGGCAGCTGCCGGCTCAGCCAGGACGACACCGGCGTGGGTGTTGGCGTGCGCTATCGCAATGGCGGTTTCAGCGCCGATGCGGGCAGCACGCCGATCGGGTTCCAGGAACAGAATGTCATCGGCGGCGTGGGCTATCGCGGCGAACTCGGCGACACCGTCAGTATGTGGACCTGGGGTTCCCGGTGCACTGGAGCGGGCGCACGGCCGGGCAGACGGTGAACTGGAAGGTCGACGCCAGCATCGGCGTGCAGCACTTCAGCACCGACGCCTCGCCGTATTTCCCCGCTGACCGACCCTGCAACAGGCCGCCTACGATGCCGCATCGCTGGCGGCGCTGCTCGGCCTGGTCAACCGCTACACCGACCCGGTGTACGCCGGCGAAAGCCGTACCGGCGTGTCCTACAACCTCAGTGGTGCGGCCGAATGGCAGGTGGCACCGCAGCTGTTTCTGGGCGGGCGGCTGACGTGCAACAACGCGCGCGACTCCAACCAGTTCAGCTGCAATCTCTATCTGCGTTTCGTGATGGACCGGTTGGGCGCGGCGCTGGGCCGTGCGCCGCAGGTGCTGACCTCGCCGTATGCGGCGGATCGTTGATGGCCTGGCAAGCCTGATGCGTCGTCGATCGGGTGTGCAGCAAGCAGGCGCAGCACGTGTGTGCAGCGAATGCATGCAGCGGAGCGTGACGCGACAGCTGGCTGCCGCGCGCATCGCGTTCGCGCCCTGATGTGCTTCCGGCTGTTGGTTCGAGTCGCTGCAACGGTGCGTGGAACGCTTGGCCTGCACCGAACGCCATGAGTGCGGATAAACGAACGGCGCCTCTCGGCGCCGTTCGCATTACTGCGTTTTACGCACCACGTGTGACGCTTACGGACGCACCTTGGTGGCGCAGACAAAGACCGCTGCCTGCTGCACGCGGCTGATCACACCCTGGCTCTGCAGCTCACGCACGTGCTCGTCCATGCAGGTCAGGTAACCCAGACGGTTGCCGCCATTCTGCGACTTGCACAGGCTGCTTTCGGCAGACACGTTCGCACCCGGAATCAGGCCGCCGGTCTCCACCGTTGGCACCAAGGTATTGCAGGTGCCCAACTTGGCCGGCCCGCTGTTCAAGGTCCAGCCGATGTCGGCAAACAGCGCCGGGGTCAGGTCGATGTTGACGTGCGCCTGCACCTGCGGTGTGTCGAACGGTTCCATCAACGCGTTCGGCTGCAGATCGGTATCGAAGTGCGAGAACGTCGAACCGCCGGCCACCACGCTGGGCGAGTACAGGCGCGTGCGGCCTGCGCTGTCGGTGCCCTGCAGCAGCGTGGGATCCTCGTACAGCGCCGCGACCACCGCAGTACTGCTCTTCAGGCGCGCGCCATCGGCCTGCGAGACCATGATGGCGGGGATGGTGATGTCGGTGATCGGCGGGGCGGCATTGCCCATCGTCTGCACACCCGCGGCGTTGTTGGCCACGATCACGCCTACGGCGCCGTTGAGTTGCGCATTCTTCGCCTTGATCGTAAACGCGCAGGTGCCGCGGTCGATCAACGCCACCTTGCCGGCCACATCGGCCGCATTGGCGAAGGGTGTTTCGCAGCCATCGCTGGCCGACGGTGCCGCCACGCCATCGTTGACCGTCACCACCGCACGCGCGGGGAAATTGGCTGCGGTGGCCAGTGGCCCGAAGCTGGCAAAGCCCACTTCGAACTTGCCCGCTGCGCTGGCCGGTGCGGTCACGCGCAACAGCGTGCGCTGGTCCAGGATCAACGCCGCCTCGCGGTTCACGCGGGTGCCGGCCCACACCGTGCGTCCGGGCGTGCGCATCGCTTCGGCACGCAGGGCGTCGGTCATGGCAGGGTCGTCGAAGCGCTTGTTCTGGACGTTGTCGTAGGCCTGCGAGGTGTAGACGTCGGTCAGGCCGCTGCCCGAACCGAGCACACCGGTGGTCTTGTTGAGGAAGCCCGCCGCGCCCAGCCCATGGCCGATCTCATGCATCACCACGTTGAGGAAGTTGATCTGGCCTTCGGGCGTCTTGCCGTCCAGACCCAGATACCAGCCCGAGCCGGCCAGGCAGTCGTCCTTGCCCAGGTCCCCATTGAACTGCGAAAACACGTCGGCCGGATCGGCCGGATCCGGCACCAGGTCCTGCCCGGCGATCGCATCGCCCAGCGCAGACGGGTACAGCGTGTTGGGCTTGGCGCCGGGGAAATTGTTGACGATCCAGTTCGGCCCGGCCTGGCCCAGCGTGCCGGTGGTGGCGGCGCAGGTCAGCCGCGCGAACGAGGCATACACCTTGATCTCGACGTTGCTCTGCAGCACCGCGCCCCACAGGTCCATCGCGTACTGATAAGCGATACGGCGTTGCTCACCGACCGAGCGCCCCGGGTTGCCGCCCAACGGCGCGGCAGCAGTCGGGTCGTTCAAGCCGACCACGCTGCCGGCATCGCCATTGATCAGCGTGACGTTGGCCGCCGACGCATGCAGCGGTGCCAGTGCGGCGGCCACGGCCAGGGACAACAGCAACAAGGGCTTATTCATGCGGCAGCGCTCCGTGCTCGGCGTGGGCGGGTTGGGGGGTGTCGGCGTCTTCGCTGTGTTCGATGACGATGCGTCCGTCGGCCTGGCGGGTCGCTGTCAGCGAACTCATCTGGGTCGCCGGCAACTTGCGCACCACGGTGCCATTGGGCAGGCGGCGCTCGGTGGCGCGTGCGGCCGCCTCGGTCTGCGGCACCGAGCTGCGCGCTGCGCCGCGACGGGCTGCGGAGGCGGCGGCCTGCTGATCCAGCGCCGCGCTCTCGGCGTCGGTCAGCGGGCGCAACTTGCCGGTGGTGGGGTCGATCCCGACCTTTGAACTGCTGGTGGCTGCCTCCTGCGCTGCGGCAATGGCCGGCAGGCACACAACACACAACACACCGGACAGCATCCATCCGGGCTTGCGAAAGCTCATCATCGTTGGGGTTTCCTTGGGTCCAACAGGGGAAAAAACGCCGTGCTGACACCGGCGCTCGGGAGAATCCTTCCGTTCCATTCTGTTCATGACTGAATCATGAATACGTGACGTGTGTCAATCTTTTGACACGTCAGCCGATGAATGCGAAGCGGTAGCCTGAAAAAGTCATCGACTGACTTGTGGTTTGAGATTTTCTTGGAATGACCCGTTGGGATGGCCCGGAATCAGTCAGATTTTTGGCGCACAGACACAGGCACAGGCCCGCTCCTGGTCATGCCATGACAAGGTCCGTAGCTAGCCCCGCCGAGCAGCCCGCTGCTTCAGAAAGGCCGATGGTCCAGCAGGCGCCAACTGCACTCTCTTCTCCCGCCGGGAGAAGGTGCCCCGAAGGGGCGGATGAGGGTACGGGCGCCGTCTACAGGGGCATGTCCTACCGACTTGCTTTTCCTGGCGTCGCCCAGTTCCGCTCGCCAGAAGGGAACGCCGTATCTGGAGCTGGGACTCGACAATCCTGCGCTGGATGACGCCGCACTCCTCAGCGCGATGCTCGCGCACCCCATCCTGATCAATCGCCGGTTCGTGCGGACGCCGCTGGGTACGCGCCTGTGCCGGCCATCCGAGCAAGTGCGCGAGCTGTTGCCTCCGGCCACCCGCGCGTTCGTCAAGGAGGACGGCGAACCCGTGCTGGACGAGACCGGTCAGCGCATCGGTGCCTGAGCGCCGCAGCCATCGCTAAAGCGACTGCTTGAGCACAGGCCGGTGCGGCCGGTGCCAGGACGCGCTATGTCGCATTTTTGCACTCGGGTGAACGCCGCCCACATCTGCCTGGCAGCCGCTCGCTAGCAGGTGTTGGCCGTTCTAAGATCGCCGTATCGTTTTGAGGAGCACCGACATGATTCGTGAAATTATCCGCATGGGCGACAAGCGCTTGCTGCGTGTGGCGCCGCCGGTGACCAATCTGGGCAGCGCCGAGTTGCACACGCTGGTGACCGATATGTTCGAAACCATGGACGATGCGCGTGGTGTCGGCCTGGCAGCCCCGCAGATCGCGGTGGATCTGCAACTGATGGTGTTCGGTTTCGAAGCCAGCGAGCGCTATCCCGAAGCACCCGCAGTGCCGCGCACGGCGCTGGCCAACGCGCAGATCGAACCGCTGTCAGACGAGATGGAAAACGGCTGGGAAGGCTGCCTGTCGATTCCCGGCCTGCGCGCAGTCATCCCGCGCTATCGCTACATTCGCTACCGCGGCTTTGCCCCCGACGGCAGCCCGATCGAGCGCGACGCCGAAGGCTTTCATGCCCGCGTGGTGCAACACGAATACGACCATCTGGTCGGCCGCCTGTATCCCTCGCGCATCGAAAACTTCGACACCTTCGGCTTCGAAGACGTGCTGTCCTACGACCTGTAGCACTGCTCTCAACCGGCAAGCAGCGACGCGCTGTCTTCGCTCTTCAACAAAACCAACAGCCAACTATCTGGTGCGGTGTCCTTACCGATTGCGGGCTCGGTGGCGGCATGGATGCCGCCACCGAGCCCGCATGGACGGATTAACGGCGTGTCCCGCGAGCGGTGAGGGCACCGCACGCTCGGCCATCTCCGCGTTGAGCAGTCAAGACGACACCCGTAACCAAAGGGCCAGTGCCTGAAACGAAAGGGCGCTAATACTCAAACAAAAGCAGGCCAGCCTCAGGTCGCAGCAAACGTCGTGAAGATGGCAGGGCACGGGTGTCTGCACCCTGCCAACGCCCCCTGATCCCAGCGAACATCGGCTTGATCCAGGAACGACAACTCCCCAACTCATCCGCACTGCCTGATTTATGCGGAATTTACGCGGCGGCCAATACAGGTCCATAGCGACTTTACGCGGCACGGGCGGAGACTGCGCAGGTTGGCGGAGCGGTTCCGCCGTGGACGATCCCGATGCATCCCTTGACCTGTCTGCTCCATCGGCGCTGCGCGCACGGTGCGGCAGCGCTTTGCCTGGTTGGCACGCACACGCTGCCAGCGCCATTGCACATCGCATCCATCGCGCCGCCTTGTGCGCGTCTTGGGGAGTAGCCGACATGCCTGCCTGGTTGTCCCTGTTGTGCGGCGTGGCCGTACTCGTTGCTGCTGCGTACCTGTTGTACGTGGTGCTGCGGCCCGAAGACTTCTGATGCGAGTGCGCTCCGATGACTGAAACGTTTCTTGTCTACGCGCTGGCGATCGTGCTGGCGTGGCCCCTGGGCCGCTATCTTGCCGCGGTGATGCGCGGTGCCCCGATGCGCGGCGATGCGCTATTCGGCTGGATCGAGCGGCCGTTGTATGCCTTGCTCGGAACGCGCCCGCAGCAGGGCATGTCGTGGCGCGGTTACAGCGTGGCTTTCCTGCTCAGCAATCTGGTCGTCGGCGTACTGACCTGGGTGGTGTTCATGACCCAGGCCTGGCTGCCGTTCAACCCAGACGGCATTGCGAACATGCGCTGGGACACTGCGCTGCACACCATGGTGTCGTTCGTCACCAACACCAATCAGCAGCATTATTCCGGTCAGGCGCAGCTGTCGTATCTGGCACAGACGACCGGCATCGTCGGTCTGCAGGTGGTGACACCGATGATGGGGTTGGCGTTGGCAGTGGCGACGCTGCGCGCCTTGTTCGGTGGGCGCGCTGCCGCACACGTATCCGATACCGCACTGGCATCGGACGCGACGGCGAGCGCCCGCGCAGAGACGGCCGGGCCGGACGATTCGGAGACGGCACTGCTGCGCAATGGAGGGCAACAGCCAGGTTCCAGCGCGGAGGCACTCCCCGAAGCAGACGTCGGCAATTACTGGGCAGATGTGATCCGCGCCAGCGTGCGCGTGTTGCTGCCGCTGTGCCTGCTGTGGACGGTGTTGCTTGGCTGGCAAGGCGTGCCATCCACATTGCAGGGCGCGGCAACGGCAGCGCCGTTGGATGGTAGTGCCGGCATGGCCAAGCAGACCATTCCGGTGGGCCCGGTGGCGGCAATGGTGGCGGTGAAACAGCTCGGCACCAACGGCGGTGGCTGGTATGGCCCCAACAGTTCGGTGGCGCTGGAAAACCCCACGCCGTTGAGCAATCTGCTCGAAACGCTCGCATTGGTATTGCTGCCGATGAGCGTGGTGTTCATGGTCGGCTATCTGACCGGGCGCAAGCGCCTCACCGCGTTGGTGTTCGGCACCATGCTGACGATGTCGGCCGCGTCCACTGCGTTGTTGCTGTGGTCCGAAGCGCATTCGACCAGCGCGGGCTCGCCAGCGCTGATGGAAGGCAAGGAAGTGCGCATCGGTGCGGATGCTTCGGCGTTATGGGCGGCGTTGACCACGCAGACCTCCAACGGCTCTGTCAATGCGATGCACGATTCGCTGGCGCCGTTGAGCGGCCTGGTCACGCTGGTCGACATGCTGATCAACGCCATCTGGGGCGGCATCGGCTGCGGCTTGCAGCAGTTCGTGGTGTATCTGTTGCTGAGCGTGTTTCTGGCCGGGTTGATGACCGGACGCACGCCGGAATTGTTCGGCCGCAAGATCGAATCACGCGAAGTGCAGCTGCTGGCGCTGCTGATCCTGCTGCAGCCGCTGGTGGTGCTGGGCTTCACCGCAGTGGCATTGGCAGTGCCGGCATTTACCGCCAATTCCAATCCTGGTTTCCATGGCATCAGCCAGGTGTTCTACGAGTACACCTCCGCGTTTGCCAACAACGGGTCGGGCTTCGAAGGCCTGGGCGATGCCACGTATTGGTGGAATCTGAGCTGCTCGGTGGTGTTGGTGCTGGGACGGTATCCGGCGTTGATCCTGCCGCTGATGGTGGCCGCGCGCATGGCGGTGAAGCGGCGCGCGCCGGAGTCTGCCGGCAGCCTGCAGGTTGAAACCCCCACCTTTGCGTTGACCCTGATGGCGATCGTGCTGGTGCTGACCGTGCTGCAGTTCATGCCGGCACTGGTGCTGGGTCCTATCGCTGAACACCTCGCCCTGGCGGCGTCCTGAGAGTTTTGAGCAATGTCTACGATCGATACGACTGAAAAACGCGAGCGCGGCGACGCAGCGTTGTTCGATGCCGCCGTGCTGGTTGCGGCGATGCGTGCCGCCTTCGGCAAGTTGGCGCCGCGGCATCTGCTGCGCAGCCCGGTGATGGCGGTGGTGATGGGCGGCACGTTGCTGGCGGCGGTGATCACCGCCAGCGGACATGGCAATGCAGGCTTCGGTTGGGCGGTGACGGCGATCCTGTTCGTCACGGTGTTGTTCGGCAATTTCGCCGAGGCCATTGCCGAAGCGCGTGGTCGCGGCCAGGCCGCCTCACTGCGGCGTGCGCGCAAGGACCTGATGGCACGCCGGGTGGAAACCGCACTTGGCGGCCGCGAGACCTGCGTGCCAGCGGCGGAGTTGCGTCCGGGCGATTACGTGATGGTGTCCGAAGGCGAATTCGTGCCGGCCGATGGCGAGATCGTGCGTGGCGTTGCAACGATCAACGAAGCAGCGGTCACCGGCGAATCGGCACCGGTGCTGCGCGAGGCGGGCACCGACCGCAGCGGCGTGATCGGCGGCACGCGCGTGCTCTCCGACGAGATCGTGTTCAAGGTCACCGCCGAGCCGGGGCACAGCTTTCTGGACCGCATGATTGCCTTGGTGGAAGGCGCCAACCGGCAGAAGACGCCGAACGAAATCGCGCTGACCTTGTTGCTGGCCGCGATGACGCTGACCTTCCTGATCGTGGTGGCCTCGTTGCCGGCGATTGCGGGGTTCGTCGGCGTGACGCTGGATCCGCTGCTGCTGATCGCGCTGTTGGTGTGCCTGATCCCCACCACCATTGGCGGCTTGTTGCCGGCGATCGGCATTGCCGGCATGAACCGCGCGCTGTCGGCCAATGTGCTGGCTAAATCCGGCAAGGCAGTGGAAGTGGCCGGCGACGTGGATGTGTTGCTGCTCGACAAGACCGGCACCATCACCTACGGCGATCGGCAGGCCACCGCGTTTCATCCGTTGGCCGGTATCGACCGTGCGCAGCTGCGCGACGCCGCAATGCTGGCCTCGCTGGCCGACCCGACGCCGGAAGGGAAATCCATCGTCAAGCTGGCGCGTCAGCAAGGCGCGGTGGTGGTGGAGCCGGAGGCGCCATTGGATGCGGATCCCTCCACAACAGACCGCGCATCCATGCGCGGGGTCCCTCATTACATCGCCTTCACCGCGCAGACGCGCATGTCCGGTGTGGATCTTGCCGGGCGCGGTATCCGCAAGGGTGCCGGCGATGCGATCGTGGCCTATGTGCAGGGCATGGGCGCGACGGTGTCGCCGGAATTGCAGGGGCGTATCGAAGACGTCGCGCGTGGCGGTGCCACACCGCTGGTGGTGGCCGAAGGCCGGCATGTACTCGGTGTGGTCGAACTGAGCGATGTGGTCAAGCAAGGCATCAAGGAAAAGTTCGCGCAGCTGCGTGCGATGGGCATCAAGACGGTGATGATCACCGGCGACAACCCGCTCACCGCCGCCGCCATTGCCGCCGAAGCCGGTGTGGACGACTACATCGCCCAGGCGCGCCCGGAAGACAAGCTGGCACGCATCCGCGCCGAGCAGGCCGGTGGGCGGTTGGTGGCGATGGTTGGCGACGGCACCAACGATGCCCCGGCGCTTGCCCAGGCCGATGTGGGCCTGGCGATGAACTCCGGCACGCAGGCGGCCAAGGAGGCCGGCAACATGGTCGACCTGGATTCGGACCCGGCCAAGCTGCTGGCGGTGGTCGAAGTGGGCAAGCAGCAGCTGATCACGCGTGGTGCGTTGACCACATTCTCGCTGGCCAACGACGTGTCCAAGTATTTCGCGATCCTGCCGGCGCTGTTTGCGGCAGCGATTCCGTCGATGGCGGCGCTCAACGTGATGCAGTTATCCAATCCGCAGCACGCGGTGCTGGCGGCGTTGATCTTCAATGCGTTGATCATCCCGGCGTTGATTCCACTGGCCTTGCGCGGCGTGCGTTTTCGTCCGTCCAGCGCCACCGCGTTGTTGCGCCGGAACATGCTGATCTACGGCGTGGGCGGCGTGCTGCTGCCGTTCGCTGCGATCAAGGCGATCGATCTGGCGCTTGTCGCTGCTTTCGGTGCTTGAGTTGCCTGTGATGCACCTTTCTACTTCCGAGAATCTGTCCATGTCTTCTTCCTTGCCGTTACGCGACGACGGCGCTCTGCGCGGTTCGCTGATGCTCGCGCTGTTCATCCTGTTCGGGCTGGGCCTGGCCTACTCGCTGATCGCCACCGGCATCACCGGTGCGCTGTTTTCCGAGCAGGCGCATGGCTCGCTGCTGCGCGTCGATACGCGCGTGGTCGGCTCGGCGCTGGTTGCCCAGCCGTTTGCCGATGCGCGTTACTTCCAGCCGCGTCCGTCGGCTGCCAAGTACGACCTCACCGCGGCGGCCGGCAGCAATCAGGCGCGTTCCAATCCTGATTTGCAGGCGCGCATCGCGGCCACGCGTGCGCAAGTGGCCGCACGCGATGGCATCGCGCCGGAGACAGTGCCAGGCGAACTGCTGACCCAATCCGGCAGCGGTCTGGACCCGCACCTGAGCCCGGCCGGCGCGCAGGTGCAGATCCGCCGCGTGGCCGCCGCACGCGGCTGGCCCGAGCAGCGCGTTGCCGCACTGGTGCAGGCGGCGACCGAGGCGCCACAGTTCGGTTTGCTTGGGCTGCCGCGGGTGAATGTATTGGCCTTGAATCTGGCGTTGGATAAGGCCGGGACCGGGGACCCGGGACAGGGGACCCGGGAACAGCAACAGCAATAGCAATAGCAGCAGTAATTCTGCGGCATTGCGCGGTAGGCTCTCCCGGGTCCCGGGTCCCGGGTCCCGGGTCCCGGGTCCCGATTTTCCCGTCCCTACTCCTAATCCCCACCCAGATGTCCGACGCCCGCACCCAGCAAGCCGACGCCTTGATCGGCGAATTACAGCGCGAACACGGCGGGCGCCTGACGGTGTTCCTGGGCGCAGCGCCCGGCGTCGGCAAGACCTACGCCATGTTGTCGCGGGCGCGCGAGCGCCTGCGCCAGGGCACGGACGTGGTGGCCGGCGTGATCGAAACGCACGGGCGCAGCGAAACCGCTGCGCTGCTGGAGGGCTTGCCGCTGCTGCCGCGCGCGCCGGTGAGCTACCGGGGCCGCCTGCTGGAAGAACTCGATCTGGATGCAGTGCTGGCGCGCAAGCCACGGTTGGTGTTGATCGACGAGCTGGCGCATCGCAACGTGCCGGGCAGCCGCCACGAGCGGCGCTGGCAGGACATCGTGGAATTGCTCGATGCCGGGCTCGACGTCTACACCACGGTCAACATCCAGCACCTGGAAAGCCTCAACGACATCGTGCTGCGCATCACCGGCGTGCGCGTGTCCGAAACGGTGCCCGATGCGGTGTTCGACCGCCTGCGCGACATCGTGCTGGTGGACCTGCCGCCACGCGAACTGATCGAGCGCCTGCAACAAGGCAAGGTCTATCTGCCCGAGCAGGCCACGCAGGCGCTGCAGGCGTTTTTTTCGCCCTCCAACCTCACCGCATTGCGCGAGCTGGCGATGCAGACCGCCGCCGACCGTGTCGACAGCGATCTGCGCGACACCCAGGCCGCACGCGGCTTGCCCGGCACCGCGGCATTGCGGCGCCGCGTGGTGGTGGCCATCGATGGGCGCGGCAGCTCGGAGTATCTGGTGCGCGTGGCGCGGCGCCTCTCAGAGCGACGCGATGCACCATGGACGGTGGTCACCGTGCAGACCCGCACCGTGACCGACGCGGCCTGGCAGCTGGAAATCGACCGCGCGTTCGCACTCACGCGCAGGCTCGGTGGCGACACCGCATTGCTGCACGGCGCCAACGTCGCCGATGCCCTGCTGGATTTCGCCGCGCAAAACGGCATCTCCACCCTGGTGCTGGGGCGCACCCGCGAACGCCCGCTGGCGCGCATGTTCAACCGCACCCTGACCCAGCAACTGCTGCAACGTGGCGCGCATTACGAACTGGTCATCGTCAGCTCCGCCGACGCGCGCGCACGTGCGCGGCAGCGCTGGCGCAACCCGCGCCAATGGCTGCAGCGGTATGACCTGGCGTTCGCCGCAATCGCTGCGGCGGGCGCGGTGGCGGTGGCGTGGTTGCTGCAACGCTGGACCGACATCGACGACCTGTCGATGGTGTTCATCGTGGCAGTGGTGCTGGTGGCCTCGCGCACACGCATGGCCGCCGCCGTGATCGCTGCGCTGCTGAGTTTTGTCGCCTACAACTTCTTCTTCATCGAACCGCGCTTCACCTTGCACATCAGCGCGCGCCAGGGCGTGGTGACGGTGTGCCTGTTCCTGATCGCCGCGCTGGTCGCCGGCCGGCTGGCCTCGCGCCTGCGTAGCCAGGTGCTGGCCTTGCGCGCGGCCAATGCGCACGCCAACGCCTTGCAGGCGCTGGCCCGCCAGCTCAGCACCGCCGCCGATCTTGGCCAGGTGCTCGAAGCCGGCCGGCGCGCCCTGGCCACCGCCCTGGATGCCGAGGTCTGGCTGCGCCTGGAACAGCGCGAAAGCGAGGCACCCACCAGCTTCGGTGCGCTCGATCGCAGCGCGGCGGACTGGACCCAACGCCATGGCCAACCGGCCGGCCGCTTTACCGATACCCTGGCGGGTGCGCAGTGGTGGTGCCTGCCGGTGCGCCACGAACGCGGCACCCTGGGCGTGGCCGCGCTGCGCTTCCGGCAGACCGTGCAGCGGCCTGGCCTGGAACAACGCCGCCTGGCCGAAGCGATGGTGGAAGACATCGGGCAGGCCGCGCTGCGCACGCGTCTGGTCGCCGATCTGGAAGGCGCGCGCGTCAGCGGCGAAACCGAGCGGTTGCGCTCGGCGTTGCTGTCGTCGGTCTCGCACGATCTGCGCTCGCCGCTGGCCTCGATGATCGGCTCGGCCAGCAGCCTGGCCAGCTACGGCGATGCAATGGATGCGCAGGATCGCCACAGCCTGCTCGACACCATCCAGTGCGAAGGCGAGCGGCTGGATCGCTATATCCAGAACCTGCTCGACATGACCCGGCTCGGCCACACCGGGCTCACCTTGAATCGCGACTGGATCGGTGTGGACGAGTTGATCGGCTCGGCCACCCGCCGCCTGCAGCGCTACCAGCCGGAGGTACGCCTGCAACTGGATCTGGCAGCCGAGCTGCCGGCGATCTGGGTACACCCGGCGCTGGTCGAACAGGCCATCTTCAACGTGCTGGAGAATGCGGCGAAATTTTCGCCACCCGGTGCGGCAGTCACCGTGCACGCGCGCCTGCAGGCCGGCGCCTTGCAGATCGATATCGGCGACCAGGGCCCGGGCATTCCCGAAGACGAGCGTGCGCGCATCTTCGACATGTTCTACAGCGTGGAGCGCGGCGACCGCGGGCGCAACGGCACCGGGCTGGGCCTTGCCATCTGCCAGGGCATGATCGGCGCGCATGGCGGCAGCGTGGCGGCATTGGCCGGCGCACATGGTCACGGCACCACCATTCGCATTACGCTGCCGTTGCTCGTTCCCGCCGCGCCACCTCGCCCCGATGCCGACTGACCTCACTGCCATCCCGCCCGCCCGCGTGCTGATCGTCGACGACGAGCCGCAGATCCGCCGTTTTCTCGATATCAGCCTGCGTGCGCAGGGCTACCGCGTGCTGCAGGCCGGCACCGCCGAAGAAGGCCTGGCCACGCTGGCCGGGCAGGGCGCCGAACTGGTGGTGCTGGACATCGGCCTGCCCGATCGCGACGGGCACGAGGTGCTGCGCGAAATCCGCCAGTGGTCCAACGTGCCGGTGATCATGCTCACCGTGCGCGCCGGCGAAACCGAAAAGGTCGCCGCGCTCGATGCCGGCGCCAACGATTACGTGACCAAACCGTTCGGTGTGCAGGAACTGATGGCGCGCATCCGCTCCTTGCTGCGCCAGGCCGGTGCCGGCAGCATGCTGGAAGAAAGCGTGTTCGACGATGGCCGCCTGCATATCCATCTGGGCCTGCGCGAAGTCACGTTGGCAGGCGAGCCCGTGCCGCTGAGTCGCAAGGAATACGCCTTGCTCGCACTGCTGCTCAAACATGCCGGCCGTGTGGTCACTCAACCGCAGCTGCTACGCGAAGTATGGGGACCCACCCACGAAGAAGACACCCATTACCTGCGCATTCTGGTCGGCAAACTGCGCCAGAAACTGCAAGACGATGCCGCCGACCCGCATTACATCGTGACCGAGCCCGGTGTGGGGTTGCGCTTTATCGGGGTGACGCGCTGAGCGTGTTGCAATGCGGCGCCCGCCAAATTTAAGAAGCGGCATCGAAATCGCGCATAAACTTCGATTTTTGAAATGCGATTGGAATGACGTGGCAGCTAGGGTTGCCTGAAAAATCATGCGGACAGCTATCCTATAACCGGCCCTGGGCGCTCCTGTTCTTGTGCCTGTTCACGTTGCATGCTCTGCTGCTTGCTTAATTGCTCCCGATGAATATCCAGACCATGCTGGATGGATACTTCGACTGGTGTATTGATCGCAACCTCTGTTGGCACATGAGCTCGCATACTCGCAGGGTTGCTTGGCTCTCCTTGTACCGCAAAAAGATATTGACCCGCCTGCCTAGATGGGGTGGCCGTACTAAGTATTACGTGGTCCACACGCGTGAGACCATTTGCCATTGCTTCAGTAGCCAGACATGCGGCTGCTCGATCACTCCGATCATCTGGTAATCGGCCCATCGAGCGGTCTAGCGCATGAACATGTTCCACGCACTGTCCAAATATTTGTGGGAGAGCTGGTGAGTCGATGGCAAACGGTGCAGGCGGTCCAAAGGGGTGTGCGCCCTGGTGATAATGAGGGTCGGTAGGTTCAAGTGGAGAAGACCATGCTCTGCCCTCCCAAGTATGGATCTCCCCTGAAGGATTGGTGACAGACAAGCTGCCTTCGCGGTCAACTCGCACCTGAGAAATTTCTTCTCTAGCCAGTTCATTTCTACCTGTAATTGTCAGGATGGGACCGGACGTTCTTTCATCCATCCGGTCGAGGATGCGGGAGCCATTCACCGGATCTCGTAACATCGCGTCAAACAACTGCAAGCTAGAGCCTGTTAACACTAATGATCTGAGCGGTTAAACTATTGCGCATGGAAATCACACCCGCACAATTTTCTCTCATCGAACAGTGTCTGCCGAGGCAGCGCGGCAATGTCGGCATGACCAACCTGCAAGTAGTCAATGCCATCCTTTATGTTGCCGAGCATGGCTGCAAATGGCGCGGCCTGCCCAAGCGCTTTGGCAATTGGCACACGGTGTACACACGCATGAACCGTTGGGCCAAGGCAGGTGTGCTGGACCGGATGTTCGCTGAACTGCAGAAGTCCCACATCGTGCGCATCAAAATCGAGGCGGTCTCGCTGGACTCTACCAGCATCAAGGTGCATCCGGATGGGACTGGTGCGTTAAAAAAAACGGCCCACAATCCATCGGTAAATCGCGCGGCGGATGGAATACCAAGATTCATATGGTTGCCGCAGATGCTCGAACAGCGATCACGTTCGGATTGACGCCTGGCAACGCCCATGACGCACCTGCGGGCCGCACGTTGCTTGAACACCTTGGGCCTGTGGAGCGACCGATTCATTTGTTGATGGATCGTGCTTACGAAGGCAATGAGACGCGCCAACTAGCGCTTGATCTTGGCTACGTCCCGGTGGTTCCGCCAAAAGCCAATCGGGTCGAGCCCTGGGAGTACGACCGAGAAATGTACAAGCGGCGCAACGAAGTGGAGAGGCTGTTTCGTCGCTTGAAGGGCTACCGCCGGATTTTCTCGCGCTTCGAAAAGCTGGATGTCATGTTCCTCGGATTCTTAAGCTTCATCCTTGTCGTTGATGGACTTCGGATGTGTTAACAGGCCCTAGGCTCATTGTTGAACCCTTGGGCCAAGGCCGGGTTGTCGGCTTCCCTGACCTTAGATTGCCATTCCTCGCTACCTTGTCCTTGTCCGAGTTCCAATGCGTTGACGAGGCCAACCCCTCGAAGCGTCGCATCGCGCCCGGACACGATCGCTGCCCTGGCAGCGGGGTTCAACCCATTGATGCCTTGATTCCCGATCCATTCGCGCACCGCATCCGTAGTCATGCCATCCGATTGCTGGAGGCTTTCGACAAGCAAGGCTCCACGGGCTTGGTTTTGGTTGTAAAGTTTGCTGGTCACGGCAACAATTGCGGCAGCGCTCTCGGGATGGTCCCTATTGAGATCCTGCAGCCAAATTATCTGCGAAAGGGGCTGGCCAACAGCTTCCCATTTTCGGTCCACCTGCTGATCGTTCAGGCCTTGAACAAATGTTCGGCCGTCGTCTGACCTGAGGAACTCGTTGAGTCGATCCTGCTCTACAGTCGAAAGGTCATTACCTACTTGTCCTGGGGTCTGCAGGCGCTGCAGAAGATTCGTTTGCTCTACGTGGTTGAACTGCTGTTGAGGCGGGGCCCACTCTGCATAGTGGCGAAGCATCTCCTCGGCGGCAGCTCCCCGCCCAGGCTGACCGAAGTCCCACTGCATAATGCCTACAGGCCAGCCTGAATTTCCGGTGCTGTGTTGCAAGGCGTACGCGGCGCCAAGATTCACTTCGCTGGCACGGCCGACAGCGTTCTATGCAAGCACTTCGAAGCTTTGACGACTTAACGCGTCGTAGCGGTATCCTTGTGTCATCTTCGTCCCCTAAGGAATGGCTTTTATCAACTGTTCCAGTTGCTCGATACGTAGCCGTGTGGCGTTTATGCTGCAGTCTGCAGTCAGGGCATCTTGTTCATTGCGAGACATGCCCTGCACCAATGGCTCGGCCTGGCAATAGGCATCTCGATAAGTGCGCCAGGCTTTAGACGCAGCATTGAAATTCTTTTCCAGATCATCCAGATAAGCGGGATCGTCAGTGGCATAGCTGGCGTAGCGCACGCGCGCCTTGTCGAGGATTTCCCTTTCGATTCTTGTCAATTTTTCGTTGATCGAACGAGTTTCACGTAACGAGATGCACGTTGCGCCCAATAGCTTGCAGTCAGCTTCCGGCAAGGCCAACAGGCATGCTTGTCGATCTTTGGTTGCACTAATGCGGGAGCAGTCCGAACTGGCTCTTGTTGATGAAGTGCTTGGCTGGCCTGAAGCGACAGCGCCAGCCTCCGGCGACGAACAGCCTGCCAACGACAGCAATGCAGATGTTGCTATCCATCGCGCGGCCGTTCCCAGTGTGAAAGCGGCTCTATCGGGTTTTTTTCTGGTGGCGATCATAGGCATTCTCTAGTGCAATCGCTTGGCAGCCAAGCTAGCCAGAGAAATCGCTTTGAATCAAGCGACGATCGCCCGACGCCAGCACGGCCAGGGCTATAGACAGCTACGAAGAGTTTTCTAGAGAAGGCAGCACTTTTCCCGGATTCAAGATCCCATCCGGGTCCAGCGCGGCCTTGATCGCGCGCATCGCTGCCAGCGTGGGGGCGCTGAACGCCTGCGTCATGAAATCGCGCTTGGCCACGCCGATGCCGTGTTCGCCAGAGAGCGTGCCTTCCAGCGACAGCACCAGTGCGAACAGCCGCGGCAATGCCGCGTGCGCGCGTGCGTCTTCGTCGGCATCGGCCGGGTCGTACATGATGTTGACGTGCAGATTGCCGTTGCCTGCGTGGCCGAAGGCGACGATCGGTAACGCGAACTCTGCAGCAAGCGCTTCCACGCCGGCCACCAGCGCGGGAATGCGCGACACCGGCACCACCACGTCTTCGTTGATCTTGCCGGGCTTGATCGTGCGTAGTGCAGGCGACAGCGCGCGGCGCGCAGCCCACAGTTTGTCGCGCGCGCCGCCGTCGGCGGCGATGTCCAGACTCAGCACGCCTTCGCCATCGGCGGCGTCATGCAGTGCCTGCAATGCGTAGGGCAGGGTGTCGTGATCGCCATCGGCTTCGATCAGCAACATCGCGCCGGCTTCGGGCACATCGCTGCCATTGCGGCGCAGTAACGCGATTGCGCTGGCGTCCATGAATTCCAGCATGGTCGGCGTGGTCGGTTGCGCCATGATGCGCGACACCGCCGCCGCAGCGCTGGCGGCATCGCGGTACAACGCGCGCACCCCGGCTTGCGCGACTGCACGCGGGGTCAGCTTCAAGGTCGCTTCGACGATGATCGCCAGGGTGCCTTCGCTGCCCACCAGCAGATGCGTGAGGTCGTAGCCGGTGGAATTCTTGGTGTATGCGCCGCCGCAGCGGATCACCTCGCCGGTGCCGGTCACCGCCACCAGGCCAAGCACGTTGTCGCGGGTTGCGCCGTACTTCACTGCACGCGGGCCGCCGGCGTTGGTGGATAGATTGCCGCCAACGCTACAGATCTCTGCACTGGACGGATCCGGTGGCCAGAACAAACCATGCGGCTGCAACGCCTGTTGCAGGTCGCCATTGAGCACGCCGGGCTGCACCACCGCGCAGCGGTCTTCTGGACGCAGCGCCATAATGCGATTCATGCGCGCCATCGACACCACCACGCCGCCGGAAAACGGCACTGCCGCGCCGGTGGTGCCGGTGCCGGCGCCGCGCGCCACGATCGGCACGCCGTGCGCGCGGCAGGCCTGCACGATCGCCACCACATCCTCGGTATCGCGCGGCAAAGCGACGGCGGCGGGCAATGCCCAGCGGCGCGAATCGTCTTCGCCATAGCGGCGGCGCGCATCTTCGCCGGTCAACCAGCCCTCGGCGCCGAGGCGCTTGGCCAGCAGCTCGGCCAGTGCAGCGGGAAGTACGTCGGTCATCGCATCTGATCCTGTGGTGTCGTGCGCTGGATGCATCTCCAGCCCAGCACGGCGACGGTGAGCGGCAGCCAGACCCAGCGCAGCTCGGAGAGCAGCGTGTCCAGGCCGCGCGCATTGAAAAATCCGTTGGCGAACGGCGACACGCGAATGGGCCGCCACGGTGCGAACCAGCGTGTCTGGTCCCACGGCCAGCCCAGTGCCACGCCCCGGCCGCCGGAGGTCATCGCATCCAGCAGCGGGTGCGATGCGGTGCAGACGAACAAAAACACAGCCGCCTGCACGGCATCGGCACGCAACAGGCGATGCGCCGCGCCGCCGAACAATGCCATCACTGCGGCGACTAACAACGAGTGGCTGGCACCGCGATGGCCGAACGCGTCGGCATACGGGATGTGGTGCAACGCAAACGCCGCCACGTCGGCGTCGTGCAGCATCGCCGCCAGCACACCGGCAGCCAGCAGGCATGGCGACATGCGGCCGCGTTCACAGGCGCACCAGAGCGCCAGCGGCACCGCAGCGTGGGTCATGATAGTCGGCATCGAACGTCGGTAATGGCGTGGGTAGCGAGCGTCGGGCGTGGTCAGCAATCGTCAGTGCGGAACGCGTCGCGGATCCAGTGCAATACCGGCGGTTCGCCGCTGGCGTCGACCACATCGAAGCGGCACGGCAGCGCTGCCAGCGCGGGGTGATGGACAAGAAACAATTGCGCGGCCAACACCAGCTTGCGGCGCTTGCGCACATCCACCGATGCCGCGCCGCCACCGAAGCGGTCGTCGCGCCGGTAGCGCACTTCCACAAACACCAGCGATTGCCCGTCGCGCATCACCAGATCGAGTTCGCCGCCGCGGTAGTTGGCGTTACGCACCACCAGCCGCAGACCGGCCTGCTCCAGCATGACGCGTGCGGCCGCTTCCACTGCCGCACCGCGCTGCTGACGCGCCGCCGGCATGGCCTCAGCGGCCGTCGGCGATCGGCACCGGGCGGCCACCGTTGAAGGTGGACCAGGCCGGCGTGCGCAGCACGTTGCCGAAGCCGTCCAGATGCAAGGTGCCGGTGGCGCCACGCAGGCCGCCATCGGTGCCGGTGGCAAGTTTTTCCAGGTATGCGCTGATCTTCCAGGCGTCGTAGCCGAACGCGAACAGGCGGGCGGCCGGGCCGCGTGCGCTGGGCAGTGTGCTGGCCACCTGGCTGGCCGCCGGCAGGCCGGACACGCCCAGCGCGGTCCAGGTTTCGCTCGGGTAGACGATGCCGTCCAGTGCCAGGTCGTCTTCGATCTTGCCGGTGCCGGCCACCAGCTGCGAGGTGCCCACGCGCGACTTGCCGGCAAATCCGCTCAATGCCAGCTGCGGGGCCAACGCCCGCGCGGTGTTTCCGCGCACCGCCAGGAACACCGCATCGGCGGTGCCGTAATTGCGCAGCTGCGCGCCGATGTCGCCCGGCGTATCGGCCACGCTGATGCTGCCGGCCACCGTGCCGCCGCGTTCGCTGAAGCGGTCGCGGAAGGCCTTGATGGTGCGCTTGCCGCTGTCGTCGCTGGTGCCGACGATCAGCACGTTGCGGCGCTCGCGCGAGAGCAGGTATTCGGCGGCCATGATGCCGTCGTCTTCCGGTGCCAGCGAGAAGCCCGCGCTGCCGGTGGGCGGTGCCTTGTTGTCGGTGGGGCGGTTGAGCGCCAGCACCGGCACCGCCAGTTGGCCGCGTGCGAACAGGGCGCTCACTTCATCGCGCCCCAGCGGGCCGACCACGTAGTCCACCCCGGCGCTCACCGCTTTGTCGTAAGCGGCATTGGCACCGGCCGCAGTGCCGGCGGTGTCGAAGAACTGCACTTCCGGGCGGCGGCGGGTCTCGGCGTAATAGCCGGCCAGCAGGCCGTCACGCACCGGTGCGGAGGCGGTGGCCAGGTTGCCGGTGAGCGGCAACAGCACGCCCAGCTTGACCGGCGGGCGGTAGCCATCGCGCTCGGCCGGCGGACGCTTGCTGGTGTCGAAGCCCCACTGCGCATCGCGCTCGAACGCGTGCGGCAACCCCAGCCCACGGCTGATCAGCGCGCGCCCGGCGAAGTTGTACAGCGGGTCGCCGGCCGGCAGTGCGGCGGTACGGCCCTTGAGCGTGGCATCGTCCAGCGCGGCCAGCAGACGCGCGATGGCGCGCTGGTTCTCGCTGCGCGGCGTGCCGGTCAGGCTGGCATCGGCGCGCGCGCGATCGGCGGCGGCGCCGAACAGGTCGCCGGTGGTTTCCAGCGCGGCGGCGCGGGCCACCAGCCAGCGCGTCTGCAGCGGCTGGGTCAGCCCCTGCGGGCTGTCGCCCAGCGCCTCCAATGCCTGCGCGCCCTGCCTGTCGAGCACCGCCAACTCGCCGGTGAGCAGCCCGAAGCGGGCGCGGTCTTCGCCGCTGAGGTGGCGTGCATTGACCTGCGCCAGCAGCGTGCGTGCGCGTGCATCATCGCCGGCGTCGTGCCAACCGAACGCAGATGCGGCCAGCAAGCGGCTGCGCTGTGCACCACTGGCACTGGCGGCCTCGGCTTCCAGCTGCTGCCCCGCCTCGCGCGGCTTGCCCTGGTCCAGCAACGCCAGCGCCGCGCTTTGCGTGGGCGAGGCGGTCTGGGTGACGCTGCTGGTGGCGCAACCGGCCGCCAGCATCACCAGCAGCGACAGGGCGGAGATCCTTGCAACACGCTTGTTCATTTCAGATCCATTGGACAGGGGCCGCCAGGGCGGTCCGTTGAAAACCGCTACGATTCTACCCTTTGCCCCCGGAAGACCGCTGATGATGTCCCCTGGAACCCTGCACGTGGTCGCCACGCCGATCGGCAACCTGGCCGACCTGTCGCCGCGCGCGCAGGAGGTGTTGCGTGGCGTGGCCGCGATCTGCGCCGAAGACACCCGCCACACCCGCCAATTGCTCAGCCATTTCGGTATCGACCGCCCGCTGCTGGCCCTGCACGACCACAACGAAGAAGCCATGTCCGAACGTATCGTGGCGCGCCTGGGCGAAGGCGAATCGCTGGCCATCGTCAGCGATGCCGGCACCCCGCTGGTCAGCGACCCCGGTTTCAAGCTGGTGCGCGCCGCCCGTGCCGCCGGCATCAAGGTCAGCCCGGTGCCGGGCGCCTGCGCGGCGATCGCCGCCTTGAGCGTGGCCGGCCTGCCCAGCGACCGTTTCGGCTTCGAGGGCTTTCTGCCGGCCAAGAGCGCCGCCCGCCGCGAGCGCCTGGCGCACCTGGCCGGCGAAACCCGCACCCTGGTGTTCTACGAGTCCTCCCACCGCATTGTCGAGTCGCTGGCAGACCTGCGCGGGGCCTTCGGTGACGAGCGCCCGGCGGTGATCGCCCGCGAGCTGACCAAGTTGTTCGAAACCGTGCTCGACGGCACCCTGGCCGAGCTGCAGGCCAGGGTCGAAGCCGACGACAACCAGCGCAAGGGCGAGTTCGTGGTGATGGTGCAGGGCGCCGCCGACGCCGCCGAAGGCCAGCTGGCCGAAGGCCGCCGCGTCTACGCCAAGCTGGCCGAACACCTGCCGCCGTCCACCGCCGCCAAGCTGGCCGCCGAGCTGACCGGTGCGCCGCGCAAGGCCTTGTATGGCGGCTAGGTGTGTTGTTGCAGGAGCACGTTGACCTGTAGTGGGATTTTTCTCGGTAAGGCCTCTCGCGCCCGGGTGCGCTCCTACGGGTAATTGCGGGCTTACCGGCGATGGCGGGCTGGCAGCGTTGCGCCGTTCTGCACGGTGGCGATAGCGTATAGTGCGCCCCGGCGGAGTCGGCCAGACAGTCGCGTCACTCGCAAGAGTGCCGAGGAAAGTCCGGGCTCCATAGGGCAAGGTGCCAGGTAACGCCTGGGCGGCGCAAGCCGACGGAAAGTGCAACAGAAAGATACCGCCTACGTCCCTCGTCACCCCTCTGCCGCCACTGAAGCGTGTCGGCGATGCATATAGGCATCGCCAAGTGCGTTCGGAGGCCGCAGAGGGGTGGCGAGGGGCCGGTAAGGGTGAAATGGTGCGGTAAGAGCGCACCGCGAGTCCGGTAACGGACCGGCACGGCAAACCCCACCTGGAGCAAGACCAAATAGGGATCCATTGGCGTGGCCCGCGCTGGATCCGGGTAGGTTGCTTGAGCGCTGCGGTGACGTAGCGCCTAGACGAATGACTGTCCACGACAGAACCCGGCTTATCGGCCGGCTCCGCCACCTTCGTTCGGGCGTTCGCCCTTCTCGAAGGCGCCCACGCTTCGTACCGCCGCAGGCGGTACAAAACGCGGGTCCCGCTCCGGGTATGCCATATCCCCCGCGGCTGTCGCCGCGCCCCCTTGACTCAAGGGGGCTTGCAGATAGGTGGTTGGCTGGGGCGCTGCGCACTAAGTGATCAACTCCCTTCCACCGCTTGCAGCGGTAGGTGCCCGAAGGGCGGATGGGGGCGAGCTTTTCGCTCTGGCGTCATGGCGGTAAATCGGGCGTCAAGCGCTGGGATGCTGGACCAGCCGATGCTTCAGCGTGCGCAACCTGCCGCGATCTGCGTCATGGGCGTCTCGCTCACGCTGCAGTTGCCAGCGCGCTACCTAACCAAACGAGCGGGTGAACAGCTCGTCCAGGGCGTCGACGATGCGTTGCCCTTCGTCCCTCAACGAACCCGCCGGGTGGGTGAGTACCGAGAGCGGTACCGAGGTCATTTCCAGTGGTTGCAGCACGACGCGCTGGCCGGCGACGACGAATTCGGGGGTGAAGCGGGAGGGGGTCGGGGAGTGCGCGGAGGCGATGACCAACGGTACGACGACGCGGCGGGGGGAGGCATCGAAGATTTTCGATTGGACGACCACAACATAAGGAATGTTCTTGTTGCGTCCGACGTTGGCGTAGATATCGAACTGGTCGGTCACAGGGTGGAGAACTCGTCGGCGAAGGCGCCGTGCGCGTCGGTGAAGGCCTTCCATTCGCTTGCGGCGCGTTGCAACTCCATCGCCCGGGCGCTGTGGCTGTCGCGCTCCTTCGTCACGTACTCGGCCAGCAGTTCCTCCACCTTTGCCGACAGGTTGCCGGTCATGGCGCGGGCCTGGGCGGCCAGGTCGGCATTGATGGTCAGGTTGAGGGGTTTTTTTGGTGCGGAGCTATCGTAATAACGGCTCATGACGGGCCTCCTGCGCTTATGCGCACGCTATGCGCATGATTCTGGGCTGTCAATGCGTGGCAGCGATGTCCAGCCGGGTCTCGCCCTGGAAGATCCCGTTCGGGCCGAAGCGGCGCTCGTGGATGAAGCCATGGCCGTGATGGTCCACCGCCACGATGGTGCTGGCGCGGGTGCCGTAGCTGGCGCCGCTGATAAATGCGGCCGAGAGCAGGCGCTCGGTGGGCAGGTCCACGCCGGTGTGGGGAAGGGCGTCGTCGGGGGCGATGGCCGGGTTGCCCAGCGCAGCCCAGAGCGGCTGCAGGTTTTCATCGCCGTTGGCGCACCAGTGGCGCAGCACCTCGGTCAGGGCGGCGGTTTTGGGCCACTGGGCGTCTAGCGGCCCGTTGGACATGCCATGGATGCCGGGCGCCAGCGTGCGGGCCAGTGGCGGGTGGTTGCTGAGGTGCTCGCAACGGTCAGCGTCGCATAGCAATAGGTTAAACGGTGGGAACGCGTGGGCGGCGCCGGAAAGTAGGTCGGCATACGCGGTAGCGCCCAGGCTGCCGGACAGATAGTCGGCAATCAGATGCCCGCGTGAGCGCCCCGAGGCGGTGGCGAGCGGGTCGCGCACATTGGTCACCACCGCAACGCGGCCGTCGCAGCCCAGGCCCACCCAACTGCCTCCGGAGCGCAAATCGCGGCCCGCCAGCACGTTGTCGGCCGGTGCCGCCCAGTGCGCCAGTGCTGCGGTGGGGCGTTCGTGGAATTCATCGCGGTTGCCGGCCAGCAGCAGGCGCCAGCGCGGGTGGGTTTTCCAGGCAAGGGCGACCAGGCACATGCCCGCGATTGTCGCCCGTTTGCGCAGTGGCCGGGTGTAGCTGGCGCAACGTGAAGTGAGACAGTGGTCGAGTTTACATGGCCTTCACACCCCTGAATTTTTGTTCAATCTCAAAATCTGAGACGAAACAGCAACTTGTGGATAACCTTTGAACAAGTCTCTAAAGAGTGCTGCAACTCATTGATGCGATTGGCGATTTGTAGCCTGCAAAGTTGTTGACAACCTTTGACGCGCTGCTAAGGTGGGCAACGGAGGGAAAACCAGGTGTTTTGTGGTTTTTCGTGGTTCAATGATCCCCCAGCGGGTATTCGAGGTTGCATTCGGTGTTTCAGGGCGAGACTGCCATCACGGTGGACGACAAGGGGCGCATGGCGGTACCAACCGCATATCGCGACCTGGTTACGCGTGCGAGTGGCAATCGCCTGGTGCTCACCTACAACCCGTTCGAAGCCGGATGCCTGTGGCTGTACGCGGAAAAGGAGTGGGAGCGGGTGCGCGACGATGTGATGTCCAAGCCCAATACCCAGCGCGTGGTCCGCACGCTGCAGCAGAAACTGGTGGGTTCTTCGGCCGTGCTCGAGCTGGATGCCAATGGCCGCCTGAGCATCCCGGCCAGTCACCGCAATGCGGTCGGCATCGAGAAAAAGGCCGTGCTGCTGGGCATGGGCGACAAATTCGAACTCTGGAGCGAGCAGGCACATCGCGCACTGATCCAGCAGACATTGTCTGACGGGGATCTGGGCGATGAATTGCTCGATCTCAG
Source organism: Xanthomonas nasturtii (assembly GCF_023337365.3). Classification (NCBI taxonomy): domain Bacteria; kingdom Pseudomonadati; phylum Pseudomonadota; class Gammaproteobacteria; order Lysobacterales; family Lysobacteraceae; genus Xanthomonas; species Xanthomonas nasturtii. The sequence goes on from NZ_CP142084.2 coordinate 919,320, forward strand.
GTTGTGAGCCGGGGTGCCCGGATGCGCGGTGAAGCGCAGCCCGGTCACCCGGTGTCGCAGCCGCCGGCGGCCCATGTGCCGGTGCTGTACAGGCCGGTTCTGGATGGCCTGCAGGTGACCGAAAACGGAACCTATCTCGACGGCACGTTTGGGCGTGGCGGGCACGCACGTGGCGTGCTGGAACATCTTGGCCCGGGAGGTCGACTGCTGGTGATGGACAAGGACCCCGAAGCGATCGCGGTGGCCGAACAGGCGTTCGGTGGCGATGCGCGCGTGTCCATCCATCGCGGCAGCTTCGCCGGCCTTGGCCAGGTGGTCGCCGCTGCGACCGTCGACGGCATTCTGCTGGATCTGGGCGTGTCTTCGCCGCAGCTGGATGTGGCCGGGCGCGGTTTCAGTTTCGGCAAGGACGGCCCGCTGGACATGCGCATGGACCCGGACAGTGGCCAGAGTGCAGCCGACTGGCTGGCGCATGCCAGCGACCGCGAGATCGCCGATGTGCTGTGGACCTATGGCGAAGAACGCCAGAGCCGCCGCATCGCGCGCGCCATCGTCGCGCGCCGCGCCGAACAGCCGCTGCTGCGTACCGCGCAGCTGGCCGACCTGATCGCCTCGGTGATGCCGCGCGGCGACAGCAAGACCCACCCGGCCACGCGCAGCTTCCAGGCGATTCGCATCTACATCAACCGCGAACTCGACGATCTGGAAGCCGGCCTGGACGCTGCCCTGGCCGCGCTCAAGCCCGGCGGCCGGCTGGCGGTGATCAGCTTCCACTCGCTGGAAGACCGCATCGTCAAACAATTCATGGCCCGCTACGCCAAGGCCCCGCCGAGCAACCGCCGCCTGCCCGAAGCGCAGCCGTTCGTGCCGACGCTGCAGTTGGTGAGCGGCGCGATCAAGGCCGACGTCGACGAGCTGACTGTCAATCCACGTGCGCGCAGTGCGGTGTTGCGGGTGGCTGAGAGGGTGGCGGGACCGGGGACCCGGGACCTGGGACCCGGAAAGAGCGACAGCGACAGCCAGGATCCGTCGGGCACCGGCCTTGGTTCTTCCCGGGTCCCGGGTCCCGGGTCCCCGGTCCCGAGCGCACTCCAAAGGAGCGCGCCATGAGCCGCCTGCTGCTTATCGTGCTGCTGGCCTGCAGCATCGCCTCGGCGATCGGGGTGGTGTACATGCGCCACATGCATCGCAAGCTGTTCGTGCAGTTGTCCAAGCTCGAACACACCCGCGATGAACTGAACATCGAATTCGGCCGGCTGCAGCTGGAGCAGGCCACCTGGGCGGAAAGTAACCGTGTCGATCAGGTCGCGCGTGCGCGCATCGGGATGAAGTTCCCGGAGACCAACGACATCGTGGTGGTGCGCCCATGACGAATTCGCGCGACAGCCGTTTTGCACGGCCAAGCTGCCTGCAGGGAGGCGCATATGCAGTTGGTGCGCCGGTGACAAAACGGCAGGACAGCCGTTTTGCACGGCCAAGCTGCCTGCAGGGAGGCGCATATGCAGTTGGTGCGCCGGTGACAAAACGGCAGGACAGCCGTTTTGCACAGCGCAGCTGCCCGCAGGGTGGCGCATATGCAGTTGGTGCGCCGGTGACAAAACGGCAGGACAGCCGTTTTGCACAGCGCAGCTGCCCGCAGGGTGGCGCATATGCAGTTGGTGCGCCGGTGACAAAACGGCAGGACAGCCGTTTTGCACAGCGCAGCTGCCCGCAGGGTGGCGCACACGGAGGTGCGCCATGAAAGCTGGTCGCAACCGCCCCCGTAGCAATTTCAACCTGCGCGGTCGCCTGACCCTGGTCGGCATCGCGCTGGGCCTGTGCTCGGTGACCCTGATCGGGCGCGCAGCATTCGTGCAGTTGGTCAACCGCGATTTCTATCAGCGCCAGGGCGAAGCGCGTTACTTGCGTGAGCTGCCGATCGCCACCTCGCGCGGCATGATCACCGACCGTAACGGCGAGCCGCTGGCAGTGTCCACGCCGGTGGAATCGATCTGGGTCAATCCGCAGGAACTGCTGCGCAATCCGGACCGCATTCCCGAGCTGGCCAAGGCGCTCGGCCAGCCGCTGGACGAGTTGAACGCCAAGCTGGCGCAGAAGGCCGGCAAGGAATTCATGTACCTGCAGCGCCGGATCAATCCGGACAAGGCACATGCGATCGTCGATCTGAAGATTCCGGGCGTGTTCTCGCAGCGCGAATTCCGTCGCTTCTATCCGCAAGGCGAAGCGATGGCCCACGTGCTGGGCTTCACCAATATCGACGACCGCGGCCAGGAAGGGCTGGAGCTGGCGTTCGACGAATGGCTGCGCGGCAAGCCGGGCTCCAAGAAGGTGGTGCGCGATGCGCGCGGCGCCATTGTCGAGAGCGTGGACCTGGTGCGTCCGGCCCAGCCGGGCAAGGACCTGACGCTGAGCATCGACCGCCGCATCCAGTTCCTGGCCTACAAGGAGCTGCGTAACGCGTTGGTCGAAAACAATGCTGCCGGCGGGTCGATGGTGGTGATGGACGTGGCCACCGGCGAAGTGCTGGCGATGGTCAACCTGCCCACCTACAACCCGAATGCGGTGACCGGCATCAATCCCGCGGCGCGGCGCAATCGCGCAGTGACCGATCTGGTCGAGCCGGGCTCGACGATGAAGCCGCTGACCGTGGCCACCGCGCTGACCGCCGGCGTGGTGACCAAGGACACCGTCATCGACACCAACCCCGGCTACATGGCCGTGGGGCGTTTCACCATTCGCGATGTGCCGCGCAACAACGGCGTGCTCAACGTCACCGGCGTGATCACCCGCAGCTCGAATATCGGTGCGGCCAAGATCGCCGCCAAGGTGCCGGACCAGACCTTCTATCAGTCGATCCGCAACTTCGGTTACGGCAGCGCGCCGCATAGCGGTTTTCCCGGCGAATCGTCGGGCGTGGTGCTGCAGCCGGCGCGCTGGAGCGGTCCGTCCAAGACCACGATGTCGTATGGCTACGGGCTGTCGGTGACGCCGCTGCAGATTGCGCAGGCGTACGCCACGCTGGGCAACGGCGGCAAGCTGACCCCGCCGACCTTCGTGCGCGGCCAGCACAACGAAACCCGCCAGGTGGTCACCCCCGAAGTGGCGCGCCAGGTCATCGACATGATGGAAACCGTGGTCACCCAGGGCGGCGCCAAGGGCGCGGCGATCCTGGGCTATCACGTGGCCGGCAAGACCGGTACCGCACGCAAGAACGGCGCCAACGGCTACGAGCGCGGGCATTACAACGCGCTGTTTGCCGGCCTGGTGCCGGCCACGCGCCCGCGCTTTGCCACGGTGATCGTGATCAACGATCCGCAGGGCAAGGTGTACTACGGCGGCCTGGTGTCGGCGCCGGTGTTCCACAAGGTGATGGAAGGCGCGCTGCGTTTGATGGACGTGCCGCCGGACGACATCCAGTCGTGGCTGGCCGCACAGGCCGCCGGCAAGACCGGTCAGCCGGTGGTCAAGCCGCAGCCGGCCGACCTGGATCCGGCACTGGTGCCGGACCCCGTGGACGAAGTGTCTGCCGGCATTCCGACCGCACTGGCACCTGCGTCCGCCGCGCCGGCGCAGCCTGCACCGGTGCAGGAGAGCCGCCAGTGAGCCGCAGCATGGCGCTTTCGCAGCTATTGCCCGACGTGACGCTGACGCACGACGTGCAGGTGTCCGGCCTGGTGATGGACAGCCGTGCGGCACGCCCGGGCGATGCGTTCGTGGCGATTGCAGGCTTCGGTGCGCACGGTCTGGGCTTTGTCGAACAGGCACGCGCCAACGGTGCGGTGGCGGTGTTGTTCGAGCCGCCGGCGCCCGACGGTCTGCCGGTGCCGGCCGATGCGATTGCCGTGCCTGGGTTGCGTGCGCGTCTGGGCGGCATGGCCGATGCATTTCATGGCCGGCCGTCGCAGACCATGCGCATGGTTGGCGTCACCGGCACCAACGGCAAGACTTCCACCGTGCAGCTGCTGGCGCAGGCGTTGACGTTGCTCGGCACGCCCACCGGCACGCTCGGCACCCTGGGTGTCGGCCTGTACGGCACGGCCGTGCCAACCGGATTCACCACGCCGCTGGTGCTGCCCACGCATGCGTTGCTGGCGCAGTTGCGCGATGATGGCGCGCAGGCGGTGGCCATGGAAGTCAGCTCCCACGCGCTCGATCAGGGCCGCGTGGACGCGGTGCATTTCGATGTGGCCGTCTTCACCAATCTCACCCGCGACCATCTCGATTACCACGGCGACATGGCGCAGTACGGCGCCGCCAAGGCCAGGCTGTTCACCCGCGCCGGGTTGAAAGCGGCGGTGGTGAATCTGGACGATGACTTCGGCCGCACGCTGCTGGCCTCGCTCGACCCCGCGCTGCGCGCGATCGGCGTGAGTTCGCGCGCGCAGGCGAACGCCAGCGTGCGCGCACAGGCATTGCAGCTGGACCATCACGGCATCAACTTCGCGCTGAACATCGCCGGCGAAGTGCATCCGGTGCATTCGCCGTTGCTGGGCCGCTTCAACGTGGACAACCTGCTGGCCGTGGCCGGCGTGTTGTGGGCGATGGACATTGCGCCTGCGCAGATTGCGATTGTGTTGGGCCAGTTGCAGCCGATCCATGGCCGCATGAATCGGCTCGGCGGTGCGCATGGCGCTCCGCTGGTGGTTGTCGATTACGCGCATACGCCCGACGCGCTGGAACAGGCATTGGCTAGCCTGCGTTCGCATGCGCAGGACCGCCTGATCTGCGTGTTCGGCTGCGGCGGCGAACGCGACACCGGCAAGCGCCCGCAGATGGCGGCAATTGCAGAACTCAACGCCGACGTGGCGATCGTCACCGACGACAACCCGCGTGGCGAAGATGGCGATGCGATCGTGGCCGACATCCTGCGCGGCTTCGCGCGCCCGGATGCGGCCATCGTGCAGCGCGATCGCGCCGCCGCGATCCATCAGGCCATCGGTATGGCCAGTGCGTCCGATATCGTGTTGATCGCCGGCAAGGGCCACGAGCCATACCAGGAAGTGGCCGGCGTGCGGCATGTCTTCGACGATGCCACCGTCGCTGCGCAGGCCCTGTTGCCGCGCACCGTGCTGGGGGTGCGCGCATGAAGCTCACTCCACTGTCGCTGATCGCCCATTGGGCCGGCGGCGAACTGCATGGCGAGGACGCCATGATCGACGCGGTCGGCAACGACACCCGCACGCTCGCCAACGGCAGCCTGTATGTGGCGCTGCGCGGCGAGCGTTTCGATGGACACGACTTTGCCGCAGACGCGGTGGCGCATGGCGCCAGCGGCTTGCTGGTAGAACGCGTTCTGCCGGCGCTGAGCGTGCCGCAGGTGCTGGTGGACAACACCGAACTGGCCTTGGCGCGCATCGCCGCCGGCATGCAGCGCGACCGCGCCACCCGCGTGGTTGCGCTGACCGGTTCCAACGGCAAGACCAGCGTCAAGGCGCTGCTGTTGTCGATCCTGACCGAAGCCGGGCGCGTGGACGGCACCACCGTGTACGCCACGCCGGGCAACCGCAACAACGAAATCGGCCTGCCGCTGGCCGTGATCGCCGCGCCGGACGATGCGGACATTGCGATCTACGAAATGGGCGCCGGCAAGCCGGGCGATATCGCCTACCTCACCGATATCGCGCGTCCGCATGTCGCATTGGTCAACAATATCGCCCCCGCCCATCTGGAGCGCCTGGGCAGCCTGCTCGGCGTGGCGCAGACCAAGGGCGCGATCTATACCGCACTGCCGGCCGATGGCGTGGCAGTGATCAATGCCGACGATGCCTTCGGCGCCTGGTTCGAGCAGCAGCTGCATGCGCAAGCGGTGCAGGGGCGTCGCGTGTTGCGCTATGGCTTGCAGGCCAGTGCCGAGATCCGCGCACACCAGCTGCGGCTGCATGCCGATGGCGCCCGGTTCACCCTGGTGACCCCGCAGGGCCAGGCGCAGATTGCGCTGCCATTGCCGGGCCGCCACAACGTACTCAACGCATTGGCCGCCACCGGTCTGGCGTTGGGCGCCGGCATCGCATTGCCGATCATCGCCGCAGGCCTGGCGCAAGCGCATCCGGTGGCCGGCCGGCAGGTCGCGCATCGTTTGCCTGGCGGCGCGGTGCTGATCGACGACAGTTACAACGCCAACCCCGGCTCGCTGGATGCCGCCATCGATGCATTGGCCGCCGCGCCGGGCGATGGCTGGCTGGTGCTGGGCGACATGCGCGAACTCGGCCATGAGGGCGCTGCACTGCACGCCGCTGCCGGCCGGCGCGCGCGCGCTGCCAAGCTGCAGCGTCTGTACGCATTGGGCGAGCTCAGCGCCGCCGCCGCGCAGGCGTTTGGCGAGGGCGGCCGGGTGTTTGCCACGCATGCGCAGCTGGTCGAGGCGTTGCGGGCGGATCTGGGTCAGGCCGGGAGTGGCCAGCCGGGACCTGGGACCCGGGAACAGCAGCAACAGCATCACGCATCAGGAAATACGCAGGAACACGCTTTGATTGAACAACAACAGTCGCAGTCCGCGCCCGCTCTTGCGGGTCCCGGGTCCCCGGCCACCGGTTCCGGCGCCATCACGCTGCTGGTGAAGGGGTCGCGCGGCAGCGCCATGGATCGCATCGTCACCGCGTTGCTCGCACCGGCGGAGGATGCCTCACATGCTGCTTGAGTTGGCCCGCTGGCTGCAGCAACTGGAGAGCCTGTTCGGGCTGTTCAACTATCTGACCTTTCGCGGCATTCTGGCGGCGTTGACCTCGTTGTTCCTGTCGTTGTGGATGGGCCCTGCGGTGATCCGCAAGCTGGCCCAGTTCAAGGGCGGCCAGCCGATCCGTCAGGACGGCCCGCAGACGCATTTCTCCAAGGCCGGCACGCCGACCATGGGCGGCTCGCTGATCCTGCTCACCGTCACCTTGTCGGTGCTGCTGTGGGGCGATCTGCGCAACCGTTACGTCTGGTTGGTGCTGGCGGTGATGCTCTGCTTCGGTGCGATCGGCTGGTACGACGACTGGATCAAGATCGTGCGCCGCGACCCCAATGGCCTGAAATCGCGCTGGAAATACCTGCTGCAGTCGATCTTCGGCCTGGCCGCCGGCCTGTTCCTGTACTACACCGCCGACGTGCCGGCCGCGATCACCTTCTACATTCCGATGTTCAAGTCGATCGCGCTGCCGTTGGCCGGCGTGAGCTTCGTGGTGATTGCCTACTTCTGGATCGTCGGCTTCTCCAACGCGGTGAACCTCACCGACGGCCTGGACGGCCTGGCGATCATGCCGACCGTGCTGGTGGCCTGCGCGCTGGGTGTCTTTGCCTATGCCTCGGGCAACGTGGTGTTTGCCGAATACCTGAAAATCCCGCTGATTCCAGGCGCTGGCGAGCTGATCATCATCTGCTCGGCGATCGCCGGTGCAGGGCTGGGCTTTCTGTGGTTCAACACCTATCCGGCCATGGTGTTCATGGGCGACATCGGCGCGCTGTCGCTGGGCGCGGTACTCGGCACCATCGCGGTGATCGTGCGCCAGGAAATGGTGCTGGTGATCATGGGCGGCGTGTTCGTGATCGAAACCCTGTCGGTGATAATCCAGGTGGCCAGCTTCAAGCTGACCGGCAAGCGCGTGTTCCGCATGGCGCCGATCCACCACCACTTCGAACTCAAGGGCTGGCCGGAGCCGCGCGTGATCGTGCGCTTCTGGATCATTTCGGTGGTGCTGGTGCTGATCGGCCTTGCCACGTTGAAGGTGCGCTGATGAACGACATGTCCCGCCAGGCCACACGACTGGACGCCATCGGCGGCCGCTACGACCCGTGGTTGCTCGGCGCGGCAGCCACGCTCGCCTCGCTGGGCGTGGTGATGGTGGCCTCCAGCTCGATCGAATTGTCGGAGAACCCGTTCTATTACCTGACCCGTCACCTGCTGTTCCTGGGCATCGGCATCGGGCTGGCGTTCTGGGCGATGCGCACCGAACTCAAGACCATCGAGCAATACAACCAGGTGTTGCTGCTGGCCTGCTTCGGTCTGCTGATGGTGGTGTTCGTGCCGGGATTGGGCAGCAGCGTCAACGGCGCCAAGCGCTGGATCAACCTGGGCGTGTCGAAATTCCAGACCGTCGAAGCGGTCAAGGTGCTTTATATCGTGTGGCTGTCCAGCTATCTGGTGCGCTTCCGCGACGAGGTCAACGCAACCTGGCCGGCCATGCTCAAGCCGCTGGGTGTGGCGATCGCGCTGGTTGCGCTGTTGCTGATGCAGCCGGACTTCGGCTCGTCCACGCTGCTGCTGGCGATCACTGCCGGCATGCTGGTGCTGGGCGGGGTAAACCTGCCGCGCATGTCGATGCCGATCGTGTTCGGCCTGCCGGTGTTCGCTTTCATCGCAATCCTGGAGCCGTACCGCCTGCGTCGTATCACCTCGTTCCTGGATCCGTGGGCCGATCAGCTCGGCTCCGGTTATCAGCTGTCGAATGCGTTGATGGCGGTCGGCCGCGGCCAGTGGACCGGTGCGGGGCTGGGTGCCTCGGTGCAGAAGCTCAACTATTTGCCTGAAGCGCATACCGACTTCATCTTTTCGGTGATCGCCGAAGAGCTGGGCTTTGTCGGCGTCTGCGGTGTGATCTCGCTGTATGCGCTGCTGGTCGGCCGTGCGTTCTGGCTGGGCATGCGCTGCGTGGAAATGAAGCGTCACTTCTCCGGCTACATCGCCTTTGGCATCGGCTTGTGGATCAGCCTGCAAAGCTTCGTGTCGGTGGGTGTGAACCTGGGCATCCTGCCGACCAAGGGCCTGACCCTGCCGCTGATTTCCTCCGGTGGTTCGTCGGTGTTGATGACCTGCGTGGCGATGGGCTTGCTGCTGCGCGTGTCCTACGAAATGGATCGCGCCGAGCGGTTGCGCAGCAAGTTGTCGCCGCAGGGTGCAGGCGCGCCAGCGGCTGAGCCGATCGAGCCGGTTGCCGAATCGGTGCAGCCGGCGTATGCGCCAGCACGCAAGCCGCAGCGCGAGACCGCTGCAGCCGCGCCGATCGCCGCCGCGCCGGTTGCTGCCGCATCCGTGGCACCGGCATCGGCGATTTTGCGCGGCACCAGCCGCATGCAGCCGCGTGTGGAACCGACGTTCGGGAAGATCGCATGAGTGTCTATGCGAACTCTTCGCAGAAGTCCGCACAGCCGAATGCGGGAATTCAACCGGTGATGATTCTGGCTGGCGGCACCGGCGGGCACATCTTCCCGGGACTGGCCGTGGCCAAGGTATTGCGCGCGCGCGGCGTGCCGGTGACCTGGCTGGGCGCCGATGGCGCAATGGAAACCCGTCTGGTGCCGCAGCACGACATCCAGATCGACACGCTGGCCATCAGCGGCCTGCGCGGCAAAGGCCTGGTGAAGTTGCTGGGTGCACCGGTGCGCGTAATGCGCGCGGTGCGCGCCGCCGGCTTCGTGCTGCGCAAGCGTCAGCCGCGTGCGGTGATCAGCTTCGGCGGCTTTGCGGCGGGCCCGGGTGGCCTGGCTGCGCGCCTGCTTGGCGTGCCGTTGCTGGTGCACGAACAGAACCGCGCGCCGGGCATGACCAACAAGGTGTTGTCGCGTTTCGCGCGCCGCGTGCTGACCGGTTTTCCGGGCAGCTTCGTCGGCGAAGAGGCGGTGGGCAACCCGGTGCGTGCCGAGATTGCCGCACTGCCTGCGCCAGCTGCACGTCTGGTTGGCCGCGATGGTCCGGTGCGCCTGCTGGTGCTTGGCGGTAGCCAGGGCGCACGGGCATTGAATCAGGCGGTGCCGGCGGCGCTGGTTGCACTCGGTCGCCCGGATGTCGAGATTCGCCATCAGTGCGGCGAAAAGCTGCGCGCCGAAGCCGAGGCCTCATATGCACAGGCCAGCGTCACTGCCAGTGTCGAACCCTTTATCGCCGACATGGCCGCAGCCTACGCCTGGGCCGATCTGGTCGTGTGCCGCGCCGGTGCCTCCACACTGGCCGAACTGTGCGCCGCCGGCATCGGCAGCGTGCTGGTGCCGTTCGCCGCTGCGGTGGACGACCATCAAACCCGCAATGCCGAATATCTGGTGGGTGCCGACGCCGCCGTGCTGCTCAAGCAGGACGACAGCCTGGCGGTGCGTTTGCAGCAGGTCTTGCAGACCCTGCTCAACGACCCACCCCGTCGCCTGTCGATGGCCAACGCCGCGCGCACCCTGGCCAAGCCGGATGCTGCCGAGCGGATTGCCGACATTGTGTTGCACGAAGCCGGGACCGGGGACCGGGGACCGGGGACCCGTGGCAAGCACGATCAACGCCATGGAAGTACCGAGACCCGCGATCCGCAATGCGGGGGGCGTGAAGAACAGAATCAACAGCAGACAGGTATGCACGCAGATAATCATCACGGGCAGGCGCAACGCGCTGCCGCCGCTTCGCTCTTCCCGGGTTCTGGGTCCCCGGTCCCCGGTCCCGCTACCTCCACAGGAGGTGCCGCGTGATCCGCCGTCTGCAGGACAGCGGCGATCTGGTGCGCGCATTTCCGCGCGTGCATTTCGTCGGCATCGGCGGCACCGGCATGAGTGGTATTGCCGAGGTGATGCTGACGCTGGGCTATGAAGTCTCCGGCTCCGATAACGCGGATAACGCGGCGACGCGGCGGCTGGCCAAGCAGGGGGCGCGCGTGATGCGCGGCCACTCGGCTGCCAACGTGCTCGGCACCGATTGTGTGGTGGTGTCCAGCGCCATCCGCGAAGACAACCCCGAGCTGATGGAAGCGCGTAGCCAGCGCATCCCGATCATGCCGCGTGCAGCGATGCTGGCCGAGTTGATGCGCTTCCGCCGCGGTATCGCCGTGGCCGGCACGCACGGCAAGACCACCACCACCAGCCTGGCGGCGGCCGTGCTGAGCGAAGGCGGGCTGGATCCCACCTTCGTCATCGGTGGCCAGCTGCTGGCGGCCGGCGCCAACGCAAAGCTCGGCGGCGGCCAATGGCTGGTCGCCGAAGCCGATGAGAGCGATGGCAGCTTCCTGCGCCTGAATCCGTTGATGGCGGTGATCACCAACATCGATTCGGATCACCTGGAAAACTACGGCAACGACTTTGCCCGCGTGCAGGCGGCGTTTGCCGAATTCCTGCAGCGCCTGCCGTTCTACGGCCTGGCATTGCTATGCATCGACGACCCGGAAGTGGCGGCACTGGCCAGCAAGACGCCGCGCCATGTGATGAGCTACGGCATGAGCGAAAACGCCGACGTGCGCGCCGAAGATGTGGTGCAGGACGGCCCGCGCATGCGCTTCACGCTGCGCCTGCCCGAAGGCACCACCACGCCGGTGACGCTCGCACTGCCGGGTCGTCACAACGTGCTCAATGCACTGGCTGCCGCCGCAATCGGCTGGCAGCTGGGCGTGGCACCGGAAACCATTGCGCGCGCGCTGGAGAACTTCGCCGGCATCGGCCGTCGCTTCAATGATCTGGGCGAAGTCACCACCAGCACCGGCGCACGTGTGCGCGTGGTCGACGATTACGGCCATCACCCACGCGAGCTGGAAGCCGTGTTCGCTGCAGCGCGTGGCGGCTGGCCGGACAAGCGCCTGGTCGTCGCCTTCCAGCCGCACCGCTACAGCCGCACCCGTGATCAGTTCGACGCCTTCGCCGCCGTGCTCAGCACCGTCGACGCGCTGGTGTTGAGCGAGGTCTACCCGGCCGGCGAAGCGCCGATTCCCGGTGCCGACTCGCGCGCATTGGCACGCGCCATCCGTGCGCGTGGCCGCAGCGAGCCGGTGGTCGTCGGTCAGATTGCCGGCCTGGCTGAAGTGTTGCCCGACGTGCTGCAGGACGGCGACCTGCTGTTGATGATGGGCGCCGGCGATATCGGCTATGTGGCTCAGCACATCATCAACAATGGATTTGTTGAGGGTGAGGCATGAGCGCGCCCTCTATCGGGACCCGGGACCCGGGACCCGGGACTGGAGAACAGCAGGTCGGGCAGTCCGTCGTGTCTGCCGTTCCGGGTCCCCGGTCCCCGATCCCCGATCCCGGCATTCAACGCACCACCGATCCGGCAACCTTTGGCCGCGTTGCGGTGCTGCTCGGTGGCACCTCATCCGAGCGCGAAGTCTCGTTGAACTCCGGCAGCAACGTGCTGGAAGCGCTGCGCGCACGCGGTGTCGATGCACAGCCGGTCGATGGCATTCCGGCGTTGGCCAAGGCCTTGGTCGCCCAGCAGTTCGACCGCGTCTTCAACGTTCTGCACGGCCATAACGGCGGCGGCGAAGACGGCATCGTGCAGGGCCTGATGGAAGCGTTCGGCGTGCCGTACACCGGCTCGGACGTGCTCGGCTCGGCGTTGAGCATGGACAAGATCCGCACCAAGCAGGTGTGGCTGTCGCTGGGCCTGAGTACGCCGCGCTACGCGCGTCTGGCCGCCGGCGCCAGCGCCGACGACATCCATGCCGCTGCCAAGCAGATTGGCTTGCCGGTCATCGTCAAGCCGGCCAATGAAGGCTCCAGCGTCGGCGTCAGCCGCGTGTTCGACCAGGCACAGCTGGAAGAAGCGGTGACCCTGGCTGCCCGCTACGACGGCGCGCTGTTGATGGAGCAATTGATCGAAGGCGATGAACTGACCGTTGCCGTGCTCGGCGATACCGCATTGCCGTCGATCCGCATCGTGCCCAAGGGCCAGTGGTACGACTACAACGCCAAGTACGTGGCAGACGACACCCAATACCTGTGCCCGGGTCTGGAAGACGATGCCGAAGCGCAGATCCGCCAGCTCGCGCTGGACGCCTTCCGCGCTGCCGGCTGCCGCGGCTGGGGCCGCGTGGACGTGATGCGCGATGGCAGCAGCGGCCAGCTGTATCTGCTTGAAGTGAACACCGCTCCCGGCATGACCAGCCACTCGCTGGTGCCCAAGGCTGCACGCCAGCTCGGCATCGAGTTCGAAGAACTGGTCTGGCAAGTACTGGAGCAGACGCTGTGACGCAGGGACAGAGGACCGGGGACCAGGGGCCCGGGAACAACAAAAGCGGTTACGCCTCAGCTCTGGCTTTTCCGGGTCCCCGTTCCCCGGTCCCCGGTCCCGCCGTGTGCGGAACGCGCGCGTGAACGCCACCCTGCGCATCCTGGCCTGGTTGCTGGCGCTGGCGTTGGTCGCGCTGCCGGTGGTGGCTGTGCTCAATGGCTGGGTCGGTGCCGAGCGTTGGCCGCTGGCGAAGCTGCGCGTGTCCGGCGACTTCAAGCGGGTGCCGGCCGAAGAGTTGCGTGCGGTGGTGTTGCCGTATGCGCGTGAAGGGTTTTTTGCGGTGAAATTGCAGCAGGCGCAAGACGCCATCGCGCGTTTGCCGTGGGTGGAAAGTGCGCAGGTGCGCAAGCGTTGGCCGGACGTGCTGGAAGTGCGCGTGACCGAGCACAAGCCGTTCGCACGCTGGGGCACCGACCGCATGCTGTCCGAGCAGGGCCGCCTGTTTCGCACCCCGCCGTTGTTGAAGGATTTCAAGTTGCCACAGCTCGGTGGGCCGGACAGCAAAACCCAGGATGTGGTGGCGCTCTACAACGAATCGCGCGCGTTGTTCGCACCGACCGGGCTGGACGTGGAGCGTCTTGAAATGGACGCGCGCGGCAGCTGGTCGTTGGGGCTAAGCAACGGCGTGCAGATCGTGATCGGCCGCGACGATGCCCGTGCACGTTTGCAGCGCTTCGCGCGCGTGCTGCCGCAGCTGGCCGACCCGCAGCGCCCGATCGCGCGTGCCGACCTGCGCTATACCAACGGATTTACCGTGGAGCGGAAGGGATTGGAGAGTGGGGATTCGGGATTGGAAAAAGCGCAGCCCCGGCATCGCGCAGCACCTTCCGCACCTCCCGTCGCCCTGGCATTTCCGCGCTTTCCCAATCCCATATCCCGAATCTCGAATCCCGGCTTTAAGACATGAATCGCAAAGGCGACAAATCCCTCATCGTTGGACTGGACATCGGCACCTCCAAGGTCGTTGCGCTGGTCGGCGAGTATTCGCCCGGCAACCCGATCGAAGTGATCGGCATCGGTTCGCATGAATCGCGCGGTCTCAAGCGCGGCGTAGTGGTGGACATCGAATCCACCGTGCAGTCGATCCAGCGTGCGGTGGAAGAAGCCGAGCTGATGGCCGGCTGCGAAATTCGCTCGGTGTACGCATCGATTTCCGGCAACCACGTGCAGTGCAAGAACTCGCCCGGCATCGTGCCGATCCGCGATGGCGAAGTGACCTGGAGCGATCTGGAGCGCGTGCTCGATGCCGCCAAGGCCGTGGCCATTCCCGCCGACCAGCGCATCCTGCATGCGATTCCGCGCGAGTACGTGCTGGACGATTCGCAGGAAGGCATCCGCAACCCGGTCGGCATGACCGGCGTGCGCCTGGAGGTGCATGCCCACCTGGTGGTGTGCGCGCAGTCGGCCGCGGCCAACATCACCAAGTGCGTGCAGAAGTGCGGCCTGCAGGTCGACGATCTGGTGCTGTCCTCGCTGGCATCCTCGGTGGCCGTGCTGACCGCCGACGAGCGCGAACTGGGCGTGGTGCTGGTGGATATCGGCGCCGGTACCACCGACCTTGCGGTGTATGTGCAGGGCGCCATCTGCCACACCGCCTCGCTGCCGATCGCCGGCGACCATGTCACCAACGACATTGCGCACATGCTGCGCACGCCGACCCCGGAAGCCGAGCAAATCAAGGTGCGCTATGCCTGCGCGCTGGCGCAGCTGGCCACCGCCGAAGAAAGCATCCAGGTGCCGTCGGTGGGCGACCGCCCGCCGCGTCGCATGCCGCGGCACGCGCTTGCACAGGCAGTGCAGGGCCGTTACGAGGAAATTTTCGAGATGGTGCAGGCCGAACTGCGCCGCTCCGGTTTCGAAGAAATGGTGCGTGCCGGCATGGTGCTCACCGGTGGCGCCTCGAAGATGGAAGGCGTGGTGGAACTGGCCGAAGAAATGCTGCAGATGCCGGTGCGTGTGGGCATCCCCCAGCACGTCACCGGCCTGGGCGAAGTGGTCGGCAACCCGGTACACGCCTCCGGCGTTGGCCTGTTGTTGATGGGCAGCCAGATCGAACACCCGCGCCGTCCGTCGATCCCGACCGGACGCGCGGGCAGCTTGTTCAAGAAATTGAAGAATTGGTATCGCGGCGAATTTTGATGGGCCGGGATTCGGGATTCGGGGATTCGAGATTGGAAAGAGCGAAAGAAAAGCAGGGCGGCAGCGAAGATAAGTAGAGAGCGGCGAGCAGGTAGGCGATAAAATTTTTGGCAGGCATTGCGTCGAGGATCAGGTGTGGTGAGTCGTTGAGCGCAATAGCGCATCGATGACCGCGCAACCGAGGCCCGACTTTCAAACAACAACACTCGCCGTGATGCGGAGTAGGGCAGGGACCAGCGCTTTTGCGAATCCCCAATCTCCACTCCCCAATCCCGGCTCAAGAGGACACTGACATGGCACATTTCGAACTGATTGAAAAAATGGCTCCCAACGCGGTCATCAAGGTCGTTGGCGTCGGCGGCGGTGGCGGCAATGCCGTCGCGCACATGGTCAACACCAATGTCGATGGCGTGGAATTCATCACCGCCAACACCGACTCGCAGGCGATCAAGAACTGCGGCGCCAAGCTGCAGCTGCAGCTCGGCACCAACGTCACCAAGGGCCTGGGCGCAGGCGCCAATCCGGAAGTCGGCCGTCAGGCCGCGCTGGAAGACCGCGAGCGCATCATGGACGCGCTGCAGGGTGCGGACATGGTGTTCATCACCGCCGGCATGGGTGGCGGTACCGGTACCGGTGCGGCACCGGTGGTGGCGCAGCTGGCCAAGGAGATGGGCATCCTGACCGTGGCCGTGGTCACCAAGCCGTTCCCGTTCGAAGGCCGTCGCCGCATGCAGGTGGCGCTGAAGGGCATCGAAGAGTTGAGCCAGCATTGCGACTCGCTGATCACCATCCCCAATGAAAAGCTGATCACCGTGCTGGGCCGCAACGCCACCATGATCCAGGCGTTCCGCGCCGCCAACGACGTGCTGCAGGGCGCCGTGCAGGGCATCGCCGATCTGATCGTGCGTCCGGGCCTGATCAACGTCGACTTCGCCGACGTGCGCACGGTGATGTCGGAAATGGGTCTGGCGATGATGGGCACCGGCTCGGCACGTGGCGATGACCGCGCGCAGGCCGCTGCCGAGGCTGCCATCCAGAACCCGCTGCTGGACGATGTGAACCTGGCCGGTGCCAACGGCATCCTGGTCAACATCACCGCCGGCCCGGACTTCACCATGTCCGAGTTCGACGAGATCGGCCGCACCATCGAAGCGTTCGCTTCCGAAGATGCGACCGTGGTCGTGGGCACCGTGCTCGACCCGGACATGCAGGACGAAGTGCGCGTCACCGTCGTGGCCACCGGCCTGAACCGTGCGGTTGCACGTCAGACCCAGCGTCCGGACCAGCGTGCGCCGATCAAGCTGGTGCGCAACGCCACCACCGGCCAGCCGGAGTTCGGCGATTTCGATACCGGCGGCGATGCGGTGTCCAAGTCCGTCGGCGGCAGCATGGGCCTGGGCCTGCGTCGTCCGAGCAGCGATTCGGTTGGCAGCAGCAGCGGCAATGGCACGGGCGGCGGCGCTTCGGCACCGGCGGCAGACCTGCCCAACGACTACCTGGATATCCCGGCGTTCCTGCGCCGCCAGGCCGACTGAGGAACGTCGGCTGCGTCGCCACGGTGACGCAGCCCGTCCCGTCCCGGAGTTCGCTTCGGGTTGCAGTGCCATGTCATTCCTGCCGGATCGGTGCCGATCCGGCAGCTTTTGTATGTCCTGACCGGGCGATGACAGTTTTCGTCACGCGCGACTTGTTAAAATTCGGATAATCTCAACAGATTAGACAGTCGGTTCAGCGTCTGTCTGCATTGTTCATCCAGACTTCGCATATGACCCAGCAACGCACTCTCAAGAACACCATTCGCGCCACCGGCGTCGGCCTGCACAGCGGCGACAAGGTGTATATGACGCTACGACCGGCTCCGGTCGATCATGGCGTGGTGTTCCGGCGGGTGGACCTGGAACCTGTCGTCGAAGTCCCGGCGGACGCCGAGCTGGTCACCGAGACCACGCTGTGCACCGGCCTGACCTGCAACGGCGCCAAGATCCAGACGGTCGAACATCTGATGTCCGCACTGGCGGGCCTGGGTGTGGACAACGTCATCGTCGAACTGTCTTCGGCCGAATTGCCGATCATGGACGGCTCGTCCGGCCCGTTCGTGTTCCTGCTGCAGTCGGCAGGCATCGTCGAACAGAGCAAGCCCAAGCGCTTCATCCGCATCAAGCAGACGGTGGAAGTGCGCGAAGGCGACAAGGTGGCGCGCTTCGAGCCCTATGAAGGCTACAAGCTCGGCTTCACCATCGAATTCAATCACCCGATGATCCCGGCCAAGCAATCGCGCCAGGAAATCGAGTTCTCCACCTCGGCTTACGTCAAGGAAATTTCGCGCGCGCGCACCTTCGGCTTCATGCGCGACCTGGAATACATGCGCGAGCGCAATCTGGGCCTGGGCGGCTCGATGGACAACGCCATCGTGCTGGACGAGTTCCGCGTGCTCAACGAAGACGGCCTGCGCTACACCAACGAATTCGTGCGGCACAAGATCCTGGACGCCATCGGCGACCTGTATCTGGCCGGCGGCGCCATCCTGGGCGCCTACGAAGGCTTCAAATCCGGTCACGCGCTCAACAACAAGCTGGTGCGTGCGCTGTTGGCCGACCAGGCCGCCTGGGAATGGGTCAGCTTCCCGGAAGGCACCGAGCAACCGCCGGTCACCTACGCCAGTCCTGTCTACGCCTGATGTCAGGGAATGCCGCAGTCGGCGTTCGAAGTGTGAACCCGGTCGAATTTACGGCCCGTTCTTAACATTTATTTAAGGCTTCCCTAACTCCTGCGGGCTGCATGCCCGCTAGGATGCGTCGTGTCGTGTGCGGTCTTCGCAAGTCTTTCACGCACTGGCGGCCGCTCCGGAGAGCGGTCAAGGACCTCACCGTTTGGTCGGTAGGACGTCCTGCAAGGAAGCCAATGCGTCGCGCAAGCCTTTGTGCGTCGCCTCGGACACGGGTCTGGAACGGTCGCGGTTCTGCTGCGTTGGGGAATGCAGCGGGGCAGTTGCGGTCTTGACGGTCACCGCGGTGGCCTTCAGTCCGATGGATCGGGCGGCATCCAGGATTTGGGTTTCGGCAAGCCGCACCTTGGCATGCCAGACCGGCGAATCCACCAGAAAAACGAGCTGTTCGCCTCGGACATTGGCCAGCCGGCAACGGGTGACCAGATGAGGTGGTAACAGGGGGCGCAACTGCCGGTCCAGCGCATCGAGCCACAAGGCGCGGCGCAAGGGGTCGCCAGCCTTTTCCCCCAACGCGGCCTCGATGGCCGGTTGTGGAGTGGAAGGGTTGCGTGCGTTGGACTTGGGCTTGGACATGACACTCATATGGCGTTGAACAAAGTTGTAATCAAATCTCGTGAAACCCGGGCACAGCGTGTGGCCCGACAGTTCCAGGGCTTTGCAGCGGATCGGCCGATGGTGGTGCTTGGCGCGGTACTGGGCCTGGGCATGCTGATCGGCGTCGGCGCAAGCACCGCGACCGGCATGGTGACCAATTCCGCGCTGCAGGCCAAGGTCGCGCAGCAGCAGGCCGAGCTTGCCCAGGCGCAGCGCGCCTCGCAGGCGCAGGTCAACGCACTGGCCGCGCGCATGGGCGAGCTGCAGGCCCAGGCCACCCGCCTCAACGCGTTGGGCGAGCGGCTGACCGAAATGGGCAAGTTGAAGGACGGCGAGTTCGACTTCGACGCGCCGGTGGGCGTGGGTGGCGGCGATGAGCCGGTCAGCGACATGCCGGTCAAAGACCTCAAGGAGACGCTAGGGCAAGTGGAACAGCAGTTCTCCGCCTCCGGCCAGCAACTGAACGTGCTGGCGTCGCTGCTGTTCGACCATCAGCTCGAGCAGAATTCGGTGCCCTCGCGGATGCCGATCCGCAACACCTACATCACCTCGGGCTTCGGCGGTCGCGCCGATCCGTTCGACGGTGGTTCGGCCTTCCACAAGGGTGTGGACTTCCATGCCAACGTGGGCGACCCGGTGATGTCGGTCGCCGATGGCGTGGTCAGCTACGCCGGTGTGCGTGGGGGCTACGGCAACGTGGTCGAAGTGGACCACGGCAACGGCTACGTCACCCGCTACGCGCACAACTCGCGCCTGGTGGTGAAGGTGGGCGATCTGGTGCGTGCCGGCCAGCAGGTGGCGCGTGCCGGCTCCAGCGGGCGGTCCACCGGTGCACACGTGCATTTCGAGGTGTGGGCAGACGGGCGCGTGGTCAATCCGCGTAAATTCCTGGGTGGAACCGCCACGCCGGTCGGGCGGCGAGGGCGCGGCTGACGAAGGCGCGGGCCGCGCTTGATTCGTGAAGGCCCGCCCCAAGCTACAATAGGGTGTTGCCATGACAGGGCGCAGTGCGCCCTGTTTCGTTTACGGCGGTCGGGTCTTGGGGACCGGCGTCGGTCAAACCGTTCCTTTTCAACCGGTTTCTTCAATGATCAACAGTCTGCTTACCCGTGTCTTTGGCAGTCGTAACGAACGCCAGCTGCGCCAGCTCACCCGCCTCGTCACCCAGATCAATGCGCTGGAGCCGACGATCGAGAAGCTCTCCGACGCCGAGCTGCAAGCCAAGACCCCGGAGTTCAAGCAGCGGCTTGCCGCCGGCGAGTCCCTGGACAAGATTCTTCCCGAAGCCTTTGCAGTGTGCCGCGAGGCCAGCCGCCGCGTGCTGGGCATGCGCCACTACGACGTGCAGCTGATCGGCGGCATGGTGCTGCATCTGGGCAAGATCGCCGAGATGCGCACCGGCGAAGGCAAGACCCTGGTGGCCACGCTGCCGGTGTACCTCAATGCGCTGCAGGGCGAGGGCGTGCACGTGGTCACGGTCAACGACTACCTGGCGCGCCGCGATGCTGCGCAGATGGGCAAGTTGTACAACTGGCTGGGCCTGAGCGTGGGTGTGGTGTATCCGGGCATGCCGCACAGCGACAAGCGCGAGGCCTACGGCAGCGACATCACCTACGGCACCAATAACGAATTCGGCTTCGACTACCTGCGCGACAACATGGCGCTGTCGCGGGCCGACCGCTATCAGCGCAACCTGCATTACGCGATCGTCGACGAAGTCGACTCGATCCTGATCGACGAAGCGCGCACCCCGCTGATCATTTCCGGCCCGGCCGACGAATCGCCGGAGCTGTACATCCGCGTCAACCGCATCGTGCCGCAGCTGACCAAGCAGGAAAGCGAAGAAGGCGAAGGCGATTTCTGGATCGACGAAAAGGGCAAGCAGGTGCATCTGTCCGAGGCGGGCATGGGCCACGCCGAAGAACTGCTGCTGCAGGCCGGCATCCTGGAAAACGCCGAAGACGGCCTGTACGCCGCGCAGAACCTGAGCGTGGTGCATCACCTCAACGCCGCGCTGCGTGCGCATGCGATCTACCAGCGCGATGTGGATTACATCGTGCGCGATGGCGAAGTGGTGATCGTGGACGAATTCACCGGCCGCACCCTGTCCGGGCGTCGCTGGTCCGACGGCCTGCATCAGGCGGTCGAAGCGAAGGAAGGCGTGCCGGTGCAGCGCGAGAACCAGACGCTGGCCAGCATCACCTTCCAGAACCTGTTCCGCATGTACAAGAAGCTGTCCGGCATGACCGGTACAGCCGACACCGAAGCCTACGAATTCCAGAGCATCTACGGCCTGGAAGTGGTGGTGATCCCGACCAACCGCCCGACCGTGCGCAAGGACCACCCGGACCAGGTGTTCCTCAACCGCAAGGGCAAGTTCAATGCGGTGCTGGCCGATATCGAAGATTGCGCCAAGCGCGGTCAGCCGGTGCTGGTGGGTACCACCTCGATCGAGACTTCGGAGATGCTCTCCGAGCACCTGCGCAAGGCGGGCGTGAAGCACGAAGTGCTCAACGCCAAGCAGCACGAGCGCGAAGCCACCATCGTGGCCAACGCCGGCCAGCCGGGCGCGGTGACCATCGCCACCAACATGGCCGGTCGCGGTACCGACATCGTGTTGGGCGGTTCGCTGGAAACCGAGCTGCATGGCCTGGGCGAAGAGATCAGCGACGAGCAGCGCTTCGCCGCCAAGACCGAATGGCAGCGTCGCCATGACGCGGTCAAGGCCGCTGGCGGTCTGCACATCATCGGTACCGAACGCCACGAATCGCGCCGTATCGACAACCAGCTGCGCGGTCGCGCCGGTCGTCAGGGCGACCCGGGTTCGTCGCGCTTTTATCTGTCGCTGGAAGACAATCTGATGCGCATCTTCGCCTCGGACTGGGTCCAGAAGGCGATGCGCATGATGGGCATGAAGGAAGACGACGTCATCGAAGATCGCCTGGTCAGCCGGCAGATCGAAAAGGCGCAGCGCAAGGTGGAAGCGCACAACTTCGACATCCGCAAGAATCTGCTGGATTTCGACGACGTCAACAACGATCAGCGCAAGGTGATCTACGCCCAGCGCGATGAGTTGCTGGATGCCGAATCGGTCAAGGACAACGTCGACGGCATTCGCGGCGATGTCATCTATGACCTGGTTGCGCGCTTCGTGCCGCCCAATTCGGTGGACGAACAGTGGGACCTGAAGGGCCTGGAGGCCACGCTGGAATCCGAGTTGGGCATGCCGCTGGCGTTGAGCGAAATGGCGCGCACGCAGGAAGAACTGGACGCCGAACAGATTGCCGCCAAGGTGCAGGCAGCGGTGGACGCGCACTTCGCCGAGAAGGAAGCGGCGGTGGGCAACGACACCATGCGCGCACTGGAAAAGCACGTGATGCTGACCGTGCTCGACCAGGGCTGGAAGGAACATCTGGCCAAGATGGATTACCTGCGCCAGGGCATCTATCTGCGCGGTTACGCCCAGAAGCAGCCCAAGCAGGAATACAAGAAGGAAGCCTTCGAGCTGTTCTCCGAGATGCTGGAAAACGTCAAGCGCGAGGTGATCAACCTGCTGGCGCGCGTGCGTATCCGCAGCGAAGAAGAAGTGGCGGAACTGGAGGAGCAGGAACGTCTGCAGGCACAGGCGCGCCTGATGGCCTCGCAGTTCCAGCACCAGGACGCCGGCGGCTACGGCGCCGACGAGGAAGTGGAGCAGATGCAGGGCGGCAACGCACCGGTCCCGGTCTCCCAGGTCACCCGCGACGAGCCCAAAGTCGGCCGTAACGATCCGTGCCCGTGCGGCAGCGGCAAGAAGTACAAGCATTGTCACGGTCAACTCAGCTGATGCTGAGTTGACCGTGGTGCAGCCCGCTTTGCGGGCTGCACACCCAGTGTCCGCGTAGCGGACGCTGGGTGCACGGTATTCCTCCGATCCCCGCGCCTTTGGCGCGCCCCCTTACCAAGGGGGCTCTACTGACGAGGGGATTCGTGAGGCTTGTTGAGAAGCGGGAATTGTTTGGACAGCGGGATTGAATGTCGGAGGCTGCGTGCAAGGCCTGTCTCCCGATTCCGTTTGCGTTTGGCGAACTTCCTACCAAGAGCCTTGTTTGCAGAGTCGGTAGGTGTTTGTCTGGAAAGCATGGCTTAAGGGCGAGGAGGGCACGCTTGGCGGGCTCTACCCCGGTGAGCGTCAGCGCGGCGTATGCTCATTCCACGTCCTGCGTGGAGTGCGGTCATGTCGCTGTCCAGCCAGCAACTGAAAGTGTTCGTGCCTGCGCGCGACTACGCTTTGTCGCAGCGGTTCTATCGCGCACTGGGCTTCGTGCAGGAAGACGAGGTGGGCAACGTGACCTGCTTTCGGCATGGCACGCACTGCGCGTTCTTGTTGCAGGATTTCTATCTGCGCGAGCTGGCCGAGAATCTGATGCTGCACCTGTGGGTGGACGATGCGGATGGCTGGTGGCAGCACGTGCACGACACCGGGCTGGGCGAGCAGTTCGGGGTGACCTGCAGTGCGCCCGAAGATCGACCATGGGGCGCACGCGATTTCACCTTGCACGATCCCAGCGGAGTGCTCTGGCGCATCGGGCATCCGCTGTAGGGCCGGGATTGGGGATTCGGGATTGGCAGAAGCACATATGCTGCGCTTTGACCAATCCCCAATCCCCGCCTTCAAGCGATTGCACTGCACCGCTCACTCGCGGCACTCTTGCCGCCATGCCTGATTCTCTTCGATCCATTCACGTCGTTGCCGGCGTGATCACCGACCCCCGCGGCCGCATCCTGCTGACCCGCCGCACCGAAACCCGTGACATGCCTGGCCTGTGGGAATTTCCGGGCGGCAAGCGCGAGCCTGGCGAGACCTCCGAACAGGCGCTGGTGCGCGAGCTCAACGAAGAGCTCGGCATCGAGGCGCAGGTAGGCGAGTGGCTCATGGAGGTGCCGCAGCTGTATCCGGACAAGCGGCTGCGCCTGGAAGTGCGCCAGATCACTGCATGGAAAGGCAGCCCGCGCGGCCGCGAAGGTCAGGCGATGACCTGGGTGGCTGCAGACAAGTTGACCCGCTATTCGATGCCGCCGGCCGACGTGCCCGTGGTGGGCATGCTGCGTCAGCCCGACCGTTATGTGATCACTCCAGAACCCGATGACGATGCGCTGTGGCTGGAAGGTCTGGAGCGCGCATTGCAAAGCGGGCTGACGCGCATCCAGTTACGCGCACGGCAGGCCACGCCGGCGCGCTGGCGGGCCTTGCTGCAACAGGTGATGGGCTTGCGTGGTCGGGCACGCGCGCAGCTGTTGCTCAACCGCGACATCGCGCTGGCCGGGGAGCTCGGCATCGGCGTGCATCTGGGTTCGGAGCAACTTGCCGCCTTGCAGGAGCGTCCGTTGCCGGCCGAGCAGGTCGTCGCCGCGTCGTGCCATGGCTTGGAGGATCTCCGTCACGCGCAACGGCTCGCCTGCGATTTTGCGGTGCTGGGGCCGGTGCAGGCAACGGCGTCGCATCCAGGCGCGACGCCGTTGGGATGGGAGGGATTTGAACGCTTGCGCGAGCAGGTCGCGCTGCCGATCTACGCACTCGGCGGCATGCAGGTCGACGATATGCGCGAGGCGCGCGCGCATGGCGCGCAGGGCATCGCGGCGATCCGCGCGCTTTGGCCGCAGTGACCGCACCGACGCTGGTGGTATTACCCAATCCTGCGGTGATCTCATCCAGCAGAATGCCGCGCATACGGCGCTAGAACGTCACCCAAAAGCAGTTGTACTGCCGGCGCAAGCGCAACACGCTGCGCGCCGGCGTGCCGCTGGCAAGGGTCTGTTCCAGCCGCAGTCCCCAGGGGCGCGGGCGGCTGGGCGGGGCGGGAAGCGGCGCATCGATGGCGCTGCCGTCCAGCGATGGCGTGGCTGCGGTGGTGTCGGCCTCCCAGCCCGGCGTGTCGCTTTGCGGATACATCGGGGCGATGTCCAGCAACGGGCGTTGCACGATGGCTTCCAGGCGGCTCAGCACCTGATTGGCCGCCGCGTCGGATTGCCCGCTCCACAGGTAGAGGCTGGAGAGCCGATTGACGTCGCGGCTATCCACTGCCAGTTGCAGCAACGACACCAGTTCGCTCAGCCGCCGTGGGCAGCCGTAGCGATACAGGCCGGTGGTGCCCTGGGGGCGAATGGCGGGCGGCGCCCGGCTTGCCGCGCCGACGTCTTCGCAGCGCCGGTCGGTGAACATGGTCTGCCCGTCCGGCGAGACGCAACGATGGATTTCCTGCGCCTGCACCGGTACAGCGGGACAGATGCAGAGCAATAACAACAGGGGCAGAAGGCGAGACATCGGCGCAGCGTAGCCGGGCGCGTGTGAGCTTGCGAGAGACATGTGCATGCCGGTGCGGGTGCGCTGGCTGCCGGTCACGCAGTCAATTTTGGAAGCGCGCGGTCGAATCGA
Source organism: Xanthomonas nasturtii (assembly GCF_023337365.3). NCBI lineage: Bacteria > Pseudomonadati > Pseudomonadota > Gammaproteobacteria > Lysobacterales > Lysobacteraceae > Xanthomonas > Xanthomonas nasturtii. Next base: position 944,142 of record NZ_CP142084.2, read on the forward strand.
GATGGGCCCAGTGCCGCGCGAGGTGCTGCGCTGTGCGGCACGGCTGGCGGGCTGCTTGCCTACGCCCCAAGCGCCCACCGCACGCATGCGTGGATGAAGCCGCACTCAGCGGCCGAGCAGCTGCAACACCTGCGTGGTCGGTTTGGCCAGATTGAGCGTGTAGAAGTGCAATGCCGGCACGCCACCTTCGATCAGGCGCTGGCACAAGGACGCCACGACGTCTGCACCGAAGGCGCGCACCGCGTCGGCATCGTCGCCGTAGGACTGCATCTTCTTGCCGATCCAGCGCGGAATCTCCGCACCGCATTGCTCGGAAAACCGCCGCAGCTGCGAGAAGTTGGAGATCGGCATGATGCCGGGAATGATCGGGACGTCCACGCCCATGCGCTGCACCGCGTCGCGGAAATGAAAGTAGGCATCGGCGTTGTAAAAATACTGGGTGATCGCCGCATCGGCGCCGGCGTCGACCTTGGCCTTGAAATAGCGCAGGTCGCTGAGCGCATCGGCCGCCTGCGGATGGGTTTCCGGATAGGCTCCGACCTCGATGCGGAACGCATCGCCGTGCTCGGCGCGGATGAAGGCGATCAGGTCCGAGGCGTAACGCAGGTCGCCCGGATGGCCCATGCCCGAGGGCAGGTCGCCGCGCAGCGCGACGATGCGGGTGCAGCCGATCGCCCGATACAGCTTGAGCAGTTCACGGATCTCCTGCCGGCTGCCGCCAACGCAGGACAGATGCGGCGCCGCTTCGAAGCCATGCTTCTGCTTGAGGTGGCGCACCGTTTCGGAGGTGTAGCTGAGCGTGGAGCCGCCGGCGCCGAAGGTGCACGACACATACTCCGGCGCGTAGCCCTTCAACCTGGCGGCAGTGCGGTCCAGTTGCGCGCGCTGGTCATCGGTCTTGGGCGGGTAAAACTCGAAACTCAAATGCGTCATCGCGGCGGGTCCGGCAGATCGTGCGGGCATAATATCGCTTCATCGCGATGAATGCATATTTGGTTGCGGGTGTTCCGGCTGTGCAGGGTGTTGCGGTTCGGCAGGCCGCGAGCAGGTGCAGCGCAACGCTGCACACGCGGCCTCTGGCCTGGGCGTTGACGGGCGCATGCCTACACTGGGCGCACTTTCTACGGAGCGCCTTCATGAGCGATACCACGATGACCGCTATCGCCATCCGCGATAGCAAGGGCGACGCCGACGCGCTGTACGCCACCGAGCAGCCGCGCCCGCGTCCTGCACCGGGGCAGGTCCTGATCCGCGTGCATGCTGCCGGCATCAATCGGCCCGACCTGCTGCAACGTGCCGGGCACTACCCGCCGCCGCCTGGCGCACCGCAGACCCTGGGGCTGGAAATCGCCGGCGAGATCGTCGAGCCGGCCGGTCGCTGGAAGGTCGGCGACCGCGTGTGCGCACTGCTGGGCGGCGGCGGTTACGCGCAGTACGCCGCTGTCGATGCGCGTCACGTGCTGCCGATTCCCGCCGGCATGGATCTGGTGCACGCCGCCGCGCTGCCGGAGACCATCTTCACCGCCTACGCCAATTTATTCGAACATGGCCAGCTGGCGGCAGGGCAGTGGCTGCTCTTGCACGGTGCCACCTCGGGCATCGGCGTTACCGCGATCCAGATGGCCAAGGCGGCGGGCGCGCACGTTCTGGCCACCGCACGCTCGGCCAGCAAGGCAGCACAGGCGCGCGAGCTGGGCGCCGATGTGGCGATCGACTCCACCAGCGGATCGTTTGTCGCCGTGGCCAAGGCGCATGGCGGTGTCGATGTCGCGCTCGACATGGTGGGCGCTGCGGTGTTTGCCGATACCCTGGAAGCGCTCAATCCACGCGGACGTCTCGTCTACATCGCCTCGCAGGCCGGGGCCACCATCGAGGTGCCGATCCCGTTGCTGATGCGCAAGCAGGCGGTGATCACTGGCTCCACGCTGCGCCCGCGCAATGCCGATGAAAAGGCCCGGCTGGCTGCGGAAGTGGAACGCGTGGTGTGGCCGTGGATCGCACAGGGCAAGCTGCGCGTGCTGCTCGACAAGCGCTTCCCGCTGAGCGAAGCCGCAGCGGCACATCGCTATCTGGAGCAGGGCAGTCACCTGGGCAAGGTAGTGCTGGAGATGTGACCGCGTTTGGTCGGTGGCCTGGCGGTGCGAAAGCATGCCGGGCCGCTGATGCGGGTCGCTTGTTTGCGGGGTGGTGCGTTTTCTGTCGTTGCAATACGCGCACGCGTGAGTGCGTGTTTCCTCACGCGTGTGCCACGCCCCAGCAAAACGCGACAGCATTTGATTGCCAGTGCGCCGATGACGCGTAGGCGGCAGTGCCGGTTACTGCGGTGGCGTGTGATCGACCACGGCTTCAAGGTGGTGCCCGTCGGGGTCGATGACGAACGCGGCGTAACAGGCGTCGCCGTAGTCGGGCCGTAAGCCGGGCGCGTCATTGCAGCGGCCGCCGTGTTGCAGCGCGGCCCGGTGGAAGGCATCCACGGCAGAGGCATCGGTCGCGGCAAATGCCAGATGAAAGCCGGCGCCCGGCACGCACTGCGCGGCCTGGCGTTGTTTCAAGGCCAGGCAATCGTCACCAGCCAACAGGTATAGCAAAACAAGCAGGAGCGATGTCTCGCGGTGGGCTGCACCCTGACCGTACACTGCGCCGTCGCGTGCGCTTTCCGTTCGCGCCGCTGCAGCGTCGGCCATGCAGCGTGCGAGGGCAGCCGTTCGCGCCGATGTCACCTCCCATCAGCACGAAGGTTTCGATGAAGCATCCAGACGCATTGCGCATTGCCCTTGTCGGCATCGGCAAGATCGCCCGCGACCAGCACGTTCCCACCATCGCTGCGCGCGACGATGTGCAGTTGGTTGCCACCGTGAGCCGGCATGGCACGGTCGACGGTGTGCCGGCCTATCAGACACTGGAAGACGCGTTCGCCGCGCAGCCGGAGATCGAAGCGGTGGCATTGTGCACGCCACCGGTCGGGCGGCACGCGTTGGCGCAGACCGCGTTGGTGGCCGGCCGCCATGTGTTCCTGGAAAAGCCGCCGGCCGCCACGCTTGCCGAGATCCATGACCTGCAGGGCGTGGCCCGGCGTGCGCAGCGCAGCCTGTTCACCAGCTGGCATTCGCGCTGCGCCGCCGGCGTGGCACCCGCCCGGGCATGGCTGGCCGACAAGCAGATCGTGCGCACGCACATCACCTGGAAGGAAGACATCCGCCATTGGCATCCGGGCCAGGACTGGATTCTCGAGCCCGGCGGAATGGGCGTGTTCGACCCCGGCATCAATGCGCTGTCCATCGTCACCCATCTGCTGCCGCGCAGCTTCGCGCTGCGCGAGGCCGAGTTGCACACCCCGGACAACCGTCAGGCACCGCTGTATGCCAGGCTTGCCTTCGTCGATACCGCGGGCGTACCGGTGACGGCCGAATTCGATTTCCTGCAGACCGGCCACCAGCGCTGGGATATCGAAGTGGAGACCACCGCTGGCATGCTCATGCTCAGCGAAGGCGGCGCCAAGCTGAGCATCGATGGGCAGCCGCACGTGCTGCCTGCGTCCAGCGAATACGACGGACTGTACGCGCGCTTTGTGCAACTGGTGCGCGCCGGTGAATCGGAAGTGGATGTTGCACCGTTCGTGCATGTGGCAGATGCGTTCATGCTTGGCGCGCGCACGGTCACCGCACCGTTCGCCTGGTAGTTGGCGCACGCCGATTCGTCTGAGGCTGGACCCACCGGCCGTTTGCCGGTGGGTCTGCAAGCTGCTGTCGCTGATCTGTCAGTAGCTCCGGGCACTTACGGACTGCGCGCCCGGTGCCGTGTGGATCAGCGCGTTTCCAGTACGACTTGGTCTGGTTCGATCACGTTTGGGTCGGTCCCGGTGCGCGCCTCGGTAGGCCGGGTGGCCGCCACGCGCAGCGCCGGTGTGATCTGCGCGCGGAACTGCCTGACCACCCATGCTTCGTCCAGCAATGCAAACGCGAAAAAGCCCAGCAAGGTGCCGGCCACCAAGGTGGGCGCGTGCGTAAAGGTGCCGGGCAGCAATAGGCTCAGCCACAAGAAGATATTGGGCGAGGTCTGCAGAAGATGGATGTCCAGTGCCACTGGCGCGCTGATGGTCCGGCCGGTCACGCGCTGGTGCACGCGCAGGTAGAGCGCGCTGCCCATACGGCATGCCAGCAACAAGGCCAGCGGTAGCAGCAGCGCACTCCATGCATGCCAGCCGCCGTGGCTCAGTGCATCCAGCAGCGAGGTGCCGCCAGCGCGCAGCGAGACCAGAAAGGCCATCGGCACCATGGTCAACGAGCCCACCCAGCCCCAATTGGTGGCCAGCTTGCCCGCCGCGATCGGTCGCGCGCGGCGCCAGCCCTGGGCCAGCAGGGACGGCAACGCCAGGGCGAGCACCAGCACCACAAAGAAGCGCTCCAGCGCGTGCACGTTGCCCAGCACCTCGTGGTGATCCAGGAACAACAGCAGCAACAGCACTGGCAGCAGGATCGACAACACCAGCGTATAGCGTGCCGCAAAGAAATAATCGCCACCGCGTGCCAGCGAAAAGGTCGGTACCGACAGCGCAGGCGGCACGATCAGCAGCAGGCCAATCACATGCACCCACGGGTTGTGAAACTGCGTCAGCAGAAACATCGCCAGCGCAGCGCGGGCCACGCTGAGCACACTGAGCGCAATGTCCTCCGGCCCGCCGCTCAGGCGCAGTGCGCCAGGTTCGATGCGCACAGACAGAAAAAATGCATTCGCCGCCAGCAACGCGACGATGGCAGTTGTGGTGAGCACATGCGGCAGGCCGATGCCCAGGCATGACAGCGCAAACCCGCCCAGCGCTGCGATCAGCATCCACTGCAGCAGACGGATTTCCGTTTGTTCGCCCAGGTAATTCATGCGCGAAGAGCTGCGTGCGGTCATGCGTTTGAGTTCGTCCCACGACAATGGGCGCGAGTTGGGCAGGCGAAAGTCGATGTACTCGGCGGGCGGCAGGCCGGAGGCGATCAATGCAAACACTTCGACGATGTACTTGTGCGCCACCACCAGGACCTGTTTGCCTTGCCGATCCAGTGGTGCCAGCACGGTGTCGTAGTACGTCTTGCAGCGCGCATACATGTCCATCCAGTGTTCACCGTCCGGCGGCGCGCCGTCGGCATCGTGAAAGCAGGCGTCGTAGAGGCGATGGCCGATGGACTTCTTGATCAGCGTCTTGTTCTTGCCGGCGAAAATGCCGAAATCGCGCTCCACCAGCGCCGCGCTGGACAGCACACGCCGGTGCCCTGATGCACCTTCCAGAATGATCGCGGCAGTGGCCTGCGCACGTTCGAGGGTGGAGACATGTACCTCGTCGAACTGCAGTGCACGTTGCCGCACATAGCGTGCCGCCTGCTGCGCCTGGCGGCGCCCGAGCGATGTGAGCGGGGAGTTCTGCGCACCAGCGAAGTAATTCTGCTCGTTGGCGAGCGACTCGCCATGACGCACGAAATAGAGAGGCATCGCGTTGCTCCGGTTTGCGCAACTGTCACTGGAATCGAAGCGCCACCCGCGATAACGCGGAGCCAGTCACTTCGCCGCATCGGCGACTGCTGCCTGCACTGCGTGACACATCTGTGCATGCAGCACGCCGCCACGTAGGTGCAGCGGCAAAGCGGTTGCGTTGCAACGGCGGGGCGATGCGTCGGAATCAATTCATGTTGAGCTGAAACACGTGAAAAAGCGCTTGTCTGCAGGTGATATGGGTGAGCGCTGCATGCCAGCGAGCCTGCGTATTGCAGGCCGCGTGACCCTGGATGCAACCGATCAGAGCCGGCATCCAGATACAAAAAGCCCCCGCCGCGCGTCTGCGTCGGGGGCGATGGATCGCTCGCACGGTAATGGCGTGCGATCTCTCAAGGTGTGCTGCAGGTTACCTTGTTATGCCTGGATAATCGGGCGCTGCGGTGTCGCCCTGTGCCGATGTTTGCTCAACGCCGCCACATGCGCGCGCCACGCGCCGGCAGCGTAAAGGTGTAGGAGCCGCTGGAAATGCGCACCACATTCCCCGACCCCAGCGCATCGGTGTAATCGGCATTCCAGAACAACACGCTGTTGTTCATTCCCACCGTGGTGGTGACGGGGTTGCCGCACTTGTTGATGCCGACGATGCCCAGGCTGCCGCGACGAAACAGAATGTGGCAGGAGCTGGACGACAACACCTGCATGTCGGTGCCCTGTACGCCATTGTGGAAGCCGATCATGCGACGCAGGTCGTCGCGCAGGTACGCATTGACCCAACGGTTGTCGCCGCTTTCGTTGTTGTCGGTGTAGATCATCGGCATGCCGCCGTTACGGCCGATCAGGTACGCATACGCCAGCGTTTCATCCACCGGGTCGAGAATGGCATAACGGAAACCGGCGTTGTTGGGGATGTCGTGGGTGACCGCAAAGGTCACGGCACGATTGCCCGGCAATGCCTGGCCGGATGCTGCCGGGTCCACCAACTGCTGCATGCTGGCGCCAATGGCGAATGCGTTACGCACCGCATTGAACAGCGGGAAGTCGTAGGCAGCATGCGGTGTGGATTGCAGGTAAGGCGCCAGGAACTGGTCGTAGTCGCCATTACCCGTGCCGCCGCCGGTGATCACTTCGCCGAACACATACACGCCGGAGCGGATGCCGGCATCGAAGACGCGGTTGAGATGGTCGAAGGTCATGTGCTTGGCCGCGTCCACACGGAAGCCGGTGACGCCGATACCCTTGAGTGCCTGCAGATAGGCGCGCTGCTGTTGCACCACCCAGTCGTTGCCGACCAGATCCGGCAGGCCTGGGTCGCTGCCACCGCCGCAGATGCGGTAATTGCGCACCTGGAAGGCGTCGTTGTAGTTGCTGATGCATTGCGCCGCGCCAAAATCGCTGGCGCCAAGGAAGTTGGACTGCAGCGTGCCGAACAGCCGCAGTGAATCGTAACGGCCAGGATTTGCCGCGTATTGCGACAGCACCGCACTGCCTGGGTAGTTGAGGTCCGAGCGCGTGGCCGCTTCGTTGGCCATATGGTTGAACACGATGTCGGCATAGGTTTCCACGCCGTTGTTGGCCAGTGCCTGCACCATCTTCCGGAATGCAGCGGTGTCGCCGAGCGGGTTGTCGATGAGGCGGATGTCCTGCGGCTGATAACGCGCCCACCAGGCGCTGCCTTCGGAGCGGTACGCGGGGGGGACCAGCACCTTGCGATAGCCAGCATCGGCGATCTGCTTGGCACGCGCTTCGACGGTGGCATACGGCCAGTTGAAGGCGTGCAGGATGACATCGGCCTGGACGTTGGCAGTGGCCAGCAACAAGACCAGCGCCGTCAGCAAGAGACGGGCACTGCGCTGCATGAGCGAGGGTGGAGCGTGAGCAGGCGTGTTGCGCATCGGATGGTTCTCCAGTGGGTGGCGCAGGCCGCCGCGCAGTGCGCGATGCCTGCATCAAGGCCTCCGGCCCCTGTTCCGGAAAGCGCGCGCACGGCGTGCAGCGCGCGACGATGCTAAGCGCGCATCGCGGCGCAGCATCGGTGTTGTGCATACGTATTCACTGCATCGAATGGGTAAATTGCGCGCGGTGTTCGGCGCCAACGGCGGGCTTGGTCGCAAAACGCAGCGCACGGCGCGTGCCGGGCCGAGTGGTGATGCCAGCGGTTCGGCCAGGCTGCGACGGGGCCATGGCGCCGGCCGCGTTAAACTAGCCGCCAGCCCACTGCCAAGCCTCCCGATGCGCAACCCATTGCAAGAACAGCTGCTCAAGGCCGGCCTGGTGAAAAAGGCCCAGGTGGACAAGATTGCGCGCGAGCAGGTCAAACAGCGCCACGCCAAGGGCGCGGCGGTGTCGCCGGCGGATGCCGACAAGGTCGATGCGGCACGCCTGCAGGCCGAGCGTGCCGAGCGCGATCGTGCGCTGGCCGAAGAGCGCAACGTACAGGTGCGCCGGCAGGAGGTGCTGGCCCAGGTCCGGCAGATCGTGGAGACCAGCAAGGTCAAGTGCGAAGGCGAGATCGACTACCGCTTCAACGACGGCAGCGTCATTCGCAGCGTGCTGGTGAACCCCGTACTCCGTAGCCAGTTGGCCAGTGGCGCACTGGTGATCGTGCGCCACGGCGATGGCTTCGAGCTGATTCCGCGCGCCGCCGCCGACAAGGTTTACAGCCGCGATGCCGACACGGTTGTTCTCGATCACGGCCGCAACAGCGCGCCGGCAGCGGCCGATAGCGACGATGACTATTACAGCCAGTTCAAGGTGCCTGACGATTTGATCTGGTAGGGCGGCGAACAGATGCGGTGAGCAGGCGGTGCACGAATCTGCATGCGCCGGGGCGCGGAACCGCAACGTAGTGCTACCCCTCAGGTCATCGTCCATGGTGACGTGACTGCTATGAGCTCGGCTCAAGCAACCATGCGTGCCAGCCCCGTCGCTGCGCAACAGTCCCGGTGCTGCTCAACGTAGTCGTGCGCCAGCCTGCGCGCTACCCTGGTGCTCTTGTCGCCACACGTACCGTCATGTCGATCGTTCTTACATCGTTCGCCCGCACCCGCCTGTTCCCGCGCGATGGCCGTCGCAATGCCATCCAGGACTGCACGCCCGAGCAGTTCGTCCAGCGGCTCGATGATGAGGCGCCGCTACGCGTGATCGAGGGCTATGCGCCGTTTTGCCGGTTGCACGTGCACCGCAACTGGACCACGACCCGCTGCCTCACCGTGCCCATCAACGCTGACAACCGCCATTTGCTGCGCTCCGGCTACGAGGCGCGCAGCACGCAGGAATTGGCTGTACTGGTGCGTTGGTTTGAAGGTGTCGAGCCGCCGGTGGCCGCGTATCTGCTGCCGATCCTCTACAGCCGCGATCAACTGGCCAAGGAGGGCGCGCTCATCGATGCGGACTGGGGCGTGGTCGGTTGCCTCTACACCGCAGAGCCGCAGGAAATTCCGATGGCACCGATCACGATGTTGCGCAACGCCCTGGGCGTGGAAGAAGGTGGCTCTGGCGTGCCGCTGGACCGCGACGCGTATCGGCGCAGCGTGGCGTTCTGGGAACGCAATGCGAACTGGCGGCCTTGATATTGGTTGTGCCGTCCGCGTTGCATGCGTCTACCAATCAGCGGAATAAGTGCGCCTGGATCCCAACGAATGCACTGCGGATGTCCGCAACACTGCCCAGCATCCGTTTGGCGTCGTTAACCCCGCCGTAGCGGATTCGTAAAACGTCGCCGATCCTGCTGCTGGCCAGTTCACCGGTACCGTTGCGCGCGTAGTTGCCCAGCACGTATTCCAGGAACGAACGCATCTCACGCTCGTACCCGCTCAGGCCGGTGGACATGGCTGACTGCACCCGCTGCGTCCGCGACAGGGGCGCCAGGGTGAAGCGAACGTAGGCCAGTACATCGAAGATGTCGCTGTGCGGTGCATCGATCAGGCGCCGCATGTCATCCAGTCGCTCGTTGTCGTACCCCAGGTCCGTGAGGCGCTGTATAAAGTCCTCGCGCCGGTCCGGGTCGCTCCAGATGGCGCGCAGGTGGTCTTCGTCCTTGAGCAGCGCATCGAGGTCACCGAAGAGCTGTTGCATGAATTCCTGCGCGGTGATCATCCTGCCGTCGTTGGACCAATACGTGGTCGCGGCGATGTAGTGGATGCTGCGCTCGCGGCCGTCGGAGAGCTTGACCACCACTCGCTTGGGCGGCGCGGGTTCGTTGATGCCGCCACCAAGCGCCCCGGGCTCGCTCTCTCGATGCAGTCGAGGTTTGCGCGGCTCGGCCGGATCGTCCGGCGGCAGCGGCTCGCCATCCCACGCGGCATCGTTGAAGTGCGCATAGGCCTTCACGAAGTCGTAGATAGTGAAGTAATCCTTGCCTTCGAACGTGCGCGTGCCGCGCCCGATGATCTGCTTGAACTCGATCATCGACTTGATCGGGCGTAGCAGCACGATGTTGCGGATGTTCAGCGCGTCCACGCCGGTGGACAGCTTCTGCGACGTGGTCAGGATGGTCGGGAGGGTCTTCTCGTTGTCCTGGAACTCACGCAGGTGGCGCTCGCCGAGCTCACCGTCGTCGGCGGTGACGCGCTCACAGTAGTGCGGGTTCGGGTTGTCCTTGATCTGATTGATGAAGTTGCGTACCTGCGCGGCGTGCTCCTGGGTGGCGCAGAACACCAGCGTCTTCTGGCGCTGGTCGATCTGGTCCATGAACTCCTGCACGCGGCTGCGCTCGCGCTGGTCGATCACCAGCCGGGTGTTGAAGTGGGCTTCCGTGTAGACGCGGCCGCGTTCCAGCTCGCCTTCTAGCACTACGTCACCCTCGGAGTAGGTGTACTCGTCCAGGGTCGAAGCCATCTGCCGCACCTTGAACGGCGTGAGAAAGCCGTCGCCGATGCCCTCCTTCAGCGCATACGTGTAGACCGGCTCGCCGAAGTAGGCGTAGGTATCGCCATTGACATCGCGCTTCGGCGTGGCGGTCAGGCCCAGCTGCACGGCCGGCTTGAAATACTCCAGGATCGCGCGCCAGCTGCTTTCGTCGCGCGCACCGCCGCGGTGGCACTCGTCGATGACGATGAAGTCGAAGAAGTCCGGCTCATAGCCCTCGAAGGTGAACTGCGCCGCCGCAGGCGCGTCTTCCGCATCGCCGCCACCGGTCATGAAGGTCTGGAAGATGGTGAAGAACACGCTGGCATTGCGCGGAATGCCGCCCTTCTTGAGGATTTCTTCCGGTCGGATCCGGCACAGCGCATCCGGTGGGAACGCATTGAAGGCGTTGAAGGCCTGGTCGGCCAGAATATTGCGGTCGGCCAGGAACAGGATCCGTGGGCGGCGCACCGGGTCACGGCTGAGGTTCCACTTGGCGTGGAACAGCTTCCACGCGATCTGGAACGCGACGGATGTCTTGCCGGTGCCGGTGGCCAGCGTCAGCAGGATGCGGTTGCGGTCTGTCGCGATGGCCTCCAGCACTGCGGTGATCGCGTTGTGCTGGTAATAGCGCGGCTGCCACTTGCCGCCGCCGGTCTCGAACGGCACCGCGCCGAAGCGCTCGCGCCAGTCGTTGCCGTGCGGAAAGCAGCGCAGCCAGAGTTGTTCCGGTGTCGGGAACGGCAGGGCGATCTCGCCTTCGGCGCCGCTGTCCATGTCGATGCCATACCAGCCGATCCCGTTGGTGGCATAGGCAAATCGCGCCTGCAGCCGCGTCGCATAGTCCTTGGCCTGGCCGACGCCTGCGGTGTGGCCCAGTCCGGCACGCTTGGCCTCGATCACCGCCAGTTTGCGGCCGCGGTAACTCAACACGTAGTCCGCCGACAGCGCCGTGCCGCGCTGGCCGCCGCCGAGAATGCGGCCAGGGCAGATCAGCTCGCGATGGACCTGCGCGCCATCCACCACGCCCCAGCCGGCCTCGCGCAGCACCGGGTCGATGCGGTTGGCGCGGGTGTCGGCCTCGGTTTCAGTCGTCGCGTGCATAGCCTGCCTCGCGTTGCGCGCGGATCGCCAGGACAAATACGGTGTCCAGCGCCGTTACATACTGGTAGAGGGCGATGTATCCGCGAGCGCCTTGGCCAATGACCAGTTCACGCAGATCGTTGTGCGTCAGGCGCCCGATCAGCGGATTGTTCGTGAGCACATCGGATGCACTGACGATCTCGCCAAGACGCTCTTGGATGTGCGCCGCCTCGTGCTGTTCCAGGTGGCCGATGATGCGCCGCAGGTCCTCGTTGACAGAGGGTAGGAACTCGACGCGCGCCATGCTATTCGGCGAACTTGCGGGGGACGGGAAGCGGAGTGTCCTTGCCCTGAATGCGTCCCATCAGATAGCGACGCATCTCGTCCCAGGGAATGCTCTCGCCGGTCTCAAGGAATTCGGCCCAACGGCGTTCGGCCTCTGCATGGAAGTCGGTGCGTCGCTCGGCCAATTCGGCCTTTTCGGCAATGGCTTCCAGGATGAAATTGTGCGACGTGGTGCCGGCCGCTTGCGCGGCCTTGGCGATGCGGGCCTTGAGCGCTTCCGGCAGGCGAATGGTGGTGGTGCTCATGCGGGGCTCCCGTTCAGGATGTCCAAATGTAGCACATGAGTGCCACCGGGGCGCAGCGTTTCAAGTGGTGCACGCATGAGCGGTTTTGATGATGCATATTGGCGATTCAAAGCCTGCTCGGTTAGACTTGCCGCAACACGACCCCCGCCTCTTGGTTCCTTTGGGAATCTACGCGGGGGTTCTTATTGCCTGTCGCTCGCGAGCCACCAGTCTTTCCACCCGATGGGCGCCCCCATATCCGCAGCGGATAATTGGCGTGTCGATGCCTGAGACGGAAAGGCGTCCAGATGCGCCGCCGTCCGCTCCGGCCACCTGCTTCCGGGGCATACCACCCGCACCAAATGGCAGACCATCGCCAACTGGATGAACGGCTTAGTCAGTAGATCCTGCCTATTCTCGAATGCAGCGCCCCAAGCCGGCCAGGCGGCTGATGGTGGAATGGGAGAACTCACCATATTCCGGTTCCACACGCGGCTATGGTGCGCCACCAGATTGCGCAGATAGCTCAAACAGCGCACCCAGCTTGCGAACACCTTCCAGTCGGCAATTCCATAGCGCTTGGCGATGGCCTGTTGGTCGGGCACTTTCATCATCGCCAGCAGTTGCGAGACTGCGCCGAAGTCCCACACCTCGATAGCGACCCAAATTGGCAGATCCGGGCCATGCTTTTCACGATAGTGTTTGACGAAATCCTCGCGTGAGCGCTGCACCAACCCCTGGTACTTCATCTGCCATGTGGCGAAGACAGTCTGGTTCGTCTGCGGCGCTCTTTTTTCGCGGAATGTGGGGTGGAAGTTGCTTTCATGTAAATGAGCGAAGGTGTCGGTTTTACCCAGTCGATATGCCACTTCCACCCGTAGTGACACTTCGATTCGCTCAAGCGCGTCCGCCAGTAGTACGCGCAGCCGACGATCGAACAGATACAGGTCGATGGCGTCGGTGAACGTTGTCCCCGGCATGAAGTCATCCGTGCGCACCGAACGGATCGCCCCCGATTGCGGGTCCTGCTCATGCCGGAAGATCCGGAACAGATACCAGTACGCACTGAGCCGGTAGTAGCCGACACGCTGTAGCCATGCCACTGCCCAGTCCCTGTCCGACACGGCCAAGCCGCGTTCTTCCAGCATCAAGAGCTGATCTTGGAACGATTTCCACGGGCGATCGTAGGTGCTGGCATCGGTCATGGCGAAGAAATCACGTCAGTTGGCCGGAGAAGGCGGCTTGGAGTAGGGATTGGCGGAGGGCAGCGATATCCGCGATCTGCGCTTTGTAAGAGGTGCGTAGCGCTGTGGCCGAATTGATCAGTGCTTCCGACCTCGCAATGACGTCACGCTGCAGGGCAATGTCAGGCACGACGAAGCGAAGATTCCGCAGATCCTTGATGTTGATCTGCATAAGTGCGGCTCCATAGGTCTTCTCAGCAATCTGACTTCGGATCGCGCCAAAGCAAAATTGGAAATACGCGAAATCACGCAAGACGCGAGTCGGCTCGAACCGGATGGGAACGATGCCGCGCGTGACGTTGGAACCAGCCAGTTCGTCTTCAGCAACCGAAATAGCGCCGGTGTTGCCCCTAAGAACCTGTTCACAATCTTCTGAGTAACAGTGCCAAGAAGGCCAAATGGATGAACTGCAGGCTGGTGTTGAGTTTGCGCTCGCAGTTCTTCCATAGCCTTCGGTTCTTCTCCAGCCAAGCAAAACTACGCTCGACAATCCATCGCTTGGGCATGACCTTGAAGGTGTGCAGTTCGCTGCGCTTGGCAATCTGCACCGTGAGCTGCTCGCCTAAAATCTCTCGCGCGCCGCTGGCAAACGGTACTCCGGTGTAACCGCCGTCGCACAGTAAGCTTTGTACAAGCGTCAGGTTTGACTGACAGCGCTCCAACGCCTGCAGCGCACCTTTGCGGTCGGTCACCTCCGCCGTCGTCACCGCGATTGCGTGGGGCAACCCCTGACTATCAACAGCGATATGCCGTTTGATGCCCGACACCTTCTTGCCTGCGTCATACCCCTTTTGCCCAGCTGTGTCCGTGTTCTTGACGCTCTGCGCGTCCACGATCAAGAACCTGGTGCAAGCGTTGCGCCCCTGTCTCACGCGGGCCACGCCAACCTGATTTTTTGAGCGCCCGCTCCAGCAGGCTCACCCCCTCATCGTCGCACTCGCTCCACTTGGCAAAGTACGAGTGCACGGTCCGCCACTTCGGAAAGTCGCTGGGTAGCGCTCGCCATTGGCAACCGGTTCGCAGCACGTACAACACTGCGCACCACACCTCATATAAATCCACACGGCGTGGCTTGGTGCGCTTGCGCGCTTGTTCCAGGATCGGCAGCACGTGTGCGAACTGCTCCCGGCTCATGTCACTCGGATAGGTCTTTTGGCGCATCCGCATAGTCTGCACTGATCTGCGAAGATCGTGAACAGGTTCTTACGCAGAGTAGAAGCTCTCCGCCTTTCAACGTCGTTCGTGCGTAACCGCGTGCAGCGCGTAGGTCAATTCGTTTCAAGCCGGCAAGGCCCACCTCTCGCCGCGTCAAATCAACGGGACGCACGATTGGCAGCCCATTACTTACCTCGTCTCCCGGCTGAACGATTCCATAAGACAGACTGCAATCCGGATGCACTGCATCCTGCAGGGCAAGCGAGCTTGATTGGCTGGCGATCGCTTCGAACTCGTCGCCCAAGGTGCGTCGAAGAAGACCTTCAGCAGCTTGGAGACTCTCTTCGCAATTTGCGCGGGCGCGGTCGAGTGCGGCGAAGGCCTGATCCAGCACTGCGACGATGCGCTTCTGCTGTGTCATCGAAGGTATGCAGACATGAAATGCTTTCAATTCAGGATAGTAGATCGTCTGATGCACTGATCCGCTTGAGAAACGCGAGAGAGCCGACTCCTCGGCCACGAAGAGATAGCGCAGGAAGTCCGGGTCGATACTTCCGGAACACACCCAGTTGACAAAGTCCTGGCTGGTCGCCATTTCGCGACCCATCTTGACTACATAGCCGACCGAGGCGGTGCGAGATAGACAGACAGTTCCAGCTGGAAGCACTCGTGCGGAGGAATTCGAGATGCCTAATGCGTTTGTTTTTTCAAGGGTTTGCGAGACCGTTCCACCGTGAGCAGACTTCGCATCACGTATCCCAATCCACGGGATGTCTCCCCCCCAATACTCGGGCTTGTTTCGACTTGGCGTATGACCAGACTCCATCCTTGCTATACTTGCAAGGGGCAACCATTCCCAACCACTCGGCGGGTCGACGCCGGGGCGATTCACGGACAATGCAACGTTGCCCATGATCGTTCTTGTTGTGGCTTCTCTGCCGCCGGTGCGGGTCTGCGTTCGACTACTCACAGCATCGCCCTTACCGTCGCCAGCAACTTCGCCGTCTCCGCATCCCGCGCCAGCATGTCGTCGATGATCTGCTGCGGGGTACGCTGCGGTGCGGACTCCGGCGCGTGCGGGTTCTTGACCGACAGGTCGCAGGTGGCGACATCGACGTTGGCCACATCGACCGTCCAGCTCTTCTCGCTGCCTGCCTTGGTCTTCTGCAGTGCCACGAACTCGACAAGATCCGCATCATTCAGCGCATTGGTCTTGCCCATCGAACGGCCGGGATCGAGCTGGTAGTACCAAATATTGCGCGTGGGCGCGCCCTTGTCGAAGAACAGCACCACGGTTTTCACGCCCGCGCCCTGGAAGGTGCCGGACGGGCAGTCCAGCACCGTATGCAGGTTGCAGTTGTTTAGCAGTTCGCGGCGCAGTTCGATGCTGGCGTTATCGGTATTGCTGAGGAAGGTGTTCTTGATGACCACCGCGCCGCGTCCACCGGCTTTGAGCTTGCGGATGAAGTGCTGCAGAAACAGGTAAGCCGTCTCCGATGAGCGAATGGGGAAGTGTTGCTGCACTTCCTTACGCTCGCCGCCGCCGAAGGGTGGATTGGCCAGCACAATGTCGTGCCGGTCCTTCTGCTGGATATCCATGACGTTTTCCGACAGCGTGTTGGCGTGGCGGATATTGGGCGCATCAATGCCGTGCAGGATCATGTTCATGACGCCCAGCACGTAGGCCAGCGATTTCTTCTCCTGCCCATAGAAGGTTTTGCGCTGCAGCGTGTCCCAGTCCTTGGCGGATAGATCATCGCGGCGCAGGTGCTCCCATGCCTCGCACAGGAAGCCCGCGCTGCCGCAGGCGCCGTCGTAGATGGTTTCGCCGATCTGCGGCTGTACCACCTGGATCATCGCGCGGATCAGCGGGCGCGGGGTGTAGTACTCGCCGCCATTGCGGCCGGCGTTGCCCACGCGCTTGATGCGGGTTTCGTACAGTTCGGACAGCTCGTGCTTGGCCTCTGAGCTGCCGAAGCTCAGCGTGTCGACGATCTGCAGCACGTCGCGCAGGGTATAGCCGGAGCGGAAGCGGTTGGAGACTTCCGAGAAGATCTCGCCGATCTTGTACTGCAGGCTGTCGGCCTGCACGGTGCTGTCCTTGAACGACTTGAGGTGCGGGACCAGCTTGCCGTTGACGAACTCGATCAGATCGCTGCCGGTGCGCGCGTTGGGGTCGGGTCTGCCGTCCCGCGTCATCGGCGCGGCCCAGTCCTGCCAGCGATAGGGCTTGGCCAGGATGGCGTCGTAGGCCTTGCCCTTGAGCAGGGCTTCATCAGCCCATTCGTGTTCCATGTCATCCAGGTACTTCAGGAACAGCAGCCACGAGGTCTGCTCGGCGTAGTCCAGCTCCGAGGCGAGGCCTTCGTCGTTGCGCATGGCCTTGTCGATGGCATTGAAGGCCTGGACGTAGGCGTTGTGGCTGCCCTGCTCCGTCTTCGCGCTGCCGCGTTTGGCGTGCGGCGTTGGCGATGCGGCGTTGCGCTGTCTGTCCGGCGCGGGACTGGCGCCAGCGATCGACACAGAACCACCGCGCCCACGGCCGGGCACGATACGGCCTTGCTCGATGAGGTGTGCCTTGACCTGCGTGTAGGTGCTGTCCGCCCAGCCCAGCGCGCTGCCCAGCTTGCCGTTGCCTGCAGAGCCACCCAGCGCTTCCAGGGTCTGCATGAATCGTTCGGCTTGTGTCTCCAGCGACATCGGGTAGGGGCTCCAGCGTTCGAATCGGGCGCGCATTGTCGCAGCTAGCGGGGCCTCCGGCATCGATGCGGAGCGACATTGGTCAGCGTTGGGTCGATGAACGACACTGGCGCCCCACTGCACCTTCTGCCTGAGCCGGCGTGAGCGGCGTTCCGATCCGCGTGGCGCGGTACCCTCTCAGCTCATGGGCAGCGCCGGTTACAGACCCATTCGAGGCGCCTGGTCCGCCGATCGCATGAAAAACGGGCGCCTCGCGGCGCCCGTTCTTATCTGCATGGCGATGTTTTACCAATGGGTCAGTAGCGGTAATGATCCGGCTTGTACGGGCCGGCCACATCCACGCCGAGATAATCGGCCTGGTCCTTGGTCAGGGTGGTCAGCTTCACGCCGATCTTTTCCAGGTGCAGGCGGGCCACTTCTTCATCCAGGTGCTTGGGCAGGATGTAGACCTTCTTCTCGTAGCTGTCGCGCTTTTCCCACAGGTCGATCTGGGCCAGGGTCTGGTTGGCGAACGAGTTGGACATCACAAAGCTCGGGTGGCCGGTGGCGCAGCCCAGGTTCACCAGGCGGCCGTCGGCCAGCAGGAAGATCGCGTTGCCATTGGGGAACACGTACTTGTCCACCTGCGGCTTGATGTTGATCTTCTCCACGCCCTTGAGTGCATTCAGCGCATCGACCTGGATTTCGTTGTCGAAGTGGCCGATGTTGCACACGATGGCCTGGTCCTTCATCGCCTGCAGGTGCTCGACGGTGATGATGTCCTTGTTGCCGGTGGTGGTGACATAGATGTCGCCGCGACCCAGGGTGGATTCGATGGTGTTGACCTCGTAGCCTTCCATCGACGCCTGCAGCGCGCAGATCGGGTCGATCTCGGTGACGATGACGCGGGCGCCATAGTTACGCAGCGAGGCGGCGCTGCCCTTGCCCACGTCACCGTAGCCGCAGACCACGGCGACCTTGCCGGCCAGCATCACGTCCATCGCGCGCTTGAGGCCATCGGCCAGCGACTCGCGGCAGCCATAGAGGTTGTCGAACTTGCTCTTGGTGACCGAGTCGTTGACGTTAATGGCCGGGATCAGCAGCTTGCCGGCTTCGGCGATCTGGTACAGGCGATGCACGCCGGTGGTGGTCTCTTCGGAGACGCCCTTCCAGTCCTTGACCACGCGGGCCCAGTAGCCCGGGCGCTCGACGGCCACGCGCTTGAGCAGCGCCTTGATCACGCCTTCTTCGTGCGAAGACGCCGGCTCGTCGACCCAGGTGCTGCCGTTTTCGAGCTCGTAGCCCTTGTGGATCAGCAGGGTGACGTCGCCGCCGTCGTCCACCACCAGCTCCGGGCCGGTGAGGGTGCCGTCGGGCAGGCTGAAGGTCAGCGCGTCCAGGGTGCAGTCCCAGTACTCTTCCAGCGTCTCGCCCTTCCAGGCGAACACCGGCGTGCCGGTGGCGGCGATCGCCGCGGCGGCATGGTCCTGGGTGGAGAAGATGTTGCACGAGGCCCAGCGCACGTTGGCGCCGATGTCCTTGAGCGTTTCGATCAGCACCGCGGTCTGGATGGTCATGTGCAGCGAGCCGGTGATGCGCACATCCTTCAGCGGCTTGGTCTGCGCATGCTTGCGGCGGATCGACATCAGGCCCGGCATTTCGTGCTCGGCGATGTCCAGCTCCTTGCGGCCCCAATCGGCCAGGGAGATGTCGGCAATCTTGTAATCGGCGTGCGGGGTAATCTTTGTGACAGCGTTCATGCAATGGCTCCGGTAGGCAAACGAATGTCTGCAATTCCGGGCGCCGTTGAACGGTAACTGCTGGTCGAGCCTGGCCGTAGTTGCCTGCACTTTTCGTGCAGTGAAGCGGATCAGTCCGCCCTACCGGTCGCAGCGCCCCTCGACGAGAGCGCTGATTATATCGGCAGCACCCCCCTCCGGCATGAATTGGCCGGTTTGAAGTGGCACGCCCCCCACCAACGGCAGGGGAGCGGCTGGCGGGCGGCTGGTATGGTCGCAGGTCGACCATCACCGGGGACGGGCAATGCAGGAGAAACAGCATGCGCAAGGTTGGCGGCAGCACACATGGGCGCTGGCAGGGGCGCTGGCATTGAGCGCGCCGGTGTTGGCGATGGCGGCCGGCCCGGCGGCCGGCGCAACAGTGACGCAGCCGGGCGCCGCGGCAGGCAGCGCGTATCAGCTGCCATCCAAGGCACTGCAGGCGGTGGTGGACGCACCGCGCGCGCCGTTGCTGCAGCTCTCGCCCAAGCGCGACCTGGCCGCGATGCTGCAGTTGCCGGCGTTGCCGGACATCGCCGAGGTGGCCCAGCCCGAACTCAAGCTGGCCGGCGTGCGCATCCATCCCAAAACCCACGCGGCCAGCCGCTTCTCCTTCGCCAGCAAGCTGTGGCTGCTGGCGGTGGCCGACGGAAGCGAGCGCCAGATTGCCGGGCTGCCGTCGCCGTTGTCGCTGGCCGATCTGAGTTGGTCGCCGGATCAGCGCTACCTGGCGTTCCGCCGCGAGGATGCCACCAGTGGCGCCAACGAACTGTGGCTGGTGGACGTGGCCGCCGGGCAGGCGCGGCGTCTGCTGGCTGGCTTGAACACCAGCGTCGACGACGCATTGCATTGGTTGCCCGATGGCAGCGGATTGCTGCTGCAGCAGGTGGCGGGGCAGGGCGCGCCGCCGGCCCGCGATGCGACACCGGCCGGCCCGGCGATCCAGCAGACCGGCGCCGCTGCCGGGGTGCGCTCGCTGCCGACCTATCAGGACCTGTTGCGCAACGAGGCCGATGCGCGCGTGTTCGAGTACTACGCCACCGGCCAACCGATCATCGTTACGCTAAGCGGGCAGGTCCGCCCGATCGCCGCGCCCGGCATCCATCTCAATCTGTCGGTGTCGCCGGATGGCCGTTACATCCTGAGCGAACGCGCTGAGCGGCCGTTTTCGTATCTGGTGCCGGTGGACAATTTCCCGCGCCGCATCGAGGTGCTGGACCTGCAGGGCAAGCTGGTGCGCCAGATCGCGCAGCTGCCATTGGTCGAAGGCCTGCCGACCGGCAACGACGCCGTGCCCACCGGCGTGCGCGACATCGCCTGGCGGCACGATGCGCCGGCCACCTTGGTGTGGGCCGAAGCGCAGGATGGCGGTGACCCGGCACGCGAGAGCACCATCCGCGATGCGGTGCGGATGCAGGCCGCACCGTTCAACCGCGCACCGGTGACGCTGGCGCAGTTGGGCAGCCGGTTCGAGGGCATTCACTGGGGCCGCGGCGACCTGGCGATTGTGAGCGAGAGCTGGTGGAAGACTCGCCGCACCAAACAGTGGCGCATCGCACCGGACCAACCGCAACGCGCGCCCGAACTGTTGTGGGATCGCTCCTCGCAGGACCGCTACAAGGACCCGGGCACGCCGGCGACGGTGGCCGATGGCAAGGGCCGCGCGTTGCTGCAGACCAGTGCCGATGGCAACAGCCTGTTCCTGCTCGGCAAGGGCGCCTCGCCCGAAGGCGACCGCCCGTTTGTGGACCGGTTCGATCTGCAAAGCAAGCGCGCCACACGGCTGTTTCATTCGCAGGCGCCCACCTATTCCGCGCCCCTGGCGCTGCTGGACGCGCAAGGCACGCAGTTGCTGCTCAGCCGCGAATCGCCTGAAGAACCGGCCAACTACTTCGTGCAGTCGCTGGGCGATGCAACGTCCGCACCGCGCGCGTTGACGCAGTTCGCGCACCCGTTGCCGCAGTTGCGCGGCGTGCAGAATGAGCAGATCCGCTACAAGCGCGCCGATGGGGTGGACCTCACCGCCACACTGTTGCTGCCGCCCGGCTATGACCCCAAGCGCGACGGCCTGCGGCCGCTGCTGATGTGGGCCTACCCGGGCGAATTCAAAAGCGCCGACACCGCCAGCCAGGTCACCGACTCGCCGTACCGCTTCAACGCCATCAGCTACTGGGGGCCGCAGGCGTTCCTGGCGATCGGCTATGTGGTGCTCAACAACCCGACCATGCCGATCGTGGGCGAAGGCGATGCCGAACCCAACGACACTTACGTGCCGCAGCTGATCGCCGATGCGCAGGCGGCCGTGGATGAAGTGGTGCGGCGCGGCGTCACCGACCGGCAGCACATTGCCATCGGCGGGCATTCCTACGGCGCCTTCATGACCGCCAACCTGCTCGCGCATACGCGCCTGTTCAAGGCCGGCATCGCGCGCAGCGGCGCCTACAACCGCACGCTCACCCCGTTCGGTTTCCAGGCCGAAGAACGCAACTACTGGCAGGCGCAACCGGTCTACCAAGCGATGTCGCCGTTCAACTATGCCGACAAGATCAAGGACCCGCTGCTGCTGATCCATGGCCAGGACGACAACAACACCGGCACCTTCCCGATCCAGAGCGAACGCATGTTCGCCGCAATCAAGGGCCTGGGCGGCACCGCGCGGCTGGTGATGCTGCCCAACGAATCGCATGCCTACCGCGCGCGGCAATCGATCATGCAGATGCTGGCCGAAAGCGAGCAGTGGTTGCAGACCAATGTCGGCGAGCCGTTGCCGGAGAAGAGCGCCACACGCAAGCGTTGATCGATGGTGCGCTGGCACCGGTGCGCTGACACCCGTAGGAGCGCGCTTGCGCGCGACGCGACGTTACCGATGAAGCTTCGTCGCGCCCGGGTGCGTTCCTACAGCAGATGAGGATGTGGCTGATGCGCTGCCGGCAACGACTGCTGAGCCGCGTGGATGGTTGCGCGATCACCCGTAGGAGCGGGCCTGCCCGCGATGGGCGTTGCCGGGAAAGCCCATCGCGGGCAAGCCCGCGCCTACAGGTCGTCGATAGGCGCACACGATGGTTGGTGTTGAAACCGTCGTGCCGGTCGCGATCATCTAATCCTTTTGGGTTAGTCTTCGACGACTTTGCGCTTGAAGAGGGTGTGCGTTTCCGATGAACGAGTACCGCAGCAGTCTTGTGTTCGCTACCCCCGACCTTCCCTTGCGCGACGATGTGCGTCGGCTCGGTGCACTGGTGGGCGATCTGCTCGCCGAGCAGGTGTCTGCGGAATTCCTCGATGAAATCGAACGCGTGCGCACCACCGCGATCTCGCGGCGCGAAAGCGATGCCCCGCCATCTACCTTGAGCGAACAACTCACCGGCCGCGAGCCGCGCGAGGCCGAAGCGCTGGTGCGCGCCTTCAGCACCTATTTCCAGGTGGTCAACATCGCCGAGCGCGTGCATCGCATCCGCCGCCGCCGCGATTACCAGCGCAGTGGCACCGACACCCCGCAGCCCGATGGCCTGCATGACGCCTTGCGCCGGCTCAAGGCGCAGGGCGTGACCCTGGACGAACTCAGCGGGTGGTTGCCGCGCATCGATGTGGAACCGGTATTCACCGCGCACCCCACCGAAGCGGTGCGCCGCGCGTTGCTGGAAAAAGAACAGCTGATGGTCGCCAGCCTGGTCGACAACCTGGACGGCATGCGCACGCCCAACGAACGCGCCAGCGATGCCGCGCGCTTCCGCATGGCCTTGACCGCCTCGTGGCAGACCGCCGATTCCTCGCCGGTGCGCCCCACCGTGGACGACGAGCGCGAGCATGTGGGCTTCTATCTCACCCAGGTGCTCTACCGCGTCATCCCGGTGATGTACGAAACGCTCGAACACGCCATCGAAGAAACCTACGGCAGTGTGCCGCCATTGCCGCGCCTGCTGCGCTTCGGCACCTGGGTGGGCGGCGACATGGACGGCAACCCGAACGTGGATGCCACCACCATCGCCGGCACCCTGGATGCGCAGCGCCGCGCGGTGCTGGACCGCTACCAGAAGGAACTCTGGCAACTGGCCAGCCTGCTCAGTCAATCGACCACGCTGGTGCAGGTCAGCCCGGAACTCACCGCGCAGCTGGAACGCTACCGCGCGCTGCTTCCCGAAGACGCCGCGCGTTCGCGTCCGCGCCATGGCGACATGCCGTACCGCCTGTTCAACGACCTGATGCGCGCACGCCTGCAGGCCACGCTGGACGATGCCGCCGGCGCCTACACCAGCCCGTCCGAGCTGGAACACGACCTGCAATTGATCCTGGACAGCCTGCAGGCCAACAAGGGCCTGCACGCCGGTTGGTTCGCCGTGCGGCGTCTGCTGTGGCGCGTACGCAGTTTCGGGTTTCATCTGGCGCGCCTGGACGTGCGCCAGGAATCGAGCGTGCATGCGCGCGCAGTGGCCGACGCCCTGGGCCTGGCGGATTGGGACGAACAGGACGCCAGGCAGCGTGCTGGCTTGCTCGGCCCGTATGCCTCCGGCGAACAGGCGCTGCCGCGCGTGGCCGACGAGGGCAATGCGCGCCTGGATGCGGTGTTCGCCGCACTCGCCGATGCACGCACGCGCCACGGCGCCGATGCGCTGGGCAGCTACATCATTTCGATGGCGCATAACCGCGCCGACGTGCTCACCGTGCTCGCGTTGGCGCGCCGCGGCGGCCTGGTCGACGACGCGGGCGCGGTGCCGCTGGACATCGTGCCGCTGTTCGAAACCGTGGACGATCTGCGTGGCGGCACCGGCACCGTGCAGGACCTGCTGGCCGACCCGGTGTATCGCCAGCACCTGGCCGCGCGCGGCGATACGCAGATGGTGATGCTGGGGTATTCGGACAGCGGCAAGGACGGCGGCATTGCGGCCTCGCGCTGGGGCCTGCAACGCGCGCAGGTCGAATTGCTGGAAGCCGCCGCCGAGCTGGGCGTGCGGCTGACCTTCTTCCACGGCCGTGGTGGCTCGATCGCGCGCGGCGGCGGCAAGACCAGCCGCGCGCTGGATGCCGCACCCCGCGGCAGCGTCGATGGCCGCTTGCGCGTCACCGAGCAGGGCGAGGTGATCCATCGCAAGTACGGCATTCGTGCATTGGCGCTGCGCTCGCTGGAACAGATGACCGGCGCGGTGTTGCTGTCGAGCCTGCGCCCGCGTGCGCCCGAGCCGCGCGAGGAGCGCTGGCGCCCGGTGATGGATCTGGTGGCCGGACGCAGCACCGTGGCCTATCGCGCCTTCGTCGGTGCGCCGGATTTCATGCAGTACTTCCGCCTGGCCACGCCGATCGATGTGATCGAGCGCATGACGCTGGGCTCGCGTCCGTCGCGGCGGTTGGGACAGGATGCGGCATTGTCCAACCTGCGCGCGATTCCGTGGGTGTTTGCGTGGAGCCAGGCGCGTGCGGTGATCCCGGGATGGTACGGCGTCGGCAGCGGGTTGCAGGCGGCGGTGGATGCCGGGCATGAAGACACCTTGCGCGAAATGGCGCAGGACTGGCCGTTCTTCCGCACCTTCCTGGACGACATCGCCATGGTGTTGTCCAAGGGCGATCTGAATATCGCCGAGCTGTTCTCGCGGCTGTCCGGTGATCTGCACGAGCGCTTCTTCCCGCAGATTCGCGACGAACTGGCCCTGACCAAGGGCTGGGTCAAGGCGCTGCTGCAACAGCAATCGCTGTTGCAGCACGACCCGCGGCTGGCGCTGTCGATCCGCCTGCGCAACCCCTACATCGACCCGATCAGCGTGCTGCAGGTGGACCTGCTGCAACGCTGGCGGGCCACCGATGGCGAAGACGAAGCATTGCTGCGCGCGCTGGTGGCCTGCGTCAATGGCGTCTCGCAAGGCGTGCAGAACACCGGCTGATTGAGCGGCCGTTGGATCAGCTGTTGGATCAGTAGTTCAAGTTGCTGGTTCAAGGCCAAGCCAACGGCCGCGCAGGCCGTTGGTCGGAAAGGGCGCGGAATTGCCAAGCGGACTCTGGCATTACCGGACAAATCTGTCCGATAATGCCGGCATGACGACCTCACGCCCCGATGCCGCGCTGCGCCGCCGGCAGATTCTCGATGCCGCCGACGAAGTGTTCAGCGAATACGGCGTCAATGCTCCGCTGGAACTGGTGGTGGAGCGCGCCGGCCTCGGCCGCGCCACCTTGTACCGTAATTTCCCGGATCGGGAGGCGCTGATGACCGCGCTGATGGCACGCGGGCTGGACGGCCTGGAGCGGCTGGCCGCCGATCTGGCCGACCGCCCGGACGGCTTGGCCGTGCTGCTGCACGACGTGGCCGAGCACATCGCCCAGTCTGCGCCGTTGGTGGATTTCTGGCGCTCGATGGAACGCGCACACCCGGCAGTGGAAGCGGCCGACCGGCGCGTGGTCAGCATCTTTCTGCCGTTCGTCCATCGCGCCCGCGATGCCGGGCTGTGCCGGGCCGATGTCGATGACGAACAGCTGCTCTTGGTGATCGACATGCTGGGCAGCTGCCTGCGCGGTAACGACGAAACAGAGCGCAAGCGGCTCGCACATCGCTCGGCCGATCTGCTGATGCATGCGCTGGGCATGCAGGTACCGGAAGGCGGTACGCGATGACACCGGCCACGCGCGCCTGCATCGGTCGCTGGGCCCTGCGGGTTGTGTTGGTGCTGGCTGCGTTGTGGGGCGGCCTGGCACTTTATTACGCACTCACCGGCAACGCCTTCGTGCGCGCCGGGTGGGTGGCGTCATGGTGCGCAATGGCGATGGCAGCGCTGTGGGGCTTGCGCCGCGGCCGTGAGAATTGGGCCTTGGTCGGCATCTTCAGTGCCGCGTTCGTGGTGCTGGCGTTGGCCTGGTGGATGATGCCGCCCAGCCAGGACCGCGAGTGGGCCGACGATGTCGCCCAGCGGTTGCGGCCACAGGTGCAAGGCAACATCGTCACCCTGCACAACGTGCGCAATTTCGACTGGCACAGCGAAACCGACTACGTGCCGCGCTGGGAAACCCGTCAGTACGATCTGGATCGCCTGGTCAGCGCCGATCTGGCCTTGTCGTACTGGATGGGCCCGGCGATTGCGCACACGCTGGTGTCGTTCGGCTTCGACGACGGCGCGCGCGTGGTGTTCTCGCTGGAAATCCGCAAGGAACGCGGCGAATCGTTTTCGGCCGTGGGCGGGTTTTTTCGCAGTTTCGAAGAAACCCTGGTGGCTGCCGACGAGCGCGACATCCTGCGCGTGCGCACCAATGCGCGCGGCGAAGACATGTATCTGTATCGGCTGGCGATTCCCAAGGCCGGCTTGCGCCGCATGTTCATGGGGTACGTGGAGCTGGCCAAGGAGCTCGATCGCAAGCCGGCGTTCTACAACACGCTCACCAGCAACTGCACCACCATTGTGTTCGCGCTGGTGCGGCAACTGCAGCCCACGCTGCCGCTGGATCACCGTTTGCTGCTGTCCGGCTATGTCGACGAATACGCCTACGACCATCACGGCCTGATGCCCGGTTACGACTTCGCCACCTTGAAGCAGCGCGGGCATTTCACCGCACGCGCGATCGCCGCCGACAAGGCAGCGGATTTTTCTGCGCGCATCCGTGCCGGCATGCCGCTGGCGCCTGCGCCAGGTGCAACAGCGACGCCACCGCGGTGATGCCGCGCATGCGGATGTGCCGCACCGCTGCGGTCCTGGCGGGCGTGCTGGCGAGTTTCTATTTGAGCGGCTGCGCCATGGTGACGGTGCAATCGCGCAACAGCGGCGACTACATCGCCCAGACGCGTGGCGATGTGCTGAGCACCGGCGAGCTGAGTCAGTCCGGCAGCGAGACCTTGCAGGTTGCCGGCTTGCAGCCCAAAGCCTGCCGCGCCGACCCGCTACCGTGTCTGCAGCAACTCACCAGCGAGGCAGGCATCGGCGATGAGCGCCGCCTGGCCACGCAGGCAGAGCTGTGGACCGCGCATGCAATCGCGCTGAGCGGGCGCACCCCCACCACGATGAGCGATGCGGCGGTGGATGCCTGGCTGGAAGCGGCACGCCATGCCTACGCCTATCTGTTTTTTACCGCGCGCGCGCCCAGTGCGCGCGCGTTCGAGAATCGCCAGACCCAGGCGCGCGATTACTACAACTACGCCGTGCAACAGGTGGTGGAGCGCCTGTTCGCACGGTCGCAGCAAACCGGCCAAACCACGCCGACGCCCACCACGGTGGGACGTTGGCAGCTCGGCATCGATCTGTCCGCCTATCGGTTGCCGGGTGGCGGCTACACGCCGCGTGCGATCTTTGCCGCCTCGGCCTTGCGCTTCAACGGCGTGCGCAGCACCTATCGGCGCGATGGGTTTGGCGCCGAACTGGTGGCCGAAGTGGACCCGCACGTGGTTGGAGATCCGGCCGGGCTGGCGCTGCAGCAAGCCGCAGCGGTGGGTACCCGCCCTGATCGCCCGCTGCCCACTTTCAGCGAAATGCCGTACACACCGGCAACGGTGTTGCTGCGCTTCGAGGGCGACACGCTCGCCGAGGTGTTGCGCAGCAACCTGGTCACCATGCTGCCGTACGACCCCTATCGCCAGAACGAAGTGGTGCTGCACGGGCAGCGCGTGCCGTTGGCCGCCAACTTCACTGCCGCGTATGGATTGTGGCTGGCCAGATCCGGCTTTGCCGCGCAGTCGCTGCGCTCGATGCTGGGCAGCGCCCGCGGCATCGACCACCCGCATCTGTATCTGATGCAGCCTTACGACCCCAATCGCCGCGTGCTGCTGATGCTGCACGGGTTGGCCAGCAGCCCGGAGGCCTTGGTCAATGTGGCCAACGAAGTGATGGGCGATGAAACGCTGCGCCAGCGTTACCAGATCTGGCAGGTGTATTACCCGACCAACGCGCCGATGGCGGTCAATCGCGCCGAAATCCAGTCCCTGGTGGAGCGCAGCCTGCGTCACTTCGACCCGTCCGGCAGCGCCATCGCCTCGCACGACATGGTGTTGATCGGCCACAGCATGGGCGGCGTCATCGGGCGGCTGCTGGTGTCGTCTTCGGGCGAGCAGTTATGGAATTCGCTGTTGGAAAACTACCGTCTTGAGGGCGAGCGCGGCGCACGCGTCCGCGCGAAGCTGTCGCCGTTGCTGCATTTTTCGCCGATGCCGCAGATCGACCGCGCCATCTTCATTGCCGCACCGCATCGCGGCACGCCATTGGCCGAAGGTGGGCTGGGGCGGCTGGTCGGCAAACTGGTGCGTCTGCCCATCGCCTTGCTGGATCGCTTCGGCGATGTGATGCAGGACCTGGCCAGCAGCGAACGTGCCGATCATGGTGGCGAGTACCGCCGCAAGGGCCGCCTGCTGGTGCCCACCAGCATCGACAACCTGCGCGACACCGACCCGTTCGTGCGCGCCACGATGGACTTGCCGATTTCACCACGCGTCCGCTACCACACCATCATCGGGCGCGAAAAACCGCAGGTGCCGCTCGCCGATTCCGACGATGGATTGGTGCCGTATCGCAGCGCGCATCTGGATGGCGCGGCGTCGGAACTGGTGGTGACCTCCTGGCACAGCGTGCAGGAAACCCCGCAGGCGATTCTGGAGATTCGCCGCATCCTGCATGCGCAGTTGCAGGCCAAAGCGGCGGGAAGTACGGCTGCGCAAGGCGGGACACCGGCTGCACCGTCTGCGACGCTCTGAAAGCGGGCAGAATCCAGGCGCCGTTGGGTCAGCGAAGAGTGGTTGCGCGCGTTGCGCGCATCCAGCCGCTGCTCGCAAGGTCGGCGTCAACGATGGCACCAAGCGTGTCCAATAAACTACGTCACGTCATTCTGTTGCAGACGGGCTGGTGTGCGGCCTGGCTGCAGGGCCCTTGCCCGCCCACCATCGCAGGACACGCCGTGAATCCGTCCCTGGAGGCTCTGGCGCGGCATCCATGCCGCTCAAGGTCCCGCGACGGTGGGCGGGCAAGGACCAGTGAAGATGGTCGGTGCGCACGGTTTTAAATAAAACAGCCTGCAAAAAACTGTCCGGTGCGCTGATTTCGCTCTTCAATAAAGCCACCAGCAAACCGTCTGGCGTGGTGTCCTTACCGATTGCGGGACCGGTGGCGGCATGGATGCCGCCACCGAGCCCCCATGGACGGGTTAACGGCGTGTCCCGCGAGCGGTGAGGGCACCGCGCATTCGACCCACTCAGCATTTGACTTGAACCTCTGACTGCATTCATCCAGACGTGGCCGGCAAATCGCTGCACTCACGCCAGAAGAACGCGCAGGCGGTTTGTCAGTCGCTCTTGGCGCGTTGTCGACCGAGCTCGTGCTATCAGGCGGCTTTCCGAACATGCTCAAACCAAGGAAGACGCGATGCGCAAGACGCTGTCGGCAGTGATGTGGGTTCCCTTGCTATTGGCTGGTTGCGGCCGCGGCGAAGGTCAGCAGAACACGGCCGACGCTGCGGGCGCAACGCCGCAGGCAACGCAGACTGCGACGCCTACATCTGCCGCGCCGGCCGCCACCGATCAGGCAGTGCCGGAATTTCCGGCTATCCCGCTGATTGTGGTACCCGATATCGCCGGCGTGACCCCGGCACAACGTGCGCTTGAGGCGTCGCTGCAGGACATCCTCGACCCGATCGAAGGCGTCAGCGTTGCACCGGCGCGCTGCGGCGAGGGCGGCACGCTGATCACCGATGCCGGCATGACCAGCATCGATGCCGATGGCAATCTGTTGCGCAATCGTGATGGCGGTCTATTCAACCTCAAGGCCGATGGCAGCGGCACTGCCAACTTCGAGGGTGGGCTGATCAGCGTCAACGCCGACGGCAGCGGCACCATCAATGCCGCAGGCGATGGCGGCGACGATGCAATCATCCGCGTCGAGTCCAACGGCGCCGGGACCTACAACGGCCCGGCCGGGTTGATCAGCCTGGATGCGAAGGGCGCAGGCACCTGGAACAGCGACAAGAGCGGGCTGGTGAACAACCACGGCGACGGCAGCGGCACCTGGAACGGCCCGCGTGGCTTGATCGCCATCAACGCCGATGGCTCGGGGACCTGGAACGGTCCGGACGGCCTGGTGCAAAACCGCGGCGACGGCACCGGCACGGTCGGCACACCGCCGCGCGAAGTGCGCATGCTGCCGCTACCGAAGGTGCCGCCGGCCGGCCGCTTCCCGCCGCTGCAGAAGTTCGCACTGCCTGGCGCGCCCTGCGGCTATCTGATCACCTTGAACGACCGCATTTTGTTCGACTTCGATCAATCCGACATCCGCCCCGACGCCGCGCGCGTACTCGACACGCTGGGCGCTGCGCTGGCCAAGGTGAGCGCAAGGGACATGCAGGTAGGCGGGCACACCGATGCCAAGGGCAGCGACGACTACAACCAGGCGCTGTCCGAGCGCCGCGCCAATGCCGTGCTGGCTGCGTTACGCACGCGTGGTGCCGCGCAGTCGGCCAATGCCAAAGGCTATGGCGAAGCGCAGCCGGTTGCGCCCAATACCGTCAACGGGCAAGACAATCCGGGCGGGCGCCAGCTCAATCGGCGGGTCGAGATTTTTCTGCGCACTTGACCCTGGCCTGGTAAGCCGGCATAGCGCTTGCCCAGCGTGGGCCTTGCTCGTGTAGAGCTTGCGCCCACATGCTGGCGGTGAATTGCGTGCCGGGCGCAGTGGCTGGTAGCGCGCCTGTCATGTGGTGAGCTTCCCCGCGTCGTGTGTCTCTCCGACGCGAGCGCGCATCCGCGCAGACGTCATTCAGTGCCGCTCACTGCATGCCTCATGGAGCGACGCTAAGTCGGCCCGTTATAAGCGCTGCCACATGCGCACATCGTCGAGACGCTCTGCATCCATACGCCAGCGACTATGCCGAATTACGCACATGCTGCGTGCATTTGTCATGTTCGCAAGGCCGGTCACCAAACTGACATGCCGCATCATCACCATGCCCGGCGCCTGCCTGCAGGTGTGATGCAGTTCCGCCACTGCTGGCTGCCTCGCTCTCCCACATTCGTGGTGGCGTTGCCCTGGCCCAAGCACATGGCGCGCTGCTGCATCATCGGAATCCACCATGATCGCTCGTTGTTCGCTGTTGCGTCCTTCCCGTTTGTCGCAGGCGCTGTGTTTGTCGTTGTGCGCACTGTGCGGCCATGCCGCGGCCCAGGCCGCACAGGCCGCCACGCCTGCGCAGGGCGATATGGCCACGCTGGACAAGATCACTGTCGCCGCCACGCGCTACAACGCGACCGACATGCAGATGGCGGCCACCAACACCGTCAACGTGCTGTCGGCCGACGATCTGAAGACCACTGCCGTGCATAACGTGGCCGAAGCGCTGGGCCTGATGCCCGGCGTCAACGTGATCAATACCGGGCAGTCGTACTTCGGCGGCATCGACGGCGCCGCGCGCGGCGAAGGCATGTTTTCCTCGGTGCGCGGCCTCAATGCCGAATACAACGTCAACCTGATCAACGGCATCAACGTTGCACAAGGCATGCCGTACAGCCGCGGCGTGCAACTGAGCCTGCTGCCGCCTTCGGGCCTGCAGACCATCGTGTTGAACAAGACGTCCACCGCCGATATGGACGGTGATGCGATCGGTGGCACCATCGATTACCGCACGCCCAGCGCCTTCGATTCGCCCGATCGCCAGGGCGGCAGCGTGACCTTGAGCGGGCGACTGGAAAGCCGTGCACGCGACTACGGCGATTCCGGGCTGGGCAGCGGCGCAGCCGGCGATTGGCATGCGCGCTTCGGCGATGCCGGGCAGTTCGGCGTGTCGGTCAGTGCGTACTACGACGAGCGCCATTTCGTGAACAGCGAAGTGGCCGGCGCCTCGGCCGCGCGCAGCGACGGGTCCTGGGAGTTCGCACGTGCCGATGCCAGCGGCAATCTGGCAGCCGGCGCCGACCCGCAACAGGTGTTGCAAAGCACCGGCGTCAACATCGGCTATTCGCAGGGCGACACCCGCCGCTACGGTGGCAATGCCGCCTTCGACTGGCGCGTGGACCCCAGCCTGCATGTGTACGCGCGCATGACCTACGCCTTCGCCAAGACCGAGCAGAACACCGGCTACACGCAGTTCGTGCCAGCCAATGTCAGCTTCACCCAGATCGGCACCAGCGGCGCGTATCAGCCGCAGATCGATCGCGTGGCGGTGCGTTACTGGTACGAAACCAATCCCGAAGAAGCCGACCTTGCCACCATCCAGTTCGGTGCGGAAAAACAGCTGGGCCATTGGACATTTGCGCCGAACATCTTTTACGGCACCGGCAATAACGATCGCCCGGACCATGTGGAAATCTCTGCGCGCAACGATCAATACGCCTCGACCAACTTCGCCTACGGCGCCAACCGTTTCATCAGCTACGACGGCGATGGCTTTCCGATCCCGTTGCTCACCCCGGCCATGCAGGCGCAGGCCTCGGATGTGGGCAGCCTGTTCGCGCGCCGCACCGGGCAGATCTCCAAGCAGTTCAGCGGCCAGGACAAGGGGGGCGGCAAGTTCGACGTGGGCTACGACTTCGACGACGGCCTGCTCAGCCGCATTGCCTTCGGCGTGAAGTATGTCGACAGCTCGCGCAGCTTCACCGACCGTGACTGGACCAATGCCAAATACACCGACGGCACCTTGTTGCGCGACACCGGCCTGATCGCGCAGCGCTACGACGCGGTGTATCCCGGGCAATATGCGTTTCCCACCGTGCGCCTGAGCAATGCCGCGCTCAACGATTTGATCGCACGCACGCTCACGCCGGCCAGCTTCGACAGTTGCGGGCAGCTGGCGATCAACAACCTCAACTGCAACACGATGCGCGCCACCGAAGCGGTGAGCGCGGCCTACGCAATGGCGACCTTACGCACTGGCAACTGGGAAATCCTGCCGGGCGTGCGCTTCGAACATACCGCCATCACCAACACCTTCTGGGCGCAGCCGGCTGCCACCGACGGGGCCGAGCAGGTCGGCGCGTTCGCCAACAACCGCACCCGCTACAACGTGGTCCTGCCGAGCGTGTTCGTGAACTACCGGCCCGATGGCGATGGCGCGGTGTATCGCGGTTCGGTGTGGACCAGTTACACGCGCCCGGCATTCGTGCAGCTGGGTGGTGGCCGCTCCACCGATATCTCCAGCGATGGCCAGACCACCATCACCGAAGGCAACCCGGATCTGAAACCAATCAAGTCGCTCAACGTGGATCTGTCGGGCGAATGGCAGAACGACAGCGGCGGTCACGCCATGCTGGCCGGCTATTACAAACGCCTCACCGACTACATCTACGAAAGTGGCTCCGAGGCAGCCAATGCCGGCGAAAGCGGCAGTGCCAGCACCCGTTTCGTGCGTCCGCAAAACGGTGGCGACGGCCGCGTACTGGGCATGGAAGCGGCGGTGCGGCAGGCCTTCCAGGGCCTGCCCGCGCCGCTGGACGGCTTCGGCATCGGTGCCAATGTCACCCGCCAGACCACGCGCGTGGATCTGGGCGAACAAGGCTTCGCACACGAGCGCATCCAGAACGCGCCGAACCTGCTTGCCAACGCGGAGTTGTTCTACGAGAAGGGGCCGTGGTCGGTCAATCTGAGCTATCACTACTCCGGCGAATACGTCTCGGTGTACGACTATCTCAACCAGGGCGCGCATTGGGACAACCTGTGGATCAAGCCGATCACCCGCGTGGACCTGCATGTGGGCTACGCACCAACCGACCACCTGCGCGTGGATCTGTCGGTGGCCAACCTCACCAAGCAGCACAGCTACTGGGCACATGTGGGCCACGATACCGAAGCGGTGTCCGACATCGTCGATTCCGGCATGACCAGCCTGGTGACCGCAAAATATGTGTTCTGATCTCGGGCGATGCGCGTGTAACGACGTCGCAGGCGTGCAGCGGCATGCACCCCTTGCGACGGACGCGCAACAGAATGCAGATGATGCATGTGGTTGCGATGGATCAGGGCAGGGCGCATTGCCACGTGTGCGGTTCGCGGGCGCTAGCAAATCGCCACGGCCCCCCCGCCTCGTAGGCGGCATGCGCAACGCGATGCGGATTGCGGCACGCACCTTGGGCGCAACGCGCAGGCAGTGCGGCAGCACGGTGCCCGTGCCCGGCATCCCGGTGGTATCCGGCGGCGCGCTGAGCCTGCTGGTGGTGGCTGCATTGGTGCTGGGTGGCTGCGTCTCCTCAACACAGCGCGCATCCACCTCTCCCGTTGGCGGCCAATCCACCAGCACCCCAGGCGAGCGGGCAGAAACGGGCACGCCCGCAGCTGCGCAGACCGCACACCTGGAGCGCGTGGTGGTGGTCTTCCGGCATGGCGTGCGCGCACCGCTGCAAGGCGAAGCTGCCGCCGCGCACTATGCCGACCAAGCGTGGCCACACTGGTCCACACCCGCCAGCCTGCTCACCCCGCGGGGTCGCAAAGGCGTGCGCTTGAGCGGCGAGTACCTGCGGCAGTGGTTGGTGCAGCAGGCCCTGCTACCGAACGGCGGGTGCCCGGCGACCGGCAGCGTGTCGGTGTGGGCCAATACCGATCAACGCACCATCGATAGCGGCGCACTGCTGGCCGACGCGCTCGCACCCGGCTGCGGCATCGCCGCCAGGCATCGCGAGGCTGGCAGTGACGATCCGCTGTTTCGACCGATCGAAGCCGGCGCGGTGCCGTTCGATGCGGTCGCAGCGGTCGCATCGATCCAGCAACAGACCGGTGGCCCTGCCGCCTTGCTGCAAGGCCATACCGCCGAACTGCAGGCGCTGCAGCAGATTCTGGGCTGTACGCGGACGCCCTGCGATTTCGCGCGGATGCCTTCCAAATTGACTCCATCAGCCAACGGGCGCGGCCTTGTCTTGGGCGGGCCGATCGACCTGACCTCCGGCACCGGCGAAGTGTTGCTGCTGCAATATGCCGACGGCCTGCCGCTCTCGCAGGTCGGCTGGGGCCGCGCCACCCCCGAGCGGCTGGCGCAGGTGTCGCGCCTGCACGCACTGCTGTTCGACATCTACGCACGGCCGCACTACATGGCCGCACGTTCGGGTGCACCGCTGGCGCGGGAGGTGCTGCAACGGTTCGGCGACGCGCAGGCACCGAAGGTCTCGCTGTTCGTCGGCAGCGACACCCACATCGCCGCACTGAGCAGCCTGCTGGGCGTGCACTTCCATCTGCCCGGCTACGGCGCCGACGACCCGCCTCCGGGCGGTGCGCTGCTGCTTGGTCTATGGCGCCAACCTGACGGAACGCGCGTCGTGCGTGCACGTTACCTGGCGCAATCGCTGGACCAACTGCGCACGCTGGCGCCGCTGGATCTGGCACATCCGCCGCTGCAGCAGGAACTGGCGCTGGAGATCTGCGCGCCCGATCAACGCATGACATGCCCATTGCCGGCGTTTGCGCAGGCGCTGGAAACCCAGTTGATGCTGGATCCATAGGTGCGGCGTGGCGCAGTCGGTTGGACGTCAGTTGCCCTTGCTTGAAGCAGAACAATGTCCAGCAAGCGGGCCTGGCTTCCTTTTCCCCTCGGGAGATTGTCCCCCTTTATGGGGGAGAAGGTGCCCGCAAGGGCGGATGAGGGTACGGGCGAAGCCTCATGGAATTGCGAACGCAGCTTGGCTTCGCCACGTACCCTCACCCCAACCCCCGCTCCCGCAGGAGAGGGGCTTTAGAGCGCTTCGCTCTGACGCCGGGAGAAGGGCTTTGCAGCAATGTGGCAACGCTGTCCCTTCTCCCTTCAGAAAGGTTCGCGCAAGGGCGGATGAGGGTCCGCGCGTAGCCGCGCAAAAATACCAACGCAGCCGCATGAAAACGCAAATGGGCCGCATCAGCGGCCCATTTGCTACCCAGCAACGCTCCGAAGAGCGCGTGGCTTACTTCAGCTTGGCGTCGGCACGCAGGGCGTCGGCGCGGTCGGTCTTTTCCCACGAGAACGCGGTTGCAGTGTGCTGCGCGCCGGTGGCGTCGGTGTAGGTGAAGTCCTTCGGCTTGCGGCCGAAGTGGCCGTAAGACGCGGTCTGCTGATACATCGGGTGGATCAGGTCGAGCATCTGGATGATGCCGAACGGACGCAGGTCGAAATGCTTGCGGATCAGCTTTTCGATCTGCTCGTCGGCGATCTTGCCGGTGCCGAAGGTGGTCACCGAAATCGAGGTCGGCTCGGCCACGCCGATGGCGTAGGAGACCTGCACTTCGCAACGGTCGGCCAGGCCCGCGGCCACCACGTTCTTGGCCACATAACGCGCCGCATACGCTGCCGAACGATCGACCTTGGACGGATCCTTGCCCGAGAACGCACCGCCACCGTGACGCGCCCAGCCGCCGTAGGTGTCGACGATGATCTTGCGACCGGTCAGGCCGCAATCGCCCACCGGGCCGCCGATCACGAACTTGCCGGTCGGGTTGATGTGGAACTTGGTGCCCTTGTGCAGCCACTTGGCCGGCAGCACCGGCTTGAGGATTTCCTCGCGCACGGCTTCGACCAGATCCTTCTGCTTGATGCCCGGGTCGTGCTGGGTCGACAGCACCACCGCATCGATCGCGGTCGCCACGCCGTCTTCATAGCGCAGGGTCACCTGCGACTTGGCGTCCGGACGCAGCCAGGACAGCGCCGAGTTCTTCTTCTTGCGGATCTTGGCCTGCTGCTCGACCAGGCGGTGCGCCAGGTGGATCGCGGCCGGCATGAAGCTGTCGGTTTCGTTGGTGGCATAGCCGAACATCAGGCCCTGGTCGCCAGCACCCTGCTGCTCGGGGTTCTTGCGGTCCACGCCCTGGTTGATGTCCGGCGACTGCTTGCCGATCAGGTTGAGCACGCCGCAGGTCTCGCCGTCGAAGCCGACGTCGGAGCTGTTGTAGCCGATGTCCAGGATCACCTTGCGGGTCAACGCTTCCAGGTCGATCCAGGCACTGGTGGTCACTTCGCCGGCCACGATCGCCACGCCCGTCTTGACCATCGTCTCGCATGCCACGCGGGCGCGCTTGTCCTGGGCCAGGATGGCGTCCAGCACTGCGTCGGAGATCTGGTCGGCGATCTTGTCCGGATGGCCTTCGGAGACCGATTCGGAGGTGAACAGGTAGCTGGACATCAGGCTTATATCCCTTAATTCGGATGAAAAGATGGGTGCGGATGATACACGCCCCGTGTGTCGGTTGCATTGTGCGCCTGAATGGACCGCTTTAGGGTTAAGCCGAGGTCGGCGCCCCGGCCGCATGCACTGCCCGGTGCGTTGCCGCGGCGATTAACTGCCCGGTGACGGAGCGATGCCGGCCGGCCGAATGCGGTGTCTAACATCCACGTCAGTGCATGGCCGGCCTGCTAGCATCGGCCGATGGATTCATTGACCCAGATCGTTCTTGGCGGCGCCATCGCTGCCGCCATCGCGCCGCCCGGACAGCGGCGTGCCGCCTTGTTGGCCGGCGCGGCACTGGGCACCTTGCCCGACCTCGACTCGCTGGCGTTGCTGCCGCTGACCGACGATCCGGTCACCCTGATGACCGTGCACCGCAGCGTCAGCCACTCGTTGTTCGTGCTGCCGCTCGTAGGCTGGTTGATCTGGTGGCTGTTCCGCCGCTACGGCAACGGGCGGGTGGCCAGCGCACCCACGCGCTGGTTCTTGGCCATCCAGCTGGCACTGATCACCCATCCGCTGCTGGATGCCTTCACCGTTTACGGCACCCAGCTATGGTGGCCGCTGCAGCCGCACCCGACGATGTGGTCGAGCGTCTTCATCATCGACCCGGCCTACACGTTATGGCTGTTGCTGGCCTGCGCGGTGGCGTGGTTTGCGCGCGCGCGCCCCTTTGCGCAACACGTGTTGGTGATCGGGTTGGTGGCGAGCACCGCGTATCTGGGCTGGTCGCTGATCGCCAAGCAGCTGGTCGACCGCGAAGCCGATCGTGCGCTGGCAGCGATGGGTCTGGCCGATGCGCCACGCTTCTCGGTGCCGATGCCGCTCAACACCTTGCTGTGGCGCGTGGTGGCGATGACGCCCAACGGCTATGTCATCGGCGAGCGCTCGCTGGTGGCCGACAGCGGCCCGATGCAATTCCGCGGGTTTTCCAGCAATACCCAGGCCTTGGGCGAAGTGGCCGGGTTCGATGCGGTGCGCCGGCTGACCTGGTTCAATCGCGGTTTCATGCGTGCACGCCTGGTCGACGACGATCTGATGCTCAGCGACCTGCGCATGGGCCTGGAGCCGGACTACAACTTCAATTTCGTGGTCGCCCATCGCGATGACGGGCAATGGCAGCCGATCGTGCCGCGGCAGGTGCAGGCGGCGTATCGCGCGCCGGTGGCGCGCGACCAGATCGGCGCGGTGCTGGCGCAGATGTGGCAGCGCATCTGGCGCGAGCCCAGGAGCACCGTGTTGACCGGCGATCTGGAACACGCCGGCAGCACGCCGGTCGCTGCACCCGCCTCGGCGACTCAGTAGACCGTGGCGCGTGCCTGCACGAACGAATAGAAGAACACCGCGTTCGGGTCGCCTTGCACCTGCGCCAACTCGCGGCGCATGCCATCCACGATGGCTGCGTCCACCGCGCCGGCCTGCAACAACTGGTCGGCTGCCGACAGCAGCACTTCTTCCCAGAACGCGATCATGGTCTTGCGCCGGCCCGGTTCGCGGTTGTCCAGATGCAGCGTCTTGATCTGCGTCTGCACATCGCGGAAGCCGCCGGCCAGCAGCAGGTTGCCCAGCCTGGCACCGACGAACGGGTCGCCGCCCTGGTCGTACTGGAAGTCGTTGAACGCCATCCAGTAACGCCACAGGTTGGGCGAATACGGATGCAACAGGAACGAGGCATTCATCACAACGGTCACGTACACCGGCGCGCCGGGCGGCAACACACGCCGCACGTCGTTGAGCACGCGTGCAGGCGAGGGCACGTGTTCGAGCACCCAGCGCAGAAAGGCCGCATCGAACTGGCGCGCCTCGAACGGCAGGTCGCCCGCATCCGCCTGCTGTAGCGTCTAACGCGCGCGGCACCACGCCAGGAGGCGTTGGAGATTTGCCCACGCCGCGCCCAGCTGCGCCTCGCTCAGGTCCGCGCCGGTGACGTGCAGGTCGGGAAACCGCCGCAGCAGGATCTGGGTCTGCGCACCGACACCGCTGCCCACTTCCAGCAGGCGCCGCGCGCCGCCGTAATCGATCTGGTTGAACAATGTGGGCTCCAGCAAGCACGCCTGTTTGAGCAGGCGCGCCTGTTCGGTGGCCGAAAATCCGTGCAGACAGGTCGGGGTGTCGCCTGGTGCACTCATGCGTGCGGCTCCAGCAATGCAGAAAAACTCAGGCAGCGTCCGACAATGCGGGCGGCACGCCGGCGATCAAGGCGTCGAAGTAATCGCGCGTCAGCGCCAACTGCGCTTCCGGCGTTTCGGCACGGTTGACCACCGCACGGAAGTCCGCGCTTTGCGGGTGATCCTTGGCATACCAACCCAGGTGCTTGCGCGCGATGCGCACGCCCTGCGGTTGGCCGTAGAACGCATGCAGCGCGTCCAGGTGGCCGAGCAGGGTGTCGCGCACGAAGGCCAGCGATGGCGGCGGCAATACCGCGCCGGTGGCCAGAAAATGCGCCACTTCGCCAAAGATCCACGGACGTCCCTGCGCCGCGCGCCCGATCATCACGGCATCCGCACCGGTCTCACGCAGCACCTGCGCGGCCTTGTGCGGCGAATCGATATCGCCATTGGCGACCACCGGAATCTGCAACGCAGCCTTGATCTGCGCGATGGTCGCGTACTCGGCGCTGCCGGTGTAATGCTGGTCGCGGGTGCGCCCATGCACGGCCAGCGCGGCGATGCCGCAATCCTGTGCAATGCGCGCGATGGCCGGCCCGTTGCGGTGATCGCAATCCCACCCGGTGCGAATCTTCAACGTCACCGGCACGTTCACCGCCTGCACCACTGCAGTGAGGATGCGCGCCACCAGGTCTTCATCGCGCATCAGCGCCGAGCCGGCCCAGGCATTGCACACTTTCTTGGCCGGGCAGCCCATGTTGATGTCGATCAACTGCGCGCCGTGGTCGACGTTGTAACGCGCCGCCTCGGCCAGTTGCTGCGGCTCGGTGCCGGCGATCTGCACACTGATCGGGTCCGGTTCGCCGGCATGGTCCATGCGGTGCAGCGACTTGCGCGTGCCCCAGAAGCGCGGATCGGAGATGGTCATCTCCGACACCGCCAAGCCCGCGCCCAGCCGCTTGCACAGCAGCCGGAACGGCTTGTCGGTGACGCCCGCCATCGGAGCGAGGATCACCTTGGGGGCGATGGAGTAGGGGCCGATCTGCATGGCGGCATTGTAGCTGGGTGGGGAATGGGGAAGCGGGAAGCGGGAAGCGGGAAGCGGGAAGCGGGAAGCGGGAAGCGGGAAGCGTTTCCGGCCTTTCCTGCGCGGTTGCTGTGCGGTCGCACGACTTGATGGAACGAGGGCGGCGGCGAACATGTTGGCTGGCCGTACCCTCACCCCAACCCCTCTCCCGCGGGGAGAGGGGCTTATAGTCCTTCTCTCCGCGGAACTGGGAGACCAGCTTCTGGTCCTTCTCCGCGTCGGGGATAGGAGAGGGGCTTTTGGTCCCTCACCACTCGGGAGTGGAAGAGCGGCTTCTATCCTTCTCCCGTCGGGAGAAGGTGGCGCGTCAGCGCCGGATGAGGGTACGGGCGCCCGACGCTGCATCACGCCTCGCTCCTTGCATCACGCCTGATTCCTACCCCAACGCGTTTCGATAAAGAAACCCGAAGTTCCGGCAGCAACAGAGCTCGCAGCGTCCGTCGGCAGGCAAGGTTCAACATGCCGTCCGTGGCGCAAAACAATCTCTAACGTCCACACCAAACCCCTAAACGCAAAAGGCGACCGCATCGCTGCGGTCGCCTTCGTTGGTCGCTTGACGCGTGTGGCTTACGCCGCCACGTCAGGCACCATGCGCGGCATCGAGGTGGCGGCGCCTTCCATTTCGGTGGAGCGTGCGGCGTAGCGGATGGCAAAGCGTACGTGGGTGATGAAGCTGGCGTTTGGCGACTGCGCCAGCGAGGCCACCAACGCGCCGTTGAAGGCATCGCCGGCACCGGTGGTATCCACCGTCTGCGCGCTCTCCGCACCCACGCGGTAATGCGCTGCGGTGTCGCCGCGCAGCTGTTCTTCGGCATGCGAAATGAAGGCGCCCACCGCGCCTAGCGTCACCACCACGGTGCCGCCCGGCAGCAGCTTGCGGCACAGCGAGTGCAGCGTGTTGCCATCCAGCGCTGCAACATCGTCGGCGTTGATGCGCTCGCCGACATGGCGGCCGAGCAGCGCGGCGAATTCGGTTTCGTTCGGCGTCAACACGTCCGACAGCTTGAGCAGACCGATCGAGGTCGGTGCATTGGCCGGCGCAGCGTTGAGCACGGTCAACACGCCGCACTCGCGTGCGAGCGCCAGTGCGGATTCGATGGTTTCCGCCGGCGATTCCAGCTGCGCCAGCAGCACCCGCGCCGATGCCACCAGCGCGCGCTGGTTGTCGATAAAGCCCGCACTCAGCACCGAATTGGCACCGGCACCGATCACGATGGTGTTGCGGCCGTGGCCGTCGACATAGATGCCACCGGTGCCGGTGGGTTCATTGCTGGGCTCGGCGATCAACGCAAAGCCATCCTGCGCGGCCAGCGAACGCGCCAGCGCACCGCCGGCGTCGTCGCCCAGCGCGCACAGAAAATGCGTCCTGGCGCCGGCACGTGCGGCCGCAACCGCCTGATTGAAGCCCTTGCCACCCGGACCGGTGCTGTAGCGCCCGGCGATGGTGGCGCCCGGCGCAGGCAAGGCATCGCAGCGCCACACGTGATCGACATTGAAGGACCCGACAACGACGACCGAACTCATAAATACCCTTGCGTGAATGACTGACTTGAATGACTGGATGAAACGCGGCGTGTAGCGATTAGACCGTCACACCGATGAACCCGCGCCGCCTCAACCGAAATGCGAGAGTACGCCGGCAATGGTAGCGGTCATGAAGGTGGCGATCGAACCGCCCAGCACCGCACGCAGGCCGAACTTGGCCAGATCGTGACGGCGTTCCGGCGCCAGCCCGCCAATCCCGCCGATCTGGATCGCGATCGAGCTGAAATTGGCGAAGCCGCACAGGGCATACGTGGCAATCAGGCGACCTTCGGCGCTCAGGCCCACGCCCGGCACTTCGCCCTTCACGATGCGTGACAACTCGCTGTAAGCGACGAACTCGTTGATCACCACTTTCTGTCCGATCAACGACCCCACCGTGGTCGCATCCACCCACGGGGTACCGATCACCCAGGCGATCGGCGCCAGCACGTAGCCGAAGATCGTCGACAGGTTGGTCGGGCGGCCCAGCAGCGCAGCGGCGCCGGTGATCTCGCCCAGCCAGGTCAGCGGCGCGTTGATCAGTGCGATCAGCGCGATGAAGGCCAGCAGCATCGCGCCGATGTTCAGCGCCAGCCGCAAGCCATCGCCGGCGCCGGCCGCGGCCGCATCGATGACGTTGCTGGTGGTTTTTTCCACTTCCATCTTGACCGTGCCACGGGTCAGCGGCGTACCGGTTTCCGGCACCAGCAGCTTGGCGACCACCAGGGTGGCAGGCGCTGCCATGATGCTGGCGGCCAACAGATGCTTGGCATAAAACGCCTGCTGCGCCGGATCGCTGCCGCCGAGCATGCCCACGTACGCAGCCAGCACGCCGCCGGCGATATGCGCCATGCCGCCGATCATCATCGTCAGCAACTCGGACTGGGTCATCTTGGGGATGTACGGGCGTACCGTCAGCGGCGCTTCGGTCTGGCCGATGAACACGCTGGCGCACACGCTGGTGGTTTCCGCACCGGACACGCGCATCACCTTGGTGATCGCCCACGCCATCGCACGCACCACCACCTGCATCACGCCCAGGTGGTAGAGCACGCCCATCAGCGCCGAGAAGAAGATGATGGTGGGCAGCACCTGGAACGCAAAAATGAAGCCGTAGCTGTCGATGTTCATCAGGTTGCCGAAAATGAAGGTGGAGCCTTCATTGACGAAACTCAGCACCTTGACGAAACCCTTGCCCAGCGAGTCGAACACGTCGCGCCCGCCCGGCACCAGCAGCACCAGTGCGGCGAACGAGATCTGCAGGGCCAGACCGGTGGCGACCAGCTTCCAGTCGATCGCGCGGCGGTTGCTCGAAAACACCCAGGTGATGCCGATGAGCACCGCCAGACCGAACAGGCCGAAACCGATCCTTCCCAAACCTTCGACCATTCCAATCCCCGGAGCTGCTGACGGCAAAACGGGAAGCCTAGAGCAGGGGGTGACAGGGGGCAAGGCGAGTGGCATTCAGACGCTGTCGGTTGGCCCGCAGCCGAGATGCGGCGGGCACCGGTCGTGCCGTGGTAGCGAGCCGGTGGGCTGCGCTTGCGCAAAGTGGGTGGCCCCAGCGCCGGCAGCGTGGCGGCAGCCAGCGCCGGGGGCGAACGCGATCCGTGCCCCACACTCCGCGTTGTTTCGCTGACCGATGAAATCCGGTCGCGCTTGTACGCGTACCGATGCGGCATCCGGATCGCCACAGCGTCGGCCCGTAGCGGCGGCCCCGCACGTTCAAGTTCGCAGACACGAACACGGCCGGGCTGTTTCATTGGGGAGCGACGACTGGCGTTTCTGTGCGCCGCGCCTGTCTCGCCTTCTCGCTCCCGCATCGCCACGCCCTGTCGCCACGGCAATGCCACGGCCTACACTGCGCACGCCGGTCCGGGGCAGGTGCCCTGGAGGTTGCGGGAGTTCGCCATGCTTTACCGTCGTCTGGGTTCCACCGGGCTGCAGCTGTCGGCCTTGTCGTTCGGGGCCTGGGTCACCTTCGGCAAGCAGATCGGGCGCGGCGAA
The DNA here is from genome assembly GCF_023337365.3 of Xanthomonas nasturtii. Lineage (NCBI taxonomy): Bacteria > Pseudomonadati > Pseudomonadota > Gammaproteobacteria > Lysobacterales > Lysobacteraceae > Xanthomonas > Xanthomonas nasturtii. Next base: position 987,748 of record NZ_CP142084.2, read on the forward strand.
GCGCGCAACCTGATCGCCGCCGCCTGGGACAACGGCATCAACTTTTTCGATAACGCCGAGGTCTATGCGCGCGGCCGCGCCGAGGAAGTGATGGGCGATGTGATCGCCGACCTGCGCTTGCCGCGCGATGGCTTTTGCGTGTCGAGCAAGGTGTTTTTCGGTGCGGTCGAGAGCCCGCGCCCGACCCAGCGCGGGCTCTCGCGCAAGCATGTCACCGATGCCTGCCATGCCGCGCTCAAGCGCCTGCGCGTGGAGTATCTGGATCTCTACTACTGCCATCGGCCCGACCCGGACACGCCGATCCAGGAAACCGTGCGCGCCATGGATGCGCTGATCCGCCAGGGCAAGGTGCTGTACTGGGGCACCTCCGAATGGAGCGCAGCGCAGTTGCGCGAGGCCATTGCCATTGCCGAGCGCGAACACCTGCATGCGCCCGCGATGGAGCAGCCGCAATACAACCTGCTGCACCGCGAGCGGCTGGAGCACGAATACGCGCCACTGTGCGAAGGCGGGCTGGGCACCACGATCTGGTCGCCGCTGGCGTCTGGCCTGCTGACCGGCAAGTACAACGCCGGCGTGGAGGCAGACAGCCGCCTCGGCCAGCCAGGCAATCAATGGCTGCAGGACGAAGTGCTGGGCGCACCGGAAGCGCGGCGGCTGGAGCGCGCGCGCGTGTTCTGTGCGCTGGCCGCCGAGCTGGGGCAGTCGCCGGCACGCTTGGCCATCGCCTGGTGTCTGCGTAACCCGCATGTGTCCAGTGTGATTCTGGGCGCCAGCCGAGTAACGCAGTTGGAAGAGAACCTGGGCGCCCTGGAGACCTTGAGTCAGGTCGATGACGCTGGCTGGGCGCGCGTGGAGTTGGTCACGCGCTGAGCGGGCTGGTTCGGGAGATAGGCGACGCCGCGGTTGTGCGTGCGATGGTGCCGCCGGGCGCTGACAGGTGCGTCGATTGAGTGCATGAATCGAAATTCGAGAAAAGATCCAAAAATCATGTCTTCCAAATGAGAATAGCTCTTGATCATTAGATGAGAATGGTTATTATTTGTCTCGCCAACCGACTGGAGATCCAGATCATGACCGCTCATCCCGTGCTGCTCCGCTCCGAACCGGTCAACCTGCGCGAACGTGCCGCGCCGCGTGCCGTGCCTGCCGAAGACCTCATCAGCAGCGAGGCCTTGCTCAAGGGCCGCCGCGAAGTGCTGATCCAGCATGGCGACCGCGTCTATCGCCTGCGCCACACCAGCAACGACAAGTTGATCCTCACCAAGTAATCCAGCAACGAGCAGGCTGCGCAGCACCGAACGGGCGCAGCCGCTGCCGCAACGCGATCGCATGCGCACCACCGGTGCCGCTCACGCGTCCCGGCACGCCACGCTCGGTCGCCATCGCATCTGGCACTACCGCACTCGTTGCGTGCGAGTGCCGCAAGACCGCAGCGGGCGCTGCCGCCGCCGCCCGCCACTTAAGCTCTCACCCTGGCTGCCGTGCGCGGCTCGCACCGCGATGCGCACGGCAGGGGTTTCCCGCAAAGGTCTCTGATGATCCGCCTGCATCCGCTGGTGGTCGCGCTGTCGCTGGCGCTGCCTGCTGTTTCGTTGTCTGCCCATGCTGCCGAAGGTGATGCTGGCGCGGAAGCCGCGCGTGACGTGCACGACTTCGACCGGCTGCAGGTCACCGCCACGCGTACCCAACGTGCGCTGGTGGACGTGCCCAGCACGGTGGATGTGATCGACCGCGAGCAGCTCGACAACCTACTGGTGCGCGAACTCAAGGATCTGTTCCGCTACACGCCGGGCGTGGCGGTCACCAGCACCAGCGGCCGCTTCACCGGCGCCAACGGCATCCGCATCCGCGGGCTGGACGGCAACCGCGTGGCGATTCTGGTGGACAACGTGCCGGTCTCGGACACCTTCAGTTTTGGCAGCTACCTCAATGCCAACCGCAACTTCGTCGATCTGGAAACGCTCAAGCGTGTCGAAGTGGTGCGCGGGCCGGCCAGCTCGTTGTACGGCTCGGATGCACTGGGTGGCGTGGTGGCCTTCGTCACCAAGGATCCCGCCGATTATCTGAGCGCAGACAAGCACAGCTACGTCGGTCTGAAGTTCGGTTACGAAGGCGACTGGAATGGCCTGTTCGCCGGTGCTACCGGCGCATTCGGCGGCGAGCGCTGGAGCGGCATGGTGGCGGTGAGTCATCGCCAGGGCCAGGAAGCGCAGAACCAGGGCGACAACCGCAGCCGCGATTTCACCCGCACCGCGGCCAATCCGCAGCGCATCGATGGCCGCAGCGTGCTGGCCAAACTGGTGTACGCGCCAAGCGCGCAACAGCGCTTCAAACTTACGGTCGAAGGCAACGAAGACTACGGCAGCATCGATGCGTTGACGGGCATCGACACACGTAACCCGACTGCATCGCTGCGCATCCTGTCGCAGGAAGGGCGCGACCATCAGACCCGTGCGCGGGTGTCGCTGCGGCACGAGCTCGATGCGCTGGATTCCGCACTGGCCGACGATCTGCAGTGGCAGCTGTATCGCCAGGACAGCGAGAGCCTGCAGCGTACCAACGAGTTGCGCGGCAACAACACGCGCCGCCATAACGAACACAATTTCGACCAACGCGTCTACGGGTTGCTGGTCAATGCGCACAAGTCCATCGACACCGGCACGCTCAGCCACGCGATCACCTATGGCCTGGACGGCACCTGGACCGACACGCATGCCAAGCGCGATGGCTATTCGGTCAACCTTGCCAACGGCGCCATCACCAATCGGGTCGGCCAGGACGTGTTTCCGGTACGCGATTTCCCGACCAGCGAAACCACCAAGCTCGGGGTGTATGCGCAGGACGAAATCGGCCTGTTCGATGGACGCTTGTCGCTGACGCCGGGCGTGCGCGTGGATTATTTCCGGCTGTCGCCGCAGGTGGACGCTATCTTCCGCGAAGACAATCCGGGCGTCGCCGCCGCGACCCTCGACCAAACCCAGGTCTCGCCCAAGTTCGGCGCGGTGTGGCGGTTCTCCGATGCGTGGTCGGCGTACGCCAACTACGCGCACGGCTTCCGCGCCCCGCCGTACAACGACGTCAATATCGGCTTCACCAATCTGCAGGCCCGCTACACCGCCATCGCCAATCCGGATCTGAAATCGGAAACCAGCCGCGGTGGCGAACTGGGGCTGCGCTTCAACGATGCGGTCGGCTATCTCGGGCTTGCGGTGTACTACACCGATTACCGCAACTTCATCGAATCGTACGCGCCAGCCGGCGTGAATGCCGACGGCCTGGCGCTGTTCCAGTCGCGCAATGTGGACGATGTGGTGATCAAGGGTGCCGAAGCGCGCGGCGGTGTCGATCTGGGCGCGTTGGCGGGCTGGCAGGGCTGGTCGCTCAACAGTGCCGTGGCGTATTCGGAAGGCGACAACCTCACCGACGGTACTCCGCTCAATTCGGTCGACCCATTACGCGGCACCGTCGGCGTGGCCTTCGATGGCGATGCCTGGGGCGCCGAATTGATCGGTACCTTCGTGGCGCGCAAACGTCGCCCGCAGCTGGACAGCTATTACGCGCCGGCCGGCTACGCCACGCTGGATCTGATGGGGCATTGGGAATTCGCACCCGGTGCCAAGGTCACCGCCGGCATCTTCAATCTGGCCGATCGTCGTTACGTGGACTGGAACGCACTGCCCAACGGCACGCTGGCCAGCAGCACGGTGCTGGACCGCTTCACCGGCGCCGGGCGCACTGCTTCGGTCAGCCTGGCCGTGAGCTGGTAGCGGCCATGCCCAACGTGCGCGCATTGCCGTTGTCATCGCAAGCCTGTGCCACCCGCGCAGCATTGCCGCGGCCGCAACAGTTGGCGGCCCTGGGCACGGTGCTGTGCCTGTATCGGCCTGCGTTGGGCAACGAACTGGATGGCTGGCAGCATGCGGTCGCTGCGGCCGCGTGCCGGCAGGTCGACAGCGACGGCGTGCGCGAAAGCATCTGGTTCTTCGATGCTGCAGGCCAGTGCTGCTGGCGGCTGTGCCTGCTGCCGGACAGCGATTTCCTGAGCTGGGACCGCCTGGTCTCGCGATTGCCGCCGCTGCCGATGGACACGCACGAGTTGGGTGTCGGCGAGCGCTTATGGCGCCGCCTGGCCGGACGCCTGCGTGGCGATGCCTGGCGGTTGAGCGCGCTACGCTTGCAGCCTTCGGCCAGCCACGACCACCCCATCTCTGCCAGCCTGGCCACTGTCTCGGCGCTGGGCGCGGAGGTTGCCGCACGGCTGGCGCGCGAGGGCATCGACGGCCGCGTGGCCGTGGACGATTGCTGCTGTGCACGCGCTGCGGCCCTGCGCACTGCCGCAGCAACCGCACGCGGTTCCGATCCCACCGACATGACCACGTCGCTGCTGTACTTGCGCCGCTGACGTTCCCACGACCACAACCGAGAGTTCCGATGAGCCGACTGTTAACCCGCTGTGTTGCCGCCACGCTGAGCCTGTTGCCGTTGATTGCCGCCGCCGACGCCCAGCGCGATCGCCAGAGTATCCTGGCGATGCAGGGCGAATACGCAGTGGACTTTGCGTTCGACGAAACCGTGCTGCTCAAACCCGGTTACGAGCGCGCCTCGGCGATGCGTAGCGGCGCCAGCGAAGTGGTCATCGTGGTGGAGGATTCGCCGCGCAAGCTGGTGCTGCAACATCTGCTGGTCGACGAAAAGACCAAGCATGTGACCAAGCATTGGCGGCAGGACTGGGTGTACGAGACGCCGCAGCGTTTCGAATTCACCGCCGATCAGACCTGGACCGTGCATGCGCTGGCACCGGCCGTCACCCGCGGTGCCTGGACCCAATGCGTGTACGAAGTCAGCGACGCGCCACGCTATTGCGGCACCGGCCGCTGGGACTATGCCGACGGCCACCCCACCTGGACCAGCGATCTGAGCTGGCGCCCGTTGCCGCGCCGCGAGTACACCAAGCGCAGCGACTACAACGCGCTGTCGGTGATCAACCGCCACACGCTCACGCCCAACGGCTGGACCCACGAACAGTTCAACACCAAGGTGGTGCGCAAGCCCGACGGCAGCCAGGAAGCGATTGCGCGCGAGTTCGGCTTCAACGACTACCGCAAGACCACCGAGGTCGACTTCGCCCCGGCCTATGCGTACTGGAAAGGCACCCAGGCCTATTGGGCCAAGGTGCGCACGCGCTGGGCCGCGTTTCTCGACACCCCGCCTGGCCTGCACCTGAAAACCAAGCCCGATGGCATGGCGATGATCATGCCGATGTTCGAGCAGGCCGAGGCTGCGCAGAAGGGCAAACGCGTCAAGGACGCCCAGATCGATGCGGTGTTCGCGCAGTGGGTAGAGGCAGCGAACTAGGCACCCAGATGTCGTAGATGCGGGAGCCGATCTACGATACGAGCTCGAAGCTTCAGGAGCGCGTGGGCTTCCCGCATCTGCCCCGATGATCAGTCGGAAGACATACCGCTGCTAGGCGGCGATGTCCAGATACAAGGAGCGCGCTTGCGCGCGATTGAGGCTTTATCGATAACGCCTCATCGCGCGCCAGCGCGCTCCTACGGGGCTTAGCCTTACTCTTTGAACATCAAGAACGCCGCCACCAGGATCAGGCCGAACGCCGCCCAGTGATTCCACTTCAACGACTGCCCCAGGTAGAACGTGGAGAAACCGGCGAAGACCAGCAGCGTGATCACTTCCTGCATGCCCTTGAGCTGCGGGGCCGAATACACCGCGCTGCCCAGCCGATTGCCCGGCACCTGCAGGCAGTATTCGAAGAACGCGATGCCCCAGCTGACCAGGATCGCGATCATCAACGGTGTGCTCTTGTACTTCAGATGCCCGTACCAGGCGAAGGTCATGAACACATTGCTGGCGAGCAACAACAGGACCGGATACAGGTAGGCAGTGAACGGGGCGGTAGGCATGACGGCGGACGGCAGGTAAGGGGCCGGCAGCATAAGCCAGCTCCGTTAAGCGCACGCGACCGTGCCGATGAGCCCGGCACGCAGGTTACGGCCGCCCATGGATGGCCCGAAATGCGTGCGTGCAGCACGGCCAGGTCCTCACCGGCTGCACACGGCTGCGGCCAGGTTCAGCGCTAGCGCTACATGCCTCAGCGGCGCACTGTCGGCTGCTCGATCGTCCGGAACACCAAGCCTTCCACCAGCAAGCCCAGCACGAACACCAGGCTGCCGGTGTCCAGCCCGAACCACAGCAACGCCCGCGGCAACAGCGCGATGGCCGGCAGCGGGTTGAACATGGCGGTCAGCGTGCCGAGCACATCGCGTCCCCAGCGCGTGGAGGCCGCCAACGCGGTCAGCACGAATGCCAGCACCACGCCCAGCGCCAGCACGCGCAACGAGGTGCCGACACGGCGCAGCAATTCGCCCGACAGCAGCCCGTCGTAGAACGCGCGTGCGGTCTGCAGCGCGCTGGGCGGCATCAGATCGTCGCCGACCACGCGCGCGGCGATTTCCCAGACGGCGACCAGGACCACCAGGCCCAGCGCCTTGCGCAGCCACGGCGGTGCCTGCCAGCGCGCCGGCGTGGCCGCGGCGATCAGGGCGGGGTCCAGCGGCTGCAGCGCCACGTGGTATTCGGGCCGCACCGGCAGAATCGGCGGCAGGGCAACGGTATTGCTGCGGCTCACGGCAGCGCCTCCCGCTGACGCACGGCAGGGCGACGCAGCGGCGCCATCTTGTCGTCGTCCAGCGTGTCGTCGGGCAGATCGAACAGCAGCCGGTGAATGCGTTGCGCAGTCTGTTGAAACGCGACGCTACCGGCGCCATGTGGGCCGAAGGCATGCGCGTTGAGTTCGGCGCGCACCTGGCCCGGGTGTGGCGACAACAGCAGGATGCGGTTGCCGACCACCAACGCCTCTTCGATGGAATGGGTGACGAACAACAGCGTGAAACGCGATTGTTCCCGTAGCTCCAGTACCTGCTCCTGCATGCGCGAACGCGTCAGCGCATCCAGTGCTGCGAACGGTTCGTCCATCAGCAGCACGCGCGGGCGCAGCGCCAAGGCGCGTGCGATCGCCACCCGCTGCTTCATGCCGCCGGACAAGGTGTGCGGGTAGGCATCTGCGAACGCGCTCAGCCCCACCTGGGCCAGACTGTCATCTGCCCGCTCGCGCGCCTCGGCGCGCCGAGGCCGAACACCACGTTCTCGCGCACCGTTTTCCACGGTGCCAGCTGATCGAATTCCCGGAACACCACCACCCGGTCCGGCCCCGGCCCATCCAGGCGGATCTGCCCCTCGCGCGGGCTGACCAAGCCGGCCACCGCCTTGAGCAGGGTGGATTTGCCGCAGCCCGAAGGCCCCAGCAGCACGAAGCGATCGGCGTCATGCACATCGAAACGCACCCGATGGGTGGCACGCACCACGCGCTGCGCAGAGGCGTATTCCAGGCTGAGACATGATCGACCTGCAGCAAGGGCGTGGACATCGCTCAGCTCCCGCCCGCAATCAGCGGGTCGTCGAAGAAGTAGTCGCTGACCTTGGCCGGGGGCCTGCTTGATCGCCCCGCTGTGCTGCATGAACTTGCCCAGCTTCAAGGTGTTCTGCGGCGGCACGGTGAACTGCACCTTGGGGGCCTTGAGGATCTGCATCACCAGCGACAAAGGCGCGGTAGGTCTTGGGATTGTCGCTGCGAAATTTTTCGGTGGCGTACAACACCGTCGCCGACGACGGGCCGCCTTCGATGTCGTAGGAACTTGTCACGATATGCGCGGCCGGGTTGCGCGCAAGCTCCTGCTCCTGGAACGGCGGGCTGGCGAAATGCGCGGTGATCTCGGTACGGCCGCGGATGATCGCAGCGGCCGCGTCCGGATGCGGCAACGCCACCTGCAGCGCGTCGAGTTGGTGGGTGCCCTTATCGCCCCAGCGTTGCTGCGAGGCATGCTGCAGAAAACGCGATTGCACCGACACGCCGGTGGCCGGTACCGCAATGCGATCTTGCGGGGTGAAATCGCCGATGGATGTGATGCGCGGGTTATTGCTGACCAGGTGATACGGAAAATTGCCCAGCGACGCCACGCCACGCACATTCTGCCGGCCGCGTGTGCGCTCCCAGATGGTGAACAACGGGCCCACGCCAGCACCGGCAATGTCGATCGACCCGGTGAGCAGGGCATCGTTGACCGCCGCACCACCGGCGAGCTGCAGGAACTGCACATCGATGTCCACACTGGCGGCCTTGCCCTGCTGCTCGATCAACTTCTGGTCCTGCGCCACGTCCAGCAGCAGGTAGACGATGCCGAACTGCTTGGCGATGTGCAGCTTGCCCTCGGCCTGCGCCTGCGCACTATGCAGCAGCGGCAAGGCAAGGCAGCCAGAAACAGCAGCGCGATGTGCCGCGAAAAACGCCGGCGCTGCAAAGGTGCGTGAGAAGTGACGGTCAAACGCATGCGGCGCTCCAGTCGGAAGGGGAAGGGGCAGGCGTGCGCTCAGAGCGGCGCATCGCCTTCGATGGTGGTGCGGTTGAGCCGGCGATGCAGATGATCCGGCGTGCCGGCAGCCAGATGCGTCACCGAGCGGTTGTCCCACAACACCATGTCGTACGGTTGCCAGTGATGCCGATTCACCAGCGCAGCGCGCGTGGTGTGCTCGAACAGTGTCTGCAACAGCGCCCGGCTTTTGTCTTCCGGCAGGCCGACAATGCGGGTGGTGAAATGCTCGCTGACGAACAGCGCTTTCTGGCCGGTGTCCGGATGCGTGCGCACGACGGGATGCTGCACCGGTTTGACTTCGGCAATCTGCTCAAGCGTCAATGCCGGGCGCCACGGATTGCGTGCGCGCAGCTCTTCGTATTTGGCGAGATAACTATGTTCGGCGCGCAGGTCCTGCACGCGGCGCTTGAGCGGCTCGGGCAGCGTTTGCCAGGCCAGATGCTGATTGGCGAACAGGGTATCTCCCCCTTCGCTGGGCAGCTCCTGCGCATGCAGCAGCGAGCCCAGGCTCGGCGTCTCCTTGTAGGACAGATCCGAGTGCCAGTAATGCCCGGCATCGCCCAGGCCGGTCGGTTCGCCGTTTTCCTTGATGTTGGACACCACCAGCACTTCCGGGTGCCCGCGCAGCTGGAAATTGCGCAGCACATGAATCTGCAGCGGCCCGAAGCGACGGCTGAAATCCACCTGCTGCGCGGGCGTGATGCGCTGATCGCGGAACACCAGCACCTGGTGATCCAGGTGCGCCCGGTGGATGCGCGCGAAGGTCTCTGCACCCAGCGGTTGCGAGAGGTCCAGGCCGATCACCTCGGCGCCCAGCGGGCATCGAATGGCACGATCCGGGCGCTGGAGGGTGGCAGCGCATGCCGTTGTCGGCATGCGCCACACTTCACCCGTGCTTATTCGCTACGCAAGGCCAACGCCGGCGGCGTGGACAGAATGCGTCGGGTACCCGACCAACCCGCCAGCAGGCTCAACGCCAACCCGAATGCACCGCCGAGCAACAGGCGCGGCCAATCCGGCGTCAACGCAATCTCGAAGGCTTGTTGCCCCACCACCGCACCGATCACGGCCGCCGCGGTCACCGCCAGCGTCGCTGCCAGCAAGCCGAGCGCGCCGAACTCCACCAGCACTGCGCCACGCAACTGGCCGCGACGCGCGCCCAGCGTGCGCAGCACCGCGCTGTCATAGCGGCGCTCGCCGGCGGTGGCCTGCAAGGCCGCCAGCAGCACCAGCACGCCGGCCAGCAGGCTGAAACCCATCACCAGTTGCACCGCCTGCGCCACCTGGTCGATCACCTCGCGTACGCGGCCCAGGATGGCGTCGATGTCCAGCAACGAGATGTTGGGGTAGTCGCGGCTCAGAGACGCCAGCTTGGCTGCATTGCCGGGCGGCAGATGGAAGGCGGAAATCAGGTTGTAGGGCGCATCGCCGACCGATCCCTGATTGAGCAGCAGGAAGAAATTGACCCGGAACGAGTCCCAATCGGCCTTGCGGATGCTGGTCACGGTGAAAGTGCGTTGCTGTTCGCCCAGCAGCAAGGTGATGCGATCGCCCAGTTTGAGCTGGTAGCGCTGTGCCCAGCCTTCTTCCACCGAGGCTTCCGCTGCGGTGCTGTCGGCTGCCCAGAACTTGCCCTGCAAGAGCGTATTCGCCGGCGGGAACGCATGCCGCCAGGAAAAATTGACCGGGCGGTTGTCGCCGTCGCCATCGTCGGCCGGGTCGCGGTCGCCGCGCACCGGCGGCTTGTCGTTGATGGCCACCAGGCGCCCGGTGGAGAACGGCTCCACCGCCGCACCCTCCACCCCCAATCCGCGCAGCGTCTGCAGCACCGGCTCGGTCTGTTCGGGCTGGATATTCATCAGGAAGTAGTTGGGCGTATCGGCCGGCAGGCGGTCTCGCCATTGGCCGAGCAGGCCGGGGCCGACCACGGCCAGCAGCAACAGTGCGCACAACGACAGCGACAGCCCGACCAACTGCACCACGCTTAGCCCGCGTCGCCGTGTCAGCGACGCAAGACCCAGCTTCCAGGAACCGCGCAGGCGGTGCTGGATCGGCCGCAGCAAGGCCAGCAGGCCCAGCCCCAGCAGCATCGCCACCAGGGCCAGCGCGGCCAGGCCGCCCAGTACCCAGCCGGCCAGTACCAGATTGCCGGTGGCATACACGGTAAGCGCCAGGGTCGCGGCCAAGGCCGCGCCATACACCAGCAACGAACTCGGCGGCACCGCGGCAAAACTGCGGTTGAGCACGCGCATTGGCGGCACGTTGCGCAGCCGCAGCAGCGGCGGCAGGCCGAAGCCCAGTAACAACGTCAGGCCGATGCCTGCACCGGCCAGGGCAGGGGTGGCCTGCGGCAGCGGCAGGCGGTTCGGAATCAGGCTGCCCAGTGCCTGCACCAGCCCTTCCTGCGCCAGCATGCCCAGCCCGATACCGACCAGGCAGGCCGGAATCGCGGTCAGCAGCAGCTGCAGCGACAGCATCGCCAGGATGTCGCGCTGGCGTGCGCCCAGGCAGCGCAATACCGCCACGGTGTCGATACGCCGCATCGCAAAGCGGTTGGCCGCCAGCGCGGTCGCCACGCCGGACAACAGCACCGCCAGCAATGCCGACAAGGCCAGGAAACGGCCGGCGCGATCGAACGCCGCACGCATGCCGCGTTGGGTGTCTTCGATGCCGACCAATCGGTATTCGCTGGCACGCGGCTTCAGCCAGGCGCGAAGATCGGCGATGGCATCCGGCGCACCGGCGAACATCAACCGGTAGGAGGCGCGGCTACCCGGCCCGAGCAGGCCGGCACCGGCGATATCGGCGCGATTGACCAGCAACGGCGGCGACAGCTGCATCAGCTCGCCGGAGGCATCCGGCTCAGCGCGCAGCACGCCGGTAATGGTCAGGTGGCCGGCGCCGAACTCCAGTGGTTCGCCCACACGCAGGCCCAGCGCTTCGAGCAGGCGCGGATCGGCATAGGCCTGGCCAGGGGGGGGCGCCGTGGCCGGTGCGCCTTCGGCACCGCTGCTGTCCTTGGACACCAGCAACTGACCACGCAGCGGGTAACCGGCGCCAACGCCGCGGATATTGGCCATCTGGCTGGCGTCGCCATGGAACAGCACGCTGGGGAAGCTGACCATCCGCGTGCTCTGCAGGCCACGTCGTTGCGCTTCTTCGGCGAAGTCGGCCGGAATCTCCTGGCGGCCGGTCACGCCCAGATCGCCGCCGAGCACTTCGGCCGCGCTGGAGGTCAACGCGAGCGTCACCCGGTCGACCAGCGTGCCGACGGCGGTCATTACCGCAACGCCCAGCACCAGCGCGGCGAACACGGTGAGCAGGTCGCCGGCCAGGAATTCGCGGCGTACCGCGCGTGCGGCTTGTCGCAGCACGTTCATGCGGCCGGACCGGTCTGTGCGTGCAGGCGGCCGCTGTCGATGCGGTAGATGTGCTTGCAGCGCTGCGCCAGGGTCATGTCGTGGGTGACCAGCACCAGGGTGGTGTCGCTGGTGGCATTGAGCGCGAACAACAGGTCGCTGATCTGCGCGCCGGTGGCCTGGTCCAGGCTGCCGGTGGGTTCGTCGGCGAACAGGATGCGTGGGCGGGCCACGAAGGCGCGCGCCAGCGCCACGCGTTGCTGCTCGCCGCCGGACAGCTGGCGTGGGTAATGGCGCGCACGCGCACTCAGGCCGACCGCCTCCAGCACCTCGCGCACCCGTGCGGGGTCCTCGCGCCCGGCCAACTCCAGCGGCAGTGCGATGTTTTCTTCGGCGGTCAGCGCCGGCAACAGGTGGAAGCTCTGGAAAACGAAGCCCACTTCGCGGGCGCGCAGCGCAGCGCGGGCTTCTTCGTCGAGCTGGCCCAGGTCCTGGCCCGACAGCGCGATGCTGCCGCGGCTGGGCAGGTCCAGCCCGGCCAACAGGCCGAGCAGGGTGGTCTTGCCCGAACCGGACGCGCCGACGATGGCGATGCTGTCGCCTTCACTGACCGTCAAGCTCACGTTGTCGAGGATGTGGAGTGTTCCCTCCGGTCCACTGACGGACTTGCCGACCTCGCGGACGTCGATGGCGGTGCGGGTGCTGGAGCGGGGGGCCAGACTGTCGATGAGGAATCTCCGAATGCGTGAAAGAACACTGCGATATGGCGCGCTGGCCCTGTGGCTGCTGACACTCTCCCTGCTTGCGCCGGGGATTGCCTCTGCCAAAAGTCCGGTGGCGACCGCACCGATTCTGGTGGTGGGCGACAGCTTGAGCGCTGCGCACAACATTCCGGTGCAGTCCGGCTGGGTGACCTTGCTCGACCAACGCCTGAAGCGTGACATGGCGACGCCACCGGCGGTCGTCAATGCCAGCATCAGCGGCGAAACCACTTCCGGCGCGCTGACCCGGCTGCCCGGTCTGCTGGAAAAACACCATCCCGGCGTGGTGGTGATCGAACTCGGCGGCAATGATGCGCTGCGCGGGCTGACCCCGGCCCAGCTCAAGGGCAACCTGGAAAAGATGATCCAGCTGAGCCAGCAGGCCGGCGCCAAGGTGCTGCTGCTCGGGATCGATGTGCCGCCGAACTATGGCCCGGCCTATCGCGCGCGGCTCAAGGCCACCTATGCCGATCTCTCCAAACAGTACAAGACCGCGCTGGTGCCGTTCTTCCTGGAAAAGGTCGCGTTGCAGCCGGGCCTGATGCAGGCCGATGGGCTGCATCCCACCGCCGCCGCGCAGCCCAAAGTGCTGGAAACGGTGTGGCCGGCATTGCGCCCGTTGCTGGGCCGCTAGGCCGCAAGCGGCACAAAACGTTAGCGAGTCTTCACGCCCTTTCCACCGTCGATCCGGCATGTTTCACAAAGCTGAAGACCGAGGAAAGTCCATGCGTCAGACCAAGGAAACGTCCGGCCTCGTGCTGGTCGTCGAAGACAATCGCAATATCTCCGAAATGATCGGCGAGTACCTGGAAGGCCGTGGCTTCGAGGTCGACTATGCGCAGGACGGACTCGACGGTTACCGTCTGGCCGCCGAGAACAGTTACGACGTGGTCGTGCTGGATCTCATGCTGCCACGCCTGGACGGGATCGAAGTCTGCCGCCGCCTGCGGAACGACGCACGCAAGTCCACCCCGGTGCTGATGCTGACCGCCCGCGACACGCTGGACGACAAGCTCACCGGCCTGGGCTTCGGTGCCGACGATTACCTGACCAAGCCATTCGCGATCCAGGAACTGGAAGCGCGCCTGCGAGCCCTGATCCGCCGCGAGCGTCGCCAGGTGGGTTCGGAAGTGCTCAAGGTCGCCGATCTGGTGCTTGACCCGGTCAGCATGCGTGCGACCCGTGCCGGCACCGAGCTGCAGCTGTCGCCGATCGGCCTGCGTTTGCTGACCATCCTGATGCGCGAGTCGCCGCGTGTTGTGACGCGCCAGGAAATCGAGCGCGAGATCTGGGGCAACGGCTTGCCGGATTCGGACACCCTGCGCAGCCATCTGTACAACCTGCGCAAGATCATCGACAAGCCGTTCGACCGCCCGCTGTTGCACACCGTGCAGAGCGCCGGCTATCGCATCGCCGACATCGCCCAACCGATGGCCTGATGTCCCCCGACCGGCCGCCGTTCTGGCGGCCGGTCGGTGCAGGCGCCTACGCGCCAATGGTTACCCCGTGCTGCCGGATGGTTGCACGACGGACTCACGGAAGCGTTGCCTATACTCCGGCGCTCTCCCCTGGATGCAGCAATGCCACACGGGCTCCCGCGAAAAATACGTCTCGCCTTCCTGCTACAGGTCGCGCTGGCGAGCCTGGCGCTCGTGCTTGCCGGGTATCTGGTGGCGTTCGTCATCAAGTACAGCCTGGTACGCACCGTGCTCGCCGACGAGGCAGTGCACTTCTGGCGGATGCAGAAGAGCATGCCGGACAACCGGCCGCCGAATACGCGCAATATCCAAGGCTATTTTTCGCCCGCAGGCACTGCTGCCGAGGCGGCGCCGCCGGCGCTCCGCCGCCTGTCGCCCGGTTTCAGCGAAGTGGCGGCCGCCGATGCGCTGGTGTATGTGGACCAACGCCCGGAAGGCCGGCTGTATCTGGTGTTTTCGCGCTCGCGTGCGGCGCATCTGACGCTGTGGTTCGGCGTGGTGCCGGCGATCGTGGTGCTGCTGGCGATCTACGGCGTGTCGTGGTTCACCTACCGTGTTTCCAAGCGCCTGGTTTCCCCGATCAGTTGGTTGGCACGGCGTGTGTCGCAATGGGACCCGCGTAACCCGGATGTGGACGAACTGGCGCCGGAGCGCTTGCCTGCCGAACTGCAGGGCGAAACGCGCCAGCTCGCCGCCGCCCTGCATGCGTTGGGGCAGCGGGTCAGCGACCATGTGGCGCGCGAACGCAATTTCACCCGCGATGCCAGCCATGAGCTGCGCACGCCACTCACGGTGATCCGCGTGGCCAGCGACATGGCATTGGCCGACGACCAATTGTCCACGCGCACCCAACGCAGCCTGCGCCGCATCCAGCGTGCCGGCCACGATATGGAAGCGGTGATCGATGCATTCCTGATTCTGGCGCGCGAAGCCGAGATCGACCCGCAGAGCGAGACCTTCGATGTCGCCGAACTGGCCAGCGAAGAAGTGGAAAGCGCACGCGAATTGCTCGGCGACAAGCCGGTGTCGTTGCGCATGGTCGGCGAGGGCAGCCTGCAGATGTTCGCGCCGCCGCGGGTGATGCGGGTAGTGCTCAGCAATTTGCTGCGCAACGCCTGCGCCTATACCGATACCGGCAGCATCGAGGTCGCAGTCACCCACGACCGTATCGTGGTGCGCGATACCGGGATCGGCATGAGCGAAGAAGCGCGTGCGCGTGCATTCGAGCCGTTCTTCCGCGCCGATCCCACGCGCCCGCAAGGCACCGGCCTGGGCCTGTCGATCGTGCGCCGGCTCTGCGACCGCTTCGGCTGGCGGATCGAGCTGCACAGCGAAACCGGCGTCGGTACGTCGGTGGCGGTGGTGGTGGCCTGAAGCGGCGCGACGCTTCGCATCGCGTGTACAAACCGCCGCTGCGTGCGCAGCTACTGCTCCAGGATCGGTGCAACCACCTTGCGCCAGATCGCATAGCCATCGGCCGTCATGTGCAGCATGTCTTCGCGAAACAGCTCGGGGCGCGGCTTGCCGCTGGCATCGAGCATCGGCGTGTAGACATCCACGTAGTCCACGCGCGGCAGTGGTGCGAGTGCGTCCTTGATCAGCCGGTTGGCAGCGATCACCGCCGGCAGCAGCTGCGCACGCGATGGGCTGGGCTTGATCGACAGATAACTGATGCGTGCCTGCGGCAGGTCGCGGCGGATGCGTGCCACGAAGGCCAGCACATCATCGCGCACCTGCTCGGGCGTGCGGCCGCTGTTGAGATCGTTATCGCCGGCATACAGCAGCACCTGGCGCGGCGCGTAGGGAATGACGATACGGTCTGCGTACCAGGTGCTGTCGCGGACTTCCGAGCCGCCGAAGCCGCGGTTGATGACCGGTTTGCCCGGGAAATCCTGGGCCAGCGTCTCCCAGAAACGAATCGACGAGCTACCGACGAACACGATGCCGTGCCTGGGTGGCGGCTGACGCGCGTCGCGGTCGGCGAAGCGTTGCATGTCCTGTTCCCACGCAGCGTTGGAGACCTGCGCCGGCACCACGGGAGCGGTGTGCAGCGCGTCGGCGTGCACATGGCCGGACAACAGGGCAAGGGCGCACAGCACGGTGCGCAGGCGACGGATGGTCATGCAGGAACCTTCAACAGCGAAGCGGGCTGCCATGGTGCGACAGGCTGGAAGCTGAGGGCAAACCGGCGCGCAACTGGCGGGGCGCGACGCCACGGTGCAAGATTCGCACTTTCCTCAGCGGCTACCATGCCATGCGTTCTCTCTATCTCCCGACGCGCCCTTGCGGCAGGAAGCACTGACGCATGGCCGATCAATTGGGACACGTGCCGCGCGGCCCGCGCCGCATGCTCAAGGCGGCGATCTGGTCGTGGCAGGGCTTACGCGCAGCGTGGTTGCATGAATCCTCGTTCCGGCTGGAAGTCTGCCTGGCTGTGGTGCTGGTGCCGCTCGGGCTATGGCTCGGGCAATCCGGGCTGGAGCGTATCGCGCTGATCGCACCGTTGGTGATCGTGCTGGCCGCCGAGCTGCTGAATTCGGCGATCGAAGCGGTGATCGAACGCTATGGTCCAGAACATCACGTGCTGGCCGGGCGTGCCAAGGACATGGGGTCGGCCGCGGTGTTCCTGCTGTTGATCAACGTGCTGCTGTGCTGGGGATTGATCCTGTTGCCGCGCCTGTTCTGAAGCGGTGCGGCTGGCGAGCCGGGCAGGGTCATGTGCATGCGGGCTTGACCTGGCCCATGGCATGCTCGGGCCCTCTTTGAACGGAATCGCCGGCATGCCTGTCCTGATTCGCGCCCTGGTGTTGCTGATCCTGACCGCCTCGCTGTCCGGTTGCGGCTATAACGCGATCCAGCAGAAGGAAGAAGGGGTCAAGGCCGGTTGGTCGGAAGTGCTCAATCAGTACCAGCGCCGCGCCGATCTGATTCCCAATCTGGTGCGCACCGTGCAGGGCTACGCCCAGCAGGAACGCCAGGTGCTGACCGAAGTCACCAACGCGCGTGCACGCGTCGGCCAGATCCAGGTCAACGCCGATGACGAAGCATCGTTGAAGCAGTTCCAGCAGGCCCAGGGCGAACTCGGCAGCGCACTGTCGCGGTTGCTGGTGGTCAGCGAAAACTACCCGCAGCTCAAGTCCGACCAATCGTTCCGCGATCTGCAGGTGCAGCTGGAGGGCACCGAAAACCGCATCACCGTGGCGCGCGGTCGGTATATCCAGACCGTGCAGGACTACAACACCTACATCCGGTCGTTCCCGCAGGTAATCACCGCCAAGATCTTCGGCTATCAGCCCAAGCCAAATTTCAGCGTGGAAAACGAAGCGCAGATTTCGCGCGCCCCGCAGGTGGATTTCGGCAATCAGCAGGCGCCGCAGCAACAGCCTGCACCGCAGCCTGCACAGTAATCAGCAGCCCACGCAGTATGCAGAAGCCCCTCTCCCCTCGGGAGAGGGGTTGGGGTGAGGGTACGGCGCGAAGCATCTGTGTTTTCCAACTGCACGTCGCTTCGCTCGCACCCTCATCCGCCCCTTCGGGGCACTTCTCCCCCATGAAGGGGGACAATGTCCCGGTGGGAGAAGGGAACGACGGAATGTCAGTGCGCATCAGGTAGGAGTTGGCAATGCGGCGAACGTTTTTGGGAATGGTGTGGATGATGGCGTTGCTTGTGCTGCCGGCGTCGCTGCTGGCGCAGGATCTGGCTGCCATTCCGCCGCTGCGCTCGCCGGTCGTCGATGTCACCGGCACGCTGGATGCGGCACAGATCCAGCAACTTGAACAACAGGCACTGGCCCTGCAGCAACGCAAGGGGGCGCAGCTGCAGATTCTGATCGTGCCGACGACGCAGCCGGAAGCGATCGAGCAATATACCCAACGCGTGTTCGACCAATGGAAGATCGGCCGCACGGGCGTGGACGACGGCGTGCTGCTGCTGGTGGCCAAGGACGATCGCCGCGTTCGCATCCAGCCCGGTTACGGCCTGGAAGGCGCGATCCCCGACATCACCGCCAACCGCATCATCCAGGAGTATCTGGCGCCGCGCTTTCGCGAGGGCGATTACGCCGGCGGCATCAGTGTCGCAACCGCGACGCTGGCCGGCCTGATCGAGGGCGAGGCCTTGCCGGCGCCGGTCAGCGGACATGCCGATGGCGGCAACGGTGCGGGCGGCGGTGGCTGGATCATGGCGCTGTTCATCGGTTTCGTGGTCGCCATGGTGGCGCGCAGCATCCTGGGCGGCTTACCGCGCCCGCTACGCGCCTTGTTGACCGGCGTTGCCGCTGGCGGCGCTGCATTGTTGTTTACGTCGTTGCTGTTCGCCAGCGCAGGGGCGGCGGTGATCGGATTGCTGGCTGGCCTGGCCTCCGGCTCGCCGGGCCGTTTCGTCGGCGGTGGTGGCTGGGGCGGCGGCGGGTTCGGCGGATTTGGTGGCGGCGGCCGTGGCGGTTTCGGCGGCGGTGGCTGGGGTGGCAGTGGCGGGTCATCAGGAGGCGGTGGCGCCTCGGGGAGCTGGTAATGCGGTGGCTCAGGCATGTTTTCGCGCCATCGGCGCAGCGCAGTTTTCCAGCCGCGTGCATGGATGCCATTGCCGCGGCCGTGGCTGCCAGCGAGCGTTTCCACACCGGCCAGATCATGGTCGCTGTGGAGGCGGACCTGCCGCTGGACGTGCTGTGGCGCGGGCACAGCGCGCGGCAGCGCGCCGAGCAGGCCTTCGCGCAATTGCGCACCTGGGACACCGAAGCCAATAACGGGGTGCTGATCTATCTGCTGCTGGCCGACCACGCCATCGAAGTGGTGGCCGACCGCGGCCTGCGCAGCCAGGTGCCCGACGCCTGCTGGGCGGAGGTGTGCCGGCGCATGCAGCAGTTCCTGCGCGAAGGTCAGTACGAGGCGGCGGTTCTGGCTGGCATCGAGGCGGTGACCGAGCTGTTGGCCGAGTATTTCCCGGCCACAGACGGTGTGCAGCATGAAGACGAGCTGCCCGATCGTCCGCAGCTCTTAGGCTGAGCGCGCCCGAGGTGTCAGAATAGCCGCCTCGCTCTACGTGATACGCGGTCCGCATGATCTATCTGCACGCCATCGACCCCATCGCTTTCTCGCTCGGCCCGGTGCAGGTGCACTGGTACGGCTTGATGTATCTGGCGGCGTTTTCCTCGGCCTGGGCGCTGGGCCGTTCGCGCATTTTGCGCGGCCGCCTGCCCGGGGTGGACTTGGACGGTTTCTCCGACCTGCTGTTCTACGGCATGCTCGGCGTGGTGCTGGGCGGGCGCATCGGCTACATGCTGTTCTATGCCTTCGAGACCTTCCTGGCCAACCCGCTGATCCTGTTCAAGGTGTGGGAAGGCGGCATGAGCTTCCACGGCGGCCTGCTCGGCGTGTTGATCGCCTGCTGGCTGTGGGCACGCAAGCACCGGCTGCATTTCTTCGACGTCATGGATTTTGTCGCGCCGCTGGTGCCGCTGGGCCTTGGGTTCGGGCGGCTCGGCAACTTCGTCGGCGGCGAGTTGTGGGGCAAGTTCACGCAGGCCGGCTGGGGCGTGATCTTTCCGCATGCGCCGGAGCTTGCCAATCAGTTGCCGGCGCAGATCCAGGCGCAGTACGCCGCTGGCGCATTGAATCAGTTCGCACGCCATCCCTCGCAGCTTTACGAAGCGGCGCTGGAAGGCGTGGTGATGTTCGTGGTGCTGTGGGCGTTCTCGATGAAGCCGCGCGCACGCTATGCGGTGTCGGGCCTGTTCGCGCTGCTGTACGGCGTGTTCCGCTTCATCGTTGAATTCGTACGTGTGCCGGACGCACCGATCGGCTACCTGGCCTTCAATTGGCTGACGATGGGCCAGATTCTGAGCCTGCCGTTGATTGCGGTCGGCCTGGTGCTGCTGGCGATGTCGCGCCGCGCGCCGGTGTTGCAGCCGGTGCTGCCCGACGTCGCAGTGGCGGAGGCCGCGAAGTGAAGCCGTATCTGGATCTGCTGCAGCACGTGCTGGAACACGGCGCGGAGAAGTCTGATCGCACCGGCACCGGCACGCGCAGCGTGTTCGGCTGGCAGATGCGCTTCGACCTCAATGCCGGTTTTCCGTTGGTCACCACCAAGAAGTTGCACCTGCGCTCGATCATCCACGAGCTGCTGTGGTTCCTGCAGGGCGATACCAATATCGGGTATCTCAGCGACAACCAGGTGCGCATCTGGGACGAGTGGGCCGACGCCAACGGCGATCTCGGTCCGGTCTACGGCAAGCAGTGGCGGCGCTGGACTGGCCCCGATGGCGTCGAGATCGACCAGATGCAGTGGCTGGTGGACGAGATCAAGCGCAATCCCGATTCGCGCCGCTTGGTGATCAGCGCCTGGAATGTGGGCGAATTGCCGCAGATGGCGCTGATGCCGTGCCACAGCCTGTTCCAGTTCTACGTGGTGAACGGCAAGCTCAGTTGCCAGCTCTATCAGCGCAGTGGCGATATTTTTCTGGGCGTGCCGTTCAATATCGCCAGCTATGCGCTGCTGACGCACATGGTGGCGCAGGCCACCGGCCTGGGCGTTGGCGATTTCGTGCATACGCTGGGCGATGCGCACTTGTATTCGAATCACTTCGACCAGGCCCGCGAACAGCTGGCGCGCACCCCGCGCGCGCTGCCCACCTTGCGCCTGAATCCCGAGGTCACCGACCTGTTCGCGTTCCGCTTCGAAGACATCGCCATCGAAGGCTACGACCCGCATCCGGCGATCAAGGCACCGGTGGCGGTATGAGTCGGGAGAGTAGTCGGGACCGGGGACCGGGGACCCGGGACCCGGCAATAGCAACAACAGCAGCAACGGAGCTTTGCCAGGATTCGCCCGCCGGGTCCCCGGTCCCGGGTCCCCGGTCCCGAACAGCACCAATGGCAACAACAAAGCTTCCCCAGGATTCGCTCTCCGGGTCCCCGGTCGCCGCTCCCCGCTCCCGGCTCCACCTCATCGTCGCCTTCGATCGCAACAACGCCATCGGTCGCGATAACGACTTGCCCTGGAAATTGCCCGATGACCTCAAACGCTTCAAGGCGTTGACGCTGGGCAAGCCGATCCTGATGGGGCGCAAGACGGCACAGTCGTTGGGGCGTGCGTTGCCGGGGCGCTTGAATCTGGTGCTGACGCGCTCGGGGCAGGTACCGTTCGACGGTATGCAGGCGGTGGCATCGGTGGAGCAGGCGATCGAACGCGCCGCGCAAGATGGCGCGCAGGAGCTGTGCGTGATCGGTGGCGGTGAAGTGTATCGCCTGACCATGGAGCGTGCCGATCTGCTGGCGGTGACCGAAGTGGACACTGCAGTGGACGATGCCGACACGCATTTTCCGCCCATCGACCCGGCGGTGTGGTCGCCCGTGCGGCGTGAGTTGCATGCTGCTGATAGCCGGCATGCTTATGCGTTTTCGTTTGTGGATTACCAGCGCCGCTGAGCCATGCGCTCTGCAATGCCCGCCATCGCCATGACGACGGGCGCCTTGCGCAATCAATCCTGTGGTGGATCGGCTTGCGGGTTTGGAGCCGCTGCAGCGTTCGTCGCATTGCCGCCGCGGTTGCCGCGCGAACGCTGGCGCCCCTGACGCTCGCGTGGACGCCGCGGAGCACGCGCCGTCGGTGCCGGCCCGGTCACTTCGCGTCCCGGCACCTGCACCACGCGCAGCTCGTCGGTATCCAGCTGCAAGGCAGTGAGCTTGCCGCCCCACACCGCGCCGGTATCGATGGCATGCACGCCCTGGGTGATGGTCAGGCCCAGCGCAGACCAATGCCCGCAGACGATCTTCAGATCGCGCTCGACCCGGCCCGGCACTTCGAACCATGGATACAGGCCCTGCGCCTGCGTCCCCGGCGTGCCCTTGTCGTCGGTGGCGATGCGCCCGCGCGGGGTGCAATAGCGCATGCGCGTGAACAGATTGATGATCGCGCGGCTGCGGTCGTAACCGCTCAGGCCCGGCGACCAGCCCGGCTGATCGCCGTACATGTTGCGCAACAGTTTGCGGTAACCACCGCCCTGCAATTGCTGCTCGACCTCGCGCGCATGTTTCTCGGCCGTCTGCGTGGTCCACTTCGGCGCCAGCCCGGCGTGAATCATCATCCAGCCCAGTTCGCGGTCCACGTGCGCCAGCTTCTGCATGCGTAGCCAGTCGAGCAGCGCGTCGCGATCCTCGGCCAGCACGATGCGCAGCAGATCCGGGTTGACCTTGCGCTGTTCTTCTTCCGAACGTGCGCCGATCGCCAGCAGCGACAGGTCGTGATTGCCCAGCACCACCACGCTGTGTGCGCGCAACGAATGCACCAGACGCAGCGTTTCTAGCGACTGCCCGCCACGGTTGACCAGGTCGCCGCAGAACCACAGCGTGTCATGTGCGGAGTCGAAATTGATTTTTTCCAGCAACCGCTGGGTGATGTCGTAGCACCCTTGCAGGTCGCCGATTGCCCAGACGCTCATTGCGCGCGCTCCATCAGTCCAACATCCATCAGTGCAGCGTCCTGGGTACGCTCAGCACGAAGGCGGCGATCGGGGCGGTGAATTCGGTGCCATCGTCGGCCACCATGTCGTAGTGGCCTTGCATCTGTCCCTGCTCGGTCTCCAGCAGCACGCCGGAGGTGTAGTGGAAAGCTTCGCCCGGGCGCAGCCACGGCTGCTCGCCAACCACGCCCTCGCCATCGACCTGCTCGGTCCGGCCATTGCCATCGGTGATCAGCCAATGCCGCGCGATCAGGCGCGCAGGCACGGCGCCCGCATTCTGGATGCGAATGCTGTAGGCGAAAGCATAGCGGCCCTCGTCCGGGGTGGATTGATGAGCGAGGAAGCGGGGCGATACCTCGACCTCGACCCGATAGCGCGGATCATCTTGCATGGCGAAAGTCTAAATAAAACCGTGTGGGAGCGGCGCTCAAGCCAGCTCGACATTGGCCAGCCGGATGAAATCGGCGACCTCGAGTTGTTCGGCACGTGCGTCCGGGCGCACCTGGGCAGCTTCGAAATGCGCCGGTTCGCAGACGGTGGACAAGGCATTGCGCAAGGTCTTGCGGCGTTGCCCGAAACCGGCACGCACCACGTCGGCGAAGCGGCGGCGATCCTTGATCTGCACCGTGGCCGGGTCGCGCGGCACCAGCCGCACTACTGCCGAATCCACCTTCGGCGGCGGCCGGAAGGCGCCCGGCGGCACCACGAACAGCGCAGTGACCTCGCAATACGCCTGCAGCATCACGCTCAACCGCCCATAGACCTTGCTGCCGGGGCCGGCAGCCATGCGGTCGACCACTTCCTTTTGCAGCATGAAGTGCATATCGGCCACCGCGGCAGCATGGTCCAGCGCATGGAACAGGATCGGCGAGGAGATGTTGTAGGGCAGGTTGCCGACCAGGCGGATCGGCGTGCCGTTGGCCAGCGCGGTGAAATCCACGCCGAGCACATCGCGATGGATGATGCTCAGTTCGCCGATGGGCGCAGCGGCCTCGGTCAACGGCGCAATCAGGTCGCGATCGAATTCGATCACGGTCAAGGCGCCATGCTTGCGCAGCAGCGGGAAGGTGATGGCGCCCTGGCCCGGACCGATCTCGACCAGATGCTGGCCGGCGCGCGGGTCCACCGCCTGCACGATACGGTCGATGTAATACCGGTCGGCAAGAAAGTGCTGGCCAAGCGACTTCTTGGCCGGTGCGCTGAAAGAAGAATTCATCTGTGCAGTTTAACGGAGGCAGCGCCTGCACGCGGGCCCGTTGCGCGCACCAGGCGCCGCCAGATGGGCGACGTGCACGCTACCGCATGCTTGGTACAGGGATCGCGTGTGGTGTGGAGCGGCTGACACACCGTAGCAAGCAGCCGTCGGGTGGGTGCGGACGGCGCGCTCACAACCGCAGTGGACGAGTGATACATGCCGCACCGAGCACCGGCCGCACTCCTCTGGCGGCTGCGCCGTCGTACTTGTTGGCCGCTTTACGGCCTGGGGATGGGCGGCGTGCCCGATGCGGCATGCCGGCAACAGGTAAGCGCAGGCGGGTTAGCGGCGTGCCGCCAGGCGCGCGCATAGCTCGGTGGCCGCCATCAGGCTGGACGGGTCTGCGATTCCGCGGCCGGCCAGTTCCAGCGCGGTGCCGTGATCCACCGCCACGCGCGGGTAGGGCAACCCGAGGGTGATGTTCACTGCCTGCTCGAAACCGCTGTACTTGAGCACCGGCAGGCCCTGGTCGTGATACATCGCGACCACCGCATCGAAACCGCTCAGTTTTTGCGGCAAAAACGCAGTGTCCGCCGGCAGCGGGCCGATCAGCTGCATGCCCTCGCCACGCAGCCGCTCCAGTACCGGAATGACGATATCCAGTTCTTCACGGCCCAGGTGCCCGTCTTCGCCGGCATGCGGATTGAGGCCGAGCACGGCGATGCGTGGATGCTCCAGGCCGAAGTCGCGCTGCATCGCGGTGTGGGTGATGCGCAGGCACTGCAGCAGGGCACCGGGGGTGATCGCATCTGCCACTGCACGCAGCGGCAGATGGGTGGTCACCAGCGCCACGCGCACGATGCTGTTGGCCAG
Source organism: Xanthomonas nasturtii (assembly GCF_023337365.3). NCBI lineage: Bacteria > Pseudomonadati > Pseudomonadota > Gammaproteobacteria > Lysobacterales > Lysobacteraceae > Xanthomonas > Xanthomonas nasturtii. Next base: position 1,012,323 of record NZ_CP142084.2, read on the forward strand.
CATCATCACCACCGGGCAGTCTGCCTGTTCGGCCAGTAGCTCGGTGGTGCCGGTGTAGGGAATGCCGCCGGCGTTGATCACTGCCTTGTGCACCGGGCCGGTGACGATGCCCTGCAGGCGGCCGGCCAGGCACGCGCCCGCGGCCTCACGCAAGCCGGCAATCACCGCCGCTGCATTGGCTGGGTCTGGAGCGCCAAAGCGCGTTGCCACCGCCTGGCGAACCGGATGCAGCGGCAGGTCGCCTGGCGCGCGTGCCGGCTGGCCGGGATCGAGCAAGCGCACAGACAACGACAGCGCCTTTGCGGCGCCGTGCAGGGTGTCGGGATCGGCGTAGGCGATCAGATGTGCGTCGGAACGCAGCCGCTGCGCGAGCCGGACGCACAGCTCCGGCCCGATTCCAGCCGGCTCGCCTGGCACCAGCGCGAGCGACGGGACCATCATGAACTCCGGGCGTCCGGAATCAGGGCGTCGGCTCTGCCGGCGGCGTCGTCGGTTCCGCAGGCGCTGCCGGGTCTGCCGACTTGGCGGGAGCGGCTGTGGCGTTGTCATCGGCGCGGTCGCCGGTACGGTAGCTCACATACGCTTCGCCGCGCAGTTCCTGCAGATAGCGGTTGTACTCTTCTTCCAGCTTGCGGCGACCGATCGTTTCACGGATCTGCGCACGCTGATTTTCGGCGCTGACGTCGGTCTGGCGGCTGCCGACGCGCTGCACAATGTGCCAGCCCGCCTGCGTACGGAACGGCTCGGACACCGCGCCGTCTGCCAGTCCTTCGACCTGCTTGCCAAAGTCCGGGCCGAACGCATCGGCCGGGAACCAACCCAGATCACCACCCTGACCACGGCTATTGGTGTCTTCGGAAGACTCCTTGGCCGTTGCCTGGAAGTCGGCGCCGCCGGTGATACGTGCGCGCAACGTATCGATCTTGGCCTTGGCCTGCGCCTCGGTCTGGCTGTCGTTGATGCGCACCAGGATGTGGCGTGCGTTGTATTCGGTGACCAGCTTCTTTTCGCCGCCGGCATTGGCGTCGCGCATTTCCACCAGCTTGAGCAACTGGAAACCGCTCGGGCCGCGCAACGGACCGGCGACCTGACCGGGCTGCATGTCGCGGATCAGCTGGGCGAATGCGTTGGGGATCTCGTCCAGGCTGCGCCAGCCCAGGTCGCCGCCTTCCAGCGCATTCGGGCTATCCGAATAACGCACTGCGGCTGCGGAGAAATCCAGCTCGCCCTTGTCGATCAAGGCCTTGACGCCATCGACCTTCTTCTGGCCGGTGGCGATCTGCTCGGCGGTCGCACCTTCCGGCAAGCCGACCAGGATGTGCGCCAGGTGGTACTGGCTACCGGTGGTGGCCTGCTGGGCCAGCGCGGCGTCCACTTCGCCTTCGCTCACGCTGATGCGGCTCTGCGCGAAGCTCTGACGCAGGCGCTGCACGATGATTTCGTCGCGCACCGAAGCGCGGAAATCGGCATAACCCATGCCGTCGGCGGCCAGCTTCTGGCGCAAGCCATCCACGGTGGTGCCGTTCTGCTGGGCGATGCTGGCGATGGCGCGGTTGAGTTCCTCGTCGCTGACGCGGATGCCGCTGCCGTCGGCGCGGCCGACCTGCAACTTGACCAACACCAAGCGCTCGAGCACCTGGCGCTGCAGGACGTCGTCCGGCGGCAGCTGGTTTTCGCGGCCGGCGTACTGCGACTTGACGTTGCGCACCGCGCGATCAAGCTCGCTCTGCAGCACCACGTCTTCGTCGACGATGGCTGCAATGCGATCCAGCGGCTGGGATTGCTGGGCCGAGGCCAACGGCGAAACCGTGCTGGTGATGACCAGCAACGAGGCAAGAACGACAGAGAAAGGCTTGGTCATGGAATCAGGTTCGGATCGTAATCGTCCGGATTGCTCGTGGTGTTGGTATTGCTGGGCGGGACCAGGTACAGGTCGTCGCGGTAATAGCCGAGAATAGCACGGCGCAAAGTGCGATCCGTGTTCTGGCCAAACGAGCTCAAGCCCTTGAGGACAAACTCGAACTGGATGGAGTTGTCCATCTCGCCATCGCGGTTGCGCACGAAGCGGCGCACCAGTGCGCGGACCGCCAGGCAGCAGCTGTCCCACTGCACGCCACCGATGATTTCCAGCGGCTCGCGATCCAGCAGCGAGTAGTAATAACGGCCAACCGCACTCCAGGTGGGGTTGATCGGGTAAAGGAACGAGAAGTCGGCCTGTTTCAACTGGTCGTTATTGCTGATCAGATCGCGGCGATAGCGGTAGGCCAGATTGATGATGCCGTCGTTGCCCAGCAGGTAGCGCGTGCGCAGGCTGGCCAGATCTTCCTTGCGCGAGTTCGGGTTCCATTGGTAGGTGGCGCCCATGGACCAGCGGTCGTTGATCATGTAGTTGGCATCGGCCACCCAGGCGGACTTGCCCTGTTCGATGGGTTGCTCGCTGTTGGCAGCGGAGCTGTTGATCGTCACCAGCGAATCATTGAAGTACAGGATCTGACCGGCACTCAGCGACAGCTTCTCGCGCCCATCCTCTTGACGTAGCCAGCGTGAGGTCACGGCCAGGGTCAATTGGTTGGCGTCGTTCTGGCGATCGGCACCGGTGTAGCGGCTGTCGCGAAACAATTGACCGTAGCTGAAGGTGAACGGACGGGTGTCGAAGACCGGCAGATCATCCTGGTCGCGGTAGGGCACGTACAGGTAGTACATGCGCGGTTCCAGCGTATTGAGATAGTTGGTCCCGAACAGCGAGGTTTCGCGATCGAAATACAGGCCTGCATCCAGCGAGGTGATCGGAAGGCTGCGCGTGGGAGAGCGGTTGCCGGTCAGCGGCGCGGTGTTTGCGACAATGGAATCCAGCTGATACGCGGTATAGCGCCACGCCACGGTCGGGGTGATGAACCAGGCTGCGCCCGACAACGGCATCGAGATGTAGGGTTTGACGTCCAGGCGCGAGCCGCTGCCGTACTCCCTGTTGCGGATGTTGGTGCGGACGTATTCGTCGTTATCGTCTCGGCTGTTTGTTTCGCCTGGAGTGCTGGGGCTCGGAGGCTGGACGAAGTACGAGTCGTCATGAGTGAAACGCACCGCTTCGGCATACACGCCCGCTTCGAAGATGCCGAACGGCTTCTCCCAGGTGAAATACGCGCGCGGCTGCCGGTTGTAGGGCAGCGCCTGTTCGTCCAGCGTGTAGTCGGTCAGCTGCCAGCGGTCGGCCATCAGGCCGGCTGTCCAGGTTTCGCCGGTGCCGTAGATGCCCACGGTGCTTTGCAGGCTGGACGCCGAGCCCATGCCATTGATGCGGCTGGTGAAGTCCTCCACATAGCGCGTGTCGCTGACCCAGGAGATGCTGCTACGCGCCTGCCAATGGCTGTTGACGTTGTGGTAGCCGCTATAGAAAACGCTGCCGCGGTCTTTCTTGCGCAGGTTGTCATTGGGCAGATAGTTGCCGGTGATTTCGCCGCGACCGCCCTCATAGAGGTAGCGGAATTCGGTGCCGAACATGAAACCGCGCTTGCTCATGTAGCGCGGCAGCAGGGTGGCATCGTAGTTCGGCGCCAGGTTGAGGTAGATCGGTTGCAGGTAATCGAAACCGTTACGCCCGGACAGGCCGAATTGCGGAAACAGCAAGCCGGTCTGGCGGCGGTCGTCGATCGGGAACTTGAACCACGGGAAATACAGCACCGGCACCTTGCCGATCTGCAGCACCGCATTGCGTGCGGTACCGAAACCTTCTTCGTTGTCGACGTCGATCTCCGGCGCGCGGACCCGCCAGATCGGCTGCGAGGGGTCGCAGGTGGTATAGGTCGAACGGTGCATCTGCCCGACCTGGCCCTGCAGGTCCACCGATTGGGCCGCGCCATTGCCGCGCCGGTCTACCAGCTGGTACTGGATGTTGCTGACCTTGTGGGCGTCGGTGTCCTGATTGCCTTCGGCACGGTCGGCGACCATGCGGAAGGAGGTGTCCTGGTAGCGGACATTGCCTTCGGCGATGTAGTTGCCGGTTTCGGTGTCCATGCGCAGGTTGTCGGCTCCCAGGAACTGGTCGCCGCGCTTGAGCGCCACATTGCCCTGGTACTGCGGAGTGGTGCTGGTGCCGGACAACTGGTCGCCTTCGATGTCGGTCGGCAGCTGCTGGCGCATCTCGGCGGCCTTGGCGTCGGCGGCGGGGGCGCCATCGAAACCAGGCAGCGGGTCCACGGCCGGGCACAAACCCCAGTTCAACGGCTTGTCGGCAGCCATGGCCGGGAGGCAGATGGCGATGCTCAAGGGCAGGGGCAGCAGGCGGAGAGCTCGGCGCACGCGTGGGTTCAACCAATAAAATGGCGACTAGCTTGCCGCATACCCCGCATAGGGGCAATGAAGAGCGCCCGCATCGGGGGGGCGAGGTTCATCGCAACCGGTGGCGCGACTGCTGTCCCGGCAGGCTCAGCGCAGTGCGGCCACGTGCGCCACACTGCTTTCGCGTAGCGCCTGCAGGTCGTAGCCGCCTTCCAGCATGGAGACCACGCGGCCGCGCGCATGGCGGTCGGCCAGGGTGCGCAGGGCACCGGTGAGCCAGGCGAAATCGTCGTCGTCGAGCATCAGGTCGGCCAGTGGGTCGCGCAGATGCGCATCGAAGCCGGCGGAGATCAGGATCAGCTGCGGGCGGAAGGTATCGATCAGCGGCAGCATCTCGTCTTCCCACACATTGCGAAAGCGCAGGCCGTCGCTGCCAGGCGGCAGCAGCAGGTTGTGGATGTTGCCCACGCCGCGCTCGTACACGCTGCCCGAGTGCGGGAACAACCCGGACTGGTGCGTGCTGAGGTACTGCACGGCCGGGTCGCGCTCGAAGATCGCCTGGGTGCCGTTGCCGTGGTGGACGTCGAAATCCACGATGGTGATGCGCTCCAGCCCATGCCGGTCGCGCGCGTGGGCGGCGGCCACGGCGATGTTGTTGAACAGGCAAAAGCCCATCGAGACCTGCGCGGTGGCGTGGTGGCCGGGCGGGCGCACTGCGCAGAAGGCGGTGCGGGTCTGGTCCTGCATCACCGCGTCCACGGCGGCGATGCCGGCGCCTGCAGCGCGCAGGGCGGCCGCGCGCGAGGCGGGCACCATGCGCGTGTCCACGTCCAGCTGGCGATAGCCGTCGAAGGCGGTTTCCAGCACCGCGTCCACCTGCTCGCGCTCGTGCACCCGGCACAGGTCGCCGAGCTTGGCCAGCGGCGCCTCGCGCCAGTCCAGATCCGGGAACGCGGCGCGCAGGGCCTCGACCACCGCTTCCAGGCGGGCGGGGCTTTCGGGGTGTTCAGGGCCGGCGTCGTGACCGAGGCAGGCGGGATGGGTAAAGACCAACATGGGGCAACTCTAGCCTCTCCGTCGAGCCGGGCACATGCTCAACCGCGCCGGCGGTCATGCCGCCACAGGACTTCCTGCTGTCCGTCGACACGCGCAAGCACGCGCGCCAGCACGAACAGCAGGTCCGACAAGCGGTTGAGGTAACCGATCGCCTCGCTGCGCACCGCTTCCTGGCGCGACAACGCAACGGTCTCGCGCTCGGCCCGGCGCACGATGGTGCGGGCCAGATGGCAGCGCGCGGCCGCTTCGCCACCGGCCGGCAGGATGAATTCCTTCAATGCGGGCAGTGTGTCGTTGAAGGCGTCCAGCTGGCGCTCCAGCGTCTCGATGTCGGCCGCCTCGATGGCCGCGTGGCCAGGAATGCACAACTCGCCTCCCAGGTCGAACAACTGGTGCTGCACAGTGGTCAGCAGTGCGGCGATCGGCTCCGGCACCCCGGGTGCGGCCAGCAATACGCCGATGGCCGAATTGGCTTCGTCCACGGTGCCGTAGGCATTGACGCGCAGCGCGTCCTTGCCGGTCCGGCTGCCATCGCCCAGGCCGGTGCTGCCGTCGTCGCCGGTACGCGTATAGATACGTGAGAGTCGGTTGCCCATGACTCAGCCGGCGTGGGGCTGGCGACGCGGGGCGGCCAGCGGCTCGGCAGCCACCTGGATTGCCGCCGCAGCGGCCACATACAGCGCGGCGCTGCGCAGGTACGGGCCCAGCCAGTCGGTGTAATTCTTGAACCAGCCGGACACGGTCGGTTCGGCCACGCTGGCGCTGATCCAGTAGAAGCTGCCCTGGGCGATCAGCTGGCACAGCGCCACGGCGATCAGCAGGGCGGGCACCAGCCTGGCCAGCGCGCTCCACTGCGCGCCGTGATAGTGCCGGCGCAGCCACACGCCGCCAGCCCACAACGCGAAGTACGCCGGGATCAGGCACCAATACGCCGGCGACACGCAGTAGTGCTGCCAGAAGCTCAGGCCCTGTTGGGTGATCACCAGCCAATCCACTGCCACCGCAAGCCCCATCAACAGCGGGAATGCCAGCCGGGTGCGAGCGGCCAGGTGGAAGCCACCGATGAAGAACACCGCCCAGGACGCGTCCGGAACCGGCGCGAAGTGGTTGATCCGCGTGGCCGCCATCAGCAAGGCGAGCAGGCTCAGAATCAGGGTGTCGTGCGAGCGAGGAGTCATGCGCGAAGGGAGCCGGATCACAGGTCCGCGAGTGTAGCGTGGAAGCGGCGCTGCCCGCGCCTTGCGGCAGCGTGCAATCGGCGCGGGGAGTGCCTGCGGCACCTGCGAGCCATGCGGGCCGCAGGCGGCAGCGGGCGCGGCAAGATGTCCCAGCCTTCGGCGGCAACGCGCATGGGCGAAGGCTTATCATGTCGGGATGACACTTCCCCATGACGTTCTGATCGTTGGCGGCGGCCTGGTCGGCTCCAGCCTGGCGATTGCGCTGGACCGCCTCGGCCTGGATGTCGGGCTGGTGGAGGCCACCCCGGCCGGCACGCCGCCGGCGGTGTTCGACCAACGCAACCTCAGTTTCGCCGCGGCCACCGTGAATGCGCTCGGCGCGCTTGGGGTGATGGCCAAGCTGCGCAGCCCGCCCGGGCCGATCCGGCGCATCCATGTCAGCCGCGCCGGCGACTTCGGTCGCGTGCAACTGGACGCGGCCGATTACGGCCGCGACGCTTTCGGCCAGGTGGTGGTGGCGCGCGACTTCGGCGATGCCTTGCAGGCGCGCCTGGACGAATTGACCCATCTACGCCGTTACCGCCCGGCACGTTGCATCGGCGTGGAGCCGGTGCAGGACGGCCTGCGCGCGGTGCGCCTGACCACCGAGGCTGGCGAGCAGCGTGTGCACGCCAAACTGGTGGTCGGCGCCGATGGCAGCAACAGCGCGGTGCGCGAGTTGCTGCACATCGACACCGACACGCACGATTTCCTGCAGACCTTGTTCGTGGCACGTGTGCGCGCCTCCCGGCCGCCCGATGGCACGGCCTGGGAGCGGTTTGGCGAACACGGACCAACCGCATTGCTGCCACGCGGCGACCGCCACTACGGCGCGATCCACTGCGTGGCGCGTGCCGAGGCCGACGCCGTGGCCGCGCTCGATGACGCCGGCTGGCTTGCCCGCTTGCAGCGTGCGGCCGGCTGGCGTGCCGGGCGCTTTGTCGCCAGCGGCGAGCGCAGCGCCTACCCGCTGGTGCAGGTGCTGGCCAACGACCTGGTCGCCGAGCGCGTGGTCCTGCTCGGCAACGCGGCGCAGACGCTGCACCCTATCGGTGCGCAGGGCTTCAATCTGGGATTGCGCGATGCACTGACGCTGGCCGAGTTGATCGAACACGATCGCAGCGATGCCGGTGCCGGCGCGTTGCTGGCCGAGTATCTTGCGCGGCGGCGGGTGGATCGCGAGCACACCATCGGGTTTTCCAGCGGTCTGGCGCGGCTGACCGGCAATCCGGCACCGTTGCTGCGGCCGTTGCGTAGCCTCGGTTTGTTCGCGACTTCGCAGGCAGCGCCGCTGCAATCGATGCTGGTCGGCGGCGCGATGGGCTTCCGTGGCGATGTCCCGCAGCTCTGCCGGGGTATCGCATGAGCCGCCGCTGTACGCGCGATGCGGTGATCGTCGGCGGCGGCGTGGTTGGTGCCGCCTGCGCGCTGGCGCTGACCGACGCCGGCCTGAGCGTGGCCCTGGTCGAAGGGCGCGACCCGGCAAGCTGGCGCGCCGATCAGCCGGATCTGCGCGTCTACGCCTTCGCTGCCGACAACGCCGCATTGCTCGACAGCCTGGGCGTGTGGAACGCGGTGCGCACCGCGCGCGTGCAGCCATATCGACGCATGCGGGTCTGGGATGCCGGCGGTGGCGGCGAGCTTTGCTTCGACGCCGATACATTGGGTCGCGAACAACTCGGCTGGATCGTCGAACATGCGTTGCTAGTCGATCGCCTGTGGGCGGCCGTGCACAGCGCCGGGATCCAAGTGCATTGCCCGGCGCGCGTGGCCGAACTGGAGCAGGACACCGGCAGCGTGCGCCTGCGCCTGGACGATGGCAGCCGGCTGGAAGCGGCCATTGCCATCGCGGCCGATGGCGCGTCGTCCACCTTGCGCGATTTGACCGGCCTGCCGGTGTCGCGGCACGCCTACGCGCAACGGGGCGTGGTTGCTTTCGTGGAGACCGAACAGCCGCACCAGGCCACTGCATGGCAGCGCTTTCTGACCACCGGACCACTGGCGTTTCTGCCGTTTGCCGATGGCCGTAGTTCGATTGTCTGGACGTTGCCCGATAGCGATGCCGAACGTGTGCTGCAACTGGACGACGCGACGTTTTCGCGCGAGTTGACCCAGGCCTTTGCCGCGCGCCTGGGTGAAGTGCGTGTGGCCTCCGCACGCACGGCATTCCCGCTGCAACGGCAATTGGTGGAGCAGTACGTCAGTGGTCGCGTGCTGACCCTGGGCGACGCCGCGCATGTGGTGCATCCGCTGGCGGGGCAGGGCGTCAACCTGGGGTTGCGCGATGTCGCTGCACTGCGTGCGGAAGTGCGCGCCGCGCTCGTCAAACGTGCGGATTGGGCCGCTGCGCACCGGCTGCAGCGCTGGGCGCGTACCCGCCGCAGTGAAAATGCCGTGGCCGCGTACGCTTTCGATGCGATCAACAACGTGTTTTCCAACGACGAGATGCACCTGACCCTGCTGCGTGGATCTGTGCTCGGCCTGGCCGGCAGGCTGCCGCCGCTGGTCGATGTGTTGTGGCAACGGGCATCCGGCGGCGCGTAGGCAATCTTACGTCTGCCGGCCTGCTCTCTGCCTGGCCGGCCCAGTCGACGCTTTATGTCTAAAAGCTTATAGCGTAGGCCGCATCTTCCATACGACGCACGCGGCCGGCGTGGCTACAGTCGCGGCATGACTTCCGTTTCGCACACATCTAGACCCACCTTGCTGCTGCTTTGCGGCCTGCTCTGCGACGCCGTTATCTGGCAGCCGCAGCGCGATGCGCTGGCCGATCTGGCCGATGTGCAGGTACTGGATTTCCCCGGGTTCGACAGCATCGTGCAGATGGCTACCCATGTGCTGGCCATCGCACCGCCGCAGTTTGCGCTGGCCGGGCACTCGATGGGCGGGCGGGTGGCGCTGGAGATCATGCGTCAGGCGCCCGAGCGGGTGACGCAGCTGGCACTGTTCGATACTGGCATTGCGCCGCGTCGCGATGGCGAACGCGAGGAGCGCCAGGCGCTGGTGGATCTGGCGCAGGCGCAAGGCATGCATGCGCTGGCGCTGGCCTGGTTGCCACCGATGCTGCACCCCGCACGCATCGCCGATACCGGCGTGATGCAAGACCTCAGCGCGATGGTGCAGCGCCAAACCGCGCAGAGCTTTGCCGGTCAGGTCAACGCGTTGCTGGAGCGCCCGGATGCCGCGCCGGTGCTTGCGCAGATCCGCTGCCCCACCTTACTGGGGGTTGGGCGCCAGGATGCCTGGAGCCCGCTGGCACGGCATCAAGACATGGCGCGGCAGATTCCGCAGGCGCGCTTGGCCGTGTTCGAAGAGTGCGGGCATATGGCGCCGGTGGAAGCACCCGCTGCGGTGACGGTGGCGCTGCGCGATTGGTTGCAGGCCGCGTGATGGCGCAGGTGAAGCGGCGTCTGCCTAGCCGCGGCAGCTGCTGACCGCGTCGACCGGTAATGGCTGGACTTCAAGGAGGCTGCATGCACGACGATGCATCGATCATCATTGCCTGCGAGCAATTGATCCGCCGGTTTGCGCTTTACAACGATCGCCACGATTACGAGCAACTCGCTGCATTGTTTACTGACGATGGCGTGTTTGCGCGCCCGAGCGCACCTGACGTGCCCGTGCATGGACGCGAAGCGATCTTGGAGGCTTTCCGCGCTCGCGCGCCACGCAACACCTGTCATTTGATGCTCAATACCCTGGTCAGCGTCCAATCGAGCACGCTGGCCCATGCGCATAGCCATGTGCTGCTCTACAGCGCACCGCAGGCCGACGCGTCTGTCCCCTGGACGGCGCAGGCGCCTGCACTGATCGGCACCTTCGACGATGTGCTGGTGCACCAAGACAACCAATGGTTGTTCAAGCAACGCCTCGGCGCATTGCTGCTGCGCGTCGAGGCGCACTGACCGAGATTGATCGCGGTCTGTCTGTTCAACGATGTCGCCGGCCCTGACAGGCGGCATCTCGACACTGCTCTCCCCCAAGTCGCGTTGCCTCAATCGCCCATCTTCGTTGGAGAATCGCCTAGTGGAACGCGCATGTTCGTTTGTTGCTCGTCGTCGCTCATCGCTCCGGTCGCATCGCCTGCGCGCCGGCAGCTTGACTCTGCTGCTGGGTGCGCTGGCGCCGGCGGCGGCCTCCGCACAAGCCGTGCCTGACACAGTTCCGGTGCCGCAAGGCATCAACCTGGGTGGCACCAGTTTTTTCGATGGTTTTGGTTCCACCCAACCTGGTTGGACGGTGATCGAATATCTGCGCCATGCACACCTGAATGCCGTGCTGGATGCGCAAGGCAAAGATTCGCCGGCGTTTCGCGATCCGAAGATCAGCAGCTCGGCAGCGCTGACCCAGCTTATCTACGTGACGCCCTACAAATGGCTGGGTGGCACGATTTCCGTCGACGCCATCGTGCCGCTGGTCAACCAGAATGCCTCGTTTGCCGCCGACAGCCCGGTGCGGTTGAGCGACAACGGATTCGGCATTGGCGATATCGCGATCGGGGCGGCGTTGCAGATGCCGCCGGTGATGCGCAACGACCGGATCTTGCTGTTTCAGCGCTTCGCCCTGGTGGCATTTGCACCGGTGGGCAAGTTCGATCGCGACATCGCGATCAACCAGAGCACCGGCTACTGGTCGTTCTCGCCGCATTGGGCATTTACGGTACAGCCCACCGATAACTGGGAGGTCAGCATGCGGCTGCATTACATGTACAACTTCCGCACCGACCGTGCCGGTGGAGTGCCGCCAATTCCTGGTTTCCAGTTCCGCAACGGCCAGGCAGGCGATCTGGCGTGGCTGAATTTTGCCAGCTCGGTCAAGGTGACCGAGCAGCTGCGGGTCGGTGTCAACGGCTTCTACCTACAGCAGCTGCAAGATAACCGGACCAATGGCCAGCGCGTGCCCGACAGCAAACGCACACAGTTCTACATGGGGCCAGGGCTTTCGTGGCGGTTGGACGCGAAGAACGTGCTCAATTTTAATGTCTACCTGCCGGTCGAGGTCAAGAACTCGGTAGCCGGAAACACCTTCAACCTGATGTTCGTGCACTCGCTATAGCGCAAGCAAGGCGGCATGCACGCCGATCGTCTTGGTCGGCGTGCATGGTCGAATGGCGCCATGTCTTGCTGTATGCGTGGTCATGCGTCGCAGGTACGACCGACATCCGCTTCACGTACATCGATGCCCGATGCCAGTCCCTTTATTCGGCGCGCGGCCCCGTGCACCCACGAGGCATCACAGGCCCATGCTGTGCCGCTGCGTATTGGCATGTTCGCGGAACAGCAATTCCGCACGTGCGCCATCGCGTTGCTCGATAGCCGCGACGATCGCACCATGCTGGCGGTGCCCGTAATAGAGGTCGTCATAAGCAAGCGTGGCAGTGCGCTGACCGAACACCACGTTGACCGGGCTGACGAACGGCACCAGCGTGCAGCGGTCCACGGTCTCGGTAAGGATCGGTTTGTTGGCCGCCACCACGATGGCGCGATGGAAGCGGGCATTGATCGCGCCGTAGGTCTGCTCGTCGCCGGCATCAAGGCTGCGCTTGGCAAACAGCCGGTCGCCTTCGCACAGACAATCACGCAGGGTGGAGAGCAAGGTGGCCGATGCGCCCTGTTCGGCCACCGTGCGCGCTGCCATGCCCTCCATCAGCGCACGCACCGCCAGGGCATCCAGGCTTTCCTGCTGGCTGAAGCGCCGTATCGCATAGCCACGGTTACCGACCTGCACCAACAGGCCCTCCTGGCATAACGCCGGCAGCGCCTGGCGAATGGGCGTGCGCGAAATGGCCAGGCGCTCGGCCAGGGCCGCCTCGGTGATGCGCTCGCCGGGGGCAAAGGTGCCGCACAGGATCAATTCGCGTAGCTGCTGTACCGCTTGCAATCGGTGGGTGTTCGCCATTGGCTCCATTCTCTCGCGCCGTACTGCAGCGCACGTTCCTTCGAAGGGGGAAAACTCGCAATTATTTGTATAAAAACCTTGCAGATGAGGTCGCTTGATGGCAATTTGGATCCCAAGGATACCGTTTTGGCGATCCGGAGTGGTTGGTCGTCCGTGTTGGGATCCATTGCATCGTCGATCCTGACTCAATCAATGGCGTGCGCGCTGCCTTTTGCTGGTGGCGGTGCGTCGCAGGAGCAAAGCATGGCTAGCATCATCGGCGGCATCGGAACCTCGCACGTTCCCACCATCGGCGTGGCCTACGACAAGGGCAAGCAACAGGATCCGGTGTGGAAGCCGTTGTTCGACGGCTACACGCCGGTGGCTGAGTGGCTGGCCGAACAGCGGGCCGACGTGCTGGTGTTCTTCTACAACGACCACTGCACGACCTTTTTCTTTGATCTGTATCCGACCTTCGCGCTGGGCGTCGGCGAGCGCTTTCCGGTTGCCGACGAAGGCGCAGGCCTGCGTAACCTGCCTGCGATCCGCGGCGATGTGCAGCTGCAAGCGCATATCGCCGAGTGCCTGGTCAACGACGAATTCGATCTGACGGTGTTTCAGGACAAGCCCATCGACCACGGCTGCGCGGCTCCGCTGCCGCTGCTGTGGCCGCATGTGCCGGACTGGCCGGGCACGGTGGTGCCGATTGCGATCAACGTCCTGCAATACCCGCTGCCGACGGCACGCCGTTGCTACCGCCTGGGCCAGGCGGTGCGTCGTGCGATCGAGTCTTACCCGCAAGATCTCAGGGTGGTAGTGGTTGGCACCGGCGGGCTATCGCATCAGATCCATGGCGAGCGCACCGGCTTCAACAACACCGAGTGGGACATGGAGTTTCTGGACCGCTTCCAGCACGCGCCGGAAACGCTGACAGATCTCACCCACACCGACTACGTACGCCTGGGCGGTGCAGAGAGCGTGGAGCAGATCATGTGGCTGGCGATGCGCGGCGCCCTCGACGGGCCGATCCGCAAGCTGCATCAGAACTACTACCTGATGACCACCACCGCGATGACCGTGGTGCTGTACGAGCCGGGCGAAGAAGCGGCCGGCGCGCCGCGTTCGGCCGAGCTGCTCGCACGCACTGCCGACGCGGCATGAGGAGCTGCTGATGAATCCGCAAACCCATGGCATGGAGCAGATCGGCGGCACGTATCTGTTCGATCTGCGCACCAGCAATCGTGCGCTGCGCCTCAATCGGTTTTTCTGGCACATGATCCGCGCCCCATGGCGCGATCGTTTTTTACAGGATGCGGAAGTCCTGATGCAGGAAGCCGAACTCACCGAGCAGGAGAAGGCGCTGATCCGTGCGCGCGACTGGCTCGGGCTGGTGCAGTACGGCGCCAATTTCTTCGTCATCGAAAAATTCGCGCGCGTGGTGCGTATGACCAATCTGCAGGTCTACGCGATCATGCGCGGCGAATCGTTCGAAGACTTCATGCAGACGCGGCGTGTGCCCGATGCGCGCTGAGCTGCCCGCGGCAGCTGTGCGCCGCCTCGCCGCGTTAACCGACTTCCCAACGTAAGGCCTACCCCCATGACCATGTCCTCCGTGTTCTTCGAACACCGCATCAAGGTCCGGCATCTACGTGTCATCGAGGCGCTGGACCGGCAGAAAAGCCTGCTACGCGCCTCACGCGTTTTGAATGTCACCCAACCCGCGCTCACACGCGCCTTGCAGGAGATCGAAGAGATCGTCGGCGCGCCGTTGTTCGAGCGGCACTCGCGCGGCGTGCGCCCCAATGCGATGGGCGAGGTGCTGGTGCAGACCGCGCACGTAGTGCTGGGCCAGTTACGCCGCGCGCAGGACACCTTCGAAGGGCTGCTGCAGGACGATGCGCTCACGATCACCGTGGGCGCGTTGCCGGTGGCGGCCAGCGGCTTGCTGCCAGCGGTGCTGGCTGCGTTGTATCGCGCCGAACCCACGCTGCGGGTGCGCCTGCTGCACGGCCGCACCGATGAATTGTTGCCCAAGCTGGCCGGCAACGAGATCGACCTGGTGGTGGGGCGGCTGTATCCGCTGGCCCGTTACGACGCGCTGATCCGCAAGGTGCTGTACCAGGATCCGATTGCGCTGGTGGCGCGCAGCGACCATCCGTTGTTCGCCAATGGCCCGGTGCGCATTGCCGAAGCTGCGGCGTACCGGCAGGTGCTGCCGACCCTGAGCCAGCATGTGGAACGCGACGTGGCACAGGTGATGCGCGAACACGGCCTGGCAACGCGCGACCAGTTGCGTTCCAGCTCGGCCAGTTTCACTCGCGAAATTCTGCTCGGTACCGACAGCATCGCGGTGATGCCGAGCATGATGGTGGCCGGGGATATCGCACGTGGCGAGTTACGTGCGTTTCAGCTGCAGCAGCCCTCGCAGGCACGCGCGGGCGGTGTGATCTACCGCGACGGCAGCGCAATCCACAAACCCGGCGTGCGTTTGCTGATGCGCGAGCTGGAGAACCAGCTCGCACTCATGGCCGAACAGGGCGCGGTGTGGGTGGACGACCGCGTTGGCGAAGACGATTTGTTGCTGGATGCGTCTGCATGATTTTGGGTAAAGCCTGAGCGCTGCCTCGCTGCTCAGGATGATTTGCACCAACGATCAACGGGCGTCCAGCGCATGGCTGTTTGACACATTGGACAACGTGTAGAAAGCAAACGACGGGCAGCCCACGCTGCCCGTTGCGCTGTTCGGGTCGCGCAGGTAGGTCGGTGCGATGCGCGTCAAGCCTCATTGGCCAATACGTCCTTCAAGCGCCCTTTCTGCAATTTGCCGGTCGCCGTGCGCGGCAACGCATCGACCACGCGCAGGTGTTTGGGCACTTTGTACTTGGCCAATCGTTCGATCAGATAGCTGCGGATCTGTTCCAGGTCCGGCGCCTCATCGGCCGGAACGATCGCCAGATAGCCCACCTCGCCCCATTGCGGGTCGGCCATGCCGACCACCGCGCACTCGCGGATCTCCGGGTGATCGGCAAGCACCGCCTCGATCTCTGCCGGGTACACATTTTCGCCGCCTGAAATGAACATGTCCTTCTTGCGGTCGACCACCCAGAAGAAGCCGTCGGCATCGCGCTGCACGATATCGCCGGTGCGGAACCATCCCTGGCCATCGAGTACCTCGGCGCTGGCCTGCGGGTCGCGCCAGTAACCGGGGCTGAGATTGGGGCCGCGCAACAACAGCTCGCCGGGAACACCCACCGCGCAGTCGTCGCCATTGCCATCGACCACGCGGGTCTGCACCGCTGGCGAGGCAATGCCGACCGCGCCGAGCTTGTTGCGGATCACCTCGCAGTTCACCGACATGCCGAACACGGTGCCGGCTTCGCTCATGCCGAAGCCGCAGACCATCGGGATGCCATCGTCCAGCCAGCCGAGCAGATCGTCGCTGGCATGGGGCGCGCCGCCGCTGACCAATGCGGTGAGGTGCCGCAGCGCTGCGGCATCGAAACCGGGCTGATTGCGAAAGGCCTGCATCATCTGTGGCACGCCAACGTAGTGGGTGATGCCCAGCGATCGGTCTGCGAGCCAACCCAGCGTACGCTTGGGCTCGAAGCCATTGGACACCTGGATCGAGCCACCCACCGCCAGCACCGGGCGCACATTGGTGACCAGGCCGATGATGTGAAACATCGGCGCTTCGCACAGGAAACTGCTGGTCGCATCCACGCGCGTGGTGACGCCGAAGTTGTGCGCCACCTGCTGCAGGTTCTGCTCGCTCAGCAACACACCTTTAGGCTGGCCGGAGGTGCCGGAGGTGAACAGGATCAGGCTGACGCGATCCGGCGGAATCCATGGCGTGTCGGGGGGCTCCAGTGCTTCGGCGCTGGCCACGAAGCTTGCCAGGGTTTCCACCTCCGCGCGTCCGGCAGCGACATCGTCGCCCAGCAACAGGCACGGTTCCGCGCGCTGCAGCAGGGCATCCAGTTCGCTTGCACTCAAGCGCCAGTTGAGCGGCACATAGATCGCCCCGACCCGCCCGCAG
This sequence comes from Xanthomonas nasturtii, assembly GCF_023337365.3. NCBI lineage: Bacteria > Pseudomonadati > Pseudomonadota > Gammaproteobacteria > Lysobacterales > Lysobacteraceae > Xanthomonas > Xanthomonas nasturtii. The sequence continues at coordinate 1,028,784 of NZ_CP142084.2, forward strand.
GCGAAGTGCAGCGCCACCTGCCAGACCGAATTGCGCGCCAGGACCGCGAGCCGTTGCCCGTCGACGCAGCCGCGCCTGTGCAGTAATGCGGCGAGGCGGCCGATCAGGTCGTCCAGTTCGGCGTAGGTCCATTCGATACCCAGCAACAGATCGCGCGCGGCGAGCTGTTGCGGCGAAAGACGGGCGTGGAAAGCGATCGAGTCGGTCGGCATGGCCATGGCGCTGTCTTCCGGTAGATGGGAGTGACTGGCGTGAGTGCGACTGCTGTATGCGGAAGGTTTAAACGTGATGCAAAGCGTTTGGTACGAACGCTTCGAATGCAGGTAAACGATGCGCAGGTAACGGTGAGCAAGCAGCGAGCCGGTCGTTGACATGCAGAAACTGCCACCACGCAGCTGATCGCACGGTGGCTCGATCGCGCACTAGCTCAGATACACGGTCTTGGTTTCGAGGAAGGCATGCAGGCCTTCGATACCGCCTTCGCGGCCGATGCCCGACTGCTTGACGCCACCGAACGGCATGCTGATATCGACCCACATGCCGTTGATCGCATGACTGCCACTGCGCACGCGCCGTGCGATGCGATAGGCACGTTCGGCGTCTTCGCTGTAGATCGTGCCGTGCAAACCGTAGTCGCTGGCGTTGGCCTTGGCGATGAGATCGGCCTCGTCGTGGTAGTCGATGAAGCACACCACCGGGCCGAAGATTTCCTCGCGGGCAATGGTCATGTCCGTCGTGACCTCTGCAAACACGGTGGGCTCGACGAAGAACCCACGCGGCAGGTGCGCCGGGCGGCCGCCGCCCATGACCAGGCGCGCGCCCTCGGCGTTGCCTCGCGCGATATACGACTGCACGCGTTCAAGTTGCCGGCTCAGCGCCAGCGGTCCCATGCCGGTGTCGGCGGCGAATGGGTCGCCCAGTTTCACCGTGCTCAATGCGGCGCAATACGCCTGCAGGATTTCCTCGCGGCGCTGCGCCGGTACCAGCACGCGCGACAACGAAAAGCACACCTGCCCGGCGATCGGCATGGAGTAGGGCACCAGACTGGGCAGCACTTTGGCGAGGTCGGCATCTTCAAGCACGATGGCCGCCGATTTGCCGCCCAACTCCAGTCCAACCCGCGCCAGCCGTGCGGCGCAGGCAATGCCGATCGATCGCCCTGCCTGGGTGGAGCCGGTGAAGCTGACCTTGTCCACGTGCGGGTGGCGGATCAGTTGCTCGCCCACCTCACGGCCGGCGGGGAGCAGATTGAAGACGCCATCGGGGACTCCAGCGGCGCTGATGCATTCGGACAGGATGTAGGCGTCGATCGGCGTTTCCGGCGAGGGCTTGGCCACCACCGTGCAGCCGGCTGCCAGCGCGGCGGCGACCTTGTAGCACAGCAAGACCAGTGGCGCGTTCCATGGCGTGATTGCGGCGACCACACCCACCGGGTCCTGCACCACATGCACGCGGCCGCCGTTAGGGCGCACGCGCGGTTCGACGAAGGCATGCGTGGCAATCAGGTCGGCGTAGTAGTCGAACAGATCCGGTGCCTGCTGCGAGGCGCGCGTGCTGAAGCCGATGGTGGCGCCGACCTGCCCCGTCCACGCGTCGGCCAGTTCCGGCATGCGCGCTCGCAGGTGTTCGGCCACCCGCTTGAGCACCACGCTGCGTTCGGGCGGCGAGAGCTGCGGCCAGGGGCCGCTGTCGAACGCGTTGCGCGCAGCGGAGATGGCCGCTTCGGTATCTGCGTGCGAGGGTTCGGTGTAGCGCAGCAGCAGCTCTTCGGTGTGCGGTGCGATCACATCGGCATGCCGATCGCCGGTGCTTGCGCGCCACTGGCCGTCGATGAACAGGCCCAACGGCCCACGCGCGGCGATCCCGCGCAGCGTTGCGGATAAGGCTTCCATACTCCCTCCTCGGTGCAGAAAACCACTGGCAGCGCCAGCGATGCGTGGCTGCACGCATCGCTTCAGGCGCCATAGGACTTGCTTAGGCGCTGTTTTTCTTGATGTCGTATTCGCCCAGGCCGGGCTTGTAGCTCTTCTCGTCGATGAATTGACGGATGCCTTCCTTGCGCGCGTTGTTGTCGAACGAGTTCGCTGCTTCCTGCATGCGCACCAGATAATCTTCGGCTTCGTCGTAGGTCATGGTGCCGACGCGGCGCACCGCATCCTTGGCGTATTTCAATGCGACCGGGTTCTTGCGCAGCAGCAGCTCGGCCACTTCGCGCGTGCGTGCTTCCAGCCGTTCCAGCGGCACGCTTTCGTTGACCAGGCGCCATTCGGCGGCCTTCTTGCCATCCACCATTTCGCCGGTCAGCGTCATCCACATCGCATCGCGCATGGACAGCAGTTCCACGGCGACCTTGGTGACGCCGCCGCCTGGCAGGATGCCCCAGTTGATTTCCGACAGGCCGAACTGCGCTTCGTCGGCGGCAATCGCCAGATCGCACGCAAACAACGGGCCGAAGCCACCACCGAAGCACCAGCCATTGACCATGGCGATGGTCGGCTTTTGATACCAGCGCAGGCGGCGGAACCAGCCATACGATTCGCGCTGCGAGCGACGCACGCCGCGCAGGCCCTGCGCTTCGGTTTCGCGGAAATACTCTTTCAGGTCCATGCCGGCCGACCACGCGGTGCCTTCGCCGCCGAGCACCAGCACGCCGACGTTGTCGTCGAACTCCAGCTCGTCCAGCACATCCATCATGCGGCGGTTGAGCGCCGGGCTCATCGCGTTGCGCTTGTCGGGGCGTGCGAACTTCACCCAGGCAATGCGGTTTTCGATGCGAACCGATACCACGTCATGCTCGTTCAAGCGGCGTCTCCTTCGAATGGTGAGAGTGCTGGTGTGTGTGCGGGATCAGAGCTCTTCGGCCAGCGCGGTGTCTGGCGCGGCGGCGCGTTCCAGTGTGGCGCTGGCGTTCAATTTGCAGAGCAGGCGCAGCAGCGTCTGTTGCTCGCTGGCCTGCAGGCCGGTGCAGGTGCGTTCGACCGCGCGCGCCAGGCAGCCTTGCGCAACCAGCAGCGTGCGCTCGCCCAGGGCGGTCAGATACAGGCCCTTGCTGCGCCGGTCGCGGCCGGCCAGGCGTTCGATCAGGCCTTGATCGGCCAGCGCATTGGCGATCTTCATGCCGGCCGCGCGGTTGACCAGCAGGCGGTTGCCCAGCTCGGTCTGATCGCAACCGGGTTGGTCGCGGATGTGGATCAACGCGGTCACGCGCGCCGGAGTGAGGTGCAGCTCGGCCAGTTCCTGGCGCGCGGCGTGGCTGGAGGCCAGGGTGGCCAATTGCAGTTGGTAGCCAAGGTCGGCGGCAAGTGCCAGGCGAGCGTTCATCGGTCTATCCAAATTGTATCCGTTAAATACAATCTAGCCGACCGAAGCGGGCCCTGCAAGAGGGGGCGATGGCGTGATGCGAACCGCGGTGCGCGGCTGCGTAGGACAGCCGTGCCCATGCGGTTTCAACGATTCATGCAGATTACTGAATCAGCCAGCCCGCGAGCTGTTCACGGGTCAGAAAGCCGCCGTGGCGGACGTCGAGCGCGTCGAATTCGTCGGCCAGTGCGGGGTTGGCCTGCGCTTCGGCGCGGCTGATGCGGCCATCGCCATCGGTGTCCATGGCCTGAAAGTCGATGCGGTAGCTGCCGACCACGCTGCTGGGCTGGATCGAACGCACGATCACGCTGGATTCGCCGCGTGGGCGCTCCAGCTGTGTTTGATGGGTGACCTCGCCGCTGGACAACGGCTGGGTGCGGACGGCGCTGGGCGCGTCGATCAGCGGCATGCTGCTTGCCGGTGTGGGCGCTTGCTGTGCGTGCGTGGCAGTGCAGATCGACAGCGACAGGACGAGTGTGGCGATACGGCGAGTGGTCATCAGATCCCCTTGATGCGGAACAGCCGGCAAGCATAGAGCGTGGCGGAGACTTTGCGGCGTGCGCGACGGCAGTGCGTGGATGGTGACGGGGGGGATATCGCGTTTGAGCGGTTGACCTGGGCAGACATTCCTGATCGCGTTGTTGCGTCGTTGCGGGCAGGGCGGGCATTGCGCACTGCATCGCACAGTGCCCGCCGTGTGCTGCCACTCAGCCGGGGATGAATGGAAACACGATCTTCAGCAGGCCCTTCAAGCCACCTTCTGCAGTGCTGGCAACGGCTTTGGCGCCGAGGCTGTTGAGCGCGCGGCGCACGTCTTCCCACCGCAGTTGCGCGATGTCCTTCTTGAGCAGATCCGAAACCTCTTCCGCGGTGGGCGTGAGCTTCTGCAATTCGCGCACGGTGGCCTGCGGATCCGGTTGCAGATAGCCCCAACGTTCGGCGATTTTCAGCAGGGTGTCGAAGCGCACCGCCACCACTTCGCGGTTGCGTTCGTACACCGGCAGCGCACCGACATCCAGAATGGCCTGCTCGAACTGCTGCGCATCGTCGGGATGTTCGATCCGCACCGCCAGAAATCCTTCCTTGCGGCTGCGCTCGCTGACGTGCTTTGCGCCGGAGCGCAGATTGTCTTCGGTGAGCACGTTTGCGACGATGCGCTGCATCGCGGCGTCGCCTTCTTCGGGCACCAGCGAGCGCCAACGCGCATAGCCATCGCGCCGCAATGCCTTGACCTTGGCAGAGGTCACCCGCAAGTGCAGGGCGACCATGGCATTGGAGCTGTTGCGCGAGATGGCGCCATCGCGTTCGAGCAGCACGAAGATCAGCAGTTCCAGGTCACGCTTGGTCAGCGACTGAAACCCCTGCAACAGGGTCAGGCGCAGGAATTCGTTGCCAAAGGCGGCCGCGTCCTTCAATTCGATCGGTTGCATGGGGGAGTCCTCCACAGGTGACCTGCAGGATGCCAGGGCGCTGTTGCGCGGCCTGAGAACCAATGCGACGCACACGCCAGTTTCAGAGCCCGGTTTCGCGCCCGCGGCGATCGGACCTGAATATTTCAACTGCGCCGCGGTCCTGCAAGGTGACAAACACCTGCCGGCGATCGGCGCCGCCGAATGCAACGTTGCTGGCCTTGCGGCCCTTCAACGCGACTGTGCGCAGCAGCTTGCCCTGCGGCGACACCGCTGCAATCTGCCCGGCATCGGAGCGGGCGATGTACACATTGCCGTCGGCATCGCAGCGCATGCCGTCCATGCCGAAGTCGGCAAAGCTGATCAGCAGGCGCTTGTTGCGCAGGCCGCCATCGTCAGTACGGTCGTAGACCCATACCTTGCGCGACATGCTTGCGTTGACGTAGCCCCGTTTGCCGTCGAGGCCGATGGGCGTGGTCATGCCCGCTTCCAACAGGCGCACCACCCCGGTGCGGCTGATGTGCCACAAGCGCCCGCTGTTGTCCTTCCAGTTGGGGTCGCTGGCGTAAAAGCTGCCATCGGGCGCCAGTGCCAGATCGTTGGGCCATCGGCATCGGGCAATGCCGCAAATGTGCTCACCGCGCGCGTGTGCATGTTCACTTGCAGGAGCTTGTGGCCGGTGTGATCGGCAACGAACATGCTGCCGTCGCGAAAGCGGATGCCATTGCCGGCACTGCCCGCGGGCAGGGTGACGAATACCTCGGCCTTTGCGCTGCCATCTGCTTGCAGCGCGATGCGTGCGATGGTGCCGTCCTTGCCCAGATTCACCGCGTACAGCGCGCCATCCGGCCCGGCGGCCGGCCCTTCGGCATTGTGGGTGAATGCGCCATCGCCGATCAGATCGCGCGCGACGAACAGCGCATCGTCAGCACCTGCCAGCGAACTGGACAACAACGCTGCCAGCGGCAGGAAACGCAGGCGGGCAACAGCGATCATGCGGCTTGCTCCAGATGGGACCGTTGGCAGTGTGCCAGAACGTGCGCAGCGACCATGGCGGCGATCACGCACGATCAAGTAAGGTGCGCGGGCAGCATTGGCCGACGAGCCACCAGCACATCTTCGCTTTGCTGAGACGCGGGCGCGCCTGGACTCGATGCGGCATGTACTCACTGACACTCCGGTTTGCGTGCGTTGTCGCAACTAACCGACGGTCGCGCGCAATGGTGTGTTAGCCGCTCATATCTTGCGAAGGAGGTTTGCATGTCCGTGGAATCGATCACACGTCGCCGCTTGCTCGCTGCTTTCGGCGGTGCAGGCATCCTGCTTGCGGCACCGGCTTGGGCAGTGCCGAAGAAAAAGCCGGGAAAACCGTTGAATGTAGCGTTGGCGGGCCTGGGCAGTTACGCCAGCGAACAGCTCGCGCCCGGTCTGGCACTGACCAAGCACTGCAAGCTCGCTGGCATCGTCACCGGCACGCCTGCAAAGATTCCGCATTGGCAGGCCAAGTACGGCATCGCCGATCGCAATGTCTACACCTACGAGAATTTCGATCGCATTGCCGACAACGACGAAATCGATGTGGTCTACATCGTCACGCCCACGCATCTGCATGCGCCACTGACCGTGCGTGCTGCTGCCGCAGGCAAGCACGTGTGGTGCGAAAAGCCGATGGCGATGCATGCCGGCGAGTGCGAGGCGATGATTGCGGCCTGCAAGCGCAACAAGGTGGCGCTGACAATCGGCTACCGCATGCAGCACGAACCCAATACGCGTCGTCTGATTGCGATGGCCAGCGAGAAGCCGTTCGGTGCGATGCAGCGCGTGCGTGCCGAGGCCGGTTACAACGGCTATCACGATGCGGCCAAGGAGGACCGCCCGTGGCGTTTGCGCTCCCAGTTCGGTGGCGGTGCGATGTACGACATGGGCGTGTATCCGCTCAATGCCGCGCGTTACACGGTGGGCGCCGAGCCGCTGGCGGTGACGGCCAAGCGCTGGACCGACCGTCCCGAGTTGTTCGATGAAGTGGACGAACATATGGATTTCACGCTGGAATTCCCCAATTCCGTGCGTGCGTCGTGCAAGACCAGCTTCGGCGCCAACATGAATGTGCTGCGCGCCGAATGCGAGCGCGGCTGGTACGAGTTGTCGCCGTTCCAGAGCTATCAGGGCGTCACCGGCAAGGCCAGCGACGGGCGTGTGTTCGATGCCAAGGTGCCGCACCAGCAGGCGTTGCAGATGGACGAAGACGCGCTGGCGATCATGAACGGCACGCCGCTACGGGCGCCGGGAGAAGAAGGCCTGCGCGACATCCGCATCGTCGACGCGATCTATCGTTCGGCACGAGAAGGCAGCAAGCGCATCGCGCTGTGATGGCGGCCCGCTGCGTCGATTGGCGGAGCGGGGTCTGAAACTGCGCTGAGCAAGCAGGCTTGCTCAGCGTAGTTGGCAAGATGCACTGCGGACTGGTTGTCTGGCACTTGGCAAGTGTCGCCAGGCGCGGTTGGCCTCGACTGCCAACTGCGCAGTTGGAATGCCACAGAAAGGCGCGTTAGGGCGCCTGTCAACAACTATGGCGGATTGCGCCGGTTGTTAATCGAATGATCGAAGCGATCAGCACCGCAGCAACCCCGCGCCAGCCAACCGCTCTACGATTCCCGATTCCCCAATCCCGACTCCCGCCCTCAATCCCGCATCGCCAGCACCGTGATCTCTTCGCGATCGTGATACAGCTGCTTGGCGCGCACGATCAATGATTTCTCTGCCTGCTGCTCGAACAGGTCCAGGCACAGGCGGGTTTCGTCCCAGCGCTTTTTCATCGGCAGTTTGAGGTTGAAGATGGTGTTGCGGCACCAGCCTTCGCGCACCCAGGTGGCCATGCGTTCGGCCACACGGCGCGGTTGCTCGACCATGTCGCAGACCATCCAGTCCAGCGGTTGCGCAGGCTTCCAGTGAAAGCCGTCGGCACGCAGATGCTCCACCAGCCCGGTCTCCAGCACATGCTCGCGCAGCGGGCCGTTGTCGACGCTGGTGACGTGCACGTGCTGCCGCGTCAGCACCCAGGTCCAGCCGCCGGGTGCCGCGCCCAGATCGGCCGCGCGCATGCCGGGCTTGACCAATGTTTCGCGTTCTTCGGGAGTCAGCAGCGTGAGCAGGGCTTCGTCGAGTTTGAGCGCAGAGCGCGAGGGCGCTTCGGGCAGCAATTTCAGGCGTGGAATGCCCAACGGCCACGGCGCGCTGTCGGCGCTGTCGGCAATGGCCAGTAGCGCGTGGTCGCCGTCGAGAAAACAGATGTGCAGCCGCGGTTGGCGCGGTTGCGGCTTGTCGGTGAGCAGGCCGGCCTTGCGCAGTGCAGGGCGCAAGGCGTTGCCGAAGCTGCGCGCCAGGCCCGCCAGTGGCTTGCCGGCGTCCGAATCCGGGTGTTCCACCCACAGATCGCCGAAACGTTGCTGTCCTTCCAACGCGGCCAGCATCGGGGTGATGCGGTCCTTGGGGTCGATACCTTTCAGTTCGGCAATCACCACCAGCTTCTGCCGCGCGAAGATCAATTCGCGCCAATGCAGTTTGGCGGCAAGTTGCGCGGCCTCGTCGCAGACGAAGAGCACATAGCCATCGTTGCGCTGGGTGCGCGCGTAGCCGGCGATGCCGATGAATGCGGCGCGTGCGCTCAGTTCTGCAGCCAGCTCAGGCTCGAAGCCCTGGCGGCAGTAACATAGCAGGCCGCTCATCGCGGCACCCGCAGCGCGCCGGCGGTGCACGCGACATCAATAATGATCACCGCCGCCCTCGCCATAGTTGCGCAGCACCGCACAGGCCTGATCGCGCTGCACATCGCGCACCACCTCGATGCCGCGGCGTGTCAGTTCGCCCACCCAGTCGGCTGGCAGCGGGCCTTCGTCGAACTGCGTCAGCGCCATCACGTCTTCGGCGCGCGCGCCGATCAGCAGGCGGTCGATGCCGGCCCACACGGTGGCGCCATAGCATTGGCAGCACGGCTGCGCGGAGGTGGCCAGCGTCACCGGCGACAGCACGTCGTTCAAGCGCGGTGTCTGCAGGCGCTGCTGCGCGAGCATGTAGGCCATGTTTTCGGCATGCGCCAGCGAGGTGGTCTGCGGCACCACGCGGTTCACTGCGGCGGCGATGATGCGGTGATCCGGGCCGAACACGACTGCCCCGAACGGGCCGCCGCTGCGTTCCTGCACGTTCATCCGCGACAGTTCGATCGCCAGCGCCACCTTATCCTCATCGCGGGGATAGGCGCGGCTGTCGTCGACATGCGCGTGGATCCAGTCGGGCAGCGTGAGGTGGACTTGCGCGTAAAGCATCAGTGAACCGTTTCTGTAGGGGGAGTGGCGGGGCGCAGTGTATCGGCCTGCGCGTCCTTTGCGGCGCATTGCCCGGCCACGCACTGGCAGGCGCTGATTTCGCGGAAGCCGCACACGCTCATCATGCCGCTGGCCTGGCACTGCGCCAGCACGCCTTTGGGGTCGGTGGCGCTGTTGACGTTGACGCAGCCAGGAAACGCGCCGCAACAGTTGCCGACGTTCTTCACCGTGCAATCGGCATCGGTGCGGCAGGTGGTGGTGACGGTGACCGGCTTGGAGGGTGCCGGGCTGCTGGCTGGCGCGGCGCTGCTGGCCGGTGGCGGGGTGGCCACATCGGTCGGTGGTGCGGCCACGCAGCCGATTGCGGCAAGACACGACAGCAACACCACGCTGCGCAGGCACCAGGAGGGAAGACGGGACATGCGGCTGCTCCGATCAGACCATATGAGCTGCCATGGTAAGCCCAGGCCGCGTGCAGCGTGGGCACGGTGGAAGGACCTGTGCCGACAAGCGGCAGGCAGCGTGCACGCAGGCCTGTGGGTGCCAGTGGCGGCGCAGTGCCCGCATGGCGCTTGTTGGCGCTCAGCGCTTGACCATCAGCGATGCGCGATCAACGCCGCCGCTGCCTCAACGATGTCTGCGCAGCGCCGAGGCGCAGCGACTGGCCAGGCTCAGTTGCTGCATGCCGTCGGCGCGAAGATCGGTGGGTGGCTCGTCCAGGGGCGGCTCTGCAACCATGGCACACAGCGCCTCGGCCGGCGTTGCCGTCTGGGATGGGAATGGGGGTTGCTGCGAGCAGGCGACCAGGCCGATGGACAGCGAAAGCACGGCGCTGCGCAGTGCGCGCCGGCGTGGCGGTGAATGGCGGCGGAAAAGGCACATGGCGGTGTTCCTGCGGGACGCAGCCTGCACGGTAGTGGCGCATGCGCATCAGCTGGCGGCGTCATTTCGCTTCCGCATGCAGTGCTGCGCACCACAGCACGCCGACCAGCAGGCAGGCGATCGCCGCCAGCTCCAACGGAGTGGGTAGGCGCATTTCCCAGGCGAAGCCGTACAACAGCGCGAACACCGTTTCGAACACGATCATCTGCCCGACAAGGGTCAGCGGCAGCACACGGCTGGCGCGATTCCACAACGCATTGCCGATCACCGAGGCCAGGATGCCCAGCAACAGCGACACGCCCCAGAAGCCGGCCCAGTCGAGCGGTGCATGCGCTGCGCTGCCGATCAGGGCTGCCGGCGCCAGCAACAACGCCAAGGCGCCGGTGACCACGCCGGTGAGCAGCGACCAGTCGCCGCCGGACAGATCCGGGCGCCGTCGCAGCCAGCGCGCATTGGCGATCGAATAGGCCGACCACGACGCCAGCGCACCCACCGCGCACAGCAGGCCGGCGATACGGGTGAGGCGGTCGCTCGCCTGCTGGCCGGAGTCGTCCTGCACGGTGTCCAGCGCCACCAAGGCCACGCCGATCACGCACAGCACGCAGGGCGCCGCCAGACGGCGCAATTGCACCGCGCCTGCGGTACGCGTGCCGATCACGGTGACCACGACCGGCAACAGCCCGATGATCAATGCGGTGGCCGCACTGCCCGCCCACTGCACGGCGCTGCCGAGCAGCACGTAATAAATCAGATTGCCCATCAGGCTCAGGCGCACCAGCGCCCACCACTCGGCGCGACCCAGCCGGGCAGCGGTCTGCCGCGCGCGTGGCGCCAGCACCAACGCCGCCACCGCGCCATACGAGAGGTAGCGCGCCACTGCCAATTGCAGCGGCGTAAATGCGGCCAGCAATTGCGGCGCCAGAAACACCAGCCCCCACAGCGCACCCGCACCGATCCCGCAGGCGATACCCACCATCAAGCGTTCACGCATCGTGCTGTTCCTCAGGGCATGCATTGCAGCCTGCCGTGCGGCAGCCGGTGGATCAAGGCGAGCGCTGCAGAAATTTGAAACGCGGCCAGGGCGTGCTGCAGCTCGCTGCACTTGCGTGACCCGCAGGCGGGGTGCTGCGGGTCGCAGGATGCGTTGAGCAGGCACCCTCTGAACACCTGCGGGGGTGCAAGCAAGCCTTGCATCTCGCTTGATCGCAGCGGTGTCCGGTGCAGGAAATCAAGCCCTTGCGCGAGATGCGACGGTGCATCGGTTGTCGATGGTCAGCGCACGAAAGCGTTGTTCAGCGCTTGCCTGATCAGGTGATCCCATCGCCGCGCACGCGTGACCAGCGCTGTCGTGCTGGCCGGTTGGATCAACTGCGTGGCGAGTCGTTGCTCTGCGTTGGCGCCGAGGCCGGGGGAGGCACTTTACGAGGCGCGGCAGCTGCATTTCCAGGCAGTCCGCTCACCACCGGCCTCAGTCGCAGCGACGCCCTTTTGCAGGGGCGTCGCTGTGTTTTGCCGCGGTTACTTGGCCCAGGTGTCGCGTAGGGTCACGCTGCGATTGAACACCGGTGTGGCCGCGTTATGGTCGCGGCGGTCGGCAACGAAGTAGCCGGTGCGCTCGAACTGAAATGCCTGCTCGGGCGCTGCCAATGCCACACTCGGCTCCACATAGCCGCGCACGCTGCGCTTGGACTCGGGGTTGAGGTAGTCGCGGTAGGTCTTGCCTTCGGATTCGTCGTCGGGCTTTTCCACCGAAAACAGGCGGTCGTACAGACGGATTTCCGCTTCCACCGCATGCACGGCGCTGACCCAATGGATGGTGCCCTTGACCTTGCGGTTGGCGCCCTCCATGCCTGGGCGCGACTCCGGGTCCAGCCAGCCGCGCAGTTCGACGATCTCGCCCGCGTCGTTCTTGATCACCTCATCCACCCGCGCAATGCCCGCGCCGCGCAGGCGGATCTCGCCGCCCGGCACCAGACGCTTCCAGCCCTTGGGCGGAACCTCGGCAAAATCCTCGCGCTCGATCCACAGCTCGCGTGCGAACGGCACTTCACGCGTGCCGAAGCTCTCGTCCTTGGGGTGATTGGAAAACTGCAGCGTCTCGGTGTGGCCTTCCGGCAGATTGGTCAGTACCAGCCTGAGCGGCTCGATCACGGCCATGCGGCGCGCCGCGGCTGCGTCCAGATCCTCGCGCAGGCACCCTTCCAGCACCGAGAAATCGATCAGCGAGTTCTGCTTGCTGATGCCCACGCGGTCCACGAACAACCGCATCGCCGCCGGCGTGTAGCCGCGACGGCGCAAGCCCTGCAGCGTGTACATGCGCGGGTCGTCCCAACCGTCCACCAGCTGTTCTTCGACCAGCGCGGTGAGCTTGCGCTTGCTCATCACCGTGTAGTTGATGTTGAGGCGCGAGAATTCGATCTGACGTGGCTTGGCGGCTTCGCGCGGCAGGCCCTTGTCCAGCAGCGGCTGCAGCAGTTCCGGGTGACCGGCCAGGCCCACCTTGTCCACGCACCAGTCGTACAGCGGGCGATGGTCTTCGAATTCCAGCGTGCACAGCGAGTGGGTGATGCCTTCCACTGCATCGCCCAGCGAATGCGCGAAGTCGTACATCGGGTAGATCGGCCACGCGTTGCCGGTGTTCTGATGCTCCACATGCTTGATGCGGTACAGCGCCGGGTCGCGCAGGTTGATGTTGCCGCTGGCCATGTCGATCTTGGCACGCAGCGTGCGCGCGCCATCGGGGAATTCGCCGGCACGCATGCGGCCGAACAGGTCCAGGTTTTCCTCGACGCTGCGCTCGCGGAATGGCGAGTTACGGCCGGGCTCGGTCAGCGTGCCGCGGTACTCGCGCACCTGTTCTGCGGAGAGATCGCAGACGAAGGCGTGGCCGTCGCGGATCAGCTTCTGTGCGGCCAGGTAATACACCTCGAAATAGTCCGAGGCGTGGCGCAACTGCGCCCATTCGTAGCCCAGCCAGCGCACATCGTCCTGGATGGCCACCACGAACTCGGGGTCTTCCTTGGCCGGGTTGGTGTCGTCCAGGCGCAGGTTGCACAGCCCGCCGAACTCGGCCGCCAGCCCGAAGTCCAGGCAGATCGCCTTGGCGTGGCCGATGTGCAGGTAGCCGTTGGGCTCGGGCGGGAAGCGGGTGCGGATGACCGTGTGCTTGCCGCTGGCCAGATCCTCGCGGACGATCTGGCGGATGAAGTCTTTCTTCTCCGCCGGGGCGGTGGCGTCGGTGGCTAGGGTCTGGGACATGCGCGCATCAGCAATAGGTAAACCGCAAGTTTAGGCGGTGGCACCGGTTAGGGGTAGGCGGCGGGGCAGCGGGGCGGCCTCTGGCCGGCAGTTTGGCTGGGGTTGGCCAGCCTGCTCGCTCCCCTGCAGGCGGTGCCGGTCATGCGTGGCGCTGCCGTGGCCGGGCTGTCACGCTGCAACCGACGGGCATGCAGGTGGTTCACATGCCTGGCAACCAGCACGCACTTCCCGCCGCCGGTGCGCAGCAAGCGTGGGGCGTGGCTGCAGCCACGCGACCCCAGGCATCGTTCGCGCCGGCCCTGTAGCAAGCGCCGCCTTGCTCGCTGCTTGCTGCTTGCGGCAGGGCAAGACTCCTCACGCGCGGCCGGACACGGCTGGCGGGCATCGGTCGCGACGCGTACGCTGCGCCGACCCCGTTGGAGCGCCCCATCCATGCCACTGCCCCGCCTGGTGATCGGCGACAAGACCCTGTCTTCCTGGTCGTTGCGGCCTTGGCTGCTGTTGCGGCACTTCCAGGTGCCGTTCGAGGAAGTCGCACTGCCGCTCAATACGCCGGAATTCCAGAGCCGCATCGCCGGGTATTCGCCGACCCGCCAGGTGCCGGTGCTGTGGGACGACGCCCTGCATGTATGGGATTCGCTGGCGATCTGCGAGTACATAAACGAGCGTTGGCTGGACGGCCGGGGCTGGCCGGCCGAACTGGCGGTACGCGCGCAGGCGCGCGCTGCCGCAGCGGAAATGCACTCCGGCTTTGCGGCGCTGCGCAGCCAGCTGCCGATGAATCTGGCCCGCCCGCCCGCCCCCGCACAGTGGGACGCGGCCGCCGAACGCGATATCACCCGCATCCAGGCGCTGTGGGCCAGCCTGCGCGCCGAACATGGCCATGCCGGGCAGTTCCTGTGCGGCGACTTCGGCATTGTCGATGCGATGTTCGCACCGGTGGCGCTGCGCTTTGCCAGCTACGGCGTGCCGCTGTTCGAAGCCGCCGGCGATTACCTGGCGGCACTGGATGCACTGCCGGCACTGCGCGAGTGGAAACAGGGCGCCGAGCGCGAACGCCTGGAGCGCGGCTGACATGCAGATCGCGTATCGCGCCAGCCACATCATGGACGCGCATCTGGCCAAGCACGCACTGGAAGATGCCGGCATCACCGCATTCGTGTTCGGCGAGTCGCTATTGGGCGGTGCCGGCGAATTGCCGGCCTTCGGCGTGCTGCAAGTCTGCGTGGCCGACATGCATCTGAGCCAGGCCCAGGCAGTGCTGGCGGAAATCGGTTTGTGCGGACACGTCACGCGCGCGGTGTGAGATTGTTGAATTGCTGCGTGGTCATGTGGCCAGCCGGTCTAGATCAAAAGTTTAGTTGGACGGCGCCGCCGCACCAGGTAGTTGGCTGGTGCGGAGTCGGCCGAGTGCGCGATGCCGTCACCGCTGGAGGGGCACGCCGTTAACCCGTCCATGGGGGCTTGTTGGCGGCACCCATGCCGCCAACGGTCGCGCTATCGGTGAGGGCACCGCGCCAGACCGTTGGCGGGTGGTTTGTTGAAGAGCGAAGCCACAGCGTCACCAGTTTGCTGATCGCTTGTTGAAACCTGTGCACACCGACTAACTCGACTGGTCCTTGCCCGCCCACCGTCGCGGGACCTTGAGCGGCATGGATGCCGCGCCAGAGCTACATGGACGTACTTGCAGCGTGTCCTGCGATGGTGGGCGGGCAAGGGCCCTGCAGCGTAGCCACACATCACCCGCTTGCGCCTTGTGTCATGAAGGTGGGCGAGTAAAAGCCTTCAGCTCGCACAGCATCCACCCTCCAACTCAACTCTGCTGACGCCACCCCGGTGGCGCTGCCTCCGGGGCAGCCAGCGCGCGCAGGCGTTTGAACAAAACGGTGGTTTCGGCCACGTTCCAGACCCGCAAGGCGACTTCGAAGGTGTCCAGCGGTTTGGTCAAAAAATCCTTTGCCCCCAGGCCCAATGCACGGTGGCGCGCGCTGCGGCTGGGGTCGGCGGTGAGCACGATCACCGGCAGAAAGTGGCCGGGATCGGACAGCCGCGCCAGCTGCTCCAGCAGCGCATAACCGTCCAGTTCCGGCATCTTCAGATCCAGCAGGATCAGGTCCGGCGCGAATGCCGACACCAGCCCCATGACCCGCAGCGGATCGGTGGTGGCGATCACTTGCTGAAAGCCTTCGCGTTGCAGCAAGTCTTCCAGCAGCCGCACATTGGCCGGCTCGTCGTCGACGATGAGGATGCGGGAGCCGAGGATTTCATCGCGTGTCATGCCAGCAACCTGTCGATCACAGAGAAAAATTCCGCCACATCGAGCGGCTTGGTCAGGTAGGCGCGCACGCCTTGATTCCCCACCCGCGCCAGCGTGGCGGTCGTGGCATCGGCACTGATCACCACCACCGGGATGGCCGCCATTGCCGGCTGCGCCTGCAGTTCGCGCAGCAGCTCTTCGCCGTTGCCATCGCTCAGATGCAGATCCAGCAGGATCAGATCCGGCGCGCCCTGCTTCAACAGCTCACGTGCCTGCGCCAGGCTGGCGGCTTCGAGCAGTTGCCATTGCGGGCGACGTTCGGTGAGCGTGCGGATCAAGGCCTGGTTGGACGGGTTGTCTTCGATGCTCAACAGCCGGCACACGCCGCTGCCCGCGTTGCTCGGCGGCAACAGGCTGCGTGCCGGTTCGCTATGCTGATGCTCGCCTTGCGGCAATGAAATCCAGAAGCGCGCGCCATCGCGGCTGCTGTCCACGCCGATGCGCCCGCCCATTGCCTCGATCAAGCGCTTGCTCAACGCCAGCCCCAGGCCGGTGCCTTCCACTGCCGAGCGCTCGGCGCCCAGTCGCTCGAACGGCGTGAACAAACGCTCGATCTGCGCCGGCGTCAGCCCCGCGCCCTGGTCGGCAACGGTGATGCGCACCTGCTCGCCATCAACCTGTGTACTCACCTGCACCTGCCCGCCGGTGCGATTGAACTTGACCGCATTCGACAACAAATTGAGCAGCACCTGACGCAGCCGCTGCGCATCGGCGCGCACCGTCCACGGCCCGTCGATGGACGAAGGTTGCAGCGCGATGCCGTGCTTGTCCGCATCCGGTGCGATCAGGCCCAGCGCCTCGTGCACGGCGGCGCGCACCGAGATCGGCTCCGGGCTCAGATCCAGCTGATCGGCTTCGATCCGCGCGATGTCCAGCAGCTCGGTGATCAACCCGAGCAAATGCCGGCCAGCACCCAGGATGTGCTGCAGATGGCGGCGATGACCGGGCTCGGGCAGGTCCATTTCCAGCACCTGCGCATAGCCCAGGATGGCATTGAGCGGGGTCCGCAGTTCGTGGCTACTGCGCGAAAGGAATTCGGTCTTTGCGCGGTTGGCGGTCTCCGCCTCGCGCCGCGCCAACTGCGCTTCGGCTGCACGTGCGGCCAGCAGCTCGCTGGCCTGTGCCAATCGCTGACCGACCTGGCCCAACTCATCGCCGGCGCGCGGCTGCGCTGCCAGCGGCAAGCCTTCGCCCAGGCGGTCGGCGTTGGCGGCCAGCGTACGCAGGCGCCCCGACAATGCAGAGGCGAACCATGCCACCGCAAATACCGCGCCCAGGCCGCCCAGCATCGCTGCACTCAAGGTGATGATGAGGTTGCGTTGACGCAGCCCTTGCGCCTTGGCGGTACGCACCTGCAGTTGCGCGGTTTCGTAATTGCGCAGCTCGCGCAGCTCCGCACGCAGGATGTCGAGCTTGTATTTACCATCCCAGAGCTGGCGGATCTCTTCCTCGCGGCTCAGATCCGGTGCCAGCAACCGACGCCAACCCTGCATTTTTTCGGCAAAAAGTGGCTTGATGCGCGCAAACCGCCGGGCCTGGCCCGGGTCGGTAATGCGTTGCGACAGACGCTCGGCCACACGCTGCAGGCGCGGCTCGGCATCGCGATACGGGGTAAGGAATTCATCGCGCCGCACCAGCCGATATCCGCGCACACCGGCTGCAGTTTCGGCCAGCAGCGCATGCGCTTCGTACAGGTCGCTCAGCACTTCCAGGGTCTGCCGCACGTCGTTTTCGGCGGCGATGTTCTGCCGCTCCACGCTGTAGATCGCCATCAATGCGACGGCCAGCAACAGCAACGGCAAAGTGACGACCGCCAGGCTTTTGCGGGTAATCGGCCAATCGTTCCAACGCACTGCCAATGCATTCATAGCGCAAGTCCGGATTGAACCGCGTACACCGCGGCCTGGGTGCGATCTTTTACCTCAAGTTTCTGCAGGATTCGCTCCACATGCACTTTCACCGTGCCGGGAGAAATCCCCAGTTCAGCTGCGAGGGTCGCGTTAGTGAGTCCGCGCGGGAGCAACGACAACACCTGCTTTTCGCGTTTGCTCAGCGCGCCGAGGCGATCGTCCTGCACCGGTTTGCGCCGCCGCGTGGTGAGCGGCTTGGCCGGTTCGGCCACCATCGCCGGCAGCAGCAGCGCGAATGCCTGCAGCGCCTGCACATCGTCGTTGCCGGGTGCCGGGCGGCCCTCGTTCCAGGCTACGCAGACCATGCCGTGGGTGGTCCCCAGCGCATGGATCGGCACCCTGGCTTCGCGGATGTCGGACGGGCGCGGCGGCATCAGCCACGCCGCTTCGTGGCCGTCACCGGCGGCGCTGGCTCCGGGCGGCAGTGCGCGGCCGCGGCTGGCCAACACCTGCGTGCGCGGGCCGCGTTGCGCCAGCACCGCGCCGTGCTCCAGGCCAAGCAGCGCCAGCACCCGCCCCAGCACGGCGTCGCAGGCCTGTTCGGGGCTGTGCGCCTGGCGCAGCACCACAGCGGCCTCCCACAGCGCCTGCCAACGCGCGCTATCTGAGGCTTCGCGGCGTAAGGTCAGGCGCCAATCGCCAGCGTTGGTGGGGTTTTCCATGATTTCGCTTTAGGCCGATCAGCATATTTGAGTATATGCCATTCGGCAGAATTTTTGGGGCTGCCTGATTTCGATACTGAGCTTGCCCGATGAGGCACCCCCATCAACCACACGGAGATTCCCAATGCGTCGCACTCTCTTCTCTCTGGTTCTGGCTCTGGCTGCCACCCCGGCGCTGGCTGGCGGCGTGATGCATTACACCGACAAGGCCAAGCTGCCGGCCGGCGGCGAGGAGCGCGAAGTCGCCGCGCTGTTCGATACCTGGAACGCCGCACTGGCCACTGGCAACCCCGACAAGGTGGCCGATCTGTATGCACCGGACGGCGTGCTGCTGCCGACGGTCTCCAACGAAGTGCGCGCCTCGCGCGAGCAGATCGAAAAGTACTTCGAGATGTTCCTGACCAAGAAGCCGCAGGGCGTGATCAATTACCGCACCGTGCGTGTGCTCGATGACGACAGTGCAGTGGATGCCGGCGTCTATACCTTCACCCTGACCGATAAAGAGGGCAAGAAGAGCAACGTGCAGGCGCGCTACACCTTCGTGTACGAAAAGCGCGACGGCAAGTGGTTGATCATCAACCACCACAGCTCGGCGATGCCGGAAGTGGATACGCGCTCGGCGGTTGCCAAGACCAAGTAAGTGATGTCCAGCGACCGTGCGCCGGCCGTGCAGGCTTGAAAGCCGCCGCGGCCGGCGCCATCCAGCAGGCAATCCTCACGATTGCGGAGTTGCACCATGCTGGGAATCGGCGCCTTCAAACAACGCATGCCACGTCCAGGCGACGCACTGCCGGGCCGCGAGCAAGCGCTGCCGTTACACAACACGCACCTGGTCAACGGCCATCCGTTGCGCGGGGAGTTCACCGGCCTGGCCCAGGTGCACTTCGGGCTTGGCTGCTTCTGGGGCGCAGAACGCAAGTTCTGGAACGTGCCAGGGGTGTACACCACGGCGGTGGGTTACGCCGGCGGTCAGACGCCGAATGCGACCTACCCGGAAGTGTGTTCCGGGCAGACCGGCCACACCGAGGCGGTGCTGGTGGTGTTCGACGAGCAGGCCGTGTCGTTGACGCAGTTGCTGCGCACCTTCTGGGAAAGCCACGACCCGACCCAGGGCATGCAGCAGGGTAACGATGTGGGCACGCAATACCGCTCGGCGATTTACTGCACCACGCAGGCGCAGTACGACGCCGCGCTTGCCAGCCGCGATGCGTACCAGCAGCAACTGGATGCCGCCGGGTATGGCGCAATCACCACGGAGATCCGTTTCCCGGCGCCCACGTTCTACTACGCCGAAGACGATCACCAGCAATATCTCGCCAAGCATCCCAATGGCTATTGCGGGCTTGGCGGCACGGGAGTGAGCTGCCCGATCGGGCTGGATGCCTGACGGAAAGGCGGGCCGGATTGAAACGCTGTCATCCACATGATCGTGGCAGCGTGCCGATGGCCAACAGTGACCGGCAGCGTTATCACGATCAGGCAGCGCATGGGAGTGCATGCCAGGCAACTTGAATGGCTGCGTCGGAGACGACGTGGCCATCTTTTTTTGGATGGTGTCCACACGACAGGTTGGCGGTGGCGCCGTGTGTGCGCACGGCGAATCGGCTTGGCGAAGCTGTGCTGCAATCAGTGTTGATGAGTGCTGCGGCGAGCGATGCAGAAAGCTGACGCACTCGCCGCAGCGACTCGGTGGCGAATCACTGCTGGCGAATCACTGCGGCCAACGGTGCGCAAACCTAGTTCAGGGCATCAGCACGGCGCGTCGGTGCCGAGCACCAGCTGTGCGCGCCTGAGTCCGTTGGATCAGACGAATTCGCCGGCAAACATGCCGCGCAACTGTGCCAACGTGTCGGTGCGATCCGGATGCAGCAGCCGCATGCAAGCCAGGGCGAAACCCACCGGGCTGGTGCCGGGGGCGGTGATGACGCCATCGGCGCTGACGACTTTTTCATGACGGTAGTGCGCAGCGCCTGCATATGGCACGACATGTTCCTGCAGAAACGCCAGCGCGTTGCTGGTGTGCGCGCGCTCATCGAGCAGGCCTGCGTACGCGAAGGCAAGGGTGGCGCCGCAGATTGCCGCGACCGGGCGCTGCTGCTGCACGCGCTCGACCAGCAGGCCGCTCAGGCCGGGAATCTCACCGGCTTGCCAGCGTTCGCTGCCGGGCAAAATCCACAGATCAGCCTCAAGTGGCGCCAGATCGCACAGCGCAAATTCCGGCGTGATGCGCAGGCCGCCGAGGGACTGTACCGGCTGCCCGTCGATGCTGGCGATGGCGACCTGGTCGCCGAACCACTCGCGCGCCGCCGGCAGCACCACGCCGATATCCCAGTCGGCTACGCCGTCGACCATCACCACTGCAATGTTTGCCATTGTCCGTTACGCCAGTTGAGCGAATCCGGATTCTAGGCAGTGCGCGCGTGGCGGGTGTAAGCGGCGTGTGGAGAGGGGTGGCGGGGCGTGCTGGTCGGCCATGTGTGGCGCATTACGCAGCGGGGCAGGGCGTGTGCGGTGCCCGAGCGCCCGAGCTTGCAGCGATCGTGGTAATGCCGATACCGGGCGTTAGGCCTGCACGAAAGATGGCAGGCGGTCGGCGATGCGGGGCGCCATGGTATCGCGTCCATCGCTGGTGCCTCGCTGGCAGGCAATGGCGCTGCCACCTCCACAAACGACAACGCCCGCAGCCATCGGGCTGCAGGCGTCGGTGTCGCAGAAGCAACCTGCCGCGATCAGCCGGCGAGCTTGTCGGCGATGGTCTTGCGCAGTGCGTGCAAGTCCTTGGCGAAGGTGTCGATGCCGCTGGCCAGTTTCTCGGTAGCCATCGCATCGGCGGCCAGGCCAGAGGCGAAGCTGTCGCTGTCGATCGGAGTGATCTGGGCGTTGTCGGCCTTGGCCGGCGAGAGCTTGCGCGGCAGTTCGCCGTACTCGGCGTCGAGTTTTTCCAGCAGATCCGGCGAGATGGTCAGGCGGTCGCAACCGGCCAATGCTTCGATCTGCGCGGTGGAGCGGAACGAGGCGCCCATCACCACCGTGGACGAGCCGCGCTGCTTGAACGCGTTGTAGACGGTGCGCACGAACACCACGCCCGGGTCTTCATCGATGCTGGCGGGGGTCTGCCCCTGGGCCACGTAGTAATCCAGGATGCGGCCCACGAACGGCGAGATCAGGAACACGCCGGCCTCGGCGCAGGCCAGCGCTTGCGAGCGGTTGAAGATCAAGGTGAGGTTGCAATCGATGCCATCCAGCTGCAGCTGACGGGCGGCTTCGATGCCTTCCCAGGTCGCTGCGATCTTGATCAGGATCTTGTCCTTGGAGACGCCGCGCTCGGCGTACATCGCAACGAACTTGCGCGCCTTGGCGATGGTGGCCTGGGTGTCGTGCGCCAGATCGGCGTCGACCTCGGTGGAGACGCGGCCGGGCACCAGTTCGGACAACTTGACGCCCACGCCGACGGTGAGGCGGTCGGCCACTTCGTTGACGGTGGTGGTGCGATCGTCGCCGCCGTGCGCGCGGCCCCAGGCCAGTTCGCGCTCGAGCAGATCGGAATAGACCGGCAGGTCCAGCGCTTTTTTGACCAGGGTGGGATTGGTGGTGCAGTCGACTGGCTGCAGGCGCTTGATGGCGTCGTAGTCGCCGGTATCGGCAACGACAACGGACAGTTCACGCAGCTGGGCGAGCTTGGAGGGGGATGCGGTCATGCGGGTTCTCTCGAATCGTGGAACGGGTCGGGGGATAAGACGCAGCGCGCTACGTTAGCGCGCTCAGCGCTGGAAGTCGCTCGCGACTGCGGGTTGGTCGTACACGGCCGTCACACGCAGGCGCAGGTCGCGCCCGTCAGGCGTGCGCCAATCGATGCTCTGACCAACCGACAGGCCGAGCAGCGCGCTGCCGACCGGCGCAAGCACCGAGATGCGGCCTTGCTGTACATCGGCCTCATGCGGATACACAAGGGTGAGCGTATGCCGTTCGCCATGCAGCTGGTCTTCGCATTCGATGCGCGCGTGCATGGTGACGACATCGCCGGGAATCTGGTCGGGCGGCAGCACGCAGGCGCGGCCCAGTTCATCGCTCAGCGCAGTGGCGGCGGGATGCTTGTTGAAGGTCGGCGAATCGAGCAATGACTCAAGCCGGGCAAGGTCGTGGCTGGATACCAGAATGGATGGCGGCAAGCCGCTGTGGTGTTGCGAAGTCATGGCAGTCTCCTGACGAATATGGCTTGCCAACGCGGCAAGCGGCACTGAGGAGATGAGGGCGCCGGCGCTCGATCGCAATGCGTGGCCGTGCCGAGATCGCAGGCCACTGCCGAGTGCGCCACGGCAGGCGTGATGGATTCCAAGTGCGGGAGTAAGCGCTGGGGATGGCACAGCCGCAGAAACAGGCCACAACAGGTACTTTTAGAGCAGCGAACAAACCATTGCGCTCAGCGGCATTGCGTTCAGCGGCGGCCTTGCTATGGCGTCGGATCTCAGCAGGTGTACTGCACGCAGCCAGACAAAAGCGGCGCTCGCGCGCCGCTCAAGGCCAAACCTACAAACGCGACTCAAAGCGACCGCAGCCGCGACATGCTCTTCCGATTCCCGATTCCCGATTCCCGATTCCCGATTCCCGATTCCCGATTCCCGATTCCCGGCCTCAGGCCGCAACCGCCTTCGGTCCTGTCGCAGGCTGATCCAGCGTAAACAAGCTGTCCGGCAATTCCTTGAACAATTGCGACAGTTGCTCCAGGAACGCCGTCATCGCCGAGCTACGACGCCAGGCCATCGCGATACGGCGGCTGGGCTGCTTGTCTTCGCGGAAGCGGATCAAGCGGATGTTCTCCGAACGCGCAACCGGCGGCTTGACCGCAAGCAGTGGCAACAAGGTGACGCCGACATTGGCGGCCACCATCTGGCGCAGCGTTTCCAGGCTGGTCGCCTGAAATTCGGATTTTTCCAGCGCACCGGCCAGATGACAGACATCCAGTGCCTGCTCGCGCAGGCAGTGGCCGTCTTCCAGCAGCAGCAAACGCTGCTCGGACAGATCGTCCAGCGTCATGCTGTCGTGGCGCGAGAGCGGGTGGCCTTCCGGTACCGCCAGCACGAAGGGCTCTTCAAACAGAAATTCGGCATGCAGTTGGTCGTCCTGCAATGGCAGCGCCAGCAGTGCGGCATCCAGGCGGCCTTCGCGCAGCTGGTGCACCAGCTGGTCGCTCTTCTCTTCGATCAGCAGCAGTTCCAGACGCGGGAAGCGTTCGCGGATGCGTGGCACCACATGCGGCAACAGATATGGTGCCAGGGTAGGGAAGATGCCTAAACGCACGGTGCCGGCTTCCGGGTCCTGGCTGCGGCGTGCAGCTTCCTTCATCTGTTCCACTTCGGCCACGATGCTGCGCGCACGCACGGCAGCTTCGCGGCCGGCCGGGGTCAGCATGACCTTGCGCGGCGCCCGTTCCACCAGCGACACGCCGAGCTCGTCTTCGAGTTTCTTGATCTGTGTGGATAGCGTTGGCTGACTGACAAAACACGCCGTCGCAGCACGGCCGAAGTGCTTGTGGTCGGCCAGGGCTACCAGATATTTCAGGTCACGCAGATTCATATGCAGCAGCCTTCATTGCGGTGACGGGGAACTTGCTGGAGCGTGGTGCGAGCTTAGCGCCCGGGCTGGCCGGGCGCTTGCAAAGCGCTGGCTTATGCGGCCTGTGCCACGGCCTCGGCACTGGCCGGTGCGCTGGAACGGATCAGGTGATCGAAGGCGCTCAGGGCTGCCTTGGAACCTTCGCCCATCGCGATCACGATCTGCTTGTACGGCACGGTGGTGGCGTCGCCTGCGGCGAACACGCCCGCTACATCGGTCTGGCCACGGTCGTCGACGATGATCTCGCCGCGCGGCGACAACGCCACCGTGCCACGCAGGAACTCGGTGTTGGGCAGCAGGCCGATCTGCACGAACACACCTTCCAGGTCGACGTGCTGGATGTCGCCGCCGGTGCGGTCCTTGTAGACCAGGCCGGTGACCTTCTGCCCGTCGCCGAGCACTTCGGTGGTCTGCGCGCTGGTGATGATGCGCACGTTGTGCAGGCTGCGCAGCTTGCGCTGCAGCACTTCGTCGGCGCGCAGCTTGTCGTCGAATTCCACCAGCGTGACATGCGCCACGATGCCGGCCAGGTCGATCGCCGCTTCCACGCCCGAGTTGCCGCCGCCGATCACCGCCACGCGCTTGCCCTTGAACAGCGGGCCGTCGCAATGCGGGCAATAGGCCACGCCCTTGTTCTTGTACTGGTCTTCGCCGGGCACGTTCATCTGCCTCCAGCGCGCACCGGTGGACAGGATCACGGTCTTGCTCTTGAGCGAGGCGCCATTGGCCAGCTTGATTTCGATCAGGCCATCGGCACCGGCCGGGATCAGCTGCTCGGCACGCTGCAGGTTCATGATGTCCACATCGTACTGGCGCACGTGCTGTTCGAGCGCCGCAGCCATCTTCGGGCCTTCGGTTTCCGGCACGGAGATGAAGTTTTCGATCGACATGGTGTCCAGCACCTGCCCACCGAAACGTTCGGCGGCCACACCGGTGCGGATGCCCTTGCGTGCGGCATAGACCGCCGCTGCCGAACCGGCCGGGCCACCGCCTACCACCAGCACGTCGAAGGCGTCTTTGGCGGCGATTTTTGCGGCATCGCGCTTGGCGGCGTTGGTGTCGAGCTTGGCGACAATCTGCTCCAGCGTCATGCGGCCCTGGTCGAACAGCTCACCATTCAAGTACACGGTGGGCACCGACATGATCTGGCGGGTTTCCACTTCGTCCTGGAACCAGGCGCCGTCGATGGCGACATGCTTGATGCGCGGGTTGAGCACGGCAGCCAGGTTCAGCGCCTGCACCACGTCCGGGCAGTTCTGGCACGACAGCGAGAAGTAGGTTTCGAACTGGTAGTCGCCATCCAGGTGCTGCACCTGCTCGATCAGCTCGGCAGTGGCCTTGGACGGGTGGCCGCCGACCTGCAGCAGTGCCAGCACCAGCGAGGTGAACTCGTGGCCCATCGGCAGGCCGGCAAAGCGCAGCGAGATGTCCTGGCCGGGCGAGGTCAGCGCGAACGAGGGCTTGCGCTGGTTGTCGTCGCGGTGGATGTCCAGGCTGATCTTGTCCGAGAGCAGCACCAGATCTTCGAGCAGGTCGAGCATTTCGCGCGAGCCGGTGCTGTCGTCGATCGAAGCATGGATCTGGATCGGGCGCGTCACCCGTTCCAGGTAGGCGGTCAGCTGGGTCTTGAGATTGGCATCCAACATGGAAAACTCCTGGGAATGGGCAAGGGGAGGGCGTGGCGTGGCTGCCTTGGGGCAGGTCGCCGGGGAGGAAGGGAGTGAACCGCAGCCGGCGCGAGGTCGGGGTGCGTGCTGGCGATGGCTGGCGGGCAGCCCGGCACCGGCTCCGGTTCACCCCCGGCCCGTGCGGGCCGGAGATGCTCCGACCTGGCGACAGGTCGGAGGTGACAGCCAGCTTAGATCTTGCCGACCAGGTCCAGCGACGGAGCCAGGGTCTTGGCGCCTTCCTTCCACTTGGCCGGGCAGACCTGGCCAGGGTTGTTGGCCACGAACTGCGCGGCAGTGAGCTTGCGCAGCGTCTCGGTGACGTCGCGGGCGATCGAGTTGTCGTGGATTTCCAGGGTCTTGATCACGCCTTCCGGATTGATGATGAAGGTGCCGCGCAGGGCCAGGCCTTCTTCTTCAATGTGCACGCCGAAGGCGCGGGTCAGCTTGTGGGTCGGGTCGCCGATCAGCGGGAATTGCGCCTTGCCCACGGCCGGCGAGGTTTCGTGCCACACCTTGTGCGAGAAGTGCGTGTCGGTGGTGACGATGTACACCTCGGCGCCAGCCTTCTGGAACGCGGCATAGTTGTCGGCGGCGTCTTCCACTTCGGTCGGGCAATTGAAGGTGAAGGCGGCCGGCATGAAGATCAGTACCGACCACTTGCCCTTCAGGCTGGCCTCGGTGACTTCGATGAAGTTGCCGTTGTGGTACGCATTCGCCTTGAACGGCTGGACCTGGGTGTTGATGAGAGACATTGAGTTTCCTCGTGCAATGAAAGGGGGGCGGGGGATGGAACAGTCGCCATGGTAGGCAGGATCGATAGATTCCTCAAATCGATTGATGGAATTGTATAGATAGGCTTAGGCTATCAATTTTGTAGACGATGTCTAGCGCAACCGCGGCAACGTCATCGCCGATAATGGTCAGCCGATGTTGCGCAGGAGTGAACAGTCCGTATGTCCGACGATCTCGCCGCCATTCCCGCCGATCAGTTGCTGCGGCGGGCCACCGAGCGGATCGAGCGCTGCGATGCGGAGCCACTGCTGCTGCATGCATTGGGGCGCGATCGCGCCTGGTTGTTCATGCACGGGCGCGATCCGCTGCCTCTATCGGTGGCGCAGGCGTTCGAGTCTCTGGTTCAGCGGCGCGAGGCGGGCGAGCCGGTGGCCTATCTGACCGGCTCGCGCGGCTTCTGGACGCTGGATCTGGCGGTTTCGCCGGCCACGCTGATCCCGCGTGCCGACACCGAGCTGCTGGTCGAGCTTGCTCTGGAACGCTTCGACAGCGTGCCGGGCCGTCGCGCCGCCGATCTGGGCACCGGCAGCGGCGCGATTGCGCTGGCCATCGCCAGCGAACGCCGGCAGGCGCAGGTGATCGCCACCGATGCCAGCGCCGCGGCGCTGGCGATGGCCCAACGCAATGCCCACAGCCATGGGTTAGGCAATGTCGACTGTCGGCTGGGTAGCTGGTTCGCGCCGTTGGCCGCCGAGGCGTTCGACCTGATCGTCAGCAACCCGCCGTATATCGCTGCGCACGACCCGCATCTGCACCAGGGCGATCTGCGCTACGAACCGGCCAGCGCACTGGCATCGGGCAGCGACGGGCTGGACGATATCCGCCTGATCGTGGCCGATGCGCCTGCGCATCTGCTGCCGGGCGGCTGGCTGCTGCTGGAGCACGGCTGGGACCAGGGCGTCGCCGTGGCCGAACTGCTGGCTGCGCGCGGTTTCGCCGCAGTGGCCACGCATCAGGATCTGGAGCAGCGCGACCGGGTGACGTTGGGTTGCTGGTCGCCAGCTGCGGGCCAGCGCGGCTGACACAACGTAGCGCGTGGTTGTCCCGGTAAACGGACCCCGGGCTCCGCGCTGGAGTACGCGCGTTCGCTCTGCCGATGACACTGACTGATCGCGCGCCCTGGCGCCAAGCGCAAAAGCTTCGTTGCTTCCAATCTTCGCCCATGCCTCTGCAGCTGCGCTTTCGATCGCAAAGGGGCGCCTGGGTGCGTGCGCCGGCTGCCGATACACTAGCGGTTTCCCGCAGGACCGACGCATGCGCACGCTCTATCCCGAGATCACGCCCTACGAGCAGGGCAGCCTGAAGGTCGACGACCGCCACACGCTGTATTTCGAGCAGTGCGGCAATCCGCAGGGTAAGCCGGTGGTGATGTTGCATGGCGGCCCGGGCGGCGGCTGCAACGACAAGATGCGGCGCTTCCACGACCCGGCCAAGTACCGCATCGTGCTGTTCGATCAGCGCGGTTCCGGCCGCTCCACGCCGCATGCCGATCTTGTCGACAACACCACCTGGGATCTGGTGGCCGATATCGAGCGTCTGCGCACGCATCTGGGCATCGACCGTTGGCAGGTGTTTGGCGGCAGCTGGGGCTCCACGCTGGCGCTGGCGTATGCGCAGACCCATCCGCAACAGGTCACCGAGCTGGTGCTGCGCGGCATTTTTTTACTGCGTCGCTTCGAGCTGGAATGGTTCTATCAGCAAGGCGCCAGCCGGTTGTTCCCGGATGCGTGGGAGCATTACGTCAACGCGATTCCGCCGGTGGAACGCGCCGATCTGATGTCCGCCTTCCATCGTCGTCTGACCAGCGATGACGAAGCCACGCGTCTGGCCGCAGCTAAGGCCTGGAGCGTGTGGGAAGGCGCCACCAGCTTTTTGCATGTGGACGACGACTTCGTCACCGGGCACGAGGACGCGCATTTCGCATTGGCGTTCGCGCGCATCGAGAACCACTATTTCGTCAACGGCGGTTTCTTCGAAGTGGAAGACCAGCTGCTGCGCGACGCGCACCGCATTGCCGATATCCCCGGGGTGATCGTGCACGGCCGCTACGACGTGGTGTGCCCGCTGCAAAGCGCCTGGGACCTGCACAAGGTGTGGCCGAAGGCGCAGTTGCAGATCAGCCCGGCCTCCGGGCATTCGGCATTCGAGCCGGAAAATGTCGATGTGCTGGTGCGTGCGACCGATGGGTTTGCCTGAGCGATCGCGTCAGGCGCAGCAGGGTCATGCGCGTGCATGACCCGGAGGAACGCGCTTGCGCGCGATGAGGCATTACCGCTAAAGCCTCGTCACCCGTAAGAGCGCGCTGGCGCGCGATGGAGCGTTACCGAGAACGCCCCATCGCGCGCCAGCGCGCTCCTTGTATCTACGGTGATTGCCGGTTTCAGTGCGGCAGCAGTGCCCGGGCCAGCGGCGGCAAAATGCGCGCCAGTCGCGCTGCCCAGGTGTGTTGTCCGGCCGCATCGGCAATCAGGTCCTGGCGGATTTCCAGTTCCACATGCAGCAGGCCGCGGCCTTCGCCATACACCGGAATCGCGTAGTCGCTGGTATCGCTGACCGCGTACGGCTGGTTGTCGCCCACCACCAGATCCGGCTCGCTGCGCAGGGCCTGCAGTAACCGGTGCGCCAGCCGCGTATCGCGGTTGTACAGCACGCCTGCATGCCAGGGACGTGCATGGCCGGCCATGGTTGGGGTGAAGCTGTGCATCGACACCAGCAAGGTCGGTTGCCTGCGCTGCGCACGTACATCCAGCTCTGCCGCGATGCGCGCGTGGTACGGCGCGAAGATCGCCTCGATGCGCTGCCGCCGCGCGTCGGCAGACAGTTGCAGGTTGCCGGGAATCGCTGTGCCGTCGCTCACCTCCGGCATCAGGGTGGCGGAATCATGCGGGCGGTTGCAGTCGACCACTAGCCGCGAATAGGTCTGCGCGATGGCAATGGCGTCCAGCGCATCGGCTAACAGCCGGGTGAGCTGCGCAATGCCGATATCCCAGCCGATATGGCGGTCCAGCTCAACCTGCGGCAGGCCCAGGTTGGCCAGCCGTGCCGGCACGCGTTGACCGGCATGGTCGGCGATCAACAGCCATGGCGAGGCCGCCTGCGCGTTGTGCACCGTGAACGGTGCCGGATCTTCGGGGCCAAGCAAGGGGGCGACGACAGCGTCAGCCACGCGGGGTGCCATCCAGTGCGTGATCGACCAGGTACAGGCCGGCCCACAGCTTGGGGTCCATCTGATAGCCCTCTGCCATCTTCTGCACCAGCCAGGCGCCGACCTGCGCGCGCGGGATCTCGTGCACGGTGATGTCTTCGCTGGCATCGCCGCCGCCTTCGCCGACCTTGCGCAGGCCGGTGGCGCGCACGAAGGCGATCTTCTCGCTGCTGGCACCGGCCGAGGTGGGGCCGATCATCAGCACTTCGGCATGCTCGGCGGTCCAGCCGGTTTCTTCTTCCAGTTCGCGGATGGCCGACAGCTCGATCGACTCGTCCGCATGCACATCGCCCACCAGCCCGGCCGGCATTTCGATGGTGCGCGCCTGCAGCGGGACGCGGAACTGTTCGACGAACAACATCGCATCGTCCGGTGTCACCGCCACGATGATCGCGGCCAGGCCGCCGGCATGCACACGCTCGGAATATTCCCAGGTGCCACGCACGACCATGCGCTGATACTTGCCTTCGTAGACCACGGTGGGCGGGGTGTCGTGTCGGTTCATGGGTAGGTGCCTTGAGACAGGGAAGCGGGAGGTGGTGGCAGCGCGGCGCCGTCGCACACGGCCAGCAGGCGCCGGCGTGTGAGTGGCCCGAAGCGCAGGCTGTCGCACAAGCCGATCAGCATGTCCGCATCTGCCTGCACGCGCGTGAAGCCGGCGTCGGTCAAGCCCAGCGGTGCATCCAGTGCGATGGTGGTGAGCTGGCGCCACAGCAGCGCATGGTCGCGTTGTTCGCGCAGCCGCACGGCCATTTGCGCGGCGCCGCGCAAGCGCAGGAACGGGATCTCGTCGATGCGTTCCAGCAGCGCATCCAGGCTGCCGAAATGCGCCAGCAGTACGGCCGCCGATTTGGCACCGATGCCGGTGATGCCGGGAATGTTGTCGATCGCATCGCCGCACAGCGCCAGGTAGTCAGCGATCTGATGCGCATGTACGCCGTGGCGGGCCTTCACGCCATCCATGCCCCAGCGCAGGTTGCGCGCGTAATCCCACTGTTCGTCGTGTTCGAGCAGCAGCTGCGACAGGTCCTTGTCGGCCGACACGATGACCCCGCGCAAGCCTTGCGCGCGCACGCTGTGCAAGGCGCTGCCTATGAGATCGTCGGCCTCGTACTCGCGGTGGGCCAGCACGCTCAGGCCCAGCGCTGCGCAGAGCGCCTTGCAATGCGCAAACTGGCGCCGCAGCGCATCCGGCGCCGGCTCGCGGTTGCCCTTGTAAGCGGGGTAGATCGCATGCCGGAAACAGCTATCCAGGGCTTCGTCGAAGGCAATGGTGATGTGCTGCGGGCGCTCGCGTTCCAGCAGGTCCAGCAGAAACCGCGCAAAGCCGTGCACCGCGTTGGTCGGCCAGCCTTGCGCGTCCTGAAACTCGTCCGGGATGGAATGCCAGGCACGGAACACGTACAGGCTGGCATCGATCAGATACAGCGGCTCCGGGCGCGGACCGCCCGGCAATGCCGCGGCAATGGCGCCCGGCAGCGTGCTCACGGAGTCCAGTCGCGCAGCAACGCACGCGGGTCCGGGCGCTCGCGTTCGGGCACCTGCATGCGCGGCGTGCCGATATGGATGAAGCCGGCGATGCGCTCGTTTTCTTCCAGGCCCAGATAGCCGGTGACGGCCGGGTCGTAGGCCATCCATGCGCTCAACCACTGCGCACCGAAGCCATGCGCCTGCGCTGCCTGCAGCAATGCAAAGCACACGCAGCCGGCGGTCAGCAGTTGCTCCTGCACGGGCACCTTGTGCTCCGGGCGTAGCGAGGCGATCACCACGATCGCCACCGGCGCGTCGCTGAAGCGTCCACGTTCCTTGGCAATGGCCGCCGGCGATGCCAGCGGGTCGGCGGCCTGGGTGCGTTCGGCGAGGAAATCTCCCAACGCCTGGCGTGCATCGCCGCTGATACGCAGAAAGCGGAACGGCACCAGCTTGCCGTGGTCGGGCACGCGCACCGCCGAGGTGAGCATGCGCAACAGGGTGTCTTCATCCGGGCCGGGCTCGCCGAGCTGTTTGGAGGGGACCGAGCGGCGCGCGTCCAGCGCCTGGAGCGAATACGGTGCGTGCATAATTTGCGGTTCTGGGCAACGAATGCGCCGATTATAGACGGGCCCTTCCCAACGCCGGCCGCATGATGGCCGGCCCCGCGATGCCTGCAGTTGTGGCCTCGCCCCTTCCTGCCCGCTCTTTCAGCGTTGTCCGATGACCCAGTTCGTTGCCACCGAAGCGCTGCCCGGCCGCAACCCGGACCTGCTCGATCAGGTCCGCGAAGTGGTGCTGGTGCCGCTGGCCGATGCCTTCATCGGTGTGCAGGACACGCTGGCCGAGGCGTTGTTCCGGCTGGCGGCCGATGCCGGCGCGGCGCAGAACGCTTTCATGGAAGCGATCCAGGCCTTGCGCCAGCAGCGCGAGCCGATCACCGCGCGCTTTCGCGGGCATCTGGCCAAGGCGTGGCAGGGGCTGGAATCCGCGCGCCCGCTGTCGGCCGAGCGCACCCTGGCACGCGGTGCGGCCGGGCTGACCCTGTTGCCCGAACAGGATCTTGAAGTGCGCCTGGCGGTGCGCAATCTGGCCGGCGCCCTGCAGCATCAATGGCGGCCGGAGCTGATGCGGCTCAACCGATATCTGGGTTTCATCGCCGGTGGGCTGCGCATCGACGGCGACAGCAATCCGTTCGGGCCGGAGCATCTGGGCGTGGCGCTGTACGAGGCGTTCCAGGGCGTGATCCTGGCCCCCAACGTGCATCTGGCGGTGATCAAGGTCTGCGAGCAGCAGCTGATGGCGCGTGCGGGGCAGCGCTATGGCGAGCTGGAACAGGCGCTGGCCCGGGTCGCACGGCTGCGCGAGCTGCCACAGGCACGCCAGCGTCAACGCGGCATTCCGTGCCAGGACGACGCCGCAAGCGACCACAGCACCGAGGCGCCGGACTGGATCGCGCGCTTCTTCGCCGACTGGTCGGGCGGGCAGGGGGCATTGGCGGGCGTGCAGGTCATCGGCCTGCATCTGCGCAGCGACCGCGAGGTGCTGCCGGCCGGCCTGCAAACGCAGCCTGCTCGGCCAGTTGCGGGTGCCGATGGCCAAGCTGGCGATGCTCGACGGCTATCTGTTCGTGCGCGACGGCCATCCGGCGCGGCGCCTGCTCAACCTGCTGGTCGACGCCTGCGACGGTAACGGCGGCGAAATCGCTGCCGAATAGGTCCTGCTGGCCCAGGTCGCGGCAGCTGTGGACACCGTGGTGCGCGAGTTCGATGAGCAACGTTCAGTATTTTTGGCGCTGGAATCCGAGTTTGGCGCCAGCTATGAGCAGTACCGGCGCCGGGTCGAGATTGCCGAGCGGCGTGCCAACGAATTGCAGCGCGCCGAAGAACGCCGCGAGCGTGCGCGCGGCATCGAGCGCAGGCGCTGTCCGAGCGCTTGGCGCGCGGGCCGTTGCCGCCGGTGGTGGAACACTTCCTGAGCCGCGTCTGGCACCCCTGCGTCCAGCAGGCCGCGTTGCGCGGACGGCGCCGGCCCGACGTTGGATGCAGTGTTGGCGCTCGGCGATGCAGTGCTGCTGCAATGCACTCCCGCGTGCAGCGATAGCGCGCATCACCGCAGATTTTTTCCGGGTCATGGCGATTGGCACCAGCCCGGATTTCATCGACCGCCAGGGCCGCGTGCAGCCGGCAAACTGTCGTGGATCAGCCCGATCTCCGGGCGTTTGATGTTCGTCAACCGGCGCGGCGGGCGGTTGTGCATTTCCTCGCCGGACGGACTCGCGATGATGGTCTGGCTGGACCGGCTGCGCCTGCATCGCGACGACGACGCTTTTTGCAGCGCGATGCAGGGTGTGGTGGCCGGTCTGGACGCGCCCGCCAAGCTGAAGGCTTAACCCCTGCAGGCCGATAATGCCGTCTGGCAAGCTCCACCGCGGCGTTGCGAGCTAGGATGGCCGCTTGAACGCAAACCCTGGGCGGTCACGAGTAAAGTGAGTATTGCGTCACACTTAACAAACGAGCGAACCGCCTACCATGCGAAGGCGGAATTTGGGGCCGCGTCTGTTTTTTCTCGTTCGAAAATTTTCACGCCTGCAGAGGCGGGGAGCCTTTGCGCATGACTTTTCAGCCCAGTCCGTCGGGACACCCGGGCCGTGACCAACGCTTGCTCGAACAGGCGTACGACGCGTTCGTGCCCGCGCTCGCGCAGGTATTCGCTGCTGCAGTTGCGCATTTCGACGATGTGCTGTTCGACCGTGCCGAATCCGCAGGCGCGTCGCAGTTGCTGTTTCTCGATGGCATGCGCGAATTGCGCCGCAAGCGCGAAGACGTCGCCAGCCAATTCCGCCAACAGCTGGACGACGGCTGGCAGGCGCTGTTGCTTGGGACACCGTTGTCGGCCGAGGTGGTGCTGGCCGGCGACATGGGCACCGGCCCGCTGAGTCTGGTGCCCGAGCACGTGCTCGAATCGCGGTTGGCGGTGCGCAACCTTGCCACCGTGCTGCTGCGCGACTTCAAGCAGGTGCTGGCGCGTGTCGACCGCCGCCTGGGCTGGGTTGCCGGCGGCCTTGAGTTGGTGGCCGACACCAACCCGATCGGCCCGGAACATCTGGGCGTGGCGATCCACGAAGCGTTCGCCACCTGCGACCTGGCGCCGGAAGTGCGCCTGGTGCTGATCAAGCTGTGCGAGCGCGACCTGGCCGAGCCGATCGGCAAGTTGTATGCGCGTCTGGACGAAACCCTGGCCAAGGCCGGCGTGATGCCGGAAATTTCGCAGCCCAAGCGCCCGCCGCCGCGCACGCAGCCTCGTGGCGACACACCCGAAGAGCGCGCGCAGGCCGACGCCCGCGGCGGCAGTGCCGAGATGGGCGGCGACGATCAGAACGATCAATACGCGCCAGCCTGGGCCAATCGCTTCCTGGACCGCTGGGCGCACAGCCGCGGGCGCATGCAGGCCGCCGCGCAACGCGGCCATGCCGATGGAGGTGGCGGCATGGAAGGCGAGGCCGATCATCCGGGCGGTAGCCAGGGCATGCTGCTGGATGCCCTGCATGAGTTGTTGCAGCAGACCCGTAGCGTGCGCGACAGCACGGCCTCGGCTGCGTCGGTGGCGGTGA
Organism: Xanthomonas nasturtii; assembly: GCF_023337365.3. Classification (NCBI taxonomy): domain Bacteria; kingdom Pseudomonadati; phylum Pseudomonadota; class Gammaproteobacteria; order Lysobacterales; family Lysobacteraceae; genus Xanthomonas; species Xanthomonas nasturtii. Next base: position 1,063,267 of record NZ_CP142084.2, read on the forward strand.
GCCAGCAACGCCCGTTGAGCCAGCGCGAAATGATGTCGGTGCTGTCGCTGCTGCAGGCCACGCCCAGCGCAACGCTGCAAGCGGCAATCGGCGACGACGACGAGTCGCTCGCGCAACGGCTGAAGAACGAGGTGTTGTCCAGCGCCACGCGGCTGGGCGTGGACCCGGCCACCGCAAAACTCGACCCGATGGACGAAGATGCCATCGACCTGGTCGGCATGCTGTTCGATGTGATGCTGGACGAGCGCGACCTGGAAAATCGGTCGCGCGAAATGATCGGCCGTCTGGTGGTGCCGTTCGTCAAGGTGGCATTGCTGGATCGCAAGATGTTCGTGCAGAAGACCCACCCGGCGCGGCGTCTGCTCAACTCGCTGGCCGAAGCCTGCGAAGGCAACAACGGCGACAGCGCGGCCGAGCGTGTGCTGATGGGCAAGGTCGAAGAAATCGTCGACCGCCTGGTGGCCGAGTTCAACGAAAACCTGGCGATCTTCCTGACCCTGGAAGAAGAGTTCCGCGACTTCCTGTCGCAACATCGGCGCCGTGTGGAAATTGCCGAGCGCCGCGCCACCGAAACCCAGCGTGGGCAGGAAAAGCTTGAACTGGCACGCACCCGCGCGCTGGCCGAACTGGAGCAGCGCGTGCTGGCCAGCGCGCCATTGCCCAAGGCGGTGGAAGATTTCCTGCGCCAGCCGTGGCTGCACCACCTGACCATGGCGATCCTGCGCGACGGCGACGAAGGTCCCGGCACCCTCGAGGCGCTGGTGCTGGCCGATGGCGTGCTGGAAGAACTGAGTGAGGCGCGCCGCCATATTGTTGGCAAGCCGTGGCTGCAGGTCTGGCAGCCGGCGCTGCACCGCGTGTTCGCCAGCGTGGGGTTGTACGGCGACGCGGTGGTGGTGGCGATCACTGCGCTGCACGACACCCTGCTGGCGATTGCCGAAGCGCGCCCGGAACTGGAAAAAGCCCTGCCGGAATTGCCGCAGGTCAATCTGCCCCCACCGGCCGCCGAAAGCGTCAGCGTGGTGCTGGGTGCCGAAGCGGTCGCGCAGAGCATCGACAGCGCCGACGCCGAACGTTTCCGCGCGATGGATATCGGCACCTGGCTGGATTTCGTCGACAAGGACGGCAAGGTGCAGGCCGGCAAATTGTCGTGGGTCAGCCCGATTTCGCAGCGCTTGCTGTTCGTCAATCGGCGCGGCGTGCGTTTCTGCGTCGCCTCGCCGGAAGAGCTGGCGGTGATGGTGCGCCTGGGCCGGCTGCGCGAGCACATCAACGACGGCGCCTTCGACAGCGCGATGCAGGGCGTGATCGACCGGCTGGACCCGCTGCACAACAGCACGGTGCACTGATCGGAGGTCACTGCGCTGCAACGGCAGCGCGGTTGATCGATACACGCGCGCGCGCGTGTGCTGCATGCAGGGCAGCGCGATGCGCCTAAGCACGTCATCGGTGCACGATCAGCACGGTCATCGCGCCACCGCAGCAACTGGCTGCGGCGTCACCTGCGCGCCGTTACCGCGCTGCCGGGCCGATGAACTCCAATGCCCGCGTCATCACCGAGGCATGATCGACCAGGCGGTTATGGCCCAGGCCTTCGGTGCTGAACAGCTGCGCGCCCGGCCACAGGGCGGCAAAGCGCGCGCCCTCGTCCCATGGCGTTTCGCGGTCGCGGCGGTCGTGGATGACCAGTGCCGGGCGATCGAACTGCGGCAGATGCGGGCTTGCGTCCAGATCCGCAAAACGCAGGCCGGTGAGCTGGAAGAGCCAGTTTTCGAACGGTGCGAATGCGGCCGGTGCGATCCTGGAGGCGCGGAACTGACGATGCGCACTGGCACCGGGTTCGACCAGCGGCGCGATCAGCACGTAGCGCTCGGGCCGCCATGCCGGATCGTTGGAAAATACCGCCGCTGCCGCGCCGATCGAGTGCCCGATGAAGGCAGCAGGACGACCGAAACGGCTGCCGATCTGGCCCAGCACCTGCACGAAATGCGGCATGTTGCTGATCTTGCCGCTGCTCAAACCGTGCGCGGCCTGATCGAACGCCAGCACTGCATAGCCGAGCGCGCGCAGCTGCGGCACCCATGCGGCAAAGCGCAGCCCGTAACTGGACCAGCCATGCGACAGCAGCACGTACGGCTGCTGGTTCAGGTCGCCCCACTGGTACACCGCGATGTCGAATCGGTCGATGCGCAGCGTGTGGCGCTGCATGTCGCTCAAGGTCGCCGCGGTGGCGGCCGCCTGCCGCCGCCCTGCGCTGGCAGGCGTCACGAAACGGCGCGCCAGATAGCTGCCGGTCCGGCCGGGGGCCAGGTGGCTGGCGCCGGCCAGCACACTGCGAAGTATGCGTAGACGCAGTTTGGCAATGGATGCGCTCATGGGCAGGATCCTTGGAGGGGGAGGGTTACATCTTGTCGATGACAAGATTCAGCAAGTGTGCGATTGGATCTTGTCAGCGTCAAGATTGTCTGCTCCACTGAAATCCCGAAAAACGAAGCCGCCATGTCGCGTACCGATGCCCCTGCTGCCTATCACCACGGCGACCTGCCGGCCGCGTTGCGGCGTGCCGGCTGGGAACTGCTCGGCGAATCCGGCGTGCGTGGGCTGACCTTGCGCGCCTGTGCGCGGCGCGCCGGCGTCTCGCACGCGGCGCCGGCGCATCATTTCGGTTCGCTGGACGGCTTGCTGGCGGAACTGGCGGCCGACGGCTACGAACGCATGCTCGCCTGCATCCTTGCCGCCCAGCAGGAACTGGCCGACCCCTTGCTGGGCTGTGGCCTGGGCTATGTGCGGTTCGCACTCGACTACCCGCAGCAGTTCCGGCTGATGCTGGGGCTGGAGGTGGGTTCACGCAGCCTGCCGCGGCTGGTGCAGGCCAGCGACGCGGCGATGGCGAGCCTGCGCGAGACGGTGCGGACACAGTGGATGGCCCGTCACGGCCATGCCCCGGCCACGGAGGTGCTGCAGCAACGCACGCTGCTGGCCTGGAGCGCGGTGCATGGCTATGCCTCGTTGGCGATCGACCGTAAGCACATGGCGCTGTTGGCCCATGCGCCGGAGGTGGTGTTCGCGCCGCTGCTGCACGCCGTGCTCGAACCCTGAGGCACGCCGTCGCTGATCGGGCGCGGCGTGCTCTGGCGTGGCCTGCCTGACCGCTCGGCCGGTGCGCGGCTGGTGGCGGTATGCCGCTCTGCTAGCATCGCCGCCACTGGGCGCAAGACCGGAGCAACGCATGGCTGTGCAGGTGCTGGTGCTGAAAGAACGGGCCGATGGCGAACGCCGCGTGGCCGCAACGCCGGAAACGGTCAAGAAGCTGGTCGCGCTTGGCGCCAGCGTGTGGATCGAGCCGGATGCCGGCCGTGCCAGCAGCATGGGCGATGCGGCCTATCTGCAGGCCGGTGCGCAGCTGGCCGGCGCACGGACGCTTGCACAGGCCGATGTTGTGGTGTGCGTGCAGGCGCCGCCGGCCGCTGTGCTGCTGCAATGCAAACCGCACACGGTGCTGATCGGCATGCTGTCGCCGGACGCAGATCCGGCGCGTGCGCAGGCGTTTGCCGCGCGCGAATTGATCGCCTTTCCACTGGAGCGTTTGCCGCGCACCACGCGTGCGCAGTCGATGGATGTGTTGAGTTCGCAGGCCGGCATGGCCGGCTACAAGGCGGTGCTGACCGCCGCGCAACTGGCGCCGCGCTTTTTCCCGATGCTGACCACCGCTGCCGGCACCATGCGCCCGTGCAAGGTGCTGGTGATCGGCGCGGGTGTGGCCGGCCTGCAGGCGATCGCCACCGCCAGGCGGCTGGGCGCGCAGGTGGAAGGCTTCGATGTGCGCCCGGAAACGCGCGAGCAAATCGCCTCGCTGGGCGCGCGCTTTCTGGATCTGGGCGTGAGCGCTGCCGGCGAAGGCGGCTACGCGCGCCAGCTTACCGACGACGAGCGCGCCGAACAGCAGCGCCGTCTGGCCGAGCATCTCAAAGGCGTGGACGTGGTCGTCTGCACAGCGGCCGTACCGGGCCGTCCGGCGCCGAAGATCGTGACTGTGGACATGGCGCGCGGCATGCGCGCCGGCAGCGTGATTGTGGATCTGGCGGCGGAAACCGGCGGCAATTGCGCCGCCACCCGCCCGGGCGAAACCTATGATCTCGATGGCGTGATCATCGCCGGCCCGCTCAATCTGGCCAGCCAGGGCGCAGTGCATGCCAGCGAGATGTTCGCGCGCAACGTCTACGCATTTGCTGCGCTGTTGATCAACGACGGTGCGCTGTCGTTCGACTGGGACGATGAGTTGCTGGCCAAGACGCGTTGGTCGGCGACACCGGCGGCATAGCCCCGCCGAGTCCCAGGCACCTTGCGCACTGGCGTTCTGGGTAGGAGCGCCAGTGCGATGGAGCTTCATCGGGAAGGCTTCATCGCGCGCCAGCGCGCTCCTACAGCGGCCGCGCGCATGTGCTCGTGCGAGCGGGATGCATCAATGCGATGGCGTGTCGCACTTGCCGCGGCGGCACTGCCGTCAATCGTCGGTGGTCGGATGCTCGCGCAGCCAGGTGCTGCGTTCGGCCGGGCTCATTTTCTGCCAGCGTTGCTGCAGCTCACTGCGTTGTTGCTGGTTGAGCGTGCGCATGCGGTCGAACAAGGCCTTGGCTTCGCGGCGTTGCTCCGGACTCATGTTGCGGAAGCGGTCCATGCCGGCCTTGGCCTGCTTGCGCTGCTCGGGCGTCATGTCCAACCAGCGGCGGGCGTGCCGATACATGCGCGGGCGTTCTTCGGGCACGTCGTTCCAGCGCTCGCGCAGCGCATCGATCAGCACCTGCCGCTGCTGCTGGGTGAGCTTGTCCCACTCGGGCATCGGCGTGTCTGCCTCGCGCGGTCCGGGTCCTCGCGGGCCGGGGCCATCCGGCGGTGGCGTTCCCGGCGGTCCGGGGGAATGGGCCTGGGCCAGCAAGGACGCGCAGGGCGCGGCGCACAGCAGCAGGGTCAACAACAGACGGGGGGTGCGGGTCATCGTGCTCATTCCATGGCCAGGGCGGTGTCGGACCCGAGCCAGACGTAGAGGTCCGGGTTCTGGGTCAGCAGGTCGTCGGTATCGGTGGTCGCGTCGCTGCTGGCAAGCGCCTGGGTCGGCGCGGCACCCGATGGGGCGCGCTCGCTCGGGCGCAATTGCAGGCCGATGCCGATCGCAAGCAGGCCCGAGCACGCGGTCGCCAGCAACCAGTAGCCGCGCCGGCTGCGCGTGGTGGCGGCGCCATGGCGGGCCTGACGCAGGCGCGCCAAGGTCTGCGGTGCCAGGCTGGTGAGCGCGGTGGCGTGCAACTGGCGCAGCTGCGCATCGAGCTGGGCCGTGTCGTGGGAGCGGTTCACAGGAAATCCTCGAACTGTTTTTGCAACGCGTCGCGCGCACGCGACAGGTGGGTTTTGACCGAGCCTTCGGAGCAGCCCATCGCCTTGGCGGTGGTGGCGACGTCCAGGTCTTCGAGCACGCGCAGGGTGAAGGCTTCGCGCTGGCGCGCCGGCAGCCTGCGCAGGGCATCGACCAGCCGTTGGTAGGCCTGTTGATGCTGTTGTTCCTCGACCGGCCCGGCGCCGGGGTCGGCCCAGTCGATGGGGCCTTCGTCGTCGGCACGCTCGGCCGGCGCCCAGAACTTCAGGCGAAACGTGCGGCGACGCTGCAGGTCGATGATGCGGCTGCGCAGGATGCTCCAGAACAGCGGGGTCCATTCTTCGGCCGGCCGCTCACGGTAGCCCAGCAGTTTCACCATGGCGTCCTGCACGGCGTCCAGGGCATCTTCGCGGTGCCGCAGGCCGGCCTCGGCGAAACGGAACGCACGCGGGCCGATGCCGGCCAGAAAGGCGTCCAGCGAAGCCGGCGCGGTCGCGGCCGGTGCGGCAGGTTGCGGATCGAAAGGGGTTCCCACCAGCACAGCGTAGCTTCCGCGGAGACGATACGACGTCAACGGGCGAGCGCGGATTCGGTTGACAGGCGGCTGCACGCGCGTGGCCTGGGTATGATCGGCGGGCCGCACCGGCCAGTGGAGCGAAAGACGATGAGCGACGGATTCGTAGCGCTGTACATCTTCATGCTGGCGGCCATCGCCGGCCACGTGATCATCTCGCGGGTGCCGGTGATCCTGCACACGCCGCTGATGTCCGGTTCCAACTTCATCCACGGCATCGTGCTGATCGGCGCGATGGTGGTACTGGGCCATGCCGATACCACGCTGGAAAAGGCGCTGGGATTCGTCGCCGTGGCGCTGGGTGCGGGCAATGCGGCCGGCGGCTATGTGGTGACCGAGCGGATGCTGGAGATGTTCAAGTCCAGCCGTAAGCCACCGGGCGGTGATGCGCCATGAACGTTTCCACGCCCGACTTGCTGGATTGGCTGGTCAAGTCCAGCTATCTGATCGCCGCCACGCTGTTTCTGCTCGGCCTGCAGCGCATGGCCTCGCCCTTGACCGCGCGCAGCGGCATCCGCTGGGCCGGGCTGGGCATGCTGATCGCCACGGTGGCCACATTCTTCCTTCCCGAACTGCACAACGTGCCGCTGATCCTGGCGGCATTGGCGATCGGCACCGGGGTGGCGTGGTGGTCGGCCAGGAAGGTGGCCATCACCGACATGCCGCAGATGGTGGCGCTGTACAACGGCATGGGCGGTGGGTCGGCGGCGGCGGTCGGTGCGGTGGAGTTGCTGCGGTTTTCGTTCTTCGCCAACCGCGACACCGCAAACTGGAGCGCGCAGGCAATTGCGGAACTGGCGGCGCGGCGGCCGGACACCACCACGGTGGTGCTGGCGGTGATTGGCTCGGCGATCGGCGCGGTGTCGTTATCCGGCTCGATCATCGCCTGGGCCAAGCTCGACGGCCGGCTCGACCGGCGGGTGACCTTCCCCGGCCAACAGGTCTTCAACCTGCTGGTGGCAGTGGCGGTGCTGGTGTTCGGCATCTGGGCGGCAAGCAGTCTGCAGCCGCCGGCGATCATCGCCTTCTTCGTGGTGGCGCTGGCCCTGGGCGTGCTGATGACACTGCCGATCGGCGGTGCCGACATGCCGGTGGTGATTTCGCTCTACAACGCGTTGACCGGCCTGGCAGTGGCATTCGAAGGGTATGTGCTGGGCAACGAGGCGTTGATCATCGCCGGCATGATGGTCGGCGCGGCCGGGATCTTGCTGACGCGCTTGATGGCCAAGGCGATGAATCGGCCGATCAGCGGTGTGCTGTTTTCCAACTTTGGCGGCGGCGGGCAGGCGCAGGAGATCAGCGGTGCGCAGAAGCCGATCGAGGCCGGCGATGTGGCCGCGATGATGGCCTTCGCCGAGCGGGTGGTGATCGTGCCCGGTTACGGCATGGCGGTGGCGCAGGCGCAGCACAAGATCTGGGAGCTGGCGCAGCGGCTGATCGCGCGCGGGGTCAAGGTGAAGTTCGCGATCCACCCGGTCGCCGGGCGCATGCCCGGGCACATGAACGTGCTGCTGGCCGAAGCCGGCGTGCCCTATGACCTGATCGCCGACATGGACGATATCAATCCGGAATTCGCCAGCACCGATGTGTCGCTGGTGATCGGCGCCAACGACGTGGTCAATCCGGTCGCAAAGACCGATCCGGCCAGCCCGATCTACGGGATGCCGATCCTGGATATGGTCAATTCGAAGAACACGGTGGTGATCAAGCGCGGCAAGGGGACGGGGTTTGCCGGGATCGAGAATGCGCTGTTCTACGCCGACAGCACGCGCATGCTGTACGGCGATGGGGCAGAAGCGGCCGGCGCGCTGGTCAGCGAGTTGAAGGCGCTGGATGGCGGCGGGCATTGAGGGCGTGGGTCTTGTCAGCCGGGCCTCTCTTGACACTGGTTGGTGAGGACGGGTGTGTTCGGGCGCGATGACGAAATCACTGCGCCGCAGAGTTGGTTGTTTTTTTAAGAGCGAAGGCATCACGTCGCTGATTGCTTTTGGAAAGCTTTACGCACCGACCACCGTCGAGTGCGCGGTGCCCTCACCGCTCGCGGGACACGCCGTCAACCCGTCCATGGGGGACCGTTGGCGGCATCCATGCCGCCAACGGTCCCGCAATCGGTGAGGGCACCGCGCCAGACAGTTGGCTGGTGGTTTCATTGAAGAACGAAGGCAGCGCGTCGCTGCTTGCCGGTTGCTTTGTTGAAAACCATGCACACCGACCATCTCCACTGGTCCTTGCCCGCCCACCGTCGCGGGACCTTGAGCGGCATGGATGCCGCGCCAGAGCCTCCATGGATGGATCCACGGCGTGTCCTGCGATGGTGGGCGGGCGAGGGCCCTGCAGCAAACGCAACGACATCGAGGGCGCGGTGAAGACACCGCAACAGAGAGTTTGCTGGTGGTTTTACTGAAGAGCGAGGACAGCGCGCCAGGGCGTTGATTGCGGGCCTTGTTGAAAACTCTGCTTACCAACCATCTCTACGCCAAACGCGCCCCGATTCAGCGCGCTGCCCACCAGGCCACCCACAGTGCGGCGACGTAGCACAGCAGGTCGAAGCCGTTGTTGGCCAGCTGCAGCAGGGTCCAGGCCAGGCCGGTGCCCATCTTCTGTGCCGAGGTCCACGGGTCCAGGCCGAGCGGTCCGCCCAGTTGGGCCGAGGCGATCCCCCAGTTGGCGCCGACGATGATCAGCGCCGTCGTGACGACGGCGACGCCGATGCGCAGCCGGCCGGCGTGCAAGGTGCCAAGGCGCAGCATCCAGGCGATCTCCAGCGCTGCGACCACCGCCATCCAGCCTGCCTGATTGCCGAGCGCGAGTGCGATGAGCAGCCAGGCGATGAGGGCGGTGACGCATCCCAGCAGCAGGAGCGGGGGCCAGAGCCAATGGGCGGTTCTGGCGGACGCGGTGGTGGACGGCATTGGAGCTCCTGACAGTGCGCACATGATAGAACGCGGGCCGGCCTTTGCGATGCACGCCACGCCACCACGGTGCGGCGGATGGAATGCAGCGTCGTCGCTGACGGGTGCTGCGTGCGGCGGCGACGCCGTCGCGGTCGGCTAGAATGGCCGACTTGCGCGCGTCCGGCGCGGCCCCATATCCAGCCCATGTACTCCCGTAGCAGCGAACCCGTCCAGTTCGAACGCGATTGCGATGCCGTCATGGTGCCGCAGGGCGATTCGGTGACCCTGCCCGCAGGCAGTTACGGCTATATCACCCAGGCCCTGGGTGGCAGCTACACCGTCTTTGTCGAAGGCAATCTGTTCCGCATTGCCGGCAAGGATGGCGATGCGATCGGCAAGGAGGCCCCGCCGGGCCTGGAACTGCCCGACAACGCCAGCGACGAAGAGGTCGAAGCGCTGGTGTGGCAGCAGCTGCGCACCTGTTTCGACCCGGAAATTCCGTTCAATATCGTCGATCTGGGGCTGGTTTACGAGGCGGTGGTCAGCCATCGCGAAGAAGACAACCAGCGCCGGGTGGACGTCAAGATGACCCTCACCGCGCCCGGTTGCGGCATGGGCGAGATCCTGGTCGACGACGTGCGCAGCAAGGTCGAGATGATTCCGACCATCGCCGAGGCCGATGTCGAGCTGGTGTTCGACCCGCCGTGGGGCCGGCATATGATGTCCGAAGCGGCCCGTCTCGAGACCGGCATGCTCTGATCGTCACGCGCCATGTCCACGATGTGGCGCCGCGTCCTTTCGCCCGCCATACAGGAATCTCCCGGTGTCCGTGTCCTTCGCTTCCACCCGTTCTCCGTCGCCGCGCAGCGCCGACGAATTGTCCGTGATCCTGGCCGCGCCCGGTTTCGGGCTGCATTTCACCGACCACATGGTCGCCATTTCCTGGAATAACGAGCAGGGCTGGCATGACGCGCAAGTGCGCGCGTACGGCCCGCTGCAGCTGGATCCGGCGGCGTCGGTGCTGCATTACGGCCAGGAGATCTTCGAAGGCATCAAGGCCTACCGGCATGCCGATGGCTCGATCTGGACCTTCCGCCCGCAGGCCAACGGCGAGCGCCTGCAGCGTTCGGCGCGGCGCCTGGCGCTGCCGGAATTGCCGGTGGACCTGTTCGTCGAATCGCTGCGCCAGCTGGTGGCCGTGGATGGCGGCTGGGTGCCTTCGGCACCGGAAACCAGCCTGTATTTCCGCCCCTTCATGATCGCCAATGAGGCCTTTCTGGGCGTACGCGCGGCGCACAAGGCCTCGTACTACGTGATCGCCAGCCCGGCCGGCCCGTACTTCGCCAAGGGCGTGGCGCCGGTGTCGATCTGGTTGTCCACCGAGTACGCGCGTGCGGCCAAGGGCGGCACCGGTGCGGCCAAGTGCGGCGGCAACTACGCCGCTTCGCTGCTGCCGCAGCAAAAAGCCTACGCGCAGGGTTGCTCGCAGGTGCTGTTCCTGGACCCGGTGGAAGGCAAGTACATCGAAGAGCTGGGCGGCATGAACGTGTTCCTGGTCTACAAGGACGGCAGCCTGGTGACCCCGGAATTGTCCGGCAGCATCCTGGAAGGCATTACCCGCGACAGCATCCTGCAACTGGCCCGCGACCGCGGCATGCGCGTGATCGAGCGCAAGGTGGCCATCGACGAGTGGAAGCAGGGCGTGGCCTCCGGCGAGATCACCGAGGTGTTCGCTTGCGGCACCGCAGCGGTGGTCACGCCGATCGGCGAGCTCAAAGGCGACGGTTTCGCGGTAGGCGATCTGGCCGCACCGGCGGGCGAGGTCACCATGTCGCTGCGCCAGGAGCTGACCGACATCCAGTACGGACGTGTCCCGGACCGTCACGGATGGTTGGTGCGTTTGTCCTGAGTCGACATAAATCGTCAAACAAGGGCCTCCGTGTGTCAGCACGGGGGCTTTTTTTTGTGTGCGAAACAGCAAAAAGCGCATTTTTCGATCAGAAATGAGTGGAATTCAGCATGAATCAGGTGTGATTCTTGTCACATAAATGAAATTTGATTTCGGAAATTACTAATTACATATTGTCCAGTCCGGTTTATTTGAGATAGCTTCGCTGAACGGATCGATAACAGGGGCGATCCGGGACTCCGGGGCGTTCGCTATTGCGGCGGTTTCGGAACTACCGCTTCGGCGGTTCTCTTGACTGGAAGGGAATTCGATGTCCAATGCGTCGTTTCGTCCGCGCAACCGTGCGCTCTGCATCCTGGGTGCATCGGCACTCATCTCGCTGTTGCTGGCAACCCCGGCATTCGCAGGTGATGTCTACCTGGGAGGCCTGGCCACCGCGCAGACCCACCAGAAGTTCATCGTGACCTACAAGGACGGCAGCAGCGCCCTGAGCAGCCCGAGCGTGTTGAGCAGCTCCTTGCGCAACGCGGCGCGTGCGCTGCCGGCCAGGGCCGGTAAGCCGCTGGGCCTGAACAGCGTGCGCCGCCTGGCGGTGGGGCCGGAACTGATCCGGGCCGACCGCGCGCTGGACCGCGCCGAAGCCGAAATCCTGATGCGCCAGCTGGCCGCCGACCCCAACGTGCAGAGCGTGGAAGTGGACCAGATGCTGCACGCCACGCTGACCCCCAACGACACCCGCCTGTCCGAGCAGTGGGCTTTTGGCACCACCAATGCCGGCCTCAATATCCGCTCGGCGTGGGATAAATCCACCGGTGCTGGCGTGCGCGTGGCGGTCATTGACACCGGCATCGTCAGCCACCCCGACCTCAACGCCAACGTCCTGTCCGGCTACGATTTCATCAGCGACTCGGCAACCGCGCGCGATGGCAACGGGCGCGACAGCAATCCCGCCGACGAGGGCGATTGGTATGCCGCCAACGAGTGCGGCACCGGCATTCCGGCGGCGACCTCCAGCTGGCACGGGACCCACGTCGCCGGCACGGTTGCCGCAGTGACCAATAACGCCAACGGCGTGGCCGGTACTGCCTATGGCGCCGAGGTGATCCCGGTGCGCGTGCTCGGCAAGTGCGGCGGTTCGCTGTCGGATATCTCCGATGCCATCATCTGGGCTTCGGGCGGCACCGTTTCGGGAGTGCCGACGCTGTCGTCGGCGAACGCAGCCGAAGTCATCAACATGTCGCTGGGCGGCGGCGGCGCCTGTTCGTCCACCATGCAGAACGCGATCAACGGTGCGGTCTCGCGTGGCACCACGGTGGTGGTGGCGGCCGGCAACAGCGCGGCCAACGTGTCCGGCTCGTTGCCGGCCAACTGCGCCAACGTGATCGCGGTGGCGGCCACCACCTCGACCGGCGCCAAGGCCAGTTATTCCAACTTCGGCGCCGGTATCGATGTCTCCGCGCCCGGTTCGGCGATCCTGTCCACGCTCAACAGCGGTACCACCACGCCGGGCAACGCCAGCTACGCCTCGTACAACGGCACCTCGATGGCTTCGCCGCATGTGGCCGGCGTGGTTGCGCTGGTGCAGTCGGTCGCGCCGAGCGCCTTGACGCCGGCTGCGATGGAAACGCTGCTGAAGAACACCGCCCGCGCATTGCCGGGCGCCTGCTCGGGCGGTTGCGGTGCGGGCATCGTCAATGCCGATGCGGCGGTGACGGCGGCCATTGCGGGCAACAGCGGTGGCGGTGGTGGCGGGACCGGCAACACCCTGACCAACGGTACCCCGGTCACCGGTCTCGGCGCGGCCACCGGTGCGGAGCTGAATTACACCATCACCGTGCCGGCCGGCAGCGGCACGCTGACGGTGGCCACCAGCGGCGGTAGCGGCGATGCGGATCTGTACGTGCGGGCCGGCAGTGCGCCCACCGACACCGTTTACACCTGCCGTCCGTACCGCAGCGGTAATGCCGAAACCTGCAGCATCACCGCGCCGTCGGGAATCTATTACGTGCGGGTCAAGGCCTACAGCACGTTCTCCGGCGTGACCTTGAGCGCCAGCTACTAGTCGCTCAATCGTTGGCTGCGTTCCCTGGCCATGCCGCCAGGGAACGCCGTCTCCTCGCTGTAACCCCATCTGCGATGTCCCGCTTGGGTCTGCCGTTTCGGCAGGCGCAGGCGAGCTGTTGCCGCTCGGCCGGGATGGACACCGGTCAGTCGTTCGACGGGCCTGGCGCCCGTGCAGTTTCCGACCCTGATCCGCAGCGCGCGGCGAAGGCTCGGCCCTCTCGCCGCAGCTGCGGCACCTCTCCAATAAGGAATGATCGATGTCCAATGTCTCGCAACGTCGTGTGCCCACGCGCGCGCTGGTAGTCCTTGGTGTTACCGCACTGACCTGCCTGCTGGCCGTGCCGGCGTTCGCCGGTCAGGTCAATCTTTCCGGGCTGGATTCGCAGCCAACGCTGGACCGCTTCATCGTCAAATACAAGGACGGTAGCAGCCCGGCAGTGAGCCCGACCTCGATGCGCGCATCGCTCAACTCCGTTGCCGGCGCGGTGCCGGCACGCGCCGGCCGTGCGCTGGGCCTGAACCATGTGCGCCGCACGGCGCTGGGTTCGGAAGTGCTCAAGACCGACCGTAGCCTGGACCGTGCCGAAGCCGAAACGCTGATGCGCCGCATCGCCGCCGACCCCAGCGTGGACTACGTGGAAATCGACCAGATCATGTACCCGGTGCTGACCCCGAACGACACCCGTCTGTCCGAGCAATGGGGCTTCGGCACCACCGCGTCGAGCATCAACGTGCGCCCGGCCTGGGACACCGCCACCGGCACCGGCGTGGTGGTGGCAGTGATCGACACCGGCATCACCAGCCACCCGGACCTCAATGCAAACGTGCTGCCGGGTTACGACTTCATCAGCGATGCGGCGCGCGCGCGCGACAACAACGGGCGTGACAACAACCCGGCCGACCAGGGCGACTGGCGCGCGGCCAATCAGTGCGGTTCCGGCGTTACGGCCGCCAACTCCAGCTGGCACGGCACCCACGTGGCCGGCACCATCGCGGCGGTGACCAACAACAACAGCGGCGTGGCCGGTACGGCGTTCAATGCGCGCGTTGTACCGATCCGAGCCCTGGGCCTGTGCGGTGGCGCCACCTCCGATATTGCCGACGCCATTGTGTGGGCCTCCGGCGGCAGCGTGTCCGGCGTACCGGCCAACGCCAACCCGGCCGAAGTCATCAACATGTCGCTGGGCGGCAACGGCACCTGTTCGGCCACCTACCAGAACGCCATCAACGGTGCGGTGTCGCGCGGCACCACGGTGGTGGTGGCGGCCGGCAACAGCAATGTCAACGTGGCCAACTTCACCCCGGCCAGCTGCGCCAATGTCATCTCGGTGGCGTCGATCACCTCGTCCGGCGCGCGTTCGAGCTTCTCCAACTTCGGCAGCACCATCGATATCTCCGGCCCGGGCTCGGCGATCCTGTCGACCTTGAACAGCGGCACCACCACGCCGGGCAGCGCCAGCTACGCGTCCTACAACGGCACCTCGATGGCGGCACCGCACGTGGCCGGCGTGGTCGCGCTGGTGCAGTCGGTGGCCAGCCGTCCGCTGACCCCGGCGGCAGTGGAAACCCTGTTGAAGACCACCGCACGCCCATTGCCGGGCGCCTGCTCGGGCGGCTGCGGTGCCGGCATCGTCAACGCGGCCGGCGCGGTCAGCCAGACCCCGTAAGGCTGCGCTGACACACTGGATGCCGGCGCTCTTGCCGGCATCGACGTCGGGCCAACCCCGACGCAGCTGTCGGTGTCTTGAAACCTGCACTGCCCCGCTTCGGCGGGGCAGTGTGCGTCTGGGCAGCGGCAATTGCTGGACTGCGAGACAGCGCCGGCCGCGCCGGCTGAATGAAGCGCTCGCCAGCGAAGATTGGCCGCTTCAGCGTCGCCTGCGGCACGCCGATAGCCAGCCCACGTGAGGCACGGAGGTATGCATGCCCACGCATTAGGCAAAGCGCAGTGCGGTGGTGCTAGCGCGTTGCCATCCGGGTTGCCAGTTCCTTGGGGAGGGATGGATTCATGCCGTATCACTCAGCTGCCGTATTGCGCCGCGTCGCATTCGTCTGTGCGCTGTCATGCACGTTTCATGCCGCCGCTGGCGAGGTCAGCCTGCAAGGCTTGAACTCCAGCAGCGCCCATCAGCGCTTCATCGTCAGCTACAAGGACCGCGTCGGCAGCAGCCGGGCGACCGGCTTGTCTGCACCCTGGCGCGACATTGCGCGCGCGGTGCCGGAAGCGCGCGGACGCGCGTTGGGCCTGTCGGCCACGCGCCGGCTCAGTAGCGGCCCGATGTTGCTGGTGGCCGACCGCAAGCTGGACCGCGTGGATTCGGAAAGCCTGATGCGGCGCCTGGCCGCAGACCCGGCCGTCAAGCGTGTGGAAGTAGACATCCTGATGCGGCCATTGCTGGTGCCCAACGACCCGGGCGTGCCGCAGCAGTGGGCGATGGGGGCCACCGCCGCCACCCTCAATGTGCGTCCGGCCTGGGACCGCTCCACCGGCAAGGGCATCGTGGTGGCGGTGATCGACACCGGCATCACCAACCATCCGGATCTGGCCGCGAACGTGCTGCCCGGTTACGACTTCATCATCGACCCGGCCACCGCGCGCGACGGCAATGCGCGCGATGCCACCGCCACCGACCAGGGCGACTGGACCGCCGCCAACGGATGCGGGCCCAGTGCGTCGGCCTCCAATTCCAGCTGGCATGGCACGCATGTGGCCGGCATCGTTGCGGCGGTCGGCAATAACGCGGTGGGTGTGGTCGGCACCGCCTTCAACGCCAGGATCCTGCCGTTGCGGGTGTTGGGACGCTGTGGCGGCTACATGTCCGACATCGCCGATGCGATCGTCTGGGCGTCAGGCGGCAAGGTCAATGGCGTGCCAGCCAACCCGAATCCGGCCACGGTGATCAATCTCTCGCTCGGCGGCTACGGCAGTTGCTCGTCAACGCTGAGCAACGCCGTCACCGCTGCGGTGACGCGCGGCAGCGCGGTGGTCGTGGCGGCCGGCAACAGCAATATGGATGTCTCCACCAGCGTGCCGGCCAATTGCCCGAACGTGATCGCAGTGGCGGCCACCACCTCGGCCGGCGCCAAGGCCAGCTTCTCCAACTTCGGCAAGGGTGTGGATATCGCAGCGCCCGGGCAATCGATCGTGTCCACGCTCAATACCGGAACCACGGTACCGGGCAATGCCGCCTATGCGATCTACAGCGGCACCTCGATGGCGGCGCCGCATGTGGCCGGCGTGGTGGCGCTGATGCAGTCGGTGGCCTTGAATCCGCTCACCCCTGCAACGGTAAAGGCCTTGCTCAAGAGCAGCGCCCGGCCGCTGCCGGTTGCCTGCGCGCAGGGCTGCGGTGCGGGTCTGGTCAATGCCGATGGTGCGGTGGCGGCGGTGATCGCATCGACCATCTTGAGCAGGAATGTGGCACGCACGGGGCTGAGCGCAGCGCTCTCCGATTCGCTGTATTACCAGGTCAACGTGCCGGCCGGCACGCGCACGCTCAAGGTCACGCTTGCCGGTGGCAGCGGCAACGCCGATCTCTTGCTGCGGGCCGGTGCGTTACCGACCGATGCTGCATACAGCTGCCGCAGCATGCTGCCGGGCAATGGCGACAGCTGCACGCTGGCAGCGCCCGCGGCGGGCGTCTATTACGTCCGTTTGAAGGCCACGTTGGGCTTCTCTGCGGTCAGCGTGACTGCGGCGTATTGATGAGTACCGACGCGGCGTTGCTGCCGCGCCCGGAAGCGCTGACGAGCGTGGTGCCGTGGGCAGTCGTCAGTGGCTGCGCACAGCGTGGCGTGACATCGGTTGAAGGTTGAAGCCGACATCGATGTCGGGCTGAGATGTCCCGCGTAAGCAGGATGCTGAGCCAGGCAAACGCATACCCAACCGGTGCACGCGGCGGCGCGGTGACGCGTCTACTCGCACAGCGCACAGGCACGTGCGGCGAGCGCCTGTAGCAACTGGGCGCCGGGCAATTCCAGCAGCAAGCCGCGCTGCCCGGCGTTGATCCATAGCGCGGGTGCATCCAGTGCGGTGATTTCGACCAGCACCGGCGCCTGCCGTTGCTGACCGAGCGGGCTGATGCCGCCGACCTTGTAGCCGGTGCGCCGTTCGGCATCGGCCACCTCCATCATGCGTGCCGACTTGCCGACTTGCCGACTTGCCGCCGTGCGCGCCGGCGAGTTTCTTCAACGACACCCGGCGGTCGCACGGAATCACCACGCACACCGCCTTGTCGTCGACCAACGCCATCAGCGTCTTCAACACGGTGAGCGGCTGCAGCCCCAGCGCACGTGCGGCTTGCAATCCCTTCGCATCGGCATCGGCCTGATAGTCATAAGCGTGCAATACGTAGCCCATGCCGGCAGCGTCCAATGCCTTGGTGGCGCGGGTGGCCCTGCTCATCGTGTCAGATCGATTCGAAACGGTTGGCGGCCACGTTCTTGCGCACCTTTTCCGGATTCCAGATGCGGCCATTCATGGCGATGTAGACGCCAGCCGGCA
Organism: Xanthomonas nasturtii; assembly: GCF_023337365.3. NCBI lineage: Bacteria > Pseudomonadati > Pseudomonadota > Gammaproteobacteria > Lysobacterales > Lysobacteraceae > Xanthomonas > Xanthomonas nasturtii. The sequence goes on from NZ_CP142084.2 coordinate 1,080,583, forward strand.
GCGACTGCACTGCGCCGACCGCGCAACCGATATTGAATTCCGCGTCCGAGCCGCGGAAGCGCGCCGGGTTCAACGCACCGGTCATCACGATGGTCTTGTCGGCGATCGTCTGCAGCACCTTGCCGGTTTCCACCATCGAATCGGTGCCGTGGGTGATCAGCACGTGGCGGGTCGGCTGGGCGGCGATGGTGGCGCGGATCAGTTCGCGGTCGGCCTCGGTGATGTGCAGCGAATCCTTGCGGATGATCGGAATCACCGAAAAGCGGAAGGTCACGCCCAGTTCCTTGAGAATCTGGCCGATCTGCGGGTCGCCGATCTGGTAATCGGATTTATCGTCGAAGTAGATCTTGTCGATCGTGCCACCGGTGGTGACGATCAGAAGGTCTTCCATTGCTGCCAATCCTGTAGGGCCAACGCGGTGCAGGCCGCGCGCGGGGCCGCCATGATACTGCCCACCCAAGATGCTGGCAGCGCAGACCCTGCGGCAAGCAGCAGGGATGTCGAAAACGTGCGCTTACGCGTGGCGATCGGCGGAGCGCGCCGCGGCGCAGAGGGCCTGCGGCTGGACGGTGGCCGGTCAGCGTGCCTTGCGCTTGCCGCCGAAGCGCGCGGTCATGCCGGGGCCACCCACCAGGCCCACGACCGCCAGCGCAAGCAGCAGTTCCAGCCATGCCAGTGCGCGTGCCTGCGGCTGGCTCCAGGCGGCCATGACGCCGTGGCTGAACCAGCCCAGCGCAAACACGCCGGCCCAGAAGCGCGCACGCGCGCTGCGCACCGCCAGTACGCCGGTCAGCGCGGCCGGCAGTACGAACACGATGAGCGCGGCGAGCGGACGCGGGTCGTCGTGGAACCAGACCGCGAACAACGCCGCCAGCGCCAGCAGCGCCGCACTCAGCAGCCAGTGCATGGCGCGCACGCTCACGGGGTTGCCAGCCGCCGCGCAACATCGGCCACCCGGCGGCCCAACGCGCGCGCCAGCAGCGTTTCGTCCTCGCTGGGTTGCGGGTCGCCACCGGCGCCGGACACATGGCTGGCGCCATACGGCGTACCGCCGCTGGTGGTGTGGCTGAGCGCGGCTTCAGTGAACGGGATGCCCACGATCAGGCAGCCGTGATGCAGCAACGGCAGGTGCATGGACAACAGCGTGGATTCCTGCCCGCCATGCATCGAGGCGGTGGAGGTGAACACGCCTGCCGGTTTGCCGGCCAGGGTACCGCTGGCCCATTCGGCGCCCAGGCTGTCGAGAAAGTGCTTCATCGGTGCGGCCATGTTGCCGAAGCGGGTGGGGCTGCCCAGCACCAGGCCGCTGCAGTCGGCCAGATCGGCACGGTCCACGTAGGGCGCGCCTTCGTCCGGCACCGGCGGGGCACTGGTCTGGGTGACCGCGGCGACCGGCGGCACCGTGCGCAGCCGCGCGCTCATGCCGGGAACTTCGCCGATGCCGCGCGCGATCTGCCGCGCCAGCCGCGCCACCGAGCCGCCACGGCTGTAATACAGCACCAGAATCTCCGCCATCGCGCATCTACCGCCTGTGTGTGAGTTGCCGCAGTATCGGCCAAGCGGCCGGCTTGCTGCACGTCGCAGGTGCGACAAGGCCGCGATGACGGCGCATCGGGTACCCTTGCGCGATGTCGCGTGTGAACAAACTCCACCAATGGAAAGAACGTCTGCGCGACCGCGCGCGGACGGTGAGCTTCGGGCGCTTTCTGTGGCGCCGCTTCCTCGATGACCGGCTGTTTCAGGCGGCCGCCTCGCTGGCCTACACCACGGTATTTGCGCTGGTGCCGCTGGCCATCGTGGTGTTCGGTGTGTTGTCGGCGTTTCCGGCCTTCAACGAGTGGAAGGACGCGCTCACCGACTTCATCTTCAATAATTTCGTGCCCGGTGCCGCGCGCTCGGTGCAGAACTACCTCAACCGTTCGCTGGAAGACCTGGGCAAGTTCACCGTGGCCGGTATGGTCGCGCTGGTGGCTTCGCTGCTGATCACCCTGCACAGCATCGAACAGACCTTCAACAGCATCTGGCGGGTCGCCGCCGCGCGGCCCAAGGTGACACGATTCCTGATCTATTGGACGGTGCTGACGCTGGGCACGATGCTGGCTGCTGCCTCGATGGCGATGGCCGCCTACGTGTTCGCGCTGCCGCTGTTCCGCACAACCGAGGGCCAATGGCTGGCCGAATTCGCCTGGCGGCTGGCGCCGATGGCGGTGGAGTTCGTCTGCATCGTGCTGATCTACCGCGTGGTGCCGCAGCATGTGGTGCGGCTGCGGCATGCACTGCCGGGCGCGCTGCTGGCGGTGATCCTGATGGAAATCGTCAAGTGGGGGTTTGGCTTCTATCTGGGCAATTTCCAGACCTATCAGCGCATCTACGGCGCGCTGTCGGCATTGCCGATCCTGTTGTTGTGGATCTATCTGAGCTGGGTGTCGGTGCTGCTGGGCGCCTCGCTGGCCTCGTCGATGTCCGCGTTCCGTTACCAGCCCAAGGCAATGCGATTGCCGCCGGGCTTCGAAATCTACGGCCTGCTGCGCCTGCTGGGGCGTTTCCGGCAGGCGCGCATCCACGGCAACGGGCTGGACGAAGACCGCATTCTTGCGCTGGAGCCGATGCTCACCGACACCTTGATGCAGGAGCTACTGTGCGAACTCAAGCGCATTCGCCTGCTGCGGCGCGACGAGCGCGGCCAATGGCTGCTGGCACGCGATCTGGACGTGGTGACGCTGGCCGAGCTCTACGAAAACTGCCAGCTGCGCATACCGATCGAAGACCGCCCGTTGCCATGTCGCGACGATGCATTCGGTCAGGCCGCCGCCGCGGCGCTGGAACAGCTGCGCCAACCGTTGCGCAGCGTGCTGGCGCAACCGGTCGGCGACCTCTACACCCACCTTCCCGGAGATCCTCCATGACCGTGCGTCTTGTGCGCGGCGCCTGTGCGCTGCTGTTGCCGTTGTTGCTGCTGACCGCCTGCAAACCCGCCAGCGAGGGCACACCCTCCACCGGCACTGGCGCCGTGCCTGCCAGCGCCCCCCAGACGCCGACTGCGCCGGCCGCAGCTGCCGACCCGGCCGCAACGCCCAACAGCGCGGTGGTGCAGCAGACCGCCGAAATGCCCAAGCTCTCGCTGCCGACCGTGACCGGCGAGACCTACGACCTTGCGGCGCACCGCGGCAAATGGGTGGTGGTGAATTTCTGGGCCACCTGGTGCGCCCCGTGTCTGAAGGAAATGCCCGAGTTATCGGCGCTGCACACCATGCGCGACACCATCGAAGTGGTGGGGCTGGCCTATGAAGACATCACCAGCGCGGACATGCAGTCGTTCCTGAAGGACCACCCGGTCTCGTACCCGATCGCAATCCTCGACCCGTACCAGCCGCCACAGGACTTCGCCACCCCGCGCGGCCTGCCGATGACCTACCTGATCGGCCCGGACGGCAAGGTCGCCAAGCAATTTCTCGGCCCGGTGACTGCGCGCGATATCGAAACCGCGGTCGGCATCACCGGCAAGGCCGGCTGATGCAGGCGGCGCGCTTTCTCGTCAGCGGCGTGGTGCAGGGCGTGTGGTATCGCGCCTCCACCCGCGAACGCGCCGTTGCGCTCGGCCTGGTCGGGCATGCGCGCAATCAGGCGGACGGCAGCGTGGAAGTGGTCGCCGCCGGCAGCGAAGCAGCCCTGGACGCATTGCAGGCATGGCTGCAGCAAGGCCCGCCAGCGGCCATCGTCGCCTCCGTGACGCGCACGCCTTGCGCAGTTCCGGCGACTGAAGACTTTGTAACTGGTTGAGCGTGCGCCCCTGAAGCAGGGCAACAGAGTTGGATTGCCTCGCCGATAACCTTGTCAACGCGATCAGGCGTGCACGGGGAATGTAATGGCCGCTCCATCTCAAGATCGCAACGACGGGCACGACCTGCCCGCGCATCGCCGCAACCGCCATGTGGCGCAGCTGGCGCCGTGGCTGTATCTCGGTGTCCTGCTGGGTAGCGGCTGGCTGCTGTTTCTGCAACCGCATACCCGCGTGCTGCAGCCCGAACAGGCGGCCACCAGCTGGTTGCTGGCGTGGACCTTCGGCGGAATCGTGATCGGTGCGGTGGTGTGGAGCCTGCGGCTGGCGCGCCAGGGGCTGGCTCAGCCTTCGGCAAGCTACCCGCTGTCGGCGCGTCTGCCTGATTCGTGGACCGATGCCTATGCCGCACTGCTGCGCCCGGCCACCGCAGCGGCGGTTGTTACCCACAGACCGGACCCGGCCGGGGCCCAGCGCGGTGCAGCCTGGCATCGCTTTGGTGGCGGCATGCTCAGCGCCGAAACCTTCGACCCCAACGACGCCACCCGCGCGCCGTGGGACGGGCTGGACGCTCAGTCCTGCATCGTCCGCCTCGATGATGTGCGCCAGGCCTGGCAGAACGCCGCCGCCAACCGCACGCTGCAGCAGGAACGCCGTTACTGGCTGGACGTGGTGCTGTCGCTGCTCGACCACGGCGTGATGCGTCCGCTGCAGGACGGCTACCTGCCCGACACCGCCGCGCTGCGCACCGAACGTTTTCTGCTCGGCGCCGATGCCGGCCCGATCGTGCTGTCCGAAGTGCCGGCGTTGTTTGCACGGCGTCTGGCGCTGGCCATCGAAGCGATGCCGACCGCCCAGCGCGAAGCCGCCGGCGTGCAATGGCGCCTGCTGCAACAGCTGCACGCGCTGGTGGCCGAAGGCCGCGTGCTGGATGAGCGTTCGCAGGTGATCCAGGTGCTGGCATGGAACCCGGATGTGGACCTGGACCAGGTCGAAGTGGCCTACATCCTGGCTGCCGAATACCGCGAAGGCATGCGCGACTGGCTCCGCCGCGCCGCCCTGGTGCGCCTGCCCGACAGCGCGCTGCGTCTGGACGAAGTGCTGCTGTCCTCGTGCAGCCCGCTCGGCGCGCAGGCCGACGACGTGGACTACATGGAAGCGATGCGCCCGCTGCATCGCGGTTTCATGCAGTTGTTCAGTCAGCGCCTGAGCCAGTTGGTGCTGCAGGCCGAGCAGGCCGAACGTCAGGCCGGCCTGAATCCGTTGCCGCGTGCCACTGCGGCCAGCGACGAAGTCTCTCAGGACTGGCCGGCGTAATCGTCGATGGGTTCCAGCACGCTGTAGCGTTCCTTGTGCGGCTTGCCTGGCAAGGGTGGCAGCTGCACCATGTCGTCGGGCACCGCGGTGTCCGGCAGCCGGTGCAACAGATCGCGGATCAGGCTCAGGCGGCCACGTTTCTGGTCGTTGAAATCGACCAGCGTCCACGGTGCATCGGGCGTATGCGTCGCTTCCAGCATGCGTTCGCGGGCGGCGGTGTAATCGTCGTATTTGGCGCGTGACTGCAGGTCCACCGGCGACAGCTTCCAGCCCTTCAGCGGGTCCTCGCGGCGTTCGGCAAAGCGCTTTTCCTGCTCGGCCTGGTCCACGCACAACCAGTACTTGAACAACAGGATGCCGTCGTCGACCAGCATCTGTTCAAACTGCGGTGTCTGCTCCAGAAACGCGGTGTATTGCGCGTCGGTGCAATAGTCCATCACGCGCTCGACGCCGGCGCGGTTGTACCAACTACGGTCCATCAGCACCAATTCGCCGGCGGCCGGCAGATGCGTCACGTAACGCTGGAAATACCACTGCGTGCTTTCGCGGTCGTTGGGTTTGGGCAGCGCCACCACGCGGCACTGGCGCGGGTTGAGATGGCTGGCGATGGCCTGGATCACACCGCCCTTGCCGGCAGTATCGCGGCCTTCCACCAGCACCAGGGCACGCTGGTTGGTGTAACGCAGCCAGCGCGCCATGTCGACCAGCTCTAATTGCAGCGGCGCCAGCAACTTTTTGTAGGCCTTGCGTTTCAGGTGCGACATGCGCGTTCCCACAGCGATAGAAAACGCAGGCTATTCGCCCAGGCGTGGACGCAATGTCGCCAGATTGCAGGGCTTGGTGCGCGCATCCAGCTGCGCGCGCACGATCTTTTCCCACGCCGTGCGGCAGGCCGAGGTGGAGCCGGGCAGGCAGAACACGAAGCTGTGATTGGCAAGCCCGGCGAATGCGCGCGATTGCAGCGAGGAAGTGCCGATTTCTGCCACGCTGATCGCGCGGAACATCTCGCCGAAGCCAGGCATGACCTTGTCCAGCAGCGGGGTGATCGCCTCCGGTGTGCTGTCGCGGCCCGTAAAACCGGTGCCGCCGGTGATCAGGATGCCGTCGACCTGTGCATCGGCGATCCAGCCGGACACGATCGCGCGCATGCGGTAACGGTCGTCCGGGCACAGCGCACGTTCGTGCAGCACGTGGCCTTCGCGGGTGAGGGAATCGGCCAGGTAATCGCCGGAGCGGTCATCGGCCAGGGTGCGGCTGTCGGACACGGTCAGCACGCACAGGCGCAGGGGTATGAAATCGAGATTGGGAGGCATGCGCGCAGCCTAGCGAGCCTGGACGGCCGGGTACAGCGTTGTGGTGTGAAGTGGCATGTAGCGCCCAACTACCGGCGTGAGCCGACGCATCGCTCTGAGCCCCTCTCCCGCCGGGAGAGGGGTTGGGGCGAGGTACGGTGGCCGGGAATATTGCAGTAGTCGCACTCTCATCCGTCGCTAAGCGCCACCTTCTCCCCCCATGGAGGGGGACAATGTCCCGATGGGAGAAGGCAATAGAGCATCCGTACTTATACGTAGCTCTCGGCAACGCCTCCAGCGATACCATCTCACGCTCGCACACGGTAGCGAGGGCCAGCTCGCAACCTCCAACAACTAACCTCCGACACCAACCGCTAAACCCCCAGCCACCCACTGCGCTGCGTAATGCTACGCAGCAGCGCGGCCAGATCATCGGCAAACCCGTCCATATCGAAAACGCCACTGCGCAGGCGTTGTTCCGCCAATCGGGCGCGCACGCCACGCAAGGCCTCCGCGTCGCTGACCAACGCGATTGCTTTGGCGACAAACGCAGCGTCATCGGCAACATTCATCTCATCCAGCCCCAGATGCCGATTCAGGCTGCCAGCCACGCGCGCCGCAAACGTCTCCCCCGGCGTGGTCAATACCGGGCAGCCCGCCCATAACGCATCGGAGGCCGTGGTGTGCGCGTTGTAGGGATGCGTGTCCAGAAACAGATCCGCATGCAGATAGCGCGCCAGATACTGCGGATGCGGCAACTTGGGCATGAACACCAGGCGCTGCGGATCCACGCCCTGCGCCTGCGCCACCGCGCGCAATCGTGCATCGGCCTGGCCCGGGCCGGACAGTAGCCACAGCACGCTGTCCTGCACTTCGCGCAACACCGCCAGCATGCGCGCCATGCTGCGTGGATTGAGCTTGTAAGTGTTGTTGAAGCAGCACAGCACCATACCCTGCTCGGGCAAGCCGCACTCCGCACGCGGTGGCGGTTCGGCAACCGTGCGCGTGGTGTCAGACGGTTGAAACACGCGCGGCAGGCGCAGCACCTGTTCGCTGTAAAACGGCTCCAGCGACGGCGGCAAGGCAACTGCATCGCCCAGAACATAGTCCATCCAAGGCGCACCCGAGGTGCCCGGATACGCCAGCCAATTGAGCTGCACCGGTGCGGGCCGCAGCGCGAACACTTCCGGACGTCCGCCACCGCCCCAGCCGCGCAGATCGAACAACAGATCGATGCCCTGCTCGCGGATATGTTGTGCGGTCGCCAGGTGCCCCAGTGCGGTGACGTCGTGCAGGCGCGTCGCCTGCGCCAGGCGCTCACGGATCTCGCTGCCATCGTCATGACTGGTCGCGAACAGGTGCGCCTGCATGTCCGGCTGACGTCGCTGCAGCGCTTCGAACAAGGCCACGGTCAGCAAGCCGGTGGGGTGCGCGCCAAAGCCATTGGAAACGAAGCCGAGCCGTAGTGCGCCGCGGCTGCGTACCGTCGCCGCTGGTAGCGGGCGCACAGACGAGGCAATCGCCTGCGCACGGGTGCGGGCGCACGCCAGTTGCTCGGCCGCGCTGGCGTCTTCGCTCAGAAACGCGAACGGCTCCACTGCCGCCTCGCCCCGCGCCACGGCGGTACGGACCTGCGCAGCCAGCGATTCCAGTTCGCGCCAATCGCACAGGCGACGTCGCCAATTGAGCAATTGCGCGGTGATATAGGGCTCGTCGGGCAACAGCTGATGCGCACGCGTATAGGCGGCCGCCGCCTGCTCCGGTTGGCCGGCATCTTCCAATGCATGCCCAAGCCACAGCGCAATACCCGGATGCTGCGGCACCAGGTCCGAGGCCTGCCTCAGCAAGGTGGCGGCTTCTGCATGGCGTTGCTGCGCCCAGCGCACCCGGCCCAGCCGCGCCACCGCTTCGGGATGGCCCGGGTGCAGCACCAGCGCGCGCTGCACGGCTGCCTCGCCGGCAGCGGTTGCGCCCATGCCCAGCTCGGCATCGGCCAGCATCAACCAGGCGACGAAATCGCCGGGTTGGCGTCGTACCGCCTCGCGCAGCTGCAGCAGCTCGCGCGGGACCTGCGCATTCACGGGCTCTCGCTCAACCGTGCCAGTTCGTCGGCCTGATGCTCGTGCAGCAGCCGCGCGATCAACGCGTCCAGATCGCCTTCGATGATGTTGGGCAGGTCGTACAAGGTCAGCCCTTCGACGCGATGATCGGTGATGCGGCCTTGCGGAAAACTATAGGTGCGGATGCGCTGGCTACGATCGCCACTGCCAACCTGCAATTTGCGCGTCTGCGCTTCGGCAGCTGCGGCCTTGCTGCGCTCGGCTTCCACCAGTTGCGCTTTCAGCCGCTTCATCGCCTTGTCGCGATTGGCGTGCTGGCTGCGCTCGGTCTGGCATTCCACCACCACGCCGCTGGGCACATGGGTGATGCGGATTGCCGATTCGGTCTTGTTGACGTGCTGGCCGCCGGCGCCGGAGGAACGAAACGTATCCACTTTCAGATCGGCCGGATTGATGACGATCTCTTCCACATCATCGGCTTCTGGAATGATCGCCACCGTCGCGGCCGAGGTATGGATACGGCCCTGCGATTCGGTCGCCGGCACGCGTTGCACGCGATGGGTGCCGGATTCGAACTTCAGGCGCGAATACGCACCGCGCCCGACCACGCGCGCCACCACTTCCTTGTAGCCGCCGTGTTCGCCGGGGCTGTCGGATTCGATTTCCACTTTCCAGCCCTGGCGCTCGGCGTAGCGTGCGTACATGCGGAACAGGTCGCCGGCGAAGATCGCCGCTTCGTCGCCGCCGGTGCCGGCGCGCACTTCCAGGAACAGGTTGCACTCATCGCGCGGGTCGCGCGGTACCAGCAGCAAGGCCAGCTGCGCATCCAGCTCTTCCAGGCGCGCCTGCGCGGCAGCGATTTCCTCGTCGGCCAGCTCGCGCATTTCCGGGTCGTTGCGCATGGCTTCGGCCGCGCTCAGGTCTGCCTTGGCACGTGCTTCGTCTTCCAGTGCCACGGCCACCGGCTCCAGCTGCGACAGTTCGCGCGACAAGCTGCGGAACTTGTCGTTGTTGTTGACCACGTCGGGGTCCGAGAGCAGGTGCTGCAGTTCTTCGCGGCGCTCTGCCAGCGCTTCGAGCTTACGGCGCAGGGTCGGCGTCATCAGTCCTCACGATCGGGGTAGCTACAGGGGGATGTTGGTAACCCGGTTTTTCCGGAAACAGCCGGTCGGCTGCGTTGGTCAATTCCAGATCGTTGGTGAGCGCGGCATCGCGCAGCGCGGCGGTGGGCGGGTGCAGCAAGCGGTTGGTCAGCGCATGCGCCAGCTGCTCCAGCACTTCGTCGGCCGGTTTGCCGTTGTGCAACTGCTGGCGTGCCTTGGCCAACAGCTCGTCGCGGGTGGTGTCGCCGAAGGCGCGCAGCCGCTTGAGCGGTGCCTGGCGCGCGTTGGCCTGCAGGGTTTCCACATAGCGCGCCACCTGCAGGTCGATGATGGCTTCGGCCTGGTCGGCGGCTTCGCGTCGGCCGCGGCGGTTGTCTTCGACCGCGCGTTCCAGATCGTCCACCGTGTACAGGTAGGCATCGCTCAACTCGGCCACCGAGGCCTCGATATCGCGTGGCACCGCCAGGTCGAACAGCAGCATCGGTTTGCGTTTGCGCGCGCGCAAGGCCTGTTCCACCTGCACGCGGGTCACCAGCGGCTCGCGCGCAGCGGTGGCCGAGAACACCACATCGGCCTCGGCCAGGTGCCGTTCCAGATCGCTCAGCGGCAACGCGTAGCCGCCGTGCTGGCTGGCCAGCGTCTGTGCGTGGGCGAGGGTGCGGTTGGCGATCAACAGTCGCCGCACGCGACCTTCGCTCAGATGCTTGGCAGCCAGCTCGATGGTCTCGCCGGCGCCGATCAGCAAGACCGTGGATTCGTTGAGCCGTGCGAAGGATTCCTGCGCCAGCCGCACCGCGGTGGAGGCGACCGAGATCGGATTGGCGCCGACCCGGGTGTCGGTCCGCGCGCGCTTGGCCACCGAGAAGGTCTGCTGGAATAACCGGTCCAGCCCGCTGCCCAGCGCACCATGCGCGCGCGCCACCGCCCAGGCGTCCTTCACCTGGCCCAGAATCTGCGGCTCTCCCAGCACCATCGAATCCAGCCCGGTGGCGACGCGGAACAGGTGACGCACCGCGTCGGCATCCTGATGCTGGTACAGATAGCCACTCAGTCCTGGCGCATGCGCGTCCAGCCAGCCTGCCAGCGCCTTCGCGTCGTCGGCCATCGCATACAACTCGGTGCGGTTGCAGGTGGACAGCAGCGCGGCCTCGCTTACCTGCGGCAGCGCGCGCAACGATTCGAGCGCGCGCGGCAGCGCATCACCTGCGAACGCCGCGCGTTCGCGCAGGTCCACAGGTGCGGTCTGGTGATTCAGTCCGAGCACCCACAACGTCATTGTTCAGTTGCTTGCGATAAGCTGGCGGCCATTCAGGGCCCCATTTTACGGCCCGGTTGCCCCCGATGCCTGTACCGATTCGCATCCTGTGTGTTCTTTTGCTGGTAGCAGTCTCCGCCAGTGCCACCGCAGCACCCAAGAAAGCACCGCCCGCGCCGCCTGCCAAGGCTGCCGGCACGACCTCGCTGGAACCTGTGCTTGCTGGCGAGTTTGCCTTGCAGGCCGGGCAATTGGACGATGCCGCCCGCGCCTATCTGGACGCCGCCAAGGCCGAAGCCGGCGACGCCGGGCTGGCCGAGCGCGCGGCCCGCATCGCCATGCTGGCCAACGACGACCCGCGCGCGATCGAAGCGCTGGCGCTGTGGCGTGCGCGCGCGCCCTCGTCGATGTCCATGCGCAGTACCGAGGCCTCGCTGGCCTTGCGCCGCAACGACCTGCGCACCGCCCGCCGCGATTTGCTCGGCCTGCTCAAGGAGCCCGACCCGCGCGGCTGGCGCTTTGCGTTGATCGCCCTGGCCAACGGCGGCCGCGAGCCGGAAGCCTCGGCCGACGTGCTCGAAGGCCTGGTCAAGGCCGGCGCCATTCCCAATCAGATCGAAGTCTGGCAGGAATTCGGCCGCCTCGCGCTGCGCATGGAGCGCCCGGCGCTGGCCAAGCGCATCGTCGACGAAGTAGTGCGCCGCTTCCCCGAAGAACCGCGTGTGGCCTTGCTGCACGCCACCCAGCTGCAGCAGGAGGGTAAGAGCGACGAGGCGCTGGCGCTGCTGAAGAACGTCGAGCCGCAGGCTGTCAAAGACTCCGAGTTGCGTGGCGCGCTGGCCTTCGCCTATGACGCCATGGGCCAGACCGAGGCCGCCGCGCGCGTGCTCTCGACCGGGCCGCAGGACACCCCGACCTACGGCTTGCGTGCCTCGATGCTGGCCAAGGAAAAAGACCGCAGTGCGCTGGAAGCGCTGTACGCCGAGCTCAAGAGCAACGCCACCAAGCCCGACCCGGACCGCCGCCTGCTGCTGGGCAAGATCGCCGAGTTCCTCAAGCGTTACGACGAGGCGGTGGAGTGGTATCGCGGCGTGCCGGGTGGCCCGCAGCTCAGCGAGGCGCGGCTACGCGCCGCCAGCGCGCTGTATGAACTGGGCCGCAAGCCCGAAGCGCTTGCCGAGGCGCGGGCCTTGCAGGGCGATGCCAGTGCCGATGACGACGCCCGCCGCGACGCCTACGTGCTCGAAGCCGAGCTGCATCAGCGCGCCGAGGATGCGCCGGGCGAGCTGGATGCGTTCGAACGTGGTCTGGCGGCTTACCCGGACGACAGCGCGCTGCTGTACGCCCGCGGGCTGGCCTGGGAGCGGCGCGACGATGTGCCGCGTGCCGAAGCCGACCTGCGCAAGATCCTGGTGGCCGAACCGGAAAATGTCGCGGCCCTGAACGCGCTGGGCTACACCCTGGCCGACCGCACCACCCGCTACAAGGAGGCGCTGGCGCTGATCGACCGCGCCCGCACCGCCGACCCGGACAACCCGGCCATTGTCGACAGCTATGGCTGGGCGCTCTACCGCATGGGCCGCACCAAGGAAGCCCTGGTGCAGCTGCGTCGCGCCTGGGCCTTGGTCAAAGACCCGGAAATCGCCGCGCACGTTGGCGAGGTGTTGTGGGTCAGCGGCAAACAGGACGAGGCTCGGCGCTATTTCGACGAGGCGCGCCGCATCGATCCCGATAACCGCGCGCTGCAGCGCGCCGTGGAAAAGTTCGGGCTATGACCGGGTCGATCCGAACACTGGCCCTGAGCGGGCTGGTGCTGGTCGGGCTGTCGGCGTGCGTCAGCGTGCCGCGCGGGCAGGGCGGTGGCGCAGCGGTGGTCGAGCAGGTCTCCGACAGCGCCCGCCAGGCCGAAGCGGCGCGCCAAGAATGGCTGCAGGCGCACCGCGACTGGTCGTTCCAGGGCCGGGTGGCGATCAGCAAGGACCGCAATGGCGGCAGTGGCCGTATCGACTGGCAGCAGGACGGCCCGCGCTACCGCGTGCAACTCAGCGCCCCGGTCACCCGGCAGAGCTGGGTGCTTACCGGTGACACCACCAGCGGCGCTGGTCGGCTGGAAGGGCTGGAGGGCGGCCCGCGCAGTGGCCCCGATGCCGAGCAGGTGTTGCTGGAGGCCACCGGCTGGACCATCCCGGTCAACCAGATGCCGGACTGGGTGCGCGCGCTGCGCATAGCCGATGCCAATGCGGGTGCCGCACGGGTCGATCTGGACGCCGCCGGTCGCCCGCGCACCGTGCAGCAGGACGGCTGGACCATCGAATTCCTGGCCTGGACGCCAGCCAGCGGCGGCCAGCCCGAGCTGCCGCAGCGGATCGAAGCCCGTCAGGGCGAGGCCAAGGTGCGCCTGCTGGTCGACCAGTGGACGGTGTCGCCCTGATGGACACGCCGGGGAGCGATTGGTCGGCGTGGCCAGCGCCGGCCAAGCTCAACCTGTTTCTGCAGATCACCGGGCGCCGCGCCGATGGCTACCACCTGTTGCAGACCGTGTTCCGGCTGCTGGATTGGGGGGACACCATTCATCTTCGTGTGCGCAGCGACGGCCAGATCCGGCGCATCGGCGAGAGTTTGCCCGGTGTGGCCGAAGACGATGACCTGGTGATCCGCGCCGCGCGCCTGCTGCAATCGGCAGCCGGCACCCGGGTGGGCGCAGAGATCCGGGTCGACAAGCGCATCCCGGCCGGCGGCGGCTTCGGTGGCGGTTCCTCGGACGCGGCGACCGTGCTGGTGGCGCTCGATGCCTTGTGGGGCCTGGGTCTGGCGACCGATACCCTGGCCGAATTGGGTCTGCAGTTGGGTGCTGATGTGCCGGTGTTCGTGCGTGGCCGCAATGCCTGGGCCGAAGGGGTGGGCGAACAATTGACCCCGATCGCCCTGACGGAAGCGGCCTATCTGCTGGTCGATCCGGGTGTTCACGTGCCGACACCGGCGTTATTTCGATCACAGGAATTGACGCGGGATGCTGCGCCCGCGAAAATAGCGGACTTCGCTTCCGGTTCTCTGCTCGACAATGCGTTCGAGCCGGTTCTGCGGCGCCGCGAACCCGCTGTCGAGGCAGTGTTTCAGGCGCTTTCCAGGGTCGGTTCGGCGCGGCTGACCGGGTCGGGGAGTGGGTGTTTCGTCGAGTTCGCCACGTGCGCTGCTGCAGAGCAGGCGCTGGCGCGGTTGCCGGGCAACCTGCGGGCGTGGGTGGTGGAGGGTGCAGCGCACTCGCCGTTGCTCGACGCACTGGATGCGATGAAGTTTTGATGCAGGGGCGTCGCCAAGAGGCCCAAGGCACCAGGTTTTGATCCTGGCATTCGTAGGTTCGAATCCTACCGCCCCTGCCAGTTTGTCGAGAAAGGCAGGTCCACCTGCAAGAGTTTCAACTGCAGATCCTTCTGCAACATCTCGCGCATCCTTGCGCGGGAATTGAACGAAAAGCCCGGCATTGGTTCGGCTTTGTCCTGCTCCACCATCGACCCGCACGCTCTTTGCCGCCGCCCCGAGAGATCTCATGCAAGACCAACGTAATCTGCTGGTGTTCTCCGGCAATGCCAACAAGCCGCTTGCCCAGAGCATCTGCAAGGAACTGGGCGTTCGCATGGGCAAGGCGTTGGTCACGCGCTTTTCCGATGGCGAAGTGCAGGTCGAGATCGAAGAAAGCGTGCGCCGGCAGGAAGTGTTCGTCATCCAGCCGACCTGCGCGCCGAGCGCCGAAAACCTGATGGAGCTGCTGGTGCTGATCGACGCGCTCAAGCGCGCCAGCGCCCAGTCGGTCACCGCGGTGATCCCGTATTTCGGTTATTCGCGTCAGGATCGCCGCATGCGTTCTTCGCGCGTGCCGATCACTGCCAAGGTGGCCGCCAAGATGATCTGCGCGATGGAAGCTGACCGCGTGTTGACGGTCGACCTGCACGCCGACCAGATCCAGGGTTTCTTTGATGTGCCGGTCGACAACGTCTACGCCTCGCCGCTGCTGCTGGCCGACATCTGGCGCGCCTACGGCACCGATAACCTGATCGTGGTGTCGCCGGACGTGGGCGGCGTGGTGCGTGCACGCGCCGTCGCCAAGCGCCTGGACGATGCCGATCTGGCCATCATCGACAAGCGCCGTCCGCGCGCCAACGTCGCCACCGTGATGAACATCATCGGCGACGTGCAGGGCAAGACCTGCGTGCTGGTCGACGATCTGGTCGACACCGCCGGCACCTTGTGCGCCGCCGCCGCAGCGCTGAAGCAGCGCGGCGCGCTCAAGGTCGTGGCCTACATCACCCACCCGGTGCTGTCCGGCCCGGCGGTGGACAACATCAACAATTCGCAGCTCGACGAGCTGGTGGTCACCGACACGATTCCGTTGAACGAAGCCGCGCGCACCTGCGCCAAGATTCGTCAGCTGAGCGTGGCCGAACTGCTGGCCGAGACCATCCGCCGTATCGCCTTCGGCGAATCGGTCAGCTCGCTCTACGTCGACTGACGCCCCATTCGGTGCCCGGAGTCCCGGGCGCCGCCACACGTCTCACCTGGTCGCGGGTGAGACGCTTCATCGCCGCGAGGCGGTGTTCCAAACTAGGTAGTGAAATCCAATGGCAAAGACTCATGAAATCAAGGTCGAGCGCCGCGCTGACGAGGGGAAGGGTGCGAGCCGCCGCCTGCGTCACGCTGGCGTCATTCCGGCCATCGTGTACGGTGGCGAACTCGAGCCGGTCAGCATCCAGCTCAACCACGAGCAGATCTGGCTCGCCCAGCAGAACGAGTGGTTCTACTCGTCGATCCTGGACCTGAACCTCAATGGCGACGTGCAGCAGGTGCTGCTGCGTGACATGCAGCGCCATCCGTTCAAGCAGCTGATCATGCACATCGACTTCCAGCGCGTCAGCGCCAACGAGAAGCTCAGTGCTGCCGTGCCGCTGCACTTCATCAACGAAGCAGCCTCGCCGGCCGGTAAGTCCAGCGAAGTGGTCGTCACCCACGAACTCAACGAAGTTCAGGTGGTCTGCCTGCCGAAGGATCTGCCGGAGTTCATCGAAGTGGACCTCGGTGCACTGGAAGTGGGCAACGTGATCCACTTGTCCGAGATCAAGCTGCCGGCCGGTGTTGAAATTCCGGAGCTGAAGCTGGGTAAGGAGCACGACGTGGCAGTGGTTGCTGCCAAGCACGTGCGCATCGAGGAAGAAGACGCTGCCGGCGAAGAAGGCAGCGAAGGCGCAGAGACCAAGTAACCCGTTGGCCGATTCCTCGCATAGGCGGGGAATCGGCGACGGCCACTGGCATGTCTGCACCTCGACTGATTGTCGGGCTTGGGAATCCGGGCCCGGAACACGCGCAAACCCGGCACAACGCCGGGTTTCGTTTCGTCGATGCCCTCATCGAACGCAGTGGCGTCCGCTGGGCATTGGACAGCAAGTTGTTCGGCGAGACCGCCAGGGTCGATATCGCAGGACAGCCGGTCTGGCTGCTCAAGCCGGCCACCTTCATGAATCTCAGCGGCAAGTCGATCACCGCCGCGCTGCGGTTCTGGAAGATCGAGCCGGAACAGTTGCTCGTCGCCCACGACGAACTGGATCTGGCGCCCGGAACGGCGCGGCTCAAGTTCGACGGCGGTCACGGCGGACAGAACGGCTTGCGCGACACCATTCGCCTGCTCGGGCATGGCAAATTTCACCGTCTGCGCGTCGGCATCGGCCATCCCGGTCACAAGGACCGCGTGGTGCCCTGGGTGCTGGGACGGGCAGGGCGCGACGACGATGCAGCGATCGGTATGGCAATAGACGCTGCCATCGACGTGTTGCCGCTGGCGATGGAGGGTAATTTCAACGAAGCAATGAAGCGCCTGCACACCAGCAGGGATGCGTGATTGGGGATTGGGGATTCGTGGCCATGTGGCATGCCGAATCTCCAATCCCGAATCCCAAATCCCGGATGTGACCCATGGGTATCAAATGCGGCATCGTCGGCCTGCCCAACGTCGGCAAGTCGACCCTGTTCAATGCGCTGACCAAGGCCGGCATCGCTGCGGCCAATTTCCCGTTCTGCACCATCGAGCCGAATGTCGGCATCGTGCCGGTGCCGGATCCGCGCCTCAATCAGCTGGCTGACATCGTCAAGCCGCAGAAGCTGATTCCTACTGCGGTCGAGTTCGTCGACATCGCCGGCCTGGTCGCTGGTGCGGCGAGCGGCGAAGGCCTGGGCAACAAGTTCCTGGCGCACATCCGCGAGGTCGATGCGATCACCCATGTGGTGCGTTGCTTTGACAACGACGACGTGATCCACGTCAACAACAAGGTCGACCCGATCGCCGATATCGAAACCATCGATACCGAGCTGGCGCTGGCCGATCTGGATAGCGTGGAAAAGGCGCTCAACCGTGCCGAACGCAGCGCCAAGGGTGGCGACAAGGATGCGGCAGCGCGCAAGCCGGTGCTGGCCAAGTTGCAGGCCGCGCTGGCCGACGGCAAGGCAGGCCGTGCCGCCGGTCTGGACGAAGAGGAAAAGGCGCTGGTACGCGATCTGTTCCTGCTGACGCTCAAGCCGGTGATGTACATCGCCAACGTGCTTGAGGATGGTTTCGAAAACAACCCGCACCTGGATACGGTGCGCGCGCATGCGCTGGCCGAAGGTGCGGAAGTGGTGCCAGTGTCCGCAGCCATCGAAGAAGAGCTGTCTCAGCTCGACGACGAAGACCGCGACACCTTCCTGGCCGATCTCGGCCTGGCCGAGCCGGGCTTGAATCGCGTCATCCGTGCGGCCTACACGCTGCTGGGCCTGCAGACCTACTTCACCGCAGGCGTCAAGGAAGTACGTGCCTGGACGGTTCGGGCCGGTTCGACGGCGCCGCAGGCAGCCGCCGTCATCCATACCGATTTCGAGAAGGGCTTTATTCGCGCCGAGACGATCGGCTTCGACGACTTCATCAGGTATCGCGGCGAAGCGGGTGCCCGCGATGCCGGTCGTCTGCGCCTGGAAGGCAAGGAATACCGCGTCCAGGAAGGCGACGTGCTGCACTTCCGCTTCAACGTCTGATCGGTTGCGCGCGACCCCGATGGTCGCGCGTCTTCGGCACTGACGAGTTGCTAAAAATTTTTGTTGACACTGCATGCGTTCCACAACAAAATAACGGGCTGCTTCACCCCGAACCGAAACGCCTCACGGCACACCGGTCCGGTTGTAAAAGCTGGAGGGATACCCAAGCGGCCAACGGGGGCAGACTGTAAATCTGCTGGCTTACGCCTTCGGTGGTTCGAATCCACCTCCCTCCACCAGTTTCACGTTGTGGCGTGCAGTTCCCGGCGCGGGAGTAGTTCAACGGTAGAACCTCAGCCTTCCAAGCTGATGGTGCGGGTTCGATTCCCGTCTCCCGCTCCATTGAACGCAAATGCATGCCATAATGCAAAACTCGCTCACGTAGCTCAGTCGGTAGAGCACCTCCTTGGTAAGGAGGAGGTCGAAGGTTCGATTCCTTTCGTGAGCACCATTACTCAATCGTCTTCAACTCCAAACGATTACCGAGACACGCACCCATGGGAAAAGCCAAATATATTCGCGAAAAGCTGCACGTTAACGTCGGCACCATTGGTCACGTCGACCATGGCAAGACCACGTTGACCGCTGCGCTGACCAAGATCGGTGCCGAGCGTTTCGGTGGCGAGTTCAAGGCGTACGACGCGATCGACGCAGCGCCGGAAGAGAAGGCGCGTGGTATCACGATCTCGACCGCGCACGTTGAATATGAGTCCGCAGTTCGCCATTACGCGCACGTCGACTGCCCCGGCCACGCCGACTACGTCAAGAACATGATCACCGGTGCGGCGCAGATGGACGGCGCGATCCTGGTGTGTTCGGCTGCCGACGGTCCGATGCCGCAGACCCGTGAGCACATCCTGCTCTCGCGTCAGGTCGGTGTGCCGCACATCGTCGTGTTCCTGAACAAGGCCGACATGGTCGACGACGCCGAGCTGCTCGAGCTGGTCGAGATGGAAGTGCGTGAGCTGCTGAGCAAGTACGACTTCCCGGGCGACGACACTCCGATCATCCACGGTTCGGCCCGTCTGGCGCTGGACGGCGATCAGAGCGACATCGGTGTGCCGGCGATCCTGAAGCTGGTCGAAGCCCTGGATACCTTCATTCCGGATCCGACCCGCGACGTCGACCGTCCGTTCCTGATGCCGGTGGAAGACGTGTTCTCGATCTCGGGTCGTGGCACCGTGGTGACCGGTCGTATCGAGCGCGGCATCATCAAGGTCGGCGACGAAATCGAAATCGTCGGTATCCGCGACACGCAGAAGACCACCGTCACCGGTGTGGAAATGTTCCGCAAGTTGCTGGACCAGGGTCAGGCAGGCGATAACGCCGGTCTGCTGCTGCGCGGCACCAAGCGTGACGACGTCGAGCGTGGCCAGGTGCTGTGCAAGCCGGGTTCGATCAAGCCGCACACCGAGTTCGAAGCCGAGGTCTACGTGCTGTCCAAGGACGAGGGTGGCCGTCATACCCCGTTCTTCAAGGGCTACCGTCCGCAGTTCTACTTCCGTACCACCGACATCACTGGCGCCTGCCAGTTGCCGGAAGGCGTGGAAATGGTGATGCCGGGCGACAACGTGAAGATGGTCGTGACCCTGATCAACCCGGTCGCGATGGACGAAGGTCTGCGCTTCGCCATCCGTGAAGGTGGCCGTACCGTCGGCGCCGGCGTGGTTGCCAAGATCATCAAGTAAGACCTGCGTCCAGCCGCTTTATGGCGGCTGGATTCAAACGAATGGCGGGCCGGCTGAACCGCGGTCCGCCTTCGTTGTCTTAGGTTTGCGGTAAACGAGTACATACGCCAGTAGCTCAATTGGCAGAGCAGCGGTCTCCAAAACCGCAGGTTGGGGGTTCGAGTCCCTCCTGGCGTGCCACTCCTCTTTCCGGCCCAGCGATTCGGGTCAGATCGGTAACTAGAGCCGGATGAATAGCAAAATCGAGCCTTCCAAAAGCGCGTCTGCTGCCAGCGCTGATATTGTGAAATACGTCGTCTCCGCGCTCCTGGTGGTTGCGGGGCTATTTGTGTGGTTCTGGTTTTCTGCGCCTGAGCGCGCCACCCAGCTTGGAGCCTGGGCGCCACAGTTGCGCGCGCTGGCTGTGATCGTGGGGTTGGTGGCAGGCGCGTTTGTGTTTCTGGGCACCGGCAAAGGCCGTGAGACCCGCGAATTCATGTCCGAATCCAGGTTCGAGCTACGCAAGGTTGTCTGGCCAACGCGCCAGGAAGCCATCCGTACCACCTGGGTCGTGATTGTTGTTGTGATCATTCTGAGTTTGCTGTTGGGCGGCTTCGATTTCGTCATCCAGAAGCTCACGCAGTGGTTCCTGGCTCGTTGAGGAGAATCAAGCAGTGAAGCGTTGGTATGTCGTTCACGCCTATTCAGGCTTCGAAAAATCTGTTGCGCAGGCATTGCGCGACCGCATCGCGCGTACCGAAATGGAAGATCGCTTCGGCGACGTGTTGGTGCCGACCGAAGAGGTCATCGAAATGCGTGCCGGCCAGAAGCGTCGGTCCGAGCGCAAGTTCTTCCCCGGTTATGTGCTGGTGCAGATCGAAACGCACGAAGAAGCCGGTATTCCGCGTATCGACAATGAGAGCTGGCACCTGGTGAAGGAGACTTCCAAGGTGATGGGCTTCATTGGCGGCACCGCCGATCGTCCACTGCCCATTCGCGACGAAGAAGCCGATGCGATCCTGCAGCGTGTGCAGGATGGCGTCGAGAAACCGCGCCCGAAGGTGCTGTTCGAGCCGGGCCAGATGGTGCGTGTCACCGAAGGCCCGTTCAATGACTTCAATGGCGTCGTCGAGGAAGTCAATTACGAGAAGAGCAGGCTGCGTGTCGCCGTGCTCATCTTTGGCCGCTCTACGCCGGTCGAGCTCGAATTCGGTCAGGTCGAGAAGGGCTGACCTGGCCGGTGTCTTCTAGGCACCCGTAACAATTGCTGCTATAGTGCGCGGCTCGCTCACCTGGCGAACCGCCGGGAAACAATGGCTGCCGCATGGCGGCCATCTGCGTGTGGTCAGAAACGTGAAGCCGGGACACGTGAATCCCGGTCCGATGGGGAGCCTGCAGTTCAGGCGCTAGCACCCGGAGAGTATCGAAATGGCTAAGAAGATTACTGCTTTCATCAAGCTGCAGGTCAAGGCCGGGCAGGCCAATCCTGCGCCGCCGGTTGGCCCTGCACTGGGTCAGCGCGGTCTGAACATCATGGAATTCTGCAAGGCGTTCAACGCTGCGACGTCGAAGCTGGAGCCGGGTCTGCCGACGCCGGTGATCATCACTGCGTACTCCGACCGTACCTTTACCTTCGTCACCAAGAGCACCCCTGCAAGTGTGCTGCTCAAGAAGGCCGCAGGCGTGACCTCCGGCTCGAAGCGTCCCAACACCGACAAGGTGGGCAAGGTGACGCGCAAGCAGCTGGAAGAGATCGCCAAGGTCAAGGAAGCCGATTTGACGGCAGCCGAGCTGGAAGCGGCAGTTCGCACGATTGCGGGTTCTGCCCGCAGCATGGGTTTGACGGTGGAGGGCTAAGACATGGCACAGAGCAAGCGCGTTAAGGCCATTGCGGCCGCTGTCGTTCCGGGCAAGACCTATGCCTTCGAAGACGCAATCAAGATCCTGAAGAGCGCCACCAAGGCCAAGTTCGTCGAGTCGATCGACGTTGCCGTGCGCCTGGGCGTGGACGCCAAGAAGTCCGACCAGCAGGTGCGCGGTTCCACCGTGCTGCCGGCCGGTACCGGCAAGAGCGTGCGCGTGGCAGTGTTCGCACCGGCAGGCGCCAAGGCCGACGAGGCCCTGGCTGCTGGCGCCGAGGCAGTGGGTATGGACGACCTGGCCGAGAAGATGCAGGCCGGCGACCTGAGCTACGACGTGGTCATCGCCACCCCGGACGCCATGCGTGTCGTCGGTAAGCTGGGCACCCTGCTGGGCCCGCGTGGCTTGATGCCGAACCCGAAGGTCGGCACCGTGTCGGCCAATCCGGGCGAAGCGGTCAAGAACGCCAAGTCGGGCCAGGTGCGTTACCGCACCGACAAGGCCGGCATCATCCATTGCACCATCGGCAAGGCCAGCTTCGACGACGAAGCGCTGAAGTCGAATCTGCAGGCGCTGCTGCTGGATCTGGTCAAGGCCAAGCCGGCGACCTCGAAGGGCACCTACCTGCAGAAGGTCTCGGTCAGTTCGACCATGGGTCCGGGCGTGACGGTCGACCAGTCGAGCCTGTCGCTGAAGTAATCGAATGCGTCGGGCGTCATGCGCCTGACGTGTTTGGCAGTACAGCATTGTTTTTCCGGCCCGGGCAACCGTGTGCTGGGAGTCCGTTCCCTCCTTTGGGGTAACGGACATTTTGAAGGCGATCGCCGGCATGTCCGGCGGTAGCCGTCAAAGACCGCAGGCGCGGTCAGCGCAGATCGACGACGGGCAGGGATGCTCGCACTGGCAAGGAGTCGCCGTCGATGTAGCGGGATCGCTTAATTGGTTCGTTTCGAACCGGCCGGCGTAGATGGTGTCGCCCTTCTGGAGCTTTCTGGTTTACGCGCGTCTGGGACATCCCGGATCGAGTCCACTCCAGGTCTAGAACGGCCACCAAAGGAACATCGGTCGATGTTCCCGGCTTCCAGGAAGGAGGCTGCCCTGGACCGCAACCGGCAGGAGCCGCGAGCGGAGTAGTTTGAAGCGGGGATGAGCGATTCGGCATTTGGGATTGGCAACGGCGGCGTGATCGCTGTGACGAATCCCGAATCACCAATCCCGAATCCCAGCTTTAACGGAGGAGTGCAATGGCTCTCAATCTGTCCCAGAAGCAAGAAGTAGTCGCCGAGCTGGCAGACATCGCCGCCAAGGCCCACTCCCTGATCGCCGCCGAATACGCTGGCACCACGGTCTCCCAGATGACCGCGATGCGTAAGCAGGCCCGCGAAACCGGCGTGTTCTTGAAAGTTGTCAAGAACACCCTGGCTGCGCGCGCCGTTGAAGGTACTGATTTCGCTGTCGCTGCTGACAAGCTGGTCGGTCCTTTGCTGTATGCGTTTTCGATGGATGAGCCCGGCGCAGCCGGTCGCCTGATCAAGGAATTTGCCAAGAGCAACGACAAGCTGCAGGCCAAGGTCGTGTCCATCGGCGGGGAGCTGTTCCCGGCTGGTCACGTCGACGTGTTGGCATCGCTGCCGACCCGTGACCAGGCCCTGGCCATGCTGGCCCGCGTGCTGTCCGAACCGGCTGCCATGTTCGCCCGTGCCGTCAAGGCCGTTGGCGACAAGCAGGGTGGCGGCGACGAAGCCGCCGCGCCGGTCGCCGAGACTGCCGAAGCTTGATGTCCTAGCGTTCGCTAGAACCCCAATCCAGAAAATCATTTAAAGGTAATCACAATGTCCCTTACCAACGAACAGATCGTCGACGCCATCGCCGAGAAGTCCCTGATGGAAGTGATGGAGCTGGTCAAGGCCATCGAAGAGAAGTTCGGCGTCTCCGCCGCTGCCCCGGTCGCTGCTGCTGCAGCTGGCCCCGCTGCCGTGGTCGAAGAGCAGACCGAATTCAACGTGGTGCTGGTCAACTGTGGCGCCAACAAGGTCGGCGTCATTAAGGCCGTCCGCGCCGTGACCGGCCTGGGTCTGAAGGAAGCCAAGGATCTGACCGAAGCCGGTGGCATCCTGAAGGAAGGCGCGTCCAAGGACGAAGCCGAGAAGATCAAGAAGGAACTGACCGAAGTCGGCGCGACCGTCGAAGTCAAGTAAGCAACACCTTGCATCGCCAGCGTTTCATGGTGATGCACCAAAGGCTGGGAGCGTCAAGCTCCCGGCCTTTGGCCGTTGATGGAAAGCCGGGATTTGAGAGTCGGCATTCGGGATTCGAAGACAATCTTCGCTAATCCCCAATCTCGTCATCCTCAATCCCCGCGTCACCGAGTTGGTAGTTGGAAGTAGCGGGAGAAGGCGTGCTGGTGCCGGCAATACCAGCGACTTCCAACTGACAATTTTGTTATTTCAGGGCCGCCGCGACGTGGCCCCCGCAGCCTAGGGTGAAGACCTCATGACGTCTTATTCGTTCACCGAAAAAAAGCGTATCCGCAAGGATTTCGGTAAGCAGCGCTCGATTCTCGAAGTGCCGTTCCTGCTTGCCATCCAGGTGGATTCCTACCGCGAATTCCTGCAGGAAGACGTGGAGCCGAACAAGCGTAAGGACCTCGGTCTGCACGCGGCATTGAAGTCGGTGTTCCCGATCTCCAGCTACAGCGGCAACGCTGCGCTGGAGTACGTGGGCTACAAGCTGGGTCAGCCGGTGTTTGACGAGCGTGAATGTCGTCAGCGCGGCATGAGCTATGGCGCGCCGCTGCGCGTGACCGTGCGCCTGGTGATCTACGACCGCGAGTCGTCGACCAAGGCGATCAAGTACGTGAAGGAGCAGGAGGTCTATCTCGGCGAAATTCCGCTGATGACCGGCAACGGCACCTTCATCGTCAACGGCACCGAGCGCGTGATCGTCTCGCAGCTGCACCGCTCGCCGGGCGTGTTCTTCGACCACGACCGTGGCAAGACCCACAGCTCGGGCAAGCTGCTGTACAGCGCCCGCATCATTCCGTACCGCGGTTCCTGGCTGGACTTCGAGTTCGACCCGAAGGATGCGCTGTTCACCCGTATCGACCGTCGCCGCAAGCTGCCGGTGTCGATCCTGTTGCGTGCGCTCGGCTACAACAACGAAGAGATGTTGGCCGAGTTCTTCGAGATCAACACCTTCCACATCAACCCGGACGAAGGCGTACAGCTGGAGCTGGTGCCGGAGCGTCTGCGTGGTGAAACGCTGAACTTCGACTTGGCCGATGGCGACAAGGTCATCGTGGAAGCGGGCAAGCGCATCACTGCCCGTCACGTCAAGCAGCTGGAAGCCGCCGGCGTTGCCGCGCTGGCCGTGCCGGACGACTACCTGGTCGGCCGCATCCTGTCGCACGACGTGGTCGATGGCTCCACCGGCGAACTGCTGGCCAATGCCAACGACGAGATCAGCGAAGACCAGCTGGCCGCGTTCCGCAAGGCCGGCGTCGACGCGGTCGGCACCCTGTGGGTGAACGATCTGGATCGTGGCCCGTACCTGTCCAACACCTTGCGCATCGATCCGACCAAGACGCAGCTGGAAGCGCTGGTGGAAATCTACCGCATGATGCGTCCGGGCGAGCCGCCGACCAAGGAAGCTGCGCAGAACCTGTTCCACAACCTGTTCTTTACCTTCGAGCGCTACGACCTGTCGACGGTCGGCCGCATGAAGTTCAACCGTCGCGTCGGCCGCAAGGAAGTGCTGGGCGAGTCGGTGCTGTACGACAAGAAGTACTTTGCCGAGCGTAACGACGAAGAATCCAAGCGTCTGGTCGCCGAGCACACCGACACCTCCGACATCCTGGAAGTGATCAAGGTGCTCACCGAAATCCGCAACGGTCGCGGCGTGGTCGATGACATCGATCACCTGGGTAACCGTCGTGTGCGTTCGGTCGGCGAAATGGCCGAAAACGTGTTCCGCGTCGGCCTGGTCCGCGTCGAGCGCGCGGTCAAGGAGCGCTTGTCGATGGCCGAATCCGAAGGCCTGACCCCGCAGGAACTGATCAACGCCAAGCCGGTTGCAGCGGCGATCAAGGAATTCTTCGGCTCCTCTCAGCTGTCGCAGTTCATGGACCAGAACAACCCGCTGTCGGAAGTGACGCACAAGCGTCGCGTCTCCGCACTGGGCCCGGGCGGTCTGACCCGCGAACGCGCAGGCTTCGAAGTGCGCGACGTGCATCCGACCCACTACGGCCGCGTCTGCACCATCGAAACGCCGGAAGGTCCGAACATCGGCCTGATCAACTCGCTGGCCGTGTTCGCCCGCACCAACCAGTACGGCTTCCTCGAGACCCCGTACCGTAAGGTGCTGGACGGCAAGGTCTCCGACGACGTCGAATACCTGTCGGCGATCGAGGAAAACGAGTACGTGATCGCCCAGGCGAACGCACTGACCGACGCCAAGAACATGCTCACCGAGCAGTTCGTGCCGTGCCGGTTCCAGGGCGAGTCGCTGTTGAAGCCGCCGGCAGAAGTCCACTTCATGGACGTCTCGCCGATGCAGACCGTGTCGGTCGCCGCGGCGCTGGTGCCCTTCCTCGAGCACGATGACGCGAACCGCGCACTGATGGGCGCCAACATGCAGCGCCAGGCCGTGCCGACGCTGCGTTCGCAGAAGCCGCTGGTTGGTACCGGTATCGAGCGTGCGGTTGCGCGCGACTCGGGCGTGACCGTGAATGCGTTGCGTGGTGGCGTGATCGAGCAGATCGACGCGGCCCGCATCGTGGTCAAGGTCAACGAGGCAGAAATCGGCGGCGGCACCGATGCCGGCGTGGATATCTACAACCTGATCAAGTACACCCGCTCCAACCAGAACACCTGCATCAACCAGCGTCCGCTGGTGAACGTGGGCGACGTGATCGCGCGCGGCGACGTGCTGGCCGACGGCCCGTCCACCGACATCGGTGAACTGGCGCTGGGTCAGAACATGCTGATCGCCTTCATGCCGTGGAACGGCTACAACTTCGAAGACTCCATCCTGCTCTCCGAGCGCGTGGTGGAAGAGGATCGCTACACCACGATCCACATCGAAGAACTGACCTGCGTTGCACGCGACACCAAGCTGGGGCCGGAGGAAATTTCCGCCGACATCCCGAACGTGTCCGAGCAGGCCTTGAACCGTCTGGACGAGTCCGGCGTGGTGTACATCGGTGCGGAAGTGCGCGCCGGCGACATCATGGTCGGCAAGGTCACGCCGAAGGGCGAAAGCCAGCTGACCCCGGAAGAAAAGCTGCTGCGTGCGATCTTCGGTGAGAAGGCGTCCGACGTGAAGGACAGCTCGCTGCGCGTGCCCCCGGGCATGGACGGCACCGTCATCGACGTGCAGGTCTTCACCCGCGACGGTATCGAGAAGGACAAGCGTGCGCGTCAGATCGAAGAGTCTGAAATCAAGCGCGTCAAGAAGGACTTCGATGACCAGTTCCGCATCCTGGAAGCGGCCATCTACGCACGTCTGCGCTCGCAGATCGTGGGCAAGGTTGCCAATGGCGGTGCGAACCTGAAGAAGGGCGACAACGTCACCGACGCGTATCTGGACGGGCTGAAGAAGTCCGATTGGTTCCAGCTGCGCATGAAGGACGAAGACGCTGCCGACGCCATCGAACGCGCGCAGAAGCAGATCCAGGCGCACGAGAAGGAATTTGAAGCACGTTTTGCCGACAAGCGCGGCAAGATCACCCAGGGCGATGACCTCGCACCGGGCGTGCTGAAGATGGTCAAGGTGTTCCTGGCCGTGAAGCGCCGCATCCAGCCGGGCGACAAGATGGCAGGCCGCCACGGCAACAAGGGTGTGGTCTCCAATGTGGTGCCGGTCGAGGACATGCCGTACATGGCCACCGGCGAGCCGGTCGACATCGTGCTGAACCCGCTCGGCGTGCCGTCGCGTATGAACATCGGCCAGATTCTGGAAGTGCATCTGGGCTGGGCTGCCAAGGGCCTGGGTCGCAAGATCCAGCGCATGCTGGAAGCGCAGGCGGCGGTCAGCGAGCTGCGCAAGTTCCTGGACGACATCTACAACCACGACAACGCGATCAATGCACAGCGTGTGGATCTGTCGCAGTTCAGCGATGAGGAATTGCTCAACCTGGGCAAGAATCTGATCGACGGCGTGCCGATGGCCACCCCGGTGTTCGACGGTGCCAGCGAAGCGGAAATCAAGCGCATGCTGGAACTGGCCGAACTGCCGCAGAGCGGTCAGACCCAGTTGTACGACGGTCGTACCGGCGAAGCGTTCGATCGCAAGACCACGGTCGGCTACATGCACTACCTGAAGTTGAACCACTTGGTCGACGACAAGATGCATGCACGTTCGACCGGCCCGTACTCGCTCGTCACCCAGCAGCCGCTGGGCGGCAAGGCGCAGTTCGGTGGTCAGCGCTTCGGCGAAATGGAAGTCTGGGCGCTGGAAGCCTACGGCGCGGCCTACACCCTGCAGGAAATGCTGACGGTGAAGTCCGACGACGTGCAGGGCCGCAACCAGATGTACAAGAACATCGTCGATGGTGAGCACGAGATGGTCGCGGGCATGCCGGAATCCTTCAACGTGTTGGTGAAGGAAATCCGCTCGCTGGCGATCAACATGGAACTGGAAGAGTAAGAGCCGGGACCGGCGACAGGGGACCGGGGACCCCGGAGGGACAGGAGCCAAGCGCTCTTGATCTTCGGGGTCCCCGGTCCCGGATCCCCGGTCCCGAACAGATCTCTGCGCGTTCCATCTCAGATACGAAATTCCTCCGACCCGGAGATATCCAATGAAAGACCTGCTCAACCTCTTCAATCAACAGCGCCAGACGCTGGATTTCGACGCGATCAAGATCGCGCTGGCCTCGCCTGACCTGATCCGTTCGTGGTCCTACGGCGAAGTGAAGAAGCCCGAAACCATCAACTACCGCACCTTCAAGCCCGAGCGTGACGGCCTGTTCTGCGCCGCCATCTTCGGACCGATCAAGGATTACGAGTGCCTGTGCGGCAAGTACAAGCGCATGAAGCACCGTGGTGTGGTCTGCGAAAAGTGCGGCACCGAAGTCACCCTGGCCAAGGTGCGCCGCGAGCGCATGGGGCACATCGACCTGGCCTCGCCGGTCGCGCACATCTGGTTCCTCAAGTCGCTGCCCTCGCGCATCGGTTTGATGCTGGACATGACCCTGCGTGACATCGAGCGCGTGCTGTACTTCGAAGCCTACGTCGTCACCGAGCCGGGCCTGACCCCGCTTGAGCGCCGCCAGCTGCTGACCGAAGAGCAGTACCTCACCGCACGTCAGGAGTACAACGACGACTTCGACGCCGCCATGGGCGCCGAGGCCGTGTACGAACTGCTGCGCACGATCGACCTGCAGTCGGAAATGACCCGTCTGCGCGAGGAAATCGCCAGCACCGGTTCGGAAACCAAGCTCAAGCGACTGACCAAGCGCATCAAGCTGATCGAAGCCTTCCTGGAATCGGGTAACCGTCCGGAATGGATGGTCATGACGGTGCTTCCCGTGCTGCCGCCGGATCTGCGTCCGCTGGTGCCGCTGGATGGCGGCCGCTTCGCGACCTCGGATCTGAACGATCTGTATCGCCGCGTGATCAACCGCAACAACCGTCTGCGTCGTCTGCTGGAGCTCAATGCGCCGGACATCATCGTGCGCAACGAAAAGCGCATGCTGCAGGAATCGGTGGATGCGCTGCTGGACAACGGCCGTCGCGGCCGTGCCATCACCGGCACCAACAAGCGTCCGCTGAAGTCGCTGGCCGACATGATCAAGGGCAAGCAGGGCCGGTTCCGTCAGAACCTGCTCGGCAAGCGCGTGGACTACTCCGGCCGTTCGGTCATCACCGTCGGTCCGTACCTCAAGCTGCACCAGTGCGGCCTGCCGAAGAAGATGGCGCTGGAGCTGTTCAAGCCGTTCGTGTTCGCCAAGTTGCAGCGTCGTGGCCTGGCCACCACCATCAAGGCCGCCAAGAAGCTGGTCGAGCGCGAAGAAGCCGAAGTCTGGGACATCCTGGAAGAAGTGATCCGCGAGCATCCGGTGCTGTTGAACCGCGCACCGACCCTGCACCGTCTGGGCATCCAGGCGTTCGAGCCGGTGTTGATCGAAGGCAAGGCCATCCAGCTGCATCCGCTGGTGTGTACCGCGTTCAACGCCGACTTCGACGGTGACCAGATGGCCGTCCACGTGCCGCTCTCGCTGGAAGCCCAGCTGGAAGCGCGTGCGCTGATGATGTCCACCAACAACATCCTGTCGCCGGCCAACGGCGAGCCGATCATCGTGCCGTCGCAGGACGTCGTGTTGGGCCTGTATTACATGAGCCGCGCCCTGGAGAACAAGAAGGGCGAGGGCATGGTGTTCGCCAACACCAGCGAAGTGAAGCGCGCCTACGACAACCGCGTGGTGGAACTGCACGCCAAGGTCAAGGTCCGTATCACCCAGGTGGACGTGGACGCTGTCGATGGAAAGCGCACCAGCGGTACCTCGATCGTGGACACCACGGTCGGTCGTGCGCTGCTGAGCGAGATCCTGCCCGAAGGCCTGCCGTTCCAGCTGGCCAATACCGAGATGACCAAGAAGAACATCTCGCGTCTGATCAACTCCAGCTACCGTCTGCTGGGCTTGAAGGACACCGTCGTGTTCGCCGACAAGCTGATGTACACCGGCTATGCCTACGCTACCCGCGCAGGCGTGTCGATCGGCATCGACGACATGCTGATCCCGGACGAGAAGAAGGGCATCCTCACCGAGGCAGAAGCCGAAGTGCTGGAAATCCAGGAGCAGTACCAGTCGGGTCTGGTCACCGCCGGCGAGCGCTACAACAAGGTCGTGGACATCTGGTCGCGTACCAGCGAGCGCATCGCCAAGGCTATGATGGACACCATCGGTACCGAAAAGGTCGAGAACGCCAAGGGCGAGACCATCGACCAGAAGTCGATGAACTCGCTGTACATCATGGCCGACTCCGGTGCCCGTGGTAGCCAGGCGCAGATCCGTCAGCTGGCCGGTATGCGCGGCCTGATGGCGCGTCCGGACGGCTCGATCATCGAGACGCCCATCAAGGCGAACTTCCGCGAAGGCCTGAACGTGCAGGAGTACTTCAACTCCACCCACGGCGCGCGTAAGGGTCTGGCCGATACCGCGCTGAAGACCGCGAACTCGGGTTACCTGACCCGTCGTCTGGTCGACGTTGCGCAGGACGTGGTGATCACCGAAGTCGATTGCGGCACCACCGAAGGGTTGATCATGACCCCGATCGTGGAAGGCGGCGACGTGGTGGAGCCGTTGAAGGAGCGCGTGCTGGGCCGTGTGGTGGCCGAGGACGTGTACCTGCCGGGCAACGACGAAGAACCGATCGTCACCCGCAACACGCTGCTCGACGAAGCCTGGGTTGCCAAGCTGGAAGACGCCAGCGTGCAGTCGGTGAAGGTGCGTTCGACGATCAGCTGCGAATCCTCGTTCGGCGTGTGCGCACGCTGCTACGGTCGCGATCTTGCACGTGGTCACCAGGTCAACATCGGCGAAGCGGTTGGCGTCATCGCTGCACAGTCGATCGGTGAGCCGGGTACCCAGCTGACCATGCGTACGTTCCACATCGGTGGCGCGGCATCGCGTGCGGCTGCGATCGACAACATCACCGTCAAGACCACCGGTTCGGTGAAGTTCAACAACCTCAAGTCGGTGGCGCATGCCAGCGGCGCGTTGGTTGCGGTCTCGCGTTCGGGTGAACTGTCCGTGCTCGACGGCCATGGCCGCGAGCGCGAGCGCTACAAGCTGCCGTACGGCGCTACCATCACCGCCAAAGACGGCGATGCGGTCAAGGCCGGGCAGGGTGTGGCGAACTGGGATCCGCATAACCACCCGATCGTGTCGGAAGTGGCCGGTTTCATCCGCTTCATCGACTTCGTCGACGGCGTCACCGTCATCGAGAAGACCGACGAACTGACCGGTCTGGCCTCGCGAGAAATCACCGACCCGAAGCGTCGCGGTGCGCATGCCAAGGAACTGCGCCCGATCGTGCGCATCGTCGACGGCAAGGGCAACGACCTGACCATCCCGAATACGGATCTGCCGGCCCAGTACCTGCTGCCGCCGCGCTCCATCGTCAACCTGCAGGACGGTGCTGCCGTCGGCGTGGGCGACGTGGTGGCGAAGATTCCGCAGGAGGCGTCCAAGACCCGCGACATCACCGGTGGTCTGCCGCGCGTTGCCGACCTGTTCGAAGCGCGCAAGCCGAAGGATCCGGCGATCCTGGCCGAGCGCTCGGGCATCATCAGCTTCGGTAAGGACACCAAGGGCAAGCAGCGCCTGATCATCAAGGACACCGATGGTTCGGAACACGAAGAGCTGATCCCCAAGTACCGCCAGATCATCGTGTTCGAAGGCGAGCATGTGACCAAGGGCGAGACCGTGGTGGACGGCGAGCCGAGCCCGCAGGACATCCTGCGTCTGCTGGGTGTCGAGCCGCTGGCCGCGTATCTGGTCAAGGAAATCCAGGACGTATATCGCCTGCAGGGCGTGAAGATCAACGACAAGCATATCGAGGTGATCACCCGTCAGATGCTGCGTAAGGTCGAGATCGTCGATCAGGGCACCAGCAAGTTCCTCAACGGCGAGCAGGTCGAGCGTCAGCGCGTCATCGAGGAAAATGCCCGCCTGATCAAGCGCAACGAACTGCCTGCCAAGTACGATCCGGTGCTGCTGGGTATCACCAAGGCGTCGCTTGCCACCGAGTCGTTCATCTCGGCGGCATCGTTCCAGGAGACCACTCGCGTGTTGACCGAGGCTGCCGTGCGCGGTACCCGCGACAACCTGCGCGGTCTGAAGGAAAACGTGATCGTGGGTCGCCTGATCCCGGCCGGTACCGGTCTGGCGTACCACGCCGGACGTCGCAAATCTTCGGGTCTGACCGACTCGGAAATGGAAACGCTGTCGGGTAAGCCGACAGTCGCCGAACCGGTCGCAGCTGTGGCCGACGCTGGCGCGGACGAGGAGTAAGCGCTCCGACGGCGGTCGCAAGGCCGCCGTAAGCCAAGCGAAAGGGAGGGCAGGAGGCCCTCCGTTTTCCGGCCTTTGGATGGGTCAGCAGGTTCAGATTCCGTGAAGTTGACGGAGTTTCGTCCTGCCAGCTATACTTCTCTGTCTCGGTGGGCCGGTCACGGCCTGCCTTTGTTTTCGTGTAGGCCACCTCGGCCTCTCAATCAGAAGAATCAACTGATGACGACGATCAATCAGCTGGTCCGCAAGCCTCGGCAAGCGACCACCTACAAGAGTGCCTCCCCGGCACTGGACAAGTGTCCGCAGCGCCGTGGCGTCTGCACACGCGTCTATACCACCACCCCGAAGAAGCCGAACTCGGCCCTGCGTAAAGTCGCCAAGGTGCGTCTGACGAACCAGGAAGAGGTCATCAGCTACATCGGTGGTGAAGGCCACAACCTGCAGGAGCACTCCGTGGTCCTGATTCGCGGTGGCCGCGTCAAGGATCTTCCCGGTGTGCGTTATCACACCGTCCGTGGTTCGCTGGACGCCGCCGGCGTCGCAAAGCGCCGTCAAGGTCGTTCCAAGTACGGCGCCAAGCGCCCGAAGAGCTAAGGAAATACTCAAATGTCCCGTAAAGGTTCTACTCCGCAGCGCACCGTCCTGCCAGATCCAAAGCATGGCAGCGAAACCATTGCCCGCTTCATCAATATGGTGATGCAAAGTGGCAAGAAGTCGGTTGCTGAGAAAATTGTCTATGGCGCAATGGACGTCATTGGCGAAAAGAATCCGAATGCCGTCGAGCTGGTGCAGAAAGCACTGGACAACGTGGCCCCGGCTGTCGAAGTTAAATCGCGTCGCGTTGGTGGTGCTACCTATCAGGTGCCCGTCGAAGTGCGCTCATCCCGTCGCATGGCGCTGGCAATGCGCTGGTTGATCGATTCCGCGCGCAAGCGTGGTGAGAACACCATGCCGCGCAAGCTGGCTGCAGAACTGCTGGACGCCTCGGAAAGCCGCGGCGGCGCGATCAAGAAGCGCGAAGAGACCCACCGTATGGCGGAGGCGAACAAGGCGTTCGCACATTACCGCTGGTGACCTCGTGGGCCTTGGTAACGGGGCCCTTCAGCACCATATGAGTGCTGTTTGCGACGCATCTTGCGTCGCATCAAATCCGAAGGCCGCCGAAAGGCGGCGTTCGGCCATCCGAATTCCAAGAAATTGAGAGGCTCCCCGTGGCCCGCACCACCCCTATCGAGCGTTACCGCAACTTCGGCATCATGGCCCACATCGATGCCGGCAAGACCACCACTTCCGAGCGCATCCTGTTCTACACCGGTGTGAGTCACAAGATCGGCGAAGTCCATGACGGCGCTGCAGTGATGGACTGGATGGAGCAGGAGCAGGAGCGTGGTATCACCATCACCTCCGCTGCGACCACTGCGTTCTGGTCGGGCATGGACAAGTCCATGCAGCAGTATCGCTTCAACATCATCGACACCCCCGGGCATGTCGACTTCACCATCGAAGTGGAGCGCTCCTTGCGCGTGCTCGACGGTGCGGTGTTCGTGCTGTGTGCCGTCGGTGGCGTGCAGCCGCAGTCCGAGACCGTGTGGCGTCAGGCCAACAAGTATTCCGTGCCGCGCATGGCCTTCGTCAACAAGATGGACCGTACCGGTGCCAACTTCGACAAGGTCGTTGAGCAGCTGAAGGCCCGTCTGGGTGCGTATGCCGTGCCGATGCAGGTGCCGATCGGTGCCGAAGATGGCTTCGAGGGCGTCGTCGACCTGCTGAAGATGAAGGCGATCCATTGGGATGCCGCGTCGCAGGGCACCACCTTCGAATACCGCGATATCCCGGCCGATCTGGTCGAGATCGCGACCGAGGCGCGTTCGTTCATGGTGGAAGCGGCTGCTGAAGCCAGCGAAGACCTGATGGACAAGTACCTCAACGAAGGCGACCTGAGCGAAGAAGAGATCATCGCCGGTCTGCGCGAGCGCACCCTGAAGGTCGAAATCGTGCCGGTGTTCTGTGGCTCGGCGTTCAAGAACAAGGGTGTGCAGGCCATGCTTGACGGCGTCGTGCACCTGTTGCCGTCGCCGGCCGACCGTCCGCCGGTTGCAGGTATCGACGAAGACGAGAAGGAAGACACGCGCGCGGCGAGCGATACGGCGCCGTTCTCGGCGTTGGCGTTCAAGATCATGACCGACCCGTTCGTGGGCTCGCTGACGTTCTTCCGTGTCTATTCGGGCACGCTGAACTCCGGCGACCAGGTCTATAACCCGGTCAAGTCGAAGAAAGAGCGCGTGGGCCGCATCCTGCAGATGCATTCCAACAATCGCGAAGAGATCAAGGAAGTGCGCGCTGGTGACATCGCCGCTGCCGTGGGTCTGAAGGACGTCACCACCGGCGACACGCTGTGTGCGCAGGACAAGATCATCACCCTGGAACGCATGGTGTTCCCGGAGCCGGTGATCTCGATGGCGGTGGAGCCGAAGACCAAGTCGGACCAGGAAAAGATGGGCATGGCCCTGGGCCGTCTGGCGCAGGAAGATCCCTCGTTCCGCGTCAAGACCGACGAAGAATCCGGCCAGACCATCATCTCGGGTATGGGCGAGTTGCACCTGGACATCATCGTCGACCGCATGCGTCGCGAGTTCAATGTCGAGGCCAACGTCGGCAAGCCGCAGGTGGCCTACCGCGAAACGATCCGCAAGTCCGACGTCAAGTCCGACTACAAGCACGCCAAGCAGTCCGGTGGTAAGGGTCAGTACGGTCACGTGGTGATCGAGCTGTCGCCGATGACCGAGGAAGAGCGCAAGAGTGACAACGTCAAGGACGATTTCCTGTTCGTCAACGACATCACCGGCGGCATTATCCCGAAGGAATTCATCCCCTCGGTCGAAAAGGGTCTGCGCGAGACGATCACCAGTGGTCCGATCGCCGGCTTCCCGGTTGTGGGCGTCAAGGTCAAGCTGGTGTTCGGCTCGTACCATGACGTCGACTCCTCGGAAATGGCGTTCAAGCTGGCCGCATCGATGGCGTTCAAGCAGGGCTTCGCAAAAGCCAGCCCGGTGTTGCTGGAGCCGATCATGAAAGTCGAAATCGTCAGTCCAGAGGATTACCTGGGTGACGTGATGGGCGACGTGAGCCGCCGTCGTGGCGTGTTGCAGGGTCAGGACGACAGCCCGTCGGGCAAGATCATCAATGCGATGATTCCGCTGGGTGAGATGTTCGGTTACGCGACGTCGCTGCGCTCGATGAGCCAGGGTCGTGCGACGTTCTCGATGGAATTCGACCATTACGAAGAGGCGCCGGCCAACATCGCCGACGCCGTCACCAAGAAGGGCTGAGTTCGCTCAGCCGCTTCAAACAAAATTTTTCAATTAGAGGTTGTGATTCATGGGAAAAGCTAAATATATTCGCGAAAAGCTGCACGTTAACGTCGGCACCATTGGTCACGTCGACCATGGCAAGACCACGTTGACCGCTGCGCTGACCAAGATCGGTGCCGAGCGTTTCGGTGGCGAGTTCAAGGCGTACGACGCGATCGACGCAGCGCCGGAAGAGAAGGCGCGTGGTATCACGATCTCGACCGCGCACGTTGAATATGAGTCCGCAGTTCGCCATTACGCGCACGTCGACTGCCCCGGCCACGCCGACTACGTCAAGAACATGATCACCGGTGCGGCGCAGATGGACGGCGCGATCCTGGTGTGTTCGGCTGCCGACGGTCCGATGCCGCAGACCCGTGAGCACATCCTGCTCTCGCGTCAGGTCGGTGTGCCGCACATCGTCGTGTTCCTGAACAAGGCCGACATGGTCGACGACGCCGAGCTGCTCGAGCTGGTCGAGATGGAAGTGCGTGAGCTGCTGAGCAAGTACGACTTCCCGGGCGACGACACTCCGATCATCCACGGTTCGGCCCGTCTGGCGCTGGACGGCGATCAGAGCGACATCGGTGTGCCGGCGATCCTGAAGCTGGTCGAAGCCCTGGATACCTTCATTCCGGATCCGACCCGCGACGTCGACCGTCCGTTCCTGATGCCGGTGGAAGACGTGTTCTCGATCTCGGGTCGTGGCACCGTGGTGACCGGTCGTATCGAGCGCGGCATCATCAAGGTCGGCGACGAAATCGAAATCGTCGGTATCCGCGACACGCAGAAGACCACCGTCACCGGTGTGGAAATGTTCCGCAAGTTGCTGGACCAGGGTCAGGCAGGCGATAACGCCGGTCTGCTGCTGCGCGGCACCAAGCGTGACGACGTCGAGCGTGGCCAGGTGCTGTGCAAGCCGGGTTCGATCAAGCCGCACACCGAGTTCGAAGCCGAGGTCTACGTGCTGTCCAAGGACGAGGGTGGCCGTCATACCCCGTTCTTCAAGGGCTACCGTCCGCAGTTCTACTTCCGTACCACCGACATCACTGGCGCCTGCCAGTTGCCGGAAGGCGTGGAAATGGTGATGCCGGGCGACAACGTGAAGATGGTCGTGACCCTGATCAACCCGGTCGCGATGGACGAAGGTCTGCGCTTCGCCATCCGTGAAGGTGGCCGTACCGTCGGCGCCGGCGTGGTTGCCAAGATCATCAAGTAAGACCCGCCTGCAGTCCGGCAACCTAGGTTGCCGGCGCAGCCAAAAGGGTCGGCGCAAGCCGGCCCTTTTTTGTTAGCGGAAATGCTGCTGGCGCCTGCCGCCTTTTTTGTTCTGGCTGCTTGCGAGGACGGAAATCCCTCGCTATAATGTGCGGCTCGATGTCCCTGGGTAGGGCGCCGAGTTACAGCGAAAAGAACGGCAGGACGCCGCTCGTGTTCGCCAGACCGGGAAGGTCGCGTTGCGTGGGGCACTCAACAACTCACGTGTTGTTGACGGTGCTCTGGTTGCGCACTATACTTTTCCGTCTGGGCAGGCCGGTTTACCGGGCTGCCTCAGTTTTTGGGCGGAGGAAATGCCCTCGCTGACAGGATTGCGGCGAATTCATCAACGTCAGGAATATCGGGGCAGGTATCCCAGAGGCCTTGCCCGTCGCTCTTTTAACGAAGGAAGCTTCCGTCATGTCGGAACAAAAGATCCGGATTCGGTTGAAGGCGTTCGATCATCGTTTGATCGACCGTTCGGCCAGCGAGATCGTCGAAACGGCTAAGCGGACCGGCGCGCAAGTGCGTGGCCCGATCCCGTTGCCGACCAAGATCGAACGTTACACCATCCTCGTATCCCCGCATGCCGACAAGGATGCGCGTGACCAATACGAAACCCGCACGCACAAGCGTGTGCTCGATATCGTCGACCCGAACGACAAGACCGTGGACGCGCTGATGAAGCTCGAACTCGCGGCTGGCGTCGACGTCCAGATCAAGCTCACCTGAGGACTACGACCATGACGAAGAAATATTCGTTGGGCTTCGTGGGCCGCAAGGCTGGTATGAGCCGCGTCTTCACTGAAGACGGTCGCTCGGTACCGGTCACGCTGATCGAAGCAACTCCGAACCGCATCGCGCAGATCAAGACCGTCGAAGTTGACGGCTACAGCGCCGTGCAGATTACCGTTGGCGCGCGTCGCGCCGCACTGGTCAACAAGCCGGCCGCCGGTCACTTCGCCAAGGCGAAGGTCGAAGCGGGTCGTGGCTTGTGGGAATTCCGCGTTGAAGATGCGCAGCTCGGCGATTTCGCCGTCGGCGGCGAAATCAAGGCGGACATCTTCGAGGTCGGCCAGAAGGTCGACGTCCAGGGCGTCACCAAGGGTAAGGGTTTCCAGGGCACCATCAAGCGCTACAACTTCCGTATGGGCGATGCAACTCACGGTAACTCGCTGTCGCATCGCGCGCCGGGTTCGTTGGGTCAGCGCCAGACCCCGGGTCGCGTTTTCCCGGGCAAGAAGATGTCGGGCCACATGGGCGCCGTGCAGCAAAGCACGCAAAACCTGGAAGTGGTCAAGGTCGACGTCGAGCGTGGTCTGATTGCTATCCGCGGCGCCGTGCCTGGCGCAGCTGGTGGCGACGTGATCGTCCGTCCGGCGAGCAAGGCATAAGGAGAGATGACGATGGAACTCGTTATCACGGGTAGCAACAACAAGGTCTCGGTCTCCGATGCCGTGTTCGGTCGCGAATTCAGCGAAGATCTGGTTCACCAGGTCGTCGTCGCTTATCGCAACGCCGGTCGCGCTGGTACCAAGGCACAGAAGACGCGTTCGGAAGTTGCGGGCACGACCAAGAAGTCGAAGAAGCAGAAGGGCGGCGGCGCGCGTCATGGCGCGTTGACGGCTCCGATCTTCGTCGGCGGCGGCGTGACCTTCGCGGCCAAGCCGCGCAGCTTCGAGCAGAAAGTCAACCGCAAGATGTACCGTGCGGCCATCTGCGCGATCTTCTCTGAGCTTAACCGCCAGGGTCGCCTGATGATCGTCGATGCGTTCGACGTCGAAACCACCAAGACCCAGGGTCTGATCGAGAAGCTCAAGGGACTGGACGTGGGCAAGCGCCCGCTGATCGTCACCGAAGAAGCCTCCGAGCACCTGTATCTGTCCGCTCGCAATCTGCCGTATGTGCAGGTGCGTGATGTGCAGGGTCTGGATCCGGTCGCTCTGGTCGGGGCCGATACGGTCGTGATCACCGCCGATGCGGTCAAGAAGGTCGAGGAGTGGCTGGCATGAGCAGCAACGAAAAAATCTTCAGCGTGCTGCGTGCTCCGCGAGTCTCCGAAAAGACCGCGCGCCTGCAGGAAATCTCCAACCAGTATGTCTTCGAAGTTTCGAACGAAGCCACCAAAGCCGATGTAAAGGCCGCGGTCGAGCAGCTGTTCGACGTCAAGGTCAAGGCAGTCAACGTGGTCAACGTCAAGGGCAAGAGCAAGTCCTTCCGTAACCGTGCTGGCAGCCGTGGCAATTGGCGCAAGGCGTACGTCCGCCTGGTTGATGGTCAGTCCATCGACGTAACGGCCAAGGCCTGAGGTCCATCCCATGCCATTGATGAAGTTCAAACCCACCTCTCCCGGCCGTCGTTCCGCCGTGCGCGTGGTTACTCCCGATCTGCACAAGGGCGCACCGCATGCGGCGCTGCTCGATTCGCAGAGCAAGTCCGGTGGCCGTAACCACCATGGCCGCATCACCGTGCGTCACGTCGGTGGTGGCCACAAGCAGCACTACCGCATCATCGACTTCAAGCGCAACAAGGAAGGCATTCCGGCGCGTGTGGAGCGGATCGAATACGATCCGAACCGTACCGCTCATATCGCCCTGCTGTGCTATGTCGACGGCGAGCGCCGCTACATCATCGCCCCGAAGGGTCTGAAGGCTGGCGATCAGGTCATTGCCGGTGCCAACGCGCCGATCAAGACCGGTAACACGCTGCCGCTGCGTAACATCCCGGTCGGTACGACGGTTCACGGTATCGAGCTGAAGCCGGGTAAGGGCGCTCAGATCGCACGTGCTGCCGGTGCAGCCGTCCAGCTGGTCGCTCGCGAAGGCATCTATGCCACGCTGCGTCTGCGCTCGGGCGAAATGCGCAAGGTGCCGGTCGAATGCCGCGCCACCATCGGCGAAGTCGGCAACGACGAGCACAACCTCGAGAAGTTGGGCAAGGCCGGCGCCAAGCGTTGGCGCGGTGTTCGCCCGACCGTTCGCGGTGCGGCCATGAACCCGGTCGATCACCCGCACGGTGGTGGTGAAGCGAAGGCTGGTCAGGGTAATCCGCATCCGGTCACCCCGTGGGGTGTCCCGACCAAGGGTTACAAGACGCGCAAGAACAAGCGCACCCAGCAGTTCATCGTCCGCGATCGTAGGGGCTAATCGACCATGGCACGTTCACTCAAGAAGGGCCCGTTCGTCGATCACCACCTTGCAAAGAAGGTGGAGTCTGCT
Source organism: Xanthomonas nasturtii (assembly GCF_023337365.3). Lineage (NCBI taxonomy): Bacteria > Pseudomonadati > Pseudomonadota > Gammaproteobacteria > Lysobacterales > Lysobacteraceae > Xanthomonas > Xanthomonas nasturtii. The sequence goes on from NZ_CP142084.2 coordinate 1,120,810, forward strand.
GCGGGTAGCAAGAAGCCGATCAAGACCTGGTCGCGCCGTTCGATGATCCTGCCCGAAATGGTAGGCATCACCATCGCCGTGCATAACGGCAAGAACCACATTCCGGTGCTCGTCAACGAGAATATGGTCGGCCACAAGCTCGGCGAATTTGCCGTCACCCGGACCTTCAAGGGTCACGGTGGCGACAAGAAGTCGAGCAGGTAAGGAGAGATGACGATGGAAGCGAAAGCAATCCTGCGCACCGCGCGCATCTCCCCGCAGAAGGCCCGCCTGGTCGCTGACCAGGTGCGTGGTTTGTCCGCCGAGCGTGCGGTCAATCTGCTGAAGTTCTCGGATAAAAAGGCTGCACACCTGATCAAAAAGGTTGTGGAGTCGGCGATTGCCAATGCCGAAAACAATCAGGGCGCGGATGTCGACGAGCTGAAGGTCAAGACCATCATGGTTGATGAAGGTCCGTCCCTGAAGCGTTTCATGGCGCGGGCGAAAGGCCGCGGTACCCGCATCCTCAAGCGCACCAGTCACATCACTGTGATTGTCGGCGCCGCCAAGTAAGCGGAAAGGAAAAGACCATGGGTCATAAAGTTCATCCGACTGGAATCCGTCTTGGTATCTCCAAAGACTGGAACTCCAAGTGGTACGCAAACAAGGGCGATTTCGCTGCCTATCTGGCAGCCGACCTGAAAGTGCGTGAAATGCTGCGCAAGAAGCTCGCGCAGGCAGGTGTCAGCAAGATCTTGATCGAGCGCCCTGCCAAAACCGCCCGCGTGACGATCCACACCGCCCGTCCGGGCGTGGTGATCGGCAAGCGTGGCGAGGACATCGAAAAGCTGCGTAAGGAAGTGAGCGAGCTGATGGGCGTTCCGGCGCACATCAACGTCACCGAAGTGCGCAAGCCGGAGCTGGATGCGCAGCTGGTCGCCGAGTCGATCGCGCAGCAGCTTGAGCGTCGCATCATGTTCCGCCGTGCAATGAAGCGCTCGGTCGGTAACGCGATGCGCCTGGGTGCCCTGGGCATCAAGGTCAATGTGGCTGGCCGCCTCAACGGTGCAGAAATCGCCCGTTCGGAGTGGTACCGCGAAGGCCGCGTGCCGCTGCACACGCTACGTGCCGACATTGATTACGGTTTTGCCGAAGCGTCCACGACGTACGGCATCATCGGGATCAAGGTCTGGATCTATAAGGGCGAGGTTTTCGACTTCTCCCAGGTTGGCCAGGAAAAGCAGGACGACAGCCCGCGCAACGATCGTAACGATCGCGGCGACCGTGGTGACCGCCCGTCGCGCCCGGCTCGTGAAGCGAGGTAACGGCAATGTTGCAACCCAAGCGAACCAAATATCGCAAGATGCACAAGGGCCGCAATGACGGCCTGGCATGGAGCGGAAACGCCGTCAGCTTCGGCGAATACGGCCTCAAGGCCACGGCGCACGGTCAGCTGACCGCACGCCAGATTGAAGCAGCACGTCGCACGATCAGCCGCCACGTCAAAAAGGGCGGCAAGATGTGGATCCGTGTGTTCCCCGACAAGCCGATCACCAAGAAGCCGATCGAGGTCCGCATGGGCTCCGGTAAGGGCAACGTGGAGTACTGGGTCGCGCAGATTCAGCCGGGCCGCATGATCTATGAAATCGAGGGTATTCCCGAAGAGACCGCACGTGAGGCGTTCCGCCTTGCCGCTGCAAAGCTCTCGGTGACCACCACTTTCGTGACCCGGACGGTGCGCTGATGGATATCAAACAACTCCGCGAGAAGTCGGCTGACGAACTGAAGGCCCACCTGACCGATCTGCGTAAGGAGCAGTTCTCGCTCCGTATGCAGCAGGTCACCGGCCAGCTGCCGAAGACCCACGAAACCCGCCGGGTGCGCCGCGAGATTGCTCGCGTCAAGCACCTGCTCGGCAGCACCAAGTAAGGACGGCCGCGATGAGCGACAACAACGAAAAGCAAGCGCTGCGCACGGTCGAAGGCCGTGTCGTCAGCAACAAGATGGACAAGACGGTCACCGTGTTGGTGGAGCGCCAGGTCAAGCATGCTCTGTACGGCAAGTACATCAAGCGCTCGACCAAGCTGCACGCACACGACGCCGACAATGCCTGCAACGAAGGCGACGTCGTGCGTGTGACCGAGATTGCTCCGATGTCCAAGACCAAGAACTGGCGGGTGGTGGAAATCGTCACCCGTTCGGCTGAATAAGGGAGATCTGAATCATGATCCAGATGCAGAGCTACCTCGACGTCGCCGACAATTCGGGCGCCAAGGAAGTGATGTGCATCAAGGTGCTGGGCGGCTCGAAGCGCCGCTACGCACACATTGGTGACATCATCAAGGTGACCGTCAAGGACGCCATTCCGCGTGGCAAGGTCAAGAAAGGCGAAGTCTACGACGCCGTCGTGGTGCGTACCCGCAAGGGTGTGCGCCGTCCCGACGGTTCGCTGATCCGCTTCGATGGCAACGCCGCTGTGCTGTTGAACAATAAGCAGGAGCCGATCGGGACCCGCATCTTCGGGCCGGTGACGCGCGAGCTGCGTTCCGAGAAGTTCATGAAGATCGTCTCGCTCGCTCCCGAAGTGCTGTGAGCGGAGGACATACACATGGCTAACCGTATCAAGAAGGGCGACCAGGTCGTCATCAACACCGGCAAGGACAAGGGTAAGCAGGGTGAAGTTGTGCGCGTGGACGGCGATCGCGTGATCGTTTCCAACGCCAACGTCATCAAGCGCCACACCAAGCCGAACCCGCAGGCAGGCGTTGCCGGCGGCGTGGTCGAGCGTGAAGCGTCGATCCATATCTCCAACGTCAATATCGTCAACCCGGCAACGGGCAAGGGCGAGCGCGTTGGCTTCAAGGTGCTGGAGGATGGACGCAAATTGCGTGTGTTCCGCTCCAGCGGTGAGGCGCTTGACGCCTGAGGAATGAGATCATGAACACTCGTCTCGAAAAGTTTTACAAGGAAAACGTGGTGCCGGCCCTGATGAAGGAATTCGGCTACACCAATCCGATGGAAGTGCCGAAGCTGGTCAAGGTCACGCTCAACATGGGCGTGGGCGAAGCCGCTACCAACAAGAAGATTCTGGAAAATGCGGTCGCCGACATGTCCAAGATCTCCGGTCAAAAGCCGGTGGTCACCAAGTCGCGCGTTTCGGTCGCATCCTTCAAGATTCGTGACGGTTGGCCGATCGGCTGCAAGACCACCTTGCGTCGCGCCAAGATGTACGAATTCCTGGATCGCCTGATCAACATCTCGTTGCCGCGCGTGCGCGACTTCCGTGGTGTGTCCGGTCGCTCCTTCGACGGTCGTGGCAATTTCAACATGGGTGTGAAGGAACAGATCATCTTCCCGGAAATCGATTTCGACGCTGTCGATGCGATTCGCGGTATGGATATCGCCATCACCACCACCGCCAAGACGGATGCGGAAGCGAAGGCGCTGCTGGCAGCGTTCAAGTTCCCGTTCCGTAACTGACCGTCGAGGAAATCCGAAATGGCAAAGACCTCCATGATCCACCGCGACATCAAGCGTGCAAAGTTGGCGAAGAAGTTTGCCGGCAAGCGTGATGCGCTGAAGAAGATCCTCTCCAGCCAGGATGCGTCCTACGAAGAGAAGATCGATGCATCGACCAAGTTGCAGAAGCTGCCGCGCGATTCGTCGCCGAGCCGCCACCGCAACCGTTGCGAGCTGTCCGGTCGTCCGCGCGGTGTCTACCGCAAGTTCGGTCTGGGTCGCAACATGCTGCGCAAGGCCACGATGAACGGCGACGTTCCGGGCCTGCGTAAGGCAAGCTGGTAACAGCATTCCGGCCGTTCGCGGCCGGTTCGAGCAGGTTGGTCCTGTTCAACAAGGGAGTCCGGCGCAAGTCGGGCTCTTTTGTCGTATACTTCCGCTTCTGTCTTGCCCGTACGGGCCTGGCATGGCGTCAAGGGTCCTGGCCCGTCCCCAGGAAAACACAAGATTTTCGCGAAAGCGGATATCGGTGCACTCAAAGGTACTCACATGAGCATGACTGATCCCATCGCCGACCTGCTGGTTCGCATCAAGAATGCGGCCGCGGTTGGTAAGCAGACGGTGAAATTGCCGTCGTCCAAGATCAAGGTTGCGATCGCCCAGGTCCTGAAGGACGAAGGTTATATCGCCGACCTGCGCGTTACGGCCACCGAAAACAACAAGTCGGAGCTGGAAATCGTGCTGAAGTATTTCGAAGGCCGTCCGGTCATTGAGACCCTGAAGCGTTTCTCGCGCTCGGGTCTGCGTCAGTACCGCGGCAAGACCGAGCTGCCCAAGGTCCTCGGTGGCCTGGGTATCGCCATCATCTCCACGTCGAAGGGCATCATGACCGATGCGCAGGCTCGCGAAGCCGGCGTTGGTGGTGAAGTCCTGTGCTTCGTGGCCTAAGGGAAGGAATCGAACATGTCCCGTGTAGCCAAGAAGCCTGTGTCCCTTCCGAAGGGTGTTGAGCTCAACGTCCAGCCTGAGCTGGTCAGCGTCAAGGGCCCGAAGGGCACGTTGACCCTGCCGAAGCCGGTGGGCGTGGAAATCGCCATCGACGGCGATGTTGCAACCCTGTCGGCGAACGATCCGTCGCAGCTGGCCATCACCGGCACCGTGCGCGCCATTCTGGCCAATATGGTCAAGGGCGTGTCCGAAGGCTTCGAGCGCAAGCTCGAGCTGGTCGGCGTCGGTTACCGTGCTGCCATGCAGGGCAAGGACCTGAGCCTGGCGCTCGGTTTCTCGCACCCGTTGGTGTTCGTGGCGCCGGAAGGCATCACGCTGTCGACCCCGACCCAGACCGAAATCGTGGTCCAGGGCGCCGACAAGCAGCGCGTCGGTGAAGTCGCCGCCAAGATTCGCGGTTTCCGTCCGCCGGAGCCCTATAAGGGCAAGGGTGTGAAGTACGCCGGTGAAGTCATCATTCGCAAGGAAGCCAAGAAGGCGTAAGGCAGGTTCCTCTGCGGGGAGCCCGGCCATCCATGGCCGGACTTCTTATTGCAAAAGCCTGTTTTCCTTCAGCTTCCGTAGGACACATATCATGAGCATCAACAAGAACATCGCCCGTCTGCGTCGCGCCAAGTCCACCCGTTCGCACATCCGTGAGCTGGGCGTCGCCCGTCTGTCGGTGCTGCGCACCGGTCAGCATCTGTACGCGCAGGTCTTCACTGCCGACGGCTCCAAGGTGATCGCTGCTGCGAACACCCTGCAGGCCGACGTCAAGGACGGCCTGAAGAATGGCAAGAACAGCGATGCGGCCGTCAAGGTCGGTAAGCTGATCGCCGAGCGCGCCAAGGCTGCGGGCATCGAGAAGGTCGCATTCGACCGCTCGGGCTATCGCTATCACGGCCGCATCAAGGCGCTCGCCGATGCAGCTCGCGAAGGCGGCCTGCAGTTCTAAGCACTGCTGCGGGTGTGGTCATCGACCACATCCGCGATACCGCCGGCAGGGAGATGCCGGACTGTCCCGTTCTTTTGCAACGGTGCCGGGAACACAGCGTGACTCCACAACCATAAGCGGCTTCGAGCCGTACATACTCAATCAATCAAGGAATCAAGATGGCAGAAGAACGTGCACCGCGGGGTCGTGATCGCGACCGTAACCGCGAAGAGAAAGTCGACGATGGCATGATCGAAAAGCTGGTCGCGGTCAATCGCGTCAGCAAGACGGTCAAGGGCGGTCGCCAATTCACCTTCACCGCGCTGACCGTGGTCGGCGATGGTCTGGGCAAGGTCGGTTTCGGTTATGGCAAGGCGCGAGAAGTGCCGGTCGCCATTCAGAAGTCGATGGAGCAGGCGCGCAAGAACTTGGCCACTGTCGATCTGAACAATGGCACCCTGTGGCATGCGGTCAAGTCCGGCCATGGCGCCGCACGCGTGTACATGCAGCCGGCTTCCGAAGGTACCGGCGTCATTGCCGGCGGTGCGATGCGCGCCGTGTTGGAAGCGGTTGGCGTCAAGAACGTGCTGGCCAAGGCGGTCGGTTCGCGTAACCCGATCAACCTGGTCCGTGCAACCCTGAAGGGTCTGTCGGAAGTGCAGTCGCCGGCGCGCGTGGCTGCCAAGCGCGGCAAGAAGGTCGAGGATCTCAACCATGGCTAATGACACCAACAAGACCGTCAAGGTGCGCCTGGTGCGCGGCTTGCGTGGAACCCAGTCGCGTCACCGCCTGTCGGTGCGTGCGTTGGGCCTGAATAAGCTCAACGATGTGCGTGAACTGAAAGACAGCCCGCAGGTGCGTGGTCTGATCAACACGGTTCACTACCTCGTCAAGGTTGAGGAGTAATCCCATGACTCTGCGTCTTAATGACCTCAAGCCGGCCGACGGCGCCCGCACCGAGCGCACCCGCGTCGGTCGTGGCATCGGTTCTGGCCTCGGCAAGACCGCTGGTCGCGGTCACAAGGGTTCGTTCGCTCGCAAGGGTGGCGGCAAGATCAAGGCCGGTTTCGAAGGCGGCCAGACCCCGATGCAGCGCCGTCTGCCGAAGATCGGTTTCCGCTCCAAGATGGCGCGCGACACCGCAGAAGTGTTGTCCTACCAGCTGGACAAGCTGGATGCCGGTGATGTCGACTTTGCAGCGCTGCGTGCGGCCAATCTGGTCCCGAGCCGCGCCAAGAAGGCGAAGATCGTGCTGAAGGGCGAGCTGAGCAAGAAGTTCGTGCTGAAGGGCGTTGCGGCAACCGCAGGCGCCAAGGCAGCAATCGAAGCTGCCGGCGGCAGCGTAGAGGAGTAATCGGCAGATGGCGCAGGCTGGCATTGGTAACCTCGGTGGCGGGCTCGGCAAGTTCACGGAACTTCGCCAGCGGTTGCTGTTCGTCCTCGGGGCATTGATCGTTTATCGCATCGGCTGCTACGTGCCGGTGCCTGGCGTGAACCCCGATGCCATGCTTTCGTTGATGCAGGCGCAGGGCGGCGGCATCGTGGACATGTTCAACATGTTCTCGGGCGGCGCCCTGCACCGTTTCAGTATTTTTGCGTTGAATGTGATGCCGTATATCTCGGCATCAATCGTGATCCAGCTGGCCACGCACATCTTTCCCGCCCTCAAGGCGATGCAGAAGGAAGGCGAGTCCGGCCGACGCAAGATCACCCAGTATTCGCGTATCGGAGCGGTGTTGCTGGCAGTGGTGCAGGGCGGCAGTATCGCGCTCGCATTGCAGAACCAGACCGCGCCTGGTGGCGCTCCGGTGGTGTATGCGCCGGGCATGGGCTTCGTGCTCACCGCAGTGATTGCGTTGACGGCTGGCACTATTTTCTTGATGTGGGTTGGCGAGCAGGTTACCGAGCGCGGTATCGGCAACGGTGTGTCGCTGATCATTTTCGCCGGCATTGTGGCTGGTTTGCCGTCGGCGGCAATCCAGACCGTTGAGGCGTTCCGCGAAGGCAATTTGAGCTTCATCTCGCTCTTGCTGATCGTCATCACCATCCTCGCCTTTACCCTGTTTGTGGTGTTCGTCGAGCGTGGGCAACGGCGTATTACGGTCAACTACGCTCGCCGCCAGGGCGGTCGCAATGCGTACATGAACCAGACCTCGTTCCTGCCGTTGAAGCTCAACATGGCCGGTGTGATTCCGCCGATCTTCGCTTCGAGCATCCTGGCTTTCCCGGCGACGCTGTCCATGTGGTCGGGTCAGGCGGCATCGGGTGGCGTGGGTTCGTGGCTGCAGAAGATTGCCAATGCGCTTGGACCTGGTGAGCCGGTGCATATGCTGGTGTTTGCTGCACTGATCATTGGCTTTGCGTTCTTCTACACCGCGCTGGTATTCAATTCGCAGGAAACCGCCGACAACCTCAAGAAGTCGGGTGCACTGATTCCGGGGATTCGTCCGGGTAAGGCCACCGCCGACTACGTGGATGGTGTGCTGACCCGTCTGACAGCCGCCGGCTCGTTGTACCTGGTGATCGTCTGCCTGCTGCCGGAAATCATGCGCACGCAGCTCGGCACTTCGTTCCACTTCGGTGGCACCTCGCTGCTGATCGCGGTGGTAGTGGTGATGGACTTCATCGCGCAGATTCAGGCGCACCTGATGTCGCATCAGTATGAGAGCTTGCTGAAGAAGGCCAACCTCAAGGGCGGCTCGCGCGGCGGTCTGGCGCGCGGTTAAGTGGTACACTAGATCTTCATTACGTGAAGACGGCCTGGTTCCCGGGCCACGATCTTCCGATCAGAAGGGCGGCTCGCGCGACGTCTCGCGCGCGGGTGTGACGGGGTGGTCCTGTGCGGGAGTAGCACAGGCGATTCGGAGAGGTTTTCTGGATCAACACCGTCCGGCGCCGGAGCGAGGGCACACTCCCCACGCCGGGTCGATGGAACCTTTGGTTCCATGGGCTTCAAAGCAATCCGAGGCCTAGCTACAATTCCGAGTTCATTTTTGATCCATCCTGCCGGGTGGCGCCTGGGCGCCGTCGGGCCATCACTCAGTTGGAGAATCGCGTCATGGCGCGTATTGCAGGCGTCAACCTGCCAGCCCAGAAGCACGTCTGGGTCGGGTTGCAAAGCATCTACGGCATCGGCCGTACCCGTTCGAAGAAGCTCTGCGAATCCGCAGGCGTTACCTCGACCACGAAGATTCGTGATCTGTCCGAACCCGAAATCGAGCGCCTGCGCGCCGAAGTCGGCAAGTATGTCGTCGAAGGCGACCTGCGCCGCGAAATCGGTATCGCGATCAAGCGACTGATGGACCTGGGCTGCTATCGCGGTCTGCGTCATCGCCGTGGTCTCCCGCTGCGTGGTCAGCGCACCCGTACCAACGCCCGCACCCGTAAGGGTCCGCGCAAGGCGATCAGGAAGTAAGGGATAGATCATGGCAAAGCCAGCAGAAAAGAAAACGAAGAAGAAGATCAAGCGCGTCATCACTGACGGCGTCGCTCATGTCCACGCTTCGTTCAACAACACCATCGTCACCATCACCGATCGCCAGGGCAATGCGCTGTCGTGGGCTACGTCCGGCGGCGCCGGTTTCCGTGGTTCGCGTAAGTCGACCCCGTTCGCTGCTCAGGTTGCCGCCGAAAAGGCTGGCCGCGCTGCGCTCGACTACGGCGTGAAGTCGCTGGAAGTACGTATCAAGGGTCCGGGTCCGGGCCGTGAGTCGGCCGTGCGTTCGTTGAACAACGTGGGCTACAAGATCACCAACATCATCGACGTGACGCCAATCCCGCACAACGGGTGCCGTCCGCCGAAGAAGCGTCGCGTCTAAAGGGAGCGATAAGAAATGGCTCGTTATATCGGTCCTACCTGTAAGCTCGCGCGCCGCGAAGGCGCCGACCTTTCCCTCAAGAGCCCGGCGCGTGCGCTGGACTCCAAGTGCAAGCTTGAGCAGAAGCCCGGCCAACACGGCGCAGCACGCAAGGGCAAGCTCTCCGACTACGCCACCCAGCTGCGTGAAAAGCAGAAGGTCAAGCGTATCTACGGTTTGCTGGAACGTCAGTTCCGCAACTACTACAAGAAGGCCTCGACCAAGAAGGGCAACACCGGCGAGAACCTGCTGCAGTTGTTGGAAACCCGTCTGGACAACGTCTGCTACCGCATGGGCTTTGCCGTCACCCGTCCGGCCGCGCGCCAGCTGGTGTCGCACCGTGGCGTGCTGGTCAATGGCAAGTCGGTGAATCTGGCCTCTTACCAGATCAAGGCTGGCGATGCGATCACGCTGTCGGAAAAGGCACAGAAGCAGCTCCGCGTGCAGGAAGCCCTGACCGTGGCTGAGCAGCACGACATGACGCCGTCGTGGGTTGAAGTCGATTCGAAGAAGTTCAGCGGCGTGTTCAAGGCCGTTCCGGATCGCGCTGACCTGCCTTCGGATATCAACGAAGCGCTGATCGTCGAGTTGTATTCGAAGTAATTCACATTGGAGAACCTCCGGCACTGCCGGAGGTTCGCAGGAGACCCCGCAACATGACGGTTACCGCCAACCAGGTTCTGCGCCCCCGTGGTCCGCAGATCGAACGTCTTACCGACAACCGTGCCAAGGTCGTGATCGAGCCCTTGGAGCGCGGTTACGGGCACACGCTGGGCAATGCCCTGCGTCGTGTGTTGTTGTCGTCGATCCCCGGTTTTGCGATCACCGAGGTCGAGATCGACGGCGTGCTGCACGAGTACACCACGGTCGAAGGTTTGCAGGAAGACGTGCTTGACGTCCTGCTGAACCTGAAAGACGTGGCAATTCGCATGCACAGTGGCGACAGCGCCACGCTGTCGCTGTCCAAGCAGGGTCCGGGTACGGTCACTGCGGCAGACATCAGGACCGATCACAACGTTGAGATCATCAACGGCGACCACGTGATCTGCCACCTGACCAAAGACACCGCACTGAACATGCGCCTGAAGATCGAGCGTGGCTTCGGCTATCAGCCGGCTGCTGCGCGCCGTCGTCCGGACGAAGAGACCCGTACCATCGGTCGTTTGATGCTGGATGCGTCGTTCTCGCCCGTGCGTCGCGTTGCCTATGCCGTGGAAGCTGCGCGTGTTGAACAGCGCACCGACCTCGACAAGCTGGTGATCGATATCGAAACCAACGGCACGATCGATGCCGAGGAAGCCGTGCGCACTGCCGCCGACATTCTCAGCGATCAGCTGTCGGTGTTCGGCGATTTCACCCACCGCGATCGCGGTGCGGCCAAGCCGGCTGCCAGCGGCGTGGATCCGGTGCTGCTGCGCCCGATCGACGACCTCGAGCTGACCGTGCGTTCGGCCAATTGCCTCAAGGCCGAGAGCATCTACTACATCGGCGATCTGATCCAGAAGACCGAAGTGGAGCTGCTCAAGACCCCGAATCTGGGCAAGAAGTCGTTGACCGAAATCAAGGAAGTGCTGGCACAGCGCGGCCTTGCACTGGGCATGAAGCTGGAGAACTGGCCGCCGGCCGGTGTCGCCCAGCACGGCATGCTTGGTTAATGCAGTAAGGCATGGGCGTCTTCGGGCGCCCATGTTCGTTTTTCTACATCGACGGGCCAAAGCCTGCGATGACATCCGGTCAAAGGACGGCCGGCTCGGACCAACCGCAGTCCATTCAACAGCGCCAGGATGGCGACAAGGTCACTGAAGCAGTCTCAATATTCCTTAGGAAACCACACTCATGCGTCACCAGAAATCCGGCCGTAAGTTCAACCGTACCAGCGCGCACCGCGAAGCCATGTTCCGCAATATGGCCGCTTCGCTGTTCAAGCACGAGCTGATCAAGACCACCTTGCCGAAGGCCAAGGAACTGCGTCGCGTCGCCGAGCCGCTGATCACCATCGGCAAGGTCGATGGCGTTGCCAATCGTCGTCTGGCGTTTGCTCGCCTGCGCGACAAGGAAGCAGTGGGCAAGCTGTTCGTCGAACTGGGCCCGCGTTACGCAACCCGTCCCGGCGGCTACCTGCGCATCCTGAAGGCCGGCTTCCGTGCCGGTGACAATGCGCCGATGGCGTATGTCGAGCTGGTCGACCGTCCGGTCGTTGCCGAAGAAGTGGCCGAGTAATCGGATCGCCTCTGCAAAGATTCTTAAAAAGCCCGGCTCACGCCGGGCTTTTTGTTGGCTGATTGAAGAGGATGTTTTTTTGACTGTTGGTGGCTTTACCTGCAAGGGTGCGTCACACAGCAAGCACAGCGACGCAGTCAACGCTTTCGGTTCGCTGCGATCATTTGTCGCTGACCTGACCGGCTGCAGCTTCCTTCCGTGTAATCGACGGCGGCTCTTGGACTTAGGTTGCCACTTGCCGGTGTTTCTCATCGTGGGCCTCGACTGTTCGGCCACCAGGTGGGTGTACTGGTTGCCAACGCAGCCCGGCCGCGTCGCAGAACAGCGCCAGGTGCTTCGCACGGTGCGACCGGTCGCTCGGGCACGCGTGGTCATGGCTGCGGTGATGGCTGATAATCGGCGTCTCGACCCTAGGCAAGCAGTGACGATGAATCCATTTCGTTGGAGTTTCCGGGCGCAGTTTCTGCTGGGTTTCCTTGCGTGCGCAGGGGTGCTGGCCTATGCGATCTATGTGCAGCTGCATCTGGGTCTGGAGCCTTGCCCGCTGTGCATTTTCCAGCGGATCGCATTTGCGGCGCTGGCAGCGTTATTCCTGCTCGGCGCGCTGCATGGGCCACGGGCTGCCGGCGCGCGCAAGGTCTATGGCGTATTGAGCTTCATCGCTGCGGGTGTGGGCATGGGCATCGCTGCGCGCCATGTGTGGGTGCAGATCCGCCCCAAGGACATGATGTCTTCGTGCGGGCCGCCGTTGAGCTTTCTGAGCGAGACGATGGGGCCGTTCGAGGTGTTCCGCACCGTGCTGACCGGTACCGGGGATTGCGGCAATATCGATTGGCGTTTCCTGGGGCTGAGCATGCCGATGTGGAGCATGGTGTGGTTCGTGGGGCTGGCGCTATGGGCGCTGTACGCGGGCTTCAAGGCGCGGCGTAGTTCGGTCCATCACTGAGCGCGGTTACGTCTTGTGGCGGACGCGGCAGAAGACGCAGGCATCGAGGGACGCGCGCATCGACTGGTTATGTGGTGTCGGTGAGGTTCCCGGACGTAGCGCGTTAGCCCGCGCTTTCAATGCAATCGCGGGCAGATGAACCGGCTGGCCAGTCCATCCGCCGTCCTGCTCGGCGATCAAAAGTCCTGCTGCAGGCTCCGGTACACGAAGCGCCTGGGCGCCCATTGCGGCGCAAACACGTCGATGCCGCCGCCGTCGCGCAACTGATAGCTGCGATCGAGCACGTTGAGCGCTGCCAGTGGTGCGTGCAGCGGGCGCGTGGTGAGTGCGAAGTCGTGCCCGGCGCTGAGGTTCAACTGGAAATACGACGGCAGCTCGCCGCCATTGGGGACGGTGTCGGTATCGGTGCGCAGGCCGCTGCCATACAGGTAGTTGGCGCCAATTCTGCTGCTGTCGTCGAGGGCGTAGTTGATGCCGCCAGAGGACGTCAGTTTCTGGTCGTGGTCCAGGTGGATCCAGTTGCTCGCGGTGTAGGCCAGTGCGTCGGGGTCGAAGTTGTACAGGCTGGTCATGACCTGCTTGCCCATCGCCTTGCTGTAGCCCAGGTTGAAATAGGCGGTGACCGGACCGTTGCTGTAGTCGGCGCTGAACTCGGCACCGCGGATGTGGCCGTAGCAATAATTGAAGGTGGAACAGACATAGGCGGCGCCGAACTGACCTTCGTCCTGCAGGAAATCGGCCTTGCGGTAGTGAAGTGTCCAGGCCCAGGGTGAGGTGGTCGCTGACGACCTGCGAGATGCCCAGGTCGACGTAGTCGCTGCGTTCGCTCAGCGGCGTGATCGGGCCGCCGCTGGTGGATTGGTGGTTGGTGGTGCCGTCGTACAGTGCGATATCGCTGGTGGAGATCAGGTCGCCGGCAACGTCGGGCGAGAAGGCGGCGCTGCTGTAACGCTAGCCGGCCGAAAGCTGATGGGCCGGCGCTAGCGTAGGCCGAAAGTCATGCTTGGGTTGCGGGCTTTGCTCGCCGTTCAGTCGCGTCCGCTGGTGTGGCGTGCCGCTTTCACGAACAGCGCCAGCGAAACGATGGGGCGTGACGCGCGCGGATGCTTTGCCTGACGCGCTGGCTCTGCCACCATCGCAGGCTGTCCAGGAGTTTTGCCATGAATCTTTTCGCCCCCACTCCCGTTTCCGATTCCGCCGCCGCTGCGTGGGCGCCGGACAGCTGGCGCGGCAAACCTGCGTTGCAGCTGCCGGTATATCCGGATGAGACCGCGCTGCAGGCTGCCATGCGCGAGCTGGGGCAGCTGCCGCCGCTGGTGACCTCGTGGGAAATCTTTGCGCTCAAGCGCCAGTTGGCAGAAGCGCAGGAAGGCAAGCGCTTTCTGCTGCAGGGCGGCGATTGCGCGGAAAATTTCAGCGATTGCGAATCGGGCACCATTTCAAACCGCTTGAAGGTGCTGCTGCAAATGAGCCTGGTGCTGGTGCACGGGCTGCATTTGCCGGTGGTGCGGGTGGGCCGCTTTGCCGGGCAATACGCCAAGCCGCGCTCGGCCGATACCGAAACCCGCGATGGCGTGACCTTGCCGAGCTATCGCGGCGATGTGATCAACGCGCCGGCCTTCACCGAGGCGGCGCGGGTGCCCGATCCGCGCCGCATGATCACCGCGCATTCGCGTTCGGCGATGACGATGAACTTCGTGCGCGCCTTGATCGACGGCGGCTTCGCCGACCTGCATCACCCGGAATACTGGAATCTGGATTGGGTGGGGTACTCGCCACTGGCAGCGGACTACCAGAAGATGGTCGCCTCGATCGGCGATGCCGTGCGCTTCATGGAGACCCTGTCCGGCGCGGAGGTGTACAACCTCAACCGCATCGATTTCTACACCTCGCACGAAGCGCTGTTGCTGCCGTACGAAGAAGGCCTGACCCGCCAGGTACCGCGGCAGTGGGGCTGGTTCAACCTCAGCACGCATTACCCATGGATCGGCATGCGTACGGCTGCGCTGGATGGCGCGCACGTGGAGTACCTGCGTGGCGTGCGCAATCCGATCGCGATCAAGGTGGGGCCGTCGGTGCAGCCGGACCAGTTGCTGCGGCTGATCGATGTGCTCAACCCGGAGGACGAACCCGGGCGTCTGAGCTTCATCCACCGCATGGGCGCGGCGCAGATTGCCGAAAAACTGCCGCCGCTACTGGATGCGGTGAAGCGCGATGGGCGCCGCGTGCTGTGGGTCTGCGATGCCATGCATGGCAATACCGAAAGCACCGGCAATGGCTATAAAACCCGGCGTTTCGACAATATCCGCAACGAGGTGGAGTTGTCGTTCGACCTGCATGCAGCGGCCGGCACACGGCTGGGTGGTGTGCATCTGGAGCTCACCGGCGAAGACGTCACCGAGTGCACCGGCGGTGCGCGCGAGCTGACCGAACGCGATCTGGAGCGGGCATATCGCTCCAGCGTGGATCCGCGCCTGAACTACGAACAGTCGCTGGAAATTGCGATGGCAATCGTGCGCAAGCAACAACAGGTGGCGTCCCAGCCGTTGGGCGCATGAACGGCGTGTGCGCATGACGTGATGCTCATGCCGCTTGCGGCATGCTCTGGTAGCCATCCCTCTCTTCCCACACAGGAGGAACGGTTTGACTGCCGATTGGAACGTCATCCGCGAATACGCAATTCCGCTCGGTGCCTCGCTGCTGGCGGGCATCGTTACCTGGTCGTTGATGCTGTGGCTGTTTCGCCGCATGCAGGGCCGCGACTATCGCCGTGCGCGCATCATTCGCGTGATTACCTTGCCAGCGGCTTTCATCTTGCCGCTGTTCTTTCTGGGCATCGCGACCGAAGCGACTCCGCTGGCCGGCAAGGCGCTCGCAGCGGTGCAGCACCTGCTGCATGTGGGCATCGTCGGTTGCGTCACCTGGCTGTTGGTGCGCGCGGTGGCCGCTGGCGAAGCGGCGATCCTGCGCAGCAACCCGATCGAAGTTTCGGACAACCTCACCGCACGGCGCATCCAGACCCAGACCCGGGTACTGAGCCGCGTACTGATGGGCACGGTGATCCTGCTCGGCATTTCGGTAGTGCTGTTGACGTTTCCGCAGGTGCGCCAGATCGGCAAGACCCTGCTGGCCTCGGCCGGCATCATCGGGCTGGTGGCCGGTATCGCGGCCAAGCCGGTGTTCGGCAATTTGATCGCCGGCTTGCAGATTGCGTTGACCCAGCCGATTCGCCTGGACGATGTAGTGATCGTGGAAGGCGAGTGGGGCCGCATCGAAGAGATCGGCAGCTCGTATGTGGTGGTGCGGATCTGGGATGAGCGGCGCATGGTGGTGCCGCTGACCTGGTGGATCGAAAACCCCTTTCAGAACTGGACGCGCAGCAGCGCCGATCTGCTCGGCACCGCGTTCCTGTGGCTGGATTACCGCACGCCCATTGCAGCGGTACGCGCGGAACTGGAGCGTATCTGCCACAGCGAGCCGCTATGGGATGGCCGTGTGTGCGTGACCCAGATCACCGACACCAGCGACAACACCATCCAGGTGCGGCTGCTGGTGAGCGCACGCAATTCCGGTGATGCCTTCGATCTGCGCTGCCTGGTGCGCGAACGCATGATCGACTTCCTGACCCGCGAGCATGCGTATGCACTGCCCAGGATCCGCGCCGAAATCGCCGCGCAGGAAAAGCCGGTGTCGCGTGCCGCAGAACCGATCTCCCCGGAGAGCGTGCGTTCGCCGGGCGCGGAAGACGGCGAGCCTGCAGCATCGATCTAGCGCTGCCCGACGCGCCTGGCCGCGTCGGCGCGCGCTAGAGGCCACCCGGTTCTCCGGTGCGGCGTATCGACACAGGGCGGTGCGCAGTTGCCTGGGCGACAAGCAGTGCGACATCCTGGTGATGCAGTCGTCGCATGTCGATGCTTGCACCGCGTACGTACTGCCTTGCGGTGCCTCAGTCAGCCATCTTCGATTGCGATGCGTCCGGTGTCGCCGGCAGTGCGCTCGGCGCGTAGCGGGGCGCAAACCGCGCATGGCTGCGTTGTTCGTACGCATACGCCAGCTCGATCAGGCGCGGCTCGCTCCAGGCCGTGCCCATGAACAGCAAGCCCAGCGGCAGGCCCTGGGTCTGGCCCATCGGCACGCTCAGGCTGGGGTAGCCGGCCACCGCGGCGGCGCCATAGCCGGCACCGGGGAAGGTGTCGCCCTTGCCGAGTGTCGTGACCCAGGCCGCGCCGGTGGTGGGAACGATCAAGGCATCCAGGCGCTCTGCCTGCAGTGCCGCATCGATGCCTTCCGGCCCGGCCAGCCGTTTGGCGTTGGCGCGTGCGCTCAGATAGCCCGCGTCGTCGAGGCCGGGCGCTGCCTGCGCCTGTTCGAACAGTTCCTGCCCGAAGTACGCCATCTCGCGCTGCGCGTGTTTGCGGTTGAAGTCAATCAGCTGCTCCAGGCTCGTTACCGGTGCGTTGTGGCTGCGCAAATACGCATTCAGGCCGGCCTTGAATTCCACCACTAAGACCGTTTGCTCGGCGGCATCCCACTTGCCATCGGTAGCCAGGTGGGTCTCGATCACGGTGGCGCCCGCCGCACGCAGCGTCTGCACCGCGCGGTCGAGCGTTGCGGCGATGGCCGGGTCCTCGCGTAGCGGGTTGCGTAGCAGGCCCAGGCGCGCGCCACGCAAGCCGTCGGGCTTGAGGTGGGCCAGATAGTCGACGCTGCTGGCAGGCGCCCTGGCGGTGGCCCGGTCCTGCGGGTCGGGCGCGGCGATGGCCTGCAGCAGCGTGGCCGCATCGGCGACGCTGCGTGTCATCGGGCCGGCGGTGTCCTGGCTGGCGGAAATCGGGATGATGCCGTCGCGGCTGACCAGGCCCACGGTGGGCTTGAGCCCGACCAGGCCGTTGACCGCAGCCGGGCAGGTGATGCTGCCATCGGTTTCGGTCCCGATGCCCACGGCGGCCAGGCTGGCCGCGATCGCCGCACCGGTGCCGGCACTGGAACCGCAGGGATTGCGATCCAGCGCATAGGGATTGCGGGTGAGCCCGCCGCGCCCGCTCCAGCCGGAGCTGGACTGGGTGGAGCGGAAATTGGCCCATTCGCTGAGGTTGGTCTTGCCCAGGATCACCGCGCCGGCGGCGCGCAGGCGCTGCACCAGAAACGCATCGCGTGTGGGCTTGAACTCGGCCAGGGCCAGCGAGCCGGCGCTGTTGACCATCGGCAGCGCATCGATGTTGTCCTTGAGCAGCACCGGGATGCCGTGCAGCGGCCCGCGTACACGGCCGGCGCTGCGTTCGGCGTCCAGGGCGCGCGCGTCGGCTTCGGCCTGCGGGTTGAGTTCGATCACCGCGTTGAGCGTGGGGCCTGAGCGATCGATGCTGGCAATGCGTTGCAGATACGCGCGCGTGAGTTGCAGGCTAGTGCTCTGGCCGCTGCTCATGCGCGCTTGCAGGCCGGCCACGTCGGCCTCGGTGAGGTCGAGAGGCTTGGCGGAGGAATCGGCAGGAGTGCCGGTCGCCGCGCGCGACGGGTCATCGGCATGCGCACAGCCGCACAGCGCAAGCAGCAGCGCGAAAGACAAGGTGGTGGATCGCATCGATGGTCGTCCCCGGGGAGAACTCGCAGGCTAACGGCGCTGCGTTGGGGTGACAACGGATGATGTGCCCGCAGACGGGCAGGGCGGCTCAGCGACGGCGACGTCGCACCAGGTCGCGCGCCAGCACGCCGACCACCAGCAGGTTGATCGCCAGCACGCCCCAGGCGGTCCAGCCGGGGTGACGCACGATGGCGTAGATATCGAAGGGCAGATAGATGGCCGCCGACAGGCAGCCCAGTACCGAGGCCCAGGCCTTGGCACGCCACAGACCCCAGGCTTCCACCACATGCAGCAGGCCGTAGGCCAGCATCGCAGCAGCGGCCAGATGCACCGCATCGGGGCTGATGGTCTTGAGCAACGACGGCAGTGCGCCGTGGTCGGGGTCCAGATTGAAACGGCGGATCAGCGTACTGACCGCATGTTGCAGCGGGAGCGGGCCCAGAATTTCCAGGCCCGTCGCCGCCAACAGCGCAAGCGCTCCCTTGACCGCCTCAAGCAAGGCGATCACGTGCAGTCCCGGATGCGCGCGCGGATCCGGGCTGTAGGGTCTGGCGCTCACGCGTGCCGGCCTGACAACTCAGCCCGAACGGCCAGCGCGCTTACGGTCGCTTTCGGTCAGGAACTTCTTGCGCAGGCGGATTTCCTTCGGGGTGACTTCCACCAGCTCGTCGTCCTCGATGAAGTCCAGCGCCTGCTCCAGCGTGTACTTGATTGCCGGGGTCAGCTTGATCGCATCGTCCTTGCCCGACGCGCGCATGTTGGTCAGCGGCTTGGTCTTGATCGCATTGACGGTCAGATCGTTGTCCTTGGAGTGGATACCGATCAGCTGGCCTTCGTACACGTTGTCGCCTTCAGCGGCGAACAGACGGCCACGCTCTTCCAGCGGCCCCAGTGCATAGGCCGGCGTTGCGCCCGGTGCATTGGCAATCATCACGCCGTTCTGGCGCTTGGCGATGGCGCCCTGTTCCTTCGGGCCGTAATGGTCGAACACGTGGAACAGCAGGCCCGAGCCCTGGGTCAGGGTGCGGAATTCGTTCTGGAACCCGATCAGGCCACGCGCCGGGATCATGTAATCCAGACGCACGCGGCCCTTGCCGTCCGGCTCCATGTTCTTCAGCTGGCCCTTACGGGTGCCCAGCTTTTCCATCACGCCGCCCTGGTGCTGTTCTTCGATGTCCACCACCAGCTGTTCGATCGGCTCCATCTGCTTGCCGTCGATTTCCTTGATGATGACTTCCGGGCGCGACACGGCCAGCTCGTAGCCTTCGCGACGCATGTTTTCGATCAGCACCGAGAGATGCAGTTCGCCACGGCCGGAGACCAGGAACTTGTCGGCGTCGGAACCTTCCTCGACCTTCAGTGCCACGTTGTGCACCTTTTCGCGGTCCAGACGGTCGCGCAGCTGGCGGCTGGTCAGGAACTTGCCGCCGGACAGGTCCTTGTTGCCGGCGAACGGCGAGTTGTTGACCTGGAAGGTCATCGAGATGGTGGGCTCGTCCACGGTCAGCGCCGGCAGCGATTCGGGGTGATCGAGCGCGCACACGGTGTCGGAAATGGTCAGCTCGGCCACGCCGGAGATGGCCACGATGTCGCCGGCTTCGGCGGTGTCCTGCTCGATGCGTTCCAGGCCAAGGAAGCCCAGCACCTGCAGCACCTTGCCCTGACGCTTCTTGCCTTCGCGGTCGATCACGCTGACCGGCATGTTCTTCTTCAGCACGCCGCGCTGGATGCGGCCGATGCCGATCACGCCGACGAAGTTGTTGTAGTCCAGCTGGCTGATGCGCATCTGGAACGGGCCGTCCGGGTCAACGTCCGGGGCCGATACGTGCTGCATGATCGCTTCGTACAGCGGGGTCATGTCGCCGTCGCGCACGTCCGAATCCAGGCTGGCGTAGCCGTTCAACGCGGAGGTGTAGACGATCGGGAAGTCCAGCTGCTCGTCGGTTGCGCCGAGCTTGTCGAACAGGTCGAACACCTGGTCGATCACCCAGTCCGGGCGTGCGCCGGGGCGGTCGATCTTGTTGACCACCACGATCGGCTTGAAGCCCATCGCGAAGGCCTTCTGGGTCACGAAGCGGGTCTGCGGCATCGGGCCGTCCATCGCGTCGACCAGGATCAGCACCGAGTCCACCATCGACAGCACGCGCTCGACTTCGCCACCGAAGTCGGCGTGTCCCGGGGTGTCGACGATGTTGATGCGGTTGCCGTTCCAGGTGATGGCCGTGTTCTTGGCCAGGATCGTGATGCCACGTTCCTTTTCCTGATCGTTGCTGTCCATCACGCGCTCAGCCAACACGGTGCGTTCGGACAGGGTGCCGGACTGCTTCAGCAGGCAGTCGACGAGGGTGGTTTTGCCATGGTCAACGTGCGCGACGATGGCGATATTGCGGAGTTTTTCGATAGACATGCGGAAAGGGCCCCTGTCTGGCGCCAGTCTTGAGATGAGGTAAGCCCAACATTATAGCGGTTTCGTTGCGCTGCCGTTGCGGATTGCCTGAAGTCGATTCAGATCGCCCATTCAGGCAGCGTGACGGCACCACGATCCGGCGGCCGGCAACGGCCTTGGACCATGGTCGTAACTGCACGGCCGCCTACGCGCCCGGGTGTATCCTAACGGGCTGTTGATCACCCCAGAACCTGCAAGGATTTCCATGTCCCTGATCGCCAATTTCGACACGTCCCGCGGCCCGATCGTCGTCGAGCTGTACCCGGAGAAGGCGCCGCTGACCGTTGCCAACTTCGTTAACCTGGCCAAGCGCGGCTTCTACAACGGGCTGAGCTTCCACCGTGTCATCGCCGATTTCATGATCCAGGGCGGCTGCCCGGAAGGTTCCGGCCGCGGCGGCCCCGGCTACCGCTTCGAGGACGAAGCCAATAACGGCGTCGGCCACGACCGCGGCGTGCTGTCCATGGCCAATGCCGGCCCGAATACCAACGGCAGCCAGTTCTTCATCACCCACACCGCCACTCCGTGGCTGGACGGCAAGCACACCGTGTTCGGCAAGGTCACCCAGGGCCTGGACGTGGTGGACAGCGTTGCCCAGGGCGACACCATCAACACGCTCACCATCGAAGGCGATACCGACGCTGTGCTGGCCGCCAAGGCCGACCGCGTTGCGGAGTGGAACAAGATCCTCGCCGCCTGATCGCACCCCATCGAACGGCCGCCATGTGCGGCCGTTCGCTTGTCAAAACGCGCCGCCAGGCCGTGTGCCACGCCAGCGCGCCACCCCCACCAACGCTTTATTAGCAGAGGAAACACCCCATGAAAGCACCTGTTCGTGTTGCTGTGACCGGCGCTGCCGGCCAGATCGGCTATGCCCTGCTGTTCCGCATCGCCTCCGGCGAAATGCTGGGCAAGGACCAGCCGGTCATTCTGCAGTTGCTTGAACTGCCGATCGAGAAGGCCCAGGCCGCCCTCAAGGGCGTGATGATGGAACTGGAAGACTGCGCATTCCCGCTGCTGGCCGGCATGGTCGGTACCGACGACGCCGAAGTGGCGTTCAAGGACGTCGATGTCGCCCTGCTGGTCGGTTCGCGTCCGCGCGGCCCGGGCATGGAGCGCAAGGACCTGCTGCTGGCCAATGCGGAGATCTTCACCGCGCAGGGCGCGGCGTTGAACAAGGTCGCCAAGCGTGACGTGAAGGTGCTGGTGGTCGGCAACCCGGCCAACACCAACGCCTATATCGCGATGAAGTCGGCGCCGGACCTGGACCCGAAGAATTTCACCGCGATGCTGCGCCTGGACCACAACCGCGCGTTGAGCCAGCTCTCGGCCAAGCTCGGCAAGCCGGTCGGCGGCATCGAGAAGCTGGTGGTGTGGGGCAACCACAGCCCGACCATGTACCCGGACTACCGTTTCGCCACCGCTGACGGCGCCTCCATCGGCGATACGATCAATGATCAGGAATGGAACGCCGGCACCTTCATCCCGACCGTCGGCAAGCGCGGCGCGGCGATCATCGAAGCGCGCGGCCTGTCTTCGGCTGCGTCGGCTGCCAATGCGGCCATCGATCACGTGCGTGACTGGGTGCTGGGCAGCAACGGCAAGTGGGTCACCATGGGCGTGCCCTCGGATGGTTCCTACGGCATTCCGGAAGGCGTGATGTTCGGCTTCCCGGTCACCACCGCAAACGGCAAGTACACCATCGTCAAGGATCTGCCGATCGACGACTTCAGCCAGAAGTACATCGACAAGACCCTGGCCGAGCTGGAAGAAGAGCGCAGCGGCGTGTCGCACCTGCTGGGCTGAGTGACGCAGTCACTGCTGTCATGAAAACGCCGGGCATTGCCCGGCGTTTTTTATTGCGCGTCCTCTGGCGCATGCCTGCGCTGTCAGGCCAGGCCTTCCGCCTTCAGTGCGGCCTGCACATCGGCATCGGCCAGCATGCGTTGCATGAACGCCTGCAGCGCGTCCAAGCCATCCAGATTCACAGCGACCTTCTGCGCCCACAGCAAGGTGACGAATAGATATGCATCTGCACCGGTGTGACTGTCGCCGGCAATCCAGGTGCGACTTTGCAGGTGCGCATCAGCGCGCTCGTACAGCGTACGCAATTTGCTGCGTGCATCGTCCTGGCTACGCGCGATCAGTGCGGGGTCTTGCAGATAGGCGGTGCTGCCGAAGATCGGCTTGAACGCGGGGTGCACATCCGCATTGACGAAGGCGATCCAGCGATTGATTTCGGCGCGGCTGCGTGCGGTGCCGTCGCCGGACAGGCCGGTCAGCGGAGCGATATCGGCAATGTAATTCAGGATGGCGGCATTCTGGGTCAGCGCCCAATCATCGACCAACAACAACGGCACGGCGCCGGCTGGATTCAGGCGCAGATACTCGGGAGATTTCATCGTCGCCGCATCGACCACACTCAACTCGAACGGCAGGCCCGACCAGCGCAACACGATGTGATCTGCCAGCGAACAGGCGCCGGGCTTGGTATACAGCTTCATGGACGATCCACACGGGAATGAAGCCGTTAGTTTAGCCGGCGGATGAGGCTCTGTGGAGCACGGCGCCGGGTGTCCACGGGTGCTTCACTGCGATGCCGCCGGGTGGGGCCGTCGCCACTGGTGTGGTCGTGGCAGTCTCAGTGACATCGCCAATACCAGCGCGGTCGGGCGCGTTGCCCCGGGTCGGCTACGAGAAAGGCAGCTTGACCCATGCAACGCTGCTGGCGCCGCGTACGGGCGGCGGAGGCGATATGCGATCCGGATGGTGCCGTGCTTGATCGATCGTTACGTGAGGCCGTCTTCGCCATGCTGCTGCGATGTCGGCGCCTCAGCGCGGGTCAGGCGCGTCATCAGCGTAGCTTGGTGCTAACGCGTGTCAGCAGCGGCATCTGTTCTGATGGTGCCGCGCCGCAGTGCGCTCACGACGCGTTGCGCGGGCGCAGCGATTGCACGCGGTAGAACGTGTGGTCGCCGATGGTGGCTACCTGGTAGGCATTGCGCCAGCTCGGGCTAGCAATTGCGCTGGCGGCAAAGTGACTGGCGCCCGGCACGATCTCTTTGCGTTGGCCCACCGGAAGTGCCCAGTTGCGCTGCGCAGCCAGTGCCACGTCCAACGCCTTGTTCCAGGCATCGTCGTTCTTCAGCTGCGTGCCCGGCGCCACGATCGTCGGCGCGAACTGCTTGCGCGCGGTGACCACCTGGCACATCGAATCGCCCCACAAACCACTGTCCAGGCGACGCAATGCAACTTCTGCAACGGCCTGCTGACCACGCAAGGTCTGGTCGCGCGCTTCCAGATAGACGGTGGTACTCAAACACAACGAATCTGCTGCTGGCTGCGGCAATACGTGCGACAGCCAAAGTATCCAAACAAGTTTCATAGAACTCCTTGCTCCGTATGGGCCGGTCCGCAGAGCATCCAACGTGGATGCGCCAGTGCAGAGGGCTTGGCGTCATGGGGAGGCGGCCTGCAATGGGTCGCCAAAGTTTCCGGCGAAAGAACATCTGCCGAAGGTGCCCACCAAATGCGGCAGGTCAAAAAGTTGGCGCAAGGTAGGCGCCGGTCACACAATCGTGGCTGAATGAGTGGGTTCGATGAATGCGATTGCCCGCGGCGCTTGGCACTACGCGACATTGCGCCGCGCAACGCAGCATGAATCTGCGTCGCATCGTTACGGCGACTGCTGTGTTTCGCTGTTTTTTTAAAATCGCACGAGATCTATCGCATTGTGGTGTTGGCTCGATCATCTGTGTACAGCGCGAAATCGGCTTGATTGCAGGGTCTTTCGTGTGGCTCCACATGCTCGTCACGTTGCGCGTGTTTGCGCAACGTGTATTGCAGGCTGCCATAGCGCCTCGCTTCGCCTCGATGCGCGAGCGATACACAAGCTAGCGGAGCCAGAGAAAAATGGTAGAACTGCAAGGTGCAAAAATGCTTGCGCGGTGTCTGTTGCACGACTGGCGCAGTGCGCATCAAAGCGCTGTCTGCCGAGGATGGCGTGATTACCATCGCGGCATGATGTTCTAAAAGCGATGTCGATCTTGCGGCGTAGTGGTGATGCATCGCATCGCGATGATTCTTCCTGGCAGTGTGTTTGCGCGTGCAGTAGTGCAAAGGTGTAGAAAAAGTGCAGGGGCGAGAAAGCGCACACTGCACACAAGCGCAGAGAAGCTGCACTGCATGTCGTTGTTGCAGAAAACGCGACATATCCTGCAGCCAGGACTCTGCGGGCACGCTGAAAACCATCGGTGGTTAAACGCTAATTCGTATAGCGTTGCTAGATCCCATCGCAGAACGCCGCCGATGCGACGCAGAGGTGGTAATCAAACCTTACCAATGCGCGTTTCCACGTATAACCCGTAAGTGTCAACTGACTTCTCTGAAGCGCGAACAAGCAAGGGTTGCGTTTTTCAGTTCTCCAAGGCAATTCGAATCGCAACACTTCAGGTTCGCAACGCAACCAAGAAGACTGCGTCAACCGCGAGCCGGTAGCACCGTTTGGCCTGTAAAACAGCGCAACGATGTGCGCGGTGCAAGCGATCAACCGGCATGTAGCACCGCGCACAATCGGGCCCAGCGCCATTGCCCAGGTCAGATAGTGGTGCGCGCCGGCGCGGTGGCCGCAAACGCTCAGCAGCAGTCCGACAGCCCGACATGTTCGGTGAATGCAAAAATCAGCAACAATTCGCCGGTGTACCAGAGCAGGCTCTTGCCGAAATGCGCTGCCGCGTAGGCCAGCAAGGCAGCCGGCGGCAGGACAGAGGGCAGTGCGGTCGGTGGCGAAGACATGCGGGGTTGTAGCCGAGCCGCGCGACAGGAAAAGAACGCCGCCCGTGCCGCCGCCCGACGGCATCAGCGGGCGTGTTTGCTGCGACCTGCCGCGTAGAAGTGAGCAGTGCGGCAAATCCGAATCGCAGCGACGGATTCGCAGACGCCGCTATCGCTGCGCACGCGTTACAGCGTTGCTGCCAGCCGGCACGCCTGGTTGATTGCGCGTTTGGCATCCAGTTCGGCAGCCACGTCGGCACCGCCGATCAGGTGCGGCTGCTGGCCGTTTGCCTGCAGCGCGGCCAGCAACTCGCGGCGCGGCTCCTGCCCGGCGCACACCACCACCGTGCCGACATCGAGCAGTTGCTCGCTGCCCTCCACGCGAATGCGCAGGCCGGCATCGTCCACGCCCAGATACTCCACGCCACCGAGCATCTTCACGCCCTTGGCCTTGAGCGTGGCACGGTGGATCCAGCCGGTGGTCTTGCCCAGGCGCGTACCGGGCTTGCCGGGGCTGCGCTGCAACAACCAGACCTGGCGGGCAGGGCGCTCGGGCTGCGGTTTGGCCAATGCACCGCGTGCTTCGAAGCTCGGATCCACGCCCCATTCGGCCATCCAGCGTTGCGGGTCCAGCGATGGCGATTCGCCGGTGTGCACCAGGAATTCGCCCACATCGAACCCGATGCCGCCGGCGCCGATGATCGCCACCTTGTCGGCGGCCACATGGCGGCCCAGCACCACATCGAGATAGCTCACCACCATCGGATGATCGGCGCCGGGGAAGTCCACCTTGCGCGGCTCGATACCGGTTGCCAGCACGATCTCGTCGAAGTCCTTCAGATCGGCCGCCTGCACCCGCGTGTTCAGACGCAGCTGCACGCCGGTCGCTTCGATGCGGTGGCCGAAATAGCGCAAGGTTTCGTTGAATTCTTCCTTGCCCGGAATGCGCCTGGCGACATTGAACTGCCCGCCGATCGCATCGCTTGCATCGAACAAGGTCACCTTGTGCCCACGCTCTGCCGCCACCGTCGCGCAGGCCAGCCCCGCCGGGCCGGCGCCGACCACCGCAATGCGCTTGGGCGTGGTGGTTGGCGTGTAGTTGAGTTCGGTTTCGTGTGCGGCGCGTGGGTTGACCAGGCAAGTGGCCAGCTTGTTGTCGAACACGTGATCCAGGCAGGCCTGGTTGCAGGCGATACACGTATTGATGGTGTGCGACTGCCCGGCGCGCGCCTTGTTGGTCCACTGGGGGTCGGCCAGTAATGGCCGTGCCAGCGACACCATGTCTGCGGCACCGTCGGCCAGGATGCGTTCGGCCACTTCCGGCATGTTGATGCGGTTGGTCGCCACCACCGGAATGCGCAGGTGCGGTTTGAGTTTGGCGGTGACCCCGGCAAAGGCGGCGCGCGGCACCGAGGTGGCGATGGTCGGAATGCGCGCCTCGTGCCAGCCGATACCGGAATTGATGATGGTCGCGCCGGCCGCTTCGATCGCCTGCGCCTGCGCCAGGATTTCCTGCCACTGATTGCCGTCTTCGACCAGATCCACCAGCGACAGCCGATAGATGATGATGAAGTCCGGCCCGCAGGCCTCGCGGATGCGCCGCACGATCTCCACCGCAAAGCGCATGCGCTTGGTGGCATCGCCGCCCCAGGCATCGCTGCGCTGGTTGGTGCGCGCGGCGGTGAATTCGTTGATCAGATAGCCTTCCGACCCCATCACCTCGACGCCGTCGTAGCCGGCCTCGCGTGCCAGCCGCGCGGCACGTGCGTACGCGGCGATCTGCCGGTCCACCGCGCCGGCCGACAGGGCGCGCGGAGTGAACGGGTTGATCGGTGCCTTGAGTCGGGACGGCGCCACCGACAGCGGGTGGTAGGCATAGCGCCCGGCATGCAGCAATTGCAGGCAGATCTTGGCGCCGTGTGCGTGGACGGCGCGGGTGACCTGGCGATGCGGGCGCACTTCCCATGGCCACGACAGCTTGCCGCCGAACGGCTTGAGCCAGCCCACCACATTGGGCGAAAACCCGCCGGTGACGATCAGGCCGACGCCACCGGCAGCGCGCTCGGCGAAATACGCCGCCAATTTAGGGAAATCGCGCGCACGGTCTTCCAGACCCGTATGCATCGAGCCCATCAGGACGCGGTTGCGCAGTTGCGTGAAGCCCAGATCGAGCGGCGTGAACAGGTGCGGATAAGGCGAAGCGGACAGGCCGGTGGCGGGCGACATAACATGGATACGCTGGCGTACGGAGTGCGCACGATGCAGGCAAACGGGCTTGGCGGCAAGCCCTTACGCGTTTACGCGGCCGCCGAAGGCTGCAAGCGCCGGTCGGCAAGATGCCGTTGCTCCCGCCGGCACCAACCGCGCCCGCTACGCAACAGCTCTTCGCGCACTGCCTGCCTCATCAGCGGACCCAGCCAAAGCAGCCGATTACCAGCCTGCCAGCACCAACTTGCCGATCGTGCTGCCGCTTTCCAGCCGACGATGCGCCTCGCGCAGCTGCTGCGCATTGATCGGCGACAGCGTTTCGGTATGCGTGGTGCGCAGTTCGCCGGCATCGATCAGGCTGGCAGCGCGGTTGAGGATGCGGTGCTGCTCGACCATATCGTCGGTCGCGTAGCGCGCGCGGGTGAACATCAGTTCCCAATGGATGCCGATGCATTTGGATTTGTAAGGGTCGCCGATCGACAGCGGCCCACGCGGCTCCACGATCAAGCCCACATGCCCTTGCGGCGCCAGCACCTCGCCCAACTGCTGCCAGTAGCGATCGGTGTCGGCCAGATTGAGCGCTGCGTCCACCGTGTCCAGCCCTAGCGCCTGCAATTGCGGCTGCAGCGGCTGGTGATGATCGATCACATGCTGCGCGCCCATCTGTCGCACCCACTCGATGCTCTCGGGGCGCGAGGCGGTGGCAATCACCGTGAAGCCGGCATGCCGCGCCAGCTGGATCGCGATGGAGCCCACGCCGCCGGCGCCGCCGATGATCAATAGGTGTCTGCCACGGTTGCGTGCGCCGTCGAAGGCGAACGGCATGCGCTGGAACAGCAGCTCCCACGCGGTCAGGGTGGTCAGCGGCAGCGCCGCCGCCTGCGCGAAGCTGAGCGAGGTCGGTTTGCACCCGGCGATGCGTGCGTCCACCAACTGGTACTGCGCGTTGCTGCCCGGCCGCCCGATATCGCCGGCGTAGTAGACCTCGTCGCCAACCGCAAAGGCCGTCACCTCCGGGCCGACCGCCTCGATCACCCCGGCTGCGTCGTAGCCCAGGATCTTCGGCGCCTGCAGGGTCTGCGGCTTGGGCGCGCGCACTTTGGTGTCGACCGGATTCACCGAGATCGCTTCCACGCGTACCAATAAGTCATATCCCAACGGCGCTGCGGGCGTTGGAAGATCCATGTCAAGCAGAGACTCGGGGTCGTCAATCGGAAGATGGTGGGTGAGGGCGACGGCTTTCATCGGGCGCTCCTGAGCGGGAAGTTCAGGGTGCGTTGTGGAGCGAGTCGTTCGCAACCACCGACCCCACAATTCAGCTCGGACAGGGCCTGGCGTTCACCAATGTGGTTTTCGATCACGTCCGGGACAGGAAGACGCACGCAGCCTGGAACCGTATTCAACTGGCTTAATTGGGCTGCGGTTCATGCGGGTGCGATGTCCGAACTGGGTACCCGGTCCTATCCTTCATGAAACTGTATACGTAGTATTGCGTGGGATGGCGGGACCTGGTGATTACTTTCACATGTTATATGACCGTTAACGTGATCTTCACTGAAGCCGGCTTAATCTGCGCCCCGATGGCTCTGGATGTGACGAGCATCTTTACCAAGAACAACGCCTCTATCGGTTTATCTCCCAAAGAAGGAGCTGTATAAATGAACAAGAAAATTCTCACTGCCGCGTTGCTCGGCGGTCTGGCAGTTGCCCAGGCTGCATCCGCGCAGGAGTTCGATGACCGTTGGTACCTGACCGGTGGCGCTGGCTTCAACTTCCAGGACAGCGATCGTTTGACCAATGATGCTCCGTTCGTGACCCTGGGCCTGGGCAAGTTCGTTAGCCCCAACTGGTCGATCGACGGTGAACTGAACTACCAGAACCCGAACTTCGATGCCAACCAGGACCAGAACTGGAGCCAGTACGGCATCTCGTTCGACCTGCGTCGCCACTTCATCCAGGAAGGCCGCGGCTGGAACCCCTACCTGCTGTTTGGTCTGGGCTATCAGCGTTCGGAAGAAGAATTCGATGCCACCCCGAACCCGGTTTCGCCGGGCCAGCAGAAAGACGGCAACTTTGCCGCCAAGGCTGGTGTCGGTCTGCAGACCACCTTCGACAAGCGCGTCGCCGTGCGTGCCGAGTTGGCCTATCGCGCTGACTTCAACGACCAGAGCGTTGCTGCTCCGCAGGAAGACTGGTTCGGCGACGTGCTGGCTTCGGTCGGCGTCGTGATCCCGTTGGGACCGGCTCCGTCGACCGCTCCGCCGCCGGCTCCGGCTCCGGTTGCTCCGAGCTGCGCAGATCTGGATGACGACGGTGACGGCGTCAACAACTGCGACGACAAGTGCCCGGCTTCGCAGCCTGGCCAGACCATCGGTCCGGACGGTTGCCCGGTTCCTGTCTCGATCGACCTGAAGGGCGTGAACTTCGACTTCAACAAGTCGACCCTGCGTCCGGACGCACAGTCCATCCTGAGCGAAGCGACCGAGATCCTGAAGCGTTACCCCGACCTGAAGGTCGAGGTTGCCGGTCACACCGACTCGAAGGGTACCGACGCGTACAACCAGAAGCTGTCCGAGCGTCGTGCGACCACCGTGTACGACTACCTGACCAAGAACGGCGTTGATGCGTCGCGTCTGGTTGGCCCGATCGGCTACGGCGAGAGCCGTCCGATTGCTCCGAACGCCAACCCGGATGGTTCCGACAATCCGGAAGGCCGTGCGAAGAACCGTCGTACCGAGCTGAACGTCCAGAACTAATTGGACCGCTAGCTGTTACATACAAAACCCGGCCTCGCGCCGGGTTTTGTCTTTGTAGGGCCAGGAAAAGTGCGTCGAGTCGCCGCCAAACCTGTCTGTGTTGCCATCCAGGCACGGTTCCGGTTGAAACAGCGTTCATCGCTGCCTACACTCGCCGCGTCAACACCACACTCATAATTGGAAGAACCCGATGCTGCGTACCGCCACGGCAGGTTTGCTCTGTCTTGCTTTGATTCCTGCTGCTTACGCCGCTCCGAACTGCGCCGGCAGCACGGTGTCCCAGCCGCTGCCGTTGCCCGCTACCGTCATCGCACCGGCCGCTGCCGAGTTCTACACCCGCAGCGTGCAGCTGGGCATGCCGACCGGCGTGCTGGCACAGCCGTATAGCAGCGACCAGTCGGTGGACCGCGTGTTGCTGCGCCTGCGCGTGGAAGGCTGCCAGGATCTGGCCAAGGTCATTCCGCCCGGCGGCACCGTCAACCCGAACGATCCGGCGGCTTACAAGGCCACTACTGCGTTCGACAACACCCCGTGGCGCTTCGACATGAGCCAGAACGGCAAGCGCATGACGGCAGAAGAATTCGACGCCTGGATGAAGGCGCGCGGTGTGCGCGTGGTCAAGGCTCGCCCTGTTGCCGGCGCAGCGCCGGCGGCCGCGGCGCCCGTACCGGCGGCCGACGCCAAGCCGGTCGAAAACAAGTAAGCCGCGCGGTCGGGACGGCATGACCCGGCGGCCTCCGCCGGCAACGTCCCGGCAGCGCAAGCGTGGTCCTGCAGCGCAGGCGCGGGTGTTGCGTGCGTCGGCTGCAGGGCCCGGCACCGACGCGCCACGCCATGGGCTGGCGCGGGTGTTGTCCAAGCTGGGCGTGTGTTCGCGCACCGAAGCGGCACGCTGGATCGCCGATGGGCGGGTCACTGTGGATGCGCGGGTGATCCGCGACCCGGAATTTCCGATCCGCGCCGACCAGCAGGCCGGCATTGCCGTCGATGGCCAGCCGTTGGCCGGGCCTGCGCGGGTCTATCTGATGCTCAACAAACCGCGTGGCGTGGTCACCACGGCGCGCGATGAGCAGGGCAGGGACACGGTGTATCACTGTTTCGATGGCGCCGGGTTGCCGTGGATTGCGCCTGTCGGGCGCCTGGACAAGGCCAGCGAAGGCCTGTTGCTGTTCAGCAACGACCCGCAGTGGGCGGCGACGGTGATCGATCCGGCTACGGGTCCGGACAAGACCTATCACGTGCAGATCGACTGCCGCCCGAGTGCGGAGCAACTCGCGCAGCTTCAAGCCGGTGTGGTCGATCAGGATCCTGCTGGCGATGGTGTGCTGTTGCGCGCAAAGCGGGTCAGCGTGCTGCGCGAAGGCGAGCGCAATGCCTGGCTGGAAATCGTGCTGGACGAAGGCCGCAATCGACAGATCCGCCGTTTGTTGGCAGCGCTGGAGATCGGTGTGCTGCGGTTGCTGCGGGTGGCGATCGGGCCGCTGGCACTGGGTGAGTTGGGCAAGGGGGCGTGGCGGATGCTCAGTGCCGAGGAAGTCAGGGCGCTGGCACCGGCGCCCGCCAGCGCGCCAACCGGGCGCTGAGCAAGGCGCTCACCACTTCAACGGCGCGTGCGTCGCCAGCGCCGTTGGCATCGTGACGACGGCCTTTGGCGTGATTGCAGCCGGCACAGGCCAGCGCGAGGTTGCGCGCATCGTTGGCATCGTCGCCCACCAATGCGCACAGCGCCGCCGCCGCACGCCGGCCGAACCAGGCCTGCGGCACCACATGTTCCAGCGTGGTGTGTCCGAGCGGTTCGCCATCGGCGCGGATCTGCAGGTGGCGACGGCAGTGCAGGCAGCGGGTGTCCCAATGGCCGTCCAGCAGCAGCGCCTGCGCATCGGTCTGCGCCGCCAGCAGCAGCCGTTGGCGCAGCGCCGTGCGCATGCTCAGGCCTCGATGACCTTGAGTTCGCGCCCGATCTTGATGAAGGCCTCAATCGCTTGATCCAGATGCGCGCGCGTATGCGCAGCGCTGATCTGGGTGCGGATGCGCGCCTGCCCCTTGGGCACCACCGGGAAGAAGAAGCCGATGGCGTAGATGCCTTCTTCCAGCAGGCGCTCGGCGAACCGCTGCGCCAGCGGTGCGTCGTACAGCATCACCGGGCTGATCGGATGCACGCCGGGTTTGAGGTCGAAACCGGCCGTGGTCATGCGCTCGCGAAAGTACGTGGTGTTTTCGACCAACTGGGTGCGCAGATCGCCGGCGGCGTCGAGCATCTCGAACGCCTTGATGCCGGCCGCCACCACGTGCGGCGGCAACGAGTTGGAGAACAGGTAAGGACGCGAGCGCTGGCGCAGCAGCTCGATCACTTCGCGCTTGGCGGTGGTGAAGCCGCCCAGTGCGCCGCCCATGGCCTTGCCCAGCGTGCCGGTGAAGATGTCGATCTGGTCCAGCACGCCCTTGACCTCGGCCGAGCCACGGCCGGTAGCGCCGAGGAAGCCGGTGGCATGGCATTCGTCGATGTGCACCAGCGCGTTGTATTTGCGTGCGAGCGCGGTGATTTCGTCCAGCGGGGCGATGAAGCCGTCCATCGAGAACACGCCGTCGCTGGTGATCAGCTTGGTCTTGCAACCTGCTGCGTCGGCCGCCTGCAGTTGCGCTTCCAGGTCGGCCATGTCGCAGTTGGCGTAACGGAAACGCTTGGCCTTGCACAGGCGCACGCCATCGATGATGGAAGCATGGTTGAGCGCATCCGAGATAATCGCATCGTGCTCGCCGAGCAGTGGCTCGAACAGACCGCCGTTGGCATCGAAGCAGGCCGCGTAAAGGATGGTGTCTTCGGTGCCGAAGAACTCGGCGATGGTGCGTTCGAGCTGCTTATGCAGGTCCTGGGTGCCGCAGATGAAGCGCACCGAGGCCATGCCGAAGCCATGCGTGTCCAGGGCGTCCTTGGCGGCCTGGATGATGTCCGGGTGGTCGGCCAGGCCCAGGTAGTTGTTGGCGCAGAAATTCAGCACGCGGCGGCCATCGGCCAGGGTGATCTGGGCCGACTGCGGGCCGGTAATGATGCGCTCGGACTTGAACAGGCCCTGGGACTGGATCGCCTCCAGTTCGGCGGCGTAGTGGGCGGTCAGCGCGGCGGGAGCGGTGGTCATGGCGGTCGCAGTGGCAGGAATGAAGCGCAATGTTAACGATCACGGTGGCATACCACTACGTCATGCAAAATCGGCATAAGCGGCTGCGCTGATGTCATTTCACCGCCTGCGTGCCGCTGCGCAGCATGGCATGCTTGCTATTCAGCTGCGCTCAATCGGCCAGGAGATCGTCGTGACCTACCCACGTTTCCGTTTTGCTTCCCTTCTTTGCACCTTGCTGGTCCTGGCCGGCCCGGCAGGCGCGCGCGAGATCGGCTTGCTCAACGTGAGCTACGACCCCACCCGCGAGTTCTACCGCGACTACAACACCGCCTTTGCTGCGCAGTGGAAGCGGCAGCATCCGCAGGACACGGTGACCGTGGAAACCTCGCATGGCGGCTCGGGCAAGCAGGCGCGCGCGGTCATCGACGGCATCGAGGCCGATGTGGTGACGCTGGCGCTGGCCTACGACGTGGATGCCATCGCGCAGAGGGCCAGGCTGATCGACACCGATTGGGAGAAGCGCCTGCCCGACAACAGTGCGCCGTACACCTCGACCGTCGTGTTCCTGGTGCGCAAGGGCAACCCTAAGAACATCCACGACTGGCCTGACCTGCTGCGCTCGGGCGTGGCGGTGGTGACGCCCAACCCCAAGACCTCCGGCGGCGCGCGCTGGAACTATCTGGCCGCCTGGGCGTATGCCGACCATATCTTCAAGGGCGACCGCGAACGCATCCTGCGCTACATGCAGGCGTTGTTCCGCAACGTGCCGGTGCTGGATACCGGCGCACGCGGCGCCACGACCACCTTCGTGCAGCGCGGTATCGGCGATGTGCTGCTGGCCTGGGAAAACGAGGTGCTGCTGGCGCGCGAAGAGTTGGGCAAGGACAAGTTCGAGATCGTGGTGCCGAAGTTGTCGATCCTGGCCGAGCCTTCCGTGGCGCTGGTCGACAAGAACGTCGACAAGCACGGCACGCGCGAGGTGGCCCAAGCCTACCTGCGCTATCTGTATGCGCCGGAAGGGCAGAAGCTGGCCGCCAAGCATTTCTATCGCCCGCGGCATCGCGAATTTGCCGATCCGGCGGATGTGGCCCGCTTCCCGGACATCAAGCTGGTGACCATCCAGCAGGCATTCGGCTCCTGGGATAAGGCGCAGCAGGAGCACTTCGCCGATGGCGGCGTGTTCGACCAGATCCAGGCCAAGAAGTAAGCATGCAGACGTCGGTTGCACGTCCAGCGTCGCCATCGCGCCGACGCGTGATGCCGGGGCTGGGCCTGAGTCTTGGTATCACGCTGACCTGGCTGGGCCTGATCGTGCTGATCCCGCTGCTGGGGATCTTCATCAAGACCAGCGGCCTGGGCTGGGACGGCCTATGGAAAGTGTGGAGCGAGCCGCGCGTGTTGTCGGCGCTGCGGGTGAGCTTTGGCACGGCGTTCGCGGCGGGTGCATTCAATGCGGTGATGGGCACCTGGGTGGCTTGGGTGTTCGTGCGTTACAACTTCCCGGGCAAGCGCTTGTTCGACGCGGTGATCGATCTGCCGTTCGCGTTGCCGACGGCCGTGGCTGGCATTGCGTTGACCGCGCTCTACGGCGGCAACGGCTGGGTCGGGCGCTGGCTGGAAGCGATCGGCATCAAGGTGGCCTACACGCAGCTGGGTATCGTGCTGGCGCTGGTGTTTGTCGGCCTGCCGTTCGTAGTGCGGGTGGTGCAGCCGGTGCTGGCCGAGAGCGAGCGTGAGATGGAAGCCGCTGCCGCCACGCTGGGCGCCTCGCGCTGGCAGACAGTGTGGCGGGTGGTGCTGCCGGGATTGTGGCCGGCGGTGTTGACCGGTTTTGCATTGGCCTTCGCGCGCGGGGTGGGCGAGTACGGCTCGGTGATCTTCATCGCCGGCAACCTGCCCAATTCCACTGAAATCGCTCCGCTGTTGATCACCATCCGGCTGGAGGAATTCGACTACGCTGGCGCCACTGCGATTGCCGCGGCCATGTTGCTGCTGTCGTTCGTGATCCTGCTGCTGGTCAATACGCTGCAGGCACGCCTGCTGCGCTATCAAAGGAGGCCCGCATGAGCGATGCTGTTTCATCGCTGCCTTCCATGGTGCAGACCCGCGCAATGAGCGAGCAGGCACGCCGCATCACCGATTCGGCCACCAACGAGCCGCGTTGGGTGCAATGGCTGATGATTCTGGGCGCGCTGGTTTTCTTGCTGGCGTTCCTGCTGCTGCCGCTGGTGCTGGTGTTTGCCGAAGCGCTGCGCGGCGGCTGGGAGACGTTCCTGCGTGCAGTGGTCGACCCGGATGCGCTGTCGGCGATCAAGCTGACGCTGCTGGTGACGGCGATCGTGCTGCCGTTGAATCTGGTGTTCGGCGTGGCTGCGGCATGGGCCATCAGCAAGCATCAGTTCTGGGGCAAACGCCTGCTGGTCAGCCTGATCGATCTGCCATTCTCGGTCTCGCCGGTGGTGGCGGGCTTGATCTTCGTGCTGATCTTCGGCCGCAGCGGCTGGGCCTGGCCGTTGATCGACGAAGGCTGGCATGTGCAGTTGCCGGCGCTGGGCGAATTTGTGGTCCAGCTGCCGCCAATCGTGTTCGCGTTGCCGGGCATCGTGCTGGCGACCACGTTCGTCACGTTTCCCTTCATCGCGCGCGAGTTGATGCCGCTGATGGAGCAGCAGGGCAGCGATGAAGAACTGGCCGCGCTGAGCCTGGGTGCGAACGGCTGGCAGATGTTCTGGCGCGTGACCTTGCCCAATATCCGCTGGGGTCTGTTGTACGGCGTGCTGCTTTGCGCGGCGCGTGCGATGGGCGAGTTCGGCGCGGTCTCGGTGGTATCCGGGCATATCCGCGGGCGCACCAATACGCTGCCGCTGCATGTGGAAATTCTTTACAACGAATACGCCTACAGCGCTGCATTTGCGTGCGCCTCGCTGCTGGCATTGACCGCGCTGCTGACGCTTGCGCTGAAGACGTATCTGGAATGGCGGCACGGCGATTCGCTGGCCGCAAACCACCGCCATTGAGGTGACCATGGGCATCCGCATCCACCGCCTGCGCAAGCAGTTCGAGACCTTCACCGCCCTGGACGGCATCACCCTGGACGTGCGCCAGGGCGAGTTGCTAGCCTTGCTCGGTCCTTCCGGCTCGGGCAAGACCACACTGCTGCGGATCATGGCCGGGCTGGAGCATGCCGATGGCGGGCAGGTGCTGTTCGGCGATGAAGATGCCACCCGCATGAGCGTGCAATCGCGCCGGGTCGGCTTCGTATTTCAGCACTACGCGCTGTTCAAGCATATGGACGTGTTCGAGAACATCGCCTTCGGTTTGCGCGTGCGGCGTGGCAACGAGCGTTGGGCCGAAGCGCGCATCCGTGCACGGGTGGAAGAACTGTTGGCACTGGTGCAGTTGCAGGGCCTGGAGCAGCGCTATCCCACCCAGCTCTCCGGCGGGCAGCGCCAGCGTGTGGCACTGGCGCGTGCGTTGGCGATCGAGCCGCGCGTGCTGCTGCTGGACGAACCATTTGGCGCGCTGGATGCGCAGGTACGTCGCGACCTGCGCCGCTGGCTGCGCGAGTTGCACGAACGCACCGGCCTGACCACGGTGTTCGTCACCCATGACCAGGAAGAAGCGCTGGAACTGGCCGACCGCGTCGCCATCCTCAACCGCGGCCGCATCGAGCAGCTCGACACGCCAGCAATCATCTACGACAAGCCGGCCTCGCCATTCGTGTATTCGTTCGTGGGTGCGGTCAACCGCATTCCCGGCGTGTTGGCGCAGGGCCAGATCCAGGTGGCCGGGCATGCGCTGCCGCTGGCCAATGCTGCGTTGGCTGCGGGGCCGGTCGAGGTGTATGTGCGGCCTGAAGATCTGGTGCCCGACGAGACCGGCTGGCCGGCGACGGTGGCATGGTCGCAGCGCAGTGGCGCGCGCCTGCGTTTGCGCGTCACGCTGGAGCCGGCCGGTAATGAAGTGGAAGTGGAACTGCCGGCCTCGGCCGGTAATTTTCAGCCGGGCCAGCAGCTGCGGCTGGCAGCGCGACAATACGGGGTATTTCCCGCGTAGGTGAGCGCTGGCATCGCTGGCGGGCATGGGCCAGCTGGAAGGGAGACTACACAGCGCGCCTTCGTCTTGGCTGTGACCAATCCCCAATGCCCAATCTTGAATCCTGAACATCAAGATTCGGTGCAAGCGGTCGATGAGACGGACACCTGATCGGCGCATCGGCACCCGAGTGTGTGCGCTGGATCAAGCGGGCGCGACGTTTATGTTGCGCTGCAATGAAAGTTGAACTAATAAGTCATTGCAGATTCGCTTCGCGCCATCCACCCGCCCATCGCACCAGGAGATGCCCATGAAGTCGTTCCCGCCCGCTTGTTGTCTGTCGTTGCTGCTGATGTGTGTAACGCCATTGGCCCAGGCACAGGATGAAGACGCTCCCGCGTCCCCGCTCAGCGGCACCTTTGCGGTGACCAGCGACTACTTGTTTCGCGGTATTTCGCAGACCAACGAAGAGCCTGCATTTCAGGCCGGGCTCACATACAAACTGCCGTATGGCTTCTACGTCGGCACCTGGGGTTCCAATGTCGACTTCGGTGCGGGCGATCCGGACTGGGAAGTGGATGGTTTTGTCGGCTACAACACCGACCTGAGCACCCATTTCAATCTCGACGTGGTGGTGAACCGCTATCAATATCTGGGCGCGGGCGCTTCCAATTACGCCGAGCTGATCACCAAGACCACGTTCCTGAAGACCTACAGCCTGACCCTTGCCTACACCAACGATTTGTACGGCACCGACACCGACGGTTACTACTACGCACTGGACGCCAACTGGGCGTTGCCGTACGACTTCACATTCGGCGCGCATGCAGGGCACAGCGTCTACACCTCGTCGCTGAGTCAGGTGGACCACGACTACAACGATTTCGGCGTCAACGTGGGCAAGACGTTCGGCCCGCTGGGTCTGAGCGTGGGCTATTACGACACCAGCGAAGCAGCCGAATTCGGTTTTGGTCGGCAGAATTCGCAGAACCATCTTGTGGCAACTGCGACGGTTACCTGGCCATGATGGCGATGGATTAAACAGCGGCTCTGACGAGTTGGCTGTGGAGTGGTGAGGCGGAAAGAAGTGCTACGTGGATTCTTCGCCGCCTATTTAAACGACCCTTTAGCTTTAAATCTTGGTTGTTTTGTTTTGGCGTGATTGCATCGTGCGCATCGATCACCTGTAGAGCGGTTGATCTGTGTCTTGGCTGCAGGGCCTTGCCTGCCCACCATCGCAGGACACGCTGCAAGTACGTCCATGTAAGCCCCGTGGCGGCATCCATGCGCCAAGGGTCCCGCGAGGGTGGGCGGGCAAGGACCAGTGGAGATGCCGGTATGCGTAGGTTTCAACAGAGCGACTAGCAAGGTCACGCGCACCCAACCGACTGAGCTTTGTCTGCATCCTTGCCGACGTCGCGTGTCTTGAAGCGATTCGTCTGCACCCAAGGGTCACTCGCTGCGTTTTTAAGCACTTTTGAAGACCGAAATACAGAAGGCGCCTCGCGGCGCCTTTTGCGTAACTGCACAATCAGCCGATCAATTCCAGCTCAACACAACCTTGCCGGCCTTGCCTTCTTCCATCAGGTCGAAGCCCTTCTGGAAATCGTCGATCGGCAACTGATGGGTCAGCACCTTGTGCAGCGGGAAACCCGACAGCACCAGCTGCGTCATCTTGTACCAGGTCTCGTACATCTTGCGGCCGTAGATGCCCTGCACGGTGAGGCCCTTGAAGATGATCTTGTCCCAGTCGCAACCGGCGCCGCGCGGC
The DNA here is from genome assembly GCF_023337365.3 of Xanthomonas nasturtii. Lineage (NCBI taxonomy): Bacteria > Pseudomonadati > Pseudomonadota > Gammaproteobacteria > Lysobacterales > Lysobacteraceae > Xanthomonas > Xanthomonas nasturtii. The sequence continues at coordinate 1,159,881 of NZ_CP142084.2, forward strand.
ATGATGCCGAGCATGGCGATCTTGCCGCCGTGGTACATGCAATCGAGCATGTCGTTGAACGCGCGCGGGTTGCCGCTCATTTCCAGGCCCACATCGAAGCCTTCCATGTGCAGGTCGGCCATGACGTCCTTGAGCGAGGTCTTGGAGACGTTGACCACGCGCGTGGCGCCCATGTCGGCGGCCAGCTTGAGCCGAAAATCGTTGACGTCGGTGACCACCACATTGCGCGCACCGATGTGCTTGCAGATGCCCGCGGCAATGATGCCGATCGGGCCGGCGCCGGTGATCAGCACGTCTTCGCCGATGACGTCGAATTCCAGCGCGCAGTGCGCGGCGTTGCCGTAGGGGTCGAAGAAGGCGGCCAGCTCGGACGGAATCTGGTCCGGGATCGGCCACAGGTTGGACGCCGGCATCACCATGTATTCGGCGAAGGCGCCGTTGACGTTGACGCCGATGCCGACCGTATTCGGACAAAGATGCGGACGGCCGCCGCGGCAGTTGCGGCAGTGACCGCAGACGATGTGGCCTTCGGCCGAGACGCGCTGGCCGACCTGATAGCCAGTGACTGCCGAACCGAGCTCGGCCACGCGGCCGACGAACTCATGGCCGATGGTCAGGCCGGGGGTGATGGTGCGCTGGCTCCATTCGTCCCACAGGTAGATATGCAGATCGGTACCGCAGATGGCGGTCTTTTCCAGCTTGATCAACACCTCGTTGGGGCCGGGTGTCGGGACGGGGACCTGTTCCAGCCAGATGCCTTTGTTCGCTTCGCGCTTGACCAGCGCCTTCATCGTCTGCGCCATCTGGCGGGGCCTGCTGAGTAAAAGTAAGTTGGCAATTATAAGCGCCGCGGCAGTGAAGCCATGCGGCGGTGCGGGAAGTAAGTGGTGGTGCTAGCCAAGGTTCCACAGGGGAAGGTGTGACTGCGTACTTCTCCCGTCGGGACATTGTCCTCCTTCATGGGGAGAAGGTGGCGCGTAGCGCCGGGTGAGGGTGCGAGCGAAGCCTCGTGCAGTTGGAACGACACCAGGGCTTCGCCCGTACCCTCACTCAACCCCGCTCCGCGCCCCAGCCCGCGCTGGCAGCGCGGGCGCTCCAAGGCATGCGCGCTATTGGCGCGCATGCGGTACTTCTCGCCTCCGGCGGGAGAGGGACTTTTTTTCCTGCTGGAGAAGTGCCACCGGCGCGCTGCTGACCCGTTTTAGAACTTCACATCCAGGCTCATGAAGTACTGCCGCGGCGCGCCGACCACCATGGTCTGGTTGTAGCCGTTCGGATCGGAGGCGACGTAGCCGTTGGTGCCGGTGCTGGCGAAGTAGCGCTTGTCGGTGAGGTTGGTGATGTTGAGGGCGAGCGCGACATTCTCGACCGGGCCCACGCGGCCGAAGTCGTAGCGTGCGCCTGCATTGAACAACCAGTACGACGGCACCTGCGAATCGTTGAGGAAGGTGATGTAGCGCTTGTCGACGTACTTGCCGTCCAGATCCAGGCGCAGGTTGCCAAGCTGGTAGCTGGCACTGGAAGAGAACATCAACGCGGGGATGCCGACCACGTCCTTGCCGGCCGTGGCCACCACGCCGTTGTTGAGGTAATCGTCCTGATAGCGGGAGCGGTTCCATGACAGCGAGTTCAACCAGCTCAGGCCTTCGACCGGGCGCCACATCAGCGCCAGATCCGCACCGGCGCTGTGCACCGCGCCGACGTTGCTCAGGATCTGGGCGCAGGTCTGCACCGCGGTGCACGGCGAGGTGGTCAGCAGGCGGTTGGAGAACTTGGTGAAGTAGGCGTCGGCCGAGAGCTGAAACTGCTCGTCCTGCAGGCGGTAACCCATTTGCACGGTTTGCGACTGCTCCGGCTCCAGCGTGGAGCGGCTGCGGTCGAAGGCGGCCTGCGAGGTGGCGAACGGGGTGAAACCGAAGGCGGCGATGTTCTTGCTGTAGGACGCGTAGATGTCCTGGCGCTCGTCGAGTTTGTAGTTCACGCCCACCTGCGGCAGGAAGTTGTCTTCGGCACGGATGCGGCCCTGCGCCAGTGCGGTGGTCGGCACCAGCGATTGCGCACGCGTGGTGGTGTCCAGCGCCTTTGCGCCGTAGTTCAGCGTCAGCCGGTCATCGAGCAGGCGCACGGTGTCCTGCAGGTACAGCATGCGGGTCTGGGTGGTGTAGCGCTGCTGGAAATCGCGGCGGAACGGGGTCTGTGCTTCGTAGATGTTGTACAGCGAGGTATAGCCCTCGTTGCCAAGCGCGAAGTAATTGCGGCCCTGCGTGGTGCGCGCGTTTTCCGCCCATGCACCGACTTCCAGATCGTGATTGCCCCACGACCACTTCAAGGCGCTGGTGCCGCCGAAACGGTCCAGACCATAGTCGGTGGTGCGCAGCGACACCGGAATCTGCGCCGAGGTGACCACGTACGGCGTCACCCACTGCCCTTCGCCGCGATTGGCGTGGTAGTAGCCGGTGGCATCGAGCGTGGCGCCACCGAACACGAAGGTGCCGGACAGGCCGGCGAGATTGTCGCGACGCAGGCCACCGCCGGCGTAGTAGCTGGCATCGAGCCAGCTGTAATCGCTGGGCAGCCCGGCCAACGATTGCGGGTAACCGTTGGCCACGCCGCTGGTGGCGCCGGTGTTTTGATATGCACGCGCCATCTGCACGGCGGTGGACCAGTCCGGCTGCAGATAATCGTAGTCCCAGCCCAGCGCACGCTGGCTGGTCAACGACAGATCCATGTAGTCGTATTCCTTGCGCCGCGAGGTGTCCAGAAACAGGCTCAGCCGGTTGCCGTCGCCCCATTGGTACACGGTCTTGAGGTTGGCCTGTTCGGAAGTCTGGTCGCCGAAGCCCTTCCATTTGTCGGTGCTGGCATTGGCGTAGGACAGGTACGCCGACAAGCCGTTGCGGTCGCCGGTGTCGGCACGCACGAAGGTACGGCGCGTCGCATCGCTGCCCACCGTCTGCACCAGCCGCGCGCCCGGCGTGGTCTGCGGATCGGCCGAATAGAACTGCAGGGTGCCGCCGAGATTGGTGTTGGACGCAGTACCGAGCGCGCCGGCGCCTTGCGCGATTTCCACCGAACCAAGGTTTTCCGAAATGATGGCGCGGGTGATGTGCAGGCCGTTGGTGACGCCGTAACTCATGTTGCCCAGAGGGATGCCGTCGAGCGTGTAGCCCAGACGGCTCTGATCGAAGCCGTGCAGGGTGACCTGCGTGGACCATTCGTAGGTGCCGAACGGATCGGCGGACTGGAACTGCACGCCGGGCAGTTTTTCGACGGCCTTGAAGGCGCTGCTGCCCGGTGTGAGTTGTTCGATGTCCTGGCGGCTGATGCGCTGCACCTGCCGCGTGCTGCCCTGCGAGACCACGTTGATGGCATCCAGCTGCGTTGCATTGCCTGCAGCATCGGCCGGCGTTGCCGGTGCGTCGGCCACGCTGGCGGTCACCGGGTCGGCGGCCTGCGCCATGATGGGAAGCAGCGCGGCCAAGGCGAGCGCCAGCGGAGTGACATCAAAACGACGAGCGGAAGTCATGGGGGAATCCTGTTCGAGCGCGGCGGAGGGCGGACGCGCGGTGCAACACCGGCGTTTCGCGACGCAGGGTGTCAACGGCTCATGAAACATTGATGACGGTGGCTGTCGCAAAACTGTCGTGCTTGCCCGCTATACACGTGCTCTGCAGCCGCATCGCGCGCTGCATTGCATAGGCTTCGCCAGGATTTTGGTCATGACGTCATCTGCTTCGCGCCGCGATTTCCTCAAGCGGGTTGCTGCACTCACTGCGGCGGGCGCGCTGCCTTCGTCGATCAGGCGCGCGCTGGCGCTGCCGGCCAATTCGCGCACCGGCACATTGCGCGACATCGAGCATGTGGTGATCCTGATGCAGGAAAATCGCTCGTTCGATCATTACTTCGGCGCACTGCGTGGCGTGCGCGGATTCGGCGACCCGCATGCGTTGCAACTGCGCGACGGCAACCCGGTCTGGAGCCAGCCTGCGGCCGATGGACGGCGCCTGTTGCCGTTCGCCTTCGATTCGCAAACCACCTGCGCGCCGCTGATCAAGAGCCTGGATCACTCCTGGAAAGCCGGCCACCGGCAGGACCCGGCACGCTGGGCCGAATACGACGCCTGGGTGCCGTACAAGGGCGAGCTGACGATGGGGTATTTCCAGCGTCAGGACATCCCGTACTACCACGCGCTCGCCGACGCTTTCACCATTTGCGATGGCTATTTCTGCTCGATGCATGGGCCGACCAATCCCAACCGCATGTACCTGTTCACCGGCACTAGCGGCCTGAGCGTGGGTGACCTGCGCGCACAGGTGGCCGACAACGCCGACGATGGCAACTGGACCGCCGACATGGCGCGCGACAAGCCCGGTTACGCGGCGATGGGCTGGACCACGTATGCGCAGCGGCTACAGGCCGCCGGCATCGATTGGCGCGTGTACCAGGAATACGACAACTTCGGCTGCAACTCGCTGGCATATTTTGCGCACTACCGGGGGCTCGACCGCGCCGACGAGCGCTATCGGCGCGCACGTGCCTGCGTGCCCGGGTCCACCGCAGAAAATGCAGCACACACCCAGGCCGATCACCTGATTGCGGCCATTGCAGCCGATGTGCAGGCCAAGCGCCTGCCGCAGGTGTCGTGGATCATTCCGCCCACCGCGTATTGCGAACATCCCGAAGCGCCGCCGGCCTATGGCGAATCGCTGGTGGCGCGTTTGATCGACGCGCTGACCTCCAGTCCGGAGGTGTGGGCCAAGACTGCATTGATCATCAATTACGACGAGAACGACGGCTTCTTCGATCATGTGCCCGCACCGCTGCCGGCGCTGGACGCACGCATGGGGCGCAGCAATGTCGATGTGCGCGGTGAGTCGTACAACGGTGTGCCGGTCGGCCTTGGAATCCGCGTGCCGATGTTGGTGATCTCTCCGTGGACGCGGGGCGGCTGGGTCAATTCGCAGGTGTTCGACCATACCTCGGTGCTGCGCCTGCTGGAGCGTCGCTTCGGTGTGGCCGAGCCGAATATCAGCCCATGGCGACGTGCGGTCAGCGGCGATCTCACCAGCGTGTTCGACTTCCGCAAGCCGGACGACTCGGCGTTGAGCGCGTTGCCATCGGTCGACGACTACCGCGCACGCACGGCCGCCGTACGCGATAAACCGCTGCCGGTTGCACCCACCGCCGCAACGATGCCGAAACAGGAACCGGGGCAACGTCCCGCGCGCGCATTGCCATATGCGTTGCAAGTGCATGCACGGGTGCGCGACAACACCGGTGTGCAGCTGCAGTTCGTCAACAGCGGTGCGGCTGCAGCGGCGTTCAACGTCTACAGCAGCGCTGCCAGTGGCGGCCCGTGGTATTACACGGTGCTGCCCGGCACGCAGTTGGACGATGTGCCGGTTGGGGCAATGCACAACGGCAAGTACAACGTGCGCGTGCACGGACCAAATGGCTTCCTGCGCGAATTCGCAGGCGAGGTTTCATCGACCTCCGCTCCATCGGCAGCGCCCTGGGTAGACGCGCGGCAGGATGGCGACGTCTTGGTGCTGGACATCGGCAATGCCGGGCAGCACGCCTGTACGGTGCAGCTGCGTGCGCTGGGCTATGCAGACCCAACCGCACGTTCGTTGCAGCTGGCCGCAGGTCAGCGCGAAACCATTCGCCTGGCGCTCGCTGCGAGCGATCACTGGTACGACCTTGTCGTGGAGCAACCGGGCAGCGCCTTCCGCCGCCGGCTGGCCGGGCATCTGGAAACCGGCAGGCCCGGCCGCAGCGACCCCGCATTCGGCCGCGTTCAAGCTGGCGCTTAGCTGCCGCTGCGACACAGGCCGCCAGGCCGCCGCATGCCGCACGGCGACACGCCCGCTTACCGACAGCAGCGGGTGCCGACCCTGCCATCAGTCATGGCGTGCGTCGCCGACGTCAGCGTTACACTCTAACGAAATGACTCTGGGGCTATCGATGCGTCCGAACCTGTTTGCTGTTTCCATCCTGGCCACGCTGGCCGTTGCCGCATCTGCGCAGGCTGGCGAGGGAATGTGGGTTCCACAACAACTGCCGGAAATTGCCGGGCCACTCCAGCAAGCCGGCTTGCGTCTTTCGCCGCAGCAACTGGCCGACCTGACCGGCGATCCGATGGGCGCCGTGGTCGCGCTGGGTGGCTGTACCGCCAGCTTCGTGTCACCGCAGGGGTTGGTCGTCACCAATCACCACTGTGCCTATGGCGCGATCCAGCTCAACTCCACCGCGCAAAAGAATCTGATCAAGGACGGGTTCAACGCTGCACGCCCTGCAGACGAGCTCAGCGCAGGCCCAAGTGCGCGTATCTACGTGCTCGACGCCATTACCGACGTCACAGCGCCGGCCAAGGCGGCGATGGCCACTGCCGGAGACGATGCGCTCAAGCGCACGCTGGCACTTGAGGATTTCAGCAAGCAACAGATCGCCGCCTGCGAAGCGCAGCCGGGTTACCGCTGCCAGTTCTTCAGTTTTGCCGGTGGCAACGCCTATCGGTTGTTCAAAAGTCTGGAGATCAAGGATGTGCGCCTGGCCTATGCACCGCCCGGTAGCGTGGGCAAGTTCGGCGGCGACATCGACAACTGGATGTGGCCGCGGCACACCGGCGATTTCTCGTTTTATCGCGCCTACGTCGGCAAGGACGGCAAGCCCGCCGCCTATGCCAAGGACAATGTGCCGTACCAGCCCAGGCACTTCCTGAAGTTTGCCGACCAGCCGCTGGGCGCCGGCGACTTCGTGATGGTGGCCGGCTATCCGTACAAGACCAACCGTTATGCACTGGCAGCCGAATTCGACAACACCGCCAGCTGGACCTACCCGGTGGTCGGCCAGCAGATCAAGGACGTGATCGGCCTGATCGAACAGGCCGGCAAGCAAGATCCCGACATCCAGGTGAAATACGCCAGCACCGTGGCCAGCTTCAATAACTCCGCCAAGAACTTCGACGGGCAACTGGAAGGCTTCAAGCGCATTGGCGCGCAGGCCACCAAGCAGGCCGACGAAGCCGCGGTGCTGGCCTGGCTCAAGGGGCGGGGTGCAAGCGGGCGCAACGCGCTTGCGGCGCACGACACCTTGGTCAAACTGCTCAAAAACAGCCAAGCCACCCAGCAGCGCGATTTCGTGCTGCGCCAGTTCGACTCCACCGGTACGGTGGGTGCAGCGGTGACGCTGTACCGGCTGGCGCTGGAGCGTGCCAAGCCCGATGCGCAACGCGAATCCGGTTACCAGGACCGCGACCTGCCAACCATCGAAGCGGCGATGAAGCAGATGGAGCGCCGCTACGTGCCGGCCATGGATCGTCAACTTCAACAGTATTGGCTCAGCCAGTATCTGAAGCTGCCGGCCAACCAGCGCATCGCTGCGCTGGACCAGTGGTTGGGTGGCAGCGATGCGGCCGCCGTGCAGGCCGCCTTGGGCAAGCTCGAAGGCACTGCGTTGGGCAGCACCGACGTGCGGCTGAAGTGGCTCGCTGCCGACCGGGCCGCCTTCGAAGCCAGCACCGATCCGGCGATTCGGTACGCCGTGGCGGTGACCCCAACGCTGTTGCAGATCGAGCGCGAGGACAAGCTGCACACTGGCGAGCAGCTGAAGGCGCGGCCGGTGTATCTGCAAGCCCTGGCCGACTACCGGAGGAGCAAGGGCGAATCGGTCTATCCGGACGCCAACTTCTCGCTGCGCATCACCTTCGGCAACGTCAAGGGCTACACCCCCAAGGATGGCGTGGCCTATACGCCATTCACCACGCTGGAAGGGGTCGCCGCCAAGGAAACCGGCGCCGAACCGTTCGATTCGCCCACGTCCCTGCTGGATGCGGTCAAGGCCAAGCGCTATGCCGGCCTGGAGGACAAGCGCCTGGGTTCGGTACCGGTCAACTTCCTCTCGGATCTGGACATTACCGGCGGCAACTCCGGTTCGCCGGTGATGGACGCGCAAGGCAAGCTGGTCGGTCTGGCCTTCGACGGAAATTGGGAGTCGGTGAGCAGCAACTGGATCTTCGACCCGGCCATGACCCGCATGATTGCCGTGGACAGCCGTTATATGCGTTGGATCATGACCGAAGTCGCCCCGGCGCCGCAGCTGCTGAAGGAGCTCGGCGTGCGCTGACGCGGCCGGCCGGCGGGGAGGCGGTAAGGGTTATCATGCGCTCCCGTTTCGCTGCGGCGACTCGGCCCCTCCCCAAGGAACTCCCAGCGCATGCGCATCCTGCTTGCTCGTCACGGCGAGACGCCGTGGAACGCCGAAGGCCGTTACCAGGGCCAGATCGATATTCCGCTGTCGCCGGTGGGCGAAGGCCAGGCACGCGCGTTGGGCGAACGGCTGCACACGCTGCAGATCGACCGCGCAGTGGCATCGCCGCTGTCGCGCGCGCAGGCCACCGCCAAGGCTGCCTTGGGCGCTTCGCGCGAAGCGTTACTCCAGACCGATGCCGACCTGCAGGAAATTGCGCACGGCGAATGGGAAGGCCTGCTGGCCAGCGAGATCAACGACAAGGATCCCGCACGTCTGCGCGCCTGGCGCGAAGAACCCGACACCGTGCTGATGCCCGGTGGCGAATCCTTGCGTCAGGTGCTGGACCGCAGCTGGCGCGGCCTGGCGCGTGCCGCCGATGGCCTGGGCGCCGACGACACCTTGCTGGTGGTGGCGCACGATGCAGTCAATCGCGTGATCCTGTGCAAGATTCTGGGCCTGCCGTTGTCCAAGCTGTGGACCTTCCGCCAGGCACCGACCACGCTCAACCTGCTCGAAGGTGAGGACGTGGATCATCTGGAAGTGGTGCGCCTGAACGATTGCGCGCATCACACGCCGTTTTTCGGAGAAGCCAAGCATCGGGCGTTGTAGCAGTCACGGGTAGGTGTGGCGCACAAGGAAGGACTGTGTCTACTTTTGCCGGGTGTCCAACGAATGCATAGGCCGCATCTTATACGTTTAGCTATTTTGTTTTTAACGCCGACGGCGTTGCTTTTCTTTGCTAATTCTTTCAAATTTCTTCCGCCAGCCAATGCTTTGATCGACCTCACCCTAGTGGTGTTTTGTTTCGCTGCCATAGCCCTGTTTGGCACGGTGCTCTGGGCCAATGCCAGTGGCAGGCTGCAGCGTCAGCTGCAGCGAATCGGTATTGAACGCTGCATCTTCCGATGGCTGATGGCGACGATGGTGATTGGATTGGTGGCATGGGCGCTGGTCGTCAGGATTGTCCCGTGGGCATGGACCGAGGCATTTGGCAGCATGTATTCGGAACAGGTGCTCGTACGCCCTGCGCATAGAAGCCTGATATGCCCTTACGGACTCATGATCTCTCCACTGCCCCATGGCGTACCTGGGCGGCTTTGCATGCGCGAGCACGATTTGATGAGCTTCCCGAATGGCGCGGTGAGTGCAGTCATTCAAGGCAAACGCTCATCTTTGGGTTCCACCGTGCATGGTTACTCTCTCGGCAAACCATTACCACCGGCACGCCACCCATTGTGATGTGCAACTCGCGCCGGTGCCGCGCGCGATGATTTTGATGTGTGTTCATTGATGTGCGAGGCAGGCATTAAAGATTGTGATTCAAGGATCGAAGGGTCTCGCCACTATTGGTTCAAGACGTCATTAACCGCGATAATTTCAGCCATGAAAGAACGCCAGGTAATACCGTGACCACTCCCGCCACACTCTCCGACTGGCTCGCCTATATCGAGCAGCAGCATCCCAGCGCCATTGCCATGGGTCTGGAGCGTGTGCGCGAGGTCGCGGCGCGGTTGCAGATCGCAGCGCCGGCCAAGCACGTCATCGTCGTCGGTGGCACCAATGGCAAGGGCTCTACGGTGGCCTTTATCGAGGCGATCGGGCGGGCGGCCGGCTGGAAGGTGGGTGCCTACACCTCGCCGCATCTGCTGCGCTACAACGAACGCGTGCGCATCGACGGCAACGAGGCCAGCGACGCGCAGCTGGTCGAAGCGTTCGCTGCGGTCGAGGCAGTGCGCGGCGACACCACGCTGACCTATTTCGAGTTCGGTACACTGGCCGCGCTGTGGCTGTTTCAGCAGTCCGCGCTGGAGTTGGCGGTACTGGAAATCGGCCTGGGTGGGCGCCTGGATGCGGTCAACATCATCGATGCCGATGTGGCGGTCATCACCACCGTGGACATCGATCACACCGACTGGCTGGGCCAGGATCGCGAAGCGATCGGCACCGAGAAGGCCGGCATCATCCGCGCCTGGAAGCCGGTGGTGCTGGGCGAAATCGACCCGCCTTCCAGTGTGTTGCGTCGCGCTTACCAGTTGGGTGCGAATGCGATCCGCGCCGGCAGCGATTATTTCTTCGAGCCGATCGAGGCGCAGCATGCTGAGACCCAGCAAGCCGACGCGCCGCAATGGCGTTGGCGCGATGTGGCAGTGACCCTGGAGCTGCCGATGCCGGCATTGCACGCGCCGATACAGCTGGCCAACGCTGCAGCCGCGATCGCCGCGTTGCAGGCCTTGCCGGTAGACGTGCCTGCAGCGGCCTGGGCGCAGGGTATTGCCGATGCTCAAGTTGCGGGGCGCCTGCAGCGCATCGATATTGCCGGCGTGCAGGTGCTGCTGGATGTCGGGCACAACCCGCAGGCTGCACGCGCGCTGGGTCAGGCACTGGCCGCGCAGCCGATCGCCGGCGTCACCCATGCCGTCTATGCCGCGCTGGCGGACAAAGATGCGGTGGGCGTAGTGGAGGCAGTGGCGGCGCAGGTGGATCACTGGACGCTGGCGGGGCTACAAGGCGTCCGTGCACAATCGGCGAAGGCTTTGCAGCAGCGTCTGCAGGGCACGGCTGCGGCGCAGGCGGTGTGTCTTGCCGATGTCGCGCATGCCGTGCGCGCGGTGCTGGCCGCCGCCCAGCCTGGCGACCGTTTGCTGGTGTTCGGCTCGTTTCATACCGTGGCCGATGCGCTAAACGCACTTCATTCAGCCCACTAGGGTCGGCGAGGTGGCGCCGGCCTTATAATCGCTGCGGCACCCCGCCACGCCGCCTTTAGCTCTCTTCTGTGGACACTGCTCTGAAACAGCGACTGATTGGCGCCATCGTTCTGGTGGCACTTGCCGTGATCTTCCTGCCGATGCTGGTCAAAGGCCCCGCGCCGTCGAGCGGTGTGGCCGATGTGCCGCTCGAAGCACCTGCCGCGCCCGGCAATGGCGAATTCGAAACCCGCGAGTTGCCGCTGGTCACCCCGGGCGATGCGCCGGCCGGTGGTGCACTGGGCATGCGCGGTGCCGCCACGGCGCCGGCAGCGGTGCAGGACAACCCGGATGCGGCCGACCTGGCCAAGCCCTCCAGCGCGCCGTCCGCCCCTGATGTGGCCGCCGGCAACTACGCGGTGAATTTCGGTGCCTACGCCACCAGTGCCGATGCCGATGCGGTGATGGCGCGGCTCAAGCAGGCGCAGCTGCCCGGCTTCAGCGAAAAAACCCAGATCAATGGCCGCCCGGCCTGGCGCGTGCGCGTCGGCCCGTATGCCGACCAGGCCCAGGCCGAATCGGCGCGCCTGCAGGCAGTGAAGGTGCGCAGCGACGTCAATGCGCAGGTGGTGACGCTGGATGCCAATGCCGCCGCACCGGCGCCGACGCCTGCGCCGGCTGTCAAACCGACCAGCAGCGTGGCCGCCGCCAGTGCGCCCGCCGCGACCAAGACCGAAAGCCTGCCGCCGGAACCGGCCAAGCCGGTCGCTGCGGCACCCAAGCCCGCCGAAGCGCCCACGCCCACGCCCACGCCCACGCCAGCCAAGCCGGAGGTTGCGAAGGCAGCGCCGGCCAAGCCCGAACCGGCCAAGCCCGCTGCCACCGCGCCGGCCGCTCCGGCCGCGAGCGGCGTCGGGTTTGCCGTACAGCTGGGCGCATTCGGTCGTGCCGAAGACGCCGATGCCTTGCGCGACCGCGTGCGCGCCGCCGGCTTCAGCGCTTTCGTCGAGCAGGTGCGTACCGACAAGGGCGCGCTCAACCGCGTGCGTGTCGGCCCGGTGGCCAATCGCGGCGATGCGGAACAGTTACGTGCGCAGGTTGCGGCCAAGGTCGGCATTTCCGGCATGGTGCGTCCGCATCCGTAACCGTCTGCGCCGGCCGCACGCAAGCGCGGCCGCTGCGTCTATGGCATCCGCTCGTACACTGCATTGCCGGCGCACCGCCATGTGTCCGCTAGCTGCCCGCATTGCGCTGCCGGCTGCGGCAGGATTTTTGAACGCCTCGCACCCACGGAGGGGAGGGCAATGACGACCGAGCCAGATTACAGCCACGGCGTGCGCGCCGCGCGGAGACCTCGCCGATGATCGACATGGTGCTGGGCGTCATCATTCTGGTGTCGGCCCTGTTGGGCTTGTTGCGCGGCTTTGTCGCGATCGTGGTCGGCACCTTGTCGTGGCTGCTGGCCGGCTGGGCCACCTTTCTGTTCGGCGGCGCAGCGGCGCGCTGGCTGGCCGATGGCAAGCATCCGTCGGCCACCGAGTCGTTCGGCGGCTATGCCATGGTGTTCGTCGGCGTGCTGATCAGCGTTGCCGTGATCGGCATGGTCATCCGCGCCGGCGTGGACGCGGTCAAGCTCGGTGGTACCGACCGCATGCTCGGCTTCGGCCTGGGCGTGGTGCGCGGCGCGTTCTTGGCCAGCGTGCTGGTGCTGCTGATGGGCTTCACCCCGCTGCCGCGCGAGCCGTCCTGGCGCCAGTCGGTGCTGCTGCCCATGCTCCAGCCCGGTGCCGGCTGGATGCGCGCGCAACTGCCGGCATGGCGGATGCCGTCGATGGAGATGCCATCGATGGAACTCGACAACTTGCCAACGGAGTTGGGGAAGTTGCCCTCGGCAGGCGATAATACGGACCTGGGCAAGGCACTTGGCGGTTCCGGCCTGAGCGACACCATCACGCGTGCGCTTGGCAAATCCGGCAAGACGGCTGGCGACGGACGCGATCCGACGCAGGCAATGCCGGCCAATATCGATCCGGCGCAGGTTCGCGGCGGAGAAAGCGACCCGGCTCGGGTCGAATCCCAAGGCCAGGCACGGCCACCTTCACAGTAACGGCGCAAGCCGCAGCGGAGAACGCGCACCATGTGTGGCATCGTCGGTATTGTCGGCAACCAGAACGTCGCCGGGCAGCTGTATGACGGCCTGACCGTCCTGCAGCATCGTGGGCAGGACGCCGCAGGCATCGCCACCGCAGATGGCACGCGCCTGCGTGTGCAAAAAGCCAATGGCCTGGTGCGCGACGTCTTCGACGAAAAGAAGATGGCGGTGCTGGAGGGCCGCGTCGGCATCGCGCATTGCCGCTACCCGACCGCCGGTTCGGAAGGCATGGACGAGGCGCAGCCGTTCTACGTCAACTCGCCTTACGGCATTGCACTGGCGCACAACGGCAACCTGATCAACACCGAGGCCTTGCGCCAGCAGGTGTTCGAAGCCGACCGCCGCAACATCAACACCGATTCGGACAGCGAAGTGCTGCTGAACGTGTTCGCCTACGAGCTGGACGCGCAGCGCATGCTCACCCCCGAAGCGGCAATCCGCGCGGTGGCCGGCGTGCATCGCCGCTGCAAGGGCGGCTATGCGGTGGTCAGCGTGGTGCTGGGCCTGGGCCTGGTGGCGTTCCGCGACCCGCACGGCATCCGCCCGCTGGTGCTGGGCAAGCGCGAGCACGCCGAAGGCACCGAATACATCGTGTCCTCCGAATCGGCCGCGCTCGATATCCTGGGGTATCAGCGCGTGCGCGACGTGCGCCCGGGCGAAGCGCTGGTGATCACCGCGCGTGGCGAGCTGTTTTCGGAAGTCTGCGCTTCGCCGACCAACAACGCCCCGTGCATTTTCGAATACGTGTATTTCGCGCGTCCCGATTCGATGATCGACAACATCTCGGTGCACAAGGCGCGCATGCGCATGGGCCTGAAGCTGGGCGAAAAGATCCTGCGCCTGCGTCCGGACCACGACATCGACACCATCATTCCGATCCCGGACACCTCGCGCGATGTGGCGCTGGAAATGTCCAACGTGCTCGGCGTGAAATACCGCGAGGGGTTCGTCAAGAACCGTTACGTGGGCCGCACCTTCATCATGCCGGGGCAGGGCGAGCGGCAGAAGTCGGTGCGTCGCAAGCTCAATCCGATCCATCTGGAATTCCGCAACCGCGTGGTGCTGCTGGTGGACGATTCGATCGTGCGCGGCACCACCAGCCGGCAGATCGTGCAGATGGCGCGCGATGCTGGCGCACGCAAGGTGTACCTGGCCTCGGCCGCGCCGCCGGTGCGTTATCCCAACATCTACGGCATCGACATGCCGGCCGCAGAAGAGCTCATTGCGCATGGCCGCAGCGAGCTGGAAATCCAGGAATTCCTCGGCTGTGACTGGTTGATCTACCAGGACCTGGAAGACCTGGAAGTAGCAGTGCGCGAAGGTAACCCGGACATCAAGCAGTTCGATTCCTCGTGCTTCAACGGCGAGTACATCACCGGCATCGAGCCGGGCTATTTCGAACGCATCCAGCAGTTGCGCTCGGACGATGCCAAGAAGCGTCGTCGCGCCTGAGTTAGTGCGGTGGCGCGGCCGCTTGGCTGCGCTGATGCTGCCGGCAGGCTGTGCAACACAGCGCGCCTGCGGGCGCTTGCGGGCGTACTGCGTGTCTGCCACAAGCGGTCACACCTTGCGGCCGACGGCATGAGCACCGGTTCGTTCGAGAGCGCCGATCTGTTCGCTGCTGCGCGCCAGTGTCTGGACCAGGCCGACCCGCTGCAGAAAGTCGCGTTGACCCAGCAGTACGCAGCGGCCTTTCGCGCGGGTCATGTGGTGATCGATGCGGCGGCGCCTGCGCCCGAACCGATCCACATGCCGGGCCGGCCGCCAACACCAATCCTGGTGCATCCACGCGAGCTGCCGCGACGCGGACTGGGAACGCCGGACGGGCGCGCGGCGTTTATCCACGCCATCGCGCATATCGAACTCAACGCCATCGACCTGGCCTGGGATGCGGTGTATCGCTTCCGTGGTCTGCCGCAGGCGTTCTATGCCGATTGGGTGGCAGTGGCCGATGACGAATCGCGCCATTTCATGCTGTTGCGCGCACGCTTGCAGGCGCACGAGCGCGATTACGGCGACTTCGCCGCGCATAACGGCTTATGGGAAATGTGCGAGAAAACCGCGCACGACGGCCTGGCCCGCATGGCCCTGGTGCCGCGCGTGCTCGAAGCGCGCGGTCTGGACGTCACGCCGGCAATGATCGTCAAACTCCGCGCGCTTGGCGACGCTGCCACCGCCGAGGTGCTCGAAACCATCCTGCGCGAAGAAGTGGCACACGTGGCCGCCGGCTCACGCTGGTATCGCTGGTATTGCGAGCGGGCCGGCATCGAGCCGCGCGCACGCTTCAAGGCCTTGCTGCGCGAATACGCCGGCGGCTATCTGCATGGGCCGTTCAATCTGCAAGCGCGGTTGCTTGCCGGTTTCGACGAAGACGAACTGGCCGATCTGGTGGAGCAGGCTGGCTGAGCGGGCGGCGCATGCGCAGCGCACTGTGTGCCCCGATGTTTCGATCACCGCGGTGGGCCGATCGAAGTGCCACTGCCGAGGTGAAAGCCCGTGTCGAGACACGCAAGTGTGGTCCACAGCGGCGCGCATGAAGCCCCAATGCAGTTGCGTGGCGAAGCGATCGAAGTGCGCATTCGATGGCGGCCCACCGCTGACCCTGATCGCGACAGCGTCCCCGGACTTGACGACGTCGAAGCTGCAGACAATGCCGCGCCACCTCAGCTCGGGCTGCACATCGGCGCGGCTTGGCGCGCGAACTGTGCGCTGGTTCCTGCGTGATCATCATTGGAATCGCATCCAGTCGTTGGCAAGCATCACATAAACGTAATTTTCTGTTGTAACAACTTGCATTCGGTGCGGTCCAAGGTGTCCTAATGGCGTCGCGGGGGCAGGGGCCCGGTGTTTCACATCCGTAACTTTCATGTCTAAGGTAGAGAGAGACGATGAAGTCGAAGTCGATGTGCACCACGGTGGGTCTGATCGCCATGTGCCTGGCTGGTTCGGCCGCCGCTGCCGGCAAGCCGCTGTATCAAACCGGCCCTGCGCTGAGCCGCAGCGCCACTGCCACCGCTGCAGCCGAACCTGCGCTGCAACGCCTGTTGAGCGCCCCGTCCACTGCCAACGCACAAGTGGTCCAGCTCGACGCCGGCGCGGTGACCGCGACGGAAAAACTGCTGGAACTGCAGCTGGACGGCCAGACCATTACTGCCACCCAGGCCAAGGTAGATGCACTGGAGGGCGGCGATAGCGTGTGGTACGGCAACCTCGGCCCGCGTGCCGGCACCCGCGCGCGCACGCTGTCGGGCGTTGACCCGCTGAACTCGGCCATCCTGGTGCGCAGCGGCGACACTGTCACCGGCACCATCCGCTACGCCGACAAGTTGTATCGCCTGCGTCCGCTCGCCGATGGCCGCCACGTGCTGGTGCAGGTGGACGAGCAGCGCATGCCGCAGGAGCATCCGGCCGAATACAGCCTGCTGCCGAAGTTCGACATGCCCAGTGACGGACGCGTTACCGCCGCTGCCGCATCGTCCGGCAGCCCGGCCACCATCCGCGTGCTGGTGGTCGCCACCAACAAGGCCGTGGCCGCCTATGGCGGCAACATGCAATCGCTGGTGCAGCTGGCGGTGGCCGAAGCCAACCAGGGCTACATCAACAGCAACGTGGGCATCACCTTGCAGCTGGCGCGCTACGAGACCAACAGCTACACCGAAACCGGCAACTTCACCACCGACCTGCAGCGCTTCCGTGTGACCAACGACGGCTACATGGACAGCATCCACACCAGCCGCAATACCTACACTGCCGATGTGGGCGTGATTGTGCTGGACAACAGCAGCTACTGCGGTCTGGCGTCGGGGATCGGCTCGACCGCCGCAAGCGCATTCGCATCGGTGTACTGGGATTGCGCCACCGGCTACTACAGCTTCGCGCATGAAATCGGGCATCTGCAGAGCGCACGCCACGACGCCACCAACGACCCCAGCACCTCGCCGTATGCCTATGGCCACGGCTACCGCTACGGCAACAGCTGGCGCACCATCATGGCCTACGACTGCACCAGCGGCTGCCCGCGGTTGAACTACTGGTCCAACCCCAACATCAGCTACAACGGCGTGCCGATGGGCAACGCCAGCACCGCCGACAACCAACGCGTGCTGGTCAACACCAAGGCCACGATTGCCGGCTTCCGTTAGGGTTTCTTCCCTGATCCAGGTCCGGCCCGGCACCGCGTGTGCCGGGCTTGTTCGCTACACCCGCGCGCGTGGATCGCGCAGACTAGGCGCACCGCCGGTAACTGCCGGCCCTGTCCTGTCGAGCGGAGCCCTCATGTCCACGTCCCTGCGCTATGCGCTTGTCTGCCTGGCCGCGCTGGCGGTTGCCGGATGCAAGCAGCAACCCACCGACCCGGTCGCCACACAGCCCAAACCCGCCGCGACCGCGCCTGCACCGGCTGCCAGCGCCGACGTGCAAGCCCGTGCGTTACGTGTGCTCGAAGCCCGCCTGCAGAGCGATCGTGTCTACCCGGACAACTGCATCAGCATCATGGCAGAAGAAGACGATGCGGCTTCGCCGGGCGCGTTCGAATTTGCCGTACACGAGCGCCATGGCGACGATTGCCCCGGCGACCCGCAGACCAGCCCGGTGCGCGACCGTTTCCGCGTCCAGGCCGATGGCACGCTGCTGTGGTACGACGTGGTGAACGCCGATTTCGTCGACTACGCCGAGCGTGCGAAAAGCCTGCAGTGAGGCTGGCGGTCATCGCGCGAGGTAGATGTGCTGATCTGCGCATCTGTTTCGGCAAGCATCGCCGCTCCATCCCTGCACAGCCGCATGACAGGGGCCGCGCGCGAGTCGGGTGCGCTTGAGTTGATTCCGAGCGCCTTGAATGCAGCAGTGCGTCGCTGTGCCGCGGCGGGCACAGCGCGTCGGTCAGACGGGTGACAGCGCCAACTGCTCCAGCGCCACGCCGTCGGCATCCACGCGCAGGACCGAACCTTGTTCGTACCAGTCGCCCAGCACGATGCGGGTGCAGGTGTGGCCGCCGGCTTGCACCGTGTGGATGGCAGGGCGATGGGTGTGGCCGTGGATCAGCCGGTCCAACCCGTACCGCACGAAGGTGGCTTCCACTTCGGATGGCGTCACGTCGGTGACGGTCTCGAAGCGCGATTGGTCGCCCTGCTTGAGTTCTGCATGGCGCGCCTGGCTGGCCGCGCGCGCCTGCTGCGCAAACGCCACCCGTGCGGCCAGCGGCTGCGCCAGGAATTGCGCCTGAAACACCGGGTCGCGTGTTTGCGCGCGGAATGCCTGGTAGGCAGTGTCGTCGCTGCACAGCAGGTCGCCGTGCATCAGCAGCGTGGTGTGCCCGTACAGATCGATGACGGTGGGGTCGGGCAGGATGCGGAAGCCCGCGCGCTGCGCGTAGGTTTCGCCCAACAGGAAGTCGCGGTTGCCGGGCATGAAGAACACCGGCACGCCGGCGTTGGCCACCGCATGCAGCGCCACTGCCACCGCATCGGCGGCCGTGGACGGGGTGTCGTCGCCGATCCAGGCTTCGAACAGGTCGCCCAGGATGTAGAGCGCGTCGCTACCGGATACCTGCGTGCGCAGGAAATCCAGAAACAACTCGGTGATCGCCGGCCGGGCCGGATCCAGATGCAGGTCGGAAATGAACAGGGTCGTCATTGCGCCATTGTACGGCGGCAGGGCGGGGCGGGAATTGGGAATTGGGAATCGAGAAGCGGAGAAGCGGAGAAGCGCTTCAGTTGCGTGACGATTGATGTGCGAACGATTTTTGCAACGACGCCGGAGGCTGGTGAACGCTATTTAGACCTCCTGCGGGTCGCACGCGCCATGGGCATGCGCGTGGATGGGCAACTTTTATCAACTCACCGCATACCTTCAGCGCAAGATCCCCTCTCCCTGCGGGAGAGGGGTAGGGGTGAGGGTACGGGGCGAAGCCACACGCTGAAGTCGCAATTGCTGCGCTGCGTTTTTCTTTATCAACGTTCGCGAAAGAACAATCGACGGCGAGTCTATGAAGCTTCGCACGTACCCTCATCCGCCCCTGCGGGGCACCTTCTCCCCCGTAAAGGAGGACAATGTCCCGGCGGGAGAAGGATGAAGCGAACAGGCCTTGCTGCTTACTCGGTACCGTTCTGGTACCTGTCCGTTTACCCTTACGCTTACCTGTCAGCAAGCCGCCCTCACGCAAACCGGCAGCACTTACCCCAACACCGCCGGGAACTCCCACAGCGACAGGCTCGCCAGCAGCACGCCGATCACCGTGGCGGCCAGCACGTCGCTGGGATAGTGCAGCCCCAGCACCACGCGCGAGAGCGCCACGCCGGCCGAAAACGGCACCAGCAAGGGGCCGAGCCAGGGGTAGTAGGCCAGCGCCACGATGCTGAAGGACACCGCGTGCAAGGTGTGGCCGGAGGGGAAACTGAACTCGTCCAGCGGTGCCACCCAGGCACGAATGCGCACGTCTGC
Organism: Xanthomonas nasturtii; assembly: GCF_023337365.3. Classification (NCBI taxonomy): domain Bacteria; kingdom Pseudomonadati; phylum Pseudomonadota; class Gammaproteobacteria; order Lysobacterales; family Lysobacteraceae; genus Xanthomonas; species Xanthomonas nasturtii. The sequence goes on from NZ_CP142084.2 coordinate 1,179,405, forward strand.
CGCATACGGGCGCGGGCGGCGGGTCCAGCGTTTGAGCGCTTTGTACAACGTCAATGCGAGTACGCCGGTGGCGGCCATGTGCGCCGATGCACGCACGCCGTGCATGCCGTCGAGGGCCACCAGCAACCCCATCAGGGCGTACCAGAACACGCCGTCGCCCAGGCGGCTGATGGTGGCGAACGCGCGCCGTACCGGGTGGCGCCGGCACCAGTGATTGGCGCGCCGACACCAGCGTGCCTCGTGGCCGCGCAAGACCTCAAGCCGCGTTGACGACATAACGCCCCCGTGCAGCACTGATTCCCAGCAACAAGGCTTCGAAATCGGAAACCACATTGTCTGGATGCAGCTTTTTCATCGCTTGCGCTGCCGCATTGCCCAAGCGCTGGCGCAGTGCGTCGTCTTTGGTGAGCGCAACGGCGGCCTCGATGAAGCCGTCGTCGGTATCCACCGCCGCGCCGGTCTGGCCGTTGCGCAGATACTCGCGTGCAGCGCCGTAATCGAAAGCAACCGTCGCCACACCGCTGGCCATCGCTTCCAGGGTGACATTGCCGAAGGTCTCGCTGCGGCTGGGGAACAGGAACAGATCGCCGCTGGCGAAGTGACGCGCCAGGGCATCGCCGCGCTGCACACCGCAGAAAATGAAGTCCGGATTTTCCTGCGCAATCTTCTCGCGTGCCGGGCCATCGCCCACCCACACGAAGCGCGCGTTCGGGCGGATCTGTTGCAGCGTGCGAAAGGCACGCACTGCCAGCGGCAGATTCTTTTCGCTGGCGATGCGTCCCACGTAGATGGCGGCAAAGCCTTCGCCTTCGATGCCCCAGGTGGCGCGCAATGCCGGGTCGCGACGGCTTGGGTCGAATTGCTGGCTGTCCACTGCGCGCGCCAGCAATTGCACGCGTTCGAAGCCGTCGTTGCGCAGGAACTGCTGCAGTTCGCGCGTGGGGACCAGGGTGGCATCGGCCTGGTTATGGAAGCGCCGCATCCAGCGCAAGGCCGTGCCCTGCAGCCAGGCGGCGCCGTAGTCGGGCAGGTATTCATCGAAGCGGGTGTGCAAGCCGGTAGCGACCGGAATGCCGAGCCGGCGAGCCGCGCGCATCGCCGACCAGCCCAGGGGGCCTTCCGTGGTCACATAGATCGCATCCGGTTGCGTGCTGCGCCAATGACGCACGAGGCGTTGCGTGGCCGGCAGGCCGAATTTCAATCCCGCGTAGCGCGGCAGCGATGCACCGCGCACCAGCAGCGCAGCGGTCGGTGCGGTGTCTGCGCTCTGGCGTGGACGCACCACATCCACCTGGTGCCCGCGTGCGCGCAGCCCGGTTTCCAGTCCATGCACGGTCAGTGCAACACCGTTGACCTCGGGGGGATAGGTTTCGGTAACGATCGCGTAGCGCATGCCCGTTCTCCCGTTTTGACTAGCTTCCGGGAGCGCGATGGCATGGATGTTGCGCCAATAAGACGTGGCGATGACAGGCGCGACGGGAGTGGGAATTCGGGATTCGGGATTCGCAGAAGCGGGCTGTGCAAATGTCAGCAAGCCCGCAACACGTGGTCTGCAGGGATCAACAAATCCCCAATCCCGAATCCCCAATCCCAACTGAGGCCGAAGGCCTCAGGTCACAAACGGTTTGAACGTGATCCCCAGGCCCGCCATGCTTTCGACTTCGCCGATCAGGTCGGCGCGCAGCAGCGGGCGCGAGTCGATCCAGCTTTGCGACAGGATCAACGACAGCCGGGCGTCTTCGGCGGTGAGTTCCAGTGTCGGGATCGGGTCGGATTCGTGCGCGCGGTGCAGCAACACCGCCAGCCGCAGCAGCGCGGCCTTGCGGCGGGTGGGCAGCAACAAGCGGTCCGGCAGCGCGTCGAATGCGGTCTTGGGCACATTGCGCCGATGCGTACGCACCAGCGCGGCCAGCACCTGCTGTTCCTGCCGCGAAAACCCGGCGATATCCGAGTGTTCCAGGATGTAGCTGCCGTGCACGTGGTACTGGCTGTGCGCAATGATCAGCCCCAGCTCGTGCAGACGCGCCGCGCGCCGCAGCACCTGTGCATCGTCGCCATCCAGTTGCCAGGACTCGCAGACCTGGTCGAACAGCCGGCAGGCGGTGGCTTCCACGCGCTGCGCCTGGACTTCGTCGATGCCGTAGCGCTGCACCAGCGAGGCCACCGAGCTGTCGCGCGGATCGTTTTCGCCGCCGCGGCCGAGCATGTCGTACAGGATGCCTTCGCGCATCGCGGCCTTGCTGACCATCAGCTTCTCCAGCGCCAGCGCCTGGAAGGCGGCCTCGAGCACCAGGATGCCGCCGGCGATGATCGGGCGCCGCTCGGCGGCCAGCCCAGGCAATTGGATATCTTCGATGCGCTTGGCCTTGAGCAACTCGTCGCGCAGCGCCGGCAGCGCCTCGGCGGTGATCGCGCCCTTGGTCAGCTTCATCGCCGCGCACATCTCGCCGATGGCCTTGTGCGTGCCGGACGAGCCGATCGCTTCATGCCAGCCCAGCGCCTTGTACTGGCCGGCGAACTGCTGGAATTCGGCGCCGATCTCGGTCAGCGCGTCCTTCCATTTCTTCTTGGACAATTTGCCGCCGGGGAAAAACCGCCGCGTGCTGGCAATGCAGCCGGCCTGCAGGCTCTCGCGTTCCAGCGTCTGGAAGCCGCGGCCGATGATGAACTCGGTCGAGCCGCCGCCGATGTCGATCACCAGCCGGCGTTGATCGGGCTTGGGCGGCTGCGCATGCGCAACGCCCAGATAGATCAGGCGCGCTTCCTCGCGCCCGCTGACCACTTCGATCGCATGGCCCAGCGCGGTCTCGGCCGGCATCAGAAACGCCTGCGGCGAACGTAGTTGCCGCACCGTGTTGGTGGCCAACGCGCGCACGCGCAGCGAGGGCACTTCGCGAATGCGCTGGCCGAAACGTGCCAGGCATTCGAGCGCGCGCTGACGCGCTTCGTTGGAGATGCCACCTTTGCCATCCAGACCATCGGCCATGCGCACGGTCTCGCGCAAGCGATCGACGACGCGCAGCTGACCCATCAGGTAGCGCGCAATGACCATGTGGAAACTATTGGACCCTAGGTCGATGGCGGCAAGAAAATCGCCATCGCGCAGGGGCGGAATCATGGGGGAGGGCATTGGCATGGCCGCATGGTAGCCGATGGGCCGCTGGCCCCGTGAGAGGCCACGTATGCGCATGCGCGAGCGGGCGTGGTCGGCGGTCGAATCGCTGCAGGCAGCGGTTGCGGACGCGCCGCTCGCCTTGGCGAACGGCGTCCCGCCCTGCGCGCTGCCCGCGGCGCTCAGATCCGGTCGAGCAAGGTCATCTGCGCCGAATGTGGCGGCTCGCCCGGGCCGGGAGTGCGCTTGTGGTACACGCCCTCGGCATCCAGCTCCCAGGCGCTGACGTTGTCGTCCAGATAGTTCTGCAGCACTTCGCGGTAGACACGCTTGGCCAGATCCGGCTCCAGGATCGGGAAGCAGGTCTCCACCCGTCGCAGCAGATTGCGTTCCAGCCAGTCGGCGCTGGCGCAATACAACTCGGCCGCACCGTCGTTGCCGAACCAGTACACGCGGCTATGTTCCAGGAATCGCCCCACGATCGAGCGCACGCGGATGTTCTCGGACACGCCCGGCACCCCGGGGCGCAGCGTGCAGGCGCCACGCACGATCAGATCGATCTGCACGCCGGCCTGCGAGGCCGTGTACAACGCACGCACCACCTGCGGTTCGTTGAGGGCATTCATCTTGGCGATGATGCGGCCCGGGCGACCCTTGCGGGCCAGCCGGGTCTCGCGATCGATCCGCTTCAGCACGCCGGCATGCAGCGTAAAGGGCGACTGCAACAACTGCTCCAGTTTCATGCGCGGGGCAAGCCCGGACAACTGCTGGAACAGCATGTGCACGTCGTTGCCGATCTCCGCATCCGCCGTGATCAGGCTGATGTCGGTGTACAGCCGCGCGGTGCCGCTGTGGTAATTGCCGGTGCCCAGGTGCACGTAGCGTTTGAGCTTGCGCCCCTCGCGCCGCACGATCAGCAGCATCTTGGCGTGGGTCTTGAAACCGACCACGCCATAGACCACCTGCACGCCGGCTTCCTGCAACTTGTCGGCCAGGCCCAGGTTGGCTTCTTCATCGAAGCGCGCACGCAACTCCACCACCACGGTGACGTCCTTGCCGTTGCGCGCGGCCAGAATCAGCGCATCGACAATCAACGAATCCTTGCCGGTGCGGTACAGCGTCTGCTTGATCGCCAGCACATTCGGGTCGACTGCGGCCTGACGGATCACGTCCAGCACCGCAGTGAACGCATCGAAGGGGTGATGCAGCAAGACATCGCCCTTTTTGACGATCTCGAAGATGCCTTCGCTGTCGCGCAAGGTGCGCGGATTGAACGAGGGGTATTTGAGCTCGGGGCGCTGCACCAGATCGTAGACCTGGGTGACACGGCTCAGATTGACCGGCCCCACGATGCGGTACACCGCATTTTCGTTCAGGCCAAAATTCTGCAACAAGGTGCGCGTGATTGGCGCCGGGCAATCGTGCGCAATCTCCAGGCGCACCGCCGGCCGGTAGCCGCGCGTGACCAGTTCGTCGCGCAGTGCCAGCGCCAGGTTTTCGACTTCTTCCTCGTCCACCACCAGTTCGGAATTGCGGGTAACGCGGAACTGATACGAGCCCATGACCTGCATGCCCGGGAACAATTCGTCCACGAACTCGGACAACACCGATGAGAGGAAGACGAAGCTCTGCGTGCCCTCCGGGGACAGGCTTGCCGGCAGCTGGATGATGCGCGGTAATGAGCGCGGCGCGCGCACGATGGCCAGATGCCCGGCGCGGCCGAACGCGTCCTGGCCTTCCAGCACCACCACGATGTTCAGCGTCTTGTTGAGGATCTTCGGGAACGGGTGCGCCGGGTCCAGCCCCAACGGCGACAGCACCGGCATGATCTCGTTGCGGAAATACGCACGCAGCCAACGCTTCTGGCGCGAGGTCCAGGCCGAGCGGCTGAGCACGGCAACACCGGCACCTTCCATCGCCGGGCGCAGTACTTCATTCCATGCGTGGTATTGCTGCTCGACCAGCTTGGCGGCGCGATCGTGCACCGCGTTGAGGATGGCGGTCGGGCTCAGCCCATCCGGTGCCGGCGGCAGCCCGAACTCTTGTGCGTGCCGCACGGTGGCCGCACGGATCTCGAAGAATTCGTCAAGATTGGTGCACGAGATGCACAGAAAGCGCAGCCTTTCCAGCAACGGCACCTGTTCATCGAGCGCCTGCGCCAGCACCCGGAAATTGAAATCCAGCTGCGACAGCTCGCGGTTGATGTACAGCGCCGGATCACGCAAGGGATCGGTGGCGATGTCGTCGCCGGGTGTGATGTCGTGCAGTTCTTTGGCGTGGCCCATGGAGTCGGTCATCAAGACGGAAAGTGTGCGTATTTGCCGCGCGTGCCATGCAGCGAAGGTAACGCGGTGCGCACGTCACGAGCCGATCGCAGCGCGTTGCGGCGCATGCTTACTACATATCACGCCGAGCGTGACAGTGGCACCGATTGCTCGCGCTGCACGACGCGCGCAGCCACAAAATGACACGAGAATTCGCTGCCGCGTCCCACTTCGCTTTCGATGTCCAGGCGCGCCTGATGCAGCCCCAGGATGTGCTTGACGATCGACAGCCCGAGCCCGGTGCCGCCGCTCTCGCGCGAGCGGCTGCTGGACACCCGATAGAAGCGTTCGGTGATGCGCGGCAGATGCGAGGCGGGAATGCCGTAGCCGGTGTCGCGCACCGCCAGCGCCGCGCCATCACCTTCGCGCACGAAGCGGATCGTCACCGTGCCGCCACCCGGCGTGTAGCGCACCGCATTGGTCACCAGATTGGAAAACGCGCTGTGCAGTTCCTTGTTGGAGCCGAGCAGATCCACACCGGCCTCATCGATCACTTCCACCGTGTGGCGGCCCTGGCTGTGCGCCTCGGCCTCGCGGCGCAGGGTGGAGAGCATCGGCGCCATCGCCACGTGTTCTTCGCCGAGTTCTTCCTGCGATTCCAGCCGCGACAGCGTCAACAGGTCTTCCACCAGCTGCGCCATGCGCTGCGATTGCTTGCGCATCTCCGCCAGCATCGGGCCCGAATCGGGGAAATCTTCCGGGTCGAGCATGTCCAGGTAACCGTGCACCACCGTCAACGGGGTACGCAGTTCGTGCGAGACATTGGCCACGAAGTCGCGACGTACCTGTTCCAGCCGCAGCAGCTTGCTGACATCGCGCGCCACCAGTAGCCAGTAGTCGTCGGAATAGGGAATCAGGCGCAGATTCAGGCGCAGATCCGGGTCCACCGGCGAGGCGGCATCGAGCATCGGTTCTGCATTGCGACCGGCCGCCAGCCAATGCGCCAGCGGCAACGGCTGCAGCCGCTCCACTACCGATACGCCCATATCGCCGGGGTGATGCAGGCCCAACAAACCGCCGGCTGCCTTGTTGAACCACTGCACGCGTTGGCCGTTGCGATCCACCACCACCACCGCATCCGGCAGCGCCTGCGCTGCGGCGCGGTAGGTGCGCAACATATCGATCAGGCGGCGCTTGCGCCCGCGCATTTCGGCCTGGCTGCGATACAGCAGCCGGTCCAGCTCGTTCCAGGCGCCGACGCCGGCGGCCGGTTCGGCGCGCTGGCGCGCCGTGAGCCGGCGCAGCACCTGGCGCAGTCGCCAGTAATGCCAGGTCAGCACGCCCAGCGCGGTGAGCGTCAGTGCCATCCACACATGCTCGATCAACACGCCCACCACGACGGCAGCGCCCAGCAACAGCGCAAGGGTGCCAAGCGTCTTGAGCCAGGCGGAACGAATATGTTGAGGCATGGAAGGCGTGATCACGAAGCGTCAGGTGGGCAGCCGCCCCGGCCAGAGTCCGGCCGGGCGGCTTGGCGGCACGTCAGGTCGCCGACGAAAAACGATAGCCCGAGCCGCGCACGGTCTGCACCATGTTTTCCAGGCCGAACGGTTCCAGCGTCTTGCGCAGGCGGCGGATGTGTACGTCGATGGTGCGCTCTTCCACATACACGCTGCCGCCCCAGACATGGTCCAGCAGCTGGGTGCGCGTATACACGCGCTCGGGGTGGGTCATGAAGAAATGCAGCAGGCGGTATTCGGTCGGGCCGATCGGCACCGGCGCATCGCCGGCGAACACGCGGTGCGCGGCGCCATCGATGCGCAGGCGGCCCAGCGCCACGCTGCCGTCTTCGTCGTCCTCGCGGGTGCGCCGCATCACCGCACGGATGCGTGCCAGCAGCTCGCGTGCCGAAAACGGCTTGACCACGTAATCGTCGACGCCGGCTTCCAGGCCACCGACGCGGTCGTTTTCTTCGCCACGCGCGGTGAGCATGATGATCGGAATCTCGCGTGTCAGCTGTTCCTTGCGCCAGCGACGAGCCAGATCCAGCCCGCTGGTGCCCGGCAGCATCCAGTCCAGCAGGATCAGATCCGGCACGCGGTCGGCGATGGCGGTCTGCGCCTCGCGTGCGTCGCCGGCATGGATGGGCTCGAACTCGCCTTTGCGCAGCGCGAACGCCACCATGTCGCGGATCGCGGGTTCGTCATCGACGATCAGAATGCGTTTCTGCACGCGGGGCTTACCGTCTGGCTCTGGTTGATCGCCAGTAGACTACGGTTTTGTGACTCTAATGTGACATCGCTGGCGTTGCCTTCGCGCAGTCCGCCGTTGCGTCAAGCGGACTGAACCGCTACGCCTCGCCGGGTCGCCTTGCGAAAGCATGCGTTCGCATCGTTGATGCCGGCAACGTAACGCCAGGATGTCAGTGCGCGGGAATCAGCGCGTGGACAGATCCGGGTCGCGGATGCCCTGGCGCCGCAGCTCCAGCACGGTCGGGGTGATTGCGGCGATGCGTGCATCCACGCGCGCCCGTGTCACATAGTCGAGATCTTTCTTTTTCAACGCTTCCAGCTGGATCAGCGCCTGTTCGGCACGGCCGTTCAAAAACGCCGCTTCGGCATACGCTTCGCTCGCGCGCAGGTGGTCGCCGGACAGCTCGCAGGCGCGGGCGTAGCCTTGCTGCAGTAGCGGGTCGTCGCTGCGCCGGTGCAGCAAAGGCTCGAGCACCTGACGCGCGCGCTGGCCGGACCCCTTGCTGGCCTGCTCGTTGAGCGCGCCGGCATAGGTCAGCGCCACCGCGCGGTTGTTCGGCAATTGCTTGAGCAGCGCATCGAAGCGCGCATTGGCCGCCTCGCGCTGGCCCACCCGCGCTTGCGCCTCGCTCAGACCCAGCGCCAGCCACAGATTGTCCGGGTGCGCATCGAGCAGGGCGGCAAGCTCGGCCACCGGCTCGCCCGGCCGGCCGCCGCTGTTGCGCAGCCGGGCCAGCGCCAGGCCGTAGCGCTGAGCATCGCTCAAGCCTTGCTTGGCGCTGCGGCGCAGGTTCTCGTATTCGCGAATCGCCGCATCCGGCGTGGTTGCGCTGAGCACGCGCAGGCGCTCCTTGGCCCAGTCGAAGCCCTGCTGGTCTGCGCCGCGGCTCAGTGCGTCCACCGGCAACCGTAGCGCATAGGGCAGCAGCGCATTGCCGTTGCGGCTGAGTGGCTCCGACAGCGAGGGGTCGGCCGGGTCAACGCGTTCCTGGCGGCTTCCGCCCGGCACCGAGGTGGTCAACACCACGGTGTTCTTCTTCATCTGCTCAGCGCGCGCTTTTGCCTCGCTGATACGGGTGACCGTAACCGGGTGGGTCTGCAGGAAATCCGGTGCGCTGTAACCGCCCTCGTTGGCGCGCATCGCCACCGACATGCGCTCGAAGAAGCCGGCCATCGCGTCCACATCGTAGCCGCTGCGCACCAGGGTGCGGATGCCCAGCCGGTCGGCTTCGGATTCGTTGGAGCGGGTGTAGTCGATCTGCCGCTGCTGCATCAGCCCCATCGCGCTGGTAATGGTGGCCATGGTGGCATCGCCCTTGGAGTTGCCTCCGGCCTGTTGCGCCGCCACCACTGCTGCCAGCATGCCGAGCAGGATCGGGATCTGGTCGCGTTGCGCGCGTTCCACCCCGCGCAGCACGTGCTGCTGGGTGACGTGGGCAATTTCGTGCGACAGCACCGCCGCCACTTCGTCCTCGCGCTCGGCGGTCAAGACCAGCCCGGCATTGACCGCGATATAGCCGCCCAACGTGGCGAACGCATTGATCTGGCGGTCGCGCAGCATGAAGAAGGTAAACGGTTGCTGCGGCTGGTCGCTGTTGGCGCCCAGCCGGGTGCCCATGGTTTGCAGCCAGTCGGTGATCAGCGGGTCGTCCAGCACGTAGTCGTAGTTGCGCAACTCGGCCAGCATCATCCTGCCGTACTCGGCCTGGCGCGCCGGGGTCAGCAATTCGCCAGCCGACGAACCGATGTCGGGCAGGCGGCTTTCCTGCGCAGGTGCCATGCCCATGGCGACGGCCAGCGTGAGGGCAGTGGCGAGCGGTAGCAGGCGCAAGTGGAACTCCCAGGTAGGGCGCGGAGCATGCGGGCAGCACGGCGCGATGGCGTGAATCATCGGTTAATCCACAGTGTTGCGGTGACGACATGGAAATTCCAGTCGCCCGGTACCATGTGTCAGACCTCAGACCAACCACGGAGTTTCCCGTGAGCCAAGACCATACCGATCAGGACGCGGCCTCCGGCCCGCAGATCACCCTGTATTCCTCTGCCATCTGCCCATACTGCGTGGCGGCCAAGAACTTCCTCAAGAGCAAGGGCAAGACCTGGACCGAGGTGCGGATCGACCTGGACCCGGCCGAGCGCAACAAGATGGTCGCCCTGGCCAAGCGCACCAGCGTGCCGCAGATCTTCGTCGGCGACGTCCACGTGGGCGGCTACGACGACATGATGGCCATGCACCGCGCCGGCAAGCTCGAACCGTTGCTGGCCGGTAGCGCCGGCGGTCAGGCATGAGCGCCAATGACGGCGGCGCAGACGACCGCCTGCGCGAGTTCACCGAATTCCGCCAGCGCATGAACCAGCGCATCCTGGCCGAGCCGAACCAGGTGGTGCGGCGGTTCTTCGCCCTGGACACGCAGACCTACCAGGCCGGCGCTCTGGACGTGAAGACCAAGGAGCTGCTCGGCCTGGTCGCCTCGATGGTACTGCGCTGCGACGACTGCATCAGCTACCACGTCGCCCAGTGCAAAGAGGCAGGCGTGACCCGCGAGGAGTTCTTCGAAACCTTCTCTGTCGGCCTGGTGGTCGGCGGCTCCATCGTCATCCCGCACCTGCGCCGCGCGGTGGATTTTCTCGATCAGCTCGAAGGCGGCGCGCAGGCCCCGGCGCAGCACGCGCACGACTGAGTGGGTAGTTGAGGCGCGGGAGTGGGGATTGGCGCGTCGTAGAAACGAGCAAGCGTGCACGCGCCGCCCATCGGGGCGGCGCCTTGCATTTGGGGGTCTGCCGCTCTTAGACCAAGGTCGGTTTGGGCGCCTTCACCGGCATCGGGCATAATTGTCGGTGAAACCTCATTGCGCCGATCTGCCGGGTTTGACGGCTGGCGCTCCCCCCTTCAAGTTCGGAAACCCAACGATATGACGCAGACAATCACGGTCATCCGCGGCGACGGCATTGGCCCGGAGATCATGGATGCCACGCTGTTCGTGCTCGACGCGCTGCAAGCTGGCCTGACCTACGAATATGCCGACGCCGGCCTGGTCGCGCTGGAAAAGCACGGCGATCTGCTGCCCGAGTCCACCCTGGCGTCGATCACCAAGAACAAGGTGGCGCTGAAAAGCCCGCTGACCACGCCGGTCGGCGAGGGCTTCAGCTCGATCAACGTCGCCATGCGTCGCAAGTTCGACCTGTACGCCAATGTGCGTCCGGCCAAGTCGTTCCCGAACACCAAGTCGCGTTTCGCCGATGGCGTGGACCTGATCACCGTCCGCGAGAACACCGAAGGCGCCTACCTGAGCGAAGGCCAGACCGTATCCGAGGATGGCGAGACTGCATTCTCCGGCACCCGGATCACCCGCAAGGGCTCCGAGCGCATCGTGCGCTACGCCTTCGACCTGGCGCGCGCCACCGGCCGCAAGAAGGTCACCGCGGTGCACAAGGCCAACATCATCAAGTCGACCTCGGGCCTGTTCCTGAAGGTGGCACGCGATGTGGCCGCGCAGTACCCGGAAATCGAATTCCAGGAAATGATCGTCGACAACACCTGCATGCAGCTGGTGATGCGTCCGGAGCAGTTCGACATCATCGTGACCACCAACCTGTTCGGCGACATCATCTCCGACCTGTGTGCCGGTCTGGTCGGCGGCCTGGGCCTGGCCCCGGGCGCCAATATCGGCCTGGACGCGGCGATCTTCGAAGCCGTGCACGGCTCGGCGCCGGACATCGCAGGGCAGGGCAAGGCCAACCCGTGCGCCTTGCTGCTGGGCGCGGCGCAGATGCTGGACCACATCGGTCAGCCGCAGAACGCCGAGCGCCTGCGCGAAGCCATTGTCGCGACCCTGGAAGCCAAGGACTCGCTGACCCCCGACCTGGGCGGCACCGGCAACACCATGGGCTTTGCCAAGGCCATTGCCAGCCGCCTCTGAGCGCATTGGTTGATCGCATAAAAAGAAAGGGCGCCTAGGCGCCCTTTCTTTTTGCTTGGGATTCGTCTTGCGTCATTCGGCCATCGATCGCAGGGAAGCGCTTTTGCGATTCCCGAATCCCAATTCCCCGCTAATTGCGCGACTGCAGCTTCGACAGCAAACGCAGGAACTCGATGTACAGCCACACCAGCGTCACCATCAGGCCGAATGCGCCGTACCACTCCATGTGCTTGGGTGCGCCCTGTTCGACGCCGCTCTCGATGAAGTCGAAATCCAGCACCAGATTCAGTGCCGCCACCACCACCACGAACAGGCTAAAGCCAATGCCGATCAGGCCCGAGTCGTGAATGAAGGGAATCCGCACGCCGAAAAAGCCAAGCACAATCGTCGCCAGATACACCAGCGCAATGCCGCCGGTAGCCGCCACCACGCCCAGCTTGAAGTTCTCGGTCGCCTTGATCATGCCGCTGCGATACGCGAACAGCAGCGCGAACATGGTGCCGAAGGTCAGCAGCACCGCCTGAAACACGATGCCGTTGAAGCGTGCTTCGTACACCGCCGAGATCGACCCCAGGAAAAAGCCTTCCACCAGCGCGTACAGCGGCGCGGTGATCGGCGCCCAGGTCGGCTTGAAGCTGGTCGCCAGCGCGAACACTAGACCACCTATCGCACCGGCGATCATGTAAATCCGTGCGGCCGGCAGCGGCACACCGTCTGCGCCAAGCGACTGCGACCACGCGAACGCAGCGGTGACGACCGCCATCAGCAACAGCAGGCCGGTCTTGTTGACGGTCCCGTTGAGTGTCATCGCCTGACCATCGCGAGTGACCACCGAGCCGGAGCCAAGGTCGAGGAACGTGGATTCCCGAAGGGCCGGGTTACCGCTACGCATGCGTCTTCTCCATGAAAGTGTTGCTCGCCGTATGGGTGAGCGTTATTGCGAGGATACCGGATCTCCCAATTTACACAGGGTGATTGACAGCGAGGCCAATCGTTCCCAAAATAGCCGACCTTTCCAGCCTTCGGGATGAAAAGGTCCCGCCGGGGTATAGCGCAGTCTGGTAGCGCGCCTGCTTTGGGAGCAGGATGTCGGGGGTTCGAATCCCTCTACCCCGACCATTCCGAGCTCTCGACGGCGTGGGAATGCGAAGTTCGGTCCGGGCGCCCGTAGCTCAACCGGATAGAGCACCGGCCTTCTAAGCCGGCGGTTACAGGTTCGAGTCCTGTCGGGCGCGCCATCGGCGGTGCGGTAGGAAGCAGGTTTTCAGTGGTGGCTGTAGCTCAGCTGGTTAGAGTACTGGATTGTGATTCCAGATGTCGGGGGTTCGAGTCCCCTCAGCCACCCCACTGATGACAGGCAGTTGCAGGAACGTTTGACCCGATGCATCGCGGGGTGTTGCAACGAAGCAAAAAAGCACATACAATGTGCGACCAGTTTCAGGGCCGTTAGCTCAGTTGGTAGAGCAGTTGACTCTTAATCAATAGGTCCAAGGTTCGAATCCTTGACGGCCCACCAAATAAAAGCACTTAGGCAAACACCTAGGTGCTTTTCTTTTTCTGCGACTGAAACAGAAACCCGCGTTTGTGTCTGCTGTCAAAGAGTCGCGGCCAGCGCTTAATCCGGGTTGCGATGCTGCCGCAGCGTTGCGATATCGCCTGCATCGCAGTTGCTCGTCGTTGCGCCACGCAGATGATTTTCTCAACAGTCTGTCAGGCAAGGATCGACACCGATGCGTAGCCGGTGTGCCACTCCACGCACATTGGCAGGGATCGATTACTGAGCGGATCGTCGGTGATACATCGTCGCTGATGCCAGGAGCAGTGCTGTGCAGCACGTCGGCGGCATGCCATTGCGCGCCTTCAGGTTGTCGTGCGACTGAGTGCGCGCACGCAATCTGCAGGCGGTCTACGAATCAACATGCCGCGACTTGGTCACGCGAAGTCATCGGCGCAAGCGATTAGTCCCGTTGCACGCGCGGAAACGCCAGCACGAAGCGCGCGCCCTGGCCCGGGGCCGAGGTGACGTCCACAAAGCCGCCCGCCTGGCGTACCGCGCTATACACCTGCGCCAATCCCAGGCCGGCGCCTTTGTCTGCGTGCTTGGTGGTGAAGTAGGCCTCGAACAGGCGCGCCTGCACCGTGCTGTCCATGCCGTGCCCGGTGTCGGCAACGGTGATGGTCATGTAACGCCCTGCCGGTTTGGTCAGTTGCGCATCTTCTTCGGTAACGAAGGTTTCGCCGGTTTCCACGCTGATGCTGCCGCCGCTGCTGCAGGCGTCGCGGGCGTTGATCACCAGGTTCAGGATGGCGCGCTCCACCGTGTGGCGGTCGACCATGGCGCAACATCCGCCATCGACGGTGCGAAGCTGCAACCGCAGGTCTGCGCCAACCACCTGTTCCAGCAGCGGGCTGAGCTGTTCTGCCAGTTCGGCCAGATCCACCGCTTCAGGGCTGTAGGGGTATTGGCGCGAGAAGCCGACCAGGCGCTGCGCCATCACCGAACCGTGTTGAAGCGCGGCATCGGCGACGCCGAGCAGCTTGGCATCGTGTGCATCGATCTGCGCGCGCTGCACGACCAGGTCGATCGCCGAGGTGGCCGCCTGCAGCACGTTGTTCAGATCGTGGACCACGCCGGCCAGTAGTTGCCCCACCGCTTCGCCTTTCTGCGCCTGCTCGGAGATCTTTTCGGCAGCGTTCTGTGCGGCGCGCGCAATGTCCAGGTCGCCCTCGATGCGCTCGCGCAGGTCGCGCAAGCTGTGCAGTTCGGTCGACAGCGAGTTTTCGCGCGCGCGCGCCAGCATCAGGGCGCTGGTGGAAAACGCGCGCTCCGCGGCCAGGGTGCTGTCCAGCGTATGGAAGGCTGCCTCCAGCGCGCGGCGGTCGGAGATGTTCTTGCTCACCGCCAATATCGCCTCGACATTGCCTTGCTCGTCGAACAGCGGGCTGGTGACGACCTGCCAGGTTTGGCGCACGCCAACGAAGTTGACGCAGGCCGCCTCGAATTCGTGTACCGAGCCGTCAAGGGACGCTGCGATTGCAGCATCCACCAGGCCCACGGACTCCGGCGGCCATAACTCGCGCCAGGGGCGGGAGATCAGCTGGTCCTGGTGGCTGGCGCCAAGGACGTTCAAGCCATTGACGTTGACTGCCGTGATCCGCCCGGCGAGGTCGATCTCTTTGATGCAGTCTCGCGACAGGGCCGCGATCTGCCGATACCGATCTCTCATCGCGGCTGTTGTCTCTTTTGGCTGATTAACGGAATTTTCGCAAACATTGTCGCTGTCCTACGCGCGCAGAAGGACGTGGGTTTACCTTGCAGCAGGGCGCGGCCTTGAACCATTCACCGGGCTCTAGCGCAGGGTCAGGTGTCAAGGGGCGGCTTCAAGGAGTCGCCAAACATCGCCATAGCGTGTCCAGAGGTCGGCAGGCCAGGCCTGAACAGCCTGCAGCGCTTTTTCTTTGCAGGCATCTTTGCAACAATACTCGGGCAGCTGCGGCATTGCGAAAGTGGCGGAATTGGTAGACGCACCAGATTTAGGTTCTGACGCCGCAAGGCGTGGGGGTTCGAGTCCCCCCTTTCGCACCAATGCCGCGCGGCCGTGTGGGTTCCGGCCGCTGCACTTCCCGCAAACCGGTGGTTGCCGTGCGTGACGCCGCTGCGCGCGTGCCGCTGGCAGCGGCCGCCGTTATCGGCGAAACTACAAGGCTCGGCGGCATTCTCGCCCTCCGTCAACCCGCATCTTCCATCTCGTGCCGACGCTGTGCGCTGTCGGTGGCAGGAGTCAACATGCAAGCATCGATCGAATCCACCGGCAATCTGGAACGCCGCCTGACCTTCACCCTGCCGCAGGAGCGCCTGGAGACCCATGTCGGTGGCCGCCTGCGCGAGTTGGCGCGGACCACGCGCATCAAGGGGTTCCGCCCGGGCAAGGTGCCAACCAAGGTCATCGAGCAGCGCTTCGGTCAGCAGGTGCGTGCCGAAGCGATGGAAGGCCTGTTGCGCGAAACCTTCGATTCGGCCGTGCGCGAGCACTCGCTGCGTCTGGCCGGCAACCCGCGGATCGACCAGGGCGAAACCGATTTCGACTTCGTCGCCACCTTCGAAGTGGTGCCTGACTTCGGCGAGATCGACGTGACCAAGCTGTCGGTGGTGCGTGCGACCGCCGAAGTGACCGATGCCGATATCGATCAGATGATCGAAAACCTGCGCCTGCAGCGCCGCACCTGGAATCCGGTCGAGCGCGGTGCGCAGGTCGGCGACCTGGTAGCGCTGGAAACCTGGTCCCAGGCCGGCGACGAGCGTCTGCCTGCCGAAGGCGTGGAGACCGGAAGCAGCGTACTGGGCTCGGGCGTGATGTTCGACCAGATCGAGAAGGGTCTGGAAGGCCTGACCAAGGGCGAAGACAAGACCCTGACCATCGATTTCCCGGCCGAGTGGCGCGTGCCGCAGCTGGCTGGCAAGACCGTGCAGGTGCACGTCAAGGCGGTTGAGGTGTCCGAGCCGGTGTTGCCGGTGGTGGACAAGGAGTTCATCAAGAGCTTCGGCGTCAAGAGTGGCGATGCCGAGCAGTTCCGTGCCGACATCCGCACCAACCTGGAGCGCGAGCTCAAGGGCGCGCTGATGAATCGCCTGCGTCGCGAAGTCGGCGAGCAGCTGATTGCTGCCTATGCGCACGTCGAAATGCCGCCGCGTCTGGTCGAAAACGAAGCGCGTTCGATGCTGGCCCAGCAGGTCGAGCAGGTCCGTCGCAGCGGCCGCGATCCAGGCCAGGTGCCGGACGACGCGCATCAGGGCTTCATGGACGCCGCCGCCAAGCGCGTGCTGGTCGGTCTGCTGGTCGGTGAAGTCGCACGCCGCAACGAGCTGCGTCTGGAATCCAAGCGTGTCAGTGAAACGCTGCGTCTGATCGCTTCGACCTACGAAGAGCCGGAACAGGTCATTGAGATGTACCGCAACGACCCCCAACTGATGGGTGGGCTGCAGAGCCGTGTGATGGAAGAGCAGGTGATCGACTGGATCGCCGAGCGCGCCCAGCACACCGAGCAGCCGCTGTCGTTCCAGGACGCCATCCGGGTCTGAGGCGGTAGCAAGAGAACCGCGTCCTGCCGTTGTCGGGGTGCGGATATCGAACACGGGCATCGGCACAGGCCGCTGCCACAACAGGAAGACCGATGAGCATTGTGACCAAAGCCCTGAACCTGGTGCCCATGGTGGTCGAGCAGACCAGCCGTGGCGAGCGTGCGTACGACATCTACTCGCGTCTGCTGAAGGAGCGTCTGATCTTCCTGGTCGGTCCGATCGACGACCATATGGCCAACGTCATCGTGGCCCAGTTGCTGTTCCTGGAAGCGGACAACCCGGAAAAGGACATCAGCATCTACATCAACTCGCCTGGTGGCGTGGTCACCGCCGGCATGGCGATCTACGACACCATGCAGTACATCAAGCCGGACGTGAGTACCATCTGCGTCGGTCAGGCTGCCTCGATGGGCGCGCTGCTGCTGGCTTCGGGTGCGGCCGGCAAGCGTTACGCGCTGCCGAATTCGCGCGTGATGATCCATCAGCCGCTGGGTGGCTTCCAGGGCCAGGCGACCGATATCGACATCCACGCCCGCGAAATCCTGACCCTGCGTTCGCGCTTGAACGAGATCCTGGCCAAGCACACCGGCCAGTCGCTGGAGACCATCGCGCGCGACACCGAGCGCGACAACTTCAAGAGCGCGGTCGATGCCCAGGCCTATGGTCTGGTGGATCAGGTGCTAGAGCGTCGTCCGGAAGAGTCGATCCAGCCGTCTTGATCGCCAGATTGTTGAAATTGCAGGAAAAACCGGCAGGGTCGGGCAGGGCGAATGTCCTCCCGACCCTGTGCTATTCTCGAAATCGAACCCCCGTGCATCGGGTGGGGTAACTGGGTAACAGAAGCATGAGCGAAGACCGCCAAGGTCGTTCCGGCGACAGCAACAAGATTCTCTACTGCTCGTTCTGCGGTAAGAGTCAGCATGAAGTCCGCAAGCTGATTGCCGGTCCCAGCGTATTCATCTGCGATGAGTGCGTTGAGCTGTGCAACGACATCATCCGCGAGGAACTCGAAGAAAAGGCGCAGTCGGCACGTTCCAGCCTGCCCAAGCCGCGCGAGATCCTCGAGGTCCTCGATCAATACGTGATCGGGCAGTTGCGCGCCAAGCGCACGCTTGCTGTGGCGGTGTACAACCACTACAAGCGCATCGAGAGCCGCAGCAAGAACGACGACGTCGAGCTGGCGAAGTCCAACATCCTGCTGGTCGGTCCGACCGGGTCGGGCAAGACGCTGCTGGCCGAAACGCTGGCGCGCCTGCTCAATGTGCCGTTCACGATCGCCGATGCCACCACGCTGACCGAAGCCGGCTATGTCGGCGAGGACGTGGAAAACATCATCCAGAAGCTGCTGCAGAAGTGCGATTACGACGTCGAGAAGGCGCAGCAGGGCATCGTCTATATCGATGAAATCGACAAGATCTCGCGCAAGAGCGAGAACCCGTCGATCACCCGTGACGTGTCCGGCGAAGGCGTGCAGCAGGCGCTGCTCAAGTTGATCGAAGGCACGGTTGCTTCGGTGCCGCCGCAGGGTGGCCGCAAGCATCCGCAGCAGGAATTCCTGCAGGTCGACACCAAGAACATCCTGTTCATCTGCGGCGGCGCGTTTGCCGGCTTGGACAAGGTGATCCAGCAGCGTTCCAACGATGCGGGCGGTATTGGCTTTGGCGCCAAGGTCAAGAGCAGCGAGCGCAAGCAGGAAGTCGGCAAGATCCTGGCCGAAGTCGAGCCGGAAGATCTGATCAAGTTCGGCCTGATTCCCGAGTTCGTCGGCCGCCTGCCGGTGGTCGCAACGCTCGAAGAGCTGGACGAGCCGGCGCTGATCAAGATCCTGACCGAGCCGAAGAACGCCATCACCAAGCAGTTCAAGAAGCTGTTCGATATGGAAGGCGTGGAACTGGAGTTCCGTCCGGATGCCTTGTCCGCGATCGCCAAGAAGGCGCTCAAGCGCAAGACCGGCGCGCGTGGCCTGCGCACCATCGTCGAATCGGTGCTGCTTGACACGATGTACGAGCTGCCCTCGCAGGAAAATGTGAGCAAGGTGGTGGTGGACGAGTCGGTGATCGAGTACAAATCCGAGCCGTATCTGATCTACCAGGCGCAACCGGCTCCGGCCAAGGCTGCATCCGGCGACTGAGCCTTGTCGCCGCCTCGCCAGGTCTTGGCCTCGCCTGCGGCTAAAGGCTTTCCGAGCGCTACTTGCAACACCTCGCCGATGGCCCCATAACGGGGCCATCGGCTTTTTATTGCCCCAAAACCCCCATTCCTGTGGAGCGCCCCATGGCCCAGTCCCAACCAGAAGTTCTCGATCTGCCAGTGTTGCCGCTGCGCGACGTGGTGGTGTTTCCGCACATGGTGATCCCGCTGTTCGTCGGGCGTGACAAGTCGATGCGCGCGCTGGAAAAAGCCATGGAGGCGGACAAGCGCATCCTGCTGGTGGCGCAGAAGTCGGCCGAAACCGACGACCCGGCGGCCGGCGATCTGTATACCGTCGGCACCCTGGCGCAGGTGCTCCAGCTGCTCAAGCTGCCCGATGGCACCATCAAGGTGCTGGTTGAGGGCCTGTCGCGCGTCACTGTCGACAAGGTAGTCGAGCAGGATGGCGCGCTGCAGGGCCAGGGCACCGAAGTGGAGGCCAGCGATGCGCGCGAACCGCGCGAAGTGGAAGCGATCGCGCGTTCGCTGATGTCGCTGTTCGAACAGTACGTCAAGACCAATCGCAAGCTGCCGCCGGAACTGCTGCAGACCCTGGCCGGTATCGACGAGCCGGGTC
Source organism: Xanthomonas nasturtii (assembly GCF_023337365.3). Classification (NCBI taxonomy): domain Bacteria; kingdom Pseudomonadati; phylum Pseudomonadota; class Gammaproteobacteria; order Lysobacterales; family Lysobacteraceae; genus Xanthomonas; species Xanthomonas nasturtii. Next base: position 1,198,800 of record NZ_CP142084.2, read on the forward strand.
GCCTGGCCGACACCATCGCCGCGCACATCGGCGTGCGCCTGGCCGACAAGCAGCGCCTGCTGGAGATCACCGAAATCGGTGAGCGCCTGGAATTGCTGGTCGGTCTGGTGGACGGCGAAATCGACGTGCAGCAGCTGGAAAAGCGCATCCGCGGCCGGGTGAAGTCGCAGATGGAAAAGAGCCAGCGCGAGTACTACCTCAACGAACAGATGAAGGCCATCCAGAAGGAGCTGGGCGACCTGGACGATGCGCCCGGCGAACTGGAAGAACTTGCGCGCAAGATCGCCGAGGCGGGCATGCCCAAGCCGGTCGAGACCAAGGCCAAGGCCGAACTCAATAAACTCAAGCAGATGTCGCCGATGTCCGCGGAAGCGGCGGTGGTGCGCAACTATCTGGACTGGCTGCTGGGCGTGCCGTGGAAAAAGCGCACGAAGGTACGCAAGGACCTCAAGGTTGCCGAAGACACGCTGGACGCCGACCACTACGGTCTGGACAAGGTCAAGGAGCGCATCCTTGAATACCTGGCAGTGCAGTCGCGCGTGAAGCAGATGAAGGGGCCGATCCTGTGCCTGGTCGGGCCGCCGGGTGTGGGCAAGACCTCGCTCGGGCAGTCGATCGCCAAGGCGACCAATCGCAAGTTCGTGCGCATGAGCCTGGGCGGCATCCGCGACGAGGCCGAGATCCGCGGCCATCGTCGGACCTACGTGGGCTCGATGCCGGGCCGTCTGGTGCAAAACCTCAACAAGGTCGGCAGCAAGAACCCGCTGTTCCTGCTGGACGAGATCGACAAAATGTCGATGGACTTCCGTGGCGACCCGTCGTCGGCGTTGCTGGAGGTGCTCGATCCGGAGCAGAACAACTCCTTCAACGACCACTACCTGGAGGTCGATCTGGACCTGTCGGAAGTGATGTTCGTCGCCACCTCCAACTCGCTCAATATTCCCGGCCCGCTGCTGGACCGCATGGAAGTCATCCGCATTCCGGGTTACACCGAGGATGAGAAGCTCAACATCGCCATGCGGTACCTGGTGCCCAAGCAGATCAAGGCCAACGGTTTGAAGCCGGAAGAGATCGAGATCGGCGGCGACGCGATCCAGGACATCGTGCGCTATTACACGCGCGAATCGGGTGTGCGTAATCTGGAACGCGAAGTCGCCAAGATCTGCCGCAAGGTGGTCAAGGAAATCGCGCTCGCAGGTCCGCAGCCGGCGGCCAAGACGGCGGTTGCCAAGAAGGGCAAGCCGAAGGCATTGGTCACTGTCAACGCAAAGAATCTCGACAAGTATCTGGGCGTGCGTCGCTTCGACTTCGGCCGTGCCGAGGAAGAGAACGAGATCGGCCTGGTCACCGGTCTGGCATGGACCGAGGTGGGTGGCGAGTTGCTGCAGGTCGAATCCACGCTGGTGCCGGGCAAGGGCAACCTGATCCTCACCGGTCAGTTGGGCAACGTCATGAAGGAGTCGGCATCGGCTGCGTTGTCAGTGGTGCGTTCGCGTGCCGAGCGGCTGGGCATCGATGTGGATTTCCTGCAGAAGCAAGACGTGCACGTGCATGTGCCCGATGGTGCCACTCCCAAGGACGGCCCAAGCGCAGGCATCGCGATGGTCACCTCGCTGGTGTCGGTGTTGACCAAGGTGCCGATCCGCGCCGACGTGGCAATGACCGGCGAGATCACCTTGCGTGGGCGTGTCTCGGCGATCGGTGGCTTGAAGGAGAAGTTGCTGGCGGCCCTGCGCGGTGGCATCCGCACCGTGTTGATTCCCGACGAGAACCGCAAGGATCTTGCCGACATCCCGGCCAACGTCACCCGCGATCTGAAGATCGTGCCGGTGAAGTGGATCGACGAGGTGCTTGATCTGGCACTGGAGCGTCCGTTGACCCCGAAGAAGGCCGGCAAGGAGAAGGCACGCAAGACGGCCTCGCGCGTTGCCGTGCGCGGTAAGTCGCGTAGCACACCGGGCACCCGCGTCAAGCACTAACGGGGGCTGTCTAAGCCCCGGCAAAACAAGCCAAAACCCGCGTCGTTATTGGGTTTTGGCTTGCGTGCTGTTGGGGGCGCTGGTATAAATGCACGATTCGTGGGCGCGGCAAATGTGATGCGTCACGCGATACCACTTGTGTCGGGTTCTTCGCTAACGGCAAGAGCGCCGATTGTCGATTCCGCGGCATCTGCCGCAAAGGGAGTTTCAAGAATGAATAAAACCGAATTGATCGATGGCGTTGCCGCTGCCGCTGACATCTCCAAGGCTGAAGCTGGCCGTGCTGTTGACGCGGTTGTGAGCGAAATCACCAAGGCACTGAAGAAGGGCGACGCCGTCACCCTCGTCGGCTTCGGTACCTTCCAGGTCCGCGAGCGCGCTGAGCGCACCGGCCGCAATCCGAAGACCGGCGACAGCATCAAGATCGCGGCTTCGAAGAATCCTGCATTCAAGGCTGGCAAAGCCCTGAAGGATGCAGTAAACTAACCGACTCGCTAGGGTGCTTAGCTCAGCGGTAGAGCGTCTCCCTTACACGGAGAGGGTCGGGGGTTCGAAACCCTCAGCACCCACCATTAAGCACCAGGCAAACGTTTCAAGCGCGGAGCGGTAGTTCAGCTGGTTAGAATGCTGGCCTGTCACGCCGGAGGTCGCGGGTTCGAGTCCCGTCCGCTCCGCCAGTTACACCGAAGCCCCTGAGCAATTGGGGGCTTCGTTTTCTCCACAGCATTCGTATTGCGGATGGCGCGGAGAAAGATGTCCAAGTTTAAAGCGGAGCGGTAGTTCAGCTGGTTAGAATGCTGGCCTGTCACGCCGGAGGTCGCGGGTTCGAGTCCCGTCCGCTCCGCCAGTTATACCCAAGCCCTCGGCCTTGTGCCGGGGGCTTTTTTTTGGCCTTGGGACGCGTGCGGGTCAACGCGCGCATCGGCTTGGCGCGGCTCGCCCGGCGCTGCGTTTTCGGTGCAGTTTTGTGGCGATAAGATGCCCGGCGCGCGTTGGTGAGTCAGGTTTTATGCCATTGCTGCATCACGACACCGCAGTAACGGGCATTGGGCTGGGTGCTTGGCGTCAAGCGCGTTACACTGCCCGGCTCGCCCACAGGCCGTGATTTGCCAATGCTGCAGAAACTTCGCGACAAGACGTCAGGCTGGATCGCCACCGCCATTCTCGGGTTGCTGATGATTCCGTTCCTGTTCGTCATCGACAACAGCTACCTTGGCGGCATTGGCGCCAATAATGTGGCCAAGGTGCAGGCGCCGCCGAATTGGTGGAAGTCCGCGCCATCGTGGTGGCCGGTCTCCTTGCTGTGGCAGCACCACGAAATCAGCACGCAGGATTTCCGCGCGCGTTTTGAACAGTCGCGGATGCAGGAGCGTCAGCGTCAGGGCGAGAATTTCGACCCGCGCACGTTTGAATCGCGCGAAAACAAGCTGCAGGTGCTCGACCAGTTGGTCGACGAACAAGTGGTGCGCCTGGGCGCAGAAGATGCCGGGATCGTGATTGGCGATGCGACCGTGCGCGACTACATCACCAATATTCAGGCGTTCCAGGTCGATGGCAAGTTCAGCCCGGACCAGTACCGCGCCGCGCTTGCGCAGGGCACGCCGCCACGTACGCCAGCGCAGTTCGATGCGTTGGTGCGCGATAGTCTGCAGCAGTCGGTGATCCCGCAGGCCGTGGCCGAGTCGGGTTTCGCCACCAAGGCCGAATTCGTGCGTCTGCTCAAGCTGATGGGCGAGACGCGCGACGTGGAATTGGCGATGCTGCCGCCACCGGCGGCGGATACTGCGCCGGTGAGCGATGCGCAGATCAAGCAGTGGTACGACGGGCATACGCAGGACTTCCGGCAGCCGGAAACCGTCACCATCGAATACGTCGAGCTCAATGCCGCCACCATGCCGCCAGCGACTGCCGCCGACGAGGCCACGTTGCGCAAGCGCTATGAAGAAGAGAAGGCACGCTTCGTCGAACCGGACCAGCGGCTTGCCTCGCACATCCTGATCAGCGCCGGTACCGATGCGGCAGCGCAGAAGGCTGCCGAGGCGAAGGCCGCCAAGCTGGCTGCCGAGGCAAAGCAGCCGGGCGCCGACTTCGCCGCGCTGGCGAAGGCCAATTCGCAGGATCCCGGCTCCAAGGATGCCGGTGGCGACCTGGGTTGGGTCGAGAAGGGCACGATGGTCAAGCCATTCGAGGACGCGCTGTTCTCGATGAAGGCTGGCGATGTGGTTGGCCCGATCAAGAGCGAATTCGGCTACCACGTGATCCAGCTGCGTGAGGTCAAGGGTGGCCAGGGCAAGTCGTTCGAGCAGGTACGCGATCAGCTGGCCGCCGAGCAGCTCAAGGCCGACGCCGACAAGGCATTTGCCGACGTCAGCGGCAAGCTGGTGGACCAGGTCTACAAGAATCCCACCGCACTGGAGCCGGCTGCCAAGCAGGTTGGCCTGCCGGTACAGACGCTGGGGCCGTTCTCGCGCAGCAATGCGAGCGGCGTTGCCGCCAATCCGGCCGTGCTGCGCTCGGCGTTTTCCGAAACGCTGGTGCAGGACGGCACGGTGAGCGACCCGATCACCATCGCGCCAAACCATAGCGTGGTGTTGCGCGTGACCAACCACACCGCCGAACAGGCATTGCCGGTGGACAAGGTGCGCGACAAGGTGACTGCGGCGATTCGTGCGGACCGCAACGAAAAGGCCGCTGCCGCTGCTGCGGACGCGTTACTGGCGCGTGTACAGAAGGGTGAGACACTTCAGGCGCTTGCTGCCAGCGAAAAACTGCAGGTGCAGCCGATCCCGGGACTGCCGCGGACGGCACCGATTCCGACCCCGGCTGCGAACCGTGCGATCTTCAGCGCTCCGCGCCCGACCGAAGGCAAGCCGTCGGTTGGAAAGGTGGAATTGGATGGTGGACGCTTCGCTGTCTTCATCATCAGCAAGGCCACGCCGGGCGATCTGAAGCAGATGCCGGCCGAGCAGCAGACGATGCTGCGCGAGCAGCTGAGCCAGATCGATGGAAACAACGCTGCGCAGGCGTACGTCAAGGAAATGCGCAAGCGCTACAAGATCCAGATCGAAGAAGCTCAGCTGTAAGGCTGGGTCTCGATCGGTAAGAGAAAAGCCCGGGTCACCGGGCTTTTTCTTTGGGCTTTGTGGTGGAGAAGCAAGTCAGCTGACGCAGTGGTATCGATCAGGTGCGCAACGCGTCACAGTGTGGTCCGAGTGATCGGCATGTTCCTGCGGTGCAGTGGTGTCTGTGCGATTCGGTTGGTTGAAGGCGGGCGTTACGCTTTATGGCTGCCCGCTGCCCGCTGCCCGCTGCCGTCGTCATCTCTGCCGGGTTGCTCTTGTGTGCTTGTGCGCTGCAGATCGCCAGCCGCTAACGCTCTGCGCTATGACGACGCGCGCAGGTGTTACTCGGGAAAGTGCACGTGGGTGCCGTGCTTGTGATCGCAAAAAGCAAGGCAGCCAGATAGCGATGCATGTGGCTGACTCAGCAGCGCGCGTCGTTGTCATCATGGCTTGCGCTGCGGAATGCTTCTGCAGGGTGTGTGATCCTTGCCGGATCGCGAGTGGCAAATGCGGCGCGCATTTCAGCTCTTTGGCGCGTCGCGCCGTAGCTGCTCACCGGGCTAGCTGCGCCCTGCCACCACTCCGCTACCTCTCGGGACCGCAGCGGCATTCCTGCAAGAAGGCTAGTTCGGTGAGTGAAGCTCGGTGTCTAGGCAATTGCGATGCTGGTCGGTTGCCTGCACCGCACCGCAGAACGCTCAAGCGCGCTGCAAACAAGACCTACAACTCAAGGCGTGTCGTCGAACGACAGCACCATGCCCGGCTTCAGAACGGCACGTTTGTCCAGGCCGTTGTTGGCGAGCAGCGTCGTCACGGTGACCCCGTAGCGGCGTGCGATTGCCCAGGCCGATTCCCCATTGCGCACGGTGTGGGTGCGTGTGGGTGAGGCCGATGCTTTGCTGGATGCCCTGGCAACAACGGTCGGCTTAGCATCGTCGCTGTCGGCGGCATTTCCCAGATCAGCGGATGCGACCGCGACGCTGGTCGAACCAGGTTGCGCCGGCGCGATCGGAGCCAGCACATGCACGCCGCCCGGCGCGGCGCGTGCGCCGGCCAGGGCGGGATTCAGGCGGGCGAGCAGCTGCGGCTCGATCGCGCGCTGCCCGGCCCAGGTGTTGAGGCTGGTGCCAGCCGGCAGCGCATGTTCGGTGAGTACCGGAACTTGACGATCCAGCGAGGTCAGCAAGTTGCCCTGTTGCTGCGCGTGATCGAGCACGCAGGCGAGTGCGTGCAATTTTTCCACGTATTCGTAGGTGACTTTGGACATTCCCGGCAGTTCGGACGGGCGCGCGTTCTGTGCGTTCATCCCGGCACTGCGCATTGCCTGCAGCACGCGGTACTCACCGGCGTTGTAGGCCATCAGCGCCAGGCGCCAGTCACCGCCGAACATGCCGTAGAGCGTTTTGAGATAGCGCACGGCCGCAGAGGTGGAATCCACTGCCGACAGGCGGCCGTCGTATTGCGCGCCGACCGGCACGTGGTGGTTGCGCGCAGTGGTGGCAATGAACTGCCACAGGCCGGCGGGGCCGCTGCCATTGCGTGCGCCGGGCCGGTAGCCGCTTTCGACGAAGGGAATCAGCGCGAACTCGGTCGGCATATCGGCTTCGCGCAGTTCGTCCACCACGTAACCGAACAGCGGCAATACATCCTGTGCATCGTCGGCCAGGCGTGCCGGGGCGCGTGAGAAATGTTGTTCCCAGCGAGTGTCGCTATGCTCGCTATCGCAGCCGGGGTCAGCACGGCCTTCCAGGAACGAGGAAAAGATCTCGCGCCCATTGCGCACACCCGGTGCGCTGCTCGGCGTGGCGGTGCTGGTTGCGGCTGCAAGACGGCTGGCATCGTTGGACGACGCGGCTGCCGGTGCGATGGCCGCACAGGCGGCCAGCGCTGCCAAAACCAGGCGCCTCATGCGCGAAATTCGTCTTTCCAGCGCCGAAGTTCGGCGAAAACATCAACTTCAGAGGAAAGTGCGCCGGCTGCGCGCGGTGCCACTGCGGCGCGGATCTCGGGGCGGTTGGTGCGTAAGAACGGATTGGTGGCCAGTTCACTCTTGAGCGAAATCGGCAGGGTAGGACGGGCTGCATGACGCATGGCCTGGGCTTCCTGTTGACGGCGCTGCAAGGCAGCGTTGGTGGGATCGACGTGCAGCGCAAAAGCCGCATTGGCCAAGGTGTATTCGTGGCCGCAACACACAAGCGTTTCGCCGGGCAGGGAGGCCAGGCGCTGCAACGAGTCGAACATCTGAGGTGCGGTACCTTCGAACATCCGCCCACAGCCTAGGCTGAACAGGGTATCACCGCTGAACAGATGGCCGTCGGTCACGAAGGCGATGTGACTGCGGGTGTGACCAGGCACTTCAAGCACCTGGAAATCGACATCGAGCAGGCTCAAGCGCTCTCCCTGACCGACCTGATGGGCGCCGGCAGGAATGCGTTCGTCGGCCGGGCCGAACAGTGCCAGGCCCGGCCAACGCTCCTGCAGCGCCGCCACGCCCCCGATGTGGTCGCCATGATGATGGGTCAGCAGGACGGCGCTGGGAACCAGGTCATCGCGCTCTGCGGCAGCCAAGACCGGCTCTGCCTGGCCGGGGTCGACGATGACGGCGCGGCCGTCCGCAGCGACCAGCGCCCAGATGTAGTTATCGTCGAATGCGGGCAGGGCGATCAGTCGCATAGAATTGGGACCATGCCCGCCACGCCATTCTCCCGTCAAGCTGGTGTCTCATCCTGGTTTGATACTGGAGCCGGGCGAGGCCTGCTCCAATTGGAACGCCGCCTGGCGCTGGAAGCGCTGCAGAGCCGTCCGTCGCAGCCCTGGCTGTGGCTGACACCGACGCGCGAGCTGCCTGCGCGCGAATCCCTGCAAGGGCGCGGTTTGCGCCTGCATCGCAGTGCCGGGCGCTTCACCGGCGATGCGCGCTGTGCAATGCCGTTTCCGTTGCCGACCGAAAGCCTGCAGGCGATTGTGGTTCAGCATGCTGTGGTTGGCGGGGCAGCGGATTTTCTGGCCGAATGCGAGCGGCTGTTGATGCCCGGTGGCCGGCTGTGGCTGTTCACGCTCAATCCGATGAGTCCCTACCGTTTCCGTTGGGCGCGCCGTGGGCCGGTGGCGCTGCGGCCGGATCGTTGGCGTCTGCTGGCACAACGCGCTGGCCTGCAAAGCGTGCAGGCGGAGCGCTACCTGGGGCCGATCTGGCGCACCGATAGCAGTTCTATCGATCCTGGCCGCGCACCCTGGCGCGCGGTGTATCTGCTGGAAGTGGAAAAACGCGCCGCTGCCGCGATCGGCCCGACGCCGATCATGCTGCCGACGCGCTGGCCGCAACCGGTGGCCACGCTCTGACCTGGCTAAGTCTGACCTGTTGAAGTAACAACTCTGGAAGCTGATGAAATCAATCGAAGTGCATACCGACGGCTCCTGCCTCGGCAATCCCGGGCCGGGCGGTTGGGCGGCCCTGTTGCGTTACAACGGGCGCGAGAAGGAGCTGGCCGGCGGTGAGGCGGTGTCCACCAACAACCGCATGGAACTGATGGCGGCGATCATGGCGCTGGAAACGCTGACCGAGCCGTGCCAGATCGTGCTGCATACCGACTCGCAGTACGTGCGGCAGGGCATCACCGAGTGGATGCCGGGCTGGGTGCGGCGTCACTGGAAAACCGCGGGCGGCGACCCGGTCAAGAATCGCGAATTGTGGGAGCGGCTGCATGCGGCCACGCAACGCCACAGCATCGATTGGCGCTGGGTGAAAGGCCACAATGGCGACCCGGACAACGAGCGCGTCGACGTGCTCGCCCGCAATCAGGCCACCGCCCAGCGCGATGGTCGCGCAACATCGTAAGAGGACACATGCGTCAGATCATTCTCGATACCGAAACCACCGGCCTGGAATGGCGCAAGGGCAACCGCGTCGTTGAAATCGGTGCGGTGGAGCTGCTCGAGCGGCGCCCGAGCGGCAATAACTTCCATCGTTACCTGAAGCCCGATTGCGACTTCGAGCCTGGCGCGCAGGAGGTGACCGGGCTGACCCTGGAATTTCTGGCCGATAAACCGCTATTCGGCGATGTGGTGGAGGAGTTCCTCGCCTACATCGATGGCGCGGAGCTGATCATCCATAACGCTGCCTTCGATCTGGGTTTTCTGGACAACGAGCTGGCGCTGCTGGGCGACAACTACGGGCGCATCGTCGAGCGCGCCACGGTGGTCGACACCTTGATGATGGCGCGCGAGCGCTATCCGGGGCAGCGCAATTCCTTGGACGCCTTGTGCAAGCGTCTGGGCGTGGACAACTCGCATCGCCAGTTGCATGGCGCCTTGCTCGATGCGCAGATCCTGGCCGATGTGTACATCGCGCTGACCTCGGGTCAGGAGGAGATTGGTTTTGCCAGCGCCGACACCGGCCAGCACACCGACACCGCCGGCGGCATGATCGCGTTCGACCCGGCGCTGTTGTTGCCGCGTCCGCGCGTCGCGGTGACCGCCTCCGAATCGCAGGCGCACGAAGCGCGTCTGGCGCAGCTGCGCAAGAAAGCCGGGCGTGCGTTGTGGGATGCGCCGGCCGAAGAAATCGCTGTTGCCGGCTGAGGCGTCTGGCACAAGGTGGATTGCCGCCGTTGGGGCCGCCGCGTCAGTAACTGCGCACCAGGATCGCGGTGATGTTGTCCGAACCGCCGCCATCCAGGGCTGCGGCAACCAGACATTCCACGCATTCCTGCGCGCTGCAATCGGCCTGCGACAAGGTGGCCGCGATGGCGGCATCGTCCACTTCTTCGGTCAGGCCGTCGCTGCACAGCAGTAGCTGCATGCCGGATTTTAGTTCGCCCTGCATGGTGGCAACATTCAGATGCGCCGGGTCGGTCACGCCCAGTGCCTGGGTCACCACGTTGCGGTGCGGGTGTGCGCGTGCCTGCTCGCTGGTGAGCGTGCCCTGGGCGATGAGTTCCTGCACGTAGCTGTGGTCCTGGCTCAACTGCGCCAGCCGGCCATCGCGCCAGAGATAGGCACGGCTGTCGCCGACCCAGGCCACTTCGAAGCGCTGGCCCAGCACGCGTGCGGCCACCACGGTGGTGCCCATCGGCAAGGTGTCGTTGCAACGGCGCGATGTCTTGATGATCTCCTCGTCGGCGATGCGCACTGCCTGGACCAGCGGAGTGCCCGCGCGGATTTCACGCACGATGGTCTCGCGTGCCAGCGCGCTGGCCACTTCGCCGCAGGCATGCCCGCCCATGCCATCGGCGACCAGCCACAGTCCCAGTTCGCTATCGCCGTAATAGGTGTCCTCGTTGAGGTCACGGCGCAGGCCGACATGGGTAAGGTGTCCGAATTCGAGCATGGGGCCGGGTCGCCAAGGATGAAGATGCGCCACCATCATCGCGGCCCGACCGGTCAGCGGCAACAGACCGCACACGGGCGTCGCAGCACCGGTTCACGCCTGAGCGATGGCCGACCCTGCCGGCGCTGGCCCAGGCCGCTTGTGGCCTGGCGCGTGTGCCCGTATGATGCACGGCCCCAGGACACTGGGGACCATCTGGAGAGGTGGCAGAGCGGTTGAATGTACCTGACTCGAAATCAGGCAGGCGTTTATAGCGCCTCGGGGGTTCGAATCCCCCCCTCTCCGCCAGATTGAGGCGAGCAGTTGTGCCAGTGCCGCGTGCGTTTCGCCGGCGTCATTGGGGGGGTGAAAAGCCCCGGGTTCGACAGACAGCGCAGCTGTTTGCACGGCGAAGGCACGTGGTGCCGAGTGAATCCCCGCTCTGTCGCCAGATTCGCATCAGCCCCCGCAAGGGGGCTTTTGTTTATGTGTCGCAGCCGCCTGTGGATGCGATGACTACAATCCGCTCGACCCCCGTTGGAGGCCTGTCATGTCCGAGATCCTGGTGCCCGTGTCCTTTGGTGAGCTGCTCGACAAGATCGCGATCCTGCAGATCAAGTCCGAGCGCATGAGCGATGCGGCCAAGTTGACCAATGTGCGCAACGAGCTGTCTGCGCTGGAAACCAGCTGGATGGCGCATCCGGCCGCCGGCCACGACATCGTGCGCCTGCGCGCCGAGCTCAAAGCTGTCAACGAGCGGCTGTGGGTCATCGAGGACGACATCCGCCTCAAGGAACAGGCGCAGAGCTTCGACGACACCTTCGTACAGCTGGCGCGCAGCGTGTACATCGAAAACGATGAGCGCGCGCGCATCAAGAAAGAGATCAACCTGGCGCTGGGGTCTTCCTATGTGGAAGAAAAGTCGTATCAGGACTATCGCGCCAAAGGCGTCTGAGCGCATTGGCTCATAGATTGTGCCGGTATGGATTGCGCTGGTGATGCAGCCAGCGCGATCAGGGGCGTAGGCGGGTCTGGTTGAGCTGCGATCGTCAGCGCGGATGGTCGGTGCGATAACGCTCGAAGGCGGCGATTGCATCGTCCACGGTGATCAGCGACATCACCTCGTCGAATTCAATCTTGGTACCCCAGCTCAGCTGGTCGGCCGGCTTGTGCAGGAACTTGCGCGCGGCCGCGTCGTAGCGATCCACGCAATAGCGCACGTCCGAATACGGGCCGCTGCGTAGCGGGTTGCTGGCCGCGTGCAGGCCGAGCACTTTGATGCCCATCGCGTTGGCGATGTGCATCGGCCCGGAATCCGGCGTGGCCACCAGATCCGCACGTGCGAGCAGGGCGGGCAGTTGCTTGAGCGTGTCCTTGCCGACCAGGTCCAGCAGCGGGGCGCGCGCGGCCGCGACGATGGCATCGGCGGTGCTGCGTTCCAGTTCGCTGCGCCCGCCGCATAGCACGACCCGCCAGCCTTGTGCGGCGGCATGATCGGCCAGTGCGGCGTGGCGATCGGGATACCAGTTGCGGCGCGCGTGGCTGGAACACGGGGAAATCATCAGCACCGGGCGGCCATCGTCGTCCCATTGCGCACGCGCCCAGGCGTGCGCCTCGGCAGGTACCGGGAGATCCCAACGGACCTGGGTCTGGCGCAGGCCAAGCGGCTCGGCAAAGCTGCCGATGGCGTCGAGCACATGGATGCCGGGGCGGTCGGCGATGCGCTCGTTGACGAACAAGCCATGCAGGTCCTTGGAGCGGCTGCGGTCGTAGCCGATGCGGCGCCGCGCCGGCACGAAGGCCGACAGCACGTTGGCGCGAAAGGCCACCTGCATCTGCAGCAAGGCATCGAAACGGCCCAGCGGTGCCAGCGACCGGCGCAGCGCGCGCATGCCGGCCACGCCGCTGCGTTTGTCGTAGGCATGGAAGTGCACGCCGGGCAGGCCATCGAGCAATTTCAGCCCGGCCTTGTCGATGATCCAATGCAGCTGGCTTGCCGCAAACCCTGCCTGCAAGGTGCGCACCAGCGGCACCACATGGGTGACATCGCCCAGGGCGGACAAGCGCAGCAAACACAGCGATGCGGGCGTTACAGCCATGGTGTTGTTAGACTCGATAGATGGTTTCTTTCGATGCCACCGAAGCGATGGCGCCGTACCGCGAAGGTCGCGGCTATGGTGCCATTCTGTTCGACCGCGAACGGCTGCGGCAAGCCGATGCCAGCCTGTTTTCGCCGCAATCGTGGGGCGACAGGGCGCGGCCGGTGGGCGAAGGCGGGCGTGGCGGCGCGTGGTTCGTGGACGCGCCGTTCGGCCACAGCGTGCTGCGGCAGTATCTGCGTGGCGGCATGGCCGCACACGTGAGCCGCGATCGTTATCTGTGGAAAGGGGCAGGGCGCACACGCAGTTTTGCCGAGTTCCGGTTGATGCGGGAGCTGATCAAACGCAAGTTGCCGGTGCCGCGCCCGTTGGCTGCCTGCTATCTGCGCGAAGGCTTGGGTTATCGCGCTGCGCTATTGATGGAGCGGCTGGAACATGTGCGCTCGCTGGCCGATCACGCGCAGGTGGCCGGCCGCGGTGCACCGTGGGAGGCGACCGGCCAGCTGATTGCGCGCTTCCATCGCGCCGGCCTGGATCATGCCGATCTCAACGCGCACAACATTCTGTTCGACGCCGGCGGGCATGGCTGGCTGATCGATTTCGACCGCGGCGTGCTGCGCATTCCGGCCACGCGCTGGCGCGAACGTAATCTCAAGCGCCTGCATCGTTCGCTGCTGAAGCTGCGTGGCAAGCGCAGTCGCGAGGACGTCGACAAGGACTACGAGCGCCTGCATCGCGCCTATGAACTGGCCTGGGGCCGGGGCTACTGATGGACTGGGCCTTGCGGGTGCAGGGGGTCGGCAATGCGTCGGCGGTGGCGCTGGGTTCGCCGATGGCCACGCTTGAGTACGCTGGCGCGCCATGGCTGACCATCGATTGTGGCAGCGAGGGGCTGACCGCCTACCAGGCCCATTACGGCCAGCTGCCGCAGGCGATCTTCATCACCCACGTGCATCTGGACCATGTCGGCGGGCTGGAGCGGATGTTCGTCGACAGCTATTTCTCCGAACGCCGCGGGCGCACGCGCCTGTATGTGCCGGCGCCGGTGGTGCCGCTGCTGCAGCGGCGCATCGCCGATTACCCGAACGTACTGGCCGAGGGCGGGGCGAACTTCTGGGATGCGTTCCAGCTGGTGCCGGTTGGCGACGCGTTCTGGCACGCCGGCGTGCGGCTGGAAGTGTTCCCGGTCCGCCACCACTGGCCCGAGACGGCCTACGGCTTGCGTCTGAAGGGCGCGCTGGTCTGGACCGGCGATACCCGGCCCATCCCAGAGATGCTGAAGCGTTATGCAGACGACAACGAGCTCATCGCGCATGACTGCGGCGTTCACGGCAACCCGTCGCATACTGGAGTGGATGATTTGGAGCGGGAATACCCGCAGGACCTGTTGAGCCGCATGCTGCTGTACCACTACGCCAGCGACGCCGACGGCGATGTGCTGCGTGCACGTGGTCACCGCGTTGTCGTGCCCGGTCAATACCTCACTTTGGCGGACCCGACCGCCGCCACGGTGCGCTGCTGATGGGCGCCTTGTTGCTGCCGGATCTTGCCGCAGCGCCGATGCAGGACCGCTACCGCCGCCCGTTGCGCGATCTGCGCCTGTCGGTGATCGAAGCCTGCAACTTCCGCTGCGGTTACTGCATGCCGGCCGATCGCGTGCCCGACGATTACGGATTCGACGCGCAGCAACGGCTGAGTTTCGATCAGCTGGAAACCCTGGTGCGTGCCTTCGTCTCGGTCGGGGTCACCAAGGTGCGCCTGACCGGTGGCGAGCCGCTGCTGCGCCGCGACCTGCCAAGCCTGGTTGCGCGGCTGACTGCGATCGAAGGCATCGAGGATCTGGCGCTGACCACCAACGGCACGTTGCTTGCGCGCCAGGCCGTTGCGCTGCGGCAGGCCGGGCTGCGACGCATCACCGTCAGCATGGATGCGCTGGATCCGGCGTTGTTTCGGCGCATGAGTGGCGATCGCGGCGAGATTGCGCAGGTGCTGGCCGGCATTGCCGCCGCCGAGCAGGCCGGTTTCCAGCGTCTGAAGATCAATTGCGTGGTGCAGCGGGGCGTCAACGAAGATCAGGTGCTGCCGCTGGTGGAGCACTTCCGCGGCACCGGGCACGTGCTGCGCTTCATCGAATTCATGGACGTGGGCAGCTGCAACGGCTGGACGCCGGATGCGGTGGTGACGTCTGCGCAACTGCACGAACGCATCCACGCGCGCTGGCCGCTGGTGGCGCTGGACGCCAATTACACCGGTGAAGTGGCGCAGCGCCATGCGTTTGCGGATGGCGCTGGCGAAGTGGGCTTCGTCAGCTCGGTCAGCGTGCCGTTCTGCGGCGATTGCCAGCGCGCGCGCGTTTCGGCCGACGGGCATCTGTATACCTGCCTGTTTGCCAGTCAGGGCCACGACCTCAAGCCGGCCCTGGCCAACGGCGAGCCTGCGCTGGCGACGCATCTGCGTCAGCGCTGGAGCGTGCGTGGCGACCGCTACAGCGAAGTGCGTGCCTCGGCGCCACGGCGCGGCAAGCCGGTCGAGATGTTTTTGATCGGCGGATGAGCGCGGACCCAGTGCTGGCGCAGCTGCGCACGCCGTCGATGGATGGCCGTCGTAAGGTCGTGCGGGCCTTGCGCAGCTGGCTGTTGCGCAGGAGCTGATGGATGGCAGTTGCTGTTCCATCAAGGCACCCTGTTCACCGAGAATGCCGCATCCTGATCGCCTGCCTTCGTATCGCTTCCCATGCCTGCAAACTCCCGTTCCGCCCGTCTGACCCACCTGGATGACGCCGGGCTTCCCGCCATGGTGGATGTCTCGGACAAGGCGGTCACCGCCCGTAGCGCCACCGCAGAAAGCCGTGTGCGCTTTCCTGCAGCGGTAGCTGCACATCTGCGCGCCAACGGCCTGCGTAGCGCCAAGGGCGGCATCGTGGAGACCGCAGTGATCGCCGGCACCATGGCGGTCAAGCGCACGCACGAATTGATTCCGTTCTGCCATCCGTTGCCGATCGATGCATGCCGCTTCGAGATCGACTGGGCCGGCGAGCAGGTGTTGGACATCCGTTGCACGGTGCGCTGCGTGCATCGCACCGGCGTGGAAATGGAAGCGCTCACCGGTGCCAGCGTGGCGGCGTTGACGGTCTACGACATGTGCAAGGCGTTGTCGCACAGCATGAGCATCGGCCCGACCAAGCTGGTGTCCAAGCGCGGCGGCAAACGCGATATCGGAGCGGCGCAATGACGGCCACGGTGACGGTGTTGTATTTCGCCAGCCTGCGCGAGGCTGCAGGCATCGCCGACGAGCGCGTGCAGACCGGTGCGGCGGATTTGCGCGGGCTTTATGCGCAGCTCGATGCGCGGCATGGACTGCGCTGGACGCCTGCGCAGTTGCGCGTGGCCGTGGATGGCGCCTTCGCGCGCTGGGAGGATGCGGTGCGCGATGGCAGCGAAGTGGTGTTCATTCCGCCGGTGTCGGGAGGTTGAGCGTGAGCGAGCAGGTTGCAGGGATCTTTGCGCTGTCCGACGCGGCATTGCCGGTCGATCATCTGCGTGCCGGCATGGAGCACCCGCATGCCGGCGCGTTCGCCAGCTTCGAAGGCTGGGTGCGCAATCACAACGAAGGCCGCGGCGTGGCCGGCTTGCGCTACGAAGCCTACGCCGCGCTCGCGCAGGCCGAAGGGCAGCGTGTTCTCGACGAAGCAATGCAACGGTTCGCCATCGTGCACGCGCAGTGCGTGCATCGCGTGGGCGAGTTGCGCATCGGCGACATGGCGGTATGGGTCGGCGTCAGTGCGGCGCATCGTGGCGCCGCATTCGACGCGTGCCGCTACATCATCGACGAGGTCAAGGCGCGCGTGCCGATCTGGAAGCACGAGTACTACCTGGAAGGCGATGCAGGCTGGCTGCATCCAGAAACGCAACCGTAGGCATGCGTGCTTGCGAATCGGGCGGCGCGAGGGTGCCCGTGCGTTGGCGGGTCTCCCTGCCGGTTGCCCGCCTCGTCCGTATCGCGCCGTGGGAGAAGCTAACGCTTCGGGAATGCGCGCGCCGGTGTCACGGCGGGCACGAACGAATAACTGATCGGCTTTGCGCATAGGTGCACAGCGTGGCGCAGGAAGAGTGCTGCTTCTTGCTCGATCAGTTGCACGCAAGTCAGCGTTCCGCCTGGTTCGAGGGGCGTCTGTCGAAAAGTGAGGGTGGTGTCCCCGCCGGTTGACCTCGGCGCCCGCGTCAATCGATACCGTTGCTGCCTTCCGGCCCTGGCGGGATTTTCGATCTAGCGTCGCGAGGGACCGACGGGGCCACCATAAGACGTGGGCCATTGGCATGGCCCTGCGATTTGCGGCGTTGGTGCCTGTGCGCAAATCATGAAACTGGCGGAGAGAGGGGGAGGTACTGATCCCGCTCTAACTTCCTGACTCTCCTACAGCCACGCAAACCAGGAAGGTGTCCTGCCTTGTGGTCTGCCATTGTAGCGGGCTGGCTTCTGTGCCGCTAGCCCAACGTTAAAGTATGGGTGCCTCACGAGCGATGGCCCTTGCAGGTCCAGGAGGACGCACAACGCGCCTCCGGTAGCTAAGGGCTGCCCCCTGAAGTTGCGGCAAATATCCTTGGGCCGACACGAGCGTGCATAATCCTACGGCAAATACGCTTGAATCGGCAGTGGAACGGCTTTCAGGTGCCTGGCAAAACGCGTTTCGACTCGCGAGCGCTTCTCCCCAAGAGTCTTCAAGTCTGGCACTCGATTGCACCTAAGCTTCCAGATGCGTTCACGTATGCGGTCGAGTTCGATTCGAGGAGCTGATCGAGTCAATTCATAGTGTAGGCATGGTGCTGCGGGAACCATTCGTGAAGCGAATGGACCATGCTGCAGCGATGCCTAGCGTTTAAGTGTGCCTCTTGTCAACACTCATCTTCGCGCATATCATGGATACGTAATCTCGACTGGAGAAGGCAATGAAGAGCTTCTACAACCTCATGGCGCCCAAAAGAGACGTCAACCTTTCTCTGAATACAGATTTGGTGGCCGAAGCGAAACACTTTACTGAAAATCTTTCAGCAGAGGTGGAATCTCTATTGGCAGACTTCGTCGCGGTCAAAAAAAGCGAGGAGTATTCTCAGAAGAACTCCCGTCATCTGGCTGCTGAAGCTTGGGGAGAATTTCTGAAGAGCAATCCTTCTTTCGCGGAAGAGGTGTCATCCTTATAATGGCCCAGTTCGATGTTCACGAATATGGCGGTAAGGCAAAAAATACTTATCCTTACATGATGATTGTCCAGTCGTCAGACTTCAACGCTAGCCCAAGGAGAGTAGTAGTTCCCCTTGTGGAGAAGGCAAAATTCGGGATCATCAAGGATTCAAAGTTAAATCCAGTTATTGCTATCGGCGGGATTCAACTCGTATTGCAGCCGTTGGAGATTGCCGCGATCGATACGGGGAAGCTTGGTTCACTTTTGGGTAATGCCAAAGCAGCGACTCGCGAAATAGTGGATTGCTTAGACTACCTTTTTACTACGGCTTTTGACTAGAATGTGCTGTAAAAAAGCCCAGTTTAACTGGGCTTTTTGTTTGGATTCTCAAGTCTCTTCATTGAGCCTCTCAAGGATCACTTTTAGCTAGTTAGTTGCACCCAGAGCACGAGCAGCACCATGGGGACTCCGCTGAGCATCGAGCTGACCCAGAAAGCCCCCATCGCGGTCAGCGGGGTCATGACCCACCACTGCCACCAGCTGAAGCCACGATCGCGCTGGCGGGCCATGTGAGCCTCGAAAGCGTAGAGGCGCTCTGCTTTTCGCAAACCTCGCCGAGCCATGAGCGGCCCAACGATAAAGCCGAATGGGCCTAGGAAGAGCAGGCTGAGCGAGAACCACCAGAAGAATCGATTGTGCGGAGTGGTCACCTTTTTAGGTAGTCGCCCCTGAAAAACCCCCTTCAAGCACCAAAGGTCAGCGGCGACCGGTGCGCCAGGCTCAAGGATGCCCCTGCCATCGCCTGCAACCAGGCACGCAAAAAGGCGATCCAGCGCATCAGCCAGCGCAGGTTGTAGCCGGCGGCGCAGCCGAGCACGTGCAGTGCATCGCCTTGGGCACCCTTTAGATAACAGCGATTCAAGCGGCAGTCCTGTTTCAGATGTCCAATCACCGGCTCCACCGCTTGCCGGCGTTTGATCCAGCTCCATTGCCGTCGTGTCAGCGTCTTGGCCTTGCCGCGATGCAGGATCTGCACGCCATCTACCTCACGTCCGCGATACCCCAGGTCCACGATCGCTACCTGCGGGGTTACATTCACATCCTGCAGCAACCCACGCGTCTGCTCCAGCTGCTCGGCCAACGTATCGCCGTCGTAAGGATTGCCGGGAAAACTGCGCGCGCCCACGATCAAGCCTTTGCGCGCACTCACCGCAATGCCGACCTTGACGCCAAATTCGTAAGGTGTCCGTGCCTTGCCCTTGCTCATGCATTCCACTTCCGGCGCATGCAGGGCGTAGAGCTTTTGCTTGTCCTTGGGGCGTTGTGTCAACACCCGTTGTGCGCGTTCCAGCCAGACACTGATGCGCTCACGCACCAAGGGGTCCAGCTTGCGTTGCAGATCGCGTAATACGCGTCCCAGGAGCGTGCGTTGGCGTCGCAGCACCTTGTGCATGCGCTTGAACTGGCGCGCATGCGCATAGCGCCCGGCCTTGCGGCTCAAGACCGGGCCTTGCCGCGCATAGGTCTGTCGTAGTGCGATGCCGTGGCGCTTGGCCAGCAGCACCAGCTTCTTGCGCGCCACCTCCAGCAGCCGGCTGTCGGTGGGATGGGCGATCGCCTTTTCCTGCACGGTGGTGTCCACGATCACCCGCGACAACTCGCGTGCATCCACCGCCTTCATCGCATGCGCGGTGTTGATCGTGTGCGCCAATAGCTCTTCCATGCCCGCTTCGCCCAGACGCTGTCGCCAACGTGTCAGGGAACTGGGATCGCACGGCAAGCAGGTCTGGAATACCACCTCGCCGGTGAAGAACTGCCAGTACGGATTTTCCAGCCAGCGCTCGCATACGGCCTCGTCGGACAGGTCGTAGGCGTGCTTGAGGTAGAGCAGCCCGGCGATCAGACGCATCGGCAGGCCGGGCCGTCCGCCGCTGGCAGTTGTGGCCGGCAATCGCGGCAATAGCGCCTGCTCCAACGCACTCCACGGCAGCCGATGGCTCAGCTGAACCAGTGGATGGCGCAGGTCGATCTGGTTTTCCAGACGCGAACGAAACAACTCATCGGCAGGCAACTGCTCGGCGGCAGGACGGCGTGTACGCATGGGCGAAAACTGCCAGAAACCAGCGCGTACAGTAACGAAAACTGGCAGTTCCAGCACGCCGAAAATGCGGGGGACGCCCTGCAATGGATGTGGTTTGGGGGTTTTTCAGGGGCGACTAGGTACAGCGCGCATGGCGCCGTCTTCGCGGAAGCCGCCCACAGCGCCGGCTGTCGTTCCCACCATCGAATTGGGTTGGGTCTTCATTTGGCGTAGGCCCTCCAGGTGCCGTCGCTCTTGGCGTAGCGCAGGTTCTTGCTCACGGGGATGGGCACTTGGCGGCCTCCGATGTCGATAGACACTTTGCCGCGGGTGTCGCAGCGGTAGCCCTCGGCGCCTTCCGCTTCCACGCAGCCGGTGAGTTCAAAGCCCTGGACGTCGCTGACCTGACCGGCTCCGCTGTCCTTCAGCAGTTGGACAAAGGCTTCCTTGGCGTTGTCAGACGAGGGCTTGCCGCCGCAGGCGGTGAGGCCAAAGGCTGTGGTCAACGCGACCAGACCAATCCATGCGTTTTTCATGTCGTTCCTTTATTGAGTAATGGGAGCAGGGACGGAGGCGGCTTACTTGTCGCGATTCCCGTCAGCCTGGAAGCCAGCAATCCAAAGCCTGGAATCTTTGAATGGGGTCAGCATTCCGGAAGGACCCGGGTGCAGATCCGCGGTCTGGATGAAGCCGCTGACCCATGCCACGCGCAGCGACACATCCACAGCACGGTCAGCGACGCCAGGGCGGCTCACGTTGACGACGAAGGGCTGGGCCGGAGGGTTGGGACCGGTGGAGCGCTGAGTGCCTGTGTTGGGCTTACTGGGCGGCACGCGGATGCCGTTGAGGGAATCCCTGCCTTTCCACAGAGCGGAGGTGTTGAGCTCCGCGGTCTCGCCCAAGTCATCGGTCTCGGTCAGCGGGGCATCGAAGCAGGTCCGGAAGGTCTCCGTGGTCGAGGCCGTGGGGCTGGTCCAGATGCGGGCCTCCGCCGTCCAGCAGGGCAGCGAAGCGCCCCACTCGGTGAAGATCAACGCGACTCGGGGCCAGTCCAACTTCCCGAGCTGGGCTTGCTGGTGGTTGTCGCCTTTGAAGAGCCCGGGCAGCTTCCCGGCGCCGCTGAGAGGCACGTAGATGGCGCCAGTGCCTTGCGCGCTGGTTTTGCTGCCCGAGTTCGGCTGGATGCCGACCATCTGCTTGCCAGAGTCGGCCAGGCTTTTTCCGAGCTGACGGAAGAAGCTGGGCTTTGGAGGCTGGGTGTCCTGGGCCTGGGCAACGCCGGCCATGGTCAATGCGAGCAGGGCGGCGCCTGCAATCCTTGCGGTCTTCATGAAATCCCCGTGTGTTGTTGGAGGGTGCTACATTTCATGAAGAGTCTGCCATGCAGTGGAGGAGCAAGTCATGCTGTCCGGCCAACTTTTCAACATCCGTTCACGTGCCGAAGGCTTCTCCCCGAGCTCTCTTTGCTGCCCGCCTGAAACAGGCTCGGGAGTTGCGCGGCATCGCCAGCCAGCGAGCGCTGGGGGTTCTGATGGGGCTCGATAAGAAGCTGGCGAGCAGTCGGGTCAACCGGTATGAAACAGAGGTCAGCGGGATCGACTTGGACGGGTTGGCGCGGCTGGCGGACGTGCTGGGCGTGCCCATGGCCTACTTAGTCGCGAGAGACGACCACGTGGCCGACGTTATTCTGGCGTTGGAAGAGCTTTCGCCGGAGGAGCGCGCTGATGCGGCGCTTTGGTTGCTGAAAAAGCTCAAGCGGTGACTGTCGTTGGTTCCCTTTCTAGAAGGAGAGCTGCAAATGGCAACGAGGAAAGTCGGACGCGATGCTGGAACGGGTCAGTTCAAGCCCGTGAAGGAAGCTCAGCGGGACAAAAAGGGGTCGGTGGTTGAGACGATCAAAACGCCGCCTCCGAAGCCTAAGAAGAAATAAGAAACGTGTGCCACACGGAAGTGGCACATCTTTGGCAGAGTCACAGACGCGCGCTTTGCCACAGGCTCGGTAAGCAGGCCTGCAAGATGAGGCAGGATGTAAGGTTTCCTCAGCAAGGTAAAACTATGGTCCTGGGATGCGCCTTGAATAGCGGGCGGCCGTGCTCCATCCTGAACAGACGTAGGCGCTATAGGGGGCGTAATGATCGAGCGATTCCAGGGGGACGAGGGGCGACGGCGCTTAGTCGCGGTCCTGACGGAACATAGGTTGGTAGCAAACCGGCAGCAGCTTGCTGAGCGGCTTGTCGCCGCGGGCGAGTTGATGGAGATTCCTGCGGGGACTGCGTTTATCAATCAGGGCGATCAGACTTCGGAAGTTTTCTTCATCATCACCGGCAAAGTCGAAGTTCGGGTCAACGGCAAGGTTGTGGCGAACCGCTTTCCGGGCGATCCCGTCGGCGAAATGGCCGCAGTCGAACCCTCGCAGCCCCGGGCGGCATCGGTCATCTCCCTTGAAAAAACCGTCTTGCTCAAAGTCAGCGAGGCCGAATTCTCGGCAGCTGCGGAGCAGTTCCCCGACGTGTGGAGGCGGATTGCGGCAACACTTTCCCGGAGACTCGCGGAGCGAAATCACTTGGTAACAACCCAGCGAGAGCGGGTTCGGGTCTTTATAGTGTCTTCGGCGGAGGCGCTTCCTATCGTGGACTTGCTCATCAAACAATTCGAGCATGACCGGTTCTTGGCGGTGGCATGGAAGAACGGCGTCTTTCGAGCATCGAGCTACACGCTGGACGAGTTGGAAGCGCAGTTGGACGACTCGGATTTTGCGATTGCAGTGGCCCAACCAGATGATGTGGTCATCACGCGCGAGACCAAGTGGCCCGCAATGCGCGACAACGTGACCTTTGAGCTTGGCCTTTTCATGGGGCGACTTGGACGACGGCGTGCGTTCCTTATGGAGCCGCGTGACGTGGATATACAGTTGCCGAGCGACTTGGCCGGCATGACGACCATCCCATATAGTTACGTGCCCGGGACGGATGCAGAACACTATATAGCGCCCGCGTGCGCGAGGCTTCGAGAATTGATTCTGGCAGCAGGCGCCAAGGACTAGGGACAACATGGGACTTAAAGACGAGTTGGCGGCTTTCTGCCAGGACGTATTTCAGGGACAGTGGGAGACAACGGAGGGCAAGAAGGTTCCTGATGAAGATAGTAGGCTGACCCTCAAGAACACGGCGATCACTATTGATGGAACTGTCTTGTATGCCGATCTCGACGGCTCGACCGCGATGGTGGATGGTTACAAGAACTGGTTCGCGGCTGAAATCTACAAGACTTACCTGTATTGCTGCGCGCGGATCATTGCTGAGGAAGGCGGAGTTGTAACTGCCTACGATGGCGACCGTGCCATGGCGGTCTTCATCGGGGAAAGGAAGAACACAAGAGCTGCCAGAGCCGCCATGAAGATCAAGTGGGCTGTTGATGAGATCATCATGCCCAAAAAGGATGCGCGCTACACGAGCAACAAGTTTGCTTTGAAGCATGTGACCGGGATAGACGCATGCTCCCTGTTCGTGGCGAAAACGGGCGCTCGCGGTGCGAATGACTTGGTTTGGGTTGGAAGAGCGGCGAACTACGCAGCCAAGTTGACTGCGCTTCCTTCGAGCTACACCTACATCACCGAAAGCGTCTACAGCATGCTGGCGGAGGAGGCGAAGATTTCAAATGGAAAGTCCATGTGGGAGAAGGTCACATGGAATACGTTCAACAACTCTTTAATTTATCGCTCGAGTTGGCGCTGGCGCATAGACTAACGGAATATCCATAGCCGGGTCTCGTTAACGAGGTGCCACGCAAAGCGGGCGGTTGGCAGGCGGGCCAGGTCGACCACAAACGCCCGTCATGGATAGAACTTGCTTTCATCGGTCAGCCATTTGGCGAACTGCCCCCGCTCATAGCGCGGCAGTTCCACGTTGGGCTGATACAACTCCAGGGCGTTGATCTGCTTGCTCCGGGTCACCTGCGGCTTCTTGTGGAGGTAGTGCCTGCGAAGCACCTGGACTCGGTCCCGTGGATCAGTGCTGTGGCCGGTGACCAGGGCAATCTCCTTCTCCGGAACGTCCTGGACATCGAGCTCGGTGGCCAGCGTGTGGCGGAAGGCATGGAACCCGATGCCCTTGGGGAAGCCGAGGCTTTTCAGGTAGCGGCCGAAATCGACCACGAACTGCTGGCTGTAACGTGCGTTGGTTTCCCCGGTGGTGCGGTTCACCCCAGCAGAGAGCAGCGGGAACAGCCGCGGATGGCCCGTCTCCTTCATGTCCTCCACGAACTCAAGGAGGCCTGCCTCCAACAGCGGCTTGGCAATGGGGATGATGCGCATGCAGCCCGCGCCCTTCATGCTTTGCCGGCTGCGCCGTCGTCGCTTTGGGTCTGCGGCCAAGTCTTGGTCCAACGTCTTCTGGAAAGCAATGCACCAAACCCCGCGTTCCTCGATGATGTCTGCCAGCTTCAGCTGGCAGACTTCATTGACCCTGGCTCCGGTATATAGGCCGATCATCGGTGCCCACCAATACTGCGGTTTTTTTGCCCAAGGAATGAATGTCGCGGGGTCGAAAATGGCTTGCAGGTCTGCGTCCTCGAACAGGCGGATCGCCTTGTCGGGATCGATGGTGTCGTCCTTCTTGGGCTTTCGGAATGCCTTCATCGGTGACAAGTCGATGGTCTGTCCGTTGACCAGGTGGTTGAAGAAGGCAACAAGGAATCGGCGGTGGCGTTCCTCGGTGGCAGGCGCCAGCGGCGGCACGTCTTGCTCTTTCCCCAGCGCGATCGCTTCATCAAAGGAGAGGTCCTTCAGCAGCGGATCCGACAATAGGTTCCTTGGGGCCCAGCGCAGGAGCTTCCAGAGCGCTTGGATGTGGCGACGTCCCCCCGTCCTGAGTAGCGGCCGGGTCTAGAGTCCGGGGTTGATGATATCGGTGTTGGCCAGCTGTTGGGCATACGCGGACGGGGTCATGCCGCCAATTGCTTTCTTGGGTCGCTCCTCGTTGTATTCGCGTCGCCAGCGCTCGATCTCGGTGCGTGCGTGCAGCAGTGTCGGGAACCAGTGCTCGTTGAGGCATTCATCGCGCAGCCGGCCGTTGAACGATTCGACATAGGCGTTCTGATTCGGCTTGCCGGGTTGGATGAGTCGCAACTGCACGCCATGCGCATGCGCCCAGGTGACCATCGCCTTGCCGCAGAACTCCTTGCCGTTGTCGGTGCGGATCACCTTTGGCAAGCCGCGGCTGATGGCCAGCCGCTCCAGCACACGCGCCACGCCATAGCCCGAGATTGCTCGCTCCACCTCGATGGCGACCGCCTCATGTGTGGCGTCGTCCACGATCACCAAGCACTTGATCGCCCGGCCGTCGGCGGTGCGGTCGAACACAAAGTCCATCGACCACACCTGGTTGGCCTGCGATGGACGCAGCAGCGGCTGACGCTCGCCCACTGGCACGTTCTTGCGCTTGCGGCGGCGGACTTGCAGCTGCTGCTCGCGATACAAGCGCTCCACACGCTTGTAGTTCACCAGGCGCCCTTCCTGGCGCAGCTTGAGATAGATCATCCCCACGCCGTAGCGCTTGTGGCGATGCGCCAGTTCCACGATGCGCTCGCGTAGCGCAACGGTGCGGTCCTCGCGCGGGCAATAGCGCAGCGCACTGGCGCTCATGCCGATCGCGGCCAACGCGCAACGCTCGCTGGCCCCTCGCCCCATCCACTCGCGCACCAGCGCACGACGCGCCGGTGCGCTCACCATTTTTTTTGCAGCGCCTCCTTGATCAGATCGTTCTGGAACACCTGCTCGGCGAGCAGCTTCTTCAGGCGCGTGTTCTCTGCCTCCAGGTCCTTGAGTCGCTTGGCATCGGGCACGCTCATCCCGCCAAACTTGCTGCGCCACAGGGAGTAGGAGGCCTCGCTGAAGCCATGGCGCCGGCACAGATCCTTGATCGCCACGCCGCTTTCGGCCTCACGCAGAAAGCCGATGACCTGCTCGTCAGTAAAACGCTTCTTCACGTCCAATCTCCTTCGGGTAGGGAATTGGACTCCAAACTGCGGCGCTACTCAAAATCGGGGGGACGTCGCTGTTCTTCAGGCCGCTCTTCCGCCCGGTTTCGTCGAGCGCGGCGAGGATGCACTCCTGGAGATTGATGGCGGCTTCCCGACCTCGGATGATGGCGCGGTCGATGCGGAACCGTCCGACGTGGATGCCTTCCAAGTGCAGGAGGCCGAAGGGCGAAGCGATGTAATCGTTGAGTGCTGAGGAGGGTAAAGCGGTCATGGGTCACTTCCATCGGAGATGGAAGTAGGGATATGACAGGACGAAAATTCGTCAACGGGGTCGATACAAAAACTTGCGGCGGCGGCGCAGTCCTTAGGTGTTGGGATATTCCCAATGGAGTGCTTCCCGGGTCCGCCAATTCGTTATCCGGCGAGAAGCCTTGTAAACCAAGGGTTTCAAGAGAATTTGTGTCGATTTATCGCAGTCAATTGCGTACTGTTTGCAGTAAATAAGCTAACTAAATAGCTTAAGTAGCGTTGCTTTAAAGTGAATATAAGTTAAATGTTAGACTATTAATTGTTAGTTTTAATTTATTATACAAAGAGTAATGAGCCTGGTTCGGAACTTTCTGACATTCCATCGGGCGCGAGACCTATGGCGCGGTAAACGTCGGAGGTTCAATGTGAGCTTGCCGGACGTGGGACACAATGGTCGCTCACCCCGCGGGACGCTTGAGCAGCGTCGTGCCGGCACCTGAAAGAAACTGACTCCGTGCTGCCCTGGCGACGATGCGTCTCAAGCGGTGCGACCGGGCTGCCGATACTCGAGCCCATGGACCGAGCCGAGTTGCGCATCCACCTCAATCAACTAGACGCAGCGGTGCCAGCGTTGCGCGCGTCTAGCCCTGATCGCCGCCACTTCTGGCAAGCCTTTGCCAACATGGCTGCTGCTATCGAGCAAGAGGCTACGACTGGTGAGGACGTGCAGTTCGTCGGCCGTCGAGCTGACGAAATCTTGTCCTGGCACGGGCTCGAGAGCACAGACCAAAACGTCTGAGTCCATCGGTGCTGCCTTGGTCCATCCTTTTGGATAGCAGTGCACTTGTCGTGCGCAGGCATGCAGGCCTCACGCAAGGAAGCAAAGCTCCGCAGTGGCCTCATCACTGGCTGCAAAGCCCAGTCATCGCCTGCTGCCATCAATCGACCCCGCCCATCCAAATGCCGTTTGGCCCGTAGGCCTTGTAGGGCATGCATCGTGCTATCTCCACCAGCGCTGGGCCTCTCAAAGGGACCTTAGCTTCGCTGCCCCGACCGCAAGGGCGAGCCTCCTCCTCGACGCTGGCGCTTTGTTGCGGCCCTCCGCTGCGCGCCTAACGGTGCTCACTTCCGGGTGCGGCAGGGCCTGGCGCTTCGCTGGTCGGTTCCCACGAGGCGCACAACGCGCTGGTGGAGAAGAACCGATGAAGCGCACCCAAGACCTGAAGGCTCAATACCAACTTCAGATGGACGAGGAGGGCATCTTGCTCGCCGCCGCGACCATCCTGGAACAGCGCCTTCAACGCCAAGGCCGCATCCACAGCCCCGACCAAGCCGGCGACTACCTGGTTGCCCGCTGCGCTCACCTGACGCACGAAGTCTTCGGTGTCGTCTTCCTGGACAACCAGCACCACATCATTTCTACCGAGCACTTGTTCACCGGCACCGTCGACGGCTGCGAAGTCCATAGCCGGGTCGTCGCCAAGCGTGCCCTTGAGCTCAACGCGGTGGCTGTCATCCTCTTTCACAATCACCCGAGCGGGAATCCGGAGCCCAGCCAAGCCGACCGCCAAGTCACTGAGCGCCTGCAGCAAGCGCTGGGCCTCCTGGACATCCGAGTGCTGGACCACTTGGTCATCGGTGGCCAGAAGAGCGTCAGCCTCGCGGCAAGGGGGTGGGCATAGCCCGCCCCCTTCACCGGCCCGGTCTGCCGACGCTAGACTGCCGAGGCAGATCCACATCCATGGAGCAGGAATGAAGGCGTTCCGCGTGCGAGGAATTGTGTGGGAGACCGGCGGCAAATGTCCTGACTTGCCCGCTGAAGCCACGGTCGAATGCGAGAGCAAAGAGGACATCGCCGGTGCACTCAGCGATGCCTATGGATGGCTGGTGAGTGACTTTACTGTCGTAGGCAGATCCAGTAGCGGTCGCGGGCCAAGCGCGTAATTCGGCCCTAGAGATGCGAGCCACCCTGCTTGTTAGACTAACGGCACTACTTGGACCCCAATGACCATGCAAGCTGCTTCTCCTCGCCTGCGAAGCTCGGATGGAACTGCGGAACTTTGATCGCTTGCTCCAAATTTGGTTTGCGAAAAGCCTCCACGATTGACAAATCAGCACCCGTCTTTAGCATTGCCTTACTGAAAAAGAGCAAAACTGTGACATGAGCGAGGGTAAGGACGGAAACTTTTATAGCCCTCTGCGCTACCCAGGTGGCAAAGGTCGAATGGGGCCTTGGCTCGCAAGGCTGATGCGTGAAAATGGCTTGGAAGGAGGGTGCTATGTCGAGCCCTATGCAGGTGGGGCTGGGGCTGCCCTTTATTTGCTTCTGCGAGGGCATGCTAAGCGAATTGTGATCAATGACGCAGACCCAGCTATTCATGCTTTCTGGGAGACATTAGTTGCTCGTCCTGACGAGTTGATACGTCTTATTTGGGCGCATGCTCCAACGATGGAGACCCGTGGTTGGTCCCAACAGGTGCTGCGAGACATAGCAAATCACACACCTGCTGAGGTCGGTTTCGCTGCTTTCTTCTTGAACCGAACCAGTCGGTCGGGAATTCTAAATGGGGGCGTTATTGGAGGGAAAGAGCAAGCCGGCCCCTACAAGCTGGACGCACGCTACAACCGTGAGAGATTGGTCGCGCGCATTGAAGCAGTTGCAGCTTACTCTGACCGTATTCAAGTGCATGGCCTTGATGCGCTAAAGCTATTCTCGAAAATTAGGAGCAAGCTTCCTAAAAAAACGCTTATTTACATGGACCCGCCTTATTACGTTAAAGGGTCTCAGCTTTACCGGAATTGCTATGGGCATGGTGACCATGCTTTGGTCGCACACGCAGCCAAGCGGCTAGAGCAACCTCTTGTGATTACTTACGACGACACTTCTGAGATTCGTAAGATTTATAAGGGGATGAAGTCGACACTTTTCTCGCTTACATACTCAACACATCTGGCCCGTCCATTGGCGAGCGAGGTGCTTTTCTATAACAATCTCACTCTTCCCATGCCCCCTACGCTTACGCGTCGCATGGCCCTAAGTGAATGCGCTTAAGAAGGAAATAGGCATGAACGGACTTCTTACTCAAGTTTTGTCGAACACTCCGCTGTCACGGCTGATAGGCAAGCCCAGCCAGTCTTTCGTCGGCTACGTCTATCGTATGTCTTACGACGAGTGTCTGATTCAGACAAACGACAAATTCAAGCATGAAGTCAACGGTTTGCCTCACAATTCCTTTCTCGTTGCCGCTGGATTCGATCCAGAGAAATTTTCAGAGTCTTTTGAGGTTGACCGAGAGGTGGTGTTGTTGCGGGTGCTCGGTCCATCGCCGCTGCCTCAGGACGGAGATATGGTTCGAACACGCATCGAGCACCACCAGCGTCGGTTGGAAAACGAGCGTTATCCAGGCGATAAAAATGATGGTCTCGACCCCATGACAGCCAACGAGTTGCAATGGGGTGGCATGCGCTGTCGGGTGCTTGGAACCTTCTACACCGGTCCTGATGGACAACTACGCCTGGGAAGTGATTTAGAAAACTTCATGAGCTTGTCAAGGATGCGCGCTTACAAGCCGCGCGCCGAGGCCTTGGAAATGATCGTCAATCACATGAATCCGGAAGTCAAAGCCAAGGCACAGGAAGAGGCTAAGAAATCAGGGTTTGAAGAAGCGCCCCGGCCGATTGACATTGGCCAAGTTCGTTACACCTCAACCGATCGGTTGCATAGAGGTAAAGACGAGGTGCGTGTCCCGGTGCGTATCCAGCCCGCAGACTTCTTGGCGCGGCGAACAGCAGTGTTGGGAATGACCAGAACCGGTAAGTCCAATACTGTGAAAACGACTGTTTCTGCTGTCGCGTTGGCCGCCTTGAAATCGAATATTTATGTTGGTCAGTTGATCTTCGATGTCAATGGTGAATACGCAAATGCTAACCACCAGGACGATGGGAGCTCTATCGCAGCGGTTTTTGGCCAGGAGCGCGTGGTGCGTTACCGAGCCATGACTACCCAGGGCTTCGAGGATCTCCGGACCAACTTCTACCAGGAGCCCGCGCAGGCAATTGGTTTGATTCAATCGCTCTTTCGAGCGACTCCCTCGTCCTACTCTGGCCAAGATTTGGAAGCTTTTATGGGCACATCTTTGGAAGAGCCAAGCACACAGGACAAAGGAGATCATGTGCGGTGGGAGAGGCACGTCGCGGTCTTTCAATGCATTCTCTCAAAAGCGGGTTATCGCGCGCCATCTAACTTCGTCGTTAAAGTCCCGCTTAGCAGGGCCTTGGTCAAGCAGGTGACTGAGACAATCGATGGGGTTCATGTCCCGTCTTCCGAGAAATCTTCTCTTGAAGATGCTTGTGTATGGTTTGAGGCCATACGTTTGGCTAATCGAACCCTTAAAGAACGGCAAAAGGAAGGTAGTAAACCCACGATTGGTTTGGAGTCCTCGACCAAGGGAAAGTCCTGGGTAGATCCAACATTAGAGGCTCTTTTAAACATGCTTGCGCGTGAGAACACGCGCGGCCAACCATTCGGAGGATACAGGGCTGTTCAGGCGTATACCCCATACCACTCTGAACGCCGAAGCGCCGACGTAACCGTGGAAATCATTGCCCATCTGTCAAAGGGTAAGATTGTTATACTTGATTTGTCGGTTGGGCCGGTTGAAATTCGCGAAGTTTTATCTGAACGTATCGCGCGTCAGCTCTTTGAACGTCAGATGGGCGAACTCAATCAGGGGAAGGTGCCGCAAAATGTTGTGCTGTATGTCGAGGAAGCTCACAACTTGATCGGGAAGAAGTCCGAGCTCACTGCTACCTGGCCGCGCATTGCCAAGGAGGGTGCGAAAGCAAAGATCGCATTTGTCTATGCAACTCAAGAACCATCGTCTGTCCATCCGAACATTCTGGCGAATACAGAGAACTGGTTCGTTACGCACCTAAACAACGATGACGAGCTGCGAACGCTCGGGAAATTTTACGACTTCGGTGATTTTCTGCCGTCGTTGAAGTCTGCTCAAGATGTAGGCTTTGCCCGGATTAAAACTCTCTCAGCGCCCTTTGTGATTCCTACGCAAATCAATCGCTTTACGCCTGAGCAGGTTCGCGAAGAAATGCAGCAGCTCGGTGTGGATGCTGGTCAGCTTGGACTCGGAGTTGTTTGACGATGCCCTACCCAGGTGAACGAGCAGGTAAAGGCGGGCATGCGGACTTTGTTCGCAACCCTGACGTGGCCACATTTTTGGAAAGCTGCGCTTACCTTCGACAACCTTCCGAACAGGAAGCAGCAAAAATTGGGGCTTTATTTACCACGGCTCCCAGTAGTCCGGAGCCATTGCTACCACGAATGGTCATCGCCTCAGATGCCAGCAAGAGTGACACGCCGATAAGTGAGCGGTTGCCCAGCACGCAGATTGGATTTTTAAAGGTTAGCCACGTTCTTGTGAATATGGAGAAGTATGCTGCTCTGGTCCCTGCCGGTGGGCGCTTCGTTGACCCTTTTCGAGCTGCTGAGATCCACAGGGAGGCACACCCGGTTACCTTTACAATGCCAGGAAGCAATGTTCGTTATAAGGGGAGCAAGGGTGTGAAAGACGGCTTCCGGCATGCACTTTTCGATCACCTGCAGAGGGTGGGGAGTGAAAGTCACCGTGGTCAGACCCTACTGAAAACTTTGCGTGACCTAGAAGTGGGCCACATTAGTTTATCTAAGTGTCCAAGTTGTCAGGAAGAGATTTCTTTAGTATTTGATGGCGCTGCCAACGAGCTTGCCTGTCCGGTTTGCGCGGCTCCGATCTATGTTAGTGATTCTCTCCGCTTGCATGAGGGAATTAGCGATTTCGGTGACAACAGTTCAGCGATGACCCGCATGATGAATGCAGTCGAGCATCTGATGCTCGCTTCTTTCGTCAAGCAAGTCCAGATCGAAGACATTTCTCGTCTTTCTGATCTTTCTTTTGTGGTGGACGGGCCTCTAGCAATATTCGGTGAGCCTGCAAAACTTTCTCAGCGCCTCCAACGTTTGATATACCAAGTCAACGAAGAGCTTGCGTGTCGAAATCTTCGGCCTATGCTTGTCTTGGGCCTTCAGAAGACTGGGGGTTTGATGGATCATGCAAAGTTGATTGAAGCTCATATTAGGCCTGGGTCCTTACGAGTGGTTGACGATGAGTATCGTAATCAATACATCACTGGTGCCGAATCACCGTCTGATAACTTCGGCAACGAGACTTACTATGGCCAAGACTTTTTATTTCGCACTGAAAGTGGACGGATTTTCAATTTCGCAATACCCTATCCGTTTCAAGACAAGACCTATGCCAAGGGAGGCTTAGGGTTTTCCAAGGCTAAAGTCGAGTCGGCTCGTTATGGGACCATGATCCAGCAGGCGTGCGACCTCATTAGGCATTTCGAGATGGATTTGTATGAAAGTGCGATCGTTCCCGTTGCACTGGCGCATCGTCACGCCTCGATTAGCCTAACGCCTGGAGGAAAGGTTTTGGATCTGATGGTTCGAGCGGGATTGAAATAGCTAGCATTTGATGATGGGTAGAGCAATTCTAAGTGGCTTCGCTAGCGCGGGGTTTTCTGTCAGCAGGCATATTGGTTCAATGAGGGCTTGAGGGTAAGCTTTTCAGCCAGCCGAGAGACAGTGGAATGTTGCATATGGAATCGACAAACGCCGGTCAGCCCAAGCCTGGGGAGTTTTTCATGCTTGAGGCGGGCAAGATAAACGGGCCGACCAACGGCGTGGTCTTCGAAAATCTAGACCGGCTGCTTTCGCCACCTCGGTTGATTCTGCTCCCCGAAGGCGGCGGCTTCCCACCACTTCGCGAGACCCCGCGCTTGGTCTACAACCCCAGCAAGGGCCCGCCACCTTTGGACCTGGAACCTGGTTTCAGCGGCTACTGGCTGGTGTCTGAGCGGCTCCAGCAAGTCATGGCAACTATTGATCCCCGCGCGTTTGCGTTCGCAGAAGTGGACTACCGCCTGGCCGACGGCAGCGCTGGGCCGCGACATTTCCTTTGCGACGTGGTCCAACAAATCGACGCATTGGATGAAGTGGCCTCACAACTCTTTGTTGACACCACAGAGCCGTTCGTTAACGGCAAGTTCTACGACCTGACGGGTGGGGCCAGCGTTACCTTCGACCGCCAGCGGTTGGGCGACGCTAACGTGTTCAAGACCCCTTACACCGGTGCAGTCTTCTGCGATCGGGTATTCAAGGACGCAGTGACGGCGGCTGGAATGGCGACCGATACTGACGCCGACGGCCTTTGGCTGATCGACGCTTCGGATATCTAGTCGCGCAAGCCCGACGGTTTAGGAAGGAGCCAGACCCATGTCTCGCAGCAGGCCTGTTTTCCAAGACCACCACGCCATCGAGCAACAAACGCTGGATCGAAGCCCCTTGCTCAAAGCGTTGTCGGACGCAGGGCATTTCGATATTCACGCGCCGGAAAACCGACTCTTCCTGCCATCGGAACCCGCGTTTGCGCAGACCCTGGGCATCACTCCGCATAGCGGGGGGCCCATCGCTGACTACCAAGTCGGGCTACGGCAGAGGTTGTGGCGCTTGGAGCAGACCCCAGACGGAGTGGGAGCGCTGGCGGGCGATGCGGATGCTCTGGAGCGCATCGCTGAGCGTGTGGAAACGCTGCGCGATACCGTCCGTGTGGGCCTCATTCGAGGCGACCTGCACACCAACGCTCCATTGGGGTTGAAGCCTGACGACATCCGTCCAGGCGTCCAGAACTTCTTTCGCAACGAAGTCGCTTATGGGCAGGCCCATGTCGTGCAACTTCAGAGTCTGAAGGGCTATGCGGCGGTGGATAACGGCTGGGCGGCGGTGACGCATACCGAAGCCCGTGTGGCGAGCACGCTCCAGCATATCCAGAGTGTGCCCAACCCTTTGACCCGCGGTGGTGCGGTCGAACTCCAGCGTCATGGTTTGTCTCAGGCTATTTCAAACGCTTACCACGGCGGACGCTTGACCATATCGCCGGGGGGCGTGGCCCTGGTTGAGAACACCTTGGGCGAGGAAGCCGCCAGACCTTTGCGAGTTCTTCGCGGTCAAACTGGCGCCGCTTCCATTGAACTACTGTTGGGCAACGCTTCGGCGAGCACCTTGGTGCGTTCGGGCGGTTTGTTGGCGACCGGCGCAGACGCCGTGATGACAGCTCGCCGATCTGCCGAGTTGCTGGAACAAGGCAATGCCACGGCTGCGCAGTCCGAGGTCACCCATGCTTTGGCGCGCAATGTCGGCGGCTGGGCCGGTGGCGCGTCCACCGCCGCCGCGATTGGTGGCAGCGGCTTCGTGCCTGCTGCCCTAGTGGTGGGCGATGCGCTGTTGATGAGCAAGGCCTTCGACAAAGGCGCCGAGGTGCTGGACAACCGCGCCATCTACCACCAAACGGACAAGGCTGGCGTGGAGTGGCAGTTCAATGGTCGCAACTGGCAGCGCGAAGCTTCCATCGACCGCACCCAGGATGGCATCAATAACCCAGTCGAGCAGCCGGTGAACGCGAGTTATGCCAAGTCCCAGGAGCTTGGCGCGCTGGCCAACGCCAAGGCCGTGGAGTTGGCGTTGGGCAAAGCTCCTCCACCGCAGGACCCGTTCAACCTCCCTGCACGGGCCAGCGACCAGTTTGGACTAGACAACCAGAACTGGCATCGCAATCCCGAGAGCCAGGCATGGGAGCGGCAGGTCAAAACTGCCGTGTCCGGTGCGAACGACCGGGGCAGCTACGAACACCAATCCGCCTCCCCGGAACGCGCGCAGCAACTCAACCAAGAAGCCCTGGGCCGTATCGAACACAACATCGCCACCGGGCGCGAAGCCATCGCCGCCGCCTACCTGGAGAACCACGCCGTCCAGCGAGCCCAGGCCTATGGAGTGGAAGTGCCGGCGGCGGTCGAAGCAGCCCAAGCCAAGTCAGGCGCGGTGCTGGGCTCAGATGCGCAGATCTACCTGCGCAACGAGATGGGCCAGTGGGCCGGCAAGAGCGGGATAGCCAGCGGCAACTTGGCGATGGAACTGGAACTGACCGACCAGATGCGGCAGCCCTCGTTGGAACGCTCCCAGGAAGCCTTGGCGGCGATCCAAGCACTTCCCGCGCCCACAGTGGCGCAGATGGAGCACAACGAGTTGCTGCACCGTTACCGGGCCGCAGGCGTTGATTTGAACGTCAACCCGCAGACCCAGCAGGCCGTGGAGCTGGCGGCGCAGCGGACCAGGGACGCCAACGGCATCACCGGGGCGACCATGCAGCAGTTGCAGCGCAACGAGGCCGGGCAATACGGCTATGACAGCCCCATCGCCCACCTGCAGCAAGGGCCCAATGGCACCGCACGCGTGGTGGCCGTCACCAGCAGCGATGACATTCGGCAGGCGCTGAGTGAGACGCAAGGCAATCGGCGAGAATCGCCGACCTTTGGGCACGTGCTTGAGGGAACGGCAGACGCGGATACCTCGACCTCCGAGTCGTCAAATCCGCAGCAAGTGCTGGATATCCAGGCACGCATGCAGGCTTCCGTCGCGGCGCAGGCGCGACAAGAGCGCGAACAGCAAGATCGCCTCGCGCAAGAGCAACACGCCGCGCAGGTGCGCGAGCACCTCCAGCAGACACAGCCTGCGCACGAAGACAGGTCACAAAGCGAACAAGCGGTCCAGGCGCACGCAGTGCTGGAAGGTCAACGCCAAGCCGAGCAGCAGCGTGAGCTAGAAGAGCGCCAGGTGCAGGAGCGCCAAGCGCAAACCAGCCAGCAACGCGAGCTGCAGGAGCGTGAGGAGAGGG
Source organism: Xanthomonas nasturtii (assembly GCF_023337365.3). Lineage (NCBI taxonomy): Bacteria > Pseudomonadati > Pseudomonadota > Gammaproteobacteria > Lysobacterales > Lysobacteraceae > Xanthomonas > Xanthomonas nasturtii. The sequence goes on from NZ_CP142084.2 coordinate 1,234,523, forward strand.
ACGTCCAGCAACGGCAGGCGCAGGAACGCCAGGCTGACAATCAGCAGCGGGAGCAACAAGACCGGCAGGCTCAAGAAACCAGGCAGGTTGAGGCCCAGGAAGGTCAGGCTCGGCAAGCGCAGCAACAAGAGCAACGACAAGAAGCCTCGCAGCAACCGGACGCTCAGCTGCACGCTCCAGATGCGGCGCTGGATCAACAAATGCCGCAGCCCGAGTTGCAGCAGGCATATGCCCACCAGCAGCTAGATGCGCATAACCAACAGGCAGGCGAACGCGCGGCTGACACTACGCCCGACCCACAGACGCAGCCGCATCAAGCAAGAGAAGCGGGACGCGCGCTGGAAATGCAGGCAGTGGAAAGCCGAGATGCCTCGCGCCTGCCGATTCCTGCACCCGAGGGCCAGGAATCCGGCAACCCACCTTTGCAAAGCGCGCAGGCCGATGCGGTGACCCTGGCGCTGTATCACCAGGTGCAAACGCAGCAGGCGGAGATGGAGCAAGCGCCGATCCGCCAGCAAGACGCGGCACGTGAGCAAGAGACAGAGCCGGTTCGCGTCATGGCCCCAACAACGCCTGCGACAGCAGCCCCATTGATGGCACCACAGGCCAGGGCGCTTTCAACTCCTGAGCAAGAGACCAAGGCAGAGCAGCCCCGTCCCTCAGACACCTTGATCGCTGCTCATGGTGCGCCGTTGCTGCCACCTCAACACCTCGCGCAAGCACACGAGCAGTCCCCAGAAGCCAGTGCCGTGAGTCGCTCCTCCGTCGGGGCAGCAGACGCAGAAAACCAACGCACTCAATCGACCCCAGCGCAGGACCGCAGCGCAGCAGACCCGGGCGGTGCTCTATTCCTGGAAGAGACCATGCGCTCGCTGCGCCAGCTGCAACAGGAGATTGAGCGGGCTGATCGAGAAGACGAACGCTTCCACCAGGAATGGCGGGAGTATCGTGAGCGCGGAGAACCTTATCCCTTCGCTCAAAAGAGGGCGCTAGACCAGGAGGGTGGCAGCATCGATGCATTCAGTGCGCACCAACCAAGTGGCCGCTCGCCCAGTGAAGCTGCTGAGCGAACCGATGTCTTCCCGCCTCAGGCTCAGCGCTTCGCCGGTCCAGGTGTAAGGGATGCGCCAGACGATTCTTCGCAGGTGGCGCGGAAATCCATCACGGGCGACCCGGACGTTGACGAAGTGCTCTACGCGCTCGACAGCAAGAACGAGCTGGCGATCGAGCAGGCATTGAATCGGGTGGCCAACAGCGCAGCGACGCAGGCGCTCATCAAAAGAGGCAACGAGTTCCTGGAAGCGCAGGCCCAGCAGGAGGCCCAGGAGCTCGCCGCCACACGCCAAGCGCTGGGGATGGATGTCTCAGCGGAAATCAACACCAGCCGCGGGCCGGTCATGGTGATGACGCTGCCGGAGTTTGCCAAGGGACCGATGCAGAGCGGTCCCCAAGGGGACGGCGGTGGAGGTGGAGACGGCGGTGGTGGAGGAGGGGGCGGTGGTGGTGGTGGCGGTGGTTAGTCAAAATCACCTCCATGATTAGTCGAGCTTAGGAGACCTCATGGACAGGCAAGACGCGGCCGCAATGGCGGAAATGATGGCCACGTTGAATGCATCGAACGCCTCGTTGCAGGAGACGGTCAAAGTGCTGACGACGCTGGTTGCATCCATGCAGCAGCGCGAACAACGGCTGCGCGAGGTGATCGCCGAACAACTCCAGGTGCTCCAGAACGCGGCCAGCAGCGCCGATGCCAAGGTCACTCGGGTATTGGACAACGCACTGCCGAGGCTGACGCAGCTGACCAATCAAGCGTTGACGCAGACGCTGGAACCGGCCGCCAAGCGGTTCAACAAAGAGATGGCCCACGCGGACGAGACGTTGCAGCAAGCCACTCGACGTTACGCGCAGGCCCAGCAGTCCTTGGAAACACGGATCACGCGGCGCATGGGCATCGCATCCGCCACGATGCTGGTGGCGGGCGTGTTGGGCCTAGGGGCGGTGGCTTACTCGGTGGGCATCATCAACGAAAAGCGAACCGAACTCGCACAGCTTCGAGCGTCCATCGATTACCTGGACCGCGTGTCGCGTGCGGACGTGGCCCCCTGTGGCGAAGGCCGGCTTTGTGCCACCCTAGAGAAGAATGGACCGCGTTACGGCAACCAGAGGCAATACAGAGCGATCAACCTACGCACACCATCGGCTGCGCGATGATGTCGTTGCGTGTGGGCGGAGTGCGCGATTTATGGCCCTAGCAGCGCGAAGCATGTTCCTGTGGATGGCTAGGAGTTAAAATTACGCACCGCAAGAAGTCAGGAATGAGCTACTTCTAAACAGCCGCGAGCGGTGAATCGAGCCTAGGCTTTTTGTTTGACTGCGACCTCTGCACGTTGGCTGAAGTCCTTTGACCAAGCCAACATGGCTTGCACGTCCGCCAGCAGATCGTCTGGCTCCGGAAGCCAAGTGGGTGTATCCGTCGGTTGCGAGTGCTCAAACGCGGAGTATTTAGTCATCATCCCGTCGATCAGTGCGCAGTCTGCTGGGGTGATCGTGCTCAGTCGCTGTAGCTTGTTGAGCGTATTGAGTCGCCCCTGAAAAACCCCCTTCAAGCACCAAAGGTCAGCGGCGACCGGTGCGCCAGGCTCAAGGATGCCCCTGCCATCGCCTGCAACCAGGCACGCAAAAAGGCGATCCAGCGCATCAGCCAGCGCAGGTTGTAGCCGGCGGCGCAGCCGAGCACGTGCAGTGCATCGCCTTGGGCACCCTTTAGATAACAGCGATTCAAGCGGCAGTCCTGTTTCAGATGTCCAATCACCGGCTCCACCGCTTGCCGGCGTTTGATCCAGCTCCATTGCCGTCGTGTCAGCGTCTTGGCCTTGCCGCGATGCAGGATCTGCACGCCATCTACCTCACGTCCGCGATACCCCAGGTCCACGATCGCTACCTGCGGGGTTACATTCACATCCTGCAGCAACCCACGCGTCTGCTCCAGCTGCTCGGCCAACGTATCGCCGTCGTAAGGATTGCCGGGAAAACTGCGCGCGCCCACGATCAAGCCTTTGCGCGCACTCACCGCAATGCCGACCTTGACGCCAAATTCGTAAGGTGTCCGTGCCTTGCCCTTGCTCATGCATTCCACTTCCGGCGCATGCAGGGCGTAGAGCTTTTGCTTGTCCTTGGGGCGTTGTGTCAACACCCGTTGTGCGCGTTCCAGCCAGACACTGATGCGCTCACGCACCAAGGGGTCCAGCTTGCGTTGCAGATCGCGTAATACGCGTCCCAGGAGCGTGCGTTGGCGTCGCAGCACCTTGTGCATGCGCTTGAACTGGCGCGCATGCGCATAGCGCCCGGCCTTGCGGCTCAAGACCGGGCCTTGCCGCGCATAGGTCTGTCGTAGTGCGATGCCGTGGCGCTTGGCCAGCAGCACCAGCTTCTTGCGCGCCACCTCCAGCAGCCGGCTGTCGGTGGGATGGGCGATCGCCTTTTCCTGCACGGTGGTGTCCACGATCACCCGCGACAACTCGCGTGCATCCACCGCCTTCATCGCATGCGCGGTGTTGATCGTGTGCGCCAATAGCTCTTCCATGCCCGCTTCGCCCAGACGCTGTCGCCAACGTGTCAGGGAACTGGGATCGCACGGCAAGCAGGTCTGGAATACCACCTCGCCGGTGAAGAACTGCCAGTACGGATTTTCCAGCCAGCGCGCGCATACGGCCTCGTCGGACAGGTCGTAGGCGTGCTTGAGGTAGAGCAGCCCGGCGATCAGACGCATCGGCAGGCCGGGCCGTCCGCCGCTGGCAGTTGTGGCCGGCAATCGTGGCGATAGCGCCTGCTCCAACACACTCCACGGCAGCCGATGGCTTAGTTGAACCAGTGGATGGCGCAGGTCGATCTGGTTTTCCAGACGCGAACGAAACAACTCATCGGCAGGTAAGTGATCGGCAGCGGGACGGCGTGTGCGCATGGGCGAAAACTGCCAGAAACCAGTGCGTACATTAACGAAAACTGGCAGTTCCAGCACGTCGAAAATGCGGGGAAAGCCCTGCAATGGATGTGGTTTGGGGGTTTTTCAGGGGCGACTATTGATCTCGCGTCGGTAGCGGTTGACGATGCCAGAACAAAGGTCGTCCTCTACGGAGCGCTCAACCAAGATGCGGAAGTTGCTGCAAGCGGCCTTCAGCGCAAGCTCTTTCAACGACGGATCCAGCTTCTTGAGCTGTCCGATACTGCTGACCATTTGGCTAAGGCCTGCTTGGGGCTTCAGGGAGAACGTGTTGATCTGCGCAGGCATGCCGGTTTTGCTGTTATCCCGGGCGATCGACTCCACATTGACGCTGACAGCAGGCTGATTGAGCCTAAACCTTTGCTTGGCAGCAGTCTGCAGAAGGACCATCAGTGAAAGCCGGTGCGTGAACACGATCACTTGGCGGCGCTCGGCCAAGTCCACCAGGCGTTTGGCGACCGCTTCTTCGTAGCGTTGGTCTAACGAGGAGATGGGGTCGTCGAAGATCACCGGCATGCCCCGCTCAAGGCCAGTCGCGTCGGCCAAGAAGGCCGCTAAGGCTACGATGCGTTGCTCCCCCTCGCTCAAAATCTCGCGGTTCTTTTGGCCTCCTTGCGCGCCCTTCAGCTCGACGTAAAAGGTGAAAGCGCCTTTGCCTTGTGCTCGGCATGCCATGCGGACGGGAAGCGAATTGCCCCCCAATGCCTGCAGCTCGGCATTGAAGCGATCGCAATAACCTTGGGCCAGCTCCGACTGGGCAATTTCATTACTCTTAGACGTTAGCGGTGCGGTCAGTGTGGATTTGACCGCTGCTTCTACCGTCGCCACGCGCTTGAGGCGGATCACGTTGGCCCAAACGGCGTCGCGCTGTTCTGCTAGCCACTGCTGCGCTTTCAACTCGGCCAAACGTGTTTCCTTCTCCCTTCGTCCGTTCGGATCCAGCAAGCCCACCAATGCGTCGCGCTCAGCGCTGGCCGTCTTAACCTTATGGTCGTATGCGTTAGTCCATACAGACCACTCCACGGGCGGTGCCGCTGTGGCCTCTGTCATGGCTCTTAGCCTCGCCTGGATTGCGTTAAGCAGTTGCGTAGCGCTTTCGGTTTCTATGCCAATAGCGGCACACTGGGCCTGCCACGCGACATCGGGAAGAGGACTGGGAAGCGCCTTTTTCAACGTCGCCAGCTTGTCCTCTGCGGTTTTTGCTTCCGTCTGCAGCGTGTCCTTGAGGTATTGCTCAAAGCTGGTCAGCCGTGCCTTGCCATCTTTTCCCAGTGGTTGCTGGCAAAGGACACAACATGCCTCCTCCCCGACGTGGGGGAAGGGATGATCGGGATAGGCGTAATTAGTCGAATACGTCTTTGCAGCGTCCCAAAGGGTCCTCCACACGGCTTCTCCGACACCCTTCAGCGGTAACCCATTTAGGAAAGACGTGGCGTAGGCGGTGGCGGCCTGGCGCTTTACCTCTGCGTTGCTGCGGGCATCCATGAGCGCCTGGGCTTTCTCATCGCTAAAGCGCTCCCTCAGTGCCGAGACGCTTGTGGCCATCTGCAACAGGCGCTCCAGCTCCCCGACTATTTTGGCGTGGGCCACTTCGGGGTTCGCCTGGGCCAGCGCCGTCTCCAGCGTCAAGCGCTCTTCATTCAGGGCAGAGGGGAAGGAGCAAGCCGTGTCGACATCATCTTCAGTTAGTCTTGCTGTCACCTTGCGGAACAGAGTGGCAGCCCTGCTTTGGGCATGGTCTTCCGGAATGAGGGGCAGGCTACTGATGAGCCGGGCCGCGCGGGCCCTCAACAGAGCGGCAACGTCGTCCGAAATCTTGATGAGCATGCCCACAAACCGCATGGCACGCGGAAGGTGGGTGGCGGTGGTAGCGGTGTCCCCGAACTCTAGCGCCGTCGCAGAATCGAAGACCGGGACTGCTTTCAACTTCGGATGGGGGCCCTGGGCCTCTTCCCATGTGAGATCAGCAGACACAATGGCGCCATCGGCCCGCGTCGTGCTGACCTTGAGCAAAGCGGAGGCGGCAGCGGGGCCGTGCTTGAACACGTTGCCGTAGATAGCTCCCTTAGCCCTTGCCCCGCACACGTGCTTCATTAGGCGGGCATATCCCGATTTGCCGGCTCCGTTGGGACCGTAAACTACCGTCATCTGGCCCTGCCTAAGATCTAGGACGGCATCTTCCCCGATGGCGTTGACGCCTCGGATGCAGGAGACCGAGTCGATGCGAAGATCTGCGGCCGATGGCGTTCCCAAGATGATTCCTGGTGCCAAGGGTGGGTGCGGGGCCTCTAGCGTTTTGGCAGCTTCTGCCAAGCAATGGGAAGCGATTGCCTCCATCTCTTCTTCGGTCGGTATGCGACGGTGCTCAATAACGATAGTAGCCGCCATGCGCAACCAACTAGGCCGGCCGTTAAGCCAGTCTTCGAGTGTTGTAGGCACAGCATGACCTTCCTTCCTCACCATTAATCACGTCCCCTGTGCTCTACGGTAAGCCAGAAAGGCGCCGTTCCCCTTCATGAATAGTGGACTTCGCCATCGCATGGATCAAGTGGGTATAGATCCCATGTGTGAGACTAAAATTCGATGTCGGTAATCCTGCAAAGTTCAGAAAACTTTTTGCTATCGCCATGACCTTTAAAGATGTGTTCGCTTGAATTCTCCTCGCGCCCCCCATCAGTGGGTGCTGTGACTTTCGCCAGCGCTGGCCACCGCCATCCGCAACGCACCGGTTGAATGCGCCTGGTTGAGCACTGTGTGGTCATTGCGATTTTTCACGTGAGCCAAAAGCGCACCCACCAACTCGGCATCCTCCAGCGATTCTGCTCCTGCAAGAAATACGAGCTCTGCCACCCGTGTGCGTCGCTTGGCTTCTTCGCGGCGCTGCGTTTCCTTGGCCTTCACGGCTTGGCGCTGTTGCGCTAAAAGCTCTCGCGCTTGACGTTGAGCCAGTCGTTCCGTCGCACGTTGAATTTGGTCGTGATAGTGATTGGTGGTGTTCATGCGTTTCTCCTGCCTGGTGGAAATGAGTCAACCAGGAAAACGGCTTACGTCAAGCGTTGAGCTGGTCTCGAATTTCGTCGGCCCGGAGAATCGAAAAGGCTGAAAAAAAAGGCTTAGAAGAAAGAAGCAAGAGCGCACCTAGGTGTCACATGGTGACACGTGCGCAAAGGGCTCCGCCCCTTGAACCCCAAGCGCCGAGGGCGCTTGCGAAAATCCAAAGCCGAGGCATAAACCAAGCAACCCCACTGCTTCGGAATCGCCGCCTCATGGCCATCTACCATGCCAACGTCAAAACCTTCAGCCGCGCCAGAGGACATTCGTCGATCGCAGCGGCCGCCTACCGCGCCGGCCTGCTGCTCGAGGACGCGCTCACCGGCCTGCGCCACGACTACCGCCGCCGGGACGGCGTGGTCGAAACGCGCTGCATCGCTCCCGAGGACGCGCCAGACTGGGCCCTGGTCCCCGCCCAGCTCTGGCCGGCTGCAGAGGCGGCTGAGCGTCGCAAAGATTCGACCGTCGCGCGGGAGTTCGAGTTTGCGTTGCCCCACGAACTCGATGACCTCCAGCGGTCCGACCTGGCCGTGGAAGTCACCCGTGCGCTCGTCGGACGCTACGGGTTCGCGGCCCAAGCCAGCATCCACAGCCCAGGAAGCAAGGACGGCTTGAACTGGCATGTCCACGTCCTGGCAACGACTCGGCGCATGGGGCCGGAAGGTCTCACGGACAAAACCAAAGGAACTGGATGGCGGGCCGTCGGGACGTGTCGAGGTGCAGTGGGTGCGCGAACTCATCGCCTCCACCATCAATGCCCATCTCGAAAAGGCAGCGCTTGAGATTCGGGTGGACCACCGCAGTTTGGAAGCACAGGCAAGTGACGCCTTGGCGCGTGGCGACCTGGCCGCGGCTGCCATCCTGTCCCGGGAGCCCACCAAGCACGTCGGCAAGAACGGCACCGCGCTGGCCCGGCGGGGCCAGTCGTCGGAGCGTTCAGACGAGAACCGTCGGATCGAAGAGACCAACGAGGAGACCTTCCAAAAGCTCATCGCCGTGTTTGAGCAGGAAGGGCGCGCCATGCCGGTGCCCGACGGTCACAGCCAGGACCAGGCAGAGCGCGAAGCTCGCCGACCTTCTGATGTGCTGTCCTTGCCGCTCGGGCTTGGGGCTGGGCGCATCGAGGTGTCCCGCAGCATGGCGACCATTGCCCGTGGGTTGGGCCTGATGGAGGCTGAGGAGGCCAAGCCGTCGCGCGAGCCACGTTCGGTCTCCGAGCTCGCGGAGGAGGCTAGCGACGAATGGGGAGTGGCTGTTCAAGCGGATCCCCACTTGGCTCAGACGCTCCAGGCCACACTGACCTTGCTTCAGTGGATCAGGGAACGCGTGGCCGCCTTCGCCGAAGAGGCCCGGCTACGCCCGGACCTCAACGAGTTGCTCCGTCGACTGCGGCGCTTCAAGGCAGCGGCCATGAAGTTTGCCCGGCGGCTATTGGCGGTGCGTCGAGCGGAGAAGCTGCACCACATGGCCGAGAACTCATGGAGCGACTTCGTTTCGAACAATCCCGAGCCCGGTCCGTCGTGGATGCAGGGGGAATGGAAGCAGCGGCGCGGGCGCCGACTCGGCACCCTCGAAGCCCGAGCCACAGAGCTGGCCGATGCAAGGGCCAGGGTGACCCCGGAGGAACAAGCCCTCTGCGAGAGAGAGGCGTCGGCCAGCGCGGCGCACCTCGAGGCCTGGAGCCGGGACATGCTCCAGCGCTATCCCCTCCAGCTCGACATGGCGCCCAAGCCGGATAGGACCCGTCCAAGCCCTGCCGTCGACGCACCTCCTGTGCCTGTCTACGTTCCCAAACCGCCGCGCTTCCACTGAAACCAAAAAGCCCCGCAATGCGGGGCTCAATCTTTGCTGCGCCTTGCGAATCAGTGCAGTGTCGGGCGCTTTTTATTGCGCACTGGATCCAGCTGTGTGTCTTTGGGCGTCCGGCCTGCGCGCCATTCGTCTATCGATGGGAGCTCCCGAACGATGACGGCCTCCCGCGTGCGCACGGCCTGGGATGGCTGGGGAGGGGCATGCTCCAAGGATTGGGCGGCGGCGCTCCCACCTGGCGGCTTCTTCTGGCTGTAGACAATCAGTTCGCCGGCGGACGCCCAGGCATTGCAAACATTCCGTTGGCGCACCAGCGGCTCGTCAGAGAGCGTTTGACTCATCAGCCCGGCGAGCAAGTGGCCGGCAATTTCGAGTTGTTGGGGATGGGTGGTCATGAAAACTCCTGCGTGTGGGGAAGTCCTCATCCAACCAAGAATCGCCATTTGCGCAAGAGCTCGCTTCGAGCCTTGCTTCACAAAATTGAATACGGGCAAAAATTCGATAGCTGCTATGTCATTTGACGACTAGAGGTGTTGCGAATTCGACCTGGCTTCTCGTCTTTAGCGCAGGGGGGCAGGCACGCAACTTAGGCAGAGCAAGGGAAGCAGTTCAGCCGGGTCGGTGAGCTCCGGTTTGTTCGCGATACCAACCAGCCGCCGGCCTCCTCCCGTTGCGTGGTCAGCAGGGTCATGGCTTCGACCAAGAATCTTGGATGCCGTTTGGGCAGTGGAATGGGGCTTTTGTTTTGCTCGGCGCGTCTCCAGGCTCGGGCTTCCTCGTAAGCCGAATTCGGCTCCGTAAGTTACCCCTCAAAAGAACCCAGAGGTGCCTTTCAAGGGCGCCCCTTCTTCATCCCTGGTGGCACGCTATCGAACACATGGATTGGTTCCCTTGTTGGTGGCCGGACAATCTGGGTCTGCTGCGTAGCCGGTCGCTGCTGAGGTGCTGGCTTCGGCGGCGGCGGTTGGCTGGGAGGCTTATTGCTCATAGATCATCAAGTCCAAAATCGTGATCCTTCTGCGGAAATTTCTCATTGATGACCATCGGGTCTCGGACTGGTGGGCGTTTGATGTCCTTGGCTGTCGTAGATGGCAACGATGCAGGGCTATTGGCGGGCTTCTCAGGTTTGCTGGGGGTAATCACTTTCTTAGCGTCCTTTAGCGATTTTGGTGCGACGTCATCCGCCGGCTTTGTTGGGGAAAGGCTGAAAAATACTCCAGCGAGCATGAGGGAGCCAACGCTGGCGATAAGGAATCTGTGCCCAAGCGCGATCCACTCGGCCTTCTTCTTATTTTGGATTGAGTTATTCGACGCGGATTTCGCGTAGGTCTGGTCAAGATGGTAGTAGAACTCGCGCCGCGCCTCCTGTTCGGCTCTTGATTTTGTGATGCCAAGCCCCCGCCACTTCTCCCTATACTCATGCTCGAAATGCTCACGGTCGCCCAGCCATTCAAGCATGTCCGGGGCATGGGAGTATTTGTAACGGACTAGGGACTTGGCAAGGCAGAACAGATTGCAGAGCAGCAGCACTGCCGTTACAGCCAGGGCAATAGAAAGGCCGAGCTTGGACGCTGGATGTTCGATGTCTACCGACCTTGCCATCGTAAGGGCACCGCCAGCCACAACAGTTAGGATGCCTACGGGAAGCGAAAGGCTATTATTCAGGGCGTCTCGACGCTGCAGCTCCCAGAGGTGGTGATCTTTGAACGTCGTGTCCCGGTCCATTGGTTTAGTCCTGCGAACCCGAAGCCAGCTCGAGCTCGGATAGTCTCTAAGTTGGCCTGAGTTTATACGACCATGCGGCCGATCTATGCGCCCATGAGAAGGGTGCGCCCCATGATCTTCGGGTTGACGATATTGCAGTCCAGAAGAATGGCCACACGTGCCTCGTGCGGAGCAATGCTCATCAACCAGCCTTTCGTTGCTTTGAGGAGCTGGACTGCGGGGCCATCAGAGCGCGAAGGGCCGATATATTTAGCCCATAAGCAAGCACGGCTAGCCCCGGCGACACACCCCGGAGTCCGTCCAGCTTCTCCTTGGGGGTAAAGGCTCGGCTGTAGGTCACGTGGTGCTCGTCGTCCAGCTCATGGCCAACCAGCTGGGCGCGGAGCTCGGACACCACGCCCGCGCCTTGCAACTCTTGGATTAGGGTTTTGCGCAGCGAGTGGAAGCCGCGCTTGGCCGTGGGCCAGTTCTTGCCCACCTCGGCCAGGTGACGACTAAAGGCTTTGGAAATCCAGTTGCCTTGGCCGTTCTTGGCGTCGGCCTTGGCCGCCGGGAACAAGCGTTCCTGACCCTCGGCCCGCGCCTGCTCGACCCAGGTCAGGAAGCCCAGGGCCAGCAGGTCGGGGTGGACCGGCACCGTCCTCAAGCTCACGTCCGTCTTGACCTTCTGATGCTCTCCCTCATCCGAAATCTGGATGCAAGGGATGCCGCCGTCCTCGACCACGTCGGCGGTCAGAAGTTGGCCGACCTCCGAGGCGCGGGCGCCGGTAAACAGCCCTAGGAGGGAGGCCCATCGCGCTGCCAAGGGCAATGCTTCGAAGGCGGCCGGCGCGAACAAGGCCTGGACCTGGTGGGCGTCGTAAGCTTTAAACCCGAACTTCCGCCGGGCCCGCTTCTCGCGGGTGGAGTAGCTCACGTGCCCGGACGCGGGGTTGTCGCCCCGGGGGTAGTGGCCGGACGCTTGGGCCCACTCGAAGAACCCGCCCTTGCCGCCGATGTAGCTCTGCTTGTTGGTTAGCGTCGGAGTGGAGGCACCTTTGTCGCGCATGTCCTGATACCACCGGGCCAGGTCTGAGCGGGTGACCGTGTGCAGCTTGGTCTTCTCACCTAGGAAGCTGGTCAGCAGTTCGACAGCGGTCCGCTTGATGGTCCAGGTCTTGGGCAAGGTGCTGGCTTTGAGGCTGTTCAACCAAGCGTCTCGGGCCTTGCCCAGCGTGATTGATTCGAGAGCGAGAGCGGATTTGGTTACCCGCCTTGGCGTGGGGAGGGGCGGCACTTGCTGTCGAATCAGCTCCCCCAGCGCGCTCGGCTGCGGGGCCGTGAGCGCCATGAGTTGCTGGTAGAGCGTGACGTCCTCTGGGGTGTCAATCTGCCATTGCTCGGTGATCGACCCGTCCGCCGAGCGCGTCCGATTCAAGGTCAGCTCCTGCGGGCGTTGGGCGCCAGTCAGGCGCGCCAGAAGCGCGTCCAAATCGTCGTCTTGGCTTTGCATGCGTCGGTCCCTCAACACAGTGAAGACCTGAGCATACCGGGCAGCAAGGGTCAGCGCGCGCAGTCTGGCCTCCCGCATGTCATAAGTGTGGAGGGTCCGTTTGAAGGTTTGGCGGCCCACGACGGGCTGCAAATCTACCGGCACACGCTGCCGATACGACCAGAGTCCGGAGGGAGCTCGAACGAGATGATGAGGAATGCGCATAAGTGTCGTGTGTTCCGACTTGCGCAGCTGCAACCAGTTTTTACGCTAACAAAAAACCCCTGATTTCTCAGGGGTTTGCGTATTCTGGCGGAGAGAGGGGGATTCGAACCCCCGAAGCGCGGTTTAGACGCTTACACACTTTCCAGGCGTGCTCCTTCAACCACTCGGACACCTCTCCGTACCTGCACGACCGTGGCCGAACAGGGCCGCAAATTCTAGCGGTCGCCGGCCCGTACCACAAGCTGAATCTTCCAGCCGCAGTCGGTGAGACGGGCCGTGGCACAATATCGGCTCAAACAAAGCCGGTTGCCCGATGTCTTATCTCGTTCTCGCCCGCAAGTGGCGCCCGAAGCGTTTTGCCGAGCTCGTAGGCCAGGAACACGTGGTCCGCGCGCTCAGTAACGCGCTCGACAGTGGGCGCGTGCACCACGCGTTCCTGTTCACCGGCACCCGCGGCGTGGGCAAGACCACCATTGCGCGCATCTTCGCCAAATCGCTCAATTGCGAGACCGGTACCAGTGCCGATCCGTGTGGGACGTGCCCGGCCTGTCTGGACATCGATGCCGGCCGCTACATCGACCTGCTGGAGATCGATGCCGCGTCCAACACCGGCGTGGACGATGTGCGCGAGGTGATCGAGAACGCGCAGTACATGCCCTCGCGCGGCAAGTTCAAGGTCTACCTGATCGACGAAGTGCACATGCTGTCCAAGGCGGCATTCAATGCGCTGCTGAAGACGCTGGAAGAGCCGCCGGAGCATGTGAAGTTCCTGCTGGCCACCACCGACCCGCAAAAGCTGCCGGTGACGGTGTTGTCGCGCTGCCTGCAGTTCAACCTCAAGCGCCTGGATGAGGATCAGATCCAGGGCCAGATGACGCGCATTCTGGCTGCCGAACAGATCGAATCGGATCCGTCGGCGATCGTGCAGCTGTCCAAGGCGGCCGATGGCTCGCTGCGCGATGGTTTGTCGCTGCTGGATCAGGCGATCGCCTACGCCGGCGGCGCGCTGCGCGAGGATGTGGTGCGCACCATGCTGGGGACGGTCGATCGCACCCAGGTCGGCGCGATGCTGCAATCGCTGGCCGATGGCGATGGCGCGCGCCTGCTGCAGGTGGTGGCCGCGCTGGCCGAATTCTCGCCCGATTGGAGCGGCGTGCTGGAGGCCCTGGCCGAGGCGCTGCATCGCGTGCAGGTGCAGCAGCTGGTGCCGTCGGTGGCGTTCGTCGGCGACGGCATCGACCCGACCCCGTTTGCCGCGCAGCTGCGCCCGGAAGTGGTGCAGCTGTGGTACCAGATGGCGCTCAACGGGCGCCGCGATCTGTATCTGGCGCCCAGCCCGCGCGCCGGTTTCGAAATGGCAGTACTGCGGATGCTGGCCTTCCGCCCCGCAGCGGTGGTGCCGGCTGGCGGCGCCGACGACGGGCGCGGTGCCACCGCAGCCGGTGGCGCACGTTCGGCCGCTGCCGGCGGACAGGCTGCCGCTTCGGCAGTGGCGGCGCCGGTAACGGCAGCGCCCGGCATGGCGTCTACGCCTGCCACGGTGACGGAATCGCTGCCGGTTGCCGTCGCGGAGGCGTCCCCGCCGGCATCAGCGATTCCGGCGACTCAGGCTGCGGCCGACGCTCCGGCGCCGGTTGTCGTGCTTCCTGCCCAGGCGTCTTCTTCGGCCAACCGCGCCTCTGCAGCCAGTGCGCGCAACGACGACACGCCGCCGTGGGCAGTGGACGATGCGCCGGTGCGGACGCAGGCAGTGCCCGCGTCCGACACGATGGCCGCGCTGGCGCCTGAAGCCACCATGGCCCCGCCGTCTGCACCCGCCGAGCTCGCGCCGCCGGTTGCGCCTGACGCTGCGGTTGCAACGTCGGCTTCGGCCGCGACGTCTTCGACTGCCGTGGCGGTCGAGCCGCCTGTGCTCGTAGAGCAAGTGGTGGTGAGTCCATCGGCAACGGCGCTGGCTGTGTCAGATTCGGTGGCCGATACATCGGCCTTGCTCGATGACGGCCGCATCGCCGATGCCGAGCAATGGCTGGAGCTGGTCACGCGCAGCGGTTTGAATGGCCCGTCGCGACAGCTTGCCGCCAACGCTGCGTTTATCGGCCATCGCGATGGCGTACTGCGGCTGGCACTGGCGCCGGGCTTCGAATACCTCAATTCCGAGCGCTCCATCGCCAACCTTGCGCAGGCGCTGGCACCGGTGCTGGGAAACACCCCGCGCATCGTGATCGAAACCGGCAGTGCCGACGTCGAGACCTTGCACGAACGCGCCAACCGCCAGAAAGGCGAGCGCCAGAGCGCGGCCGAAACCGCCTTCATGAACGACCCGACGGTGCAGCAGCTGATCCAGCAGCAAGGTGCGCGGGTCGTCCCCGATTCCATCCGCCCTTACGACGAGTAACGACCCATGCGTGGAAACATCGCCCAACTGATGCAGCAGGCGCAGAAGATGCAGGAAAACCTGCAGCGCGCCCAGGAAGAACTGGCCAAGCTGGAAGTCACCGGCACCGCCGGCGGCGGCATGGTCAGCGTGACACTGACCGGCGCCAAGGAATGCCGCAAGGTGCGCATCGACCCGAGCATCCTGTCCGACCCGGAGATGGCCGAAGACCTGATCGCCGCCGCCTTCAACGACGCCTCCAACAAGATCGACGCCGAATCCAAGGACCGCATGGGCTCGGCCACCGCCGGCATGCAGCTGCCGCCCGGCATGAAGTTGCCGTTCTGATCGAAGGGATTCGGGAGCCGGGATTGGGGATTCGCTGGAAGCGAGATTTGCTTCTGCAGTTGCGAATCCCGAATCTCCAGTTCCCAATCCCGGCCACCCAATGTCCACTCTGCTCGAACAACTGATCGAGGCCTTCCGGGTGTTGCCCGGGGTGGGCCAGAAGTCTGCCCAGCGCATGGCCTATCACGTGCTCGAGCGCGAGCGCGAGGGTGGGCGGCGCCTGGCCACGACGCTGGCCAATGCGGTGGAAAAGGTCGGGCATTGCGTGCAATGCCGCGATTTCACCGAGTCGGAAATCTGCACCATCTGCGCCAGCAGTAGCCGCGACCGACAGCAGCTGTGCGTGGTCGAGTCGCCGGCCGATCGTCTGGCGATCGAGCATGCCACCGGCTACCGCGGCCTGTATTTCATCCTGCAGGGGCGCCTGTCGCCGCTGGATGGCATCGGCCCGCGCGAGCTGGGGCTGGACCGGCTCGGTGAGCGCCTGGCTGCTGGGGAAGTGACCGAAATGATCATCGCCACCAACGCCACCGTGGAAGGCGAGGCGACCGCCCATTACCTGGCGCAGCTTGCCCGCCAGTATGCGGTGCGCCCGAGCCGGCTCGCGCAGGGCATGCCGCTGGGCGGCGAACTTGAATATGTGGACCGCGGCACCCTGTCGCACGCCTTCGGCACCCGCAGTGAGGTGCTTTGAGGGCTGGGATTGGGGAGTCGGGATTGGGGATTCGCAAAAGCTGGTCGGCGCGCGCGGTAAGCTTTGGCCAATCCCGAATCCCAACTCCCCAATCCCGTCTATGACCGACACCATCTTCGGCAAAATCATTCGTCGCGAAATCCCGGCCACCATCGTTTATGAAGACGACGAGGTGCTGGGCTTCGAAGACATCGCGCCGCAGGCGCCGGTGCATGTGCTCTTCATTCCCAAGCAGCACGCCATTCCCACCCTGGACGATGTGCCGCCGGAGCAGGCGCTGCTGGTCGGCAAGCTGGCCATTGCGGCGGCAGCCTACGCGCGCGCGCAGGGACTGGCGCAGGACGGCTACCGCATCGTGATGAATTGCCGCGAGCATGCTGGCCAGACCGTGTTCCATCTCCATCTGCATCTGCTGGCCGGTGCGCCGTTGGGTCGGTTCGGCACGCCGTGATGGAGTTGCTCGCTCTGCCACCGGCGTGACCGAACCGGCGCTCTGGCGGCCCGGGCAGGTGACGCTTGCGCATGGCCAATCGCCAGCTTTGCCGTGACCTGGCGACGACGCACGGTGTCAGGCACTCATGCGTACTGCGCACTCCAATGGCGCCATGCTCTAGCTGCAACTGCCGACGCGCAAACAAAAACGCCGCTCCCTGCGAGCGGCGTTTTTGCGGGATAACGCATGGATCAGCGGCGCATTACCACCAGCCGCGGCCCCAGCCCCAACCACCGCCCCAGCGCGGGCCCCACGGGTCGCCCCACGGGCCGTACGGATAGGCTGGCACCACGTCCACGTCGCGCACGACTGGCCACAGGTAGACCACGTCGGCATTCACCTTGGGCAGCTTGTAGTCGTACTCGCCGATCTTGGTGGTTTCGTAGCCTTCGATCTTGCCGATGAAGGTGACTTCGCGGCCTGGCTCGAACACCGCCGGATCGTAGAAGCCCGAGCGGCAGGCCAGGAAGCGGCCGTCGCTGGCGTCCACGGCGTTACGGTCCGGGCGCCCACTGGCATTGAGTGGGCGCGAGATCAGCTCGAAGCAGGTCTGGCCCTGGCTAGGTGTGGTCTGGATGATCTTGCCACCCCAGCGCACGGAGGTGCCGACCTGGGCGCTGGCGGTGGAATCGCTCGGACTGACCGTGGGGAACTGGCCCTGCAGCGGCTTGGGCGCGGTGGCACAGGCTGCGAGCCCGAGCACAGCGATAAGAGGAACAAGAAAACGGGTACTCATGAGGAAGCTCCGGTTCGCGGGCGATGCTGCAGCAAGTCTTTCAAGAGAGTGGCGCTGTCCGAATCAGCGCCAGCGTATCGCGCGGCAGCGAAACGTTGGCTGAGCGCCAACAATGCCGTATTCGGGTGTGAGCGGGCGACACGTTGCGCCCAGGCGATGGCCGGTTCATGCGGCTCGCGGGCAAGGCCGAGCTTGCGGTAGCGGCGGCTCAGCCGGTGCCAGGCGCGCAACAGCGGGTCGCGCTCACCTTCGCCGCGCGCCAGCAGCCAGCCCATCCAGGCCAACGCACTGATCGCGAACAGGCCGAAGATCGCCGCCAGCTGGGAGGTGTCCAGCCGATCGATGCCGAATGGTTGCAGCAGCCGTTGCTGGCGGTCGGCATCGAAGGACAGCACCATGTCGTTCCAGCCGCGACGGAGCCAGTCGCCGACCTGGGCCAGGCCGGCCCAGGTGCCGAGCTGGGCGAAGTTGTTGCCGCCACCGGTTTGCAGGCGATCTTCCAGGGTGTCGTAAATGCGCTCCGGCGCCACTGCGGCGGTGGGATCCACGCGCACCCAGCCACGCCTGGGCAGCCAGACCTCGGCCCAGGCATGCGCATCCATGCGCCGCACCACCCAGTAGTTGCCCAGCCCGTTGTAGGAGCCGCCGGCATAGCCGGTGACCACGCGTGCCGGGATGCCGGCCGCGCGCATCAGCACCACGAACGAGGAGCTGAAGTGTTCGCAGAAACCGGCCTTCTGCTGGAACAGGAATTCGTCGACGCTGTTGCGGCCGAGCAGCGGCGTGTCCAGCGTGTAGGCGAATTCGCGGGTGATCCACTCCAGCGCGCGCTGCACCACGGCATCGTCGTTGTTGCCGGCCTCCGCACGCCATTGCCGTGCCAACGTGAGCGTGCGCGGGTTGAAGCCGGGCGGCAGGGCAAGCGCGCGTTCGCGCAACTGATCGGGCAGGTTGGTATCGAAGCGGGTGGGTGGCGCCGATTGCAGCTCCCAACGCGTCAACGCGCTCAATGGGCGCTGCGCGAACAGCTCGTAATCGGGCGACAACTCGGCGTTGGCCACCGCTTGGGTGGGCAGATCCAGCGACACCAGTTGGCGGCGATCGGTGGGCTCGTAATCCAGGCGATAGCGATAGGTCTGTGGCCCGGCCGTGACCGAGGCGGGCTGGCCGCGGCCGGTCCAGCGCGCGCGCTGCCAGGTGCGGCCGTCGAAATCCCACATCACCGGCCCGCGCCAGTAGCGTTGCTGCGGCGGAGGCGCCTTGCCGGTGAACTGCACGCGCAGCGCCGGGCTGTCGTCGGCCATCAGGTCGATCCATTCGCCAGGCGACATGTTGTCCGACAGCCCGGGACGCGACAGCGCGCGTTCGGGCACGCCCCACAGCGGTGAACTCAGGCGCGGCAGCAGCCAGAACGTGGTCAGGGCCAGCGGCACGCCGATGGCGACCAGCTTGCCGATGCCGCGCAATTGCAGGCGCAAGGCCGGCGTGGCGGTGCGGTGCTCTTCGTCGGCCAGCCGCTGCATGCTCAGCAAGGCGCTCACCACCGCCAGCAGCGCCAGGCCCATGGTGGCCGGCCCCTGGTCGAGCAGAAACGCTGCAAACGGCGCGAACAACGCAAAGCCGAGCAGGCTGCGCGCATCGCGCAAGGTGCGCAGCTCGGACGCCTTGATCGCCAGCATCGATGCCAGCACCGCGCAGCCGGTGTCGCGGCCGAAGCGCATGCCGATCTGCCAGTACACCGCCGCCAGCATCGCGATCACCAGCAATAGCCGCACCGGCGCCATCAAGGTGCCGCGCCAGCTCAGCACACCGACCAGCACCGCGGCCACGGCCACGGTGGCGGCAAGCAGGCCGGGCAGTTGCAGCAGCAGCGGCGTCAATGCCAGCCAGCTGGTGGCCAGCACCCAGCCGCGGCTGGCCTGGCTGATCGGGAGGGGTGGCTCAGTCATGAGGAAGCAGGGCCAGGGCGCGCAGACACAGGTGATGGTGCGAAGGCCCTTGCGCGGGGCCCAGGGGCGGCTGGCCCGGCAGCAGCAGGCGATAGCGGCGCCCGTCGCGCTCGGCCAGGTTGACCCAGCGCGCCAGCCGCGCGATGCGGCGCTCGTACGGCAGGGCGTTGAGCGTGCGCCAGTCCAGCGTGACTTCGATGCCCAGCGGCTGCTCGTATTCGCGCACCAGCAAGGTGTCGCGACGCGCCGAATGCTTCCAGGAAATGGTGCGTGGTGCATCGCCGGCGCGGTAGGGGCGCAGCTGATGCAGTTCTTCGCCTTGTGCGTGCAGGCGGGTCTGGTTGGGCGAACCTGTGCCCTCCGGCAGCAACGGCCCCTGTTCTTCGGGTTTGGGATAGGCCAGTAATGGCGTTTCCGGCCATACCCACGACCAGGCGCGCACCAGCCCCAACGGTTGGGTGCTGGACAGGCGGATGCGTTCGATGTCCTGCCAGCCGCGGCGCTCGGTCGGCACCAGCAGGTCGACGTCGGCCATGTCGTGCTCGATCAGCGAACAGAACCCGCTGCTCTCCAGATGATCCAGGCGCAAACCGCGTCGCACGCGGGTATCGCGGCGTGCCAACGACACCCGCATGCGCAGCGGTTCGCCGGCTAGCACCGGCTCGGCCGAGACCGCTTCGATACGCAGCGCCGACAGTTGCAGGTGCGCCATGATGCTGCTGGCGATGCCGGCGGTGGCCAGCAGCAGCGCGAGCAGCAGCGCCGGGTTGTTGTTGTAGTTCAGCGCGCCCAGCAGCATCGCAAGCAGCAGCGCAGTGACGAACAACCCGAAGCGGGTCGGCAGCACATAGATACGCCGGCGATCCAGCACGATCGGCAGGCCTTCCGCGCCCCGCGGGCGCGCCAGCAGGCTGAGTCGGCGGCCGATGCCGCGCACGTGCGCACGCACCTGGGTCAGTCCACCGGCACGCTGTGCAGCAGCGCCTTGGCCAGTGCCGGCCCGGACGAGGATTCGGCTTCCGGCACCAGCCGGTGCCCGGCCACCGCCACGAACAGTGCCTGCACGTCTTCCGGCAGCACATGCTCGCGCCCGAGCAGCAGCGCGTAGGCCTTGGCCGCACGCAGCAGCGCAATGCCGGCACGCGGCGACAGGCCCACGCGCACTCCGGCATGCTGGCGGCTGCGCAGCAGCAAAGCCTGCACGTAACCGATCAGCGCATCGCTGGTATGGATCTGGTTGACCACCGCACGCAACGCCACCACATCGGCGTCGCTGAGTTGCGGGGCGGCCTGGGCGATCAGCTCGCGCCGATCCACCCCGGACAGCAGCGCGCGCTCGGCATCGGCGCTGGGGTAGCCCAGGCTCAGCCGCAGCAGGAAGCGGTCCAGCTGCGAATCCGGCAGCGGGAAGGTGCCGGACAGATCGACCGGGTTCTGCGTGGCGATCACGAAGAATGGTTCCGGCAACGCATGCGTCACGCCGTCCAGTGTCACCTGTTGTTCGGCCATGGCCTCCAGCAGCGAGCTTTGCGTGCGTGGCGGCGCGCGATTGATCTCATCGGCCAGCAGCACGTTGGTGAACACCGGACCGGGATGAAACTGAAACTGGCGCGAGGCGGCGTCGTACACCGACACGCCCAGCACATCGGCCGGCAGCAGGTCGGAGGTGAACTGCACGCGCTGGAAGCCCAGCCCCAGGCTGGAGGCCATCGCATGGGCGAGGGTGGTCTTGCCCAGGCCGGGCAGGTCCTCGATCAACAGATGTCCACCGGACAGCAGCGCCACGAACGCCAGCCGCACTTCCTGCGCCTTGCCCAGCAGCAGCGAATTGACCTGGTCTTGCGCGCGCCGCAGCGATTGGCGCAGCGCATCGGTTAGCATTTCCGTGGAACGCAGCGGTGTCGACATCACAATTCCGTAGGTGGAAAGAAGAGTGCACAGGGCAATGCAGGGGGACCAACGGGCACATCGCACCTTCGTGATCCTGTGGACACTGGCCACGGCCGTCAAGCTATTGATCGCGGCACGCTTGCCGCTGTTCGTGGACGAGGCGTTTTACTGGCAGGAAGGCCAGCACCTGGCGGCGGCCTATTCGGATCTGCCGGGCATGACCGCCTGGCTGGCGCGGCTGGGCGTGGAGCTGGGCGGGCATCATCTGCTGGCCTTGCGGCTGCCGTTTCTGGCCATCGCCGCACTGCTGCCGTGGCTGGTTGCGCACATCGCCACGCGCTGGTTCGGCTCCACGCTGGGCTGGCAGGCCGGCAGCCTGACCTTGCTGATGCCGCTGTCGGCCACGCTCGGCATCCTGGCCGTGCCCGACGTGCCGATGGCCCTGGCAGCGGTGCTGTGCATGGACGCCGGCGCGCGTTTGCTGCGCGAGGTCGATGCCACCAGTGCGCTGGAGCTCGCGATTGGCCTTGTCATCGGCGCGCTCAGCCACTACCGCTTTGTCGGGGTGATCGGCGTGGGCTGCATCGCGCTGCTGTGCATTCCGCAAGGGCGCGCGGTGATGCGCGACCCGCGCATCTGGATGGCGCTGACCGTGGGCGCGGTGAGCTGGCTGCCGCTGCTGTTCTGGAACACCGACCATGACGAAGCCGGCCTGCGCTTTCAGTTGGTCGACCGGCACCCGTGGCGCTTTCAGATCACCGGTCTGTGGTTTCTGCTGATCCAGGCGGTACTGGTGACGCCGTTGCTGGCCTGGGCAATGCTCAAGGTGGGCCTGGCCGGCACGCGGGCCGGCGGCGGTTCGCGTGCGCAATGGCGCTATTTCGGCCTGCTGGGCGGCATTTCGACCGTAGCGATCTTCGTGCTGGGCTTCTTCAGCGATGCCGAGCGGATCAGCTTCCACTGGCCGTTGCCGGGGTATCTGGCACTGCTGGTGGCGGTGCCGGTGATCCTGATGCGCTGGCCGCTTCCACTGCGCCGCGCGGCGTGGCTGATTGCGCTGCTTGGCACGCTTGGCGCGTATGGCTACTACCTGGCGGTGTCGGTCCCGTCGATCCGCGCGCATGCCGCCGGCGAAAAATATTACCCGCGTAATTTTGCCGGCTGGAACGACCTGGCACGTGCGGTTAAACGTCAGCTGGCACTGATGCCGCCGGGCACGCGCGTGCTGGCAGAGAACTTCAAGGTCGGCGCCGAGCTCGGCTTCCAGTTGCACGAGGCCAAGATCGAAGTGCTGCGCGCCGACTTGAACGACAGGCACGGGCGCAGCGCGCAGCTGCAGCAGTGGGGGTTGCTCAGCGACGGTACGGGCACCGGGCCGCGCCTGTTGGTGCTGTCGCCCAGTGACCAGCGTTATCGCGACCTGCTCAAGCGCTATCACGCCATCTGCGACATGGTCGGGCCATTGCCGCCGCCCACGGTAGTATCCACCGATCACGGGTATCAGCGCTTTTTGCTGTTCGCACTGCCGGCGCAACGCGCGCCCGGGCCGTGTGTCACCCCGGCGATGGCCTGGATCGACACGCCGCTGCCGGGTGTTGCCGTCTCCGGCAAGGTGCAGGTGCGCGGCTGGGCCTTCAAGGACGGCGTCGGGCTATCGCATGTGGAGCTGCTGCTGGATGGTCGCCCGATCGCGCAAGCCGACTACGGCAGCCCGATGGACGTACGCCCGTACTGGAAGATTTCCACCGACCCGCAGCACCCCAATGTCGGCTTCACCGCCACCCTCGACACGCACGCGCTGCCGCCCGGCACGCATTGGTTGGGATTGCGCCTGCACGGCCACGATGGCAGCGCGGAAGATTGGTGGGAACAACCCGTCACCGTTTCAGCACCTCAGATCATGCAATGACCGATGCCTTGCCTGTTGCACGTCCCGCACATCCGTCCGGGATTCGAATCGCCGTGCTGGTGCCGTGCCATAACGAAGCGGCGACCGTTGCCGATGTGATCGGCGACTTCGCTGCCGCTTTGCCGGGCGCAGTGATCCACGTGCTGGACAACAACTCCAGCGATGCCACCGCAGCGATCGCCGCAGCTGCGGGTGCGCAGGTGTGTCGCGTGGCATTGCAGGGCAAGGGCAATGTGGTGCGGCGCGGATTTGCCGATGTGGAGGCCGACATCTATGTGCTGGTCGATGGCGACGCCACCTACGATGCCACTGCCGCGCCGGCGTTGGTGCGCAAGCTGATCGACGAGCGCCTGGACATGGTGGTCGGTGCACGGCGCGATCAACAGCAGGCCGCCTATCGCCCCGGCCATCGGTTGGGCAACGTGCTGCTGACGCGCTGCGCGGGCTTGCTGTTCGGCCGCAGTTTCGACGACATGCTGTCCGGCTACCGGGTGTTCTCGCGGCGCTACGTCAAATCCTTCGCCGCCCACGCGCATGGCTTCGAGACCGAAACCGAGCTGGCCGTGCATGCCTTGCAGCTGCGCATGCCGGTGGCCGAAGTCGAAACCGCCTATGGCGTGCGTCCGGAAGGCTCGCAAAGCAAGTTGAACACCTGGCGCGATGGCTGGCGCATCCTCACCACGATCGCAAAGTTGTTCAAGGCCGAGCGGCCGTTGTTGTTCTTTTCGGTGGGCTTCGTGCTCAGCGCCAAGCTGTCGGTGGTGCTGGCGATTCCGTTGTTCGAGACGTACACCAGCGGCACGTTATGTCGGTGTGGCCAGCAACCTTGCCGAGTCGGATGCCTATCGCGCCCGCGTGCGCGCGCTGGTGGCCGAGCGGCCCCAGCTGTATGCGTTATGGGATGCGACCCAGGACAAGCAGAGCCCCCGCGTGGAACGGATGAATCGGTGGGCGCGGCGTCTGGGATGGAGTGCTGGACCGGAATGCCCCCAATTGCGCTGGCTGACGGCGCATGGATTGCGTGCCGAACTCGATGCATCCCGGCCCGGACTGTGTCAGTTGCGCGTTCCCGAGCACAAGGCGAGGGAAGTCGTGGCTGCCGATCACCGCCTATTGGAGCAGGCGCAACAGCAGCTGCTTGCGTATGGGGTGAAGCTGGATCCGGCACGTTGTCGCAGGCTTTCCTCGCAAATCGGGCAGGGGGAGTATCCCTACCAGTTCTGCAGGCTCGATCATGAGGCCAGGCGATAGCTCAGGGCAGTTGAAACCCCGCTTGGCGCAGTAACCCCGCCAGCGCGATCAGCGGCAGCCCGACCAGGGCCGTAGGGTCCTTGGAGTGGATCGCATCGAACAGGCTGATGCCCAGGCCTTCGCATTTGAAGCTGCCGGCGCAATCCAGCGCCGGTTCGGCGTCCAGGTAGCGCTCGATCTCGGCGGCCGTCAATGCGCGCACGTGCACCTCGGTCAGATCCAGCGCGTGCAGGGCGCGCTCCGGGCCTAGCAGGCTGACAGCGGTGTGGAAGCGCACGGTCCGGCCTGACATGGCGGTGAGCTGCGCACGTGCCTGGTCCAGGGTGCCGGGCTTGCCCAGTGCCTGGCCGTCCAGGTCGGCGACCTGATCCGAGCCGATCACCCAGGCCTCGGGGAAGCGGGCCGCCACCGCGGCAGCCTTTTCGGCGGCCAGACGGCCTGCCAATACGCTCGGGGTCTCGCCCCGCTGCGCCTGCTCGTCGACCTCGGGCCGGGCAGTGTCGAACGCCAGGCGCAGGCGGCCAAGCAGTTCGCGCCGATAGGCGGACGTGGAGGCAAGAATCAGGCGTGGCATCATGGCGTGCTGCTGGGGGCGGGCAGGGGAGTCTGCCGCCCTGTGCGCCGCACGGCAATTGCATGAGTGAGGCCCCATGAATGGGGCCATTTGACAGGGCCACTGCGGGTCTTTAACATTCTGCGGCTTATGTCCGCGAACGTACCCGAAATGCTGGATGCTTGGCGGATGGTCGCAGCGCGCAGGCGCTTCGATGGCCGCATCCCGCTCTCTGCGATGACCCGTCTGCAAGGAAGCCTTGTCGATGCCGAGGGTGAATGCGTCTATTCGCTCCAGTTCGACCAGGACGATCTGCTCAAGGTCGCCTATGTCGAACTCAGCATCGATGTCGAGCTTCCGCTGGCCTGCCAGCGCAGCCTGCAGCGTTTTCTGTATCCGGTGCAAATCAGACAGCGTCTTGGTTTGATCCGTGACGAAGCCGACGAAGCCGCATTGCCGGCCGAGTACGAAGCGTTGCTGGTTCCGGAAGATGGCATGCTGCGGGCCGTAGACATGGTCGAAGACGAACTGGTGCTCTCGGTACCAGTGGTGCCGATGGCGCCGGGTAGCGAAGCGATCGATGCCGAATGGGTTCCGACCCAGGAAGAGCAAGACAAGGCCAGCCCGTTCGCGGCGCTGGCAGCGTTGAAGAAACAGTAACCGCCGCTGTTAAGGGCGGTAAGACAGGTCGACGCGGGCTTAGAGCGTGCTGTTCGACTCAACAGACAAGTTATCGAACTAAAGTTGGAGCAACCCCATGGCTGTGCAGAAATCCCGTGTCACCCCGTCCCGTCGCGGCCAGCGTCGTTCGCACGATGCCCTCACCGCCAAGCAGTTGTCG
This sequence comes from Xanthomonas nasturtii, assembly GCF_023337365.3. Taxonomy (NCBI): domain Bacteria; kingdom Pseudomonadati; phylum Pseudomonadota; class Gammaproteobacteria; order Lysobacterales; family Lysobacteraceae; genus Xanthomonas; species Xanthomonas nasturtii. The sequence continues at coordinate 1,259,842 of NZ_CP142084.2, forward strand.
ACCGACCCGACCAGCGGCGAGATCCATCTGCGCCACCACATCACCGCTGACGGTTACTACCGCGGCAAGAAGGTGATCACGACCAAGTCGTCGGCCGTCCAAGAAGATTGATTCGTGGCGCCCGCCGCGCTCGACGCGGCCGGGCGACCCTCGCTTCTTCCGGAGCCGCCGGTCACCGCGGCTCTTGCAACAGGAAACAGTATGAGCAAGCGGATCTATTCCAGAATCGCGGGCACGGGTAGCTATTTGCCCGAAAAGGTGTTGACCAACGACGACATGTCCAAGATCGTCGACACCAGCGATGAATGGATCTTCTCGCGCACTGGTATCCGAGAGCGCCACATCGTCGCCGACGACCAGACCACCAGCGATCTGGCGTATTTCGCCTCGCTCAAGGCGATGAAGGCGGCCGGCGTCACCGCCGACGAGATCGACCTGATCGTCATCGGCACCACCACCCCGGACCTGATCTTCCCGTCCACGGCCTGCCTGCTGCAGGCGCGGCTGGGCAACGTCGGTTGCGGTGCGATGGACGTCAACGCCGCCTGCTCGGGCTTTGTCTACGCCCTCAGCGTGGCCGACAAGTTCGTGCGCAGTGGCGACGCCAAGACCGTGCTGGTGGTTGGCGCAGAGACGCTGACCCGTATCGTCGACTGGACCGACCGCACCACCTGCGTGCTGTTCGGCGACGGGGCCGGCGCGGTAATCCTCAAGGCCGACGAAGAAACCGGCATCCTCAGCACCCACCTGCATGCCGATGGCAGCAAGAAAGAGCTGCTGTGGGACCCGGTGGGTGTGTCGGTCGGCTTTGGCGAAGGCAAGAATGGCGGCGGCGCGTTGCTGATGAAGGGCAACGACGTGTTCAAGTACGCGGTCAAGGCGCTGGATTCGGTGGTCGATGAGACCCTGGCCGCCAACGGCTACGACAAGCACGACCTGGATTGGCTGATCCCGCATCAGGCCAACCTGCGCATCATCGAGGCCACCGCCAAGCGGCTGGACCTGCCGATGGAGCAGGTGGTCGTCACCGTGGATCGCCACGGCAACACCTCGTCGGCCTCGGTGCCGCTGGCGCTGGATGAGGCGGTGCGCTCGGGCCGCGTGCAGCGTGGCCAATTGCTGCTGCTGGAGGCCTTCGGTGGTGGATTTACCTGGGGCTCGGCGCTGCTGCGCTACTGAGGGTAGCTAACAATACTGCTGCGCTGCCGCCAGGCGGGCGCGGCCGGTGCTCGGTGGGGCATGTACAACTCGTACACTCCGGTTTCTTCGCTGCCCTCCACACCCACCTGACCTCGCTCGCTACGTTTGTTGGTGGCTACTGAGGTCCCAGGCGCTGCCGCGTTCGCCGGCGGTGCTTTCGATATCGATCCGGACTGCCGCGCACCTGCGTGGCGGATGCGATTGCATGCCCGATCCGGACCGAACCGGCGCGCGGTTTTGCGACTTCGGGCCCCGCCCCGACGGCCCCTGCATACGCGGCAGTACAGACGCCAGGGCGATTTCGCACGTATGATCCCGGCTCGATTTTTGCAGGCAGCAACGCGTGACCGAATCCACTCTCGCCTTCGTGTTTCCCGGCCAGGGCTCGCAGTCCTTGGGCATGCTGGCCGAACTGTCCGAATTGCATCCGCAGATCCGCGAAACGTTTGCCGAAGCCTCCGAAGGCGCTGGCGTCGACTTGTGGGCGCTGTCCCAGAGCGGCCCGGAAGAAATGCTCAACCGCACCGAATACACCCAGCCGGCCTTGCTCGCCGCAGGTGTGGCGGTGTGGCGTTTGTGGACTGCCCAGCGCGGGCAGCGCCCGGCGCTGCTGGCCGGTCACAGCCTGGGCGAATACACCGCCCTGGTCGCCTCTGGGGCCTTGTCGCTGCACGATGGCGCGCACCTGGTGCGGCTGCGCGGCCAGTTCATGCAGGCCGCCGCGCCGGCGGGCGTTGGCGCGATGGCGGCGGTGCTGGGCGCCGAAGACGCCATGGTGCTGGAGGTCTGCGCCGAAGCGGCAGCCAGCCAGGTGGTGGTGCCGGCCAATTTCAATTCGCCCGGTCAGATCGTGATCGGTGGCGATGCCGCCGCAGTGGACCGCGCGCTGGCATTGCTGGCCGAGCGCGGCGTGCGCAAGGCGGTCAAGCTGGCAGTGAGCGTGCCCTCGCACACCCCGCTGATGCGCGATGCCGCCAATCAGCTGGCCGAAGCAATGGCCGGGCTGAGCTGGCAGACGCCGCAGATTCCGGTGGTGCAGAACGTCGATGCGCGTGTGCACGAGGGCAGCGCCGCAATCCGCCAGGCGCTGGCCGAGCAGCTGTATCTGCCGGTGCAATGGACCGGGTGCGTGCAGGCGCTGGCCTCCCAGGGCATCACGCGGGTTGCCGAGTGCGGCCCGGGCAAGGTGCTGAGCGGGCTGATCAAGCGTATCGACAAGAGCCTGGATGCGCGCCCGCTGGCAATGCCTTCCGACTATGCCGGTGCGCTCGACGCGTGGGCGCACTGATCCAACGCCGTTGCCGGTCATGCCGGCACCCCTCGACGTTCGCAGCCCCGGTTGCGACGTCCCCCTTCGAGGAACAGCATTCATGAGCAAGCTTCTGCAGGGAGAAATCGCCCTCGTCACCGGTGCCAGCCGCGGGATCGGCGCGGCCATTGCCGACACGCTGGCTGCCCAGGGCGCCACCGTTATCGGCACTGCCACGTCGGCCTCCGGCGCTACGGCAATCGGCGAGCGCCTGGCCGCCCACGGCGGGCATGGTCGCGAACTCAACGTCACCGATGCGGCAGCGGTCGATGGCCTGATCGATGCGATCGGCAAGGAGTTCGGCGCGATTTCGATCCTGGTCAACAACGCCGGCATCACCCGCGACAATCTGTTGATGCGGATGAAGGACGACGACTGGCAGGCCATCATCGACACCAACCTGACCAGCGTGTTCCGCACCTCCAAGGCGGTGATGCGCGGCATGATGAAGGCGCGCAAGGGCCGTATCGTCAATATCGCCTCGGTGGTCGGGGTGACCGGTAATCCGGGCCAGACCAACTACGCCGCGGCCAAGGCCGGCATCATTGCGTTCTCCAAGTCGCTGGCCAAGGAAATCGGCTCGCGCGGAGTCACCGTGAATGTGGTGGCGCCCGGTTTCATCGACACCGACATGACCAAGGCGCTGCCGGACGAGGCCAAGACCGCCTTGCTGCAGCAGATCGCGCTGGGGCATCTGGGCGTCCCGGAAGACATCGCCAATGCGGTGGCATTCCTGGCTGGCCCGACCGCACGCTACATCACCGGCGAGACCCTGCACGTCAACGGCGGCATGTACATGCCGTGAGCGTGCGGCGCCGGGAGGCGCTAAGTGGTTGATCGGCCGGGACTTGTGATGCAATGCAAGGCTCGGGCGCTTCCACTACACTATCCAACGCGGCCATCGCAGCGGCGATGGCGTTTTTTTGTACCACCACTACTCCATCTGGAGCGATATCCCCAATGAGCACCATCGAAGAACGCGTCAAGAAAATCGTCGTCGAACAACTCGGCGTCAAGGAAGAGGAAGTCACCACCAGCGCATCGTTCGTCGATGACCTGGGTGCCGACTCGCTGGACACCGTCGAGCTGGTGATGGCGCTGGAAGAAGAGTTCGAGTGCGAGATCCCGGACGAAGAGGCCGAGAAGATCACCTCGGTGCAGCAGGCGATCGACTACGTCAAGTCTCACGTCAAGAGCTGATGCGTTGTCCCTGATCGTGGCGGCGCGCGTCAAGCCGCTGCCGCGTCAGACATTCCATGGGGCCGCTGATGCGGCCCTGTGTTTTTACGCGTCACCCGCAAACCGCAAGCACCGTTCGTTCCGTGGTGAGGAGATCTGCAATGAGTCGTCGTGTTGTCGTTACCGGCATGGGCATGGTGTCGCCGCTGGGCAATGATCTGGCCAGCAGCTGGGATGGAATCATCCACGGGCGCTCCGGCATTGGCCCGATCACGCAGATCGATGCCTCGCAGTTCACCACCAAGATCGCCGGTGAAATCAAGAATTTCGACCCCACGCTTTTTGTGTCCGCCAAGGACGTCAAGAAGATGGATTCGTTCATCCACTACGGTGTCGGCGCCTCGTTCATGGCGCTGGACGATTCCGGGCTGGAAATCGACGAAAGCAATGCCGAACGCATCGGTGCCATTCTCGGCTCCGGCATCGGCGGGCTGCTCGGTATCGAAGAGCAGACCATCAAATTCCACGAGGGCGGCGCGCGCAAGATTTCGCCGTTCTATGTGCCCAGCACCATCATCAATATGCTGCCGGGCCAGGTCAGCCTGATCAAAGGCCTGAAGGGCCCGACGTTCTCGGCCGTGTCCGCGTGCGCCACCTCCAACCATTCGATCGGTACCGCGATGCGGATGATCCAGTACGGCGATGCCGACGCGATGCTGGCCGGCGGCGCCGAGCGCGGCTCCTCGCCGAGTTCGGTGGGCGGCTTCTGCGCGATGAAGGCAATGTCCACCCGTAACGACGACCCCACCGCTGCATCGCGTCCCTGGGACAAGCAGCGCGATGGTTTCGTGCTGGGCGATGGCGCCGGCGTGCTGGTGCTGGAAGAGTACGAACACGCCAAGGCGCGTGGTGCGCGCATCTATGCCGAGCTGGTCGGCTTCGGCGCCAGTTCCGATGCCTTCCACATGACCGCCCCCAGCGAAGACGGCGAAGGCGCGGCGCGCAGCATGGTTGCAGCGATGCGCGATGCCAAGCTCAATCCCGAGCAGATCGGTTACCTCAACGCGCACGGCACCTCCACGCCGCTGGGCGATCTGGCCGAAACGCTGGCGATGAAGCGCGCGCTGGGCGACCACGCCTACAAGACCATGGTCAGCTCGACCAAGTCGATGACAGGTCATCTGCTTGGCGCGGCCGGCGGTGTGGAAGCGATCTTCTCGGTGATGGCGCTGCACACCGGCATCATTCCGCCGACCATCAACCTGGAAGAACCCAGCGAAGGCTGCGACCTGGATTACGTGCCGAACGTGGCGCGCGAGGTGCAGGTGGACGCGGTGATGTCCAACGGCTTCGGTTTCGGCGGCACCAACGGCACGCTGGTGTTCAAGCGCGTCTGAGTCGATGCGCCGTTTTCTTCGCAGAAAACGGTGTGCAATGTGCCTCAGCTGCCACGCGTGATGCATCCGCGTGGCAGTCGCTGCTGCCGTTTCCGAATGACAGTCGATCCATCTCATCGCGCGCGCTGCGTTTACCGTAGCGGCGCGCGTCTGCACCTTACGCCACGCCGGACCGATGACGCTCACCCGATCACTGCACGCGGACATCGACCTGCTGGCGCTGCATCGGCTGGCACCGCAGCGCTATCCGGCCCTGCTCGAATCCAGCGCCTCCGGCACCGCCCACGGGCGCTGGGATGTGCTGCTGCTGGCAGAGGGCCCCAGCCTGCGGCTGGATGCCGATGGCCGCACCCGCGATGGCGAGGGCCGGGTACGCGAATGCACGTTTCTGGACGCGCTGGATGCCGCCTGGCAGGCCGAGCGTCTGCCGCACGATGCGGCAAGCCCATGGCCGTTCCGTGGCGGTTGGGCGGTGCTGCTGGATTACGAACTGGCCGCGCAGGTCGAACCGATTCTGCAGCTGCCCGGGCGCACCGATGGCTTGCCCACTGCGCTGGCGTTGCGCGCGCCGGCAGCGGTATTGCGCGACCGCGTGGAAGGGCGCTGCGTTGCGCTGGCCGAAGCGGGGCGCGAGGACTTGCTGCAGCAGATCGACGACGACATCGCTGCGTGCGCTGCACTGCCGCCGTTGCCTGCGTGGAGCGGGCCGGTTGCGGTGGAAGAAGACGCGCCCGAGCGCTTCACCGCCGCGGTGGAGCGCGTGCTCGATTACCTGCGCGCCGGCGATGTCTTCCAGGCCAATATCTCGCGCGCCTGGCATGCGGTATTCGCTGCTGTGGTCGACCCGGCCGCGCTGCACGCGCGTTTGCGTGCTGCAAATCCGGCACCGTTTGCCGGCCTGTTTGTGGCGGCCGGGCGTGCGGTAGCCAGTTCCTCGCCCGAACGGCTGGTGTCGGTGCAGGGCGATGTGGTGCAGACGCGCCCGATCGCCGGCACCCGCGCGCGCTTTGCCGGCGACGACGATGCCGCACGCATCCGCGAGCTGGTCGGCCATCCGAAGGAGCGCGCCGAACACGTCATGCTGATCGATCTGGAGCGCAACGACCTGGGCCGCCTCTGCGCGCCCGGCACGGTGGAGGTGGACGAGCTGATGTGCGTGGAGAGCTACGCGCATGTGCACCACATCGTCAGTAACGTGCGTGGCCGCCTGCGCGCCGGGGTGACCCCGGGCGCGGTGATCGCGGCGGTGTTTCCCGGCGGCACCATCACCGGTTGCCCCAAGGTGCGCTGCATGCAGATCATCGCCGAGCTCGAACAGACCGCGCGCGGCGCCTATACCGGCGCACTCGGCTGGCTCAACCGCGATGGCGACATGGATCTGAATATCCTGATCCGTACCGCCGAAGTCGCAGGCCAGCAGGTGCGTTTCCGCACCGGCGCCGGGATCGTGGTGGATTCGGACCCGCAGCGCGAGCTGGACGAAACCCGCGCCAAGGCGCGCGGCGTGTTGCGCGCGATCGAGCAGACATGAGCGCTTCAACGGGACATCACCGGCGCGCGGTATCCTGCGCGGCGCTGGGGCAATGACGAGGTGGGTGTGGCGGTGACTGGCAAACGCGGATGTCTGGCCGTGCTGGGCACGGCATTGCTGCTCGCAGCGCTGCTGGCGATTGCCGCGGTGGTGGCGTGGCGGCATTACCTGCACTTCGCCGATACACCAGTGAGCGCGAGCGCGCCCAGTGTGGTGATTGCGCCCGGCGATTCGCTCAATGTCACGCTACGCAAGTTGCGCGATGCCGGCGTGGCGCAGGGCACGGATCTGGAATGGCAGCTGCTCGCGCGCCAGGTCGATGCGGCCGGCAAGCTCAAGGTGGGCGAATATGCGCTGGCGCCGGCCTTGTCGCCGCGCGAGTTGCTCGTGCGCATGCGCCAGGGCCGGGTGATCCAGTACCGCTTCACGATCGTGGAGGGCTGGAATTTCCGCCAATTGCGCGCGGCACTGGCTACCGCCACGCCGTTGCAGCACTCCATCGGCGCGCTGGACGATGCGGCTGTGATGGCGCGGTTGGGATTTGCCAAGCAGCATCCGGAAGGGCGCTTCCTGCCGGAAACCTATCTCTACCAGCGCAGCGACAGCGATCTGGACGTGCTCAAGCGCGCACACGCGGCCATGGACAAGACATTGGCGCAGGCCTGGGAACAGCGCGCCCCCGATCTGCCGCTCGGCTCGCCGGAACAGGCATTGATCCTGGCGTCGATCATCGAAAAAGAAACTGCCCTGGGCTCCGAGCGCCCGCTGATTGCCGGGGTGTTCCTGCGCCGCCTGCAGCGGGGTATGAAGCTGCAGACCGACCCGACCGTGATCTACGGCATCGGCAGCAGCTACGACGGCAATATCCGCCGTCGCGACCTGACCACCGACACGCCGTACAACACCTATACGCGCACAGGCCTGACGCCGACGCCGATTGCCATGCCGGGCCGTGAAGCCTTGCTGGCGGCGGTGCGCCCTGCGCCCGGGGATGCCTTGTACTTCGTCGCGGTTGGCGATGGCACCGGCGCGCACGCGTTCTCGGCCACGCTGGCCGAGCACAATGCGGCGGTGGCGCGTTACCTGCGGCGCCGCCGCCTGCCGAGCGCCCCGCAAACGGAGCCCACGCCATGACCGCCACATTTTCGCCCTGGCAGCAACGCGCCTTCGACCAGACCGTGGCCGCGCTGGATGCCGGACGGCTTGGACACGGGTTGCTGATCTGCGGCCCGGAAGGGCTGGGCAAGCGCGCGGTCGCCCTGGCGTTGGCCGAGCATGTGCTGGCCAGTTCGCCGGACCCGGCGTTGGCGCAACGTACGCGGCAGTTGATCGCCGCAGGCACCCACCCGGACCTGCAACTGATCTCGTTCATTCCCAATCGCACCGGCGACAAGCTGCGTACCGAGATCGTCATCGAGCAGGTGCGCGAGATTTCGCAAAAACTCTCGCTCACACCGCAGTACGGCATTGCCCAGGTGGTGATCGTGGACCCGGCAGATGCGATTAATCGCGCTGCCTGCAATGCCTTGCTCAAGACCCTGGAAGAGCCGTCGCCGGGCCGCTATCTGTGGTTGATCAGCGCCCAGCCGGCGCGCTTGCCGGCGACCATCCGCAGCCGCTGCCAGCGCCTGGAATTCAAACTGCCGCCGGCGCACGAAGCGCTGGCCTGGGTGCTGTCGCAAGGCGTCAACGAAGGCGTCGCGCAGGAGGCGCTGGACGCCGCCCGTGGCCATCCAGGCCTTGCCGCGCAGTGGTTGCGCGAAGACGGCCTGGCGGTGCGGCGTGCGGTGGCGCAGGATCTGGAGCAGATCGCCAGCGGCCGCGTCGGCGCGGTGGATGTCGCGCAGCGCTGGACCAACGACGGCCAGGCCGATCAACGCCTGCGCCATGCCGCCGATCTGGCACTGGCGCAGGCATCGGCCGGCTTGACCGATCCATCGCGGTTGCACAAGCTGGCGACCTGGTTCGACGCCGCCAACCGCACCCGCGACCTGCTGCGCACCACCGTCCGCGCCGACCTGGCAGTGACGGAACTGTTGCTGGCCTGGCGCGAGGGAGAGCGCCAGCCACGTTCTAGGGGAACTCGATGAGTGCAATGAATGCACGCCAAGGCATTTTGTCGCTGGCGTTGAAAGACAAGCCAGCGCTCTACAGCGCCTACATGCCGTTCGTGAAAGGTGGCGGCATCTTCGTGCCCACGCCCAAGCGCTATATGCTGGGCGACGAAGTGTTCCTGCTGCTGACCCTGCCGGACTCCAGCGAGCGCCTGCCGGTGGCCGGCAAGGTCATCTGGACCACCCCGGCCGGTGCCCAGGGCAACCGCGCCGCCGGCATTGGCGTGCAGTTTCCCGATGGCCCGGAAGGCGAGGCGGTGCGCAACAAGATCGAGACCCTGCTGGCGGGGTTGACCACATCGGATAAGCCGACGCATACGATGTGACGTAGTTGGTGCCACGGCACCATCTTGCGCGAGGCATACGGCTGAGCCGCCGTGTCAGATCGCCAGCGAGACGGGTGTGGATTCGTTGCGTAACAGGCGCATGTAAACAACTGTTGACGACTGCTGCAGCTGCCCTATAATGTGCGGCTCGCGTCACCGGGCGGTTAGCTCAGCGGTAGAGCATTGCCTTCACACGGCAAGGGTCACAAGTTCGAACCTTGTACCGCCCACCATTGAAATCCAGTAGCAGCAAGGGTTTCAGCGCGAGAAGAAAAGAGCCGGCCACGTGCCGGCTTTTTTGTGGGTCATCTTCAGACGTTGTCGATTGGCAGATCAAGGTAAAGCGTCCTTTTCGCGCTCAATCATTTCAATCGCGTCACATAGTGCGTGACATATCCGAGCATGCTGTCGACCAAGTCGAACTAAGAACCTGTTCACGATCTTCGCAGATCAGTGCAGACTATGCGGATGCGCCAAAAGACCTATCCGAGTGACATGAGCCGGGAGCAGTTCGCACACGTGCTGCCGATCCTGGAACAAGCGCGCAAGCGCACCAAGCCACGCCGTGTGGATTTATATGAGGTGTGGTGCGCAGTGTTGTACGTGCTGCGAACCGGTTGCCAATGGCGAGCGCTACCCAGCGACTTTCCGAAGTGGCGGACCGTGCACTCGTACTTTGCCAAGTGGAGCGAGTGCGACGATGAGGGGGTGAGCCTGCTGGAGCGGGCGCTCAAAAAATCAGGTTGGCGTGGCCCGCGTGAGACAGGGGCGCAACGCTTGCACCAGGTTCTTGATCGTGGACGCGCAGAGCGTCAAGAACACGGACACAGCTGGGCAAAAGGGGTATGACGCAGGCAAGAAGGTGTCGGGCATCAAACGGCATATCGCTGTTGATAGTCAGGGGTTGCCCCACGCAATCGCGGTGACGACGGCGGAGGTGACCGACCGCAAAGGTGCGCTGCAGGCGTTGGAGCGCTGTCAGTCAAACCTGACGCTTGTACAAAGCTTACTGTGCGACGGCGGTTACACCGGAGTACCGTTTGCCAGCGGCGCGCGAGAGATTTTAGGCGAGCAGCTCACGGTGCAGATTGCCAAGCGCAGCGAACTGCACACCTTCAAGGTCATGCCCAAGCGATGGATTGTCGAGCGTAGTTTTGCTTGGCTGGAGAAGAACCGAAGGCTATGGAAGAACTGCGAGCGCAAACTCAACACCAGCCTGCAGTTCATCCATTTGGCCTTCTTGGCACTGTTACTCAGAAGATTGTGAACAGGTTCTAACACGCTGACGTATGAGGCGGGCATCACGGTTTCGTGCTGCACCCATCCGGCCAAGGTTGAGAGTGGCACCGAGAGTGCTCGTGCCATAGGGTGTTGCCAACGGGTTCCGTAGATGCGGGATGCAATTGCTTGTAACGCTTGAAGACGGGGGTACAACGCTGTCGGTTGCATGGTCGCCATTCCTGTTTTGAAAGCTTGGCAGTACACCAGATCGGCGCGCCCGTTCAATGGTTGGTACTCGACTTGAAGCGAACCGAAGACACTTCACCCAGCCCAGGCGCCTCTCGCTCGTGCCTGCTTGTTGCGAGCTCAGCAAGGACTTGCCATCCTGCGAGGCCCCGCGTTGAAGAGGTGTGGCGATGAAGGCGCTGCTTGGAAGTGCTCTGGTTGCGATGGTGTTGCTGAGTGGCTGTGCCCGCGATGTGGGCGAGCAGTACGTGGGCAAGTGGGTCAATGTGAAGTCGGAAAAGAACGTGCTGAGCATCGAGCACAATGGCGAGAGCTTCATCATTCGCGACACCCGGCCGGAGCTGTTCGGCAACGGCGTCAAGACCCGGAATCATCCGGCGCTGCTGACCAAGGGCATTCTGCAGGTGTCCAACGGGGTTGGCACGGTCAACTACGCGATCGACGAGGCGACCGGCAAGCTGAGCACGGGCGACACCGAGTACACGCGGGTCAAGTGAGCGCGAAGCGCTCGGTCAGTGGGCGTGCGCTGGAGTGAGCGACGCTGCCCTGGCGACATGATGGCTTCGCCAGGCAATCGGAATATGTCGCCTCGAGTGCACAGCGCGGCGTTGCGATTGCGGACCGCGCGTCTGCGGGTTTACCCGCGCAATGCCGCGTGTTTGTCTGCAGCCTGGGCGGGGAAGCCCAAGCGTGCGCGTAGTTCGATGGGTCATGGAAGTACGCGCCTGTGTCTTACGCGCGCGATGCTGCCGCCTGCGCCTGCATCCAGCGCCACAGCGTCGTACGTGAAACGCCGAGTGCCTGCGCGGCAAGCGCGCGGTTGCCGTTGGCGCGATCGAGTGCGGCGCGGACTGCGGCGGCGGTGAGCTGCAGGCGGGAGGTTGCCAGGTTGGAGTGCTCAAGTGGGGCGTCGCGGTTGCGCAGATGCGTATCGAACAGTTCCGGTGCCCAGCGTTCGAGTTGTTCCAGGCTCAGGCTGTCGTGCGGTTGGGCTTTCCAGTGAATGCACAGGCGTTCGACCAGATTGCGTAGCTCGCGCACGTTGCCGGGCCAGGTGTGTTGTTGCAGCCGTTGCAACGCGGTAGGCGACAGCGGCGAGGCGATGTTGCCGAGTTGCTGGAAGTAATGCGTAAGCAGCAACGCGATGTCGTTGCTGCGATCGCGCAGCGGCGGCAGTGCGATGCGCAACGCGGCAAGGCGATAGAACAGATCGCGGCGGAAGCGGCCTTGTTCGACCAGCTGCTGCACCTCTTGCAGGCTGGCGGCGACCACGCGCACGTCGACTGCGACGGGCACGGTTGCGCCGACGCGCAGCACTTCGCGCTCTTCCAGCACGCGCAGCAGCCGTGTCTGTAGCGGCATCGGCAGCTCGCCGATTTCGTCGAGAAAGAGCGTGCCGTCCTGCGCGGCTTCGATCAGGCCGGTGTGGCCGCCGCGGCGTGCGCCGGTGAAGGCGCCATCGCTGTAGCCGAACAGTTCCGCTTCCAGCAACGACTCGCTGATGGCGCCGCAATTGATCGCCACGAAGCGGCCGCGGCGGCGACTGCCGGCATGCAGTTGCCGCGCCACCAGTTCTTTGCCGGTGCCGGTCTCGCCGCTGATCAACACGGTGCCGGCATGTGGGGCGTACAGCTGCACCAATGTGCGCACCTGCAGCAGCGCGCTGTCTTCGCCGAGCAGGGCGTCGGTCCGGCGTGCGCGTCGCGTGGCAGTGCGGCCGGCAACGCGGTCGGTGCCTGGTGCGATGCCCAAGGTGATGGCCTGTTCCAGCGCATGGCGCACCGAATCGGCCGAATACAGCAGCACGCCGGGCAGCCCGGCCTGTTCGGCGAAATCGATCGCCATGCCGGTGCCGACGATGACCTGGATGCCGCTGGCGCGCAGGTCGGCAATGCAGTCGCGCGCGTCTTCGGCGGTGACGAAGCGGCGATGTTCGATGTCCAGTTCGAAGCTCTGCTGGAAGGCACGAAACGACGGTACATCGCTGGCATGGGTGACCACGCCGATACGTGGCGCGATGCGGCGCGCGCGCGCCAGTGCTTCCATCAGATCGAACCCGGTGGCCTGGATCGGCGCCAAGGGCAATGCAAGCCGGCTGCGCAGGTACGCGGCATTCGAACCGCCGGCCACCAGTGCGTCGCAGCGTTCGCGGCGCAAGCGCTGGCCGATGACCTCTACCGCTTCGGCAAAGCCGAGGTTGATCTGCTCGATGCGCGCGCGCTGGTCGAACTCGGGAATGACATCGGCCAGCAACCCGGTCAGGCGCGAGACGCTGACGGTCCAGATGACGGGCAGGGAGGTGTCTGTGGACTCGGCAGGCAGATGGCTTTGCACAGGATCGCCGCGTTACGAGATGTTTCATGCTGAAACAAGCGATGCATGATTGCAACATCTGGTGGAGCGATGCGCATAAGAATCAACGGCTTGCGCTTGGCACGATGTTTGCGCATAAGCCACTGTACCCACTCAAGGAACCGCCATGACGCCCACATCCACCTCTTCCGCCGGAGCACGTTTCCGGGCTGCGCTGGCTGCCGAATCGCCGCTGCAGGTGATTGGCGCGATCAACGCCAACCATGCGTTGCTGGCCCAACGCGCCGGCTATCAGGCGATCTACCTGTCTGGTGGTGGCGTGGCGGCCGGGTCGCTGGGCCTGCCGGACCTGGGCATCAACACGCTGGAAGATGTGCTGATCGACGTGCGCCGCATCACCGACGTGTGTGCGCTGCCGCTGCTGGTGGACGTGGACACCGGCTTCGGCCCGAGCGCGTTCAACATCGAACGCACCATCAAATCGCTGATCAAGGCCGGCGCGGCCGGTTGCCATATCGAAGACCAGGTGGGCGCCAAGCGCTGCGGCCACCGGCCGGGCAAGGAGATCGTGAGCCAGGGTGAGATGGTGGACCGGGTCAAGGCGGCGGCCGATGCCAAGACCGATGCGGCGTTCTTCCTGATTGCGCGCACCGACGCGATCCAGATGGAAGGCGTGGACGCGGCGATCGAGCGCGCCATCGCCTGCGTGGAAGCAGGTGCCGACGGCATCTTCGCCGAGGCGGCATACGACCTGGAGACCTATCAGCGCTTTGTCGACGCGGTGCAGGTGCCGGTATTGGCCAACATCACCGAATTCGGCAAGACCCCGCTGTTTACGCGCGACCAGCTGGCGCAAGCCGGTGTGGCGATCCAGTTGTTTCCGTTGTCGGCGTTCCGCGCCGCCAACAAGGCGGCCGAAGCGGTTTACACGGCGATCCGGCGCGATGGTCATCAGCAAGCGGTGCTTGGCAGCATGCAGACGCGCGAAGAGCTGTACGAACGCATCGGGTACCACAGTTACGAGCAGCGCCTGGATGCGTTATTTGCACGCAAAGGCGCATGATCGCGCTCTGCCGATCGCCTTCGTTGCCACCTCGTCAGTCACAACGCGACACGCCATAGTTTGGGAGCTCATTGCATGAACGACACCGTCAACCCTGGTTTCAAGCCGAAAAAATCCGTTGCCTTGTCCGGCACTGCCGCCGGCAACACGGCCCTGTGCACGGTGGGGCGCAGTGGCAACGATCTGCATTACCGCGGCTACGACATTCTCGATCTGGCCACCAGCAGCGAGTTCGAAGAAATTGCGTACCTGCTGGTGCATGGCAAGCTGCCCAATAGCGGCGAATTGCGCGGTTACAAGGCCAAGCTGCGCTCGCTGCGCGGTGTGCCGGCGGCGGTGAAAACCGCGCTGGAACAACTGCCGCCGTCGGCGCATCCGATGGATGTGATGCGCACCGGCGTCTCGGTGCTGGGCTGCCTGCAGCCGGAAAAAGACGACCATAACCACCCGGGTGCGCGCGACATCGCCGACAAGCTGATGGCCTCGCTGGGCTCGATGCTGCTGTATTGGTACCACTACAGCCACAACGGCAAGCGCATCGAAGTGGAGACCGACGACGATTCGATTGGTGGTCACTTCCTGCATCTGCTGCATGGCTTTGCGCCGAAAGACTCGTGGGTGCGCGCGATGCACACCAGCCTGATCCTGTATGCCGAGCACGAGTTCAATGCGTCCACGTTTGCGAGCCGGGTGATTGCCGGGACCGGTAGCGATATGTACAGCGCCATTGCCGGTGGTATCGGCGCGTTGCGCGGGCCCAAACATGGGGGCGCCAACGAAGTGGCCTTCGAAGTGCAGAAACGCTACGACACCCCGGACGAAGCAGAAGCCGATATCAAGGCGCGTGTGGAGCGCAAGGAATTAGTGATCGGCTTCGGGCATCCGGTGTACACGGTGTCCGACCCGCGCAACAAGGTGATCAAGGACGTGGCGCGCGAACTCTCTGACGAACAGGGCAGCCGCAAGATGTACGACATCGCCCAGCGCCTGGAAAGCGTGATGTGGGACATCAAGAAGATGTTCCCGAACCTGGACTGGTTCAGTGCGGTGAGCTACCACATGATGGGCGTGCCGACGGCGATGTTCACCCCGCTGTTCGTGCTGGCACGCACGGCCGGCTGGAGCGCGCACATCATCGAGCAGCGTGTCGACGGCAAGATCATTCGCCCTTCGGCCAATTACACCGGGCCGGAAGATCAGGTGTTCGTGCCGCTGGATCAGCGCAGCTGAGGATGCCGTGTAGGCGTTGACTTGCCCGCCTTGGTCGCCTTCTTCAATGAAGGCGATTGCGCCTTGCGAGTGCGATCAGCCGCGGCAAAGTCTGCAGGCCTATGAAACGCTGACTTCGATTCCCGATTCCCGATTCCCGATTCCCGATTCCCGCTCCAAAGCCCCCGCCCGCCTCGTGATGTCGCCAGCCATGAACAGCCAGTACCGCAAGCCCTTGCCGGGCACCTCGTTGGATTACTTCGATGCGCGCGCCGCCGTCGATGCGCTGCAGCCCGGCGCGTACGCGACCTTGCCGTACACCGCACGCGTGCATGCGGAAAACCTGGTGCGGCGGGCCGGGCCACAGATGCTGGAGGCGTATCTGCGCCAGCTGATCGAGCGCAAGCGCGAGCTGGATTTTCCGTGGTTTCCGGCGCGCGTGGTCTGCCACGACATCCTTGGGCAGACCGCATTGGTGGATCTTGCCGGCTTGCGTGATGCGATTGCCGAGCAGGGCGGCGACCCGGCGCAGGTCAATCCGGTGGTGCCGGTGCAGCTGATCGTCGATCACTCGCTGGCGGTGGAATACGCCGGCTTCGACAAGCAGGCCTTTGCCAAGAACCGCAGCGTGGAAGACCGCCGCAACGCCGATCGCTTCCATTTCATCGAGTGGACCAAGCGTGCGTTCGAGAATATGGAAGTGATTCCGCCGGGCAACGGGATCATGCATCAGATCAATCTGGAGAAGATGTCGCCGGTGATCTATACGCTGGACGGTGTGGCGTTTCCGGACACCTGCGTGGGCACCGACAGCCACACCCCGCATGTGGATGCGCTGGGCGTCATCGCGGTGGGCGTGGGTGGCCTGGAAGCGGAGAACGTGATGCTGGGGCGCGCCTCGTGGATGCGCTTGCCGGACATCATCGGGGTGGAATTGACTGGTCGGCCGGCGCCCGGCATCACCGCCACCGACATCGTGCTGGCATTGACCGAATTCCTGCGCCAGCAACGCGTGGTGGGCGCCTATCTTGAATTCTATGGTGCAGGTGCCAGTGCGCTGACCATCGGCGACCGCGCGACCATTTCCAACATGACGCCGGAATTTGGCGCGACTGCGGCGATGTTCTACATCGACCAGCAGACCATCGATTACCTGCGGCTCACCGGTCGCGACGACGCGCAGGTGGCATTGGTGGAGAACTATGCACGCCATACCGGGCTGTGGGCCGACGATCTGGCCACCGCGCAGTACGAGCGTGTGCTGCAGTTCGATCTGTCCAGCGTGGTGCGCAACATGGCCGGGCCCTCCAACCCGCACAAGCGCGTGGCGACCAGCGAGCTGGCTGCGCGCGGCATTGCCGGTACGTGGGAAGACGTGCCAGGCCAGATGCCCGATGGCGCAGTCATCATCGCGGCGATCACCTCGTGCACCAATACCTCCAACCCGCGCAATGTCATCGCCGCCGGCTTGCTGGCGCGCAATGCCAACGCGCGTGGATTGACCCGCAAACCATGGGTGAAAAGTTCGCTGGCGCCGGGCTCCAAGGCAGTGCAGCTGTACCTGGAAGAAGCCGGTTTATTGAGCGAACTGGAACAGCTGGGCTTCGGCATCGTGGCGTTCGCCTGCACCACCTGCAATGGCATGAGCGGTGCGCTGGACCCGACCATCCAGCAGGAGATCATCGACCGCGATCTGTATGCCACGGCCGTGTTGTCGGGCAACCGCAATTTCGATGGGCGCATCCATCCGTATGCCAAGCAGGCATTTCTTGCCTCGCCGCCGTTGGTGATCGCTTATGCAATCGCCGGAACCGTGCGCTTCGATATCGAGAAGGACGTGCTGGGCATCGATGCCGACGGCGTGGCGGTCACGCTCAAGGATCTGTGGCCGAGCGATGCGGAGATCGACGCAGTGGTGGCGCGCAGCGTCAAGCCGGAGCACTTCCGCAGCGTGTACGACCCGATGTTCAAGCGCAGCGTGGGGCAGGGCATCAGCGTGAACCCGCTGTACGACTGGCGGCCGACCAGCACGTACATTCGCCGCCCACCGTATTGGGAAGGTGCATTGGCCGGCACCCGTACGTTGCGCGGCATGCGCCCGTTGGCGGTGCTGGGCGACAACATCACCACCGACCATCTGTCGCCGTCGAACGCAATCATGGCCGGCAGCGCGGCAGGCGAATATCTGGCGCAGATGGGCGTGCCGGAGGAAGACTTCAATTCCTACGCCACCCATCGCGGCGACCACCTCACCGCGCAGCGCGCTACTTTTGCCAACCCTAAATTGATCAACGAAATGGCGGTGGTCGATGGGCAGGTCAAGGCCGGCTCGCTGGCGCGCCTGGAACCGGAAGGCCAGGTGCTGCGCATGTGGGAGGCGATCGAAACCTATATGACCCGCAAGCAGCCGTTGATCATCATTGCCGGCGCCGATTACGGGCAGGGTTCCTCGCGCGACTGGGCGGCCAAGGGTGTGCGGCTGGCCGGTGTGGAAGCGATCGTGGCCGAAGGCTTCGAACGAATCCACCGCACCAACCTGATCGGCATGGGCGTGTTGCCGCTGGAGTTCAAGCCGGGCACCGATCGCAAGACCCTGGGTATCGATGGCAGCGAAACCTTCGATGTGGTGGGTGAGCGCACGCCCGGCGCCACGCTGACGCTGTCGATCCACCGGGGCGATGGCGAGCAGCTGCAGGTGCCGGTCACGTGCCGGCTGGATACTGCAGAAGAAGTATCGATTTACGAGGCCGGTGGTGTGCTGCAGCGGTTTGCGCAGGATTTTCTCGAGAGCCGGGAATCGGGAATCGAGATTCGTTGAAAGCGAGATCTGCACCGCAAGCGCACTAACGGCACTGGCTGCCGCCATCGCACCGCCGCCCTAATCCTCAATCCCGGCCTCCCATGACCCATCTTCCCCAACTCCGTATCCCCGCCACCTACATGCGTGGCGGCACCAGCAAGGGTGTGTTTTTCCGTCTGCAGGATTTGCCGACGGCCGCGCAGCAGCCGGGCGCTGCACGCGATGCGCTGTTGCTGCGGGTGATCGGCAGCCCGGATCCGTATGCCAAGCAGATCGATGGCATGGGCGGGGCGACGTCCAGCACCAGCAAGAGCGTGATCGTCTCGGCCAGTACGCGTGACGGGCACGATGTGGACTATCTGTTTGGCCAGGTGTCCATCGATAGCGCATTCGTGGATTGGAGCGGCAACTGCGGCAATCTGTCGGCGGCGGTAGGTCCGTTCGCGATTGCCAGCGGCTTGATCGATCCGGCACGCGTGCCGCGCGATGGCGTGGCCACGGTGCGGATCTGGCAGGCCAATATCGGCAAGACGATTGTGGCGCATGTGCCCATGACCGATGGCCAGGTGCAGGAAACCGGCGACTTCGAACTGGACGGCGTGACCTTTCCGGCGGCCGAAGTGCAGCTTGAGTTTCTCGACCCGGCCGATGATGCCGAAGGCGAGGGCGGGGCGATGTTTCCCACCGGCAATCTCATCGATCGATTGGAGATTCCCGGGCTGGGCACGCTGGATGCCACGCTGATCAATGCGGGCATTCCGACCATCTTCGTCAACGCGCGCGATCTGGGCTACACCGGCACCGAGTTGCAGGAGGCCATCAATGGCGACCCGCGGGCGTTGATCATGTTCGAAACGCTGCGCGCGCACGGCGCGGTGCGGATGGGCTTGATTGCGAAGATAGAAGACGCCGCTACACGTCAGCACACGCCCAAGGTCGCCTTGGTGGCGTCGCCGGCCGACTACACCGCATCCAGCGGCAAGCCGGTGCACGCGGCCGAGATCGACCTGCTGGTGCGTGCGATGTCGATGGGCAAGTTGCACCACGCGATGATGGGCACGGCAGCGGTGGCGATCGGCACTGCTGCGGCGGTGCCGGGCACCTTGGTCAACCTGGCTGCCGGCGGCGCGGCGCGCTCGGCGGTGCGCTTCGGGCATCCGTCCGGCACGTTGCGGGTGGGTGCGCAGGCGCAGCTGGTCGACGGGCAGTGGCAGGTGACCAAGGCGCTGATGAGTCGCAGTGCGCGAGTCGTGATGGAAGGCTGGGTGCGGGTGCCAGGTGCCGTTGTCGAGGTTGAGTGAGCGGCACTGGTTGGGCGCTCGATGTTTGGGTGAACGACGATAGTTTGCGATCAGGATTGCCGCCACGCTCCCGCCCAGGCGCCACATGTTGCAAGCATCGCTGACTGAGACTCTGTATGTCCCAGCGCACAAATTGCGCCGGCGTGTTGCATTAATTCGAACGCTTTCCTAAATCCTGGACACTTTTTCGTACGGGTTCTGCCATATTTGTGTAAATCGTGTTAATTCTGTTGCGCCGCGGCACGCAGGCCGGGCCGCCCCGCCACCAGAATCCGGAGTTCTCCCCATGTCCGCCAGCCGGTCGCTCAAGATCAGCGCGCTCGCCGTTGCCGTCGCTTCCCTTCTTCCGCTTTACGCCGCCGCCCAGCAGGCGCCCAGTGACGACGGTGTGGTGCGTCTGGATGCGGTCAAGGTCACGGTCGAGCGCCGCTCGGAAGACTCCAAGGACGTGCCGGTGTCCGCCTCGGTGTTGCGTCCGGAATTTCTGGATGCCATCTCCACCAGCGGCTCGGATATCCGCGTGCTGGCCGGCAAGGCGCCCAGCCTCAACATCGAATCATCCAACGGCCGTGTGTTCCCGCGCGTGTATATCCGCGGCTACGGCAACACCGACTTCAATACCTACGCCTCGCAGCCGGTGTCGTTGATCTATGACGACGTGGTCCAGGAAAACGCATTCCTGAAGGGCTTCCCGATCTTCGATCTGGAAGGCCTGGAAGTGCTGCGCGGCCCGCAGGGCACGTTGTTCGGCCGCAATACGCCGGCCGGCGTGGTCAAATTCAATTCGGTCAAACCGACGATCGGCGCCAATGACGGCTACGCCAGCCTGTCCTACGGCACCTACGGCACCATGACCCTGGAAAGTGGCCTGAGCATCGCGATGGGCGAGCACTGGGCAGCGCGTCTGTCCACCTTGGGCCAGCGCCGCGACGATTGGGTGGAAAACCGCGATGGCCGCGATCTGGAAGGCTATACCGATTCGGCCGTGCGCCTGCAGCTGCTGTACCAGGCCAGCGACGATTTCAGTGCGTTGTTCAACGCGCATGCGCGCCATCTGGACGGCACTGCGCGGCTGTTCCGCGCCAACATCATCCAGCCCGGTACCAATCAGCTGGTGGACGGTTTCGACGAAGAAAAATCCTTCATCGACGGCGCCAACAACCAGGAACTGCAGACCTACGGCGGCAGCGCCAACCTGACCTGGGACCTGGGCGACATCGCGCTGCACTCGATCACCGCGTATGAGGGCATCGGCAAGTACTACAGCCGTGGCGACATCGACGGCGGCTTCGGCGCGGTGTTCGCGCCGCCGTCCGGCCCGGGCGTGATTCCGTTCCCGGTGGAAACCGCCGGCGGCATCAAGAGCCTGGACCAGTACAGCCAGGAACTGCGTGCCGAATCGCAGTACGAAGGCCCGCTCAACTGGCAGGCCGGCCTGTACTACTTCCACGACGATGTGGAAGGCGAAAATTACACCTACAACACCTTCAGCGGCGGCGACCTGGCCAGCTACCAGCTGACCCGCCAGCGCAACACCTCGTGGGCGGCATTCGGCTCGTTGAACTACGCGGCCACCGACCGCCTGAACCTGCGCGCCGGCATCCGCTACACCTACGACAAGAAGACCTTCGACGTGCTGGCGCTGGACCGCGTCACCCTGGTCGAGCCATCCAGCGGCGAGACCGACAACTCCAAGGTCACAGGCGATCTGGCCGCAACGTTCTCCATCAACGACGACGTCAACGTGTACGCACGTGCGGCACGCGGCTTCCGTGGCGCCAGCTTCGGCGTGCCCTCGGACACCGCGCCGCTGACCGTGGCCGAGCCGGAGACGGTGGATTCGTTCGAGGTCGGCATCAAGTCGGACCTGTTCGACAACCGTGCGCGTCTGAGCTTCGACATCTACGATTTCCGGGTCAAGAACCAGCAGCTCACCGCAGTGGGCGGCACGTCCAACGACGTGCGTCTGCTCAATGCCGACAAGACCAAGGGGCGCGGCGCCGAGTTCGACTTCGAAGCGCTGCTCACCCAGAATCTGCGCGTCACCGCCGGCGGTGCCTACAACTGGACCCGCATCGACGACCCGGCCCTGTCGGTGGGCGTGTGCCGTACCTGCACCGTGACCGACCCGCTCAATGCGGCCGGCAACGCGTTGATCGACGGCAACGACCTGCCGCAGGCGTCCAAGTGGATGGCCAACGCCACGCTGCGTTACGGCATCCCGATGGGCAACGACGGCGAGCTGTTCTTCTACACCGACTGGTCGTACCGCAGCGAAGTGAATTTCTTCCTGTACGACTCCAAGGAATTCACCGGCCAGCCGCTGGTCGAGGGCGGCGCCAAGATCGGTTACAACTGGGGCGCGGGTGCGTACGAGTTGTCGGTGTTCTGCCGCAACTGCACCAACCAGATCCGCGTGACCGGCGCGATCGACTTCAACAACCTCACCGGCTTCATCAACGACCCGCGCATCGTAGGCGCGCAGTTCCGCGCCAACTTCTGATCGGCGTTGTGGTGTAGCACCATCGAACCGCCGGCGATCATGCCGGCGGTTTTTTTATGGCGGCAGGAGGAGATGCATGCGGCGGATCATTCGAAATGCGTGGTTGACTGCGGGGCTGTGCTGCGCGGCTGCCGTGGCCCAGGCGCAGGCGGCTGCGGTGACGACAGCGCAGGCCGCGCAACCGCCCACGGCCACCGAGCTGCTGGTGGTCTCCACCGACATTGGCGACGACATCGACGATGCGTTTGCGCTGGGGCTGCTGTTGCGCAGCCCGCAGTTGCAGGTGCTGGGCATCGCATCGGCATGGGGCGACACCTCGTTGCGTGCGCAACTGTTGCAGCGCTTGTTGCAGCAGGCCGGGCGCAGCGAGATTCCATTGGCGGTGGGTGCACGCACGACCAGCAGCATTGCCTTCAGCCAGGCACGCTGGGCCGCCAAGGGACAGTTGCCCGGCAAGCTGCCGGATGCGGCGGCAATGATCCTGCAGCAGGCGCGCCGGCATCCGGGCGAAGTCACCTTGCTGGTATTGGGGCCGATGACCGATGCGGCGTTGGCGCAGCAGCGCGACCCGGCCGGCTTTGCCAAGCTCAAGCGCATCGTGGCGATGGGCGGCTCGGTGCGGGTGGGTTACGGCAAGTCTGCCTATCGGCCGGCAAGCGTACCGGCGCCGGAGTACAACATCCTCTCCGATGTCTCGGCGGCGCAACGTGTGTTCGCGGCTGGTGTACCGATCGTGCTGCTGCCATTGGACGCCACCCAGATCATGCTGGAAGAACCCGAGCGCATCGCCTTGTTCGCCCATGGCGACGGCCTGACTGACGCACTGACCCAGCTCTATTACCAGTGGCGCACTACCGACCAGCCCTGGGCCAGCGCCACCCCGACCGTGTTCGACGTGGTGCCGGTCGCCTGGTTGCTGGATCCGCGCTTGTGCCCGACCACGCCGCTGCATCTGGATGTGGATGGGCAGGGGTACACGCGCGAAGGCGCGGGCACGCCGAACGTGCAGGCCTGTTTGCGCGCGGACAAACCGGCGCTGATCGAGATGTACATGCGTACGGTGCTGCAGTTGCGCTAGGAGTGACTGTCAAAATGTGGTGAGCGCCGACTTGGTGGCGAGCGCAGTGGTTTCATTGGCCGTACTTTTGGGATGCAGTCAAAAGCCTGGTTGGTCGTGCGCACGGTGTCCTCACCGCTCGCGGGACACGCCGCAAGTACGTCCTTGTAGGCTCGGTGGCGGCATCCATGCCGCCACACGGTCCCGCAATCGGCGAGGACACCGCACCAGAAAATGCGTCGGTTGCTTTGTTGAACGCCTGCTTGTTGCTCTGCTTGTGATGGAACGTTTGTTGGACGCACCATCATCCGAACAATGCACGCCATGCCCTGTTTGCGCCCTGCACACCGACCATCTTGACTGGTCCTTGCACGCCCACCATCGCGGGACCTTACGCGGCATGGATGCCGCGTAAGAGCCTACAGGGACGTACTTGCGGCGTGTCCCGCGATGGTGGGCGGGCAAGGGCCCTGCAGCCAAGCCGCAACTCAGCGATCTGCCATGGACCGGCGTCAAACCACTGCGCTCACCGTCGGTCGGGCACGCAGGTGCCATCGCAGCGCTGGCCCGGTGGCGCATCATCGCCGCCCATCGGCAAGTCGCTGCGTCCTCCCATGCCACCATCGGTGACGTGAACGGCATCGCTATACTTGCGTCCTCAGTCATGGGGTAGCACGAATGGACAGCCAGGGATCACGGATGATGCGGTCGGGCACGCGGCGCATGCTGCTGTGGGTGGTGCTGCTGACCGTGGCGATCGGCGCGGTGGCGTGCAAGCGCAACGAAAGCGGGCAGCTGCCTGCCGCCAGCGGCGAGGCGATCAAGGCCGACAAGCAGGCCATCACCGGGTTTGCGTTGGCGCGTGCCTATCCCGACCAGACCGGCGACGGCCTGTCGTTGGCGCTGGAATTTTCGCGTCCGCTGGTGGGTACGCAGGATTTCGATGCGCTGGTGCGCTTCGAAGAAAAGGTCGGCACCGGCGACAGCAGCTGGTCGCTGTCCGAGGACGGCAAGACGCTGCGCTATCCGTACGTGGAAGCGGCCAAGGACTATACGGTTCTGGTCGACGGCAACCTGCTGGCCGCCGACGGCAGCCGCCTGGGCAAGCCGCTCAAGCAAAAGGTCTACACCGGCGAACTCAAGCCTGTGGCCGGGTTCGCTTCGCAGGGCAGTGTGCTGCCGGCGCGCGAGAGCCGCGGCCTGCCGGTGGTGTCGGTGAACGTGCCGGAAGTGGATGTCGAGTTCCTGCGCGTGCGCGAGAAGTCGCTTCCGGCGTTCTTCCAGCAGTTCCAGCGCGGCGGCCGTCGTGGCAGCTGGGAGCTGGAGAGCGAATACAACGACAAACAACCGCTGTCCAAGCTGGCCGAGCCGGTGTACGTCAACCGTTTCATCCTGGGCGGCAAGCAGAACGAGCGTGTGCTGACCTACCTGCCCACGCAGGACATCAAGGAGCTGCAGGAGCCTGGCCTGTACTTTGCGGTGATCAAGCGCGCCGGCAGCTTCGAGAACGAACAGGAGACGTCGTTCTTCACCGTCAGCGACATCGGCCTGCACACGCGCGCCTACAGGGACAAGCTGTTCGTGCACACCGCCTCGTTGCAGAGCGGTGAGCCGATCAAGAACGTGGAAGTGCGCATCCTCGATGCCAAGGGCGAGCTGTTCCTCAAGGGCGCCACCGACGGTAACGGCAATGCGCTGCTCAACTACACGCTCGACGCCGGCCATGTGCTGACTGCGCGCAGCAAGACCGGTATCTCGGTGTTGCCGTTCAACCAGCCGGCGCTGGATCTGAGCGAATTTGCGGTAGCCGGGCGCCAGGGCGCGTGGTTCGACGTGTTCGCCTGGGCCGGCCGCGATCTGTACCGCCCCGGCGAAACCATGCGGGTGTCGGCGATCCTGCGCGACAACGACGGCAAGCCCACCAAACCGCAGCCGGTGTTCCTGCGTCTGAAACAACCGGACGGCAAGACGTTTCGCGAGACCAAACTGCAGCCCGGCGAACAGGGCTATTTCGAATTCACCCAGCAGATTCCGGCCGATGCGCCAACCGGCCGCTGGCAGGTGGAATTCCGCACCGACCCGGCCAGCAAGGACGCCGTGCAGGGCATGACCGTGCGCGTGGAAGAGTTCCTGCCCGAGCGCATGAAGCTGGACCTGGACAGCACGCAAAAGACCTTGAGTGCAGGGCAGCCGTTCAAGCTGGTGGCCAACGCCGCATACCTGTACGGCGCGCCGGCCGATGGCAACCGTTTCACCGCCAAGTTGGCGGTCAGCGTGGAGCAGCATCCGCTCGAATCGTTGCCGGGCTGGTTCTTCGGCGACCCCACGCTGGAGTTGCCGCGCGACGCCAAGGACGTGATCGACACCGAGTTCGGCAGCGACGGCATCCTGCGCGAAGACATCGCATTGCCGGCCGAAGCCAAGCCGGTCAGCACGATTGCCGCGGTCGTCTCCGGCAGCGTGTATGAAACCGGCGGGCGCACCGTCACCCGCACCCTCAAGCGTGTGCTGTGGCCGGCCAAGGCTTTGGTCGGCGTGCGCCCGTTGTTCGACGACAAAGACGGCGCCGATGCGAATGGCACGGCGCGCTTCGAGGTCACACGCGTGGATGCCGACGGCAAGCCGCAGCCGGCCAAGGGCCTGAAGGTCACCCTGGTACGCGAGCTGCGCGATTACCACTGGAACTACACCGACAACCACTGGGACTACGACTTCACCCGGCGCTTCGAAAACAAGGACACGCGCACGCTCGACGTGGGCAGCGTCAATGCCAAGATCGATTTCCCGGTGGAGTGGGGCGAATATCGCCTGGATGTGTTCGACCCGGCGAGCGGGCTGACCACGCGTTACCCGTTCCGTGCGGGCTGGAGCTGGAACGACGAAAACCGCGGCCTGGATGCGCGCCCGGACAAGGTCAAGCTGGCGTTGGACAAGACCGGCTACCGCGCCGGCGATACGCTGAAAGTGACGCTGACCCCGCCGCATGCCGGCAAGGGCGTGTTGCTGGTGGAAAGCGACACGCTGCTGTACGTGCAGGACATCGACGTCAAGCCGGGCAGCACGTTCGAGATTCCGGTGACCGAGGCGTGGGAGCGCCACGATGTGTATGTCACCGCACTGGTCTTCCGCGGCGGCAGTGCGCCCAGCAAGATCACGCCGGCACGTGCGGTGGGCGTGGCCTATGTGCCGATGGATCGCAAGGCACGGCGTGTGGCGGTGGGCTTGTCCGCACCCAAACAGATGCGTCCCGAGCAACCCTTGCCGGTGACGGTGAGCGTGCCCGAGCTGGCCGGCAAGGCTGCGCACGTGACCATTTCGGCGGTGGACGTGGGCATCCTCAACATCACCCGTTTCCCGGTGCCCGATGCCAACGCGCAGTTCTTCGCGCAACGTCGTTTGGGTACCGATGCCTATGACATCTACGGGCGGGTGATCGAAAGTTTTGAAGGCGCCAGCGGCAAGCTCAAGTTCGGTGGCGACATGGCATTGGAAGCCTTGCCGCAGGCCAAGCGCCCGACCGCGCGCGTGCAGACGGTGGACCTGTTCTCCGGCTCGGTGACACTCGATGCCCGTGGCAATGCGCGGGTGCAACTGCCAGTGCCGGATTTCAACGGCACTTTGCGGGTGTCGGCATTGGTGTACTCGGACACGCGTTATGGCAACCGCGACATGGAAACCATCGTGCGCGCGCCGATCCTGGCCGAAGCCAGCATGCCGCGGGTGATGGCGCCAGGCGACCGCAGCACGGTGACGCTGGATGTGCAGAACTTCACCGGCAAGCCGGGCGAGTTCAACGTGCGCGTGGAGGGCATCGGCCCGCTCGCCATCGCCGAGGCGGCGCGCAGTGTCAAGCTGGGCGTGGACGCCAAGCAGACGCTGAGCTTCCCGCTGAGCGCCACCGAAGGCTATAGCGTGGCCAAGGTGCGCGTACGCGTGGACGGCAACGGCTTCAAGGTCGACCGCAGCTATGAGCTGCCGGTGCGCGCCGGCTGGCCGCAGGTGTTGCGTGCGCAGACGCGCGTGCTCGACCCGTTGGCGCCGATCACCCTGGACAGCGGCTTTGCCGACGGCCTGATGTCTGGCTCGGTGACCGCGCGCATGGTGGTCAGCGCGTTGCCGCCGATTCCGTTCGCCAGCGCCCTGCAAGGCGCGTTGGAGTATCCGTACGGCTGCGCCGAACAGACCACCAGCAAGGGCTACGCAGCGCTGTTGCTCGACGATGCCACCGCCAAGGCGCTCGGCAGCAAGGGGCTGGACGCGGCGACCCGGCGTGCGCGCATGGAAGGTGCGTTTGGCCGCTTGGCGTCGATGCAGATCGCCAGCGGGCATTTTTCGATGTGGGGCGACGATGGCTACATCAATCCGGGCCTGACGCCCTACATCGCCGAGTTCCTGCTCGATGCCAAGGATGCGGGTTTTGCGGTGCCCGACAACGTGCTGCAGAAGGCGCTCAATCGCCTCAGCGAAGACCTGTTGTCCGGCGGTAACGAGTTCTACGGGCAGGACCGCCGCGATAACTTGAAGTTCGCCAATCAGGCCTGGTCGGGCTATGTGCTGGCACGCGTCAATCGCGCTCCGCTGGGCACCTTGCGCGCGCTGTACGACAACCAGCGCGACAAGGCGCTCACTGGCCTGTCGCTGGTGCATCTGGGCATCGCCTTGTCGCTGCAGGGCGACACCAAGCGGGGCGATGCGGCGATCAAGGCCGGGTTTGCCAAGGACAGCAGCGAGCGCCCGCCGTACTTCGCCGATTACGGCAGCGCCATCCGCGACGATGCCTTGATGATGGCGTTGCTGCACGAGCGCGGCTTGTCCAAGCCCGAGTACGACACCCGTGCGGTGGCACTGGGACGCGCGCTGGACGCACGTCGCGCCACCGGCTGGCTGTGGCTGAGCACGCAGGAGCAGGTGGCGTTGGCGCGGTTGGGCAAGGCCTTGATGGTCGGGCAGGGCAAGCAGGTCTCGGGCAGTTTGACCATCGGCGATGCGGTGCAGCAGATCGCGCCGGCACGTGTGTTCGGGCGCAGCTTCGACAGTGCAGCGTTGGCGCGCGGCGTGCAGTTTGCGCCGCAAGGCGAGGCACCGATGTACGCCAGCCTGGAAGTGGCCGGCATTCCGCGCAGCGCACCGGAGCCGGACACGCGCAACCTCAGCGTGGAGCGCAGCTGGTACACCACCGACGGCAAACCGTGGACACCGCGCCCATTGAAGGAAGGCGAAGCGTTGATCGTGCGCGTCATCATCACTGCCAACACCAGCATGCCGGACGCATTGCTTACCGACCTGTTGCCGGCCGGCCTGGAGATCGAGAATTTCAATCTCGGCGATGCCAAACAATGGGCCGACGTGGTGGTGGACGGCATCGGCATCAGCGCGCGTTCCAGCGCCGCCGACGTCAAGCACGAAGAGTTCCGCGACGACCGCTACGTGGCCGCGCTGGCGCTGTCCTCCGGCAGCAAGGCGCAGGTGTATTACCTGGTGCGCGCAGTCACGCCGGGCACGTACACGGTGCCGCCATCGCTGGCGGAAGACATGTACCGGCCCGAGCTACGCGGTGTAGGCCGCAGTACGCCGGCCACGATGACGGTGGTGCAGCCGTAAGTGATGCGTTGGGTCTTATCCCGTCGGGAGAATGAGGATGGTCGGCCGCTGAAGCTACCCTTCTCCCGTTGGGAGAAGGTGCCCCGTAGGGGCGGATGAGGGTACGTGTGCAGCCTGGCGTGTTTGGAACGACAGGAGTAGCTTCGCCCCGTACCCTCACCCCAATCCCTCTCCCGGTGGGAGAGGGGCTTATCGTTGCAGCGGGCGAGTTCCAGGTAGTTGCTGAGTGCTTGCTTCGCCCGCTGGGACATCACTGCGCATTGTCTTTTCGATGCGATGCGCGCGACACGCAAGGGTCATTTTTACGGGCTACGGTGGCGTGCTTTCTCATCGGCGCGGCGTGATTGCTGCGCGACTTACGGGATTCCATGCAGCGTCCCGATTCGTACCGTGTACACCTGTCCGGTCTTGCCGTGGCCATCGCGGCCTGCTCGCCAGCTCCGCAGGCATACGCCAGCGAGGGTACGGCGGTTCCAGTCGACCCCGTAGTTCCTACCTCCTCCGATGCGCTGCCCACCACTCCATCAGGTGTGCAGACCCTCGATGCCATGCAGGTCACCGGCGTGCGTCGTGCCAATGCCGCCGCGGTGGAAAGCAAGCGCGCGGCGACCAACATCACCGATGTGATCAGCGCCACCGACGTACGCGCCTTGCCCGACAGCACCATCGTCGAGGCGCTGCGCCGCGTGCCCGGCTTGTCGGTGTTGCCGGCCACCGACAACGAGCATCCGCGCGATGAAGCGGCCACGCCGGTGTTGCGTGGTCTGGGGCCGTCGGGCCGACAGTTGCGCTCAAGGATGTCTGCATGTCGCTCATGTTCCGTGCCTGGCCGATAGTCAGGCATCTGGTGTGGTTGGTCGTGTTGGTTGTCTCTCTGCAGATCCGCGACATCGCCAAGGCCATCGGTCTGCCCATTCCCAAGATCCCGGTGCCCTACGGCGGCGGAATTGCCGACAATTTGCTCAGCGTGGTGGCTGTGCTGATCGCGGCCGCACTACTTCATCGCAGTACGCCTGCCGACATCGCTGCGCGGCTGGGGCTGCGCTGGAGCGGGTTGCGCGGCCCGGTACTGACGCTGCTCGCCACCGTGCCGTGCTGGCTCGGCTTGTGGACGCAGGCCGCCTCGATGGGGACGGACGATTTGCGCGGCCTGTTGTGGTTGGCGCTGCTGTTCCCGCTGGCCGAGGAAATCGTGTTCCGCGGATTCGGATTCGTGTTTGCGACGCGTGCGCTCGGTTGGCGTCCGGCGATCGCCGCGCCGGTGCAGGCGGCCGTCTTCGGTTGCGTGCACTGGCTTGGCGCGGGTGGCGGCGGTGGCGAGGCGCTGCTGATCTTCGCCATCACCGCGATCGGCGCGCTGCTGTTTGCGATTGTGGATGCGCAGGACGGCTACGCGCTCTGGAGCGGCTGGGTGTTGCATGCCTCGCTCAATGCAGCCTGGACCGTGTTTGCAGTGTCAGACTCGGCGGCCAGCGGTTGGCTGGGCATGGCATTGCGCCTGTCGGCGGTGTTTCTGGCCATGGGCGTGCTACGCGCGTTCGTGACGCCGCGCGGGATGGCGTCTGTGCCAGTGGCCGCTGGTGCGCGCCGCGTCCAGTAACCCGTCGGCAACACGCAGCGTCGCCTGGTAACTCGCCCCTGCCTCGCGCCTTCTGTGACGTAGCAGTGGCCGAAAACCGGTTTGCCCTGCATCCTTTGCAGGATGGAAGAGCAATCTCAGGCGCAGGCAGGGACAGAGCGGACGCCGCAGCGCCCGGCAGCAACGAAGGAGCCAGGCCGACCAGGGCGCCGGCCCTGGTTGAAATGGCTGCGCTGGAGCGCAGCAGCACTGCTGAGCGTCTTGCTGCTGCTGGACCTGGCCTTCCCATTGCCGCTGCCAAAGTCGCGCGACACCTCCACCTTGGTGGTTGCGCGCGACGGCACGCCGTTACGTGCGTTCGCCGACCGAAATAGCGTTTGGCGCTATCCGGCCACGCCGCAGAGCGTGTCGCCGTTGTATCTGCAGGCACTGTTGAATTACGAAGACCGCTGGTTCTGGCGCCACCCCGGCGTCAATCCGTGGGCGCTGCTGCGTGCCGGCGGGCAGTGGATCGGGCAGGGCCGCATCGTGTCCGGCGGTTCCACGCTGACCATGCAGGTGGCGCGCATTCTGGACCCGCACACGCGCACGCCATGGGGCAAGGCCAAGCAGTTGCTGCGTGCGCTGCAGCTGGAAGCGCATCTGAGCAAGCGCGAGATTCTCAACCTGTATCTGGAACGCGCGCCTTACGGCGGCACCATCGAAGGCGTGGAAGCGGCCAGCTGGGCGTATCTGGGCAAACCGGCGAAAGCGTTATCGCAGGCCGAAGCCGCGTTGCTGGCGGTGCTGCCGCAATCGCCCAGCCGGCTGCGCCCGGACCGTCACCCGGAAGCGGCGCAACGGGCGCGCGACAAGGTGCTCGATCGCATGGTGGAGCTGGGCGTGTGGTCGCGCGCGCAGGTGGACGATGCGCGCATCGAGCCGGTGGTCACACGCTCGCTCAAGCCGCCGTTGCATGCGGCCTTGCTTGCCCAGCGCCTGCACAGCGCGCAGCCGCGTGCAGCGCGTATCGTCACCACGCTGGATGTGGAGTTGCAGCGCACGCTGGAAGAGCGCGTGGCCACGTATTTTTCGCAATTACCCGAGCGTACCTCGGCCGCCTTGTTGGTAGTCGACAACGCCACGATGGAGGCGCGCGCCTATGTCGGCTCGGCCAGCTTCGGCGACCGCAAACGCCTGGGTCATGTGGACATGGTGCAGGCGTGGCGTTCGCCGGGCTCCACGCTCAAGCCATTTCTGTACGGCATGGCGCTGGACGATGGCCTGATCCACTCCGAAAGCCTGCTGGTGGATGCGCCGCAGAGCTTTGGCGACTACCGGCCCGGCAACTTCGATGCGGCCTTCAACGGGCCGGTCAGTGCGGCTACTGCGTTGCGCCTGTCATTGAACGTGCCGGCGGTGGATCTGCTCGATCGCATTGGCCCGGCACGCTTTGCCGCGCGGCTGTCCAATGCCGGCATCGCACTGCATTTCCCGTCCGGCCGCACCCCCTCGCTGGCGTTGATCCTGGGCGGTACCGGCGCGCAGCTGCAGGAGTTGGTGGGCGCGTTCGCCGCGCTCAATCGCGGCGGCATCGCCGGGCGTGTGCGCTATACGCCGGACGATGCGCGCATCGATCGGCGGTTGATGTCGCCGGGTGCGGCCTGGATCGTGCGCGAGATCCTGCAAAGCAATCCGCGCCCCGGCTACGGCAGCGGTACCTTCGATACCGCCGCGCGCCCGGGCGTGGCATGGAAGACCGGCACCAGTTATGGCTACCGCGATGCCTGGGCCATTGGCGGCACGCGGCGTTACACCGTTGGCGTCTGGGTGGGGCGGCCGGACGGCACGCCGTTGCCGGGCCAATACGGGGCAGTGACCGCGTTGCCGTTGATGTTCGAAGTCATCGATGCCTTGCCACGCAGTGCCGGCGACAGTGCACCGTTGCCAATGCCGTCCACGGTGCAGCCCGTGCAGATCTGCTGGCCGTTGGGCGGCGCTGCCGAGCAAACACCGCCGCCCTTGTGCGCGCGCCGTGCCGACGCCTACGCGCTCGACGGCGCAGTGCCGCCCACCTTTGCCGAACGCGATGCACGCCTGTGGCAGAGCGGGCAGCTGCACTTCGAGGTGGACGCACGCAGCGGTCAACGCCTGTCGCAGGACTGCGCGCAGCCGCACGCGCGTGCGTCGCGCGCAGTGGCGCGCTGGCCGGCGCTGG
This sequence comes from Xanthomonas nasturtii, assembly GCF_023337365.3. Lineage (NCBI taxonomy): Bacteria > Pseudomonadati > Pseudomonadota > Gammaproteobacteria > Lysobacterales > Lysobacteraceae > Xanthomonas > Xanthomonas nasturtii. The sequence continues at coordinate 1,291,988 of NZ_CP142084.2, forward strand.
TATCGCCCTGGCTCAGCACCGCCGAACGTGCAGCTGCGCAACTGCCGCCATTGGCTGCAGATTGCGTGCCGGACGGGCGCATGACCGGCGGCGGTGTGCTGCGCATCGACGGCCTGAGCGACCGCGCCACGCTCGCGCGCGCCAACGACACTGCACGCCCGGTGCGCTTGCAACTGCGCGCACTGGGCAGCGAAGCGCGCATCGACTGGCTGCTGGATGGCCGCTGGATCGCGCAGACCAACGGACGACAAGGATTCCAGCGAGACTTCGAAGAAGTCGGGATGCATACGCTTACCGCAATGGCCAGCGATGGTGCATGGACGCAGGTGCGTTTTCGCGTTTTGCGTTGAGCACCGCAGCAGCGTGATCGATCGCTAGCTGACACATAGCGGTGCGCCGGGCGCGATTGGCGTTATCGGTAAGGCCCATCGCGCCCAAGGGCGCTCCTACGAGAAGCGGTGGGTATCGAGATTGCGATGTGTCGACAGGGGCGTGGTTGCGTTGTCGTGCGACATGCGCCGAAAACAGACAGGGCGCACGCGGCGCCCCGTCTGTTTCGTCATCGCTGTCGTGGTGCCCACGTCATGCCGATGCAATCATCCGGCATGACGTAGCGCATCGCGGTTGCAGGCACGTACAAATGATCGACGGTGCCTGCGCGCGTACTGCATGCAGTGCGCAGCACCACACCGATCACCTCACTCGCCGATCCAGCCTTCCAGCATGTCGGCGAACTCGTCGGCGTGCTTTTCTTCCTGGGCCAGGATGCTTTCGAGAATGCGCTTGGTGGTGGTGTCCTTGTCGCCGATGAAATCGATCATCTCGCGGTAGCTGTCGATGGCGATGCGTTCGGCGATGAGGTTTTCCTTGACCATGTCGCGCAGGTCGGTGCCTTCCTTGTATTCGGCATGCGAGCGCTTGGTCAGGGTGTCCGGGTTGAGGTCGGGCTCGCCACCCAGTTGCACGATGCGCTCGGCAAGTTTGTGCGCGTGCGCCTGTTCCTGCTGCGCATGCTCCAGGAACTCGCCCTTCACTGCGTCGGCCAACATGCCCTTGGCCATGAAGTAGTGGCGGTAGTAGCGCAGCGTGCACACGTATTCGGTGGCAAGTGCGGTGTTGAGCAGGGCGATCACTGCCTCGCGGTCGGCGTGGTAGCTCTCGGTGATGGCGCCGTCTTCGATGCTCTGGCGTGCGCGGGCGCGCAGGGTGGCAGTATCGGTGATACCGGCGGGAGTTGCGTTGGCTGGCTGATCAGACATGGCTGGCCGTTTTCCTTCTGAGTGGATGGGAGAATCGATACATCAATCCGGCAGGTGCTGCAGCACGTAATCGGCGGCAGAGACCTTGAATTCGCCGGGTTCTTCGACAAACAACGCCTTGACCACGCCGTCGTCGGCATACAGCGCATAGCGGCGCGAACGCAGGCCCATGCCCGAACCGCTCGCGTCGATCTCCAGGCCCAGCGCGCGAACCAGTTCGGCGTTGCCGTCGGGCAACAGGTGCAGGCCTTCGGGAATGAGCTGGCTGCGGCCCCAGGCCTGCATCACGAACGGGTCGTTGACCGCAGTGCACAGCACTCCGATACCGCGTTTGCGGAATTCGTCGAAATGTTCCACATAGCCCGGCAGGTGCTTGGCCGAGCAGGTTGGGGTGAAGGCCCCCGGCACCGCGAACAGCAGCACCTTGCGGCCTGCGAACAAGGTGTGGGTGTCGACTGCCTCGATGCCTTCGCGCATGCGCTTGAGCACGACTTCGGGAATGCGGTCACCAACGTGGACGGTCATGCGGCAGGCTCCTGTGGCTGAACGAATTCTAGAAAGTGGCGGGGGAAAAGCGCGTCAACGTGCTTGAAATCCGCACGGCGACGCCTATGTGACGCACACGGCCGGCGCAACTGCGTATGCCGCGGTCGCCGGCCCTTTCATCCACCCTTCTGGAGGCTCGCAATGAATATCGTTCGTTATCCCCAGTGGCCCACCCACGCCCTGCAAAACGAGATCAAGCATGTGTTCGACCGCTTCTTCGAGCAGAACAGCGATACCGACGAATCGGCCGTGGTCACCGCGCAGTGGGTGCCGCGCGTGGACATCAAGGAAGAGCCCAATCACTTCGTGCTGTACGCCGATCTGCCGGGCATTGACCCGAGCCAGATCGAGGTGCAGATGGACAAGGGCATCCTGTCGATCAAGGGCGAGCGCAAGAGCGAATCCAGCACCGAAACCGAGCGTTTCTCGCGTATCGAGCGCCGCTACGGCAGCTTCCATCGCCGTTTCGCACTGCCCGACAGTGCCGATGCCGATGGCATCACTGCCGCAGGCCACAACGGCGTGCTGGAAATCCGCATTCCCAAGCGCCCGGCGGCCACCCCGCGCCGTATCCAGGTCGGCAACGGTCAGGACACCAGCGGCAGCACCGTGCAGTAAGCGCAGCGGGCACCGCGGCGCCGCGCCTGATTGACGCGCGGTCCTGGCAGGGCTGGCCTGTGCTGTGCACGCAGGCCGGCTCAGCCACCGGGGCATCTGGCCGGCAGCCCTGCCGGTCATTGCCGCCCGCTGCAAGACGCTGGACCTGGAGCGAAGTCACCGGCTTCGCTCCCCGGCGACAGGCGCGCCGTAGAATAGGCGCGGTTGTCCGCCCGGCTGCGAATAGATTGGCCAACACCTCGGTTGCGTGACCGCGTTGCGGGCGCGGCTGGTATGCGAACCCGGCACGTACGCCCGTACGGTGCAGGTCTGCATATCGCCCGCCTCGCTACGCGCTGTCCACCGGAGTGCTGGCCGCTCGAACTGGCTCGTGGCCTCGGCTGCGGGCCGTTTTTTTTCCAGAGGTGATTAGATGGAATTCAAGGATTACTACGCAACGCTCGGCGTGGAGCCCAGTGCAGGCGATGCGGAGATCAAGACCGCCTACCGCCGGCTCGCGCGCAAATATCACCCCGACGTCAGCAAGGAAGCAGGCGCCGAAGACAAGTTCAAGGCAATCAACGAAGCCTACGAAGCGCTGCGCGACCCGCAAAAGCGCAAGGCCTACGACCAGTTGAAGGCGCAGGGGTTCCGCCCGGGCGACGAGTTCCAGGCCCCGCCCAATTACGGCGGCGGGCAGGGCTTCGATTACGAAGAGGTGTTCGGCAATGGCGGGGCCGGTGGCGGCTTCAGTGATTTCTTCGAGAGCCTGTTCGCCGGCCAGCGCGGCGGCCGGCCGCGCGGCCCGGGGGCCGGGCCCGGCGCAGGGGCCGGCCCGCAGGCGCGCGGCGACACCCGTGCCAAGCTCGCAGTGCCGCTGGAAGCGGTGCATTCGGGCGACAGCGTGCGCATCACCATCAACGGCAAGCAGCTGGACGTACGCGTGCCCAAGGGCGTGCAGCCGGGCCAGGTGATCCGCCTGAGCGGGCAGGGCAACGGCGGCGGCAACCTGCTGCTGGAGATCGAATACGCGGCGCACCCGCAGTTCGAGGTGGACGGGCGCAACATCCTTTACACCCTGCAGGTCATGCCCTGGCAGGCCGCGCTGGGCACCACCATCAGCGTGCCCACCCTGGGCGGCTCGGTGGAACTGAAGGTGCCGGCCGACTCCGACGCCGGCCGCAAATTGCGACTGCGCGGCCGCGGCCTGCCCGGCACCACCCCGGGCGACCAGATCGTGGAACTGGAAATCCTGGCCCCGGCTCCGACCGACGACGCGCAGAAAAAGGCCTACCGGAATCTGGCCAAGGCGTTCGGCGAGACGGTGTGAGTGAGCTGATCCGCGCGGGCTAGAAGAGCCCCTCTCCCCGCGGGAGAGGGGTTGGGGTGAGGGTGCGGTAGGTCAGCAATGTGGCAGTCGACCTTGACCTGCGCCATCGAACCGCAGCCGTACCCTCATCCGGCGCTACGCGCCACCTTCTCCCGACGGGAGAAGGAATAAGCCCCTCTCCCCGCGGGAGAGGGGTTGGGGTGAGGGTGCGATAGGTCAGTAATGTGGCAGTCGACCTCGACCTGCGCCATCGAACCGTAGCCGTACGCTCACCGGCGCTGCGCGCCACCTTCTGCCCGATGCAGGAGGGCAATGTCCCGATGGGAGATAGGGAATCAACGTCGCTGTCCGTCGATTCCTTTGCTGAATCCAATCGTGCTGGTTCGACGTAGCACTCCTGCAGTCGTCTACAAGAGAATCTCGTGCGCCAGCTCATTGCGTGTCGCAACACTTGCGTGCACCAACCACCAGCCAGGCCCAGCTACCGCAAGCGCGGCCGGCGCACTACACTCGCCGCGCATACTAGGGGAAACACATGGCACGTATTTTGATCGTCGACGACTCGCCGTCGCAGCTGCTGGGGATTCAGCGCATCGTCGAGAAGCTTGGGCACGAGACCATTACGGCCACCGATGGCGCCGCCGGCGTGGAAGCGGCCAAGGAGTCGCTGCCGGATCTGGTGCTGATGGACGTAGTAATGCCCAACCTCAACGGCTTCCAGGCCACGCGCACGCTCAAGCGCGAGCCCACCACCCAGCACATTCCGGTGATTCTGGTCACCACCAAGGATCAGGACACCGACCGCATGTGGGGCATGCGCCAGGGCGCCCGCGCCTACATCACCAAACCGTTTTCCGAAGACGAGCTGCTGGAAGTGATGGAGCGGGTGTTCAGTCAAAAAGACGAACCGCCCAAAGCGTAAGTGCGCCGGCCAGGCGTGATCGACGCCAGAGGTCGGAAATAGGTTTGAGTGAGGGTAGACGGGGGAGAAGGGCAAGCCCCTCTCCCGCGCGGCGAGAAGGCACTGCTTGCGCGCCAGTGGCGAGCGTGCCCTTGAGCGCCCGCGCTGCAAGTGCGCGCCGGGGTGCGGAGCGGAGGCAGGTGAGGGTGCGGGGGTAATCACCTCTGTGCATAGAAACCACGATCGGGTTGAAGGCATGGGCTCCAAGCAAGCGATCGTCTCGCAACGCGCCCGCTTGCCAGATCGCATCACCGCGCCGGCACTCAAGCCCAGCCAAGCAGGTGCGCGCTCGGCAACCCGATGCCACCCGGCCACCGGCGGATCAGTGGCTCGGCTGGGGCCAACGACACGCGTGCACAGCTCCCGGGCAGGCATGGCCCGTGCCAGCGTTCGGCGCATACCCGCGTACCCCCGGGTTCGCGGGTTCCCGGAGCGCCATCCCTTCGTACGAAAACCGCTGCGGTGTTCCCCACCCGCCCAATCCACCCCGCCGGCTAAACCAACAATGCACCGAACCGGGCCTTTCAAAACGGTCGGTCTGCCCCATCTAGTAGAATCAGCGAATCAAACAACACGGCGGCACTGCGGGACTGGCCCGCACAGCCCCTCGATCATGGAGCGTGCATGGCCTGGAACACACCCGGCAACAAGGGCGGAGACGGCCCGGATCCCAACCGTCGCAGGTCCTGGGGCCCGCGCGGTGGTGGCAACGGTGGTGGCTGGGGCAATCTGCCCGCCCCGCTGAAAGAGCTGTTCGACGGTGGTGTGGGGCGCTGGATCCTGGTCGCGGTGGTGCTGATGGTGCTGTTCTCCAGCTTCCAGCTCATCGGCGAGCAGCAGCGTGGCGTGGTGCTGCGCTTCGGCCAGTTCTCGCGCATCCTGCAGCCCGGCCCGAACTTCAAGCTGCCCTGGCCGATCGAGTCGGTGCGCAAGGTCAATGCCACCGAAATCAAGACCTTCAGCAACCAGGTGCCGGTGCTGACCCGCGACGAGAACATCGTCAACGTCTCGCTCAACGTGCAGTACCAGATCAGCGACCCGCGCAAATACCTGTTCGGCTCGCGCAATGCCGATCTGGTGCTGGAGCAGGCCGCGCAAAGCGCCGTGCGTGAGCAGGTAGGCCGTTCGGATCTCAATACCGTGCTCAACAATCGCGGCCCGCTGGCGATCGCCTCCAAGGACCGCCTGCAGGCGGCGCTGGATGCCTACAACACCGGCCTGGCCGTCACTGGTGTGACCCTGCCGGACGCGCGCCCGCCGGAAGAAGTGAAGCCGGCCTTCGACGAGGTCAACGGTGCCCAGCAGGTGCGCGAGCGCCTGATCAACGAAGCCCAGGCGTATGCCGCCAAGGTGGTACCGGAAGCACGCGGCCAGGGTGCACGCACCCGCACCGGCGCCGAAGGTTACAAGCAGGCGGTGATCTCCAAGGCCGAGGGCGACGCCGACCGCTTCACGCTGTTGCAGGAGCAGTACGCCGGCGCGCCCGAAGTCACGCGCAAGCGCCTGTGGCTGGAAACCGTGCAGAAGGTGCTGTCGGAGAACCGCAAGGTGATCGGCAGCGATGGCCGCCAGGTCATCTACGTACCGCTGCCGGCCGATGCCAGCAAGGCGTCCGCGACCAGCGGCAATGGCGGCATGCCGTCGATGGTGCCGCAGGACGTGCTGTTGAATCCGCCGCAGAATTCCAGCAGCGAGGCCATCCGCAACCCGGAACGCGGGCCGCGTCCGACCGGCCGTGAGGGAACCGAACAATGAAGAATTCGCTAGTCATCGGTCTGATCGTTGCCGTGCTGCTGACCCTGATGGGCTCGGTGTTCGTGGTGCGCGAAGACCAGACCGCCATGGTGCTCAACCTGGGCCGCGTGGTGCGCGCCGACCTCAAGCCCGGCCTGCACTTCAAGATTCCGGTGGTGGAATCGGTGCGCGTGTTCGACCGCCGCTTCCAGGTACTGGACACCGCCCCGGCGCGTTACTTCACCGCCGAGCAGAAAGACGTGAGCGTGGACTTCTTCGCCATCGGCTACATCTCCGATGTGCGGGCGTTCTATCGCGCCACCGGTGGCGAGGAGTCGGTGGCCAATTCGCGCCTGGCCCCGATCATCACCGACTCGCTGCGCAACCAGATCAATTCGCGCACCCTGCAGCAGCTGGTTTCCGGCGACCGCAGCGAGTTGATCGCCAACCAGCTCAAGGGCATCAACGGCGCGATCAAGGGCCTGGGCATGCAGATCACCGACCTGCGCATCAAGCAGATCGACCTGCCGACCGACAGCCAGGTGATCACCGACGTCTACGAGCGCATGCGCGCCCAGCGCAAGCAGGAAGCCAGCAAGCTGCGCGCCGAAGGCGAAGAGCAGGCGCTGACCATTCGTGCCCAGGCCGACCGCGAGAGCACGGTGATCAAGGCCGATGCCGAGCGCGATGCGCAGAAGCTGCGTGGCGAAGGCGATGCCAACGCCGCCCGCATCTACGGCCAGGCCGGCGCAAAGGACCCCTCGTTCTACGCGTTCTACCGCAGCCTGGAGGCGTATCGCGAATCGATGACCGACGGCAACGGCGTGATCGTGCTCGACAAGAACGACCCGTTCTTGCAGTACCTCAAGAGCGATCGGTGATCGCTCTGTTTTGAACCGGCAACGCCCGCGTAATGCGGGCGTTGTCGTATGTGCCGTCGCAGCCGGACGGCGTGGGCTACGCCAACGCTGCACCTCAAGATCCCTGCCATGCATGCCGCGTCGTAGGAGCGCACCCAGGTGCGACTGCGTTACCGGGAATGCCCGTCGCGCCCAGGTGCGCTCCTACGCGGCGTGGCGTGGCGTGGCGGGTTGGCGAACCGGGCACACTGCAGCTCCCACGTTGTCCTGGTATTGCTGATGCACGAGTTTCTATCCGCGTTATGCCTGATCGCCGTCATCGAGGGCCTGCTGTTATTTGCAGCGCCCGCCGCCTGGAAGCGCATGGTCGAGCAACTGTTCAGCCTGCCCACGGCCCAACTGCGCGCCATCGGCGGGGTGGTCCTGGTGCTGGGCGCAATCGCGCTGTGGGTCGTGCGCCACTGAGCTGCGCCGGCGCCACCCTGGCTTGCGCCAGTACAAAGGGTAGTGCACGCCACCGGAAACCCGGATAATGCACAAAAGCCGGCCGGGCACGCTCCAACCAGAGCACACCGTTCGGCTTTTTCCGTGTCAGGGCTGTCGCGCCACTGCAACGCTCCCCGATGGAGCCGCGCGCCAGGTGTCGCTGCCAGCCGTGAACCGGTCCCATCCCGCGGCCCCGATGGCCGCCGCAAAACTTAGGAGTTCACCCGTCATGGGTCAGTCAGTTGTCGTGCTCGGTGCCCAGTGGGGCGATGAAGGCAAAGGCAAGATCGTCGATCTGCTTACCGAAGAGATCGGTGCGGTGGTGCGCTTCCAGGGCGGCCATAACGCCGGCCACACGCTCGTCATCAACGGCAAGAAGACCGTCTTGCATCTGATTCCGTCCGGCATCCTGCGCGACGACGCGCTGTGCCTGATCGGCAATGGCGTGGTGATCTCGCCGGCCGCATTGATCAAAGAGATCAGCGAGCTGGAAGACGCCGGTGTGGAAGTGCGTTCGCGCCTGAAGATCTCCCCGGCTGCGCCCTTGATCATGCCGTACCACATCGCGCTGGATCAGGCGCGCGAGAAGGCCGCCGGCGGCAAGGCCATCGGCACCACCGGCCGCGGTATCGGCCCGGCGTATGAAGACAAGGTGGCGCGTCGCGGTATCCGCATCGCCGACCTGCATTACCCGCCGCAGCTGGAAGAGCTGCTGCGCACCGCGCTGGATTACCACAACTTCGTGCTGACCAAGTACCTGGGCGTGGAAGCGGTCGATTTCCAGAAGACCTACGACGAAGCACTGGCCTTCGGCGATTACGTGCAGCCGATGAAGTCCGACGTGGCCGGCATCCTCCACGACCTGCGCAAGCAGGGCAAGCGCGTGCTGTTCGAAGGCGCACAGGGCGCGTTGCTGGATATCGACCACGGCACCTACCCGTACGTCACCAGCTCCAACACCACCGTGGGCGGCGCGCTTGCCGGTACCGGCGTGGGCGCCGATGCGATCGACTACGTGCTTGGCATCGCCAAGGCCTACGCAACGCGCGTGGGCGGCGGCCCGTTCCCGACCGAGCTGGACGACGAGGTGGGCCAGGGTATCCGCGACCGCGGTGCCGAGTACGGCGCCTCCACCGGCCGCCCGCGTCGTTGCGGCTGGATGGATATCGTCGCGCTCAAGCGTGCGGTGGCCATCAATGGCATCTCGGGCCTGTGCATCACCAAGCTCGACGTGCTCGACGGCATGGAAAAGCTCAAGGTCTGCATTGCGTACGAATACCGCGGCAAGCGCACCGAATATGCGCCGCTGGATGCGCAGGGTTGGGAAGAGTGCACCCCTGTGTACCTGGAGTTCCCGGGCTGGACCGAAAACACCCACGGCATCACCGAGTGGGACAAGCTGCCGGTTGCCGCACGCGCCTACCTGCGTGCGCTGGAAGAACTGGCCGGCTGCCCGATCTCGATCGTCTCCACCGGCCCGGACCGCGACCACACCATGGTGCTGCAGGACCCGTTCGCCTGATCGGTTGATCTTGCGTTGTCATACCCAACGGCCCGGCTTGTCCGGGCCGTTGGCGTTTGAGGATTGCTGAGGATTGGCATGACTTTCGCCAGTGCTCGTGCTGACCGCGTCGGGCGATCATTGCCGGGTCGGGCCGTTGCGCCCTGTTTCCAACGAGAAAGTTCATGCGTCTTCCCCTGGCGAGCGCCATTGCGCTGGTCCTGACCGGCACTGCCCTGGTCACCAGTGCCCACGCCGCCGACACCGCACCGGTCGTCGCGGCTGCCTCCACCACCGCGGCAATCTCCACGGCCGTCACCACGCAGCTGCCGCGCACCGCCAGGCCCAGCCACTACGCCATCGAGATCACTCCGCACGCGGAGAAGATGAGCTTCGACGGCAAGGTCCGCATCGACGTGGAGGTGCTCACGGCCACCGACGCCATCGTCTTGCAGGCAGCGCAGCTGACCTTCGGCAAGGCCGCGCTGGCCGCGGCCGGTGGCAAGCCGGTGGCAGCCAAGGTCACCGCCGATGCCGAGGCGCAAACTGCCAGCATCGCCACCGGCGCCGCCCTGGCGCCAGGCAAGTACGTGCTCACGCTGGACTACAGCGGCATGATCGGTACGCAGGCCAATGGCCTGTTCGCCCTGGACTACCCCACCGCGCAGGGCACGCGCCGCGCGCTGTTCACCCAGTTCGAAAACTCCGATGCCCGCCGCTTCGTGCCGGCATGGGACGAGCCCAACTTCAAGGCCACCTTCGATCTGGTCATCAACGCGCCAGCCGGGCAGTTGGCGGTCAGCAACATGCCGGTGGCCTCGTCCACGCCGGGCGCCGATGGGCGCACGCGCATCGCGTTCCAGACCTCGCCGAAGATGTCCACGTACCTGCTGTTCTTCAGCATGGGCGACTTCGAACGTGCCACCGTCAAAGCCGATAACGGCACCGAGATCGGTGTGGTCGCGCTCAAGGGCAAGCTGAGCCAGGCGCAGTTCGCGCTGCAGTCCAGCCGCGATGTATTGCACGAGTACAACGCCTACTTCGGCATCCCGTACCCGCTGCCCAAGCTGGATAACATCGCCGCGCCCGGCAGCAGCCAGTTCTTCGGTGCGATGGAAAACTGGGGCGCCATCTTCACCTTCGAACGCTTTCTGCTGCTGGATCCGGCGGTGTCCACCATCAGCAACAAACAGGATGTGTTCACCTTCGCCGCGCACGAAATCGCGCACCAGTGGTTCGGCAATCTGGTGACCATGGCGTGGTGGGACGACCTGTGGCTCAACGAGGGCTTCGCCAACTGGATGGAGGCGCGCACCACCGCCAAGCTGCATCCGGAATGGGATATCGACAAGACCGGCCCGGCTTACAAAAGCCGCAACGCGATGCCGCTCGATGCCTATGGCACCACCCACCCGGTGGTGCAGCACGTGGCCACCGTGGAGCAGGCCAGTCAGGCGTTCGACACCATCACCTACGACAAGGGTGAGGCGGTGATCAGCATGCTCGAAGACTATGTCGGCTCGGACAACTGGCGCAGCGGTGTGCGCCAGTATCTGCAGCAGCACCGCTACGGCAATGCGGTCACCGGGCAGTTGTGGGAGCAGATCGACAAGGTTGCGCCGGGCAAGCAGTTCATCGATATCGCCCACGATTTCACCCAGCAGCCGGGCGTGCCGTTGATCAAGGCCAGCACCCGCTGCGATGCCGGTACCACCACGCTTACGCTGGAGCAGGGCGAATACACCATCGACCGGCCCAACAAGACACCGTTGGCGTGGCGCGTGCCGGTCACCGTGCGCGATGGTGCGGGCAAGACGCAACGCGTGCTGGTGGATCACACCGCGCAGCTCAAGCTGCCCGGCTGCGATGCGCCGGTGCTGGTCAACGCCGGCCAGAAGGGCTATTACCGCACGCTGTATTCGCCTGCGCAGTTCAAGGCACTGAGCGCGCGCCTGACGACGCTGCCGGCGGTGGATCAGCTGGGCATCCTGCTGGACACCGGTGCGTTGGCGAAGGTGGGGCTGCAGCCGGATGCGGACCTGCTCGACCTCACCGCCAGCGTGCCGGCCGATGCAGCACCGGATCTGTGGCAGGTCGCCTCCGGCACGTTCGTGGGCCTGGATTATCTGTTCGAAAACAATGCAGCCGGCCGCACCGCCTGGCGTCGCCATGCGCTGGCGCGGCTGGCGCCGGTGTTCGCGCGCTATGGCTGGGAGGACCGCAACGGCGACTCGGCACAGGTCAAAAAATTGCGCGCGCAGTTGATCACGTCCCTGAGCTCGCTGGACGACCCGGCAGTCATCGCCGAGGCGCAGCGTCGTTTCGTTGCCTTCCAGGCCAATCCCGCTTCGCTGTCGCCAGAGCTGCGCAGCACCGTGTTGGGCATCGTCGCCCGGCACGCCGACGCCGCCACCTGGAAGATGCTGCAGACGATGGCGCAGAAGGAAACCTCGGCGATGGTGCGCGACAAGTACTACCTGTACCTGGCGCAGGCCAAGGACCCGGCACTGGCGGCGCGCGCGCTGGCGCTGGCGCTCACCAGCGAGCCCGGCGCGACCAATGCCGCCAGCATGATCCGTGTGGTGGCCAAGGAGCACCCGGAGCTGGCCTTCGACTTCGCCGTCGCCCATCGCAGCCAGGTCGACACGTTAGTGGACAGCACCTCGCGTGCGCGCTATTACCCAGGCCTGGCCGATGGCTCGTTCGATCTGAAGACCGTCGACAAGATCAAGGCCTATGCCGACAAGTACATCGCCCCCACCTCGCGCCGCGAAGCGGAAACCGCGATCAGCACCATCCAGACGCGGGTGAAGCTGCGCGACCAGCGCGTGCCGCAAATTGTGGCGTGGTTGAAAAAGCAGAAGAGCTGAGGAGCCTTAAGCATGTCTTGTGGCAAGGCTTGTTTGCGATAGCAGGCAGGCCTTGTCACGGCGGCGGTCTTCCTCTGCCTGCGTCTGCCTTGCCGGACACAGGCCACACGCGCCGCTTGGTGCCGCAAAGCTCGACTGGGTACTCCGCCAGCGGCTCGCAGAGAAACCAATCACGCTGGACAGCAGATGTAGCGGGCCGCATGCACTGCGGCGTGCTGCATCGGCGGCGCGCAGGTGTCGGGTGTGCCGAGGAGCAAGACCCCGAGGAGCAAGACCGGCCAGGGAAGGCGCGGCAGCGACCAGCAGCCAGGCGCAGTCGTGCAAACGCCGCAGGCCAATGGGCCGCGCCGTTGCTTCAGCCCATCCGCATCGTTGCGTTCTCGCGGGTCCGGTTGTCCATGTCCTGCTGCTGACTCTGCGCGAGCGCCTGTTGCCGCTCCACGCTTGCCGTCTCCAGCTGCTGCAGCGACTGCTCCACCGGCGTGCGCACCGCCACATCGGTCGGCATGGCAGCGCGCAGGTGCGCAGGGTTGTTCAACTCGCCCTGCACCACGAAGACCGTGCGCCCTGCCGGGTGTTCGGCGGTCTGATTGCTCAGCACAACGTGATCGACGCGGTCCAGATTGTGCTGGCGGGCGAGTGTCATCACGCTGGCAATCAGGCGCTCGCTACTCTCGTCGTGCGTCCGCCCGGCCTGCGCATCGATGGCGCCCACGCCGGCGCGCACCTGCTGCAGCAAAGGGTAGTTACGGTGGTCGGGGCCGATATCGGCCAGTTTGGTTGGCGCCTGCATCTGATCGGAAACCCCATCGACCGATGCGGTGAACGGGCTGCGGGTGATGGCGCGGTGCGGATCATCGGCATGGAACTGCGTGGCTTTCTGCTGACGCTCCAGACGTACCTCGCGGGCGTCGTTGAGCTCTGCAATCCGACCGGGATTGGTTTCCTCGCGCATGGACGGATGCCCGCCACCGGTGCTGACATTCATCCACTTCTGTTCTTCTTCGAAGTACATCGCGTAGAAGCTGTTGCTGCCGATCACATTGGGGTCGACCGCGGAGCGGCCTTCCAGCATCTGGATCGCCTCGGTAGTGCCGAGCTTGGCCAGGTACTGGCTACCGGCCGCCAAACCCATCTGCGCAAAGGTCTCATAGCCCGTGTTGCTGATGCGGGGGGCGCCGGCATACTCGTTGTCGAGCATGTTGGTCCAGATCTGTTCCAGCTTCTGGGGGCCGCTTTTTTCAAGTGCTGCCTGCAGCAGCACGCGGGGTGTCCAGCAGTTGGGGTCGAGCTCATGGTCCAGGAAGGCTTGGTCATGTGCTCGCATGACGTCAGCACCGGGCAAGTTCTGCGCAAGGTCCGGACGGTGTTCGCTCATCCAGTATCGCCTGACTTCAAGATCCATTTTGAGCAGGGTTTGCCCAAACGCTTCCCATTGCCTCTCGCTCAATTCAGCGTTGGCAAAACGCGAGCCGTTATCGTGTTGGGTTCTGGCGTAATCCTGCGCGTAACTATTTGCGACCCGGCCGGGCAAGCTGTCGTTGCGCACCACGCCTAGCGCCAGCGTTCCGTAGCCATCTGCACCATCTAGTTGCGAAAGATAGTTCCAGTACAGCTCGCGGTTGCCCGCGTCCGCATAGCTGGAAAGAACCTTTAGATCCTGCTCACTCAATCCGCTCATGTCCTGCTCCTGATAGTCGCGCCGATCACTTTGCCTTGGTGCGTGCCAGTACGTTCCGTACCGCCTCTTCCATGCGTTTCCAGTCTTTCAAGAAGGCGCGCTTATAGTTCAGCGTGATGGAAAGCTTGTTCTCGATATCAGAGAAGTAGTGGACACAACTTGCAGCAACAGCACCTTTTTCGTGTACTACTTCAGATCCCTCCAGCCGTACGCCGTCTCCACGAAATTTGGTGCTATCGCACTTGATGAAGGTGACAAGCCCACCGTTTGAATCGCGGGCGACGTACCAGTCATCTTCGTAGGCGGGGTTACGAATCGGCGGTTTTCCATAGCGGTCCTCGTACTCTTTTGAGTACGCCAGCATTTTCGCCTCGTCTATTGCGTAGGGCGTCAAGCCCAAGGTGTCTTGCTGGGCAAGGCGGAGATCGAGGCGCTGCCTCGGGTCTCGGCGTTCCACCGAATTGGCTTCGGTAATTGCCTCATTGGAGGAGTGTCGCTCCAACGATGTCTCAATTGGGACCCGGTCGATGTAGTTGATCCGAACAGAAATCTCCTTCCGGAAATCATTCGTACGCGGGTTGGCCCGCGCACCGGGCGGGGTGGGGGTCATGTCCGGCCATTCAATGACCAGCGTCACGCCTTCGCCCGGCCAAGGTGCGATCTGGCTATCGAGGTAGTTGGCGGGAATGCGGAAGGTATGCGGCCCGAGCTTTACGTCAACCGGAGCGTCCGAATAGGTGTGCCCGTTGATGGTGCGGCCTGTGGTGACGGTGTCCGACATGGGGGAAGTCCTGTTGTGTTCGGGTGATGGCGTCCGTGCACAGGCACTGCCGGTCACAGCGACGGCGAGTGCAAGGGCCAGGCACCGGCCGGATGACATCATGCGCATTGGTCAATCCATTGCAGGGTTCATAGCGAACTATAGGCAACTTGGGATCAGCGCGACAACAAACGGCCCAGCCTGCGGGAGGGGGCATCACCATGCTGCGCGCGGTGCGCGGTGCGCGGTACCGGCGGCGCGCAGGTGTCGGGTGTCCCGAGGAGCAAGACCCCGAGGAGCAAGACCCCGAGGAGCAAGACCCCGAGGAGCAAGACCCCGAGGAGCAAGACCCCGAGGAGCAAGACCCCGAGGAGAAAGACCGGCCAGGGAAGGCGCGGCAGCGACCAGCAGCCAGGCGCAGTCGTGCAAACGCCGCAGGCCAATGGGCCGCGCCGTTGCTTCAGCCCATCCGCATTGTTGCGTTCTCGCGGGTCCGGTTGTCCATGTCCTGCTGCTGACTCTGCGCGAGCGCCTGTTGCCGCTCCACGCTTGCCGTCTCCAGCTGCTGCAGCGACTGCTCCACCGGCGTGCGCACCGCCACATCGGTCGGCATGGCAGCGCGCAGGTGCGCAGGGTTGTTCAACTCTCCCTGCACCACGAAGACCGTGCGCCCTGCCGGGTGTTCGGCAGTCTGATTGCTCAGCACAACGTGATCGACGCGGTCCAGATTGTGCTGGCGGGCGAGTGTCATCACGCTGGCAATCAGGCGCTCGCTACTCTCGTCGTGCGTCCGCCCGGCCTGCGCATCGATGGCGCCCACGCCGGCGCGCACCTGCTGCAGCAAAGGGTAGTTACGGTGGTCGGGGCCGATATCGGCCAGTTTGGTTGGCGCCTGCATCTGATCGGAAACCCCATCGACCGATGCGGTGAACGGGCTGCGGGTGATGGCGCGGTGCGGATCATCGGCATGGAACTGCGTGGCTTTCTGCTGACGCTCCAGACGTACCTCGCGGGCGTCGTTGAGCTCTGCAATCCGACCGGGATTGGTTTCCTCGCGCATGGACGGATGCCCGCCACCGGTGCTGACATTCATCCACTTCTGTTCTTCTTCGAAGTACATCGCGTAGAAGCTGTTGCTGCCGATCACATTGGGGTCGACCGCGGAGCGGCCTTCCAGCATCTGGATCGCCTCGGTAGTGCCGAGCTTGGCCAGGTACTGGCTACCGGCCACCAAACCCATCTGCGCAAAGGTCTCATAGCCCGTGTTGCTGATGCGGGGGGCGCCGGCATACTCGTTGTCGAGCATGTTGGTCCAGATCTGTTCCAGCTTCTGGGGGCCGCTTTTTTCAAGTGCTGCCTGCAGCAGCACGCGGGGTGTCCAGCAGTTGGGGTCGAGCTCATGGTCCAGGAAGGCTTGGTCGTGTGCTCGCATGACGTCCTTGCCGGGAAGGTTCAGTGCCATGTCAGGGCGCTGAACTTCCATCCAGGATTGCCGAATCGCAAGATCCTTCTTAAGTAGAGTCTGGCCAAACTCGTCCCACTGCCGTTCGCTGAGCTGAGCATTAGGGAAGTGCGAGCCATTGTCATGCTGATGCTTTGCATAGTCCTGAGCGTAGCTATTGGCGACCCGGCCAGGCAGGCTGTCATTGCGAACTACGCCTAATGCGAGGGTGCCATAGCCATCAGCGACCTGCAGTTGTGAGAGATAGTTCCAATACAGCTCCCGGTTTCCTGTGTTTGCATAGCCGCTCAAGATCTCGATGTCTTTATCGGTCAATCCGCTCATGTCTTGCTCCCTAATACTTATTCCGTCACTTGACTTTGGTGCGCGTTAGAACGTCCCTCACGGCATCTTCCATGCGTTTCCAGTCCTTCAAGAACGCCCTCTTGTAGTTCAAGTTGATCGAGAGTTTGTTTTCAATATCAGCAAAATAATGAAAACAACTTGCGGCGATGGCCCCTTTCTCATGGATGACCTCATTGCCCTGAAGTCTTACGCCGTCGTCGCGGAACTTGGTGCTATCGCATTTGATGAAGGTGGTCAGGTTGCCGCTGGCATCACGCGCAACGTACCAGTCATCCTCATAAGCAAGGTTGCGGACCGGTGGCTTCCCGTAGCGTGCCTCGTACTCGCTTGAGTACTCCCTCATTTTTGCTTCGTCGATGGCATAGGGTGTTAGCCTCAGGATCTGGTCTTTAGAAACGCGGAGTTCAAGGCGGTTCCTTGGATCCTTTCGCTCCACGGAATTCGCTTCGGTAATAGCCTCATTGGAAGACCGCCTGGCCAACAAGGTTTCGATTGGAACACGGTCGACGTAGTCGATCGACACGGAAATCTCCTTCCGGAAATCATTCGTACGCGGGTTGGCCCGTGCCCCGGGCGGGGTGGGGCTCATGTCTGGCCATTCAATGACCAGCGTCACGCCTTCGCCCGGCCATGGTGCGATCTGGCTATCGAGGTAGTTGGCGGGAATGCGGAAGATATGCGGCCCGAGCGTTACGTCCACCGGTGCGTCCGAATAGGTGTGCCCGTTGATGGTGCGGCCTGTGGTGACGTTGTCTGGCATGGGGGAAGTCCTTTTTTGTTCGGGTGATGGCGTCCGTGCACAGGCACTGCCGGTCACAGCGACGGCAAGTGCAAGGGCCAGGCACCGGCCGGATGACATCATGTGCATTGGTCAATCCATTGCAGGGTTCATAGCGAACTATAGGCAACTTGGGATCAGCGCGACAACAAACGGCCCAGCCTGCGGGAGGGGGGCATCACCATGCTGCGCGCGGTGCGCGGCATCGGCGGCGCGCAGGTGTCTGGTGTCCCGAGGAGCAAGACCGGCCAGGGAAGGCGCGGCAGCGACCAGCAGCCAGGCGCAGTCGTGCAAACGCCGCAGGCCAATGGGCCGCGCCGTTGCTTCAGCCCATCCGCATTGTTGCGTTCTCGCGGGTCCGGTTGTCCATGTCCTGCTGCTGACTCTGCGCGAGCGCCTGTTGCCGCTCCACGCTTGCCGTCTCCAGCTGCTGCAGCGACTGCTCCACCGGCGTGCGCACCGCCACATCGGTCGGCATGGCAGCGCGCAGGTGCGCAGGGTTGTTCAACTCTCCCTGCACCACGAAGACCGTGCGCCCTGCCGGGTGTTCGGCAGTCTGATTGCTCAGCACAACGTGATCGACGCGGTCCAGATTGTGCTGGCGGGCGAGTGTCATCACGCTGGCAATCAGGCGCTCGCTACTCTCGTCGTGCGTCCGCCCGGCCTGCGCATCGATGGCGCCCACGCCGGCGCGCACCTGCTGCAGCAAAGGGTAGTTACGGTGGTCGGGGCCGATATCGGCCAGTTTGGTTGGCGCCTGCATCTGATCGGAAACCCCATCGACCGATGCGGTGAACGGGCTGCGGGTGATGGCGCGGTGCGGATCATCGGCATGGAACTGCGTGGCTTTCTGCTGACGCTCCAGACGTACCTCGCGCGCGTCGTTGAGTTCTGCAATGCGACCGGGATTGGTTTCCTCGCGCATGGACGGATGCCCGCCAACGGTGCTGACATTCATCCACTTCTGTTCTTCTTCGAAGTACATCGCGTAGAAGCTGTTGCTGCCGATCACATTGGGGTCGACCGCGGAGCGGCCTTCCAGCATCTGGATCGCCTCGGTAGTGCCGAGCTTGGCCAGGTACTCGCTACCGGCCGCCAGGCCCATCTGCGCAAAGGTCTCGTAACCCGTGTTGCTGATGCGGGTGGCGCCGGCATATTCGTTGTCGAGCATGTTGGTCCAGATCTGTTCCAGCTTCTGGGGGCCGCTTTTTTCCAGGGCTGCCTGCAGGAGGACGCGTGGGGTCCAGCAGTTGGGGTCGAGACGATGCTGCTCAAACGCGCGGTCGTGCGCGAGCATGACGGAGGCGCCTGGTAGGTTCAGTGCCAGATCTGGGCGATCTTTAAGGAGCCAGTTTTGCCGAAGCTCAAGATCCTTTGTCAGCAGCGTCTGTCCAAATTCCTCCCACTGCCGCTCGGTGAGGTTAGCGTTCGCAAAGCGCGAGCCGTTTTCGTGTTGCGTTCTTGCATAATCTTGCGCGTAACTGTTCGCTACACGTCCCGGCAAACTGTCGTTGCGCACCACGCCCAACGCAAGCGTTCCATAACCATCAGCACCATCTAGCTGTGAAAGATAGTTCCAATACAGCTCACGATTGCCCTTATTTGCATAGGTTGAAAGGATCCTGAGATCCTGCTCCGTCAGTCCGCTCATATTTCACTCCTTGTCAATGCACTGGTCACTTGACCTTGGTGCGGGCCAGTACGTCCCTGATGGCTTTTTCCATGCGCTTCCAGTCCTTGAGAAATGCGCGGTGGTAGTGAAGCGTGATAGACAGCTTGTTCTCGACATCGACGAGGTAGTGAGTGCAATCAGCAACAACCGAGCCCTCATCATCAATGACTTGGTTGTCCTCAAGTCGTATGCCGTCCTTGCGAAATTTGGCGCTGTCGCATTTGATAAAGGTTGTTAGATTGCCGCCAGTGTCGCGCGCAACGTACCAGTCATACTCAAGCGCAGGGTTGCGCGCCGGAGGCTCGCCGTAGTGGGCTTCGTACGCCTTCACGTACGCGGCCATTTTCTCTTCGTCGATGGCATAGGGAATCAATCCGAGCATTTCAGGCTGCGCAATCCGGAGATCGAGTCTCTCCACAGGATTGCCTCGTTCGACCCAATCAGGCTTGGTAAGCGCTTCGTTCGATGAAAAACGTCCCAGCAATTCCTCAATCGGGACCCGGTCAACGTAGTCAATCGCTGCGTGGATCTCCTTGCGGAAATCATTCGTACGCGGGTTGGCCCGCGCACCGGGCGGGGTGTGGGTCATGTCCGGCCACTCGATGACCAGCGTCACCACCTCGCTGGACCACGGTGCGATCTGGCTGTCCAGGTAGTTGGCGGGAATGCGGAAGATATGCGGCCCGAGCTTTACGTCCACCGGAGCGTCCGAGTAGGTGTGCCCGTTGATGGTGCGGCCTGTGGTGACGGTGTCCGACATGGGGGAAGTCCTTTTGTGTTCGGGTGATGGCGTCCGTGCACAGGCACTGCCGGTGACAGCCACGGCGAGTGCAAGGGCCAGGCACCAGCCGGATGACATCATGCGCATTGGTCAATCCATTGCAGGGTTCGTCGCGAACTATAGGCAAATCACGATCAACGCGACAGCAAGGGCTCAGCCAGTGCATGTGCAGTGCGCCGCATGACATTGGAATGCGATCACGCGTTGTGGGCAGGAGGTGCGCGCGGACACAAGGTTGGCCGTGCAGCGGCAGCTCGCCATGTGTGCTGACTCGACCGCTACGCGCAGACCGGTGCCATCCCGTCAATGCTGGCGATCACATGGAGTCGCACGCCGCGTGTTAGTTGAACTTTTCGCTCTATCCGGATTGCTGCCCAACCCGGACGGTCGCACTGAATGCCTGCAGATGGCGTCATTGCTGGATGCAGGGTTAATTCGGGCCAAAATAGGAGCGCCGCTGAACCATTTTGGTCTCCGATCAGTCACTTGACCGAGCCTCCTCGTGCGGCCACAGTCCGGAGCGTTCGTCCTCTCCGTTCAAGGATGCCCGTGAAGAAGTTGACGCATTGCATCGTGGCAACCGTGCTGGTGCCCATCATGACGCTTGGGTGTGCACGGCTTTCGGTGGAGCAGGCTGCCGCAACGCCCTCAAGTAGTGCACACGAAGCATCGTCTTTTCCTGAAGCGCCTGCTGCCACGCCTTCACCTTGGGTGTCCTTCAAACTGGAACGGCAGATGGGTGCCGTCTGCGTGGACCGTACGCAATCGCAGGGCTCCTCGCCCGCACCGTTGCTAAGGGACGGGTTTTGCCAAGGCCCGGCACCTGCGCATATGGCGCGTGCGCTGCTTGCCCTGCCTGCAGATGCGGTTGACGCCTCGCTGCAGGCGCGCGAAGCCAGCTTGCGCGATGCCGTGTATGTGGCCGCACCCGGCCTGGGACGGCGCGCTGACTTCACCGTGGTTGCGGGTGATCTGACGATCCGCTCGTTCGAAAGTGCTGATCCCGAGAAAACGGTGTACCTGGTCTGGTCGGTGAAATGCAGTGCGGACGAGGCAGGTCTTGCGTGCCAGTCAGGCAAAGGACGCAAGGCTTATCGCGTCACCAAGGACGGCACCGCACGCGATGTGAGTGCAGCGGTATTTCCGCCAGCGCCCAGCCTGACTGCACAAGATGTTGGCAGGCAAAACGATCACGGCGGCTCGGAGCTTTTTCTGTTCGACGACAAGTTGCCCGTGGCACCGACAGTGCGCTGGCTGATGGAATTTGATCCCGACCAGCCGCTTGCCACCGATGACCCGAAGCGGGTCGGGTCTTACGCCCATTTTGGTTTTCTTCGATGGACAGGCGAGCGCTTCGAGCTTGTCCAACGGATACCTAGAGCGCAGTGGCCGTGTCGCCAGCAGCGCACAGGCGAACCGGCATGTGCGGATTATCCAGATGGTGAGGACCGTTTCATCAGCGAGTGACCACTTCTGCAAGGAGCATCGAAATGGCGAGATCCAACGATTTAGACATCCGTGCAACGGCCGACCAGATTTCTGCGTTGTTCAACGCCAATCAACAGGCCGAGGCGCTGCTCATGCTTGAGGAGCGCAGACAAGGCCAGTCAGAGGTCGTGCGCGACGCGTTGGATCGCTATGTTGGCGTAGCGTCCGCCGGTGTGATCGCCAATCAACAACAAGGGCCCGTCTCCGCTGCGGATGCCAGTGTGTTGCAACGCTTGCAACAAGCCGCGTCAAACCAGCCAGCAATTCCGCCGCAGGCGCAAATGACTGCCTTGAGCGACGCACAGCGCTATGACGTTTACGCCAGCATCGTGCAGGTAAGAGGTAACGAGGCCGCGCACGAGGCACTCTCGTGACCCAACGAGCGCGTGGTGCTGGGACTTCGCCAGGAAAACTCAACGCTTGCGGCCATGCAGGATCGTGCGCATGCCGGAAGCCTGCGTAGCGACGATCCTGCAACCCCTGCAATCAATGAAGCCCAGGGCGGCACGGGTGTCTACAACGATCGCCTAGTCGTGCTGTGGAAGGATGCCTATGGCACGCGTCATACGCAGGTTGCCCAGCAAGCAAACACCGAGCCGACAGCGCAATACGATCATCATGCCGGCAACACGGGGCGGCGCCCGCGTGCGGAAGGCGGCATAGAGAACAGGACATTTGCGCCGTCGCCGGGCTTTGAGAGCATCACCAGGCCAAGGAAGATCGAAGGCGAGGACGTCAATGCCGATGGCATCAGGGATCTTGGCCGCTTGAGCGAGGGCACCATCGAGATGCGGATGGGGCAGCACCCAAATCCCAGCCGGCCAGGCACCCAAGACAATGCATTACGCCCAAGTCAGGCGGCAGTCGATGCAGGGAGGGGCGGCGTACAGCGGGATAGCAATGCGGACGGCTGGTTTGATCAAGCCGATCTCAACGGTGGGCAAAATCTCAACGACACCTTCAAGATTCATCGCGGTTCCAGCGGCAGTACCGATTCGGCTGGCTGCCAGACAATTCATCCAGCCGACTACGATGGGTTCATCGCGGCGGTTCAAGGCAACCCCGCGCAGACGCGCTGGCAATACGTGCTGACCAGCACTACACCCGGGCCGGTGCAGGAGCAGCAACAGGACCAAGGGCGAGGGCGTGAAGGGGTACAGCCAGGGCAGGAGGAGCAGGGGCATCGGCCGGCCCAGCCGCAGCGGCAGAACGGCGGGCCTGCAGCGCCGGTGCCTGGGAGGCCACGACATGCAGACGCAGAAGACGCCCACCCCGCGCCTCATCCGTTGCATGCACAGGCCAGCACCTTGGTTGGCCGGTTGGATGCCAGCATGGGCCGCGCCAGCGATGCGCACAGGGAGCGGATGAGCGCCAGCCTGGCCCACCTGGCGAAGGAGCATGGGCTTGAGCGGATCGACCATGTATTGCTGAGCAACCAGACACCGCGTGCAGCGGCTGGTGCCACCGTCTTCGTGGTGCAAGGCGAACCAAGCAATCCGGCCCACCTACGCGCTAGCATGCCCACCGACATGGCCGTCAATACGCCGGTAGAGCAATCACTGGCAAAGCTGCAAGAGCTCGATGCGCGTACGTTGGCGCAAGCGCAGAGTCAGGCACAGGAAAGATCGGTGGCGCAGGAAGAGGTGGTCAGGCCCCGGAGTATTGGGTGAGGTCGTCAGCTCCCACCCTTCGGCCGTGAACCAGTGGTGAAGTGACCCCCAAAAGCTGGACAGTTGGGCGATCAGACAGCTAGCTCGGCCTGTTGCCGGTACTTTACCGGGCTCAGGCCGTTCAATTTCAACTTGATCCGGTCTTCGTTGTAGTACCTGATGTACTCCACCAGCCCGGCTTCTAGGCGTTCGATGCTGTCAAAGCTGTTGAGGTAGAAAAATTCTGACTTCAGCGTCCCGAAGAAGCTCTCCATGGCCGCGTTGTCCAAGCAGTTGCCGCGTCGGGACATGCTTTGTTTCAGAGAATGGTTTGCGAGCTTATGCCGGTAATTTTCGTGCTGGTAGTGCCATCCCTGGTCAGAGTGGATCATCGGCCGAGCGTCGGGTGACAGTTTCTTGATTGCCTGATCCAGCATCTGACCTACCAGGTCCAACACCGGCCGGCGTTTCATCTGGTAAGCCACAATTTCGCCGTTGTACAGA
The DNA here is from genome assembly GCF_023337365.3 of Xanthomonas nasturtii. NCBI lineage: Bacteria > Pseudomonadati > Pseudomonadota > Gammaproteobacteria > Lysobacterales > Lysobacteraceae > Xanthomonas > Xanthomonas nasturtii. Next base: position 1,315,252 of record NZ_CP142084.2, read on the forward strand.
TCCATGATTGGTGAAAGATAGAGCTTCATGCCCTGCACCTTGAACTCGGTGACATCGGTCACCCACTTCTGGTTAGGCATAGCGGCTTCAAACTGGCGGTCCAGTATATTTGGCACGATGACATTGGCTGCGCCCTTGAATGCGCGGTAGCGCTTGATGCGTACCCGCGATTGCAGGCCCAGTGCGGCCATCAGACGCTGCACCCGCTTGTGGTTGATCGCCTCACCCTGTTTGGCCAATTCCAGTGTGATGCGGCGATAGCCATAGCGCCCTTGGTGTTCATCGTAAATCGCGCGGATGCGCTCGCACAGCGCGACCTCGCCCTGATCGGGATGGGCCAGGGCATGCATCTGGTAGTAAAACGTGCTGCGTGATAGCTCGGCCGCTTCGAGCAAAAGCGGCAGTGCGTGGGTCTGCCTCAATCCTTGGACGGCGTGCGCTTTGTACGCTGCGCCGCCTGCTCTTGCTGGATCAAGGCATCGAGTTTTTTTAGGTAGGCCGTCTCCGCACGCAGGTAGGCCACTTCCTTGAGCAGCTCATCGCGGCTCATGTCCTCGGCGGGCTTGGACGAGCTGGTCTTTTTCATCGGTTTGTGAGGCGGCAATGGAGGTGGCGCTAACGCTTGGGCGCCGCCGTCAGCATACAGCCGTTGCCACTGTGCCACCGCGCCGGCACTGCCTATCTGGAAGTAGCTCGTGGCCTCGCGCGCAGACATCCCCTCCTGGCGCATCTTTTCAAGAACCTCCAGCTTGAACGGGACATCGTAGGACCGAGGCTTGCGGTCAAACCCGCGCCAACCATGTAGCCGGTAGGTCGCTGCCCAACGCCTGACCGTAGAGAAATCCAGACCATAACTGCGGGCCACCGCCTTGAGCGAGATTGAGGTCTTGCAGGCCTCCTTGGCGACCTGAAGTTTGAAGCGTGCGTCATATCGATTCATGAAATCCTCGGAGTTGGACGGGGTGTCCAACTTCCGGGGGTCACTTCATACTAGGGTTCGCTTCCAAAAACCCGCTTGCAAAAATCATTCGCTCGACCGATATTCCATATTCCGGAATATGGAATAAGGCGGGCTTGGCTATGGAATTGAAGCCCCAGGATCTGGTGGTGCTCTACAAGCAGGTCGCGCAGGCGGACCAGGCCTGGACATATGCCGCCCTTGGAGAAGCACTGGGCATGAGCGCCTCTCAGGTGCATCGCAGCGTCAAGCGCGCGGTGGCATCCGGTTTGGCACTGGAAAAAAGCCGTGGTGAGTGGGAGACGGTGCGCACGGCGCTGCACGAGTTTGCGGTCCACGGCGTGCGTTATGCCTTTCCTGCCGTCATCGGGCCGCTAAGGCGTGGCATTCCTACGGCCTTTGGCGTGCCCCCATTGTCCACTGCGATTGCCAGCGCCCCAGGGGATGCACCGGTGTGGCCAAGCGCGCAGGGCACAGCCAAAGGCCCTGGCTTGTCGCCGTTGTCGGCCGGTGTGCCCAACGCTGCGCTGGCCGACCCTGCCTTGCACCAACTGCTGGCGCTGCAAGACGCCCTACGCAGCGGGCGTGCCCGCGAGCGCACGCTGGCAGCGCGCTATCTCAAACAATTGCTGGGGCTTGGCGATGCGCTCTGACGATCCCAATTTGCCGCATCTGCTGGTGATTGCGGATGCACTGGGCGAACTTCGCGACCACGTGGTTTTCCTCGGCGGCGCAGTCGTTGGCCTGCTGGTATCGGATCCATTGGCGGAAAGCGTCCGCGCCACCTATGACGTCGATGCGGTGGTCAATCTTGATTGGGCCCGGTTCCGCGGTATCGAGGCGCGTGTGGAATCGCAGGGCTTCGCGCGCGAGATGCAGCCGAACCGGCACGCGCAAGCGTTGTGCTTCAGGTCTACGTGCCATTGCATCGGCGTAGCTGCGACATCGTCGGCTCAGGTCTGCAAAGAAAACATTGAAGCGCCGGCGCTCGCTTGCGATAATGCATCGCAATTGCAACGCACTGGGCTTGCCATGAAATCCGCATCTCTTCCATCGCTCCGGGTAGATCCCGCGCTGCGCGAAGCGGCCGAAGCCGTGTTGCAGGAGGGTGAGACGCTTTCCAGCTTTGTCGAGCACTCCGTGCGCGCCCAGGTGCAGCAGCGGCAGCAGCAGGAAGCCTTCATTGCGCGCGGGCTGGCCTCGCGTGATAGCGCCAAGGCGTCCGGTCGCTATATCGACACCAAAGATGTGATGACCGGCTTGCAGTCCCAGCTAGACAAGACACGCAACGGCTGATCCAGGGTGCGCTTCAACGTCCGTTTTACCAAGGAGGCGCGTGATGATCTTGCGCGGCTCTACGACGACCTGTTGCAGCGGGCTGGAGCCGATTTCGCTGTGGCCGAGCGCGCTTTGCAGTTCATTGGTGATGGCATCACCGTGCTTGAAGTGGCACCGCTGAGCTGTCGTAAAGTTCGCCAAGGCGACCCTTTTCAGCGTGAGCTGGTGATTGGCTTCGGCCCAAGTGGCTATGCGCTGTTGTTCGAAGTCCAAGACAAGCAGACGGTGCTCGCGCTCGCAGTGAGGCATCAGCGTGAAGACGACTGGTGCTAAGGTCTTGCGACGAAGAATGTATAGAAAATTTTGAATTTAAGAAGAGGGTCGTGATGGCACGGATGTGGATGGTGCGCGGTGAGGGCGGGAGCTTGTACGAAGCATTTCGCGAGCAAGGCGTGGTTGCAGTAGGTTGGACTCAGCTCGCGGCTGAGGCCAAGCCAGGTGTTGATCGCAAGCAATTAATCGCGATTTATCAGGCTGCTGAGCCATTGGCCAGACCTGGTACCGTCATTTCCGGAGCCTCGCAGGTATGGCGTTTCGTAAATGAAATTCAGCAAGACGATTGGGTCATTACTTACTCGCCAGCGAATCGCCTTTACGCAGTTGGCACTGTGGCGGGGCAGGCGGAGTACCTCCCTGAGTCGGCCGAATCAGGGATAGCGCTTGCGCGCAAGGTGCAATGGCTGCAGCAGGAGCTTCCCCGCGATCACCTGGGTATCTCAACCAAGAATAGCCTTGGCTCCACACTGACATTGTTTGAGGTGCCGCCCAGTGCCGCCGACGAGATATTGGCAGTGCTCAAAGGTAAGCCGGTACAGGAGATCGAACAAGCGCTGGACGAAGCCGTTGCCGACCCTCTTGCAGGTATCGAATCCCAGGCGCTTGAGCGCATAAAGGATCTGGTCAGCGAGCTTGGCTGGAATGACATGCAACAACTTGTGGCCGGCATTCTGCGAGCGATGGGTTACAAGACCCAGGTCTCGCCTCCCGGCTCGGACCGTGGGAAAGACATCGTTGCATCGCCCGACGGGTTTGGCTTCGAACATCCACGTATTGTCGTAGAGGTTAAGCATCGTAAGGGGCAGATGGGTAGTCAGGAAATTCGCAGCTTTCTTGGTGGGCGCCACAAGGATGATCGCGGTTTGTATGTCAGTACCGGCGGCTTCAGCAAGGATGCGCAGTACGAAGCCGATCGGGCGTCCATCCCATTGGCGCTGTGGACGCTGGACCATGTGGTGCGCGCGCTGATTGAGCACTATGCGGCTACCGACGCCGAAACAAAACGCATTGTGCCGCTGAAGCGGCTTTACTGGCCCGCCTGAAGCCAGAGGAAGAAAAAGTGACATCTACCGAACAAAAGATCGAGCGCTTCATCGCCGCGTTGGCTTCGCTTGGCGGCAGCGCGGGCAATCAACGCCTGCGTGAGGAACTGGGCTGGCAGGACAGCACCTACCAACGCATCAAGCAGCAACTGATCGACGACGGCCGCATCCGCGCTGGTCGGGGGCGAGGTGGATCGGTTGCCTTGACGGCGGCGATACAAATGCCAGCTGCGCCCAATGTTGCACCCGAGCCAAAGTCGGCACGGGCCAAACCTGCGGCTGCAACTCTCAAGAAGGAATCTGTGTCCGAACTCGACTACGCCGACAAGCTCTGGAAAACCGCCGACAAGCTGCGCGGCAACATGGAGCCCAGCGACTACAAGCACGTTGTGCTCGGCCTGATCTTCCTCAAGTACATCTCGGATGCCTTCGAAGCCCGGCATGCGGCATTGCTGGCCGAAGATCCACAGGCGGCAGAGGACAAGGACGAGTACCTCGCCGAGAATATTTTCTGGGTTCCCAAGCAGGCGCGTTGGTCGCACCTGCAGGCAAACGCCAAGCAATCGAGCATCGGCACGCTGATCGATGACGCCTTGCGCGCTATCGAGAAGGACAACGAATCGCTGAAAGGCGTGCTGCCCAAGGACTACGCGCGCCCCGCGCTCAACAAGGTGATGCTGGGCGAACTGATCGATCTGATTTCCGGCATTACACTTAACGACAAGGGCGCCAAGTCCAAAGACGTGTTGGGCCGCGTGTACGAGTATTTTCTCGGTCAGTTCGCAGGCGCCGAAGGCAAGCGCGGCGGCGAGTTCTACACACCGCGCAGCGTGGTGCACACCCTGGTGGAGATGATCGAGCCTTACAAGGGCCGCATCTACGACCCCTGCTGCGGCAGCGGCGGCATGTTCGTGCAGAGCGAGAAGTTCGTCAACGAGCACGGCGGGCGCATTGGCGACATCGCCATCTATGGGCAGGAAAGCAATTACACGACCTGGCGCCTGTGCAAGATGAACCTCGCCGTGCGCGGCATCGACAGCGACATCCGCTGGAACAACGAGGGCAGCTTTCATAAGGACGAACTACGCGACCTGAAGGCTGACTTCATCCTGGCTAACCCGCCGTTCAATATTTCCGACTGGGGCGGCGAGCGCCTGCGCGATGACGTGCGTTGGGCGTTCGGGCCACCGCCGGTGGGCAATGCCAACTACGCCTGGTTGCAGCACATCGTCCATCACCTCAGCCCGCACGGCTTTGCTGGCGTTGTCCTGGCGAATGGCTCGATGAGCAGCCAGCAAAGCGGCGAAGGCGACATCCGTAAGGCGATGATCGAAGCCGGCGTGGTCGATTGCATGGTCGCCCTGCCTGGGCAATTGTTTTATTCCACGCAGATTCCGGCCTGCCTGTGGATTCTGGCCAAGGACCGCAGCAACGGACTGGTGCTACAGAGCAAGCTACGCGACCGCCGTGGCGAAATCCTGTTCATCGACGCCCGCAACATGGGCGCATTGGTCGACCGCACCCGGCGCGAATTGAGCGATGCCGAGGTGGCCAGGATCGCAGCGACCTATCACGCATGGCGTGGAGAACAGGACGCAGGCGACTACGCTGATATCGCCGGATTCTGCAAGTCCGCCCCGCTCGATGAGGTGCGCAAACACGGCCATGTACTCACGCCGGGCCGCTATGTCGGCGCAGCGGCGCAAGAGGATGACGGCGAACCGTTTGCGAAGAAGATGCAGCGCCTGGCAACGCTGTGGCGGGAGCAGCAGCAGGAAGCGGCGAAGCTTGACGCAGCGATCGAGATGAATCTGAAGAGCCTGGGGTTCTGACAGGAGAGACATGATGAATGAGAAACTCGACCTCACAGCACTGCGCAATGCGGTGTCTTCGCTGGAAGACAGCCTGGACGTGGTCAGCGACAGCACTTGGTTCGACCAGCAATCGAAGCAGGTGAAGAACACGCTGGTGGCAGGCGTCATCCAAAATTTCGAGTTCGTCTATGAAATCGGCATCAAGATGATCAAGCGCCAGATCGAGGCCGAATCCGCCAGCCCGGAGGAGGTGGATGAAACCAACTTCCGCGAAGTGCTGCGTGTGGCTGCCGAAAAGGGCTTGATCGCCGACGTGGAGGCCTGGTTCAAGTATCGGCAGATGCGCAACATCACCGCGCACACCTACGACCACGAAAAGGCGAAGAAGGTGTACCAGGGCACCCTCGACTTCATCGTCGATGCACGCGACTTGTTGCAAAAGCTGGAAGCACGCAATGTCTGACACCCCCAATATCGACATCCGGCCCGATCATTGGCAGATCGTGCGCGACATTCTGTGCAAGCATGTGCCGCAATATGAAGTATGGGCTTTTGGCTCGCGCGCCAAATGGCTGGCCAAGCAGTATTCCGATCTGGACCTGGCCATCATCACCGATCAGCCCTTGTCGCTGGCGGTGAGTGCGGCGCTGGCTGACGATTTTTCCGAATCGGATTTGCCGTGGAAGGTCGATGTGGTTGATTGGGCGACGACTGGTGATTCGTTTCGCAAGATCATTAAGCGTGACAAGGTGATAGTTCAGGAGAGCGATCGTTACTTGGGTATGAAAAAAGGGTGGCCTAGGCGACAATTGAAAGACTGCGCGAAGTGGTATTCAGGTGGCACCCCCAGCAAAGGCGTTGCCTCTTATTGGGGCGGTGATATCCCGTGGATCAGCTCTAAGAGCCTAACCAGTTTCTTCGTTTCTGATTCGGAAGATAGGGTTACCAACGAGGGTGCACATAATGGAACACGCCTTGTTCCAAAGGATAGCATTCTCTTCGTCGTTCGAGGGATGAGCCTTAAGACTGAATTTCGGATGGGTATCGCAACGCGTCCGGTCACTTTCAACCAAGATGTGAAAGCGCTTCTTGCAATCAACGATGTTTTGCCCGCGTACTTGGCATACGCTATAAAGTCTAAGACTAACGAAATTCTTCAGATGGTTGGCGAAGCGGGTCATGGAACTGGCGTATTGCCGACGGATCGTATTCAGTCCCTAGAAATCCCTATCCCTCCTATTGCAGACCAACGTGCCATCGCTCGCATTCTCGGGAATCTTGACGAAAGAATCGAGCTGAATCAGCGTATGGATCAGACACTGGAAGCGATGGTCCGTGCCCTGTTCAAGTCCTGGTTCGTGGACTTCGACGGCGTGGCGTCAGAGGATATGCAGGAATCGGAACTGGGCTTGATTCCGAAGGGTTGGCGGGTTGCTTCATTCGGAGATCTATTGGAAAGCTCGATCGGTGGTGATTGGGGTAAGGAGAAACCAGAAGATGACCATAATGAACCCGTGATTATTATCAGGAGAACTGATTTTTTCGATATAAAAAGTGGTGGTAAGGGCGGGGCGCCAACCCGATACACGACAGCAAAAAAAATGGCGTCGCGTAATCTTCAGGAAGGCGACATAATAATTGAAATTTCTGGTGGTAGCCCAGTTCAGCCAACCGGGCGATCTATGCGAATTTCTAGATCTATTCTCGCCCGCTTTGAAAGTCCTGTTGTCTGTGCAAGCTTTTGCCGCAGATTTCGTCCAGTGAGCCTAAGTGTCGGTGTCTTAGTTGCATGCCATCTGAACTATTTATATGAGAATGGTGGTACGTGGGAGTATCAAAATCAAAGCACTGGCATTGCGAATTTTCAGACGTCGCACTTCCTTAAAGTTGAAAAGGTTGTCATTCCGCCGGATGAGCAGCTGAAGGAATTCGTCACGCTGGTTAGCCCGATTTTAGATTCAATGTCTACCAACCAGAACTTGATGCTCACCCAACTCCGCGACACCCTGCTACCCAAACTGCTCTCCGGCGAACTGCGGGTAAAGGATGCCGAACGAATGGCGGAAACTGTCTGATGGCCTTTCTATCCGAAGCCGCCATCGAGCAAGCCTTGCTCGAACAACTCAGTGGGCTGGGCTACGCCGTCACCTCAGACGAGGCCATCGGCCCTGATGGTAGAGCGCCGGAACGTGAAAGCCACGATGTCGTGGTGCTGCACCAGCGATTGGCCGATGCCGTCAACCGGCTCAACCCGCAGCTGCCGCCGGAGGCGAGGGAAGACGCCATCCGCAAGCTCACCCAAAACGAATTGCCGAACCTGCTGGAAGAAAACCGCCGCATCCACGCGCTGCTGACCGAAGGCGTGGATGTCGAATACTACGCAGACGATGGTGTGCTGACAGCGGGCAAGGTTTGGCTGCTGGACTTCGACAGCCCGGAGAACAACGATTGGCTGGCCGTTCAACAGTTTGTGGTCATCAGCGGCCAGACCAGACGCCGGCCGGACGTGGTGCTGTTCGTCAACGGTCTGCCGCTGGCGGTGATCGAACTAAAAGCACCCGGCAGTGCAGGTGCAAACCTGGTGGGTGCATTCAACCAGTTGCAGACCTACAAACAGCAGATCCCCGCGTTGTTCCATACCAATTCGGTGCTGGTTACCTCCGATGGCATCGCGGCAAGGGTCGGCTCGCTGTCCGCCGATATGGAGCGCTTCATGCCGTGGCGCACCACCGACGGCAGGCAGGTGCTGCCCAAGGGGCAGCCGGAGCTGCCAACGCTGATCGAAGGGGTGTTCGCGCCGCAACGGTTTCTTGAGCTGCTGCGCTGGTTCACCTCCTTCTGCGAAACCGGTGGCGGACTGGTCAAGATCATTGCCGGTTACCACTAGTTCCACGCGGTCAACCACGCAGTGGAATCGACGATTCGCGCCTCACGCAGCGCCGTTGCCGAAGATCCAGCCAAGTACGGTCTGGCCAGCGTCAACACGCAGCCGGCAGGCGACCGCAGGGCGGGGGTGATCTGGCATACGCAGGGCAGCGGCAAGAGCCTGCTGATGGCCTTCTATGCCGGGCGGCTGGTGCAGCATCCGGCGATGCGCAACCCGACGCTGGTGGTGCTGACCGACCGCAACGACCTGGACGACCAGTTGTTCGGCACATTTTCGATGTGCAAGGCGTTGCTCCGGCAGACGCCGGTGCAGGCCGACAGCCGCGAGGATCTGGCGCGCCTGCTCGATCGCGCAAGCGGCGGTGTGATTTTCACCACTTTGCAGAAGTTCGGTGAAGTGGATGGGCCACTGACCACGCGCCGTAACGTAGTGGTCATTGCCGATGAAGCGCACCGCAGCCAGTACGGCCTGAAAGCTAAACTGGACGCGAGGACCGGCGTGGTCTCGTATGGCTTTGCCAAATACATGCGCGATGCGCTGCCCAATGCCTCGTTCATCGGCTTCACCGGTACACCCATCGAAGCGACCGACGTCAATACCCCCGCGCTGTTCGGCCATTACATCGATGTCTACGACATCAGCCGCGCGGTGGAAGATGGTGCAACTGTCCCGATCTATTACGAATCGCGGCTGGCGCGCATTGAACTGGATGAAGACGAAAAGCCCCATCTGGATGCCGAGGTCGAGGCGCTGTTCGAGGGGGAAGGCACGGATGAAAAGGAAAAGCTGAAAGGGCGGGCAGCGGCAGTGGAGCGGCTGGTCGGCAGCCAGAAGCGGCTTGCCCTGGTGGCGCAAGACCTGGTGACGCACTTCGAAGAGCGTGTGGCTGCGCTGGATGGCAAGGCGATGGCGGTGTGCATGAGCCGCGAGATCTGCGTTGACCTCTACACCGAAATCAACAAGCTGCGCCCGCACTGGCACAGCGACGACGACACGCTGGGCGCGGTCAAGATCGTGATGACCGGCGCGGCCAGCGACCCGCCGCACTGGCAGCCACATATCGGCAACAAGGCCCGGCGCGATGCCTTGGCGCGCCGCGGCAAGGACCCGGCCGACCCGTTGAAACTGGTGATCGTGCGCGACATGTGGTTGACCGGTTTCGACGCGCCTTCCATGCACACCATGTATGTGGACAAGCCGATGAAGGGGCATGGCCTGATGCAGGCCATCGCGCGGGTCAATCGCGTGTTTCGGGACAAGCCGGCCGGCTTGATCGTCGACTACATCGGTATCGCCCAGAACCTGAAATCCGCACTGGCGCAGTATTCGCCCCAGGACAAACAGAACACCGGCATCGACGAAGCGCAGGCGATCGCTGTGATGCGGGAGAAGTACGAAGTCGTGCGGGACATGTACCACGGCTTTGATTACCTCACCGCACTGAATGGCACACCGCAGCAGCGTCTGGCGATGATGGCCGGTGCGATCGAGTGGATCCTCGATCAGCAGCAGCAATGGGTGGCTGCGGCAAGCAGCGACGATGGCAAGAAGGCAGCGCAACGCCGCTACCAGGACGCAGTGCTGGCCTTGTCCACGGCCTATGCGCTGGCCTCCGCCTCGGATGAGGCGCTTGCGGTGCGTGAGGAGGTGGGCTTCTTCCAGGCGATCCGCGAAGCCTTGGTCAAAAGCGCGACGGGTTCAGGCGTCAGCTCGCAGGAGCGCGATTTCGCCATCCGCCAGATCGTGAGTCGTGCGGTGGTCTCCACCGAGATCGTGGATATCCTCAAAGCCGCCGGCATCCAGTCGCCGGACATTTCCATCTTGTCCGATGAATTTCTTGCCGAAGTGCAGCGGATGGACAAGAAGAACCTGGCATTGGAAGCGCTGCGCAAGCTCATCAACGACGGTATCCGTTCGCGCAGCAAGCGCAACATTGTGGAGACAAAGGCGTTCTCGGAACGGCTGGAAGATGCGATTGCGCGCTACCACGCCAATGCCATCACCACTGCCGAAGTCTTGCAGGAACTGATCCGCATCGCCAAGGACATCCGCGCGGCACGTGCGCGTGGCGAAGAGCAGGGGCTGAGCGAGGATGAGATCGCCTTCTACGATGCGTTGGCAGAAAACGAATCTGCGGTGCAGGTGATGGGCGACGATGCGCTCAAGGTCATCGCACACGAGCTGCTGGTGAGCCTCAAGGGCAGCGCTTCGGTGGATTGGGCGCGCCGCGATTCGGCGCGTGCGCGCATGCGCGTGCTGGTGAAGCGCATCCTGCGCAAATACGGCTATCCACCTGATTTGCAGGATGCCGCGGTTCGCACGGTATTGCAGCAGGCAGAAGCACTCTCTGCTGCCTGGTCTGCATGAGTTGCGCTATTGACGCCAGACGATAGCAGTAGCAGGATTTCACTACGGAGCCTCGGAACTCCTCGTACAGCGGCTTGCCACCTCCGAAAATGGTGGTTTCTCTTGATGCGAGAGATCCTATGACCGAGGCTCATCGTCAACCCAACGCCGAAGCTGGCTACTTTTTGCCAGAAAACGCGCAATACCGCCTGCAGCAACTACGCGACCACATGCGGTTTTTGGCGCGTCTTGCGCAGCCGCGTACGCAGGCCGAAGAGCAGGCGAGGCAGCCAGCCATCCGCTTGGACGAACTGGCGTGCTGCCTGGAGCTGCTGGCCGAGCAGGTAACGCAGGCGCTGGCACAGGTGCAGTGGCCCGCGGCTTGAGTCCGGCGCCGCTGACAGTGAGCGTGCCGACGCTGGGGAGGTCGCATGAGTAGGCCCGTAATGGCATCGCCCCGCACACGCCGGCGGACAGGGAATGACATGCAGCGTGATGCGTTTGCCTTCGGCATCACGATGGAGCAGGTAGATGCGCTGGATCAGTTGTTGCTGACCATCGCCGCCCATGGCGATGTGATCGCTGACGGCAACGCCGACCGGCTGGACCGCCGCACATTGCCCGTGTTGGGCAGCGCGATCTTTGATGCGGCCGGTGCCGTGCGCACCATCCTGGGCCAGTTGGAGCTTCAGCGGCTTTGATGGACTGTGAGTGATGTCCGGACGCCTGCTATGGCGTAGCACTGCTGTAATGGTGGTAATTGTTCATTGGACGGTCTATGCAACCCATCGTGTCGAATTGAACAAGCGAATTCGAGTAATCGGACCCGCAGTGGCGATGGTGTTGGTTTATAGCGGGGGATTGTCAGGCTTGGTCGATGTCAGCGTTCGCAAACTCGGCATCGGCATGTTGCCTGGAGTGCAGCTGCAATTGACCGAGCAAGGCTGCCAGATCGTCAAGGCGAGTTGGGGTGACGCACGCTGCGAGCGAGCGCAGCCAGAATCGTCAGTTTTTGTGCTGCCGGCAGTTGATGTGCTAACCCGATTGGGCTCGGACTTCTATGTGGCGCCGCCTGGCGGGCTTGCCGACGAACACAAGCCACGCTTCCTGATTCCCGCAGGTCAGGTGCTGGGTTGGAGCAGAGTTGAGGCAGTCAAGAAGCCGCATGCCGCCGCCGCAGTACCTGTCAAATGAGTGACGGCGCGCGCGCCGAACGTTGACGGCGTCTGAGCGATTGTGGTGTTTCGCTGCGCTCGATTACCGAGTGCCGTAGGCAATCATCCGTACGGCGCGGTAGCAATTCGCTACACCGGCGCAGACTTCAAAATCCCCGACAAGCTTTCGCGCAAAATCAACTGCAAATGCATGCGGTTGAGTTCCATGCCGCTGGTCATGACGTTGTGCAGGCCGCCGCACATGGCGGCGACGGCGAAGACGCGGGCCTGGAATTCCTGTTCGCTGCTGGCCGGGTCGGCGTGGCCGCGCAGCAGGCGTTTGAGCAGGGCGCTGAGGTGTTCGATCAGCGATGCGCTCTGCCGGCGCATAAAGGCGGCCAGCACGGGGTCGCGCAGGGTGGCCAGGTGCAGTTCCAGGTCGATGCGGGTGCGCTTGATGTTGATTTCCTGCAGCAGCCAGTCTTCGAGCAGGCCGGCGATGAAATCCACCACGTGCACGTTGGCCGGGCGTTCCACCAGCCACATCTGGCGGATGGCACGCATGTAGTTGCGCTCCAGCAATGCGCGCACCAGCGCGTCCTTGTCTTCGAAGCGTTGCAGCAGGCTGCCGCAGGAGACCTTGGCGCGTTCGGCGATCAGCTCGAAGCTGGTGGCGCCCAGGCCGATGGCGTCGATGCACTGTTCGGTGGCGTCCAGCACCTCTTCCAGGCGCAGTTCTTCGCGCTCTTTCGCCGTGCGTAGCAGCAGAACGTTGGACATGGGGAGCAGGTAGGCGGGGGGCTGCAGTATAGCGGCGTTGCGTTAGTCATCCGTTGCGTTCGCTTGGCTGTAGATCATTGGTCATGGGTGCTGCGTGCGCTGCGTTGCAGTCAGCGCAGATGCGGCGGTCGACCGGTTTTTCACGGCCGCTGTGCGACACGTGACGCTCGGTTGCAGGAGATGCATGTGAGTGAGAACAGTGCGGTTGCAGGGGTGTCGGCGCAGTGGCCGGCGCGGTTGTGGGTGGTGCGGCACGGGCAGAGCGCGGGCAATGTGGCGCGCGATGTGGCCGAGGCCAATGGTGCGGCACTGATCGACCTGGAGCATCGCGATGCGGATATTCCGCTTTCGGCCTTGGGCGAGCGCCAGGCAGAGGCGCTGGGTGCGTGGATGGCCGGGTTGCCCGAGCAGGAGCGGCCGACGCTGATTCTGAGCTCGACCTATGTGCGTGCACGGCAGACCGCTGCGGCAGTGGCGCGGGCGCTGGGCCAGCCAGCCGATGCCGTGAGTGTGGATGAGCGGTTGCGTGAGAAGGAATTCGGCGTGCTCGACCGTTACACCACGTCCGGTATTCGCGATGCGTTTCCCGCGCTGTACGAGCAACGTAACTTGGTGGGCAAGTTTTATTTCCGCCCGCCGGGTGGCGAGAGCTGGTGCGATGTGATCTTCCGCCTGCGCAGCGTTGTGGGCGATTTGCAGCGCAACCATGTGGGCGCGCGCGTGTTGATCGTGGGGCACCAGGTGATCGTCAATTGCTTCCGTTATCTGATCGAGCGGATGGACGAGGCGACCATCCTGGGCATCGACCGCGAGGGCGATGTGCCCAATTGCGGGGTGACCGAATACGCCGCCGCGGCCGACGGGCAATCGCTGGAGTTGGTGCGGACCAAGTTCGTGTCGCCGGAGCTGGCACAGGAGCCGGTGACCACCGAATCCGACCGGCCGGCCGGAGCAGGCTGATGGCCGCCGCCCGCCTGCGCACGTTGAACGCTGCCGCGCTGCGCGCGATGCCGCTGCCACCGCCCGGTGGCGACAAGGAGCAGCGTGGGCGCGTGTTGATCGTGGGCGGCTCGATGCGTGTGCCGGGTGCGGCCTTGCTGGCGGGCGAGGCGGCATTGCGTGCGGGCGCGGGCAAGTTGCAGATCGCCACGGCGACGAGCGTGGCGCCCGGTATGGCGTTGGCGGTGCCGGAAGCCTTGGTGCTGGGGCTGGCGCAAAACGGGCAGGGCGAGATTACGCGTGGGCATCGTGCGCTGGAGGCAGCGTTGGCTGCGTGCGATGCGGCGGTGATCGGGCCGGGCATGGCATCGTCTTCGACGACCGCTGCACTGGTGAAGCTTGCTGCGCAGAAGGCGGTATGCACGCTGGTGCTGGATGCGGGCGCGTTGTCGCGCACCTTGCGTGCGCCGCCTGGCCGCCCGTTCGTGCTGACGCCGCATGCCGGTGAGATGGCGACATTGGCTGGCGACGACAAGGCGGCGGTGGAAGCGGCGCCCGGTGAGTACGCGTTGGCATTTGCAAAGAAGATGCGCAGCGTGGTCATCGTCAAAGGCGCGGACAGTTTTATCGCCGGGCCAAACGGTGCGCTGTGGGTGCACCGTGGTGGCGTGCCGGGTCTGGGCACCTCCGGGTCGGGCGATACCTTGGCCGGGGTGATCGCGGGTTTCGCTGCACGCGGCAGCGATGCGCTGACCGCGGCACTGTGGGGCGTGTTCGTGCATGCGGCTGCGGGCAAGCAGTTGGCGAAGCGGATCGGCACGGTGGGGTTTCTGGCGCGTGAGATTCGGCCGGAAGTGCCAGGCATCCTGGATCGCTTGTCGCGCGGGTGATCTAGCCCCTCTCCCTGCGGGAGAGGGGTTGGGGTGAGGGTACGGCTGCCGGGATTGGTGCAGATTGCGATCTTGTACTTCAGGTTGTTGGCGATGCATTACACGCGTGGCTGGCGCCTTCGCGTGCGCACGTACCCTCATCCGGCGCTGCGCGCCACCTTCTCCCGAAGGGAGAAGGGAACGCTTGCGCTCGTTTGCTGTGCCATGTTGCGGCGCGCTGCTCGGTTAGGCTTGCGCGATCTACCTGGGAGGGTGCGCGGTGAAGCGAGCGATAACGTGGTCGGTGGTGGGAATGCTGGGGATAGGACTGGGCACGGTGAGCAGCGCGAGTGCCGTAACGGCGGCCATGGCGCTCGCGGCGACCCCGTCAGCGTCAGATGCGACCTCGCCAGCGACGCGCAGCGATGGCGCGTTGCGCATCTACACCAGCTCTCAAGGCGCCACGCAACAGTTGCGCGCCAGCACAGCGGCCGCTCCTGTCGCCGGGCATGCCTTGACCGAGAAAGAGAACTCCATCTTCGTCAATCCGCAGCGGCAGTTTCAGGAACTGCTGGGCATTGGCGGGGCCATCACAGATTCCAGCGCCGAGACCTTTGCCAAGCTGCCCAAGCGTGCGCAACGCGCGCTGCTCACCGCCTACTACGACCCGCAAAACGGCATTGGCTATACGTTGGCGCGCACCACCATCCACAGTTCGGACTTCAGTAGCGGCAGCTACACCTACATCAAGGAAGGCGATGCGGCGCTGAAGAGCTTTTCGGTCAAGCACGATGCCAGGTACCGCATCCCGATGTTGCGCCAGGCCATTGCCGCTGCAGGTGGCACGCTCACCACGTTTGCCAGCCCGTGGAGCGCGCCGGCCTTCATGAAAGACAGCAAGACCATGCTCAAGGGCGGCAAGCTGTTGCCGGAGTATGCGCAGGCCTGGGCGCGTTACTACACGCGGTTTATTGCGGCGTACGAGAAGGCGGGTGTCCCGATCTGGGGCATCAGCCTGCAGAACGAACCGATGGCGGTGCAGACCTGGGAGTCGATGCTGTTTTCTGCCGAAGAAGAACGCGACTTCCTGAAAAACCATCTGGGGCCGGCCATGGCCAGCGCCGGCTACGGCGATCGCAAGATCATCGTGTGGGACCACAACCGCGACATGATGGTGCACCGCGCGCATGTGATCTTCGACGACCCGGAAGCGGCCAAATATGCCTGGGGCATGGGCTTCCACTGGTACGAAACCTGGGCCGGATTCGAGCCGATGGTGGAAAACGTGGCGGCAGTGGCGCAGGCCTACCCGGACAAGCATCTGCTGCTGACCGAGGCGGCGGTGGAAAAGTTCGATGCCGCCAAGTTGCAGTATTGGCCTAATGGCGAACGCTACGGCACCGCCATCATCAACGACCTCAATCACGGCGCGGTGGGCTGGACCGACTGGAACATCCTGCTCGACCAGCACGGCGGGCCCAATCACGTGGGCAATTACTGCTTTGCGCCGGTGCATGCAGATACGCGCACCGGCGAGCTGACGTATACGCCGAGCTATTGGTATATCGGCCACTTTTCCAAGTTCATCCGGCCGGGTGCGCGGCGGGTGAGTGCGGCCAGCAGCCGTAGTAATTTGATCACCACCGCATTTGCGAACCGCGATGGGTCACTGGCGACGGTGGTGATGAATGCCACCGACGTGGCGATTCGCTACAACCTGTATGTGGGTGAGGCATCCAGCGAGTTGGAGATCCCGGCGCATGCGATCCAGACGGTGGTGATGATGCGGTAGATGGGGCGTCGATGGCCGGTTTGGATCGCGAGCAAGCGTACCCTCATCCGCCCTGCGGGCACCTTCTCCCGGTGGGAGAAGGGAACCTTTTGTTTGGTTGAAGCCGGCGGCGATTCACCGGTCGATCTCCGTTGCGCGTCCGTCTTCTGGACACATCACCAGTTGATGCAGCCGTCAGCACCAAAACGCCACTAGTGCACTGAATCCGAGGAATCGGATGTGATGCGTCGAGTTGGATCAGCGAAGGTCCATTTCAGCGGTTTTGGGTTTTTGTTGTACTGGCGGATGTAGCGCATGAGCTTCTTATCGAGGTCTTTGACTGAGGAGAAAACCCCGCGTGTGATGACATCACGCTGGATGCGGGCGAACCAGTTCTCGACCTGGTTCAGCCATGACGAGTAGGTGGGGGTGTAGTGCATATGAACGCGGGGGTACTCGGCCAGGAACGCATGCACGAGCGGCGTCTTGTGGCTGCTGACGTTATCGCAGATGACATGGATGTCCCGGCCGTTGGACTGACTGGCGACAACCTCTTCGAGGAAGGTCACGAACTGCTCGCTGGTGTGACGAGCTGCCGTTTTGCCCAGCACTTCGCCAGTGCCCGTATTGAGCGCGGCGAACAGGCTCAGTGTGCCATTACGCTTGTATTCGAATCCGTGGCTTTGCGCGCGTCCGGGTGCCAATGCAAGCATCCGGTCCTTGCGGTCCAGCGCCTGGATCGCGGTCTTTTCGTCCACGCAGAAGACCACCGCGTGCGCAGGCGGGTCCAGGTACAGGCCGATCACGTCTGCGGCCTTGGTCTCAAACTCCGGGTCGTTGGAGACCATGTGGGTGTCCAACCGATGCGGACGCACGCCGTGTTTGCGCCAAATGCGCTGGACGGCCGAGAACGACACATTGCCCAGCTCGGCAGCCAGCTTGCGACTGCTCCAGTGCGTCGAACCGTCTTTGGGCTTGTGCTTGAGCGTGCGGTTGAGCACACGCGCTTCCAGCTTGGCCGTCGGTATCTTCGGCGCACGCCCAGGATGCACCGACACCAGCCCGGCCAGTCCTTGCGCCTCAAACGCCGCCGTCCACTTCGAGACGAATGCGTCGTTGCAGGCAAGCTTAGTGCGTATGTGGACTCGACGTTCTCCATCGCTCCAAAGCACAACACACCGCGCGCGGCGCACCAAAGCGGCGTTGCCGTGACGCTTGCGCATCACCGCCTCCAATTCAGCACGCTGTTGGATCGTCAGCTTCGTTCTTTGCATGACACACTACCTGGGGATCATGCATCCGATTTCAATGATTCAGTGGACTAGACAGATCTTGCTGATCGCTGCGCGCAGCAATCGGCAAGGTTGTCGTGGCGCTAGGGCGAAAGCGCGCTTTCTGCTGGCTCAGGACAGCCTGTTGGCTCAAGACAACAGCAGGCCACCGGTGGCACCGAACACCTCGCCAGTGACGTAGCTCGACTCTTGCGAAGCCAGGATCACGTAGAGCGGCGCCATTTCCACCGGTTGGCCGGCCCGCTTGAGCGGGGTTTCCGAGCCGAAATCCGGGATCTTTTCCGGCGGCTGGCCACCGCTGGGCTGTAACGGCGTCCACACCGGGCCGGGCGCGACCGCGTTGACGCGGATGCCTTTGTCCGCAACCTGCTGGGCCAGGCCCTTGGTGAAGTTGACGATGGCCGCCTTGGTGGAGGCGTAGTCGAGCAGGGTGGGCGAGGGCTGGTAAGACTGGATCGAGCCGGTGTTGATGATGGACGCGCCCGGCGGCAGATGCG
The DNA here is from genome assembly GCF_023337365.3 of Xanthomonas nasturtii. Taxonomy (NCBI): domain Bacteria; kingdom Pseudomonadati; phylum Pseudomonadota; class Gammaproteobacteria; order Lysobacterales; family Lysobacteraceae; genus Xanthomonas; species Xanthomonas nasturtii. Next base: position 1,333,216 of record NZ_CP142084.2, read on the forward strand.
GAATGGCCGCCTTGCATAACCAGAACATCGCGTACACGTTGGTCTTGAAGGTCGCATCGAACTGTTCGGTGGTGATGTCGGCAATGTCCTTGATGGCGGTCTGCTTGCCGGCGATATTGACCAGCAGATCGAGCCCGCCCAGTTCGGTGACCGCACGCGCCACCAGCTCGTTGCAGAACGCTTCGTTCGGTGACCGCACGCGCCACCAGCTCGTTGCAGAACGCTTCGTCCCTGAGGTCGCCGGGGATGGGGATCGCCTTGCGGCCTTCGGCCTTGATCAGTTCGACTACTTCTGCGGCATCCTGTTCTTCTTCGGGCAGATAATTGAGCACGATGTCGGCGCCTTCGCGTGCATAGGCAATGGCGGTGGCACGGCCGATGCCGGAATCTGCGCCGGTGATCAGCGCCTTGCGGCCGAGCAGGCGTCCAAAGCCTTTATAGCTCTGCTCGCCGTGGTCGGCCTTGGGTTGCAGCGCATGGATGGTGCCGGGTGCGTCCTGGGTTTGCTCCGGGAACTGCGGCTGCGGGAATTGGGTCAGGGGGTTTTGCATTTCGTACTGGTTCTTCGCGCTGGACATGCACGGACTCCTGCAGTGGGGGATGGCGCGGTACGCGCGGACACAGCGCACCGATGCCGCCCAGTGTGGAAACGCCCCTGCTGTGCACGGGTGAAAAAAACTTGTGCATCATGTGAACGCGTGACGCGACGACGCTGCGCGTGCGTCACTCCAGGGTCACCTCGTCCATTCTTTACGCAAGAGAATCTGTAACCGTGCAACAAGCTTGGTGTGTCGGCGTCGATGGCGCGCGCAGTGGCTGGATCGCCGTGTGGGACAACGGCGACGTACTGGCATTTGCCTACTACCCAACCGTGGCTGCACTGGCAGTGGCCCTGCATGCGGTGGACGTGCTGGGCGTGGATGTCCCAATCGGGCTGAGCGAGCACGCACCGCGCGCGGCGGATGCGCAGGCGCGCCAATTCGTGGGCGGGCGGCGTGCGTGCAGCATCTTTGCTGCGCCGCTGCGTGGCATCTTGCAGGCACGCACGCAAGCGGAAGCCTCTGCGCTGCATCGCGTGCTGGATCATGAGAAGCAGCGTGGTTTTGGCGTGCAGTCGTTTGCGTTGCTGCCCAAGATCCGCGATTGGGACGACGCCCTGCGGGCAGACCCCGCATGGGCAGCACGTGTGTTCGAGGTGCATCCGGAGGTATCGTTTGCGGCGCTTGCCGGCGGGCCGGGCCTGGCTGCAGCAAAGAAAAGCACCGAAGGGCAGCGGCAACGCTGCCGGTTGCTAGGCGGCCACTACGGCGCGGCGCGCGTTGCCTCGCTGCTGGAGCGCGTGCCGCGTGCCTGCGCGCAGCCAGACGATGTGCTGGACGCCCTGGCGGCCTGCTGGAGCGCGCAGCGGATCGCGGCAGGCACCGCCGGCAGCCTGCCGGCGGTGGTCGAGCGCGACGCCTGCGGCCTGCGCATGGGCATCTACTTCTGACTCAGCGGGGCTGCGCCGACATCGAATACGGCCGCTGCGTCGGGTCCGTTGCCCACTGCTGGTTCGGCGTGGCCTGCATGCGGAAACGCAGCTCACCGCCGGCCTGAATCTCCTGATGCGTCAGGTAGGCGCGGTTCAAGGCCTGGCCATTGAGCGTGGCGCTGCCGATATACGGGCGCGATGTGCTCAAGCCATCGGCGACGATGCTGAAGCGCTTGCCGTTGGGCAGATTGAGCGTGGCGCGCGGCAGGAACGGGCGGCCGATGATGTATTGATTGCTGCCCGGCGCCACCGGATAAAAGCCCAGCGTGGTGAATACATACCAGGCCGACATCTGGCCAAGGTCGTCGTTGCCGGCCAGACCTTCGGGGCCGGCGTGATACTGGCTACCGATGATCTGGGTCAGGCGCGCCTGCGTGCGCCACGGCTGGCCGGCGTAGGCGTAGAGATAGGCCACGTGGTGGCTGGGTTCGTTGCCATGCGCATACCAGCCGATCAGCCCGGTGATGTCTTCCATGTGTTCGAACACCTTGGGGTCGACCTTGGCATCGAACACCGCATCCAGGCGCGCGAGGAGTTTGTCTTCGCCGCCATGCGCGGCGGCCAGCCCGGCCACATCTTGCGGCACGTACCACGAGTATTGCCATGCATTGCCTTCGGTGTAGTCGCTGCCGTAGCCGCTGGCCGAAGGGTCGAACGGTTCGCGAAAATTGCCGGCGCGCGTGCGTGCGCGCATGTAGCCAGTGGCCGGGTCGAAGGCGTGTTTCCAATTGCCGGCGCGCTTGTTGAATTCGGCGGCGATCTCTGGCTTGCCGAGCGCCTGGGCCATGCGTGCGATGGTCCAGTCGTCGAAGGGGTATTCCAGCGTCTTGGACGCCGCTTCGCCTTCTTCGTCGATGGGCACATAGCCGAGCTCGCGGTATTGCGCGATGCCGTCGTACGGACCGTAGTCGGCGCTGGCCACCATTGCCTGCAAGGCTTCGTCGGCGTCGAAGCCGCCGATGCCCTTCATGTACGCATCGGCAATCACCGGCACCGCGTGGTAGCCGATCATGCACCAGGTTTCCAGGCCGTGGAATGCCCACACCGGCAGGATGCCGTACGCACTATCGCGACGTGCGGCGAGTAGCGAGTTGACCATGTCGCTGCTGCGTTGCGGCGGCTGCACCAGTGTCAATAACGGGTGCAGAGCACGATAGGTATCCCACAACGAGAAGGTGGAATAGTTGGTCCAGCCGCTGGCTTGATGCACGGCGTTGTCCGGCCCGCGATAGTGCCCATCGCTGTCCATGAACAATGTGGGGCCGAGCAGCGTGTGATACAGCGCGGTGTAGAGCTGGGTGCGTTGTTGCGGCGTGCCTTGTGCATCGATCGCCGCCAGCGCCTGCGTCCATTGCGTGCGTGCATCGGCGCGCACGCGGTCGAGATCGAAGCCCGGCACTTCCGCATCGAGATTGGCGATGGCGCCGGCTTCGCTGACCGGCGATAGCGCGACGGTCACCACCAGCGGCGTGCCGTCGTTGGCCACATCGAACACGCCCACCAGTTGCCGGCCTTCGATCTGCGCGCGCTGCGCCGGGTTGTTCGCGCCGGGCGGTGGGAAGCCCGTGTATGGGATGTCCTGCTCGGTGTCGTGCAGTTGCGTGGCGGTGAGCGGGCGCGAAAACCGCATGGCGAAATACAGTTGCCGGCCGGGCGCCCAACCGCGCGTTTCGCGAAAGCCGGTGACGGTGCCATCGCTGCGCACGCGCAACCGCGACCACTGCACCTTGCCCGGGTAGTCGTACAGGCTGGTGCGCAAATCGACCAGCACATGCGCCGGCGCGCCTTTCGGAAAGTGATAGCGATGCACGCCCACGCGCGCGCTGGCGGTGAGCTCGGCGCGGATGTTGCGGTCTTTCAGGGTTACCGCGTAATAGCCGGGCTGCGCCTGTTCGCTGCTGTGATCGAACTGCGCGGTGTAGCCGCTGCCGGGCGTGTTCGCGTCGCCACGTTCGCGCTTGATCTCGCCCACCTGCGGCATCAGCAGAATGTCGCCCAGGTCCGAATGCCCGGAGCCGGAAAAATGCGTATGCGAAAAGCCGACGATGGTGGTGTCGCTATGTCGGTAACCCGCAGCCCAGCCATAGGCCGCCTTGCGCGGTTTGATCTGGGATGCCGAACGGGACCGTGGCGCCGGGATAGGTGTGGCCTTTGCCACCGGTGCCGACAAACGGGTCTACCGCGTCGAAGGCCGTCGCGGGCGCGCGTGGCGCAGCGTTGCCGGAAACTGCGACGACGGCGGCAAGCACTGCCAGCCAACGAGCCCGACGTGGGGCGATCAACCGAGACGACATGCAGGGTGCTCCAGCGGATGCAACGCCGGACCGTAGCACGGCGCCGCGGGCACGCCACCCACGTGCGCCACCTGATGGCAGTGGCGCCATGGTTGGGTTCGCTGGCTGGGCGTGCGCGGCGTAAAGCTGAACTGGTCGGCCTCGCGCGGCGCACGACGGAATCGTGGTGATGAAATCGGCTGCACGCGCCCGCATATCGCGGCGATGGATTTATTCGACGCGCCCATCGCACCGCTGCAGCTGCTCGACGATCGCGAAGGTGGCGTGCGCTACTGGCCGCAGCTGCTGTCACCTGCGCTGGCACAGGACGCGTTCGAGGTGCTGCGCGATGGCGCGCACTGGCGCAGCCAGCGCCGCGAAATGTACGACCGGGTGGTGGACGTGCCGCGTCTGCTGGCGTCGTACCGTCTGGACGGCGCATTGCCTGCCGGCCTGCCGCTGCAGCGCTTGCTCGATGCCGTGCAGGCGGTGCTTCCGGCACCGTACAACGCGGTGGGCATGAATCTGTATCGCGATGGGCGCGACAGCGTGGCGATGCATCACGATGCATTGCATACGCTGGTGGCGCCGTACCCGATTGCGTTGCTGTCGCTGGGCGCGCCGCGCCGGATGCAGCTGCGCGCCAACGACGCCGGCACGCGCGCGATCACGCTGGAGCTGGCACCGGGGAGCCTGCTGGCGATGAGCCACGCCTCGCAGCGCACGCATACGCACGGCATTGCCAAAACCACGCGCGCAGTGGGCGAGCGCATCAGTGCGGTGTTTCGCGTGCGCCCGGCCGAGCGCATGGCCGCCGGGCAGCATGGCCCGCACTGGGAACCTGCGCAGCTGTAACGCGCATGCTTGGGCTTGATTGGTTGATGGATGGCTGGCGCTGCTCTGCGCGCGCCGGTTTTCAAGCGCTGGCGAACGCAGATCCGGCTGCCGCATCCGCTCGCGTGCGCTTGCCGTGTGTCTGCACGCTGTCGTGGTGGGCATTGCCTATATCGCGTGATTGCCATTGCCATCACCACTGCGCATGCTTGCATGCACTCCCCCTCAAACGCTGCCGATCCATGCCTTTGGACGAGACCCGCCACCATCAGATGTTCCCCGAGCTGGACGCGGGCCAGTTGGCAATCACGCGGCGCTTTGCCAGCGGGCCGGCGCAGCGGTTCGGCGCCGGCGAGGCCGTGTTCGAAGTGGGTGATGCGCACGCGCCGGTGTGGGTGGTGCTGGAAGGCGCCATCGAGGTGGTACGCCGCGACGGCCTGGGCAATGAAAAGCCGATCACCCGGCACACGCCCGGCCAGTTCACCGGCGAGGAGAGTCAGCTGGCCGGGCGCGCATCGCTGGCGGCCGGGCGCGCCGGGCCGGACGGTTGCCTGGCGCTGCCGTTCGACACCGCACATCTGCGCGCGCTGATGATCAGTTCGGCCGAAGTGGGCGAAGTGGTGATGCGCGCGCTGATCCTGCGCCGGGTCGGGTTGATCGAAGGCGATGCCTCCGGCTCGGTGTTGATCGGCGAGCCGGACGACCCGCATCTGACCCGTTTGCAGGGCTTTTTGACCCGCAATGGCTACCCCAACACGGTGATCGATGTCTCCGACGACGAAGGCCGCGCGCTGGTCGAGCGGCTGGGTATCCAGGAGCACGACCTGCCGGTGATGGTGTGCCCCAGCGGCTGCGTGCTGCGCCAGCCCAGCGATGCCGAAGCCGCGCATTGCCTGGGCATGACCCCGGACATCGACCCGGACAAGCGCTACGACGTGGCGATTGTGGGCGCCGGCCCGGCCGGTCTGGCGACAGCGGTGTATGCCGCCTCCGAAGGCTTGTCGGTGCTGGTGCTGGACCAGCGCGCCATTGGCGGGCAGGCCGGCGCCTCGGCACGCATCGAAAATTATCTGGGCTTTCCGACCGGGATTTCCGGGCAGGCGCTGGCTGGCCGCGCCTATAACCAGGCGCTGAAATTCGGTGCGGAGTTGGCCATCCCGCTCGAAGCGGCCACGCTGGAATGCGGGCGCGAGGACGCTGCGCTGCGTCTGGATCTGGCCGATGGCAAACAGGTGCTGGCCAGCACCGTGGTGATTGCGTCGGGTGCGCGCTATCGACGCCCCGACATCGAAGGATTGGAGCGCTTCGAAGGCCACGGCGTGTCGTACTGGGCATCGCCGGTGGAAGCGCGCCTGTGCGAGGGCGGCGTGGTGGCGCTGGTCGGTGGGGGTAATTCTGCAGGGCAGGCGGTGGCGTTTCTGGCGCCGCGGGTCGAGGAATTGCACCTGATCATTCGCGGCAACGGGCTGGAAGCATCGATGTCGCAATACCTGATCGAGCGCATCGCGGCATTGCCCAATGTGCAGCTGCATACCGGCACCGAAGTGTCTGCGCTGGAGGGCGACCCCGAGCGCGGCCTGCAGGCTGCAGTGCTGCGTACGCGCGCAGACGCTGCAACCACGCGCGTGGAGTTGCGCCACCTGTTCCTGTTCGTCGGTGCCGACCCCAATACCGGTTGGCTGAAGGATTGCGTGCACACCGACAAGCGCGGCTTTGTCATCACCGGCACTGCGCGTGGCGATGGCGTGCCAGCCTGCCTGCCGCTGGAAACCAATCGCCCCGGCGTGTTCGCCATCGGCGATGTGCGTGCCGGCTCGGTCAAGCGCGTGGCCGCCGCGGTGGGCGAGGGCGCGGCGGTGGTGGCGCAGGTCCACCAATACCTCGCGCATCAGGCCAACCCGGTGCCGGCCTCTGAACTTGCCAGCGCTGGGGAATAGGGATTCGGGAATCGGGAATCGTTAAGTGGCTTGCGTGCCGGGTGATGTCTTCGGGTGCGGGTGGTGTGTCGGGCGATTGCGCTTGTGCCGATGGGGCGCGATTGGCATGCGACTGCTTACTGCGGCCAGTGCACCTGCGGTAGCGCGCCGATCTGCGGTCTGGCGAACAGATAGCCTTGCTGCAGGTGGATGCCCATGTCGCGCAGGATGCGGTATTGGTCGGGTTGTTCGATGCCTTCGGCGATCACCGCGACGCCGAGTTCTTCGCACATGCGGGTGACGTGGCGCACGATGGCCTGGCGGCTGCGGTCGGTGTCGATGCCGCGGACCAGGGCGATATCCAGCTTGAGCAGATCCGGCTGAAACTCGGCCAGCAGGCCGAGCCCGGCGTAGCCGGCGCCGAAGTCGTCGATGGCGGTCTTCATGCCGCGCGCCTGGTAAGTGCGCAGGATCTCGAGCAGATGCGCCGGGTCGACGAGATGTTCCTGCTCGCTGACCTCGAAGATGATGGCATTGAGCGGCCAGCCGTATTGCTCGGTGGCCGAGAGCGTGGCGCGCAGGCAGTGCTCGGGGTTGTAGACCGCGTTGGGCATGAAATTGATCGACAGCAGCGCGGGCAGTGCGATCTGCGCGGCGCATTCGATGGCCTTGATGCGGCAGGCCTGGTCGAAAGCATAGCGGTTGCGCTCGTCCACCGCGGCCAGGATGCTGCCGGCCGATTCGCCGTTGATGCCGCGTACCAGCGCCTCGCCCGCGTAGATGCTGCGCGTGGCGACATCGACGATGGGTTGGAACGCCATGGTGATGGCGGTCGGAAATTCCTGGCCATCGCGGCAGGCAGTGCAAACAGGAATCTGGGTCATGGCAGGTCCATCGTGCGGCGTCAGTGGAGCCTAGCCCTATCGGCCGCAAGCGCGCGTCATTGAGCCTGAATCGCTCATCGCAGCGCCCTCACCCGGTGGCAGCCGGGTGAGGCGATACTACGCGCATCGCTTGCATCGGACGCCCCATGACTGCTCTCACAGAACGTTACGCCCTGGCCGTTGACTACGCGCGCATCGCCCACGCCGGGCAACTGCGCAAGGGTACGCAGGTGCCGTACCTGAGTCATTTGCTGGGCGTTTCCACGCTGGTACTGGAATGCGGTGGCGATGAAGAGCAGGCCATCGCCGGGCTGCTGCACGACGTGGTGGAAGACTGCGGTGGCGGGCACGAGGCTTCGATCCGTGCGCAATTCGGCGATGCAGTGGCCGACATCGTGATGGCCTGCACCGATGCCACCGCCGAAGACAAGGCCGAGGTGGACAACAGCCAGCGCGCACGCAAACGCGATTGGCGCGAGCGCAAGCAGGCCTATCTCGAGCACCTGCGCAAAACCCCCGAGCGCGCATTGCTGGTGTCTGGCTGCGACAAGCTCTATAACGCGCGCAGCATCGTGCAGGACCTGGAAAACCCCGCTGTCGGCCAGGACATCTTCAACGTCTTCACTGCCGGGCGCGAAGGCACGCTGTGGTATTACGCCGCGCTGGAGGAAATATTCCGCACGCGCGATGCCGCCACCGCGCGGCTGTTCAGTGGCGTGGTGACGCGCATGCAGGCACTGGCCTAGACTGGCGAGCAAGTTGCGCCGGCGCACGCGCTGGGCTGATCGCGTTTTAGAGCGGCTGATCTGCGGGTTTGCTGCAGGGCCCTTGCCCGCCCACCGTCGCGGGACACGCCGCAAGTACCTCCTTGTAGGCTCTTACGCGGCATCCATGCCGCGTAAGGTCCCGCGACGGTGGGCGGGCAAGGACCAGTTGGGATGGTCGCTGCGCATGGTGCAAGCCATGCATGACGTGCGTCGTTTGGGTAACAGCGCGTCCGATCAGCTTCCCAAGGTAAGCCGAGTGACAGAAAGGCTTTCAGCAAAGCAGCCAGCAAACTGTCTGGTGCGGTGTCCTCGCCGCTTGCGGGACCGTGTGGCGGCATGGATGCCGCCACCGAGCCTACATGGACGTACTTGCGGCGTGTCCCGCGAGCGGCGAGGGCACCGCGCACTCGACCGACCAGGCTGTTGACTGTTGACCTAGAGCACTCGACTGCACCTAAACGATGCGACGACGACATCGGCTGCATGCGTCCCGCGCTAGGCTGATGCGTTGTCGAACGGCGGTCTGGTGGTCATGTCAAACGCAACGTCCTCTTCTACCGGCCTGGTGCGCGTGCGCGGGGCGCGCGAGCACAACCTCAAGAATGTGGACGTGGATGTCCCGCGTGATGCGCTGGTGGTGTTCACCGGGGTGTCCGGGTCGGGCAAATCGTCGTTGGCGTTCGGCACCATCTTTGCCGAGGCGCAGCGGCGGTATCTGGATTCGATCTCCCCGTATGCGCGGCGCCTGATCGACCAGGTGGGCGTGCCGGAAGTGGATTCCATCGACGGCCTGCCGCCGGCGGTGGCCTTGCAGCAGGCGCGCGGCGCACCGAGTGCGCGTTCGTCGGTGGGCAGCGTCACCACCATCTCCAACGCGTTGCGCATGTTGTATTCGCGTGCGGGCCAATATCCGCCGGGGCAGGAGATCATCTATGCCGATGGCTTTTCGCCCAACACACCGGCCGGCGCCTGCCCCACCTGTCACGGCCTGGGGCGCATCTACGACGCGACCGAAGCGACCATGGTGCTCGACCGCAGCCTGAGCATTCGCGACCGCGCGGTCGCCGCCTGGCCGGGCGCCTGGCATGGGCAGAACCAGCGCGACATCCTGACCACGCTGGGCCACGATGTGGATGTGCCATGGCACACATTGCCGAAGAAAACCCGCGACTGGATCCTGTTCACCGACGAACAACCGGTGGTGCCGGTGTATGCCGGTTACAGCCTGGAAGAGGTCAAGCGCGCCCTCAAGCGCAAGGAAGACCCCAGCTACATGGGCACCTTCACCAGTGCGCGGCGTTACGTGCTGCACACCTTTGCCACCACGCAAAGCGCGCAGATGAAAAAGCGCGTGGCGCAGTATCTGCTCAGCACGCAATGCCCGCAGTGCGATGGCAAGCGTTTGCGCCGCGAGGCACTGTCGGTGACGTTCGCCGGGCTGGATATCGGTGAGCTGTCGCGTCGGCCACTGGATGAGGTGGCCGAGTTGCTGCGCCCGGCGGCCGATGCCAGGCCGTCCAAAAACGCGCGCAAGGGCGCAAGCCAACATCCGGAAAAGGTGATCGCCGCCCAACGCATCGCTGCAGATCTGCGCGCACGGATCGCCGTGGTGCAGGCGCTGGGCCTGGGCTACCTCAGCCTGGAGCGCAGCACGCCCACCTTGTCGCCGGGCGAGTTGCAACGGCTGCGGCTTGCCACGCAGATCCGCTCGCAATTGTTCGGCGTGGTGTACGTGATGGACGAACCATCGGCCGGGTTGCATCCGGCCGATGCGCAGGCATTGCTGGGCGCCTTGGATCAACTCAAGGCGGCCGGCAATTCGGTATTCGTGGTCGAACACGAAGTGGACGTGATCCGCCACGCAGACTGGATTGTGGATGTGGGCCCGGCCGCCGGCGTGCATGGCGGGCAAGTGCTCTACAGCGGCCCGCCTGCGGGATTGGAACAGGTGCAGGCCTCGTCCACGCGGCGCTATCTGTTTGGCGCACCGCCGCCCGTGCACAGCCATGCACGCGCAGCGAGTGGGTGGCTGCAGTTGCGCGGCATCACCCGCAACAACGTGCGTGAGTTGGAAGTGGACCTGCCGCTGGGTGTGTTCACCACCGTCACCGGTGTGTCCGGCTCGGGCAAGTCGTCGTTGGTGAGCCAGGCGCTGGTGGAATTGCTGGCGGCCCACCTGGGGCAGACGCAGGCAGAAGAAGACGAAGCACCGGATCCGCTGGAGCGCGGCACGCAGGTGCCGCTGGGCGGCGCCATTGTGGCCGGGCTGGAGCAGGTGCGCCGGCTGGTGCGTGTGGATCAAAAGCCGATCGGCCGCACGCCGCGTTCAAACCTGGCGACCTATACCGGCCTGTTCGACCCGGTGCGCAAGCTGTTTGCCGCCACGCCCGCCGCCCGCCGGCGCCGCTACGACCCGGGGCAGTTTTCGTTCAATGTCGCCAAAGGCCGCTGCGCCACCTGCGAGGGCGAAGGCTCGGTCTACGTCGAATTGCTGTTCATGCCCAGCGTCTATGCACCGTGCCCCACCTGCCACGGTGCGCGCTACAACGCCAAGACGCTGGAGATTGAATTGCGCGGCAGCAACATCGCCCAGGTGCTGGAAATGACGGTGGATCAGGCGGCGCTGTTCTTCCCCGACGATGCCAGCGTGCTGCGCCCACTGCAGGTATTGCGCGAAGTGGGGCTGGGCTATCTGCGCCTGGGCCAGCCGGCTACCGAACTCTCCGGCGGCGAAGCGCAGCGCATCAAGCTCGCCACCGAACTGCAACGCGCCCAAAGACGCGACACCGTTTACGTGCTGGACGAACCGACCACCGGGCTGCATCCGGCCGACGTGGATACCTTGATGGCGCAGCTGCAAGGGCTGGTCGACGCGGGCAACACGGTGATCGTGGTCGAGCACGATATGCGCGTGGCCGCCAGCAGCGACTGGGTGCTGGATATGGGGCCGGGTGCAGGCGGTGCAGGCGGCAACGTGGTTGTCGCAGGCACGCCGGCGGCGGTAGCTCAACACGTCAATAGCCGAACAGCTGCATTTCTTGCACCGTTGATCGTTTAGGCGACGCAGGTCGCAACTGATCGATACGGTCGGAATTCGAGTGCGCCACGTTTCGCCATCGCGCGCGGCGCTTCGCATTCGACATTCCGCGCGGTGCTCAGCGCACTACTTTAGGAGGGGAGCAGCGGGACGTTGGATGCCCGACGTGTCCGCAGCGATACATCCTGACGGATGTCATTTCTTCTGGGAGGAAGGACGACATGCGCTTAATCACAGCAAGGCAACAGCGTTACGCTCGGGGCGTGAGCGTGTTCAATTGCGTGCACACCCTGAGTTTGCCATGTCCGCGTGAGCTCGCGTCTCTGGCAGGCTCGCCGTCTGGCCTCAACTGGCTATGCGTCAGTGCGTCAATAGAACGCCTGGGCGTTGCCCGCGCCCATTGAGTGTTGTCGATCAAGCCGAGCGGATTGCCTACGCATGCTTCGCGCACTGTCAGGCATCCGTGGGCCTGCCTGATCGGGAACGCACATCTGCGGTACTTCACGCCGTGTGAGGCGTCGCCCTGCAGACGTCGCGCCGAGCATCCCATCTTTTTTGGATAGTTCGATGACCACATCACATTCCATCGCTTCCTCAAGTGCGCCTCGGTCGCTGCCGGCACCAGATTCGGCCGACGTAGCGGTGCCGACCACAGTCTCACCGCGGCCACCTTTCCCTGAGCCTCCGGCGCATGCGCTGGGCGCCTTGCCGGTAAGTCGACGCGCATCCAGCACATCAACCACCGCGGTCCGCCTGCGCAGTTCCCCGTCGCAGCACGGCCGCCGTGCCAGCGTGCAGCTCGACGGCGCCTCCGCGTCGGATAGCGAGGTCGCTCGCATAATTGACGCTTGTCTTGCGCGTCGGCCGGCGGTCCAGAGCGAATCGCCGCTAGGCGGCGGTGGACGTCTGCTGCGCTATGTTGCCGATCCCAAGGACCCGCGGATGCCACGCAACGAGGCGTTCTTCACCACAACGCCAGGGTTACTGATCGCAGGCTTGACCGTGCATCCGGACGTCGAACGCCGTACCGGCACAGCGCCGACCGCCGACCAGATCGCCAGCCAGCTTGCCGAGCCGCCGATTGGTCTGCTGACCGGTATCTGGCAGGCGACCGATGGTCAGTGTTTCACCTGTCGTGCTAACCAGCTGCATCGCGCCGATGTGCGTGGACGCTGGGTACCGGTTCCGCTGCCTGCCGCGTGCGGTGCAGCGGCCGATATCCGCATGCTCGGCCTGCAGGCCGATGGCGCTGTATATCTGCAGGCGGGGGCTCACTGCTGGCGCGCCGGCAGTGAGCAGATATCCGTCAGCGTCGGCGATCTACCGGACGGCGCCGTGCTTCGTTTCGATGCCGATGGCAGGCCATGCCTGCTGCAGGATGGCCTGTTCCGGCGTTGCGATGAGGATAGGCCCGACCGGGTGGTGGAGTTGTTGCGTCCGGTGTCTGGCGGCCCAGGCTTCGAGCCGACGCCTGCGGTGCCGGTCGATCTGCTGCCGCTGGGGCATCCTGACGCCGGCATCGCGTTGATGCGCGATGACAAGGGGCATGTGTATGAGGCGGATCTGCGCGGCACCGGGCCGATCGCTTCACGGCGCCTGACCCTGCCGGATCGGCTGGAGCACTCACAAGGATGGGCGGTCACGTCTATGGGGTTGGCCAACGACAACAGTGCGCATCTTGTGCTGGAAGATAGCACCGGGCACCGCATCGCGTTGCAACGGCCGGCAGGACAAGCGAGATTCCAGCCGGCGTTCATGCTCGACCGTCCGCTTCTGCTGATGCGCAGCGAAGGGCTGCAGCTGCCCGCCGATGAGGCGATACAGTCGCCGGTGGTGCTGGATGGACATGCCCGGCTGGGGCATCTGGACGGGGTGCTGCACTACTCGCCCGCGCCAGACCAGCCATGGGAGCGGCTAAAGCTTGCCGATGGCGCTCCACTCACCGGCGTTGTCTCGTTGCATACCGGAGCGCGGGGCTTCGTCGACCGTCGGCCAGTGTTTGCGCTGCTGGCTTCGCCGCCGCAACTGGTCTACATCACGCTTCCCGGTCGGACCACCTGGCTGGCGGCCGATGGGTTGCCCACCACGCCTTCCGGTGGGCCGCTCATCGTGGTGCCGGATGTGGTGGAGGTGCGCTGCAAGCCAATCGCCCGTTTCGACGAAGAGCTCGTCCAGGCGGCAGTGCATGCAGATCGCAGCGCGGTAGTGATGACGGTGTCGGGAACGTTGCTCAAGGTGGATGCGGAAGGCAACCGCGGCAGCATCCCCCCGCTGCAACGCCCGCTGGCAATCGCGATCGGGTTGGACGATGTGCTGTATGCGTTAGACCACCCTCACCAAGGGCCTGCGCAGCTATACCGGCTTGCAGAACACGGGCAGTGGGATGCGGTGCAGATCACCTTGCCACAGACGCTACCGCCACCGCGTGGGCTGCGCAGTACGCGCACCGGGCGACTCGAGGTGCAGCTGGGCGCGCGCTGGCACGCCGTGTTGCCGGCAATGACGGCTGCAGATGGCACCCTCCTGGCGGCACGCGTTGCCGCGTCTCCGTCACCCGAGGAAGTCGCCGCTGCCAGTACCCAGTCCGGTACCAATGCCCACATAAACCAGCAGCAGGCAAGTCGGATCAGTACTCCCGACCACGACGCGGCGATCAGCACGACCTTGCTGGGCACGACGTCCACCGATCCGTTAAGTTTGAGCTCGAATGCGCAGGTCCTGGTCGAGAGTGGGCGCGCTCAGGCCAGCGCGCTCGCGCAAGTGATGACAGACATGGTCGGAGGTGCTGTGCGCACGCTGGCCGGATGGACCGGCGTGAGACAGCCACCCTCACCGCAGCAACAGCGACTTGCCGGCGTCCGCCAGGAGGCGATGCAGGCCCAGTCGCTTGCGCTGGAACTGTTCGACAGCTTGCCTGTCCTGGCCGAGGTGCGTATTGCCGCTGCGGCGTCTGAGCGCCAACCGGTTGATGGGCTTTCGCCCAACCAGCATGCGCAACTGGTTGCGTTGCGCGAAACGGCCTTGGCCGGGCTGTTGCGCGATCTGCGCAAGATCGGATTCCGCGATGGCGCGCTGGCCGCCGATTTTTCCATGGCGGACGGGGCCTCCATCCAGCGGACAAGTTCGAATCCCAGCTATCGCGTCGCCGAACTTTGGCGGCGGGCGCGTTCTGCGGTCACTCGCGCTGTGGTGCAAAAGGATGATGACCTGATGCCCTCATTTGACCGTTGCATCGCTGCGCTGGCCGGTGGCGCAGCGCTACATCCGCAGGCACTGAGCGACATCGAGCATGCGCTGCTTGCCGAGTTGCGTGAGGTCGTCCATCGGCTCAAGACCGCCCAGGTCGCCTTGCCGGCCCAACAGGATCAAGCCGGCAACTCAGCAGATGTGCCGAATGCGCTGCGCAGCGCCTGCCTGCTCGCAGGCTTGGTTGAGTACGATGCGCTGCTGAGCGTCGCCGACGCGCAGGCGCTGGAGGCAGCCGACGCCAGGCGGCGGCAGTCAAGGCTGCATGCGCTGGCCAAGCTGGGGCTGTCGTCCTGGCGCGAACTGGAGGCATTCGATGACGTGGTGTCGACCTTTCGGCAGGAGGTCACTACTCCCGGCAGCGCCCGCCAGCTGCAGCTGCTCAAGAGTCTTGGTCTGCCGCAGTGGAGCGCCCCAGATGAAATGGCATCGCGCATGATCGATGTGCTGCAGGACCTGTTCAATCGCAGCACCTTCTTCTCAACTCGGGTGCGCTCGGCCGAGCTGCGCGGCTCGCTGGGGTCGGTGCAATGGATGCATGTAAGTCCGATCAATGTCGGTATGGGAGGGGAGGCCATCCACGCGCTGGGCGTCGAGCGCATCGGCGATTCGAAGGACGGCGACGCGGGCTTGGTGGCCTTCTTCGTGCGCCACGCAAAAGCGACCGCGTCCGCAACCGTAGGCCTGAGGATCGATCTTGAACCGGGCCCGGGGACCGGCGGACATGTGTATGTGGACGCCCCGGGGCCAACAGTGTCTGCAACCTGGGGCGGCGCGGCCAATCTCGGCGTGGGGGGGAGCTATCAACATGGCGTGGGCGCGGCAGTCATCCTGTCGCCGGACACCATCCCCGAATTTGCCAGACTGTTGTTCGACCGGTACGCCGGCGATACCACCGGCCTGTTACGCGCAGGCGTGAATGATGGGGCAATCGGCCTGGACCTGTTCGAAACCAACATCAATGCGTCGCTCAACGTCAACCTGGCTGTGCATCCACTGGCAGTCAGGCATCCCTTCGGCGCGAAACAGCCCACCGCACAGGGCGCAGCCACCGGCAGTCCGCGCAGCGCGATTTCGGTGTCGGTGCCGGTCGGCATGACGGCGCAGATCGGTGTGCAATGGAGTCAGATGGAATTGCATCTGGACCACGCCTGGCAAGACATCATCGGCCTGGAATTCCAGGGTCGCATCGGCATTAATGCCGAGGTCAATGCCGGCATCAATTTAGGTGGCTCATTGACTTCGGTACTGGGACGCAATTTCAAACGGCTGGTCAATGCCGTCACCGGTGCCGGCACGCTGCAGCTGGCCGGTGTGCGGGTGGCGTCTAGCGACGTGCAGTTGCCAACCAACGCAATACTGGACGATACGCGCACCGGTCCGTTATTGGGCACTGCCAGCTACAAGCGCACCCTGGATACGCATGCCGCGCAGCCGGTGACGCGGCATCGATGGGACACGTTGCGCGCACGGCTCAAGGCCGTTTTTCCAGAAAGCAGTGCCGAACTGGGCGCGATGGAGCATCCGTCCACGCCGGAAGAGCGTAGTGTCCTGCTGCGCAAGGCGCTCGAACGTATTCAGGGTCCCGACGCGCTGGCCATCGAAGCTGGCGCGGCACTCGGCGGAGCAGCCCTGGCGCGACAGCGGACGCTCGCCGCGCAAGCGACTGGTGCCGCGGCGGTATCGCTATGGAAAGGCGGTACGGCAGCCGAGCGCGCGGCAGTGGTCGACATGCTGCATCAGCTGCGGCAGGAGGATGCTGCAGCCATCCAGCAGCGGGCGCGCGTGATTCCCGGCGCCCGCGTAGAGATCAACATGTTCGGACGCGAATCGCTCGACGCGGTAATCAGTCATGCCATCGGCCACTGCGCGCTGGGCGAGAAGATGCGTGACGTTGCCGAGATACGACGCAAGATTCCCGGGCTGGATGAGGTGTTGCGCAGATTCAAGGACATCCCGCATGTCAATCAGGTTCGTTTCGTGTTTGAGATGCGGCCGCAGGCGATGGTGGTGATCAACGACGCGCTGGCCGCCAGGCAGCATGCGCAGGCAGCAGGGGCACTGGGATTGCCGGCGTCCAGCGACGGGATGTCCTGGCAGGACGTTCTCGTTGCTGCGCAGCAATCGCCGGATCTGTACCGGCTTGCGGCCATCGCCGTTCACAATACCGACGAAAATCCGGTCACCAGCCGTGTCGGTCTGCCGCTGCTCAATGTGGCGTCGACGGCGGTCGCCTCGCACCAGTTGTTCCAGGCGGAGATTCAGTTCCGTTACGGGTTGTACGACCGCATCGAAGGGGCGGAAGTCCTCGAAGCCGGTGCGCGTGCGCTGCGCCGCCCGCTGGACCGCCTGCAGCAGGCCGGCGTGCAGGCGCTTGGGCAACATCAGCGTGCGCAAGTGCCGCAACCGGGTACGGTCTCTCCGCGGGGCGAGCGCTCAGGGTTACAGGCGGCGCGTGAGCTTGCATTTGAACGGTATCTGCAGACGGGCACGCCGCCGGAGGGTCCTCATCTACGCGCGCTGACGCTCGAATTGGCACGCCTGGAAGAGCAAACGCTTGGAGTTGATGCGCAGCGCCGCAACTGCGCTGCGCTGATGGAGGCAGTGGGGCTCGCACAGGCCAAGGCAGGCGAACGCATCGACCGCTTGCTGGCCAGACTTGCGCCAACAGGCGAGGACATCACCGAAGCGGCGATCGCGCCGTGGAGCTTGCGCCAAGTGCTTGCGTCGTTGCACGCCTGCAGGGATGTGGTGACACAGGCCGAGCACACGCTTGACCAGGCGCACGGTCGCCTAAGTCAACTGATGGCCGGGCGCAGCGCAATGGAGGAGATTGCGGTAGCTCAGCATGCGTTCGAATTACTGCGGCAGGCTGCACAAAGTGAGTCGTCCCTGATTGCAGCGATCGACT
Source organism: Xanthomonas nasturtii (assembly GCF_023337365.3). Taxonomy (NCBI): domain Bacteria; kingdom Pseudomonadati; phylum Pseudomonadota; class Gammaproteobacteria; order Lysobacterales; family Lysobacteraceae; genus Xanthomonas; species Xanthomonas nasturtii. The sequence continues at coordinate 1,350,615 of NZ_CP142084.2, forward strand.
ACCTTCTGCGTCAGACCGCGGAGGCGTATGACGCGCAAGAGGCGCAACTGCGGGACCTGGACGACAGGTTGAACGACCTGTTGCAGCGTCTGGCGGATCTGCACCGCGTGTCTGAGCTAGAGCGTCAGTCTGTCGAAGATGCCGAGCGCGATGCCGACATCCGACGCCAAGCGCTGCGGGTGTTGCACATGCAGGCCACGAGCACCGATGCGTTGGCGAACGACACCGCCAGCGAGGATGAGGCAGTGCGGGCACTCGAAGAAGCGCAAACGAAGCTGAGCAGGGTCCAGCAGCAATCGGCAGAGACACGCGATCGCATCGGTGCGCTGGTGTCGTTAGCGCACGGCGTGCGCGCCAGGCTGGCTGAAGAAGCCGATGCGTTAGGCGACATCGATGCACTGACACGTGCAGCACGGCAAACCATGACACGTGCGCACGACCTCGGTGAAAAGGCGCGGGCTGCCATGCTGGCGATGTTGAGCGCACGCTACGGCGACGATGCCGCGCCAGCGGCCGATGCTGGCGATGACATCACCCTGGCCGATGAGCAAGGAGCCTGATGCGCCGGGCACACTTGAATGCCTTCCTGACCGCGCAGGCGTACGTGCGCGGGTGTGTTGCATGACGGGAGGGCGCGAGACCGGCTTCGGTGCGCCGCGGGTTGGAGCGTCAATCAGGCGCGTGTAGCCGAGGGTGATCGCGACGCAGCGACCACATGGGCAGACCGTACCGATGGTCCGCGCAGCACGCTGGTCATCGCAGCGTGCATCAGCGCAGCTGTTCAAAACTGGCCGACACAACCGGTAGCGTCGGTCGGCCGTGCCACCCACACATCGAACAGGCCCCGCTACAAGGTCGGCGGTGTGGCAGCGGCTCACCGGGCGCCAGCAGCGTCACGTCGGCACGGCGCCCGGCTGCTACCTGTGGTCTGCAGCGCTCGGATAGCGGGGGGGCGAAGGTGCAGCGCTCCACGACCTGCGGCATGCCGGGGTTTGTCATTCGGTGGCGTTCTTCGCCACTGGTCGCGCAACAGCGGACCTGATAAGTGGCCGAAACCGCGTGCGCGACGTGGAGGACCTGCAGACCGAACTACGGCATCTGTTCGATATATGGGTCGTGGAAGTCGTAGCGGCGGCGGTCGATTCGGAAAACGGTACGGGTCAGCAATTGCGGCGTGCATGCGCCCGAAGCATTGGATGCGCTTTACCGGCAGCTTGAAGACACGCTGTTGCAGCTGTTGCGCCCGCATGGGTGCAGGGGCAGCGGAATGTCGGCCGAAGATTTCGACCAAATCCTGCGTTTGCGACCAACCGGCCTGAAAGCGTCGGCCAACAACGAGTTGGTCTTGAGACGGCTGTTGCCGGCCAGATCACCATGGCTGTGGCCACGGTGCGCATAGGTGCTAGCGAGGCATCAGGCAAGAAGAAGTCCGCGCGACGCTGATGCGGCGACTGACATGTACAGCACCGCTCACACTCGACGCTGCACCGCTGCACCGCTGCACCGCTGCGATAACACGATGGGCCCAGTGCACCGAATACATTGGGCCCATCGTCGTGACCCATGAGAGCAGCGGCAAAGGGGCTGCGTTTTCGTAAGCCATCGTATCGTTGCGCCATACATTCATACAGGCGCAACGTGCCACGCAGGTCAGTCCGCCATCACCTTGTCCGGCGTCATCGGGGTACTGCGGATGCGCTTGCCGGTGGCATGGAAGATCGCATTGCAGATGGCCGCAGACACGCCAACCAAACCGATTTCACCCACACCCTTGGCCCCCAGGCTGCTGACGATGCGATCGTCTTCGTCGGCAAAGATCACGTCGATGTCGTGGATGTCGGCATTGGCGCAGACGTGATACAGCGCCAGATCGTGATTCATGAAGCGGCCGAAGCGGTGATCGGACTGGGTGTGCTCGTGCAATGCCTGGCCGATGCCCCAGACCACGCCACCGACGATCTGGCTGCGTGCAGTGATCGGGTTGAGAATACGCCCGGCGGCAATTGCGCTGACCACGCGCGTCACCCGCACCGTGCCCAGTTCTTCGTCCACGCGCACTTCCACAAACACCGCACCATGCGTGGCACGGGTGTATTTGCGCTGCTTCAACACGTTGGGCAACAGCAGGAACTTGTCTTCGATCTGCTCCAGCCCTGCTGTGCGCAGCAGGTCGGTCAGGCCGATGGCGCTGCCGGCATCGCCGCGCACTGCAAGTGTGCCGTCGGCGAACACCACATCGTCGGGTTTGGCGTTGGCGAAGCGTGAGGCGGGCAGGGCCTGGGCCAGCCGCAATAACCGCGCACGCAGCTTGCCGCAAGCGCCATCCACTGCCGAGCCCACGGTGGCGACGTGCGAAGAGCCGCCTTCGATCGGCGCAACCGGCAAGGTCGAATCGCCGAGTTGAAAGGTCACTTGCTCCAGCGGCAAACCCAAGGCTTCGGCAGCGATCATTGCCATCACCGTGTAGGTGCCGGTGCCGATATCGCTGGCCGCGCTGCTGACCACCAGGCGCCCGTCGGCATGCAGCACCGCATGGGCACGCGCAAACATCTGCATCGCATCCCATTGCCCGGTGGCCATGCCCCAGCCCACCCATTCGCTGCCTTCCTTGCGTGCGCGCGGCCGCAGTGGCCGTTGCGCCCAACCGAAGCGTTCGGCGCCTTGCGCGTAACACTGGCGCAGCGCCTTGCTGGAGTAGGGCTTGTCGTCGGCGGGATTGACCTCGGCATAGTTTCTCAAGCGCAGCGCCAGCGGGTCGATACCGACCTCATAGGACAATTCGTCCATCGCCACTTCCAGCGCATGCACACCATGCGCCGCACCGGGTGCACGCATGTCCATCGGGCTGTACTGGTCCAGGCTCACCAACTTGTAGCCCAGGTGCACGTTGTCGCAGGCGTATAGCTGGCCGCTCCAGTTGACCACCACTTCCACGTAGTCTTCGATGCGCGAGGTCTCGGCGATGGCTTCATGCCAGATGGAGCGCAAGGTGCCGTCGCGGTCGGCACCGAGCTTGAGCCGTTGCAGCGTTTCGGGGCGGTGGCCGAAGGTGAACATCTGTTGCCGCGTCAGCACCACGCGCACCGAACGATCCAGCAGGATCGACGCCATCACCGCAAGCGGCAACTGATACTGCGGGCGCAGCCCGGAGCCGAATGCGCCGCCCACATACGGGTTGCGCACCGTTACCTTGCGCTTGCTCAGGCCGAACACATGCGACACATACCAACGGCTGTTCTGCGAGCCTTGGGTCTTGTCGTAAATGGTGAAGTGACCGTCGTCATCGCGGATCACGGTGGAAGCGAACAACTCCATCGGGTTGTGATGTTCCACACCGCTGTAATAGTCGGCCTGTACCTGGCACGCGGCATTGTCGAATGCGCTCTGCGGCTCGCCCTTGTCCTTGGGGGGCGGGGAAAAACCCGCCTTCAACGGCTTGGGCGTATGTGCACGGTCCAGATTGGTCATCAGGTTGGTGGCGTGCGGGTCCTGCAGCAACTCCACTTCCACCAGATGTGCAGCGTGACGCGCAGCTTCGAAGGTCTTGGCGACCACCAGCGCAATGGGCTGGCCGCTGTACAGGATCTTGTTGTCGTACAACGGACGGAATGGCGAACCGGCCGGCGCGGTCATGTCCTTGTAGAACAAATCCATGCCGCGCATATGCGGGCGGTTTTCGTGGGTGACGATCTCCAGCACACCGGGTACCGCGCGTGCGGCATCCAGATGAAATGCGACGATCTCGCCCTTGGCAATGCTGCTGTTGACCACCACGCCATAGGCCAGATCCGGGACCGGCCATTCGGCAGCATAGCGCGCCTGGCCGGTGACCTTTGCGCGTCCATCGATGCGCGTGACGCCGGTGCCGGTGGGACGATAACCGGTGCCGATGTCGGCAACCGGTGGGGTCAGCTCGCTGTCGGACAGGTCGGTGCTGCGTGCGTTCATGGCGATTCCTCCAGCGCAGTGGTGCGCCCGCGGTTGTCGATGGTGCCCTCGCGTGCAACGCCCAATGCACGCACGATGGCGCGGCGCGCCAGCGGCAGCTTGAAGGCGTTTTCGCCCTGCGGTTGCGCGCCCTGCAGCAGCGCATCGGCCAGGCGGCCGAAGCTGTCGTCGCTGGCCGGTTGACCGACCAGTTGCGCCTCTGCGTCGGGATTGCGCCATGGCTTGTGCGCCACGCCGCCCAGGGCAACGCGCACCTCGCGGATGCTGCCGTCTTCGGCCAACTCCAATGCGGCCGCCACCGACACCAGCGCAAACGCATACGAGAGGCGCTCGCGGATCTTGAGATACGCACTATGCGCGACGAAGCGCTGTGCGTCGGGCAGATCGATATGCACGATCAACTCGTCCGGCGCCAAGGTGCTGTCCAGTTCCGGATGCGCGCCGGGCAGGCGGTGGAACTGCGCAAACGCAATGTCGCGCTCGCCGTTGGCGCCTTGCACATGCACCACCGCATCCAGCGCCGCCAATGCCACGCACATGTCCGAGGGGTGGGTGGCGATGCAGTGTTCGCTGGCGCCGAGAATGGCGTTGTATTTGGTCAACCCGCCAATGGCCGAACAGCCCGTGCCCGGGTCGCGTTTATTGCATGGGGTGGCATGGTCGTAGAAATACATGCAGCGCGTGCGCTGCAACAGGTTGCCGCCATTGCTGGCCATATTGCGGATCTGCGGCGAGGCGCCGGCCAGAATCGCCGCACTCAGCAATGGGTAACGCGCTTCCACTTCCGGGTGGTAAGCGGTGTCTGCATTGCGTGCCAACGCGCCCAGGCGCAGGCCGCCATCGGGTTGGGTGCTGATGCTGTCCAGCGGCAACCGGTTGATGTCGACCAGGCGGCTGGGGCGCATCACCTGCAGCTTCATCAGGTCGGTGAGATTGGTGCCGCCGGCGATCAGCCGCACCGGCGCCTCGGATGGCACCGGCTGCGCATCGCCGCTACGCACTGCGATGGCGCCAAGGGCGGCATCGACGCTGTCCGGGCGCGTATAGGTGAGCGGAATCATGCCGGCACCGTCCCTGGAATCCACGGGGTGGCCGCGCTTTCGCTGCTGTCGCTGGGCTTGCCCATCACCTCCATCACGGCGTCAGTGATTTGCGGATAGGCGCCGCAACGGCAGATGTTGCCGCTCATCAATTCACGCACCTGGTCGCGGTCGTGCGCCTTGCCTTCGTTGATCAGGCCCACTGCCGAGCACAGCTGCCCCGGTGTGCAATACCCGCACTGGAAGGCGTCGTTGGCGATGAAGGCACGTTGCAGCGGATGCAGCTCGTCGCCATCGGCCAGGCCTTCGACGGTGGTGATGTCGGCGCCGTCCTGCATGACGGCCAGGGTCAGGCAGCTATTGATGCGGCGGCCATCGACCAGCACCGTGCAGGCGCCGCACTGACCGTGGTCGCAGCCTTTCTTGGTGCCGGTCAGGTCGAGGCGGTCGCGCAGCAAATCGAGCAGGCTCACCCAGGCTTCGAGTTGCAGGTGATAGGGCTGACCGTTGATGCGCAGGTTGACCGGGTAGGTCGGCGCGCTGGTGGTGGCAGTTGCCGGCGCCGTGTCATGGGCAGTGGCGGGTGTGGCATTCATGCGAACCCCGTGGCGATGGCTGAGGAGGGCCACCACCTTGACCGCGCTGTGGTCAACGCGAAGTGACCACGCGTGCGATTCGCATCGATACACCGCTGCGCAAACGCATTCAGGCGCAGCAGTGTGATCACTGCACGCTTGCGCTTGCATGCAGTGCGTGTGCGCAAGTGAGGACGGAGTGCAGTGCACTGCTGTGCGCTGAATTCGTCAGGTTGCGCGCGTACTGCAGCGCCTGCGTCCCAGCTGCTGCGACGCTGCGCCGTTATCCTTGCGGCAAGAAGATGAGGTGGCAGCAATGAGCCGGCGCGGCGGCAGTGCAGATCTTCCCTTGCATGGCGGGCGCGTTCCGCAATGGTTGGGGCAGCGGATGACGCGGCTTGGCGCGGTGATGTGCGAGGCCATCGTGCACACCTACGGGCGCGATGAATTGTTGCGGCGGCTTGCGCACCCGTTCTGGTTCCAGTCGTTCGGTGCGGTGATGGGGATGGATTGGCATTCGTCCGGTATCACCACCAGCGTGATCGGCGCACTCAAGCGTGGGCTGACGCCGCTGTCCGGCGAACTTGGCATCCATGTCTGTGGCGGCCGCGGCCGGCATTCGCGTGCCACGCCTGCGGAATTACTGGCAGTGGGCGATGCGGTGGGACTGGATGGCGCCGCACTGGCGCAGGCCAGCCGGCTGGTCGCCAAGGTGGACAGCGCGGCCGTGCAAGACGGCTTCGATCTGTATCTGCACGGCTTCATCGTCAGCGACGACGGCCGCTGGGTGGTGGTGCAGCAATGCATGCACGGGCAGCGCAAGCAGGCACGCCGGTATCACTGGCTGTCCGAAGGCTTGAGCAGTTTTGTGGATGCCCCGCATGCCGCCATGCGCGATGTGCTCGATGGGTATCAGGCCGTGGACGTGCCGCTGCACGCGCATCTGCCCGAACACCTCTGGGCCTGGTATTGCCGCACCGCCTGAGCGCTGTTGCCAAGATGTTGACGTGCGGCGGGCGAGGCGTAGCGTGTTCGCCGGGCGGTTGCACAGGTCTGTGCCGGAGACGCGGATGCGGTCAGTTGCTGTGCAAGCGCGTGGGGTGGCGGGGCGCCAGGCACGCTTCAACGCCAGGTGAGTATCGCGGCCACTGCGCATTGACGCTGCGCTTGTTACATCGAGCCGACATCCACAGCTGAGAAGTGCCATGCCACAGACCCAAACGCGCCGCGCTGCCAGCAAGGACAAGCAGGAAGGAAAGGCGGCCAGTACCCAGGCCGGCGAATATGTGAAAGAAGAAATCGAACAGGTGCGCGAAGGCGCGCATGGGGTCAACAGCACCAAGCAGGCCATTGCGATCGGGCTGTCCAAGGCGCGCCGCGATGGCGTAGATGTTGCACCGCCCAGTTCCGCATCCAACGCCACCAAGAAAAAAGCTGCGCAAGACACTGCAGCTGCAACGTCCGACAAACCGGTTTCGCCCACACGCTCGGCCGGCACCAAGAAAGCCTTGAAGACCGCCAGCAAGAACACCAGCGCCAAGAAGACGGTAAGCAAACAGGCCTTGTCCACGCAGACCACGGGCGCCGCAAAAAAGCGCACGGCCAGTGATCGCTCGACAGCAGCGAAGAAAGCGGCAGAGACCAAGGGCCCTGCAGTGCGCAAGGTGGCTGCGAAGAAGGCGGCTGCAACGCGCAAGCGCGCGGAGTAAAAGCGCCTGCGCCATGTGGCGACGTCAACGCCGACCGAGTTGTGGCATGTCGATACTTGCGCATGCATGTGCCAACACAAGCGTGCTGCTGCCACAGGCATGCTTTCAGCCGTAATGGCCTTGCGGTTCGTGCACTTGCGTGTCCGCGCGCAAACGCACGCGCGGCCGTAGCCATTGCGCAAATGTTGCTTCGCTCCACGCGCCATTGGCCAGACCCATCATGGCAACGTATTTCTCTTCCTGCGAAGCGATGAGCTCGGCGCCGTTGAGCAGCAAAAACACCCGATAGCACACATGGGCAGTGCGTTTATTGCCATCGACGAACGGGTGGTTGCGCGCAAGCCCATAGGCCAGGCTGGCCGTCAGCTCCACCAGATCGGGCGGCGGATCACTGTAGGAGAACAGCTGTTGCGGGCGTGCCAGTGCCGAGGCCAGTAGCGCCTCGTCGCGCACTCCACTCGCGCCGCCGTGCTCGCTCAATTGACGTTCGTGGATCGCCAACGCAAGCGCATGCGTGATCCAGACCAGCATGCGCGTGTTCACTTGGCCAGCTTGTTCAGCACTTGGCGATCCTCGCGCATCACCTGCTCGGCCACATCCATCTGCGCTGCCAACGTCGGGTCGAAGGCGGTCAGCTTGATGCCGTCGGGCGTTTCCAGTGCATAGAGTTCGTCGCCCTTGCCCAGGCGCAGGCGGGCCAGCAGTTCCTTGGGCAGGATGACGCCGGCGGAATTGCCGATGGCGGTGATCTTGAGTTTCATGACGGCATCTCACGTTAGTACGTAAGTTATAACTCCAGCATCGCCCAGCCGCAAGCGGTGTGCTGAATCGGCTCAGCAAGCCAGTCTCGTCTGCTGCGACCGATGGGTGTACAAATGTACACCTTGTCCCGCCCGGCTGCTGCACGCTCATGCTCCCACTGCCCCCCCAACGCGCCGCGGTGCTGGCCTTCCTGCAGGAGCAGGCCCAGGCCGGCGTGTCGCCCAGTCTTGCCGAGATTGCGCAGGCCTTCGGGTTTGCCTCGCGCAATGCGGCGCAAAAACATGTGCAGGCCCTGGCCGAGGCCGGGTTGATCGAGCTGCTGCCCAACCAGAAGCGCGGCATCCGCATGCCCGGCGGGGCCGGGCGCGATGCGTTGCTGGCTCTGCCGGTGCTGGGGCGGGTGGCGGCGGGTGTGCCGATCGGCGCGGACATCGGCCTGGAGCGGCAACTGTGGCTGGACCGCGCGCTGTTCTCGCTACGCCCGGATTACCTGCTGAAAGTGCAGGGCGATTCGATGATCGACGACGGCATCCTGGATGGCGACCTGGTGGGGGTGCACCGCAGCAACGAGGCGCGCGATGGGCAGATCGTGGTGGCGCGGGTGGATGGCGAAATCACCATCAAACGCCTGGAGCGTGGGCCCGAGCGCATCCGCCTGCTGCCGCGTAATCGTGCGCATGCGCCGATCGTGGTGGCAGCCGATGCCGACTTCGCAGTCGAAGGACTGTACTGCGGCCTGATCCGGCAGGGCTGACATGAGCCAGCAGCCGGCGCGCATCGGACAGGACGGCAATGCGGCAGTGGCACTGCCGCTGGACGCCCTGCTGGCCGCGCGCACGGTCTGGCGTGCGGGCCAGGGCACGGCCACCGCCAATGGTGGCCAAGCCACCGGGCATGCCGCACTGGATGCAGTACTGCCCGACGGCGGCTGGCCGCGACGTGCGTTGACCGAGTTGCTGTTGCCTGCGCATGGCATCGGTGAGATCGCCTTGCTGTTGCCCACGCTGGCACGCATGACCGCCAGCAGCAGCCGGGTGGTGTTGGTGGCGCCGCCGTTCATTCCGTATGCGCCGGCCTGGCAGGCGGGCGGGGTGGTGCTGGAGCATCTGGAAGTGGTGCAGGCCGAGCCGCGCGAGGCCTTGTGGGCCTTCGAGCAATGTCTGCGCAGCGGCGCATGCGCGGCAGTGCTGGGCTGGCCGCAGACCGGCGATGCGCGTGCATTGCGCCGGTTGCAGGTGGCGGCCGACAGCGGCAACTGCTGCGCCTTCGCACTGCGCGATCGCCGCCATGCGGTGAATGCATCGCCGGCGGCCTTGCGGCTGGAATTTCTGCCCGAGCGCGATGCCTGGCAGGTACGCAAATGCCGCGGCGGGCAGGTGCCCTCGCAGCCGTTGCGGCTGGCGCATTGAGGCGCGCGCATGTTGTGGGCCTGCATATTGCTGCCGCAGCTGGCGCTGGATGCCGTCCTTCGGCGTCTGGAAGAGCCGGACGTACCGCTGGTGCTGGTGGAAGGTCCGGCGCAGTTGCGCAGCCTGCACTCGGTCAATGCCGCGGCCGCCGCGGCCGGGCTGAAGGCCGGCATGCGGCTGTCGGCGGCGCATGCGTTGATGACCCAGGTACGCACCATCGATTACGACGCACAGAGCGAAGCACGCACGCAGCGGTTTCTTGCGGCCTGGGCATATCGGCATAGTTCGTTGGTGAGCCAGCAGTGGTCGCGCGCCATCGTGCTGGAAGCCGGCGCCAGCTTTCGCCTGTTCGGCCCCTGGCCACGGTTCGAGCGGCGCCTGCGTGACGAGCTGCAGGCGCTGGGCTTCCAGCACCGGCTTGCGCTGGCACCGACACCGCGCGCCGCACGCGTGCTGGCCGGCCTGCGCGATGGCATGGTGGTGACGGAATTGCCGTCCTTGCACAGCACCCTCGACAAGGTGCCTGTACGCCGCGCCGCGTTGCCCGGCGATGTTGGCGAGCGTCTGCAGCACATGGGGGTGCGCACGCTCGCAGCGCTGCGCGGGTTGCCGCGCGATGGGCTGCGCCGGCGCTTCGGTGCCAGCCTGCTGGATCACCTGGATCGCCTCTACGGGCAGGTCGACGACCCGCTGGAGTGCTACGCGCCGCCAGACCATTTCGACCATCGTGTGGAGCTGGGCTATGAGGTGGAAACGCATCCGGCGCTGCTGTTTCCGTTGCGCCGGCTGATCGGCGACCTGTGCACGTACCTGTCCATTCGCGATGGCGGCGTACAGCGTTTTTTGCTGCGCCTGGAACACGAAGAGGGCGCCACCGATGTCGAGATCGGCCTGCTGACGCCGGAGCGTGCGCCCACGTTGCTATTCGAGCTGGCGCGCAACCGGCTGGAGCGGGTGGAGATTCCGCGCCCGGTGGTGGCGATGCGCTTGCTGGCGCGGCAACTGCCGCCGTTCGTGCCGGCCATGCGCGACCTGTTCGATCAACGCGCGCAGCAATCGGTGGAGTGGCCGCAACTGCGCGAACGCCTGCGTGCGCGGTTGGGCGATGACGCGGTGTATCGCATCCTGCCGGCCGACGACCCGCGCCCGGAGCGCGCCTGGCGTCGCGCCATCGGCGATGCGGTGCGCGAAACTGCTGCGCCGCCACGTCCGCCGCGCCCCACCTGGCTGCTACCGCAGCCGGTGCCGCTGCACGACCCGCATCTGCGCATCGTGTCCGGCCCGGAACGGCTGGAAAGCGGCTGGTGGGACGACGACGACGCGCGTCGCGATTACTACGTGGTGGAAACCGCGCGCGGCCGGCGCGGTTGGGCATTCGCCGCGCCTGGCCGGCTGGATGGCTGGATGCTGCATGGGTGGTTTGCGTGAGCGCGCACGCCTGCGCGATATCGGAGCACGGGCTGCCTGGCTGCTCATTGCGGTTTGGCGCACGCGGCCGGTGCCACGGCTCCAGACAAAACGCGGCAGGACCTGCGGCGGCGCGATCTGCTGCGCACTGGGCATCTGCAGGGCGCAGCACACAGTTGAAGGCATCCGTGCATGAGCTGGGATGACGCCATCGATGGCGTGGACCGCGACACGCCCGGCGGGCGCATGCCGCGCGGCTGGAATGTTGCCGCGCGGCTGCGCGCAGCAAACGACGACATCACCCATGCGCAGGTCGCCGATGGCTTGCCCGCGTATGCCGAGCTGCATTGCCTGTCGGATTTCTCGTTTCTGCGCGGCGCCTCCAGTGCAGAGCAGTTGTTCGTGCGCGCACAGCACTGCGGCTACAGCGCCTTGGCCATTACCGACGAATGCTCGCTGGCCGGCATCGTGCGTGGCCTGGAAGCGTCGCGCGCCACTGGCGTGCGGTTGATCGTCGGCAGCGAATTCACCCTGGTCGATGGCACGCGCTTGGTGCTGCTGGTGGAAAACGCGCAGGGCTATCGGCAGTTGTGCGCGCTGATCACCAGCGCGCGGCGTGCCGCAAGCAAGGGCGCGTATCGGTTGGGACGTGCCGACGTGGAAGCGCAGTTTCGCGACGCTGTACCAGGTGTGTTTGCACTGTGGTTGCCTGGCGTGCAGCCGCAGGCAGAGCAGGGCGCCTGGCTGCAACAGGTGTTTGGCGAGCGTGCGTTCCTGGCGGTGGAACTGCATCGCGAACAAGACGATGCCGCACGCCTGCAGTCGCTGCAATTGCTTGCCCAGCAATTGGGCATGACCGCGTTGGCCAGCGGCGATGTGCACATGGCGCAGCGCCGCGAGCGCATCGTGCAGGACACCTTGACCGCCATCCGCCACACCACCCCGCTGGCCGAATGCGGCGCGCATCTGTTTCGCAATGGCGAACGCCATCTGCGTACGCGGCGTGCGTTGGGCAATATCTACCCGGATGCGCTGTTGCAGGCCACGGTGGAGTTGGCGCAACGCTGCATATTCGATATTTCCAAGATCAGCTACACCTACCCCAAAGAGCTGGTGCCGGAAGGGCATACGCCAACCAGTTATCTACGTCAGCTTACCGAAGCCGGCATTCGCAAACGCTGGCCGGGCGGCATCTCGGCAAAGGTGCGCGAGGACATCGAAAAAGAGCTGGCGCTGATCGCGCTCAAGAAGTACGAGGCATTTTTCCTCACTGTGCAGGATGTGGTGCGCTTCGCGCGCGAGCAGGACATCCTCTGCCAGGGGCGTGGCTCATCGGCCAATTCGGCGGTGTGTTATGCGCTGGACATCACCGCAGTCAATCCCGACGAAACACGTTTGTTGATGGCGCGCTTTCTCTCCGAAAAACGCGACGAGCCGCCGGACATCGACGTGGATTTCGAACACGAACGCCGCGAGGAAGTGCTGCAGTACGTCTACAGCAAGTACGGCCGCGAACGTGCGGCGCTGGCGGCAACGGTGATCTGTTATCGCGGCAAGAGTGCGGTACGCGACGTGGCCAAGGCCTTCGGCCTGCCGCCGGACCAGATCGCGCTGCTGGCCAATTGCTACGGCTGGGGCAATGGCGAAACGCCGATGGAGCAGCGCATCGAAGAAGCCGGGTTCGATCTGGCCAACCCGCTGATCAACAAGATCCTTGCAGTGACCGAGCAGCTGCGCGATCACCCACGGCATCTCTCCCAGCATGTCGGCGGCTTCGTCATCTCCGACGAGCCGCTGTCGCTGCTGGTGCCGGTGGAAAACGCCGCCATGGCCGGGCGCACCATCATCCAGTGGGACAAGGACGATCTGGAAACGATGAAGCTGCTCAAGGTCGATTGCCTGGCCCTGGGCATGCTCACCTGCATCCGCAAGACGCTGGAGTTGGTGCGCGGCCACCGCGGGCGCGACTACAGCATCGCGACATTGCCCGGCGACGACGCGCCCACCTACAAGATGATCCAGCGCGCCGATACGGTGGGCGTGTTCCAGATCGAATCGCGCGCGCAGATGGCGATGCTGCCGCGGCTCAAACCTGCGGTGTTCTACGACCTGGTGATCGAAGTGGCGATCGTGCGCCCCGGGCCGATCCAGGGCGACATGGTGCACCCGTATCTGCGCAGGCGACAGGGCCGCGAAGATGTGAACTATCCATCGCCGGAAGTGGAAGACATCCTCAAGCCCACCCTGGGCGTGCCGTTGTTCCAGGAGCAGGTGATGGAGCTGCTGATGCATGCCGCCGATTACAGCGAGAGCGAGGCGGACAATCTGCGCCGTTCCATGGCGGCCTGGCGGCGCGGCGGCGACATGGAGCAACACCGCACGCGCGTGCGCGAGCGCATGCAGGGCAAAGGCTACGCCTCCACCTTCATCGACCAGATCTTCGAGCAGATCAAGGGCTTCGGCTCCTACGGGTTTCCGCAAAGCCACGCCGCCTCGTTCGCCAAACTCGTCTATGCCAGCTGCTGGCTCAAACGCCACGAACCGGCCGCCTTCGCCTGCGGGCTGCTCAACGCGCAGCCGATGGGGTTTTATTCGGCCAGCCAGATCGTGCAGGACGCGCGCCGCGGCAGCCCCGAGCGCGCGCGCGTGGAGGTGCTGCCAGTGGATGTGTTGCACAGCGACTGGGACAACACCCTGGTCGGCGGCCGGCCTTGGCACAGCGCTGCCGACCCTGGCGAACAACCGGCGATCCGGCTGGGCATGCGGCAAGTCGCCGGGTTATCGGAGGTGGTGGCCAATCGCATTGTCGCTGCACGCACGCAACGGGTTTTCACCGATATCGGCGATCTCTGCCTGCGCGCTGCACTCGACGAAAAAGCGCGCCTGGCCCTGGCCGAAGCCGGTGCCTTGCAGGGCATGGTGGGCAACCGCAATGCCGCGCGCTGGGCCATGGCCGGCGTGGAGGCGCGCCGCCCGCTGCTGCCGGGCAGCCCGGAAGAGCGCCCGGTGGAGTTTGAAGCCCCGCGTGCGGGCGAAGAGATTCTTGCCGATTACCGCTCGGTCGGTCTGAGCCTGCGCCAGCACCCGATGGCGCTGCTGCGCCCGCAGATGCGGCAGCGGCGCATCCTGGGCCTGCGCGAATTGCAAGGCCGCCGCCACGGCAGCGGCGTGCATGTCGCCGGCCTGGTCACCCAGCGCCAGCGCCCGGCCACTGCCAAGGGCACCATCTTCGTCACCCTGGAAGACGAGCACGGCATGATCAACGTCATCGTCTGGTCGCACCTGGCGCTGCGCCGCCGCCGCGCACTGCTGGAATCGCGCCTGCTCGCCGTGCGTGGCCGCTGGGAACGCGTGGACGGCGTGGAACACCTGATCGCCGGCGACCTGCACGACCTCAGCAACCTGCTCGGCGAAATGCAGCTGCCCTCGCGCGATTTTCATTGAGCGCTGCCCGAAGGAGCACATACCGGCAACGCAACGATGCGTCATGTCCATGCGCATGCTGCGGCTGTGCTCATACAACGCTGCATCACTGCGTGCTGTCCCGCGCATCGACAGCCAAACCGCATCACTGCCGGCATCCACGCCATCGCTTGTGACATCCCGTCGAGTTCGCTCGTGGCCACGCTCATCGCCCGGCGGGGTGCGAGATACCGCCGCCAGCGCAAAACCACAGGCGTAGGTGAATCCATCCCGCCACCGGTCACTGGCAGCAAACCGGTCTGTGCTACACCATGCAGGTCCGCGCGGCCGCGCTGGCTTGTCTTTCACCCACGAGGCGATCATGAAGTTGGAGGCGTTGTTCGACCAGTTGCACACCTTGCCCACCGTGCCCAAGGTGGCGCAGGACCTGATCCGTCAATTCGACGATCCGCAGACCGATATCGATACGCTGGCGCACAGCATCGAGCGCGATCCGGTGATCGCCGCCAAGGTGCTGCGGCTGGCCAATTCGGCGCGCTTTCACGGCCTGCGCGATTCCACCAGTGTGGAAGACGCCGCGATGCGCCTGGGCTTCAATACGCTGCGCACCCTGGTGCTGGCCTCGGCGATGACTGGCGCCTTTCGCGCCGGCCCGGGTTTCGACCTCAAGGCATTCTGGCGGCACAGTTTCGAAGTGGCCGGCATCGCCCGCCTGCTGGCGCGCCAGCATGGCCTGGACCCGGAAACCGCCTTTACCTGCGGCATGATGCACAACATCGGCGAGCTGCTGATCCAGTCCGGCGCCCCGGATTACGCCAGCCGCATCAACCACGACACCTCGTCTGCCGGCCATGCCGCCGAAGAGACGCTGCAACTTGGCTTCGGCTACCCGGAAGTGGGCGCCGAGCTGGTGCGTCGCTGGCAGTTGCCGGTGGTGATCCAGGAGGCCATCGCCTACCAGGTTCGCCCGGCCGCCGCACCCGACGGCGCGCGCATGCCGTTGCTGGTCGCCCAGGCCGTGCAGGTCTCCGACGCCCTGCATGCCCATCGTGGCGACCCTGCGGCGGCACTGGAGGCGGTGCGTGGCCCGCTGATGGACGGCGTGGATCTGGACGCGTTGTTCGCCGCGCTGCCTGATGTCATCGAGGCCGACCGCGCGTTTGCCGAGTTGCTGAATTGAACAGTGGTTGCCGCTGCGTCACTCCAGGCGCAGCGGCTCGAACGCGCAGTCCGCCGCGCTGCGGATGTCCTCGCTCCGGGAACAGGCATAGAACTGATCCTGCCCAGGCGCTGGCGCTTGATCGAGCTGCCAGCGGGATGGGTGCTGCAGTGTGACGATCAGGTTGCGTTGCGTTTTCGGCGTCAGGCGATCGAAGTAGGCCAGATCCACCACCGTGTCACCGCGTAACGCGTAGCTGCAATTGACCAGTACTCCGGTGCTGGGCGCCGCTGCGGCGCGAGTGCCGTAGTAGAGCGCCGATGACAGATGCCGTGGACTGCCCGCGTTGGGCTGCAGCGTACTGGCCCACACGCCGCTTCCGGAGCCGACGTCGAGCCGGACAGGGGCGCGATAGCGTCCGGCCTCGTAGTGCACCGTTTCAGGTGCCGGGCATTGTGCCGCATCCTGCGCAGGCTGCTTGCCGGCTGCATCGGCTGCGGCCGGCGGCAGCAGCATGCCGGCAAGAATCAATGGTGTCAGCGGACGGATCATGTGTCGGACCTTTGGGTACGTGGCTGCGGTATGCGATGGAAGGCCGATGAAACGGGCTTGGCGGTCAGCGCACGCCGCATCGGCCGGAGCGGGGCGCACAGGCTCCTGTCGACGCGCTGCTGTGCAGGACAATAGCGAACGCCACGCCCTGGCCGGCGCCGTGTGCGAATGCGTAGCGCCCTGGGCGCACAGATCCACACATGCTGCCGCCGGTTGGCGTCTCCATCGCGCCACGCAAGGCGTCGCCGCCGATGTCGTTGGCGCCGCACGCCATACCTTGCACACTGTCACGCCGCGCCGCAGCTGGACTCGGCTGGGCGCAGGCGCTAGCGTGATGCGGATTTTTTGCCTACAGGGGAATGCCCAATGCGCCATGACGCGCAGCCGCGCCAGCTCACTTTTCGTGCCGTCGTGCTGGCCATCGTGCTGGCGGTGGTGCTTTCGGCCGCCAATGCTTATCTCGGCCTGTTTGCCGGCCTGACCATCGCCACCGCCATTCCGGCGGCGGTGGTGTCGATGGGCGTGCTGCGCCTGCTCGGCGGCGGCACCATCCTGGAAAACAACATCGTCCAGACCGGCGCCTCGGCCGGTTCGTCGATCGCGGCCGGGGTCATCTTCACCATCCCGGCGCTGGTGATCATGGGCTACTGGCCGGACTTCAAGTACTGGTGGGTGCTGGGCATCGCCGGTATGGGCGGTTTGCTGGGCGTGCTGTTCTCGGTGCCGTTGCGGCGCTCGATGATCGTCGAAGACCCGCTGCCGTTCCCCGAAGGCAAGGCCGCGGCCGAAGTGCTCAAGGCCGGCGAAAACCCCGGCCCGGGCCTGAAGATCCTGGCCGCCTCCGGCGCCATCGGCGCGCTGGTCAAGCTGGCTGCGGCCAGTGGCTTGCGGGTGATCCCGGACACCTGGGCGCAGGCCACCTACCTGGGCAGCAGCCGCCTGGTGGGTTACCTGGGCACCAACCTGTCGCCGGCACTGTTGGGCGTGGGCTACATCGTCGGCTTGAACGTCGGCATCGTGGTGTTGTCCGGTTCGATCCTGTCCTGGCATATCGCCATTCCGCTGTATCAGCAGTTTTTCATGGGCTCGGACCCGGCGCTGGCGCAGAGCCTGGTCGGTGCCCCGGCTGCCGATACGGCGTTTGGCATCTGGGGCGCGAAGATCCGCTACCTCGGCGTCGGCGCGATGTTGATCGGCGGCGTGTGGACCTTGTTCTCGCTGCGCAAGTCGCTGTTTTCCGGCGTCAAGAGCGGCTTTGCGGCCGCGCGCAAGAGCGGTGGCGGCGTGGTTGCAGAGACCGAGCGCGACCTGCCGATGAAGTGGATGCTGGTGGCGCTGGTGTTGTGCACGCTGCCGCTGCTGGGCCTGTACCAGGCCATTGTGCAGCAGTGGCACGTGTCGATCCCGATGACCATCATCATGATCGTGGCCGGCTTTCTGTTCGTGTCGGTGTCCGGCTATCTGGCCGGGTTGATCGGTTCGTCCAACAACCCGGTGTCGGGTATCACCATCTCCACCATCCTGTTCGCCTCGGCGGTGCTGGTGCTGTTGTTGGGCAAGAGCGGCCTGGTGCCGGTGGGCATCGGCGCCGCACCGCTGGGCGCGGTGGCGGCCATCATGATCGGTGCGGTGGTGTGCTGCGCGGCGGCGGTGGGCGGCGACAATCTGCAGGACCTCAAGGCCGGTTATCTGGTCGGTGCCACGCCGTGGAAGCAGCAGTTGATGCTGGGGATCGGCGCGTTCTCGTGCGCATTGATCATGGCGCCGGTGTTGAACCTGCTGGCGCAGGCGTACGGCATTGGCCCGGCCACGCCGCAGCATCCCAACTCGCTGGGCGCGCCGCAGGCCACGTTGATGGCCTCGGTGGCCAAGGGCCTGTTCGGCGGGCAGCTGCCGTGGTCGATGATTGCGATCGGTGCTGCTGTGGGCGCGGCGATCATCGCGCTGGACGAATGGTTGAAGGCCACCGGCAAGCGCTTCCGTGTGCCGGTGCTGGCCGCGGCCATCGGTATCTATCTGCCGCTGGAACTGATGGTGCCGATCTTCATCGGTGGCCTGATCGCGCACCTGGTGGAGCGCTTCCACAACATTCGCGCCGACGACGAAGACGGCCGCGACCGCGTGCATCGCCCGGGCGTGCTGTTCGCCGCCGGCCTGATCACCGGCGAGGCGTTGATGGGCATCGCCATTGCGGTGCCGATCGTGCTGTCCAGCCGTGCGGATGTGCTGGCGCTACCGGCCGCCCTGCAGCTCAATCAATGGGTCGGCCTGGCCATTCTCGCCCTGGTCGGTTGGCTGCTGTACCGCGTCGGCAAGCGCGGCGAACAAGCCGCCTGAGCCTGCGACAGACACGGCGCATGCGCTGCATGCGCCGTCCTGGCAGGCGCGCAAGGCGACCTGCCTGCAGCGGATGCCGCTGCCATCATCTGCATCATCCCCATGCACCGCCGCTGCAGACTCCATCGACCGTCCCTGACGGCACCTCGTTGCCTGCAGCCTGTCTTTGCGTCAGCTTTATGCCAGGTCCAGGACTCGTGCATAGCACCTTTATGCCGCTGCTGCGTATCGTGCCGTCTCCCGCACGGATGATGCGCCACCACTGCCGCACGCCTGGATCGACCCCGCTGATCTCCGCGCCATAGGCCATCGCGCCGCCGCTGCTGCCGACAAAAACGTTAGCCCAATCACACTGCGCTTCTTCCAAGGCACGGTTGCGGCCGCTTTTTGTCTGGCGAGCTCGACAGTTGGATAGGATCGACCAGACGCCGCCGTTTGGGCGTCATGCGGTCGCCTTACCTCTCCACCCGCATTCCCCCACTCACTGCTGGCCTGTTGTGTCTTGGCCCAGCGCCCTGCCATGGAGTTACTGCAATGCTGACTGTTATTTCCGGTTCTTCTTCCCGCGCACGCCGCATCTCGCTGCTGACCATCGCCGTGGCCGGCATGCTGTGCGGCCTGGCCACGCAAGCGCAGGCGCAAGACGCCACCGAAGCGGCGCTCTGCACCGACCGGCCGACCAGGGCCAATTCCACCTGTACCGTGCCGACCGGCGCCTGGCAGCTGGAAACCGACATCGGCAGCTATACACGCGACAGCCAGCCCGGCACACGCATCGAAACCTCGGTGTTTACCAATCCCACGCTCAAGTACGGCGTCAGCGACCGCATCGATCTGCAGCTCAACTGGGCGCCACAGCTGCAGGTCAAGACCACCGATCGCACCACCGGCGCACGCAGCAGCCTGAGCGGCGGTGGCGATATCTATCTGCGCATGAAGGCGCGTTTCTACGAAAGCGACACCGCCACCGTGGCGGTACTGCCGTTCGTCAAGGCGCCGACCGCCCGCACCGGCCTGGGCAACGACGAGTGGGAAGGCGGCGTCGCTCTGCCGATCAACTTTGCGTTGCCCAACAGCTTCTCGTTGACCTTCGGCCCGGAGCTGGACTGGTTGGCCGACAGCGAAGGTAGCGGCAAGCACATCGCAGTGATCAATGCGATCAACCTGGCTCATCCGCTCACGCCGAAGCTGTCGATGGCGGTGGAGGTGTGGTCCTCGATCAACCGCGACCCTGCTCAAACCATCGAACAATATTCGGCCGATATCGCCGCTGCGTATCTGATCAACCCGCTGTTGCAGCTGGACGTGGGCACCAACTTCGGCCTCAACGAGCGCACCCCGGACGCGCAGGTGTATGTGGGCATGTCGCACCGCTTCTGATGCGCTGCCGCCCGTGCCGCCCATAGGCGGCATGGGCATGGCGCGCGACGGCGTGCCGCACCCTTTCACGCCGCATGACGTCCTGCCTTTGCGCGTGCGCCGCAGCAACGCCTACCATCGACGTTTTGCCGTTGCCGGAGATGTCGATGAAGCTGCGTCACGCCGTATTGCCCTTGTGTTTGCTGGCCGCCTTGCCAAGCCTTGCCGCTGCGCGCGGTTTCGACGTGCGCGACATGGTGGCGCTGGACCGGGTGTCCTCGCCCACGCTCAGCCCGGATGGCAGCGTGGTGCTGTTCGCCAAGCGCCAGGCCAAGACCGCCAATGGCAAGCCGGCTACCAGCCTGTGGGTACGCAATCTGCGCACCCGCGATCTGTCGCCGCCCAAGCGGCTCACGCCCGAAGGCTGGAACGTCAACAGCCCGGCGCTGTCGCCGGATGGCAAGGCGGTGTACTTCCTCAGCAGCAAGTCCGGCAGCCAGCAGCTCTATGCGCAGCCGTTGGCTGGCGGCACCCCGCAGCAGCTCACCGCGTTTGCGGTGGACGTGGACAGCTACAAGCTCTCGCCCGATGGCAAGCGCATCGTCTTCAGCGCCGGCGTGTTCCAGGACTGCGGCTCGGATCTGGCGTGCACCAAGAAAAAGCTGGCCAGCGTCAAGGACGCCAAGGCCAGCGGCGTGGTGTACGACCAGCTGTTCGTGCGTCACTGGGACACCTGGAACGATGGCCGCCGCAATACCTTGTTCGTGGCGGGATTGCCCGCAGCCGGCGCCAAGGCGGTGGCCGGTGCCTCGGCAATCAGCGCCACCCTGGCCGGCGATGCGCCCTCCAAACCGTTCGGTGGCAACGACGATTACACCTGGTCGCCGGACGGCAGCAGCGTGGTGGCCAGCGTGCGCATTCCGCAGCCGCATGGCCCGGAAGCCGGCAAGAACGGCAAGGCGGCTGGCAAGCCCACCGGCAACGACGAGCCGTGGCAGACCAACTTCGATCTGTATCGCCTGGATGCGGCCGGCAAGTCGGCGCCGGTCAATCTCACCGCGGCCAACCCGGCCTGGGACGCCGGCCCGGTGTTCAGCACCGACGGCAAGACGCTGTACTACCGCGCCATGAAGCGCCCCGGCTTCGAGGCCGACCGCTTCGGCCTGATGGCGATGGACGTGGCCAGCGGCAAGACGCGCGAGATTGCGCCGAAGTGGGATCGTTCGGCCGGCGAGATCGTGCTGAGCGATGACGGCAGCAGCCTCTACACCAGCGCCGACAATCTGGGCGAGCACCCGTTGTTCAAGATCGACATCGCCAGTGGCGAAGCGACCAAGCTGGTGGGCGAGGGCAGCGTGCATGCACCGACGCTGGCCGGTAACACCTTGGCGTTTACGCGTAGCTCGCTCAAGAGCGGCGACCAAATCTTCGTGAGCGACGTGCAGGGCCAGGGTCTGCGGGCGATCACCCAGAGCGCCGGCGAGCTGCTGCCGCAGGTGCAGTTCGGCGACTACGAGCAGTTCCAGTTCAAGGGCTGGAACAACGACACGGTGCACGGCTATGTGGTCAAGCCGTACAACTACCAGGAAGGCAAAACCTACCCGGTGGCGTTCCTGATCCACGGCGGCCCGCAGGGCAGCTTCGGCAATGGCTGGAGCAACCGCTGGAATCCGCAGACCTACGCCGGGCAGGGCTATGCGGTGGTCATGATCGACTTCCACGGCTCCACCGGCTACGGCCAGGAATTCACTGACGCCATCAGCCAGCATTGGGGCGACCGCCCGCTGGAAGACCTGCAAAAGGGCTGGGCCGCCGCGCAGAAGCAGTACGGCTTCCTCAATGGCGACAAGGCCTGCGCATTGGGCGCCAGTTACGGCGGCTACATGGTCTATTGGATGGCGGGGACGTGGCTTGACAAAGATGGGAACCACCCATGGAAGTGCCTGGTCGACCACGACGGTGTGTTCGACAACCGCACCATGGGCTACGCCACCGAGGAACTGTGGTTCAGCGAGTGGGAAAACGGCGGCACGCCGTGGCAGAACCCGGCCGGCTACGAGAAGTTCAACCCGGTGCTGCACGTGGACAAGTGGAAGGTGCCGATGCTGGTCATCCACGGCCAGCAGGATTTCCGCATCCCGGTCGAGCAGGGCCTGGCCGCATTCACTGCGCTGCAGCGCAAGGGCATCGACTCCAAGTTCCTGTACTTCCCGGACGAGAACCACTGGGTGCTCAAGCCGGACAACAGCATCCTGTGGCACGACACGGTCAATGGCTGGCTGAAACAGCACATCGGCCAGTAATCCTTCAAAAATAACCGGCATGCCGCCTTGCCGCGACGTGCCGGTTTTTTTTGTGTCGCGGTAGCCTGCAGCAGGCGAGTGCGGCTGGCGATCGAAGAGCCGGCCACTGCGTATTGCCAGGGAATGCGTGGTGTCGCGTCAGAGCAGCTGACACGATGCCGGCACTCACCGGCGGGCCGGCGCGGCCCGGGGCTAGGTGCGGCATGTCCCACGTGTCCACTCGGTGCCTGCGCACCGTCTACACTCTCCTGACGACTGCCTGTTACGTGTGTTGGCCGTTGTTAGAGAGCTGGAAATATGGGGTGTTGCAGCGCTCGCTCAAGCAATACGTTGTGCCGCCGATATGTTCGCAGTCGAGTGCGCTTGCTGCTCGCTGTTGGATAACCGGCGATGAAATGGCTGCTGATCGCGCGCGGGCACCATCGCCCCGTCGTCATGTCGGCATGTCAAAATAGCGCTTCCTTAACTTTCCCAATCCCTGCCAGGATCGCAAGGGTCTTTCGCATGCGCACGTTCGTCCGCCTCGCCTTCCTCGGGCTTGCCCTGATCTTCAGCCCTGCCTGGAGCGCCGCACCGCGGCCTGCGGCGGCTGCGCCTGTACATGCGCCGGTGACCGCTGCGCCCGCCATTGCCAATGCCACAGACGCCGCCAACAGCGAGCTGCTGGGGCCGTTGCCGGCGACGCTCAAGCCGGGCATGAGCTACCGCGCGTTCTCGCAGGCGATTGCCGAGCAGGGCTGGCAGCCGGTCGACCGCCTGGCAGCGGACAGCTGCATGGCCGCGGGCGACTGCGAAATCGAATTTGTAGCGCCCACCGCTGGCGCACGTCTGCGCGTGCAGGTGGGGTCGCAAGCGGGGGCCGCAGTCGTGCAGGCCTGGACAGCGCGGCGGACGCCGGCCGATCGCATGGGCGCCACCAGCGCGTCGATCGACGCCCCGAAGGAGGCCCCGGCTGCAATCGCCGGCACGGTGGCCGAACAGCCGCGCTGAGCGCCTGCAAGCTGTGCGATAGGCGCGGCGTATCATGACGCTGCGCACCTGGTGTGTGCAGACGCCGGTGCGTTGCTGCACCGCTGCGCCACTCCTGGCCCCGAGTCCCTGGCACTGCATGAATCCTCTCGCATGAAGAGCATCGATCCTGCCGATCTGGAAGCGTTGTTCGATGCGGTGCCGGACGTGTTGTTCTTCGTCAAGGATCGCGAGGGCCGCTACACCCACGTCAACCAGACCATGCTGCGGCGCTTGGGGCTGAAGCAGCGCAAGGACTTGATCGGCAAGCGTGTCGCCGAGGTCTATCCAAGTGGCCTGGGCGCCAACTACGCCAATCAGGACGAGCAGGTGCTGGCCGGCGAGGTGATCGACAACCTGCTGGAGCTGCATCTGTTCGCCAACCGCGAGCCTGGCTGGTGCCTCACCTGCAAGCGGCCGCTGCTGGTGGATGGCAAGGTGCAGGGCATCATCGGCATCTCGCGCGATCTGGGCCCCCAGGACGGGCACGAATCGCAGTACGAAAAGCTGCGGCTTGCACTGGCGTATCTCAACGCCAACTACGCGCAAAACGTGCGCATGCAGGCGCTGGTGGAGATCACCGGATTTTCGATGTCCAAGCTGCAGCGCTCCTTCCGCAAGGTGTTCCAGCTGACGCCGCAACAAGTGCTGGCTAAGCTGCGCCTGCAGATGGCGATGCATCTGCTGCACGGAAACAAGAGCCTTACCGAAATCGGCCACGCTTGCGGCTTCAGCGACCAAAGCGCATTTGCGCGGCAATTCAAGCAGGCGGTGGGCATGACGCCACGCGAGTATCGTGCGTTGGCGAATGCCCAGCAGTTTCCTGGCCAAGCGTTGTAGAAAGTAGCTGCCTGCAGCGTGTCCCGCGATGGTGGGCGGGCAAGGGCCCTGCAGCCAAACCGCAGACCCATCGCTGTGTACAGCATCTCTCGAACTGCGCCAATCAACCCACGACAACCAGCATTCACGTCGTCGCATTGTTGGCTAACACCAAGCGCCGTCGGTCGAATGCGGGTGGCTCTTGGTTCACGTAAATAACGGCTAGTCACGTAAGCAACAGCTAGCTCGTCATCTTAGCTACGGCACCTTCATCGCTACCTGCATAAACAACTCGGGCGCGAAACGACCCATGAAAAGTCGCCCGCGCCCAAGTCTTCAGTCGCTAACCAGGTGTGATTACGCCAGCATGCGCACCTTCGGCTCGCGTGCCCATTGGCGTGTCTTCGCTGCGCTAACGAATGCCGTGGTGTCGGCCGCGGGGACCACGCCCGCATCCTTGCCGACATTGCCTGCCTTCAGCAGCAATTGCGCGCCATCGTCGAACGCAATCGCCTTCAGATGCGCCCAGGCAAAGCTCACGAAATCCAGTGCAGCCGATTCGCGTGTCAGCAACTTCGCTGCTTCCGACGACAGCAGCACTGCCACCGCATCGAACACCACCGAAGGCGTGCCTGCCAGCTGCCCATCGGCAGGCAGCTGCTTGCCGTCGCTGAGCTTGGCGCCGCCCAGCTTGGGCGCGACGATCTTGACCGTGGCGCCAGCAGCTTCTGCCGCCTTGCGCACGGCCTTGATCGCCGCTGCATCCGAACCATCGTGAATCAGGATGCCGACCGTGCGTCCCTTCAAGGTGTCTTTCATCTTGCCGATGACCTGCAAGGCAGGCGACAGCGGCATGTCGGTGGGCGCAACCGCTGCAGGAGGTGCCGGCGGCAGGGTGGTCATGCCCATGCCATCGGCCACACGCTGCGCCAACTCCGGGTCGATGTGTCGCAGATGACCCACGATGGCTTCGCGCACATGTGCGGTTTCCACCTTCGACAGTTCAAACACCAATGCCGACGCAATATGTGCCTGTTCCGGCGCGGTCTGGCTGCGGAAGAACAGCCGTGCCTGGCTGTAATGATCGGCAAAGCTCTCTGCACGCACGCGGCCCTTGGCACCTTCTTCGGCCGGGGTCGCATGGCTGGGAAATCCACGCAGCGCCTCACGTGGCGCATCGGCCTGCAGCGAGCTGGGTTCGTAAGCAACACGTCCCTTTGGCACGCCCATCTGCATGTGACCGTCGCGCTGATTGTTGGCGAACGGGCACTTGGGTGCGTTGATCGGAATCTGGTGGAAATTCGGACCGCCCAGACGGCTTAGCTGCGTATCCAGATACGAGAACAGGCGGCCCTGCAGCAGTGGGTCGTTGCTGAAATCGATGCCGGGCACGATGTTGGCCGGGCAGTATGCAACCTGTTCGGTTTCCGCAAAGAAGTTATCCGGCCAGCGGTCGAGCACCATGCGTCCGACGATCTGCAATGGCACCAACTCTTCGGGAATGACTTTGGTCGAATCGAGATGATCGAAGGGAAATGCCTCAGCCTGCGCCTCGGTGAACAACTGCACGCCCAGTTCCCATTCCGGGAAGTCGCCGTTCTGAATTGCTTCGAACAGATCGCGACGGTGAAAATCCTGGTCGGCACCGGCAATCTTGACCGCTTCGTCCCAGATGGTGGACTGCAGGCCCAGCTTGGGGCGCCAGTGGAACTTGACGAAGGTGCTGTCGCCGTTTTCGTTGAGAAAACGAAAACTATGGATGCCGAAGCCTTCGATCATGCGCAGCGAGCGCGGGATGGTGCGGTCGCTCATCGCCCACATGATCATGTGCATCGATTCGGGCGTCAGCGAGATGAAGTCCCAGAAGGTGTCGTGCGCACTGGCGGCCTGCGGGAAGCCGCGGTCCGGCTCCATTTTCACCGCATGAATCAGGTCAGGGAACTTCATTGCGTCCTGGATGAAGAACACCGGGATGTTGTTGCCCACCAGATCCCAATTGCCTTCCTTGGTGTAGAACTTCACCGCGAACCCGCGCACATCGCGCGGCGTGTCCACCGAGCCGGCGCCACCGGCGACCGTGGAAAAACGCGTGAACAACGGGGTTTTTTCGCCGACCTCGGTAAAGATCTTGGCGGTGGTGTATTGGCTCAACGACTTGGTCAGCTCGAAATAGCCGTGCGCGGCACTGCCACGCGCATGCACGATGCGTTCGGGGATGCGCTCGTGATCGAAGTGGGTGATTTTTTCGCGCAGGATGAAATCTTCCAGCAACGTCGGTCCGCGTGGCGTTGCGCGCAGGGAGTTCTGGTTGTCGCCAACCGGGATGCCCTGGTTGGTGGTCAGTTGCGGATGGCTACCGCCGGCCTTCTGGTGCAACTCATCGCCAGTGCCGCGCGACTCATCGGATGTGGCGCTTGCAGGTGCGACGGCATGAACCTGCGCGGATTTACTGGGGGACTTGGCCATGGGGACTCCACTCTGGCGGGCTGGGATGCGGGCTGAGCAATAAAGCCTGGGAGTGGCGCTGTTAATTGCATGTGTCTGCATGCGAACGAATACTCACATGTGCAGCGAACATCGCACTGTGTGGCACTTGCATCCTGCATCGGTCACGCAAGGCGCGTTGCCGTGTTGCTGCATAACAGCGGACGCGACCATTGCGCTGTCAGATCGACGACGAAACGTCGTGAGCACTGTACAAGTGGATGCTAGCGTGCGGAGGAGCCGCAGTGGTTGAGTGGTGCATGCCGCACCGAACCGAACACCGAGCGCGCCCGCAAGCAGCGAGCACGCTCGCTTTGTCCGCCGCTCTTAGAGCAGATCCAGTGGCTGCTTGCGCGTGGGTGGCGCGAAGGCGTGCTCGAGCTCTGCAAGATCTTCCGCATGTAGCTGCAGCGTGCACGCGGCGGCGTTGGCACGCACATGTGCAGGCGTTCCGGATTCGGGAATGGCGATGACACTGCCGCTGCGGATGGCCCACGCAAGCGCCACTGCCGTTGCCGCTACACCGCGGCGCTGGCCGATGACGTGCAGGACCGGGTGATCCAGCAACGCGCGGCTGCCAAGCGGCGAATACGCCATCACCGTCACGTCGTGCGCGGCGCACCACGGCAACAGATCGAATTCGATGCCGCGGCTGCCAGCGTGATACAGCACCTGGTTGACCAGGCAATGCGAGCCGCCGTCGATCGCCCACAACTCTTCCATGTCATCGACATCGAAGTTCGACACGCCCCAATCGCGGATCTTGCCGGCGTCGCGCAGCGCTTCGAACGCATCCACCACCTCGGCCAGGTTGCTGCCGCCGCGCCAGTGCAGCAGGTACAGGTCCATCGTCCTCACCCCCAGCCGTTGCAGGCTGGCTTCGCAGGCACGCGCAATCCCGCGTGCGCTGGCATTGCTGGGCAACACCTTGGAGACCATGTAGGGCGGCTGCGCGCTGCTGATGGCCTGGCCGATCAGTTGTTCCGAGCGGCCATTGCCATACATCTCGGCGGTGTCGATCAGCTGCATGCCCAATTGCTGCCCGAGCTGCAGCGCTTCGATTTCCTGCTGCGGTGCGTGCCGGCCCTGGCCCAGGTTCCAGGAGCCCAACCCTAATGCCGACACGCTGCGCCCATTGCGCAGGCGTACTTGCGCGCAGGTGGATGGAGAGGCTTCGGACATGGCTGGCTCCTGTCGCGTTGGAATGAAAGTGACGGCTGCGTCGTACCGATGTCGCCGCGTCAGTGCGACGATGGCGGCAGCGATGTTGCCGCAGTGTCTGCATGCGCATCCCAGAACGCGCAACGATGACGCTGCACGAAGTCCGGCGTTGCGCCGATCCTGTGCGGCGACAGCGTCAGCGGTGAATCGCCGTCGAAGCGCGGCCACTGCGGCCGCTGACCGCCATTGGGATCCCCGGTGCGCGCAAACGCACCCCAGTAATCCTGCAGCGTATTGGCAAGCGCCTGTTGCGCCGGACTGAACTGCGCATCGCCGCTGAGCACCCACGGGCGCTGAAACAGATACACCAGTTCGGAGGCATGAAAGGCACCCAAAGCGTGCGAAAACGGCAGGCGCAACAGGCCATACGGTGCCTGCGGGTCGTCGAACTCGTACGCGTACACCGGCGCATGGGTACGCAAGGCCTGCCCGAGCCGACGCGTGGGACAGGCGAAGCCACCATCGGTGACGATATCGGCGAATGCCTCCCAGCGCGATTGCGCAGCCACATCGGCGTACTGCGCAAGGATCGGGCCGGGCGAGGCATGCATGTGCTGCACGCGCGCTGCATAGCCGCTGCGCAGGTTGAGCTTGCCGATGTAGGACAGCAGCTGCGCAAACAAACGTCCCTCGTCGCGATTGTTGCCGATCAGTACCGGCACCTGCGCATGCTGGCCGCTGGCAATCGCGGCCGCTGGCGGCAGCGGCATCACCTCACCACCGGACATCGGTGCCCACGCATCGCTGCCGGTGAGCCCGCGTCGTTGTGGTTTTGCATCGGCCAGCGTGTCGGCAGGAAGCGCGCGCAGGCAGGCGGCGATATCGCTGGTCTGCGCGCAGCCCACGCTCTGCGCCATACGCACGCCGCCGCTTTCTGCTTCGTGCTGCGGCACGCTGGAATCGCTCGCCAGGCAACTGCCGCTTTGCAGGATGGCGCGTTGAAACAAGCCGGCTGCACTGGGCGAGGCAAGTTGATAACAGATGCTCCACGCACCGGCCGATTCGCCGAACACGGTGACGTTGTGCGCGTCGCCGCCGAACGCTGCGATATTGCGTTGCACCCAGCGCAAGGCCGCCTGCTGGTCGAGCAATGCATACGCGCCTTCGCCTTCGCCACGCAGACCTGGATGCGCGTAGAACCCGAACACACCCAGCCGGTAATTGGGCGCCACCACGATGACGTCCTGCCGCGCGGCCAACGCGCTCAGGTCGTAGTCGACATTGCTGCCCAGCTCCAGCGCGCCACCATAGATCCACACCATCACCGCGCGTGGATGCGCAGGTACGGGGCCGGGCGGCGCGTAGACATTGAGCGTGAGGCAATCTTCGGAAACATGCTTCTGTCCGAACCGATAGCGCGGCAAGCAGGCGGGCCCGGCCTGGGTGGCATCGCGGACCTGGCTCCATGCGGCCAACGGTTGCGGCGCGCGGAAGCGCAGTGCGCCCACCGGCGGCGCTGCAAACGGCACGCCCAAAAATGCCCGGCCTTGCGCACTGGTAACGCCACGCACCGGGCCGGTTGCGGTCTGCACCACCTCGGCACGCGCATCGGGCGCATGCACCAGCGCCGGCACCTCGCCAGGACGACGCGGTGCGCAGCCGACCAGCAGGCAAGCTGCCATCAGCACGGCGGCAAGAGAGTTCAGTTCACGCATGCGCTAGGGTCCGCTGTGGAGTGAGAGCGTTCGCCATCATCCGCATGGCACGTGTAGGCCAGGCAAACGAGAGAGTGGTGCGCGCGCCGCGCAGCGGATCGCACAGTGAGCCGGCCCCGTGCGCTGCATGGCCGTTCAATCGCGCTGTTTCGGGCATGCGTCGAGCTTCAGCCCGACGTGGATGCTGTTGGCGATGAGATCCAGGGCGAGAGCTGCGCCGGCAATCTGCCAACGCAGCATGCTCGCCGCCGGCAGCGAAACCGCAGTGCTGCGGCTGCCAGCCGAAGTACGCACCGCGCATTGGCATCCATACGCAGCGCATTAAAAAACCCAGCCGTGTGACCGGCCGGGTTTTCTCTTCACCGTCGCTGGTGTGCCGCTCAGGCCTCGGCGTCTTCCTTGTACGCATCCACCGGGATGCAGGCGCACATCACGTTCTTGTCGCCATAGACGTTGTCCACGCGCGCCACCGGCGGCCAGTATTTCTGATGCTTGAGGCTGGGCAGCGGAAAGGCGGCCAGTTC
Organism: Xanthomonas nasturtii; assembly: GCF_023337365.3. NCBI lineage: Bacteria > Pseudomonadati > Pseudomonadota > Gammaproteobacteria > Lysobacterales > Lysobacteraceae > Xanthomonas > Xanthomonas nasturtii. Next base: position 1,380,309 of record NZ_CP142084.2, read on the forward strand.
GCGCGGGTAGGCATGGGTCCACTCGCTGGCCGACACCTGCGTTGCGGTATGCGGTGCGTGCTTGAGCGGGTTGTCGTCGCGGTCAAGGCGGCCGTCTTCGATGGCGCGGATCTCTTCGCGGATCTGGATCATCGCGTCGATGAAGCGGTCCAGCTCATGCTGCGATTCGCTTTCGGTCGGCTCCACCATCAAGGTGCCGGCCACCGGGAAGCTCAAGGTCGGCGCGTGGAAGCCGAAGTCGATCAACCGCTTGGCGATGTCTTCGGCGCCGATGCCGCTGGTCTTCTCCAGCGGGCGCACGTCCAGGATGCACTCGTGCGCCACCAACCCGTTGCGGCCGGTGTACAGCGTCTTGTAATGCGGGGCCAGCCGCTTGGCGATGTAGTTGGCATTGAGCAAGGCCACTTGCGTGGCCTTGCGCAGGCCGGCGCTGCCCATCATGGTCACGTACATCCAGCTGATCGGCAGGATGGAGGCAGAGCCATAGCTGGCCGCGCTGACCATGCCCACATCGCCTTCGCCGCCCTTCAATCCGCTGCCATGGATGGCAGCTGTTTGATTTTCGCCGGCACGGATGCCGGCACTAGGAAGCGTCTTCGGGAGATACGGTGCGAGGTGCGACTTCACTGCACACGGGCCCACGCCCGGGCCGCCGCCGCCGTGCGGAATGCAGAAGGTCTTGTGCAGGTTCAGGTGCGACACGTCCGAGCCCCACTTGCCGGGCTTGGCCACGCCGACCAGCGCGTTCATGTTGGCGCCGTCGGTATAGACCTGGCCGCCATGCGCGTGCACGGCTTCGCAGATCGCCACCACGTCTTCTTCGAACACGCCGTGGGTGGAGGGGTAGGTGATCATCAGTGCGGCCAGGCGGTCGGAGTATTTCTCCGCCTTGGCGCGGATGTCTTCGACGTCGACATTGCCGTTGGCATCGCACTTGGTGACCACCACGGTCATGCCGCACATCTGTGCGGAGGCCGGGTTGGTGCCGTGCGCGGATTCCGGGATCAGGCAGATGTCGCGATGCGCCTCGCCGCGCGAGCGGTGATAGGCACGGATCGCCAGCAGGCCGGCATACTCGCCCTGCGCGCCGGAATTGGGCTGCAGGCTCACCGCGTCGTAGCCGGTGCATTCGACCAGCATCGCTTCCAGTTCGTCGATCAGCTGCGCGTAACCGGCCGACTGTTCGGCCGGCGCCAGCGGATGGATCGCGCCGAACTCCGGCCAGGTCACCGGGATCATTTCGGCGGTGGCGTTGAGCTTCATGGTGCAGCTGCCCAGCGGGATCATGGTGCGATCCATCGCCAGATCCTTGTCGGCCAGCGAGCGCATGTAGCGCAGCAGTTCGTGCTCGCTGTGGTGGGTGTTGAACACCGGGTGCGTCATGAAGGAACTGGTGCGCAGCAGGCCTTGCGGCAACGCATCGGCGGTGGCGGCATCGAGCGCATCCACATCTGCCGTGGCGCCGAAAAGAGCGGCCAGCGCAACCACATCGGCACGCGTGCTGGTTTCGTCCAGGCTGATGCCGACCGCTTCGCTGTCGATGGCGCGCAGGTTGATGCCGGCCGCGCGTGCGCGGGCGTGGATGGCGTCGGCATCGACCGCCTTGACGTGCAGGGTGTCGAAGAAATGCTCGCCCACAGTGACGCCGGCACCGCGCAGTGCGGCCGCCAGGATCGCCGTCAGGCGATGGGTGCGGCGCGCGATGCGGGTCAGGCCATCGGGACCGTGGTAGACCGCATACATCGAGGCCATCACCGCCAGCAGCACCTGCGCGGTGCAGATGTTGGAGGTGGCCTTTTCGCGGCGGATATGTTGCTCGCGGGTCTGCAGGGTCAAGCGATACGCCGGGTTGCCGGCGGCATCGATCGACACACCGATCAGGCGGCCCGGCATCGAACGCTTGTAGGCATCGCGGCAGGCCATGAACGCCGCATGCGGGCCACCAAAGCCGAACGGCACGCCGAAGCGCTGCGAATTGCCGACCACGATGTCCGCGCCCCATTCGCCGGGTGCGGCGATCAGGGTCAGCGCAAGCAGGTCGGTGGCCACTGCGACCAGGCCGCCCTGCGCATGCACCGCATTGGCCAGCGCGGCGTGATCGCCGATGTGCCCGAAGCTGTCCGGGTACTGCAGCAACACGCCGAAGCACTCGGCCTGCAGCGCTTCTTGCGGCGTGCCCACGCGCAGCACGATGCCCAGCGGCTCGGCGCGCGTGCGCAGCAGTTCCAGCGTCTGCGGGTGCACCGCGTCGTGCACGAAAAAGATGTCGGACTTCGACTTGGCCGAGCGCTTGGCCAGCGTCATCGCTTCGGCCGCGGCGGTGGCTTCGTCCAGCAGCGAGGCGTTGGCGATCTGCATGCCGGTCAGATCCGCGCACAGGGTCTGGAAATTGATCAGCGCTTCCATGCGGCCCTGTGAAATCTCCGCCTGGTACGGCGTGTACGCGGTGTACCAGGCCGGGTTTTCCAGGATGTTGCGCAGGATCACCTTCGGCGTGTGGGTGCCGTAATAGCCCTGGCCGATGAAGGTGCGCTGCACCTGGTTCTTGCTGGCGATGGCGCGGATCTTGGCCAGCGCTTCTTCTTCGGTCATCGCATCGGGCAGCGCCAGCGCGGCCGGCGATTTGATGTTGCCCGGCACGATGGCGTCGGTGAGCGCATCCAGCGAGGCATGGCCGACCACGGCCAGCATCTGCGCGATTTCTGCGTCGTTGGGGCCGATATGGCGTTCGACGAACGCGCTGTGGTGTTCGAGGTCGCGCAGGGAAGACGGGGGCTGGGACATGGCGGGCATCCGGGGCAGGGGCAGACGAATGGTCGACCCGCACCGCAACCGGCATGGCGCGCATGAGCGCACCACGACCTGCCGCAGCGACGGTCTTCCTCGCGCCCCTCTGTCCTTTTGCCTGAGAGTTTAAAAACGCGGCCTGGCGCCTGGCCTGCCTGCGTTCCGTGCCCCTTCGGCGCCGGCATCGGCCGGTCTCTCCAGAGTTGTACTGCGGATGGTATCGGGCCTGAGCGATTACGGGCTGTTGCGCCTTCGGCAGCGGCAGTGCCGCTTCTCCCACCGTGTTGCCGCGCAATTATAGCGTGGCCGCACGTGCTGCAGCGCCCGCGCGGGTCATCGGCACTGCCCATCTGCTTGGGTTTGCTTAACCTTGTCGGCGCAAGCGCCTATCATCGGCGCCCTCACGCTCTTTCCGGCGCGCGCTGGGCGGATGCCGGCGTGCGTCCCCGATGCACCACGTTGCGGATTCCTGCATGCCCCCCACCACGCCTTCCACCCGTCGCACGGCGCTGCTGCTCGCCGGGCTGGCGATGTTCGGCCCGTTTTCCATCGACACCATCTTCCCGGCGTTCTCGCGGCTCAGCCGCAGCCTGGCGGTGGACCAGGTGGCGATCCAGCAGACCATCAGCGTCTATCTGCTGGCCTATGGCGTGATGAGCATTGCGCACGGGCCGCTGTCCGATGCCTGGGGCCGCAAGCGGGTGATCCTGGGCGGGCTGGTGCTGTTCATCGCCGGCTCGATCGGCTGCGCGCTGTCGCAGGACCTGCCCACGCTGCTGGCGTTCCGCGCGCTGCAGGGCCTGTCGGCCGGCGTGGGCATGATCGTCGGGCGGGCGGTGATCCGCGACCTGTTCCATGGCCCGGATGCGCAGCGGCTGATGAGCCAGGTCTCGATGATCTTCGGCATCGCGCCGGCCATCGCGCCGATCATTGGTGGCTGGATCCTGCTCAGCGGCGCCGGCTGGCCGTTGATCTTCTGGTTTCTGGTGGTGTTCGGCCTGGTGCTGCTGGTGGCCACCATGACCTGGCTGCCGGAAACCCATCCGGTGGAAGCACGCACACCGCTGCAGTTCAAGCGCCTGCTGCAGGACTACGTGCGCATCGGCTTCAATCCGCGCTTCCAGCGGCTGGCCGCGGCCGGGTCGTTCAATTTCGCCGGCATCTTCTTGTACATCGCCTCGGCGCCGGTGCTGATCATGCAGCACCTGCATCTGGGCGAAGGCGACTTCGCCTGGCTGTTCATTCCCACCATCGGCGGCATGACGCTGGGTTCGTTCCTGTCCGGGCGCATGGCCGGCCAGATGAATCCGGTGCGGCAGATCCGCATCGGCTTCATCTGCTGCGGCGTGGCGGCGCTGGTCAACCTGGCCTATACGTTCGCGGTGGCGCAGATCGCGCTGCCCTGGGCGGTGCTGCCGATCTTCCTGGCCGGCGTCGGCATGGCGTTGATCTTCCCGATTCTCGCGCTGGCGGTGCTGGACATGTACCCGCAGCAGCGCGGCCTGGCCTCGTCGCTGCAGGCGTTCACCCAGCTGATGACCAATACGGTGGTGGCCGGGGTGCTCTCGCCGCTGCTGAGTGAACATCCGCGGCATCTGGCGCTCGGCATGACCGGTTTTTTCCTGCTGGGCTGGCTATTCTGGCGCTGGGAGCGCCGCAGCGGCCGCCGTTTACGGCACCGCCAGGCCACCGAGGCAGTGCCTCTGGAGCCGGCCGACCACCTCTGACCCCACAGGAGCCCGCATGTCCACCGATTCCAAGTTGCGCCGCGATGCCCGCAAGCGCGCCGCCGAGCGCCAGCGCAACCAGGCCGCCGCCAATCCCGCGCCGGTCTCCCCGATCGAGGCGCATGCCGAACTGCGCGACCAGCAACGCACGCTGCTGGCGGGCATCGTCCGCCGCGACGGCGAATGGGTACTGGGCATGGATGGCCGCATCGCCGGCGAAAGCACCAGCGCTGCGCAGGTATTGGCGCTGATCATGCGCGCCGCCGAACTGCACGAACGCCAGGGCACGCCGGTGCGGCTGACCTATTCGGACGCGCTGAAAGACGCCGCGCACGCCGAGGCCCAGGCCGACGGCATGGAGTTCGAGCAATTCAAGACCAAGTTGAGCGAACGCTTGCAGGGGGGCACCAAGCTCAATTGAGCCACGCTCGCCGTGTGCCTTCGCTGGCGCCTTGAGGTCTGCGGCATTTAGAACGGGTCACCGGTTTGCCGTGCCAGCTGCAAGGGTGTGCAGCTGGCCGGTGTTGGATCTGCTGCCTGGCAGCTGTGTCGCGCGGCATCGCCGGCCAGCCAGCAGACCATTGTTCCCGTCCAGCGCATGGGGCCAACATCGTGGTTGGCCCCATGCGTGTCTTCGAACGCTTTCGATCGGGGATTCAGCTGCAGCCCCCCAGCGCGCAGTCTCAGCGCGCCTGCGCTTGTCGCTGCGTTTCCTGCTGCGACGCCTGCGCCTGCGTGGGGGCATCGCGCTCCGTGCTGGGTTCCAGCGCCTGCAGGCGTTGCAGGCTGTTGGCAATGGGCTCCTCCTGCACAGCCTTGGCGTCGAAGCTGCCCCGCAGATGCGCTGGCGAGTCGAGCGCTCCCTGCACCACGAACCCGCGCGCGGGATCGTTGCCGAGTAGCACGTGATCCACCCGCTGCAAGCCATTCTCGCGTGCGGCCACCACCGACCCCAAGGCCAGGCGTTCGCTGTCCATCCCGGCCGCGGGGCCGGGTGCCGCCTGCAGGCGCTCCACGGCCGCCATGCATTGCTGCAGCAACGCATGATCCGGGTGCGTTGCATCGCGCGGGTCCGGCAGCGTCGGGGTGGCGTCCGTCGGCCGCGGCAGTACGCTGGCATCCACACGCTGCAGCTGGCCGTCGTATGTCCCGTCGGCACCGTCGGCGATGCGCTGCAGCCGCTCGGCAAACCCATAAGGCGATCCACCCACATTGCGCGCCATCGCGATTGCGAACTGCTCGGGCGACTGCGACGGAGCATTGCGGTCGCCGACCAGCGCCGTCAACGCACTACCGCCGATCTTGCCGGCGTCGGCGCTGGCGCGGGTCTGCTCCAGCAGTGCCTGCATCTGCACCTGGCTGAATTCCAGCGTGGTCTTCTGCCCTGGCGCGATTGCGCCGGTGCCCGTCATCTCGCCGCTCACCGCGCTGTTGAGGGTCTGCGCGAGTGCCTCTTCCTCGCTGGCCTCGTTGCGCCCGCCCAGGCGCTGCAACAAGCCCGGCGCGGCCACATCGCCATCGATCTGGAAACGGTAGCTGCGCTGCTCCACGCGTTCGGCATCGTTGCCGTCGTACTGGCGCACGATCGTCAGCGGCACGTTGTCGCCGTACTGCAGCTGTTGCACCACGGTGTAGCCGTCCTGGCCCGGCGTGCTGATGCGCACCTGGCTGCCTTGGTTGCGGTTGCCGGCGACATCGGCGCTGAGCGGGCCCAGTTCCAGCTGCAGACGCTGCTGCGAGCTGAAATTGATCCGTTCCAGCGTCTGCATCTCATCGACGCCCGGAACGCCCGGGGCAATCTTGCCCTCGCGCACGAACGCGCCCATGGCCGCAAGCGCACGCGGATCGGCCAGGTCGAATTGCGCGCTGTGCACCAGCGACTGGCCCAGAGAGTCGGCGCGCCCGAGCAGGGCCTGCGCCGGTCCGGCCTTGATGCCCAACGCATTCACCGCCTCGATGGCCGCGTTCGGCCCGGTCACCACCCGCACGTGGCGCGCGTCGACGCGTTCGATCATGTAGCTGCGGCCGCTGGCTTCGGTGATCTCGCTCTGCGTGGTCAGCGATCGCAGGCTTGCCGAGGATTCGCGCTGCACAAAAGTCTGGGTGTCCATCACCGCGCGTGCGCCGATCGGAAGGCTCTCCGGCTGCAGCGGATTGACTCGCCTGGCGGCTTCCAGCGGTTGATCGACACCGGGCAGTGTCACTGCGTAGCGCATGCGCTGCCCGGCACTGGCGCCTGCCTCGATGCTCAGCTTGCTGTCGCCCAGCTTGGATTGCAGGCTTTGGTGCTGGCCGGTCTGTGAATCGGCCTCAAGGCTGAAGGTGGTGGTCTTTGCATCGGCATCGCTGAGCATGCCTGCGCTCAGCGCGCCGCCGCGACGCAGGCTGGCCTCGCCCAGTGGCTGCGTCGGGCTGCCGCTGCTTTGCTCGCTGGTCTGCGAATATTTGGCCGACTGCTCTGCCGGGGTGACCGAGACGGTGCCGCTTCCCACCTTTACCGCGTATTCGCTGTTGGAGCTGCTGTAGGTCGGGTCGAATGCGCGATCGTTCGCATCGTCGATGAACTGCGTGTTGCGGTCCACATCGCGTGCGTCCGGGCCGGTCGAGGCGTTGCTCATTAGAATGCTTCCTGCATGCTGCGCCTGTGCAGCGGGCGCGCAGTATATCGCCGGCGTTTTAGGCGTTTATCAAAGGAACGTTAGGCGGCGGCCCTGGTGACGGCCGCCGCATGCTGCATGCCGCAGCGGCAGCGGCGCGTCAGTGCAGCGCGGCAGGCGCAGGCGCGTTGCTCGCGGCAGCAGGCGCAGTCGCCTGCCACCCGCACATCTGCCCCTGATTTTGCTGCTTCAGCCACTCGCTCATCGGCGCGAAATATTCCAGCATCGGGCCGGCGTCGAGTCTGTCGTTGCCGGTGAGTTCCTTCAACGTGGTCTGCCAGGGTTGACTGGAACCACGCTGCAGCATCGACCAGAACTTCTGCCCGGCGTCCTTGTTGCCGTAGAAGCTGCATGCGTACAGCGGGCCCTGATGGCCGGCGGCCTGACACAGCCCCTTGTAGAACTGGAATTGCAGGATATGCGCCAGAAAATAGCGGGTATAGGGCGTGTTGCCGGGCACGTGATACTTGGCGCCGGCATCGAAGAATTCTTCGCCGCGTGCGCTCACCGGCGCCACGCCCTGGTATTTGGCTTTCAGTTCCCACCAGGCCTGGTTGTAATGCTCGGGCGTGATGGAGCCGTCGAACACACCCCAGCGCCAACGGTCGATCATCAGGCCGAACGGCAGGAACGCCACCTTGCTCAGCGCCATGCGCATCTGCGAATTGATCAACGACTCGCGGCCGGTCTGTTGTTCGCCCACCATGCCGATCGACTGCAGGTACTTGGGCGTCATCGCCAGCACGATGGTGTCGCCGATCGCTTCATGAAACCCATCGTTGGCGCCGTTCTGGAACAGCGGCGGCAACGGGTTGTAGGCCAGGTCGTAATAGATGTGGCCCAGCTCATGGTAGATGGTGGTGAAGTCTTCCTCGGTGGGTTTGATGCACATCTTGGTGCGCACATCCGCGCCGATGTTCTGATTCGGCTCGCCGCCCATATTCATGTCCCAGGCGCTGGCATGGCAAACCACATCGCGATCCAGCGGCTTGATGAACTGCGAGCGCTGCCAATACGTGTCCGGCAGCTTGGGCATGCCGAGCGAGATGTAGAAATCCTGCGCGCGTTCGGTCATCTGCTTGGCAGTGCGCAGTTGCGCTTCGCGTTCTGCGTTGAAGCGTGCGGCGGCGCCACCGTCGCCACCGGTGTTGCGTGCCAGCACGGCGGTGAGGTTGCCCTGATACTGCTTTTCCAGTGCAGAGGTGATGTCCAGGTCGCCAGCGCCGGGGTAGGGCTGCAGCAGATCCCACAGATTGCTCCAGTCCTGCTGCCACATGTTGCCCATCAGATGCGCCGGCAACAGGCCGCCGGGGAGCTCGCCCTTGTCCTTGCCGTATGGCGTGTCGAGCTTGCCGCGCGCGTAGCACTGCAACTGCGCGTACAGCGGTTTGACCTGTTCCCACAGGCGGTCGGTTTCGCTGGCCAGTTGGGCCGGCGGCATGTCGTAACCGCTGCGCCACAACACCCCGACATCGGCAAAGCCGAGCCCGCGTGCGCCCTCGTTGGCAAGCTCGACGAAGCGCTGGTAGTCCTTGCGCATGGGCTGTGCGGTGCTGTGCCAGCCCTGCCACGCGTCCAGTTGTTCGGCGTAGTCGCGGCTGCTGGCCAGCACCTGCTCCAGTTCGCCGAGCTGGCGGCAGCGGCGTTGCTCGCCTTCGCCCACGCAGTAACTGCCGGCGCCGTAATCGCCTTCCATCTTGGCGGCGATGCGGGTGAGTTCGGCCAGCTTGGCCGCATCGCGCGGTGCGGGCAGGGCGCTCATCAATGTGAGCAACTGCAGCGCACGCGCGCTGTCGGCCGACATCGGCGTGCCGGCGTACCGCTTGGATTGTTCGATCCAGCGATCCAGCTGCGCCAGCGAACGCTCGTTGGCCTTGGCCGCGAGCAGCTGCGAATCGCCGTTGATATAGGTGGACGACAGCCACTGCGCCGCGGTGGTTTCCGGATAGGCCGCCTTGTATTCGGCACTGATGCGCGCAACGAACTGGTCGGCGCTTTCGGCTGGCGTGGTGTTGGTCGCGGCGGGTGTGGCCGGCGGTGCCGCATCCCGGCGGCAGGCCGACAAGCTCAAGATGCCGGCAGCCACAGCCAAGGCCAGCAACAGCAAACGAGGATTCACGGGTGGTCCTTGCAGTGAAGTCCGGCGAAGGCTAGAGCGCGCCGGGTTTCAGGGCAAGGGCCAGCGCGTGCCACGTGGGCAGTGCGGCAGCCTGGCGGCAGGCGTTGCCGATCAGCGCAGCGTCGTCCCCGTGCACTTGGCGAACAGGTCGCGCTCGGGTGCATAGACGCTGGTCTTGACCTGCATCAGCCCCAGCACCGAGGGGAACAGCGCATCCTGGTCGGTGTATTGGCCCGCACGGTGGCGCAGGCAGGTTTCATCCAAGCCACGGTCGCGCGCGAACTCCGGCGAGAACCACATCACCATGGGCACACGGGTCTGCTCCTTGGGCGCGATCGCATACGGCACGCCATGCAGGTATAGGCCTTTTTCGCCGAGCGATTCGCCATGGTCGGAGAGATAGATCATCGCCGTGTCGTAGTCCTGCAGCCCGCGCAAGGTGTGGATGGCCTGGTTAAGGAAATGGTCGGTGTACAGGATGGAATTGTCGTAAGCGTTCACGATGTCCTGGCGGCTGCAGCTACCCAGGTCGGCGGTCTTGCAGACGGGCTTGAAGCGTTCGAAATGCGCCGGGTAACGTTCGAAGTAGCTCGGCCCATGGCTTCCCAGCTGATGCAGTACCACCACGCGGTCGCCGGGTTTGGCACGCACCTGCGCCGCCAGATCGCGCAACAGGATTTCGTCCATGCAACGGCCATCGGCACACAGGCCCGGCGTAGTGGCGTCATCGAGCCTCTGGATCTCCAGCCCGTCGCAGACACCCTTGCAGCCGGACTGGTTGTCGCGCCACAGCGTGGAGATGCCGGCGTGTTCAAGTACGTGCAGGAACGATTGGTGGCCGCGGATCATGTCTTCGTTGTAATCGCGCCGGCCGTACGGCGAGAACATGCAGGGCACCGAAACTTCGGTGCTGGTGCCGCACGAATGCATGTCGGGGAAGTTGATCACCCCGGCCTGCGCCAGCTCCGGCGTGGTCTGGCGCGCATAGCCATTGAGCCCCCAGTTCTGCGCGCGTGCGGTTTCGCCCAGTACCAGCAGCAACAGACGTGGGCGGCTGCCCGCAGCGCGCGGCGTGGCCATGGCGTCGTGTTCGATCGGCTGTTTGGGCGCATGCTTGATCGGCGATTCGGATTTGAGGTTCTGCCGCAACGCCACGATGTAGTTGATCGGCGTGGCCAGGTAACGCACTTCGCGGTGATTGCGCATCAATGCGGAAATGTCCTGCGACGACAGCATGGTGCCCGCAGCGCCCGCTACCGCGACCGCCAGCAAAAATCCCACCCGCACCAGGAATGCCTTGCCCACGCTGCGCGCGCGCAGACGCGTGCGCCACAGCAACGTGGTCGGAATCAGGAAGTAGCACACCAGCGGCAGGATCAGGCCGGGCGTGAGCAGTTCGCGCGATTCCTTGTGGTCGGTATGCAGCACGTTGCGGAGCATGTCCGCATCCAGATAGACGTTGTAGCTGTCCATGTAGTGCGCGGCCAATGCGGTAGTGAACAGCAATAGCGTCAGCAGCGGTTTTGCGTTCCAGCGCCAGACCAATACGCCCAACAGCAGCGCATGCACCGCCACCAGTAGTGCCATCAGCGAGATCGCAAATCCAAGGCTGCCCGGATGCGTGGCCATCGCCGTGCGCCAGAACAGCTGGTTGCACACCAGCGCGAAAAACAGGCTCGACAGCAGCACCAGTGCTTCGGTCGACACCGTCGGCCGCGTACTCCATGTCAGCGCGCGCAGGCCACTATGCCCGCGCGGTTCCGGTAACCAGGTACTCATGCTGCGTCCCTTGATAGCAACATCACGCCAAGCGCGCGACGCGGCCGTTGCAGCATCACGCCGTACAGTGCCAGTGCGCTCACCCAGCACACCGCCAACGACCAGACATCGTGCGACAGGAAATGCGCACCGCGCAGTTGTTGCGCAACACCGAAAACGAGACCTGCTGCCAAGCCTGCGAACAAACCTGCAAAGCGCCATGCAGGACGGAGCGCCAGCGCACAGAAATACAGCGCCACCCACGCATAGCCGGCACTGGCATGGCCTGCTGGAAAACAACCGGACGCAGCAATGCCGTTGCGCGATTCGAACAGCCCGATCATTGCGTGCGTGCCGCCATAACGGCTCAGATCCCACGGGCAGTCCATCGCCGTCCACGACTTGAACAGCGACACCAGCGAGGTCGACAGTGCTACCGATGCGGCCAGATACGTCAGCGGCCAGCGCAGTGCGTTCAGACGCGGCCGGCACCACGCAACGCTGGCCAGCACCAACGCGCTGACACCGGCAGTCGTGCTCAACCATTTGCCCACGCGGTGGATCACGCCACTGGTGAACCAATGGTCCTTGAGCAGCCACTGCCCGCCTTCCAGCCGATACAGCGCGTCGGCAATCCACTGGTCGCCACCGGCGCCCATCAGCAGCGCACTCGCCAACAGCACGCAGGCCAGCGGTAGCCACAGATGCCGAACAAGAAACTGCGCCTGCACATCGCTGGCGGTATGCGCCACGTTGGGCGCATGGAGAGGAAGAGAACTCATCGAGATGTCGGCCTGTGTCAATGCCCGGCATCTTCGAAACCCGGATGTCGGAAAGCGGTCGGACCGGAGTTGCTCAGTCGTTAACCCGCTACCGAGCGTTCAGTCTGTCTCGCTGTCGCTCCCGGTTTGTTCGCTGTCGGACGCAGTGGCGATGCAACCGGCGTGCCATGCCGTGCCCGGCACCAACTGCCATTGATTGCGATTGGACTCGCCGATATCGATGCGTTGCGCCGGATCGACGCACGCCGGTATCGCCTGCTTGAGCACGAGTAACCAGCGTTTTTGCGGCGCCTGCGCAAGCCATGGGCCAGCGTGAGTCCATTGCTGTTCCCAACTGGCCTTGAAGCCGAAGTCGGTGACCGGGCGGTCGGCCTGCAGCAGGTTCTGCTCGCGCCAGGCCAGCATGCCCAGCTGTGCGTCCGGGCCGATGCGCTGGCCCACGCGCTGCATCAAACGCGCGGACGAACTGTACGGGTCCAGCGCCGGCATCAAGCCCAGTCCGTACACCGTCCACAGCGCGGCGGTCATCACGACCAATGCGGTGCCGGCGCGTTGGCCGCGCGACCATGCAACCGCGGCGAAGCCGACCATGCCCAGGCCGATCAACCAGAACCCCACCGACTGCAGCGAGGCCAGTTCCATCCCACGCTTCAATGCGGTGCTTTCGGCCCAGTGCAGATGCAGCGCAATGCCGCCGCCCAGCACCAGGCCGGCGACCGCGAGCAGTGCCACATAGCCGCTCAGCACCACGCGCACGCCGCGTCGGCGCAACAGCCCGGCCAGCAGCGGCGCCGCTGCAATGCACAGCGCCGGCAGCATCGGAAAGATGTAGACCTCGCGCTTTCCCGGGCTGGCGCTGAAGAACAGCAGCACCAGCACGCTCCAGGCAAGCAACAGCACATAACGCGGGTCGCCGCGCCGCAGCCGCCGCCACCAGGCCGGCAGCAACCACGGCAACAACAGGCAGCCCGGCAGCCACAAGGTGGCAATCACCTGCAGGTAGTACCAGAACGGTTTGACGTGATGCCAGGCATGCGCGTAGCGGGTGCCGGTCTGCTTGAACAACAGCTCGTGCGCGTAGGCATGCAGTTGCGGGTCGTCGCGGTGCAGCAGCGCAATGCACAGCGGCCCCAGCCACACGGCAGTGCCCGCCACGAACGCCGGCAGCACCAGCAACCAGCTGCGCCCTGCCTGCGCACGTGCCGGCAACACGCTCGCATGCGTGCGCGGCAGCGCCATCCACGGCAGCAACAGCAGCAGCGGCAGAAACCCGACGCCCTTGGTCACCGTGCCGACACCGGCGGCAAACAACCCCAGCGTCCATGCGTGCCAGTCCGGCCCGCGCAGCACATGCCGCAGCAGCCCCCACAACGACAGCGTGGTCAGCGCCACCAGCACCATGTCGATCTGCGCACGCTTGGCCATCAGCCCGAACTGCAGCACCGTGAACAAGGCCAGCACTGCATACACCGCCACGCGCCGGTTCCACAGCCGGCGCGCGATGTCCCAGGTCAGCCACAACGTGGCCAGCGCGGCCAGCAGCGACGGCAGCAGGAATGCCACCGGCCAGTGCGGCATCAACGTGTAGGTCGCGGCCTGCAACCACATGAACACCGGTGGTTTTTCTGCGTACAACTCGCTGCCACGGTGCGGCAGCAGCCACTGACCGGTCTCGACCATGGTGCGCGCGGCCAGTACGAAGCGCGGTTCGTCCGGCGGGTTGGGCTGGCGCATGCCCAGCCCCGCCAGCAGGCTGATCACGATCAACAGCAACGCGGCCAGCAGCGCGCGCTGGCGGGATGGGAAGGCAGAGATGGCAGCCGACACGCGCACGCCCTGAGTAAATGCGGGGCACACACTATCTGGCAAGTAGGTCGGAAATTTGTCGGAGCGCGCAAGCGGGTCGCACGTCGCAGTGCAGGCGTTGCAGCGTGATGGGTGCTTGAGCACAACCGATTGCGAGACGGTTCCGGCGATACCGGCCGCGTTTGGCTGGCCTCGGTTAGGATGCGCACACTGCCCCTGCCGGGCCGCCCTGGAACCCCGCTCATGCGGCTGCTGGTCATCGAAGACAACCGCAACATGGTTGCCAACCTGTTCGACTACTTCGAAGCGCGCGGCCATACCCTGGACGCGGCGCCCGATGGCGTCACCGGCCTGCACCTGGCCACCACCCAGCAGTACGACGCGCTGATTCTGGACTGGATGATGCCGCGCATGGATGGGCCGGAAGTGCTGCGCCGGCTGCGCGAGCAGCACCAGTCCGAGTTGCCGGTGATCATGCTCACCGCGCGCGACGAACTGCCCGACAAGATCGCAGGCTTCCGCGCCGGTGCCGACGACTACCTGACCAAACCGTTCGCGCTGCCCGAGCTGGAAGTGCGCATCGAAGCCTTGCTGGCGCGTGCGCACGGCCGCCGTCGCGGCAAGTTGCTGCAGGTGGCCGACCTGCGCCTGGACCTGGCCACGCTGGAAGCCACCCGCGCCGGCCAGGTACTGCACCTGTATCCGGCCTGCCGCAAATTGCTCGAAGTGCTGATGCAGGCCAGCCCGGCGGCGGTGACGCGGCAACGCCTGGAGCAATCGTTGTGGGGCGACGACCCGCCCGACGGCGACATGCTGCGCTCGCATATCTATGAGTTGCGTCGCAGCGTGGATGGCCCGTTCGCGCAAAAACTGATCCACACCCTGCCGCGGCTCGGCTACCGGCTGGCGCAGCTGGATGCGGCCGAGCCGCTGGGCGCAGGCGACTGCAGCGATGTCTGAACAGCGCCCGTTGGGTCGCCGCGTGCTGGTGTGGTTGTTCGGCTACACGCTGTTGATGACGCTGGCGGTGTTCGGCACCGCGCAGTACTTGCACGAACGCGCCGAACACGGCGTGTGGCGCTCGCTATTGAATTCCGAACTGGACAGCATTCTCGATCGCGGCGCGCAGAACCCGGATTACCACTGGCAGGACTCGGACACCTTGCGGCTGTATCGCGTCGATGGCAGCGCGGGCGTGCCGCCGGTACTACGCACGCTGCATCCGGGCCTGCACGACGAACTGGAGATCGCCGGCCGCCAGAGTGCGGTGATGGTGCGCGACACCGCGCAGACCGGCCGTTTGGCCCTGGTGTTGGACATCACCGATTTCGAAGCGCTGGAAAAATTCCTGACCCGCTGGATGCTGGCCGCCGGCATCGCGCTGATCGGCATCACCCTGCTGATGGGCACCTATGCGATGGCCCGGCTGGTGCGCCCGCTGGTCGAACTGGCACGCGACATCGGCGCGCTGCGCCCGGAGCAGCGTGCGCAGCAGATTGCAGTGGGGCCGCAGGGCAGCGCGGAGCTGTACGTGATCGCCGATGCGCTCAACGATTACCTCGCGCGCAACAGCAAGTTCGTCGAGCGCGAGCGCGCCTTCATCGACAACACCAGCCACGAATTGCGCACGCCCGTCGCGGTGATCGGCAATGCGGTGGAACTGGCGCTGGAACAACCCGGCACGCCGCCGGCGGTGCGCCATCAGTTGCAGCGCATCGCGCAGACCAGTGCATCGGTCGAACAATTGATCACCTTGCTGCTGGTGCTGGCCAAGGATCCGGGCCGGCTGGTGCGCAGCAGCGATACGTTGCGGTTGGATCAGTTGCTGCCGGACATCGTGGCCGACCACACGCATCTGTGCGCCGACAAGGACCTGCAACTGGTCATTGACACGCTGCCGCGGTGCAGCCTGGTCGCGCCGGTCGCCATCGTGCAGACCGCCATCGGCAACCTGCTGCGCAACGCCATCGAAAACAGCGACCGCGGCATCATCCGCATCGCGTTATCCGCACCCGGCGTGGTGCGCATCGCCGACCCTGGGCATGGCATGACGCCGGAAGAGATCAGCGCCATCTATACGCGTCTGGCACGCGGCAACGCACGCCAGGGCAGTGGCATCGGGTTGGAACTGATCGGGCGCTTGTGCGAACACCTGGGCTGGCGTCTGCAGCTGGATTCCAACGCAGGGCAGGGCACGGTGGCCACGCTGGATCTTTCCGGTGCCACTGCGGCCGCACACTGACAGCGGCTCACACCACGGCTGCGTTCACCGCCGGGCGGTACGCGGCCACTACCCGCTGCGGCAGGTATCACTCGAACACTGCGCTTGCTGCGTGCCGTCCACGCCTGACTGACGACTGCTCGTAACAGGTTGATAGCCGCTGTAAGGCGCAGCGCAGGATCAGGCCGGCAACAAGCCGCGCGCATCCAGCCAGCTGCGCGCGTTTTCCGCGTCCTGCTCGAACCAGGCGCGCGTGGAACCCAGGCGATAGGTATAGCCCCAGCTGTCCATATCGGCCATCAGGCGCGCGCTGCCCACACCGGGCAACTGCTCGGCCAGCAGAATCTGCAGGTAACAGGTGGCGTCTTCTTCATCCACCGAATCGGTGGCGTCGGTATGCACCGCGGCGCGTTTTTGCGCCGGCAGCACGATCAGATGTCCGGCTTCATGCAGGAGCGAATGCACCGGCGTGTCGTCGCGGACATACACATCGCAGCCGATGATGCCCGCTTCCGGTTCGCCCCAGAAACTGCCCGGGATCGCTGCGCCTGCCTCCACACGGTGCAGGCGCAGGCCGTAGCGCGCAAGCAGCGCGGCAGGGGCGTCCAGGCCGATATCGGCCACGCACAGCACCGCGGACGCATCGGATGTGGCAACAGGATGGGAGGTCACGCGCAATCGCTCGCGGTCGGGCGCGCTGCAAGGGCGCGCAATGGGGCAGATACCAAAACGGTACCGTGCGAACACGGTACCGTCGTGATGCTGGTGCGGCGACTGCCACACAGCGCGCGCGCCGATGGCCTGCACGCTGGCGGCCATGGCCGCGCTACTTGTCGCCTTCTTCCGGCAGCGCGACGGAAATATCCAGCACGTCATGCTCGCCGTCCTTGACCAAGTCGACCCGCACCGCATCGGCGTCGATGTTGACGTACTTCTTGATCACTTCCAGCAATTCGCGCTGCATCAGCGGCAGGTAATCCGGCCCGCCGCGGTGGTTGCGCTCTTGGGCAATGATGATCTGCAGGCGGTTCTTGGCGGTCTCGGCGGTGTTTTTCTTGGCCTTGAGAAAGTCGAATAGTCCCATGCTCACCCTCCGAACAGCTTGCTGAAGAAGCCCTTCTTCTCCACGGATGTGAATCGCATCGGGCGCTCTTCGCCCATGATGCGGGCGACCGCGTCGTCGTAGGCCTGGCCGGCCGGGGACTCGCCGTCCAGGATCACCGGCTCGCCCTTGTTGGAGGCGTTGAGCACATCGCCGGATTCGGGAATCACGCCGATCGCCTTCAGGCCCAGCACTTCTTCCACGTCGGTGATGCTGAGCATCTCGCCGCCTTCCACGCGGCCCGGGCTGTAGCGGGTCAGCAGCAGGAAGGCCGGCACGTTCTTGCCTTCTTCTGCCTTGCGGGTCTTGGAATCGAGCAGGCCGATGATGCGGTCCGAGTCGCGCACCGACGACACTTCCGGGTTGACCACCACCACCGCGCGGTCGGCGAAATACATCGCCAGGAACGCGCCTTTTTCGATGCCGGCCGGCGAATCGCAGACGATGTACTCGAAGCCGTCGGCCGCCAGATCCTTCAGCACCTTCTCCACGCCTTCCTGGGTCAGCGCATCCTTGTCGCGCGTCTGCGAGGCAGCCAGCACGTACAGGTTGTCGAAACGCTTGTCCTTGATCAGCGACTGCTTGAGCGTGGCTTCGCCATGCACCACGTTGACGAAGTCGTACACCACGCGCCGCTCGCAGCCCATGATCAGGTCCAGGTTGCGCAGGCCGACGTCGAAGTCGATGACCGCGACCTTCTTGCCGCGCTTGGCCAGCCCGCAGGCCAGGCTTGCGCTGGTGGTGGTCTTGCCGACGCCGCCCTTGCCGGAGGTGACTACGATGATTTCAGCCAAAGGATTTCTCCGAATATTTCTGTGGTTGGGCCGCGTCAATCAAGCGCAGCGATCTTGATCTGATCCTGCTCCAGCCAGACCTGGACGGCCTTGCCACGCAGGTCCATGGGAACATCGTCCAGCACCTTGTAGTGGCCAGCGATGGCAACCAGTTCGGCGTGGAAGTCGCGGCAGAAGATGCGCGCGTCGGGGTTGCCCTGCGCGCCGGCCAGAGCGCGGCCACGCAGGGTACCGTAGATATGGATGCTGCCGTCGGCGATGACCTCGGCGCCGGCGCCCACCGTACTGAGTACGGTCAGGTCGCAGTTCTCCGCGTACAGCTGCTGGCCCGAACGCACCGCGGTGCGTTGCATCCGGCCCGGTGCAGGCCGGGCGGCCGGCGGTGCCGGTTCGGCCCGTGCGGGCGGCGGCGGCGGCGGGGGGCTGACCGCCACCGGCTCGTACTGCGCACGGAACTTGGCCAGCAGCGGCACTCCCAACTGCTGGGACAGCAGGTCGATCTCGCTGGTGCCGTAGGCCAGCGCCACCGGCAGCACGCCGGCATCGCGCAGGCCGTCCAGCAGCGCCTTGGCGGTGGCCACGTCCGGCACCTGCGACAGCCCGCCGAAATCCAGGATCACCGCTGCACGGCCGAACAACTTGGGCGCACGGGTCACGCGCTCGCGCATTTCCTGTACCAGCCGCGGCACATCCAGCGTGCGCACGCGCAGGTTGGCAATGCCCACCTGGCCGATCTTCAGTTCGCCGGCCTGTTCAAAATCCACATTCACACTCGACACAACTCAGCTCCCCGTCGATGGCTTGGCGGTGGCGGCGGCATGACGCGGCCGGCCCACCCACGGCAAGTGGTCGGGCAACTTGCCGCCATAGGTCTGCTTGACCCACGGATAGCTGCACATGTCTTTCATCAGCATGCTGGCGCGCACTTCCACATCGGCCATGGTGTTCTGGCCGACCTCGCGGAAGCCGAAGCTGCCATGGAACAGCAAGGCCGCATCGGCGCCGTGGTCCAGGAACACCTCGCAGGCCAGCTGCGGATAACGCAGCTCGGTATAGCTCTGCACATCGGCATAGAACGCCCGCCCGACGCCACCGCCGCGGCGGCGGCTGGCGACCACGATGCGGTCGATATAGAAGAATTCCGGGTGACGGTCCCGGAACCAGGCGAAATTGCTGCTGTCGTGGGCACTGCCGCTTCCGAAACCGACCAGAAAGCCGGCCAGGTTGCCATCGCGCTCGGCGACGCGGAAATACTCGGCCTGCGCGTAGAAACGTTGCAGCTTGGTTGAATCCAGCGGCAGGATCGCCAGTCCGGCATTGTTGTTCAGGGCCAGGACGGAATCGAGCTCGTGCTCGCGCACGTCGCGGATGACGATCGACATTGGGACTCCGTGGGGTAACGCGTCGACCCGAAATCGGATCTGCGCCGGATTATTACATGCGTGGCCTGAAGCGGCGACCCGAAGCGCGCGACCGGCCCGGCGCGGCCGGCGCCCGCATGCATCGTTACATCGCCACCGGCACCTTTGCTGCCTGTCAGCGGTTGCCTGCGCGTGTGCGCATCGGCCGCATGCATGACTTCCGGCAAGAGGGCAGCGCCGCCGGTTCCGCCTAAGATGTGGACATGTTGGGATACCTCAGTCATACGCGCGTCCTGCGCTTCGCCGGCCTGTTCACCTGGGCGATGATCGTCATGCCCCTGGTGTACACCTACTGGCCGCCGGCCGAAGAGGGCGACCACCGCAGCGTGGCCGAGGCGGTGATGATGTCGGCGTTCTTCATCGGTTTCGGCGCCAGCTACTTCTGGTTGACCCGCGGTTTGAACAGCGGCGGGCATGCGCACTGGTACGACCGGCTGATCCTGTTGCTGCTCACCGTCTGCGCGCTGGCGGTGAGCTATCTGAGTGGAACCGGGCTCGGCAGCATCCTGATGATGGTGGCGGCCGGGGTGATCCCGTGGCTGCTGCCGCTGCGCGTGGGCGTGCTGTGGCTGGTGCTGAGCCAGCTGGCGGTGCTGCCGGTGTTCTATTACCTGCGCCCGGACTTCACCCTGTTCGCTGCACTGATGCAGTCGCTGTTGTACGGCGGCTTTTCGATGTTCATCTTCGTCACCAGCCTGGTCGCGCGCCAGCAGACCGATGCCCGCGAAGAACAGCGCCGGCTCAACGCCGAACTACGCGCCACCCGCGCGTTGCTGGCCGAGAGCGCCCGCATCAACGAGCGCACCCGCATTTCGCGCGAGCTGCACGACCTGCTCGGCCACCACCTCACCGCGCTCAGCCTCAACCTGGAAGTGGCCGGCCACATCACCGAGGGCCAGGCCCAGGAACACGTGCGCCAGGCGCATACGCTGGCCAAGTTGTTGCTCACCGATGTGCGCGAGGCGGTCAGCCACCTGCGCGACAGCGGCGCGATCGACCTGGAAGCGGCGCTGCGCCCGCTGGTCACCCAGGTGCCGTCGCTGGACATCCACCTGGATATTGCCCAGCCGCTGACCCTGGACGACCCCGAGCGCGCCCACGTGCTGCTGCGCTGTACCCAGGAAATCATCACCAATGCGGTGCGCCATGCCGGCGCGCGCAACCTGTGGATCCAGGTGCGCCGCGATGCCGACACCGTGCTGATCGACGCCCGCGACGACGGCCACGGCGCCGATGCGGTCGCGCCGGGTAACGGGCTGCGCGGCATGCGCGAGCGGCTGAACCAGTATGGTGGGCAGCTCGAAATTCAAACCCGGCGGGGTGACGGCTTCGGCCTGCGCATCTGCGTTCCAGGCGCGCCGGCACTGATGCCTGCGGCCGTGACTCAAGGAGTGTTGTGATGATCCGTGTGTGCCTGGTCGATGACCAAACCCTGGTGCGCCAGGGGATCCGCTCGCTGTTGGCGCTGGACGACGGCATCGAGGTGGTGGCCGAAGCCTCCGACGGCAGGCAGGCGGTGGAGCAGATTCCGCAAATCCAGCCGGACGTGGTGCTGATGGACATGCGCATGCCGGTGATGTCCGGGCTGGAAGCGCTGCAGATGCTCTCGCGCAACGGCACGCTGCCGCCGACCATCATCCTGACCACCTTCGACGACGACCAACTGGTGCTGGCCGGGCTCAAGGCCGGTGCCAAGGGCTATCTGCTCAAGGACGTCTCGCTGGAACAATTGGTCGGCGCCATCCGCACCGTGGCCGATGGCGGCTCGCTGGTGCAGCCGGCGGTGACCCAGCGCCTGCTGTCGGGCCTGGAGCACATGCGCAACGAATTCGTCAGTCTGGACCGGCCCGATCCGCTCACCGACCGCGAGACCGAGATCCTGCGGCTGATGGCAAGCGGCTTTTCCAACAAGGAAATCGCCAATTCGCTCGGTGTGGCCGAAGGCACCATCAAGAATCACGTCTCCAACATTCTGTCCAAGCTCGGCGTACGCGACCGCACCCGCGCGGTGCTGAAGGCGTTCGAATTGCAGCTGGTGTGAGCCCCGTGCAGCGCCGCCGACCTCGGCGCTGCGCCCGGTGGCGGCAAGGTGGGCGTCGCATTCACGGCGCCGCACCTGCGGTCGAACAACCGCAGCGGCCCATGCAATCCCGCACGGCAACTGCGACATCACACGCAGGCAGCGCGCGATGTGCATGATGGCGGCGCGCAATTGCCCAAACCCTTGTGCAGGTTGGGATTGCGCCGCCCCCGCACGCGGTGTTGCGCGGTCAATGACACCGCAAGACCGCGCTATCCGTCGCACAACTGAACATCTTTCTCGAAGCCTGCTAGGATGGTGGCTTCGCTTCACTCAACCCGGCCGTGGGATCGGCCCCGGAGACCTCCTGAATGACCCGTATTATCGAGTTCCTGATCGCCTTGGGGATCGTGGCTGGCTTGTTTGTCGTGGTGGGCTTGGTGTTGCCCTCGGAACGGCAGATGTCCGAGAGTGTTGAGACCAACCGCAGAATGACGATTGTTTACGACACCGTGAACAGCTTCCGTCGTTTCAAGGATTGGAACCCGCTTGTGCTGCGTGACCCGAAGATCCAGCTGAAGCTGGCCGGCCCGCAAGAGGGCAAGGGTGCACGCGTCGAATACAGCTCCACCGAGGGCTATATCGGCAACGGCAGCTGGGAGATCACCAACAGCGTCAAGAACGAGCGTGTTGAGATCGCGATCGAAGATCCCACCAAGGGCTACGACAAGGTCACCAATTTCACCCTGGTGCCGACCGGCAAGAACAACAAGAACGTCAAGATCACCCAGGACTACAGCGTCAAGTACGGTTGGAACCTGTTCGGTCGTTACGCCGGCTTGTACGTTAGCCGCCATGTGGGCGATGACCTGAAGTTGGGTCTGTCGCGCCTGGCAACCGTATTTGCCACCGTGCCGAACTTCGACTACCGCGCACAGCTGGATGGCAAGCCGGTGTTGAGTGATCTCAAGATCGTCGATGTGCCGGCCGAAGACCTGTTGTTCGTCACCGCGGGCAATATCGATCGTGACAACGAGACGATCAAGAAGTCGATCAAGGACAACCAGGAGTGGATCAAGCGCGTCATGGACGCCAATGGTCTGGAAGCTGCTGGTCCGGTGCGCATCGTCACCACCGACTTCGCCACCGACAAGTACGCCTTCGACGTGGTCCAGCCGGTGCGCAAGCGCGCGGGCGGTGCTCCGAAGACCGACGCCAAAGCAGACACCGCCAAGGCCGACGCCAAGAAGGACGACGCGGCTGCCGCTGCACCGGTCGATGCAACGCCGGTCGCTGCAACGGGCGAAGAGCTGAAGCTCAACATCCCGTCGGAAGCGCCGGTGAAGTACGAGCGTACCAAGGCGCACCGTTCTGCCTTTGCGACCTATGCAGGCCACATGGCCGGCCTGGACGCAGTGCGCAGTTCCCTGCGCGCCTGGTCTGCCACCAACGGCAACGACGTGACCGAGCGTCCGTACGAGTCGTGGAAGGGCGGCGTGGACAAGTCGTTTACGCAGGACGGTACCTACGACGTCTACTGGGCCATCAAGTAATCGTCTCACCACGATGACGTGATCCAGACGAAAACGCGCCGCTCGCTTGCGGCGCGTTTTTTTTTGCCCTATCGCACGGTGACGGAACTCGCCTCATGCCTCTGCTCGAACGTCGTAAGAAACATCCTTCGCTGCTGGCGTTTTGCGGCGCCTTGCTGGCGGCCACCGCGGTGGGCGTATCGGCCTATGCCTCGCATGGCGTGAGTGATGCGCTGGTGCAGTCGCGGCTGCAGTTGGCCGCGCTGTATGCCTTCGGCCATGGCGCAGTGCTGGCCGTGCTGGGCACCACCGAGACACGGGTGATCGGGCGGGTGGGCTTGTACCTGCTGTTGCTCGGCACCTTGCTGTTTGCCGGCAGCCTGGTTGGCGGTGCATTGCTGCAGTGGCCCACCCGCCTGGCACCGGTGGGCGGCGTCGGCCTGATGCTGGGCTGGGTGGTGCTGGCCATCGCCGCATTGAGGCGCTGAGCATGCCGCGCCACGCTCTCGGATTCGATGTGGAGGCCGCGTTCGCGCAGTTGTCCCGGCGCGATCGCGCATTGGACGCCTGGATGAAGCGCATCGGCCCGGTCGCCCCGCAGCCGGGGTGGCGCACACCGTTCGACCCGGTCGATGCGCTGGCGCGCGCCATCCTGTTCCAGCAACTCAGCGGCAAGGCGGCGTCCACCATTGTGGCGCGGGTGGAAGTGGCGATCGGCGCGCAGCGGGTGCATGCCGACACGCTCGGTCGCATCGACGATGCGGCGCTGCGTGCCTGCGGCGTCTCCGGCAACAAGGCGCTGGCCTTGCGCGATCTGGCACGCCGCGAAAGCGCCGGCGAGATTCCCTCGCTGCGCAGGCTCGCCTTCATGGACGATGACGCCATTGTCGACGCCCTGGTGCCGGTGCGCGGCATCGGGCGCTGGACCGTGGAAATGATGCTGATGTTCCGCCTGGGTCGCCCGAATCTGCTGCCCATCGACGATCTGGGCGTCCGCAAGGGCGCGCAGCGCGTGGACAAGCAGGCGCAGATGCCCACCCCGAAGGAACTGGCAGCACGCGGCGAACGCTGGGGCCCGTACCGCACCTACGCCGCGTTCTACCTGTGGAAGATCGCCGACTTCAGCGTGGCGACCAAGGTGCCGACGCCGCGTTCGCAGGAGTAATGTCTTCGCAAGCGTGGTCGGCGCGATGGGGTGGCTCTATCAAGCCACGTCGCATGGCGCATGACGCTCCTGCGGCTTACGCTCTCGACCAACGCCAGTGCCACGGCTCGTAGACGATGCCGTGCGGGTTGTCGCGCGGATAACTCAGCCGGAAGCCGAACGCTTGCGCGTTGCTGCGCAACCAGGCGAATGCAGGCGTGGTTTCGAAGGATTCCTCGGCCGGCGGTTCGTCCGGGGTGCCGATATCCAATGCGTCGCCGCTATGGTGTTCGCTGAAGCCGGGCGCCGCGTTGACCGCCAGAATCTGTTCCAGGGTAAGCCCGCGCGCGAACTTGCGTTCGAAGATGCCCAGTTGGTAATCGTGGCTGCGATAGCCGGAAATTGCATCGAGCACGATGTCCGCACGCAGCGCGGCCGCATGCATCTGCCGCCACGCGCGCGCACCGCCTGCGCTGAGCCACAGCGGCCGGCCGAAGCGATCGCGCCCGGCGAACTGCAGCGTTGCCGGTTCGGCGATCAGTCGCAGTCCGGTGTGGCGGACGTAAGCGTCTTCGGCGATGTTCAGTTGTGCCAGGCGCCGTTGCAGGCCGTCGACCGGGAGTTCAACGCCGTCCGGCGACATGCCGGGCATGTCGGCCGCCTGCAGCCGATCGAATGCCTCATCCAGGCCTGGCTCGCGCGCCAGGCGCGGCACCAGCGGCATGACCCCGTGCGCAAGTTGTGCAGCCAGATAGCGCCCGTCGCGCTTGCGCCGCAATAACCAATCCGCCTGCGCAAGCACGCGTGCGTCGGCATTGCTGCGTGCGCGCAAAAGTGCGGCGGGCAACAGTTCGATATAACGGGTATTGAGCAGTCGTGTCGGAACGGAGCGCGTCGGCATGGCGACAGGGTAGTCTGCGCCAGCGCGCTCGGCCAGCTGCATCAGGGTTTGCCCCGATGGTACCTGCTGCTGCGAGGAACTCGCCTGCAGTGCCGCGCACCTCTGCAATCGGCGCAGCGCCCACCACCTTCCAGTTGCCGAGCGGTGCTCGGCGCGGGCGTCAACGTTGTTTCTTGAAGACCAGCAGCGCCGCGCCCAGTGGCGTCTGCATGAGGATGTTGACCAGTTCCCAGCCGAGGTTGCCCTGTTACAGCAGTTCGGACTGGATGTCTTCGCTCTTGATGGTGCCGACAAATGATGGCTTCAGCTCGATGGTCAGGTAGGTCCAGCGCGTGCTCATGGTTGGGATTCCGTGTCGCACTGCGGCTTCGGCAGCCGGCCGGCCTTGCGCAGCGCATCGCGCAATACGTATTCGATCTGCGCGTTGAGGCTGCGCAGCTCATCGTCGGCCCAGCGCTGCACGGCGGCCAGTACATCGGCGTTGATACGCAGCGGGTAGGCCTTTTTTTCGCTCATTGGCCGTCTCTGCGGCTGCCGTGCCGGCGCAGGTGCAGCACCATCGACACGATCAGCGTGTTGACGCCGATGATCATGCCGATCACCACCGCATAGATGCCGGCGCGGTTGTCGCCGGCCCAGTACAGGCACGCGGCGCCGATCAGGATGACCAGGCTGATCAACGCCCAGCGCAAGCCCAGGCCGCGTGCGCGGTCGTCATCGTCCGCGCCGATGGACGCGGCAATCGCCAGCGCGGGCAGGCCGGAAAGCGCAACAATCAGGGGCACCATCACATTCATCGATTGCTCTCAATTGCTCTCAATACAACGAGCCGGCATTGACCACCGGTTGGATACCGCGATCAGAACACAACACGGTGAGCAGGTTGCTGACCATGTGCGCCTTGCGCTCTTCGTCCAGCTGCACCACGCCATTTTTCTGCAGTTCCGACAGCGCCATTTCGACCATGCCCACCGCGCCGGCAACGATGCGCGTGCGTGCGGCGATCACCGCATTGGCCTGCTGACGCTGCAGCATGGCCTGGGCGATTTCCGGCGCATAGGCCAGGTGGCTGATGCGCGCCTCGATCACATCCACGCCAGCCTGGGTCAGGCGCTCGTCCAGATGGCGCTTGAGCTGTTCGCTGATCTCGGCCGGGTGACTGCGCAGCGAAATCTGGTCGTCTTCGTGCTGGTCGTACGGGTAGCTGGTGGCCATCGCGCGCAGCGCCGCTTCCGACTGGATGTGCACGAAGCTCTCGTAGTCGTCGACGTTGTAGACCGCCTCGGAGGCATCCAGCACCTGCCACACGATCACCGCGGCAATCTCGATCGGGCTGCCATCCAGCTCGTTGACCTTGAGCCGGCCGCTTTCGAAATTGCGCACGCGCTGGCTGACGCGTCGCTTGGCGTAGAACGGCACATTCCAGCGCAGGCCGGCGTCCTTGACGGTGCCGACGTACTTGCCGAACAGGCTCAACACCGCGGCCTGGTTGGGCTCCAGCGTGTACAGGCCGGCCAGTATGAAAATGCCCGCCGCCGCGACCAGCACCGCGGCGATGAAGGCGACTGGCGTAGCGCTGGTGCTGGCCATCATCGTCAACACGGACCAGGCCGCACCGATCAGGCCGGCGCCTGCGACCAGGACGACGGGAATGCCGGGCAATGAACCGATCTGCTTCTCTTTCATGAGGGCAAGTCCTTGTGGGATGAGTAAAAGATATCGTTTTGATATCATTGCAGGCAAGGGCCATTCGTCGGCGCAGCCGTTGGCAGCCGTTAGAATGGCGGCCCCCTCGATCTGGACTGCGCTCATGACCACTTTCGGCACGCCGTTGTCGCCTTCCGCCACCCGCGTGTTGTTGCTCGGCTCGGGCGAACTGGGTAAGGAAGTGGCTATCGAGCTGCAGCGTTTCGGCGTGGAAGTGATCGCCGCCGATCGCTATGCCAACGCACCGGCGATGCAGGTGGCGCACCGCTCGCACGTGCTGGACATGCTCGACCCCGTTGCCTTGCGCGCGCTGATCGCCAGCGAGCGGCCGCACCTGATCGTGCCGGAGATCGAGGCGATCCATACCGAAACCCTGGTGGCGCTGGAGCGCGAGCAGGGCCAGAAGGTGATCCCGACTGCGCGTGCCGCGCGGCTGACCATGGACCGCGAAGGCATCCGTCGCCTGGCCGCCGAAACGCTGGGCCTGCCGACCTCGCCGTATCGCTTCGTCGACACCGCCGCCGAATATCGCGAGGCGATTGTCGCAGTGGGCTTGCCGTGCGTGGTCAAGCCGGTGATGTCGTCCTCGGGCAAGGGCCAGAGCACGCTGCGCAGCGACGCCGACCTCGCCGCGGCATGGGAGTACGCGCAGACCGGCGGGCGTGCCGGTGCCGGCCGCTGCATCGTCGAGGGCTTCATCGATTTCGATTACGAAATCACCTTGCTCACCGTGCGGCATGCCGGCGGCACCTCGTACTGCGACCCCATTGGCCACTGGCAGCAGGACGGTGACTACCGTGAAAGCTGGCAGCCGCAGCCAATGTCGGCCGCTGCATTGCGCCGCTCGCAGGAGATCGCCAAGGCCATCACCGACGACCTCGGTGGCTGGGGCCTGTTCGGGGTGGAATTGTTCGTCAAGGGCGACGAGGTGTGGTTCAGCGAAGTCTCGCCGCGCCCGCACGACACCGGCCTGGTCACGCTGGTGTCGCAGGAGTTGAGCGAATTCGCGCTGCATGCGCGCGCCATCCTCGGCCTGCCGGTGGGCGCAGAAGATGGCGGCGTCATCCGTCAGAGCGGCCCGTCGGCATCCTGCGCGCTGCTGGCGCACGGCAATGGCGTGCCGGTGTTCGACAACGTGGCCGATGCACTGCGCGACCCGGACACCGCACTGCGCTTGTTCGGTAAACCGCGCGTGGACGGCCATCGCCGCGTCGGTGTCACCCTGGCACGCGCGGACAGCATCGATGCTGCACGCGAGAAAGCACGTGTTGCGGCTGCGGCGCTGACGATCCAGCTGCAGGGCTGATCGCCGTAGGTTCTGAGCAGTGCAGCGCACCGCTGCACTGCTTCAACCCGCCAAAGCTGCAGGCGTCGCTGCGTCACCATGACCGGCATCCTTGGCCCATGCGATCCGCACCAGGCTTCGCACGCACCCTCATCCGCACCGTCGGGGCACCTTTTCCCCCATAAGCGAGGACAACGTTCCGGCGGGAGAAGCAAGCACGGTAGTGCCGCTTGACTCAGATCACTGGAGGTGAAGCGACATCATCGGTTGGCTCGCTGCCAGCAGAGCTGCGCCTCTCAGCGCGGCTAACGCATGTGACTGCATCCGCCGACCAGACAAGCGCAAAAACGCAGACGGACCAGGAACTCGCCCGTCCCAATCCCAAATCCCGACTCCCCAATCCCAGCTACCAAACAACATCCACCCACACCGCATGGTGGTCGCTGCCATCGGCAATCGCCGCGTCCGGCGCGCCGCTGGCCGGCCAGAAAATGCCGCTGCCGACCAGGGTGAACTGGCGCGACGGCAGCACGTAGTCCAGCCGCATGGTGCCGGCCTGCGGGCCGAAGTCGCCGGTCACCTGCTGCGGGTCGCCGGTATGGGCGATGCCTAGCGTCGCATATTCGGCGGTTTTTTCCGGGCCGCCGTCGCTTTGCGGGGTGGGGTACTGCAGCACGCGCGGGTGATGGATCAGCGCGCGGATCGCATCATGCCGGCCGGCGCCATCGACCGGGTCGTTGTTCAGATCGCCCAGGATGACGAAGCGCGCGTCGACAGGCAGGCCACCGCAGCCGCCCTTGTCGTCGCAGAGCCAGCGCTGGCTGTCGGCGGCGTTGTCCAGATAGGCGCGCCACAGCTGCAGTTCGTCGTGGTTGCGTGCAGCGTTACGTTTCTCGGCACCGTCGAACACCGGCGGGGTGGGGTGCGATACCAATGCATGCACCAGGCCCAGCGGCGTGCGCACCGGCACATCCCAATGCGATTTGGACGACAGGCGAAGCTGCGCCCAGATGGCGTCGCTGTAGAACGAGGTCTTGCTGCCCGGGGCGATTGGCCGCAGCGCGCCCGGTAATGCGCTCCACTTCAGCAGCTGGAAACTACGTACGGCCTGCGCATCGATCGGGTAGCGCGACAACACCAGCATGCCGTACTGGCCGGGGTGCAAGCCGTAGCCCCAGGCATCGTTGCCACGCGAGCGGCCTTCACCGCCGCTGTTGCCGTTGTTGTCCAGATCCAGGCCGCTCGGCACACCGGTATTGACCGGCGCCAGATAGCGGTACGGATAACGCAATGCCTCACCGCCGCCCGGCTGGGCAACCTGCAGATAGCGCTGCTGGAACAGATTGGCAGCGCGGTGGTCCGGGTCGAAATCGAATTCGTTGAGCAACACCAGGTCCGGGCGCACCCGCTGCAGCACGGCGGCGATCTTGCGCGCATGTGCGCTGTCGCCCTGCAACTCGCGGATCAGGCCACCGGCCTGGTCCGAATACAGCGAGGTGTTGTAGGTGGCGATGCGTAGCTGTGTCGCCACGGGTCCGCCAGTGACGCTATCGGAGGTAGCAGCCGATGCCGGCGTGCGATGGGTGCAGGCGGGGCATAGCGCGGTCAGCGCAAGCAAAAGAAGAGGTCTGATCATCGGGCGATTCTCGCATGCCCGAAGCGACAGCCCGATGTCGCGCGCTGCGATTCACGGCGCCGATGCGGTCGCGGGTAATCCGCGCCATTGGCGGCCGTCGTAGGCTTCCAGTGCAGTGAAGCGGCGCTTGTAGTTCATCTTTGCATGGCCGTCGATCCAGTACCCCAGATAGACATGCGCGCGCCGCTCGCGTTGTGCCCAGTGGATCTGCTGCAGGATCGCGAAGGTGCCCAGGCTGCGCGCGGCCGCCTCCGGCGCGTAGAACGTGTACACCGCCGACAGCGCATGCTCGGTGACATCGGTCACTGCGACGGCCAGCAGCCGGCCGGGCAGGTGCGCAGTGGCCGGTTCGCGGATCTCCAGAAAGCGCCCGTGCGACCAACCGCCGATCAGGAACTGGTCGAATTCGGTGGCGCCATGCTCGTCCATGCCGCCACCGGGATGCCGGTGCTTGAGGTACTGGCGATAGAGCGCGAGTTGTTCTTCGGTGCGTTCGGCAGCCACCACGCGCACGACCAGGTCCTGATTACGTGCCAGGCACCGGCGTTGGCTGCGGTCGGGACGAAAGGCATCCACCGCAATGCGCACCGGCACGCAGGCACGGCACCGTTCGCAATGCGGGCGGTAGACCAGATCGCCGGAGCGGCGGAAGCCCCATGCCAGGGCTTGCGGATAGATCGCACCCAGACGCGGGTCGTGTGGGTCCAGCACCAGGTCGCGCGCTTGCCGGTCGGACCAATAGCCGCAGGCATGCACGCCGGTCTGGAACAGGCGCAGGTCGTCGTGAGTGTCGGCATGGATGGCCATGGCCGCAGGATAGCGCCTGTGCGTCGCAGCAGCGGCGACTGTCCGCCGGATGAATACGCCCGGCCCGGACGTCAACGCGCACGCCGACGGCTCGTTGATGTGGGTGTTGGTGGCAGCGCACGGACGATCCGGACGCACCACCCACGCGATGCGGCCCATGCAGGTGCCGCGTGTGCTTTCCATCTTCCAGGAGTGTCCCATGACGTCACGCAAACCTTTCCTCGCCCTGGCCGTGCTGGCAGCGCTATCCACCGGCACCGCGTTCGCCGCCACCGTGCCGGCCCCCGGCGATGCGCCGCGCCCTGCCAAGCTCGACAAGAACGGCGATGGCGTGATCGACCGCAGCGAAGCGGCCGCGGACCCGAAACTGGCCGCGCAATTCGACACGCTGGACGCCAACAAGGACGGCAAGCTGTCGCGCGATGAGCGCCCGCATCATCGTGGGCCGGGCCGTGATGGCCGCGGCGGACGTGGCGAATGGATGGCCAAGCTGGATACCAACAAGGACGGCCGCATTAGCCGCGAAGAAGCCAAGGCCGACCCCAAGTTCGCTGCGCGCTTCGACCAGATGGATGTCAACAAGGACGGCTTCGTCGACCGTGCCGACCGCGAATCGCGCATGCAGCAGCATCGCGATGCATGGTTCGCCAAGGCCGACGCCGACAAGGACGGCAAGTTGAGCAAGGCCGAGTTCGACGCGGCATCGAAGTTGCGTGGCGACCACGGCCCGCGCGGTCCGGGTGAGCGTGGCGACCACGGCAAGCCTGCGATGCCGGCCAAGCCTGCTGCGGGCAACTAAGCAGTTAGGGCGCACCGATGCAGCGGCCGGCGCGTGACAGGCGCGTCGGTCGCTGCAACCAGCAGCAACACGTAGCAGCACCATTGCTGGCCATCATCAGCAGACTGGTGAAGAGACTCGCCTTCACTTCATGACTCCGGGGTCTGGTCGAATTCTCCCTGCTTGTAGCAGCGTGGGCGCTACCCGGTGGCCACTGAAGTCGGGTATGAACGCATCACTTCGGACCATGCGACGTTGCTGCCCGCGGCGTTCACCGTTGCAGGCAGGCAGGCAAGCAGGCAGGCTGCGCCGCAGCGTGCTTCAGTGTGCGTCGCGACAACCATGTCGCCAAGCCTGCGTGACGCAAAGCCGGTGCTGCCGCCAGCGCGGGTGAATCCGCAGCCGTATGTCCTCGTCTCGGAACGGGTTGCAACTGCCGGTACTGCGGTGACGTCACGCCGGCCTCAGAACATTCCCAGCTGCATGTAGTGCCGCACGATCGGCAGAATGACGGCCGCTGTGCTCACCACCATCGCGCCCGGACTGAACATGCAGCGGTACAACAGCGGTGCACGCGTGGCGCCGCGCCTGCGCGCATCGCGTTCCAGCATGGGGCGCATGACGCGTGGCAGCACCCGGATGGATTGATAGTTGATCACCGCCATGCCCGCGCACAGCATCAGCAGCGATGCCCACGCGCCGGCATCCAGCTGTTTCAGCAGAAGCGTGCTGCCGACCACAAGCACCGAGCTCAGGGTGGTGATGTGCATGAAACGACGGATCGCTGCTGCCTCAGCGGCGGTCTGCGCGAAGCGCAGCAGGTACCAGCACGACCAGTACGTGCCGAATCCGGCAACCAGCACCGCGCACGCAGCGAACAGTGCCGGCATGCCGAGCCAGAGGCTGAGCGCGCCAGCGGCGCCGCCGCCGCCGAGTGCCGAGCCGGTCAATCCGCTCACGCCTAGCTTGCCCGCGCCACCCATGCCGGTCAGCACGATGGCTGCGCTTGCGCTGCCGGGCGCAGCAAGCAACGTGGCCGAGGTCACCGCGGTGGCAAACGCCACACTCGGCGCGCTACCGCGTGCGAACTCGCCAAAGCGGCGCAGCAACTCGCTGCGCACGTTGGCACGGGCGCGCGACAGCCGTTTGCGTACCGCCGCGTCGCTGAGCCCGAGCAGCGCGGCAACCTGTTGCGAGCTCTGGCCTTCGCGGTAATACAGCAGCAGCGTTTCGCGGCTCTCTTCCGGCAGTGCAGAAATGATATCGAGCGCGGCGATCTCTTCTTCCACCTGTAGCAGCTGGTCGGCAGGGGAGGGCGCCGGGTCGGCGGCCATCGCAATGGCAAGCTCGGCAGCCTCGCCGCTGAGCGCACGATGGCGGTTGGCGCGCAGCCAGTCGCGCGCAAGGTTGCGGGTGATCTGCCGAAGCCAGGGCAGAAAGCTTGCCGGCTGATGCAGCTGCGCCAACCGCTGCCAGGCACGCAGGAAGGCCTCCTGGGCGATGTCTTCGCTGGCTGCGATGTCGCGGGTGATGGCCAGCGCGATGGCGGTCACCGTGTTCTGGCAGGCGCCCACGATGCGTCCGTACGCCTGCTGGCAGCCGGCCGCGGCGTTGGGCAGTTCGCGTTGCAACATCAGGTCCAGCGTGTTGGCGTTCATCGGCGCAATCCATGTCCTGTTGCCAGCATGACGCATGCCGGCAAGGGATGTGACCGGGCTGATGACGTGCGCGCGGCTATCCCGCCATCAATTGCAATTGGGCGCGCCGCGCTCTGGCCGGCCGCGCTCAGCGCACCGGCTGGATCCGCACACGCATTTCGTCGTCTGCTGCCGGTTGGGCGGCGTCTGGCGCCGGCGCCTGTTGCGACGCCGGCTGTGCCGCCGGCGCCAGTGGCGCAGGTGCGCTGCGATGGCGCATCACCACCACCATGGCCACGGCGCCGATCACCAGCAGCAGCACCAGGCGGAGGCGCCAGGCCCAGCTGCGCGCGCTGGCGCTGGAGCCGTTTTCGCCTTCGCGGAAGGTGTATTCCACATTCGGCAGGTCGCGGCGGGTGGTGTCCAGCAGGCGGGCGTCACGCAGCAGTTCGCGCGCGCGCGGCTGGTCGTTGGCATGCACGATCCACACGGTGGGCTGCGCCTGGGCGTGGCTCTGTTCCAGATAGCTGAACTGGCCGCCGCGCTTGCTCTGGTAAGAGCGGCCGTTGCTGATGCGGATCTCGATGCCCGCATCGCGCAATAGATTGGCGACGCCTTCGGCGGTTTCGATACGTTGACTGCTGAAGATCTTGCGCATGGTGGAAAACGCCGTTGGGTCCGGAACAGATGGCGCCGCTGGGGCGCCGGTTCAAGATGAAACATCAGGATGCGGAGTGCGCGGTCAGCTGAGCGTGGGCGCGCGGCGGTGGAGCATGCCAGCTTGCCGCTACTGTGGCGCGCAGGGAGCACGTGCCTGGGCGCGTACCTCAGGGCCAGTACGAAACTTCAATCGACTACACGCGCTGCCGCGCTCCGGCGGTTACTCCCTGGCCGGCACGGCAATCGCGCTGCCCTCGGGCACCACCCGGATCAAGCCTTCCTGCGTGGTGCTGGCCACCAGCACCCCGTCGCGGGTGAAGAACTGCCCGCGCGCCAGGCCGCGCGCGCCTTGCGCAGTGGGGCTGTCCAGCGAATACAGCAGCCAGTCGTCGGTGCGGAACGGGCGATGGAACCACAGCGCATGATCGAGCGAGGCCATCTGCACATTCGGCGTGTAATAGCTGATGCCATGCGGAAACGTGGAGGTGCCCAGCAACTGGAAATCCGACGCGTACGCCAGCAGCACCTGATGCAGCCCCACATCGTCGCCGATCGGGTCGTTCAAGCGCAGCCACATCTGCTGGAACGGCGGGCGCTTGGGCGGCTTGAGTTCGTCGCGCGGAAGCACATGGCGAAACTCGAACGGGCCGCCGCGCGAGAGCCAGCGCTGCACCTTGGCCGGCAGTTTCGCCAACACCTCCGGCGCCAGCGGCGCGGCCGGTTCGATGTCTTCCGGTGGCGGCACCACCGGCATCGCCGACTGATGCTCGGCGCCGTCTTCGCGTTCCTGAAACGAGGCCGCGCAGAAAAAGATCACCTTGCCGTGCTGGATCGCCGTGACCCGGCGCACCGAAAAGCTGCCGCCATCGCGGGTGCGATCGACGTCGTAGACGATCGGGTGGTCGATATTGCCCGCACGCAGGAAATACGCGTGCAGCGAATGCGCCTGGCGCCCGTTTTCGACCGTCGCCTGCGCTGCCGACAATGCCTGTCCCAGTACCTGTCCGCCAAAGACGTACTTGGTGCCGATGTCGCGGCTCTGGCCGCGAAACAGGTTGTCCTCCAGGCGCTCCAGCGACAGCAGGCTGATCAGTTCGGAGACGACGGGTTCGGCAGTGGCGGACAAGGGGCTGGCCTGGGCGTGCGACGGACCGCGAGTATACCGGCCCGCCCAAGGGGCGCTGCGAGGGCGCGGCTCAGGCCTTTTGCAGGCGCGCGACCAGGGCGTGCAGCGCGGTTTGCGCATCCGCTGCGTACCAGCCATCGATGAAGCGCTCCAGCTGGATCAATTCCGGCGCCAGGGCCGCGCGCAGATCGGCACGCGCGATCGCACGCGTGGTCAGCATCGGTTGGCGCGGCAGCTGCTGCAGCTCCTGCAGCCATGCCACCGCACGCGCGGTGACCAACTCGCCATCGACCAGCTCGTCCACCAGGCCGATCGTGACCGCCTGTTCGGCCGGCAGCAGTTGCCCGGAGATCAGCAGGCGCTCGGCGCGGTGCGCACCGACCACGCGGCGCAACAGGCGCTGGATGCCCTCCGGCGCGGCAAGGCCCACTTGCACTTCATTGAGACCGATCGCATAGGGTTTGGCGGTATCGGCACTGCGCGCCATCACCCGGTAGTCGCAGCACAACGCCAGCACGCAGCCGCCGGCCGGGGCATGCCCGCCGATGGCTGCCACCACCGGCACGCGGCTGTTGGCCAGCGCCTGCGCCGCAGCGAAGAACGCGGTCCAACTGGCCAGCAGCGCGGCGCGGTCGGTGCCGTGCGCCAGCAGATGCGGCACATCCATGCCGCCGGAGAAAATCCGCTCGCTGCCCGACAGCACGATGCCATCGACCTCGTCGCCCGCCTGCTGCACCGCAACGCTCAACGCCTGGCACAGCGCGCTGTCCAGCGCATTGACCGGCGGACGCGCCAGACGGATTTCGCGAAGACGGCCATGGTCTAAGATCTGGATGCTCATTCGGGGCTCCTGGAGGTCGGGTCATGATAGACGGCAGTCGAAGCAGGTGGCGTATGCGTGCCGGCGTGTTGCTCGCGGCGTTGGCAGTGCTGGCAAGTGCGGGCGTGTCGGCGCAGTGCCTGCCCGAATTCAAGAACGGCTGGATCCGCATCCCGCCGCCCGGAGGCATGGGCATGGCGGCCGGCTTCGGGCAGTTTCAAAACGGCTGTGCGCAGCCGCTGAAGATCACGGCAGCCACAAGCAGCGTGTTCGCCGATGTGTCGCTGCACGAAACCACGCAGACCAACGGCGTCAGCCGCATGCGGGCAGTGCCCGAGCTGGCGTTGCCGGCCGGCAAGTCGGTGCCGCTCGCGCCGGGCGGCCTGCACCTGATGCTGATGGACGCCAACGCGCCCTTGCAGGAAGGCGCGCAGGTGCCGGTGAGCTTTACCTTGCAGGATGGTCGCCAGATCAAGGCCACGCTGGAAGCACGCAAACGCGCGCCAGGGTCCTGATCGTTCGCTGTCGCGCAGTCACGCCAGCGTTCAAACGAAAACGGCGGCTCTTCACGGAGCCGCCGTTTTTTTGCGTTGACGGAGTCAACGACCGCGCCGATCGGAACTCAGCTGCTGGCTGCGCGCACCGCATCCGGCAGCGCGGCGCTCTTGCCGGTCTGCGTATCGATCCACACCACCACCACGTTGCCATCGGAGTACAGCTTGCTGTCGTCCTTCTGGTCGAAGATGCGGTGGCCGATGGTCACGCTGCTGTTGCCCAGCCGCTCCACGAACAGCTCCACGGTGATGTCGTTGGGCCAGATCAGCGGCTGCTTGTAATTGACGTTGGTGGCCGCGACCACCGGCGCTATGCGGTCGGTCATTGACACGCCTTGCACGCCCAGCATCCAGCGCACGCGCGCTTCTTCCAGATACGAAATGTACTTGGCGTTGTTGACGTGGCCCATGCTGTCCATGTCGCGCCAACGCACGCTGATCGGGATGCGTGCCAGGATCTTGTGTTCGCTCATCAGCTTGCCTTCTTCTTCGCAGTCTTCTTGGTGGCGGACTTGGCGACCTTGGCCACCTTCTCCGGTTTGACCTTGCGCGGCGGGCGCGCATCGGGCTTGTTGGCCATCGCCGCCGGACGCGTCTCGCGCGCCTTCACCGACGGCAGCATCTTGGCCAGGAATTGCCCGGTGTAGGACGCCTTGTGCGCGGCCACATCTTCCGGCGTACCGGAGACCAGGATGGTGCCGCCGCGGTGGCCGCCTTCCGGGCCCAGATCCACGATCCAGTCGGCGGTCTTGATCACGTCCAGATTGTGTTCGATCACCACCACTGTATTGCCTTCGTCGCGCAGCTTGTGCAACACGCCGAGCAAGGCTTCGATATCGTGGAAGTGCAGGCCGGTGGTCGGTTCGTCCAGGATGTACAAGGTGCGTCCGGTATCGCGACGCGAGAGTTCCTTGGACAACTTGACCCGTTGCGCTTCACCGCCGGAGAGCGTGGTCGCGCTCTGGCCCAGCTTGATGTAGCTCAAGCCGACATCGACCAGCGTTTCCAGCTTGCGCGCAATCGACGGCACCGGCTCGAACAGGCGCAGCGCGTCTTCAACAGTCATCTGCAGCACGTCGCTGATGTTGAAACCCTTGTAACGGATCTCCAGCGTCTCGCGGTTATAGCGCTTGCCATGGCAGACATCGCAGGGCACGTACACGTCGGGCAGGAAGTGCATCTCCACCTTGATCATGCCGTCGCCCTGGCAGGCTTCGCAGCGGCCGCCACGCACGTTGAAACTGAAACGGCCGGGCGAATAACCGCGTGCACGCGATTCCGGTACCTGCGCAAACAGCTCGCGCAACGGCGTGAACATGCCGGTGTAGGTGGCCGGATTCGAGCGCGGCGTGCGCCCGATCGGCGACTGGTCGATATCCACCACCTTGTCGAACAGGTCCAGATTTTCGACCTCGCGATGCGGCGCCACCGTGTGCGAGGCGCCGTTGATTTCGTTGGCCGCCAGCGTGAACAAGGTATCGTTGATCAGCGTCGATTTGCCCGAGCCGGACACGCCGGTAATGCAGGTCAGCAGGCCGGCCGGAATGTCCAGATCGACATTCTTGAGGTTGTTGCCGGTGGCCCCACGCAGATGCAGCATCATCTTCGGGTTGGGCTTGTGGCGCTGCTTCGGAATCTCGATGCGGCGCTTGCCCGACAGGTATTGCCCGGTCAGCGAACGCGGCGATTCCAGGATGTCCTGCAGCGTGCCTTGTGCGCAGATTTCACCACCATGCACGCCGGCACCCGGGCCGATGTCCAGTACATGGTCGGCCAGGCGGATCGCGTCTTCGTCATGCTCGACCACGATCACCGTATTGCCCAGATCGCGCAGCCGCGTCAGTGTGCCAAGCAGGCGTTCGTTGTCGCGCTGATGCAGGCCGATCGAGGGCTCGTCCAGCACGTACATCACGCCCACCAGGCCGGCGCCGATCTGGCTGGCCAGACGGATGCGTTGCGCCTCGCCGCCGGACAAGGTGTCGGCCTTGCGTTCCAGGGTCAGGTAATCCAGGCCGACATCGACCAGAAAGCCCAGCCGCTCGCCGATTTCCTTGACGATCTTGCTGGCGATCTCGCCGCGCCAACCCGGCAGCGACAAACCACGGA
Source organism: Xanthomonas nasturtii (assembly GCF_023337365.3). Taxonomy (NCBI): domain Bacteria; kingdom Pseudomonadati; phylum Pseudomonadota; class Gammaproteobacteria; order Lysobacterales; family Lysobacteraceae; genus Xanthomonas; species Xanthomonas nasturtii. Next base: position 1,418,196 of record NZ_CP142084.2, read on the forward strand.
AAAAGTTCAGCGCCTCGTTGACCGGCAGCACCACCAGTTCCGGCAGCGGGCGATCGGCCACGAATACATTGCGCGCAGCGCAATTCAAACGCGTGCCGTTGCAGGCCGGGCAGGGCTGCTGGCTTACGTACTTGGTCAGCTCTTCGCGCACCGCCGGCGATTCGGTTTCGCGGTAGCGGCGTTCCAGGTTCGGCAGGATGCCTTCGAAGCGGTGCTTGCGCGTGGTGCGCCCGCCCGCATCGGTGAAGTAGGTGAAGCTGATCACCTCATCGCCACTACCGAACAGCACCGCCTGGCGCACCTTGGCCGGCAGCGTGTTCCACACCGCATCCACGTCGAACTTGTAGTGTTTGGCCAGCGAGGCGATCAGCTGGAAGTAATAGGCATTGCGCCGATCCCAGCCGCGTACCGCACCGGCCGACAGCGACAACTCGGGATGCACGACCACGCGGTCCGGGTCGAAGAATTCGGCCACGCCCAGGCCATCGCAGCTTGGGCAGGCACCCACCGGCGCGTTGAAGGAAAACAAGCGCGGTTCCAGCTCCGGCAGCGAGTAATCGCACACCGGGCAGCTGTACTTGGACGAGAACAGATGCGGCGCGGCGGCCGGGTCGTCCAGCGACTGCACCGCCACCATGCCTTCGCCGAGCTTGAGCGCGGTTTCGAAACTTTCCGCCAGCCGCTGCTTGATGTCCTCGCGCGGACGGAAGCGGTCGATCACCGCCTCGATGGTGTGCTTCTGGCGCAGCGCCAGTGCCGGCACCGCATCGATCTCGTACAGCTCGCCGTCCACGCGCACGCGCACGAAACCTTGCGCGCGCAGTTGTTCGAACACCTGCGCATGTTCGCCCTTGCGATCGCGGATCACCGGCGCCAGCAGCATGTAACGCTGTTCCTGGTCCTGGGTGAGCATGTGGTCGACCATCTGGCTGACCGTCTGTGCTTCCAGCGGGAATCCGTGGTCCGGGCAGCGCGGCTGGCCCACGCGTGCGTAGAGCAGGCGCAGGTAGTCGTAGATCTCGGTGATGGTGCCGACGGTGGAGCGCGGGTTGTGCGAGGTGGACTTTTGCTCGATTGAAATGGCCGGGGACAGGCCTTCGATGTGGTCCAGGTCCGGCTTTTCCATCACGCTGAGGAACTGGCGCGCATACGCCGACAGCGACTCGACGTAGCGGCGCTGGCCTTCTGCATAGATGGTGTCGAACGCCAACGACGACTTGCCCGAACCGGACAGGCCGGTGATCACGATCAATTTGTCGCGAGGCAGGTCGAGATCGATGTTCTTGAGGTTGTGCGTCCGCGCGCCGCGGATGCGGATGAAATCCATCGCCATGGGGGATCCGATGTCGGGCCGGCGAACCGGCAGTGGTGCGAGCGTGCTCAGCAGGAATGAGTGGCAGTCGATCAGCCTACCCGCCGACCTAAGTGAGGGCAATTGCCGCAAATGCCAGTCTGACCGGGCCGCTGTGGCGGCCGGATGATGCGTTGCATTGGCGCGATTGCGCTCGGTTGCGGCGAGCCGGCCTGCCGTCGGTCGGGAACCGGCCGGCATCCGGCTTGCGGGTTGACCCGAAACCCGCTAGGCCAGTACAATCCCGCTCCTGTCTGCCCCAGGGCACGTCAGATGCGACCATAATAACTACAGAGGAACACCTGGTCATGTACGCAGTTCTGGTAACCGGCGGTAAGCAATACCGCGTCGCGCAGGGCGAAACGCTCCGCGTGGAAAAGCTCGAAGTCGAAGCTGGCAACGAGATCACCTTCGACACCGTCCTGATGCTGGGCGATAGCGATGGCATCAAGCTGGGCGATGCGCTGAAGGGCGCCTCGGTCACCGCCAAGGTCGTGGCCCATGGCCGCGCCGACAAGGTGCGCATCATCAAGTTCCGTCGCCGCAAGCACCACATGAAGCGTCAGGGACACCGTCAGTACTACACCGAAATCGAGATCACCGGCATTGCCGGTGGCGACAAGAAGTAAGGAGAACCAGTCATGGCACATAAAAAGGGCGTAGGTTCCTCGCGCAACGGTCGCGATTCGAACCCGAAGTACCTCGGCGTGAAGATCTTTGGTGGCCAGGCCATCGACGCCGGCAACATCATCGTGCGTCAGCGCGGCACCCAGTTCCATCCGGGCGCCGGCGTCGGCCTCGGCCGTGACCACACCCTGTTCGCCCTGGTGAACGGCAAGGTGGAGTTCTCGGTCAAGGGTGCGAAGAAGCGTCGTACCGTCAGCGTGGTTGCCGAGGCGTAATCGCCCGCTCCATGCAGGCCGGTTCGCAGCGCAGTAATGCGCTGTGAACGAAACGGAAAGCCCCGCTTCGGCGGGGTTTTTTGTTTGAAGGCCGGGAGTCGGGAATGGGGAATCGGGAATCGCAAAAGCGGTTCTGCGCCCCGACCGGATTCTGCGGCCGTGCCGGCAAGCATTCTTGCTGGCAGGAAGCGGCCACTCGCTGTGCCGATTCCCTATTCCCCATTCTCAATTCCCGGTTGCAAGCTCATGAAGTTAGTCGACGAAGCAGAAATCCTGGTCACCGCCGGTAATGGCGGCAACGGCTGTGTCGGCTTTCGCCGCGAGAAGTTCATTCCGCTGGGTGGACCCGATGGTGGCGATGGCGGTAGTGGCGGCAGCGTCTGGATCGTGGCCGACGAGAACGTCAATACGCTGGTCGATTTCCGCCATGAGCGCATCTTCAAGGCGCAGCGCGGCGAGAACGGCATGGGCCGTCAGGCCTACGGCAAGGGCGGCGAAGACCGCATCATCGTGGTGCCGGTCGGCACCGTGGTGATGAACGTGCAGACCGACGAAGTCATCGGCGACCTCACCCAGCATGGCGATCGCTTGCTGGTGGCCAAGGGCGGCAAGGGCGGCCTGGGCAACATGCATTTCAAAAGCTCGGTCAACCGCGCGCCGCGCCAGTCCACCACTGGTGAAGAGGGCGAGGAGCGCTTGCTCAAGCTGGAACTGAAGCTGCTGGCCGACGTTGGCCTGCTGGGCTTCCCGAATGCCGGCAAGAGCACCCTGATCCGTGCGGTGTCGTCGGCCACGCCGAAGGTGGCCGATTATCCGTTTACGACGCTGTACCCGAATCTGGGCGTGGTCAGTGTCGAGGCGTACCGCAGCTTCGTCATCGCCGATGTGCCGGGCCTGATCGAAGGTGCGGCCGACGGCGCCGGTCTGGGTACGCAGTTCCTGCGCCATCTGCAGCGCACCCGCCTGTTGCTGCATCTGGTGGATATGGCGCCGATGGATGGTGGCGTGGACGGTGTATCACCGGCCGAGCAGGTGCGCACCCTCGAGCGCGAGCTCGAACGCCATGATCCCGAATTGCTGAAGAAGCCGCGCTGGCTGGTGCTCAACAAGGCCGACCTGATGTTCGAAGACGAGGCGCGTGCGGCCGCTGAAGCCATCGTGGCCGAGCTGGGCTGGACGGCGCCGTGGTACCTGGTGTCCGCCCTCGGGCGCGACGGCACCTTCCCGATCATGAAAGACGTCATGGCGTTCTTCGACCGCCAGCGCGAAGACGAGCTCGATGCGCGCAATGCGGTCTGAGTGCGGGCGCAGGCACACAAAAAACCCGGCCAAGGCCGGGTTTTTCTGTATTGCCGGAAGCCAGGCTCCCGGCAATGAACCAACTGATCGCTTACGCGGCCTTGATAGCCTTGATGCGAGCGGTCAGGCGGCTCTTGTGACGCGCAGCCTTGTTCTTGTGAATCAGGCCACGGGCGCTGAAACGGTCGAGGATGGGCTGAGCAACGGCGAAAGCGGCTTCGGCGCCTGCAGCATCGTTGGCGTCAAGGGCCTTGATCACCTTCTTGACGGCGGTGCGCAGCATCGAACGCTGACCGGTGTTGCGCTCATTGCGCACAATGGTCTGCTTGGCGCGCTTCTTGGCGGACTTGATATTGGCCACGGTGGTGGGTTCCTGAAAAATCGGTATGGTGGAAAAAGCAAGCGCGAAAGTATGATGGACCCAGATATGTACGTCAAGTCAGTTGTCAAGAGGGATGCAGCGTGAGCAAGCCCGGCATGTTGAGAGGCCTGCTCTCATTCAGCAGTATGACCATGATCTCGCGGGTGCTGGGCCTGATCCGCGACCAGGCGATCTCCACCACCTTCGGCGCCAATGCGGTGACCGACGCGTTCTGGGTGGCGTTCCGGATTCCCAATTTCCTGCGCCGGTTATTTGCCGAAGGCTCGTTCGCCACCGCGTTCGTGCCGGTGTTCACCGAGGTCAAGGAGACCCGCCCGCACGCCGATCTGCGCGAGTTGATGGCGCGCGTGTCCGGTACCTTGGGCGGGATGTTGCTGGTGATCACCGCGCTGGGATTGATCTTCACCCCGCAGCTGGCCGCGGTGTTTTCCGATGGCGCGGCTACCGATCCGGAAAAATACGGTTTATTGGTCGATCTGCTGCGGCTGACCTTCCCATTCCTGCTGTTCGTCTCGTTGACGGCGCTGGCCGGCGGCGCGCTCAACAGCTTCCAGCGCTTCGCCATTCCGGCGCTGACGCCGGTGATCCTCAACCTGTGCATGATCGCCGGCGCCTTGTGGTTGGCGCCGCGGCTGGAAGTGCCGATCCTGGCGCTGGGCTGGGCGGTGCTGGTCGCCGGCGCGTTGCAGCTGTTGTTCCAGCTGCCGGCGTTGAAGGGCATCGACCTGCTGACGCTGCCGCGCTGGGGCTGGAATCACCCGGATGTGCGCAAGGTGCTGACCTTGATGATCCCGACCCTGTTCGGCTCGTCGATCGCGCAGATCAACCTGATGCTGGATACGGTGATCGCCGCGCGCCTGGCCGATGGCTCGCAATCGTGGCTGTCGTTGGCCGACCGGTTCCTGGAGCTGCCGCTGGGCGTGTTCGGGGTGGCGCTGGGTACGGTGATCCTGCCGGCGCTGGCCCGCCATCACGTCAAGACCGACCGCACTGCCTTCTCCGGCGCGTTGGACTGGGGGTTTCGCACCACGCTGCTGATCGCGATGCCGGCGATGCTGGGCTTGCTGTTGCTGGCCGAGCCGCTGGTGGCGACCTTGTTCCAGTACCGCCAGTTCACCGCCTTCGATACGCGCATGACCGCGATGTCGGTGTACGGCCTGAGCTTCGGTCTGCCGGCTTACGCCATGCTCAAGGTGCTGCTGCCGGCCTTCTATGCGCGCCAGGACACCCGCACCCCGGTGCGTGCCGGCGTGGCGGCGCTGATCGCCAACATGGTGTTCAACTTCGCGCTGCTGGCAGTGGTGTATCAGGTCATGGTACCGCCCGAGCTCAAGGCGCAGGGCGTGATGCAGGCGCTGGGCAAGCAGCCGGGCCTGCACCTGGCGCTGGGCATCGCCAGTGCGTTGTCGAGTTATCTCAACCTGGGATTGCTGTGGTACTGGCTGGGCAAATCCGGCGTGTATCAGCGCCGGCCAGGGTGGGGCAGCTATGCGTTGCGTCTGCTGCTGGCGTGTGCGGCCATGGTGGCAGTGCTGCTGAGCCTGCTGTGGTGGCTGCCGTCGTTTACGCAGATGGACAAGTGGAGCCGCATTGGCTGGCTGGCAGTGCTGGTGGGCAGCGGCGGGGCGACCTATCTGGTCGCGCAGCTGGCACTGGGGCTGCGGCCGCGGCATCTGCGCGAAGGCTAGGGCGACTGTCGAAGTGAGTGGGTGTGCTGCAAGGCCGCCTGGGCTGTGGCGTATTTCGGGCAACCAATCGCACTGCGATCAATCGGGCGCTGCCGCGCCCAAGTGCGCACCCATGCGGCTTGACCGGCCCGGCTATACTTGCAGGTTATGTATCAGCGAGGGTCGGCCGCCGGGCCGGCATCTGTTTGGAACGAGGAATGAGCAGGCTGTTTAGAGACGTCGAGGGCGGGACGCTGTTCCCGCGCGGAAGCGTGGTCTGCATCGGTGCCTTCGATGGCCTGCACCTTGGGCATCGGACGCTGGTGCAGCACGCCGTGGCGCGTGCGCGCGTCCTTGGCGTGCCGGCAGTGGCAGTGAGCTTCGAGCCGTTGCCGCGCGAATTTTTTGCGCCCGCTGCGCCGCCGCCGCGCCTGACCCTGGCGCGTGCCAAGATCGAAGGCTTGTACGGTTTTGGCGCCGACAGCGTGGGCATGATCCGTTTCGACGGTCGTCTGTCGAAGATGAGCGCGGATGATTTCGTGCGGCTGGCACTGGTTGGCCGGCTATGCGCGCGCGAGGTCTGGATCGGCCCGGAATTCCGCTTTGGTCATCGGCGCGGTGGTGACATCGGCCTGCTGCGTACGCTCGGCGAACAGCATGGCTTTGCGGCCGGCGAAATCGCACCGGTGCATCTGCACGGCGAGCGGATTTCGGCAACGCGCATTCGCGAACTGCTCGGCACCGGCGAATTCGCCCATGCCGGCGACTTGCTGGGCCGCCCGTACGCCATCGGTGGCCGGGTGGTGCGCGGCAAGCAGCTCGGTCGCAGCTTGGGTTATCCCACGGCCAACTTGCGCTTTCCGCGCACGCCGGCGTTGTCGGGAATCTATGCGGCCTGGGTGCACGGTGTGGCCGAGACGCCATGGCCATCTGTCTCGAGCTTCGGCACGCGGCCGACGGTGGCCGGTGTGGAGCCGCTGCTGGAAGCGCATCTGTTCGATTTTCAGGGCGATCTGTATGGCCGGCACATCGAAGTGGAATTCGTCGCCAAGCTGCGCGACGAAGAAAAGTTCGATGGCCTTGAGGCGCTGACCGTGCAGATGCACCGCGATGCCGCCAAGGCGCGTGCCGTGCTCGCTGCTAGCCCTTCGCGATTGCTTGCCGCCGACCGGGACCTTGCCCGCTCCGTCGGTTCTTTCCTGGATGGTCGACATGGCAGTTCTTCGCAACGCGCTGCAGATGCAGATGCCCTGGATGCGACGCCTTTGCAAGATCCCCGCACATCACCTCACGCAGCGCAACGGTAGATTCCTGTGACCCAAGACTACAAAGCCACTCTCCATCTGCCTGCGACGGAATTTCCGATGCGCGGCGACCTGCCCAAGCGCGAGCCGGCGATGCTGGACCGCTGGGAGCGCGAGGGCCTGTATGCGCAGCTGCGCGCAAACGCGGCCGGGCGCCCGCTGTTCGTGCTGCACGACGGCCCGCCGTACGCCAACGGCCAGATCCATCTCGGCCATGCGGTCAACAAGATCCTCAAGGACATCATCGTCAAGTCGAAGTATCTGGCTGGCTTCGATGCGCCTTACATCCCCGGCTGGGATTGCCATGGCTTGCCGATCGAAATTGCGATCGAGAAGAAATACGGCAAGGTTGGCGTCAAGCTCGACGCAGCGCAGTTCCGCCAGAAATGCCGCGAATACGCGGCCGAGCAGATCGATCTGCAGCGCCGCGATTTCAAGCGCCTGGGCGTGGTCGGCGATTGGGACAACCCGTACAAGACGCTGGATTTCCGCTTCGAAGCCAACGAGCTGCGCGCGCTGGCCAAGATCGTCGACAACGGCCATCTGACCCGCGGCGTCAAGCCGGTGCACTGGTGCTTCGACTGCGGTTCGGCGCTGGCCGAAGCCGAGATCGAGTACGCCGACAAGGTGTCGCCGACGGTGGACATCGCCTATCCGGCGCGCGATCCGGGCGCTGTCGCTGCCGCATTCGGTGCGGCGCTACCGGCGGGCGTGGGCGTAGCAGTGCCGATCTGGACCACCACGCCATGGACGCTGCCGGCCTCGCTGGCGGTCAGCCTGGGTGCGGAACTGGATTACGTGCTGGTCGAAGGCCCGGCCGAGCGCGGCCAACCGCGTTGGTTGGTGATCGCCGAAGCATTGGCGGCCAAGGCACTGTCGCGCTACGGCGTGGACGAGGTGGTGGTGCATGGCCATGCCAAGGGCGCAGCGCTGGAGCAACTGCTGTTGAACCACCCGTTCTATGCCGAACGTGAGATCCCGCTGCTGCTGGGCGACCATGTGTCGGCCGAGGACGGTACCGGTGCGGTGCACACCGCGCCAGGGCATGGTCAGGAGGATTACCAGGTCTCCAAGCACTACGGGCTGCTGGAGCGCTACGGCGCTGCGCAGATCAACCCGGTGGACGGGCGCGGCGTTTATCTGCCATCGACCCCGCCGCTGGGCGACACCGTGCTGGCCGGGCTGCATATCTGGAAGGCCAACGACGTCATCATCGACGCGCTGCGCGACACCGGTGTGTTGCTGGCCGCCAGCAAGATGGAGCACAGCTATCCGCACTGCTGGCGCCACAAAACGCCGATCGCCTTCCGCGCCACGCCGCAGTGGTTCTTTTCGATGGAGCAGGCGCATCTGCGCGCCGATGCGCTCAAGGCGATCGAACAGGTGACCTGGTATCCGGCCTGGGGCCAGGCACGTATCGCCGGCATGGTCGAAGGCCGCCCGGACTGGACCATCTCGCGGCAGCGCACCTGGGGCGTGCCGATCGCCCTGTTCGTGCATCGCGAAACCGGCGAGCCGCATCCGCGCAGCACCGAGCTGCTGCGCCAGGTGGCCGACCGGGTGGAGCAGGGCGGCGTGGACGTCTGGTACACGCTGGAAGCGGCCGACCTGCTGGGCGACGAAGCGGCCGATTACGACAAGATCACCGACATCCTGGATGTGTGGTTCGACTCGGGCGTGACCCACGAGGCGGTGCTGGTGGACCGCGGCCTGCCCACGCCGGCCGACCTGTATCTGGAAGGCTCCGATCAGCACCGCGGCTGGTTCCAGTCCTCGCTGCTGACCGGCGTGGCGATGAATAAGGCGGCGCCGTACAAGCAGTGCCTTACCCATGGTTTCACCGTGGACGAGCACGGCCGCAAGATGTCCAAGTCGCTGGGCAACGGCATCGAGCCGCAGGACATCATGAAGACCCTGGGCGCGGACATCCTGCGCCTGTGGATCGCATCGGCCGACTACAGCAACGAGATGTCGCTGTCGCAGGAGATCCTCAAGCGCAACGCCGATGCCTATCGCCGCCTGCGCAACACTGCGCGTTTCCTGCTCGGCAACCTGCATGGCTTCGACCCGCTGCAGCATCTGGTGGCGTTGGACGACATGGTGCTGCTGGACCGCTGGATCGTGCATCGCGCGCATGAGCTGCAGGAAAAGATCGTGGCCGCCTATGCGCGTTACGACTTCGCCGAGATCGTGCAGGCGCTGCTGAATTTCTGCAGCGTGGATCTGGGCTCGTTGTACCTGGACGTCACCAAGGACCGTCTGTACACGATGGCCGAAGACGCGCGCGGCCGGCGTTCGGCGCAGAGCGCGATGTATCACGTTGCCGAAGCGTTCGTGCGCTGGGTGGCGCCGGTGCTGACCTTCACTGCCGAAGAGTTGTGGGCGTATCTGCCGGGCGCGCATGTCGGCAACGTGCTGTTCGCCACCTGGTACGACGGCCTGGCGCCATTGCCCGCCGATGCCGCGCTGACCAGTGCCGACGTCGACAAGCTGCTGGCCCTGCGCGAGCAGGTGGCCAAGGTGCTGGAACCGATGCGTGCCAATGGTGCGATCGGTGCGGCACTGGAAGCGGAGATCACCGTGGCCGCCGATGCGCAGACCGCCGCGCGCTGGCAGCCGCTGGCCGAGGAGCTGCGCTTTTTGTTCATCAGTGGCGATGTCACCGTGACTGCGGCCAGCACCGACGACATCTTCGTCAGTGCGCAGCCCACGACCAAGGCCAAGTGCGTGCGCTGCTGGCATCACCAGGCCAGCGTGGGCAGCGACCCGCGTCACCCGGAACTGTGCAGCCGCTGCGTCAGCAATATCGAAGGCCCCGGCGAGGTACGTCGCTGGTTCTGATGCAGGGCAACGTCGGCAGCGTGTTGCGGAAGATGTCGCTACACGCTGCCGAGGTCCTTCATTGCAACGCGCTTTGCTGGAGTAGCTTGCCGCGTCACGCGGATTGAAGCGACACACGTTCGCGTAGCGCCGCACGCATCGCTATCGTCGCGCCCGCTTGCTGAAGCGTGGCGCATGCGACAACGCGGGGCAGGGCAGCTGACCGAAGCCTGCATGCCATCCTCGTCTGCCTGTCATCCAGTGTTCGCCTTCGTTCTCTGCAATTCTCATCTGTGCCATCGCCCACGCCATCCAGGCATCTTCTCCGGCGTCGGAGAAGCCACCACCACCTGCGACCTTCCGACATGAGTCAACGACCCACCCCCTCCGCCCTGATCTGGCTGCTGCTGTCCGCCCTCGTGGTCGGGCTCGACCAGTGGAGCAAGGCCTGGGTGCTGTCCAGCCTGCCCGAATACACCGCCGTGCCGGTGATCGACGGGTTCTGGAACTGGTACCGCACCTACAACACCGGCGCGGCATTCAGCTTCTTGAGCGATGCCGGTGGCTGGCAGCTGTGGTTCTTCACCGCTTTGGCAGTGGGCATCAGCGGCCTGCTGGCGTTCTGGCTGTCGCGCATCGCGCGCGGGCACTGGCGCAGCGCGCTGCCATACGCGCTGGTGATCGGCGGGGCGATCGGCAACGTGATCGACCGGCTGATGCACGGCCACGTGGTCGATTTCATCCAGTGGTACATCGGTAGCCACACCTGGCCGTCGTTCAACATCGCCGATTCGGCCATTGTGGGCGGTGCGATCGGGATCGCCGTGTTCGGGCTGTTCGACAAATCCGGCAATCGCGAGTCCGGAACCGGGAATCCGCGCTGAAGCGAGCCCGGCAGACGCATGCCCGCCGGTCCGACCCCTCTTTCTCCATTCCCGTAGAATGCCCGCCATGGATGTCCTGCTCGCCAATCCCCGTGGTTTTTGTGCCGGTGTCGACCGTGCGATCGAGATCGTCAAGCGTGCGATCGAGACGCTGGGCGCGCCGATCTATGTGCGCCACGAAGTCGTGCACAACCGCTTCGTGGTCGACGACCTCAAACAGCGCGGCGCGATTTTCGTCGAAGAGCTCGACGAAGTGCCCGATAACGCCACCGTGATCTTCAGCGCCCACGGCGTCTCACAGGCAGTGCGTCAGGAGGCTGAACGCCGCGGCTTGAAGGTGTTCGACGCCACCTGTCCGCTGGTGACCAAGGTGCATTTCGAGGTGGCACGGCACTGCCGGGCCGGGCGCGACGTAGTGCTGATCGGCCATGCCGGGCACCCGGAAGTGGAAGGCACGATGGGCCAGTGGAGTCGCGAGCGCGGTCCGGGCGCGATCTACCTGGTCGAGGATATCGAGCAGGTTGCCACGCTGCAGATCAATCAGCCGGACAACCTGGCCTACACCACCCAGACCACGCTGTCGGTCGACGACACCATGGGGATTATCGAAGCCCTGCGCGCGCGCTACCCGGCGATGCAGGGGCCGCGCCACGACGATATCTGCTACGCCACCCAGAACCGCCAGGACGCGGTGCGCGACCTGGCACGCCAGTGTGATCTGGTACTGGTGGTCGGTTCGCCCAATAGCTCCAATTCCAACCGATTGAGTGAGCTTGCCCGCCGCGACGGGGTGGAGTCCTACCTGATCGACAACGCCAGCGAGATCGACCCGGCCTGGATTGTGGGCAAGCAGCAGATCGGCCTGACCGCCGGCGCTTCTGCGCCGCAGGTGCTGGTCGATGGTGTGCTGGCGCGCTTGCGCGAGTTGGGCGCAGGCACTGTGTCCGAGCTGGAGGGCGAACCGGAATCGATGGTGTTCGCGCTGCCCAAGGAATTGCGGCTGCGTCTGGTCAGCTGATCGTGCGACGGCGGCCAACAATGGTCGGGCAGGGTGGGCAGCGTATGGATCCACCGCAACCGACGCCAGCCACGCAGTGCACGGCCGCCTCGGCGATTGACCAGCCCCCGGCTCCGCTCCTACAATGGAGGGCTAGCCGGAATAGCTCAGTTGGTAGAGCGGCGCATTCGTAATGCGTAGGTCGTAGGTTCGATTCCTATTTCCGGCACCATTGCTTCAGCGCTGGGTCGGCCCTCGGTCGGCCCAGTTGCGTTTGGCGTATTTCAACCAGTTTTCGCATGCAATCCGGTGCGGCTGCAGGATGCGGGCTGCAGCGGCGGTGGTTATGATCTTTTTTCGGTTGCGCTGCACTGCGACAACATGTCGCACGGTATTGCGCAAATTTATTGCGGCGGACCAGCGCCGATGGGTTTCGCGCAGGTGCAGCAAAGATTAAAATTGAGGCGTCACTCCGTGACTTCGATCTGCGCGGGCCAGCCTTCTAGAGGAAGGTCGCCGTCGGATATCTCCTTAGCGGGAGGCGAAGCGCGGCTGGCGTTCCTTCGCACTTGGATCGACCGATGATTCCGCTGAACCACCTCGGGCGTTTACTTCGTCCAGGTCTGATGTTGCCGTTCCTGCTGCTGGCAGGTTGCAACTCGGCCATCCTCAATCCGAAAGGCCAGATCGGCCACGATGAGAAGCAACTGCTGATCACCTCTGTGGTGTTGATGCTGATCGTGGTCATCCCGGTGATCGTGATGACGATTGCGTTCGCGTGGAAATACCGCGCATCCAATACGAAGGCGCGCTACGAGCCGGATTGGTCGCACTCCACCGCCATCGAAGTGGTGGTCTGGTCGATCCCGTGCGTGATCATCCTGGTCCTGGCGGTGCTGACCTGGCGCTCGTCGCACGCGCTGGATCCTTACCGGCCGCTGGATTCGGACGTCAAGCCGATCAATATCGAGGCGGTGTCGCTGGACTGGAAGTGGATGTTCATCTACCCGGATCAGGGCATCGCCACGGTCAACGAAATTGTGTTCCCTGTGCATGCTCCGCTGAACTTCAAGATCACCTCCGACACGGTGATGAATGCCTTCTTCATTCCACACCTGGGCAGCATGATCTATTCGATGGCAGGCATGGAGACCAAGCTGCACCTGATTGCTGACGAGCCGGGCGAATATTTCGGTCTGTCCAGCAATTACAGTGGTCATGGTTTCTCGAAGATGAGCTTCGTGGCGCGTGCCACAGATCAGGCCGGCTTCGAGGCGTGGGTGGCCAAGGTCAAGGCGTCGCCGAAAGTGCTGACCGCTGCCGAATACCAGGTGCTGGCCGCCAATCGCAACGATAAGGAGCAGTATCCGGTTACCTATTATTCTGCGGTACCAGACGGCATGTTCCGGTCGCTGATCGATAAATACATGATGGGTAGCCATCATTCTGAAAGCCATGCCGGCGGTAAGGCAACGGTCGTAGAGCCGTTTGCTATGTGTACTTCGGAGACAACTGATGTTAGGTAAGCTGACGATCGAGGCGGTTCCGTACCATGAGCCGATCATCATGATTGCTCTCGGTGGCGCGGGCCTGCTCGGCCTGCTCATCGCGGGTGCCATCACCAAGTACAAGCTGTGGGGCTACCTTTGGACGGAGTGGTTCACCTCCGTGGATCACAAGCGCATCGGTGTGATGTACATCATCGTGGCGCTCGTCATGCTGCTACGCGGTTTTGCCGATGCGGCGATGATGCGCACCCAGCAGGCGCTGGCGGGTAACGGCGGCGAAGGCGTGCTGCCGCCGCACCATTACGACCAGATCTTTACTGCGCACGGCGTGATCATGATCTTCTTCATGGCCATGCCGTTGATGACCGGGTTGTTGAACCTGGTCGTGCCGCTACAGATCGGTGCGCGCGATGTGGCGTTCCCGTTCCTCAACTCGCTGAGCTTCTGGCTGTTCGTGGCCGGTGCGGCGCTGATCAACATTTCGCTGGGCGTTGGTGAGTTCGCGCAGACCGGCTGGCTGGCGTATCCGCCGCTGTCGGGGCTGGAATACAGTCCAGGGGTCGGTGTCGACTACTACATCTGGGCGTTGCAGATCTCCGGCTTGGGCACGTTGCTGACCGGCGTCAATTTCTTCGTGACGATCATGCGGATGCGCGCACCGGGTATGACCCTGATGCGCATGCCGATCTTCACCTGGACGGCGTTGATCACCAACATCCTGATCATCGCTGCATTCCCGATCCTGACCGTGGCACTGGCGCTGCTGGGTGCCGACCGTTACCTGGGCACGCACTTCTTTACCAACGACGGTGGCGGCAACGCCATGATGTACGTCAACCTGATCTGGATCTGGGGTCACCCGGAGGTCTACATCCTGATCCTGCCGGCGTTCGGCATCTTCTCGGAGCTGATCGCCACCTACAGCCGCAAGCGTTTGTTTGGTTACACCTCGATGGTGTACGCCACCTCGTGCATCGGTGTGTTGTCGTTCGTGGTGTGGTTGCACCACTTCTTCACCATGGGCTCGGGCGCCAACGTCAATGCCTTCTTCGGCATCACGACGATGATCATCTCGATCCCGACCGGCGTGAAGATCTTCAACTGGCTGTTCACCATGTTCCGCGGTCGCGTGCACATGACCTCGCCGGTGCTGTGGACGATCGGCTTCATCATCACCTTCACCATCGGCGGCATGACCGGCGTGATGCTGGCGATTCCGGCCGTGGACTTCGTGCTGCACAACAGCCTGTTCCTGATCGCACATTTCCATAACGTGATCATCGGCGGCGTGGTGTTCGGTTACCTGGCGGGTCTGACCTACTGGTTCCCCAAGGCGTTCGGCTTCAAGCTCAACGAGAAGATCGGCAAGGCCTCGTTCTGGTGCTGGATCATCGGTTTCTTCGTGGCCTTCATGCCGCTGTATGTGCTCGGCTTCATGGGCATGACACGCCGCATGAGCACCTATAACCACCCCGAGTGGGCGCCGTGGCTGTACGTGGCTGCAGTGGGCGCTGCAATCATCGGCATGGGTATCTTCTTGAACCTGTTGCAGATCGCCTACAGCGTCTGGAAACGTAAGGAGCATATGGACTACACGGGCGATCCGTGGGACGGCCGCACGCTGGAGTGGGCGACCTCTTCGCCGCCGCCTTTCTACAATTTCGCCGTGCTGCCGCACATCGAAGACCGCGACCAGTTCTGGGCCGACAAGCAGAACGGTAAGGGTTGGGTGCGTCCGTCCAAGTACGAGGCCATCCACATGCCGCGCAACACGGGTGCAGGCGTGTATATCGGTGCCTTCAGCGTGTTGATGGGCTTCGGTCTGATCTGGCACATCTGGTGGCTGGCCATCATCGGCCTGGTCGGCATGATCGGTAGCTTCATCGTACGTACCTTCGACGACGACATCGATTACTGGGTGCCGGCCGACGAAGTGGAACGCATCGAAAATGCGCGCTTCGCCTTGCTCGAACAGCAACAAGCGGCGCAGGCCGCGAAGGTGGTATGACCATGTCTTCCTCGACCACGCTTGACCACGCCGCCCATGCGGGCGGGCACGACGACCACGAGCATCACGACGGCGGTGGCAACACCGTCTTCGGGTTCTGGGTCTATCTGATGAGCGACTGCCTGCTGTTTGCTGGTCTGTTCGCGACCTATGCGGTGCTCTCGGGCGCCACGGTGGATGGGCCGACCGCCAAAGAGCTGTTCGATCTGAAGTTCGTGTTGGTGGAAACCTTCGTGCTGTTGTTCAGTAGCTTGAGTTTTGGCCTTGCGATGATTTCAGCGCACAAGCGCAGCATGGCCGGGCTGTATGGCTGGTTGGGCGTGACCGCGCTGCTGGGTATCGGCTTTCTGTGCATGGAAGTGTGGGAATTCAATCACCTGATCCATGAGGGTGCGGGTCCGGGGCGCAGCGCGTTCCTGTCCGCTTTCTTCACCCTGGTCGGGACCCACGGCTTGCACGTGGCGTCGGGCCTGTTGTGGATGGCGGTGCTGGTGATCCAGATCTCCAAGAACGGCCTGACCGCGCGCAACAGCACGCGTCTGGCGTGCCTGAGCCTGTTCTGGCACTTCCTGGACATCATCTGGATCGGTGTGTTTACCGTCGTCTACCTGCTGGGAGCGCTGTAATGGCCAATCACCACCACACCGAGACCGCGGCCGATGCACATGCCGGCGGTCTGAAGTCCTACCTGATCGGTTTTGTCATGGCCGTCATCCTCACCGTCATCCCGTTTGCGATGGTGATGAGCGGGGCGTTCTCCAGGGGCGTCACCATCGTCGTGATTTCGGTCATGGCCGCCGTGCAGATGCTGGTGCATATGGTGTACTTCCTGCATATGGATCGCACGCCCGAGCAGCGTTCCAACGTGCAGGTGGGCCTGTTCTCGTTGCTGATCATCGGTATCGTGATCGTCGGTTCGCTGTGGGTGCTTCACAACATGAACGTCAACATGATGCATTGAGACGGCACCCGCCGGATCGACGCACCGTTGAAGAAGAAGCCGCCAAGTGATTGGTGGCTTTTTTTTAAGCGTCAATCGCCCGCAGCATGACCAATGGCATACGGGGAAGCTCAGGCAGGCGCTTAGCATCGTGGGCTTGCCTGTTCCAGGTCACCTGCGGAGTTGCGATGAAAATGCCCACCCTATTGTTCGTGTCGCTGCTGGCAGCGCTGTCGTTGCCCGCTGCCGCGCAAACCGCGCCGCCGCAGGACGTGCCGTTCGAGGGCACCTTGAAGATCGACGTGGATGCCACCGACCTGGCGCACCGCATCTTCAAGGTCAAGACCACCATGCCGGCCAAGCCGGGCCCAATGACGCTGCTGTATCCGCAGTGGATCCCCGGCAACCACTCGCCGACCGGCCCGATCGACAAACTGGCCGGTCTGGTGATCAAGGTTGATGGGAAGGTGGTGCCATGGACGCGCGATCAATTCGACGTCTACGCGTTCAAGGTAGACGTGCCGCAGGGCGCCACCGAGCTGACCGCCGAGTTCAAGTTCCTCTCGCCGCAGGCCCCTAGCCAGGGCCGGGTGATGATGACCCCGGAAATGCTCAACCTGCAATGGAACACTACGGCGCTGTATCCGGCCGGTTACTTCGCGCGCAACATCAAGGCGCAGGCCAGCGTCACCCTGCCGGCCGGCTGGAGCTATGCCACCGCGCTGGAAACCGATCGCCGCGTCGGCGACACGGTGAGCTTCAAGCCGATCGATTTCGACGATCTGGTCGATTCACCGATGTTCGCCGGCAAGTATTACAAGCGCCTGGAGCTGAGTACCGGGAAGCAGCCGGTTTACCTCAATGTGTTTGCCGACGAGGCCAAGTCGCTGGAGGCCAAGCCGGAGCAGATCAAGGCGCATGCGGCGCTGGTCCAGCAGATGGACAAGCTCTATGGCGCGCGCCATTTCGATCACTACGAATTCCTGCTGGCGCTGACCAAGAAGTTGGGCGGCATCGGCCTGGAGCATCACCGTTCCAGCGAAAACAGCGGCGTGCCGACCTACTTCACCGAGTGGGACAAGAGCTGGACCGGGCGCGACCTGCTCGCGCACGAATTCAACCATTCCTGGAACGGCAAGTATCGCCGTGGCGCCGATCTGGCCACGCCCAATTTCAACGTGCCGATGGGCGACAGCCTGCTGTGGTTGTACGAAGGCCAGACCCAGTTCTGGGGCGAGGTGATGGCTGCGCGGTCCGGGTTGTGGACGCAGGATCAGGCCCTCGACATGCTGGCCGGCGTGGCGGCCCAGTACGAGCGTGGTCGCCCCGGCATGGCCTGGCGCACGGTGCAGGACACCACCAACGACCCGACCATGTCGATGCGCCGCCCGAAGGCGTACCGCAACTATCAGATGAGCGAGGATTACTATTCCGGCGGCCAGATGATGTGGCTGGAAGTGGACAGCAAGCTGCGCGCGTTGACCAACAACAAGCGCTCCATCGACGATTTCGGCAAGGCGTTCTTCGGGATGAAGAACGGCGATTGGGACGTCAACCCATACACTTTCGACGACATCGTGAGCACGCTCAACGGCGTGGCGGCGTACGACTGGGCGAGCCTGTTGCGCGAGCGCATGAACGGGCACGGCTCGTTGAATGGCGGCATCGAAGCCAATGGCTGGAAGCTGGTCTACACCGAAGAGCCGAACCTGGCCACAAAGGCCGACGAGAGCGATGACAAGGACGCCAGCCTGACTTATTCGCTTGGCCTGTCCTTGAAAGCCTCGGGCGAAATCAGCGATGTGCTGTGGGACGGCCCTGCGTTCAATGCGGGCCTGATTACCGGCAACACCATCATTGCGGTCAATGGCCGCGCTTTCAGCGCAGACGTGATCAAGGACGCAATCAAGGCGGCCAAGGGCGCCACCGCGCCGATCGAACTGCTGGTCAAGCGCCTGGACTGCTACGACACCGTGCGCATCGATTATCACGGCGGCCTGTTGTACCCGCATCTGGAACGCATCGCCGGCAAACCGGATCGCCTGAGCGAGTTGTACAAGGCGCGCTAAGCGATGCACTCCCACGGCATTGCGTAACGTGGGAGGTGGAGCCAAAGCTGCCTGACTGGTCGTGCCGGTCAGGCAGCTTTTTGTAGGTGCATCAATGCATCAATGCCTCGGCGCATCGATGTGATCCGAGACCGGCGGCAACGAGACATCGGCGAGCGCATGTGCATCGTCTGCACGCAAGTCATTGCATAGCGCAACAGATTGTCTTCGACTCTGACGATTCACGATTCACGATTCACGATTCACGATTCCCGCATCCCGCATCCCGCATCCCGCATCCCGCATCCCGCAAGGCTCGCGTCGCGCACGTTGAGACCGTCAGCCACTATCCTGATGCTTCAGCAACGACGGACAGGAACGATGGCGAAGGCGAAAACGGCCTATGTCTGCGGCGAGTGCGGCGCCGAGTACAACAAGTGGCAGGGGCAGTGCACCGACTGCGGTGTCTGGAACACGCTGAGCGAAATCGTGCTCGAAAGCGCCACGCCGGGCGGCAAGGCCTCGCCTGCGGCATCGCGGCGCAGCGGCTGGGCCGGCAAGGCCGAGGCGCCCAAGATCACCGCGCTCAAGGACGTGCAGCAGTCCGAGCAGGCGCGCGTGTCCACCGGCATCGGCGAGTTCGACCGGGTGCTGGGCGGCGGGCTGGTGGAAGGGGCGGTGGTGTTGATCGGCGGCGACCCGGGTATCGGCAAGTCGACGTTGCTGCTGCAGGCGCTGGCGAGCATGGCCGGCAGTCTGCCGGTGTTGTACGTGACCGGCGAAGAGTCGCTGGCGCAGGTCGCCGGGCGCGCGGTGCGGCTGGATCTGCCGCTGGAAGGCCTGAACGCCCTGGCCGAAACCGGTATCGAAAACATCCTGCAGCACGCCAGCGTGGCGCGGCCCAAGCTGATCGTGGCCGATTCGGTGCAGACCTTGTGGACCGAATCGCTGACCGCAGCACCAGGCTCGGTGAGCCAGGTGCGCGAGAGCGCGGCGCGGCTGGTGCGTTACGCCAAGGAAACCGGCACCGCCGTGTTTCTGGTCGGCCATGTGACCAAGGAAGGCGGCATTGCCGGCCCGCGCGTGCTCGAGCACATGGTCGATGCGGTGCTGTATTTCGAAGGCGAGAGCGGCAGCCGGTTCCGTTTGCTGCGCGCGTTCAAGAACCGCTTCGGTGCGGTCAACGAGCTGGGCGTGTTCGCGATGGGTGAGAAGGGCCTCAAGGAGGTCTCCAATCCGTCGGCCATCTTCCTGTCCGGCGGCAGCACCCAGCAGCCGGGCAGTTGCGTGATGGTCACCCGCGAAGGGACCCGCCCGCTGATGGTGGAGGTGCAGGCATTGGTGGATGCCTCGCCGTTGTCCAACCCGCGTCGGGTTGCGGTGGGGCTGGAGCAGAACCGGCTGGCGATGTTGCTGGCGGTGCTGCATCGGCACGGCGGCATCGTGGTGGGCGATCAGGACGTGTTCGTCAATGTGGTCGGCGGCATCCGCGTGCAGGAAACTGCGGCGGATTTGCCGGTGCTGCTGGCAGTGCTGTCGTCGCTACGCGACCGGCCGTTGGCCGAAAAGACCATCGCGTTCGGCGAAGTGGGACTGTCCGGTGAAATCCGCCCGGTGCCCAATGGCGAAGACCGCCTGAAGGAAGCCGCCACGCATGGCTTCAAGCGCGCGATCGTGCCCCGCGCCAACGCGCCCAAGACGACCAGCATCAAAGGCATGGAAATCATCGCGGTGGAGCGATTGAGCCAGGCACTGGAAGCGGCCGCCGACTGAGGTCTACGCGTGGCCTGCCGGTGGAGTGATCTGTGCATGCGGCGACGTTGTTGTGCGTCGCCGGATGCGCGGCCTCGGCCGTGGTGGCGGCTGGGTGCTGCCATCGCTTCTGCCGATTGCCGTCTGGTCACCGGTGAGCGATCAGCTTGGCGCCGATCAGCGATATCGACTCGACGCTCGGATGCGAGAGACGCGCAAGCCCGTCGCGCGCCTTGCGAGGCGCAGCAAGTCGGTGGGCTGCGCTCATCGCGCTGTGCCTGCACCCCCTGCAAACCGTTTGTCGGACGAGCGCCATTATTGCATTTGCTTTTCGAGAAAGCGTTTTCAGAAAGATTGCAGCTATGGCAACAGGCGCGGCCCGTTGCACTGTGCTCCGGATCACAGACACCGCTCACTGCCGCTTTCAGGAGAATCACGATGGAATGGATGTTATTGCCGCTCAAGCGCTATGCCGACTTCAATGGTCGCTCGCGTCGCAAGGAATATTGGATGTTCGCGCTGATGCAGACCTTGGTGCTGATCGTGCTGACTGGCCTGTTTGCCGTGGCTGCGGCGGTGATGGGCAGCGAGAATAATCCAGGCCCGGTGGCCTGGCTGATTGTCGCGGTGATGGTGATCTTTGTGCTGGCTTTGATCGTGCCGGGCATTGCGGTGACGGTGCGCCGTCTGCACGACCAGGGTAAGTCCGGCTGGTTTTATCTGATTTGCCTGGTGCCGTACGTGGGCGCTTTCGTGCTGCTGGTTTTCATGTGCATTGAAGGCGTGCCAAACCCGAACGAGTACGGCGAGAATCCCAAGCAGTAACTCACGCACTCGCTGGAACCGGGCAACGGCGCAGGGATCTCCCTGCGCCGTTGTCGTTTGTGGCGTGCCTTGATCAGATCAACGCGTCCAATGAGGCATCGATTTCGCGCGATGCCGGCCAGGCGCGCAGCGCGTTGGACAACGGACGCTGGAATCTGCAAGCGCTCGACTGCGGATGCACTGGCTGATTCACAGCGTCGATGCGGTTTAGATGCAGCGCAACGAGCATTGCGATCAATATCGCGTGCCGCGGCACGCAGCATCATCAAACCTTCTGCAGCAGTGCGCGATCAGCGCACTGCAGACCGCGCACTGCATCGCGCATTCGCTCAGCAGGCGGCGGCGCGATGGGCCGGGCTGAGACTGGGGCTGACCGCCTTGCTCATCGTCGTTGCATCCTTGTCGTGCAGCGCAAGTTCCAGCTTGTAGCCGTGCGAATACACGGTTCGGATGCGCACTGCACCGCTGTGGTTGCACAGCTGCAGTTTCTTGCGCAGCTTGTAGATGTGCTGCTCCATGGTGCGGTCGGTGAATTCGGTGTGGCTGCCCCAGACCGCCTTGGCTAACTGGCAACGCCGGAAACACACACCGGGGCTGGAAAACAACAGCCAGGCAATCGAGAACTCGCGTGCGGTCAGCACAACCGGCTTGCCATGCAGGTACACGGTATTTTCGTCGCGGATCAACTGGTATGGCCCAACGCTGAGTTGCTGCGTTTCCGGGCATTCCTGGGTCACCGGCGACATCGCCAGCGCCGCACGGACGTGTAATTCGTGCGAATTGAACGGCAGCGCGAGCACGTCCTGCGCGCCTGCGCGATACCAGCCCAGAATGTCGTTGGCGCTATCGAAACGTCCCACCACGATCAGCGGTGTGGGATGGCCGCTGTGGCAGCGCTGCCATGCCAGCAGCGAGCTGTCGTCGGAGGTAACGCAGCTGGCATCGAAGATCAGCAACTCGCAGGGCGAATGCCGCAGCGAACGCAAAAGTTCCAATTCGTCGGAAAACACCGAAAAATTGGACGAAAGCGGCGCCAAACTGGCGTTGACCTGGGAGGCCAGACGCGCATCCTGCGTCAACAGGAACGCCGATCCGTGCGCGTGAGAAGAATGGTCATGCATTAGCCGGATGTCCGATGCCGGCACGCAGACCCATAGCCGGTCGGATGCCGATGCCGCGCGACCGGTGGCACTGCAAAACCCAGATGGAGAGATGGATGCATCGTCGGACCATTCGGCTGCCAGGGGGAGGGTCCAGCCGAGGCCGGACGAATGGTATGTACCATTGCAAAGGCAGAAAGTTTCACTGTTGCGCACGTTTCTTCGGGTTTGTAGGGGGCAGCTTTAACCTGCGCTCATCTAGACGTAACGGAGCTCTTACATCTAGGGCATGTCTGAGTCCGGGCCGCGCGTTGCGTGTTGCAGCGGCACGACGGCGCAGCAATGAGCCGATGCGCTCGATCCCACGGTCTGGTTTGCAAAGGTCTAGACCAAGGTATTGCGATTCGTCGTACGAACTGGCCCGCCTGGAATATGTCGGGAGCGATTCAGCAGCGCGCTATGCCTGCTGCCATCGCTTTACAGAAACGTTGGCGCACGTGCGCATGCAGTGGACGGTCATCGGCATGACAACGGCCGACATCGATCAATGTGCGTGGAAGCAACCCGTTCGCAGACGTTGCCAGAATGCGCCGCAGCATCGGCGCAGACAAACCCCCTCAATACCCTGCCGAATGGCGTCAAATGTCCCGCGCACGACAACGCTACAGGTATGCAAAAAGTCACCGTATCTCGCGAAATGCACGACGTACACGTTTGACTACAGAGTGAGATTTTTTGATTTTTTCAGTGTCTTCAGGTGAGAAATTCCATTGGATCCGCTGCATACAATCATTTGCGCCAGCGAGCCCGGCGTTTTGTTGTCCTTTGCTCCGCCCCCCCATGAGAGAGACCGGCATGATCCTTTCCACCTACTTCGCAGCGATCTCTGCGTTGTCTTACGCAGAACGTCTTCCTATCTATACGAGCAGGATGCTGGTTGGTGCTTGGCCACAGGGACTGCAACATCTCCAGCAACGACGCGACGGACAGGGTGCAGCCGATGGCACCGACGATGAAGTCAGTCTGTTCGGTGCCAGCGGCGATGCGCTGCTGATCCTGGAATATCAAGAAGAGGCCGAAGACGCCTATCGGCAGGCGCTGAAGGCGATGCGCGGGCATCAGCGCCAGTTGCGGTTGTTGTCGTGCCGGAACACGGCCTGGCTGATGCTGAGCCAGCGGCGCCTGAGTGCGGCGTTGAACTGCTTTGCACAGCTGGCGATGGACCGCGAAACGCCACCTGCCCTGTGCGGCGAGAGCCTGCTGGGCAAGGCGCTGACCCACTTCCACCTGGGCCAGAGCACACTGGCCTTGCAGACCCTGGAGCGCGCCAACGAGGTGCTGGCCGAGCTGGAGGTGGGTGCGTCCGATTGGGTGCGCATCGCCACGGCGCTGCGTCTGGACATGATTGCGCAGCTGCGCATCCGCCGCTCCGACCGCATGGGTGACCATGTGTTCTGGCAGGCCACGCTGCGCCAGGAAGATGCCGCGCATGCCTTCGAGCCCGGCGACCTGCGCGCGTGCATCGCCGATCTGGCCGAAAGCATGCCGGTGCTGGCACAGCGCATGCGGCATGTGCGCAACCTGCTGCGGATCGCCGGCGGCGATACCTTCGGCTTCGATGCGCAGATCGATGCGTTGCCGGCCGCGGCCACCGGCTGTCCGCCGTGCGCCCGTCAGGACGCACAGGTGGAGCTGGCGCTGGCCGCCTTGGCGGTGGGGCGTGCCGATCTGGCCGAGCGTGCGCTGGCCGGTGCCGGCCGTCATCATGCGCCGCGCTGGAACCTGGAGTTCGAGTATTGCCAGGCCAAGATCAGCCAGGCGCTGGGGCGCACCGAACAAGCGTTACTGCTCTACAACCGCTATGCGCTGGGCGCGGTGCAATGCCTGCGCAGCGAGGTGCAGGCACCACGGTTACTGGAAAGCGGCACGCCGGCGCATGTGAGCGACGACATTTCCGCCCGGTTGCCGGCCAAATACCGGCGTGCCTACAGCTACATGATCACCAATGCGCACCGTTCGGATCTGTCGATCAATGAGGTGGCCGCACAGATCGGGGTCACCGGGCGGGCGCTGCAGCAGGCGTTCAAGTCCGCCACCGGGTTGTCGCCGACCCAGGTGCTGCGCCGTTACCGCATGCAGAGCATCCGCGACGAACTGTTGGCCGAGGGCGGCTGCGGCAGCGTATTGCAGGCGGCCAGCCGCTGGGGCGTGGGCAGCCGCTCTGCGCTGGCCAAGGGCTATCGCCAGCACTTCAACGAGGCGCCGATGGAGACCTTGCAGCGCTAATCTCTGCACGCCACGGCCTGGCAGCGCTATCAGGCCGTGGCGGTCGTTTCCAGTAGGTGATGCGGCGGTTGTCGCTGTACGCAACGGAGGGCAGGAGCCTAACCGAGACGTGCGTGCAAGGTGGCTTGCGGCTATCCTTTCGGGCTGGCACTGGCACCCATGAGGCGCGTCCGAGGATGGGCGCGGCCGCCAAGGAAACGACGACCGATCATGCAAGATCACACCCCCGAGGCCACCGACGCCTCGCAGATCCGCCGCGCAGGCGTCGATCTCAATGGACTGATGTCCGTCCTCAGCAAGCATCTGTACTCCACACCGATGGTCGCACTGCGCGAGCTGGTGCAGAACGCGCACGACTCCATCCTGCGTCGCCGCCTGGAACAACCGGATTGGCAAGGCGGATCGCGCATCGAAGTACACGCCGATCCTGCCCAGGGCATCGTGCGCATCATCGATACCGGTGCCGGCCTGACCCAGCAGGAAATTCATGATTACCTGGCCACCGTGGGCGTGGGCTATACGCGTGGGCTGCGCCAGGGCGGGCACGAGGACAGCGGCCTGATCGGCATGTTCGGGTTGGGCTTTCTGTCGGCCTTCGTGCTGGCGCGGCGGGTGACCGTGCGCACCACTTCGTACCAGACCCCCACGCTGGGACATTGCTATATCTCCAGCAATGCCGAGCAGTACACGGTGAGCCCGATCCCGGCGTGCGCGCAGGTGGGCACCGAGGTGGTGCTGGAACTGCATGCCGATTATCTGTCGTTGGCACAGGAAGGGCGGCTGCGCGAGATCCTGTCGCGCTACTGCGCGCTGTTGCGCGAGCCGATCTGGATCGGTGCCGACACGCGGCCGATCAACCCCGAGCCGCCACCGTGGCGCACGCACGATGCGGTGCCGCTGCATCCGGTGCAGGCATGGCGCCGTCAGCGCGAGTTTGCCGCGCGTTTCGAGCGCAACTTCGAACCGCTGTGCTGCATGCCGGTGCGTGCGGAGGAGGGCAGCGATGCCGTCGGCCTGTTATGGGTGCAGGACGGTGCGACCTACGGCACCAGCGACAACCGCAATCTGTCGGTGTTCCTGCGCGGCATGTTGCTGGACGACAACGCGCGCGAACTGCTGCCGCCGTGGGCAGGTTTTATCGGTGGGGTGATCGAGTCCAACCGGTTGACGCCTACCGCAAGCCGCGAGGATCTGCAGCGCGATACGGTCTACAGCTCGGTACAGCACGCCTTGTCCGAGGCCTTGGTGCAGGGCCTGGCCGATGTCGCACGCCAGCAGCCGGAGGCGTGGCGACGCATCCTGCTGCGGCACAACGAAGCGTTGCTGGGCGCGGCGCTGTGCGACGAGCGCCTGTTCGACTTGCTGCTGGAGCATGTGCGGGTGCCGACTTCGCAAGGCGATCTGCCGGCACAGCAATTGCCTGCGCGCGGTGCGATGCATGTGATCCTGGATAGCGACAGCGGTTTCGAAGAGATGCTGTTCCGCGCGATGGGCGTGCCGGTGGCTTACGGCAACCGCTACGCGGTGGTGCCGTTTCTGCGGCGCTGGGCGCAGGCAAAGGGTGTGCGCCTGGTCGAGCTGGGCACCGAACAGGGCAACCGCCAGTTGTTCCATCTGGACACGTTGCCGGCCGACGAACTGACCTGGCTGGAACAGCATCTGGGCGATGGCGAAGCGCTGGTGCCTGCGCGTTTCGCACCGCAGGAGTTGCCGCTGGTGGTGGTGCCTGATCGCGAGGCCGAACTCAAACGCCGCCTGGAGCAGGACGAGAACGACAAGCGGGTGTCCACTGCCGCGTTGCGGCTGGCGCGGCAGTTCACTGCGCGTATCGAAACGCGGCAGACCCAGCGGTTGTATCTGAATCTCGATAATCCCGCGCTGCAGGCCTTGTTGGCCGCACAACGTGCGCGCAACCCGCAGGCAGCCGTGGCAGCGCGTTTGCTGCGCTCGCTCAAGGTGATCGTCTCGGCGCAGGGGCGCACGCAGCCGCAGCCCGGCAATGGCGAATCGGGCGTTTCCGATCTCAACAAGGCCTTCGGCGATCTTGCAGAGGCCGTGACCCAATTGCTGGCGCGCTGAACGCCGCCACATCGCAGGAGCGACACGATGGAAATCTGGAGCTGGGTGGAAAAACTGCAGGACGATCTGGGCGAAGCCGGCCAGCCTCAGAATGCGCAGCTGCTGACGCGGCTGACCGACCATATCTGCGATCTGCAGATCGACCGCGCCGAGGCCTTGCTGCCGGAGGCGCGTGCGCTGGGCAAGACGCTGGCAAACCCGTGGCTGGAGGTGTTCGTCGGGCATTGGGAAATGCGTAACCGGGTCGGCAATCTGTGCGAGGGCGAACGCGCGCTGGGCGATGCGGTGGCACTGTTCGAACGTGCGCATCGCGCCGACGCAGTGGAGTGCCCGCAATCGGTGTGCGTGACGCAGGATCTGGCTGCGTGCTACGCCAATATCGATGGCCCGGGCTGGGTGGAAGAGCGCATCGAGGTCTGCGAAGAAACGCTGGGCCGCATCGACCCGAGCTGGTCGTGTTACCAGTGCCTGAGCTGCGAGAAGGCCGATGCCTTGCTCGACGACGGGCGCGGCGAGGCGGCACTGGATTATCTGGAGCAGCAATCGCAGATCATCCTGGCGCACGGCGGCGACATCTACGACGGCGTGCCGGACATGCGCATCTCGATCCTGCTTGCGCTAGGCCGTGCGCAGGAAGCGCTGGCACTGGTGGAACAACGCGAACGCGAAGCCTCCCGCGAGGGCGCCGAGTGGGCCAACTGCAGTCAGCCGCGGCGCTTGCAAAAAGCGCGCGCGCTGGCGCTGTTGCAGCGCGACGACGAAGCGGTGGACGCGCTGCTGCCGTGGCGCGAGGTTGCGCCGCGTTACCGCCTGCACTGGTTGCGCGCAGTGGCGGTGCTGGTGCCGCGCACGCCCCAGCGTAACAGTTGGGATCTGGGTAGCCGCCTGCAGGTGATGCTCGATCATTACGCGCAGGTCGGCGCGCATCGCATCCTGATCGAAGCGGCCGAGCTGGCGATCGAGCTTGCACTGCAGCGCGGTGCGGTATGGACCGCGCGCCGGCATCTGGCGCTTGCGCGCACGCACCTGCCCAAGCTGCGCCAGGACCGTGGCGCTACGCAGTTGCTGGATGGTTTGGCCGCACGTATCGATGCGGCGCCTACGGGCGCGGCCGCGCCGGTTGCGGCCGCGCACTTGCTGGAATGGTTGAACGCGCAAGGCGACGATGTCGTGCGCAACCCCGAGCGCGAAGCGCAATGGTTGCTGCAGGCGGTGGCCGAGTGCCCGGACGATGCCGAGCTTGTCGAAACCACGGCGTCGGCGTTGAACGCCTGTGCGGCCGACGAGGAAGCGATCACGCTGCTGTGGTCGTTCGTGCAGCGGCACGCCGACCGCGAAACCAGCCCCACGTTCCGGCTGATGAATCTGTTGCTTGGCCGTGGCGATGAAGCCGGCGTGCGGCGGCTGGCGCAGCTGTATCGCCCGCAGGTGCCGGTGGCCGCGTTGTGGTGCGAGGCGCAGCTTGCCCAGCGGCTGGCCGACTGGCCGGCGCTGGAACAGGCCTGCACCGCGCTGCTGGAGCTGTCGCCGGGCTCGCACGGCGCACGCGGCCTGCTGGCGCGCATGTATCTCAACACGGGCCGGTTTGCCGAGGCTGCCGCGGCCTACCGGCAACTCACCGCGTTGCTGGAAGAACCGCGTTCTGCGCATTGGGACCACATGACCGCGGCCACTGCGGCGCAGGACTGGGAGGCGGTGCGTGCGTCCGCGCAGGCGATCGGCATGGAACTGAGCAGCACCAGCGGTGTGGTCGAAGAAACCTGGGGCTGGGTGATCGTGCGCTGCATCGACGACGGCGAGGTGGTCGACTGTTACGCGCGCCGCACCGGCCCGGTGACTGCGCGCATCGTCGAAAACGCACCTGCGCACCGGCGCCAGCACGTCGGCGACTGGGTGGTGTTCGACGCAGAACTGCTGTATCCGCCGCCGGAAGACGAGACCGAACGCGAGCGTTTCGTGCCGACCTATGCGCAGGTGCATGTGCTGCAGGCGGGCGGCTATACGGACAGCTGGCTGGTGGACGGCGTGCATCCTGGCGAAGCGGCGATCGATGCGTTGCGCGAAGACATCGAAGCGCGCGGTTGGAAGTTGTGGCTGCACAGCCGCGACGACTATCGGTTGATCGACCCGGAAGACCCGGACGGTTTCGATCCGGAACAGGAAGGTTCGGGGTTGCCGGGCGTGCTGTTCACCGTGGCATTGCCGGAAGCGGTCGCGCCGCTGGAGCTGCATCGCGCCTTGCTTGCCGCAACAGCGCAGTGGCCGCATCCGATGTGCTGGCTGCGCCTGGCCGAGGCCTGCGACCAGGATCCGCAGCCGCATCTGGCCGCGGTGGAGCGTTACGGATTGTAGGTGGCGATCGAAGCTGCCTGGCGGCGGTTGTTGATGCGGCCGCCGCCGGGATTGGAGATCGGGAATTCGGGATTGGCAGGCGTGGTTAAAGTGTGGTGCGCGGGTCGTTCCATGCGTAGCGGCACAGGCCCCCACGGAATCTGTGCGGTCGCCGTGCTCAAACCCATACTGGCGTTGAGATGATCCGCGCCGCTCTGCTTGCAGTTGCGCGTCAGCGCGATGGCTTCCTGCAGGGTCTCTTCATCGCGACCATCGAACTCGATGACGCCAAAACGTGCGGTGAGCGGCAGATGCTCCGGCCAGACCGTGTAGCGTTTCCAACAGGAAGCGTGCGCGGCCCTTTGCGTCGCCGCCGTATTGGTCCTGGCGCTGGTTGACGTGCACCGAGAAGACGCTCTGCGCGAGAGACCCGTGCGCGCAAGGCAGTTCCAGCCATCTGAAACCGGCATCGCGGGCGCGCTGCACGGCGGCGACCACATACCGCGTACGCGTGCGATGTCGTCCAGCGGCATTGCTTCAGCCCGCCGCATGTCCGCAGGCGTGGACAGGCGCACGTTCGACGTGTGCGCTGCAATGTCAAACTGCAGCGGGTGTGGTCCGATGACTGCTACAGGTTGGCTTGCTGGTTGCCGAATCTGAATTGCTTTACTCTGCTGCGCATCGGCGTGGGGGCGCCGCGTCAGTCAGGGCGCAGTCCAGCCCGCATGCCCAGCCTCTTTTCTTTTTCCGGTGGGTGATCTCATGGTGGCATTGCAGCAGCGCTCGATCGATGCGATTCGTGGCCAGGAAAGTGCGTTGTTGGGTGCATGGCTGGGTTCCAGCCTGAGCAATGATGGACGGATTTCGCGGCAGGAACTCGAAACGCAAAGTTCCGAATTCCTGCGCTTGCTGGTCGCTTCGTTGAAGGACGACGGCAGCAGTCTGGACAGCGCCGAGTGGAGCGAAGTGCGCCGCTTCCTGGAAAACCTTTCGCGCGACCGCGCCACCCGCGGCTTCGATTCGCAGGAAACCGCCAACTTCATCTTCTCGCTCAAGCGTGTGCTGTTTGCGATGGTACAGCGCGAATACGCCAGCACGCCGGAAGACCTGGGCGAGCAGTTGTGGGCGCTGTCCGAGCTGCTCGACCGCCTGGGCCTGTACACCGTCAAGGCGTTCCAGAAGACGCGCGAAGACATCATCGTGCGCCAGCAGGAAGAGATGCTGGAGCTGTCCACGCCGGTGGTGAAATTGTGGGATGGCGTGCTGGCGCTGCCGATGATCGGCACGCTGGACTCGCAGCGCACGCAGGTGGTGATGGAATCGCTGTTGCAGCGGATCGTCGACACCGGTTCGGAAATCGCCATCATCGACATCACCGGCGTGCCCACCGTGGACACGCTGGTGGCGCAACACCTGCTCAAGACCGTCACCGCCATCCGGCTGATGGGCGCCGATGCCATCATCAGCGGCGTGCGCCCGCAGATTGCGCAGACCATCGTGCACCTGGGGCTGGATCTGCAGGGCATCGTGACCAAGGCCAACCTGGCCGATGCGTTGGCGCTGGCGCTCAAGCGCACCGGCGTGAGCGTGAGCAAGGCGAGCTGACATGGAGCGCATCCCGATCCTGCGGATGGGCGATCTGCTGCTGGTCACCATCCAGGTGGACATGCACGACCAGCTCGCGCTGCAGCTGCAGGAAGACCTGTCGGAAAAGATCAGCGCCACCTCCGCGCGTGGCGTGCTGATCGACATTTCCGCACTGGATATCGTCGATTCGTTCATCGGCCGCATGATCAGCACCATCTCCGGGCTGGCCGCGATCATGGACGCCAAGACCGTGGTGGTGGGCATGCAGCCGGCCGTGGCGATCACCCTGGTCGAGCTGGGACTGACCTTGTCCTCGGTACGCACCGCACTCAACGTCGAACGCGGCATGCGCCTGTTGCAGCAACCCGAAAACGAGTCATGACGGCCGGTTCGCAACCGGTACGCACCGAACAGGATGTGGTGCTGGCCCGGCAGACGGTGCGCAAGCTGGTGGTGCAGTGCGGCCTGCGCCTGGTCGACCAGACCAAGCTGGTCACTGCCGCCAGCGAACTGGCGCGCAACACCGTGATTTACGGCGGCGGCGGCGAAATGGACTGGGCGCTGGTGGAAAGCGGCATCCGCAAGGGCGTGCAGCTGACCTTTCGCGACGAAGGCCCCGGCATTCCCGATCTGGATCTGGCGCTGACCGACGGCTGGACCTCCGGCGGCGGATTGGGGTTGGGCCTGTCCGGCAGCCGGCGGCTGGTGGATGACTTCGTGCTCGACACCACGCCCGGCCAAGGAACGCGTATCACCATCACCAAATGGAAGTGACTGTCACCGGTGCGGTGACCCGTGAGTTGCGTGTCGAGGAGGCGAGCCAGGTTGGGCAGGCGCGCCGCGAAGCAACTGCGTTGGCGCAGACGCTGGCCTTCGACGAGGCGGGCTGTGGCCGGGTGGCCCTGGTGGCCACCGAACTGGCGACCAACATGGTCAAGCACGGGCGTGGCGGCTGGCTGCAGCTGTCCACGGTGGCTGCGCGCGACGGCGGCACGGGTGTGGAGCTGTGCGCTATCGATGACGGCCCGGGCTTTGCGCTTGCAGACGGTGTGCGCGATGGTTATTCCACCGCCGGCACGCCGGGCACCGGGCTGGGCGCGATCAAGCGCCAGGCGCAGCTGCTGGATGCGTATTCCGATGCCAAGGGCGCGATCGTGCTGGCACGTGTGTTCGCCCAGTCTTGCGTCGAGCTGGATCTGCCCTACGGCGCGCTGCGTGTGCCGCTGCACAACGAGGTGGTGTGCGGCGATGGCTGGCACCTGGCGATCGATGCGCAACGGGTGACTGTCAGCATGATCGACGGCCTGGGCCACGGGCCGGGCGCGGCCGACGCGGCCGACGCCGGCACGCGGGCAGTCGCGGTTGCCAGCGGCGAACCCGGCGAACGCATCGCGCGCCTGCACGCCGGTATGAGTGGTACGCGCGGCGGCGCGGCGGCGGTGATGCAGTTCGACAGCACCACCTGCCAGGTACGCTTTGCCGGCGTGGGCAATATCGTCGCCTCGCTCTGCGATGGCGATGGCGTGCGCGGCATGCCATCGCACCCGGGCATCGTCGGGGTGCAGTTTCGCAAGGCGCAGCCGTTCGACTTCCCGCATGCGGCCGGCAAGCTGCTGGTGATGCATAGCGATGGCCTGCAATCGCGCTGGAACCTGCGCGATCATCCCGGTCTGCTGTCGCGCCACCCGCGCATCGTGGCGGCGCTGCTGTTGCGCGATCACGCGCGCGGCCGCGACGATTGTTGTGTGTTCGTCATGCGGCTAGGAGGCATGCAATGAATTCAACCGCCGATGTGCCGGCCGTCGATGCGATGGCCGAGCTGGAAAGTTTGCGCCAGCAGAATCAGGCCTTGCGCGAGGAGTTGGAAGAAACCAATCAGGGCGTGCTGGCGCTGTATGCCGAGCTCGACCAGCAGGCCGAACAGCTGCGCGATGTTTCCGAACTCAAGAGCCGTTTCCTGTCGTACATGAGCCATGAGTTCCGCACCCCGCTGGGTTCGATCCTGAGCATCACCCGGCTGCTGGAGGACGGCATGGACGGGCCGCTCAACGATGAGCAGCTCAAGCAGGTGCGCTTTGTCAGCGCCTCGGCGCGCGAGCTCACCGAGATGGTGGACGACCTGCTGGATCTGGCCAAGATCGAGGCCGGGCGCATCACCATTTCGCCGGGCTGGTTCGACCTGATGGACCTGTTCGCCGCCTTGCGCGGCATGTTCCGCCCGCTCACCGATACCGGCAAGACCATGTTGATCTTCGACGATCCGCCGGTGCTGCCGATGCTCTATACCGACGACAAGAAGCTGGCGCAGATCCTGCGCAACTTCATTTCCAATGCGCTCAAATTCACCCCGCACGGGCATGTGCGCGTGTTCGCGCAGCTGGAAGGCGACACCCACGTGCGCTTTGGCGTGCAGGACACCGGCATCGGCATTCCGGCCGAGCTTCACGGAGCCTTGTTCGAGGATTTTGTACAGGTGGATTCGCCGCTGCAAAAACGCCTGACCGGCACCGGCCTGGGGTTGTCGATCTGCAAGCGGTTCGCCGAGCTGTTGGGCGGCCGGGTGGGGGTCAACAGCGTGGTCGGGCAGGGCTCGGAATTTTACGTGGTGCTGCCGGTAACGCTGGCAGCGGAGGATGCACGTGGGCAGTAAGCAGCACATTCTGGTCGTCGACGACAACGCGGTGACGCGTTATTCGGTGCGGCGCGTGCTCGAACATCACCAGTTCGTGGTCGAAGAGGCCGGCACCGGCACCGAGGGTCTTGCCAGGCTGGCCACCGAGACGTTTGCGGCGGTGGTGCTGGACGTCAACCTGCCGGACATGAGCGGCTTCGACATCGTGCGCACACTGCGTGCCGAGCCGCGCACCGCGCTGCTGCCGGTGGTGCATGTCTCGGCCGCCTCGATTGCCACCGGCGACATGATCACCGGGCTGGAAGCCGGCGCCGATGCGTACCTGATCCATCCGGTCGATCCCAATGTGCTGGTCGCCACGCTGCGCACGCTGTTGCGTGCGCGCAATGCCGAAGAGGCATTGCGGGTCAGCGAGGCGCGCTTCCGCGAGATCTTCGAACACATCAGCGCGCCGATCGCGGTGGTGGATGCCAATCTGCACACGCACGAGGCCAATGCCGCGTTTCAGCGCCTGATCGGCAGTGCCACGCCCGGCGCTGCAATCCACGCCGCCGGGCTGGATCAGGCAGCTACCGTGCACGCACTGACCACTGCGCTGGCGCAGCGCGAGCGTTGGAGCGGTGCGTTGTCGCTGCTGCGCGATGGCAAGCTGTGCGAAACCGAATGGCGGGTGTCGCCGTACCGCGAGCCGGATCTGGGCTTGCTGATGGTGGAGGACGTCACCGAGCGGCGCCTGCGCGAGCGCGAGCAGCGCCAGGAGCTGGACACCGCCACCAGCGAGCTCGCGCACCAGATCGCGCAGCGCCAGCACACCGAAATCCAGCTGCTGCAGGCGCAAAAGATGGACGCGCTGGGCAAGCTCACCGGCGGTATCGCGCACGATTTCAACAACCTGCTGACCAGCATCATTTCCGGCTTGGACATGATCCAACTGGCGGTGGAATCCAATCGCATCGAACGCGTGCCGCGCCTGGCCGAGATCGCCACCGGCTCGGCGCACCGCGCTGCCGCGCTGACCCAGCGCATGCTGGCGTTCGCACGCAAGCAGTCGCTGGACGCGCAACCGTTCGACGTCAACACCCGCGTGCGTTCGCTGGAAGACATGCTGCACCGGTCGATCGGCGAAAACATCGCGCTGGAACTGGATCTTGCATCGATGCCGTTGGTGGCCATTGCCGATGCCAACCAACTCGAAAACGTGGTGCTCAACCTGGTGATCAATGCGCGCGATGCATTGAAGGGGCAGGGCACCATCCGTATCCAGAGCGCGGCCTACACCGCGCACAACGACCCGGAACTGGATGACGGCGACTACGTCGCGGTGAAGGTGATCGACAACGGCAGTGGCATCGCGCCGGCCATTCTCGACCAGGTGTTCGAACCGTTTTTTACGACCAAGCCCATTGGCGAAGGCACCGGCCTGGGCTTGTCGATGACCTACGGGTTTGCACGTCAATCCGGCGGCACTGCGCGCATCACCAGTACCGTGGGCCTTGGCACCACGGTGGCGTTGCTGTTGCCGCGTGGGCTCTCGGCCAACGAGGTGCTGCCGGCACCGGCGCCGAGCGCACCGCGCGCGCGTAACGAGCGCATCCTGCTGGTGGACGACACCGATGTGGTGCGCATGATGGTGAGCGAGGTGCTCGGCGATGCCGGCTACCACGTGATCGAAGCCGAAGATGCCAACGGCGCGCTGGAGCAATTGCGCACCGAGGTGCAGATCGATCTGGTGGTGTCCGATGTCGGCCTGCCGGGCATGAACGGGCGCGACATGGCCGATGTGGCGCGCACGCTGCGCCCGGGGCTGCCGATTCTGTTCATTACCGGCTACGCCGAAAACGCGGCCACGCGGCAGGAATTCCTGGCCGAAGGCATGGCCTTGCTGCCCAAGCCCTTCAGCCTCAACGATCTGCTCAATACGGTAGGGCAGATGCTCGATAGCAGCGTGCTGGCGCGGACATAGGGTTCAGGATTGCGCGCACCGCAGTGAATCGCAACGCGTGCCTCCGCTGCCTTGCTCGACTGCAGCGCAGCGCAGCCATGCAGCTACTGGCGCTCAGCGCGCATACGCATACGGCCCGAATGTGGCGCCCAGAAAACCGCCGGCCGACTCGGTGCTGAGCACACGAGCATCGCCCTGGTCGAGCAGCGTTTGCCACTGCCCGTCGCCGATGGCGTAATCCACATGCACGCGCGCAGCGTCCAGCGCGAAACGCAGTTTCACCGGTTGCGTGGCATCGGGCAGCGGCGCGCGCGCCAGCTCGGTGCCGGTGCTCGGCTGCTGGGTTCCCGCACGGCGATACAGCACCATCACGGTGCCGCTGTCCTCGCGCACCAGCATGGCCGCCAGGAAGTGGCTCTCCTTGGCCACGATCGCCAGGCCCGCCTGTTCGCCGGTGGCCAGCGCGCTGCCGTCCACGCTGGCCATCAAGGTGGCGTGGTGATGTTGCAGGCGGTGGCCCAGATAGGCCGGCTGGCCACGGCCGATCTCGCCCAGCGCAAGCTTCGCCGGCGTCATGCGCAAGCCCTGCGCACCGGGCAGATACCACGGCGTCGTCGGCGGGTGGATGGTCATCCATTGCATCGGCACGCGCGCATCCCCGAAGCGCTCGCTCCACTGCATCGGCCCACTTGTCGGCATGGTCTGCGTGCCTGCCGGCAAGGGCGGGCGCGCGGCTACTGCCGGCACTGCGATGCCATGCGGCAGCACCACCGGCCAACCATCGCGCCACTGCACCGGCAGCAGAAAGGTTTCGCGGCCCAGGGCGTAGTGGTTGCCCTGGTACGGGCGCGTGGCCAGGAACACCGCCCACCATGTGCCGTCCTTGAGTTCGACGAACTGCGCGTGCCCGGCCGAGGTGATCGGCGCACTGCGAGACGGATCCACGTCGCGCTGGGTCAGCACCGGATTGCCGCTCCAGGTTTCGTAGGGCCCGGTGATCTGGCGGCTGCGGTAGATCATCTGCGCGTGCTGCTCGCCGGTGCCGCCTTCGGCTGCGGTGAGGTGGTAATAGCCATCGCGGCGGAACAGATGCGGGCCTTCGATGTGTTCGGCCCGACTACCCGGGTGGGGGCCAACACCTTCGCGCAGATCGACGGCAACCCGCTGCCCAACGCGCCCAAGTACAACCTCAACCTGGCTGCGCGCTACGACATTTCGGTGGGCAACGATGGCGCGTTCTTCGTCTCCACCGACTGGAACAAGCAGGGCCAGACCAGCTTCGTGCTGTACGACTCCACCGAGTTCCGCGCCGACGGCAACTTCGAAGGCGGCCTCAAGCTGGGCTATACCGGTGGCTACGGTGCGTGGGAAGTGGCGGCATTCGCACGCAACATCATCAACGAAAAGAACGTCAAGGGCGTGATCGAAAACTACATGGCCGCGGTCTACAACGAGCCGCGCATTGTGGGTGTGTCGGTCAACGTCAACTGGCAGTAATGGGGTGATGCGTTGAGTGCAGTCACTGCGGGGGATATACCGCAGTGAAGCTTGCCGTGTGTTTGTAGGCCAGCTGCGTGCATGCGCAGCTGGCCTTTCTGTTGCATCACCGGTTGCTCAAGACCGACCGTACCCAGCTGACGATCTGTGCACTGCTCACCGCCCCGGAATGCCGGCCGATCTCATGCCCGTCCTGGATGACCAGCAACGTGGGAATGCTGCGGATGCCAAAGCGCGTGCCCAGCGCCGGATGCAGGTCGGTATCGACTTTGGCCAAGCGCACCTGCGGTTCCAGTGCCGCGGCGGCGGCGGCAAATTGCGGCGCCATGCTCAGGCAAGGCCCGCACCAGGGTGCCCAGAAATCCACCACCAGCGGCAACGCGCTGCGCACTGCGTGCTTGTCGAAATCGGCGGCCGACAACGCCACCGGCGTGCCCGGAAACAGTGGCCTGTGGCAGCTGCCGCAGTTGGGCGCATCGTGCAGGCGGGTGGACGCGATGCGGTTCATCGCAGCGCAACTGGGGCAGGCGATCAGGAGCGGTGCGTCGGTCATGCGGTGATCTCCGGTGGTCGGGCAATGCAGCTGCGCCGCCATCGCGGCGAGCGCAGCTGCGCACTGCCAGTGTACCGATCACGCTGCAAGTGCTTGTGCCGAAGACCGCAAGCGAGCCCGCGCTGCGGATAGCGGCATGCAGGCCATTCCGCAGCATCGCTCAGGCCATGTGGCCCAAGGCGACCACCGGCACGAAGCCGCTATAGATCATGCGCTTGCCATCGAACGGCATCGGGTTGACGTCCGTGTCCATGCGCGGGTCGTCCATCATCTTGCGCATGCCGGCATCGCGGGTGGCCTTGTCCGGCCATTCGACCCACGAAAACACCACGGTTTCGTCGTCGGTGGCATCCACCGCACGCTGGAAGTCGGTCCATTGCCCCTGCTGCACATCGTCGCCCCAACACTCCACCACGCGCAGTGCACCGTATTCCATGATGATTGCATCGCCCGTGTGGGCGTGCTCGATGAATGCGTCCTTGTTTGCCCTGGGGACTGCCAGCACAAAACCATCGACATACGACATGACAACTCCGCTGATGACATGGCGCACGGCGTGCGCCTGATGATGACGAACAGATCTGCTGATGAAACAGTGGGCAGCCGCTGTAGTCGCCGCTACGCTGCCGGCGAGCATACGGTGCATTGCGCTGCCAAGCACTGCTCGCGCTCGCATAAGGCATGTCGGCCGTTGAGCTCGCCGGGCGGGCGATTGCCTGCGAATCACTGCCAAAAAAGCGCCAGGGATCAGGCCGCTAGCGGTGGCGCACAGCCACGCAGCAGGCAGCCAGGCCGCCAGCGTTGCTGTCGCAGGAATGCCATGAGCGCGGCCCGGTTTTTGGCCAGTGCGATAGCGCAGGCGAGTGCGTCTTAGCTCAGCGCAATGCCCGCTGTCGTCACGCCGCCAGGTTGCGCCGGCGCAGTCGTGCTTCGAACACCACGTCGCCATCTTCGTTGCGCGCCTGCAGCGTGCCGCCGTGCGCCTTGACGAACTGGTCGGCAATGAACAACCCGAGCCCCAGCCCCTGGCTGGCGTGGAAGCTGGCCTTGAACGGTTCGAACAAACGCGGCATCAAACTGTCCGGGATGTGCCCGGCGTTGCGCACCGACAGGCGCAACGCATCCTGCTCGCGGCCGTCCAGATGCACCTGCACCGGATGGCGGCCGCCGTGCAGCACGGCGTTGCCAACCAGATTGGAGACGACCTGCGCCAACCGGTCGCCATCGCCGTCGCCATCCAGGTCGCCTTCGGTACGCAGGTCGATGGTGGTGTGCGGATTGGCCTGCGCCACTTCGCCCACCACGCTGTGCACCACCTCGCCGAGGTTGCACGGGCCGAACTGCATCGGCAGACCATCGCTGCGCAGGCGCGAAAAATCCAGCAGTTGCTCCACCATGCGTGCCATGCGGCGCGCGCTGTTTTCCAGATGTTCCAGCGTGCGCGCGGCCGAGCTGCCGGCATCGACATCCAGGCCGAGTTTGTCGGCGCAGAGCAGGATCACCGACAGCGGTGTGCGCAGGTCGTGGGTCAGCACCGCCATCATGGTTTCGTTGAGCGTGAGCGCACGCTCCAGCGACGCGTTACGCGCCTTGAGCAGCCGCCGTTGCTGGTACAACTCGATGAAGACGGTGACCTTGCTCAGGATCACGTGCGGCTCGATGGGCTTGTGCAGAAAATCCACCGCGCCGGTTTCGTAGCCCTGGAAGGCACGCACCGGATCGTTCGGCGAGGCGGTCAGGAAAATGATCGGCACATGCCGGGTGCGCTGCGAGCCGCGCATCAATTCGGCCAGCGAAAAACCGTCCATTTCCGGCATGTGCACGTCCAGCAGCGCCAGTGCCACGTCGTGTTCGAGCAGCAGTTCCAGCGCCTGCGCACCGGAGTTGGCGCATAGCACGCGGATGCCGTCGCGTTGCAGCAGCGCTTCCATCGCCACCAGATTCTGCGGCACATCGTCCACGATCAGGATCTTGGCCGGTTCGGTGCTGTCGCTGCTTGTCGCCGGGCCGGTCGCGGTGAGGTTCATGCGTGAAAAGCTTCCAGTCGGGTGCAGATTGCCTGCAGGGTAAGCACCGCATCCGCACCGGCATGGGCGAGGGCAGAGGCCGGCATCAAGGGGGATGCAGCATCGTCGGGGCGCTGGATCCACGCGGTGCCACCCACCGTGCGCACCGCCGCCACGCCGGCACTGCCGTCGCTGCTGGCTCCGGTGAGCAGGATCGCCAGCAGGCGTGCGCCGAAAACATCGGCAGCCGATTCGAACAGCGGGTCGATGGCCGGGCGCGAAAACAGCACCGGCGCATCCATCGACAACGCCAGGCTGTCGCGGGTTTCCACCAGCAGGTGGTAATCGGGTGGGGCGACGGTGACGCTGCCGGCCAGCAGCGGTTGCTTGTCTTCGGCCTCGCGTACCGGCAACGCGCAGCGCGCATCCAGCAGCTCGGCGATCTGGCTGGGGCGGTCGCGCGGCAGATGCAGCACGACCAGCACCGGCATCGGCAAATCTGCCGCCAGCCCGGACAACAACGCCTGCAAGGCCATCACGCCACCGGCCGAGGCGCCGATCACGATCGCGTCGAAATCCTGCGCTGCGCAGACGCCGCTCATGCGGCCTTCCGATATAAGCGTTGCTCGCGTGCGCAGGCTTCAAATGCCTGTGCGTGCGCGCCGAACTGCAACGATTCCTTGCTGCCCAGCCCAAGAAACCCGCGATGCACCAACGCATCGAAGAACAATCCCACTGCACGGTCCTGCAAGGTGCGGTTGAAATAGATCAGCACGTTGCGGCACGACACCAGGTGCACTTCGGAGAACACCGTGTCGGTGGCCAGGCTGTGGTCGGCGAACACGATGTTGCGCTTCAGGCGGCGGTCGAACACCGCACCGTCGTAGGCGGTGGTGTAGTAATCCGACAGCGATGCGCGGCCGCCGGCGTCCAGATAATTGCGGCTGAACTGCGCAATGCGATCGATGCCGTAGGCGCCGGCTTCGGCCAGGTGCAACGCTTCGGGATTGATGTCGGTGGCATAGATGACCGCCTTTTCCAGCAGTCCTTCTTCGTGCAGCAGGATGGCCAGCGACCAGACTTCTTCGCCGGTGCTGCAGCCTGCTACCCACAGCTTGATCGAGGGATAGGTGCGCAACACCGGTACTGCATGTTCGCGCAGCACCCGGAAATACGCCGGGTCGCGGAACATCTCCGAGACCTGCACGGTGAAGAACTGCATCGCCTGCGCAAAGGTGTCGGGCTCGTGCAGCAGGCGGTGCTGCAGATCGGCCACGTGCGCGCACTCGAACCGCGCCATCGCGTGGCGCATGCGCCGCCGCAACGACGACACCGCGTAGTCGCGGAAGTCGTAGTGATAGCGCTGGTACACCGCTTCCAGCAGCACGCGCAGTTCCAGGTCGAACAGCTCCACCGGGTTCATTGCCGCGTGCACCACACGCGGCACAGCGACACCAGCTTGTCCACATCGATGGGCTTGGCGATGTAGTCGTTGGCACCGGCTTCCAGGCAGCGTTCGCGGTCGTCGGCCATGGCCTTGGCGGTCAGCGCGATGATGGGCAGATCCTGCCACTGACGGTTGGCACGGATCTGCCGCATCGCGGTGATGCCATCCATCTCCGGCATCATGATGTCCATCAGCACCAGGTCCACCTCGTGCTTGGCCAGATGCTCCAATGCCTCGCGGCCATTGCGTGCGATCTGCAGCGTGACGCCCAGCGGTTCGAGCACGCTGGAGAGCGCGAAGATGTTGCGCACATC
This sequence comes from Xanthomonas nasturtii, assembly GCF_023337365.3. Lineage (NCBI taxonomy): Bacteria > Pseudomonadati > Pseudomonadota > Gammaproteobacteria > Lysobacterales > Lysobacteraceae > Xanthomonas > Xanthomonas nasturtii. Next base: position 1,458,657 of record NZ_CP142084.2, read on the forward strand.
GTCTTCGGCCAGCAGCACCGTTGCGCCGTCCAGCACCGCATCGCGGCGGCGCGCTTCGCGCAGCAGGCGTTGCTGGTCGCTGGGCAGCGAGGCTTCCACGCTGTGCAGGAACAGCGTCACTTCGTCGAGCAGGCGCTCCGGCGAACGCACGCCCTTGATGATGATGCTCTTGGAATACCGGCGCAGGCGCTGTTCTTCATCGCGGGTGAGCGCACGCCCGGTGTAGACGATCACCGGCGGGAACGCGACCGCGTCGTTGCCGGCCATGCGTTCGAGCAGGTCGTAGCCGCTGCCGTCTGGCAAGGCCAGGTCGGTAACCATGCAATCGAAGGTGGAGCCGGCCAGTTGCTGCATCGCCTCGGCAATGCTGCCCACCGCGACGATCTCCAGCTGGTCGCGCGCCAGCAGCAGTTCCAGATTGGCGCGCAAGGCACTGTCGTCTTCGACGATCAGCAGGCGCCGCACCGCACGCGCGTTGGTTTCTTCCAGTTGGCGGATCGCGCCGGCCAGCAAATCGCGCGTGGCCGGCTTGATCAGGTAACCGACCGCACCCAGTTCCAGCGCAATCTGGCTGCGCTCCAGCGCCGACACCACGTGCACCGGGATGTGGCGTGTGGCCGGGTCGCGCTTGAGGCGCTCAAGCACGCTCAGGCCGGAGGCATCCGGCAGGCCGATGTCGAGCAGGATGCCGCTGGGACGTAGCTCGGCTGCCAGGCGCAAGGCTTCTTCGGCATTGGGAGCCACCACGCAATCGAAATCCAGCTCGTGTGCCAGGTCCACCAGCGCCTGCGCGAACCGGGTGTCGTCTTCCACCGCCAGAATCAGGCGGCCCGGGCGGCTGCGTTGGTCGCGGTCGTCGTCGGCACGCGGGATCGGCGCTGCGCTCGGTGAGGCAATCGGCAGCGGCGCTGTCTGGGCGGCCGCGCGCCCATGCGCACCGGGTTGCACAGCCAGCGCAGTGCCATTGCGTTGCTGCGCGGCGATGGCTGCAGCCGGGGCCGCTGCCGCGGCGGCGTGCGCAGTGGCAGCGGCGGCGGGGATCGCTTCCGCCGGTGCGCCGTCGGTGGGCAGTTCCAGCGTGAAGCAACTGCCGCGCCCGGGCTCGCTGTCCACACTGATGCTGCCGCCCATGCGCTGCGCCAGATCGCGCGAAATCGACAAGCCCAACCCGGTGCCGCCATAGCGGCGACGCGTGCTGCCGTCGGCCTGACGGAACGCTTCGAAGATCACCTCGTTCTGTTCGCGCGCGATGCCGATGCCGGTGTCGGCCACCGCAAAGCGCACACGACCCGGCGCATGCGCGTGGACCGACAAGCTGACCTTGCCGTGTTCGGTGAACTTGATTGCGTTGGCCAGCAGGTTCTTGAGGATTTGCTGCAGGCGCTGGTTATCGACCACCAGCTGCGTCGGCGCGTCTGCATCGGCTGCAATCTCCAGTGCCAGGCCTTTTTGCCGCGCCAGCGGTTCGAAGGTTTCGCGCAGGCGTTGCAACACCGATGTAGTGGCGACGGTTTCGTCGGCCAGCTCGACGTGCCCGGCTTCGATCTTGGACAGGTCCAGGATGTCGTTGATCAGCGTCAGCAGGTCGTTGTTGGACGACAGGATCGCCTGCGCGTACTTCACCTGCTCGGCGCTGAGCGTGCCGTCCTTGTTGTCGGCCAGCAGCTTGGCCAGGATCAACGCGCTGTTGAGCGGGGTGCGCAGCTCGTGCGACATGTTCGCGAGAAATTCCGACTTGTAGCGCGAGGCGGTGGACAACTCGTTGCTGTTGCGCACCAGCTGATCTTGCGCCACCAGCAATGCCTGTTTCTGCGCTTCCAGGGCCTGGGTGCGTTCTTCCAGCTGCACGTTGGTCTGCTCCAGTTCTGCCTGCTGCAACTCCAGATCTCTTTGCGACTGCTGCAGGCTGCGGCTCTGTTCTTCCAGTTCTTCGTTGGCGACGCGCAGTTCTTCCTGCTGGGTCTGCAGTTCTTCGCTCTGGCGCTGGGTTTCTTCCAGCAAGGCCACCAGCTGCGCGCGCAGCAATGCGGTGCGCAGGGCCAGGCCGATGTTTTCGCCGCAGCGCGCCAGCAGTTCTTCTTCGCGCGATCCGGCAGTGCGTGGGTCGGTCACGCGGCCAAGTTCGATGATGCCGATCACCCGGCCATCGGCAGTGACCGGCGCCAGCAGCAGTTCCTGGCAACCGCTGCTGCCAAGCCCCGAGGCAATCTGCAGGTGCCCGGCGTCCACGCCGCGCACGCGCCGCACCGTGCCACGTTGCAGCACTTCGCCCAGTTGCCCGGCAGTGGTTGGCAGCGTCTGTGGCAGATCGGGCGACAACGCCGCGCCACCGGTGAGCCGCAGGCGATCGCCTTCGATGCGATAGAGCGCGCCCACCTGCGCATCCAAGGTCTCGCACAGTGCGCGCACTGCGGCGTCGGCCAGCTCCTGGGGCGCCTGATCGCCGCGCAAACTGGCTTCAACGGTGTTTTCTGCCTGCTGCAGCCACAGTGCGAATTCGGCCTGGCGGCGTGCGCGGATCGCCTGCATCACCACCAGCGCCATCGCCAGAAACGACACGCCGCCGATGCCGCGGTTGACCGACGAAAAACTCGAATTGGTGCTCGGTGGCGCAAGCTGAAAGCCGATTGCCAGCAAGACGCACGACAGCGCGCCCACGAGCAGCGGCACCTGCGGGCGGTTCTGAAACACCGTCACGCCCACCGCCACGAAGTAGGTCAGCCACACCGCATACCCGAGCGGGGTGACCAACTCCACGCCCAGCGTGCCAGCCATCAAGGCCCCCGCGATCACCCAGATCCAGCGGTCGCGTGTGGTCGAGATGCTGTGCATAGGAAGCGTGGACCGAACTGGGGGCGGTCATGGTAGCCGATAAGTTTCACGCGCAAATCGCCGGAAATTTGACGCATTTTGCAGCCGGGTTGGCTTGCACGCAGCCTTCACGCAACCCTCACTAAGGTCGCGCGCTTTTCCGGGGGAAACACCGCGCGATGGATGCGGAAACGGCCGTCGACAGTGCAGGGCCGCTTTCTTACGACAGCCGGCAGTGTCAGCTGTTGGTGCAGAGCGTGTCCGATTGTGCGATTTGCATGCTCGATATCGCTGGGCAGATCCGCAGCTGCAACCCCGGCGGCGAACGTCTCAAGGGTTATCGCGCAAGCGAGGTGTTGGGTACGCATTTCTCGCGGTTCTACCTGCCCGAGGATGCGCAGCGCGACGAACCCGGCCGCAATCTGGAGATCGCCAAGCGCGAGGGGCGCTTCGCTGCCGAAGGCTGGCGCCTGCGCAAGGACGGCAGCCGGTTCTGGGCCAGTGTGGTGATCGAACCGGTGCTGGAATTCGGCGTGCTGGTGGGGTTCGCCAAGGTGACCCGCGATCTGACCGAGCGCCAGCAAGCGCAGCATCTGCTGGAGCAGGCACAGCACGCCTTGTTGCAGTCGCAGAAGCTCGAAGCGCTGGGGCGGCTGACGCTGGGCATGGCACACGACTTCAACAACCTGCTCACCGTGATGGTGACCAGCCTGGATCTGATCGCCCTGCGCGCAGGCGAGGACGCACGCACCCGCATGCTGATCGAATCGGCGCAAACCGCAGTGGATCGCGGTACCTCGTTGACGCGGCAACTGCTCGCATTTGCCCGTGGGCAGCGCCTGAACCCCGAGCGCCACGCCGTCACTGCCGTCGTGACGCGTTCGCTGGAACTGTTGCGGCGCGCTTGCCCGCCAGCGGTAGGGTTATCGCTGCAGTTCGCCGATGTGTTGCCGGATGTGCGCGTGGATCCGGGCCAACTGGAGGCGGCGCTGCTCAATCTGGTCTTCAACAGTTGCGATGCAATGCCTGCTGGCGGCGCGATTGTGCTGACCACTGGCGCGCTGCATCGGGCTGCGCCGTCTGCCCCGCAGGGTGCGCGGCGCCAGTACGTCACCGTGACCGTGCGCGATGATGGCCCCGGCATGTCGGCGCATGTCGCGCAACGCGCCAGCGAACCGTTTTTTACCACCAAGGATGTCGGCAAGGGCGCCGGCCTGGGGTTGAGCCAGGTGTTCGGCTTTGCCTCCCAGTCCGGCGGCTTCGTCGAGCTTGAGACCGCACCCGGACGCGGCACCACCGTCACCCTGTTTCTCCCGGCCATCGAGGAAGCCGAGCATGACTGAATCCCTGCGCCTGTTGATGGTGGAAGACCAGGCAGAACTGCGCGAATTGATCGGCGAAGCGCTGCGCGATGCAGGCATCAGCGTCGACACCGCCGACGACGGCCACAGCGCGTTACGCATGCTGCGCGACAGCGGCCCCTACGATGTGGTGTTCAGCGATGTCCGCATGCCCAACGGCATGTCGGGCATCGAATTGAGCGAGCAGGTGGCGCAACTGTTGCCGCAGGCGCGCGTCATTCTGGCCTCGGGTTTTGCCAAGGCGCAGCTGCCGCCGCTACCGGCGCAGGTCGATTTCCTGCCCAAGCCGTATCGTCTGCGCCAGCTTATCGACATGCTCAAGAGCACCGCCGCCAACGCCTAGACGATGGCGGCGCATGCCGCATCAACGGCTCTGGTAGTACACCTTGTCGATGGCGATCTCCACCGGCGCGGCCGGCGGATCGGCCACCAGCATGAAGGGCTGTTTGACCGCCTGCAGATCCAGGTCGTGGAACGCACTGAACGGGATGCTGACCTGGTGCCAGGCGCCATCCCGCACCAGCCCGTATTGATTGCCGCCAGCGGCAAAATCCACCCAACTATCGCCGAAGCTGGTGTTGATGCCGATCTTGAAGGTCGACGGCGTGGTGGTTTTCAGGTGCAGCTTCAGCGTGCCGCCGGCATAGGCGGCCATGTTGCGATAGTCGGTCTGGATGCCCAGGCCATACCAGGCACCGGCGTTGGCGCGGTAGGCCATCACGTTGCTGCCTTCGAACGGCGCCTGTGCAATCGGGGTGAGGTTGTTCCACAGATACAGCTCGGCATCCTGGCCTAAGTTGAGTCGCCCGCTGGTATCGGCCTGCTCGGTGAACACGCCAAAGCGCCCTGCGGGCGCTGCGTGTTGCGCGCCAACGTACAGCTGCGAACCGGGGTTTTGATACAGGCGGATGTAATCGATCTCCATCCTGCCCGGCAACGGCGCGGTCACCGCCGCGGGTGAGGTGATACCGGTATAGGTGCCGCCCACGGCGAGATTGAGCAGCAGATACTGCTGCTGATGGAATTCGTGCAGCGAGGCGCCTTCGATATTGGAGATCGCAAACTCGAAGTATTGCTGGCCGTCGATCGACACGCGGATGAACTGCGGGTCCCAGGTCATGCGGTACACATGGAAGTCGGCATGCAGATCCACCGGGCTGTTATAGCTGGTGTCGTAGTCGGCCTGCTGGCCGTTGTAGTCCCAGTGCACCGCGGCGCCGATACGGCGATTGGCGGTGCCATTGGCGATCGCCGCTGCCATGCCGGCTTCCATCAGGTCGATCTCGCCGCGACCTGGCCACACGCCGATGGTGCCCAGCATCCAGTACGCCGGCCACAGCCCATTGCCCACCACCGGCGTCTTGATGCGCGCTTCCAGCGTGCCGTACTTGAAATGCATGCGGCCTTCGGTCTTGAGACGCGCCGAGGTAAACGGCATGCCCTGGAACGCTTCGCGCCGTGCTTCGATCACCAGCCGGCCGTTATCGATGCGCGCGTTTTCGGCGCGGCTGGTGTAGTACTGCATCTCGCCGTTGCCCCAGCCGCACAGGCCGATCTGGCAGCCGTTGCCGACGTCATAGGTCCACTTGTTGCCATCGATGCCGGGGCCATTGAAGTTGTCTTCCCAGACCAGGGTTTGCGCGTGCGCGCCTGGTGGCATCGCCACTGCGCATAGCAGGGCGAACTGCACCGCGACACTGCGTAGCGTGTTCATTGTGTGCTTCTCCAAAAAGTGGACCAACGTCCATGGAGACGTGACGCTGCGCAGCAGCAACTTCAGTGTCAAAGCAAATGTCGGCCCTGTTTCAAATCCGTGGTGTTCATTCCGGAATAAGCAATCAATGGCATGACGCCGGTCGCAAATGACGCGGCCTGCATGTTGCGCGGCAGCAGCCGGTGGCGTGCTGCTGCGGCGAGGTGGGCGTGCGCGGTTCAAAACGCAAGCGCATCGGTTACGCATGGATGGGAGCGGCGACACAGGCTGCCCACGCGCGCTGGGTTGTGGCCGTGTCAGCGGCAATTACCGCTAAAAATCACCATTGCTGCGCGCAGCGATGCGCACAGGGCTGCCAGCGTCAACCCGCATCCCCACGCAGGCGGTGCTCACTGCGCCGCATGCACCGTCCACGCCACCAGCCGGATCACCAACGGTCGCACCACCAGCACGCAACAGAACGCGGTCGGCATCGCAATGCGATAGGCATCCAGTACGCGCCAGAGATATCCCGGCGCCAGGCCGGTGTTGGCGCCGGTGATGACCAGGCACATCAGCAACGCCATGATCGCAGCCATGTAGAACGCGAACACGAACGGGGTGGCGCGCGCGCCGAGTTTCCAGCGCGAACGTGCCAAGGCGGAGGAGGGTGGTGACGACATGGGGAGGTCTCGAGGCTGCCGCGAAACAGCGACATGGCCGGCACTGTAGTCACGCCTGCGCCGGCCCGGTAGATCGCGTAGCCTTGCGGCTTACGTAAGTAAATCTTACGAATCGCTCGGGAATACTTGCTTAATAAATGAATATTATTCAGTCGATTCGCAGCTTTGTCAGTACCGTCGATGCCGGCAGCATTGCCGGCGGGGCCAAGTCGCTGGGTGTCAGTCCGGCCGCGGTGAGCCAGAACATCGCGCGCCTGGAGCAGCATCTGGGCGTGCGCCTGCTGCACCGGACCACCCGCAGTCTGGCGCTGACCGAGCGCGGCGCGCTGTACTTCGAACACGTGCGACAACTGGAGCGCGACCTGGAACGCGCGCGGCAATTGGTGGCCGGCCCGCAGCAGGCGCCTGCCGGGCGCTTGCGCGTGGCCAGCACCGCCGCGTTCGCCCGGCATGTGCTCGCACCGATGCTGCCTGCGCTGCGCCAGCGGTATCCGCAACTGGACATCGAATTGTTGTGCACCGACCGGGTGGTGCAGCACGCGCAGGAAAGCGTGGATGTCAGCCTGCGCATCGAAGCGCAGCTGGAAGATGGGCTGGTGGCGCGCTGTATCGCGCAGGTGCCGTTCGTGGTGTGCGCTGCGCCAGACTATCTGGCCCGTTGCGGTACCCCGCAGAGCCCGGATGAATTGAAATATCACGATTGCCTGTTGCTGCGCTATCCGGTGGACGGCCGTTTCCTGCGCTGGAACTTCGTGCGCGACGGGGTGCGCTTCCAGCCGCAACTCGGCCAGGCGATGGTCAGCGACGACGTCGACGCACTTGCCAGCATGGCGGCCGCCGGTGGCGGCATCGCGCGGCTGGCAGCGTTCGTCGTACAGCCCTATCTGCAACGCGGCGCGTTGCAATCGTTATTCGCGGCCGATGCGCACGACACCGCCCGGGCCGCGCCGGAACCGCTGCGGCTCTACCTGTGCGTTTCCGACCGCCGCGACTTTACCCCGAAGGTGCGCGCCTTCATGGACCACGTACTCGAACGCCTGCCCGCGCAGTGGCGCAGCGTCGAGACAACGCCATTGTCTGTTTGACCATTGATGCGTCTGCGGGCGCGCACCACTGCCGCAGGCGGCCACTCACTGCAGTTCGAGCATCACGATCGAGTGCGCCGGCAACGCCACCTGCAAGGCCTTGCCCTGCACGCGCGCGCCCTTGAATACCTCCGGTGCCACCGCATGTGGCTGCGCGTAGGTGTTGTGCGTGGTGATCGCCGGTGCGGTCAGGATCTGTCCCTGCACCGTGCGTAGCGGCAGCCCTTCCACCTGCACGCTGACGGTTGCCGGCACGATCGCGTCCAGATTGGTCAGCGCGACATACACGTGGCCGTCTTTGGCCCTGACCGCCGAGCCGTGCACTGCCGGCACATGCGTAGCGTCATGCCGGTACTCCGGGGGTCTGCAAGTACAGCGGCAGGTAGGTGGCGTCCTGGTATGGCTTGTACAGCGCGAACACGTGATAGGTCGGCGGCAGTACCATCTTGTCCCCGTCGGTGAGGATCATCGCCTGCAGCACGTTGACCATCTGCGCGATATTGGCCATGCGCACGCGCTCGGCATGGTTGCTGAAAATAGCGATATTTCACGATGCGACCAGCGCATCGCGCAGGCTGTTTTGCTGATGCAGAAAGCCCGGGTTCGCATCGGGCAGGCCGGCGTACCAGGTGCCCCATTCGTCCACCACCAGCGCGACTTTCTTGCTGGGGTCGTACTTGTCCATGATGGCGCTGTGCTTGCTGATCAGCTCGTCCATCACCAGCGTGCGCGACAGCGTATCGATCCAGGCGGCTTCATCGAAGTTGGTGGACGAGGCGCGTGGCGGCCAGCCACCGGGCACGGTGTAGTAGTGCAGGCTCAGGCCGTCCATCAGCGTACCGGCCTCGCGCATCATCACCTCGGTCAAGTGGTGATCGTCGTTGTTGGGACCGGGCGCGATTTTCAGGATGTTCTGGTTGGCCGGCGCCTTGTCGAATGTCTGGAACGCCGATACACATCGGCGGCGTAATCGGGCTGGTACTCCTGTGCCGGTCGGCTGTCGGGTGGGCGTCGTTGCCAGGGAAAAAGCGTGGGCTAGCGTAGTGCGCGCAGCAGCGGTTTGTATTGCTGCAGCGCGACCAACGCAGACGAGCGCGGCAGCGCCTCGCCGACGCGGCAGCCGCTTCGCAGGCCAGGATGTGCGCAACGGCATGGTCGGTGGCCACGTCAGGCGGCTATGCTCGCGGGCTTCCCTCATCGGCAGGACGATCCATGCAGCGAGTGTTCGGGCAGTTGCCAGACGGTGTCGAGATTCACGCGCTTACGCTGCGCAGCGAGGCCGGTCTCGAGGCGGAAGTGCTCACCTACGGCGGCATCCTGCACGCGCTGCGCTTGACCACGGCGCAAGGCGTGGTGCCAGTGCTGCTGGCGTTGCCGGACCTGGATGCATACGCCGCCGATGGCGACAGTCTCAACATCCTGGTGGGCCGCTTCGGCAACCGCATCGCCGGTGCGCGCTACACGCTGGATGGTGTCACTCACGTGCTGGCGGCCAATGAAGGGCGCAACCAGTTGCACGGTGGTCTGCGCGGCTTCGGGCGACGCGTGTGGAGCGTGCTGGAGCAGGCGCCGGATCAGGTGCTGCTGGGCTACGACTCGCCGGATGGTGAAGAAGGCTACCCCGGCAATCTGCAGGTGCGTGCGCGCCTGCAACTCCAGGGGCTGAGCCTGCAGCTGGAGTTCGAGGCGAAGTGCGACGCCGCGACTGTGTTGAACCTCACCCATCACCCGTACTTCAATCTCTCCGGCGACCCGCATCACTGCGCCGCCGCGCAGGTGCTGCGCGTGCCGGCCGATCGCTATTTGCCGGTGGATGCCGAATCGATTCCGACCGGCGAGATCGCCCCGGTCGCCGGCACGCCATTCGATTTCCGCCAGCCTGCCGCGCTCGCCGACAACACCGACCCGGCGCATCCGCAGGTGGTGCTCGGCAAGGGCTACGACCAGTGTCTGGTGCTGGCCGCCGACGCGGATTGCATTGCCGAGCTGTATTCGCCGCACAGTGGCGTGGCGCTGCGCATCGGCAGCGACGCACCGGCGGTGCAGCTGTACGAAGGCCAGCATCTGGACGCCCACCATCCCGGCCTGGGCCGCGGCGTGTGCCTGGAACCGCAGGACTACCCGGACGCGCCCAATCACGCCAACTTTCCGTCGACCATCCTGCGGCCCGGCGAGATCTACCGCCGCCGCATCAGCTATCGCTTCGCCAGCGTGGGCCCGGATCAGCCGTGGGAAGCGGTGCAAGCGGCGCTGGATGCCTGAGTGTCGTTGCAGGCATGGCGCCGGCTGCGGCCATGCAGTGAGGGCGCGCAGCGCTGTGTTGATGGCGATGCAAACTTCGCGATTTCGCGCATCAGCGGGTTGCGCGCTGGCGCCGGCGGTAGGTGCGGGCTAGCAAGGGGCCTTGCCGTAGCAACGCGCGATGCCGCGGCGCGATGTTGCGACCGTGGCTGATAGGCCGAGCAGAATCTGCTGTGTCCGCATCGCTTGCTGACACCGCGCTCAGCGTGGCCCCAGCACCAGTTCGATCACGAACTTGCTGCCGAAGAACGACAGCACCAGCAGCGCCATCGCGGTCAACGTCCAGTGCACCGCCTTGCTGCCGCGCCAACCGTTGCGCCAGCGGCCGATCAACAGCGCGCCGAACACGACCCACGACAGGATGCTGAGCACGGTCTTGTGCAACAGGCGCTGTGCCAGAAAGTCCTGCACGAACAGCAGGCCGGTCAGCAGGGTCAGGCTCAACAGCACAAAGCCCACCGTGATCGTGCGGAACAGCAGCGTTTCCAGCTCGGTCAACGGCGGTAGTGCGCGCAACCAGGTATGGAAATCGCGCCGACGCAGTGCGCGCTCCTGCAGCCACAGCATGATCGCCAGTAGCGCGGCGATACCCAACGTGGCATAGGCCAGCAGTGCCATCCACGCGTGCAGTTCCAGGCGCCAGCCCAGATCCGAGCTCGGCTCGTGGCCGTAAGCGTGATAGCTGGCCAGCAGGATCGCCGAGAGCGGGAACACCACCACACCCACCGCCGCCATCCGCCCGCGGCCGCCGAACACCGCCGTCAGTGCGGCCATGCCCAGCCCGCACAGCGACAGCGCCGCGAAGAAATGCATGTCCGGGCCGCCGGCGGTTCGCAAGGCCACCAGCACGTGGTAACCGGCATGCAAGGCTACGGCTGCCAGCGCAGGTGCCAACCAGCGTGCTGGCGCCTGGTTGCCATCGCGCAGCACCGCCCGGGTGAGCAGCGCGGTGGCCAATAGATACAAGGCGAACGCGATGAGAACGATTGTCATCGTAGAAGTTTCGCATGGTGGGGCGGGGATTTGGGATTCGGGGATTCGGGGATTCGGGGAATCGGGGAATCGGGAATCGGGAATCGGGAATCGGGAAAGCAGGGGCTCGGGCTACAGGGCTCGGGGTGGGCAGGCAGTGCGCGGGCAGGCAGTGCACCTGGGCATGCCTGCGAGCAGGGCAGGGCTGGACATCCCTGCCGGCTTGGGTGTGATGCCTCCTGGCTGTTGCAGCGCTGCTGTCCTGGATGATCGCGCGTGGTGCCGCGCGCCGGTTCAGCTCCCCCTGGGCCGGTTCGCCTCTCAGGCGCTAGACGGGTCGGGGCGGGGCGTTGGCCGGTGCCGCTATAATCGGCACCCGTTTCCCCTCACGCGGTCCTTTGCGCATGTTCGAGTCCCTTACCCAACGTCTCTCCGGCACCATGGAGCGCCTGCGCGGCCGCGGCCGCCTGACCGAGGAAAACATCCGCGAAGCCACCCGTGAAGTGCGTATCGCGCTGCTCGAAGCCGACGTCGCGTTGCCGGTGGTGCAGGCGCTGATCGAACGCATCAAGGTGCGCGCGGTGGGCCAGGAAGTGCTCAAGTCGCTGACGCCGGGCCAGGCGCTGATCAAGATCGTGCGCGACGAGCTCACCGCCGTGATGGGCGCGGCCGCCACCGACCTCAATCTCAACGTGCCGGCGCCGGCGATCATCCTGATGGCCGGCCTGCAGGGCGCGGGCAAGACCACCACGGTTGGCAAGCTTGCCAAGCACCTGAAGGAAAAGCGCAAGAAAAAGGTCATGGTGGTCTCGGCCGACGTCTACCGCCCGGCCGCGATCGAGCAGCTCAAGACCCTGGCCGAACAGGTCGGCGTGCTGTTCTTCCCCTCCGACGCCTCGCAGAAGCCGGTCGACATCGTGCGCGCGGCCATCAGCGATGCGCGCAAGTCGTTCGCCGACGTGCTGCTGGTCGACACCGCCGGTCGCCTGGCGATCGATGCGGCGATGATGGACGAGATCAAGGCGCTGCACGCCGCGGTCAATCCCACCGAAACCCTGTTCGTGGTCGATGCGATGACCGGCCAGGACGCGGCCAACACGGCCAAGGCGTTCGGCGAGGCGCTGCCGCTGACCGGTGTGGTGCTGACCAAGACCGACGGCGACGCCCGCGGCGGTGCCGCGCTGAGCGTGCGCTACATCACCGGCAAGCCGATCAAGTTCGTCGGTACCGGCGAAAAGACCGACGGCCTGGATGTATTCCATCCCGATCGCGTCGCCAGCCGCATCCTGGACATGGGTGATGTGCTGTCGCTGGTGGAGCAGGTCGAGCACAGCGTCGACCAGGAAAAGGCCGCCAAGCTGGCCGCCAAAGTCGCCAAGGGCAAGAAGTTCGACCTCAACGACATGAAAGAGCAGCTCGAGCAGATGCAGAACATGGGCGGCATCCATGGGCTGATGGACAAGCTGCCGGGCATGGGGCAGATCCCGGACAACGTCAAGCAGCAGGTCACCGGCAAGGAAGTGCCGCGCATGATCGCGATCATCAATTCGATGACCAAGAAAGAGCGCCGCAACCCGGCTTTGCTCAACGGCTCGCGCCGCGCCCGCATCGCCCGCGGTTCGGGCATGCTGCCGGCCGACGTCAACAAGCTGATGAAGCAGTACCAGCAGATGGAAAAGATGATGGGCAAGCTGGCCGGCGGCGGCATGAAGGGCCTGATGCGCAACATGAAGGGCATGATGGGCGCCATGGGCGGCCGCGGCGGCATGCCGTTCCGCTGAGCAACCTGCGAACCAAGCTGCGCTGGCCGCGCACGCCGTGAGGGCATCGGCAGGCGCGCATTGCGTGCATCTGGCGCTGGCCTTTCGTGCTGGCGTGGCAGGTCACATCGGGGTGGGCGCTCGCACCGGCAGGCTTTGTAGTCTGGCTGTGCATCGCACTGGTCGCTGCAGGCATCGATCGCCTGTTTACCTCGCCTCCGGTGGAGGTGCCGGCGGCACCGCCCGCCGCTGAAAACACCAAGGACAGCACCGGTCCGGCGCATGAGCTTCCTCGCCTGCCGAAGCTCGAGGCAGCAGCAAGGCGGGGCGTCGAGGACAGCGCCCGCGCCACGTCGGTGCGGCAGTGGCGGCGCCACATCGCCGACGTGGTGCCTTACGAAGAAGAGCGCTATCCGCGGCAGGGCATCTGCACCACGGTCCAGTGGTTCCTGCGCGCCGGCGACCAGCTTGTGTTGGCATTTCATCCCGACGCGCATGGCAGTACGCCATGCACACGCATGGCGCTGCGATCTGTGGCCGCCAGGCGCCACGCAATCGCAGTGGCTGGAGGTGCCCGCAAGGGGTGAGGCGGACGTGCCGGTGATGCATGCCGGGGTGTATTCGATCGGCATCGGCCAGGCCGACGGGCACTGCCCGGGTGTGATCGGGGTGTGGCTGCGCGTGCCCGAGCCGGACCGTCTGGCGTTGTCGCTGAAGCCGGCGTTCGGGTCGAGCCTGCGCTACGCACGTCGCGATGACGGTGCGGCGGTCGTGCATATCGAAAACGAAGCGCATGTGGCGTCGCACGCATGTCTCGACAGCTCGCCTGTGCACGCCACGCCGGCTGTTGTTCGCCAGTGCCGACGATGTCTGGGACGTGTCCGCATGCGCCGACCCCGCAACGACGTGGCGCGCGGAAAATACCCATCTGCATCGCTACTTTCTGCATCTGAGCCAGGGCGATGTACTGACGCTGGAGCTGGCCTGGGCCAGCACGCACTTCGACTGCCCGTTGCCATTGGCCGACCAGTGCATCGGTCGCACGCAAGGTGCGTTTGTTCAAGCTGGTACGCGGGCCGGATCTGGCGCATGTGTGGGCGAGCGCAGCGCCGGCCGATTGCACCCAGCTCACCTGTCCCGCCGATGGCGATTACTGCCTGGAGTTACGGCTGTTCGGGCCACCGGCATGGCGCACGCAGCCCGTCTCGTCGTTTGTCGATTTGCGCCTGTGGGGCGCTTACCTGCAGCGTCCGCAGAGCTTGCGTGCGTTCGCGTTGCAGGATGTCTGGGTCGAAGACTGGTACCGGCAAGTGATGCCGGTGCCGGTGGATTGAGAGAGTGACGAACGAACCACTGCGCTCCACGCCACATGGGCGCGGCCGGAGTTCGGTGCGGCCTGTAGCAGCGGTATCCACCGGCAACTTCATGTTCACCTGATCCCGGTTGCCACGTGTTGATGGCTGCTCCAAACGCAACGTGCGGCATGCAGTGCATACGCGACTGACCGTCTCGCGCGTGCCGGCATCGGCATCGGTCCATCGCGGTTACCATGCGTTGTTTCATGGCCGCTGAGGTGGTGGATGACCAGATTCTCCAGCGTCGATGCCTTCCAGCAACGCTTCGGCCTGCGCCTGCCGATCCTGCTCAGCCCCATGGCCGGCGCCTGCCCGGTGCCGCTGTCGGCGGCGGTCGCCAATGCCGGTGGCATGGGCGCGATGGGTGCGGTGCTGTCGCAGCCGCAGGACATCGTGACGTGGATGGCTGCTTTCCGTGAAGCAAGTGCCGGGCCCGCGCAAATCAATCTGTGGATTCCCGATCCGGCGCCTGCGCGCGATGCCGCTGCCGAAGCGCGTCTGCGGGTGTTTCTTGCGCAGTGGGGGCCGCCGGTGCCGGAGGCTGCAGGCGACGCCACACCGGCCGATTTCGACGCGCAATTCGATGCCTTGCTGGACGCGCGCCCGGCGGTGGCCTCATCGATCATGGGCGTGTTCCGGCCCGATCAGGTTGCGCGCCTCAAGCATGCGGGCATCGCCTGGTTCGCCTGCGCCACCACCCTGGATGAAGCGCTTGCGGCGCAGGCAGCTGGTGCCGATGCAGTGGTCGCGCAAGGTGCCGAAGCCGGCGGCCATCGCGGCGCGTTCGATGCCGGTCGCGCCGCGCAGCAGATGACCGGGTTGTTCGCGCTGTTGCCGCGCCTGGTCGATCGTCTTGATGTCCCGGTCATCGCTGCCGGCGGCATCGCCGACGCGCGCGGCATTGCGGCAGCGCTGACCTTGGGCGCAAGCGCGGTGCAGATCGGTACCGGGTTGCTACGCACGCCTGAAGCGTCGCTGCCAAGCGCCTGGGCCGATGCGCTGGCTGCCGCCGAGCCGGAGGACACCCAGCCAACCCGTGCGTTTTCCGGTCGGCTGGGGCGCGCGCTGGCCACGTCCTACGTGCATGCGGCAAGCGCTGCAGATGCGCCCCTGCCTGCGGCTTATCCGGTGCAACGCGGGCTTACCGCACCGATGCGCCAGGCGGCAGCGCGCGACAATCGTCTGGAGGCGATGCAGGCCTGGGCTGGGCAGTCCGCCTGGATGGCGCCCGCGCAACCGGCCGGTGAACTGGTCACGCGGTGGTGGGAGCAGGCGCAGGCACTGTTATGTCGCTGATCTTCTGCAATGGCGCGCCGGCAAGCGCGCAACAGCTCGGCGCTGCTGCGCTGATCAACTACGGCCACTTCACCACGCTGCAGGTGCGCAACGGCGCCGCGCTGGGGCTGGACCTGCATCTGCAGCGCCTGCAGGAAGGCAGTCGCGCGCTGTTCGGCCAGGAACTGGACGCGGACCAGCTACGCGCGCAGTTGCGTGCTGCGCTGGCTGCATCGGCCATGGCCGATGCCAGCCTGCGGGTCACCGTGTTCGCGCCCGATTTCGATTTCCGAAACCCCTTGCGCGAGGTCGCACTGGCCGTACTGGTCGCCATTTCGCCGCCGGCCAACATGCCCGAGACCGGGCTGCGCGTGCAGGTGACCGATTACGTGCGCGAGCGGCCGGAACTCAAGCATGTGGGCACGTTTCCGCTGCTGCATCTGCGCCGGCAGGCCATGCAGGCCGACCACGACGATGTGGTGTTGCAGGACCGGCAGGGCAGGGTACTGGAGGGGGCGTTCTGGAATCTGGGGTTATGGGAGCGCGGCGGGGTGGTCTGGCCGCAGGGGCCGGCGCTGCGGGGAACCCGGCAGCAGTTGCTGCAGTCAGGCCTGAACACGCTGGGCGTTGCCCAGGTCAGTCGGCCGGTGGAGTTGACCGAGCTGGACCGGTTCGAGGGGGCATTCGCCTGCAATGCGCGTGGTCAGCAGGCCATCGTGGCGCTGGGGCCGGCCCGCTGGGGCGCGCATGCCGCGCAGCTGCCGCTGCTGGAGCGGGCCCTGCAAACCCATGCCTGGCAAGCGATTTGAGCATTCTGGCGCTGCCGCGCCGGCTGACTTGGCTTCGCCGCCGCAGCCCGCTATAATCGCCGGCTTACCGCGCCACTCTGGCGACTGGGCAACTCAGGAAAACGACACCATGGTCAAGATTCGACTGACCCGCGGCGGCGCCAAGAAGCGTCCGTTCTACCACATCATCGTGACCGACGTGCGCAGCGCGCGCGACGGCCGCAACATCGAGCGTCTGGGTTACTACAACCCGGTTGCCCAGGGCGCAGAGCCGCGCATCGTGCTGGACACCGCACGCGTCGACCATTGGGTCGGCAACGGTGCGCAGCTGACCGACAAGGTGCGCAACCTGTATCGCGAAGCCAAGTCCCAGGCCGTCGCGGCCTGATCTTGAGGGCCGGGTGTCGCCACCTGGCCCAGAGTCGACGCAGATGAAGCAGACCGAGCGCCGCATCCTGTTAGGCAGGGTTGTCGGCGCTTTTGGTGTCAAGGGCGAGCTCAAGCTCGAATCCTGGACCGAGCCGCGCAGCGCAATCTTCCGGTATCAACCGTGGATCGTGCGCTCGCCATCGGGGCAGGAAACCGTGCTGAGCGGCGTACGTGGGCGCGACCAGGGCAAGAACCTGATTGCGGTGTTCCCGGACGTGACCGACCGCGATACGGTCGAGGCCATGCACGGGACCGAGATTTATGTCGCCCGGAGCGCGTTGCCGCCGCCCAAGCCCGACGAATACTACTGGGTGGATCTGGAAGAATTGCAGGTGGAAACCGTCGGGGGCGTCAAGCTCGGCACGGTGTCGCATCTGTTTTCTACCGGTTCCAACGATGTGGTCGTGGTGCGCGGCGATCGCGAGCGGATGATCCCGTTCGTGTTTCCGGAGTTCGTCAAATCGGTGGACTTCGAGGCCAATATGATCGTGGTCGACTGGGACCCGGATTTCTGATCAAGGCGGTGCTTCGGCTTCGCTCTTGCTCTACACCATTCCCCACTCCCGATTCCCGATTCTCCAGTGCGCATCGACGTCATCAGCCTGTTCCCGGAGTTCATCGCGCAATGCGCGGCGTTTGGTGTGGTCGGGCGCGCGCAGGAGCGCGGCCTGCTGGAATTGCAGGGCTGGAATCCGCGCGAGCATGCGCAGGGCAACTATCGCCGCGTGGACGACCGTCCATTCGGTGGCGGGCCCGGCATGGTGATGCTGATCGAGCCGCTGCGGGCCTGTCTGGACGCGGTGCAAGCTGCAGACGCGCGGCCGGCACCGGTGATCTACCTCAGCCCGCAGGGGCGCCCGCTCACCCAGGCGCTTGCCCGCGAGCTGGCGCAGTTGCCGCGCATGGTGTTGTTGTGCGGCCGCTATGAAGGCGTGGACGAGCGCTTCCTGGCCCAGGCGGTGGATATGGAAATCTCCATTGGCGACTACGTGTTGTCCGGTGGCGAGTTGGGCGCAGCGGTGGTGGTGGATGTGGTGACGCGGTTGCAGGACGGCGTGTTGAACGACGCCGAATCTGCCGCCCAGGACAGTTTCGAAGGTCCGCAAGGGCTGCTTGATTGCCCGCATTACAGCCACCCGGCCACCCACGCATGGGGCGATGTGCCGGATGTGCTGCGTTCGGGCAACCATGCCGCAATTGCGCGCTGGCGCCGGCAGCAGTCGCTGGGCCGGACCTGGCTGCGTCGTCCGGATCTGCTCGACGAAGCCGGGTTGGAGAAGAACGATCGCCGTCTGCTGGACGAGTTTCGCCGCGAACGCGCCCCAGGCGACGATCAACCCGGTGACGAGAAATAAGGGCTCACCCCTAGCTCTAGCAAGATTGATTGGGGTACAATATGCGGCTTGCTGGCCAGCCTTGCGTCTGGCCCTCTTACGAACCTCGAGCAATCGCCGTGCGGCGACTGCCGGTCCAATATCACCAGACACGCGGTGCCCATCATGAGCAAACTCAACAAGACCATCCTGGCTGACTTCGAAGCCGCCCAGATTCAGCGCCAGCTGCCGGAATTCAACCAGGGCGACACCGTTGTGGTGAACGTCAAGGTGAAGGAAGGCAACCGCGAGCGCGTGCAGGCCTATGAGGGCGTCGTGATCGGTACCAAGAATGCCGGCCTGAACTCCGCATTCACCGTGCGCAAGATTTCGCACGGCTTCGGCGTCGAGCGCGTGTTCCAGACCCACAGCGCCATCATCGACTCGGTCGAAGTGAAGCGCCGCGGTAAGGTCCGCGCCGGTAAGCTGTACTACCTGCGTGGCCTGGAAGGCAAGGCTGCCCGCATCAAGGAAGATCTGGCCGCCGCTGCACAGGCCAAGGCCGCTCGCCAGGCTGCTGCCAAGGCCGAGTAAGCCACGCTGCTGGCAGGTCTGATCGATCTGCCACTGCCAGACGGCCGCCCTCGGGCGGTCGTTTGCGTTTGTGGAACGGGAATAGCGGCGGCGCTCGAAATCGGCATGTGCCACTCCCGCACTGCGGTTCTGGGCGCGATGCCCGTAACCACCTGACAACCGCGCGCCTTGTTTTGTTAGCCGTCTTACGTAGCAGCTTGAGTCCGATTGATGCAGCGCATCTGCATCGATCTCGTAGCTTGACTGCGGCCGGCATGCACGAATCAGCGTGCACGAATCAGCGCGAGCGTGTCCGGGTTGGCTCGGTGATCGGCTCGGCAATGGGGGCGGGATCGGCGACCGGCGATGCAGGATGTGCGGGTACCTCGGCTGCCGCCGCCAGTGCGGAAGGGTGGTTCGGTGTGGTCAGCATGCGCGCCTTGCGCCAGCCGCCCCAGCGGTAATACGCCAGCGACAGCAGCATCGAGCAGGTGGAACTGATCGGAAAGCTCCACCACACTGCGTCTGCGCCCATATGCGGCAGCAGGATATTTGCGAGAGGCACGCGCACGCCCCAGAGCGAAAACGCCAGAATCAACAGCGGCGGGATCACGGCACCGGTGGAGCGCACCACGCCAGACACCACAAAGCTGACGCCGAACAACAGGAACGACCAGATCGCGATGTGGTTGAGATGCCGCGCGATTTCCAGGGTGGCGCTGCCTTCGGGCAGGAACAGGGCCAGGGTCCAGCGATCGAACAGGATCAACAGCACGATCAGCAGGCCGGTCATCAGGAAGTTGGCGGCGATGCCGGTACGGGCAACGGCATCCACGCGCGACCACAGGCCGGCACCCACATTCTGGGCAGCCATGGTCGAACAGGCAGCACCAACCGCCATTGCCGGCATCTGTACGTAGTTCCACAGCTGCAGCCCGGCACCAAACGCGGCGGCGGTGTCGGTGCCGAAGCCATTGACCAGCGACAGCATCGCGATCATCGCCAGCGAGATCATCACCATCTGCAAGCCCATCGGCACGCCCTTGACGATGAGCGCGCGCAGGATGGCGGCATCGATGCGGAACAGATGCAGGTCGCGTCGCCCCAGCCACAGCACATGTTTTTTGTGCCGCAGATAGATCAGCAGGCCGGCCAGTGCAACCACCTGTGCAATCAGCGTGGCCCAGGCCGCACCGGCAATGCCCAGCGCCGGGAACGGGCCGATGCCGAACAGCAGCAGCGGGTTGAACACGATATCCAGCAGCACCGACAGCAGCAGAAAACGGAACGGCGTGCGCGCATCGCCGGTACCGCGCAGCGCTGCCGATAGAAAGGCGAACAGGTACAGCGTCGGCATCGCCAGGAAGATCACGCGCAAATAGTCTTCGGCCAGCGTCTGCGAGGCAGCGGGCGTGCCCATTGCGGTGAGCAGATGCGGTGCCAGGAACCAGCCCAGCACGGCAATCAGCGCCGACAGCCCGCCGAAGAAGCTTGCGCTGGTGCCCATCACCTTGCGTGCCTGGGCAATATCGCGCGCGCCCATGGCCTGGCCGATCAGGATGGTGGAAGCCATGCCGATGCCGAACACCGAGCCGATCAGGAAGAACATGATGCTGTTGGCGTTGGCCGCAGCGGTCAGCGCTTCTTCGCCGAGATAGCGGCCGATCCAGATTGCGTTGACCGAGCCGTTGAGCGACTGGGCGATGTTGCCGGCCATGATCGGCAGTGCGAACAACAGCAGGTTCTTGCCGATCGGGCCTTCGGTCAGGACAGCGGATTTGGGCATCGCAGTCGTATCTTCGCGCAGAAGGTGCGCACACTAGCATTGCGCGGGTGAGCCCGGATGCAAGCTGCATGCGGCTGCGATGCGAGAGGACCGGCGTCAGGATCGGCTCGCCTGGATGTTGTGGCTGAAGCTGGGCAGCGCAGTGTTGCCGCGCCTTTCCCGGCGACGCGCCTGGTTCTGGCCGCTTGAGTTCCGCAGCCACTGCCCAAATATCGGGCTTGGCGCAAACCATCGTCGCCGACCACGCCGGCAGCCACGCCGGCGTTCCCGAGATCGCAGTGTTTGCGCGCATCCACGATGTGGGCGCGAGCCAACGCACCACACGAGACCGCAAGACGCATGAATCTTGAGCTGGAACAAGCGGCAACGGTCAGGCTGGATGTCTGGCTGTGGGCAGCACGCTTTTTCAAAACGCGCAGCCTGGCCAAGACGGCGGTGGACAACGGCAAGGTGGATGTCGCTGGGCAGCGGCCCAAGCCCTCGCGCACGCTGCGCAGTGGCGAGCACCTACGCATCGACCGTGGCGGCGAAATTTTTGAGGTCACCGTCGCTGCATTGAGCGATGTGCGCGGCCCGGCACCGGTCGCCCAGGCGCTGTACGCAGAAAGCGATGCCTCGCGTGAGGCGCGTGCGCAATGGCGGCTGCAGCGCGCCGCCGAACGCACCGGCTATCGGGCGCCGGAAGGAAAACCGGACAAGCGTGCGCGCCGGCTGATCAATGCGCTGGGCGATATCGACGCGTTGTAAGGCATTGCCGCGGAAGGGCGCTGTGCAGCAATCTTGTAAACGCAAACGCCCCGGTGACCGGGGCGTTTGCGTTGCGGTGCTCGCTCACATGGGTGGCGGCGGATGCACGTGGGTGAAGGCGCTTACGCCAGGTCGAACCGATCCAGCTGCATCACCTTGGTCCAGGCGGCGACGAAGTCGTGCACGAACTTCTCTTGTGCATCGCTGCTGGCATAGACCTCGGCAACAGCACGCAGGATGGAGTTGGAGCCGAACACCAGATCCACGCGCGTGCCGGTCCAGCGCAGTTCGCCGCTGCTGCGGTCGCGGCCTTCGTAGGTCTCCTTCGCCTGCGACGTGGCCTTCCATTCGGTGCGCATGTCGAGCAGGTTGGCGAAGAAATCGTTGCTCAGCACGCCGGGCCGGGTGGTGAACACGCCATGCTTGGTGTCGCCGACAGTGGCGCCCAGCACGCGCAGGCCGCCGACCAGTACGGTCATCTCGGGCGCGGTCAACGTCAGCAACTGGGCCTTGTCGATCAACAGCGCTTCGGCAGGCACGGCATAGCTGCGCTTGGCGAAATTGCGGAAGCCATCGGCCACCGGTTCCAGCACGGCAAACGATTCGACATCGGTCTGTTCCTGTGAGGCATCGGTGCGGCCTGGCGCGAACGGCACGGTGACGCTGTGGCCGGCGGCCTGCGCGGCCTGTTCCACCGCGGCGTTACCGGCCAGCACGATCAGGTCGGCCAGCGAAATCTTCTTGCCACCCGACTGCGCGGCGTTGAAATCGGCCTGGATGCGCTCCAGCGTGGCCAGCACCTTGGCCAGCTGCTCGGGTTGATTGGCCTGCCAGTCTTTTTGCGGCGCCAGACGGATGCGTGCACCGTTGGCGCCGCCGCGCTTGTCAGAGCCGCGGAAGGTGGATGCCGAGGCCCACGCGGTGGACACCAGCTGCGCCACGCTCAGGCCCGAGGCCAGGATGGTCTGCTTCAGTGCGGCCGCGTCCTGCGCATCGACCAGTGCATGGTCCACGGCCGGTACCGGGTCCTGCCACAGCAATTCTTCGCTCGGTACCTCGGTGCCCAGGTAACGCGAGCGCGGGCCCATGTCGCGGTGGGTGAGCTTGAACCAGGCGCGGGCGAAGGCATCGGCGAACTGCTCGGGGTGTTGGTGGAAGCGACGCGAAATGGCTTCGTACGCCGGGTCGAAGCGTAGCGCCAGATCGGTGGTCAGCATGGTCGGGCGATGCTTCTTCGACGCGTCGTGCGCATCGGGAATGATGGCGTCGGCATTCTTGGCCACCCACTGGTGCGCGCCGGCCGGGCTCTTGCTCAGCTCCCACTCGAAGCCGAACAGATGGTCGAAGTAGTCGTTGCTCCACTGCGCCGGGGTGGTGGTCCAGGTGACTTCCAGGCCGCTGGTGATGGTGTCGGCACCCTTGCCGCTGCCGTAGCGGTTGTGCCAGCCCAGGCCCTGGCTTTCCAGCTCGCCGGCTTCCGGTTCGGCGCCGACGTTGTCGGCCGGGCCGGCACCGTGGGTCTTGCCGAAGGTGTGGCCGCCGGCGATCAGCGCCACGGTCTCTTCGTCGTTCATGGCCATGCGCGCGAAGGTGTCGCGGATATCGCGCGCGGAGGCGATCGGGTCGGGCGTGCCGTCCGGGCCTTCCGGGTTGACGTAGATCAGGCCCATTTGCACGGCCGCCAGCGGGTTTTCCAGGTCGCGGGTATGCGGCACCTGGCTGTCGTCGTCCTTCACCAGCACGCCGTGCGCTTCGTCCACGCCAGGCGAGCCGCGCGAATAGCGGTCGTCGCCCCCCAGCCACTTGGTTTCGCGGCCCCAGTACAGGTCCTGATCCGGTTCCCAGGTGTCTTCGCGGCCGCCGGCAAAGCCGAAGGTCTTGAAGCCCATCGATTCCAGCGCGACGTTGCCGGTGAGAATCATCAGATCTGCCCAGGAAATCGCCTGGCCGTACTTCTGCTTGATCGGCCACAGCAGGCGGCGCGCCTTGTCCAGGCTGACGTTGTCCGGCCAGCTGTTGAGCGGTGCGAAGCGCTGCTGCCCGCGGCCGCCGCCGCCACGTCCGTCGCCAATGCGGTAGGTGCCGGCGCTATGCCAGGCCATGCGCACGAACAGCGGACCGTAATGACCGAAGTCGGCCGGCCACCAGTCCTGCGAAGCGGTCATCAACGCGCGCAGTTCCTGCTTGAGCGCTTGCAGATCGATGCGCTTGAACGCTTCCGCATAGTTGAACGACTGGCCCAACGGGTTGGATTTGCTCGAATGCTGGCTGAGCAGGTCCACGCGCAATTGCTTGGGCCACCAATCGCGGTTGGTGGTTCCGGTACCGACGACGGCGTGGTTGAACGGGCACTTTGCTTCGGTGGTCATGGCGTTTACCTGTGTGCGAGTGCACTTGGGGAG
Source organism: Xanthomonas nasturtii (assembly GCF_023337365.3). Classification (NCBI taxonomy): domain Bacteria; kingdom Pseudomonadati; phylum Pseudomonadota; class Gammaproteobacteria; order Lysobacterales; family Lysobacteraceae; genus Xanthomonas; species Xanthomonas nasturtii. Next base: position 1,481,991 of record NZ_CP142084.2, read on the forward strand.
CTGCGTGCCGACGCTGCGGGCACGTACTGGTGGAATCGAAATGGCGGGCAGTGCTTACGGCTGGGTCAGCGGGAATGAGGGTGATTGCGAGCGATGCCGATCTGGACCGCTCACAAGGTTCGCCGATGCTAGCGCCTGCCAGGATGGCCCGGAATAGGTCGACGGGCGGTTGGCGGGGATTGCGAGCAGGCGCATCAGGCGGACGCATCATGGTGGCATGCACACACGATAAAGAGCATCGATCATTTGGTGAATTCGAATTATTCAACCATATCGATAGGGTGTCGCTATGGATGGTACGCCGGTGCCCGACCAGCCTGCCATACCGTCATTGCGCCGGGGTTGCAGGCGGTCACCAAGCGCCTGCAACAGATTTGCCGGTTGAATGGTCTGCCGGCTCAGCGCTTGCCGAACAGGCTGCCGCCCAACTTCATGACATCGCCCAGGCCCAACTGCCCGTCGCCGTCCTGATCCAGCACGCTGGTCAGCAGCCCACCGGCGCCGGGTTTGCTACTGCGTACTGGTTGATGTTCCTGCGCCAGCGCGGGGCCGAGCTGGCTGCTGGCTGCGGTGTCGCCGCCCAGAAAGCGCTTGGCCAGATACGCCATCACGATGGGGGCGAGCAGCTGCAGCAGCTGGCTGGCCTTGGTGGTTTCCAGCCCGGTGGCCTGACCCAGCCCGGCGGCGGCCTGCGGCGCCTTGTCGCCGAACAGGTGTCCGACGATCCCGGCACCGTTGGCGGGTGCACCGCTGGCTGAGCCGCCGAGCAGCGAGCCCAGCAGGCTACCGATGTCCGGGCTGCCAGCGTGGTCGCGTTGCAGGGCGCCCAGCAAGGCATCGGTGCCGCCGGCCTGCTGGCTATTGCGGCCCAGCGCGCTCATCAACAGCGGCAGCGCGGTCTGCACGGCCGATTGCGCCTGCTCGGGCGCAATGCCCAGGCGGCCGGCGAGTTGCTGCAGCTGCGGGCCCTGCAACTGTGCGGCGAGTTGATCGGTCAATGAGGCAGCCGTGGTCATCGGAAGGTTTCCTGTTGGACGAAGCGTTGCGGCAGCGTGCGCCCCTGGCGCCGACAGAGCAATCCGCAAACCTGCACCAGAACGGTCACCGAGCCCTGCAGTGCAATACATCCGCAAGCGCAGCAAACCTCAGTCATGCAGCTACGCTCTTTCGATTCCCGATTCCCGATTCCCGATTCCCCGCCCTCAAAGCAGCGCCTTCAACCGATACAGCGCCTCCAGCGCCTGCTTGGGCGTGAGCTCGTCTGGATCCAGTGCCTGCAGCGCTTCCTGCGCGGCGGAAGAGGGCGCGGTGAACAGCCCGAACTGTTGCGGCGCATCCAGCGCGGCCGGCGCCATCTGCGCGCTGTGGCTTTCGCCGCCGCGTTGCTCCAGCTCGGCCAGGCGACGTCGCGCCTGTGTCACCGCCGCCTTCGGCAGGCCGGCCAACGCGGCCACCTGCAGGCCGAAGCTGCGATTGGCGGGGCCATCCTTCACTGCATGCATGAACACCAGGCGCTCGCCGTGTTCGACCGCATCCAGATGCACATTCGCAATACCGCTGGCGCCGCCGGCATGCGACTCGTCGGCCAGCGCGGTGAGTTCGAAATAATGCGTGGCAAACAGCGTGTAGCAGCGATTGGTGTGTGCCAGATGGCGCGCCACCGCATCGGCCAGTGCCAGGCCATCGTAGGTGGAGGTGCCGCGGCCGATCTCGTCCATCAGCACCAGCGAGTGCGGCGTGGCGTGATGCAGGATGTAGCTGGTTTCGGCCATTTCCACCATGAAGGTGGATTGCCCGCGTGCCAGGTCGTCGCCGGCGCCGATGCGGGTGAGGATGCGGTCGATCGGCCCGATCACCGCGCGGCTGGCCGGCACGTAGCTGCCGATATGCGCCAACAGCACGATCAAGGCGTTCTGGCGCATATAGGTCGACTTACCGCCCATGTTCGGGCCGGTGATCACCAGCATGCGGCGGTCGCTGTGCAGATCCAGATCGTTGGGCTCGAACGGTTGGTCGCGTACTGCTTCCACCACCGGGTGACGGCCGCGTTCGATGCGCAGGCACGGCGCGCTACCGAGTTCCGGCTGCGACCAATCCAGCGCCTGCGCGCGTTCGGCAAAGCCGGCCAGCACGTCCAGTTCGCTGAGCGCGCCGGCGCAACGCTTGAGACCTTCCAGTTCGGTGCCCAGCGCATCCAGCAGGCCTTCGTACAACAGTTTTTCGCGCGACAGCGAACGCTCGCGCGCCGACAGCACCTTGTCTTCGAAACTCTTGAGTTCTTCGGTGATGTAGCGCTCGGCGTTGGTCAGCGTCTGCCGGCGGCTGTAGTGCAACGGGGCTTTCTCGGCCTGGCCCTTGCTGATCTCGATGTAGTAACCGTGCACGCGGTTGTAGCCGACCTTGAGCGTGGCGATGCCACTGCTGGCGCGTTCGCGTTGTTCCAGATCGATCAGGAATTGGTCGGCATTGGTGGACAGGCGGCGCAGCTCGTCCAGATCGGCGTCGTACCCGGTGGCGATGACGCCGCCGTCGCTGAGTTTGAGCGGCGGTTGCTCGGCCACGGCGCCGATCAACAGATGCGCGGTGGCATCGTGTTCGCCGAGTTCGGCAAACAAGGTCTGCAGTCGCGGCGAATCCAGCGGTGCCAGGATCGCGCGCACCTTCGGCAACAGCGCCAGACCGTCGCGCAGGGTGGAAAAGTCGCGCGGGCGCGCCGAACGCAATGCCACGCGGGTAAGAATGCGTTCCAGATCGCCAAGTGCGCGGAAGGCTTCGCGCACGTCGGCATCGGCGCCCGCGTCGATCAAGGTGCCGACCGCATGGTGGCGTTGCACCAGCACCTCGCGCAGGCGCAGCGGGCGGTGCAGCCAACGCCGCAGCAGGCGTCCGCCCATCGGCGTGACGGTGCTGTCCAACACGCCAAGCAAGGTATTGCGCGTGTCGCCATCGACGCGCGTATCCAGCTCCAGATGCCGGCGCGTGGCCGCGTTCATCGAGATCGCCTCGCTGGCCACTTCCATCGCAATGGAAGTCAGGTGCGGCAGACGTTGTTTCTGGGTCTCTTCGACATACCCAAGCAATGCGCCGGCCGCTGCGGTGGCGCAGGGTTTGTCGTCGATGCCGAAGCCGGACAGATCGTGCAGTTTGAAGAACGCCAGCAGCTGCCGACGACCGCTATCGGCATCGAACAACCACGGCGGCCGACGCCGCACACCGATACGCCCGCGCAGGAATTCCGGCCAGTTGTCCTCGTCGGGCACCAGCAGCTCGGCCGGCTCCAGACGCGCGATCTCCGCTTCCAGCGCATCCACGCTGTCCACTTCGTTGACCAGGAAGCGCCCGCCGGCCAGATCGGCCCAGGCCAGGCCGTAACCTTGCTTGCTGCGCGAAATTGCCATCAGCAAGGTGTCGCGGCGCTCGTCCAGCAATGCCTCGTCGGTGACCGTGCCCGGCGTGACGATGCGTACCACCTTGCGCTCGGCCAGGCCCTTGGCCAGCGCCGGGTCGCCGATTTGCTCGCAGATCGCCACCGACTCGCCCAATGCCACCAGTCGCGCCAGATAGCCTTCGTAGGCGTGTACCGGCACGCCCGCCATCGGAATCGGCGCACCGCCGGAGCTGCCGCGCTGGGTCAGGGTGATATCGAGCAGGCGCGCCGCCTTGCGCGCATCGTCGTAGAACAGCTCGTAGAAATCGCCCATACGAAAGAACAGCAGCAGGTCGGGGTAGCCCGACTTGGCCGCGAAGAATTGCTTCATGAGCGGTGTGTGCTCGGGAGCACCGGTGCTGATCTTGGTCTTGTCTTTGCTGTCGGCGGTGTGCAAGCAACGTCCTTCCGGAATCTGACTGCTGCGCAGGTGCGTGGCGCACTGCGGTGGCGGGGGGTGTTGGTGTGCCAGGTCTGCGACCCATGCATGCGGCGGTTGCGGCAGCGGCCGCGCAGGCTGGATGGGCCGGATTGCCGCAATGACCGGCGCGGGCATGGCGGTGGAGGGCAAGTTTAAGCCGAGCGGCGCTCAATCCCCAATCGTCGCGCCGGCGTGGTGTCGCATGGTCGTGCCTTGGAGGCAACGCTGCGGGCAACAGGCCGCGCCTGCGCTGTCGAGCGACCTTGCAGCTGGCCGTCGCCGTTCGTTGAGCCGGGCGGCCGGATGGTAAGCCGTGCACGAAGAAGGCCGGCTGTTCGCACAGCCGGCCTTGTGAGCATGCGTTCTGATGTTCTGGAACGGCTGCTGCTGCACCTTCTATTTTTTAGAATTCTTGCCAGTCCGCGCCGTCGCTCGCTGCGGTGGCTACCGCGGCCGCCGGCCGGGTAGTGCGCCGGGACGGGCTCGCCGCGCTGCGGGTTGGCGTTGCAGCAGGCGCGGCTTTGGGGCGCAGCACGGTCGGCGCTGCGGTGCGTACGGCAGCAGGGCGTTCGGCTTCGATCTTGAAGATCGACACCGCCTGCGTGAGTTCCCCGGCCTGTTCTTCCATCGAACGTGCGGCGGCGGTGGCTTCTTCCACCAGTGCGGCATTTTGCTGGGTGGCTTCGTCCATCTGGGTGACGGTGAGGTTGACCTGTTCGATGCCGGCCGACTGTTCCTGCGAGGCAGCGGAAATCTCGCCCATGATGTCGGTGACGCGCTGCACGCTGGCGACGATTTCCGCCATGGTGGTGCCGGCGGTGTGCACCAGGGTGGAGCCTTCGGTCACACGCTGTACCGAATCGTCGATCAGGCGCTTGATCTCCTTGGCCGCTGCCGTGGAGCGCTGCGCAAGCGTGCGTACTTCGCTGGCCACCACGGCAAAGCCGCGGCCTTGCTCGCCCGCGCGCGCCGCTTCCACCGCCGCGTTGAGCGCCAGGATGTTGGTCTGGAAGGAGATGCCGTCGATGACGCTGATGATGTCGGCGATCTTTTTCGACGATGCCTCGATGCCGCTCATGGTGCCCACGACCTTGCTGACGATATCGCCGCCCTGCGAGGCCACGCTGGCGGCACCGATCGCCAGTTGATTGGCCTGGCGTGCGTGTTCGGCATTCTGGCGCACGGTGGATGTGAGTTCTTCCATCGATGCGGCGGTTTCTTCCAGGTTGGCGGCTTGCTGTTCGGTGCGCTGCGACAGGTCCTGATTGCCGGCAGCAATCTCGCTGGCGGCGGTGTTGATCGATACCGCCGAATGCTGGATGCGCCCGACGATTTCGGCCAGCTGCGTGGCGGTGGCATTGGCGTCGTCGCGCATCTGCGCGAACACACCCTTGAAGTCGCCGGTCATCCGCGCGGTCAGGTCGCCCGCGGCGATGGACTGCAGCAGTGCCGACAGCGATTGCAGGTTGCCGTCTGCAGTGGCCATCAGCTGGTTGAGGCTGTCGACCATGAGGTGGAAGTCGTACTGGAAGCGGTCGGCATCGCCACGCGCGCTGAAGTCGCCGTTGGCTGCGGACAGCGCCAGCTGCTTGATTTCCGCATTCATCGCCGAAAGATTGGCCTTGACTTCGTGCATGGTCTGCGTGAGCACGGCCTTTTCGCCAGGCAACACGTCCATGCTGACGCTCAAATCGCCGATGGCGTAGCGGCCCATGATGCGGGCCAGCGTGGTCTGCACTTCAAGATGTGAGGCGACCAGCGTGTTGGTGTCCTGCGCCATGCGGCCGTAGTCGCCGGGGAATGCATTGGCGTCGATCCGGAAACTGGTCTGCCCTTCGTCATGTCGCTTGGCCATGTCGGCCTGCGCGCGCAACAGCGACTGCAACTGTGTCTGCATGCCGCTCATGGCACGCAGCAGGCGACCGGTTTCATCCTGCGCGTCGGTTTGCACCTGGTTATCCAGCTGGCCATTGGCGATGGCCTCGGCGGCCTTGGTGGCGCGCGCGAGCGGGTGGGTCAGGCTGCGCGTGATCAGCCAGGCGAGCAGGACGCTGATGGTGACCACGGCCACGCCGCCGATCAGCAGCAGCAACTTGGCGCGGGTCATGGACTGCACTGCTTCGGTGTAGGCCTGCCGGCTCTGTTCTTCCTGCCGGCTGACCAGCTGACGGATCTTGTCCTGCCAGGCTGCGTTGGCTTGGCTCCCCTTCTCGTTGAGCAATGCCTGCGCCGGGCCGTTGTCGTCATGGGCGGCGAGTGCCATTACTTCATCGTTGATCTTGCCGGAAATGGCGCGTTGCGCATCCATCTCTGCGCGAATCTTGCGGCCTTCTTCGGAGCTGGGCAGCGTATCGAGCTTTTCGCGCAGTTCCTTGTAGCGCTGGCGTTGCGCCTTGATCGCTGCCAACGCCTGTGCGTCAAGTTCGGCGCTGGTGGCCATGGCGTAGGTGCCCAACGCGATCATGATCGAGGAGTTGGCATCCAGCATGCCGTTGCCGAGCTGGATCTTGGCCATGCGGTCCAGCACGATGAAGTCCAGCTGCTTTCTGGCGCTGACCATCGAGCTCAGCCCGATGGCAACAAGCAGACCCGACAGGAGAATCATCAAGCCGAACGCGGCGCCCAGGCGATGGCCGACGGAATAGCGTTGGAGTAAGGCAGTCATGCGGCAATCCCGGATACGAAGTCGAAGGGTGCCGTCGGGGCAGTTGCGTGAAGAACGCATGAGTGTCGGGCCGGCACCGTGGATAACGACGCACCGATAGGAAACTTGACCCTACGGTACCGCTCGGATTTAGGCCCAGGTTGTGAACGGCAGCAGTCGGGAATCGCCCGACTGGCGCGTGCTGCACGAACACGCGCAGACTGCGAAAACGAGCGGCTCGGGTGCGCTCACCAAGGCCGCCGACTGCTACACGGCGTCGTTGCGGCCGCCACGCTAAAGTCGCCGGTCACACAGTAGCTACGACACGCCGCACATGGATAACCGTAATCAGGAATGGATGCACGCCGTCACCGATGCGCTCAGCGATCTGCTGGCTGCACGCGTTGCGCAAGCCACGCTGCTGGAAGCCATGCTGGTCTCGCATCCCGACCCGGTCGCCTTGAGAAAGGCCTGGGACGAACTGTCGTCCCAGCGCATCGCAGTGGTGGCACAGAACAAGGCAGTCGCCGCGGTGGAACGGCCAATGGACGAATACACGCTGGAACAATTCCAGGCATGGGAAGAGAAGTTCCGCCGCTACTTTCCGCGCGATGTGGACCTGCGATAGGTGCGCGAACTAGCGTTGTCGCCGTCGTTAAAAAAAATACAGCAAGCGAGGGTGCGCAGTGCATTTGCTCGACGCGTGCGTGCTTGTTCCGATGATGCACGCGGTGCACGAAGAAGCGGCCACGATTCTTGAGGTTCATCGACACCGCCGGGACAACGCGCGTAGTGGCCTTGAGCTTGGGGGCACGCCACAGCAGGCGGATCTCGTGCAGTGTTTCTTCCATTGTTTGAATCGCTCAACGTAGACCGCTGCTGCAGCAGATGAATCTGCAACAGCCTCGCTACCGCGTACGGTTGCCGGTCAGGGCGTTTCGATACCGGAGCGTGTGACTCGTCGGTCAATGCACTGCTGCGACGTAGCCACCCGTGGACAGAATCAAGTCAGTGACAGACAAAATAAGGAGTCTGCGGACAATAGTGATGCCAAGACTTGGCTGGTGGTGGCCCGCCCACAGTGTCGTGCCGACTATGTTGGTTGTCGTCACCCAGCCCTTGTTTTGTCCTGCTCGCGAAGCTCACTTCGCGTGCGGAAGATGCACCGCCATGCAGGTGCTACATCGCAGCGTAGGACGGGGCAATCAGCCATACATTAACGAATGCGGGCGGCTCACTTCGCTCGCTGTTCGACGCCAGCCGCGCAGGCTCTTTGTGCGTGCAGTGCATTGCACACCCATGCGTTGCTTCGGAGTTAGGACTCTTTCGCTGTTGGAAAAGCTAAGATCGAAGTCTGTGCAAAGTGGGAAGCGCTAATGATCGATCGTCGTACCTTTCTTGCCACGGGTGTGGCTGCCGCTACCGCCAGCTTCAGTGCATCGGCGGCTCGGATCGTGCAGACGCCGCGCGCCAGTGGGCCGGCGCCGTGGGGTGCGCTGCCCAGCGCGCGCCAGCTGCGCTGGCATCGGTGGGAGCAATACGCCTTCGTGCATTTTGCGATGAACACCTTCACCGACAAGGAATGGGGCTACGGCGACGAGGATCCGCGCAAGTTCGATCCCAGCGATTTTTCGCCCGATCAAATCGTCGCCGCGGCCAAAGCCGGCAATTTGAAGGGGCTTATTTTCACGGCCAAACACCACGATGGGTTCTGCCTGTGGCCGACCCGCTTGACCGAGCATTGCATTCGCAACTCGCCCTACAAGAACGGCAAGGGCGACATCGTCGGGGAGATGGCAGCGGCATGCCGACGCGCTGGCCTGGCGTTCGGCCTCTATCTTTCCCCCTGGGATCGTAACCACGCCGAGTACGGGCGCCCCGGCTATATCGACTATTTCCGCAAGCAGATCGTCGAACTCTGCACCGGCTATGGCGATCTGTTCGAGTTCTGGTTCGACGGTGCCAATGGCGGCGACGGTTACTACGGTGGCGCACGCGAATCGCGCAAGATCGACGCGCCCGCTTACTACAACTGGCCACGGATGATCGAGCTGGTGCACCAGCACCAACCGATGGCCTGCACCTTCGACCCGCTCGGCTCCGATATCCGCTGGGGCGGCAACGAGGACGGCATCGCCGGCGATCCGAGCTGGCCGACCATGCCCAATGCCCCGTACACCCAGGAAAACGGCAATTCGGGCGTGCGCGGCGGGGCGCTGTGGTGGCCGGCCGAAACCAATACGTCGATCCGCCCGGGCTGGTTCTACCATGCCGACGAAGACGGCAAGGTGCGCAGCCCGGAAAACCTGGTGCGCTATTTCGACACCTCGGTCGCGCGCGGCACCAACATGAACCTCAATCTTCCGCCCGACCGACGCGGCCGCATTCCCGATCACGATGTGGCGGTACTGCAGAGTTTTGGCGATGCGATCCGCGCCAGCTTCGCCATCGATCTGGCCAAGGGTGCCAAGGCCAGCGCCAGTGCGTCGCGTGGTGCCGGGTTCGAGCCGGCGCGCGTGCTCGACCGCCAGCCGGACAGCTATTGGTCCACGCCGGACGCGGTCACTACGCCGACGCTGACGCTGGAGCTGTCGGCGGTGCACAGCTTCGATCTGATCCGGCTACGCGAGCACCTGCCGCTGGGCGTGCGCGTCACTCGCTTTGCGGTCGAAGCCGAGCTCGATGGACAATGGCGGCGGCTGGCAGAAGCGCAGTGCATCGGTGCGCAGCGCATCTTGCGGCTGGATCGACCGATCGCCGCGCGCCGGGTGCGCCTGGTCGTGCTGGATGCACCGGTGTGCCCGGCGATCAGCGAATTCGCGCTCTTCCGTGCCGTGGCACCAGTGCCGGTCGCGCGGCCGACGGCGACCGCGCCGGACGTGCTGTCCAGCGCTGGCTGGCGCATCGTCGAGGCCAGCGCGCCAGGAGCGGACAAGTTGCTCGACGACGATGCCAGCACGATCTGGGTCACGCCCGCGCCTACGCCTGGTCATCCTGTGCAGGCGACCATCGACCTCGGCGCGCTGCGTCAGGTTGCCGGTTTCAGCCTCACGCCCTCGCGCGCGGTGATGACCGGTGCGGCGCCACCGAAGGGCTATCGCGCCGAAACCAGCGAAGATGGCCGGCACTGGCAGCCGGCCGGTGCCGGCGAACTGTCCAATATCGCCTATGCGCTCTCTACCCAGCGGCTGAATTTCCCCGAGGTCCGCCAGATCCGCTACCTGCGGCTGTCGTTTGCGGAAACCGCGGTGCCCGCCGAGCGGCTGGCGATTGCGGGGATCGGTGCTTTCTCGCGCTTGCGATGAATGAGTGCACTCCCGCGCGGCCCTGTGCCGCGTGGCAAGAGCATCGAGTAAGTGGGTTTGTTTGAGGATGCCAGGGATGTCGTACGCGGATGAAACTCTGCGCACGATCCTTGTACCTGGGTGACCTACTCGATGATGCAGAGGCATTGCCGACATGCCGATGCAAGAGCTCGGTCAAGGTCTGAAGTCAGCGCACTGCCGATGCCGCGGCTGGCCCCGGCAGTGCCATAGCTTCCATCGCATTGCGTAACAATTGCCGCGTCTTTAAACCACCGCCGCACGTGCTTTCACAGCATCCGCGTGCAGGCGCAGCGTGGCCGAGGTCAGTCCGGGCACGCTTGCCTGAAGCACGATGTCGCCGCTGTCGCGCGTGGTTTGCAACAGAGCCGCACACAAGCCATTGAACGCCTTGCGGTGTGGTGCCTTGTCGTCCTCATGGGTGCTGGGGTCGCCGTTGCCGACGCCGATCAGCCGCGCGGGGCCGCGTAGGGTGAACTGCACCTGGTTGTCGGCGGTTGGTACCAGGCGGCCTTGTGCATCGACAATCTCCACCTTCACCACGGCGACATCTTCGGCATCGGCACGCAGCGCGTTGCGGTCGCAGCTCAAGCGGAGCGCCGCCGGCTTGCCGACAGTTTCACGGCGTTCGGTACGCACCAGCTTGCCGCCGCGATACCCGCGCGCTTCGATCACGCCCGGTGCATAGACCACGCGCCATTCGACATGGCCGTAGGCCGGCACCTGCTGCAGGCCCTGGCTGACGCCGTTGACCAGTAGTTCGACCGCTTCGAGATTGCTGTGGCACCAGACCTGTACGTGGCCGTTGTCGTCGGCTTGCAGCAGACCGTCCCAGTTCCAGTGCGGGAACAGGTGCAGCACCGGTTCTTTGGTCCATTGCGCGCGGTAGTACCAGTAGTTGTCCTTGGGAAAGCCGCAGCTGTCGAACACGCCGAATTGCGAGGCGACATTCGGCCAGCGGTTATACGGCGTGGGTTCGCCGCGGTAGTCGAAGCCGGTCCAGATAAAGCCGCCGGCGATGTACGGGCGCTGCGCGACATAGCTCCACCAGGCTTCGGCGGTGCTGGCCCACCAGGGGTGGTCGAGGTCGTAGGCGCGGGTGTAGCCGCGCTTCTCGTCGCGCTGATAGTTGCCGCGTACCGACACGGTGCTGCCGGTTTCGCTGCCGTAGATCGGAATGTTGGGGTACTGCGCGTGGAAGCCGTCCATCTGGCTGGTGCGGTAATTGAAGCCGACCACATCGACTACCTGGCCCACGCCATCGCCGAAGCCTTTATCCATGGCAAAGGTGGTGGGGCGGGTGGGGTCGAGCTGGCGCACGCGTTGTTGCATGCGGGCGACGATACGTGCGCCGCGCTCGGTGACCTGCTGCGGCTCTTCATTGCCCAGCGACCACAGGATGACGCTGGGATGGTTGCGGCCGCGCCGCACCATCGTCTCCAGTTCGCCCATGGCCTCCGGGTCGGTGGACATGCGCCGGGTTTCTTCGATGACGAACATGCCCAGTTGGTCGCACAGCGCGAGCAGTTCCGGCGTGGCGGGATTGTGCGAACTGCGATAGGCGTTGCAGCCCATCGACTTGAGCTGGCGCAGGCGCCATTCGTGCAAGGCGTCCGGAATGGCGGTGCCGACTCCGGCATGATCCTGGTGATTGTTGGTGCCGTGCAGCTTGAGCGGTGCGCCATTCAACAAAAAGCCACGCTGTGCATCGAAGGCGATGCTGCGCACGCCGAATGGCGTGACCAGCGCATCGACCGCCTTGCCGTCGCTGTGCACGCTGGTGGTCAGGCTGTAGAGCTGCGGGGTGTCGATCGACCACAGTGCGGCCTGCCCAAGTGGCAGGGTCTGTTCGACCACCTGCACCTGGCCGGGCGCAACCGTGATTGCCGCGCTGGCCGCCTGCGCCACGGTGCGTCCGTCCGGTGCGGTGATGCGCGCCTGCACCACACACTGGCGCGGCGCGGTGCCGTCGTTGCGCACTTCGGTGGAAAGTTGCGCAGTGGCATTGCCGTCCTGCACGGTGCTGCGCACGAACACGCCATCTTGTGGCAGATGCAGCGGGTCGGTCTTCTGCAGCCACAGATGCCGATAGATGCCGGCACCTTCGTAAAACCAGCCTTCGCCCAGCGTGGCATCCACGCGAAGGGCGATGAGGTTGGGCTTGCCGTAGTCGAGCACTTCGCTGAGGTCGACCTCGAAGCCGCAGTAGCCGCTCGCGTTACGGCCCACGATATGGCCGTTGCAGAACACAACGCACTCGCGGAACACGCCATCGAACACCAGGCAAATGCGCTTACCCAGATCGCTTGCCGGAATCTGCAGCGTGCGCCGGTACCAGCCCACGCTGTTCTCCGGGAAACTGGTGCCCAGTGGCTTGTAGCCGTGTGCGGCGGCCGGGTCTTCCTCCGTCATCAAGGCGGAGATCGGCTCCTGCCGAAACGGCAGGCTGACGGCCCAGTCGTGCGGCAAGTCCACCTGCTGCCAGGCACTGTCGTCGAACGCCAGTTGCGCAGCAGTTGCGGTGTCCTTGCCGGCCTTGGCGAAGGTGCGCTGGAAGGTGCCGAACTCAAAGTCGCGCGATGCGTCGCTGGCGTGGCCGAGATGGAACCGCCAACCGAAGTCGAACAGCAGGCGCTCACGCGGCGCCAGTGCTGCATCGCCCAGTGCTGCTGTTGTTGAGTTGTTTTTCGCCGAAGCGGGGGCAGCTGTAGCGCCCGCCGAGACCAATGCGCCGGCTGCGCCCACCGGCAATGCAGCGCTCACGCCACTGGCCAGCATGCCGCGCAGTAACTCGCGCCGATTGATGCCGCTCATGGCTGCGTCCTCTTTCCGGTCTCTGCAGAACTGCCTGGTGTGCTCGCATCACGCGTGCTCGCGTCGGATTTATGCGACGCAGGTACACCTGTGTACGGGTGGCGCATGAAGTCGATTGCCGGCAACACCTCGTTGCCGTGTTTGAAGTCGAAGAAGCTGGCGTTTTCCCACGACGAACCAGTGCCCCAGCGCGTCTTGCAGCTGCTGCTGGTCCATGCCGGCTCCCAATACACCACGCCGGCACCGCCGGTATCGATGACCAGTTGGGTCAGGTCGATCATGTACTTGGACTGCCCTTGCGGCGTGGCCGGGTAGCCGGCAATCAGCGAGTCTTCGCCAAGCAGGTTGAGCGAGGTATCGCCGGATTCCAGCGTCCACGGATACGCGGTTTCCACCACCACCACGTCTGCATCGTAGCGGCCACGCAGGCGCTTGATGGTCTTGCCCAGTTCGGCCATCGAGTGCGTGGACCACTTGCGGTAGTAGCTGATGCCGATCAGATCGAAATCGGTGACGCCGGCCTTGGTGGCGGCGGCGAACCACGGCTCCACATTTTCCGGTTGGGCGATATGCAGCATCACCCGCGGCTTGATCGCGGAGCGCGCGCCGATGTCGCGCACCGCCTTGATGCCGGCGTTGAACAGCTTGGCGTTGCGCTGCCAGTTGATCGGGCGCTTCTTGTCCCAGGGCGTGCTGTCCATCAGGTCGGAATTGCTTTCGTTGCCCACCTGCACCAGCTCCGGCATCAGGCCGGCGCGGTCGAGCGCGCTGAGCGTGTCGTAGGTGAAGCCGTAGAGCGTGCGCGCCAGCTCGTCGGTGTCGGTGATGCTGGCCCAGGCCTTGGGAATCAGCTGTTTTTCGCCGTCGGCCCAATCGTCGGAGTAGTGCAGGTCCAGCAGCACCTGCATGCCTTGCGCGCGTGCACGCGCAATGGTTTTCTTGACGTCGGACAGGTCGCTGTACTTGGTCCAGCGTGCATCGTTCCACAAGCGCACACGCACCAGGTTGGCGCCGTGTGCGTGGAAGAGTTCGAACGGATCGGTGACCACGCCGTTCTCGCGGTAGTGCACGCCGCATTCCTCCATCTCGTTGACGTAGGACAGGTCCGCGCCGAGATACAGCGTGGCGGGAGCGGGCGCGGCGTGTGCGAAGGTGGAGATGGCCAGCGCCAGTAGCGCGGGCGTCCAGAGACGGCCTGGTGAGCGCATGCAATTCCTCGACAAATCAAACGTGGAGCGGGTGACAGCATGCCGCAGGCGGCCGTGCTGCTGCGCGGGGCTGTGCAGAATCCAAGCCTAGGTTGCAGATTGGATTCCACACAGCGGCCGCGGTGTTGTGCAGGTGTTTTGCTGGCTGCGCTTAGAACCGGTAGGTGGCTTCCAGCTGGTAACGGCGGCCGAACAGCTGGTAGCCGCCATCGTCCTGATTGGCCAGGCGGTTGGGCTTGTTGTCGGTGTAGGCGCGCAGCGGCTCGTTGGTGAGGTTGCCGGCCTGGAAGCGGAAGCCGAGCTGCTTGCTGTACTGCCAGTTCAGGCTCAGATCCACCGTGCCTTCGCTCTGCAGGCGTGCCAGACGCGCGGCATTCCAGCCGTACACCACCGTGTAGGGGCTGTGGTACTTGTAGCCCACGCGCGCTTCGAAGGTGCCGTTGCTGTACCACAGGTCGAAGGTGCCGGTCTTGCGTGCCAGGCCGCTGAGCGGCAGCGGGTTGTCTTCCGGGGAGAATTCCTTGAGGTTGGAATCCACCAGCGAATAGTTCGAGTAGACGCCGAAGTTTTCCATGTGCGGGATGAAGAAGAACGGCGTCTGGAAGGTGAGCTCCACGCCATTGATATGCCCGCCGCCGCCGTTGAACGGCGCGCTGACCAGGTAATCCAGGCCGTTGATCACTTCGCGGTCGGTGCGGTAGCCGATGCTCGAATCCACTTCCTTGCGGTACACGGCCAGCGCGGCGAGCGCTTCCTTATGGAAGTACCACTCGTAAGAGACGTCGACCTGGGTGGCCTTGAACGGGTCCAGCTGCGGGTTGCCGCCGCTGCCGGTGAGCTGGCCGACGGTGACGGTGGGGTCGTCCAGGCGGCGGCCGGTGCGCAGCTCGTCCAGCGGCGGACGCGCGATGACCTTGGCCACGGCGAAACGCAAGATCCGCTGATCGTCGATCAGGAAATTGAGCGTGGCGCTGGGCAGGACGTCGGTGTATTCCTTGCTGTCGGTGCTGGCCTGGATGGTGTTGCCGATCGAATCGAACCCGTCGCTGGTGGTCTTGGTGTTGACCAGGCGTACGCCGACATTACCGGTGACATCGGTACCGAACAGCTGCGAGCTGAAGACCGCTTTGGCGAAGGCTTCGCGCACGTCTTCCTTGACGTTCCAATGGTCGAGCAGTTGCTCGTCGAGCGTGCGTGGATCGAAACCGCCAAATCCAACCCGCGCGATCTCGGCCATGTTGCCGCCGGTCAGCGTGGGCACGTTCAAGTCCGGCATGGTGACCGGGTAGATCAGGCCCTGGTACGCCGAGATCGGCTGATCGTAGCCGGACTGGTTGCTGAGGAAGCGACGGTTCTGCTTTTCGCGACGCGCAGCGCGTGCGCCCAATTCCAGCGAGGTAAACGGGCCGGCGTCCACCGCACGGCTGGCATTGAGTGCCAGCGCGGCGATCTTGTCGCGCAGTGCCTGCGGCTCGTTCTGCCCGGCAATGCCGTATTCGGGCGTGTCCGAGCTGGTGCTGATGGTGGGCGTGACGCTGCGACGGAAATCGAACGACACCGTGTCCGGATTGCTGCCGAAACGCACCGCCTGCCAGGTGTTGTCGCGCTTGGCCTGCGAGAACGACAGGTCGCTGCCCAGGGTCCACACATCGCCGTTCCACTTGGCATTCAATCCGCCGGCGGTCAGCGTCTTGACCTCGTTGTAGTGGCTGACCACATGGTCGACCTGCAGGTTCGAGTTGGCCAGGGTGCCGGCCACCACATCGCCATCGACGATGGTGTAGGACGAGCCGGGCGTGGTGTAGGGGTTGGTGCTGCCAGAGAACGTGCTGAAGGCCAGGTCGTTGAACCAGTTCTGCAGCTGGTCTTCGTCGATTTCGATGCGCGAATACAGGCCGTCGAATTTCAGTTCGAAATTGCCCGAGCGCCACTGCACGGTGCCCATCGCGCCGGTGCGGGTCTGATCGATCAGCTTGAGCTGGTCGGCCGCGCCGAACGGGGTCGGGTCCACGGTGCCGTCGCCATCCACATCGCGCGAGGTGGTGGCATCGGTATAGCCCCAGCTGCCGATCGAGGAACTGGCGTTCTTCTGCTTCTGGTAGGTGGCGCCCAGCGCAACGGCGAGGTTGTCGTTGATCTTGTGCACCCAGCTGGCGCCGAAGCGGCTGCCCCACGGCGTGTAGCCGTCCACATCCTTGGCGTGGTCGTAGAACACCGGGCCGGCAGTGCCGACAAAGCCCGGCCCGGTGTAGTCGAGCGGGCTGATGGTGGAGATGTCCACGGTGGCAGCAAGACCGCCGGCGACCAGATCCGCCGACTGGGTCTTGTAGACCTTGACGGTGGAGACGATCTCGGTGGGGAACACTTCCCAGCGCACCGCACGATTGGGCTCGGAGGAGGCGATTTCGCGACCGTTGACGGTGCCCATGGTCATGCGCGGGCCCAGGCCGCGCACGGTGGCCAGGCTCTCGTTGCCGCGGTCGCGGGTGCCGTTGACGCCGGGCAGGCGCACCAGCGCTTCGGCCACGGTGACATTGGGCATCTGGCCCATGTTGTCTGCGGAAATCACTTCCATGACGTGGTCGGACATCTGCTTGGCTTGCACGGCCTGATTCAGGCTGGCGCGCTGGCCGATCACGGTGATGTTGTCCAGCGTCACCGGTGCCGGCGCGTTGGTGGCAGCGGTGTTGCTGTCGCCGGCCGGCGGCGCGGCGGGAGCGCTGTCCTGGGCGTGGGCGCTGAACGCGGTGGCCAGCACGCAGGCAATGGTGGTGCAGAGGATGTCGCGAACAGGCGTTCGGCGCAGGCGCCGGCTGGCCGGTTGGCCGGTGTGGTGAACAGGCATCGGTTGATCCCTCCCAGGACAAAATGACCGAATAAGGTGGTGGCTGCTGGTGCGGCCAGCCGGCATGGAGCGGGTCTGGCGCCTCCGCGCGGGCGTGGCGGGTGGTGCGGTGCGGTGCGGCGTTATAGGCGATGTGTGTTCGTTTGCGTGGCGCTGGCAACGCGATGGAGCGCGCTGGCGTCCCCCTGTCCTGCATGTGTCCGCTTCAGGGTAGAAGCGCAAGCCATTCCATTCCAATGAAGCATTTTGCGGGAGCTATCTCGGCTTGGAATGCTGCGGTGCAGCGATAGCGCCTGCTTGGTCACAGTGGTTGAGTGAGTGGTGACGCACGCGCGGAAAGTTGTAGCGCTGGGGCTGGCGAATGGTTGGGTTCGGCGGAAGCGGTTGTCACTGGTGTCGTCGGTGCCCACGGAGAGGGCGCGTTAGATGGGCTACTGGTATGTGCAAGAAGCAGTCGTATAGGTCGCTTCATATTGTCGGTCGGCGCACCGCCGACGCTCGATTCCCGATTCCCCAACAACCTAACGCGCACTCGCCGGCAGACGCGGCAACGCCGGAAACGCGCGCTGCACGCAGTCGCTGCGTTCGCAGGTCAGGCAGCCCGGGCCGATCGGCACTGCATCGTCCACCGCATTCAGATCCCAGCCGCGTGCATACACCAGCTGGTTGGCGTGGCGCAGGTCGCAACCCATCGCCAGCGCAAAGGTCTTGCGCGGGCGGCCGTAGCCGGGAGCGCCGCTGCTGACCTGGCGGGCCAGCCAGAAATAGCGCCGGCCATCGGGCATGCGCGCGATCTGGGTCAGGATGCGGTCGGGCTGGTTGAACGCTTCGTACACGATCCACAGCGGGCAGGCGCCGCCGACATGCGAAAAGTGGAAATCGGTGGCCGAGTGGCGCTTGGAGACATTGCCGGCGCGGTCCACCCGCATGAAGAAGATCGGCAACCCGGCTGCACCGCGTCGCTGCAGGGTGCTCAAGCGATGGCACACCGCCTCGAAGCCCACCCCGAAGCGGTCCGCCAGCCATTCGATGTCGTAGCGCGAGGCCTGCGCGCTGTGCAGGAACGCGCTGTACGGCATCACCAGCGCGCCGGCGAAATAGTTCGACAGGCCAATGCGCGACAGCGCGATGCGCTCGGCATCTTCGAACCCGGCATCGGCGATGCGCGCCTCCAGCAGCGGGGCGCATTCCAGCAAGGCCAGGTGCGCGGCCATCTGGAACGCCTGCTGGCCGGGCCGCAGATGGGCGGGCAGCCACAGCACACGCGCCTGGGTGTCCACGCTGCGTTTGTCGCTGTGCAGGTCGGCGGCCTCCTGCACCAGCAGGCCGTGGCGGTCGGCCAGGCGCTGGCGCAGCCGCAGCGGCAGGTTTTCCGGGGTCAGGCCGAGTTCGGCGTAGAGCGCTTCGGCGCGCTCGTCCAGTTCGGGCAGATAGTTGTGCGCGCGGTTGAAGTAGTCGCGCACCTGCTCGCCGGGCGATAGCGACGGTATCGCCGCGTGCTCGACCCCGATCTGCAGCTCCAGCGCGGCATTGCGTTCGAGCAGGTGCCGATGGGCGCGGTGCAGGTCCAGCAGCGCCTGCGCCACCTGCGGCAGATTGCCGGTGAGCGCACGCAGCTCGGCCGGCAGCAGGGTGTGGCCCAGGCTGCGCAGCGCTTCGTCCAGCGGCTCGACCAGCGCGGCCGGGTCGTCCAGCTCCAGCAGGCCGTCCAGATCGCCCAGCGTGGCCTTGAGCCGCTGCTGGATCGCCAGCGTCAGCGGGCGCTGGTTGCGCTCGATCTGGTTGAGATAGCTGGGCGAGAGCCCAAGCCGGCGCGCCAGTTCGGCCTGGGTCAGGCCGTGGCGCTGACGCAGCCGCTGCAGGCGCAGGCCAAGCTGGTGGCGGAGCAGGGGATGCGACTGGGGCATTCGCAAGATTCGCAAAATTGTGCCGCCAGCTTAGCGCAATTAAGCGAATCGCGGCTGGGAATGCTCAGGTTCCATGCGAACAATGCGAAGTACCGGCCTGCAACGGCCGATGTCCTTCCTATCAGCGAGCCCTGCAATGAGCGAATCCGTCCCCCGCGTCTGCCTGTTGATCGATGGCGAGTTGGTGGTGTCCGCCAGCACGCAGTGGCAGGACGTGGTCAACCCGGCCGATCAATCGGTGCTGGCGCAGGTGCCGTTCGCCACCACCGCCGAAGTGGACGCGGCAGTGGCTGCGGCCAGCCGGGCCTTCGTCAGCTGGCGCAAGACGCCGATCGGCACGCGTGCGCGCATCTTTCTGAAGTACCAGCAGCTGATCCGCGAGCACATGCCCGAGCTGGCCGCGCTGCTGAGCGCCGAGCAGGGCAAGACCCTGGCCGATGCCGAAGGCGATGTATTCCGCGGGCTGGAAGTGGTGGAGCATGCCGCGGCGATCGGCAACCTGCAGCTGGGCGAGTTGGCCAACAACGTCGCCAATGGCGTGGACACCTACAGCCTGGTGCAGCCGTTGGGCGTGTGCGCAGGCATCACCCCGTTCAACTTCCCGGCGATGATTCCGCTGTGGATGTTCCCGATGGCCATCGCCACCGGCAACACCTTCGTGCTCAAGCCGTCCGAGCAGGACCCGATGGTCACCATGCGCTTGGTGGAACTTGCGCTGGAAGCGGGCATCCCCAAGGGGGTGCTCAACGTCGTGCATGGCGGCGAAGATGTGGTCAATGCGCTGTGCGATCACCCCGACATCAAGGCGCTGTCGTTCGTCGGCTCCACCAAGGTGGGCACGCATGTCTATCGCCGCGCCTCGCTGGCCGGCAAGCGCGTGCAATGCATGATGGGCGCCAAGAATCATGCTGTGGTGCTGCCGGACGCCAACCAGGAGCAGACCCTCAATGCGATGGTCGGCGCCGCGTTCGGTGCTGCCGGCCAGCGCTGCATGGCCGCGTCCACGCTGGTGCTGGTGGGTGAAGCGCGCGCGTGGATTCCGCAGCTGGTGGCCAAGGCCAAGGGCTTGAAGATCGGCGCCGGCAATGCGCCGGGCACCGAGGTCGGCCCGCTGATTTCCTGCGCTGCGCGTGAGCGGGTGGAAGGCTTGATCGCCTCCGGCGTGGAGCAGGGCGCCACACTGGAGCTGGACGGCCGCGCCCCACAGGTGCCGGGGTTCGAGCAGGGCAACTTTGTCGGCCCGACCATCTTCTCCGGCGTCAAACCCGGCATGCGCATCTATGACGAAGAAATCTTCGGGCCGGTGCTGGTGATTCTGGAAGCCGCCACGCTGGACGAAGCCATCGCGTTGGTCAACGCCAATCCCAACGGCAACGGCACGGCGTTGTTCACCCAATCCGGTGCGGCCGCGCGGCGTTTCCAGGAAGACATCGACGTGGGCCAGGTCGGCATCAACGTGCCGATTCCGGTGCCGGTGCCGCTGTTTTCGTTCACCGGTTCGCGTGCGTCCAAGCTTGGCGACCTGGGCCCGTACGGCAAACAGGTGGTGATGTTCTACACCCAGACCAAGACCGTGACCGCGCGCTGGTTCGACGACGAAACGCTGGGCCACGGCGTCAACACCACCATTTCTCTCAAGTGACCCGATCGCCATGAATGCAGCCATCCAGCTACACCCCAACGCGGCCGATCTGAACGACGAGCAGGAAGCCTTCCGCGCGGCCGCCCGCGACTTTGCCGACAAGGAACTCGCCCCGCACGCGGCGCAATGGGACGCAGAAAGCCACTTCCCGCGCGAGGCGATCGCCAAGGCCGCAGAGCTCGGTTTCTGCGGGTTGTACACCGATGAAGGTGTGGGCGGCCTGGGCATGCGCCGGCTCGATGCAGCGGTGGTGTTCGAAGAGCTCGCCACGGTCGATCCGTCCACCTCGGCCTTCATCAGCATCCACAACATGGCCACCTGGCTGATTGCCAGCTACGGCACCGATGCGGTGCGCGCGCAGTGGGGCGAGGCGATGACCAGCGGCGCCAAGCTGGGTTCGTACTGCCTGACCGAGCCGGGCAGCGGCTCGGACGCGGCATCGCTGAAATCGCGCGCGCAGCGCGATGGCGACAGCTATGTGCTCAACGGCAGCAAGGCCTTCATTTCCGGCGCCGGTGCCACCGATGTGCTGGTGGTGATGGCGCGCACCGGCGACGACGGCGCGCGCGGCATCAGTGCCTTCGTGGTGCCGGCCGATGCGCCCGGCATCAGCTACGGCCGCAAGGAAGAAAAGATGGGCTGGAACAGCCAGCCCACGCGCGGTGTGACCTTCACCGATGTGCGCATTCCGGCCGAAAATCTGCTCGGCAAGGAAGGCGAAGGCTTCAAGATGGCGATGAAGGCGCTGGACGGTGGCCGTATCAATATCGCTGCCTGCTCGCTGGGCGCAGCCCAGGGCGCGCTGGACGCTGCACGGCGCTACATGGGCGAGCGCCGCCAGTTCGGCAAGAAACTGGCCGATTTCCAGGCGCTGCAGTTCAAGCTGGCCGACATGGCCACGCAACTGGTGGCCGCGCGACAGATGGTGCATACCGCCGCACGCAAGCTCGATGCCGGCAGTCACGATGCCACGGTGTGGTGCGCAATGGCCAAGCGCTTCGCCACTGACGCCGGCTTTGCCATTTGCGACGACGCCTTGCAGATCCATGGTGGCTATGGCTACATCCGCGAATATCCGATCGAGCGCCTGCTGCGCGACAGCCGCGTGCATCGCATCCTGGAAGGCACGAACGAAGTGATGCGCATGATCGTGGCGCGTCACCTGCTCAACGGCGAGGAGGAACTGCGATGAGCCACGCTGCAACCGGCGCTTGGGAAGGCTGCCTGCATACCGGCCTGCATGTGGAGCGCGATGGCCACGTTGCCATCGTCACCTTGAGCAACCCGCCGGCCAACACCTGGACCGTGCACAGCCTGGCAGCCCTGCGCGACCTGGTGCGCGCACTGGATGCCGACCGCAGCATCTACGCACTGGTGATCA
Source organism: Xanthomonas nasturtii (assembly GCF_023337365.3). NCBI lineage: Bacteria > Pseudomonadati > Pseudomonadota > Gammaproteobacteria > Lysobacterales > Lysobacteraceae > Xanthomonas > Xanthomonas nasturtii. Next base: position 1,503,603 of record NZ_CP142084.2, read on the forward strand.
CCGGCGAAGGCGAGAAATTCTTCAGCGCCGGTGCCGACCTCAAGCAATTTGCCGATGGCGACAAGGCCAACGCGCGTGAAGCTGCGCGCCGCTTCGGCGAAGCCTTCGAAGCCTTGAGCGCCTTCCGCGGCGTCTCGATCGCCGCCATCAACGGCTATGCGATGGGCGGCGGGTTGGAGTGCGCCCTGGCCTGCGATCTGCGCATCGCCGAGCAACACGCACAGCTCGCCTTGCCCGAGGCCAGCGTCGGCCTGCTGCCGTGTGCGGGCGGTACCCAGAACCTGCCGCGCCTGGTTGGCGAGGGCTGGGCCAAGCGCATGATCCTGCTCGGCGAGCGTGTCGATGCCGCCACCGCGCAGCGCATTGGTCTGGTGGAAGAGGTGGTCGGCAAGGGCGAATCGCGTGCGCTGGCGGTTGCCTGGGCGCAGCGTGCCGGCAAGCAAAGCCCGGCCAGTGTGGCGGCCTGCAAACGGCTGGTGCAGTCCACGCGCCACGGCACCCATGCCGCTGCGCTGATTGCAGAGCGCGAAGCGTTCGTCGACCTGTTCGAGCAGGCCGATCAGGCCGAAGGCGTGGCTGCATTTCTGGAAAAGCGCGCACCGCAATGGAGCAATCGCTGATGGCGGACGTCAACGCTTTCGACGAGGCGCCGGTGCTGTTCGAGCAGCGCGATTGCGCCGACGGGCATCGCATCGGCATCGCCACTTTGAATGCGCTCAAGACGCTCAATGGCCTGTCGCTGCAGATGGTGCGGCTGCTGGATGCGCAGCTGCGCACCTGGGCCGAGGATGCGCAGATCGCCTGCGTGGTGTTGCGTGGTGCCGGCGACAAGGCGTTCTGTGCCGGCGGCGATCTGCATGGCCTGTACCAGAGCATGCGTGCGCATCGCGATGCGGTGCCCGACGCTGCAACGCGACGCGCACAGCCGCAGGCCAACGCACAGGCTGCCGCGTTCTTCGAAGAGGAATACCGGCTCGACCACCGCATCCACAGCTACCCCAGGCCGCTGCTGTGCTGGGGCCACGGCATCGTGATGGGCGGTGGCATCGGCCTGATGTCCGGTGCCAGCCATCGCGTGGTCACCGAACGCTCGCGCCTGGCCATGCCGGAAATCAGCGTCGGCTTGTTTCCCGATGTGGGCGGTAGTTGGTTGCTGCGTCGCGTCCCGCATGGCGCCGGCCTGTTTCTGGCGCTCACTGGCGCGTCGCTGGATGCCAGCGATGCGATCTACGCAGGGCTGGCGGACGTGCGCCTGGAGCACGCGCACTATGCAGCCGTGCTGGATGCGCTGAGCGCGCACGCCTGGACAGGCAATGCCGAAGACGATCGTCATCAACTTAGTGCGTTCCTGCATGGCATCGCGCAACCGCTGGAGCCGGGCCCGCTGCAGCTGCATGCGGCTTTGATTGCGCAACTGGTATCCGGCGACACGCTTGAGCAAGTGGTTGCTGCGATTTCTGCCCTGCACAGCGGAGACAACTGGCTGCAGGCCGCGCGCGCGACCCTGGCGGCCGGCGCTCCGGGCTCGGCGCGGCTGGCCTGGGAGCTGCAGCGCCATCCGGGCACCACGACGCTGGCCGACGCCTTCCGTACCGAGTATGTGGTTGCGCTGCACGTCGCGGCGCACGGTGACTTTGCCGAAGGCATCCGCGCGCTGTTGATCGACAAGGATCGCCAACCGCAGTGGCAGCCAGCGTCGCTGGAAGCGGCCGATGCGCAGTGGGCTGCAGACTATTTCGTTGCGCCCTGGCCGCCGGCACAGCACCCGCTTGCCGATCTGGCGGCAGATGGGCAAGCGGCGCGCTGAGTGGTGGCAAGGTGCGGGATCGGGCAAGTGCTGGCGCACCCTGCTCGGCGATTGCCATGTACACGCCGACGTCGCCACGGCTGACATGTGCGGCCACAGCGATGCGCTTGAGCAGCCCGTGGTGACCGCAACACCCTGTTATTGATCGTTCCAACCTGGAAACCGACACCATGAGCAACATCGCATTTATCGGCCTGGGCAATATGGGTGGGCCCATGGCCGCCAACCTGATCAAGGCCGGGCATCAGCTGCGGGTGTTCGACCTGGCGCCCGCAGCGCTGGACGCTGCCGCAGCTGCCGGCGCACACGCCGCCAGCGCCGCGCACGACACCCTGGCCGATGCCGAGATCGTCATTTCGATGCTGCCTGCGAGTCGCCACGTCGAAGGCTTGTACCTGGGCGACTCCGGCATCCTGGCGCAGATTCCGCACGGTGCGCTGGTCATCGACTGCAGCACCATCGCGCCGCTGTCTGCGCGCAAGGTGGCCGATGCGGCCAGGGCGCGCGGCCTGGCGATGCTGGACGCCCCGGTGTCCGGCGGCACCGCCGGCGCCGCCGCCGGCACGCTGACCTTCATCGTCGGTGGCGGCGCCGATGCATTGGAGCGCGCGCGTCCGGTGCTGCAGGCAATGGGCAAGAATATCTTTCATGTCGGCGACAACGGCGCCGGGCAGGTTGCCAAACTGTGCAACAACATGGCCTTGGGCGTGATCATGGCCGCCACCGGCGAAGCGTTGGCGCTCGGCGTCGCACAGGGATTGGACCCGGCGGTGTTGTCGCAGATGATGGCGGTCAGCACCGGGCGCAGCTGGGCGACGGAAGTGTGCAACCCATGGCCCGGCGTGCTGCCGAATGCCCCGGCATCGCGCGGCTACAGCGGTGGCTTCGGTAACGATCTGATGCTCAAGGACCTGGGTCTGGTTGCCGAGTCGGCGGTGCAGGCCGGCGTGTCGATTCCGCTCGGTGAACTGGCGCGCAACCTGTATGCGATGAACAGCCACGCTGGCAATGGCGCGCTGGATTTTTCCAGCGTGGTCAAGCTGGTCGCCAAGGTCTGAGCGGCGAACCGGGCCGCGCCGCTTATCCAGAGTTCGGCGTTGCGCATGGTGAGAGGCGCCGGATCACGTTATGCCTGCGCCTTCATCAACACCGGAACGAGCCCCCCATGCATCAGTAGCTGGTTGTCGGCCAGTGGTGCGCCTGTAGGCATTTTTCCCGCAAATCGCGCAAGCGCTGCGCGTCTCCGGCCAATGGCACGGCGCGCGTGATGTGATGTCATCACGCACAGGTGTAATAGTCTCCGCCATCGCGGGCGCCTAAGGTGCGCGCATCGCAGCAGACCACGACATCCATGGGACACGATCACAACCACGCACCCAGCGAAATCCGCCACGAAGCCCCGTTGTGGTGGGCGCTCGGCTTGACCGCGACATTCCTGCTGGCGGAAATCATCGGCGCGTTCGTGACCAACAGCCTGGCGCTGCTGTCCGACGCCGCGCATATGGCTACCGACACCGTGGGCCTGATGATCGCGCTGGTCGCGGTGCGCCTGAGCCGGCGCCCGGCCGATGCGCGCCGCACCTATGGCTACGTGCGGCTTGAAGCGCTTGGCGCGCTGGCCAATGGCGCGCTGTTGTTCGCGGTTGGCGCCTACATCCTGTGGGAAGCCGCGCAGCGCTTTCGCGCACCGCAGGATATTTCGTCCAGCGGCATGCTGCTGATCGCCGGCTTCGGCCTGGTGATCAATCTGATCGCGATGAAGCTGCTGCATGCCGGCAGCGGCGAAAGCCTCAACGTCAAGGGCGCCTATCTGGAAGTCTGGAGCGACATGCTCGGCTCGGTGGCGGTGATCATCGGCGCGCTGCTGATCCGCTGGACAGGCTGGCAATGGATCGACCCGGTGCTGGCCGTGCTGATCGGCCTGTGGGTGCTGCCGCGCACCTGGGTGCTGCTGCGCGAAGCGACCAACGTGTTGCTCGAAGGCGTCCCCAAAGGCATCGACCTGGCCCAGGTGCAGCAGGCACTCGCCAGCCATCCAGGCGTCGAAGACGTGCACGACCTGCACGTATGGGCATTGGCCTCCAGCACACCTGCGCTCACCGCGCACGTCGTGGTCAACGAAACCACCGACCGCGACCGCCTGCGCGACGCGCTCGGCACCTTGCTGCACGACCGCTTCGACATCGCCCACGTCACCCTGCAGGTGGAAAGCGGTGACTGTGGCACCGTGCCCTGCGGCACCCCAACGCCCACTGCAGCGGCTGCACACGACACCCACCACGGGCATGCGCATACGCATGGTGGGCATGCCCACCACTAACGTCTCTCGGTGCAAGTGATCGGTTGACTTGGCTTCGCCTTGCAGGACCGACCGATGAAGATGGCCGCGTCCGCACGCAGCAGTGATGCGACTGCTGGCAATGACGTAGTGATGATTCCCGGCGTCTGCACGCTGGGGCCTTGATCCAAACGGAAGGCTGCCAACGGCGTCTTTGCTGAGATCGAAACGCTGCCGGGTGCGGGAGCCGCTGCCTTACACCGCCGCTTCCCGCAACAGCGGTGAATCCCAGCCCGGGCGCGGTGCGAAGCGCTCGCCGTAGCGTGCGTGCAGCGCCTGCAGACGTTCCAGCAGCGCGTCGGCGCCGACGCTGCGGATGTGCTGGATCGGGCCGCCACGGAAGGGCGCAAAGCCGGTGCCGAAGATCACGCCGGCATCGAGCAGGTCCGCGTCGGCCACCACGCCGTCGTGCAGGCATGCCACCGCTTCGTTGAGTAACGGCAGGATCAGGCGGTCTTCCAGATCCGCAGGTGCGGTGTAGCCACTGGCCACCTCGGGTTTGACCGCGCGGCCATTCTCCCATTTGTACAGGCCCTGGCCGTCTTTCTTGCCGCGCTTGCCGGGCTCCACCGTTGCCAACGCGGCAGGAATCGGCAAGTGCAGAAACGGTGCGAGCTCTGCGCCCACACCGGCGGCGACATCCAGGCCAACGGTGTCGATCAACTCGATCGGCCCCATCGGCATGCCGAACTTCACCGCCGTCTTGTCCAGCACCGGGCCGGGGATGCCTTCGGCATACGCGGTGGCCGCTTCGAGCAGGTAAGGGAACAGCACGCGGTTGACCAGGAACCCGGGCGTGCCCGCCACCGGGACCGGGAACTTGTCCAGCGCCTTGCAGAACGCCGCCAGGCGCGCCACGTTGGCCGCATCCAGGTCGTCGTGCTGCACGATTTCCACCAGCGGCATCATCGCCACCGGGTTGAAGTAATGCAGGCCGGCGAACTGCGCCGGGCGCTGGATATGACCACGCAACTCGGTCAGCGGAATCGAAGACGTATTGGTCGTCAGCAATGCATCGGGCTTGAGCTGCGGCTCGATCGATTGATACAGATCGCGCTTGGCCTGCGGGTTCTCGATGATCGCCTCGATCACCAGATCGGCCTGCGCCACGCCCGCGCCGGCCAGATCGCCACGCAAGCGTGCCGCCACCGCTGGCCGCTTGGCGTCGTCCTTGACGCGCTTGGCGAACAGCTCGCCGCCGCGCGTGAGCGCGGTCTCGATAAAGCGCTGCTCGCGATCCTGCAGCGTGACCTCGAAGCCCTTGTAGGCCGCCCACGCCGCGATGTCACCGCCCATCACGCCGGCGCCGATCACATGCACATGGCGAATCGGCGGTGCAGCGTTCGCGCTCGCATCCTTGCCGCCCAGCGCTTTCAAACGTTCGGTGAGGAAGAAGATGCGGATCAGGTTGCGTGCGGTCGGTGTACTGGCGAGTTTGACCACCGCCTTGCGCTCGGCCGCAAGGCGCGCCTGGATGCCGCTGCCGCCAGCACTTTCCCACACGTTGATCAAGGCGTATGGCGCCGGGTAGTGCTCCTTGCGCGCCTTGCGTGAAACCTGTTTGCGCATCTGCGGCGCCAGCAGCTTGCGGGCCAGTAGCGTATTGGTGGCCCACGCGGTCGCACGTTGCTTGAACGGGCGCATGGTGCCGTTCAAGGCCAATGCAGCGGCGACATCGACCAGTACCGCCGCCGCGGCGACCTTGTCGATCAGCCCCATCGCCCGCGCGGCCTTGGCCGAAACGGTGCGGCCGGTGAGCATCAGATCCATCGCTGCCGGCGCACCGATCAGGCGCGGCAAGCGGGCGCTGCCGCCCCAGCCGGGGAAGATGCCGAGCTTGGTTTCCGGCAGGCCGATGCGCGTGCTGGCGTCGTCGGACGCCACGCGGTACCGGCATGCCAGGGCAATCTCGGTGCCGCCGCCCATGCAGAAACCGTGGATCGCCGCCACCGTGGGGCAGGGCAGTTCGGCCAGTTTCTGGAAGACCTGCTGGCCGCGATGGATCGCATCGTTGACCGTGCCCTTGCGGTCGAATTCCTGGAATTCCTTCAGGTCGGCACCGGCGATGAAGCCGTTGGGCTTGGCCGAGCGCAGCACCACGCCCTTGGGCGGGTCCAGCGCCAGCCGCTCGACCAGTGCGCCCAGCTCCAGCAGCACCTCCTGCGAAAATGCGTTGACCGATGCGCCCTGGCGATCAAGGCTGAGCACGACCACGCCGTCCTCGCGCGCATCGGCCTGCCAATGGCTGAATCGGAGCCCGTCGAAACCTGGAAGCATGCGTCTGGCCGTCCGGCGATAGAAGGAAAGGTCGTTATCATCCAGAGGTTGTTTCCATCACGTCAAATACCCATACCTGTCGACAGGGGGATACGCGCCTTGCGCGCGGCCTCGCCGGCGGCGCATCGGTGCCGCTACCCTGATGCGTGACGGTCGTGCGGATCGGTATGAACTTTTCTTTTCAATGGCGGTCTCATTGCCCGACTTCGGTGGGCTGACAGGAGTGCGGCCCGACATGGCCGAAGTCGATACACCTCAGGAGCTGGACCTGGAACTGGTCCGGCGTGTGCAGCGCGGCGAGAGCGCGTCGTTCGATGTGCTGGTGCGCAAATACCAGCACCGGATCGTCGCGTTGATCGGGCGCTACATCGCCGACTGGAGCGAATGTCAGGACGTGGCCCAGGACACCTTTGTGCGCGCGTACCGCGCGATCAACAGTTTCCGCGGCGACTCCCAGTTCTATACGTGGCTGCACCGTATTGCCGTCAACACTGCCAAGAACCATCTGGTTGCGCACAACCGCCGCCCGCCCACCGACGACATCGAGATCAGCGATGCCGAACAGTTCGATGGAGCGACCCGTTTGCGCGACAACGACACCCCGGAGCGCGAATTGATGCGACAGGAGCTGGAACAAACGGTGATGCGCGCGGTCCAAGCCCTGCCGGAAGAACTACGGTCGGCCATCACCCTGCGCGAGGTGGAGGGGCTGAGTTACGAGGACATCGCGCGAAAGATGGATTGTCCGGTCGGAACGGTGCGCTCGCGCATCTTCCGGGCGCGCGAGGCCATCGACATCGAGCTGCGGCCTCTGCTGGAGACCGAAAGCGCCACCCGTGAGCGACACCGTGTATGAGCCATAACCCTTCCATGTCCACCACCGACAAGTTCGAACTTCACTATCGCCAGCAGCTGTCTGCGCTGGTCGACGGCGAATTGAGCGCAGACGAGTCGCGCTTCCTGTTGCGCCGTCTGGCCCACGATGAAGAACTGGCCGGCTGCCACGAGCGCTGGCAGCTGTGCGGCGACGTGCTGCGCGGTGGGGCCAGTGCGCCGGCACCGTTGGATTTCGCGGCGCGTGTGCGCAGCGCGATTGCCGATGAGCCCGCTCCGCAGGCGCAGCCTGCGGCCCGCCCGGGCGCACGCTGGCGCTGGGGTGGCGGCGCGGCGATTGCCGCCTCGGTCGCGGCGATCGCATTGTTCATGGCGCGCGAGCGTCTACCCGAAACCGCCGCACCGGCTGTCGACGCGCCGGTGTACGCCAGCGCGGCGCAGCGTCCGCCGGCCTCGCAGCAACCGCAGGCTCCCGTTGCGCCCAAGGCGCCGGCCGCGCCGGTTCCAGGCCCGCCCGACGAGGTCGTCGCACTGGCTGCGGCCGTTCCTGCCGCTGCGCTGGCCTCCACCCGCCGCGGCGCGGCAACGCGTCATCAGCAAGTCGCACGCAGCGCCGCCGCGCGCCAGCAGCAGGCGCCCACCCGCATGGTCGCCACGGCACCACCGGCACCGTCGCCAGCGGTGGCTGCAGCCGCAGTGGCGGTAGCGCCGTCCAACCCGTTCACGCATCCTGACACCACACTGCAGGCCCGCCCGTGGCCGCGTGCGGCCTTGTCCGGGGCCGGCGATAGTCCGCTCAAAGCCAGTTTCCGCCAGAGCCGCCCGGGCACGACGTTCTATCCGTTCGAGCCTGCGCCGCAGACGGTGGCCAGCCCGGCACCGAGCCGGCCGTTGCCGGTGCAGGTTCCGCAAGACTGATCCGGCGGCCGACCTTCATTCTTTCGGCTCCGTTCCTTTCGTTACCGTGCCAAGCCCGCGTTGCGACGCGGGTTGCGGCCCCTGTCGCCCTGCCATCGGAGGCAACCTGATGAACCAACGCATCCGCACCCAGATGTTCGGCCTGATCGCCATGACCCTGCCGCTGGCCGCCTGCGCGCAGCAGCCCGCGCCCGCTGCCAAGGACGCCGCACCGATCGCGGCCAACCGTAGCGCCACGCCGTCGCCGCAGTTGGTGGCGGGGCTGCCGGACTTCACCAACCTGGTCGAACAGGTCGGGCCGGGCGTGGTCAATATCGAAACCACCATCACCCGCAAGGACGCCATGGCGCGTCAGCAGCGCAGTGGCCCAGGTGGGCGTGGCGGCGGTGCAATGCCCGACGATGAGATGCCGGAATTCTTCAAGCGTTTCTTCGGCCCGGATTTCCAGATGCCGGGCGGGCCGCGGCAAGGGCCGGGTGGTCCGGGGCAGGGTGATGACGATGGCGGCATTGCCGGCAAGTCGATGGGTTCGGGCTTCATCATTTCGGCCGATGGCTATGTGCTGACCAACCATCACGTGGTCGATGGCGCCAGCGAAGTCACCGTCAAGCTCACCGACCGCCGCGAGTTCAAGGCCAAGGTGGTGGGCAGCGACGAACAATTCGACGTGGCGCTGCTGAAGATCAAGGCCAGGGGTCTGCCGGCCGTGCGCCTGGGCGACTCCAACACGCTCAAGCCGGGCCAGTGGGTCGTGGCGATCGGTTCGCCGTTCGGCCTGGATCACTCGGTGACCGCCGGTATCGTCAGCGCCACCGGGCGCAGTAATCCGTATGCCGATCAGCGCTATGTGCCCTTCATCCAGACCGACGTGGCGATCAATCAGGGCAACTCCGGCGGCCCGCTGCTCAATACGCGCGGCGAGGTGGTCGGCATCAATTCGCAGATCTTCTCTGCTTCCGGCGGCTACATGGGCATTAGCTTTGCGATCCCGATCGACCTGGCTTTCAGCGCCGCCGAGCAGATCAAGGCCACCGGCCATGTGAGTCGCGGCATGCTGGGCGTGGCGGTCGGCCCGATCGATGCGCTCAAGGCCCAGGGCCTGGGCTTGCCGGACACCCGCGGCGCGCTGGTCAATGACATTCCCGCCAACAGCCCGGCTGCCAAGGCCGGTATCGAAGTGGGCGATGTGATTCGCGCGGTCAACGGCAAGCCGATCGATGTGGCCAGCGATCTGCCGCCGATGATCGGGTTGATGGCGCCGGGCACCAAGGTGAGCCTGGACGTCCTGCGCGACGGCAAGCCGCGCAAGGTGGCGGTCACTCTGGCAACGCTGGACACTCCGGACGGCAGCGCCGCGCCGCGCACCGCCGCCGATGAGGCCAAGCCCAGCGCGCCGGCCAGCGTGGAATTGCTCGGCCTGCAGGTGGCCGACCTGGCCGCTGCCGAACGCAGCCGCCTGGGCCTGGAAGCGGGCGAAGGCGTGCGAATTGCCGCGGTCACCGGCGCGGCAGCACGCAGCACCCAGCCGCCGCTGTCGCCGGGCCTGATCATCGCCCGCGTCGGCCGTACCAAGGTCGGCAGCGTCGCCGAGCTCAACCGCGCCCTGTCCAGCTACAAGAAGGGCGACGTGGTCATGCTGCTGGTCACCGACGGCAAGGCGACCAGTTATGTGGCCTTGAAGGCCGGCGGCTAACGGAGGGAATCGGGAATCGGGAATGGCAAGAGCGGCTCCGCGAGGCGATAGCCCGCCTGGCTTTTGCGATTCCCGAATCCCGATTCCCCAATCCCCGGCCCCAAAGGGGCCGACCGTGCGATAATGCTGCGTTACCCTGACGACGGCACCGCCGGCGCCCACCTCAATGTCCTCTGATTCAATGCGGAACATCCGCAACTTCTCCATCATTGCCCACGTCGACCACGGGAAATCCACCCTGGCCGACCGGATCATCCAACTGTGCGGCGGCCTGCAGGCGCGCGAGATGGAGGCCCAGGTGCTCGACTCCAACCCGATCGAGCGCGAACGCGGCATCACCATCAAGGCGCAGTCGGTGTCCTTGCCGTACACGGCAAAGGACGGGCAGGTCTACCACCTGAATTTCATCGACACCCCCGGGCACGTGGACTTCTCGTATGAAGTCAGCCGCTCGCTGGCCGCGTGCGAAGGCGCGTTGCTGGTGGTGGATGCCGCGCAGGGCGTGGAAGCGCAGTCGGTGGCCAACTGCTACACCGCGGTGGAGCAGGGGCTGGAAGTGGTGCCGGTGCTCAACAAGATCGACCTGCCCACCGCCGATGTCGATCGCGCCAAGGCCGAGATCGAAGCGGTGATCGGCATCGACGCCGAAGACGCGGTGGCGGTCAGCGCCAAGACCGGTCTGAACATCGATCTGGTGCTGGAGGCGATCGTGCATCGCATCCCGCCGCCCAAGCCGCGCGACACCGACAAGCTGCAGGCGCTGATCATCGATTCCTGGTTCGATAATTACCTGGGCGTGGTCTCGCTGGTGCGGGTGATGCAGGGCGAGATCAAGCCGGGCAGCAAGATCCTGGTGATGTCCACCGGCCGCACGCATCTGGTCGACAAGGTCGGCGTGTTCACGCCCAAGCGCAAGGAACTGCCTGCGCTGGGTGCCGGCGAAGTGGGCTGGATCAACGCTTCGATCAAGGACGTGCACGGCGCGCCGGTCGGCGACACCCTGACCCTGGCCGCCGACCCGGCACCGCATGCGCTGCCCGGCTTCCAGGAAATGCAGCCGCGCGTGTTCGCCGGCCTGTTCCCGGTCGATGCCGAAGACTATCCAGACCTGCGCGAAGCGCTGGACAAGCTGCGTTTGAACGACGCGGCGCTGCGCTTCGAGCCGGAAAGCTCCGAGGCGATGGGCTTCGGCTTCCGCTGCGGCTTCCTGGGCATGCTGCACATGGAAATCGTGCAGGAGCGGCTGGAGCGCGAGTACAACCTCAATCTGATTTCGACCGCGCCCACCGTGGTCTACGAGGTGCTCAAGACCGACGGCAGCATCATCCCGATGGACAACCCGTCCAAGCTGCCGCCGCTCAACAATGTGGAAGAGATTCGCGAACCGATCATTCGCGCCAACATCCTCACCCCCCCCGATTACGTCGGCAACATCATCACCTTGTGCGAAGAAAAGCGCGGCAGCCAGATCGGCATCAACTACCTGGGCAGCCAGGTGCAGATCAGCTACGAGCTGCCGATGGCCGAAGTGGTGCTGGACTTCTTCGACAAGCTCAAGTCGGTCTCGCGCGGTTACGCCTCGCTGGATTATCACTTCCTGCGTTTCGATGCCGGCCCGTTCGTGCGCGTGGACACGCTGATCAACGGCGACAAGGTCGATGCGTTGAGCATCATCGTGCACCGCAGCTACGCTGACAGGCGCGGCCGCGAACTGTGCGAAAAGATGAAGGAATTGATCCCGCGGCAGATGTTCGACGTGGCGATCCAGGCCGCCGTCGGCTCGCAGATCATTTCCCGTTCCACGGTCAAGGCGATGCGCAAGAACGTGTTGGCCAAGTGCTATGGTGGCGATGTTTCGCGCAAGAAAAAGCTGCTGGAAAAGCAGAAAGAAGGCAAGAAGCGCATGAAGCAGGTCGGCCGCGTGGAGATTCCGCAGGAGGCCTTCCTGGCTGTCCTGCAGATGGATAAGTAGCAGGGATTCGGGATTCGTGATTAGGGATTGGTAAAAGCATGCCGGCTCCCGAGTTTTTGCGAATCCCCGATCTCCAATCCCGAATCCCGTTCCGAAGGAACATCAATGAAATGGTTTGAAATCATCCTGGTTGTCCTGACGCTGGGTTCCGGCTTCATCTGGCTGCTGGACAAGCTGTTCCTGGCCAGGCGCCGTGCCGCGCGTGCCGGGTTGCTGGACAGCGAGCCGGCGATCATCGACTACTCGCGCGCCTTTTTCCCGGTGCTGGCGGTGGTGCTGATCCTGCGCAGCTTCGTGGCCGAGCCGTACAAGATTCCGTCCAGTTCGATGATGCCCAATCTGTTGATCGGCGATTTCATCCTGGTCAACAAGTTCGCGTACGGCTTCCGCCTGCCGATCACCAATACCAAGTTCATTCCCACCGGCGAGCCCAAGCGCGGCGACGTGGTGGTGTTCAAGCCGCCGCATGCGCCGGACCAGAACTGGATCAAGCGCGTGGTGGGCCTGCCGGGCGACAAGATCGGCTTCCACGGCGATACGCTGTACATCAACGACAAGCCCATGCGCTACACGGTCAAGGGCGAGTACATCGGCAAGGGCAAGGGCGCCGAGATGACCGGCACCACGCTGCTGGTCGAGGACCTGCCGGGCCGCACGCACACCGTGCTGGAATGGGTGGACCGCAACATGCCGGCCGGGCAGGGCGACTGGACCGTGCCGGCCGCCAGCTATTTCGTGATGGGGGATAATCGCGACAACAGCGAAGACAGCCGGTTCTGGACCCAGACGCACTTCCTGCCGGAAGCCAATCTGCGCGGCAAGGCGTTCCTGATCTGGCTCAATTGCGAAGGTTGGTTCTGCAGGGGGAGTTTCGATCCATCGCGGATCGGGACCGGAATCCAGTAAATGCACGCACGGCGTGCCAGGGGAAGCACAATGAAGCGCAAGCAAAGCGGTATGACGTTGACGTCGTTCGTGGTGGTGCTGGCGGTGGTGGGGTTCGGTCTGTATATCGGGATGAAGCTGTTCCCGATGTATCAGGAGTATTACTCCGTGCGTACTGCCATGAAGGGCCTGGCCAAGGAGCCCGGCAGCGCAACCATGGATCCGTCCAAGTTGCAGGATCTGTTCTTTCGTCGGCTCTATATTAACTACTCGGAAAACGTCAAAAAAGAAGACGTCAAGTTCGAGCGTGTCGATGGCGGCTGGCGCATGAAGGTGAACTACGAAGTGCGCCGCGAATTGATCGGCAATCTGGATATTGTCGGTAAATTCGAAACGTCGCAGGATATGACTGGACGTGGTGTCGAATAGAACCTTCCAACGCGGTGATCCGATCGGGCATGCCTTTGCCGATCCGGCTCTGCTCGCCCAGGCGCTACGGCATCGCAGCGCCGGGACACCGCATAACGAGCGGCTTGAGTTTCTTGGCGACGGCATCGTCAATCTGCTGATTGCCGAGGCGCTGTATCAGCGCTGGCCCAAGGCCGATGAAGGCGCATTGACCCGCGCGCGCGCCGAGCTGGTGCGCGAAGGGGCGCTGGCGGTGATCGGGCGTACCCTCAGTCTGGGCGAGCGCCTCACGCTTGGGCCAGGCGAATTGAAGTCCGGTGGTCACAGGCGCGATTCGATCCTGGCCGATGCGGTCGAAGCGATCGTTGCAGCCATTTACCTGGACTGTGGGTTCGAGCGCTGCCGTGCGGTGGTGCTGCCCTGGTTCGAAGCCTCGCTGGCAGCATTGCCGGTGGGCAAGGCAGAAAAAGATCCCAAGACCCGGCTGCAGGAATGGCTGCAGGCGCGCCAGCTGCCGCTGCCCAACTATGCTCTGATCAGCGAAAGCGGCGACGAACATGCCAAGCAGTTCCACGTCGCCTGCATTCTGGAGCAGCCCACCGCCCGCGCCGAGGGCCAAGGCACCTCGCGTCGCCTCGCCGAGCAACAGGCGGCGACTCTTGTCATCGCACAACTGGATTCAAACACGTGAGCGAAACCTCTTCTCCCCACCGCAGCGGTAGCGTTGCGGTGATCGGCCGGCCCAACGTCGGCAAGTCCACCCTGACCAACGCCCTGGTGGGCGCGAAGGTCAGCATCGTGTCCAACCGGCCGCAGACCACGCGTCATCGATTACTGGGCATCGCCACCTTCCCGGAAGGCCAGCTGGTGCTGGTCGATACGCCCGGCCTGCACCGCGAGCAGAAGCGCGCGATGAATCGGGTGATGAATCGCGCCGCGCGCGGCTCGCTCGAAGGCGTGGATGCGGCAGTGCTGGTGATCGAAGCTGGCCGTTGGGACGAGGAAGACACGCTGGCGTTCCGCGTGCTCAGCGACGCCGCCGTGCCGGTGGTGCTGGTGGTCAACAAGGTCGACCGGCTCAAGGACAAGACCGCACTGTTCCCGTTTCTGGCCCAGGTCAGCGAGGGCCGCACGTTTGCCGCCGTGCACCCGGTGTCGGCGCTCAAGCGCAAGGGCCTGGAAGCGCTGGTCGGTGACCTGCTCAAGCTGGTGCCCGAAGCCGAGGCAATGTTCGGCGAAGACGAGATCACCGACCGCAGCCAGCGCTTCCTGGCCGGTGAACTGGTGCGCGAGCAGTTGATGCGCCAGCTCGGCGAAGAACTGCCGTACGCCACCACGGTGGAGATCGAGCGCTTTGCCGAAGACGGCGCGTTGCTGCGCATTGGTGCGGTGATCTGGGTCGAACGCGAAGGCCAGAAGGCGATCGTGATCGGCAAGGGCGGCACCCGCCTGAAGGAAATCGGCGGCAAGGCGCGCCTGCAGATGGAGCGGCTGTTCGGTGCCAAGGTGTTCCTGGAAACCTGGGTGCGCGTGCGCGAAGGCTGGTCGGACGACGAGGCCGCGCTGAAGGCGTTCGGGTACGAATGAGGGCGGGACCGGGGATCCTGGACCGGGGACCGGGGGCCGGGGACCGGGGACCCGGTAAGAGCGCTGGACCGGTCGCCCAAGCTAGGCGGGGAACATCGTTATGGGGCGCCCCCCATGCTGACGGCCTGGCGCGCGGATTTGGCGGATGCGATGGTGTGGCGCATCTTCACTGGTGTGGTGAGCCGCCACTGCTCGTCCTGGCTTGTCCAGGATCCCGGGTCCCCGTTCCCCGGTTCCGGCTCCCCAGGACATGCTGATCGAGCACGAACATGGCTTCGTCCTGCACGTGCGTGCCTGGCGCGAGACCAGTCTGCTGGTGGAAGTGCTGACCGAGCAGCACGGACGGGTGGGACTATTGGCGCGCGGTGTGCATGGCCCGCGCAAGCAGGCGTTGCGCGCTGCCTTGCAGCCATTGCAGCTGATTCAGTTCAGCGCCGTGCAGCGCGGCGAGTTGGCCCAGTTGCGCCAGGCCGAGGCGCTGGATACTGCGCCGCGTCTAATCGGCGAGACCATGCTGGCCGGTTTCTACATCAGCGAGTTGCTGCTGCGGCTCGCCCCGCGTAACGATCCGGTGCCCGAACTGTATGCCTGCTACGCGCAGGCGCGGGCGCACCTCGCGTCCGATCTGCCGTTGGCCTGGGGGCTGCGTCGGTTCGAGCGCGATGTGCTGGAAGGGCTGGGGTTCGCCTTCGATCTGCAGCACGACAGCGACGGGCAGCCGATCGATCCGGCAGCGCGGTATCGCCTGGATCCGCAGGAAGGCGCATTGCGCGTGTTGAGCGAACGCCTGGCGCAGGATCGCCGCGAAACCGTCACCGGTTCGGCGCTGCTGGCGCTGGGCGAGGATGTCATGCCGGCCGCAGACGACATGCCTGGTCTACGGCGTAGCATGCGCAGTGTGCTGCTGCATCATCTGGGCGGGCGCGGGCTGAAGTCCTGGGAAATGCTTGAGGACCTGGCACGCCGGCGCTGATCGGATCAGCCTTGGGCATGCACGCGATGCTGCTGTGAGTGCGCCAGTGCCGTCAGCGCTGCCAGCCGCAAACCTCTCGATCCGAACAACTGCGATGCACGGCATCGAACGCTGTGCCAAGCCCGAATAACACCGATGTAGTGCTTTCAATGCAGCAACGCAGCCACCGCTGCATGGAACTGGGTGCGCGCGGTGCGCGATTGCGGGTCGCCGCGCAGCAGGCGTACCGCACCGGCGAGCCGCGCCGCGCCGACGAAGCCGCAGCTGGCCTGCAGCCGATGCAGATGGTTGCGCAGTGCCTGCTCGTCGCTGATCTGCAGGGCCGAATCCACCGCATCGCGGCTGCCCGGGAGTTCGGCCAGGAACAGCTCGCGCAACGCGTTGAGATGGTGCTGCTGGCCGTTGAGCGCGCTGAGCGCGGCCGCCTCGTCCCAATCGCTGGCGGCGATGTCCAGCACGCTCACCGGCGCCACGCTGTAGCGGCCCCGCGCCAGGCCGCGCCGCACTGCCTGCAGCAGGCGTTCGGAGGTCAGCGGTTTGACCAGGGTTTCCAGAAATCCGTCGGACTGCAGGCCGCGTTGCATCGCCATGGTGATGTCGGCGGTGTGCGCCAGGGCCGGCACGTCCGGGTGCAGCAGGCGCAATGCACGCAGCAGCCCGCTGCCGGTGCCATCGGGAAGATTGACGTCGATCAGCCACAGGTCGTGGCGACGTTCGCGCGCGCGGTCGAGTGCGGAAGACAGAGAGTCGGCGCAGTCCACCGTCGCGGGGAGGCCTTCCAGCACAGCCTGCAGGAAGCCTCGGCTGATCGGGTCGTCTTCCACCAGCAAGATGCGTGGGTTGGATTCCTGGCGTGTGGCCATGTTCATGCTGCCTCCTTGTCAGCGATGCTGCGTCCTGATTCGCCGCGCACACCCGGAGTTTGCCTGGGTTTGTGGGGCGCGACAATTGCTGCGCTGCCTGGCGCGGCCTCGGTCGATCGCATCTGCGACAATACGCACCCTTTTTGCCCGCAGCTTGTCGCCACGTGGCCAGAACCAGAAACCGTTTCGACCGTACTCCTTTCCAGACCGCGATTACCGACCTGAGCCATGACGGCCGCGGTGTGGCGCGCCGCGACGGCGAGGGCGGCAAGGTCACCTTCATCAGCGGCGCCCTGCCCGGTGAGCTGGTGCGTGCCGAACCCACTGCCCGCAGCCGACATTTCGATGAAGCCAAGACGGTGGAGGTGCTGGAGGCATCCCCACAACGGGTCACCCCGCGCTGCCCGCATTTCGGCGTCTGCGCCGGCTGCGTGCTGCAGCATCTGGACGAGTCGCAGCAGATCGTGGCCAAACAGCGCGTGCTGATGGACAACCTCGAGCGCATCGGGCACGTCACCCCGCAGGCCGTGCTGCCTGCGCTCAGTGGCGACAACTGGGGCTATCGCCGCAAGGGTCGCTTCTCGGTGCGGCGGGTTGAGAAGAAGGACAAGACGCTGGTCGGTTTCCGCGAACTCGATCCGCGCTTCGTGGCCGATCTGTCGGTCTGCTACACGGTGATCCCGCAGATCGGCGACAAGATTCCGTTGCTGGCCGCCCTGGTCGAGAGCATGGATGGCAAGCGCGACATTCCGCAGATCGAATTCATCGCCGGCGACGAAACGGTAGCGTTGACCATTCGTCACATGCAGCCGCTGAGCGAGCGCGACCAACAGGCCTGGATCGCCTTTGCGCAGGAGCACGGGTTTGCGATCTTTCTGCAGCCCGGCGGGGTGGACAGCGTGCATCCGCTATGGCCGCAGGACGTGCCGTTGTCGTTCCGCCTGCCGCAATGGGATGTAGAGCTGGCGTTCCGGCCGCTGGACTTCATCCAGGTCAACGCCTCGCTCAATCAGAAGATGATTGCGCACGCGCTGGCCTTGCTCGATACCAAACCCGACGACCGTGTGCTGGATCTGTTCTGTGGCCTGGGCAACTTCACTCTGCCGCTGGCGCGCGTGGTGCGCGAGGTGGTGGGGGTGGAAGGCGACGCCGGGCTGGTGGCGCGGGCGAAAGAGAATGCCCGGCGCAATGGTCTGGACAATGCGCAGTTCTACGCTGCCGATCTGACCCAGGATCAGCGCAACGCTTCCTGGATGCGCCAGGGCTTCGACAAATTGCTGCTGGATCCGCCGCGTTCCGGCGCCCTGGAAGTGCTGCAACAACTGCCGCTGAAAACGTTCGAGCGCATCGTCTATGTGAGTTGCCACCCAGGCTCGTTGGCGCGCGACGCCGGCTATCTGGTCAACGAGCAGGGCTTTACGCTGGTATCGGCCGGCGCGATGGACATGTTCCCGCACACCGCGCACGTGGAAAGCGTTGCGGTGTTTGAACGGCGGTGATTGGGGAATCGGGAATCGGGAATGGTAGAAGCGGTTCGCCGTATGCTGTTGCGATTCTCCATTCTCCATTCTCCATTCTCCATTCTTGACTCCCATGCCCATTGAAATCGAACGCAAGTTTCTCGTGACCGGTGACGGGTGGCGTAGCGCCGCGCATGCGGTGATCCCGATGGCGCAGGGCTACATCAACGATCAGGCGGCGCTGCGCAGCGGTGCGCAGAATGCATCGGTGCGGGTGCGGATTCAGGGCGAAAGCGCGTTTCTCAATCTGAAATCGCGCGAGGTGGGGCATACGCGGCAGGAGTTCGAATACCCGATTCCACTTGCCGACGCACGCGCGTTGTTGGCGCTGTGTGTGGGCGGTCTGATCGACAAGCGCCGGCATCTGGTCGCCTGCCAGGGCCATGTATGGGAAGTGGACGAATTTCTGGGCGATAACGCCGGCCTGGTGGTTGCAGAGATCGAGCTCGATCGCGCCGACGAAGCGTTCGCCATGCCCGAGTGGATCGGGGCCGAGGTCACCGACGACGTGCGCTATTACAACCTGGCGCTGGCCTCGCATCCGTTCAAGCGTTGGAGCGGGGAGTTGTGATTCGGGATTTGGGATTGGTCACGGCGTAGATGGTGCTCGGCGCCTTGGTGAGCGGGTTGAGGGGTTGTGGCAGAGATGCGTAAGAGCAGATGACGCTCGGTGCCAGGCCTGTGCTTTGCAAGCCCTCATCCCCACTCCCGGCATTGTCTACCGGCTTGCGAATCACCAATCCCGTCGCCCAAACCCGTCTATGCTCCACAAATCCTCAATCCCCACCAACGAATCCCCGCTCATGCGCATCGACATCTGGTCCGACGTAGTGTGCCCCTGGTGCTGGATCGGCAAGCACCGTTTCCAGGCCGCCATCGCTGCGCTTGGCGCGCAGGCGCCGGCTTTGGACATTCACTACCACGCGTTCGAACTTGACCCCGATGCCGGCCCGGAGCCGACGCCGTTGCGCGACGCGCTGGCGTTGAAGTTCGGCGGCGCTGCGCGGGTCGAGCAGATGTTGGCGCAGACCCAGGCCACCGCGCAGGCGGAAGGATTGCCGCTGGATTTCGGCCGTGGGCAGGTGCAGGTCAGCACGTTGCGCGCACATCGGCTGATCTGGCTGGCCAGTCACGAGGGCGATGTGGATGCGGTGATGGAAGCATTGTTCCATGCGCATTTTGCCGAGGGCCTCAATGTCGGCGCGACCGCAACGCTGGTGCGTGCCGGCGAAGCCGGTGGCCTTGCCGCGGCGCGCGTGCAGGCGATGCTGGCGTCCGAAGAAGGCGTCGTCGAGGTGCAGGCACAACTGGCGCAGGCTGCTGCGTTGGGCATCCGCGCGGTGCCCAGCTTCGTGATCGACGGCCGCGCCCTGATCCAGGGCGCGCAGCCGCTGGAAAGTTTTGCGCAGGCGCTGCTGCAATTGGCAGCCGAATCGACCCCGGTCGGCGGGCCGGATGCCTGCGGGCCGGACGGCTGCGCGGTGTGACCCGCATGCCAACCGCATGTGCCGGCAAGTGCGCGCCGGTGTGATGTCGCCCGCCCGTGCGCAGACGGTGGCGGTGATCGGTGCCGGGCTGGCCGGGCTGGCCTGCGCGCAGCAGCTGCAGGTGGCAGGCCACGCAGTGACGCTGTTCGAGCAGTCCGATACGCCGGGCGGCCGCATGCGTCACTGCGCAGGCGAGCATTGGCAATGTGATCACGGAGCGCAATATTTCACCGCGCGCGATCCTGCATTTGTAGCGGTTGTGAATGGCTGGATCGACGCGGGTAGTGCCGCGCCCTGGCTGGCGCGCATCGCCAGCTGGGACGGCACACAGTTACGTCGCTCGCAAAGCGCGCTGATGCGTTATGTGGGTGTGCCCGACATGGCCGCACCGGCACGGACGCTTGCGGCGCATCTGGATGTTCGCCTGTCGACCGAGGTACGCGCGCTGCAGCGCAGCGGGCAGCGATGGAGTGTGTTGGTCGGGCAAGACGCGGCGGCGCTGATGGTCGATGCAGTGTTGCTGGCCGTCCCGGCACCGGGTGCGGCCCGGTTGTTGGAACGGGCCGCGCCTGCACTTTCGTCGGTTGCCCAGGACGCGCACATGCAGCCGGCCTGGGCATTGATGCTGCGTTTCGATGCGCCAGTCGATCCGGGCTACGACGCAGTGTTCGTCAATACCGGCCCATTACGCTGGGTGGCGCGCAATTCCAGCAAGCCTGCGCGCACAGGTGCCGAAACCTGGCTGCTGCACGCCACTGCCGCGTGGAGCCAGGCGCATTACGATGCGACGCCTGCGCAGGTGATCGCCAGCATCATGCCGGAGCTTGCAGCGCTTGGTTTACCGATGCCGCAGTCGTGCGATGCCTATCGGTGGACGGTTGCCAGCAGCGAACCGGCATCGCAGATCGGCTGCGTCTGGGATGCACAGCTCGGCCTTGGCATGTGCGGGGACTGGCTGGCAGCCGGCAAGGTGGAGGGCGCTTGGCAGAGCGGGGTGGCGTTGGCGCAGCGCGTGGCTGCCGGCGATGTAACGCACAGTGGTTGCGGCTGACGCCATGGCAGGCGGCGCAGCGCAGGTCAAGGCCCGGTGCGAGGCAATGCGTGATGTCATGGCGTTGGTCCATGCGGACTGCCTTGAAAGCTCTGGCAAACCACTGGCGTGGAGTGCTTCTCTACGCGCTGAGGTCAGCACGCGCGCACCTGTGCATCAGCAGGATCGAGCGCCGCGCTGATGCATGATGCCACTGCACCCACTGCACCCACGGCGCAGACGCGCTTGCAGGCGCCCGCCCACACGCTGCGCCTGATCCTGGGCGACCAGCTCAATCCGCAGCACAGCTGGTTCGTAACGCGTGCTGCGGGCGTGGTCTATGTGTTGATGGAAGTGCGCGCCGAAACCGATTATGTGCTGCATCACGCACAGAAGATCCTGGCGATCTTCGCGGCAATGCGTGCGTTTGCGGCGCACTTGCGACACGCCGGGCATCGCGTGCGTTACGTCACCATCGACAACCCCAGCAACCGGCACTCGATTCCCGCCAATCTCGATGCGCTGATGGCGCATTACCGCGCCGACCGTCTGGAGTACTAGGCGCCGGACGAATGGCGGCTGGACGAAGCGCTGCAGCACTGGAGTGCTGCGCAGCCCTTCGCTGCGCACACGGTCGACAGCGAACATTTCTTGACCGCGCGCAACGAGGTCGCCGGGTGCTTCCGTGCCGGTAGCGCGTGGCGTATGGAAGTGTTTTATCGGCGCATGCGGCGCCAGCATCGCATCCTGCTCGATGCCGCCGGCGAACCGGAAGGCGGGCGCTGGAATTTCGACCACGACAATCGTGCGCCGTGGCCGGGCGATCCGCCTGCGCCGCAGGATTGGCGCGCAACGCACGATCACGGTGCACTGTGGCGCACGATCGAGGCCGCCGGCGTGCGCAGCTTCGGTGCGCCGAACGCGCACGCCCTGCCGTGGCCACTGGACCGCGCTGAAGCCTTGCAGCACCTGGATGCCTTCATCGCGCAGGCATTACCGGATTTCGGCCGCTACGAAGATGCGATGAGCACGCGCAGCCCGCGCCTGTTTCATTCGCTGCTGTCGTTCGCGCTCAACGTCAAGATGCTGCACCCGCGCGAGGTGATCGCCCGCGCCGAAGCCGCGTGGCGGCACGGGCATGCGCCATTGGCAGCGGTGGAAGGCTTCATCCGCCAGATTCTGGGCTGGCGCGAGTACGTGCGCGGTGTGTATTGGTCGCAGATGCCTGGCTATGCGCAACTGAATCACCTGGATCAGCATGCACCGCTGCCGCACTGGTTTTGGGATGGGCAGATCGGCATGCGCTGCCTGGCCGATGCGGTCGGCAACTCGCTGGCCAACGCGCATGCGCATCACATCCAGCGGCTGATGGTGATCGGCAATTTCGCGCTGCTGGCGGGGCTGGACCCACAGGCGCTGCATCGCTGGTACCTGGGTGTGTATATCGATGCGTTCGAGTGGGTGGAGTTGCCCAATACGGTGGGCATGAGCCAGTTCGCCGACGGCGGCCTGCTTGGCAGCAAGCCGTATATCAGCGGCGCGGCCTATATCGACCGCATGAGCGACTACTGCGGTGGCTGCCGCTACCAGCGCAAGTTGCGGGTTGGCGCCAACGCCTGCCCGTACAACGCGCTGTACTGGGATTTCCTGCAGCGCCAGCGCGCGCTGCTGGGCGCCAACGAACGCCTGGCGATGCCGTACCGCCAACTCGACGGCATGGCCCCCGAGGTGCTGGCGCAGGTGCAGGCCCAGGCCGCGCAGTGGCGGGCCCATCTGGAAACGCTCTGAGGTGCATGGGATCCAACCCGCATAACGACGTGCCGGGCGGCCCGGATACTGCTTAGTCCGCAAGGGCACAGTGGCTGCGAGCTTGTACGACACCGGCAAGCCACCGGCAGTGCGCGCACAACGTCGCGGAACTAAACAAAGCGCGTCGATACCCTGATCAGGCGCCTGCCTGAATGCGCGATCTGACGCTGCCACGCGCATCTGCGACAATGCCGCGCTGCGCTGCCACGGCGCCTGGCCCGGGAGTCCCCCAACATGCTTCTGATCGGCGTTGCCGGTACCGAACTCAGCGCACAGGAACGCGACTGGCTGCAGCACGATGCGGTTGCCGGCGTGGTGCTGTTCAAGCGCAACTTCGCCTCGCGCACCCAGGTGGCCGAGCTGTCGGCGGCCATCCGCGCCGCGGCGCCGCGCCCGGTGCTGATCTGCGTGGACCAGGAAGGCGGCCGCGTGCAGCGGTTTCGCGAAGGCTTCAGCGCCCTGGCGCCGTTGCAGAGCTTCGGCACCCGGTACCCGCAGGATCCGGAAGGCGCACTCGCCGCGGCCCGCGCGCACGCGCAGCTGATGGCCACGGAAGTGCGCGCCAGCGGCGTGGACCTGAGCTTTGCGCCGGTGGTGGATCTGGGCCGTGGCAACCGTGCCATCGGCGACCGCGCCTTCAGCGACGACCCGCAGATCGTGGCGACCTTTACCCGTGCCTATGTGCAGGCGCTGCACGGCGCCGGCATGGCCGCCACGCTCAAGCATTTCCCCGGCCACGGCACGGTGCTGGAAGACACCCATGTGGATCACGCCAGCGACCCGCGCTCGCTTGAGGTGTTGCAGGCCGAAGATCTGCTGCCGTTCGTGGCCGGCATCGAGGCCGGCGCCGATGCTGTGATGATGGCGCATGTGGTCTACCCGCAGGTCGCCCCGGAGTCGGCCGGTTATTCGCAGCGCTGGATCGAACAGATTCTGCGCGGCCAGATGGGCTTCCGCGGCGTGGTGTTTTCCGACGACATCGGCATGGCCGCCTCGTTCAGCGCCGGCGGCGTGGCAGGCCGGGTGCATGCGCATCTGGATGCCGGCTGCGACGTGGTGCTGGTCTGCCACCCGGAACTGGTCGACGAATCGCTGCAGGCCGTGCAGGGCCGCAGCCTCAATACCGCAGCATTGATCGGCCTGATCGGCCGCGGCGCACTGGGCTGGGATGGCCTGCTCGCCGGTACCGACGCCTCATTCACCACTCCTCTTTCCGCCCATTTCGGAACAACTGCCTGATGTCCACGCTCACCATTTCCCAGGCCCTGGCCCAAGCCGATCTGCTGGTCGACCGTCCGGCCATCGATGCCGCCGTTGCCACCATCGCCGGTGCGATTGCACGTGACTATGCCGGCGAAGTGCCGGTGTATCTCACCATCATGCACGGCGCGCTGCCGTTCTCCGGCCAACTGGCGCTGGAACTGGGCGCACGCGGCCAGGACCTGCAGTTCGATTATCTGCATGCCACCCGCTACCGCGGCGAAACCACCGGCGGCGAGCTGGTGTGGAAGCACCGCCCGGCCACCGCACTGTTCGGCCGCCGGGTGATCCTGGTCGACGACATTCTCGACGAGGGCTACACCTTGCAGGGCGTGCGCCAGTGGTGCCTGGAGCAGGGCGCCACCGACGTGCGCGTGGCGGTGCTGACCGTCAAGCGCCACGACCGTTGCGTGCCCGGTGTGACTGCCGATTATGTGGGCGTGGAAGTGGCCGACCGCTACGTGTTCGGCTTCGGCATGGACGTCAACGAGCAACTGCGCGGGATTCCTGCCATCTATGCGATGAAGCAGTAACTGCCGCAATTTGCCCGCGTCGCTGCGGGCAGCCCGGCGCGCAGTCCTGCGCGCCACCGTCCTGTCTTTCGTTGCAGAGGTTGCTTGTGTCCTCCACTTCCATCGCATTGGCCGTCATCGGCGGCACCGGCGTCTACAAGCTCGCACAGCTGGATCAGGTGCAGACGCACGACATCGAAACGCCGTACGGCGCGCCCTCCGGCCCGATTCGCGTGGGCATGTTGCTGGGCCACCGCGTGGCATTCCTGGCGCGTCATGGCGAAGGCCATTCGCTGCCGCCGCACAAGGTCAATTACCGCGCAAACATCGCTGCGTTGCAGCAAATCGGCGTGACGCGCGTGCTGGCGCTCAACACCGTGGGCGGCATCACCGAGCAGTTCGGTCCGCGCGTGTTGGCCTGCCCGGATCAGCTGATCGATTACACCTGGGGGCGCGTGTCCACCTTCTGCGAAGAGCCGGGCAGCGAGGTGCAGCACGTGGATTTCGGCCATCCGTATTCGCCGATGTTTCGCAGCAAGGTGATTGCGGCAGCCAAGGTGACCGGCGTCACGATGGTGGCCGGCGGTTGCTACGGTGCGACGCAAGGACCCCGACTGGAAACGATTGCAGAGATCGCACGCATGCGTCGCGACGGCTGCGATCTGGTCGGCATGACCGGCATGCCCGAGGCCGGGCTGGCACGCGAAAAAGGCCTGGAATATGCGTGTTTGGCGATCGTGGCGAACTGGGCGGCCGGTTGCGGCGACGCGCAGGAAATCACCATGTCCGAGGTGTTGGCCAATGTGGATGCCGCATCGTCCGGCTTGCCGGAGCTGATTGGCGAACTTGCACGCGGGTGATTGTCATTGGGGAATAAGCTTTGCATACTCGGCGCGTACGCACCGCCGTACACCACCCATTAATTATTGCAAAGGTCTCGCATCACCATGCCGAACGGTACCGTCAAGTGGTTCAACGACGCCAAGGGATTTGGCTTCATCTCACCGGAGGACGGCAGCGCCGATGTCTTCGCGCACTTCTCCGCGATCAATTCCAAGGGCTTCCGCAGCCTGCAGGAAGGCCAGCGCGTCAGTTATGACGTGACCCAGGGCCCCAAGGGTGCCCAGGCTTCGAACATCACGCCGG
Organism: Xanthomonas nasturtii; assembly: GCF_023337365.3. Lineage (NCBI taxonomy): Bacteria > Pseudomonadati > Pseudomonadota > Gammaproteobacteria > Lysobacterales > Lysobacteraceae > Xanthomonas > Xanthomonas nasturtii. The sequence continues at coordinate 1,528,922 of NZ_CP142084.2, forward strand.
TCGAGTGATGTGACTCGATTGTGCGGTTGAAGAACCCCGCCACGGCGGGGTTTTTTTTGCACCGTTCCATGCGGGATCGGTGCTAGCGAAACAGAGCAGGGACGATGCAACGAACATTACGGATTGCGGTGGTTGGCTACGGAACGGCGGGGCAGGCACTGGCCGTGTTGCTGGGGGCCGATGGGCATCACCTGGAGGTGTTCGAGCGCGCCGCCGCGCCCGGGCCGGTGGGCGCAGGCTTCTTGCTGCAGCCCAGCGGCCTACAGGTGCTCTGGAACATGGGCTTGCTGCCGCAGGCGCTTGCGCATGGCGCACCGGTGCGCCGCTTGTACGGCGACACGCCCTGCGGGCGCGCAGTGATGGACATGCAGTACCGCGATCTGGATGCGCGCCTGATGGGTGTGGGCATGCAGCGCGGCGCCTTGTTTACGCTGCTGCGCGAGGCCTGGCCGCAGCACGCGCAACTGCATGTGGATACGCAGATCACCGCCATCGACCACGACGGCGTGCGCGTGCAGGACCAACGCGGGCAGTGGCACGGCCCTTACGATCTGATCATCGCCGCCGATGGCTCGGCCTCCACCTTGCGCGCGCAGGCGCAGGGAACCCGGCTGGATCGGGTGTATCCATGGGGCGCGCTGTGGTGTCTGTTGCCGCGCGAGGACTGGCCGTTCGTGGACGAATTGCGCCAGCGCTATATCGGCGCGCGCAAGATGATCGGCCTGCTGCCGGTGGGCACGCGTCCGGGCGACGACACCCCGCGGCTGAGTTTTTTCTGGAGCCTGCCGTGCAGCGATTTCGTGGCCTGGGAACAGCGCGGCATTGCAGCCTGGCGCGATGAAGTGGCGCAGATGTGGCCGCAAGCGCACGCGCGGCTTGCCACGGTGCAGGTGCATGGCGCACTGGCGCGGGCAAGCTATCGCGATGCGGTGGTGTCGCGCTGGCATCGCGGCCGCTTCGTGCTTGCCGGCGATGCCGCGCACGCGATGAGTCCGCAGCTCGGGCAGGGCGTGAATATGGCGCTGCTGGATGCACTGGCCATGCGCGATGCATTGCGTGCGGGCAGCGATCTGGACGAGGCGCTGCAGCGCTACCAACGCGAACGCCAGGCGCACGTGGCGATCTATCACCGCTGGAGCCGCTGGCTGACGCCGTTGTTTCAGTCCGAACGCGATCTCTGGGCACAAGGCCGCGACCTGCTGCTGCGCCCGATGGGACGTGTGCCGGGCGGGCGCGGGCACATGCTGCGCGTGCTCAGCGGCACCCAGCATGGCTGGTTTGGCAAGTTGGCGTTGGCGCCGGACTTCGTGGAGGCGTTATCGCAACCAGTGGCGCATGCCGCCGACGCTAAAGCAGAAGCGGCCGCAGCGTCGTAGCGTCGGCCGGCGTATGCGCGGCGCTGGCTAACGCACCGGCAATGCCATCGCATCGCCTTCCACGCATGCCACCAGGCGCTCGCCTTCGGTGAGTGTCGGCACGATGCCTGCGGTGAACTGCGAGAACGCCGGCAGGATGGTCACGCGCTCGCGTAACCAGAACGCAGGCCAGCGCCGTGCCAGCCCCGGCAGCTTGGCCAGTGGATGCAGGTGCCCGCACAGCACATGGCCGGTGCGGTGTGGCAATGGGTCGTGGCGCAGCACGAACGGGCCATCTTCGACCTGTTCGCCGGCCGCTTCGATATGCAACTGCGCACCTGCCAGTGCGCGGTCGTGATTGCCGCGGATGGCGATCACGCGCAACGCGCAGTGTTGCTCGCGCCATGCGCTCCAGCGCCGATGCCAGGCGGCGCGCGGTGCCGGGCCATGCAGCAGGTCGCCCAGGATCCACAGCGCATCGACCTGGCGTTGGGCGAGCAACCCATCCAGCCGCTCCAGATCGTGCGCGGTGCCGCCGGCCGGCAAGCCGATGCCGGCACGCCGGAAGACATCGGCCTTGCCCAGGTGCAGGTCGGCGATCAACAACGCGCGCTGTGCCGGGCGATACAAGGCACGTTCGCCGAGCAATTCCACGGTTTCGCCGGCCAGCTGCAGCTGCACGCTATCGCCCATGCTTGCGCTCCAGTTGTTCGGCAGCGCGCAACACGCGCGCCTTCCAGTCTTCGGTACTCAGTTGCCCACGCACGCGTTCGGCCCATAGCGGAAACGACAACGGGGTGAGGCTGCGCGGCTTGCACAGGCGCAATTCGCGGCGGGCGCAGTCTTCCAGGGCATGCGCAAGCCGTGCCAGTTCGAGTTGGCCTTCGAACACTTCGCGCTCGGCCTGGGCGAGCAGCAGATGGTCGGGGTCGAAGCGCTGCAACACGTCGTACAGCAAGCCGCTGGAGGCCTGCAGCTGACGCAGGCTGCGCGGCGCACGCCCAGGCAACGAGGGCGACAACAACCCGGCCACGCGCGCGATCTCGCGGAACTGCCGGCGCGCCAGCTCGCCCAGATTGAGGCTGTCGCGCAGATCGTCGAACAGGGCCACTGGCGACAACAAGCTCTGCAGCACATCGGCATCGATTTCGACGTCCTGCGCCGGCGACAGCACAAAGCCATAGTCGTTGGCAGCGAAGCTGAAGGTATTGCGCTGGCGTCGGCCCCAACGTGCGGCAAGCAACGCGGCCAGGCCTTCGTTGACCTGCCGGCCGGCGAACGGGTACACGAACACATGCCGGCCATCGCGCGCCTTGATGCTTTCCACCAGCAGATGGTCCGGCCCCGGCAACGAAGAGAGCGAGGCCTGCAACTGCAATAACGGCGCCAAGGCCTGCATCTCCGGCGCATCGCCAGGGTCGGCGAAGACCGCTTCCACCTCGCGCCCCAAGGCCGACGACAGCGGCATGCGCCCTCCCATCCATTTGGGCACCACGCCGCTGCCGCCCTTGGCCACGCGCACGTAGGCGGTCATGTCTTCCAGCCGCACCAGCTCCAGCAGGCGGCCGGCAAACTGGAAGCGGTCGCCGCGGCGCAGGCGGCCGATGAATTGTTCTTCCACCGCGCCCAGCCGCCCGCCGCGCAGGAACTGCACGCGCACGCTGCCATCGCTGGTGATGGTGCCGATGGACAATCGGTGCCGCAGCGCGACGCGCCGGTCGATCACCCGGTACACGCCGTCGTCGTCGCGCACCACCTTGTGGAAATCCGGGTAATGCGCCAGGGCGCTGCCGCCTTGCACGATGAAATCCAGCACTGCGTTCCAGGTGGTTTTTTCCAGCGCAGCGAATGCATCGGTGCCGCGTACTTCGTCGAATAAGGCGTCGGCCTGAAAGCCGCCGCCGAGGGCGAGGGTGACGCAGTGCTGCGCCAGCACGTCCAGCGATAACCGCGGCGGCGGCCGCGCTTCGATATGGCCGTGCACCAGCGCGCGGCGTGCTGCGGCGTATTCCACCAGTTCCAGCGCATGCGAGGGCACGCACACCACGTGGCCGGATTCGCCGGGGCGGTGACGCGCGCGCCCGGCGCGCTGCAGCAGCCGGGCAATGCCTTTCGGGCTACCGACCTGCAACACCTGATCCACCGCCGGAAAATCCACGCCCAGATCCAGGCTGGAGGTGGCCACCACGCAACGCAGGCTGCCGTCGGCCAGCCCGCGCTCGGCGGCTGCGCGCAGCGATGGATCCAGCGAGCCGTGATGCAGTGCAAGCGTGGCCAGGTCTTCGGGCCATACCGCACTCAAGGCCTGATGCCACAACTCCGCCTGCGCACGGGTATTGGTAAACACCAGGCTGGTGCGCTGCTGCATGATCTTTTGCAGCACGCGCGCCAGTTGTGCCAGACCAAGATGGCCCGCCCACGGGAACCGCTCGCCACTTTCCGGTAGCAGCGTTTCCAAGGTCATCGTGCGCGGTTTGACGCCGGACACCAGTGCCGCGTCGGGGCGATGCGGCAGCAGTACATCGCGGGCCTGCGACAAATTACCCAGCGTTGCCGACAGCCCCCAGATGCGCAGCTGCGGCGCCCAGCCGCGCAGGCGCGCAAGGCACAGTTGCAGCAGCACACCGCGTTTGTTGCCGAGCAGCTCATGCCATTCGTCGACGATCACGCAGCGCAGCGCCGACAGCTGTGGCGCGGTGTCCGGATACGACAGCAGCAAGGCCAGCGATTCGGGCGTGGTGACCAGCACATCGAGCTTGCCGCTGCGTGCCAGGCGCTTGTCACGCGCGCTGGCATCGCCGGTGCGCAGGCCTACCTGCCAATCCAGCCCCAACCCCTCCACCGGCTCGCGCAGCGCGCGTGCGGTGTCGGCGGCCAGTGCGCGCAACGGCGTGATCCACAACACCTGTAGATTGCGTTGCTGCTGGCGCCGCGCAGGTGAAGCAGGTTTGCCCTGTTTTACCGCAGAGCTGCGCCCGCGTGCGGCCAATGCTTCCAGCAGCGGCCCGCCGAACGCTGCGAGCGTCTTGCCGCTGCCGGTGGGCGTGTGCAGCAAGCCGGATTCGCCAGCGAGATAGCGCTTCCACACATCGCGTTGAAACGGCAACGGCGCCCAGCCGCGCTGCGCGAACCAGTCGCGCCACTGCTGCAATGGCGTGCCGCGTGCGTGCTGCGCCGCCGTCACCGCGCCAGTGCCTGCAGGCTGCTCAGGTGATCGGCTTCGGCCATCGGCTTGTCCTGACGCCAGCGCAGGATGCGTGGGAAGCGCACCGCAATACCGGATTTGTGCCGTGCGCTACGGTTCACCGCTTCAAACCCCAGCTCGAAGACATGATGCGCGGTGACCGCGCGCACCGGGCCGAACCGCTCGGTGGTGTTGGCACGAATCCAGCGATCCAGCTGCAGAATTTCCCTGTCGTCCAGGCCCGAATACGCCTTGGCGATGGGCACCAGCTGTCCTTCATGCCACAGCCCGAAGGTGTAGTCGGTGTAGAGCGTGCTGCGCCGGCCGTGGCCGGCTTGCGCGTACAGCAACACCGCATCGATGGTGAGCGGGTCGATCTTCCACTTCCACCAATCGCCGCGACGGCGGCCGGCCTGATACACCGAGTTGGCGCGCTTGAGCATCAGCCCTTCCACGCCGCGTTCGCGCGCTTCCACGCGCACCTGCGCTGCGGCCTGCCAATCGCTCACCTGCACCAGCGGCGAGGCGACAATGCGCGGGTCGGCAAGCGTGGTCAGCACGCCTTCCAGCAATGCGCGTCGCTCCTGCAGCGGGCGCTCGCGCAGGTCCTCGCCACCCAGTTCCAGCAGGTCGTAGGCCACCACGCGCGCCGGTGCGGCGGCCAGTGTCTTGGGCCCGGGCTTGAGCCGCTGGATGCGCGTCTGCAAGGCGGTGAATGGCATCGGCAAGGACTGCTCCGGTTGCCAGGCCAGCAGCTCGCCATCGATGACGGTGCCGTCCGGCAACTGCAGCGCGGCGTGTTCGATCTCGGGAAAGCGGCCATCCAGGCGTTCTTCGCCGCGCGACCACAGCGCCGCCTCGCCCGCGCGGCGAATCAGCTGCAGGCGAATGCCGTCCCATTTCCATTCCAGCAGCCAGTCGCCGAGGGCGCCCAGCGTTTGCACCTCGGCTTCCAGCGGCGAGGCGAGGAAGAACGGGTAGGGCTGCTGGCGATCGCCGGGCAGTTCTTCGTGGGTCAACAACTGCGCCAGATAGGTCGGATGCGGCCGCCAACTGCCGAGCATGCGCTGCGCGATGCGCGCGATATCCACGCCCGACAACTCGGCCAGCGCCTGCTGCACGAGCCGCTGCGACACGCCGACCCGCAACGCGCCGGTGAGCAGCTTGTTGAACACCAGGCGCTGGTCGAAGGCCAGGCTGCGCCAGGCCTGCACGATGCAGGCCTGGCGCACAGCGACATCTTGATTTGCGATCGGTAACAGGCGCTGTTCGATCCACTCGGCCAATGGCAGATCGGCCGCTTCGGTGAGCGGGTCGTCCAGCAGCAAGGCCAAGGTTTCGGCCAGATCGCCGACATGGTCGTAGCTGTCGGCCACCAGCCAATCGGCAATGCCGGCGGTGTCGGTAATCCACTCACGCAGTTCGCCGCTGCTGGCGATACGCATGCGCGCGCTGGCCACCTTGCCACCGGCGAGCAGATACAGCGCCCAGGCCGCATCCAGCGCCGGCGCATCGCGGAAATACGCCACCAGCGCGGCGCGCTTGTCGAGCGTGCCGGTGCTGCGGTCCAGGGTGCGGTACAACGCGGCGAAGCGCTTCACTGCAGCGCCTGCGGCGTTGTGCACTTGCCGGCTGCACGCAGCTGCAGTGCGCGGCGGGTAAATGCAGCGAGCACGCGTGGGCGCCGCTGCAGCCGCGGCGGGCCGATGGTGGCTGCCGGTGCGTTGCGATGCACGCAAAACGCCAGTGCATGGCGGCGGAAAACGAGCGCACCGCTCAAGCGACTGCGCGGGCGCGCGCGGACATAACGGCGTGCGGGCAACGGGTTCATTCCTCGGCTCCGAAGTCGGTGCGGAAGGCTTCCGCTGCGACGCCGCGTTCCCGCAGATGCTGGATCAACGCATCGGTATTGCCATGGGTGGCGATCACGCGTTGCGCGCCGGTGTCTTCGATGGTGCGCAGCAGGTCCGGCCAGTCGGCGTGGTCGGAGACGACGAAGCCACGGTCGTAATTGCGCCGCCGGCGATTGCCGCGGATGCGCATCCAACCGGACGCGAAGCCCTGTTGCGCGCTGCGGAACCGGCGGATCCAGGCGCTACCGGCCGCCGATGGCGGTGCGATGACCAACTGCCCGGCATAGTCGGCGCAGCGCGCATGCTCGCTGACCGGTTGCGTTTCCAGCATCGGGATGCCGGCCTGCCGATAGACCTCCACGCCCACCGCGACTGCCCCGTGCAGCAGTGCCGGCTGCGTTTCCCAGGCGCGCAATTCGGCCAGCACGCGTTGCGCCTTGCCCAGGGCATAGCAGTACAGAATGGCCGCTTCGCCGCGCTCGGCGCATTCGCGGCGCCAGGCGGAAATATCGGCAGCGACGTCTGCGGTGTCCGGCCAGCGATAGACCGGCAGGCCGAAGGTCGCCTCGGTGATGAAGGTGTCGCACGGCACCACTTCGAATGGCTTGCAGGTGGGGTCGGGCTGGCGCTTGTAATCGCCGGAGGCCACCCAGACTTCGCCATCCACTTCGATGCGCACCTGCGCCGACCCCAGCACGTGGCCGGCCGGATGCAGCGACACGCGCGCACGCCCAAGCTGGAACGCTTCGCCGTCGGCGTGCGTGTGATAGACCTGCTCGCCCAGGCGCCATTGCAGGATCGACAGGCTTTCGTGCGTGCAGTGGTATTCGCCCATACCGCCGCGGGCGTGGTCGCCGTGCCCATGGGTGATCACCGCACGCGGCACTGGCCGCCACGGGTCGATATGGAAGTCGCCCTGCGGGCAGTACAGGCCCTCAGGCCCAAGCACCACCAGGTCGCCGCGTGTGTGAGAGGTGTCGTCGTTGCCGTTGCGCATGTGGCAACTCTGAGCAAGCCGGTGTGCAGATCCTGAGAATGGGAATGGCGTGCATCGGCGCGTGCGTGCGGCACGTGCTAATCGGCTGCCGTTGCAGATCGTGCGCGCGCGCTACACGCGGATTGACGGAGCGCTGCACCTGCCACGCGCAGCGCCTTCAAGCCAGCGGGAGACTTGCTTCCCATCGGAAACAGCCGGTAACACCCGGCAAGCAGATATCTGGGCAAGCTGCAGACCAACTAATCCGCGCGAATCCCCAATCCCGAATCCCGTCCAACCCACCACCACCTAATGCCGCGTACGCCGCCCAGGCGAGCGCACCGCAGTGGCTTCCACTGCCAGGGTGAAGCCGCGTTCTTCGCCGCCGTGCATCGCGCCGACATCGACCACGTGGCGGCGGATCTCTTCGCCTTTGCCGTTACGCACCACCACCACCACGGTGTATTCCCATGGATCGCCATCGGCCGGGTGGCGGATGGTGCCGTCGACCTTGAGCGGCACGATCGGCGCCGGCTGCGCGTGTTGCACCGCTGCCGAATCGAAGCGCAGGTGGTGCTTGCAGGCAGGGCAAACGCTGGCGCTTTCCAGGATCGTTGCCTTGCAATGCGGGCAGCTGCGCGTGGCGCCGGGCGTGCCCGGGCGGGGCGCACTCATGTGGCGTCGCTGTCTCCGCTGATCACCGGCTTGCTGGCAGTGGCCGGCTTGCCGCCCTCATCGCCCCAGCCGAAATCGGCCTGGCCGCGCATGCGCGCACCCGATGCCACCGTGAGACTGCCGGCCTTGACGTCGCCCACCAGCACGCCGGAGGTCTGCAGTTCGACTTGCGCGGCCGATTCGATATTGCCTTCCAGCTCGCCGGCGATGATCACCTTGTTGGCGCGCACGCCGCCATTGAGCTTGGCGCCGCGTTCGATGGTCAGGTCGCCCTTGACGTTGACATCGCCCTTGAAGCGGCCGGCCAGACGCACATGGCCGGCGCCTTCGATCTTGCCTTCGATGCTGATGTCGGCGGCGATCAGCGACTCTTTCGCCTCGCTGCTGCGCTGCGGGGCCGCTGCGGCCGGCGTGGTGCTGGACGGGGCAGGGGCGGGCACCGGCGGCGCCGGGCTGGCCTCGGCAGTGAACAACCGGCCATCGGCAGCGGGGACCTCGGGTGCTGCCGGAACGACGTCTTTCTTGTTGGGACCTTGATCGCGCCACATCGACATCGGACTGCCTCGCTTTAGGGGTCGAGGCCGACTATCGCCGCGCGACTGGATCTTTTGTGTGACGAACTCCGCAATCCGCGATGGACGGTATGCGTGCTCAGTCCACTGCGCCCGCGCCAGCCCCATGTCGCTCGATCCGATTACGCCCGGCGTGCTTGGCGCGATACAGCGCTGCATCGGCTTTCTGGATCAGGCTGGCGCCCTGTTCGCCATCGGCCGGGAAGCTGGCCACGCCGATCGAAGCAGTCACGTTCGGCAGCGAGCGCGCACCGTCGCTGACCGCCAGCGCGGCGATATGGCCGCGGATCTCCTCGGCCACGCGCAGCGCTTCTTCGCCGTCGGCCTCGGGCAGGATCACGGTGAATTCTTCGCCGCCATAGCGGCAGGCCACGTCTTCGGCACGCAGACGGGTCAGCAGCAATTCGCCCACCGCCGCCAGCAACAGGTCGCCGCCGGCATGGCCCTGGCTGTCGTTGAACTGTTTGAAATGGTCCACGTCCAGCATCAAGACCGACAACGGCAGGCCGCGCCGCGCGCAACGCGCCAGCTCGTGGCTGAGCGATTCTTCCAGATAGCGGCGGTTATACAGACCGGTCAACGCATCGCGGATCGATTGCCGGCGCAGCGATTCGCGCAGGCGCAGGTTGCTCAATGCCAGCGACAACTGCTCGGCCGCCGCCTCGGCAATCTCCAATCGCGGCATCGGCCCAGTGCCGGGGCAGGACAGAAACAGAAAACCCAGCTGGGTGCCTTGCGCCGCCATCGGCAGGCATGCCGTGGTGACGGACGTACCGCGCGCGGGTTCTTCGATATGCGCGCACAGCGCATCCCGGCCCAGGTCTTCGATGATGTGCGGCTGGCCGCGGCGCAGCGCCCAGCAGTGTTCCGGCAGCAGGTGCGGCGCGCTTTGCACCAGCGGCTCGCCCCAGTGGCTGATGGCCTCGGCACGGTCCTGCGAGGCACGCAGCAGGTACACGCTGCCGGCCACGCCCGGCAGCAAGCTGGCCAGGGTGCGGCTGCTCACCAGCAATGCTTCTTCGGCGCTGATGCAGCTCTGCAGCAGGCCGGTGTAGCGGCTGAGCAGATTGAGATCGGCGGTACTGCGTTGCAGCGTTGCAGCGCGCCGATGCTGTCGCCCAGATCGCGGTTGGCCTGCGCGGCCAGCCGCTCGGCTCGCCCGCGGTGGCGCAGTTCGCGCATCAACAGCGCATAGACCATGCCCACCACCACCAGCCCGAACGGAATGCCGGCCAGTGCGAGCGCAAGCAACAGGTTGGCGCTTTGGCGGCTGCTTTCAGCACGTTGCGCCAGCAGTTCCTGTTCGCGCTGCACCATGCTCAACGCCTGTTCGCGGATCGCGCTGGTGGTGCGGAAGGCGCTCTGCCGGATGGTGGCGCGTGCCGGCTCCAGCCCGCGTTGTGCATAGATGTCGAGCACCTGCTGAATCTGCTGCAGGCGCGTTTCCACCAGCCGTTGCAGCTGCGCAAGATGCTGTTCCTGCGCGGGGTTATCGACGATCAGGCGGCGCAGGTTGTCGAGCAGGATCGGCAGACGTTCGACACTGGTCTGGTAGTCCAGCAGGTAGGCGTCGTTACCGGTGAGCAGGAAGCCGCGCTGCGCCGACTCGGCGTCCAGCACGCGCGCATGGATTTCGTCGACCCGGCCGATCACCTCATGCGTGTGCGAGACCAGTGCGGCATCGGCAAGCGAGCGCCGGGCGCCGACGAAGATGCCGATCCCGATGGCGACAAAGATCAGGGCAGAGAAAACCAGCGCCAGCTGGTTGCGGCGGCGCGCGGTAAAAGAAGAGGGCATGTGCGAATGCTAGCCTGCCGGGCTCGACAACACGAGCCGGCGGCCGGCAGATGCGAACGCGCCGGCGTGTGGCCGGCGCGTTGCGGGATGCTTTAGCAGGCGTATCGGCTCAGTGTTGCGGGTGCTCGGCGTCGTGCTTGTCGGCGTTCTGTTCGGCCTTGTTGGCCATTTCGCGGGTCTTGTCGGCGGTGGCATCGGCGGCGTTGGCAGTCGCGCGGCTGGCGTCTGCGGCCAGTTCGCGTGCGGCAACGCGGGCATCGGCGGTTGCGGCCTTGGCCTGCACGGCGGCGCGGTCGGCGGCTTGCTCAGTCGCGGCGGCGGCGTGCCTGGCGGCAGAAGCGGCATCGCGGCGTGCCTGCTCGGCATCCGGGCCCTGACAGGCGGCAAGGGAAAGTGCGGCGATGGCGCTCAATGCCAGCATGCGGATCGTCTTCATGGGTGGTCCTGTTCCGGTGTTGGAAAGCGGAGCTTATGCACGGGCCGATGCAGTCTGCGTCAATGCGCGGCCGGCCATTCAGCCGCCGGGTGGACAGACACGGTCTTTGGTCTTGCCAAGGGTGTTGCCGGCAGCTGCGAGGGGTAGCGCCCGAATCGAAGGCAAAGAAAAAGCCGCTGGAGACCAGCGGCTTTTTCCGAACTCGCTTGGAGTCAAGAAGTGATTACTTCTTGGCTTCTTCGGCGGTGTCCTTAGCAGCTTCGGCGGTGTTTTCAGCCGTCTTGGCAGCGTCGGCAGCCTGCTCAGCAGCAGCGTCGGTCGCGGCGCCGGAAGCAGCCTGGGCAGCGTCAGCAGCGGTGTCAGCCGAAGCAGCAGCGGTGTTGGCAGCAGCCTGAGCGGCGTCAGCCGACTGCGAGCCCGAGGCAGCAGCCTGGTCGGCAGCGGTCTGAGCGTCGGCAGCAGCTTCGTTAGCCGAAGCAGCAGCGTCCTGAGCCTGTTCCGGCTTCGAGCAAGCGGTCAGGGCCAGGCCCAGCGCCATTGCGATCAGCAGCTTGTTGATGGTCATTGTTTCAATCCTCGTCGTTAGATTAGGCAACGCGCTATTGCGCGCCCCCGACATGATGACGGCCACAAGACTAGTGTCAAGCGTACGCGCATTCAGCTTTGCAAAATCGACGTTAAAAACAATTAAATCAATTCGATAGCGATAGCGGTCGCCTCGCCGCCGCCGATGCACAGCGTCGCGACCCCGCGCTTGCCTCCGCGGCTGCGCAACGCGTTCACCAATGTCACTACCAGCCGCGCACCGGAAGCGCCGAGGGGATGACCCAAGGCGCAGGCGCCACCGTGCACGTTGACCTTGTCGTGCGCGATGCCCAGTTCCTTGATCGGCACCATCGGCACCACGGCGAAGGCTTCATTGATTTCAAACAGGTCCACCTCGTCCAACTGCCAGCCGATCTTGCCGACCAGCGACTGGATCGCCGATACCGGTGCGGTGGTGAACCATTCGGGCTCCTGAGAGTGAGTGACGTGGCCGACGATGCGTGCCAACGGCGTCACGCCGCGGCGTTGGGCATCGTCTGCGCGCATCAGCACGGTGATCGCCGCGCCGTCGGAAATGCTCGACGAACTGGCGGCAGTGACGGTGCCGTCCTTCTTGAAGGCCGGCTTCAGCGTCGGGATCTTGGCCACATCGGATTTGCCCGGCTGCTCGTCGCTGTCGACGACGACCGCGCCCTTGCGCGTGGTCACCGTGAACGGGACGATTTCATCGGCGAATGCGCCACTGCGCTGCGCGGCCTGCGCGCGTTCCACCGAGGCGATGGCGAAGGCGTCCTGATCGGCGCGGCTGAAGCCGAACTTTTCCGCCGTGGCCTCGCCGAACACGCCCATGGCCTGGCCGTCGTACGGGTTGGTCAGGCCATCCCAGGCCATGTGATCGACCGCCTGGAAGTTGCCGTAGCGGTTGCCGGTGCGCGAGTTGGGCAACAGATGCGGCGCATTGCTCATCGACTCCATGCCGCCGGCCACCACGATGCTGGCCGAGCCGGCCTTGATCAGGTCGTGGCCGAACATGATCGCCTTCATGCCCGAGCCGCACACCTTGTTGATGGTGGTGGCGCCGGTCGAGTTGGGAATGCCTGCGGCGATCGCGGCCTGACGCGCCGGCGCCTGGCCGAGATTGGCCGGCAGCACGCAGCCGACGATGACTTCGGACACATCGGCCGGTGCGATGCCCGATTGCGCGAGCGCGCCTTCGATCGCGGCGGCAGCGAGTGTCGGCGCCGGCACTCCGTTGAATTGGCCGAGGAACGAGCCGATGGCAGTACGTTTTGCAGCAACGATGACGATGTCGGACATGAGCAGATACCGTTTAAAGTGAAACGATTATCTGCCTGATGGCTGCCCTGCGCCAGCGCATGGCGTCCCTGCGCGCGCTTTGCGCTTAAAGTAAGCAAAGCGTTATTCGGGCCCGATCGGGCCCTATCCATGGAATGGGTTCGGGGACCACACGGATGAAGAGGAAAGACGTCGCCAGGACCGTCCTGGCCTCGGCGCTGGCCGTTGCGTTGACCGCCTGCGGCGGTTTCCAATGCCTGCGGCGTGGCGATGCGCTATTGCCTGGTTGCGCCGGGCACCTCGCTGTTCATCGACCCCGATGCCACGGCCAGCAACATCGGTTACTTCTATGAACCTGTTCACGATCTTCGCAGATCAGTGCAGACTATGCGGATGCGCCAAAAGACCTATCCGAGTGACATGAGCCGGGAGCAGTTCGCACACGTGCTGCCGATCCTGGAACAAGCGCGCAAGCGCACCAAGCCACGCCGTGTGGATTTATATGAGGTGTGGTGCGCAGTGTTGTACGTGCTGCGAACCGGTTGCCAATGGCGAGCGCTACCCAGCGACTTTCCGAAGTGGCGGACCGTGCACTCGTACTTTGCCAAGTGGAGCGAGTGCGACGATGAGGGGGTGAGCCTGCTGGAGCGGGCGCTCAAAAAATCAGGTTGGCGTGGCCCGCGTGAGACAGGGGCGCAACGCTTGCACCAGGTTCTTGATCGTGGACGCGCAGAGCGTCAAGAACACGGACACAGCTGGGCAAAAGGGGTATGACGCAGGCAAGAAGGTGTCGGGCATCAAACGGCATATCGCTGTTGATAGTCAGGGGTTGCCCCACGCAATCGCGGTGACGACGGCGGAGGTGACCGACCGCAAAGGTGCGCTGCAGGCGTTGGAGCGCTGTCAGTCAAACCTGACGCTTGTACAAAGCTTACTGTGCGACGGCGGTTACACCGGAGTACCGTTTGCCAGCGGCGCGCGAGAGATTTTAGGCGAGCAGCTCACGGTGCAGATTGCCAAGCGCAGCGAACTGCACACCTTCAAGGTCATGCCCAAGCGATGGATTGTCGAGCGTAGTTTTGCTTGGCTGGAGAAGAACCGAAGGCTATGGAAGAACTGCGAGCGCAAACTCAACACCAGCCTGCAGTTCATCCATTTGGCCTTCTTGGCACTGTTACTCAGAAGATTGTGAACAGGTTCTATGACAGCGGCACCTCATTCGCGGCGCCGCTGGTGTCCGGTGCGGCGGCGCTGGTGTGGCAGGCATTTCCGTATTTCAACAATGATCTGGTGCGGCAGACCTTGCTGGGCACCGCCACCGATCTGGGGGCTGCGGGGGTCGATGCGACATTCGGCTATGGCTTGCTCAATGTGGGCAAGGCGGTGCTGGGGCCGGCGCGTTTCGATTGGGGCACAGTGGATGTCGACGTCACGACCTTGCGTTCGACCTGGGCCAACGACATCAGTGGCACCGGCGGCCTGACCAAGCGTGGTACCGGCACGCTGCTCCTGAGCAGTAACGCCAATAGCTTTACCGGCGAGACCCAGGTGCTCGGCGGCACCTTGCAGACCGCCAGCCTGCAGAGTGCGCGTGTGAGCATCGCCAATGGGGCGAGTCTGGTCGGTGCTGGCACCCTCGGCAGGCAGGTCGATAACGCCGGCACGCTGCAGGTCAATGGCGCAACGGCGTCCATTACCGGCAATTACACCCAAGCCAGCAACGGACGCCTGGCAGTGAACGTTGGCGACCGTTTGAACGTTGCGGGCACCGCGACCATTGCAGGCGACCTGCAATTGCTTGGGCGGCGCGATTACGTCGTCAACACCACCGCCTACGCAGTCCTGCAAGCGACCAACGGCCTGCAAGGGACGTTCGATACGCTGAGCAGCGGGCCGGCAGTGACCTTTCTGACCGCCACGCGCAGCTACGACGCCAACACTGCGTATGTCTCGCTGCAACGCATGGATGTCACCGCGGTCGCCGCCTCGTTGGGCGCGATCGGCACCGTATCGATGGAATCGGCAATCCGGGTCGAGCAGGCGTTCCAGCAGGTGGATGCGCAACAGTTCCAGGGTAATGGCGCGATCAGCGGCGGCTTCATTCGCGCGGCGGCGGCCTTGCAGCAATCGCCGACCGCAAAGGCGGCAGCCGATTCGCTGCGCAGCCTGTCCGGTCGTGCGCATGCCGAATCTGCCGCGATGACCTTCGACACCATCGATCTGGGCCGCCGCGCGCTGGCGTCGCATTTCGATGGCGTGTCGCAGCAACCGCGGCTGCTGGGCAACTGGCAGCGCGCGCTTGGCGGGCCGGGCGAGGGCGGTGCGACCACGTCGGGCTTTGCCACTTCCGGCTGGATGATGGGCAACGATCTGCGCCTGGCCTCCGGTGCAGTTACCGGGTTTGCATTCGGCGAAACGCGCTCCAGCAGCCTGGGCGAGCTGGACGGTGCGCGCGGGCGCGATCGTCAGGTGCAGGCGCAGCTGTACTGGGGCACGAGGTTGGGTGCCGCTTACACGCTGGGCCAGGTGGGTTTGGGCAACGTCAACCGGCAGATCGAGCGCACCCTGCAACTGGGCGAAGACCGCAGCAGCGCCCTTCAGCGACTACAGCGGCAGTTACCTCAGCGGCAATCTGGAAACCGGCTATCGCTGGGGCGGTGCGCACGCAAGCCTGACGCCATATATGGGCCTGGATTACGTGCGCTTGCGCAGCGATGGTTTCCGCGAAAGCGGTGGCGATGGCTTCGGCTTGCGTGCCAATGCAAGCACGTCGTCGCGCACGCAGGCGCTGGCCGGTGTGCGTTCGGCGTATCGCTGGCGCGGCATCCAGTTGGGCAGTTATGCCGAGTGGCGGCAGGCGCTGAGCAGCGAAGGTTTGATGCTGGACGCCAGCTTCACCGGCGTGGATGCTTGGGCGCCGCTGCGTGGCATGCAGCCGGCACGGTCGGGGGGGCTGTTCGGGTTCACTGCCGCGGCACCGTTGGGCCAGCAGGGCCAGCTGCGTTTCGGCTACGACCAGCGGGTGGGCGAGCGCGGCGACGAGCGCGCGCTGAGCCTGCGTTACAGCGCCGATTTCTGATCGGCGCCTTGCCCGTTTGATGCAGGTTTTCCCTGTCCAGGCAACGCGCCTGGACAGCGGCTTCACTCACCGCGCAGCTTGTGCAGAAAGCGCGGTGCAGTGCGGCCCAGCGGCAGTTTGAGCTTGCTGATGGCTTCGATGCGCGCTTCGGCAATCTGATCGGCCGCCTGCTGCGGCGAGACGCCCAGCTGGGTGGACAGGTCGAACACCTTTTCCAGGTTGTGATAGATGCTGCGGATCAGCCGCATTGCGCGTTCGCGGTTGTAGCCATCGATCTCCAGCGACACATTCATCACCCCGCCGGCATTGACCACGTAATCGGGCGCATACAGGATGCCGCGCCGATGCAGCTCTTCGCCGATGGAGGCGCTGGCGAGCTGGTTGTTGGCCGTGCCGCAGATGATCTTGGCCTTGAGCTGCGGCAGGGTGTTTTCATTGATGGCGCCTTCCAGCGCGCAGGGGGCGAACACGTCGGCCGCCACCTGATGGATCTCATCCGGGCGCACCGCTTCTGCGCCGTATTCGGCCACCGCGCGGTCCACCAGTGCCTGGTTCAGATCGGCCACGTAGAGTTTCGCGCCGCGTTCCTTGAGCAGCTTCACCAGCTCCATGCCGATGTGGCCCAGGCCCTGGATCGCGATGCTGGCCTTGCCGACTTCTTCGTGCCCGAGCTTGCGATTGAGCGAGGCCATCAAGGCCTGCAACGCGCCATAGGCGGTGAACGGTGCCGGGTCGCCGGAGCCGCGATGCACCTGGTGCACGCCGGTGACGTACTCGCTCTCCAGGTAGATCTGTTCCATGTCGTTGACGTCGGTACCCACGTCCTCGGAGGTGATGTAGCGCCCGCCCAGGGTGTCGACAAACCGCCCGAAGGCGCGGAACAGCGCCTCGCTCTTGTCGGTCTTGGGGTCGCCGATGATCACCGCCTTGCCGCCGCCGACATTCAGGCCGGCCAGGGCGTTCTTGTAGGTCATGGTGCGGCTCAAGCGCAGCGCGTCGTTGAGCGCCGCCTCGCTGTTGGGGTAGGTGCGCATGCGCACGCCGCCCAACGCTGGCCCAAGACGCGTGCTGTGCAAGGCGATGATGGCCTTGAGCCCGGCGTCGCGGTTGTGACAGAAAATCACCTGCTCGTGGCCGGTGGTATCGAGGGTTTCGAAAAGCATCGAAGGCTCCGCTGGGCTGCGTGATGTGCCTTCCCTGAGGCCGGGTCTGGACCCGTGCAGTGGGAAACAAAAAACGCGCCGTTTGCAGACCCTGTCCGATCACGTCGCGCTGCAACATTTTAAACCACGCCGGCAGGGGGTTGTGCATGAATCTGTTCACCAATCCCGATAGCGCTGCTGCCGAAACCACAGCGTTCCCAACCATTTACTGCCGTCCGTCACCGGCAGGCCCGCGTGCAGCGAAGCGGCATCGGGGCGGCCATCGGCATGCAGGTTGTCGAAGCACACCAGCGCGCCGGCGCGCGGCTGCACGCGAACACCGGCCAGCGGAAAGTCGGTTGCGCCGCCGGTAACGACGTCGTTTAGATAGACGCAGACGGTGCGTTGGCGGTTGCCGGCAGCGGGGCGGTCGGCGGCGATCGTGCCGGGCGGCAGATAGTCGCGGTGTGCGCGGTACTGCTCGCCGGGCGCATAGCACAGCACCGAAAGCGGCTCTGCGTGGGCCAACGGCAGCTGCGCACAGGCGGCCAGCCGCGCCTGCGCTGCACGTGCGGCGAAGTCTTCGATGATCGGATCAAGCGTCGCGCCACGGCTGGTGCGGACCGGCGCGCGCTGCGTGCTGGCATCGTTGGGGTCAATCACCTGGGAGGCACGCAGATGCGGCCGCGCCACCAGCATCAACAGGCGGCATTCGTCTGCCGACAGCACGCCCGTGCGTTCTTCGATGTGCGGTGTGGCGTGGCGCCGAACCGGGGCGTTGCGAGGCGCGAAATCGATGCGGTGATCGGCAGGGTCGCCTGGCGGGTCTGGCGGTGCAATGCGCACCTCGGGCGGCGCGATTAGGCCCACTGTCTGCAGCTGCCGAAACAACTGCGCGGCGGCCTCGGGTTGGGCCGGCACGCCTTCGCCGCGCAGCAGGCGCTCGGCCAATAGTGCGGCAGACATGGCATCACCGGCTGCCGCAGCGCGTTCGAGCAGGGCGACGCACTGCCGTTGCCGATCCGGATGCGCCACCCGCCCATGCTGGATCGCGATGGCGCGCAGCGCAGGCGGGTAGTCGGCAACTGCTGCCGCCTGCAGCCGATTGAACGCCACAGCGTCCAGCGTCGGCGGTTGCTCTCCAACCACCAGGGTTGCCAGCAGGTACTGCGCAGCCACTGCGCCCTGCCGCTCGGCCTGCTCCCACTGCACACGCGCCTGGCCGACGTCCACCTCGCAGCCGACCCCATAGGCGCGCATGCGGCCCATTTCGACCTGCGCCAGCGCATCGCCTGCAGCCGCGCTGCGCGAATACCAGGCCACTGCTTCTTCGGGCTGGCCGGCACGCACCAGCGCTTGGGCCAGCGCATTGATCGCGGCGGGGTGCCCGCCTTGGGCGGCGCGGGTGAGGTCGGCAAGAGAGGATGGCTGCATGCACGCATCCTAAGCGCGGCTGACATACGTGGCGAGCGGTCGTCAGCAGGGTGCAGACGGCGCGGAGGAACCGCAGTGTACGAGTGGTACGTGCCGCACCAAGCGCCGGCGGCGCCCCGCATGGCGGTGAGCGCGGTCGTCTTTTTTTGCCGCTTGGCCTCGACCGTGCGCTGCGCGATCAGCTGTCGGCAGACAGGGCCAGCTGGGTCAGATACAGGCGCAGGTCGAACTCCAGCTGGTGGTAGTCCGGGGTCATGTGGTTGCAGAGCTGGTAGAAGGCCTTGTTGTGATCGGCTTCTTTCAGATGCGCCAGTTCGTGCGCCACGATCATCTGCAGGAATGGTTCCGGCGCGTCGCGAAACACCGATGCGATGCGGATCTCGCGGCTGGCCTTCAAGCGGCCGCCGTGCACGCGCGAAATCGCCGTATGCGTGCCCAGCGCATGCTTCACCACCTGCAGATGGTTGTCGTACATCGCCTTGTGCAAGGTGGGCGATGAGCGCATGTAGCGCTCCTTCGTTGCCTTGACGTACTCGTAGAGATGGCGGTCGGTGCGGATGGCGTGCCGGTCCGGATAACGCCGTGCCAGCACGCTGGCAAGTTTGTCCTGTGCGATCAGTTCGCGCACCTGATCCAGAACGGCAGGCGGATAGCCGGTGAGGTAACGAAGAGTGTCCATGGCGATCGGTCGCGGCGAAGCATGCATGATCGCCGATGCACCACCTGCTGGCGAATCGGTGGGCGCAAGGCCGCGAATATGTGGCCGATCGCGCCTGGATGCTGCGCGTCGATGCATCGCAAACGCGAGATCTTCTGCAGTGGCGTTTCGATGGATAAGGTATTGCCCGACGCTACGCGAGCAGGGAGTTCCAGTTTTCGGTAGGTGATGGACAGCGCGGTGTCGATCGTTGATGACTTCTCCACACAGCGTATGTCTGCATGTTGCCGCGGCCCTGGCCTGCTGAACGCAACGCACGTGTTGCAGCGTGTGTCAGGCGTATTCACGAATGCGGCACATCCGGATGGGTAGCGTGCAGCGCATGTTTTGCGGCGTTGCGTCGCAAGCACACGATCGAACAACGGCACGGTGCCGATTAGGAGACAACATCATGATCAAGTGGGCGATTATTTTTGCCATCATCGGGTTGATTGCCGGTGCGCTGGGCTTTGGCGGTATGGCAGGCGCTGCGATGGGGATTGCCAAGTTCCTGTTCTGGGCCGGCATCATTATTGCCATCGTCCTGTTCGTGCTGGGCATGACGATTGCCAAGAAAGTCACCTGACGCGCAGCGTGCAGGCAGGCGCAGCGTTGCCGGCCTGCATCACCCGTCATGGAAAGAGCGGCCAGTGGCCGCTCTTTTTTGTTGCGTAAATCAGCACGACAAGCACGTCAGCTGCAGACGATCTCAAGCGTGAGCCGCGCGCAATCCAGACGTTGCACTCAGACGCCGGTAGTGTCGGCAGTGGTATGCAGGGCGATGTTGAGCTGATCGATGGTCACGATCCAGTCGGCATCGTCGAGGCGTTCTTCACGCAATAGCTGGGACTGCGCAGGCGTCCAGAAAGGCGCCTCTTCCAGGCGCATCTCGCCCGGCAGCGGAGAGTGCTCGGCGATGAAGTCGCGGATGCTGGCTTCGTCGGAGGGCAAGCCCAACTGGGCGAACAGTTCTGAGAACGGGTGGACGGGTTGTTCCATTGCAGAATCCTCGAGAGTGCGGATGACTGAGAGCCTGGTCAGCTGCCGTAAGTACCGGCAGCTGACAGTGGCTTGAATGCTAGAGCACCCGGTTTGAGCGTACTGTGCACGTGCGGCTTGGATTTGCCTGCGCCAATGACCATATCCATTCCCTGACCAGTGAGGTGTGGCAATCATGGCGACCGGATGGGCGGGTGATGGGGCGGTGCAGGACCAGATCGACGCCACCGTCGACGATGCGATCAAGCGTGCGCGTAGCCAGCTGCACCAAGGCCCGAGCCTGACGCACTGCGAGGACTGCGAGGCACCGATTCCCGAGGCGCGCCGCAAGGCCGTGCCCGGCGTGCATCTGTGCGTGAACTGCCAGGAAGCGCACGACCTGGAACAGGCGGCGCAAGGTGGGTACAACCGGCGCGGCAGCAAGGACAGTCAGCTGCGTTGAGCGGTCAGGTGTTTGCGCGGGTGCCAAGGCGCGTTGCGCAGTGCTGCGCGTCTGAACGAAAGCGGCATCGCCATCCCAGCCGGCGTCGCAGCGGTGTCTGCGGTGTGCACATGCATCACAGCGTGCCTGCGTCACCATCATTACGCTTCGCCAGCGGTGAACCCACAAGTGTCGCCAGCGCCTTGTCGGCTGCGCCTAATTGGCGTTGAAGCTGCTGGTCTCGCGCCAGCGACGCGTCGTGCGCTGGAAAAACAGACTATTAGGGACCTGTAAGACGCTGCCAGCGTGGTCGCCGGTTTCTTCCAGCGTGGTGTAGATCACATTGATATCGATCACGCGGCCTTTCAGGCCCGGCTTGTCGCCACCTTCGAGCAACTCGATGTGATCGTGCAGCCGAAACGGGCGCGTGGTGATGATCAGGAACGTGCAGAAGATATTGGATAGCACACTCCATGCAGCGAAGAACGCGACGGCGCCGACGGCTGCAAACCCCGTGAATGCGGTCCACAAGGTGTCTGCTCTGACGCCGATGACCCGGAGTGCCATCAACAAGGCGCTGACCGAAATGATGAAGCTGCCGACGCGGCGAATGCCGATCGTCATTTCGGCGGGCACGCTGTAACGCGTACACAAGCGCCGCAGCAGTTGCCGGAGCAGCAGTCGTGCCAACGCGGCAATGGCCAGGATCAACACGATCTTGACCGTCGGCACCGCAACGGCCAGCCATTCCGGATTCCAGTGGGGCAGCAGGCTGCGGATCATGGCGGGCAACGCATCGGACGCGGACATCACATCATGCAGAGTCGAAGGGGACATTCATTGTAACGGGGCGGCCGCTGCGCTGTAGGTGCGCAGGGTGAATGCGCGCTCATCTGCGAAGGCAGGCAATGCGGTGTTTTGCCTGCGATCAGAGCGCGCAAGTGTGCGGGCGCGTGGTGGTGGATCAGGTTGGCGTGGTCTTCCGTGCGCACGGTACGCCGTGGCAGTGCGCGATGCGCTGGGCCGCACGGTCGCCGCGCGTCAGGAACCGGCGCGACGTCGTCAGCAACACATCGCCCTGGACGCCGCGTGACGGAGTGCCGCAAATCGGTGCAATGTGCCTGCAGCGCAGACCTCAGGCGTTGCGGCGTGGAAGGCATTGCCGCAGTTCGGTTTTTCAAAGCATGCTGGGCACCTGGCTGCACCGTCTGGCCGTCAACCCTCACTGATGGACTTCCGTGCGTGCTCTGCATCCAGCGAGCACGTCGTCGACGCTGCCGATGGCGACATGCCCGCGGCAATTGCCGGCGCCAGTGGCTGCCAGTCGATCCACATGGATCTGGAGCGCGCACTGGAAATGCTGCCGCCGCGTGCGCGCGCCGTGCTGGTGCTGCACGACATCGAAGGCTGGAAACATCATGAAATTGCCGAGCAATTGCAGATGGCGGTCGGCGCTTCCAAGGCACCCCTGCATCGCGCACGCGGTTGCTGCGCGCGCGGCTTGGAGAAACCGCATGAATCACACACGGCACGATCGCGAGCAGGAAGACGACAGCGCTCTGCTCGCGCAGGTGCAGGCACTGTCGCCGCAACGCCAGCCACCGGCGCAAGTGTGGGAGCGCATTGCGCCGGCATTGACGGCGCGCTCCAGCGTGGTGGCGTTGACGCCAACCCACCGGCGCGCCTGGTTGCTGCCGGCAGCGGGGCTGGCGCTGGCTGCTGCAGCGGCAGTGGTTGCCATCGCACCCGGGATCGATCGGCAGGCGCAGCCGCTCGCAACGCAGTCGGCACTGGTGGCGCAGGCGCCAGTCATGTCTGGGCATTACCAGCAGGCCATGGCCGAGGTGCCGGTAAAGCAGGTGCCCGCCGATCTGCTGCCGGCACTCGATGAGCTGGATCGCAGCGCGCAGGCCATCCACACCGCCATCGCACAGACCCCGCGCTCGGCATTTCCGTTGTCGCAGCTGCAACGCACCTACGCCAAGCGGCCGCAATTGACCCGCCTTGCATGAGAAGGCGAGGCGTCCTTTCCAATCTGAGGAGCCATTCCATGCGCCATGCCCATCTTTCCGTGTTGCTGCGGGCCGCGTTCTGCGCTGCACCCGCAGCGGCGCAAAGCGCGGTCAAGCAGAGTCATCCGTTGGCGCGCGGCGCACGCGTGGAGTTGGAGAACATCGCCGGCAGCATCCGCGTGCGCGGCTGGGATCGCGAATTGACCGGCAGCCTGGGCGACGGCCAGCGCCTGCAGGTGGACGAAAGCGCCAACCGGCTGCAATTCGAGGTGATCTACCCGCGCAACAGCCGCAACAGCTAAGGGTGCCAAACTGGAGTTGCGGGTGCCGCGCGGTGCATTGCTGCAGGTGGATGCGGTGAGCGCATCGGTGGATGTGGCTCAGGTCGATCTGGCGCGCCTGCAACTCAAATCGGTCAGCGGCGACGTGGTCGCTGCCGGGCGAGCCAAGGAGGCGCAGCTGACACGGCGAGTGCGCAGCCGCCAGGCCGGCGGTGCTTGGAATCGGCATCGATCACGCGTGCTGCGTGACGTCCGCGCCGCGCAACTGGCTGCTCACTCCGTGTGAGCCATCGTTCCAACGCCTAAAACAAACGTGCCACCTTGCGGTGGCACGTCGGTACAACCTAGCGGCAATACGCAACAGTGACGAACGACATTGTGATGCGGTGGCCAGTGCAATCGGCGGGTATTTCGACTTCACACCCGCCTGGCGGCCATGCGCAGTGCTGCTAGCTGGCTCAAGCGATCTTGTCGCCGTCGTTGCGCGCGGGGCCGAAGTTGGTGGTGAGCACTTCGATCCGGCCGCCGGTCTTGCGGAACGCGGCAATGTCGGCAGCGATGCGCTCACGACTGAGCGGCTGCGACTTGCCTTCGCTGCGAGCGATGCTGGGCTGGGATTTCTGCTTGGTCGCGGGACGTGCCATGTGGCCTCCTGTAGCGGGGAAGTGCGGTGACACCGCGTGCGGCTAGGGTGGCGCGCGCAGAAGCGGTGTCGAGAGTGCGATGGCGTTCGGTGCGCAATCGCGGTGACACGGCGGGCGTGCCATGCAGACAAGACGGCGGGGCGTCGAGCAGCAACCGCGCATTATAGAGGGTGAGCCGCCCGGTGTGTTAACCGTCCGACGGACGGGGGCCCTGCGCGGCCGCCCACGCCAGGCCCTGGACCACGCCGAAGGAGGGGTCGCCATGCACCAGCCGCGATTCCGGGAACGCCGCAGCCACGGTGTCGCGGATATAGCCGGCGCGCGACATGCCACCGGTCAGGAACACCGTGGCCGGTGCGGCAGCCATGTCGGCACGCACCTGCGCCAGCAGTGCTTCCAGTTCCCCAAGATAGTTGGAAGCAGACGCAACCAGCGCGTCGGCCTGCACGTCCACGCGCAAGCCGCGCTCGATGAAGTCCAGGGCGGCCTGATGCTGGTCGAGCTCGCTGAGTGCGATCTTGCAGGCCTCCACGCCGCGGTACAGGCGCGCGGTGTTGCCAGTGTCCTGCAAGGCCTGCAGGCGCTTGTCGAAGGGGGCTGGGACGTCCTGATATTTGTGCAGACGGAATTCGCGCTGGCGGGTCATGTCCTGCACCATCGCCGCCTCCACGTAATGGTGGGTCGGCACGCGGGTGATGCCGCGGCCGAACAGCGGCATGTAGGCGGCCAGGCTCAGCGCCAGATCGATATCGGTACCGCCGCGCGCGATGCCCCAGGCACGGTGCACCTGCGGCGCAGCGCTGCCGCCGACGCTGGCATGCGCAACATCGGTGGTGCCGCCGCCGATATCCACCACCACGGTGTCGTGGCGGCTGTCGTGGCTGACGTGGTAATGCATCGCGGCCGCTGCGGGTTCTTCGAGAAAATCCACGCTGTCGAAGCCGGCGGCGATTGCGGCGGTTTGCAGGATCTCCAGCGCCTGCGCGTTGCCGGCTTCGCCGATCGAGCTGCGGAACTGCACCGGGCGGCCCAGGGTGGCGCTGCGGATGTTGATGTCGAACTGGCGCGAAGCCGTCAGCCGAATATGCTCCAGCACGTGCGTGGCGATGCCGGTGATGGTCTGGCGCGCGCGCGGATGCAGGTTGTAGCCCAGCATCGATTTGGGGCTTTGCACCAGGCTGCCTTCGCCTTCGAGAAAATACGCATCCAGCGCCTCGTCGCCGTAAACCGCGTTCTGCAGCAAGGCGGCCGAGCTGCGCGGCTCGCGCACCTGTTCTTCCATCCATTGCCGCCGCACGATGCGAATCGCGTCGCGGCGCAGGCTGTCGTTGTTGGGCGTGCGGCCGGCGGCCACTGCGTCGCGGCGGCCGGAGTCGACCAGCCGCTCCACCTCGTATTCCAGCGCCGGTGTGAGGCTGAAATCGTCCGGGTCGCGCATGGTGTCGGGGAAATACACCGTGGTGCGGAACTGCAAGGCCTCGCCGAAGCGCACCGGCACCACTTGCCCATCAACGATCGCCGCGGCGGCGGAATTGCTGGTACCGAAGTCGATGCCGAGTTTCATGCGGACGGGCCTGGAGAGCGGGCCGCGCACTTTACTACGGCTGCCGCATCCGTCGTCGAGACCGGCTACGCCGCTTGCGCTTTTACCGAAGCGCGGCGTGCCTGCGCCGCAGCTAGCAAAGCGTGCGGCGCGCGCCGGGTCAGGCGGCGATGTCGGCTACGTGACCGTCGTCGAGTTCTTCGCTGGTGGCTTCGCGCACTGCCACCACTTCCACCGCGAAGTGCAGGGTCTGCCCGGCCAGCGGGTGATTGCCGTCCACGGTGACTTGCTCGGGGCCGACCTCGGTCACGGTGACCAGCACGGGACCCTGCTGGGTGCGCGCTTCGAACTGCACGCCGGGCACTACCTCGACATCGGTTGGGAACGCGTCGCGCGGTACGTGCTGGATCAACTGCTCATGGCGCGGCCCATAGCCCTGTTCGGGTGCCACGTCGGCGGTGAGTGTTTCGCCCAGGTGCTTGCCTTCCAGTGCTTTCTCCAGGCCCGGCACGATGTTGCCGGCGCCATGCAGATAGCTCAGCGGCGCGTCGGGCGCGGAGCGGTCGAGCACCTGGCCGCTGTCGTCGGAAAGGGTGTAGTGAATGGTCGCAACGCGACCCTGGCTGATTTCCATTGGAAACCTCCATGACGGGTGATCTAGGGGAATGCATCGGCTACTTCACGATGCGAAGAGATGCTGCACGCACACCGTAGGCAATCGCACTGGATCATGCAACCGCAGCAGGGATTGCGGTTGAAGCGAGGATCAGCTTGGTGGAATGCGTGTCACGAACGCGCGCAGTGGATGGACGCGTCAGCACAGTGAAGGGTTCGAATGCGCTGCGGCTACGCTCGTATTCTCAAGCGCTAGCGTATTTGCTGCCTGACCATGCGAGGCCGAATTTGCCCAGACCAACGCGTGTGCATACCGCACCTACATGCACGCACACGCTGTCGCGTTGCTCAGTCCGTCTGTGCGCCACGCTCGATCTGCGCGCGCCGCGCACGCCAGGTTTCCGGGGTTTGCGGCTTGATGAACAGGGCAGTGAGTTCGGGATGCTGCTGTTTGGCAGCAGCTTCGATCCGCCCGACACAGGCCTCGATCTGCGGCGTGGTGCGGCTGTCTTCGAACTCGGCGCTCAATGCGGCAACGACCTGGCTGGGGCCCAGCTGCATGGTGAGCACGCCATTGGCCGCACGCACGTCCGGGTCGCCGGCGGCGATGCGCAGCAACGAGTCGGTGACATGCGCATGCGCCGGTTCGCCGATCAGCAGGCCCTTGGTTTCGCGCGCCAGCAGGAAGGCGGTAAACGCCAGCACGCCGGCAATGCCGATCGAGGCGATGCCATCGAGTTCGGGCATGTCCAACAGTTGCGCACCGGCCAGGCCGAGCAGCGCCATGAACAGGCCGATCAAGGCGGCACTGTCTTCCAGCAACACGGTGAAGGTGCTGGGGTCCTTGCTTTGGCGAAACGCCTGGAAATAGCCCATGCGGCCTTTCTTGGCGCGAAATTCGCGCAGCGCCACTACCCACGAAATGCCTTCGAACACGATCGACACGCCAAGCACGATGTAGGCGATCAGATGGCTCTTGGCCGGCTCCGGGTTGCGCAGATGCACGATCCCTTCGTATAGCGACACGCCGGCGCCCATCGCAAACACCAGGAGCGCGACGATGAAACTCCAGAAATACAACTCGCGCCCGTAGCCGAACGGATGGGTGGGCGTGGGCGGCTGCGCGGCGCGGCGCAAGCCGTACAACAACAGCACTTCGTTGACGGTGTCCACCAGCGAATGCACGCCTTCGCTGAGCATGGCCGAGCTGCCGGAAATGCCGGCGGCAATGAACTTGGCCACGGCAATGGCCAGATTGCCGGCCAGCGCCACATACACCACCAGATGCGAGCCTTTGGGCTTGCCTGGGCCATTGCCGGGAGCGGCGGGGCCGGCAGCTTCGGCGTTGGCGGCGCCTGACGTGGCGGGCGGGGAAGTGGGCACTGGCTGATTGGACATGCGCGATCTGCGGGGCATTCGACAAGCGCCGCACTATCGCGCCGTGGCCGTGCCGGGTGCGTGATCGCGCGGCCGGGCGGCTACAATCCACACCCGCTTCGATCAAGGAATTGCATGTCCACCGTCCCTGCCTGTCCGCACTGCGGACTGGACAACACCTATGCCGATGGCGCGCTGTCGATCTGCGCAGACTGCGGCTTCGAATGGAGCGCAGGCGAGGCCGCCGCGAACACGACGGTGGTGCGCGACAGCAACGGCAATGTGTTGCAGGCCGGCGATACGGTGACCGTGATCAAGGACCTGAAGGTCAAGGGCTCCTCGATCCCGCTCAAGCAGGGCACGGTGATCCGCAATATCCGCCTGGTCGAAGACGATGCCGAGCACATCGAAGGCAACTCGGAAAAGATCAAGGGCCTGGTGTTGAAGACCTGTTTCCTGCGCAAGGCGTAAGACAGCTGCGGCGATGGAAATGCCGCATGCCGCATGCCGCGTGTGTAGGAGCGCGCTTGCGCGCGATGAAGCATTCTCGATAACGCCTATCGCGCGCAAGCGTGCTCCTCGCTGCGACACGATCAATCGCGCCGATACACCGCTGCAACCACGCAGCTGTGCCGCATGCGCGACAACATGCCGCCGCGCGTGCTGCTGAGATCACCTTCGGCGCCAGCCACGGTGCGTGCACCGGCAATGCCGATTTCGTCGAGCACGTCGACCTTGTCGCCCGGGTTGCCGCAGATCGCGTTCAAGCCCATGCCGGAGACGAAGCGGATGGGCGGTGCGCCGCTGAGTTCGCGGCAGCTGTCCATCAGTTCGACGCGGTAATGACGGTGCGTGCCGGGATGACGTGGCGACACTTCCACCACCAGGCCCTGGCCGTCTTCCGACCATGAGCGCAGCATGCTGGGATTGAAGCAATAGCTGGAGGAGCCGGCGAAGTTGCGGCGGCGCGCCTTGCGCACGCTGACGCCCTCCAGGATCGGCATGCCATCGGGATCGCGTCGACGTGCAAGGCCGGCGTAGTCGCGTGCGCTGAGTGGGGCGACCTGAGCGATTGCGCAGCGCTGCTGGCCGGCGCTCACATATGCAGGTGCGCCGTTGCAGACCCAGCCGTGCGCAGCCAGCAGGCTGGCATCCGGCTGTGCGGCCAGTTGCGGGCAGTCTTGCGACAAACGCGAAAAAAGCGGATTGCAAAATGCGGTTCACACCGCCAGTCGCAGCGAAGCAGGCAGCAGCGGCTCCACATCCACGCCGCCAATGACTACGCCGCTCCAACAATGCACTTACGGCGCTTCAGGCGGATCCGAATCCAGTACCTGCAGCTTGCCGCCAGTGGTTTCCGGAAGGATGCGCTGGTCGGTCGCGACCAGCACCACGCCCGGCGTGAGCAACGGCAGCAGGCCGGCCAGAAAGGCCGGCGGCACCTGCAGCCGCGCGACGGTGTCTGCATCCAGTGCCTGGCCTGCCGCAGCATTGCTGCCTGGAATGCCGATGCGCATCCAGTTGGGCATGCGCTGCCCGGGAAGTCCGGCCACCTTGCCGGGCAGATAGCCCTGGCCGACGATAAAGGCCTGCGTGCCCAGTGGCGCGGCGCCGGGTTGTGCGCGCAATGCGACTTGCGCACGTCCGATTTCCACGCCGTTGCGATACACCATCAGTTGCTGGTCGCTGCTGCTGACCAGCATCGAGATCGGGCCGGTCGGCGCCAGCTCCGGTTGCCACGCAAAGACCTGGCCGTTGGGCAACGGCAGCAGTGCGCGCTCGGCGCCGGTGGTCGGGTCGATCGGGCTGAGCGCGCGCGGGTGCACCACGTCGTCTGCATCGATGCCGGCCTGCGCGACCACCACCACCATGCCCATATTGGAATTGTCGAACAGCAGGCGCGCGAATTCCGATGGCAGATGCACGCAGCCATGCGATTCCGGATACCCGGGCAAGCCACCGGCATGCAGCGCCACACCGTCCCAGGTCAGCCGCTGCTGGTATGGCATCGGCGCGGCGTTGTAGATGCTGGAGCGATGGTCCTTGTCCTTCTGCAGGATGGTGAACACACCGGTGGGCGTCTCGTGTCCGGGCTTGCCGGAGCTGATCGTGGAGACGCCGATCAGAATGCCGTTGCGATAGGCGTAGGCGCGTTGCTCGGTGAGGCTGACGATCACGGCCATCGGCCCCCATCCTCTACTGACGCCGCCCCAGATCCATTCGCCCGGTTTGAGTTGCGCGGGCGGCGTGTCTGCGGCACTGGATTGCCGCGCGCCCCAGAACGGCACGGCAACGGCCTGGCCACAGATCAGCAGCGTGCAAAACAAGGCGAAGGTGAGCAGAGGCCGCATCGGTGCATCCAGCAACAGGAATGGCACGATCCTAGCGGGGCAGGGCGTGCGCGTCATGTACTGGCCGGCGGTCATGGCATGTCATGCGAAACAGCGCCCGGCACTGGTGGGTGCGTGTTGCAGCTGGCTGTGCAGGTGTGTGGAAGCTTCCACACGTCTGTGGCTTCGCCCCCGTACCCTCACCCCACCCATCTTCCGCAGGAGAGGGGCTGCGCCAGCACGCCACCGGTGGTGCGGACCGATTGCGTGTAGTGCGTCGGTGCGCGTTGCCGCTGCCCCGCAACCACCGCAGGGCAATGGCTGTGGGCATTGCATAGCCTCATTTGCAGGGTGCTGCGAACGGCCGGCACGCAAGCCAAGTACCGCACGGCCGCCAACAGCGAACATAGCTTGCACCTGTTTGCGGCGCAGCGACCGCATGCCGCCATGGCAGCTGCGGTCGCGATATCAGCCGCTATCAGGCGATTACTCCGGCAGTGCGGGGTAGTCGGTATAGCCCTTGGCGCCGCCACCATACATGGTGGCCTGGTCGAGTTCGGCCAGCGGCGCACTCTCGCGCAGGCGGCGCACCAGATCCGGGTTGGCGATGAACGGGCGGCCGTAGGCGATCGCATCGGCATAGCCGCTGCTGATAGCGTGTTCGGACATGCTGCGGTCGTAGCCGTTGTTGGCGATCCAGGCGCCCTCGAACTTGGCGCGCAGCGCGGCGTAGTCGAAGGCGATGTTGTCGCGCGGGCCGCCGGTGGCGCCCTCGATCACGTGCACGAAGGCCAGCCCGCCGATCAGGTTCAGCCTCTCCACCGCACGCTCGAACAGCGGCTGCGGGTTGGAGTCGTGCGCGCCATACACCGGGGTCACCGGCGACAAGCGCACGCCGGTGCGCTCGGCACCAATTTCGTCGGCAATCGCCTGCACCACTTCGGCAAGCAGGCGGGTGCGGTTTTCGATATCGCCGCCGTAGGCGTCGGTGCGCTGATTGGAGCTGTCGCGCAGGAACTGGTCGAGCAGGTAGCCATTGGCCGCATGGACTTCCACGCCGTCGAAGCCGGCATCGATGGCGTTATGTGCAGCGATGCGGTACTCCTCGATCAAGCCGGGGATTTCCTCCAGTGCCAGTGCGCGCGGCTCTGACACGTCCTCGAAACCGTTCTTGGTGAAGGTCTTGCCTTCTGCGCGGATCGCGCTGGGCGCCACCGGCACTTCGCCCGGCGGCAGCACGCTGGTGTGCGAGACACGGCCCACGTGCCACAGCTGCAGCACGATCTTGCCGCCGCGGCGATGCACTTCGTCGGTGACTGCGCGCCAACCGGCGACCTGCTCCTTGCTGTAGATGCCGGGGGTGTCGAGATAGCCCTGGCCGAGCGGACTGATCTGCGTGCCTTCGGCCACGATCAGCCCGGCAGTGGCGCGCTGGCCGTAATACTCGGCCGCGAGCGGCGAGGGCACCTGGCCGTCGCCGGCGCGGTTACGTGTCAACGGAGCCATGATCACGCGGTTGGCAAGATCCAGCGCGCCCAGGCGCACCGGAGAGAACAAGGGGGATTCAGTGGATGTGGACATCAGCAACCAGTCAAAGTTGATCACGCGCCAGGCGCGACGCCGCGCCGATCGCGGTGCACACTATCGATGGAGGCGCAGCCAAGCAGATTCGAGCGATGCAGATAGGACACAGCGTCTTCCATGGTGTTGAAACGACTGGAACTGTGACGCGCTGGGCTTCGGCGCTGAATCGCAGCGGGCGCCGGCCTTTTCTGATTTGCTGCATTGCACAATACTAGGCCGCCCCGCCGTCTCTGGAGTCGGGCATGACCGATACCGATCTTTCCACGCCCCGCGTGTCCCGGCGCGATTACGTGCTGATTCTGCTTGCGCTGGCGATGGGCGGCTTTGCGATCGGCATCAGCGAATTTTCCACCATGGGCCTGATGACGCAGATTGCGCAGGGCTTGCAGATCAGCGAGCCGCAGGTCGGCCACGTCATCAGCGCCTATGCCTTGGGCGTGGTGGTCGGCGCGCCGTTGTTGGCGATCCTGGGTGCACGCTGGCCGCGGCGCACCTTGCTGCTGCTGTTGATGGTGTTTTATGCGCTGGGCAACGTGGCCAGCGCACTGGCGCCGAGTTACCACACGATGCTGCTGTGCTGCTTCATCGCCGGCTTGCCGCATGGCGCGTACTTCGGTGTTGCGTCGCTGGTGGCCGCATCGATCAGCCCGCCCAATCAACGTGCCACCGCAGTGGGGCGCGTGTTGCTGGGCTTGAGCGTCGCGCTGCTGGTGGGCAACCCGTTGGCGACCTGGCTGGGCCAGATGGTGAGTTGGCGCTGGGCGTATGCCTCGGTGTCGGTGATTGCGCTGGGCACGGTGGCCGCGGTGGCGCTCTTGCTGCCGCCGCAGCCGGACGAGCCGCGGCAGCAGCCGTTGCGCGAGTTGCGTGCGTTCAATCAGCCGCAGGTCTGGCTGGCATTGGCGATCGGTGCGGTGGGCTTTTCCGGCATGTTCTGCGTCTTCAGCTACCTCGCGCCGACACTGACTACAGTGACCGGCGTTACGCCAGCGCGCATTCCCTTGGCCATGGTGGCGTTCGGTGTGGGCGGTGTGCTTGGCAGCATCCTGGGCGGTTGGCTGTTCGACCGCATGCAGTTCCGCGCGGTGCCGGTGCTGCTGCTGTGGTCGGTGGTGGTGATGCTGACCTTTCCGCTGGCGGCGCAGTCGGGCCTGTGGGTGTTCGTGTCCATCGTGGCGGTGGGCACCATGGGCGCATTGGCGCCAGCCCTGCAGACGCGCTTGATGGATGTGGCAGCCCAAGCGCAGACCCTGGCCGCGGCCTCCAACCATGCGGCGTTCAACACGGCCAACGCATTGGGCCCATGGCTGGGTGGCATGGCGATTACTGCAGGCTGGGGCTGGACCTCCACCGGCTACGTTGGCGCGGCCACCGCGCTCGGCGGTTTGCTGGTGTATGCATTGGCGGTATGGCAAGAGCGTCGGCAGCAACGTGCGGTGTTGGCGAACTGCTGAGACGTTGCACGGCAACGCGGATTTGCCTGGCACGGATTCGTCGAACGCAAGCGCTCTGGCCTTGCCATGCAGCTGTGCAAGATGGCCGCATTGCACGACCACGACCACGACCACGACCACGGTCATCTCACGGCCTGCCAGCGAGACTTCGTGCTTTCCCCCAAGCGGACAGGACAGTGCCATGACCGACGACTTCACACCGCCGCCGTGGAAGCGCCCGAACCCAAAGGGCAAGGCGAAGTCGACACCGTTGACCGATGCGCAGAAGGCCGTGGCCAAGCAGCGTGCCGAAGAGGCCGGGCGGCCCTATCCAAATCTGGTCGACAACATGTGGGCCAGTCGTCAACCGAAGTGATCTTGACCCGCTGTTGGCATCGATGAATTGCAATTCATCGCCTGCACGATGGTGTGAGGACAATGCCCGCATCGCTCACATATCGATTATGCAGGCGGCGCCAGGATGAGGCCGTACACAACGCGACGGCAACGCAATCAACCCATCGATTGACTCAACCTCCCGCCGCACGCGCAGTCATCGCACAGCGCAGCGTCGGTTCATCACAACAAGGAGCCACACATGAGCATTCAGAGCAACACCGAGCATAGCCTCAACGACCTTATCGCCATCTCGCGCGACGGCAAGGACTTCTACGACGAAGCCGCAGCCAAGGTAGGCGATGCGGAGCTTGCGACGCTGTTCCGTCGCATTGCCGGCGTCAAGACCGACATCGTCAGCAGCCTGAGCAGTGTGGTCACCGCAGTTGGCGGCACGCCGGAGCAGCACGGCACCATGGTGGGCAGCATGCAGCAGTTCTACGGCAAGGTCCGCGCAACCCTGGGCGACACCAAGTACGGCTACGTGGCCGAGCTGGAAGAGTCGGAAGACCGTCTGCTGAAGGCCTTCGATGAAACCATCGCCGACCAGGACACCCCGGCCGCTGCACGCGACGCTGCACTGCGCCTGCTGCCGGAAGTGCGTGCTTGCCACGACGTCATGCGTAACCGCAAGCATGCGATGAAGAGCGCCGCATAACCTGCGCGCTCGACCGAAGTGCATCGTCACCGATCCGATGCAGCTCCGGAGTAAAACGATAAAGGCGGAAACGGGCAGTGCACGCTGCCCGTTTCTTTTTGTGGCGCAGCACAGCCCCAGGAGCTGATCCAACGCTGCAATTGCAGTTCCACGCAGCGCAACAGGTTCCACATCGGCATCATGCACGTCGGCATATTCGGCACGCTGCGGGTCTGCTAGTATCCGCCGCCCTTGTCCAGGCAGGTCCGCGTTGCGCGGTCGTGGAATTCAGCCATGAAACAGCAGTTTCTTTACCTGTCATCGGCCGAGGCGCAGTTGTCGCTGGGGCTTGGGGAAGAGAAACCCACCGAACGGCTGTTCTTCGCGGTGATGGCCGACGCGCCCACCGCCGAACGTGCGGCGCGGGTCGCCGACAGCCTGCTGCAAGGCGGGCATGCCGAAGGCAAGCCGCTTGCGCGCGAACGGCTGCATGTGACCCTGCATCATCTGGGCGATTACGCCGGCGGTTTGCCGCCATCGTTGGTCAGCCGTGCCAGTCAGGCCGCGGCGCGCGTGGCGATGGATGCGTTCGCAGTGGAATTCGACCGGGTGGGCACCTTCGGTGGCAGGCGCTCGCAACTTCCCTGCGTGCTGCGGGGCGACGAACAGGTGCGCGGGCTGTATGAGTTGCAGGGCGCGTTGGGGCGGCAACTTGCGCATGTCGGCATTGCCGGCGATGCGCAATACACACCGCACATGACGCTGCTGTACTGCAATCAGGCGGTGCCGCAACGGCGCTGCGATGCGCTGGCCTGGACAGTGCGCGACTTCGCGCTGGTGCGCAGCTTTCTGGCCCAGTCGCGATATCAGATCGAAGGCCGCTGGTCGCTGCGCTGATGGGCACCGCTGCGCGCACGCGGTAGCCTGCGCGGATGGACATCCCCACGCCATTGCCGTTGTACGCCGACCAGCTGGCCGCACTCGAACAGGCCTACGCCACGCCGCCGCGCGCCTACCACCACTTCGGCCATGTGCGCGCAGTGCTGCAGCACTATGCGCAGGTCGCCGCCGGGCCCGGCTGGCGGCAGCCGGCAGAGGTGTGGCTGGCGGTATTGTTCCACGATGCGGTGTATCGACCCGGACGCAGCGACAACGAGGCGCAATCTGCGCTGTGGGCGGCGGAGTGCATCCCGCGCTGGTGGCCACAGGCGCAGGTGGATGTCGAACGCGTGCAGGCGCTGATCCTGCTCACCGCGCGGCATGGGCAGCTGCAGCTGCAGGAGGTGGACCAAGACGCTGCGCTGTTCCTGGACTGCGACATAGCGATTCTGGCCGCGCCCGCAGCGGTGTTCGATGCCTACGATCAGGCCATTGCCGAGGAATATCGCGGGCATGTGCCGGGTGTGCTGTTCCGGCTCAATCGCCACCGCTTCCTGGCCGGCGTGCTCAAGCAACCCCGCATCTTCCTGAGCGACTACTTCCACACCCATCACGACGCTGCGGCGCGCGCCAACCTGCGCCGCCGGCTGGGGCGCTGAGCGCCTCGGCCACATCCGGGCGGTGCGCCCGGATGTGGCCGAG
Organism: Xanthomonas nasturtii; assembly: GCF_023337365.3. Lineage (NCBI taxonomy): Bacteria > Pseudomonadati > Pseudomonadota > Gammaproteobacteria > Lysobacterales > Lysobacteraceae > Xanthomonas > Xanthomonas nasturtii. The sequence goes on from NZ_CP142084.2 coordinate 1,563,817, forward strand.
GCGCACGCTACAATGGCGCATGCACGACAGCGCTGCTTCCAGCCCCGACCCACGCCCGATCGCCCCGCAGCCGCCTGCGCCGAACGAATGCTGCCAGAGCGGCTGCCCGCTGTGCGTGCACGATCTGTATGCCGAAGAGCTGACCCGCTACCGCCAGACCCTGGCGGCATGGGAAGCGCGCCAGCCGGCGAAGAGCGGCTGACAAAAACGACTGTGCTCACTGCCAGGTGGGCGCGGCTGTTGCTCGGTGCAGCATGTGCCACTCGTACACTGCGGTTCCGAGCGCGCCGTCCACACCCGTTTGATCACGGCGCGCAACGGTTTGCTAGCCACTCCAACGGCGCAGTGAGCGCAGTGCTGCACTTCGCGCTTCAGCCTGGAACGATTATCTTTGAACTACTTTTCCCGATGGTGCGACATGCGACGACTTGAGATGTGGAGCGCGCTCTGCGGCGCGGCAGTGTTGACGCTATCGGGCATGGCCGCCGCGCAGGCGCCGGAACCGGTCAGCCATGGCCGTTTCGAGCAGGTGCCGGTACTGATGCCCAAGGACGAGCCGCAGCGGGTGGTGATCTGGCTGGCCGGTGCCGGTAATGCCGCCAAGCGCCAGGCCCAGGCCGAAAGCCTGCGTGCCGACGGTGCGATGGTGGCGGTGGTGGACACCGCGCACCTGTACGCGGTGCTGCGCAAGGCCGGCGGTACCTGCGCGTTCTCGGTCGGCGATGTGGAAAATTTCTCGCGCTACGTGCAGGCCTTCTATCGCATCTCCACCTACCGCCTGCCGTTGCTGGTAGGCGATGGCGAAGGCGCGGCACTGGCCTACGCGATCGCCGCGCAAGCCAAGCCGCATGTGCTGGCCGGTGTGCTCACCGATGGGTTGTGCCCGGCTGCGGTGTCCGACCAGGCGATCTGCCAGCCGGGGGTGCGCCCGGGCAGCAACACGCTGGTGCCGGTGCCGCTGCAGATTCCCTGGGTGCTTGCCGCCAGCCAGGACAAGCGCTGCCCGGCAGCTGCCGAACAGGGCTTTCTCAAGCAGGTGCCGCAGGCGCGCACCTTCAAGCGGTCTGCGCAGGGCGACATCCTGCCCGGCCTGCGTGCCGCGGCCCGCTCGTTGGGCGAGCAGAAGGGCGTGGCGTTGCCACCCCCGCCAGGCGGTCTGGCCGATTTGCCGGTGGTGGAGTTGCCGGCCAAGCCCGATGGCGACGGTGACGACGACACCTTCGTGATCTTCGTTTCCGGCGATGGCGGCTGGGCCGGCCTGGACGAAGAAGTGGCCGACGCACTCGCAGCGCAGGGCATTCCGGTGGTCGGCCTGGATTCGCTGCGGTACTTCTGGACCGAGCGCACGCCGCAAGGCTTCGCCACCGACCTGGATCGCATCGCACGCATTTATGCGCAGCGTTGGCAGCGCCAGCGGGTGGTGTTGGTCGGGTTCTCGCAAGGTGCGGATGTGTTGCCTGCGGCCATCAACAAACTGCCGGCAGCGACCAGGCAGAACATCCGCATGACGGCGCTGCTGTCGGTAGGCAAGCTGGCCGACTACGAATTCCACGTCAGCAACTGGCTGGGCTCGGACGACGAAGGCCTGCCGATCGCGCCCGAAGTGCAGCGCCTGCCAGCCGGTACCACCGTGTGCATCTACGGCCAGGACGACGACGACGCGCTGTGCCCGAGCCTGCCAGCCGATGCAGCCAAGCGGGTCGCACTGCCGGGCGATCACCACTTCAAAGGCGATTACGCGACCCTGGCCAAGACGATCATGGAGCAGTTGCACGGGCTGTCGAAGCCGTAAGGCATGCAACAGCGTTTGCCCTGCTTTGCGACGAGCTGGCGATGGCGGCGTCTTACGTTAGTACGTTGCTGCCAAAGACAACGTGCAGACGTTCGATCATTCAACTGAACGCCGCTCCTCCTGACGCTGCTCTTCTTTCAGCCGTCGAGGATCACAGGTGGTGATTGCACGCGTACCGGCGTGGGACCTTGAGCGGCATGGATGCCGCGCCAGAGCCTACAAGGACGTACTTGCGGCGTGTCTCACGCCGGTACGCGTGCAAGCGCCCTCGGCAGACCGAAGCACTCGTATGGAAACGATAGACGCTGTGCACCGATTGATCGGTGTACGGAGTTAGGCGGCAGCGCGGCGCCGCATCCGGTGTCGGGACACGCTGTGAATCCATCCCTGGAAGCTTGGTGGCGGCATCCATGCCGCCACACGGTCCCGCCCCGGGATGCGACACCCCGCTCTCACGATTTGCGCTCGCTGTTCGACAAGCCAATCTCAGGCGCTGAAATGCGCCTGCGATTTCCTCATCGGCTCGGGCGGGCACTAATGCGCGCCGGCCAGACCGGCATGTCTGGCGCCGGCGTCTCGCGCTACCTTACTCCTGCCGCCCAGGATCCACCGAGATCAAGCGGGTGGCATCCAGCAATGCGGCCGGCAGATGCATGCCGCCGGGTGCGACCAGGTAGCGCGGGCGCCAGGTCGGGGCGAACTTCGACTTGAAGCGACGCAAGCCGCTGAAGCCGTAGAAGCGCTCGCCGTGACGTGCCACCAGGCTGGCGAAGCGGTTCCAGCGTCCGGCCAGGCGGTGCTCTGCCAGCCCCGACAACGGCGCCATGCCCAGCGAGAACCGCGTGTAGCCATTGGCCTGGCCCCACAGGAACAACTCGATGAACAGGAAATCCATGGTGCCCTTCGGCGCCTGTGCGCTATGTCGCATCAGATCCACCGATAGTTCGCCACCGGCCGGCGCCCACCACACGTTGGCGAATGCCACGATCTGGCCTTCGGCCTCGGCCACTGCCACCGGGAAGCGCCGCAGGTAGTCCGCATCGAAGCTGCCTAGCGAAAAGCCTTTCTCTTCGCCGGCTTTTTCTTCCAGCCACTGCTCCGACACCTCGGCCAGACGCGGCAACACCGCGTCCACCTGTTCGGGTTGCAGCATGCGGAAGCTCAGGCCGCCGCGCTTGCCGCGGTTCCAGGCCTGGCGCAGATCGGCGCGGTCGCGACCCTCCAGGGTGAAACCTTCCAGCGGCACGATCGCTTCTTCGCCCAGCTTGACCAGGGTCAGCCCCATGTCGAGATAGGTCTGCCAGTACTTTTCGCCGACCTGGTAGAAGACCGGGCGCAGGCCCATGTGGTCGGCTTCTTCGCGGAAGCGCCAGATCAACGCGCGTGCCACCTCCGGCGGCCCCACCGGGTCGCCCATTGAGATCAGCGAGCCGCCGTAGCGCTGCATCATCACAAAGCCACGGCCCTGCTCATCCAGCAGGAAGGCCTTGTCGCCGGTCAACGCCAGGCAGGCCTGGGTGTCGGTGCTGATCTCCAGGATCGGTGCCAGCGTCTGCAGCGTCTTTGCATCGGCGGCCGGCATCGGGCGGCGCCCGCCACGTAGCAGGCGCGCCATGCCGAACACGATCACGCCCACGCACAGGATCAGCGCAGCGCGCAGCGCACGCGGCGCATTGGCCGAAGTGGCGAACTGCCACCACAGGTCGTTGCTGTATTCGACATGGCTGTAGACGAAGAACAACAGCCAGAAGGTGGCCACCAGCACCAGGCCCAGGTTGCTCAGCCAGCGCCACGACCAAGCTTCGTCCAGCAGCGCGCCCTGGCGGTAAAACTCGCGGCGTGCGGCCCACAGCGCAACCGCTGCCAGCGCCGCCGACAGCGACACCGAGATATGGCTGCCGCGCAGCAGCGACAGCGGCGGCAGCAGCACGCACACGCCCAGGGCCAGCATCCAGGCCGCATGGCTGCGGCGCTGCAGGCCCTGGCCGATCAGCAGCAGCAGCATGCCGCCCAGGCTGACCAGCAGATGCGATGTTTCGATCAGCGGCAACGGCGCCACTTCCTGGCGCGCGCGGGGCGTGGGCAGGGTGCCGTCGATCACCAGCGCCGCACCCACTGCAAACACTGCCAGCGCCAGAATCTGCGGCAGCCACGGGCGCAGCGCCTTCCACACCGTGCGCGCCGTGCTGGCGCTGGCGCGCACCGGCGCGCCCAGCCCGGAGGCGGCCGCCATCGCCACCGAGATCAGCAACGGCACGATGTAATAGGTCACCCGGTAGGCCAGCGCCGCCGCCAGGACTGCGGCGGGCGTGACATGCGGCAGCAGCTTGAGCAGGCTCCACTCGAACACACCCAGACCGGCCGGCACGGTGGAGATCAGGCCGGCCACCACCGCCACCAGCCAGATGCCGATAAAGCCGAAGTAGCCGGTGCCCGGGTCCGGCGGCAGCAATACGTAGAACGCCGCCGCAGCCAGGCCCAGTTCGACCACGCTGAGCGCGGTGACGCCCAGCACGGTGGTGCGGTCGGGTAGCCAGAACCGGTGGCTGCGGATGCCGAACTCGCGGCCCTGGCGGCCGACCAGCACCAGCATGGCGACATAGCCGACCATCAGGCCGATGCCGGCGATGCGGATGGCCTGGGCGGTGATCGGCAACGCGCGTGCGGCCGCTTCCGGTTCCAGCATCAAGGCCAGGCCAAGCAACACCCATGCGCCGAAGATGAAACCCAGCGTACTCATCAGCACCACCTGGCCGATCTCGGCCAGGGTCAACCCCACGCTGCCGTAGCCGCGCAGCCGCACTGCGCCGCCGGTGAGTGCGGCAAAGCCCAGGGTCTGCCCGACCGCATGCGCCATGAAGGCGGTGATGCCCACCCGCGCCGGATGCAGCCGCTTGCCGGTGCGCTTGAGTCCCACCCAGTCGAAGCCCACTAGGCACGCATAGCTGCTCAAGCCGAGCAGCAGCGTCAGCGCGATCTGCCCCGCGCCCAGCGCACGGAACGCCTGCCGGATCTGGCGATAGCCGTGGTCGGTGAACTGCGAAGACAGCGCATGCAGGGCCATCGCCAGGATCGCCAGGCTGATGATCACCGGCAGGGCGCGACGCCAACCGCTGGCGGGCGTTTCGGAAGACACGGGGGTATCCGTCATGAGGGCAACGGGTTCTGCTGAAAGGGAAGGAGGGCGCATGCACGAGGTGTGCCGCGCGCGCGTCTGCAGTGCATGGGCCGGTGGGGTTGAAGGTGCATGCAGCGTGATCGCGACGGTGCCGACATCAAGTGAACGCGTGGTTCGATCGTGCCGACACAGTGTCGGTGCAGGCCGGCCGCGCGCATCATAGGGCAAAGCCGCACACACGTGCCGCGCGAACAACACAGGACCGCCATGACAGTTGGAAGGCAGACAGGCTGCTGATGCTCCATCAACAGGATTTCCCAACGTTCGCGCACACTGCGCGGACCCGGCCGCCGCGTTGGAGCGGCTACGCCGGCAGCATTGCCGCCGTTTCCGGCGTGGCCTTCATCGGGCTGGTGCTGGTGCTGCAATGGCTGCGTCGCGATCTGTGGTGGGTGGAGGCGCAACTGAGCGCCTATCTGCACGGTCCTCACGGTTTGCTGCTGCGCACCGCTTATTGCCTGCTGGCCGCCAGCATGGCGTGGCTGGCGCTTGGCCTGTACGCGGCGCTGGTGCCGGCCGCGCGCAGCCGCACGGTGCTGGGTCTGTTCTGGATGGCGGCGGTGGGCTTGTGCCTGGTGTCGATCGGCGACAGCTGGATGCCCGAGCTGGCGCCGGAGGCGGCCAAGATGGTGCATGTGCTGTCGGCGGACATGACGTTCCTGTGCGTGATTGCCGCGGTGTTGCTGCAATCGTGGTATCTGCGCCGCGATCCGCTGTGGCGCGCGCAGTTTCCTGCGGCCTTCGTACTCGGCTGCGCGGCGTTTGCGGTGTTGCTGTTCCACGTCACCGTGACCAGCGCGCCGCTGGGCATCAGCCAGAAGATCGCCATCGTGCTGATCGTGGTCTGGATGGTGCGCGCGGGCTCGTGGCTGGCGCACTGCGTGCGCGACGGGGCTGCACGGTTGCCGCATTCGCGGGACAATGCGCGCGTCAATCAACCGTAGGAAGTCTGAAATGCTGCAGCGATTCGATGCGGGTCCGCGTATGTCCGAAATGACCGTCCATGCCGGTGTGTGTTACCTGGCGGGCCAGATTGCCGATGACACGAGCGAAGACATCACCGGGCAGACCCGCCAGGTGCTGGGCGAGATCGACAAGCTGCTGGCGCTGGCGGCCAGCGACAAGACCAAGATCCTGCGTGCGGAAATCTTCCTCGCCGACATCGCCGATTTCGACGGCATGAACGCCGCCTGGGACGAGTGGGTACCGCACGGCTTCACGCCTGCCCGTGCTACCGTCGAAGCGAAGTTGGCGCGGCCGGAGTGGAAGGTGGAAATCGTGATCACCGCTGCGGCGGGCTGATCGCAGGGCGGCGCGCCGATCGCGAGGCGATCGCGCGCGCCGACGTCGTGTCATCTGCGCACCTGCAATCGGCATCGTATTGCAGCGTTGTCCGCACACAGGTGCAAAACCCGGTTTGCGCGCCGGCTTGGTCACATCGCCACCGCGCTTGCTGAAGCGCCAGCCTGAGTGAAGCGCCGAGATGACGGCTGCCATGTTTGCAGGCGGCAACCTCGTCACGGCGCGCGCTGCGCGATCAGCGCTTGACGAAGCGGTAATGCGCCACGCCCCATTCGCGGCCCTGGTCGTAGCCGAACAGCTCCGCGCAGGCCAGCCAGAACATGCGCCAGCGCTGCCACCAGCGCTGTGCGTCATCGCCGTAGGTCTGCTTCAGCAGCGGCATGATCTGGTCGCGATGGCGGTCCTGATTTTCCAGCCAGGCATTGGCGGTCTTTTCGTAATGCTCGCCCGACAGCACCCAGCGTTGTTCGATCACCACGTCCTGCTGGAAATGCAGCAAGGTATCGGCCGCCGGCATCAGCCCGCCGGTGAAGAAATGCCGGCCCATCCAGTTGCCTTCGCCGGCCACTTCGAACGGGTAGGCCAGATCGCGGTGGCAGAAGATATGCACGAACAACTTGCCGCCCGGTGCCAGCCAGCTGCCGACGCGCGCGAGCAGCTCGCGGTAGTTGCGCATGTGCTCGAACATCTCCACCGACACCACGCGATCGAAGTTGCCCGGCGGCAGCGCCAGCGCGTTGACGTCGGCGGTGATCACCTGCACGTTGCCCAGCCCGCGCACGCGGCACTGCTCCAGAATATGTGCGCGCTGCGGCCGTGAGTTGGAAACCGCAGTGATGCTGGCACCCGGATAGCGCTCGGCCATCCACAGGGTCAACGAGCCCCAGCCGCAACCCAGCTCCAGAATGCGCTGGCCATCGGCCAGTTCGGCGCGTTCGCCATACAGCGCCAGCATGCGCTCTTCGGCCGCATCCAGATCCGGTGTGCTCGCGTCCCAATAGCAGCTGCTGTACTTCAGCCGCTTGCCCAGGCACAGGGTGAAGAACTGCGGCGGCAATTCGTAATGCTGGCGATTGGCCGCGTCGGTTTCGATCGCGATGGCGCTGGCACGCAGGCTGTCGATGAAGGCGCGCTGGCGTTCGCCGTTGGCATCGGCATCGTTGCCGCGCTCATCGCGCAGGCGTTGTGCGCACAGGCGACGGATGCCGTAGCGCAACGCGGCGTCGGGCAACACGCCGGATTCGGCAAGCCGGGTGGCGAAGGATTCTTCGGGCTGCGTGGAGGGCGGGACGGTGACGGTAGACATGCAACTCTCCAGGCAACTCAGGACGAAGGGGGAAGCGGAAAGAACGCGCTGGTGCTGCGCTGATACTGGGCGTAATCCTCGCCACGCGAGCGCAGCGCCTGCTGCTCGGTGTAAGGAATACCGGTGAAGCGATACAGGAACACGAACATCACCACCGGCCCGAGCGCGCATAGCGCCAGCGGCCACGGGCCGGCACCGACGGCCAGCGCCAGGTAGGCGAACCAGTGCACGAACTCGAAGAAGTAATTGGGGTGGCGCGAATAGCGCCACAGCCCGCTGCGGCAGGTCTTGCCGCGATTGGCCGGGTTGGCCTTGTGCGCCGACAGCTGCCGGTCGGCCAGCGCCTCGCCACCGACCGCGATCAACCACACCACAATCGCGATGGCGCTCCACACGCTCCAGTCGGGATTCGGGTTGCTTGCCGCGGCCAGAAATGGCACGGCAAACAGCACCACCACCACCGCCTGGGCCAGGAAGAAACCGAGGAATTTGCTCTGGCTGCCATTCCAGTGCTCGCGCAACGCGCGGTAGCGGCCATCTTCGTGCGGGTCCCCGAACACGCGTACGCCCAGATGCAGCGCCAGGCGCGCACCCCACACACCGCCGAGCACTGCCACCAGCACGCGCGGCAGCAGCGCACCGTCGGACATCCACGCGCAATACGGCGCAGCCACCGCCAGACAGCTCGCCCACAACACATCGACCAGGCCGGCGTTACCGCTGCGGCGTTGCCACAGCCAGCCGATCAGCATCACCCCACTTGCGAACACGCCCACATGCAGCAGCGGCCAGGCATTCATTGCAATTCTCCGGTGATGTGCTCCGGCAGTGGTCGCGCCAGCCGGCGTGCATACAGCGACAACACGCCGCAGGCCACGCCCCAGCCGATGCCTACGGCAAGCACGGCGTGCAGGTAGGGCGCCTGAAATTCCACCGCGTGCCAGCTGCGTTGCGCCAGCCAATACGAGAACGGCCCGAAGATGGCGCCGAGCACTACCGCCAGCCACGGCCGCTGCATCACCGCGGCCAGCGAATGATTGAGGGTGAGCGCAAAGCCCAGCCACAACGCCAGGATCCACGGCGGTGCCAGCAGGCTGCCCGGCCATGGCGCGGCGTAGCGCACCCAATTGCCTGCGGCGAGCGTGGTGTCCAGCAACAATCCCAGCGATAACGCCGCGGTCATCAACTGCACATCGCCCGGCGCGCGGCGCGACGGCCACAGCTGATACAGCGCGAATACGGCCAGTGCCAGCAGCGCCGGCCAAGTGCGCGCATGTGCAGCGGCACTGACCGCCACCAGCCACAGCACCTGCAGGCCAAGGTAGTTGCCGAGCTGTTTCATGCGTCGGTGGCAAGGCCTGGCACGAACTGCGGCGGGCGTGCGCCGGGCTTGCTCAGCCACAAATGCACATCGCCGATCGAGCGTTCCAGAAAACCGGCTTCGCAATAGGCCAGATAGAACTCCCACATGCGGATGAAGCGTTCGTCGTAGCCCAGCGCACGCACCTGCGGCAACTGCGCCATGAAGCGTTGCCGCCATGCGCGCAAGGTCAGCGCATAGCTGGGGCCGATATCTTCCAGATTGAACAGGCGCAGATCGCTGGCGCGCGCAACCGCGCCGGTCATCGCCGCCACCGAAGGAATGAAGCTGCCCGGGAAGATATGCCGTTTGATGAAGTCCACCGAGTGCAGCGCCTGTTTATAGCGATGGTCTTCGATGGTGATGGCCTGGATCAGCGCCTCGCCATCGTCGGCCAGCAGGCTGCCGACCTTGGCGAAGTACGTGTTCAGATACTGGTGGCCGATCGCTTCGATCATCTCGATCGACACCACGCGGTCGAAGCGGCCTTCCAGATCGCGGTAGTCGCGCAACAACACCGTCACCCGGTCGCTCAGACCGGCTGCGGCGATACGTTGCGTGGCCAGTTCGAACTGCTCGCGCGAGATGGTGGTGGTGGTGACGCGGCAGCCGTGGGCGCGCGCGGCATGCAGCGCGAAACCACCCCAGCCGGTGCCGATCTCCACCACATGGTGGTGCGGGCCCAGGCGCAGTTTCTGGCAGATGCGTTCGAGCTTGCGCGTGGCCGCTCGCTCCAGCGCCGCTTCGCACTGCGCTTCTTCGCCATCGACGAAGATGGCCGACGAATACATTAGGTTTTCATCGAGAAACAGCTTGAACAGCGGGTTGCCCAGATCGTAGTGCGCGGCGATGTTGCGCCGGCTGCCGCTGCGGGTATTGCGCGCGAACGTATGCAGGCTGCGCATGGCCCAGCCGCCCACACGCGCGGTGCCGGTCTCCATCGCATCCAGCCGCTCGCGGTTGCGCAGCAGCAGCCGCATCAAGGCCACCAGGTCATCGCACTGCCACTGCCCATCCATGTACGACTCGCCCGCACCGACGCTGCCGTTCAGCGCAGCCTGGCGATAGAAACCGGGGTCGATCACGCGCAGTTGCATGTGCAGGGCATCGGCGCCGGTGGCCGTGCCCAGCGTGGTGACTGCGCCGGCTTCATGCAGGTGCAGCTGCCCGTCGCGCAGCTCGCCGAGCGTGGCCAGCAGGCGCTTGCGCAGCAGGCGGTCCGTCCAGGAGGCCGTGCGCGGCGTAGCGTGATCGGGCAGGGACGTAGCGCTCATCGGGGTTCTCGCACAGGCGGGTGAGGGTGGTCGTGGACCGGGTTGCCGCGTAACCACAGGCGCAAGGCCTGCCAGTGAATGGCGATCACCACCCAGACCGTCATCAACGGATAGGCCAGCAAGGTGCGCGCCAGGTTGCGCCCGGTGAGCGGTTGGCGTTGCAGCACCAGGGTGGCGTCGAAGCGGCGCGTGCCGCTGTTGTCGATTGCTCCGCCGGCGTCGTCGCCACTTGCGTCCAGCACATCCATGTGTACGCGCAACTGCGCATCCGGCACGCTGAAGCGCCAGTCGTAGCGGTGCTGCATGCCCATGAACGGCGAGACGTGGAAGCGCTTGTCGAAGCGCCATGCGTGCACATCGCGGTGCGTGCGCGCCTGCGCCACCGGCAGCACATAGGTATGGCGCTGCTGCCAGGGCGTGTTGGTGATTTCCGCCACGATCCAGCGCAGGCCGTCGTGGCGATCGAAGCAGTAGTAGAAGCTGACCGGGTTGAACACGTGGCCGAAGTAGCGCAGATGGGTCAATAGCCGAATCGCACCCTCCGGGCGCTCGCCGGTGTGCGCCTGCACGCAATCGCGTACCGCCTGATCCAACGGAACCTGCGCATCGCCCAGGTAATCGCTACGCCGGAACTGCGCCAGGTTGGCGCGCCCCACCGACCATAACCAACGCTGTGCGAATACCTGATCCAGCTCGGACAGGTCCAGGTACATCAGGAACAGGCGATAGCGGAAATGCAGCGCCTTGGGCAGGAATCGGCGATGCCGCACCCAGCCGGTGTAGATCGCGCTGCGCAACGGAGCCGCCACGCGGCCGGCACCGCTGCCCTCGGTGGGAGGCAACGGCACTTCGTCGGTGTGGGCTTCGCGCAACAGCTGCATTACCAGTGCACCCCCAGGCCATGCGCAACGTCCACGCCGCTGCGCAGGCCGTCTTCGTGAAAGCCGAAGCCCCACGCCGCGCCGGCAAACCAGGTGTGCTGCACGCCCTGGATTTCGGCCTTGCGCGTCTGCGCAGCCAGTGCGGCCGCGTTCTGTACCGGGTGGCGATAGCGCATGCGCCGCAGCACTTTACCGGGGTCGATATCGTGGTCGCGGTTGAGGCTGACGATGAACGGCTGCGGCGAAGCGATCGACTGCAATGCGTTCATCCAGTAACTCACCGTGCACGCCGCGTTCGGGTCTGCCGGCACGTGCGCGTTCCATGCGGCCCAGGCGCGCTTGTCGCGCGGCAGCACGCTGGCGTCGGTATGCAGCACGGTGTCGTTGTCCTGGTAGGTAATGCCGCCAAGGATCTGCTGTTCGGCCGGCGTGGCATCGCTGAGCAAAGCCAGCGCATCGTCGGCATGGCAGGCCAGCACCACATGGTCGAAATGTTCTTCGCCACGCAACGAGCTCAGGGTCACGCCGTTGGGCGCGCGGCGGATCGAGTGCACCGGCGTGGACAGGCGTTCGATCACCTGCCAACGCCGCCGCAGCGCACGCACATAGCTGTTGGATCCGCCACGCACCACCTGCCACTGCGGGCGGCCGCTGAGTTGCAGCATGTGGTGATTGGCCATGAAGCCGATCAGCTGGCCCATCGGGAATTCGAGAATGGTCTGCGAGGGCGACGACCACAGCGCCGAGGCCATCGGTACCAGATGCTGGTCGCGAAACGCCTCCGAATAGCCGTGCCGCTGCAGGTAGGCGCCCAGCGTGCTGAAGCGCTCATCGCTGTGCAGCACCGCCGGTGCCTGGCGATAGAAGCGGCGCAGGTCGGCCAGCATGCCCCAGAAGCGCGGGCTGAGCAGATTTCGCGGCTGGCAGAACAAGCCGCTCAGGCTGCCGGCGTTGTATTCCAGCCCGCTGCGCGCATCGTGCACCGAAAAGCTCATCGTGGTTGGCTGCGCACACACGTCCAGCTCGGCAAACATGCGCGTGAGCAGCGGATAGTGCTGCGGGTTGAACACGATGAAGCCGCTGTCCACCGCGTAACGCTGGCCCTCCAGCTGGATGTCGTGGGTATGCGTGTGCCCGCCCAGGTAATCCGACGCTTCGAACAAGGTCACTTCATAGCGCCGCGACAACAGCCACGCCGCGCCGAGGCCGGCGATTCCGCTGCCGACCACGGCAATCCTGCCTTCGCTCATTGCCTCACCCGCTCGGCACGCTGGGTGAGCATCTTCGGCATCGGCTTGAGATCCCACACCAGCCCCACCCACGACATTACGGTGAGCCCGTACCAGGTCATGTCGTATTCCCACCAGCGCAGGCCCTGGCGCGCGGAGCCGGGGAAGAAATGGTGATTGTTGTGCCAGCCTTCGCCGAAGGTGAGCAGCGCCAGCAGCCAGTTGTTGCGGCTATCGTCGCGCGTGTCGAAACGCCGGCTGCCGAAGCGATGGGCGAGCGAGTTGATGGTGAAGGTGGCATGGAATAACGCCACGGTGGAAATCACAAAGCCCCACACCAGCAATTGCGCGCCATTGGTTTTCAAGGCCGGTGCCGCATCGGCCAGCCAGTCGCCGAGCAGGTACAGGCCCAGCGCCAGCAGCACCGGCATCACGATGTCGAAGCGGTCCAGAAAGCGCAGTTCGGCAAAGCGGCGCAGGTCGGGAATCACCTCCCAATCGGTGCGGAAATTACGCGGTGTCAGGAACCAGCCTGTGTGGCTCCACCAGAAGCCGTGCTGCGCCGGCGAATGCGGGTCGCGGCCGGTGTCGGTATGCCGATGATGGTTGCGGTGATGCGCCGCCCACCACAACGGCCCACGCTGCACGCAGGTGGCTCCGATTGCAGCGAACACGAACTGCAGCACCCGCGAGGTCTTGAACGCGCGGTGCGAGAAGTAGCGGTGGTAAAACCCGGTGAGCGCGAACATGCGCAGCGCGTACAGCGCCACCGCCATGCCCACCGCAAACCACGACGCACCCACCCAGAACACCGCCAGGCAGGCCAGGTGCAAGGCAATGAAGGGCAACGCACGCAGCCAGTCGATGCGGTCGGCGCGCGCTTCGTCCAGGGGCTCGTCGGTTTGCGAATCCACCCAGCGACGCAGGCTGCCGATACGGGCTGCCACACCGCCACGCGGTGGCGCGGTGGCGGGCTGAGGCGTTGCGGCGTGAGGGTCGAGTCCAGTGCTCGGCACGCGTGATTCTCCGTGTGTAGTCGTGGCCTTTTACGGACGCTGCCGGCAAACAGATGCACCAGGCCGCTTGATCGTCGCATGCATGGGCGGGGTTCGCTTGTCGTGGCGAATGAATCGCGCAGTTGCGCACACATTGCCTGCGCCAGCTGACGCTGACGCGGATGAGGCTGATAGCAGGAACGCCGTGCTTGCCAAGCGCTCGCAAGCGCGCTGGGTCAGGGCGCCATCGCCAGCGTGCTGATGCCGCCCTTGGCCACCACGGTGCCGGTGGCAACGCCACCCGGTGCGCCGCCCGGCGGTTCCAGCGTGACGGCGAGGATCGCCTCGTTGCTGAGCATGGGCATCAGCTGATCGGGAATCTGCGCGCGGCGTGCGCGTTGATCGTCGAACGTGCCCATCGAATGCGCCTTGCCATCGGGCGTGATCAGCCACAGCTCCGGCACCTTGTCGGCGGTGGCGGTGCGGTCCAGTGGCGTCACCGTGATGGTGTGCTCGTCGGCATCCATCAGGGCCACGTAACCGGGGCGACCGTCTTCGGTCGCCAGCGTCGAGGTCATGGCGATCCCGGTCGCGGCCGGCGGGTTGGTGGCAGGCGGCGGGGTGGCCGTGGTCTGCACCACCGGGCCGGTTGCCGGTGGCTGCACCGGTGCCTGCGGCGTGCGCAGGTTGAGCAAGGCGAGCACGCATACCGCCGCAGTGGCCAGGCCACCGGCGCTGGCCCAGCGCCAGAACCGCACGCTGTTCCACAACGGCGCGGTGGGTGCGGTGGCGGTAGAAGGCGCTGCAGACGACACCGCGCGCAAGGGCGCATCGAAGCCCAGCGTCTGGCGCACGCGTGCCCACACCTGATCCGGCGGCGTCACTGCTGCGATCTCTTCCAGCAACGGCGCCAGCAATTCCTGCCACTGCAGCACTGCCTGGGCAAACTGGCCGTCGGTGGCAATGCGTTGTTCGGCCGCCAGGCGCTCGTCTGCGCTCAGCAGGCCAAGCACGTATTCGCCGGCAAGCACGTCGCGCGGCGGTTCCTGGTCGATGGGGAAGGGCGTACTCATCGTTCCAGACAGGCCTTGAGTTTGGCCAGACCACGGCGGATCCAGCTTTTGACCGTGCCGATCGGCGTGTCGGTGCGCGCGGCGAGTTCTTCGTAGGTGATGCCTTCGAAAAACGCAGTGCGGATCAACTCGCTACGCGGCGGTTCCAGCTCGGCCAGGCAATGGTCGATGCGCCGGCGCGTGCTGGCGCGCTCTGTGCGCTCCAGCGGTGAGGCGTCGCTGGCGCGCAGTTCGCCGGCATCTTCCAGCGCAACATTGCGACGCTGCGGCGCGTTGGCGCGCAGATGGTCGATCGCCTTGTTGCGCGCGATCATCGCCAGCCAGGTGAGCCCGCGTGCGCGGCTCGGGTCGAACTGCCCGGCCTTGTGCCAGATCAGCGTGAACACGTCCTGCAGCACCTCTTCGGCTTCAGCGCGTTGCGGGATCATGCGCAGGCACACGCCGAACAGCTTGGGCGAGGTCTGCCGGTACAGCGCTTCGAAGGCATGCCGGTCGCCGCCCGCGGTTGCGGTCAGCAGGCGTCCGGTCTCATCGTCGTCGTGGCCAGGAATGGCACTCATGCGGTCGGGCGTTGGGTAAGGTGGGGGCGATGCTACCGGAGTGCGCAGGCGCTGTCTGTCACTTGCGCAGCCACAACAGCACCGCGGCGAGCAACAACAGGATCTCGACACCGGCAAGTGCGACAGTTGGCGCCGAAACCGGCCACAAGCGCGACAGCGAGACGCTGCGGAACAGCACGATCGGCACGTAGAACGCCAGTGCGACCACCAGGCCGGTGCGGGCTTGATCGATCCATGCGAAATAGCCGAACAGGAACGCCATGCCCAACTGCAGGCCGCCGTAGATGACCAGATATTCGGATTGCCCGGCCGGCGAGAGCTGGGTATAGCCCACTGCCGTTGCGGTCTTGGCCGGCGAGAGCGTGCACCACACCGCCAGGGCGAAGTAAAGCACTGCATTGATCCAGAGATAGGCTTTTGCCACGACGGTGCTCCTGTGCGGGGAATGGGTGCCCGGGCCGTTGTACGCAACGGCGCGTGGTCGAACGTGAAGATGGCGCGCGCGCGGCTCACGGGGCGCTGCACGACTTGGTCAGCGGCTGCTCGCGCGCCTGGCGCAACTCGTCGGCGCTGGCGGCGCGCGCAGCGGTGTCCGGAAAGACGATGCGCACGTGCGGGTAGCGGCCACGTTCGTCGCGTAGATTGCCGACCCCGCGGAATTCCAGCAGACGCTTGTCGGCAATCGAATAACGCACCTCCAGCGACGGCACCGCCGCCCCATACCAGGCATCCAGACCAATGCGGAAACGCCGCTGCCCGGCCGTGTCATCCACGCGTTCGACACGGAACGCCAGTTGCTTCTGCAGACTTGGCAACACGAAATCCACCTTTTGCGGTGCGCTGGCCACGGCATCCCACTGCTTGCGCAGATAGGCGTCGAACCCGGCATCGATCACGCGCGCGCCGGCGCTGGGCGGCAGCGTGGTGCGGCGTTCGGGTTTGCCCGGCGCGAGCTGGAACATTTCGCGCAGGCCATCGCGCTGGCGCACCCCTTCGCGGTATCCATCGCGTCCATCGATCAGGCTGAAGTCGGGCGAGGCGCCACCGCCGTCGACCTGCTTGCGCGCGAACGGCCGCCCGTCCACGCAGCGGTACAGCACCAGCCGCCCGCCGTCGTCGAGCAGCCAATGCGACTCGCGATACCGCAATGCGCCACTGTCGCCATCGAAGGCATCGCCATCCACCCGCGTCACTGCCGCGGCACCGAGCGGCAGGCTACCCAGCACCAGCAGCAGCAACGGCGGGTTCGGCCGGCAACGGACGGCGAGCGCGGTGAGGGCAGCGGCTAGTGGGCGCATCGGCAGATCCTCGATGGAAGTGCATACCAATACGGGCACGACCGCAGCATGGATGCGCGGGATGCGTCAGGACGTTCCTGACGTCGAGGTGCGCTGGGTGGCTAACGTAGATGGCCAGGAAGGCGCTGGCGGCAGGCGGTGATGGCACCGATGGGGCCGGCGGCAGCGTTGGGTGCGCCGGCTCGGGTGATCTTGCTGCGCTGCGCCACGGTAGTGGCCGCGCAGGCGTCCACGGATTGCGCTATCGCTTTTGAATGCCGCGCTTAACCGACTGCGTGCAGCTCGATGCAATCGACCGGGCAGGCCGGCAGACACAGTTCGCAACCGGTGCACAGCGGCGCGATCACCGTGTGCATATGCTTGGCGCCGCCGACGATCGCATCCACCGGGCAGGCCTGGATGCACTTGGTGCAGCCGATGCAATCGGCTTCCACGATCCAGGCCACCTGCGGCAAGGTGTGGGTGCCGCGCATGCGGTCGTACGGGCGCGCCGGCACCTGCAGTACCTGCGCCAATGCACGTGCACCGGCATCGCCGCCGGGCGGGCAGTGGTCTACGTCTGCAAGCCCATCTGCCATCGCCTGCGCATACGGGCGGCAGCCGTCATACCCGCATTGCCCGCATTGGGTTTGCGGCAGCAGGCGGTCCAGGCGTTCGACCAGATCGAGGGCAGGCGTGGTCATCAGTGCAGCGGATTGCCGCGATACCAGCGCTGCTGCGCTAGCGCGAGCATCGGTCTGTCTTCGCGGCTGTCGCCGTAGGCGTGCACGCAGGCGTATGCAGGCAGGTCGTAACGTGCCGTGATCTGCGCCGCCTTGCGTGGACCGCAATCGCCATCGGCATAGCGCCCGGTCAACACGCCTGCAGCGTGTTCCAGCCGATTGCAGATCAGCGACACCCCGTGCTGCGTACACCACGGTTGCAGATACAGATCCAGCGAGGCCGACACCAGCACCACCTCATGTCCCTGCGCCTGATGCCAGTCGATGCGCTGCATCATCTCGGCACGCAACACGCCCGGGAGTACGGTGCGCGCGTAATCGGCGCCATGCGCGACCATCTCGTCCAGCGCGCGGCCACCGAAGACCAGGCGCGTCACGCGGGCGCGCAAGGCCGCTGCAGACACAATGCCCATGCGATAGCCAAGCACCCAGGGACCGACCTGCCACTTTGCCGTTGCCACCTGCGCCGGAGTCGCCACCTTGCGCAGAAAGCGCGCGTAGGTGTCGCAGGTGGTGATGGTGTGGTCGAAATCGAACAGGGCCAGGTGCATGGGGGCTGGGATTGGGGATTGGGGATTCGTGGGAGTTGGGGCGAGAGTCGGTTCGGCAGCGAGAGTCGGGAGCGAGAGTCGGGAGCGAGAGTCGGGAGCGAGAGTCGGGGAGGGCGCTGTATTTCTCGGGCCAATCCGTTTTTTCCCTTCTCCCTGTGGGAGAAGGTGCCCCGCGGGGGCGGATGAGGGTACGGGCGAAGCCACGTGCAGTTGCACGTCCACGCGTGGCTTCGCCCCGTACCCTCACCCCAACCCCTCTCCCGCAGGAGAGGGGCCTAGCCTCTTGCTTCTCCCACCGGGAGAAGGTGCCCCGCAGGGGCGGATGAGGGTACGGGCGAAGCACTCGTGTCAGGTCTCCCTCAACAATCAGGTCTTGCTTTTACGAATCCCCAATCCTGCCTCACCGCACCGGCATTCCCGGCTGCGCGCCGCTATCGGCATCCAGCAGCGCCAGTGCGCCACCGTCGAAGCCGGCCGACAGGATCATGCCTTCGCTGATGCCGAAGCGCATCTTGCGCGGGGCCAGGTTGGCGATGAACACCACGCTGCGGCCGACCAGCGTTTCCGGTTCGCCGTAGCTGGCGCGGATGCCCGAGAAGATCTGGCGCTTGCCCAGCTCGCCGGCGTCCAGTTCGAAGCGCAGCAGCTTGTCCGAGCCTTCCACGAACTCGCAGGCCAGCACCTTGCCGATGCGCAGGTCGAGCTTGGCGAAATCGTCGATGCCAATAAGACCTGCACTCGAGACGGAGGCGAGGGGATTGGCCGGCGCAGCCGCTTTTGCATCGGTTTTTGCCGCCTTTGCAGCGTTGGCAGTGGTTACAGCCGGTGCGGCAGGCGCGGCGAGGGTGTCTTTGGAAGCGTCGGTCATGGCGTCGATCAGTTTGGGGTCGATACGGGTGAACAGGGCGGTGTAGGGCTGGATCGTGTGCGAGGTCAGTGGGCGGGTCACATCTTCCCAACTGGTCATCGGCGCAGACAAAAACGCCTCGGCCTCGGCGCAGGTGCGCGGCAGGATCGGCTTGAGCGCAGCCACCAGGATGCGGAACAGATTCAGCCCCTGCGTGCACACCGATTGCAGCTGCGCATCGGCGCCGTCCTGCTTGGCGATCACCCACGGCTTGCTGTCGTCGATGTACTTGTTGGCCTCGTCGGCCAGCGCCATGGTCTGACGGATCGCACTGGCGGCATCGTTACGTTCGTAAGCCTCGCGGATCGGCGCCAGTGCGGCGACGAAGCGGTCGTACTGCGCAGCATCGGGTAACGACTCGGCCAGCTTGCCGTCGAAGCGCTTGCCGATGAAGCCGGCGCAGCGGCTGGCCAGGTTGACGAACTTGCCGACCAGATCCGCGTTCACCCGCGTTACGAAGTCGCCCAGGTTGAGGTCCAGGTCGTCCACGCCGCCGGAGGATTTGGCCGCGAAGTAATAACGCAGCGCTTCCGGCTCCAGGCCGACATCCAGGAAGGTCCGCGCCATCACGAAGGTGCCGCGCGATTTGGACATCTTGGCGCCATCGACCATCAAATAGCCGTTGACGTGCAGCCGCGTCGGCGCGCGATGGCCGGTGCCGTGCAACACCGCTGGCCAGAAAAGGCCGTGGAAATTGACGATGTCCTTGCCGATGAAGTGATGCAGCTCGGTTTGCGTACCGGCGACCAGGTGCGATTCAAAATCTTCGCCCATCTGCGCGCACAGCGTCTTGAAGCTGCACAGATAGCCGATCGGCGCATCCAGCCAGACGTAGAAATACTTGCCCGGCTGGCCGGGAATCTGGAAGCCGAAATACGGTGCATCGCGCGAGATGTCCCACGCGCGCAGGCCGCCTTCGGTGTCCAGCCATTCTTTGAGCTTGGCCTTGACGCCGGGCAGCGCGACATCGCCGGCCAGCCACTCACGCAGGAAGCCGTCGAAATGGCCCACCTCGAAGAAGAAATGCTCCGAATCGCGCAGCTCCGGGGTTGCGCCGGAAATCACCGACTTGGGCTCTTTCAGCTCGGTCGGCGCATAGGTCGCACCGCACACTTCGCAGTTGTCGCCGTACTGGTCGGCGCTGCCGCAGTTGGGGCAGATACCCTTGATGTAGCGGTCCGGCAGGAACATGCCCTTGGCCGGGTCGTAGAACTGCGCCACCGAGCGACGGCTGATATGGCCGGCGGCTTCCAGCTTGGCGTAAAAGGCTTCGGTAAGCTCGCGGTTGACCGGCGAATTGGTCGAGTCGTAATGGTCGAAGGTCACCCCGAACGCGGAGAAATCGCGCTCGTGGCTGGCCTGGATGCTGGCGATGAAGGCTTCCGGGGTCACGCCGGCCTTTTCGGCGGCCAGCATGATCGGTGTGCCATGGGTGTCGTCGGCGCAGACGAACCAGGTCTTGTCGCCGCGCAACCGGCGCGCGCGCACCCAGATATCGGCCTGGATATAGCCGACCAGATGGCCAAGATGCAGCGGGCCGTTGGCGTACGGCAGGGCAGTGGTGACGAGTGCGGTGCGGGTCATGGCAGGCGTGATGCGGGGGACACGCGATTATCGCACGGCTGTGCCAGCTGCCCGCCAACGTCCCGGGGCACGGCTGCAGTGCCGGCGACCGGACCCCTTTACCAGGCCCGGTCGCCGGCAGCCCTGAGAACCTGTTCACGATCTTCGCAGATCAGTGCAGACTATGCGGATGCGCCAAAAGACCTATCCGAGTGACATGAGCCGGGAGCAGTTCGCACACGTGCTGCCGATCCTGGAACAAGCGCGCAAGCGCACCAAGCCACGCCGTGTGGATTTATATGAGGTGTGGTGCGCAGTGTTGTACGTGCTGCGAACCGGTTGCCAATGGCGAGCGCTACCCAGCGACTTTCCGAAGTGGCGGACCGTGCACTCGTACTTTGCCAAGTGGAGCGAGTGCGACGATGAGGGGGTGAGCCTGCTGGAGCGGGCGCTCAAAAAATCAGGTTGGCGTGGCCCGCGTGAGACAGGGGCGCAACGCTTGCACCAGGTTCTTGATCGTGGACGCGCAGAGCGTCAAGAACACGGACACAGCTGGGCAAAAGGGGTATGACGCAGGCAAGAAGGTGTCGGGCATCAAACGGCATATCGCTGTTGATAGTCAGGGGTTGCCCCACGCAATCGCGGTGACGACGGCGGAGGTGACCGACCGCAAAGGTGCGCTGCAGGCGTTGGAGCGCTGTCAGTCAAACCTGACGCTTGTACAAAGCTTACTGTGCGACGGCGGTTACACCGGAGTACCGTTTGCCAGCGGCGCGCGAGAGATTTTAGGCGAGCAGCTCACGGTGCAGATTGCCAAGCGCAGCGAACTGCACACCTTCAAGGTCATGCCCAAGCGATGGATTGTCGAGCGTAGTTTTGCTTGGCTGGAGAAGAACCGAAGGCTATGGAAGAACTGCGAGCGCAAACTCAACACCAGCCTGCAGTTCATCCATTTGGCCTTCTTGGCACTGTTACTCAGAAGATTGTGAACAGGTTCTTAGAACCGGTGGTTCAGGGTCAGCATGTAGCGACGGCCCAGCCCGTCATAGACGAAGGGGAACGCCGCCAGCTTGTCGGTCACGTTCAATGCCGCCAGGTTGAGGCTGGTGTGGCTGTCGAGCGCATAGCCCACATTGGCGTCGTAGGACGTAAAGCTGGGGATGCCTGCAAAGTCGCGTGTCTCGACCGTGTTGTTGAGGTCATACACCGCGCCGCTGGTGTAGTTGGCGCTCAGGCCGAGATTCCAGTGCGTGCTCATGTAGCGCGCATTCCACTGGAATTGCCGCTTCGAGGTGTTGATCTCGCCAACCGCTTCGTCGGGCGGAACATCCTGTGCCGGCGCGCTTTCCAGGGTTTTGGGGAAGTAGCCGTAGAAACCCAGATCCACCACACCACTGCCCCAGTTCATGTCGGCCAGATCAAACCGATAGTTCACCTCGGCAGTCCAACCGCGGAAGTTGGTGTACGGGCCGTTGGTATAGCTGGTGCGGATACTGTTGGCGACACCGGTTTGCGGGTTTCGCGTGATCAGGCTGCAGAAGCTGTTGGCATTGGGCACATCGTTGACGTTGAAGGTATCGCTATCGAAGCAGCCTGAGGCGATGTCCGCTTCGGTCAGCGTGGTAATCGAGTTGGTGATCTGGATGTCGTACCAGTCCGCTGCGATACGCAGGCCCTTGATCCATTCCGGCTGCAGCACGATGCCGGCCGTCCACGATTCCGCCTGCTCGTTCTGCAGGCGCGTATTGCCACTGACCGACCCAAGCTGGCTGCTGGGTGCCTCTTCAAACGATGCCGGGTCGACGTTGCTGTAATAGTCGAAGAAGGCCTGGCAGTTGCGTGCCCGCACGTCCGGGCGGGGACCGCTGCCGATCTGTGCTGCGCTGCACGGCTCGGGGATGAAGTAGAACGCCGGTTGCTGGCTGGTGTAGAGCTCGGCGATGGACGGTGCGCGGAACGAGCGGGTCTTGTTGCCGCGCAGCTGCACGCCGGCAACGGGCTCGTATTGCAGCCCGTAGGTGTAGGCACTGAACCACCCGTTGACAGTGTTTTCAACCCGACGGATCTTGCCGGTTACATCCAGCCGGTGCAGGCCAGGAATATTGGCGTCCGGATTGACCAAGGGCGCAAAAATCTCGCCGAAATACTCGTTGGTGGTGTACTCGCCGGAGGCCGGCTGGATCGGAACCGAGCGCCCCTGACCCAGGCGTTCGAACTCGCTGGGCGTGAAGCTGCCCTGTTCCTTGCGGCGCTCGTAGCCGGTATTGAAACGCAGTTCGCCGCCTGGCAGGTCCAGCAGCGCGCCGGTGATATTGGCGTTGAACACGGTCTGCTTCATTTGCGCTTCTGCATGCGTCGGCGTGGTGACGTAACCGCGTGCGGCCGATGAGGCGACACCTTCGCCGAAGATGTTCAATGGAACGCACGCCGGGTCGGCGGTGGTCCCGGCAGCCGTACTGTCGCAGACGATCTGGCCTGCACCGTTACGGGTGACGTTGAGCGCATTGATGAAGTTCTGCTGGATCAGTCCGGTGCCGTAATAATCGAAGTTGCCTTCGCCGTGATTGACGCTCGCCTCCCAGGTGAAGTTGCGACCTGCCGCATCGAACGCACCTTGCAGGCCGAAGACCGCGCGCCACAGGTTGGTGTCGGTGCCCGAGTTGTTCAAGGCCAGATCGCGTGAGGAGCGTGAAAGTACAAAGTCTTCTGCACCCAGGTTGCGCAGCACCTGCCGGTTTTGTTCGGTGAGGAACGGGTTGTTGATGTTGAAGTTCAAGGTGCCGCTCTGGTCACCGCTACCGTCGACGGCTCCCACGCCGAAGCCGGCGGCGTTATAGACGTTCTGATCAATCAGTTCGCGTGCAGTCGAAGAGTAGAACGAAGCTTCGAAAAAGCCGGAGACGTGCTCGTTGAAGTCGTAATTGCCGAGGGCAAACACCGACTTGCGATCCAGGTCGGAAATGATCTGGGATGTTTCGGTCAGATCGACGCCGTCACCGCCGGAGGCATCGCTGACTCCGAAATTGGTGCCGGGGTTGTAGCTCACCAGGTTGCCATTGCGATCGAATTGCACGAACTGATCTTCGTTGCCGCCGAATCCGCGCAGCTGCCCGCTGGCATCGCGCACTGTGCCCCCGTCGGCGGGAAACAACAGGCCCCCCCAGGTCATGTCGCTGATACGACGATTGCGGATCAGAACGCGCCCGGGGATGCCGTCGTTTGCGCCGGTATTGAACCCGGTTTGCGGGTTTACCCGGCCGTCGTTGCCAGGCGTCCGGCCCGGCTGAAATGCCGCGATCGCGCTGGCCGACGGGTTGGGGCGGGATGAGTAGCCTTGGCGAAAAAATCTGCGCGCGGTATTGAGGACGCCCTGGCTGTTGTCGGCATCCAATGCGATGGTCACGTTACCGCGGCCGTCGGCAAAATTGCTGCCGAGCAGCGCTGAATAGTTGAAACGCTCGTTGTCGCCGCGGTCGGTGAGGCCATACCCCATGCGCACCTCGGCACCCTGGTAGTTCTTCCTCAGGAGGATGTTGCTGACGCCGGAGATTGCATCCGAGCCGTAGGTCGGAGCGCCGCCCACGCCGATGGTCTCGACCTGATCGATCAGGATCGTCGGGACAACATTGAGATCGACCTGGGTGCCGCCGCCATCGGGACCGAAGACGGTTGGAGGATTGGAGGAAACGAAGCGACGGCCGTTGATCAGGGTCAGTTGGCGATTCGAGCCCAGACCGAAGCGGCCCAGAAAGTTGACGCCCGCACCATAGCCTGATTGGTCGCCTTGCGAGGACGCGCCCGCGCTGAAGCTGGGCTGGATGAACATCGCATCGGCCACATTCGTAAAGCCGAAGCCCTGGATGTACTCGCGGCCAACAACGTTGGCCGGCTCCAACGAATCGAACCCGACACGGGCAATGCGTGAGCCGGTCACCATGACGCTATCGAGCTGCTTTGCCTCTCCCCCGGCACTGGCCTGGTCGGATGCGGGCGTCGTAGGGGCCTCGTCCGTCTGCGCCTGTGCAGTGGTGGCGGCCACCAGTGCAGACATCAGGGCAAGACTCAGCGAGCTGGCGCGTGGCCAACGTGTGCAATTACTCATGGAATGGCTCTCTCCTCTAGCGGGCAGCGGTCATGTCGCAAAGGCATGATCAGCGGATGAATTCCTGGGATATGTTTACCCCTTGTTAATTCATGCACGGTTGTGATCGCTTTTGCAACGCCTCCGTCTGCATTTGCTACGTATTGGGCGCGCTGACTTCGTTTTATCGCCACCTAGCCTGCCAGGCGCAGTCGATGGCACAAGTTGAAGATGAAGTCAGCAGTTCCGGGCGAAGACGAGAGTCGCCGCCGTGGGCTCTCGCGAGTTGTAGACCGCAGGAGGGTTCGCGCAGCAGACCAAGCAGGTAGGTCTCGCGTGCTGCACAGATAACGAAAAGGGGGGGGGCGGTTACGCAGCGCGCGGTGACCTCCTTCGATAATGGGAGGCCGTCGCTTACGGCTCGCCTACGGCGCAAACGGGGATGGTGGCGCATTGCACGCCACCATTGGCCATCGCATGTGCTGGTTACTCACGCACCCAGGTCTGGGTACGGCCCAGCGCTTCGATGCCGACGTAGCCGCGCATCTGCAGCTTCTTGCCACCGTCGGTGAGGGTGATCTTGGACTTGTAGGTCTTGCCCTTGGCCGGGTCGAGCACCGAGCCGCCGCTCCACACCGCGGTGCCGTCGGGCTTGAGGCCCCACAGGATGGTCATGCCCTTGATCGGCTTGCCCTTGAGCGCGCCATCGCACTTGTCGCAGACCGGGTTGGGCCCCTTGGCCGACTGCAAAATCTCGACCACCTTGCCGCTCAGCGTGCCATTGGCGGCCTGCTCGATCTGCACCACCGACTTGGGCTTGCCGGTTTCATCGTCGATGGTGGTCCAGCGGCCCACCGGCGAATCGGCGGCCTGCGCCATCAGCGAGGCAGCCGCCAGCGGCAATGCCAGCATCAGGGTCTTGAAAGTCTTGCGCATGGTTCCCCTCCCAGGGATTGCTAGGGCCACCGTCGGCGGCCTGATCGCGAATGTATACCGTGGAGTATGGTGTGGGAAAGACGCAACGTTCAGTTTGAGGCAGCGCAGCGGGATGCCGGGGACGTTTGCTCCGCCGTCAGGCGCGTTCTTCCTTGCTGGATGACGATGCGAGAGACGTCCACTTCGCATTCGGGCCCACGTGAAAGGATTGTCGCAACATAGTCCTGGCTTGCTTGCGGAACGATGCTGCGGCTCGCGGTACACAGCGGTGTGTTCACCGAGCAGCGGTTATCCATACAGCCACCTGCCGATAGCGACAGAGTGATCGGCTCGCCCGCACGAAGATGCGCTTCGGTCACAAAGCGTCCTCCGCTGACAGCGACGGCGGGAATGCCGATCTCTTGCCCGGCACCCGTGCCGAACGGACCAGGCCGTGAGCTTGGTGCAATACCCGCGCCCTGTTGGTGCAGTTGTTGGTGGTCAGGCTTCGACGACGCTGCGGCGAGGCGACGCCACTTGATCGCTAGCGGCCGCGTCTTCCTTGGCTTAAGCCCCGCAGCCGACATTGCAAGCGTCGAGGTTAGGTTGTTCTAACCGTACGCGATCCTTTCCTGCACGGGCGGCGACTGCTACAGCACGTTCTAACCGACTTCGTACAATTCCAGCGGCAACGCATCCGGGTCGGCGAAGAAGGTGAATCGGCGGCCGGTGTATTCGTCGATACGGATGTCTTCGGTCACCACGCCGTGTGTGTTGAGATGCGCGATGGCGGCATCCAGGTCTTCGACGCGAAAGGCGAGATGACGCAGGCCGCGCGCCTCCGGGCGGCTGGGGCGCAAGGGCGCGTTGGGGAACGAGAACAGCTCGATTTGCCCGCCATCGGGCAGTGCCAGATCCAGCTTCCACGAATCGCGTGCCTGCCGGTAATGCTCGTCGATCACGCGCAGGCCCAGAATCTCGCAATAGAACTGTTTGGACGTCACGTAGTCGCCCGCGATGATCGCCACGTGGTGGATGCCGGCAAGCATCATGCCGCGCTCCGAAGAAGCGCTGTCGGCAGGCTCGATGCCGACGTGTTCGGCCATGTGCCGCGCGTGCAGCGCATACGCGTGCGCGCGACTGAAAGCGCAGCGCGGTCAGCGATGTCTGCGCAGCTTGCGCTGTGCGCAGTTGGCACGTGCCCGGGCAAGCCCGCGGCAACAAGGCTGCGTGTGGATGTCTGCAACGCTGGATGGCGATGGTGTGGCATGGGGATGGCCGGCAAGAACCACCCATCAGCATAACGGTCCACTGGTGAGCGGCAGGCCAGTGCGTGGCAGGTCATGCGTCACAGCTCGCCTGCCTGTGGCTGGGCTCGCCTGTGCGCGCATGGCAGGATGGAGTTCCTCCAATCAAACATACCCATGCCCGAGCCCGCGTCCACCACCGCACCGCAGTTCCAGCGCAGCATGCAGGTGCGCCACCTGGTGATGCTGTCGCTGGGCGGCGTGATCGGCACCGGCTTGTTCTTCAACACCGGCTACATCATCGCCAGCACCGGCGCGCTGGGCACAGTGATCGCCTACCTGATCGGTGCGCTGGTGGTGTATCTGGTGATGCAATGCCTGGGCGAGTTGGCGGTGGCGATGCCGCAGACCGGCGCCTTCCATGTGTATGCCGCGCGTTACCTGGGGCCGGCGACAGGTTATGTGGTGGCATGGCTGTACTGGCTGACCTGGACGGTGGCGCTGGGATCGAGCCTGACCGCAGCGGCGTTCTGCATGCAGTACTGGTTTCCGCATAGCCCGGCGTGGCCATGGTGCCTGCTGTTTTGCGCGCTGATCTTTGGCTTGAACACGGTGTCGGCGCGCTGGTTTGCCGAAGGCGAATTCTGGTTCTCGTTGATCAAGGTGATCACCATCCTGGTGTTCATCGTGCTGGGTGGTGCGGCGGTGATCGGCGTGCTGCCGTTGGCCGATGGCTCGTCCGCACCCGGGCTACGGCATCTGCGTGCCGAGGGCTGGTTTGCGCACGGCACGCTGCCGATCCTGATGACGATGGTGGCGGTGAATTTCGCCTTTTCCGGCACCGAGTTGATCGGTGTGGCCGCCGGCGAAACCGCGCAGCCGGCGCGCGCGATTCCGTTGGCGATCCGCACTACGCTGGTGCGGTTGGTGGTGTTGTTCGTGGGCACCGTACTGGTGCTGGCGGCGCTGCTTCCCGCCGAACAGGCGGCAGTGGAGACCAGCCCGTTCGTGCGCGCATTCGAACTGTTGGGCATCCCTTACGCAGCGGATATCTTGAACGCAGTGATCCTTACCGCAATCCTGTCGGCGGCCAATTCCGGCCTGTACGCGGCCGCGCGCATGCTGTGGTCGTTGGCCAACGAAGGCACCTTGCCGGCGGGCCTGGCGCGTTTGACAGACCGCGGCATTCCGCTGCGCGCGGTCTCGCTGAGCATGCTGGGTGGCTTGCTGGCGCTGTTGACCGGCGTGTATGCGGCCGACACCGTGTTCGTTGCGATCTCGGCAGTCTCGGGGTTTGCGGTGGTGGTGGTGTGGTTGAGCATCTGCGCTGCGCATTACCGCTTTCGTCGCCAGCTGTTGCGCGATGGCAGTGTGCTGGAAACGCTGGCGTATCGCGCGCCGTGGTATCCGTGGACGCCGATCCTGGGGTTTACGCTGTGTCTGTTGGCCTGTGCCGGCCTGGCATTCGATCCGCAGCAGCGCATCGCGTTGTGGTGCGGCATTCCGTTCGTGGCGCTGTGCTATGGCGCTTACGCATTCACCCAATGGCTTGCGGCCCGGAGACTGCACGCATGACGATTCTTCCACGTCGGCCGCGCGCCGATGCGCCTTTCAGCCAGGCGTTGCAGCACGACGGTTATGTGCTGCTGGATGGCGCACTGGCCACCGAGCTGGAACAGCGCGGCTGCGATCTCAACGATGCGCTGTGGTCGGCGCGCGTGCTGATGGAGCAGCCGGAGTTGATCCATCAGGTGCATCGCGATTACTTCGCTGTCGGCGCGCAATGCGCGATCACCGCCAGTTATCAGGCCACCCCGTTGGGGTTCGCAGCGCGCGGGCTGGATCTGGCGCAGGCGCAGGCGTTGATCGCACGCAGTGTGGCGCTGGCGCTGCAGGCGCGTGCCGATCATCTGCAGGCGCAGCCGCAGGCCGCGCCGTTGTGGGTGGCAGGCTCGGTGGGGCCGTATGGCGCGTATCTGGCCGATGGCTCGGAATACCGCGGCGACTACGTGCTGCCGGTCGAGCAACTGATGGACTTCCATCGCCCGCGCATCGCTGCCTTGGCTGAGGCCGGGGTGGATCTGCTGGCCTGCGAAACGCTGCCATCGGCGAGCGAAATCGTGGCATTGCGGCAATTGCTGGAAGAGGAATTTCCGCAGCTGCATGCGTGGTTTTCCTTCACCCTGCGCGATGCGGCGCACCTGAGCGATGGCACGCCACTGGCGCAGGTGGTGCCCGCCCTGGATGCCTGCGCGCAGGTGGTCGCGGTCGGCATCAACTGTATTGCGCTGGACCAGGTGACGGCGGCATTGCACAGCCTGTCGGCGCTGACCGCATTGCCAATGGTGGTGTACCCCAATTCCGGCGAGCACTACGACGCCACAGACAAGCGCTGGCATGCCGGCCATGGGGCGGCGCTGACGTTGGCCGACCAGCATGCGCAGTGGCTGGCTGCCGGCGCGCGCCTGATCGGTGGCTGCTGCCGCACCACGCCGCGCGATATCGCCGCACTGGCGGCCGCGCGTGCGGTGGACTGAACGTGTCCAACAACGCGTACGCGTGACGCTTACCACACCCAGCCTGCATGGCCGGGGCCATGTCCGCCGAAGACAGCCTGTGAGGCGATGCGGGCTAGCGCAACCTCGCAAGGCTTGCGCCCGCCTCAACGCATCGCCGCCCGGCGCCTGACCGCGTTCGCGCCTTCTACCGGGCGCGAGCGCTCGGCTTACCCCTTCTGCGTTGCGATCCAGCGCTGGATCTTGTCCTGCAGGATATCCAGCGGCACCGAGCCGTCCTTGAGCACTTCGGTATGGAAGGCGCGCACGTCGAAGCGCGGCCCCAGCTCGCGCTGCGCCTGCTCGCGCAACTGCGCGATCTTCATTTCGCCCACCTTGTAGGCCAGCGCCTGGCCGGGGATGGCCATGTAGCGGTCCACCTCCGCCTCGGCGTCGGTGCGGGTCATGGCCGAGTTGTCGAGGATGTAGTCGATGGCCTGGGTGCGGGTCCAGCCCTTGCTGTGGAGGCCAGTGTCGGTAACCAGCCGAATCGAGCGCCACAACGCATTCTGCAGATAGCCGTAGGTGTTGTACGGGTCCTGATACAGCCCCAGCTCGCGACCCAGCGATTCGGCGTACAGCCCCCAGCCCTCGATGTAGGCGGTCTCGCCTCCGAGGCGTCGGAACTTGGGCAGGTCGGTCAGTTGCTGCTGCAGCCCGAGCTGGTAGTGATGGCCGGGAATCGCTTCGTGCAGGTACAGGCTCTCCGCTTCCCAGGTCTTGCGCGACGGCAGGTCGGAGGTGTTGACGTAGAAGATGCCCGGCGTGCCGCCATTGCTGCCATTCGCACTGGGGCGCATGTACGAGCCGCTGGCAGCCGCTTGCGCCCGCTGCGGTTCCACCGCGCGCACTTCCAGCGGCGGCATGTCCTGGATGTTGAACAGCCGCGGCACTGCGCCTTGCACGCGGCCCTGCAGGCCGCGGTAATACCCCAGCAGCTCGGTGTCGCTGCGGAAGCTGAAGCGCTTGTCGGTCTGCATGAACTTGTAGAACTTGGGCAGGTTGCCGCGGAACTTGACCTGCTTGGCCAGCGCGGCGATCTCGCCCTGCAGCCGCGCGACCTCGTCCAGCCCGATCTGGTGGATCTGCTCCGGGCTCAGATCGGACGTGGTGCTCTGCCGCACGTCGTAGGCATACCACGCCGCACCATTGGGCAGCGCCGCCAGGCCGTCGGCATCGCGGCAGGCGGGCAGGTATTCGGTGGCGATGAAGCCGCGCAGCGCCCGGTAGGCCGGCAGGATGCGCACCTCGATCAGCCGCTTGTACTCGGCGGTGATACGCTGCTTGTCGGCCTCGGACATGTCGGCCGGCAGGTTGCGCACCGGGCCCCAGAACAGGCTGTCTTCGGCATTGCGCGCAATGATCGCGTCCAGCTGCGGCAGCACCTTCTGCATCAGGACCTTGGGCTGCACCACGCCTGCTTGCATGCCGGCGCGCATGTTGGCGATGGCCTGGTCGAACAGGTCGGGAATGCCCAGCGCACGCCGCGACCAGTTGTCGTAATCCTTGACCGTCTTGAACGGTTGCGCGCCGGTGCCCGAGCCCAGCACTACCGCGATGCTGGCGATGTTGTAGAACTGGTTGATCGGCAGCATCCAGCTGGGGAACTGCTCTGCGGCCAGCGCACTGCGCGCATCGCGCACGAAGATCTGGTAGCTGAGCAGGTCCTGCCCGCTCAGGCCGTCCGGCCCCAGCGCCTCGGCCTTGCCCAGCCACAGCACGGTGAAATCGTGCGACTGCTGGCGGAACGCCGGCGACAGGAAGTTGGGCAACTCGTCGTTGTAGCGGCTCTCGCCCTGGAAGGTGGCCTGCAGCGGATTGAGCTTGAGCGAGGCGTCCCAGTACTGGTCGTAGAGCAGGTTGAGCTGCTGCGCCTTGGTCAGCACTACCGGGGCAACGACCGGGCGTGGGCGCGCCTTGGCTGCCTTGCTGCCCTTGGCGGTTCTGGACGCCTTGGCCGCAGGCTTGGTGGTCTTCTTGGCTTTGCTCGCCTTCGCGCGCGTTTGCGTGGTCTGTGCCTTGGCGGTCTTCTTCTTGGCCGCATCGGCGGGCGCTGCCACTGACAGGCTCAACACAGCGGCGAGGGCCAGCGACAGCAGGCGGGAAAAGCTGAGGGGCATTACCGGCTCCGGAAACAAGCGAGCGGGGAGCTTGCCCGATCTGCACGGTTACGGCCACCCACTGCGGTCATACCGCCTATCGGCAATTCATGCGGCGCATGGGCGCGGACCGCGCTGCCCTGGCGTGGTGCGCTGCGGCATTGGTAGGGAATGTCGCATTCGACCACAGCGCAAGGTGCGCATGTCTGTCATGCGAGGGTAAGTACCACTGATGGTGAGGCGTTGCTGCGGCGATGCACCGGCGCGATGACTCGGCTAGACGCGGCCCGGTCACTCCGCGGCGGCTTCTTCGCGCAGTTGCTCTGCACGCTCGGCGCCCAGATACGCGCTGATGCCGCGCCGCGCCAGATACAGCAGCGGGATCAGTGCAATGGCAAAGCCCATCTTGTAGACATAGTTGAGTGTGCTCACCGCCAGGAACTGGTCGATGGACCAATGCTGCGGGCCGAGCACGAAGGCGATATAGATCACCACGAAGCTGTCCACCAGCTGCGACACCGCAGTGGAGCCGGTGGCGCGCAGCCACACGTGTTTTTCGCCGGTGACGCGGCGGATCCGGTGGAACACCGAGACATCGATCAACTGGCCGAACAGGAACGCCACCAGCGAGCCGCCGATGGTCCACAGCCCTTGCCCGAATACCGCCGCGAATGCAGCCTGGTAATCGGGAACACCCTGGCTCTGCGCCGCAGTCACCCACCAACCGGCCGGTGCCAGCGCGATGGCCGCGAACGCGAACGCGAACGCGAAGCCATAGCCGATCAACGCCACCGCCACCCACGAGATGAAACGCACCCCGCGGCTGCCGAAGAACTCGTTGATGGTGTCGGTCATGATGAACACCACCGGCCACAGCAAGGTGCCGGCGGTGAAGCTGAGCGAGCCGCTCTGGCCGAACAGGTTCCAGTTCAACGGCGCGATGCCGAGCGTGTCTTCCAGCGCGAAGATCTTGACGCCGATGAACTCGGCCAGCGCTGCGTTGACGCAAAAGAACGCCGCCAAGGCAATGAACAGGCGGACCGCACGATCGTCGAGGGTACGCGCCTGTTTCATGGTCTCAGCGATCCGCAGTCCGGGTGAAGGGAACCGATTCGGGCGCCACGGCGCCGCCGGAGATGATGAAGCTCATTGCCTGATCCACGCTCCAGTCGGTGGGCGTGAGCAGTTCCACCGGCACGATCTCCAGATAGCCGGAGGTGGGGTTCGGTGTGGTCGGCACATACACTGCCGCCAGCTCGCGTCCGGTGCCCTGTTCCTTGATCACGCGGGTGACCAAACCGACTGACTTCATGTCGCGATGCGGGAAGTCAATCAGCACCACGCGTTGGGTACTGCCGGGCTGGGTCTGCAGGATGTCGAGCAGCTTGCGCGCGCTGTCGTAGACCACGCTGGCCAGCGGAATGCGCCGCATGATCGCCTCGAACCAGCGCAACAGGCGCTGGCCGATCACGCGCCGGCTCAGGATGCCGACAAACAGGATGGCGGCCACCGTGGCGATCAATGCGATGGTGTTCTGCACCCACAGCGCCTTGATCCAGCCCAGATAATCGGGGAACGAGGCCGCGATGCGCTCGGACAGCGGCACCACCCACGGGCTGCTGATCCCGGAAAGCAGCGAGAAAACGAACTTCACCACCACCCAGGTCAACCAGACCGGCAGCAGGGTGAGCAACCCGGTCAAAAAGACCCGTTGCAGGGAGGGGCGTGCGTGCGGAGTAGGGGATTCGGACATCTGCGCATTGTAGGCACTCGGCCGCGTCCGGTGGAGGTGGGGCGGGGATGTGGGATTGCGCATTCGGGATTGGTAACAGCGGCTGGCTGTGCGTGGAGCTGCTGCAACTCAGGCGACCGTGCGTCAATGGCAACGGCAACTGCAGTGGCACAGACGGCGGCACAGGCGCGCAGACAACAGGCACCGAGACCTGCACCGAGACCGCGACAGGCCCGGGCACCGACACAGGCAAAGGCAGCGACAAAGGCAGCGACAAAGGCAGCGACAAAGGCACCGACAAAGGCACCGACAAAGGCACCGAGACAGGTACCGAGACAGGTACCGAGACAGGCACCGAGACAGGCAGCGGAACACCTCCCTTCTCCCACCGGGAGAAGGTGGCGCGCAGCGCCGGATGAGGGTACGTCCGCCACGGCTGCCTGAGTGAGCAGCCTCTGCGCTCTTCGTCCCACCGCAAGAGCGGAACTCCAAGCATGTCATCTACCTGGCGGGGCTTGTGTCCAAGCCGTACGCAGCTCTCACGCATCAGCTGCCGATGTATTTGCATCCTGAAACAACGCGGTACCCACGCGACGACGCGCATTCGCTTGCCCATCGCATGCACGCGCCAGTGGCCTAAGATGCGCCACTACGCATGGAAGGTTGATCGGATGCTTACCAGATTCCTCAAGACAGCGTTGCTCGCCATTTGCATCCTGATGGCGGTGCTGGTGGCGCTGTACGCGACCTCCAAGCGCTGGCCGATTCCCCAGGCGCAACGTCAGGCATTGGCGCAGTTGCGCCAACCGCAGCCGCCGTTGCGTGGGACCAATATGTTCGCCGCGCTCTGGTCGCTGTCGTACGCCATGCCGGAGGCGCAGCGTGAGAACGTGCTGGCGCAGGATCTGGAACGGTTCAATCGATTGCCGGCAGGTGCAGCGTTCCAAAGTGCCGCTGCGCGGTATCCGCGCCAGCCGCAGTGGCCGTCGACCGCGCCTGCATTGTGCAGTGCCAGCGCTGGGAGCTGCCTGGATCTGGTCAGACAACAACCGCACGCCTACGCCGATGCGCTCGCCGCCCAGGCGCCGCTGTTGGCCAGGCTGCGCGCGCTGGCAGATTACGGTGATTACCGCAGCCCGTTCCGGCCCGACATCAGTGCACTGCTACCGGAGTCGCCGCGGTTAACCCTGTCGATGACCGCCAATGCGCTGGATTTTGTCCAGGGGCGTACCACGCAGGCGTTGTCCGGTGTCTGCGCCGATGCGCAGGTTGCACGTGTGCTGCTGCGCAGCGGCGATAACCTGCTGATGCCGATGATTGGCGCGGCGATGCTGCGCGGCAACGCGCACCTGTTCGCCGACATGCTGGCCGAATTGCCGACGCAGCATCCGTTGCCCGCGCAATGCACTACTGCCTTTGGGCCGCTGGCGGTGGACGACATCGCACTGTGCAATGCATTGCACGGTGAATCGCGTCTGGCATTTTCGATGCTGCAGGAGGATGCCTTGAGGCAAGACCGCCAACTATCCTGGCAGGATCGGTTTCCATTGCGGTTGCTGGACCCTGAGCGCACCCAGGCCTTGCTGGCACCGACCTACACCTGGGCCTGCGGCGCGCCGGTGCGCAACTTGCTGGCGCAGGATCAACCGGTTCCACACACGCTGATTTCGGAGCCCCAGACCACGTCGGTGGCCTGTATCGCCAATGCAACGGGGTGTTTGCTGGCAAGCGTGTCGCGTCCTGACTATGCCAATTATCAGCACAAGCTGCAGGACACCGCGGCTGCAGTGCGCGCGCTGGCAGCGGTGCAGTGGCTGCGTGATCGCCCTGCCGATGCAACGCCGCTCGCGCAGCGTCTGGCCGACCTGCCACCCGCGCTACGCGGGCAGGCGCGCCCGCTGCAGCCCGGTCACGATGGCAAGAGCCTGATGCTGCGTCAGTACGCAAAACCGATAGGCAACGCCGGCGAAGAGCGTTGGCCGCTGGCAGGCAGCGCGCTTGCGGCCCAGCGCGCTGCCCCATCGTTGCAGTAACGCAAGAGGATTTCTGCTCTGCCAGGCGGCTGCCTGCGTACGCCTTCTGTGCGTGCACGCGCAACGCCTGCAGTTGCGGCAGCTGCTTGACGACCATTCACGTGCGGCAAGCACAACGTAGCGAGCAGTCGTCAGGTTGGCCTGGATCGCATGGAAGACCCGCAGCGAAGTGGTATGCCGATCCCGACCACCGGCTGCTTCCGCTTTACAGCTCCGCGGTCGTTTGTAGCCGCTCTAAAGCTGCTGGGTAGTCGTTCGCCAGGAGCTGCTCGTTGCTGTGAGTGCTGATTGCGCGCGTTTGCTTGTGCCCGTTGCATGGCGCACGCAGCGGTTTGCGCTGCTGTCGCGCATGCCCACGCTCAAACCACCATGCCGCGTCCTTGCGGGACGCGGCATGTCATCACGGCAGCAGATGCTGAGGATGCAGAACGCACCCATCCACTCAGCGCACTCGAGCGCGCTGACCACACGGCGTGCTTAGAACCGGAAATTCAACCAGCCCATCACAAAGGTCGAATCGCCGTAGCCGGCTTTCTCCAACGCCGGACCCGCCATCAGGTGTTCGGCGCGGAAGGTCACCGACCAGTTCGGGTCGATGTTCCAGGTGGCATTGATGCGCGGCATGGTGCCGATGCGACGCTCGCCGGTGCTCTGGGTGCGTGCGTAGGCGCGCGCCTGATTGTTGTAGATCGCATCGCTGGTGGTCTGGCGCCACAGGGTTTCCCATTCCAGATTCACGGTGATCTTGGACGTGGGCGAGAAGGTGAACGTGGGCGCGGCAGTGACCAGGTTCACCGGGCCGAAGAACGTGGCCCAGCTGAAGTAGATCGTATTGCCGTAGAGGAAGTTGTTGTTGCGCAGCGTGCCGGTGCCGGAAGCACCGCCGCCACCGGAAGCGATTTCGCTATGGAAGCCAAGCCGCGGCTTCCAGCCGGTTTCGCTCAACGACCAGGCGTTGGAGGTGCTGGCCATGTAGGCGCGCAGGTCGCGTCCGCCGAAGCTGCCGCGCTGCACGGTCACGAACGAGTCGGTGCGCAGCTTGCCCACGTTGCCCCACAGGCGCAGGCCGTAGTAATTGCGATTTTCTTCGGCAGTCTGGCGGCCCCAGAGCTGGTTGTCGTTGCGGAACTGGTAGAAGAACGGCTCCAGATACATCGGCTTGGCGGTCGGCAAGCGGTAGCCGCCGACCACGCCGCGGAAGTGCCGCGAGCGGTCGATGCGGTCGTCGCCCAGGCCTTCGGTGCCATCCAGATTGAAGTTGAAATCGAACACGTCAACACGCGTTTTGTCGCCGATCGCCCAAGCGCGCACGCCGTTGAAGGTCACTAAGATGTCGGTGTTGTCGCGCAACGCCATCAGCGTGGTCGGGCCATCGACGAACACTTGCCGGCCCACACGCAGGCCCAGATCGGTATCGGCGGCGCGCCCCTTCACGTCGAAAAACACCTGCTGCAGGATCGCGTTGTTCTCCTGCGTACCGGTCTTGGCGCCTTCGTTGCGCCCATCCAGGCTGCCGTGCGCCAGCTCCGTATACAGACGGAAATGCTTGCCCACATGCAGGTCCGCCCCGAAGAAGGCGCGCAGCAGATACTGCTGCTGCGAAGGGCTGCCCGGAATCAGCCCCGGGTTGGTGATGGTGTTGCTGCGCACGCGCAGCTCGTTGCTGAGCGACACATACACATCGCCGGCGTCATTGAGCGGGATGTACTTGAGCGGGTCGAACGGGCTTTTGCGCTTGGACGGGTCTTTCAGATACGACCAGTCTTCGACCCAGCGCACCTGCCACATGTTGCCGCCCTGCTTGGCGCCCCAGCCCTGCGCTTCGAGCGGATAGCCCTTGGCGGTGGCAGGCGCCGCGGTGACCGGCTTTGCCGGCTCGGCCACGGCCTCCTCGGCTTTGACCGGGGCAGGTTGCACCTGCGCAACGCCGAGTGCCGGCAACGCCAACCCAATCGCAAGGCACAGGCGCCGCGTGGCACCAAAGGAAGTGTCAGCCATGGTCGGCTGCGCCAAGCGCGTCAATTGCATCGTATTGCCCCATCGAAAAGTGAAAAGCCCCTGAGCGAAACTTATCGGCGCGAGGGGCATTGACTGTAGTAAAGCCGCGCCGGAAACGCAGTAACCCAAAGGTTCTAAGCTCATGAACGCACTAGGGTTTGCGCAGGCGGGCGCTACTGGGGCGGGGATTGGGGATTCGGCATTCGCAACGGCGGCACTGCGTTCTGCGGTGGAGCTCGCTGTGATGCTGACAATTGCTCAAACACGCTGGCGACCACGGCGATGTTTTGTGTTGCGAATCCCCAATGCCGAATCCCCGATCCCGATCCCGATCCCGATCCCGATCCCCGATCCCCGATCCCCGATCCCCGCCCATGACTACCGACACATTCGCTATAGCTAGATTTTACATAGCATCACCTTCGACCTAGTGGAGATGGCCGATGAGCGAGCCGGATGTCTACCTACGCAAATTTCAGAAGGAGCTGAGTGCCGGCACGGTATCGCTGGCCTTGCTGGCGGTCCTGGCCCAGGCCGATGAGCCGTTGTACGGCTATCTCATCGCCAAACGGCTGGAGCGGCTGGAAGGCGTGCTCAGCGGCAAGCAGAGCGCCTTGTATCCGGTACTGCGCAATCTGGAAGGGGCAGGGCTGTTGCAGAGTCATATCGAGCCATCTGCATCCGGGCCGCCGCGCCGTTATTACCGCATTACCGACAGCGGGCGAGACTGCCTGCGCGAATGGACCGCCGCCTGGCGCGCCACCCGTGATTCCGTTGACTCAGTCCTGCAGGGGACCCACTTATGAACACGATTGCGCAGTCACATCCGTTGCCGACCACCATTTCCGATTACTTGGCGCAGCTGCGGTAGGCGCTGGCGGGCGCCGAACCGGCGATGATCCAGGATGCGCTCTACGACGCAGAAGAATATCTGCGCGCCGAGCTTGCGGAACAGCAACGGCAAGAGCGAGGCGGAGGTCATTGCAGGCGTGGCTGCCAGCTACGGCGCGCCGGAGGAAGTGGCCGAGATCTACCGCGAAACCGAAATAACCGTGACCCGCGCGTTGCGTCCACCGGCGCCGCCCAAACGCGCGTCGTGGATTGCCAACTTCGGCCGACCCGCGTACCTACGGCGCACTGTTTTACATGCTGCTGTCGCTGCTCACCGGCGTGTTCTATTTCACCTGGGTCGTCACTGGCGCGAGTCTGTCGATCGGGCTGCTGATCCTGATCATCGGCGTGCCGCTGCTGGTGTTGTTCTTCGACTCGGTACGGGTGTTATCGCTGGTGGAAGGCCGCGTGGTCGAAACGCTGCTGGGCGTGCGCATGCTGCGTCGCCCGCAACATCCGGGCCTGCAAGGCAGTTGGCTGCAACGCATCGGCGCGATGTTCACCGACGTGCGCACCTGGAGCACGATGCTGTACTTCGTGTTGATGCTGCCACTGGGCACTCTCTATTTCACCGTGTCTTGCACGCTGCTGTCGCTGGGGCTGGCCGCTTCACCGCTTGTAGTGTTGTTCGACAACACTGCCGTGCTGACCTGGGATGGCGTGGACATCACCGGTTCCTGGTTGACGTTGCCGTTGTTCGCGGTGGGCGTGCTGTTGTTGTTCGTCACGCTGCATCTGGCGCGCGCCTTCGGCAAGCTGCACGGCATGTTCGCCAAGCAGCAGTTGGTGAAGAGTGGTGAAACGGCTGCGTGACGCGCGCGCGATGTATCGGCATGCACAGCATCGATGATGGCGTTGCTGGCTGGCATTGCTTCACCTGGACTGTCGCACGTAGAGAGCAGCTAGCAACACGTGGCGAGCAGTTGTCGGACGGGTGTGGGCAGCGGCCATGTAACGGAGCGTGCGAGCGAAACCTGCCGATTGTGGCCGCGGCCCGCGCACGCCTGGCGGCTGCGTAGCAGGTTTGCTGGCCGATCTTAGTCGCGATACAAAAAAATCCCCGGCCGTGCCGGGGATTTTATTTCTTGGATCAGGCGCGCTTGCCGCGCTTGCGGATCGGCGTCACGGTGGCCGGGTCGCGGCTGCCGACCGGGTCGGCATCGTAGCGGGCGATGAATTCGCGTACCTGCGGGTACACCACTTCACGCCAACGGCGGCCACTGAAGATGCCGTAGTGACCGGCGCCTTCCACCACCAGATGACGGCGATGCGCCGCATCGATGCCGGTGCAGAGATCGTGCACCGCCTCGGTCTGGCCGAGGCCGGCGATATCGTCCAGTTCGCCTTCGATACTCAGCAGCGCGGTGTTGCGGATCGCCGACGGCTTGACCAACTGGCCATCCACTTTCCACTTGCCCTGCGGCAGCAGGAAGTCCTGAAACACCACGCGGATCGTGTCCAGGTAATACTCCGCCGGCATGTCGAGCACAGCGTTGTATTCGTCGTAGAACTGCCGGTGCGCCTGCGCATCCTGCAGGTCGCCCTTGACCAGATCGGTGTAGAAATCCCAATGCGACATCACGTGCCGGTTGGGGTTCATCGACAGGAAACCGGCGTGCTGCAGGAAGCCCGGATACACCTGACGGCCATGGCCCGGATACGGGAACGGCACGGTGTGGATC
This sequence comes from Xanthomonas nasturtii, assembly GCF_023337365.3. NCBI lineage: Bacteria > Pseudomonadati > Pseudomonadota > Gammaproteobacteria > Lysobacterales > Lysobacteraceae > Xanthomonas > Xanthomonas nasturtii. Next base: position 1,603,041 of record NZ_CP142084.2, read on the forward strand.
AGGTTGTTCTGGAACCACTCGATGCCATTCTCGGTGGCCAGGTTGTTGACCTGGGTCGGGCTGCGGCGCGCATCGATCGGCCCGCCCATCATCACCAGCGAACGCGGCGTGGGTTCGTCGTTGCTCGCCATCAGCGACACTGCCGCCAATACCGGCACGGTGGGCTGACACACGCTCACCACATGCAGGCGCTCGGCGCCGATATGGCGGATGAACTCCTGGATATAGGTGATGTAGTCCTCGAGCCGGAACGCGCCGGCTTCCAGCGGCACCATGCGCGCGTCCACCCAGTCGGTGACATAGACCTTGTGGTTGCGCAGCAGGGTGCGCACAGTGTCGCGCAGCAGCGTGGCGTGGTGACCGGACAACGGCGCAACCACCAGGACGGCAGGCTGCTCCTTCATCTTGCCGATCAGCTCGACGTGGTCGCTGAAACGCTTGAAGCGCAGCAGCCGGCTGAACGGCTTGCTCAGCACTTCACGTTCGATGATCGGCAGCGAATGGCCATCCATCTCGACATCGTCGAGCGCCCAGGCCGGCTTTTCGTATTCCTTGCCCAGCCGATGGAATAGCTCGTTGCTGGCGGCCATGCGCTCGGCGCCGGGAAGCGAAGCCCACAAACTGTCGGGGTCGGAGAACATCTTGGCGTTCGCCTGGGCCTGATGCACCCATGGGGCCAGCAGATTGCGGGTCAGCTCATGCAGTTGATAAAGCATTCCACCCATCCGTGCGGTTTTGCTGCCACGCAGCATACCGGGTTTGGCGCATTTGCACCTTAATGGGGCTGCGGACGGTTGAGGCTGTCACGGAAGCTATGGCAGGCACAAGCAGCGTTATTTGCTGCTGTTTGTGGTCTTCCGGATGGCTCGCACGGCTGGAAGATCGCGTTCGGCAGCAGCCAACGTTGGGCCTGCAGAAGTAAGCCCCTCTCCTGCGGGAGAGGGGTTGGGGTGAGGGTACGGGGCGAAGCCCACGTCCATTCAAACTGCATGAGGCTTCGCCCGTACCCTCATCCGCCCCTGCGGGGCACCTTCTCCCGAGGGGAGAAGGAACAGCTCGCGCGGCTGGAAGATCGCGTTAGGCGGCCGGATGACATCAGGCCTGCAGAAGCAAGCCCCTCTCCTGCGGGAGAGCAACTGTCTTGATCAACTGGCGGCGCTAGCCGCCAGTTGATCTCGCATCTTGGCGTTGAGGATGACCAATAATTTGCGCATCGCCGCCACGAGGGCGACCTTGCCCGCTTTGCCCTGCGTGCGTAGCCGCTGGTAAAACTCGCGCAGGGCCGGGTTGAAGCGCACCGCCACCAGCGCCGCCATGTACAGCACTTGCCGCACGCAGGCGCGTCCTCCCCAGATGCTGCGGGCACCGCGCAACGTGCCGCTGTCGCGTGCCAGCGGCGCCACCCCGACCAGTTTGGCGATCGCCTTGCCGGTGAGACGGCCCAGCTCGGGCAGCTGCGCCGCCAAGGTCGCGACCAGCACCGGGCCGACGCCCTTGACCTGGACCAGCACCTCCAGCTCGGCACGTGCAGCCACCTGTTGGGCGATGCGCGCATCCAACTCCGCCAGCTCTTTTTGCCATTGCCGCACGCCGGCCTGCGCCCGCTTGCGCAGCCACACATCGGTCAGTTGAGACAGCCGCTGGCGCTCCTGCTGCACCGTCGCCAACACCTGCGTGCGGCGCTGCTGGTACTCGCGCAGCTGACGGCGCCAGCCTTCCAGCGGCTGGTAGGGCGTGAGTGATACCACCATCGCCATCTGCGCCAGCACACGCGCATCCAAGGTGTCGGTCTTGGCCAGTTGGCCGATGGCCTTGGCAAAGTCACGCGCTTGGCGAGGGTTCACACGCGCCACCGGCAGGCCGGCCGCATGCAGCGCATCCAACGCTGCCAGTTCGTAGCCGCCCGTGGCTTCCAGTACCACCTGGTGCAGCTCCATGTGTCCCAGCCAGCTGCGCAGCTGGCGCAGACCTGCCGCCGTGTTGGGGAAGCGCCGTTCGCCTTTGCAGCCATGCACATGCACATCCAACCACTGCTTGCTGACATCGATACCTACGCCGTATGCCATGGAAAAACTCCGCTATGCTCGAAGGGTCGAGAGCTCTCCTGGGCTGCCCAGCCTGATCGTTACGAGTGCCAACTCCAGCAACTGTTCGGGCGTTTGCCAGGAGATCCCGGCGTGGCGACCTCGCTCTCCCGCGGTTGTTTAGACCTGTGGGTTATCGGTCGACCACGCCGGCTCTCGACACCTAATCTGGCAGATCGCCAAGAGATAAGGGGTTGGGGTGAGGGTACGGGGCGAAGCCCACGCATACTCAAGCGAATCTGCTCAGCCACGCTCCAACGCAGACGTCTCTCCAGCCAATTGCGGCGACAACCAGCAGTGCGACCCGAGCGCAGCGAAGCCCACGCTGGCGAAGCGCTTGCGATACCAACGCGCCGGTCGCGCCTGGAAGCCGTCGTGATCGCCTTCGAACGCATCTTCCTGTGCGAACGCCTCCAGAAATGCCACCCCGGCGCACATCTCGGCCAGTCCGGGCAGGCCCTGGTTGAATTCGCGGGTGGGCACGTAATGCAGTACGTCCGAGCAGATCAGCAGGTCCACCGGTGCGCAGGGGCGCAGCCAGGCGAAATCGCCGAAGCGGGCGGGGTGGATCTGACGGCTGCGGCCATAACGCTGGACGGCGTAGGCGCTGCTGTCGAAGCCCAGATAGCTCAGCTTCGGCCGTAACGCCAGCAAGGGTGCGCGCCATGCCGCTTCGCCGCAGCCCACATCGAGCACGCTGCGGATCGGCCGCTCCAGGTAGTACTCGGCCTGGGCTACGGCGAGTGCGACCTTGCGTCGCAGCCGGGCAGGGTCGGCAAGGCCGGCATCGCGATACCAGCGGCGGAAATAGTGGGCGTCGTACTGTTTCTGGTCGGACTGCTGCATGGACGTCAGCTGCTTTCGCGCGTGCGGATAGGTGAAAATGCGGGCCATCCTACGCGAGCCAGTGGAGCCAGCGCATGACCCTGTATTTGTGGATCAAGACCTTTCATCTGTTGTTCGTGATCGCCTGGATGGCCGCGGTGTTCTACCTGCCGCGCATCCTGGTCAATATCGCCGAAGCCGGAAACGACACTGCGGTGCGCGCGCGCCTGGTGCTGATGGGGCGGCGGCTGTACAAATTCGGCCACAGCATGCTTGGTCTGGCGCTGCTGCTGGGCGCGGTGTTGTGGCAGGGCTACCGGGTGATCCCGGATTTCCCGACGATGGTCGCCGGCGGCTGGCTGCACGCCAAGCTGTTTGCCGTGGCATTGATTTTTGCCCATTACATCGTGTCCGGCCGCTGGGTCAAAGGCGCCGAACAGGGGCGGGCAGTGCCCAGTGGCCGGGCGTTGCGCTGGTTCAACGAAGTGCCGGTGATTCTGCTGGTCGGCGTGATCTGGCTGGTGCTGGCCAAGCCGTTCTGAGCGTATGTCGCAACGCGCCTGCGCACGCCTGTAACGATTGACTCAGGCCGCGCTCACGCGCCTGGGTCCAATTCGCGCAGGCCCCTGCGCGCCTGCTCGACCCAGGCACGTTGCTCGCGCTGGTAATGCCTGGGCGATGCGCCGGCGTGACGCAGCACCTGTTCGTAGACCGCCTTGGCCTGGTCGGGGCGTGCGATGCGTTGCAGCAGTTGTGCATAGCGCACGCGCGCCTCTTCGCCGGGATAGCCCTGGGCCAGCGTTTCGTACTCGTGCAGCGCGGCGTCGCTGTCGCCGCTGTCCTCGACCGCACGCGCATACAGCAAGTGCCCGTCATGCGAACGGAAGCTGGGGTTGGCTGCGATCAGGGCATCCAGGGTCTGCCGCGTCTGTTGCGGCTGGCCCAGCCCGAACTGGGCCTTGGCCAGGCCGAGCATCAGGTGCGGATCGTCGCGATACAGCCCGCGCAATGCGCCCTGGTAATGTTCGGCCGCCTGTGCGTAATCGCCGCGCGCCAGCAAGGTCTCGGCGAGCTGACGACGATTTTCCGGGGTGTCGGCCACATCCAGGCGGCGCGCCGCATCGCGCTGTTCGCGCTGCGGATCCAGGGTGCCGCGCACGCGCTTGAGGCTGCGGCGTGCGTTGGGGTCGTTACGCAGATCGGGGATCACCGCCACGCACACGTAGACCAGCACCGCCAGCAGCGAAAATGCCAACAGCAGGAAGATCCAGTACAGCGGGCGACCGCTGCGCACGACGTGGATGCAGCAGGCGGCCTGCAGCAGCAGCGAAATCAGCAGAAGCGGAGACATGCGGGTGGGGCGTCCTTTCCAAGGCCGCGCACCTGGCGCGGCCGGTCATCGTGCATGCGGATCAATGCCCTTCGTAGGCACCGTAGCTGCGCAAGCGCTCGTACCGTTGCTGCAGCAACGCATCCACCGGGATCTTTTCCAGCGCGTCCAGCTCGTTGAGCAGCACGGCTTTCAGGCGCTTGCCCATCTGTTCGGGATTGCGGTGCGCGCCGCCAGTGGGTTCGCGGATCACCTTGTCGACCAGGCCCAGGCCCTTCAGGCGCTTGGCGGTGAGGCCGAGCTGTTCGGCGGCATCCTTGGCCTTGCCCGCGTCCTTCCACAGGATCGAGGCGCAGCCTTCGGGCGAAATCACCGAGTAGGTGCCGTATTCCAGCATCAAGGTGCGGTCGCCCACGCCGATCGCCAGGGCGCCGCCGGAGCCGCCTTCGCCAATCACGGTGCAGATCACCGGGATCTTGAGTTCGGCCATTTCCAGAAGATTGCGCGCGATCGCCTCGGACTGGCCGCGCTCTTCGGCACCGATGCCCGGATAGGCGCCGGGGGTATCGATGAAGGTCAGCAGCGGCAGCCGGAAACGCTCGGCCAGTTTCATCAGGCGCAACGCCTTGCGGTAGCCCTCGGGCCGCGGCATGCCGAAGTTGCGTGCCACCTTAGTCTTGGTATCGCGGCCCTTCTGGTGCCCGATGATCACCACCGGGCGCCCGTCGATGCGACCCAGCCCGCCCACAATGGCCTTGTCGTCGGCATAGGCGCGGTCGCCGGCCAGTTCCTGGAATTCGTCGCAGATGGTGCCGATGTAGTCCAGCGTGTACGGGCGCTGCGGGTGGCGCGCCAGCTGCGAGATCTGCCACGACGACAGGTCGCGGAAGATCTGTGCGGTGCGCACGCGCGCCTTGTCGCGCAGCGCCCGCACTTCGGTCTCCACGTTGACTGCAGGCCCGGTACTGGCGTTGCGCAGTTCCTGGATCTTGGCTTCCAGATCGGCGATGGGTTGCTCGAAGTCGAGGTAGTTAGGATTCATGCAATGGCGTCGTCAACGTAAGGCGGGGAGTGTAGCTGAAGCGGTGTGGCTGGCCCGTACGCAGCCGTTCGGTTGCGCGGCGGGGATTGGAGATTGGGCATTCGAGATTCGCAACAGCGGTCTACTGCAGTGCCGAAGTCGCAGTGCTGCTCTTGCGAATCCCCAATCCCGAATCCCCAATCCCGAATGCCCAATCCCGGCCCCTCACGCCCACGGCGGGCTGTACTTGATCTTCAACGTCCGCACTGCCGGGTCCGCGCGCAGGCTGTCCATCAGTTGCTGGTCGATGCGCACCGAGTGGCTGCCGTTGAGGTCGAGCATGCCGGCCACACCGCCATTTTGGTCGCGCAGCAGCAGGTCCAGACGTAGCGGCGTCTTGCCGGGGCGGTGCTTGGCCAGCAGCGCGTCGATGCGCTTGAAGGCCTGCTTCTCGCGCAGGTCCAGGCGCAGCGACAGGCGCTGCGCGTGGTCGGCGCAGATCTGCTCGTAGTCCCAGCACTGCCGGATGCGCAGGCTGTAGCCGCCGTTGAATTCGTCTTCGCGCAGGCCGCCCTTGACGATCAGGATGCGGTCGCGGGTGAGCAGGTGGCCGAACTCGGCCATCGCATCGGAGAACGCGCTGCATTCCACCCGGCCACGGCCGTCTTCGAGCTGCACGAATACCTGGCTGTCGCCCTTGCGGCGCACGCCGATCACCTGGCCGGCCAGGATGGCGCTGACTTCCGGGCGCCAGGCGCGTTTTTCGCCATCGCCGCCTCCACCGCCGCCGCCACGTTGTTGCGAGGCCAGGATCTTTTCCAGCGCGCCCAGGTCGCAACCGACCAGCTCGCGCACTTCCTCGCGGTGCGGGTCGAATGGGTGGCCGCTGAGGTAGAAGCCCAGCGTTTCGCGTTCGCCGGTGAGCAGCTGGCCCAGCGGCCATTCCTTGCTTTCGGGCAGGTCCAGGCGCATTGCCGGCGCGCTCGGGTCGGGCCCGCCGAACAGCGAGTTCTGGCCCGAGGCACGTTCGCGCGCCATCTGCTCGGTGGCCTTCATCACTTCGGGCAGCTGCAGCATCAGCGAGGCGCGGTTCTTGCCCAGCCCGTCCATCGCGCCGGCATTGATCATCGCTTCCAGCGTGCGCCGGTTGAGCTTTGCGGTGCCCACGCGCGTGCAGAAATCCAGCAGCGTGGTGTACGGGCCGCCGCGCTGGCGCTCTTCGACAATGGCCTCGCACGCGCCCTGGCCGACGCCCTTGATCGCGCCCAGGCCGTATTGAATGGTGTCCGGGGTGGCAGCCTCGAACATGTATGCAGATTCGTTGACGCGCGGCGGCTTGACGGTGAGGCCGAGGTTGCGCACCTCATCGAGAAAGCCGACCACCTTGTCGGTGTTGTCCATGTCCGAGGACAACGTGGCGGCCATGAATTCGGCCGGGTAATGCCGTTTCAGCCACGCGGTCTGGTAGCTGACCAACGCATACGCGGCAGCGTGCGATTTATTGAAACCGTAGCCGGCGAACTTCTCCATCAGGTCGAAGATCTCGTCGGCCTTGGCCGCGCTCACGCCGCCCTTGGCCGCACCTTCGCGGAAGATTTCGCGGTGCTTGGCCATTTCGGCCGGGACCTTCTTGCCCATCGCACGGCGCAGCAGGTCGGCACCGCCCAGCGAATAATCGCCGACGATCTGCGCCATCTGCATCACCTGCTCCTGGTACACCATGATGCCGTAAGTGTCTTTCAGGATGGCTTCGGTGCGCGGGTCGGGGTACACGATCTCCTGCTGGCCGTGCTTGCGCGCGTTGAAGTCCGGGATCAGGTCCATCGGGCCGGGGCGATACAGCGACACCAGCGCGATGAGGTCTTCGAACCGGTCCGGGCGCGCGTCCTTGAGCAGGCGGCGCATGCCCGAGGATTCGAACTGGAATACCGCACCGGTGCTGCCCGAGGCGAACACGCCCTTGTAGGTGGGCACGTCGTCGAGCGGAATGGTGGTGATGTCGACCGGGTCGATGCCGGCGCGCGCGTGGCGCACGTTGATCGCCTTCACCGCCCAATCGATGATGGTGAGCGTGCGCAGGCCGAGGAAGTCGAACTTCACCAGGCCCACCGCTTCGACGTCGTCCTTGTCGAACTGGGTCACCGGATTCTTGCCGCGACCGTCTTCGTCGTGTTCGGCGAACAGCGGGCAGAACTCGGAGAGCGGCTCGGGCGCGATCACCACGCCGCCGGCGTGCTTGCCGGCGTTGCGGGTGAGGTCTTCGAGCTGGCGCGCCAGATCCATCAGGTCGCGCACGTCGTCTTCGACCTGGTAGCGCTGGATCAGGTCCGGCGAGGCCATCTCCGAATCCTTGCCTTCGCCCATCGCATCCTTGAGCGTGATGCCCAGGATGTTGGGGATCAGCTTGGCAACGCTGTCGACCAGGCCATAGGTGAAACCGAGCACGCGCCCGGCGTCGCGCACCACCGCCTTGGCGGCCATGGTGCCGTAGGTGATGATCTGGCTGACGCGCTCGCGGCCGTACTTGCGCGCCACGTAGTCGATGACTTCGTCGCGCCGGTCCATGCAGAAGTCGATGTCGAAGTCGGGCATCGACACGCGCTCGGGGTTCAAGAAGCGCTCGAACAGCAGGTTGTACGGCAGCGGGTCCAGGTCGGTGATCTGCAGCGCCCAGGCCACCAGCGAGCCGGCACCGGAACCGCGGCCCGGGCCGATCGGAATGCCCTGGTTCTTTCCCCACTGGATGAAGTCGGCCACGATCAGGAAGTAGCCGGGGAAGCCCATCTTGATGATGGTGTCCAGCTCGAATTCCAGCCGGTCCACGTAGTCCTGGCGGGTCTTGCAGGGCGCGAGCGGGCTCTTTTCCAGACGCGCGGCCAGACCGTCGCGCGACTGGCTGCGGATCCAGCTGTCCAGCGTCTCGTCTTCCGGCACCGGGTAGGCGGGCAGGAAGTAGGTGCCCAGCCGCATCTCGATGTTGCAGCGTTGCGCCAACGCGTGGGTGTTGTCGATCGCGTCGGGGATGTCGGCGAACAGCGCCGCCATCTCCTCGCTGGATTTCAGGTACTGCTGGTCGCTGTACTCGCGAGGGCGCTTGGGGTCGTCGAGCACGCGGCCCGACGAAATGCACACGCGTGCCTCATGCGCGTTGAAGTCGCTGGCGTACAGAAAACGCACATCGTTGCTGGCGACCACCGGCAGCCCGCGCACGCCGGCTGCGTGCAGCGCGAACTGGTTGAAGCGTTCTTCGCCATCGCGCCCGGTGCGGGTCAGTTCCAGATGCAGGCCATCGCCAAACACCCGCTGCCAGTCGGCCAGTTGCTGCTCGGCCAGGTCCGCGCGGCCCTCGTTGAACAGGCGCCCGGCCAGGCTGTCGCGGCCGGCCAGCGCGAACAGGTTGGCGTGCCCGGCCTGCAGCCATTCCGGATGGATCGCCACGCCGCCCTCGGGGCGGTGGCCTTCCATCCAGGCGCGCGTCAGTAGCCGCGACAGGCTCAGGTAACCCTCGCGGTCGCGGCACAGCAGGGTCATGCGCCACGGCGTCATGTCCGGCGTGGCAATCATCACGTCGGCGCCGGCGATCGGCTTGATGCCCACGCCTTCGGCGGCCTTGTAGAACTTGACCAGCGCAAACAGGTTGTTGAGGTCGGTCACTGCCAGCGCAGGCATGTCGAGTTCGACCGCGCGGCTCAGCAGGTTGGCCTGCTTGGCCTTCTTCGGGTCAGCCTGATCCGGTTTCTCGGGCACACGGATGGTTGAATCCGCCAGCGAGAACTCGGTGTGGACGTGCAGATGGACGAAGCGGGAAGTGGACATGCGAGACCGGAATAATGCGTGGTCAGGGTACCGGCGGGGGCGAAGGCGAACAAGGCTTGACAGGTGGGGTGGCGGGACCCGGGACCGGGGACCCGGAACAGCGGTGGATCGCCTGGTTGAAAGCCCGCGCATCGCTTCCTGCACGGGCGGTGGGGCGCCGGTCCGTGCCTAGACGGCGCCGGCGTGTTGCACGATCCGCAGCTGTTCCGGGTCCCGGGTCCCTGGTCCCGGGTCCCGACCCTCCAGCGCCAATCGCACCGGTGCAAAGCTGCGCCGATGCTGGGGGCAGGGCCCATGGCTCTGCAACGCGGCCAGATGCACCGGGGTGCTGTAGCCCTTGTGCTGGTCGAAGCGGTATTGCGGGTGTTGCGCGTGCAGCTCGTGCATCAGGCGGTCGCGGGTGACCTTGGCCACGATCGAGGCGGCCATGATGGCGCGGTCCAGCGCGTCTCCGCCGATCAAGGCCTCGGCCGGGCAGGGCAGCCCCTTGGGCACGCGGTTGCCGTCGATGCGCGCGAACCCGGCCACATGCGCCACACCTTCTACCGCGCGGCGCATGCCGAGCATGGTGGCCTGATAGATATTGATGCGGTCGATCTCTTCGCTGTCGATCAACACCACCGACCAGGCTAGCGCCCGGTCCACGATGCGCGCATACAACTGCTCCCGCCGCTCGGCCGTGAGCTGCTTGGAATCGTCCAGGCCGTTGATGCGCGGCTTGCTCGGGTCCAACACCACGGCAGCCACCGCCACCGGCCCGGCAAGCGGGCCGCGGCCCGCTTCGTCGACGCCGGCGGTCAAAATCCGGGATTCGGCATTCGGGATTTGGGATTGGCCAAACAAGGGCGGCTGGCGGGGGTCGGTCATGCCGTTGCTCCTGACGAATCCCGAATCCCCACTCCCGAATCCCGGCCCTCAAGCAGCTCCGCCACCGCATCGGCCGCGCGCGCGGAGGCGTCGCGGCGCAGTTCGGCGTGCAGGGCGAGATAGCGCGGTTGCAGGGCGGCGACCTTTTCCGGGTGCTTGAACCAGTCCAGCAGGGCCACGCATAGCCGTTCCGGGGTGCAGTCGTCCTGCATCAGCTCGGGGGCGAGGTCGTCGTTGGCCAGGATGTTGGGCAGCGCGTAGCGGTTGACCTTGAGCAGGCCCAGCGTCTTGACGATGCGGTAGGTCAGCGGCGCGACCTTGTAGCCGACCACCATCGGCCGCTTGACCAGCATGGCTTCCAGCGTGGCGGTGCCGGAGGCCAGCAGCACCACATCGGCGGCCAGCATCGCGGTGCGTGCCTGGCCGTCGAGCAGGTGCGAGCGCATCACCGGCAGCGACGAGCGCGAGAGCTGCTCGGCCAGCAATTGCTTGCAGCCCGGATTGGCCGCCGGCACCAGCACGTGCAGGTTGTGCAGATGCTCGGAGACCAGCCAGGCGGCCTGGAAAAACGTATCGCCGAGCCGGCTGATCTCGCCATGCCGGCTGCCCGGCAGCACCGCCAGCACGGTGCTGGAGGCAGAAATTCCGAGCTTGGCGCGCGCGGCTGCGCGATCGGCCTGGTAGGCGATGTCGTCTGCCATCGGGTGGCCGACGAAGCGCGCATCGATGCCGTGCCTGGCATAGATCGGCGGCTCCATCGGAAACAGGCACAGCACCAGGTCGGCACTGACGCCGATCTTCTCGGCGCGCTTCTCGCGCCACGCCCAGACCGACGGGCTGACGTAATGCACGGTCCTGATGCCGCGCTGCTTGAGCCAGCGCTCCACCGGAAGATTGAAGTCCGGCGCATCGATGCCGATGAACACGTCCGGCTTCCACGCCAGCACCCGCTCGCGGAACGCGCTGCGCAGCTTGAGCAGGCGCGGCAGGTGCCGCAGCACTTCGGTCAGGCCCATGACCGCCAGCTCGCTGGCATCGAACCAGGTCTGGCAACCGACACCACGCATCGCATCGCCGCCGATGCCGACAAATTCGGCAGTCGGATAGCGCAGCCGCAACTGCTCGATCAGCCCCGCGCCCAGGATGTCGCCGGAGGCTTCGCCGGCGATCAGTGCGATGCGGGGCACGGGACCGGGGACCGGGGACCCGGGACCCGGCACAGCAACTGCGTCTAGGCGCTGCTTTTCCCGGATCCCGGGTCCCGGGTCCCCGGTCCCGATATTCATCGCAACAACGGCCGTTCTGCCGCTTCGATGAACTCAAGCATCCCGCGCACGTCGTCGCTGCTCTTGGCCTGTTCGGCCAGCTGCAGTTTGGCGTCGGCCAGCGGCAGGCCGGCCACGTACAGCGTGCGGTAGGCACGCTTGATCGCGGTGATGCGTTCGGCGTCGAAGCCGCGGCGCTTGAGCCCTTCGCTGTTGATGCCGCGCGGGCGGCCCAGCGATTCGCTGCCCACCATGGTGAATGGCGGCACGTCGCCGTTGGTCAGCGCGCCCATGCCCAGGAAGGCGTGCGCGCCGATGCGGCAGAACTGATGCGCGCCGGCAAAGCCGCTGATGATCACGTAGTCGCCCACGGTGACGTGGCCGGCCAGCGTGGTGTTGTTGGAAAACACGCAGTGGTTGCCGACATGGCAGTCGTGCGCCACGTGCGTGTAGGCCAGCATCCAGTTGTCGTTGCCGACCACGGTGATGCCGCCGCCGCCGCCGGTACCGCGGTTGATGGTGACGAATTCGCGGATGACGTTGCCGTCGCCGATCACCAGTTCGGTGCGCTCGCCAGCGTACTTCTTGTCCTGCGGTTCGCCGCCAATGGCCGCGTGGCCGATGAAGCGGTTGTTGCGGCCGATGGTGGTCGGGCCGTGGATCGAGCAATGCGGCCCCACCTCGGTGCCCGCATCGATCCGGACATCGGCGCCGATCAGCGAAAAGGCGCCCACGCGCACGTCGCTGGCCAGCTGCGCCGACGGGTCGATGACGGCGGTGGGATGAATCAAGGTTGCTTGATCACGCATCGTGTCTCACCTCCAAAAACGGGTTATTCCCTGGCGCCGGCGCACATGACTTCGGCACTGGCCACGATTTCGCCGTTGACCTTGGCCTCGCCGTAATAGCATCCCATGTTGCGGATCAGGCGCTTCATCTGCACCTCCAGGATCAGCACGTCGCCCGGCACTACCTGCTTGTTGAAGCGCGCGTTGTCGACCTTGACCATGTAGAACAGCTTGGACAGCGCATCGCGGCCCAGACCGAGCTGGGTCATCACGCCGCCGGCCTGCGCCAGCGCTTCGATGATCAGCACGCCCGGCATCACCGGGCGGGTCGGGAAGTGGCCCTGAAAGAACGGCTCGTTGATGCTGACGTTCTTCTGCCCGACGATGCGCTTGGCCTCCAGGTCCAGTTCGATGACCCGGTCTATCAGCAGGAACGGATAGCGATGCGGGATCAGCGTCTGGATCTGGTTGACGTCGATCGGCAGCTCGTAAACGGGATGACTCATTCTTTCTCCTTGCCCACAGCCAGGATGCGCCTTGCCAGCGCATCGAGTTGTTTGAAGCGCGCGGCATTCTTGCGCCACGTGCGATTGTCGGTGAGAGGGGTGCCGGACGAATACTCGCCCGGCTCGTGAATGGAATTGCGCACCACCGACTTGCCGGTGATCACCACCTTGTCGCAGATCTCCAGGTGCCCGACCACCCCGACATGCCCGCCGAGCAGACAGTAACGGCCGATCTTGGCGCTGCCGGCAATGCCGGTGCAGCCGGCAATCGCGCTGTGCGCGCCGATGCGGCAGTTGTGGGCGATCTGCACCAGGTTGTCCACGCGCACGTCTTCTTCCAGCACGGTGTCTTCCAGCGCGCCGCGATCGATACAGGTGTTGGCGCCGATTTCGCAATCGTCGCCGATCACCACCCCACCCAACTGCGGCACCTTGATCCAGTGGCCGGCATCCATCGCCAGGCCGAAGCCGTCGGCGCCAATCACCGCGCCGGGGTGGATCCGCACGCGCTTGCCCAGCCGCACGCGCGTGACCAGGGTGACGCGGGCGAGCAGTTCGCTGCCGTCGTCCACCACGCAGTCTTCGCCGATGATGCTGCCGGTGCCGATCACACAGCCATCGCCCACGCGGCTGCGTGCACCGATGCTGACGAACGGGCCCACATGCGCGGTGGCCGAGACCTGCGCGGTGGGGTCGATCACCGCCGACGCATGGATGCCCGGCGCGCGCACCGGCGCCACGTCGAACAGCGCGGCGATCTTGGCGAAGGCGGTGTACGGGTCCTTGGCGACCAGCGCGGTGCCCTTGGCTGCCTCGGCATCGTCGGCGCGCAACACCACCAGTGCGGCCTGGGTCTCGGCCAGCTGCGGGCGATAGCGCGGGTTGGACAGGAAGCTCAGCTGCCCGGCGCCGGCATGCGCCAGGGTGGCAACGCCGCTGACTTCGATGGCGCCATCACCGACGAGGGTCAAACCAAATTGTTCGGCAATTGCACTGGCGGTCAGGCGCATCAGGGTGAACCTCTTGTAAATACGGAGCGACGGCTTTAACGGGGGAACACACCATTAAACAGTTCCCAACAAAGCCTAGGTATCCAGGTCCTGTCGCCATCAAGCGGCGAATCCAGGAGCAAGCATATGAACCGTTCTTTCCATCCTTGGTGGTCTGGTCATGATGGGCGCGGTCGCAGCGGCATCGGCCCAATCCTTCGATGTCGATCAAGGCCGTGCGATCGGTGGGCAGCAGCTTCAGTGCCCGCAGGCTTCCGACATCGGTGCCTGCCTGAGCGATACCGTGTCTGCCGTCTCCGATTGGTCCCACAGCTGGTTTTGATTGTCTGAAAAAGGGCGGCCCGCGCAGACGGGCCGCCCTTTTTTTTGCGTGATCGTTAGAACTGGCCGCCGAAGGTGAACTGCAGGCGCTCGATCTCGTCGTTGTCTTCCTTCTTCAGCGGGAACGCATAGCTGATCGAGATGGGGCCGACCGGGGCACGCCACAACAGCGCCACACCGGTTGAGGCACGCAGCTCGTTGGCCTTGAAGTTGTCCACGCCGCTATAGACGTTACCGAAGTCGAAGAACGCCGACACGCGCGCCGACGGGCTGTCGAACAGCTTGGGGAAATACATTTCCACCGAGCCTACGGTCTTTAATGAACCGCCCAGCGGCTGGCCGCGGTTGAAGCCATTGATGACTTCCGAACGCGGGCCCAGGGTGTTGTCTTCGAAGCCGCGCACCGAGTTGGTACCGCCGGCGTAGAAGTTCTCGTAGAACGGCAGGCCGGTAGCGGTGACGCTGCGGATACGGTTGGTGCCGTTACAAGCCTGCTGGTTCAGCGCCCCATTAGTGACTACGCCACAGATGTCGGCCTTACTGTCCTTACCGTAGCTGTCGCCGTAGCCCAGTTCAAAGCGCGTGTTCAACACCAAGGCCGGAATGATTGGCCAATAGTTCGAGATCTGGTAGTTGAGCTTGTAATACTCGACCGTCGAGCCGGGCAGGGTGGTTTCCAGGCCGACGCGCTGGTACATGCCACGCGTGGGCATGAAGAAGTCGTTGCGGGTGTCGCGCGCCCAGCCGAACTCGGTACGCACGGCCTTGAAGGTATCCGTACCGATGGCGCTGATGTAATCGACAATGGCCTGCGGCGTGGTACCGGGGAAGGTGGTGATCTGGTTGCTGTCCACACCGATCATTGCCGAGACGGTGTCGTTCTCGGTGATCGGCACGCCGAACACCACCTGCGCCGAGCCGTTCTTGCTGTTGAACTGCGCGGTATTGAAGTCCGAATAGTCCAGCGAACGCCACGACAGGTTGTAGCCCAGCGACACGCCGTCGTCGGTAAAGAACGGGTTGGTGTAGGAGAACGCGTACCGCTGCTGGAAGGTGCTGCGCGAGGCTTCCACCGCCACACGATTACCGCCACCCAGGAAGTTGTTCTGCGACAACTGCACCGAGGTGGTCACACCGAAGGCCTGCGAGAAGCCCAGACCGAACACGAAACTGCCGGAGGTGGTTTCCTTGACGTCATAGATCACGTCCACCTGGTCGTTGCTGCCGGGCACCGCGGGGGTTTCCACGTTCACCGACTCGAAGTAGCCAAGACGCTGCAGACGGATCTTGGAACGGTCGATCGCCGCCTGCGAGTACCAGGTGTTTTCGAACTGGCGCATTTCGCGGCGCAAGACTTCGTCAGAGGTGCGGCTATTGCCCTTGTAGAGGATGCGGCGCACAGTCACGCGCGGGCCGGGCACCACCTGCAGGTTCACCGCAACCGTACGGTCCTCGCGGTTGGGGGTCGGGATCGGGTTGACCTTGGCGAATGCGTAGCCGACGTTGCTCAGCGTGTTGGTGATCGCATCGGAGGTGTACTCCAGCAGCGCGCGCGAGAAGATATCGCCGGTCTTTGGAATGACCAGGCGCTCGATGTCGGCCTGCGGCAGCACGGTGTCGCCGGTGACCTTGATCTCGGAAATCTTGTACTGCTCGCCCTCGGTGACGCCGGCGCTGACGAACATGTCGCGCTTGTCGGGGCTGATCGATACCTGGGTGGAGTCGATGCTGAAGTCCACGTAGCCACGGTCTAGATACCAGGCGTTGAGCTTCTCCAGGTCGCCGGACATCTTTTCCTTGGAGTACTGGTCGTCGCGGCGGTACCACGAGGCCCAGTTGTGCTCCTTGGATTCCCAGTTTTCCAGGATGTCCTCGTTGGCGAACTTTTCCGTACCGATCAGGTTGACGTGGCGGATCTTGGCCGCCTTGCCTTCCTTGATCGCGATGGCCACATCGACGCGGTTGCGGTCCAGCGGGCTCACCGTCGGGGTGATCTCGACGTTGTACTTGCCGCGGTTGTTGTACTGACGGGTCAGTTCCTGGGTCACGCGGTCCAGGCTCAGGCGATCGAAGGTGCCGCCCTCGGTCAGGCCGATGTCTCCCAGGCCCTTGAGCAGCTCTTCGGACTTGATGTCCTTGTTGCCGGTCACGGTGAGCTTGTTGATCGCCGGGCGTTCCTTGACCGTGATCACCAGGATGTTGCCCTGGCGGTCCAGCTGCACGTCCTCGAAGAAACCGGTGCGGTACAGCGCGCGGATCGAGTCGGCCACCTTGGCATCGTCCACGGTGTCGCCGCGGTTCACCGGCAGATAGGTGAACACGGTGCCGGAGGCGATGCGCTGCAGGCCGTCGACGCGGATGTCGCTGGCAACGAACGGCTCGGCGGCCAGGGCAACGGCTGGCAGGCTGAGGCCGGCAGCAAGAGCGAGGGCAAGCAGGCGGCGAGTGGGAAGACGCGTCATGTCACATCCGGTTGGAGTCGTATTCGGGTGTTGCTGGATGCCGGCGTATGACGACGACAACAGGCGGAAAGAGTGGAGCAGCTTCATCGTGGAACCAGGCCGAGGATGTCGTTGTAGAACGCCAGTCCCATCAACCCGGCCAGGACCGCCAGGCCGACATATTGTCCGGCAATCATGGCCCGTTCGCTGATCGGGCTACCCTTGATCAACTCGATAAGGTAATACAGCAGATGCCCACCGTCCAAGATCGGGATGGGCATCAGGTTAATGATCGCAAGGCTGAGCGACAGCAACCCCAGGAAATACAGAAACCAGTCGAGCCCGCGTTCGGCCGAGGCATTGGCGGCGCGCGCAATGGTGACCGGCCCGGAGATGTTCTTGACCGAAGCCTGGCCGGTGAGCATGCGCTTCATCATCCCCAGCGAATCGGCGCTCATCCGCCCGGTTTCACGGATCGCGGCCGGCACCGCGGCGAACAACCCATATTGCTGGCGGCTGTCGTATTCCGGGGCGGGTGCGGCGGCAGGGCGCACCCCGATCATCCATTGGCCCTGCGGCGATTTGCGCGGGGCGATCTCCAGTGCCAGGCGGTCTTCGCCGCGCGCCACTTCGATCATGCCGGGGCCACCGTGCGCGCCCAGCGCCTGCACCTGCGGAATGATGTCTTCGGCCGAACGGATCGGCTGGCCGTCGATGGCCACGATGCGGTCGCCCGGCTTGAGCAGGCCATCGGCCACCGAGCCCTTGACCACTTCGGCAATCACCGGCGGCTGCAACATGAACTGCCAGCCGATGCCGGCCAGCGCGGCCACGCGGCGTTCGTCGAAACCGGCCGGCAGCTGCGACAGGCGCAAGGTGTGTTCGCTGCTGCCGGCAGTGTCGGAAGCGGTGAGGACGCGGATGTCGCGCTTGTCCATTGCCGCGGTGGTGAGCTGCATGCTGGCATCGCTCCAGCTGCTCACGCTGCGGCCGTCGATGCGCACGATGCGCTCGCCCGGGGTCAGCCCGGCTTCGGCGGCCAGGCCATCGGCGCGGCCGACAGTGGCCGAATAATCCTGCTTGCCCACCACAAACATGGCCCACAGCATTGCCATGCACAGCAACAGGTTGGCGATGGGGCCGGCAGCGACGATTGCGATGCGCTGCCACACGGTCTTGCGATTGAAGGCCTGATCCTGCTCGGCCGGATGCACGTCGCCTTCGCGTTCGTCGAGCATCTTGACGTAGCCGCCCAGCGGAATCGCGGCCACTACAAATTCGGTGCCGTGGCGGTCGCGACGCATCCACAACGGCTTGCCGAAGCCCACCGAAAAGCGCAACACCTTGACCCCGCAACGGCGTGCGACCCAGAAGTGTCCGAATTCGTGGAAGGTCACCAATACGCCCAGGCTGACGATCATCCACCAGACCGAACCGATGAAATCACCCATGGGTGCAACTCGCGTGCGTGGATCGATCAGGCATGAAGGGCGTGGTGGGCGAGGGCGCGTTCAGTGATTTGCCGGGCTTGCGCGTCGGCAAAAAGCAGGGTGTCGAGGGTGTCGGCATTGTGCCGCGGAAGCGTTGTCAGCGTGTGTTCGACCAACGCAGGGATCGCTAGGAAACCCACCTGGCCCTGAAGAAACGCTGAAACAGCCACTTCGTTCGCCGCGTTCAGGATCGCCGGGGCGGTGCCGCCAGCGCGCAATGCGTCCCAGGCCAGGCGCAGACACGGGAATGCAGCGGTGTCCGGGGCCTCGAAATCCAGCCGGCCCTGGCTGAGCAGATCCAGCCCGCCGACCCCGGATTCGATCCGCTCCGGCCAGGCAAGACCCACTGCCAGGGTGGTGCGCATGTCCGGCAGACCAAGCTGGGCCAGGGTGGAGCCGTCGACGAATTCCACCAGCGAGTGCACCAGGCTTTGCGGGTGCACCAGCACGTCGATCTGCTCGCCCGGCAGCCCGAACAGATGATGCGCCTCGATGACTTCCAGGCCCTTGTTCATCAGGGTGGCCGAATCCACCGAAATCTTCGGCCCCATCGACCACTTGGGGTGCGCGACGGCTTGCGCAGGCGTGACGGTGCCCAGCGCGGCGCGGTCCCAGCCACGGAACGGGCCGCCGGAGGCGGTCAGGATCACCCGACGCACGCCACGGCCGGCGTCACACGAGCGCAGGCACTGGAAGATGGCGCTGTGTTCGCTGTCGATCGGGATGATCTCCGCACCCGCCGCTGCAGCGGTGTGGGTCAGCAGCTCGCCGGCCAGCACCAGCGATTCCTTGTTGGCCAGCAACAAACGCTTGCCGGCGCGGGCGGCGGCAAGCGTGGATGGCAAGCCAGCCGCTCCCACAATCGCGGCCACCACGGTATCGCAGGCATCGCTGCCGGCCAGCGCATCCAGTGCCGCCGTGCCGGCATGCGCCTGGGTCGCCAGGCCGGCCGCACGCAGGCCGTCGCGCAGGGCCGGGTACAGCGCCTCGTCGGCAATCACCGCGTGTGCGGGCCGATGGATGGCACACAGCGCCAGCAGGTCATCGACCTTGCTGCCGGCCGACAGCACGCTGGCGCGCAGCCGCTCGGGGTGGCGGGCGATCACGTCCAGTGCCGACGTGCCGATCGAACCGGTCGCGCCGAACACGGCGACCTGACGGAGAGAAGTGCCAGCCATGCCTAGAATCCGAGAATTTCCTTGCCGAGTGCGAACACCGGCAGGGCGGCGAGCACGCCATCGACACGGTCCAGTACGCCGCCGTGGCCCGGAATCAGCGTGCCCGAGTCCTTGGCACCGGCGTGGCGCTTGAGCAGGCTCTCGAACAGGTCGCCGAGTACCGAGGCCAGCACCGTGACCGCCGCGACCAGGACCAGCTGCGGCACGTGCGCCAGGGTCAGCCCGGCCAGCCAGCCGAAGGCGCAGGCCACCGCAATGCCGGCAATCATCCCGCCGAGCAGGCCTTCGATGGTCTTGTTCGGGCTGATGCGCGGCGCCAGCTTGTGCTTGCCGAACGCGCGCCCGGCGAAATACGCGCCAGAGTCGGCCGCCCAGACCATGGTCAGCGCGGTCAACAGCCACAGATTGCCCTTGTCCGGGCTGGCATGCAGCAGCACCAGCGCAGCCCACGCCGGCAGCACCGCCAGGGTGCCGGCCGCCAGCTTGAGCGCACGCGCCTGGCCATTGCCATGGTCGGCGCCGAAGGTGAAAAAACGTAGCCACAGCAGCGCCAGCAGCCACCAGGCAACGCCCACCAGCGCCGCAATCTGGAACAGCACCATGGAGCCGGCCGAGGCCCACACCATCAGCACCATCAGCAGCAGGTTGAGCGTCAACAGCACGGTGCGCGGCAGGCTGTCGTCGATGCCGGAGAGCTTGAGCCACTCCCACAGGCCGGTCAGGAACAGGACCGCCGCCACCGCTGCCAGCCATTGGGTAGGCAGCAGCACGATCGCGCAAATCGCGAGCGGCGCCATGATCAGCGCGGCAATCACGCGGGTCTTGGTCATGCGGAGGACGTCTCCGTCGCCTTGTCGGCGATCTGTGCGCTGGTCAGGCCGAAGCGGCGTTCGCGCCCGGCGTAATCGTCCAGAGCCTGCTGCAGCACGCCGGCATCGAACTCCGGCCACAAGGTTTCGGTGAACCACAGCTCGGTGTAGGCCAGCTGCCACAGCAGGAAATTGCTGATGCGGGTATCGCCACCGGTGCGGATGAACAGATCCGGCGCCGGCAGGTCGGCCAGGGCGACCCGGCTGGACAGCAGCGCTTCGTCGATCTGCTGAGGTTGCAGACGGCCGGCGGCGACATCTTCGGCCAATGCGCGGGCAGCCGCAGCGATGTCCTGGCGGCCGCCGTAGCTGGCCGCAATGCTCAGCACCAACCGTGAATTGGCGGCAGTGCTGCGCTCGGCGCCGGCCATGCGGTCGCGCAACGGTGCGGCGAAGCGGCTGCGATCGCCGATAAAGCGCACCTGCACGCCACGCCGCTGCAGCTCTTCGACCTCGCGGTCGAGCGCATGCAGGAACAGCTTCATGAGCGCGTCGACCTCATCCTGCGGACGGCCCCAGTTTTCACTGGAAAAGGCGAACAGGGTGAGCGCCGACACGCCTTTTTCCAGGCAGAAATCGATGGTGCGATTGACCGCGCGCGCACCGGCGCGGTGGCCGATGACGCGTGGACGACGCCGACGCTGCGCCCAACGCCCGTTGCCATCCATGATGATGGCAATGTGGCGCGGCACGGCAACGGCAGAAGGGACGGGATGCATGGCAGGAAATGCCACGATCAGACCGTCATCAATTCCTGTTCCTTGGCCTTGACGACCTCATCCACATCCTTGATGGCCTTGTCGGTGAGCTTCTGGATGTCGTCCTCGGCGCTACGGGCTTCGTCTTCGGTGACGGCCTTGTCCTTGAGCAGATCCTTGACCTGCTGATTGGCATCGCGACGGATGTTGCGGATGGCCACCTTGCTGTCTTCGCCTTCGCCATGCACCGACTTGCTGAGCTCCTTGCGGCGCTCCTCGGTCAGCGGCGGCAGGTTCAGGCGGATCACGGTGCCGACCACGGTCGGGGTCAGGCCCAGGTCCGAGGCGTAAATGGCTTTTTCCACGTCCTTGATCATGCCCTTGTCGAACAGGCTGATGACCAGCGAGCGGCCTTCTGAGACGCTGATGCTGGCAACCTGGTTCAGGGGGGTGTCGGTGCCGTAGGCCTTGACCTTGATGCCGTCCAGCAGCGCCGGCGAGGCGCGGCCGGTGCGAACGGTGGTCAGGGAATGGCGCAGAGCATCGATGCTCTTGGTCATGCGCGTCTGCGCGTCTTGTTTGATCTGGGTGAGCATCGCCGGAATCCGTGTGGAGCTGAATCCAGGGATTATAGCCGGGACTGAGGTTCCCGACTCGCAGGCCGTCAGGAACTGCGTAGCTGGCTCACCTGCAGCGCCGTTTCACTGCGGGCATCGGTCTCGATCAGCCAGCAGCGCAATGCGTTGCACCACGCTGCACCGATTCCCGATTCCCGACCTCAGCTACGGCCCTGCACCAGCGTGCCGATCTGCTCGCCATGCAAGATGCGCAGCAGCACGCCCGGCTCGCTCATGCCGAAGATGCGTAGCGGCAGGTCGCTGTCGCGCGCCAGTGCGAAGGCGGCGGTGTCCATCACTTCCAGGCCCTGCATGATCACCTGATCGTAGGTCAGGCTGTCGTAGCGCACCGCGTCGGTGTGCTTCTTCGGGTCCTTGTCGTAGACGCCGTCGACCTTGGTTGCCTTGAGCAGCAGGTCGGCGCCGATTTCGATCGCACGCAGCGCCGCACCGGAGTCGGTGGTGAAGAACGGATTGCCGGTGCCGGCAGCAAAAATCGCGATGCGGCCCTTTTCCAGATGCCGGATCGCACGGCGGCGGATGAAGTCTTCGCAGACGTCGTTGATCTTGATCGCGCTCATCACGCGCACCTTGGCGCCGAGCTTTTCCAGCGCATCCTGCATCGCCAGCGCATTGATCACCGTGGCCAGCATGCCCATGTGGTCGCCGGTGACACGGTCCATGCCGCTGGCAGCCAGGCCGGCGCCGCGGAAGATGTTGCCGCCGCCGATCACCAGTGCCACCTGCGCACCAGCCTGCTGGGCTTCGATCACTTCATGCGCAAGGCGATTGATGACCTTGGGGTCGATGCCGTAATCCCCGTCTCCCATCAGCGCCTCCCCGGAAAGTTTGAGAAGGATGCGGCGATAGGGAAGTTCGGACATGGGGAGGCCTCGGGGGTGGGGGACGGCAAACGCCGGCAATTCTAGCGGAAGCCCGTCACCTGGCGTGGTAAAAATTCCTTTGTCGTCGATCGAGGTGACGGGTCGCTCAGTGTGCCCGCGGGTTCGGCGGCGTCGGCACATCGGTCGCATCGTAAGCAGTGACACGGTTGCGGCCGCGATGCTTGGAGCGGTACAGCGTGCTGTCTGCGGCCTGCAGCAAATGTTCGATGCTTTCGAACTGGCGTTCGATGCCGCCATGCGTGGCCAGGCCCGCGGAGAACGTGATATGTAGCGGGCCGTCCTGCAATTGCGCCATCGGCGTGCGCGCGGTCTCGGCAAGGATGCGCTCGATCACCATCAACGCCGCATCGGCAGGCGTGTTGGGCAGGATCACCAGAAATTCTTCGCCGCCATAGCGCGCCACCAGATCGCTGGTGCGCACCATGCGTTGCAGCGTTTGCGCGAAGTTGCGCAGCACCTCGTCGCCGGCCAGATGCCCATGCGCATCGTTGACGCGCTTGAAGTCGTCCAGGTCGATGAAAGCGATCGACAGCGGCCAGCCCTGACGCGAGGCCAGTTCGAATTCGTGTGCCAAGGCAGTGCCGAGCTGATGCCGGTTGAACACGCCGGTCAGCGCATCGCGGCTGGCCTGTTCGGCCAGATGCCGCATGCGGTTTTCCGATTCGTCGGCATGCCGGCGTGCTTCGGCCACGTCCTGCAATTCGCGCAGGCTGCGCAGCATCGCCAACTCGCGCGCCTGCTCGAAGATCATCTGGATATGTTCGGGTTGCGGCACGCGGATGTCGAACAGCGCTTCCAGTTCGGGCAGCGATTCGGCGATGCGTTCGATCACTTTTTCGAAGCGTTCGGCGTCCAGCTCCAGCACATCCTGGGCCTGCCGCTGCGCGTGTTCGGTCGCCGTCACGGCACTGGCCGAGAGCCAGATATCGGCCAGGCGTCCTGACAGCGCCACGCAGGCCATGAACGGTTCCAGGCCAGCGGGCTCTTCTTCGCTCTGTGCGATCGCATTCTGCAGGTACGGCGGCAGCTGCCACTGATGTGCCAGCCACGCACCGACTTCGGCATGGGTTGCGCCCAGGTGCTCGCGTTCGGCTTCCAGCAGCGAGGCATTGTCGGGCGCCTGTTCCAGCAGTGGCCCGTACAGCTCGGGCGCGCCCTGCAGCAGGGCCAGCTTGCCGATGTCCTGCAGCAGGCCGGCCAGCATCAGTTCTTCGGGTTTGCGAATGCCATAGGCCTGGCCAAGGATGCGGCTGGCCAGCGCGCACAGGCCGGCGCGGCGCCAGATGCGCTCATGCAGCGGGTGGGCGATGAAGGTGCTGCGCACGCCGTGCACCATCGAAAACCCCAGCGCCAGGCTCAAGGTCGCATTGAGGCCGAGCATGGTCAGTGCCTGACCGAGGTTGTCGATGCGGCGGCGGCTGGCGTACAGCGGCGAATTGGCCACCCGCAGCATGCGCGCGCTCAATGCCATGTCCATGCCGATGACGTTGGCGGTGGTGGTCATGTCCACATCCGGGTCCTGCGCAAGCTCGATGATGCGCAGCGCAACGCCCGGCGGCGATGGCAGGTTACGGCAGTAGTGCAGGGCGGCCTGGAGATCTGGTTGCATAGTCATCGCCGACAGTGATCGCAAGCATACAGCTGCGTTCGTTGAGTGGGGCACGCCATGCTCCGCCATCGCCGCGCGGCAACGCGTGCGTGATGGGCGTCAAAGCCTGGTCGGCATTTGAGGTAGCGGCAACGCCGATCACATCTGTAGAGTTGAGGTCGCTTGAGGGGAGTGCGGATGCGTTCGCTTCAGCTTCGCGCCGCGCCGTGAAGGTGCAACTGTCAGGCAAAAAAAAGCCGCGGCATGCCGCGGCTTTTTAAAGTGGCGAAGATCAGGCCAGACCGGCCTGCTTCATCACTTCGGCAGCGTAGTCTTCCACCACCTTCTCGATGCCTTCGCCAACGGCCAGGCGCTGGAAGCCGACGACGTCTGCGCCGGCAGCCTTGACTGCCTGCTCGACTGTCTGATCGGTGTTCAGCACATACGGCTGGCCGTACAGCGTCACTTCGTTGACGATCTTGCTGATCTTGCCGCTGATGATCTTTTCCAGGATCTCGGCCGGCTTGGACTTGTCCTTCTCGGACATCTTGGCCAGTTCGATTTCCTTTTCCTTGGCAACGAATTCGGCCGGAACGTCGGATGCCTTGACGTGCGGCGGGTTCATGGCAGCGATGTGCATCGCAATGCCGCGCGCCAGCTCGATGTCGCCACCCTTCAGCTCGACCAGCACGCCGATACGGCCGCCGTGCACGTAGGCAGCAACGTTGTTGGCGCTGTCGATACGGACCAGGCGGCGCACCTGCAGGTTCTCGCCGACCTTGGCGATGACCGCAGCGCGACGTTCTTCGATGGTCTCGCCGCTGTCGAGCTTGACGCTCTTGAGCGCTTCGGCATCGGCAACACCGGAGGTCAGTGCGGCGTTGGCGACGATCTCGGTAAATGCCAGGAAGTTCTCGTCCTTGGCAACGAAGTCGGTTTCGGAGTTGACTTCGACCAGTACGGCCTTGCCGCCAGCCTGTGCAGTGGCGATGCGGCCTTCGGCGGCAACGCGGTCGGCCTTCTTGTCGGCCTTGGCCAGGCCCGACTTGCGCAGCCACTCGGCCGCGGCGTCGATGTCGCCCGCGTTTTCGACGAGTGCCTTCTTGCACTCCATCATGCCGGCGCCGGTGCGCTCGCGCAGTTCCTTGACCAGGGAAGCAGTGATTTCCATGGAATTACCTCATATGGACGAATGCGTGCGGCGGAAGTATTTCCGCCAGTAGGAGACGGTGCAGCGTGCCGCCGCCTCCATAGATGTGTTCAGTGGCCACAACGACGGGCCGCGAGGGCACCGTCGGGGCGACGGCCGCACAGCATGGTGCGGCCGCATTGCATGCCGATTACTCGGCAGCGGGGGCAGCCGGTGCTTCCGCGGCAGCGGCCGGAGCGTCAGCCTTCTTTTCGCCCTTCTTGGCCGGAGCGCGACGGCCCTTGCCTTCGTCGCCGGATTCGGCCGAGAACTCTTCTTCGCGCACCGACGCCGAGTTCGGCGCAGCAGCCTTGCCTTCCAGCACGGCATCGGCAGCGGCACGTGCGTACAGCTGCACGGCGCGGATGGCGTCGTCGTTACCCGGAATGGCGTAGTCGACCAGGGCCGGATCGTAGTTGGTGTCGACTACGGCGATCACCGGGATGCCGAGCTTCTTGGCTTCCTTGATGGCGATGTCTTCATGGCCGATGTCGATCACGAAGATCGCGTCGGGCAGGCGGTTCATTTCCTTGATGCCGCCGAGCGAGGCGTCCAGCTTCTCGCGCTCGCGACGCAGGCCCAGCACTTCGTGCTTGACCAGCTTTTCGAAGGTGCCGTCGGTCTCGGCTGCTTCCAGTTCCTTCAGGCGGGCAACCGACTGCTTCACGGTACGGAAGTTGGTCAGCGTGCCGCCCAGCCAGCGCTGGGTCATGAACGGCATGTTGCAACGCTCGGCTTCTTCCTTGATGGACTCGCGCGCGCTGCGCTTGGTGCCCAGAAACAGCACGGTGCCGCGCTTCTGCGCGATCGAGGAGAGGAAGTTCATCGCATCGTTGAAGAGCGGAACGGTCTTCTCGAGGTTGATGATGTGGATCCTGCCGCGCGCGCCGAAGATGTACGGCGCCATCTTGGGGTTCCAGTAGCGGGTCTGGTGGCCGAAATGGACGCCGGCTTCCAGCATCTGGCGCATGGTGACTTGGGGCATTGAAGTAACTCCGTAAGAGTGGAATCGCCGTGCGCGGCCTTGACTTTTAGAGTCCGCACATGGGTATGCGGACTGTTGCGAGGGACTCGCATCAAACGCACAAGATTCCGGGGTTGGGCTTCCCTGTTGCCTCCGCGACGAACCCCTTGTGAGGGCACCCCGGCGCGGATGGCGGCAGCAGGTGTGAATTCGTCGGTGACGTCCGACGTGAACGACGCAATGCGCGAGAGACGCAAGACAGCCGGCGGAGTATAGCTGGCTGGGTGCTGTGACGCAATTGGTATGGTTCTGAGGCAGCTGACAGTGATCGCTGGGGGATTCGGGATTAGAGATTGGTTTGGAGCGGATCGCGAATGACCGATCGTGTCGCACATACCCAAGGGCGGCGAGGCCAGCAACGCTTTTGCGAATCCCCAATCCCGAAGTCCCAATCCCGGCCCTCAGGGCTCCAGGGCCAACGTACTCTCGATATCGCCATTGACGCGCGCCACAAACCGGCCGCTGCCGGCGGGCAGGCCGGCGGGTAGGGGCCATTGGCGGGTCTGGCCGGGCAGAACGTAGCCGGCCAGGTCGTCGCGGATGCTGCGGCGGATGCCGCCAGCGTCGATATAGGCCAGATCGGCCAGCCGTGCGTGGCTGAGCCCGGGGTTATAGATGCGCAGCGTGCGGTCGCTGCCGTGCCCGGCCAGGCTTGCCTGCAGTGCCGGATGGGCGGCACTGGGTTGGCTGGGGAGCGCAAAGACCGGGGTGGAGTAGCGCAGCAGCTCGGTCTCCTCGCCGATGGCGTGCTGGGTCACGACGAGCCGGTAGCTGTCTTCGGCGTGCGCGGGGCTGGGGCCCAGGCGGATCACCCGCAACAGCTGCCGGCCTTGCGAAGGAATTTCGAAATGCGACGGGCTGACGGTCGCACCGGTGGCCGGCTCCAGCAGTTCGCGCTCGCCGTCCTGACGCCAGCGGTAGAGCTTGGCATCGGCACGCCACGGCTGTGCGGCCTGGTTGTAGAGCCAGACGGTCGTCTGGTCGCTGTCGGCCGGGATATGCGCGGTGGTCGGTGCGATGGCGATCTCGGCAGCGCCAGCGGCGCCGATGCCGGCGCAAGCCAGGCTCATGACCCAGGCCAGCAGACCGCGAACAGGGCAAGGCGCGGCCATGCTCAGAACGCGATGGTGGTGAAGCGCGCGCTGCCGGCGGGCGCAGGCCCCGCAAGTGCGCTGGCGTCCTGGCCGGTGCTGGTGACGGCGGGTTCGGTGCTGCGTGCCGGCTGGGCGATCGCCATCGGCGTGCCCCTGGAGCAACTGGCGCGCGGCGGCGTGGTGCGCAGCTCGCAACCGCTCAGCAGCCGCAGTCCGATGTGCAGGGTGAAGTTCTCCGGGCCGCGGGCGGTGGCCGGGCTGGCCGCGGTCGAGGTCGCGGTGCAGACGAGGGCGGCCAGCGTCAGGCGCTTGAGCGAGGTGACCAGCGTCATGAAGGCAATCGTTTGCATTGGAGACGTAATAAATAGCGACGTCCCCGATGCGAACTTTATTAACTGTCAGTAAGTAATGGAGACGGTCACCGTGTCGTTGTAGGCGCCTGCAATGGGCTGCTGCGGTGCCGGCGCGCGGCCATGGACGGTCACCGTCTGCGCCAGTCCGTTGCCGGTGCCGCTGAGCGTGTCGACGCCGATGCCGGTGCCCCAGCGGTTGCTGCGGCCGGCATCCCGGTAGAGCTCGTAGGCGATGTAATTGGCGCTTGTGGCATGGCGCATGCGCCGGGTGCTGCCGCTGGCATTGATGCCGTCGCCCAGCCCGATGTTCCAGGCGGTGCGGTTGGTACACGACAGGCTGATGGTGGAGGTACGGTCGATGGCGGTATCGATGGTGCCGGCGATGCTGCCGAAATCCAGGTCGGTGGTGACATAGGTATTGCAGCGGGCCGGCACGGTGGCCGAGGCGGTGAACGGAAACGCGTTGCTGGCGGTCTTGGCACCGCTGCCGCCGGCCGTGCAGCTGCTCGGCGCCGGCGGGATGCCGATGATGCTCTCGTTGTAGGAGTAGCGCAGCACGGTGTCGGCCCCGCCGAAACTGCTGGTGTGGTTGCCCGCCGACAGGATCTGGCTGGCCGGGATCCGCCCGTAGATGGTGATGGTGGTCGTTTGCGAGCCGCCGGTGATCACCGGCACGCCGTAGGACAGGGTCAGCAGGCGCGGCGAGGGTGCCGCCGACCCGGTGGCCCCCCAGATCTGGGTGCGCGTGGCCTCGCTGTAGATCTGGAAGTCCAGGCTGTCGCTGGTGGGGTTGAGCATGCGGCGTGGTGCATACACGCCGCCGCTGGCACTGCCCGGCCCAAGGTCCAGGCACAGGCTCACCTGCGCATAGCCCAGCACGCTGAGCGCGGCGGTCGCGCAGGAAACGTTGAGCGTTGCCACCGCATCGGTGGTGCCGTTGGCCGCCACACTGCCGAAGGCCAGCGGGGTGCCAAGCGTCACGGTGCAGGTGGTGTCCGCATGCGCGCGCTCATTGGGCGCGAGCCATAACGTGGCGATCGTCAGCGCAAGCGCCAGCCGCCAGAGCAGGGTCATGGTCATGGTCATGGCGTTGTTTGCTCAGCCACGCACGGCAGCGGGCCGACCCGCGGAATGCCGCCCGGGTCGGCCGGGTAGGAGAACTGCGCCACGCAATGGCCATCGGGCAGGTCCACCAGGATGCGGTTGTCGCGTTGCAGGTTGTCCAGATAGGTTTCGCCGTCGTAGCCGACCACCACGCGCTCGGCCCCGCCCTCGCGCTGCACCACACTGCCGACCGGCAGCGGCGCGCCATGCGCATCGTGCAGCACGATGATGGCAGCGCGGACGCGGGTGATGCCGAAACGCACCGCCACCCCGGACTGCTGGCGCGGCGTCACCGCAGTATCGACGCGGTCCACGCGCAGGTCCGCCGGCAGGGTCAGGGTGTCGATGGACAACTGGTTGCGCTGCCACGATTGCAATGGCGTCACCAGCAGGGTGCCGCGCGCGTCGGTGACCCCGATCAAGCGGTTTTCCAGCCGCACCGGAATGCCGGGCTGGCCGTCGGTGGACACCACCGCGAACGCGTCCTGGATGTCGCGCGCGGCAAAGCTGCGGCCGTTCATCCACACCAGGCTGCCGCTGGCGCTGGCATAGCCGAAATTGTCGCCATCCTGGTTGGCGGCGCCGATGTTGTAGCGGCCGACCCGATTCAACCAACCCAGCTCGGCCAGCCCGCCGCTGGCGTCGTCGCCGGCACGTCCCTGCAGGCGCCAGCCGATGCCACCCAGATCGCCATCGCCGGGCAATGGCTGGCTGATGTCGGCCACAAATCCGGTGCGGTTGCCGTTGCGCTGCATCGATGCGCTGGCCTGGCGCAATTCCCCGAAGGTGGTCGACAGCGACAGGTACAGGCTGCGATCGCTGGAGACATCCAGATTCTGGTTGCCCGATAGATTGGCCGCCCAGTTGCGCCCGAAATTGCGCGACCAGAACACGCTGGCATAGCGCGAGGTGTCGCCTTGCGGATAGCTCAGCCGCACGTAGCTGGTGCCGAGCGAACCGATCGGGTCGATGTTGACGCCGAACGCTGCGCGGTCGCTGATGCGCGCGGGCAGCGCGCCTTGCAATGCGCCCAGGTCGCGGTAATCGCCATGGGTGCGCTGGGTGCCCAGGTTGAGGTTGAAGCGCCGGTTGTTCCAGCCGTAGCCCAGCACGTACTGGCCGCCACGTAGCGCGTCCATCCGGCTGTGCGCGTAGGCCGCGTTGAGCACGCCGCCCACCCCAAGCAGCCACACGCCGCCGGCACCGGCATTGATCACGCTGCCGCCGGTTTCGGCATGCGCCTCGATGGTGAAATCGTCGCGCAGGCCTTTGCGAAATGTGGCGCTGGCCACGCGGCGTCGATCGTAGGAAAACGAGCGCACGCCGTAGTCGCGGCGCAAATGGCCGATACCGGCCGACCACTCGGAAATGCCGCGCGCCAACAATTGCGGTGTGCCGTAGAACGCGAAGTCCAGCCGACGCACGCGGCCGAACGCGTCGGTCACCACGATCTGCGCCTGGCCGGTGCCGCTGATGCCCGGTTGCGCGGCCAGCTGAAACGGCCCGGCCGGCACCTGGCCGCTGTATTGGCGTAGCCCGTCCACGTACAGCTCCACCGTGGAAGGCAGCGCAGCTTCGCCCAGAAAGCTGGGCGTGGGGGTGAGCACGCGGTACGGCTGCAAGGCGTAGTTGCGGCCGATCTGCACGCCGCCCAGACGGATCGAGCGGCTCCAGTCGACAAAGCCGCTGTAGAAGTCGCCCACCGTCAGGCTGGTGGCACTGTCCGGGAAATCCATCTGCCAGGCGCTGTCCAGGCGCACCGCTTCGCTGCGCCAGCGCTGGTCCTGCGGGCGGTCGTAGGCCAGAAACACCGCGGTGGTATCGACCATGCCGCGGCCGATGCCAAAGGCGCGCAATTCGGTGGCCAGCGAGACGTTGCTGGCGCCGGTATTGCGCGTGGCATACAGGTCGTAATTGAGCAGCAGGCCCGGCGATGCGGTGGCGCTGGGCGGGGCCACTTCTTCGGTTTTCAGCACGGTGGTGGATAACGACAGCTGCGCCAGCGGCACCTGCAGCGCGAGCCGCTGCAGTGCGGCGTCGTAGCGCACCTCCACATCGGGCAGGCGGTCCAGATCGACCAGCTCGCCAGGGGCGCGGTCGGCCAGGATGAAGCCGAGTCTGCGCAGGGTTTCCACCGAGCCGCGCAGCTGGCCGTCGACCAGCTCGAACGCTGCCAGGCCACGGTCGGCCTGGTTCAAGGTCACGTCCAGATACAGCGTTTGCGGTTGTGGCGTGGCGCTGGGCGGCGGCTGATCGGGAAGCGACGCCACATCGGCCAGATCGCCGGCTGCGGCGCTGCCCAGGCAGGTGGCGGTCGCAATCAGCGTCATCGCCAGCCGCGCCGCATCACGGCGCCGCCGGTGCAGCCAACAAAGTGCGTTCGTCAGCCTCACCGTTGATCCTTGCGATGATGGTGCCGCGGCTGAACTGCGCCAGTGGCGCACCCAGCGACCAGCGCATGGTCTGGCCGGGCAGCACATAACCGACCAAGCCATTCAACGCCGTCTTGGTTGCGCCATCGACCTGGTGCCGCAGGTCGGCGACCTGGGCATGGCCGTTGCCGGTATTGCTGATCTGGATCTGCGCGGTGCCGTCGCTGCCGGCAACCACTTGCGCGCTCAAGGTAGGCGTAGGTTCGCTCTTGCCGGGTGGCAGCAGGAAGATCGGCACCGAGTAGCGCAGCACGAACTGCATGCCCTTGCGGTCGGTATCGGCGCTGGGCAGTTCGTCGACGATGATGCGGTAACACAACTCCTGCCCGGTCGGCGCAGCTCCGGCGCGGATCACCCGGATCAACTGCCGTTCGCCGGCAGCCAGGGTGCGCATCGGTGGGCTGACCAACAGGTCCTGGGTGGGATCGAGCTGATCCTGCCCATCGCGCTGGGTCCAGCGATAGGCGCGGGTCTGCACCTGTACCGGCACGCTGCCGCTGTTGCTCAGCCACAGGCCGTCGGCGCTCTGCTGCGCGCTCAGGCTCAACGAGGTCGGCGCCAACTGCAGGCTGGCTGCCTGTGCCGGCGATGACACGACGCTGCTGGCCGCTGCCAGCGTCAGCGCCACTGCGGCCGACATCAGCCATGCGGGCAAACGGGGCGGCAAGAGGTGATGCAGGGGCATGCGCGTGCTCAATAGACGATCGTGGCAGTGATCGTGTCCTGGTAACTACCGGTCGCGGGATTGTTGGCCGACGGGTTGGTCACACGACCGTAGACCGGGTAGACCTGGTTGATGCCGGTTGCCGTACGGCTGAGCGTGTTGGTGCCGGTGGTGCTGCCCCACACCGTGCTGCGGCCCAGATCCTGGTACAGCTGGTAGGCAATGAAATTGTTGGTGGTCACCAGCGGGTCTGCATTCTTCATGCGGCGGGTGGTGACGTCGTTGGCGGTGCCGGCATTGCTGCCTGCGCTCAACGCGATGTTGTACGGGGTCAGTGCGGTGCACTGCGCGGTCACACTGCCGTTGGCGTCCGCATTGGCGGTCGAGGTCGAGAGCACCGAGCCGAAGTCGACGTCCGTCGCGGAGGCGGCGGTGATCGTGCAGGCCTTGGTGACGGCGATCTTGACGTTGAAGGTGGTGGTATCTGCTGCAGTGGCAACGCCAATGGTCGAGAGCAGGCCAAGGGACAGCAGGACAGGGCGAACAGTACGCATGGACATTTCCTTGACCGTTCCGGTCGTTGATGACGCGACAACGTGTCGCCCTCCCTGCGATGCATCTGCTGTGCCAAACATACCGCCGAATTCAGGTGCTATCTAGCTGTCTCGGCTGGCGTTTTTTGTGAAATTGTGATGTCTTATGGATGACTCCGTTAGCGGAGGTTTTTGACGCCTGCGGTACTGCGTCACACATGAATAGGCGCTGGCGACGGATCTCCGCCGCACCGCTCGCTTGCGCCTGGCTGCTGCGCTCCGCAAAAAACGCGGGTGCGGGTCGTTCAGATTCAGCCCGAATCGGCGATAATCGTGGTCATGAGCGTCAATCTAAAAACCAGAGAAGAAATCGAACTGATGCGCGTCGCCGGCCGTCTGGCCGCCGAAGTGCTCGACGTCGTGGCCCCGTACGTCCAGCCGGGCGTCACCACCGCCGAGCTGGACCGCATCTGCCACGACCACATCGTCAACGTGCAGGGCACCATTCCTGCAAACGTGGGCTACCGCGGCTTTCCCAAAAGCGTGTGTACCTCCGTCAACAACGTGATCTGCCACGGCATCCCGAGCGCAGCCAAGGTGTTGAAGGACGGCGACATCGTCAATATCGACGTCACCGTCATCAAGGATGGCTGGCATGGCGATACCAGCCGCATGTATTACGTCGGCACCCCGTCGGTGATGGCCAAGCGCCTGGTCGACACCACGTATGAAGCGATGTGGCGCGGCATCCGTGCGGTCAAGCCGGGCGCCACGCTGGGCGATGTGGGCCACGCCATCCAGAAGTTCGCCGAATCCGAGCGTTTCAGCGTGGTGCGCGATTACTGCGGCCATGGCATCGGCAAGGTCTATCACGACGAGCCGCAGGTGATGCATTACGGCCGTCCGGGCGAAGGGCTGGTGCTCAAGCCGGGCATGACCTTCACCATCGAGCCGATGATCAACGAAGGCACCTATCACCATAAGACGCTGCCCGACGGCTGGACCGTGGTCACCAAGGACCGCAAGTTGTCGGCGCAGTGGGAACACATGGTGGCAGTCACCGAAGACGGCGTGGATGTGTTGACGCTGTCGGCCAATTCGCCCGCGCCGGTATGACCGACACGCCGGCGGATCGACCCGACCCGGGCGTCGCCGGCGACGCGGAATGGGCTGCCCAGGCCCGTCCGCTGCTGGTGCATGCGGACATGCGGCTGTGCAAGCGCTTCGATCAGGGCGAACCGATCGAGCGCCTGGTCGCGCTGCGCGCACGCGCGGTCGACCAATTGATGCGCAACGCCTGGACGCGCTGCATTCCGGCCGATAGCGGCTTGTCGCTGCATGCGGTGGGTGGTTACGGGCGTGGCGAGCTGTTTCCGCGCTCGGATGTGGATGTGCTGGTGCTGGGCGAAAACGTCGCGCAGCAGCAGCACGAGCAGTCATTGGCGCGCCTGTTTGCGCTGCTGTGGGATGTCGGCCTGTCGATCAGCCACGCGGTACGCTCGCCGGCGCAGTGCACGGCTGCGGCCGCCGACCAGACCGTGCTCACCGCCTTGATCGAATCGCGCGCGCTGGTGGCCGATGCCGCGGCGCGCGCGGCACTGGCAGCGGCGATTGCGCCGCAACGGGTGTGGCCGCCGCGCGATTTCTTCCAGGCCAAGCGCGAAGAGTTGCTGGCGCGCCACCAACGCTTTGGCGACACCGCCGACAACCTCGAACCCGACATCAAGGACGGCCCCGGCGGTCTGCGCGATCTGCAGACATTGGGTTGGATGGCCTTGCGCGCATTCGGGGTCAAGGACCTGGAAGCCCTGGTCGGGCTCGGCCATGTCGGCTTCGACGAAGCCGCCGCGTTGCGCCGCGAACGCGAGGAGCTTGCCCGTCTGCGTTTCGGTCTGCACATCGTGGCCAACCGGCCGGAAGAGCGCCTGCGTTTCGATTACCAAAAAACCTTGGCCGAGCGGCTCGGGTTTGCCGACGACCCGGAAAGCCTGGGCGTGGAAAAGATGATGCAGCGCTTCTATCGCAGCGCTGCGTTGATCCGCCGCATCAGCGACCGCTTGTTGCAGCGCTTCGAAGAACAGTTCGATGGCGAAGCGACGCCGGAGCCGCTGGGCGGCGGCTTCAGTCTGCGTCGCGGCTATCTGGCCGCCGATGCCGAAAGCTGGCCGGACGGCGATGTGTTGCAGGTGTTCGCGCTGTTCGCGCAATGGGCAGCGCACCGCGAGGTGCGCGGGCTGCACTCGCTCACTGCGCGCGCGCTGGCCGAGGTGCTGCGTGAGTTGCCGGCTTACGAGGTTGCCGATGCCACCGCTCGCGAGCGCTTCATGGCACTGCTGCGTGGCCCGCGTGCGGTGGAAACGCTCAATCGCATGGCGCGGCTGGGCGTGCTGGGCCAATGGATTCCTGCGTTCGCCAGCGTCTCCGGGCGCATGCAGTTCGACCTGTTCCATGTCTACACGGTGGACCAGCACACCTTGATGGTGTTGCGGAACATCGCGCTGTTTGCGGCCGGCCGCGCCGATGAGCGTTTTTCGATCACCCATGAAGTCTGGCCGCGCCTGCGCAAGCCGGAATTGCTGCTGCTGGCCGGGCTGTTTCACGACATCGCCAAGGGCCGCGGCGGCGATCACTCCGAACTCGGCGCGGTGGATGCGCGCGCCTTCTGCCTGGCGCATCGCCTGAGCGAGGGCGATACCGAGCTGGTGAGCTGGCTGGTGGAGCAGCACTTGCGCATGTCGGTCACCGCGCAGAAGCAGGACATCTCCGACTCGGAGGTGATCCACCGTTTCGCCACGTTGGTGGGCACGCGCGAGCGTCTGGATTATCTGTATCTGCTGACCTGCGCCGACATCGCCGGCACCAGCCCCAAGTTGTGGAATGCGTGGAAAGACCGGCTGCTGGCGGATCTGTATTTCGCTGCGCGTCGCGCCTTGCGCGAAGGGCTGGAACATCCGCCGCCGCGCGAGGAACGCTTGCGCGAAGCGCGCGAATCCGCACGCGCACTGATGCAGGCGCAAGGGCACGACGATGCCACCATCGACCGCCAGTTCGCCGGCATGCCGGACGAAAACTTCCTGCGCTTCCGTCCCGAGCAGCTCGCCTGGCAGGCGGTCTCGTTGATCGAAGTGCAGATCGGCCAGACCCTGGTCAAGGCGCGTCGCGCGGTACCCGACAACGATGCCTTGGAACTGTTCGTGTATTCGCCGGACCGCGATGGGCTGTTTGCGGCGATCGTGGCCACGCTGGATCGCAAGGGCTACGGCATTCACCGCGCGCGTGTGCTGGACGCACCGCACGATGCGATCTTCGACGTGTTCGAAGTGCTGCCGCAGGAAGGCTATGCCGATGGCGATCCGCAGCGTCTTGCCGCAGCGCTGCGGCAGGTGCTGGCCGGCGACCTGCAAAAAGTGCGGCCATCGCGGCGTGCGGTGCCGCGCCAGCTGCGGCATTTCCGCTTCGCGCCGCGGGTGGAATTCAGCGAGAGCGCCGGCGGCCGCCGCACCCGCATCAGCCTGGTCGCACCCGACCGCCCCGGCCTGCTGGCTGACGTCGCGCACGTGTTGCGCATCCAGCACCTGCGCGTGCACGACGCGCGGATCGCCACCTTCGGCGAGCGTGCCGAAGACCAGTTCCAGATCACCGACGAGCACGACCGCCCGTTGTCCGAATCCGCCCGGCAGGCCCTGCGCGATGCGCTGTGCGCCTGTCTTGACCCTGTCTAGCAACTCTCCGGAGACCCCCATGGCTACCAGCAAGAAGACCGCGCGCAAGCCGAGCGCGACCACCACCAACCCAGCGCCCACGCGCGCCGGCGCAACGCGCGGCAAGGCCGCCAAGGCGCCGGTTGCTGCCGCTTCCAAGCCGGTTGCCGGCGTCGGCAAGAACAACGCTGCTGCTGGCGCTGCCGGCAAGAAGGCTGCTGCGCCCAAGGCACCAGGCCAGAAGGCTGCCGCACACAAGCCAGTCGGCAAGACGGCGAGCGCCGCTGCACCGCGCGTGGCCAAGCAGCCGACCAAGGTGGTCTCTGCACCGGCCGCCAAGAAGGCCGCTGCGGCCAAGAAGCTGCCGATCGCCGAGCAGGCCGTGCACACTGCCGCAGCGCCGGT
Organism: Xanthomonas nasturtii; assembly: GCF_023337365.3. Taxonomy (NCBI): domain Bacteria; kingdom Pseudomonadati; phylum Pseudomonadota; class Gammaproteobacteria; order Lysobacterales; family Lysobacteraceae; genus Xanthomonas; species Xanthomonas nasturtii. Next base: position 1,639,159 of record NZ_CP142084.2, read on the forward strand.
GGGTCACGACGAACTCAAGGTCGGCATCGAAAGCGCATTCGAACGTCGTGCGACGTTGACCATGGACGAGATCGACGGCTCCACGCGCGCCATTGTCACGCGCGTGATCGACGGCCTGGAGAGCGGCGAGTTCCGCGTCGCCGAGCCGGACGGGCAGGGCGGCTGGACCGTCAACGAGTGGCTGAAGAAGGCCGTGCTGCTGTATTTCCGCGTCAACGAGATGGCGGTGATCGACGCGCAGCCGGCGCCGTTCTGGGACAAGGTGGAATCGCGCTTCGCCGGCTTCGGTGAGGCCGAATTCCGCAAGGCCGGCGTGCGCGTGGTGCCCGGTGCGGTGGCACGTCGCGGCAGTTACTTCGGCAAGGACGTGGTGCTGATGCCGAGCTTCACCAACATCGGCGCGTACGTGGGCGAAGGCAGCATGGTCGACACCTGGGCCACGGTGGGCTCGTGCGCGCAGATCGGCAAGCACTGCCATCTGTCCGGCGGCGCCGGCATCGGCGGCGTGCTCGAGCCGCTGCAGGCCAGCCCCACCATCATCGAAGATCACTGCTTCATCGGCGCACGCTCGGAAGTGGTGGAAGGCGTGGTGGTCGGCCACCACAGCGTGATCGGCATGGGCGTGTTCATCGGCCAGAGCACGCGCATCTACAACCGCGCCACCGGCGAGATTTCCTACGGCTACGTGCCGCCGTACAGCGTGGTGGTGTCCGGCCAGCTGCCATCCAAGGACGGCTCGCACTCGCTGTACTGTGCGGTGATCGTCAAGCAGGTGGATGCCAAGACGCGCAGCAAGACCAGCGTGAATGAATTGCTGCGCGGGCTGGCGGATTGATCCATCGTGCATCGGGAGGAGGTTTGCGAGTTGCTCGGGCGCCGGACGCATGCTTCCCTTCTCCCACCGGGAGAAGGTGGCGCAAAGCGCCGGATGAGGGTGCGGGCGAAGCCTGACGCGCGTTCTGTAGAAGGCTTCACCCGTACCCTCACCCCAACCCCTCTCCCGGTGGGAGAGGGGCGTTATAGGCCGATTTTACGGGATACAGATGACCACGCTCTACGGATTGAAGAACTGCGACACCTGCAAGAAGGCCACCAAGTGGATGGAGCGCTTCGGTGTGGCCTATACGTTTGTGGATTACCGGGACAACAAGCCGTCGCCGGAGACACTGCTGGAGTGGGCCGGCCAGGCGGGTGGATTCGACGCCTTGATCAACAAGTCCTCCACCACCTGGCGGCAGTTGCCCGACAACAAGAAGGCGCCCGGTTCGGATGCCGAGTGGAAGCTGCTGCTGCGCGAGTCCCCGCAGCTGATTCGCCGCCCGCTGGTGGTCACCGACGATGGCGTGCTGAGTCAGGGCTTTTCCGATAACGGCTTCAAGAAGCGGTTCGGCATCGCGTGAGCGAGCGCGGTTTCGCCAGCGATGCCGGAGCTTGCTGCCGCTGGCATCGTTGCTGCGATTGGTTCGTCGATCGCCGGTTCGTTAGTTCGTTTATCAGCCTGGCAAGCCGGTCGACGCAGCGTTGGCAACGACTCCATGACTGGCTGCAAGCTAGCCCGATACAGCGCCTGCAACCGCGATCGAATTAAACAAATCAATGCAGACCCGATCCACTCCCTCAACGCCGCTGATGCGGCTCTACTGCGGTGACGTTTCATGAGCGATGTGCTGGATCTGACCTGTGACCTCATTGCACGTGCCTCGGTAACGCCGGTGGATGCCGGATGTCAGGCGGTGATCGCGCAGCGCCTGAGTGCGGCCGGCTTCGGCTGCGAGCACTTGCGCCTGGGCGAGGTCGACAACCTGTGGGCCACGCACGGCAGCGGTGCGCCGGTGCTGGTGCTGCTCGGGCATACCGATGTGGTGCCGCCGGGGCCGCGCCAGGCATGGAGCAGCGATCCGTTCGATCCGCAGGTTCGCGATGGCGTGCTGTACGGGCGTGGCGCTGCGGACATGAAAGGCAGCGTCGCTGCGTTCGTCATTGCCGCAGAGCAGTTCGTCGCCGCGCACCCAACGCATACCGGCACGCTGGCGGTGCTGCTGACCTCGGACGAAGAGGGCGATGCCATCGATGGCGTGCGCCGGGTTGCCGACGTGTTTCGCGAACGTGGGCAACCAATCGATTGGTGCATTACCGGCGAGCCTTCGTCCACCGAGCGGCTGGGCGATTTGTTGCGCGTGGGCCGTCGCGGCAGCCTGTCCGGCACGCTCACCGTCAAGGGCGTGCAGGGGCATGTGGCGTATCCGCACAAGGCGCGCAACCCGATCCATCTGGCAGCGCCTGCGCTGGCCGAACTGGTTGCGCGGCAATGGGACGAGGGCTTCGAAAGCTTCCCGCCGACCAGCCTGCAACTTTCCAACATTCATGCCGGCACCGGCGCCAACAACGTGATTCCCGGCGAGCTGCAGGTGGCCTTCAATCTGCGCTACACCCCGCACTGGGACGCGCCGCGCCTGGAGGCCGAAATCACCGCGTTGCTCGATCGGCATGCGCTGGACTATGCGTTGCGCTGGCATCGCAGCGGCGAGCCGTTCTACACCCCGGAAGGGCGTTTGCGCAGTGTCGCGCGTGAAGTGCTGGGCGCGTTCGCCGGTGCGCCGCCGGAAGAGAGCACCGGTGGCGGCACCTCCGACGCGCGCTTCATCGCACCGCTGGGCGCGCAATGCATCGAAGTCGGCCCGGTCAATGCCAGCATCCACCAGGTCGACGAGCATGTGCGCGTGGCCGATCTGGAGGCACTGCCGGCGCTGTATCGCACCCTGATCGAGCGTTTGCTGACCTGACGTGTGGAATGATCCAGTCAGGCGCCACCCGGTGTATTGCGAAGGCCGGCGCTACCGAGTGCATCGACCAGCGGCGTAGCGATTTTGCTCCGAGCCGCATGCAGCGCCGAGTCGCGCCGACGCTTCGCCGATTGCATCGCCGTGTCGTCGGAACCGCGTTGCTACATGGCGCGACCGCACAGGTACCGCCGGCTAATCGAACGTCCAGAAGGGTGGTTCGATTGCCTCGCGCCAATATGCTTCGTCGGCCATGTAAAACGTTTGTGCGGAGGCTTTGGCAAACCAGACTGCCGCCGCATCCACATCGCGCGTCACCCCGCTATTGCCGCGCCCGAGCAACAGGCCGGTGAAATACTGACCATACACATTGCCCTGGTCCGCCGCACGCCGGTACCAACGCAGTGCTTGCGCTCCATCGCTGGCCACACCCAATCCCTTTTCATAGAGCGCGTCAAGATCGACCTGCGCCTCGGCATCGCCACTGTGTGCGCGCCGCTGGATGTCGCGCACCAGTGGATGCGCCTCGCCGATACACGGCGCCACCGCATCGGGAAGACCGGAAGAGCCGGACCAGTATCGCTGGTAGACGGTGTCGCGCAGATCCCAGCGCAATGCAGCGGCGGCGTTTCCGCGGTCACGGTGGAACTTGGCGAGTTCGGCGATGGCATGGGGGTCGGCGTGCATGGCGGCCGCCAGGTACCAGCGCTCGGCTTTGGGCGGCGATGCGCGCAATGCCGCGCGCTGGTCGATATGCGGGCTGTCGGAGTGGGACAGCGTCCCGCTCGCCCAGATCCGTCCCAGCGCCAGTTCGGCGCGGGTGTTGCGGAACGTCCACGGGGTGATCGCGGCGGCGCGCTCGTACCAGTGGATGGCGCGCGGATCGTTGCGTGCCTCCAGGCGTTCGGCCGCATTTCACGCGCTGTCGAAACTTCCATCAGACGCCTGTTGTTCCAGCTGTTGCAGATAGGCGGGATCGGTGCGCGGTGGGTTGCTGCTGCAGGCCTGCTGCAACAAGGCAAGCAACAGGGCCAGGGGCGGCATGCGTCCGATGCGTGGGGTCATTCCAGTATTGCCGACTGCGGGGCGATCATTATCCTCGCACTGCGCTCGTGCGACCGCGCGGCGTGCTGCGCCGCTGGCTTGATTGCCATCGCAACAGTTGCGCCACCGGCGAAAGCGGGATACGGTCGGGCCATGACATCGCCCCTGTCCAACGTCAATAACGCCAACCGCAACACGCTGCGCGCGAATAATCGTGCGCGGCCGATGCGGGTCTGCGACTAGGCGAAGTACACCAAACGCCCAGGAATCAGAAAACCCGCATCGGCCGATGCGGGTTTTTTTTATGGGTGTCAATTCATGCAGCACGCTTTCCCACCGGCCGCCAACCCCCGCAGTTTTCAGGAGTGTTTCCATGTGTTCAATCTTCGGTATTTTCGGCCTGCAACCCGGTGACGACCTGCAGGCCTTGCGCCGGCAGGCACTGGAATGTTCGCAGCGGCAGCGGCATCGCGGGCCTGACTGGAGCGGCGTCTACGTCGATACCGGTGCCATCCTGGTGCATGAGCGCCTGGCCATCGTCGACCCGGCCGGCGGCTCGCAGCCGTTGCTGTCCGAAGACGGGCAACTTGCCCTGGCGGTCAATGGCGAAATCTACAACCATCGCGAGCTCAAGCAGGAGCTGCTGCAGCCGTACGCGTTCCAGACCGGCTCCGATTGCGAGGTGATCAATGCGCTGTATCGCGAAGATGTGCCGGCCTCGTATCTCAACCGCCTCAACGGCATCTTTGCATTCGCGCTGTGGGACAAGGCGGCCGGGCGGGTGATCATCGCGCGCGACCCGATCGGCGTGGTGCCGCTGTACTGGGGGCACGATCGCGAGGGCCGCCTGCGTGTGGCCTCGGAACTGAAATCGCTGGTGGATGAGTGCGCCGATGCCGCGCAGTTTCCGCCCGGTCACTGGTACGACAGCGCCACCGGTGCACTGGGCCGCTACTACGAACGCGCCTGGCGCGAGTACGGCGAGGTGGAAGGCGTGCAGGTGCCGCTGCAGGAATTGCGCGAAGCCTTCGAGCGTGCGGTGCATCGCCAACTGATGACCGACGTACCGTACGGCGTCCTGTTGTCCGGCGGGCTGGATTCTTCGTTGGTCGCGGCGGTTGCCGCGCGCTACGCTCGCCACCGCATCGAAGAAAACGACACCACCGAAGCCTGGTGGCCGCGCCTGCATTCGTTCGCGATCGGCTTGAAAGGCTCGCCCGATCTGGCCGCGGCGGACGTTGCCGCTGCTGCACTTGGCACCGTGCACCATGGTTTCGAATACACCTTCGAAGAAGGCCTAGACGCGTTGCCGGAAGTCATTCGCCACATCGAGACCTACGACGTCACCACCATTCGCGCCTCCACGCCGATGTTCCTGCTGGCACGGCGCATCAAGGCGATGGGCGTCAAGATGGTGCTCTCCGGCGAGGGCAGCGACGAGATCTTCGGCGGCTACCTGTATTTCCACAAGGCGCCGAACGCGCGCGAATTCCATGAGGAGCTGGTACGCAAGCTCGACGCGCTCAACAACTACGATTGCCTGCGCGCGAACAAGTCGATGATGGCCTGGGGCGTGGAGCCGCGGGTGCCGTTCCTGGACCGCGAATTCCTGGATGTGGCGATGCGCATGGACGCCAGCTTCAAGATGATCGACAAGACCAGCAGCGGCGCCACGCGCATGGAAAAGGGTGTACTGCGTGAGGCGTTCGCCGGCTATCTGCCCGAGTCGATCCTGTGGCGTCAGAAAGAGCAGTTCAGCGACGGCGTGGGCTATGGCTGGATCGACGGGCTGAAGGCGCATGCCGCAGCGCATGTGAGCGACCGCGAACTCGCCGCTGCCGACCGCCGCTACCCGGTCAACCCGCCGCAGACCAAGGAAGCGTATTTCTATCGCACCTTGTTCGAGCAGTTCTTTCCCAGCCAGGCGGCGGCCGAAACGGTGCCGGGCGGCAAGTCGATTGCCTGTTCGTCGCCAACGGCGATTGCCTGGGACGCCAGTTTTGCCGCAATGGCCGACCCATCCGGCCGTGCGATCGCCGGAGTACACGAACAGGCGCTGGCCTCGTAACACCGTGAAGCTGCAGCGGCCGGCGTGCATTGCTGTACGGCCGGCCGCTGCTCTTATTGCCAGTGTGCGACTGCCGGTGATTACTGCTCGTGGCGCACGCAATACCCGTAGCGCTGCGGGTCGATATCCACACCGGCCATGTCGGCCTGATTGTTGCGCCACAGGTTCGGCTTGAAGTCGGCTGCCGTGCAGTTGGCGGCGCGGTCCACGCCGATGGTGTAGGTAAACGGCGTGTTGGTGAAGCGGTTGTTCTCGAACACGTTGTCCTGGCTCATGCTGTTGTCCCAGCACAGAATTTCCGGGGTGCGATAACGAATCGCGCAGGCCAGAAACACGCCGGCGACCTTGTTGCCATCGAACTGGTTGTTGCTGAAGCGATTGCGCCGCGCATCCGACAGATAGATACCCTGGCTGCCATTGCGCTCGAAGCGGTTGTTGCGGATCTCGCTGTCTTCCAGGTGTTCGGTGGTCAGGCCGGCGGCCACGTTGTCGTGGATGTAGTTGTTGACCATCGTGACCTTGGCGGTGCGGTTGAACGAGACGCCGTCCCAGATTGCGCCGGAAACATCGTTGTTTTCGATGGTGATCTCGCGGGTGTCGTATTCGCTCAGCAGGCAGGCGCTGCGGCACTTGTTGACCTGCAGGCCGGCAAGCCGGATGCCCTGCCCGGATCGCACCACCACCGCGCTATTGCTCAGATACGGGCGCTCGGGCATGAACTCCTTGTCGCCGGTGCTGGCAACGATCTGCATGTTCTCGATGCTGACGTTGCGGATCACACCGATGGGCTGCTGGTTTTCGTAATCGCCGACCACCAATGCCGGCTGCTGCACGCCATCGGCCATGCGCACGACGGTGCTTGGGCCCTGGCCGCGCAGGGTGAAGTTGCCGCGGTGGATCGACACCAGTCCCTTGAGGGGGAACTCGCCTTTTTCCAGGCACAACACCGCGGGCTTGTCGCTTTGCGGCAGTGTGTCGATGGCTTTTTGCAGATCCTGGCCAGGGCGTACTTTTGCGGTGCAGGCGGCAACAGGCGCATCCGGCGGGCCGGATTTGACTGGCGGCGCTGCCGAGCAGGCAGTGGCAAACATCAGTGGCAACAGGGCGGAAACGGAGCGGGCAAGCAAAGGCATGCGGATTCCGGTCAGTGGGGGGAACAGGGCGACGCTGCGGAGCAGGCTCCGGATCGCGACGGCCTCTAGTGTGGCCCACCGAACGTTAAGTTCCAGCCCATGCGCAGCCGCGCGATTCGGCGCAGGTTCATTGCATGGCTGCAGTCGAGGCCGTAGCGGCGGTGTACGCGGTCGCCGCAGCTGACCTGCGTCACAGTGCGACTTGAACGTGGTGTTGCCGTATCGCAACGACGTCGCGCTGAGCAGTGCTCATGACCGCTGCGCAGCGTTTGGATGTCGGTTTCTTGTGTTGTTCGTGTGCGATTGGCAACAGCAAGCCACACGCCGCTGATCGCTCAAAACACGAGAGCGACGTTTATGCCAATAAGGTGCGAATCGCATGCGTACTGCGCTGTTCGCGTTGCATCGCAACTGGCCGGCGTGCGTGCCGCACCGCCAGCTGCGCCGACCGTCAGAAACTGTATGCCAGCTGCGCGTAGATGCGGCGCGGCTCACCGGGGAAGTGCCCGGCGCGGGTATTGAAACCGCTCGCCGCATAGACCTTGTCGAACAGGTTCTTGACGTTGATCTGCAGTTTCCACGCGTCCCACTGCGTCTGCCAGCTGATGTCGTAAATGGCATACGGTTTGACGCGCTGCCCGTCCAGGCTGACGCGTTCGCCCACGTAGTCGGCGCCGAAGGCGATTGCCGAGCGCCACGCCGGCAGGTCGTAGCGCGTCCACAGGCCGAAGGTATTGCGCGGTGCATTGGCGAAGCGGTCGCCGGAGGCGTTGGTGATGCCGTTGGTGCCTGCGTCGAGCACGCGCGCATCGTTGTAGGCGTAGGTGAGATTGAGCACCCAGCGCTCGGTGAGGTCGGCCAGCAGGTCCACTTCCAGGCCTTCGCTGCGCACCAGGCCAAGCGCAGAGAGCTGATTGACACCATCGACGATGCTGCCGTTCGCCTGCACGATGTTGCTGCGCTCGATGCGATACAGCGCGGTGTTGAGGGTGAGCCCGCCATCGTTGAGTGCTGTCTTCAGGCCGACCTCCCATTGCGTGCTGCGTTCCGGGTCGAACGGCCCGCCCACGCTGCTGTCCTGATTGGCCGCGTCCTGCGGCAGAAACCCGCTGGCATAGCTTGCGTAGGCGTTGATGCCCTCGCGCAACACGACGGTGCTGCCCACACGCCAACTGAGGTCGTTACCGGTGACGCGCGAGCCATCCAGCAGGTTGTCGTCCTTGAAGCCGTCCCAACGCAGCCCGGCCATCGCATACCAGCGCGGCGTCAGCGTGAGTTCGTCCTGCACATACGCGCCATAGCGTTGGCTGCGCGTGCTGGTGGCGCGCCATGGCAGGGCGTCCAGGCCGTAGTCGTAGAAGCCGCTGCGCCCGTAAATGGGGTTGAACAGATCGATACCCGGCACCGGGCCGCGCACACGGCCGGTGTCGGCGGTGTTGGCGGTTTGCGCGCGAAAATCGGCGTCCAGGCGGTAGTAGTCCGCGCCCATCAGCAACTTGTGTTCGATCGCCCCGGTGCTGGTGCGGAACACCGCGTTGACGTTGCTGGAGATCGCATCGTTGTCGCGGTACTGGTTGCGCAGCTGGCGGGTCATCCACTCGGCGGTGCCGTCGCCATTACGGTCGATCAAACCCATTGGCTCGTGATAGATCTGATGCTCGTCGTTCTTGAACCAGCGCAGCGCCATGTCCACGTCCCACGCGCTGGACGGCGCAAACCGGTACTGCGCGAACGCCACCTTGGCACGCATGTCCAGAAAATCGGTGGGCTCGTTGTGATTCCAGCGCCGGTCGGTGAGAAAGTTGCCATCGTCATCCACCGGCACGCCGCGCAGGCGGTTGCCGCCCAGGTTCTGGGTGATATCGGTGTACTGCAGGGTCAGCTCGCCGGTGTCGCCGATATCGAAGGCCACCGACGCATCGCCGATCTGGCTCTGGCTGTCGGTATTCCAGCGAAAGCCGTCCTCGCCATCGGCATAGGCGCCGATGCGGTAGCGGATGCGACCGTCCACGCGCGCCGGGCCGGTGGCTTCGAACGAGGCTGCGCCGAAGGACTGATTGCCGACCTGCAACTCCACGCGGCGCGCTGCCTGATGCGCGGGTTTGCGCGTCACATAGTTGATGACGCCGCCCGGCTCGCCGCCGCCATACAGCGCACCAGCCGGACCCTTGAGCACTTCCACGCGTTCGATATTGAACAGCTGTGGCACCGAAAAACCAGCATACGGGTCGCCGCGCAGACCGTCGTACAGCACGTTTTCCTGGCGGAAACCGCGCAAGGTCACGCCGGCGTAGCTAAAGAAACTGATGCCGCTGATGCTGCGATACAGATCGGTAATTTGGCGCGCGGCCTGGTCGTCGATCAACTCGCGCGGCAGCACCTGCACCGATTGCGGCACCAGCGCCAGCGGCGTATCGGTGCGCGTGGCAACGGCAGCATCTTCGGATTTGTAGAGCGTCTGCGCACGGCCGACGACCTCCACGCCATCCAGCTCGGTCACGGCCGGCGTGGTGGTGTGTTGCGCAAAAGCAGGCTGGGGATGCAGCGCGAGCGCAGCGGCAAGCGCGGTGACAAGAAGCGTGGGGCGCATTGGTTGCTAATGGGAATGGTTATCAAATGCATCTTAGCATGATGTGTTTGTCCAATTGCAGAGGTCGCTGATAAGGGGGCGAAACGCGTGGTGGTGGATGTGTGATTTGCGTGCGTGCGTGCACGGATGCAGCCATGCGAGATGCGAAGACGGAAGACGGAAGACGGAAACGCAGACGGCATGACGGCATGACGGCATGACGGCATGAGGACATTAAGGTCGAGGGGATAGCCTCCTTCTCCCACCGGGAGAAGGTGCCCGAAGGGCGGATGAGGGTACGTGCGAAGCCACGTGTCATTGCGTTTGCACGAGTACTTTGAGTGACCCACTAACAGCGACGGCGATTGTTCTGCAGCATTGCTCGACGCGCCGTACCCTCACCCCAACCGCTCTCCCGAGGGGAGAGGGGCTTTGCATGGCTGCGATGCTTGATGGTTCTTGTTTTTCTTCCGTGGCCGCTCTGCAGCAGCGTTGCAGTTGGCCTTTACTGCGGACGCAATTGCAGCGTGTAACGCGTGGCGGTGGGCAGAAAAGGTGTGGGTCTTCCATGCACCCAATCGTCGTGTCCTGCACCCCAGAATGGCGATAGCGGGTGTCCGCTCTGGCCGCCCGGCATGTGCACGATGCCGTCCTGTTCGTGGCCGGGCGAGACCACCATGCGCTCGGAGGCGCCGAAGGCCGGACCTTGCACGCGTGGCATGTCGCGGTCGCCCGGCAGTTGGTCGGGTGGCATGCATAGCCAGCGCTTGGCGAAAGCGGGCAGTGCGCGTGCGATGGGGTGGCAGATGGCGAGGGTATTGCGCTGGCCCCAGGTGTGCTGGCCGAGCGGTTCGTTCTGCTCGTCTTGTGCAATCACCGCCGTCTGCGCGCTGCGTGCAGCATCGCTGAGCAGTTGCTCCCAGCTTGCGAACGCTGGCGGCAACAAGTGGGCCGGGCGCCGCTGCAGCAACGGCCAGACGATGCCTTCCAGCTGCGCGCGACGTGGCGGCAGAAAGTCTTCGCCAAGCGCTGCTTCGGCGGGTGCCAGCAGACCTGCTTCCACTGCATCGATGGTCTTGCTGCGGAATTCGCGCACGATGCGATAGCCGGCCGACTGGGTGGATGCATGCCCTTCCCAATCGCGCGTGGCACTGGCGATCTGTTGCAGCGCCGGGTCCTTGCTGTGCTCGACCACGCTGCGCAGCAACTGCCACCAGCGTGTGAGCAGCACGGCGCGGTCGTCGAGCTGGATGGCGAGCAGATCGCGTTCGTTGAAACGCTGCCGTGCGAAGAGCGCGTCGCGAATCTGCTGTGCACGCGCGCCAAGGTCGTAACCGGCATTGCCAAGCGTCGCCAGTTGTTGCGCATCGACAATGCGGCTGTTGGCGGTCCACAGCCGGTGCGAGGGTGGGTCGATCAGCGCTGGCGCCGCGTCGCTGCGCAGCGACCACGGGACGCAACCGCTCGGCATTGACGGCGTTGCAGCCGCATCTGCAGGTACGTTCGCTGTTCCTGTTGCTGTCGACGCCGACTCCGGCGCCGACGCTGCAAGTTCGGCAATCCCGCTCGGGCCGCACCCGGCATTCCGCGCCGGGCGTGCGCCGATCAGGCGCCAGGCAATGCGCCCGTTGCGATCGGCCAGCAGCAGGTTCTGCGCCGGAATGCCGGAACGGTCGGCCACCGCAAACGCGGCCTGCAGATCGCCCGCCGTGCTCATCTGCGCAAAATCCAACCGGATCGCGCCCGGCAGCTGCGCGGCCCAGCGCAATGCCAGCAGGCTGCCGTCGGCATTGGTGTGCAGCACCGGCCCCCACGCCGCTTCGCGCACCTCGAAACGCACCGGTGCTTGCCCGGCCACGCGGATGGTTTCCACATGCGTGGTCAGCGCTTGCGGGTGGCCCGGCGTGGGCGCTGGAATCCGCGCGAAATCCGCAGTGTCGATATAGCTGTTGGTGAACGCCCAGGCCACATGCCCGTTGCTGCCGACCACCGCCGCCGGCAGGCCGGGCAGGGTGAAGCCGGTGACATCCACCTTGCCATCGGGCGCGTTGCTGTCTGCATAGCGCAGGCGTGCGCGGAACCAGATGTTGGGCGCACGCAGGCCCAGGTGCATGTCGTCGGCCACGATGGCGCGGCCGTCGGCGGTGAGGCTGCCATCCACTGCGAAGTTGTTGCTGCCCGGCGTCGGCGTTTCCGCGTGTGGCGTGGCAGGCGGGCGCGGCAGACGGCGCAGGTCCAGCGACGCCGCATCCGGCAACTGGGCGTCGCCCTGCGGCGGGCCGAACAACGGCGCGTCCCAGCTGGAGCCCTGATGGTCGAGCAGCGCCGCCAGTGCAGGCGGCACCACCGCGCGGATGCGCGCGGCGGCAAGCTCGGTCTGGTTGTCGCTGTCCTGCAGGTCTGCGTACATCGCCAGGCCGGTGAGGATGGAGTCGTCCAGCGTCCAGGCGCGCGGCGTCTGGCGCAGCAGCAGGTAGGGCCAGGGCCGGACCCGCAGCGCCGCCAGCCCGGCGTTGACGCCATCGGTATACGCCTGCAAGGCGGCGCGCTGGCTGCCGGCGGCGATATCCAGGCTGGCATGCACGCGCGCACGCAGGCGGTGCACGCGGTTGCGCTTGTCCAGGTCCACCGCCTTGGTGCCGAACAGCTCGGACAACTCGCCGGCCGGTGCGCGCCGCATCAGGTCCATTTCGAAATAGCGTTCCTGCGCATGCACGTAGCCAAGCGCGCGCATCGCATCGAGCTGGTTTGCCGCATCGATGGTGACCACGCCTAAGCCATCGCGCTGCACGCCCACCGGCGCAGCCAGGCCGGTGAGGGTGCCGGCGCCCTCCAGCTGCGGCAGGCTGCCGCGCAGCAACAGGTACAGCGACAGGCTGGCCGCCACGGCCAGCAGCACGATTCCCAGCAGCAGCCGGCCCAGCCATTTGCGCATTGTCGGTTCCTTGAGCTCGGTTGAAGTGTGGCCGGCGGAGATGACCGTGGCGGGTCTGGCCGCAAGCGCAACTGAAAGTGATTCCGATTAGATCATTGCCCGCCCGCATAGGGCACCATGCGCGCATTGCGTCGCTGGAGCACACCATGAAAGGCCATCCCGAAGTCGTCGAATACCTCAAGCAGCTGCTGCGCGGCGAATTGGCGGCACGCGATCAATATTTTCTGCATTCGCGCCGGTACGAGGATCAGGGCCTGATGGCGCTGTACGAGCGCATCAACCACGAAATGCAGGAAGAGACCGAGCACGCCGACGCGCTGCTGCGGCGCATCCTGTTCCTGGAAGGCGACCCGGACATGCGTCCGGCCGAGTTTGCGCCCGGCAAGACCGTGGTGGAGATGCTCGAGCGCGATCTGGTTGTGGAATACGAAGTGCGCGCTGCGCTGGCTGCCGGCATGAAGCTGTGCGAAGAGCACGGCGACTATGTGAGCCGCGACATGCTGCTCAAGCAGCTGCAGGACACCGAAGAAGATCATGCCTGGTGGCTGGAGCAGCAGCTCGGCCTGATCAAGCGTATTGGTCTGGAGCTGTATCAGACCTCGAAGATCGACAAGGGTCACGTCGCCGGCTGAGTGGGCGACCGGTGCTGCGCAGCCGCTTGGCCGGCGCAGCGTCGGCGTGGGCTGGCATGTAGTACGGGGTAGCTTGCCATTGCTGCCTAGGGCTTGAGTTCCTACCAGCTGTCTTGTCGCTACGCGGAGCCTGCTTTATCGGTCTGTGCCGCAGAGCCGGTGCATCGCGTCATGCCGCGCCGTGCTGGCCGGCCAGCGGCGCGCACGCAGCCAGAACGCCGCCTTGAAACAGCTGACAAAAAGACTGCACGGCCGCCAGCCAGCCCAGCCGGTGTTCGGTATTGGCGTGTGCTACGCGTACGTTCCGATTCCTGCGCACCGCCACGCCCACTGGATCACTGTGCGCTACGTATGGCCACCGCTGTTGATGGCCTTGCAGCAATCCCGCGCCGCAGTCAGTCGCGGCGCAAGCGATACACCGCAGTCGATAGCGCAGTGACGCCGTCGGCACGGAAGCGCGGTTCCTGCGCGAGGATGTCGCGGTTTTCCAGCAGCTCTACCTGCCAATCTGCATCAAAAAGTGCATGCACTTCCGTCCCGTCCACAGAGAACGGTGGGCCGGCCTTTTCTGCCTGCGGATAGTCCAGGGTGACCAGCAGGCCGTGGCAGTGCGTCGGCAGATGCGCATACACCGTTTGCAGATAATGCCGGCGCAGGTCGGCGGGTAGCGCAACCAGTGCGGCACGGTCGTACACGGCAGTGCAATCGGCCAACACACCAGCATCCAGCGTGAACGCATCGCCGCAGACGATCTCGATCGGGCCGGCGATGAAATGCTCGCCGGCAGCGCTGCTGTGGCGCTGCGGTTGCAGGCCTGCCTCATCGAAAAACTGCGTCACTGCCAATGGAGAGATCTCCACGCCAAGCACGCGATGGCCTTGCGCCGCCAGCCAGTGCATGTCCAGCGTCTTGCCGCATAACGGAACCAGTACACGGGCTTTTTGCGGCACTTGCAGGGCAGGCCAATGCTTTTGCAGCAGCGGCAAGACCTCTTGCTGATGAAAGCCGGTCTGGCCTTGCTGCCAACGTTGCAACCAGAAGTCTGTGTCCACGATATGTTGTCTCGTTGGGTTGTGTTGACAAGGGGACGCGATAGCGGGAATGGCAGTGACATACAGATCGAAGGCAGGCAAGGACTCTGCAAAAAAGCCACAGCTCGTCCGCTGCGCACCCGACGCATCCGCATCGTTCGATTACCTCTCAAAGCGACGCAGAGCTGGAGCTTCGGCGTCGTTTGGCTGTGTCGTTCGGCTGTTCTACGCCGAACTGATCGGGGGCGCGACGACAGCGTCGAACGTGACGCTGCGCCGCCATAGCCAATCACCGTTACTGCACTTCCAGCCCATCCACTGTCTGCCGCGCCTCAGTCGCCTGTGGCGCACGCAGTTCCAGTCGCGCCGCTGCGCGCCGAATGGGTGAACAACCGTTACTGCACTTCCAACCCATCCACCTTCTGCCACCCACGCGGCAACAACGACCCACGGCTCGCACGCGCACCCACATAGGTGTCCAGATCCTTGAACGACAGGCTCATGGTGCGGGCGCCGCTGCGTACCAGCAGGGTGTTGCCCGGCGCCACTGCCACCACCGCCACCACGCGTTCGGTGCCGAGCTTGGCCTTGGGGATCTCGATGATCTTGTTGCCTTTGCCCTTGTCCAGCTCGGGCACATCGCTGGCCGCCACTGCGAGCAGGTTGCCGGCACTGGTGACGGCAACGATGCGGTCGGTCTGCGGGTTGCTCACCTGCGCCGGGGTGAGCACGTGCGATCCGGTGGTCAGATTGAGCATCGCCTTGCCGGCCTTGTTGCGGCCGGTGAGGTTTTCGAAACGGGTGACGAAGCCATAGCCGTGCGAAGACGCCAGCACGAAGCGGGTGGCGTTGTCGGCACTGGCCATGACCTGGAACGCGGCGCCGGAGGCCGGCGAGAAACGTCCGGTCAAGGGTTCGCCGTTGCCACGCGCCGAAGGCAGGGTATGCACAGCGGTGGAATAGGCGCGGCCTTCCGAATCCAGAAACGCCACCTGATGCGTGCTGCGGCTGCGCACTGCGGCCAGCAGGCTGTCGCCATCGCGGTAGGACATGCCGGCCGGATCGACGTCGTGGCCCTTGGCCGCGCGCACCCAGCCCTTTTCCGACATCACCACGGTCATCGGTTCGCTGGCGACCATTTCGGTTTCGTCGATGGCCTGCGCGGCGCCACGCTGCACCAACGGCGAGCGACGCGCATCGCCGAACTTCTTGGCGTCGGCAGTGAGTTCGTCCTTGATCAGCTTTTTCAGCTTGGTCTTGCTTTCCAGGATCGCCATGATCTGGGCGCGTTCCTTGGCGAGGGCTTCCTGCTCGCCGCGGATCTTCATTTCTTCCAGGCGCGCCAGCTGGCGCAGCTTGGTTTCCAGAATGTATTCGGCCTGTTCTTCGCTCAGCGCGAAGCGGGCGATCAACACCGGCTTGGGTTCGTCTTCGCTGCGGACGATGCGGATCACTTCGTCCAGGTTGAGGAAGGCGATCAACAGGCCTTCCAACAGGTGCAGGCGCCGCTCGACCTTTTGCAGACGATGGTTGAGGCGGCGGGTGACCGTGTCGCTGCGGAAGGTCAGCCATTCGCTCAGCAACTGGCGCAGGTTCTTGACCTGCGGGCGACCGTCCAGGCCGATCACGTTGAGGTTGCAGCGGTAGCTGCGCTCAAGGTCGGTGGTGACGAACAGGTGGCCCATCAACTGCTCGGCATCCACGCGGTTGGAGCGCGGCACCAGCACCACCCGCACCGGGCTGGTGTGGTCGGATTCGTCGCGGATGTCTTCCAGCCACGGCAGCTTCTTGGCGCGCATCTGCTGGGCGATCTGTTCGATCACCTTGGACGGGGAGACCTGATACGGCAGCGCGTCGATGACGATGTTGGCGTGTTCTTTTTTATAGGTGGCACGCGCACGCACGCTGCCGTGTCCGGTCTCGTAGATGTTCCGCAGGTCGGCGGCCGGGGTGATGATCTCGGCGGTGGTCGGGTAGTCCGGGCCCAGGACGTGTTCGCACAGTTCGGCCACCGTGGCATCGGGGTTGTCGAGCAGGCGCAGCAGCGCGCTGACGATCTCGTTGAGGTTGTGCGGCGGCACGTCGGTGGCCATGCCGACGGCAATGCCGGTGGTGCCGTTGAGCAGCAGGTGCGGCAGGCGTGCCGGCAGCCAGGTGGGTTCCTCCAGGGTGCCGTCGAAGTTGGCTGCCCAGTCGGTGGTGCCCTGGCTGATTTCGCCCAGCAGCACTTCGGCGATCGGGGTCAGCTTGGATTCGGTGTAGCGCATCGCCGCGAACGACTTGGGGTCGTCGGTGGAGCCGAAGTTGCCCTGGCCTTCGATCAGCGGGTAGCGGTACGAGAACGGCTGCGCCATCAGCACCAGCGCCTCATAGCAGGCGCTGTCGCCGTGCGGGTGGTACTTACCGATGACATCGCCCACGGTGCGCGCGGATTTCTTCGGTTTGGCGGCGGCATTCAGGCCCAGCTCGCTCATCGCGAAGATGATGCGCCGCTGCACGGGCTTCAGGCCGTCGCCCAAGAACGGCAGGGCGCGGTCGAGCACCACGTACATCGAATAGTCGAGATAGGCGCGTTCGGCGTACTCGCGCAGCGGCAGTTGCTCGAAGCCATGGAAGGTGGGGCGGGTCAGATCGGTCATGTAAAGCCAGGTCCTGCGTGAAGAGGAGCCCGCACCGTGGCGCGGACTCGAAGAGCGCCGATTATCCCGATGCGGCGGGGGATGCCAAGCCGCGCGCGTGCGGGCCGGCCAGATACCGCGTGGGCGGGGCGCCGAAATGGCGGTGGAACACACTGACAAAGGCGCTGGGACTGCTGTAGCCGAGCTGGTCGGCAACCTGCGCCACGGCGCTGCCCTGGCTGAGCCGGCGCAAGCCTTCGGCCAACCGCGCCTGCTGCCGCCACTGCGCAAAACTCAGGCCGGTTTCGTCGCGGAAGTGCCGGCTCAGGCTGCGCGCCGACAGCCCGCCCCAGTCGGCCCAGGCGTCCAGCGAGCGCGGATCGGCCGGGGTGGCGAGCAGCTGGCGGGCGATCCGCAGGAGCCGGCGGTCGGCCGGCATCGGCAGGTGCAGGTGGTCGATCTGGACCTGGCGCAGCTCGTCCAGCAGCACTGCGGCAAGGCGTTGCTGGGCCGCGTCCAGCGGCCGATGCAACGGCCAGTCGGCGGCCCGCATGATCGCTTCGCGGGCCAGCCCGGTCAGCCGGATCACCCCGCCTTGCGCGGGCAGGGGGGCGCAGGCATCGGGCCGCACCACCACGCCCCAGCCGCGCATCGGCCCGGCCAGCTCCACGGTGTGTTGCCGCCCGGGCGGCATCCAGCCGGCGCAGCCCGGCGGCAGCGACAAGCTGCCCTGTTCGGTATGCACGGTCAGCACGCCGTGTTCCACATACATCAGCTGGCCGCGGACATGCGCGTGCCAGGCGGTTTCCGGTGCCCATACCGCACGCAGATCGGCCAGGAAAGCGATCAGCACCGGCCCGTCGGCCCATTCGAAGCTGGCCCGCACGCCGGGTGGCAGCGCGTCGATCGTTGTTGGCGGGTTTTCGATAGTCATTGGCCAGATTGTATTACCGAGCCAACGCCGGCGCCGCGTAAGGTGGCGATCATTGCGAACGGTTTAATCCCATGTGGGATCATTGCGTTGACAAATATATTTTTCGGAACAAGATGTGCTGCATGAATGTTGACTCCTCTGCTGCGCCGTCGTTCGGCCTGCTGCTGCGCCAGGTGCGCGATGCGCTGATGCGCCAGCTCGACGCCGAGATGAAAGGCGAACTGCCCGATTTCGGCTTCAGCCACTACGTGGGCCTGAAGATCCTGGCGGTGCGTTCGCCGTGCACGGCCAACGAATTGGCGCTGGCACTGGACCAGACCCCGAGCGCCGTGACCCGCCTGCTCGACAAGCTCGAAGCGCTGGGCGCGGTGCGGCGCGAGCCGCATGCGCAGGACCGGCGCGCGTTGCAGATCGTCATGACCGACCAGGGCGTGGCGCTGTGGGAGCGACTGCGCTTGCGCGGCGAACGCGCCATCGAGCACGGCCTGCGCGACCTGTCCGCGCCCGAGCGCGAACTTCTTACCTCACTTCTTATCCGTGTCCGCGATGCACTCAACACATGAACGCTGCTAGTTCCCCGACCCCGATGCTGCGGCCGCGCCCGATGCGCCTGGCGCGGCCGCTCGTGATCACTGCCCTGACGCTGGCGTTGGCCGCCTGCGCCAGCAGCCGTGGCCTGGCCCCGCAAGGCGCCGTGCTGGACCCCGGCACGCTGCACGCCGAGCGCACCCTGGCGCAGCAAACCGCGCTGAGCCCGGCCGCGTGGCCGGCCAGCGACTGGTGGCGCGCGCTCGGCGATGCGCAGCTGGACGCGCTGATCGCCGAGGGCCTGCAGCACAGCCCCAGCCTCGCGGCGGCCGATGCGCGGTTGCGTCAGGCGCAGGCACGCACCGGCAGCGCGCAGGCCGATCGCGGCCCCAGCCTGTCGGTGTCCGGTGGCTACACCGGCGTGCAGTTACCCGAATCGCTGGTCGGCGAAGAATTCGGCGGCAGCTATGGCGGCAGCGCACAGGTGGTGCTGGACTTCCGTTATGGCGTGGATCTGTGGGGCGGCAAGCGCAGTGCCTGGGAAGCGGCAGTGGATCAGGCGCATGCGGCCGAAGTGGATGCGCAGGCCGCGCGCTTGAATCTGTCGGCGGCGATCGCCGAAGGCTACGCACAGCTCGCCTACGCGTGGAGCCTGCATGACGTGGCCAACGACGAATTGGGCCGCGCGCAGAAGACCCTGGAGCTGACCCGGCAACGCCGCAGCGCCGGCATCGACAGCGAATTGCAGGTGCGTCAGGCGCAGGCGCGCGTGCCGGCTGCGCAGCAGCAGGTGCAGGCCGCGCAGCAGCAGATCGACGAAGCCCGCACTGCGCTGGCCGCGTTGGTCGGGCAGGGCCCGGATCGCGGGCTGGACATCGCACGGCCTGCCATCGCCGCATCGATCGCCATGCAGCTGCCGAGCAACCTGCCTGCCGATCTGCTGGGCCGTCGCCCCGACGTGGTGGCGGCGCGTTGGCGCGTGGAGGCGGCCGACAAGGACATCGCGGTCGCCAAGACCCGTTTCTATCCCAGCCTCAACCTCACCGCGCTGGGCGGTGTGATCAACCCGGATGTCGGCAAGTTGCTGGAAAGCGGCTCGGTGCTCGGGTTGGTTGCGCCGGCGCTGAGTCTGCCGATCTTCGACGGCGGCAAGCTGCGCGCCAACCTGGCCGGCAGCGATGCGCAGTACGACCTGGCCGTGGCCGACTACAACCAGAAAGTGATTGCCGCGCTGCGCGAAGTGGCCGACCAGGTCACCGCGGTGCGCTCGCTGCAGCAACGCACGCAGGCACAGGACGAGGCCGTGCAGACCGTCACGGCTGCATTCGATCTGGCCCGGCAGCGCTACCGCGCCGGCATCGGCAGCTATCTGGAAGTGCTCAGCGTGCAGGAGCAATTGCTCCTCGCACGCCAGCGCATGGCCGGGCTGCAGTCGCAACAACTTCTGGCCTCGGTGAGGTTGCAGCGTGCGCTGGGCGGCGGATTCGCGCCGGAGCCCGCACGCGAATCCGCACACGCCGCGCCCACTTCCGCACAACCGAATTCCTGAGACAGCGACGATGAGCCAGACGACTGCAACTTCTTCCCAACCTGCGCCGGCCGCGCCCAGCAAGCGCGGTGCAGCGCTGCGCATCGTGGCCATTGTGGTGATCCTGGCGATCATCGGCCTGGTGGTGTGGTACTTCCTGGTCGGCCGCTGGCACGAAGACACCGACGACGCGTACGCGCAGGGCAATCAGGTGCAGATCACCCCGATGGTGGGCGGCACCGTGGTCAGCATCGGCGCCGAAGACGGCATGCGCGTGGAGCGCGGCCAGTTGCTGGTGCAGCTGGACCCGGCCGACACCGTGGTCGCCTTGCAGCAGGCCGAAGCCAACCTGGCCAAGACCGTGCGTCAGGTGCGCGGTCTGTACCGCAGCGTGGAAGGCGCGCAGGCCGAATTGTCGGCACGCGAAGTCACCCTGCGCAGCGCCCGCGCGGACTTTGCGCGACGCAAGAATCTGGCCGCCAGCGGTGCCATTTCCAACGAGGAACTGGCGCACGCCCGCGAAGAGCTCGCTGCCGCAGAAGCGGCCGTGAGCGGCTCGCGCGAGAGCTTCGCGCGTAACCGTGCGTTGGTGGACGACAGCGCGGTGGCCAATCAGCCGGACGTGCAGGCCGCTGCCGCACAGCTACGTCAGGCCTATCTGAATCATGCGCGCACCGGCGTGGTGGCGCCGGTGTCCGGGTATGTCGCACGGCGTTCGGCGCAGGTTGGCCAGCGCGTGCAGCCGGGCAGCGTGTTGATGGCGGTGGTGCCGCTGGAGCAGGTGTGGGTGGAAGCCAACTTCAAGGAAACCCAACTCAAGCACATGCGCCTGGGCCAGGAAGTGGAACTGCATTCGGATCTGTACGGCGGCGGCGTGGATTACACCGGTCGCATCGAAAGCCTGGGCCTGGGCACCGGCAGCGCGTTCTCGCTGTTGCCGGCGCAAAACGCCAGCGGCAACTGGATCAAGATCGTGCAGCGGGTACCGGTACGCATTGCGGTGGATTCCAAGCAGCTGGCCAGCAATCCGCTGCGGATCGGGTTGTCGATGAAGGTCGAGGTCAATCTGCACGACCAGCAGGGCAGCGTGCTGCCGACCAAGTACGCCAATGGCGCGGTGTTTTCCACCGACGTATATGCGCAGCAGTTGCAGGCCGCCGACGCGGATATCCAACGCATCATCCAGGACAACCTGCCGTCGCAGGCTGCCAGCAAGGCGGGCTAAGCCACCATGTCTTCGCAAGCTCCCACCGCGCCGGGCGGCCCGGCGGCACCGGCGCCCGCTGCCGGCTTTCGCCCGGCCAGCGTGGCGTTGTGCACCGTGGGCCTGGCCATGGCCTCGTTCATGCAGGTGCTGGACACCACCATCGCCAATGTGTCGCTGCCCACCATCGCCGGCAATCTCGGCGCCAGTTCGCAGCAGGCCACCTGGGTCATCACCTCGTTCGCAGTCAGCACCGCGATTGCATTGCCGCTGACCGGCTGGCTGAGCCGCCGGTTTGGCGAAACCAAATTGTTCGTGTGGTCCACGCTGGCCTTCACCATTGCTTCGCTGCTGTGCGGCCTTGCACAGAGCATGGGCATGCTGGTGGTGGCGCGTGCGCTGCAGGGCTTCGTCGCCGGGCCGATGTATCCCATTACCCAGAGTCTGCTGGTGTCGATCTATCCCCGCGAAAAACGCGGGCAGGCGCTTGCGTTGCTGGCGATGATTACCGTGGTGGCGCCGATCGCCGGGCCGATTCTCGGCGGCTGGATCACCGACAACTACAGCTGGGAATGGATCTTTCTGATCAACGTGCCGCTGGGCATCATCGCCAGCAGTATCGTGGGCTCGCAATTGCGCAATCGCCCCGAGCAACTTGAAAAGCCGCGCATGGATTACATCGGCCTGATCCTGCTGGTGGTCGGCGTGGGCGCGCTGCAGCTGGTGCTGGACCTGGGCAATGACGAAGACTGGTTCTCCTCCGACAAGATCGTGGTGCTGGCCTGCGTCGCTGCTGTGGCGCTGGCGGTGTTCGTGATCTGGGAACTCACCGACAAGGACCCCATCGTCGATCTCAAGCTGTTCCGGCATCGCAACTTCCGCGCCGGTACCTTGGCAATGGTGGTGGCCTATGCAGCGTTCTTCAGTGTGAGCCTGCTGATCCCGCAATGGCTGCAGCGCGACATGGGCTACACCGCGATCTGGGCCGGCCTGGCCACCGCACCGATCGGTATCCTGCCGGTATTGATGACGCCGTTCGTGGGCAAGTATGCGTTGCGTTTCGACTTGCGCATGCTCGCCACCATCGCCTTCATCTTCATGTCGTTCACCAGTTTCTTTCGCTCCAACTTCAACCTGCAGGTGGACTTCAGCCATGTGGCCACCATCCAGCTGGTGATGGGCGTGGGCGTGGCGCTGTTCTTCATGCCGGTGCTGCAGATTCTGCTCTCGGATCTGGACGGGCGCGAAATTGCGGCAGGTTCTGGCCTGGCCACCTTCCTGCGCACGCTGGGCGGCAGCTTCGCCGCATCGCTGACCACGTATCTGTGGGCACGCCGCACGCAGGTGCACCATGCGCACATCACCGAGCACATTTCGGTGTACACGCCGGGCATGCAGGAACAGGTCGTTGCGATGGGGCAGGGCGACCTGCAACGCGGCGCGGCCTCGCTCAACAACATGATCAACCACCAGGCCTCGCAGATGGGCTTCAACGACATCTTCTACCTGCTCGGCTGGACCTTCCTGGCGATCATCTTCTTCCTGTGGCTGGCCAAGCCGCCGTTCGGTGCAGGTGCCGGTGGCGCGGCGGCTGGCGGGCACTGAGCGCGTGTGACAAGGCGCCTGGCCGCCCCAACATCGGCCAAGACAAGGACCCCACGTTGGTCAAGCCAAGGACCTCACGTTGGTCTAGTGCAGAGTGGGTGATCTGCGACTTGGCTGCAGGGCCCTTGCCCGCCCACCATCGCGGGACACGACGTGAATCCGTCCATGGCGGCTCTTACGCGGCATCCATGCCGCGTAAGGTCCCGCGACGGTGGGCGGGCAAGGACCCGTCGAGATGGTCGGTGTGCGTCGCGCTTCGCAAAGCAAGCAGCGAACCGTTTGGAGCGGTGAGGGCACCGCGGCCTCGACCGGCGCAGTATTCGACGTGGCCTTCTGACTGAATCCAATAAGGGGACGTTGAAAAGACCACTGCGCTTTCCACCAGTCGGGTACTGGCTACGGTTCGCGCGCCGATCTAACAATTGTGCTGCGCCTGTCAACACGCTCTAGACTGACGACCTCCAGGTGGGAGCAGTGCAATGACAGTGACGCCTTCGTGAAGTGACCCCCGGAAGTTGGACACCCCGTCCAACTCCGAGGATTTCATGAATCGATATGACGCACGCTTCAAACTTCAGGTCGCCAAGGAGGCCTGCAAGACCTCAATCTCGCTCAAGGCGGTGGCCCGCAGTTATGGTCTGGATTTCTCTACGGTCAGGCGTTGGGCAGCGACCTACCGGCTACATGGTTGGCGCGGGTTTGACCGCAAGCCTCGGTCCTACGATGTCCCGTTCAAGCTGGAGGTTCTTGAAAAGATGCGCCAGGAGGGGATGTCTGCGCGCGAGGCCACGAGCTACTTCCAGATAGGCAGTGCCGGCGCGGTGGCACAGTGGCAACGGCTGTATGCTGACGGCGGCGCCCAAGCGTTAGCGCCACCTCCATTGCCGCCTCACAAACCGATGAAAAAGACCAGCTCGTCCAAGCCCGCCGAGGACATGAGCCGCGATGAGCTGCTCAAGGAAGTGGCCTACCTGCGTGCGGAGACGGCCTACCTAAAAAAACTCGATGCCTTGATCCAGCAAGAGCAGGCGGCGCAGCGTACAAAGCGCACGCCGTCCAAGGATTGAGGCAGACCCACGCACTGCCGCTTTTGCTCGAAGCGGCCGAGCTATCACGCAGCACGTTTTACTACCAGATGCATGCCCTGGCCCATCCCGATCAGGGCGAGGTCGCGCTGTGTGAGCGCATCCGCGCGATTTACGATGAACACCAAGGGCGCTATGGCTATCGCCGCATCACACTGGAATTGGCCAATCAGGGTGAGGCGATCAACCACAAGCGGGTGCAGCGTCTGATGGCCGCACTGGGCCTGCAATCGCGGGTACGCATCAAGCGCTACCGCGCATTCAAGGGCGCAGCCAATGTCATCGTGCCCAATGTACTGGACCGCCAGTTTGAAGCCGCTATGCCTAACCAGAAGTGGGTGACCGATGTCACCGAGTTCAAGGTGCAGGGCATGAAGCTCTATCTTTCACCAATCATGGATCTGTACAACGGCGAAATTGTGGCTTACCAGATGAAACGCCGGCCGGTGTTGGACCTGGTAGGTCAGATGCTGGATCAGGCAATCAAGAAACTGTCACCCGACGCTCGGCCGATGATCCACTCTGACCAGGGATGGCACTACCAGCACGAAAATTACCGGCATAAGCTCGCAAACCATTCTCTGAAACAAAGCATGTCCCGACGCGGCAACTGCTTGGACAACGCGGCCATGGAGAGCTTCTTCGGGACGCTGAAGTCAGAATTTTTCTACCTCAACAGCTTTGACAGCATCGAACGCCTAGAAGCCGGGCTGGTGGAGTACATCAGGTACTACAACGAAGACCGGATCAAGTTGAAATTGAACGGCCTGAGCCCGGTAAAGTACCGGCAACAGGCCGAGCTAGCTGTCTGATCGCCCAACTGTCCAGCTTTTGGGGGTCACTTCATCGACCGGGTTACCGCAGTCCGTCTGCCTCATGGGTGCGCTGCGGCGCCAAGGCCGGCCCACGCTGAATCGAGAGGTCCGGCATCATCGTGAGTCACCGCATGCAGCGCCGGCCATTGGGCGTCTACTGCAGGCTGTGCTCCTTCTGTCGCTATGGTTGCCGTTGATCGCCTTGGCCGATGACTTGAGCGACAAGCTGACGCAGCAGATGCAGCTCAATCGGCAGCGCTACGGCATCGTAGGGCAGGCTCTGTACGTTTCCCACAATGGCAAGGTGCTGTTTCGCGGTGGCGATGGGCTTGCCGATCTCGATAGCCAACAGCCGGTCACGCGCGAGCAGATCTTTCCAGTGTTCTCGGTAAGCAAGCTGTTGGTCAGCACGCTGATCATGCAGCTGGTCGAAGCTGACCGGATCGATCTGGATCGATCTGCACGGGTCTACTTGCCAGCGTTGCCGCAGCGCTGGAACAAGATCACGGTGCGCCAGCTGCTCGACCACACTTCCGGGTTGCCCGAGTACTTCACCCAGGAGCAGATGAGCGGCTCGCCGGCGGCAAGCGCGTCGTTTCCTGCAACTGCGCACGCTGTCTTTGCAGCGCTGGGCACTCAACCGCTGCTCTTTCCACCCGGCAGCAACACGCGCTACATCAACACCAATTATCTGGTGCTGTCGCAGCTGCTCCAGGCGTATTACCGCAAGCCGTATTCGCAGATCGTGTCCGAGCGGATCCTCGAGCCGTTGAAGCTGGCGCATACCTTTCTCGGGCGCTCCCGATTGCCGGTCGATGGTGTCGTCCGTGCCTACGTTGGCAAGGACGGAAAACTGCAGAAAGAGCCGGAGATCGCCTGGCCCGATTACGCCCTCGGGCATGCTGAGTTGTACGCCAGCATCGATGATCTGGCGACCTTCATCGAAGCGATGCGACATGGACAGTTAGTCGGCAAGCCAACACTGCAACAGCTTTGGCAACCGCAGCTGCTCCCCAACGGACAGCGTGGCTGGTTTGCCAGCGGCTGGGAGGTTGGCGCAAGTGGTGCCTAGCGGTACGTCGGCCATGATGGCGGTGCGCGGGTAAGGGTGCGGCTGCTGTACGCTGACGCCCTGGATGGCGATAGTTACACCATCGTTTACCTGACCAATGGCAGCGCGCGCGGGGTGTGGTCCCGGGTGTTGGTCGACAGCATCATGGCCAGCATCGCGCCACAGACGTTTCCCGTCGAAGCCGTGTCGGAGAAGCTCATTGCCTTTGCGCTGCAGTCGCCTGCCGGTCACGACACGCAGCTGTTGGCCGATGTGCTGCGTGCCGACAGGAGCATCCCCCTCGATCAACTCGAGGCTGTGGTCAACACGACCGGCTACACCGTTCTGTCCAATCTCGGCGCCGATGCGGCGATTCGCGTGTTCGCACTCAATGTGCTGCTGTTTCCGGCGTCCAGCAATGCGCTGGACAGTCTTGCCGAGGCGTATGAAGCAAACGGAGATCTCGCCCGTTCGCGCGCCATCAGGCAGCGCATCAAGAACATGTCCGCGCCCCCTGGGAAACAATGATCCGATTTGTGGGCGTGATAGCAGCTCGACTGCCCGGTTCGGCGGTTCGGCGGTGCGTCGCTGTTGTCGCATTCCTGCTTCGCTGCCGATCGGCACGCTCACCAATGTCGATAGGCTATTGTCCAAGACATCGCCCAAACGCAAAAAACCCCGCCGAAGCGAGGTTTTTTACTATCTACCGTGAGTCGTGGTGCCCAGGAGAGGACTCGAACCTCCACGAAGTTGCCCCCGCTAGCACCTGAAGCTAGTGCGTCTACCAATTCCGCCACCTGGGCGACTCAGGGGGCGAATTGTGCAAGCTGCGCGCGTGGCTGTCAACGCATCCGGCGCATTTTTTCATTGCGAGGTGCGCCGCTCGGCAACCGAACCAACCGGCGGTGGCGCACGCATGCATCGGTGCGTGCGCCCCGCGCGCTTATGGCAGCTGCGCCGCCTGCAACGTCACCTCCGCACTCTGCACCGGTTCGCTCGCCGAGCGCGCCAGTTGCACGCGATAGGTGCCGGCCGCAATCGTCCAGTGACGTGCCTTGGCATCGAAGTCGGCCAGCGTCTTGGGCTCGGCGACCACCTGCACGCTGCGCTTTTCGCCCGGCTTGAGCGTGAGCTTCTGCCAGCCGATCAGGCGCAGCGGGGTGGCGTGGCCGTCGGGCAGGGTGACGTAGAGCTGCGGCACCGCGGCACCTTCGCGCGGGCCGATGTTCTCCACCTCGAAGCTGGCGGTGAGCTGGCTGCCGTTGGCGTCCACACGCAGCCCGCCCATGCCGAACTGGGTGTACGACAGGCCGTGGCCGAACGGATAGCGCGGGGTCAGCTTGCGCGCGGCGAACCACTTGTAGCCGACGTTGGCGCCTTCGATGGCGTAATCGATGCTGTCTTCGCCCGGCTTGGCCGGCTTGAAGCCCAGGCCCGGAATCGAGGGGCGCGGCAGCTGCGATTCGTCCACCGGCCAGGTCACCGGCAGATGGCCGGAGGGATTGACCTTGCCGGTCAGCAGGTTGGCGATCGCCTCGCCGCCACCGATGCCCGGATACCACGCCTGCAACACCGCCGGCACGCGCTCGTCCCACGGCATGCGCACCGGCCCGTTGGTTTCCAGCACCACGGTGGTCTTGGGGTTGGCCTTGGCCACCGCTTCGATCAAGGCGTCCTGGTTGTCGGGCAAGCGCATGTCCGGCAGGTCCACCGATTCGGCGGCCCACTGGGTGGCGAACACGATCGCCACATCGGCAGCCTTGGCCGCGCGTGCGGCCGCATTGCGGTCCTTGCCGTCCACGTAATCGATCTGCACGTTCGGCAACGCGGCGCGCAGCGCCTGCAACGGCGAGGACGGGTGGATGATGACCGGGCCCGGCCAGGTGGTCGGGGTGAGTCCGGGCACTGCATTGCCGCCGTTGATGGTGTAGTCCACCCGCGAGGAGCCGCCGCCGGACATCACGCCCTTGTCGGCATAGCCGCCGATCACCGCGATGCGGCGCACGTCCTTGGATAACGGCAAGGTGGCCTGCTCGTTACGCAGCAGCACGCTGCCTTCTTCGGCCACATGCTGCGCAGCCAAGAGACCGGCCTTGCCATCGATCGGCTGGCGCTGGGTCGGGTGATCGAAGGCGCCGTGTGCGAACAGGCTGCGCAACACGCGCTTGACCATGTCGTCGAAACGCGTGCGCGGCACCACGCCGGCCGACACCGCCATGCGCAACGGCGCATCGAAGAACACCGCCGCGTCGAACACTTCGCCAGCCGATTGTTGATCCAGCCCGGCCAGCGCGGCCTTGGAGCCGCTATGCACGCCGCCCCAATCGGACATCACGTAACCGGGGTAGTTCCATTCCTGCTTGAGCACCTGGTTGAGCAGGTAATCGTGCTCGCAGCCGTAGATGCCGTTGATCTTGTTGTACGAACACATCACCGAGGCCGGGTCGCCGATCTTCAGCGCGATCTCGAAGGCCAGCAGGTCCGATTCGTGCATCGCCTGCTCGCCGATGTCGGCGCTATGGAAGTTGCGCCGCGTTTCCATGTCGTTGAGCGCGTAGTGCTTCATCGTCGACAGCACATGCTCGCTCTGCACGCCGCGGATCGACTCGCCGACCATGGTGCCGGCCAGCAGCGGGTCTTCGCCGGCATATTCGAAATTGCGGCCGTTACGCGGGTCGCGCTGCAGATTGACGCTGCCGGCCAGCAACACGTTGAAGCCCTGCTGCCAGGATTCGCGGCCCATGGTCTTGCCGCCGGCGTACGCCAGTTGCGGGTTCCAGCTCGATGCCGTGGACGGGCCCGATGGCATCGCGGTGGCGAAGTCGCCTTTGCGGATGCCGCCTGGATTGGTCACGCCCACGCCGGCATCGGCCAACTGCTGCGCGGGGATGCCCAGGCGCGGAATGCCGGGCACGTAACCGGCTGAACCCAGCGCGCCTTCCGGCTTGGGAACCTTGTCGGTACCCAGGCCGAAATAGCTGCGCAGCATCTGGAATTTTTCGTCGTCGGTCATTTGCGCCAGCAGGCGGTCGGCGCGCTGGTCCGCCGTCAATGCGGTGTCCATCCACGGCTGCGACGACGGCGCGCCTTGTGCGACAACCAACGGTGCAGCCAGGGCGATGCCCAGGCCCATGACGACCGCCAGCACCAGGGGGCGCGGGCGACTCTGACGGTGTGTAAACGTTTTCATATCGAGCTGTGGCACGGTGTGTCCTTGTAGTGCTGGGTCGTAACGAACTTGGGGGCACCGAAGTGCCCGAATCGGGTGGACGCGGCTATACCGCGCTGCCGCCTGCCGGAATCGGCGTGGCGGTTAGAAGCTGGTCTGCGCGGTGCGCAGGACCGGGTAGAGCTGGTAGCGCTCATCCCACGACGAATGGCGCCTGGCGAAAAATTCCAGCCGTGCCTGCGGGTCCTTGGCAAAGTCGGGGTCGCTGGCGATGCGCTGTTCGAATTGCGCCTTCAATGCGGCATCGTTGGCGAGCATGTCGCGCGCCACCTCTTCGGCGACATAGGCTTCCATGTATTCCTTGCGCTCGAATGCGATGTTGAAAAAGCCCCACTGCAGCAGCGAATCCGGTGCCTGCGGTTCCAGCATCGCCATCACCAGGCGCGCCTTGGGTTGGGCGATCGGCACGAACAGCGAGCCGGCCGGCACGGCGCGGGTTTCATCGCGCCACTGCCCACTGACCTGCAGGGTCTGATGGCCTTCGTTGGAACGAGCAGCAAAGCTGGCCTTGTCGGCGCGGAAGGTTTGTACCGGGCGCTCCGCCGCACTGCCGATGGTCTGGAAATCGATGCCGTGCAGGCGCAGTTTTTCGCCCACCAGGGCCGCTTGCGCGGCCGGCACCAGATAGCCGCCGCTTGGCGCATCCACCACCACATCGGGCGTGATCCGGTCGCGCAGCGGCACCTTCCAGACTTGCGGTGTGCGCTCGTCGTAGTGCGTCATCAACGCGCCGGAAATCGGCGACGGCGTGCGTGTATAGGCATAGCCACGAAACGCGACCGTGCGCGCCTGCAGGCCGGCCGCAAAGCTCAACGGCTCGGATGTGCCAGCCAGCTGCGTGGCGCGTTGATCGGCAGCCAGTGCATCGGCGCGCCACTGCGCGCCATTGCGTGCGCTTTGCTGCAGCACCGACACGATGGCATTGCGGGTCACCCGCACGCGTGTGGGGTAGTCCTTCCACGAATGCGTTTCCACCAGCATGCCGAAGCGGTTGCGCAGCAGAAAATAGCCGTGCGAGAAGCGTGGCGGCGAGACATCGTCGGCAAAGCCGGAGGCAGGGTCGTCTTCGTGCACGAATGACGGGTAGTAGGGCAGCGGCAGCGAGCCCTGTTTTTTCAGATCCGCAAGCACCGCGTCGCGCCAGCGCGTGCCGTCGCGCTGCAAGGTCGCATCGCCGGCATGCACCGGCTCCACCTGCACCGACACATCGTGCTCGAACTTGGCGCCATCGGTGACGTGCAGGTCCACAACCATCAGCGGATCCCACTGCTGCACCAGGCGCAGCATCGCCTGCATCTCGGGCGCGTCGGCCTTGACGTAATCGCGGTTGAGGTTGAGGTTCTGCGCGGTGGTGCGCCAGCCCATCTGCTCGGGGCCGCGCTGGTTGGGGCGATTCCAGGCGCCGAAGCGCTCATGCCCGTCCACGTTGAACACCGGCACGAACACCCACACCAGCTTGTCGAGCACGCCTTTGCCGGCCTTGCCGTCCAGCAGCTCGCGCAATGCCAGGAAACCCGCGTCCTTGCCATCGATCTCGCCGGCGTGGATGCCGCCCTGGATCAACACCACCGGCAGCTTGCGCTGCGCAGCCGATGGCGCGTCGAGCGCGCCACTGGTGGAGGCGACCAAGGCCTTCATCGGCCGGCCTTCCGGCGTGGTGCCGAACTGGATGCAGCGCACCGCCTGCGGGTAGCGCTGCGCAAACGCATCGCATAGCGCAATGACTTCATCGTAGCGTCCGGTCTGCACGAAACCGCTGCGCTCCGCCTGGGTGGTGAGCGGGGTGGCAGCCAGGGCGGCAGGGGGGGAAGTCAGCAGCAACAGGCTCACGGCCAGGCGGGTGAAGCGGGGCATCCAGCAGTCCAGTGTTCCAGGAAACGTTTGCAATGTAGCCGAGCCAGCGCACAAGGCCAATCTGCACTGCGTCATGGTCTCACTGCGCTGCGTGCCGCATGCGAGGGTCAACTGGACGCGGCAGGATACCCATCGCCGCAATGAGCGGTAAGAAACGGGCGCAGGTCATGCGCGTTGCGCGCAAGCCTGGTGCTATCGACATCCCAGGCAAGCGCATGGCATCGCCCACCGTGGGTGACGGCTGCCTGCCGCGTCCGCTCACCGTCACGCGCGGCGGCCCGGGCCGGCGATGGCGGCCAGCGGGTGCACGCCGGTACGATAGGGCCTGTTTTCAGCACGCCCGGATTGCCTTTGACCACCTCCACCTTGCCGGGCGCTTCTGCCGGCGCGCGGCTGCCGCGCCAGATTCCTTTCATCATCGGCAACGAGGCCTGCGAGCGTTTCAGCTTCTACGGCATGCGCAACATCCTGGTGCAGTTCCTGATCACCTCGCTGTTGCTGCAGGAAATCAGCGGGCCGGGGCGCGAAGCCGAAGCCAAGCACATCCTGCACAGCTTCATGATCGGGGTGTATTTCTTCCCGCTGCTGGGCGGTTGGCTGGCGGACCGTTTTTTCGGCAAGTACAACACCATCCTGTGGTTCAGCCTGGTGTATTGCGCCGGGCACGCGTGTCTTGCGTTGTTTGAAGGCAGCCGCGACGGATTCTTCCTTGGTTTAGGCCTGATCGCGCTTGGCGCAGGCGGCATCAAGCCGCTGGTGGCCTCGTTCATGGGCGACCAGTTCGACCAGTCCAACAAGCACCTGGCCAAGGTGGTGTTCGACGCCTTCTACTGGATCATCAACTTCGGCTCGCTGTTCGCCTCGTTGCTGATTCCGCTGGCGCTGAAGAATCTGGGCCCGGCCTGGGCATTCGGTATTCCCGGCATCCTGATGTTCGTGGCCACGCTGGTGTTCTGGCTGGGGCGCAAGCGCTATGTGCTGGTGCCGCTGCCGCCGGAGGACCCGCATGGGTTCGGTGCGGTGGTGCGCACGGCCTTGCTGGCGGATGCGCCAGGGCAGGGCCGTCCCGGCTTGATGCTGGCGGTGGTCTCGGTGCTGCTGGCGCTGGCGGGTTTTGCGCTGGTCGAGCAACTGGGCATCGTCGTGTGCCTGTGCATTGCGCTGGTGCTGCTGCTGGCCGGTATCGGCGGCGGCACCTGGTGGCAGCTGGAGCGCGCGCGCGGCACGCATCCGGATGCGGCGGTGGAAGGCGTGCGTGCGTTGTTGCGGGTGCTGGTGATCTTCGCGCTGGTGACGCCGTTCTTCTCCTTGTTCGACCAGAAGGCCTCCACCTGGGTGCTGCAGGGGCGCGAGATGACCATGCCGGCCTGGTTCACCGCCTCGCAGATGCAGGCGCTCAATCCGCTGCTGGTGATGCTGCTGATTCCCTTCAACAACCTGGTGCTGTATCCGCTGCTACGCCGTGGCGGCTGGGAGCCCACACCCTTGCGCCGCATGACCAGCGGCATCGCCTTCAGCGGCGTGGCCTGGATTGCGGTGGGTGCGATCCAGATGGTCATGGACGGTGGCGAGCCGATGCACATCGCCTGGCAGATCCTGCCATATGCGCTGCTGACCTTCGGCGAGGTGCTGGTCTCGGCCACCGGCATCGAGTTCGCCTACAGCCAGGCGCCGCCGTCGATGAAGGGGGTGGTGATGAGTTTCTGGTACCTCACCACCACGGTCGGCAATCTATGGGTGCTGTTGTCGAACGTGGCGGTGCGCAACGCGACGGTGACCGCGCATATCGCCGATACTGGGCTCAGCGAAGCGGCATTCCTGATGTTTTTCTTCGCGGCGTTTGCATTCCTGGCGGCCCTGGCCTTCGGCCTGTACGCGCGCGGGTATCGCATGGTCGACAATTACCGTACTGCCTGAGGTCTGCATGATTACCCTGATCCTGATCGCCATCACCGGCATCGTCTCGTGGATGGCGTTCAACAACCGCAAGCTGGCCGACCGGCTGATCCTGTGGCCGCCGGCGCTGGACAAGAACCGGCAGTACGACCGGCTGGTGACCTACGGCTTCATCCATGCCGACCTGGGCCACCTGGTCTTCAACATGATCACGCTGTTCTTTTTCGGCCGGGTGATCGAGAGCGTGATGACACAGCTGACCGGCAGCGTGCTGACCTATCCGCTGTTCTATCTGGCCGCGTTGGTGGTGTCGATCCTGCCCAGCTACCTCAAGAACCAGCACAACCCCAACTATTTGAGCCTGGGTGCGTCCGGTGCGGTGTCTGCGGTGTTGTTCGCCTTCATCCTGCTGCAGCCATGGACGATCATCCTGGTGCTGTTCATTCCGGCACCGGCGATCATCTATGCGGTGTTCTATGTCGGCTACAGCCTGTGGATGGACCGCCGTGGCGGCGACCGCATCAACCACAGCGCGCATCTGGCCGGCGCCGCGTTCGGCGTGATGTTCATGCTGATCATGGAGCCGCGCGTGTGGCAGGTGTTTCTGGAGCAGCTGTCCAACCCGCGCTTCGGCTGAGCGCGGCGGGCATGCGAATGCGCTGGGAAGAGTGGCTCGCAAGGCTGTCAAGCGGCCAGGTGTCAATCGCAGGCTATGCCAGGCTCGGCAAGCGCATCGCAAACGTTCGGTTCCCGCGGTGCCGCCAGGACGCACCTGACGGCTGCTCGCTAACTGCCGGTCAACCGCTGCGCAGCCGATGAGATCTCTACCGCAGCAGTGCGGGCTCAGGCTGCGTTGCGTTTCTGGTCTGCGCCGGATGCGGCGCCATAGGCCTGCTGCAAGCGTTCGTACACCGTATCGTTGAGCTGCGCAAAGTCCGGGTTGTGGGTATCGCCCTTGAGGGCGAACTGGAACAAGCTCTCCAACAGCGAGCTATCGCTGTCTGCGCTGTGTCCTGCCGAATCGTTGTTCATGCGGTGGCTCCCTCGTAGGTAAGGCGAAGAC
Organism: Xanthomonas nasturtii; assembly: GCF_023337365.3. NCBI lineage: Bacteria > Pseudomonadati > Pseudomonadota > Gammaproteobacteria > Lysobacterales > Lysobacteraceae > Xanthomonas > Xanthomonas nasturtii. The sequence goes on from NZ_CP142084.2 coordinate 1,672,761, forward strand.
GTCGCGGCTTCCGTAGACCGGTTGCATCGATTGCCTTCGGGTCAGCTATCGGCGTTGCCCGCAGGAACTTGAGTGCGCTTTCCACACGCTGCGCGGCCGATCACAGCCAGGATTCACTTTCACGCAGGCGCGGCATCGCGCTGGTCACACTCGTTCCACTTGCTGCCCGGCGCAGACCACGAGAGAGGCGGCCACAGTGCACGCAGAACACGATCCGGAGCACCAGCGTTTCAACATAGACACCGATGGACAACGCGCAGAGCTGGCCTACCGGGGCGAGGGTGAGATCATGACGATCACGCATACGCAGGTGCCGGACGCGATCGGCGGGCGCGGCGTCGCTGCAGTGCTGGTCGAGGCCGCTTTGGACTACGCACGGCGCAGCGGTCTGAAAGTCGTTCCGGCGTGCAGTTATGCCGATGCGTATATGCGGCGGCATCCGCAGTTTCAGGATTTGCTGGCCTGATCAGCAATCGTTTTTCGTAACAGGGTATTTCTCAGGGGAGCGGGCGGTAATGGGGCGGTTGCTTGGAAGAAACGCAGTGCAGGGCTTGCTGATGCTGGCCGTGCTGGCAGGGTGTACGCAACGCGCACCGACAACCGCAGAGCCGAACGAGCCCGCAGCCGATGCAGCGGCCACGCCACCGGCTGCGGAGCCCGTCGTCGTGCAGAGCGGCCCGCTGGAAGATGTGATCGAGCATGCGCCGGCCTATATGGTGGGCATCAGCTACCCGCGCGGGCTGGATGCATATCCGGAACTCACCGCACTGATTGGCGGCTATGCGCAGGACGCACGTGCCGAGCTGATGCAGGCGGTGTCGGGGCTGGGCAACGACAAGCCGGCCGCACCGTATGAGCTGTCATTGGCATTCGAGACCGTGTTGCAGACTCCTGATCTGATCGTGATTTCCGCCGACGGCAGCCGTTACACCGGCGGCGCGCATGGCGAGCCCCTGGTGGCGCGATTCGTGTGGCTGGTCAAGGAACGCAAGCAATTGACCGCGCATGCGCTGATTCCGGACCCGGCCGCCTGGGAAAAGATCGGCCGCGAGGTTGCGGCGCAACTGCATGCGGCCGCGACCAAGCGCGTGGAAGCCGACCGTGTCCCGCTCGAGGATCAGGCCGAGCAGGTCGCATCTGCCGATCGCATGATTGCCGAAGGCACCGCGGCGCAGGTGGATAACTTTGCGCAGTTCGTGCCGGTGTTGAATGCGAGTGGGCAAATCATCGCGCTGCGCTTCGTCTTGCCGCCGTATCAGGTCGGCCCGTATTCGGATGGAACGCAAACGGCAGAGGTCACTACCGCCGCAGTATTGCCGTCGGTCGCGCCGGAATATGGACATCTCTTCGCTCGCTGAGATGTCGCACCGCACCTGGTGTGATTGAATGGCCTGGCCATTCAGTAATGTAATCCAACGGGTGATATGAGCAGTTTCGATCCAACCGCAAGTCGCGTGGACCACACCTGCGTGCGTTATCCGGCGTTCCCGCGGGAGCCGGCTGTCCTGGTGAGGCTGATCAAGCATCTCTACAAGCGACTGCATACGCAGGGCTGCGTGCGGCTCAAGCCTTATGGCATCAGCCCGCCGGAATACGAAATTCTGATGATGCTCTATGGCACGCCGGAGCAATCGATCACGCCCACCGAGGTCGCCGAAGCCGCTAGCGAAAAGCCGGCCAATATCACCCGGCTCACCGATCAGCTGTGCGCGAAGGGGCTGATCACGCGTGCCAGCAGCGCGGAAGACCGGCGCAAGATCGTGTTGACGCTGCTGCCTGCCGGGCTGGCCTTGGTCGAAAGCTTGCTGCCTGATGCATGCACGTTGTTGAATGCAGAGACCGCCAGCATGAGCGAGGCCGAGCAGGTGCGTCTGGAAAAACTGTTGAAGAAGCTGCTCGACGGTGTGGACGCAGTCGATTCCTGAGCGGTGCGCAGTGCGCGTGCGATAAATCGCGGTACTCGCCGCCCGTAAAAACGCCGCCGCCGGGATCGCTCCCGGCGGCGTTTTCATGTCAACGGTTTTCAGAGCAAGACGCGCGACGATTAGCGCGAGCCCAGGTCAGCTATCGGCTGTTGATCCGAATCGGCATCTACATGTGGTGCATGCCGATTCTGACTACCGGCCGCGCCCGCCTGGCGGTTGCGCAGTAGTCCTGTTTTTAGCGCCCTCGGCAGAGTTACGGCTTGGACTGCGGTGCTTCCGGGGTGGCGCCATCGCCGCCTTGCGCGCTCAGGCCGCGCTTTTCGAGCAGCGGCTCGATCTGCGGTGCATGGCCGGCAAAGTTCTGGAACAACTCCATTGCATCCACACTGCCGCCACGCGACAGCAGGGTCTGACGGAAGCGGTCGCCATTGGCGCGGCTCAGCCCGCCATGCTGCTTGAACCACTGCTGGGTGTTGGCGTCCAGCACTTCGGACCAGATGTAGGCGTAATAGCCTGCCGCGTAACCGCCCATGATGTGGCTGAAATACGGGGTCTTGTAGCGCGGCGGCACCGGTGCATAGGCAATGCCGTCCTGCTGCAGTGCCTTGGCCTCGAACGCCATTACGCCAGCGGCGTCCGGCACTTGGTTGGCGCTGATCTGGTGCCAGTTCTGGTCGAGCATGGCCGCACCCAGATACTCGGTGGTGGCAAAGCCCTGGTTGAACTTGGACGCGGCAATCACCTTGTCCAGCAGCGCCTGCGGCATCGGCGAGCCGTTCTGATAATGCTTGGCGTAGTTCTTCAGGATCGACGCCTCGTCGGCCCACATCTCGTTGACCTGCGAGGGAAACTCGACGAAGTCGCGCGGCACGCTGGTACCGGAGAAATACGGGTATTTGACGTCGGAGAACATGCCGTGCAGCGCATGCCCGAACTCATGGAACATGGTGGTCACTTCATCCCAGGTCAGCAGCGTCGGCTGGCCGGCCGGCGGCTTGGGGATGTTGAGGTGGTTGGCCACCACCGGCTTGAAACCGGTCAGGTCCGACTGCGACACATACGAGTTCATCCATGCGCCACCGCGCTTGGATTCGCGCGCGTACATGTCGGCGATGAAGATCGCCAGCTGCTTGCCGTCGGCGTCGAACACGTCGTAGACGGTGATGTCGTCGCGGTAGGTGGGCAGGTCGGTGCGCTGCTTGAAGGTCAGGCCATATTCCTGGTTGGCCGCATAGAACACGCCGTTTTCCAGCACGTTCTTCAACTCGAAGTAAGGCTTGAGCTGGGATTCGTCGAAGTTGTACTTGGCCTGGCGTACCTTCTCGCTGTAGTAGGCCCAATCCCAGGCTTCGAGCTTGAAGGTCGGCTTGCGCGCGGCTTTTTGTTCCTTATCGATCATCGCCTGCAGATCAGCGGCCTCGCGCTTGGCGTTGGCCACGGCAGCCGGCGCCAGCTTGCCCAGCATCGCGTTGACCGCTTCCGGCGTCTTGGCAGTCTGGTTCTCCAGTGAGTACGCGGCGTAGGTCGGGAAGCCGAGCAGCTTGGCCTTGTCCGCACGCAGCTTCATGATGCGCGCCACCAGCGCGGTGTTGTCGTACTGGCCGCCGTGGCTGCCGCGCGACACCGAGGCGTCGTAGATCTTCTTGCGCAGCTCGCGATTCTTCAGCTGGCTCAGCGGCGGTTGGCCGGTGGTGTTGAGCAGCGCAATCACGTACTTGCCGTCGAGCTTGCGCGCCTTGGCGGCTTCGGCGGCAGCGGCAATCTGCTCCTGCGACAAGCCATCCAGCTGCTTGACGTCATCCACAACGACAGCAGCGGCATTCACTTCGGCCAGCACGTTCTGGCTGAAGGTGGTGCCCAGGTTCGCCAGCTCGGCATTCATCGCCTTGAGCGTGGTCTTGTCGGCGTCAGACAGCTTGGCGCCGTCGCGCACGAAATCGCTGTAGTACTTCTCGACCAGGCGCACGCCTTGTGCGTCCAGGCCCAGCTTGGCGCGTTGGTCGTACAGGCTCTGGATGCGCGCGAACAGCTTGCCATTGAGCGAAATCGCATCACGGTGCGCGGCGAACTTGGCCGAATAATCGGCCTGCAGTTTCTTGCGTGCGTCGTTGGTGTCGGCACCGACCAGGTTGAAGAACACCGTGGTGGCGCGGTCGAGCGTGGCACCGCTCTTTTCCAGCGCAATGATGGTGTTGTCGAAGCTCGGCTTGGCTTTCTGGTTGGCGATCTTGTCCACTTCCTTCAGTTGCTCGGCCATGCCGGCATCGAAGGCGGGTGCGAAGTCGCTGTCTTTGATCTTGTCGAACTGCGGGTAATGCAGCGGCAGCGTGCTGTCGGCAAAGAACGGGTTGGCTTGGGTGGCGGCCTGCGTGGCGGCGGGGGCGGCGATGCTGTAGGACGGCATGGCAAGTCCCAGGGAAGCGGCCAGGGCAAAAGCGAGACGGGTGGTCAAGAGCGTTGCTCCAAAGTGCGAGCCGCCGAGGCTAACTCAGCCAGGCGGGACAGGCGTGTGACAAAAGGCATGGCTGCAGGGTGAAGGTGCAGTCAATCGGTGAACCTTGCCGATTGGCGGGGCGAGGAACAACTTTCTGCCGCTCCAAGCTCGACCAGAAGGCCAGCCGCAGTGCGTATGGCTGCCGAAGATACGATTGTAGTGCCGCACTGCCGAGGCGGCTGGGCTACGCTGCCGTTTCCCTGAGCATCCGAGTACGCCATGAGCGATCTCTCCACGTTTGAATTCACCGACCTGGACGGTCGCACGCAGTCGATGCGCGACTATGCCGGCAAGGTGCTGCTGGTGGTCAATGTCGCCTCGAAATGCGGCTTTACCCCGCAATACGCAGGCCTGCAGGCGCTGTGGCAGCGCTATCGCGAACGTGGCTTGGTGGTGATCGGATTCCCGTGCGATCAGTTTGGCCATCAGGAGCCGGGCGATGCGGCGCAGATCCGCCAGTTCTGCTCGCTTGATTACGCAGTGGATTTTCCGCTGGCTGAGAAGATCGAGGTCAATGGCAGCGGCGCGCATCCGCTGTGGCAGTACCTCAAGCACGAACAGCGCGGCGTCCTGGGCTCGGAAGCGATCAAGTGGAACTTCACCAAGTTCCTGATCGGCCGCGATGGCCGCGTGTTGGAGCGTTATGCGCCGACCACCAAGCCGGAAGCGTTGGCTACAGATATCGAGCGCGCGCTGGGCGCGTGATCTTGCAGGGCGTGTTGCTCAACCCGTAGGAGCGCTCTTGGGCGCGATGAGGCGTTACCGGGAATGCTTCATCGCGCCCAGGGGCGCTCCTACGACGCACGTGCTGGCGATGCGGTCTACGTAAAACGCCGCACAATCGCTGGCGTTTCACGCGCGCCGCATCACTTCTCGACGAACGCGCGCTCGAACACGTAATGCCCCGGCGTACCGATGCGCGGCGAGGTCTGGAAACCGCGGGCTTCCAGCAGGGTGCGCAGGTCGGCCAGCATCTGCGGGCTGCCGCAGATCATGAAGCGGTCGTTGGCCGGATCCAGCGTCGGCAGGCCCAGCGTCTGCTGCATGCGGCCATCGGCCATCAGCTCGGTCAAACGGCCTTGATTGGCAAACGGTTCGCGCGTGACTGCCGGGTAATACAGCAGTTTGTCGCGCAGCAGATCGCCGAGGAACTCGTGCTGCGGCAGCTCGCGTTCGAAGTAGTCGCGGTAGGCCAGGTCCTGCACGAAGCGCACGCCCTGGGTCAGGATCACCTTGTCGAAGCGCTCGTAGGTTTCCGGGTCCTTGATGATCGACAGCCACGGCGCCAGGCCCGTGCCGGTGCCCAGTAGGTACAGGTTGCGGCCAGGATGCAGGTCGCTGATCAGCAGGGTGCCGGTGGGCTTTTTGCCGACCAGCACCTTGTCGCCCGGCTGGATGTGCTGCAAGCGCGAGGTCAGCGGGCCGTCCGGCACCTTGATGCTGAAGAACTCCAGATGTTCTTCCCAATTGGCGCTGGCAATCGAATACGCACGCAGCAGCGGGCGCGTCTCGGTTTCCAGCCCGATCATCACGAACTGCCCGTTCTCGAAACGAAAACCGGCATCGCGGGTGGTGGTGAAGCTGAAGTAGGCATCGGTCCAGTGACGGACCGCAAGCACCGTTTCGGCGCCGAAAGCGGAAGACATACCGGTGAGTGTCGTGGGAGGAGTACCCGGCAATTCTACCTCAAGCCAGCCAAATGAGAGGGGCTCTCATTTGGCTGGCCGGGATTCGGGAGTTGGGATTAGGGATTCGCAATAGCAGATCCTTAGGGATTGGACAGCGCCGGACTCGCGGATAGGCTGGCAGCCCGGGCCAATCCCCACTCCCGAATGCCCAATCCCAAAAATCACCGATACCCCGCCGCCTGCAACTCGAACAGCTCCGCATAACGCCCGCCCTGCGCCATCAGCTCGGCGTGGGTGCCGGCCGCTTCGATCCGGCCGGCGGCCAGCACCAGGATGCGGTCAGCCATGCGCACGCTGGAAAAGCGGTGCGAGATCAGCACCGCGGTGCGGTTGTCCGAGAGCTCCTTGAAGCGCTGGAACACCTCGAATTCGCTGCGTGCGTCCAGCGCAGCGGTGGGTTCGTCCAGGATCATCAGCTGCGCATCGCGCATGTAGGCGCGCGCAATCGCAATCTTCTGCCATTGCCCGCCGGAGAGGTCCACGCTGTTCTTGAAACGGCGTCCGATCAGCTGGTCGTATCGGTCGGGCAGGCTGTCGATCAGCTCGCCGGCCATCGCGCGCTGCGCAGCGGCACGGATACGCGGTGCATCGTCCATCGCATCCACCTGGCCCACGCCGATGTTCTCGCCCACGCTCAGGTGATAACGCACGAAGTCCTGAAAGATCACGCCCAGGTTGGCGCGCAGATCGTCCAGATCGTAATCGCGCAGGTCGTGGCCATCGAGCAGAATGCGGCCTTCGTCGGGGTCGTACAGCCGCGCCAGCAGCTTGACCAGGGTGGTCTTGCCGGCACCGTTTTCGCCGACCAGGGCCAGCACTTCGCCGGCACGCAATTCGAAATCCAGATGCCGCACCGTCCACTGTTCGGCCTCTGGATAGCGAAAGCCCACATCTTCGAACACGAAACCCTGGCGGATCGGGCGCGGCACCGGCAACGCATTCGCACGCGAGCGGATTTCCGGCACGATATTGAAGAACGAATACAGATCGTCCAGATACAAGGCCTGCCCGGCGACCTGCGAAAAGCCGATCAACAAGCCCTCCAGCAACTGGCGCAGCCGCAGGAAACTGCCGGCCAGAAAGGTCAGGTCGCCGATGCTGAAATCACCGCGCACGGTGCGCCAGGCGATGTAGCCATAGGCCATGTAATAGCCCAGCGTGCCCAGTGCCGCCAGCAGCGCACCCCACAACGCACGCTTGCGCGCCAGTGCGCGGTTGGCCTGGAAGAACTTGGCGGCCAGGCGGCGGTAGCGCGCGATCAGGAAGCGGTGCAGATTGAGGATTTTGACTTCTTTCGCGGTCTCCACGCTGGCGCCGACCTGGCGCAGGTAATCCAGCTGGCGCCGCTCCGGCGTCCACTGGAAGTTGAGCGAATAGCCCAGCGCATTGAAGTGGGCCTCGCCAATGAAGGCCGGAATCAATGCCACCGCCAGCAGCACGATCAACCACGGTGCATACACCACCAGGCCCACCGCCAGGCTGATCACGGTGATGGCGTCCTGCACCTGGCCGAACAACTGGCTCATCAGGTTCATGCGGTTCATGGTCTGACGGCGCGCGCGATCCAGCTTGTCCTGCCGGTCGGGGTCTTCGAAATCCTCCAGATCCAGCTGCGCGGCATGCTCCATCAGACGCACGCTGGCGGCGTTGTTGAACAACTCCGACAGCAGCGCATCGGCGTAGCCGACCAGCCGGCCGAGCAGGTCCGAACCGATGGCCAGCGCCAGTTCCAGCGCCAGCAGTTCCAGCAGCCGGTTCAGACGGCCGCTGCCCAGTGCCTGGGCGAACGACTCGAATGCCGGCGGCTGGCCGACCAGGTGGATCGCCTCGTCGATGATCAGTTTGCCGATATACAGCGAGGCCACCGGCATCAGCGCGCGCAGCATGCGCAGGCCGATGCTGCTGGCGCTCAACCAGCGGCTGGTCTGCCAGATCTGGCGCAGGAACGGGGGCAGATTACGCAGCGCATCCAGGCGTTCGCGCAGGGTAGGGCCGGTACGGGGAGCGGGCGCAGTGGCGCCGGAACGGGAAGCTGACATGACGCTAGTGTGCCGCGCGCGGCGTGGGCGCGGGGTGTTGTGCACTGGGTGAGGGCACTGGGCGAGGGTGCTGGGTGCCCGCCAGCCACATGCGCGGCCATGGCGTCGAGATGGTCGTCAGCCGCCGCCGGCAGTGCAAAAAAGCGCAGTACGGTGCCATGCCGGGCGCGGTGTCCCGCATCGGTCAATTGCAGCGATTGACGCCGCACCCGGACGCGCCCGCTGTTTGCTCTAAAATGCCGGGATTGCCCCCGCCAGCCGTAGAGCCAGCCGTGACCTCGATCAAGCAGGAAGACCTCATCCAGTCCGTCGCCGACGCGCTGCAGTACATCAGCTACTACCACCCGGTCGACTACATCAAGAACCTGTCCGCCGCCTACGAGCGCGAAGAATCGCCTGCCGCCAAGGACGCCATCGCACAGATCCTGATCAATTCGCGCATGTGCGCCGAGGGCCACCGCCCGATCTGCCAGGACACCGGCATCGTCACCGTGTTCCTGGAAATCGGCATGAACGTGCGCTGGGACGACGCCACCATGGGCGTGGAAGACATGGTCAACGAGGGTGTGCGCCGCGCCTACAACCACCCCGACAACAAGCTGCGCGCCAGCGTGCTGGCCGACCCGGCCGGCAAGCGCACCAATACCCGCGACAACACGCCGGCCGTGGTCAACACCAAGATCGTGCCCGGCCACCATGTGGAGGTGATCGTCGCGGCCAAGGGCGGCGGTTCGGAGGCCAAGAGCAAGTTCGCCATGCTCAATCCGTCCGATTCCATCGTCGATTGGGTGCTCAAGACCGTGCCGACCATGGGCGCCGGCTGGTGCCCGCCGGGCATGCTCGGCATCGGCATCGGCGGCACCGCCGAAAAGGCGATGCTGCTGGCCAAGGAAGCCCTGATGGAGCCGATCGACATCGTCGACCTGCAGGCGCGTGGCGCCTCCAATCGCGCCGAAGAGCTGCGCCTGGAGCTCTACGAAAAGGTCAACGCGCTCGGCATCGGCGCGCAGGGCCTGGGTGGCCTGACCACGGTGCTGGACATCAAGGTCAAGGATTACCCGACCCATGCCGCCAACCTGCCGGTGGCGCTGATCCCCAACTGCGCGGCCACCCGTCATGCGCATTTCACCCTGGACGGCAGCGGCCCGGTGATGCTGGATCCGCCGTCGCTGGAAGACTGGCCCAAGCTCACCTACAACCCGACCAATGCTAGGCGGGTGAACCTGGACACCATCACCCGCGACGAAGTCGCCAGCTTCAAGCCGGGCGAAGTGATCCTGCTCAACGGCAAGCTGCTGACCGGCCGCGACGCCGCGCACAAGCGCATGATCGACATGCTCAACCGTGGCGAATCGCTACCGGTCGATTTCACCAACCGCTTCATCTATTACGTCGGCCCGGTCGACCCGGTGCGCGACGAAGTGGTGGGCCCGGCCGGCCCGACCACTGCCACCCGCATGGACAAGTTCACCCGCCAGATGCTCGAACAGACCGGGCTGCTGGGCATGGTCGGCAAGTCCGAGCGTGGCGATGCGGCCATCGATGCGATCCGCGACAACAAGGCTGTGTACCTGATGGCGGTCGGCGGCTCGGCGTATCTGGTGTCCAAGGCGATCAAGGCCGCACGCGTGCTGGCGTTTGAAGACCTCGGCATGGAAGCGATCTACGAATTCGAGGTCAAGGACATGCCGGTCACCGTTGCGGTGGATTCCACTGGCGAGTCGGTGCACAAGACCGGCCCGCGGCTATGGCAGTCGCGCATCGGCAAGATTCCGGTGGTGGTGGAGTAAGTACGGTCATCAGCGGCGGCCCATACCAGGCCGCCGTTTTTGTTGGTGCATCGTGCCGAGCTGACGGTGCACCTGAGCGCAAGCGCTCTTGAAGTAAATCGCGCCAGATCGACGCTACATGCAGCACGCGGTCATGCCGAACAGGAAGCGGCTATGCTCGGCATTCGACAGCCAGTGCCACAGGAGAACAGGAATGCTCCGATTCATCAGCCTTATCGTGATGGCCTGTTGTTGCGTGACGGCAGCTGCGCAGAACAAGGCCGCACCCACGGTGCTGTTTCCCTCCGGTAACTACGCACCGCGCGCGCCGGCGCCGGTGCCGTTCGCAGAGGACAAACCGATCAGGCCAAGCGAGCCGTCGACACGTTTCAGCGGGCCAGCAGCGTCGGATCGTTGCATCGCGCAGTGCAACCAGAGTGCCAGGCAATGCCGCGCCGATCGGCCAAGCGAAAGTAGTTGCCGCATGTCCGTCGCGCCGCGTGGAAAGCGCTGCGACGATCTGCAGAACCCGGCGCAGCAGGCCAACTGCATGGCGCAGGTGTTCGATTGCAGTCAGCAGAGCGACGACAATCGCTGCGAACCGCGCAAACTCGCCTGCCTGCGTGCCTGTACCGACAACAGCGGCCAATGAACATCGCAGGCGGCTGTCGTGTGTGTCTGGACGGCGCGCAGGCAGCACCTTGAACGGACCCTTCGCACCGCCTAAGAATGCCGGCGATGCCTGCCCGATGGTCGCCCCTTCGTTGCGCGACCTCAGCTAACCTCATCTCACCCGGAATCCGCATGACGACTACGCTCTACCACACCCCCAGCACCGCAGCGTTGGTGGTGCATTGGCTGCTGATCGAACTCGATGTGCCGCACGTGCTGCACCCGCTGGATTTCGAGCGCGGCGAGCAGAAACAACCCGATTACCTGGCCCTCAATCCCGCCGGCGTGGTGCCCACCCTGGTGCTGGATGGACAGGTACTCACCGAGGCGGCAGCCATCGTGCTGCAGCTGGCCGATCTGCATCCACAGGCGGGGCTGGCCCCGGCGCTCGGCACCCCCGAGCGAGCGACCTACTACAAGTGGATGTTCTTCTGCGCCAACACCCTGCAGCCGGCGTACCGCGCCTGGTTTTACCCGAGCGAGCCTGCAGGTGCCGAGCACGCCGAGCCGGCGCAGACGCAGGCCCGCCGCAAGCTCGAAGCGGCCTGGACCCAGGTCGATGCGCATCTGCAGGCACACGGGCCGTATCTGCTCGGTCAGACGCTATCGGCCGCCGACTTCATGCTGACCATGCTGATGCGCTGGTCGCGCAACATGCCGCGTCCGACCGATACCTGGCCAGCGCTGAAAGCGCATGCGCAGCGTATGAAGGCGCGTCCGGCGTTTCAGGAAACCTATCGTCGCGAGGGTTTGGCGGACTGGACCTGAACCCGCGGCGTTTCGGGACGACATCGTGTCCGTAGCACCTGCCTGAGATGCATTTTGCCGCACTCGCCGTGTAGTAGGATCGCCTTACCAACCAGAGAGCAGGGGCTCGTCCATGTCGCATTCCGCATCCCGTCGAAAATTGCTGCAATGCGCCTGTTGCGCGCCGATCGCGGCCGCCGCCGCGTCCATGCCGTTCGCGCTGCGCGCGGCGCCGTCCAAAAAGACCGAGCTCACCGCCGAGCAGGCATTGCAGACGCTGCGCGACGGCAACGCCGCCTTCGTCGAAAACCGCCCCAAGAAGGTCATCTCCGACAGCAGGCGGCGTCTGGAACTGGCGCTGGGCCAGACGCCGTTCGTCATCCTGGTGTCGTGCTCGGATTCGCGCGTCCCGCCGGAGTTGCTGTTCGGCCGCGGCCTGGGTGAGATGTTCATCGTGCGCAACGCCGGCAATACCGTCGACACTACGGCGCTGGGCTCGATCGAATATGCGGTGAGCCAGCTCGGTGTGCCGCTGGTGGTGGTGATGGGCCACGAAAGTTGCGGCGCAGTGGCGGCGGCAGTGTCGGTGGTCGAACAGAATGCGTTCTTCCCCGGCGCGATCGGCGCCATGATCGAACCCATCGTCCCGGCCGTCCTCACTGCCAAGAAACAGGGCGGCGAGGATCTGCTCGCTGCATCGGTCAAGGCCAACATCAAGCGTACTGTCGATCGTCTGCGTGGTGCCTCCGAACCCGCATTGCTCGAACCGCTGCGCGCAGGCGCATGCCGCGTGGTGGGCGCTTACTACACACTGAAAGACGGCAAGGTGGATTTCTTCGACGTCTGAATCCCCGCCTGAAGCATGGCAACTGGCAACATGCTTCAGTTGCTTGCGCTACCGCCACACAGGAAAAAGCCGGCATCGCTGCCGGCTTTTTTTATTGCAATCCGCTATCTCGCTGACGTCGACGCCGTACCCAGCGCGTGGCCAGGCTGCAACGCACGCGTCGTCGGTCCGAGGGCGTCAGAACCACTCCAGCAGCGACACACCCACGCCGATGTAGGTGGCCTTGTGGTTGTAGTCGATCAGGCTCTCGCCGTACCCGTCGAACACCTGCACGTGGCCACGCAGCAGGTTGGTGATGGGAAAGCCGTAATCCAGCTGCACCGAGCCATGCGAGCGGTCGCCGCCGCGCAGCGAGTGCCGCGCGATCAATGCAAATTCGTGCCCATCCTTGTTGTAGACCAGGGTCGCGTCGCCGCGGCCCATGTAGTCCTCGATGTCGGGATTGTTGTCGTCGGCACGATCCTCCTTGATGCGGAACCACGGGCGCAGCGTCAGCGCCCAGTTCTCGCGATCCAGGCCAATGTTGAGGATCACCCGGTTCCAGGAGCGCGACAGCGGGTCTTCGCGGCCGTTGGACATGTGGTTGAGGCTGATGCCGCTCATGCGGCCCTTCCAGCCGAACAGGCTGTAGTTGTTGCGGAACACCAACATCGCCTCCGGCTCGTAATTGGTTTCGCGAAACGGGCGCGAGGCATCGGTGTTGTAGGCCTGCCAGCGCGAGCTCTGGGTGTAGCCCATCCAGATGTCGCCGTTGTCGCCGAACAGATCCTCGACCAGCTTGGTCTTGAAGCTGAGCTGGAACTTCAGTTCGGCGCTGTCCAGTTGCTGCGGGGTGTTGACCGAGTTGGCCGGATTCGGCGACTGCGGGGTGCGGTTGCTGTCACTGGTCCAGAACGCCGGCAGCAGATACACCGGCTTGTAGCCACGCAGCTGGAACGTGCCCAGCTTGGAGTCCTTGGCCAGTTCCCAGCGGCGATCCAGCAGCGAACCGCGGCCGGCATTGGCAACCGCTTCTTCCTTGGGCTGGTCCTGGCCATCGGCACGGAAGAAATCGCCTACGCGGCTGATCTTGCGGGTGTCTTCCGATTTGGCGGCCTGCTTGGCCAATTGCGCTGCGGCATCTGCCTCCTGCACGGCCTGCGGGGTGTAGCCCAGTGCCTGGTCGTAACACGCCAGGCGCGCGGCATCCGAGGTCACGGACGTGCAGGCCTGCGGCGATGCCGGCTGCGGCGCGATTTCCTGCCCATGCGCCAATGGCGCAGCGGCCAGGGCGATCAGCATCAAGGGACGGGTACGGTGCGTGGGCGTGGGCGTGGGCGTGGGCATGGGCATGGGCAGTCTGGCCGAATGTAGGCGCCAGGCAGGCGCGTCAGGCGCGTAGCTTAACGGCCGCGTCTGCATACGCGATGTGTACACGGTGGCATAACATCTGCAGTGGACCGCACAACTTGTGTCGCGACACTCGCATGGACGCTGCCGTGCTCTGAACAGATGGCACGACAGCGGCCGCGCCCGCTAATTGCTGGGTCAGACGAACCAGGCGATCGCAAACACGCCTAGCATGCACAGGCCCAGCGCCAGCTTGGTGGCCGTGCCCAGCATGATCCCAACCCAGGTGCCGAAGCCGACCTTGGTGGCGTGGCTGGTCTTGCGGGTCTGGTAGTACTCGCCCAGCCACGCGCCGACGAACGGGCCGACGAATAAGCCGATCGGCATGAAGAAAATACCGGCGATAGCGCCTATCACCAACCCCCACATCGCCATCTTGCTGGCCCCCACGCGCTGCGCGCCGTACAGGGTGGCAAGGAAGTCGATGACAAAAGACAGTGCCGTGATCAACCCGAGTATCACCAGCGCGACCCAGCCGACATGGGTGAACCCATCTGCCCAGGCGGCGACCAGCAACCCGGCAAACACCAGCGGCAAGCCCGGCAGGGCGGGCAGGATGACACCGGCAAGGCCCACCAGTACCAGCGCGCCAGCCAGCACGTAATAAACGACAGTCGTGTCCATGATGGTTTGGAAATTTCCTGTTTCAGTCTTGAAAAAATTACGCAAGGGTTGCTTGAAAATTGATTTTGTGCGGGTTAAGTTGCAGCCGCTGCTGTTTGCAAAGGTCACCGTGAATCGTGGCCTGATGCGGTAGATCGTTCGATCCACTACATCCTTGTACCTCGCTTCCTCCTTGCAATCACAGCCACCACCGCCAGTCCATCACAGTGTCGTAAGGAGTCAGTCGAGATGTCCAACATCGAACGCGAGAATGGTGTCGTGAAGTGGTTCAACGATGCCAAGGGCTTTGGATTCATCAGCCGCGAAAATGGCGAGGACGTCTTCGTCCATTTCCGTGCGATCCAGATCCAGGGCTTCAAGAGTCTCAAGGAAGGTCAGAAGGTCAGCTTCACGGTCGTGCAGGGCCAGAAGGGCCTGCAGGCCGATGCCGTGCAGGTGGTCTGAGCCCATCCGCTGCACAAAGCGCATCAGGCAGACTGCAGAAAGGCCCGTGACCGGGCCTTTCTGTTTTTTCGTGACGTGGTTATTCGCAGTACTTTAGCGAGCTGGCGAAGCAAGCGCGCGTGCACCTGGCGGTGGCTGCGAGCGGTGGATTGGCTACCACCTCGCACGCGTCGCTAGCTTGGTAAGTGGCCAAACCCAACGCCGTGTGCGTGCCCTGCCTGCAGGCCACGCGATGGAGCCAGCACCGCCGCGCATGCAGCTGGATCAGCGCAGCACGACCTTGCCGTTGACCACGCGCACGTACGCGTTTTCGCGCACGCCAGCCAGGTCGCGCTGGTTTACCACGATGACGCGGCCGTCGTCCATGCGCACCTGCACATCGAAGCTGTCGCTGGTGACATTGTTCTGGATCGCGTTGCCGGCCAACGCGCCGGCAGCGGCGCCGGCCACGGCCGAGACGTTTTTGTTGCCCTTGCTGCCGCCGGTTTCCTTGGAGATCTGACGGCCGGCCACAGCGCCGACGATACCGCCGAGCACCGCGCCGGTGCCGGTGGGCGCAGTACGGGTCGGGCCGACTTCGTCGATCCGGGTCACGATGCCGCAGTCCACACAACGCTGGGTCTGCTGCGAATACCCTTGGTCGTAACCGCGGTCGCCGCGATAGCTGCCGTACTGGGGCTGGGAGGTGGCGCAGCCAACCAGGGTCGCGGTTGCAGCCAGGCCAATGACGAGCAGTCGGGTCTTCATGAGGTCTCTCCGGGGTGGTTCGAAAGGCGGTCGGGGCCGCGGCGACGTCATCCTGTGATGGTCCAGGTGAACGGTCCGCCAACTGGATCACTGCAGGCTTAACGAAACCCGAGCGCCGTATTCATCAAACCTCAGCGGAAGTCGCGGTGACAGGCCTCGCAGGCCTCGGAAATGCGGGTGTGGAGCTGGCCCAGCGCCTTGCAATCGGTCGGCGGCGCACGCCGCGCTTGATCCAGCACGGCACGCAGGGCCTGGGCATGCTCGCCGAAGCGACGGTCTTCGCCGATTCCGGGAAAGGCCGGCTCCACCTCGTCGGCCAGCAGGCGCAGCGCGTGCAACCGGCGCTGTTGCTGCGCCGGCACACAGGCCGCCGCCGCGTCCGGCCGTAGCGCGCGCAATTGATAGGCCATGACCTGCATCAGGCTGTCCGGCAGCGGGTCGCGCCGCGCCTGCAGCACGCGCGCCACCATGACCGTGGCAACCAGGCCAATCAGCACGCCCAGCACCAGCACGAACGCATAGCGGGCCGCACGGGATTGGGTGGGAGGCGGGGTATGCATGGGCGACTCCTGGGACGCAACGTTCGTTGCGGCGGCGTGGGCGCGTCCTGGGCGGGGCGCGTAAAATAGGACGATGAAAGCACAATGGCGTGAACGCTTTGCCGGTATCGACCGGCTGTACGGAGTCGGCACGGTCGAGCGCCTGTCGGTGTGTCGCGTGGCGGTGGTGGGGATGGGCGGTGTGGGCTCGTGGGTGGTGGAGGCGCTGGCGCGTACCGGGGTGGGGCATATCCGCCTGATCGATGCCGACGACCTGTGCGTGTCCAACACCAACCGGCAATTGCCGGCGCTGGCCGGGCAGTACGGGCGCAACAAGGCGCGTGCGATGGCCGAGCGCTGCGTGGCGATCAACCCCGAAATCGACGCCGATGCGGTGGAATCGTTCCTGACTGCCGGCAACATCGAGACGCTGCTCGGCGCGGGCTTCGATCTGGTGATCGACGCCTGCGACAGCTTCCGCGTCAAGGTGGAAACGATTGCCTGGTGCCGTCGGCGCAAGCTGCCGCTGCTGACCGTGGGCGCCGCGGGTGGGCGTACCGATCCCACCCTGGTGCGGGTGCGCGATGTCTCGCGTACCGAACACGATGCGATGCTGGCGCTGATCCGCAAGAAGCTGCGCAGCGAATTCAATTTCCCGAAAAATCCGCAGCGCTATTTCGGTGTGCCGGCGGTGTATTCGCTGGAAAACGTCAAATACCCGCAGGCCGATGGCAGCGTCTGCGGCATCCGCCCGCAGCTCGATGCCGATGCCACGCTCAAGCTGGATTGCGGGGCCGGGCTGGGCGCGGCCACGCATATCACCGGCACCTTCGCGTTCGTGGCGGTGGGCAAGGCGCTGGAAATGTTGCTCAAGCCCAAGGCCGCTGCGGCGACGCCGGCTGCCGAGGCGGTTGCGGCGTCGTGATGTCGCGTGCGCATTGCGCGGTTTGCCTGACTACGCGGCCGCAGTGACGCGCATGCTCCGCTCAGTGCGGTAGACCAAACAAGCTGCGTGCATTAGCGGTGGTCTGCGCAGCGATATGCGCAGGCTCTTCGCCGCGCAGCTCGGCGATGCAGTCCAGCACCGTGCGCAGTTGCGCTGGCTCGTTGCGTTGGCCGCGAATGCTCGCGTCGGGTTGATCCGGCGCGTCGGTTTCCAGCAGCAGGTGCTGCAGCGGCATGCGGGCCACCAGCCCGCGCAGGCGATTGGCGCGCGGGTAGGTCACCGGGCCACCCAGGCCGATCATGAAATCCAGTTTCCACAACTGCTGCGCCTGCTCGGGGCTGCCGGCAAAGCTGTGCACCACACCGCGCAGGCCCCCCACCGCCTTGATGCGGGCGATGACTTCCTCGGTGGCGCGGCGCGCATGCACGATCAGCGGCAGATCGAAGTGCCTGGCCAACTGCAGCTGGCCGTCGAAATAGTCGCGCTGTGCCTGCGCATCCAGCCCAGCGACGAAAAAATCCAGGCCGCACTCGCCGATCGCGCAAGGCCGCTCGCGTTCGATCCACTTGGCCAGCAGCTCCAGCTGCGCCGGGCGGTGTTGGTCCAGAAACAGCGGGTGCAGGCCGTAGGCGGGGTAGAGGCCGGGCGCCTGAGCGCAGACCGTGCGCAGACCAGGCCAACTGGCAGCAGTGATCGCCGGCACCACCTGCTGCATGACCCCGGCAGCCTGCGCGCGCGCGATCACTGTGGCGCGGTCGTGCTCGAATTCGCCTGCGTCCAGATGGCAATGGCTGTCGATCAACTGCATCAGTCGCGGCGCACCGGTGCGGGCAATGGCGCCTTGCGGGTTTTCCAGTTGGCCAGCAGCAGCGTGGTCAGGCCGAACAGCAATTCGTCCAGGAACGGGATCGGGTCAGGCGTCACCAGATCCACCAGGAACAGCGCGGCGGCCAGTTTGAACAAGGTGGGATAGCGCAGCTTGCTGGCCCAATCCAGCGCACGTGCAGTGAGGGGATTTCGCATGCGAATGCTCCGGCTGTTAGAAATCCATGAAGTAACCGCTAGCTGAACTTAACCGCCGCGTTCATGAGCGAGGGCGTTTTCGTTCAGGGTTCCCGTGCTGGAATCACCGCCGTCAACAACGCGGTGCGTCCGCAGGGAGCTGGTCATGAAGAGCAATACGACAACTATACTGGTCGCTGCGGGTGCCTTGCTGGTCGGAGGCGTGGCTACTGCCGCTTTTATGAATAACCGTCCATCGTCCGGCGATTTCGTGGCCAATGGCCAGCCGGCGCCACGTGGTCTGGAATATGCCGACGTGGTGAAGGTTGCCCCGATCACCCAGCGCGAGCCGCAGTACGCGCAGGTGGTCAACAGCGCAGCCATCCGCGAAACCACCACCAGTTCCTCGCCGCGCGAAGTGTGCCGCGACGTAGTGGTGCAGGAACGTTTGCCCGAGCGCGACGGTAACGTCGGCGGCACCGTGGCAGGTGCGGTCATCGGTGGCCTGCTCGGCAATCAGGTGGGCGGCGGCAACGGCCGCAAGCTGGCGACTGCCGCAGGTGCGGTGGGTGGCGGCCTGATCGGTAACCGCGTCGACCGCAATCATGTCGGTGGCCGCGTGGTCGATCGCACCGAGCGCCAGTGCCACACCGAAAATGCCAATTCGAGCTCGTCGCGCGTGGTCGGTTACGACGTGACCTACCGCAATGCCGACGGCACCACCGGCACCATGCGCATGGACAGCAAGCCGGGCGAGCGTATTTCGCTGGGCGACGCCGACAACGTGGTGGCCTATGACGTCACTTACCGCTACGACGGGTTCGAGAAGACCGTGCGCATGAACGACAAGCCGGCCAGCGATCGTCTGCCGGTGGTCGACGGTCAGCTGGTGACCCAGACCGCGTCGACGGCCGGTGACCAGGGCGTCCGCGTGGATGCGGGCAGCACGCGCCAGTAAATCATTGGCAGCGATCCGCCCGGATTGCTGCGTTAGCAGGAAAGAGCCGGCGTTGCCGGCTCTTTTCGTTTTCAGGCGCCAGCGGTGAATCCCGTGGGTTGAACACGTCGGCCGCCATGTTCGGCCGGCAACTGGCTGATAATCGCCGCTTCTCCTGGAGTGGAAGCCAACATGCCGGTGCGTCCCGATGACCTGTTCGACGTCCGCGCGCTACTCACCGATGAGGAGCGGGCAGTGCAGGACGCGGTAGCGCGCTTTACCGACACGCGGGTGGTGCCGGCGATTGGCGATGCCTTCGATGCCGGGCGCTTTCCGCGCGAGTGGATTCCGGAACTGGCGGAACTGGGCTTGCTGGGTGCCAGCTTGCCGGTCCGCGATGGCGGTGCGGGCCTGGGCGCGGTGTCCTACGGATTGATCTGCCAGGAACTGGAACGCGGCGACAGCGGTCTGCGCAGCTTTGTCAGCGTGCAGTCTTCGCTGTGCATGTACCCCATCCACGCCTATGGCAGCGACGAACAGCGGCAACGCTGGCTGCCGGAGATGGCGGCAGGCCGTGTGGTTGGCTGTTTCGGCCTGAGCGAGGCGCAGGGCGGTTCGGATCCGGCTGCGATGACCACCCGCGCAGTGCGTGACGGCGACGGCTGGCGTTTGAACGGGGCCAAGATGTGGATCACCAACGGCAGCATCGCCGGGCTGGCGATCATCTGGGCGCACACCGACGATGGCGTGTGCGGTTTCCTGGTCGAGACCAGCAGCGCCGGTTTCAGCGCGCACGACATCACCCACAAGATGAGCCTGCGCGCCTCGGTCACCTCGGGCCTGTTTTTGGACAACGTGTTCGTGCCGGAGCGGATGCGGCTACCGAGCGCGGCCGGCTTGAAGGCGCCGTTGGGCTGCCTCAATCAAGCGCGTTACGGCATCGCCTGGGGCGCGATCGGCGCGGCGGTGGCGTGCCTGCGCGAAGCGCTGGCCTATGCCGGCGAGCGCATCCTGTTCGGCCGGCCACTGGCGGCCACCCAGAGCGCGCAGATCAAGCTGGCCGACATGGCCCGGCGGATTTCCACCGCGCAGCTGCTTGCGTTGCAGCTCGGCCGCTTGAAGGAAGCCGGTACGCTGCGGCCGGAACAGATCTCGCTGGCAAAATGGAATAATTGCCGCATGGCGCTGGATGTGGCGCGCGAGTGCCGCGACCTGCTCGGTGCGGCCGGCATCACCACCGAGCATGTGGCGATCCGGCATGCGCTGAACCTGGAATCGGTGATCACCTACGAGGGCACCGAAACCGTGCATCAGCTGGTGGTGGGGCGTGCGCTGACGGGACTCAATGCGTTTTGACGAGGAGTGGGTGTTCGATCAGCAAGGATGTGATGCGACGCCTGCGCGGCGTCTTCTGCGGTATTTGTTCGTTGGCCGGCGTGGCAATCGCGCCAGCGCAGGCCAACGAGGCGCCACGCATGCTGCCGACACCGGGCTGGGTAGTGGCAGATGCGTTGCCCGACAACGTGCCAGGCGCCACCGGGCTGCGCTATGAACTGGTGTCCGACCAGATCGATCTGACCGGCCGCGTGCCGCAGGCCTACCGCCGGCTCAGTTACACCGTGCAGCGCGCCAAGAGCCTGGAGGAAGCCGGGCAGATTTCCATCGACTACCAACCGCAATACCAGCAGCTGGCACTCAATCGCCTGGATGTGTGGCGCGGTGGCAAGCGCATCGACATGCGCACTCAGGCGCACTACGCCAAATTGCGACGCGAGAGCGGGCTGGAGAACGGCTTGATCGATGGCGCGCTGACGCTGTCGATCACCCTGCCGGATCTGCGCGTGGGCGACCGCGTCGACTATGGCGTGACCATCAGCGGCAGCAATCCGGTGTTCGGCAAAGGCTATTACGACGTGTTCGAGGCGCGCTACGGCGTGCCCTTGGGCGAGCGCCGGGTGCGTGTGCGCTATCCCGCCGAGATGGCCCTGCAATGGCGCATCAGCGCGCCGGGTTTCGGCCGCACCGTGAGCAGGGCCGATGGCGTGACGCTATTGAACATCGGCGCCAGCAACGTCGCCGCGGTGCAGGAAGAAAAGGATGCGCCGGACGATGTCGACGCCTATGGCGTGATCGAAGTGTCCACCGCCGGCAGCTGGGGGGCGGTGGCGGCCTGGGCGGCGCAGCTGTATCCAAATTCGTTCAAGGACGCGCAGGTGGCCGCCGGCATGCTGCAGAGCCTGCAGTTGCGCCGCGACGACCCGCAAGGCGCGCTGCTGCGCGCAGTGGCATTCGTGCAGGGCGAAATCCGCTACGTCGGCCTGTACATGGGCGAAAATTCGCACGCGCCGCACGCGCCCGAAGTGACCCTGCGTAACCGCTACGGCGACTGCAAGGACAAGGCGACGTTGCTGATCGCGCTGCTGCAACTGGCCGGCATCCGTGCCGAGCCGGTGCTGGTCAACAGCGACAAGGGCCATGGGCTGGAAAAGCGGCTGCCCAGTCCGTATGCGTTCGATCATGTGGTGGTGCGCGCGCATCTGCCGCAGGGCGAGGTGTGGGTGGATGCCACGCGCGACCGCGAAGAGGGTCCGTTGGCGCAGCGCCGGCCGTTGCCGTTCGTGCACGGCTTGCCGGTGATTGCAGGGCAGGACGCCTTGGTCGCCGTGCCAGCGCCAATGCCCGCGTTGCCGCAAATCGAAGTGAACGAAGAGGTGACCGTTTCGCTGCGCAAGCCGCAGCGCTGGGCGAGCTTCACGGTGGACACCATCTATCGCCAGGGCCGCGGCGACCGCGTGGCCAGCAGCTTCGACGACGATGGCGCGCAGACCGTGGGCGAGCACTATCTGGAATTCATGCGGCAGTACTACACCGCGCTGACCCAGGTGCGCGTGCCGAGCATCGACGCGGCCGATGCCTTGAATGTGCGCACGCACGAAGCCTACCGGCTGGAGTGGCCGGCCGAGGAGGGCGATGAGCTGGGCTTTCCGTTGTTCCAGCTCGGCGAATGGATGGATGCGCTGCCGAAGGAGGCGCGCAAGGGGCCGCTGGCGCTGGCCGGCCCGCAACTGGCGCGGCAAACCGTGCGCGTGCACAGCGACCCGGCGACGCAGGTGGAAGCGGACACCCAGGGGATCGCCAACCCATGGTTCCGCTTCTCGCGCAGCATCGCGATGCGCGACGGGCAGTTGGTCATCGTGGGCGAATGGCAGCGCTTCACCGACCGCATTCCCGCCAACGGCGTGGCACGTGCCGCCGCCGATATGGAGCGCGCGCGCGACCTGCTGTATTTCAACCACGATCTGAAGACGCAGCGGCGTACCCAGCCAACCGACTGGCGCGCGCTCAGCTACCCGCTGGCCGGTGCGCTCGCCTTGGTGGTGCTGCTGCTGGCGTGCCTGCTGTGGTGGCGTGGCGGTGGGCTGGGCGGGATCATGTTCGACCCGTATGCCACGGTGACGCGGATGCCCGAGCAGGCCGGGCTGCGGTCCAGCGCCTGGGTCGTGTTCGCGGCGACCACACTGCTGTCGGCGTGGGTATGGCTGGATGCGCTGCCGTGGTGGGCCTGGGGCGCTGGCGTCATCGTGGTGGCCGCGGTCGCCGTGCTGGGCTGCGTGCTGCTCAAGCTGATCTTGCGCTGGATGGGCAGCGGCGCGCAGCTCGTGCGCGTGTTGCCGGCCATGGCGGGCTGCGCCTTGCCGTGGCTGGTGTGCCTGTTGGCGGCCGTGGTCGCGCTCAAGGGCCAGGTGGCATTGCTGCGCACCGGCGCGACCGATCCGGCCGGCATGGCGCAGCTGGCGATGTACGTGTTGTTGCTGATGCTGGGAACGCTGTGGTGGTCGGTGTGTTCGGTGCAGGCAGTGGCCGCTGCCACCGGCTGCGCGCGCACGCGCGCGTTCGGTGCCTGGGCGCTGACGGTCTCCGCACTGGGCGTGCTGATCGCTGCGTTGAGTGTGCCGGTGGCGGTGGTGGCACTGGCCTGAGGCAACTCGGCGCGGCAGCGCCGGTGCGGCCCGCTGGCTGTCGCGCACGCACGCGTGGCGTCGGGGTGGCGCGGCTGCGTGCAGGGCTTTGCAAAGGCACGCGGGGCTGTGACACTGCCAGCCCCTCGTTGTTGCCGTGGAGCCAGTTTGATGTCGACCGTGCGTCCCCCGTTGACCGTCCATGGCATGTCCAGTTCCGGCAACTGCTACAAGGTGCGCCTGCTGCTGGAGCAACTGGGCAGCCGCTATCACTGGGTCGAAGTGGACAGCGTGGCCGGGCAGACCCGTACGCCCGACTACCTGGCCAAGAATCCGAACGGCAAGGTGCCGATAGTGGAGCGCGACGACGGCCGCGTACTGACCGAATCCAACGCGATCCTGTTCTGGTTGGCCGAAGGCACGCCGTATCTGCCTACCGATGCGTGGCAGCGCGCGCAGGCGCTGAGCTGGATGTTCTTCGAGCAATACAGCCATGAGCCGTCTCTGGCGGTGGCGCGGTTCATCATTCTGTGGACGCCGCGCGATGGTGCGCGCCGGGCCGAGTTGCCGCAGCTGCGTGCGCGCGGCGAGCAGGCGCTGGCGGTGATGGAGCAGCATCTGCAACAGCACGCCTGGTTTACCGGCGGCGACTACGGCATCGCCGATATCGCACTGTTTGCCTACACCCATTGCGCCGAAGACGGCGGCTTCGATCTGGAACGCTGGCCGGCGATCACCGCATGGGTGCAACGCGTCCAGGCGCTACCGCGCTTCGTGCCGATGCCTGCAGCTGCATCGGTGGCGGCATGAACGCGCCGCGCGATCGGCACGGCGCTGCCGGCGGCGCCGCTGCGTGCTCGGCGGGTTCCCGTGCCTTCGCTCTGCTGTCGGGATCTGCGTCGGCATCGGCGGTAATTACAAATTTGCGTTCGCGCGCGCTGCGCGTGGCGCTGGTCGGCGACGCGCGGTTAGCCGTTGCCGGCCGACAGGAGCGCTGACGATGTGTGGATTGGCAGGACTATTGCTGGCTTCGCCGCGTCTGCATGGCGAACAGCTCGATGCACTGGTGCGGCCGATGGGCGCGGCCGTGCGTCATCGCGGCCCCGACGACGCCGGCAGCTGGTGCGACGCGCAGGCCGGTGTCGCGCTGGCACATCAACGCTTGAGTATCCTGGATCTGTCGCCGCTCGGCCATCAGCCGATGCGCTCGGCCGATGGCCGCTATGTGTTGGCCTACAACGGCGAGGTCTACAACTTCGCGCAGCTGCGCGCAGCGCTATCTGCGCTCGGGCATCGCTTCCGCGGCCACTCCGATACCGAAGTGCTGCTGGCGGCCGTGGTGGAGTGGGGCCTGGACGACACCTTGACCCGCTGCAACGGCATGTTCGCCATTGCGCTGTGGGATGAGCGCGACAATTGCCTGTTCCTGGCGCGCGACCGTGTCGGCAAGAAACCGCTGTACTACGGGTGGGCTGGCGACACGCTGGTATTTGGTTCCGAACTCAAGGCCTTGTGGCAGCACCCGGATTTCGACAACGGCGTGGATCGCGATGCGCTTACGCTGCTGCTGCGGCTGGGCTACATCCCAGCGCCAGCCTGCATCCACGAACGCACCTTCAAGTTGATGCCCGGCCGGGTGCTGCGTATGGATGCGCAGGCCGTGGCGGCCGGCGCCGCCGCGCATCGCCCGGATCAGGCGCAGCAACCGTTCTGGAACGCCCGCGAAGCGATGCAACGCGCGTTGGCCGCGCCGTTCACCGGCAGCGACCTCCAGGCCGAAGAACAACTGGATACGGTGCTGCGCGATGCGGTGGCGCTGCGCATGGTGGCCGATGTGCCGGTGGGCGTGTTCCTGTCTGGCGGCACCGATTCGTCGATCGTCACCGCGATGATGCAGGCGCAGAGCGCGCAGCCGGTGCACACCTTCAGTATCGGGTTCGAAGGCTCGCACCACGACGAAGCGCCGCTGGCGCGCGAAGTGGCCACGCATCTGCACACCGACCACACCGAGCTGTATGTCAGCGGCGCCGATGCGCTGGCGGTGGTGCCGAGCCTGCCGGACATGTTCGACGAACCTTTCGCCGATGCCTCGCAGGTGCCGACCGCGCTGGTCGCACGGCTGGCGCGCGGCGGGGTGACGGTGGCGCTGTCCGGCGATGGCGGCGACGAATTATTTTTCGGCTATGGCCGCTACCAGCGCGCGCTGCGCAACTGGCGCATGCATGGCCTGGTGCCTGGCCCGCTGCGCCGGCTGATGGCGGTGGCGGCGCGCAGCAACGGCGAGTCCTCGCGCACTGGCGGGCTGGCCGCGCTGGTGGCCGAAGCCGGCGCGCGTGGCATCGGCGACATCTACCGCAACCGCATCTCGCGCTGGCGCGACCCGGCCGCGGTGGTGCTGGGTGCCACCGAGCCGGACAGTTTCTACAGTCTGGCCGACCCGTTGCATGGGTCTGGCACCCCGGCCGACGCGATGATGCTGGCCGATTTCGCCGCGTATCTGCCCGACGATCTATTGTGCAAGGTGGATCGCACCACCATGGCGGTGGGGCTGGAGGCGCGTGCGCCGTTGCTGGACTGGCGCGTGGCCGAATTCGCCTGGTCGTTGCCGTTGTCGCTCAAATACCGCGATGGGGTGAGCAAATATCTGCTCAAGCGCGTGCTGTGCCGCTACCTGCCCGATGCGATGGTGTACCGCGGCAAGCGCGGCTTCGGCGCGCCGGTCAGCGCCTGGTTGCGCGGCGATCTGCACGGCTGGGCCGACGACCTGCTGGCGCACGGCACCCTGGAGCGCGAGGGCGTGTTCGCCGCCGACACCGTGGCTGGCCTGTGGCGCGACTTCAACGGCGGCGAGCGCAAATGGCATACGCATCTGTGGACGGTGCTGATGTTCCAGGCCTGGCAGGCGCACTGGCGGCAACAGCGTGCGGCCATCGCGCGCTGAGCGTGAGCGCGGCAACCGCCGTGCCGAGGCGGCGGGGCGATGTTGCTGCGTCTTGCGCGTCTTACACCCCTGAAGCTGCAGCTCGGGCCACAGCCCGGAGAGGGTGCATCAGCGCCGCGCCTTGCAGACAAGATGCTGCCGCACACGCACATATCGGCGGGTTGCGCGGACCGTGCCGGGCGGTGTTTCACCAGCCCTGAGCATCGGGCTGGGTAGGGTGGGGCCCTGTTTTCCAAGGAGTGTTTCCATGAGCAAGCTCACCATTGCCGTGCTGGTCGGCAGCCTGCGCGCCGAGTCGTACAACCGTCAGCTGGCGCGCGCGCTGGAGCATCTGGCCGGCGACAAGGCCGTCTTCGACTACCTGGAGATCGGCGATATCCCGCTGTACAACCAGGACCGCGATGGCGACTTCCCGGCCGAAGGCACGCGCCTGAAGCAGCAGATCCGTGCCGCCGATGCGGTGCTGTTCGTGACCCCCGAATACAACCGCTCGATCCCCGGCGTGCTCAAGAACGCCATCGACACCGGCTCGCGTCCGTATGGCGACAGTGCGTTTTCCGGCAAGCCGGCGGCCGTGGTCGGCATCTCGGTCGGCGCGATCGGCACTGCCACCGCGCAGCAGCATATGCGCAACGTGCTGGCGTATCTGAACATGCACGTGCTCGGCCAGCCGGAAGTGTTCCTGCAGTACAAGGACGACCTGTTCGGGCCCGACGATCAGATCGCCAATACCGACAGCCGCAAGTTCCTGCAAGGCTTCATCGACGCGTTCCTGGGCCTGATCGGGCACCTCAAGCACTGAGTTGACCACAGCCGCGCAGCGCCCTGGCGCTGCGTTCAGGCGTACCTGGGAGTCGGGCGGAAACCTAGCTGTCGCAGGGGTCTCGTAGTGTGCGACGGGCGCCGCGTAGAACGTTGGTGCACTGGCTATGCACCAGTTATCCACAGAGTTGTGCATGGTCGTCGGCAGCACCGATGACTATGCTTCCTGCCCTCGTCTCCCCGCGTCAGGTTTGTTTGTCCATGTCCGCTCGTCCTGGTTTCCGTTCCAAGCGCAATCGCGATCGCGACGACGACGATTACGATCGTCCCGAGCCGCGTCTGGACCAGTTGCGGGTGCCGCCGCACTCGGTCGAGGCCGAACAGGCCGTGCTGGGCGGCCTGATGCTGGCGCCCGATGCGTTCGACCGGGTCAACGACCAGCTCACCGAAAACGACTTCTACCGCCGCGATCACCGGCTGATTTACCGCGCCATCCGCGAATTGAACGAGAAAGACCGCCCGTTCGATGCGGTAACCCTGGGCGAATGGTTCGAGTCGCAGGGCAAGCTGGAGCAGGTGGGCGATGGCGCGTACCTGATCGAGCTGGCCAGCACCACGCCGTCGGCGGCCAATATCGCAGCGTATGCGGAAATCGTGCGCGACAAGGCGGTGCTGCGGCAGCTGATCGAGGTGGGCACCACCATCGTCAACGACGGCTTCCAGCCGGAAGGCCGCGAGAGCGTGGAGCTGCTGGCGTCGGCCGAAAAAGCCGTGTTCAAGATCGCCGAAGCCGGCGCGCGTGGGCGCACCGATTTCGTGGCGATGCCGGGCGCCTTGAAGGACGCCTTCGAAGAGCTGCGCAACCGTTTCGAAAACGGCGGCAACATCACCGGCCTGCCGACCGGCTACACCGATTTCGATGCGATGACCGCCGGCTTGCAGCCGACCGATCTGATCATCCTTGCCGCACGTCCGGCGATGGGCAAGACCACGCTCGCGTTGAATATCGCCGAATACGCGGCGATCAAGTCAAAGAAGGGCGTGGCGGTGTTTTCGATGGAAATGTCGGCCTCGCAGCTGGCGATGCGCCTGATCTCCTCCAACGGCCGGATCAATGCGCAGCGGCTGCGTACCGGTGCGCTGGAAGACGAGGATTGGGCGCGCGTGACCGGCGCGATCAAGATGCTGAAGGAAACCAAGATCTTCATCGACGACACACCGGGTGTGTCGCCGGAAGTGCTGCGTTCCAAATGCCGCCGCCTCAAGCGCGAGCACGATCTTGGCCTGATCGTCATCGACTACCTGCAGCTGATGTCGGTGCCTGGCAACAGCGAAAACCGCGCGACCGAAATTTCGGAAATTTCGCGTGGCCTCAAGGGTCTGGCCAAGGAACTCAATGTGCCGGTGATTGCGTTGTCGCAGCTCAATCGCTCGCTGGAAACACGTACCGACAAGCGCCCGGTGATGGCCGATCTGCGCGAATCCGGCGCGATCGAGCAGGATGCGGACATGATCGTCTTCATCTACCGCGACGATTACTACAACAAGGAAAATTCGCCGGACAAGGGCCTGGCCGAGATCATCATCGGCAAGCACCGCGGTGGGCCGACCGGGTCGTGCAAGCTGAAATTCTTCGGTGAGTACACGCGGTTCGACAATCTGTCGCACGATTCGGTGGGCAGTTTCGAATAAGTGTTTTTTGGTGTCGTTTACATAACGGGTGCGCTCGCTGCCAGGCAGTGGGTGCAGCCAGCGTGTGGCTCTGTTTCGCACGTGGCTACGTTGGCAAGCGGGGAGTCATCGCACCCGCGACCCGCGCGACCTGGGAATTCCAGACTGCGCTGAAGCTCCAGCTCTCGGTTGCCTTGAAGAGAGAGGCAGTGAACGACGCGGATGCGTCGGGTGCAGAGCGGATGATCTGCGGTTTGGCTGCAGGGCCCTTGCCCGCCCACCATCGCGGGACACGCTGCAAGTACGTCCTTGTAAGCTCTGGCGCGGCATCCATGCCGCTCAAGGTCCCGCGACGGTGAGCGGGCAAGGACCAGTCGCGATGGTCGTTGCGCAGAGCTTTTAATAAAACAGCCAGCAACCTGTGTGATGCACTGATTTCGTTCTTCAATAAAGTCTGGTGCGGTGTCCTCGCCGCTTGCGGGACCGTTGGCGGCATGGATGCCGCCACCGAGCCCCCATGGTGAAGTGACCCCCAAAAGCTGGACAGTTGGGCGATCAGACAGCTAGCTCGGCCTGTTGCCGGTACTTTACCGGGCTCAGGCCGTTCAATTTCAACTTGATCCGGTCTTCGTTGTAGTACCTGATGTACTCCACCAGCCCGGCTTCTAGGCGTTCGATGCTGTCAAAGCTGTTGAGGTAGAAAAATTCTGACTTCAGCGTCCCGAAGAAGCTCTCCATGGCCGCGTTGTCCAAGCAGTTGCCGCGTCGGGACATGCTTTGTTTCAGAGAATGGTTTGCGAGCTTATGCCGGTAATTTTCGTGCTGGTAGTGCCATCCCTGGTCAGAGTGGATCATCGGCCGAGCGTCGGGTGACAGTTTCTTGATTGCCTGATCCAGCATCTGACCTACCAGGTCCAACACCGGCCGGCGTTTCATCTGGTAAGCCACAATTTCGCCGTTGTACAGATCCATGATTGGTGAAAGATAGAGCTTCATGCCCTGCACCTTGAACTCGGTGACATCGGTCACCCACTTCTGGTTAGGCATAGCGGCTTCAAACTGGCGGTCCAGTATATTTGGCACGATGACATTGGCTGCGCCCTTGAATGCGCGGTAGCGCTTGATGCGTACCCGCGATTGCAGGCCCAGTGCGGCCATCAGACGCTGCACCCGCTTGTGGTTGATCGCCTCACCCTGTTTGGCCAATTCCAGTGTGATGCGGCGATAGCCATAGCGCCCTTGGTGTTCATCGTAAATCGCGCGGATGCGCTCGCACAGCGCGACCTCGCCCTGATCGGGATGGGCCAGGGCATGCATCTGGTAGTAAAACGTGCTGCGTGATAGCTCGGCCGCTTCGAGCAAAAGCGGCAGTGCGTGGGTCTGCCTCAATCCTTGGACGGCGTGCGCTTTGTACGCTGCGCCGCCTGCTCTTGCTGGATCAAGGCATCGAGTTTTTTTAGGTAGGCCGTCTCCGCACGCAGGTAGGCCACTTCCTTGAGCAGCTCATCGCGGCTCATGTCCTCGGCGGGCTTGGACGAGCTGGTCTTTTTCATCGGTTTGTGAGGCGGCAATGGAGGTGGCGCTAACGCTTGGGCGCCGCCGTCAGCATACAGCCGTTGCCACTGTGCCACCGCGCCGGCACTGCCTATCTGGAAGTAGCTCGTGGCCTCGCGCGCAGACATCCCCTCCTGGCGCATCTTTTCAAGAACCTCCAGCTTGAACGGGACATCGTAGGACCGAGGCTTGCGGTCAAACCCGCGCCAACCATGTAGCCGGTAGGTCGCTGCCCAACGCCTGACCGTAGAGAAATCCAGACCATAACTGCGGGCCACCGCCTTGAGCGAGATTGAGGTCTTGCAGGCCTCCTTGGCGACCTGAAGTTTGAAGCGTGCATCATATCGATTCATGAAATCCTCGGAGTTGGACGGGGTGTCCAACTTCCGGGGGTCACTTCATGGACGGGTTGACGGCGTGTCCCGCGAGCGGTGAGGGCACCGCACCCTTGACCGACGCTGTGCGTTTGCTGCGGGGTCCTTGCTACACCAATGCACGCCGCTGCCTCGCGCCATCGTTGCATCTGCTGGCTTATGCTGCGCAGCCTTACCGTCGCTGCCGAGTTCGCATGTCATACGCCATCGTTTGGTTCCGTCGCGATCTGCGTCTGCAAGACAACCCGGCCTTGCGCGCCGCAGTGGATGCCGGGCATCACCCGATTCCGCTGTATATCGATGCGCCGCACGAAGAAGGCGAGTGGACGCCTGGTGCCGCATCGCGCAGCTGGCGGCATCGGTCGCTGGCGGCGCTGGATGTAGCGTTGCGCGCGCTGGGCAGCGGCCTGGTCATCCGCGCCGGCAATAGCGCACAGGTGCTGGACGAGATGATCGCCCAGACCGGCGCGGTGGCGGTGTACTGGAACCGCAAATACGAACCGGCCACGCAACCGCGCGATGCGCAGATCAAACGTACATTGCGCGAACGCGGCATCGAAGTGCAGAGCTGCAATGCTGCGTTGCTGTTCGAGCCTTGGCAGTTGTCCACCCAGCAAGGCGGCCCGTACAAGGTGTTTACGCCGTTCTGGCGCAATGCGTTGACGCAGCTGCAATTGCCTGCCGCAATGGCGGCGCCGCGCAGCCTGCCGCCGTTGCCCGCGACGTTGACGACAGAGGCACTCGACACGTTGCAGCTGGTGCCGCGCTTGAACTGGGACCAGGGCTTCTGGGAGCACTGGCAGCCTGGCGAAGCTGGCGCACATGAAATGCTGGAGATCTTCATCGACGGTGCGCTCAACGGCTATCGTGAAAACCGCGACCGCCCCGACCGCGTTGGCACCTCGCAGCTGTCGCCGCACCTGCACTTCTGCGAGATAGCGCCGTGGCGCATTGCTAGTACGTTGGAAGCGCATCGCAACGCGCGTAACGGTGCGGAAATCGACGGTTATATCCGCCAGTTGGGCTGGCGCGATTTTGCGTATCACTTGCTGCATCACTTTCCGGACACCACCAACCAGAATCTCAATCCGCGCTTCGAAGGATTCGATTGGGCGTCGGTGGATCCGGTCGCGCTGCAGGCGTGGCAACGTGGCCGCACCGGCATTCCGATCGTCGATGCCGGCATGCGTCAGCTCTGGCATACCGGCTGGATGCACAACCGCGTGCGCATGATCGTGGCGAGTTTGTTGTGCAAGCATTTGCGCATCCACTGGATCGAAGGCGCGCGGTGGTTCTGGGACACGCTGTTGGATGCGGACCTGGCCAACAACACCATGGGCTGGCAATGGGTGGCCGGCACCGGCGCCGATGCGGCGCCGTATTTCCGCGTGTTCAACCCGGTGACGCAGGCGGAAAGATTCGATCCGCAAGCGGCGTACATTACGCGTTGGGTGCCCGAGCTCGGCAAGCTCGCAGTAAGGGAACGCTTTGCGCCGTGGTTGCATCCGTTGTCGCTGGCACGCTTTGCACCGGAGTACCCGCGCACGCCGATCATTGGTCTGGCCGAGGGGCGCGATGCGGCGTTGGCCGCGTATGCGAAATCGCGCGCATAGTGGCTGCTGATCGATACGCGTGTGCCTGCTTCGATTACGCACGAGGCAGTGGTGGAACGGTCGCACGCAACGCAGAACAGGCGCGCATTTTGCGGTGCACATTGGCCGACGGAATGGCACATGTGCACGCGCGCAGGCCGAAAACGTTTTCCTGAATGGTGCACCCGCTGCACGCGCATTGCGTCCGTTTTCATCATGCGCCAGTCGCGTTGGCCTGTTTATCCTCATGCACACGATTGAGTGCCGGATGGTCCGGTCATAGGAGAACACCATGTCCCCAGCAGCCACCAAGAGTCTCGCCGTTGCCTTGGCCAGTGCCATTGCGCTGTCCGCCTGCGCCACCGGCGGCTCGTACGTGCAGCGCGATCAATATGGCGAGCAGACGCAACAGCAGAACCGGACTGGGCGCAATGCGCTGATCGGCACCGCCATCGGTGTGGCTGCAGGCCTGCTCACCGGTGATAGCGCCACCGAGCGTCGTCAGCACGCCATGGTCGGCGCGGGCATCGGCGCACTGAGCGGCGCGGCGGTGGGCCAGTATCAGGACCGCCAGGAGCGCGCGCTGCGCGAGCGCACCGCCAACACCGGTATCGAAGTGCAGCGTCAGGGCGACAACATCAGCCTGAACCTGCCGGACGGCATCACCTTCGACTTCGGCAAGGCTGCATTGAAGCCGCAGTTCTACACCGCGCTCAATGGTGTGGCCTCCACGTTGCGCGAATACAACCAGACCATGGTGGAAGTGGTCGGACATACCGATAGCGTCGGCAGCGATGCGGTAAACCAACGCTTGTCCGAGGAGCGCGCCGGTGCTGTGGCGCAATACCTGACCGCGCAGGGCGTGCAGCGTGAGCGCATGGAAACCATGGGTGCCGGCAAGCGTTATCCGATTGCCGACAACAGCACCGATGCCGGCCGCGCACAGAACCGTCGCGTCGAGATCCGCCTGATCCCGTTGCGTGCAGAAGGCGCTGCCAGCAATACCGGCATGCGTTGAGGCTGATGTATTGAACCGTGGGTCGGTCGATTTGACTGGCCCCGATGTATAGAAAAACAGGCCGCGAAAGCGGCCTGTTTTTTTGCGCTGCATTTCTGGTGATCAAAAGCGGCTGATCTGCGTCTGGGCTGCAGGGCCCTTGCCCGCCCACCATCGCGGGACACGCTGCAAGTACGTCCATGTAAGCTCTGGCGCGGCATCCATGCCGCTCAAGGTCCCGCGACGGTAAGCGGGCAAGGACCAGTCGAGATGGTCGGTGTGCATGGTTTTCAACGAGCAACCGTCAAGCCGCTGCGCGCTCCTCGTTTTTCAGTAAAGCCACCAGCCAACTGTCTGGTGCGGTGTCCTCACCGCTTGCGGCATGGATGCCGCCACCGAGCCCCCATGGACGGGTTAACGGCGTGTCCCGCGAGCGGTGAGGACACCGCGCACTCGACTAACCAAGCTTCTGATCTAGATAGTTGCGGGACCTGTGTTGCTCAACAGCTTGGAGCTACGTCTCTTTGATGCAACACGCACCGGCATTCAACCATCGCTTGCACACGTACCCTAAACCGCCCGTTGGGCACCTTCTCCCGAGTGGGAGAAGGATTGCCCCATTGGGCGACTGCCTGAAGCGGTCTTAGGCCGTGACATTTTCCAGAATGCGCTTGCCCTCGGCGCGCAGTTCCGCTTCTGCGCCCACTTCGACTTTCGCGTCGTTGTCGGCTTTTTGCGCGGCCAGACGGGCAGGGCACTGCGCCATCATGTAGTCCGCATCGAAGTTCATCCGCGTCACCAGAAAGTCCACGAATGCACGCACCTTCGGCGACACCAATCGACCGCCGGCGAACACGGCATTGAAATCCACCTCCGGCCCGGTCCACCCGGCCAGCACGCGGCGCACCAGACCCGTTTGCACGAATGGCTTGGCCATCACATCGCCGGTCAGCAACAAGCCTTCGCCGCACAGTACTGCGCCGTTGAGCGCGGCCGGGTCGTTGGCCACCATCAGCGGATTGACCGGGAAATCGCGCACATCGCTGCCATCGCTGAGCGACCAGAAAAAGCGGTTGTTGTGCACGTTGCGGTTCTTGCGCAGCGCCAGCGTGCGATGAAATTGCAGCTCGTCCGGATGCAACGGCTCGCCATAGCGCTCGATGTAGGACGGGCTGGCGAACACCTGCGTGCGCAGGCTGCCGAGTTTGCGTGCGACCAAATTCGAATCGGGCAGCGCACCGACGCGCAGCGCCAGGTCGGCTTCGCCGCCGATCAGATCCAGCTTCTCGTTGCCCAGATGCATATCCAGCTGGATTTCCGGGTATTGCGCATGGAATTCGCCCAGCAATGGCGCGATCCAGGTGATGCCCAGCGAATACGGCACGGTGAAACGCAGCCAGCCGCGCGGGCCGGACTGCAGTTGCCCCACCGCGCTTTCGGCTTCTTCCAGCTCGCGCGCAATACGTTGGCAATGCTCGTGATACACCGAGCCGGCTTCGGTCAATCCGATACGGCGCGTGGTTCGGTGCAACAGGCGTGCACCCAGCCGGGTTTCCAGTTCCTGCACCTTGCGGCTGACGGTGGTCTTGGGCAGGCCAAGCGCGTTGGCGGCAGCGATGAAGCTGCCTTGTTCCACCACCTTGACGAAGATCAAGGTGTCGTTGAGGTCGTGTGTCATGGGACTGCCTTCCGAGGGTCAGGAGGGATTGGACCGCTTGCGGGACGATTATTCCCCTAAATCCGGACTAATCAAGTGCTGCTTTGAGGCCTAGCTTATGCAGCACCTCTTCCACCCAGGAGCACGGCCATGTGGTTGTGCGATGTCTTCGGCTTGCCCTCGAGTTCCCGCAGCACGATTGAAAGCGCCTTCGATCCTGTGGTTTGGCCGGTAAGAAGCCCGCGCGCCAGCGTTTCGCGCACGTTCGCAGCCTCGCCCAAGCGCCAGGCCGGCGGCGCGCCTGCGCAGCGGACTGGACTGCCGTCACGGGTACGGCGTGGAATTGTCCCGATGTCGGGAGTGAAAGTCCCATGACCGGGATGGTCCAATCCGAGACGGCCGTCATTGGTGGCGCGGGTAACGTGGGCGCGGGCTTCGTCGCCGCCTTGCTCGACGCCGGCATGCCGACCGTGGTGATTGGACGCGCCGCCGCCAAGCTCGACGCGCTGCGCGCGCAGCATGGCCACTCGCCGCTGCTGGAAACCGTGCAAGGCTCGGTCGCCGATGACGCTTCGGCGCAGGCGCTTGCCACCGAGCTGGCGCAGCGCCCACGTCCGCTGGCAGCGGTGATCGCCAGCCTGGGCAGCCCGCTCAAGGCCGGCCGCCTGCTCGACCGCCCGGTCGCTGCGCTGCGCCGCCGGATCGAGCGCGATGTGCTGCCGCACCTGGCCGCGGCCCGCCACCTGCTGCCATTGCTGGCCGAAGCCGAAGGCGGCGGGCGCTATGTGTTGCTGGGCAGCCCGTGCGCATTGCGCGCCTGGTCGGCGCACGGCGACATGTCGATTGCTGCCGCTGCCACCCGCATGCTCGCCCAGGTGCTGCATGAAGAAGCAAAGCCGCTTGGCGTGCGCGTGCACTTGCTGTCGGTCGAGCAGCCGGTGTGTACGCCCGGCCGCGCCAAGGACGCGTGTCCGGAATGGATCCGCGCCGTGGATGTCGGCCGCGCCGCCGTGTCCCTGATTGCCGGACCTGGCCAGCCCGGACAAGCCATCGTGACCGTCAGTCGTCTCCCGCATGCCGCACCGTCGGCGAACCGGCTGGCAGGTTTGCAATTTCCCATTCCCACCCGAGAGATTTCCCCATGACCACGAACGCCACCCCGTTCCGTTTTCCTTTACGTACTGTGTTGACGGGCGCCGTGCTCGCCGTCGTGCTTGCCGCCTGCGGCGGTGGTGCCGCGCAGACCGGTGCACCGCCGCCGCCCAGCGTCAGCGTCGCGCCGGTGTTGCTGAAAGAGATCAGCCAATGGGACGAATTCAGCGGTCGCATCGAGCCGGTGGAAAGCGTCGAGCTGCGTCCGCGCGTGTCCGGCTATATCGACAAGGTCAACTACACCGAAGGTGCCGAAGTGAAGAAGGGCGATGTGCTCTTCAGCATCGACGACCGTAGCTACCGCGCCGATTTTGCCCGCGCCAACGCAGCGATGGTGCGGGCCCGCACGCAGGCCACGCTGGCGCGCAGCGAAGCGACACGTGCGCGCAAACTCTCAGACCAGCAGGCCATTTCCACCGAAATCTGGGAGCAGCGCCGCGCTGCCGCCGACCAGGCCGATGCCGACCTGCTGGCCGCACAGGCCGCGGTAGACACCGCCAAGCTCAACCTGGACTGGACCCGCGTGCGCGCACCGATCGACGGCCGCGCCGGGCGCGCAATGGTCACCGCCGGCAACCTGGTCACCGCCGGCGACAGCGCCAGCGTGCTGACCACGCTGGTGTCGCTGGACAAGGTGTTCGTGTACTTCGATGCCGATGAAGGCACCTTCCTGCGTTACTCGCAGATGGCCCGCAACGGCGAGCGTCCGGACGAGCGCGGCGGCCAATTGCCGGTGCGTATCGGCCTGGTTGGCGAGCAGGGCTTCCCGCACGCAGGGCGCGTGGATTTCCTGGACAACCAGGTGACCCGCAGCACCGGCACCATCCGCGTGCGCGCGGTGCT
Source organism: Xanthomonas nasturtii (assembly GCF_023337365.3). Classification (NCBI taxonomy): domain Bacteria; kingdom Pseudomonadati; phylum Pseudomonadota; class Gammaproteobacteria; order Lysobacterales; family Lysobacteraceae; genus Xanthomonas; species Xanthomonas nasturtii. Next base: position 1,709,072 of record NZ_CP142084.2, read on the forward strand.
GGACAACGCGCAGCGGCAGTTCACGCCGGGCCTGTACGCCCACGTGCAGCTGCTGGGCAGCGGCCAGTTCAAGGCCATGCTGGTGGACGAAAAGGCCGTGTTGACCGACCAGGACCGCAAGTACGTGTACGTGGTCGACAAGGACGGCAAGGCGCAGCGTCGCGATGTGGAGCTCGGCCGCAGTGCCGATGGTCTGCGCATCGTGCGCAAGGGTCTGGCTGCCGGCGACCGCGTGGTAGTCGATGGCGTGCAGAAGATCTTCATGCCCGGCATGCCGGTCGATGCCAAGGCCGTTGCCATGGCACCGGCGGCGGACAAGCGCACCGCTTCCAACTAGGTATCGCCAGCGCAGCGTGCGCGCAGTCGTGCCGGCCCGGCGATTGCGCACCACCTGCCACGGTTGCACTGATTCATCGCTGCATCGCGGCCCATGACCGCCGGCCTTGTCACCAGGCCGGCCCAGGGCCGCTGTGCCGCGCCGCCACCCGGCGGCAACCTCTTTCAGGACCATTCCAATGGACTTTTCCCGTTTTTTCATCGACCGGCCGATCTTTGCCGCGGTGCTGTCGATCATCATCTTCGCGGCTGGCTTGATCGCCATGCCGCTGCTGCCGATCAGCGAATACCCCGAAGTGGTACCGCCGAGCGTGCAGGTGCGCGCGGTGTATCCGGGCGCCAACCCCAAGGTCATTGCCGAGACCGTCGCCACGCCGCTTGAAGAAGCGATCAACGGCGTGGAAAACATGATGTACATGAAGTCGGTGGCCGGCTCCGATGGCGTGCTGGTGGTCACCGTGACCTTCAAGCCCGGCACCGACCCGGACCAGGCGCAGGTGCAGGTGCAGAACCGCGTCAGCCAGGCGCAGGCGCGCTTGCCCGAAGACGTGCGCCGGCAAGGCGTGACCACGCAGAAGCAGTCGCCGACGCTGACCATGGTGGTGCATCTGACCTCGCCCAAGGGCAAGTACAACTCGTTGTACCTGAGCAATTACGCCACCTTGAAGGTCAAGGACGAGCTGTCGCGCCTGCCGGGCGTGGGCCAGATCCAGATCTTCGGTGCCGGCGACTACGCCATGCGCATCTGGTTGAACCCGGACAAGGTCGCCGCGCGCGGGCTCACCGCCAGCGACGTGGTCGCCGCCATTCGCGAGCAGAACGTGCAGGTCTCCGCCGGCCAGCTCGGTGCCGAGCCGATGCCCAACAAGAGCGACTTCCTGCTCTCGATCAATGCGCAGGGCCGCCTCACCACCGAAGAAGAGTTCGGCAATATCGTGATCCGCAGCGGCAACAGCGGCGAGATCGTGCGGCTGAGCGACGTGGCGCGTCTGGAACTGGGCGCCGGCAACTACACCCTGCGCTCGCAGCTGGACAACCAGAACGCGGTGGGCATGGGCGTGTTCCAGTCGCCAGGTGCCAACGCAATCGAATTGTCCGACGCAGTGCGCGCCAAGATGGCCGAGCTGGAAAAGCAGTTCCCGCAGGACATGGCGTGGTCGGCTGCGTACGACCCGACCGTGTTCGTGCGCGACTCGATCAGCGCAGTGGTGCACACGCTGCTGGAAGCGGTGCTGTTGGTGGTGCTGGTGGTGATCCTGTTCCTGCAGACCTGGCGCGCTTCGATCATTCCGTTGCTGGCGGTGCCGGTGTCGGTGGTCGGTACGTTTGCCGCGTTGTATCTGCTGGGTTTCTCGATCAATACGCTGAGCCTGTTCGGGCTGGTGCTGGCGATCGGCATCGTGGTCGACGACGCAATCGTGGTGGTGGAAAACGTCGAGCGCAATATCGAAGAGGGTCTCACCCCGCTGGCTGCGGCGCATCAGGCAATGCGCGAAGTGTCCGGGCCGATCATCGCCATCGCGCTGGTACTGTGCGCGGTGTTCGTGCCAATGGCATTTCTATCGGGCGTGACCGGCCAGTTCTACAAGCAGTTCGCGGTGACCATCGCCATTTCCACGGTGATCTCGGCGATCAACTCGCTCACCCTGTCGCCGGCGCTGGCGGCGATGCTGCTCAAGGCGCACGACGCGCCGAAGGATGGCCCGTCGCGGTTGATCGATCGTTTGTTCGGCTGGTTGTTCCGTCCGTTCAACCGTTTCTTCAACAGCAGCTCGCACAAGTATCAGGGCGCAGTGTCGCGGGCGCTGGGCAAGCGTGGTGCGGTATTCCTGGTGTACCTGCTGCTGCTGGTGGCCACCGGCTTCATGTTCAAGGTGGTGCCGGGCGGTTTCATTCCGACCCAGGACAAGCTGTACCTGATCGCCGGCACCAAACTGCCGGAAGGCGCGTCGCTGGAGCGGACCAACGAGGTGATCCGCCAGATCAGCCAGATTGCGCTGCAGACCGAAGGCGTGGATCACACCGCCGCGTTTCCCGGTTTGAATCCGCTGCAGTTCACCAACACGCCCAACACCGGCACGGTGTTCATCACGCTCAAGCCGTTCAGTCAGCGCAGCCGCAGCGCCGTGCAGATCAATGCCGAGCTCAATGCACGCATCAGCCAGATCCAGCAGGGCTTTGCGTTCGCCTTCATGCCGCCGCCGATTCTGGGCCTGGGACAGGGCTCGGGCTATTCGCTGTACATCCAGGACCGTGCGGGTCTGGGTTATGGCCAGTTGCAGAGCGCGGTCAATGCGATGTCCGGTGCGATCTCGCAGACGCCGGGCATGCAGTTCCCGATCGGTACCTACCAGGCCAACGTGCCGCAGCTCGACGCCAAGGTCGACCGCGACAAGGCCAAGGCGCAGGGCGTGCCGCTGACCAACCTGTTCGACACGCTGCAGACCTACCTGGGCTCGGCCTACATCAACGACTTCAATCGCTTCGGTCGCACCTATCAGGTGATCGCCCAGGCCGATGGGCAGTTTCGCGACAGCGTCGAAGACATCGCCAACCTGCGTACCCGTAACGCCAATGGCGACATGGTGCCGATCGGCAGCATGGTCACGCTGGGCCAGACCTACGGGCCGGACCCGGTGATCCGCTATAACGGCTACCCGGCCGCCGACCTGATCGGTGAAGCGGACCCGCGCGTGCTCTCGTCCACACAGGCGATGCAGACGCTGGCCGGCATGGCGCCGAAGGTGTTGCCCAACGGCATGAACATCCAGTGGACCGATCTGAGCTATCAGCAATCCATCCAGGGTAACTCGGCGCTGATCGTGTTCCCGATGGCGGTATTGCTGGCGTTCCTGGTGCTGGCTGCGTTGTACGAGAGCTGGACGTTGCCACTGGCGGTGATCCTGATCGTGCCGATGACCTTGCTGTCTGCCTTATTCGGCGTGTGGCTCACCGGCGGCGACAACAACGTGTTCGTGCAGGTGGGGCTGGTGGTGTTGATGGGCCTTGCGTGCAAGAACGCGATCCTGATCGTGGAGTTCGCCCGCGAACTCGAAATGCACGGCAAGGGCATCGTTGAAGCCGCGCTGGAAGCCTGCCGCCTGCGTCTGCGCCCGATCGTGATGACCTCCATCGCCTTCATCGCCGGCACCGTGCCGCTGGTGCTCGGCCATGGCGCCGGCGCCGAAGTGCGCTCGGTCACCGGCATCACCGTGTTCGCCGGCATGCTCGGTGTGACCTTGTTCGGCCTGTTCCTGACCCCGGTGTTCTACGTGGCACTGCGCAAGTGGGTGACCCGTGGCGAACAACCCGCCGCACCGGCTGCCGTCTCGCATGATCCCGTCAAGGCGTAAGCGCGGTGGTGCATTCCATCAATTTGAAGGAAATTGAAATGAGCAACAGCACAATTGCACTGGTCACCGGCGCAACTCGTGGCATCGGTCTGGAAACCGTTCGGCAACTGGCCCAGGCCGGCGTGCACACGCTGCTGGCCGGCCGCAAGCGCGACGCCGCCGTCGCCGCCGCCCTCAAGCTGCAGGCCGAAGGCCTGCCGGTGGAAGCGATTCAACTGGACGTCAACGACGACATCAGCATCGCCGCTGCCGTCGGCACGGTGGAGCAGCGCCACGGCCACCTGGACATCCTGGTCAACAACGCCGGCATCATGGTCGAAGACATCCAGCGCAAGCCCTCCGAGCAGAGCCTGGATGCGTGGAAGAACACCTTCGACACCAACCTGTTTGCGGTGGTTGGCGTGACCAAGGCATTCCTGCCGCTGCTGCGTCGTTCGCTGGCCGGCCGCATCGTCAACGTGTCCAGCATCCTCGGCTCGTTGACCTTGCACAGCCAGCCCGGCTCGCCGATCTATGACTTCAAGATTCCGGCCTACAACGCGTCCAAGAGCGCGTTGAACAGCTGGACCGTGCATCTGGCCTATGAACTGCGCGACACCCCGATCAAGGTCAATACGGTGCATCCGGGTTACGTCAAAACCGACATGAACGGTGGCGGCGGCGAGATCGAGGTGGAGCAGGGCGCGCAAAGCAGCGTGCAGATGGCGCTGCTGGACGCGCATGGCGCCACCGGCAGCTACACCCACCTGGGAGAAACTTTGCCATGGTAAGAACATTGCTCGGCGCGGCGCTGGCCGCGCTGGTGCTCAGCGGTTGCGCGGTGGGGCCGGATTACCGGCCCGACCCGCCCGCATCGGTCACGCTGCAGGGCGCGCAGGACGCTGCCTTCAGCGCCGAATCGCCGGTCGGCAACTGGTGGTCGCAGTTCGACGACCCGGTGCTGGAGCAACTGGTGCGCGACGCGCTGTTCGCCAACCACGATCTGCGCATCGCCGTGTCGCGCGTCAAGCAGGCGCGCGCGGTGTTCGTCGAGCGTCGTCTGGACCAGGCGCCGCACATCACCGCGCAAAGCAGCTTCGATCGGCGCGAACAACAGCAGGTAATTGCCGGTAACCAGCGTTTCCTGACTGAACAGACCACACTGGGTCTGGATGCGGCCTGGGAGCTGGATCTGTTCGGCCGTCAACGCCGTGCCTCGGAAGCGGCACGTGCCGATCTGGACGCCGAGCAGGCCAACCTGCAGGACGTACAGGTCACGGTGGCTGCCGAAGTGGCGCGCAATTACTTCCAATTGCGCGGCACGCAGAAGCAGCTCGATGTCTCCAAGCGCACCCTGATCAATCTGCGCGATACCCAAAGGCTCACGCAAACGCGCTGGGACCTGGGCGCCGGCAGCGAGCTGGAGGTGCAGAGCAGCCTGGCGCGGTTGAAGGCGATCGAAGCGGATATCCCGTTGCTGGAAACCGCCGAAGCGCAGTACCGCCATCGTCTGGCCGTGTTGCTTGGGCAGCCGCCGGACGCGCTGGATGCCACCCTGGTGGCACGCAACATGCCGGCGTTCGCACGCCCGTTGCCGCTGGGCGACACCGCCGGGCTGCTGCGTCAGCGTCCGGATGTGCGTAGCGCCGAACGCCGGCTGGCGGCGGCCACCGCGCAGGTCGGCGTGGCCACGGCGGATCTGTTCCCGCGTATCAGCGTGAGCGGGTTTGTCGGCTTCCTGTCCGGCGATGCCGCCAGGTTGACCGAGGGCAACGCCAAGGCTTGGTCGATTACCCCGTCGATCAGCTGGGCGGCGTTCGACCTCGGCACCGTGCGTGCGCGCCTGCGTGCGAGCAAGGCGCAAGCCGAGGGCGCCTTGGCGCAGTACCAGCAAACTGTCCTGCTGGCACTGGAAGACACCGAAAACGCCTTGATCGGATATGGCCGCCAGCAGGCACGTCTGGCGACCATCGTGGAGCAGGCCAAGGCCGCGCGGCGTGCCGAACAGCTGGCGCATATCCGCTACCGCGAGGGCTCGGAAGACTTCCTCACCCTGCTGGATGCACAGCGCACCCAACTGGCGGCGGACGACGCCTTGGCGCAGGCCGAGGCGGCGGTCAATGTCCGTGTGGTCGGCGTGTACAAGGCGCTGGGCGGCTGGAAGCAGGACCAAGCGCCTGCCGTTCCGGTGGCCGTGGTCGAGCGTTGAGAGGCAAGCGGGGCGGCCAATGGGTCGCCCCGCTTCGATTGACCGACGCATGACGCGACGTGGTCAGCCACCAGGACGTGGTGATCGGATGGAAGGCGGGGCGCGATGTCTGAGGCGCCCACAAGGCAATGCGGGGCTGTTGCATGGCTTGCGCGCCGCGCGCGGCGGCCTACGGTTCAAGCAGTGCGCCCTGGCTACCCAGCGCAGCGTGCCGCTCAGTCGGCAACCCGCACGCTGTCGCGTCCGCCGTTCTTGGCCAGATACAGCGCCGCATCGGCACGCGAAAACCAGTCCTGCCAATGCGTTTCGCCATTATGGCGGGCAGCACCCAGCGAGACGGTAATGCGTCCGCCCGGTCCGCGCAGGCCGTTGCGTATCACCTTGCGCAACCGTTCGGTGGCCGCTTCCAGTTCCGCCAGCGAGCCGGCGCGCAGCAGTACCACGAATTCTTCGCCGCCAAAACGGAACACCTGATGCGGTTCGCGCACTTCGTAGCGCAGGATGGTAGCCAGATCCGACAGCGCCGCGTCGCCTGCGGCATGCCCGTACAGATCGTTGACCTCCTTGAAGTGATCCAGATCCAGAATGATCAGGCTGTTGAGCCGCTCCTGCGGCTGGCGTTGATCAATCTGATGGGTGAGCGCCCGTTCGAGCATGCGGCGGTTGGGCAAGCCGGTCAGCGCATCCAGCGAGGCCAGCTCTTCCAGATGCACGCGGTCGTCCTGCATGCGCAGCGAGAACGCATAGCCCACCGCCAACGTCACCAGCGTCACCACGATCGTGGACACGCCCTGGCCCGGGCTGACGATCAAACCGGGCAAGAACAATAACGCCGCCAATAGTGGCAGGCTCAAAAGTACCGCACGTTGCGGCCCGCACAGAAAGTAATTGGTGGCCAGCACCGGAAACAGCCAGGGCAGGGCACCATCGCCGCCGGTCCAGCATGCCACCAGGCAGCCGGCGACATTGATCGACGCCAGCCACACGCCACCGGCGCCAGTGCTTTCAGCGCTGCGCATCTGCCAGCCGCGCCAGACTGCCAGCAATCCCAGCGACGCGGTGACCAGGCACGCAACTGCCTGACCGGTCATGGCCAGGTATACCGCATAGAGGCAAAGCAACAGCGCGGTGATTGGCCCAAGCATCTTGACGATGCCAAGGCGGAAATCCCGCCGCAGGTGGAGGATCACAGGGAAGGTTCTGTAGGAGTCGGCAACATTATCGGCCGGGTGTTGTCAAAGTTGAGTGCGTCTTCATCGCGGCAACGGGTCGGAAAATCAAGCGTTGCAGCGCAAGGCTTCGCATATCCTTGACGGCCTTGCCGCAACCGTATCGTCTTTGTCGTCGGAGTCTGCCATGCCCACCCGCGAAGAACTCGATATACGTCTGGACGCGCTGCAGGACGAACTGCCGCAGTTGGCGGCCGACGAAGATGCAGACTTCGACTATCTGGATTTTCAGGCGCGCGCCGAAGCGATCCTGAGCAGTGCCGCGCAGGAGGATGCAGCCTATGTGCGCACGCGCATCGATGGCATGCTGGCCGGCGCAGGCCTGATTCCGACCGACGACGCTGGGCATGCCTGCCGCTGAGGTCTTGCTATAAGCAACGGCGGAGAGGCCACCTGCTCGGTCGCCAGGCGGGCGCGTTCGGTGCTTGGCATGTACCGCGCAGACGCTCCGGTTCCTCCAGGCCGCCCGCACTCATCGGCGGGCGCTCGCTACGTTTTTTGGCCCTATAAGTTCGACTGCATCTGCCTGGGCGATGCTTGCCAGGATGCGCTGCGTACTCAAGCGACGCAGCTTGTCGTGCAGTCGCTTCTATCGGAGCACTGATGCGGCGAGCGCTACACGCCGATGTAACCATCGATCATGCCGATTGACGCTGATGCAGGCGTTCGAGTGACGCCCTCCCGCTCAGTCGCGCTCACATCGCCGCTGCAGGCACGCCCGCACTCGCCACCTGATTGCGGCCGCCCTGTTTGGCGCGGTACAGCGCCTCGTCGGCCCGTCGCAACAGCTGCGCCACCGTTCCGGCCTGATCGGGGAAGCTGGCGACACCGAACGATGCGGTGACGTTCGGCAGCGAAACGCCATCGTTCATCACCTGCAGTGCTTCGATGGCGGCGCGCAGCTTCTCGGCCATCATGCATGCGGTGGGCAGGTCCACCTCGGGCAGGATGATCGTCAATTCTTCGCCACCGTAGCGGCAGCAGATGTCCTCGCCGCGCGTCTGCGCCAGCAGCAACTCGCCAATGGCCGCCAGCACGCGGTCGCCGCCGCCGTGGCCATGCAGGTCGTTGAACTGCTTGAAGTGATCCACATCCAGCATCAATACCGATAGCGGCAGCACCCGACGCGTACAGCGCGCCAGTTCGTGGTTGAGCGCTTCTTCCAGATAGCGGCGGTTATACAGGCCGGTCAGCGGGTCGCGGATCGATTGCTGACGCAGCGTTTCGCGCAAGCGCAGGTTGTGCAGCGCCAACGAGAGTTGTTCTGCGGCCGCCTCGGCCACGGTCAACGATGCGAGGTCGCTTGGGTCTTCGCTGCGCAACGCCAACATCCCCAGCTGCGTGCCTTGTGCCGATAACGGTATGCAGGCTGTGCCCGCATGTGCCGGGAGATTGACGCCGGCATGCTGACACAGCATGCCCTGGCTGGCGTCCATCACCACATGGGTGCGGTCGCGGCGCAGCGCCCAGCAGTTGTCCGGTGCGATGCTGGCGCTGTCGTCGTCGGCCATCGCGCCCCAGGCAACGACCTGTTCGGCGCGATCGCGCGATGCGCGCAGCAGGTACACCGCACCGGCTGCGCCGGGAATCAGCGGCGCAATCGTGCGTGCAGTGATTTCCAGTGCTTCTTCGGCATCGCGGCAGTTCTGCAGCAGCCCGGAATAACGCGCCAGTGCCTCCAGCCCGGCGGAGGTCCGTTCGAGTGCCGCGAACGACTCGATCAGGCGCTCGCTGGTATGGCTGGCCTGGTCCTCGGCACGCGTGCGCCGTTCCAGCTCGCGCGACAGCAAACGGTAGGCCAGCAGCATCACCAGCAGGCCGCTGACGATGCCGATCACCGTCACCCACAGCACCCATTGCGCACTGCGCGAGGTGGCGGCGTTACGCCTCACCAGCTGCTGCCGCTCCAGCTCCGTCATGGTCTGTACCTGGCGACGCAGCGACGAAGAGGTCTGGAACACGCCGCGTGCGATCGAGGCGCGCGCGCCGTCCAGGCCCTGCGTGCGATAGCTGTGCAACAGGTCGTCGATCTGCACCAGGCGTGCGTCCACCAGGCGGCCCAGCAGCACGACATGACGCCGCTGCACCGCGTTGTCCTGCACCAGTGCATCCAGCCGCACAATGCGTTCCGGCAGGCGGCCGATTGCCTCGGCATACACGCCCAGGAAGGCTTCGTTGTCGGTCAGCACATAGCCACGTACCGACGATTCGGCCGACAGCATGCCCGCCTGGATCTCGTCGATGCTGGCAATCACCTCCTGCGTATGCGTCACCCAGCCGGCGTCGGCCAGCGAGCGCTGCGTGGTCAGGTAGCCGCCCACGCCGATCAGCACGAAGATCATCCCGCCGAGCAGTAAGGCTCCGGCGGCATGGCATTTTGCTTTCTTGGTCAACACCGTGTTCCCCAACACCGTTTGTCTGGTTGAGGCCGATGCAAGCGGCGTGCCTGCGCTTCACTCTGCTTAGCGAGTCAGCTGGCAGACGGGACCGTGCCCCCGGCCGCGACGATGCGGCGGTATCCTCATCGGCCGCGATTCGGAAGGGCACCCGTTGGTCATCTTTCTAGGCAAGTACCAGCTGACCTGTCATGCCGCCAGGGGCGCTGCACGTGCCCACGGCTGGATTGCCGATTGGCACATCGCGCAGATCGGCATTGGCCCGGCCGCAGAACTGGCAGGCGCCACGCTGTCGCCGGCGTTTGAAGATCACCGCAGCGCCATGACCGCTGCCCGCGTGGCCGGCATGGTCACGCTCGAAGCGATGCACGCCAAAGCGCAACAGCAGCGCGAACAGCTCTGAGCGACAGGTTCTGGGGCTGGCACGCAGCTTGCTGTGAATTCGATCAGGACGCCGCCAGGCGTCACCGGAGCCGGTGCAATGGAAGAGCCCAACAAGAGCGCCCTGGTCTTGCCGCAGCAGGAAGCCAGCGAACTGCTCGCACTCTTCGATCAACTTCGCGGTGAGGCCATTGCGCGTGATGAGTCTGCCGACGCGCTTTCAGAGCCAGCCGCCCGCAGCCACGAACCCCCAACGCGCGTCACTAACTGACGCAACAGGCGCAATCTGCGGTGGTGCCATGCAACGCCCATGAAAAAGGCCGGGAACTCTCTGCATCGAGACTTCCCGGCCTTAGTCGGCCGTCTTAGGACCGTTATTTGGTGGAGGTGGGCGGAGCCTGTAAACGCCCTCAAACAACCCATTGATCCTAAAGAAATTAGAACTCAATGGATGGGTTTGCTTTGATACCGACGTCCCCCCATCCTGAGTAGCGGCCGGGTCTAGAGTCCGGGGTTGATGATATGGGTGTTGGCCAGCTGTTGGGCATACGCGGAGGGCGTCATGCCGCCGATTGCTTTCTTGGGTCGCTCCTCGTTGTATTCGCGTCGCCAGCGCTCGATCTCGGTGCGTGCGTGCAGCAGTGTCGGGAACCAGTGCTCGTTGAGGCATTCATCGCGCAACCGGCCGTTGAACGATTCGACATAGGCGTTCTGGTTTGGCTTGCCGGGTTGGATCAGCCGCAGCTGCACCCCATGCGCATGCGCCCAAGCGACCATCGCCTTGCCGCAGAACTCCTTGCCGTTGTCGGTGCGGATCACCTGCGGCAAGCCGCGGCTGATGGCGAGCCGATCCAGCACACGCGTCACGCCATGGCCCGAGATTGCACGCTCCACCTCGATGGCGACCGCTTCGTGTGTGGCGTCGTCCACGATCACCAAGCACTTGATCGCCCGGCCGTCGGCGGTGCGGTCGAACACAAAGTCCATCGACCACACCTGGTTGGCCTGCAATGGACGCAGCAACGGCTGACGCTCGCCCACTGGCACGTTCTTGCGCTTGCGGCGGCGGACTTGCAGCTGCTGCTCGCGGTACAAGCGCTCCACACGCTTGTAGTTCACCAGGCGCCCTTCCTGGCGCAGCTTGAGATAGATCATCCCCACGCCGTAGCGCTTGTGGCGATGCGCCAGTTCCACGATGCGCTCGCGTAGCGCAACGTTGCGGTCCTCGCGCGGGCAATAGCGCAGCGCACTGGCGCTCATGCCGATCGCGGCCAACGCGCAACGCTCGCTGGCCCCTCGCCCGATCCACTCGCGCACCAGCGCACGACGCGCCGGTGCGCTCACCATTTTTTTTGCAGTGCCTCCTTGATCAGATCGTTCTGGAACACCTGCTCGGCGAGCAGCTTCTTCAGGCGCGTGTTCTCTGCCTCCAGGTCCTTGAGTCGCTTGGCATCGGGCACGCTCATCCCGCCAAACTTGCTGCGCCACAGGTAGTAGGAGGCCTCGCTGAAGCCATGGCGCCGGCACAGATCCTTGATTGCCACGCCGCTTTCGGCTTCGCGCAGAAAGCCGATGACCTGCTCGTCAGTAAAACGCTTCTTCACGTCCAATCTCCTTCGGGTAGGGAATTGGACTCCAAACTGCGGCGCTACTCAAAATCGGGGGGACGTCGCGTACAAGCTCTTGTGAGCGATCGGATGAATGGGATTGTAGAGGCTAAAAGACAGTTCAAGCTTGACTTCGTTCTTCGCAACCCTTCTTCGCAAGGTTCGTGAAGCACTAATTGACATCAAGCGAACGCGGCCGCAGAATTTACGCAGGAAAGGGGACTGCACGTCGTGCAGTTGTAACGGAAATACTCTTAAGGTCGTCATGAGTAATAAAGCAGTTGGGCTAAGTGCCCTTGTTTTAGCTGTTGTTGTGGGTGGCATTGTTTGGATGCAGGAGGCTAAAAAAAATGAAGCGCCTCAGCATGGAGTAAGGTCGGAAAAAAATAAATCTTCGACTGAGAAAATGTCCGGTTCTTCCGGTTTGGCTGCATCTGCCCAGTCTTCTACTCAGTCGTCTGCATCGAGCATTAGACACCCGTTTCCTGAAATTCCTCGCACACGCGATGGAATGAGTTTAGAGAACGATCCAGGATTTGCCGAAAGCAAAGCCGAGCAAAAGTGGCTCGACCGACATGGCTATCCAAACGAGAAGCAGCTAGAAGCTTATATGCTCGCTCCAGAGGCGCTTCTCAAGCAAGCTGCCGAGGCAGGTGATATCGCGGCACAAGCAATGCTTGACGCGAGACTGCTGCCAACCGATCCAAAAGCTCAACAACGTCTTGTGGATGCAGGAGCGGAAGGCAATCTTTTTGCACTGAATATGCTTGCGTCTTATCAGGGGGGGAGTGCCAATGGCGATCCTGTGGCGGCTTATGCGGTGTCGCGTGTGGCGGAAATGCGGGGCGATGCCCGAGCCGGAATAACCAGAGAAGTCATGATCGCAAAGCCCCTTACGACCGAGCAGAAAATGCTTGGCGAATCTGAGGCTTTGCGCCTGAATCAGGCAATAAATCAAATTTATATTTCTAAGCACGGCGTCGCGCCGATTTTGGATAAGCGTCCCATCGGGGGACAATAGTTTTCTGTTGTTTTTATCAAGGAGTGAGTTGAAATGGGGATTGGAAAAAGGGTTGGTTTTGCTGTTTTGTCCTTGAGTGGCTTAGTGGGTATTGCGATTGCATGCTCTGAATTGCCGATGCCGCCACTGCCGCCCATCCAGGTTGGTTTGGCCGATCTGCCGAAATTTAGTGATTATTCAAATCCAGCCAACGCAGCATTCATGAAGAAGCTTGATACTTCTGCGTCACGAGTGCTGGGTGAAAGTAACTGGGTGGCCAACTCTTATAAAGGGTATGTGTCCTATTCCGTCAAGATTTTGATGTATACCGGTCGTGCTATGGTCTACATCGAAAAGCCCTGCGGTAAAAAGGCTCAGGAAATGGCAGAGCAGATCCAGCAGCAGACAACGACCGGTGGTAGCTCGGGCGGCGGCGGTAGTGCCAGATCAGGTGGCGGCAGTGGTGGTGGTGTATTGATCGGTGGCGGCTGCTACGGTAGCTGTGGCGGCAAAATGCCGGTTGTTGACGTAGGTCCTCCGCAGAACGTCGGCTAATCTCTAAATCTGATGTTGTTGTTGTGCAGCGTTCTAAGCTCTCTATACCAAATGCCTCAACGCTCCAGCGTTGGGGCATTTTCAACTTTCGTTGATCGAATTCTTCCATCCTGTTGTTCGCGCCTTAGTCGTCCTCTTCTTTGCCGCCTGCTCGCGTCGTCGTTCCATGTGACGAACCTGCTTGAACGCACGATCAAACTGCCCTGGCGTGTAAGCGGGTAGAGGAAGCGGAGGGCCAAACTGTTCAATAGCCGAAAAGCGAGCGGGGACAGAAGGTGGGTCAACGTAATGCTTCAAGCCTGGTGGAAGCGTCAGTTCGTGGCCGGTGATTTGTTGGGAAATCGGAAGCGAGATGCCGTGCTCATTAGTCGCCCCTGAAAAACCCCCAAACCACATCCATTGCAGGGCTTTCCCCGCATTTTCGACGTGCTGGAACTGCCAGTTTTCGTTAATGTACGCACTGGTTTCTGGCAGTTTTCGCCCATGCGCACACGCCGTCCCGCTGCCGATCACTTACCTGCCGATGAGTTGTTTCGTTCGCGTCTGGAAAACCAGATCGACCTGCGCCATCCACTGGTTCAACTAAGCCATCGGCTGCCGTGGAGTGTGTTGGAGCAGGCGCTATCGCCACGATTGCCGGCCACAACTGCCAGCGGCGGACGGCCCGGCCTGCCGATGCGTCTGATCGCCGGGCTGCTCTACCTCAAGCACGCCTACGACCTGTCCGACGAGGCCGTATGCGCGCGCTGGCTGGAAAATCCGTACTGGCAGTTCTTCACCGGCGAGGTGGTATTCCAGACCTGCTTGCCGTGCGATCCCAGTTCCCTGACACGTTGGCGACAGCGTCTGGGCGAAGCGGGCATGGAAGAGCTATTGGCGCACACGATCAACACCGCGCATGCGATGAAGGCGGTGGATGCACGCGAGTTGTCGCGGGTGATCGTGGACACCACCGTGCAGGAAAAGGCGATCGCCCATCCCACCGACAGCCGGCTGCTGGAGGTGGCGCGCAAGAAGCTGGTGCTGCTGGCCAAGCGCCACGGCATCGCACTACGACAGACCTATGCGCGGCAAGGCCCGGTCTTGAGCCGCAAGGCCGGGCGCTATGCGCATGCGCGCCAGTTCAAGCGCATGCACAAGGTGCTGCGACGCCAACGCACGCTCCTGGGACGCGTATTACGCGATCTGCAACGCAAGCTGGACCCCTTGGTGCGTGAGCGCATCAGTGTCTGGCTGGAACGCGCACAACGGGTGTTGACACAACGCCCCAAGGACAAGCAAAAGCTCTACGCCCTGCATGCGCCGGAAGTGGAATGCATGAGCAAGGGCAAGGCGAGGACACCTTACGAATTTGGCGTCAAGGTCGGCATTGCGGTGAGTGCGCGCAAAGGCTTGATCGTGGGCGCGCGCAGTTTTCCCGGCAATCCTTACGACGGCGATACGTTGGCCGAGCAGCTGGAGCAGACGCGTGGGTTGCTGCAGGATGTGAATGTAACCCCGCAGGTAGCGATCGTGGACCTGGGGTATCGCGGACGTGAGGTAGATGGCGTGCAGATCCTGCATCGCGGCAAGGCCAAGACGCTGACACGACGGCAATGGAGCTGGATCAAACGCCGGCAAGCGGTGGAGCCGGTGATTGGACATCTGAAACAGGACTGCCGCTTGAATCGCTGTTATCTAAAGGGTGCCCAAGGCGATGCACTGCACGTGCTCGGCTGCGCCGCCGGCTACAACCTGCGCTGGCTGATGCGCTGGATCGCCTTTTTGCGTGCCTGGTTGCAGGCGATGGCAGGGGCATCCTTGAGCCTGGCGCACCGGTCGCCGCTGACCTTTGGTGCTTGAAGGGGGTTTTTCAGGGGCGACTAATCAGGTCTTCGTTCGCCAAGACGTTGAAGAAGGATGCAATACGATCCCGATGCTTTTCCTTGGTGCGCATGCTCAGTAGTTCATGACCACCTTGCCGCGCCTTGCTCAGGATTTCGATAGGGGTAAGGCCGGCGAACACTGCCTTCTTGGTGGCATTGCTGGGGTAGTGCTCAAGCGCATCCAGGAACTTTCGGACGTCATCGGTCTTGTAGTCTTCGACTGGCTTGTCGCCGACAAGGGCCACAAACAGCCCCAGGCTGTGCTCGGTGTCGAGCACGTTTTTCGCGCTTCGCCCCACACGCCGCATTTCACTGATGTGGATGGTGGCGCGCTCTGACAGCAGCGGTCCGGCGCTCTTCACAGAAGCCAGTTGCTGAAGAGGGAGGTGTTTCAGCGCGTCCAGCAGCCGAGCATGATCGTCCGCTCCGTTTGCAGAGAGCTCCACGCCGCCGACCTTGATGGTGTAGGGGCGGGCTTCGTTCCCTTGCAATGCGGCCAGCGCCTGGCTCAGCAAATCGTCCTTCACGCTGCTCGCTCCCTGCCGCATCCGATCGAATGCTTCGGAGAGTGCCACAGCCGTTCGAGCTACGGCCAAACGTGCAGCATCACCCAGGGACAAGTGCACCGGACGGACAAGGTAGCGTGAGCCGATGAGGGCTTGGAGGTCGGTCGGGACGAAGAAGCGCACATAGAGCCCAGCAGGGCGGCGCAGAAAATAAGGCTTCGGCACGGGGTTTGATACCTCGTTTGATACCTAACGCAGGCTCAAACTGAACATCAAACCCCGGGCCTAACCTTCGCAGAATCAAGCGCTTACTGCTCTTTTCCGCGATCAGATGGTGGAGGTGGGCGGAATCGAACCGCCGTCCGGAAGCACTCCATCCCCAGCACTACATGCTTAGCCCTCCGTTAGATCTCATTCCCGGGCAGCACGGTTGGCAAAGCGCACCTGGAAACCAGCCTGCTTTATCTAACCGGTAGCTGACAGGCAGCCACTACCGATGGTTCCGTGATAATGACCCTACACCTACGAGCACGGGCACAAGTAGGTTCGGGGGTTCGCCTTAGGCGGCTGTAGAACTACAACTAAAGCCAATTAAGCGGCGATAGCGAAGTCCGAACCGTAGTTGTCATCGTTGGCAACTAAAAGTTTGCTGCTGGATTAACGAGGAAAGCTGCCCCCTCGGCATGCGCCAAGCGACTTCGCGACCCCCGTCGAAACCAGTGCACCCCCGGGGAAAGCAGTAAAACGCTGACCTAGTTAGTGTAGGGATCGGGGCGCCCTGTCACAAGTGGTGAGACATGCAGCACTTACAGTGGCTTCAGTCCTATCGGGCGGAAAAGTCGGGTAATCAAGGAGCGAAGCAATGGCGACAGGCAAGCCCCCACGTCCACGGCAGGCACGTAGCGCGCCCCGCAAGAGTGCACCAGGCGTCGATGCCCCCAGGCCTCAGCGCACAACCCGGGCCGCGCAGCAGCAGGCGCAGGACACCACGCTGACGCGCGTGCAGGGCAAGGCGCGCACGGTGATCTATATCCATGGCATCGGCAACAAGCCGCCGGCCGAGGTGTTGCGCTGTCAGTGGGACAAGGCCTTATTCGGGCGGCCGATGGGCGAGCGCACGCGCCTGGCGTATTGGGTCAATCGCGAGCGCTATCCGGTTGCCGAACCCGGCAATTGCGATGCGCGCGATGTGGGGCCGGCGCTCAATCAGAGCGTGCAACGCGCCTTGAGCACGCTTGGGCTGGTGCCAGGCGAACAGGACCTGCATCTGCTGGCCGATGCGCTGGCGCACAGCGAGCAGGAACGTGCCGACCTGCATCGGTTGCTGGACGAGCTGGAGGGCGCGTCCGCGCCTGGCGGCGTGCAGGCCAAGGGCGCCATCGATGCGATCAACCGGGTATTGCTGCGGCTGATTTCCGCAGCGTTATTGCAAGACGTGCACGACCTGTTCTTCGTGCCGGAGCGCGCGGCGCTGATGCGCGAAAGCCTGGCGCAGCGGCTGCGTGCGGGGGGCGGGCCATTCGTGGTGGTGGCGCACAGCCAGGGCTCGATGATCGCCTTCGATGTGCTGCGTCAGCTGCAGGCGGCCGACTGCGAGGTCAGTCTGTTCGTCACGCTGGGCTCGCCATTGGGCCTGCCGCAGGTGCGCAGCATGTTCAAGCGCTGGACCGGCACGCGCAAACTGCCGTTCCCGGAGTGCGTGCAGCGCTGGATCAATGTGGCCGAAACGCGCGACCCGATCGCGCTGGACCCGGATCTCAGCGACGACATCGCCAACGCCACAGGGCGTTTTGAAAACCTGTCCGCCGCGCGCTTGAACCCGGACTGGCAGCACAACCCGCATTCGGGCTCGGGCTACCTGTCGATTCCGCAGGTGCGCGCCGCCGTGCGCCAGGCCGTGGGGGTGGGCTTCGACCAGCCGGTGTCCAACGCGGTGCTGATCAAGGATCTCAGCGAGCAGCTCGAAGCGCATGGCCCGGAATACCGACATGAAGTGCTGATCGAACTGGATCGCCGCAGGCTGGGCAACGACCCGGCCGGCGTGCGCGCGTCGTTATTGCAGCATGTGCGCGAAGCAGCGGCGCGCACCACCGGCCTGAGCGGCGACGCGCTGGATGAAGCGATCGAACTGGAAGACAGCCTGCAGCGTTTCGTGTCCGCGCGGCTGACCCGCTTCGAAATCGAATCGCTGCAGGATCGCTACCGCGCGCTGGGCTTTCGGCGGGTGTGGCGCGACGCCGGCAAACGCGCGTTGATCCATGTCTCCGGCAATGTCCTGCATGCCGATGCCGCGCGCACGGCCTATCGCGCGCGCGGCCAGCAGATTGGCTGGGCGGTGCTGGATACCGGCATCGCTGCCAGTCACCCGCATTTTTTCGCCAAGGGTGAGCGCGACACCGTGGTGGCGCAGTGGGATTGCACCCGGCGCGGCACACCCAAACGGCTGACCCGCGCCGATGGCGCTGCGTTTGCCCGGCTCGATCGGCATGGCCACGGCACCCATATCGCCGGCATCATCGCCGGCCATTGTCAGGCCGTGATCCCGGATGCGCAGGGCAACCCGGGCCGTGCACTGGAGTTCGCCGGCATTGCGCCGGACACCCAGCTGTACGGCTTCAAGGTGCTCGACGATGCCGGAAATGGCCGCGATTCGTGGATGATCAAGGCAGTGCAGCAGGTGGCTGCAATCAACGAACGCGCAGGCGAACTGGTCATCCACGGCGTCAATCTGAGCCTGGGCGGCTATTTCGACCCGGAAAGCTACGGCTGCGGTTTCACGCCGCTATGCAACGAGCTACGGCGGTTATGGCGGCAAGGCGTGCTGGTGGTGGTGGCTGCCGGTAACGAAGGGCTGGCCTGGCTGATGGGCAAGGATGGCGATGCCTATCCGGCCAACATGGATCTGTCGATCAGCGACCCGGGCAATCTGGAAGACGCCATCGTGGTGGGCTCGGTGCACAAGAGCAGCCCGCACAACTATGGCGTGTCGTATTTCTCTTCGCGCGGGCCCACCGCCGACGGCCGCGGCAAGCCCGACGTGGTGGCGCCGGGCGAAAAGATCGTCTCGGCCTACTACGACTTCGACCCGAAAGACCCGGCCAGCCTGATGGTTGAAATGAGCGGCACCAGCATGGCGGCACCGCATGTCTCCGGTGTGCTGGCCGGGTTTTTATCGGCGCGCCGCGAGTTCATCGGCTTCCCCGACCGCGTCAAGCAACTGCTGCTGGACACCAGTACTGACCTGCAGCGCGACCGTTACGTGCAGGGCAGGGGAGTGCCGAATTTGATGCGCATGCTTGGAAAGACGTGAATCGGAAGTCGGTATTGGGGATTCGCAAGGGCAACAAGGCCATGCCTTGCCTTGCTGCCTGAGTGGATCGCAAGCCAGCGATGTGCCAGTTCACGCACAACCGCTGCAACGAATCCCTAATTCCCAATCCCGAATCCCGGCGCCTCAGGCATCACGGTTATGCCGCCGCATCACGCGCTGCTTGTCGCGCTGCCAGTCGCGGTCCTTGGCAGCGTCGCGCTTGTCGTGATTCTGCTTGCCCTTGGCCAGCGCGATTTCCAGCTTGACCTTGTTGCTGCTCCAGTACAGCGCGGTCGGCACCAGGGTGTAGCCTTCGCGCTCCACGCGGGTGAGCACCTTGTCGATCTCGGCACGGTGCAGCAGCAGTTTGCGGTCGCGACGTTCCACCGGCACGGTGTGGGTGGATGCCTGGATCAGCGGGGTGATCTGGGCGCCGATCAGGTAAATCTCGCCGGAGCGCACGTACGCGTAGCCGTCGACGATGTTGGCGCGGCCGGCGCGGATCGCCTTGATTTCCCAGCCCTGCAGCGCCAGACCGGCTTCGTAGCGCTCTTCCAGGTGGTATTCGTGGCGCGCACGCTTGTTCAGCGCGATGGTTTTCGTGGCCTTCGCGCCGTTTGCTTTATCCTTGGATGGTTGCTTGCTCATGACGCCATTGTCGCCGATTCGGTGTCGTCAAACGATCTTCCGTCTTTCACAAGTTAGCGAATGCCTACCATCCGTCGCAGCGCCCTGGTCGAACACAGCGCCTCCCGCATGTTCGATCTGGTCAATGATGTCGCCGCCTATCCGCGCCGCTTCGGCTGGTGCGACGCTGCCCACGTGCTCGAGCAGGACGATGCGCACATCGTGGCGCGCCTGGATCTGGGCCTGGGGTCGTTCCGCACCTGGTTCACTACAGAGAACATCCTCGAGCGGCCCGAACGCATCGTGATGCACCTGCGCGACGGGCCGTTCAAGCGCCTGGAAGGCCTGTGGGAGTTCCAGGCGCTGGGCGAGAACGCCTGCAAGGTGAGCCTGACCCTTGAAGTGGAAACCAGCTCGCGCCTGCTGGGCCCGGCGCTGGCGTTGGGGTTCCAGGGCCTGGCCGACCGCATGGTGAACGATTTCGTGCGCGTCGCCGACCGCGGCGACACCTAGGCCGCACTGCTGTATGCGCATTGAAGTCGTGCTGGCCTGGCCGGATCGCCATCAGTCGGTGCAGCTGAACTTGCCCGACGGCGCAACGGTGGCCGAGGCGGTTGCCGCGTCCGGTCTGGCGTTGCAGCAGGCGCCTGCCGCGCATGCGGTGCATGGGCTGATCGCGCGTGCGGACCAGCGGTTGCGCGACGGCGACCGGGTCGAACTGCTCAGGCCGCTGCTGCTGGATCCCAAGGAGGCGCGGCGTCGCCGTGCCGGGCCTAGCAAAAAAGCCGGTCCCCCTACCTAGTTGTCTGCCGGTGCTGGCACGCACACGCGGACTGGGTACAGCGAACTCTTCAAATCACTGCATTGAAATGAGCCGAAGTATCGATTGGGCTCAATACGTGCTTGTCGATGCGAGGCGCCTGGCGAACGCGCGAAGTGTCGGCAC
Source organism: Xanthomonas nasturtii (assembly GCF_023337365.3). NCBI lineage: Bacteria > Pseudomonadati > Pseudomonadota > Gammaproteobacteria > Lysobacterales > Lysobacteraceae > Xanthomonas > Xanthomonas nasturtii. Next base: position 1,729,371 of record NZ_CP142084.2, read on the forward strand.
CGAGGTGTCGGTGGCAAGCAGCGCGTCGAGGCAGCGATGCGCCGTGACGGCTGACCTACGAAGAAGCGAGCCTGACCAGCGCTGCAACTCTGAGCGAACACATCTTTCCGACCGGGCAACAAAAAACGCATCCGTTCAACGGGATGCGTTCTCGAGTTCCAGCCAGCCCTCGGGCGATCGCAGGATCGCCGGGCAAGGAGATCAACGGCCGCGCTGCTTCTTCTTGTCACGGGCCAGGTTACGGCCGAATTGCTTGGGCGCCGACTTGGCCAGCTGCTCGTCCTGCGACGGAAAATAGTCGCCTTCCCAACGCGTGACCTGCTCGTTTTCGAAGAACACGGTGAAGTTCTTGATCTCGGTGCGCGCCAGACGGTCCACGCGTTGGGTGGAAGTGTAGTCCCAGCGCTGGGCATGGAACGGGTCGGGGATCGAGGGGGTACCCAGCAACGCGCTGACCTGCTGCTTGCTCTGGCCTACCTGCAGTTGCTCCACGGCGTTCTGTTTGATCAGATTGCCCTGGTAGATCGGCTGCTTGTAGATGATGCCGCAGCCAGCGGTGGAAAGAACAACGGCGGCGACCAGCAGGAAATTGCGCATCGGGGAATAAGTGCTGAGGAAATCACGCCGATGATACACTCCTGCCGGTCGCCGCGACCCGTTTGATGGCAGCTGGCGCTAAATCGCCAATGAACGGAGAACATATGGAAACCCACGACCTGCGCAAAGTCGGGCTCAAGGTGACCCATCCGCGCATGCGGATCCTGGAATTGCTCGAGCAGAAGAGCAATCACCATCATCTCAGCGCAGAAGACATTTACCGGCAACTGCTCGACCACGGCGACGAAATCGGGCTGGCCACGGTGTACCGCGTGCTGACCCAGTTCGAGGCCGCCGGCCTGGTGCTCAAGCACAATTTCGAAGGCGGCCAGGCCGTCTACGAACTGGACCGCGGCGGTCACCACGACCATATGGTCGATGTGGACACCGGCCACGTCATCGAGTTCGAAAGCGAAGAGATCGAGGCGTTGCAACGCCAGATAGCCGCCAAGCACGGCTACGAGCTGGAAGAGCATTCGCTGGTGCTGTACGTGCGCAAGAAGCGTCTGCGCTGAGTACGCGCCACCGCGTGCGTTAGCGACAAGGCGGCTTCGGCCGCCTTGTGCGTTTGGAGAGCGCATTTGTGAAGGGGGGTGCCGGTCTATGCCCCCAGCCGCCCTTTGTGCAGCGTTGCGCAGATGCGCAAAGCAGTGGACGCACCTGCGCAACGCAGTGCGGTTTGGCGCCGCTCGCCCCGATCAGGCGCTCTGCAGCAGCTTGCGGGCGGCCGCGCGGGCCTCTTTGCTCACTTCCACGCCGCCCAGCATGCGCGCCAGTTCTTCCTGGCGGGCCTGCGGGCCGAGCAGTTCGACCGCGCTCTGGGTCATGCCGTCCACCGGCGCCTTGCTGACCCGGTAATGCGCGTGGCCCTTGGCCGCGACCTGCGGCAAGTGGGTAACGCACAACACTTGGCGTTCTTCGCCTAGTGCGCGCAGCTTCTGCCCGACGATGTCGGCCACCGCGCCGCCGATGCCCGAATCCACCTCGTCGAAGACCATGGTCGGCACGCTGTCCAGGCCGAGCGCGGCCACTTCGATCGCCAGCGAAATCCGCGACAGCTCGCCGCCGGAGGCGACCTTGCGCAGGGCGCGCGGCGGTTGGCCGGCGTTGGCGGCGACCAGGAACTCCACCCGTTCGGCGCCATTGGGGTCCGGCCGGGCACTGTCGTGCGGCTGCAGCTGGATCACGAACTGCCCGCCGCCCATGCCGAGCTCGCCGATCAGCGTGGTGGTGGCGGCCGACAGCGCCTCGGCGGCCGTGCTGCGGCTGTCGCTGAGCACGCCGGCGGCGCTGCGCCAGGCGGCAGTGGCGGTTTCGATGTGCTTGTCCAGCTGTTGCAGGCGCTCGTCCGCACCGCGCAGGCTCTCGACTTCGGCGCTCAGGTGGTCGCGGTGCGCGGCCAGTTCGTCCGGGGCAACGCGGTGTTTGCGCGCTAGGTCGTGCAGCCGGCCCAGGCGGCGTTCCATGGCTTCGAATTGGGCCGGGTCGGCCTCCAGGTCGTCGCGCACGCGGTCGAGCAGGGCCAGCGCTTCTTCGATCTGGATGACGGCGCTGTCCAGCAGCGCGTCCACTTCGCCCAGGCGTGGCTCGTGTTCGGCGACACGGGCGATATCGTGGCGGCTGTCCTGCAACAGGCCCAGGGCGCTGGCGCCGTCGTCGCCGTTGAGCTGTTGGGCCACGCTGTCGCAGGCGCCGATCAGCGCGGTGGCATGCGCCTGACGGCGGTGATTGACGTCCAATGCGGCGATCGCAGCCGGATCCAGATCCTCGCGTTCCAGTTCGCCAAGTTGATGCTCGAGAAAGCCAATCCGGTCGGAGACATCGCCTTGCGCCGACAATGCATCGCGCTCGTCCAACAGCGCCTGCCAGCGCTGGCTGGCCTGGCGCACCTGCTCGCGCTGGGCGCTGTTGCGGGCATAGGCGTCGAGCAGGGCGAGCTGGCTGTGGCGGGCCATCAGTGCCTGATGTTCGTGCTGGCCATGGATTTCGACCAGCCGTGAGGCCAGTTCCGCCAGCTGCGAAGAAGTGACCGGGCGGCCGTTGATCCAGGCGCGCGAGCCGCCGTCGGCACGGATGATGCGGCGCAGCTGGCATTGCGCTTCGTCGTCGAGTTCGTTGTCGGCCAGCCAGCTCAGGCCCGGGTGCTCGGCCGGTAGCTGGAATTCGGCCGACAGTTCGGCGCGGTCGGCACCGTGGCGGACCACACCGCTGTCGGCGCGCAGGCCGGACAAAAAGCCCAGCGCGTCCACCATCAGCGACTTGCCGGCGCCGGTTTCGCCCGACACCACGGTCATGCCCGGCCCGAATTCCAGTTCGGTGGCGCGAACAACGGCGAAATCCTTGATCGAGAGGTGTCTGAGCATGAGGTCGAGTGTGAACGCTTTGGGGAAGCTTAGGGTGGAAGGGGTCAACGGGGAATCGGACGCTTGCCATCCCCGGGGCCAGACATTATCTATGCCCAGTCTCACCGGATGATCCCATGCGCGCGCCCCAGTCACCCATGCTCGACCCCCGCGCCCGCCAGTTGCTGCGCACGCTGATTGCGCGCTACATCCGCGATGGCGAGCCGGTGGGCTCCAAGACGCTGGCCCAGCACGCGGGGCTGGATGTCAGCCCGGCCACCATTCGCAATATTCTCGCCGACCTGGAAGACGTCGGCCTGCTCAGCTCCCCGCATACCTCGGCCGGGCGCATTCCCACTGCGCATGGCTACCGCGTGTTCGTGGACAGCCTGGTGCAGATGCAGCCGCCCGGGGAGGAAGAGGTGCGCCGCCTGCGCGCCGAGCTTGCCAGCGGCAACGGCACCCAATCGCTGCTGGGCAGCGCCTCGCAGATGCTGTCGGCGATGAGCCACTTCGTCGGCGTGGTCAGCGCGCCGCGGCGCGAGCAGTTTGCGTTCCGGCATATCGATTTCGTGGCGCTGGACGCGCGCCGGGTGCTGGCGATCCTGGTGTTTGCCGACAACGAGGTGCAGAACCGGGTGATCGAGCCGCGCCGCGCCTATGAGCCGGCCGAGCTGGAACGGGTGGCCAATTATCTCAATGCGCAGTTCGCCGGACGCGCGCTGGCCGACATCCGCGCCTGCCTGCTGCGCGAGCTGCGCATGGCCAAGAACGAGATGGAGCAGCTGCTGGCGCATAGCGTGGACCTGGCCAACGAGGCGTTGGTGCCGGCCGATGCCGAGGACATGGTGATGGCCGGGCAGACCCGGCTGATGGGCGTGCAGGACCTGTCGGACCTGGACCGCTTGCGCGAGCTGTTCGAGGCCTTCGCCAGCAAGCGCGAGATCCTGCAGCTGCTCGAACGCACCATCCAGGCGCCGGGCGTGCGCATCTTCATCGGCGAGGAAACCGGCATGGTGTCGCTGGAAGACGTCTCGCTGGTTACCGCGCCGTATACCGCCAACGGCCAGGTGCTGGGCGTACTGGGGGTGATCGGGCCCAAACGCATGGCCTACGATAGGCTGATTCCGCTGGTGCAGACCGCCGCGCAGGTGCTGGGCGCGGCGATGGAACCGCCCGGTACGCGATAACCGGCATCGATCGGCGCGATCGTTTTGCTTGAAACGCGCGCGCGCGCCCACATACGGGGTGACGTTGGGGCGGGCGTTCCGCTTGCCCGGGAACTGCACATGAACCAAGACCACCCCGAATTCGACTCCGAAGACCTGTCCCAGAACCCACCCGAGACCGATCCGCTCAAGGCCGAGATCGAATCGCTGCGCAGCGAGATCGCGCTGGTCAAGGCCGATGCCCTGCGCGAGCGGGCCGATCTGGAAAACCAGCGCAAGCGCATCGCCCGCGATGTCGAGAACGCGCGCAAGTTCGCCAACGAGAAGCTGCTGGGCGAGCTGCTGCCGGTGTTCGACAGCCTGGACGCCGGCCTGAGTGCCGCCGGCACCGAGCCCAGCCCGCTGCGCGATGGCCTGGACATGACCTACAAGCAGTTGCTCAAGGTCGCGGCCGATAACGGCCTGACCCTGCTCGACCCGGTCGGCCAGCCGTTCAACCCGGACCAGCACCAGGCGATCAGCCAGGGCGAGGCCGAGGGCATCGCACCGGGCCACGTGGTGCAGGTGTTCCAGAAGGGCTACCTGCTCAACGAGCGCCTGCTGCGCCCGGCCCTGGTGGTCGTGGCCAAGCACGACTGAATCGCAGCGCCGGCTGAACTGCCAGGCGCAGGCGTGAAACACAGATGTGCGCCGGTGGCTTGAACACCTGCGCACCACCCCCACATCTCAGCCAGACCCGGCGTCGCCGGACACAGCTACAGAATCATCAGGAGCGTATCCATGGGCAAGATCATTGGTATTGACCTCGGCACCACGAACTCGTGCGTGTCGATCATGGACGGCGGCAAGGCCCGCGTCATCGAAAACTCCGAGGGCGACCGCACCACGCCTTCGATCGTCGCCTACACCAAGGATGGCGAAGTGCTGGTCGGTGCCTCGGCCAAGCGCCAGGCGGTGACCAACCCGAAGAACACCTTCTACGCGGTGAAGCGCCTGATCGGCCGCAAGTTCACCGACGCCGAAGTGCAGAAGGACATCTCGCACGTGCCGTACGGCATCCTGGCGCACGACAACGGCGATGCCTGGGTGCAGACCAGCGATGGCAAGCGCATGGCGCCGCAGGAAATCTCCGCGCGCGTGCTGGAGAAGATGAAGAAGACCGCCGAAGACTTCCTCGGCGAGAAGGTCACCGAAGCGGTGATCACCGTGCCGGCGTACTTCAACGACAGCCAGCGTCAGGCCACCAAGGACGCCGGCCGCATCGCCGGTCTGGACGTCAAGCGCATCATCAACGAGCCGACCGCGGCAGCCCTGGCCTATGGCCTGGACAAGAACGGCGGCGACCGCAAGATTGCCGTGTACGACCTGGGCGGCGGCACCTTCGACGTCTCGATCATTGAAATTGCCGAAGTCGATGGCGAGAAGCAGTTCGAAGTGCTGGCCACCAACGGCGACACCTTCCTGGGCGGCGAAGACTTCGACAACCGCGTCATCGAATACCTGGTGGACGAGTTCAACAAGGATCAGGGCATCGATCTGCGCAAGGATCCGTTGGCGCTGCAGCGCCTGAAGGACGCCGCCGAGCGCGCCAAGATCGAGCTGTCGACCAGCCAGCAGACCGAAGTGAACCTGCCGTACGTCACTGCCGATGCCTCGGGCCCGAAGCACCTCAACATCAAGTTGACCCGTGCCAAGCTCGAAGCACTGGTGGAAGACCTGGTCAAGAAGTCGATCGAGCCGTGCCGCACCGCGTTGAACGATGCCGGCCTGCGTGCCAGCGACGTCAACGAAGTGATTCTGGTCGGCGGTCAGACCCGCATGCCGAAGGTGCAGCAGGCGGTTGCCGATTTCTTCGGCAAGGAACCGCGCAAGGACGTCAACCCGGACGAAGCCGTGGCCGTGGGCGCGGCGATCCAGGGCGGCGTGCTGGCCGGCGACGTCAAGGACGTGCTGCTGCTGGACGTGACCCCGCTGTCGCTGGGCATCGAAACCATGGGCGGGGTGTTCACCAAGATCATCGAAAAGAACACCACCATCCCGACCAAGGCTTCGCAGACCTTCTCCACCGCCGAAGACAACCAGTCGGCCGTGACCGTGCACGTGTTGCAGGGTGAGCGCGAGCAGGCCCGCTTCAACAAGTCGCTGGCCAAGTTCGACCTGTCCGGCATCGAGCCGGCGCCGCGCGGCATGCCGCAGGTGGAGGTGTCCTTCGACATCGACGCCAACGGCATCCTGCATGTGTCGGCCAAGGACAAGAAGACCAACAAGGAACAGAAGGTCGAGATCAAGGCCGGTTCGGGTCTGTCGGATGAAGAGATCCAGCGCATGGTCGCCGACGCGGAAGCCAACCGCGAAGAAGACAAGAAGTTCCAGGAGCTGGTGCAGACCCGCAACCAGGCCGATGGCCTGATCCACGCCACCCGCACCGCGATCACCGAGCATGGCAGCAAGGTCGGCGGCGATGTGATCGGCAAGGTGGAAGCGGCGCTGGCCGATCTGGAAACCGCCATGAAGGGCGACGACAAGGCGCAGATCGAAGCGCGCAGCAAGACGCTGGAAGAAGCCGGCCAGTCGCTGTACGCAGCGGCCGCCGCGGCAGAGCAGGGCGGCAACGCCGATGCGGCCAGCGGCAATGCGCAGGCCTCCAAGGTCGCCGACGATGTGGTGGACGCCGAGTTCACCGAGGTCAAGGACGACAAGAAGTAAGCCGTGATTTGGGAGTCGGGAGTGGTGATTCGCACGCCGCCGTGCGGGTGAGTCCCCACCCCGAGATCCTCTACGCGTCGCGTCGCCGAGGCGGACCAGCGCACGCTGTGCGCTTTCGCGTTTCAACGAATCTCAAATCACGAATCCCGAATCCCCGCTTATGAGCAAACGCGATTACTACGAAGTGCTGGGCGTGGCCCGTGGCGCCAGCGACGAGGAGCTGAAGAAGGCATATCGGCGCTGTGCGATGAAGCACCACCCGGACCGCAATCCGGGCGACGCTGCTGCCGAGGCGGTGTTCAAGGAGTGCAAGCAAGCCTATGAAGTGTTGTCGGACGGCAACAAGCGACGCGCCTACGATGCGCATGGCCATGCTGCGTTCGAGCACGGCATGGGCGGTGGCGGTGGTGGGCCGGGTGGCCCGGACATGGGAGATATCTTTGGCGATATCTTCGGCAATATTTTCGGCGGTGGCGCCGCCGGTCCGCGCGCTGCGCGACGTGGCGCAGACGTCGGTTACGTACTGGAACTGGATCTGGAAGAAGCCGTCGCCGGCATCGAGCGACGCATCGAGATTCCGACCCTGATCGAATGCGAACCCTGCCATGGCAGCGGATCGGAAGACGGCAAGGTCGAAACCTGCGGCACCTGCCATGGGCGCGGCCAGGTCCGCATCCAGCGCGGCATCTTCGCCATGCAGCAGAGCTGCCCGCATTGCGACGGCCGCGGCACGCTGATTCAGAACCCGTGCAAGACCTGCCATGGCGCCGGTCGCGTGGAAGAAGACAAGGTGCTGTCGATCAAGGTGCCGGCCGGCGTGGATAGCGGCGACCGGATTCGTCTTGCAGGCGAGGGCGAGGCCGGCCCGGCCGGCACGCCGCCAGGCGATCTGTACGTGGAAGTGCGCGTGCGCGAGCATGCGATCTTCCAGCGCGACGGCGACGATCTGCATTGCGAAGTGCCGATCCGTATTTCGCAGGCGGCGCTCGGCGACACCGTGCGTGTGGCGACGCTGGGTGGGGAGGCGGAAATCCGCATTCCGGCCGAAACCCAGACCGGCAAGCTGTTCCGTCTGCGCGGCAAGGGCGTGCGCTCGGTGCGCAGCCGCAGCGAAGGCGATCTGTACTGCCGTGTGGTGGTGGAGACGCCGGTGAACCTGACCGCCGATCAACGCGAGTTGCTGCAGCAATTCGAGTCAACCTTCACCGGTGAGGATGCGCGCAAGCATTCGCCCAAGTCGGCCACCTTCATCGATGGCGTCAAGGGTTTCTGGGACCGCATGACCTCGTAAGCGGCGTCTGCTTGTGCTGGAAAAGCGATCGACCTGAGCGCACTTACTCGCGGAAGCAGTCCCGCGAGAGGTGCCAGCAGAACAAAACCCTTCTCCGCTCGGGAGAAGGTGCCCGAAGGGCGGATGCGGGGAGGGTACGGCGCACCGATCGCCAACCAACGCCCGCCTGCAAGCGGCACCGTTGCAGTCTCCAGAAAACGCAGGTTACACGGACAGCGCACAGCGCTGGATCCTCCAGCGCAGACTTGTGAAGCCGATCCACCTGAATGTCAGCATCGTTCGAAAGATCGCGTCCAGCGCAGCGCGCAATACTCAACCTCGCCTCACTGCAGACACGCCACGCGCTAACGCTTTGCGGCGGATAATGACGTCCTGTTCTCACGACGGCACCTTCCATGAGCGATGCAACCGATAGCCACCTCGTCCACGGTCGCCGCCAGCGCCCGGATGGTCCTTCGCCAATCGATGTGATCTCGGTGCAATCGCAGTTGGTCTATGGCCATGCCGGCAATAGCGCGGCGGTGCCGCCGCTGCGCGCGCTGGGGCTGCGTGTGGCGGAAGTCCCGACCACCCTGCTGAGCAATGCGCCGTTTTACGCGACCCTGCGCGGGCGCATCCTGCCGGCCGATTGGCTGGCCGATCTGTTGCTGGGCGCGAGCGAGCGCGGCCTGCCGCAGCGTGCGCGCATGCTGGTGTCCGGTTATTTCGGCAGCCTGGCCAACGGCGAAGCCTTCGCCGATTGGCTGGAGCAGACCTTGCCGCAGACGCCGCAGCTGCGCTACTGCCTGGACCCGGTGATTGGCGACACGCACACCGGCCCCTATGTGGAACCCGGGCTGGAGCGCGTCTTCGCCGAGCGATTGCTGCCGCATGCCTGGTTGGTCACACCCAACGCGTTCGAACTGGGCCGTTTGACAGGCATGCCGAGCCTGCAGCAGGACGACGCCATCGTCGCCGCACGCGCGTTGCTGGCGCGTGGGCCGCAGTGGGTGCTTGCGCATAGCGTGGCCGGCGCGGCCGGCGAGCTGGTCACCCTGGCGGTCAGCAACGAGGCGGTGTATCGCTGGGCGACACCGCATCTGCCGGTGGACGTGGCCGGTACCGGCGATGTGTTGATGGCCTTGCTGATCGGCTTTGTGCTGCGCGATGTGCCGTTCGATCAGGCGGTGGGGCACGCGCTCAGCGGCGTGCATAGCGCCTTGGAAGCGACCCTGGCGGCAGGTTTCGAAGAGTTCGACGTGCTGGCCGCGGCGCCTGCCGCGCTTGTCGCTGCACCGCGTTTTGCCGTCGAGCGATTGGCATGATTGCGCAGCCGGTGGTCGGCATCGTCGGCATCGCCGGCGCATACGGGCGCTGGTTGGCGCAGTTCCTGCGCTCACGCATGCAGCTGGAGGTGATCGGTTTCGATCCGGCCGATAATGGCAGCATGGACGAAGTCACGCTGGCGCAGCGTGCGGACGTGTTGGTGTTTTCTGCGCCGATTCGCCAGACCGCCGCGTTGATCGAGCGGTATGTGCAGCTGGCCGGCGCGCGCGCTGCGTCGCAGCTGTGGCTGGATGTCACCTCGATCAAGCAGGCGCCGGTCGCCGCGATGCTGGCGTCGCAGGCGGAAGTGGTCGGCCTGCATCCGATGACCGCACCGCCCAAATCGCCAACCTTGAAAGGGCGTGTCATGGTGGTCTGCGAAGCGCGGTTGCAGCACTGGTCGGCATGGGTGCAGAGCCTGTGCAGCGCGCTGCAAGCCGAGTGCGTGTACGCCACGCCCGAGCACCACGACCGGGTGATGGCGCTGGTGCAGGCCATGGTGCATGCCACGCATCTGGCGCAGGCCGGCACCTTGCGCGATTACGCGCCGCTACTGGGGCAGTTGCAGGCATTGATGCCGTATCGCTCGGCCTCGTTCGAGCTGGATACGGCGGTCATTGCGCGCATTCTCTCGCTCAACCCGTCGATCTACGAAGACATCCAGTTCGGTAACCCGTATGTCGGCGAAATGCTCGACCGGCTGTTGCTGCAATTGCAGCAGCTGCGCGCATTGGTGGCGCAAGGCGACGATGCGGCGCGTGCGCAATTCCGCAGCCAATTTCTGCATGACAACGCGCAGGCCTTGCAGCATGACGCGCTTGCAGCAGGCAATTACACCTATGAGCGCGTCGGCTATCTGCTGGCCGATCTCACCGAGCCGCTGACCCTCAGTGTGTATCTACCGGAAGACCAACCCGGTTCGCTGCGTGCGTTGCTGCATGTGTTCGAGCGGCACGGCGTGAACCTGTCGTCGATCCACTCATCGCGCACACCCGTAGGCGAGCTGCATTTCCGTATCGGTTTCGAACCGGGCAGCGATCGCGCTGCGCTGGCCCAGGCCGCTGGCGAGATCGATCGCAGTGGTATCGGGCGGGTGCTGGAGCGTTCCGACCGCGTTGATTAGCGATGCGAGTGCGTGCTTTGACGTGGCGCGTTCGGCATCGGCGGCATACGCGCACCTGGTGACCTGGTGCTACACGCATCTGCGAGCAGACGTCCCCTGCATCACGTAGTCCGCACCTGATGTGGGCAGTTCCCACCTGAGTTGGCCATTTCATCCACACAGGGTGTGGATGAAACTTGCACAAGCATGTGGATAAATGCGCACAGCCCCTGCGTCGCAAGGCCTGTGCGGTGTGTGGTCAAAAATTGACCAACGTCGTCTCAGAGGGTGGAAAGGCGGAGTTCGCCGCCGTCGGTCACGAAACGCTGCCCCTGCCGCTGCAGATGGCGGCCGTCGGGAAGTTCGTAACGTGGCGCCGACTGCGCGGTCGTACGTGGCTGCTGCTCATCGCGGAATTCGATGATGACGTAAGGTTCGCCATCTGCGCCGATTGCGGGAAATTGCCGGAAAGACATGCGCACCTCCGAAAGATCCTGGGTTGCAGTGCAGATCGCGATGGATCGCACGACCGGCGCCGGGCCGGTAGGGCGAGCATGCGCACGCAGATGTTACCCAGGCGTCGTTGTGCAGTGATGCAAGCCCTGAGCTCGTCAGGCGGGTAGCGGCGATGGCTCATTGCCCGGCAAGGACCGATGCTCCAACCCTCAACGGCTCAGCTGCAACGCATCCCGGTCGGCGGTCGCGGCGGCCAATTCGGCACGCGCCGATGCAATGCGCGCCTGCGCATCGATCAGGCGCACGCGCGCATCGTTGGCGGTTTCCTCGCGCTGGTTGACCAGGAAAAAGTCACCCGATCCCAGTTCGAAGCGTCGGCGTTCGGCGGCGGCCAGGCGATCCGCCAGGCCGCGTTCCTCATCGGCGATCTTCGCCAGGCGTTCGGCGCCGTTGAGCGAGATCACGATCGATTCGACCTCGACTGAAATCTGGTCGCGCAGAAAACGGCTGCGCTGGTCCAGCGCTTCGATCTCGGCACGCGCTTCGGCCACACGGCCCTTGGCGGCGCGATTTTCCAGCGGCACACTGAAGCGGAAGCCGATGATGGCATCGGTCGGCGAGCGGTTGGGGCCGCCCACGCCGGGCACGCCCAGGTCCTTGCTGACTTCCACGCTGACATCCAGGCGCGGCTTCAGATCGTTCTGCGCCAGCATCAAGCGCGCGGTGGCCTGGTCGATGCGGGTGAGCACGGCGCGGTAATCCGGGCGCTCCACCGGCGCGGTGATCTTGCTTGCGCCGGCTAGCCCTTCCAACGCCGAGGTGTCGGCCGGCAGGCGCTCGGCGGACACGATCAGCGGCATGCCGGCGCCATCGCGCAGGTACAGCGACAAGGCGTTGGCGGCGTTGGCGAAATCCTGTTCCGAGCGCACCACCAGGGCGCGCCGACGGACCAGGTTCTGGTCATTTTCGGTCAGCAGAATGGTGGGGCGTGCACCCAGCGTCACCTGCCGCGAAATCGCGTTGCGGCGTTGCTCGGCCAGTTGCAGCAGGTCGTTGTAGGCACGCAACTTCAGCCCGGCCGCGACCCAGTTCTGGTACGCATCCACCGCGCGGCGCTGCACGCCGATGGCGACCATCTCGGCCTCGTACTGGGCCACGTTGATATCGGCGCTGGCAAGGCTGCGCTTGGTACGGCGTTCGTCGATCACGCGGTCGCGCAACAGCGCATACAGCGCGCCCACCTTCACTTCGCCGCCGCGGTCGGTGTAGGACTTGTCTTCGTACACCGGAAACGCACCGCGCGAGGAGCGATAGCCGCCGTAGTAGTAGCCGCCGTTTTCTTCGAACGGCCGCTTGGCACCGGTTTCGATCGTGCTGCCGTCGTAATAGCCGGCCTCGCGCGAGCGGCCTTCGATGTCGAAGACGGTGTCGAAGGCACCATCGGCCGAGACGCTCTTGCCTTCGGCCTGGCGCACCTTTGCCAGCGACTCGACGATCTGTGGCGCCGAACGTGCCGACGACTGCAGGACCTCATCCAGCGTCAGTGCCGCGGCCTGGGCAGCTGCCGCACCGGGGCAGAGTGCGATCAGCAGGACAACGAGACGGCCAATCATTTCTTGCCCGTCTCGTCGTCTTCGGACTTGGACGCGGCAGGCTTGGACTTGCCGTCTTCCTGCGTGGCAGCGGCCGGGCGGCGGCCGAATTCCAGCGGGAAGTTATTGAGCTGGCGCCACAATTCGTAGCCCACCTTCACCGTTTCTCCCTGCACCCAGCCGCGCACTTTGCCGCCCTGGCGGGCGAACTCTAGCGCCGGCCAGGCCGGTTTGCCTGGCGCCGGTTCGACCAGGATGCGGAACAGGCCATCGGGCGCAGCATTAGGGTCGATGGCGCGCACGCGGCCGTCGAACATACCGTGCGCCACCGAGGGCCAGCCGCTGAACTGGATCGCCGGCCAGCCTTCGAACTCCAGCCGCACCGGGCGGCCGGCACGGATCAGCGGCACATCGCGGCCGTCGATGTATAGCTCCACTGCGCGTTCCACCCGCTCCGGCGCGATCACCGCCAGCACCGTGCCTGGCGAGACCATGGCGCTGCCGCTGGCGGCGTTGAGTTGCTGCACGCGGCCGTCGCGCGGTGCGCGCACCAGCTGTGCGGACTGGCGGTTCAACTGGATGTCGATACGGGTCAGCTTGGCGCGCGATTCGGCCAGCTTGGCATCGGCTTCGGCGACCTTGATCTGGGTGAGTTCAAAGTCGCGGCGGCCGGCCAGGCCTTCGGCAAGCAGCTGCCTGCTGCGCGCCACATCGATGCTGGCAACTGCGCGTGACTGCTGGATGGCGGTAATCTCCGCCGCCACCTGCGCGCGCTCGCTGGCCAGGCGGGCGAGCAGATCCGGGTCCAGATCGCCGACGCGGGCGATTGGGTCGCCCTTGGACACAAGCTGGCCATCGTGCACGTACCAGCGCTCGACCCGGCCGGGCACGAAGGCGGTGACTTGTTGCTGGCGATCGCCGGGATCGAGTGAGACCACCTGGCCCTTGCCACTGGCAGTCTGCACCCAGGGGGCGAACGCCAGGATGGACGCAGCGATGGCGACGCCGATCAGCAGCATCCACGCCAGCACGTTGGCGATGCTGGGCGGCCGCATGGACGCCAGGGTAGGGAAGTGCGCGATCCGGTCAGGGGCGTGCTGCATTGTCTGCCTCCTGGGTGGATGCGATCAGTTCGGCGCGGGTGGCGTAACGTTGCTGGCGCTCGGGCTCCAACCGGAACCAGCCATCCAGGGTGATGTCCTCCGGCCGGCCGGTGCACAGCAGGACCGTGGTTCCGGCCTCCTTCAAGTGGCGCAGCACCCGGGTCAGGCGCTCGGCGGGCAACAGGTCGTACAGCTGCGACAACATCAGCACGCGCGGGCGCACCAGCAGCGCGTTGGCCAGCTTCAGCGCCATCACCTCGCCGATCCACAGCGGGAAGCCGGAAGCAGCAAGCCGGGTGTCCAGGCCCTGCGGCAGCGCGGCGATGCGCGCGCGCAGCCCCACCGTGTCGATGGCTTCGAGCATCGCTTCGGACGTCACATCGGCCGAGGCCATCGCCAGGTATTCGCGAATGGTCACCTCCACGATGGTCGGGCGATCGAGCACAGTCACTTCCGAACGCAGCAGGTACATGTCGAAGGTGGCCATGTCGGCGCCGCCCACCATCACCAGCCCGCGCTCGGGCACCACGTGCCGCTTGAGCACCATCGCCAGCAAGCGCTCGGCGCCGCCGTCGGCCAGCGTTACCAGCTGCTCGCCGGCGGCCAGCGCGAAATCGAACCGCGCCCCTTCGATCACCACGCCATCCAGCCGCACCGCGCTGTTGCCGGGCGTCTTTCCCGGCGCCACCACGGCGCGCTCCTGCGGGATCGCGAACAGCAGCGACAGTTCTTCCGAACTGGCCACCAGATCGTAGAACGCGTCCATGTAGCCGCCCAGTTGCGAAATGCCGTAGAACACCGCACTCAGGATCAGCTCGGCCGCCACCAGCTGGCCGATCGACAATTCGCCGCGCAGGATCAGGCTACCGCCCAGCGCCAGCAGCGCCGCGCTGGCCACCGCATAGGTCAGCAGGAACGCCACGGTCTGGGTGAAGGTGTAGCGGAAATGACGCCGATGCTGTGCAACGTAGGCGGCGGTTACCGCCTCGGAGCGGTCCATCGCGAAATTGAGGTGGCGGCTGGATTTGTAGAAGCCGTTGGAGCCTCCGACGCTTTCCAGCCAGTGTGCGGCATTGTGCTTGGCGTGGCTCAGCTCGACCGCGCTGCGGATCGAGCCGCGCGACCAGATCATCCAGATTGAAAAGATGATGAGCAGCAGCAACGCGTTGAAGCCCAGGAAAAACGGGTGGTAGAAGCTGGTGACGATCAGGCCCACCGCCGATTGCAGCACGATTGTGAAAGCGCCAACCGCCAGGCTGGGCACGGCTTTCTGCACCACCACCAGATCGAAGTAGCGGTTGAACACGTCGCCACGGTTCTGGTCGGCGAAGAACGGGTTCTGTGCGTGCACCGCACGCACGGTAATCTCGGCCACCACCCGCGCGAACAGGCGACGCTCGAACAACGCCATCATCCACACTCGCATGGCGCTCAGGCAGGTCATCAGCAGCAGCAACCCCAGCAACAGGCCCGACAGCGTCCACAGCGGGGCGGGCAGGGCGGTGTTGGTGACGCTGTTGATCAGCAACTGCACCGAGATGGGCGTGGCCAGCGACAGCAAGCTGATCGCAACGCCGTACACCATGGCAAGACGCACATACGGCATGTCTGGCCCGACGATTTCCGCCAGCCAGCTTACCGCTTCCCGCCATCCGATCCGCTTGGCCGCCATTCGATATCCGTTGATGAGTTCAGTAAAGCATTGACGAGTTGCCGGCCTTGAACAAGGCTGCGGCGCTTATTCACCGCATAGGATTTTCCTATGCGGCCACCGCACGCAGCAGATTGGCGATCAAACCGAAGGCTGGCGCGCGACCGGCACCCTGCCGCCAGAGCAAACCGATCTCCCTATAGTAGCGCCCGCCTTTGATCGGCCGAACCACCACGTCGTCGCCTTCGCGGATTTCCTGGCGTACGTACAGGTCCGGGAGCAATGCAAGGCCCATGCCCATGCCGGCCATCTGACGGATCGCATCCAGGCTGGTGCCTTCGTAATCGCGCAGTACATGCGCGCCGACATCCATGGCGATCGCAGCGACCTGTTCTGCCAATCGGTATTCCGGCATCAGGGTCAACAGATTGGCGCCGCGCAGATCGGCCGGGGTGATGCAGGCCTTGGTACGCAGCGGGTGGTCGGCGGCCATGGTCACGTGCAGCGGTTCGCGGAACAGCCGCTCGCTATGCAGGCCGCGGCCGGCCACCGGCAGTTGCGCAAGAATCAGATCGTGCACGCCGCTGCCGAGGCCGGCGGCAAGCGCGGTGGGCAGTCCTTCGCGCACATGCACGCGCAGGGCCGGATGTTCGCGATGCAGGCGTGCAACCAGGCTGGGCATCAGATAGGCGCCGAGCGTGGGCGAGACGCCGAGCCGGATGGTGCCGATCAAGGTATCGGCGGCGGTGGCGCGCACCTCTTCCAGATCGGTGACATCGAGCAGGATGCTACGGGCGCGGTCGAGCAGGTCGCGACCCAGCGGGGTCGCGATCGCCTGTGCGCCGCGTTCGAACAGCGGCGCGCCGATGATGGCTTCCAAGGCGCGGATCTGTTGCGACAACGAGGGCTGCGAGACGCCCATCTGCTCGGCCGCGCGGGTGAAGCTGCCGGTGTCGGCCAGCGCGACGAAATAGCTCAGCTGGCGAAGCGTGGTCTTGGGGCGGGGCATGGGTCACATCGTTACGTCGGATTGCGTGGGAGCGCACGGCCGGCGTGGCCGGTGAGACAGGAAGGGCGCTGCGGGTGCCAGCACTGGCGGCGCAGCGTCAGGTGACCCTCATTGGTCAATGAACTGCAGCCGCGCGAGCTCCGCATACAGCCCGCCTTCGGCGATCAACTGCGCGTGGGTGCCCTGCGCGACGATGCGTCCGGCATCCATCACCACGATGCGGTCGGCCTTGAGCACGGTGGCCAGGCGATGCGCGACGACCAGGGTGGTGCGGCCTTCCATCAGCCGGTCCAGCGCCTGCTGCACCGCGCGTTCGCTCTGTGCGTCGAGTGCGCTGGTGGCTTCGTCCAGCAGCAGGATCGGCGCATCCTTGAGCAGCGCCCGCGCAATCGCCACGCGTTGCTGTTGGCCACCGGACAGGCGCGTGCCGCGCTCGCCCAGTTCGCTGGCATAGCCCTGGGGCAGGGCACGGATGAAGACATCGGCTTCGGCCGCGGCGGCCGCCGCTTCCACTTCGGCGTCGCTGGCCTGCAGGCGGCCATAGCGAATGTTGTCGGCGGCGCTGGCGGCGAACAGCGTGGGCTGCTGCGGCACCAGCGCAATGCGTTCGCGCAGCAGTACCGGGTCGGTGTCGCGCAGGTCGATGTCGTCGATGCGCAGCTTGCCGCTGACCGGGTCGTGGAAGCGCAGCAGCATCGACAGCACCGTGCTCTTGCCGGCACCGGACGGACCGACCAGCGCCACGGTCTCGCCGGGGCTGACATGCAGGTCGAAGCCATCCAGCGCCGGTGCGTCCGGGCGCTGTGGATAATGGAATACCACCTGGTCGAAATGGATCGCGCCGCGCAGCGGCTGCGGCAAGACCTGCGGGGCGGCAGGCGCCACGATGGCCGGCTGCTCATCGAGCAATTCGCCCACCCGCCCCATGCCGCCGGCGGCACGTTGCAACTCGTTCCAGACTTCGGCCAGCGCGCCGACCGAGCCGCCGCCGATCAGCGCGTACAACACGAACTGGCCCAGCGTGCCGGGCGTCATGCGGCCAGCGATCACATCGTGCGCGCCCAGCCACAACACCGCGACGATCGCGCCGAAGATCAGCATGATCGCAACCGCAGTCACGGTGGCCTGGGTGCGGATGCGCACTTTTGCAGTGTCGATGGCGGCAAACAGCGCGGTACTGAAACGTTGGCTTTCGTAACGCTCGCGCGCATGCGCCTGCACGGTGCGCACCGCGCCCAGGGTTTCGGCTGCCAGCGTGTTGGCGTCGGCCACGCGGTCCTGGCTTGCGCGCGAAATCTTCTGCAGGCGGCGTGCGCCGAGCACGATCGGCAGCACCGCCAGCGGGATGCCGATCAAGGTGAAGCCGGCCAGGCGCGGGCTGGTGACGAACAGCATCACCACGCTGCCGATCACGGTGACCGAGCTGCGCAAGGCCACCGACATGGTGGTGCCGACCACCCCGCGCAGCAGTTCGCTGTCGGCCGACAGGCGCGACACCAGCTCGCCGCTGCGGCTGCGGTCATGAAACCCGGCGTCCAGCCCGATCAGGTGCGCGTACAACCGGCCGCGCAGGTCGGCGACCACTTTTTCGCCCAGCAGCGCGACGAAATAGAAACGCGCCGCAGTGGCCAATGCCAGCACCACCGCCACGGCGAACAGCAACGCGAACGCCTGGTTGATCTGCGAACCGCCGGAAAAGCCGTGGTCGATCATCCGCTTGACCGCGGCGGGCAGGCTCAATGTGGCGGCCGAGGAAATCGCCAGCGCGATCAGCCAGGCGGCGAACAGGCCGCGCTGGCGTTGCACGAATGGCCACAAGGTGCGCAGGCTGCCCAGCTTCCGCAACGGGTTGGGACGTGCAGCGGCTGGCTGGGTCATGCGGCTTCCGGGGTTGAGAGATGGACACGATTGCGAGTGGCGTCGCACAGGCGGCTTTTCAAGCCGGCGAGCTGATCTGCAGGCAGTTGCACCCGCAATGCGGCACCGGTGGCGTCGAACTGTTCGTCCAGTTTTTCGGCATGAAAGGCCGTCAGCGCGGCGTGCACCAGGCCCAGATCGTCGAACCGGCACTGCAGCTGGACCTGCGACAACGCCACCAATGGCTGTCGCCTCGCCAGCCGCAGGCACTCGGCCGCGGTCCCGCCGTAGGCGCGCACCAGTCCGCCGGCACCGAGCTTGATGCCGCCATACCAGCGCGTGACCACGACCACCACCCGATCGAAGTCCTGGCCGTCGATCGCCGCCAAAATCGGCCGGCCAGCCGTGCCGCTCGGCTCGCCATCGTCGCTGGAGCGGTAGTCCTGCCCGAACCGGTAAGCCCAGCAGTTATGCGTGGCATCCGGCACCGCCACGCGCTGCACGATCTCCAGCGCATGTGCGGGAGCGTCCAGTGCGGCAGCGCGGGCCAGAAAGCGACTGTGCTTGATGTCCAGGCTGTGGTGCGCGTCAGCGGCGAGGGTATCGAGCATCGCCGCCATTCTATGCGAGGCAGTGACGCCGATTGCCGCAGCCGTCGTGATTGCGGTTACAAGCTCGCAGATCGGTGCGATGTTGGGTGCTGGTGCTGGTGCTGTGGTGGTTCTGCAGTGGCACTGCGACACGCGGGGGTGCTGGCCGGCACCGCGTGTGCGCATGCCGCTGCGGTGACGCGCGCAGGGCTTGCATCCGCGCGCTGTCGCACTGCCACCGGCTGGCAGCGCACACCAGAAGCTTGCCGGCTGACGTTTACACCAGGGTGGAGCGGCGCTTTTCGTCGATCCACTTGGAGGCCTGCGCCGGGGTGTAGTGCTGCATCCATTCGAGCATCTGCTCCATATCGGCGCCGTACCACAGGTCGGCGCGCTGGTCCGGATGCAGGAAGCGCTCTTCCACCATGCGATCGATCATGCCGATCAGCGGTGCGTAGAACCCTTCGATATCCAGGAACGCGCAGGGCTTGTTGCCGATGCCGAGCTGGCGCCAGGTCAGCATTTCGAAGATCTCTTCCATGGTGCCGAAGCCGCCGGGCAGGGCGACGAAGGCATCGGACAGCTCGAACATGCGCATCTTGCGCTCATGCATGGAACCGACGATTTCCAGCGTGGTCAGCCCGCGGTGCGCCACTTCCCAATCGGCCAGCTGCTGCGGAATCACCCCGGTCACTTCGCCACCGGCTGCCAGCACCGCATTGGCCACGGTGCCCATCAAGCCCACATTGCCTCCGCCATAGACCAGCCGCAGGCCTTGTTGTGCAATGCGCTGACCCAGCACCGTGGCGCGCTCGACATAGGCGGGTTTGTTGCCGGCATTGGAGCCGCAGTAGACGCAGATGCTTTTCATGGGATTCGGGAGTCGGGAGTGGGGATTGGTAAAAGCGAGGCAGCGCTGTTGATTGCAGGTGATGCCATCGGCAGGGGGCGCGCTGATTTGTTTGAGTTCTTGCCTGGCTTGAAAAACATAACGCCGGGTTTTCACCCGGCGCCATGTCATTGCCGGAGAGGGCCGGGACGGAGAGCCGCAGTTGCGAATCCCCACTCCCGCATCCACCAATCCCGGTTAGTTAGCCTTATGAATCGCGCGCTTGCTCACCGCCATCGCGGCATCGTGGATTGCTTCGGACAGCGTCGGATGCGCGTGGCAGATGCGGGCCAGATCGTCGGCCGAGCCGTTGAATTCCATGGTCAGCACACCTTCGTGCACCAGCTCGGAGACGCCCACGCCCACCAGGTGCATACCCAGCACGCGGTCGGTTTCGGCATCGGCAATCACCTTGACGAAGCCGGCCGGCTCGCCCATGGCCACCGCACGGCCGATCGCCGCGAACGGGAAGCTGCCGGCCTTGTAGGCGACGCCTTCGGCCTTGAGCTGCTGCTCGGTCTTGCCGACCCAGGCAATCTCCGGCTCGGTGTAGATGACCCACGGGATGGTGTCGAAATTGACGTGACCCGGCAGCCCGGCAATCAGTTCGGCCACCGCGATGCCTTCCTCGAAGCCCTTGTGCGCCAGCATCGGGCCACGCACGCAGTCGCCGACCGCCCACACACCATCGACGCCGGTGTGGCAATGCCCGTCCACTTCGATCTGGCCACGCTCGTTGAGCTTGACGCCGGTGCCTTCGGCCAGCAGGTTCTTGGTTGCCGCCCTGCGGCCCACGGCCACCAGCAACTTGTCCACGGTCAGGGTCTGCTCGCCGGCTGCGTCGGTGTAGCTGACAACCACCTGCTTGGCATCGCCGCTGCCGGTGATCTCGGTCTTGCTGACCTTGGCGCCGAGCTTGATGTCCAGGCCCTGCTTCCTGAATTCCTTCAAGGCAGTCTTGGCGACTTCTGCATCGGCCAGCGCCAGGAAGTCCGGCAGCGCTTCGAGGATGGTGACCTCGGCGCCCAGACGCTTCCACACGCTGCCCAGTTCCAGGCCGATCACGCCGGCGCCGATCACCGCCATGCGCTTGGGCACGGCGGTGAAGTCCAGGCCGCCGACGTTGTCGACGATGGTGTCGCCTTCGAACTTGGCGAACGGCAGTTCGATGGACTCCGAGCCCGGCGCCAGGATCACATTGGTGCCCTTGAGCTCGATCTCGCCGCCTTCGTGCTGGGCGACCTTGACGATGTTGCCCGGCAGCAGCTGGCCGAAGCCGTAGTACGGGGTGATCTTGTTGGCCTTGAACAGCATCGCGATGCCGCCGGTGAACTGCTTCACGATCTTGTCCTTGCGGCCGATCATGGTGGGCACGTCCATCTTGGCGTCGTTGAAGCTGATGCCGTGGTCGCCGAACAGGTGGCCCATGTTCCAGAACTGGCGCGAGGAATCCAGCAGCGCCTTGGACGGGATGCAGCCCACGCGCAGGCAGGTACCGCCCAGGGCGGGCTTGCCGTCCTTGCCCAGTGCCGCGTCGATGCAGGCGACCTTCATGCCCAACTGGGCCGCGCGGATGGCGGCGTGATAACCGGCCGGACCGGCACCGATGACGACGACGTCGTAGTTTTCAGCCATTTCTAGAGTCCTTTGCCTTTCCCTTCTCTTGTCGGGAGAAGGTGGCGCGTAGCGCCGGATGAGGGTGCGCTGTGGTCGCCTGCCCGGTATTCCCGATGTGAAGCGAGCCACTGCGAAATGGGGTTAGTGAACAGCCGATCGTTCGCCTCTGTGGCTCGCTGCGGCTCGTTCTTCATTGTCGAGTCGGACGCAGTTGCCTGGCGCCCCCAAACCCCTCTCCCGTCGGGAGAGCGGCTTTGAGGCTTACAGGCCGAACAGCATGCGGCCCGGGTTTTCCAGCTGATTCTTGATGTCCACCAGGAACTGCACCGAGTCCTTGCCGTCGATGATGCGGTGGTCGTAGGACAGCGCCAGATACATCATCGGCGCGATCACGACCTGGCCGTTCTCGGCGATCGGACGTTCCTTGATCGCGTGCATGCCCAGGATGGCGCTTTGCGGCGGGTTGATGATCGGGGTGGACAGCAGCGAGCCGAAGGTGCCGCCATTGGTGATGGTGAAGGTGCCGCCCTGCAGATCGTCCAGGCCCAGCTTGCCGGCGCGCGCCTTGGCGGCGTAATCGGCGATGCCTTGTTCGACTTCTGCAAACGACTGGCGCTCCACGTTACGCAGCACCGGCGTGACCAGGCCCTTTTCGGTCGACACCGCAATCGAGATGTCGCTGTAGCCGTGATAGATGATGTCGTCGCCGTCGATCGAGGCGTTGACCAGCGGGAAGCGCTGCAGCGCGTTGGCGGCGGCCTTGACGAAGAAGCTCATGAAACCGAGCTTGATGCCGTGCGCCTTCTGGAATTCGTCCTGCAGCTCCTTGCGTGCGGCCGACACCTTGGCGAGGTTGACCTCGTTGAAGGTGGTCAGCATTGCGGTGGAGTTCTTCGACTCCATCAGACGCTTGGCGATGGTCTTGCGCACGCGGGTCATCGCCACGCGCTCTTCTGGACGGGCGCCGGAGGCCTTGCCCACGCCGCCGGCCTTCGCAAAGTTGACGATGTCTTCCTTGGTCACCGCGCCGCGACGGCCGGTACCTTCGACCTGCGACGGATCCACGCCCTGGGTGATCGCGGAGAAACGCGCACCCGGCGGCAGCGAATCTGCGGCGGACTTGGACGCAGGTGCAGGTGCCGCGGCAGCAGCCGGTGCCGGCGCAGCAGCAGGCGCTGGCACAGCAGCGGCCGGTGCGTCGGCCTTCTTCTCTGCAGCCGGCGCCGCAGCGGCCACGGCGCCTTCTTCGATGATCGCCAGAATCTGGTTGCTGGTGACCGTGCTGCCGGCTTCGAACTTGATTTCCTTCAACACGCCGTCGACCGGCGAAGGAACTTCCAACACGACCTTGTCGGTTTCCAGGTCGACCAGATTCTCGTCGCGCTTGACCGCTTCACCGGCCTTCTTGTGCCAGCTGGCGATGGTGGCGTCGGAAACGGATTCGGGCAGTACCGGAACTTTGACTTCGGTGGCCATTCGGGGAGCGTCCTAGTGTGTGCGTTCTTAGGGGAAGAGGAGTTATTCAGCGACTTGGTCGTTGAACGGATTGAGCAGCGCATCGGCAACCAGCTTCTGCTGTTCGACGATGTGGTCGGCCATGTGGCCGGCGGCAGGCGAGGGCGAACGGGCACGGCCGGCGTAATGCAGGCTCTGGCCGCTGGCCAGGCAGAAGTTCAGGTGGTGGCGGATCTGGTACCACGCACCCTGGTTCTGCGGCTCTTCCTGGCACCACACCACATCGGTGGCGTTGGCATAGGCCTTGAGCTCGGCGGCCAGCTGCGCACGCGGGAACGGATACAGCTGCTCGATACGCACGATGGCGACATCGTCCTGGCCGCGCTTGGTCTGGTCTTCGAGCAGGTCGTAATAGACCTTGCCCGAGCACAGCACCACGCGCTTGACCTTGCCGGCTTCGGCCTTGGCGTCGGGAATCAGATGCTGGAACTCGCCTTCGGCCAGTTCTTCCAGGCTCGACACCGCCAGCTTGTGGCGCAGCAACGACTTTGGCGTCATCACCACCAGCGGCTTGCGGGTGGTCATGCGCATCTGGCGGCGGATCATGTGGAAGCACTGCGCCGGGGTGGTCGGCACGCACACCAGCATGTTTTCCAGCGCGCACAACTGCAGGAAGCGCTCCAGGCGTGCGGAGCTGTGCTCCGGGCCTTGCCCTTCGTAACCATGCGGCAGGAACAGCGACAGGCCCGCGATGCGGCCCCACTTGGCCTCGCCGGCAGCGATGAACTGGTCGATCACCACCTGCGCGCCGTTGGCGAAGTCGCCGAATTGCGCTTCCCAGATGCACAGCGCGTTCGGGTCGGTGGTGGAATAGCCGTACTCGAAACCCATCACCGCTTCTTCGCTGAGCAGCGAATCGATGATGGTGGCGTCTTCCGGGTTTTCGACCAGCTGGCGCAGCGGCAGGTAGTAGTTGTCGGTCTTCTGGTCGTGCAGGATCGCGTGACGGTGGAAGAACGTGCCGCGACCGGCGTCCTGGCCGACCAGACGCAGCTTGTGGCCTTCGGCCAGCAGCGTGGCGTAGGCCAGGTTTTCGGCAAAGCCCCAGTCGCCCAGCTGATCGCCGGCGGCCATCTTGACGCGGTCGTCGTAGATCTTGGCGACGCGGGCGTGTAGCTCGACGCCTTCGGGAATGGTGGTGATCAGCTTGGCCAGACGATCCAGCTGTTCGCGCTTGACGCGCGTGTCCACCGGATCGGCAGCGGTGCCGACCAGATACTTGGACCAGTCGATGGCGAATTCGTCCGGCTTGCGCTTGGCCAATTCGGTGGTGTACTCGCCCGAATCCAGCTTGTTGCGGTAGCCGTCCACCAGCGCCTTGGCCTCGTCGGCGCTCAGCACGCCGTCGCTTTCCAGCTTGGCGGCGTAGAGCTCGCGGGTGGTCTTGTGCTTGCGGATGGTCTGGTACATCACCGGCTGGGTCGCTGCCGGTTCGTCGGCTTCGTTATGGCCCCAACGGCGGTAGCAGACCAGGTCGATGACCACGTCCTTCTTGAACTGCTGGCGGAATTCATAGGCCAGCGTGGACACGAACATCACCGCGTCCGGGTCGTCGCCATTCACGTGGAAGACCGGCGCGCCGATCATCTTGGCCACGTCGGTGCAGTACAGCGTGGAGCGGGCGTCGTCGCGGGTGCTGGTGGTGAAGCCGATCTGGTTGTTGATGACGATGTGCACGGTGCCGCCAACGGCAAAGCCACGTGCCTGCGACATCTGGAACAGCTCCATCACCACGCCCTGGCCGGCGAACGCCGCGTCGCCATGGATCAGGATCGGCAACACGGTCTTGCGTTCGGCATCGCCGAAGCGCTCCTGGCGCGAGCGCACGCTGCCAACCACGACCGGGTCGACGATTTCAAGGTGCGAGGGGTTGAACGCCAGCGCCAGATGCACCTGGTTGCTGTCGCCCACGGCGATATCGGCCGAGAAGCCCATGTGGTACTTGACGTCGCCGGTGTGCGCGCGGTCGTCGTGGGCGTGCTCGAACTTGCCTTCGAATTCGTCGAACAGCTTGCGCGGGTTCTTGCCCAGCGTGTTGACCAACACGTTGAGGCGGCCGCGGTGGGCCATGCCGATCACGATGTCCTTGACCTGGTCCTTGCCGGACTGGTGGATGATCGCGTCCATCATCGGAATCAAGGCATCGCCGCCTTCCAGCGAGAAGCGCTTCTGGCCGACATACTTGGTGTGCAGGTAGCGCTCCAGGCCTTCGGCGGCGGTGAGCCGTTCCAGGGTGCGCTTGCGGCTGGCCGCATCGCCTGCGATCTTGCCGCCGGCATCTTCCAGGCGCTTGTAGATCCACTGGCGCTGGTCGAATTCCTGGATATGCATGAACTCTGCGCCGATGCTGCTGGCGTAGGTCGCCTTCAGGCGGGCCAGCAGATCCTTCAGCTTCATCCGCGGCTGGCCGCCGACACCGCCGGTGCTGAACTCGCTGTCCAGATCCGCCTGCGAGAGGCTGTGGAACGGCAGGTCCAGATCGGGCGGGTTGACCGGCGGGGTCAAGCCCAGCGGGTCGAGCTGCGCGCCAAGGTGGCCACGCGCGCGGTAGGCGGTGATCAGGCGGCCGACATTGCGCTCGCGCTCGTCGCTGGCGCCCGCACCGGTTCCGGCGTGGGCTGCTTGCTTGGAGGCAGTGAGAATGTGGGCAATGGCTGCCGAGTGCGGTACATCACCGGCACCGCGACCTTCGAAGCCATCGAAGTAGCTCTTCCACTTCGGATCGACACTGTCCGGGGCGACGAGGTACTGCTCGTACAGATCCTCGATATAGGCGGCGTTGCCGCCGGCGAGCTGCGATGACTGCGCGAACTGCTTTAGGAGATTATCCACGATGGTAAGTCGGGTCTGCTGTGGGGATGATTGTGCGGAAGCGGCAGGGCGAGATGCCCTATCGGTCGGTATCAAATCTCGAAAAATTATACCCCCTTGCGCTAGTCAGGGGGCGTCTGCAAGCTGACCGGCGGGGTAGACCAATTGCGTTCGGCCTACGTGCGAAGGGCGCTGCGGCATCAGATGCCGAGTACGCGCGGCTCGTTCCAAAGCGCGCTGCGCTCCCATATCTGCGCGAATTCGCGCTCCAGCTGGCGACTGCGGGCTGCACCGGACAACCAGGTCTCGCCATCATCGAAACGATGACCTGTTGGACGAAAGTAGTAGGCGTCGTCGCCGACCACATATGCCGACGCATAGCTGGTATCGACAGGATCGCTGACGGCGCGGAACCGGAACACGCTGGGCAGGCGCTGGGCCAGACGCAACATCGCGCTGCTGCCGGCAGCGGCGCCGGCGGTGTCCTGCACCAGCACCTGCACGCGTTTGTCGTGACGGGCGGTGGCGAAGCGGCGCAGCGCATCGAGGACGGTGGGGTTGTCGAACAGCGGCGGGTCCAGTGCGCGGGTGTAGATCAGCACCTGGCGGCGCGCGGCGCACAGCAGCCCGGTGGTGGCGGCCAGGGCTGCGGCCAGGGTGTCGACTGCCATCGGTCCATCGAGGCGACGCTGCATGGCGATGCCGGGCACATCGCGCATCAATGCGATGGGCGCCGACAGGGAATCTGGGGTGGCGTCAGGCAAAAAGCCCAGGCGCGCGAACACGGCCTGGGCACTGGGGGTGACGTGGGCATGCAGGCTGGGCCAGCCGTGCCGCCGGGCCGTTTCGATGGCGGCAGCGAGCAGTGGATCCGCCAGCCCGCGGCGGCGCCAGTCGGGCAGAACGCCGAGCCGGTCGAGACGACGGTCGGCGGTCAGCCGCACCGAGGCGACCAGCTGGCCTTCGATACGCGTGGCCAGGTGCAGGCTGAGCGGGTCCAGTGCGTCCCAGTCGGCATCGCCGGTGTCGCCAGCGCTGCCGGTGACGCAGGCCAGCCGCAGCGCACGCAGCGCCGCGGCGTCGGAGGCCGGGTGCAGCGTGACGATCTGCGGGCTGGCGTGCGGGCTCATGCCGGTTTGCTGGCGTGGTCGCTGTCGTCGGAATCGGTACTGTCGGCGATGTCGCTGTCGTCGTCCTGCTCGGCGTCGGCGTCGCTTTCGACAGCGCTATCCTGCGCGGCATCCAGCACTTCTGCCGGGGTGTCGGCGTCGTCGGCGACCTGTTCGACATCGGCGTCGGCATCGATCTGGCCGTCCGCTTCCGGTGCGTCGTCCTCGGCCTCTTCG
Organism: Xanthomonas nasturtii; assembly: GCF_023337365.3. NCBI lineage: Bacteria > Pseudomonadati > Pseudomonadota > Gammaproteobacteria > Lysobacterales > Lysobacteraceae > Xanthomonas > Xanthomonas nasturtii. Next base: position 1,756,319 of record NZ_CP142084.2, read on the forward strand.
TGGTCGTGGCCGGCCGACACGCTCAGCGCGTGGTCGTCGTCGGCGACGTCCCCGCCGGCGTCTTCGTGGGCGCGCTGGTAGTGGCCCTGGGCCAGCAGTTCCAGCACCACCTCGCGGCCGCGAACCGACAGCTGGGCGTACAGCGCGCCGTCGATCTCTTCGGCTGCCGCCAGACGGGACGCGTCCTTGGCCGATAGCGCAAACTCCAGACCGCTGCAAAACAGCGTGGCGCCGCGTTTGGCACGCCGCCAGGCCAGCCGCGACCACGGGTGGCGGTGCAGCAGCACGCCTTCTTCCAGCGCTTGTTCCACCGCTTCGCGCGGGATCGGCTCGGGCGCGGGCACCACGTCGCCGGAGGCGCGGTAGGTGGTCATGAAGCGGCCGAACCAGTCGCCCAGGCGATCGGGGTCGTTCATGCGCAGCGCATTGAGCGCTTCGACCACCCGGTTCATCGCGGTAACGTCGATCTCGTACGGGTCGGCCGGCACCTTGAGGTCTTCATCGTGATAGCGCACGGCCTCGTCGGTATCGGCGATCAAGGTGTCCAGGTAATCGCCGATCAGCTCGGCCGAAGACGGCGCACGCGTGCCGATGGAGAATGTCAGGCAGGCGTCTTCTGCCACGCCGTGGTGCGGGACCAGTGGCGGCAGATACAGCATGTCGCCCGGGCCCAGCACCCAGTCATGGGTGGGCTTGAAGGTGCTGAGCAGCTTGAGCTCGACATCGTCGCGGAATGCCAGCGGCGTGGCCTTGCGGCCCTGAGCGGCGCGCGCGTCGATCTGCCAGCGGCGGTGGCCCTGGCCCTGCAGCAGGAACACGTCGTAATGGTCGACGTGCGCACCCACCGAACCGCCGGTGGCGGCGAAGCTGATCATGATGTCGTCGATGCGCCAGCGCGGCAGGAAGCGGAACTGTTCCAGCAGGGCACGCACGTCGGCGTCCCATTTATCCACGTCCTGCACCAGCAAGGTCCAGTCGTGGTCGGGCAGGCCGGGGAAATCGGTTTCCTGGAACGGGCCGGTACGCACATCCCAGCTGTCGGTGGCGCGGTCGTGGCTGATCAGGCGTGCCAGCACGCCGTCTTCGCAGGCCAGCCCGGCCAGGTCTTCCGGCTGCAGCGGCGAGGCGAAGTCCGCGAAGGCATTGCGGATCAGCAGCGGGTGCTTGTGCCAGTAATTGCGCAGAAAGCGTTCGACCGGCATGCCCAACGGCTGGCCCGGGCGGGCCTGGACTTCGATGACGGGAGGGTTTGCCTTGCGTGCAGCCATGGGGGGTCCTTGCAGGGATCGATGGGAAACTGGGAGCGCGGGCAGGGCCGGCGCGACTGCCGCTATTGTCCGATGCTTGCGCCGGATCTGCACCTGCGCTTGGGGCGACAACAGGCAGGGCTTCAGGGACGTGGTGAATTCGGCCTGTGCGGTGCGGATGACTGCGGGCGGCTGTCGGTCACATCACAACGCTACAACGCTGCGGCGCCATGCAGCCCGCACGGTGGCCGGGTGCCCGCCCGTGCCGTGACGCAAGGGCGGGTGTCCGATGGCACATGAGCGCGCCGCATCAGGAGCCCGATACTGGGGCACCGCAGCGGCGTACGCGCTGCTTTCGACAAAGAACTGACAGATGCGTCGTTGGAAACCGGGTGCATTGTTGCTGACCGCCGTGCTGAGCATCAGCGGTGCGGTGCAGGCAGCGGAACAGAAGGGGTGATTCGGTTTGGGTTTTGCCGTGGAAAGCGAAGGCTTTTCGTTCAACCCCACCCCTACGTCGGTCAAGATCGATGGCATCAAGCCGGCATCGCCGGCCGCCGCGGCCGGTCTGCAGGTCGGCGATGCAATCGTGTCGGCGCAGGGTATCCCGGTGGCAGGCAGCAAGGCCGATGTGCTGAAGGCGGCGGTCAATCGCAAGGTCGGCGAAACCTTGCGGTTCGTGATCGTGCGGGGCGCCGCCAAGCCGCGTGAAGTGACCCTGGTGGCGGCGCGGCGGCCCTGATCGGCCGGCGCCGATCGACGTACTGACGCAGTCCGCGCTGGTATGCAGCGCCTGCGTTTTTCGCTGATCGGCTTGATGCTCTGGCAGCAAGGGCGCCTGCATGACATCACCGCTAGTCGGCAGTGTTCCCCAAGCGGCCACGCGAGCCCCATCGGCAACCACGCGCCGCGCGGCTTACATCACTTTGTTGCCGCTGCCGCGGTCATCCAGGGTGGGCGTGCTGGACGGATTGACGGTGTTGTCATTTCCGGAAAACCTTACCTGCTTCACCTCGCGTGCCAGTACCAGGTTCTTGTTGCCCTGGATGTCGACGCTGTCGAGATTGGTCAGATTGAGCGTGTTGTTGCTGCCGATGATGCGCAGCTCGCCGACCTGTTCGTTGAGCACGGTGAAACTGCTGCCCTCCACGCGGATCGAGCGCGCTTTCTCCACGTTCAGCGCGCCGTGCGAGGCGGTGATCGTGACTGCGCCGCAGTCGCCGTTGATGATGGTGTCGGCGTTGTCCTTGGTAATGCGCACATCCTTGCCGCCGCAATCGGCGCCGCTGGCCGGGTCGGTCAGCGTGGACGACACTGCCGCCGACAACGCCTGCGCGGCGGGGCCATCGCCGCCGCAGCCGCCCAGTGCCAGCACGCTGGTCAGGGTCAACAGGGACAGTGCTGTGTGAGGTGCGCGCATCGCCGGGCTCCTGAAGGATGAGTTCGCGACCATAGCAGTCCGGCTCGGTCGGCGATGTACCGGCTGCCAGCCACGGTCCGCGCCGGTTGTTGGCGTACGGCGTAGCCAGCATTACGCTCTGCAGTTGGCACCCGGCGCGGGCAGCGCGGCCCTGTGTGGGAGCGCGACCAACGGGGCGCGGCAGCATATCGGCGACGGGCCCGTATTGGGCCCGCAGCGGTGTTGTCGCTCAGATCAGATGGCGCGCGCCAACTGCTCGGCCAGGCCGGTATAGCCGCCCGGAGCGAGCGCACGCAGGCGCTGCTTGTCGTCTTCGGGCAACTCCAGGCTTTCCACGAAGGCCTGCATGGAGGCGGCGGTGATGCCCTGGCCGCGCGTCAGCGCCTTCAATTGTTCGTACGGGTTGGGCAGGCCGTGGCGGCGCATCACCGTCTGCACGGCTTCGGCCAGCACTTCCCAGGCCGCATCCAGGTCGGCGTCCAGACGCTCGGGATTGACGGTGAGTTTGCCCAGGCCCTTGGCCAGCGAATCCAGCGCCACCTGGGTATGGCCGAAGGCGGTGCCGAGTGCGCGCAGCACGGTGGAATCGGTGAGGTCGCGCTGCCAGCGGCTGATCGGCAACTTGGCGGAAAAATGCTCGAACAGCGCATTGGCGATGCCGAAATTGCCTTCGGCATTTTCGAAGTCGATCGGGTTGACCTTGTGCGGCATGGTGGATGAGCCGACTTCGCCTTCTTTCAGCTTTTGCTTGAAATAGCCCAGCGAGATGTAGCCCCAGATGTCGCGCGACAGGTCGATCAGGATGGTATTGGCGCGGCGGCTGGCATCGCCGATTTCGGCCACGTTGTCGTGCGGCTCGATCTGGGTGGTGTAGGGGTTGAACACCAGGCCCAGGCTTGCGACGAAGCGCTGTGCAAACGCCGCCCAATCCAGGTCCGGATACGACACCAGGTGCGCGTTGTAGTTGCCGACCGCGCCGTTGATCTTGCCGGTCAGTTCCACTGCGGCAATCTGCTTGCGCTGGCGTTCCAGGCGCGCGACCACATTGGCGATTTCCTTGCCGAGCGTGGTCGGCGAAGCGGTCTGGCCGTGCGTGCGCGACAGCATCGGCTGGGCGGCCTGGGCATGCGCCAGCGCGCGCAGCGAGGCGGTGATGCCATCCAGCGCGGGCAGCAGCACCTCGCGGCGGGCCTGTTCCAGCATCAGGCCGTAGCTGAGGTTGTTGATGTCCTCGCTGGTGCAGGCGAAATGCACGAATTCCAGCGCCGGGCCCAGTTCGGCATCATCGGTGAGCTGCTCCTTGATGAAGTACTCCACCGCCTTGACGTCGTGGTTGGTGGTGCGCTCGATCTGCTTGACCCGCGCGGCATGGGTCACGCTGAAGTCGTCGGCCAGGGCGCGCAGGCGCTGCGTGGCAGCCGGCGAAAACGGCGCCAGCTCGGCAATGCCCGGCTCGGCGGCCAGGGCCAGCAGCCACTCGATTTCCACCTTGACCCGCGCCTTGATCAGGCCGTATTCGGAGAAGATCGGGCGCAGCGCGTCCACTTTGGAAGCGTAGCGGCCGTCGAGCGGGGACAGGGCGAGCAGGGCGGAATCCGACATGGGCAGGGGCACTGAAAAGCTGGCGGGGCCGGTATTCTACGCCGGCCCGGCGCCGGCTTCGCCCACCGGCCGCACCGTCACCGCCTGGATGCGGTGGCCGGCCATGCGCCGCACGGTCAGCGCGTGGCCGTCCAGTTCCAGGGTTTCGCCTTCTTCGGGCAGCCGCTGCAGCTGATGCACGATCAGCCCGCCGACCGAATTGACGTGGTCCGGAGCGCTCAGGTCCTGGCCGAGCAGGCGTTCCAGGCGAAAGATCGAGGTGCTGCCGGCCACCAACAGCGAGCCGTCCTGACTGCGTACCGGGGCGTCGCGCACCACATGGCGGTGCTCGTCCTCGATATCGCCGACCACCACTTCCAGCAGGTCTTCCAGGGTGAAAAAACCCAGGATGCGGCCTTCGTCTTCCACGCATAGCGCCAGATGGGTGGTGCCGGTGCGGAACTGCTCCAGCGCGCTGGGGATCGGGGTTTCAAGCGTCAGCAGGGTGGGTGGGCGTAGCAGCGGACGCAGATCGTCCAACTCCTGTCCGCGCGCCATCGCCACCAGCAGGTCCTTGGTGTGCAGGATGCCCAGTACCTGCTCGCCATCGGCGTCGAACCAGGGGTAACGGCTGTAGCGCGATTCGCTGAATTCGGCCAGCACCGTTTCCAGCGTCATGCCTTCGCGCAGGCTGCGCATGTGCTCGCGCGGGCGCATCAGATCGCCGGCAACCAGATCCGGCAATTCCAGTGCGTGGCTCATCAGGGCCAGGCCGTGGTCGGGGGTGGCCGCATTGGGGTCCTGGCGGCCGACGATCAGCTTCAGTTCTTCGCGCGAATAGCGGTGTGATTGATGCTCCACATCGCCCCAGCCGAGCACGCGCAGCAGGCGATTGGCGCTGGTGTTGAGGACCCAGATCGCCGGATACATGATCCAGTAAAAGACATACAACGGCGCGGCGGTCCACAACGACATGCGTTCCGGGCGGCGGATCGCCATGGTCTTGGGCGCCAGTTCGCCCAGCACGATGTGCAGGAACGAAATCAGGCTGAAGGCAATCGCCAGCGCGGTGAACTGTGCAGCTTCCGGCGACAGGCCCAGCGTATCGAACAGCGGTTGCAGCAGATGCGCGAAGGCCGGTTCGCCGACCCAGCCCAATCCGAGCGAGGCCAGGGTGATGCCGAGCTGGCACGCCGACAGGTAGGCATCCAGGTGCGCATGCACCCCGAGCAGCAATCGCCCGCGCCAACCGTTGGTCTGCGCCAGGCCCACCGCTTGCGTGTGGCGCAGCTTGACCAGCGCAAATTCGGCGGCAACGAAGAAGCCATTCAACAGCACCAGCAAGAGCGCAACGAATAGCAACAGGACATTACCTAGCATGTCTGCCGCCGTTCGCTACTGGAGCGGTGCGTGTGGGCGGTAGCGGTTCGATGTAGAGCGCCAACAAACGCGGGTAGTGCGTTTCTACAGGCAGGGTCGTCGCCCATGGCGGCGTGGTACCTCGTCGTGATCAACCGGCAGTCTAGCCAACGGCGCGCGACGACATCGTCGCAACGCGGCGAGCGAGTATCGTAGACAGCCTCGCCAGCGTGGGTACGCCCGCTGCCAGCCATCCTTCACCACAGACCAACAATGTGCGGAGAGTGCAGATGAGCGAACGTTTCAGGACCGAACACGACAGCATGGGGCAATTGCAGGTGCCCGCCGATGCGTTGTGGGGCGCGCAGACCCAGCGTGCCGTGCAGAATTTTCCGGTGTCCGGCCAGCCGATGCCGCGGGGCTTCATTCGCGCGCTGGGCTTGATCAAGGCCGCCGCCGCCGGCGTCAATGCCGAGCTGGGGTTGCTGCCCAAAGCGATTGCCAAGACGGTGCAGGACGCCGCCTTGCAGGTGGCCCAGGGCACGCACGATGCGCAGTTCCCGATCGATGTGTATCAGACCGGCTCGGGCACCTCGTCCAACATGAATGCCAACGAGGTGATCGCCACATTGGCTACGCGTGCGGGCAAGGATGCGGTACATCCCAACGACCACGTCAATCTGGGGCAGAGTTCCAACGATGTGATCCCCACTGCCATTCGCGTCTCTGCGTTGCTTGCGGTGCAGGAACATCTGCAGCCGGCACTCAAGCATCTGCGCAAGACTATCGACAAGCGCGCCAAGTCGCTGGACAAGGTCGTCAAGACCGGCCGCACCCACTTGATGGATGCGATGCCGCTGACCTTCGGGCAGGAATTCGGTGCATGGTCGGCGCAGCTGAGTTCGGCGCAGGAGCGTATCGACGATGCGCTCAAACGCCTGCGGCGGCTGCCGCTGGGCGGCACCGCGATCGGCACCGGCATCAATGCCGACCCACGTTTCGGCGGCAAGGTGGCCAAGGCGTTGTCGGGCCTGAGCAAATGCAAGTTCGACAGTGCGGACAACAAGTTCGAAGGCCTGGCCGCGCAGGACGATGCGGTGGAGTTGTCCGGTCAGCTCAATGCGTTGGCGGTAGCGCTGATCAAGATCGCCAATGACCTGCGCTGGATGAATGCCGGCCCGTTGGCGGGGCTGGGCGAGATCGAGTTGCCGGCGTTGCAGCCAGGCAGCTCGATCATGCCGGGCAAGGTCAACCCGGTGATTCCCGAAGCCACCGTGATGGCGTGCGCGCAGGTGATCGGCCACCACACCGCGATCACCGTGGCCGGGCAGACCGGCAATTTCCAGTTGAACGTGACCCTGCCGCTGATCGCCTACAACCTGCTCGATTCGATCACCTTGCTGGGCAACGTCGCGCGGCTGCTGGCCGATACCGCAATTGCCGGTTTGAAGGTGCGTCAGGAGCGTGTGCGCGAGGCGCTGGATCGCAATCCGATCCTGGTCACTGCGCTCAACCCGATCATTGGCTACGAAAAGGCAGCCGCAATCGCCAAGCGTGCCTACAAGGAACAGCGCCCGGTGCTGGATGTGGCCATGGAAGACAGCGGACTCAACGAAGCGGATCTGCGGCGGTTGCTGGATCCGGCCGCGCTGACGCGTGGCGGCATCCAGGCCGGCAGCACGGGCGGCGGTGGCTGATCATTGCTGCGTGTGTGTAGGAGCGCACTCGTGCGCGATGAAGCGTTATCGATAACGCCTCATCGCGCTCAGGCGCGCTCCTCAAATCAGGCACCGCGTTTGACCCGCTGAAAGCGCTTGCCCAATGAAGGTAAGACGGTATCTACAAGGTTCACGCTAAGCCGCGGTTTGCCCGCAGCTTCGCGCGTTACTTAGTGCCGCTCAGCCTGCACATTGCCGAAACTTTCGCGATACGGCTGCAGCGACGGGATTTCATCCAGCAACTCGCCGCTGATCTTCTGAATTTCCGGCGTGGCGGTCAGCTTGATCGACTTGTAATCCGGATCCGGGCCGGCCTCGTTGACCGCCTGCTGACGCAGCATCTGCAGGTGGCCGAACAGCAGCTGCAACTTGACGCGGGTCGGCTCGTTCTGCGGCAGCGCGATGTCGTCGATCTTGAGCGTGCCATCCGGTGTGATCTCCGCGTTGGCCGCGGGCGGCCGGCGGAGCATCACCGACTGCGTGGTGATCGCCACGCGCGGCTTGCCACGTTCGGCACGACGGGACGACTGATCGCCGCAGGCGGCGAGAGTGCACAGCAGCAGCGCCATGCAGAGCATCACGAACTTGTTCATGGGGTCGATGGGTCAAGGGAATCGCACTAGTGTAATCCCGCGGCGGCCTGCGGACCGGGCAGGGGCTGCCGGGAGCGCTGACAAAATGTCGCAGGCCTTTCAGCTATGGGGGGCGCAGCCCACGCGCCATTGTGCTGTCTCGACGATCGAACGGCAGGTGCGCAGGTCAACCCATGCGCAGCCGCCTAACCGCCGCGTTTAGGGCGGCGAACAAACCTGGCGAGCGCTCGTCAGATGGGTGCGGGCGGCGCGCTCAGAACCGCGGCGTACAACGTGGTACACGCCGATTCCGAACACCGCCGCGCCCGCCTGGCGGTGAGCACAGGTGTGTTGCCAGCCGCTGTCAGTTGCGGCAATCGTCGACATCGTGTTGCGTCAGGCTCGAATACGGCGCAAACGCAGGCACCAATTGCGCAGCGGCATCTTGCGCGGTGCGCAGCTTGCCAAGCTGATCGCAGATCTGCATGGCCTTGTTCTTGAAGGTTTCCGCTTTGGCTTCGACCTTGTCGCCGATTTGATCCGGGTTGCCGCTGAGCACGCCCTTGAGCGCTGCGCCTGCCGCATGGGCGCCGAAAGCCGCGCCCTGGGTGCCGATGTCGACCCCTTTCTTGGCCACGCCCTGGACCTGCGCGTAATAGACGCGCATGGCTTCACGTTGTGCCTGGTTCAAGTCCACCGGCTTGCCGTCAATGCTGAGCGCCCCATCCACGCCGATGCTGGCGGCGGGCAGGCCCTGGCGTTTGAGCGTCAGGCTCTTTCCGTTGAACGTCACGCCGGCATCGTTGGCCTGGCCGGAAACATGGACGGTGGGTTCGGACTTGCCGCAGCCCACCAGCAACACGCTCATCACTACTGCCGAAACAAGCAATTTCATCTGCAATTCCCCCCACATCCTGAAAGAAGTCGTCATTTGTCTGCCGGCACCCGGGTGCTGCCGGTGACCTCGCTCACATCGATATCGCCGCTGCCCTTGCGCGCCACGCTCACATCGCCACGCACCTTGCGCACATCCAGCGCCCCGGAGTTGAGCGTCTCGACGCTGACATTGCCCTGCACATCCTCGATGCCGACGTCGCCCGAGCCGATCGCGCCGATCTTGACGTTGCCTGTGACGCCGCGCAGCTTGACCTCGCCCGAGCCGACCTTCGCCACTTCTGCCGCGCCGTGCACCTCACGCGCCTTGAGGTCGCCTGAGCCCACCGCCAGCACACGTAGCGCACCGATATCTTCCAGCTCGATGTCGCCGGAGCCCACCTTGGCGGTGACACGTCCCTTGCTGCGGCGGACGGTCATCTCGCCCGAACCGACATCGGCGCTGACGGATGCGGCGCCGGTGATCTGCGCATCACCGGAATCCACATCGAGCTGCACCAGCAGGGTGTTCGGCACGCTGCCGCGCAGGTCCAGGTACGAATAGTTTTCGCCGATGGACATGCGGATCAGGCGGTCTTCGGCCAGGGTTACCACCAGCTTGTCGCCAACGCGCTTCTGGGTCACGGTCAGGCCCTTGAGCAGTTCCGCCCTGGCGGCACAGGCGCGCCCGCTCAGTTTCCCGCCGCTGCTGGGCAACGCGTCCAGATGCAGGTCGTTGGAGCCGACCTCGAACAGCACCGACTTCACGCCGGCCAGTTGCAGCTCCAGGCTGCGCGGCTCGGAGTACTTGCATTGCTCTTCGGCAGCCGCGGCACCGGGCAATGCGAACAGAAGGGCCAGGGTCAGGGGCAGGCGCATGAGAGGTCCTTCAGGCTTCGGAGCGCCGGCGGCGCAGATAGATGGAGGCGGCGATCAGCGCGATGCCGATGGCTGCGCCGATCCAGATATCCGGGCTGCCGTAGACCCGCGAACTGTCGGTGTGCTGCAGCGCCCACTGCACCAGATCGCTGGGGTTCTGCAGGGTGCTGCTGTCCAGATTGCCGCTGACGGCCAACGGCGACCAGGTGCCGGGCAGGGCGCTGAGCAGGCCGCGGTAGCCGACGATGTACCAGACCCAGCCGATCGGCAGCGACACGCCGGGCATCGCCGCCAGGATGCTCAGCATCACGCAGGCCAGCAGTGGAAACAGCACCGCCCACAGGAACGGCTTGCTGCTGGCCCAGGCCGAGCAGAACATCAGCCAGCCCACGGTCGGCAACGCCCACAGCAGACTCATCGGCACGGTCTTCAGCAGCAGCCACAGCAGCGAGAACGGATGCGAGTGGGTCGCCAGCGCCCAGGGGCTGGGCACGCCGGCAATCAAGGCGCCAACGATGGCGATCAACCACAACGCCAGACCGACCACGGCACCGATGGCGATGGAGATCAGCGGCGCCAGCAGCAACGCCCAGGCGGCTTTGGACAGCACCGTCTGTACGTCGGACACCGGCAGCGATTTCCAGAACAGCACGCTGCGGTCGCGGCGGTCGTCGTACAGGCTGCCCAGCGAATAGAAGAACACCACGAACGCCAGCACCACCGAGGCGATACCGATGCCGCCCAGCAGCAGGCCGTCGCCGACCTGGCCCAGTGTGCGCGTGTATTCGGCCAGATCGTCCATGGTGATGCTGTCGCCGACCCTGCTGCGGCGCGCGCTGATCGCGCCGATCACCGCGCCCAGCAACGCGAAGAACACCGCGATGCCGCCGGTGATGAACTGTGCCCACACGAAGCCGCCACGGTGCTCCCAGTACTCGCGTTTGAGCAGCCAGGCGAAAGTGCGTGCGGGTGATGCTTGGTTGGTCACTGCATTCATGCGTAGGTCCCCTTCATGACCGCAACAAACAGGTCGGCTAGGCCGGGATTGCGGGTTTCGCCGAAACGGGCGAGCTGCTCTTTCGGCACGCCATCGAACAGCATCACGGTCTTGCCGAACGGCAGGCTGCGCTCGTCGATCGGCTGCAAGGCGCGCGCTGCGTCCAGATGGTCGGCACCCACCAATACTTCGGTATAGCGCTCGGACACGCTCTCCATGTCGGCGGTGAGCACGATGCGGCCGTCGCGGATGAACATCACATCGGTGAGGATGTGTTCGATCTCTTCGACCTGATGGGTGGTGACGATGATGGTCTTCTGCTCGTCGAAGTAATCCTCCAGCAGGCGCTGGTAGAACTGCTTGCGGTAGAGGATGTCCAGCCCCAGGGTCGGTTCGTCCAGCACCAGGATGCGCGCATCGATGGCCATCACCAGCGCCAGATGCAGCTGCACGATCATGCCCTTGGACAATTCGCGCACCCGCGATTTGCGGTTGAGCTGGGTATTGGCCAGAAAGCGCTCGCACTTGGCGCGATCGAAGCGCGGATGCACACCGGCAACGAAATCGATCGCCTCGCCAACCCGCAGCCAGCGCGGCAGCACCGCTACGTCGGCGATGAAGCAGACCTCGTTCATCAGCGCATTGCGCTGGGTACGCGGATCCATTCCTAGCACGCTCAATTCGCCATCGAAATCGGTCAGCCCCAATGCCGCCTTGAGCGCGGTGGTCTTGCCGGCGCCGTTGGGGCCGATCAGGCCGACAATACGGCCGGCGGCGATGGTGAAGCTGGTGTTGTCCAGCGCGAGCCGATGCTTGTAGGCCTTGCGCAGGCCACGTGCGTCGACCACATGGTCAAAGGAGACGGCGGTCATGGTGTTTTTCCCTGTGGCAACAGATCGTCGATGGACAGTCCCAGGCGCTGGATCCTTTCCAGCACTGCAGGCCATTCTTCATTCAAGAAACGCTCGCGTTCGCTGCCGCGCAGTTTCTGTGCGGCTTCCGGAGTCATGAACATGCCCAGGCCGCGGCGTTTCTCCACCAGGTTCTCGTCGGCCAGTTCCTGATAGGCGCGCGAGACCGTGATGGGGTTGAGTTGGTAGTCGGCCGCCACCTGGCGTACCGAGGGCAGGGCGTCGCCAGGCTTGAGGATTCCATCGAGCATCATGGCAATCACCCGTTCCTTGAGTTGGCGGTAGATGGGAGCGCCGTCGCTCCATTGAATGTCGTTCATGATCAGCTCCGTGGGCGCAGAGCCTGCGCGAAGGAGAAATAGGGCATCGACAGCGAAGCGCGCAGGTGCCGGCCAGGCCGGGGACGCGCTTCGGGGGGAGTTGTCGCGTTTTCCGTAACCGCCCCCGACACGCCATAATCGGCGCCGGACTCCGTCACCTGACTGGAAGCGGCTCCCAGGCAACCAATGGCAAACAGGGTGCTGCCGAACAGCAACAGCGGAACTGGTCGCGTAAAGCGTGTGCTGTTCATGCTTTCCCCCTGCGTTGGATGACTGGTGTTGTATTCAACTATAACACCGACACGCAGGCAGTCAACTGTCTGTCATCCCCAACTGATGGCACCCCTCACCGGGTGCGCCGCCTCAATCTATCCAAGGGCATTGCTCATGTTGCTCAATCGTCTGCTAGCTGTTGTATTCACTGGCTTTTTTGTGACATCGGCGATGGCCGCCGGCGCTTCGGTGCTGGATCTTGACTACCGGCCGCTGGCCGGCAAGGCGCCAATCAACCTGAACCGTACCTATGGCGGCAAGGTGGTCATGGTGGTCAACACCGCCAGCAAGTGCGGCTTCACCCCGCAGTACGAAGGGCTGGAAGCGCTGAACCGGCGCTTCGGCAGCCGCGGCTTCACCGTGCTGGGCTTCCCGTCGAACGATTTCCAGGGACAGGAACCCGGATCTGAGAAACAGATCCAGGAATTCTGCACGCTGACCTATGGCGTCAAGTTCCCGATGTTTGAGAAGGTGCATGTGCTGGGTGCGCAGGCAACGCCGCTGTATCAGCGCTTGACGCAAGCCACCGGCGTGGCGCCGGGCTGGAACTTCCACAAGTATCTGATTGGTCGGGATGGACGTGTGGTTGCGCAGTTCCCCAGCAAGATCAAACCGGACGATCCGCGCGTGCTGGCGGCAATCGAACGCGAGCTCAAGGCGCCGTCGCGCTGAGCGCGGCTCTCGCATCGCCGCGCGCACATGCGACAATACGCATTCAGCGCCGTCGGTGGCGTGTCTTTTCACTTTCGGGAACTGCATCGAATGAAGATGGGAAAGCGCGGCGCGGCGGCGTCGCTACTGATGGTGGCAATGTCGGCATCGATGCCGGCGATGTCGCAGCAACCGGCCGCAGCGGCCACCAAGGAGAAGCCAGTTTTGAATGCATCGTCTGAGAAGAGCACGCGCGACAACGTCAGCTACGCCATCGGTATGGACGTGGCACGTTCGTTCGAGCCGATCGCCCAGGACATCGATGTGAGCGCAATGCAACGCGCCATCGAAAATGCATTCAAGGGTGGCAAGCCGCTGTTGTCGGACGAGCAGACCCAGGCCACCGATACCGCACTGCGTACCGCGCTCGCTGCCCGTAACGGCCAGCAGGTGCCGGGCATGGCGCCGGGCTCGGCGCCTGCCGCGCCGTCCAAGGAAAATGTCGGCCTGATGCTCGGCGATCGCGCGGTGGGCCCGTCGCTGGCCGGCATCAAGGACGAGATCGATCTGGCGATCCTGATGGAAGCGGTGCGTACCGTGTTCGCCAAGGGCACCACGCGTCTGACCCAGCAGGAAGCCGCCGCCACCATGCAGGCGTTCGCTTCTGCCAAGCAGGGCGCTGCCGGTGCCAAGAATCGCGAAGAAGGCAACGCCTTCCTTGCCAAGAACAAAACCGAGAAAGGCGTGATCACCACCGCGTCCGGGCTGCAGTACATGGTGCTGCGCCAGGGCAGCGGCGAGCGCCCGATGCGGACCAACAAGGTGCGCGTGAATTACGAAGGCAAGCTGCTCAACGGGCAGGTCTTCGACAGTTCCTACCAGCGCGGCCAGCCGGCCGAGTTTGGTCTGGACCAAGTCATTCCCGGTTGGACCGAGGGCGTCGCGTTGATGCCGGTCGGTTCGAAATATCGTTTCTGGATTCCATCCAACCTGGCCTATGGCCCGAACGGCACGCAGGGGGGGCCGATCGGACCAGACGCAACGTTGACGTTCGATGTCGAACTGATGGGTATCCTTCCCTGATCCCCCACAGGAGTACCCCCACCCATGCGAGTTGCGATCTTTGGTACCGGTTATGTTGGTCTTGTCACCGGTACCTGTCTGGCCGAAGTCGGTCATCACGTTATCTGTGTGGATATCGACCAGGCGAAAGTTGATGGTCTCAATCGTGGGGTGATTCCCATCTATGAACCCGGCCTGGAGCCGATGGTGAAAGCCAACCACGCCTCTGGCCGGTTGCGCTTCACCAGCGACGCCGCCGAGGCGATTGCGCATGGCGAAATCACCTTTATCGCCGTGGGTACGCCGCCGGACGAAGACGGCAGTGCCGACCTGCAGTACGTGCTCGCGGTTGCGCGTACCGTGGGCCGCCACATCGAGGGTCCGTCGGTGATCGTGAACAAATCCACCGTGCCGGTCGGTACTGCCGACAAGGTGCGCGTGGCAATCCAGGAAGAGCTGGATGCGCGCGGCGTGGAGCACGAGTTCGACGTCGTCTCCAACCCGGAATTCCTGAAGGAAGGCGACGCCGTTGCCGACTGCATGCGTCCGGATCGCATCGTGATCGGTGCCAGGAAGCCGGCGGCGATCGCACGCATGCGTCGCCTGTACGCACCGTTCAACCGCAACCGCGACCGCATCGTGGAAATGGACGTGCGTTCGGCCGAGCTGACCAAGTACGCGGCCAACGCGATGCTGGCGACCAAGATCAGTTTCATGAACGAGATCGCCAATATTGCCGAACGTGTCGGGGCGGACGTCGAGCACGTGCGTAACGGCATCGGTTCGGATCCGCGCATTGGCTGGCACTTCATCTATCCCGGTGCCGGTTACGGCGGCTCGTGCTTCCCGAAGGATGTGCAGGCACTGGCCAAGACGGCCGAGCAATACGGCATGGAGCCGACCCTGCTGAACGCGGTGGAAAGCGTCAACAACGCGCAGAAGGGGCATCTGTTCGAACTGGTGCAGCGCCATTACAGAGGCGAAGGCGGCAGCATCGCCGGCAAGACGTTTGCAGTGTGGGGCCTGGCGTTCAAGCCCAATACCGACGACATGCGTGCCGCGTCCAGCCGTCGTCTGATGGCGCAGTTGTGGGAAGCCGGTGCCACTGTGCGTGCCTACGACCCGGAAGCCACCCATGAAGCCAAGCGCATCTTCGGCGAGCGCGACGACCTGACCTTCTGCGACGATGCCTTTGCCGCACTGGAAGGTGCCGACGCATTGGTCGTGGTCACCGAGTGGAAGCAGTTCCGTAGCCCGGATTTCGGAAAGATCAAGCAGGCCCTGAAGGACGACGTCGTGTTCGACGGCCGCAACCTTTACGACCCGCAGGAAATCGAAGCCGCAGGTCTGGCGTATTACGCCATCGGACGAGGCCGTTCGTTGCATGCATGAGCAACTCTCGCCGCGCGACCAGGAACTGGACGCGCGGTTAGTTGAACTGGAAACGCGCCTGTCCTTTCAGGAACAGGCGCTCAACGAATTGAGTGAAGCGCTTGCGGACGCCCGGTTGACCGGCGCCCGCAACGCCGAACTGATCCGCCACCTGCTCGAGGATCTGGGCAAGGTGCGCTCCACGTTGTTTGCCGATGCAGCGGACGAACCGCCGCCTCCGCACTATTGATTGCAGATTGCCACCGCCATGAGCGATACCTTACGTGACCAGTTGCTTGGGTTGGGCTTCAAGTCCGCCCCCAAGCCCGAACGCAAACCCGACGCACGGCCTGCCGCGCGTTCGCATGGCAACGGTGGCAAGCCAGCGCCCGGCGGCAACAGGCCGGGCCAGGGCAGGGGACCGCAGCGGCCGCAAGCCGCCGCTGCGGCGACCGACGGCAACGGCGAGCGCAAACCCAATGGCAGGCCCGAACGTCGTCATGACGGCAAGCCCGGCGCGTCGCCGCGTCCGCAGCATCTCAATGCCGACCGCCGCGGCCCCAAGCCGGCACGTACGCGCGAAGATATCGATCTGGCCAAGGCCTATGCCATCCGCGCCCAGCGCGAGAAGGACGAGCGTATCGAAGCCGAGCGCGTGAAGCAGGAACAAGCACGCCTGCGTCGCGAAGCCAAGGCCAAGCTCGAAGAGCTGCTCAAGGACAAGGGCCTGAATCACGCCGATGCGGAGATTGCCCGGCATTTCCCGTATGGCGGCAAGATCAAGCGGATCTACGTCACCGCCGACCAGCTCAAGGCACTCAATGCCGGCGAGCTGGGCGTGCTGCAACTCAACGGGCGCTATCTGCTGGTGACCGCCGAGGTGCTGGCCGAGGCCGAAGCGGTGTTCGCACCATCGGTCGCGCTGAAGGTGGACCCCAACGCACCGGCCGGCGACGACCCGTACGCGGACCCCAAGTATCAAGTGCCCGACGACCTGGTCTGGTAACACCGCAACGCATGCGGTGTGGTGATGCATGGGCACCTGCGGGTGCCCATTTTCTTTGTGTTTTCTTGGACCCAAAGAAGGCAGCGATAACGTTCTGGTCGGACCTGCTGCCCCCGGCAGCGTCAACCGAATGGCGGCCATCGATTGTCGGACCCAGCACACGTGCTGTTTCTTGATCACCGCTTCCCATGCAATGGCATTGAGCTAACCGCGACCGGCTGAGCCGAAGACAAGGCCAAGGCGCCGCTATACAAGCCGGTCACGGCGGGCGCGGCACCATGCGCGCCGTCGCCGGTCGATGCAGGTGGATTTATCGTGCCGTGGCGTCGCCCCCCGCTTGCCCGCTCTCTCCTGCCAATGGTGCTGCGTATGTCCCTGTCGTCGAACTCCCTGAAATCCCGCGCCGTGGCGGCCGTTGAATCTTGTGCGCTTGGTCGCGTGCGTGTGCGGGCGCCTCGCCGAACGGTGTCGGGCGCGGTGATGATGCTGGCGCTGTGCGCGGCCAGTGGGCAGGCCGCCGCGCAGGCGGACGATGCGCCGGCCTTCGACCGTCCTGGCATTCCGTTCGCTGCGGAAACGCTGCAGCCGGGTGCGTTCGCCTGGGAGCAGGGCTTGCCGGATGCGAGCACCGATCGCAGCGAGGGGCAGCGCACCACTCAATACACCGCTGATACGCTGCTGCGGCTGGGATTGTTTCAGAACGTCGAGTTGCAGCTCGGCAGCGACAGCTACAACTGGCAGCATGGCGGTGGTACGCGGGTGCATGGTGGAGGCGACAGCCATGTCGGGTTGAAGGTGGCCTTGCCATCACGTTCGGACGGTTTTCAGTGGGCGGCACTGGGTATCTATAGCGTGCCGACCGGCAGCCCGACGTTCAGTGATGGCTATTCACGCGAACTGGGAGTGACTGCGTCCTGGGATATGCCGCAGCAACGCGCCATCGCGCTGTATGTCAATTACGCGCGCGACGACGATGGGCACACCTGGACCTTCGCGCCCAATTACACGTTTTTTTCCGGCGAACATTTCAGCAGCTACGTCGAAGCGGGTTTCGATACCGGCAGCGAGCATTCGCGCGTCGCCGGTGCGGGTGGCGCCTGGCAACTGCCGCACGCGATGCAGCTGGACGTGTCGGTGCTGCGTGGCCTGACGTCGGAAAGCCCGGATTGGCAGGGCGGCATCGGGTTGTCGATCGCGTTTCAGTAAGTGCGCCAAGCCGCTGAACGATCGTCGCTTGCCAGACCGCGTTACGCGCTGAGGCGCATTCGGGTGCGTGAGCGCCTATGTTGCACTGCCGCATGCATTGGGGGCCCGGAAAAGGCCTAATTGGATCGATCCAATTTGATGCCAATGCATGCGCATTTCTTCCAACGCAAGGCGTGCCGCGTGACGCCTGCCAAGCCGACATCCACGACGACGGAGGACGCCGACGCACTACGCGTGCGCCGCACGGCGGTGACCTTGCGCGATATCGCAGGCGCCATCGGCGTGTCGCGGGCGACGGTGTCGCTGGTGCTGCGCGGCAGCCCGTTGGTGCACGCGAGCACGCGAGCGCGCGTCGAAGCCGAGCTGGATCGGCAGAATTATGTCTACAACCGTGCTGCGGCCAACCTGCGCCGGCGCACCTCGTCCAGCATCGCGCTGGTCATCAACGATCTGTCCAACCCGTTCTTTGCGGAGTTTGCCGCCGGTGTCGATGAGGCCTTGGGCGCGGCCGGTTATGTGACGCTGCTCGGCAGCACCGGCGAATCGACGCAACGCCAGCAGGCAGTGCTCGCTTCGCTGATGGAGCACACGCCAGCGGGCATCATTTTATCGCCGGCCGAAGGTAGCCAGGCGCAGGCGCTGACCCAGGTGCTCGGCCGCCAACGCAACGTGGTGTTGTTCAACCGTGAGGTGGAGGGCACGCACTGGGATCTGCTGGCGCTGGACAACGCGCAGGGCGCATTGCTGGCCTGCACGCATCTGATCGCACAAGGGCATCGGCGCATCGTGTTTTTCGGCGGGCATGCCGAGTCCAGTTCCTGCCGTCAGCGCCGCGCCGGCTACGCGCGTGCGATGGAGGCGGCAGGCCTGGAAACGCATTACGTCGAGTCCGCACCTAACCGCCAGGACGCTGCGCTGTGCGGCGCGCGCATGCTGGGCAGCGCTGCGCAGGCTGCAACCGCTGCGGTCTGCTACAACGACAGCGTCGCGCTCGGCCTGATGGCGGCATTGGCGATGCAGGGCATCGTGCCGGGCCGCGATTTTGCGGTGACCGGTTTCGACGACATCGCCGAAGCGGCATTGTTCACGCCTGCATTGACCACCCTGGCTGCCGACCCGCGCGCGCGTGGCAGACAGGCCGCGCAACTGGTGCTGCAACGGATCGGTAGCCCCGACCTCGCTTCCCAGCAGCTGACCGCGGCAGTCGCCTTGAAGATTCGTGCGAGCAGCGCGTGCGCGCCGTCGGCGCAAATTTCAGCATCTCCCCCAAGCAGCACATCCGCCCGTTCCCCCACCAAGGCCTCAGGCCGCTGACCAGGCAATCCCTATGGTTTCCCTTTCCACGCAATCCTCCGTGCCCAGCGGCAACAAGGCGCCCGTCAACAACGGCGTCGCGTTGTCGGTGGTCACCACGATCTTCTTCATGTGGGGCTTTCTCACCTGCCTCAACGACATCCTGATTCCGCATTTGAAAGCGGTGTTCGAGCTCAACTTCGCGCAGGCGATGCTGGTGCAGTTCACCTTCTTCGGTGCGTATTTCCTGATGTCGCTGCCGGCCGGTTGGCTGGTGAACCGGTTGGGCTACAAGCAGGGCATCGTGGCCGGGTTGGCGGTGGCAGCGGTCGGCGCACTGGGCTTCTGGCCTGCGGCGGAACTGCGCGTGTACGGCGCATTTCTCGGCGCATTGTTCGTGCTGGCCACCGGCATCACCATCTTGCAGGTAGCGGCGAATCCGTACGTCGCCTTGCTGGGTCCCGAGCGCAGTGCATCCAGCCGTTTGACCCTGGCGCAGGCGCTCAACTCGCTGGGCACCGCGATCGCGCCGCTGTTGGGTGGCTGGTTGATCCTGTCCAACACGGTGATGAGCGGCGACCAGCTCAAGGCCTTGCCGGAAGCCGAGCAACTGGCTTATCGCGTGCAGGAAGCGCAGGCGGTGCAGGGGCCTTATATCGGCCTGGGCATCGTATTGTTCCTGCTGGCGATCTTCGTGTTTCTGTTCCGTCTGCCGGCGCTGACAGATGCAAGCGCACAGAAGGAACAGAGCACGCATTCGCTGCTGGATGCGCTGCGTCACCCGCATGTGCGCTTCGGTGTGCTGGCGATCTTTTTCTATGTCGGTGCGGAAGTGGCGATCGGCAGCCTGATGGTCAATTACTTCTCGTTGCCGCAGATCGGCGGCTTCACCGAGCGTGAGGCGACCACGTATGTGTCGGCATATTGGACGTTGGCGATGATCGGGCGTTTCATCGGCTCGGCGCTGCTGGCCAAATTGTCGCCGCGCGTGTTGTTGTCGGTGTTCGCTGCGATCAATGCGCTGCTGCTCGGCCTGACCATGGCCAGCGGCGGCATGCTGGCGGTGTATGCGCTGGTGGCGATCGGCCTGTTCAATTCGATCATGTTCCCGACCATCTTCACCCTGGGCATCGAGCGGCTTGGTGCGCTGACCGGGCGTGCGTCCAGCCTGTTGATCATGGCCATTGTCGGCGGCGCCATCGTGCCGTATCTGCAGGGCCTGCTCGCCGACAGCATCGGCCTGCATGAGTCGTTCGTGTTGCCGCTGCTGTGCTACCTGTACATCGTGTTCTACGGCATCTGGGGTTCGCGTTTGCGCGGCGCACTGGCGGAGGCACGCGCATGAGTGCGGTCAAGAACCAGGTGATCTGCTTCGGCGAAGCCTTGATCGACATGCTGGCCTTGCCACAGGCCAGCACCGACGATGCGCGCACCTTCGCGCAGTATGCTGGCGGTGCGCCGGCCAACGTGGCTGTCGCTGTGGCAAAGCTCGGCGGTGCGGCCCATTTTGTCGGCATGCTCGGGCGCGACATGTTCGGCGACTTCCTGCTGCAGAGCCTGCAGCAGGCCGGCGTGGTGACCGATGGCATCGTGCGTACCGATCAGGCCAAGACTGCGCTGGCGTTCGTTGCATTGGACGAAGCCGGCGAGCGCAGTTTCAGCTTCTACCGCCCGCCCGCAGCGGATCTGCTGTTCCGCCCCGAGCACTTTGCCGCCGATGGCTTCGCGCAGGCGGCGGTGCTGCACGTGTGTTCCAACAGCACGACCGAGCCGGAGATTGCGCAGTGCACGCTCGACGGCATGCGCCGTGCGCGCGCCGGTGGTGCCATCGTCAGCCTCGACCTCAACCTGCGCCCGATGCTGTGGCCGCAGGACGTGAACCCGGCGCCGGTGCTGTGGGAAGCATTGGCCCTGGCCGACGTGGTCAAGCTCTCGCGCGAAGAGCTCGACTATCTGGCCGGAACGCTGGACAGCGATGCCAGCGCAGTGACGCAGAAACTGTGGCAAGGCAACGCGACCTGGCTGCTGGTCACCGATGGTGGCGGCCCCGTGCACTGGCAGACCCGCACCGATTCCGGCCAGGTCCCCGCGTTCACTGTGCAGGTGCGCGACAGCACTGCGGCGGGTGACGCGTTTGTTGGTGGTCTGCTGTATCAGCTGGCTGCGCGCGCGTCCTCGCTGGAGCAGCTATGCGGCGATCCAGCGGCAATGCACGAGGTAATCCGGTTTGCTGCCGCGGTCGGTGCGCTGGCAGTGACGCGCAAGGGCGCGTTCGCGGCGATGCCCGGCATCGATGACGTCCATTCTCTGATCCAGGAACAAGCATGAGCCGTTTGCCTGCAACACCCGCACCCGATTTCCGTTCGGCTGACGTTTTGCGCCAGCACATCGCCGACACCATGGCGTTCTACCATCCACGCGCGATTGACCCGGCGGGCGGGTTTTTCCAGTACTTTCGCGATGACGGCTCCATTTACGACGCCGGGCATCGGCATCTGGTGAGCAGCACGCGTTTCGTTTTCAACTACGCGATGGCCTACCGCGAGTTCGGCGATGCCGCGTATCTAGAGGCGGTCCGGCACGGGCTGGACTATCTGCGCAACGTGCATCGCAATCCGCAAACCGGCGGTTATGCGTGGACACTGCGCGATGGCGTGGTCGAAGACGACATGAATCACTGCTACGGCGTGGCCTTCGTGCTGCTGGCGTATTCGTGCGGCTTGAAGGCCGGCGTCGACGAGGCGCGTGGGTGGATGGACGAAACCTGGCAGCTGCTGGAAAACCACTTCTGGGAAGCGGAGTTCGGCCTGTATCGCGACGAAGCCGATGCGCAGTTCAACTTCACCAGTTACCGCGGTCAGAACGCCAACATGCACATGTGCGAGGCGATGATCGCCGCGTACGAGGCCAGCGGCGAACAGCGCTATCTCGATCGCGCACTGCTGCTGGCCGACAACATGACCCGGCGCCAGGCGGCCAAGGCCGATGGGCTGGTGTGGGAGCATTACGATCTGCAGTGGAATATCGATTGGGATTACAACCGCGACAATCCCAAGCACCTGTTCCGCCCGTGGGGTTTCCAGCCGGGCCATCAGACCGAATGGGCCAAGTTGCTGATGCTGCTGGATCGGTATGCGCCGGCCGACTGGTTGCTGCCGACTGCGCAGCATCTGTTCGATGTGGCAGTGGAACGGTCATGGGATGCGCAGCGCGGTGGGCTGTATTACGGCTTCGATCCCGACGGCAATGTCTGCGACGACGACAAGTATTTCTGGGTGCAGGCCGAGTCGTTGGCCGCTGCCGCGTTGCTGGCCCAGCGCAGTGGCGATGATCGCTACTGGCAGTGGTACGACAAGCTGTGGGCCTATTCGTGGGCGCACATGATCGACCATCAGTACGGCGCGTGGTATCGCATACTGGATGCGGACAACCGCAAGTACAGCGACGAAAAAAGCCCGGCAGGCAAGACCGATTACCACACCATGGGCGCGTGCCACGAAGTCTTGAACGTGCTGCGGCCGGCAGTTTGATACTGGTGTGATCGACGCGCTGCCGCGCAATGCGGTAGCGCTGCCGGGTAGCAGCGCCCTTGGGCGCGATTGGGCCTTACAGATAACGCCCATCGCGCCCAAGGGCGCTCCTACGATACCCGCGGTGGCCTTATTCCGGGTCGTAATCCAGGTTGGATGCCAGCCAACGTTCGGCCAATGCCAGCGTGATGCCCTTGCGCTTGGCATAGTCGGCAACCTGCTCCTTGCCCAGGCGCCCGACCACGAAGTACTGGCTCCTGGGATGGCTGAAGTAGTAGCCGGACACCGCGGCGGTGGGCAGCATCGCGAAACTTTCGGTCAGCGTCATCGTGGTGTTCTGCTCTGCATCGAGCAGGTTGAACAGGGTGCGTTTTTCGCTGTGTTCCGGGCAGGCCGGGTAACCGGGGGCAGGACGAATGCCGCGATAGCGCTCGGCGATCAATGCTTCGTTATCCAGGGTTTCGTCGTCGACATAGCCCCAGAACTCGGTGCGCACACGTTGATGCAAGCGCTCGGCCAATGCTTCGGCCAGGCGGTCGGCCAATGCCTTGAGCAGGATGGAGTTGTAGTCGTCGTGCGCCGCTTCAAAGCGGGCCACATGCGGGTCGATGCCGATGCCTGCCGTGACCGCAAACGCGCCGATCCAGTCCTGTTTGCCGCTGTCCTTGGGCGCGATGAAATCGGCCAGGCAGAAATCCGGGCGGTCGATAGGTTTGTCGACTTGCTGGCGCAGAAAATGGAGCATCCGGGGGCCGGGGACCGGGGACACGGCAGAGGCGGCCGTTTCGTCTGGCCGAGATGGGGTGTCCTGCGTTTCCGGGTCCCCGGTCCCGGGTCCCCGGTCCCGGCCAAGCACCACTTCAACATCATCGCCCACGCTATTGGCCGGCCATAGCCCAAACACGGCCTTTGCCGTCAGCCACTTCTCCTCGACGATCTGCTTGAGCATGCGGCGTGCGTCGCGATAGAGCTCACTGGCCTGAGGACCGACGACCTCGTCGCTGAGGATGGCGGGGAATTTGCCGGCCAGCTCCCAGGCCTGGAAGAACGGGGTCCAGTCGATGAGGTCGATCAGCTCCTGCAGCGGGTAGTCGTCGAACACGTGGACGCCCGGCTGGCGCGGGGCGGGTGGGGTGTAGCTGGCCCAATCGCCATCGAAGCGCTGCGCACGCGCCTTTTCCAGCGACACCAAACGCTTGGCATCGCCGCGGTTGCGATGGCGCGCGCGGATTTCGGCGTAGTCGGCATCGTTGGCGGCCACGAAGGCCTGACGCAGGTCGCGCGAAATCAGCGATTGCGCCACGCCCACCGCGCGCGAAGCATCTTTGACCCACACGGTGGGCGCGGTGTAATGCGGGTCGATCTTCAGCGCCGTGTGCGCGCGCGAGGTGGTGGCACCGCCGATCAATAGCGGGATCTCGAAGC
The DNA here is from genome assembly GCF_023337365.3 of Xanthomonas nasturtii. Lineage (NCBI taxonomy): Bacteria > Pseudomonadati > Pseudomonadota > Gammaproteobacteria > Lysobacterales > Lysobacteraceae > Xanthomonas > Xanthomonas nasturtii. Next base: position 1,780,013 of record NZ_CP142084.2, read on the forward strand.
CCTGCCGCTGCATCTCGCGCGCCACGTGCGACATCTCTTCCAGCGAAGGCGTGATCAAGCCGGAGAGACCGATCAGGTCCGCATTCTCTGCGCGTGCACGGTCCAGGATCACCTGCGCCGACACCATCACGCCCAGATCCACTACCTCGAAGTTGTTGCATGCCAGCACCACACCGACGATGTTCTTGCCGATGTCGTGCACATCGCCCTTGACGGTGGCCATGATGATCTTGCCGTTGGACTTGCCGATATCGCCGGTTCGCAGTTTTTCCGCTTCGATATACGGCAGCAGATACGCCACCGCTTTCTTCATCACGCGCGCGGATTTGACCACCTGCGGCAGGAACATCTTGCCGGCGCCGAACAGGTCGCCGACCACGTTCATGCCGTCCATCAACGGACCTTCGATGACGTCCAGCGGGCGCGTGGATTGCTGGCGCGCTTGCTCGGTGTCGGTTTCCACGAATGCGTCGATGCCGTGCACCAGCGCATGCGCCAGACGCGCGCGCACCGGCTTCTCGCGCCAGGCGAGGTCTTCGACTTTCGCTGCACCTTTGCTGCCTTTATAGCGCTCTGCAATTTCCAGCAAGCGCTCGGTACCGTCCTTGCGTCGGTTGAGGATCACGTCTTCCACGCGTTCGCGCAGTTCCGGGTCCAGCTCGTCGTAGATCGGCATGCCGCCGGCGTTGACGATGCCCATGTCCATGCCGGCCTTGATCGCATGGAACAGGAATACCGAATGGATCGCCTGGCGCACGCTCTCGTTGCCGCGGAACGAGAACGACACGTTGGAAACGCCGCCGGAAATATGGCAATGCGGCAGCGTGCGTTTGATCTCGCGCGTGGCTTCGATGAAATCCACCGCGTAGTTGTCGTGTTCTTCGATGCCGGTCGCCACGGCAAAGATGTTCGGGTCGAAGATGATGTCTTCCGCCGGGAAGCCCACCTGTTCGGTCAGCACCTTGTAGGCGCGCGTGCAGATCTCGACCTTGCGCGCGCAGGTATCGGCCTGGCCCACTTCGTCGAAGGCCATCACCACCGCGGCGGCACCGTAGCGCAAGACCTTGCGCGCCTGTTCGATGAACTGCGCTTCGCCTTCCTTGAGCGAGATGGAGTTGACCACGCTCTTGCCTTGCAGGCACTTCAATCCCGCTTCGATCACGCTCCATTTGGACGAATCCACCATCACCGGAATGCGCGCGATGTCTGGCTCGGACATGATCAGATTGAGAAAACGCGTCATCGCTTTTTCCGAATCGATCAGGCCTTCGTCCATGTTGACGTCGAGGATCTGCGCGCCGCTGTCCACTTGCTGACGTGCAACCTCCACCGCCTCTTCGTAGCGTTCTTCCTTGATCAGCTTGCGAAACTGCGCGCTGCCGGTGACGTTGGTGCGCTCGCCGACGTTGACGAACAACAGGTCAGGCGTGATGACCAACGGTTCCAGGCCGGACAGGCGGGTGTAGCGGGGAGTGCTCATGCAAAGCCCAGGCAGAAAGACGGCTGCGCGCGCCGCGGGGAAGAGGACTGCAAACCAAACACGCCCAACCGCTGCGGATCAGCGCTGCTTTTCGCCAGCGCATTCGGCACGTACGGTGCGCAGCGCGGCTGTTGGCGCGGTGTGCTCATCACGCTGCCAGCTCCTGCGCACCGGGCAACTGCCGCGGCGGCAGATCCGCTACCGCTTCGGCAATGGCGCGGATGTGGTCCGGCGAGGTGCCGCAGCATCCGCCGACCAGATTGAGCAGGCCGGATTGCGCGAATTCGCGCAGCGTCTCGGCCATTTCCTCCGGTGTTTCGTCGTATTCGCCGAAGGCATTTGGCAAACCGGCGTTCGGATGCGCGCTGACATAGGCGTCGGCGATCTGCGCCAGCGTTTCCACATGCGGGCGCAGATCCTTGGCGCCCAGCGCGCAATTTAAACCCACCGAAAGCGGCCGCCCGTGCGCGACCGAGGCATAGAACGCCTCTGCCGTCTGTCCGGACAAGGTGCGCCCGGAAGCATCGGTAATGGTGCCGGAGATCATCACCGGCAAGCGTCCGCCACGTGCTTCAAAGACCTCTTCGATCGCATACAACGCGGCCTTGGCATTGAGCGTGTCGAAGATGGTCTCCACCATCAGCGTATCGGCACCGCCGTCGATCAAGCCGTCGATGGCTTCGCGATAGGTTTCGCGCAGCGCATCGAAACTGGTGTTGCGGTAGCCGGGGTCGTTGACGTCCGGGCTGATCGAGGCGGTACGGCTGGTGGGGCCGAGCACGCCGATCACAAAGCGCGGCTTGTGCGGTGTCAATGCCTCGACGGCATCGCAGCACGCACGCGCCACCTGCGCGCCGGCCTTGTTCAATTCGTACACCAGATGTTCCAGGTGATAGTCGGCCTGGCTCACCGAAGTGGCGTTGAAGGTATTGGTTTCCAGCAGATCGGCGCCTGCATCCAGATAGGCGCGGTGGATGCCGGCGATGATCTCGGGGCGGCTCAACAACAACAGATCGTTGTTGCCCTTGAGGTCGTGGCCTTCCGGCGCATGGGCATGGTCGCAACCGGGGCCGTGCGCATGCGCGCTGTCGTAGCCGTCGGCAAAGCGACTGCCCCGATAATCGGACTCTTGCAGATCGTGGCGCTGGATCATGGTACCCATCGCCCCATCGATGATGAGGATGCGTTCGGCCAGCGCGGCGGTGAGTTTGGCCGCGCGCTCGGGGTGCAACCAGGGCAGCGCGTGCGCGATGGGGGAGTGGAGTGCTGCAGGCGTCATGACGCGATGCTCCTTGAGGCAGTGGCGCTGCTTTCAACGATTCCCGATTGCCGATTTCCCATTCCCGGCTTCATCGCAATCAACGAGATCACTTCGAAATGCGGTGGGCGTTTTTCGCGTGTCACCGTCTCCAGGCTGGAGACATCCAGCCCCGCTTTCTCGGCAAACTTGCGCAGTTCCTTGGCGGCAAAGCCGAGATTGACGTGGCCGTAGGCATGCACCGTAGCGCGGTGTTCGTGCTTGGCCAGGCTGCACAGCAGCAGGCGGCCACCGGGGCGCAGCACACGCGCCGATTCGGCCACTGCCTGTGCCGGTTTTGCCGCGTAGGTGAGCGCATGCATCAGCACCACCAGGTCGAAGCTGGCATCGGGAAAGGGCAGTGCATGCATGTCGCCTTCGCGCACTTCCACGTTGCGCAGCTTGCGCAGGCGCTCGCTGGCGGCGGCGACCACGCGGGCACTGGTGTCGATGCAGATGTAGCGGGTGGCGTGCGGTGCCACCAGTTCGGCCAGCACGCCGTCGCCGGAGGCGATGTCCAGCACGTCGCCGGTTTCCAGCAGGGGCAGCGCGGTGCGCGCCAAGGCCTCCCAGGTGCGGCCGGGCGAATAATGCCGCTCCATGTCGCCGGCTACCGAGTCGGCCCAGTTCTGGTCGGCTGCACGGTTGGCCAGCACTGCAGCCACGCGCTCGGCATCCTGGCGCAATAGCGGGTCGTCGCTGCCGGTGCTCAATGCCAGCCATAACGCGCGTTGGGCCGGGTCCAGCGACACTTCATCGAAACGGTAGTACGCAGACACGCCGGCGCGGCGATCGCGCACCAGTCCGGCTTCCTTGAGTTTGGCCAGATGCGTGGACACGCGCGGCTGTGCCAACCGGGTGATGGCCGACAGCTCGGCCACGGTGAGTTCTTCCTGCTCCAGCAAGGTCAGCAGGCGGACTCGGGTGGCGTCGGCGAATACCTTCAGGCGGGCCGACCAGTCTTCCAGATCCATGAATATCTCTATATCGCGATATGGAGATATTTTCGGCCGGGTGGCAGGTGTGGTCAACTACATACGCATGCGAATGGTTGGCGCTACAATGGCCGCTCAGCTCAGGCCTGGAGGGGTGCGACGTGGATTTCAGCTTTACCGAAGAACAATTGATGATCCAGGATGTGGCCCGCCGCATCGCGCAGGAAAAGATCGCGCCCAGCGCCCAGCAGTTCGACCGCAGCGGCGAGTTCCCACTGGAAAATATCCGCTTGCTGGGCGAAAACGGCCTGATGGGCATCGAGGTGCCGGCCGAGTACGGCGGCGCCGGCATGGACCCGATCAGCTATGCGCTGGCGATGATCGAGATCGCGGCCGCCGACGGTGCGCACTCCACCATCGTGTCGGTCAACAACTCGCTGTTCTGCACCGGCATTCTGAAAAACGGCAGCGAAGCGCAGAAGCAGCTGTACGTGCGCGCGATCGCCGAAGGCACGCACATCGGTGCGTTTGCGCTGACCGAGCCGCAGTCCGGCTCGGATGCCTCGGCCATGCGCTGCCGCGCGGTCAAGCAGGCCGATGGTAGCTTCGTCATCAACGGCAAGAAGAGCTGGATCACCTCCGGCCCGGTCGCCAAGTACATCGTGTTGTTTGCAGTGACCGAGCCGGACAAGGGCTCGCGCGGCATCACCGCGTTCATGGTCGACACCGATCGCGCCGGTTTTCACCGCGGCAAGACCGAACCCAAGCTGGGCATTCGCGCTTCGGCCACCTGCGAAATCGAGTTTGCCGATTACATCGCGCAGCCCGACGAAGTGCTGGGCGTGGAAGGCGAGGGCTTCAAGACCGCGATGAGCGTGCTCGATGCCGGGCGCATCGGCATCGCCTCGCAGGCGGTAGGCATCGCGCGCGCGGCGTACGAGGCCACGCTGGCTTACGTGAAAGAACGCAAGGCCTTCGGCGCGGCCATCGGCACCTTCCAGATGACCCAGGCCAAGATCGCCGACATGAAGTGCAAGCTGGATGCAGCGCTGTTGCTGACGCTGCGCGCGGCCTGGTTGAAGGGGCAGGGGCAAAAGTTCGGCACCGAGGCGGCGGTGGCCAAGCTCACCGCGTCCGAAGCGGCGATGTGGATCACCCACCAGGCGGTGCAGATCCACGGCGGCATGGGCTATTCGAAAGAGATGCCGCTGGAGCGTTACTTCCGCGATGCCAAGATCACCGAGATCTACGAGGGCACCTCGGAAATTCAGCGCCTGGTGATCGCGCGCGGCGAGACGGGTTTGCGCTGAGGTCGGCCGCGCTCCAGCGTTGCCGCTGGATGCGGCAACGCCACTGGCCCACGCTGCGCAGCGGTCGATCCGTCACCCTGGTGCAGGCGATAGCTTTGCACTGCCGGGTAGGAGCGCGCTTGCGCGCGATGAAGCACTATCGATAACGCTTCATCGCGCGCAAGCGCGCTCCTACGCGAGCGTGAGCGGTCTGGCATTACCGAGGCGCTGTGCCAGTGGCCTGGCGCCGGCACACACGGCAAATACTTCACAGCACTACACCGCGGGTGACTGCGTTCGTGCTTGTCGTGCGCGGCGCGCGCGGATCACAATCGCAGCTTCTTCAGCCTCTGGTGCGCGCATGTCCCGGTTTTCGCACGCTGCTTGGTCTCGCGTTTCGCTGTCTGGCCTTGCACACGCGTTGTGCTGCTGGGGACTGTTGCTGGTCTGCACCGCGGCAGGCGCGCAAACGCCGCCACCGTCGATCCTGCCGACCGACCGCCTGCAGGAAGCCTGGTGGGCGCAGCGGCATACGCAGGTGCTGGAGCAGGTCAAGCAACACCCGGATGCCAAGCTGCTGCTGATCGGCGATTCGATCACCCAGAACTACGAAAAAGCCAAGGCGCCGGACGAAGACTTCCAGCCGACCTGGCAGACCTTCTACGGCAGCCGCGGCGCACTCAATCTGGGCTTCAGTGGCGATGGCACCGAAAACCTGCTGTGGCGGCTGGCCAATGGCGAAGTCGACGGGCTGCAGCCGAAGGTCGCGCTGGTGCTGATCGGCACCAACAACACCGGCCATCTCGGCCAAAGCGTCGAGCAGACCCAGCTGGGCATCGATGCGGTGGTCGCCGCGCTCGAACAAAAGCTGCCGCGCACGCACATCCTGTTGCTGAGCGTGCTGCCCAGTGATATTTCCGGTGAAAAATCGCGTCGCGATGCGCAGGTCAACCAGGGCCTGGCGGTGCGCTACGGCGACAACCCGCGCGTGACCTATCTGGATGTGAGCGCAGTCTTCCAGCGCGACGGCAAGCTGCGCACCGAGTTGTTCTACGACACTCGGTTCCGTCCTGCCGCCGGCGCGTTGCATCCGGACACGCAAGGGCAGCGCATGCTGGCCGAGGCGATTGAACCCACGCTGGCGCGGCTGCTTGGCGAGCCGCCAGTCAAGCCGGTTGCCGAACTCGGCCGCGACGTCGCGACCTCGCTGATGCCGGTCGACTGGCTGGAGCAGGATTCCTACGACTGGTACGCCCGCCACCATGCAGCGCTGGCGGTCGCACGCAGCCTGAAGCCGGAGGTGGTGATGATCGGCGATTCGATCACGCACTTCTGGGCCGGGCCGCCCCAGGCCACGCGCGTCAGTGGGCCGGAGTCCTGGCAGTGGCTGTACGGCAAGCGGCCGGTATTGAATCTGGGCTTTGGCTGGGACCGCACACAAAACGTGTTGTGGCGCATCCGCCAGGGCGAACTCGACGGCCTGGATCCGCGCTGGGTGGTGCTGCATATCGGCACCAACAACCTCACCGGCACCGCGCAATCGCGCGCCAGCACGCCTGCCGAAACCGCGCTGGGTGTGCAGGCGGTGGTCAGCGAAGTGCGCCGCCGCCTGCCCAACAGCACGCTGATCCTGATGGCGATCATGCCGCGCGGGCGCAACGCCGGCGATGCGCAGCGCGCGCCAATCGCCGAGACCAACCGGCTGCTGGCTGCGCGCTATGCCAGGGATCCGGCGGTGCGCCTGGTCGATATCGGCAAGCAGCTGCTACAACCCGACGGCAGCCTGCCCGAAGCGCTGATGCCGGACGGCACCCATCCCAGCGAAGCCGGCTACCGCATCTGGGCACAGGCATTGCGCGAGGCGGGGATCGCTGCCGCGCCCTAGCGCGAACGACACACGTGAGCGCACCTGTCGAAAGGCGAGCGCAGCTGCTGCGCGGGGTGATGCGCCACCGGCGTAGTGGCGCCAGATTTTCAAAGCCCAGAAACCAGAAGACCCCCGATCGCTCGGAGGTCTTTTTAAACTGGTGCCCAGAAGAGGACTCGAACCTCCACGAAGTTGCCCCCGCTAGCACCTGAAGCTAGTGCGTCTACCAATTCCGCCACCTGGGCAGGTGAGCCGCGAATTTTGCAGGCTCTCCGCAGGCTTGTCAACGATTTGTGCGCGGCAATCGCCGGCTGCGGCCCTGGCCGTACTGCCCATCCCAGGGCCCCAAGGGGTACCATGTCAGCAATGACAAAGAAAAACACCCCAGATTCCGATCGGCCGAGTCGCCGCAAATCCACCAGCGCGGGCGAGTCCAGCACCGCCGAACAGCAGAAGTTGCCGGGCTGGATGCCGGACTTTCTGGTCCGCGCCGCAGCCGGCGCATCGACCAAGTCCGCCAACAAGCGCGCTGCCGACAAGGCCGCCGGCGCGGCGCCACAGCCGCCTGAGGCGCTGCCCACGCCACCGGCTCCGCGCGCACCGCATCCGCGCAAGAGTGGCCCGCCTGCGCCGCCGCCGGAACGCTTCCAGAACGCAGCGCCTGCTGCCGCCGAATTCAAGGACCCGCATGCCGACCGCGAGGCGCTGCGTTATGCCGAGCCGATCGCCAGCCGCGAGGCCATCCTGCAACTGCTTGAAGCCTGCGACGGCCCGCAGACCGCCGAAGAAATTGCCGAGCAGCTCAACCTGAGCGATCGCATCGATGCGCTGGGCAAGCGCCTGGCCGCGATGGTGCGCGAGGCGCAGCTGGTGCAGAACCGCCGTGGCGGCTACGCGCCGGTGCAGCAGACCAGCCTGATCGCCGGTGTGGTGATCGCCAATCCGGAGGGTTTCGGTTTTCTCAAGCCAGACGAAGGCGGCGACGATCTGTTCCTGCCGCCGTTTGAAATGCGCAAGGTCATGCACGGCGACCGTGCACTGGCCAACGTCACCGGCATCGACCGCCGCGGCCGTCGCGAGGGTGCGATTGCCCGTGTGCTCGAGCGCCGCATGTCGCGCATGCTGGGGCGCTTTTTTTACGAGCACGGCGTGGCCTATGTCGACCCGGACGACAAGCGTGTGCAGCGCAACGTGCAGATCGCGCCGGACGGTATCGGCGAGGCACGCGAAGGGCAGTTGGTGGTGTGCGAACTGATCGCACCGCCGGACGCGCGTCGCCCGGCGATCGGCAAGATCATCGCGGTGCTGGGCGACAAGCTGACCCCGTCGCTGGTGGTGGAAATGGCCATCCACGGCCACGAGCTGCCGCATGAATTTCCGCAGGAAGTGCTGGATGAAGCGGCTGCCGTGCCGTTGGTGGTCGAGCCGCAGATGATCGGCGGGCGCGTGGATCTGCGGCAGATGCCGCTGGTCACCATCGATGGCGAAGACGCCAAGGATTTCGACGACGCGGTGTATTGCGAACCCAATGCCGAGGGCTTCCGTCTGGTGGTGGCGATTGCCGACGTGTCCAACTACGTGCGTCCCGGTACGCCACTGGACGACGAAGCGCAAAAGCGTGCCACCTCGGTGTATTTCCCGGGTTTTGTGGTGCCGATGCTGCCGGAGACCTTGTCCAACGGTATCTGCTCGCTGATGCCCAAGGTCGACCGCATGTGTTTCGTCTGCGACATGCAGGTGGGACGCGATGGCGAAGTGACCGGCTCGCGTTTCTACGAAGCGGTGATGAATTCGCATGCACGCCTGACCTATAACCAGGTCTGGAAGGCAGTTGGCGAAGACGATGCCGATACCAAGGCCTTCATCGGCCCGTTGCTGCCGCAGGTGCAGCGCCTGCATCAGCTGTATCACGTGCTGTCGAAGGCGCGCACGCATCGTGGCGCAATCGAGTTCGAAACCTCCGAAGTGCGCTTCGTGCTCGACAACACCGGTGAGGTCACCCAGGCCGGCATGCTGGTGCGCAACGATGCGCACAAGCTGATCGAAGAATGCATGATCGCCGCCAATGTGGAGGCGGCGCGCTATCTGCTGAGCGTGCATGTGCCCGCACCGTACCGTGTGCACGAGCGCCCGCCGGAGAGCAAGTACGAAGACCTGCTGGAATTCCTCAAGGAATTCCAGCTGAGCCTGCCGGCGTGGAGCAAGGTACGCCCTGGCGACTACACCAAGCTGCTGAAGAAGGTGCGCGCGCGCCCGGACGCGGCCCTGCTGGAGTCGGTGCTGCTGCGCAGCCAGAGCCTGGCGGTGTATTCGCCGGAGAACAACGGTCACTTCGGTCTGGCACTGGAGGCATACGCGCATTTCACCTCGCCGATCCGCCGTTACCCGGATCTGCTGGTGCACCGGGCGATCAAGCACGCCTTGACCGGCGCCAGCCCGGAGAAATTCATCTACACCCCACGCCAGATGGCGGCGTTGTCGCTGCAATGCTCCGAGCGCGGCCGGCGTGCCGACGAAGCCGAGCGCGAAGTGGACGAGCGTTACCGCGCCGCCTGGATGGAAAAGCATGTCGGCGGTCAGTTCGACGGCGTGATCAGCGGCGTGACCGGTTTCGGTCTGTTCGTGGAATTGACGCAATCCAAGGTCAACGGCCTGGTGCACGTCACCCAGCTGCCGCAGGACTATTACCAGTTCGACCCGATCCGCAAGACGCTCAGCGGCGAGCGCCGCGGTCGCGAATTCCGTCTCGGCGACCCGGTACGCGTGCTGGTGCTCAAGGCCAGCATGGAAGAGCGCAAGATCGACTTCCGCCTGGCCGAAGATGGCGCAGCACCCGAAGCGCCGCTACCACCACGCGAGAAGCCGGCCAAGCGCAAGAAAAAACCGTACTGAGGTGACGGCGTTGCGGGCGGCCCAGGCGGCAGCCCGCAATGCGGCGAGGCGTTAGTGCAGGTGTGGCGTTTGCGGGTCTTGCCGATCCGCAACGGCGTCCGTCGCAGGCTGACTTGCGGAGCAGACGATGGACACTTCAAGCGACTACAGCGGTGGCTGCCAGTGCGGGGCCGTGCGTTTTCATGTGCGTGGTGCGCTGGCGCACGCGTCGATCTGTCACTGCCGGATGTGCCAGAAAGCCTTCGGGGCGTATTACGCGCCGCTGGTCTCGGTGCGCGGCACCGAGTTCCGCTGGACCCGCGGCGCGCCCAAGCGCTTTGCCTCCTCGTCGGTGGTGCAGCGCGGTTTCTGCGCCGATTGCGGCACGCCGTTGACCTATGAAGCGCCCGATGGCGTGGCAGTTGCCGCAGGCGCCTTCGATACGCCTGACCGGTTGCCGCCGCAGATCCAGTACGGGTTGGACCGTAAGCTGCCCTTCGTCGATACCTTGGCGCAGTTGCCCACACGCCCGCCCGAAGATGACGCCGACGCGGAGGCCTTCTTGGCCAGCGTGGTATCGCGGCAGCATCCGAATCACGACACCGCGCAATGACCGAGTTGAGCAGTAAAGATGGCTTCGCCATGCTGTTGATCGCGGCACGCAGCCATCCCGCTCGCGCCGCTAGCTGCCGATCATCGCCGGGTTGAGGCACCGACACCGACGCACCGTCAGATAGCGGATCGTGACGCGAAGGCGGCACCACTGCCGCGCGCTTTGAACGCGCTGGCGCTGCAGCTACACCAGCAAGTCCCCGCATACCGGGCATCGCCAGCGCGGCAGCGCGTCGCCGGTGTCACCCAAGCGTTCGCGCCCCGTCCGTGACGTGACAGGCCGCAGGCCCTACCATTCCCCTTTATCTCTTCGTATGCCCGCGCAATGAGCAAGCAGAACCAGTGGATCGTCGGCGTCAATGCCGTCGCCTCGTCCGTCGAGAACGACGCCGATAACGTGCGCGAAGTATTGATCGAGGCCGGCAGCAAGAACCCGCGCCTCACCGAGATCGAGGAACAGGCGCGCCGCAAGGGCATCGACGTGCGCCGGGTCAACACCCAGGCGCTGGACGGCGTGGGCGGGCAGGTGCGCCATCAGGGCGTGGCCGCGCGTTACGCCGCCGCGCGGCTATGGGCAGAGAACGAGCTGGAAGGCCTGGTTGACGCTGCCGAAGGGCGCGCGCTGGTGCTGATCCTCGACGGCGTGCAGGACCCGCACAACCTCGGCGCGTGTCTGCGCAGCGCGGCAGCTGCCGGGGCCACGGCCGTGGTGATTCCCAAGGACAAGTCGGCAACGGTGAACGCCACCGTGCGCAAGACCTCTGCCGGTGCGGCCGATCGCATTCCAGTGGTGGCGGTGACCAATCTTGCCCGCTGCCTGCGCGATCTGCAGAAGCAGGGCGTGTGGCTGTACGGCCTGGCTGGCGAAGCCGAGGCGTCGTTGTACAGCGTGGATCTACGCGGCAATGTCGGGCTGGTGCTCGGTGGCGAGGCCGACGGCCTGCGCCGTCTCACGCGCGAGCATTGCGACGGGTTGGTCAAGATTCCGATGCCCGGCGAAATTGAAAGCCTCAACGTCTCGGTTGCGACTGGTGTGACCCTGTTCGAGGTCGTGCGCCAGCGCCTGGGCACGTAACCGCGTGCTCGTGCTGCGGGTGAGCGCAGGCGTGGCGGCCGCACCATCGCACATGCATCGCGCGGTGCATGTCAGCACCGGCTCTTCCTAGTTGCGCTGCCGAGCGCCGGCTGCGCACTTCTGCGCAGATGGCGGCTGCAAGACAGCTACCGGTAAATGCGCAGGGCGTTGCAGCAAGCCTTTCGACATGTAGGCAGCCATCCGCGAACGCGCCGACGCATTTTTGCCTACCATATCGCCAGCGAACGGCGCGTTGTGTGCGATGAACGATGGGGTGGGCGCCTGGCAACCAGGCGAGAGCAATTGTGGCGTCCGGGCGTTAGCACGACGAGCAAACAACCAATGGCGGCGCTGGTTCTGTATCGGTGTTTGCCTGCTGTTGGCCTTTTGTTCGGTTGCGGCGCTTGCCGCACCGACTGCAACCACGCGCTTACGCGACTACGCCATCGATAGCTGGAGCTCGCGCAACGGGCTGCCGCACAACTCCTTGCGCGACATTGCCCAGACCCGCGACGGCTATCTGTGGTTTGCCACCTGGGAAGGCCTGGTGCGCTACAACGGGCTGGAATTCGGCGTGATCGATCGCAGTACGCGCCCGGGGCTGCCCGATAACGGCGTCGGTGCGCTGTATGTGGATCGCGATGGCGCGCTCTGGCTGAGCGATGCGCGCGGCAATCTGGTCCGACATGGCGCCGACGGGCAATGGCGGCAGTGGCAGCGGCAAGGGCAGTGGCCGCAGGCGTTGATCCACGCCATGACCATGGACGCTGCCGGCCGCATGTGGCTGTTGTTCGAAGGGCGCGGACTGGGTTGCCTGTGGCCGGATGGGCGCTTCGACTATTTTCCGCCGGACGACGGCGTCCCGCTGCAGAGCAGCTTTCCGCATATGTTGTTCGATGCGCAGGGACGGTTGTTGATCGGCACGTTCGATGGGCTGATCTACCGCGAGCCGGATGGGCGCATGCACCGCGCGCCCGCGGCGTTCGGGTTTCCACCGGGGTTGGCCTGGCCGTATCGCGCGCCCGACGGTACCGTGTGGGTGGTAGCAGGCGATCAGCTGTATCGCCTGCAGGGCGAGCATGCCGAGCTGGTGCATCGGGTGCCGGGGCAGGGCCATTTCACGACGATGCTGCAGGACCGCCACGGCGCTCTGTGGCTGGGCAGCGAAAATCAGGGCCTGGTGCGGATCGGGCCGTATGGCGTGGAGCATCTGCCGGCCGGTCGCAGCCTGCCGACCGGCCGCATCGTCAGCCTGCGCGAAGATGCCGAAGGCAGCATCTGGGTTGGCGCCAACGGCGGTCTGTTCCGGCTGCGCGAGACCTTGTTCAGCAGCTACAGCCAGCGCGACGGGCTGAGCGGCGATTACAGCCGCGCGATGCTGGAAGACCGCGACGGGAGTCTGTGGATCGCCGGAACCGCCGGCCTGGACCGGATGCTGCCGGACGGGCGCATCGTACCGGTGCCGATGGTGATGCCGTCCGGCCGGCGTCTGTCGGTGCTCAGTCTGGCGCTGGACCGACACGGCGACCTCTGGGTGGGCACCTATGCCGATGGCGTCTTCGTGTTGCGCGATGGACGCCTGCTGCGCCATTACGGCGACGCCGACGGCCTTCCCAGCGGGCATATCCGCGCGATCGTGATCGACGACCACGACATGGTGTGGCTGGCAACCCAGCGCGGCGTGGTGCAGTTGGTGGACGGCAAGCGCGTGGTGTTGGCCGTCGATGGCCTGCCCACCGGCGTGGTGACTGCGCTGGCCAACGTTGATGGTGCGATGTGGATCGGTTCAGTCGATGGCGCAGCGGTGCTGCGCAACGGCAAGTTGCAACAATTGAACCTGGAAAGCCTGGGGGGCGCGCGTAGCGTGTTCGGGTTTCAGGTCATCGGCCGCGATGTGTGGATATCCACCGATCGCGGCCTGTATCGCGTGCGCAACGGCGTACTGGCGCGCGTAGGTCTGGAGCAGGGCATGCCGGTGGATACGGTATTCCAGCTCATCGACGACCGGCGTGGCAATGCGTGGATCAGCAGCAATCGCGGTGTGCTGCGCACCGAACTCAAGACGCTCGATGCAGTGGCCGACGGGCACGGCACGCTCGCCATTGAACGCTATGGCGAAATCGATGGCGTGGGCAACGCCCAGGCCAACGGCAGTTCCGGCCCCAGCATGCTCCGGCGTGCCGATGGAACGGTGTGGGTGGTCACCGCCGGTGGCGTGAGCATGGTCGACCCGGCACGTCTGCAGCGCTTCCGCGAACGTCGCCCACCGCCGGCATTGATCGAAAGCGTGCAGCAGGATGGCAGCCCGTTGGCGTGGCGCCAGCGCGCGCAACTGGCCGGCGGGCATCGCTTGAATGTGTCCTACGTCTGCATGAGTTTCCTGTTGTCGGAGCGGATCGAATACCGCACGCGTCTGGAGGGTCTGGACCATCACTGGACCGAGCGTGGCCGCCAGCGCAGCGTGGAGTTCATCGGCCTGCCGCCCGGCAGCTATCGCCTGCATGTGGCCGCGCGCCACCCGGGTGGCGCGTGGAGCCCGCACGAAGCGGTGTGGGCGTTCGATGTCTTGCCGCTGTGGTGGCAACGCCAGGATGTGCGTTTCGCTGCGGTGCTGGGCACGATCCTGGCGCTTGCCTTGTTGTATCGGCTGCTGCTGCATCGCTACAAGAACCACAACGCGCGCCTGGCCGAACTGGTGCGCAAGCGCACCGAAGACCTGCAGCTGCAGGCGCAGCGGCTGTTGCAGGCCAACCAGGAAAAGAGCGAACTGCTGACGCGCCTGCGTATCAAATCCGATGTGTTCGAGCGCCAGGCGCATGAAGATGCGTTGACCGGGCTGCCCAATCGTCGCCACTTCGATGAAGCGCTGGCGCGCGACATCAGCCGTGCACGTCGCAGCGCGCGGCCGCTGGTGCTGGCCATCCTGGATATCGACCACTTCAAGCGCATCAACGACCATTACTCGCACGCCAGCGGCGATGCGGTGTTGCATGAAGTGGGTGTGCTGCTCATTGCCGCTGCACGCGCTTCGGATCTACCGGCCCGCCTGGGCGGCGAAGAATTCGCCCTGTTGCTGGCCGACACCACCCTGGAGGGTGCGCAGGCGCTGTGCCTGCACATCCGCGCGCTGTTCCACGCCCGTCACGACTGGGGCAGCATTGACGGCCTGCAGGTGACCTTCAGCGCCGGCGTGGCCGAGCTACGCGACGAAGACACCGGATCGTCGCTGATGCAGCGTGCCGATCACGCCTTGTACGAGGCCAAGAGCGCCGGGCGCGACCGGATCTGTGTGGGGTAGACGCCGGGATTCGGGAATCGGGATTTGGGATTCGCAACGGCCATGCTGCATGTCCTTCTCCTGCGGGAGAAGGTGCCCGAAGGGCGGATGAGGGTACGGCAGCACGCAGCGGCGCGCCGTTGGGAATCGGCAGCCGTGATCGTTAGCCGTGCGCCGTTGTCACTTCCCTTCTCCTACGGGAGAAGGTGCCCGCAGGGCGGATGAGGGTACGGCAGCACGCAGCTGTGCAACGTCGCAATTAAGAAGCCGAGATTCGGGATTTGGAGCGGCGCTATTGTCCGTCAACCCAGAAACACGGCGCTTTTACAAATCCCGAATGCCGAATCCCAAATCCCAAATCCCGAACCTCACACCGGCCCAGGCCAGGCGTTGGCGATCGTGCAGAACAGCCGGGCGGTTTGTTCGGTGTCGTAGACCGCGCTGTGCGCGTCGGCGGCATTCCAGTCCAGGCCTGCAGCCTGGGCCGCGCGCGCCAGTACGGTCTGGCCATATGCCACGCCGGCCAACGTCACCGTGTCGAACACGCTGAAGGGATGGAACGGATTGCGTTTATGGCCCACGCGCGCCACCGCGGCGTTGAGAAAGTTCAGATCGAAATGCGCGTTGTGGCCGACCAGGATCGCGCGCTGGCAGCCGTATTTCTTCACTGCCGCGCGCACCGGAGCGAACACATGGTCCAGCGCGTCTTTTTCCTGCTTGGCGAAGCGGAACGGGTGATCGAGCACGATGCCGGTGATTTCCAGCGACTTCGGGTCGATCTCCAGTCCCGGCGCAGGCACCAGATGCGCGCTGGCGGTCTGACCGGGGAAGAAGCGTCCGTCGGCATCCATTTCGATCGGCACGCAGGCAATTTCCAGCAATGCGTGCTTGTTCCAGTCGAACCCCCCGGTTTCTACGTCCACCACCACGGGCAGATAGCCGCGAAAGCGTCGCGACATGGGCAAAAAGGAGGGGGCAGGCTGCGCATCGACCGGTTCGTTCATCGGCATAGCCTAGCAGGTCGCACGCCGGGCTCTGCCATGGCCGCAGGCTGGTGCGCTTGCCCAGGCGGCCACAAGGCCTCGCATCACGCAGCGCGCCATCCGCAGGGCATGCAGGACCTGCAACGTTGGAATCAAGTTGGCGCGCATTACCGACCTCGGTTGCCTGCAAGCCGTTCGCGCCAGGCTGACGCGCGCCGACCGCTCACCGACGTGCACCACTCGCCCCGGACCCCCATCAAAAAGGCCCGATCCGCGTTGCCACGGACCGGGCCTCACTAACGACACGGGGAGCAGGCGTTTAGCGGCCGGTAACGACGCTGGCAATCAGCCCGGTGGTCACGGCCATCAGCACGTAGTTGTTATCCACGCGACGCCACTCATGCCCACGCGGCGGCTGCTTGAGGTGGTGCTTGCGGTAATGGGCAACGCGGTTGCCGCGATGGTCGGGTGCCAGACGCTCGCCGCGGTGGTCGTTGCGATGATCGTCGTGATGCGGGTTGCGGCGGTCGTCGTGCCTGTGGTCGCGGTGGTCATCGCGACGGCCAGGACCATGGTCGTCGTGACGCTGCTCGTTGCGGCCACGATCATGATCGCGGTCGCGGTCGTCATGTTGCTGCGGCGCTGCGAACGCTGCACCGGACGTCAAGCAGCGACAAAACCATGAAAGATCCAATGACGCGTTTCATCGGCGTACTCCTGCGTCACAGGAACTGCCTGTGTGACTTCACTGGCGGCATTTGACGCTGAATACGTAATAAAATAAGGCGTTCTGGCCTATCCTGCGCGCGAATGGCAAAAGCAGTGCAGCGTTGCGATGGCTCAGATGACGCCGGTGCTGCTGGTGTCGTCGCGCTTCACACGCGGCGGCAGCGGCTGTTCGCCATGCACCAGGAACCACACGTTCTCGGCGATGTTGGTGGCGTGGTCGCCGATGCGCTCCAGATTCTTGGCCATGAACAGCAGGTGCGTGCATGGGGTAATGTTGCGCGGGTCTTCCATCATGTAGGTGAGCAGCTCGCGGAACAGCGCGGTGTACTGCGCATCCAGGCGCGCGTCTTCATCGCGTACGCGAATGGCCGCATCGGCATCCTTGTTGCGGTACGCCTGCACCGCCTCGCGCACGGCATCGGCGGCCATCTGGCCCAGCGCACGCAGGCCCACGGTCTGTGGCAGCGGCGGCGCGGAGTTGAGCGCGATCGAGCGCTTGGCGACGTTGGCCGCGTAATCGCCGATCCGTTCGATATCGGCCGGAATACGCAGGCCGGCCAGGATCTCGCGCAGATCGCGCGCCATCGGACCGCGCAGCGCCAGGCGCATCACGTCGTGGCTGATCGCATGCTCCAGCGCATCGATCGCTTCGTCGTTGACCACGATGCGATGCGCGGCGTTGTCGTCGCGACGCTCCACCACATCCAGCGCGGCTTCCAGCTGCGCCACCGCCGTGTCGCCCATGCGCACGATCTCGGCGACAAGACGGTGCTGCTCCTCGTCGTAGCTTTTGACGATATGGTCGTTGAGGTGCTGGTTCATCGTGATCTCGATTCGTGGCAGTGGTGGATGTCCGCCGTCACCTCGGCGACAGGGCACTTGATGTCACTGGCGTGCCGGGCGGTGCGACGGAACTGCGTCAATGCTGCGGTGTGCTGGTGCGGCTTACATCAGCCGAAACGACCGGTGATGTAGTCCTCGGTCTGCTGCTTGGACGGCTGGGAGAAAATCGTTTCGGTGCGGTCGTGTTCGATCAGGTCGCCCAGATACATGAAAGCGGTGTAGTCCGACACGCGCGCGGCCTGCTGCATGTTGTGGGTCACGATCACGATGGTGTATTCGCGCTTGAGCTCTTCCACCAGCTGCTCGATGCGGCTGGTGGAAATCGGATCCAGCGCCGAGGTCGGTTCGTCCAGCAGCAGCACGTCCGGGCGCAATGCCACCGCGCGTGCGATGCATAGGCGCTGCTGCTGGCCACCGGACAGACCCAACGCGCTTTGCCCAAGTTTGTCCTTGACCTCGTCCCACAGCGCGCCCTGGCGCAGCGCCTGCTCGACGCGGTTCTGCATGTCGGCCTTGGACAGTTTTTCGTGGTGGCGGATACCGTAGGCGACGTTCTCGAAGATCGTCATCGGGAACGGCACCGGCTTCTGGAACACCATGCCTACCTTGCTGCGCAGGCGGTTCATCGGATACTTGGGCGACAGGATGTTTTCGTTGTCCAGCAACACCTCGCCGCGCGCTTCCATCTTCGGGTACAGCGCGTAGATGCGGTTGAAGATGCGCAGCAAGGTCGATTTGCCGCACCCCGAAGGCCCGATCAACGCGGTGACGCGCTTTTCCGGGATCTCGATATTGATGCCCTTGAGCGCGTGGTACTTGTCGTAATAGAAATCCAGATTGCGTGCGGCCACCTTCACCGGCGCCTTCGCCGTCGGCGCCCCCTTGGCGGCCGGAACAGCGATGCGATGCATCGGCTTGGCGTTTTGGAGATCGTTCATGTCGGGTGTCCGGAAGGAAAGGTCAGTCATTGGAGATCTTGTTGCGCAAGAGCAGGGCACGTGCGCCCAGGCTGACCAGCAACACGAACACGGTCAGCGCTAGCGCGCCTGCCCAGGCCAGGGTCTGCCAGGTGTCGTACGGGCTGCCGGCGAATTGATTCATGATCACCGGCACGCTGGCCATGGGCTGGAAGATGTTGCTGTTCCAGTACTGGTTGCCGAAGGCGGTGAACAGCAGCGGCGCGGTTTCGCCGCTGATGCGCGCCAGTGCCAGCAACACGCCGGTGACGATGCCTGCCGAGGCGCTGCGGTAGAGCACCTGCACGGTGACCTTCCACTGCGGAATGCCCAGCGACAATGCCGCTTCGCGCATCTGCGCCGGCACCAGCCGCAGCATTTCGTCGGTGGTACGCACCACCACCGGCAGCACGATGAACGCCAGCGACAGCGCACCGGCGAATGCAGAGAAGCGCCCGCCGGTCTGCATCACATACAAGGTGTAGACGAACAGGCCCAGCACGATCGATGGCGCAGAGAGCAGGATGTCGTTGACGAAGCGCACCACCAGCCCGGTCTTGCGCGCATTGCCGTACTCGGCCAACCAGGTGCCGGCGGCAATGCCCAGCGGTGTGCCGATCGCCAGCGCCAGCCCGCACATCACTGCGCTGCCGAAGAAGGCATTGAGCAATCCGCCTTCCTGCATGGGTGGCGGTGTCATCTTGGTAAACAGATTGAGGTCGATGCCGGGCACGCCCTTGGACAACAGCGTCCACAGGATCCAGGCCAGAAAGAACAGGCCGAACAAGGCCGTGACGCACGACAGCAGCAACGCAATCGCGTTGGTCACCCGGCGGCGGTTGTACAACGATTGCGACACCGAAGCGGCGGACATCAGTTGCCCTCCCGACGCGACAGCTGCATCAGCATGAAGCGCGCGATCGCCAGCACGATGAAGGTCACGATAAACAGCACGAAGCCCAACAGCAGCAGCGCCGACCGGTAGGTCTCGGTGGCCTCGCCGAAATCGTTGGCGATCAACGCTGCGATGGTGGTGCCGGGTTCCAGCAGCGACGGCGACAAGCGCACCGTGTTACCGACCACAAATGCAACTGCCATGGTTTCGCCCAGTGCACGCCCCAGGCCGAGAAACACACCGCCGATCACCGCCGAGCGGGTGTAAGGCAGCACGATGTCCCAGCTCACTTCCCACTTGGTCGATCCCAGCGCGTATGCCGATTCCTTCAGGCGCGTGGGCACGGTCAGGAACACTTCGCGCATCACCGAGGAGATGAAGGGAATCACCATGATCGCCAGCACGAAACCTGCGGTCAGCAGGCCGATGCCCAGCGGCGGGCCCTGAAACAACGGGCCGATCAGCGGCAGCGTGCCCAGGTGATCGTTGAGCCACGGCGTCACGTGCTCGGTCATCACCGGTACCAGCACGAACAGGCCCCACATGCCGTAGATGATCGACGGAATGCCGGCCAGCAGTTCGATGGCGGTGCCGACCGGGCCACGCAACCAGCGCGGCGCCACCTCGGTGAGAAAGAACGCAATGCCGAAACTCACCGGTACGGCGATCAGCATCGCAATCAACGCGGTGACCAGGGTGCCGTAGATCGGTGCCAGCGCACCGTATTTGTTTTCGACCGGATTCCAGTCGGCGGAATAGAAGAAACTCAGGCCCTGTGCCTGCAGGGCATGGCGTCCGCCCCACAGCATCGACAGCGCCGCGCTGCCGAGCGCCAACAGGACGAAAACGACCGTGGCGGCCAGCGCGAGCTTGAACAGGCGATCGGCGCGTGCATCGCGCAGGTCGCGGCCGCGTGGTGCGGTCATCGCTTCGGGAATGGCGGTGGCATTCATTCGATTGGACTCGTCACCCGCGTAATGGCGGGAGCGTGAGACAACAGGAAGGGCGAGGCACCTTCAGGTACCTCGCCGCAGCGCAGCCCTCCGCATGGGCGGGTGCAGGGCATTACTTGAACTCGCTGCCCCAATAGGCTTCGATCTGCTTCACCAGCTCCGGCGGCAGCGGCACGTAGTGCAATTCGCTGGCCTGGGCCTGGCCGTTTTCCAGCGCCCACTTGAAGAAGTCCAGCGTCGCCTTGCTGCGCACGGCGTCCTTGGGCTGCTTGTGCATCAGCATGAAGTTGGTGGCCGTGATCGGCCAGGCCTTCTCGCCCGGCGCATTGGTGATCACCAGGTTGAAGTCGCGGGCATTGGCCCAGTCGGCACTGGCGGCAGCGGCGGCAAAGCTGTCCGCATTCGGCTCGACCCACTGGCCGGCCGCGTTCTGCAGCGAGGTGTACGGCATCTTGTTCTGCAGCGCATAGGCCAGCTCGACGTAGCCGATCGAGCCCTTGATCTGCTGCACGTACGAGGCCACGCCTTCGTTGCCCTTGCCGCCGACGCCACCCGGCCACTGCACCGAGGTGCCTTCGCCGACCTTGCTCTTCCACTCCGGGCTGACCTTGGACAGGTAGTTGGAGAAATTGAAGGTGGTGCCCGAGCCATCCGAGCGGTGCACCAGGTTGATCTTGGTGGCCGGCAGGGTCACGCCGGGATTGGCCGCGACAATGGCCGCGTCGTTCCACCTGCTGACCTTGCCCAGGAAGATATCGCCCAGCAGTGCGCCGGTCAGGCGCAGCTTGCCCGCTGCGATGCCTTCCAGATTGACTACCGGCACCACGCCGCCGATGGCGGACGGGAACTGGCCCAGGCCGGCCTGCTGCAATTCGGCGCTGTCCAGCGGCTTGTCGGTCGAGCCGAAATCCACCGTGCCGGCCTTGATCTGCGCAATGCCGCCGCCCGAACCGATCGACTGGTAGTTCACCTTGTTACCGGTGGCGGCGTTGTAGTCGGCCGACCACTTGGACACCAGCGGGTAGATGAAAGACGCACCGGCGCCGGAGATTTCAGCGCCCTTGCTGTCGCTGGCGGCGGCGCCCGCGGTCGGCGCGCCCTTGGCGGCGTCGCCGGACTGCGCATCCTTGCCGGGCGAGCAGGCGGCCAGGGCGAGGGCGATGGTGAGGGACAGGGCGGTCAGGCTGGCCGACTGCAGTTTCATGGAAGCTCCGAGGCTGGGTTGGCCGGGGGACCCGGCAGACCACGCTATGAAATGATGTTTTTGTTACACGTGCATGACAGTGCCTTCTGGCGAAGGCATCACAAAAAAAGACGCGGACCGCGGAGGGCTTGCACCCTCCGGGATCCGCGTCCCGGGGCCGACGCCGGGGAGAGAGACGGCGTCGGTCCTGACTTGCTGCGTCTCTGCTGCAAAAGCGGCAAAACACGGCATATCGTGGTCAGCTGGCGCGGAAGGGGCAGGGTGTCGACATCGACAACGCGCTCATTCCCGTCAGGGCATTGCCTGCCCCGCTGCGCCACTGGTTAGTCAGCTCTTAGTGCGGCAGGTTCTTGGCCCAGTACGCCTCGATCTGGGTCACCAGGCTGTCCGGCAGCGGCACGTAGTCCAGTTGCCTGGCCTGCGTATCGCCCTTGCTGTAGACCCAGCGGAAGAAGTCCAGCGTGTTCTTCAGGCCGGCCGGGTTCTTGGGCTTCTTCTGCACCAGGATGAAATTGGTCGCGGTGATCGGCCAGGCGTTATCGCCGGCCGCATTGGTCATCAGCAAATAGAAGTCCTTGCTGCTGCCCCAGTCGGCGCTGTTGGCAGCGGCGGCGAAGGTTTCATCTGACGGCTGCACGAACTTGCCGGCGGCGTTCTTCATCGCGGTGTAGGTCATCTTGTTCTGCAGCGCGTACGACAGCTCGACATAGCCGATGCCGCCCTTGATCTGCTTCACGTACGCAGCCACGCCTTCGTTGCCCTTGCCGCCAATACCGGTCGGCCACTGCACGGCAGTGCCTTCGCCGACCTTGCCCTTCCAGTCCGGGTTGACCTTGGACAGGTAGTTGGTGAAGTTGAAGCTGGTGCCCGAACCGTCGGCGCGATGCACCACGGTGATCTTGCCGTCCGGCAGCTTCATGCCTGTATTCAGCGCGGCGATCGCCGGGTCGTTCCAGGTGCTGACCTTGCCCAGGAAGATGTCGCCCAGGGTCTTGCCGTCCAGCTTGAGCGCACCGGCAGCGATGCCCGGTACGTTGACCACCGGCACCACGCCGCCGATCGCCGAGGGAAACTGCGCCAGGCCGGCAGCGGCCAGTTCTTCCGGCTTCAGCGGCGCATCGGAGGAGCCGAAGTCCACGCTGGCCGCCTTGATCTGGGCAATGCCACCACCCGAACCGATCGATTGGTAGTTGACCTGCTTCTTGGTGGCGGTGTTGTAGTCGGCCGACCACTTGGACATCACCGGGTAAATGAACGACGCACCGGCGCCGGTGACATCGGCAGCCTGGGCGCACAGTGCCAGCGCGGCGGCGAGCACGCCGACGGCCAGACGGGTCTTGAAGGAGTGGATCACGGAACAGCTCCAGTAGGGTTGAGGTCAGGACGTCCCGCAGGCCTGCCATTGCAGGGCAGGGGCATGACCGCGCGGTGTCGAAGAGATGACAGTGCAGTGACGCGCAAGCGCGGGCGCCTGCTGGATCGAGCGCCGCGCGGAGGGTGCCGGGGATGCTCAGCAAGCTCCCCCGGCGGCCAGCGCAGCGGATGGCTTACCAATAGAACTGCGCGCGTGCTTCGATGATCGACGGGTCGTCGTCCACCAAGCGCCGGGTGGCGCTGTTGTAACGCGTGCTTTCCACTTTCGCGTAGTTCAGCGCGAACTTGAAGTTGGAGCGCCAGTACCAGTTGGCCCCGACCGTCCACACATTCATCTTGCCGCCCAGCACGCCGTCCACGAACGGCGTGGTGCCGTTGGAAATCAGGTGGCCATCGTTGAGGTCCAGGGTGTCGTAGCGCACCGCCAGCTGCCACAGGCCGGAAGCCGGTTCGTTCGGCAGCGGGGTGGTCGGCACGCCAGCCTTGTAGCTCCAGGTCTCGCCGGTGATGTTCCAGACGCCGCTGACATACCAACCGTCACTCTTATAGTTGTCGGCGTTGTTGCCGATGCGCTTGGCGTTCTCCTGAAACAATTCGCTCTGCAGCTTGAACGGGCCGGTGATCCACATCGCATCGGCACCGGCCACGCCCACGCTGTCCACGTTGGTGATTGCGCCGCTGTCGATCAGGCGCACCGTGGTCAGGTCGGCGTCGGGGCGCGCACGCAGGCGCAGGGTGTCGTCGTCGGTGTCGTAACCCAGGTAGCTGACGCCGACGTGCAGCACGTTGCCGCTCTCGTGGATCGGCGCCCAGGTGCCGCGCGCGCCGTAGCCGCTGCCGTGGGCCTGGTTACGGGTCAGCTCGCGGCCGAATGCACTGGCGGTCAGGCTCCAGTTGTTGTCGCCCATGCCATAGGCCACGCCCAGCCGGCGCGAGATGCCGTAGGTATTGGTCACCGCGGCCTTGGAGACGAAGTCGTTGTTCTTGGTGCTGGACAGTTCTTCCAGGCTGTTGGGTTGCTTGAACTGGCCGATCTGCAGGTAGTTGTTCGCGTTGCCGCCGAACTTGTACTTGACGTTGTTGTCGAGGAAACGGCCGGTACTGCGAATGGTGGTGCCGCGGATGGTGACTTCCTTCAGCACGCTCGGGTCGTAGCCGGCCACCCATTCAAAATTGCCCGGGCCCCTGCCCTTGAGCACCAGCTCGGCACGGCGGATGCTGAATTCGGAATCGTCGCCGTTGGCGCCGATCGGGCCGTTGAGGTCCTGCACATCGTTGTGGAACCAGTTGCCGTCGGCCTGGACCAGACCGTCCAGCGAGATCTCCGAGCCGCCGATCACGTCGATGGCGATTTCAGCGTGTGCGGCGGGTGCGGCCAGTGCCAGCAACAGGGCAGAGCCGAGCAGGGTAGGAGAACGTTTCATGTGTGCCTTGCAACCCGAGAAAGTGAGTGCAGGCTATGGCGTGAAAGTTGCGTTAATGTGACAACTTCGCACCGCGGTAATTCGATATTTTTGTCAATGAAGACAAACATTTACGTGTGTTTGGTTTTTGTCATTGCGCGTCATGAGTCTGAACGAAGACCGCGTTATGACAGTTGTAACAGCGTACCTGCGTCACGTAGTGGCGAGCTCAAGCTTATTGCAACCTGAACTACTGTCGTCAATCCAGGGCCAATCAGCTGCTTTGTGCGTCGCACCACTTGCACATGGTTGTTTGAAATTGTTACTTTCGAGGCCATGTTTCCTCGATTCCTCCAATTGCTGCTGGTCGGCCTGCTCGCGCTCACCGCGTGGTCGGCAGCCAGTGCACATACGCGCATCCACGATGCGTTTGTGGGCGACGGCTTGGCGGTGATGGTGGATGCTGGCGAAGAACGCGATGCAGCAAAAGATCCGCAGGACAACGGCGATACACAGAGCCAAGTCGATACACAGCCTGCAGACGATATCCCCTTGCTCTCCCAAGCATGGCCGATGCTGGCGCGGTATTCCCCGTCTTGGCACGCGCATCACGCGCCGGCAAGTCAAAAACGCGATCTGATCCCACAGTTGCGCCCCCCAACCGCACGGCTTGGCTGATCCACGCTGTCGCTGTACCCGGTGCGTTGCGCGCCGGATTTCCGATTGATTTGTTTGTCTTTGCAATTCGCGGTTTGCGCCGCGGACGGCTATTCGTTGCCTAGAGGAATCTCCCATGGAAAGTTTGCTAGAAGGTTTTCGTCATTTCCGCAAGGAAGTGTATCCGCGCCAGAGTGCGCGTTTTCAGGAACTGGCTGGCGGCCAAAGCCCGCACACGCTGTTCATTACCTGCGCAGATTCGCGCGTCATGCCGGAGCTGATCTTCTCCGCGCAGCCAGGCGAATTGTTCGTCTACCGCAATATCGGCAACGTGGTGCCGCCGTACTCGCAGCATGTCAGCGGCGTGGTGGCGGCAATCGAGTACGCCATTGCGGTACTGGGCGTGCGTCACATCGTGATCTGCGGCCATACCGACTGCGGCGCGATGAAGGCCGTGCTCAAGCCGGAGTCGCTGGAAGACGTGCCCTCCGTAGCGGCGTGGCTCAAGCACACCGATGCGGCGCGTCATGTCACCGCGCATCACGGCCATGATCCGCACAGCCAGGAAGCGCTGAGCTGCATGACCGAAGAGAACGTGGTCTCGCAGCTTGACCATCTGCGTACGCAGCCGGTGGTGGCGGCGCGCCTTGCCGCAGGCACCTTGCGCATCCATGGCTGGATCTACGATATCGCCCACGGCGAGATTCGCGCCTTCGATGCCGAGAAGGGTGGCTTCCGTCCGTTGTTGGCGGACAACACCCCTGAAGCCACCCCACGCCCGCGACTGCAGCAAGTCGTGCGCGCTGAACTCGCCTGACGGAGCCCACCATGAACACATCAGGTATCGGCGGATATTTCCGTCAGGGACTGTTTGGGCGCGATTTATTGGCGTCTGTGGTGGTCTTCCTCGTCGCGCTTCCGCTGTGCATGGGTATTGCGATCGCATCCGGCATGCCGCCGGCCGCAGGCCTGATCACCGGCATCATCGGTGGTCTGGTTGTTGGCTTTCTGGCGGGTTCTCCGCTGCAGGTGAGCGGGCCGGCCGCCGGCCTGGCTGTGTTGGTGTTCGAACTGGTCCGTGAGCACGGCGCCGCTGCGCTTGGTCCGGTGATCCTGGTCGCCGGTGCAATTCAGCTGGTTGCCGGCCTGTGCCGCGCAGGTGTGTGGTTCCGCATGACATCGCCGGCCGTGGTGGCCGGCATGTTGTCTGGTATCGGCATCCTGATCGTGGCCTCGCAGGCACACGTGTTGATGGACGCCGCGCCCAAGGCGCGCGGTCTGGAAAACTTCGCCGCATTGCCCGCCGTGTTGTGGCAGGCGATCAGCGAAGGCACCGGCCGCACGGCGTTGTTGGTGGGTCTGGGGACGATCGGCATCATCCTGGCATGGGACAAGCTGCGTCCACAGCGTCTGCGCTTCCTGCCCGGTGCGTTGATCGCGGTGGTGGCAGTGACGGCGACCGTGCAGTTGCAGGGCCTGGACGTCAACAAGGTCGACGTCCCGACCAACCTGTTCTCTGCGATCAGCATCCCCAGCATTTCCGACATCTTCGGCGTGTTCAACCACACGCTGCTGGTCTCGGCAGTGACCTTCGCCTTCATCGCCAGCGCTGAAACCTTGCTGTCGGCGGCGGCGGTGGACCGCATGCATCAGGGTGCACGCACGCAGTACGACCGTGAGCTGGCGGCGCAGGGCGTGGGCAACATGCTGTGCGGTTTTCTGGGTGCGTTGCCGATGACCGGTGTGATCGTGCGCAGTGCGGCCAATGTGCAGGCCGGTGCGGCGACGCGTGCATCGACCATCCTGCACGGCAGCTGGTTGCTGGTGTTCGCCATGCTGCTGCCGTGGCTGCTGCGGATGACGCCGGTGGCGTGTCTGGCCGGCATCCTGGTCTACACGGGCGTGAAGATGATCAAGATCGGGCAGGTCAAGGAGCTGGCGACCTATGGTCGTGGAACGGCTGCGATCTATCTGGCCACCACCTTCGCGATCGTGGCAACAGACCTGCTGACCGGCGTGCTGATCGGCTTCGGTCTTTCGTTGTTCCGCCTGGCACTGCATTCCTCGCGTCTGAAGGTCGAAGTGCGCGAGCACGCCGACAATAAGGACGAGATGCATTTGACCCTGCAGGGCTCGGCTACCTTCCTCAAAGTGCCGGCCATGGCGCGGACGCTGGAAAGCGTGCCGCCGAACACTGCACTGCATCTGGATGTGGCCAAGCTGCACCACGTCGACCATGCCTGCATCGAGTTGTTGCGCGATTGGAGCCGCAATGCGGCGTCGCGCGGCTGCGAGCTGGTGGTGGACTGGAAGGAGCTGGAGCGACGTGTCGAAGGGCGGCCAACGGTGGAACGCGCACCGGTGGAGCCGCATGTCGAGCGGGCGAAAGCTGCGTAAGCTGTTTTAGACGCCCGGCGTTCGCGCCGGGTGACCCCCATCGTGACCGGATGATGCATGGCGCCGAAAGACGCATCATCCGGTCACGATTTTTTTTGGGCGGGGAATCGGGAATCGGGAATCGGAAAAGCTTGCGGCCGCGCGTTTGCAGCGTGGGGATCAAGCTCTTTGCCGCGCCGTTGCTCCGTTGCAGCCCTGCTCCGATGCCACCGCTGCATCAGCTCCTGGTTTTTGCAGGGCGCTCCGGGGCTGCCTGGGTCTTGTCGCGATAGCGGCATAGATCGTGGATCACGCAGCCTGGGCAATCGGGTTTGCGTGCCTTGCAGACGTAGCGGCCGTGCAGGATCAGCCAGTGATGCGCGTCGTGCAGAAACTCGGCAGGAATCACCTTGACCAATTTGTCTTCGACGGCGCGTACGTCCTTGCCTGGCGCAAGACCGGTGCGGTTGGAGACGCGAAAGATATGCGTGTCCACCGCCATGGCGGGCTCGCCGAAGGCGGTGTTGAGCACCACGTTCGCCGTCTTGCGGCCGACGCCGGGCAGCGCTTCGAGCGCGGCGCGGTCGTGCGGCACTTCGCCGCCGTAGCGCTCGAGCAGAATGCGGCAGGTCGCAATGACATTCTTTGCCTTGGCGTTGAATAGCCCGATGGTGGCGATGTAACGCTTCAGGCCTTCTTCGCCCAGATCCAGAATGTCGCGCGGTGTGTTGGCCACCGGATACAGCTTGCGTGTGGCCTTGTTGACGCCGACATCGGTGGCTTGCGCCGACAGCAGCACGGCGATCAATAATTCGAACGGGGTGGTGTATTCCAGCTCGGTGGTCGGGTGCGGATTAAGTTCGCGCAGGCGCTCGAACATCTCCTGGATCTCGGGCTTGCGCATGCTGCTGCCACGCCGTGCCGGCGGAGTTGCCTGCGTCGCGTTCATGGCTGCGCTCCACCGGCGGCTTTTGCCTTGGCGCGCGCCAGGATGGCAGCGGCCAGCGGCGGCAATGCCGGTGCTGCCGGCTGGCTGGGCGCCGGGGCGGGCGCCCTGCGTGCATCGCGTTCGGCGGCGCGGCGTTGCAGGCGCGCGGCACGTGCGCGATAGCGTTCGCGCGCCGCCCAGGCGTCGCGCAAGCGCCGTTGTGTAGCCAGCAACGTGGCGCACACCTGCGCGCAGTCGGCGTCCAGGGCGTCGTGCTGCGGGTCGGGCAGGTACGCCATCAAGCCGAGCGCCAGCGCGCGGTCGAGATCGTCGGCCACCACACAATCGAACAACTGCAAGGGCAACGGACGCGGTGCCGGGATGGGGTCGAGCGTCATGGCGATGTCAGCGGTTGCTGAAGTGGGCGGGGCGCTTGTCGAGAAACGCGCGGGTGCCTTCGCGCATGTCGTCAGTGGCGAATAACAGCGCAAATTGCGCGGTTTCCAGTTGCAGGCCTTCTTCGATGGCGCATTCGCCACCGAATACCACCGCTTCCAAAATGCCGCGCAGCGCCAGCGGTGCAGCGGCGGCCAGGCGGTGTGCCAGCGCGAAGGTTTCTTCCTGCAAGGCGTCCGCTTCGACCACACGATTGAGCAGGCCCAGTTGCAGTGCGCGCGCTGCGTCGATCGGCAGGCCGAGCAGGCACAGTTCCAGCGCTGCGGCACGCCCGGTCAGGCGCAGCAGGCGCTGGGTGCCGCCGAAGCCGGGGATCAGGCCGAGGTTGATTTCCGGCTGTCCCAGGCGCGCGGTGGCCGCGGCGATGCGCAGATGGCAGGCCATTGCCAGCTCCAGCCCGCCGCCCAGCGCAAACCCGTTGATCATCGCGATCACCGGCTTGGGCATGCGTTCGATCCGGCGCATCAGCCGCTGTCCCAGCAGCGAGAACTCGCGGCCCTGGATCGCCGACAGGTCGCTCATTTCGGCGATATCCGCGCCGGCCACGAAGGCCTTGGGGCCGGCGCCGGTGAGAATCACCACACGCACATCTTCAGCAGCGGCGGCATCCTGAAACGCCTGATCCAGGGCCTGCATGGTCTGCTGGTTCAAGGCGTTCAGTTTGTCCGGCCGGTTGACCGTAATCGTCCGGACGCTGGCGTGATCGGCGATCAGAATGACGTGATTGGACATGGGAACCCTTGCGAACGTAAAAAATTAGTAAATACGGAACTTCCGAAAGCCTTGCTGGTCATAGCTTTAGTGATAAGTAGCGGTTCGGTATCGCGGCCGCTATCCTAGCGCGTCATCTCAGGCGGCAGACCCGTCCTGTGCCACCACCCTGGAGAATTGTTTGATGAAGTTGCGTTCTATCGCGGTCGCTGTGGCGGCCCTGGCCCTGACGGGCAATGCACTGGCCCAGGACACGACGTCCGAGAAGGGCAAGTTGAGCTACTACTTCGGCTATGACTACGGCAATAACCTTGCCGAGCTCACCGGCCGCGGCGAGCAGCTCGACATCAACTCGGTGGTAAAGGGTCTGCAGGACGCCTATGCCAAGAAGCAGCCGGCGATCACTGCCGACCAGCTCAAGCCGGCGGTTGAAGCGTTCCAGAAGCGCGAGCAGGGCCGTGCCCAGCAGGCCAAGGCCGAGTACGACAAGGCCGCTGCGGCCAACAAGACCAAGAGCGATGCGTTCCTGGCCAAGAACAAGAGCACCGCTGGCGTGCAGACGCTGCCGAGCGGTGTGCAGTACCGCGTGATCGAAGCCGGCAAGGGCGCCAAGCCGACCCAGGCCAGCACCGTGCAGCTGGAAGTGGCCGGTCCGTTCCCGTTCGGCGACCGCGAGAAGGCACGTCCGGCGCAGCAGATTCCGGCCATCAAGGTCAGCGAAGTCGAAATGCAGGCCATGCGCGACACGCTGCTGCAGATGCCGGCCGGCTCGAAGTGGGAAGTGACCCTGCCGCCGGAAAAGGCCTACGGTGCCGACCCGCGGACCCCGTTCCCGCCGAACGTGGCTGTGCAGTTCGAAATCAAGCTGGTCAGCGTCAAGTAATTGCACTCGATGTTGCGACGACAACGCCGGCCATCAGGCCGGCGTTGTCGTTTTGGTCGACCGATTGCCCGAAGAGAACGATGAAACGATGCAATTGCCGCAGGATCCAGCGATGAGCGGCATGGATGTCGAACCCGAAGCTGATGCCGGTCGTCTGCCTAGCCCGTGTATCGGTGTATGTTCGCTGGACGCGCAGTCGCATTGTGTCGGCTGCTTGCGCAGCCTGGATGAAATTGCACGCTGGATGAGCATGAGCGACGCCGAACGCCAGGACTATCTGCATACGGTGCTGCCCGCACGCGCGCTGGCGGCGCGGCTGCCCGAGTACGCGCAGCTGAAACGCGCGCTGTATCCGCTGGACACCGCGCCCGACGGGCCGGGCTGGAATCATGCCGAACTGATCGATCTGACCGATGGCGACGCCTCTGCCGAGGCGGCGGTGCTGTGCGGGCTGGTGCCGCGCGAACAGGGCACCACGGTGCTGCTGACCCGACGCACCGACAGCCTGCGCCATCACGCCGGGCAGGTCAGCTTCCCGGGTGGGCGCATGGAGCCGTCCGATGCCGATGCCGCCGCGGCCGCGCTGCGTGAGAGCTGCGAAGAGATCGCGCTGGGCGCGCAGCAGGTGCATGCGGTGGGTTATCTGGATCCGTTTCTGACCGTGAGCGGCTTTCGGGTGACGCCGGTGGTGGCGGTGATCGACCCGGCATTCGTGGCGGTGCCGCAGCCGGACGAGGTGGCCGACGTGTTCGAAGTGCCGCTGGCCTACCTGATGGACCCGGACAATCTGCGCAGCGTGGAATTGGAATTTCGCGGGCGGCCGCGCCGCGTGCTCGAATACGACTGGCCTGCGCACCGCATCTGGGGCGCCACTGCGGCCATCCTTCTGAATCTTCGTCGTCGCCTGGAGCAGGTTGCATGAGTGCCGATCCGAACTGGACCACGCTGGTCGATGCCGCCACGCTGGCCGCTACGTTAGAGCATCCGCAGCTACGACTGCTGGATGCGCGCGCCGCGCCACCGACCGCACCGGACCCGGATGCGGCGCGCAAGGCCTACGCGCAGGGGCATCTGCCCGGCGCGCATTACGCCGATCTCGACCACGACCTGGCGGATCTGTCGCGGCCAGCGCTGGGGCGGCACCCGCTGCCGCACAGTGCTGCGTTTGCCCGACGGCTGGGCGAATGGGGCATCGATCCGCACAGCCAGGTGGTGGTCTACGACGCCGGCGATGGCAGCATGGCGGCGGCACGCGCCTGGTGGATGTTGCGGCTGATGGGGCATCGCCGGGTGGCGGTGCTGGATGGCGGGCTGGCCGCATGGCGCGCCGCGGGGTTTGCAGAAAGTATCGAGACGCCCGCGCGCGGCGACGGCGCCGCGTATCCCGGCAGCTTCGATCCGGCTGCAGTGGTCGATGCCGAGCAGATGGTGACGCGCTTGCAGCAGGCCCCAGGCTGGTTGCTGGATGCGCGCGCGGGCGAGCGCTTTCGTGGCGAGGTCGAGCCGATCGACCCGGTGGCCGGGCACGTGCCGGGTGCGGTGAGTCGCCCGTTGGGGCTGAGCCTTCGCGATGGCCGCTTCAAGCCTGCGGACGAATTGCGCGCCGAGTTGTCTGCATTACTCGGCGCGTATCCGCCCGAGCAGGTGGTGGTGATGTGCGGATCCGGGGTGACGGCGTGCCATCTGCTGCTGGGATTGGAAGTGGCGGGGTTGTCCGGCGCGCGCGTTTACGCCGGTTCCTGGAGCGGTTGGTCGCAGGATCCGGCGCGACCGGTCGCGACCGGGGCCTGATTACAGGCACAATGGCTCCAGGAATGGTGGCCTGTGGGGACGCAGGTTCGCTGCGCGGAGCGCAGTTTCTTGCAGTGCTGGGTGAGCGATGCGGTTGCAGTTTCGGGTGGGCGCGCTGTGCGTCGCGGTGGGGTTGATGGTTGCCTGTTCGGCGCGGTCGACTGCCGATGCCAACGATGCGCCTGCTGCCCGTGGTCGAAACGTGGTGCAGCACGATGCCTATCGCATCGCGCTGGAGCGTGCGCGGGCGGAGCGATTGAAGCAGCTGCGCGCGCCCGATGGCTGGTTGAGCTATACCGGTTCGGGCCGCGTGCGCGCCGGTCAGTACCGGGTAGGGAGCGACCCGCGCAGCGATATCGTGCTGCCTGCCGGCCCTGCGCAGCTGGGGCTATTGACGTTGGATGCGGCAGGGCAGGTGCGATTTCGCGCAGATGCCGCCGCGTCGGTGGCGCTCGATGGGCGCCGCATCGATGAGGTACGGCTGGAACCGGAGCGGTCAGGGCAGCGCGGCGACCGCCTGGACGTCGACGGACGTCAGTTCTATCTGGTGCAGACCGGCACCCTGTACGGATGGCGTTTCCGCGACCCATCAGCGCCGGCACTGACGCAGTTCGCGGGGCTGGACTATTTCCCGACCGATCCGCAGTGGCGCATCCAGGCGCAGTGGCAACCGTATGCCGCGCCACGCGTGACCACCTTGCTGACGTCGATCGGCACGCCACTGACCGTGGACGTGCCCGGAGAGGCGGTGTTTTCGCGCAATGGTCATGAATACCGTTTGCAGCCGCTGCTGCAGGAGGATGGCCAGGGCCTGTTCTTCCTGTTTGCCGACCGTACCAGCGGCAAGGAAAGTTATGGCGGCGCGCGTTATCTCTATACCGCGCTGCCCCGCGATGGTCGGGTGCTGCTCGATTTCAATCTGGCTGAAAATCCACCGTGCGCACTGACGCCGCATGTGGTTTGCCCGATCGCATCGCCTGAAAATCGACTGGATGTGGCGGTGAACGCAGGCGAAAAAACCTATCGCGCGGCGGAGCGCTGAGCGCGATGCAGCGGTGCGCGGTGCGCGGCTTGGCAGGTGTTTTTTTCGCTGCTTAGTCAGCGCAATCGATCGCTGTCGTGCAGGTGTTCTTTTTTCGAAAGATGGAATTGGCGCGCAAGCTGAATCACTTAGCGCACCACTGCGCGCGCGACCCGATGCGATCGAACGTGGCTGGAAAGCAGCAAGCAGTCATCGGTTGGTGGCTGTCGGTGCGCCTGGGTTGAGCCGTACGCGTGGTACGCGGCCGCTGCCGAGCGCCGGTTACTCGGCCTGGGTGCCGTGCAGTAGTTCCGTGAGCCACACGGATCCGACGCTGCCATCATGCGTCTGACGTGTGCACGCGTTGCGCAGTGTCTGAGTGTTTTCTAGCGCGAGGAGTGCGACCAGCGCACTGCCGCTTCGATGCGCGGCCACGGAAATAACGGGCCGGGGTCGAGTTTGCGCTGAATCTTGCGCGAAGGATCGTCGCTGGCCGCTTCCTGGGTGGTATCCAGCGCCTGATGCCCGGCGATGCGGCGCACCGAGGGCAGCTGCTGCTGCAGCCACTGCAACAAGGTGATCAGCGCGGTGATCTGCGCTTCGGGGTACGGCTCGGTCATGTCCTGATGACGCGAATCCAGCCAGTGCGGATAACGCCCGCTGTTGACCAGTTCGATGCCCAGCGTATGCGGGTTATGCCCGCGCACATGATGCGCAACGCGCTCCAGGGCAACGTATTGCTGGATGCTGCCGTTGCGATCGAGGTAGTAATGCCCGCTGTTGCCGGTGCCGCTGTCGTAGAGCACGCGCTCGCCGTATTCGCGCGCCATCGCCATGTCCGGCAATTCGGTGCAATGGATGACCACCATGTCGATCTGGGTGAGCGCGCGTCGCGCCAGGCGCGATTCGTAGGACAACGGCGCGTAGGTGATCGGTGGCGACGGCAGGACGGCATCGGACATGACGCGAATGCTAGCATTCGACGATGGCTTTGAATCCCGACAGCCCTTTGGGCAAATTGATGGCGACGCTGCCGCAGACCGGTCAGGTGACCTGGATCGGCGTGCGTCCGGCGCGTGACGTGGCGATGCTGGAGGTGGATGCAGCGCAGGTCACCACTGGCATTGGCCTGGTGGGAGACCGCTACAAGGGCGGCAGCGGCAAGCGTGGTGTGACCCTGATCCAGGCCGAGCATCTGCCGGTGATCGCAGCGCTGGCAGGGCATGCGGCCATCGCGCCGGCCACGCTGCGGCGCAATCTGGTGGTGTCGGGCATTCCGTTGATCGCGCTGAAAGGGCGGCGGTTTCGGATCGGCGAGGTCGAGCTGGAAGGTACCGACCCGTGCGACCCGTGTTCGCGCATGGAAGATGCCTTGGGCGCGGGCGGCTACAACGCGATGCGCGGCCATGGCGGGCTGTGCGCGCGCGTCCTGCGCGGTGGCGTGCTGCGCATTGGCGATCCGGTGCAGGCGCTATGAGTCGCGGGCATTGCATCCTCTCGCATGGCTTCGAAAGCGGCCCGGACGCCCTGAAAGTGACCGCGTTGGCGCAGGTGGCCGAGCAGCTGGGCTGGACTCACGAACGCCCGGATTACACCGACCTGGATGCACGCCGCGAGGTGAGCACGCTGGGCGATGTGCATGGCCGGCTGCAACGCCTGCTGGAGATTGCGCGTGCGGCCGCCGACAAGGGGCCGTTGGTGCTGGTCGGCTCGAGCCTGGGCTCGTATATCGCCGGGTTGGTGTCGTTGCAGGTGCCCACCCGCGCGTTGTTCCTGATGGTGCCGCCCACCACGATGGGGCCACTGCCGGCGCTGGACGCCGCCCCGGTGCCGATCTCGATCGTGCATGCCTGGCGCGACGAACTGATTCCGGCCGCCGACGTGATCGCCTGGGCGCAACCGCGCGGCGCACGCTTGTTGCTGGTCGACGACGAACATCGCCTGGCATCGCATGTCGACGCTTCGGCCCGCGCGTTCGCCGAACTGTTGCAGAGCCTGTGATGCGCATGCCGATGCCGATGCGCGCGACCGGCCGTGGCGCGTGGGACTGCCGATGGACGTCTTGATCCGCGAAGCCACCGATGGCGATGCCGCGGCCATCGAGATCCTGACGATGGTCGCGTTCATGCGCGCCGAGCATAGCCGCCACGACGAGCAGCACGTGATCGCCGCCTTGCGCCAGGACGGCGCACTGGTGTTGTCGCTGGTGGCCGACCACGACGGCTATGTGGCGGGACACCTGGCGGTGTCGCCGGTAACGTTGTCCGACGATTCGCCCGGCTGGTTCGCGCTCGGCCCGCTGGCGGTGGGGCCTGGGCACCAAAAACAGGGTCTGGGCACGCGGCTGGTGCAGGCGGCGCTCGCCAGCCTGCGCGAGCGCGGCGCGGCAGGTTGCCTGGCGCTGGGCGAGCCGGCGTTCTTCAAGCGGTTGGGCTTTGCGGTCGAACCCGGCCTGGTGTTGCCCGATGTGCCCGCATCAGAACTGCAGGCGCTGGCCTTTGGCGACCGTCTGCTGCCGCTGGCCGATGTGTCTTATCACCCGGCATTCGGGTTGGGTTGAGCGCCGCCTGCATGCGCTCGTCTGCTGCGCGGATGTCGCCGCTGGAGCTGCAGGTCAGACTGGTTGCACGTAACCCTTCGAGGATCGGTCCAATGCGCCATTGATGCCGCCGTCGTGATGACGGCCTTACCCGCTGCTGATCCGGTTGGATCGGCGCGTGTGCTGGCATGCAATGGAGACCCGTATGACCCATCCGTCGCTGACGCTGGAAGGCGTTGCGTATGTGCTGCCCGATGGCAGCCGGCTATTTTCCGATCTGACTATCCACATCGACCAACGCGCCACCGGCCTGGTCGACGCGATGCGGCGGATGCTGGAGCTGTCCGCGCAGGGGCTGCGCAGCTATGGCGGCAATTACACGTTTTATGCGCAGCAGCGCGCTATCGAACAACAGGCGGCCGCCGATCTGCTGGCCCAACGCAAACATGCACGTACACGCGGCGAGCAGGCACTGCGCGAGCAGTTGCAGCGTCAACAGCAACGCCAGGCACGCGGTGCGCGCGCTGCGGGGCAGGCCAATCAAGCGTCGATCCTGCTGGGCAGGCAGAAGCAACGCAGCGAAGTCAGCGCGGGGCGGCTGCAGCAGCAACGTCAGGCCGAACAGCTGCGGCTGAGCGAAGCGGTGGTGCAGGCCGCAGCGCAGGTGGAGGCAGATCGCGCGATTGCCGTGCTGGCGCCGACCGCACCCACCGGCGCATCGCGCCGTCTGGCCACGCTGCAGCAGGTGGAGCTGGCCGGCGTGCGGTTGGGCGGGCGGCGCGTGGACCTGTTGCTGCAGGGGCAGCCGCGGATCGGTCTGGTCGGCCCCAATGGCAGCGGCAAGTCCGCGTTGTTGCAACTGCTGGCAGGGCGCCTGCAACCAAGTGCGGGGCACTGTCAGATGCAGGTGCCGGTGGCCTATCTGGATCAGGACCTGGGGCTGCTGGACCCGGCGCGCTCGGCCGCAGCGCAACTGTGCGATGCAGATCCGGGCGCGCCGGCCCACGCACAGCGGCTGCGCCTGGCGCTGCTGGGGCTGGACCAGGCGCGTGCCGACCTGCTCAGCGGCGGCCAGCGGCTCAAGGCGGCGCTGGCCTGCGCGTTGTACCGGGCGCAGCCGGCGCAACTGCTGTTGCTGGACGAGCCGACCAACCACCTGGATCTGGCCTCGGTGGAAGCGATTAAAGCGTTGCTGTACGGCTATCAGGGTGCGCTGATCGTTGCCTCACACGACGCTGCTTTCCTGCAACGGCTGGGCCTGCAGCAGCGGCTGGACACCGCGCAGGCGCAGTGGCGGCTGGCGCCGTGGTGAACCGTGCGGCGGCCGATCCCGCTGCCGGGCTGGTAATGCCGGCTGCGATGGCCGACCATTTGCGGCCCGTCCACGGCGGCCACGGCATTGCCCACCAGGGCGCCGGCCCGCTGTCCTGCTCCCACGCTCGCCGCCGCGGCCAGCGTCTTTATCGATACCTGCCTACGTGAAATTCTTCGCATCCTGTGCCAAAGGCCTGGAATACCTGCTTGCCGACGAGCTGCTCGCGCTCGGCGCCAGCAAGGCCACCGCCACCATCTCCGGCGTCAATGTCGAGGGCGAACTGCGCGATGCGCAGCGCGCCGTGCTGTGGTCGCGCCTGGCCAGCCGCGTGCTGTGGCCGCTGAGCGAGTTCGATTGCCCGGACGAAGACGCGCTGTACGCCGGCGTGGCCGAGTTGCCATGGGACGAGCACCTGTCGGTGGGGCACACGCTGTCGGTGGACGCGCATGTGTCCGGTACCGCCATCACCCATGCCCGCTACGCAGCGCAGCGCATCAAGGACGCCGTGGTGGACACCATGCGCCGGCAGGGGCTGGAGCGCCCGTCGGTGGATGTGGAAAGCCCGGACCTGCGCCTGAACCTGTCGCTGCGCAAGGGCCGCGCCACCATTTCGGTGGATCTGGGCGGCGGCCCGCTGCATCGGCGCGGCTGGCGCATGGCGCAGAACGAGGCGCCGTTGAAGGAAAACCTGGCTGCGGCGGTGCTGATGCGCGCCGGCTGGACGCGCGCCTATGCCGATGGCGGCGGCCTGCTGGACCCGATGTGCGGCAGCGGCACGCTGCTGATCGAAGGCGCGTTGATGGCCGCCGACGTCGCGCCGGGTCTGCAGCGCTACGGCAGCGATGTGCCCAGCCGTTGGCGCGGTTTCGACCGCGACCACTGGCAGCAACTGGTCAACCAAGCGCGCGAACGCGACAGCGTTGGCCGCGCTGCGCTCAGGCAGGTGATTCACGGCAGCGACATGGACCCGCACGCGATCCGCGCTGCGAAAGAGAATGCGCAAGTCGCCGGCGTGGCCGAGGCGATCTGGTTCGGCGTGCGCGAAGTGGGCGATCTGCAGACCCCGCCGCAGGCCACCGGCGTGGTGGTGTGCAATCCGCCCTATGACGAGCGCCTGGCGGCCGATGCGGCGCTGTATCGGCGCCTGGGCGATACCCTGCAGCGCGCCGTGCCGCAGTGGCGGGCCAGCCTGTTGTGCGGCAATGCCGAGCTGGCGTATTCCACCGGCCTGCGCGCGGGCAAGAAATATCAGTTGTTCAATGGCGCGATCGAGTGCGCGCTGATCGTCTGCGACCCGATCGCGGTGCCGCGGCGCAGCCCGCTGGCTGCGCCGACTGCGCTCAGCGAAGGCGCTCAGATGGTGGCCAACCGCTTGCGCAAGAACCTGCAGAAATTCAAGAAATGGCGCGCGCGCGAAGGCATCGAATGCTTCCGCGCCTACGACGCCGACCTGCCGGAATATTCCGCGGCCATCGATGTGTACCAGCAAGCCGATGGCGACCGGCGCATCTTCCTGCATGTGCAGGAATACGCAGCGCCCGCAACGATCCCGGAGGCCGATGTACGCCGTCGTCTCAATGAATTGCTGGCCGCTGCGCGCGAGGTGTTTGAGGTGCCGGCAGAGCGCGTTGCGCTGAAGTCGCGCGAGCGCGGCAAGGGCGGCAGCAAGTACGGCCGTTTCGAACAGCGCAACGAAATCGTCCACGTGCGCGAACACGGCGCGTTGCTGCGCGTGAATCTGTTCGATTATCTGGATACCGGGCTGTTTCTGGACCATCGCCCGCTGCGCGGCACCATGGCGCAGCAGTCCAAGGGGCGCCGCTTTCTCAATTTGTTCTGCTACACCGGCGTGGCCAGCGTGGAAGCGGCGGTGGCTGGCGCGGCCTCCACCACCAGCGTGGATCTGTCCGGCACCTATCTGCAATGGTGCGCCGATAATCTGGCGTTGAACGGGCAGGCCGGCAGCAAGCACCAGTTGGTGCAGGCCGATGCACTGGCGTGGCTGGAAGCCGAACGCGCGCATTTCGATGTGATCTTCTGCGACCCGCCGACCTTCTCCAACTCTGCGCGTGCGGAAGATTTCGATATCCAGCGCGAACACGTGCGCCTGCTGCGTGCGGCAGTGGCGCGGTTGGCGCCGGGCGGCGTGCTGTATTTCTCCAACAACTTCCGCCGCTTCAAGCTGGACGAGGAAGCAGTGGCCGAGTTCGCGCAGTGCGAGGAGATCAGCCCGCGCACCATCGACCCGGATTTCGAGCGGCATGCGCGGATTCACCGTGCCTGGCGGTTGACGGCCTGAGTGCAGCCGGCTGCGTCCGATGGAGTGCTGCTTGCCGCAGCGACGTTGCCGGCAAGCACGATTGCCGGGCGCGGCCGCGTGTGCGAGGGCAGGGGAGGATCGCAACAAGCCCGGCACAGGGCTGCGGTATGCTGATTCGCATGCTTTGGAGTCAACGATGACCGCACCACCTCGCATCGCCTTTCTTGCCAGCCCCGCCGAGCCGGCGGTGACCGCGCGCGCACGTCTCGTGCAGCGCTATGGCGACCACGCGCTGGACAGCGCCGACATTGTCTGCGCGCTGGGTGGCGACGGATTCATGCTGCAGACGCTGCACCGGCATGGCGCCTCCGACAAGCCGGTGTTCGGCATGAAGCTGGGCTCGGTCGGCTTCCTGATGAATCAGTACCGCGACGACGAGGACGACCTGCTGGAGCGCCTGCAGCGTGCCGAGCCGGCGTATCTGCGCCCGCTGGAGATGCAGGTGCAGACCGAATCCGGCGCCAGTGCCCGCTCGCTGGCCTACAACGAGGTCTCGCTGTTGCGGCAGACCCGTCAGGCCGCGCATCTGAGCGTGGATCTCAACGGCCAGACCCGCATTGCCGAGTTGATCGGCGACGGGGTGATGGTGGCCACGCCGGCCGGCAGCACTGCGTACAACTATTCGGCGCACGGGCCGATCCTGCCGCTGGGCTCGCACACGCTGGCGCTGACGCCGATCGCACCGTACCGCCCGCGCCGCTGGCGCGGCGCCATCCTCAAGGCCGATACCGAAGTGCGTTTCCGCGTGCTCGACCCATACAAGCGCCCGGTCAGTGTCACTGCCGATTCGCACGAAATCCGCGACGTGGTGGAAGTGACCATCCGCGAATCCACGCAACGCCAGGTCACGTTGTTGTTCGACCCCGAACACAACCTGGAAGAGCGCATCTTCAGCGAGCAGTTTGCGGTGTGAGGTGCGGGGATTGGACAGTGGGGATTTGCGATTGGCGAAGGCAGAAGATCGGCAGGTAGTCTTGAGAACTGCGCACACGCGCTACGATGCCGCGTGGATGGCTGATCGCATCCCGATCTGCCGTTTCTGCTTCAACCCATTCCCCATTCCCGATTCTCCATTTCCGGCCCCCCAATGCCCGACAACTCCCCAAGATTATTGACCGTCGCGGTGACCTCGCGCGCCCTGTTCGATCTGGAAGAAGGCCATGCGCTGTTCGAGGCCGATGGGGTGGAGGCGTATTCGGCGTTCCAGCGCGAGCATGAGGACGACATTCTTGAGCCCGGCGTCGCGTTCCCGGTGGTGCGCAAGCTGCTGGCGCTCAATCACGATGTGCCCGAAGACGCGCCGCGCGTGGAAGTCATCCTGCTCTCGCGGAATTCCGCCGATACCGGGCTGCGCATCTTCAACTCGATCCAGCATTACAACCTGGGCATCGTGCGTGCCACGTTCACTTCGGGCGAGCCGACCTGGCCGTACGTGAAGCCATTCGGTACCGATCTGTTCCTGTCGGCCAATCCGGAATCGGTGCGGCGCGCGCTGAGCCATGGCATTGCCGCAGCGACCATCATGCCGCGCGCACCGGGCGAACGCGCCGAAGCTGCCGCGGCAATCGTGGACAACGACGAAAGCCGTCTGCCCACACAGCTACGTATCGCCTTCGACGGCGATGCGGTGATTTTCGGCGACGAGAGCGAACGCATCTCGCGCGAGCAGGGCGTGGAAGCGTTCGGCCGTCATGAGCGCGAACGCGCACGCGAGCCGTTGTCGGTGGGGCCGTTCCGCAATTTTCTGTCGGCGCTGCACACCTTGCAGGCGGCGTTTCCGCCCGGTGAGGCCTCGCCGATCCGCACTGCGCTGGTGACGGCGCGCTCGGCACCGGCGCATGAGCGGGTGATTCGCACCTTGCGCGAGTGGGGCGTGCGTCTGGACGAGGCGCTCTTCCTCGGCGGGCGGCACAAGGGGCCGTTTCTGGAGGCGTTTGGCGCGGATATCTTCTTCGACGATTCGCAGCACAACATCGACAGTGCCCGCCAACATCAGCACGTGGCTGCCGGGCATGTGCCGCACGGCGTGGCCAACGATCCGCCGCCTGCATGAGTGACGCGCCGCGCACGCCGGGGCGCGCCGCGTTGCGTCTGAGCTGGCGCACGCGGGAACTGTCGTTCGCCGAAGACACCGTGCAGACGCGGATGTCGCGCTGGGCGCCGCATCGGCTGTTGCTGCCGTACACCTGCAGCATGCTGGCGGCGCTGTGGCTGCAGCCGCGCCCGCAGCGCATCGGCATCATTGGTTTTGGCGGCGGCGCGCAGGCCAGGTTTTGCCACCGGTATCTGCGCGGTGCCCGCATCGAGGCAGTGGATGCCGATGCGCAGGTGCTCGCGCTGCGCGAGGCATTCGGTGTGCCGCCCGACGACGCGCGGCTGGAGGTCACGCACGCCGATGGCGCGGACTGGATCGCATCGCGGGCGGGACGCTACGACATCCTGCTCCTGGATGCCTACGACGCCGATGGCATTCCGGCGGCGCTGCAGACGCCCGCGTTCTACGCCGATTGTCGCGCGGCGCTCACCCCGGGTGGGGTGCTGGCGTTCAATCTGTTCCAGGTGCCGCTGGCCGAGCCTCTGGCGCAGCTGCGCGCGCTGTTCGACGGCCTGGTGCTGGTGTTGCCCG
Source organism: Xanthomonas nasturtii (assembly GCF_023337365.3). Taxonomy (NCBI): domain Bacteria; kingdom Pseudomonadati; phylum Pseudomonadota; class Gammaproteobacteria; order Lysobacterales; family Lysobacteraceae; genus Xanthomonas; species Xanthomonas nasturtii. The sequence goes on from NZ_CP142084.2 coordinate 1,821,679, forward strand.
AGGTGGATCTGCGCAATCAGGTGGTGTTCGCCTGGAATGGCAGACGCACGCCAGGACCGCCGGACGAAGCGCTGGCCGGCCTGGCATGGTCGGCACGCCGGCAGTTGCGGCCGGCGATGCTGCGCCTGCAAGCCGCCTGGATGGAGCGCGCCTGGCGGTTTTCGTGAGCGGGTGTTTTGCGCGCGGCTGGTGGCTGCAGCGTTAGCGTGCCTGCCCGGCTTGTGCAGCTGCCAATGGCAAGCGGATATCGGTCAGCCGCCAGCGCAGGCCTTCCCGGGTCAGCACGAACACCACCGGTGCGCCGGTGGCGGTGTGGGTGGTCGCAGTGAAACGGCGGGTGGATTCGAAACGTTGTTCGGCGCCTTGCAGTGGCCGCGCCGGCGCCGGTGCGGCATAGGTGTCGGCGCTGACGGTGTCGCCGGTGACGCGGTTCCAGACGCTGTGGCCTTGTAGCAGCGCGCCGATGCCGAGCGGCGTCACCAGGGTATCCACGCCGGCGCCGCTGATGCCGCTGGCAAGTTGCAGGGCGAATCCGCCGAGCAGACTGGATTGCATACTGCTGCCGGCCTGACGAACCAGATAGTCGTCTAGCTGTGCCTTGAGGTTGACGCGCAGGCTGGGGAAATCAACGTACCGCTCCAGCTGCGCGGCATCGCGCTCGGACACCGCCGCGCTGATGCCGCGGATGGCCAGATACGGCCCGGCCACGACGTAGCCGGCCAGCAGCACGATGACCAGCACCGGCAGCAGCAACCAACGCTTCTTCATCGTGCGCACTCCATTGCGGTTGGCGTTGAGCGCGTCATTGCGACGCATGTACGTACCAGGTAACGCCGCCGCGGCACACGCTTGAGTGGCGCAGCACTGCAGGGCGCGCGCGCCGGGCGTGTCGTCAAAATTCCAGATCCAGGGCCGCGCACAGGTAGTCGACGAACGGTGCCAGGATCAGCAGGTCCGCTTCGATGGTCTGGCGCAGCCGCGGCCCGGTCATCAGGCTGTCGTCGAGCTGCCGCAGATACGCCCAGTTGCGGTGCTTGAGATCGTCGATGAACTCGAAATCGTTAGGGAATCCACGCGGTGCGCGCACCAGCTTTTCACTGTCGTCCAGAGTGAACTTGCGCAGCAACTTCGGGTCGTGCGCGGCGGCTTTCCAGCTGCCGGGGTTGTCGAAAATGAACTGGCGCAGCTTGCGCTGCGTGTCCGGCTCCGGGTGCCACAGACCGGCGCCGACAAAACTTTCGCCCGGCTGCAGATGGATATAGAACGACGGCGCCGGCATCTGGCGGCGACGCTCGTGAAACAGGCGCGCGCCCTGCCAGTTCTTGTACGGCGATTTGTCGTTGGAAAAGCGCGCATCGCGATAGATGCGAAACAGCGATCCGCCCTGGGTCTTGGGATCGGCGCGATAGTGTTCGCTAACCTGCGCCAACGCCGGCTGCAGGTCGGTGATCAGCTGCAGAAACGGCTGGCGCACATGCGCTTCGTACTGATGCCGGTGGTCGTTGAACCAGGTCTTGTCGTTGTGGCGGGCCAGGGCGCGCAGGAACTTGAAGCTGGCGTCGGAAAAGTAGGTGGTCATAGCGTGCGTTGGAGGTCCGAACCCCAGGCGGCGAGCTGGTCGAGTAGGGCTTGCTTGGTAGCATCGTCGGGGTGAGCAAGCCGTAAATCCGCAATCTGCGCGTTGTACTGGTCCAGGGTGACTTCGCCCAGGCCACGGTCTTCGAGCAGGCGCTGGCGGCGGTACCCATTCCAGCGCTCTTGCTCGTCGAACGACAGCGTCTGCGGCCAGTTGCGGGCGCGGTAGCGGAACAGCAGCTCGACCAGGCGCGGGTCGCGGAAACGCGCTTCCAGCGCACCCAATTCGGCCGGCGCGCTGGCCCGCACCTGCGCAAGTAGACGCTTGTCGCCTTCGGCCAGAAATCCATCGTAGAGCGAGGCGTCGGCATCGTTGACCGCCGCTGCCGCCGCACGCTCGTTGCCGTAGACCTGGCGCACTTTCTCGGCCAGCGCCGGGCCAAGCTCACGCAACCGCGCTGCCTTGGCCACGACCGCGTCGTGATCGACACCCAGGCGCTGAAAATCCGCCGCGCGCAGGTGTTGCCAGGCCACCAGCGCGGGCGACTTGTTCAAATGCACTTCTTTCAGCGGGATGCGCTGCTCGCCTTCGGGCAAATCTGCCGCGCGGACATACAGCCGGTCGGCAATCTCGTCGGGGCTCAGCCGCAACAGCACTTCCGGGTCGCCGTCCAGATCGAACACGATCACGCGGCTGTCGATGCGCGGATGCCGCGTCAGCGGCAACACCGCAGCGGCGCACAGGCGCGATGCCGGGTAACGTTGCGACACATGCAGCACCGGCTCCATCGCAATGACATCCAGCAACGTGGCGGCAAAGCGCTTGTCGCGCAGGCGCAGCGCGTAGTCCCACAGTTTTGGCTGATGCTGCTGAAATTTGCGCGCCATGCCGATGGTGGCGTACACGTCCGACAGCGCTTCATGCGCATCGCCTTCGCGCACGTCGTTGGCGTTGGCCAGGTGCTCCAGCTTGAACGAGGTGGCGCCGTCTTCGCGCTGCGGCCAGACGATGCCGTCCGGGCGCAGCGCATGCACCAGCCGCAGCACATCCAGCAGATCCCAGCGCGAATTGCCGCCGCGCCACTCGCGCTCGTAGGGGTCGTAGAAATTGCGGAACAGGCCGCAGCGCACGAACTCGTCGTCGAAGCGGATCGAGTTGTAGCCCAGTGTGCAGGTCTGCGGCCGGCTCATCTGCTCGGCGATGCGCGCGAACGCTTCGGCTTCGCTCACGCCTTCGCGCAGTGCGTGTTGCGGGGTGATGCCGGTGACCATGGTGGCGTAGGGCGAGGGCAGCAGATCGTCGGCCGGCTGCACGAAGAAGCTGATCGGTTCTTCGATCACGCGCAGCTGCGCGTCGGTCCGCACCGCGGCGAACTGCGCAATGCGGGTGTGGCGCGGATCCTGGCCGAAGGTTTCCAGGTCGTAGAAGAGAAAACTGTCAGGCATGCGGGTGCGGGATCCAGATGCGCAGCGCACGGCGTACGCGCTGCCGGTGCCGCTAGTATCCCTCATCGCAGCGCCGGCACGCTGAGGCGCGGCTGTGAGAAGGGTCTAGCTGCGCCGGTGGGCGGTGCGCGTGCAATGTCTGGATTCAGCTGCCTGCCATGCACAGCGCACTTGCACGTGTCCGGCAGCTGCCGACACCGCGCCGGTGAGACATCCATCAGCACACCGACCACGCCACCGCGCCGTCACCGTCCGCAGCGCAGACGTTGATGCCAGCGGCCACAGCCGACGCAGCCATCAGTGCGCGCCCTCCAGCGGCTCCAGGCGCGCATGCACGATCGCTTCCAGCGCTGCCCAGTCGATGCGCGACAGGTCGCTGTGCCCGCGTGTGGCCTCGACCAGAATCTCGCGCTGGATGTCGCTGCGCGCCAGCGCAATCGAATAGCGCGTGCGCAGGAACGTCACCATGGTGTAATGCGGCACGAAGCGGGTGGGCCAGCGCGCCTGCAGCTGCTGTTCGAGTTCGCGCTGCAGCAGGAAGTCGGGGTCGTCGACGCGGTCGCGCATTTCCAGGTAGTTCTCCAGCGCCATCTGCTGGATTGCCGCCGCATCGTCGCGGCGCGCAGCGGCGAACGCGGCGAACGCGCTGGCGAGGTCGTCGTGCGCATCCAGCTGATCCGCCAGCGCCACGCAATCTTCGAAGGCGCAATTCATGCCCTGGCCGTGGAACGGCACCATCGCGTGCGCGGCATCGCCGATCAGCAGGGCCCGGCCATCCAGATGCCAGCGGTCCAGGGTCAGGGTGCCGAGCAGCCCGGGCGGATGCTCTTCCCAATGTTCCTTGAGCTGCGGAATCAGCGGCAACGCATCGGGAAAATCGCGCGCGAACAACGCCAATGCCTCATCGCCGGTACGTGTGGTGGCAAAGCTCGGCTCGCCGGCGTTGGGCAAAAACAGGGTGACGGTGAAGGTGCCGCCATCGTTGGGCAGCGCGATGCACATATAGCGCCCGCGCGGCCAGATGTGCAGCGCATTGCCTTCGATGCGGAAGCCGCCGCCGGGCAGTGGCGGAATTTCCAGTTCCTTGTACGAATGATCCAGAAATTCAGTGCGCTCGCCCAGTGGCGATTTGCGCTGCATCGCCGCGCGCAGTGCAGAGCCGGCGCCATCGCTGCCGATCAGGCTCTGGAAGTGGATTTCGTGCGGCTGGTCGTCGCGGTCGTCGATGAAGCGCGCGTAGCCGGCGTCGAAATCGACCGTGTGCAGGCGGCGATAGAAATGCACGCGTGCTCCGGCCTGTTCGGCCAGGTCCAGCAGCGCGACATTCAACGCGGCGCGATGGATCGACCAGATCACCTCGCTGTCGTCGCGGCCGTAGCGTTGCAGCTGCGGCGCTCCGCCCACCGGGTGCACCATGCGCCCGCGCATCATCACCGCCTTGGCCATCACTGCCTCTTCGGCGCCGGCCTGGCGCAGCGCATGTCGGCCACGTTCGGCCAGCGCCAGATTGATCGAGCGGCCGGACTCGTAGCCCTTGATGCGGGGGTCGCCACGCCGTTCGTACACGGTGACCTGCCAGCCGCGACGCGACAGCAGGATGGCCAGCAGGCAACCGGCCAGACCGGCGCCGATCAAGGTCAGGGAACGCGGGGAAACTGGGCTCAATGCAATGTCCGGCAGCGGCCGGACGCAGGTGCCGGCGGAGATGGAGAACGTGGAGCGGCTAGCGTCAGGCGCGCAGCGCTTTCAGCGAGGAGCGGGCTGGAAGTGTACGTCGGGTGCGTGTCGAATCCCTACAGGCGCGCCGCCGTTGGATGGCACAGTCCGTGCCGCGCATGTTCAGGCGCACAGCGCAAACTGCAGTAAGACCTCGTCAGGCAGGCGTGGACGGCGCGCTCGGCAGCGTCAGTGGACGACCGGTCCATGCCGATGCCGGCGACTGGCCATGTCCGCGTGGCGATGAGCGCACTCAGTGGTGAGTTGCTTCAAGCGGCAGCCCAGCGTTCCACCTGTTCCACGAACCGGTGCAGATCGCTGAAGCGGTTGTACAGAGGCACCGGCGCAATGCGGATCACGTCCGGTTCGCGCCAGTCGCCAAGCACGCCGGCTGCGTGCAGATGCTCGAACAGCGAGCGGCCCTGCGTGCGTCCGCCAGCCACCCGCAACGACAGCTGGCAACCGCGTCGCGCCGGTTCGGCCGGGGTGACGATCTGCAATACCTGCGTCAGGCGCGCGTGGATCAGCTGTTCCAGATGCCCGGTGAGCTGTTCGGATTTGGCGCGTAGCGCGGCCATGCCGGCCTGGTCGAACAGATCCAGCGACGCGCGCAGCGGGGCCAGCGCCAGCACCGGCGGGTTGCTCAGCTGCCAGCCTTCGGCACCGGGCGAGGGCACGAACTGCGGATCCATGCGGAAGCGGGTCTGCTGCTCGTGTCCCCACCAGCCGGCCATGCGCGGCAGGTCGCTGCTGGCATGCCGCGCGTGCACGAAGCACCCGCCCACCGCGCCGGGGCCGGCGTTGAGATATTTGTAGTGGCACCACACCGCGAAATCGACGCCATCGTCGTGCAGGGTGAGCGGGATATTGCCCACCGCATGCGCCAGATCGAAACCCACCGCCGCGCCCTGCGCGCGCGCCAGCCGCACGATCTCGGCCAGGTCGAAGGCCTGCCCGGTGCGGTACTGGATGCCGGGCCACAGCACCAACGCCAGACGCGGCCCACGCTGCGCGATGGCCGCGGCAATCGCTGTCATCGACACCGTGCCGTTGGGTTCGTCGGCCTCCACTTCGATCAACTGCGTGGCCGGATCCAGCCCGTGCAGCCGCAGTTGCGATTCCACCGCATGGCGATCGGATGGAAATGCACCGGCCTCGATCAGGATCGCACCGCGTTCGGGCGTGGGGCGATAGAAGCTGGCCATCATCAGATGCAGGTTGACGCTGAGGGTGTTCATCGCCACCACTTCGCCGGGGTGTGCCCCCACCACGCGGGCCAGCGCGTCGCGCACCAGCTGGTGATAGGTCAGCCACTGGGTGGGGCCGGTGAAGTGGCCTTCCACCGCCAGCGCGCCCCACTGGTCGAGCACCTCGGCCACCATCGCGCGCGCGGCGCGCGGCTGCAGGCCGAGCGAATTGCCGACGAAATAGGTCTGATCCTGGCCGGCGTGCTGCGGGAACACGAAGCTATCGCGCAGGCTGCGCAGCGGGTCGGCGGCGTCCAGTGCATCGGCATGGGCGCGGGACAGCAGGTCGGTCATCGTCGGGCTCGCAACACGGATCAGGGCGGCAGTTTACCCGCCGGCACCGTGCGCGCCCGCATGCGCAGCTGGCGCCTCGGCCGAGGCCGCTCGGGCAGGGCGCAACAGGTGGGTGAGCGTGCCGATGCTGTCGGTGACGCGGTCGATGGTGTCGGCCAGCGCAGCGGTGGTCGGCGAGGTGTCGGGCAATGCGGCCAGCGCATCGGAAAGCTGGCGCTCGGCATTGCGCAAGGTGGACGCAGCAGGAATGCCGCCGTTGCGCAGGCAATCGATCAGCTCCGACAGCGCCTGGTCGGCCTGCTGCGCGAATGCGGGCAACGCCTCCAGCGGGGGGAGCGGGTGGCCATCGCGCAGCACCGCTTCCAGCACCAAGCTGGCGCGGATCAGGCGGTTGCCATTGGCCAGCAGCGATTCGGCCAGTTTGAGTTCCTGCAGATTGCGCCGGCTGCGCGGCTCGCCACGCAACCGCTCGATCGACGCCTGCGCATTGGTGCGCGCCACCCGCGCGGCGGCACGGCTATCGCTCAGGCCATCCATCTGACCAAGTAACAGGTGGCGCAGATGGTCGCGGTACGCGCTGAGCAGTTGCGCCAGCGAGGCGCGGATATGCCGGCGTTCGCGCGTCGGCCACAGCGCGTAGGCGATCAACGCCAGTGCGCTACCGGCCACGGTGGCCTGCAGGCGCGCGCCGACCGCCTCGCCCGGCGATACGCCTTCCAATGACAGCAGCAACACCAGCATGCCGGTCAGAAACGCCACGCCGATGCCGTAGTTCACCTGCGTCAGCAACCGAAACCCAAGGCAAAACAGCGCCAGCAAGGCCATGCGGATGCTGGCCCCGTCCATGGCCAGATGCGCGAGCAAGGTGGCCACCAGCAACCCAACGAAGGTGCCGGCCACGCGCAATGCGCCGAAGCTGAAGGTGCCGCCGAAATCCGGCTTGAGCACGATCGCGGTGGTCATCGGAATCCAGAAGCCATGCGGAATCTGTTGCCAGCGCTGGAAGGCGATGGCCAACGCCAGGCACACGCCGCAGCGCAAGGCGTGCCGGAAGGCGACCGACGACAGATCCAGATTTGCGCGCAAGGTGGCCCAGGTTGCGGCAGGGCGCAGTGCCGCCGGCAGGCGCGCTTCGGCCAGTTGCGCCTGGATTTCGCCGCGGCTGCTGGCCCAGTGCGCGTTGCGGATCAGCGCACGCAACTGGCCGCCCAGGCCGTGCGCGCGCGCCACCGCCACGCGCACCAACCGGCGTTCGCGGGTATCGGCGTTGTCGTGCCGAAACTGCGCCAACGCACCGACCAGATCGTCGAAGCCGGTCATCGAGGCATTGGCTGCCACCGGGTCTTCGCCTATGGTCATCGCATGCGCGAGTTGCTCCAGCACGATGGCGCTGCGTTGCAGCACGCGTTCGATGGCCGGGCGTGCCTGCGAGTCGGTCAGGCGGGTGTCGGCATCGGCCAGCGACAGCAGCTCCAGCCTTATGCGGTCGCACAGCTCGGCGATGATGCGAAAGCTCTGCACCGCAATTGCGCGCGAGCGATGTTCGCCGTGCAGCATCACCATCGCTTCGAGCACTTCCTGCGTGGCAGGCGGCGCTGCGCTGGCTTCCGGGCGCTGCCGCGCGATGCCGGCCAGCTGGCGCATCAACTCCGCCAACGCAAAGCGCTCCGGGCGATAGCGCTGCAGTGGCCAGGCCGCCAGCGCCAGCAACACCTGCAGCAGGCCGCCGGCGAAGATCAACGCCGCCACGCCGGGCGCCTGCTGCACCGGCAGCCGCATGTCGGCGCTGACCACCAGCAGGATCATGCTGGTCAGGCCGATCCGCGCGGCCACCGGGCCGAGCGCCACCAGCAAGCCGCCGCCCAGGCCAAGCAACAGGCCGGCCAGCACCAGTGCCGGGGTGTTGTGGCCGACCCAGATGCCCAGCAATGCCGCCAGTCCGGCCGCCAGCGCCGCCATCAGCATGCGCTGCAGGCGTGCGCGATACGGCCCGGGCTGGTCGGAGAACATGGTGTTGAGCGCGCCACTGCACACGGCCAGGCCGGCGGACACATGCCCTGTGGCAACGCCGATCGCCAGCGGCAGGACCACCGCAGCGGTGTTGCGCAGCGCCACGCGCAAAGGCACATCGCGCGGTTTGAGGTCGATCAGTGCGCGCAGCATGATGCGGGTTTCAACGCATGCCATTGGCGCATCCACTGCGCGCGATCACCGGAAGCAGCCTGCATCGACAGATCCACGATGCGATCTGCGGCGCCTGGTGTCAGATGGATCATTGCCCCTCTTCCATCGGGGCGAGAAGGCACGGATTGCGTGCCACGGGCGCGCCTGCCTTGGAGCGCCCGTGGCGCAAGTGCGGGCAGGGGCGCGAAGCGGGAGTTGGGGCAAGGGTACGAGCGAAACTGCGGACTTCTCGGATACGCAGACGCAGCGCTGCTGACGCACGCAAGCTCGGCAAACGCGGCTAAAACCAGAGTTTCCGTACGAGCGATCACGGACATCGCGCTACCGGTATTCGCCGCAATCACATGCCGCTGCCACCTTGTCTTTCGGTCGCGGCATAACGCTCAGGCGCTGGATGCAGGTGCCCGCACTGCGAACAAGTGCGCAGTGCGAGCGAACGGTAGAAATGATCGAACACCGGAGGAAAGTCGGTTTCGATGTTTTGCAACGGAAACATCGCCTCATACAACCTGTGATTGCACTGCGGGCAATACCACTGCAGGCCGTCCTGCTCGCCGGGCAAACGCTCGCGTTCGATCACCAGCCCGATCGAGCCGGCAGCGCGTTGCGGCGAATGCGCCACCTTGGGCGGCAGCAGAAAGATCTCGCCGGCCCGGATCGGGATGTCGCGCGCCACGCCGTCGTCCTGCACCTTCAACACCATCTCGCCTTCGAGCTGGAAGAACCACTCCGGGCCTTCGTCGTAGTGATAGTCGGTGCGCGCGTTCGGCCCACCCACAATCATGATGATGAAGCCATCCTGCTGGATGCACTTGTTGCCCACCGGCGGCTTGAGCAGGTGGCGGTGTTGCTCGATCCAGGCATGCAGGTTGATCGGTGGGACCAGCATCGACGGTTCTCGATATGGAAGACGCCCAGCATAGCCAAGCGACGGCGCCGATGGGCGCCGCCGCGAACGACCCACCCCGTGTCACGCGCGCGCTGGGCGGACGTGACCGGCACCTGATGCGGCAAGAGCCTGATGCGGCAGTGCCGCGGGTCTGCGTTTACGGGTGTTGGCAAGCCTTGAGCACACTAGCTGGACGGTTATGCGCCAGAGTGCGCCGCCGCTGCAGCCCTCAGCGTTCTTCGTGATCGGCCTGGATCTTCGCCAGTGCTGCGTCGTAGCGTTCCTGCAGCAGCTCGGGGCGGTTGATCGACATGCCCAGGTCGTGCGCGTGGCCATCGCGCAGGCTGTACACCCAACCATGCACGCACAGTTCCTGACCGCGGTCCCAGGCATCGCGCACGATGGTGGTGCGGCACACGTTGACCACCTGTTCAAGCACGTTGAGCTCGCACAGACGCGCATGTTGCACCGGTAGATCGCCGGCGTCGTGCAGGCAGGCTTCGTGCTTGTCGGCCACGTCGGTGACATGGCGGATCCAGTTGTCGACCAGGCCCATGCGCTTCTGGGTCAGGCTGGCGAACACGCCGCCGCAGCCGTAATGGCCCACCACCAGCACGTGCTTGACCTTGAGCACGTCCACCGCGAACTGGATCACCGACAGGCAATTCAGATCGGTGTGCACCACCACGTTGGCGATATTGCGATGGACGAACACCTCGCCCGGCGCCATGTCGATGATCTGGTTGGCCGGGACGCGCGAATCGGAGCAACCGATCCACAGGTATTCCGGCGTCTGCTGCGTGGACAGCTTGGAAAAGAATTCCGGGTCTTCGCGGCGGATACGCTCGGACCAGGCGCGGTTGTTTTCAAGTAAATGGTTGAGCTCGTTCATGCGCGCAGTATTCCAGATGCGGGAGGGAAGGACGCGGTGGACACAGGAGCCATAAAGCCGTGGTGCAGGATACGGATCGGTGCGCTCAGGCCGCGCCAGCGCGTGCGCGCAATGCATCGCGCATCAACGTGGCCACCTCGCGCGCATCGGTCGACGCCTGCAGCGCCAGCGCATCGCTCACTGCCCCAATATTGCCGGCCGGGTGGTTCTGGCTCAGCTTGAAGGTCAGTTCGATACGGCCTGGAACGAAGCGGAAGCCGACCAGGCCACGCAGTTGCCGGCGATGACTGTCGCGCGCCATGTCGAACACCCAGTCGCTGCCGACGCGCTGTTCGAAATGCGCGCTCATGCGCCCGATCAGATCGCCCAGCTCCGCCTCATCGCTCACCGGCTGGCAGCGTCCATGCAGATGCGCAACGGCGTAGTTCCAGGTGGGTACGCGCGCGGCCGCTTCCTTGTCCAGATACCAGGTGGGCGAGACATAGGCGTGCGGCCCCTGCAGCACGATCACCGCATTGCCGGGACTATGCGCCTGCGGATTGGGGCGTGCCCAATGGCCTTCGATGACCACATCCTGCCCGTCGCGTCGATACAGCACCGGCAACTGCGAGATCGCCGGTTGGCCATCGGCACCCTGGCTGATCAGGGTGACAAACGCATCGCGTGCGAACAGCCAGTCCAGCAAGGCCAGATCGGTCTGCGCAAACGCGCGTGGGGCATACATGTCAGGCGCGGCCGCCCATGCTCACCACCATGCGCGCGCGCAGGTCGGCGTCGTCATCGCCCTGCGGTGGCGACACTTCGTGCAGCGAGAAACCGCGGATCAGCGCGTCCTCTTCGTCCAGCCCGTCCAGCGCCACGAATTCGGCGTCGAACAAGGCCGCACGCGCGCTGTCTTCGCTGTCGTAAGGCAGCGTCTTGCCGTCGCTGTCCAGCACCTCGGCGGTACCGGCTTCATTGACGCGCAGGCGTGCCCAGATCAGCGTGCGGCCGATCGTGGCCAGCCACCAGGAGTCGTGTGCGCCCTGCACCGCGTCTTCGTACGTCGTCATGGCATTACCTTGGAAAGCAGCCCGAGCAGGGCCGCCATGCCCAGGCCGAAAAAGATGGTGAGCAGCGACAGCCAGGCGGGGGTGGCCAGACCGGACAGTGCACCGTCGCGGTAGCTGCGGTAACGGCGCGCCAGCAACCAGCGCCACGCCTTGGGACTGATGAAGGCCGGGTCGCCGAAGCTGGCCAGCGCATCCGGGTGGCGGTCGCGCAGGTGCACCAACGTCAGTGGCCAGAAGATCAGCAGTGCGGTCAAACCCGCGACGGCGACACCGACAAAACACAGTGCGAAGAACAGCGTCATGCGGCGTGCTCCGTGGGTGGGGCATCGAATTGGCCAATGATGTCAATCAGGCCGACGATAGTGTCATTCGACGCATCCAGTTCTTCGGCCGGGATCCACCACTTGGTGTGGTGTGCGCCGCCGACTTTTTGGATGGGGTAGTGTTCGACGAACGCTGCGCGTACCTCGAACTGCGCGACATAGCCAACCCCGCTGTCCTTAACGTTCCAGCGCGACGCGATTTGCTCGGCGTAGCGCTGGTTGGTGACCGGGTAAAAGAGCGGTTGCTCCGGCAACCGTGGCGGCCACCGTTGGAAGCCGGGGTCGCGCACCAACGCGTATTCCTCCGGCCCCAGCGGGCGGTACATGGTGACCGTGGCCGCCGCGGTCGTCACCTCAGAACTCCGCGCTGCCCGGCGCGCGCGGGTAGGGGATGGCGTCGCGGATGTTGCTCAGCCCGCACACGTACACCACCAGGCGCTCGAAGCCCAGGCCGAAGCCGGCATGCGGCACCGAGCCGTAGCGACGGAAATCGCGGTACCAGCTGTAGTGCTCCTTATCCAGGCCGAATTGCGCCATGCGCGCATCCAGCACATCCAGGCGTTCTTCGCGCTGGCTACCACCGATGATCTCGCCGATGCCCGGCGCCAGCACGTCCATCGCCGCGACGGTCTTGCCGTCGTCGTTCAGGCGCATGTAGAAAGCCTTGATGTGCTCGGGATAATTGGTGACCACCACCGGGCGGCCGATGTGTTCTTCGGTCAGCCAGCGTTCGTGCTCGGTCTGCAGGTCCAGGCCCCATTCCACCGGGAAGTCGAACTTCTTGCCGGAGTTCTGCAGCAGCTTCACCGCCTCGGTGTAGTCGATCTGCTCGAACGGGGCATTGATGAAGGCTTCCAGTTTGCTGATCGCGTTCTTGTCCACGCGCTCGGCCAGAAACGCCAGGTCGTCGCCACGTTCGTCCAGTACCGCACGGAACAGATACTTGAGGAACTGCTCGGCCAGGCGTGCGTCTTCGGCCAGATCGGCAAACGCAATTTCTGGTTCGATCATCCAGAACTCGGCCAGATGGCGCGTGGTGTGGCTGTTCTCGGCGCGGAAGGTCGGGCCGAAGGTGTAGACCTTGCTCAGCGCCAGGCAGTACGCCTCCACGTTGAGCTGGCCGGACACGGTGAGGAAGGTTTCCTTGCCGAAGAAGTCGCGGCTGAAATCCACGTTGCCGGTGGCATCGCGCGGCAGGTTGACCATGTCCAGCGTGGAGACGCGGAACATCTGCCCGGCGCCTTCGGCGTCGGAGGTGGTGATGATCGGGGTGCTGATCCAGTTGAAGCCGTTCTGATGGAAGAACCGGTGCACCGCCTGCGCCAGGCAGTTGCGGATGCGCGTCACCGCGCCGAACAGATTGGTGCGCGGGCGCAGATGGGCCACTTCGCGCAGGAATTCCGGCGACATCGGCTTGGGCTGGATCGGGTAGGTCAGCGGGTCTTCGACCCAGCCGACGATCTCAACGCCGCTGGCCTGGATCTCGAACGACTGGCCCTTGCCCTGCGACTTCACCAGCACGCCCTTGGCGATCAGCGAGCAGCCACTGGTCAGGCGCTTGATCTCGTCGAAATTGGGCAGCGTGTCGTTGGCGACCACCTGGATCGGAGCGAAGCACGAGCCATCGGTCACGTTGATGAAGGCCAGCCCGGCAGATCCGCGCAGCGTGCGCACCCACCCCCGCACCGTGACTTCGCCGCCTTCCGGGAGCTTGCCCGCAAGCGCATGTTCAACGCTGACCACCGTCATGACTGTTCCTCGCCGTAGCGATCTTGAATGGCCTGCGAGTTTACTGGCTGCGGGCGCGCCGGCGCGAGCATCTGAACAGGTTGCCGAACGCTGCGCTTGTCGCAGGCGCGCGCTGCCCCCATCTGTTGCAGACGCCGCCGCACGGCGTGCCGCCCGGTTGTTGCGGCCTCGCTATACTTGCCACCACTGTTTTGGAGTGCCCTCATGGCCGTCAGCCTCACCCCCACCGCGCTGGAGCGCGTGCAGCGTTTCGTGCAGCAGACCCCGGGTGCGTTGGGTTTGCGCTTTGGCGTGACCAAGACCGGTTGTTCCGGCTGGGGCCACATCACCGACCTGGCGCGCGAGAAGCGCGCCGACGATGCGGTGTTCGAGCAGGGAGGGGTGCGCATCTTCGTCGATCCCACCAGCCTGCCGCTGGTGGATGGCACCTGCATCGATTTCGGCAAGCATGGCCTGAGCGAGACCTTCACCTTCAGCAATCCCAACGCGACCGCCGAATGCGGCTGCGGGGAAAGCTTTACGACCGAAGCCGAGCATCGTTGAGTCCGGCTGAGCCAACCGGCACTGGAGTTCCTTCTCCCCTCGGGAGAAGGTGCCCGAAGGGCGGATGAGGGTACGGGCGAAGCCATGAGCCTTCGAAATTCTGCGCGGGCTTCGCCACCGGACCCTCACCCCAACCCCTCTCCCGAGGGGAGAGGGGCTTTGGAGCGTCTTTGCGGCCCAGCTGGTTGTGGCTAAACGCCTGAACTGCCATACTTTCCTGCTTCCTGCCCGTCCGGGCTGGGAACCCTTGCTCCACCGGCCGCTTGCGCGGGCTACCGGGGAGCTGTCCGGCCCACGTGGCCACATCCGAAAGGTAAAACAACATGAGTCGTCATTACGAAGTCGTGTTCCTGGTCCATCCGGACCAGAGCGAGCAGGTCCCGGCCATGATCGAGCGCTACAAGTCGCTGATCGAGGGCGGTAACGGCACCATCCACCGTCTGGAAGACTGGGGCCGTCGTCAGCTGGCCTACCCGATCCAGAACCTGGTGAAGGCGCACTACGTGCTGCTCAACATCGAAGTCGACCAGGCCGTGCTGAGCGAGTTGGTGGAAAGCTTCCGCTTCAACGATGCGGTGCTGCGTCACCTGGTCGTCAAGCGCGATGGCCCGGACACCGAGCAGTCGCTGATCATGAAGAGCAAGGACGAGAAGGGCGACAAGCCCGAGCGTAGCGAGCGTCGTCGTCGCGATGACGATGAGGGCGATGCTGCACCTGCCGCCACCGATACCGACGGCGACAACGCCGAAGCCGCTTAAGGAGCGCTGTCATGTCCAAGTTCTTCCGTCGTCGCAAGTTCTGCAAGTTCACCGCCGAGGGCGTCAAAGAGATCGATTACAAGGATCTCAATACCCTGCGCCAGTACCTCACCGAGAACGGTAAGATCGTTCCGAGCCGCGTGACCGGCACCAAGTCCAAGTACCAGCGTCAGCTGGCGACGGCTGTCAAGCGCTCGCGTTTCCTGGCGCTGATTCCGTACACGGACAATCACGACGTCTAAGCAATTCCGCGCAGGAGTCCGCATGTGTGCGGCTCCTTGCGCAAGACCCGCACGGTTGTGAGTCCCTCACAATAGCCCGCACGGTTGTATGTGAGTCCCTCACAAGAGCCCGCACATCCATGTGCGGGTTATTAAAAATATAGAGGCCGGTCATTCGAGATGCGGTGTTGATCGTGCTCTTGCGATTCCCAAATCCCGATTCCCGAATCCCGTCTTTTCGGACAGCAAACGTTGCGTCGGCCAAAGCGCCCGCGCTAACGAATAACGGAGTACCACCATGGATCTGATTCTTCTGCAGAAAGTGACCAACCTGGGCAACCTGGGCGACAAGGTCAGCGTCAAGCCGGGTTACGGCCGCAACTTCCTCGTGCCGCAGGGCAAGGCCGTGCCGGCCACCGCTGCGAACGTTGAAGCGTTCGAAACCAAGCGTGCCGATTACGAAGCCAAGGCCAACAGCATCCTGGCCGACGCACAGAGCCGCGCCACCAAGTTCGAAGGCGCCAGCGTCACCATCGGCGCGCATGCGTCCACCGAAGGTAAGCTGTACGGCTCGGTTGGCCCGCGCGACATCGCCGAGGCGTTCACCGCCGCCGGCCTGCCGCTGGAAAAGAGCGAAGTCATCCTGGGCGAAGGCGCATTCCGCAATGTCGGCGAGTACGACGTTGTGCTGCACCTGCACGCCGATGTGGAAACCTCGGTCAAGGTCATCGTCGAATCCGACGCCTGATCCAGGCCATCTGTGTCACCCGAAGGGCGCCTTGTTAGGCGCCCTTCGTTTTTTGGGGCGCCGCCGCCAGCGCTGGCATGCCCGTTATACTCATGCCCCATTGCCGGTTCCACGGCCCGCAGATCTTATGCATCAAGGGCTTGGGCGCTGGCTTCACAGGAAAAGTACCTGCCGGCTTCGTCCGCGCGGTGCCCGGAATCTCCAGCCCCCATGCGCCTGTCCACGATCAAACTGTCCGGTTTCAAGTCGTTCGTCGACCCGACCACGTTGCATCTGCCCACCAACATGACCGGCATCGTCGGCCCCAATGGTTGCGGCAAGTCCAACATCATCGATGCGGTGCGCTGGGTGATGGGCGAAAGCTCGGCCAGCCGCCTGCGCGGCGACTCGCTGACCGACGTGATCTTCTCCGGCTCCTCGGCGCGCAAGCCGGTGTCGCAGGCGACGGTGGAGCTGATCTTCGACAATTCCGATCACACCATCACCGGTGAGTTCGCCTCGTTCAACGAGATCTCGGTCAAGCGCCTGGTCAGCCGCGACGGCAACAGCGCCTATTACCTCAACGGCACCAAATGCCGCCGCCGCGACATCACCGACCTGTTCCTGGGCACGGGCCTTGGCCCGCGCAGCTACTCGATCATCGAGCAGGGCATGATCAGCCAGATCATCGAGGCGCGCCCGGAAGACCTGCGCGTGTATCTGGAAGAGGCCGCCGGCATTTCCAAGTACAAGGAGCGCCGCAAGGAAACCGAAACGCGCATCCGGCATACCCGCGAAAATCTCGATCGCCTGGGCGATTTGCGCGAGGAAATCACCAAGCAGCTGGCGCATCTGCAGCGCCAGGCGCGCCAGGCCGAGCAGTATCAGGCGCTGCAGGAAGAGCGCCGGATCAAGGATGCCGAGTGGAAGGCGCTGGAATACCGCGGCCTGGACGGGCAGTTGCAGGGCCTGCGCGAAAAATTGAACCAGGAAGAAACCCGCCTGCAGCAGCTGATCGCCGACCAGCGCGATGCCGAAGCGCGCATCGAGACCGGCCGCGTGCGCCGCGAAGAAGCCGCCGAAGCGGTGGCCAAGGCGCAGGCCGATGTCTATCAGGTCGGTGGTGCGTTGGCGCGCATCGAGCAGCAGATCCAGCATCAACGCGAGCTCTCGCATCGCCTGCACAAGGCGCGCGATGAGGCGCAGAGCCAGCTGCAGGAATTGACCCAGCACATCAGCGGCGATTCGGCCAAATTGGCGGTACTGCGCGAGGCCGTGGATGCGGCCGAACCGCAACTGGAGCAACTGCGCGAAGACCACGAATTCCGCCAGGAGTCGCTACGCGAAGCCGAAGCGCGGCTGGCCGACTGGCAGCAGCGTTGGGAAACCCATAACCGCGACACCGGCGAAGCTTCGCGTGCCGGCGAAGTGGAGCGCACGCGCGTCGATTATCTCGACCGCCAGTCGCTGGAAGCCGACCGCCGCCGCGAAGCGCTCGTCAACGAACGCGCCGGGCTGGACCTGGATGCGTTGGCCGAGGCGTTCGAGCAGATCGAACTGCGCCATGAAACCCAGAAGACGTCGCTGGACGGATTGACCGAGCAGGTCCAAGCGCGCAAGCACGCGCTCGGCGGACTGCAGGAACAGCAGCGGGCCAGCCAGGGCGAGCTGGCCGAAGTGCGCAAGCAGGCGCAGGCCGCGCGTGGCCGACTGTCGTCGCTGGAAACCTTGCAGCAGGCCGCGCTCGGTCAGGAGCAGGGCGCGGCAGTGGCGTGGCTGAAGTCGCGCGGGCTGGATTCGGCGGCGCGTGTCGGCGAGCGCATCAGCGTTGAAAGCGGCTGGGAAAATGCAGTCGAAGGCGCACTGGGGCAGTTGATCGAAGGCGTGCTGGTGGATGCGCCGGAGCAACTGGTCGATGCGCTGGGCGAGTTGGGCGATGGCCGCATCGCGCTGGTGTCCAGCGCCACCGACAACGCGAGCTTTGCGCCGACTTCGCTGGCCGCAAAGGTGCAGGGGCCGATCGCGATCCGTCGCCTGCTGGCGCGCCTGCACACTGCCGAAGATCTGGACGCCGCACGCGCGTTGCAGCGCAGCCTGCCCGAGGGCGACTCGGTCATCACCCGCAACGGCGAGCGGCTGGGCGAGGGCTGGGTGCGCGTCTCGCGCTCCGGCGCGGCCAAGCAGGGCGCCTTGCTGCGCGAGCGCGAAATCCAGCAGCTGCGCACCCAGATCGAAACGCTGCAGGAGCGCGAAGCCGAGCTCGAGCACCAGCTCGCCAGCTTCCGCGAACAACTGCTGGCGGCCGAGCAGCAGCGCGAAGACGCGCAGCGCCAGCTGTACATGTCGCACCGCAGCGTCTCCGAACTGGCCGGGCAATTGCAGAGCCAGCAAGGCAAGGTCGATGCCGCGCGCACCCGCATCGAGCGCATCGAAACCGAGTTGTCGCAGTTGCTGGAAACCTTGGACACCAGCCGCGAACAGGCACGCGAAGCGCGCGCCAAGCTCGAAGATGCGGTCACCTTGATGGGCGATCTGCAGGGCACGCGCGAAGCGCTGGAAAGCGAGCGTCGCCAGCTCACCGATGCACGCGATCAAGCGCGCGATGCCGCACGTGGCGTGCGCGATGCGATGCATGCGCTGGCGCTGACGCTGGAGTCGCAGCGCACCCAGATCGCCTCGCTGAGTCAGACGCTGGAGCGCATGGACAGCCAGCGCGGCCAGCTCGACACGCGCCTGGAAGATCTGGTGGCCCAGCTCAGCGACGGCGACTCGCCGGTGGAAACGCTGGAGCACGAACATCAGGCCGCATTGAGCGAGCGCGTGCGCACCGAGCGCGCGCTGGGCGAGGCGCGCACCCTGCTGGACAGCATCGACAGCGAACTCCGCAGCTTCGAACAAACCCGTCAGCAGCGCGACGAACAGGCGCTGGCGCAGCGCGAACGCATTTCCCAGCGCAAGCTCGACCAGCAAGCACTGGTGCTCAGTGCCGAACAGTTGTCGGCTGCCGTGGTCAAGGCCGGGTTCGTGCTCGAAGACGTGGTCAATGGCCTGCCCGAGGCCGCCAATGCGGCGGAGTGGGAGGCGGCAGTGGGCCAGATCGACGGGCGCATGCGTCGCCTGGAGCCGGTGAATCTGGCTGCCATCCAGGAATACGGCGAAGCCGCGCAGCGTTCGGAATATCTGGACGCGCAGAACCTGGATCTCAATACCGCGCTGGAAACCCTGGAAGAAGCCATCCGCAAGATCGACCGCGAAACCCGCGGCCGTTTCAAGGACACCTTCGACCGCGTCAACTCCGGCGTGCAGGCGCTGTATCCGCGCCTGTTCGGTGGTGGTCACGCGTATCTGGAGCTCACAGGCGAAGACCTGCTCGATACCGGCGTGACCATCATGGCGCGCCCGCCGGGCAAGCGCGTGTCGAGCATTTCGCTGCTATCCGGCGGTGAGAAGGCGATGACGGCGGTGGCGCTGGTGTTTGCGATCTTCCAGCTCAATCCCGCGCCGTTCTGTCTGCTCGACGAGGTGGACGCACCGCTGGACGAGGCCAACGTCGGCCGCCTGGCCAACATGGTGCGCGAGATGAGCGAGAAGGTGCAGTTCCTGTTCGTCAGCCACAACAAGGCCACGATGGAAGCCGCGCGTCAGCTCTCCGGTGTGACCATGCGCGAGCCAGGCGTCAGCCGCCTGGTCAGCGTGGACCTGGAAGAGGCCGCACGTTTGGCGGGTGCGGCATGACGTGCCATGCTTGTTGGAATATCGACACCTGTCACTCTTATGCGGAGGCACGCTGAATGTCCGACATGGCCATGATCCGGATCGGGATCCTGATCGCTGGACTGCTGCTGGTCGCGGCCATCTTCCTGTTTGGTCGCCCGAAGAAATCGCCGCAGGGCCGTCGCGTCGACAAGGACGATGGCCAGCCGCGCGAACGGCGCGAACCGGTGATTTCCGGCGAAACCGGCATGGATGGTGAAGCGCTGGAACGCGGCGCAAGCGTCGAGCAGAGCGAGCTCAACCAGGACGACCAGGACGCCGCTGGCGGTAACGATGTCGGCAAGCGCCCGAACCAGGATTTCGACAAGATCGTCTCGCTGTTCGTGGCCGCCAAGGCCGGCCAGGTGCTGCGCGGCGAAGATGTGGTGGTCGCTGCCGAAAAGACCGGGCTGGTCTTCGGCCACATGAATGTATTCCACCGTCTGGTGGAAGGGCATCCGGAGCGCGGGCCGATCTTCAGCATGGCCAGCATCCTCAAGCCCGGCAGCTTCGACATGGCCAACATCCGCGAGATGCAGACCCCGGCGATTGCGTTTTTCCTCACGCTGCCGGCGCCAATGACCGCGCTGGATGCCTGGGAAAAGATGCTGCCCACTGTGCAGCGCATGGCCGAACTGCTCGATGGCGTGGTGCTGGACGACAGCCGTAACGCCTTGGGCCGGCAGCGCGTGGCGCATATCCGCGACGAACTGCGTGCCTACGACCGCCAGCATCAGGCACCGCCGCTGACCAAGTCGCCGCGCTGGTGAGTTGACATGTTGAGCCTGCAGGGCGTGTTGGCGGTGGCGTTGCTGCTGGTGCTGTGGGCGATCCTGGCGATGCCGTTGTTGTGGATCTTTACCAGGATCGCCGCGCGCCTGCGCAAACGCCCGCGGCATTCGCCCTGGTTGGTAGGCGGCTTTGCGGGCGCGATCACCTTGCTGGTCGCGCCGGTGCCAACGCCCTTCATCAGCGTGTTCCTGCCGCATGCGATCGCGCTGTTCGACCGCCGTTACTACACGCACATCCTGCAAGGCCCGCCGATGCTGCGCGAGCTGCTGCTATGGAACGCCGGCTCGATGGCACTGACCTTCGTCAACAGCTATCTGTGGATCCGGCGCACGCTACGCGCTTCCAACAGCGAGGCGATGGATCAGTAGTTTTAAAGCCCCTCTCCCGGCGGGAGAGGGGTTGGGGTGAGGGTACGGGGCGAAGCCACTTGTGGTGTGTCATTTCTGAAGGCGCGTAGCGACGCGGCGATGCGCCCCTCATCCGCCCCTGGCGGGGCACCTTCTCCCCCATAAAGCAGGACAATGTCACGATGGGAGAAGGGTTCGCGTTGGCTTTATCAAACGCTTTGCGAGTTAGCGCTTGGCTTTGCCGAACGCCTCGCGAAAACGCAGCATCTCCGCTTCGGTGCCCACGCTGACACGCACGCGCTTGGGCCAGATCGGCCAGCTGCGGCCGACGATGACGCCCTGCTTCTGCATCGAATCGGCGAACACGCCCGCATCGCGTTTGACGTCCAGCAGGAAGCAGTTGGCTTGCGAGGGCAGGCAGGTGTAACCCTTGCCCTTGAGCCAGGCGATGGTTTCGTCGCGCACGCGGGCGTTGTCTGCGCGGCGGGTCTGCACCAGCAGTGGGTCGCGCAGGCTGGCGATGCCGGCGGCCATCGCCGGCACCGACAACGGGTTGCTGCCGAACGCGGCAAGTCTGGTCTGCAGGCCCGGCGGGGCCAGGGCGGCGCCCAGACGCAGGCCGGCCATGCCGTAGAGCTTGGAGAAGCTGCGCAGCACGATCAGGTCCTGGCGCTGCCGCACCAGATCGGCCACCGAGGGCTCGTTGCTGTAATGGATATACGCCTCGTCGACCACCAGCACCGCGCTGGCAGGCTTGTTGGCCAGCAGCCACTCGATCTCGGCGCGCGGGGTGATGGAACCGGTCGCGTTGCCGGGGTTGCAAACATAGATCAGGCCTGCGGTCGGGTCGGCCTTGGCCATCGCCTTGACGTCGTGTGCGCCATCGGCACGCAGCGGCACCTTGCGCACGGCCACGCCGCGGGCAGTGGCGCTTTCGATCAGCGGGTCGAAGCTAGGGTCGGCCACCACCAGCCCGGCGCGCGCGGAGGTGAACAGATTGCTGGCGCGACTCAATGCATCCCTGGAACCGGGAAACAACGACAGATGATCGTTGGGCAGCTGCAGCTCGCCGGTCATCAGGTTGCGCAGATCCTGCTCCAGCTCGAACAGGTAGCGGCCCGAGCGCGCCAGCGCACGCGTGGCAGCGTCAACCGCCGCCGGGGCAGGCCCGAGCGGGTGCTCGTTGAGGTTGAGGTACACGGTGCCGGCCGCGGCGGCCACGCCCGGCGTTGCCGGCGCCGCGGTGCGCTTGCGGGCCGCCTCGGCCGCGGGTGCCAGCCCCAGTGCGGAAACCGCCACGCCGGTGGTGGCGAGGCTGAGAAACGAGCGGCGCGAGACGGGCAACGACACGGGTGAACTCCAGAAGCGGCGGGCAACGAGGGCGCCACGCTAGCCGGTTTGGGCGTGTCTGCCTATCGGGAAATACCCGCAGGGCCGGTCGTGCCGGCGCGCGCTGCAATCAGGTGGTAGCGACGGTGGTGTTTCCAGCGTTTGCGTACACAGGCCAGGTAACCGCCGGGCTCGCTTTCCAGCAGTATTTGCAGCTTCTGAAGCACCTGCTTTGCTCCGAGGCAGACACGTGGCAAGGTGTGGTTTAAGCATCACCAACGCGGCGGATGCCGCCAATGCCAACGCCTTCATCCATCGATCGATCCGCGCGACCGAAGGCGCTTGTGCCAGCGCTTGGCATCGGCATGGCCCGTTAGAATGAGCGGCCCAGAGCCAGCCCAGCGATCGTATGACTGTCAGCCCGGATCCCGCGCAGCGCATCGATGCCCTGCGCCGTCGCATCGAAGACGCCAACTACCGTTATCACGTGCTCGACGAGCCGCAGATGGCCGACGTCGATTACGACCGTCTGATGCGCGAGCTGGAGGCGCTGGAAGCGGCGCATCCGCAGCTGGCATCGGCCGATTCTCCGACCCAGCGTGTCGGCCATCTGGCCGCGTCGCGGTTTGCCGAAGTGCGCCATGCCTTGCCGATGTTGTCGTTGGGCAATGCCTTCAGCGATGAGGAAGTGGGTGAGTTCGTGCGGCGCATCAGCGAGCGCCTGGAAATCAAACAGCCGGTCTTTTCGGCCGAACCCAAACTCGACGGTCTGGCGATCAGCCTGCGCTACGAAAATGGCGAGTTCGTGCAGGGGGCCACGCGCGGCGATGGCGCCACCGGCGAGGATGTCAGCGCCAATCTGCGCACCGTCAAGGCGATTCCGCTGCGCCTGCGCGGCGAAGGCTGGCCACAGGTGCTGGAAGTGCGCGGCGAGGTCTACATGCCGCGCGCCGCCTTCGAAACCTACAACGCGCAGATGCGCGCGCAGGGCGGCAAGGTGCTGGCCAACCCGCGCAATGGCGCGGCCGGCTCGCTGCGCCAGCTGGACGCGCGCATCACTGCGCAGCGCCCGCTGAGTTTCTTTGCCTACGGCGTGGGCGAGGTGAGCGAAGGCGCATTGCCGCAGACGCATTCGGCAATCCTGGCGCAGCTGCGCGAATGGGGCTTTCCGGTCAGCGCGCTGGTCGAAGTGGTGCAGGGCAGCGAGGGTTTATTGGCGTATTACCAACGCATCGGCGAAGCGCGCGATGGATTGCCCTTCGATATCGATGGCGTGGTCTACAAGCTCGACGATCTGGCCGGGCAACGCGAGATGGGATTCGTGTCGCGCGCACCGCGTTGGGCGATTGCACACAAGTTCCCGGCGCAGGAGCAGTCCACCACGGTGGAAGCGATCGAGATCCAGATCGGCCGCACCGGTGCGGCCACGCCGGTCGCACGCTTGAAGCCGGTGCATGTGGCCGGGGTGGTCGTCACCAATGCCACGCTGCACAACGCCGACCAGATCGCGCGGCTGGATGTGCGGGTGGGCGACACGGTGATCGTGCGCCGCGCCGGCGATGTGATCCCGGAGGTGGCCGCGGTGGTGGCCGATCAGCGCCCGCCCGGCACCCAGCCATGGCGCATGCCCACGCAGTGCCCGGTGTGCGGTTCGGAGATCGTGCGCGAAGAAGGCCAGGCGGTGTGGCGCTGTTCCGGCGAATTGACCTGCCCGGCGCAGCGCAAGGAAGCCTTCCGGCATTTCGTCTCGCGGCGCGCGATGGATGTGGATGGCCTGGGCGAAAAATTCATCGAAGTGCTGGTCGACAGTGGCCTGGTGCAGGGCGTTGCCGATCTGTATCTGCTTACCGTCGATCAGCTGCTGCAGCTGCGCCTGATCAGCACCGCCGAGAGCCCGCATGGCTTCCTGCGTGAAGCGCGAGAGCATCTGGCCAGCGGTGCGTATGCGCAGCTGGAAACCCGTGTGGTCGGCATTGGCGTGGACCTGGCCGGCGAGCGCGAGGTGCCGCAGACCTGGCAGGCCGATCTGCTGCGCGCAGGCCTGCCGAAGTTCGACTGGAACCGCAAGAAGATCGCCACCAAGTGGGCCGAGAACCTGATCGAGGCGATCGAAACATCGCGCGATACCACGCTGGAGCGCTTCCTGTTTGCGCTGGGCATCGAGCATGTGGGCGAAAGCACGGCCAAGGCGTTGTCGGCCTGGTTCGGCGATCTGGAATTGATCCGCCATCTGCCATGGCCGTTGTTCAAGCGCGTGCCGGATATCGGTGGCGAAGTGGCGCGTTCGCTCGGGCACTTCCTCGACCAGCCCGGCAATCAGCAGGCCATCGACGATCTGCTGGAGCGTGGCGTACGGATCGGCGATGCGCATCCGCCATCGCCCAGGCTGCGCGAGGCATTGAGTTTCGCCAGCGTGCTGGAAGACATGGACATCCCCAAGGTGACGCCGGTGCGCGCGCAACAGCTCGCCGCTGCGGTGGAATCGTTCGCCGCATTGCGCACCGCAGGCGCCGATGCCTTGCAACAGGCCGGCGTTCCCGCGCCCGTGGTGGCCGCGTTGCTGCAATGGCTGGATCGCCCGGAAAACGCCGCGTTGGCCAGCGCAGCGCAACAGGCGATGGAAACGGTGCTGGCGCGCCTGCCGGAAGCCGATGCGCTGCAGACCGGCCCGCTCGATGGCCAGACGGTGGTCATCACCGGCACCCTGGCTGCGCTGACACGCGATGCCGCCAAGCAGCGACTCGAAGCATTGGGCGCGAAGGTCGCCGGCAGCGTCTCCAAGAAGACCGCGTTCCTGGTGGCCGGCGAAGAAGCCGGCTCCAAGCTCGACAAGGCGCAATCGCTGGGCGTGGATATCTGGGACGAAGCACGTTTGCTGGCCTTCCTGGGCGAACACGGCCAACAACCATGAGCGCAGCGCAGGTCGATCTGGCCGCGCTGCAGTTGCGTGCGCGGCTCAATGCCACGATCCGCGACTTTTTCGCCGAACGCGGCGTGCTGGAAGTGGAAACGCCGGTGCTGTCGGTAGCCGGCAATACCGAGCCGAACATTGAGAGTTTCAGCACCCGCTTCAGCGGCCATGTCGATGCCGGCGTGCCGCTCCGCTGGTTGCGCACCTCGCCGGAATATCCGCTCAAACGCCTGCTTGCCGCAGGTGTGGGCGATTGCTACGAACTGGGCCGGGTGTTTCGCAATGGCGAGGCCGGCGGCCGCCACAACCCCGAATTCAGCATGCTCGAATGGTATCGGGTGGGCCGGAACGAACGCAGCCTTGCGCAGGAAACCATCGAACTGGTGCGTCGTGCGCTTGCGCTGGTCGGGCGCGAGGTCACGGTGCAGGTGCTGACGTATCGCACGCTGTTCGTGCAGACGCTGGGCATCGACCCGCTGCGCGATCCGCTCGAAACATTACGCGCCGCGCTGCATGACGTGGCCATCGATCCCGCCGGCCTGACCCGCGACGATTGGCTGGACCTGCTGATGACCCATCGCATCCAGCCGGGCTTTGCCAGCGACACCCTGACGGTCGTGCACGACTGGCCGGCCAGCCAATGCGCGCTGGCGCGTGTGCGCCACGACGACCCACCGGTGGCCGAGCGTTTCGAGCTGTATCTGGGCAGCTTCGAGGTGGCCAACGGCTACCACGAACTGAACGATGCGCAGGAGCAGCGTGCGCGCTTCGAACGCGACAACGCCGTGCGTGCGGCGCGCGGATTGCCGCAGCTGCCGCTGGATGAACGCCTGCTTGCAGTGTTGTCGCAGTTGCCGGACTGCGCCGGTGTGGCGGTGGGCGTGGATCGCCTGCTGATGGCCTTGCGCGGCACCACGCAGATTGCCGACGTGCTGGCCTTCGACTTTGCCCGCGCCTGAAGTCGCGGCGCAGCAGCCACTGCGCCAGACGACCAAGGCGCTGCCACAACGCGGGTGCGGCACGGCAGATGTCCGCGCCAGACCGGGCCGGCACACAACAGATCGGGCCTGTCTGGCACATCCTGCACAAACCAGGCAGCTTGCGGTTGCCTGGTCATAGCAGGCGCGCACCACGCTGCCATGCCGTTGTCACCTGCGCCGTATTGCTATCTTCACATCGATGATGCTCTCATCTTCACGTCAACAGGGGCGCGACGTAGATCGTTTCGGGGTGAGGATTGTCGGCATGAAATGGCTGATCAGCTTATGCGGTTTGTGGTGCTTGCCGCTGCTGATGCTCGTCGATGCGCGCGCTTCCGAGCGCGCGGCCGGTGTGGTGCGCTGCGAGTCCAAGGACATGGCGCGCGTGCACTGCGCGATGGACATCGCCAATGGCGTGCAACTGGTGCGCCAGCTCTCCGAGACCAGCTGTATCCGCGGCAGCGAATGGGACGTCGAAGACGATGGCGTGTGGGTGGAACAAGGCTGCCGCGCCGAATTCGCAGCGTCCCGCGTGCAGACCGCAACGGTGATGCGCCGCGTGGTGCGCTGCGATTCCAATGGCGGCAAAGTGGCATGCCCGGTGGTGCTGCGTGGCGCGCCGGTGCGGCTGCTGCGGCAACGTTCGATGTGGCCGTGCAAGGAGGGCCGTACCTGGGGCGTTCGCCGTAACGAGATCTGGGTGTCGCGTGGATGCGATGGCGAATTCGAAGTGGGTGCCGAAGATGGCTCCGGCTTCGTGACGGTGCCGCGCATGGTCACCTGCGAATCCAAAAAAAGCGCGCGCCGCACCTGCGGGGTGTCGGTGGAGCGCGCCGTGCGCCTGGGCCGGCAGATGTCCAGAACGCCGTGCGTGGAAGGCCAGACCTGGGGCTGGAGCCGCGACGGTGTGTGGGTGAACGACGGCTGCCGCGCCGAGTTCATCGTCGACTGAGTGGCTGACCGGGCCGCTGCGCTACCGCGCGTCGGTCGATTGCCGGGCGGAGGATTCAGGTCTCGCCGCGAGGCGGTTGCTCAGCGGTTTGGCTGCCGGGCCCTTGCACGCCCACCGTTGCGGGACACGCTGCGAGTACGTCCTTTTTGCTGCAGGGCCCTTGCCCGCCCACCATCGCAGGACACGCCGTGAATCCGTCCCCGGAGGCTCTGGCGCGGCATCCATGCCGCTCAAGGTCCCGCGACGGTGAGCGGGCAAGGACCAGTCGAGTTGGTCGGTGCGCATGGCTTTCAATAAAACAGTCAGCAAACTGCCTGGTGCGTTGACTTCGTTTCTTAATGAAGCCCCCAGCCAACTGTCTGGTGCGGTGCCCTTGCCGATTGCGGGACCGTTGGCGGCATGGATGCCGCCACCGAGCCTCCAGGGACGGATTAACGGCGTGTCCCGCAAGCGGTGAGGGCACCGCGCCCCGACTAACCAGGCGTTTGCTGGTGCTTGAGGACTGCGAGCTGAGCATTGAAGGTCCACTGACTGCACCGCCCCCGCGCCTTACAATGGACGCATGAACGACAGCGCCCATATCGATTACGCCCGCTACGACCACATCCGGCCACTCCTGTGGACCGGCGATGCCCTGGAATTGCTCGACCAACGCAAGCTGCCCTTCGTGGTGGAACATGTGCGTTGCGACACCAGCGACGCGGTGGCCGAGGCGATTCATTCGCTGGCCGTGCGCGGTGCGCCGGCGATCGGCATTGCGGCCGGGTGGGGCGTGGTGCTGGCCGCACGCGATGTCGTTGCAGACGACGGCAGCGCCGCGCTGCAGAAACTCGAGCCGGCGTTGCTGCGGCTCAATGCGGCGCGCCCGACCGCGGTCAACCTGGCCTGGGCGCTGATGCGCATGCGCCGGGTGCTGGGCGCGGCCGGCGCCGACTGGCGCGAGGTGATCGCGCGCGAGGCGCAGGCCATCGCTGATGAGGATCTGGCCGCCAACCGCCACATGGGCGCGCTCGGCGCCGGGCTGATCGCCCCGGGCAGCGGCGTGCTGACCCATTGCAACACCGGTTCGCTGGCCACCGCCGGCTTCGGCACGGCGCTGGGTGTGATCCGCGCCGGCATGGCGCAACAGCGCATTGCCAAGGTGTTTGCCGGCGAAACCCGGCCGTGGCTGCAGGGCGCACGCCTGACCGTGTGGGAATTGCAGCAGGACGGTATCGACGCCACCTTGATCGCCGATTCGGCCGCCGCGCATCTGATGAAGTCCGGGCTGGTGCATTGGGTGATCGTCGGCGCTGACCGCATCTGCGCCAATGGCGACACTGCCAACAAGATCGGCACCTATCAGCTGGCGATCGCTGCGCGCCACCACGGCGTCAAGTTCATGGTGGTGGCGCCGTCGTCCACGGTGGATATGGCCACTGCCAGTGGCGATCAGATCGAGATCGAACAGCGCGATCCGGGCGAATTGTTCGGCGTAGGCGGGGTCAGGACGGTGGCCGACGGCATCCACGCCTGGAACCCGGTGTTCGACGTCACCCCCGGCGATCTGATCGATGCGATCGTTACCGAACGCGGTGTGATCGCGCAGCCGGACCTGGCGCGGATGCAGGCGGCGTTCGGCAACTGAGCCCGGCACCGCGCCGGCAGGCTGCCAACGCCGCGCAAACTCCCTGCAAGTGCTTGTTTCTGGCTGGTAAACCGGAGCCATCGGGGTGGCCTGCCGTGGTACAATCCGGTGCTTGAATCGATCGGCGGGAGCGTGGGGCCGGCAGCCTGTGACTAAGGCGCCCCCGACGCGGCTTTCCGGCTCGCCCGCCACCTCACTTACGGAACCCGAATGGCAGAAACCGCCAAGGAAATCATCCAGGTCAACCTGGAAGACGAGATGCGCAAGAGCTATCTCGATTACGCGATGAGCGTGATCGTGGGCCGCGCACTCCCCGATGCCCGTGACGGCCTCAAGCCTGTGCACCGACGCGTGTTGTTCGCGATGCACGAGTTGGGCGCACACAGCAACAAGGCCTACTTCAAGTCGGCGCGTATCGTCGGCGACGTCATCGGTAAATACCACCCGCACGGCGACCAGTCGGTGTACGACACGCTGGTGCGCATGGCGCAGCCATTCTCGCTGCGTTACATGATGGTGGACGGCCAGGGTAACTTCGGTTCGGTCGACGGCGACTCTGCTGCGGCGATGCGTTACACCGAGTCGCGCATGTCGCGGCTGGCGCATGAGCTGATGGCCGACATCGACAAGGAAACCGTCGATTTCCAGCCAAATTACGATGAAAAGGAACAGGAGCCGACGGTCATGCCGACCCGGTTCCCGAGCCTGTTGGTCAATGGTTCGGCCGGTATCGCGGTAGGCATGGCCACCAATATTCCGCCGCACAACCTGACCGAGGCGATCAACGCCTGCATCGCGCTGATCGACACCCCGGCGCTGGATGTCGAAGGCCTGATGGAATACATCCCCGGCCCGGATTTCCCCACCGCCGGCATCATCAACGGCACCGCCGGCATTGCCGCCGGTTACCGCACCGGCCGTGGCCGCGTGCGCATCCGTGCCAAGGCCGATGTGGAAGTGGCCGACAACGGCCGCGAAGCGATCGTCGTCACCGAGATCCCGTACCAGGTCAACAAGGCGCGGCTGATCGAAAAGATCGCCGAGCTGGTCAAGGAAAAGAAGCTCGAAGGCATCAGCGAGCTGCGCGATGAGTCCGACAAGGACGGCATGCGCATCTATATTGAAATCAAGCGCGGCGAGTCTGCCGAGGTTGTGCTCAACAACCTGTACCAGCAGACCCAGATGGAGTCGGTGTTCGGCATCAACATGGTGGCGCTGATCGATGGCCGCCCGCAGTTGATGAACCTCAAGCAGATGCTGGAGGCGTTCATCCGCCACCGGCGCGAGGTGGTCACCCGCCGCACCATCTTTGAGCTGCGCAAGGCGCGTGCGCGTGCGCACGTGCTGGAAGGCCTGACCGTTGCGTTGGCCAACATCGATGAAATGATCGAGTTGATCAAGACCTCGGCCAACCCGCAGGAAGCACGCGAGCGCATGCTGGCCAAGACCTGGCAACCGGGTCTGGTCGGCGCGCTGCTGGGCGCGGCCGGGGCCGAAGCGTCCAAGCCGGAAGATCTGCCGCCGGGCGTGGGCCTGATCAAGGGCTTCTACCAGCTCAGCGAAGTGCAGGCTTCGCAGATCCTGGAAATGCGTCTGCATCGCCTGACCGGGTTGGAACAGGAAAAGCTGACCGACGAGTACAAGCAGTTGCTCGGCGTCATCGAAGGCCTGATCCGCATTCTCGAAAACCCCGACGTGCTGCTGCAGGTGATCCGCGACGAGCTGATCAATATCCGCGAAGAATACGGCGACGAACGCCGCACCGAAATCCGTCACAGCGAAGAAGATCTGGACATCCTCGATCTGATCGCGCCGGAAGACGTGGTGGTGACGCTGTCGCACGCCGGCTATGCCAAGCGCCAGCCGGTGAGCGCCTATCGCGCGCAGCGCCGCGGTGGCCGTGGCCGTTCTGCCGCAGCGACCAAGGAAGAAGATTTCATCGACCAGCTGTGGCTGGTCAACACGCACGACACGCTGCTGACCTTCACCAGCAGCGGCAAGGTGTTCTGGTTGCCGGTGCATCAGCTGCCGGAAGCCGGCTCCAATGCGCGTGGCCGCCCGATCATCAACTGGATTCCGCTGGAAGCCGGCGAGCGTGTGCAGGCGGTGCTGCCGGTGCGCGAATACGTCGATAACCGCTACGTGTTCTTCGCCACCCGCAACGGCACGGTCAAGAAGACGCCGCTGAGCGAATTCGCCTTCCGTCTGGCGCGCGGCAAGATCGCGATCAACCTGGACGAGGGTGATGCGCTGGTCGGTGTGGCCTTGACCGATGGCGACCGCGATGTGTTGCTGTTTGCCTCCAACGGCAAGACCGTGCGCTTTGGCGAATCCACCGTGCGTTCGATGGGCCGCACCGCCACTGGCGTGCGCGGTATTCGCCTGACCAAGGGCGAAGAGGTGGTCAGCCTGATCGTTTCCGAGCGTGCCGGCGGTGTCGAAGAAGAGATCGAAGACGACGGTGTGGATGAGGTTGTCGAAACCACCGAGGGCGCCGAGGCCGCGCTGATCGATATCGCCGATGATGGCGATGCGGCCTACATCCTGACCGCCACCGAAAACGGCTACGGCAAGCGCACCCCGCTGGCCGAGTACCCGCGCAAGGGGCGTGGCACCCAGGGCGTGATCGGTATCCAGACCACCGAGCGCAACGGCAAGCTGGTGCGTGCGGTGCTGTTGGGTGCCACCGACGAAGTGCTGTTGATTTCCGATGGCGGCACGCTGGTACGCACCCGCGGTTCGGAAATCTCGCGCGTGGGCCGCAATACCCAGGGCGTCACGCTGATCCGTTTGTCCAAGGGTGAAAAGTTGCAGGCAGTGGAACGCCTGGACGCATCGCTGGATGACGTGGACGACGTGGTGGACGAAGCGAACGCAAGCGCAAGCGAAGCGCCACCGGCGGACGCGTGATCGCAGCGCGCCAGCAACGCCGCTGACGAAAAACGCCGGTGAAAGCCGGCGTTTTTTATGCGCGTCGTTTTTAACGCGTGGTGTTTTATTGCGGGCGCTGACATCTGCAACGCAGTGTCTTCGCGTGTCGCTGCAAAGAACGCGGCTCTTTCACCGGCACAGGTCGAAGGTTGTTGGCGGTGCGGCGGCGTTGCGTCGCCGCTTACTCGAAGAGGAACAACTGATGACGATTCTGGATCGTCCTTCCGGTCGCGGCCATTGGGCGCTGGCGACTTTGGGAGGCGTGATTGCATTACTGGGCGTGGTGCTACTGGCCGGTGGTGTGTGGCTGGCGGCGTTGGGCGGCTCCTGGTACTACGCACCGGCCGGTGCAGCGATGCTGATTGCCGGTGCGCTGCTGTTTCGCGGCCGCAATGCGGGCGCCTGGTGGTTTGCCGGCGTGGTGGTGGTCTCGCTGTTGTGGACATGGTGGGAATCGGGCAGCGATTACTGGCGGTGGGTGCCGCGTCTGGGCTTGATTGTCGGCCTGGCATTCGTGCTCGCGCTGTTGCTGCCGAGATTGCAACGCCCGGTGTCGCGCGCGGTCTCGCGCAGCGTGGCCGGCGCACTGGCGGTGGTGTTCGTGGTGGCCTTCGCATTGGCCTTCATGCCGCACGGCGTCACCGAAGCCGATGGCGCGTTGGCGCATGCGGCCGGGATGCTCGGTGGTCTGGTCAAGCGCACTGGGTCTGCTTCGGTTACGGCCTCTGGCGCACAGCCGGCGAACGACCCTGCCGACGGCGATTGGGCCGCGTACGGACGCAGCCAGGCCGGCCAGCGCTATTCGCCGCTGCAGCAGATCAATCGCGACAACGTCGCGCAATTGCAGCAGGCCTGGCTCTTTCATACCGGCGATCTGCCGAGCAAGCGCTGGGGTGCAGAAACCACGCCGCTGAAGGTGGGCGACAGCCTGTATCTGTGTACTGCGCGCAATCAGGTGATCGCGCTGGATGCCGCCAGCGGCAAGCAGCGCTGGCGTTACGATCCCAAGGTCAAGGACGAGGCGATTCCGTATACCGCGGCCTGCCGTGGGGTGTCGTATTACGAAGTGCCGGCAGCTGCCAACGCTGTAGATGCTGGGGCAACGGCAACGGCAACGTCGCCGGCAGCGCTGTGCCGCACGCGCGTGATCGAAGGCACGCTGGACGGCCGCTTGATTGCGCTGGATGCACGCAGCGGCACGCCGTGCCCGGATTTCGGCAGCAATGGTCAGGTCGATATCACCGTCGGCATGGGGCAGACGCCGCCGGGCTATGTGTCGATCAATTCACCACCGGCCATCGTGCGTGGCGTGGTGGTCACCGGCCATCAGGTGCTCGACGGGCAGAAGCGTTACGAGCCTTCCGGTGTGATCGAAGGCTTCGATGCAGTGACCGGCAAGTTGCGCTGGGCCTGGGACATGACGCATCCGGAATGGAACGGTGCACCGCCGCCGGGCCAGAGCTGGACGCGCGGCACGCCCAACATGTGGACCATTGCGGCCGCCGATGAGCAGCTGGGCTATGTGTATCTGCCGATGGGCAATTCCACCGCAGATTACTGGAGCAGCTCGCGCACGCCGCAGGAAAATCATTACGCGACCTCGCTGGTGGCGCTGGATGTCACCACCGGCAAGCCGGTGTGGAATTTCCAGACCACCCACATCGATGCCTGGGATTACGACCTGGGTTCGCAGCCGAGCCTGATCGATTTCCCCAAGGACGGCGTCAACGTGCCGGCGGTCTTGCTGCCGAGCAAGCAGGGCGAGTTGTATGTGCTGGACCGGCGCACCGGTAAGCCGCTGGTGGGCGTGGAAGAACGTGCGGTGCCAGGTGGCGGCGTGGAGCCGCAGATGCGCGCAAAGACCCAACCGTTTTCGCTGTATCACACGCTGCGCAAGCCGGATCTGACCGAGCGCGATATGTGGGGCATGACCCCGATCGACCAGCTGATCTGCCGCATCCAGTTCCGCACCGCCAGCTACAAGGGGATTTACACGCCACCGGAAGCGGACCGCCATTCGATCGAATACCCAGGTTACAACGGCGGGTCGGATTGGGGCAGCGTGGCGGTGGACCCGCGGCGCGGTGTCATCGTTGCCAATTACAACGACATGCCCAACTACAACCTGCTGGTGCCGCGCGCCAAGGCCGACAAACTGGGCTGGGCACCGCGCGATGAAGTGCGTGGCGATGCCGGCGGTGCGGAAGGGGCAGGCGACCCGCAGGCGGGTACGCCTTACGCGATCAACGTCAACGCCGGTTGGCGGCTGCCGTTCACCAAATTGCTGTGCAAGGAACCGCCGTACGGCGGCATCCGCGCCATCGATCTGGCCAGCGGCAAAACACTCTGGGATCGTCCGTTCGGCAGTGCGCGCGGCAATGGCCCGTTCGGCATCCGCTCGGGGTTGCCCATCGAGATCGGCACGCCGAACAACGGTGGTGCGGTAGTGACGGCCGGTGGGTTGATCTTTATCGCCGCCGCCACCGACGACCTGATCCGCGCCATCGATCTGGCGACCGGCAAGGAGCTGTGGCATGCCGCGCTGCCGGCCGGCGGCCAAGCCAACCCGATGGTGTACGAATACGATGGCCGGGAATATCTGGTCATCATGGCCGGCGGGCATCACTTCATGGAAACCCCGGCAGGCGATGCGTTGATCGCCTACGCGCTACCCCAGCACTAGTCCACTGAATCATTGAAATCGGATGCATGATCCCCAGGTAGTGTGTCATGCAAAGAACGAAGTTGACGATCCAACAGCGTGCTGAATTGGAGGCGGTGATGCGCAAGCGTCACGGCAACGCCGCTTTGGTGCGCCGCGCGCGGTGTGTTGTGCTTTGGAGCGATGGAGAACGTCGAGTCCACATACGCACTAAGCTTGCCTGCAACGACGCATTCGTCTCGAAGTGGACGGCGGCGTTTGAGGCGCAAGGACTGGCCGGGCTGGTGTCGGTGCATCCTGGGCGTGCGCCGAAGATACCGACGGCCAAGCTGGAAGCGCGTGTGCTCAACCGCACGCTCAAGCACAAGCCCAAGGACGGTTCGACGCACTGGAGCAGTCGCAAGCTGGCTGCCGAGCTGGGCAATGTGTCGTTCTCGGCCGTCCAGCGCATTTGGCGCAAACACGGCGTGCGTCCGCATCGGTTGGACACCCACATGGTCTCCAACGACCCGGAGTTTGAGACCAAGGCCGCAGACGTGATCGGCCTGTACCTGGACCCGCCTGCGCACGCGGTGGTCTTCTGCGTGGACGAAAAGACCGCGATCCAGGCGCTGGACCGCAAGGACCGGATGCTTGCATTGG
Organism: Xanthomonas nasturtii; assembly: GCF_023337365.3. Lineage (NCBI taxonomy): Bacteria > Pseudomonadati > Pseudomonadota > Gammaproteobacteria > Lysobacterales > Lysobacteraceae > Xanthomonas > Xanthomonas nasturtii. The sequence continues at coordinate 1,856,221 of NZ_CP142084.2, forward strand.
CACCCGGACGCGCGCAAAGCCACGGATTCGAATACAAGCGTAATGGCACACTGAGCCTGTTCGCCGCGCTCAATACGGGCACTGGCGAAGTGCTGGGCAAAACGGCAGCTCGTCACACCAGCGAGCAGTTCGTGACCTTCCTCGAAGAGGTTGTCGCCAGTCAGTCCAACGGCCGGGACATCCATGTCATCTGCGATAACGTCAGCAGCCACAAGACGCCGCTCGTGCATGCGTTCCTGGCCGAGTACCCCCGCGTTCATATGCACTACACCCCCACCTACTCGTCATGGCTGAACCAGGTCGAGAACTGGTTCGCCCGCATCCAGCGTGATGTCATCACACGCGGGGTTTTCTCCTCAGTCAAAGACCTCGATAAGAAGCTCATGCGCTACATCCGCCAGTACAACAAAAACCCAAAACCGCTGAAATGGACCTTCGCTGATCCAACTCGACGCATCACATCCGATTCCTCGGATTCAGTGCACTAGCGTTGGAACGTGCAAAGAAAAAACGCGCCGATAACGGCGCGTTTTTTTATGGGCGCAAGCGGCTTGAAGCCAACCAAGCACAGTGCACATCACGGCATCGAGTTAACAGCTCCCCGGCGCGCAGGCTCTTACGATTCCCGATTCCCGATTCCCGATTCCCGATTCCCGATTCCCGATTCACCCAACGTTCGCCACCAACTCATCGTCCTGCACCGCATCGCGCACATCCTGCGCCAACGTCGCCTTGACGATGATCGAGCGGATCGCATCGGTGGCCTCGGACAGCGGCACATCGTTGCTGAGGCGCTGAAAGGTGTCGCGGCTGTTATAGCCGGAGCCGTCCTTCAGATAATGCTCGTACATCGACAGCAGGTCCTGGCAGGCGGTGATCAGGGCAGCGACATTGCCGCGCACCAGCGCATGACCCAGCTGATCGAAACTGTGCAGGCAATCGGCAAGCCAGTGCAGGTCGTAGCGCGCCGTGCTCGGCTCGGGCGCGTTGTGGCCGCGGCTGTAGGCGCTATAGCGACGCAGGCTGCGCGCCACGCGCGCCACGTGCGCGAACAGCGTGCCGATCTCGTTGGCGATATCCAACTGCTGCACCATCACCATCGGAATCACCTGGCCGGCAGTGGCTGCCTGCTGCTCCGATGCGTTCTGCTCCTGCTGATCCAGCGATTGCTTCAGCACGGCGTAACTGCGCTGCAGCGATTCCAGTTCCAACGTGGTGGCGGCCGTACGCGCTTTCAGTTGCGACAGCGCCGCCTGATAGCGGCCAAGGCTGTCCTGCGTGCTGGCAAGCTCGCCGGATTCGGTGCGCAGCTGGCGGCCGCGCACGAATGCCAGTCCGGTGGCGATCAGCGCCCAGAGTGCGAATGCAGGCACCAGGTAAATCAAGATGCCCATGGAAATTCCTCAAACCGTTGCATACCTTGTCGGCCTGCAAGGCGCAGACTTGAGGGTGATTGTCGGGAATGTGACGGGGCCGCTAGATCGGCGCGTGCAGGGCAGAACAGCCACCGCAGCAACGAGCGCTTCGGCATGCCTGGGGTAACGAGCGCTGCCAAGCCTTGGGGCAGCCGACAAAACGACTGCATTCACCGCCATGCGGGCGCGGCCGGTGCGCGGGGCGGCATGGACCACGTGTACACCCCGGTTCCTGCGCGCCGTCCGCACCCGCCTGACGACTGCTTGCCACGTTGGGTTAGCGCTCTCAGGGTGAAACGCAGCGACGCATCCAGGCCCCGCGACGACCGATGGCCGCCACTGGGGCAGCGCCGAGCGGCGCATCTTGAGCGCGCGATCGTCCACGCGCCGCATTGCTATCAGCCCAGAATCCCCGGCAAATCCAGTGCCTTTTCTTTCGCGCAATCGGTTGCAATCGCATAGCCGGCATCGGCGTGGCGCATCACACCGGTGGCCGGGTCGTTCCAGAGCACGCGTTCGATGCGCTTGTCGGCGGCCTCGCTGCCGTCGCAGACGATGACCATGCCGGCGTGTTGCGAGAAGCCCATGCCGACGCCACCGCCGTGATGCAGCGACACCCAGGTGGCGCCGGACGCGGTGTTGAGCAGGGCATTGAGCAGTGGCCAGTCGGAGACTGCATCGGAGCCGTCGGCCATCGCTTCGGTTTCGCGATTGGGCGAGGCCACGCTGCCCGAATCCAGATGGTCGCGGCCGATCACCACCGGCGCCTTCAATTCACCACTGCGCACCATCGCATTGAAGGCCAGGCCCAGCCGGTGGCGGTCGCCCAGGCCCACCCAGCAGATACGCGCGGGCAGGCCCTGGAAGGCGATCTTTTCGGCCGCCATGTCGAGCCAGCGATGCAGGTGGGCATCGTCGGGAATGAGTTCCTTGACCTTGGCATCGGTCTTGGCGATGTCGTCCGGGTCGCCGCTGAGTGCCACCCAGCGGAACGGGCCAATGCCGCGGCAGAACAGCGGACGGATATAGGCGGGCACAAAACCGGGGAAGTCGAACGCATCGGCGACCCCTTGTTCCAGCGCCATCTGGCGCAGGTTGTTGCCGTAATCCACGGTGGGCACGCCGAGCGCGTGGAAGGTGAGCATGGCGCGGATGTGGTTGGCCATCGTCTCGCGTGCGGCGGCTTCCACCTCCCTCGGCGCGCTCACGCGATTTGCGTCCCACTCTTCCACGCTCCAGCCCTGCGGCAGGTAGCCGTTGACCGGGTCGTGTGCGGAGGTCTGGTCGGTCAGCAGGTCCGGCTTGATCCCGCGCAGCAGCAGTTCGTCCAGCACATCGGCGACATTGCCGAGCAGGCCGACCGACAGCGGCTTCTTTGCCGTGCACGATTCCTCGATCAGCCGTAGCGCTTCATCCAGCGAATCGGTCCAGGTATCCAGATACCCGGTGCGCAGGCGCATGTCGATGCTGGAACGACGGCACTCCACTGCCAGGCACGAAGCACCGGCCATCACTGCCGCCAGCGGTTGCGCGCCGCCCATGCCGCCCAGGCCGCCGGTAAACAGCCACTTGCCGGCCAGGCTGCCGGCGTAGTGCTGGCGGCCCATTTCCACGAAGGTTTCGTAGGTGCCTTGCACGATGCCTTGCGCGCCGATGTAGATCCAGCTGCCGGCGGTCATCTGGCCGTACATCGCCAGGCCTTTTTGATCGAGCGTGTTGAAGTGGTCCCAGGTGGCCCAGCGCGGCACCAGGTTGGAGTTGGCGATCAGCACGCGCGGCGCGTCGGCATGGGTGCGGAACACGCCGACCGGCTTGCCCGATTGCACGAGCAGTGTTTGATCATCGTCCAATCGGGTGAGTGCAGCGACAATCGCATCGAAGGATTCCCAGTCGCGCGCAGCACGGCCGATACCGCCGTACACCACCAGTTCCTGCGGGCGCTCGGCCACGTCCGGGTCCAGGTTGTTCATCAACATGCGCAGCGGTGCCTCGGTCAGCCAGCTCCTGGCGGTGAGCGTGGTGCCGGTGGCGGCGCGGATGACGCGGGTTGCATCGTGACGGGTCATGCCGGGTTCCTTGCAATCAACGGGTGGCCGCAGCCAGCGCGGTGTCGGAAGAGGGGGCACTGGCGAACTGCAGGCAGGCCAGCAGCACATGCCGCAGTACCGCACGCAACGCGACTGCATGCGCGGGCTGCCATGGCGTGGGCCAGTTGTCGGGCGTGATGGTGTCCGGCTCGCCCATGTAGCCGCGGCAGGCCAGCTCCATCTGCAAACTGTGCACGCCGTGCTCGGGTTGCGCGTAGTGGCGGGTGATCCAGCCACCCTTGAAGCGGCCGTTGCGCACGGTGCTGTAGCCGCTGCTGCGGCACAGCTGTTCCACTGCATCGACCAGCGCCGGGTCGCAGCTGCGGTCGTCATTGCTGCCGATGTTGAATTGCGGCAATTCGCCATCGAACAGGTGCGGAATCAACGAACGGATCGAATGCGCGTCGTACACCACGATTTTTGCGTGTTGCGTACGCAGGCGCGCAATTTCGTCGGCAAGCGCGGCGTGGTACGGGTCGAACCAGCGCGTGCGGCGCAACGCGATCTGCGCCTGGTCCGGTGCAGCGCCATCGGCATACAACGGCTGATTGTCGAAGGTGGTGAGCGGGCACAGGCCAGTGGTGTTCTGGCCCGGATACAGCGATGCGCCGCTGGGGTCGCGATTGACGTCGATGACCGAGCGCGAGATGGCGGTGCGCAGCGTGGTGGCGCCCAGCGCGTGCGCGAAGTCGTAGAGCTGATGCACCCACCAATCGGCATCGCGCCGCGCCAGCCACGGCGACACGAACTGGTCGGCCACCGTGTCGGGCAGCTCGGTGCCGGTATGCGGAAAACTGATGATCAACGGCGCGTCGCCGCGGTGCAGGTCCAGCCAGCCGGGCAGGGCGTTCATCGCTGCGCTCCATGTGTCACTGCACTGCGCATCTGGCACGCGTCGCGCAGCTGTGCAGAGTGCGCATGTCGCGCGTTGCATGGCCTGTCATCGCATGCGTACGTGCGTGGAGATATCGCGAGAGACCGCATTCGCGATTGCGGTGATGCAGGCATCGCGCCACGTGGTGCGATCTGCCAGCTCATGCGCCGTGCTCCACACCCGGCAACGCAATCGCCACCGCCTGCGCCAGCGCTCCCGAGCGTACCAATGCGCTGGCGGCCAGCATATCGGGATGGAAATAGCGGTCGTCCTGCAACATGGGCACCTGCGCGCGCAACACCGCACGTGCGGCTTCCAGCGCGGCGCTGGAGCGCAGCGGCGCATGGAAATCGCAGCCTTGCACCGCGGCCAGCAGTTCGATACCGATGACATGCGCGGCGTTCTCGGCCATCGCCAGCAGACGGCGCGCACCGTGCGCTGCCATCGACACGTGATCTTCCTGATTGGCCGAGGTCGGGATCGAATCGACACTGGCCGGGTACGCACGCTGCTTGTTTTCCGACACCAGCGCGGCGGCAGTGACCTGCGGAATCATGAAGCCGGAGTTCAAGCCCGGGCGCGGGGTGAGAAACGCCGGCAGCCCCGACAGCGCCGGGTCCACCAGCATCGCGGTGCGGCGTTCGCTGATCGAGCCGATTTCGCACACCGCCATCGCCAGCATGTCGGCGGCGAAGGCCACCGGCTCGGCATGGAAGTTGCCGCCGGACAAGGCCTCGCCGGTCTCGCTGAAGACCAGCGGGTTATCGGACACGCCATTGGCTTCGATCTCCAGCGTGCGTGCGGCCTGACGCATCACATCCAGCGCCGCGCCCATCACCTGCGGCTGGCAGCGCAGGCAATACGGGTCCTGCACGCGCACATCGCCAAGCCGATGCGATTCGCGAATGGCCGAATCGGCCATCAACGCGCGCAGTGCCGTCGCGGTGGCGATCTGCCCCGGCTGCCCGCGCAGTGCGTGGATGCGCGCATCGAACGGCGTATCCGAGCCCTTGGCCGCTTCCACCGACAACGCACCGGTGACCAATGCGGCCTGCAACACGGTTTCGATCTCGAACAGGCCGGCCAAGGCGCAGGCGGTGGAAAACTGGGTGCCGTTGAGCAGTGCCAAGCCTTCCTTCGCGCCCAGCACGCGCGGCTGCAGCTGCGCATGTGCGAGCGCGTCGGCAGCAGGCAGACGCTGCGCGCCGACGAACGCTTCGCCCACCCCGATCATCACCGCGGCCAGATGCGACAGCGGCGCCAGATCGCCGGACGCGCCCACCGAGCCCTGGCACGGCACCACCGGCGTGATGCCGTGGCGCAGCATCGCTTCCAGCAACGCCAGCGTGTCCGGCTGCACGCCGGAGGCGCCCTGGGCCAGGCTGGTGAGCTTGAGCGCCATCATCAGCCGCACCACCGGCACCGGCGTCGGCTCGCCGACACCGGCCGCATGCGAGAGCACGATATTGCGCTGCAGGGTCTGCAGGTCCTCGCGCTCGATGCGCACGCTGGCCAGCTTGCCGAAGCCGGTGTTGACCCCGTACACCGGCTCGCCACGCGCAACGATGGCTTCCACCGTTTGCGCACTGCGCAGCACCGCGGCCGCGCAGGCGTCGTCCAGCACGACGTCGGCGCCGCGATACAGCGCACGCCACTGCGCCAGCGTGACCTGGCCGGGCTGCAACACAACAGAACTCATGACGACTCCGAATTCAGCGAAAGATGCCCGCGCCAGACGCGGGCATGAAGAGGGTTGAAGCCCATGCGGTAGACCAGATCGGCCGGCGCATCGATGTCCCAGATCGCCAGATCGCAGTCCATGCCGGCGCGCAGCTGGCCCAGGCGCCCACTGCGCCCGAGCGCGCGTGCAGCCTCGCGGGTAAAGCCGGCGATGCACTCGTCCACGGTCATGCGGAACAACGTCGCCGCCATGTTCATCGCCAGCAACGGGCTGGTCAGCGGCGAGGTACCCGGGTTGCAGTCGGTGGCCAACGCCAGCGGCACGCCGGCTGTGCGCAATGCGGCAATCGGCGGCAGTTGGGTATCGCGGGTGAAATAAAACGCGCCGGGCAACAGCACCGCCACCGTGCCGGCGCCGGCCATCGCCGCGATGCCGGCCTGATCCAGGTATTCGATGTGATCGGCCGACAGCGCGCCGTAGCGCGCGGCCAGTTCCGCACCATGCTGGTTGCTCAGCTGTTCGGCGTGGATCTTGATGTGCAGGCCTTGCGCCTGCGCCGCGATAAAGACCTGTTCGGCCTGCGCGTGCGAGAACGCCAGATGCTCGCAGAACACGTCCACGGCCTCGGCAAGCCCCTGCGCGGCGATCGCCGGAATCATCTGTGCGCAGACCTGGTCGATATAGGTCTGCGCGTCCTCGCCGGGCGGTACGGCATGTGCGCCCAGGAAGGTCGGCACCACTTCCACCTTGCGCAGCGCAGCGAGCTGGCGCGCTACGCGCAGCTGCTTGATTTCATCGTCCAGCGTGAGCCCGTAGCCGGATTTGATTTCCAGCGTGGTCACGCCTTCGGCAAGCATGGCGTCCAGGCGCGGCAGGCTGGTGGCCAGCAGCGCGGCCTCGTCGGCCGCGCGGGTGGCGCGCACGGTCGCCACGATGCCGCCACCGGCTGCGGCGATGTCGGCGTAGCTGGCGCCGCGCAGGCGCTGTTCGAATTCGTTGGCGCGGTTCCCTGCGTAGACCAGGTGCGTGTGGCAATCGATCAGGCCCGGGCTGATCCAGCGGCGCTGGCAGTCGTGCGCGGTGTCTGTTTCCAACGCCGGGGCCTGGGCGGCCGGGCCGGCGTAGATGATGCGGCCGTCCTGGCAGGCAACCACGCCCTCGTCCACGATGCCCAGGCCGCCATCGGCCGCATCCAGGGTCATCAGTTCCGCGTTGTGCCAGAGAACGTCGCAATGCATGGCGCAGGCTCGTGGTGTCTGATATGTATATACAATAAGTTCGGCAACCGAGGGTGTCCAGTGGCAGACCAACAGGTGCAGGTGTTCTGGGCCGCCCGGGCCTTGTTGCCCGACGGCTGGGCGAGCGGGGTGCGGGTCGCGCTGACGCAGGGGCGCATCGCCTCGGTGCAGGCCGACGTGCCTGCTGCCATCAGCGACACCCGCTGCGAGGTGCTGCTGCCCGGGCTGGGCAATCTGCACAGCCACGCCTTCCAGCGTGGCATGGCCGGCCTGACCGAAGTCGGCGGGCGCAGCGGCGACAGCTTCTGGAGCTGGCGCGAGCTGATGTACCGCTTCGTCGACCGGCTGGACCCGGACAGCCTGCAGGCGCTCGCCGAACAGACGTATGTGGAGATGCTGGAAAGCGGCTTCACCCGTGTCGGCGAATTCCATTACCTGCACCACACGGTGAGCGGTGCGCCCTATGCACATGCCGGCGAAATGTCCGAGCGCATCGCCGCCGCTGCCGCTAGCACCGGCATCGGGCTCAGCTTGTTGCCGGTGTTCTATGCACAGTCGGATTTCGGCGGCGCTGCGCCCAGCCCGGCGCAACGCCGCCTGATCCACGACATCGACGGGTTCGCGCGTCTGTTGGACGATTGCAGACACAGCCTGAAAGCGCTGCCGGACGCCGTGCTGGGGCTGGCGCCGCACAGCCTGCGAGCGGTCACACCGCAACAACTGGCGGCGCTGGTGCCGCTCACCGCTGGGCCCATCCACATCCATATCGCCGAACAGCAACGCGAGGTGGATGCCTGCCTGGCCTGGTCCGGTCAACGCCCGGTGCAGTGGCTGCTGGCCAACGCGCCGGTGGATGCGCGCTGGTGCCTGGTGCATGCCACGCATGTGGATGCGCACGAACTGCACGCGATCGTCGCCAGCGACGCGGTGGTCGGTCTGTGCCCGATCACCGAAGCGAACCTGGGTGACGGCGTGTTCCCGATGCAGGCATTCGCTGCCGCCGGTGGGCACTTCGGGGTGGGCTCGGATTCGAATGTGCTGATCGATGCGGCCGAGGAACTGCGTCTGCTCGAATACGGCCAGCGCTTGACGCTGCAGGCACGCAATGTCTTGGCGCAAGGGCCAGTGTCCAGCGGGCGTTGGCTCTACGAGCAGGCCGGCGCCGGCGCCGCACAGGCGCTGGGTGTTGCGCAATGCGGCATCCGCGCCGGGGCAGCGGCGGATCTGGTCGAGTTGGACACGGCGCATCCGGCCTTGCTCGCGCGCAACGACGACGCCTTGCTGGACAGCTGGTTGTTTGCCGCGCGTGGCTCGGCGGTGCGTAACGTCTGGCGCGGCGGGCGCTGGGTGGTACGCGAGGGGCAGCATGTCGACCGCGCGCGCATCGCCACGCGTTTTGCTGCCGTACTGGGAACCTTGCTGGGCAACTGAGCGGATGCGCGCACAATGCAGGTCCTGGAGCCGCTGAACATCGCAACGTTGATCGGGCAGGTGCGGACAGTGCCTCAATCAAGCGTCTGGTGCCTGTTGCAACGCACACCGGCTGCACCCACCTGACGATGACGCCTGCCGTTGGATCGCCGCTCTTCCCGGAGACCTGAGCTTTGACCGCTACCACCCCCCTCGCGCCCGGCACCTTGCATCAGCGCATCCGCCAGGATCTGGAACAACGCATCCATAGCGGCGACTGGCCACCCGGGCACCGTGTTCCGCCCGAGCACGAGCTGATGGCGCAGTACGGCTGCTCGCGCATGACCGTGAACAAGGTGCTCGGCTTGCTGGCCGATGCCGGCATGATCGAGCGCCGCCGCCGCACCGGCTCGTTCGTTGCGCGGCCGCATCCGCATCTGGAACAGGTGGCGCTCTCGATCCCGGATATCGAAGTGGAAATGACCACGCGCGGCCACGTCTATCGCTTCGCGTTGTTGTCGCGCCAGCTGCGCAATGTGCGCCAACGCGTACCGCAGGAACGTGCCTTGGGCAGCGCCGGCAAGGTGCTGGCATTGCAGAGCGTGCACCTGGCCGATGGCCGCCCGTTTGCGCTGGAGCAGCGCGTGATCGATATCAGCACCGTGCCCGAAGCATTGGAGCAGCCGTTTACCGAGGTGGCGCCGGGCAGCTGGTTATTGCGCAACGTGCCATGGACACGCGCCGAGCACCGCATCAGCGCGGTGAGCGCCGATGCGGCGCAGTCCGAACAGCTTCAGGTAGACGAAGGTGCGGCCTGCCTGGTGATCGACCGTCACACCTGGCGCGGCGAGCAGCCCGTCACCTACGTGCGCCAGCTGTTTCTGGGCGGCTCGTACGATCTGGTGGCGCGGTTTGCGCCGGGAATGCGCTGAGCTGATGGCGGTAATTACACTGCGGTAAAGCAGCTTCCAGCTCGCTGCCGAGTGTGCATCGGCACTGTCGAGTGACTACTCGCTGGTGTGACTGCCACTTCGCTGGTGACGACTGCGGATCCGGCCAGGCGAGTCCGTGCGATACAGTGCGAGCGCAGCGAGGCAAGGCATCACGCTCAAATCGTGGTGCACTGACGCCAGCGCACGGGCTCGGCGATTCCCGGGCGCGGGTTGAGTTGCACGCGCACCGTGCGCAGGTACGGGTAGCGTTCCAGCTCGCGGCAGATCAGCGGCCATGCCGCACTGTCTTCGACCGTGCGATCCACCGCCAGCGTCGCCTGGGTCAGCCAGATGCCGCGGATCAGGCCTGGCGTCTGCGCCAACGCCTTGGAAACCTCGCGCTGATAGCCCTGCAGGGTGGCCGCATCGGGTTCTGCGCCGGCTGCCGCTGGTGCCGCCGCAGCTGGCGTGGATGCTGCAGCTGCCGGCGGCTGCGATGCAGTTGCCGGGGCGGTGGTCGATGCCGCCACGCGCGCCGGTGCAGTGGTGGGCGAGGACAGCGCAGTGCGCGGTGCGGCCGGCGCGGGCACTGGCGGGCGTAGCGCCAGCACCGCCACCAAGGCCAGGGTTGCCAGTGCCGCACCGGCGATCACGCTATGGCGGATCGCGCGGCGCTTCGCGGTGCCGACCACCCCGGTTTCCACATCCCCAGGCAGGTACGGCTTGAGCAGCGGCCACAAACGCGCGCCGTCCAGCACCTCGATCGATTGTTTTTCCGCGGCGGCAACGCCTTCGCGCTCCATGCGGCCTTCGGTGACCATCACCCCGCCGTTGGCTCCGGCCAGCCGCGCCATCGCGCCCAGCTCGTTCACTGCCGCCACGCCAATGCGGTAACCGCGCCCATGCTTGCAGGCCACCAGGCGGGTGCCATGCTCGGTCTGCATCATGAAATCGGCGGTGGGCAGGCCATCCTGCGGCAACTGGGTTGGCTGCCATCCACGTTGGTCCTGCAGAACGCGCAGCACCACGGCGGAAAAGTCGCGCCAATGCATGGCGGCCAACGCACGTACGCCTTCGTGCACTTCGTCGGCGCGGCGCCGCACCAGCCAAAAATACGCGCACACCGCCAGCCAGAGCAGCAGTGCCACCAGAGGCGCCAGAATCCAGGAAGGCATAAGCATCAAACAATGGTGCGTATAACGAATCGTGCGTCTAGAAGAATCCTTCGCGAAAGATTCGTCAATGGATCGCGGGCGGCGATGTCACGAGCCGTGATCCAGATAGCGAAAGACCCGCCAGTCCGAAGCCGTGAGGGGAGGGGAGCAAACGGACTTCATAACGCAGGACTGGCGGGCCTTCCCGATTGTCTGAAAAAGCATGTTGCTTTGCAACATGGGGCGCCAGGCGACGTTTAGGTAAGAAACTGTGTGCTGAGCGCTTTAGCGGAGCTATCTCGATAGTAGTTGCTGCCGGACATCGGCGTTGCCCGGGCTTTGCCGCCGGGGAGAGCAACGACGTGCTTGCCTGGGGCCTTGCGGGCGCGCTCGGCCGAAACTGTTCGGGCGATCAGGGGAGGTCGCCAGACAAGCAATCCTGCCATCGGGCATACCTACGCCATGAACACCTGTGCCCCTGCATGACCCGGCCGATTGGCGTCATGCCCGCCTCAGGTCAACCGCGCCATCCGAAGGCGGGCGCGGTTGCCTGGGGCCAGTGCGCTTACTCCGGGTCAAACGCCCCGGGGTTGCCGGACGACGATGACGCTGCCTGCCCGGCACCGACGCTACCTGCACCCGTCGGCTCGCTGGCTGCCTGTGCCGCCTGGTTGGCGGTGCGGTTGGCACGCTTGGTGGCCGCAGTATTTGCACGAACCTGGGCCTTGAGCGACTCGACCTCCCGGCGCAGGTTTTCCAGTTCTTCCTGCTCCGGGATGTTGAGCGTGCGCAGCACGCCTTTGACGCGGTCGTCGAAGGCCTTGCCCAACTTGTCCCAGCCACGCACTGCGGTGTCGCGCGCCTGCTCGAACTGGGTTTCCACTTCCTCGCGCAACTCGTCGACGCTTTCGGCCGCCTTGCGCTGGCCGGTGCGTTCGTAGGCAGCGCCTTCGCGCACCAGCGAGTCGAACAGCTTGCCGCCTTCGCTTTGCACGCGGCCGAGCGCACCCAGCCCTGCCAGCCACACGGTCTGCGCCGATTCGCCAAGCCGGCGCGAGATCTGTTCCGCCTGTGCCTGGAAGCCCTGGGCCGCGTTGTCACGGTTACCGTTCTGATCGTATCCGGTCGTCATGCGATGCTCCTGTCGATTGCCAAAGTGACGTTGCCTTCACCCTAGTACCGATGCTGCATCGGGCAGGTGAAGCGTGGCCCGATCAGGCCTGCTGCCAGCATCCACCCATGCGCGCCGGGTCAGGTGACTTGGCGCTGAAGCAACGCAGCGCCAGGCGAGCGCTCAGGCCAGTTTTTCGGCCAGCAAGCGGCGGATTTCCGATTCCACCATCGGCTGCACCGCAGACAGCAAAAAGCCGAGCTCGGCGGTGACGTGCACCTGCTGTGGCAGCAGTGCGATCGCGCCGTCCACGCCGGCGCGTGCGATGCGCAAGGTGTCGCCTTCCCAATGCGAGGCAATGCCGTAGCGGTCGGTCAACTTGCGCGCCGCCTCATCGATAGCCGCGCGGGCCTGGGCCGGCGTCAGGGAATGGTCGTGGCGGATATCGATGCTGGACATGGGTGCGATGGGTCATGCGAAAAGTGAGGGCGCATTGTGCGCAAGCGCGGCCCCAGCTCCAAGTGCGAGCGTGCGACGCGTTGCCGCCGAAATCAGCAACGCGGCTTGCGGCACGCAGATGGCGCAGCCAATGCGCAGGCTTGACCTGCCTGCATCGCGTTCCAGGCGCCCGCCGGCAACTGTGCAGCGGCCCGGATCACCCGAGATGGCCGCGCGTGCGAGCAAACCTGCTAGGCTGCGGCGGGTGCGCGATCTGCAAGTTCATTTCACCCACCGGCAGCAGCCGGATCATTCCCTCAAGCCCGGCGTCCACCGGATCGTCCGTCATGCCTCCGGCAGCGTGCGGGTGGTCAGCGATGCGCAGGGTGCGCTGCTGTTGGCGCAATTCTGCCTGGACCAACGCGGCCTGTGGCTGCAGGTGGCCAATGGCATCCGCGGCATCCACGTCAATGGGCGGCCGGTGCGTCGCATGGCGCTGTTGCGCCCGGGCGATGCGATCTATGCCGATGGCGTGGAGATGCTGTTGCGCAGCGCGCCGTCCAGTGCGCCGGCCAACGACATTCAGGAAGAAAGTGCCGGTTTGAGCGAGGTCTGCCTGTTGCTGCGCGGGCTGGGCGGACGCCACCACGGGCGCAGTTTCACCCTGGATCGCTCACGCCTGGTCGGCAGCGATGCCGCCTCTGACATTGTCATTGACGACCCGGCCTTCGCTGCGCAGCACGCGCGCTTGGAGCGTCATGGCGACCGTGTGCTGATCCGCGACCTGGGCTCGGAAGACGGCAGCTGGATCAACGGCGTGCAGGTGCGCGATGGCTGGCTGCAGGCCGGCGATCAGGTCGTCTTCGATGCGCGCCACCGGTTTGTGGTGGAAGTGCCGCGCACCCATCACAGCACCACCTGGGACCTGCCCGACACCGAACCGCTACCGCCGCCGCGTGTGGCCGCAGAGCCGACGCGCGCACCAATGAAGGTGGCCCGTTGGCCCTGGTTGCTGCTCAGCGCGGTGTTGCTGGCGGCGGCGTTGAGCGCCTTGCTGTGGTTCGGCGCGCGCTGAGGCGTTTCCAGGCGCGCCAGCCCAGCAGCAGCGCCAGAATGCCGGCATACAGCGCCGGCTCGCGGATGTCGGACTTCACCAGCCACCAGAAGTGCAGCACCGCCAGCAGCCCGATCGGGTAGATCAGCATGTGCAGGCGGCCCCAATTGCGCTTGAGCCGACGCATCCAGCCCTGGGTGGACGTGATCGCCAGCGGCACCAGCAACAGCCACGCCGCGAACCCCACCGTGATGTAGGGGCGCTTGAGGATCTCTTCGAAAATCTGCGTCCAGAAGCCGCGCAGATCCAGTGTGAGATAGGCCGCCAGATGCACGCTGGCGTAAAAGAATGCGTACAGGCCCAGCATGCGCCGGAAGCGGATCAACACCGCCTGACCGGTGAGCTGGCGCAGCGGCGTGATTGCCAGCGTGATCAGCAGCAAGCGCAACGCCCACAGCCCGGTGCGGTGCTCGATCTCGGCCACCGGGTCGGCGCCCAGCGCGTCGCTGCCGCTTTGCCACACCTGCCAGAACTGCCAGCCGAGCAATGCAATCGGCGCCAGCGCGGCGAGATGCACCAGGGTCTTGGCGGCGATCAGGGGGACGGAGGTCTTGGCCATGCGATCTCGAAGAGCGAAGCGATGCCGAAGCGCAGGAGCGCAATCGGGCGCGACGGGCGTTGCTGGTCATGCCCGTCGCGCCCGGGTGCGCTCCTACGCAGGTCGACGTTGTGTATTGCCTAGAACCACTTCTTCAGATCCATGCCCGCGTACAACGAAGCGACTTGATCGGCGTAGCCGTTGAACGGCTTGGTCGCGATGCGCTCGGCAAACAGCTTGCTGGCGGTGCCGGCAATGCGGCGCTCAGTCTTCTGGCTCCAGCGCGGATGGTCCACCGCCGGGTTGACGTTGGAAAAGAAGCCGTATTCGGACGGCTGCAGATCGTGCCAGGCGGTCTCGGGCATCTTCTCGACGAAGCGGATCTCCACGATCGACTTGATGCTCTTGAAGCCGTATTTCCACGGCACCACCAGCCGCAACGGCGCGCCGTTCTGCTGCGGCAACGGCTTGCCGTACAGGCCGGTGGCCAACAAGGTCAGCGGATGCATCGCCTCGTCGATGCGCAGACCTTCGCGGTACGGCCAGTTAATCGAGCGGTAGCGTACGCCCGGCATCTGCTGCGGGTCGGCCAGCGTGGTGAATGCCACGTACTTGGCCTTGGAAGTCGGCGCGAAGCGTTTGAGCACCTCGCCCAGCGGCACGCCCGTCCACGGGATCACCATCGACCAGCCTTCCACGCAACGCAGCCGGTAGATGCGTTCTTCCGCGCTGATGCCTTTGAGCAGTTCGTCCAGCGACAGGCTGCCGGGCTTCTCGCACTCGCCACCGACCTTCACCGTCCATGGCGACAGCTTCAAGGTCTTGGCCGCCTTTGACGGATCGGTCTTGTCGGTGCCGAACTCGTAGAAGTTGTTGTAGCTGGTGACATCTTCCAGCCGGGTCAATTCCTCGGCGGTGCGGAATCCGCTGCGCGCCTGCGCCGGCGTCACCACCATCTTCGGCGGAGGCGGCGGGTCGGCCTCGGCACAACCGGCCACACCCAGCGCCGGGGTCAACGCAAGCAACTGCAGCAGCCGGCGACGGTCGCGATAAACGGACTCATCGGTGATCTCGCTGGACGGCAATTTGAAAGCATCGCGAAATGACATGGCAGGCTCCGGCAGTGGCTGCAGCGTGAGAGTAACGGACAGGGGCACAAGTTCGCGCCGTGCGTGTGACCACGTTACGTCAGGCTCAGTCAAAAGGATGCAGCTGCAACTTTTTTGCCCGCTGCCAAGCCCGATGCGCTGCGGCATACTAGAAGGCTAGCTCGACAAGGTGTGCCATGACACGCGCGTTCAATTTCAGTGCCGGCCCTGCGACATTGCCGGAATCGGTCCTGCGGCAGGCGCAGGCGGAGATGGTCGAGTGGAACGGCGTTGGCGCCTCGATCGTGGAAATCAGCCACCGCAGCGCCGACTTCATGGCCGTGGCTGCTGCCGCCGAAGCCGATCTGCGCAGTCTGTTGTCGATTCCCGACGAGTACGCAGTGCTGTTTACTGCCGGTGGCGCCACCACCATCCAGGCGTTGCTGCCGCTGAATTTCGCCGCGCCCGGCCAGGCGGCCGACTACGTCATCACCGGGCATTGGGGCAAGACGGCGATCAAGCAGGCGGCCACGTATGTGGATGCGCGCATCGCCGCCGACGCGCAGGCCGATGGCTTCATCGACATCCCGCTGGTTGCCAGCTGGACCTTGTCGCCACACTCGGCCTATGTGCACATCACCGCCAACGAGACCATCCATGGCGTCGAATTCCGCGACACGCCGGACGTGGGTACGCTGCCGCTGTTTGCCGACTTCAGTTCCTCGATCGCTTCCGAGCCGCTGGACATCTCGCGCTATGGCCTGATCTACGCGGGCGCACAGAAGAATCTCGGCCCGGTCGGTATTTCGGTGGTGATCGTGCGGCGCGAGTTGCTGGAGCGTGCCGGGCAGCCGCGTGCGGACATCTTCAACTACGCCTCGCATGTCGCGCGCGACTCGATGCTCAACACCCCACCGACCTGGAACTGGTATCTGCTCGGGCTCACCGTGAAGTGGATGCTGGAGCAGGGCGGGGTGCAGGAATTCGCGCGCCGCAATGCCGAAAAGGCCGCGCTGGTGTATGGCGCCATCGACGGCTCCGGCGGCTTCTATCGCAACCTGATCACGCCGGCGGTGCGTTCGCGCATGAATATCCCGTTCTTTCTACCGAACGACAAGCTGGATGCGTTGTTCGTCAGCGAATCCAAAGCGGCCGGGCTGCTTGCGTTGAAGGGCCACAAGGCCGTCGGCGGCATTCGTGCCTCGCTGTACAACGCGATGCCGGTGGCAGGCGCGCAAGCGCTGGCGAGCTTCATGCACGACTTCCAGCAGCGGCACGGCTGAGTTCTTCATTGACCTGCGGCGTTTGCCGCGCCGGCGCATGCGCTGCCAGCGGACATGCGCCGCCATTTTAGGAATGCCCAGCGATGGCTCCCAAGTCCAACAAGCCCACGTCCGCCACTGGCGGTAAAAACAAGCCGGCGAAGAAGTCCGCAGGCGGTTACCTCGGCAAGGCTGCAAGCAGGCCGACTGACAAGCCCGCGGCCAAGACAGCCGCGCCGGTGCTGGCCGATGTGCGCGCCAAGATCGACGAGATCGACCGCACGATCCAGGCATTGATCGCCGAGCGCGCCAACTTCGCGCATCAGGTCGGCAAGGCCAAGGGCAAGCTCGCAGCGGCGGTGGATTACTACCGGCCCGAGCGCGAGGCGCAGGTGTTGCGCATGGTGGTGGACCGCAACGAAGGCCCGCTCAGCGACGAAGTGCTGGTGCACGTCTACCGCGAAATCATGTCGGCCTGCCTGGCCCAGCAGGAGCCGTTGAAGATCGGTTATCTCGGCCCGGAAGGCACCTTCAGCCAGCAGGCGGTGCTCAAGCATTTCGGCCGCTCGGCAGTGGGTCTTCCGATGGCCACCATCGAAGAAGTGTTCCAGGAAGTGGAAGCGGGCAACGCAGATTTCGGCGTGGTGCCGGTGGAAAATTCCGGTCAGGGCACCATCCAGGTCACGCTGGACATGTTCCTGACTTCCAACCTCAAAATCTGCGGCGAAGTCGAACTGCGCGTGCATCAGTACCTGCTTTCGCGCAACGGCCGGCTGGAAGACATCGAGCGCATCTACGCGCATTCGCAATCGTTCGCGCAAACCGCCGGTTGGCTGCGTTCGCACCTGCCCAAGGTGGAGAAGATCGCGGTCTCCAGCAACGCCGAGGGCGCACGCCGCGCACGCAACGCAGAAGATGCCGCAGCCATCGGCGGCGAAAGCGCAGCGCATGTGTATGGCTTGAAGAAAGTCATCATGAAGTCGATCGAAGACGACGACGACAACACCACGCGTTTCCTGGTGATCGGCCGGCAGATCTTCCCCTCGTCCGGGCACGACCGCACCTCGGTGCTGGTGTTCATCCACGACAAGCCGGGCGCGTTGTTCGATGTGCTCAGCCCGTTCGCGCGTCACGGCATCAGCATGAACCGCATCGAATCGCGGCCCTCGCATCAGGCCAAGTGGGAGTACGGCTTCTTCATCGATCTGGTCGGCCATGTGGAAGACGAGGCGATGAAGCAGGCATTGGCCGAACTGGAAGCGCATTCGGCACAGATCAAGGTGCTGGGGTCGTATCCGGTCGCCATTCCCTGAGCAGACGAACAGTCGCCGGCATCGGCGCGTTGCGTCGGTGTCGGCAACGTGGCCACTCTTTCAAAGCGCGTCCCCACAGCGTGTGGCGATGCGCAGCATTCGGATCATTCGCATGAGCAACAGCACGCAGTATTGGATCGCGCAGCAAGGCAGTGCATTGCGCGGTAGTTTGGCCATTCCTGGTGATAAATCGGTCTCGCACCGCGCAGTGATGTTTGCCGCGCTCGCCGATGGCGTCTCGCGCATCGATGGCTTTCTCGAAGGCGAAGACACGCGCTCCACTGCGGCGATCTTCGCCAAGCTGGGTGTGCGCATCGAGACGCCGTCGGCCTCGCAGCGCGTCGTGCACGGCGTGGGCGTGGATGGCCTGCAGGCGCCGACCGATTCGCTGGATTGCGGCAACGCCGGTACCGGCATGCGCCTGCTGGCCGGCGTGCTTGCCGCGCAACGTTTCGACAGCGTGCTGGTCGGCGATGAATCCTTGTCCAAGCGGCCAATGCGGCGCGTGACCGGCCCGTTGGCACAGATGGGGGCACGGATCGAGACGCAGGACGACGGCACGCCGCCGTTGCGCGTGCGCGGCGGGCAGACGCTGCACGGTATCGACTTCATCTCGCCGGTTGCCAGTGCGCAGGTCAAATCGGCGGTGCTGCTGGCCGGCCTCTATGCGCAGGGCGAAACCTCGGTGACCGAGCCGCATCCCACCCGCGACTACACCGAGCGCATGTTGTCGGCATTCGGCGTGGACATCGATTTTGCGCCGGGCACAGCACGTTTGCGCGGCGGGCAACGCCTGCGCGCGACCGATATCGCGGTGCCGGCGGATTTTTCGTCCGCTGCATTCTTCATCGTCGCTGCCAGCATCGTTCCCGGCTCGGAGGTCGTGCTGCGCGCGGTCGGCTTGAACCCGCGCCGCACCGGGCTGCTTGCGGCGTTGCGCTTGATGGGCGCAGATATCAGCGAAGAAAACCATGCCGAACACGGTGGCGAGCCGGTGGCCGATCTGCGCGTGCGTTACGCACCGCTGCATGGCGCGCAGATTCCCGAAGCGCTGGTGCCGGACATGATCGACGAGTTTCCGGCCTTGTTCGTGGCTGCGGCTGCGGCGAGCGGGCAGACCGTGGTGACCGGCGCTGCCGAACTGCGGGTCAAGGAATCGGACCGGCTGGCGGCCATGGCCACTGGCCTGCGCACGTTGGGCGTGCAGGTCGACGAAACCCCCGATGGCGCCACCATCCACGGTGGCAGCATCGGCAGCGGTGTGATCGAAAGTCATGGCGACCACCGTATTGCCATGGCGTTTGCCATTGCCGGCCAACTGTCCACCGGCAGCGTGCAGGTGAACGATGTAGCGAATGTGGCGACCTCGTTCCCCGGCTTCGACACGCTGGCGCAGGGCGCAGGGTTCGGGCTTGAGGCGGCTGAGCTGCGCTGACGCGTTTCGCCGACTAGCTGCGATGCACATGTCGGGCTGCAATGCGCGCTTGCCGACCTGCGCTGCGTTCAAAGGGGTGTTGCTGCTTCCAGCCAGGTGCCTACAGCCAATAGTGTGGTCGTGCTCCGCGTTCGCTTTACGCGCGCGGGCATCCTGCCTCGGCCAACAGCGGCATCGTGGCCGGGAAGCGCGATCTCGACCTCTGCCCGCAAGGATCGCCGAGACGGGCGAGCCGTGCGGCTAGGCGGACATGCCACTTGGCTACAAGGTCAGCGCGTGCTGCTTCAATGCACTGACCTGTGGCCATGCGTTGCCTGACCAGAAGGCGCTCAGCGCTGCGCCGTGAACTCGACCGGCACCTGCACCGTGCTCACCACGGCGTGGCCATCTCGCGTCGCAGGCTCGAAACGCCACTGACGCAGGCTCTCCGCCACCGCCGCGTCCAGGCGCGGGTCGTCGCTGCCGCTGCGCTCGACGATGGTCACATCGCTCACCTTGCCCTGCACATCTAGCTGCAGGCGTGCAGTGCGGCTGCCCTGGATACCGGCACGCGCCACTGTGGGCGGGTAGCTCGGCATTGCGTTGCCCGGCAGCGGCTTGGCCTCCACGCTGCTGACCGCCGCGCGCGCAGGCTGGTGGGCCACCATCGTCATCGCCCGCGGGCCCTCGGTCGTCGGCAGGATCTGCCGGCTCGCTGCCGGTGCCGGCTGCGTATCAGTGGCGAACGATTCGTCGCTGTGGCGTGCCCACCACCAACTCGGTATCACGATCATCAGTGCGATCAGCGTCGCCCACAGCCAGGGTGACGCGCCATCGCCCTGCATGTCGTGCTGCGGTTCGACGGCACGCAGGCCCTGCTGCTGCAGTGACGGCGGATGGGATGGCGACGGATTGGAGATGAAGGACATGGCCGGCCTCCTGGCGCATCTGTGGGATGACAGGGCCAGTCTGGTCGGCATTACCTGAGGGGCAGCTAAGGCATCGGGTCAATGAAGCGCCAAAGCTTCGTGGATATTCAGCTTGGTCAAGCTGCCGCAGCGCTCGGGTTAAAGCTGCATGGATATTGTGCTTGTGCGGCGTTATTCACCGCCTGCCTTGTCTCACCAATGCGTCGGCACGCATGAGTCTGCGCTGCCGCGCGAAGCGTCAGCCGTGCCTACTGCGCGGGCTTGAATTCGAACGGGATATCCATGCTGCCAGCCACGGGCTGGCCGTTGCGCTGCGCCGGGTGGAAGCGCCAATGACGCACCGCTTCCATCGCTGCACGGTCCAGATCGCGCGAGCCGCTGCGCTGCACCAGGGTCACGCCGCCGGGATTGCCGGCAGCATCTACATCCACCCGTACCACCACGTCACCGGCATCGCCACGACGCAGCGCTGCCGACGGGTAGCGGGGCGGCGGCATCTGGCCCTGGATCGGCACCGGGCGATCGCCACCGGCGACCGGCGCGTTGGACGGCGCCGCGCTGCCTGCTGCACCTGGCGCCGTCTCTTCCGGCAACGGCGTTGGCGCAGGCGGGGCCGGTGGCGCGGTGTCCACCAGGGTCGGGGTTTCGGCCGGCGGCTTGGCCTGCGGCATGTCGCTGGCACCGTCCTGGGCCGGCAGCGGCGCAGGCAGCGGCGCGATGGTGTCGTCGGTTTGCACCCCTGCGGTCGGCTGCGCGGGCGAGGCCTTATAAAAATCGTCCTTGCGGCCGGTTGCCCAGACCAGCAGGAACAACAACAGGCCGGCAGCGAAGGCGATGCCGGCAATTTTCAGGGTGTGACGGGGCAGACGCAGAACGATATGGTGATCGGACGCATGACGGGGCGCGGGCATAGGGCTCACCTGAAGAATCGTCGTAATTCTGGCATAGCCGCAGTGAATCGATCGCAGCAGGTGGCGGAACAGGCGATAATCTCGCGCTATTCCCACTGACGCCCCTATTCCGATGCTAGATCCGGCCCTGCTTCGCCAACACCCCGCCGACCTTGCCGAGCGCCTGCGCAGCACGCGCAGTTTCTCCCTGGACACTGCGAAGCTGGAGTCGCTGGAGAGCGAACGCAAGCGTATGCAAGTGCGTACGCAGGAACTGCAGAGCTTGCGCAATTCCAAGTCCAAGGCGATCGGGCAGGCCAAGGCCAAGGGCGAAGATGTGACTGCGCTGCTGGCGGACGTGGCTGGATTCGGCGATGAACTTTTGCAGTCTCATGGCAGACTGACGGCCGTTCAGCGAGAGTTGGAAAAGGTTTACGCGGTAATTCCCAATCTGCCGCAGGCTGACGTGCCGCTTGGGAAAAGTGAGGCAGATAACGTCGAACAATCCCGTTGGGGAACGCCGCGCGAGTTCGATTTCCCGGTTAAGGATCATGTGGAACTTGGTGCGCCCAACGGCTGGCTGGATGGTGAAACAGCGGCTAAGTTGTCTGGCGCTCGATTCACCGTGCTGCGCGGGCCAATTGCGCGTCTGCATCGCGCGCTAGCGCAGTTTATGCTTGACCTGCATGTCGGAGAACATGGATACGAAGAAACCAACGTGCCGCTGCTGGTCAACGCCGAGTCTATGCATGGGACCGGGCAGTTGCCAAAATTTGAGGATGATCTCTTCAGAATTTACGAAGACGAATACCAATCTCAAATTGATGAAGAGACTGGTGAAGATGTTCACTTTCCCACTGGTCAGATAGAGCCTGAGCCTGCTTACTATCTGATCCCTACCTCCGAAGTGCCGTTGACCAACATTGTGCGCGACGAGATCGTCGATGCCGAACGGCTGCCGCTGCGCATGACTGCGCATTCGATGTGCTTCCGTGCCGAAGCCGGCAGCGGCGGCCGCGATACGCGCGGCATGATTCGTCAGCATCAGTTCGAAAAAGTGGAGCTGGTCACTGCCTGTGCGCCGGAAGACAGCGACGCCGAACACCAGCGCATGACGCGCTGCGCCGAAGTAGTGCTGGAACAACTCGGCCTGCCGTACCGCAAGGTGCTGTTGTGCACCGGCGACATGGGGTTTTCTGCGATCAAGACCTACGACCTGGAAGTATGGCTGCCGTCGCAGAACACCTATCGCGAAATTTCGTCCTGCTCCAACTGCGGCGATTTCCAGGCGCGGCGCATGCAGGCGCGCTGGCGCAATCCGGTCAGCGGCAAGCCGGAATTGCTGCATACGCTCAACGGCTCCGGTACTGCAGTGGGCCGCGCCATGATCGCGGTGATGGAGAACTACCAGAATGCCGACGGCTCGATCGACGTGCCGCAGGTATTGCGCCCTTACATGGGGGGGCTGGAAAAGATCGGTTGACGTCGGCGTGGCCGGTGCAGTTGGCGAGTGCTGTGCAGCGGCGTAGATGCGTCGAGTGATCTCGGTAGCAACACGCGCGGTTTGGCCTCGTCGTTGGATTGGCAGCACGCACGCGGTTGCACCAGCACGTGCAGTCGTCGTTGCTGTCTAGCGACGTACCTTTAGCACGCAAAACGGGGCCAGCAGTGGCCCCGTTTTGCGTTGTATGCAGCTCGCTGCCTGGCGCAGTTGCCGAGCGCTCGCCGGCGGATATGGCAGCACGCTCGCAATCGCAGCGCGTCTGCGCCCACCACGCGCGTCGCTATCGCTTTTACGGTGCGGGCGAGGGCACTGGCCCGCGCTTGTGCTGTGCGCTTATGCCGCGGCGTCTGCCGTCTGCTGCAAGCCGGCCAGCGCCTTCGCAATCACATTGCTGCGGTGCTGCGGCGAATAGGCCACGCCTTCGGCGCGCACGAAGCCGATGTCGCCGATGCCCAGGAAGCCGAGCAGCTGACGCAGGTAGCGCTCCTGGAAATCGTTGGTTGGGTCGGCATAGATGCCGCCGCGCGCGCTGGCGATGATGACGCGCTTGCCGCCGGCAAGGCCTCCCGGACCATTGGCGGTGTAATGGAAGGCAGCGCCGCGGAGGTGCCTAGGTCGTTGCTCTGTTGGGATAAAGGTGATTAAATATCACTTATCGTTCTATTCATGGATACCTGCGCCATGCACGACCTGAATGACCTGTACTACTTCGCGATGGTGGTGGACCACGGCGGCTTCGCCGCGGCCGAGCGTGCGCTTGGCATCCCCAAATCGCGCCTGAGCCGCCGTATCAGTCAGCTCGAAACCGACCTGGGTGTGCGCCTGCTGCAGCGCTCCACGCGCCGCTTCGCGGTCACCGACGTCGGCACCAGCGTGCATCGGCATGCCCAAACCATGCTGGCCGAGGCCCAGGCCGCGCGCGAGGTGGTGGATCGTCTCAGCGCCGAGCCGCGCGGTCTTGTACGTGTGAGCGTTCCTGTCTCGCTCGCGCAGATCCAGTTGCCCAAGCTGTTGCCGGAATTTCTGGCCAAGTACCCCAAGGTGCAGCTGCAGCTCAACATCAGCAACCGCCGCGTCGATGTGATCAACGAGGGCTACGACATCGCGCTGCGCGTGCGTTCGCGCCTTGACGACGACGGTAGCCTGGTGATGCGTAGCTTCGGCCAGGTGCAGGAGCTGCTGGTGGCCAGCCCAAAATATCTGGACCGCGCCGGCCGTCCCAAGGACCCCAGCGAGCTGGCCAACCACACCACCATGAGCACCAGCGAAGACGAAGCGCATCAGCGCTGGGAGTTGCATGGGCCCAACGGCGAAATGCGCCGCGTCGACCTGCAGCCGCGCCTGGCCGGCTTCGACTTCCCGCTGCTGCAATCGATGGCGCGCGACGGCTTCGGCATCACCATGCTTCCGGAAACCGTGTGCGCCGAAGCGGTGCGCAGCGGCGAGCTGGAGGTGGTGCTGCCGCACTGGTCGCTGCCGCAGGGTATCTGCCATGCGGTGTTCGCCTCGCGCCGCGGCCTGCTGCCGGCGGTGCGTGTGTTCATCGACTTCCTGGCCCAACACCTGCCGCAGGAAATCGAACGCTCGCGCCTGGACTGCGGCGGCAACTGCGCCGAACTGGCGGAAAAGCTCAAGCGTGCCGCTGGCGTTGCACCGCGGTTGGTTGTGGCCGAAGCGGGCTAAGCGGCTGGGGTCGAAGCCGGCTGAAGGCTGTCCGGCCGCCGAGGCTGGCTGACATGAGATATTGCAGTCTGCCAGCTGCTCGGCAGTGAGCTTTCTCCAAATGTTCGATAGGTTGCACGCGTGCTTAGATGTGTCCCGCCGACCACGACGTGTAGTAGCCGGCCACGCGTGGCGGGGCAGGCCGCTGCGCCAGCCGAAAGCGAGTGATGTCACCGAGCAAAACGCCTCCGGGCATGCGAGAATGCCTGCCCGGGAGTGATCCTGGGAATGGTGGATCCGTACAAGATGTTCGCGCGACCACCCTCAGGGCCACCCGCGCAATGCGGGTCGCCAGCGTGACAACCGATGCCTTCGGCGGTCACGCGCAGCAGCATCGGAGAGATGGCCGAGCGGTTTAAGGCACCGGTCTTGAAAACCGGCGAAGGGTCAAACCTTCCGTGGGTTCGAATCCCACTCTCTCCGCCATCAGTTTTTTTCTCTGGCTTTAAGCCTGGCCGGCGGAACTCTCCAACCGGTCTCGCCGTGCTAAGCCGGCACGTAAGTGGCCGATCACGCAATCGGCCATCGCTCACAGCACCGTTGCGTTGACCTTGAAGACTTCCACTGCGTGGGTGAGTTGCGTGGAGTGCTCCTCCAGCGCACGCGCAGCAGTGCTTGCCGCCTCCACCAAACGCACGTTCTGCTGCGTGGTTTCGTCCATCTGGGCGATGGTGTGGTTGACCTGTTCGATGCCGCCGGCTTGTTCCTGCGAGGCGGCGGAGATGTGGCCCATGATGTCGGTGACATGCTGGACGCTGGTGACGACCTCGCCCATGGTGGTGCCGGCCTTGTGTACGAGCGTGGAGCCGTCGGCGACGCGTTGTACGGAGTCGTCGATGAGCCGCTTGATTTCTTTTGCTGCATCCGAGGAGCGGTGCGAGAGGGTGCGCACTTCGGAGGCGACGACGGCGAAGCCTCGGCCTTGTTCGCCGGCGCGTGCAGCTTCGACGGCCGCGTTCAACGCGAGAATATTGGTCTGGAAGGCGATGCCGTCGATGACCGAGATGATGTCGGCGATGCGCCTGGAAGAGGCTTCGATGCCGGACATCTGTTCGATCACCTGGCCAACCACGTCGCGGCCTTCCGAGGCGATGGCGGCAGCACCGCGTGCGAGTTGGTTGGCGCGGGTGGCGTGTTCGGCATTCTGCTTGACGGTGGAGGTGAGCTCTTCCATCGAGGCGGCGGTTTCTTCCAGGTTGGCGGCCTGTTGTTCGCTGCGGCGTGCCAGTTCCTGATTGCCGCTGGCGATGTCTTCGGCCGCGAAACCAATGCTGTTGGACGTGGTCTGGATATGGCTGATGATGTCGGTGAGGCGGTGCACGGTGCTGTTGGCATCGTCGCGCATGGAGGCGAACACGCCGTGGAAGTTGCCGGACATGCGCACGGTCAGGTCGCCATCGGCGATCGAGCGCAGCAGCTCGGAAAACTTGGCCAGGTTGGTGTCGGAGGTGGCCATCATGGTGTTGAGGTTTTCCACCATCAGGCGGAAGTCGTGCTCGAACTTTTCCGGCTGGCCGCGTAACGCGAAGTTGCCTGCGCACGCGGCCTGGGTGAGTTGCTGGATCTGTGCGTTGATGGCCTGCAGGTTGCGCTTGACCTGCTGCATGGTGGTGGTGATGGCGGCTTTCTCGCCGGCATACTGTTCGATGTCCTGGGCGAGGTTGCCAACCGCGTAGTTGCCCATGACCTCGGTCATGCGCAGCTGGGTTTGTACATGGGCGTGCACCAGGGCGTTGGTGTCCTGCACCATGTCGCCATATTCGCCGGGAAAACGCTGCGCGTCGGTGCGGTAGCTGATTTCGCCGGCGTCGTGGCGCGCGGCCATGGTGCGCTGCGCGGAAATGACTTCCTGCAGGCGCCGCTGCATATGCTGCATGGCGCGCAGCAATTGCCCGGATTCGTCGCTGCTGGTCGGGATGTCCTGGCTACGCAGGTCGCCGTCGTTGATGCGTTCGGCCAAGCGCAGCGACTGGCGCAACGGCAGCACCACGCTGCGCGTGAGCAGGAATGCGATGGCCGCGCCCAGCAGCAGGGCGATGACGGTGGAAATCACCATCAGCATGGCGAAGCCGCGCGCGTTGGCGACGGCCTGCTTGGCAGCGGCGCGGTTCTTGGCTTCCTGCAGATCGATGAAGGCATTGATGCTGGCCAGCCAGGCGATGAAAGCCGGGCGCGCTTCCTGCAGCAGGCCCTGTTCGGCATGCGGTTTGTCGGCGGCATCGCGGAACCCGCGAACCTGCGCGATCAGCGGCAGGGTGCGCTGCTCGATGGCCTTGATCTGCCGAAGGATCTCTTGCTCTTTCGTATCGGTCGAGCTTGCGATCATGTCGTCGAGCGGTTGCGCCGAGCGTGCGTAATCGGCGGCAAGCTTGTCGATCGATTGTTCGGCGGCGTGGCGGTCTGCGGGGTCGTCCATCAGCACGACGTCGCGCAGGGCGATCGCGCGGTCGTGGACGCTGCCGCGGAAGTTGATCGCGTAGCGCTGCTTGACGCTGTTGACTTCGTTGATGGCGGTGAGCTGCTGGTCGATGCTGCGGACGCGCTGGATACCGACCACGGTGAGGATCACCATCAGGACGATAATCGCCAGAAAGCCGAGGGCCAGGCGCTGTCCAATGCGCAAATTCGAGAAGAAATGCATAGGGGTTTGATCGATGATCCGACGAGCGGAAGAGCGGGGAAGTCCCGGCAACTGCAGGGAGGCGAGTGCGCCTGGGATACCGCTGAAACCAGCGCAACTGCCGCCGCTTCGATGGTATCTCGACCTGATCGTTAACGACCGCAACCATTGGAACTGAAGCGGCAGCGCCTGCTGGTTCAGGTGCTGGTGGGGCTAGCGTGTCGCACCTCGAAGTTTCCGAGTGGCGTTGCCTGCACCACTGCCACGCAGGTCTCACGCCTGCATGCTCCGGCGCGCCTACCGATAGCGCGACAGATCCGGCGCCTTGATCGCCGGCGTCATCCACTTCGTTGCGATGTTCTGCACGCTGGGTTGGCTGGCCAGTTTGAGCGCGCCATGCAACAGATGGATGCCGAGCCGGCTGTGCGGATTCATCAGGCGCGGGCCGATCCAGTCCTGTCTGTCACCCAGGAGAAAAAATATCAGAAGTGATATTACACGTCCTGGCCGTGACGCTCCATGTTGGCGATCAGCCGCTGCATCAGCGCGACGGTCTGCTGCACCTCGTCGGCAGAAAAACCTTCCAGCGCCACTGCATTCATGCCCAGCAATGCGCGGCCGCCGACGTCGGCGATCCTGCGCCCGCGTGCGGTGAGCGTCACCAGCGCAGCGCGGCGGTCCTGGGGGGTGGGGGTGCGCTTGATGAGCTTCAGGCCTTCCAGCTTGTCGAGCAGCGCCACCATTGCCGGCTGCTTCACCGCCGAAGCGACGACCAGATCGCGCTGCAGCATCGGGCCTTTCCACGACAGCAGCATGATCGGGCCGATCAGGGCCAGCGAAACGCCGTGCGGGCGCAGTTCGGCATCGACCAGCCGGTTGAACGCCCGCGCGGCGTGGTTGGCCAGGTAACCCGGCGCCACTGCGGCTTGCGGATGGATGAGTTCATCTTGATCGAGCATCTGTGTGACCGTGCGGTGCCCTGGGGCCATCGGGCGATTTTACGTGTCCTGCAGAGTCTGGCGGTGGGCCGCGCCAATCGCGTGCGTTGGCCCTGGCGTCTTGGCTGCCTGCCGGCATTGGTCCGCGATGCGCGGCTTATAGACTGTGCGGGGCCGATGGCCGCCAAGCCGTCGTCACCGCAGCGCACGCTGTCTGGCATGGCACAAACGTGGCAGCGGAAGCTGCCCGATTCAGTCGTAGTACCCCACGTGGCTGGACGCCACCTGCCATAGGCCAGATGATGGGCGGCCGCGTGTGCGCTCGGCCTGGCCAACAAGCGATGCACACGTCGGCTACCTGGTCCCTTCAACGGTTGGAAACGATGCACCGATGCGTGAATACTAACTTCGCCGCAGACCGCGCTGCCGGCCTGCGCCGCGGGCGCCGTGGCAACTGCCGCCGTGCGTTGCGGGCGTGGGTGGTATGAGCACAGCGTTTCCGCACGGTGGTAGCGTGATGGCGCAGGCGCTGCGCAGCTACGACTGGGCATCCACGCCGTTGGGCCCCACCGCGCAGTGGCCATCGCCGCTACGCAACGCGGTGGACCTGATGCTTGCCTCGCCCGAGAGCATGTACGTGGTCTGGGGCGAGGCACTGACCTTTTTTTACAACGATGCCTACACGCCGATCCTGGGGCCGCGCCAGGCGCAGGCGCTGGGCGCGCCGCTGCGCCAGTTGTGGGCCGATGCCTGGGACGCGGTGCGCGGGCCGATCGAGGCGGCGTTTGCGGGGCAGGCCTCGCGCTTCGAAGAAGTACCGATCGGCATGAACCGTTACGGCATGCCGGAGCAGACCTGGTGGACGTTCTCGTTTTCGCCGATCTATCTGGACGATGGCCAGGTGGGCGGCGCGTTCTGCGTCACCAACGAGGTCACCGCACGCAAACTGGCGCAGGCGCGCCTGGCCGACGAGCACGAGCGTCTGATCCGCCTGTTCGAGCAGGCACCGATGTTCATGGCGTTCCTGAGCGGGCCGCAGCACCGGGTCGAGTTCGCCAACCCGTGTTACTCGCGGCTGATCGGCCACCGCGATGTGATCGGACGGCCGCTGGCCGAGGCGCTGCCGGAGGTGGTGGAACAGGGCGATCTGCGTCGGCTGGACGAGGTGTTCCGCTCCGGGCGCGCGTTCTCGGCCACTGCGCTGCCCTACAACGTGCAGGCAGTGCCGGGCGGGCCGAGCGAACGGCGCCTGCTGGACCTGGTCTATCAGCCCATCGCCGGTGCCGATGGCACCATCTCCGGCATCTTCGTGCAGGGCCTGGACATCACCGACCGCATCAGCCTGGAGCGCGCGGTGCGCGAGGCCGAAGTGCGCAACCGGCAGATCCTGGACAGCGTGATGGACTACGCCATCATCGCCACCGACATGCACGGGCGGGTGACTTCGTGGAATGAGGGCGCGCGCCGCATCCTGGGCTGGAACGAAGCCGAGATGCTCGGGCAATCGCTGGAGCGCACCTTCACCCCGGAAGATGTGCAAAGGCGGCAGATCCTCATTGAGGCCGCCGCTGCGCTGGAAAGCGGCAGCGGCATGGACGAGCGCTGGCACGTGCGCAAATCCGGTGAGTTGTTCTGGGCCAACGGCTCATTGATGGTGTTGCGCGAAGAAACCGGCGCAGCGATCGGCTTCGTCAAGGTGCTGCGCGACCGTACCGCCGAGCGGTTGGCCAGCGAGGCCTTGCGCAAGAGCGAGCGACGCCTGGATGCGCTGGTACGCGCGTCGTCGCAATCGATCTTTTCCGCCAGCGCCGACTGGCGCGAACTACGCCAGTTGGTGGGCGACGGCGTGTTGAGCGATGCGCTGTCGGCCATGCCCGACTGGCAGGCGATGGTGCACCCGGACGACCGCGCACGGCTGGCGGAGGCCATCGCGCGTGCGATCGCCGACAAGTCAGGGCTGGACCTGGAATACCGCGTGCTTGGCGCCGACCAGCACGTGGGCTGGACGTTGATGCGGGCGATTCCGCTGCTGGACGAGCGCGAGCAGATTGCCGAGTGGTTCGGCACCGCTGCCGACATCACCGACAAGCGCGTGGCCGAAGAACAGCTGCGCCAACTCACCGAAACGCTGGAAGAGCGCGTGCGCGAACGCAGCGCCGCGTTGCTGCTGGCCGAAGAGAAACTGCGTCAAAGCCAGAAGATGGAAGCGGTAGGGCAGCTGACCGGCGGGCTGGCGCACGATTTCAACAACCTGCTCACCGCCATCAGTGTCGGCCTGGAACTGTTGCAGACGCGGATCGAACAGGGCAAGTACGACCGCCTGGAGCGCTATGTGGAGATGGCGCAGACCAGCGCGGCGCGCGCCACCGCCTTGACCCAGCGTCTGCTGGCGTTTTCGCGTCGGCAGACGCTGGCACCGACCGCGCTGGATGTGGAAGCGTTGGTGCGCGGCATGCACGACATCATCGCGCGGACGCTGGGGCCGTCGATTGCCTTGCAATTGCGCCCGGCTGCCGAGCAGTGGAAGGTGCTGGTGGACGCGCCGCAGCTGGAAAACGCGCTGCTCAAACTGTGCATCAATGCCCGCGATGCCATGCCTGACGGCGGCGAACTTACCATCAGCCTGCACAACCGCTCGCTGGACGCTGTTGCGGCCCAGCAACTGGAGCTGCCGGCCGGCGATTATGTGTGCCTGAGCGTGCAGGACACCGGCACCGGCATGAGCGCCGAGGTAATGTCGAAGGTGTTCGAACCATTTTTCACCACCAAGCCCATTGGCCAGGGCACCGGCTTGGGCCTGTCGATGATCTACGGGTTTACCCGTCAATCCGGCGGCCACGTGCGCATCGATTCGGAAGTGGGCGTGGGCACCACCATGGTCTTGTACCTGCCGCGTTTCAGCGGCGTGCTGGCGCAGGACGACGTAGCGCCCGCCGACCAGCCGCTGCAGCGCAGCGGCGCGCACAGTTGCACCGTCTTGCTCGTGGAAGACGAAACCGCCATTCGCGTACTGATGTCCGAAGTACTCACCGAAGCCGGCTACCGCGTGATCGAAACCGCCGAAGGCAGTGCGGCGGTGGAGCGCTTGCGCTCGCGAGAGCCTATCGATGTGCTGGTGACCGACGTCGGCCTGACCGGCAGCCTCAACGGTCGCCAGGTTGCCGATGCGGGGCGGCAATTGCGTCCGGCGCTGCCGGTGCTGTTCGTGACCGGCTACGCCGCCAGCGCCGCGGTGGGTGCCGGGCAGCTCGACGAGGGGATGGAGGTGCTGACCAAACCATTCCAGGCGATCGAGCTGGAACGGCGTGTGGTGCAATTGCTGGAGCGAGGCGCGCAGTAACGACGGCGAAGCGGTCGCTGCCGGCAGCTGCATCCAGGTCTGTCGTTCGGACATCGCTCCACAAGAGCCACATCGCGCGCACTTGCAGTGGCGGGTGGCTACAGCGCGGTTTCTACGATGCCCAGCAGGTCGCGCAGTGAAAACGGTTTGGTCAGCAGGCGCATGCCGGTATCCAGAAAGTCGGCGCGCTTGGCGATCTCGCCCGCATAGCCAGTCATGAACACGATGGGGAGCGCGGGGCAGATAACGCGTGCCTTATCGGCAAGGTCGCGCCCGTTCATGCCGGGCAGGCAGATGTCGGACAGCAGTAAGTCAAACGGACACGCCTTGTTGAGTTGCGTCAGCGCCTGTTCGGCGTCGGCGGACACAACGACCTGGTAGCCCTCATCGCCGAGGATATCTGCTGCCAGTTCGCGAATTGCGTCGTCGTCTTCGACCAAGAGGATGCGGGCATTCAAGAGTGCGTGGGTCACTGCGGTCCTCGAGCAATCGCACCGCTGCGATGTGCTTCCAGATGCACGGTAGGCGAGGCTGCGTGACGGGAACGTGGGATGGCGCACCACGGTGCGTCGCACCGTTCAAGCCACTTTCACGTGCCGATGCGTTTCCGAGAAAATACGGCAGCAATCGTGGTGATTTGCGCACAACTCGTGTGTGATGCCTGCGCTAGCTCAACCGAAGCAAGCTGATCAGTTCAGTCGCACCAACGGACCAATCATGTGCGCGTGATAAATTCAGGTCTATGAAGAACGTGACGCCGACGATCGCAAACCGCATCACTACTGGCAGCACCGGGCTCGACACCATCCTGCGCGGGGGGCTGCCGCCGAACCGTCTGTACCTGCTGGAAGGCCAGCCTGGCTCCGGCAAGACGACCGTGGCGCTGCAGTTCCTGATGGACGGAGCGGCCAAGGGCGAGAGTTGCCTGTACGTGACCTTGTCGGAGACCATCGACGAGCTCAACGAGGTGGCTGCCTCGCACAACTGGTCGCTGGCTGCGCTGCACGTCTTCGAACTGGCATCTGCCGAAGCTTTTCTGGGCGACGGACGGCAGCAGTCCATCCTGCATCCCTGGGAAATGGAGCTGGACGGCACCATCAAGCTCATCCAGGCCGAAGTGGACCGGATCAAGCCGACGCGGGTGGTGTTCGATTCGCTGTCCGAGTTGCGTCTGCTGGCGCAGGACTCGCTGCGCTACCGGCGCCAGGTGCTCGCACTCAAGCAGTATTTTGCCCCGCGCAACATCACGGTGTTCCTGGTGGACGATCTCACCGGCGAGAACGGCGAGCGCGATGCGCATTTGCACAGCCTGTGTCACGGCGTCATCTCGCTGGAACGCATGACGCTGGATTTCGGCGCGGCGCGCCGACGCATGCAGGTGCAGAAGTTGCGTGGTGTGAACTTCATCGCCGGTTACCACGATTTGACCATTACCACCGGCGGCATGCGCATCTATCCGCGCCTGATCGCCTCCGACCACCATGTGGCCTTCGTCGGCGAGCCGGTGCCCAGCGGCGTTGCGCGCATCGATGCGTTGTTGCACGGTGGCCCGTTGCGCGGCACCAGCACCTTGCTGACCGGGCCTGCCGGCTCGGGCAAGACCAATTTTGCGTTGCAGTTTGTCGCTGCCGCCTGCGAGCGTGGCGAGCATTGCTGCATCCTGGAGTTCGACGAGCGCACCGGCACGTTGTTGAAGCGCGCCGAAAGCCTGGGGATGGATCTGCGCAAGCACCTGGATTCAGGGCTGCTGGAATTGCACCAGATGGACCCGGCCGAGCTCACGCCGGGCGAGTTCGCGTGGGCGGTGCGTGCCAGCGTGGAAGAGCGCAACTGCCGCATCCTGGTGATCGACAGCCTTAACGGTTACCTGGCGTCGATGCCGCAGGAAAAGCAGTTGATGCTGCAGATGCACGAGTTGTTGTCGTATCTCAACCAGAGCGGTGTGACCACATTTCTGATCAACCCGCAGCACGGGCTGGTCGGGACCATGTCGACGGGGAATCTCAATATTTCCTACATGGCCGACACCGTTATCCTGTTCCGCTTTTTCGAGGCGAAAGGGCGCATCCGCAAGGCGCTGTCGGTGATCAAGAACCGCGGTGGCGCGCATGAAGATGCGATTCGCGAATTGCGCATCAGCGGCGGTGGTATTCACCTGAGCGAGCCGCTGGAAAAATTCCACGGCGTGTTGACCGGTACGCCGCAGTTCGTTGGAGACGAAGAACCGTTGCTGGATCGTCCCCTTGACTACCTGTGAGCCGGACGGTTCCATCGTCCACATCATCGCGCCGTTTGGTCGCGATGCGGAAAGCATTGCCGGCATCGTCGGCGAACGCGGGCTGACGCGCCGGGTCTACACGGCGCTGGACGCGCTGGCGGGAGATCTGCACGATGCGTCCGGTGTGGTGGTACTGACCGAAGAAGCAGTCCGCGGCGACCTGCACGCGCTGTCGCAGATCCTGCAGGGCCAGCAGGCGTGGTCGGATATTCCGTTCGTACTATTGCGCACGCCGCGGGGTTCGCACAATCAGCGGCACGCCCATCTGCCGGCGGAAATGACCAACGTCATCGAATTGGAGCGGCCGCTGAGCTCGGCGTCGTTGCTGAGCGCCATTTCCACCGCGTTGCGCTCGCGGCAGAAGCAGTTCGTGATCCGCGACCAGCTGGCGCAGCTGGCCCAAGGCCGCGCCGCCCTGGCACAGAGCGAGGCCGAACTGCGCCGCGTGACCGATGCCTTGCCGGTGCTGATTGCCTTCATCGACAAGAACCTGGTGTACCGCTTTGCCAATCGCTCCTACGAAGACTGGATCGGGGTGCCGCCTGCCGATGTGATCGGGCGGCCGTTGGTGGATGTGATGGGGCCGGCGGTGCTGGAAGAGTGCCGCGCCTGGATCGAGGCCGCGTTGGCCGGGCAGACCTTGACCATCGAGACCAGCTGGCCGCACGCCGATGGGCGCCGCCGCGATGCGGAGATCCGTTACATGCCGCGCTTCGATGCGGACGGCCAGGTGGACGGCTTCCATGTGTTCGCCACCGATGTGACCACGCGCACGCAGGCGCTGGAATCCATCCAGCAGCAGGCCAGCGTGCTGGAAGCCAAGGTGGTCGAGCGTACTGCCGAGCTGCAGCAGCAGATGCTGGCGCGCGAATCCAGCGAAGCGGCGCTGCGCCAGGCGCAGAAGATGGAAGCGGTGGGCCAGCTCACCGGCGGTATCGCGCACGATTTCAACAATATGCTGACCGGTATTCTGTCTGCGCTGGATCTGGCGCGGCTACGCATCGACCAGGGCCGCACCGAAGGGCTGGGCCGCTTTCTGGATGTGGCCTCGGCGTCGGCGTTGCGCGCAGCCGCGCTCACCCAGCGCCTGCTGGCGTTTTCGCGCCGGCAATCGCTGGAAGCGCGGCATCTGCACCTGAACGATCTGGTGGTGTCGTTGCAGGAATTGCTGGCGCGTACGCTGGGCGAGTCGGTGCGTTTGCAGACCGACCTGCATGCGCAGTTGCCGCAAGCCTACGTCGACGAAAACCAGCTGGAAAGCGCGTTGCTCAATCTGGCCATCAACGCACGCGACGCGATGCCCGACGGCGGCCAGTTGCGTATCGCAACGCGGCATCTGCAGGTGCAGGATCAGCCACTGGAACTTGGCCGCGGCGTCAGCCTGGCGCCGGGCAACTATGCGGTGGTGTCGGTGGCCGACACCGGCACCGGCATGGCGGCGGATGTGCTGGAACGCGTGTTCGAGCCGTTTTACACCACCAAGCCGATCGGCCAGGGCACCGGCCTGGGCATGTCGATGATCTATGGCTTCATGCAGCAGTCCAATGGCCAGGTGTGGGTGGAATCGCAGCCGGGTGCGGGCACCACGGTGAGCCTGTATCTGCCTGCCGGCGTCGACGTGCAAAGCGCAGTACCGCTGCCGCAGAACGGTGAGGTACTGGCCGGGCAAGGCCAGCAGGTGCTGGTGGTGGAAGACGACGAACAGGTGCGCTTGCTGGTGACCGAACTGCTCAGCGAGCTGGGTTACCAGGCCGACGTCGTGGCCGATGCGGATGCGGCGCTGCCGATCCTGGCCTCGCCACGACGGATCGACCTGCTGGTCACCGACGTCGGCCTGCCGGGCCTCAACGGACGCCAGCTGGCCGAAATCGCACGGCAGTCGCGGCGCGACCTGCCGGTGATCTTCATGACCGGCTACGCGGAAACCGCGCGCGATCGTGGCGAATTTCTCGCCGAAGGCATGAGCATGATCGCCAAGCCCTTCACGCTGGGCGAGTTCAGCGGAAAGCTGCAAGAGGTACTGGGGCCGTCCGCATAAATTGGCAGCTGGCGCGCAGGCGAAGGGCGCGATGAAGCGCTTGGCAGGCAGCCGCGCGGCAACATGCTTGGCGTTTGATCGAACTCTGTGAGTGCAATGGAGCGGTTGCGCTGAGTGCCGGGTCTATCCGCCTGGCCGGCGACTCGCCTGCTGCACCCGCTGTCCAGGCGCATATGCATCGCGCCCGCACTCAACCAATCAGGCCACAGCCGCTTGCTTCAGCGCGCCCCGCGCTCGGACTGCCGCGCGCCAGCCATCGATTCGGCCACCGCGATCTTGTCTGCCACCGCTTTCTGCATCGGCGAGCCTGTCTCCAGCAGGCTGTGCAGATGGCGCCAATGTGCGGTGGCGGCGGCAAAGTCCTGCTGTTGAAAGTCGCTGATGCCGAGCAGCCACAGGCCGCGCTGGTTGTCCGGCTCGCGTGCGATCACCTGCTGCAGGCGTGCGCGCGATGCGGCATCGATGGCGAAATCGCTGTGCGTGGCCATATCTGCCGCCACCCAGCCGACGATGGCAGCGCTGATGTCGGGTGCGATCTTGAGCGCTTGCGCGTAGGCCGCGCGTGCGTCGGCGGGGCGGTTGTTCTGCTCGTGCGTCTTGGCTTGCTGCATCCACGATTCCAGCGCCTGTTCCTGCGCCGCGTCGGCAGCGCTGGCGGTCTGCGTTCGCTCGGCATCTGCAGTGGAAGCAGTGGGCGCGGCTGACGTTTGCGCGGTGGGCTTCTCCGCAGCGTAGACATGTCGTGCGATCGCATCAGGCGTACCGACCAGGCGATACAGGCCCGCCGTGGCGATCGGCAAGCCGAGCACCAGCAGAATCGGCAACGTATAGCGTGCATTGCCATTGGGTGCAGGGCGGCGCAGCAGCGGCACCAGCAACAGCAGCACCGCCAGCGCTACCAGCGCCGCGCTTGCGAAATAAAAGCCCGTCATCACCACTCTTCCTCAGCCTGCGGCGCCACCGGCGTGCCGGCGCGCGCACGTTTGCGCACGGTGTGCATCACCACGCCTGCACCGGCAATCAACAGCAGCACAGGCCCGAACCACAGCAGCCAGGTGCCGCGCTTGACCGGCGGGTCGTACAACACGAAATCCGAATAACGCTCGACCATGTACTGCTTGATCTGCGCATCGCTCCTGCCTGCCTGGATCTGCACGAACACCTGATGGCGCAGATCGCGCGCAAGGCTGGCGTTGGAGTCGGCCAGGTTCTCGTTCTGGCACACCAGGCATCGCAGCTGCGCGGTCAGGCGCTGATAGCGCGCTTCCTCGCTGCGGTTCTTGAACGGCAGCGGGTCCACGGCCTGTGCCGCCAGCGAGGGCGCCAGCAGCACGCCAAGCAGCAGTATCAGCAGCAGGCGTAATTGCCGGCCTTGCGTGCGCCAGTGCCAGCGCCAATGCACCTGCAGTGCGTGGCGAGCCGACGCCATCATGGCGCGGCCTTGGGCAGTGCGGCGATGGCGGGCAGCAACTCATCGTTGATGACATCGGGAGTCAACACGCCGATGTGCTTGTAGCGGATCACGCCCTGCGCATCGATCAGGAACGTCTCCGGTGCGCCGTAGACGCCGAAGTCGATGGCGGTCTGGCCGGCTTCATCGGCGATCACCACGGCATACGGGTTGCCGAGTCGCGCGAGCCAGGCGGTGGCATCCGCCGGAGCATCTTTGTAGTTGTAGCCGATCAACGGCACGCCGAGCCGGCTGGCCTGCGCCATCAACACCGGGTGTTCATGCACGCATTCGGCGCACCAGCTGCCGAACACATTGAGCACGTAAGGCTTGCCCAACAGCTGGTCACCGCTGACGCGTTGGTCGGGTTGATCCAGCCGTGGCAACGAGAACGCCGGTGCCGGTTTGCCGATCAATGGGGAAGGCACCTCGCGTGGGTTGTGCTGCATCGTCCACACGATGCCGAAGCCGAACAGCGCCGCCAGCAACAGGAAGCCCAGCAAGGGCAGCATGCGATTCACGGGTGCGATTCCTGTGCGATGGCGATGGCGATGGCCGCGTGCGCCGGTGAGGTGGCCGCCTTGGCCGCGCTGATCGGTGCACGAAAGCGCCGCGCGCAGGCGCTGACAAAGCCGCCCAGCATCATCAGCAGGCCGCCGGCCCAGATCCAGCGGATAAAGGGTTTGTAGTACAGCCGCAGGGTCCAGTCGTATTCGATGTGTTGATCGTCCAGCGGTTCGCCGAGTGCGACGTACAGATCGCGGGTGATGCCCGGATCGATCGCCGATTCGGTCTGGATCCGTTCGCTGCTGTACAGGCGTTTTTGCGGATGCAGTTGCGCGACCACCTGCCCATCGCGGCTGACCTGCACGCTGCCTTGTTCGGCCTTCCAGTTCGGCCCGTCGACCAGTTGCACGCCGTCGAAGCGGAAGGCGTAGCCGGCAATGTCGGCGCTCTGGCCGGGCGACAAGCGCACGTCGCGTTCGACCGACAGGCTTTCCGACACCAGGACGCCGGCAACGAATACAGCCACGCCCGCATGCGCAATCAACATGCCGGCCATCTCCGCGGGAAAGCGTCGGCCGCGCGGCATCTCATGCCAGCGCTTGTACACGTAAAGCGCGGTACCGGCAGCCACCCAGGCAGCCACGCCAATGCCGGCGATCGCCTTGGCCTGGCCGTCGGCAAACAGGCTGCCGACCAGCGCGCAGGCAATCGCCGCGATACCGGCGCGGGTGCCGAGCGCCTTCAATGGCGCAGCCTCGGCCTTGCCCCAGCGCAGGTACGGGCCGAACGGCAGCACCAGCACCACCGGCAACATCAACAACGGGAACAGCAAGCCGAAGTAGGGCGGGCCGACCGACACCTTGCCCAGGCCGAATGCGTCGGCGATCAGCGGGAACAAGGTGCCCAGCAACACCATTGCTGCCGCCACGGTGAGCAGCAGGTTGCCGATGAGAATGCCGGTTTCGCGCGAGGCGGCCGCGAACGGTTTGCCGCTGGCGATCCTGGGCGCGCGCAGTGCGTACAACAGCAACGAGCCGCCGACCACCGCAACCAGAAAGATCAGGATATACAGGCCGCGGCGCGGGTCGGCGGCGAAGGCATGCACCGAGGTCAGCACGCCCGAGCGCACCAGGAAGGTACCCAGCAACGACAGCGAAAATGCCAGGATCGACAGCAGGATGGTCCAGGCGCGCAGGCTGCCGCGTTTTTCGGTCACGGCCTGGGTGTGGATCAGCGCGGTGCCGACCAGCCACGGCATGAAACTGGCGTTTTCCACCGGGTCCCAGAACCACCAGCCGCCCCAGCCCAGCTCCGCATATGCCCACCAGCTGCCGGCGACGATGCCGGCGGTGAGGCAGGCCCACGCCACATTGGTCCACGGCCGCGCCCAGCGCACCCAGGCCTGTTCCAGCTCGCCGCCCAGCAAGGCCGCCACCGCAAACGCGAAGGCCACCGAGAAACCGACATAACCGGTGTACAGCACCGGCGGGTGGAAGGTCATGCCCGGGTCCTGCAGCACCGGATTGAGTTCGTTGCCATCCAGCGGAATCGGCGACAGCCGCCCGAATGGGTTGGAGGTCAGCAGGATGAAGGCCAGAAAGCCCACCGAGATCAGCCCCAGCACCGCCAGCACGCGCGCGGCGAAATGCTGCGGCAGATGCCGGCTGAAGGCGGCCAGCAACACCGTCCAGGTGGACAGGATGGCGATCCACAACAGCAGCGAGCCTTCGTGCGCGCCCCACACGGCGGCGAAGCGGTAATACCAGGGCAGGGCGATGTTGGCATTGGCGGCGACATAGCCCACCGAAAAATCCAGCGACAGCAACGACCACGCCAGCAGGCCGAACGCCATCCACACGAACACGGCTTGGCCCACGGCCGCAGGCCGCGCGATGCCCATCAATGCAGCGTTGCCGCGCCACGCACCGATCAACGGCAACACGCCCTGGGCAAGCGACAGCAGTAACGCCAGGATCAATGCGATCTGGCCGAGTTCAGGCGTCATGGGCGGGTCGCAGGGTGTAACGAAGAAGAATCATCGAAGTGCTTGGCGCCAACCGGCAGCGCATCAACGCGGCGCGGCCAGCGGCACGGCGGTGGCGGGGATGGGCTTTCCGACATGGCCTTCGGCCATCGCGTCCTTCAGCTCTTTGGGCATGTAGGTTTCGTCGTGCTTGGCCAGCACTTCGTTGGCGACAAAGCGCCCGCCCTGCATGCGGCCGTTGGCGATGACCGATTGGTTGTCGCGGAACAGGTCCGGAAGAATGCCGGTGTACTCCACCTGGGTGGCGGCGTGTTTATCGATGACGGTGAAGCTGACTTTCAGCGAATCGGCCGCGCGCTGGATCGAGCCGGCCTTGACCATGCCGCCAAGGCGAAACTGCTGATAGCCCGCGGCTTCTCCGGCATGCACCTGGCTGGGGGTGAACAGGTAGCTCATGTTCCGTTGCAGCGCGAACACGATGAGGGTGACGGCCAGCGCAGCGGCGGCGATGACGCCGATCACCAGCCACAGGCGTTGTTTGCGGGTGGCGTTCATGGCGCGTCCCGCTCCAGTGCCGGTGCCGGTTGGTCGCGTGCGCGACGCGGTGCCTGCCGCTGCAACTGGCCGCGCAGTTCGCGCGGCAGGCGCCGCCGCCGCAACCAAGGCGCTGCAAGATCCGCCAGCAGCACCAGCACGAACAACGCATACGCGGTCCATACGTACTGGCCGTAACCGCCCATCGCCAGAAAACTGCTCATGCGGTGCGCTCCGTCAATACGATGCGGCGTGCCCAGTCCTTGCCGCTTTCCAGTGCGAGCAGGTCCACACGCACGCGGCCGAGCAGGCTGGCCAGGTAATAGCACTTGGTCGCCAGCATCATGGTCAGCAGCGGCCATAGCATGTCGGCGCCCATCTTGGAGGGGCCGAGCAGGCGCACGGTGGAGCCCTGATGCAGCGTGTTCCACCACACCACCGAGTAATGCACGACCGGCAGATTCACCAGGCCCACCAGCGCCAGCAAGCCGGCCGCGCGCATCGCCTGGCGGCGGTCTTCCACTGCGTAATACAGGCCAAGCACGCCCAGATACAGAAACAGCAGCAGCAACTC
The DNA here is from genome assembly GCF_023337365.3 of Xanthomonas nasturtii. Classification (NCBI taxonomy): domain Bacteria; kingdom Pseudomonadati; phylum Pseudomonadota; class Gammaproteobacteria; order Lysobacterales; family Lysobacteraceae; genus Xanthomonas; species Xanthomonas nasturtii. The sequence goes on from NZ_CP142084.2 coordinate 1,896,598, forward strand.
CGAGGTGAGCCGCGCATCCCAGGTCCACCAGGTGCCCCACATCGGCTTGCCCCACAGCGCGCCGGTGCACAAGGTGATGAAGGTGAACGCCGCACCGATCGGCGCCGAGGCCATGGTGACCACTTCGGCCAGCTTGATCCGCCACACCAGCGCAATGAACGCAGAAACGCCCATCGCCGCGTAGATGAAAAGACTCATCCAGGCGCTGGGCACGTGGATGAAGATGATGCGGTAGGCATCGTGCTGCTGATAATCCGGCGGCGCCAGCACCAGCCCGCCGTACGCGGCGACCAAGCCGAGCAGCAAGGCCAGCCCCAGCGCCCATGGGCGCGCAACGCCGGCGACGCGATAAAAGATGGGCGGCGAGCTGAGTTTATGCAGCCACAGGGGAATCCACTTGGCCATGCCGGTGCCGTCAGTTGGAATGTTTGGCGGGAGGCGCCAGCGCCTGCACCGCGGCGCCGGCGTTGACCTGCAACTGGCCGTCGGAGAGTTTGCTGGTGCGCTGCATGAGCTCGCGCAACGCCGCGGCATCCATCGATGGTTGCAGCGACAACAACAATGCAGCCATGCCGCTGACATGCGCGGTGGCCATCGACGAGCCGGAAGTGAAGTCGTAACGGCCGTTTGGCTGGGTGGTGAGGATGTCCTTGCCGGGCGCGCTCAGCACGCCCGCCATGGCCGGCGATGCGCTGCTGCTGCGGACCACCAGCACCCCGGGCACGTCATTGGGAAAGCCGTCCAGGCGCCCGTTCGGTGGCAGTGCCGCCACCACGATGCGGCCCTGTTGCACCAGCCGTTGCAGCATCTTGCTCAGCAGCGGGTCGGCCGGGCCGCCCAGGCTCAGGTTGATCACGCGCGCGGAGCTGTTATTGATCGCCGCCAGTGCCTTGGCCAGGGTGAAGGTGTTGCAGCGCGCCGTGGCACCGACCGTCGGCGCGTACCAGCAGGCCTTGTAGACGCTCAACATGGCCTTGGGTGCCATGCCGACGATGCCTTGGTGATTGTTGCTGCCGGCGGCAATGATGCCGGCCACTTCGGTGCCGTGCGAATCGGTGCTGGTCATGGCCTGTTTGTCGTCGACCAGATCGTGCACGTCGCGGATGCGCGCCTTCAGATCGGGGTGGTTGGTGTCCACGCCGGTATCGACCACCGCGACCACCACGCCGCGGCCCTGGGTCACGGTCTGCGCGCTAGCCGCATCGGTGTCGATGAAGCCGCGTTGCATGCCCACATAGGGGTCGTTGTAGCCGGACAGCGACGTGGTCTTTTCTGCGGCATCGGCGGAGAACACCGAAAAATCCTGCACCGGCTGTACCAGCTCCACGCCCTCGTCGTCGGCCAGCGCGCTGACCAGCTCGTCGCGCGATACGCCAGCCGGCGGCTGCAGCACGGCGCAATACAGGCCCAGCGAGGTGATCGGCCAGGCCGAGACTTCGCGCAGTTTGTAGCGTTGCTTGATGCTGTCCATGCGCGCGGCAGCTTTCTGGCCGGCGCCGTAGTAGCTGGAAGCGTAGCCGATCAGGCTGGAGCCGGCGCGTGCCGGCGGCGCGGTGAGCGGGTTGGCCACCGCCAGCAGGATGTCGCGGCTGCTGTCGGGCGTCTGTGCATTGGCCGGCGCGGGAACGGTGCCGGCCACCTTGCCGGCCGGTTCCTGGAGGGGGGCGGCCGCCTGCGTGCTGGCGTGCGTGCCCAGGCCGGCCAGTGCGACGAGCAACCCGATGGCGAACAGACGATTCATGGCGCCGAGACGATCTCTGCCAGCCGGATACCCGGGTTGGCGCGGAGTTGCTGCACGGTCTGTTGCGGCTGGGCCGGCGGCTGCGGTGCGGCGGGCACCACGGTGTAGGCGCCCATTTCGTTCGGGCCGCCAACCACCTGCAGCTGCTGCGCATGCAGCAAGCGGTCCCAATCGGCCACGGTCATGTGGGCGTCCGGCACCACGCGGATGGCGCCCTGCGGCACCGGCAACGCGGTTGCGCTGCTGAGCGTGCGGTAGTCGTGCGAGGGGGCGGGCGAGGCCAGCTTGACGCCCATGACGCCCAGGCCGATGGCTTGCACCAGCGCCGCGGCGGCCAGCGCACGCACCGTCCAGCTGCCGGAGCGGCGGGCGGCCGGCAAGCGCGCGGGCGGGACCTGCTGCTCCGGCGCATCCAGACGGCCAAGCAGGCGTTGCAGCCCGACGTTCGGGTCCGGCGCGACCGCAGACGGCAGCGCCAATGCCTGGCGCAGGCGGTTCTGCTGGGCGAATTCGGCGCTGCACGAGGCGCACTTGGCCACGTGCGCGATCAGCCAGGTGTTCTCTTCTTCGGTGGCGCTGTCCAGCAGCACCGCCGGCATCAATTCCCAGGCGTGCGAGCATTCCTTGCCAGGCGCGATGAAAAACGTCTTCATTGCATGGTCTCCGTGTAAGGGGCGCCGCCGGCCAGGCCGGGCAGCACGTTGCGTAATTTGACCCGGGCGTGGAACAGCCGGGCTTTGATGGTGCCGACCGGGCACTGCATGATTTCAGCCACTTCTTCGAGCTTGTGGCCGACGCCGTAGACCAGTTCGATCACCAGCCGCTGGTCCGGCGACAGCCGCTCCATGCCCTTGTCCAGCCAGTCGCGCAGCTCGCGGTCGTCGTTGTCGTCGGCGCTGGGGGCGTGGTCTTCCACCACGGCGGTGTCGTCGATGGCCTCGCCGTCGTGCTGGCGCAGGCATTTGAGCCCGCAGCGGTAGGCGATGCCCATGATCCAGGTGGACACCTGCGAATCGCCGCGGAAGTCGCCAGCTTTCTGCCAGGCGATCCAGAAGCAATCGTTGATGGCTTCTTCGATGATGTCCGGGCGGCGGGTCAGCCGCGACAGGAACCGGCACAGCCGGCCGTGGTAGCTGTGATACATGCTCGCCAGCGCGTCACGGTCGCCCGCGGCCATGCGGCGCAACAGCATGCGGTCGGTGGCATCGCCCAGGGTGTCGGTGTCATTCATCAAGGCAGGCATGGCTGGTAACTCACGTCAGTGCGCGCAAGCGGGCAAAAGGTTGCGGGTGGATCAGAAAGTCCGGGAGACCGTGCCCAGCCACGGGGTTTCGCCTGGGCCGCCCTGCATGCGCGGGGTATTGCTGCTGGTGAAGATGCGCTCGCCTTTCAGCGTCCATCCGGCGCGGCTCCACTTCAGTCCCAATTGACCGTACCGATAGCGGCCGGAGCGCGGCGCACCGTAGGCCATGGCCGGAAAACGCGAGGTGCCGGCTCCCAGTGACAGCGCGATATCGTTACCCAGCGGGATGTTGGCGGTGACGTCGAAGGCCATGTTCCACGGCGACTGGTCCGCGCGCGGGAAGTTGAAGGCCGACAGCGAAAAGGTCAGAACGTCGCGGTAGGACCAGGCCAGGCTGGCTTCCTGGCGGTCGAAGGTGCGGGTGGAGCGGTTGGTCGGGTAGCCGTAGTAGAGCAGGCTGGCCTGCATCTGCCAGCGGTCGTCCAGCATCCAGGCGCGCCCGGCCTGGGCAGTGACCGCCACCGGGTCGCTCAGCGACGGCGACTGCAGCGCCACCGAGCTGGAGACCGACCAACCCGGCGCCGGCAGCCAGTAACCGGCGGCCTGCAGGGTGAGCTTGTTGGGCGCGATCGAGATGCCGCGGTCGATCAGCGAGGAGGTGACGGCGACCGCACCGCCCGCGTTGGCGGCCAGCGCGCCGCCGCAGGCGCCGGTTGCCATTGCCAGCAACAGCGCCCGGGCCAGCTGGCGGTGCCGCCGTTGCAACTGCGGCTGCAGGTGCCGACCGCAAGGCCGCTGGTGCGGCGCCCTGCATAGCAGCTCAACGTGGTGGTGCGCGCCGGTGTCCATCAGTGCGCCCACGGCTGCCCGCCACCGACGCAGCGGCGCGCGTGTGATGGGAACGGCTTGGTAAGGGCAACGGTCGGCAATGGCGTGGGACGTGGACATTCAACGGGCGCCGATAGTGACCCATGACGCTGGGTGAGACCGCCGCGGCTGCGGCGGTTCCGTCCGTATACGCGAAGGTTTCGGCTCGGGCAATGCGGAAGCGTGCAGCTGCGCTGGTACCCAGCTGCCGGCCGCGGAGAGTGCGGCCGGCTGACTGTACCGGGCTTGAAGCAGGTGCCCTATGCAAGGTCACAGTGCAGCAACAGATACGTTCTGCCCGGAGCATTGCGCCTGCGTGACCGGGGCAGGGCCAAGCGCGGCGCCCGTGCTTGTCTGGTCGCTTTGTGGCGGCCTGCCGGCCGCCTCAGTGCAGGCTGTTGAGGTAGACGATCAGTGCGTCGAGTTCCTTGCTGTCCTTGAGCCCCTCGTACTCCATCTTGGTGTTCGGCAGGGTGACTGTGGAGTCCTGTTTGAGGAAGTTCTGCAGGGTGGCTGTGGTCCAGGTGAGCTTGCTCGCCTTGAGATCTGCGGTGTAGCCCTTGAAGTCGGCCACGCTGCCGGCCGGTCGGTTGACGATGCCAAACAGCGAAGGGCCCTTCTTGTTCTTGCCGGCGGTTGCGCTGTGGCACTCGGCGCATTCGCTGGCGAACACGCTCTTGCCATCGGCGGCGCGTGCCGGAGGGGGCAGGGTCGTGCCGGCCAGCACCAGGCAGGCCAGCGGAAGGCACAACACGGTTTTGTAGGGTGAGTTCATGGAAATCCGTACGGGTGCGGGAGGGGTCAGAACGTCAGGTTGACCGACATGGTGAAGCTGTCGAGATCGCGCGGGTTGGTGATCGGCGGGCCGCGGAACACGTTGGAGGTGCTGCCGTTGAACTTGTCGAAGCGGAACCAGCCGGCCGACACGCGCAGGTTGGCGATCGTGGTGTAGGTGCCTTCCTTGCCGAACGGGGTCCAGTACAGCAGGATCAGATTGCTGGTGGTGTCGGGGATGCCCACCGGCGAATAACGCGCTGCATCGAACGAGCCGGTGTTGATCATGTGCGCGGCCAGCACGCCGTAGCTCTGCCTGTAGGCGTAGTTCACGCTGAAGGTCTGATCGCGCACGCTGCCGCGATCCAGCGCAGGCATGGTCGGGTCGGACGACAGCAGCGGGCTGCCGTATTTGCGGCGCTCGTAGATATTGACGTACGCCAGCGACGCCACATGCTCGCGGGTGCCGAGGAACTGATAAGTGAGGTCGTAGCCGAAATCGGTGAGGTCGTCGCTGGGCCCGTTGCGCGGACGCTGGCGGCGCGTGTTGAGCGCGGTCAGGCCCACCGAGAAGAACTGGCGCTTCATATCCTTCATGTAGGCAAGACGCGCGTAGGTGGTGTCGCTGAGCTTGCCCGGGTCGCCATTGACCGGCCAGCCGAGGCGATCCTGCGCAGAGGGCGACAACGCGCTGTAGCTGCCCACTTCGCCGTACCAGTTCTTGTCGTACAACCCGTACACGCTGGCGCCGATGACGCGGTTGGACAACGCCGATGAGCTGAGCATGGTGGAGGCGCCGCCGTTGGAGGCCGGCGTCAGTGTGGATGCGTTCGGCAACACGTGCACCGGGTCGGAAATGCCCGGGTTGTTGTTGACGCTGACGCCGATCATGGTGTCCTTGCCGCCCAGCTGGAACGGCTTGCCGACGAAGCGCAGATCCACATCGTCCAGGCGCGTATCGAAGGTGGCGTTGCCGCTGTTGGTGGAGCGGATCTTCGAATAACCGCCGATGTTGTCGTTGACGCGGCCGCCCAGGTACAGGTCGGCCTGGCGCAGGCGCGCGGTGCTGTCGCCGCGGCTGGGGTTGTTGCGCGACCAGGTCAGCTGGCCGGAGACCGGGATCTTGGTGCCGTTGCCATCGGTGTCGGTGAAGCCGCCGAGCTTGAAGCGCATGCCGTACGGCGTGAGCGACGGACCGTAGGAACCGATGTGGCAGTCCGCGCAGGACGAGCCGGTCTGGCGCGCGAACGAGGGAATCGCCTGTGCCTGCGTGCTGGCCAGCAGCAGCAACGGGCCGGACACGCACAACAAGGACGTCAGGGAAGCGGTACGCGTGGCGGTGCGACGCGGGGCGGGCTGGAGAGCGGGCATGGAAAGTCCTTGTTCGACGGTGCGGGAGGCAGCGGTGCGGGAACGGGCGAGGAAACGGATCACGGAAGGCGATGTGCGGCGGTTCATGCGCGCTTGCCAGGCAATACGCGGCCCAGCAGACCGTCGCGCAACACCAGGTGGTGCCAGAGCGCGGCGCCGATATGCAACAGCACCAGCGCCAGCAGCGCCCAGGCGGCGTTCAAGTGCCACACGCCCAGGGTGTCGCCGAGGTCGCCGTCGGGGGCGACCAGCGCGGGCAGCGGGATGCCGAAGAAATAGACCGTCTTGCCGAAGGCGCTGCTCAGCGACCAGCCCAGCAACGGCAACGCCAGCATCAGCCCGTACATCGCCACATGGGTGGCGCCAGCGGCCAGGCGCATCGGCAGCGACGCGGGCGGGCCGGGCGGCAGTGTGCGTAGACGCAGACGTAAACCGATGCGCAAGGCGAACAACACCAGCACCAGCAGGCCGAAGTGGCGGTGCCCTTCCAGCAGCCACTGACGCAGTGCGCGGCCATCCAGTTCGGCGCGCAGCAGGATCAGTGTGGCGGCCATGGTCAGGCACAGCACGGTGAGCCAGTGCAGCACGCGCATCGAGCTGGGCAAGGGCAGCACGCGTGCGGCCGGCGCCGGTTCCGGCAGCGGGCCTGCGCGGTTGGCGGAAGCGCTGGCGGGCGCCTGGGGGGATGGACTCATCTGATCTGTCTTCCGGTGGTGGTCGTTGGTTCCGGCAGTGCGTTCGCTGCCAGGCCTGGCTCCCCACGCCGGCCGAACGGCGGCCAGGTGAACGTGCACCGATATGTGCGGCCATGTCGGAAAAAGGTTGCGTCGCAGTGGATGTTTTGCTTGCGCGCGCCGCACAGCGAGGTGCTGCGATACGCGCAACTGCGCTTGCGCGTACCTCGCTTCGCAGCGCCGTGACCGCGCGCAACCTTTCGCGCAACCGGGCGCACTCAGGCATGTCGCACTACGTGCAGTCAGCGGTTACGCCCCTCCGATCATGGCCATCGAACGCATCCAGTTGCACACCCACGGTGACGATCGCGGGCTGCTCGTTTCATTGGAGCAGCAGCGCAATATCCCGTTCGAGATCCGCCGCGTGTATTACCTGTTCGGCACGCGCGACGGCGTGCATCGCGGCCAGCACGCGCACCGCCAGCTCAATCAATTTGCGGTGGCCTTGCACGGGTCGGTGACGATTCTGCTGGACGAGGGCAATGGCGAGAGCCCGAGCGAGGTGGTGCTGAACGACCCATCGCAAGGCCTGCTGCTCGGTCGCATGGTGTGGCGCGATCTGTACCACTTCAGCGCCGACTGCGTGCTGATGGTGCTGGCCGACCAACTCTACGACCCGGGCGATTACATCCTGGATTACGACCAGTTCGTGAGCGAAGTGCGTAGCGGGAAAAATCTTGTGGGCGCAAGCAAGAGTTTCATTCCCGATATCGAGCCTTTACTTGGAGTGCAATCGTAAGATGCCCGGGTTTATGGATGTGCCTTTCCTGGATTTGCGTGCAGTCAACGCGCGCTATGCGGATGAACTCAAGGCCGCTGCCGCACGCGTGATCGACGCCGGCTGGTATGTGCTCGGCAAGGAACTGGCTGCGTTCGAAGAAGAATTCGCCAGCTATTGCGGGACCACGCATGCGGTCGGCGTGGGCAACGGGCTAGATGCGTTGTCGTTGATCCTGCGTGGTTATCGCGAGTTGGGCGTGTTGCGCGAAGGCGATGAGATCATCGTGCCGGCCAATACCTTCATCGCCACGTTTCTGGCGATCAGCCAGAACCATCTGGTGCTGGTGCCGGTGGAGCCGGACCCGATCACCTTCAATATGGACCCGGCCAGCGTGGAAAAGGCGATCGGGCCGCGCACGCGCGCCATCATGGCGGTGCATCTGTATGGGCAACTGGCCGACATGCCGGCGTTGCAGACGCTGGCCCATCGCTACGGCCTGTTGCTGATCGAAGACGCTGCGCAGGCGCATGGCGCGAGCGCACGGGGCCGACGTGCCGGCGCCTTCGGTGATGCGGCGGCTTTCAGCTTTTTCCCGACCAAGAACCTCGGCGCATTGGGCGACGGCGGTGCGGTGGTCACCTCGGATCAGCGCCTGGCCGAGCGCATCCGCGCGCTGCGCAATTATGGCTCGGAGGTGAAGTATCACCATCTGTGCCAGGGCGTGAATTCGCGCCTGGATGAACTGCAGGCGGCTTTTTTGCGGGTCAAGCTGGCCTACCTGGACGAAGAGATCGCGCTGCGGCGTGCAGTGGCGCAGCGTTATCTGCACGGCATCGACAACCCGCTGATCGTGCTGCCCACGCTGGTGGCCGAGCAGCAGCATGTCTGGCATTTATTTGTGGTGCGCAGCACCCAGCGCGACGCCTTGCAGGCGCATCTGTTGCAGCATGGCGTTCATACGCAGATTCATTACCCGGTGCCGCCGCATCGGCAGCCGGCGTATGCCACGCTGGGCAATGCTTGCCTGCCGCTGAGCGAGCGTCTGCACCAGGAAGTGCTGAGCCTGCCGATGGGGCCGGCGCTGGACGATGCGGCAGTTGCACGGGTGATCGCCGCCTGTCAGACGTTCGGCACCCGCGCATGAATGTCGTGCGCAGCAGCGTCTACACCGGCGTTGCGACGCTGGCCAAGCTGCTGGCGGCGTTGGTGGTGGTCAAGCTGGTGGCGGTCTACGCCGGGCCGCAAGGCGTGGGCCGGCTGGGCCAGTTTCTCAACCTGATGTCGGTGCTCGCGGTCCTGGCCGGTGGCGGCATCAGCGCCGGCATCGTCAAGTACGTAGCGCAGTACCGCGATGACGCGCCCGCGCTGGCACGCTTACTGAGTGCGGCGCTGTGGTACGCGTTTTGTGCAGCCTGCGTGATGGCGCTGCTGGCTGTGGCGTTCAGCGGGGCGATTGCCGAACGCCTGCTGGGCGATGCGAGCTACCGTCCGCTGATCTGCGTGCTTGCCGTCGCACAATTGGGCATCGCACTGCTCAATTACCTGCTGGCGGTGATCAACGGCTTCATGGACGTGCGCCGGCTGGCATTCGTGCAGGTGTCTGGCGCCGTGCTGAGCGTGGCGCTGGTGGCGTGGCTGGCCAATCGTGCGCAATTGCAGGGCGCGCTGCTGGCGCTGGTGCTGGGCCAGGTGCTGTGGTTGCTGGCTGCAGTGCCGGCGCTGCGGCGCAGCCCGTATTTTCAGCCTGCGATGTGGCGCATGCGCTTCGATGCGCAGATGACCCGCCAGCTGGCGGTATTTTCGCTGATGACGCTCACCTCCACGCTGGTGCCGCAGCTGGTGACCATCATGGTGCGCGATCATCTGGCGCTGCAGTACGGCTGGCGGCAGGTGGGCTATTGGCAAGCGGTGAGCCGGGTCTCGGACGCCTATCTGCTGTTCTTCACTACCGCCATCAACGTGTACTACCTTCCCAAGCTGGCGTCGCTGCACGGCGCTGCGGCGCTGCGCCGCGAGCTGCGCAACGCCTATCGCTACGTGATGCCGGCGGTGATCGTGATGGCGTTGGGCGTCTATGTGTGCCGCGACTGGATCACCTGGCTGCTGTTCGATACGCAATTTGCTGCTGCAGCGCCGCTGTACGGCCCGCAGCTGCTGGGCGATGTGATCAAGATCGCCGCCTTCGTGCTGTCGTACGTGATGTTGGCCAAGGCGATGACGCGGCTGTTCGTGATGTCCGAATGCGTATTTGCGGCGAGCTATCTGGCGCTGGTGTACGTGTTTACTGCGCAGTTCGGGTTGATCGGTGCAATGTATGCCTTCGCCGCTAACTACGTGCTGTATCTGTTGTTCAACATCGTGGTCGTGCGGCGCTACCTGGGACGGACGGCATGAACGATCAGACGCCTGCACGTGCACGCTGGCCATTGGTCTCGGTGCTGATTCCGGCTTTCAATCATGCGCGTTTCGTGCAGCGCTGCCTGGACAGCGTGTTGGAGGACCCGTACCCGTGCAAGGAAATCGTCATCATCGACGACGGCTCCAGCGATGCCACGGGGGAAAAGATCAGCCAGTGGATCGGCGCCCATGGGCACCGGCTGCCGGTGCAGTTCGTGCAACGCGAGAATCGGGGGGTATCAGCAACGTTGAACGAGGCTGCTCGGATCGCGCGTGGCGACTACATCCGTATTGTTGCCAGCGATGACTACTTGGTGCCTGGTGGAATTTTGGTGCAGGTTAAATTTCTCGAAAAGCGCTCTGACAAGACAGCCGTCATAGGCGATGCCTGCGTGGTCGATGAGGAAGGACGGTGCATTTTGCAAAGCGCGATGCGCGATCTTCATCGTGCCCAAAAGAGTGATTATTTGACCGATGCCGGAATTCGTCGCGCTGTTATCGGGAAGTGGGCCGTCAGTGGCGCCGTTACGATGCTCAGGCGCCGTGCATTTGACAGTGGTATGCGGTGGAACGAGTCGCTCAAGATTGAGGACTGGGACTTATTTCTTCGATTGGTTTCGACTGACGCGCTCGCATTTCTGGATGTAATTGTTTCTGCGTATCGGCTGCATGGAACCAATGTCAGTAAGACACGGGATCTTGATAAGAGGATTGGAAATTTGACCGAATTTGCGCTGGTTGCCGAGTGTAATTCAGGAATTTTTACGGGTGCGGATTTTTGGTTGCTACGGGCCCAGTTGAGTATTATAAAAGCCAAGATATTTTTTTTGAAATCAAATTACTTCGCGGTGATTTGGCATTTGGCAGCCTACCTGATTAAAAGATCGATCGCTGTTTGTAGCTTCAAGCGAAGGGGGCTGAAGTGAGGCAGGCGCCCGCTTCTCTTCTGCGGAGACCGGCGACATACCTGACCCCGGCAATCTTTTTTAGTTGCATCGTTACGGCGGTGACTTACGAGTTGCCGAGTGGATATTGGCAAGGGCTTGCTTGGTTGCTCGCGGGGGCGAGCGGGGTTTTGGTCCTGGACCTATTGGCTGGGCCACAGCTTCCCTGTTCTTGTCTTTTTCGCCAATACAGGTACGCCGGCACCCGCGACGCGTTTCTGGCAATGGCACTGGCCGCGGTGGTGACGGTGTTTTGCATTGCCGACGTGGTGCTGTTTCCGATTCCGTTGTTCAGCGATCCATCGTCGTATGCCAGCTTGAGCCCATTGCGCGCGCATGTGCGGCACATCTCCAACATGTGCTGGATCCTGCCACCGATCGCGTTGCTGTGCGTGCGCCATCGCGGGCTACGCGCGGCGATGGTGGCGCTGGGCTTCGTCTTCCCGATCGTGGTGATCGACCGCAACCGCATCTTCGCCGGCCTGTTTTCGTTCGTGCTGGTGATGCTGTTGCGCCGCGAGCCGGCGCGCCGCCTGCCGTGGAAGACCATCGGGCTGCTGGTACTGGCAGGCGGCGGCGTGTTTTCGATCCTTGGCGCGTTGCGTTCCGGTTCCCTGGCGACCGTGGCGTTGCCATTCAGCGCGTTTTACCGCGCCATGCCGCAAGGCGTGCAATGGCTGCTGCTCTATATCAGCGCCGGGCCGTACAACTTTGGCGCGATGCTGGCCAAGGGCTATGTCAACGCCAGTTTTCTGGTCAATCAATTGGTGCCGTTCAGTGGTTCGATCGCCACCGCCGACACCAGTATTCCGCTGGATGCGCCCAACATCAATGTGGGCACCGAGTTTTTCCCGTTCTTGATGGCCTGGGGCGCTCCCGGTGCACTGCTGGCGTTGCTGGCGTTGTATGCCGGGCTGGTGTGGAGCGTGCGCCGGCTCAACGGCTCGCTGTCGATCTTCCACGTGCTGATCTTCCTGCGCATTGCCTATGCCTGCCTGATGTCGCCCTTCGCGCCACAGGCGTTCACCTGGACCAACTTCGGCTTCATCGCGCTGTGCCTGGTGCTGCATGCCTGCACGGTGGTGTTGCCCAACCGTTTATCCGCACACCCGTCTGCCGCATAAGCGTGCAGCACGCCATTCATCGCCCCAGAGCTGCGCACCATGAATCAACACGACGAAATCTATCTGATCGACCTGTGGCGCATCCTGCGCCGGGAATGGCGCTGGGCAGCGGCGGCGCTGGTCGTGGTGCTGGGCCTGACCTTTGCGTTCACGCGCTTGGCCAAGCCACAGTGGGAAGCCGCCGCATGGATCCAGGTCGGCGAGATCGGCCCGACACCTGCCGGCCGCGACCCCAAGGTGGAGCCGTTTCAACGCGTGATCGACCGCATGAAAACGCGGCTGTTCCAGGATGCGGTGTTGCGCCAGGCGCAGGTGCCGCTGAAGAGCCGCGCTGCGCAGCTGTATCGCAACAGCCTCAAGCCGGACCCTGACCCGTACGCCAATCTGATCGGCGTGACCATCCGCGCCGAATCGGCACAGCAGGCGCGCGCGTTGGCCATGGCCACCGTGAACGCGCTGCAGACCTTGCATGGCGATACCAATGCGGTTGCGCTGGATCTTGCACGCAGCCGCCTGCACGGCTTGAGCGACGATCTGCGCGCAGCTACCCGTAACCGCGAGCAGCTGCAGCGGCAGTTGCAAGCCGGGCAGGGCGCGTCAGTCGCCACGCCGGCGCAGGTGTTGGCCGGCGTGCTGCTCACCGACAGCAACACCACCATCCGCGCCTTGAAGAGCGAGCGCGACGATCTGATCGCGCGCCTCACCGCGCGCTACACCTACCAGACCTCGCTGGCGTGGCCGCTGTACGTGCCCGACCGCCAGGCGTATCCGAATGCGATCACTGCCTGGGCAGCGGGCTTGCTGGCCGGGGCAGGGCTGGGCGTGCTGGCCGCGGTGCTGCGCAATGCGCTGCGTCGTCGTGGGCAGGCTGCTGCGCACGCTGGTGCGTGAGGGATGAAACGTGTATCGGCACGCTTGCGTTGGGCTGTAAAAAGCGCACCCAATCAACGGCGACCGGAAGACTGCAGAAGCCAGGCCGCACTTCGCATGTCTGCGTATCCAGCCAATTCGCCCCTGGCGAACGTGATCGCCTGAACCCGTTTGAGTGCCGCCCGCCACGCTGCAACCAAACCGCCAGCACCCGGCACTCACGGGTCTATCAAGCGATGCCGCATTGGCGGCGTTGCGCCTGGAGAGTGTCGTGAGAACAGCAGGACGGGTGTGGGAGGCTGCGCATGTCGACGATCAATGAGCATGCCGCGCGGGGTGGCACGGTGGCGCCCGAACAACTGCTGGAAACGCAGCGTGCCTTCGACAGCGTTGCCCCCGACTACGACGGGCCACGCGGCAACAACGCGCTGATCCAGCGCATGCGCACCACGCTGTGGAACACGGTGGCTGCCGAGCTGCCGGTGGGCTCGCGGCTGATCGATCTGGGCTGCGGTACCGGCCTGGACGCTGGCCAATTCGCCAGCCGCGGGTATTCGGTGCTGGCCACCGACTGGTCGCCGGCGATGGTCGAGCGCACCCGCCAGCGCGCCGCCAGCCACGGTCTGGAAGAACGCCTCACCGCCGCGCATGTGGGCATCCAGCAACTCGATCGGCTGGAAGGCAGCTTCGATGGCATGTACTCCAACTTCGGTCCGCTCAATTGCGCACCCGATCTGCCGGCCGTGGCCGCCGAATGCGCGCGTCTGTTGCGCGCCGATGGGTGCCTGGTGTTTTCGGTGATCGGGCGGATCTGCCCCTGGGAAATCGGTCATTACGCCTTGCGCGGGCGCTTCAAGCGTGCCGCGGTGCGGGCTGCCAAGGGTGCAATTGCGGTGGGCATGAACGGCTACACCATCTGGACCTGGTATCACCTGCCGCGCGAGTTCTACCGCGCGTTCGAACAGCACTTCGTGCTTGAGAGTTACCGCGCCCTGAGCCTGTTCCTGCCGCCGCCGTATCTGGTGGATTTCTGCGAACGCAATCCGCGCCTGTCCGAGCGGCTGGGACGCTGCGACGACCGCCTGGGCGGGCTGCCGCTGCTGCGCGACATGGGCGATCACTTTCTGATCGTGATGCGCAAGCGCTGAGTGGAGATGCCGATGGCCATGGCCGATGTCTGCCTGCAAGGCGCACGCGCGATCACCTTGGCCGGTCCGTCGCGCAGCGCAGTGAGCATCCGCGCGGGGCGCTTCGGCGGCACGCTCGGCACCGGCACCTTGCGACTGGACCTGCACGGGCATGTGCTGGCGCCGGGGCTGATCAACGCGCATGAGCATCTGCAGGTCAACTGTGTGCCGCCGCTGCCGCAGGTTGCCCCGTTCGCCAACAGCTATGCGTGGATCGAGGCATTTCAGGCGCATTTCCAGCATCCGGCGGTGGCCGCGGCACTGCGCGTTCCCAAGGCGGTGCGGCTGCGCCATGGTGGCCTGAAGAACCTGCTGGCCGGCGTCACCTGCGTGGCGCAGCACGACCCATGGCATGCCACCCTGGACGAAGCGACCTTCCCGGTGAGCCTGCTGCGCGCGTTCGGCTGGAGCTATGCGCTGGGATGGACAGGCTACGGCCCGCCGGTGCAAGGCAGTTTTGCCGCAACTCCGGCTGCGTATCCCTGGATGATCCATCTGGCCGAAGGCACCGACGCTGTCGCGCGTGCCGAACTCGACGAACTCGATCGGCTGGGCTGCCTGGCCGCCAACACCGTGCTGATCCACGGCGTGGGCATGGGCGAGCAGGACATCGAGCGCGTGATCGCACGGGGCGCGGCCGTGGTGTGGTGCCCGTCCAGCAATCACGCGCTGCTCGGCCGCACGCTCGATCCGTGGCGCTTGTGCATGGCCGGCCGGCTGGCGCTGGGCAGCGATTCGCGCATCAGCGGCGCGCGCGACTTGCTGGAAGAACTGCGCATTGCCGGCGAGAGTGGGCTGGCGCCGGACCTGCTGCTGGGCATGGTCACCCATGATTCCGCACGCATCCTGCGCATGACAACGCGTGGGCGCATTGCCCCCGGTGCCGCTGCGGATCTGCTGATCGTGCGCGACCGTGGCGGCGAACCTGCCAACAGCATCATCGGTTGCGAGCGCAGCGCCGTGCGTGCGGTGATCCGCGATGGCAGGCCGCGCATCGCCGATCCGGATTTTGCGCCGTGGTTCGACGCAGCCGGCATTGCCACAGTACCGGTGTTGCTGGATGGGCGACCCAAACTGCTCGATGCCACGCTGGCCGACCCGGCGGTGCTGGCGCTCGAACCCGGCCTGCAGCGCGTGTCGCTGGAGCAACCGGCGCCGGCCACCGCGCAGCTTGCGCAGGCACTGGCCGGCAACGGTGTTTTTTCGTGAGCGCAGTGCCGGTGCTCGACCCCGCCGCAGCGTATGCGCTGTGGGCGCAGGCGTATCCGCCGCACGCGCATAACCCGGTGATGCTGGCCGAAGAACGCGCCATGCTCGCCTTGATGCCGGCCAGCCTGCAGGGCCAGCACGTGCTGGACGCCGGCTGCGGCAGCGGCCGTTACATGCTGCACGCATTGCACCGCGGCGCACGCCACCTCACCGGTGTCGATCTGTCGCCGGAGATGCTGCAGCGTGCCGGCATCGAGCTGGCAAGGGACTGGCCGGCCGCACGGATCGGCTTGCAGCACGGCAGCCTGGAGCATCTGCCGTTGGCCGATGCGGTGGCCGACCTCAGCGTGTGCGGGCTGGTGGTGGGGCATCTGCAACGGCTGTGGCCGGCGCTGGAAGAACTGCATCGTGTCACCCGCGTTGGTGGCATCGTGCTGTGCAGCGACGTGCATCCGATCGGCCACGCGCTCGGCTGGCGACGCGACTTCAAAGCCGATGGGCAGCACTACGCGGTGCGGCATACCCAGCATCTTTATAGCCACTGGCACGCGGCGTGCACCGCACTCGGCTTTGCAGTCGAAGCCGTTGCCGAGCCCATGCTGGACCCCGCGGACATTCCGGCCGGCGCGCGTTTCGACCAGACTGCGTTGCAGGTGCCGGTTGCACTGGTGCTGCGGCTGCGACGCGTCGCATGAGCATGACCTGGTATAGCGCAGTCGCATGCGGTGCGGTGCCTGCTGCCCGTCGGTGGCACGCTGCGGGTGCCGCCTTGGGCACGGCGCACGGCAGTACCGTTGCGTTGCTCGATGCGCAAGCGCCACGAGCCGCATGAGCCTGCACGTCGCACAGCTGAATCTGGTTCCCACGCCCGACGGCTTGAGCGCGGAGCAGGTGTTCGCGCAATGGCCATCGCTGGCCGATATCGCCGAGGCCGTCGCCAGCGCAGGCGTACGCGTTTCGGTGATCCAGGCATCAACCCTAGACATCCGGTTGCGCCGCCTGGGCGTGGACTACCACTTTGCCGATCTGCGGCAGCGTGGCAGCGCAGGCCGTGCGCGCACGCTTGCCGCCCTGTTGCGTGAGATCGATGCCGATGTGCTGCATGTGCACGGTCTGGAATTCGCCGGCGATATGCGACGCCTTGCACGCCTGTTGCCGCAGCTGCCGATCCTGCTGCAGGATCATGCCAACCGGCCGCCGCGCTGGTGGAGCAGAAGCCTGTGGCGCGCACGCTACGCCGCCGCGGCCGGCATTGCGTTCACCTCGCTGGAGCTGGCGCAGCCGTTCGTGCGGGCGCGCCTGTTTCGCCGCAGCACGCAGCTGTTTGCGATCCCCGAATCGAGCAGCCGCTTTACGCCGGGCGACCGGTTGCAGGCGCGCGAGCAAACCCGCTTGCACGGCGACCCGTGTGTGTTGTGGGTTGGTCATCTAAGTGCAGGCAAGGACCCATTGTGCGTACTGGATGCGGTGGCCATGGCCGCGCGCCTGTTGCCCGGGTTGCGGCTGTGGTGCGTGTTCGACCAGGCGCCGCTGATGGAGCAGGTGCAGCAGCGCCTGCGCGAGGACCCGCAGCTGGCCAGGTGCGTGCAGTTGCTGGGCAGGGTCGAACATGCGCGCGTGCAGGAGCTGCTGCGCGCTGCCGATCTGTTCGTTTCCGCCAGCCACGCAGAAAGTTGCGGCTATGCCGCACTGGAAGCCTACGCCTGCGGCTGCCTGCCGCTGCTCAGCGCAATCCCGTCGTTCCGTGCACTCAGCGACGACGGTGCGGTTGGTGCGTTGTGGCCGGTGGGCGATGCATCGGCATTGTCGGAGCTGTTGCTACGCGTCTGCCGGCAACGTCCCTCGCGTGCACAGGTGCGTGCGCATTTCGACGCACGCCTGTCGTTTGCCGCGGTGGGCCAGCGCTGGGCGCAGGCCTACACGCAATTACGCGCTGCCGCGCCGGAGCGCACCGCATGAAACTGGCACTGGTGGTACCGGGCGGTGTAGATCGCAGCGGGGAAGTCCGCGTGATTCCGGTGTTCCTCACCTTGATTGAGTGGCTGGCGCGCAGCCATGCGGTGCACGTGTTCGTGCTGCATCAAGAGCCGCTGCCCGGCACATGGAGCCTGCGCGGCGCCACCGTGCACAACATCGGCGCCCGACGCACGCGGCTGCGCGCGATCGCTGCCATTCGCGACGAGCACCGGCGCGCACCGTTCGATGTGATCCAGGCGATTTTTTCAGGCTATTGCAGCTTGATCGCAGTGACCGCTGCCACGCTGCTGCGGCGTCCCAGCATGGTGCATATCGCCGGTGGCGAATTGGTCGCCCTGCATCGCATCGGCTACGGCGGCCGCCGCACGTGGCGCGCGCGTCTGCGCGAAGCGGTGACCCTGCGGCTGGCCGATCAGGTAACGGCGGCCAGCGCACCCATCATCAATTCACTGCAGGCACTGGGCATCGCTGCGCAACGCGTGCCGCTGGGGGTGGATCTGCGCGCCTGGTCGCCGGCGGCGCCGCGTGCGCGTACCGGCGCAACCGCACGCCTGCTGCATGTGGCCAGCCTCAATCCGGTCAAGGATCAGCGCACCTTGCTGCAGGCGATGGCCGCACTTAAACGTGCCGGGGTCGCCTTCACCCTGGATATGGTGGGCGTCGACACCCTGGACGGCGCCATGCAGCGCCTGGTGCACGACCTTGGCCTGCAGCAACAGGTGCGCTTTCTCGGCTTCAAGACCCAGCGCGAGTTGCGCCCGATCATGCTGTCGGCCGACCTGCTGGTGCTGTCCTCCCTGCATGAAGCAGGTCCGCTGGTGCTGCTGGAAGCTGCCGTTGCCGGCGTTCCAACAGTGGGTACTGCGGTGGGCCACCTGGTCGAATGGGCGCCGGTCTCGGCGCTGGCGGTGCCGCCAGGCGACTGGGCCGGCATGGCCGACGCCATTCGTCAGGTGCTCGGCGACGACGAACTGCGCCTGCGTCTGGCCTGGGCGGCGCAGTGTCGCGCCGTCCGCGAAGACGCCGCGTTGACCACCCGCCTGTTCGAGCAGCTGTATCGCCAATTATGTGAGCAGCGGCCGCTGCGCTGAGTGCGCGTGGCAACGCAGGCAGCCGCCTGCGGCGATCTTGTGCAACGCTCTACGCTGCAACCTCAGGCCGGCTGCAGATATCCATCCAGCGCCGCACGCACCACATACAACATGTCGGTGCGCGGAACCGGGCGGGTCAGGCGCGTCATCAGGCGGCGCGCCTGGGTCTGCCGCACCCAGGGCTGGTCCTGCAGCCATAACTGGGTTTGCAGCATGTCCGCACGTTCCTTGCGGCTCTCCGCCGGGGGCACCACGCGGTTGTGCAGGTACTGCCACGCCTCGCCCCACGACCGCGACCACTCGATACCGGGCAACGCCGACAGCCACAGGTTGGAACACGACGCAGCGGTAAGCGTTTGCCGGGCTGCGCGCAGGCGCAGCAGGGGAGGGCAGACCGCATGCAGGCGCGTCATCACCGCAGCCGGCACCACTGCGCGGTAATAGCGTTGCAGCAACAGCAGTGGCGGCAATGCCCACCATGGCGGCATGGTGCTGTCTTCCCACAATTGTTCCCAGTCGCGCGGGCCCATGCGTGTGGCCAGCAACGCCAGATCGTGCAGGTGCATCAGGCGAATGCTGCGGTGGCAGATGCCGCCGGCCGCATGCAGCAGCAGGTGGCACATCAACGCACCGATGGACGGGTAAGGGTTCAAGCCGGGTTGCGGGCGCTCGGGCCGGATCCACGCAGTGATGTCCACGCGGCTCACCGGCAAACGTTCCTGGATACGCGTATGCAACTCGATATTGATCGGCGCATCGCGGTGTTCGCCCAAGCCGGCCACCGCCTCGCCCTGCAGCGGCTTGAAGACCTGATGCTTCCATTGCGCGAACGAAGCGACATAGCCGAGTTCGCACAACAGCGCAGCGGCCGCAGGCGCGTGCTCCGGTTCTACCAGCAGGTCGATATCGGCCATCGGGCGGTCGCCGGGCAGATACACGCCCAGCCGATGCAAGGCGGTGCCTTTCAGGCCCACCAGCGCGATACCGGCATGACGTGCGGCGGCATCGATACGGGTCAGCAGCAGCGCGATGCGTCGATGGCGGTCTTCCACATGACCACGTTGCTCGCTCAGGAAGGCGTTCCACTCGGGGTTCTGCCACAACGAGCGGCGCTGCAGCAACGGCGACACGCCATGCGCCGCTGCCGCTGCAGCAGCCAGCTGCCATTGCAGCCGGTCCCACTGCGGCACTGCGTCGCCCGGGCGGGCGAGCTCCTGAGCCAGCCGCTCGGTGGCCGTGTGCAGGCGGTGCTTGATGGTGCGAAGGGAAGGCTGCATGCGCGCGTAGTCCGGTCAGGCGAAGCGATGGATGAAGAGCGTGAGGACGCGCAAGCGCTAGCCCACCAGCACGGTGGCCAATTGGCGTGGCTGGCGCGTAGCGCTGTGGGTCAGTGGCTCGGTGCGGTGTTGGCCTTCGCAGGCAATCAGGGCCGACCAGCGTGCTTCGAGCTGGTCCGAGGCCTGCGCAAACGCATCGGCCGTCATCGTGGCGCGCGCCTGTTGCAGATCGACCTGCGTGTGCAACAGGTCGCGCACGCTGCGGTAGAACTCGGAGTCGTACGCGCCATGGAACATCATCGCCAGGTCGTCGCTGTCCTGCCAATGGGTCTTGCCGCCGAGCTGATTCTTCACTTCTTCATAGAATTTGGTGCCGGGCAACGGGTACGAAACGCTGACCCCGATGATGTCCGGGTTGGCCTGCGTCACCAGTGCGCGTGTGGCCAGAATGTCGTCGAGTTCTTCGCCCAGATAGCCGAGCTGGATAAAAAAGCCCACGCGGATCCCCTGCGCACCCAGGCGCTCGCGCGCGGCGATCACCTCGCCAACCTGCGTGCCCTTGGTCATCTTGTCGAGAATGCGTTGGCTGCCGCTCTCCGCGCCGATCCAGGCCTCCGCGCAACCGGCGCGTGCCAGTGCGGCGGCCATGCGTTCGCTGGCAAGATCGGCGCGGGTCTGGATGGTGAACGGAATCGCGCCGTCGGCATCGCTCAACCGCTGCGCAAAGGTCTCCACCCAGTCGATGTGGAAGCCGAAGATATCGTCGGCCATCCAGATATGCTCGGGCTGGAAACTGCGTTTGAGGTGAATCATTTCTGCGGCCACCTCTTCGGCGCCGCGACGTTTGTAGTGATTGCCCCAGATCGGCTTGGCGCACCAGTTGCAACGGAACGGGCAGCCGCGCGAGGCGGCCATGTTCAGGCTGAAGTAGCCATGCCGCTGCTGCCAGAAGCGCCGGTAGCGCGGCATGTCGACCAGATCCCATGCCGGCAGCCCGCTCAGGCGCGCGTCCGGCGGCTGCGCGCCGGGATGCACGCGCGTTGCCGCAGGCTGGCTGGTGGCGATCTGCGCCACGCCTGCCAACCAGTGTTCGATGGCGATGTCCGGCTGTGCTTCGACGCGCTCCAGCAACGTGATCAACGGGGCGATGCCTTCGCCGATCAACACCGCATGCGCGCCTGCAGCCAGGAACACATCCGGGTTGTCGGACGCATCCGAGCCGGCCACCAGCACGCGGCAGCCGGCCGCACGCGCCTGCCCGATCATGCGGCACGCCGCCTCGCGCATCCGGCTCAGGCACATCTTGGTGAGGAAGTTGAAGTTGTCTTCGTAGAACACCACCAGATCCGGCTGCGCCGCGTGCAGGGCAGCGCTGTAGTCCTCCACGTCGTCGGCCAGCATCGCATCGAACAGACTCAATGCATGCCCGCGCTCGCGCAGCAGCGCGGCGATCTGCAGCGTCGCCAATGGCGGATAGGGCTTGCCGCGCTCCCATTGCTTGGGGTCGTAACGCAAGAAATACGAATGACTGACCTGGATCTTTAGCATCTGCACAAGGCTCTCGTTCTGGCGCCAGGTGGGCGCAGCGGCGGCGTGCGCAGACACCGGCATTCGGCTCGGCAGTAGGTGCGCATGCAGGCGGCTTTGGTTGCGCCGCTGCGCTGCGCGGTTGCAACGCGTTGTGCAGCGGCATGGCGGCCGGTGATGCAACCTTTCTGTAGGGAGTCAGCACACACCGGCTGAATCAGAGCATTGGATACGGGCATGCCGCAGTCGGCTGCGTGGGCGCAACACACGCCGGTGAGCGATGGCACGCTGGCCTTCGCAGCAGGGGCTGCAGTGGCGGCAGATCCGTTCGGCGAACAGCGGCCGCGGCGCCTGGTCGTGCGTCGGCAGATTCTCGGCGCGCTGTTCCATTTCCAGAGCGATAGCGAAGCGCTATTGGCGCTGGTCGATGCCGCCTATGCCGGCCTGCCGGCGCATCGCTTGCCCGGCGCGCCGGACTTTCATGTCACGCTGGACTTGCTGCCGCGTGCGCCCGGCAGCATCGGTGCAGAACCGCCGCCGGTGCGTACGCATGCCAGCGGCGGCCTGCTGTGCGGCGTCATGGATGGCCACAACTACCTGATGGTTTCGGTGCCGCAGCGCCGCGCAATGCTGGTGGTTTCCGAGGACATGCTCGCCCATGCGTATCACGTGCGTTACGAATTGATCGAATTTGCGGTGTTCCTGCTGGCCGCGCGTGGCATCGGCTTGGTGCCGCTGCATGGCGCCTGTGTCGGTCACCGCGGCCGCAGCGTGCTGCTGCTCGGTGCCAGCGGTGCCGGCAAATCGACGCTGGCCTTGCACAGCCTGCTGCATGGCTTGGACTTCATTGCCGAAGACGGCGTCTTCGTGGCGCCGGACAGCCTGCTGACGACCGGTGTCGCCAATTTCCTGCACTTGCGTGCCGAAGCGCTGGGTCTGGTCGACGCGCAGACGCGTGCGTGGATCGCGGGATCACCGGTGATCCGGCGCCGCAGCGGCGTGGAAAAATACGAGGTCGATATTCGCCATGGCCACGCGCATCTCGCGCCCAGACCAATGCAGTTGCATGCGGTGGTGATGGTGTCCAGAACGCCGGCCAGCGCATCTGCGCAGCGCCTGGTCCCGTTGCCGGCCGAGCACATCGCCGCCTGCCTGGCCCATGATCAACCGTATGCAGCGGGTCAGCCCGGCTGGCAGCGGTTTGTCGAGCAGGCAGAGCGCATCGGCATGTTCACCCTGCACCGTGGCACGCATCCGCAGGCGTCGGTGGATGCGCTGCTGCAGCTGTTGCAATGAGCAGCTGCACGCGAGCGCGCGGTATGACGAGTAGGCCAGAGGCTGTCGTAGCGCACAGGGGAATGCATGTCGCGCGCGGCTGAACTGCAGGCGATGTCAGCGCAGCAGCGCATGCGCACTGCGCTGCGCCACTTCGCAAGCACACTGGTTCCGGCCGACATGCCCACCATCGCACTGTATGTCGCGTTATCGCTGGCTGCCGCGCTGGTCGGCAGTATCGTGGCGGTGTGCCTGTTGCCGCTGGTGCAACCCGGCCACAGCGTGCAGCTGGCTGGCTATCGTCTGGCATTGCCAGGCGGGCTGGCGATGCAGGCGGGCCTGTTCGTGGCGGTGAGCCTGCTGTTTGCCGCATTGCGCTGGCAGAGCGCGCGGCTGGCTGCGCGCTTGACCAGCCGTTATGCCATCGGTCTGCGCGGACGCGTGCATGCGGCGCTGATCGACGCGCCGCTGCCGGCCTTGTCCGGCGCCAGCTCGGCCGAAATCGCCAATGTGCTCACCTACAACATCGAGATCGCCACGCAAGGCTTCGGTGCCGTGCTGCAGCTGCTGGTCGCGGCCATCACCGCGCTGGTGAGCGTGTGCATCGCAGTGCTGATCGCACCTGCGCTCTTGATCGCCACTCCGCTGCTGGTGGTGCTGGCATGGTTGGGCCTGCATTCCTCCAGCAGCGACGCACAGGCCCGCATCAGCCGTGCCTATGTAACCGACATGACGCAGCTGTTCTGGTTGAGCGAGGATTTTCCGCGTCGTTTGCGCCACGTGCGCTCGTTTCAGCGCGAAGACCTCGAAACCCGCCATTACGAGCGCATTTCGGCGCGATTGGGGCATGGGTATGCACAACAGCAGGAGCTGGTCGCCGGCAGCCGGCTGTTGCTTGAGCTCACTGCGGTGGTCGCCATCGCCGGCATCCTGGTGCTGGCCAATCGCTGGCAGGGTGCCGATCGCGCTGCGCTGATCACCGTCAGCTTGTTGCTTGGTCGGTTGCTGCCGTACCTGGTCACCACACGGCAAAGCGTGCAGCAATTGCGTTCGGCGTGGCCGGCGCTGCAGCTGTGGCGCCGCTACGTGGACCTGGGCGCTGCGCGCGCACACGCCCCACAAGACACCGCGGAGCCACTACCGGCCGCGCTGCATCTCGAACACATCGGGCTGGCGCCGCCGCTGCCGCAACTCGCCATCGAATCGTTGTTGTTGGTGCCGGGTCAGATGACGCTGGTGGTCGGCGCCTCCGGCGTGGGCAAGAGCAGCCTGATGGATGTCCTTTCCGGGCAGACGCCGCCGGCGCAATTCCTTGCGCACATGGGCGGGCGCCGGCTGACGTTTTCGGCTTATGGATATCTAATGCGACACAGCGCCTACATCGGCCAGGGTGTGCGGCCATGGCAACACACGGTGCGCGATTGCCTGCAGTGGGCGCTGCCCGGCGCCTCCGACGCACGCATGTGGGAGGTGCTGGCCGATGTCGGCCTGCGTGCGCGCCTGCAGCGCGACGCGCAAGGTCTGGCCACGCCGATCAACGCGCACGCTGGGCGCCTGTCGGGCGGCGAATCGCAACGCCTGCTACTGGCGCAGGTGCTGCTGCGTCAGCCGACCTTGGCGCTGCTGGACGAAGCAACCAGCGCCCTGGATGCCGATGCCGAGCATCAGGTGCTCAGCACTTTGCGCGCGCGCCTGCCGCACACGGTGCTGGTGGTGGTCTCGCATCGCACCAGCCTGGCCGCAGTAGCGGACCGCACGCTGGAATTGCGCGCTGTGCGTGCTACGCCAATGCACGCCAGCGCGCCGGAGTGCGCTACGACACCGCATGCGAGGAGCGCGTCACGCACGCCGGCGCCTTTCGGACCTCGCTAGTGGCCGGCAAACGTGTCGAGCAATCGTCATGCCTGCATCGACAGCGCGTAGCGCTGCGCACCTACGCCACCGCAGTGTGCGCACCGTGCTCATGGCCCCCCAGCTTGGCATTACAGGGTTGTTTCGTTAGCTGCGCTTAGCCGGCAATATCTTCCAGCGCACGATTGCGCGTGCGTGGGCCGAACAGCGCAATCACGCTCGCCACGATCGACATGCTGAGCGCGATGAAGGCCAGCACGCCATGGCTGCCGACCTGCGCGAGCAACCAGCCGATCAGCACGCTGCTCACAGCCGTGGAGAGGCGACTGAACGAATAGCAAAAGCCCACCGCACGCGCGCGCAGCCCGGTCGGGAACAGTTCGGCCTGATACCCGTGGTAGGCAAAGCTCATCCACGCATTGCAGAACGCAATCATCGCTCCGCACAGCACCATGCCGACAGCCTCATGCTGCAACGCGAACAGCCCGCCGAACAGGACCGCCCCCAGCGCCGATGCGGTGATCTGCCATTTGTTTTCCCAGCGCTGTGCAAAGCGCAGCAACAGCAGCGGCGCCAGCGGGTAAGCCAACGAGATCGCAAAGGAATACGCAAGGCTCTTGGTCACCGCGGTGCCCTGCGCCGAGATGAGCGCTGGCAGCCAGTTGCCGAAACCGAAGAAGCCGATCGCCTGGAACACATGGAACACCACCAGCATGCCGATGCGCCCACGATACGGCGCGCGCCACAGCAGCGTGCTCGGCATGTCGCCGGCAGGCGAGCCTGCGGCGACCTGTGGCTTGGGCAATGGGGTGCCAACGTCGTGCAGGCAGCGCGCCTCCAGTGCTGTCACCACTGCATCCGCTTCCGCATGCCGGCCTTGTGCGGCCAGCCAGCGTGCCGATTCGGGCAAGCGGCTGCGCAGCCACCAGATCCCCAGCGCAAATACACCGCTGAGCAATACCACCCAACGCCAGCCGCTCACGCCCAGTGGTGCATGCGGCACCAGCATCCACGCGGTCAGTGCGACGGTGGGCACCGCCAGAAACTGCACGAAGAACGCAAACGCGAACGCCGCGCTGCGCATGTGCCGCGGCACCAGTTCGGACAGATAGGTGTCGATGGTCACCAGCTCGATCCCCAATCCGATGCCGACCACAAAACGCAGCACGATCACACCGGTGGCGGTGCTTTGCAGACCCATCGCCACGGTGGCGGCGGTGTACCAGATCAAGGCGAAGGTAAACACTGGCCGACGCCCGAACCGGTCGGCGAACGGACTCAACAGCGCGGCACCCACAAACAAGCCAAAGAAGGTAGCCGCTGCAAAGGCCGCCTGATCGGACATGCCGAACGCCCCGTCCGCACCGCTGGCAAAAATGCCATCACGGATCAGCCCGGGGCTGATGTAGGCGGTCTGGAACAGGTCGTACAACTCGAAGAACCCGCCCAGCGCCAGCAACCCTACCAACCGCCATAGCGTGGCACTCGCCGGCAAGCGATCGATCCGCGCTGCAATCAGTGCAGAAGGCGAGGGCGGTGCAACGGCAGGTGCGTCGATCGGGGACATGGGCAGACAGGCGTAGACAGGGTGGCGCCATCATAGCCAGCGTCCAGATCTCACAGCGGCCACGCTTCGTCGAGCAGTCAAAGGGTTCGTCTGCAAGCGCGATGGCGCTGGGCGTGAACGTGCGGGTAGCGGCAAGGGAAGCAACCACACCCACACCAAAACCAACGGACAGCACGCTCAGTCAGCACCGACCACCAACGCGCTCACGTAATAGACCTCTCGCCCGGGGCAAGAGGGCACGGTGTGCGCGCCCGGTGCACATGCTTTGGAGTGCCCCCGCGGCACAAGCGCGGACCGGCGCGCGAGAGGGGGAGAGGGGGAGACGGGGAGAGGGGGAGAGGACGCCGAGCGGAACCCTCGTGCATTCAACGTCCACCAGGCTTCGCCCGTACCCTCATCCGGCGCTATGCGCCACCTTCTCCCGATGGGAGAAGGATAAAAGCCCCTCTCCTGCGGGAGAGGGGTTGGGGTGAGGGTCCCTGTGCCGAGAGTCGAGCAGGCCACGAAGCACTCCGCCTCATTGCGGCGCCCCGGCATGCATGCAGAGGCGCCTGGTATCGAAATGATGCAATTGCACTCCGACGCCGACGCCGACTCCGTACTCGCACCTGCACCTGCACCCACGGAAGCGAAGCCAGCGCGAACAGGCCGTCACATCACCCATGCGCCGCACCCGACCAGCACCCGCAACACCCTCACCCTCACCCTCACCCTCACCCTCACCCTCACCCTCACCCTCACCCTCACCCTCACCCTCACCCTCACCCTCACCCTCACCCTCACCCTCACCCTCACCCTCACCCTCACCCTCACCCTCACCCTCACCCTCACCCTCACCCTCACCCTCACCCTCACCCTCACCCTCACCCTCACCCTCACCCTCACCCTCACCCTCACCCTCACCCTCACCTTCACCCTCACCCTCACCCTCACCCTCACCCTCACCCTCACCCTCACCAAGCTCAACAACGCATCTACCACTACACAGCCCCCCCCCGTTGTCCGACTCCTGGAATGCTGTAATCCCCTCAGCACCCGCCAGGCGGCTGGCAATGCCGCCCGGGCAGCCCCATCTCTTTCACATCATTCTTTCCCGGAATCATCCGATGACCCCCATTTCCGTGCTCGATCTGGCGCCGGTCTGCGAAGGCAGCGACACCACCCACGCCTTCGCCAACATGCTCGATCTGGCCCAGCACGCCGAGCGCTGGGGCTACCAGCGTTACTGGCTGGCCGAACACCACAACATGCCGGGCATCGCCAGCGCCGCCACCGCGGTGTTGATCGGCCATGTCGCCGGCGGCACCAAGACCATCCGCGTGGGCGCCGGCGGCATCATGCTGCCCAATCACGCACCGCTGCAGGTCGCCGAACAATTCGGCACGCTGGCCTCGCTGTATCCGCAGCGCATCGACCTGGGTCTGGGCCGCGCGCCCGGTACCGACCAGCCCACCGCACGCGCCTTGCGCCGTTATTTCGACAGCGCCGACCACTTCCCGCAGGACGTGGCCGAACTGATGCGCTATTTCGCGCCGGCGGTGCCAGGGCAGTTGGTGCAAGCCGTGCCCGGTGCGGGGCTGAACGTGCCGGTCTGGCTGCTGGGGTCTAGCCTGTTCAGCGCACGCCTGGCGGCAGCGATGGGCTTGTCGTTCGCGTTCGCCTCGCACTTCGCACCCGACGCGATGGACGAAGCGGTGGCGATCTATCGCCGCGAATTCCGCCCGTCCGCACAGCAGGCCAAGCCGCACGTGATGCTGGCCTTGAACGTGGTGGCAGCCGACACCGAAGCGCAGGCACGTCGTCTGTTCACCACCCAGCAACAGAGCTTCGTCAATCTGCGGCGCGGCAAGCCGGGCAAGATTCCGCCGCCGATCGACGACATCGACAGTTTCTGGCAGCCGCATGAGCGGGTGGGTGTGGAGCGCGCGCTGGCCTGCACGGTGCTTGGCGATGCCGAACAGATCGGGCAGGGCGTGGTCGATTTCATCGAGCGTCATCGCCCCGACGAACTGCTGTTCACCGCCAACATCTACGACCATGCCGCGCGGTTGCGTTCCTTCGAAATCGCCGCTGCGGCATGCCGCGAGCTGGACGTGACCACAGCGTGATTCACGTCGCTTTGCGCGGCGATCCGTTGTGATGCGTGCACATCCATTGGGAACACCCGCATGCAATTTCAGGAACGCAGCGAGAGCATCAAGCAATTGGCCGAATTGATCCGCGGCGTGGACATCGCGATGTTCACGACCGTGTCGTCCGACGGCAAACTGGTGAGCCGCCCGCTGGGCACGCAGGAAGTCGAATTCGATGGCGACCTGTGGTTCGCCACCGCCGCCGACAGCCCGAAAGTGGCGGAAATCGCCGCCGACCCGCGCGTCAATGTGGCGTATGCCTCGGCTTCGAAAAATACCTATGTATCGGTGGCCGGCACCGCACGCGTGGTCCACGACCGCGCCAAGATCGACGAACTGTGGTCGCCGGCGATGAAGGTATTTTTTCCGGGCGGCAAGGACGACCCGAACCTGCGTTTGATCCACGTGCGCGCCGAATCGGCCGAATACTGGGATGGCCCCAGCGGCTTGCTTGGCAAGGCGCTGTATTTCGTGATGACGGCAGTGACCGATGACACCGCCAGCCTCTCGGACAACCGCGTGGTCGATCTGAAGTAACGCCCGAATCTGCCACCGCGCCGCACTGCGCGTAAGCCCCTCTCCCCGCGGGAGAGGGGTCGCCGAGGATGCAGTGCTGCGATGCGTTACAAAGGCCCACGTGCTGTATAGCCAGCCAGGCCTGATGCAACCATCTCTTGCAGCACTGGAAAACGCGTGGCCACACACGTTACACACCGTGCAGCCACTGCAGCCCTATCTCCAGGCCGCCGGCCACCAGTCGCGAATCAGATCCACCAGCTGGTCGGAGGTGACGCCGAACACGGCCACCGAGATCAATGCAGCTGCCCAGCCCACCAGCATCAACGCGCCATCGCGCTCGAGCAGGGCCAGCGCAAACAGCAGCAGGATCAATCCGAAAATGTAGTTGGTGAACGGGATCGGCAGCGTCAGCAAGATGCCGACCAGCACCAGCAGCAAGCCGGTGAACACCTGCGCCGGCATCCGGTCCAGCATGCCGTGCAGGCGCGGCTTGAGCAGGCGATCCAGGCGTTGCAGCGTCGGGCCCAATTTGGCCACGAAGCGCTGGCTGGTGCGACGGCGCGGCCCACGTTCGCCGATGAAGCGCGGCACCCACGGCTTGCGCAGGCAGCACATCATCTGCACGCCGATCAGCACCGTCAGCGGGCCGCTGATGCCGCCGGCCACGCCGGGAATCGGGATGAACGACGGCAGGATCGCCAGGAACAAAAACACCCCGAACGCGCTCTGCTGCAGGTCGGCCAGGATGTCGCGCACGCGCAGCACCTGTTCCGGGTCGCCGTCGCTGAAGGCCGCAAGCAGGCTGCGGATGCCTTCATTGCGGTAGCGCATCTGCTCGTCGCCGGAATCGTCGGATGGCGGCACGCCGTTATCCGACGATGTCATCGCTGTCCTCGTCGCCGATACGGCTCAGCAGCAGCTTGTCCACGCGCGCGCCATCCAGGTCCACGATCTCGATACGCCAGCCGGCCCAATCGAAGAATTCGCCGGCCTGCGGAATGCGCCCGAAGTAGTAGATGCACAGGCCTGCCAGCGTGTGGTAATCGCCTTCGTCGGCCTCCGGCAACTCTGCGCCAAGCACCTCGCGCAGCTCTTCCACCGGCAGCGAGCCATCGATCAGCAGCGAGCCGTCTGCGCGCGTCACCACCAGCGCATCTTCGTCGGTGTTTTCCACCGCCTGCAGCCGGCCGACCACCGCGCCCATCAGGTCGCTGATGGTCACCAGGCCGCGGATTTCGCCGTATTCGTCGACCACCAGCGCCATCGACTGCTGTTCTTCGCGAAAGATCTCCAGCAGCTTCATCGCGTGCGTGGATTCGGAGACGAACAAGGTGTCGCGCAGGGCCTGGAACAGATTTTCGCCGTGCCCGCCCAGGCGCGTGACCAGCGATTTGACTTCCAGCACGCCGGCAATGTCCTGGTCGCTGCCGCGGTATACCGGGTAACGCGAAAATTCGTGCTCGCGCATGACCGCGAAGTTACGCTCCGGCTCGGCGTTGGCATCCAGCCAGGCGATGCGGTTGCGCGGCGTCATCAGGCTGTCGGCGGTGCGGTCGCCCAGCCGCATCACGCGATTCATCATGTCGCGCTCGTGCGCGTCGATCACGCCGGCCTCGTGGCTTTCGGCCACCAGCATGCGGATCTCTTCTTCGGTCACCGACGCCGACTCGTCCTTGCCCATGCCCAGCATGCGCAGCACCAGCCGGGTGGAGCGCGCCAGCACCCACACCCCGGGTGCGGCAATTTTGGCCAGCCACGCCATCGGCACCGCGACCACCCCGGCAATGTCTTCGGAATTGCGCAGCGCCAGCCGCTTGGGTACCAGCTCGCCGAAAATCAGCGTCAGGAAGGTGATCAAGGCCACGGCCAGGGTGCTGCCGATCACCACCGAATAGGGCCGCGGCTTGCCGACCAGTTCGAACGAGGCCGACAACGCCGGGAACACGCCCTGCAGCCAGCTGGCAATGGCCTCACCGATCGCTTCGCCGCCGAACACGCCGGTCAGGATGCCGATCAGGGTGATGCCGATCTGCACCGTGGACAGGAAGTTTTCCGGGCTTTCGGCCAATGCCAGGGCGCGCGCGGCGCGCTTGCTGGAGCCGGCCATCTGCTTCAGGCGGCTCTTGCGCGAGGTCATCAACGACATCTCCGACATGGCGAAGAAGCCGTTCAACAGAATCAGTGCGACAACAATCAGAAACTCAACCACGGGCGTCTTCCCCGGTCAGTGAAGGGGAGGGCGGGGGAGCGCAGGGGCTACCGGCGGGCGCACAGGCCGGGCGGCAACACGGGGGGTTAGGGTCGTCTTCCATAGGGTGCGCCCGAAGGCGCGCGGGCATGTTACCAAACCACAGGGTGGTTCGAGCCGGGAAATGCCGATGTGAAGGCCGCTCCGGGCGCGAGATACCCAGAGAGGTCATGGAACGGTCATAATTCGCGCTTGGCGTCCGTCTCTCCCTCGACGGCAGGAAGTTGTCCACCCATGTTCTCGTTGCAGACCATCTTCGGTTCCGGCAAGCAGTTCTATTCGCTTCTGAACGAAGCGGCGCAGGCCGCCTACGACAGCACCAAGGCGTTGCACGCCATGATGCGCGCGTCCGACCGCCAACCCGCGCTGGACGCCTTCAAGCTGGCCCGCCTGCGCGAACGCGCCGCCTCCGACAAGATCGGCCAGGCGCTGGTGGACAGCTTCATGACCCCGATCGAGCGCGAAGACATCGAAGCGCTCGGCTCGGCGTTGTACAAGATTCCCAAGCAGGTCGAAAAGTTCGCCGACCGCTACTCGCTGGCGACCAAGCACCTGGAACACATCGACTTCGCCCCGCGCGCGGCGATGCTGGAGCAGGCCGCAGCGGTGGTGGTGGAAATGGTGGCCGACCTGCCGGACATGAACATCGACCGCATGACCGCGCTCAACGACAAGCTGCGCATGCTCGAAAACGAAGCCGACCGGCTGATGCTGGAGTTGTACCGCGACATCTATTCCGGCCGCCTGGACACGCTGCAGATGTTCCTGCTCAAGGAGTTCTTCGAGATCCTGGAAAAAGCCATCGACCGTTGCCGCGAGGCAGGGGTGGTGGTGTACCAGATCGTGTTGAAGAACAGCTGAGGTCGCCGCGTGCTTACCCTTGTTCTGGTGGTGATCCTGGCCGCGTTGGTGTTCGAGTTCATCAACGGCTTCCACGACACCGCCAACTCCATCGCCACGGTGGTCGCCACCAAGGTGCTCTCGCCCGGTTGGGCGGTGATGCTGGCCGCCGGCATGAACCTGATCGGCGCGCTGACCGGCACCGCCGTTGCACTGACCATTGCCTCGGGCCTGCTCAACACCAATGTGGTCGAAGTCACCCCGCAGGTGATCCTGTGCGCCTTGCTGGGCGGCATCATCTGGAACCTGATCACCTGGTGGAAGGGCCTGCCGTCCTCGTCCTCGCACGCCTTGATCGGTGGCCTGTGCGGCGCCGGCCTGGCCGCGGCGCACAACAACTGGGACGCGCTGATCTGGTCGGAAAACATCGGCAACTGGGCCAAGAACAAGGGCCTGTTGTGGAAGGTGTTCGTACCGATGATCACCTCGCCGATCGCCGGCTTTTTGCTCGGGATCGTGGTGATGCTGCTGCTGTGGGCGATCATCGCCGGCATGTCCAAGCTGGGCGGCCCGATCGGGCGGCTGGCGCGGCCGCGCTGGGTCAATGCGTTCTTCGGCAAGGCGCAGATCGCCTCGGCCGCGTACATGGGCTACGCGCACGGCCACAACGACGCGCAGAAGACCATGGGCATCATCGCCATGACCCTGATCGGCGCGCAGTCGGCCGGCGCGCTGGACGATCTGCCCAGCTGGCTGTCGTTCCTGCATCCGGGCACCGGCCTGGCCGCCGGCGACGGCATCCCGATGTGGATCGTGCTGACCTGCGCGGTGGTGATGGCCGCCGGCACTGCCTCCGGCGGCTGGAAGATCATCAAGACGCTCGGCCACAAGATGGTCAAGCTGCATCCCATCCACGGCTTTGCCGCCGAAACCAGCTCGGCGACGGTGCTTACCGTGGCTGCGCACTTCGGCATGCCGGTGTCGACCACGCACAGCATTTCCACCGCGATCATGGGCGTGGGCTTTGCCAAGAACCCGCGCTCGCTGCGCCTGGGCGTGATCGAGCGCATCGTCTGGGCCTGGATCCTGACCATCCCGGCCGCCGGCGGTGTGGCGTACCTGATCCTGATGCTGTTCGAGCTGCTTGGCTGGACCTGAGCCGGTGTCGCGGCGCGGTCACGCGCCGCTGTCACGCTGCGCTGTTATTGCGCTGGGGACCTGCCGTGACCGGGTCTGCCTGTGCGTGCTGAGTGAGAACCTTCCGCGATGATGCTTGCACTGGTGTGCGTGTTGTTCGGCTTGGCCTGGTTGATCGACCGTCGCGGCTTGCGTCGGTTCTCGCGTGTACTGGCCGGCGCAAGCCTGGTGTTGGTGTTCGCGGTCGGCTGCGGGCCGCTGCCATCGTGGATGCTGCAGAACCTGCAACGCACCGGGGTCAACGATTTCAATGGCTGGCGCGCGCGCAACGTCATCGTGCTGCTGGGCGCCGGTACCGTGCGTCCGGAAGGCCGCGATGCGGTGGCCGAGGCCAACATGTTCGCATATGGTCGTATCGTCGAATCGGCGCGGCTGTACCGGCAATGTCGCCGCAGCGGTGGCGATTGCAAGATCGAGATCAGCGGCGGCGACGCACGTGGCCTGGGCCTGTCGGAGGCGGTGGTGTATCAGCGCGTGCTGA
The DNA here is from genome assembly GCF_023337365.3 of Xanthomonas nasturtii. Lineage (NCBI taxonomy): Bacteria > Pseudomonadati > Pseudomonadota > Gammaproteobacteria > Lysobacterales > Lysobacteraceae > Xanthomonas > Xanthomonas nasturtii. The sequence goes on from NZ_CP142084.2 coordinate 1,929,762, forward strand.
TCGGGCTGGGGATCGATCAGGCGGATCTGATCATGGAGCCGTCCAGCATGAACACCTGGCAGAACGCGCAGTTCAGTCAATCCTTGCTGCGCGCGCACCGGCCCGATCGCGTCGTGCTGGTGTCCTCGGCCACGCATCTGCGCCGCGCCGCGCTGTACTTCCGCCACTTCGGGATCGATGCCACTCCGGTGCGCGCCGACTGGCTGACCGCCACCTGGTCGATCCTGCCGCAGAGCTACAACTTCACCCTGGCCGATGTCGCCTTGCACGAATATCTGGGCATCGCGCGGTATCGGCTTTACCAGTGGTTGGGCTGGAACGTGAAGGCGACCGAGCCCGGCGCGGTCTAAAGCGTCACGACACGCTCGCTCCATTGCCGGAGGTCACCAGTACGTCCGGCGCTGCATGCGCTCAGCGCGTTTCGTACATCGCCTTGACGTCGCGACGGAACGCGGCCTGGCTGTCGGCGCGGTTGTAGAACATGTGACCACCCGGATACTCGCGCACTTGCACGCGCGTGGGGTCGCCCATCGCCGGCATCTGGTCCACGGTCAGCACCGAGCCCATGAACGGGCAGGAGAGATCGTTCCAGCCGTGCGCAATCAATACGCGCAGTTCCGGGTCGATGGCCACCGATTGGCGTAGTTGCGTTACCGCGCCCTTGCGCAGTTCGTCGTTCCAGTCCCACAGCTTGTTGACGTCGTAATTGAGCGCTTGATAACGCGCGTCGACCTTCCAGCCGACCACGCGGGTGACGAAGTCCACCATCGCGGTGGTGGTCGGCGCGATGATGCTGTCCAGCAGCGGGTCGTTGGCGCGTTGTTCGGCATCGTTGGGGAACGGGTCGAAGGCGGTCACGTTGGAGTCGTAACGGCTGCCCAGCTCGCCCTTGTCGCGAAACACCTCGCGCAGATACGCCTGGGTTTCCAGACGTCCGCCGGAACGCCGCACATACGCCGGGTCCAGCCCGGTCATGCGGGTCACCTGCCGCAGCATCGCTTCGGTCGCCTGCGGGTCGGTGCGTCCCTTCATCAACGCGACCGCGTAGTCGCCGCGCGTGTAGTCGATCACCTGGCGCATGGCGCTGTCGCTGAGCTGGCCCTGGCGCTCCAGATGCGCAGCAGCGATGGAGGGCAGTGTCAGCATCCACGCCAGCGGGGAAACATCGCCGTTGTCGTCCAGGGTCGGGTTGAGAAACGGCGACACCAGCACCACGCCGTTCATCGCCACGCCCAGCCGCGTCTGCAGGAAATGGGTGATGCGCGGGCCGCGGAAGCCGCCGTAGCTTTCGCCCACCAGATACTTGCGCGCCTGCAGGCGGCGATTCTTGAGCAGCCAGTCGTAGATCACGCGCGAGAGATATTCCACATCCGCCTGCGGGTTGTAGAACTGTTTCTTGGCATCGTCGTCGCCGATCAATGCGCGGCTGAAGCCGGTGCCCACCGGGTCGATGAAGACCAGGTCGGTGAAGTCCAGCCAGGTGCCCGGGTTGTCGCGCAGCGTTACCGGTGCCGACGCACTGTCGCCTTCGGCGCCGAAGCCGACAATCTTCGGCCCGATCGCGCCCATGTTGAGGTACACCGAGGAGGCGCCCGGCCCACCATTCAACGCGAAGGTCACCGGACGGTCATTGCCATCGACGGTGTAGGCGGTGAACACCACGTCGCCGGTGGTCTTGCCCTGCGCATCGCGTACCGGCAGCGTGCCGACCGTAGCGGTATAGCTCAGGCTGCGGCCGGCCACACGCGTGCTTTGGCGCACGCTGACATCAGCCGGCAGCGGTGCAGGCTTGGACGCCGACGCATCGGCTTTCTCCTCGCTGCTGGAGTCGCTTTGACGATCGTCTTTATCTGGCGCAGCTCCCAGCGCCGCCCCGCTGAGCAGGAGGCAGGCCAGCAGGCTTGCACGGAAAAGTAAGGGCATGAGCATCGACGCCGGAACAGGGGAGCGCTGATGCTAGGCCGCTGCAGAGCCCGGTGGATGTGCAGGAAGGCATGGATGGCGCGTTGACCGATGCAGCATGCTTGGCTTGGAGCCGGATGTGCTGCGGCAAGACGCCGTCTGACCTGAAAGGTGAGCTCTGCGCGGTCCGCTGAAACACGCATCGACCTAAAAAGAAGACCTATAACCCTCCCTTCTCCCTCCGGGAGAAGGTGCCCCGCAGGGGCGGATGAGGGCACGGGCGAAGCCGCGTGCGACTAATTCCACAGTGGCTTCGCCGCGTACCCCCACTGCAACCCCGCTATGGGCGCGGGCGCTTCAAGTCACGCGCGCCAATAGCGCGCCAGCCCTGCCTTTTCGCCCAGCAGGGGGAAGTGCCTTGAGCTTCTGACTTTTAGACTTCCAGCGACGCCAAATCGCCCTTGGTTTCCAGCCACTGCTTGCGGTCGCCGGCGCGCTTTTTCGCCAGCAGCATGTCCATCAGCGAACGGGTCTGTTCGCCGTCGTCGATGGTGAGCTGCACCAGCCGGCGCGTGTCCGGGTGGATGGTGGATTCGCGCAACTGCTGCGGGTTCATCTCGCCCAGGCCCTTGAAGCGGGTGACGCTGATCTGGCCCTTCATCTTCTCGCGCGCAATCTTGTCCAGCAGCGTGGTCTTTTCTTCTTCGTCCAGCGCGTAGAACACCTGCTTGCCCACGTCCACGCGGAACAGCGGCGGCATCGCCACGAACACATGGCCGGCCGCAACCAAGGCGGGGAAATGCTGCAAAAACAGCGCCGTCAACAGCGTGGCGATATGCAGGCCGTCGGAGTCCGCATCGGCCAGGATCACCACCTTGCCGTAGCGCAGCCCGGTGATGTCGTCCTTGCCCGGGTCGCAGCCGATCGCGATCGCCAGGTTATGCACTTCTTCCGAGGCCAGTACGCTGCCGGAGGCCACTTCCCAGGTGTTGAGGATCTTGCCGCGCAGCGGCAGGATCGCCTGGAAATCCTTGTCGCGCGCCTGCTTGGCCGAGCCGCCGGCAGAATCGCCTTCGACCAGGAACAGTTCGGTGCGCGACAGATCCTGGCTGATGCAATCGGCCAGTTTGCCGGGCAGGGCCGGGCCCTGGGTCACTTTCTTGCGGACGATCTGCTTTTCGGTCTTCAGCCGAGCACTGGCGCGGTCGATGGCGATCTGCGCGATCTTCTCGCCGATCTCCACGTTCTGATTCAGGTACAGGCTGAAGGCATCGTGCGCGGCGCCTTCGATGAAGCCGGCGGCCTGGCGCGACGACAGCCGCTCCTTGGTCTGCCCGGAGAACTGCGGGTCGGTCATCTTCAGGCTGAGCACGAAGGTGACGCGGTCCCACACATCTTCCGGCGCCAGCTTGACGCCACGCGGCAGCAGGTTGCGGAAATCGCAGAACTCGCGCAGCGCATCGGTCAGGCCCGAGCGCAGGCCGTTGACGTGGGTGCCGTGCTGCGCGGTGGGAATCAGGTTGACGTAGCTTTCCTGCACCAGCTCGCCTTCCGGCACCCAGGCCGCGGCCCAGTCGACGATCTCGGTGTCTTTCTTGAGGCTGCCCACGAACAGCTCGGCCGGCAGCATCTCGTGCTGGGCCATCTCGCCTTTCAGGTAATCGCGCAGGCCGTTTTCGAAGTGCCAGCTATCCTGCTCGCCGGTCGCTTCGTCATGCAGCTTGACGGTCAGCCCGGGGCACAGCACCGCCTTGGCGCGCAGCAGGTGGCGCAGTGCACGCACGTTGAATTTGGGCGTGTCGAAATACTTCGGGTCGGCCCAGAAACGCAGCCGCGTGCCGGTGTTCTTCTTGCCGACGGTGCCGACCACTTCCAGCTTGGACGCAGCGTTGCCGTCGCGGAACTCCATGCGGTGTTCGCTGCCTTCGCGCTTGATGAACAGCTCGACCTTGGTCGACAGCGCATTGACCACGCTCACGCCCACGCCATGCAGGCCGCCGGAGAAGGTGTAGTTGCGGTTGTTGAACTTGCCGCCGGCATGCAGCCGGGTCAGGATCAGTTCCACACCCGGAATCTTCTCTTCCGGATGGATGTCCACCGGCATGCCGCGGCCGTCGTCGGAGACTTCACAGCTGCCATCCTTGTACAGGGTGACCTCGACCTGCTTGGCGTGGCCGGCCAGTGCCTCGTCGACCGAGTTGTCGATCACTTCCTGCGCCAGATGGTTCGGGCGCGCAGTGTCGGTATACATGCCAGGACGGCGTTTGACCGGGTCCAGGCCCGACAGCACTTCAATATCGGCGGCGTTATAACGGGTGTTCATGCATCTCGTTGGCACGTGAAACGACGCGCAAGTGTGGGGGCTGGGCCGATTTTTTGCACGCGACAGGCGTTCAGTGCGGGGCCGGGTGGCACTGGCTACCCTGGCGTTGGTTTCGGAATGAAACGTCCCCACCTGAGGATGTCACCGAAGCCAAAGAGGACGCCATGAAGTTCAAGCACATCCTGATGCTCACCCTCGGTGCGGCCGCAGTCGCAGCGCTCCCCGCCATGGCCCAGGCAGCTCCGCAGCAGACCGGCCAGGGCGCCACCGCACAGAAGGCCGACGACGCGAAAGCCAAGAGCGAAGCCGAGCGCAAGGCCGAGCGGCGTGCCGCCGCTGCCGCGCAGAAGCCCAAGGCAGACAGCGCACCGCGCGAGGAAGAGGAAGAAGAGAAGCCTGCGCGCTGATTCTCCTGCGCACCAGGCATTCGATACATGGACGCCCCGGCTACGGTCGGGGCGTCTGCATTTGCGGCCTGCATGGCCGGCGTTTTTCAGTGTGGGATGACATCCTCGTCACACAACCCTTGGGCATTCGCCCATCACCCGCTAAACTATGGCTTTCCGGGAGGCTTCAAGCCCCATGACCCCCCTGATTTTCGTTACCGGCGGCGTAGTGTCCTCGCTAGGCAAGGGCATTGCCGCCGCTTCGCTTGCCTCCATTCTGGAAGCGCGTGGCCTCAAGGTCACGATGATGAAGCTGGACCCGTACATCAATGTGGACCCGGGCACGATGAGCCCGTTCCAGCATGGCGAGGTCTACGTCACCGACGACGGTGCTGAAACCGACCTGGACCTTGGCCACTACGAGCGCTACGTGCGCACGCGGCTGTCGCGCAAGAACTCGGTGACCACCGGCCGCATCTACGAGAACGTGATCCGCAAGGAGCGCCGCGGCGACTATCTGGGTGCCACCGTGCAGGTGATCCCGCATATCACCGACGAAATCCGCCGTTGCATCGACGAGGCCACGGCCGGCTTCGATGTGGCGTTGATCGAGATCGGCGGCACCGTCGGCGATATCGAATCGCTGCCGTTCCTGGAAGCGATCCGCCAGGTGCGCACCGAGCGTGGCGCCGAAAAGGCCATGTTCATGCACCTCACCCTGGTGCCGTACATCGCGGCGGCCGGTGAGTTGAAGACCAAGCCCACCCAGCATTCGGTCAAGGAACTGCGCTCGATCGGTATCCAGCCGGACGTGCTGCTGTGCCGCTCCGAACAGGCGGTGCCGGATTCGGAACGCCGCAAGATCGCCTTGTTCACCAACGTTTCCGAGCGCGCCGTGATCAGCTGCCCGGACATCGACGTGCTCTACGGCATGCCGCTGGAGTTGCTGCGCCAGGGCCTGGACGAGTTGGTCATCGACCAGTTCAAGCTGCGCGACAAGGTGGCTGCCGCCGATCTGTCCGAGTGGGCGGCGGTGGTGGATGCGGTCAAGCATCCGCTGGACGAGGTCAACATCGCCGTGGTCGGCAAATACGTCGATCACCAGGACGCTTACAAGTCGGTGGCCGAAGCGCTGCGTCATGGCGGCCTGCGTCAGCGCACCAAGGTCAACCTGAAGTGGCTGGAAGCGCAGGATCTGGAAGGCAGCGACATGGCCGCCTTGCAGGACATCGACGGCATTCTGGTGCCGGGTGGGTTTGGCGATCGCGGTTTCGAAGGCAAGGTGCAGACTTCCAGATACGCGCGTGAGCACAAGGTGCCGTACTTCGGCATCTGCTACGGCATGCAGGCGGCGGTGGTGGACTATGCGCGCCATGTCGCCGACCTGGACGCGGCCAACAGCACCGAGAACGATCGCCAGTCGCCGCATCCGGTGATCGGCCTGATCACCGAATGGCGCACCGCCACCGGCGAAGTCGAAAAGCGCGACGAGAAATCCGACCTGGGCGGCACCATGCGGCTGGGCTTGCAGGAGCAGCGGCTCAAGCCGGGCACGCTGGCGCGCGAGGTGTATGGCAAGGACGTGGTGGCCGAGCGGCATCGCCACCGCTACGAGTTCAACAACCGCTACCGCACCCAGCTGGAAGATGCCGGTCTGGTGATTTCCGGCAAGTCGATGGACGACACCCTGGTGGAAGTGGTCGAACTGCCGCGCGACGCGCACCCGTGGTTCCTGGCCTGCCAGGCACACCCGGAATTCTTGTCCACTCCGCGCGACGGGCACCCGTTGTTTATCGGCTTCGTGCGCGCCGCGCGCGAGAAGAAGGCGGGCGGCAAGTTGTTGAAGGAAGCGCGTGCGTGAGCTGTTCCTTCCGCTGTCGGGAGAAGGTGGCGCGAAGCGCCGGAGCGCCGTAACACGGCGGAAGATGACGGTCCTGATGAACGCGTCGCCACGCGCCTGCCAGGCAAACCATCTTGCTTCAGCAGTGCCTCGCAACCGTACCCTCACCCCAACCCCTCTCCCGACGGGAGAGGGGCTCTCAGATCCAAAACGGGTGGCGTCCGCCTTCTCCCACCGAGAGAAGATGCCCCGTAGGGGCGGATGAGGTTGCGCCGCAATGCACTGGAAGGTGGCAGCCATGACGAGCGCGTCGCTACGCGCCAGCCAGGGCAAACCACCATGCTTCAGTAGTACTTCGCAAACCATACCCTCACCCCAACCCCTCTCCCGATGGGAGAGGGGCTTCAATCAATAGGTGACCTGATGAAACTGTGTGACTTTGAAGTCGGCCTCGACCAGCCGTTGTTCCTGATCGCAGGCCCGTGCGTGATCGAGTCGATGCAGCTGCAGCTCGACGTGGCCGGCAAGCTCAAGGAGATCACCGGCAAGCTCGGGGTCAACTTCATCTTCAAGTCGAGCTTCGACAAGGCCAACCGCACCTCCGGCACCAGCTTCCGTGGCCCCGGCCTGGAAGAAGGCCTGAAGGTGCTGGACGCAGTGAAAAAGCAGATCGGCGTGCCGGTGCTCACCGACGTGCACGAATACACCCCGATGAACGAAGTGGCCGCCGTCGTCGATGTGCTGCAGACCCCGGCTTTTTTGGTACGCCAGACCGATTTCATCAAGAACGTCTGCGCTGCCGGCAAGCCGGTCAACATCAAGAAGGGCCAGTTCCTGGCGCCATGGGACATGAAGCCGGTGGTGGACAAGGCCAAGTCGACCGGCAACGAGCAGATCATGGTCTGCGAGCGTGGCGCCTCGTTTGGCTACAACAATCTGGTCAGCGACATGCGCTCGCTGAGCGTGATGCGCGACACCGGGTGCCCGGTGGTGTTCGATGCCACCCACTCGGTGCAGTTGCCGGGCGGGCAGGGCAGCAGCTCTGGTGGCCAGCGTGAATTCGTGCCGGTGCTGGCGCGCGCAGCGGTGGCGGTCGGTATTTCCGGCCTGTTCGCCGAAACCCATCCGGATCCGTCCAAGGCGCTGTCCGATGGCCCCAATGCGTGGCCGTTGGACCGCATGGAAGAGCTGCTCGAAACGCTGATGGAACTGGACGCCGTCACCAAGAAGCACGGGTTCGCGCGCTTCGCATGAGTTCCGACCCCTGGGCGGCGGCCGCGTTGCGCCGCCAGCGTCGGCACTGGCGGCAGTGGCCCTGGGGCTGGTTGGCGTTGGGTCTGTCGCTCGCTGCATGGGCCTGCCTGGCCGTCATGGCCTTCCTGGTGACCGCCAGCATCGGCATGCCGGGCGACGGCAACCATGCGATGCAGGCCACGCGCATTCCGATGTTTGTCACGCTGTTGGTAGGCGTGCTGGTGACGCTGGGCGGTCTTGTTGCCAGCCCGGTTGCGTTCTCGCTGCGTCGCCAGCCGGGTGCTGCCGCCATGGGCTTGGCGCTGCTGCTGCTCTTGCTACTGCTGTTTTGCTTGTCGCTGCTGGGCCTGAAGGCCTAGCTGCATAGTCTCGCCAGCCTGCCATGCATCCGGCTCCATGCGATTTGGCAATGGACCGGTGTGCAGCGATAATCCTGCAGCTTGTTTCCGGTGTCCTTCCCCCTTTACTGGTAACCGATCGACCTATGACCACTATCGCCAAGATCCTCGCCCGCGAAATCCTCGACTCCCGCGGCAATCCCACGCTGGAGGCCGAAGTCACGCTGGACGACGGCTCGTTCGGCCGCGCGGCCGTGCCCTCGGGCGCCTCGACCGGCACCAAGGAAGCGGTGGAGCTGCGCGATGGCGACAAGACCCGCTACCTGGGCAAGGGCGTGCGCCACGCGGTGGACAACGTCAACGGCACCATTGCCGAGACGCTGAAGAATTTCGATGCGGCCGACCAGCAGGGTCTGGACCGTCGCCTGATTGATCTGGACGGCACCGAGAACAAGGGCCGCCTGGGCGCCAACGCGCTGCTGGGCGTGTCGCTGGCCGCCGCGCATGCCGTAGCCGCCTCGCGCAAGCAGCCGTTGTGGCAGTACCTGTCCACCATCACCGAATCCGATGTGAAGCTGCCGGTGCCGATGATGAACATCATCAACGGCGGCGCACATGCCGACAACAACGTCGATTTCCAGGAGTTCATGGTGCTGCCGGTCGGCTGCAGCTCGTTCTCCGAAGCGCTGCGCGCAGGGACCGAAATCTTCCATTCGCTCAAGTCGGTGCTCAAGGGCCACGGCCTGAGCACGGCGGTGGGCGATGAAGGCGGTTTCGCACCCGACTTCCGCAGCAACGTCGAGGCGCTGGACACCATTCTCGAGGCGATCGGCAAGGCCGGTTACACCGCCGGCGAAGACATCCTGCTGGGCCTGGACGTGGCCTCCAGCGAGTTCTACGACAACGGCAAGTACAACCTGGTCGGCGAGAACAAGCGCCTGACCAGCGAGCAGTTCGTCGACTTCCTGGCCGACTGGGTGGCACAGTACCCGATCATCAGCATCGAAGACGGCCTGGCCGAAGACGACTGGGCCGGCTGGAAACTGCTGACCGACCGTGTCGGCAAGAAGGTGCAGCTGGTGGGCGACGATCTGTTCGTCACCAACCCGAAGATCTTCAAGCAGGGCATCGACTCGGGCACCGCCAACGCGATCCTGATCAAGGTCAACCAGATCGGCACGCTGACCGAAACGCTGGAAGCCATCGCCATGGCGCACGCAGCCAACTACGCCTCCATCGTCTCGCACCGCTCGGGCGAAACCGAAGACACCACCATCGCCGACATCGCCGTGGCCACCACCGCCACGCAGATCAAGACCGGCTCGCTGTGCCGCAGCGACCGCGTTGCCAAGTACAACCAGCTGCTGCGCATCGAGCAGGCATTGGGCTCCGGCGCGCGTTACGCCGGCCGCGACGCGTTCGTTTCGATCAAGCGATAAGCCGTGCGCAACTGGCGCTGGCTACTGCTGGTGCTGGCGGTGCTGCTGGCTTGGCTGCAGTACCGCTTCTGGTTCGGGCCTGGGAATTCCGGCGAAGTCATGATGCTGGAAGCCCAGGTCGCGCATCAGACACAGGACAACGAAGGTCTGCGCCAACGCAACCAGGCGTTGGCAGCAGAGGTGAAGGATTTGAAGGACGGCGAAGCGGCAATCGAGGAACGCGCACGCAGCGAGCTGGGCATGATCAAGCCGGGCGAAACGTTTTATCGCGTGGTCGAGGATGCGCCGCTGCCCGCACCTGCAGCACCTGAAACAGCGGCCCCCGCACAGCAAACGCCTGCCTCCGCCGATCCGGTAGACCATCCATGACCGGTTCGATCTGGGCCATCGTGCCGGCCGCTGGGCGCGGCACGCGGTTTGGCGGGCCGCTTCCCAAACAATATTTGCATGCCGGCGGTCAGCCATTGATGGCCTACACGCTGGCGGCGTTAGCCGCGCATCCGGCCGTAGCCGGCATCGTGGTGGCGATTGCCCCCGGCGATGCGGACTGGCCCGGCTGGACCGCCGTGCAGTCCAAACCGGTGTTGACCTGCCTGGGTGGCGCGACCCGCTCCGCCTCGGTGCTGTCTGGCTTGCTGGCATTGCCCGAGAGCGTGCGCGCCGACGATTTCGTGCTGGTGCACGATGCCGCACGGCCGAATCTGGCCCTGGCCGATCTGGACCGCCTGCTGGAAATCGGTCGCGGTGATCCGGTCGGTGCAATCCTGGCCGCACCGGTGCGCGACACGCTCAAGCGTGCCGGCGACGATGGCGGCATCGATGGCACCGAACCACGCGAACGCTTGTGGCGTGCGCTCACACCGCAACTGTTTCGTCGCCATCAACTGATCCGCGGGCTGACCGAAGCCGCGGCGGCTGGTGTGGACGTCACCGATGAAGCGATGGCGATGGAGCGGATGGGCTTGCGCCCATTGCTGGTGGAAGGCGCCGAAGACAACTTCAAGGTGACCACGCCGGTGGATCTGGCGCGCTTCGAATTTGAACTTGCCAATCGGGACCGGGGACCGGGGACCCGGGACCCGCTGCAATCCGGTTCAGAGAGTTCCGCCTCTGCTTTTCCCGGTCCCCGGTCCCTGGTCCCCGGTCCCGAAGAGATCTAACACTCCATGTCCTTCAATTTCCGAATCGGCCAAGGTTATGACGTGCATGCGTTCGGCCCTGGCGACCATGTGATGCTCGGCGGGGTGCGCGTGGCGCACAGTCACGGCGTACTCGCCCACAGCGATGGCGATGTGGTGTTGCACGCGCTGTGCGATGCGATGCTGGGCGCACTGGCGCTGGGCGACATCGGCCGGCACTTCCCGCCCTCCGACGAACGCTGGAAAGACGCCGACAGCGCGCAGTTCCTGCAGCATTGCGACGGCTTGCTGCGCGAGCGCGGCTGGCGCGTCGGCAATGCCGACATCACCGTGATCTGCGAGCGCCCCAAGGTCGGCCCGCACGCGCTGGCCATGCGCGAACGCATCGCCGGCCTGTTGGCGATCGAACTGGATGCGGTCAGCATCAAGGCCACCACCAGCGAACAGCTGGGCTTCACCGGCCGCGGCGAAGGCATCGCTGCACAGGCTGCGGTGTTGCTGGGCAGGATCGCTGCCTGACGGAGGACGAGTAAGGCAGCCGCGCCAACCACCAAGTCGGCGCGGCCGGTGCTCGGTAGCGCGTGCATCACACGTACGCCGTCGTAGCGCGCATCTCGTCCACGCGCATCTGACGACCACCGGCCAGGTTTTTCGCCGCATCCACTCGCATGCACACGGGCGCGTCTCGGCGTCGCAACGCGACACCACCGCGCCGAGGCCCTCGGCACACTGCGCACGATCTGTCGGCGCGAAGGTAATCACAGCATGAGCGATACCTCTTTTCTGCCGCGCGCACATGGCGCTGCAGTCCTCAGTGCGGTAATGCGCAGCACGCCCGAAGATTTCCAGGTCGATGAATTACCGGCCTTCGAGCCTTCGGGCGAAGGTGAGCATTTGTTGCTCACGGTGCGCAAGCGTGGCCAGAACACGGCCTATATCGCCAAGAGGCTCGCGCATTGGGCGGGCATCGCCGAGATGGGCGTCAGCTATGCGGGCCTGAAGGATCGTCATGCAGTGACCACCCAGCGCTTCAGTGTGCATCTGCCCAAGCGCATCGCACCGGATATCGCAGCGCTGGACGATGGCGAGATGCAGGTGGTCGACAGCACCTGGCACAACCGCAAGCTGCAACGCGGCGCGCTGCACGGCAACCGATTCGTGCTGACGCTGCGCCAGGTGCAAGGCGAGCGCGAGGCGATCGAGCAACGCTTGCAGGCAATTGCCGCACGCGGCATCCCCAACTGGTTCGGCGAACAGCGCTTCGGTCGCGATGGCGGCAACGTGGCGGCTGCGCTGGCGATGTTCGCCCATGTGCAAGCGGCCGATGGAACATTGTTGCCGGCGCCGGCATCGAAGCGGCGGCTGCGCAACGATCAACGCTCGATGCTGCTGTCGGCGGCGCGCTCGGCCTTGTTCAATCGCGTGCTCGGCGCACGCGTGGCGCAGGGCAGTTGGGATGGCGCGCTGGACGGCGAGGCATGGATGCTGGACGGCTCGCGCAGCGTTTTCGGCCCGGAGCCGTGGAGCGAGGCGCTGGCAGAGCGGCTGGCACGTTTCGATATCCATCCCAGTGGCCCATTGTGGGGCGCTGGCGCGTTGCGCTCGACCGATAAGGCGGCAGCGGTGGAGCAGGGCGCGTTGTCCGACCCGCAATCGGAAGCACTGCGCTTCGGCCTGGAAGCCGCAGGCTTGAAGCAGGAACGCCGCGCGTTGCGCTTGCGTGCGCAAGGTCTGGAGCACCGATGGCTGGAGGCGCAGACCCTGCAGCTCGAATTCGCGCTGCCACCTGGTTGCTACGCCACCGCAGTGCTGTGGGAATTGGGCGAGGTGTCCGACGCAGGGCGTTTCAATGCCGGCGTGCGCGCCGAAGAATGACGACATGCGGCCGCCGGTCGCTCGCATCGCGCAGCGCTCGATCGCGATCTAATGCCGTTGCTCGCGCAGGAACGGCCCTGGCCGCGACGGCCATCACCATAAGGCCGATAGTCGGGCCATTGACCGGGGGTGAGCTGCACAAGCCTGCCAAACAAGCATCACCCGCATCAATGCGACCCACACGGGCCAGGCGTTCCCGTGACCGCATCAACGCGCGCAATTGCACTTCTACGCCGCGCGTCATGCGCTCGCCGCAATCCGTCTAGCGCCGCGCCAGCAACACCAGCAGCGCGCCGGTGCCGCCCTGCGTGGGGGGCGCCGAATGAAATGCCAGCACGTCGTTGCGCTGACGCAGCAGGCGATCCATCAGGTTTTTCAACACCGGCGCGCCGTTGTCCGACTGCAGCCCCTTGCCGTGGATGATGCGCACGCAGCCATGTTCGTGCGCATGCGCTTCCTGCAGGAACTGGCGTAACAAGGCCTCGGCCTGCGTTGCGGTGGCACCGTGCAGATCCAGTTCGTCCTGTACCGAAAACTGCCCGCGCTTGAGCCGTTGAAACAATCGGGTGGGAAGATTCTCGCGCCGGTAACTGGCGGTGTCGCCGGCTTCCAGTGGCGCGCTGTCACGTAACAGGCGCGCAAATTCTGTGTGCGCTTGCGCCTCGTCGCGCTCGGCCATGCGCGCGCGTGGCTTGGGGCGCGGCTTGGCGTTGGCCGGTGGGGCGACTTCACGAATCGGCTTGACCGCGCCGATCGCTGCGCGGAACAACGCGCCGTCGTCTTCGTCTTCAGGGTGCGACATCACCACAGCGTACCCGGTTCAAGCGCAGACGCACGCGAAGATCAAGCGCGAAGGCGCAGGACGCATTCCGGTATCATGGCCGGGTTTTCCGAGGAGTCTCATGCGCGTACTGGTTAGCAACGACGACGGTGTCGACGCCCCCGGCATCCAGATATTGGCCGAGGCGCTGCGCCATGCCGGTCATGAGGTGATGGTGGTCGCGCCCGACCGCGACCGCTCCGGCGCCAGCAATTCGCTGACCCTGGATGTGCCGATCCGCACCCGCCGCATCGACGCGCAGACCTGCGCAGTGGCCGGCACGCCGACCGACTGCGTGCATCTGGCACTCACCGGCATGCTGGATTACGACCCGGACATCGTGGTCTCCGGCATCAACAACTCGGCCAATCTGGGCGACGATGTGATCTATTCGGGCACCGTGTCCGCCGCGATGGAAGGCCGTTTTCTGGGCCTGCCCGCGGTGGCGGTCTCGCTGGTGACGCATAACCACGAAGCGCATCACTACGAAACCGCCGCGCGCGCTGCGGTAGAGATCGTGGCGCGCCTGAAGTCCGACCCCTTGCCTGCCGACACCATTCTCAACGTCAATGTGCCGGATCTGGCCTGGTCGGCAGTGCTCGGATTCGAAGTGACCCGGCTCGGCAATCGCCACCGGTCCGAACCGTGCGTGCCGCAGCGCGATCCGCGCGGCCGTACCGTCTACTGGGTCGGCCCGGCCGGGCCGGAGCAGGACGCCGGCGCTGGCACCGATTTCCATGCCGTGCGCACCGGGCATATCTCGATCACGCCGATCCACGTCGATCTCACCCGCTATCAGGCGCTGGAGACGGTGGCCGGTTGGGTCGGTGGGCTGACCGCCTCGCTGGATGCACCGGCATGACGCCGAGGCTGCGCATGCTGCAACCGGAATCGGTCGGCATCGGCATGACCTCGCAACGCGTGCGCGACCGCCTGGTCGAGCGGCTGCGCGAGGCCGGCATCCAGGACGAGGCCACGCTCAATGCCATGCGCACCGTGCCGCGCCATCTGTTCATCGATGAGGCGCTGGCCTCGCGCGCCTACGAAGACACCGCGCTGCCGATCGGCCACGGCCAGACCATCTCCCAGCCCTGGGTGGTGGCGCGCATGACCGAGGCCGTGCTGCAGGTGGCACCGACCAAGGTGCTCGAAGTAGGCACCGGCTCCGGCTACCAGGGCGCGATCCTGGCCGCGTTGGGGCTGGAGGTGTACACCGTCGAGCGCATCGGCGACCTGCTGCGGCAGGCGCGCAAGCGCTTCCGGCATCTGGGCATGAACGTGCGCAGCAAGCACGACGATGGCCGCATCGGCTGGCCCGAGCATGGGCCCTACGACGCCATCGTGGTGACCGCTGCGGCACCGGCGCTGGTCGATGCCCTGGTGGATCAACTGGCGGTCGGCGGGCGCCTGGTCGCCCCGGTCGGTGGCGCCTCGTCGCAATCGTTGGTGCAGCTCACCCGCGGGGCCGATGGCACGATCGAACAACAGGTTCTGGCCCCGGTCACGTTCGTCCCGCTGTTGTCGGGCATGCTGGATTGATCCCATGAGAGTTCCTCGATGAAGATTTTCGGGCCGTTGTACGACGTGGCCATCCGTTGGTCGCGTCATCGCCGCGCACCGGCGCTGTTGACCGGCCTCAGCTTCGTGGAGGGCTTCATCTTTCCGGTGCCGCCGGAAGTGATGCTGGCGCCGATGTCGCTGGCCGAACCCAAACGCGCGCTATGGTTTGCAACCTTGAGCCTGCTGGGCTCGATCTGCGGTGCATTGGTCGGTTATCTGCTGGGCCATTTCGCGTTTGCGGCATTGCAGCCGTTGATCGAATGGCTGGGCTGGAGCGCAAAGATCCAGACGCAGATCGAAACTTTGCGCGCGCTGGTGGCCGAGTCGCCGTGGAAGGCGTTCTGGGCACTGGTGCTGGTCGGCTTCACGCCGATCCCGCTGAAGATCTTTACCTGGGCTTCGGGCGTGGTCGGCGTGCCGATCCTGCCGTTCATCGCCAGCATGCTGGTCGGTCGCGGCAAGCGCGTGTATCTGGTTGCAGGTGCGATCCGCCTGGGCGGTGCGCGTGCCGAGGCGGCGCTGCACCGCTGGATCGAGCCGTTGGGATGGGTGGCAATGGCGGTGCTGGCAGTCGGCGCAGGGTGGCTGGTGTGGAAAACAACGAACGGATGAGCAAGTTGCAAATGAATTCGGTACGTAAGACAGCAGTCATGCTCCTGGTCGCAGCCGGCCTCACTGCCTGCAGCAGTGCCACGGTGGTGCGTTCGCCTGGAGCTGGCGGTGGTGCGGCATCCTCGCGTCCAAACGCGGCGCCACGGCCATCGGTGCCGCGCCCGGGTGCGACGGTGACCGTCCAGCGCGGCGACACGCTCTATGCCATCTCGCGCCGGACCAACATCACTGCGCCGGACCTGGCCGCCTGGAACGGGCTGTCCTCACCGAACACCATCTATCCCGGCCAGACCCTCAAGTTGTACCCGGGCGGTGCCAGCAAGCCGGGTGCCAGCGCACCGGTTGCCGGCACCGTGGTTCCGCCGCGTCCGGCCGCGCCGATCGTCGCACCGGTCAGCAGCGGGTTCCCGTGGCGCTGGCCGGCCGATGGCGTGGTGGTCGGCACCTTCGTCACCGGCGAAACCACCAAGCAGGGCGTGGACATTGCCGGCGCCAGCGGCCAGGCCGTGCGCGCTGCCGCCGATGGCGTGGTGGTGTATTCCGGCGCCGGCCTGGTCGGCTATGGCGAGCTGATCATCATCAAGCACAATGACCAGTGGTTATCCGCGTACGGGCACAACCGCAAGCGCCTGCTCAACGAGGGACAGAGCGTCAAGGCTGGCCAGCAGATCGCCGAAATGGGCCGCAGCGGCGCAGCGCGCGACATGTTGCACTTCGAGATCCGCTACAACGGCAAGCCGGTGGATCCGCTGCTGTATTTGCCGAAAAAGTGATTGGGGAGTCGGGATTCGGTATTCGCAACAGCCCTGGGATGTTCGTACCGGGGCAGGGAGCGCGTTTTTCGCCTTGGCAGTTGGCCGCCAATTGACGCATTGGTCCGTTAAACGCGCAGCCTTGCTAAAGCCCGCTCCTACCAATCCCCACTCCCGATTCCCACATCCCGCCTCAACCCATCAGCCCGGCAACACCATCGCCAACGCGACCCGGCGGCCTTCGCTGGCCAGCACGTTGTAGGTGCGTGCGGCGGCGGCGTTGGTCATCGCTTCCAGGCCGATGCCGCGGGTCAGGCAGGCCGCCAGAACCTCGGTCTTCGGAAACTGCTGACGCTCGCCGGTGCCGAGCAGGATCACTGCCGGGCTGAGCGCCAGCACTGCGTCCATATCGCTCGCCTGGAGTTGCTCCAGGGATTGCACCGGCCAACGCTCCACCAGCTCGTCCGGCATCAGGATGAAGCTCTGCTGCAGAATCTGGTCGTTCACCTTCGCATGGCGGCCATCGGCCGCGCGCAGCGCATAGGCGTAATCGGGGTGTTCCTGACTTAAGGGCATGACGAACTCGTTGGCTCAGCCGCGCGGCAGCACGATCTGGCGCTTTTCCTTGCTGGGGCGGTACAGGATGGCGACATGGCCGATGCGTTGCACCAGCGCACTGCCGGTCTGCTCGATCAGCTCTGCAATCAGCGCATCGCGGGTCTCACGATCCTCCGAGGCCACCTTCACCTTGATCAGTTCGTGGCGCTCGAGCACTTCCTCGAGTTCGGCCAGAAATGCCGGCGTGACCCCTTTACCGCCGGTTTGCAGCAGTGCCTTGAGATCGTGGGCCTGGCCGCGCAGGAAACGGTTCTGGGCGGAGGTGAGAACAATGGACATGCAGGATCGAAGGGAAGCAAAGGGTGTTCAGGGTATCATGGCGACCCGTTCGGACCCCCGTTGCCAATGCCTTCCCGCAGTAAAAGCAGCCAGCGCTGGCTCAAGGAACACTTCGCCGACCCTTATGTGAAGAAGGCCCAGGCCGAGGGCATGCGCTCGCGCGCGGCCTACAAGCTGGAAGAGCTGCTGCAGCGCGACCGGCTGCTCAAACCGGGCATGGTGGTGGTCGATCTGGGCGCGGCGCCCGGCGGCTGGTCGCAGCAGGTGCGCAAGTCCATGGGTGACAGCGGCCGGGTGGTGGCGCTGGACATCCTGGACATGCCGGCCCTGGCCGGTGTGGAGTTCCTTCACGGCGACTTCAGGGAGCAGGCCGTCCTATCGCAATTCGAAGCGATGCTGGGCGATGTGCCGGTGGACCTTGTTCTGTCCGATATGGCCCCCAATAAGAGTGGCATGGATGCGGTCGACCAACCGCGGATGATGCACCTGGCGGAACTGGCGATGGAATTTGCCGACACCCACCTCAAGCCGGGCGGGGCGTTCCTGATCAAGCTGTTCCAGGGTGTTGGGTCCGACGACTACATTCGCGAGCTTCGCCGCCGCTATGACAAGGTGACGATTCGCAAGCCGGCGGCCTCGCGCAAGCGCTCCCCGGAAGTTTATGCGCTCGGTCAGGGCAAGCGTGTCCAGATCAAGTAAGCTGCCAACGACCACCGTATTTCAAGCATAAGAGTAGAGGGCACCGGAGCCAATGAGGATGAACGACTTGACCAAGAATCTGCTGCTGTGGGTGGTCGTCGCAGTTGTGCTGATGGTTGTCTTCCAGAGCTTCTCGCCGCGGATGGCAGGCGGCGTCGGCCCCGACTCGATCACCTACACCCAGTTCCTGAAAGAAGTGGACTCCGGGCGCGTCAAGTCGGTGGACTACACCGATGAGACCAACCTCGCAGTCAATGCGATCCGCTTCAAGCGCACCGACGGCAGCGAAGCCACCGTTTACGGTCCGCGCGACGACAAGCTGGTCGACGTGCTGTACAGCAAGAACATCGAAATGACCCGCCAGAAGCCGTCCACCGGGCCGGGCTTCTGGTCGCTGGTGCTCAACTTCCTGCCGGTCATTCTCATCATCGGCTTCTGGCTGTTCATCATGCGCCAGATGCAGGGCGGTGGCGGCGGTGCCAAGGGTGCGATGAGCTTCGGCAAGTCGCGCGCCAAATTGCAGGGCGAAGACCAGGTCAAGATCACCTTTGCCGACGTCGCCGGTTGCGATGAGGCCAAGGAAGAAGTCGGCGAGCTGGTCGACTTCCTGCGCGACCCGACCAAGTTCACCAAGCTGGGCGGCAAGATTCCGCGCGGCGTGCTGATGGTCGGCCCGCCGGGTACCGGTAAGACCCTGCTCGCCAAGGCGATCGCAGGCGAGGCCAAGGTGCCGTTCTTCAGCATCTCCGGCTCGGACTTTGTCGAAATGTTCGTCGGCGTCGGTGCCAGCCGCGTGCGCGACATGTTCGAGCAGGCCAAGAAGCATGCGCCGTGCATCATCTTCATCGACGAAATCGATGCGGTGGGCCGTCATCGCGGCGCCGGTCTGGGCGGCGGTCACGACGAGCGCGAGCAGACCCTGAACCAGTTGCTGGTCGAAATGGACGGCTTTGAAGGCGGCGAAGGCGTGATCGTGATCGCGGCCACCAACCGTCCCGACGTGCTGGACCCGGCGCTGCTGCGTCCGGGCCGTTTCGACCGCCAGGTTGTGGTCGGGCTGCCGGACGTCAAGGGTCGCGAGCAGATCCTGCGCGTGCATATGCGCAAGTTGCCGCTGGCCGACGACGTGGTGCCGATGGTGATCGCCCGCGGTACTCCCGGCTTCTCGGGCGCCGATCTGGCCAACCTGTGCAACGAAGCGGCATTGTTCGCGGCACGCGGCAGCGAGAAGGAGGTCCGTATGGACCACTTCGACCGTG
Source organism: Xanthomonas nasturtii (assembly GCF_023337365.3). Lineage (NCBI taxonomy): Bacteria > Pseudomonadati > Pseudomonadota > Gammaproteobacteria > Lysobacterales > Lysobacteraceae > Xanthomonas > Xanthomonas nasturtii. The sequence goes on from NZ_CP142084.2 coordinate 1,948,857, forward strand.
CCCGCGACAAGATTTTGATGGGCGCCGAACGTCGTTCGATGGCCATGAGCGAAGACGAAAAGACGCTGACCGCGTATCACGAAGCCGGCCACGCCATCGTTGGCCGCCTGGTGCCGGAGCACGACCCGGTCTACAAGGTCACGATCATTCCGCGCGGCCGCGCACTCGGCGTGACGATGTATCTGCCGGAAGGCGACCGTTATTCGATGAACCGCGTGGCGATCGAGTCGCAGCTGTGCTCGCTGTATGGCGGCCGTGTCGCAGAAGAACTGATCTTCGGCGGCGACAAGGTCACCACCGGTGCGTCCAACGACATCGAGCGGGCCACCAAGATGGCGCGCAACATGGTCACCAAGTGGGGCCTGTCGGATGAGCTTGGCCCGGTGGCCTACGGCGAGGAAGAGGACGAGGTGTTCCTGGGCCGTTCGGTGACCCAGCACAAGAACGTGTCCGACGAGACCGCGCGCAAGATCGACGAAGTGGTGCGTTCGATCCTGGACAAGGCCTACAGCAAGACCAAGACCATCCTTACCGAGAATCTGGACAAGCTGCATGCCATGTCGCAGCTGTTGCTGCAGTACGAAACCATCGACGTGCCGCAGATCGACGCCATCATGGAAGGCCGCGAGCCGCCGCCGCCGGCGGGTTGGGGCAAGTCCGACAAGGACGGTGGCAACAACAACGACAAGGGCAGCCCGCGTCCGTTGCCGCCGATCGCCGGCCCCGCCGAGCAGATCTAAGCCGGTCAAACGCTGATCTGCACAGGCATCCGTCAAGGCCGGGAAGCGATTCCCGGCCTTGATGCGTTATCGGGCCGCGCCAGCGCCCGCGTGCGAGCGATCGCAACCACCCCAGGAGACACTGCCCGATGTTCGATACCGCCCTCACACTCGATTGCGCCGGCCGCAGCCTGCGACTGGATGCGCCGCAGGTGATGGGGATCGTCAATGTCACGCCCGACTCGTTCTCCGACGGCGGCCAGCATGCGACCTGCGAAGCGGCGATTGCGCATGGGCTGTTGCTGGTGGAACAGGGCGCCGCGGTGCTGGATATCGGCGGCGAATCCACGCGCCCGGGCGCTACAGCGGTGTCGATTGAAGAGGAGCTACAGCGGGTGATTCCGGTGATCGCGGCGCTGGCGCAGCGTACCGGCGTGCCGATCAGCGTGGACACCTTCAAACCGGACGTCATGCGCGCAGCGGTCGCGGCCGGCGCCGGCATGATCAACGACGTCCATGCGTTGCGTTCGCCCGGCGCGTTGGAAGCGGCCTCGGAACTGCGCGTCCCCGTGGTGCTGATGCATGCGCGCAGCGCACCGCACGCCATGCAGGACACGCCGCACTATGAGGATGTGGTCGGTGAGGTACACCGGTTTCTGGCCGAACGCATCTTCGCCGCCGAGATGGCCGGCATCGACAAACGCCGGCTGGTACTGGATCCGGGTTTCGGCTTCGACAAGACCACCACGCATAACCTCACCTTGCTGGCGCAGCTACAACGACTGCAGGAATTCGGCCTGCCGGTGCTGGCGGGGCTGTCGCGCAAGCGCAGCATCGGCGAGTTGACCGGCCGCGAGATCGCCGCCGAACGCATCCACGGCTCGGTGGCTGCACATCTGATCGCCGCACAGCACGGTGCGCTGCTGCTGCGCGTGCACGATGTGGCGGCGACCGTGGATGCGTTGAAGGTGTGGAACGCGATGGCGGCCATTCCCGTCCCGCGTGTCAGCGCCCCGGCCGCGCCGACGATCCGTTGGCCGGACGAGGACTGATGCCTGCCGACCAACGCCCCTTGGCGATCGCCCTGATGGGCCCCACTGCCAGCGGCAAGACTGCGCTGGCGCTGGAAGCTGCACAGCGCTGGGATGGGGAAATCGTCAGCGTCGATTCGGCATTGGTGTATCGCGGCCTGGAGATCGGCGCGGCAAAACCGGACGCGGCGATGCGCGCAGCAGTTCCGCATCATCTGCTCGACCTGCGCGATCCCTGGCAGGTCTACTCGGCCGCGGAGTTCGCCACCGATGCGCGGCGGGCGATCGCGCAGATCGTGGCGCGCGGCAAGTTGCCGATTCTGGCTGGCGGCACCGGGCTGTATTTTCGTGCGCTGCTGGACGGCCTATCGCAATTGCCAGAGGCCGACCAGGCGGTGCGCGCGTCCATCGCGGCCGAGGCCGAGCAACTCGGTTGGGCCGGCTTGCACGCGCAGCTGGCACGCGTGGACCCGGTCGCGGCGGCACGCATCCACGCCACCGACCCGCAGCGGATCCAGCGGGCGCTGGAGGTCTACCGCGTCAGCGGGCGGCCCATCAGTTATTGGCAGGCGCTACCGCCGGGGCCGCGGCTGCCGGTGCGGGTGTTGAAGGTGGTCCTGGCGCCACGCGAGCGTGCGGTGCTGCATGCACGCATCGAACACCGCCTGGACGCCATGCTGGCGCAGGATTTTCTGGCAGAGGTGCGGCAGTTGCGGGCGTTACCACAGATGCAGGCGGTGGCCGCACCGCTGGATCTGCCGGCAGTGCGCGCGGTGGGCTATCGGCAGGCCTGGGAGTATCTGGACGGCGCCGGCAGCCTGTCCGAGTTCCGCGATAAGGCGGTGCAGGCGACCCGGCAACTGGCCAAACGGCAACTCACCTGGCTGCGTGGCGAGCTCGACGCACGCTGGTTCGACCCGGAGCGTGATCGCCATCAATTGGAAGACGCACTTGTCGGCTTCCTCGGTGATCGTCCCGCTGTGCGGCAGGCTTCAGGCGTGTAACATCCCGTTTCCGGGGCCGGCTGGGGATGGCAGGTGTCGACCGGGACAATAAGAACAATAATGAAGAGGATTTTTCGATGGCTAAGGGGCAATCTTTACAGGACCCATTCCTCAATGCGCTGCGGCGCGAGCGGGTGCCGGTGTCGGTGTATCTGGTCAACGGCATCAAGCTGCAGGGCACGATCGAGTCGTTCGACCAATTCGTGGTCCTGCTGCGCAATACCGTGAGTCAGATGGTGTACAAGCACGCCATTTCCACGGTGGTGCCGGCGCGCAACGTGCGCGTGGGCCCGGGTGGTGGGTATGTGCAATCCAATGAAGGCAATCAGGCGGAAGATGACGACGTCGAGCAGTAACGGAGTAGTGCGTGTTTGATCGGTCCCGCAAGGGTGAACACGCGTTGTTGATACAGACCCACTCCGGTGGGCCTGCCGAAGACGATGTGCTTGAGGAGTTCGCCGACCTTGCAAAGTCGGCGGGCGCCACGGTGGCGGCCACGCTCACCGCGCGCATCGATAAACCTAGCCCGTCGACCTTGATCGGTAGCGGCAAGCTGGAAGAGGTCAAGGCCGCTGCCGAGGCCACCGGCGCGGATCTGGTGTTGGTCAATCACACCTTGTCGCCCGGCCAGGAGCGCAACCTCGAGCGGTATCTGGAGCGGCGCGTGATCGACCGCACCGGGCTGATCCTGGACATCTTCGCGCAACGCGCGCGCAGCCACGAGGGCAAGCTGCAGGTGGAGCTGGCGCAATTGCGTCACATGGCGACCCGCCTGGTCCGCGGCTGGACCCACCTGGAGCGTCAGCGCGGCGGCTCGATCGGCCTGCGCGGCCCCGGCGAAACCCAGCTGGAAACCGACCGCCGCCTGCTGCAAAAGCGCGTCGAGCAGTTGCAGGCGCGGCTGGAAAAAGTCGAGGTGCAGCGCACCCAGATGCGTCGCGCGCGGATGCGCAGCGAACTGCCGCGCATTGCATTGGTGGGTTACACCAATGCCGGCAAGTCGACGCTGTTCAATGCGTTGACCGGCGCAGGGGCTTACGTGGCCGATCAATTGTTCGCCACGCTCGATCCCACCGTGCGCCGCATCGCGTTGCCGGGCGGTAGCGCGATTCTTGCCGACACGGTCGGCTTCGTGCGCGATCTGCCGCACGAACTGGTTGCCGCATTCCGTTCGACGCTGTCCGAAGCGCGCGATGCCGATCTGTTGTTGCATATCGTCGATGCGGCCGACCCGCTGCGCGAAGAACGCATCCTGCAGGTGGATGAAGTGTTGCAGGCCGTTGGTGCCGGCGATCTGCCGCAGCTGTTGGTGTTCAACAAGATCGACAAGATCGACGGCGCCGAAGTGCGCCACGATGCGCAGGACGGCATTCCGGACCCGGCACGCCGCGAACGTGTCTGGGTGTCGGCGCGCGACGGGCGTGGGCTGGAAGAATTGCAGCATGCGCTTGGTCAGCGGCTGGACCTGCGCCATCTGACCGGCCAGCTGCGGCTACCGCCATCAGCCGGCCGCCTGCGTTCCAGGCTGCATCAGCTGGAAGTGGTGCGCAACGAGCAGTCCGACGAGGAGGGTTGGTTGCTCGATGTCGATCTGCCGATGGTCGAAGCCGAACGGCTGGCCGCTGGCGAGGACGGCGCGCCCTTGCGCGCGATGCTGCCGGATCGCCGCGAAGACTGGGAAGCCTGATGGACGCAGCACAGTCGGCATGGCGCCACTGTGCTGCTGCTTCGATGTAACAGGCAGGCAGGGCGTGCGTGTCTCCGTGCGGTAGTTGCGACCTCCGGTCTTGGTCTGGCCGGGCCGGTGGACCTGGGCGCTGCGGCAGATTCCATGCGTAACGGCGCCTCGAGCGCAGGTTTCCTCAGCAACGCTCCGCCATGGATGCGGCGCTCAAGTGACTTGGACGTTGCGGCCCTGCAGTGCAACGGCGTGCCGCAGGTAGGTCGCTGTACATCCGATGCCCACTGGTTTCGAACCGCCGCCGGTCGGCCGCACAGTGCCACTGAACCTGGGCCACCTTGCAGCACGCTGGAATCGACGCCAGCCGCAGACAGCGACGACGAATTGGGCTAAAACGTCCGCTGCTCCTCGATTACCGTGCCCATGTCCGTCTCCGCCGATTCCGAACTGCAGCAGCTGGCCGAAGTCCTCGGGCAGCAATTGCTTGGCGCGCGCGAGCGCCTGGTTACTGCCGAGAGCTGTACCGGCGGCTGGATTGCCAAGGCGGTGACCGATGTCGCTGGCTCCTCGCACTGGTTCGATTGCGGCATGGCCGCCTACAGCTACGAGGCCAAGCAAGCCTTGCTCGGCGTCCGCCCGCAGACCCTGGAAGTGCACGGGGCGGTCAGCCGCGAAACCGTGATCGAAATGGTCTCTGGCGCGTTGGTCAATTCCGGCGCGAGCATCGCGGTGGCGGTGACCGGCATCGCCGGGCCTGGTGGCGGCAGCGACGATAAGCCGGTCGGCACGGTATGGATCGGCTGGAAGCGCCGCGGCGGCTATGCCACGGCGCAACTATTTCAGTTCAACGGCGACCGCGATGCGGTGCGTCGTCAGACCGTGGCCGCCGCATTGCGTGGGTTGAGCGCACTGCTCTAACAGCCACGCACAGATGTGTCGGCACGCATTGGCGCGTTGCACAGAGTGTGCCCCTCAACGCTGCCATTCTCTCGTTCGGCTGAGTGGGGCGTGGCGTTGATGCATGTCTGCAATGCACGATCGGTTGCGGTGCATTCGTCGTGCGCGGCGCATGTTCTGCTGTTTGTGCTTTTTCGATGCGCTCAACCCGGTAAGGTGTGATCTCACGCGTGCGGTGGCGCTTGACGCAGCACGTCGCGTTCGCTCTCTTTCGGGGTACAAGCATGAGCACGGAACACCATCGCCGTGGCGCGCTCGCGCTTGCACTGTTTGCCGTTGCGCACGCAGCGCCGCTGTATGCGCAGACCGCAACGCAGGCAGGGCCGGAGGAACCGGCCACTTTGGCGGCGCTCACCGTTACCGCGCAAAAGCGCGAGGAATCGCTGCAAAACGTGCCAGTGGTGGTGTCAGTGCTGCCGGAGCAGCTGCTGCAGGACAGTGGCGTGCACGACATCAAGGAACTGCAGGTGCTGGTGCCGGGCCTGATCGTGACCAGCAGTCAGAGCGCTGCGCAAACCACCGCGCGCATTCGCGGCATCGGCACCGTTGGCGACAACGCCGGGCTGGAATCCTCGGTGGGCGTGGTCATCGACGGCGTGGCACGCGCGCGGAATGGCGTGGGTTTTGCCGATCTTGGAGAACTCGAACGTATCGAAGTCCTGAAGGGGCCGCAGGGTACGGTGTTCGGCAAGAACACCTCGGCCGGCGTCATCAGCGTGGTCACCCGGCGCCCCAGCTTCACCCGCAGCGCCGATGCGGAAATCACCGTTGGCAACTATGGTGCACGTGGTCTTGCTGCCGCGTTCAACGATGCCTTGGGCGACACCAGCGCCTTGCGGGTATATGCCGCCAGGCGGCAGCGCGATGGCTTCGAACAGGTGGTGACCGGCCCCGGCCCGCGTACCGCTGGCGACGACGGCGACCAGAATCTGCGCACCGCACGGGTGCAACTGCTGTGGGAGCCTAGCGACGATCTCGACATCAACCTGGCTGCCGACTACACCACGCGCGATGAAAACTGCTGTGTCACCGTGACCACCGAACGCGGGCCCACCGCCGCGTTGATCGATGCAGTGACGCCGGGCGGGCAGGGCACGATTGCGCGCGCCGACCCGCAACGCCGGCGCGCCTACAGCAATCGCAGCACTGGGCAGCGGATTGAGGACAAAGGCATTTCGGCGCATGTCGACTGGACCACGCCCTGGCTTGGCGAGGCGGTCCTGACCTCGATCACCGCCGTGCGCGACTGGAAGTCCGTCAATGGCCTGGATTTCGACTACGGCACCGCCGATATCCTGTACCGCGCCCCGCGCGAAGACGAAATGCTGACCGGCTTCAAGACCGTGAGTCAGGAGCTGCGCCTGGCCGGGACGAGCGCGCGTGTGGACTGGATGGTCGGTGCGTTTTATGCCGACGAAACCCTGCACCGCAACGAGTCGTATCGCTTCGGTACTGCCTACGAGCCTTACCTGTCCAGCGTGCTGCTTGCGCGCATCAACCCGGCGCTGGCAGCGCGTGCGGATGCACCGCGCTTTCTGGCCGATACCACCGGATTGCCGGCCGGCACGCTGTTTCGCGGCCAGGGCAGCCAGGACCGTTTTCGACAGGATGGACGCAGCATCGCGTTGTTCACCAACAACACCTGGCATGCCACCGATGCGCTGGATGTCCTGGTGGGGCTGCGTTACACCTACGAAAACAAGGCATTGCAGTCGGCATTTCAGAATCCTGACGGCAGCCCCGCCTGTGCGAGCTATTTCGCGCCCAATGGTCAGGTCAGCCCGCTCGCCGTGCAGCGGATTGGCGCCGCGCTGGTCGCACGCGGCGTGCCGGCATCGGCGGTGCCGGCATCGGCGGTGCCGGCCATCGCCCCGCAGGTGATCGGGTTTACCTGTCTGCCATGGGCCAACGTCGCCCAGGCAGGTCGCCTGACCGAACAGGAACGCACCGAGCGTGAGTGGTCCGGAACGGCCAAGCTGGCATACCGCTGGAACGATGCGCTGATGACCTATGTGTCGGCCGCGCGCGGCTACAAGGCCGGCGGTTTCAATCTGGATCGAGTGCAGTCGTCCAATGGCTTGTCCAGCGGCGTGCAAGGCATCCTGCCGGTCGACGACACCGCGTTCCCGGGCGAGTTCGTCAATAGTTACGAACTTGGCGCCAAGACCACCTGGCTCGGCGGCAACCTGCTGTTGAACGCCACGCTGTTCTATCAGGATTTCAGCGATTTCCAGCTCAACAATTTTCTCGGCACCAGTTTCGTGGTGCGCGCCATTCCCAGCGTGGTGTCGCGCGGTGTCGATACCGAACTTCTCTGGCAGGGCGCCGTGCCCGGCCTGATGCTGCAAGGCGGGCTCAGCTACACCGATACCGCGTACGGCGATGACCCACTGCCGGACGCGGACCTGGCCCTGCTGCCCGGCAGCCGTCTGAGTTTCGCTCCGCGCTGGTCGGCCAACCTGTCGGTGACCTACGAGCACGCGCTGGGCAATCAGCTGACCAGCCGTTTTCACCTGGGGGCAAAGTACAGCTCCGACTACAACGCAGGTACCGATCTGGATCCGCAAAAGGTGCAACCGGGCTACACCTTGCTCAATGCGCGGTTGGGCCTGGGTGCCGACAACAAGCGGTGGCTGCTGGAAGCGTGGGCGGAAAATTTGACCAATGAAACCTATCGGCAGGTCGTCATCGATGCGCCGCTGCAGGCCGGTTCGTGGAATGCATTTCTAGGCGCGCCGCGCACCTATGGCGTGACGCTGCGCTTGCGCTACTGAGGTGCGCGCATCTGGCTGATGCGCGCTGCAGATTGCGTAAGGCGTTGCAACCTGCGCTGAGCTTCGAACGGGCGAAGGCGCGACAGCGGCAGGCAGATCGGCTACAAACAAGGCCTCGTTGCCAACCAGTGTGCCAATGCGTTCGTTGCTTGCTCCCGTCTCATCTTCTCCAGCGCTGCGGGCCGCTGCGCAGTGCAGTGTCACGCCGCGTCTTAGTGCAACGCGTCTGCGGGCGGTGCGCTGATGTGGGAAGCGCTTGGCACTGTGCGTGATCTTGGGCGTCTGCAGGAAATCGCCTCGGTCCTGATTCGTTATGGCTTCGGCGATGTGGTGCGGCGTATCGGCCTGGCCGATGTGCTCGAACGCGCCGGCAGGTTGTTGCACTGGCATAACGCCGAGGGCCGGTTGCGCATGTCCGCGGCGATGCGGGTGCGGCGTGCACTGGAAGAGCTCGGCCCGACCTTCGTCAAACTCGGGCAGGTGCTGGCCACGCGCGTGGACCTGCTGCCGCCGGAGTGGATCGAGGAATTGAGCGAGCTGCAGAACGCGGTGCCGGCGCTGCCGTTCGAGCAGATCCGCCCGCAGTTGGTTGCCGCGCTCGGCATGCAACCGGAGAGCGTGTTCGCGCGCCTGGACGAACAGCCGCTGGCGGCCGCATCGCTGGCACAGACGCATCGCGCGTGGCTGGCCGATGGCACGCCGGTGGTGCTGAAGATCCGCCGCCCCGGGATCGGCGACACCATCGATGCGGACCTGCGCCTGCTCGCCCGGCTTGCCGAAATCGTCGAGACCCGCGCGCCGGATCTCAAGCGCTATCGCCCCGCCGAAGTGGTGCAACAGTTCACCGTCTCGTTGCGACGCGAGCTGGATTTCGCTGCCGAGTGCCGCAACGCCGAACGCATCGCAGCCAACTTCGCGCACGATGCGCAGGTGGTGGTGCCGGCGGTGTACTGGGAGTGGACCTGCGAGTCGCTCAACGTGCAGGAATTCATCGACGGCATTCCAGGCCGCGATCTGCTCGCCGTCGATGCGGCCGGCCTGGACCGCAAGGCGCTCGCACGTGCCGGCGCCGGCATCGTGCTGAAGATGGTGCTGCAGGACGGCTGCTTCCACGCCGACCCGCATCCGGGCAACATTTTCTATCTGCGCGACGGGCGCATCGCCGTCATCGATTTCGGCATGGTGGGGCGTGTCTCCGAGCAGCGCCGATTCCAGGTGGCGCAACTGCTGCACGGCATGGTCAGCTACGACGCCGAAGCGGTGATCGACGTGCTGCTGGAATGGGCTGGAACCAGCCTGGATATCGACGAATCGCGCTTGCAGCAGGACATCGGCGCATTTGTCGACGAGTATCGCGGCGTGCCGCTGAAAGAGCTGCGCATCGGCGCCATGCTGGGCGACGTCACCTCGATCCTGCGCGACCACGGGCTGACGCTGCCGTCGGATCTGGCGCTGATGATCAAGGCTTTTCTTACTCTCGAAGGCATGGGGCGTCAGCTCGACCCGGATTTCGACATGGCTACCGAGGCGCGCCCGTATCTCGAACGCGTGGTGCTGCAGCGCTATGCGCCGCGCGCAATCGTGCGGCGTGGCCGGCGTACCGTGCCTGGCGCGATCGATCTGCTTGGCGACCTGCCGCGCGATCTCAAGCGCCTGCTGCAGGCCGCACGCCGCGGCAAGCTGCAATTGCAGATCGAGACCCGCGCATTGCGCGAATTCGGCGAGCAGGTCGACCGCGCCGCCAACCGGCTCACGATGGGCATTGTCACTGCCGCACTGGTGATCGGCTCCTCGATCGTGATGAATAGTGTCGGCGGCAGTGCCAGCCGCTGGTTGCTGGCGCTGGGCGTGGGCGGCTTCATCGGCGCGGCGCTGTGCGGCATCTGGATCCTGTTCTCGATCTGGCGCAGTCGGCGCTAGGACGCTGCGCAAGGCACCTCGGGGCCATGTAACCAGGAAGTGGCCCAGCGCTTGCGCAGGCGCTCGTTAGTAGTAATACTACTAACCATGGACCTGACCGATACCCAGCAAGCAATCCTGGCCTTGATCGCCGAGCGCATCGATGCCGATGGCGTTCCGCCTTCGCAGACCGAAATCGCACGCGCGTTCGGCTTCAAGGGCGTGCGCGCCGCGCAGTACCACCTTGAGGCGCTGGAACAGGCCGGTGCGATCCGCCGCGTCCCAGGTCAGGCCCGCGGGATCCGGCTGGCCGGGCAGGGCGCGCATGCGCGCACAGCGCCGGTGAGCGAGCCGGTACGCGACGATGTGCTGCGTCTGCCGGTGTTGGGCCGCGTTGCAGCGGGGTTGCCGATCGGTGCCGACATCGGCTCGGACGATTTCGTGGTGCTGGATCGGGTGTTCTTCTCGCCCTCGCCGGATTACCTGCTCAAGGTGCAGGGCGATTCGATGCGCGACGAGGGCATCTTCAACGGCGATCTGATCGGCGTGCACCGCACCCGCGACGCGCGCTCGGGGCAGATCGTGGTGGCGCGGATCGACGAGGAGATCACGGTCAAGCTGCTGAAGATCGGTAAGGACCGGATCCGGCTGCTGCCGCGCAACCCGGATTACGCGCCGATCGAAGTGCTGCCGGATCAGGATTTTGCCATCGAAGGCCTGTATTGCGGGCTGTTGAGGCCTAACCGCTGAAGTCTGTGCCGATGGCAGCGCTGGCTTTTTCCCGAGCCGGCATTGCAGGATTTCCCGCTGCCGCGCGATATTTCGCCCCCCTTAATCTGAGTGTGTCGCCTGCAGTCTCAGCCTGTGCGATACACCGCCGCTACATTAGCCCCACACCGAAATCACTGACGAGGATCACCCAGATGGACGAGAACAAGAAGCGCGCCCTTTCCGCCGCACTGAGCCAGATCGAAAAGCAATTCGGCAAGGGCTCGGTCATGCGTATGGGCGACCGCGTCATCGAGGCGGTCGAAGTCATTCCGACCGGCTCGCTGATGCTGGACATCGCCCTGGGGATCGGCGGCCTTCCGAAGGGTCGCGTGGTCGAAATCTACGGGCCGGAATCCTCGGGCAAGACCACCCTGACCCTGCAGGCGATTGCCCAGTGTCAGAAGCTGGGCGGCACCGCAGCCTTCATCGACGCCGAGCATGCGCTGGACCCGATCTATGCGGCCAAGCTGGGCGTCAATGTCGACGACCTGCTGCTGTCGCAGCCGGATACCGGCGAGCAGGCGCTGGAAATCGCCGACATGCTGGTGCGTTCGAGCTCGGTGGATATCGTGGTGATCGACTCGGTCGCCGCACTGACCCCGAAAGCAGAAATCGAAGGCGAAATGGGCGACCAGCTGCCGGGCCTGCAGGCACGTCTGATGAGCCAGGCGCTGCGCAAGCTCACCGGCAACATCAAGCGCTCCAATACGCTGGTGGTCTTCATCAACCAGCTGCGCATGAAGATCGGCGTCATGATGCCGGGCCAGAGCCCGGAAGTGACCACCGGCGGCAATGCGCTGAAGTTCTACGCCTCGGTGCGTCTGGATATCCGTCGTATCGGCGCGATCAAGAAGGGCGACGAGATCATCGGCAACCAGACCAAGATCAAGGTCGTCAAGAACAAGCTGGCGCCTCCGTTCAAGCAGGTCGTGACCGAAATCCTCTACGGCGAAGGCATCAGCCGCGAGGGCGAACTGATCGACATGGGTGTGGAGGCCAAGCTGGTCGACAAGGCCGGCGCTTGGTACAGCTATGGCGATGAGCGCATCGGTCAGGGCAAGGACAATGCGCGTACTTACCTGCGCGACAACCCGCAGGTTGCAGTGCGGCTGGAAGCCGAGCTGCGCGAGAAGTTCCAGCCTGCCGAAGCGCCGCGCGAAGCCGGCGACGACGCAGAGAAGGAATAAGTTCTCGCTGCTAGACATCGTCCGTCGCCGGGAGTCGGCGATGGTGATGGATGGATCTTCGCGTGCCAGTGGTAGGCGACGCTTCCAGCAACCTCCGTTTGCACCCGGTGCCAGCGCTTGGGGCAGACGACATTTCAAGTTTTTCTATCGCGAGGACGGCGGAGTCAGTGCCGTCGCTTCTCGCGGTAGATCTATCGAAGGTCAGGAGGGCAGGCGCCAAGGATGGCGCATGTGCTGCTGTGTGATTTTGGCGATTCAGGACACCACACGATGGACGAGCAAGAGCCCGCACCGAAGCGGGGGCGACGGTTCAAGGAGCAGACGCCGGTCCAGCGCGCACTCGGTCTGTTGGTGCGGCGCGAGCATTCGCGCAAGGAATTGAACCGCAAGCTGCTGGCACGCGGGATCGAGCCGGACGCAGCGCAGGCTGCCGTCGACCGTCTCAGCGATGAAGGCTGGCAGGACGACACCCGTTTCGCTGCCGCCGTGGTGCGGAATCGCGCCGGCTCGGGTTATGGCCCGCTGCATATCCGTGCCGAACTTGGAACCCATGGCCTGGATAGCGACGCCATCAGTGCCGCCATGGCGACCTTTGAGGGCGATTGGACCGAAAATGCGCGCGATCTGATCCGCCGCCGGTTCGGTGAACACGGCCCGGTGGACCTTCCACAGCGGCGCAAGGCTGCCGATCTGCTGGCCCGGCGTGGTTTTGATGGCAACAGCATTCGCAGCGCCACGCGCTTCGACCTTGAGGACTGAGGGCGTCAGGCCTGCTACCCTTCGCGGATTCAGGTTGTTCCGCTCATCTGCGCCCACATCTCATTGGGTGACCGGGACTGCCGCCCGCCCAATGCCAGCTCATGAACGCACCTGCCAAATTCAGCACATCCCAGATCCGTAGTGACTTCCTCGCGTTTTTCGAGGGGAAGGGCCACACCATCGTGCCATCCGCGCCGCTGGTGCCGGGCAACGACCCGACCCTGCTGTTCACCAATTCCGGCATGGTCCAGTTCAAGGATGTCTTCCTCGGCGCGGAAAAGCGCAGCTATGTGCGCGCTGCGGATGTGCAGCGCTGCTTGCGTGCCGGTGGCAAACACAACGATCTGGATTCGGTGGGCTACACCGCACGTCACCACACCTTTTTCGAAATGCTCGGCAATTGGTCGTTCGGCGACTATTTCAAGAAAGATGCCATCGCCTGGGCGTGGGAGCTGCTGACCCAAGTCTGGAAGCTGCCGGCCGACCGCTTGCTGGTCACCGTCTACCACACCGACGAGGAAGCCTTCGCGTTGTGGCGCGACATGATCGGCATTCCGGAAAGCCGCATCGTGCGCATCGGCGACAACAAGGGTGCGCCGTACGCGTCGGACAATTTCTGGCAGATGGCCGATACCGGCCCATGCGGCCCGTGTACCGAAATCTTCTTCGACCACGGCGATCACATCGCCGGTGGTCCGCCGGGTTCGCCGGACGAAGATGGCGACCGCTTTATCGAAATCTGGAACCTGGTCTTCATGCAGTTCGATCGCCAGCCCGACGGTACCCTGGTGCCGCTGCCTGCGCCGTGCGTGGATACCGGCATGGGGCTTGAGCGCCTGGCCGCGATCCTGCAGCACGTCCACACCAACTACGAGATCGACCTGTTCCAGGCGTTGATCGGCAAGGCCAGCGCGCTGACCGGCATCACCGATCTGGAGAACAAGTCGTTGCGGGTGATCGCCGATCACATCCGTGCCTGTTCGTTCCTCATCGTCGACGGCGTGCTGCCCTCCAACGAAGGGCGCGGTTATGTGCTGCGCCGGATCATCCGGCGTGCGCTGCGTCATGGCTGGATGCTTGGCGTGCGCCAGCCGTTCTTCAGCAAGATGGTGCCGACGCTGGTCGAGCTGATGGGCGAAGCCTATCCCGAGCTGGTAGTGGCGCGGGACACCGTGGCGCGCGCGTTGCTGGCCGAGGAAGAACGTTTTGCCGAGACGCTGGATGCCGGCATGAAGATCTTCGACGAAGTCGCATCGCGCTCGCAGGAAGTCATTCCCGGTGCCGATGCGTTCCGCCTCTTCGACACCTACGGTTTTCCGGTCGATCTGACGTCGGACATTGCGCGCGAGCGCGGCTTGCGCGTGGACATGGAGGGCTTCGAGTTCGCCATGGAACGCCAGCGCGAAACGGCGCGTGCGGCTGGCAAGTTCGGCGGCGGCGTGGCATTGCCGGCCGACCTGGTTGCGAGCATGTCGCCGACGGTGTTTCTGGGCTACGAAGCGCACGATGCCGATGCACTCAAGGTCGTGGCATTGCTCAAGCAGGGCCGCCCGGTCGAACGTGCGGAGGCGGGCGACGAGGTAATCGTGTTCACCGACCGCACCCCGTTCTACGCCGAGTCGGGTGGCCAGGTCGGCGATAGCGGCCAGCTGAGCGGCCCCGGCGTATCGATCGAAGTCGCCGACACCCAGAAGTTCGCCGGTCAGTTCCATGGCCATGTTGGCCGCATCGGCGAAGGCGCACTCGCGCTTGGCGATGTGCTGGCGGGCGGTATCGATGCGCAACGTCGCGGCAAGACCATTCTCAACCATTCGGCCACCCACCTGTTGCACGCCGCGCTGCGCGAAGTGCTGGGAACGCATGTGCAGCAGAAGGGCTCGCTGGTCGCGCCCGATCGCCTGCGCTTCGATTTCTCGCACTTCCAGCCGATCAGCGCTGATGAGCTCGCTGTCATCGAGCGCAAGGTCAACGCCGAAGTGCGCACCAATCACGGTGTGGAAGTGCACAACATGGCCATGCAGGAGGCGCTGGATTTTGGCGCGATGGCGCTGTTTGGCGAGAAATACGGCGAAAACGTCCGCGTGCTGAAGATGGGTGGTTATTCCACCGAGCTGTGTGGCGGCACCCATGTCACCCGCACCGGCGATATCGGTCTGTTCAAGATCACCTCCGAAGGCGGCGTGTCGTCGGGTGTGCGCCGTATCGAAGCGGTGACCGGGCAGGGCGCGCTCGATTATGTGGCCGACGAAGAACGCCGCTTGTTCGAGGCAGCCCATCTGCTTGGCGGGAATGCCAACGAGGTGGTGGACAAGGTGCGCGCACTGACCGAGCGTCAGAAGCGGCTGGAGCGCGAGCTGGAATCGCTCAAGGCCAAACTGGCGTCCGGTGCTACGGCTGATCTGGGCGCTGGCGCGATCGAGGTGGCTGGGGTCAAGGTTGTCGCGGTGCGGCTGGAAGGCTTCGATGCCAAGGCGCTGCGCGATGCGATGGATCGCCTCAAGCAACAGCTTGGCGATTCGGTGATCGTGCTGGCGGGCGCGTCTGGCGGCAAGGTCGCGCTGGTCGCCGGCGTGAACGGCAGCCCAACCGGCAAGGTGAAGGCAGGGGAACTCCTCGGCCATATCGCCAGTCAGATCGGGGGCAAGGGCGGTGGCCGTCCGGATCTCGCCCAGGGTGGTGGCGAGGACGGGCCCGCCCTTGCGACCGCACTCGACGGTGTGCCCTCCTGGGTCAAGCAACACTTGGGCTGAACACTTGTCCTGCTATGCCTTGCTGGCTGGCAGGATGTCCCGCTACCATTTCCGGTCTATTCCCTTACCTAGGGCGCGTCTCACTCAGGAGGCCGTCGATGCTGGTGGGAAACCCACCGGTTCCAGGAGATTTGTAAAATGTTGATCCTCACTCGCCGGGTAGGCGAAACCTTGATGATCGGCGACTTGGTCACCGTGACCGTTCTCGGCGTCAAGGGCAATCAGGTGCGCATCGGTATCAACGCACCCAAGGATGTGGCTGTGCATCGCGAAGAAATCTATCAGCGCATCCAACGTGGGGATGAGCCGGTTGCCTCCGGCGCGCATCACTGCGACGATTCTTCGAATTGATGGTTGTAAAGGGTTTACGTTAGCCCCTCTTACCCGGTATTCTTCGCGGCCTGCCACGGACATCGCGGCAGGCAGCAAAAACTGGAGCGATGCCCGAGCGGCTGAAGGGGCTCCCCTGCTAAGGGAGTATAGGGTCAAAAGCTCTATCGAGGGTTCGAATCCCTCTCGCTCCGCCAGTGTTTTAGGCGCCCGCAAATCCCTGATTTGCGGGCGTTTTTATTTGTGCTGCAGGCACTTTCGTGGTGGCCGCATTGGCGGCTGCCGCACAGCATCCTGATGGCGGCAACCGTCGCCAACGCCGCTAGTGGACCCGCTGATACGCGCTGACGTTGGCGCATTTCTGCCAGTGTGTTCCGGGACCGTGCTCAGCTCGCTGCGTGCACAGCAACGTGGTCGTGCTCTTGCTTCGCGCGGCATCGTTTGTCGATAGCGCGTCTGGGCAACTTGATCGTTCGAACTGGCTGCGCTACGCGCTTGCATCGATTCTTTCCTGCGACGCTCGAGTCCTACATCGAGTTCTCGCTGGACGGCACGGTGCTCGCGGCCAATCAAAATTTCCTGCAGGTGATGATGGGTTACCGGCTGGAGGACATTCGCCGAAAACACCACGGCATGTTCGTGGATGCGAGCATGCGCCAGTCGCCTGCGTATCGCGCGTTCTGGGGTTCGCTCGGACGTGGCGCCTTCGATGCGGGCCGTTACCGGTGCATCGGCAAGGACGGCAGGGAAGTGTGGATCCAGGCGTCCTACAACCCGGTGCTCGACGAGCTCGGGCGGCCCTACAAGGTGGTCAAGTGCGCGACCGACGTGACCGATCAGGTGCGCTCGGCCGAGCGTATGCGCGATCTGATGCGGCAGACCATGAGCATTGCGCAGAACGTCCAGCGCGAGGCGCACCATATTTCGGCCAGCAACCAGGAGTTGGTCGGCCGCATGTCGCTGCAGTCCGCCGCGGTGGCGCAGACCTCAAGCACGATCGATCAACTGGCTGCGACCGTGCGCACCAATGCTGAAAATGCAGGTTCCGCGCGCCGCATGGCCGAAGAATCGGCCACGGTCGCGTGGCGCGGTGCCGATGTCATCGCCGATGTGGTCAAGACCACTGCCGGCATCCGCTTGGCGACCGATCGCATCGGGCAGATCATCGAGGTGATCGACGGCATCGCGTTCCAGACCAACATCCTGGCCTTGAACGCAGCGGTGGAAGCGGCGCGTGCCGGCGAGCAGGGACGTGGTTTTGCCGTGGTGGCGACCGAGGTGCGCAGCCTGGCGCAGCGTTGCAGCGTGTCAGCCAGGGAGATCCGCTCGCTGATCGACAACGCGACCGATCAGGTGGGCGATGGCTCGCGCCTGGCCGAGCAAGCCGGTGTGGTGATGCAGGACATGGTGACCTCGGTCCTGCGCGTTACCGCGACCGTCGAGCAGATTGCCGCTGCCAGCCATGACCAGGCCCAGGATATTTCCACCGCGAACACCGCGTTGCAGTCGATCGGTGTGCAAGCGCGCGACCAGGCGCAGATGGTCGACGATCTTGCGCGCTCGGCGTGCGTGCTGGAAGGCGATGCGGATGCGCTGTTCGCCTTGGTCAATGGCGATGCGGGCGGCGCTGCGGTGCATGTGGACGCGCCGGCTGCGCAGCATGCAGGCTCGAAGGCGGCGTGATTGCGTCGCGCGCACAAAACAAAACCCGTATACGCGGGCTTTGTCCGTTTCAGTGTCAGCTGGCGCATCGCGCACCAGGGCTGTGCACTGCGCGATTACCTTGGGCGGCTGACTAAGCTACTGCGCAGCGACCATGCGGGTGCGGCCGGTGCCCGGAGGTGCATGCACCCTGTGTGCACTGCGGTTCCTGTGTGCCGTCCACGCCCGCCTGATGATTGCGCGCTACGTTGGTAGCCGCTCCTGGCCGCAGGCGCTTACTTCGGCAGGTCGAACACCAGTACTTCGGCATCGCGGGCATCGGCTAGCACGATTTCCGGCTCGCCGAGGATCTGGACGGCATCGCCGGCCGCCAGTGCCTGCCCATTGACGCTCAGGCTGCCGCGGGCCACCTGCACGTAGCAGATGCGACCTTCCGCCAGCGGCTGCTGCAGGCGCACCTCGCCGTCGAGGATCGAGGCGTACAAGCGTGCATCCTGGTGCAGGCGCAGCGAGCCGGCGTCGCCATCGGGCGAGGCGATCAGGCGCAACTGGTTGCGCTTGCTGTCGGCATCGAAGTGCTTTTCTTCGTAGCTCGGCTCGATGCCGGCGCGATCGGGCATCACCCAGATCTGCAGGAAGTGCACCGGTTCGCTGGCCGAGTGATTGAACTCGCTATGGGTCACGCCGCTGCCGGCGCTCATGCGCTGCACATCGCCGTAGTGCAATACCGAGCCGGTGCCCATGCTGTCCTTGTGCTCCAGCGCGCCGCCCAGGACATAGGAAATGATCTCCATGTCGCGGTGGGCGTGGGTGCCGAAACCTTCGCCCGGCTGCACCTTGTCTTCGTTGATCACGCGCAGCGGGCCGATGCCCATGTGGCGCGGGTCGTGGTAGCTGGCAAAGGAGAAGGTGTGGCGCGAGGACAGCCAGCCGTGTTCGGCGCGGCCGCGGGTTTCGCTCTTGCGGACATTCAACATGCTGCTTCTCCTTGAAAGATTCGAATTGGCGCTGGGGGGGTAATCAGTGTCCCAGCGGCTTGATGCGTAGTCTCTGCCTCTGCGGGCCAGACAAAAAGCGAGTAGATTTGGCCGCTATCATCGAAAAAATCGAACAATGAAAATCAGCCTGGAAGCGCTGCAGATCCTGGATGCCATCGACCGCCGCGGCTCGTTTTCCGCGGCAGCCAAGGTGCTGTTCAAGGTGCCTTCGACGATTTCCTACACCGTGTCCACGCTGGAAGAGGATCTGGGCGTGCAGCTGTTCGAGCGGGTGGGGCCTAAAGCCATGCCCACCCAGGCGGGGCGCGAACTGTTGCGCGAAGGACGCCATCTGCTGCGTGCCGCGCAGGAGCTGGAGGTGCGCGTGCGGCGAGTGGCCTCGGGCTGGGAATCGGATTTCGCGATCGGGCTGGATGCGGTGTTGCCTGCGAGCCTGCTGCAACCCCAGATCCTGGACTTCTACACGGTGGCCGACAGCACGCGGTTACGCGTGTTGAGCGAATCCTTGTCTGGCGGCTGGGAAGCGCTGCTGGACAGGCGCGTGGACCTGATCGTGGCGGCGGGCGAAGGCCCTAGCGGCGGCGGCTATGTCGCCGAGCCGATCGGTCGCTTGCGCTTCGTGTTTGCGGTGGCGTCCACGCATCCGCTGGCGAGCGCCGGCGGCGTGCTGGGCGCGGCCGAGCTGGCCGAACACCGGGCGATCGCGGTGGCAGATTCGGCGCGGCGCCTGCTGCCGCGTACCGTCGGGCTGCTGTCCGGCCGCGATGTCCTCACCGTGCCGGACATGCGCAGCAAGCTGCTGCTGCAGTTGGCCGGTGCCGGCTACGGCTTCCTGCCCGAGCCGTATGCGCGCGGGGCGCTGCAGGATGGCCGGCTGCGCGAGGTGCAGGTGGAAACCCGCAAGCCCGACGAAACCTTCTACCTGGCGTGGCGGCCGGGCGAAGAGGGCGAAGCGCTGGGGTGGTGGCGGCGTGCCTTGCGCGGCGAAGGCCTGTTCGACCGCTGGCTGGATGCTTTGGCCGCAACGTATCGTTCCGCTGCTGCCGGGCGGTCGCAGTTGTGACGGAAGGCGGATAATGGCCGCTCGCCGTCGCGCAGGGTCGTCGCATGCAAGGCTTGATCGAGCAGTACGGATTGGCGCTGGTGTTCGCCAACGTGCTGGCATTGTCGCTCGGGCTGCCGGTGCCGGCCTTGCCGACCCTGGTGCTGGTGGGAGCCGGCTACGCCTTGCAGGGCGGTAGCGACGCCTGGCTGGCCGGGCTTGCAGCGTTGGCGGTGTCCGTGGCCGCCAGTCTGTTGGGCGATCTGGCCTGGTATCTGGCCGGGCGTCGCTTCGGGAACCGCACCTTGCAGTCGCTGTGTCGGCTGTCGCTGTCGCGCGATACCTGCATGAAGCAGACCGAGCGCTTCTTTTCGCGTTGGGGTGTGCGGGTGCTGGCAGTCGCCAAATTCGTGCCGGGCTTGTCGATGGTGTCGGTGCCGATGGCCGGTGCGATGCGGGTGCGCCCTGCGGCGTTTCTGCGCTACGACGCCTTCGGTGCATCGCTGTGGGCGCTGGTCGGCTTGAGTGTGGGCGCTGTGTTCGCGCATCAGGTGCAGGACGTGCTGGCCTTTCTGTCCGAGCTCGGTTCGGGCGCGGTGGTGGTGCTGGCGGTGTTGCTTGCCGGCTATGTCGGTTGGCGCTGGTGGCGGCGGCACAGCCTGCTGCGATCGCTGGAGCATGCGCGGATCGGGGTGGATGAGCTGGTGCCGTTGCTGGACGGCGACGAAAGCCTGCGGCCGACCGTGCTGGATATCCGTGCGCCGGGTTATCGCGACCTGCAGCCGTACACGATTCCTGGCGCCGTGTTTGCCGACGAGCGCCAGCTGGCGCAGATCCTGGCCAGCGTGCCGCGCGATCGCAGTGTGGTGATCTATTGCGCGTGTCCGGACGAGGTGTCTGCGGCGTGGCTGGCCGGGCGGATGCGCGAACGCGGATATGGCGATGTGCGGCCGTTGCTGGGCGGTCTGGATGCATGGCGCGACGCCGGGCATCCGGTGACATCGCTGTTGCCGGTGGTGGTGGTGGCCGAGGCGAGCGCGGTTGCGGCCACGGTTTGATTGCGCTGCATGCAGTGCCCGCGGCGGCGTAGGCGAGCGTTTTGCTATGGCATCGGTACCGTGCGATGGAGCGCCACCATGCGATGCAACGCGATTGCGCAGCCATCTGCATCAACAAAAACCACAGGCAAAAAAAAGACCAGCAAGCTGGTCGTTTTCTTCAAGATTGGTGCGCCCGGAGAGATTCGAACTCCCGACCGCCTGGTTCGTAGCCAGGTACTCTATCCAACTGAGCTACGGGCGCATATCTTGTTTGGCTTGCAGATCTGAGGCAGTGCGATCGGATCTTTTTGACTGAAAAAACCGCGGTCGATTGCCGTCTTTTCGTATTCTGAAGATGGTGCGCCCGGAGAGATTCGAACTCCCGACCGCCTGGTTCGTAGCCAGGTACTCTATCCAACTGAGCTACGGGCGCCTCGTCAGGAGCGGAATTATGCGCATGGCCAGCGTGCCCGTCAATCCCTTTGTGAACTTCGATCGCCGTTGACGGCATCGCCAAGCGCACTGCGCAGCGCAGCGGCCACGGCCGCAGGCGTTTTCATCCAGGCGAAATGATCGCTGCGTGTTCCCAGTTGCATGGCATCCAAGGTCACGCTGTTTGCGCGTGCCCGCGGCATCTTGTCGAGCAGTGCACGCAGCGCAGCTGCCGGGCCGAAATTGTCGCGCGCAAGAGTGACCGCGCGGATCGGCACGCGCAGCGCACCCAGCGCCTGTTCCAGATCCCAAGGTGCGCCTGCCGCGCGATAGCGGTTGCTGCGGCCGACCTGCGCCCAATCGGCAATCAAGCTGCGTGCTTCGGTGCCGCCGAAGCCGAGCTGGCGGCCGTGCAGAACTCCCTGCATGCGTGCCAGCCACGGCAACAACCGAAACGCCACGGGCAGGCCGTAGCGCATTGGCGCGGGAAAATTGCGCCAGTACGGCGAGCCGCTGGCAACCAGCCAAAGCTGGGCAAGCTGCGCCGATTGCAGTGCGGCATGGCAACACGCGAGCTGGCCGCCAAGGCTGTGTCCGCCCAGCACGCGCGGCAGCTGCGGGTCGTGCCGATCGAGCAGGACATGGCTGGCGGGGAGATCGTCGGCAAGCAGCGTGCGATAGCCCCAATCGTGCTGACGCGATGGGCGCAGCGTGCTGCTGCCATTGCCGCGCCATTCGTGCAGATACACCGCGATGCCGGTGGAGGCGAGCGCCTGTGCGAAGGGGTGGTAATGCCGTGCGGCCACGCCCAGCGCCGGCAGCCACAGCAGCGCTGCAGTTGGCTGCAGTGGCGCGCAACGGATCACCTGCCAGCGATGTCCATCTGCAGCGCTGGCGAGCAAGCTGCCGGTGTGCACGTGCTCGCTCATGCGCCGGGCGCAGCGCCGAAGTGGTCGAGCACCAGCACATCGCCATGGCCGGGGCGCTGGCCGAGACGGATGGCGCATGCAACGTAATCGATCGCCGCTTCGCAGGCATTGAGCAAGGACAAGCCCTGACACAGCTGCGCGGCGATGGCCGCCGACAGGCTGCAGCCGGTGCCGTGCGCGTCGACCTGCAGGCGCGGATGCATGAACACATCCTGGGTGACGCCGTCATCGAAGCGGTCGATCACGCGTGTGCCTTCGTGCAGATGTCCGCCCTTGAGCAGCACTGCGTTGGCGCCCAGCTCGAGCAAGGCGGCGGTGGCGTGTTCGGCGGCATCGGCGCTGTCGATGCGGCGGCCGGTCAGCAGCTCCGCTTCGGGCGTGTTGGGGGTGATCAACGTGGCCAGCGGCAGCAGGCGCGTGCGCAACGCGTCCAGCGCAGTATCTTCGAGCAGGCGCGCGCCGCTGGTGGACACCATCACCGGGTCGAGCACCACGAACGGCGGGCGATGGCGTTCGAGCAGGTCGGCCACGCAATGGATAACCTCGGCATTGGCCAGCATGCCGAGCTTGACCGCCTGGATCTCGAAATCGGCAAAGCACGCATCCACCTGCGCCTGCAGGAACGGAAGCGGCGGGATGTGTACGGCGGTGACGGCGCGGGTGTGTTGGGCGGTCAGTGCGGCGATGGCAGACAGCCCGTGCACCCGATGCGCGGCGAAGGTCTTGAGGTCGGCCTGGATACCGGCACCACCGCCGGAATCGGAGCCGGCGATGGTCAATGCGGACAGCGTGCTGGGCGTGGTCATGCGCCGATTCTGCACTGCCCGATTGCGGCTGTGCAGACTCGGTATCTCAACGCTGCCCGCACCTGCCGGTGCTTACCGCGGCGTCACGGCGATCCATTCACCGCAATCTGCGAAAACGCACCGGTCTGCGGGTCGTACAACGCGCCCCAGAAGGCACCGCCGCCGTCGCAGACCTTGATCGCTTCGCGCGCCGGTTTCACCGGCGGGTCGTTGGGCAGCTTGAACGCATTGATGTAGATCAGTTGCTGGCCCTGGATCACCACGCCCACGTACTGGCGGTCGAACTCGCGCGGCTCGGCAATGGTTGGCGTCAACGCATCCTGCCGGGATTCGAGCTGCTCGATCTGTTGATGGCTCGGCTCCCAGTAGCCGGTGATCCGGCCCGGATGACGCGCCGGACTATCGCGCGAGCAGGTGTCCAGCACCTGCTCGGCGACGCTCTGGCGGGTGATGATCCACGACTGCCCGTTCTTGAGATTGGTCGGCACGCTGGAGGGACCCTGCGTGGTGGCGCAGCCGGCCAGCGCGAGCACGGCCAGCGCCACCGCACCGCGAAGTGCGCGCATCACAACACCTCCGAGGCGAAGTCGGCCAGACGCGAGCGCTCGCCGCGCCGCAGCGTGATGTGCGCGCTATGCGGCCAGGCCTTGAAGCGGTCCACCGCGTAGGTCAGGCCCGAGGTCGTTTCGGTGAGGTAGGGCGTATCGATCTGTTCGACGTTCCCCAGGCACACGATCTTGGTGCCGGGGCCGGCACGGGTGATCAGCGTCTTCATCTGCTTCGGGGTGAGGTTCTGCGCCTCGTCCAGAATCAGATATCGCGACAGGAAGGTGCGGCCGCGCATGAAGTTCATCGAACGGATCTTGATGCGGCTGGCGAGCAGGTCGTTGGTGGCCGCGCGGCCCCAGGAGCCGCCATCCTGATTGTGGGTCAGCACTTCCAGGTTATCGGTCAGCGCGCCCATCCACGGGGTCATCTTTTCTTCTTCGGTGCCGGGCAAAAAGCCGATGTCTTCGCCAACGCTGACGGTGGCGCGGGTCATGATGATTTCGCGGTAGCGCTGCTGGTCCATCGTCTGCGCCAGGCCCGCAGCCAGCGCGAGCAGGGTCTTGCCGGTGCCGGCGGTGCCCAGCAAGGTGACGAAATCGATCTCCGGGTCCATCAGCGCATTGAGTGCGAAGTTCTGCTCGCGGTTACGCGCGGCGATGCCCCACACCGCATGCTGGGTGTGGCGGAAATCGTCCACCAGGCACAAGGTGGCCTTGCCGCCGCCGATCCTGGCCACGCGCAGTTCCACTTCGTCCTCGCCCGGCAGATACAGGTACTGGTTGTGATGCCAGTCTTCGTCGTCGGCCAGCACGATTTCGTAATGGGTGCGGCCACGCTCGTTCCAGCTGCGCAAGTCTTCGTTGTGCTTCTGCCAGAAGTTTTCCGGCAGCTCGATGGCGCCGGTGAACAGCAGGCTGAAATCGTCCAGCGCGCGATCGTTCTGGTAGTCCTCTGCATTCAGGCCGCTGATGTAGGCCTTGATGCGCAGGTTGATGTCCTTGGACACCAGGATGACCGGCATGTCGGGGTGTTCTTCGCACAGCGCCAGCACCGAGG
Source organism: Xanthomonas nasturtii (assembly GCF_023337365.3). Classification (NCBI taxonomy): domain Bacteria; kingdom Pseudomonadati; phylum Pseudomonadota; class Gammaproteobacteria; order Lysobacterales; family Lysobacteraceae; genus Xanthomonas; species Xanthomonas nasturtii. The sequence goes on from NZ_CP142084.2 coordinate 1,973,233, forward strand.
CCAGGATCTTGTTGTCCGGAATCATCGCGCCGAAAGTGCGGCCCGGGTCGATCGGCTTGATCTGGAAATACAGCCGGCCGATCGCGGCCTGGCCCTTGAGTTGGATGCCCTGCGGATGGCTGAGCAGGATGCCGGCCTGGATCTGCTCGGCGTTGGTGTTTTCCAGCAACTCATCCAGGAAACGGCTGACCTGGCGCGCGTTGCGGCTGACCTCGGAGGTGCCCTTCTTGGCGTTGTCGAGCTCCTCGATCACCTGCATCGGCAGGAATACATCGTGTTCCTCGAATTTGAACAGCGCGGTGGGATCGTGCATCAGCACGTTGGTGTCCAGCACGTAGATGCGCTTGCCTCGGGTCATTGGGTCTTCCAAGTGATGGAGCAGGGGCGAGCCATCACGCCTGCAGGTGCAGGGTGATGGAGGACGCGGGAAGCGAGGGGTGTCACTGTTTGGCGCGCGCCTTTACTGCGGCCAGCACGGCCTCGGCATGGCCGGCCACCTTGACCTTGCGCCAGGCCTGCACGACATGCCCCTCGGGCGACAGCAGGAAGGTGCTGCGCTCGATCCCGAGCACCTGCTTGCCGTACATGTTTTTTTCCTTGATGACGTCGAAGGCGCGGCACAGCGCTTCATCGCCGTCGCTGATCAACGGGAAGGTGAAGCCTTGTTTGGCGCAGAAATTGTCGTGCGACTTCACCGAATCGCGCGAGACACCCAACACCACCGCGCCGGCTTTCTTGAACTGCGGCAGCAATGCGTTGAAGTCCAGGCCTTCGGTGGTGCAGCCCGGTGTGCTGTCTTTCGGATAGAAGTACAGCACCATCCAGTTGCCGGCATAGTCGCGCAGGGTGGTCTGGGTGCCGCCGGACAGCGCCAGCGGCAGATCGAAGGTTGCAGCGGGCAATTCCAGTACAGCGTCGGTCATCGTTGCTCAGCCCAAAGTGGAGGGGCGTACGGCGCGGTCATGCCGGGCCGACGTCCATCCCATCATAAGCAGCCACATGGAAACGTTTGGCAAGTGCGTCGAACTGCGCATTGCGCTGATTCAGCGACTCGATGGTGTGGTGCTCTTTCTTGTCCACATGCAGGAAATACGACTCTTCATCGTCGCCATCGTCTTCGTCGCGTTCGCCGAGAAAGATGTCGATGACGCGGTAGCCGTCCTGGGTCAGCTGCTCGGCAAGTTTCTGCAACGGTTGCTGCGCCGGGTCGGCGAAGAAATATTCCCAGCGCAACGGGCCGTCGAGATTCCAGTCGGTCTCGGAGCGGATGTGGTCGAACATCTGTTTCAGCGCGGATTGGGCGATGGCCATCGGTGCGTCTGCCTTAGAACTTCATCGGGTCCATGATCGCGTCGAGATTGAGGTGATCACAGAATTCAAGGAAATCATCGCGCAACGCGGCGATGTGCATGTTGGCCGGCACCCCGATGGTCACCTGCGCAGAGAACATCTCCGCGCCGGTCTGCATGGCGCGGTAACGCGTGCTCTGCAGGTTTTCGATGGTGATGCCCTGGCGGTCGAAGAAATCGGCCAGCTGGAACAGGATGCCGGGCTTGTCGGCGGCAATCACTTCGACGATGTAGGGCAGCAGATTGGATTGGGTCTGCTTGGGGCCGGTGCGGTACCACACCAGCTTGAGGCCTTCCTCGCGTTCGAGCCGGGTCAGCATGGCTTCGAGCTTGGCGACCGAATCCCAGGAGCCGGTCGCCAGTGCGGTGACCGAGACATCGCGTCCCACCGTGGCCAGGCGAGCGTCCACGAGATTGCAGCCGCTGTCGGCGATGCGGCGGGTGACGGGCAACAGGGGGGACTCCGGATGCGTCGTGTAGGCGTTGATCAGGAGGTGATTTTCGGTCGGCGAAGGCCGGGGTGTAGAGTCGGTCAAAGGGGCTTCCGGCATTGCATCAGGCTGAATGGCCGCCCGGGCAGGCGCCCTGGCGGTGACCAGCATACTTGCCCGTGGTTTCGCGCCGCAAGTAACATGCAGGCGTTAGCAACCCGCGCGTGCGCGGGCCTTTTCCCGTCACGTAAGAGCAACAGAATCTTGTCCCTTTCCGGCATCATCACCGCGCTGGCGAGCCCCTTCGGGCCGGACGGCGCACTCGACCTGGATGCCTGGCGGCGGCTACTGGAGCAGCAGCTGCATGGTGGCGTGCAGGGACTCGTGGTTGCCGGCTCCACCGGCGAAGCCGCCGCATTGAGTGACGACGAATACGACACGCTGCTGCGCGCGGCGGTGGCCCAGGTGGCCGGCCGCGTGCCGGTGCTGGCCGGGACCGGCCTGTCGGGCACGGCAAAAACCATTGCGCAGACACGCCGCGCCGCCGCGCTGGGCGCGCAGTACGCGCTGGTGGTGACGCCTCCATACGTGCGTCCGACCCCGGCCGGCTTGAAGGCGCACTTTCTGGCGGTGGCCGATGACGGTGGGCTGCCGGTGGTGCTGTACAACGTGCCCGGCCGTACCGGCTGCGATCTGCTGCCGGAGACGGTGGCCGAACTGGTCGATCACCCGAATATCGTCGGCATCAAGGAAGCGCGCAGCGAGCCCGAGCGCGTGGCTGCGCTGGTCGCGTTGCGCAGCGACAGCTTCGTAGTGCTCAGTGGCGACGACGGCAGCGCGGCGCAGTCGATGCTGTCCGGCGCTGCCGGGCTGATTTCGGTGGCCTCCAATGCGCTGCCGGCGGCGTACCGGCGCCTGTGCGATCTGGCCCGCGACGGCCAGCGCGACGCCGCCCTTGCCTGGGACGCGCGTCTGAGCGAGTACCACAGCTTTTGCGGGATCGAATCCAATCCCATCCCGGTCAAGGCGCTGCTGCAGCGCGCCGGGATCGGCCACGGCCTACGTTTGCCGTTACTGCCCCTTTCTGCGGCGCACCAGCCTGCCGCCGACCGCCTTGCCGCCGACGCGATTGCGTTGGAAGCGCTTTCCAGCCGCGAAATGCTCGCGGCCTGACTCAGGAGATCTATCGATGCGTCATTCCGTTTCCCCCGTCCGCGTGCTGTCGCTCGCGTTGCTGGCGACCGCCACCGTCGCCGCCACGAGTGGTTGCAGCTGGTTTCACAAGGGTGCGCGCGGCGACTATGCGCTGGCCCCGGAAGCCCGCCCGCTGGAAGTGCCGCCGGATCTGAACCTGCCCGACACCTCCGGTGCGATGAAGGTGCCAACCCTGGCATCGACCACCCAGCAGAACAACACGCCGCCATCGGCAAGCGCCAACAGCGGTTTCACCGTGCCGGGCGAACGCGATGAGGTGTTCGGCAAGGTCGGCACGGCGCTGGCCGAGATTCCCGGCCTGACCATTGCCAGCAAGGCGCAGATGCTCGGTTCCTACGACGTGAGCTACGAGGGTTCCAGCTTCCTGGTGCGCGTGGTCAAGGTCGATGCCGGCAGCTATGTGTCGGCCGTGGATCCGCGTGGCATGCCGGCCACGGCGGCGGCGCCGGTGGCGGTGATCAGCTCGCTCAAGAGCAAGCTTGGCGGCTGAGGCTGGTTCAGTTCGCTGGATAGCAAAATGGGCGCCGTGGGCGCCCGTTTTGCGTTATGCGGTGCTGGTTGCGGCTGCGCGTGAAGCGCTGCGTCGGGGCGACGCTGGGGCTGATCGCTTCGGTCAGCGCTGCAGCAGCGGCAACTTGTTCGGTTTGCCATCCCATTCGGCGGCATCGGGCAATGGTTCCTGGCGCACGGTCAGCACCGGCCAGGCCTTGGCGAGTTCGGCATTGAGTGCGACGAAGGCTTCCTGGCCTGCCGGGACGTCGTCTTCGGGATAGATCGCGTTGGCCGGGCATTCCGGTTCGCACAGGGTGCAGTCGATGCACTCGTCCGGGTCGATGACCAGGAAGTTCGGGCCGACGTGGAAGCAATCCACCGGACAGACCTCGACGCAGTCGGTGTATTTGCACTTGATGCAGTTTTCGGTGACAACAAAAGGCATGGCGGAATCCGGCGTTTAGCCTATCAATTCTAAAGCAGTCGGGTGATGGGTGTGGGGTTGACGCGCTTCTGCGTTGGGCTGATTCCTTCTCCCGTCGGGGGACGGTGGCGCGCAGCGCCGGATGAGGGTGCGCGCGAAGCCTCCGGGTTATCCACCATTCTTAGAGGCTTCGCCCCCGTACCCTCACCCCAACCTCTTATCTCTTGGCGATCTGCCAGATTAGGTGTCGAGAGCCGGCGTGGTCGACCGATAACCCACAGGTCTAAACAACCGCGGGAGAGCGAGGTCGCCACGCCGGGATCTCCTGGCAAACGCCCGAACAGTTGCTGGAGTTGGCACTCGTAACGATCAGGCTGGGCAGCCCAGGAGAGCTCTCGACCCTTCGAGCATAGCGGAGTTTTTCCATGGCATACGGCGTAGGTATCGATGTCAGCAAGCAGTGGTTGGATGTGCATGTGCATGGCTGCAAAGGCGAACGGCGCTTCCCCAACACGGCGGCAGGTCTGCGCCAGCTGCGCAGCTGGCTGGGACACATGGAGCTGCACCAGGTGGTGCTGGAGGCCACGGGCGGCTACGAACTGGCAGCGTTGGATGCGCTGCATGCGGCCGGCCTGCCGGTGGCGCGTGTGAACCCTCGCCAAGCGCGTGACTTTGCCAAGGCCATCGGCCAACTGGCCAAGACCGACACCTTGGATGCGCGTGTGCTGGCGCAGATGGCGATGGTGGTATCACTCACGCCCTACCAGCCGCTGGAAGGCTGGCGCCGTCAGCTGCGCGAGTACCAGCAGCGCCGCACGCAGGTGTTGGCGACGGTGCAGCAGGAGCGCCAGCGGCTGTCTCAACTGACCGATGCGTGGCTGCGCAAGCGGGCGCAAGCCGGCGTGCGGCAATGGCAAAAAGAGCTGGCGGAGCTAGATGCGCGCATCGCCCAACAGGTGGCTGCACGTGCCGAGCTGGAGGTGCTGGTCCAGGTCAAGGGCGTCGGCCCGGTGCTGGTCGCGACCTTGGCGGCGCAGCTGCCCGAGCTGGGCCGTCTCACCGGCAAGGCGATCGCCAAACTGGTCGGGGTGGCGCCGCTGGCACGCGACAGCGGCACGTTGCGCGGTGCCCGCAGCATCTGGGGAGGACGCGCCTGCGTGCGGCAAGTGCTGTACATGGCGGCGCTGGTGGCGGTGCGCTTCAACCCGGCCCTGCGCGAGTTTTACCAGCGGCTACGCACGCAGGGCAAAGCGGGCAAGGTCGCCCTCGTGGCGGCGATGCGCAAATTATTGGTCATCCTCAACGCCAAGATGCGAGATCAACTGGCGGCTAGCGCCGCCAGTTGATCAAGACAGTTGCTCTCCCGGCGGGAGAGGGGCTTTAGTTCCTTCTCCCGTCGGGAGACGGTGGCGCGCCAGCGCCGGATGAGGGTACGGGCGAAGCCTCGTGCAGCTGAAAACACGATGGCGGGCTGCGATCACCTGCGTCTCCCCCGCGGCCTCCTCCAGCCCCTTCCGCAAGCGAAGCCGGGGGCTTCATGCATCGGGATTGCCGGTCAAACCAGCCCGCGCTGCCTGGCCAGCGCGAACAACCCTGCCGCAGCCAGATCTTCCGGATGCCGCTGGCTTTCGACGCCCAGATGCTGCAGCCCCACTGCATAGCGCTGGGCCAGGGCGGGGCTGCCGACCAGGTGCACGGTGGCGTGATCGCCGCGGTGTTCGCGCAGTTCGTGGCCGATCAACAGGCCCGAGAGGTAGGACGGCAATGCCTTGGAGGACAGGCGTTCGAACAGGCCGAGCGTGCGGGTGCCGAACAGGTGGTGGCTGAGGCCGCCGGGAGCGGCGCTGCGCTCGACACCGTGCAGGAATGCAGCGGTGTCCAGCTCGGCGTGATCGTCGTCCATCAGCTTGCCGAGAATGCTGTGTTGACGCAGCACGGCATACAGCTCGCCGGTCATGACGGTGGCGAAGCCGGTCAGTTGGCCGTTGCCGATCCGCGCCCACTTGCTGTGCGTGCCTGGCAGGCAGGCAACATGCTCGCCGTCGCCAAGTGCGGCGATCAGGCCGACCAGCTGGGTTTCTTCGCCGCGCATCACGTCCGGCACGCCGTCGTATTCGCCGGTGCTCACGCCCGGCACGAACCACAACATACGGCCGGGCAGCAGGCTGTCTTCGCGGCGCATGGCCTGGGCGAGCGCGGCGGTGTCGGCCGGGCAGGGCAGGTAGGCCTGTTCGACCCAGCCGTTGCGGCTGCCGATCATGCCCGAGAGCAGCAGCGGGCCGTCCCAGCCGGCGATCAGGGGGGTGAGCACCTCGGCGAAGCGGCCCTGACAGGCCAGGATGCCGTCGCTCCCGCGGCGCTGTTCCAGCACGGCGCCGGTCGCGTCGAGCAGGTAGGCGCGCAGGCTGCTGGTTCCCCAATCGATGGCGATCATGCGCTGGCCACCCGGCTTTCGGGCAGGCCGGCGATGGCGACGTCGCAGACGAACAGGCTGCCGGCTTCGGGCATGCGTGCGAGTTCTTCGGCGCTATGGTCCAGTCGCGAGCTGATCACGTGCAGACGGTCCAGCGCGGCGCCACCGAATGCGCTGCAGGTGGGGTGCTTGACCGGCAGTTGCACGATGCGCTCCACGCTGCCATCGGGGCGATAGCGCACCACCCGCCACGCACGCCATTGCGCATTCCACAGGTGGCCTTCGGCATCGATGATCGAGCCGTCGGGTTCGGCATCGTCGCGGTCCAGTGTGGTGAACACGCGGCTGTTGCTGGTCTGCGCGGTTTCGGCGTCGTAGTCGCAGCACAGGATCTGCGGGCGCACCGAATCGCAGTAGTACAGCGTGCGGCCGTCGGGGCTGAAGCAGATCGAGTTGGGGATCGATACGCCCGGCAACGGCAATGCCCGCAAGCCATGCTGCAGCGAGAACTGGTACATCGCTCCGCGTGCGGCCTTGGCGTCGTGCTCGTCCATGGTGCCGAACACGAAGTTGCCGTTGCGATCGGCGCGGCCATCGTTGCTGCGGGTGAGCGGGTTGTCCGCTTCCACATCGGCCAGTTTTTCGAAGGGCAACGCGTCGGCTTCGGTATTGTCCGGATCGACAAGACCAATCGCCTTGGCCAGCGCGATCAACACGCGGCCATCGTCCATCAGGCCGATGCAGCCGGGGCGGTCGGGCAGGGTCCAGTAGCGCGTGTGCGCACTGGCCGGATGCTGCCGCCACAGGCGTTTTTCGCTGATGTCGACCCAGTACAGCGCCTCGCGCTGTGCGCACCACAGCACGCCTTCGCCATGCGTGCAGCGGCTGTCGACCGCCAGCACGGCGGTGTGTTCGGGCGTGCTCACCATTCGGCGATGCTGCCATCGGCGTGGCGCCACACCGGGTTGCGCCAATCGGGCGGATTTTCGTTTGCGCGCTTGAGCATGTCTTCGTTGATTTCCACACCGAGCCCGGGCTTGGGCAGGGCGGCAATGCTGCCATCGATACACTGAAAATCGTCTTTATTGATGACGTAATCGAGCAGATCGGCGCCTTCGTTGTAATGGATGCCGATGCTCTGTTCCTGCAGCACGGCGTTGTGCGAGACGAAGTCCACATGCAGGCACGCAGCCAGCGCGATCGGGCCGAGCGGGCAGTGCGGGGCGAAGCCGACATCGTAGGCTTCGGCCATCGCGGCGATCTTGACGCATTCGGTAATGCCGCCGGCATGCGAGAGATCGGGCTGCACCATGCCGATACCGCCGGCGCACAGCACGTTCTTGAATTCGAAGCGCGAGAACATGCGCTCACCGGCCGCCAGCGGAATCGAGGTGCTGGCGGCCAGGCGCGGGTAGTACTCGGCCTGTTCGGCCAGCACCGGTTCTTCGACGAACAGCGGTTTGAACGGTTCCAGCTCGCGCAGCAGCGCCTTGGCCATCGGCGCGCCCACGCGGCCGTGGAAGTCGATACCGAAGTCGATGGTGTTGCCGAAGGCTTCGCGGATTTCGGCCACCTTGACCACGGCAGCGTCGACCGCGCGCGCGCTGTCGATCAGCTTCATTTCTTCGGTGCCGTTGAACTTGAAGGTGTCAAAGCCCAGCGCGCGGTAGTCGGTGATCTGCTGGATGATGGCGCCGGGGCGGTCGCCGCCGACCCAGCGATAGGTCTTCATGCGGTCGCGCACCAGCCCGCCCAGCAACTCGTACACCGGCACGCCCAGCGCCTTGCCCTTGATGTCCCACAACGCCTGGTCGATACCGGCGATGGCGCTCATCAGGATGGCGCCGCCGCGATAGAAGCCGGCGCGGTACATGGTCTGCCACAGGTCGTTGATGCGCGCCGGGTCCTTGCCGACGACGTAGCCCGCCAGTTCGTGCACGGCAGCTTCCACCGAGCGCGCGCGGCCTTCGATGACCGGTTCGCCCCAGCCGGTGATGCCCTCGTCGGTTTCGACCTTGAGGAACAGCCAGCGTGGTGCGGCGTGGTAGGTGGTAAGGCGGGTGATCTTCATCCTTGCAGTTCCTGGTAGGCCTGCACGAAGGCGCGTGCATGCGTCTGGGTTGTTTCGAGCGATTGCGCAGGTTTGTACAGTTCGCCGCCGATGCCGGCGCCGGCCGCGCCCTGGGCGAGGAAGCCGGCCAGGGTCTGCGGGCTGACGCCGCCGACCACGTACACCGGGATGTGCTTGGGCAGCACCGAGCGCAGTGCGCGCACATGCGCGGCGCCATAGGTCGCTGCCGGGAACAACTTGAGAATGGTGGCGCCGGCGTCGATGGCGTCGAACGCCTCGCTGGCGGTGGCAAAGCCCGCCACCACGGTCAGCCCGCGCGATACCGCATGGCGGATCAGCGAGGGGCGCGTGTTGGGGGTGACGATGAAGCGCGCGCCGATCTCGGCCAGGGTGTCGACATCCTCATTGCGCAGCACGGTGCCGGCGCCGATCCAGGCGCGTTCGCCATACGTCTGCTGGGCCAGCGCAATGCTCTGCTCCCAGCGCGGCGAGTTGAGCGGGATCTCGATCGCATCGAAACCGGCGTCGATCAGCGCGCCGACGTGGGCTAGCGTTTCTTCCGGCGTGATGCCGCGCAGGATGGCGACCAGGGGCAGGGCGAACGGGCTGGCGGTGGTATCTGAAGTCATGCGGTTACTCGCGGTAGAGCCGGAAGCGGCCGTTGGCGACCGGGTGGCCGGCAACGTCGGGGGAAGTTGCGCGAACGCGCGGCGCAGCATGCCGGGCTGGCGCGCAGATCGTGGAGAAGAGTGGGGCCACAAAGATGGTGGTACGGGCAATGACGGCGCGCCATCGAGACAGGCGTGCGCTGTCCTACAGCCTGCAACCGGCGGGCAAGATGCCGTCATCGTCGTCCACCTCCGGATATAGGGCGTGCGTGTTGCCACCCGATGCCGGGCAGGTCACGTCTGTTCTGGCCGCGCCCGGGAGGTAGGGGCTCCTGCTGCGGCGTTCGATAGCCTCGCGCGGAGAGATATGTGCTGCAAATGAAATTTTCGGCATATTCTATTCCTCCGACGAATACACGGCCGCAATCGCACTCCATGGCAAATTCCGGTACTCCCTGGTTCAACGCAGCCCGGCTCAAGACGCGCCAGCTCCTGCTACTGCTGCATCTGCACGAACAGCGCTCGGTCCTGCGTGCGGCCGAGGCCGCCAGCATGACCCAGCCGGCGGCCTCCAAGCTGCTGGCAGAAATGGAAGACATGCTGGGGGTGAAATTGTTCGAGCGGCACGCGCGCGGCGTGGAGCCGACCTGGTACGGCCATGTGCTGATCCGGCGTGCCCGTGCGGCGATGTCGGAGATCGGCCGGGCGCAGGAAGAAATCGCCGCGTTGCGCGCCGGGCGGATGGGCCAGGCCTCGATCGGAACCGTGGTCAACCCCGGTACCAACCTGGTGCCGCAGGCGATCGCCGAGGTCAAGCGCGAATTCCCCGACATCCTGGTGCGGGTGGAAATGGACTACAGCCGCCCGCTGGTGGCCAAGTTGCTGGACGGGCAGCTGGACATCGTGATCGGCCGCATCCTGGGGCCGGAAGGCGTGGGCGAGCTGGAATTCGAACCGCTGGCCGACGAGCCGCACTCGGTGATCGCGCGCGCCGGCCACCCGCTGGCCAGCCGTGCCGGCCTGCAACATGCCGATCTGGTGCGGCATGGCTGGATCCTGCCGCCGGCCGACAGCGTGCTGCGTGCGCGGCTGGATTCGATGTTCATGGAGCATGGCGTGCAGACGCCGACCAACGCCATCGAGACCTCGTCGCTGCCGGTGACCTCCACGTTGCTGCGTGGTACCGACATGCTGACCGCGTTGCCGGTGGAGTCGGTGGCGCCGCTGATCCAGGCCAAATTGCTAACCGTGTTGCCGATCGAACTGGGGGTACGGATGGAGTCGTTCGGCATCATCCGCCGGCGCGATTACATTCTTCCGCCGGGCGCTGAGCGCATTTTGCAGGCGTTGCGTACCACTGCCCGACGTTTGTATCCGGGGCTGCGGGCGCCGGAGTCGTCGGTCTAGTCGGTATCTTCTTCGCGCCGGCCTAATTGAAAATCCGCTTCATCGGGCGACGATGGCAACCGGTGCTGATGCTTACACCGGGGCCGCAGCATGAGCGGCCTGAGCCAGACTCGCAGCAGTGCGATCCGGCGCAGCAGCCAGCGCAAGATGTCGCCGACTGCCGCGCGACGGCGCGCAAGGCATCGCCCTGGTCCTTGAGACGATAGGGGGCATCGTGTACTTGCCGTCGGAGTCAGCGCGGTTTGACCTGCCGATACTGGCGGCGATCGCCGTAGGCCGGGCCCTTGGTCTCGACATTGGCGCATAGCCGGCCGTTGCACAGGGTCACGTCGGCGGCGTTGTAGGCGCGCAACAACTCCGCACGCAACTGGTTATCTTCGATTTGCTGGCGATAGTGGGCCAGCAACCATCCGCCGCCGCCCAGCAACACCAGCAGGCTTCCGACCACGACGGCCGCGCCTTTCCACAGCAACAGCCGCTGCGCACGTTCGATGCGCTTGAGTTGATCGGACAGGGACTGCGCACCTCCCCCGATCAAGCTACCGGCGTGCTGCAGCCGTTTCTCGAACCCGGCCACCGACTGGTCCATCCCCTGTTGGACATTTCTCACCAACGTATCGGGGACGCGCTGCAAGGTCTGCTCTGCCGAACGGGTCATCACCCCGGGCAAGGACTGCGCCACCTGTTCCAGCTGCTGCGCAAGGCGGCGTTGCTGTTGCTCGATTTCACTGCAGCGGCGCTCAAACTGCTCCATGAGCGCGGCGGCCTTGCTGACCGGCGTCAGTGGATCTTTTGCATCCATTGTGCCTCCTGCCTTTGCTGCTGCCAGTTGTTACATGCTGCGCCCACCGATGCGCATCGTTTCTTGCTGCTGTTGCTGCTGTGCCTGCATCGCCTGCTGCGCTGCCTGTTGTTCCTGCTGGTTTACCGTCTCGATGGCCTCTGCGCGCAACGCGCGGCCGGGTGGTTCACTGGCCAGGATCTGCGTCATCTGACGGAATTGATCGCGGTCGCCGCTCTGTGCGGCGATAAGCATGCGGTCCAGGAAAGCCTCCGGGTCGTCACGCAGGGAGGGCGGCTTGTCGGCCGCTGCCCGCGCCTGCGGTGCATCCGCCTTCATCGGCGCATACCACTGCTCAGGCGCATGGCTGCGCTCGCGCTGTTGCTGCAATTGCTGCATCTGCTGCTGCCAGCTTTGCGGCTCGGGAGCGCCGTTGTATCGCGCGAACGACGGCACCGAGGGATCGGTGCGTTCCGGCGACACCGCCACCGGGCGCAACGGAAACTGTGCGTGCAAACCGGTATCCAGGGCCTGGGCATCGGTGCGATTGACGCTGCCCGTGGTACCCGCCAGGTCCTTCACATGTGCGCGTTGGCCCAGCGTGGTCGCCACTGCGGTGGTGTAGAAGGACTGGTGCTGCTCGGACTGGTGGATGACGTTCATTTCAGGGGCGGTGGACACGGTGCGCGGTGTCAGGAACGGAGTGTCACTGAGGGTGTTGACGTAATCGGTGAGCAGGTTGCCGTTGCGCACGGACAGGCCATCGAGCCGGTAGGAACCGCCGATATCCGAATGCGCGCCCGGATTGACCAGATTGAGCAGGCGGCCATCCCGGGTGCGGCCCGGATCGATGATGTCCTTGGCCGGGAAGAGATCGCGGCGCTCGTCGCGGGCGGTGAGTTGCAGGCCCGACACCACCGACGGCGGCAGGCGCGTGTCGCGCAGGTTCATGTCGCCGGTAGCCACCGGGTCCATCAAGCCCACCACCTGCGCGGTCCGGCCGGGCGGCACCAGCGGCGGGTGGGTTGGGGTGAGTTTTAGGATTTCGCCGTTCGGGCCTTTTTCGATCTGCATGTCCCTTGGGTTTTGGATCCCACGCTCGTGGACCATGCGCGTGAACATAGCGGCGGTGACAGCGCCACGGCTGAAGCCGGTGGAGACGATGCTGATCTCGGCTTGGGGGTCTTCCTTTTTCCAGTCGTTGGCTTGATTGATGAATTCCAAATACATTTTTTCCATGCGTGGCCCATAGCTGTAGCCCAGACCACCGTCGAGATTGCGAGTGAAGGCATCGTCCTGGGTGCCCACTCCGGGGACATAATAGCCGCCGATATTGCGATTATTGGCTTTTTTTGCAGCCTGTACCTGATCGTGCAGAATGCCGATATTAGTGATGTGCTCAGGGTCCTTGTACTTATCATTGCCGGTGCCATCGAAGCTGGCTACGAACAAACGGCTGTGCGGATTGTTCTGGCTGACAAGCAAGGGAGTCTTGAACTGTGACAGCGCATCGCGGCTTTTTTGGTAAGCAGCCAAATCCTGCGCAGTCGCCAGATAGGTTTCCACACCATCGGCCCATTTCTTCTCGTCACTACGATCGTTAGCCATTACATGCTCCCTGGCGAAGACGCCATCAGTAGGTCTTGGTGTAGGCGAGGATCAGGTCGTTGCGAAAATAACTATATTCGTTGCCCGGCTTCTGTTGCACAGTCGTCTGCACCATCGCCTTCATATACACATTGATAGTGCGGTCATTCACTTCGAGGATGATATGCGGAGAGATATCCGCCTGCAGGATTGCCGGCAACTGCTCCTGCGGCACATGATGCAGTACCACCTTTTCCTTGAAGATGGCATTGAGGTCGACGAGGGCATAGTGCGGCTGGCCGTCCTTGGAACGCCACGTCACCTCAGAGGGAGGAGGGAAGCTCGGGAAGTTGCGAATGCCTATGGTGCCGGCGTCAAGGTTATTAGGGTAACCGTCTCCCACTGACGCCGACGAAATTTGTTTGACATCGTCGGGATCGTTTGCCTCATACCTGCCGTCGTACAGCACCTTGCAACCATAGGTGTCGTAGCAGAACGCGCCGAACGCATGGTTGCTAAACGGAATCGGTTTGCGGGTATCGATATGCACGGTGTTATGCGCATCGACCGGGATATTCTCAATAAGATGGGTGGCGGATGAATCGTAGGCAGGCGTGTTCATGCGTGAACATCCAGTCAGAGGGTGGGCAAAGACAGCGCACAACAGCAGGGGAAGCGCTGCACGGTGCTGCGGGATGCTGGGAGGTCGCATAGCCATGAAGCCACCTGTGGAAACGAAAGAACAGCCTACTATCCGCAGTGTGCTAGTGCACTGAATCCGAGGAATCGGATGTGATGCGTCGAGTTGGATCAGCGAAGGTCCATTTCAGCGGTTTTGGGTTTTTGTTGTACTGGCGGATGTAGCGCATGAGCTTCTTATCGAGGTCTTTGACTGAGGAGAAAACCCCGCGTGTGATGACATCACGCTGGATGCGGGCGAACCAGTTCTCGACCTGGTTCAGCCATGACGAGTAGGTGGGGGTGTAGTGCATATGAACGCGGGGGTACTCGGCCAGGAACGCATGCACGAGCGGCGTCTTGTGGCTGCTGACGTTATCGCAGATGACATGGATGTCCCGGCCGTTGGACTGACTGGCGACAACCTCTTCGAGGAAGGTCACGAACTGCTCGCTGGTGTGACGAGCTGCCGTTTTGCCCAGCACTTCGCCAGTGCCCGTATTGAGCGCGGCGAACAGGCTCAGTGTGCCATTACGCTTGTATTCGAATCCGTGGCTTTGCGCGCGTCCGGGTGCCAATGCAAGCATCCGGTCCTTGCGGTCCAGCGCCTGGATCGCGGTCTTTTCGTCCACGCAGAAGACCACCGCGTGCGCAGGCGGGTCCAGGTACAGGCCGATCACGTCTGCGGCCTTGGTCTCAAACTCCGGGTCGTTGGAGACCATGTGGGTGTCCAACCGATGCGGACGCACGCCGTGTTTGCGCCAAATGCGCTGGACGGCCGAGAACGACACATTGCCCAGCTCGGCAGCCAGCTTGCGACTGCTCCAGTGCGTCGAACCGTCCTTGGGCTTGTGCTTGAGCGTGCGGTTGAGCACACGCGCTTCCAGCTTGGCCGTCGGTATCTTCGGCGCACGCCCAGGATGCACCGACACCAGCCCGGCCAGTCCTTGCGCCTCAAACGCCGCCGTCCACTTCGAGACGAATGCGTCGTTGCAGGCAAGCTTAGTGCGTATGTGGACTCGACGTTCTCCATCGCTCCAAAGCACAACACACCGCGCGCGGCGCACCAAAGCGGCGTTGCCGTGACGCTTGCGCATCACCGCCTCCAATTCAGCACGCTGTTGGATCGTCAACTTCGTTCTTTGCATGACACACTACCTGGGGATCATGCATCCGATTTCAATGATTCAGTGGACTAGTGGTAGTGCGGAACCGTCGTGGAGCGGCTCAACGCATGGCGGCTGTGTTGGTGGTCTGCCAAAAATCCCGTGCAGTCGCCGGATAGGTTTCCACACCATCGGCCCAAGTCTTTGCAGTATCCCGATCACTACCCATTACATGCTCTCAGTCGAAGACGCCATCAGTAGGTTTTGGTGTAGGCGAGAACCAGATCGCTACGGAAATCGCTGTTAGGGTTGCCTGGCTCCGGTAACACCCTCGTCTGTACAAATGCCTTCATATACACATTGATAGTGCGGTCGTTCACTTCCAGGATGATATCCGGAGGGATATCGGCCTTCAGGATCGGCGGCAACTGCTCCTGCGGCACTTTGTGCAGCACTACCTTGTCCTTGAAGATGGCACCGAGGTCGACCAGCGCATGATGTGGCTGGCCATCCTTGGAGCGCCAGGTCACCTCAGCGGGAGGAGGGAAGTTCGGGAAGTTGCGAATGCCGATCGTATTGGCTTTAAGATTGCCAGGGTAGACGTCACCCAGCGAAGCCGATGAAATTCGCTTCTCATCTTCGGGAAAATTGGCTGCATACCTGCCGTCGTATAGCACCTTGCAGCCATAGGTGTCGTAACACATCGCCCCGAACGCGTGGTTGCTAAATGGAATCGGCTTGCGGGTATCAATATGCACGATGTTATGCGCATCGACCGGGATATTCTCAATCAGATGGGTGGCGGATGAATCGTTGGCAGGCGTGTTCACGCGTGAACATCCAGTCAGAGGGTGGGCAAAGACAGCGCACAACAGCAAGGGAAGCGCTGCACGGTGCTGCGGGATGCTAGGAGGTCGCATAGCCATGAAGCCACCTGTTTGAAGGGAACAGTAGCCTAGTGCAGCTTGCTTTCCGGCATGTGTTCAGCACACGCGGTTGCCCTTGTATTGCTGTGACCTGCCAGGCGTTACGTGGCAGTTCGCTCCCTCGCTTCCATCTGTGGGCCATCGCTATAGCTCAGGCCACCATCGAGGTTGCGGATCAAGGCGTCGTGCTGAGTGCCTATGCCTAAAACGGAGTAGCTGCCGATGTTCTCAACGCCGTCACGCATTACAGTCTGCACCTGATCATCCAGAGTGCCGATATGCTCGGGCTCCTTGCACTTGATCATTGCCGGTACCATCGAAGCCTGCCGCGCACAAGCAGGTGTAGGGATTCTTTTTGCTGACGGCCCAGTACCTCTACAGCACGTCCTGCCGATCGAACTGGGGGTGCGGATGGAGTCGTTCGGCATCATCCGCCGGCGCGATTACATTCTTCCGCCGGGCGCTGAGCGCATTTTGCAGGCGTTGCGCACTACTGCCAGACGTTTGTATCCCGCGTTGCGCGGGCCGGAATCCCGTACGTAACCGGGCTCTTCCATTCGTATTCCCTCACGGAATACTGGCCTGTGAATTTTTCATTGGTTGACGGTGGTGCGCACGCCTATATGTGTGCACCAGATCCCATGCTGAAGCGTACGTGAAGTCGGGCGGGTGATCGGTGGCCAAGCCGCCATGGAGTGAGCGGGTGGAGCGGGCGTCAGCGCCCGACCCCCACATGATCCTGCGGGTCGTTCGCATCATGCGACACCGCGACAACCTGTCTTCAGTCGTCTTGCGTCCTGGGAGGGATTCAGATGCATCAGTTTTCAAGCCATGCCCCGGCAGGTACGGGCGTGCGCGCGCGTCGTACCCCACGTCTGCATCATTCCGCCATGGCCATCAGCATCGGTTTGCTGCTTGCCGCACCGGTGTATGCACAGCAGGCGCAATCGTCCCAGAAGGCGTCTTCCAGTACCGCTGGCAGCAGCGCGGTGGACCTGGACACGGTGGAAGTGCGCGGTGTGCGCGCCAGCCTGATCAAGTCGCAGGTGATCAAGCGCGATTCCACCCAGATCGTGGATTCGGTCAGCGCCGAAGACATCGGTGCGTTGCCCGACCGCAGCGTCACCGAAACCCTGCAGCGCGTCAGCGGTGTGACCATCGACCACTTCGCCGCGCGCAGCGACCCGGATCACTTCTCGGCCGAAGGCAGTGGCGTGATGATCCGCGGCCTGACCCAGGTACGCGGCGAGCTCAATGGGCGCGACATCTTCAGCGCCGCCAGCGGCCGTGGCCTGAGCTTCGAAGACGTGCCGGCCGAGTTGATGGCCGGTGTGGACGTCTACAAGAATCCCTCGGCAGAAATCATCGAAGGCGGCCTGGGCGGCACGGTCAACCTGCGTACGCGCATGCCGTTCGACAACCCGGGGCGCATCGTCGGCGGCAATGTCGATTACAACTACGGCGACATGAGCAAGACGTACAAGCCGTCGGCCTCGTTCCTGTTCAGTGATCGCTGGCAGACCGGCATCGGCGAAATGGGCTTCATGATCGATATCGCCCATTCGGAGCTGGCGACCCGCTCGGACGGTATCCAGGTCGAGCCGTATGTGCGCCGCACCGACGACGCCGTGCTGGCCGGCAGCGGGCGCAGCGAAGTGTTCGTGCCGGGCGGGGTGAACTGGCGCCAGCTGGATTTCGAACGCAAGCGCGACGGCATTGCGGCCGCGTTCCAGTGGAAGCCGAGCGATCAGACCGAGATCTACGCGCAATACCTGCGCTCGCGCTACGACATGAACTGGCAGGAGCGCGCCGCGTTCTTCAACGACAGCAACAACAGCATCAGCCCGGCGCCGGGCACCACCTTCGAATACGACGACAACGGCGTGTTCCAGCGCGGATCGCCGGTGTCCAACTCGTGGCGCGGGCTGCTCACCGGCGATGGCGTGCGCTTCAATACCGACAACCGCTATTCCGAGCAGCGCACCACCACCTCGGACCTGTCGGTGGGTTTCAGCCACTATTTCAACGACAACCTGCAGATCAAGGGCGACGTGCAGCTGGTGCAGTCGGAGAACGACCAGCTGGATTTCACCGTGTTCAGTGCGACCTATCTGCCTGGGCTGACCTATGACGTGTCGGGCAAGTATCCGAGCGTGCAGATCGCCAACCAGGGCTTCACCCAGGACCCGTCCAATTACTTCTGGGCGGCGGCGATGGATCACCTGGGGCATAACCGCGGGCGGCAGCTGTCCACGCGGGTGGATCTGGAATACACCTTCCAGGACAGCAGCTGGTTGCGCTTCATGCGCTTCGGTATGCGCGCCACCGACCGCAACCAGACCAACAAGAACTCCGGTTACAACTGGGGCGTGCTGTCGGACAACTGGGCGGCCATTCCTGGCAGCGCGAACGGCTTGGCCAACATGTCGCAGTACCTGCCCAACGAGTCGTCGCAGTTCACCTTTTCCGACTTCTTCCGTGGCGGCGTGAACGTGCCCACCACCCTGGTGGTGCCCAACGGCAGCCTGGTCACCAACTACCGGCGCGCCTCGCAGCTGCTGCAGCAGCAGATCGTGGCGCTGCGTGGCTCTGGCTGGGCGCCGGACCAGTACCAGCCGCAGGACACCAACCGTCAGTTCGAACGTACCCAGGCGGCGTACGCGGCGCTGTACTTCGGCAATGACGAGGCCTTGGGCGTGCCGGTGGACGGCAATATCGGCGTGCGCCTCGTGCAGACCAAGACCCAGGCCGAAGGTTTCGGCCAGTTCCAGAATCTGGCCGGGCTCAATGTCTCGCCGGAATTGCAGGCCCGCTATACCGGCCAGTATTTCGACAACAACTCGCAGGGCAGCTACACCAACGTGCTGCCGAGCCTGAACCTGCGCTTCCGCTTCACCGACACGCTGCAGTGGCGTATTGCCGCCTCCAAGGCGATGGCGCGCCCGGATTACACCCAGCTGCAGCCCTTCGTGCTGTTGAACGTGGAAACCGACGACGCCGGCAACGCCACCAACTTCGTTGGCACCGCGGGCAATCCGACCCTCAAGCCGATGACCGCCAACCAGTTCGATACCGCGCTGGAGTGGTACTTCGACACTAGCGACATGCTGTACACCACGCTGTTCTACAAGAAGGTCAAGGACTACTTCTCCACCCAGACCCGCAGCGAGACCTACGACAACCGGCAGTGGCTGGTGACCCGGCCCTACAACACCGACGAGGGCACCATTCGCGGCGCCGAAGTGGGCTACACGCAGTTCTTCGACGAACTGCCGGGCTGGATGAGCGGGTTCGGCATCAATGCCAACTTCACCTTCGTCGACAGCAAGGGCGGGGCCAACACCGCCATCGACCCGTACACCCGCACCACGGTGGAAGGCGTCGAGCTGCCGCTGGAAGGTCTGTCGCGGCGCAGCTACAACCTGGCCGGCATCTACGAGAAGGGCCCGTTGTCGTTGCGGCTGGCCTACAACTGGCGCTCGCGCTACCTGCTGACCACCAGCGACGCGGCTACCCGGTTGCCGACCTGGGCCGACGACTACTGCCAGCTGGACGGCTCGTTCTTCTACCGCTTCAACGAACACCTGCAATTGGGTATCCAGGCCAACAACCTGACCAATACCGAGACCAAGGTATTGATGGGGCCGACCTCGTATGAGGGGGGCGAGGTGGATACGCGGCTGTACACCCGCAGCCAGTTCGTCAACGACCGGCGCTACTCGCTGGTGCTGCGCATGAATTGGTAAGTGCGGGCGATCACGCCGGCAGCGTGCGCGGGCTCGCAGAGTTGAGCCCGCCATGTCCAGCTCGGTCGCTTGGCCCCGCAATGCCAGAGCGGCCGGGTTTCCTGGTGTTGCTATAGCTTTAATGTATACCCTTCCAGGAATATTTCATTGGTGTGGCGTGATGGCTGCGCCCTATGCTCCGGCCGCAGCCGCCAGGTACGCCTCTTCGGGATTACCACGCATCCAGTCAGCCCCGGCCCTTGCCGTGGCCGGATGCCAGGCCAGCAACAACGACGGGCAGGGCGTTCGCGCACCGGCTCGCTAAAAACAAGCAGTACATGCGTCCTGGGAGGGAGCACCATGTCAGTGCAACATCGCCACATTCCGGCAGGCCGGGCTGTGGGTCAGCGTTCAATCCGTGATTTCCGCCGCTCCGTGATGGCCATCAGTGTGGCCACGCTGCTGAGCGCGCAGGCTTATGCGCAGGATGCGACCACCACTGCCGCACCGGCGTCGGATGCGACCACCCAGCAGCTGGACACGGTGCAGGTCACCGGCACCCGCAGCAGCGTCACCAAGGCGCAGCTGGTCAAGCAGAACGCCGAGCAGATCGTCGATTCCATCGTTGCCGAAGACATCGGCAAGCTGCCCGACAACAACGTCGCCGAGGCGCTGCAGCGCATCTCCGGCATCCAGATTTCGCGCAACTACGGCGAAGGCAGCTCGATCGCCATCCGCGGCCTGACCCAGGTGCGCACCGAGCTCAATGGCCGCGACATCTTCACCGCCAACGACGGCCGTGGCCTGAGCTTCGAAGATGTCTCGGCCGAGTTGCTTGGCGGCGTCAACGTGTACAAGAACCCGTCCGCCGACATGATCGAAGGTGGCCTGGGCGGCACCGTCGACCTGCGCACGCGCCTGCCGTTCGACTATGAAGGCCGCAAGATTGCCGGCAGCGTCCAGTACAACTATTACGACCTGGCCGACGACGGCAAGCCGGCGTTCTCGGGCCTGTTCAGCGACCGCTGGCAGACCGGCATCGGCGAGATCGGCATCCTGGTGAACTACTCGCAGCAGAAGAGCCCGTTCCGCCAGGACACCATCTCGATCGAGCCGTGGTACACCCAGACCGACCTGCCGGGCTATGAAGGCCAGGAAATCTCGGTGCCGCACGGTGCCGGTATCAACACCACCGTCGGTGAGCGCGAGCGCAAGACCGGCGCGTTTGCGATGCAGTGGCGTCCGAACGATTCGGTGGAGGTCTATACGCAGGTACTGCGTTCGGACTACGACTTCAGCTGGCACGACTATTCGTTCTTCGCGTTGACCGGCGCCAACCCGATGCAGGGCACGCCCGGCATCCAGGTCAACGACCGCAACGAGTTCGTCAACGGCACCTTCCAGAACGTGCCGGCCGACTCCAACACCAGCCTGACCGAGCGTCATTCGGTGACCACCGATTACTCGCTGGGCGCCAAGTGGACGGTCAACGAAAAGCTGACCCTGAGCACCGACTTCCAGTATGTCGATGCCACCACCACCGGCACGCGCTACATTGTGGCCACCGGCTTGAACAACACGCCGTTCTTCAACGTCGACTTCCGTGGCGACCTGCCCAAGTTGTCGGTGACCGACGCCAGCGGCGCCGAAGGCTTCCTGGCCGACCAGAACAACTACAACGGCTGGCGCTGGCACCTTGACAACAAGGATGACAACACGGGCACCGAGTTCGCCTGGCGTTCGGACATGGATCTGGCGTTCGACAGCGATTTCGTGCGCAGCTTCAAGGCCGGTGTGCGTTACACCGACCGCGATGCCGAGACCAAGGGGGGCGTGTTCCGCTTCATGTGCATCAACGGCTGCGCGGG
The DNA here is from genome assembly GCF_023337365.3 of Xanthomonas nasturtii. Classification (NCBI taxonomy): domain Bacteria; kingdom Pseudomonadati; phylum Pseudomonadota; class Gammaproteobacteria; order Lysobacterales; family Lysobacteraceae; genus Xanthomonas; species Xanthomonas nasturtii. The sequence continues at coordinate 1,994,314 of NZ_CP142084.2, forward strand.
CACGCCGTTCTCGCAGTTCCCCACCGTGGGCGTGGTAACCAACCCGATCACCGATTTCTTCCGCGGCGAGAGCAGCACCTTCGGCCCGACGCTGACCGCTTCCGATGCGGCCGTGGCCAACTACGAGCAGACGCTGGCCACCTTCGGCGGCACGCCCCTGGAGTTTGCGCCCAACAACATCAACACGCAGAACGAGAAGACCTACGCGGCCTACGGCGTGCTGCGCTTCGGCGTGGATGGCGACATCCCGTTCGACGGCAACATCGGCGTGCGCGTGGTGCGTACTGAGGTGAGTTCCATTGGTGTGCGTACCGGAACTGCTGGCGAAGGCGGTGGCTTGATTCCGGTGAGTGCGCAACAAACCTACACCGACGTCCTACCAAGCTTGAATCTGCGTTGGATGCTAAGCGATCAGTTGCAATGGCGCTTTGCTGCCTCACGCGGCATTTCGCGACCCACATTCGATCGGCTCAATCCTAATTTGACGTTGAGTAGCGGAACCTCCAATACAGGTACCGCAACGCGCACCGGCACTGCTGGTAATCCTGAGTTGGAGCCGGTCAAAGCCGACCAATTCGACACCGCGCTGGAGTGGTACTTCGGCCAGGGCTCGATGATGTACGGCACCTTGTTCTATAAAAAGGTCGAAGGCTTCATCGCCAATGCAGTTTTTAATGAGGACTATCTCGACGAGAACGGCAGCCCTGTTCCTTGGCAGATCACCCGTCCGGTCAACGGCGATGCCGGCAAGATCCGCGGTGCCGAACTGGGCTACACGCAGTTCTTCGATTTCCTGCCGGGCTGGCTGAGCGGCTTCGGCCTGCAGACCAACTACACCTATGTCGACAGCGAGGCGCCGAGCCCCACTGCCACCGACACCAACGGGCAGGCGCTGACGGTGCCGCTGGAAGGCCTGTCCAAGAACAGCTACAACGCGATCCTCAGCTACGAAACCGCGCGCTTCCAGGGCCGTGTGGCCTACAACTGGCGCAGCGACTGGCTGGTGACCACCGCAGGCAACGGCACCGGCAACCTGCCGGTCTACAACAAGGGCTTCGGCCAGCTGGATGCCTCGCTGCGTTTCAACATCAATGACACCTGGTCGATCTCGCTGGATGGCGTGAATCTGCTCGATACCCGCCGCGAGAGCTATCTGGGTAACGAGTCGCGCTACCGCGACTTTGTGATCAACGATCGTCGGTATGGCCTGACCTTGCGGGCCAGCCTGTAGAACGCGCCGTAGGAAGTGCGTCTCCGGTCCGGCGAGCTGTGCAGGCAGCTCGTTGGGCCGGTGTTTTTCCTATCGATGGCCAGGCCATCGATCGCGAAGGGAGCCGGAGGAATGATCGCCATGATCGATCCGCCTACTAAGCGCCGTCTTTCCGCAGCAGACGCATGCCAGGCCACGCTGGCCCTGATGCTGCTGTTGCTCTCCGCCACGTCCTGGGTGCGTGCGGCCGAGCCCGCCACGCAGGGTCCGTATCACTGGCGTAGCGTCGCCATTGGCGGTGGCGGTTTTGTCACCGGCGTGCTGTTTCATCCCGCCGAACGCGATCTTGCCTATGCCCGTACCGATGTCGGTGGTGCGTACCGCTGGGATGCGCAGGCGCAGCAGTGGGTGGCACTGACCGATTGGTTGGGTGCCGACGACTGGAATCTGATCGGGATCGATGCCTTTGCCGTCGATCCTGCCGACCCGAGCGCGCTGTATCTGGCCGCGGGTACCTATATGCACGAACGCGCCGGCAATGCAGCCCTGCTGCGCTCGTTCGACCGCGGCCGCAGTTTCGAGCGCGCCGATCTGCCGTTCAAGCTCGGTGGCAATCAATTGGGCCGCGCCAATGGCGAGCGGCTGGCGGTGGACCCGCACGATGGCCGTGTGGTGTTGCTGGGCTCACGTGATGCAGGCCTGTGGCGCAGCGACGATCGCGGCGCGCACTGGGCGCGGGTGGACGCATTTCCTGCCGATGCACTGGCTGGCGCCACAGCGCGCAACCATGTCGGACGCGAGCAGGCGGTGGGGATCGCCTTTGTCGTGTTCGATCCCGCCAGCGGCCGCGCTGGCAACCCGACACCGCGCATCTATGTGGGCGTTTCCACTGCGCAAACCAGTCTGTATGTTTCCGAAGATGCCGGCCGCAGCTGGTCGGCGGTGGCCGGGCAACCTGGGGGGTTGCGTCCCAGTCACATGGTCGGTGGCAGCGACGGGCAGTGGTATCTGAGTTATGGCGACCAGCCCGGCCCGGACCTGATGGCCGGCGGCGCGTTGTGGAAATACACCTCGGCGCAACGCCGTTGGCGCGAGATCAGCCCGATCCCGCAACCGGCCAGTGGCGATGGTTTCGGCTGGGGTGCAGTGGCGGTGGATCCGCAGCAGCCGCAGGTGTTGCTGGCCAGCACCTTCCGCCGCCGTAGCCCGCGCGATGAGCTGTTCCGTAGCAGCGATGGCGGGCGCAGCTGGACACCGTTGCTGGCGGGCGCGCAGTTCGATCACAGCGCAGCGCCGTGGACCGCGCAGGCCACGCCACACTGGATGGGCGCGCTGGCGATCGATCCGTTCGACAGCAACCACGCGCTGTTCGTCACCGGCTACGGCATCTGGGCCTCGCGCAACCTGCAGGATTTCGCTGCGCGCCAGCAGCCATTGCAGTGGTGGTTCCAGGACCGTGGGCTGGAAGAAACCGTGCCGCTGGATCTGCTGAGCCCGATGGCCGGGGCGCATCTGCTCAGTGCGCTGGGCGATATCGATGGCTTCCGCCACGACGACCTGGACAGCGCGCAGCTGCAATATGCAGGCCCGCGTCTGACCAATGGTGAGAGCATCGATGCTGCGGGCCAGGCGCCGCAGTGGGTGGTGCGCAGCGGCACCGTGCGCGATCGCCGCAACAACGAGATCCGCGCGCTGTATTCGCAGGATGGCGGCATGCACTGGGCCGCCCTCGCCAGCGAGCCACCGGGCGGGCAGGGCGCCGGCACGATTGCCATCGCGGCCGACGCGTCGCACGTGGTGTGGGCGCCGGAACACGGCGGCCATTGGCGTACCGTCGATTTAGGCAAGCACTGGTTGCGCGTGCAGGGGCTGACCGCTACCGCGGTTGCGGTGGCCGACCGCGTCGATGCGCAGCGCTGGTACGCGGCCGATCGCGTGAGCGGGCATCTGTACGAGAGCCGCGATGGCGCGGCCAGCTTTCGCGATACCGGGCAGCAGGTCGGCAGCCCGGCACGCGATGAACGCGCGCGCCCGCAACTGCGGCCCGACCCTTGGCATGCGGGCGTGGTGTATCTGGCCAGCCCGACCCTGGGCGTGATGCGCTGGCAGAACGGCCAATTGCGCTCGCTCTCCAAGCCGGACGAAGCGCGCTCGCTGGGCATCGGCAAGCCGCTGCGCGCGGGCGCGCCACCGGCCCTGTATCTGGCCGGGCGCGTGGAAGGCGTGGATGGCATCTTCCGCTCCGATGACGAGGGCGCCCACTGGCTGCGCATCAATGACGACGCGCATCGCTTCGGCAGGCCGTATAGCGTGACCGGCGACCCGCGTATTGCTGGCCGCGTGTATTTCGCCACCGGCGGCCGTGGCATCTTCTATGGCGACCCACGATGAGCGCTGCATGCCTGCGCGCGTCATCGCGCTGGCCTACTGTGTACGGCGGCGCATGCCGTCGCCTTGCTGCGCGCCGATTGGCTGCGCCGACTCTGGAGATCACTGCATGACCGTTTCTTTCGTTTGTCGTAGCTGCTTGCTGGGCCTGGTGCTGGCCAGCCCGGCCGCGTGGGCATTACCGACACTGCCACTGCTGTTCGCCGATGGCGCGGTGCTGCAGCGCGATCAACCGATGCCGGTGTGGGGTTGGGCGTCCCCGAATGCGGCGATCACCGTCAGCTTCGATGGCAAGCGCGCCACCACCAAGGCCGATGCGACAGGGCAATGGAAGGTCAAGCTGCCCGCGCACACAGCCGGTGGCCCCTACATGCTGCGTGTGCAAGGCGACGGTGGCGACGTGCAGGTGCGCGATGTGCTGGTCGGCGATGTGTGGCTGGCCAGCGGGCAATCGAATATGGAATGGCCGCTGGCCCAGGCCAGCGACGGTGCGCAGGCGGTGGCCGCGGCCAACGATGCGCAGCTGCGGCATTTCAAAGTGCCCAAGTCGTGGTCGGTGCAGCCGGAGGCACGCCTGACCGGCGGCGACTGGAAGGCGGCCACGCCGGCCAATGCCGGTGAATTCACTGCGGTTGGTTACTTTTTCGCCAAGGAGCTGCGTGCCAGCACCGGCGTGCCGATCGGTATCGTCAACAGCACCTGGGGCGGCAGTGCCATCGAAGCGTGGATGGATGCGGCGTCGCTGGGTTTGAATGCCACCCAGAATCAGGGCGCGATCGAAGCGATCAAGCAACGCGACGCTGCCGCGCAGGCCGCCACCGGCAAGCGCATCGCGCGCTGGCCCAAGGTCGATGGCGATATGCCGCAATGGCGCGAAGCGACGTTCGACGACAGCGATTGGGACAGCATCCCGACCACCCAACAATGGGAATCCAGCGGCTACGACGGCATGGACGGCATGGCCTGGTACCGCACCACGATGACCCTGAGCGCTGCCGAGGCCAAGGCCGGAGTATCGCTGGGCGTGGGCCAGATCGACGACTCGGACATCACCTACGTCAACGGCCAGCAGGTCGGCACGACCGAGAAGCAATGGAACCTGCCGCGCGTCTACCGCGTGCCGGCGTCCGCGTTGCATGCCGGTGTGAACCACATCGCGGTGCGCGTGGAAGACCTCAGCGGCGGTGGCGGCATGCATGGCCCGGACGAGCAGCGCTTCGTGCAGACCAATGCCGGCGACAAGCGCGCGTTGAGCGGGTGGAAGTTCCGTCCCGCCGCGGTGCGGGTGTCGTTGACCGACAACAAGAACCAGCTGCCCACGCTGCTGTACAACCAGATGATCCACCCGCTGCAGCCGTTCCCGGTCAAGGGCGTGATCTGGTACCAGGGCGAAACCGATGCCACCGACAGCGGTGCGGTGAAGTATCGCGAGCAGTTCGCGGCGATGATCCAGCAATGGCGCGCCGAACGCGGCGACAAGCAACTGCCGTTTTTGTGGGTGCAGCTGGCCAACTTCAAGGCCGGCGGCGACAAGGGTGAGCTCAGCCCGTGGGCGCTGTTGCGCGAGTCGCAGTCCAAGACCTTGGCACTGCCGGCGACCGGGCAGGCGGTGATCATCGATATCGGCAACCCCACCGACATTCACCCCACCAACAAGCGCGATGTCGGGCATCGCCTGGCGCTGGCCGCGCGTCATGTGGCCTACGGCGAAAGGCTGGTCTACAGCGCGCCGCTGTTCACGCAGGCACGTTTTGACGGCGGCAAGGCGGTGTTGCGCTTCGACCTGCAGGGCAGTGCGCTGCAGGTGCGTGGTGGCGGTGCGGTGCAGGGTTTCCGCATTGCCGGCGCCGATCAGCGCTTCCATCCGGCCACCGCGCAGATCGAAGGCGACCGCGTGACCGTGCGCAGCGATGCGGTAGCCGTACCGGTGGCGGTGCGCTACGGCTGGAGCGAGAACCCCGACGACGCCAACCTGATCAATCGCGACGCCCTTCCTGTTTCCCCCTTCCGCACCGATACCTGGTGACACGGAGTCTTATGTCCATGCATTCCCCCGTTACGCGTGTGATCCCTTCGTCCACTGCACGCCGTTGTTTGCGTCCGCTGCTGCTGTCTGCGTTGACGCTGGCACTGGCGGCCTGTCAGTCCGGCGAGCAGGACACCGCTGCAACATCCGCCGCAACCACGCCGGCCGCCAATACCGCCGCCACGCCGGCAAGCGGCGCAACAGCGCCGGCCGCGCAGACGCCGATGCCGCAGTTCGTCAGCAAGGACGGCAAGCATGCGTTGATGGTCGACGGCGCGCCGTTTTTGATCCTCGGCGCGCAGGTCAACAATTCCAGCAACTATCCGGGCGTGATGGACAAGGTGTGGCCGGCGATCCAGGTGCTGGGCCCCAACACCGTGCAGGTGCCGATCGCCTGGGAACAGGTGGAACCGGAAGAGGGCAAGTTCGATTTCTCCTTCGTCGACACGCTGCTCACCCAGGCGCGCGAACACAAGGTGCGCCTGGTGCTGCTGTGGTTTGCGACCTGGAAGAACAATGGCCCGGCCTATGCGCCGCTGTGGGTCAAGGCCGACAACCAGCGCTTCCCGCGTGTGGTGACGCGCGAAGGCAAGTCGATCGGCTCGCTGTCGCCGCATGCGCAGGCCACCCTGGATGCCGACCGCAAGGCGTTCGTCGCCTTCATGCAGCACCTGAAGAAGGTGGACCCGCAACGCACCGTGATCATGATCCAGCCGGAAAACGAGCCGGGCACCTACGGCAGCGTGCGCGACTTCTCGCCGATGGCGCAGAAGCTGTTCGACGGCCCGGTGCCGGAGGAACTGCTCAAGCGCCTGAACAAGCAGCCCGGCAGCTGGGCGCAGGTGTTCGGTGCCGATGCCGATGAATTCTTCCATGCCTGGTCGATCGGCCGTTACATCGACCAGGTGACCGAAGCCGGCAAGGCCGAATATCCGTTGCCGATGTACGTCAACGCCGCGCTGCGTGGCCCGTTCAATCCGGGCCAGCCCGGCCAGTACGCCAGCGGCGGCCCCACCGACAACGTGCTCGATGTGTGGAAGGCCGCCGGCCCGCATATCGACCTGCTGGCGCCGGACATCTACATGCCCGAATACCGCATGTACACCACGGTGCTGGAGCGCTACGCGCGGCCGGACAATGCCTTGTTCGTCGCCGAAACCGGCAACCGCCCCGAGTACGCGCGCTACCTGTTCCCGACCTTGGGCCACGACGGCATCGGCTGGTCGGCGTTCGGCATGGATTACACGCGCTATTCCAACTACCCGTTGGGTGCCAAGCACGTCAACGAAGAAACCCTGGCACCGTTTGCGCTGGGCTTTGATCTGGTCAAGCGCGGCATGCGCCCGTTCGCCAAGGCCGCGTCCGAAGGCAAGCTGCACGGCACCGCCGAAGAACCCGGCCAGGCCGTGCAGGAGCTCAAGCTCAACGACCGCTGGAGCGCCACCGTCACTTACGGTGTGCCGCAGTTCTGGTTCAAGGGCGAGCCGCCGGGCAACCCCGAGCCGATCGGTGCTGCGCTGATCGCCGAGCTGGGCCCGGACGAGTTCCTGGTCACCGGCTACCACGCGCGCGTGACCCTGCACCCGGCCAGCGAAGCGACCGCCAACATGATTTACGACCGCGTCGAAGAGGGCGTTTACGAAGGCAATGACTGGAAATTCGAGCGCAACTGGAATGGCGACCAGACCGACTACGGTGTCAATTTCTCCAGCGCCCCGCAGCTGCTCAAGATCAAGCTCGCCACCTACAAATAAGCAGAAAAAAACAGAAACCCATGCGCTGCCGCCCCCGCGGCAGCGCCTCGCAATTCAAAGGGAGTGACCATGCAAACCACCATCCGTTCCGCCGGCACCGTGCCTGCCAACCGGCGTACACCGCTGGCCCATTGCCTGGCGTTGTCGCTGGCCCTGCTGGCCAACGCCGCGCATGCGCAGGAAGTGCGCAAGGCCGCCGATGGCGTCACCGTGGTGCCGAGCGCCAAGGGCGCCGCACCGGTGCGCCTGCAGGTGGTCGATAGCGGCATCATCCGCGTCAGCGCGGACCCGGACGGCGACTTCGCCCGCAGCCCCAGCTTGATGCGCGTGCCGGTGCAGGGCGACACCGCCTTCCAGGTGGCCGAGCAGGGCGACAGCGTGCAGCTGAAGACCGGCAAGGTCACCGCCACCGTCTCCACTGTCGATGGCCATGTCAGCTTTGCCGATGCCAATGGCAAGCCGGTGCTGGCCGAAGTGGCCGGCGGGCGCAGCTTTGCCCCGCTCAAAGTGGAAGGCAAGCAGTACCTGAGCGTGCGTCAGCGCTTCCAGTCGCCCGATGACGAAGCGCTGTACGGCTTCGGCCAGCACCAGCAGGGCTGGATGAATCAGAAGGGCCGCAACGTCGAGTTGCAGCAGAACAACATCGACATGGCGGTGCCGTACCTGGTGTCCAGCCGCAACTACGGCCTGCTGTGGGACAACAACTCCATCAGCCGCCTGGGCGACCCGCGTGGCCTGCAGCCGTTGCCGAAGACGCTGAAGTTGTATGACGCCAAGGGCAAGGCCGGTGCGCTGACCGCGCGCTACGCCATCAATGGCAAGCAGATCGTCGAGCGCCGCGAGAGCGAGGTGAACTACCAGTACATCAGCGACCTGACCAAGTACCCGAAGAAGGCGATCACCAAGGACAAGAACAGCCGCATGCAGGTCACCTGGGAGGGCGAGATCGAAGCGCTCACCGGTGGCGAGCACACCTTCTCGCTGTATTCGAGCGAATATGCCAAGTTGTATGTGGACGGCAAGCTGGTGGTCGACCGCTGGCGCCAGAACTGGAATCCGTGGAATCACGAGTTCAAGCTCGATCTTGAGCCGGGCACGCGCCACACCGTCAAGATCGAGTGGGACCTGATCGACCCCAGCTACATCGCGCTGCTGCACCGCGACCCGCTGCCAGCTGCCGAGGCAAAGGACCTGTCGCTATGGTCCGAAGCCGGCCAGATGATCGACTATTACTTCGTGTCCGCCGATTCGTACGACCAGGCCGTGGCCGGCTATCGCGAACTCACCGGCAAGTCGGTGATGCTGCCCAAGTGGGCCTACGGCTTCTGGCAGAGCCGTGAGCGCTACAAGAGCCAGGACGAGCTGGTCGGCGCAGTGGCCGAGTACCGCAAGCGCAAGCTGTCGCTGGACAACATCGTGCTCGATTGGTCGTACTGGCCCGAAAACGCCTGGGGCTCGCACGATTTCGACCCGAAGCATTTCCCGGATCCGGATGGCATGGTCAAGGCCGTGCATGACATGCACGCCCAGATCATGATTTCGATCTGGCCCAAGTTCTATCCCACCACCGCCAACTACAAGGAACTGGATGCCGCCGGTTTCATGTACAAGCGCAACGTGGAAGTGGGCGAGCTGGACTGGATCGGCAAGGGCTACAAGAATTCGTTCTACGACCCGTATTCGGAAAAGGCCCAGGCCATCTACTGGCGCCAGATCAACGAAAAGCTCAACAGCAAGGGCTTCGATGCGTGGTGGATGGACGCCGACGAGCCGGACGTGCATTCCAACCTGGACATCGCCGAGCGCAAGGCACGCACCACGCCGAACGCGCTGGGCTCGTCCACCGAGTACTTCAACTCCTACCCGCTGCCGCATACGCACGGCGTGTATGCGGGCGACCGTGCGGCCGACGACAAGCGCGTGTTCATCCTTTCGCGCAAGGGCTATGCCGGCACCCAGCGCAATGCGGTGGCGGTGTGGAGCGGCGATATCGTCTCGCGTTGGGACGACATGCACGACCAGATTTCTGCCGGCGTGAACATGGCGCTGTCGGGCCTGCCCAACTGGACCTTCGACATCGGCGGCTTTGCAGTGGAGAAGCGCTACGAGAACCAGGACCCGGCGCATCTGCCGGAATGGCGCGAGCTCAATACGCGCTGGTTCCAGTTCGGTGCGTTCGTGCCGATCTTCCGCTCGCACGGCCAGTTCCCGTATCGCGAGATCTGGAACATCGCCCCCGAAGGCACGCCGTTCTACGACAGCATGGCCTACTACAACCGCCTGCGTTACGCGTTGCTGCCGTACATCTACAGCCTGGCCGGCGATACCTACCAGCGCGATGGCGTGATCATGCGCGGCATGATGATGGACTTCCCCAACGACGCGAAGGCGCGCGACATCAACGACCAGTACCTGTTCGGCCCGGCGTTCCTGGTCGCACCGGTGACCCGCTTCGGCGCCACCTCGCGGCAGGTGTATCTGCCGGCCGGCACCAGCTGGCTGGATTTCGCCACCGGCAAGCGCTACGAGGGCGGCCAGAGCATCGAAGCTGCCGCGCCGATCGAACGCATGCCGCTGTTCGTGCGTGCCGGCTCCATCGTGCCGACCGGCCCGGTGCAGGAGTACGTGGACCAGATCCCGGATGCGCCGCTCACCGTGGTGGTCTACACCGGTGCCGATGGCCAGTTCTCGCTGTATGAGGACGATGGCAAGGGCTACGGCTACGAGAAGGGCGAGTTCAGCCGCATTCCGCTGGCCTGGAACCAGGCCAAGGGCGAGCTGAGCATCGGCAAGCGCGAAGGCAGCTGGACCGGCATGCAAGCCAAACGCACCATCAACGTGCGCTTCGTCGATGGCCCGCGCGACGACGCCGGCGCACTTGCGCCCAAGACCGACACCAGCATCCAGTACGACGGCAAGCCGGTCAGCGTGTTGCAGCGCAAGATTGCGTCTGGCAAAGCACGTCGTCGATGATTGCAGGTTGTGGTCAGTCGATGAGCAAGCAGATGCCGGAACGCCGCAAGGCAGTCGCGGGCGGTTCCGGTGATGCAGCACGGCGGTGGCCGTGCTGACCCGTCGTGAACTGTGCAAGGCAACCGGGGCCGCGCTTGCGGTCCTGGGTGCTGCACAGGCGGCGGGCCCTGCAAAGGCCGGCGGTTTGCCAGCGGTGGCGCCCGCCGATGCCTTGCAGCTGTGGTATCGCGAACCGGCCAGCGAATGGGTGGAGGCCTTGCCGGTGGGCAATGGCCGTCTGGGTGCGATGGTGTGGGGCGGCATCGCCCACGAGCGCCTGCAACTCAACGAAGACACCTTGTATGCAGGCGGGCCCTACGATTCCACCAACCCGGAGGGATTGGCGGCGTTGCCGCAGGTGCGCGCGCTGATCTTCGCCGGGCGCTATGCCCAGGCCGAGCAACTGGCCGATGCCAAGCTGCTCTCGCGCCCGCTCAAGCAGATGCCGTATCAACCGCTGGGCGATCTGCTGCTGGATTTCGATCGTGCCGATGGCATCAGCGAGTACCGGCGTCAGCTGGATCTGGATACCGCCGTGGCCACCACCACGTTCCGCTCCGGCGGCGCGGTGCACACGCGCGAGGTGTTCGTCTCGGCGCAATCGCACTGCATTGTGGTGCGCTTGTCGTGCGACCGGCCACGCGCGATTTCCCTGCGCGTGGGCATCGACAGCCCGCAAAGCGGCGAGGTCACCGCGGAGCAGGGCGGGCTGCTGTTCAGTGGCCGCAACGGCAGCTTCGCCGGCATCGAAGGCAAGCTGCGGTTTGCCTTGCGGGTATTGCCGCAGGTGAAGGGCGGCACGGTTACCGCGTTGCGCGACCGTCTGCGCATCGAAGCGGCCGATGAAGTGGTGCTGCTGCTCACCGCCGCCACCAGTTACCAACGCTTCGATGCGGTCGATGGCGAACCGCTTGCATTGACCGCAGCAAGTTTGAAAAAAGCCGCCAAGCTGGATTTCCCGGCGCTGTTGCGTGCGCATCTGGCCGATCATCAACGCCTGTTCCGGCGTGTGGCAATCGACCTGGGCAGCAGCGACGCGGCAAGCCTGCCCACCGGCGAACGCGTGCAACGCTTCGCAGGCGGCAACGATCCGGCACTGGCCGCGCTGTATCACCAATACGGCCGTTACCTGTTGATCTGCAGTTCGCGGCCCGGCACCCAGCCGGCCAACCTGCAGGGCATCTGGAACGACCTGATGCAGCCGCCGTGGGAAAGCAAGTACACCATCAACATCAACACCGAGATGAACTACTGGCCCAGCGAGGCCAACGCGCTGCACGAGTGCGTTGAACCGCTGGAATCCATGCTGTTCGATCTGGCCAAGACCGGCGCGCACACCGCAAGAGCGCTCTACGACGCGCCCGGTTGGGTGGTGCACAACAACACCGATCTGTGGCGCCAGGCCGGCCCGATCGATGGCGCCAAGTGGAGCCTGTGGCCGATGGGCGGGGTGTGGTTGCTGCAGCAGCTGTGGGACCGCTGGGATTACGGCCGCGACCGCGCCTATCTGGGCAAGATCTATCCGCTGTTCAAGGGCGCGGCGGAGTTCTTCGCTGCCACCCTGGTGCGCGACCCGCAAACGGGCGCAATGGTCACCAACCCCTCGATCTCGCCGGAAAACCAGCACCCGTTCGGCGCGGCGGTGTGTGCCGGGCCCACCATGGATGCGCAGCTGTTGCGTGATCTGTTCGCGCAGTGCATCGCCATGAGCAAGCTGCTCGATGTGGATGCGGATTTCGCCCGGCAGCTGACCACGCTGCGCGAGCAGTTGCCGCCCAACCGCATCGGCAAGGCCGGCCAATTGCAGGAGTGGCAGCAGGATTGGGACATGCAGGCGCCGGAGATGCAGCACCGGCATGTTTCGCATCTGTATGCCCTGCATCCGTCCAGCCAGATCAACTTGCGCGATACGCCCGAGCTGGCCGCCGCCGCCAAGCGCACGCTCGAAATCCGTGGCGACAACACCACCGGCTGGGGCATCGGTTGGCGTTTGAACCTGTGGGCGCGGCTGGCCGATGGCGAGCATGCGTATCGCATCCTGCAATTGCTGATCTCGCCCGAGCGCACCTACCCGAATCTGTTCGACGCGCATCCGCCGTTCCAGATCGACGGCAATTTCGGCGGCACCGCCGGCATCACCGAAATGCTGTTGCAAAGCTGGGGCGGCAGCGTGTTTTTGCTGCCCGCATTGCCCGGCGCCTGGCCGCGCGGCAGCGTGCGCGGTCTGCGTGTGCGCGGCGGTGCCAGCGTCGATCTGGAATGGGATGGCGGTCGCTTGCAGCAGGCACGGGTGCACAGCGATCGTGGCGGGCGTTATCAACTGTCCTACGCAGGGCAGACCCTGGACCTGGAACTGGGCGCAGGCCGCACCCAGCAGGTGGGACTCAACAACAACCGATTGGTGAAGCAATGAGCTTGTACGTAGGATTGGACGTGGGCACGCAGAGCGTCAAGCTGGTGGCCTACGACGCGCAGGACCGCGCCGTGGTCGCCACCATCGCAGCGCCGATGGAGCTGATCAGCCGCGACGACGGCACCCGCGAGCAACAGGCGCAGTGGTGGATCGACGGCATCGTGCGTTGCTTTGCGCAGCTCGATGGCGAGCAGCGTGCGCGCGTGCGCGGCATTTCCGTGTCCGGCCAGCAGCACGGCTTTGTGCCGGTGGCCGCCGATGGCAGCGTCACCGCACCGGTCAAGCTGTGGTGCGACACCAGCACCGCGCTGGAATGCGACGAGATCATGGATGCGGTCGGCGGTGCGGCAGGCAGTGTCGCAACCGCAGGCAACCCGATCATGGCCGGCTATACCGCCTCCAAGTTGCCGTGGACGCGCAAGCACCGTCCCGAGGCGTACGCCGCAATGACCACGGTGATGCTGCCGCACGACTACATCAATTTCTGGCTCACCGGCGAGCGCTTTGCCGAAGTCGGCGATGCCTCCGGCACCGGCTGGCTGGATGTGCGCACGCGCCAATGGTCCGAGCGCATGCTCGGCGCGGTGGATGCGCAGCGCGACCTGCGTGAGGCATTGCCGCCACTGGTGGAAACCGGCGCGGTCTACCCATTGTCCGATGCCGCGGCCGAGGCACTGAACCTGCCGGCCGGCGTACGCGTCACCACCGGCGGTGGCGACAACATGATGGCTGCCATCGGTACCGGCAACGTGGTGCCGGGCCGCCTGACCATGAGCCTGGGCACCAGCGGCACCTTGTTCGCCTACGCCGATCACCCGGTGGTGGATGATGACGCACGCTGGGCGGCGTTCTGCTCGTCCAGCGGCGGCTGGCTGCCGTTGATCTGCACGATGAATTGCACCGTCGCCACCGAAGCGGTGATGCGCATGTTCGCCATCACCCGCGAGCAGACCGAAGCGATGATCGCCGACACCGCGCCGGGCGCCGATGGCCTGGTGTTGCTGCCGTTCTTCAACGGCGAGCGCACGCCCAACTTGCCCGATGCACGTGGCTGCCTGTTCGGTATGGATCTGCACAACACCACCGCTGCGCATTTCTATCGTGCCGCGATGGAAGGGGCGACCTACAGCCTGCGCAACGGCTTCGACGCCTTCGTGGCGGCCGGCCTGCAGTTCGACACCATCCTGCTCACCGGCGGCGGCAGCAAGAGCGCGCAATGGCGGCAGATGGTGGCCGACGTGTTCAACCTGCAGGTCGTGGTGCCGACCCAGCCCGAAGGTGCGGCCTTCGGTGCGGCGCTGCAGGCCCTGTGGGCCTGCGACCGCGACGATGGTGGTGATGCCGCGCTGTCGGACGTGGTGCTGGAGCACCTGCAGGTGGACGATGCGCTTGCCGCGCAGCCCGACCCGCAGCGCGTGGCCCAGTATCAGCAGCACTACCAGACTTTTCTCAAGCACCTGCAGGTCGTCAGCCCGCTCTACGCCGGCTGAGCGACACGCCTTTTTCTACAACTCCCCCAGCAGCAAGGACATCACACCCCATGAGCAACACCGTTTACATCGGCGCCAAGGAATATTTCCCCGGCATCGGCAAGATCGGCTTCGAAGGCCGCGACTCCGACAACCCGCTCGCGTTCAAGGTCTACGACGCCAACAAGAAAATCGGCGACAAGACCATGGCCGAGCATCTGCGCTTTGCCGTGGCTTATTGGCACAGCTTCTGCGGTAACGGTGCCGATCCGTTCGGTCCGGGCACGCGCGCGCATCCGTGGGATATCGGCAACAGCGCGCTCGATCGTGCCGAAGCCAAGGCCGATGCCGCGTTCGAATTCTTCACCAAGCTCGGCGTGCCGTATTACTGCTTCCACGACATCGACCTGTCGCCGGATGCCGACGATATTGGTGAGTACGAGCGCAACCTCACCCACATGGTCGGTATCGCCAAGCAGCGCCAGGCCGACACCGGCGTCAAGCTGCTGTGGGGCACCGCCAACCTGTTCTCGCACCCGCGCTACATGAATGGTGCGTCCACCAACCCGGACTTCAACGTGGTGGCGCGTGCCGCCGTACAGGTCAAGGCCGCGATCGATGCCACCGTTGAATTGGGCGGCGAAAACTACGTGTTCTGGGGTGGCCGCGAAGGCTATGCGTGTTTGCACAACACCCAGATGAAGCGCGAGCAGGACAACATGGCGCGCTTCCTCACCCTGGCACGCGACTATGGCCGCGCGATCGGCTTCACCGGCAACTTCCTGATCGAGCCCAAGCCCATGGAGCCGATGAAGCACCAGTACGACTTCGACAGCGCCACGGTGATCGGTTTCCTGCGTCAGCACGGCCTGGACCAGGATTTCAAACTCAATATCGAAGCCAACCACGCCACGCTGTCCGGTCACAGCTTCGAGCACGACCTGCAGGTCGCCTCCGACGCCGGCCTGCTGGGCAGCATCGACGCCAACCGCGGCAACCCGCAGAACGGCTGGGATACCGACCAGTTCCCGACCGACCTGTACGACACCGTCGGCGCGATGCTGGTGGTGCTGCGCCAGGGCGGGCTGGCACCGGGCGGGTTGAATTTCGATGCCAAGGTGCGCCGCGAATCGTCCGACCCGCAGGATCTGTTCCTGGCCCACATCGGTGGCATGGACGCGTTCGCACGCGGGCTGGAGGTGGCCAACGCATTGCTGACGTCTTCGCCGTTGGAGCAGTGGCGCGCCGAGCGTTACGCCAGCTTCGACAACGGCGCCGGTGCAGACTTTGCCAACGGCACCAGCACGCTGGTGGATGTGGCCAAGCACGCCGCCGGCAATGCGCCCAAGCAACTCAGCGGCCGCCAGGAAGCCTACGAAAACCTGATCAATCAGTATCTGACGCGTTGATGTCCCGTGGCCGGCGGCGCACTGCGCGTCGTCGGCCGATGTCGGCCACCCCCGTGGCCGCTCCTTTGCATGCTTCCAGGTGAACCCATGTCCAGTGTCTCCGTAAACGGCGCCCCCGATGCCGGTGAGAACACCCGTTTTATCGTCCTGATCAGTTGCGTAGCCACGATCGGCGGATTCTTGTTCGGTTTCGATAGCGGCGTGATCAACGGCACTGTCGACGGCCTGAAGCAGACCTTCAATTCCAGCGCCGCCGAGACCGGGTTCGAGGTCGCCTCGATGCTGCTGGGTTGCGCCATCGGCGCCTTCTTTGCCGGCCGCCTGGCCGACCGCTGGGGCCGCCGCGCGGTCCTGATCATTTCTGCGGCGCTGTTCCTGCTCTCGGCCATCGGTGCCGGTGCCTCGCACAGCTCCGGCTTCTTCATCTTTGCGCGCGTGATGGGCGGCTTTGCCGTCGGCGCGGCAAGTGTCATTTCGCCGGCGTATATCGCCGAGGTTGCTTCGGCGCGCTATCGCGGCCGGCTCGCCACGATGCAGCAGATCGCCATCATCAGCGGGCTGTTCTGCGCGTTCCTGAGCAATTACCTGCTGGCCAACGCCGCTGGCGCGTCCACCGAGCCGCTATGGGGCGGGCAGGCCGCATGGCGCTGGATGTTCTGGATGCAGGCGATTCCGTCGCTGGCATTTTTGCTGCTGCTGCTGGTCATCCCGGAAAGCCCGCGTTATCTGGTGGTCAAGGGCCGTCGCGAGCAGGCGCTGGTGGTGCTCAAGCGCCTGTACGGTAACGCGGCTGCGCAGACCAAGCTGAGCGAAATCTCCGGCTCCATGTCGGCCGACCAGCACAAGCCCAAGTTCTCCGACCTGATCAACAAGGCCACCGGCAAGGTGCGCCCGATCGTCTGGATCGGCGTCGGCCTGGCGGTGTTCCAGCAGCTGGTCGGCATCAACGTGGTGTTCTATTACGGCGCGGTGTTGTGGCAGGCGGTCGGCTTCTCCGAACAGGACGCCTTGCTGATCAACGTGCTCTCCGGCGGCCTCAGCATTGGCGCCTGCCTGGTCACGGTGATGCTGGTCGACAAGATCGGCCGCAAGCCGCTGCTGTGGATCGGCTCGGCAGGCATGGCCGTCTCCCTGGCCCTGGTGACCTACGCGTTCGCCACCGCCTCGCTGGACCCCAACGGCAAGCTCGCCATGACCGACGCGATGGGCATGCTCGCGCTGGTCGCCGCCAACGTCTACGTGGTGTTCTTCAACGCCTCGTGGGGCCCGGTGATGTGGGTGATGCTGGGCGAAATGTTCCCCAACCAGATCCGCGGCTCGGGCCTGGCCATCGCCGGTGCCGCGCAGTGGACCTCCAACTTCGCCATCACCGTCAGCTTCCCGATCCTGCTCGGCAGCATTGGTTTGGCCGGCGCATACGGCATCTATACGGTCGCCGCCTTCATCTCGGTGTTCTTCGTCCTCAAGTACGTCTACGAGACCAAGGGCAAGGAACTGGAACAAATGGAGGGCTGATCGCCTCTGTATGCCGATATCGGCATGGAAAACGAAGAAGGCCGCGCACTGCGTGGCCTTTTTTGTACTTCGGAGTTGCTATCTCAGCAGCCTGCTACATCTCTTGGCGGCGCAATCCCCGGTATCAGACCTGGGGCGCCAAGTACAGGGCGCTGCATCCGCCACCGACGAACTCGGCAATTACTTCATGTAACTCGCCTCGTCGCAAGGCGCGCAGCAACTTGATTTTAGAGGCGCTGTCGCGTACTGAAAGCAACATCACCAGAGGCCGCCATGCCATCGCAGCCGCCACCTTGAAATCCACGTCGCTTTCGGCCTCGCGCAGGAAGCCGGTGACCTGCCCGTCGGTCAAACGCTTGTTTACTTCCAATCTCCTTCGGGGTAGGGAATTGGACTCCAAACTGGGGTGCTACTCAAAATCGGGGGGACGTCGCTATCGACGTCCCCCCATCCTGAGTAGCGGCCGGGTCTAGAGTCCGGGGTTGATGATATCGGTGTTGGCCAGCTGTTGGGCATACGCGGACGGGGTCATGCCGCCAATTGCTTTCTTGGGTCGCTCCTCGTTGTATTCGCGTCGCCAGCGCTCGATCTCGGTGCGTGCGTGCAGCAGTGTCGGGAACCAGTGCTCGTTGAGGCATTCATCGCGCAGCCGGCTGTTGAACGATTCGACATAGGCGTTCTGATTCGGCTTGCCGGGTTGGATGAGTCGCAACTGCACGCCACGCGCATGCGCCCAGGCCACCATTGCCTTGCCGCAGAACTCCTTGCCGTTGTCGGTGCGGATCACCTGCGGCAAGCCGCGGCTGATGGCCAGCCGCTCCAGCACACGCGTCACGCCATGGCCCGAGATTGCACGCTCCACCTCGATGGCGACCGCCTCATGTGTGGCGTCGTCCACGATCACCAGGCACTTGATCGCCCGGCCGTCGGCGGTGCGGTCGAACACAAAGTCCATCGACCACACCTGGTTGGCCTGCGATGGCCGCAGCAGCGGCTGACGCTCGCCCACTGGCACTTTCTTGCGCTTGCGGCGGCGGACTTGCAGCTGCTGCTCGCGGTACAAGCGCTCCACACGCTTGTAGTTCACCAGGCGTCCTTCCTGGCGCAGCTTGAGATAGATCATCCCCACGCCGTAGCGCTTGTGGCGATGCGCCAGTTCCACGATGCGCTCGCGTAGCGCAACGTTGCGGTCCTCGCGCGGGCAATAGCGCAGCGCACTGGCGCTCATGCCGATCGCGGCCAACGCGCCACGCTCGCTGGCCCCTCGCCCGATCCACTCGCGCACCAGCGCACGACGCGCCGGTGCGCTCACCATTTTTTTTGCAGCGCCTCCTTGATCAGATCGTTCTGGAACACCTGCTCGGCGAGCAGCTTCTTCAGGCGCGTGTTCTCTGCCTCCAGGTCCTTGAGTCGCTTGGCATCGGGCACGCTCATCCCGCCAAACTTGCTGCGCCACAGGTAGTAGGAGGCCTCGCTGAAGCCATGGCGCCGGCACAGGTCCTTGATCGCCACGCCGCTTTCGGCCTCACGCAGAAAGCCGATGACCTGCTCGTCAGTAAAACGCTTCTTCACGTCCAATCTCCTTCGGGTAGGGAATTGGACTCCAAACTGCGGCGCTACTCAAAATCGGGGGGACGTCGCTATCAGGCCGGATTCTTTGATCAACAGGTCTACAATGTCCAATTGCTCTATGGGGTCATAACGACGGTTCTTTTTGTCTTCAACGCGCGCTTGCGTGATTTTGCTCGCAAGAATGTCTCAAATCTCGCGAATGACGACCAGTTTCTATTTGCTCGCGCGAGCTATTCCAGTGCAGAGCGCCTGTTGCGCAACCGCGTACTTGAATATTCTGATATCAATGTACAGATCAACAGGATGCGAAAAGACGTCGTGGCTGATTTGAGGGCGAAAGGACAGCACGCGGTTGCGATGGAAATGACACGGGTTGGTGTGCTCGAATCGCAGTTATTGCAGCAATACGTAGCCGCACTTTATCCTTTGGAAATCGAGACGCATGGGCTCTATCAAGCCTTGCGTTCGCCAGCACTTGAGCGTTTCTGTCAATCTCGGTTTCAACACGTGTTTCGCGGAGATTGCAAGAATCTGTCGTTGGAGTTACAGCTGAGCGCTTATCGCAGTGTGCTCAACTGTGTCGAGATATTGCCATCAGCTAGCAAGCATTTCATCCAGGCGCGTGCGTGGACCGGAAAAGGGGCTAGAGGAGTTGTGGTGCGCGTTATTGCGGATTCTTCGTCAGCTGAGCCGGCTGGACGCGACTCGGACGATGTCGAAGCCGAACTGGATGCGCGATTGAAAGCGCATGGCGGCACGAGTCGCCGCCGCCATGCGTTAGTGGTGACGTTCTTTGTTGCTGAGCCTGATTCCGTGGAGGTCAGGGGGAGACTATCCACCGGTCCCCAGTTGCTTCGCGCCGGGTTAGTACCGTGAAGTTCTTTGTTTTATAGACGAGTCGTGCTTGATCGCGTTGGATTGCATCAGGTGTTGCCGGGTCATTTGAGCGGGTGCTTGCAGAAATCTTGTTTGCTGAAGGCAACACGACGCGCTCTACATCCTTGCCCATTGGCAAGGTCCAGAGGGCGTTGTCCACTCTTGCAACTACCGCGCGGACTATGCCGGTGACATCGTTGATTTGCAAGTAGGTGACTCCATCGCGATGGAGTTCATATATGGCAAGAGATGAGTCAATGGCGAGGTTGGCGGCTTTGGGGTTGCTATCGCCAAGCCCTGTCATTGCATATGCGCCGATACCGCCAGTTCCACAGCATTGAGCCATCGCCGCGCTTGATACAAAAAGTCCGGCGATTAAGCAAAAACCCTTAAGCCAATTGGTTGCGTTTTTCATGATTTGCCTTCCCCCTGTACGGGGCAACTCCGCCTGCGATTCAGGCTCTTATACGTTACGTCCTGACGAAGAAGTTTTGTTGATTGTTTGTCGCAGAAAATCGTTGAGTAATACCTGGCTAGCAAGACAGCGATTAAAAAGCTATTTGGAACGTGTTCCTTAGGCCCTAGACCTATCTATCTTCCCAGTCTGTGTAGCACTCCAGACGGGCCAACTCACCGACTCAGCTTGAGTTCGTTGTCAGCGCGCCCAAACCACTCAATCACCTGCTGGTGATGCGCAGGCCCCCAGCGACGCAGGAACTGCTGAGTGTGGTGATCGGCAGGGTCTTGGAGCGCTGCGAGGCGCCGGGCAATGAAGGTTGCTGTCAGGGGCTGGGCGCAGTCGATCTCAATGCAGCGACGCCAGGCGTCGTAGGTCTCGGGGATAGGGTGGGACATGGGCGGCTTCTGGACGAGGAGATGAACACGGGGGCGCAGGAAGGCGGCAACAGGCTTGCTTTTGCTGAAGAAATGTTACTTTATAACACTTCATCTTCGCCGCGCAGTCTTACCTCCCGTGTTCTGCCTTCTCCTGTGGTGCAGCTGCTGCCCTGAATCGCACCGCGCTCTGCGCTGCCGTTTGCTGTGGCGGGTCGATTGCTTGAGTTGTGAGGGCAGGGCGTGATGAAGCGTCGGCATCTGTTACAGGGTGGAGCTGCTGCATTGATGCTTGCACCGACCTTCGGGGCTGCGCGGGGGCTCCCGGCCTTGCGGGGATACCGCGTGCAACAGCAGGGCGAGTTGCTTCTCCTGCGGCTGGAGCTGGGTGCGCAGGTGGCCTACCGCAGTTTCAGGTTGTCCGATCCTGAGCGCGTGGTTATCGATCTCTCTGGCGCGTCGCCGCAGTCGCCTCCTATCGATCCGATGCCCGCCGGCACTGCGGTAACCCGCATACGCAGCGCGCCGCATCTGGATGGTCTGCGCGTCGTGCTGGATCTGCAGCAGCCCTGTTCAGTCGACATGCGCTGGGATGGCAGTGCGCTGGTGCTGGAGCTGGCCACCATGCCCGGTGGCGCGGCCCTGACCGTCAGCGACCATGCTGCTGAAACAGCGCCCGCAGACCCGGCCCGTTCGCGCCTGCATCCCTATGTCGTCGCCATCGATGCCGGCCACGGCGGCAAGGATCCGGGCGCGGTCAGTGCCGATGCGCGTTACGAAAAACATGTCGCCATGGCGGTGGCCGGGCGGCTGCATCAACGCCTGGCCAACGATGCACGCTATCGGCCCACCATGATCCGCAGCGACGACCGCTTCGTGCCGTTGCATGAGCGCGTGTTGATTGCACATCGCCACAACGCGGATTTGTTCGTCTCCATCCATGCCGATGCCGCGCCAACACGCCAAGCGCGCGGCGCCTCGGTGTTTGCGCTCTCTCAGACTGGTTCCAGTTCGGCACTGGCGCGTTGGATCGCCGATAGCGAGAACGCGGCCGACGACATGGGCGACACCGCGCGCCGGCTGCGGGTGCCGAGCAATCCGGTGCTGTCGCAGGTGCTGGCCGACCTGTCGCTGAGCCGCACCATCGCCAGCAGCCTTGCGTTTGGCACGTTGATGCTGGCGCGCCTGCAGCAGGTGACGCAACTGCACCAACACCAGGTCGGGCAGGCCGGCTTTGCGGTGCTGAAATCGCCGGATATTCCCTCGTTGCTGGTGGAAACCGGCTTCATGAGCAATCGCGACGATTGCCGGCGCCTGTGCGGCGATACGCATCAGGACGAGCTGGCGCAGACGCTGCATGCGGGCATCGACGACTACTTCGCTGCCTTTCCCGGTCGCGCCTGAGCCGCGATCGCCACCTTTACCCTTTGACGAGCACCCGATGTCCGCCACGCTTCCCGATGTTGCCGTTACCGAACTCTCCGCCCTGAGTGCGCCGTTGCGCTGGGTGGGCATGCAGGACATCGCCATCCCTGTGCATCTGCAAGCTGGCGGCGCCGGGCTTGCCGCGCGCGCCAGCGTGCAGGTCGATCTGCCGCGGCCCGAGCTCAAGGGCATCCATATGTCGCGGCTGTATCGCCTGCTGGACCTGCATCTGCAGCAGCCGGTGTCGCCGGCCATGCTGTCGCAGCTGCTGCAGGCGCTGGTCGCCAGTCATGCCGATTGCGGGAGCCGCGCGGCGCGGCTGACGCTGTGCTTTGACATGCTGCTGCGCATGCCGGCGTTGCGCAGCGAAGGGCTGAGCGGCTGGCGTGCCTATCCGGTGCACATCGTCGCGCACCGCAGGGCAGGGCACACCACAATCCAGCTACAGGTCGATGTGCTGTACGCGTCCACCTGCCCATGTTCGGCGGCGTTGTCGCGGCAGTTGCTGAGCGATGCGTTCGTGCAGCAGCACGCCGGGCGCGAGGCGCTGCCGCTGCAGGAGGTTGCGCAATGGCTGCAGGAGCACGGTTCCTACGCCACCCCGCATAGCCAACGCAGCGTGGCGCAGGTGCGCATTGAGCTGGGCGCGGAAACGCAGCGCTTTGCGATCCGTGAACTGCTCGATCTTTGCGAGCAGGCGCTGGCAACGCCGGTGCAGGCCGCGGTGCGGCGGACCGACGAGCAGGAGTTCGCGCGCTTGAATGGCGCAAACCTGATGTATGTCGAAGACGCAGCGCGACGCCTGCGCAAGGCGCTGGCAGAGCACCATGCGACCTTTGATGTGGCAGTGCGCCATCTGGAAAGCCTGCATGCCCACGACGCCGTCGCCGAAACCGGCAGCGACGCCGAGTTACCTTCTTTAGCTGCCGTGTGAGCTGAGGCCATGTACTGCAAACTGCCGAGGCGTCCGGCACGACTGGCGCGCAAATCAGGTATGGCGACCGCCTCAGCAAGGCGCGACGAACGCGGCATGCGTGAGGCATTGCTGTTCGACCCGTCTGTGTTTCTTCTGCTTTTGTGGCTGATGTGAGCGACGCGACGGTGAGCGATGTGGCCCCTGGCATCTGCCGTGCGATGCCTGCATGCGCTTGAACCAGGAAGCGATGGCGGTCGTGCGGCATCTCATCCAGACCAGCACGGCCGCATGGGACCCACGTTCAACGCGAGCACTCCAGCAGCGCAGGACGGCAACCAATTTCGACCACTTGGTGCGCCCGGGCCGTGTCGTCCAGATCCAGGCATGCGCGCGAAGGCCGTCGCGGCCTGCCGCACAACGGCGCAGTCCACACCACATGCAAATTGCCTGCAACACAACGCAAAAGCCCCGCAATGCGGGGCTCTGGCGTTTCTGCAGTGAGACGAGAGGTGGTGCTCCCTAGGGGGCTCGAACCCCTGTTTTAGCCTTGAGAGGGCCACGTCCTAACCATTAGACGAAGGGAGCGCTTTTGTCACGTCTTGTGCAGCGCGCTAGTATAGTGAGGTAATAGCCGTTGGGCAATCCTGCAACACAAGACGGAAGCGCCATCATCGAACCCTCAGTTACATCTCCGTTCACGCTGCGCGTCATCCCACGCGATCAGCACACCATCTCGCGCAAGGACATCAGCCCCAACGCGCTGCGCGTGCTGTACCGCCTGCGCGAATCGGGCTTTGGTGCCTACCTGGTCGGCGGCGCGGTTCGCGATCTGCTGGTCGGCGGCCACCCCAAGGATTTCGACGTGGCCACCAGCGCCACGCCGGAAGAGGTCAAGGCGCTGTTCCGCAACTGTCGCCTGATCGGCCGACGGTTCCGTCTGGCGCACGTGGTGTTCGGCCGCGAAATCATCGAAGTGGCCACCTTCCGCGCCAACATCGACGATGGCAGCGGCGACCGCGAACTGGATAATGGCCGGCTGGTGCGCGACAACGTCTACGGCACCATCGAAGACGACGCGATCCGCCGCGACTTCACCTGCAACGCCCTGTACTACGCGATCGAGGATTTCTCGGTGCGCGATTATTGCGGCGGCTTCGAAGACGTGCAGGCGCGCCTGATGAAGTTGATCGGGCACCCGGAGCTGCGTTACCAGGAAGATCCGGTGCGCATGCTGCGCGCGGTGCGCCTGGCGGCCAAGTTGAATTTCGACATCGAAGCCGGCACCGCAGAACCCATTCCGCGCCTGGCCGGGCTGTTGTCCGAAGCCGCGCCCGCACGCCTGTTCGAAGAAATTCTCAAGCTGTTCCTGTCCGGGCACGGTGTGGCCAGCTTCGAGGGTCTGGAGCGTTATGGCCTGCTCGGCGCGCTGTTTCCGGAAAGCGCGGCGGCATTGAAATCCAACCGCAGCGGCGCGTTGCGCGCCATGGTGCTGGAAGGTCTGCGCAATACCGATGCGCGCGTGGCCAACGACGAGCCGGTGTCGCCGGCCTTCCTGTTTGCGCTGCTGCTGTGGCCGGCGTTCTGCCGCACCTTGATGGGGCTGCAGGCGCAGGGCGTGCAGCCGGAAGATGCGCAGCGCCGTGCGGCCGACCGCGTCACCTTGCATCAGCTGGAGCGCGTTGCATTGCCACGCCGCTTCTCGCTGCCGATGCAGGAAATCTGGCTATTGCAGACACGCTTCTCCTCGCGTCAGCGCAAGCGCGTATTCCGCACCTTGTCGCATCCGCGTTTCCGCGCGGCATTCGATTTCCTGGTGTTGCGTCAGTTCGCTTCGGCCGACCACGCCGCCGATGTGGAGTTCTGGCGCGAGGCGCAGAAGTCCTCCGGCCAGGAGCTGGTGGATGCGATCGAATCGGCGCAGGTCGATCACGAAGGCGACGAGGGTGCACCGCGCAAGCGTCGCCGCCGCCATCGTCGTTCCGGCGCGCCTTCAGGCGAGTAGGGCATGCAGACCGCCTTTGTCGGCCTGGGCGCCAACCTGGGCCCGGCCGAGGCCAGCGTGCGCGCGGCCATCGCCGCGCTAGGGGTGTTGCCGCAGACCACGCTGGTCGCGGCCTCGCGGCTGTACCGCACGCCGGCCTGGGGCCGCGAAGACCAGCCCGATTTCATCAATGCCGTGGCCCGGCTGCGCACCGATCTTGCCCCGCTGCCGTTGCTGGAGGCCTTGCTCGGCATCGAACAGTCGTTCGGCCGCGAGCGTCGGGCCGGCGAGCGCTGGGGCCCGCGCACGCTGGATCTGGACCTGCTGCTGTATGCGGACCAGGTGATCGATCTGCCGCAGTTGCAGGTGCCGCACCCGCATCTGCACGCCCGCGGCTTCGTGCTGCTGCCGTTGTCGGAGCTGGCACCGGAGGCGATCATTCCGGGCCATGGAACAGTGCGGCACGCCCTGCAAGCCATCGATGTCTGCGGGCTGGAGCCGATTGGGTAGATAATGGCGGGCTTATCACCCCACGTAATGACTTCATGAGCAGCCACGCCGACAGCAAGCCCTGGACCGTGCCCGCCTTGGCGCAGGCCAAGCGCGAGGGTCGAAAACTGGTCATGTTGACCGCCTACGACGCCGGCTTTGCGCGCAGCTTCGACGCCAACGGCGTGGACCTGATCCTGGTCGGCGACTCGCTCGGCATGGTGGTGCAGGGCCACGATTCCACCTTGCCGGTGACCACGGCCGACATGGTCTACCACACCGCTGCGGTGGCACGCGTGCTGGAGCGGGCCTTGCTGGTGGCCGATCTGTCGTTCCAGGCCGATGCCACGCCGCAGCGCGCGCTCGATGCGGCAACCCAGCTGCTGCAGGCAGGTGCGCAGATGGTCAAGATCGAAGGCGCCGGGCACAAGCTCGAGGTCATCCGTTACCTGGTCGAGCGCGAGATCCCGGTCTGCTCGCACCTGGGGCTCACCCCGCAATCGGTGCTGCGCTTTGGCGGCTACACGGTGCAGGGCCGCGGCGAAGCCGGCGAGCAGTTGCGCCGCGATGCGCAGGCGGTGGTCGACGCCGGTGCCAGCCTGGTGGTGCTGGAATGCGTGCCGACGCCGATCGCCGCACAGATCAGCACCGCGCTCGGCGTGCCCACCATCGGGATTGGTGCAGGCCCCGGTTGCGACGGCCAGGTACTGGTGATGCACGACATGCTGGGCCTGGACAGCGGTCACCGCCGGCCCAAGTTCGTCAAGGATTTCCTCGCCGAAGGCGGATCGGTCGCCGGCGCGGTGCGTGCCTACGCGCAGGCCGTGCGCGACGGCAGCTTTCCCGATGCAGGGCACGCGTACGCCGCATGATCCAGACGCTGACCGATCTTTCCGCACTGCGCGCCCTGGTTGCTGGCTGGAAGCGTGAAGGCTTGCGCTTGGCGCTGGTGCCCACCATGGGCAACCTGCACGCCGGCCATTATTCGCTGGTGATGCTGGCGCGCCAGTACGCCGACCGCGTGGTGTCCAGCGTGTTCGTCAACCCGACCCAGTTCGGCCCCAACGAAGATTTCGCGCGCTACCCGCGCACGCCCGAGGCCGACCTGCGCGGCCTGGAAGATGCCGGGTGCGATGCGTTGTGGCTGCCGGACGTGCACACCATGTACCCGCTCGGCACCGCGCTGGCCACGCCCATCCATGCGCCCGGCGTCAGTGACGTGCTGGAAGGCGAGTGCCGGCCGGGGCACTTCGATGGCGTGTGCACGGTTGTGGCGCGGCTGTTCAACCAGGTGCAGCCGGACGTGGCCGCCTTCGGCAAGAAGGATTACCAGCAGCTGGCGGTGATCCGGCAGATGGTGGCCGACCTGGCGTTTCCGATCGAGATCCTGGGCGGCAGCATCGTGCGCGAGGCCGATGGCCTGGCGATGAGCTCGCGCAACCAGTATCTGTCGGCAGAAGATCGCCCGACCTCGGCCAAGATCCGCAAGGTGCTGCTGCAGATGCGCGACAGCTATGCCGCCGGCACGCCGCGTGCGCAGGTGGAAGATGCGGCCAGCCATGCGCTGGAGCAGGCCGGTTTCCGGGTCGATTATGCGGTGCTGCGGCTGCCCGACCTGAGCGAGCCGGGCGACAGCCACGCCGGCGCGCGCGTGGCCCTGATCGCGGCCCGCCTGGGCAATACGCGTTTGATCGACAACCTGGAATTCTGAGCGGGCTTGCGCTGCGGACGCAGCGCCTGGCTTCAGCAGCAGCGCCAGCGAACCGATGCGAGTGCGTTTTCGCACCGCGCCGGCCTGAAGCCCTCACCACCGGCCGCAGCGCGAACCGGTGGGGGCGGGTGCTTTCCGCTAAAATGCCGGCTTTCCTTTTGTCGTTGCCTTCCGTCCATGCATCTGTCCCTGCTGAAAGCCAAGATCCACCGCGCCACCGTCACCCACTCCGAACTCAACTACGAAGGCTCGATCGCCATCGACGGCCTGCTGCTGGAAGCGACCGGCATCCGCGAATTCGAACAGGTGCATATCTGGGACGTCACCAACGGTGCGCGTTTCAGCACCTATGCCATTCGCGCCGAAGACGGCAGCGGCATCATGTCGCTCAACGGCGGCGCGGCGCGTCATGTGCAGGTAGGCGATCTGATCATCGTGGCGGCGTTCGCCAGCATGAGCGAAGACGAAGCCAAGACCTTCAAGCCCAATCTGGTATATGTGAACGCGCACAACGCGATCTCCCACACCAACCACAGCATCCCCACGCAGGCCGCATGACACAGACCAACGGATTCGACGCGCTTCACGCCCACGCCCAGCGCCTGCGTGGCGCTGCCATCCCCGCATTGCTTGCCGCCGAGCCGGAACGGCCGACGCAGTACGCCAGGCAAGTCGGTCCGTTGTATTTCAATTTCGCGCGGCAGAAGTACGACCGCGCCGCGCTCGATTCACTGTTCGCCATCGCCCGCGAGCGCGATCTGGCCGGTGCGTTCCAGCGCCTGTTTCGTGGCGAGCAGGTCAATGTCACCGAACAGCGCGCGGCCTTGCACACCGCGTTGCGCGGCGATCTGACCGACGCGCCGGTTGCCTCCGAGGCGTATGCAACGGCTGCGCAAGTGCGCCAACGCATGGGCGATTTGATCCAGCAGCTGGAAGCCACCGATGTCACGGACATCGTCAGTGTCGGCATCGGTGGTTCCGACCTGGGCCCGCGCCTGGTCGCCGATGCGTTGCGTGCGCCGTCCGGTGCGCGTTTCCGCGTGCATTTCGTGTCCAATGTCGATGGCGCGGCGATGCAGCGCACCTTGGCCACGCTGGACCCGGCGCGCACCGCCGGCATCCTGATTTCCAAGACCTTTGGCACCCAGGAAACCCTGCTCAACGGCGGCATCCTGCATGCCTGGCTGGGTGGCAGTGAGCGCCTGTACGCGGTGAGCGCCAACCCCGAACGCGCCGCCAAGGCCTTCGATATCGCACCCGGCCGCGTGCTGCCGATGTGGGATTGGGTGGGTGGACGTTATTCGCTGTGGTCGGCGGTCGGTTTCCCGATTGCACTGGCGATCGGCTTTGAGCGTTTCGAACACTTGCTGAAAGGTGCCGCGCAGTTCGATGCGCACGTGCTCAACACCCCGCTGGAAGAAAACGTCGCGGTGCTGCACGGGCTGACGGCGGTGTGGAACCGCAACCTGCTCGGTAGCGCCACGCACGCAGTGATGACCTACGACCAGCGCCTGGCACTGCTGCCGGCGTATCTGCAGCAGCTGGTGATGGAGAGCCTGGGCAAGCGGGTCAAGCTCGATGGCTCGGCGGTGGACAGCGACACCGTAGCGGTGTGGTGGGGCGGTGCGGGTACCGATGTGCAGCACAGCTTTTTCCAGGCGCTGCACCAGGGCACCAGCGTGGTGCCGGCCGATTTCATCGGCACCGTGCACAACGACGACCCGTATGCGGAAAACCACGTCGCGCTGATGGCCAACGTGCTGGCGCAGACCGAGGCGCTGGCCAACGGCCAGGACAGCAGCGACCCGCACCGCAGCTATCCGGGCGGCCGCCCGAGCACGGTGATCCTGCTCGATGCGCTCACCCCGCAGGCGCTGGGTGCGCTGATCTCGATGTACGAGCACAGCGTGTACGTGCAGTCGGTGATGTGGGGCATCAACGCGTTCGACCAGTTCGGCGTGGAGCTGGGCAAGCAGCTGGCGAGCCAGTTGCTGCCGGCGCTGAAGGGCGAAGCGGCCGAGGTGGCCGACCCGGTGACGCGCGAGCTGCTGTGCAAGCTGCGCGGCTGAGCCAGGCGCAGCGCGCGTGACAAGGAACGGGGCCTGCGGGCCCCGTTTCCGTTTGCAGCGGCCAACGAAACGCGTGCGCTCATCTCAGGCCGGCGAGGCCCGTGCTGGGGCGGCATGCACCGCGCGTGCGTTTGGGTCTGAGTGCGTCTGCGTCCACCTGATGACTGTCTGCTCCGTTGTTGTCAGCCTGAGTACCCTTGTAACCAGTCCAAAATAGACAAATTTCCCAAAATGGATGTTTTGGCGTAGGCTGAAATCACCCACTTCGCAGGATCGTCCTCATGTCCCGTCATCAGGACTTGCCCGAGCTTGAAAAAGCGCCAGCGGCCGACATCAAGATCAAGGGATGGCCCAGCCTGATGCGCAAGGTGCGCACCCACGGCGCGGTGGTCATCACCAATCACAACCACCCCGAAGCGGTGGTGGTGGATGCCGAGGAATACCGGCATCTGGTGCGGCAGGCCAGTGCGCTTGCCGATGCGGCCACACGCGCGCAGTCGCTGCAGGCCTTGCAGGCCAAATTCGACGCGCATCTTGCCGCGGTCACCGATGCCGCGGTGCTGGCCCAGGTGATCGCCAAGCCCGCACGCCGTGGTCGCAAGATTGCCTTGGGCCCGTCGCTCTGATCGATGGGAAATATCCTTGTACTGGCTGGCGTCAACGGCGCCGGTAAAAGTTCATTGCTGGGCACCTTGCTGCAGGAAGACGGCGCCAGCTGGTACAACCCGGATGCCTTCACCCGGCAACTGGTGGAGCAGGGCTGGACACTGGAAGAGGCCAATGCCCAGGCCTGGCAGGAAGGCGTGCGACGGCTGCGCCAGGCGATGGCCGACGGCAGCGATTTCGCATTCGAAACAACGTTGGGCGCGACCACCATTCCGCGCCTGCTGCGCGAGGCCAGCGTGCAGCACACGGTGGCGGTCTGGTTCTGCGGGTTGGCGACGGTGGACCTGCACGTCCAGCGCGTGGCAGCACGGGTCGCTGCCGGCGGCCATGCCATTCCCGAGCACAAGATCCGCGCGCGTTACGACACATCGCGCGCCAACCTGATCGCGTTGCTGCCGCATCTGGCAGTGCTGCATGTTTACGACAACAGCGCGCCGGCCGACGCGGCGGGTCAGGCGGCGCCGATGCTCGTGCTGGAACTGGACCGCAGCGGCCTGCACTACCCGCAAACACCGGCAGAGTTGGCGCAGGTGCCCGATTGGGCCAAGCCCATCGTGATGGCGGCATTGGAGACGCGCCGCGTGTCTTGAACTGCGCATCCGGGCTGGCCTGCGCGAGTCGCCTGCCTGACGCGCACCGCGCTGGAAATAAGAGCGGCTAGTAAAACGACGTCACACCGGTCTACCGCGGGCCGGCATGCCTCGTCTTAATAAGACCCGCCAGCCAACTGTCTGGTGCGGTGTCCTCGCCGATTGCGGGACCGTTGGCGGCATGGATGCCGCCACCGAGCTCCTGTGGACGGGTTGACGGCGTGTCCCGCGAGCGGTGAGGGCACCGCGCGCTCGACGCTGCGCGATGGCCATACATCAGCGCGCCCTCATGCAAGCGCCTGTCGCGCAGTCGATACGACCGACGAAACAAGATGCCGCTCGCAGCGCATTGCCAGCACTGCGAGCGACGACGCCTGCGCTTACGCCTTGCCCAACTGCACTGCCACCGGATCGCCGGTGAGATAGCCCACCGCTGCGCCGAAGCGGTTCTTGTAGTGGGCACGCACCAGCGGGTCCAGTACCGGCTTGACGATGTCGTGCAGCGGGCTTTCCCAGTCGCCGGGGTGCTGGAAGTTGCTCATCACGTAGGTCCAGCCGTGGATCTGGTCGACTGCGTGCAGGCCGGTCGATTCGGCACCGGCGGGCACCGACAGCACCCGCGTCAGCGTGCCGCTGTCCACGTTGTAGGCCCACAGGAAATTGTTGACGTGCAGGCTGCTGTCTTCGCCGATGAACAAGGTGCGCAGGGTTTCGGAGAACTTGAGGTTGTCCGGGTTGGCCAGGCGCTCCGGGTCGGCCAGGTTGCCCAGCGCGTCGGCCTTGGCCAGATCGTGGCCGGTGAGGGCCGCCGGGGCGGCCATGTCGATTGGCACCCAGTCGCTGTGGATTGGTGTGCCGTGGCTGTCGCGTTGGCCGCCGCGCAGATTCAGGGCATACACCGCACCGGCTTCCGGGCCCTGCACTTTTACATCGCCCGAGCCGTTGCGCATGCTGGTGACGATGTAGGACATCGCCATGTAGGCGATCTTGTCGCGGGCGTTGACGGTGGTGCCTTCAAGCTTGGTGAAGCCCAGGCTGCCGCCGGCCAGCGCCGCATAGCGATGGGTTTCCAGATAGGTGGCCGCCTTCTCCATGCCGGGTTTGATGCGGATCCAGTTGAAGGTGCCGTTGAACGGGATCTTGGTGAAGGAGGCATCGCCCGGGTCGCTCAGATGCACGTCGAGGATGTCGGCGGCAGTGAGGCGATCGGCCAGGGCCTGGATTTCGGCACTGGTGGCGTGGCCCAGCTTGATCCAGCTCAGCGTGGCCGCACCCGGGCCGATGCCGGAGGTCTGGTGCCAACGCCCGACGTACAAGGTGCCGGCCGACAGGTCGGCCTTGCGGTCGGCAATGAACATGAAAAGCCCACCATTGGTGGCGTCGTCGCCCATCAGCACGGTGCGCTGGTCGGGCATCACCTGCACCAGTTCGTGCGAGATGCGGCCCAGGCAATAGTGCTTGCGTACACTGCCGGTTCCGTCCGGGTGCACGGTGATTTCGGGTAGATGGCCGTAGTGATAGGGGTTGGCTTTTTCCGGGTCGCCGTACAGATGCGTGCTATAGCTGCGGAACTGGGTGTTGCCGGCCAGCGCGGTGGCGTCGGGCTCGTACTCTTCGCTGGACAGGTGGGTATTCCATGGCGACAGGCTGGCGCCGCAGGTAGTCCATAGCCCGTGCACCGGCGCGGTGTCGACATTGTGGTACTTCACCAGCGACAACTTGCCGGTGGCCGGGTCCTGGTCCAGCGTCAGTACCGCGATCGGCGCGGGCAGGTGGCGGTTGGTGTCGTTGCCGGCCTGGTCGCGGGTGGTGTATTCGAACTGCACCACCGCAAACACGTGGTTGCCCTTGACGCCGGGCACCTTGGCATTGGGCAGGGTCAGCAGCGAGGAGCCGTCCGGGCAATCGGAAAAGAACGGCCGCTCGGCACCGGGTTTGGAGCGGTCGATGATCGGTCGGTGCCGGATGTCGTAATAGCCGCCGGCCAGCACGGTGCCGCCCTTGCCGTCGGGCACCTGATCGCCGGTGACGAAGAACGGGTGATACGCCAACGCGTAGCGCTGGGTGCTGCCGTCGCTGCGCGCCACGCTCAGCGACGAGCCCACCGTGGTGGTCGCCATGGCCGCCGGGTTGGCCAGGCTGGGCGCGGGCATGCCGTGGAAGGTGGCCGAGACCAGGTGGGTCAGGGTTTCCGATGGCCGCAACGGGCGCGCGGCCAGTGCGGCACCGCCAAGTTGCTCGAATGCGGCCGCGCTGACATTGCCGAGCGGCAATAAGGGAACGGCTGCCAGCAGCTGCATCAGGCGGCGACGTGAGGGATCGGGGGAGGCGGACATCGAAACTCCAGGCAAAGGCAACGATCAACAACGGCAATGGCACATCGGCAAGCCGGTCACGCTAGGCCTGCGGTATGACAGTTGTTTGACGGCGAGCTCACCCATTGGCGTGCATTCGGACGCGCCCGCACAAGCGAGCGCAGCAGCAGGCCCGGCGTAGGCGGGGGCTGCGCACTGCCCGACCCTGCGGGTGGTGCGTTGCAGCAAAGTGCGGCTGCGCGGAATGCCAAGCGCTGCAGCGGATTCGGCAGTTTTCCGTGGTTTCACAGGTGCTGCCGGTATTCCAAGGCTATAGCCCCGGCCAATAAGTTGCCGGCCATTTGGCATATGGACAGCTGTTGTTGACAGGGTAGGGGAATCACGCAAGCGTACGCCGCCTAATGGCCTGCGGCGCAACGCATCGCCGTGGGAGAACCACCCTGGAGACCCGGATCTTGGACAAGCTGCTTCGTCGTACCGCCGCGCCCGTCGCGCGGCGTGCCCTCTCTCTGGCAACCGCTGCGGCGGTGCTGATGCTGGCCGCCTGCCAAGGCAAGGACACCGCTGCCGAGGCGAGCAAGACCGCCCCGGCCACCGCGCCTGCGGAGTCTTCGACCACCATCCATCCGAACCAGTGGCCCTCGCCGAAGTGGCCGTTCGCGCAGGACGCGGCGCTGGAACAGCGCATCACCGAGGTGATGGCCAAGATGAGCGTCGAAGAGAAGGTCGCCCAGACCGTCCAGGGCGACATCGCCAGCCTGACCCCGGACGATGTGCGCAAGTACCGCATCGGCTCGGTGCTGGCCGGCGGCAACTCCGATCCCGGCGGCAAGTACAACGCCAGCCCGGCCGAATGGCTGAAGCTGGCCGACGCGTTCTATGAAGCGTCGATGGACACCTCCAAGGGCGGCAACGCGATCCCGATCATCTTCGGCATCGATGCGGTGCACGGCCAGAGCAATATCGTCGGCGCCACGCTGTTTCCGCACAACATTGGCTTAGGGGCCACGCGCAACCCCGACCTGATCAAGAAGATCGGCGAAGTCACCGCTGCCGAAACCCGCGTCACCGGCATGGAGTGGACCTTCGCGCCCACCGTGGCGGTGCCGCAGGACGACCGTTGGGGCCGCAGCTACGAAGGCTATTCCGAATCGCCGGATGTGGTGGCCAGCTTTGCCGGCAAGATGGTCGAAGGCGTGCAGGGCACCCCGGGCACCCCGCAGTTCCTGGACGGCAGCCACGTGATTTCCTCGGTGAAGCATTTCGTCGGCGACGGCGGCACCACCGACGGCAAGGACCAGGGCGACACCAAGGTGTCCGAAGCCACCATGCGCGACATCCACGCCGCCGGTTACCCGCCGGCGATCGCCGCCGGTGCGCAGACGGTGATGGCCTCGTTCAACAGCTTCAACGGCGAGAAGATGCACGGCAACAAGGTCATGCTGACCGACGTGCTGAAGGGCCGCATGAACTTCGGCGGCTTCGTGGTCGGTGACTGGAACGGCCACGGCCAGGTCAAGGGCTGCACCAACGACAACTGCCCGGCCTCGTTCATTGCCGGCGTCGACATGGCGATGGCCGCCGACAGCTGGAAGGGCATCTACGAAACCGAACTGGCAGCAGTGAAGTCGGGCCAGATCTCGGCCGAGCGCCTGGACGATGCGGTGCGCCGCATCCTGCGCGTCAAGCTGCGTCTGGGCCTGTTCGAAGCCGGCAAGCCGTCCAAGCGTCCGCTCGGTGGCAAGTACGAATTGCTGGGCGCGCCGGAACACCGCGCCATCGCCCGCCAGGCGGTGCGCGAGTCGCTGGTGCTGCTGAAGAACCAGGCCGGCATCCTGCCGCTGGATCCGAAAAAGCGCGTGCTGGTGCTGGGCGACGGCGCCAACGACATGGGCAAGCAGTCCGGCGGCTGGACGCTGAACTGGCAGGGCACCGGCACCAAGCGCAGCGACTACCCCAATGGCAACACCATCTGGGAAGGCCTGGACAAGCAGATCAAGGCGGCCGGCGGCAAGGCCGAGCTGGCCGTGGACGGCGCCTACAAGACCAAGCCCGACGTGGCGGTGGTGGTGTTCGGCGAAAACCCGTATGCCGAGTTCCAGGGCGACATCGCCACCTTGCTGTACAAGCCGGGCGACGAGAGCGAGCTGGCGCTGATCAAGAAGCTCAAGGCCGAGGGCATCCCGGTGGTGGCAGTGTTCCTGAGCGGGCGTCCGCTGTGGATGAACCAGTACATCAACGCGGCCGATGCATTCGTCGCCGCATGGTTGCCGGGCTCGGAAGGCGAGGGCATTGCCGACGTGCTGCTGCGCAAGGCCGATGGCAGCGTGCAGAACGACTTCAAGGGCAAGCTCAGCTTCTCCTGGCCCAAGACCGCGGTGCAGTTCGCCAACAACGTGGGCCAGAAGGATTACGACCCGCAGTTCAAGTTCGGCTTTGGCCTGACCTACGCCGACAAGGGCGACCTGGCCGCGCTGCCCGAGGAATCGGGCGTGTCCGGCGAGCAGTCGGTGGGCGGGGTGTACTTCGTGCGCGGCAAGCCGGCGCTGGGCATTGCGATGCAGCTGTCCAATGCCGGCCAGGCCAATATGCCGGCCACCACGCTGCCGGTGGGTCTGTCCGATGGCAGCCTGAAGATGACCGCGGTCGATCACAAGGCGCAGGAAGATGCGCGGCGTCTGGTCTGGTCCGGTGCCAAGGCGGCCAGTGTGTTGCTGGTGTCCGGCAAGCCGGTCGATGTCTCGCGTGAGAGCAACGGCGATGTGCAGTTGCAGCTGACCCTGCGCCGCGACAGCGCGGTGACCGCGCCGGTATGGCTGGGCGTCGGCTGTGGCGACAAGTGCGGCGGCCGCGTCGATGTGCACAAGACCCTGGCCGCACTGCCGCAAGGCCAGTGGAAGGTGGTCGGCGTGCCGTTGAAGTGCTTCGCAGTGGCCGGTGCCGACGTGACCAAGCTGACCCAGGTGGCCAGCATCGAAAGCGCTGCGGCGCTGGACCTGTCGGTGTCGAAGGTGTCGCTGGGCGCGCTCAACGAAGCCGAAGTCACCGTCGACTGCGCGGTCAAGTAAGCGGCATTCCCGCAGGCACGCCTGCGGGAGCGCGGTAGATCAGACGAAACAGGTGCGTCGCCAGTGTTGGCGACGCGTTACAGCGGCCACCCTCATCGGTGGTGTCATCAGCCGCCGCGGGACGCGCGCGTCGATCGGCCGGGATGGCCTGCAGCTGCGGTTCGCCGCGCTGCCGTGGCGCACGCTGTGCGTTGCGGCGGCATTCTGCAGGCTTGTCCGGCGCTCGGCGCACACCCCAGAGCCAGACAGGAGAGTGCAGTGGGTTTGGCGACGTTGGATATCGTGATTGTGCTGGTCTACCTGACCGGCATCTTCGTGCTTGCGCAGTGGGTCTCGCGCGAGAAGGCAGGCCATAGCAAGAGCGCCGAGGACTACTTCCTGGCGAGCAAATCGTTGCCGTGGTGGGCGATCGGCGCCTCGCTGATTGCCGCGAACATTTCGGCCGAACAGATCATCGGCATGGCCGGTTCGGGCTATGCCATCGGTCTTGCGATTGCCTCCTACGAATGGATGGCGGCGCTGACGCTGCTGATCGTGGGCAAGTTCTTCCTGCCGATCTTCCTGCGCAACGGCATCTACACCATGCCGCAGTTCCTGGAGCAGCGTTACGGCAAGTGGATCCGCACGCTGATGGCGGTGTTCTGGCTGCTGCTGTACGTGTTCGTCAATCTCACCTCGATCCTGTGGCTGGGGTCGATCGCGGTCAGCCAGGTCACCGGCATGGACCAGACCCTGGCGCTGGCGCTGATCGGCGTGTTCGCACTGGTCTACCAGCTTTATGGCGGTCTTAAAGCTGTCGCGCTGACCGACATCGTGCAGGTCACGCTGCTGGTGCTGGGCGGCCTGCTGGTGGCCGGGTTGACCCTGGCGCGGATCGGCGATGGCGCCGGCGTGCTGGCCGGCTTCAAGCACCTGTGGAGCGCGCACCCGGAGCACTTCCACATGATCCTGACCAAGGACAACCCGTTCTACAAAGATCTGCCGGGCCTGAGCGTGCTGCTGGGCGGGCTGTGGGTGATGAACATCAGTTACTGGGGTTTCAACCAGTACATCATCCAGCGCGCACTGGCGGCCAAGAACATCGGCGAGGCGCAGAAGGGCATGGTGTTTGCCGCGTTCCTGAAGCTGCTGATGCCGCTGGTGATCGTGGTGCCGGGCATTGCCGCGGTGGTGCTGGCGCCGGATCTGGCCAAGCCCGACCAGGCCTATCCGACCATGATGCAGTTGCTGCCGACCGGCATCCTGGGCCTGGTGTTCGCGGCACTGGTGGCGGCGATCGTGGCCTCGCTGGCGTCCAAGATCAATTCGGTGGCGACCATCTTCACCCTGGATTTCTACGCCAAGTTCCGCCCGCAGACCGAGCAGAAGCAGCTGGTGCGTGTGGGCCGGATTGTGGCGGCGGTGTCGGTGCTGATCGGCATCCTCACCGCGCGGCCGTTGCTGGGCAACTTCGATCAGGGCTTCCAGTTCATCCAGGAATTCACCGGCTTCTTTACGCCGGGCGTGGTGGTGATCTTCATGCTCGGCCTGTTCTGGAAGCGTGCCAACGAAGCCGGCGCGCTGACGGCGGCGATCGGTTCGGTGGTGTTGTCGTTCGCGCTCAAGTTCGCCTGGCCGGAACTGCCCTTCATGGACCGCATCGGCGTGGTGTTCGTTGCGGCGCTGGTGCTGGCGGTGGTGGTGTCGTTGCTGACCGCGCCCACGCAGGCACGCGACCTGATTCGTACCGACGATGTGGCCTATGGCACCACGCTGGGCTTCAAGGTCGGCGCGGCGGGCGTGATCGCGATCCTGATCGTGCTGTACACGGTGTTCTGGTAAGCGCCGTCGCTGCAGATTGATGGTGTGAAACGCAACGCGGCGCGGCACCCGGGTGTCGCGCCGCGTTGCGTTTAACGCTTGCAGTTTGGCCATCGCTTGGAGCGGCTGCCAACACGTAGCG
This sequence comes from Xanthomonas nasturtii, assembly GCF_023337365.3. Lineage (NCBI taxonomy): Bacteria > Pseudomonadati > Pseudomonadota > Gammaproteobacteria > Lysobacterales > Lysobacteraceae > Xanthomonas > Xanthomonas nasturtii. The sequence continues at coordinate 2,031,964 of NZ_CP142084.2, forward strand.
AGCAGTTGTCAGGTGGATGCGGACGGCGCACTCAGAATCGTGCTGTTCGCGGGGTACATGCCGATGCCGAGCAGTAGCCGCGCGCGGATGGCGACTGTGCAGTCGTGTTGGTCGCTGCGCTTAGACGCGTGCGGCGGCCAGGCTTTCGGCAAGCAGGTTGGTCGGCGCGGCGTGCTGATCGTGCCACGGCGTTTCCAGCCAGGTTTCCAGCGCTGCGGCCGGCATCGGCCGGGCGATCCAGTAACCCTGGCCTTCGTCGCAGCCCCAGGCGCGCAGCTGCGCGTAGGCCTCCGGCGATTCGATACCTTCGGCAACCACGCGCTGGCCCAGGCTGTGGCCGAGCTGGATCATCGCCGGCACCAGGGTGCGGTCGGTGCGGTTGTCCGGCAGCGAGCGGATGAAGGATTGATCGATCTTCAACGCGCTGGCCGGCAGCTGCTTGAGGTAGCTGAAATTGCTGTAGCCGGTGCCGAAGTCGTCGATGGCGATATGCACGCCCAGCGCCGCGATGGCGGCCAATTGCTCGGCCAGGTGCTCCGGGTGACGGATCATCGCGCTTTCGGTGAATTCGATTTCCAGCCGGCGCGGATCCAGCTTGTGGCGATCCAGGCCACGCCGCAGCAGGCCCGCAAAGCCGGGGCGATCCAGGTCGGCAGCCGACACGTTCAAGGCCAGGTTGAAGTCCAGGCCTTGCTGCTGCCAGCGCGCGGCCTGGGCGATGCCGTTGTCGATGACCCAGGCGGTGATGCGGTTGATCAGCGCGGTTTTCTCGGCCATCGGAACGAAGTCCGACGGCATCACCGGGCCGATCATCGGGTGTTGCCAGCGCAGCAGCGCTTCCACGCCCACGCAGCGGTGGTCATGCAGGTCCACGCGCGGTTGATAGTGCAGGCGCAGCTGGCTGGCGCTGTCCAGGGCGGCAGGCAGGGCGGCCAGCAGGCGGAAGGTATTGCGCTGGACCACATCGTGCTTGCGCTCGTACATGCTCCACGCCTGGCCGCGCTCGCGCGAAACATCTACCGCGGTGGTCAGCGAGCGGATGGTGTCGGCAGCGCCATAGCTGGTCTGCAATGCCACTGCGCCGATCGAGGCCACGGCGGTGTGCGGGATGCCTTGATGCTCCAGCGGCTCGGTGAAGGCTTTCGATACCTTGGTGCACAGCGTGGCCAGGCGCTGGGTTTCGGCCTGGGCCAGAAAGCCGAAAGTGGTCGGGTCGAGCCGGTACAGCATAGTGGTGGCGGGCAGGTAGGCCGCCAGGCGACGCTGGGCCAAGGCCACATAGCCGTCGGCGTAATCCCAGCCCAGCGCCTTGACCATGTCGCGGAAGTAATCGCTGCCGCAGATGTCGATGGCCACCGCCGTGGTGGCCGGAGCGGTGTCGCGTTGCGACAGCCAGGCATCCAGGTCTTCGCTGAAACGCGAGCGATTGGGCAGCCCGGTCGGGCCATCGCGGTAGGTGGTGCTGCGCAGGTTTTCCACGCGCAGCACGGCAAGGTCGCGCAGGCCTTCCAGCTGGGTGAGCGCCGCAGCATCCAGTCCGGGGCGCGGGCTGGTGCCGATCACGCACAAGGTGCCGATGCTGTGGCCGTCGTGCAGTTTCAGCGGCGCACCGGCGTAGAAGCGGATGAACGGCGGGCCCAGTACCAGCGGATTATTGGAAAAACGCGGATCCAGCTGCGCATCCGGCACCACCATCACTTCGTCCGAGCGGATCGCGTGCGCGCAGAACGCCTGGCTGCGCGGCGTCTCGCGCGCTTCCAGTCCAACGCGTGCCTTGAACCACTGGCGGTGTTCGTCCACCAGCGAGACCAGCGCAATTTCCGCACCCAGGCTGCGCGCCGCCATGGCGGCAACGGTGTCGAACACCGGGTCCGGCGGCGAATCCAGCAGGCACAAGCCTCGCAGCACCGCCAGCCGAGTCGACTCGTCGAGCGTGGGCGGAAGGAGGGATTCGACGGAGGCGGGCAGGGAAGGCATGTGCTCGTATCGGCCTGAAGCGCAATCCCTTGATCGGCAATGATTGACTCCGTTCAGTTGATGTCGGATGGGCCGGGGGGGATGCGCCGGTGCGGAACGTTGCGGCAAGCGAAAGAGCGCAAACGCATGGAGGCAACGACGCAGGCGTGAGGAAACGCCAAGTGGAAGAAGCGAAGCATCCAACGTGCCTGCGACGTCATGACGTTGCGACGTCGGGGCCACGCGACTTGAAGAGCGACTGGACCAGAGCAGCTACCGACAGCGCACCGGTTGGCAGAGCGCCGTAGCGACAGCACGATACAGCGACACAGCCGAAGAACGCCGCATCCGAAGCGCTAGAAAGACACTGCGCGCGTTGCGCAAATCAGATGGTCGATGCAACGGCGCGGCGCTGTCTCCACGAAACAATCGCTGATCCGCTTCAGCGGGAAAGTGTGATCACAACAACGCGCGTGGCGTATGCCGGTTGCGGTCACAGAGCTAAATATTGCGCGTGCGCTGCCGATCACTATTTGCCCGCAGCGGATTGCCGCTCGACGCAACTATCCGCCCTTGGTCAGCCGACCAACTAAGCGCCGATAGATATTTGCTTCTGTGATGCGCGTTTGACTCAGCTGCGGCGTGAATTGACACATTCTTCACTCGCGCTGTGAATCTCGCCATCGCGTTCTGTCATCCCCACGTTTGGAGTCGTCGTGAATTCATTGCTGTCTTTCGCACAACGCACGCTGCTGGTGATCGCCGGTCTGGCGCTGTCTTCTGTCGCCCATGCAGGGCTTACGGTGTCCGGGACGCAGCTGCGCGAGTCCAACGGCAATGCACTGGTGTTGCGCGGTGTCAATCTTCCGCATGCCTGGTATGCGGGCCGCACCGATGCGGCATTGGCTGCGATCGCGGCGACCGGCGCCAACAGCGTGCGCATCGTGCTCAGCTCCGGCTACCGCTGGACGCGCACGCCGGAAGCTGACGTGGCACGCATCATCGCGCGCTGCAAAAGCCTGGGCCTGATCGCGGTGCTGGAGGTGCATGACACCACTGGCTATGGCGAAGACACCGCGGCAGCCAATCTGGTCAACGCAACCAATTACTGGGTCAGCATCGGCAAGGCACTGGTTGGCAACGAAGACCATGTAATCATCAATATCGCCAACGAACCATTCGGCAACCGCCTGAGTGCAAGCGAATGGGTCAACGGCCATGCCACTGCAATCGCTGCCTTGCGCAAGAACGGATTGACCCACGCCTTGATGGTGGATGCGCCGAACTGGGGCCAGGACTGGCAGTTCTACATGCGCGACAACGCCGCCGCACTGCTCACGCGCGACAGCCGTCGTAATGTGATGTTTAGCGTGCACATGTACGAAGTGTTCGGTAGCGATGCGACGGTCAATAATTACTTGCGCGCTTTCAACGATAAAAAGCTGGCGCTGGTGATCGGCGAATTCGGCGGCGACCATCGTGGTGCGCATGTTGATGAAGCGGCCATCATGCGGCGCGCGCGCGAATACAACGTTGGCTACATGGGCTGGTCATGGTCGGGCAACGACAGCAGCACGCAATCGCTGGATATCGCAATGGGCTGGAATGCCGGGCGGCTGAGCACCTGGGGCCGCCGCTTGATCCTGGGTACCGACGGCATCGCAGCGACCTCGCGCAAGGCGCGTGTGTTCGGCCCGCGTTGAGATTCAAGCCCTGCGGTCAAGGTCTGTGGTTGGGTGGATAGCTCACTGCAAGGCAGTCGATCTGCGAGTGTCCTGCAGGTCCCTTGCCCGCCCACCATCGCGGGACACGCTACAAGTAGGTCCGTGTAACTCTGGCGCGGCATCCATGCCGCTCGAGGTCCCGCGATGGTGGGCGGGCAAGGGCCAGTCGAGATGGTCGGTGTGCAGAGTTTTCAAAACAGCGACCGATTAGATCGGCGGCGTGGTGTCTTCGCTCTTCAACAAAACCACCAGCCAACTGTCTGGTGCGGTGTCCTTGCCGATTGCGGGACCGTTGGCGGCATGGATGCCGCCACCGAGCCCCCATGGACGGGTTAACGGTGTGTCCCGCGAGCGGTGAGGGCACCGCGCCCTCGACCGGAATGTCCCGGTGAGGCCACGGCACATTCAGTCAGCGCGTCCTTGCGACAACCTCGCTATGTCTCAGCGCCCGGGCTCGCGCAATGGGCCCGGGCTTGGCCGCTTGGTCAACTTGCGCTGCAGCGAGCGGCGATGCATCCCGAGCAGGCGCGCGGCTGCCGAGACATTGCCGCCGGTTTCGTGCAGCGCCTGCTGGATGTGCTCCCACTGCAGGCGACTGAGCGGGGTCATCATTTCCTGTGCGGTTTCTTCTTCGTCCGGCTCGGGCAACTCGTCGTCTTCCTCGCCCAGCGCACGCATGATGGTGGGGATATTGGCCGGCTTGGGCAGGTAATCGTCGGCACCGAGCTTGATCGCCTCCACTGCGGTGGCGATGCTTGCGTACCCGGTGACGAGCAGGATGCGCATGTCGGCACGGATCTCGCGCAGCGGCTGGATCAGGCTCAGGCCCGAATCGTGGCCGAGCTTGAGATCGATCAACGCAAAATCCGGCAATGCGCGGCGTGCGGTTGACAATGCGCTGGCCGCATCGGTGGCGGTGAGCGTTTCCACACCGCGGCGCGCGAGGCTGCGTTGCAGCGTGCGCAGGTACAGGGTGTCGTCGTCGACCAGCAGGCCGGTGCGGATCGGGGGGCTTGTCATGCGAGTGCCTCGTGTTCGGAGAGCGGCAGACGGAAACCGACGCGCGCGCCGCTGCCTTCGGCGGGCAGCATCCACAACTCACCCTGCAGGCGTTCGACGGTGGCATGCGAGAGCGCCAGGCCTACACCCATGCCGTCGTGCTTGCCGCTGTTGAACAAGGTGCCCGGCAACATCGCTTGCGAGGTGTCGAAGCCGGGGCCGTAGTCGCGTACTTCGCCGCTGAGGTGGTCGTGTTCCACCCGCAGGGTCAGGTCGATCTGCGGCCGCCCGGCGCGTTCGCCGGCATCGGCGGCGTTGTTGAGCAGCACCATCAGCAGATGGCTGACGCCGGGCTGCAGCATCAGCCGCATCGGCGCATCGTCGTTGCGGCGCAGCTCGATGGTGGGGCGCACCAGGCGCCATTGTTCGAGGACTTCCTTCACTGCCACTTCGCGGCTCAGGTGGCCGTTGTCGGCAGGCGCGGCCAGGGCCAGCACGCGTTCGTGGCACTGCACCAGCAGTTCGCGCAGGGTGTCCAGGTCTTCGCGCAATTCGCCTTGCTCGCACTGGTCGGCGATGTCGTCCACCAGCAGGGTCATGGTCGCCAGCGGCGTGTTCAGTTCGTGCGCGACCGACGCCGCATGCGTGGCCAGCGCCACGATGCCTTCGTTGCGCGCGAAGCGTTCGCGCAGGGTGGATATCTCGCGCTCGCGTTCGCGCATCGACAACGCCAGCCGGGTGGCAAAGGTCAGCACCACCACCGTGGACAGCAGGAAGTTGGCCGCCATGCCCCACATGTGCAGGCTCAGCGGGTCGAAGCTGCCGTACGGCAGCGGCAGGCCGAATGCCGCGCTGATCACGTAGCCGGCCACGCACGATGCCGCCACCGCCATCGCCCAGCCCAGCGGCAGGGCCAGCGCGGCCAGCGCGATCAGCACCAGGAACAACGAACCGAACGGGTTGGCGATGCCGCCGCTCCAGCCCACCATCCAGGTCAGCACCGTCACATCGACCAGGATGTGGCCGAACTCGGTGGCCGGGCCCACCGCGCCACGGTGGGCCACACGCAGCTGCGCATACAGGTTGAACACCGCCAGTGCGGCCACGCCGGCCCACAACGGTTGCTGCGGCAGGTTCAGGCCCATCAGCCCAGTGGCGACCAGGATGGTGGCGGCCTGGCCGGCGGTGGCCAGCCAGCGCAGGCTGCACAGGGTCCGCAGGAAGGAAGCGTCGGAGGTGTTCATCACGGCAATGCTATGCGCTCGGGGAGGTGGTGGCCTGCGACAAACCGTCGCATCGGCCCGGAGGACGGCCGGTACGGCGCTTCAGCTGTGAGCGCACGGCGGACAGGCTAAAATACCGCGATGCATGACGCCGTGACCCGCCCAACCCCTCCCGCCGACGCCACCGCCTGGCCGCGCCGCATCACCCAGGCCGTCAAGGTCGGCAGTGTGATCGTGGGCGGCGGCCATCCGGTCGTCGTGCAATCCATGACCAACACCGACACCGCCGACATCGCCGGCAGCGTCAAGCAGGTGGCCGACCTGTGGCGCGCCGGCTCGGAAATGGTACGCCTGACCGTCAACAACGCCGAGTCCGCTGCCGCCATCCCGCGCATCGTGGACAAGCTGCGCATGATGGGCATCGAGGTGCCGTTGATCGGCGACTTCCACTACAACGGCCATCAGTTGCTCGCCGCCGAGCCGGCCTGCGCCGAGGCGCTGGCCAAGTACCGCATCAATCCGGGCAATGTCGGCTTTGGCAAGAAGAAGGATCTGCAGTTCGCGCAGCTGATCGAATTCGCCATCAAGTACGACAAGCCGGTGCGCATCGGTGCCAACTGGGGTTCGCTGGACCAGTCGCTGGCGGCGCAGCTGATGGACGAAAACTCGCAGCGCGAAACGCCCTGGGATGCCGGCCGCGTGCTGCGTGAGGCGCTGATCCGCTCTGCGGTGGATTCGGCCGAGCGTGCGGTGGAGCTGGGTCTGGCGCGCGAGCGCATCATTCTGTCGGCCAAGGTGTCCGGCGTGCAGGAGCTGATCGCTGTATATCGCGACATGGCCAGCCGCTGCGACTTTGCGCTGCATCTGGGCCTGACCGAGGCCGGGATCGGCAGCAAGGGCATCGTGGCCTCGGCGGCGGCGCTGAGCGTGCTGCTGCAGGAAGGCATCGGCGACACCATCCGCATCTCGCTGACCCCGGAGCCGGGACAGTCGCGTACCCAGGAAGTGATCGTGGCGCAGGAACTGCTGCAGACCACCGGCCAGCGTGCGTTTACCCCGATGGTCACTGCCTGCCCGGGCTGCGGCCGCACCACCTCCGAGTTCTTCCAGGAACTGGCGGGCGTGGTGCAGAACCACGTGCGCGCCAAGATGCCGGAGTGGAAAATCTCCAACCCCGGCGCCGAGAACATGACGCTTGCGGTGATGGGCTGCGTGGTCAACGGTCCCGGTGAATCGCGCCACGCCAATATCGGTATCTCGCTGCCGGGCACGGGCGAGTCGCCGTCGGCGCCGGTGTTCATCGATGGCGAAAAAAGCGTCACCTTGCGCGGCGAAAATATCGCCTATGAATTCATCGATTTGATCGATCAATACGTCGAACGCACCTATGTCCGCCGCGCCGGCTGAATCGCGGGCCGGATTCAAGCGGTGGCTGCGCAGCAATGCCTGGCGCATGGCGCTGCTGTTCGCCGGGGTGTTGCTGCCGCTGGGCTTGTTCGTGGACCTGGCCGATGAAGTCCATGAGCTGGAAAATTTTTATTTCGACGAGCCGCTGCTGTGGAGCATGCGCAGCATTGCCACGCCCGGGCTGGACGCGTTTTTCGGGGTGATCTCCAAGCTGGGCTACCAGTACGGCGTGATTCCGGCCGATATCGCCATCGTGCTGGTGCTGCTGGTCTTGCGCCGCTGGCGCGAGGGCACTTTCGCGGCAGCGGGATTCGCTGGCTCGGCGTTGTTGAACATGGGGGCCAAGCAGGTGTTCCAGCGCGACCGCCCCAGCCTGTGGGAATCCATCGCGCCGGAGAGCACCTTCAGCTTTCCCAGTGGTCATGCGATGGGCTCGATGACGCTCGCGGCGGTGGTCATCGCGCTGGCCTGGAACACGCGCTGGCGCTGGCCGGTGACGATCGCCGCCAGCGTGTTCGCGCTATTGGTGGGCACCTCGCGGATCTATCTGGGGGTGCATTACCCCTCCGACATCCTGGGCGGCTGGTCGGCCGCGCTGGTATGGGTGGTCGGCCTGTATCTGGTGATGTTTCGCGGTGCCCGGCGGCCGCATTGGCGCAAGCCGAGCGGGGCGGTGGCGGAGCAGCCCGGGCACTTGCCGTTCGCAGATTAAGAGCGGCCGGGAAGCTCCCGTCGCCATAGCCGGGCGCCAACGATGGTTCCGATGGAGGCCAGCAACATCACGTAATACGCCGGTCCCATTGGGTGCTGCTTGAGCAACATCACCACCACCAGCGGGGTCAGGCCGCCAAACACGGCGTAGCCCAGGTTGTAGGCGAACGACACGCCAGACAGGCGGATCACCGCTGGAAACGCTTCGACCATGACACGCGGGATTGCGCCCAGCACACCAAGCGCGGCGCCCAGCAGCGCATACAGCGGGAACAGCAACTGCGGGTCGCCGGCAAAGCGATAGAACAGCCATGCGCTCGCGCCCAGGAGCACGCTCCCACCCAGCAGCACGCGGCCGTTGCCCCAGCGATCCGACAGCGCACCGGCCACCACCGAGCCGATGGCCTGCAGCAGTACCGCCAGCAGATTGGCCTGCAAGGCGACCGCCGCTGGATAGCCATAGGCGCTTTGCAGCAGGGTAGGCGTCATCAGCGACACCACCAGCACCGCCGCTGCCACAATCCAGGTCAGCCATAACGACAGCGCCAGGCTGCGCGGGTGATCGCGCATCACCACCTTGAGCGGCGTCTCGCGCGCCAATGCACGCATCGCCACCATCTCGGCGAACACCGGGGTCTCGTGTAGCCAGCGGCGCAGGTACACCGACAACAGGCCGAAGATGCCGCCCGCCAGGAACGGCAGACGCCAGGCGTAGTCGGCGATCTCCTGCGGCGTGTACACGCGATTGAGCGCCCCGGCGCTGAGCGAGCCGAGCAGCACGCCGGCAGCCAGGCCCGCAGTCAGCGTACCGCAGGCCAGGCCTCGGCGCTGCGCGGGGACGTGTTCTGCGACGAAGACCCATGCGCTGGGCACCTCGCCACCGATCGCGGCGCCTTGCAGCAAGCGCATTGTCAGCAGCAACAACGGTGCGGCCAGGCCAATCTGCGCATAGGTCGGCAGCACACCGATGGCCAGCGTGGGCAATGCCATCAAGCCGATGCTGAGCGCGAACATGCGCTTGCGGCCGAGCAGATCGCCGAAGTGCGCCATCACGATCCCGCCCAGCGGACGGATCAGGTAGCCGGCCGCAAAAATGCCGAAGGTCTGCAACTGCCGCGTCCATTCCGGAATGCCGGGAGGAAAGAACAATTCGCCCAGCACCTTCGCGAAAAAGATGAAGATGATGAAGTCGTAGAACTCCAGCGCGCCGCCCAGCGCGGCCAAGCCCAGCGTCCTGTAGTCGCGGCGTGTCAGGTGGTTTGCTGCAGCGGTGCCAAGCGCGTTATGCGTGTTCATGCAGCTGCGTCCTGTTGCGGTTGGTGACGCGCCTTGCCAGTCACAGTGTTCGCGGCGTGACATCCAATGCTAGCGCGTCCTGCGGCCTCGCCCGGTATGCCGATTCTGTATCGCAGCCATGGCTATGCGGGCGTTTCGGTCGTCTGGACATGCCTGCGCGTCTGCGCCGGGGTGCTACTCGCCCGGCTTGGCGCCTTCCACCGGCGCATGCGTGGCGGCGCGGCGCGCCAGCACGGTTTCACGATGGGCGATGTAGACGTTGGCACCGATGATGATGGCCGCGCCGAGTACGGTGTGGCGTTCGATCGCCTCGCCGAACAGCCACCAACCCAGCAGCGCCACCAGCGGCAGCTGCATGAAGCTGATCGGCTGCAATGCAGAGACTTCGCCCAGCTTGAGTGCGCGCGTCCAGAACAACTGCCCGGCCGTGCCGAAGATGCCGGTGGCCACCAACCACAGCCAGTCGATGCCCTGAGGCCAGGTCCACTGGAACAGCGCCGGAATCAGCGACATCGGCACCCAGAACACGTAGGTGTAGAACACCACCGTGTCGGAGTCGTCGCTGCGCGAGAGCTGCTTGATCTGGATCGCAACGATGGCGCTGATCACCGCCGCCAGCAGCGCAATCAGCAAGCCGGGCGTAAAGGTGGATGAACCCGGCCGCAGGATCACCAGCACGCCGATAAAGCCCGCCGCCACTGCCAGCCAGCGCCGCATGCGCACCTGCTCGTGCAGCCAGATCACTGCCAGCACGGTGACGAACAGCGGTGTGGCGTAGGAGAGCGAGATGGCCTGCGACAACGGCAGATGGCCGATCGCCCAGAACCCGCACAGCATCGAGGCCAGACCAATCAGGGTACGGGCGAAGTACTGCGGCAATTGCCGGGTGCGCGGCAGCGCCTTGCCGGGCCGCACGATCAAGGGCAGCAACGCCAACAGCCCGAATGCATTACGAAAGAATGCAATTTCGGTCGTGGCAATGGTGCTCGATGCCAGGCGAATGGTGATCGCCATCAGGCCGAAGGCGAAGGTACTGGTGAGCATCCACAGCGCGGCACGTCGCGAGACCTGCGCTGCAGTCACCAATGCGCTCCGATGATGCGCGGTTCCGGCTCCAGAATGACCGAATAGCGCTCGCGCACCGACTCGGCGATGCGCCGCGCGAAATCCAGCAACTGCGCGCCACTGGCGGTGCCGTAATTGACCAGCACCAGCGCATGCTCGGGCGACACGCCGGCATCGCCCTCGCGGCTGCCTTTCCAGCCGCACTGCTCGATCAGCCAGGCGGCCGACAATTTGCCTTGGCCTGCATGCTCGCCCGGGTACACCGGCAGGTCGGCAAAGCTGGCCTGCAACGCGGCAATCTGCTCGCTCGGCAGCAGCGGGTTCTTGAAGAAGCTACCCGCATTGCCGAGCACATCCGGGTCGGGCAATTTGCGTCGACGGATATTGATCACTGCCTGCGCCACATCGGCAGAGCCCGCCAATTCAGCACCCATGCTGGCGAGTTCCTCGCGGATGCCGGCGTAGTCCAGCCGCAGCTCGTGCAGCAATGGCAGATTGAATTCCACCGCCACGATCAGATAACGCTCGGGCTGCTGCTTGAACACGCTGTCGCGGTAGCCGAACGCGCAAGCGGCCGCATCTAGCCGCACGAACTGCTGGCTGTGGCGATCGAAGGCTTCCACCACGTGGATGAAGTCGCCCACCTGCGCGCCGTACGCGCCGATGTTCTGGATCGGGCAGGCGCCCACGGTGCCCGGAATCAATGCCAGATTTTCCAGGCCAGACAAGCCTTGCTGCAGCGAATACAGCACCAGCGCATGCCAGTTCACGCCGGCACCGGCACGCACGATGGCGTGGTCAATACGGTGCGCGATGATGGCGGTGTCGCGGTTGTCGAAACACAGCACGCAGCCAGGCGGGTCGCCGGCCAACAACACGTTGCTGCCGCTGCCCAGCACCAGCAGCGGCTGGCCGGCGATCTCCGGCGCGGCGAGCGCCTGCGGCAGTGCCTCGGGCGTGTGGACGCTGAGCAACCAGCGCGCGGTGGCCTCCACATGGAAGGTATTGAGCGCGCGCAATGGTGCATGCTCGCTCAGCTGCCAGCCCACCTGCACGGCCTCGCTCATAACGGCGACACCGCGCCACCGCTCGGCGCTTCGCGGCGGCGCCGGATCGCGTCGACGCAGTCGCCGATGAGCTGCGGCCCGCGGTACACCAGGCCGCTATAGCATTGCACCAGGCTCGCACCGGCTGCCATCTTGGCCACCGCATCGGCGCCGGAGTTGATGCCGCCCACGCCGATCAACGGAATCGATTCCGGCAGGCGCGCGCGCAAGCGTCGCAACACCAGGGTGGATTGCCCCAGCAGCGGCGCACCGGACAGCCCGCCGGCTTCCGCAGCCAGCGGGTGATTGGCGATCAAGGTGCGCGTCACCGTGGTGTTGGTGGCGATCACGCCATCCACCGCCACATCGGCCAACACACGTGCAGCGGCATCGATGTCGCGGTCGTTGAGGTCCGGCGCCACCTTCACCAGCATCGGCACGCGCTTGCCGTGTTGCGCACCCAGCGCTTCCTGGGTTTCACGCAAGTCGGAAATCAGGCGGCGCAGCGATTGTTCTTCCTGCAATTCGCGCAAGCCGGCGGTGTTGGGCGAGGAAATATTGACTGTGATGTAGTCGGCCAGCGGATACACGCGCTCCATGCAATAGCGGTAATCGCTGGTCGCGTCGTCGTTGGGCGTGTCCTTGTTCTTGCCGATGTTGATGCCGAGCAGGCCGCCACGGCGGCGCGCGCGCTGCACGTTGGCCACCAGCGCATCCACGCCCAGGTTATTGAAACCCATGCGGTTGATCACCGCCTGATATTCGGGCAGCCGGAACATGCGCGGCTTCGGGTTGCCCTCCTGCGCACGCGGCGTCACCGTGCCGATCTCGACAAAGCCGAAGCCCAGCGCAAGCAACGCATCGATGTGCTCGCCATTCTTGTCCAGCCCGGCACCAAGCCCGACCGGATTCGGAAACATCAACCCGAAGGCCGGCGTGGGCAGCGGTACCGGGCGCTTGGCCAGCAGCGCCGTGGTGCCGGTCCGGTAGGCGGTGTCGATGGAGCGCAAGGCCAGCGCGTGGGCACGCTCGGCATCGAGAGAAAACAGGAAGGGGCGGGCAAGCGAATACATGCGGGTCAGTTCAATCTCCCGGCGAAAACGCGGGTTTGGTAGTGGAAGTCGATCAGCCCATCGTGCGCGTAGGCATCGAACAGCGTGCGCAGCGCGGCGAGCATCGGGGCATGACGTGGGTCGTGCGCAAGCGGGGCATACGAAGACGACAGCAGGCGGCCGCGCAAGCCATCGAAGTCCAGCCGCTGCACATTCGGGAAACGGGCCATTGCGCGGAAACCTTCGCCGAACCACGCCTGCATGGTGGCATCGTCCTGGTAACGCTCGGCCACTGCCGAGTAGTCGGTGCCGTAATCCAGCAGCACCTGCTCGTAGCCGCGCAGGAACGCGGTGCTGTCCAGCTCGCGCGAGTTCCAGTACACCAGCGCCAGCCCACCGGGCTGCAGGATGCGCGCCCATTCGTCGCGCACGGCCTGCATGTCGAACCAGTGGAAGGCCTGCGCAGCAGACACCACGCCTACGCTGGCATCGGCCAGCCCGGTGGCTTCGGCGGTGCCGTCGATTGCCTGGAACTTGGGGAATTCCGCCAGCCATTGCAGCGCTGCTTCGCGCATGGCCGGGTTGGGCTCCACCGCGGTGACCGCATAACCGGCTTCCAGAAACAGACGGCTGGAAATGCCGGTGCCGGCGCCGATATCGGCCACCGCTGTCGCCGGCGTCACACCCAGTTCTTCATGCAGCCAGCGCAGCAATTGCGGCGGATAACTTGGCCTGTAGCGCACATAGGCCGCCACACGGTCGTTGAAACGCTGGGCCGAGGAGGGCGCGGCCATGCTCAACTGTTTGCGGCCGCCAGCCACGCCATGCCGCCGAAGAACAGGATGAAAACCGCAACGCCCAGCACCCACAGCGCCACGGCCAGCCAGCCCAGGATCAGGCCGCCAATTGCCAGGCCGTCGCCGTCCAGCCCCTGCGGATTGCGCCGGATTTCCGCGCGCGCCAGATGGCCGGTGATGATGGCGCAGATGCTGCCCAGGAACGGGATCAGCGTCCAGCCGAGAATGCCTGCGACCAGGCTGACGATCGCCATGGCGCTGGTCTGTCGAACGACAACGTTCATCATGAACTCCTTGAAAGGCCGGCAGCCGGCGGCTGGCGTTGCCCGATTATCCCAGAGCCGCCGGGCAAAAGGCGTGCCGTTTGCGGCGAAACGCAGTTGGGTGGGCGTGCTGAGTCGAATTTGACGGGTTGAACAGGCCGATCTGGTCGTTTTGGTGCTCTTACCGACCGGCGACGTGGCGCGGCTGCGCCGGGTGGGGCAGGCCATGCGGTTCGCGCTTACGACGCTGCCATTGGTAGGTCGGCCAGCTGCTGCTGCTATCAGAGCTGATGGCGGTGGCCGGGGACGGTTTCGTGCAGGGATAGGCTCTGGGCTTCATGCCGTCCTGCATCAGCAGACCCAGCCAGTCCCTGTCAGCCTGGTGCATCCCCAGCACGGCTGCACGGCAGAACAGGCGCGCCGATGACTGCCAGGCGCGGCGTACAGCCTTCGCCTGGCCAGCGAAACGAAGCGAACAATCGTCGCGGCTGTGAGCAGCGCGATCAGCCCTGCAATGTCCGCATGGCAGGTGCGCCCCGCGCACCGACCGCGTCCGCCTGACGGCGGCGCGGTGCGCTTGCTAGCCGCTTCCGATCAAAGATCGAACTTGATGCCCTGCGCCAGCGGCAGCGAATCGGAGTAGTTGATGGTGTTGGTCTGACGACGCATATACACCTTCCACGCATCCGAGCCGGATTCGCGGCCGCCGCCGGTTTCCTTCTCGCCGCCGAACGCGCCACCGATTTCCGCACCCGAGGTGCCGATGTTGACGTTGGCGATGCCGCAATCGCTGCCGGCCGCCGACAGGAACTTCTCTGCCGCCTTCAGGTTCTGGGTGAAGATCGACGACGACAGGCCTTGCGGCACGCCGTTCTGCAGCTCGATCGCTTCGTCCAGCGTGCTGTACTGCATCACGTACAGGATCGGTGCGAAGGTTTCGTGCTGCACCACTGCATCGCTGTTCTGCAGCCCCGTGACAATCGCCGGCAGCACGAAATTGCCCGGGCGATCGATCGCGGTGCCGCCCACTTCGACCGTGCCGCCGGCCGCCTTGGCCTTGGCGATCGAGTCGAGGAACTGTTGGACCGCGCCCTGGCTGTTGAGCGGACCCATCAGGTTTGCCGGGTCGGTGGGGTCGCCGATCTTGCTGTCGAGCTGCTTGTACGCCTTGACCAGCGTCGCCAGCACATTCTCATAGATGGAGTCGTGCACGATCAGGCGGCGCGTGGTGGTGCAGCGCTGCCCGGCAGTGCCGACGGCGCCGAACACGATGCCGGGGATGGCCAGCTTCAGGTCTGCGGTTTCGTCCAGGATGATGGCGTTGTTGCCGCCCAGTTCCAGCAGGCAGCGGCCCAGGCGATGGGCGACCTTTTCAGCGACCACGCGGCCGATCTGGGTCGAACCGGTAAAGCTGATCAGCGGGATGCGGGTGTCTTCGACCAGCTTCTCCGACAGGGAAGTGCCGGCATCGTTGATCAGGAAGAAGATGTCTGGGAAGCCGGCATCCTTCAGCGCCGCGTTGCAGATCTTCATCGTGGCGATCGCGGTCAGAGGCGTCTTGTTGGACGGCTTCCAGATGCAGATATCGCCGCAAATCGCCGCCAGAAACGCATTCCACGCCCACACCGCCACCGGGAAATTGAACGCACTGATGATGCCGACCAGGCCCAGTGGCTGGTACTGCTCGTACATGCGGTGGCCCGGACGCTCCGAGTGCATGGTGTAGCCGTAGAGCATGCGGCTCTGCCCGACCGCGAAGTCCGCGATGTCGATCATCTCCTGCACTTCGCCATCGCCTTCGGGCTTGCTCTTGCCCATTTCCAGCGCCACCAGCGAACCGAGCGCATCCTTGTGCGCACGCAGCGCCTCGCCGCACAGGCGTACGGCCTCACCGCGACGCGGAGCAGGCGTGGTCCGCCATACCTTGAAGGCGGCCTGCGCGCGCTGGATGATCAGCTCGTAATCTTCCGCCGTGGTGGCCTGCACATCGGCGATCACCGCATTGGTGGTCGGATTGAGCGGCTGCAGCACTCCGGCGCCGGTGGCCTGCGACCAGGTCGCCTCGCCAAGATAGGTGCCGGAATTGGACGCAGCGAGGTCGAGCGCCTTGAGCAGGTCAGCGGACATGGGATCTCCTGGAAGCAGTGGCGGTCGCACGGCGGCAAAGCCAGCCCACGACACGGGTAGCCGGCGATTTTAGCAGGCTCCGCCGACCACCTGCCGGCTTGGCAATCGCAACGATCGTGCGACAATGCCGCCCTTGGCCCCGTAGCTCAGCTGGATAGAGCGTCCCCCTCCTAAGGAAGAGGGGAAATTGTGGGGTTGCCTCTATCTTGTCTAACCTGCTGTTTAATAAGGCCTGGGATCGGCCTTTCGGCGGGTGCGATGCAGGTCTAGACATCCCAAAGCAGCTTCCAACTGCGCTTGTTTGCCACAGCATTGCCACGGCTTCCAAGGTTTCCTAGGCTGCGCTATAAGACATGTGTAATGAGTCTAGGGATGGCCCATCTCGCATGTCTGCAAGCGCGCTTCAAACGCTTCGAGAGTTGTATCCGCAGCGCTATGCACTTCGGCCGGACGAGGTCGCACATGTGCTTCGTGGCCAAAGCACGAGAGGGGTCGTGCAACGCGTGCGCGAAGGCATGCAGTCGGGGCGCTATCCGGGTGCTCGCAAGATCGACGGATTGATCCAGATGCCCCTTGAAGCGTTGGCCGAGATCTTGGATCCAGCGCCCGCACCTCAGCCGGTCGCCCCCATCATCACTCCTTCATCCTCGCGACGCCGATCCGCCATTGGGCCGCGTCTCGGTTTTGTGCGGGCGGCAGGCTTCTGGGAGCAAGTGATGGGGGCGATTGGTGAGCAGGAATTGGCCGATGAGCTAGCTGAGGTCGCAGCGCAGGTGATACGAGAGCTTCGCTATCAGGAGGCTGAGGCCAGATCACGCGCTCAACGCTATGAACTTATGCGCTAGCAAGGGCATCATCTTTCGTATGCACATTACCCCTGCGCGAACTTGAATCGTCTGTCTGATGCTTGCTTGCAAGACGATCCGCAAGTTGAAGCAGTAATTTGCGACTAACAGGAAGGGTTGTCTCGCCAATTTTCAATAGTCATTGAACATCTTTGAATTTTCTAAGAACCTGTTCACGATCTTCGCAGATCAGTGCAGACTATGCGGATGCGCCAAAAGACCTATCCGAGTGACATGAGCCGGGAGCAGTTCGCACACGTGCTGCCGATCCTGGAACAAGCGCGCAAGCGCACCAAGCCACGCCGTGTGGATTTATATGAGGTGTGGTGCGCAGTGTTGTACGTGCTGCGAACCGGTTGCCAATGGCGAGCGCTACCCAGTGACTTTCCGAAGTGGCGGACCGTGCACTCGTACTTTGCCAAGTGGAGCGAGTGCGACGATGAGGGGGTGAGCCTGCTGGAGCGGGCGCTCAAAAAATCAGGTTGGCGTGGCCCGCGTGAGACAGGGGCGCAACGCTTGCACCAGGTTCTTGATCGTGGACGCGCAGAGCGTCAAGAACACGGACACAGCTGGGCAAAAGGGGTATGACGCAGGCAAGAAGGTGTCGGGCATCAAACGGCATATCGCTGTTGATAGTCAGGGGTTGCCCCACGCAATCGCGGTGACGACGGCGGAGGTGACCGACCGCAAAGGTGCGCTGCAGGCGTTGGAGCGCTGTCAGTCAAACCTGACGCTTGTACAAAGCTTACTGTGCGACGGCGGTTACACCGGAGTACCGTTTGCCAGCGGCGCGCGAGAGATTTTAGGCGAGCAGCTCACGGTGCAGATTGCCAAGCGCAGCGAACTGCACACCTTCAAGGTCATGCCCAAGCGATGGATTGTCGAGCGTAGTTTTGCTTGGCTGGAGAAGAACCGAAGGCTATGGAAGAACTGCGAGCGCAAACTCAACACCAGCCTGCAGTTCATCCATTTGGCCTTCTTGGCACTGTTACTCAGAAGATTGTGAACAGGTTCTAAGGTTGAGGTGGACATGTGGGCTGACAACGAGACAGAGCGCGATTTTCTTAACTTCTCTGGAATCGCAGATACAGTTGCGGAGATCATCGCGCAGGCCAACGGGCGCCCAGTATCGATTGGGGTATCGGGATCATGGGGTGTGGGCAAGTCTTCTATGATTAAGCTTACCCATGCCTCGCTCTCCGCCCGGCCGAGGCAGGAAGGCGATAGAGAATTCGTCGTCGTTGAATTCAATGCGTGGCTGTACCAAGGCTATGATGACGCGCGCGCTGCACTCATGGATGTCATCGCGGATAAACTTGCGGAAGAAGCCAAGAAGCGTGAGACGGCGGGGGATAAGGTCACGGAATTCGTCAAAAGGATCCGGTGGCTTCGCCTTGGCAAGCTCGTGGCGACCGATATGGCGGCATTGACATTGGGGTTGCCGCCAATTGGCGTTCTCGGCGGGGTGTTCAATACTGCCAGGGATATGGCCGATGGAGTCAACGAGGATGAGTTGAAGGCTGCCGATAAAGCAGTCAAGAAGGCAGGAAAGGAAGTCGCTGGTCTATTGGACCCTCGACTCGAAATCTCGCCGCCAAAGGAAATTCAAGCGCTACGCAACAGCTTTGAACAGGCGCTAGAAGAGCTAGGAATTACGCTGGTTGTTCTGATAGACGATCTCGATCGGTGCTTACCGCCGACGACGATCTCTACCTTAGAAGCAATCCGATTGTTTCTATTTCTTCGCCACACCGCATTCGTGATTGCAGCGGATGATGGCATGATCAAGCACGCCGTCAGGCGCCACTTTGAGGGCATCACCGATGACCTGGTCATCAACTATTTTGATAAACTGATTCAGGTTCCCATCCGCGTTCCACCTTTAGGGACCCAGGAAGTTCGCGCTTACATGATGCTATTGTTCGTAGACAACAGTAGCTTTGATCAAGAAGATAAGAATAAGATCCGTTTGGGTGTATGTGAGCAATTGCGGAAGACATGGCAGGGCAAACGGGTGGATCGAGGTTTCGTTGCAGGTCTGCATCCGGATTTGCCAGGCGAACTTGTCGGTAAGCTAGACACCGCCGACCGGCTGGCGCCCTTGATGGTTGGCGCATCGGGAATTTCGGGCAACCCACGTCTGATCAAGCGCTTTCTAAACGCACTCTCCATCCGGATGGCCATTTCCAACGCGCAAGGCGTTGGTGTTGACGAAGCAGTATTGGCCAAGCTGATGTTGTTTGAGCGGCTGGGGGACAGTAAGGCTTTCGCAGATTTGGTGTCTAAGGTGAGCACCAGCGACAACGGAAAGCCAGCGTTCCTCGCGGAGTGGGAAAAATCCGCGATTGCAGGTGCCGAGTTTGCTCTTCAAGATCCCTGGAATGCGCCGTTCATCGAAGAGTGGTTGCGACTGCCTCCTGCGCTATCAGATATTGATTTGCGTGGGGCTCTCTACGTAAGTCGTGAGCATGCGCCGCTAATTTCACCCGAGGACCGCTTGTCGTCGGATGCCGCCGAAGTTCTCACCGCTTTGCTTACTCAGCCGGAGATGGCAGGCAGCTTGAAGGCGCGCCTATCTGGTTTAGCTCGGGCAGAGACGACCGTGCTGATGGATCGCGTGTTAGAGAAGGCGCGCCAGGAGCAGGAATGGGGCGTTCCTGCCATTCTTGAATCTGCCATGGCGCTAGCTGAGTCCGATCCTGCGCTAGGAGCGCGCCTAGCTGCGTTTCTGCGAGATCGACCCGTAGCTCAGATCCGTCCGAACATCGTTCCGAGAATCGCTGATTACTCTTGGGCGAAAGACGTATTCGGCGCTTGGGACGCTGGGGACGCGAGTAGGCCTGTAAAGGCAGCCATCAAAACAAGGACAGTCAAGTAGATGGGCACTTCTCAAAGTAGCGGCGGACCACCCGCCAGCGGGCCAATGATTCCACCCTGGGCCGATGCGCCTCCCGCTGGCGGTGGCGACACACCTGCACCTCCGCCAGGCACCCCACCTGAACCGGACGCTCCGTCGCCGCAAGCTCAGCCCCAGCGATGGACGGGGGTGCGCCGGAACCTGGGGGATTTTGCTAGAAACGGCGATGGCCGCTCTTTAAGACGAGCCGTCAAACACTATGTGCGCTCTGGCTATGGAGGAGCTGCAACAGCGTCCCGCCGTATGAGTAGCACTGGCAGCACTGCAAATGCGCTCGGCAATGCGCTGGCAGGTCTAGGTGCTGGTGGTTTCGCGCAGACAGGCACCCCTCTTGAACGATCTCTCCTGACGGGTAGATCCGCCGAAGAGGTGATGGATCGTGTAGTAGATGCGGTTCGACCCGTCGATGGAACACAAGATGCCGAAGCCTCACGCGCGGCCATCCGAGACGCTCTTACCGACTTGCTGACGCAACATCAGGATGCAGATCTGATGGAACTGTCGATGGACCAACGAGAGTTCGCGATTGAACGATTCGTTGCATACGACGTTTTTCAACGCTTTGAGCTAGAGCCTGTTAACACTAATGATTTGAGCGGTTAAACTATTGCGCATGGAAATCACACCCGCACAATTTTCTCTCATCGAACAGTGTCTGCCGAGGCAGCGCGGCAATGTCGGCATGACCAACCTGCAAGTAGTCAATGCCATCCTTTATGTTGCCGAGCATGGCTGCAAATGGCGCGGCCTGCCCAAGCGCTTTGGCAATTGGCACACGGTGTACACACGCATGAACCGTTGGGCCAAGGCAGGTGTGCTGGACCGGATGTTTGCTGAACTGCAGAAGTCCCACATCGTGCGCATCAAAATCGAGGCGGTCTCGCTGGACTCTACCAGCATCAAGGTGCATCCGGATGGGACTGGTGCGTTAAAAAAAACGGCCCACAATCCATCGGTAAATCGCGCGGCGGATGGAATACCAAGATTCATATGGTTGCCGCAGATGCTCGAACAGCGATCACGTTCGGATTGACGCCTGGCAACGCCCATGACGCACCTGCGGGCCGCACGTTGCTTGAACACCTTGGGCCTGTGGAGCGACCGATTCATTTGTTGATGGATCGTGCTTACGAAGGCAATGAGACGCGCCAACTAGCGCTTGATCTTGGCTACGTCCCGGTGGTTCCGCCAAAAGCCAATCGGGTCGAGCCCTGGGAGTACGACCGAGAAATGTACAAGCGGCGCAACGAAGTGGAGAGGCTGTTTCGTCGCTTGAAGGGCTACCGCCGGATTTTCTCGCGCTTCGAAAAGCTGGATGTCATGTTCCTCGGATTCTTAAGCTTCATCCTTGTCGTTGATGGACTTCGGATGTGTTAACAGGCCCTAGATGTCGGCCAGCATATCCAAGACAACGCTCCCACGGTTAGTGAGGGGCTTGCCCGTTTGAAGGAGGTCAAAGACTACGTGAGGCAAACAGTGTCCGCGTCGTTTCGCAAGCTACGCGAGTCTGGAAGAGGGCTGACGGATGCGAACGTGTCGCAGGCGGTCAGAGAAGCGCTCAGGGACACTTTTGAAGTTTTCGAGGGATACATGGAATGAAAATCTTCTCCGCCCCTCGGGGCGTTGCAGTGCCAGCTGTCTCCGATCTTCAACTAATTCTCTACGGCCAGCCAGATCGGCACGCTGATGGGACTCGTTCTGTCGGGAGTGCAGGCGCGGCCATCGAGACACGAATACAGCGTTTGCGATATGCGCCTGCTCCAAGAGCATGGGACTTTCTTTCGCTTGCCCTCTCTGTCGTCGGGGCAGATCTTAGTGTTCATAGGGCGGGAAGCCCTGATGGCTGGACTCGTCAAATCGATTTGATAACAGCAGTTGGGGAGCCAGATTTCTGGAACTCCGAGGCCCACACAATCGAAGCGGCGCTTCGGTTCTTGTCGACAGACGTCTGGACGTTGGAGTTTGTTGGCAAAGGGCGGCGTCCTGATCCCCCGGACGAACTGTTCCGACCGACTGAAGACAGCGTGTGTCTGCTCTCGGGGGGGATGGATAGTCTAATCGGTGCTATTGACCTAGCTGAATCGGGGCGTCGATCAATCGCGGTCAGCAATACAGTGCCTGGCGATGGCCACAATCAGCACAGTTTTGCTGAGGCCGTAGGTTTCAAACATCTCGCTCTGAATCACAATGCTAGCCCGCCTTCCGATGGGGGGCGAGAACCATCACAGCGTGCTCGGTCGATCATCTTTCTGGCATTCGGAGTTCTAGCTGCGACCTCTTTGCAGGCTTACCAGGATGGCGCGCAAGTTCCGTTGTTCATCTGTGAGAATGGTTTCATTGCGCTCAATCCGCCACTTACAGGGACGCGGCTTGGCAGTCTGAGCACCAGGACAGCTCATCCAGAGTTCCTTCATGGCGTTCAGTCAGTGCTGGATGCCGCAGATTTGCGCGTGAAATTGGTTAACCCATATCAGCACAAGACGAAGGGTGAGATGTCGCGCGAGTGCGCAGATCAGGATTTATTACGTAATTTGGCAGCGTCTTCCGTAAGCTGCGGACGTTATCGTCGATATGGATACAATCAATGCGGGCGTTGTATTCCATGTCAAATTCGTCGTGCAGCCTACCTGGCTTGGGGGCAGCCAGATCCTACCGATTACACCTTCAAGGACATTGGTCGTCGAGAAGCGGATTACGCTCATTTCGATGATGTGAGATCGGTTGCAATGGCCATATCGCGAGTCAATAGAGAAGGTTTGGAAGCATGGCTGCGTTCCGCAT
Organism: Xanthomonas nasturtii; assembly: GCF_023337365.3. NCBI lineage: Bacteria > Pseudomonadati > Pseudomonadota > Gammaproteobacteria > Lysobacterales > Lysobacteraceae > Xanthomonas > Xanthomonas nasturtii. The sequence goes on from NZ_CP142084.2 coordinate 2,054,173, forward strand.
TGTCTTACCCGCATGCGGGGCCACGAGCACCTCTTCGAGATGTGATACAGAGGGGGCTTGGTGAATTGATGGCGCTGCATCAATCGGTAGGGTTGCATTGATCGATTTTCACTGCCACCTAGACTTGTATGCCGACCCTCGTCAGGTTGTATCGCAATGCGTCGAGAGAGGTTTGTATGTTTTGTCAGTAACCACAACGCCGTCAGCTTGGGAAGGAACTTCTTCCCTGGCTGGTGCTGCCCCTCGTATACGCACCAGCCTAGGCTTGCACCCGCAGATTGCGCACGAAAGGAAATTTGAGCTGCCGTTGTTTGAGAAGCTCATAGGTCGAGTGAGATATGTCGGGGAGATCGGATTGGACGGCAGTCCGGAGTTGAAACAGCACTGGCATACGCAACTGGCTGTGTTCGAACAAATTTTGCATTTGTGCGAGGGTGTTGATGGTAGGGTCATGTCTCTGCATAGCAGGAGGGCCGCAAAGGCGGTCTTGGATATGCTTGAAAAGCATCCAAGATCAGGTGTTCCGATCCTGCATTGGTTTTCAGGCACTCAACGCGAGCTGGATCGCGCAGTCGAGATGGGGTGCTGGTTCAGCGTTGGGCCTGCAATGCTGCGCGGCGAGAAAGGTAGAAAACTTGTTGCGACTATACCGCAGGACCGTATTCTTACTGAGTCGGACGGACCTTTTGCTAAGATTGATTCTCGGCCGATTTGGCCCTGGGAGGCCGCGCAGGCTGTGGTTAGCCTTGCTGAGATTTGGCAGGTCAATGAGCAAGCCGCTGCAACACGCCTGAAAGCAAACTTGAAGCAAATTGGCGAATCATAGGGGGCTAAATCTAACTTTTAGCTGGGCATACGAGAATCCCTGCGCGTTTATAGTGTTTATTTTTCCAAAATAGACGCCTAAAGGGCGCCTTATTATATTTTATTATAAGAGCTAGATTAGGCGTTTGCGCGGAGTTCAATCCCGGCCATTCTTCGTTATTGAAATGTAAACGTTAAATAAATGATATTTGCGGGGCCTAAAAACCATCACTATTAGGCGTTCTATTGGACCGCGATTTTTATATTTATGTGCTCTGGCCAGGAGAAAACTTGAGGTCATACAGGAGTGACCTTCACTCACTGGACTACATATGGCTATCTTTCATGTTCGCGTCAAAACTTTCAGTCGTTCTAAAAATCAATCCGCCGTTGCGGCAGCCGCGTATCGCGGTGCAATGCTGCTCACTGACCCAGGCGGAAAGCTTCACGACTATAGAGCGCGCCGAGGCGTCCTCAGAAGTCGATGCTTTGTTCCAGCAGGTTCCCCGGTCTGGGCTGATGATCCTCAGATGCTTTGGACGGCTGCGGAAGCTGCGGAGAAGCGCAAGGACAGCACGCTGTGCCGAAACTTCTGCGTTTCGCTCCCGCACGAGTTGAATCATGCGCAGCGCTGGGATCTCATCGAAGACCTGGCTCAACGCTTGGTGGATCGGTATGGCTTTGCAGTCCAGGCAAGCTCACACGCGCCGGTCGAAGGCGATCCTCGCCACTTCTATGCCCACTTGCTGAGCACGACAAGGAAGTTGGGCCCGGAGGGTCTGGCCGCCAAGACCCGCGAGCTGGATGGGCCCATCAATGGAAGGGTTGAGGTGGAGTGGGTCCGAGCAATGGTCGCCGCTCAGATCAATGCTCACCTGTCGAAGGTGGATGTTCAAGACCGAGTAGACGAGCCTTATCCAGTAACAACGGCAACACAGGACATGCGTGCAGACAGTCCAGCACTGGTCGATGGCGAAGCCGGCTTCGCATCGCTGCTCACCCGCTACCGTTCTGGTGGAGTGCTCATGGGTGTCCCAGAAGGCCACACGGCGGAGCGAGCGTTTGCAGAAAGACTTCTTGCGCGCGGCGCCAATCGGGTGCCTGCGCCCCAGAATCAACGCAGTGATGTCAGGACGGGAGACCGAGCTGGTGAGGCGATGTCTGATCAATCAGTGTAGATAGTCGCCCCTGAAAAACCCCCAAACCACATCCATTGCAGGGCGTCCCCCGCATTTTCGGCGTGCTGGAACTGCCAGTTTTCGTTACTGTACGCGCTGGTTTCTGGCAGTTTTCGCCCATGCGTACACGCCGTCCTGCCGCCGAGCAGTTGCCTGCCGATGAGTTGTTTCGTTCGCGTCTGGAAAACCAGATCGACCTGCGCCATCCACTGGTTCAGCTGAGCCATCGGCTGCCGTGGAGTGCGTTGGAGCAGGCGCTATTGCCGCGATTGCCGGCCACAACTGCCAGCGGCGGACGGCCCGGCCTGCCGATGCGTCTGATCGCCGGGCTGCTCTACCTCAAGCACGCCTACGACCTGTCCGACGAGGCCGTATGCGCGCGCTGGCTGGAAAATCCGTACTGGCAGTTCTTCACCGGCGAGGTGGTATTCCAGACCTGCTTGCCGTGCGATCCCAGTTCCCTGACACGTTGGCGACAGCGTCTGGGCGAAGCGGGCATGGAAGAGCTATTGGCGCACACGATCAACACCGCGCATGCGATGAAGGCGGTGGATGCACGCGAGTTGTCGCGGGTGATCGTGGACACCACCGTGCAGGAAAAGGCGATCGCCCATCCCACCGACAGCCGGCTGCTGGAGGTGGCGCGCAAGAAGCTGGTGCTGCTGGCCAAGCGCCACGGCATCGCACTACGACAGACCTATGCGCGGCAAGGCCCGGTCTTGAGCCGCAAGGCCGGGCGCTATGCGCATGCGCGCCAGTTCAAGCGCATGCACAAGGTGCTGCGACGCCAACGCACGCTCCTGGGACGCGTATTACGCGATCTGCAACGCAAGCTGGACCCCTTGGTGCGTGAGCGCATCAGTGTCTGGCTGGAACGCGCACAACGGGTGTTGACACAACGCCCCAAGGACAAGCAAAAGCTCTACGCCCTGCATGCGCCGGAAGTGGAATGCATGAGCAAGGGCAAGGCGAGGACACCTTACGAATTTGGCGTCAAGGTCGGCATTGCGGTGAGTGCGCGCAAAGGCTTGATCGTGGGCGCGCGCAGTTTTTCCGGCAATCCTTACGACGGCGATACGTTGGCCGAGCAGCTGGAGCAGACGCGTGGGTTGCTGCAGGATGTGAATGTGACCCCGCAGGTAGCGATCGTGGACCTGGGGTATCGCGGACGTGAGGTAGATGGCGTGCAGATCCTGCATCGCGGCAAGGCCAAGACGCTGACACGACGGCAATGGAGCTGGATCAAACGCCGGCAAGCGGTGGAGCCGGTGATTGGACATCTGAAACAGGACTGCCGCTTGAATCGCTGCTATCTAAAGGGTGCCCAAGGCGATGCACTACACGTGCTCGGCTGCGCCGCCGGCTACAACCTGCGCTGGCTGATGCGCTGGATCGCCTTTTTGCGTGCCTGGTTGCAGGCGATGGCAGGGGCATCCTTGAGCCTGGTGCACCGGTCGCCGCTGACCTTTGGTGCTTGAAGGGGATTTTTCAGGGGCGACTAGATAAGGGCGCATGATCTCGCGCTGCAATGCAGGCATGTCGTAGCGGCCAGCTCGATATCCGACGTCCCCCCGATTTTGAGTAGCGCCGCAGTTTGGAGTCCAATTCCCTACCCGAAGGAGATTGGACGTGAAGAAGCGTTTTACTGACGAGCAGGTCATCGGCTTTCTGCGCGAAGCCGAAAGCGGCGTGGCAATCAAGGATCTGTGCCGGCGCCATGGCTTCAGCGAGGCCTCCTACTACCTGTGGCGCAGCAAGTTTGGCGGGATGAGCGTGCCCGATGCCAAGCGACTCAAGGACCTGGAGGCAGAGAACACGCGCCTGAAGAAGCTGCTCGCCGAGCAGGTGTTCCAGAACGATCTGATCAAGGAGGCACTGCAAAAAAAATGGTGAGCGCACCGGCGCGTCGTGCGCTGGTGCGCGAGTGGATCGGGCGAGGGGCCAGCGAGCGTTGCGCGTTGGCCGCGATCGGCATGAGCGCCAGTGCGCTGCGCTATTGCCCGCGCGAGGACCGCAACGTTGCGCTACGCGAGCGCATCGTGGAACTGGCGCATCGCCACAAGCGCTACGGCGTGGGGATGATCTATCTCAAGCTGCGCCAGGAAGGGCGCCTGGTGAACTACAAGCGTGTGGAGCGCTTGTACCGCGAGCAGCAGCTGCAAGTCCGCCGCCGCAAGCGCAAGAACGTGCCAGTGGGCGAGCGTCAGCCGTTGCTGCGTCCATTGCAGGCCAACCAGGTGTGGTCGATGGACTTTGTGTTCGACCGCACCGCCGACGGCCGGGCGATCAAGTGCTTGGTGATCGTGGACGACGCCACACACGAAGCGGTCGCCATCGAGGTGGAGCGTGCAATCTCGGGCCATGGCGTGACGCGTGTGCTGGATCGGCTCGCCATCAGCCGCGGCTTGCCGCAGGTGATCCGCACCGACAACGGCAAGGAGTTCTGCGGCAAGGCGATGGTCGCTTGGGCGCATGCGCATGGGGTGCAGCTGCGGCTGATCCAACCCGGCAAGCCAAACCAGAACGCCTATGTCGAATCGTTCAACGGCCGGTTGCGCGATGAATGCCTCAACGAGCACTGGTTCCCGACACTGCTGCACGCACGCACCGAGATCGAGCGCTGGCGACGCGAATACAACGAGGAGCGACCCAAGAAAGCAATTGGCGGCATGACGCCCTCCGCGTATGCCCAACAGCTGGCCAACACCCATATCATCAACCCCGGACTCTAGACCCGGCCGCTACTCAGGATGGGGGGACGTCGTATCCATCGAGTGCTTGTTCAAGGTGGGGGTCTAGGCCAAAGCCCTTTTCCAGGAATTCTTCGACGCAATGCGTCAGAAGCTCCTCGCGGAAATGCAGCTCGTCGCGGTCAAGCGACGAGCTGGCCTTCAATGTTCTTTTATGGATTTTTGAGTTCTGGTTCATACCATGATTCGTATCAGAGAATCACTAATCGTCAAGGCGGCGACGTCATGGCTGCACAGAAGTCGGTCAGAGCTTCTCGCCCTCATTGATCGCCTGACTCAAGATCTCATACCACTGGTTCATCTCGCGCTCGCTGCCGAACTTGATCGTCCAGACTGGATGATCCACATCCCGAACGCTGACTGTGATCGTTCCCTCCCGCCTTGAGTTGTGCCAGTGCTTCTCCCAAGAGCGGACATCCATCAACGGGTAGATCTTCACTGCCCTGCCGGCACGAATCTTCAACCGCGACCGCTCAATCGAGATCGCCAAAGCGCCTTGTCGCCCAAAATAGGAGCGATCAAACTCCCGCCCAAAGGCCTCCCGCTGGTTGCGCAATCGGTCAGCCCGATTGACGGCAACGGCGACCAGCACCGCTGTGCCCAGGGCAAGCAAGATGAGAAACGTGCTAACGGTCATGTGAACTCCTGAGAACAGAATGGGACCATCGTTGATTGCAAATGGATGGCTATTGGACGCGGCCGGTGATCTTCCAAGTGCCGCCCACCTTGGTGAAGGTGTAGACCCCATCCATTTGATGACCAAAGTCCCGCTCCATGGCTTCAATCTTGGCGCTTACGTCACAGGTGTAGCTGGGCGCACCTTCTGCCTTCGTGCACTGGTTACTCTCGAAGTCTTCGATACGCGCCTCTTCGTTGCTGTTCGCTTTGACGAACTGCAAAAAAGCGTGCTCCCGCTCAGTCTCAGCAGGGCCGCCGCCAGAGCAGCTGGCCAAACAGACCGACATCAGGCCAACCAGGGCCAAACAGAGCTTTGACATGTGCATCTCCAAAAGAGGAAGGGAAGAGCGCGTAGGGATCCACCAGACCGACAGATTTGGATGCCCTGATTGCCGGCACGCTCAATGACTGCAAGCCTCCGCACACCGGCAGGAATGACCGGTGTTGGTGCTTGGCAGTCGCAGTTGATTGGCTGACGGAACCATGTTACTGATAAAGTAACAGACAAGGCAAGTCGGAGACCTCATGCTCAAACACGTCATTGCATGTTTGTGGTCACATTTTGGATCTGGACGACGCTCGTCTCATCTTCGCCAACCGCCTCCGTCACGCGCGCCAGAAGGCCGAGCTGACCCAGGAAGCCTTGGGGGTTGCCGCTGGACTGGCACCTGAGGTGGCTAGGACGCGCATCAATCGTTACGAGAAGGGCGTCAACGAGTGCGATTTACGCACCGCCAAGCGCTTGGCCGATGCCCTCGGCATGCCACTGGCTGCTTTCTTTGCCGAGACCGATGAGGTGGCAGACGCCATCCAAGCGCTCGCCAAGCTCTCCGTCGAGGAGCAGCGAAAGGTCGTCGCCGAATTGCAGCTCAAAGCCCAGCGCAGCGATCCGCCTAGCCCATAGTGCATCGGACCTCGCTGCTGGTGTCTTGGCCTGCGTGCAGATCAGACAATTCCTACACGGATGCCAACGCCCATCCGATCTGGCCGGGCGGTGTGATCCTGTAATCTTGCGAGCGGACGGTCGTTTTCAAACAAGCCAGGGATCACAGATGGAAGGCAGCGCGTCATGACCGGCAAGATCAAGCTCAGTGTCGCCATCGCGCTCTTGCTCCTCGCCCTCATTGCAGGGGTCTACCTCTCCGGTCAGTTGATCCTGATGCTGTTGAAAGTGGCTGGGCCGCTCAGCTTCGACACCTACTGGTCTTACGTCAAAGCGCTCGACCTCCCGCAGTTCGCTCCCTATGCCAGCAAGATCAAGCTGGCTGGCGCCATTGGCTTCGGCGTGCCGCTCCTGGCCTGGATCGCGCTGCTGATTCCGCTGTTTAAGCCAAAGGCCGCCGCCTTGCATGGCGACGCGCGCTTTGCCTCCGGCAGTGATCTGGCCAAGAAGGACATGCTCAAGCCGTCGCCAACCGGCATCGTGGTCGGCAAGCACGGTGGCAAGTTGGTGCGCTTGCCCGGCCAGCAGTTTGTGATCCTGGCCGCGCCTACGCGCTCGGGCAAGGGTGTTGGCATCGTCATTCCCAATCTGCTCGACTACCAAGGCTCTGTGGTGGTTTTGGACATCAAGCAGGAAAACTTCGATCTGACTTCCGGCTGGCGCAAGAGCCAAGGCCAAGAGGTCTTTTTGTTCAACCCCTTTGCCGAAGACGGGCGCACCCACCGCTGGAACCCCCTGAGCTACATCTCACCCGATCCCGCCTTTCGCGTGTCGGATCTGATGAGTATCGAGGCGATGCTCTATCCAGACGGCTCTGACGCCCAGAAGTTCTGGGTGAGCCAAGCGCGCAACGCCTTCATGGCGTTTACGCTCTATCTGTTCGATAGCTTGGACGATCAGATCAAGCGCAAGCACCCGAAAGACACCTGGATGTTCCCAACCCTTGGGATGCTCTATCGCGTGTCATCTGGCGATGGAAGCGACTTGAAGGGCTACCTCAAAAAGCTCTCGCAGCGCGACTTCCTGGGTCGCGACGCCAAGATGGCGTTCGACAATTTGCTCTCGCAAGCCGAAGAGACGTTCGCCTCGATCATGGGCCCGTTCAAGGAGCCGCTCAACCAGTTCATCAACCCAATCCTGGATGCGGCAACCAGTGGCAACGATTTCTTGCTGACTGATGTGCGCAAGAAGAAGATGAGCATCTACATTGGCATCCAGCCGAACAAGCTTGCCGAAAGCCGTTTGTTGATCAATCTGCTTTTCAGCCAGCTCATCAACCTCAACACCAAAGAGTTGCCGCAGAACAACCCGGCGCTCAAACATCAATGCTTGCTGCTGATGGATGAGTTCACGTCCATCGGCCGGGTCGACATCATTGCAAGCGCGGTGAGCTACATGGCTGGCTACAACATCCGCTTGCTGCCGATCATCCAGAGCATGGCGCAGCTGGATGCGACCTATGGCAAAGATGTCTCGCGCACGATCATCACCAACCATGCCTTGCAAATCGTCTACGCCCCGCGCGAGCAGCAAGACGCCAACGACTACTCGGACATGCTCGGCTACACCACGGTGCGCAAGAAGAACAAGTCACACACCAGTGGCAAGCAAAGCAGTGTGTCCTACTCCGAGACCGAGCAACGTCGCGCATTGATGCTGCCACAGGAGTTGAAGGCGATGGGCTTTGACAAGGAGGTCTTTCTCTATGAAGGCATCCCAAGCCCGGTGCTCTGCGAGAAGATCAAGTATTACGAAGACGCCTACTTCACCAAGCGCTTGTTGCCGAAGGTGAAGATTGAAGCCTTACAGATGGTCTCCGCATGAGTGATAGCACACCTTCCAATGTGCCTCAGAATCGATTGAAGGCTGGTGGCAGTCACAGTCAACAGCTTCTGCGTGACCTGGCATTAATCAATGCGCGCACTGTGCAGCAGTTAGGGCCATTGCAACCGGGGGCGTCCGTAGCAACGCCTAAGCGCAAGCCCAATCTTCCACGTCCAATGCAACGCCTCAATCAGGAGGCTTTTATGACTCAGACCAACGATTCTTCCCCTGATTCGGTCGGCAAAAGACCGCCAGTGCCACAAGGCTTGCGCGAAAGCTTCAAGGATTACCCCGATCACATCGCGCGGTTGGAAAGTGCGCTCCAAGAGTCGGTCGATAAGCCATCGCCAATCCCTCCGCCATTTGAGTTTGCGATCTGGGCGATCGAGGACTGTCTTGATACCTTTATCGACGAATCACGTGAAAGGCTCAGGGTTGCAGAACAAACGGGCGACCCAGAAGCAATCGCACTGGCGAAGGCAACGCATCTACTCATGCTTCATAGCGCCGCTAAGGGCACATGGAAGGAGCAGAACTTGATGGATTATTTTGGCTTCCCAAGTTCGAATTATCCCAATGGTCAAAGCCAGCGCACCGATCAGGATGTTCAAATGACACAAGAAAATTCTCCTTCATCTGGCTCGATTGACGAATATCCTCCCGTTCCTGAAGGGTTGCAGAAAATTTTTCAGGAATATCCTGAATATATAGATAGATTGAAATCGGCCCTCAGAGAGTCGGTGGATAGTCCGTCATTGGTCACTCCTCCCCTTGAACTTGCAATATGGAACCTAGAAGATTGCTTGGATTCCATCTTGGGTGAGGTCAATAGGGAGCTTAGGGAGGCTGAGGAGGACGGTGACCCCGTAAAATTGGAGGCGGCCGAGAAAAAGCGTAGGCAGCTTGGGCCTGCGGGGTTCAGTCACAACTGGAAAGGTAGCAACATGTTTGCCTACTTTGAAGCACGCGGAAATCGGCAGTCATGACCGGAATTCAAGACCCGCTTGATCTGGGACAGCACGAAGATATTTTCAGGAAGCAAATTCTAGCTGACCTGAATTTTGAGGGACTCTCAAGTTATGAAAGTCCTAGGGCAATCATTCTGGCGGGCCAGCCTGGAGCTGGTAAAGGCAGTTTAGCGCGAGCGGCAAGCAGCGATTTGCATGGTGATTCCATAAAGATCGATCCTGACGAGCTTCGTAGATATCATCCAAGGATAGATAAGTTTCGGCATGAAAATCCGTTCTATTGGTCAAGTCGGACTCATTCCGACGCAAGTCAATGGGCCGATGAACTGTTAGCGGAAGCTACCTCTTCAAAGAAAAATATAATCTTCGATACAACCTTGGCAAATGGGGAATGGGCATCGAAGACGCTCATTAAAGGTCTTCAAGACAATGGTTATGAAGTTGAGGTCCGCGCCGTTGCGTCACCTAAGCTAGAAAGCGAGCATGGTGTCGACAGCCGATTTACAGCGAATATCGACAGGGATGGCTATGGTCGTTATGTGCCTGAGGGCGCGCGTGATGCAATCTATAGCAGAATTCCGAGTAGTTTAGATACGATCCATGCAGTCAACAACGTGCCGATCCGCATCTTCAATCGTGAGGGCATCGAGCTTTACGACAGCCGCACCGATGCACGCATGCCTGGTCAAGCGATGGAAGAAGCGCGCAACGCGCGGCTTAAAGATCCCGTTTTCACCGAGCATCTTCGGGAAGCCTGGCAAAAGCAAGTCGATTGGCACCGTGACTTGCCGGACCATGTCCAAGAGATCCCGAAATCTGATCCTGATGTCCAAGCAAAACTGCTTGAGGAGCATGCCAAGCTCCGGGTGAGCGATGTGGTTGCTAGTCGCATGGAGGGCATTGCCACCATCGACGAACTTGTGCGGCCAGGTGCTCCGCCTGCACGCGTGCCTGTGCCGGAACCTGAAATCCCAGGCCTGCGTCGCGCCGGGATGACAGCAGGGCTTGCTGGCTTAGGCGTTGCCGCGACCGCCTACGACGCGTCGCAAACCGGAGAGCGTGTTGGCACTCTGTTGGCACAAGACAACCCCACCGCTGCGCGCTCGGAAGCGTTGCACTTTGCTGCCCGGGGCGCGGGCGGCTGGGCAGGCGGCGCTGCTACCGCTGCCGTTGTTGGCACGACCGGTGCCGGCCCCGTCGCGCTGGTGGTGGCTGATGGTTATCTATTCAGTGGCGCTGCCGACAAGGCCGTGACGCTTTGGGACAACCGTCAGATCTATAAACAAACCGACAAGCAGGGCGTGAGCTGGGAGTTCAATGGCAGCCAGTGGCTTCGCCAAGAAAAGGCAGACCTGCAAAACGATGGCGCGGATACCCCACAGAAGCAGGGCATGTTCGCGCTGCCAGAAAAAGCGCGCGAGCTGAACTATCACGCCAGTAGCGAAGCGACCGAGCAGGCGTTGGGCAAGGTGCAACCCAGTAATCCCTATGCGCAGCCATCCAGTGAGGCAGATGCGGCGCATCTCTACGCACGGGATTGGCGGCATGATCCGGCAAGTGGCCAGTGGTCACGGATGATCGCCGATGAAGTCGATCGGAACGATCGCCCTGTCTGGACGGTTGATCCGGCAAGTCCTGAGCGCAATGCCGCGTTGGACCAACAAGCAGCTCAGGTGGTGGACACCAACATTGCACGTGGTCCAGCTGCGATTGCCGCGACCTATCAAGCTGCTTATCAGCGCAATGGTTGGGACGACTTTGGCCCCGTGCCAGCGGCCGTGCAAACCGCCTTAAACCCCGACTCACTGCAAGCATCGGACGGCAAGCAGTATCAGCGCGATACGCAAGGCCAGTGGCGGCATGACGGCGTTGCTGCCGAAGGCAATGTCCCGTTAGAACTCAACGCAACGCGTGAACGCCTGCAACCGGCCTTGGAGCAGCATGCGCAGGCAATGGCACAGATGCCGGCAAGGCAAACGCCAACGCTGCAGCAGCAGGATCAGGCCAATACCGAGGCGACTTATGCCGCCTATGGCGTTGCGCCCAATGCTCAGACTGCTGGCGCGATCCAGCTTGCGGTGCAAAAGACTCGTGACGCAAACGGGATCGATGCAGCGACCAGCTCTTTGGCATTGGAGCGTGATGCTTCCGGTCAATACTCGGTGGACAGTCCCATCCAGCATTTGAGCCGTGACGCCGATGGTGTGGTGCGTGTCGCAGCGACGACCAGCACTGATGAGATCCATCAGGCACTTGGGCAGGTGCAATCAGTTCGGCAGGAGCAACCACCTTCGACGGGTGCACCTGAGCTGCGCATTGATGCGCAATCGCCCCAAGAACGTGACGCCTATGAGCAAGCCTTGCGGGAGGCCAATCGGCAGGGCGTTTCCACGCAAGAAGCGCAACAGGTTGCGAGCTTTGCGGCGACATCAGCTACCGCCCCGCATGTGGATGAAACCCAAGCGCCTCAGGCAGCCATTGATGCGCAGCGGGATCGAGACGTTGCACGCACACCCGACGCGCCTGCTGCTGCTGCGGAGATGGCAACGCCTGCTCCGGTCGTGATGCCTGCATCCATCAGTGCGCAAGTGCGGGAAGAACCGTCCCAGGTCGCCAAGCCTGCCGAACCGAAGCCCGAACCTATCCCGCAACGCGAACCACAAGAAACCCGAACACTTGAGGTTGCCGCGCCCCCGACAGCCGGCGCAGTCCAGACTAAGGCAGAGGCAGTAGACCCACCCACGGCAAGCGCATCTGCGCCAAGTGCCGGGCCGGTTTCATCTTCTTCAACCTCTCCCGATCAAGCGCCTACTCAGGCTGCTGCCGCAATATCGCCTGCATCAAGTGAGGTTGAAGGGTTGCGCCTCGGCGACCGGGGGCAGGAAGTCGAGTTCTTGCAGTATCGCTTGCAGCAAGTGGATGCCCGGGGTCCAAACGGTCAGGCCGTGCCGCAAGACGGGCACTATGGTCCAGAGACCGAACATGCCGTGAGGCAGTTCCAGCAGGACCAAGGTTTGCCGGCAACGGGCATTGCCGGCCAAGATCTGGATGCAGCGTTATCGCAGGCACAACACACGCGTCGGGAAGCTTTGAAGCCCACAGCACCGGCTTCGGCAAATAACCCGGTGGAGCAAGGCATCGAGCAGAAAGCGCAAGGAGTCACGCCACGGAACGAAGCGCCATCGGCTGTTCCATTGCAGGCAATGCAGCCAGAGGTTGCGCAAGCGACATTGCCGGCAACGCCAACGCAGAGCGAAGTGCCGGCACAGATCGTCTTGCCCGAGCGCACGACCTCCTCCTATGTGTCATCGCCGAGCTTCGGTGGTGCAACCGCCCGCTCAAACGCACACAAACGCGATGAGGATCGGGTCGAGCAAGCCAAGCCCTCCCAAGATGTCGCTCAGCCGGCATTTCCGTCTGATCATCGGGACTACCCCTTGTTCTCTGCCATCCAGGCACAACTTCCGAAAGGCACTTCCGATGAGAAAGCGGCCGAAGTGCTCCATGCCGTCAAAGAGTCAGGGATCGAGCGTGCAGATGAACTTCGCAAAGTGACCATCCAAGATGATGTCGCCTTTGTCTTTGGAAAAACGCCCGGCTTTCACTCGGAAACCTCGCTCAACACGCCATCGCCTGGCATCAATGAGACCTTGCAGAAGACGGAGGCATTGGATCAACGACGGGCGCAGGAGATGGTGCAATTCCAGCGCGAGCGCGAAGAAATCGACAGGAACCCAACGGGCCCAGTAATGACGCTCGCTGCCCACTCTCAGCAGCAGGCGATGTCAGACGCGTCTGGTGGTGATGGGGGCGGGGGCTGACGTGCTAGAAGCCTAGGATCGGCGCGATAACGATTGGGAGCGGCCCGTGCTCAGCATTGATGTTGACGCGTCCTGTGTGTTGTTCGCAGTGCCTCGACTTAGCAATGCGCGGCTGCGCTTTGCGCAACGCATTTTCGCTTGGCGCAAACCTTGCTTGCTGAAAAATCAATAGCGTTGGGCTTGCATCCTTCGGTGTGGCGCCAATGCCAACGCCAGATCAACAAAACGCAAATGTAATTTTAATGTCTGCGCGGGTAGCCTCAACCCACACAAGTTGTGCAGTAGATCTCGAAGTGTAGGTGCTATGGATAGCGAGTCAGCTCAGACGGATGACGCAGAACAACCGCTTTTTCGCAAGCGAAAGGGGCCGGAGACAACCTCCACGCTCGGCGACCTAAAAGATGCGTTTCCCTCATCCATCCGGATCTGGATCGGCTGTGGTTGTGTGCTTTTCGTCTTGCTGGCCTCGTTTGTTCTGATCGCCTCCTACTCCAAGCGTGAGCATGTATCGGGCCAGATCATCTCGACGCATGGGCGGGTGGATATCCGCAGTGGAACGCCTGGCCTCATCCTGTCGACGACGTTGAAGCCCAATGCCTTGGTCAAGAAGGGCCAAGTGCTTGCGGAGCTGTCGGCCGACATCACTGACGAAGCGGGTCGCTCTTTATCTGATGAGACGATCAAGCGCGCGCTTACCCGATCAGAAGAGCTGACCAAGGAGCAATTACAGACACGCGAATTTTCCGGCCAGCGCGAGCGGGAGCTGACGCGTCAAGTCGAAGAAACGAGCGGCGCGATGCAGGAGGTCGCTCGCAAGATCTCAATCTTGGAAAAAAAATACGCCAAGAACCAAGAACTGTTGAAGACCATTGAGCCGCTCCTTGCTGAGAAGTATGTGTCCAAATACACCTACCTCACCTACGAAAACGCTCTCTTGGATGCAGAGGCTCAGATCCAGGATGCCCGCGCGCAACAGTCCACACTTCGCAATCAACGTGCCGCTTTGCTGGGTGAAATCACCGAGATAAAGACAACGGCCAGCAGGCAAGCAAGTGAAATCGAGCGCGAGAAATCCACGATCCAAGATCAAGTGGCCAGAGCCAAGTCCGACCGGCTGCAGACCATCACCTCACCCTTGAGCGGCACAGTCGCAGCGATCTATGCATCACAAGGTCAGCGCATAGGCACCGACGCGATCATTGCGTCGATCACCCCAAGTGAGTCGGTGTTTGAAGCTGAAATCCTCATTCCTTCAAGAGCCATCGGACATGTGACGGTCGGCACCGAGGTGCTGCTTAACATCGCCGCATTCCCGAAAGCAAAGTATGGCGCCATCCAGGGGCGCATCGCATCGCTGTCAACGCAAACCAGCCCCCTCGGCGAGTTGGAGCGCCGCTATGGTCGCCAGTCGCCTACTGAGCCGGTCTATACCGCAAGGGTGGCATTGCCCTCGCAAACCATCGGAGTCGCCCAGGAAGCGAAGTCCTTCTTGCCGGGGATGGAAGTGGATGCGGAACTGATCTTGGAGGGGCGCAAGATTTGGGAGTGGATGTTTGACCCCTTCCAAACCATGGGCTCACGCTTGACCGGTGAAAAGCGATGAAAGATGTCTTGACACCAACATCCAATAGCGATGAGGAGCCGGGTCGCTCTGCCCAACCAAGCCTGGTGTTCTCCTCGAAGCGTCGTGTGCCGCATATCCGCCAGACGGAGTCGAGTGAGTGCGGCTTGGCCTGCATCGCGATGCTGCTTTCCTACTACGGTCATGAAACAAGCCTCGGGGAGCTTCGCAACCGCTTTACGGTGTCAACCAGTGGGGCAACGCTGGCTTCGCTGATTGAAATCGCTGATGCCAACGGGCTCACAACGCGTCCGCTTCGCTTGGAGCTTTACGAACTGCCCAAGCTGTCGCTGCCTTGCATGGTCCACCTGCACCACGGGCACTTTGTCGTGTTGACGGCTGTCCGGGGCGGTCATGTGCATATCAGCGATCCCGCAACCGGCGTCAAGAAGATTAAGCTTGATGAGTTTGATGAACTCTTTAGCGGCATTGCGTTGGAGGCGCATCCCGGCCCGGCCTTCAAGAAGATCAAGAGTGTGCCATCGGTATCGCTTCGCGATCTGGCGGGCTCGCTTCGGTCCCTGGTGCCCGCGTTCTGGGGCGTGGGCATCTTGGCGCTGTTCTTGGAAGGCTGCGCGCTGATTGCGCCGCAATACCTGAGACTGACCATGGATCAGGTGCTCAGTGTCAAGGACGATGGCCTGGTCACCACATTGGCGATCGGCTTTTCGATCGTGCTCTTGGTCCAACTCGTCTTGACCGTTGCCAGGAAGTGGACTTTGTTGTGGATTTCTTCCACAACCGGCTTGCGGTGGAGCAGCAACTTGTTCCGTCACCTAGTGTCGCTACCCCAATCGTATTTCGTGAAGCGGCACACCGGGGACATTTCAAGTCGCTTCCAGTCGATCTACTCTATCCAGCAGTCACTCACGACGAAGATGCTGGAAGCGGTCATCGATGGGGTGATGTCTTTCCTCATGTTGTTGCTCTTGATGAGCTACGACGCGCCGCTTTCCTTCGCCTTGTTGGCTTTCACCATTGCCTATGTGGGTTCGCGCTACGCCTACTACGCCAAACTCAAAGAGGCCAACCTCGATCAGATCAACATCGATGCACGCCGGCAAAGCTTGCTCTACGAAACGGTCCGAAGCATCCAGCCCATCAAGCTGTTCAACAAGTCAGCGCTTTGGGCGTCGCGCTTTACGAACTACAGCGCGAAAGCGACTAACGCGACCATCGGGGCCGAGCGGATCCGCATTGGGTTCGATTCTGTCCAGCTTCTCATCCAGGGCCTGTGCCGCATCTTTGTAATTTGGGAAGGCACCCGGCTGGTGCTCAGTGGGGATATGACGATTGGGGTGCTGACGGTTTTTCTGATCTATGCGACCCAGTTCAGCCAGCGCAGCATCAACCTGGCTGACTACTTGATGCAGCTGCGGCTGCTTCGCTTGCACACCGAGCGGATTTCAGACATCACCCACAGCGAGCCTGAGTCGTTTTTGCACGGCAACGGCGCACTGGAGGATGCTGCGCCCGCCATTGCGATCGTCAACGGCTACTTCCGCTACTCGTCCACGGACAAGTGGATCATGAGTGCCTTGCAGCTCAGGGCTCCGGCAGGCCAGGTGATTGCAATTGTCGGGAACTCAGGCGTGGGTAAGACCACACTCATCCGCGTTCTGGCGGGGCTTGAAGATCTTCAAGTCGGAGACTTCTTGGTCAATGGAGAGGATCTACGGAAGGTCGGTAAGTCGAGCCACCGAAGCAAGGTCAGCATCGTGATGCAGGGTGACAATCTGTTGTCCGGAACACTAGCGGAAAACATCTCTATGTTCGACGAGCACATTGACCAAGAACGTCTCGTGCAGGCTGCGAAATTGGCGTGTATCCACGACGATATTCAGCGCATGCCAATGGGCTTCAACACCAGAGTTGGCGACTTGGGAAACACGCTGTCAGGTGGTCAAAAGCAACGGATCTTCTTGGCCAGAGCCTTCTACAGGCGCACTAAGTTGTTGTTGATGGATGAGCCAACGACTGGGGTTGATGAGCAGATGGGCATACAACTGATGAAGAACATCAAGAGCATCGGCGCAACCACAGTCATCGTGACGCATGACAAGAACATCTCTCGGATGTGCGACATGCACTATCTTTTCGTAGGTGGAAATCTAAAACCTCTGATCAAAGAAAGGTCAGAAAAATCTGAGCTTAATGAGTTGGCTGAACAGCTGAAAATCCCAGCGCGCAATGAGGAATAAGTGCTCATAAAATCAACTTGGAGGGCGGGGCGCCATTATAAATCCAATCAGAACACGATCTGGTCGAAATCAAATTCATAGGATGGAGTGCTGTAATGAGAGAGCTGACAAACGAAGAGTTGTTCCTCGTGGCAGGTGCCGCTGCTGCTGCGGACGTTGATCCCAGCGAGCCGCCAACAGAGCTACCTCCAGTGGTCGTTAATCCACCACCGTCGGAGCCACCAACATTGCCACCATCGCCGCCAGTTGAGCAACCTCCTCCGCCTCCGCAAGGAGGCGGAGGCGGCAGTCCCTCGCCAATAGTGAGCGGGCTTGGGACTGGTGTAGATGAATACATCAATAAAAGCGATGCGGTAAAAAATTTGCTTGCACAATATGTCGCTAGCGATAGACATCCTGCCTTTAAGGATCTTGGTGCTGTCAAGGGGGACGTTGAAAATGGCCAGATCTTTATTGACGACAACTATGCGGGTACAACTCTGGAAGCTGCAACAATTCTTAGTCATGAGTTATATCATGTTTACAATCCTGTTGATTATGGAACGCCAAATCCTAGCGAGGAACAGTATGTAAATACTTGGCTAAATAACGAGGCCGGATCACTGGTTTTTGAGTTAAATTTTGTCAATCAAGTCGAACCTACAACGCTGAGTCAATATCCAGCTGAGGTCACAAGCATTTACAACCAGATAGGATCGACATTGACACAAGAACAAGCAATGAGTCAGCTTGCGACTTGGTATGGGAATCAAGATCATGGAGGAGGGCAAACGGTAAGGCAATATTATGAGTCTGTATATAATGGGAACTGAGAGGGTGTGATCTATGAAGAAGTTAAAATTTAACGGGCCTCAATTAATTCTGAGTCTAGCCGGCTTGTTGGTGATTTCTATTGTGCCAAATGTGGGATATTGCGCCGACAGCCAGCTAGGGAAAATTATCTCTTTATTTAATAGCGGTGTTTACGTCAGCCAAACTCAGATTGAAAATGCCCTTGCAGGTGAACGAACATCTATTCTCAGGGAAGAATCGCTTCATCGATATTATAGGACGTCTTTCAGTGCGCCGTCTTCGCAAATAAGGGAACTTAGATTTGGATCTCATCGAGAGGATGCTCAAAGTCAGAAATGGATAGTCGGTTCTCTTTCTGCTTTCTTTCCTGATTCCAAGATAGAAGGCTGCGAGACATACGATGACCTTGTTAAAAGTATGGGTTTCGCTGAAAGGATGCGTGAACCTAGATCATCAATCAAGGGTGCTTCTTGGACTCGTCCGGCCACTTTGTCCAAGGGTCCTTACGTCATATCAATATCCACGACTGACGTGACTAAACCTTGCGTTTCTGGATTGACAATTGTGGAAGAAAAAAATAATCCAAAACCTAAGCACTGAAGGCTTGGTGCGAGAGCGGTGAGAGGCTTAAATTATTTCTTCATTTGCGACAAGGCGCGCTCTTGGTTAGTTCGCTGGTCAAACGCTCCGGACCTCGTGGGTCCGGATCGTTAAGGTTTGGAGGTAAGATTGGTAATCCGTCTTTGAATGGAAGCCGAGTAGACAATTAAGGCAGGTGCACATGTTAGACATACGCCAATAAAAAAAGTGCTATAACCCTGGTTTCGCCCATAGCGCGTGGTGAGATAAGCCACTGCAAGGCCTGAGAAGCCGGCAAGCACCCTGCCGAAGATCGAGTAGAAGCTTGTTAGCCAAGCGTAGTGCTCTCCTGCCCGTCCGAGTGTGACTAGCTTTGACATGTAAGCAACCAACGCGATGCCGGTATAGCTACTGGCAAGGTTTTGAAGAATAACGCTAGCCCAAAGCAGCTCAACAGACCGCTCGTTGGACGAAAGCAAGGCAAGACCGAGGAGGGCAAGGGCTTGGAGAGCTGCGCCAACAAGAATGGTCGTGCCCAGAGACATGCGTCTCAAGCTGGTGCCTGCGGCCAAAATTCCGAGGAAGGCAGCAGGGATGGCTAGCCAGATGTGCAATGATCCGACCGCACTCTTCCCGATGCCAAGGGCATGGAAGAAAGGATTGATCATGGGACCCAGAAGAATGTCCGGTAGGCGATAGCAGCCGATGAAGATGACCACCGCGATCCACCCTTGGAGGGTGGAGGGTCGAAGCGACACCAACGGAGCCCCCTGCTTCTCCGCACTCGTGGCATCTGGGGTGCGGGTGCTATCGGGATGAGATTGCAGAAGGAGCGTTCCGCAGATGGGCACCAACATCAGTGGCAGCAGAAGGGCATAAGCAACTTGCCAAGACAGCCGCGCTGCGAGCAAGAACACCAGACCGTCGCTTAGCAGAAGAGCAATGCGGTATCCAAACTGATAGGCAGTGAGGAGCTTGGCTGGCTGCTGGTGCACCGACTCCTGTTCGATGCGAAACGCATCGACTGAGGCATCCAGGGTCGCACCGGCAAAAGCGGCTGCGATGGAGCTCAATGCAATGAGTGGCAGACTACCGGTGACGACGCTCAGAACAAGGCCCAGGAGGGATAGAGCGACCATGACCGAAGACAAGACAATCCAGCCTTGACGGTGCGACATGGTGCTTCCAACGACCGGCGCATGGCGTTGGTCGAGATGGCGAGCCCATAGGAATTTGAGGGAGTAGGGAAGCGCGGTCCAAGCCAAGGCACCGATGACTGCGATCGAAAGCGACTTTTCGCTGAGCCAATAGCCTAAGGTGCTGCCGATAAGCGGATAAGGCAAACCAGAACCGAAGCCCAGGAACAAAAATCCAGTCCAGGCCTTGGTCGGCCTTGATGTCACTTCATGCATGGGCTGCAACTGCCTTGTCGCTTCGGTTCGTCCATTCGTATCAAGGAAGCAACGTGTCTTCCTCAGCCATCTTTGCGAAGGGTGTAAGTCTTGGTTCCAAGCATAGCGCCCGTCCTATCACGCACCAAGCGATGCGCTTGCTTGAAGTGAGGGCGCAAGCGGTCCCGGAGTGCTCTCGCCAGGCGTCGGTGATGCCCTGGCATAGCCACGAAATCCAGGATCCAGAGTTGATCACCTTCGTTCCAGTCGCTAATCGGTAAGAACGGAGGATCTTGCATAACCAAATGACTGGCGGTTTCAGGGGTTAGATATGCCCATAAGGCGTAGCCAGTCCATACCCCATCGTCCTCCTCGATCGTCACGAGTTGGCGTAGGCGAATCGCAGGCCACAGCCACACGTAGGCAGCTGCGATACTGAACTTCTTGCGGTCAGTCTTGAACAGGAGTTGCATCGCCAGGCCAAGCGCCTGCGCATCAACGGAATTCGGTTGCATGGGCGGTGGTTGAGCTAAAAGTCTGCGCTGCAACGGCAGCGTCCGGGAAGGTGAGCAGTGCGGCAGGGATTGATGCACGCCCGTTCAAGCTTAGACCCACCAGGTAGCTGGTGGGTTCGCAGTCGACAGACACGACGGTCTGATGGTCCGAACTGGTGATGCCGAGTGTCTCATCCGCGACTTCGGCACCGAAGAGCAGTGTTCCCCCATGCACGCGTGGCCCCGACAGCTGGGCCGCATAAGCCATGCGGTGCGTATCAAAGAAATACAAAGCGGTGGACACGTGATCGCTTGCGTAGCCCAGTACAAGCCAGTGTGGCGGTAAGCCTTTCCAAACACGGCGCGAGACCGCGACCTCGGTTGCGATAAAAGCCGAGACCCGCTCGGGTCCGGACGACCGATCGGCAAGGATCGACCGCACCAGCTTGATCGCGCGGCGCTTGGAGACGCGATAGGAAAGGCGTGGTCGTGGTCTCAGCCAGCGTTTGGCCGCACAAAGATGAAGATCTGCGTTCGGGAGTGCGCGCACGAACGCTGCGATCTCCTCGCCAATCTGAGACCCCTGGGTTGCTTTACCTCTGAGGTGGTCGGAGAGCCAATCGTGGCGCTCGTTGTGCTTTGTGGGCTGATCGAATGCATAGTCAACGCGTTGTTGTTCACGGTAGTAGCGCGCAATGAGCGATTTAAACTGCAACACCTCTTGGCTTGACTCAGGCAAAGCACACGCTTCTGCACAGTGATGGAGAAACGCAGCTTCCATGTGATGCTCGATCTGGATGAGCAGTTGATCGATGGGGGCGACTGCCTTGTCAAAGCGGGAATACTTCTTGAAGAAATAGGCAAGCGATGGAAGCGAGTGGCGAACATCACGCATCTCATCGCCGAAGAAGTGACGATGTCCATCTGTGCCATGCTTCCAGCTGGGAACTGCGCGGAAGCCGCCGAAATCCAGGAACTGCGCGTTCAATGAGATGTTGTCGCTTGTCGGGCGTCCGGTCCAAAGGCGATGCGCGCGACTTGCCGCAATTTGCTCGGCAAGGCGGAGGTAGAGCCAAGACAAGTCAACGCCTAAGCCATTGGGATTGCCGGCATCGCACTGTGCATGTTCGTCGGCAAAGTGGATGGCATCTCTGACCCGCAGGCTATCTTGAAATTGATCGCTGTTTGCGCTGCCTGATGTTCCGAAATACAGGCTGCGCTCGAAGTGCGCCAAGCGAAGGAAAGCGGGCCGGATCAGAATGGCGCACCGCTCCGGTTCGTCTGCATCGGTGCGTGCCAGGGAGAAGCCGGCATCGATGATGGCAACGATGGGCACTGCCCCGTGGGGGAGTTCTGCGTTGAGGATCTCGCTGGCGACTGCCTCGCGAATGGCATCGTAAAGATAGAGACAGCCATGCGAGTGCGACCAATCATGGGCCTCGGAGACCAATGGTGTGGGGCCGGTTCCTTTGGCGATGAGCATGCCATCGGAGCCACAGCGGCCACTCCCTCCGTGGATTGCCCCACCGCTCCCGCCATAGCGATCAGCGTCCAGTGTCCGTCCGCCGAAGCTGCCGGCAACGCAGTGAGCTTCGAGGGAGGTCACGGCGAAGCGTTCAAGCAAGGACGCTGAGATGCTGGTCCGAGTGGGCTTGTCGTGGATGGCGATGCCCAAGTCATGAAACCAGCGCTCATTGAGCCAGAGCACGGAAGCATCTGGCAGCTTTCCCACTGGGAAGGGCACGAGCATCGAAGTGCCCACGCTGGCGAGGTTCAACAGGTTGGGGTCGTTCTTGTCATCCATGTCCCAGTAGTCATTGGGCATTTCGCTTCCTTGTTTCCGCAGGTGTTGCGAATTCGCGTTCGATCGGCTTTGGTGATGCTATCAACCTGCCGGCAATTCGTCCTGCTGCTGCTTGGATTTTCGAAAACCACGGGACATCACCACTGCATGGACAGGTAGCTTAAAAGCGGCGCAGGGCCTTGCAAAAATCAGATCTGTACAGGTCTTATTCATTTTATTTTATAACTATTAATCATACGTGGTCGCCCCTGAAAAATCCCCTTCAAGCACCAAAGGTCAGCGGCGACCGGTGCACCAGGCTCAAGGATGCCCCTGCCATCGCCTGCAACCAGGCACGCAAAAAGGCGATCCAGCGCATCAGCCAGCGCAGGTTGTAGCCGGCGGCGCAGCCGAGCACGTTCAGTGCATCGCCTTGGGCACCCTTTAGATAACAGCGATTCAAGCGGCAGTCCTGTTTCAGATGTCCAATCACCGGCTCCACCGCTTGCCGGCGTTTGATCCAGCTCCATTGCCGTCGTGTCAGCGTCTTGGCCTTGCCGCGATGCAGGATCTGCACGCCATCTACCTCACGTCCGCGATACCCCAGGTCCACGATCGCTACCTGCGGGGTTACATTCACATCCTGCAGCAACCCACGCGTCTGCTCCAGCTGCTCGGCCAACGTATCGCCGTCGTAAGGATTGCCGGGAAAACTGCGCGCGCCCACGATCAAGCCTTTGCGCGCACTCACCGCAATGCCGACCTTGACGCCAAATTCGTAAGGTGTCCGTGCCTTGCCCTTGCTCATGCATTCCACTTCCGGCGCATGCAGGGCGTAGAGCTTTTGCTTGTCCTTGGGGCGTTGTGTCAACACCCGTTGTGCGCGTTCCAGCCAGACACTGATGCGCTCACGCACCAAGGGGTCCAGCTTGCGTTGCAGATCGCGTAATACGCGTCCCAGGAGCGTGCGTTGGCGTCGCAGCACCTTGTGCATGCGCTTGAACTGGCGCGCATGCGCATAGCGCCCGGCCTTGCGGCTCAAGACCGGGCCTTGCCGCGCATAGGTCTGTCGTAGTGCGATGCCGTGGCGCTTGGCCAGCAGCACCAGCTTCTTGCGCGCCACCTCCAGCAGCCGGCTGTCGGTGGGATGGGCGATCGCCTTTTCCTGCACGGTGGTGTCCACGATCACCCGCGACAACTCGCGTGCATCCACCGCCTTCATCGCATGCGCGGTGTTGATCGTGTGCGCCAATAGCTCTTCCATGCCCGCTTCGCCCAGACGCTGTCGCCAACGTGTCAGGGAACTGGGATCGCACGGCAAGCAGGTCTGGAATACCACCTCGCCGGTGAAGAACTGCCAGTACGGATTTTCCAGCCAGCGCGCGCATACGGCCTCGTCGGACAGGTCGTAGGCGTGCTTGAGGTAGAGCAGCCCGGCGATCAGACGCATCGGCAGGCCGGGCCGTCCGCCGCTGGCAGTTGTGGCCGGCAATCGCGGCAATAGCGCCTGCTCCAACGCACTCCACGGCAGCCGATGGCTCAGCTGAACCAGTGGATGGCGCAGGTCGATCTGGTTTTCCAGACGCGAACGAAACAACTCATCGGCAGGCAACTGCTCGGCGGCAGGACGGCGTGTACGCATGGGCGAAAACTGCCAGAAACCAGCGCGTACAGTAACGAAAACTGGCAGTTCCAGCACGCCGAAAATGCGGGGGACGCCCTGCAATGGATGTGGTTTGGGGGTTTTTCAGGGGCGACTACGTAGGGGGCGCAATTGCTGACCCAACCGTAGTGCGGAAATTTTAATAAAGAATCAAACAGCAAGAGCGTAGTGCGGAAATTTTAATAAAGAATCAAACAGCAAGAGCGCACTTATGGTTTCTGCTTTGCAGAAACCGTGCGCCAACGCTGCGCGTCGGTGCGGTGGCTTCGCCACCTCGTTGCTATGCTTCGCTAGGCAACACAGCCCCTTCAAAACCCTGAGATTCAAGTCTCTTTGTTGTCCAGTTCGCTTAACTCTCGACAGGAGATGTTATGCCGCTTCTTTGTGTGCTCCACAAACAGGAGTTTCACAAATGGCGATTTATCACGCAACAATGAAGTCTTTCAGTCGAGGTAATGGCGACTCGTCGGTCGCAGCAGCAGCCTACCGAGCAGGGTTTGATCTGCTCGATACAAGCACGGGGCTTGGCGACGTCCCCCAGATTTTGAGTAGCGCCGCAGTTTGGAGTCCAATTCCCTACCCGAAGGAGATTGGACGTGAAGAAACGTTTTACTGACGAGCAGGTCATCGGCTTTCTGCGTGAGGCCGAAAGCGGCGTGGCGATCAAGGATCTGTGCCGGCGCCATGGCTTCAGCGAGGCCTCCTACTCCCTGTGGCGCAGCAAGTTTGGCGGGATGAGCGTGCCCGATGCCAAGCGACTCAAGGACCTGGAGGCAGAGAACACGCGCCTGAAGAAGCTGCTCGCCGAGCAGGTGTTCCAGAACGATCTGATCAAGGAGGCGCTGCAAAAAAAATGGTGAGCGCACCGGCGCGTCGTGCGCTGGTGCGCGAGTGGATCGGGCGGGGGGCCAGCGAGCGTGGCGCGTTGGCCGCGATCGGCATGAGCGCCAGTGCGCTGCGCTATTGCCCGCGCGAGGACCGCAACGTTGCGCTACGCGAGCGCATCGTGGAACTGGCGCATCGCCACAAGCGCTACGGCGTGGGGATGATCTATCTCAAGCTGCGCCAGGAAGGGCGCCTGGTGAACTACAAGCGTGTGGAGCGCTTGTACCGCGAGCAGCAGCTGCAGGTCCGCCGCCGCAAGCGCAAGAAAGTGCCAGTGGGCGAGCGTCAGCCGCTGCTGCGGCCATCGCAGGCCAACCAGGTGTGGTCGATGGACTTTGTGTTCGACCGCACCGCCGACGGCCGGGCGATCAAGTGCCTGGTGATCGTGGACGATGCTACGCACGAAGCGGTCGCCATCGAGGTGGAGCGAGCGATCTGCGGCCATGGCGTGACGCGTGTGCTGGAGCGGCTGGCCATCCGCCGCGGCTTGCCAAAGGTGATCCGCACCGACAACGGCAAGGAGTTCTGCGGCAAGGCGATGGTCGCCTGGGCGCATGCGCATGGGGTGCAGCTGCGGCTGATTCAACCCGGCAAGCCGAATCAGAACGCCTATGTCGAATCGTTCAACGGCCGGCTGCGCGATGAATGCCTCAACGAGCACTGGTTCCCGACACTGCTGCACGCACGCACCGAGATCGAGCGCTGGCGACGCGAATACAACGAGGAGCGACCCAAGAAAGCAATCGGCGGCATGACGCCCTCCGCGTATGCCCAACAGCTGGCCAACAACGATATCATCAACCCCGGACTCTAAACCCGGCCGCTACTCAGGATGGGGGGACGTCGGGGGGGTAGCGCACCAGCGGGAACTTCAAGGCTTGCCCGTCGAGGGACCTTCGGATACGCGCCTCCCACCTCAGCTGCCCGTCCGTCCTGAGCGTCACGCCCGCCACAGAGCTAACGGCCTGGGAGGCTTTGATGCCGCGCGGAAGCGTGCCATTGAAGGTCTTGGTGCGCCCCGGCTTGACAGCTGCTTTGGCTTTGCTCACTTAGCGTCTCCCTGTATCCTTAGACGGATGGCCCCGTGGCACAATTGGATAGCGCGCGTCCCTCCTAAGGACGAGGTTGCTGGTTCGAACCCAGCCGGGGTCACCACTTTTTGACAATCGGCATGCGTAGGCTGGTCGTTACCACAGACTTGCCACAGTCAGGCTGGATCGCCACGCAAAGCCTTGTTCCGCTTCGGTCTTAGTCTAGCGACGTTGTCCCTCCTTAGAACCTGTTCACGATCTTCGCAGATCAGTGCAGACTATGCGGATGCGCCAAAAGAGCTATCCGAGTGACATGAGCCGGGAGCAGTTCGCACACGTGCAGCCGATCCTGGAACAAGCGCGCAAGCGCACCAAGCCACGCCGTGTGGATTTATATGAGGTGTGGTGCGCAGTGTTGTACGTGCTGCGAACCGGTTGCCAATGGCGAGCGCTACCCAGTGACTTTCCGAAGTGGCGGACCGTGCACTCGTACTTTGCCAAGTGGAGCGAGTGCGACGATGAGGGGGTGAGCCTGCTGGAGCGGGCGCTCAAAAAATCAGGTTGGCGTGGCCCGCGTGAGACAGGGGCGCAACGCTTGCACCAGGTTCTTGATCGTGGACGCGCAGAGCGTCAAGAACACGGACACAGCTGGGCAAAAGGGGTATGACGCAGGCAAGAAGGTGTCGGGCATCAAACGGCATATCGCTGTTGATAGTCAGGGGTTGCCCCACGCAATCGCGGTGACGACGGCGGAGGTGACCGACCGCAAAGGTGCGCTGCAGGCGTTGGAGCGCTGTCAGTCAAACCTGACGCTTGTACAAAGCTTACTGTGCGACGGCGGTTACACCGGAGTACCGTTTGCCAGCGGCGCGCGAGAGATTTTAGGCGAGCAGCTCACGGTGCAGATTGCCAAGCGCAGCGAACTGCACACCTTCAAGGTCATGCCCAAGCGATGGATTGTCGAGCGTAGTTTTGCTTGGCTGGAGAAGAACCGAAGGCTATGGAAGAACTGCGAGCGCAAACTCAACACCAGCCTGCAGTTCATCCATTTGGCCTTCTTGGCACTGTTACTCAGAAGATTGTGAACAGGTTCTAAGGGGAAGGTCGCCCGTTCGAATCGGGCCGGGGTCACCAGGAAAATCAAGCAGTCAGCGCTAGGGTCGGTGTTTGCGCAAGCTCCGTAACTGCATGGTAACTACAGCTGTCTACTGCGCGGTTACCAAGAGTAGCAAGCCCCTCTCTGAGTATGGGGATGCCTCGGCCTCCGGCGCTGGTCGCGGCGCCTACCGCCGTTGCCAGAGCCACCAAGCCGTCGATGCGGCAGCGGCAGCGCTGATGTGGACCGTGGTTGGCGCCGGCCCGCCGATGCGATAGCGGTGTGGTGCGCCGTCTGTGGTGACCAGCTGAGGGCGGTGGCCCGGCTGGCATTCGGGAATGCTGGGCGGCAAGGGCATAGCTTCCTGGCGCATGTCAGTCCTTGGCCTGCGCCAGCCGAACGTGGGGTAGAGCTGGCTGCTGGTCCGCGACATCGATAGCTGGGGGAGATGTTCATCTAGTGAAGTTCGAGTCATTTGTTACTATCGCGTTAGCTGTAGGGGTGCGGCCCCATGCCGCAATGGAAGCAACAGGGGAATGGAATGAAAAAGCTACTCGCCGCTGCGATCGTGATCGCGGCGCTTTCTGGCTGTGCGGCTAATCCGCCGCTCAACTTCTCTGTGCCGGGCGTAGGAGTCAGCAGCAAGAAGCTCGATGCTGAGCTGAAGTCGCTCACGGTCACGCTAGCCCGGCCGGACGAGGCAAAGGGCAAGGTTCCGCCCGAGGCGCAGCACGAAATACCGGACATGTGGGAGAACGCCCTGACCGAGGCGCTCAACCGGATGGCGATTTTTCGTGACGACGCACCGCGAAAGTTGAATTTGTCGGTGAAGATCCTGGCGATCGACATACCGTCGTTCGGCGCGTCCATGACCACCAAGACCATCGCGCGCTACGAGCTGATCGATCGAGCGAATGGCAGCATCGTCTACACCCAGGACGTGAGCGCTTCGGGCACTGTGCCGGCGGGCTATGCGTTCGCCGGCGTGATCCGCGCTCGCGAGTCTGTCAATCGCTCTGCCCAGAACAACATCGCGCTGTTCCTGCAGGCTTTGGAAACGGTCGACGTCAGCAAGCCAATGTTCCCGAGCAGCCAGGCGACCCCGTGAGGTCTTTCATCGCCGCGGTCATCCTCACTGCCGCAGTAGCTGGGTGCGCACCTAACGTGCGCACCGACAGCTATTCGGTGGGGTCGGTTGGTCAAGTAAATCGGACCGTTGCCGGCACGGTGATCAGTGCGCGCGCTGTTTCGATCGATGGCACCCAGGGCGGCGGCGCGGCGGCGGGCGCGGCAGCAGGCGGCATTGCCGGCTCATCGATGGGCGGCAGTAGTCGTGCCAACGCAGTAGGAGCAGTTGGCGGGTTAGTCGCCGGCGCCATTGTCGGGGCCGCAGCTGAGCGCTCCGCATCGCAGGCGGATGGCGTGGAGTACGTCGTGCAGACCGAAAACGGTTCACTGATGACAGTAGTGCAAGGCGCGACGCCTGCATTTGCAGCAGGCGTCCGCGTGCTTGTTCTGTACGGTTCGCCGTCCAGGCTGATCGCTGATCCTCGCAACTGATCGGCAGCACCTGACTGGGCGAATGCGTAAATAGGCCAGTGCGGACCCACTTACGTTGGAAGAACCTTCGAAAAATTTTAATTTAGGGCTGACTCATGGAACTGATCTATTTCGCAGCTGCGATCTTCGGCCTTGTGCTGTCGGTATTGTGGCTGCTGGTGCCGTTCGCTGTTTTTGGTATCAAACCGTTACTGGGACAACTGCTGGCGGAGCAGCGCAAGACGAACACTGCACTGGCGACAATGTCGCAGCAGCTTCACTTTATTGCTCAGCGTCTGGATGGTGCGGGGCAGCCGACGTCTCAAGTCATCCAGCCTATGGGAAGTGAATTGCCAAGGTAGGACCTGGCAGCCCGAACGATCTAAGCATGGGCGACTAGACTCGCCCGCAATGCAAGAACGCCACCGGGGCGGGCCTCGATCTTTAGGCGATCGCGTGACGTCCTCATCACCTGACTCCTCGTGGCAATGGGGGCCATGCCGGCGAAGTCGCTACTGCACGATGCGCCTGTTCAGCGGGATCTGTTGCGAACTGCCAGAATCACTCACCGATGCCGCACCACACGCACCGCGACCGGCCGTGCGTACTTGTCCATCGCCACCGTCGAAATACGGCTGTGGCGCAGCAAGCTGCCGAGTTGTTCGGGAGCGCCCAGGCGCTTGTCGACCTCGGGTTCGGCGACGGTGCGGGGGCGTTTGCGCTTGTCGGCCTTGGCAAAACGCAGGCGGTTGTATTCGGCCCAGCCGACCGTGGTGATGGCGGCCATCAACGCGATCACCGGCAGTGCGCCGAGGGCGAACGGGTCGATCGCGTTGTGCTTCAGGTACAGCTCGGTGTACGCGCTGCGCAGGCCGAAGAACCAGGCGATCAGCGTTGCCAGTGGCGCCCACAGGTAGAAGTAGACCATCCAGGCGCCGGCGGTGGCGGCGCCGTAGGCGAGGCGCCGCGAGCGGCCAAGGCGTTGCGGCAGGTTGATGATGGGCGGTGTCATTGGATTCCTCGGTCGGGGCTTTTCCAGTGGGCGCGCTTGTTGCGACGTGCGAGCAGGGCGCGTGGGAAGGCGATGACGGCGGTGAGCATGCCGATCATCCAGAACGCGGCGGGGTACCAGATCACCCAGAAGAACTGGCGGGCCAGGCCTTTTTCGTAGCGGCGTTCGATCATCAGGCTGGTGCCGAACTGCAGCAGGCAAACCACGGCCAGGACCAGGCCATGCCAGCGCGGCAGGATGGTGTCGACATACAACGCAGGCGGCAGCGCGATGAACTTGCCGAGCAGCCACAGCACGATGATCAGCAACATGGTGTACGCCCAGGCCAGGCTCAGCGCGTATTCCAGCAGCACCGCCCACATGCGCCGGCTGCGCCAGGCCAGTGCGCGGCGGCCATGGCTCAGCAATACTTCGACGCCGCCGCGCGCCCAGCGCAGGCGCTGCATCCACAGGCCGCGAAAGGTTTCCGGCATCAGGATCCAGCACAGCGCATTCGGTTCGTAACGGATATCCCAGCCGTCCAGCTGCAGGCGCCAGGAGATGTCGATGTCTTCGGTGACCATGTTGTCGGACCAGAAGCCGACGTGGTGCAGCGCCGAACGGCGGAACGCGCAGATCACGCCGGAGACGGTGAACAGCCGCCCGTACACTCGCTGCGCGCGTTTGATCAGGCCGACGATGGCGGAGAATTCCCCCACCTGCATGCGACCCATCAGCGTGGTGCGGTTGCGCACGCGTGGGTTGCCGGTGACGCCGCCGACGCGCGGGCCGGAGACCAGGTGGCCGACCATCCAGCGTGTCGCATTGGGGTCCAGAATCGCGTCGGCATCCACACACACTAGGTAATCCGAGCGTGCGGCCAGCGTGCCGACTCGCAATGCGTTGGCCTTGCCGTGGTTCTGCTCCAGATGTACCACGCGCAGGCGCGGGTGCTGGTGGGTGAGGTCGTCGAGCACTTCGGCCGTGCGGTCGGTGCTGCCGTCGTTGATCGCAATGATCTCGAAGTCTGCGTATTGCTGCGCGCTCATCGCCGCGATGGTTTCGGCAACGTGCTTGGCCTCGTTGTAGCAAGGCATCAGGATCGAGACGAACGGCTCGCTGGCCATCGGCGGTGGCTTGAATGGGCCGGGCGTGCCGCGTTCACGACGCAGGTAGTAGTAGATGCCGCCGATCATCCAGAAGAACGCCATGATGATCGGGTAATAAAACGCAAAGTTGAACAGGGCGGCCAGTAAGCGGCTGGTCGTCATCGGTCATCGCTCGATATAGGGGAATTGGCGAGCCGAGATGGCCTCGCGCGCTTCCGGCAGAGACGGATGACCACCGATGAAATCGTCGGGGTAATACGCCAGGTGACGCACGCCGGCTGCCAGCAGCAGCTGGCTGTGCGCAAGCAACACACCGTCGGGCAGCGGCTTGCCGCTACGCCAATCGACCGTCTGCAGTTCGAAGATGGTCTTGTCGAAACCGCGCGGTTGCTGGCCGACGCGCTTGGCCAGTTGGGTGAGCCAGGCACTCGGGTCGTTGGCTTGTTCCATGTACGGCATCGCCATCAGTGCGGTGTAGTCGTAGGCGTTGGCAAACGCCTCTAGACGCTGCGCGAACCAGGCTTCGCTGTGCGGTTCCAGCACCGGCTGCGCGAACAGGTTGCGCACCGTCACCAGCTTCGGGCGCCAGCGCTCGGCCGCGGCTTTCAGTTCCTGCGTAAAGCCGATCAGTTGCTGGGTGCGCTTGGCCGGGTCGCCATTGCCGTAGGCCGGTATTTCGTCGTCGCGCAGGTAGGCATCGTCGTGGAACAGCAGGCCTTCGAAGTAGGTATTTGCGGCGAGGTCTTCATAGATGTCTGCCACCAACGCACGCGTGCGCGGGTTGCCTGGATCCAGGCGCGGGACATCCTTGGGGTCGTTGCCGCGAATCTGCAACGCGGCTTGTTGCTGCGCATCCGGCAGGTGGAAGCCAAGCACCGGCAGCCAGGCGAACACGCGCACGCCGGCACGGGTACGCAGCTGCCAGGCGACACGCCCGAACAGGTCTGCGCGCACCGGTAGATGGCGGTTGGGGAAATACAGCGCGTCTGCAGCGCCATCGCCATCCGGGTCGGCGAAGGCTTGCAAAAATACATGGCTGGGGCCGATGTCCTTGACCCGCTGCACCAGCACATCGAGATTGCGCGCCAGCTGCGCCGGGTCCGGGTCGTAGACATAATCCAGGTCGATCTGGATCGCACGCACGCCATCGCGCGACAGATCGCGCCGCAGTTCGCCGGCCAGATCGCGCACGTCGGGGTTGTTGAACAGCAGCAGGCGACCCAGGCTGGCCAGCGATTGGCCATCCACCCGGTCGCGGCCTTGCTGGCCGATATCGGCTTCGTGCGAACGGCCTTCCAGGTCGAAGCTGAGCGTCATGCCCAGGCGTGCGGCGATCTGGTTGCTGGCCCGGTTGTAGGCGGCATACGGCCACACCATGGCGCGCGGCGGCTTGCCCAGATGCGCCACGATGGCGTCGCGGCTGTGGCGCAGATCGGTCTCGATACGCTGGCGATAATCGGCTTCGCTTTCGTAGCCGTTGCCTGCGTCCCAGCGCCGCGTGACCGCTGCCGGGGTTTGATTGCCGAACGGGTTGCCGGCGATTCCCTTATGCAGGTCATCGCTGTGCGAGCCGACTTCGATCAGGCCGCTGTCCTGCATCTCGCGCAACTGCGCCCAGGTGACGAAATCGTCGCGGGTAAAATCGCGTGGGCCATAGGGCACCACCTGCCCAGCAGGCAGTTCCACCCAACGCGTCACTGGCGCCACCAATGCAGGGTAGCCGTAGGCCTGCAACAACGGAAACACCCGCGTATAGACGCTGCGCAAGCCATCGTCGAAGGTAAGCAGCACCGGGCGCGAGGGCAGGGCGCGCCTGCCGGCACGTGCGTCGAGTACCTGCTGCACGCTCACCGGGTGGTAGGCATGCGAACGCAGCCAGTCCAGGTGCGCGGCGAAATTGCTGGTGGACACCGCATAGCGGTCCGGGTCGCCCTTGGCCGCGACGTCGTCGCGAATATCGTGGTAGCTGAGCACCAGCAGGCCTGCCTGCGCCGACGAAGCAAACGTCATCAGCAGCAATGCGACCAGCAGCAGCGGCAGGCGGATCACGGCGTACCTCCCCATCGGAAATCCAGGTCCAATCCAAGTTGTTGTTCGCGCTGGCCGTCGTAGACCGGGCGCGACCAACTCACGCCGTAGCTCAATGCGCTGCCATCGCCCAGCGACCACAGGTGGCGATAGGCCACCGCAGGCACCCAGCGGCTACCGAAGCCGGTTTGATAGGTCGGCCCGGCGGTCACTTCCAATCGCTGCCGAAACGCGTCGTCGTAACGGCGCCAGCCGATCTGTTCGATGCGCACGCCGGCGGCCACGCTCGCATTGCGGCGTGGATTGAAGTAATTGACCACGCGGTCGTCTTCGGCGCGCCCGGCCGATGCGGCGAACAGGCCATCGACCAGGATATGCGGGTTGGCCCATAGGCGTTGGCTACCGGAAAGGTCCAATTGTTCGCGTCGATTGCCGTCGCTGTAGCGCAACTGGCGTACCTGCAGATCCCAGCGGCTTTCGTCGCTGGGCGTCCAGCGCACGGCCGCGCCGATGCTGTCGCCGGTAATGCCCAGGCGGCGCGCCTGCAGCGAGGCTTCCGGGTCGCGCGTGCGCCAGGCGAGGCTGCCGTACCACGCATCGGAAAAGCGCCAGCCGGCATCCAGTGCCCAGGCAGTGCCGTCGCGATCGAAATCGTCCAACGCCCGGCCGCCGTATGCGCTGAGGTCCAGGCGGTCGTAGCGGTAATGCGTGCCCAGCCAGAAACTGCGGTAACGCACGCGCGTGTCCTGGAAATCGGCCCAGTCGTCGCGTGCACGCAGACCGACGCGCCAGCGCTCGCCCAGCAATGGCGATTCGGCTTCCAGCAGCGAACTGCCGAAATGATTGCCGAGCGGCGAGGTGCTGTTGGTCAGCGCGTCGTTCTCGCTGCGCCCCCAGGCATGGCTCAGGTGCACCTGCCAGCCGCGTTGACGTTCCAGCGATGCGCCAAGCCGTTGCAGGCCGGCGTCGTCGGGATATTCCTGCTGCAGCGATGCGAACCCGGCATCGGCCAGATCCAGGCGGTCGAGATCGCGTTGCGCCTCCACCACGCCGCTGCGCGCCTGCTTCTGATGCGGATCCAGCGTCAGCGCCATCTGATTGCGCTGCAGTGCCTGCGTGGTCTGGCCGCGCCGCGCTTGGATCGATGCCAATGCCGCCTGCAGTTCCGCGTTGTCCGGGCCGATGGACACGCGCTCGCGCAGCAATGCGTCCGCGCCACGGTTGTCGTTGGCCGCAGAGCGTGCGGTAGCCAGGGCGATATCGGCGCTGAAGCGGTCCCAGTTTTCGTAGCCGCTGGTGGCGCCTTCGCGACGCGGCCACGGTGCCTGGGTTGCCGCCAGGTGTTCGAACAATGGCATGGCTTCGTCGAAGCGTTCCTGCTCCAGCAATGCATAGCCCAGCAGCAACTGCGTATTGAAGTCGTCCGGCGTGTGCTGCAACGCTTGGCGAAGCACGCTTTCGGCTTCGGCAGGGCGGCGCAACCCCATCAGCGAATCGCCTACCGTTGGCAGCACGTAGCTCGGCATGTCGATGCCTTCTGCACGCAGCGCCTGATAGCTGGCGACCACCTCGCGGTGCCGCTGGCGTTGATTGAGCGCGACCAGGTGATCGATGCGCAGCCGCGTCGCTTCCCGCGCGACTTGCGCTGGTGCTTGGTGCTGGATGCGGGCCGCGTTGACCAGCGCCAGATCGGTTTCGGCGTAACGGTGCGCAGCATCCACCGGCTCGGCGCTGGCCCAGCCGATCATGCGTGCGACGCGATCGTTTTCCAGGCGATCGCGCTCTTGCTGCGAAAACCAGTCCGGGTGCCGCCACATCGCCTCGGCAGCAAGCTGGGCGCTGCCGAGGTCGCTGAGCGTCAGCGCACGCATCGTGTAGGCGCCTCTGTCGCGCGGGTCGGCACGCAAGACCCGCTCGTAGATGGCCAGGGCATCCGCATAGCGTTGCTGGCCGCGAAGTTGCTCGGCCTGCTGCATGGGCGTGAGGGCAGTGGAGGCACCAGTCACTTCTGCAGACCGCACTTCACCGCCGTGCGCCTGGGGCACACATGCGGCAAATAAAGCGAGGCTGAGCAGAGGAGTGAGTGCGCCTGTACGGTCAGGACGACCGTGCTGCACGTGATTGCATGAACGAGGGAAGGGAGAGATTCATGAGCGATCCTGGCTATGAAGTCCGGCGATACTGGGTATGCCTCTGTAAAGAGAGTGTCATCACAGTGTGGATGAGATGTTCATCGCTCCAGTCTGCTTGTTATAGGCGCTGGGTGTCCTGGCCATGTTTGAAGCGCGACGCAGAGCCTGAAAAATTGGCGACTGAGATGTCCCAATGCCGGGTGTTCACGTCATAAATTTCATCTATTTTTAACAAATAGGTCAAGTCAAGAGCTGCTTCATATGCCTGCAAGGTCATCCGTCAGATTGCTTTTTTATTAGCGCGATTGCGGACGTTGGGATCAATAAGGCCTTCGATGGCACACACAGTGATGCGATCAGGCGGACAGCGATCCTTGTTTTAGTGATTCTCATCACAAAAATGGAAGGGTCAGGGTTTTCTTACAGGGTGGCCCCTACACGCTGCGTTGACCGTTTCTTAACGTTCCCTCACAGTCGCACCGCATTGCAGCGTGCTGACGGGTTGGGCCGCCGTTTTGGTGGCCAGGTGCGCTGATGCGGGTGACGGCGCCAGTCCGGCGACCGCCGCACAGGGGGCAGGACAGATGTGGATGCGATCAGCGCCATTGGCGCTGGCGGCTTGCCTGTGGGCAGTCGCCGGGCTGGCGGCTGCACAACAGTCGGCACCGACAACGCTGGATCGGCAGGAGCAGTTGCGCCAGGCCGAGGAGATCCAGCGTCGCCAGGACCAGGAGCGCCAGGCGCCCTTCGCCGGCCCGCGCGAGGATGCCGAGCGCGGGGACGCGCGCAGCACCGTCCTGCCCAGGGAAGCCCTGTGTTTTTCGATTACCCGCGTGCGCCTGTCCGGTGCAGGCGCTGACGCAGCGCGCTTTGCGTGGGTGTGGAAGTCCCTGCGCCGCTACGAAGGCCGCTGCATCGGCCGCGAGGGGATCGACATCATCCGGCGCCGCGCGCTGGATCAGTTGGTCGCACGCGGTCTGGTCACCACCCGCATCGGCGTGCCGGAACAGGACCTGTCGCGCGGCGAACTGCGTTTCGAATTGATGCCCGGCCGCTTGCGTGCGGTACGCGTGGTGTCCGATAGCGATGGCGCGCACTGGAAAACGGCATTGCCGCTGCGTGCCGGCGATTTACTTGATTTGCGTGCCATCGAACAGGCAGTCGAGCAGTTCAAGCGGCTGCCCTCGCAGGACGCCAAGATCGATATCGCGCCGGGCGAAGCGCCGGGCGAATCGGATCTGGTGATCACCTTGCAGCATGGACGGCGCTGGCGTGGCGTGGTCAATGCCGACGATTCCGGCGTGGAGGCCACTGGCCGCGTGCAGGGCGGGCTGGATGTGTCGCTGGATGACCCATTGGGTCTCAACGATCTGCTCAGCATCGGCTACAGCCATGACCTGGCCACGCGCGACGAAGAGCGCGGCACGCGCGGCAACAGCCTGACTTACAACCTGCCATGGGGCTGGTGGACGTTTGCGTTGTCGGCCTCGTCGTACCGCTATCACCAGCGTGTGGATGGGTTCTTGCAGACCTTCCAGTCCAGTGGCGAATCCAGCAATGCGCAGCTGGATATCCAGCGCGTGCTGCATCGCAATGGCACCAGCAAGACCTCCGCCGGTGTGACGGTTGGCCGGCGGCGTGCGCGCAGTTATCTGGATGGGGTGGAGATCGGCATCCAGCGCCGCGACACCAGCAGCGCGGAGTTTTACTTCACCCATCGGCGCTATCTGGGCGCGATGCAACTGGACGTGCGCATCGCGCACCGGCGCGGCACGCCCTGGTTCAACAGCCAATGGACCGGCTACGACCCGCAGATCGGCTTCCCGACATTTCGCTATGGCGTGACCACGCTGGACGTGAGCACGGCGCTGCCGTTCAAGCTGGGCCCGGTGCCGATGGCGTGGGAAAGCAGCCTGCGCGCGCAAACCGCCGGCGAACTGCTGCTGGGGTCGGAGTTCGTCACCATCGGTGGCCGTTTCAGCGTGCGGGGTTTCGACGGTGAAGCGACGTTGGGTGCCGAAAAGGGCGCGTATTGGCGCAATACCCTGAGTTTTCCGGTGCAGCAGATCGGGCTGACGCCGTATCTGGGCTTGGACGCTGGCCGCATCGATGGCACCAGTGCCAGCGGGTTGCGCGGCCGCAGCCTGGTGGGCGGCGCGCTGGGCCTGCGCGGTGGCTGGTTCGGCATCAACGTCGATGCATTTGCCGGTTGGGCGATCCACCGCCCCGACGGATTCGGAAGTGCGCAGCCGGCCTACGGCGCGCGTGTGATCTACCAGTTTTGACACGGATCGCGCTGCCAGCCGGCTGCGCGTTTGTTGATTGATGACGCCAACAGGCGGCGAGAGAGAAACGATGGACAACCAAACCATGCGCGTGCGGAGTTACCTGGCCGAACAGGGCAAGCGGGCGCTTGCACTGTTGCTGTGCTGCACGATCACCTGGACATCGTTTCCGGCATGGGCGCAGGTTGCGCCAACGGCCAACCCCGGCGGGCAGACACCCGGCCAGCAGGTCGCCGCCAATGGCGTGCCGGTGGTGGACATCGTCGCGCCCAATGCGCGTGGCATTTCGCACAACCGCTACAGTGACTTCAATGTCGGCCCGAATGGGTTGATCCTCAACAACAGCGCGCAGATCTCAAAGACCGAGCTGGGTGGTTACGTTGCCGGTAACAACAACCTGCAGCGCAGCGGTGCCGCGTCGCTGATCCTCAACGAAGTCACCTCGGCCAGCAGCCGCCTGCAGGGCTATACCGAAATCGCCGGTGCCAAAGCGCAGCTGGTGATCGCCAATCCCAATGGCATTTCCTGCGATGGCTGCGGGTTTCTCAATACTTCACGCGTCACCCTGACCACCGGTACGCCGAACCTGGGCAGCGACGGTGCGTTGAACGGTTTCAGCATCACCGGGGGGGCGCTGAGCATCGGCCGCAATGGCCTGGACGCGTTCAACGTGGATCGACTGGATCTGCTGTCGCGTCAGCTTAGTGTGGATGGCTCGATCTGGACCAAGGAGCTGGTTGCCGCCGCAGGCGCCGGACGCGTCAATTACGACGGCATACTGCTGGAGGTGCTGCCAGGTACCGGTGGTGCAGCCCCCGCGATCGGGATCGATGTGGCGCAGTTGGGCGGCATGTATGCCGACCGCATTCGCCTGATTGCCACCGAAGCCGGCGTCGGCGTGGTGAGCCGCGGCACACTGGCCGCGCAAAGCGGCGACCTGCAGATCGACAGTGCCGGGCAGGTGAGCCTGGGCGGCACCGCCGTCGCACGCGACGGCCTGACTGTGCGTGCCAGCGGCGCGCTGGATCAGCGTGGCGTGCTCGGCTCGCAACAAGGCGACGTGCGCCTGCGCGCGGCCAGCATGACGCTTGCGGGTGAACTGGTCGCCGCTGGCGCGCTGGATGCGCAAGCCGGCGATGCGTTGAACCATACCGGCCGCAGCAGCGCCGGGGCGATCCGTTTGTTCGGTTCGCAATTGAATGCCGATGGCAGCCTGCATACCACCGGTATGCTGGAGCTGGGCGCCGATGGGCTGTTGCGCAGTGGTGGCGTTGCCTATGCCGGCGCGGGCGCCACTGTGCGTGCAGCGCAAGTCGCGTTGTCTGGCACCTTGCAGAGCGGCGCGGCGATTGCGCTGAACGCCAACGCGATCGACGCGTTTGGCACGCTGGATGCGGCAACTGCGCTGCGGATCAACGGCAATGGCAATGTGCGCCTGGGTGGATTGGCGCAGGCTGGGCAGGGCGCAGCTGTGCAGGCGGGCGGGCGCCTTGAGTTGCAGGGCCAGTTGATCGCCACCGATGCGCTTGTGTTGAACGCCGCGTCTGTCGACATCGCGCAGCGCGCTGCGGTGTCTGCCGGTAACGATCTGGACCTGGCCAGCAGCGGTGCAGTCAACACTGCCGGCAGTGCGTATGCCGGCCGCGATCTGCGGCTACAGGCCGGCAGCGTCACCACGGCGGGCAGCCTGTCTGCGGCGCGCGATGCGCAGCTGGCCGTTGCCGGCCAACTGGTCAACAGCGGCACCGTTGTCGCAGGCAA
Source organism: Xanthomonas nasturtii (assembly GCF_023337365.3). Lineage (NCBI taxonomy): Bacteria > Pseudomonadati > Pseudomonadota > Gammaproteobacteria > Lysobacterales > Lysobacteraceae > Xanthomonas > Xanthomonas nasturtii. Next base: position 2,092,520 of record NZ_CP142084.2, read on the forward strand.
CGCATTGAACGTGGACGCGGCACTGCTGGAGAGTCGCGGCGACATCGGCAGCCAGCGTGGCGATGCCACCCTGCGCAGCCGCAGCGATCTGCGCCTGAGCGGGAATACCGTGGCAGGCGGCGCGCTGGCGCTGGAGGCTGCAACCGGCGCGCAGGCGTCGGGTACGCTCAATGCGGCCAGCATCGGTCTTCGTAGCGGCGGCGATGCCAGCCTCTCCGGCACGCTGCAGAGCACGCGTGGCGCGCTGACTGTTGCCGCAGCGGGTGAGCTTGCAAGCGACGCCAACGTGCGTGCGGCAGGTGCGCTCGATCTGCAGGCCGGTGGCGCACTGCGTCAGCGCGGGCAACTGCACAGCGATGGCGCGTTGCAACTGCGTGGCGCCAGCGTTGCCCACGACGGCGTGATCGATGCGGGCAGAAACCTGCGCATCGCAAGCGCTGGCGAGCTGGCGTTGGACGGCACCGTGCAGAGCGCAGGCAGCGCCACCTTGCAGGCAGCCGGTGCACTGGATAACCGCGCAAAGGTGATCGCCGCCGGTGCACTGCAGGTCGATGCGGTCAGCCTGCGCAACGCGCAAGGTGGGGCATTCTCGTCCGATGCAGATGCGCAGCTGCGTATCAGCGGCGGCCTTGAGAATGCCGGTAGCCTGTATGCCGGCAACGCGCTGCAGATCACTGCCGATACGCTGACCCAGAGCGGGAGCGTCAGCTCGGGCAACACACTTTCGGCTGCGGTTGCCGGCACCTTCGATAACACCGGCAGTGTGGTGGCCCGGAATGGGCTGCAGATCGCTTCAGGCGAGTTGCGCAGCAGCGGCCAGCTTGGTAGTGAAGCTGCCGGTGTCGTGCTGGGCAGCCAAGGCGATATCGCGCTGCAAGGCGTGGTGGCTGCCGCAACCACCTTGCAGGCGACTGCCGTTGGCGATCTGCAGCAGGCCGGTTCGCTGAAGGCACAAACGGTGACGCTACGTGCGGGCCGCGACCTCGCCACGAGCGGCGCGCTGCAATCTGCAAGCACATTGGACCTGCAGGCAGATCGCGCAATGACCTTCGCTGCGCAAGGCCAGGCGGGCGGCGACATCAGCATGCGCGCTGCCACGCTGACGACAAGTCAGGATGCAGTCGTGCAGGGCGCTGGTGCGATCGCGCTGGATGCGGCAACTATCGATAGCCGCGGCAAGCTCGATGCGGGGAGTGATCTGCGCGTGCGCAGCCTGGGCGATCTGACGCTGGCCGGCGTTGCACAGGGCGGTCGCGATGTCGACCTCACGGCAACCGGCGCATTGACCAACGTAGCGCAGGTCTTTGCTGGACGCGGCTTGACAGTACAAGCGCAGAGCCTGGAAAACACCGTTGCCGGCGTGTTGGCGGGCGATGGAGATGTAGCACTCACCACCACGGCGCAGCTGAACAATGCCGGCCGCGTGCAGGCAGCGGGCGATCTGCAAGTGACTGCGGCAAGTCTTGAGCAGAGTGGCAGTGCATCTGCCGGCAAGACCTTGCGCGGCACGGTCGCCGGCACGCTGGAGAACCGCGGCAACCTGATCGCCAGGGACGCGCTGCAGATCGATGCGGGCACGCTGCGCAGCAGCGGCCAGTTGGGCAGCGAGCTGGCCAATGTCGTAGTGACCAGCCAGGGTGCGATGCAGCTGGAGGGCGTGGTTGCGGCCGCCACGGCACTGCAGGCGTCGGCTGGCGGCGATCTGCAGCAGGCGGGTTCGCTCAAGGCGCAGTCGATCGCGTTGCAGGCCGGGCGCGATTTCGCTGCCAACGGCAACCTGCAATCGGCATCCACGCTGGATCTGCAGGCTCAACGCACGCTTGCGTTGAATGGCCAGGCATCCAGTGCTGCCGATGCCACGCTCAACGGTGCAACCATCACGACCGGCGCAGTGGCGGTGCTGCAGAGCGCTGCGGCAATCACGTTGGCGGGCAACACCATCGACAGCCGTGGCACGCTCGATGCGGCAAGCGATTTGAACCTACGCAGTACGGGCGATCTGACGTTGGGCGGTGTGGCGCAGGCCGGGCGCGACATCGCGCTGACTGCCGCAGGTGCCTTGAATAACGCCGCGCAGGTGATCGCCGCGCGCGATCTCAGCGTGCAGGCCGCCAGCGCCACCAATGCATCCGATGCCACCCTGGGTGCGAAGCGCGATCTGCGTGTGGAGGTTGCCGGTGTGCTGGACAACCGCGGCAGCCTGCATGGAGAGCGCGGCCTTTCGTTGACGACCGGTTCGCTGCTGCAGCGCGGTCGTGTCTATAGCGGCGATGCGCTGTCCATCGCGTCCACCGGTGCGTTCGACAACGCAGGCCAGCTGGTCTCCGGCAAGGATCTGAGCATCACCGCGGGCAGTATCGCCAGCACTGGTCAGTTGGGCTCGGTGACTGGCGCACTGACGCTGAGCAGTCAGAACGACATTGCGTTGCAAGGCGTGGTGTCTGCAGCGACTACGTTGCAGGCCACAGCAGGTAGCGACCTGTCACAAGCAGCTGCGCTCAGCGCTCAGGCCGTCGCGCTACAGGCTGGCCGTGATCTCGTTGCCGGCGGCACCCTGCAATCGGCCTCCACGCTGGACCTGCAGGCGCAGCGCACGCTGAGCTTGAACGGCCAGGCGCAGGCCGGCACCGATGCCAGCTTGCGTGGCAACAGCGTCGCAACCGGTCGCGATGCCGTGCTGAAAAGTGGCGGCGCCATCACCCTGGACGGCGCCGCAATCGATAGCCGCGGCGCGCTGGATGCCGGGACGGATCTTGCAGTGCGCAGCACGGGCGATCTTGCCCTGGCGGGTGTGGCCCAAGCCAATCGCGATGTCACGCTGAGCGCCAATGCTGCGCTCGGCAATGCCGGCCAGGTCTTTGCTGGCCGCGACCTGTCGCTACAGGCAGGTTCCGTCAATAACGCTGCAGCTGGCGCGCTTGCGGCAACGGGTGCCGTCACGCTGGCAACGGGTGCATTGCAGAACGCCGGTAGCGTGCAGAGCGGCGGTGATATGCGTATCACCGCTTCCAGCATGGAGCAGAGCGGCACTGCCGTCGCTGGCAAGGCGCTGACTGCCACCGTCACCGGCACGCTGGATAACCGCGGCAGCCTTATCGCCAAGGATGCACTGTTGGCGGAGGCGGGCACGTTGCGGAGCAGCGGCCAGCTCGGCAGCGAAGCGTCCAGCGTAACGTTGGCCAGCCAGGGCGATATGACCTTGCAGGGTGTGGTCGCCGCGGCCACGACGCTGCAGGCCACCGCAGGCGGCGATCTGCAGCAGGCCGGCTCGCTCAAGGCGCAGTCCGTCGCGTTGCAGGCCGGGCGCGATCTCACTGCCGCAGGCACATTGCAGTCCGCATCGCAGCTCGATCTGCAGGCGCAACGCGCACTCACGTTCAATGGGCAGGCGGTGTCTGCAGCGAATGCAAACCTGCGCGGCGCGCGCATCGCCACCGGGCAGGCTGCGGTGCTGCAAAGCGGCGCGGCGATCAGCCTGGATGGTGCAGCGATCGACAGCCGTGGCGCGCTCGACGCAGCCACGGACCTCACTCTGCGCAGCACCGGCGAGCTGGCGGTTGCCGGCGTGGTGCAGGCAGACCGTAACGTGATGCTGAGCGCGACCGGTGCGTTGACCAATGCCGCGCAGGTCGTGGCCGGTGGTGGCCTGACGGTGACCGCAACCAGTGCCAGCAACAGCGCCACCGGCGTGCTGCTTGCGCAAGGCGACGCCACGCTGTCCATCGCAGGATTGCTCGACAATGCCGGCGCCGTGCGTGCCGGTCATCAACTTGCGCTTGGTGTGGGGTCGCTGCGTCAAACCGGCCAGGCCTATGGCCTGCAGCAGCTTGGCGTCACTGCCAGCGGTGCCGTGGACAACCGCGGCGATCTGATCGGCGGCAACGGCTTGCGCGTGGAAGCGGCGCAACTGAGCAATAGCGGTCAGTTGGGCAGTGAGCGCGGCGATGTGGCGCTGATCAGTCGCGGCAATCTGCAGCTCGATGGCCGCCTGGCATCGGCAGGTGCGCTCACGGCGCAGGCCGATGGCGCGCTGACGCAGAGCGGCAATCTGAGCGCAGCCAGCACACTCGAACTGCGTTCCAAGGGCGACCTGACGGTAGCCGGCCAGGTCGCCGGCCAACAACTCACGCTTGTCAGCGATGCGGTCGTGCGTCAGCAGGGCACTGTCAGCGGGGCGACGGTCGGTGTGCAAGGTGCGCGGATCGAAAACGCCGGGCAGACGACGGCATCGGGCAATGTGAGCCTGCGCGCGGGCGAGATCGGCATCACCGGAACAGTCGGTGCCGGCATCAATGCAGACGGCAGTTTGGGCAGCGGAAGCACGCTCAGTCTGCTTGCCGATCGTCAGCTCGCTGCCTCCGGCACACTGCTGGCAGGGGGCAACCTCACCGCGCAGGGCAGTCAGCTGCAGTTGGCTGGCACCAGCACGCGCGCCACCGGCAATGTGGCACTGACCACCGGCGGCACGCTTGATCATCGTGGCGGCAATCTGCTGGCGGGCGGCACGCTCACCGTGCAGGCCGGCGGCACGATCGACAACGGTCTGCTCAATGGCGTCGGCGGACAGCTGCAGGCCAATCAGCTGAGCATCGACGGTGGTAGCCTTGGCAATGTCGGTGGTCGTGTGGTGCAAAGCGGCGCTGGCGCGACCCGCGTCGTCATCGGCGGGGCTGTCGACAACACCGCGGGCACGCTTGCCAGCAACGGTCAGGATCTGACCATCACCGCGGCCAGCATTGAAAATGCGCAGGGCCGCATCGAACATGCCGGCACCGGCACGCTATCGATCACCAGCCGCGGTGCATTGGGCAACAGTGGCGGACGTGTTCTGACGCAGGGTCAGCTGCGCCTTGGCGCCAGCGGCGCATTGAACAACCAGAACGGCGCCATCGCTGCGGCAGGCGATGCAACGGTGAGTGCGGCCAGCCTCAACAATCTTGCTGGGTCGGTGTCGGCACGCGCATTGAACGTACAAAACAGCGGCGCAGTCGATAACCGTAACGGCCTGCTGCAGGCCAGCGGAGGTGCGCTGACCCTGCGCGCCGACAGCCTCAGCAATGCTGGCGGCACCGTGCAGGCGGTGGCCAATGCGGGCGTGGGTGGTGGCCTGCGTGTGGAATTGAATCGCGGCCTGGACAATGGCAATGGCACCATCGGCGCCAGCACCGATGCAGTGATCACTGCAGAAAACATCAGCAATGCCGGCGGCAATCTGCAGGCCGGTCGTGACCTCAGCCTCACCGCACGTGGCCAACTGGACAATCATCAGGGCGGCAAGCTCAGTGCGGGGCGCGATCTCACTGTCGCCGTGACTGGCGCACTGCTCAATAGCGGTGGCCAGCTTGATGCCGGCAACACCCTGACCGCCTCCGGTGGGCGAATCGACAACACCCAAGGCAGCATCGTCAACAACGGTGGCGGCCTGACCCGCATCACGACCGGCGGTGCCTTGACCAACACCAGCGGCAATCTCGGTGGGCGCGGCAGCGTGGTGATCGATGCGGCCAGCATTGCCAACAACAGCGGTCAGCTGGTGGCCGGTGGCGACCTGATCGCCAACACCAGTGCGCTGAACAACCAGGGAGGCAGCGTGTATGCCGGGGCAAGCTTCCTGCTGCAGCGCGCAGGCGCCACGCTGGACAACCAGAATGGCAGGATCAAGGCCGAGCAGGCGGTCCGCCTGAATCTGCAGAGCCTGAGCAATGCCGGTGGCCAGATCGGCGCGGGCAGCGTCACCGGCGGTGTTGGCGATGTGGTGATCGACACGGTTGGCTTCGACGGCGGCGGCAGCATCCTGGCGCAGAACCTGCTCGATATGACCCTGCGCAGCGACTACACGCACCGCGCAGGCGCCGACCTGGTCAGCAACGGCAATTTCAACTTGCGCGTGGGCGGCAACCTGGTCAACGAGTCCACGCTCAAGGCAGCGCGCAGCCTGGATATCACTGCCGGCAGCATCACCAACCGCGCCGGCGCAAACATCCTTTCCAACGACACCCGCCTCAACGGCGGCAACGTCATCGACAACGCTGGGAGCATCTCCGGCAATAGCGCGTTGTCGCTCGTCGTCAACAGCGTTTACAACACCGGCAGCATCGTCGGCGGCAATGTGTCGGTGAATACCGGCACGCTGGTTAACGGCGCAGACTTTGGTGGCGCGACCGACAATGCCGCCTATGGTTCGGCCCTGCTCGGTTCCACCGGCAACATGAACCTGATCGTGCGCGATCAGCTGCTCAACCGCGATGCGCGCATCTTCAGCCTGGGCAATATCGCCATTGGTGGTGCGCAGGATGGTGGTGGCACGCTGGTGTCGCGTACTGGAGTGGTGAATAACATCTCGGGCAGTATTGAAGCTGATGGGAGTATTTTGATCGCGGCCAATCAGCTGAATAACACGCGACGTGTTATTCAAACAGCAAATGGACCGTTGACTAACGAAGAACTGATTGCGGCTAATGCAGCCTTGCCGGGTGAAGAGTTGATCACCCGTGGTCAAATCGAGATGCCGAACAATGCTACGGCGTCGAGGCCATGGACGGGACATGCGCCGGGTGTCTATCGCACTTACTCGGTCGTTGACCGAGAGCGTCTGACCGCGGCCAGTGCCGAGGCGCGCATAGCGGCCGGAGGCAATATTGGAATTTCCGGGGACGTCACTAACACTGCCTCGACCATCGCGGCGGCTGGGAACTTGTGGCTGAACCAGCGCGGAGTTGGAGGGTTAGCGGACGGAACAGTCATCGACGGCGCCGCAACTCTTAATCAAGCCCTCGCTTTGACCCAACGTGTCCGACAATCGGACGTTGAATACAAAGTGTGGGGTGTCATCAATGACTGCATGCAGCGTCCTGACCAGCGCCCTGTCATTTGCTATTACGAATCCGAACAAAACTCGCTTTCTTCCTCGATCATTGATAGCAGCTATCTCGCCCTAGGCGCCAGCATGACCGGCGGCCAAGGCGTCAGCATCAACGGCGCGAACATCAGCAATGGCGCTGTCGGTAGCGACGGGCGGGCGGTCAGTGGTGCATCGCTTGCCGCAGTCGGCGGCCAGGCTGGACTCAGCGGACGTGGCAGGCAGACTGCTGGAAGCGTCGGTGGCCAGACGGTCGTCGGTCGCGCCAATGGCGGCGCGAGCAGCATCCGTGTTGCGACCGGTACTAACGGCAGCGCAGGCACGCAAGTCGGCGCCAACACGCAGGACGCCACGCTGGCCACGTCGGGCGGCATCGTCAAGATGTCGGTCGCACCGGTGATGTCCAGCGACGGTGGGCTCAAACGCAGCACGCTCGACCAGGCAAATGTGCAGACCGCCGCCGCCGGCACCGGTGTCACCGCAGGTGCGAACGAAACCCGCACGCTTGTCGATCCCGCCACCATTCCCGTGACCAACATCGTTGGCGGCGGGCAGACCTCGCTGACGCAGATCGATCTGCCCATCGGTGGGCTGTATCGCCTGTCCAACGGCACGGCGACCGATCGCACCGCAATGGGCCGCGCGGCCACCGGCCTGGGCGGCATCAATGCCTGGCGCAGCACTGGCCCGGGCCGTCGTTACCTGATCGAGACCGACCCGCGCTTCGTCAACTACGACAACTTCATCAGCAGCGATTTCCTGCTGGACAAGCTGGGCGTGGATCCGGAGTGGACCCAGACCCGCCTGGGCGATGGCTTCTACGAACAGCGCCTGGTACTGGACCAGATCACCCAGCTCACTGGCCGTCGTTACCTGGGCAATTACGCCGACGGCGTGGCGCAGTATCGCGCCCTGCTGGAATCGGGTGTGGCCGCCGCGGGGGAGCTGCAGCTGAGCATGGGCGTTGGCCTAACTGCCGCCCAGGCCGCTGCACTCACGCAAGACATCGTGTGGATGGTGGAGCAGGACTACCAGGGCCAGAAGGTGCTGGTACCCGTCGTGTATCTGGCCTCCAACTCGCTGCAGTTGCGTGGCAATGGCGCCTTGATCGCCGGCGGCAACGTCGAGCTCAACGCCAGCAATTCCATGAGCAACCAAGGCGTCATCGCCGGTGCGGACGTCAGCATCACCGCCGGCAATCTGCTCAACCAGGGCCGCATCAGCGGTACTGGCAGCGTGGCGCTGGAAGCGCGTAACGACCTGCTCAATCAAGGCCAGATTCAGGGCCGCGATGTGGCGCTGGTGGCTGGCAACAACCTGGTCAGCGAAGCGTCCAAGGCCATCAACGGCGTCGGCATCCTGTCGGGCATCACCGCCAGCAACACCTTGCAGATGATGGCCGGCAACGACATGACGCTGACCGGTACCCGCGTGCAGGCCGATGGCAGTGCGGCGTTGATCGCAGGCAACAACCTCAGCCTTACCCCAAGCGCGTTGCGCAACGATAACGGCCTGCTGCGCGGTGGCGATGCGATGTCGGTGACCACCGGCAAGGATCTGGTGATGTCTGCAGGCAACGACCTGCAATTGCACGGCGTCACCATCAAGGCCGACGGTAGCGCTGCACTGCAGGCAGGCAACAACCTCTCGCTGACACCGACCACTGGCCTGGATGGCAAGGTCGCCACGCGCACCAACATCAGCACCGGCGACAGCCTGCAATTGACCGCCGGCAACGACCTGACCATCCGCCAGGCCGAGGTCAAGGCAGGGGGCGATCTCATCGCCGCAGCCGGCAACAACCTCAACGTCGAGTCCGTCCTCAACGAGACCGAAACCAACAGCTACAAGAGCCGCAACGGCAAGACGCGCGTCACCACCACCACGACCACGCAGACCATCGATCAGCAGGCACTCACCGCCGGCGGCAACCTGATCCTCAGCGCCGGCAACGACGTCAGTCTGGTCGCGGCCAAGCTGGACGCCGGCAAGGGTCTGGGCATCAGCGCCGGCAACGACATCAATGCCAGCACGCTGACCACGGTGGACACCAGCAACACGCTGGAAACGCGCAAGCGCTTCAAGCAGACCACCAGTACCAGCGACGAAACCGTCCACGGCACCGAGTTCAGTGCCGGCGGAAACCTGGCGATGCAGGCCGGCAATGACATTACCCTCACCGCCGCATCGGCCGCCACCAAGGAAGGAGGCATCACCCTGGCTGCCGGCAACGACGTCAACCTGCTCGCCGCTAGCGAGCAGCACGACGCCGTGCAGGACATGACCAAGAAGAAGAAGGGCACGTTCTCCAGCAAGACCACAACCACGCATGATGAGTGGCACGACAATGTAGCAGTCACCACCACGCTCAGTGGTGACACGGTGCAAATTGCGGCGGGTAACGATCTGCTATCGCAAGGCGCGCAGGTCGCCAGCACCGGCGATGTGGTATTGGCCGCAGGCAACAACATCACGCTGGACACGGTGCAGAACACGCACAGCGAGGAACACGAAAAGACTGTCAAGAAGTCCGGTCTCTACGGCGGTGGTGGATTCAGTGTCGCCTTGGGCGTGACCAAGAAGACCGACGGCCTGGATGTCACCGAGGTGACCAACAGCGGCAGCCTGGTCGGCAGCACGGACGGCTCGGTGACGATGACCGCCGGCAACAAGTTGGCCATCACTGGCAGCGATGTATTGAGCGCCACCACTACCACCATCGTGGGTAAGGAAGTCACGATTGCGGCTGCGGAAAACACCGTGGACACGGTGCAGACCTCCAAGCAGCAGAGTGCTGGCATCACGTTAGGATTGACCGGTGGGGCTGTAGACGCCGCGCAGGCGATCTACGGCGCAGTCAAGCGCGGCTCGGAGGTTGAAGACGATCGCCTGAAGGCGCTCTACGCCGCCAAGGCGGGTTACGCGGTCAGCGACACCGTGGGCTTGGTTGGCAATGGCCTGAAGGGCTACGAAGGCCAAGCTGTTGCAGGAAACACGACCACGACTGGCGCTGCGGCGGCGGATGGCGCGCAAGGTGCTGCCAATGCTGCTGGAGTGAGCTTTCGTGTAGGCATTGGTGCGAGTAGCTCGTCGAGTAAAACGACGACACACGAAGAAACCACCGGAGGTAGCCGCATCCTCAGCAACGGCGACGTCACCATCGCCGCGACCGGCGGCGATCTCAACGTCATTGGCAGCAAGATCGCCGGAGAAAGCGTGGCTTTGGCTGCAGCAAACAATCTCAACTTGCTCAGTAACAAAGAAACCAACACCACTAAGTCGGAGAACAAGAACGCAGGCGGTGAAATCGGCATCAGTGTCGGTGCAGTAACTGGCTACTACCTCACGGTGTCTGCAGGCAAGGGCAGCGCCAAGGGCAATAGCGATTTACGCACAGAAAGCGTGGTCACTGCCAACGACACGTTGACCTTGGTGAGCGGCAACGACACTACGATCCAGGGTGCACAAGCTGTTGGCAACAAAGTCCTTGCTAATGTCGGCGGCGATCTGCTGATCAAGAGCGAGCAGGACACCAATGAGTACAAGAGCAAGCAGCAGCAGGCCAGCCTGACCTTGGCGACCGGCTCGGGCAGCGGCGGCAGCTACAGCCAGCAGAAGGTCAACAGCAGTTACACCAGCGTGACCGAGCAGAGCGGCATCCAGGCCGGCAATGGTGGCTTCGACATCACTGTGGGCGGTAACACGAAGTTGGTTGGCGGTGCGATTGCCAGTGCTGCCGATGCCAGTCTCAATCGGCTGTCCACCGATAGCCTGACGGTCGAGGACCTGCAGAACAAGGCGGAGTACAAGACCAGCGGCGTAACAGTTGCCGGCGGCACGGGCAGCAGCATGGCCAGCGTTGCCATCGGTGCCGGACTGAGCATGCTGGGCAACGCCAGCGACAGCTCAAGCAGCACGACCAAGAGCGATATCGCCGCCGGCACGATCCAGGTCCGTAATGGCGACGAGTCTGCGCTGGCAGGGTTGGATCGCAATGCCACCGAGTTGCAGCAGTCCGGGCTGAAGGAAATCTTCGATCAGAAGAAGATCGACGACCAGAAAGAGCTGATGGGGCTGGCAGGGGAAATTGGGTTCCGGGTAGCGGGTGACTTGGCGAGCAGCATGCAAGAGCGGGCGGCATTAGACCTCGCTTCGGCAAGAGCCAGCGGGGACAAAGCTGCGGAAGCAGATGCATTAGCTCGAATAAACAGTTGGGGTGACGGAGGAGTAAACAAGGTCTTGTTACATGGCCTGACAGGTGCGGCCGTTGCTGCACTGGGAGGGGAAAGCGCACTTGGCGGTGCCATCTCGGCTGCAGGATCTGAGAGAGCCAAACAGGTCATGGCTGATTATTTGGTCAGTCAACATATTGACCCCAATAGCGAGACTTTTAATAGCCTGATGGAGGCCGGTAGTGCAGCCATAGGTGGTGCTCTGGGGGGCACTACGGGCGTAGGCATCGCGGTTGCGGGAGATAAATTCAATCGTCAGCTACATCAAGATGAGGTGGCGCGTATCAAGGAGCTGGCCGGCGACGATCCCAAACGTCAAGCTGAGCTACTCGCAGCTAGCTGCGCGCTTATCAAATGTTCTAGTCAATATGAAGTAGGCACGGACGAGTACATCTATTGGGCCGGAATTGAAGCGCTAGGGAGTAAGCCGGAGTATCAACAGGATCGCGAGTGGTTAGCTAATCAGACCAGTGGTGAGCTGATTTATACGGCTGGAAATGGCCTGCCGGTCACGAAGAATCTGTTTGATTACGGCTGGACAGACGCCACGACAGATTGGGGTTCGCGTAATTTAATCGGTCCGCGTGTTGCTGGCGGCCTCCAGACGGCCGGCGGAATCGCACAGGTTGTAGGCGGTATTGAAGCCTGCGGAACTTTATTGGGATGTGCGGCGATGCCGTTTCTGGTTTTTACTGGATACGACAACGCGAGTGCCGGGTTTGATCAGATATTAAGCGGAAAACGCCAAAATACATGGGGGGGGTCTGCACTACAGAAGCTTGGATTTGAGCCTGAGACAGCTGAGTTGATGTATGGAATGACACAGTTAGCGCCTACGGCTATACAAGCCGTTGCTGTCAATAGGGCAGTTAATCTTGATATTGCGGCAAATGCTTGGGTACGTGGTACATATACAGGAGAGAGTTTTGCGGAATATTCGGGCGATCTCTACAGATACACTCGTCCTGAGTATGCTGAAAACACGTGGGAGATCTATTCTGGGAATGTGGCGCAGAATCATAGATACTCTCCTCCAGGAGTGGGCGCAATATATGCTGGAACGACGTCTCAGACGGCCGCTGCGGAGATTGCAAGTTATTCTGCGCTCGAAGGAACGGTTCTTGTTTCAAGGAAATTTGTTGTGCCAAATGTTTTGGATTTGACGGATCCTATTGCATTGAGAGTGCTTGGTTTAAATAAAAGTCAAATTACAAATTCTACTCACGGAGCCGAAGCGTATATAATTCCGCAAAGGATCAGCAGCTGGGCAAGAGACCAGGGGTATGAAGCGATACTTGCTCCTTCCGCCCAAAAGCCTAATGGAGTTAATATGGTCTCATTTCGTGATCTTCTAATGAAAAGTGATAAAGGTGGGAATCCATGATAAATCAACAAGATTGGGAGAATTTTGTCGCAACGGTCTCATCCGAGTGGGTGCTGAACGATATAACTGTCGAACTTCTCAAACTAACTGGTGATCAAGAGATTTCAATTGCCATATGGGCCTGCTTGCGTTCGCATTCTTTGAGTTGGATTTTTCAAGGTATTCCCGTTGCAAATGGACGGCGGCCAATAGACTTATTGAAAGATGAAGGAGGGAGGGATGAGTTGAGGTGGATGCTCTTATCAAATCCGTGGTGGTGATTTGCAGTTAGTTATCGAATTACTTTACTCGCGAGCTGATTAAATTTTTGAAGGTGGCGGCGTCGACGTCGTCTCTCCAAACCATCTGATTTCACCCAGCAACCCGAGCTATTAGCCCATTCCTTGAAGCAAGCGAGCTTTTGGGATGACCTCATTTCCATTGGGAAAGGGATGCTTTTGGGGATGGGCTCTGTCGCCGTTAGCGGTTATAGCGATCAGATCGCCCCCTTTGATGAGCTCGCGCTCAAGAATAACTATCAACTCCTGTTGAAAGATCAGGGGCATTGGGCGGACGCCGGCTGTGTAGAAGGCATTGATTGGGCGACGACTCAAAGACAAATGTGGGCAGGCATCGTCGTTGGAGAAGCGGGAGGCTTGGTTGGTAGCCAATTCACAAATATCATCCGCAATTCAATAAAGAATGCGGGTTTAGAAAGTAAGGCGCTATCGACGAGGGTGTCGGCTGTCTCTGCAGATGCTGATAGTGAAGCAGGGGCGCCGCCCGTAGTGCGCTCTAATGGTGAGGCAAATATTGCGAATGGTGCGAAGCTACGCTCTGACCTTGCGAATAAAGAGCTTAGCTCGATTGCTAATCAAGATATTCGGTTGAAGGAGGCGATGGCTGGAAGCGGGACAAGTAACTCGAATTTTGGTATCGGAACCGCAAATGCCCAGGAAGCAAATTGGTTGGGTATGACTTGGGTCGGTGATGGTGCGAGGTCCTTGTCCGACGGATCGGGCTGGATTAGTGCTGATGGTACGAGAGTTTATAGGCCGCCCGCAGTTAAGCCTAATTCAAAAGAAGCTGTGACAAGGGATCCAAGCAAATTTTGAACGATATGAAATAGATTCGTACGGAAAAAAGAGTAGGATATATAATGGGCATCTTGACATAACTAAGGACTAAGGTTAATTATGAAGGCTAGATTGTTTGCGCTCCATGCAGATAATTGGGATCTTAAAAATGGGCAGCCTGACGACCCGGGGTGCTTTAGTGAGGAGCTGAGGGCGGTAATTGGCCCCGAGGATTTTGAGGGTGGAGATAATTTCTTCATTGAGGTGTGCACTCCTGAATGGATGAAGAAAAGGCATTATGGGCCTAAGTGGGGGAGGTTTATGCTGATTGTTGAGAATTATAACTACGATGAAATAAGTGCGTTTATATCAGAATATGTCGGGAGTTTTGAGGGTGGGGAGTGGAATGAAATTGCAATAAAGTTGTCTCGCGTAATGTCATGGGAATTCGAGGATTACGTTCATTTAGAAAAAAATAATAATTCGTGAGATTTCTTCGAGTCCCGAGTTTTATGGGGGCGCTTAGACTCAATCTCCAAATGCAATACTCCCTAATCAGTTGGAAACTTAAGGGGCGGAGGTAATGCGGTGGAGTACAAGATTCACTAGGTTTGGCAACGGCTGCCACAGCAGCACCCATGTTGAACGAGCTGACAAAGAACTTGCCTGACGGCGTGGGAGAGGCTGTGGATGCTGGCATTGCGGCTGGGCTGGGCGCGGCGGTGGGTGGCTCAGCGGGTGCAGCCACTGCGTTCAATTCCGATACAAATAACCGGCAGTTACATCCATCGAAAGTGAAGTTCTTAAAGAGCGATGAAGTCGTCGAAAAATATATTGACTACACGGCGGAGAACGGCCTCATTCTCACTGAAGAAGGGGAGCGTGTCAGGCTAAATCGATTTGCTGCATCGAAAGAAGAGGAAAGCTGGGCTACGCTGAACGGCACAGACGCTTTTGCCGATGCCTTCCTTGTCAACGCGTTGGAAGGACGCAACTACACACATTCGATGGGGGGCGCCATGCATTCCTTCAGAATACCTGATCCCGCGGTCAATCTAAATGCGCTTTATGGCTCCCGATTCGATTCGTCGATAAAGAGCTATATCGATAATTTTCGTAGTCCTAACTATGCGCCCAGTCAAGCAAATAAGGAGTTGCTATCCCTAGAGACGATTTTTGGGTGCGACGCTGCTGGTAAGCAAGCGAACTTTGGGGGGGGGCTCATGTCCATTGGGAAAGAGATGCTTTTGGGGGTGGGCTCTGTTGCCTTTAGCGGTTATAGGGATCAGATCGGCCCTTTGATGAGCTCGCGCTAAAGAATAACTATCAACTCCTGTTGAAAGATCAGGGGCGTTGGGCGGAAGCCGGCCATGTAGAAGGCATTGATTGGGCGACGACTCAACGCTAGATGTGGGCAGGCATCGTCGTTGGAGAGGCGGGAGGCTTGGTTGGTAGCCAATTCACAAATATCATCCGCAATCCAGTAAAGAATGCGGATCTAGAGAGTAAGGCGCTATCGACGAGGGTGTCAGCTGCTTCTGCAGAAGCAGATAGTGAAGCAGGCTCTCCCGCCTTAGTTAGGTCAAATGTTGAAGCAAATGCAACCGGCAGTAGTCGCCTTAATTCTCAACCTATTGTTGAAGAAATTGTTAGCGGACATGCGTATCAAAAGCACGTAGTTGAGAAGGGCGAATTTACTGATCTTGGTGTTGATACTAAGGCTCAGTTTCAGGAGCTTATTGAAAATATAGTCGCAAACCCGTCAGTTGAGCGTCGTAAGGGCGTTGACGGACAACCTACTATCTTGATAGTTTAACAAAGACTATTGTAATACGGGGGAGAGGGTGAAGCTACTGCATTCAGGCCTGACAAAGGCGGTACTGGCTGGGAGAACTACTTGAAATCTCAGGTTCCTAAAAGGTGAGTTATAATATGAATGAAAGAGATAATATTAATATAAAAGTTACTGAAAAGGAATTTAGGTATTTTATATCGTGCGGAGCTGCTTTAATTCAAAATTTACCATAAATTTCACTGCTAATTTATTTTGGGATTAGTAAATATGAAATTATAGAGCTGCGATAAAGCTGCGTGAATTTGCTGATAAGGAAGGGGTGGATATTTAAATATAAAAATTTAGCTAAGCAGTCAGCTATCTTAAGAGCGGCGGCAACGACACCGCGATCCAGGGTGCACAAGCTGTTGGCAACAAAGTCCTTGCTAATGTCGGCGGCGATCTGCTGATCAAGAGCGAGCAGGACACCAATTAGTACAAGAGCAAGCAGCAGCAGGCCAGCCTGACCTTGGCGACCGGCTCGGGCAGCGGCGGCAGCTACAGCCAGCAGAAGGTCAACAGCAGTTACACCAGTGTGACTGAGCAGAGCGGCATCCAGGCTGGCAATGGTGGCTTCGACATCACTGTGGGCGGTAACACAAAGTTGGTCGGCGGCGCGATAGCCAGTGCAGCCGATTCCAGCCTCAATCGGCTGTCAACCGGCAGCCTGACCGTCGAGGACCTCCAGAACAAGGCGGAGTACAAGACCAGCGGTGTGACAGTTGCCGGCGGCACAGGTAGCAGCATGGCCAGTGTCGGCATCGGTGCCGGACTGAGCATGTTGGGCAATGCCAGCGACAGCTCAAGTAGCACGACCAAGAGCGATATCGCGGCTGGCACGATCCAAATCCGCAATGGCGACGAGTCTGCGCTGGCAGGGTTGGATCGCAGTGCCACCGAGTTGCAGCAGTCTGGGCTGAAGGAGATTTTCGATCAGAAAAAGATCAATGATCAGAAAGAGCTGATGGGGCTTGCTGGAGAGATTGGATTTCGGATAGCGGGTGATGTTGCCTCGGCTATGTATCAGAAAGCCCAGCTTGATTTGGCCAGCGCACCGGATGAAGCGTCGAAAGCTCAGGCACTGGCACGTCTGGACGCATGGAGCGATGGGGGTACGAACAAGATTTTGCTGCATGGCCTGACAGGTGCGGCGATTGCGGCACTCGGCGGCGAAGACGTTCTGCGAACAGCAGCTGGTGCAGCGGGTGCTGAAGCAGCCAAGGTTGCGATGTCGGATTATTTGGGCAAGAACGGCGTTACCGACCCAGCCACTTACAACGCACTCATGGAGCTAGGAAGTGCGGCGCTTGGTGGTATTGCGGGGGGACAGGTTGGCGCAACAACCGCGCTGGCGGGAGATCAGTTCAATCGGCAGTTGCATCCTGATGAAGTGACATGGATTCGCCAGAACGCTGAAGCGTTTGCATTACAGGAAGGCATCAGTGTCAGTGAAGCGAAGCAGCGTCTGACGGTGGAAGCTGCTGCGCAAGTGGATGCAGTGATCGCAAAGAAGGTCGGTATCGAAAATATCGACATAGAAGCGCTAGCTTTTCTGAATTCCAATAAAAATGAATACAAGTGGGGTCAGGCCTTTAAGGCAACTGATGACGAGTATGCCAATTTCCACCAGTATGGAAATCTTCTTACGAAGAATCCGGATCAATTCCGCGAGGTATATAACGCTCTTGGCGCATCTGGAATAGCGAAGGACTCCTTGCAGCAGGTATATCAGAGCGAGCTGTTGGCTTGGTCTACTGCGACGCGTGGGTCTGACGGTGTGGCCATGCTCGAGACGTTTACCGGTGATGTAGTGATGGCGGCAGGCATCATCCGTAATATTGCACAAGGCGACACCCAGGCTGCCGGCACGAGCATCGCTCTTGCGGCGATGCCGACAATTGTAGGAAAAACAGTTGGTCCCCTGTTGCGCCCTTTGGCGAAGGCGGCTGACGAAACGCTCTGGCTAAATGGTCAGGTCATTAGTAGTACTTGGATGAATGCCAAGAATGAGCTGACTTGGATCAATCCACTGACTGGTGCGAAGGAAGCAGTTCCTGCAACGGCTAAAATTCATGTGGATCACGTCCTGCCACAAAATGCTATTCGACAAATTGAAGGTTTTGATTCTTTGCCAAAAAGCGTTCAGAATGAGATTCTGAAAGACCCTGCGAATCTGCAACCAATGATCAAATCAGCGAACTGTTCAAAGGGGTGTAAAGTGGAGGTCGACGGTGCCGGATGGATGATGTGGAATGGAAAGCCTGTTAGTGCTGAGTACAAGGATTACTTAAAAAAAGCACAGGATGGATTCAGAAGTGATATTTTAAAGATTATTGAGGCCAATCGTGCATCAGGAGGTGGGTGAGTGAATGTATCGCAGAAGGGAAGTTTCAGTGGGTGGGGTGGGATGGGCGTCTCGGAAAATGAGTTTTTCGAACGATTAAATGGAGGGGTGTATAGTAAAATTGATGAAATTGTTGGTGATTATGATTTTTTGGATTATTGTGATGCAAAGGGGCGAAAAAATCTTGATTATTCCGGAGTTTTGGCGCGTGGAAAAGATTGGGTTTTGGAGCCATTGAGGCTACTTCAGCCACTTTCTTATATGGCATTCCAGGAATTTTGTGGTGATCTTTTTCTTGGGGTGATGTTAATTAAGGATTTAATGAATCCAGAGGGTCCTCGTCTCCCCGTGGAAGTTCTATTCTTTAACGTGAGCGGCCGCATGGTTGAGGTTTTTCCCACCTTCCCAGGGTCGACCTATGAGGACGGTAACGACTGCTTCGGTTCTTTGCTCAGCTTGCCTGATGGTCTGGCAAAATCCTGGTTGTGGCGCACAGATGGGTGGCGTATTCCGGGAAGTGTAGGTGAAGGCCCGATGACCAATCGTCAGTTGATTGGGCATCCATCATCAAGGTGGAGGGATGCGGATACTTATTTGGATAGCCTGGGAAAAGGGTGGAAGAAAAAGTATTTACCGAAAATCAAGGAGTTATTCCCGGATGCAGTGACGAATATAAATGGCGTAAAAAGAATTAAGTTCAGATGCTTCTTGGATACAAGGCCTGTGGGCGTCGGTGGTCCAGAGGGAGACCAATTTTTTGTTTGCTCGACTCGTCAGGATCAGGTGGTCTACCATGTCCATGAAGGGGATGTTGAAAATTTACGCGTGTTGCGTAATCCGGAGGATGCGATAGATCGTTATTGCGCTCATGTATTGCGCCGCAAACCGGGTCAATTTGATTTCAGCGATTGGAGTGAGCCATTTCGTCCTTGATAGTGGGACGGTGGTGGATTTGATATTGGTTAGATATGGCACTCATAGTGCTGGACCCAGAAAGTAAAGTTCCTCCGGAATTTGCTCTTTGAAAATTTAGTAATAGCCAGCTCAAAATTATGCTCGGTGGGTGTGGTTATGATCGGCACGGCTCTAGCCATCAATCTGATCGCTGAGGCTGGAGTCTGTAAATTGCAGCCTCCGTTTGCGGCGCGTGCATTGACCACTTGGCACGGATCTCACCGCCATGGGCCGCGCAGCCACCGGCCTTGGCGGCATCAATGCCTGGCGCAGCAATGGCCCGGGCCGTCGTTACCTGATCGAGACCGACCCGCGCTTCGTCAACTACGACAACTTCATCAGCAGCGACTTCCTGCTGGGCAAGCTGGGTGTTGACCCGGAGTGGACCCAGACCCGCCTGGGCGATGGCTTCTATGAGCAGCGCCTGGTGCTGGACCAGATCACCCAGCTCACCGGCCGTCGCTATCTGGGCAACTACGCCGATGGCGTGGCGCAGTACCGCGCCTTGCTCGAATCGGGCGTGGCCGCCGCAGGCCAGTTGCAGCTGAGCATGGGCGTGGGCTTGACCGCCGCGCAGGCAGCCGCGTTGACGCAGGACATCGTCTGGATGGTGGAGCAGGACTACCAGGGCCAGAAGGTGCTGGTACCCGTCGTGTATCTGGCCTCCAACTCGCTGCAGCTGCGTGGCAATAGCGCCTTGATTGCCGGCGGCAACATCGAGCTCAACGCCACCAACGCCATGAGCAACCAGGGCGTCATCGCAGGCGCCGACGTCAGCATCACCGCCGGCAATCTGCTCAACCAGGGCCGCATCAGCGGCACTGGCGCTGTATCGCTGGAAGCCCGTAACGACCTGCTCAATCAGGGCCAGATCCAGGGCCGCGACGTTGCACTGGTAGCCGGCAACAATCTGGTCAGCGAAGCATCCAAGGCCATCAACGGCGTCGGCATCCTGTCCGGCATCAGCGCCAGCAACACCCTGCAACTATTCGCCGGCAACGACATGACGCTGACCGGTACCCGCGTGCAGGCCGATGGCAGCGCAGCATTGATTGCGGGCAACAACCTCAGCCTTACCCCAAGCGCGTTGCGCAACGACAACGGCCTGCTGCGCGGCTGCGATGCGGTGTCGGTGACCACTGGCAAGGATCTGGTGATGTCTGCAGGCAACGACCTGCAACTGCACGGCGTGAGCATCAACGCCGGCGGCAGTGCCGCACTGCAGGCAGGCAACAACCTTTCGCTGACCCCGACCACCGGCCTGGACGGCAAGGTCGCCACGCGCACCAACATCAGCACCGGCGACAGCCTGTAGTTGACCGCCGGTAATGACCTGACCATCCGCCGTGATTAGTAAATGCACATAATTGTCCGTCAATACATGGGCGCTATCACGCAAGCTGCTTGGCTCCCAGACGCTCTAGTTCACTCTACGGTTTGTTACCTGCACAGCCCTAAGGCCGGACGCAGCATTGTTTTCATTGCCTGGACATGCGGTATGGCAGGGTTCCGGGCGTCAGTTAGATGCCTTCGCGTCGCGTCCGCACTTTCTGCTCTTGGTTGGAGAGTTCGATGACAAAGAAATCGCAGTGGTTTGGACTCCTGGGCTCGTTGGTGCTGTGCTATCTGGTCGCGGCCCTGGGAGCGGCGGCATCGATCCAAGCGGCGAGCTTCTACGCCGGCTTGCAGCGGCCGGACTGGGCACCGCCGGGATGGTTATTCGGGCCGGTGTGGACTGTGCTGTACGGGATGATGGCGATATCGGTGTGGCTGGTCTGGCGCCGCGGCGGATGGAGCAGTGCGCGTGGGGCGCTGGGTCTGTTCGTGCTGCAGTTGGGGTTGAACGGGTTGTGGAGCTGGTTGTTCTTTGCCTGGCACATGGGTGCTTGGGCTTTTGTCGATATTGTGGCGCTATGGGTGGCGTTGGTGCTGACGATCGTAGCGTTCGCCAAGTGGCAGCGGGTGGCTGCGTGGTTGCTGGTTCCGTATCTGCTGTGGGTGAGTTTTGCGGCGGCGTTGAACTATGCGGTGTGGCAGCTCAATCCGCAGGTGCTTGGCTAAGGGCTGTATGGGTCAAAAGTGGCTGATGCACCTCTGCGTTTGGCGCGAGAAGGGTGCGCGGCGGCTACTCGCATCAGCCGGATCCGACGTCGTCTAGCACCAGGCCTCACTATGGGATGCTGCGCAAGCACCGCTTGGTCCGGCGCATAAAAAGTTTCCATAGCAATCAATCGTTTGGGACTGTCTTGCTTAAATCTTTGTCCCGCAAGGCTTTCTGTATAGGCGCCGCGTTGCGCAAGGCTGGTTTGATACACAGCGCTTGACAGGCCTCGGCCCGGTGATGTCTTTTGCGTACATGCATAACGCCTGCGCCACCGCTTCGCTTACCTGTCAGCCGCACCTGCGGCCGGGTGCGGGCGTGGCCGGCATTAGCACCACCATTACCACCGTCACCATTCGCCCGGTGCGGCCCGTCGTCTTCGCGTAACTTCCGAAAACAACGGCCCCGCACCCGGATCAGGATGCGGGGGCTTTCCTCCCTCATCTGATGCGGACGGGGCCTCCCTAACGAGGTCTGTCGATGTCATCGCCTGTTGTTTTGCTCGAACCCGCCGCTGTTGCCGCATCTTCCACACGCACCGTCGTGCACAAATTCGGCGGCACGTCGGTGGCCGATGCCGAGCGCTACCGGCATGTGGCGCAGCTGTTGCTGGCACGCGACGAGTCGGTGCAGGTCACCGTGGTGTCGGCGATGAAGGGGGTGACCGATGCCTTGATCGCACTGGCCGAACTGGCCGCGCAGAACCGCCCCGAATGGCGCGAGCGCTGGCATGAGACACGGGCGCGCCATCGCGGTGCGGCGGTGGCCCTGCTGGGCGAGCATTCCGGGCCGACGGTGGAGTGGCTGGACGAGCGCTTCGAGCATCTATCGCAGATCCTGGGCGCATTGGCGGTGATCGGCGAGCTGCCGCGCGAGGTGCTCGACCGCGTGCAAGGCCTGGGCGAGGTGTATTCGGCGCAGTTGCTGGGCGACCATTTCCGTGCGCTTGGCGAGGATTGCGCGGTGCTGGATGCGCGCGATGTGCTGGTGGTCAACCGTGGCGAACTCGGTGTCGATGTGGACTGGGACACCAGCGCGCAGCGCCTTGCCACCTGGCGCCAGGCGCATCCGCAGACGCGCGTGGTGGTCACCGGCTTCGTTGCGCGCGACCGCGCCGACCGCATCACCACGTTGGGGCGAAACGGCAGCGATTATTCCGGTGCAATTTTCGCGGCCTTGTTCGATGCCGATGAGCTGCATATCTGGACCGACGTGGACGGCGTACTGTCGGCCGACCCGCGCGTGGTGCCCGAAGCGGTGCAACTGGAAACGCTGAGCTACGACGAGGCCTGCGAGCTGGCCTATTTCGGCGCCAAGGTGGTGCACCCGCAGACGATGTCGCCGGCGATCGAGCGCGGCTTGCCGATCATCATCCGCAACACCTTCCAGCCGGAACATCCGGGCACGCGCATCACTGCCAGCAGCGCGGTGAGCGGGCCGATCAAGGGGCTGACGCTCAGCCCCGACCTGGCCGTGCTCAACCTGGAAGGTACTGGATTGATCGGCGTGCCCGGCACCGCCGAGCGCGTGTTCGCGGCGCTGCGCACGGCGCAGGTGTCGGTGGTGATGATCTCCCAGGGTTCTTCCGAGCATTCGATCTGTTGCGTGGTCAAGCAGCACGAGTCCGAGCGCGCACGCAATGCCTTGCTGCAGGCGTTTGCGCATGAACTTACGGTCGGTCAGGTGCAGCGCGTGCAGCTGACCACCGGCATCAGTGTGCTCGCTGCAGTGGGCGATGGCATGGCCGGGCAGCCGGGTGTGGCGGCGCGGCTGTTCGAGTCCCTGGGGCGTGCGCAGGTCAATATCCTGGCGATCGCGCAGGGTTCGTCGGAGCGCAACATCTCGGTGGCCATCGACGAGGCGCATGCGACCAAGGCCTTGCGCGCGGCGCATGCCGGCTTCTGGCTGTCGCCGCAGACGTTCTCGGTGGGCGTGATCGGCCCGGGTAACGTGGGTGCGGCGTTGCTGGACCAGTTGCGCGTTGCGCAGCCGCAGCTGCTAAGCAAGGCCAACCTGGATCTGCGCCTGCGCGCAGTGGTCTCGCGCGGCCGCATGCTGCTCGACGAGCGCGGCCTGGTCGGCAACTGGCGCGATGCCTTCGCCTCTGCAGCCACCGCGACCGATCTGGAGCGTTTCACCACGCACCTGTTGTCCGCGCATCTGCCGCATACGGTGATCATCGATTGCAGCGGCAGCGCGGAAGTGGCCGATCGCTACGCGGACTGGTTGGCTGCCGGCATCCATGTGGTGACGCCGAACAAACAGGCTGGCTCCGGTCCGTTGCAGCGGTATCAGGCGATCCGTGCGGCGGCCGATGCCAGCGGCGCGCGCTTCCGTTACGAAGCCACCGTGGGCGCCGGCTTGCCGGTGATCACCACGCTGCGCGATCTGGTCGATACCGGCGATGCGGTGACCTCGATCGAGGGCATCTTTTCCGGCACCCTGGCCTGGCTGTTCAACAAGTACGACGGCAGCGTGCCGTTCGCCGAGCTGGTGACGCAGGCGCGCGGCATGGGCTATACCGAACCGGACCCGCGCGATGATCTGTCCGGCGTGGATGTGGCGCGCAAGCTGGTGATCCTGGCGCGCGAAGCAGGGCGTGCGATCAGCCTGGAAGACGTGCAGGTCGAAAGCCTGGTGCCGGAAGCATTGCGTCAGGCCAGCGTGGACGACTTCATCGCGCGCCTGCCCGAGGTGGATGCGGCCTTTGCGCAGCGTCTGGCCGATGCGCGTGCACGCGGCAATGTGCTGCGCTATGTGGCGCAGCTGCCGCCCGACCGCGCGCCCAGCGTGGGCCTGGTCGAGCTGCCTGCCGATCACGCATTCGCCAACTTGCGTCTGACCGACAACGTGGTGCAGTTCACCACGCGGCGCTATTGCGAGAACCCGCTGGTGGTGCAGGGCCCGGGCGCCGGTCCTGAAGTGACCGCAGCCGGCGTGTTCGCCGATCTGTTGCGCGTGGCGGCGGGCGAGGGCGCGCGGCTGTGACGCAGGTAGTTGTCAGCCAGACCGGCGAGAGCCAAGCAGCGGTGGCGGATGCGCACGAAAGTGATCGCGCTTCTGTTGGCAAGCACGGGCTGCACGAAGCGCGTGCCTTCGCGCCAGCATCGGTTGCGAACGTGGCGGTGGGATTCGACTTGCTCGGTTACCCGATCGATGGCGTCGGCGACACCGTCACCGTGCGCCGCATCGAAGAACCTGCAGTGCGCATCGCGGCGATTCGCGGCACGACCGTGGCGCTACCACTGGATGCCGAACGCAATACCGCAGGCGCTGCGTTGATGTCGCTGCGTGCCGCATTGCAGCTGCCTTACGGGTTTGAAATCGAGATCGACAAGGGCATTGCGCTGAGCTCGGGCATGGGCGGCTCTGCTGCGTCGTGCGTGGCGGCGTTGGTTGCGGCAAACGCGCTGCTGGCCTCGCCGCTGGACCACCACCAGCTCTACCAGTACGCGCTCGATGGCGAAGCGGTGGCCAGCGGTAGCCGCCACGGCGACAACCTGGGGCCGCTGTTTTTAGGCGGGCTGGTGTTGTGCACGCTGGAGCGCCTGGTGCCGATCGCAGTGCCGGCAGCCTGGCATAGCTTGCTGGTGCATCCTGATGCAGCGCTGGAAACGCGGCGCGCGCGCGAAGCCCTGGCCGGCGCGTATCAGCTGCGCGAGTTCGTCGCGCAGAGCACCAATCTGGCGCTGGTGCTGGCCGGTTGCCATGCCGGCGATGCGGGCCTGGTACGCGCAGGCCTGCGCGATGTGCTGATCGAACCGCGTCGCGCACCATTGATCGCCGGCTTCGCCGACGCCAAGCAGGCAGCGCTGGAGCACGACGCGTTGGGCGCCAGCATTTCCGGCGCCGGGCCAAGCGTGTTTGCCTGGTTCGAATCGCGCGCCGCTGCAGACGCTGCGGCACCGGCCGTGCAGGCCGGGTTTGCTGCAGCAGGTTTCGCTAGCCAGGCCTGGGTGTCGCCGATCGCAAGCCCGGCAGCGCGGTTGCTCGAATGAAGCAGCATGCCCGCAATGACAACAGGCCGCAGAACGCACGCAACAGGTCTGGCCTGCTGCGCGCGACCTGCGACTTAGTCGACCACCACTTCGCTGATCTGCATCACCGGGGTCAGGTCGGTGTAATTGGCGATATCGCCCAGGATTTCGCCAGCATGCGGCCCGAAACTGGCGCCGAAGGCCTCCACCGATTCGCAAAAGATGTGGCACATGCCGATGTAGGGCGGGGTGCTGCCCGGCTCGCCACTACTGATGCCTTTATCCACCGTGTAGCTCAGGCAGGCCGCGCCCATCCGTGCGCTCACCAGCGGCATGTGGGTGTCGCGGTAGTAGGCGTGGTCGAAGCGGGCGCCGTCGCGGTACGGGTACATCACGCTGACCTTGATCATCTGCCTGCTCCACGGAAAGGTGCCCGCAGCATAGCGCCGTGGCGCCGGCGGTGGATGACCATCTGGCCGGGTGCGGCCAGGGCACCGACATCGGCCCAACCGCCCATCCCGGTCTCCGCGTTCTCGGGCAATGCCGCGTTGCCCACCTCGTTCTCGCTTTGTCTGGAGTCACCATGAACTTCATCTCCACCCGTGGCGGTGCGCCCGCCGCAAGTCTGAGCCAGGCCATTGCCGCCGGGCTGGCGCCCGATGGCGGCCTGTACGTGCCGCAGACCCTTCCGCCCGCGCGCGCGCTCGATGCAGGCGCAGATCTGGCCAGCACCGCCACCACGCTGCTGCAGCCGTTTTTCGAAGGCGACGCGCTGGCGGCCGAGCTGCCGGCCATCTGCGCTGAAGCTTTCGATTTCCCGGCGCCGTTGGTGGCGCTGGGCACGCCGGGCGATTACGCGCTGGAGCTGTTTCACGGGCCCACCGCTGCGTTCAAGGATTTCGGCGCGCGCTTTCTGGCCGCCTGCCTGACCCGCCTGCGCCGTAGCGAAGACCGCCCGCTCACCATCCTGGTGGCCACCTCGGGCGACACCGGCGCAGCGGTGGCCGCCGCGTTCCATCGCCAACCCGGCCTGCGCGTGGTGGTGCTGTATCCGGATGGCCGCGTGTCGCCACGGCAGGCGCACCAGCTTGGCTGTTTCGGCGACAACATCCAGGCCTTGCGTGTGGCTGGTTCGTTCGACGATTGCCAGGCGATGGTCAAGCAAGCCTTGAACGATGCGGCGTTGCAGGCGCAGGTGCCGCTGAGTTCGGCCAACAGCATCAGCCTGGGCCGGCTGCTGCCGCAGATGAGTTATTACGCGCATGCCGCCCTGCAGCACCATGCAGCCTTGGGCAGTGTGCTCAATCTGGTGGTGCCAACCGGCAACCTGGGCAACGGGCTGGCGGCGATCATTGCGCGCGCGCTCGGGGTACCGCTGGGCCGCATCGCACTGGCATCCAACGCCAATCATGTGCTGCCGGACTATTTCGCCGGCGATGCCTACGCGCCACAACCCAGCGTGGCCACGCTGGCCAATGCGATGGACGTCGGTGCACCCAGCAATTTCGAACGCTTGCGTTGGCTCTACCACGGCGACGATGCTGCCTTGCGCGAGGAGTTCCGGGCCCTGTCGGTGGACGATGCGGCGATTCGCCACACCGTGCAGCAGCGCTTTGCGCGCTACGGCGAGGTGCATTGCCCGCATACCGCCACCGCAGTGCATGTACTCGAGCAGCTGCGCGCCGAAGGGGCGGAGGGCGGCACAGGCGACTGGGCAGTGGCAGCCACCGCGCATCCGGCCAAGTTCGAGGGCGTGGTGGAGCCGTTGATCGGCCGGGCGGTGGAGGTTCCGCCGGCGCTGGCCGCATTGTTACAGCGCCCGGCCCACGCCGAAGCACTGGCGCCGGACTACGCGGCTTTCCGGCAGCGTCTGCTTGCCGATGCCGCCTGACCCAATGCGTTCAGCCAGCCGGGCTTGAAACTGGCCCGCATGGGGCTATTTGTAGGAGGGTGCGGCCCCGCTGTGGTGCCGCGTCCGCTGTGGGTTGTTGCATGTCTTATCGATTGATAGCCGTTGCCGCCGCGTTATGCGGATGGGCTACCGCTGGTACGGCCAGGGCGGCCGATGCCGTAGCTGTTTCTCCGCTGTCGCCACTGGGCGCGCCGCGCGTCGGCCTGGTCGAGGCACTGGCGCGTCAGGCGCCGTCGCTGGATCGCCAGGTGCTGGCCCTGGCCACCGAAGCGCTGCAATGCGCCCGCCGCCGCCAACAGGTGGGCGCCGAGCGGGTGCTCAGCGTCATCGATTACAGCCGCCCCTCCACCGAGCGCCGGCTGTGGGTGTTCGATCTGGACAAGCAGCGCTTGTTGTTCCAGGAGTGGGTCGCGCATGGGCGCAATACCGGCGAGAACCTGGCGGCGAAGTTTTCCAACAACGACGGCAGCTTCCAGTCCAGCCTGGGCGCCTTCACCGCGCAGGAGTCGTATACCGGCCATAACGGCTACTCGTTACGGCTCAAGGGCCTGGAGCCGGGGTTCAACGATCACGCGCGCGACCGCGCCATCGTCATCCACGGCGCGCCGTATGTCAGCGAAGCCATCATCCGCACCCAGGGCCGGCTCGGCCGCAGTCTGGGCTGCCCGGCCGTGCGGCCGGCGGTGGCCAGGCAGTTGATCGATACCTTGCGCGAAGGCGCCTTCGTGTTCGCCTATTACCCGGACCGCGCCTGGCTGCGTCAGTCGCAACTACTGAGCGGCGGCTGCGGCGGGGCGGGAGCGGGTACGGTGGCCGGCCGCTGAGTGGTTGTATGCGAACGACCCGGCCGACTGCTTGGGCAAACGCACACTGGCGCATCGATCAAACCGACCCATCCGCCATCACACCGTGTCGCCGGCCAGGCTACGCAGTGCCGCGTAATCCAGGATCTGCACCAGGTGCAGTTGCGGCAGGGCGATCAGCTGCTGCTGCCGCAGCTTGGTGAAGGTGCGGCTCACCGTTTCCATGGTCAGCCCGAGGTGGTCGGCGATGTCGCTGCGGCTCATCGGCAGCGCCACGCTGTCGCCGCTGGCGCCGGGCAGGGTGGAGCGGGCGGCTAGCCGCAACAGAAAGTGCGACAACCGTTCGCTGGGCTGCAGACGCGCCAGCAGCAGGCAGGTGTCCTGTGCGGCGGCCAGTTCCATGCTGGCGCGCTGCAGCAGCTTGCGCTCCAGCTGCGGGTAGCGCTCGCGCAGCTGGCGCATCTGCGCCATCGGGGTGCGGCACACGTGGCTGTCGACGATGGCTTCGATATCGTGGCGGTGCTGCGCGGTTTCGGTCAGGCCGAGGTAGTCGCCGGGCAGCACGAAGCCGGTGATCTGGCGGCGCCCGTCGGCCAGCGTGCGCACCATGCGCAGCGCGCCGGAGGTCACCGTATAGACGTTGTGCCGGGTCTCGCCGGCACGCACCAAGGTGCTGCCAGGCGCATGGGCCGCCGCGTGGGTCACCTGATCCAGCGCGTCCATTTCCTGCGGCGACAGCGCTGCGCAAATGGCCCGGCCACGTACTGCGCACAGCGCGCAGTCCGACCCTGGCGCGCCGCTGGCAGATGCCGTGCCGGGCGCCGGGCAGGTCACGCTGGGGTCTGAAAGCTGCCGGTACATGGACCACGCACTGCCTGGGACGCATTGAATGATACGCCATGCGGTCAGCACGGCCGGCTGCCGGTAGAATTGTGCGTTCGCCAAATTCGTCCTGCAGGAGTTTCGCTCGTGATCAAGCCCCGTACGCCGCCCGGCATCATGGAATTGCTGCCGCGCGAGCAGATCGCGTTCCAGCGCATGCTGGACGTCATCCGCCGCAACTACGAGCGGTTTGGGTTCCTGCCGGTCGAAACCCCGGTGTTCGAGTTGTCCGATGTATTGCTGACCAAATCCGGCGGCGAGACCGAGCGCCAGGTGTATTTCGTGCAATCCACCGGCGCGCTGGCCAATGCCGCCGCCGCGGCCGACGAGGGTGCCGAGACCGCCGGCCTGCCCGAGCTTGCATTGCGCTTCGACCTGACCGTGCCGCTGGCGCGGTATGTGGCCGAGCACGAACACGACCTGAGCTTCCCGTTCCGCCGCTACCAGATGCAGCGCGTGTATCGCGGCGAGCGTGCGCAGCGCGGGCGCTTCCGCGAGTTTTACCAGTGCGACATCGACGTGATCGGCAAGGACGCGCTGAGCATCCGCTACGACGCCGAAGTGCTGGCGGTGATCCACGCGGTGTTTGCCGAGCTGGGCATCGGCGAGTTCAAGGTGCAGTTGAACAACCGCAAGCTGCTGCGCGGCTTCTTCGAAAGCCTTGGCGTGGCCGAGGGCGAACTGCAGCTGGCGGTGCTGCGCGAGGTCGACAAGATCGACAAGCGCGGTGCCGATTACGTGCGCGACACGCTGGTGGGCGAGGGCTTCTGCATCGCCGCCGAGCAGGTGGCCAAGATTCTTGCGTTCGTGGCGGTGCGTTCGGAAGGGCACGCCGATGCGCTGGCGCAGTTGCAGGCACTGGAAGCCGCGGTCGGCGCCAGTGCGACGCTGGGCGAGGGCATTGCCGAATTGCGCGAGGTGCTCGAGCTGGTCAAGGCGCTGGGCGTGCCGGAAAGCGCGTACTGCCTGAATTTCTCCATCGCGCGCGGGCTGGACTACTACACCGGCACCGTCTACGAGACCACGCTCACCGACCACCCGCAGATCGGCTCGATCTGCTCGGGCGGCCGTTACGAAAGCCTGGCCAGCCACTACACCAAGTCCAAATTGCCCGGCGTGGGCATTTCGATCGGCCTGACCCGCCTGTTCTGGCAGCTGCGCGAAGCCGGCCTGATCCAGGGCATCGCCGAAAGCAGCGTGCAGGCGATGGTCGCGCTGATGGACGAAACCCGTCTGGAGGACGCGCTGGACATCGCGCGCCGGCTGCGCATCGGTGGCATCAACACCGAAGTGCAGATGGAGCCCAAGAAGGTCGGCAAGCAGTTCCAGTACGCCGCCCGCGCGGGCATCCGCTTTGTGGTGCTGGCCGGCGACGACGAGCTGGCGCGCGGCGTGGTGGCAGTGAAGGACCTGGTGCGCGAGCAGCAGTTCGACGTTGCCCGCGACGAGCTGGCGAGCACCTTGCAGGTGGAGCTGGAGCAGGCCAAGGCGATGCTGGTGGCTGGGGGCGCCAAGGGCGGCTGAGCCGACCTGTGTGGACGGCCGGTAGCCGGCCGGCGGTCGAGATCGCGGTAGTCCATGCAGCACAACCGAAAGCCCACTGACGCCCTGGCGTCGGTGGGTTTTCATTTTCGGCATCGTTACGTGCACGGGTTCACTGAACGCTTCGACGGCTCCAGGCTTGTCCAATCGATGCCGTTTGCGTTAATGTACTAACACGCTATTACGTTAACGCAATGAAACAACGACCTGCCCCCAGCGAAAGTACCGATGTCGCCGCCTCGCTCAAGATGCTGGCCGATGCGCTGGCCTGCCTGAGCGAGCCCGGCGCAGTCGAGGCCTTTCTGCGTGATCTGTGCACGCCCGCCGAGCTGGAAGCCATGGCCGACCGCTGGCGGGTGGTGCCCTTGCTGGTCAAAGGCGTGCCGTATCGCGAAATCCACGAGCTGACCCAGGTCAGCGTGACCACCATCGGGCGCGTTGCACGCACGCTGGATCATGGCGCCGGCGGCTATGCCGAGGCCCTGCGCGAGCAGTCGTCGCGCCCTGTCGAATCCCACTGAGAGAACAAGATGAGTGCTTCCACGGCAGCGCCGGCACGTGACCGGTTGCGTATCGCCATCCAGAAAAGCGGCCGTCTGGCCGAACCTGCACGCAGCCTGCTGGCGGCGTGCGGGCTGAGCTGGCGGCAGAGCCGCGACAAGCTGTTCTGCTACGGCGAATCGCTGCCGGTGGACCTGCTGCTGGTGCGCGACGACGATATCCCCGGCCTGATCGCCGATGGCGTCTGCGACTTAGGCATCGTCGGCCAGAACGAACTGGAAGAGCAGGCCGCCGAGCGCCGCCGCAACGGCTTGCCGGCCGCCTACCACGCCGTGCGCGGGGTCGGTTTCGGCCAATGCCGGTTGATGCTGGCAGTGCCGGAAGAATGGGAGTGGCAGGGCGTGGCGCAACTGGCCGGCAAGCGCATCGCCACCAGCTACCCGGCGATCCTGGCCGACTGGCTGGAGCGCCAGGGCATCGATGCGGCGGTGGTGGAGCTCTCCGGCTCCGTGGAAATCGCCCCGCGTCTGGGTACGGCCGATCTGATCTGCGATCTGGTCTCCAGTGGTGCCACCCTGGCCGCCAACCAGCTCAAGCCGGTCGAACTGGTGATGGAAAGCGAAGCGGTACTGGCTGGCGCGGTGCGCGAGCCGGCTGACGCACGCGCAGCGCTGTTGGCGATGCTACTGCGGCGCATGGACGGCGTGCTCAAGTTGCGCGACAGCAAGTTGCTGATGTTCCGCGCCGAGCAGGCGCATGTGGATGCGCTGCGTCGCCTGCTGCCCGATGCCGAGCCGCTGGTGCAGTTGCCCGACGACGGCAACGGCGCACTGCGGCTGCAGACCATGTGCCACGGCGCGGTGACCTGGCAACGCTTGGAAGAACTCGAACGCGCAGGTGCGCAAGGCTTGATGGTGTTGACGGTGGAGCGCTCGCTGGCATGAACATTCTCGATTGGTCCCAACTCGACAGCGCCGCACGCACCGACGCGTTGACGCGCCCGGTGCAGACCGTGGCCACGCAGACGCGCGATGCGGTGGCTGCATTGATTACCGATGTGCGCGCACGTGGCGATGCCGCGTTGCGCGAGATCACCGCACGTTTCGATGGTGTGTCGCTGGAGAGTTTCATTGTCAGCGAGGCCGAATTTGCGGCTGCCGAGGCCGCAGTTGCACCCGAACTGCGCCAGGCCATGCAGGACGCGGTGGCACGCATCGACACCTTTCACCGCGCCGGCATGAGCGCCGGCTACGCCGTAGAAACTGCGCCGGGCGTGGTCTGCGAAAAGATCGTGCGCCCGATCGGGCGGGTCGGGTTATATGTGCCTGCAGGCAGCGCACCGTTGCCGTCGACGGCGCTGATGCTCGGTGTGCCAGCGCGTTTGGCCGGTTGCCGCGAGGTGGTGCTATGCACGCCACCGCGCAAGGACGGCAGCGTGGATCCGGCGGTGCTGGTGGCCGCGCAGCTCACCGGCGTGCGCCGCGTGTTCAAGTTGGGCGGCGCGCAGGCGATTGCGGCGATGGCGTATGGCACCGAGTCGTTGCCGAGCTGCGACAAACTGTTCGGCCCGGGCAACAGCTTTGTGACCGAAGCCAAGCAGCAGGTGGCCCAATCCGGCGCAGCCGCGATCGACATGCCGGCCGGCCCCTCCGAAGTGCTGGTGATTGCCGATGCCGGCGCGCAGCCGGCCTTCGTTGCTGCCGACCTGTTGTCGCAGGCCGAACACGGCCCGGATTCGCAAGTGTTGCTGCTATCGGACAGCGACGCGTTGATTGCCGCTGTCAAAGCGCAGTTGGACGTGCAGTTGGCGCAACTTTCGCGAGCCGACATCGCACGCCAGGCCTTGGCGCAATCGCGGCTGATCAAGGTGCAATCGCTGGACGACGCCTTTGCGATCAGCAACCGCTATGCACCCGAGCATCTGATTCTGGCGTTGCGCGAACCGCGCGCGTGTCTGGCTCAGGTGGAAGCGGCGGGCTCGGTATTTCTTGGCGATTACACGCCCGAAGCGCTCGGCGATTACTGCAGCGGCACCAACCATGTGTTGCCGACCAGCGGCGCGGCGCGCGCGTACAGCGGCGTGAGCGTGGCCAGCTTCCAGAATATGGTGAGCGTGCAGGCCGCCAGCAAGGCCGGTATCGACGGCATCGGCGAATGCGCCTTGATTCTGGCGCGCGCCGAAGGCCTGGATGCGCACGCCAATGCCGTGGCACTGCGGATGGGAGTGGCAGCATGAGCACCGCATCGGTTCTGGAGTTGGTGCGCGAAGATCTGCGCGCATTTGCCGGGTATTCGTCGGCGCGTACCAGCGCGTTGCAGGGGGATGTCTGGCTCAACGCCAACGAGTCCGCGTGGGGAAATCCGGCCGACCCGGGCGCCAGCACGCGGCGCTATCCGGATCCGCAGCCCAAGGGTTTGCGCAGCGCGTTGGCGAGCGTGTACGGCTGCGCGCCAGAGCAGCTGCTGATCGGCCGCGGCAGCGACGAGGCGATCGATCTGCTGGTGCGCGGGCTGTGCGTGCCGGAGCGCGATGCGGTGGTGGTGACGCCGCCGGTGTTCGGCATGTATGCCGTGTGCGCACGCCTGCAGAACGCGCCGTTGCTAGAAGTGCCGCTGGTCGATGGGCCCGACGGTTTCCATGCGGATATCCCGGCAATCGTGGAGGCAGCGTTGGCCTCGCGTGCCAAGTTGGTGTTCCTGTGTTCGCCTTCCAACCCGGCCGGTTCGGCGATCAGCCTCGAAGACATCGAAACCGCCTTGCAGGCCTTGCAAGGCAAGGCGCTGATGGTGGTCGATGAAGCCTACGGCGAGTTCTCCGATGTGCCGTCGGCAGTGAGCTTGCTTGCGCGTTACGACAATCTCGCTGTGCTGCGTACGCTCTCCAAGGCGCACGCGCTGGCGGCTGCGCGTATCGGCACGCTGATCGCCAATGCCGAGTTGATCGCGTTGCTGCGCCGCTGCCAGGCGCCGTATCCGGTGCCGAAGCCATGCGCGGAAATGGCCGAGCAGGCCTTGTCCGCGCCAGCGCTGGAAGTCACCCAGCGCCGCATCGCCGAGATCCGCACCGAACGCGAGCGCATGTACAACGCGCTGGCGCAACTGCCCGGCGTGCGTCAGGTGTATCCCTCGCAGGGCAACTTCCTGCTGGTGCGTTTCAACAATGCCGAAGCCGCGTTCCAGGCGCTGCTGGAGGCCGGAGTGGTGGTGCGCGACCAACGCGCGGTGCCGCAACTATCCGATGCACTGCGCATCACCTTGGGCACGCACGAACAGAACGCGCGCGTGCTGAGCGCGCTGCAGCGCACGCAGGAGGCCGCCGCATGACTCCGATTCTTTTCGTCGACCGCGACGGCACGCTGATCACCGAGCCGGCCGATTACCAGATCGACGCCTACGAAAAACTGCGCTTCGTCGATAACGTGATTCCGGCGATGCTCAAGTTGCGCGATGCCGGCTATCAATTCGTCATCGTCAGTAATCAGGATGGTCTGGGCAGCGAAAGCTATCCACAAGCCTCGTTTGATGGCCCCAACAATTTGATGTTGCAGGTCTTCGCCAGCCAGGGCATCGAATTCCGCGAAGTGCTGATCGATTGCAGCTGGCCGGCCGACAACGCGCCCACGCGCAAACCCGGCGTCGGCCTGATGGTGCCGTATCTGCAGGACCGCACGATCGACTGGGCGCGCTCGGCGATGGTGGGCGACCGTATCACCGACATCCAGTTCGCGCAGAACCTCAATATCCGCGGCTTTCAGCTGCGCACCGATGAGTTCGGTGGCGAGTGGGATTGGCCCGGCATCGCGCACGAACTGGCCGATGCACCGCGCCGCGCGGTGGTCCAGCGCAATACCAAGGAAACCAAAATCCGCGTCGAGCTGGATCTGGATCGCGTGGCCGAACCAAAAACCGCCACCGGGCTGCCGTTCTTCGACCACATGCTGGAACAGATCGGCAAGCACGGCGGCTTTGCGCTGGACATTCGCGCCGAAGGCGATCTGCAGATCGATGAGCACCACACCATCGAAGACACCGGCCTTGCCCTTGGCCAGGCCCTGCGCGAAGCCCTGGGCGACAAGCGCGGCATCGGCCGCTATGGTTTTGATCCCGAAAGCAGCCCGTGGCGCGTGGCTGGCGACACCGCGCAGCACGGCTTTACGCTGCCGATGGACGAAACCATCGCCAGTGCTGCGCTGGATTTCAGCGGCCGGCCGTACTTCGTGTTCGACGGCGAGTTCAAGCGCGAGCGCGTGGGCGACATGCCCACCGAACTGGTGCCGCACTTCTTCCGTTCGATCTGCGATGCATCGGGCTTGAATCTGCACCTGAGCGTGCGCGGCGAAAACGATCACCACAAGGTCGAAGCCTGTTTCAAGGCCTTGGCGCGTGCGCTGCGTCAGGCGATCCGTCGCGAAGGCACCGCCTTGCCAACCACCAAGGGCGCGCTATGACCGATGTTGCGTTGATCGATGCCGGCGGCGCCAATCTGGGCTCGGTGCGCTACGCATTGGAAAGGCTGGGCGTGGAAGCGCGCGTGGTGCGCGATGCAGCAGGGCTGCAAGGCGCGCAGCGAGTGATCCTGCCCGGGGTCGGCGCTGCGCCCGAGGCGATGTCGCGCCTGCGCGCACAGGGCCTGGTCGAATCATTGCGACAACTGCAGGTGCCGTTGATCGGCATCTGCTTGGGCATGCAGTTGCTGTTCGAACATTCCGAAGAAGGCGATGTCGATTGCCTCGGCCTGCTGCCGGGCATCGTGCGCCACATGACGCCCGCGCTTGGGATTCGCGTGCCGCACATGGGCTGGAATCAGCTGGTGCCGATGCGCGAATCCGCGCTGCTGGCCGGCCTACCCGAGCGTGCGAGTGCCTATTTCGTGCATGGCTACGCTGCGCCGGTGACGGCCGACACCGTGGCCGCCTGCGATCACGGCGGGCTGTTTACCGCAGTGGTGCAGCACGGCCTGCGCTGCGGCGCGCAGTTCCACCCCGAGCGTTCGGCCGACACCGGTGCACGCATCCTGCGCAATTTTCTTGAGATGAGCTTCCCATGAGTTTCACCGTTTACCCGGCGCTGGATATCCGCAACAGCCGCGTGGTGCGGTTGCTGCAAGGCGACTACGCACGTGAAACGCAGTACGGCGACGATGTGCTGCCGCGCGCACAGGCATTTGCCGAAGCCGGCGCGCAGTGGATGCATCTGGTCGATCTGGATGCGGCAAAGGCGGGCGGCTACACCCTGGCTGCCACGCTTGGCGAGATCGCGCGTGCCGCCGGTCTGCACGTGCAGACCGGCGGCGGCGTACGCTCACGCGACGATGTGGCGCGCATCCTCGATGCGGGCGCTGCACGCGTGGTGATTGGGTCGCTGGCAGTGCGCGACAGTGAGACGGTGATTGGTTGGCTGCAGGAATTCAGTGCCGATCGCCTGACCATCGCGCTGGACACGCGCCAGGACGCGAATGGCGTATGGCAACTGCCAGTGCACGGATGGACCGAATCCGCCGACGCTACCTTGGATCAGTTGGCCGTGCGTTACGCGCAGGCCGGCCTGCAGCATCTGCTCTGTACCGATATCGCCCGCGACGGCATGTTGTCTGGTCCTAACATGGCGCTGTACGCGCATCTGCGCACATTGACCCCGCAGTTGCAGGTGCAGGTCTCCGGTGGCGCGCGCAATCTGGCCGATGTCGCTGCCGCCAAGGCCGCGGGTTGCGCCGGCATCGTACTCGGCAAGGCCTTGCTGGAAGGACATCTTGCGTTGAAAGAGGCACTGGCATGCTGAGCCGCCGCATCATTCCGTGCCTTGACGTGCGCGATGGTCGCGTGGTCAAGGGCGTCAAGTTCCGCGATCATATCGATATGGGCGACATCGTCGAGCTGGCGTTGCGCTATCGCGCACAAGGTGCCGACGAGCTGGTGTTCTACGATATCGGTGCCAGCCCGGAAGGGCGCTCGGTCGACTACACCTGGGTGGAACGCGTGGCGCGGCTGATCGATATCCCGTTCTGCGTTGCTGGCGGTATTGGCGATGTGGAAACGGCGCGTGCGGTGCTGCACGCCGGTGCCGACAAGATTTCGATCAACTCGCCTGCGTTAGGTCGCCCGCAATTGATTTCCGAGCTGGCCGATGCCTTCGGCGTGCAATGCGTGGTGGTGGGCATCGATTCCATCCGCGAACAAGACGGCCAGTGGCGCGTGCGCCGCTACACCGGCGACCCGAGCAAGACCCAGGCGCTGCCGATGCGCACGCTGGACTGGGTGGCCGAAGTGCAGCGCCTTGGCGCAGGCGAAATCGTGCTTAATTGCATGGACAACGACGGCGTGCGCCGTGGCTACGACATTGCGCAGCTGCGCCAGGTGCGCGCGCTATGCCGGGTGCCGTTGATCGCCTCCGGTGGCGCCGGCGAGATGCAGCATTTTGCCGATGTGTTCGACCAGGCCGATGTGGATGGCGCGCTGGCGGCCAGCGTGTTTCACAGCGGTGCGATTCCAATTCCGCAACTCAAGCAATTCTTGCGCGCGCAACAGATCGAGGTACGCGATGGGCAGTAACGAGGTGGCAGGCGGCGATGCGCTCGCAGCGCTGGACTGGAGCAAGGGCGACGGTCTGTTGCCGGTGATCGTGCAGGACGCCGACAACCTGCGCGTGTTGATGCTGGGCTACATGAATGCCGAAGCGCTGGCGGTCACGCAGCAGCGCGGCGAAGTCACCTTCTTCAGTCGCAGCAAGCAGCGCTTGTGGACCAAGGGCGAGAGCTCGGGGAACGTGCTGCGCGTGGTGTCGATCGAGACCGATTGCGATGCCGACACGCTGCTGGTGCAGGCACGCCCCCATGGCCCGACCTGCCACCTGGGCCGCACCAGCTGCTTCCCCACTGCGCCGGGGCAGTTTTTGGGCAGCCTGGATGCACTGGTGGCCGAGCGCGAGCGCGAACGCCCGCTCGGCAGCTACACCACCAAGCTGTTCGAGGACGGCATCCGCCGCATCGCGCAGAAAGTGGGCGAGGAGGGCGTGGAAACCGCGCTGGCCGGCGTGGTGCAGGGCGACGCGGAGTTGCTCGGCGAATCGGCCGATCTGCTGTATCACCTGATCGTGCTGTTGCACGCACGCGGGCTGGGCCTTGGCGATGCGACGGCCTTGCTGGAATCGCGGCACAAGTAAAGTGGCTTTGTAGGAGCGCCCTGGCGCGCGATGCGGCGTTAGCGGGAATGCCGCATCGCGCCCCAGGGCGCTCCTACAGGATTTGTCGTTGTGTGTCTCTCGGCGCTCGAACCTGCATCGTGTGCTACGCCACCACGGGTACACTTCGCCGATCTTCGCGCGGGAACACCCATGCAGTTTCGCTTTGCTTTATTCGCCCTGGGCCTGCTTGCCGGAACCGCGCAAGCGGCTGACGCCATCGTCGATGGCATCGTCTACGAAGAGCGCGATGGGCGTGCCGGGCGCAGCGCCGATGAGCCGGGCATCGCAGAGGTCACCGTCTCCGATGGTGAGCAGCTGGTGCGCACCGATGCGCAAGGCCGCTACCGCTTGCCGGTGCGCGATGGGCAGACCGTATTCGTGATCAAGCCGGGCGACCGCCGCTTCGTGCCGGCTGCGGACGGCTTGCCCGCGTTCTGGCGCCACTACGCACCGAGCGGCTCTGCCAAGCACAAATACGGGGGTATCGCCGCAACCGGCCGCAACACGCGCAACTGGGATTTCGCGCTGACCCCGCGCGCCAGTGCCGCGGCCGACGGCTTCCAGATGCTGGTGTTTGCCGACAGCCAGACCGCCAGCCTTGCCGACGTTGGCTACTACCAGCGCGACATCGTCGCACCGATCGTCGGCAAGACCGCCGCCAGGCTGGGTACCACGCTGGGCGATATCGTCAGCGACGATCTGAGCCTGTACCCGGCGTTGAACAAGGTCACCACGCAGTTGGGCGTGCCGTGGTTCCATGTGCCGGGCAATCACGATCTCAACTTCGATGCCGGCGGCGATGCGCAGTCGCTGGACAGCTGGCGTGCGGTCTACGGCCCGGACACCTATGCCGTGGAAGAGGCCAACGCCAGCTTCGTGTTTCTGGACGATGTGATCTATACGCCCGGCGCTAAGCCGGCGTATGTGGGCGGACTGCGCGAAGATCAATTCGTGTTCCTGCAGGCATATCTTGCGCAGTTGCCGCGCGAGCGCCTGCTGGTGCTGGGTATGCATATTCCATTGTTCGATGCAGCGCCAGGACAGGAAACCTTCCGGCATGCCGATCGCAGTCGCTTGTTTGCGCTGTTGAAGGAGTTTCCGCATGTACTGGTGCTCAGCGGACACAGCCATACCCAGCGTCAGGTCGATCACGGGGCCGACCAAGGCTGGCAGGGCGCCAAACCGTTGCACGAATACAACGTGGGCGCGGCCTGCGGTGCGTTCTGGTCGGGCGTCAAGGATGCCGACGGCATCCCCGATGCGACCATGAGCGACGGCACCCCCAATGGCTATGCGGTGCTGCAGGTGGCACCCAGCGGCGACTACACGCTGGCCTATCACGCCGCGCGCGCGGCCGACGATGCGCAGTTGCTGCTGCAGGCGCCCAAGGTACTGCGTAAGGGCGCGTATGCGGCGTGGGGCATCTACGCCAATGTGTTCATGGGCCGGGACGACACCGTGGTGGAGATGCGCATCGACAACGGCGCCTGGCAGCCGATGAAGCGGGTAGAGCGCGCCGATCCGCGCGTGCTGGCAGAGAACGTGCGCGACGATGCGGCCGATGCACTACGCGGTTACGACCGCTCGCCGGAGGCCACGCCGTCCACGCATCTCTGGCGCGGCGCATTGCCGACCACGCTGGAGGCGGGCGAACACACGGTCGAGGTCCGCGCAAATCTGCCGACCGGGCAGTACAGCGCCAGCACCGTGTATCGCCTGCAAACTGCCGAACCTTGAAGCAACGGCAGTGACCTGTTGTCTTGTTGATACCCGGCACCCGCGGCTGCGGTATCGCCGTCTTGAGGCGCCGCGTCGGCTGCAAAGCATCATCCTGACTGCCATACACACAAACGCCTCCACATGGGAGGCGTTTTGGGATCCGGGCTGGCAGGCGTTGGCGCGCTGGCGAAGATCGGTGCTGGCTGGCAAGTGCTGGCTGGCCGGGCGAGTGTAGCGATGCCGCGCCGGCGCTGACGAAATGAGAATTAGTCTCAGCAATTCGCTGCGGTTACCGACTGGATGCCGCAGCCCCAAGCGGCGGCTTGGACGATGCATCGGCGGCTGCGGCTGCCTGTGAGCGTGGCGTCTTATCCAACGCTGGGTCGCCGGGACTGGTGGTTGAACCGGCGTCCGGCTGCGTCTGGGCATCCGTCTCCAGCGGGGGATACGGATACGCAACCGCGGGCCCTGCATGCAGGCCGGCGCGCCAACGTGCCAGTACCGGCGCGATGCGTTTGCCCAGCGACTGCTGCGGCAACGACGGCAACTCGCCTTGCTGTTTCTCGCGTGCGGTGATGGCGGCCTTGGCAATGTCGAATGCGGCCAGCGGGTCGTCGCTCTGGTTCATCGCATCGATCAGCCACGCCTGCCCGAAATAGGTGGCACTGGAGGTGTTGCCGCAGCCGAACGAGGGCCGGTCGGCACGCGCAGCGGTGAGGATCAGCGTCTGAGGCGAGCGCAACGCGGGAATGAAGCCTCCCGAATAGCAGGTCGACAACACGATGATGCGATTGTCGATGCCGGCATCGTCCAGTGCCGCGCGCAGGTCCTGCGGGCTGATGAAGTCCTCTTCGTTCTGGTCCACCTGCACGTACAGACTGTGGTCTTCGGTCCCATGCGTGGTGACGAACAACAGCAGCGCGTCTTCCTTGCGATCCATGCGCTTGCCGATCGCGGCAAGCGTGTCGTACAGATTGTCGTAGGTTGCCAGCGGTGCGTACGGGTGGTCGCCCAGATTGTCCGGGTTGTTGACCAGGGTGACCACGTGCCCACGCGCAGCGAAGCGTTGCTCGAACAACTGCTTGAGGTAGAGCGTTTCGTTGCGGAACACATCGTCGCTGGCATCGCCGGCAAAGCCGACCACATACAGATCGGTGACGCCGGGGCGCTGCGGCTGCAGCGCTTTCAATGCTTGCGCAAGCGCGGCCTGATCGACCGGATCTACCTCGTCCTGGCGAGCTGCTGCCTGAGCCGGCAACGCAGCTCCGGCATCCGGATGGCAGCCGGCCACTAGCGCAACCACGACAATCAGTAGCGTGAGGCCTCGCAGCAAGGCATTTGATCCAGGAGGGAAATGCAGCGACATGAAGAATGCCGAGGTCCAGGAGAGACAGTGGCAGAGCAGCGTCCGAGCGCAGCGATCGCAGCACAGACCACCATCCCAGCAGATAGATGCCACGTCCGAGGCGCTAACGTACCAGCGGCTCACGCAGCGCCACAGATCGACCGCGCGCACCCGACGGTGCGCGCGGTCGGTCAACCGAGCGTGCTTAAAACACCAGTTGGCTGAAACTTTCCACACGCTGGTGGCTGCCGACATCGTCGGCCGAACGCGGCGTGGGGTAGTCCTCCAGGCGGTCCAGCAGCGCGGTGCGCATGCCGGCGCGCTTGGCGGCATGGAGCTCTTCGATCACGTCCGACAGGAACAGGATCTCCGGTGCCGGCACGCCGATGCGCTCGGCAATGCGGCGATAGCTGCCGCTTTCGCGCTTGGGGCCGACTTCGGTATCGAACCAGTCGGTCACCAGCCCGCTCAAGTCGCCAGCATCGCTATGCGCGAAAAACAGCTTCTGCGCCGGCACCGAGCCGGAGGAGTACACGTACAGCGGAATGCCCGCCGCGTGCCAGGCCTTGAGCTGGATCGCCGCATCGGCATAGATGTGTGCGGTGAAGTCGGCAGTCTTGTAGCCATCGCCCCAGATCAGGCCCTGCAAGGCCTTGAGCGCGGTGTGCTTGCGGTCCTCGTCGATCCAGGTCTGCAGCGTGGTGATCAGGACCTCGTCCGGCACGTCCTCGCCGATTTCATCGGCCACCTGGTTGAGCCAGTGGCGCACCTGCGGATGATTGCCGTGCTCGCGCACGTAGGCGGGCATGGCGCGGCGCGCATACGGGAACAAGACGTCCTTGACGAACGAAATGCTGCTGGTCGTACCTTCGATATCGGTGAGGATCGCTTGCGGTCGTGTCATCGTCAGCTGGCCTTGTGAGGTGTCTCGGGGGCGTAGCGGGGGAATTGTTTGGCGATTTCGGTGCCGGTGAAATGGCCGACCCAGCCGTCCGGCTCGGTGAAGAAGCGGATTGCCACGAAGTGCGGCTCCGGCCCCATGTCGAACCAATGCAAGGTGCTGTCGGGCACGGCAATCAGGTCGTCCTTGACACACTCGATCTCATAGACCTTGGCGTCCACGTGCAGCGTGAAAAGGCCCGAGCCTGCGACGAAGAAGCGTACTTCGTCTTCCTTGTGGAAATGCTCGTCCAGGAACTTGGCGCGCATTTCTTCGCGCTTGGGGTTGTCCGGGGCGATGCTCACCACGTCCACGGTCTTGAAGCCGCGCTCGGCGCTGATGCGGTCGATATCGGCGCGGTAGGCGGCCATCACCTGTTCGGTAGTTGCGCCCGGTTCGACCGGCTGGCTGGCGTGCCAGCGCTCGAAGGTGACGCCGATCTTGACCAGCTCGGCGGCGATCGCATCGCCGTCGCGGCTGTCGAATTCCGGGGTGGTCGGGTTGGTGTCGGCAAAGATACGCAGTCGGCTCATGGCGGTCTGGCTCACGAATGGGGGACGGGCGGTGCTCAGCGCGTGCCGCGCAATTTCAGCAGTTCGAGTTCGCAATGCAGCAGGAATTCGAACGCTTCCAGATGACGGCGTGCCTCGGCCATGTTGCGGCCCCAGGCATACAGGCCGTGTCCTTCGATGAGATACCCCCACATGCTCTGTTTGTCCAGCAAGGCGTCCACTTGCGCGGCCAGCACCTGCATGTCCTGGGTGTTGGCGAACACCGGCACGTCCACCGCGGTTTCGTGGGTGGTGTTGCCTTCGAAAGCCTTGAGCAGTTCGTAGCCTTCCAGGCGGATCACGCCGGTGCCGGCGTAGAGGCGCGAGGCAATCGTCTGCACCGGCGAGTGCGTATGCAGCACGCAGCCGATCTCCGGAAACCGGCGATACAGCTGGGTGTGCAGCAGGGTTTCGGCAGACGGGCGCAACGGGCGGCCAACGGCCAGGCCATCGAAATCCACCACCATGATGTCTTCTTCGACCAGGCGGCCCTTGTCGCGGCCGGAGACGGTGATGGCGGCGTGCTGTTCGTCCAGACGATGGGAGAAGTTGCTGCTGGTCGCGGGCGTCCAGCCGGCATGCGCCAGCTCGCGGATATTGGCGATCAACAACTGCGCCAGCTCGTGCAGACGTGCGGCGCTATAGGGCAGGGGGGCAGTGGTCGCATTCATGCAGCTATTCTACTGCCCCACCGGATTACGGTCAGGTGCAGCGCCGCAGGGTGTGTTGCTGCCACGCCTGGCCGGGGGCGGCAGGCAAGTCGCTGCGAGCGGCCGGCCAAGTGGTGAGTGCAACATCTTGTTGGTTTCAGTCAAAGCCAGGTTGGTCGAGCGCGCGGTGCCCTCACCGCTTGCATGACACGCCGTGAATCCGTCCCTGGAGGCTCGGTGGCGGCATCCATGCCGCCAACGGTCCCGCAACCGGTGAGGGCACCGCACCAGAGCGTTGGCCGGCGGTTCTATCAAAGCGGCTTGTGATGCGAAGGCGGTGCGGCTTCGCGTCTGGGTGCTACAAGCTGGCCGCGCCCAGTCATACAACCAGCGAACGTCGCCTGTCGCCTGCACTGATACACCGACCATCTCCACCGGTCCTTGCCCGCTCACCGTCGCGGGACCTTGAGCGGCATGGATGCCGCGTCAATGCCTACATGGACGTACTTGCGGCGCGTCCTGCGATGGTGGGCGGGCAAGGGCCCTGCAGCCAGGCAGCAGACCATCCGCCCTACAGCGAAGGCCCGGATCATCCCCTCTGCCACGAACGGCGCGCAATCGTTTTCCCAACCGCTTTCAGCCCACGCGGGTACTCAGCGGCCGTCGCGCAGGCGGCTGTGGCGATAGCCGTAGCCGAAGTAGATCACCAGCCCAACCAGCGTCCACAGGCCCATCAGCATCCAGTTGTGCAGGGTCATCGCCGACAGCAGCGCAAGGCAGCTCAACACGCCGGCGGTGCAGATCAGCCAGGCAGCCGGCATGCGGAACGGACGCGGCAGTTCCGGGTGGGTGCGGCGCAGGATCAGCACGCCGGCGCAGACCGCCGCAAAGGCGATCAGCGTGCCCATCGAGGTCAGCTCGCCCAGCACATCAAGCGGGAACACTGCTGCCAATAGAGCAATGCCGACACCGGTAATCACGGTATTGATGTGCGGGGTGCGGTACTTGGGATGGATGCGGGTAAAGATCGACGGCAGCAAGCCGTCGCGGGCTATGATCATGAAGATGCGCGGCTGCCCGATGATCATCACCAGCACCACCGACGATAGCCCGATCAAGGCGCCCACTTCCACGATCATGCGCAACCAGGCCAGCTGCGGATGCGCCGCCACCGCGGTCACCACCGGCTCGTCGGTGCCGAGCAAGGTGTACGGCACCAGCCCGGTCATTACCGCCGCCATGGCGATGTAGAGCACGGTGCAGATCACCAGCGACAGGATCATGCCGATCGGCAGATCGCGCTGCGGGCGGTGCGATTCCTGCGCCGCCACCGACACCGCTTCGAAGCCGATGTAGGCGAAGAACACCATCGCCGCACCGCGCAGCACGCCTTCCATGCCGTACTTGCCGGGGCCTTCGTTGGCCGGAATGAACGGGTGCCAGTTGGCGGTGTCCACGTATTTCCAGCCCACTGCGATCACCAGCAGGATCAGGCCGGTCTTGAGGATCACCATGGCCATGTTCATGGCCGAGGACTTGCGGATGCCGACATAGCAGAGCCAGGTGAGCAGCAGCACGATGCCGGCTGCCGGCAGGTTGGCGATTGCACCTGTGGGTTGCAGCTTGCCGTCCAGCGGCGCGCTGACGAACGCGGCCGGCAAGTGGATGCCGAAGTGTTCGAGCAGGCTCAAGAAATAGCCGGTCCAGCTGACCGCTACCGCCGAGGCGGACACGCCGTATTCCAGCACCAGCATCCAGCCGATGAACCACGCCGCCAGCTCGCCGAAGGTGGCATAGGTATAGGTGTAGGCGCTGCCGGAGACCGGCACCATCGCGGCGAATTCGGCGTAGGCCATCGCGCAGAACGCGCAGCACACTGCCGCGAGCACGAACGAGAGCATGATCGCTGGGCCGGCATGGTCGGCCGCAGCCTGGCCGGTGATGACGAAGATGCCGCCGCCGATCACTGCGCCGATCCCCAGGGCGGTCAGCCCCCAGGGGCCGAGCGCGCGTTGCAGGCCAAGCCCGTCGGCCGCCTCATGGCTGGCGTGTGGGTGTTTGGTGGCCCAAAGTTGTTTGAACATGAAGCGGTTCCGGCTTGGCGCTACGCGCGATCATTGAACGAGAAGACCGGCGCGGGGCGCCGGTCTTGAGAGGGTCAGGCCTTGCGGGCCAGCCGGCTGTGG
Organism: Xanthomonas nasturtii; assembly: GCF_023337365.3. NCBI lineage: Bacteria > Pseudomonadati > Pseudomonadota > Gammaproteobacteria > Lysobacterales > Lysobacteraceae > Xanthomonas > Xanthomonas nasturtii. Next base: position 2,137,470 of record NZ_CP142084.2, read on the forward strand.
CGAATGCCGTAACCGAAATAGATAAACAGACCGATCACGGTCCAACCCACGAACACCTTCCAGTGCTCCTGGAAGGCCTGGAAGAACAGGGCCAGACACGCAAGCGTACCCAAGGGGCAAATTACCATCGCCAGTGGTACCCGGAACGGGCGCTCCAGCTCGGGTTTGGTGAAACGCAGCACCATCACGCCGGCGCACACGGTGGCGAATGCGAGCAGGGTGCCCATCGACACCAGTTCGCCCAACACGCTGAGCGGAATCAACCCGGCGAGTGATGCGGCGACCACGCCGACGATCACAGTGCCGACATACGGCGTATGGAACTTCGGATGTACCTTGCCAAACAGTTTGGGCATCAGCCCATCCTTGGCCATGGTGTAGAAGATGCGTGGCTGGGCCATCAGCATCACCAGCACCACAGAGGACAGGCCAGCGATCGCACCGATCTCCACCGCAGTCTTCAGCCAGGTCAGTTGCGGATGCGCTTCCAGCGCCGTGGCCACCGGCTTGGCGGTGCCCAGCTGGGTGTAGGGCATCAATCCAGTCAACACTGCACAGACGATGATGTAGATGATGGTGCACACCGCCAGCGAGCCGAGGATGCCAATTGGCATGTTGCGCTGCGGATCCTTAGTCTCGCCAGCCGAGGTCGATACCGCATCGAAGCCGATGTAGGCGAAGAACACGATTGAGGCGGCACGGAACACGCCACTCCAGCCAAAGACGCCGGGGGCGGTATTTTCGGGGATGAAAGGATGCCAGTTAGCCGGGTCAACGTATGCCGCGCCGAAGCCGACAAACAGGCAAATGACTGCGATCTTGATCGCAACCACAATCGCGTTGATGAAGGCTGACTGGGTAATGCCGACGTAGCACAGCCCGCTCACTGCAGCCACAATGAGGACCGCAGGCAGGTTGAGGATGTTGCCAGAGGCGACAAATTCACCGTTGATCCAGGCGAGCGGGGCGTTGGTCAGCTCTGTCGGGAATGGAAGGCCCAGCGTTCCGGTGATGAAGCTGATCAGATAGGCCGACCAGGCCACCGCGACGCTTGACCCTGCAAACAGATACTCAAGTACCAGACACCAGCCAATGAACCAGGCGATGCCCTCGCCAAGTGTGGCGTAGGAATACGAGTAAGCGCTTCCAGAGACCGGCATCATCGCCGCGAATTCGGCGTAGCACAGGCCGGCAAACGTACAGGCGATGCCTGCGAAGACGAACGACAGCATCACCGCTGGCCCAGCATGGTTGGCAGCCGCCTGGCCGGTCATCACAAAGATGCCGGCGCCGATCACCGCGCCGATGCCGAGCATGATCAGGTGCTTGGCGGTGAGGGTCCGTTGCAGCGTGGCTTCGCCTTGCAGGCCACCTTCGACCGGTTCGCCGGCATCGACATGGCCAGCGGGCTCGATCGGTTTGACCCTCAACAGAGACTTCAGCATTCGGTACATCCCTAAGTGGCAAAGCTAAGGCGCGCGCGCCTGGGCGAAGGTGGTGCGCCGCATCCCGGTGGGACAGGCAAGCGGCCTACCTTGCCAAAGCTACACGCTCACGACAAGCACGTACGCAGCATGAATGGCGATAATGGCCGCTTGGCCGAAGGGCGACCGGAAACAAAACATGGTGGATGCAACCCTGCGGCAGCAACTGGCTGCCTATCGCGCACGCTGGCCGAACGAGGCCGAAGTAGCCGAGCAGTTCGCGCAACTGCTGGACGATGCCACCGATGCGTTCGTGCGCGAGCGTGTCGAAGGTCATTTCACCGGCTCGGCCTGGGTGGTCAGCGCTGACGGCACACGCACACTGCTGACCCATCACCGAAAGCTGCAGCGCTGGCTGCAGCTGGGTGGGCACGCCGACGGCGACCGCGACCTGGCGCAGGTGGCGTTACGCGAGGCGGAGGAGGAGTCCGGGCTCAGCGGCTTGCGGCTGGCGGATGCGGCGCTGTTCGATCTGGACCGTCACTGGATTCCGGCGCGCGGCGACGTGGCCGGGCATTGGCACTTTGATGCGCGTTACGTGGTGGTGGCCGGTGCGGACGAGGCGTTCGAGGTCAGCGAAGAGTCGCTGGCGCTGGCGTGGCGCCCGGTCGGCGAACTGCTGGCCGAGCCCGACCTCGATCCGTCGCTGCGGCGGATGGCGAAGAAGTGGATGGCGCAGTTGAGTTGATGAAAAGGCCAGATTTTCTGGGCGCTTCGCGCAGCTAAAGTGAGTGCGTTGCTCATAAAGCCCCTCTCCCGTCGGGAGAGGGGTTGGGGTGAGGGTACGGGGCGAAGCCTACGTGTACCTAAACTTCAATACGCTTCGCCCATACCCTCATCCGGCGCTGCGCGGTCCTTCTCCCGACGGAAGAAGGAATCGACTCAATACAAAATCCGCGTGCGCAATGTCCCTTCGATCAACGCCAGGCCTTCCTTCAGTGCGGTGGCCTGCGGCTCGCTGGCGCTGACATCGATCACCACATAGCCCACCTTGGGGTCGGTGCGCAGGAACTGGCCGTCGATGTTGACGTTGTGGCGCGAGAACAGCTCGTTGATCTTGGACAGCACGCCCGGCACGTTGCGGTGAATATGCAGCAGGCGCAGGCTGTCGGGATGCTCGGGCAGGGTGACTTCCGGGAAGTTCACTGCCGACAAGGTGCTGCCGTTGTCGCTGTAGCGCACCAGTTTTGCAGCGACTTCAATGCCGATATTGTCCTGCGCTTCCAGCGTGCTGCCGCCCACGTGCGGGGTGAGGATCACGTTGTCGTGCGCGGTCAGCGGCGATTCGAATGCATCGCCATTGCCCTTGGGCTCGATCGGGAACACGTCCACCGCCGCACCGCCGATGTGGCCGGAGGTGAGCGCTGCATCCAGCGCATCGATATCGATGACGGTGCCGCGCGAAGCGTTGATCAGATGCGCGCCGGGTTTCATGCGGGCGATTTCCGCCGCACCGATCATGTCCTTGGTGGACGGTGTTTCCGGTACGTGCAAGGTCACCACGTCCGCGCGCGCCAGCAGGTCGTCCAGATCGATCGCCGCGCGTGCATTGCCCAGCGACAGCTTGGTTTCGATGTCGTGGAAGATCACCTGCATGCCCAGCGATTCGGCCAGCACGCCGACCTGGGTGCCGATATGCCCGTAGCCGACGATGCCCAGCACCTTGCCGCGCGTTTCGTGGCTGCCGGTGGCCGATTTGGACCAGCCGCCGCGGTGGCATTGCGCATTCTTCTGCGGGATGCCGCGCAGGAGCAGGATCGCCTCGGCAATGACCAGTTCGGCCACGCTGCGGGTGTTGGAGTAGGGCGCATTGAACACCGGGATGCCGGCCAGTTCTGCCGCGTCCAGATCCACCTGGTTGGTGCCGATGCAGAAGCAACCCACCGCGATCAGGCGCTTGGCGTGCGCCAGTACCTCGGCGCTCAACTGGCTGCGCGATCGGATGCCCACGATATGCGCCTCGGCGATGCGCGCCTTGAGTTCGTCTTCCGGCAGCGATTTGGCGTGCAGCTCGATCTGCGAATAACCGGCGGCGCGGAATACATCCACGGCGGTCTGGCTGATGCCTTCCAGCAGCAGGACGCGGATGTCCTGCTTGGGAAACGAGGTTTTCTTCGGCGACATGGGGAGCGCAATGCAGCAATCGGGTCGGCAACTATGCCAGATGGGGTGTGCGATTGGGTGGCCGCAACGCTGTGTTTGCGCCGGCGAAGCCCTTGCGGCGTAACGGTTTCAGCTGAATCCAACGCTACCTCGGCAGCGCGTGCGGCGGCTGGACGGGGCAGGCTGGCGCTGGCACGCTGTGCGGTTCCTACTGCAACGCCGCGTGCCATGACCGATCCCCGCATCCTTTCGTTGCAACAGGCCGTGCCTGCGTTGCGTTTGAAGACCGAGCCGGCCGACCTGGAGCATTACGGCCGCGACTGGACGCGGCGCTGGACGCCGAATCCGCTCGCGATCGCCTTGCCCGGCACGGTGGAGGAAGTGCAGGCGGTCATGCGTTGGGCAAACGCGCAGGGCGTGGCGGTGGTGCCGTCGGGCGGGCGCACCGGCTTGTCCGGCGGCGCAGTGGCCGCCAACGGCGAGCTGGTGCTGAGCCTGGAGCGGTTGAACAAGCCGCTGGCGTTCAACGCGGTGGATCGCACGCTCACCGTGCAGGCCGGCATGCCGCTGGAAGCGGTGCACAACGCCGCGCGCGAGCATGGCTTGGTGTATCCGGTGGATTTCGCGGCACGTGGGTCGTGCTCGATCGGCGGCAATATCGCCACCAACGCCGGCGGCATCCGGGTGATCCGCTACGGCAATACGCGCGAATGGGTGGCCGGGTTGAAGGTGGTCAGCGGCGGCGGCGAGCTGCTCGAACTCAACAATGCGCTGGTGAAAAATTCCAGCGGCTACGACTTCCGTCATCTGATGATCGGCTCCGAGGGCACGCTTGGCATCGTCGTCGAAGCCACGCTGCGGTTGACCGACCCGCCGCCGCCCAGCAATGTGATGCTGCTGGCGCTGCCCTCGTTCGAGGTGTTGATGCAGGTATTCGCCGCGTTTCGCGCGCAGCTGCGCCTGGAAGCGTTCGAATTCTTCACCGATCGCGCGCTGGAACACGTGCTTGCGCATGGCGCGCAGGCGCCATTCGCCGAGGTTCACCCGTATTACGTGGTCACCGAATTTGCCGCAGGCGACCAGGCGCAGGAGGCCGCGGCGATGGCCGCCTTCGAAACCTGCATGGAGCAGGGCTGGGTCAGCGATGGCGTGATCAGCCAGAGCGATGCGCAGGCCGCGCAGCTGTGGCGGTTGCGCGAAGGCATCACCGAAGCGCTGGCGCGCTACACGCCGTACAAGAACGATGTGTCGGTGCGCATTTCGGCGATGCCGGCGTTTCTGGCCGAAACCCAGGCCTTGCTCAGCGCCGCGTATCCACACTTCGATGTGGTGTGGTTCGGGCATATCGGCGACGGCAATCTGCACATCAACGTGCTCAAACCCGACGCCACCAGCCAGGCCGATTTCGTTGCGGCCTGCGATCAGGTCACCAAATTGCTGGCGCAGGCCCTGCAGCGTTTCGACGGCAGTATTTCCGCCGAACACGGCATCGGTCTGGTCAAGAAGGCTTACTTGTGGAGTACGCGCTCTGCCGAGGAAATCGCCTTGATGCGCGGCATCAAACATGTGCTCGATCCTCATCTTTTGCTGAATCCCGGCAAGCTGTTCGAGATGGGAGGCGCGCCTGTTGCCACGCCTGCCGGTTAGTCTTCCATCACCTTCACACGGAATAGATCAACCCATGATGCGCTCCCTCGTGTTTTGCGCCTTGACGCTGCTGCCGCTGGCAGCGTTTGCCTCCAGCCTGGCTGGCACCTCGGCCGGTGCCTCGTCGGCTGGTTCGTCCAATTCCTCCGGCAGCAGTTCCGGCGACGACAAGGTGGTGGCGGACGCGCGCGAAGATGCGGCCGGTTTCGTTGCCAGCGATGGCGTCATCCGCGGCGCGCGCCTGGAAGCGGCATTGCTGCAGTTGCGTAGCCGTAGCGATGCGGCGCGGCTGTCCAGCGACCTGGAATTGGCGCAGTCCATCCTGGCCCAGTGAGTCTGCGCCGGCGGTGCGGTTGGCTGTTGCTGGCCGCCTCGATCGCACCGCAGGCGCAGGCCGAATTGCTGGTCGACCTTGTTCCGTCGGACTTGCCGCCGGCGCAGATGGAAGCAAGCAATGCCCTGGTGCAGCACGTGGCACAGCGGCTGCCGCAGGGCTGGACGCAGCGGCTTGGCGCACCGATCCAGCTGCAATGGCGCAGCGATCTGCCGGCGCAGGTGCATGGCCGTGCCATCGGCAATCGCATCCTGCTCGATCGCGCCTTGCTGCAGGCATGGAGCGCGCAGCCCGAAGAAGCACGTGGCGACAGCAATGCGCCGGCCACGCGTGCGGCGATGGCCGCGCTGATACACGAACTGGCGCATGTGCTCGATCGCAGCGCAAACAGCGCGTTGTCGCGCGATCCACGCCTGCGCGATCTTGCCGGCTGGCAGGTGCGGCCGTGGCGGGTGGGGCGTGGCGCAAATCAGTTCAGCGACCGCAGCCCGGACGACTACGAGCGCCGCAGCCCGGCCGAGTTCGTGGCGGTCAATCTCGAGCATTACGTCCTGGACGCCGACTACGCTTGCCGGCGCCCCGCGCTGGCGGCCTGGTTTGCGCAGCGCATTGGTAAGCCGCACGGTGTTGTGCCGTGCGAAAACACGCTGCCGTATCTGCAAGCCGACAACGATGCCGGTGCGATGTCGTTGTTGCGCCTGGACCCGGCGCGCGTGTACGCGGTGGACTATCTGCTTGCCGAGGGCAATCAGCAGCCGATGAGCCGCTGGGGCCACAGCATGTTGCGGCTGGTGATCTGCGCCCCCGGCCGCGTGCCCGGGCCCGCATGCCGGCTGGATCTGCAGTACCACCGCGTGCTCTCGTTTCGTGCCTTCGTCGGCGATGTGCAGATTTCCAGCTGGCGTGGGCTCACCGGCTCGTACCCGTCGCGCTTGTTCGTGTTGCCGTTGAATCAGGTCGTGGACGAATACACCAAGGTGGAACTGCGCGCCTTGTCGTCGGTGCCGCTGACCCTGACGCCTGACGAGATCGCCGGGCTGCTGACGCGTGCCGCGCAAGTGCACTGGAGTTACGACGGGCGCTATTACTTCATCGGCAACAACTGCGCGGTGGAAACCTACAAGCTGCTGCATGACGGCGTACCACGCCTGGCTGCGGCCAATCTCTCATCGATCACGCCGCGCGGCGTGCGCCAGCGCCTGCAGCGCGCTGGCATCGCCAACACGCAGGTGCTGGACGATCCTGCACAGGCGATCCGGCAGGGCTATTACTTCGAATCGGCCGCTGCGCATTACCAGGCGATGTTCGATGTGCTTCGGCGCGGCGTCCCGGTGCCGCAAACAAGTCTCGCGCAGTGGCTGGATGCTGCGCCTGGCGCACGCGCACAGTGGCTGGAACGTGGTGGTCTGCGCGAAACCGCAGCAGCCTTGTTGCTGGAACAGGCGGCATTGCGCCGTCAGGAGTTACTGGCGCGCGATGCACTCAAACGCCTGCTGCAGGCGGGCATGGCCGGGCGCGAAACAGTGCAGGGGCAGCTGCAGTCGCTGTTCGCGCGCGAAGCGCAACTCAGTCATCCGGCCATCCTGTTGGGGAGCACTGGATACGGCTTGCCGCAGGCAGGTGAGCAGCAGCAATTGAGCGCGCGCGTGGCGCAGGACAGCGAGGTGCTGGTCGGTGGCTGGAAACAGCTGCAGCTGGCTGGACGCCGGCAATTGCCGGCTAACCTGCGCGATGGATTGGAGCAGGGCGAAGCGAACGTGGCACGTTTGCGTGCGCGCCTGCGTGTGCTTGCGCGCGGCGATGCGGCCGTCGACCAAGCGCAGTCGGAGATGGATGCCCCTTTTCAAGTGCAATAGCGAAGTGGGCTACGTGAAGAGGTGCGCAGTACGAGCCCCTCTCCCCGGGGCGGGAAGGCACGGCACGCGCGCCAGTGGCGCGCGTGCCGTGGACCGCCCGCGTCGCAAGCGCGGGCCGGGGCGCGGAGGTGCGTATAGTGCGTGAAGCCGTCGGTGATTCACCTCTGACGATGCGTGGCGACGCGTTTATCATCGCGGCCACTGCCAATTCCCTGCGGCGCCCCTCATCCGGCGCTGCGCGCCACCTTCTCCCCCATAAAGGAGGACAATGTCCCGTGGGGAGAAGGGATGCACCGGCACACCTCAGTAAGCAGTCCGAGCCCCTCATCCGCCCCTGCAGAGCAGCTTCTCTCCCATAAGGAGGACAATGTCCCGAGGGGAGAAAAGATACCTCAGCCGGCTGGTTGCAGATCCGCTTGTGCCGAATACTGGCGCAGCCATTCGCTGATATGCGCGTCGTTGCGGTATTGCTGCATCAACTTGGCAAGCCGTGCCGGCGCCGGTGTGCACAATTGCGCCACGGCGACTTCGATTTCATGGTGGCGGTCGGCGTCGTACGGTTCTTCGCCGGCGAAGTGCTCGCAGGTGTCGTAGTCGTCCACCAGTTTGCGCACATCCTCCGGCATGCCGCACAGGCCTGCCGGATGCTGCAGCCATTCGTCTTCCACCTTGGGATCGGTGCAGGTCACCGGTGCGGCCGTTGCGGCCGGTGTCGGTGCCGGTGGCGCGGTGCAGGCAGCCAGAGCGCCCAAGGTCATGGCAACGGCACACCAACGCATCAGTCGGCGCGGCCGGCAAATTCGCCGGTGGTGGTATTGACCAGCACGCGTTCGCCGTTGGTGATGTACTCGGGCACCATGATTTCCATGCCGGTGTCGAGCTTGGCTGGCTTGGGCCGCTTGGTGGCGGTGCCGCCCTTCAATTCCGGCGGAGTTTCCACCACTTCCAGCGTCACCGTCTGCGGCAGCTGCACGGCCACCGGCTGGTCGTCGATCACCTGCACGTAGATGCCGGTCAGGCCATCGGTGATGTAGCCGGCATCGGTGCCGATCACATCCGCGTCCAGCGTGTACGGGGTGAAGTCCTCGTCGTCCATGAACACGAACGCCTCGCCGTCCTTGTACGAAAACGTGGACAGACGACGCAGCAGCTCCACTTCCGGCAGGTTGTCGTCGGCATCGAAGCTGGCGTCGGTTTTCACTCCGCCCGGCACGCTGTACATGATGAAGCGGAAGCGCACGTTGCCGCCGCGGCCCTGCGGCGAGCTGCGTTCGATGTCGCGGATCTGGTAAATGCCGCCGTTGTATTCGACGACGTTGCCTTTCTTGATGTCGTTAGCTTTCATGGGAATCGGGAGTTGGGAATAGGGAATCGAAAAAGCCGGGGCCGGGGCACTGAGAGTAGGGCGTCGTTACGATTCCCCATTCCCGATCCCCCATTCCCCGCTACTTGGGTGCCAACCGCACGCCACCGTCCAGGCGAATCGTTTCGCCGTTGAGGTAGCGGTTGCGCAGGATGAAGGCGACGGTGTCGGCGTACTCGTCGGGTTGGCCCAGGCGCGAGGGGAACGGAATCGAGGCGGACAGCGATTGCTGCACGGCCTCGGGCATGCCGTCGACCATCGGGGTCCAGAACACGCCCGGTGCGATCGTCATCACGCGTATGCCGAAGCGCGCCAGCTCGCGTGCCATTGGCAAGGTCATGCCGACCACGCCGCCCTTGCTGGCCGCGTAGGCTGCCTGGCCGATCTGGCCCTCGAACGCGGCCACCGAGGCGGTGTTGACGATCACGCCGCGCTCGCCGTCGCCGCCGGCGGCATTGTGTTGCATCACATCGGCCGCGGCCTTGGCGACATTGAAGCTGCCGACCAGATTGACCAGCACGGTGTTGCGGAAGGTTGCCAGCGGCATCGGCGCGTCCTTGCCGAGCACGCGGCCAGCACCCAGGATGCCGGCGCAATTGACCACCAGGTTGAGCCCGCCCAGCGCCTGCGCAGCCTGCGCCACATTGGCGACAACCTGCGCTTCGTCGGTGACATCGGTGGCGAAATAATGTGCGTTGCCGGCGCCGAGCAGCGCCAGCGCCGCCTCGGCCTTGTCGGCATTGACGTCGAACAGCGCGACCTTGCCGCCGTCGGCAACAAGACGCTGCGCCACTGCCAGACCGAGGCCGGACACGCCGCCGGTGACGATGGCAAGGACAGAAGATGGCTGCATACGGTGGTTCCCTGAGTAGCGCTGAAGGCCGGTGCAGACCGGCGAGCGAATGATCGGCGAAGCGGTCGGCAATTCTAGCCGAAGCCCCCGCGTGATCGCGGTGGTGGGTGATGCAGGATTGCTGCGGCAGTGATGCTTCAGCCGGCGGCCGCCAGCGCCTTGCCGACCTTGCTGCCGGTGTCGCGACCGAGCAGCTGCGCCAGCCAGCGCCCGGTGCGGGCGAGGGCGGGCAACTCGATGCCGGTGGACATGCCCAGCCCGTGCAGCAGATACACCACGTCTTCGCTGGCCACGTTGCCGCTGGCGCCCTTGGCGTACGGGCAGCCGCCCGCACCGGACACGGCCGCATCCACCACGCGCACGCCTTGCTCCAGGCACGCCGCGATATTGGCCAGCGCCTGCCCGTAGGTGTCGTGGAAATGCACGGCCAGCGCCTGCATCGGCACTTCTTGCGCCACCGCGGCCAGCATCTGGCGCGCCTTGACCGGCGTGCCAACACCAATGGTGTCGCCCAGCGAGATTTCATAGCAGCCCAGCGCAGACAGTCGCTGTGCGACATCCACCACATCGGCCACTGGCACCTCGCCCTGATACGGGCAACCGAGGACGGTGGACACGTAGCCGCGCACGCGCACGCCATCCAGCGCGGCCTGCTGCAGGATCGGCCGAAACCGCTCGATCGATTCGTCGATGCCGGCGTTGGTGTTGGTGCGATTGAACGCCTCCGACGCCGCGGTGAACACCGCCACTTCCTGCGCGCCGGCGGCGCGCGCGCGCGCGTAGCCCTGCAGATTCGGCACCAGCACCGGATAGGCGATGCCGGGCGCCTGCGCGATGCCGGCAAAGACCTCGGCCGCGTCGGCCAGCTGCGGCACCCAGCGCGGGCTGACGAAGCTGGTCGCCTCGATGGTGCGCAGGCCGGTCGCCGAGAGTTGATCGATCAAGGCGATCTTGTCCGCGGTGGCGATCGGTTGCGCCTCGTTCTGCAGCCCGTCGCGCGGGCCGACCTCGACAATGCGCACGAAGTCGCTCATGTCCGAGCCCCGCTGCCTGCAGCGGTGCGGACAACCGCCAGGGTGCTCATGCCATGCTCTCCGGCACCCAGGCGGCGCTGCGTTTGTCGAGAAACGCGCCCAGGCCTTCCTGGCCTTCGGGCGACACGCGCAACCGTGCGATCAAGGCGGCGTTGGCGGCGTCGATGGCATCGCGGTCGGCTGCCGGCAGCACCGAGCGCACCAGCGACTTGGCGTTGGCGGCAGCCAGCGGGGCGGCAGCCAGCAGCAGACGCACCTGCCGCTCCACGGCGATATCCAACTGGTCGGCGGCCACCAACTGATGCAGCAGCCCCAGCAACTGCGCGGTGCCGGCATCGAAGATTTCGGCGGTGGCGAACCAGCGCCGCGCCTGGCGCGCGCCGATCGCCGCAACCACATACGGCGAAATGACCGCCGGCAGCAGGCCCAGCTTGCTCTCGGTCAGGCCGAAGCGCGCTTCGGTGCAGCCGATGGCGATATCGCAACACGCCACCAAACCGACCCCACCACCGAACGCGGCGCCATTGACGCGCGCAATGGTCGGTTTGGGCAGTTCGTCCAGGGTGCGCATCAGCTGCGCCAGCGCCAGTGCGTCGGCAGCGTTCTCGGCCTCGCTGGCGGTTGCCATGCCGCGCATCCAGTGCAGGTCTGCGCCGGCAGAAAAGGCTGCGCCGGCACCGGTGAGCACGACCACGCGGATCTGGGGCGCTTGCCCAGCCAGGCGCAACGCGTCGGTAAGCGCGGCGATCAAGGTCGCGTCGAACGCGTTGTGTACCGCCGGGCGGTGCAGTCGCACGGTGCGGACCGCTCCCTGGTCCTCCACGATCAAGCCGGTGTCCTGCATTGCGTCAACGTCCATGAATGGGATGCGAACCATGATAGCGGGCCGGGTCGCCGGAGCCATGATGCGGTGCGTCGATGCTAGAATTGAGAACCATTCCTAACACTCAGGCCGTCTTTGTGACGCTGTCCGACATGCCTTTGCATCGCGCCGCCATTGTGGACTCCGTGGAGGATCGCCTCCCCAACGACACGATCGCGCGGCGCCTGCGGGAGTTGGGGTTTGTCGCAGGCGAAGAAGTCACCGTGCTGGCCACCGGGCCGGTCGGTCGCGAGCCATTGCTGGTGCAGGTCGGTTACACGCGGTTTGCGTTGCGCCGTAGCGAGGCCGCGCGCGTACAGGTGCGGCAAGACGGAGCATCGGCATGAATGCGGCGGCCGTGCCGTTGCGTCTGGCATTGGTGGGCAATCCCAACAGCGGCAAGACCGCGTTGTTCAACCAGCTGACCGGCAGCCGCCAGAAGGTGGCCAACTACACCGGCGTTACCGTCGAGCGGAAGGAAGGGCATTTTCGTGCGCCATCCGGCCGCGACTTTGCGGTGCTCGATCTTCCCGGCGCCTACAGCCTGCAACCGGCCAGCCTGGACGAGGCAATCACCCGCGACCTGTGCCGTGGCTTCTACCCGGGCGAGCCGGCACCGGACGTGCTGGTCTACGTGATGGACGCAACCAATCTGCGCCTGCACCTGCGCTTTGCGCTGGAGTTGCGCGAGCTCGGCCGGCCGATGATCGTGGCACTGAACATGATGGACGCCGCGCAACGCCGCGGCATCGTCATCGATCTGCCAGCGCTGGAGCAGGCGCTTGGCGTGCCGGTGGTCGAAACCGTGGCAGTGCGGCGCGGCGGTGCAAAGGTCCTGGTCGAACGCCTGGATGCGCAGGCGGCCAGCCTGGCCGCGCCGGCCACCAGCCCGCCGGCCGACGGCAACTACCACGCGCAGGTGCGGCAGATCCTGAGTGCGGCAGTGACCATGCCCACGCGTACCTCGCGCGTGGACGATGCGCTGGACCGCTGGCTGCTGCATCCGGTCTGGGGTCTGGTCACGCTGGCGGTGGTGATGTTTTTGATCTTCCAGGCGGTGTATGCCTGGGCCACGCCGGTGATGGACCTGATCGATGCCGGCACCGCGATGCTGGGCGAGTGGGTGGGTGCCACGCTGCCGGAAGGACCGCTCAACAGCTTGCTCAAGGACGGCATCATTGCCGGCCTGGGCGGGGTGATCATCTTCCTGCCGCAGATCCTGATCCTGTTCGCCTTCATCCTGGCGCTGGAAGAATCCGGGTATCTGCCGCGCGCGGCATTTTTGCTGGATCGCATGATGGCCGCGGCCGGCTTGTCGGGGCGTTCGTTCATTCCGTTGCTGTCGAGCTTCGCGTGTGCGGTGCCGGGCATCATGTCCACGCGCAGCATCCAGGACCCGCGCGACCGGCTCGCCACCATCATGGTGGCGCCGCTGATGACGTGTTCGGCGCGGCTGCCGGTGTATGCGCTGCTGATCGGTGCCTTCATTCCGCAGAAGACCGTGTGGGGAATCTTCAACCAGCAAGGGCTGATCCTGTTCGCGCTGTATGCCGCGGCCATCGTCAGCGCGCTGCTGGTGTCGTGGACCATGAAGAAGTGGCGTCGCGACAAGAGCGAGCATCCGCTGATGCTGGAGCTGCCGTCCTACCGCGTGCCGCAGGTGCGCGACCTGGCGCTTGGCCTGTGGGAGCGTGCGGTGATCTTCCTCAAGCGCGTGGGCGGCATCATTCTGGCGCTGACCATCCTGCTGTGGTTCCTGCTGTCGTTTCCCGAAGCGCCGGCCAATGCGACCTTGCCGGCGATCGACTACAGCTTCGCCGGCCGCATCGGCCATGCGCTGGCGATATTCTTCGCGCCGCTGGGCTTCAACTGGCAGATCTGCATCGCGCTGATTCCGGGCCTGGCCGCACGCGAAGTGGCGGTGGCCTCGCTGGCAACCGTGTACGCGCTGTCGGCTGCCGACGACGATGCGGCAGCGCAGGCGTTGTCGCCGCTGATCAGCGATGGCTGGTCGCTGGCCACCGCGTTGTCGCTGCTGGTCTGGTACATCTACGCACCGATGTGCATCTCCACGCTGGCCACGATCAAGCGCGAAACCAACTCGTGGAAGCAGATGACCATCAGCGCGGTGTACCTGTTCGCGCTGGCCTACCTGGCCTCGCTGGTGACCTACCAAGTGGCCGTGCTGCTGGGAGCCGGCTGAGGTGACGCTTTCGCTCACGCTGCAATACCTGGTGATCGCCATCGCGGTGCTGGTCAGCCTGTGGGTGGTGATGAACAAACAATTCCCCGGCAGCCTGCGCCACTTACGCGGTGCGCTTGCGCTTGCGCTGCTGCGCACCGGGCGGCCTGCATGGATGCAGGCGCTGGGGCGTCGCGTGGCACCACCGGCGACACAAAACGCATCGGCGTGTGGCGGTTGCGACAGCTGCGGCCCGCCACCGCCGCGTCGCCACTGACCCCGGCAGCGTCGGCTACACTTGCGCGGCCGCAGGACGCGGCTAAACAGGGGGCAGTGATGCGTTTGCTGGTGTTGTTGGCGGTGTTGGCCGCCATTGCGGGTTTCTATAACTACGGTGGCAATGCGCTCGACGAGAAGCAGGTGCGCGACTTCTACGCCGCGCACGACAAGGCGATGCTGGGCCAGGATGGCGATGCGCTCTGCGCGATGACCGCGCCCGACTTCGAAATGGTGGTGCTGTACCGCATGGATTCGCATCAGCAGCGGCAGACCACCACCCGCGAGAACTATTGCAAGTCCAACGGCGAATGGGCGCAGGTGCTGCGGCAGATGCGCCATGTGGCCAATCCGGAAGAGTTGATCGACTACAAGCATTCGATCACCAAGATCGACATTGCCGCAGACGAGCAGTCGGCGATGGTCGAAACACGCGCCACGCTCGGTCTGCCCGGGCTGCGCATGACCTTCCGCACACGCGACAAGGTGATCCGCAAACGCTGGAAGACCTTGATCGAACGCAGCGAAGGCACTGCCTGGGTCGGCCCGGCGTATCAGTAGGCGGGCGTCGCGCCAAGAGCGGTGAACAAAGCGACTGCGCTCACGTCAGGCGGGCGCGGCCGATGCTTGAGGTGGCACGTATCACTCGTACACGCCGCTTCTGAGCGCGCCGTCCACACCCGCCTGGCGGCGGCTCGCTCCATTTTGTTCGCCGCTCTCGGCAAGTGGCGAGGGGTCTGTCGTTGCAGTGCACAGCGCCACCGCCAGTGGCGTTCGCTATGCTTGCGGCATGACGACCTCCTTCCAGATCTCCCGACGTGCGCAGGCGCTGACCAGTTCGGCGATTCGCGAAATCCTCAAGGTGACCGAGCGGCCGGAGGTCATTTCCTTCGCCGGCGGTCTGCCCTCGCCAGCGACCTTTCCGGTGGAGCGCATGCGCGCGGCCAGCGACCAGGTGCTGCGCGACGCGCCACAGGCGGCCCTGCAATACGGCCCCACCGAAGGCTATGCGCCGCTGCGCGACTGGGTGGCCGCGCGCTTGAGCCGCGATGGCGCCAGCATCCGGCCCAGCCAGGTGCTGATCACCACCGGCTCGCAACAGGGCCTGGACCTGCTCGGCAAGGTCTTCATCGACGAAGGCAGCAAGGTGCTGGTGGAAACGCCGAGCTATCTGGGTGCACTCCAGGCGTTTTCGTTATTCCAGCCGGCATTCGTCGGCATGCCGTCGGACGAGGACGGCGTGGTGGTGGACGCGCTGGATCCGTCACTGCTGGCCGATGCGCGGTTTCTGTACTGCCTGCCGAATTTCCAGAACCCCACCGGCCGGCGCCTGCCGTTGGCGCGTCGCCAGGCGTTGGTGGCGCGCGCGGCCGAGGCGGGTGTGCCGATCGTCGAAGACGACCCGTACGGCGAGCTGTACTACAGCGGCCAGCCGCTGCCGAGCCTGCTGTCGATGAACCCGGAAGGCGTCATCTACATGGGCTCGTTTTCCAAGGTGCTCGCACCCGGCCTGCGGCTGGGCTATGTGGTGGCGCCCGAAGCGGTGCTGGGCAAACTGATCCAGGCCAAGCAGGCAGCCGATCTGCACACCCCATCGTTCACCCAGCGCGTGGTGTACCAGACGCTGCAGGACGACTTTCTCGACACCCATATTCCGCAGATCCGCGCTCTGTACGCACGCCAGTGCAGCCTGATGCTGGAGGCACTGGACCTGCATTTCCCAGAACAGGTGCAATGGAACCGTCCTGAAGGCGGGATGTTCCTGTGGGTGAGCCTGCCGCCCGGGCTGGACGGCACCGCGTTGCTGGCGCGGGCCATTGCACGCAATGTCGCGTTCGTGCCGGGTGCGCCGTTCTTTGCCACCTTGCCGCAGACCAATACGCTACGCCTGTCGTTCGTCACCGTGCCCGCAGAGAAGATCGATGCAGGCATCCAGGTCCTGGGCGAGCTGCTGCGCGAGGCGCTGGCCGAGCTGCCGGGGCAGGGCGCGTGACAGTGGCAACGGCGGGACAGGGCGCACCGATTGCGGTAAGGATCGACAGCGTGGCAATCGGCAGCGTGCGCGGTTTCACCCGCCCCGGTAGCCATAGCGCGATCGACAAACGTGCAGTGCAAGGTGCGGTGCAGCTGGGCATGGAAGGCCTGCAAGGTGACGCGCAGGGCGACCGACGCGTGCACGGCGGGCCGGACAAGGCCATCCATCATTACCCGCGCGATCACTATGCAGCCTGGCGCGATGAACTTGGCGCGCATGGGTTGCTGGATGCTGCCGGCGCCTTTGGCGAAAACCTCAGCAGTGTCGGCCTGACCGAAGCCGAGGTCTGTCTGGGCGATCGCTTCGCCCTGGGCACGGCAGTGGTGGAGGTGTCGCAGGTGCGCCAACCGTGCTGGAAACTGTCGGACAGGTTCGGTGTGCGTGAGCTGGCGCGGCGCGTGCAGGAAACCGGCCGCACCGGCTGGTACTACCGGGTGCTGCAGCCGGGCAGCGTTGCGGCCGGCGATCTGCTGACCCTGCAGGCGCGACCGCATCCGCAATGGACGCTGTCGCGCCTGCAACAGCTGTTGTACGCGCGCAAGGTCGATGTTGCAGCAGTCACTGCGGTTTTGCAGCTGCCGCTGGTGCCGTCGTGGCGCACGCTGTTCGAACGCCGCCTGCAGCGCAGCGAAGTGGAAAGCTGGAGCAAGCGCCTGGACGGTATCGGCGATTAAGCGCGGCTGACAAAATTACTGCGCAATGCCAGGCGGATGTGTTCACTGCGTACGTCGGTTGGTACAGCACGTGTCTGCGCTTGCGCCGGGCGCAGCTCACGCTGGCGTGAAGACTGCACGCTGCATTGCGATCGCCACGCGTAGAGCGGCCGATCGCTTCTGCTGCTCTCCGCTCGTCGCTACCTCTTCAAGAACCGTTCGCTACGCCCCGTCGCCAGCCTCGAAAGCGACCAGTCGCATCATTGCGCAACGCGCGCAGTGCGGCACCGCAGTGACGAATCGCCAATCCCAAATCCCAATCCCGGCTATCGTGTACCACCCACATCGCCAAGCCAGCCTGCCGCCATGACAACCTCTGCTATGAAAGTTCTGATCCACGGCGCCTCCGGGCGGATGGGCAAGGCGTTGTTGCGATTGGCTGCCGAAGACGAGGCCGTGCAGGTGGTCGGCGCCGTGGTGGGCCGCTCGCCCTCGCAACGGGTGGTCGAGGGTGTGCCGTTCTTCGCCGCCAGCGAACTCGGCGGTGCGCCCGCGTTCGATGTGGCCATCGACTTCAGCCTGCCGCAGGGCTTTGCACCGATCCTGGCGTTGTGCGCGCAGCGCGGCAAGCCGCTGGTGTCCGGCACCACCGGGCTGGACGAAGCGCAGCGCGTAGCACTGCGCGATGCCGCGCAGCAGATTCCGTTGGTGTGGGCGTCCAACTTCAGTCTCGGCGTTGCGGTGCTGACCGAGCTGGTGGAGCGCGCCGCCGGCACGCTGCCGGGCTGGGATTGCGACATCATCGAAGCGCATCACGTGCACAAGCAGGATGCGCCTTCCGGCACCGCATTGACGCTGGGCGAGGCGGCCACCGGTAGCGGTGCGCAGCCGCGCTATGCCAGCTTGCGTGCCGGCGACATCGTCGGCGAACACACCGTGCAGTTCACCGGGCTGGGCGAGCGGGTCGAGCTGGTGCATCGCGCCACCAATCGCGACATCTTCGCGCGTGGCGCATTGCATGCGGCCAAACGACTGATCGGCAAGCCGGCCGGCAGCTACCGGGTGCGCGATCTGGTGCTGTAAGCCGGCGCGCAGCCGCGCATGAACGGCAGCCGCAGTGGCATGCCTATTCATGCGTGGCGCCGACACCCGTGCTGCTTCGCATGCTCTTCAGGCTGGCATGCCGGGACACTTGCCTTTACAATTCTCGCTTGCCCGAACCAGCGTCGGACCGGTCCCCAGCACCGCGTCCGCGCTTTGTTGCAACCGGAATTTGGCCGGAAGCGCATCGGAGTCCCAGGCAGCCAGAGCGAGACCCCACGTGACCCAACCCGCAATCCTTGTCCTCGAAGACGGCACCGTGTTCGAGGGCGAATCCGTAGGCGCCAACGGGCTTTCCGTCGGTGAAGTGGTGTTCAACACCGCCATGACCGGCTATCAGGAAGTCCTGACCGATCCCTCCTACGCCCGCCAGATGGTCACGCTGACCTATCCGCATATCGGCAACACCGGCTTTACCGACCAGGACGACGAAGCCCGCAAGATCTGGGCCGCCGGCCTGATCGTGCGCGATGTGCCGCGTCGTCCCAGCAACTGGCGCAGCCAGGTGGCCTTGCCGGAATGGCTGCAGGCCCGCGGTGTCGTCGCCATTTCCGGCATCGACACCCGCAAGCTGACCCGCCTGCTGCGCCAGAAGGGCGCTCAGAACGGTGCGCTGATGGCCGGCGAGATCGATGTCGACAAGGCGCTGGAAGCCGCGCGCAACTTCCCCGGCCTGAAGGGCATGGATCTGGCCAAGGTGGTCTCGACCGAGAGCACGTATAACTGGACGGAAGGCTCGCTGGATCTGAACTCAGACACCTTCGTACGCGCCGAGTTGAAGCACAAGGTTGTCGCTTATGACTATGGCGTCAAACTCAACATCCTGCGCATGCTGGCCGATCGTGGTTGCGACGTCACCGTGGTGCCGGCCCGCACGCCGGTGGCCGAGGTGCTGGCGATGAATCCGGACGGCGTGTTCCTGTCCAACGGCCCGGGCGATCCGGAGCCGTGCGATTACGCCATTGACGCGATCAAGGAACTGATCGCGCAGAAGGTGCCGACCTTCGGCATCTGCCTGGGCCATCAGCTGCTGGCGTTGGCCGCCGGTGCCAAGACGGTGAAGATGGCCACCGGCCACCATGGTGCCAACCATCCGGTGCAGGATCTGGACGGCGGGCGGGTGATGATCACTTCGCAAAATCATGGCTTTGCGGTGGACGAAACCACGCTGCCGGCCAATGTGCGGGTGACCCATCGTTCGCTGTTCGATGGCACCAACCAGGGCATCGCACTGACCGACGCACCGGCGTTCTCGTTCCAGGGCCACCCGGAAGCATCGCCGGGCCCGCGCGACGTGGGGCCGTTGTTCGATCGGTTCACCGCATTGATGCGGGACCGGGGACCGGGGACCAGGGACCCGGGTGGCAATGCTTGAGCCCTTCGCATTTCCGCGAACTGGAAGTCTGGCGTCTTGCAATGACGCTGGCGAAGATGGTCTACGAACTGACTGGCGCGTTTCCGCGTGAAGAACGTTATGGACTTTCGTCGCAGCTGCAGCGCGCTGCAGTCTCGGCGCCTTCCAACATCGCCGAAGGAAATGCTCGCGGTTCGACCAAGGACTATGCGCGATTTATTTCGATCGCGCGTGGTTCGGTTGCAGAATTACAAACACAGTTGACACTTGCTTCAGAGCTCGCGCTGGCTGAGCCGCATCAGGTCGAAATCGTCCTGGATGTCGCCGAGCGTGTCAGCAAAATGCTGCACAAGTTGCACTACTCACTCAATCAGAAGTTGGAGTCCGGGTCCCCGTTCCCCGGTCCCCGGTCCCGGAGCTGAAATGCCAAAGCGTACAGACCTTAAAACCATCCTCATCATCGGCGCTGGCCCGATCGTCATCGGCCAGGCCTGCGAGTTCGATTACTCAGGCGCGCAGGCGTGCAAGGCACTGCGCGACGAGGGCTACCGCGTGGTGCTGGTCAACAGCAATCCGGCCACCATCATGACCGACCCGAACATGGCCGACGCCGTGTACATCGAGCCGATCAACTGGCAGACGGTCGAAAAGATCATCGCCAAGGAAAAGCCCGACGCCCTGCTGCCGACCATGGGCGGACAGACCGCGCTGAATTGCGCGCTGGATCTGGCCGACCACGGCGTGCTGGAGAAGTACAACGTCGAGCTGATCGGCGCCAAGCGCGAAGCGATCCGCATGGCCGAAGACCGCGAGCTGTTCCGCGTGGCGATGGGCGAGATCGGCCTGGACTGCCCCCGTGCCGAAGTGGCGCACACGCTGGAAGAAGCGCTGGATATCCAGACCCGCGTCGGCTACCCGACCATCATCCGCCCCAGCTTCACCCTGGGCGGCAGCGGCGGCGGCATCGCCTACAACCGCGAAGAGCTGATCGAGATCGTTGGGCGCGGCCTGGAGCTGTCGCCGACCACCGAAGTGCTGGTGGAAGAGTCGGTGCTGGGCTGGAAGGAATTCGAGATGGAAGTGGTGCGCGACACCGCGGACAACTGCATCATCGTGTGCGCCATCGAAAACCTCGACCCGATGGGCGTGCACACCGGCGACTCGATCACCGTGGCGCCGGCGCAGACGCTCACCGACAAGGAATATCAGCGCCTGCGCGATGCCTCGATCGCGGTGCTGCGCAAGATCGGTGTGGACACCGGCGGCTCCAACGTGCAGTTCGGCATCAGCCCGACCAATGGCCGCGTTGTCGTCATCGAAATGAACCCGCGCGTGTCGCGTTCGTCGGCGCTGGCCTCCAAGGCCACCGGCTTCCCGATCGCCAAGGTCGCCGCCAAGCTGGCGGTGGGCTACACGCTGGACGAATTGAAGAACGAAATCACCGGCGGCCTGACCCCGGCGTCGTTCGAACCGTCGATCGATTATGTGGTCACCAAGATTCCGCGCTTCGCCTTTGAGAAGTTCCCGCAGGCCGACGCACGCCTGACCACGCAGATGAAGTCGGTGGGCGAGGTGATGGCGATGGGCCGCACCTTCCAGGAGTCGCTGCAGAAAGCGCTGCGCGGCCTGGAAACCGGCAAGATCGGCCTGGACCCGACCGGTCTGGATCTGAGCAGCGAAGACGACATCGCCGCGCTCAAGCGCGAGCTCAAGGCGCCGGGCCCGGAGCGTCTGTTCTATGTCGCCGATGCATTCCGCGCCGGCATGACCGTGGACGAGGTGTATGCGCTGTCGTTCATCGACCCCTGGTTCCTGGACCAGATCGAAGAGCTCATCAGCCATGAGCAGCAGCTGGCCGACGATGGCATGGCCGCATTGGATGCGCCGCGTCTGCGCATGCTCAAGCGCGCCGGGTTTTCCGATGCGCGCCTGGCCCAGCTGATCGGCAGCAACGAAGAATCGGTGCGTACGCTGCGCCGCGCGCTCAAAGTTCGCCCGGTCTACAAGCGCGTTGACTCGTGCGCGGCGGAATTCTCCACCAGCACCGCGTACCTGTATTCGACCTACGAGGACGAATGCGAAGCGCTGCCGACCAACCGCGACAAGATCATGATCCTGGGCGGTGGCCCGAACCGCATCGGCCAGGGCATCGAGTTCGATTACTGCTGCGTGCATGCGGCGCTGGCGCTGCGCGACGACGGGTACGAGACCATCATGGTCAACTGCAACCCGGAAACCGTCTCCACCGACTACGACACCTCCGACCGTCTGTACTTCGAGCCGCTGACGCTGGAAGACGTGCTGGAAATCGTCGAGCTGGAACAGCCCAAGGGCGTGATCGTGCAGTACGGCGGGCAGACCCCGCTGAAGCTGGCGCGTGCGCTGGAAGCCAACGGCGTGCCGGTGATCGGCACCTCGCCGGATTCGATCGATCTGGCCGAAGACCGCGAGCGTTTCCAGCAGCTGGTCGACAAGCTGGGCCTGAAGCAGCCGCCGAACCGCATCGCGCGCAATGCCGAAGAAGCCTTGGTGCTGGCGCGCGAAATCGGCTACCCGCTGGTGGTGCGCCCGAGCTATGTGCTGGGCGGCCGCGCGATGGAAATCGTGTACGGCGAATCCGATCTGGCGCGTTACGTGCGCGATGCGGTGAAGGTCTCCAACGATTCGCCGGTGCTGCTGGACCGATTCCTCGACAACGCGGTGGAAGTGGACGTGGACATCATTGCCGACAAGGACGGCAACGTGCTGATTGGCGGCTTGATGGAACACATCGAAGAAGCCGGCGTGCATTCGGGTGATTCGTCGTGCTCGCTGCCGCCGTATTCGCTCTCGCCCAAGACCCAGGCCGAGCTGCGCCGCCAGGTGGTGATGCTGGCCGAAGGCTTGAACGTGGTCGGCCTGATGAACACCCAGTTCGCGGTGCAGGTCGATGAAGCCGGCGACGATGTGGTGTTCCTGCTGGAAGTGAACCCGCGTGCTTCGCGCACCGTGCCGTTTGTGTCCAAGGCCATCGGCACCCCGCTGGCCAAGATCGCCGCACGCTGCATGGCCGGCAAGACGCTGGCCGAGCAGGGCGCCACCAAGGAAATCGTGCCGGACTACTACTCGGTGAAAGAGGCGATCTTCCCGTTCGCCAAGTTCCAGGGCGTGGACCCGATCCTCGGGCCGGAGATGCGTTCCACCGGTGAGGTGATGGGCGTGGGCCGCAGCTTCAGTGCCGCCTTCGCGCGCGCGCAGGAAGCCGGCGGCATCAAGGCGCCGCCGGTGGGCAAGGCCTTCGTGTCGGTGCGCGACCCGGACAAGCAGCGCGTGCTGCCGGTTGCGCAGGCGTTGGTGGAGCGCGGCTATACGCTGGTGGCCACGCGCGGCACCGGTGCCTGGCTGCAGCAGAACGGCCTGACCTGCGAAATCGTCAACAAGGTCGCCGAAGGTCGCCCGCATATCGTCGATTCGATCAAGAACGGCGAGATCGTCTATATCGTCAACACCACCGAAGGTCGCGCCGCCATCTCCGATTCGTTCTCGATCCGGCGTGAAGCGTTGCAGCATCGCGTGACCTATTCGACCACTGTCGCCGGCGCCAGGGCGCTGGTGCATTCGCTGGAATTCCGCGGCACCGGCCCCGTGTGGTCGCTGCAGGAACTGCACAAGGAGCTTCAAGCATGAGAGCACCCATGACATCCAAGGGCGCGCTGCGCCTGCGCGAAGAGCTGGACCAGCTGAAGTCGGTCAAGCGTCCGGAGGTGATCAATGCGATTGCCGAAGCGCGTGCGCACGGCGACCTGAAGGAAAACGCCGAGTATCACGCCGCGCGCGAGCAGCAGAGCTTCATCGAAGGCCGCATCAAGCAGCTGGAAGGCGAGCTCTCGCATGCCGAGATCATCGACATCACCAAGCTGTCGGCCGGCACCAAGATCGTGTTCGGCGCCACGGTGACGCTGGCAGATACCGAGACCGACGAAGAGAAGCGCTACCAGATCGTTGGCGATCTGGAAGCGGACATCAAGATGGGCCTGATCGCGATTTCTTCGCCGTTGGCGCGTGCGCTGATCGGCAAGCTGGAAGGCGATTCGGTCACCATCGACGCGCCGGCCGGCCAGCGCGAGTACGAAGTCGTCAGCGTGGCCTACCTGGATTGACCGGCACCACCGCGCGATGACCACCGCCACGCTGCTGCTGCCGGAAAAACGCCGTCTGCCCGGAACCCTGGGCGACACGGCGGTGGCGCGTGCGCTCGCACGCGCCGACCAGCACCCCGCCGAGGCGGGCGAAGTGGCGCAATTGCAGCGCCATTTCAGCCTGACGCCGACGCACTGGCCGGTGGCCGCGTTGACCCGGCAGCTGGATGCCGGCGATGCCGCTGGCGCGACCTGGGTGCGTGCCGACCCGGCCTATGTGGTGCCGGACATGCAGGGCGCGCGGCTGATGGGCTACGGCGAGGCGCTTGGCCCCACCGCCGAGGATCTGGCGGTACTGCTGCCGATCCTCAAGCCGATGTTCGGCGATGCAGGATTCCTGCTGGATGCGCCCACGCCAGCGCGCTGGTATCTGCGTTTGTCGCCGGATGCGAAGTTGCCGGATTTCGCACCGCCGGATGTCGCCATTGGCGACGATCTGTTCGAGCATTTGCCGGCCGGCGACAGTGGCCGCCGCTGGCGTGCCTTGCTGACCGAAGCGCAGGTGCTGCTGCATCAACATCCCTGGAACGAAGGCCGCGTGGCCAGCGGTAAACCGGCGATCAATTCGGTGTGGTTCTGGGGTGGCGGCGTGTTGCCGCATGCGGTGACATCGCCGCATCGCCAGGTGCGCAGCCGCGAATCGCTGCTGCGTGCGCTGGCGCTGGCGGCAGGTGCCGATGCGCAGGGCGAACAGCGCGTGGATGCGCTGGTGGACCTGCGCCATCTGCGTTCGTTGCAGCAGTTCAGCGACGACGCGGTGGCGCCGTTGCTGGCGGCAATGGCGCGCGGCGAGCTGGATCGGCTGGTGCTGGATTTCCAGGACGGCGACAGCGTGTCGCTCACGCATGCGCAACGCTGGCGTTTCTGGCGCAAGCCACGGGTACAGCTGGCGCAATGAGTTCGCCTCCGCGGATCGTCCGGCGCCCTTCCGGGCAGGCCGGCAGTTGGCCCGATACCATGTTGCCGCTGCTGCGCCGGATCTATGCCGCGCGCGGGGTCACCGATGCGCAAGGCGCGCAACCGCGCCTGGGCCAGTTGTTGTCACCGGAACTGCTGCACAACAGCGGTGTGGCCGCCGAGCTACTGGCCGATGCGATCGCCCAGCAACGGCGCATCCTGGTGGTGGGCGATTTCGACTGCGATGGCGCCACCGCCTGCGCGGTGGGTGTGCGCGGCTTGCGCATGCTCGGCGCGCTGGATGTGCACCACGCCGTGCCCAATCGCATGGTGCATGGCTATGGCCTGTCGCCCGCATTGGTCGACGAACTGGCGGCGTTGCAGCCGGATGTGCTGGTCACCGTCGATCACGGCATCGCCTGCCATGCCGGTGTGGCCGCAGCCAAGGCGCGTGGCTGG
Organism: Xanthomonas nasturtii; assembly: GCF_023337365.3. NCBI lineage: Bacteria > Pseudomonadati > Pseudomonadota > Gammaproteobacteria > Lysobacterales > Lysobacteraceae > Xanthomonas > Xanthomonas nasturtii. The sequence goes on from NZ_CP142084.2 coordinate 2,162,141, forward strand.
ACCGTGCTGGTCACCGACCACCACCTGCCGGGCGAGGTGCTGCCGCCGGCCGATGCGATCGTCGACCCGAATCTGGCCCAGGACACGTTCCCCAGCAAGACGCTGGCCGGGGTTGGCGTGATCTTCTACGTGTTGCTGGCGTTGCGTGGCGTGTTGCGCGCACGCGGCGCCTTTGCCGAGCGCGCCGAGCCGGATCTGTCGGTGTTGCTGGATCTGGTTGCGGTCGGCACCGTCGCCGATCTGGTGCCGCTGGATACCAACAACCGTGCGCTGGTGTCGGCCGGCTTGCGCCGCCTGCGTGAGGGCAAGGGCTGTATCGGCTTGCGCGCCCTGATCGATGCCAGCGGCCGCGATGTGGCGCGGCTGAGCGCCAGCGATATCGGGTTTGCGCTCGGGCCACGTCTCAATGCGGCCGGTCGGCTCGAGGACATGGCACTGGGCATCGAGTTGTTGCTCAGCGAAGACTGGAGCCAGGCGCGCGAGATTGCCGGCACGCTGGAAGAGATCAATGCCGAGCGCCGCGCGGTGCAGCAGTTGATGACCGACGATGCCGAGCAAGCCGTCACCAAGGTGGTGCTGGATGCCGATGGCGCCTTGCCGATGGCTGCCTGCCTGTTCGATGCCGAATGGCACCCGGGCGTGATCGGTCTGGTCGCCTCCAAACTCAAGGACCGCCTGCACCGTCCGGTGATCGCGCTGGCGCCCGCGGAGCCGGGTAGCACCCTGTTGCGCGGCTCGGCGCGCTCGATTCCTGGCCTGCATATCCGCGATGTGCTGGCGGCGGTGGACGCACGCCATCCCGGGCTGATCCAGAAGTTCGGTGGGCATGCGATGGCCGCCGGCTTGAGCATCGATCACGCGGCGTTGGCCACGTTCGAGCAGGCCTTCCAGGCGCAGGTGACGGCGATGGTGGACGCCTCGCTGCTGCATGCCGAATTGCACAGCGACGGCGAACTGGCCGCGCACGAACTCGATCACGTGCATGCTGAAGCACTGCGCGTGGCCGGGCCGTGGGGGCAGGGGTTTCCCGAGCCGCTGTTCGATGGTCAGTTCGAAGTGTTGCAATACCGCGTGCTCAAGGAGCGCCATCTCAAGCTGACCTTGCGCTGCGCAGGGCGCGCCGAGCCGCTCAATGCCATCCACTTCAACGGCTGGCACGGCAGCGAGCCCGGGCGGATGGTGCGGTTGGCCTATCGCCTGGTCGCCGACGACTATCGCGGCGGCACGGCGGTGCAGCTGATCGTCGAGCATTGCGAGCCGGCGATGGATGCGGCCTGAGTTGAACGTGCGGCGACCGGCTTGCCGGCGCTGATCCGTTCCGTTGGTGCAAATGGCTGCGGGCGCACAGTGGTGCCCGCAGTTGTCCAGTAATCGCTCTGTTACTTCTTGACTGCCGTCACCAGCGTGGGTAGCTGCCAGGCACCGCCGGCGGCGATCTCGCGGCACAGGCCGGAATTGGACTTGGCGGTCTGCACGAAGCGCTGTCCTGTCCAGCTCCAGCTGGCATCAACCGAGCAATCTCCCAGGCCACGTCCCTTCTGCGACGAGCGGATGGTCGACCCGCTCAACTCGGTGCCCTCCATGGTCACCAGCACAGGTGCGAAGGGCGCGCGCGCGTTGACTACCCAATACCCCATGCCGAGGTTGTAGGCGCCCAGCGTGCAGGCGGCCGAGACCAGCAGCTTGTCGTTGCTGAGGCGCGTGATGTTCAGCGGCTCCTGCGCACCGCCTTGCTCCAGCGCCTGGCACTGCTCATTGGCGGGAAGAGCGGTTTTCAGCGCGGCATACAGCGCCGGCAGACGCGCCAGCTTGGCATCGCCGGGCTGCGCGGCAGCGAGCTTAGCCACCTGTACCTGTGGAGCCGCAAGCGCCGGCAAGACGGCCGATTCATTGCCATTGCCTTTGCGGATCAGAGCGCCGCGGGTGCCCAGGCGACCCTGAAACTCATCCATCTTGAGCAGCACGGCGCTGGCGCCCTGATCGGAGAGCTGCCAACGGCGACCGTCGTTACCGACCGCCGCGATCGCCACGCTCTTACCGGTCAGTGCAGCCAGCAGTGCGCTGGTCTGGGCAGCGCTCAGCGTGGCGCTGCCTGTCGTGCCTTGCAGATTCAGGCGGCCGAGATCGCGCGTGCCGATGGACAATGTCAGGGTGGAGGGAGCAGCAGCCTGTTTGAGCTGACCGAGTTTGAGTTGCGCCGTCACCGGTTGCGCTGCTCCTGCCTTGCGGGTCAGCAGCACCGAAACTGCCGGTTCGGTTTCCTCCGGCTGGTAGCCGGCGGCACGGCAGGTACGGGTGTTGTCGCAGGCGATCGTCCAGTCCTTGTGACTGAACTCGACACCGCCTGCGGAGGCTGCGGCAAGCGCCGCGCCAGGCGAGAGTATCAGTGCGGCGGCGATAAGTTTGATGCGCATTTTTGATCTTCCAGGGGGTATCGAGACGCTATCTTGAGCGTTCGTTTCCAACTCCGTCTACCTGGTTTCGCACTGCTTTCCAGCAGACGTCTGGAGCCGTTCAGTTCGATGCACGGGGCATTTATCGTCGCCGTCCTTGCCTTGCGAAATCATGTCCGTCCAGGCGATCCCGCCGCTGGTGATTCAGGCTGGAGCGGGCTTTACTAAATGACAACAGTGAGCAGAAATGCTGTTGCACCTGATGCTTGCGGTGCGCGGTTGGAAGCATCGGGCTCTGCCCGCGGCCGGGTCTTGGTACAGGGCTTTTCGGAGCCCTGGCTGGATACCGGCCGGTTCCACCGGCAGCGCTGTCGCAGCGCTGGTCATTGCCAGTCCCGGGTCTTCCCCGCGCGCGTTCCGCGCATGCGGCCCGCTTGCTAAACTAGCCAGCTTGTTTGCCGGAAGTCCGTCATGATCGAAACAAATCCGATCCGCCAGCGCATCACCGATCTCAGCGATCGCGTGCTCTCGCTCAGGGGGTATCTTTGACTACGACGTCAAGAGAGAGCGCCTAGAAGAAGTCACCCGGGAGCTTGAAAATCCCGATGTGTGGAACGACGCCGAGCGCGCGCAGGCCCTGGGCCGCGAGCGTTCGATGCTGGAAAAGACCGTCATCGGCATCGCCGATGTGCTGGCCGGCCTGGCCGATGCCGGCGATCTGCTGGAGCTGGCCGAGAGCGAACAGGACGAAGACACCGCGGTGGCGGTGATCGCCGATCTGGACAAGTACCAGGCCCATGTCGAAAAGCTGGAATTCCAGCGCATGTTCTCCGGCCAGATGGACGGCGCCAACGCGTTCGTGGACATCCAGGCAGGCGCCGGCGGCACCGAGGCGCAGGACTGGGCCGAAATCCTGCTGCGCATGTATCTGCGCTGGGCCGAATCGCGCGGCTGGAAAACCGAGTTGATGGAAGTGTCCGGCGGCGAAGTCGCGGGGATCAAGTCGGCCACCATCCGTATCGAAGGCGAGTACGCCTACGGCTGGTTGAAGACCGAGATCGGCGTGCACCGGCTGGTGCGCAAGTCGCCGTTCGACTCGGACAACCGCCGGCATACCAGCTTCACCTCGGTGTTCGTGTCGCCGGAAGTGGACGACAACATCGAGATCGACATCAACCCGGCCGATCTGCGCACCGACGTGTATCGCTCCTCGGGTGCCGGTGGTCAGCACGTCAACAAGACCGAATCGGCGGTGCGTATCACCCACATCCCGACCAACACCGTGGTCGCCTGCCAGACCGGCCGCAGCCAGCACCAGAACCGCGACAACGCGATGAAGATGCTGGCCGCCAAGTTGTACGAGCTGGAAGTGCAGAAGCGCAATGTCGAGCGCGACGCACTGGAAGCCACCAAGTCCGACATCGGCTGGGGCAGCCAGATCCGCAATTACGTGCTCGATCAGAGCCGCATCAAGGATCTGCGCACCGGCATCGAACGCAGCGACACGCAAAAAGTGCTGGATGGCGATCTGGACGAATTCGTCCAGGCCAGCCTGAAGGCGGGTCTGGCGGCAGGCTCCAAACGCCTGGATGCTTGACCGCAGGGCGAGGTCGCAGCGGATGCGACGGCCTCGCACCACGCTAGCCACGCACCGAAGCGCCGGCTCGCGTTGTGGCAGCAGGACGAGCTCGGGCGGCTTACGCGCGACACCGTCAATGTAAGAGAGTCCGGCGCTGCCGGTCTCTCACTCCCTACCGGGCACGCGCCCGACCTATCGCAGACCGATTCCCGCCATGACCGAACAGACCCCCGCGCCGCAGATCCCCGCCGACGAGAACAGCCTCATCGCCGAGCGTCGCGCGAAACTGGGCGCGTTGCGCGGCCAGGGCATCGCCTACCCGAACGACTTCGTACGCGAGCACTTCGCCGGCGATCTGCAGGCCGAATTCGCCGATGCGCAGACCTGGAGCTCCGAAGCGCTGGAGGCCAGCGGGCGCACGGTCAAAATGGCAGGCCGCCTGATGGCCAAGCGGGTGATGGGCAAGGCCAGCTTTGCGCAGATCCAGGACGAATCCGGGCGCGTGCAGCTGTTCCTGCAGGGCAATGTGCTCGGCGATGCCTACACCGCGTTCAAGGGCTGGGATGTCGGCGACATCGTGGCGGTGGAGGGCGGGCTCACCCGCACCAAGACCGGCGAGCTGTCGGTCAAGGCCACCGCGTTGCGCCTGCTGACCAAGTCGCTGCGCCCGCTGCCGGACAAGTGGCACGGCCTGTCGGACGTGGAGCAGCGCTACCGCCAGCGTTACGTCGACCTGATCGTCACCCCGGAAGCGCGCGAGGTCTTCATCAAGCGCTCCAAGATCATCCGCGCCATGCGCGCCTGGCTGGACGCGCGCCGTTTCCTGGAAGTGGAAACGCCGATGATGCATTACATCCCCGGCGGTGCCACCGCCAAGCCGTTTACCACCCACCACAACGCGCTGGATCTGGATCTGTACCTGCGCGTGGCCCCGGAGCTGTATCTCAAGCGCCTGGTGGTCGGTGGCCTGGAGCGCGTCTACGAGATCAACCGCAATTTCCGCAACGAAGGCGTGTCGACCCGGCACAACCCCGAGTTCACCATGCTCGAGCTCTACGAGGCCTATGCCACGTACCACGAGATCATGGACCTGACCGAGCAGGTCATCCGCGACACCGCGCAGACCGTGTTGGGCACCACCCAGGTCAGCTTGGACGGGGCCGACATCGATTTGGCGCCGGCTTTCCGGCGCTGGCGCATGGATGAGGCCGTTCGTCACCACAATCCGGAAATCAGCGCGGCCGATTGCACCGACCGCGCTGCGCTGCTGCGGCACTGCGAGCGCTTGAAGATCCGCGTCAAGCCGTCTTACGGCTGGGGCAAGCTGCTGCTGGAAATTTTCGAAGCCACGGTGGAACACACCCTGGTGCAGCCGACCTTCATTACCGACCATCCGGTCGAGGTGTCGCCGCTAGCGCGTGCCAGCGACACCGACCCGGGTTACACCGATCGCTTCGAGCTTTTCATCAATGGCAAGGAGCTGGCCAACGGCTTCTCCGAGCTCAATGACCCCGAAGACCAGGCCGCACGCTTCCAGGCGCAGGTGCAGGCCAAGGACGGCGGCGACGACGAAGCCATGCATTTCGACGCCGACTACATCCGTGCGTTGGAGTACGGGATGGCGCCGACCGGCGGCCTGGGCATCGGGATCGATCGTCTGGTGATGCTGCTGACCGGCAGCACCTCGATCCGCGACGTCCTGCTGTTCCCGTATATGCGTCCGGAAGCCTGATTTTTTGTGCCGTCGGTGCGCCGACGGCACAGATACTGCATATGCTAGGGCGGAGCCTCGAACAGCGTATCGTTCGGGGGAGTCGGCCAGCGGCCGGCGTCATCGCTTTTCCGTTCTCGAGATAGAGGAGCAACGGCTATGCAGGATGTTTTAGGGAGTCCGGGCGGCATGGTGTCGACGGATACATGGGGTAGCTGGGCGGAAAAGGCGGATCTGGGATTGAACATCGTCATTGTCGATGACCAGATGTCCGCGCGGACGATGCTGCGCCATGTCATCGAAGACATCGCGCCGGAACTGAAGGTCTACGATTTCGGCGATCCGCTCGACGCCCTGGCCTGGTGCGAAGCCGGGCGCGTGGATCTGTTGCTGCTCGATTACCGCATGCCCGGCATGGACGGTCTGGAATTCGCGCGTCGGCTACGCCGGCTGCCCAGTCACCGCGATATTCCGATCATCCTGATCACCATCGTCGGCGACGAACCGATTCGTCAGGCAGCACTGGAAGCCGGGGTGATCGATTTCCTGGTCAAGCCGATCCGCCCGCGCGAATTGCGCGCGCGCTGCTCCAATTTGCTGCAGCTGCGTCAGCAGAGCGAAAGCGTCAAGCAACGCGCGTTGTCGCTGGAACAACGCCTGCTGGCCAGCATGAACGAGGTCGAAGAGCGCGAACGCGAAACCTTGTCGCGGCTGGCGCGCGCCATCGAGTATCGCGATTCGGGCACCAGCGCATTCCTGGAGCGCATGTCGCACGTGGCCGGGCTGATTGCCGAGCAACTGGGCCTCTCGGAAGAAGAGGTGCGCATCATCGAGATGGCCGCACCGCTGCACGACATGGGCAAGATCGCCATTCCCGATGCGGTGCTGCTCAAGCCGGGCAAGCTCACCGACGACGAGATGAGCATCATGAAGCGCCATCCGCGCATCGGCTACGAGCTGCTCAGCGGCAGCCAGAACCGCTTCATCCAGGTCGGCGCGCTGATCGCGCTGCGTCACCACGAACGCTACGACGGCACCGGCTACCCGGACGGACTGGTGGGAGAGGCGATTCCGCTGGAAGCGCGCATCGTGGCGGTGGCCGACGTCTTCGACGCGCTGCTGTCGCAGCGCCCGTACAAGGAAGCCTGGACCATGGACGCTGCGCTGGCCTATCTGTACGCCCAACGTGGCCGCCTGTTCGACCCGCGCTGCGTGGATGCGTTGCTGCGTGGTCGCGCGCAGCTGGATCAGATCTGCGGCGAGTTCTCGACCGCATCGGCACGACCCGGGGTGTGAGGTGAGGTCGTCGCTTGGCCAGCTGCGTGACCGACTCGCTCGGCGTCCCGACAGCGAGCATGGCCAGGCGCTGGTGCGCATCGTGTTGATTCTGCTGATTCTGGTCTATGCGCTGACTTTCGCTCAGCAGTGGCAGGTCTCCAGGTACCAGCTGCAGCAGCTGTTCTGCCTGATCGCAATCGGTCAGGGGATCGCGCTGGTGCTCTTTGGCTGGATTGTTGCAGACCCACGGCGCTCGCATCTGCGTCGCACGCTAGGGATGCTGTCCGATTACGGCTTGATCGGGTTGGCGATGACCTGGATGGGGGCGCCGATGGCATTCTTGTATGTCGTGTTGCTTTGGTTAACGATCGGCAATGGGCTGCGGTTCGGGAGCGAGGCTCTGCACAACGCAGTGGCCATGGCCATGACCACGCTCAGCTTCGGCACAACGCTGGCCAACAGTAGCTATTGGCAGGGTCGGCTTGGCCTGGCGATCGCGCTGCTGGGTGCGTTGATCGTCATTCCTATGTCATTGTTGCGTACGCTGCGCGAGCACGACCAGGCGATCATTGAGACGCCGCCCGCTGCAGGTATCGACGCTGCGACGCAGTACGGAAGGATCCCAACCCCATCGACGCCAACGCGCGTCTGAGGCGTCTATGAAGTTTCCATTGCCATGGTTGAAGCAACGTCTGTCAGGACGGGCGGACACGGAGCACGCGCAAAATCTGGTCCGTATCATCATCACCACCCTGTTCATTTCTTACCTGGGCTGGCGCTACCAACATACGCATGGCGACACGCTGGTGGCCACTTGGTTGATCCTGGTGGGCGAGCTGGTGGTGTCGCTTGGCCTGATGGTGGCGATCCTGCTGCGACCGCAGGTGTCCCACACGCGGCGCCTGATCGGCATGCTGCTGGATTACACCTGCACCGGTGCCATCATGGCGATCCAGGGCGAGCCTGCCTCACCGTTGTATGCAGTGTGCATGTGGGTGACCATCGGCAACGGTCTGCGCTATGGCAGCAACTATCTGCGCGCCGCTACGGCAATGGGTAGCCTGTGTTTCCTCAGCGCCATCCTGATTTCACCCTATTGGAAAGCCAATCCATACCTGAGCTGGGGCTTGTTGCTGGGCCTGATCGCCGTGCCGCTGTACTTCGATTCGCTGCTGCGTGCGATGACACGGGCGGTGCGCGAGGCGCGGCATGCCAATCAGGCCAAGAGCCGTTTCCTGGCCAATATGAGCCACGAGTTCCGCACACCCCTCAACGGGTTGTCGGGCATGACTGAAGTGCTGGCGACCACGCGTCTGGACGCCGAGCAGAAGGAATGCCTCAACACCATCCAGGCGTCGGCGCGCAGCCTGTTGTCGCTGGTGGAAGAGGTGCTGGACATCTCCGCGATCGAGGCCGGCAAGATCCGCATCGATCGCCGCGATTTTTCGCTGCGTGATCTGATCGGCTCGGTCAACATGATCCTGCAGCCGCAGGCGCGGGGCCGCGGACTGGATTACGGCACCGAAGTGGCTACCAATGTGCCGGACCTGCTCAAGGGCGACACCGGTCACTTGCGCCAGGTACTGCTCAACCTGCTCGGCAACGCGGTCAAATTCACCGAGCACGGACATGTGTTGCTGCGGGTGACGCGCATTTCCGGCGCCGGCGAAGATGCGGTGCGGCTGCGCTTCGATGTCGAAGACAGCGGCATTGGCGTGCCGTTGGACATGCGCCCACGCCTGTTCGAAGCCTTCGAACAAGCCGACGTCGGCCTGTCGCGTCGCTACGAGGGCACCGGCCTGGGCACCACGATTGCCAAGGGCCTGGTCGAGGCGATGGGCGGGGCGATTGGCTTCAAGCCGAACCCGTCCGGCGGCAGCGTGTTCTGGTTCGAATTGCCGATGACCATTGGCGAGGTCGTGCAGACTGCGCCGGCCCGGGTGCAGGCCGGTGCGCTGGCGGACACGCCCGACGCGCTGGAAGCCTCCAACGTCATTGCATTCTCCAACCCGTTCCTGCGCCATCGCGCACGCGTGCGCAGCATGCGCATGTTGGTGGCCGACGACCATGAAGCCAATCGCATGGTGTTGCAGCGCCTGTTGGAAAAGGCCGGCCACCGCGCGCTGTGCGTCAACGGCGCCGAGCAGGTGCTGGATGCGATGGCCGAAGAGGATTTCGATGCGGTGATCGTGGATCTGCACATGCCTGGCATGAATGGCCTAGACATGCTCAAGCAGCTGCGCGTGATGCAAGCCAGCGGCACGCGTTACACCCCGGTGGTGGTGCTCAGCGCCGACGTCACGCCCGAGGCCATCCGCAGTTGCGAGCAGGCCGGCGCGCGTGCATTCCTGGCCAAGCCGGTGGTTGCCGCCAAGCTGCTGGACACGCTCGCCGATCTGGCGGTCAGCACACGCCCGCTGGCAATCCCGGCAACCAGCGTGCAGATTCCGGCAAACTTCGAAGGCGTGCTCGATTCCAGCGTGCTCGACGAGCTGGCCGCGCTGGGCATGGGCGAGGAATTCGAGCGTCAGTTCGTGCGCCAGTGTCTGGAAGATGCGCAGAACTGCGTGGGCGCGATCGAACGCGATGGCACGCGTTCGGATTGGGAGCAGCTACGCGAAAGCGCGCATGCGTTACGTGGTGTGGCCAGTAACCTGGGTCTGGCGCAGGTGGCCACCAACGGCGGTGAACTGATGCGCATGGCCGACTGGCAGTTGCAGGCAGAGTGGCGCAAGCGGCTGTCTGCGCTGCACGCACAATTGGCCGCCGGAAAGGATGCACTCGACGCACGCCTGCAAGGCGTCAAGGACGACGAGTGCTCCCCCCGTAGTAGCGAATAGACCACCGGCGCATCAGCCGGCGTCGAGCCCTGAGCGACGCGACTGCGCGCGCACCAGACGGTCCATGGTGCGCAGCGATTTTTCACCCAGCTGCATGGCCGTATCCACCCAGATCTCGGTGATGCGCATCATTTCCTCCAACGGCACGGCGGTGGTCATTTCGCGGACCTGCTGCATGGCCGCCCACGCATGCGGGGTGCGCTTGCTTTCGCGGATTACCTGTTCCACTGCCGCCACGCCCTGACCGCGCGGCACTACGCGATCGATCAGCCCCATGCCGAGCAGTTGTTCGGCCGAATACAGATTGCCTTCGAGCATGATCTTCTGCGCGAGCTGTGCGCTGACACGCTGGCACATGAAAGAGTAGGCGCCCATGCCCGGGAACAGGTCGAACAGCACTTCGGGCAGCCCCATCATCACGCCTTCCTCGGCAATGATGGTGTGGCAGCTCAGTGCTGCTTCGAAGCCGCCGCCGAGCGCGTTGCCCTGCACCAGCGCAATGCTGTGCGCACGCGCGCCCAGGCCGACGTGGAATGCATGCACGCCACGCACGCAGCGCTGCGCGTAATCCAGCAGGCGGGCGCGGTCGCCCTCGCGGATCAGCTGGCAGAACAGCGCCAGGTCGCCGCCGAGATTGAACACGTCGCTGTCCGAGGCCAGTACCACGTGCGGTGCCAGTACCCCGGCGGTGTTCAAGCGTTGCCCCAGGTTGGTCTGGTAGCCGGTGATGTCGTCGACCAGGCGCGTGGAGAAGCACGCACGCCCCGGATTGATGGCCAGGTCGGCATGCATATGGATCCAGTACACGTCACGCTGCGGTTCTTCGATGATGCGGAGGGTCGAGCCGATGTTGGTGCAAATGAAAGGTTGAACTGCAGACATGGTGGTTCTCCGTGAAGACCGTCCGGCCGGCCGCCTTGCGGACGGAGAAAGGGGTGAACGCCTAAGCATGCGCCGACACCGGATTCTATGCGTGCAAAAGCGAACGCCCGCAAGGCCTTGCGGCATTGCGGGCGTCGAGTGACGGCCGGATGGCCGTCGATCTGCGCTGGCGAGGTGGATTACTGCTTGGGCGCATCCCGCAATTCGCGACGCAGGATCTTGCCGACGTTGGTCTTGGGCAGTTCCTTGCGGAATTCGATCACGCGCGGCTGCTTGTAGCCGGTGAGGTTGGCGCGGCAATGCGCCTTCACATCGTCGGCGGTCAGGGCGGGGTCCTTCTTCACGATGACGGCCTTGACGATCTCGCCGGACTTCTCGTCCGGCACGCCCACTGCGGCCACTTCCAGCACGCCGGGCATTTCGGCGATCACGTCCTCGATCTCGTTCGGGTAGACGTTGAAGCCGGAGACCAGAATCATGTCCTTCTTGCGATCCACGATGTAGACGAAGCCGTGTTCGTCCATGCGGGCGATGTCGCCGGTATGTAGCCAGCCCTCGGCGTCCATGACCTTGGCGGTTTCTTCGGGTTTCTTCCAATAGCCCTTCATCACCTGCGGGCCCTGGATGCACAGCTCGCCGATCTCGCCCTGCGGCAGCACGGCGCCGGCGTCGTCCTTGATGCAGGCATCGGTGGACGGAATCGGCAGGCCGATCGAGCCGTTGTAGTCCTTCAGATCCATCGGGTTGATACAGGCAGCCGGCGAGGTCTCGGTCAGGCCGTAGGCCTCGACCAGGGTCAGGCCGGTGACTTTCTTCCAGCGTTCGGCGACCGAGCGTTGCACGGCCATGCCGCCGCCCAGGGTCATCTTGAGCGAGGAAAAATCGATCTGGTCGAAACCGGGCGTGTTGAGCAGGCCATTGAACAGTGTGTTGACGCCGGTAAATGCGGTAAAACGGGTCTTCTTCAACTCCTTGACGAAACCGGGCATGTCGCGCGGATTGCTGATGAGGTGATTGCAGCCGCCGATCTTCATGAAGACCAGCCCGTTGGCCGTCAGTGCGAAGATGTGATACAGCGGCAACGCGGTGATCACCACCTCGTTGCCTTCTTCCAGCTTGCCGGTGCCGGTGAGCCACTGGTGTGCCTGCTGCATGTTGGCGACCAGATTGCGGTGGGTCAGCATCGCGCCCTTGGCCACGCCGGTGGTGCCGCCGGTGTATTGCAGGAACGCGATGTCGTCCGGTTCGATCTGCAGGGTGGGCAGGGTGTGCTTACGGCCCAGCGCCAGCGCCTCGCGGAACCTGATCGCACCATTGATGCGGTATTCCGGCACCAGCTTCTTGACGTATTTGACGACGAAGTTGACCAGCGTCGCTTTCGGGAAGCCGAGCATGTCGCCCAGACCGGTGGTGATCACCTGCTTGACCGGCGTGTCGGCGATGACCTGCTGCACGGTGGTGCCGAAGTTGTCGATGACCACCAGCACGCTGGCGCCGGAGTCGATCAGCTGATGCTTCAACTCGCGCGGGGTGTAGAGCGGATTGACGTTCACCACGGTCAGGCCGGCACGCAGGATGCCGAAGGTGGCGATCGGGTACTGCAGGCAGTTGGGCATCATCAGGGCGACGCGGTCGCCTTTCTTCAACTGCAGCTCGCCCAGCAGGTAGGCGGCGAACTGGTCGACCAGTTCATCGGCTTGCCGGTAGGTGATGGTCTTGCCGAAGCTGTGATACGCAGGACGATCGGCAAAGCGCGCGACGGAGGTGGCGAATACCTCGGCCACCGTGCGGAACTGCTCCAGATCGATCTCGGCAGCTACGCCGGCCGGATAACTTTGCAACCAAGGACGTGCCTGATTCATCTGCCCCCCTCCAGGGTGTTCTTGACGCGCCGCAGTGTGTTCCACGGCGTTACAACAGCTGGCAGCATACCGTCATGACTGGAAAAGGCGAAGCGTGATGCAGAGCAGCATTCAAGTGCGCTGGCGTGAGTGGGGGATGGGGTTTTGCGTGCTGGCCTTGCTTGGGTGTACGCGTGCCGCGCCGGAACAGCGGCTACGCGCAACGCTGGAGCAGATGCACCAGGCGATCGAAGCACGCGAGATCGGCGACGCAATGGCGCCGGTGGCCGACGATTTCGTCGGCGAAAACGGGCTCGACGCGGCCGGCTTGCGGCGCCTGATGCAGCTGCAGATGCTGGGCAACCAACAGATCGGCGTGACCATGGGGCCGGTCGAAGTGGAACTGCGCGGCGAGACCGCCACGCTGCGTTTTACTGCGTTATTGACCGGCGGCAGCGGTCGCTGGGTACCCGATCAGGCGCAAACCTACCAGGTCACCACCGGTTGGCGATTGCGCGACGGCGACTGGCAGCTGTATCACGCGCAGTGGGCGCCGACAGGGGGCTGAACGCGTCTATCGGGAGCGCTGTGCGCATGCAGGGGTTGGCGCTGCCGGTAGCCGCGCCAACGCATGCTTGGCCCAGTCGCGCGTCCGGACGACATCACTCCGCGCCTGCGGCAACGCCGACGCGGTGGGCCTTGCGCGCAAGGAATGCGCATGCAGTGCGGCTCACCGCACGCTGTGCGCGATCGCCCGACGGCTGCCCAACATGTCGGGTCCGCCGCGATGCGCAATGGCCTGAAACGCCACTCCCGCCAAGCGGCGGGAGTGGCGTTGCATCGTGAGAGCGCACTGTGCGCTACGGTCAGGCGGCCTTGCGTGCGGCCAGCTGGCGCAACACGTATTGCAGCAGCCCGCCGTGCTTGAAGTACTCCACTTCCTTGGGCGTCAGCAGCAGCACCTTGACCTGGAACTGCTTGACGCTGCCGTCGGACTTTTTCGCATCCACGGTGGCACGGCGGCTGGCGCCGTCCTGCAGGCCGGTGATGTCGAGCACTTCCGAACCATCCAGGCCAAGCGTCTGGGCGTTCTCGTTTTCCAGGAACTGCAATGGCAGCACGCCCATGCCGACCAGGTTGGAGCGGTGGATGCGCTCGAAGCTCTCGGCGATCACTGCCTTGACCCCGAGCAGGTTGGTGCCCTTGGCCGCCCAGTCGCGCGAGGAGCCGGTGCCGTATTCCTTGCCGGCCAGCACCACCAGCGGCACGCCGTCGGCCTTGTACTTCACTGCCGCATCGTAGATCGCCAGCTTTTCCGGCTGGCCACCATCGGTGGGGTAGTACAGCGTGTTGCCGCCTTCTTCGCCGCCGAACATCAGGTTCTTGATGCGGATATTGGCGAAGGTGCCGCGCACCATCACATCGTCGTTGCCGCGGCGGCTGCCGTAGCTATTGAAGTCGGCCGGCTGCACGCCACGTTCCTGCAGGAAGCGACCCGCCGGCGAATCCTTCTTGATGTTGCCGGCCGGGGAGATGTGGTCGGTGGTGATCGAGTCGCCGAACAGACCCATGATGCGCGCGCCATGCACATCGTCGACGTGGCCCACCTGCATGGTCATGCCGTCGAAGTAGGGCGGGTTCTTGATGTAGGTCGAGGCTTCGTCCCACTCGTACAGTGCGCCGTCGGGTGAAGCGATGGTGTTCCAGCGCGTGTCGCCCTTGAACACGTCGGCGTAGTTCTGCTTGAACATCTCCGGGCCGACGGTGGCAGCGATGGTGTCGCCGATTTCCTTGTTGCTCGGCCAGATGTCGCGCAGATACACCGGCTGCCCGTCCCTGCCGGTGCCCAGCGGCTCGGTGGTGAGATTGATATCGGTGGTGCCGGCGATCGCGTAGGCCACCACCAGCGGCGGCGAGGCCAGGTAATTCATTTTGACTTCGGGATGCACGCGGCCTTCGAAGTTGCGGTTGCCCGACAACACCGAAGCCACCACCAGATCGTCCTTGGCGATCGCGGCTGACACATCTTCCGGCAGCGGGCCGGAGTTGCCGATGCAGGTGGTGCAGCCATAGCCGACCACGTAGAAGCCGAGTGTTTCCAGATCGGCGAGCACGCCGGCCTTGCTCAGATAATCGGTGACCACGCGCGAGCCAGGCCCAAGCGAAGTCTTCACCCACGGCTGTGCCTTCAAGCCCTTGGCTGCTGCGTTACGTGCCAGCAGGCCGGCACCCAGCATCACTGCCGGGTTGGAAGTGTTGGTGCAGGAGGTAATCGCGGCGATGACCACCGAGCCGTCGCGCAGTTGCCAACCGGCGCCGCTGTCGTTGGACGCTTCGGCGTGCGAGGCCTTGGCGCCGACAGCGGTGCCGCCACCGCCTTCGTTCTTCAGGCGGTCTTCCTGCTTGAGATCGGTCAGCTTCTTGCTGCGCGCCTCGGCGAACGGCTTGAGGCTTTCGCGGTAGTTGGCCTGCATGTCTTGCAGCAGCACGCGGTCCTGCGGGCGCTTGGGGCCAGCCAGCGACGGCTTGACCTCGCCCATGTCCAGTTCCAGCGTGGCGCTGTACTGGGCGGGCGGGGTGTTGGCGTCGTGCCACAAGCCTTGCGCCTTGGCATAGGCTTCCACCAGCGCAATCTGCTCCTCGCTGCGGCCGGACAGGCGTAGATAGGTCAGCGATTCATCGTCGACCGGGAAGATGCCGCAGGTGGCGCCGTATTCCGGTGCCATATTGCCGATGGTGGCGCGGTCGGCCAGCGGCAGGTGCTGCAGGCCTTCGCCGTAGAACTCGACAAATTTGCCCACCACCCCGGCCTTGCGCAGCATCTGGGTGACGGTGAGCACCAGGTCGGTGGCGGTGGCGCCTTCGGGCAGCTTGCCGCTGAGCTTGAAGCCAACCACTTGCGGAATCAGCATCGACGACGGCTGGCCCAGCATTGCGGCCTCGGCCTCGATGCCGCCCACGCCCCAGCCCAGCACGCCGATGCCATTGATCATGGTGGTGTGGCTGTCGGTGCCGAACACGGTGTCGGGATAGGCGATCCGGGTGCCGTCCTTGTCCGCGCTCATCACCACACGCGCGAGATTTTCCAGATTGACCTGATGGACGATGCCGGTATTGGGCGGCACCACCTTGAAGTTTTCGAAGGCTTTCTGGCCCCAGCGCAGGAAGCCATAGCGTTCCTGGTTGCGCTGGAATTCGATCTTGCCGTTGAGGTCGAGCGCGTCGGGCTTGCCGAACACGTCCACCTGCACGGAGTGGTCGATGACCAGTTCGGAGGGAATCTGCGGGTTGATCTGGTCGGCGTTGCCGCCCAGCTTGACCACCGCGTCGCGCATTGCGGCCAGGTCGACCACGCAGGGCACGCCGGTGAAGTCCTGCAGCACCACGCGCGCGGGCATGAAGGCGATTTCGATATCGGGTTCCGCCTTGGGGTCCCACTTGGCGACGGCTTCGATATGGTCCTTGCCGACGGTGACACCGCCGTCCTCGTGCCGGAGCAGGTTCTCCAGCAGGATCTTCATCGAATAGGGCAGATGGCCGATATCGAAGCGCTCGCCCAGCTTCGGCAGGCTGTAGTACTCGTAGCGCTTGCCGTGGACCTCAAGCGAGGTGCGGGTGGAAAAGGAATCGCTCATGCATCACTCCTATGGCTGCAGGCTGTAGGTCTGTCTGGAACAGTGTGACCAATTCAGTGTGTACGTTCGGTTGCAGGACAGGGTATGTGGCCTTGAGTACGACAAGTCAAGTATGTAAAATTGGCGCATACTTTCTGCCGGGGTCACCTCCATGGAAGCCACAGTTGCCGAACGCGGACAGATCACGCTGCCCAAGGCCGTGCGCGATGCCCTGGGCCTGACCAAGGGCACCACACTCAAGATCGAGCTCGACGGCGGGCGCATCATCCTGCGCAAGGACGTCAGCGAGGCGCTGCGCAAGGTGCGCGGCAAGTTCAAGCTGGTCGACGGGCTGACCAGCACCGACGAGGCGATGCGCGCCATCCGCGGCCGCGCCCCCGGGGATCCGTTCGACCCATGATCGCCCTGGATTCATCGGTGCTGCTGGACATCCTGGTCGGCGATGCGGTCTACGGCGAAGTGTCGGAGATCTGCATCGGCGATGCGCTGGCGCGCGACGAGGTGGTGGTCTGCGATGCGGTGGTGGCCGAGGTGCTGGCCATGCTCGATACCCAGGTCGACCTGATGGAAACCCTGGCCTCGATCGGGGTGCGTTACGAAGCCACCCAGGAAGCGGCGGCGGTGCGCGCCGGCCACATGAACAAGCGGTTTCGCGCGCGCGGCGGCAAACGCGAGCGGGTGGTGGCGGATTTTTTGATCGGCGCCCACGCGATGCTCCAGTGCGACGGCTTGATTACCCGCGACGAGGGGTTTTTCCGCGATTACTTCAAGGGTTTGAAGATCACCGTGCCCAAACCTGTTGCCTGATCCACGTCTTCTGATTCACGTCTGACGTTTTTACACATTCACTGCTGTCCTTTTGGAGAACTCGCATGTTGGAAGCCTACCGCCACCACGTTGCAGAGCGCGCCGCGCTCGGTATCCCGCCGCTGCCGCTGACCGCGCAGCAGACCGCCGAAGTCATCGAGCTGTTGAAGGCACCGCCGGCGGGCGAAGATGAGTTCCTGGTCGAACTGCTCAGCCAGCGCGTGCCGGCCGGCGTCGACGACGCCGCCAAGGTCAAGGCCTCGTACCTGGCCGCGGTTGCCTTCGGCACCGAAAAAACTGCGCTGATCAGCCCCACGCGCGCCACCGAGCTGCTCGGCACCATGCTGGGCGGCTACAACATCCAGCCGTTGATCGACCTGCTGGACAACGCCGAGCTGGGCGCCACTGCCGCCGAAGCGCTCAAGCACACCTTGCTGGTGTTCGACGCCTTCCACGACGTGCAGGAAAAGGCCGAAGCCGGCAACGCGCACGCCAAGGCCGTGCTGCAAAGCTGGGCCGATGCCGAGTGGTTCACCAGCAAGCCGGAAGTGCCGCAGAGCATGACCGTCACCGTGTTCAAGGTGCCGGGCGAGACCAACACCGACGACCTGTCGCCGGCGCCGGATGCGACCACCCGCCCGGACATCCCGCTGCACGCGCTCGCCATGCTGAAGAATGCGCGCGAAGGCGCGGCGTTCGTGCCAGAAGAAGACGGCAAGCGCGGCCCGATCCAGGCCATTGCCGACCTCAAGGACAAGGGGCACCTGGTGGCCTATGTGGGGGACGTGGTCGGTACCGGTTCTTCGCGCAAGTCGGCGACCAACTCGGTGCTGTGGTGGACCGGCGAGGACATTCCGTTCATTCCGAACAAGCGCTTCGGCGGCGTGTGCCTGGGTAGCAAGATCGCCCCGATCTTCTACAACACCATGGAAGACGCCGGCGCATTGCCGATCGAGCTGGACGTGTCGCAGATGGAGCACGGCGATGTGGTCGAGCTGCGTCCGTATGACGGCAAGGCATTGAAGAACGGCCAGGTGATTGCCGAGTTCGCGATGAAGTCGGACGTGCTGTTCGACGAAGTACGCGCCGGTGGCCGCATTCCGCTGATCGTGGGCCGTGGCCTCACCGCCAAGGCGCGCGAATTCCTGGGCCTGCCGGCGTCGGACCTGTTCCGTCTGCCGATGGACCCGCCGGACACCGGCAAGGGCTTCTCGCTGGCGCAGAAGATGGTCGGCCGCGCCTGTGGCCTGCCGGAAGGCCAGGGCATGCGCCCGGGCACCTATTGCGAACCGAAGATGACCTCGGTGGGCTCGCAGGACACCACCGGCCCGATGACCCGCGACGAGCTGAAGGACCTGGCCTGCCTGGGCTTCTCGGCCGACCTGGTGATGCAGTCGTTCTGCCACACCGCCGCCTACCCGAAGCCGGTGGACGTCAAGACCCACCACACGCTGCCGGAATTCATCTCCACCCGCGGCGGCGTGTCGCTGCGTCCGGGCGACGGCGTGATCCACAGCTGGCTCAACCGCATGCTGCTGCCTGACACCGTCGGCACCGGCGGCGATTCGCATACCCGTTTCCCGATCGGTATTTCGTTCCCGGCCGGCTCCGGCCTGGTGGCGTTTGCCGCCGCCACCGGGGTGATGCCGCTGGACATGCCCGAGAGCGTGCTGGTGCGCTTCAAGGGTGAGATGCAGCCGGGCGTGACCCTGCGCGACCTGGTCAACGCCATCCCGCTGTACGCGATCAAGGACGGTCTGCTGACCGTGGCCAAGCAGGGCAAGAAGAACATCTTCTCCGGCCGCATCCTGGAAATCGAAGGCTTGCCGAACCTGAAGGTGGAGCAGGCATTCGAACTGTCCGATGCCTCGGCCGAGCGTTCGGCGGCCGGTTGCACCGTGCACCTGGACAAGGCGCCGATCATCGAATACCTAACCAGCAACATCACCCTGCTGCGCTGGATGATTGCCGAAGGCTATGCCGATGCGCGCACCCTGGGCCGCCGCATTAAGAAGATGGAAGAGTGGCTGGCCGACCCGCAGCTGCTGCAGCCCGACGCCGATGCCGAATACGCCGCAGTCATCGAGATCGACCTGGCCGATATCCATGAGCCGATCGTGGCGTGCCCGAACGACCCGGACGACGTCAAGACGCTGTCCGAAGTGGCCGGGGCCAAGATCGACGAAGTGTTCATCGGTTCGTGCATGACCAACATCGGTCACTTCCGTGCCGCCGCCAAGTTGCTGGAAGGCAAGCGCGATATCCCGACCCGGTTGTGGGTGGCACCGCCCACCAAGATGGACGCCTCCGAGCTCACCAAGGAAGGCCATTACGGCACCTTCGGCGCGGCCGGCGCACGCATGGAAATGCCCGGCTGCTCGCTGTGCATGGGCAACCAGGCGCAGGCTCGCGAGGGCGCCACGGTGTTCTCCACCTCCACGCGTAACTTCCCCAACCGTCTGGGCCGCAACACCAATGTGTACCTGGGGTCGGCGGAACTGGCGGCGATCTGCTCGCGTCTGGGTCGCATCCCGACCAAGGAGGAGTACATGGCCGATGTGGGCGTGATCAAGACCAGTGGCGACCAGATCTACCGCTACATGAACTTCGATCAGATCCAGGAATATCAGGACGTGGCGGATACCGTCGCGGCCTGATTCCAGTCGCTGGTTTGTGTTGTCCCGAACTGCCCGGCACTGCCGGGCAGTTCGCTTTTCGGGAGATGGCTTCGTATTGCCGTCCCGATCCCAGGGGTTAAAGCAACTATCAGCTGACTGAGTTGCGGCATTGCAACAAAAATCCGAGGCGCGCAGGTCTAGAGTTTCACCGATCCACCACTCCACGTTTAATGCCCATGCCCACTTGCACGATCTCTGGTCAAACGCTGCACTACACACAACACGGCCAAGGTTTTCCCGTCTTGCTTGGCCACAGTTATCTCTGGGACGCTGCGATGTGGGAGCCGCAGATCCAGGCCTTGTCGCAACAGTACCGGGTCATCGTTCCCGAACTCTGGGGGCATGGGCAATCGGGCGCGTTGCCGGCAGGCACGCAGTCGCTGGGCGATCTCGCCGAGCAGATGCTGACGCTGCTGGATGGGTTGGAATTGCCGCAATGCGCAGTGGTCGGCCTGTCGGTGGGTGGCATGTGGGGTGCGGAGCTTGCAATGCGTGCGCCGGAGCGCGTGCGTAGCCTGGTATTGATGGACACGTTTCTGGGTGCCGAACCGCAGGTCACCCGCGCGCGGTACTTCGGGTTGCTCGATGCGATCGATGCGGCAGGGCAGGTGACCCCGGCGTTGGTCGAGGCGATCGTGCCGATCTTTTTCCGTTCCGGTATCGATCTGCATTCGGCGTTGCCGGCAGCGTTCGCGCAGCGTCTGGCGGCGATGTCGGCCGAGCAGCTGCGTGCGTCGATCGTGCCGCTGGGCCGTTTGATCTTCGGGCGCGACGATCGGCTAGAAAACTTGGCTGCGCTCAATCCTGCAAACACGTTTTTGCTCGGCGGCGAATACGACATTCCGCGTCCGCCGGAAGAGTTGTGGATGATGGCCAAGGTGATCGGCTGCGACTACGAACTGGTGCCCGACGCCGGGCATATCGCATCGCTGGAGAATCCGGCGTTCGTCAATGCGCAATTGCTGGGGTGGTTGAAGCGGACGGTGCAGTGATTGAGGGGACGTTGCGGTGATGCTTGAATAATTGACGGTCGCGCGGCTCTTCCTTCTCCCATTGGGAGAAGGTGGCGCGAAGCGCCGGATGAGGGTACGGGTGACTCCAGTACCACCAGCCGCCCGGGCGGCAATCCGCTAAGGCTGCGCGCCCAACCAGGCTTCCAGTGCTGCAGCCGGCAGTGGGCGAGAGAACAGATAGCCCTGCAGCACTTCGCACCCCAGGTCGGCGAGAAACAACCGCTGCGCTTCGTTTTCCACGCCTTCGGCGACCACGTGCTTGCGTAGGTGCTCGCCGATGCGCAGCACCGAGGTGGTGAGCGCGCGCGCGTCTTCGCTGTGTTCGATGTCGCGCACGAAGCTCATGTCCAGTTTGAGTTCGTCGATCGGCAGGCGATGCAGATGGCTCAGGCTGGAATAGCCGGTGCCGAAATCGTCCAGCGACAGCGAAATACCGGCTTCGCGAATGGCGTGCAGGTTTTCGAGCACGCCCGCTTGCCCGGAGAGCATCACGCTCTCGGTCAGTTCCAGGGTCAGGTCGGAGGGTTGCACACCGGTGTCGGCAATCAGTCGCAGCAGGTCGGGCAGCATGCGCGGGCTTTCGAAGCCGCTGGCCGACAGATTCACCGAGACGCGCGCCACCGGTACGCCGCGCTGGCGCCAGTCGGCGATCTGCCGGCAGGCACTGCGCAATACCCAGTCGTTGATCTGCGGCATCATGCCTTGCTCTTCGGCCACAGGCAGAAACCGCGCCGGCGACACCGCGCCGAGTTGCGGGTGATTCCAGCGCAGCAGCGCTTCCACGCCATACAGCGCGTGCGGTGCGGCGCTATGCATCTGCGGTTGATAATGCAGTTGCAACTGATCGCGGCCGATGGCCTGACGCAGCTCCGCTTCCAGCGCAACGCGCTCCTGCGCCATGCGATTCATGTCGGAGCTGAAAAAGCGGAAACGCCCGCCGCCTTCCTGCTTGGCGCGGTTCATTGCCAGATCGGCGTGGCGCAACAGGATGTTGATCTCGCGGCCGTCCTCGGGAAACATCGCCACGCCGATGCTGGCCGACGGATGCACGGTCATGTGGCCGACCGGCAGCGGGCCGGCGATGCTGACCAGCAGACGCTCGGCCGCGGCGCTGGCCTGCTCTGCGCTGCATTGCGGCAGCGCGAGTGCAAATTCGTCGCCGGCCAGGCGCGCCAGCATCGCAGTGGCGGTGAGCTGGTCGTTGATGCGCAATGCGATGTCGCGCAACAGGCCATCGCCTGCAGCGTGACCCTGGCTATCGTTGATGAGCTTGAAGCGGTCGATGTTGATGAACATCAACGCGGCCGGTTCGCCGGCGTATTCGGCCTGCGTCAGTGCTTGCTCGGCACGCGCGCTGAACATGATGCGATTCGGCAGACCGGTGAGCGTGTCGTAGAAGGCCAGTTGATGCACGCGTTGGCGGATCTGTTCGCGTTCCAGCGCCAGCGTGCACAACTGTTGGCACAGATCGGTGAGCCGCACATGCCAGGCATCGGCACGTTGCGGCTTGCGGTAATACAGCGCGAAGGTGCCGAGCACGCGCGAGCTATTGGAGCGGATCGGCGTGCTCCAGCAGGCGTGCAAGCCCATGGGCAGCAGCAGGTCGCGATACGCTGCGAACAGCGGGTCGGTGGTGATGTCTTCCACCATCACCGCGCGACCGCGCCATGCAGCGGTGCCGCAGGCGCCGGCGCCCGGGCCGATCTTCAAGCCGTTGACCGCATCGGCATAGTCGGGCGGCAGGCTGGGCGCTGCCAGCGAGTGCAGGCAGCCTTGATTGTCCGCGCTCATCACCGTGGCCAGCACGTCCGGTGCGATGCGTTCGACCTCGGTGCAGATCAGCGTCATCACTTCGATCAGCGGGCGCTCCTGCACCAGCGCTTCCAGCACGCGATGCTGCAGTACCTCGTGCATCTTGGTGTCGGTGATGTCGGTCAGCACCGCCACGTAATGCGAGGGATTGTGCCTGGCGTCGTAGATCGGATTGAAGTTGAGCGAAATCCAGAGCGGCGTGCCGTCCTTGCGATAGACCAGTAGGTCGGCCCGGGTCTGCTGCAACGCATCGGCGCGGTCGCGGATGCGCGCAACTTCGCTCTGGTCGCTTTGTGCGCGGGTCAGCACGTCGGAGGGACGCTGACCGACCAGCTCGGCTTCGGTGTAGCCGAACATGCGCTGGAAGCCGTCGTTGGCATACAACAGGCGCGATTGCAGATCGCAGATGAGGATGGCGCTGCTGCTGCCATCCAGCGCTTCGGCAAGCAGGCGCGAACGGCGCTGCTCGGGCTGCTCGCCGGCCTTGGCCATGCCGGCGGTGATCGGGCCGTGCCTGATCGCAGCGGTGCCGATGGCGTCGGTGTGTGGCGGCTGTGGGGTCGCCAGCGCGCGGTCTGCCGCCGCATCCAGGGCAACGCCGACTGAGCTACCCGGGGTGCCGGGCTGCTCGGTTGGGTCAGTCGGATGTGGGGGAGGGGCGGTCATGCGGGATCAGCGCGCCTGCGCCGACAGCGCGATCAAGCGCTCGGCCACGCGGTCCAGCGGCACCACTTCCTGCGCGGCACCGAGCTTGTAGGCGGCGCCGGGCATGCCCCAGACCACGCTGCTGGCTTCGTCCTGCACCAGGGTGGGCGCACCGGCCTGCAGCATTTCCAGCAGGCCGCGTGCGCCGTCGTCGCCCATGCCGGTGAGGATGGCGCCGACCGCGTTCGGGCCGGCGTTGGCGGCAACCGAGCGAAACAGCACGTCCACCGCAGGCTTGTGGCGATTGACCGGCGGGCCGTCATCGATACGGCAGCGCCAGCGCGCACCGTCGCGGATGATGCGCAGATGCTGGCCGCCCGGCGGCAGATAGGCGTGGCCGGGCAGGATCGCTTCGCCATCGCTGGCTTCGCGCACCGACATGGCCGAGTGACGATTGAGGCGCTCGGCAAAGGCGGTGCTGAAGCTGGCGGGCAGATGCTGGGTCATCACCACCGCCGGTGCATCGGCGGGCATGTGTTCCAGCACCACGCGCAGCGCTTCGGTGCCGCCGGCCGAGGCGCCGATGGCGATCAGACGGTCGGTGGTGCGAAAGCGCAGTGCGCTGCCCGGCACCGGTGCGGACTGCATGTCCAGGGTGACCTTGGGCGCGCTCGGGCGATTGAGTGCGCTGACCTTGGCCCTGGCAGCCATCTTGACCTTGCTGACGATCTCTTCGGCATAACCTTCCAGCCCACGGGCGACGTCGATCTTGGGCTTGGACACGAAGTCCACCGCGCCCAGCGACAGGGCCTGCAAGGTGGTGTCGGCACCGCGCTCGGTCAGCGATGAAATCATCACCACCGGGGTGGGGCGCAGGCGCATCAGGTTTTCCAGAAACACCAGGCCGTCCATACGCGGCATTTCCACGTCCAGCGTGATCACGTCCGGATTGAGGCGTTTGATCTTTTCGCGCGCCAGGATCGGGTCGGCAGCCGAGCCGATCACTTCGATGCCGGGGTCGCGCGACAGGATTTCGGTGAGCATCTGACGCACCACTGCCGAGTCGTCGACGATGAGTACGCGTACAGGGGTTTCCAGCGTCATTCGAACAACTCCACTCCACCGGTAACCGGTGCTTTGGACAGACGGGCGCGCACGGCCGATTCGGTGGCGGCGACTTCGGCTTCGTGTGCATGCGGCAGACGCTGCACAACGACGCGGCCGGTCGTCGCGAAGAACCACACCTTGCGCGGATGGATGCCGCACAGATCTTCGGCAATGATGGGAATGTGTTCGGCCTGCAGGTACTGGCGCACGAACTCGGCGTTGCGCGTGCCCACCGGGTTGCTGGTGAAGCCCTTGAGCACGTTGGCGCCACCGAACACCTTGGCTTCGATGCGTTTGCGATGCGCGCCGCGCTTGAGCATGTCGTTGATCAGCAACTCCATCGCATAACTGCCGTAGCGTGCGGGTGCGCCGTCGCCGACCTGGCCTTCCGGCAACAGAAAGTGGTTCATGCCGCCGATCTTGAGCACTGGGTCGCGCAGGCAGGCCGCAACGCACGATCCCAAGGTGGTCGTCAACGCGGTGTCGTCGTCCACCACCAGATACTGGGTGGGCAGCAGTTTGGCGGCGATGGTCTGGAACCGCGAATCGCGGTAACGCATGACATCGTCGACTTGCACGGCCGTACTCATGCAGAGGCTCCTGCGCGCGGTGCGCGCCGATACAGCGTGCGCCCGCACGGCTGGATCAGGTCGGCCGCGTGCAGGTAGTTCTCCGAGTGGCCGGTATAGAGCAGGCCGTCGTCGCCCATGTGGCTGACCAGGCGCGAGAGGATGCCGCGCTGGGTGGGCTTGTCGAAATAGATCATCACGTTGCGGCAGAACAGCGCCGCATACGGGCCGCCGACGTCGTAGCGCGGTGTCAGCAGGTTCAACTGCTTGTATTCGATGAGCTGGCGCAGCGCCGGAATGACCCGGCATTTGCCCTCGTTGGGGCCGCTGCCGCGCTGGAAATACTTGCGCTTGATCGCCGCATCCAGCGAGGCGACGCGGTCGATGGCGTAGACGCCGCGCGAGGCGGTTTCCAGCACCTGGGTGTCGACATCGGTGGCAACGATGCTCACCGGTGGGGTCAGCGTGCCGAAGGCTTCGCAGGCAGTGATGGCGATGGAGTAGGGCTCCTCACCGGTGGATGCAGCGCACGACCAGATCTTCAGCGGTGCCTGCGAGGCGCGTTTTTGCAGTTCTTCGCGCAGCTTGTCGAAATGGTGCGGCTCGCGGAAGAACGAGGTCAGGTTGGTGGTCAGCGCGTTGGTGAACGCCTGCCATTCTTCTTCGTCGTTGCCGGCTTCGAGTTGGTCGATGTACTCGCGGAACGAGCGCAGACCGAGCGCGCGCAGACGACGCGACAGGCGGCCATACACCATGTCGCGCTTGGCCGGAGCCAGGGAGATGCCGACACGCTGGTAGATCAAATCGCAGACGCGCTTGAAGTCGCGGTCGCCGAAATCAAATTCGCGTGTGTCTGAAGCGGAAGTCGTGGTCGTCATATCCATACGCGTCGTGAGCTATAACTGGATATCGGCCACGGAGCCGCGCAACTGAAGCGCCAATACGTGGATTGCACGCGGTTGTGCTCGGTAGGCCGTGTGAGTTGGCCGGGCTGCGCGTTTTTCGGGCGCTGCGAGCTGGAAGCCGCAAGCCGCAAGTCGTGCAATCCGCGGCAGCGGGCGCGCAGTGGTCAGCGCAGATGCACACCCCAGATGCACAACGCCCCGGCAGTGCCGGGGCGTTGTGGGTGAGGCGGTGGATCAGAACTCTTGCCAGTTACCGTCGGCCAGCGCGGCCTGGGTTTGGCCGGGCCGCGACCCGCTTGCCGCTGCGCGTGCTGCCGGCTTGGCAGGGCTTTTCACTGCAACCGGGCGCGAGGCGATCGGGCGGATCCGTGCGGTCTGCGCCACATGCGCGGCGGTGTCGTCCAGCTTGAACACCGATACCGCTTCGGCCAGATGCCCGGCCTGCTCTTCCATCGAGCGGGCGGCGGCGGTGGCTTCTTCCACCAGCGCAGCATTCTGCTGGGTGGTTTCGTCCATCTGGGTGATGGTCTGATTGACCTGCTCGATGCCGGCCGACTGCTCCTGCGAAGCGGCAGAAATCTCGCCCATGATGTCGGTGACGCGCTGCACGCTGGCGACGATGTCGGCCATGGTGGCGCCGGCCTTGCGCACCAGCGCCGAGCCTTCGGCCACCTTGTGCACGGAGTCGTCGATCAAACCCTTGATCTCCTTGGCCGCACCGGCCGAACGCTGTGCGAGCGTGCGCACTTCGGAAGCGACCACCGCAAAGCCGCGGCCCTGTTCGCCGGCACGTGCCGCTTCCACTGCGGCGTTCAGCGCCAGGATGTTGGTCTGGAACGCGATGCCGTCGATGACGCTGATGATGTCGGCGATCTTCTTGGACGAGGCTTCGATGCCGGACATGGTGGTGACCACCTGCGAGACCACCTCGCCACCCTGCGAGGCCACACCGGTGGCGCCGATGGCCAGTTGATTGGCCTGACGCGCGCTTTCGGCGTTCTGTTTGACGGTGGAGGTGAGCTCTTCCATCGAGGCAGCGGTTTCTTCCAGGTTGGCGGCCTGCTGTTCGGTGCGGTGCGACAGGTCGCTATTGCCCGAGGCGATTTCGCCAGCCGCCGAGTTGATGGCGGTGGAGGAGACCTTGATGCGCCCGACGATGTCGGCCAGCTGCTCGGCGGTGGCATTGGCATCGTCACGCATCTGCGCAAACACGCCGCTGAACTCGCCATGCATGCGCACGGTCAGGTCACCACGCGAGAGCGCCGAGAGCAGCGAGGAAATCTGCTCCAGGCTGGCGGCGTTGGCATCCAGCAAGCCGTTGAGCTGCTGCGCCAGTTGCAGGAAGAAGCCGTGCTTGCCGTCGGTTTCCACGCGGCCGCTCATGTCGCCGCTGGCAGCGGCGCGCACGATGCGGGCGACTTCTTCTTCGACCTGCACTTCGATGGTGCGATCGCGCCATTCGCAGACTTCGCCGGTGCTCTCGCCCTGCTCGTTCTTGATGACGGTGACGGTCTGCATCATCACGAACTCGCCGTAGCGCTCTTCGAAGTTAGTGATGCCATCGCGTTCCAACGCAGCAATTGCCTTGCGCACGGTCGCCTCGGGCAGGCCGAGATAACTGATGTGCTGGCCGATGATCTGGCCGGCTTCAAAATCCGACGATGCCAGACGGATGCTGCCTTGGTAGTGCGCGACGAGCTTGGTGAACGCTTCGTTGGCGTAGATGATGGTGCGATCGGTATCGGTAATGAAGGTGGCGGTGGAGGACTTGTCCAGCGCGGTGCGGATGCGCAGGTTTTCGTCGGCAATCTTCTGGTCGCGTTCGATGCGCTCCCTCAGATCGCGCTGCATGCGCTGCATGGAGCGCATCAGTTCGCCCACTTCGTCCTGGCCTTGCACATTGATCTGGCCATCCAGCTTGCCGCCGGCGATTTCGGTGGCAGTCGAGACCGCGCCGCGCATGTTCTTGACGATGGAACGGGCGAACAGAAACGCCAGACCCAGGCCACCGACGATGCCGATCAGCAGCACCATCACGGTCAGCGAAACGGAAGTGGCGTGGACTGTCTCTGCCTTGCTCTTTGCAGCCTGCGCCAACAGATTGTCTTCGGCGATCAACGCGGCCAGCGAATCCTGGGCCTTGCTGTGCAGGGTGCGGGTCTCGCCAACGAAGGTGTCGATGGCATCGTCGGGCAGATTCAGCTCGATCATTTCACTGACGCTGGCGTAGGAGGCCGATGCCTTCTTCCAGTCCGCCACGAAGACGTCGAACAACTTCTTCTGCCGCGGGGTTTCGATCAGGCGGGGATAGCCTTTGATCGTCGTTTCGATTTCGCCGTTGAGCTTCTTGGCGTGGACTTTGGCGTCCTGCTTGACCGCATCACTGGCGCGCACCAGATTTTGATAAGACGCATTCCTATATTCGCCCAGCATGCCGCGCAGATCGCCGGCCTCGCGCACGCTGGACATGGTGTTGCCGGCAAGGTCGCGGGTGACGTTATTGAGCGAGGCCAGGCCTGAATACGCGATGATTCCCTGCACCAGCATGATCAGCAGCACGACGGCGAACGCCAGCATCAGACGCGGCATCAGTTTCAGATTATTGATCCATTGCATTGACACGATTCCCCCGTGAAAGTCAGTCCGCATAATCCAGACAGCACATCGCCACGCATGGGCGTGGCGATGTGCGATGCGATTACTTGATGGTGGCGAGCTTCAGGCCGGCCGGGGAGCTGACTTCGATTTCGGCACGCGAACTGTCGCGCTGGATCTTGCCGAGGACGCAGACGTCCTTCCCTTCGAGCGATTCCGGGGCGAAGCTGAACTTGCCGCGATTGGCGCCGTCGATGCGCGCCGAGAAGGTGTGGCGCGGGAACATGCCGCCCATGTACAGGAAGGTGGGTTCGCCTTCCGAGCTCTGCGCGTACTTGGCCTTTTCGACCTTGCCGCACACCATACCGTCCTTGCCGACGAAGCGGGTGGCCATCTCCGGCGGAATCATTTCCTGCGACTGAGCCGACAGCGTGGGAGCGACGATCACGAGAGCAGCGACGGGGAGGAGCGAGAGCAGGAACTTCATAGGGATTCTCCAGAATCAAAAGTCGAACGGTGACCCGCTTGTGTGGATGCGGGCTTCTATTCAGCTATCGGCTAGCTGCCGTTCAACTTGAAGTGGAAAAGCGTGACTGCTGTCTCACTTTAAAATAGTGGTGCGTCGCGTGTCGGGAGTCTCCCGACACGCGATGGTCGTATAACCATT
The DNA here is from genome assembly GCF_023337365.3 of Xanthomonas nasturtii. NCBI lineage: Bacteria > Pseudomonadati > Pseudomonadota > Gammaproteobacteria > Lysobacterales > Lysobacteraceae > Xanthomonas > Xanthomonas nasturtii. Next base: position 2,191,098 of record NZ_CP142084.2, read on the forward strand.
TGCCTGAAACCGCTGCGGCCGTCGGAGCGGTGCGGTGGGTGCCGGCGTTGCCATGTACGTGTCGTACACAGCATTGCTTGCACATCCTCCACACCTCTCCGACGACCGCGGGCGAGGCAGGTCAGCCGTTTGAATCAGGCGGCTTCTTCGACCAGTTGCTGACCCAGCTCGGTGCTGTCCAGCAGGGTTTCGATATCCAGCAGGATCAGCATACGATCGTCCTGGGTACCGATACCGGAGATGAAACGGGTGTCGACCGCAGCGCCGAATTCGGGCGTGGGGCGGATCTGGTCGTCGTTGAGCGGGATCACGTCCGAGACGCTGTCCACCACGATGCCAACCACGCGGTCTTCGACGTTGAGCACGATCATCACGGTGAAGGCGTCGTAGCGCGCTTCTTTCAGTCGCAGCTTCAGGCGCAGGTCGATCACCGGCACGATGGTGCCGCGCAGGTTGATCACACCCTTGATGTAGTCGGGCGCGTCGGGCAGGCGGGTGACCGAGTCGTAGCCGCGGATTTCCTGCACCTTCAGGATGTCCACGCCGTAGTGTTCTTCGCCCAAGGCGAAGCTGAGGAATTCACCACCGGTGCCGGTGGCAGTGCTTTTATCGTTCATGGAAACTCCGGGCGTTGCGGCTAAATGTCAGGTTGCGGCAGGACTGCGGCAGCAGAGACGGATGCGGGTTGCTCTAGCAACATCGGCGGGGTGGGCAGCAACTTTAGGCGCCGGCCCCGCGTGGTGCGGGGGGGTTCAGAAGGCGCCGCTCTTGCGCGCGTTGCGCTGGCGGTCGACGCGGAAAATGTAGCGCTGGATGGTTTCGTCGGCGCCGCGTGGCAGGTCGCTGAATTGCATGCCGACGCGAAGGCCTTCGCTGCCGTTGGGCAGGGTCTGCTTGTACTGGCTGCACACGGTGAGCGGCAGCGTGATGGGGGCGGTGTCGGGCAGTTGCAGGGAGCAATTGCGGTAGGTGTGTTGCGGTTCGAACAAGGGCATGCCGTCGGTGAGCGCTACCGCCAGGCCGCCGCTGCTGATGTCGATGACGCGCAGCTGCAGGTTGAGTACGCCGCCCTGTGCTTCTTCCTGACGGATGGTGCAGATGGGCGAGTCGGTGATCGGGGTTTCCAGCCGGTACGATTCGCGCCGCTGCATGTGGTACATGGCGTTAGGCAGATCGGCGCGGAAGGCGACGTGGATGTCGCGCTCCAGGCGCTCGGCCTTTTCCAGGCGGAAACGGATGTTGACCCGCTCCAGTTGGGCGTAGCACAGCAGGTACTTGGCGCCTTCGATGGCGCGGTTGGAGGCATCGCTATGGCTGCCGTCCAGGATCACGCAGTCGTCGTCTTCGTCGATTTCCAGCACGGCGGTGGGCACGGCCATGTCGCGGCCGGCCACATGCATGGTCACGATGGCGCGTTGGTCGAGCAGCTGGCGCAGCAATCCACGGATCTGCCGCTTGTTGCGCAGCAGATAGCGCTCGTCACCTTCGGCAAGGTGATCGGCGTCGTGGTCCAGCTCTGAGGTATCGCCTTGGGACATGGGCACAAGCACAGTGGAAGCGGGAAGGCGCCGGACGGGTTGTCCCGGCGTCGCCTTGATATCGGCGGCAAAGCGAAATCTTTAAGAGCGGCTGACCAGACGCATATGCCTACTGGTGCTGTGAGGGTGCCGCGCATGGCTGCTGTGCGTTTGCTGCAGGGCCCTTGCTGCGGGGCCCTTGCCCGCCCACCATCGCGGGACACGCCGTGAATCCGTCCATGGAGGCTCTGGCGCGGCATCCATGCCGCTCAAGGTCCCGCGACGGTGGGCGGGCAAGGACCAGTCAAGTTGGTCGGTGTGCAGAGCTTTCAATCAGGCAACTATCAGCGCTCTGATGTGGCGTCCTGGTTCTTCAAAAAACTACCAGCCAGCTATCTGGTGCGGTGAGGGCATCGCGCCCTCGACGCTGTGATTTCCCTGGCAGCAATCGTGGTTGCCGCATCAGTTATAGGCGTGGCGTGCGTTTGCCAGCAGGGTGCTCAGCCGGTCTTGCGGTTCCAGACGGAACACTGCCACCGCATCGACCAGCTGTGCGGCCTGGTCTTCCATCGAGCGCGCTGCGGCAGTGGCTTCTTCCACCAGCGCGGCGTTTTGCTGGGTGGTTTCGTCCATTTGGGTGACGGTCTGGTTGACCTGGGTGATGCCGGCGGCCTGCTCGCGCGATGCACTGGTGATTTCGCCCATGATGTCGGTGACCCGCTGCACCGAGCTCACCACTTGCTGCATGGTGCTGCCGGCTTCGGAGGCCAATGCCGCGCCGTTACCGATGCGGGTCACCGAGTCTTCGATCAGGTGCTTGATCTCTTTTGCCGCACCGGCCTAACGCTGCGCCAGCGTGCGTACTTCGCTGGCGACGACGGCAAAGCCACGGCCCTGTTCGCCGGCACGTGCCGCTTCCACGGCCGCGTTCAACGCCAGGATATTGGTCTGGAAGGCGATGCCGTCGATGACGCTGATGATCTCGGCGATCTTCTTGGACGAGGTGTCGATGTCGGCCATGGTGGTGACCACGCGGCCGACCACATCGCCGCCCTTGACCGCCACGCCGGCGGCATCCAGCACCAGGCGGTTGGCCTGGTCGGCGTTGTCGGCGTTCTGCTTGACGGTGGCGGTGAGTTCTTCCATCGAGGCAGCGGTTTCTTCCAGCGCGGCCGCTTGTTGCTCGGTGCGACGCGACAGGTCGCTGTTGCCGGTGGCGATTTCGCTGGCGGCTGAATTGATCGCCAGGGAAGAGTCCTTGATGCGGCGCACGATGCCGGCCAGCTGGTCGGCGGTGGCATTGGCGTCGTCGCGGATGGTGGCGAACACGCCTTGTAGGTCGCCGTCCATGCGCGCGGTCAGATCGCCTTGCGACAGCGACGAGAGCAACGCGGAGACGCGCGACAGGCCGTCGGCGTTGTTGTCCAGCAACGTGTTGAGTTGTTGGGCCAGCAGCAGCAGGAAGCCGTGCTTGCCCTGGATGTCGATCCGCTCGCTGAGGTCGCCGGCGGCGGCAGCCTGCACGACGTGCGCGACCTCCTGTTCCACCTGCACTTCCTGGGTGCGGTCGCTCCATTCGACCACATAGCCCATGCGCTCGCCGGTGGCAGCCAGCACCGGGCTGACCACTTCCAGCACCACGCGGCCGCCGATCTCGATCTGTGCGGTGTGCGCGCCCTTGAGCTGATCCAGCAGGCGTGCCTGATCCGGGTTGCGATGGAACTGGTCGATGCGGGTGTCGCTCAATGCGTTGGCATCGAAGCCGGGCAGGTCGTGCCGCAGCACGTCCTGCATCGCCGAGAGCATGCGCTGCAGCGGGCGATTGACGTAGATGATGCGGCGGTCGGCGTCGGCGATCATCACGTTGGTGCTGACATCGTCCAGCGCGGTGCGTACGCGCAGCGCTTCGCTGGCGATCAGATGGTCGCGTTCCAGGCGTGCGCGCAGGTCGTCGCGCATGGTGCGTGCGTTGAGCAGCAGGCGGCCGAGTTCGTCGTGCCGGTCGATCTCGATGGGGTTGTCCAGGCGGCCGGCAGCCACATCGCCGAGCACGCGTTCCACTGCCAGCAACGGGCGGGTGACCATCTTGCGCGCGGCAATGAACACCACCGCGATGCACAGCGCCAGCACCACCAGCGAGAACAGCAGCATGCTACCCATCAATGCGTCCAGCGGGCCGTCGATGGCGCTGCGTGGCTGCGCGCCAATCACCGCCCACTGCCACGGCGCGTAGCGCTGTGCGTTGACTTCGAATGCCTGGCTGCTGCCCTTGGCATCGCGCAGCTGCAGGGTGGCGCTGGGCTGCTTGCCGTCCAGCACCGCCTGCAACAGCGCCTGCTGCTCGGCCGGCACCAGCGCCGCCAACGTGGCCGGGGTGCCCGGTGGGGCCGCGATGACCTGGCCTTGATGGTCGCCCGGCGCCATGTCGACGATGACGAAGTAGCCATCCTGGCCCAGTTTGGTGGCGCTGACCTGGGACTTGAGCGCGGCCAGCCCCTGGGTGTAGTTGCGCCCGACGAACAGCGCGCCGATCACTTCGCCGGCGGCGTTGCGCAGCGGCTGGTAGTGGGTCATGTATTGCTCGCCGAACAGCTGCGCCTGGCCGGTGAAGGCATTGCCTTGCGACAGTGCGGCGTAGGCCTTGCCCTTGCGATCGAGCAGGGTGCCGATGACGCGTTCGTTCTGCTTGTTGCGCAGCGAGGTGGTGATACGCACGAAGTCGTCGCCGGTGCGCGCAAAGATGGTGGCGACACCGCCGGCGGCCTGTGCAAAGCGATCCACTGCGTCGAAGTTGAGATTCAGCACCTGCTTGCCGGCGCGCAGTGACGGGGTGTTCTGCTCGCCGATGGTGACGGTGCTGGCGCTATCGAGTTCGCGCGCTCCGGTGGGGAGCATGTCGTCAAACACGCTGCCCAGGCGCTGGGTGCCTTCGGTCAGGGTGACGTCGTACATCGCAACCGACTGCTGCATCAATCGGGTACTTGAGCGCAGCTCGGCCTTGACCTGCGATTCGATGTCGCCAGCGGACTGACGGTAAATGGTCAGAGCCAGCAGGCCCAACGAGATGGCGATGACCAGGGTCAGCAGTGCGGAGAGCCGCGTGCCGACAGAGAGGCGGTTAAAGGAATGCATGAGGAATCGACCTTGCCCGGGGGAGGGCGTTACGGATGCGTGAAGTCCATAGCGGCTGACCATGCTCGAAATTCATCGTTTCTGTCGAAATCAGCACAAATCAGCCATTGCATTCAGCCCTCAGTCGGTGTAAGCGTTTCCAGTGCCTCGGCATTCATCTGTTATTTGTAAATTTTTTGTGAAATTTGAGGGTCGCCGCTTGCGACCAGGGGAGCGGAACGACCGTCAAAACGCCTGCCTGGCTGCTGGTCTCGACTTGGGAGTGGGGACGGCAAACCAAAAAAGGGCCGCTTCCCCTCGCAAGGGAAGCGGCCCATAAGATCGGCGGAGTGCGGATCGAAGGCTCTCGAAGTGTGTGGTGTTGCCTGTGGACCGTGTTACTGGGAACTGCCGTGTCGCTGCCGCGTTGCGCAGCGGTGCCGGCGTGTCATGCCCTCCCTGTGCCGTCTGGCCAGCGCGACGCCTTGCAGTGAGAGGGCGCAGCACGTCCCAGGCGTGGTCAACGGATCAGAACTCCTGCCAGTCGCCGGCAGCGGCGGTTGCGGTGGCATGGGCGCCGCCATTGTTGGCGCGGGGCGAGGCGGAGGCCAGCACCGGCCGCGGTGCGCTGCGTGGCATGGCGCGTGCAGCGCCGAGCGGCGCAGTGCGTGCGGCAACCGGCAGGTGGCTCTCGATCTTGAACACGGCCACCGCTTGGGTGAGCTGCTGGGCCTGTTCTTCCATTGCACGTGCTGCAGCCGTGGCTTCTTCTACCAATGCGGCGTTCTGCTGGGTGGCTTCATCCATGTGAGTGACGGTCTGGTTGACTTGTTCGATTCCGGCCGACTGCTCCTGCGAGGCGGCGGAGATCTCGCTCATGATGTTGGTCACACGCTGCACGCTGGCAACGATCTCGGCCATGGTCTTGCCGGCCTGGTCCACCAGCTGCGAACCGTCGGCCACCCGCTGCACCGAGTCGTCGATCAGGCTCTTGATCTCCTTGGCCGCAGCCGACGAGCGCTGTGCGAGTGTGCGCACTTCCGATGCCACCACCGCAAAGCCACGGCCCTGGTCGCCGGCACGCGCCGCTTCCACGGCGGCATTCAAGGCCAGGATATTGGTCTGGAACGAGATACCGTCGATGACGCTGATGATGTCGGCAATGCGCTTGGAGGAGGTTTCGATGCCACTCATGGTGTCGACCACCTTGCTGACCACCTCGCCGCCCTGCGATGCCACGCTGGCGGCGCCGATGGCGAGCTGATTGGCCTGGCGGGCGCTTTCTGCGTTTTGCCTGACGGTGGAGGTCAGTTCTTCCATGGATGCAGCGGTTTCTTCCAGGTTGGCGGCCTGTTGTTCGGTGCGCTGCGACAGATCCTGGTTGCCGGCGGCGATTTCGCTGGCGGCGGCATTGATCGAGGTGGCCGAGTGCTGAATGTGCCCGACGATGCCGGACAACTGGGTCGCCGTGGCGTTGGCGTCGTCGCGCATCTGTGCGAACACGCCGTGGAACTCACCACTCATGCGTGCGGTGAGGTCGCCGGCAGCGATCGACTGCAACAGGCCCGAGAGCGACTGCAGGTTGCCATCGGCGGTGGCCATCAAGGTGTTGAGGCTTTCCACCATCAAGCGGAAGTCGTACTGAAAGCGCTCGGCATCGCCGCGGGCGCTGAAATCGCCATTGGCCGCCGACTGGGCCAGGTGCTTGATCTGGGTATTCATCGCACCGAGATTGACCTTGACCTGGGCCATGGTCTCGCTGAGCACCGCCTTTTCGCCTGGCAGCTTTTCCATGTCTTCGCTGAGGTCGCCGATCGCGTAGCGGCCCATGATCTGTGCCAGCTTCATCTTCACTGCAATATGCGACGCCACCAGGTTGTTGGTGTCGCCGGCCATGCGGCCATACTCGCCCGGGAATGCCTCGGCGTCGATACGGAAGCTGATCTGGCCATCGTCGTGGCGCTTGGCCATGTCGGTCTGTGCGGCGAGCAGGTTGCGCACCTGCGATTGCATCTTGTCCATCGCCTGCAGCAGACGACCGGTTTCATCGCTGGCCTCGCTGTGCACTGCGTTATCGAGCTTGCCATCGGCAATGGCCTCGGCAGCGCGGGTGGCGCGGTTCAGCGGGCCGGTGAGGCTGCGGGTGATCGTCCAGGCCAGTAGTGCGCTCAGCAGCACCACGGCCAGGCCGCCGCCGATCAGCATGCTGCGGCCACGCGCCATCGAGACATTGGCCTGGTCGTAGGCCAGCTGGCTGCTCTTGCGCTGCGCATCCGAGTAGGTGCGGATCGCATCCTGCCAGCGCTGGGTGGCTGGTGCTGCGCGTTCGAGCAGGATGGGCATGGCCTGGTCGACCTTGCCGGCCGTGCCCAGTTCGCGCACCTGCTGGTTATGCGCCAGCGCCTGCTCGCGGGTTGAATCCAGCGCGTTGCGCAATTGCTGGTCGTGCGCGTCGGCGGGAAACGCGTAGAGCTTCTCGCGCAGGTCCTTGTAGCGGGTGCGCTGCGTGTCGATCACTTCGCCAAACTGGCGATTCTGCTCGGGCGTGGTCGGCAGCACGATGTTGCGCAGGTTCAACGAGATTGTGGCATTGGCGTCCAGCATGTCGGTGGCGTACTGGATCATCGCCATATTGCGTTTGACGATGGTGTCCAGGCGATCGCGCGCCTGACCAAGCGTGTACAGGCCGGCGGCCACCAGCGCGCAGGACAGCAGGATCAGGATGCCGAATGCCAGCGAGAGGCGTTTGCCGACGTTGAAGCGATGCAGAAAAGAAGTCATGGAATGGCCTGAGCAATGGGTGGGCGAAGCAGCAGGAGCTGCACACGTACGCTGGAGCGCTGCGGGGAACTGCTGCCTTCCGTGATCCAGTAACGGCCGGGTCGTGAGAGCATTGATGTGCGCGGTTTGAGCGGGTAAATCCACGGATCAGCTACGTGATGGCCATGTGTAGACCACGTAGGGAATTGGTGGTCGGCTGTCGGGAGAGACCCTTGATTCCCTGTCGGAATTTGTCTTTCCAGGCCAAAACACTGCTCTGATCGCAGCTGGATGTGAAGGAGGATTTCACGCAGGTATGTACTGTCCCGGATGCCCGGATGCCCGGATGCCCGGATGCCCGGATGCCCGGATGCCCGGATGGTTTGGCACGCGCGCGACGCGGCTGCGCCGAGATGGGCTGTTCGGCATAGAGCGTTGCGTTCCGCCGCAGCGCATCGACAGCGCAGACAGCTATCCAATGAAGGAGAGATCGTGCGCGGCGTACTCCGTAAACGCGCACGGCCGACCTGGGAGTGCCGGGCCGGCCGTTTGGGGAGAACAAGACCGAAACCGTTGCTCCGGTGGCACTGGCTCAGAATTCGCGCCAATCCTCGCTGCCTGTGGTGGCGAGGGCGGGCGCTGGCGCTCGCCCGCTGCTGCGCAGATGCCGCAGATGTGACGGCGCCGCAGGTTTGACGGTTTGGCGGGTGATGAGGCGTGCAGCGTGGGTGTCGTCGTCCAGCTTGAACACGGCCACCGCTTCGGTGAGCTGCTGGGCCTGTTCTTCCATTGCGCGTGCTGCGGCGGTGGCTTCTTCCACCAATGCGGCGTTTTGTTGGGTGGCCTCATCCATCTGGGTGACGGTGAGATTGACCTGCTCGATGCCGGCAGATTGTTCCTGCGAGGCGGCGGAAATCTCGCTCATGATGTCGGTGACGCGCTGCACCGAGGAGACGATTTCAGCCATGGTGCGGCCTGCATGGTCTACCAGCTGCGAGCCGTCGGCCACGCGCTGCACCGAGTCGCCGATCAGGTCCTTGATCTCCTTGGCGGCGGCAGACGAACGCTGTGCCAGCGTGCGTACTTCCGAGGCCACCACCGCAAAGCCGCGGCCTTGTTCGCCGGCACGCGCGGCTTCCACAGCGGCGTTCAAGGCCAGGATATTGGTCTGGAAGGCGATGCCGTCGATGACGCTGATGATGTCTGCAATTTTCTTCGAGGACGCCTGGATGCCGGCCATGGTGTCGACCACCTTGCCGACCACTTCGCCGCCTTGCGAAGCCACGCTGGCCGCGCCGATGGCCAGCTGATTGGCCTGCCGTGCGCCCTCGGCATTCTGCTTGACGGTGGAGGTGAGCTCTTCCATCGAGGCGGCAGTCTCCTCCAGGTTGGCGGCCTGTTGTTCGGTGCGCTGCGACAGGTCGTTGTTGCCGGCGGCAATTTCGGTGGCAGCCGTATTGATCGAGACTGCCGAGGTTTGAATGCGCCCGACGATGCCGGCCAGCTGGCTGGCGGTGGCGTTGGCGTCGTCGCGCATCTGTGCAAACACGCCTTTGAAATCGCCGTCCATGCGTGCGGTCAGATCGCCCGCTGCAATGGCCTGCAATATGCCCGACAGCGATTGCAGGCTGCCATCGGCAGTGGCCATCAAGGTGTTGAGGCTTTCGACCATGATGCGGAAGTCGTACTGGAACTGCGCCGCATCGCCGCGTGCGCTGAAGTCGCCAGCTGCTGCGGCCTGGGCCAGCTGCTTGATCTGCTGATTCATCGCTGCCAGATTGCGTTTGACCTGCGCCATGGTCTCGGTGAGTTTGGCTTGTTCGCCGGGCAGGGCGTCCATGTCCTCGCTGAGGTCGCCAATCGCATAGCGGCCCATGATCTGCGCCAGGCGCGCAGTGACCTGGATGTGGCTGTCGACCAGCGCGTTGGTGTCGCCGGCCATGCGGCCGTAATCGCCCGGGAAAGCGCCGGCATCCATGCGGAAGCTCACCTTGCCGGTATCGTGGTGCTTGGTCATGTCCAGCTGGGCGGTGATCAGGTTGCGCACCTGCGACTGCATCTTGTCCATTGCCTGCAGCAGGCGACCGGTTTCGTCGCTGGCCTCGCTGTGCACGGCGTTATCGAGCTTGCCCTCGGCAATCGCTTCGGCGGCGCGGGTGGCACGGCTCAGCGGCCGGGTGAGGCTGCGGGTGATCAGCAAGCCCAAGGTGCCGCTCAACAGCACCACCAGCAGCGAACCGCCGACCAGCAACTTGCGCGAATCGGCCATCGACTGCAGCGCCAGCTCTGCCGCTTCGGCAGCGAGCTTGTCCTGCAGTGTGATGTTCTCGCCGATCTTGTCCTGCCACTGCTGCAGCGCGGGCGCTGCCTGGGTGAGCAGCAGCGGCAATGCCTCGTCGCTGCGGCCTGACGTCACCAGGTCGATGACCTTGTTGTTCAAATCGCGCACTTGCGGAGTGAGGCGGTCGATCTCTTCGCGGATGTCCTGGCCCTGCGACGAAGACGGCATGGCATAGAGCGCGTCGCGTGCCTTGGCATAGTCGATGCGCGCCTGCTTGATGGATGCGACGAATTTCAGGTTGTCTTCGTTGCTGGTTGGCAGCACGACATTGCGCAACTCCGAGGCGATGACGTAATTGGCATTCATCATGTCGTTGGAGAGGCGGATCTTGGTCATGTTCTGACTTACAAGATCCTCGACCAGTGCGCGTGCCGAACTCAGCCCGCGATAGCCGATGATGGCAATGAAGCCGGAGAGCAGGATCAGCACGGTGAAGGCGGCAGCCAATCGCGGCCCGACGTTGAAACGCAGCAAAAGAGAGGTCATGGAATCGCTCGACTCGAAACGGTGGGAGGCGGTTACGCCGACAGGCCAGCCAGGCGCGCTGCGCTCGTGTCGCCTGTCGGCACGCCCACTGATAACGGCGCTGGTTGCGATCAATTAAGTCGGCTCGGCCTGCTTGGTAAAGCCGGGTCTCAGGCAGATGATGGCCGCGTGTGGATGGCTGGTGCATATCCGGTGCCACTGTGCGCAATTCTGCGATCCAGCCGTTGAAATACGTGATTTTTTGTAAATTGGCGTGCTGCGGAAAGTTGCGAGCGTTTGTTGCATTTCACGTGCGCCGCACAGCTCACACGCATACAACGCTGGCCCGATGCCGCGGTGAGACAGCCTTGCAGTGGTGAAACCTATCTGGCGGCGGATGTGGCCGCCGACCGAGGGCCGGCGACGTTTCACCTGCGCCTGCCATCGGACGGCGGAGGCCGGTGATGCGTGTGACAGATACTCTCGTGCACGCTTTTGTTTCGTATCCCATCTGCACCTAGGGACGATGACGTGTAGCGCCAGATGCGGATTCCACCACCGATTTGGCACCGCACGTTGCGTTGTGCATCGACACGACGGCCGTGCGCGACGGCCTGTCGTGCTTTCAACGCTTGAGCTGCGCTTAGAACTCCTGCCAATCGCCCAGATCGGCGGCCGCTGTGGTGGTGCCCGCAGCGCTGCGACGCTGCGAGACGGCTGCCGAGGTAGCGCGTGCCGCCGGACGCGGCGCGAAGCGGGCATTGGCCGTTGCACTGGCAATGGCCGACAACTGACGCGCTACCGGTGCGTGTGCGGCCACCTTGAACACTGCCACGGCTTCGGTGAGTTGCTGCGCCTGTTCTTCCATCGCACGGGCGGCGGCGGTGGCTTCTTCCACCAGTGCGGCGTTTTGCTGGGTGGTTTCGTCCATCTGGGTCACGGTCTGGTTGACCTGTTCGATGCCGGCATATTGCTCCTGCGAGGCGGAAGAAATCTCGCCCATGATGTTGGTGACGCGCTGCACGCTGGCGACGATCTCGGCCATGGTGGTGCCGGCCTGGTCGACCAGGGTGGCCCCCTGGGTAACCTTGCTGACCGAGTCGTCGATCAGGTGCTTGATCTCTTTGGCAGCACTGGCCGACCGCTGCGCCAGGGTGCGCACTTCCGAGGCGACCACGGCGAATCCGCGGCCTTGTTCGCCGGCACGGGCCGCTTCCACCGCAGCATTCAACGCAAGGATATTGGTCTGGAAGGCGATGCCGTCGATGACGCTGATGATCTCGGCAATCTTCTTCGACGAGCCCTGGATGTCGGCCATGGTGGTGACCACATTTGCCACCACAGCGCCGCCTTGCGAAGCCACTGCCGCGGCGCCGATGGCGAGCTGGTTGGCCTGGCTTGCATGTTCGGCATTCTGCTTGACGGTGGAGGTGAGCTCTTCCATCGAGGCGGCGGTTTCTTCGAGATTGGCGGCCTGTTGTTCGGTGCGCTGCGACAGATCCTGATTACCGGTGGCGATTTCGCCGGAGGCCAGGCCGATCGCGCCGGCGGCTTCCTGGATCCGGCCCACGATGTTGGCGAGCTGCTCAGCAGTGGCATTGGCGTCGTCGCGCATCTGGGCAAACACGCCCTGATACTGGCCGGTCATGCGTGCGGTGAGGTCGCCGGCGGCGATCGACTGCAGCAAGCCGGACAACGACTGCAGGTTGCCGTCGGCAGTGGCCATCAGGTGGTTGAGGCTTTCCACCATGATGCGGAAATCGAACTGGAACTGCTCGGCATTGCCACGCGCGGTGAAGTCGCCGTTGGCTGCGGCCTGGGCAAGGTGCTTGATCTCGTGATTCATCGTGGACAGGTTGTGCTTGACCTGGTTCATCGCCGTGGTGATCGCGGCTTTTTCGCCTGGCAATTGCGGCATGTCTTCGCTCAGATCACCGATGGCGTAACGCTCCACCAGGTGGATGGTCTGCATCTCGACCTTGATGTGCGCGGCAACCAGCTCGTTGGTGTCTTCGGCCATGCGACCGAAGTCGCCGGGGAACGCAGCGGCATCCATGCGGAAGCTGATCTGGCCTGCATCGTGGCGCTTGGCCATGTCCAGCTGCGCGCTGATCAGGTTGCGTACCTGGTCCTGCATCTTGTCCATCGCCTGCAGCAGGCGGCCGGTTTCGTCGTTGCTGGTGGTGCGCACGTCGTTGTCGAGATTGCCGCTGGCAATGGCTTCGGCGGCACGGGTGGCCTGCGACAGCGGGCGCACCAGGCTGCGGGTGATGGCCCAACCCAGCAGGCCACTGATGAACACAACCGCCAGGCCGCCACTGATCAACATCACGCGGCCGCGTGCCATCGCCGTGGTGGCTACATCGTTGGCTTCCTGCGCGCGCTGGCTCTGCAGCGCCTTGTATTCCAGCAGCGCACCCTGCCACACCTGCGTGGCCGGCGCCGCACGCTGCAGCAGCAATGGCAGTGCCTCATCGGCTTTGCCTGCAAGCCCTAGATCGATGACCTGGCGGTTGAGCGCACTGGCGATCTTGTTGTTCTGATCGATCTTGTCGCGCATGGCCTGCCCTGTCTGTGTCGCCGGGAAGACGTAAAGCTGCTCGCGCGCTTTGTCGTAGATGCTGCGCTGTTCTTCGATGAAGGTGGCGAAGCGACGATTCTCTTCAGCGGTGGTCGGCAGCACGAGATTGCGTAGCTGCAAGGCGATCACCGAGACGGCGTCATTCATCTCTTGCAGATGCTGGACGATGACCATGTTGCGATTGGTGAGCGTATCCAGGCTCTGACGCGCTTGCGCTAGCGTGTAAAGACCAGCAGCCACCAGTGCGCACGACAGCAGGATCAGCGTGCCGAACGCGAAGGTCAGGCGCTTGCCGACATTGTACCGTTGAAGAAGAGCGATCATGTTGAGTCTCGGAGGCGATGGGCAGGAAGGGGAAATGCGCATCGGCAGGGTCGCGTAATCCATACGCCAAGCGCTGCCGGGGCGGGCATGCATCCGGCCGATCCATCGCTGCGCGTGAGTGGTTGTCACGCTGCGCTCGATTGCAAGGCAGGTCTGCATGCTTGTGTACGGTAACGGCGCGGATGGCAGTGGCTGAACTGGCCTGGCCAGCCGCGTATGGGTGGCCGTCACCAAGATGATGCTGATGTGCACGAACGACCCGAAACCCCCCTCATGGGAGCGCCATCAGCACGCGATGGTGCGGTGCCAATTCACTGCTCGATCACGGGCTGAAGCGTGACGGCAGCATGCAGGCAGGTGGTTTGCCGGGTAAGTGCACCGGCTTTGGGAAGCGAATCGGCGCGATGCCGCGTTCGCTCATGACGCATATCAGGACGCGCGGATGACGGCGCGTCCAAGGTCGGAAGGCGGCATCGCGGTTGCCGCAGTGCCCTCAGGGCAGCAACACCGGTCGTCCTGGCAGGGCAGCGACACAACTGCGGTGGTGGGGGTGTCCCATCGACAGGCGATCAGGTCGCCGGCCCCATCACCGGCCGTCTGCGGCGTGCCGCATGCGGGGCGGTCAGCGCGCCCGGCGGCCCTCAGGCTGCACGATCAAGGCGGGGCGACACCGCAACCTGCAACTGGAACACCGATACCGCATTACGTAACTGCTGCGCGTGTTCTTCCATCGCGCGGGCGGCGGCGGTGGCTTCTTCCACCAGCGCGGCGTTCTGCTGGGTGGCCTGGTCCATCTGCGCGATGGTTTGGCCCACCTGTTCGATGCCTTGCGACTGCTGCTGCGAGGCCTCGCTGATCTCGTGCATGATGGTGGTGACGTCCTGCACCGAATCGACGATGTCCTGCATGGTGCGACCGGCCTGGCCGACCAGTTGGTTGCCATGCTCGACCCGGCTGACCGAATCGTCGATCAGCTGCTTGATCTCTTTCGCCGCACCGGCCGAGCGCTGCGCCAGCGTGCGCACTTCACTGGCCACTACTGCAAAGCCGCGGCCTTGCTCGCCGGCGCGCGCGGCTTCCACTGCCGCGTTCAAGGCCAGGATGTTGGTCTGGAACGCGATGCCATCGATGACGCTGATGATGTCGGCGATCTTCTTTGACGCAGCCTGGATGCCGGCCATGGTGCCCACGACCTCACCGACCACCGCACCGCCTTGCGAGGCCACCGTGGCCGCACCGACCACCAGTTGGTTCGCACGGCGCGCATGCTCGGCGTTGTTGCGCACGGTGGCGGTGAGTTCCTCCATCGAGGCGGCGGTTTCTTCCAGGTTGGCGGCCTGTTGCTCGGTGCGCTGCGACAGATCCTGATTGCCGGTCGCAATCTCGCCGGCGGCATCGTTGATGGCATCGGTGGACTGCTGGATACGCCCGACGATGTCAGCCAGCTGGGTGACGGTGGCATTGGCGTCGTCGCGCATGCGCGCGAACACGCCGTGGAAATCGCCGTGCATGCGGGTGGTGAGATCGCCGGCCGCAATCGCCTGCAACACCGTGGAAAGCGCCTGCAGGTTGGCGTCGGCGGTGGACATCAGCTGATTCAGGCTGTCCACCATCGCGCGGAAGTCGTACTGGAAGCGCTGCGCATCGCCGCGCACGCTGAAATCGCCGTTGGCGGCGGCCTGCGCGAGCAGCTTGATCTCGCTGTTCATCGCCGACAGGTTGGCCTTGACGGTATCCATGGTGTCGGTGAGCACGGCCTTTTCGCCGGGCAGTCGGTCCATGTCCTGGCTCAGGTCGCCGATGGCATAACGCGACATGATCTGTGCGAGTTTCATTTTCACTGCGATGTGCGAGCCGACCAGCGCATTGGTGTCGCGCACCATGATGGCGTAGGCACCGGGAAAGCTGTCTGCCGGCATGCGGTAGCTGAGCTGGCCGGCCTCGTGCCGCTGCGCCATCTCGCTTTGCGCGCTCAGCACCCGCTGCAGTTGTTCCTGCATCCGGCGCATGGTGTCGAGCAATTGCCCGGTCTCGTCGCGGCTGGCGGCGACCACATGATCGTCCAGCTGGCCCAGCGCGATATTGGCTGCCACCGCGGCGGCGCGGCGTACATTACGGGTCAGCCGCGACAAGGTGTACCAACCCAGCGTGGCGATCAGCAGTGCCAGCAGCGACAGGCCGGCGATGGCTTCCCACATCGCGTTGCGTGCATCCACCAGGTGACGTTGGGATTGCCGCTGCAGCGCCTGCAACGAGACGTTGCTGAGCACCTGCAGGGTCTGGCCAAGCGCATCGAGCGCGGCGTTCCATTGCGTGTCTGCCTGGGTATCGCTGCCTTCCAGCGCGGTAGCGAGGGCGGCCAGGGCCGCGCTTGCTTGGGTGGCTTCGGTCCTGGCGGCATCGGCCAGGGCCGGATCGGGCTGTTCCAGCAGGCCCATCGCCTTGTCCAGCTCATGCCGGAAACGTACATGGTTTCGCGCAAGCTGATTGAGTTGCTCGCGCAGCACGGCGCGTCTTTCGCCAGCCTGCGACGGGTCGCTGGCGGCATCCAGGCGGGTCAGCGATTCGGTGGCGTCGGGGCTGTAGATCAGCGTGGACACCACCAGATGGTAGCTCTCGATATATGGGGTGTAGACCAGCTGGCTGTCGTCGCGCAGCGCATCGAGCGCGGCGAACGCCTGTTCGCTCACGGCGGCATAGCCCTCGGCGGCCGCGCCGGCAACATGGCGCTGCTGCAGGGCAAGCAATTCTTTCTGGCTACGTTCGAAGCCGGGCATGCTGGCCGTGGTGGCGAGCAGTTGGGTGAGATCGCGCTCGGCCCGTTGCGCCGCAGCGCTGGCAGTGCTGCCGCTGCCCACATGCGCAGCGTGCAGGTCGGTGATCAGGCCCAGCACCTGCCCAAGCGGTGCATAGCTGCGCAACTCGTTGCTGCTGATGGCGACGCTTTCATTGAGCTTGCCGCTGTAAAGCAGCACCGGGATCACCAGGCCAGCCAATGCAAGCACGCCGATCACACCGAGTTTTTTGACAATGGCCAGATCGTCCCAGCGGCTGGTCCAGCGACGCAGGGAGGATGAAGCGGTGTGCTGCAACAGCGCAGGAGCAATGGTCATCGGTGCCTCTCATAAGCGTACGCAGGCTATCGGCCGATAACTGTTATGCCTTGAGCCGGTCGGCATCGCTGCCGACCGGAACCGTTCAGGCAGTTTAGTTCGCTTAGAACTCCTGCCAGCTGGTGTCGTTGCTGGGCGCGGTGACCACCGCGCGCAGTTGGGCGGCTGCGGTGCCGCCGGCTGCTGGCACCTTGGCCTTGAGCGCTGAACTCACCACCGGTCGCGAGGGCGTGGCGCGCACGGTCGGAGCTGCGTAGGCCGCATCGATCTTGAATACGGCCACCGCCTCGGTCAGGCCCACGGCCTGTTCTTCCAGCGAGCGTGCGGCGGCGGTAGCTTCTTCCACCAGCGCGGCATTTTGCTGGGTGGCTTCATCCATGTGAGTAACGGTCTGGTTGACCTGTTCGATGCCGGAGGACTGCTCCTGCGAGGCGGCGGAGATCTCGCCCATGATGTCGGTGACGCGTTGGACGCTGGAGACGATCTCGCCCATGGTCTTGCCGGCGCTGTGCACCAGCACCGAGCCGTCGGCCACGCGCTGTACGGAGTCGTCGATCAGGCTCTTGATCTCCTTGGCCGCAGCCGACGAGCGCTGGGCGAGTGTGCGCACTTCCGATGCCACCACCGCAAATCCGCGGCCTTGTTCGCCTGCGCGTGCGGCTTCCACCGCAGCGTTCAAGGCCAGGATATTGGTCTGGAACGAGATGCCGTCGATGACGGAAATGATGTCGGCGATCTTCTTGGACGAGGCCTCGATCCCGCTCATGGTCTCGACCACCTTGCTGACGATCTGGCCGCCCTGCGACGCGACGCCGGCCGCGCCGATGGCGAGCTGGTTGGCCTGGCGTGCGCTTTCGGCGTTCTGCTTGACGGTGGATGTGAGTTCTTCCATGGATGCAGCGGTTTCTTCCAGGTTGGCGGCCTGTTGTTCTGTGCGCTGCGACAGATCCTGGTTGCCGGCGGCGATTTCGCTGGCGGCACCCTTGATGGACGTCGCCGAGGCCTTGATGCCACTGACGATTACGGCCAGCTGCGTGGCAGTGGCATTGGCATCGTCGCGCATCTGTGCAAACACGCCGCGGAAGTCACCACTCATGCGCGCGGTGAGGTCGCCGGCGGCGATGGACTGCAACAGCCCGGACAGCGATTGCAGATTACCGTCGGCGGTGGACATCAGCGTATTGAGGCTTTCCACCATTACCCGGAAGTCGTACTGGAAGCGCTCGGCATCGCCGCGTGCGCTGAAGTCGCCGTTGGCGGCCGCTTGCGCCAGCTGCTTGATCTCGCTGTTCATCGCGCCAAGGTTGGCCTTGACCTGCGCCATGGTGTCGCTGATCACGGCCTTTTCGCCGGGGAGTCTTTCCATGTCTTCCGAGAGGTCGCCAATCGCGTAACGTCCCATGATCTGCGACATGCGCATCTTCAGTGCGATGTGCGAACCCACCAGCGTATTTGTGTCGTGCGCCATGCGGCCATAGTCGCCGGGGAATGCGGCCGCATCGATACGGAAGCTGATCTGGCCATCGTCGTGGCGCTTGGCCATGTCGGCCTGCGCGGCGATCAGGTTGCGCAACTGTTCCTGCATTCGGCTCATTGCCTTGAGCAGGCGGCCGCTTTCGTCGGTGGCCTGGGTCTCCACATCGTTGTCCAGCTTGCCGCCGGCAATGGATTCTGCAGCGCGGGTGGCGCGGCTGAGCGGCTGGGTCAGGCTACGGGTGATCAGCAGGCCCAACGCGCCACTGAGCAACACCACCAACACGGTGCCGGCCACCAGGAGCTTGCTTGAATCGTCCATCGACTTCAGCGCGACCGCCGAGGCGTCGGTGGCAACTTTGTCCTGCAGTGCGATGTTCTCGGCGATCTTGTCCTGCCATGCCTGCACGCGTGGCGCAGCCTTGCTCAGCAGTAGTGTCTGCGCCTGCTGCAACTGATTGGCCTTGATCAGCTGCATCACCTCATCGACAGCTGGCCGTGCGACGGCACGCCGTGCGTCGATTTCCTTGCCAAGGGCACGCTCCTGCGGCGAAGAATGCATTGCGTGCAGCCTTTCGCTGACCTTTGTGTAGGTCTCCCGGTTGAGCAGGATGGTCTGTGCAAAGCGCTTGCTCTGCTCGGCGCTGTTAGGCAATACCGAGTTGCGCATCTGCATCGAGATGATGTAATTGGCGTTCAACATATCGTTCGATAATCGGATCTTGATCATCTTCTGGTGCACGATGTCGTCCACCAACGCATGCGCCGAACTCAAGCCGCGATAGCCGATGAAGGCGATGATGCCGGACAGCACGATCAACACCGCGAATGCGGCTGCCAAGCGAGGGCCGACGTTGGAGCGTTGTAGAACTGCGTTCATATCGGTTCCCAGAAGGCTGAGTGGCAGCGCTGCGCTGCGGGTGGGTAGGTAGGTGGTGCCGGTTGAACTGGTTGTGCTAGTGCAATAGCGGCCTCGGAGGGCGGGGCCTGAATACCTCTATGCCAAAAAAACATAACTACGGTCACAGATGTGAGTCGTCAGGACACGCCATGTCCTGCCAAGCCGCCAATCCCGGTCAAGGCGAGCGTTAACGCCCGTTATCACCAAGCAAACCCTGCCGTAATGCCAAATAAAGCAAGAAAATTCGAATGTCTTATGGGTGGCTTGCAGTTGTCTTGACGACCATCGAGATTGCGTTGCGAGGATCGGCGGGACACTGCGTCGCGAATCGTTTCGATCAATCCGCAAGGTGCCAGGTATAAAAAAAGCCACGCCCCGTGAGTGAGGGGCGCGGCTGCATGACGGGGCCTGTTGCAACGCTGCCAGCGTTGCAACCGCTGGCTCAGAACTCGGCCCAATCCGACGCATTGGACGGCGCCAACGCCACTGCCGCACGGCCTGCCGGGCGCGCGACCTGCTGCTTGGCGGCCGGCATGCTGACTGCAACCGGGCGCTTGCCGGTGATGTGGCGCACCACCGGCGTGGCGCGGGTGACCGCTTCCAGTTCGGCCGACAGACGGAACAGCGCCACCGCTTCGGTGAGTTGCTGCGCCTGTTCTTCCATCGAGCGTGCGGCGGCGGTGGCTTCTTCCACCAGTGCGGCATTTTGCTGGGTGGCTTCGTCCATCTGCGTCACGGTCTGGTTGACCTGCTCGATGCCGCTGGATTGTTCCTGCGAGGCGGCAGAAATTTCGCTCATGATGTCGGTGACGCGCTGCACGGAGGAGACGATTTCAGCCATGGTGCTGCCGGCCTGATTCACCAGCGCAGAGCCTTCTGCCACCTTGCTGACCGAGTCGTCGATCAAGCTCTTGATTTCCTTGGCGGCGCCGGCCGAACGCTGGGCCAGCGTGCGCACTTCCGAGGCGACCACCGCAAAACCACGGCCCTGTTCGCCGGCTCGCGCGGCTTCCACCGCCGCGTTCAAGGCCAGGATGTTGGTCTGGAACGCGATGCCGTCGATGACGCTGATGATTTCGGCAATCTTCTTGGACGAGGTTTCGATGCCGGACATGGTGGTGACCACCTGGCCGACGACGCTGCCGCCGTGCGAGGCCACACCCGCAGCGCCGATCGCCAATTGGTTGGCCTGGCGGGCGTGTTCGGCATTCTGTTTGACGGTGGAGGTGAGCTCTTCCATCGAGGCCGCGGTTTCTTCCAGATTGGCTGCTTGCTGTTCTGTGCGCTGCGACAGGTCGTTGTTACCGGCCGCAATCTCTCCAGCGGCCGTGTTGATCGCCAGCGTGGAGTGCTTGATGCGGCCCACGATGTCGGTCAGACGCTGGGTGGTGGCATTGGCGTCGTCGCGCAGACGTGCGAATACACCGTGGAATTCGCCGTCCATGCGTGCGGTCAGGTCGCCTTCGGCCACGGCACCGAGCAACTGCGACAGCTTGCCCAGGTTGCGGTCGCTGACTTCCATCATCGAGTTCAGATCCGACACCATCACCGCGAAGTCGTACTTGAAGCGCGCCGCGTCGCCGCGGGCGCTGAAATCTCCAGCCGCAGCAGCCTGCGCCAGCTGCTTGATCTCGGTGTTGATCGACAACAGGCTTGCCTTGGCCGCGTCCATCGCCTCGTGCAGGTTCGCGCGGCTGGCCGGCAGACGGCGTGCGTCCTGGGTCAGGTCGCCCTGTGCGTACTGGTTGAGAATGCGCACCGAATCAGTGATGGCATCCAGATGCTCGAAGATCATTGTGTTGATGCCGCCGGCCAGGGTGCCGTACACGCCGGGGAAATTTTCCGGCATGCGGTGAGTGATGTCTTCGGCAGCATGCAGGTGCGACATGCGCGCGGTTTCGTCGGTGAAACGACGCAGCATCTGGGTCATGTTGCCGGTGGCGTCGAGCATCTGGCCAATCTCATCCTTGCTGGTCTTGCTCACCTGCACGCTCAGATCGCCGCGCGACACTGCCTGGATGGCGCCCAATGCCCTGGACAGCGGGTTGGTGATGCCGCGCGCGATCAACCAGCCGAAAGTGATCGACAGCGCGGCCATCAATAAGGTGCCCAGTAACAGCACCGCACTGGTGAACTTGAACGAGGTTGCGCTGGCGGCGACCATGTCGCCCAGCGCCTTGGACTGCTGTGCATACATCTTGTCGACCGAGGCGAACAATTCCTTGCGGATCTCGCCAGACTGCTTGCGCGAGAATTCCATCGCCGCAGCGCGGTCAGTGGTTGCGTACAACGTCCGCAGCTTCACGTTGGCGGCGAAGTAGCGCGTGCTGGCATCGGCCAGCTTGGCGTATTCGGCCTTGAGCGCAGAATCCGGCCCGATCTTGGCGTCCAGCGCCTTCTGGGTCTGCGCGTACTTGGCCTGGATCTCGTCCATGCGCTTGAAGAAATACGCATAGCGCTCCGGGTCGTCCAGATTGACGAACTGGCCCACTTCATAGACGCGGAATTCGCCAGCGAAGCCACGTAGTTCCGAAAGCTTGCTCAGCACCGGCACTACATCTTCATTGATGAGGGCGGTCTGCTGCTGCATCTGCTTCATGCGCGAAAAACCCAGGCCACCGAGCAGGGCGGTGAGCACGGCACTGAGGCAGAACGCAAACATCAGCTTGCGGCGAATGGGCCAATCGTTGAACTTGTTCATCATGTAACTCCGGGGTGTCGCTGCGCGATGTTGTCTTGCACGCTAGCGGCTCCTGGCGACGATTCTTTATGTGTCAACAATGAGCCAAATAGTTCTGCGGCTGGGCGCAATGCGTGTATGTCTGCGTAAACCAGCTGATCTGTCGTCATCTATCCAGAACGCCATGGTCCAGCGCCGTGGTTGCGACGGCGCACAGAGCGCCTGGAGCGGTCGTCAGGTGGGTGTGGATGGCGCGGAGGAACCAGCGTCTACGAGTGGTATGTACTCGATTCCGAGCAGCGGCTGCGCCCGACTGGCAGTGAGCACAGTTGTTTTATTGGCTGCTCTCAAAAGTCCTGCCACTGGGCTTCATTACCGGGCGCTCCGGCGGGTGCGCCTGCCGCTGCACGGCGCACGGGTGCTGCCGGTCTGGGCGCGATGGAAGCCGGCCTGGCCGGGCGTGTTAGCGCCGCGACCTGGGGCGCATCGGCAAGCGTAAAGCGCGCGACGGCCTGCGCCAGCTGCCCGGCCTGCTCTTCCATCGAGCGGGCGGCAGCGGTGGCTTCTTCCACCAGCGCAGCATTTTGCTGGGTGGCTTCGTCCATCTGCGTCACGGTGAGGTTGACCTGCTCGATGCTGCTGGATTGTTCCTGCGAGGCGGCAGAAATCTCGCCCATGATGTCGGTGACGCGCTGCACGGAGGAGACGATTTCAGCCATGGTGCTGCCGGCCTGATTCACCAGCGCAGAGCCTTCTGCCACCTTGCTGACCGAGTCGTCGATCAAGCTCTTGATTTCCTTGGCGGCGCCGGCCGAACGCTGGGCCAGCGTGCGCACTTCCGAGGCGACCACCGCAAAACCACGGCCCTGTTCGCCGGCTCGCGCGGCTTCCACCGCCGCATTCAAGGCCAGGATGTTGGTCTGGAACGCGATGCCGTCGATGACGCTGATGATTTCGGCAATCTTCTTGGACGAGGTTTCGATGCCGGACATGGTGGTGACCACCTGCGCCACCACCGCACCGCCATGCGATGCCACGCCGGCCGCACCGATGGCCAGCTGGTTCGCCTGGCGTGCGTGTTCGGCATTCTGTTTGACGGTGGAGGTGAGTTCTTCCATCGAGGCCGCGGTTTCTTCCAGATTGGCCGCCTGCTGTTCGGTGCGCTGCGACAGGTCGTTGTTACCGGCAGCGATTTCGCTGGCGGCCGCATTGATCTGCGTGGCCGAGGTCTGGATGCCGGAGACAATGCCGGTGAGCTGCGCCACGGTGGCATTGGCGTCATCGCGCATGCGGGCGAACACGCCGGCGAACTGCCCATCCATGCGCACGGTGAGGTCGCCTTCGGCCAGCGCGCTGAGCAGGCTGGAAATGCGCTCCAGGCTTTGCGAGGTGGTTTCCAGCAATCCGTTGAGCTGGCGACCGAATTCCAGGTAGAACCCATGCTTGTCTTCCAGCGCCAGACGCTGGCCGAAGTCGCCCATCAACGCCGATTGCACCAGTGCCGCCACTTCCTGTTGCGTGCTGACCTCATCGCTGACATTGCGCCACAGCAGCATGCTGCCGCTGCGACGACCATCGGCTGCGTACAGCGGAGTCATGGTCAGATCCAGCGTTACCGGACCGAAGCTGTAGCGCTCCAGCGTCGTGGACTGCACTTGCCGCACGCGCAGTGCACGCGCCTTGCCCTCGCCGTCGGTGCCGAGTACGTAATCCAGCGGCTTGCCGATTACCGCATCGGCGCTGAAACCGGTTTGGCCTTTGGCATGAAAAGCCGGCTCACCGTGCTTGAGCGATGTATGCAGCGCTTCGGTCATGAAGACTGAGGTGTGTTGTTCGTCGGCGAGCAACACTTCCATGCCGGAGTATTCCAGCGCAGAGCGGATCCGCAGGTTTTCATTGGCGATGGCGGTGTCGCCTTCAATCCGTGCACGTAGGTCGTCCTGCATGCGCTGCATGGCGCCCATCAACCGGCCCACTTCATCCCGACGCTGCACGGTGATGTGGTTATCGAGCTTGCCTGAGGCGATCGCATCGGCCACGACTACTGCAGATTCCAGCGGGCGCACCACCTGGCGACGCAGCAGCAGGAACAACGCACCGCTGAGCACCACCGCCGAGATCAGGCCCACCAACAGGATCGTCCACAGCAGACGATGCGCCTGCTGCATGATCGCCGCAGACGGCACCACCACACCCAGCGCAAAACGCTCCTGCGCCTTGCCGATCTGCAAGGGGACATAGGCACTCACCGTGCCATTGGCATCGGGAATGAAATCCACCGCATCCTTGCCGGCCTTGATCGCGTCGAGCACGGCGCGGTGGCGCGCGTCGGTGAGCGGCTTGCCGATGCGCGTGCTGTCGCGCGATGCCAGCACCACGCCGGAGGGCGAGAGCAATTCGACATAGCCTTTGTCCATCGGGCGCAGTGCGCCCAGCCGTTGCTGCAAGGCGGGCAATGCCACGTCCACCGCCACCGTACCCAGGTACTTGCCGTCCTGCAGGATCGGGGTGGACAAGGTGGTCATCAACACGGTCTTGCCGCCGATCGTGTACTCGTAGGGTTCGGCAACGGTCTGCCGAAGCAGCTCGCGCGGCTTGAGATACCAGTCGCCAAGGCCCGGGGTTTCGTAATTGGTGGCTGGTTCACGCACCAGCGTTTTGCCGTCGCGCCCCCAGTAGGTCATGAAGCGGCCACTGGCATCGTGGCCCTTGGCGTTGGCGAAGTCGCTGTCCTTGCCATCGAAGGCCTGGGCTTCCCACAACGTGCCCATGCCCACCCACTCGGGGTGATCCTGCAACTGATTGTGGATTACCGCAGCGGCGGTATCGCGGCTGATACCGCCGTTGGCGCGCTGCGCCAGCAAGGTGGTGGCCAGCGCCTGACTGGTGGTCATGGCCTGGCCCAGTTCGCTGCCGATCTGCTCGGCCTGGTAGCGCGCGGCATTCTGCATGGTGGCCTGCGCAGACGTGCTCAATGCGCGGCTGCTTTGCCAGTAGGTGATGGCCGCGGTCAAACCGAAACACAGCAGCGCAGCCACCGCGGTGCCGAACATCAGGCGATACGCCAGACTGCCGCCGGAGCGAGTGTGTGTGGAAGACGAAGTCATGAGCAGTAGCCGCGAAAGGGGAAGGGAGAAGAGAGAAGGAGCCCCGCCGAAGCGGGGCAGGTGCGATCAGTAGGCGGCTAGCGCAACCCGCGCCGGTGCGCGTGCGCCGGCATGGCCGAACTGGCTGGAGGTTGCAGCCACGACCCGGAAGCTGGACACCGCATCGTCCAGTTGCT
Source organism: Xanthomonas nasturtii (assembly GCF_023337365.3). Lineage (NCBI taxonomy): Bacteria > Pseudomonadati > Pseudomonadota > Gammaproteobacteria > Lysobacterales > Lysobacteraceae > Xanthomonas > Xanthomonas nasturtii. The sequence continues at coordinate 2,215,647 of NZ_CP142084.2, forward strand.
GCGCCTGCTGCTGCATGGCGTTGGCGGCAGCGGTGGCTTCTTCCACCAGCGCGGCGTTCTGCTGGGTGCTCTCATCCATCTGGGTGACGGTGAGATTGACCTGCTCGATGCCTGCCGACTGTTCCTGCGAGGCGGCGGAGATCTCGCTCATGATGTCGGTCACGCGCTGCACCGAGGACACGATATCGGCCATGGTCTTGCCGGCCTGATCCACCAAGGCCGACCCCTGCGCCACCTTGCCGACCGAGTCGTCGATCAGATGCTTGATCTCTTTGGCCGCACCGGCCGAGCGCTGTGCCAGCGTGCGCACTTCCGAGGCCACCACGGCAAACCCGCGGCCCTGTTCGCCGGCGCGCGCCGCTTCCACCGCGGCATTCAGGGCCAGGATGTTGGTCTGGAAGGCGATGCCGTCGATGACGCTGATGATCTCGGCGATCTTCCTGGAGGAGGTCTGGATGCCGGACATGGTGTCCACCACCTGGCTGACCACGTGCCCGCCTTGCGACGCCACCGACGCGGCCCCGATCGCCAACTGGTTGGCCTGACGCGCGCTTTCGGCATTCTGCTTGACGGTGGAGGTGAGCTCTTCCATCGAGGCGGCGGTTTCTTCCAGATTGGCCGCCTGCTGTTCGGTGCGCTGCGACAGGTCGTTATTGCCGGCGGCGATTTCGCTGGCCGAGCCGGTGATGGAACTGGCCGCCTGCTGGATGCGCCCGACGATGCCGGCCAGCTGCGTGGCCGTGGTGTTGGCATCGTCGCGCATGCGGGCGAACACGCCATGGAACTGGCCGTCCATGCGCACGGTGAGGTCGCCTTCGGCCAGGGAGGCCAGCAGCTCGGACAGCTTGCCCAGGTTGCGGTCGCTGACTTCCATCATCGCGTTGAGGTCGTTGATCATGCGCGCCGAATCGTGCTTGAAGCGCGTTGCATCGCCACGCTGGCTGAAGTCGCCATTTGCCGCCGCCTGTGCCAGCCGCTTGATCTCGGTGTTGATCGCCAGCAGGCTGGCCTTGGCCGCGTCCATCGCTTCGTGCAGCACCGCGCGGGTGCCGGGCAAGCGCGTGGCATCGCGTGACAGGTCGCCCTGTGCATATTCGTTGAGGATGTCGATCGCATCGACGATGGCGTCCAGATGCTCGAACACCATGGTATTGACGCCGCTGGCCAGCTCGCCATAGACGCCCGGGAAGTCGGTCGGCATGCGGTGGGTGACGTCGTCGCCGGCATGCATGTGCATCATCACCTTGGTCTGCGCGGAGAAGCGCTCCAGGGTATGCACCATGTCGTCGGTGGCCTTGAGCATCTGGCCGATTTCATCGTTGCCATGCTCGGCGGTGCGCACGCTCAAATCGCCACGTGCCACGCCCTTGATCGCCGCCAATGCGCGCGCCACCGGCTCCAGGATCGAGTTGCCGATCATCCAGCCGGCCAGCAGGTTGATCAGCACCAGCACGCCGCCGGCCAGGGTCACCACGCCGGTAAAAGCCAGTGCCTGCGATTGGGTGTCGTCCAGATACACACCGGTGCCGATCACCCAGCCCCACGGCTTGTACAGCGCCGCGTACGAGGTCTTGGGCACCGGGTCCTTCTGGCCGGGCTTGGCCCAGGTGTAATCGACATAGCCGCCACCGGCCTGCGCGACGGTCACGAACGCCGGGAAGATACGCTTGCCGTCCGGGCTGAGCACGTCGGTCAACGGCTTGCCGTTGAGATCCGGGCGGGTGGGGTGCATCAGCATCACCGGCGCCTGGTCGGTGACGTAGATGTAGTCAACACCACCGCGTGCACGCATGGTGGACAGCGTTGCCAATGCCTTGGACTTTGCGGTCGCCACATCCATCTCGCCCTTGTCGGCGCGCTCGGCGTAGCCATTGACCACCGCGATCGCCATTTCGATCTGGCTCTTGAGCCCATCGCGCCGCGTATCGGTGAGATCGACATACTGCATGCGTGCCGCGACGACGGCCAGGATGATGATCCCCAACGCAACGAGCGCGGTCTGGGCGAAAAATTTGCGTTTGAGCGGTACATTGGCCAACGTCTTTGTGAACGAGCTCTTGAACGTCATGACAGGTATCCAGCAAGAGGATTGTGACCGGGATAAGTCGAATAGCGACCCGGTAGTGGAAATGTTGAGCATTGCGTGGCGCCAGTTGTGCTAGCGCACCGTGCAACCACCGATGTCCGGGCGGCGCGCCACCGCACGGGTCAAGACAGCGCCATCGGCTGATGCTCAGGTCCAGAAACATGCCGGCACGGCGTGGCGCGCACGAACCACCGCCAGGCAAATCATGTGAAGCGTACGGCGTGTTGTGGAGGGTGTAGTGGTGATCGCGCTACGGGTGTGACCGGCACATGCTGCAACGCAAAGAGAGTCAACAGGACGTAGCGAGCCGGCGTCAGGTGGGTGTGGACAGCGCCGAGAAACCGCAGTGTGCGAGCGCTTCATGCCGCACCAGGTACCGGCCGCGCCCGCCTGGCGGTGAACGTAGTCGTCTTGTCAGCTGCTTTTAGCGGCGCTGCGGCGCGCCGGCCTTGGCCACCGATGCCTGCAGGTTCTGCAGCTCGGCCCAGAGCACCTGGTGGGTATCGCCGGGCTGCCCAAGCGACAAGACGTGCGCTTGGTGCAGATCGCCGGCATGCAGCGCGCGATTGGCCAGACGCTGTTGCTCCAGATACTGGCCCAGCTGCTGCTGCACCACTGCAAACTGGCGCGCCTGCTCACCCTGCGGGGCGGTGGCCTGAAAATACCCGGCATGCCGGGCAATGCGTTGCCGCAGGCTGCCCATGCGCTCGTCATAGGCCTGCACGCGGGCCGCATCGTGCGCAGCGGCAAGCTGTGCCCGCTGGTCGTCGCGCAATTGCACCAGGTCGATGGCCAGCGACTGCAACGCGCTTACCGGCACGCTGTCCAGCAGTACCGAGACCGGTGCGGCCGGAGCTGCAAACGAGGGCGGCAGCGACACGCTCGCTGCCAGCATGGCGACGCCGAATACGGCGCCCAGCGTGTAGCGGGCAGAGCGGATGGAATTGGCGGTATGCATGCGGACGTCCTTCGACATGGCGCGGGCGCTTCCGCCCTCATTGCTGTGTGTATCGGCCGCGGAAGCTTGTGCTTGATCACCTTTCGACCAACGGCAAGGCAGGTGCATGAATCGTTGGCTTGGTGAAGCGCTCGGTGATTGTGGCTTTCGGTATGTGGATGGCAGAACGCCCCGGCGGTTGGCCGGGGCGTTCTGGGACGTTGCGTGAGGTGCGAGGACGACTGGCGCAGTGACACCGGGCCATCCTCTCACCCGAATCCATCTCCGTGAGGGAGCTGGGCTAGCGCTGTGCGCTTAAAACTCGCGCCAGTCCGCTTGGCTGTCGGTGGCCGTCGCAAGCGCCGGGCGCGAGACGATCGTGGGTTTGATCGCCGGCTTCGCTTTGGCTGATCCAAGGTGACGGGGCGCATGCGTCGAGACAACACCTGTCAGCCGCTGCGGGGCAGGGCGGGACGTCGTTGCCGGCTGCGTCGTGCCGGGATGGATCTTGAAGATCGCAACTGCATCGGACAGCTGGCCGGCCTGTTCTTCCATTGCACGCGCCGCAGCGGTGGCTTCTTCCACCAGTGCAGCATTCTGCTGGGTGGCTTCGTCCATCTGCGTCACGGTGAGGTTGACCTGCTCGATCCCGGCCGATTGCTCCTGCGAAGCGGCGGAAATCTCGCCCATGATGTCGGTCACGCGCTGCACGCTGGCCACGATATCGGCCATGGTAGTGCCGGCCTGGTCCACCAGCAGCGAGCCTTCGGCGACCTTGCTCACCGAGTCGTCGATGAGGTATTTGATCTCCTTGGCGGCACCGGCCGAGCGCTGCGCCAGCGTGCGCACTTCGCTGGCCACCACCGCAAATCCGCGGCCCTGGTCGCCGGCACGCGCCGCTTCCACGGCCGCATTCAAGGCCAGGATATTGGTCTGGAAGGCGATGCCGTCGATGACGCTGATGATGTCGGCAATCTTCTTCGACGACGCCTGGATGTCGGCCATGGTGGCGACGACCTTGCTGACCACTTCACCACCTTGCGAGGCCACGTTGGCGGCACCGATGGCGAGCTGATTGGCCTGGCGTGCGCCTTCGGCGTTCTGCTTGACGGTGGAGGTGAGTTCCTCCATTGAGGCGGCGGTTTCTTCCAGATTGGCCGCTTGCTGCTCGGTGCGCTGCGACAGGTCGTCATTGCCGGCAGCGATTTCGCCGGCAGCGGTGTCGATCGAACTGGTAGCTAGTTGGATACGCCCGACGATGCCGGACAACTGCTCGGTGGTGGCATTGGCGTTGTCGCGCATCTGCGCGAACACGCCGTGGAACTGGCCGTGCATGCGCTCTGTCAGATCGCCGGCGGCAATGGCTTGCAGCACCTTGGACAACGCACCGAGGTTGCCATCGGCAGTGGCCATCAATCGGTTGAGGCTTTCCACCATCGCCAGAAAATCGTGCTGAAAGCGCTGCGTGTCGCCGCGCACGCTGAAGTCGCCATCGGCGGCCGCCTGCGCGAGCAACTGGATCTGGCTGTTCATCGCCGAGAGGTTGCGCTTGACCGCATCCATGGTGTCGCTGAGCACGGCCTTCTCGCCGGGCAGGCGGTCCATGTCCTGGCTCATGTCACCGATGGCATAGCGCGACATGATCTGCGCCAGCTTCATCTTGACTTCGATATGCGAAGCGACCAGTGCATTGGTATCGCGCACCATGGCGCCGTATTCGCCGGGAAACGCCGCCTGATCCATGCGGAAGCTGATCTGGCCGGCGTCGTGCCGGCGTGCCATGTCCTGCTGCGCGGCGGCCACCGCCTTGAGCTGGTCCTGCATGCCGCGCATGCTGGTCAACAATTGGCCAGGCTCGTCGCCCGGTTGCGGGCCGATCGGGTTATCCAGCTTGCCGTGCGCGATCGCCTCGGCCACCTGCGTGGCCTGCTTCAACGGCCGCACCAGGCTGCGCGAGATCAGCCATGCCAGTGCAGCAGCCAGACCGGCCGACAACAGACCGAAGGCGAACAGGGCGCGATTGGCCAGCGCCACGCTGCTCAGGATGGCGGCTGCACCGGCAGCGTTCTGCTGGTTCTGCAATTCCACTGCAGCGGCAATGGCGTCGGAACGTTGCTCCAGCAGCGGCTTTGCTTCACCGCCCAGTAGCTGCTTGGCGCCGTCCAGATCGCCGTCGCGGATCATGCCGAGCAGATGGTTGTTGGTGGCGCGGGCTGCGTTGAGGCTGTCTTCGATGCTCTGGCGTGCACGCATGCCATCGGCAGTGGTCGGCAGGCGTTTGAGCGCAGTCCACAGCTGGGCGTAGTGCGTGCGGTTGTCCTTGAGCTGCGCATCGATCGTGGGCTGTTGCTGCGGCGCGGCCAGCATCAAGTCGCGGATATAACGTTCGCTCAGCATATTGCTCTCGCGCATCTGGTTGAGCAGCTGTGCCTTGCGATTATTGATTTCGATAATGATCGAAACCTGATGCTTGACCGTCTTGAATTCGTACAACGCCAGGCTGGTCGAGCCGGCAAGCAGGACGATCAATAAGGCGAAAGCCAAGGCCAGGCGTCGCCCGACATTGAGAGAATGCAGAAATTTCATGGTGTTCTCTGGGAGGGAGGGGAGAGGAAAAGAAGTACGACGGTAGCGTCCGCTGGCAGGTTTTCTTGAGCCGATGCGCGTTCGTCGATGCGTCTGCGTTCATCGCCGGTGCGGCATATGAGGCGTTGCGTTGCCTCGTGCAATGCGGACAAGGCAAGGGCGGCAGCGGCGACAGTGCCAGCGTGTGTGGCGAGTGGGTGCGTGGTAACGACAAAGCCCCGGCATCGCTGCCAGGGCTTTGTCGTTACCGCACAACATCGGCGGTTCTTGCGCTTTAAATGATTGCCTGGCTTCGCACGTACCCTCATCTGCTCCTTCGGGGTCCCTTCTCCAGATGGAAGAAGGGGGCTGCGCCTGTTGCGTGGTTTAGTGCTGTTCTTGTGCCGCTTGGTTCTTACGCTGCCTGCGGCACCTTCAACGAACGCACCAGGCCACCGATGTCCACGATCAGCGAGACCCGTCCATCGCCGAGGATGGTGGCGCCGGAAACACCCGGAATGCGGCGGTAGTTGTTCTCGATGTTCTTCACCACCACCTGCTGCTGGCCGAGCAATTCGTCCACTTCCAGCGCGATCTTCTGGCCGTCGCCTTCGACCACCACCACCAGCGATTCCTTGGAGGACTGCTGCCCGCCGAAACCGTAGTAATTGGTGAGCGAGAGAATCGGCAGATATTCGCCACGCACCCGCAGCACCCGGCCGTCGCCCGCCATCGAGCGCACATCTTCCGGCGCCGGCTGCAGTGCTTCTAGCACGTAGGACAGCGGCAGGATCAGCGTTTCGCCGGCAACCGAGACGGTCATGCCGTCCAGGATGGCCAGGGTCAGCGGCAGACGGATCAGCACGCGGGTGCCGCTGCCGGCGTTGCTCTCCAGCTGTACTTCGCCACCCAGGCCCTGGATGTTGCGGCGGACCACGTCCATGCCCACGCCACGACCGGAGAGATCGGTCACCGCATCGGCGGTGGAGAAGCCCGGTGCGAAGATCAAGTCCCACACCTGCGCATCGGTCGGGTTGTCCGGCACCGCAATGCCGCGTTCGGCCGCTTTTTCCAGGATCTTGGCGCGATTGAGGCCGCGGCCGTCGTCGCTGACTTCGATCACGATGTGACCACCCTGGTGCGATGCTGCCAGGGTAATGGTGCCGGTCTCGTCCTTGCCGGAAGCGCGCCGCGCATCGGGCATTTCCAGACCATGGTCGATCGAGTTGCGTACCAGGTGGACCAACGGGTCGGCGATCTTTTCGATCAGCCCCTTGTCCAGCTCGGTGCTTTCGCCAATGGTGCGCAGACGCACCTGCTTGCCGAGACGGCTGGAGAGGTCGCGTACCAGGCGCGGGAAGCGGCGGAACACCGCATCGACGGGCAACATGCGCACGCCGATGACCGCTTCCTGCAGATCGCGGGTATTGCGTTCGAGCAGATCCAGACCGGCGAACAGCTGTTCGGCATGCGCCGGATCCAGACCGGTGGAAACCTGCTTGAGCATGGCCTGCGTAATCACCAGCTCGCCGACCAGGTTGATCAACGCATCGACCTTGTCGACGCTGACGCGGATCGAGCTTTCGGCTTCGGCCGCGGCGGCCTTGGCCGGCGTTGCTGCAGCGGCAGCAGCGGGTTCGGCAGCGGCGCCCGCTGCAGCGGCGGCAACCGGTGCGGCAGCTGCAGCGTCCACCGCCAGGCTCGGCGGCGGGCCGGGCACCGCCATCGGGCGGATGTCCAGTTCGCAATCGTCCACCACCCAGGCGAAGGTGTCTTCGATCTTGCTACGCGGAATCTTGCCGATCAGGCCCAGATCCCACGCCAGATACGCTTCCAGCGGGTCGATGTTTTCAAAGCCGGGCATGCGCTCCAGACGTGCGGCGATCTGCAGCGGGCCCAGGTGTTCGAGCTCGCGGATGATGCGCAGCGGGTCGTTGCCGCTCATGAACAGCGACGGCGCCGGCGTGAAGCCGATATGCCAGGCTTCGGGTTCTTCTTCCTTCGGCTTGGCGACCACCGCAGCTACCGGTGCTTCGCCGGCCAGCACCGCGTTCAAGCGGGTGTGCACGGCCTTGACCGCGGCCGGGTCGGCCGGGGTGCCGTGTTCGGCTTCGCGCAACAGCGCGCGCAATACATCGACCGAGCCCAGCATGGCGTCGACCGCATTGGGTTCGAGCTGGCGCTTGTTGGAGCGCAACTCGTCCAGCAGCGTCTCCAGCACGTGGGTCAGGCCGGCGACCGCATCGAAACCGAAGGTGGCAGCGCCGCCCTTGATCGAGTGCGCGGCGCGGAACACCGAGTTGATGATTTCCGGGTCGCGGTTGCCCTCTTCAAGCGACAGCAGCCCGGCCTCCATCGCGTCGAGCCCTTCACGGCTTTCCTCGAAAAAGGTGGCGTGGAAACGTTGCAGGTCCATGCTCATGGGCGTGAAATCCGAAGGTGAAGCGAGAGGGTTTAACCGAGGACTTTCTGCACGGTGGCGATCAGCTGTTCCGGATTGAACGGCTTGACCAGCCAGCCGGTGGCACCGGCCGCCTTGCCTTCGGACTTCTTGTCGGCCGCCGACTCGGTGGTGAGCATGAGCATCGGGGTGAACTTGTAGTCCGGCAGCTGGCGCAGCTCGCGGATGAGCGAAATGCCGTCCATGTTGGGCATGTTCACGTCGGTCACCACCGCATTGAAGCGTTGGCCCTTCGCGCGGCCCAGCGCAACGGCGCCGTCTTCGGCTTCTTCGACGGCAAAGCCGGCAGAGGTGAGGGCGAAAGAGACCATCTGGCGCATCGACGCCGAATCGTCCACCACCAAGATACGTGCGCTCATGCGGCGTTCTCCACAGATTTCAGGTTGTCATTGGATGCGGGAAGTCCGAGCGCGTCGGTGACGCCGAGCAGACGAGCCGCATCTCTAAAGGTGTCGTTGCAGCCATCGAACTCGGTGTGCAGGCCGGCCTGGCGGCGGGTCTGCACAAAGGCGCAGAGCAACTGCACGCTGGCGGTGTGGATGCGTCGGACTTCACCGGCATCAAGCACCAGGTCGCCGTCCTGGGTGAGGAATCCGGCAAGCTTCTGCTTGAGGTCGGCGCTGGTCTCGATGCCGAGATCCTCACCCAATGTCACTGTGCTCATTGTTGCTCCGAACGGCTGGTTCTATGCGTACTAACGGCGGAAGGCGGAAAAGCTTTAACGGTGAATCGACGACACGCCAGATTGCGCACGGTCTGCATTAATGCAGTAGGTGTGTGGCATCGAGCAGGATCATCGGTTGATGGCCCAAACGGGCGACACCGCGGAACAGGTTGTTGGAAATGCGGCACAGGCGTGCGTTGTCCGGCGGCTCGATCTGGTGATCGGTCAGGCTGGTGACGTCTTCCACGGCCGACACGCGCAGGCCCATGGTTTCGCCGTTTTCTTCCAGCACCACCACACGGGTATGCAGGTCCATGTCCACCGGCGAAGCGCCCAGATGGATGCCCAGATCGATCACCGGCACCACCTGGCCACGCAGATTCATGATGCCGAGCATCGCACTGGCGGTGCCGCGCAATGGCAACAGCGGCACCGGCAAGACCACTTCCTGCACCTTGAGCAGTTCCAGTGCATAGGTCTGTTCGCCACAGCGCAGACGCAACCAACGCGTGCTGCGTTCGCTGGCGCGGCGCTCGGCATGGATCTTGTCGGCCTGGCCAGGTGCCAGCAGTGCCTGCAACCCGGTCGGTGCGATCGGTGCCGGTGCAGCGCGCATCGGCGCAGGTGCTGCACGTGGTGCCGGTGCCGGTGCGGGTGTTGCGACCGGTGCGGCGTCCAGCCCGAAGGCCGGATCGGCGTCCATTTCTGCCAGCAGATCGGCGGTGAGCAGGTCCACGGCGGTAGGCGCAGTGCCGAAGGCCGGGTCCGCGTCCATCTCGGCCATCAGATCGGCCGTGCTCAGGAACGGGCTGGGCGCTTCACTGGCGAACGCCGGGTCGGCATCCATCTCGGCCAGGAAATCGGCGGCGATATCGGCAGCGCTGGGCGCAGCAGCGACAGGCGGGCCGAATGCCGGGTCGGCATCCATTTCGGCCAGGAAATCGGCGGCGATATCGGCAGCGCTGGGCGCAGCAACGACGGGCGGGCCGAATGCCGGGTCGGCATCCATCTCGGCCAGGAAATCGGCGGCGATATCGGCAGCGCTGGGCGCAGCCGCGACAGGCGGGCCGAACGCCGGGTCGGCATCCATTTCAGCCAGGAAATCGGCCGCAATCGCATCGGCGCTCAGCACTGCGGCAATTGCAGTAGAGGTGGCAGCTTCGGAGACAGCGGCGGCTTCGGGAAGCGCGGCGGCCTGCACCGGCGGCTCGGCCAGCGCGAGGTCTGCGTGCGCGAGGGCCGGTGCTTCGGCAGCGGCGGCAGTAGCCACGGCAGGCGGGGCGACACTCTCCACGCCAGCATCGTGCAGCAGGCCTTCCAGATAGTCGTCCAGCTCACCGTTGGCGGTGTGGTTGCTCATGCGGCTTGCTCCATACGCATCGCGTCATCGGCCAGCACCCATTCCAGCGCGCGGCGATAGGCGGACAGGCCGCGGCCCTGATAATCGGCGCCGTTGGCGGGGACGGTGAGTGCGGCGGCGTTGCAAATACGGGTGTCCATCGGAACGGCGTCTTCCCACACCACCGGGCCGTAGGTGGTCTGCATTTCCTTGAGCGTTTCGTTGCCGGCGCGGGTGCGGCGGTCGAACAGGGTCGGCAGAATCGACACCGGCAAGTCGCGGCGACGCGACCGCTGCACCATGTCGGCCGTGCGCACCATGCTGGCCAGGCCGTGCAGCGCGAGCGGCTCGGCCTGGGTGGGCACTACCACGCGGTCGCAGGCGGCCAGTGCATTGATCATCAGCAGGCCGAGCGTGGGCGGGCAGTCGAGCAGGATGTAGTCGTGTTGGCCAGCGTGGCGGGTCATGGCGTTCTGCAGTGCCAGGCCCAGGCCGGGTTGGTTGGCGCTGCGGCGCTCCAGTGTGGCCAGTGCGGCTTGCGCGCACACATACGACAGGCCGGGGATGCTGCTTTCATGCGCCAGGCTGGCCAGATCGCTCGGCGGGGTGCCGAACAGGTCCAGCACCCCGCGCGGCGGCGGGTCCACCGCCACGCCGAACGCGCGGGTGAGCGAGGAGTGCGGATCGAGGTCGATCAACAACACCCGGTGGCCGAGCGCGGCCAGGCCGCGACCCAGTGCCAGCGTCGTGGTGGTCTTGCCGACGCCACCCTTTTGGTTGGCGATTGCCCAGATACGCATCTCACTGCACTCCTTGAATTACGGCGGGGACGGAACTTGTGCCGCTTTCGGTGGTGACGGCCGTTTGGCCGCCATCAGACTTGGGTAGCTTTGGCGCCCCGGCGGCGGTCGCATGCAACTGCGATGGCGGATCGGGTGCGAGTGAGCCAGCTGAGTCAGCGAGGATGATCAACACCACACGCCGGTTCGCATTCCGTCCCGCCTCAGTGCTGTTATCGGCACGTGCGCGGAATTCTCCATAGCCCACCATCGCCAATCGTTGCGGGGCGACGCCGTCGTCGGCGAACAGGTGCACCACGCTGGCCGCACGTGCCGCCGAGAGCTCCCAATTGGAAGGGAACTGCGCGGTGGCGATGGGCTGGTTATCGGTATAGCCCTCCACACGCACGCCGTTGGGCGCATCGCGCAGCACCGAGGCCAGCGTGGACAAGGTGGCACGGGCAGTGCCGGCCAACGCCGCCGAACCGGTGCCGAACAGGATGTCGCTGTTGATCTCCACCTCGATCCACAGGTCGTTGCGGCGGATGGTGATGAGTTTCTTGTCGATCAGCGGTGCCAGCGTCTTGCCCAGCTGCTGGGCCACCGCATCCATCTGCCGCTGCGCGCGCGCCAGTTGCGCCTGGTTGCGCAGCGACACCGGCATGCGCATCTGCGCGGCCATCGACGGCAGCAGGGTCGGGTCGGTGGGGCCGTTGGATGCCGCCATCGGGGCGCCGGCCTTGATCACCGAAGGGCGGTCGTAGTCGGCGCCCAGGGTCTGGGTCTTGCCCAGTTGCACCGGGCTGGCGGCATTGGACGAACCGCCGAAGGCGCTGGTCAACGCCTGCGCCATGACCTTGTATTTGCCCTCGTTGAGCGAGGAGATGGCATACATCACCACGAAGAACGCCAGCAGCAGCGTCATCAGATCGGCATACGGGATCGCCCACGCTTCGTGGTTGCCATGTTCTTCGTGGTGTTTGCGACGGCGGGCCATGACGGGACTAATGCAAGTATCCGGCCAATTTCGACTCGATGTTGCGCGGGTTCTCGCCCTGGGCGATCGCGATCAGGCCTTCGATCGCCATTTCGCGCTCGTTGGTGCTGCAGTGGATGACGCTCTTGAGCTTGGCCGCCACCGGCAGGAACAGCAGGTTGGCAGAGGCGATGCCGTAAATGGTGGCGGTGAACGCCGCGGCGATGCCGTGCCCGAGCATGGCCGGGTCGGCCAGATTCTTCATCACCGCCATCAGCCCCAGCACCGCACCGATGATGCCCAGCGTGGGCGCATAGATGCCCATGCCTTCGAATACCTTGGCCGCGGCAAGATCCTGACGCTCCTGGTTATCGACTTCGATCTCGAGCATGTGGCGCATGGATTCGGGCTCCACGCCATCGACCAGCATCTGCAGGCCCTTGCGCAGGAAGGCATCGTTCTGGCGCGGCAGCTGGTCTTCCAGGCCCAGCAGGCCCTGACGACGTGCGATGTTGCTCCATTCGACGATCCGCGCCAGTAGCTGCGGGCGGTCGCTGGCCGGCGGCTGGATCACCCAACGCAGGATCTTGAACGCGCGCCGGAAAACTGCCGGCGAGGTATGCAGCAGGATCGCCGCCACGGTGCCGACGATCACGATCACGAAGGCAGCCGGCGACCACAGCGACGAAATGCCGGCACCTTTCAACACGCTGCCGCCCACGATCGCCACGATCGCCAACACCAGTCCGATAATGCTGAGTCTGTCCATGCATGCGGTATCGGCCCAAGCGCGGCGGACTTGATAGATGCGCCTGGCCGGGGCGCCAGAAAGTTGTCGTTCTGGGGGATGGGTCTTCGAATTGCCGACTGCGCCGAGAGCTGGAGCGCGGCAGGGGACCGGTTCCTCGGCTCGACAGACATCCTGTCTGACTCGCCGTCGCAGCACATTCCCGTGCCGCTCTCCGCCGATCTCCGGCCACGCTGGCGCCTCGGCACGTTGCTGGTGTGATTTCGAGGAGTCCTGAGTCCGGCGCGGCACTAAAGCCCCTCTCCTGCGGGAGAGGGGTTGGGGTGAGGGTACGTCCAGGCGCGGACTATCAGCTGTCGGCTTCGGTAAGGGGCACCAGCGCGGCAGACATCCTGTCTGACGCGCCGTCGCGGCACATCCGTGTGCCGCTCTCCGCCAATCGCCGGCCACGCTGTCGCCTCGGCACGTTGTTGGTGTGATTTCGAGGAATCCTGAGTCCGGCGCGGCACTAAAGCCCCTCTCCTGCGGGAGAGGGGTTGGGGTGAGGGTACGTCCAGGCGCGGACTATCAGCTGTCGGCTTCGGTAAGGGGCACCAGCGCGGCCGGGACTGGCTTTTCGGCGCGGCAGACATCCTGTCTGACGCGCCGTCGCGGCACATCCGTGTGCCGCTCTCCGCCAATCCCCGGCCACGCTGGTGCCTCGGCACGTTGTTGGTGTGATTTCGAGGAGTCCTGAGTCCGGCGCGGCACTAAAGCCCCTCTCCTGCGGGAGAGGGGTTGGGGTGAGGGTACGTCCAGCCGCGGACTATCAGCTGTCGGCTTCGGTAAGGGGCACCAGCGCAGCATCGTGCACGGCGCGCGCGCGATCACTGCCGATACCGCTCTCGCGCGCCACTTCGGTGGCGACGCTGCATCGTGGCTGGCGCGCAGGCGACCGACGACCTGAAAACCTTGCCCACCCACAGCGAAATCGAAACCAACGTGCAGCCGCGCGTAACGGCGTAGGGTGCCGGCGGTCCTTGGAGCAGCCGACAGAACGCGTGCGCAGCTGTCAGTTGGGTGCTGCTACTCGGAGTCGCCAATTACCACGCGGATGCTGCGGTTCTCTCGCTGAGCTCGGTTGCAAACAATGGGAGTGTGCAAGCGCTTCGGTAAACCGCTTGCGCCCGGTTGCGGGCGAGCGCGTTTTGCTGGCGCGATCGAGCTGCTGCTGCAAGCAGGCTGTGCGGTGTCGCATGCAAGCGTGGCGAGCTCTGCAGGTCGTGGATGTCTTAAAGCGCCGCGGGCCTGTTGCGCAGCAGAATGCGCTGCCGCATGGGCTGTGATACTTAGTTTTCCACTGCATTAGAACGATCTAATCGCATCTGCGCAGAGGGGGGAAGAGGAGAGGAACCGGGTCGCCGCAACGGCGCCGGATCTTTTTGCGTCACTTCGTGCGTCGTTTTTTTTGTCCGATTTTGGGATCGATAGAAATCCGCCGAAGCCGATCACTTTTGGGAGAGCATGATCGAAATGAACCGCATGCCATTCGCACGCAACCGCAGCACGCTGTCTGCCGGTATCGCCATCGCCTTGTTCGCGAGCGCCGCCACCACCACCGCCGCCGCCCAGCAGGCCGACGGTACGCCGGCGCCCACGGGCCAGGCCGCGTTGCAGGCCACGGACCTGGATGCGGTGACGGTGACCGGCTACCGCTACGCGATCGAAAAAAGCCTGGAGCAGAAGCGCAACGCCAACGCCGTGGTCGATGTAATCACGGCCGAGGACGTGGGCAAGTTCCCCGACAAGAACGTGGCCGATGCGCTGCAGCGCGTGCCCGGCGTGGTCATCAGCCGCGACGGCGGCGAAGGCAAGAATGTCAGTGTGCGCGGCCTGTCCTCGGAGCTGGTGCTGACCGAATTGAACGGCAACTACATCGCCACGGCCGAATCCAACGGCGACCCGACGCGCTCGTTCAACTACACGCTGCTGCCCGCGAACCTGCTGGGCAGCGCGGAGCTGTACAAGACCCCGGAAGCGCGCATCGACGAAGGCGGCATCGGCGGCACGGTCATCCTGCAGACGCGGCGCCCGCTGGAACTGGAGCCAAACTCCGGCTTCGTCTCCGCCGAGGGCACCTGGTCCGATACCAGCAAGAACACCGACGGCCAGTTCTCCGGTTCGTACGCGTGGCACGACAAGGACAACCGCTTCGGTGTCTTCGTTGGCTACACGCAGCAAAAGCGCACCGCACGGACGCTCGATGCCAGTACCGAGAGCTGGCAGTGGTACGGCCGCGACGAGGTCGGCCCGGCGGTCGACGTGAACGGAAATCCGTCGGACTTCAATGCCAACTGGTGGGGCGGGACCGGTTTCTGGAACCAGGACGGCAATTACGCCACCGGTTTCATGATGCCGACGGCGGTCAGCCTGGGCGCCAAACGCGAGGAGCGCGAGCGCAAGGGCGCGCAACTGACCTTGCAGTTCAAGCCGACAGACGACCTGACGCTGACCGCGAACTACTTCCGCTTCGACCTGTCGCAGGACTCGCAGACCAATACCATCAAGATTCCCGAGTGGAACATTGCCCGCTATAACGGCGACGGCAACTGGCGCGGCGGCCGTCTGCTCGACGGGCTGCAGTTCGATCCCAGCGGCACCATCGTCACCGGCGCCGCCTACAGCCTGCGTCCGGGCAAGACCTACTATTGCAGCGAGGCGCAGGCCGCCGCGGCGGGCCTGCCGCCGGGCGGCTGGGGCTCGGATGATTGCACCGTGCCGACGCCGCAGATCACCGGCAGCTACAACATCGAGAAATCGCAGTCGCAGACGGTGGACCTGGGCGGCGAATGGCGTGGCGAGCAGGTGGACGTGGCGTTCAAGGTCGGCCGCACCTGGGCCAAGGGCGGGCCGGAGCTGCAGTTCTCCCTGCCGATCAAGCCGCGCCTGCAGAACGCCGACGGCAGCTGGAGCAACGGCAACTTCGCCAGCGCCTGGGACCTGACCGGCACACCGAGCATGACATTCTCGCCGCAGCTGATGCAGAACCTGCGCGACGGCATCCTGCAGGTCGACCTGGGTTCGACCGGCTCGTCCTGGACCCGTAACACCAATCAGCAGCAGTACGCGCAGATCGATACCACCTGGCACTTCGATGGCGAGGTCGTCGACTCGCTGCAGTTCGGCCTCAAGCGTCGCGACGGCGGCATCCACCGCAGTACCGGCAACAACTACTGGGTGTGCCCGGGCACCGATCCAAGCGACTACGACAACCGCTACTGGAACGGACGCTGCAATGCCATCGCCACCCAGTTCTCGCCGGGCCTGCTGTTCGCGCAGGACAATCTGGCCGGTGGCGTCAACGCCAGCGCGTTCCCGGCGATCAACTTCCCGGGCTACATCGGCTACTTGAACCAGACCTACGGTGCGATGCAGACCCGCAGCGAAGACAACTTTGTCTACAACGTCGACGAAGAGATCTATTCCAGCTACCTGCAGCTCAACTTCCACACCGAGCGGCTACGTGGCAACGTCGGCGTGCGGGTGGCGCGCACCGGCCAGCGTGCCGATTCCACCGACAAGGTGACCGCCTACAACGACTACTTCTTCGATGGCGCCGACGGCAACCCGCTGGCCTGCCAGCAGGGCGCCGCCATGCCCAGCGGCGCCCCGGCCGACACCTATTGCGGGACCGAAGGCTACTGGCGTTTGTCCGACAGCGTGCAACGCACCGAGTCGTTCGTGGTCAGTGGGCTGGATCGCAACTACACCGACGTGCTGCCGAGTTTCAACCTGGCCTACGACCTGACCGAGAACCTGCTGCTGCGCGCGGCAGCCGCCAAGGTGATCGCACGCCCCAGCTACAACGACATCGCCGCGCCTGGCAGCCTGGAGTTTTACAGCCCCGAGTACGTGGCCGACCGGCGCCTGACCGGCGGTGCCAGCGAGCAGGGCTGGTACGGCTCGGGCAGCAACAAGAACCTGGAGCCGTACAAGGCCAACCAGTTCGACCTGGGGCTGGAGTGGTATTTCCAGCCGGGCTCGGTGGCGGGCGTGGGACTGTTCCGCAAGAACGTGGAGAATTTTGCCGTCGACGTCATCAGCGACGTCAACATGATGGTCGACGGGCAACCGGTCACCGTGCAGAACTACAGCACCCAGGCCGGCGGCCAGGACGCGGTCTCGCAGGGTGTGGAGCTCTACGCGCAGCACACGCTGCCATTCGGTCTCGGTGTGCAGTTCAACTACACGTACAACGACGCCAGCAAGGCGGCGGTGCGGCTGGAGGACGGCACCGAAGTCGGCAAGACCTCCATGCCCGGCAGCGCCAAGAACCAGACCAACCTCACCGTGTTCTACGAGACCGACAGCCTGCTGCTGCGCGCCTCGTACAACCGTCGCGGCGAGCTGGTGCAAGGCCTGGTCAACGGGCTGAACGTCTTTGAGGAGCCGTACTACCAGATCGATCTGAACGCGGCGTACAACATCACCCCGGCGCTCAGCCTCACCGCCTCGGTGCTGAACCTGACCAAGCAGGAGTCCCGCTCGCACCTGGGCGAGGACACCCGCGCCCGCTTCTACACCGGCGGCTACGCAGGCCGGCTCGCGTACCTCGGGCTGACCTACAAGTTCTAGGTGCCAGCGTGTCGCGCCCATGCCTGCCGCGTGGCGGACAGTATGGGCGCGATGGTAAAGAAGTTAACTTGGAACCGTTATTTCGGAACCGTTGTTTCGTCCAAGCCGACACCGCTTCGCGGCGCGGCTTAACTCAGGTGTTAGCCTTCATGGGGGAGAGGCGCGTGAACCCGGCAACGATCATCACCGGCGCTCTGCTATCGCAAGTGCTACTAGGGATGGTCTGATCAACGAGACCTAAGGACGAGGGATAGGCACTTCTACGAGGAGTCGCGTTCGAATAGGCGGATTCGCACCATTTCCGGTGCAGTCCGGAGGTCATCTCCGGATTACAGGCACACGCCTCCCGCAATAGGCAGTAACTGCTTTCTCTTCATCCACAGGTTCGACAGCGCAAACAACGTCATCACCTGCGCGGTGTTCTTGGCCAAGCCGCGATAGCGCACCTTGGTGTAGCCAAACTGCCGCTTGATCACCCGGAATGGATGCTCCACCTTCGCGCGCACGCTGGCCTTGAAGTGTTCCCAACGCCGCTCCCGAGCACGCTCGCGTTTGTTGCCGGTGGGTTGCACTGTCGAAGGCTTGGCGGCGATGAAGAATGCAGCCTCGCAGCGCTGCAGCTCGTCGCGTTTTTCCGCACCGGTATAGCCGCTATCGCCGAACACGCTGTCTTCCTTGCCATGCAGCAACGAATGCGTCACTGTCACATCGGCCACATTGGCGGCCGTGCAATGGACGTGGTGCACCAGCCCGGAAAACTCATCTACGCCGATGTGCGCCTTCATTCCGAAATACCACTGGTTGCCCTTCTTGGTCTGATGCATCTCAGGGTCGCGCGCATGATCGGCATTCTTGGTCGAGCTGGGCGCAGGGATCAGCGTCGCATCGACGATCGTTCCCGCCCGCAGGCTCTGGCCCTTGCGCGCCAGATGCGCGTTGACCGCTTTCAGCATCCGTGCAGCAAGGTCATGTGTCTCCAGCAGGCGCCGAAAGTTGAGAATCGTGGTCTCGTCGGGAACGTTGTCCAAGCCGCCGAGCTGGGCAAAACGCCGCAGGGTTGGGATCTCGTGCAATGCCTCTTCCATCGCCGGATCGCTCAACGCATACCACTGCTGCAGTAGATGAATCCGCAACATTGTCGCCAGTGCGTACGGCTGCCGACCGGGCCGCCCTGACACCGGATAGTGCGGCTCAATCAGACCAAGCAATTGCTGCCACGGAACGACCCGCTCCATCTCGGCTAGGAAGATCTCGCGGCGGGTTTGCTTACGCTTGCCCAAGCCCTCGGCGTCACCGAACGTCAGTTGCATGCATGCCTCCTCGCTCCCAACCAGTAGTATCGCGCTTTTGTGGCCCGTTGTTCAGAGATTCCCTAATGGAAAAACAGAGGAAACCAACGGACCAGCTCCGCGAGCGCATTATATCCGCAATGCAGCAAGACATCGGCATAAGTCGTCGCCCCTGAAAAACCCCCAAACCACATCCATTGCAGGGCGTCCCCCGCATTTTCGGCGTGCTGGAACTGCCAGTTTTCGTTACTGTACGCGCTGGTTTCTGGCAGTTTTCGCCCATGCGCACACGCCGTCCCGCTGCCGATCACTTACCTGCCGATGAGTTGTTTCGTTCGCGTCTGGAAAACCAGATCGACCTGCGCCATCCACTGGTTCAACTAAGCCATCGGCTGCCGTGGAGTGTGTTGGAGCAGGCGCTATCGCCACGATTGCCGGCCACAACTGCCAGCGGCGGACGGCCCGGCCTGCCGATGCGTCTGATCGCCGGGCTGCTCTACCTCAAGCACGCCTACGACCTGTCCGACGAGGCCGTATGCGCGCGCTGGCTGGAAAATCCGTACTGGCAGTTCTTCACCGGCGAGGTGGTATTCCAGACCTGCTTGCCGTGCGATCCCAGTTCCCTGACACGTTGGCGACAGCGTCTGGGCGAAGCGGGCATGGAAGAGCTATTGGCGCACACGATCAACACCGCGCATGCGATGAAGGCGGTGGATGCACGCGAGTTGTCGCGGGTGATCGTGGACACCACCGTGCAGGAAAAGGCGATCGCCCATCCCACCGACAGCCGGCTGCTGGAGGTGGCGCGCAAGAAGCTGGTGCTGCTGGCCAAGCGCCACGGCATCGCACTACGACAGACCTATGCGCGGCAAGGCCCGGTCTTGAGCCGCAAGGCCGGGCGCTATGCGCATGCGCGCCAGTTCAAGCGCATGCACAAGGTGCTGCGACGCCAACGCACGCTCCTGGGACGCGTATTACGCGATCTGCAACGCAAGCTGGACCCCTTGGTGCGTGAGCGCATCAGTGTCTGGCTGGAACGCGCACAACGGGTGTTGACACAACGCCCCAAGGACAAGCAAAAGCTCTACGCCCTGCATGCGCCGGAAGTGGAATGCATGAGCAAGGGCAAGGCACGGACACCTTACGAATTTGGCGTCAAGGTCGGCATTGCGGTGAGTGCGCGCAAAGGCTTGATCGTGGGCGCGCGCAGTTTTCCCGGCAATCCTTACGACGGCGATACGTTGGCCGAGCAGCTGGAGCAGACGCGTGGGTTGCTGCAGGATGTGAATGTGACCCCGCAGGTAGCGATCGTGGACCTGGGGTATCGCGGACGTGAGGTAGATGGCGTGCAGATCCTGCATCGCGGCAAGGCCAAGACGCTGACACGACGGCAATGGAGCTGGATCAAACGCCGGCAAGCGGTGGAGCCGGTGATTGGACATCTGAAACAGGACTGCCGCTTGAATCGCTGCTATCTAAAGGGTGCCCAAGGCGATGCACTACACGTGCTCGGCTGCGCCGCCGGCTACAACCTGCGCTGGCTGATGCGCTGGATCGCCTTTTTGCGTGCCTGGTTGCAGGCGATGGCAGGGGCATCCTTGAGCCTGGTGCACCGGTCGCCGCTGACCTTTGGTGCTTGAAGGGGATTTTTCAGGGGCGACTAAGTCGTCAGTTCGCTGCGCCACTGGCGGACTCCATTTTGGAGTGCTTTGCAGGAGAACGGCCTTATTTCTCCGCGAGACAAAGAATTCTTCAAATCGAAGAAATGGAGTCAGACCTGAGTGCGGGCGTGCCTGTCGCAGACGTGGCCGCCAAATACGGTTTGTCCAGGGCGGGCTTATATAGATTGTTCCCAGGCGGAGTGAAAGCCCGATCTAAAAAAGTGGTCTCTTGATAGACTCCCTGGCGCGCTAGGCGCCAGGGATCAAAGATACTATTTTGTACAGGTATATTGATGCTGGACTTCGCCACCTTGCACGTTATATCTGTCAAAAATTTTCGTTTTAGCGATGTAGGTTAATGGTGATTTTAAGGATCCTGGGCAATAAAACGTCAATTCTTTAGTCTTGTCGGTTATGTCGCGATTATGAACTTCAGCGAGCTTCTTGACCTTGCAGTCATTTGTCGGGCAGCTTATGAACGTCGTCTCGATGTGGAGCCACTCGTCAAATTCACCAGAATAAGTGAGCTTTGGATGAAGAACTCCCTGCCCAGGGGCGCTTACGATGTTCTCAACGCTGACCAGCGTAAAGGGTGAGCAGGGCTCTGCCCGAAGTCTCAAGCCTTTCTCGATCGCTCTAGCAAAAGCCTCTCTGAAAAATTGATCCTTTAGTGCTTTGGCATCTCCGGCATCGGTGGTGTACCCAATGCCTATGCTGACTGCTGGCATGGTGCTTAGGCGGTTTTCGATTTTATCCAACTCAGTAACGCTCCCCGCAATTTTGAAGTCACTGTAAGCGGGGTCAGCATGTATTTGTTCTTTAGCATAGCAAAGAATACTGTTTCCAAGTTGTTGGGCGCCAGGGCTACCGGTCTGAACCACGACTTCGATTCCTTTCTTTACCGCTGATGCACCGTTCGTGTGATACGTGATGAGATAATCTGCATTCAAGAGGTTCGCGTACAGCGCCCTAGCGGCATAATCTTCATCCCATTCGCGCAAATGGCTTCGCGCTGTGTCGTCTGTGCCCTGGGGGAAAATGTTCCACAATGTTGCGCCCTTATCTGGATAGAGCTTCTTTGTGTAATATCTCGTACCAAGTCTTTCGTGCGGAAAATTGCTCGGGGTCTCAATCCAATAGTTACCGAGTTCCCTGCTGAAAATTATATTTGAAAAGTACGGTTTATACGGCAAATATGGATAGTAACTTTTAATCTTGTTCTCAGTCAGCGAAGCCATGACTGCGGTCATTCCATCTTCATCTATTTCATTGGCCGTGCCCTGTTGCGCGACCCACTTTTTACTTTTAAGATTGTAGTAAATTCCGCCGCCTGGGTTTAGTAGCAGAGTCGGGGGGGTCGGAGGGGTAGGTGATTCAACCTTCGCAACTTGCAGTGGGAAATCATCAGGAAATATCTCGTTAATGGTCAACCCGTCAAAGCGAAGCGATACAGTCGAAACATTAAAGATATTGTCAACCAAGTCATGGCCATACTGACTGACTTGGTTATAGGTAGGACTAAAGGCTTCCTTCCACTTTGTCATGTCTTTTGGAATGAAGCCGCGTCCTAGATCAACAATTACTAGTCTGGTTGATGGTTCATAAGAGACGCGCGCGACGATTTTGGTATCTTGACCTGGATACCTTTTCTGCTTGTTCACGAACGTCTGTATCGCGGCTTGAATCTGCGGCTGCACGTCAGCCCAGACAGTTGCGGTTACTGCTTGCGGCGCGGCACCTTTCGATTGTGCAGTGACCGAGCTAGGCGAGAGTGCCAGCAGCGAGACAGCAGCCGCGCATTGAATCCACTTCATGTGTTGCTCCTTGTGCTGAAATTTCCCCTGCTGTAACAGAATAGCAGTCCGGATAAGCATTTTCCCGCAGGACCTGTCGAGTCATTTGTGCAGCGTGCTTTGGGCATCCAGTTCAGCACGAGGTGCGTACGAGTAGTTTTGGCAAAGATTGAGAGTGGATGCCGGAATAAACAATAATTTCAATGGCTTGGAGACTGGGCGCTTTCGGCTTTTACCTGGATTTGAGATGTCATGATCACTAGCCTGATTCGTCATGAAGACGGCTCAGGAAATGCTCACCACGTACCAGCAGGCAGAGGTTGCCGTGCTGCTAGGGCAGAGCGTCCGCTTCGGTGAGCGCATGCTCACCCGCGCGGATCTGGCAGAGATCCGCAAGGGCCGCCAAGAGTGGCAGGTAGCGGTGGATCGAGCAGCCGCCGTGGGTCGTCGCGCCCGTTGGGCCACAGCCGATTTCGGTGGCCGGACCTGATGGCCTCCGCACGCATCGCCCGCGACCGTCTCAGCGTCGCCATCTCCGCTGACCGCAGTGTCCGCGCCATCGAGGCGGACCGTGATGGGGTCAGGTGCACTTAGTCAGGCGACGGCGCTTGGCTTGCGTGGCCCTTATGGAGCTGCGCCAGTGGCGCGCGAGACCCGCCAGCATGTATTGACACGCCAGACCGCGTACTTGCAATCTAGGCCCAAGGAGCGTCGAAACTCCTCACGTAGCGGTACCCACCTCCGTCAAACCGGTGGGTTTTTTGTGCCTGCATCCTGCAGGTACAAGCCGACGCAATGCCTGCGTCGGGAGGGCGGCTAATACAACACCCGCAAGGGGAATACGCCCGCCGGCTACTAGCGGTTTCGAACCTCCCGACATCCCGTCGCCGTTGGCGGCGGTTCTTGGGTTGTTCCAGGAGGGCGTTGCCATGTCTACCGCACTATCCATGCCGGCATCTGTGCCGGTTGATCTGTTGCCAGCTTCCGCTTACCGCCTGCCGGGGGATATGGGCGATGTGCTGCGCAGGCTCGACGCACGCACAGCTATTGAGCAGGCGAGAGACCATGCCGCGCATCTGCTGAGTCGCCAGCCCGGTGTATTGCCGCACACCTCGCGCCGCCTGTCGGCACGCAGGGCTGTGCCATTGCAGCAGTACGTCGCTGCAACCATCACCCGCCATCACCGGGAGGCGCCATGACACGCCGCCGCCCACCCACGGCATCTGCCAGCACACGGCCCACCCGCACGCGTGCGCGCCCCACGCCGCCCAAGCGCGTGCCAGTGGGTTGTTGTGGAACCTGACCGCACCAAGCTGCCACCGATGCTGCCGCCCGACCCGGACGCCTCCCCGCAAGGCCCCGGCACGCTACGCGCACCCCGCCGCGCCCGCCGCCCGCGCCAATGCACCGTCAGCTACACCCATTACCCCGGCGCCCACGACCACGCCGGCGACCAGCACGTGCCCCACGTCCGCCTCAGCGGCCTATGGCTGGAACAACTGGGCTTTGCCATCGGCACCAAGCTGCGCATCACCGCCAGTGAAGGACAGCTGTTGATGGAGGTGTTGCCGCCGGTGGAGGTGCCGGCCAAGGCGCCTAGCGTGCGGCGATGATGCTGCGGCTGCCAGCCCCCTTGCGATTGACCTAGGTGCCCGATGCCACTAGCGTCGCAGCCACACCAGCGCACAACGGACGCTTCATGATCGCGCGCCCCCTCTACGCCTTGCTCGCCACCCTGGCTCTGGGAGCTTGCGCCCACGCGGCGGGCGGCGCAGCTCCGGCAACCGTCACGGAGACATCCGCCCTGAGTTTATCCAGCCCTGCCACTGTGCCGCCTGACAAGCCCACTGCGGAGGGTTTGCTTGGCCACCTGCTTGCGTTGATCAAAGACAGCCAGACCATTTCCGACTTCACTCCCGAGCGTCTGAAGTCGGTAATGGAGCAGGTCGTTCAATTCGTAAAAGACGATGAACGCCTATACCGTGCTTTTGGCCGGCTCACCAAAGAGTGGAGCTACGGCTTTGGTGTTGATGAAACCAAACTCGATGGACGCTGGTTTGAATTCCGTTTTGATCGCAATGTGGCCGGTGCATCGCCTTCAATGACCGAGATCTGTCGTCTGGACTTCGACCGCTTCACCCAGCAGCTTGAGCTGATGGGATTTGCGCGCGAGCGCAACATCGTCGAGGACGGCCGCTGGATGAGTGATCTCTACACGCGCCCAGGGATGCGTGTAGAGGTTTTCCCGAGAGGCGAAGCTGCGGAACCGCGAGAGTTGGTAGCGCACAAGTGCGTCGAATGGGTCTACATCCGATAAGCTGAGGTAGCGGACATGTCACTCAGCCCTGGAGTTGTCAGGCATCATAAAACAATGCGTGTATAGAGCATTGGGGGTAGTTGAGAGGCGTGCATGACACGATGACATTGAAAAACTGTCAAAATTCGCCCTGCAGCACCAACACTTATTGGAGAAAGGCCGTGCCCCTTGCAAACGATCCAATGCGCTTTGCACTCACGGCATTGATTACCTGCCTGATCGCTGGCTGCAGCATGCAACCACCGCCTGCAAACGTGCCTATCGCAAAGGAGCAGATAGAGATGAGAACGGTCGTCCCGTTGGTACGGAGTTTGACCCCACATGATCGTGGGCCTACAGAGCTGGAATTCGATGTGCCCGCACTGCCCGACGACGCGACTCCTCCCGTTTTCATCGGTGTGCGGATCACCGGTGTCGATCCAACTGCTGTCTCCCAAAGTGCTGACAGGCTGATTGGCGCTGGTGTTTCGGCCGAGCTCCACTTGGAGCGTATTGAACCATCCGGTCCGGTCTCCGTGGAATTGCAGCGTAGTCAGCGTGTGGGAGTAGGTCAGCAGGCGTCCATTCCCTTGTCAGCTGATGGTATGGCGCCTGGTCTGTTCGCTTTTGATGCGGACGGTACGACGCTGCAGGACGCCGGTTTGTCTACTGAACAGACCGCGTCCAGGGAGTTGGCGTTCGGCTACAGCAATGCTGTCCAGCCAGGCCGTTATCGGCTCAAACTGCGCTTTGATCAGAACGCCGAGGCGCTGGTTGCGGCTAATGCTCAACTTCTTGTCGCTTACACCTACAAAGGAAAGTGAGGGGAATGAACATGGATGGTCATGAAAAGCGCTATGCAGTCACTGTCTACGTCGCTGCCGCAGGTACGCCGTTGATGGCCGGAGGCACATCCTTCGGTGGCCATATGTACTACTCGATTGACGACGGAACGACTGTCAAAAGTTATGGGTTCTCGCCCATCAAGCATGGCGAGGCTAGCGGGCCAGGAAAAGTTTCGTTCAATGACGTTGATACCTACCAAAAACCATATTACTCACGCACGATGGAGATCGATAAGGCGCAGTATGAAAAGCTGGAGGCCTTCGGCGCGGCCCCTGCTAAGCACGGGTTCAATATGGAATATCACGGTGCTAAAAACAGTTGTATCGACTTCACATGGGATGCGCTCAATCACGCTGGACTGCACCGGAAGACAAAAGGTGGAGTTGATAAAGGCTTTGAGGGGGATATCAGACCCGTAGAAAACGTAGATGATATCAAGAGCATTCCTGCTCCTGTGCCTAAAAGTGAGTTGAATAAGGAGCACAACAATCCCAAGCCCAAGCAGGAACTTTGGCAGAAGGTGATTGGTGAGGCGCAGCCATCCGGTGAGCAGGTATCTCCACTACAGGAAGTAACACCGCTCGCGAGAGTGCCGCCAGCAGATCCGCTGCATCACCAAGCAGAAGAAGCCGTTCGCCGCCTTGAGCAAGGTCTCGGCCGCGAGTACGACGACAACAGCGCACGGCTGGCAGCAAGCAGCGCGTATTTAGCCAAAGAGAACGGGCTGTCGCGAATCGATCATGTCGTGCTGAGCGAGAACACCAAGTCCGTGCGCCAGGGCGAGAACGTCTTCGTTGTGGAAGGTGCGTTGAACGATCCCGCTCACAAGATGGCGCATATGAAGACGAGTGATGCGATTGCGCAGCCCGTCGAGCAATCCTTGGCGCAATTACAGGCCTTGGGCGAAACTCAGCGCCAACAGCAATCCCAGCAGCAGGAGCAACAGCGAGAGCAGTCGATTGCGCCTCAACACCGGATGGTGTGAGGGCTAGTGAAATAACAGTTTCAGGTTCACTTCCACGGCAGCCTGACCTTCGCCAAACCGTCGCGCCCATGCCCGCGCGCGTAGCCGCGTAGATCGGCAGCGATGTTGGTAGTGAAACGATAACGGCCGCAGTACGCGGCCGTTGTCATTAGTCGCCCCTGAAAAACCCCCTTCAAGCACCAAAGGTCAGCGGCGACCGGTGCGCCAGGCTCAAGGATGCCCCTGCCATCGCCTGCAACCAGGCACGCAAAAAGGCGATCCAGCGCATCAGCCAGCGCAGGTTGTAGCCGGCGGCGCAGCCGAGCACGTGCAGTGCATCGCCTTGGGCACCCTTTAGATAACAGCGATTCAAGCGGCAGTCCTGTTTCAGATGTCCAATCACCGGCTCCACCGCTTGCCGGCGTTTGATCCAGCTCCATTGCCGTCGTGTCAGCGTCTTGGCCTTGCCGCGATGCAGGATCTGCACGCCATCTACCTCACGTCCGCGATACCCCAGGTCCACGATCGCTACCTGCGGGGTCGACGTCCCCCCGATTTTGAGTAGCGCCGCAGTTTGGAGTCCAATTCCCTACCCGAAGGAGATTGGACGTGAAGAAGCGTTTTACTGACGAGCAGGTCATCGGCTTTCTGCGTGAGGCCGAAAGCGGCGTGGCGATCAAGGACCTGTGCCGGCGCCATGGCTTCAGCGAGGCCTCCTACTACCTGTGGCGCAGCAAGTTTGGCGGGATGAGCGTGCCCGATGCCAAGCGACTCAAGGACCTGGAGGCAGAGAACACGCGCCTGAAGAAGCTGCTCGCCGAGCAGGTGTTCCAGAACGATCTGATCAAGGAGGCACTGCAAAAAAAATGGTGAGCGCACCGGCGCGTCGTGCGCTGGTGCGCGAGTGGATGGGGCGAGGGGCCAGCGAGCGTTGCGCGTTGGCCGCGATCGGCATGAGCGCCAGTGCGCTGCGCTATTGCCCGCGCGAGGACCGCAACGTTGCGCTACGCGAGCGCATCGTGGAACTGGCGCATCGCCACAAGCGCTACGGCGTGGGGATGATCTATCTCAAGCTGCGCCAGGAAGGACGCCTGGTGAACTACAAGCGTGTGGAGCGCTTGTACCGCGAGCAGCAGCTGCAGGTCCGCCGCCGCAAGCGCAAGAAAGTGTCAGTGGGCGAGCGTCAGCCGCTGCTGCGGCCATTGCAGGCAAACCAGGTGTGGTCGATGGACTTTGTGTTCGACCGCACCGCCGACGGCCGGGCGATCAAGTGCCTGGTGATCGTGGACGACGCCACACACGAAGCGGTCGCCATCGAGGTGGAGCGTGCAATCTCGGGCCATGGCGTGACGCGTGTGCTGGAGCGGCTGGCCATCAGCCGCGGCTTGCCGCAGGTGATCCGCACCGACAACGGCAAGGAGTTCTGCGGCAAGGCGATGGTCACCTGGGCGCATGCGCGTGGCGTGCAGTTGCGACTCATCCAACCCGGCAAGCCAAACCAGAACGCCTATGTCGAATCGTTCAACGGCCGGTTGCGCGATGAATGCCTCAACGAGCACTGGTTCCCGACACTGCTGCACGCACGCACCGAGATCGAGCGCTGGCGACGCGAATACAACGAGGAGCGACCCAAGAAAGCAATCGGCGGCATGACGCCCTCCGCGTATGCCCAACAGCTGGCCAACACCGATATCATCAACCCCGGACTCTAGACCCGGCCGCTACTCAGGACGGGGGGACGTCGGGGTTACATTCACATCCTGCAGCAACCCACGCGTCTGCTCCAGCTGCTCGGCCAACGTATCGCCGTCGTAAGGATTGCCGGAAAAACTGCGCGCGCCCACGATCAAGCCTTTGCGCGCACTCACCGCAATGCCGACCTTGACGCCAAATTCGTAAGGTGTCCTCGCCTTGCCCTTGCTCATGCATTCCACTTCCGGCGCATGCAGGGCGTAGAGCTTTTGCTTGTCCTTGGGGCGTTGTGTCAACACCCGTTGTGCGCGTTCCAGCCAGACACTGATGCGCTCACGCACCAAGGGGTCCAGCTTGCGTTGCAGATCGCGTAATACGCGTCCCAGGAGCGTGCGTTGGCGTCGCAGCACCTTGTGCATGCGCTTGAACTGGCGCGCATGCGCATAGCGCCCGGCCTTGCGGCTCAAGACCGGGCCTTGCCGCGCATAGGTCTGTCGTAGTGCGATGCCGTGGCGCTTGGCCAGCAGCACCAGCTTCTTGCGCGCCACCTCCAGCAGCCGGCTGTCGGTGGGATGGGCGATCGCCTTTTCCTGCACGGTGGTGTCCACGATCACCCGCGACAACTCGCGTGCATCCACCGCCTTCATCGCATGCGCGGTGTTGATCGTGTGCGCCAATAGCTCTTCCATGCCCGCTTCGCCCAGACGCTGTCGCCAACGTGTCAGGGAACTGGGATCGCACGGCAAGCAGGTCTGGAATACCACCTCGCCGGTGAAGAACTGCCAGTACGGATTTTCCAGCCAGCGCGCGCATACGGCCTCGTCGGACAGGTCGTAGGCGTGCTTGAGGTAGAGCAGCCCGGCGATCAGACGCATCGGCAGGCCGGGCCGTCCGCCGCTGGCAGTTGTGGCCGGCAATCGTGGCGATAGCGCCTGCTCCAACACACTCCACGGCAGCCGATGGCTTAGTTGAACCAGTGGATGGCGCAGGTCGATCTGGTTTTCCAGACGCGAACGAAACAACTCATCGGCAGGTAAGTGATCGGCAGCGGGACGGCGTGTGCGCATGGGCGAAAACTGCCAGAAACCAGTGCGTACATTAACGAAAACTGGCAGTTCCAGCACGTCGAAAATGCGGGGAAAGCCCTGCAATGGATGTGGTTTGGGGGTTTTTCAGGGGCGACTCATTAGATCAGGCAACCAGGATCTGAGGTATCCCCACGTTTTACAGCACCAACGTCATCTGCTCGCGCACTGCGTCGGGCAGTGTGCGTAAGCGTTCTAGCCAGCGTGAGACCGGTTCCATCGGCCAGCGCCTGACCAACGCCTCGCGGCCGACACGCAGTGTCGAATAGAGCTTGCGGGTACTGTTGCGCGGCGATAGCCACTGTGCGATGCCGGTGGCTTCGCAGCCGAGTCCTGCCAGCCAACTGGCGAAGGTGGCCAGCGTGTGGAGTAACAACAGGATCTGCAGGCGCTCACCGCGCCGGGTCAAACTGTCTTCCATTGCCTGGCCGTAGCGGTGCGATTTCAGATCACGAAATGCCAGCCCGATCTGCATCCGCCGTGCGTACAGGTTGACCAACTGCGTTGCGCTGGGTGCGTGCAACTGGGGTGATGCAACGATCAACCACGGCTCGCGCTCACGCGCTGCTGCTTTCAGGCTCGATGATGCACGCGAGACGTTGGCAGGTGAGCGCCGGTTGCGGTGCTGACGCCCTTTTCGTGCTTTGGCATAGAGCACCAGGCGGCAATTGAGTGGATCGCTACGATTGATCTGCATCGGTGGTAATTCGTTTGCACGATTGGAAGCCAATGCATGCAGGTTCCGGCTATCGATCCATTGCGTTACATCATCGGGCACGGCTTGCGGCTTGACCTGCGTGTGTCCACGCAGTCGCCCAACCCAATCCCAGCCCATCGCCGACACCGCACGAAACCATGGCGTGCGGAAGCCGGCATCAGTGACCAGGATCGGACGCACATCGTCTGGAATCAATGCGCGCAGTTGCTGCAAGAAACGCTTCTCCGCGCCAGGAGAGCCTTGTTGCTTTCCCGGAACCACCATGTCCAGCAAGGTGAGCGTGCGCCCACCGATCGGGACGGCCGCACGCAGCAGGCACCACGATTTGTCCGGCTTCAGATCGCTCCAATCGATGATGATCACCGGCTGCGTGCCGCGCAACAGCCAATGCGCCATGTCCCGCTCGATGGCGGATCGCTCGGCGTACAACGCGCGATTGCACAGCAGGCGGTCGCATGCCTTGAGGGGCGCACGTACCCGCGTCGCGCCTGGCCACGCGCGTGCGATGTCGATCAACGTCAGCCGGCCTCCATGCACTAGCGCTTCAACCGCGCGCAGCAAGCTGCGTTGGCGTAATGCATGCATCCCGGAGAGTGAGTTAGACAAGCATTTCTGCAATACTTCGCTGGCGCGCATGGTCGGTACTCTTCTTTGGCTTAGTCACCTTGAAGCGTGCCCCATGCGCGCACTTTCTTCCACATCCTGGCACACCAAGTGTTTGATCTTGCAGGAAGAAATGTGGGGATACATCAGAACCAGGATCGTCTTGACGATTCCCGATTCCCGATTCCCCAACCTCAATGATCGCTGGAACGCAAGCCATCCACATCCAGGATCAGCGCCATGCGGCCGTCGCCGATCAGGGTGGCGCCGGCGTAGCCGGGCAGGCCGCGCAGGGCACGGGGCAGGGGCTTGATCACCACCTCCTCGCGGCCGCGCACCTGGTCCACCACCAGGCCGAAGCGGGTCTCGCCGGCCTGCAGCAGCACCACGGTCAGCAGCGGCGGTTGTTCGGCAGGCACGCCCAGCCAGCGGCGCAGGTCGATCAGCGGCAGGGTGTGCGAGCGGCGGTCGAGCACGGCGCGGCCGTCGAACCAGCCCAGCGAGGTCTGCGGTGCGTGCAGCACTTCGACCACGCGCGCCAGCGGCAGGGCGTAGACGGCTTCGCCGGCCTGCACCAGCAGCGTGGGCAGGATGGCCAGGGTCAGCGGCACGCGGATCATGAAGCGGCTGCCGCGGCCCAGTTCGGACTGGATCTGGATCTGCCCGCTGAGTTCGCGGATGCGCGATTGCACCACGTCCATGCCGACGCCGCGACCCGAGATGTCGGTCACTTCCGCCTTGGTCGAAAAGCCCGGCATGAAGATCAGATGCAGGCACTCGTCGGTGCTCAGGCGGGCGGCGGCTTCGGCGTCGATCAGGCCCTTGTTGCGGGCGATCTCGCGCAGGCGTTCGGGGTCGATGCCGGCGCCGTCGTCCTGGATCTCGATACTGACGTAGTCGCCTTCCTGCTGCGCCGACAGGCGCACATGGCCGCTACGCGGTTTGCCGGTGGCTTCGCGCAGGGCTGGCGATTCGATGCCGTGGTCGATGGCGTTGCGCACCAGGTGCACCAGCGGGTCGGCCAGCGCCTCGACCAGATTACGGTCTAGCTCGGTCTCGGCGCCGATCAGTTCCAGCTCCACTTCCTTGGACAAGGAGCGCGCGACGTCGCGGGCGACCTTGGGAAAGCGCGAAAACACCTTGCTCACCGGCTGCATGCGGGTGCGCATGACCGCGGTCTGCAGGCGTGCGGTGGCGATGTCCAGCGTACTCACCGCGCGGTCGAGTTCTTCATCGCGCAGGCGGGTGCGCAAGGTCTTCAAGCGGTTACGCGAGAGCACCAGTTCGCCGATCAGGTTGACGATGGCGTCCAGGCGTTTGGTATCCACGCGCACGGTCTGTTCGGCTTCGGCGCCGCCCTTGGCTGCGCCTTTGCCGGCCGCCTTGGGAGCGGGCGCATGCGCATCGTCGGCATGTGCGGCCGCCGCCGGTTTGGCAGCGGCTGCCTGAGGCACGGCCTTGACCGCCGGTGGGCCGCTCTTTGCATCGAACTGTGCAATCAACGCGGCCGGCGCGTGCGGTACCGGCTCGCCGGTGCCCATCGCATCCAGCATGGCCTGCAGATAATCCAGCGATTGCTGCGCGGCATCGAAGTGATGCGCCTGCAGCACCGCCTGGCCGGAGCGCGCCATGCCGAGGGTTTCTTCAGCGGCGTGGCACAGCTCCACCATCGGTTTGATCGCCAGAAAGCCGGCGCCGCCCTTGAGCGTGTGGAAGCCGCGGAACACCGCGTTGAGTTGGTCGGCCTCGTCTGGTGTCTGTTCCAGCGACACCAGCTGTTCGCCGAGGCGATCCAGGATTTCCTGGGCCTCGACGATGAAATCGGCAGCAATATCGTCTGGAACAGCACTCATGGTTACAACCCCAATCCGGACAGCAGGTCATCGGCGTCGTCCTGCGACACCGCGTGACGGTCCAGGCCCTTGACTGCAGGACCGGCAAGACCGCCGTCGTCTTTCTTCGGTTCGGTGCTCTTCGGCGGCAGGCCGAGCGCGCCGAAGCCTTCATGCACGCGCCGCACGATGCCGGCCACGCGCCGGATGATCTGGCCGCTCAAATCCTGATAGCTCTGCGCCAGCGACAGTTCGGTCAGGTTGTGGCGCATCTTTTCCAGCAACGCGCCCTGGTCCTGATTCAGACCGCCATCGCGCAACTGGTTGGCCAGCTCGCGGCATTCTTCGACCAGATCCAGCGTGCGATGGCTGGCCTTTTCGGTCATTTCCACCACGTGGTCCAGGCGCGAACACGCATCGTCCAGTTCGCCGGCCTCTTCGGGCACGGTGGGCAGTTCGCCCAGTGCCTGGCCAAGTTCGCGGGCGAGCCGGCTCAGGCCCTGCATCATCGGACGCGTGCGCAGGGCGGCGAGGTGGTCGACCTCGCGCTTCCACGCTGCTTCGTCACCGCTTTCCAGTGCGTCGAGCGCGCCTTGCAGGCGGTCGATCAACGCGGCGCGTTCGGCATTGGTTTCCACGGTGGCGTTCATCAGGCGGTGGCCGCCAGACGTTCGAACACCTTGCCCAGCTTTTCTTCCAGCGTCTGCGCGGTGAACGGCTTGATGATGTAGCCGTTCACGCCGCACTGCGCGGCTTCGATGATCTGTTCGCGCTTGGCTTCGGCGGTCACCATCATCACCGGCAGGTGCTTGAGCTTGGCGTCGGCGCGGATGTTGCGCAGCAGGTCGATGCCGGTCATGCCGGGCATGTTCCAGTCCGTCACCACGAAATCGAACGGGCCGGCACGCAACGCCGCCAGGGCGCTGTTGCCGTCTTCGGCCTCTGCGGTATTGGTGAAGCCGAGATCGCCCAACAGATTCTTGACGATACGTCGCATCGTCGAAAAGTCGTCCACGATCAGGATCCGCATGTTCTTGTTCACATCAAGCTCCTAACACGAAAAATTACGCGAAAAATTATTCGTCAATTTCGACACCGGCATCGGCCAGTTCGAAGACTTTGAGGCGGCCCCGCAAACGCACCACTGCCTGGCCGTGGATCTGGCACACGCGCGATTCGCTGACACCGAGCACGGCGCCGATTTCCTTCAGGTTCAATTCCTGTTCGTAGTACAGCGACAGCACCAGCTGCTCGCGCTCGGGCAACTGGCCGATGGCCTTGCCCAGCTCGCGGCCGAATTCGCCACGCTCCATCATCTGCTGCGGGTTGGGGCCACCCTTGGCGGTGGTGTCCAGCTCGCCGTGATCTTCGATGCGCGATTCCAGGCTCAGCACCTGGCCACGTGCGGCGTCTTCCATCAGACGCAGGTAGTCGGGCAGCGGCATTTCCATCGCGGCAGCCACTTCGGTGGCGGCGGCGGCGCGGCCGGTGTTCTGTTCGATCTTGCGCACGGCGGCAGCGGCGTCGCGGGCGCGGCGGTGCACCGAACGCGGCACCCAGTCGCCACGTCGAATCTCGTCGATCATCGAGCCGCGGATGCGGATCGAGGCATAGGTTTCGAACGAAGCGCCCTGTTCGGAGTCGTAGCTGCGCGAGGCTTCGATCAGGCCGATCATGCCGGCCTGGATCAGGTCGTCCACTTCCACGCTGGCCGGCAGACGCGCCGCCAGATGGTGGGCGATGCGGCGGACCAGGTCGGCGTGCTGGGTCACCACGTCGTTGGCGTTGTTGCGCTGCACGGCGCGGTACTGCGCGCTGGCCGTGGTTGCGGTAGCGGTGCTCATGCGGCCACTCCCCGTTGGATGATGCGTTCGACAAAGAACTCGACGTTGCCGCGCGACACGGTGGGGGCCTGCCAGCGCGAGGTACGGCGTGCGATTTCTGCGATGGCCTGCGCCGACGGGCTGGACGGGTAGGCCTTGATGACGGGCTGCTGCCGCTGCACCGACAGGCGCAACCAGTCGTCCTGCGGCACGTGGCCGAGATAGTTCAGCGACACATCGCCCAGGAACTTTTCGCACACGCGCGAGAGCTTGTCGTACAGCAGGCGGCCTTCGTTGGGGTCGCGCACCATGTTGGCGATGATCTGCAGGCGGTCTACGCCGCGTTCGCGGGAGAGCACCTTGATCAGCGCGTAGGCGTCGGTGATCGAGGCCGGCTCGTCGCAGACCACCACCACGGTGTCCTGGGCGGCCTGGCAGAAGGTCAGCACGCTGTCGGTGATGCCGGCGGCGGTGTCGATGACCATCACGTCCAGGTCGCGTTCCAGTTCGGAGAACACGTTGACCAGGCCGATGTGCTGGGCCGGGGCCAGTTCGGCCATGTGGCGGCGACCGGACGCGGCCGGCACCACCAGCACGCCGCCGGGGCCTTCGATGATCACTTCATCGAGCGTGCAACGGCCGGCGATCAGGTCGGCCAGGGTGTACTTGGGCGAGAGTCCCAAGACCACATCCAGGTTGGCCAGGCCAAGGTCGGCGTCCAGCAGCAGGGTGCGTTTGCCCATGTCGGCAAGCGCCACGGCCAGGTTGGCGGAGATGTTGGTTTTACCCACGCCACCCTTGCCACCGGTCACGGCAATGGTGCGCACCGGGCCCAAGGGCTCGGGACGGGTCGCCGACAGGGGGAAGGCGTTGGTCAGCTTGGCGTATTCACGCGACTGCATGGTTGTGCTCCGGAGTACAGGGCTTATCGGCAGCGCGCCGCAAATCTTCAAGACGAAGAACGAGACTGGCGGCATTGGCGCGGTGCAGGTCGTCAGGGACCCGCTGTCCGTCAGTCACCCAGGTGATGGGCATTTGGTGGTCGACCACCACCGACAAGGCGCTGCCGAAGCGGCCGGTCTCGTCGAGTTTGGTCAGCACCACGCCTTGGGGTTTGGCGTGGGCGAAGCGGCGTACGACCTCGTCGAGGTCGGAAAAATGGGCGTTGGCGGGCAGCACCAGCAGCGAGGTGACCTGCTGGGCGGCGCGCAGCCAGTTCAGCTGCGCGGCCAGGGCGCGGTCGCGCTGGCCCATGCCGGCGGTGTCGATCAGTACCAGCTTGTAATCGCGCAGACGCTCGAGCAGGTCCAGCAGGCTTTCGGCGCTGTCGGCTTCGTGCACCGCGATGCCGAGCTGACGGCCGTAGCTGTGCAGCTGCTCGCGGCCGCCGACGCGCTGGGTGTCGGTGGTCACCAGGGCCACGTCGCGCGGGGCGTGCTGGGCAGCGAAGCGCTGGGCGAGCTTGGCGATGGTGGTGGTCTTGCCGGCACCGGTCGGGCCGACCAGGGCGATCACGCCGCCGCGTTCCAGCGGGTCGACCGGGGCGACCGGCAGACGCTTGGACAACAGGCCCAGCATCAGCCCGCGGCCACGGTGCAATTCGGTATCGGCCGGAATCTGCAGGGCCACGTCGCGGATCAGGCCGGCGTCGAAGCCGTAGTCGTCCATCAGCTCCAGGGCCTGCGCACGCACCGGGGAGCCACGCAGGCGCTCGTCGGTGAGGCGGTTCATTTCGCGCTCGATCATCTGGCGCATCAGCGCCAGCTCGCCACGCAACTGCTTGAGTTCTTCATCGTTCTGCGGCGCCGGGGCGGCGGCGACCGGCACCGCGGCCAGCGCCACCGGGGCGACCACCAGCGGCGGCAGTGCGGCCGGCGGCAGGATCTGCGGCAGCGCGTCGTCCAGATCGAAGTCGGCTGCGTCGTCGCGGTCGTCTTCGTCCTGGCCGTAGCCGGCATGCACGGGGGCAGCGGCGGCGGCCATGATCGGGGTCGGCGCCTGCACCGGGGCGGCATGCACGGCCGGGCGCTGCACCGGGGCGGTCGTCAAAAAGTCGGCGAACAGCTGTTCCGGCACGGCCGACAGCGCGTGTTCCTGGCGCGGTGCAGTGGTGACGGCAACCGCGTGGGCCAGCGCCTGGGCGGCCGGCGAAGGGATGGAGGCGGTGCGCACCGGTGCGGCGACCGGCGCCTGGCGCGGCACGTTGACCGGCTGGCGCAGCGCCATGGCGGCGATCATGTCTTCGGCGGCGCTGGCAACGCGCTGGCGCTGGCTCACGTTGGCCTCGGCAGCCGGCTTGAGCGGCGCGTGCACCGGCGCGGCCGGGCGGGCAGGGGCTTGCGGGGCAGCTGCCTGCTGGATGGGCGCCGGCTCGCTGTGTGCAGCCGGCGGCTCGGAGCGCGCGGTTTCCAGGGCGCGCTGCACGAGTTCTTCGTCGTAGTTGCTGGCAGCGACGATCTCGATGCCTTCGGCGGTGCGACGGTTGGACAGGATCACTGCGTCCGGGCCGTGTTCTTCACGCACCATGCGGAATGCGGTGCGCATGTCCGGGGCAACGAAGCGTTTGATTTTCATGCGAAGTGCCTCCAGGAACGGGACCCGCCGGACGCCGGGCGGGTGCGCGATGAATGTGGGTGTGTTGCCAGCGTCATGAGTTGCCTGTCCCGTTCGTTGTTCCAAGTCCTGCGCGCGCCCCGTAGCGGTGTTGCTGGCTGCGGTCTCGCCAGAGCTAATGCATGCGGTGTGCCAAAACGGGATGCCGGGGTTCCGGCGCGGGGATCCGGGTGATCGGGGACGGGGCGGAATCTGTGCGTTCGGCCCGGGTTGGCGCTTTCAAGTCATTGGCATGCTTGACATTTTTTGCGGCAGCGCAATACGTGGGCGTCACCGTGCCGGTCGATGCGCCGGCGGGCTGGGCGCCGAACGTGGCGGGCCCGGAACGCCTGGAAATGGCTGGTGTCGTGCAATCGATTGGAGGTCCGGGCCAGTGGCGGCTTTCCGACGCCGGAGACGGCGGTCGGTCGCCGGTCTGCAGGCATTGCCGGCCGGCGTGGTGACGGCGGGGAGCTGACAACTCCTTAGGAGCGCCCTTGGGCGCGACGGACTGTCCCGGTAACGCCTGTCGCGCCGAAGGGCGTTTCTACAAGGGGCAGCGCAGCGTGTCGCAGGGCACCTGGGCGCGATGGGGCGTTCCGGTAACGCCCTCGCGACCGAGGTCGCTCCTACATAGGGCGGCGACCTTGCCCGGTCCACGGCATGTCATGGGTTGCGCGGCGTAACAGCGCAAACCTCAGCTGATGGTGCCGACCAGCTTCAGGCGCTTGTCTTCCGGCACTTCGCTATAGGCCAGCACCGACAGGGTCGGCACGCTGTGGCGGACCAGACGGGCCAGGGCGGCGCGGACCTGGCCGGGCACCAGCACCACGGCCGGTTCGTTGCGGGCTTCCTGCTTGCCGACGCAATCGGCCAGGCTCTGGTGCAGGCGCTCGGCCAGGCCGGGTTCCAGCGCCACGCCGTTGCCGTGGGTGGATTCCTGCAGCACGCGCTCCAGCTGCGGGGCCAGGGTGAATACCGGCAACTCGGCCGACATGCCGGCGATTTCCTGCACGATGAAGCGGCCCAGCGAGGTGCGCACGGCGGCAGTGAGGGTGGCCGGGTCCTGGCTGTGCGGGGCGTGCTCCACCAGCGCTTCGACGATCTTGCGCAGCTGGCGCACCGGGATGCGCTCGATCAGCAGGTTCTGCAGCACGCGCACCACCACCGACAGCGGCAGCGCCTTGGGGGTGAGGTCTTCGACCATCTTGGGCGCGGTCTTGGCCAGGGTGGCCAGCAACTGCTGCACTTCTTCGTGGCCGAGCAGTTCCGGGGCGTGTTCGCGGATCAGGTGCGACAGATGCGTGGCGACCACGGTGGCCGGGTCGACCACGGTATAGCCCATCGATTCGGCATAGGCGCGCTGATGCGGCTGGATCCAGGTGGCGTCCAGGCCGAATGCGGGGTCCTTGCCGGGAATGCCGTCGAGCTGGCCGAGCGCGCCGCCCGGGTCCAGCGCCAGCTCACGGTCGGAATAGATTTCGGCGGTGGCCACCGGCACGCCGTGCACCAGCAGGCGGTAGGCGTTGGCCGACAACTCCAGGTTGTCGCGGATATGCACCGGCGGCACCAGGAAGCCGATGTCCTGGGTGAGCTTGCGGCGCACGCCCTTGATCCGCGCCATCAGTTCGCCGCCCTGGTTCTTGTCCACCAGCGGGATCAGCCGGTAGCCCACTTCCAGGCCCAGCGGGTCGATCGGGCGCAGTTCGTCCCAGCTCAATTCCGAACTGGCCTGGGCGGCGGTGGCGGCCGC
Source organism: Xanthomonas nasturtii (assembly GCF_023337365.3). Taxonomy (NCBI): domain Bacteria; kingdom Pseudomonadati; phylum Pseudomonadota; class Gammaproteobacteria; order Lysobacterales; family Lysobacteraceae; genus Xanthomonas; species Xanthomonas nasturtii. The sequence goes on from NZ_CP142084.2 coordinate 2,253,763, forward strand.
AGCCGCCTGCGGATCGGTGGCCGGGTCGCCGGTGGGGGCGACCACCAGGCTGCGCTTGTACATTTTCCAGGCGATCACGCCCAGGATCAGGCCCAGCGTCAAAAACGCGACGTTCGGCATGCCCGGCACCAGGCCGACCAGGCCCAGGATGGCGGCCGCTACCGCCAGGGCGCGGTGCTGGCCGAACACCTGGCTGATCATGGCACCGCGCATGTCCTGCGCACGCGAGGCGCGGGTCACCAGCAAGGCGACCGAAGACGACACCAGCAGGGCCGGCAGCTGCGCCACCAGGCCGTCGCCGATCGACAGCAAGGTATACGTGGACGCGGCATCCATGAAGCTCATGCCGTGCTGGAACATGCCCACCGCCATGCCGCCGATAAGGTTGATGAACAGGATCAGGATGGCGGCGATGGCGTCGCCGCGGATGAACTTGTTGGCACCGTCCATCGCGCCGTAGAAGTCGGCTTCCTCGCGCACTTCTTCGCGCCGGGCCTTGGCTTCCTCGCGCGTCAGCAAACCGGCGTTGAGGTCGGCGTCGATGGCCATCTGCTTGCCGGGCATGGCGTCCAGGATGAAGCGGGCGGTCACTTCCGACACGCGCCCGGCACCCTTGGTGATGACCACGAAGTTGATGATGGTCAGGATCGCGAACACCACGATACCCACGGCGTAGTTACCGCCGATCACGAACTGCCCGAAGGCCTCGATGACCTTGCCGGCTGCGGCGTGGCCGTCCTGGCCGTTGATCAGGATCACGCGGCTGGAGGCGACGTTGAGCGCCAGCCGCAGCATCGTGGTCATCAACAGCACGATCGGGAAAATGGTGAATTCCAGCGGGCGCTGCACGTACACCACCGCCAGCAGCACCATCAGCGAGATGGCGATGTTGAAGGTGAACAGCGCATCCAGCACCGGTGCGGCCAGCGGCACCATCAGCATGGACAGCATGGCCATCAAGGCCAGCGGGGCGCCCAGGCCGTTGCGCAGCAGCTCCATCACGCGGCGGGCATTCATCGGAGCGGGGCGGGCGCTCATGCGCTGGCTCCCTTGCCGAACTCATCCACGTCCAACGACGGCAATTCCGGCATCGGGCCACCGTTCCAGCCACGCAGCTGGTAGACGTAGGAGAGCACCTGGGCCACGACCGAATAGAGTCTCACGGGAATTTCCTTGCCGATTTGTGCTTCCCTATACAAGGCGCGTGCCAAAGGCGGTGCGGTGACGATCGCCACCCGGTGCTGTTCGCAGGCTTCGCGGATGCGGAAGGCCATTTCGTCCACGCCCTTGGCCACCACGATCGGGGCGCGCATCTTGCCGCCCTCGTACTTGAGCGCCACCGCGAAGTGGGTCGGATTCATCAGCACCACGTCGGCCTTGGGCACCGCTTCCATCATCTGGCGCTGCGACATCTGCATCTGCATCTGGCGGATGCGGCCCTTCACTTCCGGGCTGCCCTCGCTCTCTTTCATCTCGCGCTTGATCTCTTCGCGGGTCATCTTGAGCTTCCGCATCCAGTTCCACTTCTGGTACGGCGCGTCGATGGCGGCCAGCAGCACCAAGGCCCCGGCGGTGTAGAACAGCAGGCTCTTGGTGAAGTCCAGGCCGTTGCCCACGGCCTGTTCCAGCGGCTGGTTCACCAACGAGCGCAGGCCGTGCAGGTTCTTGGAGATGCACAGCCAGGCCGCCAGGCCGACGAACAGCAGGCGCAGGATCGACTTGACCAGCTCGGCCAGGCTGTTGCTGCCCCACATGCGTTTGATCCCGTTGGCCGGGTTGAGCTTGTTGAGGTCGGGCATGATGGCCTTGCCGGAAAAATGCAGGCCGCTCATCAGCAGCGGGCCGGCCAGCCCGGCCAGCAGGCAGACGCCGATCAACGGCAGCATCACCCACAGCAGCTGCATCAGCAGGTCGCCGAAGTGGCCAAACAGCGCCATCGGGTTTTCGCGCATTCTCGGGTCGGGGCTGAGCGCGGTCTTCATCCACACTGCCGTGCCATTGCCGATGCCGCCCGCCAGTGCCATCAGGCCAAACACGCCGGCGCCGAACACCGCGGCGGTGGACAACTCCCGCGATTGCGGGATGTTGCCCTGCTCACGCGCCTCGCGCAGGCGTTTTTCAGTGGGAAGCTCTGTACGCTCGCCGCCGTCGTCGGACTCGGACATGGAGGTGCCGGTAGGGGATTAACCCAGCTGATGCAAGCGGCGTTCCAGTTTGTGGGGCGGGGAGTCGGGAATCGGGATTGGGGATTCGGAACAGCAGTAGCCGCGAGCTGAGCCGCTGGCGGGAAGTTGTGGCTGCGTGGTGGAAGCACTGCACCGCGGAGCTGCTGCGTTGCTGTAGCGGTCTGGCCTGGTGCTCGGCTCAGCCAAGCGGCGTTTGAGCGGCTGCGTGGGCGGGCGTTTGACGCCGTGTGTTGCTCAGCCGACGAGGCGTCGCGGGCCGTCGCGCTGGGCGACCACGGTGGCGATGAAGCGCTCGGCGTCCATCGGGCGGCCCAGCAGATAGCCTTGCAGCTGGTCGCAGCCCAGCCGCTCCAGGGTGTTGCGCTGGGCGGCAGTTTCCACGCCTTCGGCCACCACCTGCAGGCGCATGGTGTGCGCCAGCGCCACCACCGCCGCCACGATGGCGATGTGTTCGGCGCTGCCGTCCATGGCCTGCACGAAGCTGCGGTCGATCTTGAGCTCGTGCGCGGGCAGCTTGCGCAGATAGAGCAGGTTGGAATAACCGGTGCCGAAGTCGTCGATGGCAATGCGCACACCCAGCGCGTTGAGCTGGCCCAGGGTGCGCAGGCAGGCGTCGGCGTCGCGCATGGCCATGGTTTCGGTGATTTCAAGGGTGAGCTGGCCCGGCGCCAGCGCGAATTCGCTCAACGTGGTGGCCACTTCGTCCAGCAGGCTGGGCGAGGCCAGCTGGATCGCCGACAGATTGACCGCCACCCGCCAGTCGCCGTGCCCGGCCTGCCGCCAGTCGCGCATCTGGCGGCAGGCCTGCCGCAGCACCCAGCTGCCGAGCAGGCCGATCATGCCGCTGCGTTCGGCCAGCGGGATGAAGCTGTCCAGCGGCACCAGGCCGCGCTCGGGGTGCTGCCAGCGGATCAGCGCTTCGGCACCAATCGGGCGGCCGTCGTCGGCGCAGTATTTGGGCTGGTAATGCAGCACGAACTGGCCCAGTTCCAGCGCGCGCGGCAGTTCCTGCAGCAGCTGCAGGCGCTCACGGGTGGTGGCCGTCATCGAGTGTTCGAAAAAGCTGTAGCGGTTGCGGCCGGCGTGCTTGGCATGGCTCATGGCTGCGTCGGCATGCGTCATCAGCTGGTGCTCGCTGCCGGCATCTTCCGGGTACAGCGCAATGCCAATGCTGCTGCTGAGGCGCAGTTCGTGGTTGGCAACCAGAAACGGCACCGTCAGCGCCTGCACCAGATGTGCGGCGAGGGCGGCGGCATCTTCCGGCTCGGCGATGTCGGCCACCAGCACAAATTCGTCCGCACCCAGCCGCGCCAGGCTGCCGTTTGCGCGCCGGTGCGCGTTCAGACGCTCGGCCACCACCATCAGCAGGCGGTCGCCCAGCTGATGGCCGTAGCCGTCGTTGACCACCTTGAAGCCGTCCAGGTTGATCAGCATCACCGCAAAGCGCTGCCCCTGGCGCTGGGCGCGTTCGATGTTCTGCAGCACATGCTCGTGCAGCAGCACGCGGTTGGGCAGGCGGGTGAGCGGGTCGTGCAGCGCGGCCAGCGCGAGGTCGGCATTGGCCTTGGCCAGCGACTGCGCCAGCACGTCGGTGCGCTGCTGAAAGCGGCGCGACAGCACCAAAATCACCAGTGCCAGCATCAGCAGGGCCAGGATCACCAGCACCACCACCGCAGCCAGCCACGACAACGGCAGATGCGCATCGGCCGCCGCGCCGCGCAGGCAACGTGGCAAGTGCATCGCGCCGGCAGACTCCGCTTGCGCATGCGCCGCGGGCCGGCAGCGGACGACCGCGCTACCCCGCGCCCTTGCACGCGTCTTGCCTGCGCGGCTCAGGCCACCGAGCTTTCCGGCTCCTCCGGTTCGATGCGGTTACGGCCCGAGCGCTTGGCCCGATACAGCGCCTCGTCGGCACGCGCCAGCAACGAGGCGGCGGTGTCGCCGACGCGGAACCAGGACACGCCCACCGAGCAGGTCACCTGCAGCGGGCGTGCGGCACCCACCTCGTACGGGGCAAGGCTGAGCGCTTCGTGGATGGCGCGCAGCCGGTGCTGGCTCTGTTGGGTCATGCCCGGCAGCAACAGCAGCAATTCTTCGCCGCCGTAGCGGCCCACCTTGTCCGAATCGCGCAGGCAGGCGGTCAGCCGTGCGCCGACCTTGGCCAGCACCGCATCGCCGACCAGATGCCCGTGTTCGTCGTTGACCAGCTTGAAATGATCCAGATCGATCAACACCACCGCCAGCGGGTGCGCGCCGTGCGCGCAGGCCTGCAGTTCTTCGGCCATCGCTTCCAGGATGCCGGAGCGATTGAGCAGGCCGGTCAAAGCGTCGTGGCTGGCCTTCAACGCCAGCGCCGCACGCGCGCTTTCCAGTTCGCGTTTTTCGCGTTCCAGTTGATAGGTGCGCTCGGCCACCAGTTCGGCCAGCATGCGTTCGCGCGCGACCAGGTGGCGGTGGCGCCAGCGCCACAGGCCGATCAACAGGCCGCTGCCGATCAGCACATACAGCGCGATCGCCGGCGGGCTGCGCCACCACAGCGGCGCCACCGCGAAGGGCAGGTCGGCAATCGGCGAGGCGGTGCGCCGGTAGCGGTCCAGCACCTGCACCTGCAGGCGGAAATGCCCGGACGGCAGCGGCGGCTGGTCGATCGACAGGGAATCGCTCTGGATCCATTCGTTGTGCAGGCCCAGCAGGCGATAACGCACCGTCAGCCGGCTGGGGTCGTCGTAGACCTCCATCGTCGACAACTCGATATGCAGCGGTTTGTCGCTCCATCCCAACAGTTGCCCACGCTGCACCCGCGCGCCGCCGCGGCTGACGCTGTCGATGCGCACGCTGGGCTGGCGCTCGTCGAACAGGCGCGCCGGATCGCTCAGGTGGCTCACCCCGCGTGCGGTCCCGATCCAGACCGAACCGTCCGGATCTTCGGCAAACGCTGCCTCCGACACGTCATCCCAGATCAGCCCCTGCGACTGCGACAGATGCGCCCAGCGCTCGCCGTCGTACACCTCCACGCCGCGCGCATGGCCCACCCAGACCCGGCCGACGCTGTCGGCGCTCAGCAGGTACACGCCGACATCGCGCAATGCCTCGTCGCTGATTTCCCGCAGGTCCAGGCCGTCGTCCAGCAACATGCCGTGCCACAGACCGGGGCGGTAGAAGGCCAGCCACACCTCGCCGCTGTCGCTGATGTGGATCTTGCTGATCCACGGCTCGGACGCGCCGCCGTTGACCTTCACCTTGACCTTGGACCAGCGCTCGCCTTGCAGCCGGAACAAGCCGTTGGCGGTAGCCATCCACAGCGTGCCGTCGGCGGTCTGCTGGACATCGGTGTAGGCGATGGCGGGCATGTTGGCCACCGCCTGCATGCTGCCGCCCTCGAGCGGGTGTTCAATTACGAACAAGCCGCCGGCACTGAGCATCCACAGCCGGCCCTGGCGGTCGATAAGCAGGCGGCGCGCGGTGCGCGGCAGCTTGGCGATCTGCGCGCTGTGCCCGTCTGGCCAGGTGCGGCGCAGGAACCCGGCCGAATTGAGCGTCCACAGGCTGCCATCTGCGCTGCGCTGCAGGCCCACGACCTGGATGCCGGCGTTCTTCAGGGCCGGGACGAAGCGGCCATCCGGGGCGGCCTGGCGGCCGACGCCGTGTTCGTTGCCAACCAGCAGTGCGCCCTGTGCGTCGCGGGTGAACGACCAGGTTGGCGCAGGTGGCATGCCTTGCGACGCATCCCAGTTTTCGATCCATTCGTAGCCGGCCCAGCGCACCAGACCCTCGCCGTCGACGGTCATCCACACGTCGCCTTCGCGGTCCACCACGATTGCATCGCTGCTGCCGGGCGGCAGCCCGTTGTCGGCACCGAAACTACGCCAGTGGCCGTTTTCCCAGCGCACCAGACCATCGTTGCGACGGACCAGCACGCGCCCTTCGCGGTCCATGACCAGTGGCGCCTGCCGCCCGACCGTGCTGCTATCCAGCAGCGGCAGCGGGCGAACGCTGAAGTTGCTGGCGCCGCGTGCGCGATAGAGCAGGGTGCCGACACCGCGCACCCACAGTGCGCCGTCGTGGTCGCGCAGCACGCTATACCAACGGTCGTCCGGCACGCCCTGTTCGGGGCCAAACACCTGCACCTTGCGCTGCGCATCGATGGCGCACAGCTTGCGCGCGCAGCCCACCCACAGCGTGTCGCCATCCACCGACAGACTGAGCACCTTGGACACCTCCGGAACGCGCACCCGCGTTGCGGTGTCCAGCAGCGGTTCGCTATGCCAGCGGTCCCTGGCACGGGCCTGCAGGAGTTCCAGCGTGCCGTCATTGGCCAGCACGGTGCCCCAGGGCAGGCTGGCCAGCTGCATCTGGTCCTGCAGGTGCTCGGCTTCATCCGGCGCCAGCTTGCGAAACCCGTTTTCGTCGCCGACGAACAGCGCCTGGAAGCCGGCAACCCACAGCCGCCCATCGGCGGTTTCGGTCATCGAGCTGATGGTCTCGTTACGCAGGCCGTCCAGCGGCACCTGTTGAAAGCTGCGCCCGTTGTAGCGATACAGCCCGCTTTCTGTGCACACCCACAGCAAGGTGCTGCGGGTCTGCAACAGGCAGGTGCCGGCAAGACCGAGCAGGCCCTGGTCGTGGGCATAGCGGCGGATGCTGGCGCTCTGTGCGTTGGCCAGATCGGCAAACGACAGCAACGCCAGCAGCATCGCAGCGAACGATGCTCCTCGGCCTGACGTCCTCCATTGGCGGTGCAAAAACCCCACGGGCGTTGCAATCTCCCACGCATCGGTGCGTGCGGTCCGCGCCCCTCGCGCGGGTGACTCACGCTTGCCATTGGCAGCCCCCTATAGCAGGCCGCGATATATCGACTAGCGGCTGTTCACGCGATTTACTTTAGTGCCTGCACCACGGTCATTGCGCAACTGCTGCACCAGGCCGACGTTTTGCATGCAAGCACTGCGACTGCACGTTATCACTGCATTTGATGATCGCGTACTGCCTGGCGTCCCTTGCAGCATGCGGCATCGAGGCTGGCGGTGGTCGAGCGAGAACGACCGATGCGCATGCGTGCGATGAAGCGCGATCAGCGTGGCCCGATCGCAGCAATCAGGCACCGACACTGCCGGATGCTGCAGGCGCAGCGAGGTGGGCTGCATCGTAATAGATGCGATTGCGGCCACTGCCTTTGGCGCTGTACAGCGCGGCGTCGGCGCGCGCCAGCAATTGCTCCAGGGTTTCGCCGGGAATAAACCAGGCCACGCCGATCGAACAGGTGACGTGCAGCCAACCGCCATCGATGGGGTAATCGCCGCAGATGCCGCGATGCAGCGCGTCCAGCCGGTGCGTGGCTTCGTGCGTCAGCCCCGGCAGCAGCGCCAGCAATTCTTCGCCGCCATAGCGGCCGATCCGGTCGTCTCCACGCACCAGCGTATCCATCCGACGACCGACCCCGGCCAGCACCGCATCGCCGGCCAGATGCCCGTGCTGATCGTTGACCAGCTTGAAGTGATCCAGGTCGATCAGCACCACCGCCAATGGCCGCGCCGTTGCATCTGCCCGCAGCAGCATCTCGCGCAGTGTGGCGAGAATGCCGGAGCGGTTGAGCAGGCCGGTGAGTTCGTCGTGGGTGGCCTTGAGGGCGAGTTCGGCACGTGCCGATTCCAGGTCGCGCTTGTCCTGTTCCAGCTCGGCAGTGCGCTCGGCAACCAGCTGCTCCAGCTCGCGCTTGCGCCGCAGCAGTTTGGCCGTGCGCCAGCGCAACAGCACGATCACCGCTGCGATCGCCAGCAGCACATACGTAATGTAGGCGGGAATGCTGCCCCACCAGGGTGGGGTGAGCACGAAGGCGAACCGCGTGATCGGGCTGGCGCTGCGCAGGCCCGCGTCCACGGCCTGCACCTCCAGCGCATAGCGGCCAGGCGGCAGCAGTGGATAGGTGATGTGGCTGAGCGAGGTGCTGGTCCAGCTGGCCTGGTGGCCTTCCACGCGGTAGCGGAAGCTGATGCGGTCCGGGCCGCCTTCGGCGCCGGGCGTGCTCAGATCCACGTCCAGCGGAACCTGCGACCAGGGCACCTGCGCACCGGCCGCAATGGTCTGCCCGCCACGCTGCGCGCGGAGCACTTCCACCCGTAGCGGCGGCGAGGCGAACACGCGCAACGGATCAATCAGATGGGTCAGCCCGCGGCTGCTGCCAAGCCAGACGCTGCCATCGCCGTCCTCGAACAGCGCATTGGCAGACACGTCGTCCCACAACAACCCTTCGCTACGCGTGGCGCGCGTCCAGTGGCCGTGGTCCAGCAGATCCAGTCCCTGGCTGCTGCCCAGCCACAAGCGTCCCTTGCTGTCGTGATGCAGGATGAACGGCATCACGCGCGACACCAGCGGGTCGCTGACTGCAGTGAGTGTGACCGCCGCATCGTCCTGCACGGCGCCGTGCCACAGCCCGGTGTCGCGCAAGGACAACCAGAGTTGGCCGTCGGCAGAAAAATCCAGCAGGAAGTAATCGTGGCTGGGCAGGTTGCCGTGCACCTTAACCTGCAGCCAGTGGCCGTTGTTTTCCTGGCGATACAACCCTTCGCGCGTGCTGGCCCAGAGGCGCCCGCGGCCATCCAGTTCGATATCGCCGACGAACGCTGCCGGCACCGCTTCCTCGCGCCTGGCCTGCAACGGCAGCTCGGGCGTGATGAAGTACAGGCCGCGCGGCGTGGTGACCCAGAGCAGGCCGCGCGAATCGAACAGCACCTTGTTGGTGGGCAGGCCGAGCTGCAGCATGTCGAAGGTCTTGCCCGTCTGCGGGTCGCGACGGGCCAGGGCACCGGACGAGCGCGCCACCCAGGCCGCACCGTCCTTCGGCGACAGCGCGATGGAGATCGATTGCAGCAACGGCTCGCCATCGGCGAGGGTCCACGGCTGCATGCGTCCGGTATGCGGATCCAGCACGTTGGAGCCTGCATCGCCGCCTACCAGCAGCTCGCCACTCGGCAGGCGCTGGATGGCCCAGGTCGGCGCTTCGGCCAGGCCCTGGCTTTCGTCCCAGTGTTCGATGTTGCCGTAGCCCAGCCAACGCTGCACACCCAGTCCGCGCGTGCCGATCCACAGCTGGCCGGTGCCTTGCATCATCAATGGGCCCACCATCGGGCTGATCGACAGCCCCTGGTCGTGCCCGAAATAGCGCCAGTGATCGCCTTCCCAGCGCACCATTCCGCGGTCGGAGCGGGTAATCAGACGGCCCTGGGCATCCTCCGACAGGGTGGTTGCGCCAGACAAGGTGTCGAAGCTGGTGCCGACCGGAGGCGCATGGTTGCGGAACACGCGCTCGCCTGCTGCGCGCGACAGCACCATGCCGCCACCGCGCAGCCACAGGTCGCCACGATGGTCGCGGAACACCGCACGCCACTGCCGTTCCGGAACACCGTCGGCATCGCCAAGCTGGGTGATGCGCCCGCTAGCATCGATGCGGCAGACCCGTTTTCCGCAACTGGCCCACAGCGCAGTGCCATCGGCCAGCAAGGCTTTACCGGCGGGCAGCGTGGTGCCGTCGTCCAGCCGCAGCGGCAGCGCACGGACGCTCCAGCCGTCTGGCGTGGTCGACGTCAGATGCAACAGCTGATTTTCGCTGGCCACCACCACGCCCCCCGCGTACGGGGCGATCACATTGCCGCTGTCGGCACGGATCGGCCTGCCGTTCTGCAACACCGGGCTGAAGGTGGTGCCATTGCGCACGAACACGCCATTGGCGCTGGCCACCCACAGGCGCCCGCGCGCATCCAGCGTCAATGCGCGGATGTAGCGCGCGTCCAGGCCGCTTTCCTGCCCGACGGCGATGAAGTGATCGCGTTCGAAGCGGTGCAACGCCAGTTCGGTGCCGACCCAGACCACGCCTTGTTGGTCCTCGAGCAGGCTGTTGACGGTCATGCCCTGCAGGCCATCGGCCTGGGCGTAATCGCGGAAGCTGTAGGTTTGCGCCCATGCACTGCCGGCGACCAGCCACCCCAGCAGGCATAGCGCTGCCAGCCGACACATTGCCGTGCCGTGCGAACCAGGTGGAACGAACAGCGCAGGCACGTTGGACATCGGCTTCCGTGGAAAGAGGTCGTGCGATTGAACGGGTCAATCGTCCTTAGCGTTGACGGCGACCGCCGGCAAAACTTGAGCGGCCGGATGCTTAACCTGTCAGTTCCCTGGCAGAGTCGAAGGCGGTATCGAACATGCGTTGCACCGGTGGCGCGAACTCGCTTGCGAAGCTGGATAGCAGGAATAGCCCCAGCAAGACCGTCAGCGGCAAACCAAGTTGCATCGGGTTCAATGCCGGCGCCGCCTTGGCCAACGCACCGAAGGCCAGGTTGACCGCCAGCATCGCCACCATCATCGGCAAGGCCAGGGTCAGCCCGCCGCGCAGGATCTGCAGGAACAAAGTGGGCGCCACCTGCGCGAACGCGCTGGCGTCGGGAATGGCCGTGCCGATCGGCAGCGCCTTGTAGCTGTCCACCAACAGCGAAATCAGCGCCAGGTGCCCGTTGGCCGCAAAGAACAGCAAGCCGAACCCGATATAGAACCACTGCGCGATCACGCCGGAGGTCACGCCGCGCATCGGGTCGGACATCTGTGCGAACGACAGGCCGGTGGACTGCGACACCAACTCGCCGGCAAGCGCGCCGGCCTCGAAGATCAGCTTCAACATGAAGCCCATGCTGGCGCCCACGGCCAGTTCGCGCGCGATGCTCAGCACCGCCTGCGCGGTAAAACCATCCCACTCCGGCACGGGCGGCAGGATCGGCGCCAGCACCATCGACAATGTTCCGGCCAGCATCACCCGCACCCGGCCGGGAACCGCACGCGTGCCGATCAACGGCATGGCCGTGAGCAAGGCTCCGGTGCGCAACATGGTCCACATGATCGCCCCGACCATCGCAAACGCGCGCTGGCCGTCGATCACCATCTGGGTAGCGGAATCCATCCGGTCTGGTCCGCTAACCGATCAAATGCGGAATGCGCTGGAACAGCGCGATGGTGAACTCCACCAGATGCCCCAGCAGCATGCTGCCGGTGGCAAACAGCGTGGCCGTCAACGCGACCGCCTTGGCCACGAAGCCGATGGTGGGTTCGTTCAATTGGGTAGCGGCCTGCACCACACCAATGACGACACCGACGATCAACACCGCCAGCAACATCGGTCCGGCAATCCACAGGACGGCGACCAGGCCACCACGCAATTCAGTCAGGGCGATTTCAGGGCTCATGGAGGGCTGTGATGCAAGTGGGGTGCCAAAGGGCTGGGATTGGGGGTTCGGGATTCGGGATTTGCGACCTGGCTGGCGGTTTGGTGGTGGGTGAGGTCGGTTTCATCTTTGCCAGTGGCCTTCCCGTCAGCCTGTCGCTGTGCTCTTGCTGTGCTCTTGCTGTGCTCTTGCTGTGCTCTTGCTGTGCTCTTGCTGTGCTCTTGCTGTGCTCTTGCTGTGCTCTTGCTTGGCTTTTGCAGTTCGCTTTCATCCCCCATACCGCAGCGGCAGGCCACGTGGGTCAAGCCCCGAAGGGGCGGCGCGCATGGATGCGCGAGGTTTTTCTAAGGGACATGGATGTCCCTTAGAAAAATTCCCACGTGGACTGCGTACCCGTAGCGCCTTGGCGCGTAGGGGCGCGAGGACGGGGTGTGTTTCTTTGGTTACTTGATCAGCCTTCGGCTGCTGTAAAGCGCTTCTTTGCACAAGCAAAGAGAGTGACTCGCGCCCCGAAGGGGAGCGAAAGCTCTGCACTGGAATTTGCCTTGGCTCAACGATTTTTGACTTTGCATGTTGATGCAAAATATTGAAATCAAAGGCTTTCACGCCCTATGGGTGCGAGTCACTTTTCTTTGCTTGTGCAAAGAAAAGTAACCAAAAGAAAGCACACCCCGTCATCGCGCCCTCCGCGCCTGCGGCGCTGCGGGTACGCAAGTCCGGCAGAAATTTTTGTAAGGGACATCCATGTCCCTTACAAAAACGACGCGCATCCATGCGCGCCGCCCTACGGGTTGTATCTGCCGGCCTTGCCGCTGCGGTATGAGGCCCCGGAAAGCAACAGCCAAAGCCAAAGCCAAGCACCAGCCAAAGCCAAGCTGCAGAAATCCGCTCAGAGTGCCGCTGAAGCCGCGCTGCGGCTACGAGGCGTTAAAGCTCGCCGCCAGCGTGCCCACCACCAGCACCCATCCATCCACCAGGATGAACAACAGAATCTTGAACGGTGCCGAGATCAACATCGGCGACAGCATCATCATGCCCATCGACATCAAGACGCTGGCCACCACCAGGTCGATGATCACGAACGGGATGAAGATCAGAAAGCCGATCTCGAAGGCGGTCTTCAGCTCGCTGGTCACGAACGAGGCCACCAGCACCGGGAACGGCACTGCGTCCGGGCCGGCGTACTTGCCGTCGCCGGCCATGCCGGCAAAGGTCATCAGATCGGTCTCTCGGATCTGCGCCAGCATGAAGGCGCGCAGCGGCTGGGTGGTCAGCGTCCAGGCGCTGGAAAAATCGATCTGGTTGTTGAGGTACGGCTGCAGGCCGGCGCCCCACATCTTTTGCCACACCGGCATCATCACCAGTGCGGTCAGGAACATCGCCAGGCCAAGCAGCACCTGGTTGGACGGGGTCTGGCCGGTGCCCAGCGCCTGGCGCAGCAGGCCCAGCACGATGGTGATGCGGGTGAAGGCGGTGAGCACCAGCAGCATCGATGGCAGCAGGGTGATCGCCGTCATCAGCAGCAAGGTCTGCAGCGGCAGGCTCACCGGCTGGTCGCCGATGCGGCCCACGCTCACGTTGGGCAGGTTCGGCAACTGGTTGGAGCCGGGCGGCACCGCCGGTGCGGCAGCGGGGGCGGCGGCCTGCGCCATCGACGGCAACGCGGCGGGCGTGGCGGCGGCCAGCAGCGGGCAGCTCATCACCAGCAGGATCAGGATCAGGCGCAGGCTGCGCCCCCAGCGATTCCAACGACTGAACATGTCACGGGTCCTTGCGCAGCTTCTGTGCGAGCAGCTGGGCGAAATTGGGGAGTTGCTTGAAGTTGGGCAGGGTGGGGGCGGGCGCGGGTGGCAGCGGTTCGGGTAGGGTGTGCAGGGTGCTGATGCCGCCGGCGGTGACGCCCAACAGCAATTGCTGGCCGTTCACCTCCACCACCACCACGCGTTCCTTGGCACCCACCGCCAGGCTGGTCACCACGCGCAGGCCCTCGCTGTTGCGAAAACCGCTGCCGGGCATGCGCTTGAGCAACCAGCTCAGGCCGACGATCAGCGCGAGCACCAACAGCAGTGCAAAGACCGCGCCAAACAGGCTGGGCGAGGACGGCGCCTGCGCGCCGACCTGGGTGGCCTTGGCCGCGACCGGCGCGGCGGCGGCCAGCAGGCCGATCACCGCAGCCTCCGGATCCGTTCGCTGGGGCTGACCACATCGGTCAGGCGGATGCCGAAGCGGTCATTGATGACCACGACTTCGCCATGCGCGATCAGGGTGCCGTTGACGTACACGTCCAGCGGTTCGCCGGCGCCGCGTTCCAGTTCCACCACCGAGCCCTGGTTGAGCTGCAGCAGGTTGCGGATCGGGATGCGCGCGCGGCCCACTTCCAGCGACAGGGTCACCGGCACGTCCAGGATGACGTCCAGATTGAGGTCGCTGGCGTTGAGATCGCGCTCGGGCTGCAGGCTGTCGAAGGTAGCGGGCGCGGCGTCGAGGATGTCGGAGTTCATCATTTGCTGGGGTCCTGGGATGGAACGGCACGCGGGGCTTGCACGCCGGGCGGGCGTACGGCGGTGATCTTGACGGCGTTGTTGCCATTGGAAACGCCGAATTCGCCGGTGAACAACGGGATTTCTTCCACGCACAGCGGCACCTGGGCGGGCAGGTCGATCGGCAGGATGTCGCCAACCTTCAAGCCGGTGAGCTGGCGCAGGCTCATGCGCTTGCTGGCCAACACGCTCGACAGCGTCACCTCGGCGGTGTCCAGCTGCTCGCGCAGCATCACGTTCCAGGAGTCGTCGCGGTCGTTGCGGTCGCTCTGGATACCGGCATCGAGCAATTCGCGGATCGGCTCCAGCATCGAATACGGCAGGGTGATGTGGATCTCGCCGCCGCCGCCTTCCAGCTCCACATGGAAGCGGCACACCACCACGTACTCGCGCGGGGTGACGATATTGGCGAAGTGCGGGTTGATCTCCGAGTTGATGTACTCAAAGTCCACGTCCATCACCGGCGCCCAGGCTTCCTTCAGGTCGGCGAAGGTCTGCTTGAGCATCAGCTGCACCACACGCATTTCGGTGGCGGTGAATTCGCGCCCTTCGATGCGGGTGTGGTAACGGCCGTCGCCACCGAAGAAGTTGTCCACCACGGTGAACACCAGGGTGGGTTCGAACACGATCAGGCCGGTGCCGCGCAGCGGTTTGAAGCGGATCAGGTTGAGGTTGGTCGGCACATACAGCGAATGCATGTACTCGTTGAACTTGACCAGGTCGATGCCGCGCACCGACAGGTCGGCCGAGCGCCGGATCAGGTTGAACAGGCCGATGCGCCACAGCCGCGCAAAGCGCTCGTTGACCATCTCCAGGGTCGGCATGCGCCCACGGATGATGCGGTCCTGGCTGGACAGGTCGTACTGGCGGGCCTCGCCCGGCAATGGCTCCGGCTCGGTATTGACCGCACCCGAATCCACGCCATGCAGCAGGGCATCGATTTCGTCCTGGGAAAGCAGATCACTGACGCTCATCGGGCAGGCCTTACTGGGTAACGAAACTGGTGAACAGCAGGTCTTCCACGCACTTCTTGCCGGTCTCGCTGGTCATGACCTTCTGTGCTTCGGCCAGGGCGGCTTTCTGCAGCTTCTGCTTGCCGGCCAGGTCGGCCACGTCGGTGGCCTTGGTCTGCGACAGCAGCATCAACAGATGCGCACGGATGGCCGGGGCGTTCTCGGTGATGAGCTTGAGTTCTTCCGGGTCGCGGGTGACCAGCTGCACTTCGACCTGCAGGTACTGCGGGCCATCGCCGGGATCGGCCAGGTTGACCACGATTGCCGGGTCCATCGGGAAGTACTGCGCCGGCTTGGGCACTTCGGCCACCTTGGGCGCGGCGTGCTTGCCGTCTTTCTCATCGCCCTTGTGGCCGAAAAAGAACCACGCGCCGCCGCCAGCAGCCGCAAGTACCACCACACCGATGGCGATCAGCAGGATGGACTTCTTGCCACCCTTCTTCTTTTCGCCTTTCTCGTCTTTGTCTTCGGTCTTCTTGGGTTTTTCGGCGGCTGCCACAGTCTGCTCCAGGGGAATGCTCACCCTGTCGATGCAATTGGCATGCCAAACACGCGTCGGTTTCCTGGCGCCTGCGCCACGCAAACCGGGACACCCCCGCAAGCCTTGTGCTGCAAGGGTGAACGGGCGTCAGCGGTCGCAAGCCGCGGCGCGATTTGCCGCCGCGCCGGGGTGTGCCCGGCGCATTGCCTCAGGCGTAGGCGTCCAGCAATCCACGCTGGCGTAACACCACCGACGGAATTCCGACGGGCGGGGCGTCGTCCAGGCTGAGGCCGTTGCCACTGCCATTGGCGCCATTGCGATTGCCGGACGGGTTCTGCTGTTGCTGGCCAACGTCGGCCTGGCCGAGCTGGAAGCCGTTCTGGCCGAGCATTTCGCGCAGCCGCGGCAGGCTCTGTTCCAGCGCCTGGCGGGTGTCGGCATTGGCGGCGGTGAAGCTGGCGTTGACCTTGTCGCCGTCCAGATGCAAACGCACTTCCACCGGCCCCATCTCGTTGGGGGTGACCTTGATGTGGGCGTGGCCGATCTTCTGGTCGGCCAGCCAGCTCATGCGTGCGCCGATGGCATCGTCGAAGTTGTCGCTGCCCAGGTCCGGGGTGGGGGTGGGCGAGGCGCTGAAGATCGGCGCTGCGTCCTGCAGGCGGGTGAGCGCCGGTGCAGTGGTGGTGGTGGGCAGCACGAACGCCGGGGCGTCCGGCGCTGCGGGCGCAGCGCTGTCGTCGGCAGCCGGTTCCAGCGCCTTGGCGGCCATGCTCATCAACGCGGCGGTCTGCGCATCGCCGCTCACTGCGGTGGACGAGGTGGGCTTGGCGCCTGCGGCGGCTGCCGGCACCAGTGCACCCAGCGCGGGCAGGGCGGTGGCGGCGTTCGCGGTGGCGGTGGCGGTGGCTGCGGTTGCATCGGTGGGCAATGCGGTGGCAGAAGCCGTCGCACCGGCGGCGCCGGCCATGCTGGCGGTCAGCGCCGCTGCTGCGGCAGCCAGCACATCGCCGCCCGGCAACGCCTGCGCCAGCAGGCCCATGCCGAAGCCGCCCAGGCCCGGTGGAGGCCAGCCGGCGTCGGTGGCGGTCGCCGCGTCTGCCGGTGCGTCTTCGCCGGCAGTGGCGGCCTTGGTGGTCTTGCCGGGCTTGCCGGTCCCAGCAGCAGTGCTGCTGTCGGTGGCTGCCGGATCCTTGGCGGCGCCGGACCTGGCCGGCTTGGCCTCGCCGTCCTGCGCACGCGGGCGTGCGGTGGCATCGCCGGCCGCATCGTCGTGGGTGTCGTCGTCGCTGCGATTGTTGTCGGACTGGTTGGGCTTGGGCGCGGCCTGCTTGGCCGGCACGCGCTCGGGCGCCTGCGGCGGGGCCTGGTTGGGCGTGTTGGCCGGATTGAGCATGCGCGCGAACTGGTCCTGGCCCGCATCCGGTTCGGACGAGGGGTCGCTGTAGCTGGATGTCTTGCCGGTGCCGGCAAGCGCGCCCAGGCCGGCGGCAAATGCGGAAAGGGGGTTCATGCGGAATCTCCGTGAGTATCTTCGGCACGCGCAAGGCGCGAGCGGCGTGCGCCCAGATCGTCCATCTCGCGCTGGTCGCGGCGTTCGATGACCTTGTTTTCCTGCGCGCGGTAGCTGGCGGCCAGTTGCTCCAGCACCTGCTTTTCGCGGCTGGCCAGCAGCAGGCGGGTGCGTTCGGATTCGACCTTGGTGATATTGCTCTGCACGGTCTGTGCCTGTTGCAGCACGGCGCTGTCGAGCCGGTCCAGAAAAGCACGGCGGTTGCTCAGCGCAGCGGCGCTGGTGCCGGCGATGTGGCTGTTGGCGTATTCCTCGGCATAGCGGCGCAGTTCTTCCAGGCGCGACTGGTGGGTCTCCAGAGTGCGCTGGCGCTCGGCCAGATCGCGGGCGACCTTGTCTTCCTGTTCCTGCGCCCGCCGTAGCAGGGGATCGATTCGTTTTGACTGCATCATGGATTAGGTCCCCGGCTCCACCAGTTCCTGCAGCGCGGACAGGCTGTCGCTCAGCAGCGATGCCTTGTGCACGTCCTGGCCCAGGAATTCGACGATCTCCGGCCAACGCGCCAACGCTTCGTCGGTGGCCGGGTCGCTGCCGCGCTGGTAAGCGCCAATGGCGATCAGGTCGCGGTTGGCGGTGTAGGCAGAGAGCAGCCGCTTGAGCTTGCGGATGCGCAGGCGCCACGGTTCGTCGGCAATGTCCTGCACCACACGGCTGACCGAGGATTCCAGGTCGATGGCCGGGTACAGGCCGCTGTCGGCAACCCGACGCGAAAGCAGGATGTGGCCGTCCAGGATGGCGCGGGCCGCATCGGCGATCGGGTCCTGCGGGTCGTCGCCTTCGGTCAGCACGGTGTAGAACGCAGTGATCGAACCGCGGCCCTTGGCGCCGTTGCCGGCACGTTCCACCAGCGCCGGCAATTTGGCGAACACCGACGGCGGGTAGCCGCGGGTGGTCGGCGGCTCGCCCACCGACAGGCCGATCTCGCGCTGCGCCTGCGCAAAGCGGGTCAGCGAATCCATCAGCAGCAACACGTTCAAACCCTGGTCGCGGAACCATTCGGCAATGGCGGTGGCGCGGTAGGCGCCATGCAGACGCGCCAACGGCGGGCGGTCGGCCGGGGCGGCCACCACCACGGCGCGGCGCAGGCCTTCCTCGCCCAGGGTGGTCTCGACGAAGTCGCGGACTTCGCGGCCACGTTCGCCGATCAGCCCGACCACGATCACGTCGGCCGAGGTGAAGCGGGTCATCATGCCCAGCAGCGTCGATTTACCGACGCCGGAGCCGGCGAACAGGCCCACGCGCTGGCCGCGGCCGATCGGCAGCATGGCGTTGATGGCGCGCACGCCGACATCCAGCGAGGTGGTAATGGGTTCGCGCGCCAGCGGGTTGATCGACACGCCGGCCATGCCGACGCTGCCTTCGGCGCGGATCGGGCCCTTGCCGTCCAGCGGGGTGCCGTCGCTGTCGATGACGCGGCCCAGCAGGCCTTCGCCCACTTCCACGCCGCCGCGGCGCCGCGAGGGCACCACGCGCGCGTTCGGCAGCAGGCCATGCAGTTCGGCGCTGGGCATCAGATAGGTGCGTTCGCCGGCAAAGCCGACCACTTCGGCATCCACCCAGCCGCCATCCACTTCGACCTTGCAGGTGGCGCCCATCGGCGCTTCGCAGCCGGTGGCTTCCAGGGTCAGGCCGACGGCGCGGCGCAGGATGCCTTCGCGGATCAAGGTGCGGCCGGCAGTGGGCTCCAGGCCCAGCGTGCCCAGCCGGGTGGCCAGGCGCAGGTTGCGTGCATCCAGCCAATCGGCCGGGGTGGCGCCGAACAGGGCGCTCACAGGCCCGCTCCGGATTTGCGCATGACTGTCTCCAGCGCGGCCCGCAGGCGCGCATCCAGGGTGCCGTCGATGCGCACGCTTTCGGCGTGCACACGCAGGTCGCCGCGGCTCAGGCTCATGTCCGGGGCCACGCGGGTGGTGCTGCTGGGCGCCAGATGCGGCAGCAGCGCGGTGATGTCGTCCGGGTGCAGGCGTACTTCGACTTCGCGCCCGGCACCGCCAACCGCATCGACCGCCTCGCCTACCAGCTCGGCCAGCAGCTGCGGGTCGGCCTGGTAGGCACGCCCGACCAGCTGGCCGGCAATGCGCACGGCCAGCTCGCCGAGCGCGCCGACCACTTCGTTTTCCAGCCGCGCCAGCGGGCGGGTGAAGTTGTCCAGGATGCCGTCGATCTGCGCGGTCAGGCGGCGCACTTCCGACTGTCCCTGGGCAAAGCCCTCGGCATGCCCGCGCGCGAAACCTTCCTGCTGGGCGGCGTCTTCGATGGCCTGGATCTCTTCCAGGGTGGGCGGACGCAGCACCGGCTCATAGACGGCCGGTTCGTCGAACTCGGTTTCCGGCGTGGCCGGGGCCAGGTGCAGGTCCGGGGCCAGCCAGCGGGTGACCACATCGTTCATACCATGGCCTCCGCACCGGCGCCGCCCAGGCTGATGGCACCTTCGTCAGCCAGGCGGCGGACGATGGTAAGGATTTCCTTCTGCGCCGCTTCCACGTCGGCCAGGCGCACCGGGCCACGCGCTTCCATGTCCTCGAGCAGGATTTCGGCCGCGCGCTGGGACATGTTGCGGGTGATCTTTTCGCGCACCTTGACGTCGGCGCCGCGCAGGGCCAAGCCCAGGCGCTCGCCGGAGACTTCGCGCAGCAGCGTCTGCAGGCCGCGGTCGTCCAGGTCCACCAGGTTGTCGAACACGAACATCAGGTCCTGGATCTTGCCGGCCAGGTCGGCGTCGATCTTGCCGATCTCGCCCAGCACGCCCTGGTCGGCGCCGGTGTCCAGGAAGTTGAGGATGTTGGCCGCCACCTTGATGCCGCCCACGTTGGACGATTTGAGATTCTGGTTGCCGGCAAACTGGCGCTCCATGATGTCGTTGAGCTCGCTCAGCGCGTTGGGCGGGATGCCATCCAGGGTGGCGATGCGCAGCAGCACGTCGGCGCGGGTGCGCTCGGGCAGCAGCTTCAGCGCCTCGGCGGCCTGGTCGCTGTCCAGATGCGCCATCACGATGGCGATGATCTGCGGGTGTTCGTTGCGCACCAGGTCGGCGACCGCGCGCGGGTCCATCCACTTCAGGGTGTCCAGGCCAGTGGTGTTGCGGCCCAGCAGGATGCGGTCGATCAGGCCACCGGCCTTGTCGGCGCCCAGCGCCTGGATCAGCACGTTGCGGATGTAGTCGTCGGCGCCCACGCCCAGCGAGGTCTTGCCCGCCAGTTCGCCGTTGAAGTCGTCCATCACCTTTTCGACCTGATCGCGCGAGATGCCGGTCATGGTGGCCATGGCGATGCCGATCTTCTGCACCTCCTTGGGGTCCATGTGCTTGAGCACTTCGGCGGCGTCGCTTTCCCCAAGCGACAGCAACAACACGGCAGCACGCTGCACGCCACTCATTGGTTGTGTTTCAGGCTTCACTGGCAACCCATCCCTTCACGACTTGTGCGACACGTTTTGAATCGGCCTTGACTGCTTCGCGTGCAACCCGCATACGTTCTTCGTAGGCATCCGGCAGGGCGATCGGGGTCTTGCGCTCCTGCCCGATGCTGGCGGTGTCCTCACCCATGTGCGGCAGCAACTCATCGTCTTCGTCGACCATCCGCACGTCGGCGCTCTGTGGAGTGCCATCCTTGCCAGCCTTGGCTTGCTTGTCCTTGACCGCGGTCACGCCAGTGAGCTGACGCAGGGTGGGGCGCACCACACCGAACAGCAGCGCCAGCACCACCACCGCGCCGACCAGCAGGCGCAGACCGTTCTGCACGCGCGGGTCTTCCCACCACTTGGGGCCTTCTTCGCCCGCCACCGCTTCACGCACGAACGGGGCATTCATCACCGACACCGTGTCGCCACGTGCCGCGTCGAAGCCCACTGCCTGCTTGACCAGGCCTTCGATACGGGTGAGCTCGGCAGCGGTGAGCGGCTGTTCGACCATCTTGCCCTTGGCGCCGGGGCGCGGGACGTTGTCCAGCAGCACCGCCACGGAGACGCGCTTGATGCGGCCGGCCGGCTGACGGGTGTGTTGCAAGGTCCGGTCCAATTCGTAGTTACGGGTGGCGCTCTTGGAACTTTCGGTTGGCGCGGCCGGGGCGGCGGCCTGGCCGTTGGCGGCAGCCGGGGTGCCTGGCGCGCCGGCGACGGCCGGTGCCGGCGGCTGGCCGGGGCTGTTGCTGGTTGCACCCGGCGGGCCCTGCGGGCCGGTGGCGCTGGTGCTGGTGTCGTTGATCTGCTCGCTGCGCAGCTTGGCCGGCTCGCCGTTGTAGAGCTCGCGGGCTTCTTCCACTACCGAGAAGTCCATGTCTACGCTGACTTCCGGGTTGACCCGGCCCGGGCCGGTCATCGGCTCGAGCAGCTCGCGGATGCGCTGGTTGTAGGAGCTTTCCTGGCGGCGCACCTGTTCGAACTGGGCAGCGTGCTGGGCGGCGTCGCTGTTGGGGTCGGCGATGGAGAGCATGCGGCCGCTCTGGTCGACCACGGTGACGCGTTCGGGGGTCATGTCCGGGATGCTGGAGGCGACCAGATTGACGATGGCATCGACCTGGTTGCGCTCCAGGCCCTGGCCGCCGCGCAGTTCCAGCACCACCGAGGCGCTGGCCACATCGCGCTGGCGGGTGAAGGCGCTGGGCTTGGGAATGGCCAGGTGCACACGCGCCTCGCGCACCGGGCGCAGGGTGCCGATGGTGCGCGAGAGTTCGGTTTCCAGCGCGTGCTGGTAGCGGGCGTTTTCCACGAACTGGCTGACGCCGAAGCCGGGGTCTTTTTCCATCAGCTCGAAACCGCCGCCGGTTTCCTTGCCGGTCAGGCCGGAGCCGGCCAGCTTGAGGCGCGCGTCGTACAGGCGGTCCTGCGGCACCGAGATCGCGCCGGTGCCCTGGTCGATCTTGAACGGGATCTGCGCGGTGCGCAGCAGGTCGGCCGCCTCGGCATTGCCCTTTTCATCCAGGCCGGTGTACAGCGACTGATAGCCCGGCTTCTGCGACCAGAAGAACACCGCCAGACCGGCCGCCACCGCCAGGGCGATCATCGCCATCATGGTCAGCTTGCGGGTGATCTGCAGGCTGCGGACACGGTCGAACCATTGCCCCGCCTTTTCGGCGTTCTGGTTCATGTTTTCTTTGCTGATCGCGAGAGCCATGTGTCGTCAACCTTTACAGCGGCATGTTCATGACGTCCTGGTAAGCCTGGACGAGACGGTTGCGGACTTCCACGGTGGCGCGGAAGGCCACCTGGGACTGCTGGGAGGCGACCATGACCCGCGCCAGATCGGCACTGGGGTCGCCCATTTCGAATGCTTTGGAGAGCGCGCCTGACTTCTGTTGGGCCTCGTTGACGCCGCCGATGGCGCCGCGCAAGGTTTCGCTGAAGCTCGGTGCCTGGGTGGCCGGTGTTCCCTGCGTGCCGGCCAGCCCCTGGATCTGGTTACCGCGCGCCGCATCGCCCACCGCGCCCATCGGGCCTTGGCCCATCTGCGTCTGGTAGCTGCGGATCTGCGAGAGGATGGAGGTAACGGAATCGCTCATGGGTGCGGTCAGCCAGGGAGGCATCCACACCAATGCAAGCGGCGTGCCGAAATGGCGCCGGGATTCCGGCGCGAGTATGTTCCTGCCGCGGCTGGGGCGCAGCGTGATTGCCCCCATCCGCCCTTCGGGCACCTTCCCCCGCAAGCGGGAGAAGGGAGCCGCCGGATGGTCAGTTGCCCTGCAACCAACAGATCACATGCAGCCCGGCTGTCCTTCTCCTGCCAGCGGGAGAAGGTGGCGCGCAGCGCCGGATGAGGGCAACACCATCAATGGCAATGCGGCTCAATCGGGGCGATGCGCGGCGCTGGAGTGAACACATGCCCCATCCGCCCTTCGGGCACCTTCCCCGCAAGCGGGAGAAGGAACCGGTAGGCGACCAGTCGCAGCGCAACCAACAGATCACAGGCAGCCCGCTTTCCTTCTCCCGCCAGCGGGAGAAGGTGGCGCGCAGCGCCGGATGAGGGTGACACCGTCAACTCACATACAACCAGACATACTTCTACTGCCTTCTACTGCAAACGGAAAAACACCCAAGCAGCACGCTCGGGCGCTAGTCCGGCAACCACGCGGCTCGCCAGGTGTCCAGATTGCTGCCGCTCAGCATCCAGTCGCGCCGCACCACCTCGCACAGGGCTGCTCCCTTGGCGCGCGTCGCAGCCGAGTCGGCCAGGTGCTCCCGGATCGCGCCGATCCAGTCGCGATAGCGGTTCTTCACCAGCGTCACCGGCAGGCTGCCCTGGTAGCAGCGCACGTCGCTGGCGATGACCGGGTAACCGCAAGCGCCGTATTCGAGCAGCCGCAGATTGCTCTTGCACTCGTTGAACAGGTTCTGCTCCACCGGTGCCAGCGCCAGATCCAGATCCAGCGCGGCCAGCGCCGCCGGGTAGTGATCGATCGGCACGCCTGGCTGAAAGTGGTGAATGTGCTCGCGCAGCGCGAACGGGTACATGCCCATGAACACCCATTCGACTTCGTCGCCCAGTTCGCGCACCACGTCGGCAATCAATTCCAGATCGCCGGTATGGCTGGCACCACCGGCCCAGCCGATGCGCGGCTTGCCACCCTGGCGTTGGGCCCGCTGCGGCAGCGATTCCCACCAATGCGGCGGCAGACGGTTTTCGGCCACGCGGATGTCGCTGTGCAGCCCGGCAAACGCCTCGGCCAGGGCAGGGGTGGAGACAACGAAGCGGTCCACCATGCTAAGCCCGCGCCGCAACGTCTTGAGGATGTCCTTGGGCATGTGCTCGCGGTGCGCATTCTTCAGCGGCAGATTGGGTAGGTAATCGTCCAGCTCGTAGACCTTGAAGGCGCGCGACAACGTCTTCATCCGCCGCATCGCCTCCAGCCGTGCCTCGCCGACCTGGCGCTGCAGGATCACCACGTCGGGATCCTGACGCGCCAGCTCGGCAATCTCCAGATAACCGTTGAATAGCACGCCTTCGACTACGCCGGCCTCGCGCAAGGCGCGTAGCGGCTGGATTACCCGGTAGTGGCCGCAGCCTTCGATGTCGGCCGGCAGCGCGATCACGCTGGGCAGAGGCCGCCATGACTGCAACGGCCGCCAGCTGGCGCGCGGGTCGGCCAGCGCGAAGCCGGCGCCGGGGTCCAACGAAAACCCCGGGTTGTAGGCCGGGTCGTTGGCCATCGCCGGCAACCAACGCGCGTACATCGCCTCTTCGTCGAGTGCCGTGGCGGGCGTCGCGTCGGGCGGGTCGATTAACAACTGCGCGCGTGCCGCATATACATTGAGGTAACCGGCCTGCTGCAGGCGCAGGCACAGGTCGACATCGCTCCACTGCGCCAGCGCCGGCTCCAGCGCGAAGCCGCCTGCGTCGAGAAACAGCTGGCGCGGCAGCATCAGGCATTCGCCACTGAGTGCGCTGTAGTTCTGATCCAGTTGCAGGCGCTGCAGATAGCCCGATTCGTCGAACGCCGCACCTGCAAAGGCGCGCGCCGCTGGTGCCCCCAGGCCCAGCAGCAGGCCGGCGTGATGCACGGTGCCGTTGCCGCGCAGCAGCTTGCCGGCGACTGCACCGACCTCTGGCCGCAGCCCATGGTTGAGCAACTGATCGAGCCAATCGGCCTTCATCACCGCAGCGCCAGCCGACAGCCACAGCAGCACGTCCCCACGTGCGTGCTCCACCGCCGCATTGCACACCGCCTCGCGCGATGGCTCGGCAGCAAAGCGCAGCACGCGGATCTGCTGCATGCCCAGGGTGTCGATGCCGGCCAGCCAGGCGTGCAGCCCCGGCTCGGTGGTGCCGCGATCCAGCAGCAGCACCTCGTAATGCGGATAGCCGGTGTTGGCCAGGATGCTTTCCAGGCAGCGCTGTACCTGCGGCAGGCGCCCATCCACCAGCACCAGGATGCTGACCAGCGGCTGCTGCGCATAGCGGTAGTCCACCGCATGCCGGCCGGGCGCTGCGCTGTGCACCACGGCGTCCACGTAGCCGCGTGCGCTGAGGTGGCGCGCGATGGCCTGGCGTTCGTCTTCGTCGTCATGCTGCGGCTTGGCCGATGCAATCAGCAAAGGCTCGGCGATGTGCCGAATGCAGGCCAACCCGTAACGCTCGACCAGGCCCAGCTGGTAATCCAGTTCGAATGCCGCACCTGTTCCGGTGGGGAAGCCGCCATCGGCCAACAGCGTGCGGTGCCGGAACACCCAGTGCCGCGAAAGCGTCGCCGGCGCGCTCAATAGCATGTCCAGATACAGCGCCGGCCGCAGCGCCAGCCCCAACTTGCCGTTGTCCAGCGCCATCACTTCGTCGGCGTAGACGGCCTGGCACTCGTCGGGCAAGGCGAGCATCTCCAGCGCCAGCATCAGCAGACCGCTGGCAGTGAACAGGCTGCCGGCGTCGACCAGCAGCACCCAATCGATCGCGTCCTGCGCGGCGATGACCCGATTGAGCGTTGCCGGCAAGCCGTGCTCATCGATCGGCACGCCGTGCTCGCCGTGCTCGGCAACTTGCTGCGGTGCGCTGCTGATGACCCAGGTTTGGTGCCGTCGATAACAGGCCACCGCCTCCAGACTGGCCCGGGTTGCCGCGACCGCTGCGGCATCGCCTTGGCGGTCGATCAGCAGTACCGCGATGCGGGGGCCGCCGGCATGCGCCTGCAGGCGTGCTTCGATCAACGCTCGCTGCACCGTGCTCGGCTGGCGCACGCCCAGCCAGGTCGCCGGCGACACCCGCTCGGCCATGCCGGCGCTTTGCATCAGCGCATTGACCAAATCCACCGGCTTGAATACGCGCGCCTTGTGCGGGCTGAGCGGGGCCACGCGCACCTGCCGGTTGTCGCCAGTCTCGCGCCGCCAACCCAACTGGCGGATACCCTGGCGGAAGTCTTCATGGCCCTGATCGCCGACCCCGACCTGGTCGCGCCCGGTCTGGCTGAACTGCGCGCTGGACACGCGGAAGTGCGTCAGCGGGCTGGCCAGCATCGCCAGGTTGCCTTTGCGCAGCAGTTTCACGTAGATCGCCAGATCGCCGACCCAATGGATCGGCTTGCCGTTCAACATCATCAACTCGTTGCCCAGCGCGAGCAGATCGGCGCCGCGTGCCAGCACGCAACTCGGCTCGCCAATGAAGTTGATGGTGTGGTCGGCCAGAAACGACACCAGCTCCGGCCCGTCGATCAACACATCGTCGGCAAACGGAAAACAGGTGGCCAGGATGTCCGGCAACGGCGCGCCGTTGTCGTCGATCCGCACCCGCCGCGACGATGCCAGCGCGGTGCCTGGGTTGCGCTCGATTGCCTCCACCAACTGCGCAATACAGTCGGGCTGCAGCACATCGTCATCGTGCAGGAACTTGACGTACTCGCCCTGTGCTAAGCCGATGCCTTTGACCGTGCTGCCCAGCTCGCCGAGCCGGGATGCATTGCGATGGTAGCGAATGGGGAAGGGCGCATCCGCCAACCTGGATGCCAGCACCGCCTCGATGGCACCATCGGCATTGTCGTCGCAGATCACCAGCTCCAACGCCGGGTAGGTCTGTGTCAGCACGCTGTCCAGCGCTTGCGCAAAGTGCCGGGGCTTATAGGTCGGCATGACGATGCTGACTAGGGCAGAAGAGCTCAAGGGCGGTGGTCCGAGTTGATCATTCAAGAGTTATCTGATGCTAGACGAGATGCCGGCGCGAATCGGTCCGATCACCCCGGAAGTCAACGAGCATCGAACTGGCCGAGAACCAATGCAAGATGCACGCCGCTTGCATCATGATGCGTCACCACTGAGAGCAATGGCTGCGGTGGCACTGGGAGCAGGCCCTTGCAAGTCCTGACTTTTTTTTTAGGCTTACTCCGCCCAAGGCGGTGGTGCGGCACCAGGGACAGGCGATGCATACAAAACGAGGTCGTAGTAGTGGCCGGGAGAGTGTTGGCGTAGACGGAAGTGATAGCCATCGACCAATTTGTCCAGTTGTTCCACGATATCGAGTAGATCCTGGGCGTAGTGGTAGACACAAATCGCCATGCGGGGACGCTGGGTGCGGATGAGGTGAGATGCGCCTTCCAGTGCCCTGGCTTCAAATCCTTCGATGTCCAACTTCAAGAACGTCAGCTTTTCCAATTCGTCGTCCAGGCGTGTGGTAGCCACGGAGATTCCGCCACCCGGCGATACATGGCTGGAAACCGTGCCGGTCTCCTCGAAGCGCAGCGTCGTATGTTCGTTGGAGATCGCTTTTTTGAGGGCCTTGAAATTGTGCGGGGGAAGAGGAAAAGCGCTCGCAATGTCCTCCAATTTCTGAAAGTTGATGCCATCGGGTTCGAAAGCGGTGATGCTTTCGTAGCGATAACGAGATGCTTCTAGGAATTTGCGGACGATAGGGCCCTGGAAGGCGCCGCCATCACAGAAATGTTCACGCTGGCCAAGCTGGAATGTGCTGCTGTCGGCGTATTCCGAAAAGTACTCGTTGATCGGCGTCGCCCAGCAGTTCAACAGAAGGCTGGAATCGTAGGTAAGGCGGAACAACAGGTTGCTGTAAAGCGTAAAGACGCTCAAATCGTCCTCAAGTCGATCCGCAAGACGCAGAAATTCGTCCAGGCGCAGAAGCGTCCGCTGACGGTATACCTGGGCAGGCTCGTATACGGCGGGCATCCCACAGTGCGCAACGGCCAGGCAGGCATCTACCCTTTCAATGCCCGCTTGCGCGCAGAGCTTGCGGGCCAGGCCCGATTCTCCCGGGCTGTAAGAAAAATCGATGGCCAACGCCTGCGGATGCTGGGCTGCTTGCTCGATGAACTGGCGCGAACTCCAACGCGGCACTCCATGAACGGTGTCGCTGTCGCTTGGCTGGTCATCAATGGCAGCAATGACATGGCTGGGCCGTTCGACAATCTGTGGGCCATAGATGTTGCCAAGGCCCGAGCGCGGTTGCAGCAGAAAAAGGGGGCGCTGCTCAAAACGTGGGATCAGCGGATCAACGGAAGGCGCGACGCTGAGTTGTTCAATGCCCGCGCTGGTGCAGAGGTCATTTGCAAACGCCCGTCCGCGCGGGCTGCAGGAGAAATCGATAGCGATTGCATCGGCGTACTGGCCCGCCCTGCCAAGAAACTCCTGACTGCTCCAGCGCGGCGCGCCGTGAAGGCGGTCCAAGTGGATGCTTTGGTCATCAATTGCGGCAACAACATGACGCAGGCCGGCAATAACTCTGGGACCATGCGCCATGCCCACATAGGATTCGGGAGCGATGAGGAATAAAGGGCGGTTGGCAATCGCCGGCAGGCGCGCAATGACGTCCTCAAGCGCAGGGTGCTCCTGCTCCGCAATACGTAGAATCCGTTGGCGAAGCTGCTCATTTCTTGAGTTCATGAACCTCATGTCCCGTAGGTATGAATGGGGGGGGTATCGGGCATCGCAAGAGGTCTTGGCAGGCACGTTCTCGCAGTAGACACGTGGCCAACCAAGTTCGCAGCCTAGTCTCACCTTGACTCAGCCTTCAGGATGGCGTCGGTTCGCAGGACACTGTTGCCGCCGATCCCAACGCCGATTTGCAGACGATTCTCCATCCAGCATGAGGATTTGATGCGGCATGCCGGTCCGCGGTAAGCGCCGGCATGGATGACATTGTCGTGGTCGGCGATGGTTCGGCGCTCTTAAGAAGCCGCCATCGCTGATACGGCTTGGGCGTAGGTCAACCACATTTCGGCAGAGGTTGATCGCATCCAGACGGGTGGTGGTCTGCACCAGTGCAAAGCGGTCCGCCTTCAGGTCCAGCATCAGAATGACGATGCGCCGTCCGCCACTGGCCTGCCGCCGCTGATCGACCAATCGTTGCTGCGCCTGGCTGGGTGCGCGGAGCCTTGGGTGCCGCCCCCGACCCGGCGATTCCGCGCCGGTGCGATACCAGTCAATGCCGCGCACGCCCTGGCGGAAATCGATGTGGCTGTGCTCGCCAGTGCCCATACGGTCCGGATATTGTTTCGCCCGTGATCAGTCGGCAATCCACTTAGTTCTTGCGGCAGACAGTCAATAGAAATACAGGCATGTATCCCAACGATCTTGCGTGTGATGGCGCAGGCCGATCTTATAATCCGGATTCAAAGAGAGCGCCAAATCGCTGAGATCCAGCAAGTCGGTGGACCTGTGATAGGCAGAGATTGCCATTTTGGGCTTGCACAGTTTGATCGTCTTTTCCGCACCCCTCAGGGCTGCAAGTTCCGACCCTTCGATGTCCATTTTGATGAACGTGGGCGCATCGTCGATGATGTTGTCGATGGGGCGCACGTCGATCATGTCTGTGGGCTCGCAATCGCCACTCGAGGGCCTGATGAAGCCTCCGTGCCCACCCTCGTGCTTGAATGGAACCCTGGTTTCCGTCTCGCCAACGCCGCAGCGGTGCAGACTGATTTTAGATCCTAGAGGCGTGCCTTCATAGCGGCGCATCACGTTATTCAGTGTGCCTATGTTGAGGCGATCAGGTTCGATCATCCACGAACGCGAGAATTGGCCTTTGGTGACGCCAATAAGGCCGGTGAGGGATTCGCCGATGGAGGCACCGCAATCCACCATCTTTTCCGAATCGCCGAATCGCAGCAGACCAGAGCGGAAATACAAGGTTGTATAGGGGCGTTCAATTTCGTGGTAGTACTCCGGATCACAGGTCAGGTGGAAGTTCAGAACGGAGAACAAGGTTTGTGCAGAGTAGTCGTCGGACAAACGTTTTGCTAGACGCTGAAATCTGGCGACGTTGCGCACGATTTCCTGTCCCCAGTCGTCCACCCTGTAATCGACTCGCCCTTGCAAGCCGAAAGCGCGAACGGCCTGTTCGAAATTGATGTGGGGAATGTTGTGCTGCCGGCATATCTGATCAAAAAAGCGCTTAGATCCATCTTGTCGGCAGGTATTGAAAGCGATGATGTCTCTGGATTTTGCCAGTTCTACAAATCTGTCCGTAGAGATTATGGGCGTGTCGTAATGCAGAGCGCCGGAGTGATAGCGAAAGTCGTCCACGGAGGCAATCACGTTGCAATGCCAATCCTCTTTCAGACCTAATAAGTACCCACCGAAACCTCCAGTACCGAGGATGATCACCTTGGTGTCATCGCCATGCTTTGCAATGAGGCGGCGCACGTCCTCGGGAACACCGAACATTGGGTCATCACTCAGACCCTGGGCAGCAAGAAGAAAATTTTCCTCCATTGACTGGGGATCGATGTTCATTTTGGTTTGGATATCTGTTTGCATCATTGGGCCCTTGGTCGTGTTCGGTAAACACCGATCGGATTGTTGTAACGCGGGTCGAAATAAGGCTTGGCGGCAACGTCCTCCCGCTCGATGTAACAGGATTTGTAGGTACTCACGACGATTCTGACTATTGAAAGGGGGCATCAGCGCGGGGGCGGCGTCGGCAATGGCAACCGCGCGTGCTTAGCGCAAGTGCCGACGTAAGTCGTCCCAGTCCAGCAGGTCGGTGGCCACACCGCGCGCGGCCAGTAGGTCTGAGTACTGCTGCAAATCGTAGGACAACGCTGTCCGCAGCGAGTCGAACTTCGGTGCCTCGAAGTTGGGCTCCTGCTCGTCAAAGGGCAGGTCGCGGCTGGAAAAGCCAAACTTCACGTCATCCGTCTCAGGTACCTCGCCGATTAGCCTTGACAGGAACTTCGCGCGGTTCGCCTCCTCCTTCAGCTTGTCGAGTGACACCAGGATCAGGTCTTCCGGGCGGTACCGATCAAGGAAGCTTTTGATGCTGGTGTAGTAGAAGCTCGCCACCAGCACAGACATGAAGGGGAAGCTCCGGCGAGTCATCAGGAAAGCTGCCTCGTAATCCAGCCTGCCTGCGAAGTCTCCTTGTCGGAGTCTATCGATCTCGGCATCGAAATGCTGTTCGACGTAACCAGAGGAAACCCGAGGGAACATGCGTATGTGAAGGTTCTTCTGCTCCTGATAGATAGTGGACGCGGTGATCTTTGGCAGTCGCGTCCCATCCCGGGTTGTGGTGGTTCCTGAGGTTTTCAGGTAACTGTCGGAAAGCGCCAGCGACTCACTATCCTGGAGGGCGTTGATCTTCTTCATGCGGTAGGAGCTCCAGGTCCGCTCGAAGGGATTGCGCAGGCATAGCACGATCCGGGTGCCATGTTCGGGTAGTCGCGAGATCGCATAGGGGCTGTGGGAGTAGCCGGCGCTGGCATCCAGCCACGGCAGTTGCGCCGGTGGGGGCAGTTGCGGCTGCGTGCCGGGAATCAGGTAGCCATGCGGTTCCTTGATGTCCTCGACCAGATACTGTGCGATCCCGTTTCCGGTCAGCCAGCCGGCCAGGGTCGTGGTCCCGCATTTCTCCATGCCGGAGAGGAATATGTAGTTGGTTTTCATTGCGTAATAGGCGTGCGGCCCGGCTCCTTTCGTTACTGTCCGTAGACCAGGATGGGTTCGTCATAGCGGGTGTCGTACACCGCGCGACTGGGCACGTCCCGGTCATACAGACGTGGCCAGCCCAGTTCGCAGTGGCGGCCGATCCGGACGCCAGGGCCGACCACCGCTCCCATACGCAGGATGGCGTGCGCGCCGATCTCGGCGCCGTGGCCGATGCTGACGCCGATATCGCACCAGCACGAAGCGCGCAGATGCACGCCAGCGCCGATCTTGGCCCCGGCATGCAGCACGGTGTTGTAGTCGATACGGCTGCCCGCGGCGACCACCACGCCGTCGCCGATGAAGCAGTTGCGGCCGATTACCGCATCGGCAGCGACCACGGCCGAAGTACTGACGAAAGGCTCTAGGCTGAAGCCACGCGCCATCGCCAGCTGCATCAGCTCCATGCGCTTGAAGTTGCCGAAGCGTTCGTCGTAGGCCACGAACATGGCCCCGTCTGTCGGATTCAGTCCATCCAGCACGCCAAGATCGAACTCGTGTTCCGAGTCTTGTGGCACGTTGATCCTGATGACAGTCTCATCCTGGCGTGCCTGCTTCCATGCGTGAAAGGCCAGATCGAGGTATTCGCTACTGCCGATGATCCACCTAGATTTCATGTTCGGTCTCCATCAGCTGCGTATACCAGCGTTCGACCAGGCGATTCATGGATTCGTAGGCACCCTGGGTGGGTAGCGGAGCGTCTGTGTGCAATGCTGCCTGCACCCGCTCCATGATGTCCACGTCTTCGCCTACCACCACCTTACTGCCGTGCATCTGTGCCAGTAGTACTTGGCTGGAAGAACCGTAAGGCTGTTTCTTGCGTGCGCTAAACCAATAGATTTCCAGATCGGTCCGGTCAGGAGCGATGGGGATGTGGTGTTCCAGGGTGAAGGAGTAGCCGCCATTGGAACTGGCGATATGCATGTTCGGGAAGGCCAACCAGTTGAAGTAGGCGTCATTCGTGCCCCAGCGTTCCACTTTCTCGTGCCAGCCGAAGTGCTGAAGGTTGGGTATGGGGGCTTCCGGGCCGCCGAAACTGAAGCGGCGCATCTCGCGCTTCAATGCAGCGGGCGAGCTGTTTTGCAACGCTTCCATGGACTCCTTGGCTTGTTCTTCGTTTACTTCGGCAAAGAAGCTGACAGTCTTGGCCAAGGTCTTAGGGTGGACGAAGCGCGGGTGATTGGCATCCCGAAGATTTTCGTAAGCGAGCTTCCAGTTGTACCGGCCACGCCATGTGGTCACCATGACCTCAGTGTCATAGGCGCTTGAACTACTTTCCAGCAAGGCGATGAAGTCAGGCGAAAACTGCTCCTCGATGGGCATTGGATTGAGATCGACGTTGACGAACAGCAGGTTGCCGATGGCGCGAAGTGAAAATTCGCGCAGCTTCAAGTTGTCCTTTTCACTATCGTCCAAGCGGTAAATCGCATCGCAGTCCGGGATGTTCTTTACCCGGCCTTGGTCGTCGTAACTCCAGGCGTGGTAGGGGCACACAAGAGGCCGGCAACCGATAGCACCGCTTTGAATCAATGCACTGCGGTGGAGGCAGACGTTCTCGAACGCACGCAGTTGGCCGTGGAAGTTCTGGATCACCACGGGAATGCCCGCAATCTTGCGGGTGATGAAACAGTTGTTCTCCCGCAGTAGCGTCTTGAGCCCTGCAAACAACCAAACACGACGGAAAATCTTGCGCTGCTCACGCTCAAAGATCTCCTGCGACAGGTAGTACTTGGGGTGCATCCGTGAGCGCATGGATCAGTCTGTCGGTATGTTTTTGTGGAACACAATTTTGGCTGGATTGCCGAACACCGTGGCGCCGGCCGGCACGTCCCTCAGAACCACCGCACCGGCTCCGATGACCGCGCCGTCACCGACCTTGACGCCTGGCATCAAGGTGGCGCGTGGGTGCACGGTGACGAAGTCGCCAATCTGCACGCCGCCGCCCATGAATGACATCGCGCCAATGTGCACGTAGTTACCGATCCGTACGTCGTGCCCGAGCATGCTCTGGGCATGGATAGTGACAAAGTCGCCCATGCGCACGTCCGGCCCGGAATGGACCATTAGGCCAAAGAAGCAGCCCTGGCCGAAATGCACCCGCCTACCCATGCGGAAGTCGGTACAGATGGGAATGAATCGCCCGCCTTTTTCGAGGATCGGCAGAGCGTAGCGGTGGCGGTCATAGGGATTGCCCATCGCACAGACGAATACATCACCAAGCTGTGGCAGGTAGCTCATCGGATCGCCAATGATCGGCGTGTCGACACCGTAGCTGTCCAGGATATCGGCGCGGCTGTCCAGGAATCCGCCGATCAGCCAGTCCTTGCCATGCCCGGCATCGCCACGCATTTGCTCCAGGACTTCGCGGCCCCAGCCGCTGGCGCCGATAATGAGGACGCGTTCCATCAGAGCACCGCCCCACCGTCCATGACCAGGCTGGTGCCGGTGACCCAGCGGCTGGCGTCGGACAGCAGATAGACCGCAGCGTTGGCGACATCTTGTGGTGTGCCCAGACCCAGCGGATGGCGCGCGCGTTGCTGGTTCAGTGGTTCGTTGAGACCGGTGTCCTCGCCCCAAAGGCGCGGAGTGGGCACGACCGATGGCGAAATCCCGTTGACTCTCACGCGGTGCTTCGCCTGTTCCAACGCCAAGCACCGGATAATGCCCAGCAGGCCGGACTTCATTGCCGAGTACGGCCCCACGCCGCGTGTCCCAATATGCGCAGAGGTGGACAGCATGAACACGATGGAGCCTTGCGCATTGATGGCATTGGCCTGCAGCAGACGCTGGGTCAGCATGACCGGTGCCAGGAAATGCACCTGGTACATGCGCGTCATCAGTTCTTCCTTCAGCTGGCGGATCGGCGACAGCATCTGCCCGCCGAAGCAGTGCACCAAGCCGTCGATGCGCTGGCTGGCTTGCACCAGGCGTTCCCGTTCCTCCGAAACAGTGAGGTCGGCCTGCACCTGTACATGCCCGTCGCCGGCCAGTTGCGCATAGGTTTGCTGGAGACGTTCGGCATCGCGACCGCTGATGACCAAGCGCGCGCCGCGCCGCGCGCAGGTCAGTGCAATTTCCTGGCCAAGGCCGGACGATGCGCCGGTGACCAGGATGGTCTTACCAGTCAGGGAAAAGGCTTCGCGAGTCGGATTGCTCATGCGTAGATGTCCATCGGCACGGTCAGGCCACCATCTACGACGAAGTAATTGCGTGTGACCCAGCGACTTGCGTCGGACAAATAAAATACCGCTGCATATGCCACGTCTTCTGGTTCGCCCAATCCCAGCGGGGTCAGTTTGGCGTGCTCGTCGATGTTGCCGCCGCTCTGGTTGAGGCCATCGAGCATTGGCGTGCGCACATAGCCGGGGGCGATGCAGTTGGCGCGGATGCCCTGCCTGGCCACTTCCAGCGCCAGAGTCCGCATTGCGCCGAGCAGTGCTGCCTTGCTGGCAGAGTAGGCGGCAGTGGCGACAGGTCCGACGTGCGAGCCGATCGCAGAGATGAAAAGGATCGAGCCGTTAGCCTTGAGGCGCTTCTTCGCCAGCAGGCCGCGCGTCAGCAGCAGTGGTGCATAGACATTACTGGCAAAGGTTTCGTCCAGATGCGCACGGTTGATCATCCGGAATGGTGCTAGCCGGGCGATACCGGCCGCGTGCGCGACGCCATCCAGGACGCCGACCGACGCTACGAGATGGTCGATATCATCCTGCTTGTCCAGGTTGGCGATGACCTGCTCATGCCCTGTGCCTTCAAGTGTGGCGAAGGTCTCGGACAAGCGGATTTGGTCGCGGCCGCTGATGACCAATTGAGCGCCGATCTGCGCGCAGCTCAGCGCGATCTGTCGTCCAATCCCTGATGATGCACCGGTGACCAGGATACGTTTGCCCTGCAACGAGAACGGGTCGTTCGGATCGAGGGCGGCAGTCACGACTCGATCAACTCCGGAAACACCGCGCCTTCGATATCAATCAGACAGGTGCCCCAAGACAACCCGATTCCGAAGCCCGAAAGAAGTACACGCTTGGGCCCAGATTCCAGCTCCTTGTTGATGCGCGCGGTCATGGTCACCGGCAGCGATGCGCCGCTGGTGTTGCCGAAGTCGCGCAACGTGGAGGGTACTTTTTCCACCGGCAGGCCGAGCTTCTTGCGGATGGTCTCGTTGATCATTCGGTTGGCTTGGTGGAACACGAAATAATCGATGTCATCCTTGCTTACACCGGAATACGCGATCAATTTTTCGACTGCGGGAGGAACGCGCTGGGTCGAGAAGCTGAGCACGGCGGTGCCGTCGAGTTGCAAATCGGTGGCCTGATGCCAGCGATCCTTCTCGTTTTCACGATAAGGCAGCAAGTGTTGAATGGCGACCGGCTCGCGTTGCCCGCCCACCGGCAGGATGATGGCTTTGTAGCCGCTGCCATCGCTGTTGAGGTCGAAATACATCGGCGGCGCGTCGGCGCTGAATTCCAGCGCCGTGGCGGTGCCGGAATCGGAGAAGATCGGGTCTTCCAGATTGGCGCTGCGGTCGCCGACCAGCAGCAAGCCTTTTTTGACGCCGCCGGCGGCGATCATCGAGCCGAGCAGGTTGATGCCGAACGGGTAGGCCGAGCAGCCCAGGTTGACGTCGAAGGCGACCGTGGCATGCGACAGGCCGAGCCGGTCCTGCAGGATGATGGCGGTGGCCGGAATCGGATAATCCGGCGACTGCGTCACCACGATCAGTGCATCGATCTCCTCACGCTTCCACTGCAGTTTTTCCAACAATACCTCAGTCGCATCGAAGGCCAGGTCCGAAAAGCACTGCCACGGCTGGGACATGCGGCGCGTTTCGATGCCGATGTTGCGCACCAAGCGCTCACGCTCGGAACGGATCTGCGGCCGGCAGTCGGTGAGATTGGACACCACACGCTTGGGCACGCATGTCGCCATGCCGGCAAAGCGGACGTTGTGCAGCGTGGAGGTCGGCATGGTGCTTACGCCTCGGTCAGTTTGTAGAGGTCGCCCACGGTGATGGCAGTGGTGAGATCTTCGCCGGTGATGGTTTTGCCGTATTCCATGTCGAACATCACGATCACGCCGAGCGCCGCCAGCGAATCCCATTCCGGCAATTCGAGCAGCACGGTGTCCAGCGTGACCTCCACCGGCTCCTGGAAGTCGGTGGCGGAGATGAAGTTCTCGATAAACGTTGCCTGGGTCATGCGGTCTCGCCTGGTTGCCTGTTGGAGATGCGGGGAGTGAGAAGGAACGTGGTGCGTAGTGCAGTCATGTCGCCTGTTGGCCGGCGATCAGATCGGCAATGGTATCGACTTGGTCGCTGCTCAAGCCAGGAAAGATCGGCAGGCACAACACCTGCGCGGCGACCGACCGGGCCACCGGCAACCATGCCGGCGCCGAGGAGGGCAGGGCGCGATACATCGGGAAGTCGCTGATCAACGGGTAGAAATAGCGCCGCACCAGAATGCCGTGCTCGCGCATCAATTGGTACAGCGCATCGCGCG
The DNA here is from genome assembly GCF_023337365.3 of Xanthomonas nasturtii. Taxonomy (NCBI): domain Bacteria; kingdom Pseudomonadati; phylum Pseudomonadota; class Gammaproteobacteria; order Lysobacterales; family Lysobacteraceae; genus Xanthomonas; species Xanthomonas nasturtii. Next base: position 2,290,597 of record NZ_CP142084.2, read on the forward strand.
CCAGCGGGTAGTCGTCCTGCACCAGGATCGGAAAGTAAGCATAATTTGGGCTGGAATGCGCGTGCCGCGCCACACAGCGGATACCGCGCACAGCGCTCAACCGTTGCCGGTACTGCGCATCGATGGCGCTGCGCTGGGCGATGGCGTTGTCGATGTGCTGCAGCTGCAGCAGGCCGAACGCCGCGCTGATTTCATTCATCTTGCCGTTGATGCCCGGTGCCACCACCGTGGTTTCGTCGACGAAGCCGAAGTTCTTCAAATGCCCGATGCGCTGGTAGGTTTTTTCGTCGGGGCAGACAATGGCGCCGCCTTCGAAGGTGTTGAATACCTTGGTCGCATGAAAGCTCAACACGCTCAGGTCGCCGTGGCGCAGGATCGAGCCGCCATCATCGCGCACGCCGAAGGCATGCGCGGCGTCGTAGATCACCTTGAGGTTGTAGATGTCGGCGATGCGCGTGATGGCCGTCGTATCGCACGCAGTGCCATAGCAATGCACCGGCATGATGGCGGTGGTCTGCGGCGTGATGGCCGCTTCGATCTTCGACGGGGCCATGTTGAGCGTCACCGGGTCGATGTCCACGAACACCGGGGTGATGCTTTTCCACAACAGCGAGTGCGCAGTGGCAACGAACGAGTAGGGGGTGGTGATCACTTCGCCGGTGATGCGCAGCGCCTGCAGTGCGGTGATCAACGCGGTGGTGCCGTTGGTGAGCAATGCCAGATGCGGCACGCCCAGGTAATCGCACAGTGCGCGTTCGAGTGCGCGGTGCATCTCTCCACCGTTGCTGACGATCCGGCTGGTCCAGATCCGCTCCAGATAGGGCAGAAATTCTTCCAGCGGCGGCAGCAGCGGACTGGTGACGGGGATGGGCATCAATGCCTCGGCTGGTGCTGGTGAAGGTCGGGATTCCGTCGCAGCCGGCAGCTGCGAACGGAGTGATCCTGCTGAAGCAAGCGCTATGCCAGCGAGCGGAACCTGAGCGTGGTTGCGCTCAGTTGGCCAACTCGGTCTGCTCGCGGTCGATGCCGTACTTGCGGAGTTTCTCCACCAGCGTGGTGCGGCGCAGGCCGAGCAGTTGGGCGGCATGCGCCACCACGCCCTGGGTGCGTTCCAGCGCTTCGTTGATCAGCGCCAGTTCGATGTTGGCCATGTGCCCGCGCAAGTCGATGCCGTCGTCCGGCAGGCTGGACGTGGCCGCCGGTTCGGCATCGGCCGTCTTGGGCTGCAGCGTCACCACGTTGCTCGGCAGATCGCTGACCTCCACCGGTGCGGCGACCAGCACCGGCTCGGGTGGCAGCTCGACCGGAATGGCCGAGGCGAAATCACCGCGATAGCGTGCCGGCAGATCCTGTACCCGCACCAGCCCGCCCGGATGCAACACCGCCAGGCGCTCCACCAGATTGGTCAGCTCGCGCACGTTGCCGGGCCAGTCGTAGCTGCGCAACGCCTGCAGGGCTTCGTCGGCAAAGCGCACTTCGCCACGGCCGGTACGCGCCAGTTGCCCGGCGATCGTCTGCACCAGCATGGCCAGATCGTCCACGCGCTCGCGCAGCGCCGGCATCTCGATCGGAAACACGTTGAGGCGATAGAACAGGTCCTCGCGGAACTGGCCGTCGCTGATGCGGGTTTCCAGGTTGCGGTGGGTGGCGGCGATCACGCGTACGTTGCAACGGATGGTCTGCCCACCGCCGACGCGTTCGAAACTGCGCTCCTGCAGCACGCGCAGCAGCTTGACCTGCATCGGCAGGCTCATGTCGCCGATTTCGTCCAGCAGCAGCGTGCCGCCTTCGGCCATCTCGAAACGGCCCTTGCGGGTGGTCAGCGCGCCGGTAAAAGCGCCTTTTTCATGCCCGAAGAGTTCGCTTTCCAGCAGGTCCGGCGGAATCGCGCCGCAGTTGATCGCCACGAACGGCCCATCGCGGCGCGGCGAATGCTGGTGGATGGCGCGTGCCACCACTTCCTTGCCGGTGCCGGATTCGCCTAGTACCAGCACGGTGGTGTCGAACGCCGCCACCTGGTCGATCAACCGGCGCAGGCGGGTGACCGCCTCGCTGTTGCCGGTCGGCCCGGTGTCCTGTTGCACGCCGGCCTGATGCTCTGCATCCAGCCGCTTGAGGCTTGCGCGGCGCAGCAGGGCTTCCAGCTGTGCGTGGCGCAACGGCGTGTCCAGGGTCCAGACATTGGCTTCGTGCAGGCCGTGGGTCTGCGCGAACGCGCTCGGGCTGCCTTCCATCAGCAGTACCGGGGGCGGCAACTTGGCATCGGCCAGCCAGTCGAAAAATTTATCGGCCTGCGCAGCATCCTGCGCCGAGCCCACCATTACCGCCATCCATTCGTCGTGGCGATGACGGCCAGGATTGATGTCGGCGCCGTCGGTGACCCAGCGTGGATTGAAGTCCATGAACTCGAGCAGCGACACGGTGCGCTCGGCGCGCACGGCGTCACTGTCGATCAACAGAATGCGGGACTCACTCATTCCTGGCTCCTTCCGTCAGGCCCTCCAGGATTGGCATGACTTCCTGGATATAGGACAGCTTGCTGACAAAATTGTCAGCACCCGCGCGAAGAGCGTGTTCACGATGCTCGGCATCGTCGAAGTGGCTCGCGATGACAATATACGGCGGATCGTCCTGCGTCTTGATCAGACGCGTCGCCTGCAGCCCGCCCATCTCGGGCATGGCCAGGTCCATCAGCACGACATTGGGGCGCAGCGACTCAGAGCGCTCGATCGCTTCCAGTCCATTGGCGGCACTGCCCACGATGTTGAGCCACTCCACTTTGCGAAAATGACGCATCGCAGCGTTGATGAAGCCCTCGTGGTCGTCGACCAGCAGCACGGTGAGTTTGCTCATAGTAGTCCTTATCCTGCCCGGGCAAGCAGCGGTTTGTTGGTGCGGCGGCGCTCGCGTGCCGGGGCGATGTCGAGTTGTTCGCGGTACTTGGCAACGGTGCGCCTGGCGATATTAACGCCCTGGCGCGACAGCAATCCGGCGATGGCTTCGTCGGCCAATGGCCGGCCTGCCGGTTCGCTTTCGATCAAACGGCGCACCATCGCCTTGACGGCCTGGCCGGAGACGCTGGCGCCTTCCAGCCGCACCGCGAAGAAGTGTTTGAGTTCGAAGGTGCCACGCGGGGTCTGGATGTACTTGCCGGTGGTGATGCGCGAAATCGTCGATTCGTGCATGCCGATCTCGTCGGCGATTTCCTTCAGGGTCAGCGGCGCCATCGCTTCTTCGCCGCGCGCCAGGAAGGCGGCCTGGCGTTCGACGATGGCGCGCGTTGCGCGCAGCAGGGTTTCGTAGCGCATCGACAGCCCGCGGGTCAGCCAACGCGCTTCCTGCAGCATGTCGCGCAATGGCTGCGCCGCGTCGCCGGCTTCGGCCAGCGCGCGTTCGTGCACCGGGTTGATGCTGACGCGATGGGTGGTGGCCGGATTGAGGGCCACGCGCCAGCTGCCATCGGCATGCCAGGCGAGCACATCCGGGATCACGCTGGCGTTGCTTTCCTGCAGCAGGTCGTCGCCCGGGCGCGGCTGCAGCGACAGGATCAGCCGCACCGCCTCGCGCGCATCGTCCACTTCGGCATCGTGCGCACGCGCCAGAACCGCGTAGTCATGCGCGGCCAGCAGTTCCAGGTCGCCATCGAGGATGCGCGCGGCCAGATGGCGTGCCGGCACGCGGCCGGGCAGGGCGGTCAACTGGGCCTGCAGGCACTCGCGCAGATCGCAGGCGACCAGGCCGGCCGGGTCGCCGTGCAGCAGCCGTTGGCGGATCGCCTCCACTGCCTGCACGGTCATCCCCAGACGGGTGGCGCCCAGCTGCTGCAGCGTGGCCAGCGCTTCGGTCAGGTACCCTGCGTCGTCGGTCTGCTCCAGCCAGAACGCAGCGGCCCCCAATGCCGCTTCGTCCAGGTCCAGCGCCAGCTCGCGCAGGATGCGCACATGCGGGTCGGTGGACTCACCGGCGGCCACGCGCTGCATGCGGTCGTCGTCGCCATCGTTCCAGCTGCTGCTCTGCACGTCCCACATCGTGCTTTCCGGCAGCTCGTCGAACGCGGCGATATCGCTGGCGCCATCGTCGTTGGTGGTGGCCGCGTCCCCGTTGTCGGCCAGCTCTTCCAACTCCAGCAACGGATTGGTTTCCAGGGCACGACGGATTTCCAGTTCCAACTGCATGCCGTCCAGTTGCAACAGACGGATCGACTGCAGCAGCTGCGGGGTGAGGTGCAGTTGCTGGCCAAGCTGGGCGGAAATGGTCGTCTTCATGGAAGCGCTTCCGAAGGGCGCTGCGTGCAGCAGCGATGGAATGCATCTTGCAGGACAACGCGACGGGTTTCTAATCAGGGAGTCAGGTGAGGTGACTCATGATTTTCCCGACAGTCTGTCAGGAACTTCCTGACATTGCAGGCGGGCTCAAGCATGCCCGACGGAATCCCGTCACGGTTTTTGCCGTCGCTGGCCTGACGGCACGCATCGGGTTCGGCGCGTCAGACCAGCTCGTTGTGGTGTTTGGCCGCCAGCAGCACCAGGTCGTTGGCGCGACGGCAACCGAGCGATTCCATCATGCGTGCGCGATGGGTTTCGACCGTCTTGACGCTGATCCCCAGGTCGGCGGCGATTTCCTTGTTGCTCTGTCCACGGCCGATTTCGCGCAGGATCTCGCGCTGGCGCGGCGACAAGGCAGCGATACCGACCGGTTTTTCGCGGCCCAGCATCGGCGCGATCATTTTGGACGAGATCTGCGGGCTCAGGAACACCTGGCCAGCGGCGGCGGCGCGCAAGGCCAGCTCCAGCTCCAGCGGTGCGGCGTCCTTGACCACGAAACCAACCGCGCCACGATCGAGTGCGTCGCGCACGTGCACCGGGTCGTCATGCATCGACATCATCACCACATGCGTGCGTGGCGCGGCGCGCAGCACGTCGGTCATGGCATCCAGGCCGCTGCGGCCGGGCAGGGATAGGTCCATCAACACCAGGTCGGGCCGGTGCAGGGATGTCATGTCCAGGGCTTGTTGCGCGTTGCTCGCTTCGCCCACGACATCAATGCCGGCGAAAGTTTGCAGCAGCCTGGACAGGCCGGCACGGACAAGGGTGTGATCGTCGACGATGATGACTCGCACGGCGCAGAAGAGACCTATTTTCAGTAAAGGGCACCTTAGCTGACCCGGCGCCCCGCGCCAACCATCGGGATCAGCGTTGGCGACGGGCGTCGGCGATCTGACGGCGATGCAGGCGAAACAGGTGACGTTCCAACGCGTCCTGCAGGCCGGGTGCGAGCGGGGCAAACCGCAGCCACAGCCAGGAATCATGGCCGTCGCTAGCGCTTGCCAGCACTGTGGCAGGAAGCTGTACCAATTCAGGAAGCCAGTCGGAGGGCTGCAGGCAAACGCTGCCCGCCGTGCCCGGCGCGTGGGTGGTTGCGCAACTCAGGCGGATTCCGCGCACCGACCAATGCACCATGCCCTGGGTCAGGCCGCTGTCGCCCTGGCGCACCAGGCGACCGATCAGCGCCAGCATCAGATCGAGTTTGGCATCCATGCGCTGCACCAGCAGCGGCAGTTCGCCGCGGTCTTCGCTGGTTTCGTCGCTGCGCAGGTCTTCGACCTGGCCAAGGCTACGCAGCAGCGTTTCTGCGGCGCTGTGCGCGCCGGCATCGCTCCCGGCGCGGAAGCCGGCCGGCAGCTGCAGTTCGCAGCTGAGCGTGTCGGCAAACAGCTCGGCATCGGCGGATGGCGCGAGTGTGCCGAGCGCGGACATCAGATCCGGCCGACCCGGGCGTAGGCGCGGCTGGCCGAGGACGAGGTGCGCTGTGCGCGGATCAGGTCCAGCAACTTGCGCTGACGCTCGCGCATCATCCGCATCAGGTCCTGGTGCATCGTCAACAAGGTCTGCAGCGCGTCGCGGTCCTGTTGGATATCCACCTGCTGCGCGTATTGGCGCAGGTGCAGGTCGTGGGCGTCCAGCATCAGCGGCATGTCCTCGAACTCCTCTTGCGCCATGGCGATGCGGAGGTCGGCGATTTCTGCTTGAAGGCTTTGCACGCTATGCATGGCAGGACTCACGAAACGGCGGAAAGACCGCGTTGTTCGAGGGGGATGGAGTTCCACGCCGAGTCGATTTCGCTGAGCAACTCCAGCGCTTCGGTCAACGCAGTCTCGTCGTTGTGCAGGTTGGCTGCGGTCAGCCGCTGCATCACGTAGTCATACAGGGCAGAGAGGTTACCAGCGATCTCGCCACCGGCTTCGTGATCGAGCGAACCGTTCAAGTGACCGACGATCGCACACGCCTCGCCAATGGCCTTGCCCTTGCGCGCCTGGTCGCCCTGCGCCAGGCAGGCCTGGGCCAGACGGATGCGCTGGCAGGCACCGGCGAACAGCAGCGACACCAGCTTGTGCGGGTCGGCTTCGGTCACGCTGGTGGACACGCCGACCTTGCGGTATTGCTCGGCATACTGACGATTGGAACCGTACATGGATGACTCCTCAATGGGCTGACCTTCGCTGGTCCCGGAGCGCTGTGCTCCTGCGACGACGCTCCTGCCGGAAGGCAAGGCCGAAATCACGATAGGCCCTTCTTGTATCGGCAAGACCCTTGCGGGACTTGAGGATCGTCATCACGGAAATCAGCTTGTCAGCAGGCTGCTGAGCGAACTGGTGCTGCTCTGCAGCTTGCTGATCATGGTTTCCATCGCGGTGAACTGGGCGGTGTAGCGGTCGCTGAGTTTTTCCATGCGTGCATCGAGATCGTCCAGGTCCGATTCGTAGCCCTTGATGGTCTTGTTCAAGCTGTCCGAACGCAGGGTCAGGGTGCCGTTGGTGACGTTGACGTTGCTGTCGAGCAGCTTGGTCAGGGTGCCGCCGAACTTGCTGTCCTTGCCGAACACCTCGGCTGCGGCGCCGCCGTCGGACGCGATGGCGGTGTCGAACTTGCCGCCGTCGAAACTCATCACGCCATCCTTGTCGATGGTCAGGCCAAGCGCCTTGAGTTCGTTGACGTTGCCGCTGACCTGGCCACGCAGCTGTTGCTGCAGGCCGCGTACCAACGAGTCGCCGGTCAATGCCGAGGCGGTACGGGTTTCGGCGTTGTAGCTGCTGCTGTTCTTCAACAACGTGTTGGCGGTGTTGTAGGCCGCGGCGAAGGCAGTGAGGTTGCCCTTGAGGCCGCTAGTGTCGGCTGCCACGCCCAGGTTGAACTTGGTGCCTTCGGCGGCCTTGGTGAGGTTGAGCACCACGCCTGGCACGATGTCGGTGACGGTATTGGAGCTGGAAGTGCGCTCGAAGCCGTCCACGCGCACCAGCGCGTCGGCCGCGGCCACGGTCTGGTTCAGCCCGCCGGTGACGCCAGGCCCGTAGGTGAGGCTGCTCAGGCTGGGGTCGCTGGCACTGACGGTCAGCGCGCCCTTGGTGCCCGAATCCACTGCATTGAAGACCAGATGCTGGCCATCGTTGGCGGTAATCACGCTGGCGGTGACGCCCTTGCCGCCGGCGGCCTTGTTGATGGCCGCAGCGATATCGGTGAGCTTGTCGGTGCCGCTGATGTCCACGGTGACGCTCTGGTCGCCGTAGCCGATGGTCAGCGTGCCGCTGCCCACGGTGGCATCGGCAGTGAATGCGCCGGATGCCAGCTTCTGCGAGGTCGCCAGCGACACCACTTCCACCGAATAGTTGCCCGGCGCCGCCGAGCTGGTGGTGGTGGCAGTGAAGCCGGCATCGGTCGGCACCGTGGCCTTGTAGGCGTTGGTGTCGGCGCTGCTGACCACCTTGTCCAGCGCAGACTTGAGCGTGGTCATGCTGCTCTTGATCTGGCTGATTGCCGACAGCTGCGTCGTCGCAGCGGTGCCGGCCTTGTTGATGCGTGCCTGCTCGGGGTCTTTCTGCCGGGACACCAGGGTGGACACCACGGTAGGGATGTCCAACCCGGAGGCGGAAGTGCTGATCACCGATGCCATGTTGCATTCCTCGTCTGGGCGTCCGAAACAGACGGACGCATGGGATTACGTGACGGGTATCGGCCGCATCCGGGAGGACTTTAGCGGCAGCGATGGATCACACTCACGGATGAAGTCATGCAAGTTCCGTACCCGCACAGGGCCGGCGGCCGGCGTCAAAAACCCGCCTGGTCACTGTGCCAGGGCAGCGGCCACAAAAAAGCCCCTCCGAAGAGGGGCTTTGGACTGCGCGGAGCGCTGCCGCACTGCTGCGGCAGATGACTGCAAGTTACTGCAGCAGGCTCAGCACGTTCTGCGGAACCGACTTGGCCTGGGCCAGCATCGCGGTACCGGCCTGCTGCAGGATCTGCGTGCGGGTCAGTTCGGCGGTTTCCTTGGCGTAGTCGGTGTCGGAAATGCGGCTACGCGAGGCCGACAGGTTTTCCGAGGTGGCGCTCAGGTTGGCGATGGTGGAGGTGAAGCGGTTCTGCACCGCACCCATGTCGGCGCGCGAGGAGTTGACTGCGGTCAGCGCCTTGTCGACGATTTCCAGCGCCTTCTGCGAGCCGGCAAAGGTGGAGATGTCCAGGTTGGTCAGCGTGACTGCGGTGGAGCCGGAGGCTGCCGAAGCGGTCTGCAGGCCGGCGCCGACCGTGACACCCGTAGCGCCGGTGGTGCTGCCCATGGTCAGCGAGGTGAAGTCCTGACCGGCCTTGAGCGATTCCAGCTTGAGGTTGCCGCCGGTGTCGATCGAGGCATACATGCCGGTCTGGTCGAGCTTGTCGTTGATCGCTGCAGCGACCTTCTTGTTGATGGTCGCTGCATCGTCGCCGTTGGCAACCTTCACGTCGCCGATGGTCACCGTCTTGGCGCTGCCGCTGGCGTCGTTGAATGCAAGCGAGATACCGGTGATCGAACCCGATGCGGTCGCGGTGCCGGTTACGCCTGCGCCAGAGACAGCGGCAGCGAAGTTGGCCTTGCCCAACGCGTCCACGTTGGCATCGACGATGGTGTTGATGCCGATGGTCTGGCCGGCGTCGGCGCCGACCTGGAACAGCGCGCCGGAGAAGTCGCCGTTCAACAGCTTGGTGCCGTTGAAGTTGGTCTGGTTGGCAACGCGGTCGATTTCGGCGGTCAGCTGCTTGACTTCCGAGTTCAGCGCGTCACGGTCGGTCTGCGAGTTGGTGGCATTGGACGACTGCACCGACAGCTCGCGGATACGCTGCAGATTGTTGCCGATTTCCACCATCGCGCCTTCGGCGGTCTGGGCCAGCGAGATACCGTCGTTGGCGTTGCGCGAGGCGACGTCCAGGCCACGGATCTGGGTGGAGAAGCGTTCGCGAATCGCCAAGCCCGCGGCGTCGTCCTTGGCACTGTTGATGCGAGAACCGGAAGACAGACGCTGGATGCTCGTCGACATGCTGGCGCTGCTGGTGTTGAGGTTACGCTGAGCGTTCAGCGACATTACGTTGGTGTTGATTACCTGTGCCATTTTGATTTCTCCTAAGCGATTTTTCCGGCAAGGGGGACTTGCCCGGAGCCTCCGCAGGGGGGCCATCAAGTTGGCCGTTGCCGCTGCTGAGATGAATAACGGCGATGTATCGGGAACCTTTAGCGGAATTCAGTATTTTTTTACTGTTTTTCTGCGTCAGGACGAACTACGTAAGCGTTGCGTATCAAGGGGTTTGGTTTATTCGGCAGCACCCCGCCAATCTTTAGCGCTGGTATAACTCTTCGAAAAATAAACTCCGTCCGCCTGCGCAAGTGCCCACGCGCAGGAGCGAAGAAAACCCAGGTTTTCTGCGGCAAATCAGCGGATCAGGTTGAACAACGACGACGACTGCATCTGCTGAAAAATGGTCTGAGCGGCCTGCAACGAGGCCTTCTCGAGTTGGTACTGCCCGATCGCCGAGGCGTAATCCAGGTCGCGGATCGACGACAGGGTGGTCTTGAGCGTGACTTCGTTGGATTCGAGCAAGGCGTTGGCATTGTCGATCGCCGACAACTGCGCGCCACCGGAGGCGCGCGCATCGATCATCTTCGAGGACGCCTGCGCGATGTCGCGCATCGACGACTGCAAGGTGTTGATCATCGACGCCTTCTGCGGCGGGGTCAGCGTGTCCGAGTTCAGCGCGCCGACCAGATCGTCGATGGTGGAGAACACGTCCTTGGTGGTGGAAGCGCCAATCTGGAAACTGTCGCCTACCGCCGGTGCGCCGCTGATGCGCATGCGCACGCCGGCCGCGTTGATGTCTTCGCCGTCTTTATAGGTGCCGGTGCCGACCACCGCATTGGTACTGTCGCGCACTTCATAGGTGTTGGCAGCGGTGAACTGCACGCTGTAGCTGCTGCCATTCCAGCTGCCGGTGCTGGCATCGCGGCTGAAATCCAGCAGCAGCCCGGTCCCGGTGTTGGCGGCGTTGGCGTGCGCGTCCACGGTGCCGTCGCCGGTGCGGATGCGCATGAAGATTTCGCTGCCGGGCAGGGTGTCGCTGACAAAGGTGTCCGGCGCCACTTCTACCTGTTTCTGGGTCTGGTCGCCGTTGTAGGTGACGTTGCCACTGCTCTTGATGAACGGTGCGCTGCCATCGGCAGTGCCGCCGAACAGATAGCGCCCGGTGCCGTCGGTGCTGTTGGCCAGGCTGACCATGCTGTCGCGCAACGCGGTCAGCTCCGAGGCGATCGCCTTGCGGTCGTCGGGGCTGAGCGAGGAATTGTTGGCCTGCACCGTCAACTCGGTGACGCGCGCCATTTTGTCGCCGGCCTGCGAGAGTGCGTTTTCCTGCAGGCCCAGGCGGTTCTGCACGTTGTTGGCGTTTTCGCCAAAGCGCGTGATCGCGGCGAGGGCGCGATCCAGGCCCACCGCGGTGCCGGCGGCAACCGGGTCGTCCTTGGCGGTGACCAGGCGCTGGCCGCTGGACAGCTGCGATTCGAGCTGGTTCAGCCGCGCCTGCTTGGCCCCCATCGAGGCGACCGACTGGCTGTACATCATGCTGGTGGAGATACGGTCGGTCATCAGCGTACGGCGCCCAGGATGGCTTGGAAGATGGTGTCGGCGGTGGAAATCATCTGTGCGGCGGCCTGGTAGGCCTGCTGCAGCTTCAGCATGTTGGCGGCTTCCTCATCGAGGTTGACGCCGGAAATCGAATCGCGGCTGGCTTGCGCCTGGTCGTTGATGACCTTCTGCGCATCGGCCGAATAATTGGCCGCGCGCGCAGCCGAACCGACGGACGTGGTCAGGCCCGACAGCGCGCCGTTGAGCGTGACCGTGCCGCCGCTGAGTGCCTTGGCATCGTCGATCTTGGCCAGCAATTTGGCATTGCCGTTGTCGCTGGAGCCGGCGCCGGTCGGGCCGACGCCGAAGGTGTCGCCGGCCTTGGGTGCGCCATCCAGCGCGAAGCTCCAGCCGTTGGCGCTGATGGTCTGGCCGGCGGTGTAGGCGAACGGGCCGGTGCCATCGATGGTGTATTGGTTGGCGTCGATGAATTCCACCGACGCCGGCGCCAGCAGCCCCGGGTTCTGCGCGTTGGTGACCTTGACGTCGCTGATCTTGCCGGTGCCCAGGTTGGCCACCGTGGCGGTGGCCTTGACCGGGGTGGCCGCGGCAATGCGCGAGGGGTCGGTGATGGCCACCGACAGGGTGCCGGCCAGGCCAGCGGTAGGCTGCAGCAGGAACTTGTCGCCGTTGGCCGGCGTGCCGCCCACCACCATGCTCACGCCATTGAGCACCAGCGGGTTGGCCGGGGTGCCGGTGCCGGTCATCGGCACCGCAGAGCCGGTGCTGGCGTTGGTGGCCTTCCAGTTGGTGCCATCGAAACTGAGTGTGACGTTCTGGCCGTCCACCGCGCTCATGTTGCTGAAACTGGCGCTCAGCGAGGCGCTACCGGTGTTGTTCGGGTTGGCAGCGGTGGTCGGCGAACCGATGTTGAAGAAGTTGCCGCCCATCGCGCCATACAGGTCCATACCCTGGCTGTGGCCGGCATTGAAGGTGCTGGCCATGCCCACCGCCAGACGGCCGAGTTCGGCCTGGGTCGGTTCGAGCACGCTGCTGCGGAATTCCAGCAGGCCGCCGATCTGCCCGCCCAACGAATTGGCGCTCAGGCTGACATTCTGGCCCTGGGTCTGCATCGCCACCTGCAGCTTGGTGGGCTGGTACGGGTCGGCGACGGTGGTGAGCCTGGAGGAGGTGGTGCCCACCACCAGCGCCTGGCCGCCGGCGGTGAAGACGTTCATGAAGCCGCCGTCCTGGATCACCGCAGTGCCGCCGGTGTAACCCACCAGTTTGGTCACCAGCGCATCGCGTTGATCGAGCATGTCCGGCGCTGCGTTTTGCGCACTGTTGCCGATAGTGCCGTTGAGCTTGGCGATCTGCTGCGTCAAGCGATTGACTTCGTCCACGGACGAGGTCAGTCCGCTGTTGACCTCATTGCTCAGGCTGTCCATCTGCCCGTTGAGCTGCTTGAAGCGCGTCGCCAGCGAGTTGCCGCTGTCGAGCATGCTCTGGCGCTCGGCGGTGGAGGAGGCATTGGACGAGACCGCGCTGGTGGAGTCGAAGAAGTTCGACCACAGCCCGGCCACGTTGGTGGCGGTATTGGAATACAGCGCGTCCACGCGGTTGGACAGCGAAGACAGCTGCTGCAGGCGTGAGAGTTCGCCGCCGCTGTCGAGCAGGCGCGAAATGGCCAACTGGTCGGCCACGCGGCCCACGTCGGTGATCTTGGCGCCATTGCCCACGAACGCGTAGCCCATGTCGGTGGGCGTGCGCGTTGCAAATTCCACACGTTGGCGGCTATAGCCTTCGGTATTGATGTTGGCGACGTTATGGCTAACGGTCGACAACGCCCGTTGGAAGGCGATGAGCGCGCTGGTCCCGGTGGACATGATGGACATGGGCGTTTACCTCAACGACGGATGGTGCCAAGCCCGGCAGGCTCGGCGGTACTTGCGTAACGGTTGGACAGATCTGCCGCTGCGTTGCCGATGGCGGCGACCGCACGGTCGATGGTCGGGCCGTTGGCGATTGCGGCGATCTTGGCGGCGTAGCCTGGATCGGTGGCGTACCCGGCCTGTTGCAAGCCGCGTGCAAAACCGCGGATATCGGTGCCGGCCTGCAGTGCGCCCTGGTAGCGGCTGTTGTTTTTCAACAGGCGCACATAGTCGGCAAAGCTTTCCTCGGCCGAGCCGTAGGCGCGGAAATCCGCAGTTTCGGTGGTCTTGACGCCGTTGACGTATTCGTGGGTGCCGGTGGTGACCTTGGCGCCGTTCCAGCCGGTGGCCTTGATGCCGAACAGGTTGTTGGAATCGCCGCCATTGCCGATGCCACGCCGGCCCCAGCCGGTTTCCAGTGCGGCCTGCGCCACCAGCGCGCGCGGGTCCACACCCAGTTCGCGTGCGGCTTTTTGCGCATGCGTCCAGATCTTGGCGACGAAGCCTTCCGGGGTGCGTTCGCCCAGGCTGGCAGCAGCAGTGCTGGCCGCGCTCGCACTGACCGCCGCATTGGCCTCGGCAGCATCGCTGACAGCGACATCGCTCCAGCGGTCGTTGGCCGACGGCCAGCTCAGTGCGGCCGCATCGTCGCCGCCGGATTCGCCAGCACCGGTGCGCCCGGCAATCAGGTCCAGCACCTGGCTCATGCCGACGCCGCCCAGCGCGCCTGCGCCGAGCTTGGCTGCCGCGCCCAGGGTTGCGCCGATGCCGCTGGCCGCGCCATCGCGGGCGGGCAGCGGCAACGAGGCATCGCGCTTGCCGGCAACCAGCGAATAGGCCTTGGCCGCATCGGCGGTGCTCAGCGAGGTGTTCAACGCCGGGCCGCCGGTGTCGCCGCTCAGCTGCTTGGAGATCATCGCCGACAGGCCCAGGCCCTTGCCCTCGGTCAACGCCTTGGCCATCTGCTGGTCGTACATTTCGCGGAACATCTGGTTTTCGCCCGGAAACATCGGGTCGCCGGAGCTGGCGTCGCGCATGCTCTTGACCAGCATCTGCGCGAACTGGCCTTCGAGCTGACGGGAGACCTTGTCGATCTTTGCCGGATCGGCCTTGGTGCTCGGATTGAGCTCAATGGGCGAGGCTGCGATACGCATGTCAGATCACCTCCAGCTCCGCCGTCAGCGCGCCAGCCTGCTTCAGGGCTTCCAGGATGGCGACCAGGTCGCCGGGCGCCGCGCCCACTTCGTTGACTGCGCGGACAATCTGATCGAGCGTGGTGCCACCTTCGAACTTGAACATGCGGCTGCCTTCGGAGGTGGCCGTGATCGTCGATTGCGGCGTCACCGCGGTGCGGCCGCCACTGAAGGCGCCCGGTTGGCTGACGTTGATGTTTTCGCTGATGGTCACGGTGAGCGAGCCATGCGCGATCGCCGCCGGCATCACCCGCACCAGCTGGCCGATGACCACGGTGCCGGTGCGTGCGTTGACGACGATCTTGGCCGGCGCGTCGCCGGGCGAGAGTTCGACGTTTTCCAGCCGCGACAGCAGGCCGATGCGCGCGCCCGGGTCGGTCGGCGAGCGCACTGCCACGGTCACGCCATCCACCGCACGTGCGGTGCCGGCGCCGAAGCTGCTGTCGATCGCCGCAACCATGCGCGAGACGGTGGTGAAATCGTTCTGGTGCAGGTTGAGGGTGATCTCGCCGCTGCCGGCAAACACGTCCGGCAGCGCGCGTTCGACGGTCGCCCCGTTCGGGATGCGGCCAACGCTGGGAATATTGACCGACACCCGCGAGCCGTCCTTGCCCTGCGCGCCGAAACCACCGACCACCAGGTTGCCCTGGGCCATCGCGTAGACCTGGCCGTCGGCGCCTTTCAACGGTGCCATCAGCAACGAGCCGCCGCGCAGCGACACCGCATTGGCGATCGAGGAGACGGTGATGTCGATCGGCTGGCCGGGCTTGGCGAACGGCGGCAGCTCGGCGTGGATGGCTACGGCCGCGACGTTTTTCAGCTGCGGGTTGACGTTCGCCGGAACATTGACGCCCAGCTCGCCGAGCAGGTTTTTCAGGCTCTGCACGGTGAAGGGCGCCTGGCTGGTGCGGTCGCCGCTGCCGTCCAGGCCAACCACCAGGCCGTAGCCGACCAGCGCGTTGCCGCGCACGCCGCCGACCTGGGCGAGATCCTTGATGCGTTCGGCCGAGGCCGGTGCGGCGATCGCGCACAGCGCGACAGCGGCAACGAGCAGACGGAAGGGCAGGGAAGACAGGTTCATGGTCGCAGGCTCAGTAGGGCGACAGACGGGAATTGAAGAAGCGGCTCAGCCAGCCCATTGCGTTGGACTGTGCGATCGCGCCGCGGCCGCCGTAGGCGATGCGGGCGTCGGCCACCTTGCTCGAGGGCACGGTGTTGTCCGGAGAGATGTCGGCGGCGCGCACGATGCCTTGCACCTGGACCAGCTCGTCGCCCTGGGTCAGGCGCAACTGCTTCTGCCCCTGGACCACCAGGTTGCCGTTGGGCAGGCGCTGCATCACGGTGACGGTCACGCTGCCCTGCATGCGGTTGCTTTGCGCGGTGTTGCCCTTGCCGTCGAAGCTGCGGTCGCCGTTGGTGGAGTTGCGCAGCACATCGGTGCCGTTGACGGTGAGCGGCACGCCGAGCAGCGTGGGCGTACTCATGTCCACGGTGTCGGCCTTGCTGATGCTGGTGTTTGCGGTGGACGAGGCGGTGGTGCTTTCCACCAGGTTCACCGTCAGCAGGTCGCCGACATCGCGGGCGCGGCGGTCGCCATACAGATTCAGGCTCGGGCCGGCGGCGTAGATCGCACCGGCGGTGGGCTGCGCGGTCGGTGCCACCACCGGTACGATCGGCGCCAGTTCGGCGAACGGCCGCACATCGCCGGCTGCCACGCAGCCACCCAGCAGCGCGCTGCAGGCAATGGCGAAGCACAGGGAGGAGAGAGAGGGCAGGCGGGACATGGCGTGAGTTCCTGAGAAGGCGGCGAGCGGCGAGCCGATCAGACGTTGTTGTTCAAGTAACCGAGCATCGAGTCGGTGGTGGAGATGGCCTTGGCATTCATTTCGTAGGCGCGCTGGGTCTCGATCATGCTCACCAGTTCTTCCACCGTATTGACGTTGCTGCCTTCCAGCGCGCCCTGCACGGTGGTGCCCAGGCCATTGAGGCCGGGGGTGCCGTTCTGGGCGGGGCCGGAGGCGGTGGTTTCGACGAACAGGTTCTCGCCCTTGGACTGCAGGCCCGAGGGGTTGATGAAGTCGGTCAGCGTCAGCGCGCCGATTTCCTGCGCGGCGGCCTGGCCGGCCAGGGTGACGCTGATGGTGCCGTCGTTGCCGATGGTCAGCGACTGCGCGCCTTCCGGCACCTGGATGCCGGGCTGCAGCGGGTAGCCGCTGTTGGTGACCAGCTCGCCCTGCGCATTGATCTGGAAGGTACCGTCGCGGGTGTAGGCGGAGGTGCCGTCGGGCATCTGCACTTCGAAGAAGCCGCGTCCGTTGACCATCACGTCGAGCGCGCGGCCGGTCTGCTGCTGGCTGCCCTGGTCGAAGCCCTTGAAGGTGGACACCACGCGCACACCGGTACCCAGTTGCAGGCCCGTGGGCAGCTGCGTCTGCGCGGAGGTCGAGCCGCCCGGCGCACGCACCTGTTGATACAGCAGGTCTTCGAACGCGGCACGGTCGCGCTTGAAGCCGGTGGTATTGGTATTGGCCAGGTTGTTGGAAATGACCGACATGCGCGTCTGCTGCGCATCCAGTCCGGTTTTGGCGACCCACAAAGCCTGATTCATGACCCGATTCCTCGTTAGACCCGGGGATGTGTTCCGGGCACGGGTGGGTATATGCACGCGGCGTGCCAAAGCGGTGTCGGATTTCTGCCGGGTGTGCGTAAGATCACGGGTGGCGATGCCGGCTGCCGGCTCGTCCAGGTGCCTGGGGACACCATCACAGCGGGTCTGGGTTGGACCGCCTCGGCAGCTTGCAAGCGGCAGTCAAGCGGTGGCAGCGGCGGAAGCTGGCGGCAGAGCGGTACATCGTTGGTCGGTCAGGGCGGTCCCGCACTTGGCTGGCGCTCGCCTGACGGCAAGTGCAGTTGGTTTTGCCGGTCGCGAGTTGCTTGTCTGGAGCTCAGGGCTAAAAGCCGGGTCGGTCGAGGGCGCGATGCCCTCACCGCTCGCGGGACACGCCGCAAGTACGTCCATGTAGGCTCGGTGGCGGCATCCATGCCGCCACACGGTCCCGCAATCGGTGAGGACACCGCACCAGAAAGATTGCTGGTCGCTTTGTTAAAAGCCATGCACACCGACCATCTCGACTGGCCCTTGCCCGCCCACCGTCGCGGGACCTTACGCGGCATGGATGCCGCGTAAGAGCCTACATGGACGTACTTGCGGCGTGTCCCGCGATGGTGGGCGGGCAAGAGGACCCTGCAGCAAACCCGCAGAAGTGAGCGACTTTTAGTCGTTCACAAGACAAGACAGGGACGTACTTGCGGCATGTCCTGAAATGGTGGCCGGGCAAGGGCCCTGCAGCGAAGCCACAGAGTGAGCCACGTTTAGCCGTTCAGCCGCATCATCGAATTGGCCGATTGTGCATTGTCGTCGCCGTTTTTGATGATCTTGACCTGCATTTCGAACTGCCGCTGCAGCTGGATCATTTCCACCAGCGCGCCGGCGGCGTCCACGTTGCTGCCTTCCAGCATGCCGCTGTTGATGGTCTTGCCGGTGGCCACCGCAAATGCCTGCGCCGGGTCGGTGCTGGTGTTGCGCATCAGCCCGTCCGGGCGCCGCGTCAAACGATCGGCGGGCGCATCGACCACCTTCATCTTGCCGACGATGGCCATGGTCTGCGGGCCTTCGCCCTGCGGGATGATGGAAATGCTGCCGTCGCTGCCGATTTCCATCGCCTGGTGCGGCGGAATCGTCATCGGGTTGCCGCCTTCATCCAGCACGGCGTGCCCATTGGCGGTGACCAGCTGGCCATTGGCGGTGAGCGCCAATTCGCCGTTGCGGGTATAGGCCTCGCTGCCGTCGGGCGACTGCACCGCCAGCCAGCGGTCCTGCTGCAGCGACACGTCCAGCGGGTTGCCGGTGACCTGTTGATGGCCCTGGCTGCGATCGAAGCCCTGGTCCACATGCAGCGCATCGATCCGCGACGGATAGCCCTTGCCCTGGATCTTGAACGCTTCGGTGTTGGCCAGCGCGGCCTTGAACCCCACCGTGTCGACGTTGGCGAGATTGTGCGACACGGTGCTCTGCGCCTGCAGGGAAGCGCGGGCACCGGTCATTGCAACGTAGAGGGCTTTGTCCATGGGGAACTCCGAAAGGCCGGAACCGGGGACCCGGGGCCGGGGACCCGGAAAAGCAACAGCGCCGGTGTATTGGCGTTTGCTTTTCCGGGTCCCCGGCCCCCGTTCCCGGGTCCCGAGTGTCATCAACGAATATTGATGATCGTCTGGGTGACCTGGTCCTGGGTCGAGATCATCTGCGAGTTGGCCTGGAAGTTGCGCTGGGCCACGATCATGTTCACCAGCTGCTCGGTCAGGTCCACCGTGGAGGCTTCCAGCGAGCCGGACTCGATCTGGCCCAGGTCCGAGGTGTCGGGGGCGCCTACGCGGGCTGCGCCGGAGGTGTAGCTTTCGGCCCACATGTTGTTGCCCTGCGACTGCAGGCCCTGCGGATTGACGAAGCTGGCCAGCGACACCTGGCCCAGCGGCTTGTCGGCGCCGTTGGAATAGCGCGCGAACACCACGCCGCTGGTGTCGATGCTGATCTCGTTGAGCTTGCCGCTGGCGTAGCCGTCCTGGCGGGTGTCGCGCAGGGCGAAGGCTTCGCCGTACTGGGTGGAGCCGCTGACATTGAGCTGCATGTTCAGCACGCCGGCACCGGTGCTCGGGGTGAACGGGTCCATCGCGATGATGCCGTTGGCCGGGGTGGTCAGCGCGCCGGTGTCGGAGAACTGCAGCGTGGTCGGCGCGCCAACTGCGGCGCCGTCAACGTAGTTGTGCACCTGCCACTCGTTCGGGTTGGCGGTCTTGACGAAGTAGGAGGTCTGCACATGGCTGACACCCAGCGAGTCATAGACGTTGATGCCGCCGGTGGAGTGGCTATAGGTCTTGTCGTCGGCCGGGCTGAACGGGGTCACCGTCGGTGCGGTGGCGTTGCCGGGCAGGGTGAAGGCCAGGTTGACCGTAGAGGTCGACTTGGGCGGGCTGTCGGTGGTCAGCAGCTGCAGGTCCGACAGGCGGCCCACATCGAAACCGTTGCCGCTCGGGTTCGGTGCAAACACCTGCAGGCGTGCGCCCTGCGGGTTGACCACATAGCCGTTGGCGTCGGTCTGGAAGTTGCCGGCGCGGGTGTACATCTTGGCGCCGTTGGAGGACACGGTGAAGAAGCCTTCGCCGGAGACCGCCAGGTCCAGGCTGCGCCCGGTCGGGTCGATATTGCCCTGCGAGAACTGCTGCGCCACATTGCTGACGCGCACGCCGGAGCCCACCGCGTTACGCGACAGGCCGTAGCTGGTGCTCTGGAACATGTCGGCAAACTCGGCGCGCGATTCCTTGAACCCGGTCGTGTTGACATTGGCGATGTTGTTGGAAGTAACGTTCAGATCGGCATTGGCTGCGTTGATGCCGGACAACGAGGTATTGAAAGCCATGGATGAGTTCCTTTAAGTGTCGGTTGCCGGCTCAGCTGACGCGGAGCACGTTGGCGAGCGGGGAAGTGCCTAGCCCGGTCAGGTTGAGATACAGGCCGTCCGAGCCGATCGTGACGCTGTCCACCGGTGCGTCGACGTAGGTGGGTAACTTGCTTTTGGAGCCGGCGGTATCGGTTTGGGTTGCGGTGATGCCGTATTTGCCGGCCGCCATGCGGTTGCCATTGGCGTCGGTGCCATCCCAGGCAAACGACACCTCACCGGCGGCGCTGGCCGGCACGCTGAGCTGTTTGACGAACGCGCCGTTGGCATCGGTGATTTCGAAATTGACGAAGCCAGCCGACGTGGCGGCAACCACGCCCTTGGCCGAGCCGGTGGCATCGATCGCCACCTGTGCGGAGGGCACCAACACGTTGTGGCCAACCAACGCGGCGCCCTTGAGCACCTGGTCGGCGTTCATGGAATCAGAGAAATTGCCGACCTTGGTATTGAGGTCGCCAATGCCCTGCACGGTGGAGAACTGCGCCAACTGGCCCAGAAACGCGCTGTTTTCCATCGGTTTGAGCGGGTCCTGGTGCTGCAGCTGCTCGGTCATCAATTTGAGGAAGTCGGCCTGGCCGAGTGCTTCTTCCTTCTTGGCGACGGTGCTGCTGGTGCTCAGGCCGAGAGTCTTGTAGAGATCGCTGCCGATCGTGCTCATCTGGAGTGTTCCGTTAGGTAAGGGCTAGGACGGGTCAGCGGCCCATGGTCAGGGTCGCGAGCGCCAGTTCCTTGGCGGTATTGAGCATTTCCACGCCTGCCTGGTAATTGCGCGAGGCGGAAATCATGTTGACCATCTGCGAGACCGGGTCCACGTCGGGCGAGAACACGTAGCCATCGGCATCGGCCAGCGGGTGGCCGGGCTCGTAGCGACGGATCGGCGGCGCGTTGGTGGTGGTGATCTCCTTGACGTTGACCGAGGTCAGGCTGGGGTCCTGACGGCTTTGCTGGGCCTGGAAGATCGGCTCGATCGGCTTGTAGGTCGCCTCGGCAGAGCCCGCCACCGAATCGGCGTTGGCCAGGTTGGAGGCGATGGTGCTCAGGCGCACCGACTGCGCGTGCAGCGCAGAGCCGGCCACATCGAAAATGGGAAGATTGCTCATGACTTATTGGCCCGTGATCGCGGTGAGCATCGAGCGCACCTTGGATTCGAGGAAGCTCAGCGACGCGCGGTATTCCAGCGCGGCGCGGCCGTAGGCGGCGCGTTCGGCATCGGGATCGACGGTATTGCCGTCGAGGCTGGGCTGGTCGGATTCGCGGGTGATCTGGAACGGGTTGAGCCCGCCGCCACCGCCCACTTCATAGTGCTTGGCGTCGGTGGCCTGCAGCAGGCCGCCATCCTGCACGCCCTGCGCCGACTTCAGCGCCGCTTCGAAGTTGAGGTCCTTGGCCTTGTAGCCAGGGGTGTCCACATTGCTCAGATTGCTGGCAATGAGCTTCATGCGCTGCTCGCGCAGCGCCAACGCGTCGCCATGGACGCCGAGGAATGAAGAGAAGGGACTGGACACGGTGCTCTCCCGCGAAGTGTTGCAAGGGAGGAAGCAATGTTTGTGCCAAATCGAGGTGTTACGCGTGCGGAGCTGGCAACACATCCGCAGTGCCCGACCGACGGTCTTGGAGCGGTTAACAAACGTAACGAGCAGCCGTCAGGTGGGTGCATCCGTCGCGCTCAGAATCGGGGTGCACGTGTGGTCATGCCGATTCGGCACCGGCCGCGCCCGCCTGGCGGCTTCGCAGTGGATCTGTCAACTGCTCTAGCTGCCAGACATCGCCAAGCGTGCTGCTGCTCGGGTAGCTGCTGCCATTGGCAATGCAACTTGCAGGCCAACCGGGATCGTCTGGCGGGAAGTAACTCAGCGCAGCGTGTGATCAGCTGGGCGACGCCTTTTTAAGGCGCGTGCTTGCGTACGGCAACCACTTGTATAGCCAAGCCTGTCGGAAAACAGGCATTGCTGCGGCTGGCCTTCACCGGCGGGGTGGAACGGCCGCGCAATTGGATCAGGCCGCTTCGGCAACCACTTTCAGGCGGGCCAGCACATAGTCGGCCAGCTCGTGCGCGCTGTACTTGGCCACGAAGGCGTTGGCGCCGACCTGCTCGACCATGGCGTTGTTGAACACGCCCGACAAGGAGGTGTGCAGCAGCACGTACAGGCCCTGCAAGCCCGGCGTGCGCCGGATTTCCGTCGTCAGCGTGTAGCCGTCCATCGCCGGCATTTCGATATCCGAGATCACCATGGCGTAGCGGTCGGCCGGGTTTTCGCCCGATGCGGCCACCTGTAGCAGGTGGTCCAGCGCCTGGCGGCCGTCCGACAGCAGGGTCGCCGAAACGCCGAGCTGGTCGAGCACGCTGCGGATCTGCTGACGCGCCACCCGCGAATCGTCCACCACCAGCACCTGGAACTGGCGGTCGTAGGTCACCAGCTGCAGCGACGGGTCCAGTTGCACGTCCTTGCTGACCTTTGCAATGTCGGCCAGCACGCTTTCCACGTCGATGACCTGGATCAGTTCGCCCTGGAAGCGCGTCACTGCCGTCAAATAAGTGGCTTCGGCGCCGAGTTCCGGCGGCGGGTGGATGTCTTCCACCGCGATATTGACGATGCGCTCAACCCCGCTGACCAGGAAACCCTGGACCGAGCGGTTGAACTCGGCCACCACCAGGTAGCCGGGGCCGTTTTCGGAGTGCGAATCGCGTTCCGGGTGGCCGATCGCCAGGCCCAAGTCCAGCACCGGCACCGAGCGCCCGCGCACGTCGGCCACGCCGGCGAACTCGGTCGGCAGGCCCGGCACCTGGAACAGTTCCGGGCGACGCAGCACTTCCTGGACCTTGAAGACGTTGACGCCAAAAAGCTGGCGTCCGCCCAGCCTAAACAGCAGCAGCGCCAGTCGATTGTGGCCAGCCAGTCGCGTGCGCTGGTCGATGCGGTTGAGCAGATCGTGGGTCATGGGGCAGATATCGACAGCGCCCCTGAGAAACTTGAGGGCTTTGTGGTTGGTCGGGGACGTTGTCGGGAATGGGGAGTCGGGAATGGGGATGGGTTAAAGCGGGGAATGGAGACGGAATGGTCTGAGGGGCAGGGGGGCTTTAAAAACTGGCCTAGAGATTGATTGAGCCCACCGGATAGGCAGCAGCGATCAAAACTGCTGCGGGAGCGCATTGCAATGCCGCCAGCGCCTTCCACCCGTAAAAGCCGGCAACAGCCCCGCTCTTACGAATCCCGAATCCCAACTCCCCAATCCCGGCCAAAAACAGGCACACCTCTTGCACTGTCTTCCGGGTCTTCCTCCGGATCTGGTCCCATGCGCCTGCTCCTGCTTGTCATCTTGTTGGCTGCCGCTCCGGCCTGGGCCCAGAGCTACCAGTCTGTCGATTCCATCCGTGCGGCCGCGCTGGCCACCGTCGGGCCCGATGCCGAAGCCGAAGCGACGCTCGACCCGGGGCTGCGCATGCCGGCCTGCCCGATCGCGCTGCAGGCGCAGCCCACCGGCACCAATACGGTGGAAGTGGCTTGCCCGCAGCCGGCCGGGTGGCGCCTGTTCGTGCCGCTGAAGGTGCGCCGCAATCAGGATGTGCTGGTGCTGCGCCGGGGCATCAGCGCTGGAGAAACCATCTCGCTGGCCGATATCAGTATCGAGAAGCGTGACGCCGCCCGCATCGTCGGTGCGGTACTGGCCGACCCGGTGGCCGCAGTGGGCAAGTCGGCCCGCCGCATCCTGCCGGCCGGTTCGCTGCTCTCGGCCAATGATCTGGTGACGCAGCGGCTGGTACGGCGCGGCGACACGGTCCCACTGGTGTCGCGCAACGGTGGCCTGGAAGTGCGCATGAGTGGTCGCGCGCTGTCCGATGCCGGCGAAAACGAACGGGTGTCGGTGGAGAATTCGTCCTCGCGCCGGGTTGTGCAGGGCATTGTTGAAGCGAGCGGAACCGTTGTGGTCTCCAGGTAAAAATTTTCTATAAAGTTTTTTTTCTGGGTGCCGTTATCCCCTACGACCTGTAGAGGAGTTCCTGACATGACCCAGAAAATCGAAGGCAATCTACCGACCGCTGCCACCCTTCGTACCGCGGCCACCAGCAGCAAGATCGCTTCGGCCGGCGAAGATCGCGCGTCCCCGATTGCAGCCTTACCGCCCACCGACAGCGTCAAGCTGACCGGTGAAGCCACCAATCTGCAGAACCTGCAGCGCGAGCTTTCGCAGTCCTCGGCGATCGACACCGGTCGCGTGCAGGCGGTGAAGGATGCCCTGCAGAACGGCAGCTATTCCATCAACCCGGATGCCATCGCCAGCCGCATGATGGATCTGAATCAGCAACTGGCGGGTTGATCCCCGACTTAAAAGGATGAACGTGAACGAGTTCCTGCAACGTCTCAGCGACGCGCTGGCCGGCGAACGCCAGGCATTACTCGAGAACGACATCGATGGGTTGATGCGACACACGCAGGACAAGCTGTCGGCGCTGCGCGCGCTCGAAGCGGCAATGCCTGCAGGCGAAGAAGAGCGCCTGCGTGAGCTGGCCGAAGCCAATCGCGCCAACGGTGCGCTGCTGGCACGCCGGCGGCGCGAAGTGAACTGGGCGCTGCGTCACCTGGGCCGCACCGAAAGTGCGCCGTCCTACGACGCCAAGGGGCAATCGAGCGTGTTGCGCGGCGGCCGTTCGCTGGCAGTCGCCTGAGTCGCCAAGGCGTTTTTTGCAGCACACAGGGCTGCAGATAACGCGGCATGCGTATGGGAGCCGGCTTGCGTTGCGCGGCCTGCGACACAGCGCCGGTAATGCGAAGCGGCGATACGGCGCGTCAACGGTTCGGCGTATATTGGGGCATCCTCTCCGCCGCCTGCTCCCGTGACCGCCAAGTTTTTTCTCAATCAAGCCTTATTACCGTCCCCGGACATCCTGCGCGCCTTTGGCGACCAGATGCTGGAGGGCGTGCTGCTGTTCCGCGCCGACGGAAAGCTGATTCTGGCCAATGCCATTGCACGCCAAAGCCTGTGCAAGGAAGACCCCGCCGACGATCGCAATCTGGGCGAGCGGATTTCGCAGGTGTTGCCATCGGACGCACTCAATCAGGCGCGCAGCAAGGGCAGCTGGACCGGCAGCCTGCCGGTGGCCGACCGGGTGGTCATCGCGCATCTGTATTACAACGAAGAGCACGGCCTCGGGCATTTTCTGGCGTTGTTCCACAACATCGAAGGCCAGCAGGATTACGAGCGCGAGCTGCAACAACGCCACGCCGAACTGCGTCAGGCCTATCTGCGTTTGAATGGCGCGCAAGACAAACTGCTGCAGTCGGAAAAGATGGCCTCCATCGGCCAGTTGGCCGCAGGCGTGGCGCACGAAATCAATAATCCGATCGGCTATGTGCACTCCAATCTGGGCAGCCTGCAGGAATATCTGCGCAGCCTGTTCACCCTGATCGAGGCGTATGAGCGCGCGCTGCAGGCGCCGGACCCGAAGGCGCTGATTCCGGAAATCGACGAGATCCGCAACCGTGCCGATATCGACTTCATCAGCCGCGACCTGCCGCAATTGATGGCCGAATCGCGCGAAGGCATCGAGCGGGTGACCCGCATCGTGCGCGACCTCAAGGACTTCTCGTACTCGGACCGCTCCGAGTCGTGGAAGATGGTTGACCTGCACGCAGGTCTCGAATCCACGATCAACATCATCTGGAACGAGCTCAAGTACAAGGTCACCCTGGAGCGCAATTACGCCGAGCTGCCGCTGGTGGAGTGCCTGCCGTCCGAGCTCAACCAGGTGTACATGAACATGCTGCTCAACGCCGGCCAGGCCATCGTCGAGCGCGGCACGATTACCGTCACCACCGGCCGCGACGAGGCGGAAAACGTCTGGATCCAGTTCCAGGACAGCGGCGCGGGCATCGCCCCGGACCTGCTGCAGCGCATCTTCGACCCGTTTTTCACCACCAAACCAGTCGGCAGCGGCACCGGCCTGGGCCTGTCGATTTCCTACGGCATCATCAACAAGCACCACGGCCGCATCGATGTCGAAAGCACGCCGGGGCAGGGCGCCAGTTTCAGGATCGTGCTACCGATCCGGCAGCCGCGCTGACGCGCTGGGATTGGTTGTTCGGGATTCGGGATTCGGGATTCGCAACAGCCGACATTGCTATCGCTGATCGTCAATGCGCCGTCTGACCCGATGGCGCCGCTCCGCGCTTTTGACCAATCCCGAATCCCAAATCCCGAATCCCGAATCCCAAATCCCAAATCCCAAATCCCGAATCCCGAATCCCGAATCCCTATTCCCGGCCGTTCCGCAGCTCATCATGCGTGCGAAATGCCTGACGAATATGCTCGCGCAGCTCGTCGTCGTTCCAGGGCTTGGTCAGGAAGCGGTAGATCGCGCCGCGGTTGATCGCTTCGGTCACCGTGGCCAGATCCGTGTAGCCGGAGAGCACCAGGCGCACGGTGTCGGGGTAGAGCATCTTGACCCGGCCCAGGAACTCGGTGCCGCTCATGTCGCTCATGCGCTGGTCGGACAGGATCACCTGCACATCGTTGGTGGCGAGCAGGTCGAAGGCATCGCGCACATTGCCTGCCGCCAGAATCCGGTAGCCGTCGCGACGGAACAAACGCACCAGCGAGCGCAGCACGTTCTCTTCGTCGTCCAGCAGCAGCAACGTGCGGTCGGGGCGGCTTTCGGCAAACGATTCCGGGCGCAGATAGCGGCGCCGTAGCGCCATGCCGGCGGACTCTGCCGACATCGGCTCGCCGAACAGGTAGCCCTGGAAGATGTCGCAATCGTTGCGACGCAGAAAGCCCAGCTGCGCCTGCGATTCGACACCGTTGGCGATCACCGTCATGCCGAGCTGGTGGCCCATGGCGATGATGGCGCGCGCAATCGCCGCCTCGCGGCTGCCAGCCGGTGCGCTCTTGATGAAGCTGCGATCGATCTTCAGCCGGTCCACCGGATAGCGCACCAACGCGCTCAGGCTGGAATCGCCGGTACCGAAGTTGTCCAGGCTCAGGCTGATGCCTTCGTTGCGCAGGTTGGCCATCGTCTCGTGGACGAAGTTGACGTTGTTGGTCAACGCGCTTTCATTGATCTCCAGCGTGACGAATTGCGCCGGCACGCCGGCGGTTTGCAGCATCGCCATCACTTCGTTGAAGAAGCCCGGGCGTAGCAACTGCAGCGTGGAGACGTTCACCGCGATGCTGAAATCGTCGAAGCCCTGGTCGCGCCACAGCCGCGCCTGGCGCACCGCGTTTTGCAGCACCCATTCGCCGATCTGCACGATCACGCCCAGGCGCTCGGCGGTGCGCATGAAACGCTCCGGCACCAGCATGCCCAGGGTGGGCGATTGCCAGCGCAGCAGCGCTTCCATGCCCACGATGCGTCCGTCGCGCGCACTCACCAAGGGCTGGTAACGCAGGCGCAATTCGCCATGCGGAATCGCATCGACGATCTGCCGCGCAATGATGCTTTCGCTATGCGCGTTGGTCGCCGAATTGCGCGTATACAGCCGCACCGTATTGCCGCCTTCGCGCGCGGCCTGGTAGGTGGCTTCTTCTGCGTAGTCCAGCAACGTGGACAGCGAGGTGGAGTGTTCCGGACACAGGCTGATGCCGACCTTGCCGGTCATGAACAAGGTATACGGCAGCACCGACAGCGGCAGCTCCAGTTGCTGGCGGATCTCTTCGGCGAAGTCTTCCGGCAACGGCGTGTCTTCGCGACGCACCGCCACCACGATCATTTCATCGCTGCCGTGGCGCCACAGCTTGCCGCGCGTTCCGAGAAATTCCTGCAGGCGGCGCGCTACCAGCGTGAGCGCCTGGTCACCGACTTCGCCACTCATGTTCTCGTTGATCGAAGCGAAGTGATCGATGTCGATGTGGAAGATCATCAGCGGCGGGCCGCCGGACGCGGCCGCATCCACCAGATGCAGCAACTCGGGGTTGCCCGCGCCAAGCCGTGTAGGCTTGACGATTTCCAGTCCGGGCGGGATTACAGGGCTCCACATGACTCAACGTCCACCATCGTCGTGGACGGACTCGCCGACCGGGTGATAGGGCAGGCGCAACGTCACGCGCGTGCCTGCTCCGGGGGCTGATTCTATCGCGAGCGTGCCGCCGACGGTTTGCGCACGCTCACGCATCACGATCAGCCCCAGCCCGCGCGGACCCTCCGGCTCGAAGCCGTCGCCGTCATCGCTGACTTCCAGACGGAAACTGTCGCCGTCGATCGATTGCAGGCTCATGCGCACCTCGCCCGCACAGGCGTGCCGCAGCGCATTGGTGAGGCTTTCCTGCGCGATACGGAAGCAGGCCTGTTCGATCTCGTTGCCCGGCCGTTCGTCGAGCGCCTGAATGTCCAGCTCCAGCCGCACCTGTGAGGCGCGGAACAGCATCGACGCCTGCCAGCGCAATGCAGCTTCCAGGCCCAACGCATCGAGTTGTGGCGGACGCAACAGCATCGACAGATTGCGCAGCTTGGTCACCGTGCTGTCGGCCAGCGATACCACTTCCAGCAGATCCTCGCGGCGTGCATCGGCGTCCAGCTCGTCCAGCGCTGCATGCGCGGACAGCTTCATCGCAGTGATCGCTTGCCCGATATCGTCATGCAGATCGCGCGAGATGGCGCGGCGCTCGTCTTCCTGCAGCGAGAACAGCCGCTTGGCCATGGCCTGCAGTTCGGCATTGCTCTCGGCCAAGGCATCGCGCATGCGCTCGGGTTCGCTCAGGTCGCGCACCACCAGCAACTTGCAGCTGCGCCCGCCATAGCGGATATCGCCTGCCGACAGGCCGGCGTAGAAGGTGCTGCCATCGCGACGGCGCATGGCGCGTGCGCTGGAGACCGGCTCGTTGCGGTCGCTGCCTGCGCGCAGATACTCGCGTACCACCGGCAGGTCGCTGTCGCCGACCAGGGTCTGCAGAGGTTCGCCCAGAATGGTCTCGCCCTGAAAGCCGAACTGGATCGAACCGGCGGCGTTGGCATACATCACGTGTTCGTCGGCCAGGATGAGCACACCGTCGGGCAGTACGCGCACCAGTTCGCGGAATTGTTCCTCGCGTTCGCGCAGCAGGCGGCGCGACTGTTCGCGTTCGCTCACGTCCTGCAAGGTGCCGTGCACATGGCGTGCGCCGCCTGGGCTGGTCACGCTCTCGGCGCGCAGATGCACGGTGCGCGGTTGCGAATCGCCACCAGTCAGCGGCAGCAACACATCGATCTGCACCTCGCCACCGGTGCACATGTCTTCAATCATGCGTTCGATGCGCGCCTGGGTGGCGCTGTCGGAGGCGGTCAGCAATTCTTCCAGCCGATGCTCGCGACGGTGCATCGGCACGCTGCGCCCCAGCAGGCGATACACCGCCGGCGAATAGCGGCCCAGACCGGTTGTACGGTCCAGCTGCCACGAACCCAGCCGTGCGATGCTTTGCGCTTCTTCCAGACGCTCTAGCGCCTCGTCGCGCAGATGCTGCGCCTGGCGCTCTTGGTTACGGTCCACCGTGACCACCAGGCGGGCAGGGCCGCTGGTCAGATGCAGCTGATTGCTGCGCACTTCGACATGGCGTGGCCCGCTGCGCGTCAGCAGCTCCTCGTTCAACACGCAGGTGGCATCTCCTTTGCCCCGAATCTGCGCAATGACCTCTTCCAGCCGTTCACCATCGGCGTTGGGCCAGATCGCCTGCAGTGTCTGCTGCAGGAATTCGTCGCGTTCCCAGCCGAAAAATTCCAGCGCCGCCGGATTGGCATCGAGGATGCGCATGCTGGCAAGGTCGTAGATGAAGGCCGGGCTGGGCAGGGCCAGGAACTTGGCCTGCAGCAAGGCCTCGGACTGCGCCAGCTGCGCGTGCTCGTCCACGATCAACCTCATGAAGCGGCGCAGCACCAGGTGAATGACGATGCTCGACACCACCAGAAAGCTGGCGTCCGACCAGCGCTCCGGCATGGCGGCGCCGGCCAGGTTGAGCAGCCGGTTGCCCAGCAGCAGCCAGACCACACCGACCAGCAGATACAGGCCGGTCAACGTCCACAGGCCTTGCTGCAGGCGCTCGGCGAGGCGGAGGCGGGACACGGGGGCAGACGAAAACGCGGGCGCGGCGACGGGCTGTTGCATGGATCCGCGGACGACCTTGGGTGCTGGCGATACGGCCATCTTAGCCGTAAGTCGGTCCGGTTCGGTCCAGCTCGAAACAGGCGCCTCAACTAATCGACGACACGGCCGTTATCCATTGCGACTCCGAAGGCCGGGGTCGATTCTTCGGAGTGTTCCAGAGTGGACTCAGGCGTCATTGCAAGCATGCTGCAGCACCCGCTGACCTCGGCGGTGGTGTTGTTGGATGCGCATGGCCAGCCTCTGGCGGCCAATCGCGTTGCGCAGTCCCTCGGATTGCCGGCAACCCTTGGTGCATACGCCGAAGTATTGGAAAGCAGTCGCGCCCAGGTGGCCGACAGCGGTGGCATGGCTCCCTGCGTGTTGCCGGGGACCGGCGGCGGGCGGCTGGAAGGCTGGCTGCGTGCGGTCAGCGACGAACATGGCCAGGTCATGGCGTTCACCTTGAGCATTCCCGAGCCGATGGGCGCCGATGGCACCAGCCGCTGGGAAATGGGCCTGGACAGCGCCGATCACGGCTTGTGGGACTGGGACATTCCGGCCGACGTGGTGTATCGCTCGGAGCGCTGGACCCGCATGCTCGGCTATTCAGAGCAGCCGCTGCCGAACAACCTCACCGCCTTGTCCGGGCTGATTCACCCCGAAGACCACGCGCATGTCAGCGCCGCGGTGCAGGCGCATCTGGAAGGCCGCACCGACACCTACGTGGCCGAATTCCGGCTGCGCCAGCACGATGGGCAGTGGCGCTGGATCCTGGATCGCGGCCGCGTGGTCTCGCGCACTGCCGACGGCCGCCCGCTGCGCATGGTCGGCACGCATACCGACGTGCACCATCACAAATTACTTGAGCAGCAGCTGCGCGAGCAGCAGGCCCAGCTCGAAGAGGCCCAGCGCATTGCCAGCATGGGCAGCTGGAGCTGGGACTCGCACCAGGACGTGCTGTGGGTGTCGCAGGATTTCCTGCAACAACTCGGCATGGCCCAACTGCGTCTGCAAGGCATTCGCGACATTCTGCGTCTGCTCGGTCGGTCTTCGGTTGCGCAGCTGCGCAGCGCCTGGCGCAAGATCAAGCATGAAGGCATGCCGGTGCATTTCGAGCTGGAAATCAACGGCCTGCCCGGCGCCAATCCGCATCACCTGCGGGTGTGGGCGCAGCCGGTGTTCGACGGCGACGGCAGCATGGTGCGCGTCCTTGGCCAACTGCAGAACGTTACCGAGCAACGCCAGACCGACGCACTGATCCGCTGGCGCACCGAATTGCTCAACCGCGTGTCTGCGTTGGGCAAGATCGGCGGCTGCGAGATCGAGGTCGATACCCGGCGCATGCAATGGACCGAGGAGTGCTACCGCATCCACGGCCTGCGCAAGGAAAACATCACCCTGGAGCAGGCGCTGTCGCTGTACACCCAGGATTCGCGCGACGCTTTCGAAGCGGCGCTGCTGCGCATTTCCGATGGCGGCCTGCCCGAGCAGCTGGAGCTGTGCTTCTATCGCAACTCCGGCCAGCGCATCTGGGTACAGGTGCTGATCGAGCTGGACCGTCGCGAAGGCCTGCCGCCGCGGTTTGTCGCCTTGTTCCGCGATGTCACCCGCGAACGCGAAGCCAACGAGCGCATCGAGCTGCTGGCCCATTACGACCGCCTGACCGGCTTGCCGAACCGCTTCCTGCTACGCGAGCAGGCAGAGAACGCCATTCGCGAAGCAAACGAGCGCGGCCAGGTGATGGCGATGCTGCTGATCGATCTGGATGGCTTCAAGAGCATCAACGATTCGTTCGGCCATGCCACCGGCGATAACCTGCTCAAGCTCGCCTCGGCGCGCCTGCATCAACATCTGCGCAGCAGCGACCTGTTCGGCCGCTTCAGCGACGACGAGTTCATCGTGCTGTTGCGCGATATGTCCGAGCCCGAAGATGCCGGCCACGTGGCGCGCAAGCTGATCGCAGCGCTTGGAGAGCCGCTGCGCAAGGAACATGTCACCCTCAAGCTCGGTGCCAGCATCGGCATCGCGCTGCAGGGCGATGGCCTGTCGGACTTCGACAGCCTGCTGCGTGCCGCCGATGCGGCGATGTATGCGGCCAAGGAATCCGGCCGCAACACCTTCCATTACTACAGCCAGGACGTGCTGCTGCGTGCGCAGCGCCGCCTGGAGCTGGAGCACGCGCTACAAGGCGCGCTCGAGCGCGAAGAGTTCACGCTGGTCTACCAGCCGCTGGTCAACACCGTGGGCGATGCATCGCCGGCGATCGAAGCGCTGATGCGCTGGAATCGCCCTGGCCATGGTCCCTGCAGCCCGGTCGAATTCATACCGATTGCCGAAGAATGCGGCGAAATCGTGCGCCTGGGCGAGTGGGTCATCGGCGAAGCCTGCCGACAGGCGGTAGTCTGGGATCGCGCCGGCCTGCATTTCAGCCGCGTTGCGGTGAATGTTTCTGCAGTGCAATTGCGCGAACGCGGTTTTGCCGAGCGCGTACTGGAAATCTGCCGCGACAACGGCTGGCCGCCGTCACGTCTCGAGCTGGAATTGACCGAATCCGCATTGATCCGCGATTCCGATTCGCTACGCCGCTGCTTCGAACTGTTCGAACAAAACGGCGTACTGCTGGCGGTGGACGACTTCGGCACCGGCTTTTCGAATCTGCATTACCTCAACCGCTTCCCGGTGCAGCGATTGAAGATCGACCGCAGCTTCGTGCAAGGCATGCTCGACGATGCCAACACGGCCGAGGTCACCCAGGCCATCGTGCATCTGGGGCACGCGCTGGGCATGCAGGTGGTCGCCGAAGGCGTGGAGACCGTGCAGGAAGATGCACTGCTGCGTCAGCAGGGCTGCGACGAAATCCAGGGCTATTTCTACTCACGCCCGCTATCGCCACGCGATATGGCGCAGTGGCTACGCGAGGCCGACGCCGGCATGCGGCTGGGTGCACGCCTGGTGATTGCCAGCTGACGCAGTGCGTAGCGTTGCGTGTAATCGAGCCGCATTTCAGCGGCACGATGCGTGGTCCATTCGCCTTCCCAACGACTTGAAGGCAACGGCGATATCGGGTCGCAGCGGTATTTAGGTGCAACCAAACACGGCGCGACCAAAAACGGTACGTGACCTCACCCCATACGGGACATGCCGTGACGGCAGCTGCGTGATGGCATCACTTGCGCCAATGGTTCCGCAATTGGTAAGGACACCGCACCAGACAATGAGTCGGTCGCTTTGTTAAAAGCTGTCGTTCGTCGCGTTGCGGAGCTGATCGTCCACGCGCCGATCCAGGTGCCCTATGTCCTACCTTGCTCGCAAACATACACACCAAGATCCCGATGGGTCCTTGCCCGCCCACCGTCGCGGGACCTCGAGCGGCATGGATGCCGCGCCAGAGCTTACAAGGACGTACTTGCAGCGTGTCCTGCGATGGTGGGCGGGCAAGGGCCCTGCAGCCAGGCAGCAGGTGCCCAATGCCCTCGCACCACGTCATTCCAATCGCATCGCGTCGATCGACGCACCACGTTCTGTCGAAAAATCGTCGTACAGATGGGCAGGGGATGAGGTCACCCTGATGCTGCAATCGATCGGTTCCGCGTGCGCACAGTCACGCTTGGTGGAACGGCTGGATGCAACAGCGCATTAATGGCTAAGGAGCGGCGCAAGTGCGTCAAACCCGGGCAGCGGAAACAAACCAGCGGGGCGCCTGCCGAGTCACGCCCCGCTGCTTGACGCATGCGCCTTATCGCCCCGACACGCCAACTGCCGCGCCATCCAGACCCAGATCCCAGGCCACGGTTGCGAACAACAGCTCTTCTTCGCTGCAAGCGCGGTGCGGGTTGATCAATGCCTGCAACTCCGCGCGTGCGCAGCGCTCCAGACGTTCCAGCGCGGCCGGCATACGGACGCGGCGCAGCGCAGGCTTGGCCGCATCGCTTTGCGCGATGCGCTCGGCGTGTGCGGCGGCCAGTGCAGCGGCCTGCAGAGCGGCGGTGGAAGTGTCGATGGTCGGGGCAAGAAGTGACATGAGCGGAACACCAGGTCGTTACGGAACGACAAATCCCCGGAAGGCCGGGGAATGTCGGAATCAGCAGCTGCGGGGCGGCATCGGTCTTAGAACAACTCGACCGTACCGGCACCCATGCCTTGCTGTGCCACCGGCTTGTGCGGCGGGCGTTCCCACTCCACGCGCATGTCGCGCAGGCGGTTGGACACCTTGGCCAGCGCGGCGACCAGATCGCTGTCGTACACGCCGCCATTGCGATGCAGCAGTTCCTGCAGCGCCACCGCTTCGCGGTTGATCGCGGTGAGGCGATCCAGGTGGGTGTGGATGCCGCTCAGCGTCTGCGTGGCGATGTCCTCGAACTGCAGGGCACGCACCGCTTCGGCCACGCTGCCATCGATGGAACGTGCGCACTCGGAGATTTCGCGCATGCCATCGCCCAACGAGGCGTTGATCTGGGCGACGTTCTCCAGCATGGCGGCCGATTCATGGCGCGCCTCGCGGGAGCGGTCCATGTGACGCGATGCCAGCTGCGAGACCGTTTCACGCACCTTGGCGATCGATTCCTTGGAGCTGTGTGCCAGCTTGCGGATCTGTTCGTTGAAGGTGGTGGAGCGTTCGGACAGGTTGCGCACCTCGTCGGCGACCACCGCGAAGCCGCGACCGGCTTCACCGGCACGTGCTGCTTCGATGGCGGCGTTCAGGGCCAGCAGGTTGGTCTGGTCGGCGATCGACTTGACGTCTTCCAACAGCGCGAAGATGCCATCCAGATGCTGCGCCATCTCATCGATGTGATGGACGGTGTTGGTGCTTTGGCCGCTCACCTGTTCCAGCGCTTCCACCAACTGCTCCATGCGGGAGCTGGCGTGCTGGGCGAAGCGGGCGACGTCGACGCCGGCACTGCCATCGTCACCGGCGCGGTCGACGATGCGGGCCAGTGCCTGGCTTTGCTGGCGCGACTTGCGGTTCATCGCTTCGAAGCTGCCACCAAGACCGGACACGGCCTGGCGGATCAGTTCACGGGCACGCTCGACTTCCGAGCGCGAACCGTCGACTTCATTGCTGACGAACGTACGCAGTTCGTTGAGCAGTTGGTCCTGCTCGCGCAGGATGCGTGCCTGGTCCGGATTAGGCCGGAACTGGGAATATGTCACCCAGGCAGCGAAACCCAACCAACTAAGGGTCATGGTCGCCAGAATCGCCCAGCGCACCGAAGCGGGCCAGTCGAATCCGACAGCGAAGGGATACAGCAAAGTCAGGGCCAAAGGAGCGGCTAGACGGATGAGTGGACGTGAATACATGGGCGTTCTCGGCAGAGTCACGGTTGCTGTATCGGCACTCCCCCCATTGTCTTTAGCGACGATCGCCATCTCGTCCTGCCCATTCAACCCCTGTTGGCGCGCGACAGCGGCCGCTAGCGCGGCGCTGGCAGCGGTTTTTGGCGCTGTTTAGCGCAGCGCGCGGTCCACCGCTTCGAGCATCGCGCGCTTGGCGAACAGGAAATCCCACAGGCTGCCGCCCATCTGCCGCCACAGCACCGCCGAGCGCACCGCTGCCAGCAACAGGGCGCGAATCTCCGCAACCACCCCGGCCTGGCCCAGATAGTGCGGGTTGCCCTGCACCATGACCTTGGGCCGCAGGTGGCTGATGGTTTGCGCATATAGCCCACCCAGCGCACTGAGCACATCGGGGTGTGCGCTGTCGTTCAGGTGTTGCGCCTGGCGGGCAGCGGCGTCGATCCCGGCGGACACCGTGGCCACGGTCGCGGTGTCGCGCACAAACCGGCGTTCCAGCTGCAGCACCGCCAGCGCCAGGCGCGGCAGCACCTCGTCCTGGCCCTGGTTGCGGAAGTAGTTGTGCAGCAGGCGCAGTCCGGGCGCCAGCGCCGCAGACGAGCCGTACACCGCCTCCGGCGAGGACGCGTCCACCCGGAACACGCTGTCCATGGCGGTACGCACCGTTGCCGCTTCCGAATGCCCGGTTTCGGCGATCCGCCGCACCTGCTGCAGGGCCTGGGCAACACCGGCAAGCGCCAGCACACGGTGATCCATGGAAACACTCATCAAGCCACTACCTCAGAAGAAAAAGAAGATCCCGCTAACTGGCGTTCCAGCGGTGCATCGGTGGCCGCGATGACCGCGCCGCCCAGGCATTCCTCGCCGTCGTACAGCACCAGCGACTGTCCGGGCGTCACCGCCCGCTGCGGCCGCTGGAAACGCACCTGCACGCTGCCATCGTCCTGCACCTCCACCGTGCACGGCTCGTCGGGTTGCCGGTAGCGCGTCTGTGCGGTGCAACTGAAGCTGCGTGCCGGCGGCGCCCCGGTGACCCAATGGGCCTGCTCGGATTGCAGCCAGCGCGATTGCAGCAGCGGGCTGTCACGGTCCTGATCCACGTACAGCACATTGCTCGCTACGTCCTTGCCCACCACGTACCACGGCGCGGCGGCACGCCCGCGCACGCCGCCGATGTTCAGCCCCTCACGCTGACCCAGGGTGAAATAGAACACCCCCGGATGTTCGGCAATGCGCTGCCCCTGCGGGTCGCGGATCTCGCCGGTGCGCGCAGGCAGATAGCGGCCCAGAAACTCGCGGAAATCGCGCTCGCCGATGAAGCAGATGCCGGTGGAATCCTTCTTGGCATGGGTCGGCAAGCCGGCGTCCTGGGCAATCCGGCGCAACGTGCTTTTTTCCAGATCGCCGATCGGGAACAGGGTGGCGGCCAGTTGGGTCTGCCCCAGTTGATGCAGGAAATAGCTCTGGTCCTTGCCGCGGTCGGCGCCACGCAACAGGCGCCAACGTCCACCGCTGTGTGCGACCTGCGCGTAATGGCCAGTGGCAATGCGTTCGGCACCCAGCGCCTGCGCTGCATCGAGAAAATGCTTGAACTTCACTTCGCGGTTGCACAACACGTCCGGGTTGGGCGTGCGCCCGGCCGCGTACTCGGCCAGGAAATGCTCGAACACGCCGCTCCAGTATTCGCCGGAGAAGTCGCGGAAATGGAACGGGATGCCCAGCACGCCGCAAACTGCCACTGCGTCGCGGCGGTCGTCTTCGGCGCGGCAATCGCCGCTGCCGTCATCGGCCCAGTTCTGCATGAACAGCCCGGCGATCGGCTCGCCTTGCTGCGCCAGTTTCCATGCCGCTACAGACGAGTCCACGCCGCCGGAAACGCCCACCACAATGCGCGGCGTACTCATGCGACGTGCCGGACCAGCGACAATGGGTAGCGCTGCCCGGCCAGGTAGTCGGCCACCACCTCCCACACCAGCGGGCTGCGCAGGCGCTCGGTCGAGGCGCGCAGTTCATCCGGTGTCATCCACAGCGCGCGCACCACGCCGGTGTCCAGGCTGCGTTCGGGGTGGTGGGTCAGCGCATCGGCCACGAACGCAAAGCGCAGAAAGCACTGGCCGCTCGGCGCGACCCACTGGTAGGTGCCGATGAACTGGGTCAGCTGCACGTCCCAGCCGGTCTCCTCCAGGGTCTCGCGCACTGCGGCATCCAGAAGGCTTTCGTTGGGCTCCAGATGGCCGGCGGGCTGGTTCAACAGCAGGCGGCCACCAATGGCTTCTTCTACCTGCAAGAAGCGGCCGTCGCGCACGACAACCGTGGCAACGGTCACATCCGGATGCCAACGTTGCTCGGGCGCACTCATCGGGGCTGCTCCTGCCGGGGCGGCGCGTTATCCGCGGCGCGCAAAGTGATGCACGTCACCCGGCGCCAGACATGCAGGCGTGCACCACATCGCGCTGCGGGCATGGGTGCAATTGCGCTAGACGACGGCGCCAGCGGCAGCGCGGTCAAGGAATCGGTCATCAAGGGCCAGCCAGTGGATCGGACACAAATTGTGCGGGGCGCAGCGCAAATCGTCCAATGCGTGCAAGGTTGAACCGTATAATGGCTGGATGCCTCGGAATACCTCACACGAACACGACCACGGCCTGATGGTCGAAGCCAGCAAGCCGGAAGTGGCGCCACCGCCGCGTTACCAGGTGTTGCTGCTGAACGATGACTACACCCCGATGGACTTCGTGGTGACCGTCCTGGAACAGTTT
This sequence comes from Xanthomonas nasturtii, assembly GCF_023337365.3. Classification (NCBI taxonomy): domain Bacteria; kingdom Pseudomonadati; phylum Pseudomonadota; class Gammaproteobacteria; order Lysobacterales; family Lysobacteraceae; genus Xanthomonas; species Xanthomonas nasturtii. Next base: position 2,328,255 of record NZ_CP142084.2, read on the forward strand.
TTCAACCTGAGCCTCGAGCAGGCCACCCAGGTCATGCTGCACGTCCATACCCGTGGACGGGGCGTTTGCGGGGTCTACAGCCGCGAGGTCGCCGAGTCCAAAGTGGCCCAGGTCAACGAATTTTCGCGTATGAACCAGCATCCGCTGTTGTGCACGATGGAGCAGACCTGAGGCACCCGCCAGATCATTCCAGCAGCGCAACAGTGTGGCTGCAATCACGTGCTAACGCCGTCTGAACATGCCTATCCGATAGGGTTGTGGAAAATCCCAACAAAAGCCGCATATTGTTGGCAACAGCCGTTCGGAGTTATCCATGTTCAGCAAAGATCTAGAGCAAACAATCGGCCAGTGCTACAAGCGAGCACGCGAGGCGCGTCATGAGTTCATGACCGTCGAGCACCTGCTGCTCTCGCTGCTGGACAACCCCTCCGCGCAGGCCGTACTCAAGGCCTGCGGCGCAGATCAGGTGCGTCTGCACAACGATCTGGAACAGGCCATCGAGGCCTCGGTTTCGCGTCTTGCCGAAGACGACGGGCGTGACACGCAACCCACGCTGGGCTTCCAGCGCGTGCTGCAGCGCGCCGTCTATCACGTGCAGTCCTCGGGCAAGAAGGAAGTCACCGGTGCCAACGTGCTGGTGGCGATCTTCGGCGAAAAGGATTCGCATGCGGTGTATTTCCTGAATCAGCAGGACATCACCCGCCTGGATATCGTCAATTACCTCTCGCACGGCATCGCCAAGCTGGGTGAGGACGGCGAGCAGCCGTCTGCGCCGGATGGCGAGTCCAAGAGCGAAGGCGGGGAGGGCGAGGCCAAGGGCGACGCACTGGCCGAGTTCGCCACCAACCTCAACGAACAGGCGCGCAACGGCAAGATCGACCCGCTGGTCGGCCGTGCCGACGAGATCGAGCGCACCATCCAGGTCCTGTGCCGTCGGCGCAAGAACAACCCGCTGTACGTGGGTGAGGCGGGCGTGGGCAAGACCGCGATTGCCGAGGGTCTGGCCAAGCGCATCGTCGATAACGACGTGCCCGAAGTGTTGGCCGATGCGGTGATCTTCTCGCTGGACCTGGGCGCGCTGGTGGCAGGCACCAAGTACCGCGGCGATTTCGAAAAGCGTCTCAAGGGCGTGCTGGCCGCGCTGAAGAAGGTGCCCAATGCGGTGCTGTTCATCGACGAAATCCACACCATCATCGGTGCGGGCTCGGCCTCGGGCGGCACGATGGATGCGTCCAACCTGATCAAGCCGGCGTTGTCGTCGGGCGAGCTGCGCTGCATCGGCTCAACCACCTTCCAGGAATACCGCGGCATCTTCGAGAAAGACCGTGCGCTGGCACGTCGCTTCCAGAAGATCGACATCGTCGAGCCGACCGTGGGCGAAACCTTTGAAATCCTGCAGGGCCTCAAGCCCAAGTACGAGGCACATCACGGTGTGACCTACGCCGACGACGCGTTGCAGGCGGCGGTGGACCTGTCGGTGAAGCACATCGGTGACCGTTTGCTGCCGGACAAGGCGATCGATGTGATCGACGAGGCCGGCGCGCGCCAGCGGCTGCTGCCGGAGGGCGAGCGCAAGGAACTGATCGATATCGAAGAGATCGAAACCATCGTCGCCAAGATGGCGCGGATTCCGGCCAAGCAGGTCAGCGCGACCGACAAGGACGTGCTGCAGCACCTTGAGCGCAACCTGAAGATGGTGATCTTCGGGCAGAACCCGGCGATCGAGACGCTGGCCGGTTCGATCAAGCTGGCACGGTCCGGCCTGGCCAACCCGGAAAAGCCGATCGGCAACTTCCTGTTCGCCGGTCCTACCGGTGTGGGCAAGACCGAGGTCACCAAGCAACTCGCGCTGCAGTTGGGCATCGAGCTGGTGCGTTTCGACATGTCCGAGTACATGGAAGCGCATTCGATCAGCCGCCTGATCGGCGCGCCTCCGGGCTACGTCGGTTTCGATCAGGGTGGCTTGCTGACCGAGAAGGTCGTCAAGACGCCGCACTGCGTGCTGCTGCTGGACGAAGTGGAGAAGGCGCATCCGGACATCTTCAACATCCTGTTGCAGGTCATGGACCGCGGCATCCTCACCGACACCAACGGGCGCGAGGCCAACTTCAAGAACGTGATCCTGGTGATGACGACCAATGCCGGCGCCACCCAGGCGTCGCGTCGGTCGATCGGCTTTACCAAGCAGGATCATTCCACCGACGCGATGGAATCGATCCGCCGCGGCTTCACGCCCGAGTTCCGCAACCGTCTGGATGCGATCGTGCAGTTCCAGCCACTGGCGTTCGACCACATCTTGCGGGTGGTGGACAAGTTCATCATCGAGCTGGAAATGCTGTTGCAGGAAAAGCACGTCTCGCTGTCGGCCACCCCGACCGCGCGCGACTGGCTGGCCCAGCATGGCTTCGATCCGCTGATGGGCGCACGCCCGATGTCGCGCGTGATCCAGGAAAAGATCAAGCGCCCGCTGGCCGACGAGCTGCTGTTCGGCAAGTTGGTGGAAGGCGGCCGGGTCAACATCGACGTCAAGGATGGCGAGCTGCTGGTCGAGGCGCATCCGGAGCCGGAGCGTCTGCTGCCTGCAACGGTTGATTGATCGCAGCCTTGATGGTCAAAAAAAGCCGCTCAAACGAGCGGCTTTTTTTGTGGGCGCCTGCGCGCGTAACGCGCTCGCGAGCCAGGATTGGTTTGGACCCGACCAAAGCACGCCGGCGTTGCCTGGCGCCGCCGAACTCACAGCGTCCGGCGAGTTATTCGGTCGCTCTCAGGTCGCTGCAGCGCTGCATCGCCTCGCGCCATATGGCAAGGCTCTGCTCAGCTCGACAGCTCAGCCGCTGCCGGTGCCGGTGCCTGGCGCGTCCGATGAATTCGAACCCACACGGCGCGAGGCAATTCGGCGTAATGAAGAGAAGCCGCCCATCAAAGCAAGTTTCAAGCAATAACTCGCAGGCACGACAAAAAGCGGCCAGTGGCCGCCTTGCGTCTCAGCACCAGAACCGCTTACTTCATGCGGTAGGTAATACGACCCTTGGTCAGGTCGTAGGGAGTCATCTCAACTTTGACCCGGTCGCCGGTCAGGATGCGGATGTAGTTCTTGCGCATACGGCCGGAGATGTGGGCGATGATCTCATGCCCGTTTTCCAGCTTAACCCGGAACGTGGTGTTGGGGAGCGTCTCGCTGACGCTGCCTTCGAATTCAATGGAGTCGTCTGTCGACATGTAATCCTGTGCAATCACGGCTGGCCCGACAGGGCCGTAAGGAAAGGCATTTTACGCCCCATCTCCCCGCGGTGCAAATTTTATGTTAAGCGGGCTTCACCAAGCGCGCTCGCAAGGCGTTCGCCGTAGCGTTCGGACCAGGTGCCGGGAGCCGCAGGTCGAGCTACTTGCAGCTGTACTTGCTGCAGGAACTGCGCACGCGGCAAGCGCTGCGCCCCCAGAGTGAGCAGGTGCGGGTTTTCCACCTGGGCGTCGAGCAGCGGCCAGCCTTCTGCATGCAGATGCGCAGCCAGCGCGGCCAATGCCACCTTGGAGCCGCCGCTTTCGGCACTGAACATGCTTTCGCCGAAAAACATCTGCCCGATCGCCACGCCGTAGATGCCGCCCACCAGGCGCGCGCCGTCGAAGACTTCGAACGAGTGCGCATGGCCCAGCCGATGCAACGCGATGTATGCGTGCTGCATCGGCGCAGTGATCCATGTGCCGTCCTGGCCTGCGCGTGGAACCGATGCGCAGGCGTCGATCACCTGGTCGAAGACAGTGTCGGCACGTACCGTCCAGCTGCTGCTGCGCAGTTGGCGCCTGAAGCGCGACGACAGGTGTAGCGCATCGGTGCGAAACACCATGCGCGGGTCCGGGCTCCACCACAGGATGGGCTGGCCTTCCGAAAACCACGGGAAGATGCCGTGCGCATAGGCATTGAGCAACCGCTGCGGCGACAGATCGCCACCGATGGCAAGCAGGCCGTCCGGCTCACGCAAGGCCTGTGTGGCCGGCGGAAAAGGAGCCGCCGGATCGGCATCGAGCAGAAAGGGAAGGTGGCGCGACATCTGCGCAGTTTAGAGTAGCTGACAAGCCGACTGCGCAGCGCCTGGTGGGCACGACCGGTGCCCCGAATCGGCATGATCAACGCGGACACTCCCGGTTGCTGCGGGCGGTCTACGCCTACCTGACGCCTGTTCGCTACGTGTTGGTTATGTTGCGGAGCTTGCAGCAGTGCGTCCTTCGACAGGGTGGCGCCTTGCAAGCGGCTGGGCACCTGAGCGACACCCGCCGTTACCGGCGCCTTGGATCAATCGCGGAACGGGCTGTGCTCGGACAGCTCGCGTGCGTGCCGGGCGACAGCGTCGCGCTCGTCTGCGCACCATTGCGCCAACGGTTCGCGAAAGCCCGGGTCGGCGATCCAGTGCCGGCTGCGCACCAGCGTCGGCAGGAAGCCGCGCGCAATCTTGTGCTCGCCCTGCGCGCCGGGCTCGAAGCGGGTGAGGCCCTCGCGCAGGCAGTATTCGATGCCCTGGTAGTAACAGGTTTCAAAATGCAGGCCGGGCAGCGCTTCGCCACCCCAGTAGCGGCCGTAGAGCGTGTCGCGCCCGCGCAGGCACAGCGCGCCGGCGATGGGGTGCCCGTCGAGTTCGGCCAGAAACATCACCACCTGGCGCGGCAGATGCTGCGCCAGGTGGCGCAGGAACTCGGGCGTCAGCGCAGGCGAGTTGCCGTAGTCGTTGAAGGTCTTGAGATAGAAGCCGTACATCGCTTCCAGGTCGGCGTCGCTGGCGTCGTCGCCATGCACAACGCGTAGTTGCACGCCGGCGCGCTGCACCTTGGCGCGCTCCTGGCGGATGTTCTTGCGCCGCTTGTGGTCCATCGCCGCCAGGAACGTTTCGAAGTCGCTCCAGCCGCTGGCGTTGTGCCAGTGGTATTGCAGGTCGTTGCGCTCCAGCCAGTCGGCATCAAAGGCGGTGTCTTCATCGGCAGGGTGAAAGTTCACGTGCGCCGACGACAGCCCGCTGCGTTCCACCAATTCGCGCATGGCCATCAGCAGATGGCCGCGCCACTTGGGCGCGCCCAGCAGGCGCGGGCCAGTGACGGGCGAGTAGGGCACCCCGCACAGCCACTTGGGGAAGTACTCCTGCCCGTAGCGCGCATACGCATGCGCCCAGGCGTGGTCGAACACGAACTCGCCGTGCGAGTTGTTCTTCAGATAGCCCGGCGCCGCTGCAACCAGGGTCTCGCCATCCCACAGGGTCAGATGCAGCGGGTTCCAGCCCCAGTCCGGGCGCAGGCAGCCCTCGCGTTCGAGGCCTTGCAGGAATGAGGTGCTGATGAAGGGATGCGCGCCGTCGTGCAGCGCATCCCAGGCACCGGGCGGAAGTTCGTCCAGCTGGCGACACCAGCGCGCAGTCACCGCCATGCCTGCGCTCCGCCGGCACTGCTGGCCGCGAGGCGCGGCCGGCAATCAGCCGCCATCCTCAGGCGCTCTTGTCGAGGAAACGCTCGGCATCCAGCGCCGCCATGCAGCCGAACCCGGCCGAGGTGATGGCCTGGCGGTAGTGCTGGTCGGCCACGTCGCCAGCGGCGAATACGCCGGCCACCGAGGTTTCGGTCGCCGCGCCGTTCAGGCCGGAGCGGATCTCCAGGTAGCCGTTGTTCATGGCCAGCTGGCCGTCGAACAGCTGCGTATTGGGGTGGTGGCCGATGGCGACAAAAAAGCCATGCGCATCGATGTCGCGGGTGCTGCCATCGATGGTGGACTTGACCCGCACGCCGGTCACGCCCGCATCGTTGCCCAGCACCTCGTCGATGGCGTGGTGCCAGACGGTTTCGATCTTGCCGGCGGCCACCTTGGCGAACAGCTTGTCCTGCATGATCTTTTCCGCACGCAAGGTGTCGCGGCGATGAACCAGGTAGACCTTGCGGGCGATGTTGGACAGGTACAGCGCTTCTTCGACCGCGGTGTTGCCGCCGCCGACCACCACCACGTCCTGGTCCTTGTAGAAGAACCCGTCGCAGGTGGCGCAGGCAGAGACGCCACGGCCCTTGAAGGCTTCTTCGCTGGGGATGCCCAGATATTTGGCGGTGGCGCCGGTGGCGATGATGAGCGCGTCGCAGGTGTACTCGGCGCTATCGCCGATCAGCCGGAACGGGCGCTGCGACAGGTCTGCGGTATGGATGTGGTCGAAGATGACCTCGGTCTCGAAGCGCTCGGCATGCGCCTGCATGCGGGTCATCAGGTCCGGGCCCATCAGGCCGTGGGGGTCGCCGGGCCAGTTGTCCACCTCGGTGGTGGTCATCAGCTGGCCGCCTTGCTGCAGGCCGGTGATCACCACCGGCTTGAGATTGGCGCGGGCGGCGTAGACCGCGGCGGTCCAGCCGGCCGGGCCGGAGCCCAGGATCAGCAGGCGGGAATGCTTGGCGGGACTGGCAGAAGAGGCGCTCATGTATACTCGCGATCTAGGAATTGGTAGGGCAGACGACGTAATTCGCTCCCCTGTGGCGGCATAGAGTGGCGGTCCCCACCCGGTGAATCAAGGCGGCGCGATGGAACTGCTTGAACCGCAGATGGCATGGTGCACCCGTGATGCATGTTCGACGCCGCCCTGTGCGGCGTTTTTCGTTGAGCGCGGCGCAGCTGGGTCGCCAGTGCTCATGCAACTGCTGAAACCGTGGCCTCAGTCGTTTATTATCAACCACTAACAGCATTTTTCTAAGGTCTGGCTACAGGTGGCAAAGCAGGTTCCCGAACGCAGCAAGCCCGCAGAGGGCAAATCGTCGTCGCGCAAGACGGCGGTGGCGGACAATCCGCGTCGGCAAAAGCTCTGGCGCGATCTGGCCTTGATCGCGGTGGCGCCGTTGCTGCTGTATCTGCTGGCGAGTCTGCTCACCTATTCGGCCACCGATCCGGGCTGGTCGCGCACTGGTAACCTGGTTGCGCCGATCCACAACATGGGCGGCCGGTTCGGTGCGCTGGCGGCGGACGTGCTGCTGCAGCTGTTCGGGTATGTGGCCTTCCTGCTGCCGGTGCTGTTGGGGGCGGTGGCGTGGATCGCCCTGATCGGCGAGCGCGAGGAGCAGAGCCAGAGCGATCTGGGGCCGGCGCTGCGCCTGGTCGGCATGGTGGGGTTCCTGATTTCCTCGACCGGCTTCCTGCACCTGCGCCTGTTCCAGGGCGAGGTGGCCGAGGCTGGCGGCATCCTCGGCAAGCTGGTCAGCGGCTCACTCAGTTCGGGCTTCGGCGCGCTGGGCGCGAACCTGTTCGTGCTGGTGCTGCTGCTGGTGTCGATCACCCTGGCCACCGGGCTGTCGTGGTTCGCGGTGATGGAGCGTATTGGCAAGTGGGTGCTGGCGCTGGGGCCGTTGATGCAGCGCAAGACCCACCAGGCCACCGAGTGGCAGCAGACCCGCGTGATGCGCGAGGAACGCGAGGAAGTGCGCAAGGTCGATGCGGTCAAGCAGGCCAAGCGTGAGCCGGTGAAGATCGAGCCGCCGCCGGCCCCGGTGGTGGAAAAGAGCGAGCGCGCCAAGCGCGACACCCAGATCCCGATGTTCCAGGGCGTCAGCACCGACGGCTCGGACCTGCCGCCGCTGGCGTTGCTGGACGACCCCAAGCCGCAGGCCAAGGGCTATTCGGAAGAGACGCTGGAAACGCTGTCGCGGCAGATCGAGTTCAAGCTCAAGGATTTCCGCATCGAAGCGCAGGTGGTCGGGGCCTATCCGGGCCCGGTGATCACGCGCTTCGAGATCGAGCCGGCACCGGGCATCAAGGTCAGCCAGATCAGCTCGCTGGACAAGGACATCGCGCGCGGGCTGTCGGTCAAATCGGTGCGCGTGGTCGACGTGATTCCGGGCAAATCTGTGGTGGGTCTGGAGATCCCCAACGTCACCCGCGAGATGATCTTCCTGAGCGAATTGCTGCGCTCCAAGGAATACGACAAGTCGGCCAGCCCGCTGACGCTTGCCCTGGGCAAGGACATCGCCGGCCGCCCGACGGTGGCCGATCTGGCGCGCATGCCGCACTTGCTGGTGGCCGGTACCACCGGCTCGGGCAAGTCGGTGGCGGTCAATGCGATGGTGCTGAGCCTGTTGTTCAAGGCCTCGCACAAGGAACTGCGCATGCTGATGATCGACCCGAAGATGCTCGAACTGAGCGTCTACCAGGGCATCCCGCATTTGCTGGCGCCGGTGGTCACCGACATGAAGGAGGCTGCCAATGGCCTGCGTTGGTGCGTGGCGGAGATGGAGCGCCGCTACAAGCTGATGAGCGCAGTGGGTGTGCGCAACCTGGCCGGCTTCAACAAGAAGATCAAGGACGCCATCGACGCCGGCCAGCCGATGATGGACCCGCTGTTCAAGCCGAACCCGGAATTGGGCGAAGCGCCGCGGCCGTTGGAAACGCTGCCGTTCATCGTCATCTTCATCGACGAATTTGCCGACATGATGATGATCGTCGGCAAGAAGGTCGAAGAGCTGATCGCGCGGTTGGCACAGAAGGCGCGTGCGGCCGGTATTCACTTGATTCTGGCCACGCAGCGGCCGTCGGTGGACGTCATCACCGGCCTGATCAAGGCCAATATCCCGACCCGTGTGGCATTCCAGGTCAGTTCCAAGATCGATTCGCGCACCATCCTGGATCAGTCCGGCGCCGAAGCGCTGCTGGGCAACGGCGACATGCTGTATCTGCCGCCGGGCACCGCGCTGCCGGACCGCGTGCATGGCGCCTTTGTCAGCGACGAAGAAGTGCATCGCGTGGTCGAGCACCTCAAGGCCAGTGGGCCGGTGTCGTATGTCGAAGGCGTGCTGGACGAAGTGCAGACCATGGGCGACGGCACCGTGGTCGGTGCGACCGGCTTGCCGGAAAGCAGTGGCGGTGGTGGCGACGAATCGGACCCGTTGTACGACGAAGCCTTGCGCATCGTCACCGAGACGCGACGTGCTTCGATTTCCGGCGTGCAACGGCGCTTGAAGATTGGCTACAACCGTGCCGCGCGGTTGATCGAAGCGATGGAAGCCGCGGGCGTGGTGAGTCAGCCCGAGCACAATGGCGACCGCACCGTGCTGGCACCGCCGCCGCCGAAGTAAGCATCGCTGCGCGTCGCCGGATGCGGTACCCACGCCGCTGCCCTGGCTGGCAGCAGGGCGGCAAGGCAGCGAGGCTTTAGCGTCACAGGGGCTGAGGCCTTAGAAACGCTCAGGCATCGCGATAGCTAACGAATTGCGACCATCGCACACGGTTCACTGCCTTTCTCTGCACCGGTCTATCGTCACGCTTGCGTCTGCCAATCCTGCGCAGCATGGCGTCAGGTCGATTCGATCTCGACGCATTGCTGATCGACAGAGGCTACCGCACGTAGCAATGCGAGATTGTTGGAAGTCCGTGCCTGTCATTGCCGGGCACAACGGCTACCCTGTCGGTGAGGGCCGCTCCGGCCCGCCGTGATCGAGACCCATGTTGCATCGTCCCTTGTTGTTGCTCGTGTTGCTCCTCTGCGCTCCGCTGCTTGCCCAGGCCCAGGCCCAGGCCCAGCAGAAGGCCGCGCCTGCTGCTGCGGCAGCGCGCAGCCAGGCCGACACCAACTACAGCTTCGTGCGCTACCGCGCCGACTACGAAGTGCGCGCCGATGCCAGCAGCGTGGAGACCGACGAGTACGAAATTCTGCTCAAGACCAAATCGGCGGTGGAGCAGTTCAGCCAGGTCCGGCTGAGCTATAGCGAGAAAATGGAAACGCTGGAGGTAGTGCAGGCGTACACCGTTACCGCCGAGGGGCTGCGCCAGGATGTCGCTGCCGACAAGATCTACACCCAGGAAAGCTATTCCAGCGCGTCGGCGGCGATGTATGCAGACCGCAAGGTGAAGGTGGTGGTGTTCCCGAATCTGGCGCCGGGCGCACGTATCGTTTACCGCGTGCGGCGGGCGCAGAACACGCCGTATTTCCCCGGCTATTTCAGCCTGTGGGAGACCTTCAGCGTGTTCGCGCAGTACGACGATGCGGTCGTCACGCTGGTGGCACCGAAGTCGCTGCCGATGCATCTTTCCGTGCGCGGGCTGCAGGGCGGCACCAAGCCGGTGGTGCGCGGCGATCAGGCACGCTGGGAATGGCGCTACCAGCGTACTGCGCCGATGAAGAACCAGAACTGGAGCGCGGCCACGTGGGAGTTCAGCCCCACCTTGATGGCCAGCACCTTCGACAGCTGGTCGCAGATGGGGCTGGCGTATCACGTCAAGGGCGGGCGCGCCGCCGCAGTCACGCCGGCAATCCAGACACTGGCCGACGAGGTGACCCGTGGCATCGACGCGCCACGCGCGCAGGCAGCGGCGTTATACGCCTGGGTCGCGCGCAATATCCGCTATGTGGCGGTGTATCTGGGCAATGGCGGGTTGGAACCCAACAGCGCCGACAGCATCCTGGCCAACCACTACGGCGACTGCAAGGACCACACGGTGATTCTGGAAGCCTTGCTCGCGGCCAAGGGCATCGCCAGCACGCCGGTGCTGATCGGCGCCGAAGGCGGCCCCACGCTGCCGGAGATTCCGGTGCTGGGCCGCTTCAATCACGCCATTACCTACATCCCTGCGTTCGATCTGTACGTCGATTCGACCAACCCGTACGCACGCTTCGGCCAATTGCCGGCCGGCGACCTTGGCGCGCCAGTGGTGCACACGCGTGACGGCAAGGTCACGCAGACGCCGCCGAACGACCGCAAGGTCAATCGCTATGTGGCGCGTACCGAGTACAAGTTCACGCCTCAGGGTGGCCTGCAGGGCGTGACCACGCTGGACAGCGGGCAGACCGGCGAGGTGGGCTTGCGCGCGATGTTCGTGCAGCTCAATGCGCAAAATCGCAACCGGATCGAAGAGTCGATCATTGCCCAGTCCGGTTTCGACGGCACCGGCGATCTATTGATCCAGGGCGACCCGCTGGATCTGGATGCGCCGTTCAATTACCGCTACACCTTCCAGGCCAAGGACGCGGTGGATTTTTCGGTGGTCGGCGGCATGACCCTGCCGGACATGCCCGGCGCCGAATCGATTCGCGCGATCTACACCACCACTTCGGCCGAAGACAATCTCACTCCGTTCTACTGCAACGACAGCGTGCGCGAAGAAACCTACGTGGTGAGCTTCCCGGAGACGGTGCCGATCATCGCCATCCCGCGCAGCAGTACCTTCCGCAATGCCGCCGGCGAATACGTGGTTGACTGGACGCGGCAAGGGCAGACCGTGACCGCCGTGCATCGCCTGCAGCGCGCAGCCGTGCGTGGGCCCCAGGCGCTGTGCCAAGCGCAGGATTACCGCGCGTTCCGCGAGTTGTATCAGCAGGTGCGGCGCGGCTTCCGCGGTCAGATCGTCTATGGCGACCTGTCCCGGGTGCAGACCGCGCAGTGAGCAGGATCGCAGCGCAGACGCCGCCAGCCGGGCCCGTCGTGGGATAGCGCTCGCCCATTCATCTATGAAGTATCAGAATCCACGCATGTCCTTCTGGAAGACCGCGATGCATCGCCAGCTCCGTTATGCCGTCCTTGCCACCGCTCTGTTCGCCAGTACCGCGTCTGCCGGTGCGCGTCAGGAGCTGGACACCTTTACGCGTGGCTTGAAGGGGCTCGATGGGCAGTTCAGCCAGCGCGTCTCCGACGCCAATGGCCGGGTCAAGGAAAATTCCAGCGGGCGGGTTGCGCTGTCCGCACCGCGTCAGTTCCGTTGGGAATACGCCAAACCGTACAAGCAGCTGATCGTCGCCGACGGCAAAAAGGTATGGGTGTTCGACCCGGATCTGGAGCAGGTCACCGTGCGCGCGCAGGGCAGCGAAGAACAGAACAGCCCGCTGGTGGCGTTGATCGACCCGGCGCGTCTGGACAAGCAATACGACGTCAGCGAAGAAGCCGCGCCGCGCGATGGGTTGCAGTGGCTGTCGCTGACGCCCAAGGTGGACACCGACGCCAGCTTCCAGATGGCCTCGCTCGGCTTCGGCAAGGACGGTCTGGCCAAGATGGAAGTGGTGGATGCGGTCGGCCAGCGCACCGCGATCAGCTTCAGTGGGTGGAAGCGCAACCCCGCGTTTGCGGCCGATACTTTCCGTTACACCCCGGCCAAGGGCGTGGATGTGGTGGGCGACGCGCAGTAGCGCCTTCGCCGATTGAAGGCGACCGACCCCTGCGTTACCCAGCTGCGCGGCTGCGCTTTCGTGCGCTTGTCAGTGAATGCGTTGAAGCGCTTCGCAGACGCCTTCCCATGCGAAGGCGCTTTGCGCTGCGTCTTCTGTGCTCCGGACGCGGCCGTCACTCCGTATCGCTGCCGCGAATGCCTCTGCGACCGTGCAAGGCCTGTCGCTTCCGCGCAGCAACCCCTCGCTGCAATGCGATAACGCCCCGGCGCGATAGAATGGGCTGTGGCACGAACCAGATCCACCATCGACAGCACCGCCGATCTGCTTAGTGTGGACGCCGACCATCTGCGTCCGCTGGCCGAGCGCATGCGCCCGCGCACGCTGGACGAAATGGTCGGCCAGAAACGCCTGCTGACGCCCGACAGCGCACTGCGCCGCGCGGTGGAGTCCGGCCGCGTGCACTCGATGATCCTGTGGGGCCCACCCGGCTGCGGCAAGACCACGCTCGCCTTGTTGCTGGCGCACTACGCCGATGCCGAATTCAAGGCGATCTCGGCCGTGTTGTCGGGTTTGCCGGAAGTGCGCCAGGTACTGGCCGAGGCCGCGCAGCGGTTTTCCAGCGGCCGCCGCACGGTGTTGTTCGTCGATGAGGTGCATCGCTTCAACAAGGCGCAGCAGGATGCGTTCTTGCCGCATATCGAGCGCGGCACGATTCTGTTCGTCGGCGCGACCACCGAGAACCCATCGTTCGAATTGAACTCGGCCTTGCTGTCGCGTTGCCGCGTGCACGTGCTGGAATCGGTGTCGCCGCAGGACATCGTCGACGCACTGCAGCGGGCCTTGCACGACCCGGAGCGCGGTTTGGGCCAGGAGACGATCCAGGTCAGCGATGCATCGCTGCTGGAAATCGCCAGCGCTGCTGATGGTGACGTGCGGCGCGCATTGACCCTGCTGGAAATCGCCGCCGAGCTGGCAGGCGGCGAGGGCGGCGAGATCACGCCGCAGACGCTGCTACAGGTGCTGGCCGACCGCACCCGCCGCTTCGACAAGAACGGCGAGCAGTTCTACGACCAGATTTCGGCGTTGCATAAATCCGTGCGTAGTTCCAACCCGGATGCGGCACTGTACTGGCTGACGCGCATGCTCGATGGCGGCTGCGACCCGGCCTATCTGGCGCGGCGGCTGACCCGTATGGCGATCGAGGATATCGGCCTGGCCGACCCGCGCGCGCAGAGCATGGCGCTGGAAGCCTGGGACATCTACGAGCGCCTCGGTAGCCCGGAAGGCGAGTTGGCATTCGCGCAGCTGGTGCTGTATCTGGCCACTACCGCCAAATCCAACGCCGGCTACGCCGCCTTCAATCAGGCCAAGGCTGAGGTGCGCGCCACCGGCACGCAGGAAGTGCCGTTGCATCTGCGTAATGCGCCGACCAAGCTGATGAAGACGCTCGGTTACGGCCAGGACTATCAATACGACCACGATGCCGAAGGCGGCATCGCGCTGGATCAGACCGGCTTTCCGGATGCGATGGGCGAGCGGATTTATTACAACCCGGTGCCGCGCGGGCTGGAGATCAAGCTGAAGGAAAAGCTCGACCGGCTGCGCGAAGCCAGGGAGCAGGCGCGCACGGAAAAGCGCACGCCCAAGGCGCAGGCATGACGCTACACGCGAGCACGGCGGCCTGGCCGTCAGGCCCTCTGTTATCGGCATGTTCGATGCAGGGGCAAGATGTCCAGGCGATGGCTGCAGTCACGGCGCAAAGGTGGATCATCTTCGCCTAGCTAGCGCGTGTCGTTTGGGTCGTAATCGCATAGCAATTGCGCGCTTGCACATCGTGCCGTCGAGGCGTGACTCAGCCGGGCGCCAACCTGCCGACCCGTCCGAATTCGACCGGTGTCTTCACGTAGGGCAGTGCGATGTCTTCATCGCCGATGCGCGCAAGCAACTGCTCGCAGGCCGAGGCGTCCGCGCAGATGATGATTGCCAGCGGCTGCTCGGCCAATTCGAAAAAGCCGGCCGAATGCAACAGACCTGCGTGTCCAAAGCCTTCCTGACCATTCACCAAGGTGCCGCTGCTGGCACCGCAGTCGCGTGCGGTTTCCAACAGCCAGTCGCACAGTGCTCCATGCCCATGACGGGAGCCCTGGCTGGTGAAAAATGTAAGTTGATATCCCTTCATCCAGCAATTCCCAATGATGACTTTCGCAACAGGCCAATGGTCAGCATGCCCAGCATGAGCAAGGCGAGCGAGCCGCCCACATGCAGGCCCAGCATGGCGGCCGACAGCCCAAGCCGTCCTTCGCGCAGCAGCGAAAACAACTCGGCGGTAAAGGTGGAGAACGTGGATAGCCCTCCGGCCAGGCCGGTAATCAGAAACAGGCGCCATAGCGGCGAAAGACCGGGGACGGTGCCGACGTAGGCGATGGTCGCACCCACCACATAAGCGGCCATGAGATTGGCCGCGAGCGTGCCGATCGGCACCGGGGGGAACAAGGCGTTTAGCGCCAGGCCCAGCCCGTAGCGGGACACCGCTCCCAGACTGGCGCCCAGGGAAATGGCGGCGATGGTATAGATCGGTGTCACGTGGTTTCTCCGGCGCGCGGTCTGCAGTGTGTCAGCGAATTTCGCATCGGCACAGCAGCACTGCACGCACGTCCCTTAATTCGTCGCGATGCGCCTCCAGAAAGCCGCGCAGGCGCGCCTGGTCGTCGATCAGTTCAAGGCACTGCGGGTGGCGCAGGTCGGCGAGCTCCGGATGATGATGGAACAGCCTTGCCTGGCCGGCAAGATAGCCCGAGTCCACATGCAGCAAGATGGCCTGCGCGATGCCGCTGCGTCTTGCGGCGCGTAGCAGGTGGTGCGCCAGCGCAGGAGCACCCAGCCGATGCCAGAACCGGCTGGGCCGGGCGCGGCTGCCGGCAGCGAAGTACAGGCGCAGTACGCCGGTGGGCGGTGGCATGCTCATTGCTGCTCCCCGCCGGCAGCACTGTCGGGCGCGCGTGCGATGGGCCGCCGCCGCGCGGGCAGGTCGGCAAGACGTATGGTTTCCTCCAGCCCTGCAATGTGCCGATGATGCTTGCCATTACCAATGCGCTGCGCGTGGTAGATCCCGGTATGGCCTGAAAACAGATAGGCCGTGATGCAGCCGAGTGCGGCAAGCGGTGCGATATCGGCACCGAACAGTTCGACCGCCATCAGCGTGGATGCAATCGGCGTGTTGGACGCCCCCGCAAACACTGCCACAAAACCGATCCCGGCCAACATCGGAAAGGGTAGATGCAGCAACGGCGCAAGCGCATTCCCCAGCGTGGCGCCGATGTAAAACAGGGGAGTAACCTCGCCGCCCTTGAAGCCGGTTCCCAGCGAAATTGCGGTAAAGCTGAGCTTGCCCAGGAAATCCCAAGGCGCGATAGGCGCGTGGAAGGCGCGCACGATCTCGGGAATTCCCAAGCCGATGTAGCGTTGCGTGCCCAGTCCCCACACCGCCAGTGCGATGACGCATCCGCCGAGCAGCGGGCGCAGCGGAGCGTAGCCGATGACGCGCTTGCTCAAGCTGCCTAGCCGATGGGTGACGGTGGCAAACAGCATTCCGACCAGGCCGAACAGCATGCCGGCGGCCATGACGGCCAGGACGCTGCCGATCCCGATCGGAACGATCTGACCAATTGGATAGTGGATGTGGTGGATGCCCCAGGCCAGACAGACCTGGTCGGCCACGATGGCCGCCACCGCGCAGGGCAGCAGTGCGTCGTAGCGCAATCGACCAATGGCCAGCACTTCTAGCCCGAAGATTGCACCGGCCAACGGCGTGCCGAACACCGAAGCGAAACCGGCGCTGATGCCGGCCATCAACAAGATGCGCCGGTCCTCGCGGCGCAGGCGCAGCAGGCGGGTGAGCTGATCGGCAAGTGCGGCACCCATCTGCACCGCGGTGCCTTCACGGCCAACCGATGCGCCGAACAAGTGGGAAACGACCGTGCCTCCCATCACCAGCGGCACCATACGCAGCGGCACCAGCTTCTTTGGGTCGTGGATCTCATCGATGATCAGGTTATTGCCTGCATCCACCTGCTTGCCCAGCAGGTGATACACCAGCCCGACTGCAAACCCGGCCAGCGGCAACAACCAGATCGCGCGGGGATGTGTCTGGCGCCAGTGGGTTGCCCAATCCAGTGCCCACAGGAAAAATGCCGAGGCGGTGCCGGCCAGCGCGGCCACGAGGCTGGCGATCACCAGCCATTTGGCAAGATGAGCGAGAAGGTCGAAGTGTTCGGGGTGGCGAAATCGTGACATGGCAGCCTGTCGTCTGGAGACATGAGGGCTGGCACGGCAAGGAGATGTGAGCAAGAACACGCCTACAATCCCTGGGCCGAGCCAGAGTTCTTGTAGGCGTCATCAGTAGCGATCGCTACGGTTGATGGAAAAGCACGGAGGAACGCCATCTCCGAGCGTGAAGACTAATCCCGGTCGGCAGCCCTGTCCAGAGACCGCCAGGGCATCGACTGTCACTTGCTCCGACTCTATTCATCCGCTTGGAAAACGTCCGGCGAGCACTCGCTCACCGGACGTTGTAGTGCACCCGAGCTGGCCTCCAGAGTGGCTCCGGGGTTGGGCTTTCACAGCGCTTCGATAATGCCCGCAGCGCCCATGCCGGTGCCGATGCACATGGTGACCATGCCGTACTTCTGCTGACGACGGCGCAGGCCATGCACCAACGTGGCCGCACGGATCGCGCCGGTCGCACCCAGGGGGTGACCGAGGGCAATCGCGCCGCCGAGCGGGTTGACCTTGGACGGATCCAGTTCGCTGTCGCGGATCACCGCCAATGCCTGGGCAGCAAAGGCTTCGTTGAGCTCGATCCAGTCGATCTGATCCTTGGTCAGGCCGGCTTGCTTGAGCGCCTTGGGAATCGCCGCGATCGGGCCGATGCCCATCACTTCGGGGCGCACGCCCGCCACCGAGAAGCTGACGAAACGCGCAAGCGGGGTGAGGTCGTAATCCTTGATCGCCTGCTCGGAGGCCAGCAGCACTGCACCGGCGCCGTCGCTCATCTGCGACGAATTGCCGGCGGTGACGCTGCCGCCGAACTGGCCGTTGCGGAACACCGGGCGCAGCTTGCCCAGACCTTCGAGCGAGCTATCCGGGCGTGGGCCTTCGTCGGTGTCGACCAGGCGCTTACGCAGCGCGATGACATTGCCTTGCAGGTCAGGCTGATGCGAGAGGATTTCGTACGGTGTGATCTCGTCGCGAAACTCGCCGGCGGCAATCGCGGCGATCGCCTTCTGATGCGAAGCCAGCGCGAACGCGTCCTGATCTTCGCGCGAGACCTTCCATTCTTCGGCGACCTTTTCGGCAGTGATGCCCATGCCATAGGCAATGGCCACGTGATCGTCGGCGAACACGCTCGGCGACATCGCGACTTTGTTGCCCATCATCGGCACCATCGACATGGACTCGGTGCCGCCGGCCAGCATCAGATCGGCATTGCCCAGACGGATCTGGTCGGCTGCCATCGCCACGGCCTGGATGCCGGACGAACAAAAACGGTTGATGGTCTGACCCGCCACAGTATTAGGCAGGCCCGCCAGCAGCACGCCGATGCGCGCCACGTTCATGCCTTGCTCGCCCTCGGGCATGGCGCAACCGATGATGGCATCGTCGATGCGCGACAGATCGATGCCCGGCGCCTGCGCCACCACCGCACGCAACACGTGCGCAAGCATGTCGTCGGGACGGGTATTGCGGAACACGCCCTTGGGCGCCTTGCCGACCGGCGTGCGGGTGGCGGCGACGATGTAGGCTTCTTGAATTTGTCTGGTCATTTGGGAAAGTCTCGAATGGCGGGAGTTTGCGGTTCGGGACCCGGGATCGGGAACCGGGGACCCGGGAAAGTCAAAAGCGCACACTGGCTGCTCTTGCTCTTCCGGGTCCCCGGTTCCCGGTCCCGGGGACCGGCTTCAATCAATTCCTCAACGGCTTACCCGTCTTGAGCATGTGCCCAATCCGTGCCTGGGTTTTTTCCTGCTGGGCCAGTTCGACGAAGTGCTTGCGCTCCAGTTTGAGCAGCCACTCTTCGTCCACCAGCGCGCCGCGATCCACTTCGCCGCCGCACATCACCGTGGCGATGCGGGTGGCGATCTCGTAGTCGTATTCGCTGATGAAACGGCCTTCCAGCATGTTGACCAGCAGCATCTTGAAGGTAGCAATGCCGACGTCGCCGGCGACCTGGATGCGGCGTGCCGGCAGCGGGGCGCGGTAGCCGCCTTCAGCCAGTGCGCGCGCTTCGGCCTTGGCGATGTGCAGCGCTTCGTAGCTGTTGAAGACGACCTTGTCGGTGCCGCGCAGCAGGCCCAGTTCCTGGGCATTGACCGCCGAGTTGGAGACCTTGGCCATCGCGATGGTTTCGAAGGTCTTCTTCAGTTCGGCAAACACGTCGCCGCCCGGACCTGCGGCCTGCGAAGCGCGCACCGCGATTTCCTTCAGGCCACCACCGGCCGGCAGCAGGCCGACGCCGGCTTCGACCAGACCGATATAGCTTTCCAGCGATGCGACGGTCTTGGCGCTATGCATCTGGAACTCGCAGCCGCCGCCCAGTGCCAGGCCGCGCACCGCTGAAATCACCGGTACCTGCGCGTACTTGATGCGCTGGCTGGTGGCCTGGAAATTGGCGACCAAGGCTTCGAACGCATCCACCTTGCCGGCCTGCAGTAGGCCAAGCGCGCCGGCCAGGTCCGCACCCGCAGAGAAGGGCTCCTTCTGCTGCCAGATCACCAACCCGGCGAAGTCCTTCTCGGCACGGCCAACCACTTCCTGCAAGCCGTTGAGCACGTGGTCGGACACGGTATTCATCTTGGTCTTGAAGCTGACCACCGCGATGTCGTCGCCGTCGTGCCACATGCGCACGCCGTCGTTTTCAAACACGGTTTCGCCCGGCGAGAACTGCTCGCCCAGCAGCGGGTCGGGGAAGCGCTGGCGCTTGTAGACCGGCAGCGCCGAACGCGGCAGCTTGGCATCGCGCGCCGGGCTGTACGAGCCTTCTGCGGCATGCACGCCGTCGCGGCCATCGAACACCCAGTTCGGCAATGGCGCGCTGCTCATGCTCTTGCCGCTGGAAATGTCTTCGGCAATCCACTGCGCCACCTGCTTCCAGCCGGCGGCCTGCCAGGTCTCGAACGGGCCGAGCGACCAGCCGTAGCCCCAGCGGATCGCCAGATCCACGTCGCGCGCGGTTTCTGCAATGTCGGCCAGATGGAAGGCGCTGTAGTGGAACAGGTCGCGGAAGGTGGCCCACAGGAACTGCGCCTGCGGGTGCTGGCTTTCGCGCAGCTTGGCGAACTTTTCGGCCGGGTTCTTGATCTTGAGGATCTCGACCACTTCCGGTGCGGCAGTGCGATCAGCGGCGCGGTAATCCTGCTTCTGCAGGTCCAGTACCACGATGTCCTTGCCGACCTTGCGGAAGATGCCGGCGCCGACCTTCTGGCCAAGCGCGCCCTTGGCGATCAACGCGTCAAGCCACTTCGGCGAGGTGAAATACTGGTGCCACGGGTCGTCCGGCAAGGTGTCGCCCATGGTCTTGATCACGTGCGCCATGGTGTCCAGGCCCACCACATCCGAGGTGCGGTAGGTCGCCGACTTGGGGCGGCCGACCAGCGGACCGGTCAGCGCGTCGACTTCATCGAAGCCCAGGCCGAATTCCTGCGTGTGGTGGATGGTGGACAGAATCGAGAACACGCCGATGCGGTTGCCGATGAAGTTCGGGGTGTCCTTGGCATACACCACACCCTTGCCGAGCGTGGTCACCAGGAACGCTTCCAGGCCTTCCAGCACGGCCTTGTCGGTGCCCTTGGCCGGAATCAGCTCGGCCAGGTGCATGTAGCGCGGTGGGTTGAAGAAGTGCACGCCGCAGAAGCGGTGGCGCAGCTGCTCGGGCAGCACGTCGGACAGTTTGTTGATACCCAGACCAGAGGTGTTGGAGGCCAGTACCGCATGCTCGGCCACGAACGGCGCGATCTTCTTGTACAGGTCCTGCTTCCAGTCCATGCGCTCGGCGATCGCTTCGATGATCAGATCGCAATCGCGCAGCTGTTCCAGACCCTTGCTGTCATCGGGCGTGCCGTAGTTGGCCGGTGTAATCGCTTCGGCCAGCGCCTTGCTGGCGAGCGGGGCAGGGCTCAACTTGCCGAGATTGGCGATGGCCTTGAGCACGACGCCGTCGGCCGGACCTTCCTTGGCAGGCAGGTCGAACAGCACGGTGTCGACACCGGCATTGGTGAGGTGCGCGGCGATCTGCGCGCCCATGACGCCGGCACCAAGCACGGCGGCACGACGGACTAGCAACGGATTGGACATAGCAATAAGCCTCTTGTGGAACGTTTACGGTGTGGAATGAGCACGGAAACCGGGTTCCGCGAAACGAATCAGTTCGCGCGCAGCCCGCGCGCGATGGTCGGCCTCGCTAACGCCCGCCGGGCGCTTGATGAGGCCGAAATCGGCCATGGCATAGGTGAGCGCACCGGCCAGGAAATCCAGTCGCCAGTAAAGCTCTTCCTTGCTTAGTCCCGGCACGCAGCCGGCGATGGCCTTGCCGAACTCGCGCAGCACATGGCCGTAATGGTCGGATAGGAACTTGCGCAGGTTGTCGTTCTTTTCCGCGTAGGCGCGGGCGATCACGCGCACGAACGCACCGCCGTTCTGGCGGTCCTGCGCCATCGCCAATGCGGGCTCGACAAAGGCCGCAAGCACGGCGGTGAGCTCGCCGGGCTGGGACTTCTTTGCCGCCTCCAGTTGCTGCAGCCGTGCGGCGGTCATCTCGTCCATGCGGCGGCGGAATACCTCGTTGACCAGGTTTTCCTTGGACCCGAAGTGGTAATTGACCGCCGCGATATTCACGTCGGCCTGAGTGGTGAGCTGGCGCAGCGAGGTGCCGGCGAACCCGTGCTGGGCGAACAGCTCCTCGGCCGCACCGAGAATGCGGTCCTTGGTGGAGAAGTGGGCGGGCTTGGGCATGCGCTGGGGTCGGACTCAATCAAACGATTGTTTGAGTCTACGGGCTTGGTTGCACGCAGGTCATGCGGCAATGCAGCACGATTTAGGGGGCGCTGTGCAAACGAATGGGCGACACGATAGAATTGACCATCGCAAAGAAGCCTAAGCCCGCGTTTTGACGCGGGTTTTTTTCATGATAACCTCGAGCCTTCAGTGGCTCGCCCAACGGAGATCTTCCCATGGCGCTGGAGCGCACCCTGTCCATCATCAAGCCCGATGCCGTCGCCAAGAACGTCATCGGCGAAATCTATAGCCGTTTCGAGAAGGCTGGCCTGAAGGTTGTGGCTGCCAAGTACAAGCAGCTGTCGCGTCGCGAAGCCGAAGGCTTCTACGCCGTGCACCGCGAGCGTCCGTTTTTCAATGCGTTGGTCGAGTTCATGATCTCCGGCCCGGTGATGATCCAGGCGCTGGAAGGAGAAAACGCCGTCGCCGCACACCGTGACCTGCTGGGCGCGACCAATCCCAAGGACGCTGCGCCGGGCACCATCCGCGCCGACTTCGCCGATTCGATCGATGCCAATGCCGCTCACGGCTCGGACTCGGTCGAGAACGCTGCCAACGAAGTCGCGTATTTCTTTGCCGCCACCGAAGTGGTCTCGCGCTGAGGCCGAGAGAGTCGAATCGTGAATGAGGTCGTGATCCCCTCCGTGTTGCAGGACGTGCCCGTCCTTACCCCGGAACTGCGCAAGCAGAACCTGCTCGACCTCGACCGCGAGGGACTGGAGCGCTTCTTCGCCGACACGCTCGGCGAAGCGCGCTACCGTGCCCATCAGGTGATGAAGTGGATTCACCATCGCTACGTCACCGATTTCGACCAGATGACCGACCTCGGCAAGGCGTTGCGTGCGAAGTTGCACCAGCATGCCGAGGTCCTCGTCCCGAACGTCGTGTTCGACAAGCCTTCTACCGACGGCACCCACAAATGGCTGCTGGCCATGGGTACCGACGGCAAGAACGCCATCGAAACCGTGTACATCCCCGACAAGGGCCGCGGCACGCTGTGCGTGTCCTCCCAGGTTGGCTGCGGCTTGAACTGCACGTTCTGTTCGACCGCCACCCAGGGCTTCAACCGCAACCTCACCACCGCCGAAATCGTCGGCCAGTTGTGGGTCGCGGCGCGCCATCTGGGCAACGTGCCGCACCAGCAGCGCCGGCTCACCAATGTGGTGATGATGGGCATGGGCGAGCCGTTGATGAATTTCGACAACGTCGTGCGCGCGATGAGCGTGATGCGCGATGACCTTGGCTACGGCCTGGCCAGCAAGCGGGTGACGCTGTCGACCTCCGGCCTGGTGCCGATGATCGACCGGCTCTCCACCGAAAGCGATGTGTCGCTGGCGGTCTCGCTGCACGCGGCCAACGACGCGCTGCGCGAGAGCCTGGTGCCATTGAACAAGAAATACCCCATCGCCGAGCTGATGGAGTCGTGCGTCCGCTACCTGCGCGGCAGCAAGAAGCGCGATTCGGTGACCTTCGAATACACCTTGATGAAGGGCATCAACGACCAACCGGAGCACGCGCGCCAGTTGGCCAGGCTGATGCGTCAGTTCGACAATGCGGTGCAATCCAAGGACGCCGGCAAGGTCAACCTGATTCCGTTCAACCCGTTCCCTGGTACGCGCTACGAGCGCTCGGGCGAGACGGAGATTCGCGCATTCCAGAAGATCCTGCTCGATGCGCAGGTGCTGACGATGGTTCGCCGCACCCGTGGCGACGACATCGACGCGGCATGCGGGCAGTTAAAAGGACAGGTCATGGACCGTACCCGTCGCCAGGCGGACTTCCGCCGTACATTGGAAGGGCAGGCTGATCGAGATGCGGCAGCGTAATATCTCGTTAATGGTGGTCGTGGCGATTGCGCTGAGCGTGGCCGGCTGCGGTGGTCGCAATGCCAAGCCGGGCAAGATCAAGAGCGTGGAGCAGGTTGCCCCAAGTTACGATTTTCGCGACAGCGTAGCGACGCAGAATCGCATTGCGCTGGAGCAAAGACTTGGGCTTGCGAATAATCGCCTGCAAAGTGGTGATTACGCCGGAGCGGAGCAGCAGGTGCGAGAAGTCTTGAAGAAGACCCCTAATTCGGTCGATGCGCTGATGTTCCTGGGGGTGATTCAGCAGGGCCAGGGAAATCCGGCAGCTGGCGAAACCTATCGCCGCACAACCGAGCTCGCGCCCCAGCGTGGTGACGTTTTAAACAACTACGGCGCATGGCTTTGCGCAAATGGTCAGACGGCCGAGTCGTTGGCCTGGTTCGACCGTGCACTGCAGGATCAGGGTTATGCGCCGGCGTCGGCGCTCGCCAACGCGGGTGGATGTGCGTTGCAGGCAGGTCAATCAGAGCGAGCAGAGCGTGATCTGCGTAAGGCACTGGAATTGGAGCCTGCCAACGCCTACGCACTCGAATCAAAAGCGCGCCTGGAAGCGGCTCAAAAGAGCTTTTTCGAAGCCCGCGCGTTTATCGAACGTCGCCTTTCGGCTGCACCGGCAACGGCTTCCGTGTTACAACTCGCCATTCAGATTGAGCAAGGGCTAGGCGACAAGGTAGCTGCCGGCCGTTACCAACAGCGGTTGGTCAAGGAATTTCCTGACGCAGCGACCGCTAACCCCGGGGCCAATGCATTGTGATCAGTGATTCCAATCCGAACCTTTTCGAGCAGGAAAAGGGCTGCGGGCAGCACTTGCGCGAAGCGCGCGAGGCGGCAGGTCTGAGCGTGGACGACGTGGCCGGTAAGCTGCGCATGCCGGGGCACGTGGTGCGCTCCTTGGAGCAGGAGGACTGGCAGCGTCTGGGCGCGCCGGTGTTCGTGCGTGGCCAGTTGCGCAGCTACGCGCGCTTGCTGCAGGTCGACCTGGAGCCGCTGTTGCAGCGGGCGACCATCGCACCGATCGAACCGGTCAAGCTGGTCAGTCACACGCACACCCCGCGTGCGCGGCGCATTCTCGAAAGCACGGCGCGCAAGGCCATGTACGTGGTGATCACCGGCGTGTTCGCAGTGCCGGTCTGGTACGCGACGCGCTCGCATCTGGATGGCAAGGCGCCAAGTACGGTGTCGTTGGATAGCATGCCTGAGGCTGCAAAAACCGGCACACCAGGCAATCCTGCAGCGCAGCCGGTCGCCGCGCCACGCGAGCAGCCGGCGCCGTACATCGCGTCGATGACCCCGGTGCCGCGCGCCACGTCCGATGCCGAGGCGCCTGCAACGGCGGCCGCCGCGGGTGGCAGCTTGTCGTTGAGTTTCAGTGGCGACAGCTGGGTGCAGATCCTGGCACCGGATGGCAGTGCAGTGGAAAAAGCGCTGATCCGCGCCGGCGAGCATCGCAGCTATTTGCCGGGCCAGGTGGGCCGCATCGTGTTGGGTAATGCCTCGGCGGTACAGGTTCAGCAAGGCGGCAGTATCGTCGATGTGAAACCGTTCCAGCGCGCTAATGTGGCCCGTTTTGCGGTATCCTCCGACGGCTCCGTGGTGCCGGCTTCCGAGTGAGGCGGACTGCGGTTTTTCATTTATCCCTTTTGATGTTCCGTGCCTCCGGGATGACGGAGCGAGAGTACGCATGGCGATCGACGATCTGCTGGACGAACACGAACAAGGCGAACGCGTTCGTTCCTGGTTGAGAAAGAATGGCGCGGGATTGGTGGGCGGCGTCCTGTTCGGACTGACGCTGATCCTGGGCTGGCAGTGGTGGCAAAAGCGCACCAATACCGAATTGGTCGAGGCCAACACCCGCTACGAAGCGGTGGTGAAGTCGATCCAGGCCAAAGACCTGGACAAGGTGGCCAAGGACATCGTGGCGCTCGACGACGGCAAGGGCGGCATCTACGCCGAATTGGCTGCGCTGCGTCTGGCCAAGGCCCAGGTGGATGCCGGCAAGAACGCCGAGGCGATCAAGACGCTGCGCGATGTGCCGGCCGAAGGCGAACTCAAGCAGATCGTGCAGCAGCGCCTGGCGCGCGTGCTGACCGAAAGCGGCAAGCCGGACGAGGCGATCAAGCTGCTGGCCGATGCGCAGGACCACGCCAGCCTGGAGATCCGCGCCGATGCGCTGGTTGCGCAGGGCAAGCCGGATGAAGCGCGTGCGCTGTACACCAAGGCCCTGACCACGGTGGATGTGGCCTCGCCGCAGCGCCGGTTGCTGGAAACCAAGCTGATGGATGTGGGCGGCAAGGTGCCCGATCCGGCGGAGCAGATTTGATGAAGCAGGTTGATATGTATAAGCGCGTTGCGTTGATTGTGGTGATGGGCCTGACGCTGGCTGGCTGCAGCACCGTCAAGGGCTGGTTTGCCGGGAAGGATGCGGCTGCCAAGAAGGCGCAGGAACCCGCAGAGCTGGTCAAGCTCGAGCCGTCGGTCAAGGTCGACAAGATCTGGTCCACCGGCGTGGGCAAGGGTGAAGGGCATATCGGCGTACGTCAGCGCCCGGCCGTGGCCGATGGCAAGGTGTATGCGGCGGCCATCACCGGCGGCGTGCAGGCGCTGGACCTGCAGACCGGCAAGCGTGTGTGGGAGTACAAGCCCGAGAAAGAAGAGCGCAACGACCGCAAGTTCAAGCAGCGTCTGTCCGGTGGTCCGGGTGTTGGCGAAGGCCTGGTGGTGATCGGAACGCTGTCTGGCGGCGTGATTGCATTGAACCAGGCCGATGGCACCGAGAAGTGGCGCGCCAAGGTGCCCAACGAAGTGATTGCCGCACCTGCCATTGCACAGAACCTGGTGCTGGTGCGCAGCAACGACGGCCGTGTCACTGCGTTCGATGCGGCAACCGGCGAGCGCCGCTGGTTCCATGCCGAAGAAGGCCCGACGCTGTCGGTGCGCGGTAATGCACCAATCGTGACCGGCCCGGGTGTGGTGTTCGTCGGCAACGACAGCGGCACCTTGAGCGCGCTGGCGCTGCAGGATGGCCGCCCGTTGTGGGAGCAGGCCATCGGCGTACCGGAAGGTCGTACCGAGCTGGAGCGCATGTCCGACGTGGACGGCGCACCGGTGCTGGATGGCACCACGCTGTACGCCACCAGCTTCAAGAACGAAACCCTGGCGCTGGAAGGTCCGAGCGGCCGCCCGCTGTGGACGCGCGATCACGGCGGCGCCGGTGGCGTCGGTGTGTCGTCGGCCGTGGTGGTGGTGTCCGACAACGCCGGTTCGGTGTGGGGCCTGGACAAGAGCAGCGGTGCGGCGATGTGGTCGCAGGCTGCCTTGGCACGTCGCTCGCTGACCGGTGTGGCCATCCAGGGCGATTACGCCGTGGTCGGCGACTACAAGGGCTACCTGCACTGGCTGAAACTCAGCGACGGTGCACTGGCCGCGCGCGCTCGCGCCGGACGCGATACGCTGCTGGCGCAGCCGCAGGTCGTCGATGGCATCCTGCTGGTACAAAACACCGACGGCGATCTCACCGCCTTCCGGTTGGCACAATAAGGACCTTGCGATGCTGCCCCTGGTCGCCCTGGTTGGACGGCCCAATGTCGGCAAGTCCACCATCTTCAATGCGCTGACGCGCACCCGCGACGCGCTGGTCCACGACCAGCCCGGCGTTACCCGCGACCGTAACTACGGCGTCTGCCGGCTGGACGAGCAGCAACCCTTCATTGTCGTCGATACCGGTGGTATCGCCGGCGACGAGGAAGGCCTGGCCGGCGCCACTGCGCGTCAGGCACGCGCTGCCGCTGGCGAAGCGGATCTGGTGTTGTTCGTGGTCGATGGGCGCGAAGGTGCGTCCTCGCTCGATGACGAAATCCTGGCCTGGCTGCGCAAGCTGGCACGGCCGACCGTGCTGGTCATCAACAAGATCGACGGCACCGACGAAGAGACCGTGCGCTCGGAATTTGCGCGTTATGGTTTCTCCGACGTGGTGGCGTTGTCTGCTGCGCATCGGCAGGGCATCGACGAACTGCTGGAGGAAGTCGGTGCGCGATTGCCCGAGGAAGGGTCCGGCGAGTTGCTGGATAACGACCCGGCACGCGTGCGGATCGCCTTCGTGGGCCGCCCGAACGTAGGCAAGTCGACATTGGTCAATCGCCTGTTGGGCGAAGAGCGCATGATCGCCTCCGAGGTGCCCGGCACCACCCGCGATTCGATCGCGGTGGATCTGGAGCGCGACAATCGCCAGTACCGCCTGATCGATACCGCCGGCCTGCGCCGTCGCGGCAAGGTGGAAGAGGCGGTCGAGAAGTTCAGTGCGTTCAAGACGCTGCAGGCGATCGAGCAGTGCCAGGTGGCGGTGCTGATGCTGGACGCCACCGAAGGCGTGACCGATCAGGATGCGACGATTCTCGGTGCGATCCTAGATGCTGGCCGTGCCCTGGTCGTTGCGATCAACAAGTGGGACGGGCAAAGCGATTACCAGCGCGCGCAGGCCGAAGATCTGCTGTCGCGCAAGCTCGGTTTCGTCAGCTGGGCGGAGGCGGTGCGGATCTCTGCATTGCATGGCTCGGGCATGCGCGAGCTGTTCCAGGCGATTCACCGCGCGCACGCGTCGGCAACGCATGAGTTCAGCACCAGCGAAGTGAACCAGGCGCTGGAAATTGCCTACGAGACCAATCCGCCTCCGAGCATTCGTGGCCATGTCTCCAAGCTGCGCTACGTGCATCCGGGCGGGGCGAATCCGCCGACTTTCATTGTGCATGGCACGCGCCTGAAGGTGCTGCCGGAGTCGTACAAGCGCTACCTGGAAAACTTCTTCCGCAAGCGCTTCAAGCTGGTTGGCACGCCGGTGCGTTTTATTTTCCGCGAGGGTGCCAACCCCTACGAAGGTAAGAAGAACACGTTGACCGACCGTCAGGTCGCACGCAAGCGGCGCCTGATACGGCACGTTAAAGGGAAGTAGGTGCATCCAGGCCGCCCGACACGCAATGTTTCAGGCGGTAGTGGAAGCCCGTTGGTCTGTCGAGCTGTGAGTTGCAGATCGCTCTGTGTAGGGCGCGGCAACCAACGCTCTGAACGATGTTCGTGAGCTTTCGACCAACGGCTGACGCAATCTCCACCACGTTGACGCGCCTGTTTCCAGGCATTGGCAACCGTCGTGCTCGGCCGAAATCTTGAGTTCGCGCGCAATGGCGCGCGTTGTTCGAACGCGCATGCTGCTTCAATCGCCGATGATGCGGCGGTCATTCGCGGTAGCGGTGCGCTGGTATCCTGCGCGTCATGACCGACTATCCTTCCCGCATCCCCTACGCGCAGGCGCTGCAAATTCTGCGTGCTGTCGCGGCCAGCAACCGCTTGCCCGATGAAAACATTGCCACCTCGCGTGCCGATGGGCGGATCTCTGCCGGCGATCTGATTGCACCGCTGGCACTGCCTCCATTTGCCAATAGCGCGATGGATGGCTTTGCGCTGCGGCATGCCGATGTTGCTGCGGGCGATGCGTCGTTGCAGCTGGTTGGCGAACAGTTTGCCGGCGAGCGTTGGACTGGAACGTTAAGCGCCGGGCAATGCCTGCGCATCACCACCGGCGCGCCGCTGCCCGATGGCGCCGACACCGTGATCCCGAAGGAAGATGCCGACGAGCGCGATGGCGTGGTGCGCTTCCGCACGAAGCCTGCGTTGGGCGCGGCGGTGCGCTTGGCTGGCAGCGATGTGCGCGCGGGCGATCTGTTGATACAGACCGGGCAGGTGCTGACGCCGGCGCGTATCGGGCTGGCTGCTGCGTTGGGTGTGTCGCGCCTTGCGGTGGCGCCACGGCCGACCATCGCGGTGCTGGCCACCGGCGATGAGTTGGTCGAGCCGGGCATGCCGCTCGGGCCGGGCCAGATCTACAACAGCAACCGCGACATGCTGATGGCGCAGCTGCGGGCGCTGGGCTACGCGCCAACCGCCTGGCCGACCTTGCCGGACGATCCGCAGCGCATCCGTACGGTGCTGGAAGATGCGGCGGCTGCGTTCGATGTGGTGATCACCTGCGGCGGCGTCTCGGCCGGCGAAAAGGATTATCTGCCGCGGCTGATCGATGAGCTGGGCCGCATCCATTTCTGGCGCGTGCGCATGCGCCCGGGCATGCCGGCGGTGCTGGGGCAGATTGGCCGCTGCCTGGTGCTGGGCCTGCCGGGCAACCCGGTGTCGGTGCTGGCAACGCTGATCGCCTACGGGGTGCCGTTACTGGATGGATTGCAGGGGCGCAGCGAGCCGCGCCCGGTCTGGCATGCAGCGTTGGCAAGCCCATGGGAAAAGCGCCATGAACGCCTGGAGTTCCTGCGCGGACGGCTGGAGTGCGGCGAAGACGGACGGCTGATTGCGCTGCCGCACCGCGGCGACGCTTCGCACTTGTTGCGTGGCGCGGCCGATAGCAATGCGTTGATCGTATTGCCCGAGCAGGCGCGGCGTTTTGAGGCTGGCGAGATCGTGCGGGTGATTCCTTACGCGTTGTGAGCGCTTGATGGATCGATGCTGCCCGGCAAGGTAGTGCGTTGTTGGAAGGATGATGGAAAGCGCACAGCAGGCGACGCGCTTGGCGCCAAACTTGAATGAGTAGAGTGCGCATTCCACTGGCTTGCGCATAGGTGTCGTGGCGTTGAAGCTGAAGCCTTGAACAGCCACAGCGAGTCGCTCCATAGCCTCTCTCCCTGCGGGAGAGGGGTTGGGGTGAGGGTACGTACGCCGGAAGACAGCCATTTGTGCTGCCTAAGCTGCCGTAATCCTCAAGCCAATAAACCCG
Organism: Xanthomonas nasturtii; assembly: GCF_023337365.3. Taxonomy (NCBI): domain Bacteria; kingdom Pseudomonadati; phylum Pseudomonadota; class Gammaproteobacteria; order Lysobacterales; family Lysobacteraceae; genus Xanthomonas; species Xanthomonas nasturtii. The sequence goes on from NZ_CP142084.2 coordinate 2,358,035, forward strand.
CATCGCACCGCCAATCCGTCAGTCGGCCAACCGACATCACACGGTCAGTTCAACACCCACTCTCAACCAACCGCGCTACCGCAGAACGCGGCGTAATCGGCATAACCGGCAAATACCGTCCCTGGAGCGCAGACCGGACACTGCGGATCAGGTGGCAGACGGATCTCGCGAAAGCGCATCGACAGTGCGTCGAAACTGAGCAGGCGGCCGGCCAGGCTGTCGCCGATGCCGAGCAGCAACTTGATCGCCTCGGTGGCCTGCAGCATCCCGATGACGCCGGGCAGCACGCCGAGCACGCCGGCCTCGGCGCAACTGGGCGCAAATTCCGGCGGTGGCGGTTCGGGAAACAGGCAGCGGTAGCAGGGCGCATGGCCGCGGTGACGCCCGGCGTCGAAGACGCTCACCTGGCCCTCGAACTGTTGCACCGCGCCGTACACCAGCGGCTTGCCGAGTTTGACGCAGGCGTCGTTGAGCAGATAACGCGCTGGAAAGTTGTCCGCGCCATCGATCACCACATCGACCTCCTGCAGCAATGCTTCGACATTGCCTGCGGTGACGCGTGTCTGCACCGCATCGACCTGTACGCGCGGATTGAGCGCAGCGATGCGTTGTGCAGCGGAGTCCACCTTGGCGAGGCCGACGCTGTCTTCGGTGTGCAAAATCTGGCGCTGCAGATTGCTGCGGTCCACCACATCGTCGTCGGCGATGCGCAGATGACCCACACCGGCTGCAGCCAGATAGAACGCGGCCGGCGAGCCGAGCCCACCAGCGCCGATCAGCAGCACGCGTGCGCGCGACAGCCGCTGCTGTCCTTCCACGCCTACCTGCGGCAGGCGCAGATGCCGCGAGTACCGTTCAAGAAAATCCTGCTCGTCCGCTGGCAGGGTCGGTCGCACGACCGGCAGCCCATCACGCAACCAGGCGGTGGTGCCGCCCAGCACCGAGGCGACGCTGGTGTACCCCTGCGTCCGCAAGATTTCGGCGGTGCGTGCCGAGCGTTTGCCGCTTTGGCAGATCAGCACGATTTCGCGCGCATGCCCGGAAAGATGCTGGCCGGGCGTGGTTTCCAGCTTGGCCTGCGCGATCGCCAATGCGCCTTCGGCCTGGCCGCTGGCGCGCTCGTGCAACTGCCGGATATCGATCAGCAAGGCGCCTTGCAGGGCGCGTGCACGTGCGTCGGCCGGGGAGATGTCGTGACTGCTCATGACGCCATTGTCGCGCAAACGCCGACGCCGTACGTACCGTGCGATGTCGCTTCGGTCGAAGCTGCCGCACGCCGGTGAAAACCGCGTTACAGCGCAGGCGTGCGTGTCGTCGGGATCACGCTGCATTGCCCGCGGCGCCGCTGTAATTCGCTCCCGTCAGGGCAGTGCGGCTTGTCCGGCCCGGTTTGACCGTCTTGCGCAGCCCGCTATCGCGTGCCATCGCAACGACCGCCTCAGGAGAGACACATGTTCATCGCATCCTCGCGCAACGCTGTTGCGCGCCACCTCGTTGCCCGTCGTCCGCTGGCGCTCTGGATTGGGCTGGCGTTGAGCGGCAGCGCACAGGCGCAACAGGCCACGCCCGACGCCGCCGATGCACCGGAGCCGGCCGCCGCGCAGCCTACCGCCACCCTGGACGCGGTACAGGTCAAAGGCATGCGCCGCAGCGTGAAAAGCGCGATTGCGACCAAGCAATCCAACGCGGAGATCAGCGATTCGATCGTGGCCGAAGACATCGGCAAGTTGCCCGACAACAGCGTGGCTGCAGCACTGCAGCGCGTCACCGGTGTGCAGGTGGCGCGCGCCGGTGGCGAGGTGGGGCAGGTGTTGGTGCGCGGGTTGCCCAACGTGGTCACCACACTGGATGGGCGTAACGTGTTCACCACGGTGGGGCGCGACATGGAGCTGGCCGATGTGCCGGCCGAGTTGCTGCGCAGCGTGGACGTGTACAAGACCACCGGCGCGCAATTCCAGGAAGGCGGCATTGCCGGCGTGGTCGACGTGCATTTGCGGCGGCCGTTCGATTTCGATCAGGAAAGCACCATTGCCGGCAGTGGCAGTGGCAGTGCGCTGCGTGGCGATCAATCCGGCAAGACCGTTCCCAACGGCAGCCTCACGCTGAGCCAGCGCCGGGACACCGACGTGGGGCGGATGGGCTGGATGGGCAGCGTGTCGTACCAGCGCCGGCCGTATCAGGAATCCAACACGCTCTACGGCACTTACGATCTCAAACCGAACCCTCTCGATGCGACCCGGCAACTCTACGTGCCCTACAGCGCGGGCGGGCTGATGGCGCGCGGCGACCGCAAGCGCAAATCGGCCAATTTTTCGTTTCAGTGGGCACCGAGCGACAACAGCGAGGTGTATGTCGACACGCTGTACATCGGGTACGACAATCGGCCACAGGTGAACTATTGGCTGCCATTCCCCGGATTGGCGACACCGGAAAACACCGCGTCGGTGAGCGTGCGGCCCGGCACCAATGTGCTGGATGGCCTGGTCGCCCGCGACATGCGCACCCTGTCGAGTACACAGGCACACAAGAACGCCTCCGACACCTATCAAGCCGCCCTGGGCTGGCGTTGGACCGGCGAACGCATGCGCCTGAGCAGCGAAGTGGCCTACACCTACAGCACCGCCAAGAACCGCTCTTTCACGCTGGACATGAGCACGCAGGCGCCGTTGTTGCACATGCGCTCCGGCAGCGGCGCAGCCGACACCTGGATCACCCAGGCCGACGGCAGCAGGTACGACATCGCCGCGCCGGGCAACTGGGAGCTGGGCCAGTACTACGACAGCTGGAACGAGCAGGAGGGCCAGGAGTGGGCGTGGCGCGGCGATGCCAACATCACGCTCGATCTCGGGCCGCTGCGGTCGCTGGATGTCGGCGCACGCGCCAGCAGGCGCACGGCGACCAATCATTCCGGCGATACCGGTGCGCGCAACAACAGCAGCGGTGCACCGCTGCTGTTGAGCGATGTGCCAGGTCTGGCATCGGTGACGCCGGGCAACATGCTCGACGGTGCGCGTGCGTTTAGCAGCGACCGCTGGGCCTCAGCCAATCAGGACGTGTTGCTGCAGCAGAGCGCAAGACTGCGCTCGGCCATGGGGCATGGCGCGGATGCGCCGGACGAGAATCCGGCACTGTTCTTCGACGACCGCGAAGACAACTATGCGCTTTACGCACAGGTGAACTATGGCTTTTCATTGGGCTCGATCCCGGTGGATGGGCGTATCGGTGCGCGCGCGACGCGGCTGGATTCCATGCTGCAAGGGAGCGAGTCGCTCGATGGTGTGTTGAGCCCGGTCAGCATCGACCGGCGCATCGACAAGGTGTTGCCCAACTACAGCGCCAACCTGACCCTGCATGACAACCTGCTGCTGCGCCTGGCCGGCAGCACCACTATCACGCGGCCGGAGTTTGCCGATCTCAACCCGCAGCTGGCCCTGTATCAATCCACCGAATCGCTGCCGGCACGCGGCAACGGCGGCAATCCACAGCTGCGCCCGGTGGAATCACGCAATGCCGATGTGTCGCTGGAATGGTATTTCCGCCCGGGCTCGTTGCTGTCGGTGGCCGGCTTCCATCGCAGGATCGATGGCTATATCCAGAACTACGCGGCCGACGAGCCGATCGGCGGCGTCGTGTATTCGATCAGCCGGCCGCGCAATGCGGGCGAGGGCACGTTGAAGGGTATGGAAGTGGGGTACACGCACTTCTACGACTTCCTGCCTGGCTGGTGGTCCGGCTTTGGCAGCCAGCTCAACTACACCTATGTTTCTGCAGAAGCGGACTCACCGGAGGGCATTGGTCAGCCGCTGACCAACGTGTCCAAGAATGCCTACAACGCGATCCTGATGTACGAGTACGCGCATTTTTCTGCCCGCGCGGCCTACAACTGGCGCGGCGATTACGCAGTGAGTTTCAACAGTTCCGGCGACCAGCCCGAGCAGATCAACCAGGGGCGGGAGAAGTGGCTGGACCTGGCGTTCAACTACGAACTCAACGAGCACCTCACCCTGTTCGCCGAGGCGACCAATCTGTTGGGAACCACAACCAATAATTACTTCGGCCGCCGTGGCGGCGATTTCCCGCGCGAGATCGCATCGCCTGAGCGTAGCTATACGCTGGGCTTCCGGTTTCGTCTGTGACGGCCTGGAGTGTGGCGTTGGCGTCAGGCTCACCGTCTTAGCGGTAGCGTAAGGGTCAACAGAACACGGGACTGTGCGGCAGCAGCGTCGCCCTTGATGCATGGCACACCCACTGGCTTGCACAGCGCAGCCACGGGCCTGTTTGATGATCGCCAGGCACCTTGCCTGCGGCTTTATGGTTACGAGGAAGCTTCATGACCCCTGACATCGATGCGCAATTGAAACACCTGGAAGAGCAACTGCCCGAGATTCGCAGCCAGCATCCGGACGACTTCTGGGATGCGTTTCATGCGCGTGCCGAGAAGATCACCGGCGCGGCGGAGTCGCAGGAACAGGCAGCGCAGATCGTCAAACGCATTGACGAGATCCTGGGTGCCAATCAGCTCGGGCCTGCGGATCCTGGTGCCTGACACCCTGCCAGTCCCGGCACAGTCGGGTGAAGGAAACGGTGCAGGATCTGAGATATCCCCACATTTCTTCCTGCAAGATCAAGTACTTGGTATGCCAGGGTGTGGAAGAAAGTGCGCGCATGGGCACGCTTCAAGGTGACTAAGCCAAAGAAGAGTACCGACCATGCGCGCCAGCGAAGTATTGCAGAAATGCTTGCCTAACTCACTCTCCGGGATGCATGCATTACGCCAACGCAGCTTGCTGCGTGCGGTTGAAGCGCTAGTGCATGGAGGCCGGCTGACGTTGATCGACATCGCACGCGCGTGGCCAGGCGCTACGCGGGTACGTGCGCCCCTCAAGGCATGCGACCGCCTGCTGTGCAATCGTGCGTTGTACGCCGAGCGATCCGCCATCGAGCGGGACATGGCGCATTGGCTGTTGCGCGGCACGCAGCCAGTGATCGTGATCGATTGGAGCGATCTGAAGCCGGACAAATCGTGGTGCCTGCTGCGTGCAGCCGTCCCGATCGGTGGGCGCACGCTCACCTTGCTGGATATGGTGGTTCCGGGAAAGCAACAAGGCTCTCCTGGCGCGGAGAAGCGTTTCTTGCAGCAACTGCGCGCATTGATTCCAGACGATGTGCGTCCGATCCTGGTCACTGATGCCGGCTTCCGCACGCCATGGTTTCGTGCGGTGTCGGCGATGGGCTGGGATTGGGTTGGGCGACTGCGTGGACACACGCAGGTCAAGCCGCAAGCCGTGCCCGATGATGTAACGCAATGGATCGATAGCCGGAACCTGCATGCATTGGCTTCCAATCGTGCAAACGAATTACCACCGATGCAGATCAATCGTAGCGATCCACTCAATTGCCGCCTGGTGCTCTATGCCAAAGCACGAAAAGGGCGTCAGCACCGCAACCGGCGCTCACCTGCCAACGTCTCGCGTGCATCATCGAGCCTGAAAGCAGCAGCGCGTGAGCGCGAGCCGTGGTTGATCGTTGCATCACCCCAGTTGCACGCACCCAGCGCAACGCAGTTGGTCAACCTGTACGCACGGCGGATGCAGATCGGGCTGGCATTTCGTGATCTGAAATCGCACCGCTACGGCCAGGCAATGGAAGACAGTTTGACCCGGCGCGGTGAGCGCCTGCAGATCCTGTTGTTACTCCACACGCTGGCCACCTTCGCCAGTTGGCTGGCAGGACTCGGCTGCGAAGCCACCGGCATCGCACAGTGGCTATCGCCGCGCAACAGTACCCGCAAGCTCTATTCGACACTGCGTGTCGGCCGCGAGACGTTAGTCAGGCGCTGGCCGATGGAACCGGTCTCCCGCTGGCTAGAACGCTTACGCACACTGCCCGACGCAGTGCGCGAGCAGATGACGTTGGTGCTGTAAAACGTGGGGATACATCAGAACCTGACACCGTTACTCCAAACGCTCAGGTAATCCCCCGACTGAGCCTCATTGAGGAAATAGCTCCATCAACCATGCCATATCCTCTTCGTCGAATGCCGGGAAATCATCCGCCGCCCCTGCCAAGGGGGCCGCATCTTGTTCCCAGATCATGGTGCTGGACGCTGCCAGATCGGCATCCATGGGTGTACCAGGATCCGGGAGGCCGCCCCCGATCTTGGTACGCGGGCGTTTTACACCCCAGCTGAGGGGGGGGGAATGCAGCGCATCGCGCTGTTCGGGAACGCGCACCTCGACCGCTTGCTGTGCGAATTGCTGTGCGAAGGAGCCGGTGACAGAACTCTCCGATCGGGACCGTTTACGGCTGCTGCTTGCCAGCGCCTGGCCCGCCCGGTCTATCGGGCTGGGCGCATCCAGCTCACGCTCCAGCGCATCGGCGAATGCATGCAAAGACGCCTGGTCCGGCGTTTGAGCCGAAGCACGGGACGGTTCGGCCCTTTTCATCCCAGATGCCTTGAGGATACGGCGCCAACGCTGCGAGGCTGGGGGGAGCGTTCCACTGCGGGCCTCGAGTTCGGTGACGCCCACTCTGCGAAATAGCTGTAACAACCCGTGCCTGCTCATCTCGAACTGCGTCATGGCTTCATCGAATGCTTGCGCCGGGCGGGAGTGGCACTGGAAAAAAACCAGCACACGAGCCACTTGCGCGTGGTCGGCAACGCGATGGGACGTGCGTTCGGGAAGACGGCGATTGGTTCTTTTGATCAAGGTCGGCGCGTGCGGCAATCCCTTTTTCACTGCCTCCAGCGCAGGACGCCCGCCGAGGCAGGCCAAGGCGATGAGGCGGTCGTTGGTCAACGCGGCCAACGCCTGATCAGGGCGAGATAACTGATCAAAAATGCTTTCCAGCGCCTGCTTGCCGCCCTTATTGCTGGCGATGGCCACCACCTGGTCCGGGGTCAGGCCATGTTGCTCGCACAGCACCGGCAACAGCCGCTGCACCGCCTCCAGCGCCTGCTTGCCGCCATCGTGGCTGGCGATGGCCACCACCTGGTCCGGGGTCAGGCCATGTTGCTCGCACAGCTCCGGCAACAGCCGCTGCACCGTCTCCAGCGCCTGCTTGCCGCCAATATTGCTGGCGATGGCCACCACCTGGTCCGGGGTCAGGCCATGTTGCTCGCACAGCACCGGCAACAGCCGCTGCACCGCCTCCAGCGCCTGCTTGCCGCCATCGTGGCTGGCGATGGCCACCACCTGGGCCGGGGTCAGGCCATGTTGCTCGCACAGCACCGGCAACAGCCGCTGCACCGTCTCCAGCGCCTGTTTGCCGCCAATATTGCTGGCGATGGTCACCACCTGGGCCGGGGTCAGGCCATGTTGCTCGCACAGCACCAGCAACAGCCGCTGCACCGTCTCCAGCGCCTGCTTGCCGCCATCGTGGCTGGCGATGGCCACCACCTGGTCCGGGGCCAGGCCATGTTGCTCGCACAGCACCGGCAACAGCCGCTGCACCGTCTCCAGCGCCTGTTTGCCGCCAATATTGCTGGCGATGATCACCACCTGGGCCGGTGTCAGGTTCAGGGGAGCGCCCGTCAGTGCATTGCGCCATGCATGCACTGCTTCCACCGCGGTCACGCCGCCACCTTTTGCAATCTTGAGAAGTTGGCCTGTGTCCAACTGTAACGGTGGACCTCTCAACTCTCCCCCCACCGTGAGCAATGCCTCCAGGGCGCGTGCGCCGGACCACTGTTTGCCGACGCCAACGATGTCTTCATGTGCCGCCTCCGGCAACGCCGCGATCATGGCCTGGTACTTGACAGCGATGGTCCCTAATGCTGCCGGGTGTTGGCTGAGCGCAACGATGTGCGCACGTGTAAACCCATGGCCGATCAGTGCCTCGTGGTGCTGTGCTACTGTCGAATGAGCCTTCGGTTTGATCTTCTCTTGCTGCTGCTGGCTGTAGCCGAGGGTGCGTAGATCCACCTGCGCGGCCGGTGAAGCGTCGGAGGCTTGCGCAGCACGCCGTCGCGGTGCCGGCTTGGCGCGCGACGGCCACGCGGGCGTCACAGCGACCTGCACGGTGGCTTGCGGGTCATCGGCTGCACACAGACCCGATTGCACATCTCCTGAGGCAGCCTCTGTATGAGGAGCGCCGAAGGCAGACATCGAATCAAAAAGCGATGTATCAAGAAGCGACGGATCGAACTGACGGAGCAGATCGCTGAAACTGCCCGCTGAGAACGCAGGCAAGGGTGCAGGGGGAGACGGGAGACGGGTTCGGGACATCGTCCGTCGAGCGGGCAAGCCATCCAGAGGGCTGCCAGCAGGCGGAGCCCCCCCACGATCTGCAGTCGGCTGCGGCTGAACCCTATCCGGCTGGGGTCCGGCCAGAAGTTCGTGGGCAGGACTTGGAGTGCGCGGACGAATGGGATCCATCAGGTATACCTTTTTATAGAAAAGATGGTTGTCTCAAGACTAAAAGGTCGCCCCTGAAAAACCCCTAACCACATCCATTGCAGGCCATCCCCCGCATTTTCGGCGTGCTGGAACTGCCAGTTTTCGTTAATGTACGCACTGGTTTCTGGCAGTTTTCGCCCATGCGCACACGCCGTCCCGCTGCCGATCACTTACCTGCCGATGAGTTGTTTCGTTCGCGTCTGGAAAACCAGATCGACCTGCGCCATCCACTGGTTCAACTAGAGCCTGTTAACACTAATGATTTGAGCGGTTAAACTATTGCGCATGGAAATCACACCCGCACAATTTTCTCTCATCGAACAGTGTCTGCCGAGGCAGCGCGGCAATGTCGGCATGACCAACCTGCAAGTAGTCAATGCCATCCTTTATGTTGCCGAGCATGGCTGCAAATGGCGCGGCCTGCCCAAGCGCTTTGGCAATTGGCACACGGTGTACACACGCATGAACCGTTGGGCCAAGGCAGGTGTGCTGGACCGGATGTTTGCTGAACTGCAGAAGTCCCACATCGTGCGCATCAAAATCGAGGCGGTCTCGCTGGACTCTACCAGCATCAAGGTGCATCCGGATGGGACTGGTGCGTTAAAAAAAACGGCCCACAATCCATCGGTAAATCGCGCGGCGGATGGAATACCAAGATTCATATGGTTGCCGCAGATGCTCGAACAGCGATCACGTTCGGATTGACGCCTGGCAACGCCCATGACGCACCTGCGGGCCGCACGTTGCTTGAACACCTTGGGCCTGTGGAGCGACCGATTCATTTGTTGATGGATCGTGCTTACGAAGGCAATGAGACGCGCCAACTAGCGCTTGATCTTGGCTACGTCCCGGTGGTTCCGCCAAAAGCCAATCGGGTCGAGCCCTGGGAGTACGACCGAGAAATGTACAAGCGGCGCAACGAAGTGGAGAGGCTGTTTCGTCGCTTGAAGGGCTACCGCCGGATTTTCTCGCGCTTCGAAAAGCTGGATGTCATGTTCCTCGGATTCTTAAGCTTCATCCTTGTCGTTGATGGACTTCGGATGTGTTAACAGGCCCTAAGCCATCGGCTGCCGTGGAGTGCGTTGGAGCAGGCGCTATCGCCACGATTGCCGGCCACAACTGCCAGCGGCGGACGGCCCGGCCTGCCGATGCGTCTGATCGCCGGGCTGCTCTACCTCAAGCACGCCTACGACCTGTCCGACGAGGCCGTATGCGAGCGCTGGCTGGAAAATCCGTACTGGCAGTTCTTCACCGGCGAGGTGGTATTCCAGACCTGCTTGCCGTGCGATCCCAGTTCCCTGACACGTTGGCGACAGCGTCTGGGCGAAGCGGGCATGGAAGAGCTATTGGCGCACACGATCAACACCGCGCATGCGATGAAGGCGGTGGATGCACGCGAGTTGTCGCGGGTGATCGTGGACACCACCGTGCAGGAAAAGGCGATCGCCCATCCCACCGACAGCCGGCTGCTGGAGGTGGCGCGCAAGAAGCTGGTGCTGCTGGCCAAGCGCCACGGCATCGCACTACGACAGACCTATGCGCGGCAAGGCCCGGTCTTGAGCCGCAAGGCCGGGCGCTATGCGCATGCGCGCCAGTTCAAGCGCATGCACAAGGTGCTGCGACGCCAACGCACGCTCCTGGGACGCGTATTACGCGATCTGCAACGCAAGCTGGACCCCTTGGTGCGTGAGCGCATCAGTGTCTGGCTGGAACGCGCACAACGGGTGTTGACACAACGCCCCAAGGACAAGCAAAAGCTCTACGCCCTGCATGCGCCGGAAGTGGAATGCATGAGCAAGGGCAAGGCACGGACACCTTAGGGAAGCTCTGAACAAAGCAGCATGATCTGCGACAATCGATCAACGAACCGAGCGGACGATTTCGATGCAGCTGACCTTCGGCGATGCGGAGTACAACGGCAAGCGCAAGCAGACGCGGCGCGAGGTATTTCTGGCCGAGATGGATCAGGTGGTGCCGTGGAAAGACCTGCTGGCGCTGATCGAGCCGCATTATCCAAAGTCGGGGCAGCCAGGGCGACAGCCGTATCGGCTGGAGACGATGCTGCGCATCCACTTTTTGCAGCAGTGGTACGCATTGAGCGATCCATCGGCGGAAGAAGCCCTGTACGACACGGTGTCGATGCGGCGTTTTGCAAAGATCGGCGGCCTGGATGAGGTGCCGGACGAGACGACGATACTCAACTTCCGCCACTTGCTGGAGCAACACGATGTGGCGCGCAAGCTGTTCAACCGGGTCAACGCGCACCTGTCGCGCAAGGGACAGAGCCTGCGCAGCGGGACGATCGTAGACGCCACGATCATTTCAGCGCCAAGTTCGACCAAGAACCAGGACGGCAAGCGTGATCCGCAGATGCACCAGACCAAGAAGGGCAATCAGTATTACTTCGGAATGAAAGCGCATATCGGCGTGGACGATGTGTCCGGGTTGGTGCACCACGTAGAATGCACGGCAGCCAACGTCGCCGATATCACGCAGGCGCACAAGCTACTGCATGGCAAGGAAGACACGCTCAGCGGGGATGGCGGATATACCGGGCTGGACAAGCGCGAGGAAATGGCGAGCAAGCGCAAGTTGCGCTACCTGATCGCAGCCAAGCCCTCCAAGCTGAAGCAGATCAAGAACCAACGCGAATTGAAGCGGGCCAAGCGTTGGGAGCACACCAAGGCCAGCTTGCGCGCGAAGGTGGAACACCCGTTTCGGGTGATCAAACGCCAGTTCGGTTACGTCAAGGTGCGCTATCGCGGTTTGGCGAAGAACACCGCGCAGGTGCTGACGCTGTTTGCGCTGTCGAACCTGTGGCTGAAGCGAAAGCAGTTGATGCCTGTCGTGGGGAAGGTGTGCCTGTAATCCAGGCAACACCCCGCAAACGCGGCGGAAATGGCAAAAAATCGAGGGTCTGAGTGCCATCAGAGTGGCTGATGCGGTTTAGATCATCCTCCGACGCCGTTGATCAGACCATCCCTAAAGCGCGCGGCGTAAATGGGCGGCGTGGATGGCACCAGCTGTACGCGTGAGATCATCAGTGTTTCTTGTTCGCCGGCACGCGCGGCGTTGCCGATGCAGTTGTCGCCGTCTTGGCAACAGCCTTCCTGGCGGCCTTCTTTGCCGTGGGAGTCGCCCCGCCCGATGGCTTACGTACCGATGGCTTCTTCGCCGCTGCAGGCTGGCACACCTTTTCAACAGGCTCGGCGTCCACCACGGCATCAACCGATGCATCCGGCACGCGCACGCTGATCCACGTCGGCGCATGATCGCTCGCCTTCTCAAGCGCACGCACCCACTTGTCCACGCCGGCATCCTGCAAGCCGGCTGCCAAGGTGCGATTGAGCAGCAGATGGTCGATGCGCAACCCACGGTCGCGCGCGAAGTGCTGGCGGAAGTAATCCCAGAAGGTGTAGATCGGCGCATCGCCGTGCACTGCCAACAAACTGTCGGTCCAGCCCTGCGCCAGCAGCCGCTGATAGGCTTCACGGCTCTCCGGCTGCAGCAAGGCATCCTTGCGCCAGCCCTTGGGGTCGTAGATATCCGCATCGGTAGGCACCACATTGAAGTCGCCAATCAGCGCGACCGGATGTGGCAGGTCCACCAGGGTTTTCGCATGTCGGATGAGGCGTTCGAACCACGACAGCTTGTAGTCGAACTTCGGGCCAGGCTGCGGGTTGTCGTTGGGCAGGTACAGGCACGCCACCACCACGCCATGAATCGCAGCTTCCAGATAGCGGCTCTGCGTATCGCTGGGGTCCCATGGCAGGCCACGGCGGATCTCCACCGGCTCGGCGCCACGTGCGAGCAAGGCAACGTCATTCCAGGCGCGCTGGCCTTGCCAGATCACACCGTAACCCACGTCACGAATGGCCTGCTCCGGAAATGCGTCTTGTGCTGCTTTCAATTCCTGCAAGCCCACGATGTCCGGTTGCTCGCGTTTGAGCCATTCGAGCAGATGCGGCAAGCGGCTGGCGATCCCGTTGACGTTGTACGTAGCGATCTTGCGTGTAGTGGTTGCCATGGCGTGCCGGCGGATGCTCACGTCCTCAAACGCGCAGCATGGCGGCCACATCATTAACCCGATGCTCAAGCGAGGTGAAGCTGCGCCGTCTTGCCCAGCCAGCGCTCACGCCCTGCCCACCACCGACGCTCTTAGCTTGAGCACACCGACAGTGACCTGGATTACCATGCGACATTCTGCATTCTTCATCGGCCTTGCCCTGTGTGCCAGCTGTTCGCGCAGCCCGCCCTCGGTAACCCCACCTGGCGCACCGGAAAGCGCCAAGACCAATGTGCTGGAAGCCGGGGCAAAAGTGCTGCAGCCCAGCGGCCCGGTCGGCAAGCTCGACATCTATCTGGTGGGCTTCCATCCAATGAAGGACGCGCCCGACCAACAGATGGAAGCGCATCACTATTGCCAGCAGGTCAATGAAGATCTCGCGCAATGCGCGCTCTACGATGGCAACACCGAGCGCGCCAACCTCACCGGTATCGAGTACATCATTTCGGCGACGTTGTTTGCGCAGTTGCCGGAACAGGAGCGCAGCTTCTGGCACCCGCACAACGGCGAGATTCTCTCCGGCCAGCTGTCCGCTCCCAATCTGCCGCAGGTCGCAGAGAAGGAATTGATGCGCAGCAAGATCAATAGTTACGGCAAGACCTGGCACACCTGGCATTCGCGCAAGGGCACCGCGCCTGGCGATGCCTTGCCGCTAGGCGAGCCGATGCTGGCATGGTCGTTCAATCGCGATGGCGAGTTGCAGCAGCCGTTGATGGATCAGCGCGATCAAGCAGTGTCGGTCTCCACGGCCGAACGCCGCGCCAACCGTCAGGACCTTACACCGCTAGCGAAGCCCCAGCACGGGGTGGATGCGTTGCACGGCCATTTCACCGACGCAAAAGCCATCCCCGGTGTGGTCGACGCGGACGCGGCTGGTCAGTGACAGGGCAGCAAGAAGAACCCTGCTGCACATGCAGCAGGGCGACTGATCGCTCCACGTGTCACGCACGCGTGAGCTAGGGATGGTCTGATCAACGGCGTCGGAGGATGATCTAAACCGCATCAGCCACTCTGAGAACCTGTTCACAATCTTCTGAGTAACAGTGCCAAGAAGGCCAAATGGATGAACTGCAGGCTGGTGTTGAGTTTGCGCTCGCAGTTCTTCCATAGCCTTCGGTTCTTCTCCAGCCAAGCAAAACTACGCTCGACAATCCATCGCTTGGGCATGACCTTGAAGGTGTGCAGTTCGCTGCGCTTGGCAATCTGCACCGTGAGCTGCTCGCCTAAAATCTCTCGCGCGCCGCTGGCAAACGGTACTCCGGTGTAACCGCCGTCGCACAGTAAGCTTTGTACAAGCGTCAGGTTTGACTGACAGCGCTCCAACGCCTGCAGCGCACCTTTGCGGTCGGTCACCTCCGCCGTCGTCACCGCGATTGCGTGGGGCAACCCCTGACTATCAACAGCGATATGCCGTTTGATGCCCGACACCTTCTTGCCTGCGTCATACCCCTTTTGCCCAGCTGTGTCCGTGTTCTTGACGCTCTGCGCGTCCACGATCAAGAACCTGGTGCAAGCGTTGCGCCCCTGTCTCACGCGGGCCACGCCAACCTGATTTTTTGAGCGCCCGCTCCAGCAGGCTCACCCCCTCATCGTCGCACTCGCTCCACTTGGCAAAGTACGAGTGCACGGTCCGCCACTTCGGAAAGTCGCTGGGTAGCGCTCGCCATTGGCAACCGGTTCGCAGCACGTACAACACTGCGCACCACACCTCATATAAATCCACACGGCGTGGCTTGGTGCGCTTGCGCGCTTGTTCCAGGATCGGCAGCACGTGTGCGAACTGCTCCCGGCTCATGTCACTCGGATAGGTCTTTTGGCGCATCCGCATAGTCTGCACTGATCTGCGAAGATCGTGAACAGGTTCTGATGGCACTCAGACCCTCGATTTTTTGCCATTTCCGCCGCGTTTGCGGGGTGTTGCCTGGATTACAGGCACACCTTCCCCACGACAGGCATCAACTGCTTTCGCTTCAGCCACAGGTTCGACAGCGCAAACAGCGTCAGCACCTGCGCGGTGTTCTTCGCCAAACCGCGATAGCGCACCTTGACGTAACCGAACTGGCGTTTGATCACCCGAAACGGGTGTTCCACCTTCGCGCGCAAGCTGGCCTTGGTGTGCTCCCAACGCTTGGCCCGCTTCAATTCGCGTTGGTTCTTGATCTGCTTCAGCTTCGAGGGCTTGGCTGCGATCAGGTAGCGCAACTTGCGCTTGCTCGCCATTTCCTCGCGCTTGTCCAGCCCGGTATATCCGCTATCCCCGCTGAGCGTGTCTTCCTTGCCATGCAGTAGCTTGTGCGCCTGCGTGATATCGGCGACGTTGGCTGCCGTGCATTCTACGTGGTGCACCAACCCGGACACATCGTCCACGCCGATATGCGCTTTCATTCCGAAGTAATACTGATTGCCCTTCTTGGTCTGATGCATCTGCGGATCACGCTTGCCGTCCTGGTTCTTGGTCGAACTTGGCGCTGAAATGATCGTGGCGTCTACGATCGTCCCGCTGCGCAGGCTCTGTCCCTTGCGCGACAGGTGCGCGTTGACCCGGTTGAACAGCTTGCGCGCCACATCGTGTTGCTCCAGCAAGTGGCGGAAGTTGAGTATCGTCGTCTCGTCCGGCACCTCATCCAGGCCGCCGATCTTTGCAAAACGCCGCATCGACACCGTGTCGTACAGGGCTTCTTCCGCCGATGGATCGCTCAATGCGTACCACTGCTGCAAAAAGTGGATGCGCAGCATCGTCTCCAGCCGATACGGCTGTCGCCCTGGCTGCCCCGACTTTGGATAATGCGGCTCGATCAGCGCCAGCAGGTCTTTCCACGGCACCACCTGATCCATCTCGGCCAGAAATACCTCGCGCCGCGTCTGCTTGCGCTTGCCGTTGTACTCCGCATCGCCGAAGGTCAGCTGCATCGAAATCGTCCGCTCGGTTCGTTGATCGATTGTCGCAGATCATGCTGCTTTGTTCAGAGCTTCCCTAAGCACCTGACCCCGTTCTTCACATCCACGACCACGATGGCAAGATGGCGCTGCCCAAACGCGGCGTGCGTCTGTCCGTGGCCCTGGGCTGGAAACACATCGGCCTGGTCGACAAAGGCACCTTCATCGTGGATGAGGTGGAGTACAGCGGCGCGCCGGACGTGATCACCGTACGTGCGCGCAGCGCAAATCTCACGACAAACATGCGCACACGCCGCGAACGCAGCTGGCATAACACGACGCTGGGCGCCGTACTCAATACGCTGGCCGGCGAACACGGATTAACATCACGTGTTGCCGAGATGCTGGCACGGGTCAAGCTGTCCCACTTCGACCAGGCCAACGAGAGCGACATGAATCTGCTCACGCGGCTGGGACAACGGTTCGATGCGGTCGCTACGGTCAAGGCTGGAACGTTGGTCTTTGCGCCGATCGGCGCCGGCACCACGGCGAGCGGCAAGCCGCTGCCCAGCGTCACACTAAGGCGCCGCGATGGCGACCAACACCGCTACTCGGTGGCCGACCGCGATGCCTACCGCGGCGTGCGTGCATATTGGGTCGACAAGGGCAAGGCACGGCGGCAGTCGGTCTTGGTCGGCACGGACGACAACGCGAAGCGCCTGCGCGAGTCGTACGCAGACGAGGCGACGGCGAGGCAGCATGCGCATGCAGAACTCGAACGCTTGAAGCGTGGTACGGCCAAGTTCGACTACATGCTGGCAATCGGACGGCCCGAAATTTTTCCAGAACAGCGTGTCAGGCTAGCCCTTTTCAAGGTCGAGGTTGATTTGCAAGATTGGTTAGTAGCCAAGGCCACACATCGACTTGACGATGAAGGCCTACGAACGCAGCTAGAACTAGAATCCAGTCCAAAACGAAAGCAACCTTGATCTCTGCATATATTACGAGTTACTGCTTGGCCTCCTAACCGTATGAAGCTTGCTTTTTGCTTTGCAAGCTCCCCCCGATCAGGAGGGTAACGTCAAAGAATTAGGGACCAATTTCCGAAACAGGCTACTTCCGTAAAATCAGTTAGGGGGGGCAACCTCATAATCGGGCTGCTCATGAAAAAACTGGGCAGTGGATGTGTATACCATCATATTAAAATTCGGCGCATGAGCTTGTATAATTCCATGCATCACGCCTGATGTGTTAACCACTGGGCCACCAGAATCACCTGGACTTGTGAGATCGCCAAAGTCAGCCGTTGCGCCAAGCGAACCGGCAGAAGTAGGATGTCCCGCAGGAATATGCGCATCCGTCCAGTAGCACATCACGTCACTGGTTCTACCGCTTGTGCAGAATCGTTCGTCCGGGGATGCTGGGGCATGATCGGTCACGGCTATCGACACAAGCCCCCCATCCCGCGAACGGTAAACGGCTGCTCGCGAGAGCAACACTTTCCCCAATGCACGCGGCTCATACCTCGAAACAATTGAGCAGGTAAGTCCAGTTGATGGTGCAGAGCAATGCCGATAACTATGGTTAACCGGCTCCACACGAATCAATTCAAGATCTGAAACATTGGACTTCCAAGAAACATAGCCAAGGTCTGCCCCTCTGACCGACACTGAACTATTGTAAGAACCACAGTGGCCTGCGGTCAGAACGAATCGCACCGCTCGCCTATATGGGGTTAGATTGGCTAGAAAACCCTTTTGCTTGAGCACGAGGCCGGCCGTACATTCGTTACCAAGACTCATTGTCAACACCGTGCCACCTACAACCGGTTGATGAAGTCGAGCTGGATCAATGGCTAGTGCAGAGCCAGACGCAAAGATAGCCAAGATGCTGACGGCGCCCAGGGTGTAGCTATATGGTCTGGGCATTTTTTGCTGTGCCTGTCGACGTGCAGGCCGAGTACTCATCATTTTTGCAGCTTTTTGGGATGGCGATATTTCCAATACGATATAACGTTTTCCAAATGCATTTTATTCTCGGGCGAAGATTCACTGCATCAAACGAAGCCAGTCACTGCCAAGCCGCTTTTACATTTCAATAAACAGGACAAGCGGCTTCGCCACCTCGCCTAAGGATGGTCTGATCAACGGCGTCGGAGGATGATCTAAACCGCATCAGCCACTCTGATAGCGCTCAGACCCTCGATTTTTTGCCGTTTCCGCCGCGTTTGCGGGGTGTTGCCCGGGTTACAGGCACACCGTCCCCACGACAGGCATCAACTGCTTTCGCTTCAGCCACAGGTTCGACAGCGCAAACAGCGTCAGCACCTGCGCGGTGTTCTTCGCCAAACCGCGATAGCGCACCTTGACGTCACCGAACTGGCGTTTGATCACCCGAAACGGGTGTTCCACCTTCGCGCGCAAGCTGGCCTTGGTGTGCTCCCAACGCTTGGCCCGCTTCAATTCGCGTTGGTTCTTGATCTGCTTCAGCTTCGAGGGCTTGGCTGCGATCAGGTAGCGCAACGTGCGCTTTCTCGCCATTTCCTCGCGCTTGTCCAGCCCGGTATATCTGCCATCCCCGCTGAGCGTGTCTTCCTTGCCATGCAGTAGCTTGTGCGCCTGCGTGATATCGGCGACGTTGGCTGCCGTGCATTCTACGTGGTGCACCAACCCGGACACATCGTCCACGCCGATATGCGCTTTCATTCCGAAGTAATACTGATTGCCCTTCTTGGTCTGATGCATCTGCGGATCACGCTTGCCGTCCTGGTTCTTGGTCGAACTTGGCGCTGAAATGATCGTGGCGTCTACGATCGTCCCGCTGCGCAGGCTCTGTCCCTTGCGCGACAGGTGCGCGTTGACCCGGTTGAACAGCTTGCGCGCCACATCGTGTTGCTCCAGCAAGTGGCGGAAGTTGAGTATCGTCGTCTCGTCCGGCACCTCATCCAGGCCGCCGATCTTTGCA
The DNA here is from genome assembly GCF_023337365.3 of Xanthomonas nasturtii. Taxonomy (NCBI): domain Bacteria; kingdom Pseudomonadati; phylum Pseudomonadota; class Gammaproteobacteria; order Lysobacterales; family Lysobacteraceae; genus Xanthomonas; species Xanthomonas nasturtii. The sequence goes on from NZ_CP142084.2 coordinate 2,376,341, forward strand.
AAACGCCGCATCGACACCGTGTCGTACAGGGCTTCTTCCGCCGATGGATCGCTCAATGCGTACCACTGCTGCAAAAAGTGGATGCGCAGCATCGTCTCCAGCCGATACGGCTGTCGCCCCGGCTGCCCCGACTTTGGATAATGCGGCTCGATCAACGCCAGCAGGTTTTTCCACGGCACCACCTGATCCATCTCGGCCAGAAATACCTCGCGCCGCGTCTGCTTGCGCTTGCCGTTGTACTCCGCATCGCCGAAGCTCAGCTGCATCGAAATCGTCCGCTCGGTTCGTTGATCGATTGTCGCAGATCATGCTGCTTTGTTCAGAGCTTCCTTAGATCGGCTGGCAGAACGGCTGCACGTAGCGCCATGCGGGCGCGGCCGCCGCTCGGATAATGCTGGCGAACCAGCCCGCGTAGTCGACGAATCGCATGCGTTGCAGTTGCCGAAAATGGCCTGCAACCTTGCGGCGCGTCCTGTCTACAGGCTGTTCGAGCAGCTTCAAGCGGTGTGTGCGGGCGCGAGGCGGGCTTGACTCATGCAACGCCGCATGTCGCCTTGGCAGCGCCTGTACCTGCTACGCCAGGGGCCGGTATCCTAGCCAGGTCATCCTTTGATCGGCACTTTCCTGCACATGATCAGCTATGCCGAAGCACTCGCGCTGATACACACGCACGTCGCAACGCTCACCAGCGAGTGGGTGGCGAGCGCCGATGCCGAAGGCCGGGTGCTGGCCGCCCCGTGGTCGAGCCCGGCCGAGCTGCCGCCCTTCGACAACAGCGCGATGGATGGATTTGCGCTGGCAACCGCCGGTGCTGGCGCGCCGGCAGACAGCGAGCATGTGGTGAGCGGCACCGTTGCAGCGGGTCAGGATGCCGGTGCGGCCGCGACAGGTGCGGCCTGGGAGATCATGACTGGTGCCGGAGTGCCAGTGGGCGCCGATGCGGTGGTGCCGATCGAGCAGGTGCAGGTTCTCGAACACGACGGCGAGCGCCCTAGCCGCATCCGCCTGCGTCATGCGGTGCGTGCAGGCCAGCACATCCGGCGCCGCGGCGAAGACGTGCGCCTGCACGACAGCGTGATCGACGCCGGCACCGTGCTGCGCGGCGCGCATTTGATGCTGCTGGCGGGGCTGGGCTGCGCGCGCGTGCAGGTGGTGCGGCAGCCGCGCGTGGCCTTGATCGCGACCGGGCACGAGTTGATCGGCGACGCATCACTTCCCCTGCAGCCTGGCCAGATTCGCGATGGCAGCAGCAGTTATCTGCTCAGTCAGTTGCGCGCTGCCGGTGCCGACGTGGTGTGGCGGGGGCGGGTGGGCGATGACGATGCTGCATTCGATGCGGCGCTGGCGCAGGCGCGCGACGCCGGTGCCGATCTCATCCTGAGCACCGGCGCGGTCTCGCGTGGTCGTTACGACTTCATCCCGAATGCGCTGGCACGCCACGCTGCCGAGGTGGTGTTTCACAAGGTCGCGGTGCGGCCGGGCAAGCCGGTGTTGCTGGCACGCTTTGCCGATGGCGTGTTGTATGTCGGGCTTCCGGGCAACCCGATGGCCAGTGCGGCCGGGCTGCGTTTTTTCGTGGAGCCGGCACTGCGTGGTCTGTTGGGTATGCCTGCCGAGCGCGGGCTGCATGTGGCATTGGAAACGCCGCTGCATGCGCGGCCGATCTGGCGCCAGCATCTGCGCGCACGCCTGCTGTGCAGTGCAGCCGGCATGCTGTCGGTGCAGATCCTGCCGCAGCAGGAATCCTTTCGGGTGGCGCCGTTGCTGCAGGCCAATGTCTGGGCGGTACTGGAGCCGCAGGACGAAGGCGCCGCGCCGAGCACACACGCAGAAGTGTTCGGCTTGGGCCATCTGCAACCGGCCGCGCCGGCCATCGCGCCATGAACATGCCGGTGCGTGACCTGCAACTTCGAGTTGCCGCATGACGCCGGTGCAGCCGTGGACGGGGGTGGTGCTGGCCGGCGGCCGTTCGTCGCGCATGGGGCAGGACAAGGCGCTGCTGCCATGGCATGGGCGCCCGTTGCTGGAACAGATGCAGGCGCTGCTGCGTAAGGCGGGGGCGCAGCAGGTCCTGGTCAGCGGCAACCGGCCTGATTACGCCGGGATTGCCGATGCCCAGCCCGACCTGGGCCCGCTCGGCGGCCTTGCGAGCGTGCTCGCGCGCGTGCCCGATGCGATCACGCTGGTGGTGGTTCCGGTGGATATGCCGCTATTGTCGGCCGCGTTGCTGAGCAAGCTCGTAGCGCCCTCGCAGCACCGTTGTGTGGCCTTCGAGGACCAGATGCTGCCGATGTGCCTGCGCATCGATGCAGGCGTGCGTGAGGCGCTGAGCATGCTGATGGCCGGCGCTGCACCGTCACGCTCGCTGCGCGCCTTGCAGCGTTCACTGCAGTGCCATCGCGTGGCTGTCACCGCCAGCGAACGTGCCGCGTTCGTCAATTGCAATACGCCCGAACAGTGGAGTGCGCTGATTCATGAGAATCCAGATTGAAGGCCAGCAGTTGCGGTTCCGTATCGATGAAGCCGAACTGGCCGAACTACTGGCCGGGCGCACGGTCGACAATGCGAGCCGGTTGCCGAGCGGGCAGGGCGCGCGGCTGGTGCGGCATAGCGTGAGCCTCACCGGTGGCCACGCGGCATGCAATTGCGCCACCGACCACTGGCAGTTGCTGGTGCCGCGCGGCGCGCTCGAAGAGCATGCGCGGCAACTGCCCAGCCGCGACGGCTTGCGCTTCACTTTCGATGCGGGTGCCGGGCACGCCGAAACCATGGCGCTGCACGTAATCTTCGATATCGATGTGCGCGACAGTGCGCGCAAACGATTTCCCAAAGAGTGATGCTGCATGCGGATAGCAGAGCACGGCTGCTGATGTTGCGGTGATGCGGCTGCGCAATGTTGCCAGCGTGACTACATCATGAATCGGCTGCGGGGCGTGCGACGTATTCATTGGCTCGGCGCCGATGAACACGCAGCGGTCAACCGGGCTCGTTGGCAGCGGCAATACCAGGCACCCGGTCGCAGGCCAGTCCGCGTGCACGCAACGCTGTGTCGATCGCATCCGCAGTTGCGCTGTCGTAACCGGCGCCGCTGCGCAGGGCGACCACGTGCAAGCCGTCGCTGGCCAGTTCCACGATCAACTGTTGTTGGGCTTCGGTTGCCTGCGGCAACGCACGGCGCGAGGCGTCGCGGCGCGCAAGCTCGAGGACTGCATCGGGAACGCCCTCGTCGATCAGCAGCACGTCGGCCAGATTCATCGCGCGCAGGGCTTTCAAGGTCAGCAGGCCCGGATCGCCGGGGCCGGTGCCCACCAGTTGCACGCTGCCACGCGCCGGGATGGCGCCGGCATCGTCGAGCGCGGCACTGAACGCGGCCTCGGCCGCTTGGTCATTGCCGGCCTGCAGCAACAACGGCACGTTGCCATCGATGACGCGGTCGAACCAGCGGCGGCGCCGGTTCATGTCCGGAAACTGGCTGCGGATACGCTCACGGTAGCGTGCGAACAGCCCGGCAAAGCGGCCAACCGAGGCATCCAGTTCGCGCTCAAGCCGCTCGCGCAGACGGCGCGCCAGCATCGGCGCGGCACCGGCCGAGGAGATGGCGATGATCAGCGGGTCGCGGTCCACGATGGCGGGCACCTGGTACGTCGACAACTCGGCATCGTCCACCACATTGACCAGCCGTTGCCGCGCACCTGCGGCGGCGGCCACGCGCTGATTCAAGTCGGTGTCGTCGGTGGCGGCCACCACCAGCCACACATCGTCGATCCATGCCGGGTCGAACGCGCCACCCAGTTGCTCGAAGCGGCCGGCCTGCATCAGCACCGCAAGCTCGGGCGAAAGCGCATGGGCATACAGGCGGATATGCGCCTGGGCCTTGAGCAGGGCCAGCACCTTGCGCGTGGCGACTTCGCCGCCACCGATGACCAGGACGGCACGCCCCTGCAGATTGGCGAACAACGGGAACAACGGCATCAGACACACTCCGAAAAGATGGCTCGCACCGAATGCATGTTGCATGGCACCATCAGGCCACGTCCACGCCTCGCTGCCGCCAATGCGTGTTTTGCTGGTCAACGATACCGAAAAGCCGATCGGCCAACTGCGCCAGGCGCTGACGCGCGCCGGCTACACGGTGCTTGACGATGTGGCATCGGTCGGCGCGCTGCTGCATGCGGTGCAGAGCCAGCAGCCGGATGTGGTGGTGATCGATGTGGATTCGCCTTCGCGCGACACCCTGGAGCAGTTGTCGATGCTGCATGCGCATGCACCGCGGCCGGTGGTGATGTTTTCCGGCGATGGCGACGATGCGTTGATCCACGCAGCGGTCGGCGCAGGCGTCACCGCGTATGTGGTGGATGGCCTGGCACCGGCGCGGCTGGCGCCGATCGTGCAGGTGGCACTGGCCCGTTTTGCCCAGGAAAGCAGCATGCGCAAGCGCCTGGACGATGTGCAGCAGGCGCTGCAGGACCGTAAGCAGATCGACCGCGCCAAGGGCTTGCTGATGGAAAAACGCGGCCTGAGCGAGGCCGATGCCTATGCGGCGTTACGCCAGCAGGCGATGAAACAGGGCGTCAAGCTGGTCGAAGTGGCGCGCCGCATCGTGGCCATGGCCGATTTGTTGGGGTGAATCTATGAGCCAAGCCGAACTACCCGTGTTGCGCGTTGCCTACATGCCGTTGATCGACTGCGCGCCGTTGGTCGCAGCGCAGCGCCTGGGCCTGGACCGTGCGCACGGCCTGCAGCTGGACTTGCAGCGGCAGGCCTCCTGGGCCGGTGTGCGCGACCGTCTGCTCGCGGGCGAAGTAGAGGCAGCGCATGCCCTGGCCAGCCTGGTGTATGCGATCGATCTGGGCATTGCCGGGCCGCAGTGCCCAATGGCCTTGCTGATGACGCTCAATCACAACGGCCAGGCGATCACGCTGGCACCTGCGCTGGCGCAGGTGTTGGCAGCCGGCCGCACGCTGCCGCAGGCACTGGCCGGGCTCGGGCGTCGCGCGGTGTTCGCGCAGACCTTTCCCACTGGCACGCATGCGCTGTGGCTGTATTACTGGTTGGCCGCAGGCGGGGTGGACCCGATGCGCGATGTGGATGTGCTCAGTATTCCGCCGCCGCAGATGCCGGAGGCGCTGACTAGCGGATTGGTCGACGGCTATTGTTCCGGCGAGCCGTGGGCAGCTGTGGCCGAAGCGCACGGCAGCGGCCGGCGGGTGATCCGCAGCGGTGAGTTGTGGCCCGGCCATCCGGAAAAAGTGCTGGCATGCCGACGCGAATTCGCTGCACTGCAGCCGGAGTTGAGCGAGCGCTTGACGGCCTGCGTGCTGGAGGCCTGCCGCTGGCTGGACGCCGCGCCGGCCAACCGCGCGCAGTGTGCGCAGTGGCTGGCCGAGCCGCAGCATATCGGGGTGTCGGCTGCGCATCTGGCGGCGTGTCTTGCCGCGGATGCTGAGGGCGAGGCTAATGCGGGTGCCAATACCATTGCGGACGACGCGACTGCGCTGGCGTTCCATCGCGGCGGTGCCGTGAACATGCCCTGGCTCTCGGACGGGGAGTGGTTCCTGAGCCAGTTCCAGCGCTGGGGCTGGCATACCATTGAAGACAACGACATCGCGCGGCTCCACGACATCCATCGGCTCGACAACTATCGCCGCGCTGCCGCACGTGTAGGTGTTGCGGTGCCGGATAGCGATCATCGCAGCCATCGGTTGTTCGATGCGCCTGAGAGCGATTGACCAACGGGGTGCTCTCTGCTGTCGTGGTCAGAGATTGAGACAAGTCAGACTTGGAGCGGCGCGTCTGCGCGTTTTCTGCAGGGCCCTTGCCCGCCCACCATCGCAGGACACGCTGCAAGTACGTCCCTGTAGCTCCGGCGCGGCATCCATGCTGCTCAAGGTCCCGCGACGGTGAGCGGGCAAGGACCAGTCACGATGGTCGTTGCGTAGAGTTTTCAATAAGACAGCCGGCAAACTGTCTGACCCGATGATTTCGTTCTTCAATGAGGGCACCGCGCCCTCGACGCTGCACCTTTGCTGCAGGGCCCTTGCCCGCCCACCATCGCAGGACATGCCGTGAATCCGTCCCTGGAGGCTCTGGCGCGGCATCCATGCCGCTCAAGGTCCCGCGACGGTGAGCGGGCAAGGACCAGTCAAGTTGGTCGTTGCGTAGAGTTTTCAACAAGCACCTAGTAATGGTCTGGCGCGGCGCCCTATTTTCTTTAATAAATCACCAGCCAACTATCTGGTGCGGTGTCCTTGCCGATTGCGGGACCGTTGGCGGCATGGATGCCGCCACCGAGCCCCCATGGATGGGTTAACGGCGTGTCCCGCGAGCGGTGAGGGCACCGCGCACTCGACGCTGCGAGACTGATTCGGTGTTTCGATCAAGCCTTTGATCCTCACAGATAAGCGTGCGATTGCGCCACAAGAGCAATAACGGATGGATAGCTTGTTTTTGGAAGTGCCAAATGCCGCGCCGTTGACTCATGCACGTTGTTGGTGCGTCGCTGCACGAAAGCCGGGAATGCTAAGCCGCGCCAGCTGCTATAGACGACAATGCAAAACCTCAGGAACCAACTAATAATCAAATACAGATCAAACACTTGCGCGCGGTGAGGCGCTGGTGAAAAACTTGGCACGCTGATTGCGTAGACCTCTCGTGCAGGTGCAACGGCGTACCTGCAACAACATGCAGACGATGCAGCGGATCAACGGCGACCCGCAGGCATCCAGGACAACGGCGTCCTTCCGGTTTACCGGAGGGGCGCCGTTTTTTTTGGCCATCGCACTCGAAGAGGTCTCTATGCAGCGCTCGTTCTGGCGATCAGGGCACACGCCCACGTTGTTCGCATCTTTCCTGTATTTCGACCTGAGCTTCATGGTGTGGTACCTGCTTGGTCCGCTGCAGGTGCCGATCGCGCAATCGCTGGGGCTGGATACGCAACAGCGTGCCTTGATGGTGGCCGTGCCGATCTTGTGCGGCGCGGTGTTGCGCTTGGTGCTGGGTATGCTGGCAGACCGCATCGGCGCCAAGCGGGCAGGCGTAGCGGCACAGCTGGCGGTGATTGCCTCGTTGTTCGGTGCATGGCAACTCGGTGTGCACAGCATGGGGCAGGTGTTGCTGCTGGGTGTGTTGCTCGGCATTGCCGGTGCTTCGTTTGCAGTGGCGCTGCCACTGGCCTCGCGCTGGTATCCACCCGAGCATCAGGGCACTGCGATGGGCATTGCAGGTGCGGGAAATTCCGGCACGGTGTTGGCTGCCTTGTTCGCACCGATGCTGGCGTTGGCATTTGGCTACCAGAACGTGTTCGGGTTGGCGTGCATCCCGTTGGTGCTCACCTTGATCGTGTTCGTGCTGATCGCCAGGGAAGCGCCCGCCGCAGTCGCACGCAAGCAGTGGTCGGATTACGGCCGTGTGCTGGTGGGCAACCGCGATGCCTGGCGTTTCATGTTTTTCTATTCGGTGACCTTCGGCGGCTTTTCCGGGTTTGCCAGCGCATTGCCTGGGTATTTCCACGACCAGTTCGGCTTCGATGCGCGTACGGCCGGTTGGGCCACTGCCGCTTGCGTATTGGCGGGCTCGGTGATGCGGCCATTGGGCGGCGTCATCGCAGACCGTGTTGGCGGTACCCGCGCCTTGCTCACGGTGTATCTGTTGGTTGCTGCGCTGGTAGGCATCGCCGGCTTCGGCGCTGGCGGCGCGATGGTGACGCTGGCGTTGTTCGTGCTGACCTTGCTGTGCCTGGGTGCCGGCAATGGCGCTGTGTTTCAGCTGGTGCCGCAGCGATTTGCACAGGACATCGGGGTGATGACCGGCCTGATCGGCATGGCTGGCGGTATCGGTGGTTTTGCGCTTGCCGCAGGGCTGGGCGTGCTCAAACAACACACCGGCAGCTACGCGATCGGCATGTGGGTTTTCGCTGCTTTTGCACTCGGTGGCTGGGCGCTGCTGGCCGGCGTCAAAACGCAGTGGCGTAGCGAATGGTCCACAGCCGGCGCGGCCCGCGTCTGACATGTCGACAGGAATCCAGGCAATGAAGCAACCCAGACTCGTCGTCATCGGCAACGGCATGGCCGGCATCCGCACCGTGGAGGAACTGCTCAAGCTGATGCCGGGCATGTACCGCATCACCGTGTTCGGCGCCGAGCCGCATCCCAATTACAACCGCATCCTGCTCTCGCCGGTGTTGGCCGGCGAGCAGGAGTTCGACGACATCGTGCTCAACCCGTTGCAGTGGTATCAGGACAACGGCATCCACCTGCATTTGAACAAGCAAGTCACGCGCATCGATCGCGTGCGCCGCCGCGTGATTGCCGCCGATGGCACCGAAGCCGAATACGACCGCCTGTTGATCGCCACCGGCTCGCTGCCGTTCGTGCTGCCGATTCCGGGCAACGACCTGAAAGGTGTGATCGGATATCGCGATATTCAGGACACGCGCACCATGATCGACACCGCGCGGATCAAGCAGCATGCGGTGGTGATCGGTGGCGGCCTGCTGGGTCTGGAAGCAGCCAATGGGCTGAAACTGCGCGGGATGGAGGTGACGGTGGTGCACCTGGCCGGCTGGCTGCTGGAACGCCAGCTCGACCCGGTGGCCGGCAACCTGCTGCAGCAGGCACTGCGTGCGCGTGGGCTGCACTTCAAGCTGAGTACCGCCACCAGCGCGCTGCTGGGCAATGCGCAGGGCGAAGTGATCGGTGTGAAGTTTGCCGATGGCAGCGAGATCCCGGCCGATCTGGTGGTGATGGCGGCGGGTATCCGCCCGAACACGCGGCTGGCCGAAGAGGCCGGCATCCACTGTTCGCGCGGCATCGTGGTCAACGACAGCCTGCAGAGCTTCGATCCACGCGTGTACGCGGTGGGCGAGTGCGCGAACCATCGCGGCATCGCGTACGGCCTGGTGGCGCCGTTGTTCGAGCAGGCCAAGGTGTGCGCGAATCATCTGGCGCAGTTCGGCATCGGCATCTATCGCGGCTCGGTCGCCTCGACCAAGCTCAAGGTCACCGGGATCGATCTGTTTTCGGCCGGCGACTTCATGGGCGGCGATGGCTGCGAAGAGATCGTGCTGTCCGACCCGGCCGGCGGCGTCTACAAGAAACTGGTGATCCGCGATGATGTGCTGGTCGGTGCGTGCCTGTATGGCGACACCAGCGATGGGGGCTGGTACTTCAAGTTGCTCAAGGACGGCACGCCGATCCAGGCGCAGCGCGATCAACTGATCTTCGGCGAAAGCGCGCTGGGCGACTCCGGCACCGGCGGCCAGGACCGCGCCAGTGCGATGTCCGAGAGCGACGAAGTGTGCGGTTGCAATGGGGTGTGCAAGGGCACGATTGTCAAAGCGATCAGCGAGCAAGGCCTGTTCACCGTCGACGAGCTGAAGAAGCACACCAAGGCGGCCAGTTCGTGCGGCTCGTGCACCGGCTTGGTCGAACAGATCCTGATGAATTGCCTGGGCTCCAACTTTCAGGAAACCTCCAAAACCAAGGCAGTGTGCGCATGCACCGACCTGAGCCATGGCGAGGTGCGGCGCGCCATCCGCGAGCACAAGCTGCTCACCCATGCGCAGGCCTACGCCTTTATGGAATGGCGTACCCCCAACGGCTGCGCCACCTGCCGGCCGGCGATCAACTACTACATGTTGTCGACCTGGCCGCATGAAGCCATCGACGACCCGCAATCGCGCTTCATCAACGAGCGCGCCCACGCCAATATCCAGAAAGACGGCACGTTTTCGGTGATTCCGCAGATGAAGGGCGGGGTGACCAATGCCGGCGAGTTGCGCCGTATTGCCGATGTTGCCGACAAGTATGCGGTGCCGATGGTCAAGGTGACCGGCGGCCAGCGCATCGATCTGCTCGGGGTCAAGAAAGAAGACCTGGTGGATGTGTGGCGCGATCTGGGCATGCCGTCGGGCCACGCCTACGGCAAGTCGATCCGCACGGTGAAGACCTGTGTGGGTAGCGAATTCTGCCGCTTCGGCACGCAGAACAGCACGCAGATGGGCATCGATCTGGAAACCATGCTGGCCAATATGTGGAGCCCGCACAAGGTGAAGCTGGCGGTCTCCGGCTGCCCGCGCAATTGCGCCGAATCCGGCATCAAGGACGTAGGCATCATCGCGGTGGATTCGGGCTGGGAGCTGCATGTCGGCGGCAACGGCGGCATCAAGACCGAGGTGGCGCGTTTCCTGGTCAAGGTGGCCACCGCCGACGAAGTGCGCGAATACACCGGCGCGTTTTTGCAGTTGTATCGCGAGCAGGCCTATTACCTGGATCGCACGGTGCACTACATCGCACGCGTGGGTCTGGATTACATCCGTGCGCAGGTGGTGGACGACGCCGCAAACCGGCGTGCGCTGTACGAGCGGCTGCTGTACTCGCTGGAAGGTCTGGTCGACCCATGGAAGGCGCGCATTGCCGGCGAGCGCCGGCAGGAATACCAACCGCTGCGCATCGCCGCGCCGGCCGCCACGGTGGAGGAATGAGCATGCACAAGCCAAACGCCTGGGTGCGTGTATGCGCCCTGCAGGAACTGCCGGCGCTGGGCGCGCGCGTGCTGGAGATCGAGGGCATTGCCCCGATTGCGCTGTTCCGTACCGCCAGCGACCAGGTATTCGCGCTACGCGACCGGTGCCCGCACAAGGGCGGGCCGTTGTCGCAAGGGATAGTGGCTGGCGACACCGTGACCTGTCCCCTGCATGGCTGGGCGATTGGCTTGCAGAGCGGGCAGGCCTGCGCGCCCGACGTGGGCTGCGCGCCGCGCTATCCGATTAAGGTGGAGGCCGATGCGGTGTGGATCGTGCTGCAGCCGGTAGAGCAGGACGATGCCGTGACCGAGCCGGCAACATGAGCGAAGGCCTTCAGCCACCGTCGCCAGCCAACGCGGCGCAGCCACCGACGGCAGGGCCGATGCATCGCATCACGCGCTCGACCTGCTGTTATTGCGGTGTGGGTTGCGGCGTGCTGATTCACAGCACGCACGATGTCGATGGCGAACGCATCGTCGGCATCGAAGGCGACCCGCTGCATCCTGCAAATTACGGCCGTCTGTGCAGCAAGGGTCTGGCGTTGCCGCAGACCGTCGCAAGCACGCAGGGGCGCGTTCTTGCGCCGGAGCTGCGCCGGCATCGGCAGGCGCAGCGTGCGGCGGTGAGCTGGGATCAGGCGCTCAGCCACGTGAGCCGCAAGCTGGCGGCGATCATCGAAGAACACGGCCCCGATGCGGTGGCGTTCTATCTCTCCGGCCAGTTGTTGACCGAAGACTATTACGTGTTCAACAAGCTCGCCAAAGGCCTGATCGGCACCAACAACATCGACACCAACTCGCGCCTGTGCATGTCCAGCGCGGTCACCGGCTACAAGCTCGCCTTGGGCGCCGACGGCCCACCCACCTGTTACGAAGATCTGGAGTTGGCGCACACCGTGCTGTTTGCCGGCAGCAACATGGCGTATGCGCATCCGGTGCTGTTCCGCCGGCTGGAAGAGGCGCGTGCACGCAACCCCGACATCCGTTGGATCGTGATCGATCCGCGGCGCACCGACACCGCGGCCATGGCCGATCTGCACCTAGCCATCGAACCCGGTACCGACGTCGCATTGTTCAACGGCATGCTGCATCACCTGATCTGGGAGGGTCTGGTGGATGCGCATTTTGTTGCGGCGCATACCGAAGCGTTCGATGCCCTCAAGCACATGCTGCGCGAGTACACCCCGCGCATGAGCGCCGAGATCTGCGGCATCTCGCATGAGGACCTGGTGCAGGCGGCCGAGTGGTTCGGGCGCAGCCCTGCAGCCTTGTCGCTGTACTGCATGGGCTTGAATCAGTCCGCGCATGGCACCGACAAGAACCTGGCGTTGATCAACCTGCATCTGGCCACCGGCCAGATCGGCAAGCCGGGCGCGGGCCCGTTTTCGCTGACCGGCCAGCCCAATGCGATGGGTGGGCGCGAGGTGGGCGGCATGGCGACGATGCTGGCGGCGCATCGCGAGATCGGCAATGCCGACGACCGCGCCGAACTGGAACGGTTGTGGGGCGTGCCGGCGGGACGCATTTCGCCCACTGCCGGGACACCGGCCGTGCAATTGTTCGAGCGCCTGCGTGCAGGCACGCTCAAGGCAGTGTGGATCGTGTGCACCAACCCCGTGCATTCGATGCCGGAGGTTGCCGGCATCCGTGCCGCGCTGGAACAGGCCGAACTGGTGATCGTGCAGGATGCGTTTTCCGGCAACGACACCGTGCCGTATGCCGATGTGCTGTTGCCGGCCGCCAGCTGGGGCGAGAAGGACGGCACGGTGACCAACTCCGAGCGGCGCATCACCCGCGTGCGCAAGGCTGTCGAGCCGCCCGGGCAGGCACGTGCGGATTGGTGGATTGCCAACGAAGTGGCGCGTCGTCTGGAAGCGCGCCTGGCCCCAGCGAGCGGGCAGGGCTTGTTCGCCTTCGACACCACAGCGCAGATTTTCGACGAGCATCGCGCCCTTACGGTTGGGCGCGATCTGGATATCGGCGGCCTGGATTACGCACTGCTGGATCACGGGCCGCAGCAATGGCCGTTTCCGGCGGGTGGCACGCAAGGGCAGGCGCGGCGTTACACCGATGGTGTGTTCGCACATGGCAACGGACGTGCGCGCTTCCACGTCACGCCGTATCGCAAGGTGGCCGAAGCCACTTCCGCGCGATTTCCGATGCGGTTGCTGACTGGTCGCCTGCGCGATCAATGGCACGGCATGTCGCGCAGCGGTCGAGTGGCGGCCGCATTCGCGCACAGCCCCGAGCCGGCGCTGCGCATGCACCCGGACGATGCTGCGCGGCGTGGGCTGGTGGCCGGTGAATTGATGCAGATTGCGAGCAAACGCGGCGCGTTGGTGCTGCCGCTGGAACTGTCGGACGAATTGCGCTCAGGCACCGTATTTGCGGCGATGCATTGGAGCGGGCAGAGCCTGTCCAGCGGCGGCATCAACGAGGTCAGCACGCCTGCAGTGGATGCCCGCTCGTATCAGCCCGAGCTCAAGCACGCCGCCGTGCGGGTGGAAAAGGCCGTGTTCGGCTGGCATCTGTTGGCGGCGCGGCGCGGCGATGCAATCGCCTTGCAGCAGGCGTTGCAGCCGTTGCTGCGCGACTGCGGTTACGCCTCGCTGCGCCTGCATGCAGAGCCGCCGGACGCTACCAACCGCGATGCGGGCGGGCAGTGGGCGGTGCTGCATGCAGCCTGCGAACATGCGCCCGAGGCCGCATGGATCGATCGGCTGATTGCCGCGTTGCAACTGCCGGCCGGTACGGACGTGCTGGAATATCGCGATCTGCGTCGCGGGCTGATGCGCCGTGTCGGCTGGCGCACGCAACACGGCCATGACTACATCAAGGGCGTTCTGCTCAGCGCCGCGCAGCCCAGCGAGACCAACCGATCGCTGCTCACCACCGCACTGGCCGGCAGGCCCTGGCGCGGTGCGCGGCTGTCGGTGTTCGCGCAAACCCGCAGCACGCCCAGCGACCCGATCGTGTGCACCTGCATGCATGTGTCGGCCACCGCGATTCACGCCGCCATCGACGACGGCGCCGATGTCGCGCAGCTCAAGCAACGCCTGGGCTGCGGCACCGTGTGCGGCTCCTGCGTGCCGCAACTCGCCCGGCTGTGCCGGCGAACACGGCTTGCATGAGCGCAGCCTTTCCCTGAGCGCACTTTCCCTCCACACACTGCGAGATCCCTCATGTCAGTCACACCTTCCTGCGCGCGTGATGTGGTGTTGTTGTCCGCCGGCCCCGGCGATCTGGAATTGCTCACCATCAAGGCGGTGAAGGCGCTGGCGTCGGCACAGGTGCTGCTGCTGGACGATCTGGCCAACCCGCAGATCGTCGAACTAGCACCGCAGGCACGCGTGATCCGGGTCGGCAAGCGCGGTGGATGCCGTTCCACGCCGCAAGAGTTCATCTGCCGGTTGATGCGGCGCTACGCATTGCAGGGCCTGCGCGTGGTGCGCGTCAAAGGGGGCGATGCGCTGCTGTTTGGCCGCGCTGGCGAAGAGATCGGCTTCCTGCGCCGTGCAGGTGTCGGCGTGCAGGTGATCAACGGCGTGAGCGCGGCTTTCGCGGCGGCGGCGGCGCTGGAAGTGTCGCTGACCCATCGCAGCCACTGCCATGGCATCACCTTCGTCACTGCGCACACGCGCGACCATGGCGAGCCGAACTGGGGCGCGCTGGCGGCCAGCGGAACCACGCTGGGCATCTACATGGGGCTGCGCCGCGCAGATGCCCTGGCCCGCGCATTGCTCGCGCATTTGCCGGCCAGCACGCCGGCCGCCATCGTACAGGCGGCAACGCGACCGGAGCAGCAACGTCGCCTCACCACCCTGGGCGAACTCGGGATGACAGCCAGTGCACTGTTGCCGGGTCTGCCGACCTTGTTGTTGGTGGGAGACGCCTTGTCCGAGGCCGCTGCTGCATGCGACGACCGCCATGCTGCGGTGGTAGAGCAGGCGGTGGGTTGAAAGTGGCAGAGCAACCTGTGCAGCAGTAAAACAGCTGAGGTACGGACGGCCAGCGATTCGCGACGGCGCTGTTTGACCGCGTCCACGGCGAGAGGCCGAGCGGTTTGCCGGGGTCAACGCCGCGCGCGTGGCGATGGGCCTGGCACGGCAGGCGCCCGGCAACGGTCTGGTGCCCGATGCCGGTGATCAGGGGCATGCCCAACTCCTCGACGGACTTGCGGCAGCCTTCAAGGCGAGCCTGGGGGTGTTTTCCGTAGGGCTAACCGATCGCTGCGGTGTTCGGCAACGGTGCGGATGGTCGGGAAAGGTCAGGTGCTGGGGCGACGATTCACGGCCATTGTGTCTGCAGGCTCACCTCGCCGCGCTTCGGTTGCTTACACGACCCGCACCACCGACGCCGCTTGGTAGCGCTACCCATTCAAGAGGTGGTGCCGCGCATCCGGTGCAGTGAAGGTGTGCAAGATTTGCACAGCGAGCGCAGCCGTTTTTTCCTGCATCCAGTTGCACTGCACCACGGCGCACGCCTTTCCGGGTTGGCACGAATGTTGCGGTAAGCCTATTACCCAGGCGTAACCGAAGCATCGAGAGGAGGCACAGTGGAAGACGCACAGAACAGTACCCGTAGCCGGCGCGGCTTTGCCGCATTGGATCCGGAAAAGCGTCGTGTGCTGGCAAGCAGCGGCGGCAAAGCTGCACATGCCAGCGGCAATGCGCACGAATTTACCAGCGACGAAGCACGCGAAGCGGGTCGCAAGGGCGGCCAGGCCGTGAGCCGCGACCGCGATCACATGTCGCGGATCGGCAGCAAGGGTGGGCGTTCCAAGCAGGCCAAGCCGCAGGAAGAATCCGCGTAATCCAGTCGTCGGTACGCCTCAGGCGTGCCGATCCTGGCGACCGTGGCCAAGGGGCGCAACGCGATTGCAGCGTGGCGCCCCTGTTTTTTAGGCGTAAACGCACCCGAGACTGACACGCTGCGCGACGCAATCGATTGCAGGTCATTGCGGTCGGTCCTCCCGAACGGAGCAGGGTGAGTACTTGGGCGATGAATGTGTGCTTGCTATGCAACGCATCAAGCGCAAGCAGGAAATTTTTGCAGCCTGCTTGAAGACCGACATCGATTGCAGTGAAAAATTTCACTGTTCTCGCAAGACCGCTTCGCACGGCTGCAGAATTGCCGGCTGCCCGGATCCGTTGCACCGGGCCGCCGTTGCGTGACGCGTCCGCAATCGCTGCGGCGCCTCGATGCACCCCGACCTCTGACGTGAAGGCGAAAGATGCGACGCGCGCCATGCGCGTTGCGGATCACGAAAGATCACAGTAGCCGCTGCATCTTCATGTGGCCTGTGGATGACCGATCCATCACGCGCTGTCCGAGACTCCGCTACGCCGCGTTGGCACACGCTGCCGGTGCCTGTTCACTCGTTTGCAGAACGTGCCGCTCACGCATTTGCCACCGGGTCGGAAGGCCGGAAGTGTCAATGCCGTGTAGACGACGCACGCCTCATTCACCTAAA
The DNA here is from genome assembly GCF_023337365.3 of Xanthomonas nasturtii. Taxonomy (NCBI): domain Bacteria; kingdom Pseudomonadati; phylum Pseudomonadota; class Gammaproteobacteria; order Lysobacterales; family Lysobacteraceae; genus Xanthomonas; species Xanthomonas nasturtii. Next base: position 2,392,335 of record NZ_CP142084.2, read on the forward strand.
ACAGCCGCGTCTTTCATGCATGGCCTTGCAGGCTGGATGCATTGCAGACACACAGGAGAACCGGCATGGCAGAACCCCAAGAAAATTTGATGGACTGGTTGCGCGACGCACACGCGATGGAGCAGCAGGCAGAGCAGATGCTCAAGGCCCAGGCCGCGCGCATCGAGCATTACCCGCAGCTCAAGGCACGCATCGAGCAGCATCTGGAAGAGACTCTAGGTCAACAGCGTCTGGTCGAATCGTGTATCGAACGGCTGGGTGGCTCGCCGTCGGTCATCAAGGACACCATGGGCAAGATGGCTGCGTTCGGCCAGGCCATGGGGGGCATGACCACCTCCGACGAAATCGTCAAGGGTGCGATGGCCAGCTATGTGTTCGAGAACCTGGAGATCGCGACTTACACCGCCTTGCTGGGTGCCGCCAGGACGGTGGGCGATGTCGAGACGCAGCGCGTGTGCGAGCAGATATTGCCGCAGGAGCAGGCCATGGCCGACTGGCTGCTGGCCCATCTGCCGGAGCTGACCGAAGAGTTCCTGGTGCGCGACGCCACCCCGGGTGTCACTGCGAAGAAGTGACCACCACCGCCTTGGAGCGGCCAACAGAACGACTGCGCAGTCACCAGACACGCGCGGGCGGTGCTTGAATCGGCATGTACCATTCGTGCAATGCACGCTCCTGCACGCTGCCGCAATTGCTTGCCACGTTCTGTCGGCCGCTCTCAGGCACGTTATACCGGCCCCGCTTTGCGGGGCTTTTTGTTTCTGCGCGCAGTGCGCTTACCCTTGAGGCTTTCCTGGCACTGGGTTCCGCAATGACGACCAACGCAACCTATCCGATCGGCACGCCCGGGCAACCCTGGGGCGAGCCGGAGCGCAGCGCCTGGCGCGCGCGCCAGTTGCAGCAGCGCAGCTATGCCGACGATGTCGTGCAGCAAATCGAGGCCTTGGATGCACGCTATCAGCGTGTGCTCTATGGAGCCATCGACCACACACCAACCGATTACCCGCTGCTCGCACTGCGGAGTGCGCCTTGGGATGAAAGTCTGCCGTGCGTGCTGGTGACCGGCGGCGTGCACGGTTACGAAACCAGCGGCGTACAAGGTGCGCTGCAGTTCCTGCAACAGCGTGCCGCCGACGATGCCGGCAGATGCAACCTGCTGGTCGCACCGTGCATCAACCCGTGGGGCTACGAGCGCATTCAGCGCTGGAATGCCGCGGCAGTGGATCCAAACCGTGCGTTCCGCGCCAACAGCCCTGCCGAAGAGTCGGCCGCGCTGATGCGGCTGGTGGCTGCAACCACGGGCCAGATGCTGCTGCATATCGATCTGCACGAAACCACCGATAGCGATGAGAGCGAGTTTCGCCCCGCCCTGGCGGCACGCGATGGTGCGGCGTTTGTTCCGGGCAGCATTCCCGATGGATTTTATCTGGTCGGCGATAGCGAAGACCCGCAACCGGCCTTCCAGCAGGCGGTGATCGCGGCGGTGGCGCAGGTGACGCATATCGCGCCGGCCGATGCGGACGGGCAGCTCATCGGCGCACCGGTGGTGGGGCATGGCGTCATCAACTACCCGGTGCGGCGCTTGGGCTTGTGCGCCGGTGTCACCGATGCGCGGTACCGCACCACCACCGAGGTCTACCCGGACAGTCCAAGTGCCACTCCGGAACAATGCAATGCCGCGCAGGTAGCGGCAATTTGCGCGGCAATCGACTATGCCTTGGCGCACGGTTGAGGGCAGGGCGCGTGGAAGTAGTGAACCAGTGCTGCGCAGTGTCCAGTGCACGTGGCACCTCGCCACGCGCCCGGCCTGAGTCTCTTGGCGCGCGCTTGATCGCTAGCGGTGCGCATGCCATCAAGCTCGGCAGTGAGTCAGTGCGTGAGCGGGCGGATGTCCATCAACGCATGCCTGCATGCATGCAAGCTTGCAGGTGCAACGCCTACACTACTGCAGCCATGAATCGCAGGAGCGCGGTCGATGCACGATGATGCAGTCAATGGCATACGCAGGCGGGTGATCGGTAGCATGGCCGGGATGGCGCTCAGTGGGCGCGCGTTCGCACAACACGCCAAACAGGAGAAAGCGATGACGCAGGACAGCGGCTGGCACGGCGGCACCTGGCTCAACCGGCCGAAGACGCTGCATGTCGAGGGCGATACGCTGGATGTGGTTACCGATCAGGCAACCGATTTCTGGCGCAAGACGCACTACGGCTTCATCCGCGACAGTGGGCATTTTCTCGGCATCAACGCTGGCCCTCGCTTCACCGCGCAGCTGCGTGTGCGCGCCCAGTACGAAGCGCTGTACGACCAGGCCGGCATCATGGTGCGTGTGGACGAGCAACACTGGGTCAAGGCCGGGATCGAACTCAGCGACGGGCGCGCCATGCTCAGCAGTGTGCTGACCAACCCGGTCTCGGACTGGGCCACGGGCCCGTACGAAGCAGACCCCAAGGATTTTGGGATCCGCGCAACGGTTGCCGATGGCGTGCTGCGCTTTCAGGCCTCTGCCGACGGCCGCAGCTGGCCGCTGGTGAGGCTGTGCCCGTTCCCGGTGGCACGCGAGTGTCTGCTCGGACCGATGTGCTGTACGCCGGAACGCGCCGGGTTGAAAGTGCGTTTCTCGGACTGGGCGCTGACTGCGCCACTCGGCAAAGACCTGCACGATCTCAGTTGAGCGATCTGGCCGGCGCCGTGCGCGCTCGCTGTCGAGTGACAGATAGCCAGGACATCGCAGCGGTGGGCCGCGCCAGCATGCCGACACGCTGGCGCGGTGCAGCGTGTTCAACGACCGGCACCGCCGCTCTCGCTCAGGACAGACGCTGCAGCGCTGAGGTCGCCTGGACATAAGCGGCCACCAGCTGCGCCTCCATCGGTTTGCAGAGCAAGTAGCCCTGCGCTTCATCGCAGCCCCAGCTACGCAGCAGCGCGATTTCGTCGGCGTGCTCCACGCCTTCTGCCACGGTTCGATAGCCCAGCGCATTGGCCAGCCGCACCACGGCTTCGGCGCGCAGTTGCATGCCGGCCTTGGTGGCGATGCCGGTGACCAGCGAGCGATCGAGCTTGAGCACGTTGACCGGCAATTCGGTCAGGTAACCGAAATTGCTGTAGCCGGTACCGAAGTCGTCGATGGCCACGCTGACACCGGCATCACGCAAGGCGCGCAGCCGCGGTACTGCCTCCACATTGCTGCGCAACCAGCGGCCTTCGGTGATTTCCAGCTCGATCCGATGGGTGGGAATGGCCAGTTCCCTGCAGCGGTTGATGACATCCGCAGCGAGATTGAGGTTGCCGAAATCGCGTGAGGACAGATTGATCGAGATGGAGAAATCCAGCCCGTGCGCGCGCCAGTTGGCCAGTTGCACCAAGGCGGTTTCGATCACCCAGTTGGTGACCGTGCACATCAAGGCGGTCTTTTCGAACAGCGGGATGAATTCATCGGGGACGATCGGGCCAAGACTGGCATGGTGCCAGCGCAGCAGGGCCTCGAAACCGGTCACCGACAGGTCGGCAAGGTCGATGCGCGGCTGGAACACCAGCCGGAAATCGCCGGCCTCCAACGCACGTTCGGCGTCCAATGCCAGACGATAAGAGCGCTGAATCGCATCGTCGTGCAAAGCGCTGTACCAGCACACGATGGCGTGGTTGTTGATCGCATCGCCCAAGGCCACCAGCCCCTTGCGCATCACATCGTTGGTGTCGGGCTGTTGCGGCGCGAAGCGCACCACGCCGGCATGAAAGGTCAACGACATCGGCACGCCAGCCGCATCCACCGGCTGATGCAGCATGTCCCTGAGATCGAGCAGCAGGTCTTCCATTTCGTCGGGCGCGGAGTTCAACAGGAAAAACGCAAACCGCATCGGTGCCACGTGATACACGGTGGCCTTGCCGCGCAATGCGCGGGTCAGCACATAGCTGGCATGGCGGATCAGTTCTTCCAGCGGTTGCATGCCCAGCGCCTGACGCGCCTCGTTGGCGGCCTGGGTGTCATAGACCTCGATGAACGCGGCGATGGTCGGCAGGCAATGACTGCCGAAGGCGAGGGCATCCAGATCCGATTGCAGCTGACGCGCATTGAGCAGGCCGCTATGCGGCTCGCGGCGGCCGGCACCGAATTGCAATTCGAGTTGCGCAGCCGCCACATTGGCGAACATCAGCAGTTGTTGATGCTCCTGGCTGGCCAGACGGCGCTCACGCGTATCGACCACACACAAGATGCCGGAGACGCCGGTTTGCGGCGTGCCGACCGGCACACAGGCGATGAAGCGCGCCGGCAATCCGGGGAAGGCCGCATCGCCCAATTGAATCGTTGCAAGCGCGGTATGGCCGATCAACTCCGAAACGCCGTTGGCGGCGGCATTGACCTGACAACACGACGCGATGGCCTGTTCGACATGGCCGATGCTGATGCCGCGTGCCGCCAGCACGCGCAAGCGGCCGCCTTCTGTGATGGTCAGCGCTGCGGCAGGCGCGACAAGCGCGTGGCAGACCAGGCGCGCGATCTGATCGAGAGGCTCCATCCCACCCAGATCGATCGGCACGCCGGACCAGTCGAAGTGCCGTTCCTGCGCTTTTTCGTCTAGAGCAAGCATCATGTCGTCAGGGTCCGTGTTGAAGATCACACACTGCATGGCTACTAGTAACAAACCGGAGTCATCGGTAGGTGACGAAGGACTGGAATCCGCGCCTCATCGAATATCCAACGTAATGCCTGAAAAAAACGGTAACACGGCAGCGAGCTCGGCACATTGTCTGGCAGTTAATTGACGCATACAAATATTCCATTCCAGCGACCGGCATCGAACGTAGTGCAGTGGTATTAATCGCGCAAACGATTGCATGACAAGACATTCTGACCGCCGTGCGATAGAAGCCGAATCTTGCAGCGCAGCATCGACGAATAAAAACGAAATTTCCCGTTCGGCCCGCTATACGCGCTGCGCTCCTGCATCAGCCCGCTTTGAATATCCAGGCTCATCCAATCGAATACCGCGCATAACGTGGAGAATTGCCCATTTTTTCGGTGAGAATGATGCAGCGGGGAACGTGCGCCAGTCCGGATGAGTCACGCAATTCCATTAGCGAGCCGGAGCAAACCAGTCGACAGTTTGTGCGTGTGTAACGGATGAGTTTGTGGTTAGTGATATTCAGCACAGTTTCAGCTGCGCGGCTTCGCCTATTAATCGCATCAGATTCGATTTCGGGATTGGTATTAATCGACGTCGCGTTTTAACTATCCGGGATGGAGTAGCGAGCGCTGCTTTAAACCGACTCAACCATTAATCAACTCTCGTCTTTGAAGGCGCGTGCATGGCCACGTGTCGGTCTTGGCACGGCAATCAGGGGGCAATGAAATGAATCGTGCATTTGCGCTGGTCTGGAACGCAGCTATTGGCAATTGGGTCGTCACGCATGAGTTGGTGCGGCGGCGGCGCAAGTCCGGGGCAACCCGCCGTTGTCTGTCGAGCCTGGTTGTGCTGGCGGTGGGGGCCGCCGCGCCCGCTCTGGCCTGGGGAGCATGCACACCTGCATTACCTGCAGCGGGCGCAACCGTCACCTGCTCGGGACTGCCGATCACCAGCAATAGTTTTGCCAGCAGCGCAAACAATCTGACCGTCAACGTCGCGGCCGGTTCGCAAATGACCGCAGGCTTGCTCGGCGGCACCGCCATCGCGCTCAGCGGCACCAACGCCACGCTCAACAACGGCGGCACCATCGATCCGTCGGTGCTTGGCTTGCTGTCGGTACTGAGCACTGGCGTCACCATGGGCAATGCCAGCTCCACAACGGTGACCGCCAACAATCTTGCCACTGGCACAATCTATGGCACCGGCGGTTTGCTCGGTGCCAACCTGCTCAATCTCGACGGCATGGCGCTGGGCATCACCTCGGCCAGCAATGGCGTTGTGCAGATCAATAACGCCGGCCTGATCGATAGCCGTGCGTTGCTGGGTTTGTCGGTCCTGGGTTCGGACACACCGGTCATCGCAGTCAGCGGTGGCGGCACGGTCAACGCCGTCAATACCGGCACCATCAACGGACGCGTGGGCTTTCAGAGTTCGGGCACCGGCAATACCTTCGTTAACTCCGGCACCATCAACGGCAGTGTGTCGATGGGTGCTGGCAGCACCAACAGCTTCACTGCAGTCACCGGCGGCAGCGTCAACACCGCCGGCGGACTGGCGCTCGAATTGCTGGGCCCCGGCGGCTTGCTGAGCTTTGCGGCAACGGGGGTGGTGGATGGCGGCGCAGGCGGCACCAACACGCTGATCCTGCAGAACTCGGCCACCGGCACTGGCACTGGCAGCACCGGCGTTGGAACGCTCAGCACGGCGCAATACATCAATTTCGGTAGCTTGCGTGTCAACAGCGGCACCTGGTCGGTGGGTGGCGGCAGCAACTTCGGCAGCAGCGCGCTCAATGGCGGCGTGTTGCAGTTCGCCAACCCTGCGCAGCTCGGCACTACCATCGCCGCCAATGGCGGTGCGCTGGAAGCCAGTGCTGCAGGTTTGACGCTCAACCCTGCCGGCGGCATCGCGCTGGGTGCGGGTGGATTGACCTTGCAAGGCGCCAATGGCGTGACAGTCGCCAGCGCCATCACCGGCACCGGTGCACTGACCAAAACCGGTACCGGTGGATTGGACTTGACTGGCACCAACACCTTCAGCGGTGGCGTCAATCTGCAGGGCGGTGCGCTGACTGTCAGCAACAACAGCGCGTTGGGTACTGGAACCGTCAACGCATCCATCGGCAGCGTGCTGGCGAGTGCTTCCGTCGATCTGCCGAATGCGTTCGTGCTCAGCGATAACATCGCCTTCGGTGGAACCAATACGCTGCGGCTTGGTGGGGGCATTAGCGGCGCGGGAGCGCTGACCAAGGTCGGCACCGGCACGCTCACCCTTGGCGGCACCAACACCTACGCCGGTGGTACCTCGCTGGGTGCCGGCACCGTGCTGCTGGAAACCTCCGGTGCGCTCGGCACCGGCACGGTGACAGCAGCGGGCGGGCTATTGGATACCACCGCTCCGCTGACGCTGGGCAATGCGTTTGCGCTGACCAACACACTGGGCCTGGGTGCCAGCGGCAATGCGCTCACCTTGACCGGAACGCTTGCCGGTGCAGGTGGCATCAACAAGACCGGTACCGGCACGCTCGCGCTCAACGGCACCAATACCTTCGCTGGCGGCACCACACTCGCATCGGGCACCTTGCAACTCGGTACCGCGTCCGCGCTGGGCACGGGTGCATTGAATGTCACCGGTGCCTCCAATCTCAGCAGCGGCGCTCCGCTGACGGTTGCCAATGGCGTCACGCTGGGCGGGCCGTTGAACTGGACCGGCGCGCAGGCGCTCACGCTCAGCGGTGCCATCACGGGCGGCGGCAGTTTGATCAAGAGCGGCGTGGGCGATCTCACGCTGACCAACAGCAATGCCTACACCGGCGGCACCACGCTGAGCACTGGCCGCCTGGTGGTGGGCTCCAATGCTGCGCTGGGCACCGGCACGCTGACCGCCAGCGGTGGTGAACTCGATGCGACAGCCACAGCGACGTTGGGCAATACGATTGCACTCAACGGCACGTTAGGCGTGGGCAGCAGCGGCAATGCGCTGATGCTGTCCGGCGCCATCGGTGGCATAGGTGCGTTGAACAAACTCGGCACCGGCACGCTCACGCTGGGTGGCTTGAACACCTATGCAGGCGGCACCAGCCTGAGTGGCGGCACGTTGCAGGTGACCAGTGGCAGCGCACTCGGCAGCGGCGCGTTGAACGTCACCGGCAATGCCAATCTGCAGGGCACAACGCCCACCACGTTGGCCAACGCAGTTGCATTGACCAGCGGCGCGCTCACCCTCAACGGGGCGCAGGCACTGACCCTGAGCGGCGATATCAGCGGTGCGGGCAGCCTGATCAAGTCCGGTAGCGGTGACCTGAGCCTGAGCGGAAGCAATGTGTACAACGGTGGCACCACGTTGAGTACAGGGCGTTTGTTCGTGGGCAGTAACTCGGCGCTGGGGCTTGGCACACTCAGTGCCGCTGCCGGCACCACGCTGGATTCGACAGCGGTGACCACGCTCGCCAATGCCATCGCATTGGCTGGCGCAGTCGACATCGGAGGCAGTAACGCACTGACGCTTACCGGCGCAATCACTGGCGCCGGCAGTCTCGACAAGCTTGGTCTCGCCAGCCTGACCTTGTCGGGCAACAACACCTATGCCGGTGGTACGCGGCTGTCCGCAGGCAGCTTGGTGCTCGACAGCGATACCGCACTGGGCACAGGCACCTTGACCATCGGCGGCGGTCTGCTCGACAGCACCGCAGCACGCATCGTCGATAACAACGTGGCACTGGAAGCGGATCTGCAACTGGGCGGCAGCCAGGATCTTGCGCTCAATGGCGTTGTCAGCGGTGTGGGTGGTGTGGTCAAAGACGGCGGCGCCACACTGAACTTGAGTGGGCCGAACACGTTTGCCGGCGGGGTGGATCTCAATGCAGGCGCGTTGCTGATCGGCAACGCCACTGCACTGGGCAGCGGCGTGCTGACGGCAGCCGATGGCACGCAACTGCAAGCCACCACCGCAACCACGATCGGCAACGATGTCACCTTGAACGGCGCGCTCTCGCTTACCGGCAACAACGATCTTGGCGTGACCGGTATCGTCAGTGGCGCAGGTAGCCTGGCCAAGCAGGGTACTGGTGCGCTTACGCTTTCCGGCAACAACCTCTACACCGGGGGGACCGCGCTGGACGCCGGTACGTTGGTGGTCGGCAGCAACACTGCACTGGGCACCGGCGCGCTCACGGCGGCCGATGGCACGCAGCTCACTGCCGGCACTGCAGTGACGTTGCAGAACGCGCTCAACGTTGCCGGTCAACTCGACATCGGTGGTCAGGACCTCACGCTCGATGGCGTGATCGATGGCGCCGGCAGCTTGATCAAGAACGGCCCCCAGACGCTCACCCTCACTGGCAACAACACCTGGGTGGGCGGCCTGCAATTGCAGGGCGGCGCGTTGCTGGTCGGCAGCGATACCGCACTGGGATTGGGCACCCTGACTGCAGCAGCCGGCACCACGCTGGATGCCACCACCGCAGTGACACTGGGCAATGCGCTCGCATTGAACGGCGCGTTGACGCTGCCCGGCACGCAGGACACCACGCTCAATGGCGTGATCAGCGGCATCGGCAGTCTGGATAAACAAGGCGCGGCCACGCTGACCTTGAACAACGCCAACACCTTCAGCGGCGGCGTTGCGCTGGATGCAGGGCGTGTGGTGCTGGGTAACGACACTGCGTTGGGGGTGGGTGGTCTGCTGGTCGGCGGTGCTGCGGAACTGGATACCAATGCAGCGCTGACGCTGGGCAACACGGTGCAGTTGAACGATCAGCTCACCCTGATCGGCAGCAACGATCTGACCTTGAACGGTGCCATCAGCGGTACCGGTAGCCTGATCAAGAATGGCGCCATCACGTTGTCGCTCAATGCAGGCAACACGTACGCAGGCGGCACCACATTGGCTGCGGGCACCATTGCGGTGGGTGCGAACGATGCACTCGGTACCGGCAGTCTGTCGGTCATCGGCAACGCGGCGTTGAGCAATGCGATTGCCGTGGCATTGAGCAACGACATCGCACTTGGTGCAGCGCTCACCGTGGACAACGGCGCAGACATGCTGGTCAGCGGCAACATCAGCGGCGCAGGCGATTTGATCAAGACCGGCGCCGGGACCTTGACCTTGACTGGCAACAACAGCTACACCGGCCCGTTGGCGATTCAGGCCGGCACGCTGGTGGCCAGCACCGGCGCGGCGCTGGGCAGTGCCAGCAACGTCGATGTCGCGGCGGGCGCGGTGTTGAATCTGACCAACGGTGGCCTGATCACGGCGCTCAGTGGTGCCGGCAATGTCGACACCGATGCCGGCGGCACGCTGCAATTGGGCGGCGGCGATTTTGCCGGCAGCCTGGGCGGTGGCGGCAATCTGGACAAGGTCGGCGTGGACACGGTGCGCTTGCTCGGCACCAGTGCGATCGGTGGTGCCACGCAAATCAGTGGCGGCACCTTGGATGTGATCGGCAGCCTCGGTACTAGCGCGTTGAACGTGGCGCTCGGCGGCACACTGACGGGCACCGGCCCCAACGGCAGCGTGGCCAGTGGCGTGACCGTCGGCGATGGCGGCCGGCTTGCGTTGACCAGTGGCTCCTCGCTCAGCGTGGGTGGCTTGTCGCTCGCATCGGGCGCGTTTCTCGATGTTGCACTGGCGGCGCCGAGCAACACGCGTCTGCTCGCCGTCAACGGCGATCTCACCCTGGACGGCACACTCAACATCACCAACATCGGTGGCTTCGGTACAGGCGTGTATCGCTTGATCGACTACACCGGCCTGCTCACCAATAACGGGTTGGCCTTCGGCGTGATTCCCGGAAGCGTGGATCTGAGCCAGCTCGCCTTGCAGACCGCCATCGGCCAGCAGCTCAATCTGGTGGTCACCGCGCCGGGCAGCATCGTGCAGTTCTGGGATGGCGTGCAGACCACTGCCAATGGCACGGTCGATGGCGGCGCCGGCACCTGGGGTGCGGCCACCAACTGGACCAGTCAGGACGGCACCGCCAACAGCACCTGGCAGGGCGATTTTGCGGTGTTTGCCGGTACCGCAGGTGCGGTGGGCGTGCAGGGCACGCAGAGCATCGGTGGTCTGCAGTTCGTCACCGACGGGTATCAGTTGACCGATGCCGGCGCCGGTGCGCTGGACGTGGCCGCACCGTTGACCGCAGTGCGTGTGGACCCGGGTGCAACTGCCACGATCGACGTCTCGATTTCCGGCGTTGGTGGCGTGGAGAAACTCGACACCGGCACGCTGGTGCTCGACGCGGCCAACAGCTACACCGGCGGCACCGCACTCAGCGGAGGCACGTTGGTGCTTGGCGACGCGCAAGCACTCGGCACCGGCACGTTGACTGCGGCAGCCGGCACCAACCTCGATAGCAATCAAGCATTGGCAGTGGGCAATGCGGTAGTTCTCGGCGGTGCGCTCAATCTGGTTGGCAGTAACGATCTGACCTTGTCCGGTGCGATCAGCGGTGCGGGAAGTCTGATCAAGAACGGTGCGTCCACGCTGACGCTGGATGGCGCCAACAGCTATGCCGGCGGCAGCGTGTTGAACGCAGGCACGTTGGCGGTTGGCAGCAACAGCGCGTTGGGTGTCGGCAGCCTGTCTGTGCTGGGCAATTCCACCTTGAGCAACGCGATTGCGCTGGCCTTGGGCAATGCGGTCAATCTGGGTGCCGATCTGACCATTGCCAGTGCAGACGATCTGGCACTGACCGGCGCCATCAGCGGTGCCGGTGCGTTGACCAAGAATGGGTTGGGCACACTGACCTTGTCCGGCCCCAACAGCTTCACCGGCCCGGTGGCGGTGCAGGCCGGCGTGCTGGCGACCGCTGCACCTGGTGCGCTGGGGAATGCCAGCGCAGTGGATGTCGCGGCAGGCGCAGGGCTCTCGTTGGGCAGCAATACGGCCTTGGGTGCGCTGACCGGGCAGGGGAATGTCGCGATCCTTGGCGGCAATACGCTGCAGCTGGGCGTCAACAACGTCAGCAGCATCTTTGCAGGTAGCCTGAGCGATGCCGGCAATCTGGAGAAGGTGGGCGCAGGCACGGTGCAGCTCACCGGCACCAGCACGCTCGGCGGCGCCACGCAGATCACTGCAGGCACGCTGGATGTGGATGGCGTTCTGGCCAGCACTGGCGGTGTGACCGTCGCAACGGGCGGCACGCTGAGCGGTAGCGGCGAGGTCGCTGCACCGGTCACCGTCAACGACGGCGGCCGTCTGGTGGTGACCACCGGTGCGGTATTGACCACGGGCACGTTGAATCTGGCGCCCAACGCCAGCATCGATGCGTTCCTCGGCACACCCAGCAACACGGGTGTGTTGGCGGTCAACGGCGATCTCACCCTGGACGGTACGCTCAACATCACCGACATCGGTGGTTTCGGAAATGGCGTGTATCGCCTGATCGATTACACCGGCGCACTGACCAATAACGGGCTGGGCTTCGGCACCATTCCGGGCACCATCGATCTCAGCCAGTTGACGCTGCAAACCGGGTTGTCGCAGCAGGTCAACGTGGTGGTCTCCGCACCCGGCACCAATGTGCAGTTCTGGGATGGTGCGCAGACGCTGGCCAACGGCAGCATCGATGGCGGCGCAGGCGTGTGGGTAGCGGGTCCGACCAACTGGACCACGGCCGATGGCTTGCTCAACAGCGACTGGCAAAACAGCTTCGCCGTCTTCGCCGGCCCGGCGGGCAACGTGGGCGTGCAGGGCACACAAGGCATCACCGGGATCCAGTTCGCCAGCGATGGTTATGTGCTGAGCGATGCCGGCGCCGGCGCGCTGCGCGCCAATGCGGCCACCACCATCATCCGCGTGGATCCCGGCGCCACCGGCACCATCGATGTGACCATCGGCGGCACCGGCACGCTACAGAAACTCGACACCGGCACGCTGATCCTGGGTGCCGCCAACACCTATACCGGCGGCACCGCACTCGGCGGCGGCACGCTGGTGTTGGGCGATGCACAGGCATTAGGTACCGGTACGCTGACTGCGGCAGCGGGCACCACGCTGGATACCGATCAAGTCTTGACGGTGGCCAATGCGCTGGATCTGACCGGTGCACTCGCGCTGGCCGGCAGCAACGATCTCACCCTGAGCGGTGCGATCGGCGGTGCCGGTGGCTTGATCAAGAACGGTGCCACCACGCTGACGCTCAACGGCAACAACAGCTATGCCGGCGGCACCGTGCTCAGCGATGGCACGTTGGCGGTCGGCAGCAACACCGCGCTGGGTAGCGGCGGTTTGTCGGTCGTCGGCGATGCGGTGCTGAGCAATCCAGTGGCCGCAACGCTCGGCAATGCGGTCACGCTGGGTGCTGCGCTCACCGTCGATAACCCGGCGCAGTTGACCCTTGCTGGCGACATCAACGGTAGCGGTGCATTGATCAAGACCAACACCGGCACGCTGACGCTGGATGGCAACAACAGCTACAGCGGTGGCACCACGCTCAACGCCGGCACGCTGGTAGGTGATAGCGCGAGCTTGCAAGGTGCGATCGTCGACAACGCAACCTTGGCGTTCAACCAGCTCGCCGATGGTGTGTTTACCGGCTCGATCACCGGCACCGGCACTGTGATCAAGGATGGCGCTGGCGCTCTGTTGCTCAACGGTGCGAATGGTTACACCGGTGGCACCACGATCGTTGCAGGGACGTTGATCGGCGATACCACCAGCCTGCAGGGCGACATCGCCAACAACGCGGCCTTGGTCTTCAACCAGGCCACCGGCGGCGTGTATGCAGGCACAGTCAGCGGCACCGGTTCGCTGGAAAAGGCCGGTACTGGCGTGTTGCAGTTGCTCGGTCCCAACAGCTACACCGGCGGCACCGTGGTCAGTGCGGGTACGTTGATCGGCAACACCACCAGCCTGCAGGGCAATGTGGTGGACAACGCCACGCTGGTGTTCGAGCAGGCCAGCGATGGTGTGTTTGCCGGCGCCGTCAGCGGCACGGGGAGTGTGATCAAGCAGGGGACGGGCGCGCTGACGCTTGTCGCTCCCAACACCTATAGCGGTGGTACCACGATTGCCAGCGGCAGCCTGATCGGTAACACCACCAGCCTGCAAGGCAACATCGTCGACAACGCGGTGCTGGTGTTCGATCAGGCAAGTGATGGCACGTTTGCCGGCAACATCACCGGTAACGGTGCGCTGATCAAGACCGGCGCCGGTGCGCTCACGCTGGATGGCGTCAATGGGTATCTCGGTGGCACCACCATCGCTGCCGGCACGCTGGTCGGCGATACCGATAGCCTGCAGGGCGACATCGCCAACAACAGTGCGCTGACCTTCCTGCAGAGCGGCAACGGTACCTACGCAGGCAGGCTGTTCGGGGTCGGTCGCTTCATCAAGCTCGGCACTGGCACCTTGTTGCTCACTGCCAACAGCAGCAGCTTCAGCGGGCCAACCGAAGTCAATGCCGGCACCTTGAGCGTGGGCAATCCGGCCAATCCGGGCGCCGCGCTGGGCGGGCCGGTGACAGTGGGGCCAGGCGGCACGCTCACCGGCAGCGGCAGCGTCGGTAGTTTGACCTCGGGCGGCACCGTGGCGATCGGCGGCACCAGTGGCACCATCAGTGTCGGCGGCAATGCCACGCTCGGAAACGGCTCCACTCTGCAGGTCACGCCCGGCGCAGGCGGCACGGTGACACCCATCAGCGTGGGTGGTACGGCTACGTTGGCGCCGGGCAGCACCTTGCAGTTGGTGCGTGCGACCGATCTGCCGTTGTTCACCGAGATTCCGGTGATCAACGCCGCTGGCGGGCTCACCGGGCAGTTCAGCAACGTCGTCTCCGACTATGCCTTCGTCGAGCCGAATGTCACCAGCAGCGCCACGGCGTTGTCGGTGTCGTTTGGTCGCAATACCGTGGCCATGGTCGATGCGGTCACCGTGCCAAACCAGCAGGCTGCCGCAGCTGCCGTGGATGGCTTGCCGACCACGAGCCCGGTTTACCAGGCCGTGGTGCGTCTGCCCGACGACCCGCAAGCAATCAGCACGGCGTTTGCCTCGCTGTCTGGCGAAAGCCATGCCAGCACGGCCACTGCGTTGCTGGATAGCCGCTTCCTGCTGAGCGGTGTCGGCAACCATCTGCGTGGCGATAGCCAGGACGCGCGCGTGGGAGACACCACGGTGTGGATCACCGGGCGCAGCCTGCCCAATCGTGTCGATGGCAATGCCAATGCGGCCTCGGTACGGCGCGAAGACAACGGCATCATGGCCGGCGCAGAACGCCGCATCGGCGAGCGCAGCGTGGTGGGCATTGCGGTGGGCAACCAGGACATCGAGAGCTGGTCGCGCGCGTGGGGCGACCGTGCCGATGTGGATGGCACCCATGCCGGCGTGTATGGCCGGGCCGACTGGGCTGCGTTTTCGCTGCAAGGCACGGTGGATTACGCCAGCTACGACGTGGACAGCACGCGTCGGGTGATGTTGCCCGGTGTGCTGGAAGAACGCCTGAGCAGCAACTACGACGCCACCGCGGTGACGGTCTCGCTGGAAGCGGCCTGGAATCTGCGCACCGCGGGTGCGGTGTACAGCCCGTTCATTGCGGCCGATTACACCCGTCTGAAGACCGATGGCTTTACCGAACGCGGCGGCATTTCCGGGCTGTCGGTCGACAGTGCCAGCGACACATTCACCACCAGCACTCTGGGTGTGCGTGGGAACTGGGACCTGGGCCAGAAGGCGGCGCTGTACGCGTCGGCAGGTTGGCGGCACGCCTTTGGCGACCGCTCCGTGCAGCGCTCGGCCGGCTTCATCGGCACCGGCTCGCAGTTCTCGGTGCAAAGCGTCACCCTGGCCAGGAACGCTGCCGTCGGCGAGTTGGGCGTCAGCCTGATCACCTCGCCGCGTAGCCGCCTGGCACTGTCGCTGCAAGGACTCAGCGGCGACGGGCAAACCGCGTATGGCGGCCAGGTGACCTGGGGCGTGAGCTTCTAACGTTTCGGCTTGTCGAGTGCCTGAAACTGCAAAAACGCCCCGGCATGCCGGGGCGTTTTCTTTGCCGATGCCTGTGCCGTCACAACCCATCCGGCACTGCCGCACGCTCACCGCGCATCGCCTGTGCAGCGGCTGCGCTCAGAACTGCCAGCGCAGACCGACGTTGGCGTTGATGCTGTTGGCATCCGAACGACCGCGCTCGGTGCCCACGTTGCCGTAGATGGAGAACGCATCGTTGAGCTGGTAGCGCACGCCAACCGAGGCACGCAGCGATTGCTTGGACACCGGCTCGCCGGCCACGTTGAAGCGCGCTTCCGGCAGCCCGGTGAACCAGGCGGAGAAGTCGGAATTCGGATTACCCAGCAGCGAGCGATACGCCACCAGACCGTCGAAGCCCCATTTGCCGCGCGCCAGATGGCCACGCACACCCACCTCGCCATACCCTGCGCGCAGCGTGTCGCTATTGGCACTCAAGCCCAGGCCGGTGACCGAAGCTTCGCTGAAGGCATCCTGCGTCTGGCTGACCACACCGACCGCGACGAACGGCGACAACCCCGCACGCGGCAGCAGGCCGAGTTCGGCGCGCAGCGACCAGTTGGTGTCGTGGCGACGATCCTGCAGGCGCTCGCCGATGCTGCCGGCCTGCACATTGCGTTCGGTTTCCACGTTGCTCATGCCGTACGAACCGATGCCCGAGAGGTAGGCCTGACCGATCGGCTGATACAGATACGCCGTGATCGCATAACGGTCCGAGCGCAGACGGCTGGCCGAGGCGTCGATGTGTGCACGGTCCTGACCGGAGCTCACCGCGGCACCCACGATCGTGCCGGCGCTGCCCATCGGCAGATCCACACCGAAGGTGGTGGATTGCTGGGTGTAATCGGCCGAATCGAAACCCTTGTCGCCCAGATTACCGTCCAGGTAGCTGCCCTGCATCCAGGTGGTCAGCGTGGTGGTTTCGGCCAGGTAGGGCAGGCGATCGGCAGCCACGCGTGCATCGTTGAGTGCGGACTGGAAGCCCAGCGTGCGCTCGATGCCGTGCACCTGGCCAGCCAGGGTCGGCAGCGATGCGGCAACCTGCGCATCGGTGGCCGCCAGCAGCGAGCCGGTGGCGCTGATCAGCCCACCGAGATTGTCGGTATCGCCGGACGCCACACGCGTATCCAGCACCTTGACCAGCGTGTCGGCCTGTTTGGCACCGTTGACGACAGACTGCGGCGCAGCGGCCGCTTGCGCGCTGGCAGCGGAGGCATTGCGGGTCAGCGTGGCGGTGACGGTGGTGGGGTCGTAGGCGAGCGAGGCGGTCCAGAAGAAATTGTTGGCGTACTGCACGCGGTCGAAGGTGCCCTGCAGGTTACCGGCCTTGACGATCTTTTCGCTGCTGCCGACGCTGTAGCCCGCCGCTTCCGGCAACAACAGCAGATTGCCCTTCAAGCTGGCCTGGCCGGTGACGGTCAGACCCTTGCCCAGTTCGAGGGCGGTGGTGCCGGTGTTGTTGACCAGGCTGTAGTTCCCGTTGATCACACCGCCGCGCGATTCGAACGTGGCCGAGTTGAGCACGATCACATCCGAACGCAGGCTGCCGGACAGTGCGAGCACGCCATCGCTGATGCTGGTGCCGCCGGTGTAGCTGTTGTTGCCGCTCAGCGTCAGCTTGCCGGCGCCGGTCTTGGTCAGGTTGCCCGCGCCGGAGATGGCGTTGCTGAAAGTGCTGTCGTAGCCGGACGTGACGTTGGCCGACCAGTTGTTGATGAACTGCGCCGGGCCCTTGATCGCCTTGGCCGCGTTGACCAGGCCAAATCCGTACAGCGCATCCACGCCCGGGTCGCCCAGGTCGGTGGCGGTGGTCAGCAGGGTCTGCTGCAGGTTGGAAGCGCTCATCCACGGATACACGCCCAGCACTTGCGCTGCGATGCCACTGACGGCAGCGGTGGAGAACGAGGTACCGGCGATCTGGCCCTGCAGTTCGGTGCCGGCCAGGGCCGGGGCGGCGTAGCTGCCCGGCGCGACCAGGCACCACTGCGCCGCGGCGCCGCAGTGATTGGAATAGCTGGTCAGGCCGGCGGCATTGCCGGCACTGTCGATATTGATTGCGCCCACGGCCAGCCAGTTGTTGCGCAGGCTGGCTTCCTGCACCGGCGTGGCGGCCGGGTAGGAGGCTTCCGCCGCGCCTTCGTTGCCGGTGGAGGCCACGATCAACGCGTCGGCCTGCACCAGCGGGGTCAGCGCGTACTTCCAGGCCAACGCGGCGTTGGCGCTGGCGGCGGCATCCGGATACGAGGCACCGATGGACAGGTTGGCGATCCGCACGCCAGCGGCGGCCAGATCCACCGCAGCGCGGCGGGTCTGCTGCGTGCCGCAGGAATTTTCGGCGCAGATGCGCGCGTAGAACAGGTCGGCATCCGGCGCGACGCCGCCGGCAAAGCCGTCCTGCGCCGAGCCCAGCACCAGCGCGGAGACCACCGTGCCATGACCGCGCAGGGAATTGGCGGACGACTCCGGCGTGCCCGGGCTGGCGGTGTAGTCGTTGAAGCTGTCGACCTTGCCGCTGATCGGCGTATAGCTCGGCACCAGGTTGTCGTCCAGCACGGCCAGCTTCACGCCCTGGCCCTTGGCACCGGCCTGCTGCGCCAGATCCGCATTGGTCGGCACCAGCAGGTTGCTGCCCACACCCTGGTAGCGGGGCGGCGGGGTCGGAGCCGGCGCGGTCTTGGGCAGCGGGTCGGCTGCAGGCGGCGGGGTGGTCGGTGCCGGTGCCGGCGTCGGAGCCGGCGTCGGAGCCGGTGCGATCACGGTGCTCTGCGGCGGGTCGCTGCGGACGTTGCCGCCACCGCCACCACCGCCACCACAGGCAGTCAGGACAAGGCAGGAGGCGATGGTGGTTGCAAGTAGCGAGCGATTCATAGGTTTTGTCGGTTCCGATAATGGGCGCGCCGCTACAGCGGATATTCAAAATTTGGCGCAGAGGTTCCCAGCACTGGCGATCGCCAACGCAGGCATTTTTTTCACAATTTATTCACCTTGACCGCTGCGCCTCCGTCCCCTCGGAGAAACGCTTGCGGAAAATTCGGCAATGCAGCTTTGCATTAACCGTGTGCTTGCGAGATTGTTTAACGGCGCTATCCAAAAACTCTAAAACATGAATGGACAGTTGCTATTCAGAGAAAATCAGCCGGAATAGGCGCGGTCGATTTAATCCATAGCAAAAATGGGTTGGAAGCGCCCTAGCAGGCTCTGCCGCAGAATAATGTCATAGCGGACTCAACAATATGCCGTCACAAATCTCGAAGGGCAGTAATCCTAAATGCGATGGCAGTAGCGTGAAATAAGGGAAACCTATCGCGGATGTCGGTGAATCCCCTACCTACTGTAGCGAATTCAAGCGCAAGTTAGCGCATCTAACGAACTCTAGCGTGTACTGCCGTGTTTTCGGTGGATGCGTTCAGAAATATACTAATTTGCGCTGATTGGTACTGATCTTTGAAGCAGTATATTGCGAAATATATACTGTGCGTACTCAAGCGTGGCCAGCCATTGTGCCTAATCCGTCGCCCCAGGCAGTCCAAATTCATCAGGTACGGACAGCTTGCTTTTTAGATGCACCTTCCTTTTAAAATAAAATTTCTTTCGCTGCAGCAATCACAGCGCGGCAAAGCCGCCGAAAAATATCTGGTGATTTGGCAGTGTGTGGGTTTAATTCCGACACCCGCGGCTGCGTTCCACGAGCGTGCCTCCGCGAAGCGCCTGGGCTCATGCGTGACGGTTGCCAACGAGCTGGCGCGTAGCCCGCTAAGACTCGGCCACTGCGGTTGTGCCTGTTCGAATCGTGCTGGTGCAGCCGGCACGGCTACTGCCCGGCGCCCCGACGTCAGGCGATGCGGCTGGCGGTGAAGCTGCGCCCCATCGGGCCACTCGCCGGGAATCGCCAAGGCCCGTTGCGCTGCGCATAAACCATTCAAGGTGTGTCGCGGGCGTCTTTCCTTATCGCCGCTATGCTTGCTGCCAATGAACACCGCATCGCCTGAGAATCTGATGACGAGGCAAGGCACACAGCACGGCATCCCCTATACCGTGGTTGCCCGGCAGCTCGAACGCCACCGGGTGGTGTTGGAGATCTTGCAGGTGGATGGGCAGTCCGTGCCGTTGACCGGCTCGCCCACTTTCGGTTCGCTACAGGCCGCGCTGGATATCGGCAGCAAGCTGGCCGAGCAATCCATCGGCGAACTGGTCAGAACGCAGGCGCTCGCGCACGCGACGCCGCCCGGCGGCGCTTCGGGTTAACCCGTGGCTGGTGGCGTCGTGCGATTGCTTGGTCGGTCAGGGCTGCGTTGCCGTAAACGGGGTGCCGCAGTCATCGGGCCATTGACCTTGCCGCAACCGGCGTCTTTGCAGGGCGCAGCGTTTCAGCTGGTCACTGCAGCTTCGCCAGCGCTGCCTTGGCGCGCGTGCCCGCGGCCGCACCCACCCGCTGATCCAGTACCTGCGCCAGCGCATTGAGCTGCGCCACGCTGATGCCGATGTGCATGCTGATCTTCCGCATTGAGGCTGCGCGGGAAACATGAGCGGGTACCACGCCGCAGCTGTGCCCAGACGGAGAGGATGCTGCGTGACAGAGGCAAGGAAAGACCCAACATGCGCGGGGTAGGTGTCTGATCCCAGTCTTTGATGGTGCATTATTTTCCCACGAATGGAAGGAAGCACTATGGGCCAGGTTCTGCATGGGAGCGCCACTACGACAGAGGCGATCCGTCGAGCGATACAAAATAGTCAAGAGAGCCTGAGAGCGCTCTCCAAGCGCTACGGCATCAATCAAAAGACGGTGGCCAAGTGGAAGAAGCGAACCTCGGTTGCCGATCTGCCCACTGGGCCGAGGCAGCCGTGTTCCACCGTGTTATCCGTTGAGGATGAGGCGGCGATCGTCGCCTTCCGCAAGCACACCTTGCTGCCGCTGGACGACTGTCTCTACGCGCTGCAGCCGAGCATCCCGCATCTGACGCGCTCTTCGTTACACCGTTGCCTGCAGCGCCATGGCGTCTCGCGCTTACCCGACATCCAAGGCGAAAAAGCCGTCAAGAAGCGGTTCAAAAGCTATCCGATCGGCTACTTCCATCTCGACATCGCAGAGGTGCACACGGCCGAGGGAAAGCTCTATGTTCGTGGCCATCGACAGGACGTCAAAGTTTGCGCTCACCGAGCTGCATGCCTCGGCCAACAAGATGGTTGCAGCGCAATTGCTGCGCAATGTGATCCAGGCGGTGCCCTACACCCTGCACACGGTTCTGACGGATAACGGCATCCAGTTCACCAACCGCAGTTCCGACCGCCATGCCTGCCCCCACATTTTCAGTCGAGTCTGCGAGGAGCACGGCATCGAACACCGCTTGACCAAGGTCAAGCACCCCTGGACCAACGGGCAGGTCGAGCGGATGAATCGGACCATCAAGGAGGCCACTGTCAAACGCTTCCATTACGACGATCACGCACAACTGCAACAGCATTTGGCCGACTTCATCGACGCCTACAACTACGGTCGCAGGCTCAAAGCCCTGAGAAGACAAGGAGCTTGCGTTTGATCTGCATCCAAGGATCATGCAGAAGCAGGATTTCTGCTTCTCCCGCGTCGTACTGCAGCTAGAGGACGCTGGATGGGATGGCTATTTCCCGGGCGGGCATACCCGGCAGCTGCGCCGATTGCTGACGATTGATTTTGGTTTCGATCTGTTCTTTGGGCTCGGACCACGCTTTCGGCTGACTCAGCCGGTCGAACAATCCAGCGAGAACGCCAAGCGATGGGTCGCAGAGCAAGAAATTTCATGGGAGTGAGGACTGAAGACGCTTCTCACCGGCAGGCGCGAG
Source organism: Xanthomonas nasturtii (assembly GCF_023337365.3). NCBI lineage: Bacteria > Pseudomonadati > Pseudomonadota > Gammaproteobacteria > Lysobacterales > Lysobacteraceae > Xanthomonas > Xanthomonas nasturtii. The sequence continues at coordinate 2,413,739 of NZ_CP142084.2, forward strand.
CGCCTGATGCCGGATGATGTGAGAGATCGAATTGCCGCTTTTGGCGGCTGAACTTCCTTCGCTTTGACATGACCACTCCTCACGGCCTCAACCGGACTTCTCGTAAGTGCCCGTGGAATCAGGGTTGAACCCCTCCGCTCCAAGACTTCGCACCTAAGCGCTCGATTACATCGAGATGTAATGCGTCGCCCCTGAAAAACCCCCAAACCACATCCATTGCAGGGCTTTCCCCGCATTTTCGACGTGCTGGAACTGCCAGTTTTCGTTAATGTACGCACTGGTTTCTGGCAGTTTTCGCCCATGCGCACACGCCGTCCCGCTGCCGATCACTTACCTGCCGATGAGTTGTTTCGTTCGCGTCTGGAAAACCAGATCGACCTGCGCCATCCACTGGTTCAACTAAGCCATCGGCTGCCGTGGAGTGTGTTGGAGCAGGCGCTATCGCCACGATTGCCGGCCACAACTGCCAGCGGCGGACGGCCCGGCCTGCCGATGCGTCTGATCGCCGGGCTGCTCTACCTCAAGCACGCCTACGACCTGTCCGACGAGGCCGTATGCGCGCGCTGGCTGGAAAATCCGTACTGGCAGTTCTTCACCGGCGAGGTGGTATTCCAGACCTGCTTGCCGTGCGATCCCAGTTCCCTGACACGTTGGCGACAGCGTCTGGGCGAAGCGGGCATGGAAGAGCTATTGGCGCACACGATCAACACCGCGCATGCGATGAAGGCGGTGGATGCACGCGAGTTGTCGCGGGTGATCGTGGACACCACCGTGCAGGAAAAGGCGATCGCCCATCCCACCGACAGCCGGCTGCTGGAGGTGGCGCGCAAGAAGCTGGTGCTGCTGGCCAAGCGCCACGGCATCGCACTACGACAGACCTATGCGCGGCAAGGCCCGGTCTTGAGCCGCAAGGCCGGGCGCTATGCGCATGCGCGCCAGTTCAAGCGCATGCACAAGGTGCTGCGACGCCAACGCACGCTCCTGGGACGCGTATTACGCGATCTGCAACGCAAGCTGGACCCCTTGGTGCGTGAGCGCATCAGTGTCTGGCTGGAACGCGCACAACGGGTGTTGACACAACGCCCCAAGGACAAGCAAAAGCTCTACGCCCTGCATGCGCCGGAAGTGGAATGCATGAGCAAGGGCAAGGCACGGACACCTTACGAATTTGGCGTCAAGGTCGGCATTGCGGTGAGTGCGCGCAAAGGCTTGATCGTGGGCGCGCGCAGTTTTCCCGGCAATCCTTACGACGGCGATACGTTGGCCGAGCAGCTGGAGCAGACGCGTGGGTTGCTGCAGGATGTGAATGTAACCCCGCAGGTAGCGATCGTGGACCTGGGGTATCGCGGACGTGAGGTAGATGGCGTGCAGATCCTGCATCGCGGCAAGGCCAAGACGCTGACACGACGGCAATGGAGCTGGATCAAACGCCGGCAAGCGGTGGAGCCGGTGATTGGACATCTGAAACAGGACTGCCGCTTGAATCGCTGTTATCTAAAGGGTGCCCAAGGCGATGCACTGCACGTGCTCGGCTGCGCCGCCGGCTACAACCTGCGCTGGCTGATGCGCTGGATCGCCTTTTTGCGTGCCTGGTTGCAGGCGATGGCAGGGGCATCCTTGAGCCTGGCGCACCGGTCGCCGCTGACCTTTGGTGCTTGAAGGGGGTTTTTCAGGGGCGACTAATGCAAGCCGATCGAGGGTCGGCAGGAATTCGTGGAAAAAAGCAAAAAGTGATCTAACTTGCTGTCAGAAAAGGAATTCCTGCCAAGCTTCTATAGAGGCTCGAGAATCCCGCGCGTCAACGCTTCGTCGTCCCAGCTATGACTTCGGTGAGCCAGCGCGAATTGGAAAGCTTCTCGCCAAACTTACTCCTACAGTCACTGCAGGAGATCAACATGGGTCTATGCGTTTCAAAGCCGAGCGTGTCAGGCTCACCTGAGCATTATGCAACCCACGCCACAGAGCAGGTCACGCCATCCGAGTCGTCGTCGCCATCGCGCAGGGAGTCGCCTTCTTCTTCGATCAGTGCTCCGACGTCCCCCCGATTTTGAGTAGCGCCGCGGTTTGGAGTCCAATTCCCTACCGGAAGGAGATTGGACGTGAAGAAGCGTTTTACTGACGAGCAGGTCATCGGCTTTCTGTGTGAGGCCGAAAGCGGCGTGGCGATCAAGGACCTGTACCGGCGCCATGGCTTCAGCGAGGCCTCCTACTAACTGTGGCGCAGCAAGTTCGGTGGGATGAGCGTGCCCGATGCCAAGCGACTCAAGGACCTGGAGGCAGAGAACACGCGCCTGAAGAAGCTGCTCGCCGAGCAGGTGTTCCAGAACGATCTGATCAAGGAGGCGCTGCAAAAAAAATGGTGAGCGCACCGGCGCGTCGTGCGCTGGTGCGCGAGTGGATCGGGCGAGGGGCCAGCGAGCGTTGCGCGTTGGCCGCGATCGGCATGAGCGCCAGTGCGCTGCGCTATTGCCCGCGCGAGGACCGCAACGTTGCGCTACGCGAGCGCATCGTGGAACTGGCGCATCGCCACAAGCGCTACGGCGTGGGGATGATCTATCTCAAGCTGCGCCAGGAAGGGCGCCTGGTGAATTACAAACGTGTGGACGTCGGCCAGGATTCCACCGAGAAAGCGAGCGATTCTCGCCAGACCGCGACACGGGAAGATCGCTGCCGAGAAAGACTATTCGCTCTTAGCGATTTAATTACATCGGGAACGCCCAATTATATCAATCTCCACCGGACTTTTCACTTTAAATAATGAACGCACTATTTAATTTTGACTGTAAAAAATATCGCGAAATGACGGAGGCGGCGGATAATCATCGCAATTCTCCGCCCCCTGAAGAACACAGGGAAAACCACGGCACGGGTTATAACATGCATCCGCTGCTTGAATCCCTCCCGCGAAGAAATCCCACGCAAGTGCATGCCGATGGCTCGGTCCATCGGATGCGGGCAGCCGCGCCGACCTCCGAAACCCATATAGATTACTCAAAACTGTTAGAACTCATCGGCGCCTATGGCGATGACAAAGACATGCGCGAGCTACAAAAAAGGTTTCATGGTTTTTCTCGCTTTTTGACGGTCAGCGGCCTGTCACATATAAGTGGCAAGCAGATGCTTCAGGAACTGAATGAAGATCAACGCGACCAAGTCATACATCAAATAATAAGACGAATTGAGCATTCTACGGATCCTGAATATCGAGAAATTGCGCTGAGCCGACTGGAGTCGCAGTGCAGTCGAAACATTGTGCTGAGCCCATGGGCCTTGGATCGCATTGCCCAAGCCAAAGCCAAAGCTGAAACCGAAACCAATGCCAAAGCCAAAACCACGGCCAAAGCCAAAACCGAAACCACAGCCAAAGCCAAAGCCAAAACCATGGCCAAAGCCAAAGCTGAAGCCATAGACGTAGCCCAACGCAAGATCAACGAAATTATAGAATATCTACCAATATATGAAGCATTAGGGAAAGTGCCACCGGCTCTGGTATTCTCTAATTACATGCATGTTGATGGCTCATTTGGCAAGACGCTACGTAACATCCTTCCATACATCACCCCAGATCAGAAGAAAAGATTTGATCTAGCAAGCGAGAGGCGCAAACTGGCCTTGGCCGCTCAGAGCAAGCCTCTAAAAGGCGTATTCCGGACCCTCCATCAAAACCCAGATTTGCTTCTTGAAATTTCAAGCAAATTCAGAAATAGAGCGTACAGAATCGAAAATGCAAGAAGCGGATATTTATCACAAGCAAGGCTGGAAGAAATGGTCGACCAGGAAACCGGCGAACTGACTCGTCTGGGTGAAGCAGTGATCTCAGGAGCATCCCAGGGCATCCAGACAGCAATTCGCGCCAACTTCAGAATGCGTTATCAACAACCGGATCTGCCTCCAAACAGCCACCTTCAGGCCTTTCATCGGCCAGAAGAAACGTGGCATCCCGACACTCCGGCGGGTTCTTCCTATTCTTCCTATTCGTCCCTGTTGCCGCCCACACCCTATGGCGGATGGCCGCAGAACGCATCAGGTGAGTGGCATCCCGATACTCCAGCGGGTTCTTCCTATCCTGCATGGCCAGCCCAGCCCGAAGCATCGAGTTCCACCTTCGATGATCTCGAGTCCTTGGACAATAGGCAGAACTATTATTATCGCGAATTCGACATCAACACCCCCCAGGAAATTGAGCAGCCAGGGGGTTGGCGGCACGACACGCCCGCCCAAAGCACACCCTCGACCTTCGATGGCCTCTCCTCCATGAGCCATTACGGCCGCGAATTCGACCTCAACACCCCCCAGGAAATCGAGCAGCCAGGGGGTTGGCAGCACGCCACGCCCGCCCAAAGCACGGACTCGACCTTCGATGGCCTCTCCTCCATGAGCCATTACGGCCGCGAATTCGACCTCAACACCCCCCATGAAGAAGAGGAGCCGTGGGACTACGGCACGCAGACTCCCGTGGGGCACTCGGCCATGAGTCCCGAGAGGATCGATGTGGACAATCTGCCGTCGCCCCAGGACGTCCCAGACTCCGAGCTTCCTCCAGTGACCGCCACTTCGTGGCTGCAAGATGGACATTTGCGCGCCTACACCGACGACCTCGCTCGCCGATTGCAAGGGCAGCCCAATGCCCATTTACTCCACTTTGCCGACTCGCAGGTAGTGACCATGCTGAGCTCCACAGATCCAGACCAACAGGCACGCGCACGGCGCCTTCTTGTCGGAGACGAAGCCCCGCCTATCGTGTTCCTGCCGATCAATCAGCCCAACTTTCATTGGTCACTCCTCGTCGTCGACCGTCGCGACAAGGGCGCTGTCGCAGCCTACTACTACGATTCCATGGCACAGACGCAGCCACAGCAACGCTACCTTGCCGACATGGCGGCCTACCACCTTGGCCTTGATCATGAGCAAACTCAGGAAATGCCCACCGCGATACAGCCGGACGGTTATTCCTGCGGCGATCATGTGCTGACCGGAATGGAGACGCTGGCTCACAGGGTGATCGACGGCACGTTCGACTCTGCGGACGGCAGAAACTTGAGCGAAATCGAACCCGACTGCAGGATGATCAGGGATCGTCTTGTCCAAGCGGACCAAGCTCCAGCAGAAAGCAGCGTCAGGCAAGTTTCCGAACGATCCAACGAACAGAAAAAAAAGAAAAGCAAGTGGTGGAAAAAGTTCTAGCAATTTGACCATCGGCGATAGAGGGTCGGCAGGAATCCGTGAAAAAGTTCTTGCCAGACAGAAAGTTAGCTCACTTTGGGGTAGCTTTTTACGCGAATCCTGCCGACCCTCAAGGTCGCCATCGGCGACGCGCTGCAGGATCTGGTCAGCCGCCTAGCCGAGCGATTGCACGCCGGGGCCGACACGGTCGTGGCGCAGGCGCAGGCGCGCTTCCAGGCGCAGCTCCAAGAGCGTACCCAAGCGCTGGAGCAGGCCCGACACGAGGCTGGCTCGCTCACGACGCAGTTGCAGCGCTGCGAAACCGCACTGCAGGCCGAACGCGAGGCGAGCGACGCCGCCAGGAGCGAGTTGGCCAGCCGCACCACCGAACTGACCCAACTGCAGGAGCGGATCGCGGGCCTCGCGGCGCGATTGGCCGAGCACGAACGTCATGCCCATTCGCTGGAGCACAAGCACGAGCATGCCAGGGAAGCCCTGGAGCACTACCGGACTTCCGTGAGAGACCAGCGCGAGCAGGAGCAGCGTCGGCACGCGCACCAGGTGCAGGAGTTGCAGGTCGCCCTGCGGCAGGCCAACGAGGCCTTGACCGCCAAGAACCACGACCTGATGCAGCTCAACCGCGACAATGGCCAGTGGCTGGAACGCCAGACCCGGCTGGAGCGGGAACTGGCGCAGGCACGCCAGCGGGCCGACGCCCAGCAACGCGAGCTTGACGCGCTGCGCCTGACGGCCGCCGAGCACCAAGCCCTGCAGGCGCGCTGGACCCAAGATGCCCACGCGCTGGAAGGCGTGCGCGCCGAACTGGCTGCGGCACGGACCGAGCTGGTCGAAGAGCGCCAGCGCCGGGAACACGCCGAGGCGGATACCTTGCGGGCCACAGTACGTCTGAGCACGCTGGAACAATTCCTGGCGCAGCTGCGGCCAGCGCGCCCGGTTGGCCAACAAGTAACGTCTGGGAAGGACGAAACCTCCCCAGACGCAGATAGTCAGTTGCTTTGAGGAAAGCTAATGCCGGGCGAAGCGCCACCAAAGGTGGTGCAACTACCGCGCGTCAGGTTGTTCTGCTCGAATGTCCGGCCGGCATTGCCCAGGCAAGTCGGGGCATTTGTCGTACCATCGTTTACGGCCACGTTTACCGTGACGTGCGAGCCGCGATTAAACGACACCGTCTGAGTTGTGGCTCCGTTGCCAAAGATGTTGAATTCGGTCAGGCGCCAGATCTTATTGATATCCACCGTGGAGGCGCGCTGACTCACGCTGTAGGCCCTTCCGTTCACCGAGAACGACACGGTATCGACGCCCCCCGAGGTCGCAGAACCGGTCAGCTTGACCCCAGCGATGCCCGAAACTGGTACCAGAGGCACTCGCACCGATTCGCTGTTAATCAGGCAAGCGTTGCCTTCGTAGGCATCCCAGCCGGACGGGCAACCCGCCGCATCGTATTCCGATGTACTGTCCGCATATACCCAGCTTTCAATGAAGATAATCGGGTCAAAGCCATTACTTGAGTCTTCGTCGGCGTCGCTGGAGTAGACGTACTGTTGCCAGGTCTTGCATGAAGAAAAACCGAACTGCGCGCAAGCGGCGGGGTTGCTGTCGCTGTCGGTATTGATTTGCAGCGAGTATTGAACCACCCCAGTGGTCACGCCGCTTACGCTCGGGAACGAACCGACGGCTGAGTGGGTGAGCCTGCCCGATTGCCGGTGATGAGCGCGCGGTTGCCGGTGGTGGTGGTACGAACGTTGCCGCTGGCAATGCGTCGTGGCTTCATAACCAACTTCGGCGGTGCGCCACAGCGTACCGCCTGCCACCCCATGTCCGGAAACGTCGAGCTAAAGCAGCCCTCCATTGCCGGAGCCTCGTGCTTGAGCGTAGTTTCCCATGCAGACATAGCCTCGGCACGGCCAGTATTGTTTGTTGTAGCGACCTGCGCCGCTGCACCCGCGCTAACAATGCTTCCAACGATGCATGTGCCAAGCATGGATTTCGCTTTAAATTTTCTCACGTTGTTTCTTCTGGCTTGATAGTTAAATCACTGTAAATTTTTAGTGATTTTTGCGACGCACCGAACCGGAAGTAATAGCCGTATTGGAGAAGATTTGCTTCTAGGCAAACGCATTACTGCGTCCTCGATCACAATCATAAGATGGCGCGAGACAAGTGCTAAACCGCCAAGCGGGCAGGTCGCGGTTCAGCATGCACGCGTGCCAGCTCGGTCAGGCGTGGCAGCGCGGGCGCTGGAGCTGGAGCATCGGACCAGACGGCATGCGGAGTGCCGGAAGCCGGGGCGGCTCACCGGCTTACATCCCCAAAAAGTGAGCTAACTCGCTGTCAGTAAAGGTCTTTTACACGAATCTCTGCCGTCCCTTAATCCTACCGGACACGATGGCGCTAACCGCCGACCAGGCGGCTGGCGCCATCGTCCGGATCAACGCGCCTCGAATGCCCCCAGGTCCGGTGCACGCCCGTTGAAGGCCTCACCGGTATCGGCGCCGGCGTCGATCAACGCGCTGCCCGGTGCCAGGGTGGCGAAGGTGATGATGGGTAGGTCGCCGTTGGCCTGGCGCGGACGCATGAGCTGGCGCTCGTCCAGGCTGACGAACTCGCCTGCACTGACGACAAGGGGAAGATTGAACGAATTGCGGCCGATATCGTTCTCGCTCGCAGACCCCAGGTTGATCATTTCGATGCGCGTTCCGAATCCCAGGTTATTGGCCAGATGGTGGTCGTATCCAGGCACGTCGGTGAGGTTGTCGCTCAAGGTGGATTGCATGTCGTAGTTGGCGCGGCCGTTCTTGATCGATGTGTTGCTGATCCACTCCTGCCCACCGATGTGGTGATTGGCGTAGAGGCCGTTGGATCGATTGCCCACTGCCAGATTCAACCGCACGATATGGCGCGGCACCGGCTTGGGATAATCGTTTCCGTTGCGGCCGTAGCCGCCTGCCTTGAAGCCTGCGCCATTGCCCAGCGGGGGTGAATGCGCTGTCGTACCCGTTGTAGAACGACCAGTTGCGTTGCAGGGTCACTGCGGCAGCGGCACTGATCAGTTCGAAGCCATCGTCGCTGTTGAACCATGCGCGGCTGCCTTCGATGAGGTTTCCAGTGCTTCCCGCAAGCGTCGGGCGCACGCCGAAACCACCACCTCGAATCCGCGAAAGACGCAGTTGTTGCTGGCCACCCGGAATGCGGCCACGCGCAGGCCGGTGGGCGTCACCGCAGAGAAGTCGAACACCGGCCGCTCGTTGGCGACGTTGACATAGGCGATGCCGGGCTTGGTGATCTCGTTGACCACGGCGTAGGGCTGCCGCACCATGCTGATGTTGGCGCTGGTCAGGCGATAGGTGCCGCCGCGCAGGTAGACGGTATCGCCACTGGACGCGGCGGCCTGCGCAGCCATCACGCTGGCAAAGGGGGCGGCGCGGGTGCCGGGATTACCGTCGTTGCCGGTGGGCGCGACGTACCAGTCGGCGGCCACGGCCGTGCACGGCGGCACGCAGGCGGCAACGGCGATCACCACGATGGTGCAAAGAGACACGATGGTGCAAAGAGAGATGTTCATCGGATGTCCCTGGTGTACTGCATGAAAGTGGCTGCTTGCCGCCCTTGACCCGGCGTGGCGCAAGCCGCGAGTCGCGCAGCCTGCGGGAACCGGTTTGCGCTCGCCAGTGGTCGTGCTCGGTTCTGCTATGGCGGTTGACGTTTCGATGTGCCGCAACGCAGAAGTGTGCAAACGGGACATAGGTATCTGGATCATGGACTACCTGCTCACACCGATCGCACCGCAGCGGCTGGCCCAGGCGATCCAGAAGCGGGGCGACGCAGCCGCCGTCATCGCATGCTGCATCGGCGTGCGTGCGAGATGCAGCTGCGTTGCACAGGCTGACGCGGCCCGCGGTCGTGCCGACACGCTTCCACGGAATCGGGCCCGACAGCGCGCACATGTGTTGCGATCACTCGACCCACACCAGATGCACACGGCCGCGCAGGCTGAAGGCATGAATCGTTGCATTATCACGCTCCTCATCACATGCAAGCTGGCAGCATCGGGGCACGTTTCGCCATTGCCCCCACTGAGTCTGCTATGAATTCAACTACCGCCCCGACCCGTTCATGGGCCATCCACCCGTTCCACGCAGCCGTACTCGGCGGTGTGTGGCCATTGTTTCTCGGCGCACTGCTGAGCGACTACGCCTACTGGAGCAGCTATCAGATCCAGTGGAGCAATTTTGCGTCCTGGCTGCTGGTGGGCGCGATGGTGCTGACCACCATTGCCCTGGTGTGCGCCATCGTCGGGATGGTGCGCGGAAGCCGTAACCTGATCTATGTCATCGCGCTTGGCGCTGCATGGATCGTCGGCTTCTTCGACGCCCTGCATCACGCCCGCGATGCATGGGCCATCATGCCTGCAGCGCTGGCGCTGTCTGCGATTACGACATTGTTTGCGTTGGTTGCGACCTGGGCGGGATTGTCCGGTCTGCGCGTAGGAGGTGCACGATGAAGCGTCAGACCACCAGCATCATCACGGTTTCCATTCTCGCTGCAGCGCTGGCAGCATGCGGCAAGGCACCCGAGCTCAACCAGCGCGGCGCAAGCCCCGAATTGCCCGCGCCCGATCGCGGTCTGCTGCCCGACATGACCATTGCCGAACCGGCCGCCTGGAACGAGCGCAAGCCGACGGTACCTGCGGGCTATCGTATCGCCGCAATCGCCACGGATCTGGGCATCCCGCGCCAGACACTGGTGCTGCCCAATGGCGACATCCTGGTGGCCGAAGGCCGTGGCGGCGGCGCCCCCAACCTCAAACCCAAGGACGTGATTGCCGGCGCGATCAAGGCCAAGGGCACCTCCAAGGCCAAGAGCGGCAACCGCCTCACCTTGCTGCGCGATGCCAATGGCGATGGCATCTATGAGTTGAAGACGGTGTTCGCCGACAAGCTCAACGCGCCGTACGGGCTCGCGCTGGTGGGCAGTGCGCTGTATGTGGCCAATCAGGATGCGCTGGTGCGCTTTGACTATCGCGATGGCCAGACCCAGGCGAGCGGGGCGCCGAGCAAGGTCACCGACCTGCCATCAGCCATCAATCACCATTGGACCAAGGCGCTCACTGCCAGCGCAGACGGCCGTTACCTGTATGTGGCCATCGGCTCCAACAGCAACATCACCGAACGCGGCATGGCCGTCGAGCTCGACCGCGCGCAGATCTGGCAGGTGGATGCCGCAACCGGCGCGCACAAGCCGTATGCCACCGGCATCCGCAATCCCACCGCGCTGGCCATCCAGCCAGGCAGCGGCGCGTTGTGGGCAGTGGTGAACGAGCGCGATGAAATCGGGCCCAATCTGGTGCCCGATTATCTGACCTCGGTCCGCGAGGGCGGCTTCTACGGCTGGCCTTACAGCTACTGGGGCAAGAACGTGGACGCGCGCGTCATGCCGCAAGACCCGCAGAAAGTGGCATCGGCGATCGTGCCGGACTATGCCCTGGGCTCGCACGTGGCGGCACTTGGCGTTGCGTTTTCGTCTGCCGCGATGGGCGCCAAGTTCGCCGATGGCGTGTTCGTTGGCGAGCATGGCAGCTGGAACCGCGATCCGCCGGTTGGCTACAAGGTGGTCTTCGTGCCGTTCCGCGACGGCCGCCCGGCAGGTGACCCGATCGACTTCGTTTCCGGCTTCCACGGCGACGATGGCAAGACCCGCGGCCGCCCGGTTGGCGTCACCGTCGACCCGCGCGGTGCGCTGATCGTTGCCGACGATCTGGCGAACATCATCTGGCGCATCACGCCGGAGACTGCGGCTGCTGCGCCGCAGTAACCAGAAGCGAGCTGTGCAGACTCCGATCCCGGGCCCGCAAGGTCCGGGATCGGAACTGCAGTCAGCTACGCCTGCGTTGAGGTCGTTCGTTGCGACGGTGCCTGCGTGTTTCATAGTTTGAAGACGCAAGTGCGCATGACACGAACGCTTGTGTGCCAGGCACGTGGGCCTGGTGCAAGACACAACTTCTGCGATGGGTCCGCCGCAGAATCGCGCAGCGGTTTGCTAGCATCGCCACATCAAGGATGCAGAGCACACATCCATGCTGCCGACGAAATTTCCCGAGCCGGATATGTTCCTTCCAGGCCAGGGCGAGCCCGCCTTGCGGTGGGGCGTATTAGGGCCTGGAAAGATCGCATCTGCATTCGTCGGTGCGTTGCGTAGCAATACCAACCAACGTCCCTTCGCGGTGGCCTCGCGCAACCGCGAACGGGCCCAGGCCTTCGCCGATACCTGGGCGGTGGAATACGCCTACGACAGCTACGAGGCGCTTGTGCGCAACCCGGACGTCGACATCGTCTACGTTGCCACGTCGCACACCGAACACCTGGAGCAGGGCCTGCTGGCCTGCGTGCGGGCAAGCATGTCTTGATCGAAAAACCCATCACTACCTGCGCGGCGGATGCGCGCGTGTTGTTGCAAGAAGCACGTGCGCGCGGGCTGTTCCTGATGGAAGCGATGTGGAGCCGTTATCTGCCCCACACCTCGGTGCTACGCAAGCTGCTGGCCGATGGAGCGCTGGGCGATGTGCGGCATGTGTTTGCAGACCTGAGCCAGTCGGGGCCCCGCAACCCATTGCACCGGCAACGCAATGCCGCAATCGGTGGCGGCGCGCTGCTCGACCTGGGCGTTGATGCCGTGCAGTTCTCTTCGATGACTCCTGGCGCTCCCAGCGCAATCAACGCGATTGGTGCGCGCACGCAAACCGGTGTCGACGCGTATTCAACCGTGGTGCTGTCGCATGGCGGGCATGCGCAATCCACTCTTATCAGTTCCATCGTGGCGCGTAGTAGTTCCACCGCCTACGTCACGGGAAGCGCCGGACGCGTCGACCTGGCAGGCGATTTTCATAACCCGACCACGCGGCGTCTTGCCGGCAATGATGACTCCATAGAACCGCTGCTTTGGACGGATACCACCGGCGTCGCTGGCTATGGGGGGGCTCTCCTGGCAAGCGACTGCAGCCGCGCGCTATATCGGGCAAGGCTTGAAGGAATCGCCGTTGCATCCGCTCGATGAAGTCATCCAGATCATGACGACACTGGACGTGGCGCGCTCGCAACTGGGTGTGGTGGCAGGCCAATAACCGTCGGTGGCAGAGCGCGGGGCAGGGCACCTACCAATCCTGCACGCAAGAGCAGCCAATAGAACGGCTGCGCTCACCGCCATGCGTTCGCGGCCGGGCCCGGAATCGGCGTGACGTGGCGGCGATAAGGGCCATCTCGCATGGAGGGCATCTCGTGCGTTTCATCCGTATTGAGGGCATCAAAAAGGCGTCCCCACCAACGCGGGGCGCCCTTCTACCCGCGGGTTCAAAGAAGTCAGCGCGACGTGCTGCTCGTGAATTGAACCCAACGTCACGGCAGGTCGCACTTGAGTTTACCGTCCACGTAATACGGCTTGGGAACATCCGGATTCTTGCTGGTCTTCTCGAACACCACTTTAAACGAGCCAGGATCCGGCGTGCCGTTGCGCGATGTGCAGGCTTCCTGCAGTTTCTTCTTCACCGCCGCGATGCCCGCATCGCGATTGGCGCCGTCGGCGCTATTGGTCAGATTGGCAACTTCGGCGTAGGCCATCGGGCTCAATGCCGCCAGGCAACCAGCGAGGATGGTCGTGTCTAATGTCTTCATACATGCTCCTTTGTCGTGTCGCTCACCCGCTGCAGCCACCCTGCAGCGCCGACAGCATAAGTGCGCCGCGTCAAGCGCCCGTGCGCGATTGCAGCGGGCAGGACCTCATCCTAGTCCACTGAATCATTGAAATCGGATGCATGATCCCCAGGTAGTGTGTCATGCAAAGAACGAAGTTGACGATCCAACAGCGTGCTGAATTGGAGGCGGTGATGCGCAAGCGTCACGGCAACGCCGCTTTGGTGCGCCGCGCGCGGTGTGTTGTGCTTTGGAGCGATGGAGAACGTCGAGTCCACATACGCACTAAGCTTGCCTGCAACGACGCATTCGTCTCGAAGTGGACGGCGGCGTTTGAGGCGCAAGGACTGGCCGGGCTGGTGTCGGTGCATCCTGGGCGTGCGCCGAAGATACCGACGGCCAAGCTGGAAGCGCGTGTGCTCAACCGCACGCTCAAGCACAAGCCCAAGGACGGTTCGACGCACTGGAGCAGTCGCAAGCTGGCTGCCGAGCTGGGCAATGTGTCGTTCTCGGCCGTCCAGCGCATTTGGCGCAAACACGGCGTGCGTCCGCATCGGTTGGACACCCACATGGTCTCCAACGACCCGGAGTTTGAGACCAAGGCCGCAGACGTGATCGGCCTGTACCTGGACCCGCCTGCGCACGCGGTGGTCTTCTGCGTGGACGAAAAGACCGCGATCCAGGCGCTGGACCGCAAGGACCGGATGCTTGCATTGGCACCCGGACGCGCGCAAAGCCACGGATTCGAATACAAGCGTAATGGCACACTGAGCCTGTTCGCCGCGCTCAATACGGGCACTGGCGAAGTGCTGGGCAAAACGGCAGCTCGTCACACCAGCGAGCAGTTCGTGACCTTCCTCGAAGAGGTTGTCGCCAGTCAGTCCAACGGCCGGGACATCCATGTCATCTGCGATAACGTCAGCAGCCACAAGACGCCGCTCGTGCATGCGTTCCTGGCCGAGTACCCCCGCGTTCATATGCACTACACCCCCACCTACTCGTCATGGCTGAACCAGGTCGAGAACTGGTTCGCCCGCATCCAGCGTGATGTCATCACACGCGGGGTTTTCTCCTCAGTCAAAGACCTCGATAAGAAGCTCATGCGCTACATCCGCCAGTACAACAAAAACCCAAAACCGCTGAAATGGACCTTCGCTGATCCAACTCGACGCATCACATCCGATTCCTCGGATTCAGTGCACTAGTGACGCGTGCAATCACGAGGCGACAGCCAGCGTCGCCCATGCGACAACGACATAGCGTGTGGTCTTTGCGACCACCAGCAATGGCACAACAGCACGCAGTGGCTCGCGCATGACGCCGGCGGCAAGCGTGAGCGGGTCGCCAATGACCGGCATCCAGCTCAGTAAAAGCGACCATTTGCCGTATTTGCGATACTGTTTGATCCAGCCTTTGAATATGCCTTTAGTGAGCACAGCGTCGCTGCAATGTGTTCGGCGCATGCATGCTGGCTCACCCTGAGTTGACGATACGGCATCTACGTTAACGAATGCCTCAACCATTCACTGCCCGTGACCACCTGCCGGGCACGCTTCCACGATCATCCAGCGGCGCGCTCGCGCAGCGCATCCGTCAGCACCTGCGCACGACGCCCCAGCTTCCCACTCCCGGCTCGGGCCACACGCGTGCGCGTTGGCAGGCGTTGAGCAGATTGGGTGCGGAAAGCCTGCCACTCGCCAAGGTGCTGGAGGCGCACTACGATGCCTTGTCCATTTTCTCCGAGGCCGGCCAGGCGCCCCCACCGGCCGAGACAGTGTGGGCAGTGTGGGCTGCCGGTGGCCCAAGCGATACCGCAACATATGATGCGAACGTATGCAGCGTGTCCGGCATCAAGCCGTGGTGCAGTGCAGAGCTGGAAGTGGTGACGCATGCGCTGGTGACGGTAAAACGTGGCGCGCAGAATCCGCTTGCTGCGGTGGCGCTGACGCAGGGTCGGTTCGAGCTCGATGCAAGCCAATGGCACGGCCCCGGCATGGTCGGCATTCCTACCGGAAGCGGGCAGTTCAAGAACGCGCCGGCGGCGTTGTTGGGTGAGCCGGAATTCTATCTACAGCGGCCGGGCTTCTGGCACGGCGGCGCAGGAATCGCGGCTTGCTGGTACGGCGCTGCTACGGCCATTGCCGAGCACCTGCGCCGCTCGCCCCGCGTAATGCACAACCCGTTTTCCGCAGCGCATCTGGGAGCCATCGATGCACAGCTGTCGGCTGCGCGGCTGATGCTGCACGACCTGGCAACGACGATCGACAGCGCCCCAACCGAAAGCCACCAGTTCGCCGTCATCCAGCTGCGCAGCCTGATGGACCGCATCTGCCGCGACGTGATCGAACGCGCCGCGCTCGCATTGGGGCCCGTCTCATTGTGCTGCGATGCCGAGCATGCGCAGCGCTGCGCCGACCTGGCCGCATTCATCCGCCAATCCCACGCCGAAAAAGACGAGCAATGGCTCGGTGAGCAGCTCTCTGCACGCGAGGCCACCCCATGGCAGCTTTGAGAGGCGAGCAGATCGCAGGGCAGGGCACCACCGAAGCGCGCTGGAAGGCCTCGCGCCAGTTGAATGCGCTCCCCACGACCACGCTCGAGCAGCTGCTCGGTAGCGCGCGCCGGGTGGTCGTGGTCTCCCCGCATCCTGACGACGAAGTCCTGGGATGCGGTGGGCTGCTTGCGATGACAATCGAATCGGGAAGAGAGGTGTTGATCGTCTCGGTCACCGATGGCGAAGCGGCCTATCCGCACGAAGACGCCTGGCCGCCACCCCGGCTTGCTGCCGCGCGTCGGGAAGAGCTGCGGCATGCGTTATCGTGCCTGGGGGTTGATCCGGACAACCTGGTCAGACTGGATGCGGGAGATGGGCAAGTGCGTGCCGGTGCGACCGCACTTGGCGACCGGCTGGCCGCTCTGCTGGAACCAACCGACGCGGTGCTGGTGACCTATGCACGCGACGGACATCCCGATCACGAAGCATGCGCCGATGCAGCGGTAACCGCGGCTGCATCCTGCGCAGCACAGCTGATCCAGTTCCCGGTCTGGGCGTGGCATTGGGATGACCCGGACAACAGCCAGATGCTGGCATCGGCAACACGTCTTGCGCTTGCGCCCGCCGCGCACGCTGCAAAGATGCAGGCGATATCAGCGTTCAAGACGCAGACCGGTCACGTCACTCCCGCGCTGCGCGCTCCCATCCTTCCCGACTGGGCGCTGGCCAGATTTCGGCGCGACTTTGAGGTCTATCTGCCATGAATGCTCAAGCCAACGCCGACTACTTCGACAGCATCTACCAACAGCCCGACCCCTTCGGTTATGCAACGCGTTGGTACGAAGCGCGCAAGCGCGACATCCTGTTGGCGACCTTGCCTAAGAACCAGTTTGCACGCGGATGGGAACTGGGATGTTCCAATGGCGAGGTGACACGTGGCCTTGCTGCCCGCTGCGAGTACCTGCTGGCAACCGACCTGTCGGCAGCAGCAGTGGAGCAGGCCAAACAGCGAGTAGGCGAACGTAG
The DNA here is from genome assembly GCF_023337365.3 of Xanthomonas nasturtii. Lineage (NCBI taxonomy): Bacteria > Pseudomonadati > Pseudomonadota > Gammaproteobacteria > Lysobacterales > Lysobacteraceae > Xanthomonas > Xanthomonas nasturtii. The sequence goes on from NZ_CP142084.2 coordinate 2,430,125, forward strand.
CAATGTCGAGATCCTGCAAGCCTGCCATCCGCAGCAATGGCCAGTGGGCAGCTTTGACCTGATCGTGCTGAGCGAGATCGGTTACTACCTTGGCGCAGCCGAACTCGACGACCTGATCGTACGCATCCAGGACGCGCTCACGCCGGACGGACTTCTGCTGGCGTGCCACTGGAAGCATCCTTTCGAGCAGGCGCAACAGGATGGCGTCGCGGTCCATGCCTGCATCGCACGGCTGCTGACGCGCCCGCTGGCGTATCGCTACGAAGACAGCGACTTTCTGCTCGAAGCATGGACGGCGCAGCCGCTGTCGGTCGCACAGCAAGAAGGGCTGAGGTGATCGCCGTCATCATTCCGGCGCACAACGAAGCCGAGTGCGTGGCCGCGTGTCTCAGCTCGGTCTTCCGCGCTGCCTCACACCCCGAGTTAAACGAACCGGTGGAAGTCATCGTCGCCGTGGACCGCTGCACGGATGCCACGGCTGAGCTGGCGCTGGCATTGGGCGCATACGTGATCGATGTCCCCATGCCCGGCGGGGTAGGCATCGCCCGCGCCTCGGCTGCGTCCAAGGCCATTGCACTGGGCGCGGACTGGTTGGCTGTCACCGATGCCGACTCGCGTGTTCCGGCAGATTGGTTGATCGAACAACGCAGGGCAGGTGCCGGAGTATTTTGCGGCGTGGTGGAAGTAGATGATTGGCTGGACTACTCCGACGAGGTGCGGCGTAGCTTCGAACAGACCCAGCCAACCGGAGAAGGCCACGGCCGTATTCACGGCGCCAACCTTGGAGTTCGCGCCGACCTGTATCAACAGTGCGGCGGATTTTCTGCGTTGACCTGCAGCGAAGATGTTGCCCTGGTCCACGCACTGCAGGCGATCCAGGCCCCGATCGCTTGGTCACCGCGATCGGTCGTCTTGACCAGCGCCCGCCGGCACGCGCGCGCACTCGGCGGCTTCTCAAGTTTTCTCAAGCAACTGGAAGCCTTGCCGTTGGCGCCGGCATAAGCCGGCGGCGACACGCGGCCAAGTGCATCAATGGGTGGTGTTGATAGTGGCGCAACGTGTCTGCAGCGTGCTGCATCAGCCCTCAAGCGCGAGCTGCCTACTGATCACCTTCGAACCCCGGCGCGGCTACGCGCTCCCCATGCGTCGGGTGTGAACTGGTAACTTTTCGAACGCCAGGAGGATGCGATACCCAGGTCATGTTCAATCCCGGCATTAGATGGATCGGGTCTACCTTGAACAAATCGGGTTCAGATATCCACTGTTTGCAGATGAATTCATACGGTGTCAGACCCTTCAGGGCTTAACGAAGAGCGCGTCACATGTAGCCACCGCCCAGCACGCTTCCGGTGGAGGCCGACGCACCAACCATAATGCTCATCGCATTGTCGCGGGGCGGGTTTTTCGATACCACCAGGGTAATGCCCGCACTGGCAGTTATCTGGTCGTCGCTGACCTTACTGCTTGCCTGACGTCTCGGTGTAGCTGCCGTCGTTGTTGAGCGTGAGTTTGCCATGGGATCGTGCGCAGATGAAAAGGGCGCGGAGACGGTACCGTGTTTGTTGCAAGAAAAGTCCTTCCAAAATCAATTAGGGGCATGATTAGAACGGGACACGAACTGAAAACCTGGCAGAAGACGGCCAGCACGACTACACGTCATTTCGCATAATGTATAGTTTGGGCTTGCCTGAAATGCCTTTGTGACCGCCTCAGCGCGCACAGGCAAGGCGAGCGACACCCCAATCGCTAGGGACATGGCAGTCGCGGCCAATCTGCGCCATACGGCCTTTTCATCCGAGCTAATCGCGCGTGCCTCTCCCACGACCCCCAACACCTTTGCTAACGGTTCTCCCGTTAGACCGGCTAGCGTCGCGCAAACAACCGCATTCGGTAGCGATACGCCTCTCCGATAGTTGCTCACCGCTGCTGGCTTGATTCCCAGCGCTTTAGCCAATTCTGTGTCGTTCTTCGCGTGCACCGCCTTCATCGCCGCGTCGAGCAATGCATCGATTGTTGACATGATTTTCAAAGACCCTTGACATTGGATTACAAGGGGTATTGAATCACGTCCGGATTCAAAGGGTCTTTGAATCTCCCGCTCCCCGGCTCCCCTCCGGGGCACGGGTCAAGGGGCAGGGGAGGGGGCTTCATGGACACACAAGCACTTGCACTGATCGGCGCTTCCGCGCTGACCGCCATCGTCGGCCTCGCCCGATTGGTCGCCTGCATTCTTGACCGTCGCGACCAAGCTGCGCTGCGCGCACATCGCGAACAGGTCTTCATCATCGAAAGCTACGTTGAGCTTGCCGCTCCGTCAATTTCGCGACGCGTCACGATTTCCAGCGCCCAGAGCGAAATGGATGTGGTCGCATGAAAGAGTTTGCAAAGTGCATCGGCTTTGTCTGGGGTCTCGCTGCGTTCGTGTCCCTTTTCATCATCGGTGCCTACTACCTGCCTGAGCCGTGGACATGGGTGTGTGGCGTGTTTTTGTTTGTTACGCCTGCCGGTGTGCTCGCCTATCTGAGCGGTGTCGGTCATGAGTGATTCCCCATCTGTCGAATGGTGCATTTCTACTGCACCAGTGCACGGCGGTCGGCGCATTTATGTGTTGACCATCTTTGTCAACGGCAAATCCATCGAGCAAAGCTATTTCGCATCGCGTATCGATGCTGCTCAGGCGCGTGACTCTGCTATGCAGGTCTACCGTGGCTGACGGCACATGCTCATTCTGTGGCGCGACCACTGTCTATTTTTTTCCCGGTGGCCTCTGCGTCGCATGCACCGGTAAAAACGCACGCATCCGCATGCAGGAACAGCCCACGCAATCCCGTGAGTTGTCTGCGTTCGATGCATCTGTTGGCGTCATGCAGGCCGCTACGCGCCGCACTGAAATTGCCGCAGAGAAGATCCAAAAGAACAAGCGTGTGGTCGGCACAAGCGTGCGTGAGTTCGACGCTGCCCATCCGATCGCATTGACCGCTGAGGGCCAGCGCGCAGCGCTGGCCCTTGGGCTTGTCCATTACAAAACAACTCAAACGGGCGGCAAGCCAACCGGCACCGTCACCATCGAAATAGATCCCCTTCAAGCGAAGGCGCAACGGCTGCGCAAGTCCGTTATCACCGGAGCGCGTTTGCATGACCAGGAAGCACGGAAAGGTTCGCGACAAGGTGCGTGGTACATGCTCACGCTCACCTACGACGATGGAAGCAACGCAAGCCCTGGCGACGTTAGCGGCCTACTTGCATGCTTCCGCAGCCACCTCAATCGAATTGCAAATCGACGGAGCCGGTTTAAAGGTCAAAGCCTTCGTTACATATGGGTCGGCGAGCTTACTCAACGTCTCCGCCCCCACTACCACCTCCTCATCTGGGTAGCCAAAGGCATCTGGTTTGGCAAGCCCGATCAGAAAGGATGGTGGAAACATGGTCACACCAAAATGGAGAAAGCCCGCAACTGCGTCGGCTATCTCGCCAAGTACGCAAGCAAGTTCACTGCCCTTACAGCTGGAGCTTTTCCCAAGGGATTCCGCACTCACGGTGTCGGTGGACTTAACAGCGAATCCAAGCGCGAATTGCGCTGGTGGAAAGCCCCGAAAGACGCCCGTGAAGCTCTCGGCGGCGAAGCGGATATCCGCAAAGCAAAGGGCGGTTGGTTCGACAGGCTTACCGGAGAGTTCTGGCCGTCTCCGTGGAAAGTCACATTCATTTTCGGCCGGACATTCGCCTGGAAGGTAGTCCCACTATGAAAATTCAGATCTTGAGTTCCGCTGTTGCCGTCCGCTCGTTTCCTGCCCGTGATGGCAAGCCTGCAACGCACTTCCGCGAGCAGACCGCCGCTGTTTTGCGCGACGGTGATTTTCCGTTGCCGTTCACCATTGGGCTTGACGAAGATCAAGCGCCGTACACGGAGGGCTTTTACGTGATCGATCCCAAGTCATTGCAGAACAGCAAATATGGTGGCCTGGAGTTTGGTCGCCGCATTCGGCTCGTAGCTGATCAGGGTGCCAAGGCTGCGCAGCCTGCGGCGCGCGTCGCCTAATCATGTCCATGTGCGTCGCTCTCCAGCCTGACGGCACGTTGATCCCTACCGGGCAACCGGTGGCCGAGTGCAGCGGGTACGTGCTGGTGAGCGGCGCAGAGCACGGCGTCTACGAGGTCGTGCAGCAAGTGTTCCAAATGCCTGACAAAGAAGTTGCCCTCGGGTGGTTCGCAGGCACGTTGTCACTAATCGTTTTTCTCTATGTCGCGTGCCGCTTAGCCGGGTCGGTCGCGAACATTTTTCATGACACCCGGCCCTAATCAATGAGGAGAGCAACATGGATTTTGGTGGAATTACAACGGGTCTGGACGCGGCAACCATCGTCGCAGCTGCAATCGCTGCCTGTGCACTGATCGCAACGGTGGGCTTCGCCATCTGGGGTGGCAAGAAGCTGGCGAATATGTTCACCAAGTGAGCAAACGGGGCAGGGGGACGGGGCGCATTGCGCCCCTCCTTCTTTCAAGGGGATGAGCAATGTTGATCTGTCTATTTTTCGGCCTGCTCGGCATCACGTGCGGTTGGGCCGTCGTCAAGGGGATTGACCGATGAGACCCTTGTTGTTTTTGGTGCTGTGCCTACTTTCTGCAGGTGCGCTTGCGGCTACATTTTCGGACCAGGGTGCTGCGTATTCCGAATGCATGAGTGTTGCACAGAGGAACGTTAGTGCGTCACCGACTGGCCGCAGGAATCCAAGGTGTCCTGGCCCTACGTTGTTGGTTGGGACAACTTATTATTATCAGTGCCAATACGATTCTGATAATGGGGCAGCTTGGGTTGAGCAGAACTGCGGTGCGTTTTATTACAACTCCGGCGCGTCCTGTTCGGGCCGTCCTGTTAGCACGTCTGGCTGGTCGTCTGCTGGCAATGGCTCTAGTTGTTCGGCTGGCTGCACTTACGGGCCGGCTACCTCTTCTGAAACGATGACCGTGGGAGGACGCACGTACTTTAGCCTTGCGGGTGCGAAACCGAGTGGTGAGGCCTGTGTCTACGGTGATGGAACAGGTCAGCCGGTGACTAGCGAGGATTGCGTTCAGAGTGGCTCACTTACGCAGTGTGTAAAGGCTGATGGGCGGCAGTGTGCTGCGGCGTCCACTGGCAAGCAGTTCTGTTGGTCACCTGGGGAAGCTGGCGTTAAGAAGGCTGACAACAACAATCAGGCGGCGACCAAATCGCCTTCCAATACGTCTATCAACGCCCCCAAGGATGCGCCAGCGAATGGCGGCGATTGGACCGTAACAGGGCAGGGCACCGTGTCTGAAACGAAGGGCGGCACGACGACCACTTCAACGATCACCACGTTTGACAGTAGCTATGGCAACACGGGCACTGGCAAGGGTGATGGAACAGGTACGGATGGTGGATCTGGTGGAGGTACAGGTGATGGCGATGGTGAGGGTGACGATGATGGTCCTGGTGCGCCTGGGCAATCGGTCGGTGAGTTGTATCAAGGCACTGAGTTAACGGTCGATGGCTTGATGCGTGAGTATTACGGCAAGGTGAGCAACACGCCGATCCTCAATTCGATTCGCAATTTTATGATGGTGCAGGGTGGTGGTTCGTGCCCTGTTTTTGCGCTTGGCGCCACACAGTGGACGCCTAGCCTAACGTTTGACGCGCATTGTTCGGGCACGGTCTACAACGCCTTGATTGCGATGGGCTGGGTCCTACTCGCCATCGTGGTCTATTTCGCCATTCGTATATCGGTGACCTGACATCATGTTCAATTCGATCTTAAAAGCAGGGTGGTTGGCTGACCTAACCGGGTGGCTACTCGGTGCATTGAAAGCGCTGTGGGACGCCTTTGCGGAGTTCATGGGCGATCTGTTCTTGGTGTGGCTCAAGCACACGCTAGACATGGTTGTCATGGTGTTTTCGATGCTGCCAGAGCCGACGTTTCTCAGTGGCGCAAACCTGCAATCGCTGTTCGGAAGCGCTGGCGCAACGATCGGCTGGTGGATCACGGTCTTGCAGATTGACAAGTGCATGGCGGTGATCGCATCGGCGTGCGTGTTCTACATCATCCGCCGCATTTTGACCCTCGGGATTTGGTGACCAATGTTCGTTTTTAATGAGGGCGTGCCGCGCTCTGGCAAGTCGTATGACTGCATCAAAAACCACGTGTTGCCGAGCCTCAAGCGTGGCCGGCATGTGTGGGCGCGCCTTAACGGCCTCGAAGACGCTGGTTGTCGCAAGGCCATTGCCGCCTATCTGGAATTGCCAGAGAGCCATATCGAAAAATTCCTGCACCACGTCGAAACAAAGGATGTGGTGGAGACGTTCAAGGCGCGGCAGGACAAGGAAACCAAGCGGTGGGTGATCGAGGATCACTTCAAAGATGCGCTTGTGGTGATCGACGAAATCCATGAGTTCTACGTGGAGTCGCGTCAGCCGCTTGACCCGGCCACGGAACAGTTTTTTGCGCTGCTCGGTCAGAACGGCGGCGACGGCATCATCATGACGCAGATGTTCAAGCGTCTGCATGAGGCGGTGCGCGGCCGCATCGAGCGTAAGCACAGTTTCCAGAAGCTGAGCGCTTTCGGCATGGATGGCCGGTATCGCGTGACGTTCAATCACTCCATCTCTGCCGGCAAATTCCAGAAGATCGGCAGCAAGGTGGAGAAGTACGACAAGGCCATTTTTCCGCTGTATCACGGCTACGCGCCTGGGTCCACCAACACTGAGGTTTACAAGGAAGGCAGCAAGACCGTGTGGCCGTTGGTGGCCGGTGGCCTGATCATCGCGTTGGTGGTCTTCGGCCTCGCCGGCTGGTGGGTGCTGCGCTTCTTCCGGGAACCCGAGCATATGTTTAAGGATGGGCGTGTGGGCCACGCACAGGCCGCGCCAGCCTCGTCAGGAGCGCCTGCGTCAGTCGTCGGGCAGACCTTCAAGCCTGGGCAGGCTATGCCGCTTCCTGGCGCAGCTACAGCGCCAGCAGCGCCCCCGCCAAAGCCGGACCCGAAAGACAAGCTCAACCCGGAACAGCGCTTTGTGGTGGACCTCGGCGACATGGGTCGCTTGCGTCTTGCCGCGATGGCAAAGGTGGGCGAGGAAACGCGCGCCTGGGTGGAGTGGATCGACACCGGCAACAACGCGGTGCAGATGCTCGACCTCGATCAACTCCGCGATTTGGGCATGGAAGTGACCGTCGCCAGCTACGGCGTCAGGCTTAAAGCCGGCGATATCGTGCAGGTGGCCACCGCATGGCCGCGTCAGCCAAATGTGCGTGAGCCAGAGGCGCGCACCTACAACACGGCCGAGGCGGGAGGGGTCGGCGGCGGGGCGGGTGTGCGCGCCAGCGCACAGAGCCCTGCCAGAGACCCCGGCACCTCTGGAGTGACCATTGAGCGCGCACCCAGGGCGTTGGGCACGTTCCCGGAATCCAAAGCCTATTCGACGGCTACCTATACCGGTCCAACCACGTTGGATATGTAGTTTCTTGACGCGTCATATAACTAATCACCATTAGCTTTTTCTGACGCGTCAGATTAATATATAACCATCGACACGGCGGACCACTCAAATGCGCGACGAAAAAGACCCCGGCACCATCGAAATGCAGTTGCCCAAGCGTCGCGGCCGGCCTCCTGCCAATGGAGTTGCAGCGCAGACCGCCGCTGACCATAGCCGCGCATATCGTCAGCGCCGCAAGGCAGAGCAGGGCACCAGGCTGGATGACATGAGCGACATGGCCTTGGTCGATGCCATCCGCAAGGCTGTCAGCGAGGGCAATGCCAACCTCATTGTTGGTCTGGCTAACCAGCTGCGCTATCGCTATGACTGATAATTCTGACGCGTCAGAAAAAAAACCTCCGCGAGTCGGCCGGCCACCACGTGGCGATTCCGCTATGACCGATGCTGAGCGCTCTGCCGACTACCGTGCCCGCAAGGCGCGGCGTTTACGCGTGGGGCATGCTCAGCCTGGTCAGTTATCCGATGGGCTGCTGCTCGATCTCATCCGCAAGACCATCGACAACGGATCCTCCTCGCAGACCGTCGCACGTTTGGTTGCTGAGCTTGCCCGGCGCTATCCGATTAATTCTGACGCGTCAGATAAATGATTCCTCATTATCTGGGGTGTAGGGGCATAGCCCCTACGGATAACGCCTTATCCCGCGATCCTTCCGAAGTGGCGGTCTCGCCATTCTCCAAGATCCACCACGACGACCTTGACCATTGACTGCTGAACCGCCTTGCGTTTGGCGTTACGCCTGCGGACCGAATCCCGCATGTCGCTGGCATTGGCATGCCATAGCAATCCGCGCAGCCGGCGTTCTGGTATCCGTTCGCCGCTGGGCGCAACTAGATCACGGCCGGCTAAGCGCCAGCCAGCCCACGGACCAGTGAGTTCCACATGGTTGGTGACGACGCGCCGATGCAGATCTGCCGCGCAGCTATTCGGGCATTGCTCGCCAACAGGCCAGCACGGCGGGCGAAGGTCGAGATTGTAGGTATCAGTCATGCGGCGAGTTCCGTTTCGCTAGGGGAACGGTTGGGCAGGCAAGATTTGATCCAAAGCCAGATCCAGCGGAGCCGTGCGCGTGTCGCCCTCCACGCCATTTCGCATAATGTATATTATGTCATATCAGCGCGTGTCGTGATCCAACTTGAGGGTCGGCAGGGAATCGTTACGTACAGGGCCAAAAACCGCCTAAGCGATTGAAACAAAATCATAATTTCCTTGTCCCGATAGCGGCTCTCCCCGTCTATGGGGCCTGTTCAAGGACTTTCGCTGTATAGCTCAGCGGCGCCACTTCCCTATCAAGGTCGAGATGGTAGTCGCCGAAGCGATTGATGTGGCTGGTCCGATACGGCGACAGGCCGGCCAGGATCTCGGGCGTCAGTTCAATCCCCTCCTTCCGCATCTCAGCCAAGGTGCGGCTCATGCCCTCCACGTTGTGGAGGATGATCATGTTGGCGACCAGCTGGCTGTACTTGATGATCTTGCGCTGCTCGTGTTGGACGTTCTCAGCAATGATCCCCTGGCTGCCAAAGAAGACCCACTTCACGAAGCCGTTGTACTCCTCGCTCTTGTTAGTCGCAGCATGGATCGTTTTGCGGATCTCGTTGTCATCAATGTAGCGCAGCAAGAACAGCGTTCTGACGGCCTTGCCAAGTTCCCGGAAGGCGAAGTACAGCTTGTTCTTCCGACTATAGGTGCCCAGCCGGCGCAGGATCGAGGACGCGGTGATTTTCCCCAATCGGATCGAGATCACCACCCGCAGCATGTCGTGGAGATGGGTCGCGATCAGTTGCCAGTCGATGCTGTCTCCGAACAGTGCCTGGATGTTCTTATAGGTCCTGCCAGGTTCGGGCCGGAAGAATGTCAGATCCTTGATGTTTCGTATCCTGGGCATCAGCTGGATGCCCAGCATGTGGGCCAAACCGAAGACCGGGTAGCTCTGCGCCTGCGTGTCGCCATGGACGATCTCAGGCTGGATGTCGGAAGTGTTCGCCAGCAGGCCATCGAGGATGTAGATGCCCTCGTGAACGCCACAGGGAATGAAGTGGCTGAACAGCGCCACGTATTTGTCGGACACGTGGTAGTAGCCAATGCCGCCGTAGCCGCCGTAGCGGATGTGGTACTCCGACAATAGGTTGTCCTCGTAGACGCTCCATTTGGTGCCATCTGCTGAGGCGCTCTTCCCGCTGCCCCAATAGCCCGGCAGGTCGAATTTGTTGTAGGTATTGATGACCTCCACGATGGCCTTCTCAAGCACATCCTCGGTCACATATTTGAGGTTCAGCCAAGCAACCTGGCGCCGGCTGAAGCCCTTGATCGACCGCGCCGTCTGCGTCGGCCCTAGGTTGCAGCCATAGCAAAATAGCGTGGTGATCACACGTCGCGGCAGATCTTCGACTTGGCTCTCGGTACCGGCGATCGGGCGGAAAAAACGGTGCAGATCCAGCCATTGGCTGGCATCGATTAGGACATCGACGATGCTGGATTCTGGAAGCCGTTCGGCGATGAGGCGATCCACGGTGGTAATCGCGCTGGAGACTTCGGCGCGTTGCCCCTTCCGCAGCACCAGGCGCCCCTCCAGGATGTCCGCATGCACGTTCTCCGGGAAACGCCCATCGACCTCATCGGCCAGGGTGGTCAATTGTGCGCGCAACCCAGCCACGAACGACGCGGCGTCGGTGGGTAGACCTGACACCTGGCCATAGGCTTCCAGTTCCTGCGCCAAGGTGGCTTCATCGACCAGCTGCTCGCGGTAGTCATCAAACCGTTCGCTGCTGGGAATGAAGAGATCTCCGGACTTCAGTTCGTCCTTGACCTGCACCAGCACGGCCAGCTCGAAGTACTTACGGTGCATCCAGCCGGCGCCTGCTGCGCTGGCCCGCTTGCCGAACACGTGCTGACGCCAGAGCTTGGACATCCAGTCAAAGTCCTTTTCCGGGTCCGGGCCGAGGGATGCGACCTCGATCAGCTCACGGCGTTGGTTGCGCAGCGACAGCACCGCTGTGATCAACGGCTCCATGCCGGCGTCGTGGCTGGTCGCCCGTAGATTCATCAGCTCCAGCCCATTGAACAGCAGCGGCCTGACCGCGCCATAGGGCTGCAGCATGAAAGGCAGGTAATTCTTCCCGGCGTAGGCCATATGTTCTTCGCATTCGGCCAGCAAGGTCGACACTTCCGCTTCCAGGCTGTTGTCGATGGCATCCACGCGCTGACTATCGCTGCCGTCGAGCTGATAGGCCTGCAGGATCTCCTTGAGCTGGCCGATGAGGAAGTCGGCCCGCTTGGCATGTTCGAGCTGGTAAGCCAGCAGCTTCTGCTGGGCCGTGTTCTCCAGCCCGCGCACCTGCTTGATGAACAACTCGGCTGCATCATCCAGCGTCTTGGCGTGCTGGGCGCGAATGAAGATGGTGGCCAGCGCATAGCGCTTGTCCTCAGCCAATTCGGCCAGTTCGCTGGCGTCATAGGCCCGAGCCATTGCACGGAATTGCTTGAGCTTGGGCACCGGCACATCGATGGGAGGCAGTTGGTCAGCCAACTGCTGCAGCATGCGGATGTGCTGCAGATAAAAACGAACTTCCTTGTTGGTCGGCCGGCCAGGCTCGCGCTTGAGCGATTGCCAGCCAGTAAATCTGGAGCCTTCCGGTGCGCGCAGCAATTCGTCAATGAGCGTGCGCGTGGCAGGCGTCAGTGCCTGGCTGATGCTGCGGTAGTACCCCAAATTGACCCGCTCGCGTGCGCCAATGGCGGCCAGCTCCAAGGTGCGGAAGCCTGGCAGTTCGTAGCGGTGGTGCACCAGCTCTTCGAGCAGGACGTTCACGATGTCCGGGATAGTGTGCTTGGTCTGGGCTGCTCCGGTGGCCACTGTGTCCAGCCAAGACAACCCAGCTTTGTCCAAGGGACGCACCCCAATGAACTGCCGCAGCTGCGGCATATGCCGGCGCTGGCTGCCGGAGGCGTCATAGCGTTCGAGCTGGTCGGTGTCCAATACGCGCCCGAGTCGGGCGGCCTTGGCGATGTGCTTCCGGATCCGCTCGGGCACTTCGGCCAACACTGTGAAGTAACCCAAGCGCTGGAAGAGCTTGAGATGGATCAGTACCGCCAGTTGCGGACCCGGCTGGGTGGTCAGCTGCTTGGCGAATGCAATCTCAGCGGCGGTGGGGGTATAGATCTCCTCCAGTTCCTTGGCGGTGGGATCAGGCTTCAGTCGCGGGTAGGCGGTCTCGTGAAGGGTAGCCATTGGATCCGGAGGTTATGAGGGGATCAATCCCAGTGCCGGCCGTCGTCTGTATTGAGAGACGCTTCCAGGAAACACTGGTGCGTATCGGCCATGCGGTGCATGTCATCGAGCAACGTGGCCAGGATTTCATCCAGATCCCGATCGGGATCGGTGGGAACAGTTAACCGGTACTCGCTGCTGGCGGTGTTCAGACGCACTGCCTGGAACGGAGCCAAGCAGATCTCTTCAATCCGGCCCCGGGCCTTGGCCGCGCCGCGGCCCGCGCGGGCAAACGGGGTCAGCACCATGCGCAGACGGAGCTGCAGCGCAGATTTGCCCTCGGGTGCCGGCAGTGCCATCGCCGGTACCCGCGCGGTTGGACTGGGTAGGCTCGCTTCAATGCGGTCCCGGGCAAACGGGTCACGCCCATCCAGGTAGCGCATGGCCGACTGCACATCGCGCCAGCCCACGTACTCCATCAACGCCTTCATGTCCCAGCCTTGGTCGTTGGCCCAACTGGCAAAGCCGCGGCGCAACGAATGGCTGCTGTGGAGCCCCGCATCGGCAAAGCCGGCACTGGTCAACAACTCGCGTAGCAGGCGCACCAAGCTATTGGGATGGAGGCCTTCGGCGCTCACCTGGCCCCATTGGTTGACCGCCCGAAATACCGGTCCTTCCTGCAGGTCGGCCGCCTGCAGCCACACCTGGGTCGCCTCCACCGGGCACAGCCGCGACAACGCCGGCACCTTGTAGGTAACGCCGGCCGCTCTGCGATCGCCCTTGCTGCGCGGCAGGAAACAGGTCATCCCCTGTCCCGGCACCAGCGTGAGATGGGCCACGTCCAGACGCAGCAGTTCATCGCCGCGAAAGCCACGCCAGAATCCGAGCAGCACCAGCGCTCGGTCCCGTTGGTGGCGCAGCGCTGCCGCTCCGTCGCCCCGCGCGCGTGCCGCCGCGATCGCAGCGGCCAGCCAGTCGTCGAGCTCGACCAGCCGCCGAATCTGGAGCGGCGCGGCTTGCTTGACCTGCCCGGGGTGCAGGGTCTGGATGCCTTTGAGCACCTTGCGCACCAGCGGCGACCGGGTGGGATCGACAAATCCGTGGTCGCGGTGCCAAGAGGCGATGGCCGCCAGGCGTTGGCGAAGGGTGCTGGTGGCCAGGGTCTGCGCATACGCGGCCAGGTATCGGGCCACGCTGTCAGGTGTCGCTGGGAGGTGGCCTTGCCACTCGACTTCAAAGTGCCGTAGCGCCGACGCATAGCTGCGCACCGTGTTCTGGCGCGTGGCCGCATCGAGGTAGCGGTCCAGTTCGGTCACTGGCGCGTGGCCTCCACAGCGACCGGCTGCCGCAGGGTCGACAGGATGGTGCATTCCGCCCGCTGCCCGCCGTGGCAACTGGCAATCACCCGTTCCAACTCCCTGGCCATGCGCTGCAGGTCGGCCATGCGCGCCCGCACGTCGGTCAGATGGCTGCGTGCCAGCCGATCCACGTCCCCGCACGAGAGCTCCTCATCGCCGGCCAGCTGCAGCAGGCTGCGGACCTCCTCCAGGCTGAAGCCTAGGTCCCGGCCGCGCGCAATGAAGCGCAGCCGCTCGATGTCGGCCGGGCCATAGACCCGGTAGCCATTGCCCGAGCGCCCCGGGCGCGGCAGCAGGCCGATCCGCTCGTAATAGCGGATCGTCTCCAGGTGGCATCCACTGGCGTCGGCAGCCTCACTGATTTTCATTCGTAATACACTTGACTCCGTAGTAGCTACGGACTTTACGCTGAACCCCTATCCGCCGCCACTCCGGCCGCGCCGCTGCGTGTGACGACCATGCCACTGCCCATCGCCTTGATTCGCTGCTGCCTGATTGCTTTGCTGCTCGGCTGGGTTCTGCCCGCTTCCGCTCAGGCGGAACCTACCGCAGCAGACTTGCGCCAAACGTGGCAAATGCTCGATTACATCGCGGTCGACTACCCAGGCGCGGTCCAGGCCGGACGTGTTATTGCTCCCAGCGAATATGCCGAAATGAGCGAGTTTGCCGGCGCCGTCCGCAGTCAGCTGGCAGCATTGCCCGGTGGCCCGAACCAGCAGGAGCTGACGGCCCAGGCGGATCGGCTCGTCCAGGCGGTGGCAGAGAAGGCCGACCCCGCGCAAGTGGCAACGCTTGCCCGCGGGCTCGGCACGGCGCTGCTGGCCCGCTACCCGATCGGCGCCATTCCGGCGAGCCCGCCGAAGACCTCCCAGGCCGCGTCCATCTACAGCCAGCAGTGCGCGGCCTGTCACGGCCCCACAGGTCACGGGGATGGCCCAGCCGCGCAAGCGTTAAGTCCGCCGCCGATCGCGTTCACCGATGCCACTCGCGCAGCGCAGCGCACCCCCCTATCCTTGTACGAGGTCATTTCCCAGGGTGTGCCGGGCACCGGCATGGTCAGCTTCTCTGGGCTGTCAGAAAGTGATCGCTGGGCGCTGGCATTCTATGTGGGCAGCTTGGGGTACTCCTCGCAAGCCAAGGTTCAAGGTGAGGCGTTGTGGCGCACCAGTAATGAGGCCCATGCACGCATTCCGACGCTCGAAGCACTGACTCGCACGCGGGAAGACGATCTTGCCACCACGATGCCCGCCGATCAGGCAAACGCGATCATCGCCTACCTGCGTTCGCAGCCACAGGCTGTCAGCCAAGCGGTAGCAGGAGCCGATCGCTTTGCGGTGGCGCGGCAGCAACTGGCCGCCAGCCAGCGCGCTTACGCTGTTGAGGACCTGGCTCAAGCCAAAAAGCTTGCGCTCTCGTCCTATCTGGATGGAGTAGAGCCGCTTGAGCCCACGCTGGCCACGCGCAATCCGTCATTGCTGCGAGAGATCGAAACGGCCATGGCAGGCTACCGCGCGCAGCTGGACCAGCATGCGCCCGCGGCTGACGTTGCCGGGCAGGCAGCGCAAATTGCCCAGCTGTTTGATCGGGCGGACTTGGCGCTGCAGGACACCCGAATAGGCGCCAGCACCGCATTTCTGGGCAGCTTTACCATCCTGGTACGCGAAGGACTGGAGGCGCTGTTGATCGTGATTGGCATCGTGGCGTTCTTGCGTAAAGCCGAGCGGTCTGATGTGTTGCCGTATGTGCATGCGGGTTGGATTTGCGCGTTGTTGGCAGGTGCAGCTACCTGGGCAGTGGCCACTTACTTTGTTGATATCAGCGGTGCGAACCGGGAAGTCACTGAGGGCGTCTCGGCATTGTTCGCTGCCGCTGTCCTGCTCAGCGTAGGCATCTGGATGCACCAAAAGAGCCTTGCAGGACGGTGGCAGGAGTACCTGCACGCCAAGCTGACGACCGCGCTGACACGGCGCTCGGCTGTTTTTCTGTTCATGCTGGCCTTTGTCGCGGTGTACCGCGAGGTGTTTGAGACGATCTTGTTCTACATCGCGATGTGGAGCGACCAGGCGTCCACCGCCATCCTCGCAGGCCTGGTGGCGGGAATCGCGGTGTTGGCCGCGGTGGCGTACTCGATGCTGCGCATGAGCAGGCGACTGCCGATTAGCCGGTTCTTTTCGATCAGCTCGATTCTCATCGCGGTGATGGCGGTCATCCTGATCGGTAAAGGCGTGGCCGCGTTGCAGGAAGCCGGCTGGATCTCTCAAACACCGCTCGCGTTGCCGCGCATCGAATGGATCGGCCTGTATCCCACCTGGCAGTCGCTGCTGGCGCAGGTATTGGTAGGCACCGCCGCCATCGTGGGGTTCCTCGCCAATGCTCGTTCCGGTGTGCGTAGACAGCCAGGCGCAAACGAGCAATGAAACAACACAGCAGAGGACCAGGACATGAGTGATTGCGGGTGCCACCACGAGGCCAAGAACAAGGAGGAGCGGCGCATCCTCTGGATCGCCTTGGTGCTGAATGCAGCGATGGCCGTGATCGGCGGCATTGCCGGCTGGATTGCCCATTCCACCGGGCTGCTGGCCGACGCGCTGGACATGCTGTCTGACGCCACCGCCTATGCCATTGGCCTGGTCGCTATCGGGCGCACGGCGCGGTTCAAGGCCAACGCCGCGTGGGTCAGTGGCAGCGTGCTGCTGGTGCTGGGCGTAGGCGTGCTGGTCGAAGTCGGCCGCCGGGTGATGTACGGCGCCGAGCCGGTCAGCGGTTGGATGATAGGTACCGCTCTGGTCTCGCTGGCGGTGAATCTGAAAGTGCTCCGTATGCTCGCCCCATTGAAGTCCGGCGAAGTTCATCTGCGAGCGACCTGGCTGTTCACCCGAGCCGATGTGGTGGCCAACGTTGGGGTGATTCTGGCCGGCCTGTTGGTGTGGTGGCTGGCCAGCCCGTACCCGGATTTTGTGATCGGCGCCCTAATCGGCCTGTATGTGATCAAGGAGGCTTTCGAGATCTTGGGTGATGCTCGCCGGGCACGTGCCGATGCACGCAAAACGCCTGCATGACAGCGCTTGGCCGGCTGAGCTTGGCCTGCGCTGGCTGCTGCTGGCGCACTTGGTCGTGGGCCTGGTGGCACATGCCGACCATGACCCGGCAGTGGCGCCACCAGCTTCCGAGCGTGGCGTAGACGCCTTGCCGAACCGGGTTCAGCCGCTGGTGCTGTGCTGTAGCCAGGCCGCGCCAGCTCCAGAGGTAGTGCTGGCCATTGCTCATATCGGCCGGCATTGGCTCGCGGTGACAGTCCATACGAACAGGTATCGGCATGAGCACCTGCTCGCGCCGTTCCGGCCGCCGATCGCAGGGTGATGCTCGCCGGCGTGCGCCGGCCCCCTGTTGGATACCGAAAATTCTGGAGTACTTTATGCATATGCGATTGGCGGCCCTGGCCGCGTGGCTACTGTTGAGCGCGCCGGCAACGCCGGTGACAGCAGAAGAGCTGATGACCTTGGACGACGCGTTCGCGCGTGTGGCCCAAACCCACCCCAGCTGCGCCTGGTCGATGCGCGGGCCACCGTGCTCGCTGCCGAGCGCGATCAGGCAGTACAGCGCCCACCGTGGACGGTCGGTGCCGAGGTCGAAAATGCGCTGGGCACGGGCGCGGCCCGTGGCCTGGACAGCGCCGAGTTGACCCTGAGCCTGAGCTCGGTCCTAGAGCGCGGCGGCAAGCTCGACGCCCGCCGCACCTTGGCCCAGAGCCGGATTGATGCACTGGCCGTGCAGCGGGAGACCGGTCGACTGGACCTGCTCGCCGAAACGGCGCAGCGCTACCTGGCCGTGGTCGGTGCCGATCGGCAACGCAAACTGGCGGACATGGATGTCGGCCAGCGCCAGCGGACCGTGGCGGCCGCCCGGCAGCGCCTACAGGCCGGCGCCTCGCCCGAATCGGTGGTGCTCACCGCCCAAGCTGCACTGGCGCGGGCGGAGTTGACCCGTGATCGGGCCCAGCAGCAACGCATCGTCGCGCGGCAGCATCTTGCCGCCCTATGGGGCGAGCGCGCTCCCAGCTTCTAGGTGGCCGCGGCCGATCCCATGGTCTTGCGGGCGATCGCGTCCATGCAGACGATCGCTTCGCGGATTCTGCCGATGCGGGACAGATCGGGGACCGGCCGGCATTGCTCTTCCCGCAGAAGCCCCATCTGTAGGCCCGCACGCTGAGCCATTCGCTGCTGGTGAAAGTCCCGCAGGTCGAATTCAATGGCCTGGATCAGGGCTTGATTACGGGTCATCCGATATATGGGATTGCTGCAACGGCTCCATCATAGCGACCTGGCCGTTTCGGACGGTATTCTGTAAAAATGCCTGCCGAGGCGCGGATAGCGTCCTGGCCAGGTCAATATGGGCAATCAACGTCCAACAATCGGGGGTCAACCGCGCCCGTTACTGATCCAGAATAGCTCTGCACTAGTCCAAGCCGAAAGCCCGAGCAAACAGCCCAGAAAAGCCGCCCAAGCAGCACGCTTAAACCACGTCGCGGTCTGGCCAGGTCGCGAGGTCAGAATGGAATGATCGGGGCATTGGACAACAAAAGAGAGAATATAAAGCGCTGCTGAAAATGCTCCCAGAACGAGCAACCCGACCACCAGGTAATTCAGCCCCACCAAGAGCAAGCCGACGGCACCAGCGAGTATTGACCAACGTCGGGGCCGCTGCAGCCGCATTTTTTTCCAAGCGCGTAGCATTATCTGAAATGCTCCCAGCCCTGCAAAAATAGCGATCACGCAGGCGACAGCACCGCGAACTACGTCAGGAAATACCTCATTCACGCTTTGAGCCTCCTAGTGGTGGGGGCTTCAAGATCGGCGCTGAGACGGTAACCAACCCCGCGTACAACGTGGATCAGCTTGATGTCAAATCCAGCATCGACACTTTGCCTAAGCTCATAAACATGACTTCGCAGATTCCCCTTCGTTCTAGTGTGGTCACTCCACACTACTTGCTCCAACGTCCTGACGTCGACAACAGCCGGACTAGCCGCCATCAATGCTGCGAGCAACTTTCGGCTGGCCGGATAAAGGTGGATAGGCAGTCCAGCCCTAGTTGCCACCAGCGTCTCCAGATCGAGCTTCAGATCGGCCACCCTGAGCGCAAGCTTGATCGTGGCTTTTGCAAAGCGAATCACCAGCGCTTGCAATCTCGCCTCAAGCTCGGCGACGTCGATGGGCATAACCAGGCACTCATCAACACCTTCCCGGAAAAGCTCGACCTTGGTTCCAACGTCATTCTCCGGGATCAGGACGACAACTGGACTATGGGGAGGTGTGGATCGCTGCAGACGGGCGAGATGGCGCACCACAGAAGCTATATCCCTTCCGAAAAATAACAGAACGATATCTCCCACCGGCGTTGCAAGGGACATCTCGGCGAGCCGGTTGATTTGATGTCCGCGCTCAGCGAGGGCCCGAACGACGGTCAGCTCCCCCCGACTAGGCATGATGAGGTCGATCAACATGCTCGCCTCCGAGTAGCACGAAGCAGGCTGTCATCCTTTAGCTTTTTTTTCATGATTGAGCACACCCCGCGAACACATCTTTCCTACGGTCATAGACGGCTGACTCGACCTGCATCAGACCCAGTACCGAATGAAAAAGGTTGTCATGCGATGCGGGCTTTCGAGCGCGCTGCTCGAGACAAGCGCGGTTCAAACCGCGCCACCTGCTCATGCCATCGGACAGCCAAATCACCATCGGCACCTGCATCTGCGTGTCAGGTGCGATCGCATATGGCATGCCATGCAGATAAAGATTCCGCTCGCCTAAAGATTCACCATGATCTGACAGATAAATCATTGCACTGTCGTGGGTCGTGAGGCCCTTGAGCAGATTGATGGTGGCCGCCACCATCTCGTCGGTGGCAAGGACAGCATTGTCGTAAGCATTGACGACTTCCTCTTGCGAGCATTCACTGATGTCAGGTTGCCGACAATCTGGCCTGAACTTGCGGAGCCGTTGGGGGTAGCGAAGGAAGTAGCTGGGCCCGTGGTTTCCGAGTTGGTGCAGTACGATCACGACATCCCGGTTCGAGCTATTAATTCGGTTTTGCAGACCCTTGAGAAGGATCTGATCCGAACAGCCCTCGTCAGTGCAGAAGACGGGATCTCGCTGATCGCGCAGTGACTCGAACGGCAAGCCGTCGCACACGCCCTTGCAGCCGCCTTGGTTGTCACGCCAGCCAACATCAACGCCCGCACGCGAGAGGACGTGCAGCAGCGACTCCGACCTCTCGATCTGCTGCTCGTCATAGTTGCTTCGACCGAGCCCCGAGAACATGCAGGGCAACGAAACCGCCGTACTCGACCCGCATGCACGAACGTCTCTAAAGTTGGTGATGTCTTCTCTCGAAAGGCGCGGCGTGGTCTCGCGAGAGTACCCATTGAGACCCCAGTTCTGGGCTCTAACCGTTTCGCCTACAACAATGACCAAGGCGTGGGGGCGCTTGGAGGTAGCATGCGCCGGCGCCAAGCTTGCGTCAGGCGCAAGCACGGCACGTGGACCCCGATATTGGCCTAGACCATCTTTAGCCGCGACACGTGCGAACGATGCCACTAGGTTTCCGGGAGCTAGAAGATGTCTTATTTCCCTGTTGTTACGCATTAGCGGAGAGATGTCCTTGAATCCCGCCAGGGCTGCGACTGACAGCACAACCAATGCAACGAAGACCGTGCCCGCCGCATGCAACAGCGACGACGGTACCGGCCTCCAAGCGACCTGGACGTAGAGCAAAACCAGAATGGGAAGCACGGCAACGCAGGCCACCTCCCAGATTAGGTTTCCGGTAATTACCTCCCGCGACTCCATCGCATCCGTTGCAAGAATATTCCGGGCCATGCCCACGTCGAAGTGCACGCCATACTGAAGCGAAAAATAGGACAGCGTCGCCGTGATCAACACAAAGCCAATCAATACCGGTCTGGTTGTCCAGCGTGTGCATAAAAACCGCACCAAAATGACATTAAGCGCAGTCACGATGAGAGCAATGCAGAATCGAGACACAACGCCATCAAAACCGTTCAACGTTTCAGTGCCAGAAATTGCCCGCCAAAAAGCACCGTTCAAGACCAATGTTGCGTAGGCGGCGGTGCCCCAGACGAGCAGCTCAGGACCGACACGAGGTCGCTTCAGCAGGGCATGCTTCTTGTCATGAATGCCCATGCCTGTGCCCTTTATTGGCGCACGACGCCTGCTCGATCTGAAGAGTGACCTCCTCAATCCCAAAGAGCTCGTCCAGCTCGGCACTGAGATCGCGCCGAACTTGATCCACGGGGTCGCTTTGCTCCTTCAATACGACGTGCGCCGTCAGGACCGGGCGTTGGCTCGAGACTGACCAGACGTGCAGGTCGTGAACCTCGCCCACACTTCTATTGCGCATCAGCGCGGCGCGCACGTCTTCTACTTCAATCTCAGAGGGCGTCCCCTGCATCAGAATATGCGATGCAGCCCGCAGCAGTGTCCACGTACGCGGTAGGACCCACAACCCGATAGCAACAGCGATGATGGGATCGATCAATGTCCATCCCGTGTATCGGATGACGATGGCGCCTACGATTACCCCTATAGAGCCCAACATGTCACTCCAAACTTCCAGGTAGGCACCTTTGACATTCAGCGAGTCGCCGCTACCAGCCTTTAAGAGCCGCATCGAGACAAGGTTGACGACTAGACCAATCACAGCCACGACAAACATGCCGGTCGACGCTACCTCTGGGGGCTGCCGGAAGCGGCCCACAGCCTCCCAGAGTATGTAGCCAGCGACCAGGAACAAGAGACCGCCATTGATCAAGGCGCCAAGGGCCTCCATGCGTGCATAGCCATATGTCTTATTTGAGTCCGCAGGCCGCTTGGCCATGCGAACGGCAAATAACGAGACGCCCAGTGCGATGACGTCAGTCATCATGTGCGCCGCATCTGATAGCAGCGCAAGGCTATTGGTGATTAGGCCTCCGATGACTTCGGCGACCAAGAACGTCGCGGTTAACCCTAGCGCCCACCAAAGAGGTTT
Source organism: Xanthomonas nasturtii (assembly GCF_023337365.3). Lineage (NCBI taxonomy): Bacteria > Pseudomonadati > Pseudomonadota > Gammaproteobacteria > Lysobacterales > Lysobacteraceae > Xanthomonas > Xanthomonas nasturtii. Next base: position 2,451,247 of record NZ_CP142084.2, read on the forward strand.
TTCGAACTTGAGCTCTGACACACCGTGATCGTGGCTCCCACTCATTTGAATTCTCCAAGGGCCGGCGTCAGAGACGGGCCCGTTGATTACCTCGCCGTGTGCTCACGGCGGGGAACAACCAATAGATCAGGCCGACGCGCTTGCGCGGTTTGCAAATCTTCCATGCACCCATCGATAGAGCACTGGCAGCACGACCAGGGTCAGCAGGGTCGACGAGATAATCCCGCCGATCACAACTGTTGCTAACGGTCGCTGTACTTCCGAGCCTGCGCCCACGTTCAGCGCCATTGGCACGAAGCCTAACGACGCCACCAGCGCTGTCATCAGCACAGGGCGCAATCGGCTCAGCGCACCCTCTCGCACTGCATCTGGCAGGCTTGCGCCGGACTCTCGTAAGGACTTGATGAAGCTGATCAGCACCAGGCCGTTAAGGACTGCAACACCAGATAGAGCGATGAAGCCAATGCCTGCGGAGATCGATAGAGGAATGCCGCGCAAGGTCAGCGCCAGTACGCCACCGGTGAGGGCCAATGGCACTCCGCTAAAAACAATTGCCGCGTCCTTGGCCGATCCAAACGCCATGAATAGCAGGGCGAAGATCAATACCAGAGTCACCGGCACCACAACTGCCAAACGCTCGCTTGCCGAGATCAGCTGCTCGAAGCTACCGCCGTACTCCAACCAGTAACCGCTAGGTAACTGCACTTTGCTGCCGATCTGACGCTGAAGCTCAGTCACAAAACCGCCCAAGTCCCGATCGCGGACGTTGGCAGTCACCGCAATGCGGCGCTTGCCGTTATATCGGTTGATCTGGTTGGCGCCTTCGCTGGTAACTACCTTGGCCACCTCATTCAGCGGCACGGTCCTGGCGGCGCCATCGGCTTGAGCACCCATGGTAGCCGGTAGCGGAATTGGCAGGTTCTCAAGTGCAGAGGGGTCCTGCCGCAAGGATTCTGGTAATCGAACCACTAGATCGAAACGGCGGTCACCCTCAAAGAGCTGTCCAGCGACCTCACCGCCCACAGCTGTTGATACGGTGCGCTGCACGTCATCTGCGCTTAGGCCGTAGACCGCTAGCGCACGCCGATTCGGTTCGATGGTCAACAGCGGCAGGCCGCTGGCCTGCTCGACACGAACATCGGCCGCACCGGGGACGGCCTTTGCCACCTGCTCAACTTTCTGTCCAATCGAAAGCAAGGCATCCAAGTCGTCCCCATAGACGTTGATCGCCACGTCGGCTCGCACACCGGAGATCAGCTCGTTGGTGCGCATCTGAATCGGCTGACTGAACTCGTAGTTGTTACCCGGTATCGTCGCAAGGCTTTTTTCCACCTCCGCGACTAGGTCGGTTTTCAGCTTTTTTGGATTGGGCCACTGATCGCGCGGTTTGATCATCACGAATGTATCGGCCACTGAAGGAGGCATCGGGTCAGAGGCCACCTCAGAGGTGCCGATCTTGGAGAAGACTCGCTCGACCTCAGGCATCTTCGCTAAGCGCTCCTCAAGAATCCGCTGCATGCCGATCGACTGGGTCAGGCTCGTGCCCGGAATGCGCATGGCTTGCAGAGCAACGTCACCCTCATCCAAGCTGGGCACAAACTCGCTGCCCAGCCGCGTCGCTACTAGTGCACTGACGCCCAGCAGAGCAAAAGCTGCCAGGCCAATCAGTGCGCCACGGCGCAAGCTGAAGTCCAACAGCGGTTCATAGCCTCGACGCATCCAGGCCATGATTCGGTTCTCTTTCTCCTCGACCTTGCCACCCAGAGCCAACGCAATGGCGGCTGGGACAAATGTCAACGACAAGATCATCGCGCCGGTCAGGGCCAACACTACCGTGATGGCCATTGGGTGAAACATCTTTCCCTCAACGCCGGTGAGCGCGAAGATAGGTAAGTAGACCGCTGTGATGATGCCCAGGCCGAAGAGGCTGGGTCGGATTACCTCGGCGGTTGCGCTGGCTGTCTCCTCAAAACGTTCGACCAAGTTCATTTGGCGGCCGAGTTGGTGTTGACGTTCGCCGAAGCGCCGCAGGCAATTTTCGATGATGATCACAGCGCCATCAACGATCAGGCCAAAGTCAAGTGCGCCCAGGCTCATCAGATTGGCAGAAACACCACCCCTTGCCATGCCGGTCAAGGTAAAGAGCATCGCCAACGGAATCACCAAGGCCGTAATCAGTGCTGCGCGAAAATTGCCCAGCAACAGAAACAGGATGACAATGACGAGCAATGCACCTTCGGTCAGGTTTTTGGCGACCGTCGCGATAGTGCGGTCAACCAGCACTGTTCGGTCGTAGACCGGCGTTGCGGTAACCCCTTTGGGTAGGCTTTTCTCAGCTTCCTTCAGGCGCGCTGCGGCTGCCTGAGCAACGTCCCGGCTATTGGAGCCCACCAGCATCACGACGGTACCCAGGACGACTTCGTGGCCGTTCTGCGTAGCAGCACCGCTGCGCAGCTCTGCGCCGTCAGCTACCTGCGCTATGTCTTGGATGCGGATAACAGCGCCACCACGGGTGGCCACTACGATTTGCTCGATCTGTGGAATGTCCCCAACCTGAGCTGGCATTCGCACCAAGAATTGCTGACCATTGCGCTCGATGTAACCAGCGCCCACATTTTGGTTGTTGGCCTGTAGTGCCTGGACGACATCGTCCAGCGCGAGATCAAGCGAGCGCAAACGCGCCGGATCAGGCGTGATGTGCACCTCGCGCTTGTAGCCACCAAGGGTGTTTACTTCGGTGACGCCCGGCACGTTGCGTAGTTGGGGACGAATCACCCAGTCCTGCAATGTGCGCAGATCCGTCGCAGAAAAAGGCGTTCCGTCCGCCTTTCGCGCCGCTGGATCAGCATCGATGGTGTAGGAGAAAATTTCCCCCATGCCCGTGGCGATGGGTCCCAGGGTCGGCTCTATGCCGACAGGAATCTGCGACTTGACCTGTTGCAGGCGCTCGGCGACCTGCTGGCGTGCAAAGTAGATGTCGGTGCCGTCTTTGAAGACAACCGTGATCTGCGACAGCCCATATCGAGAAATGGATCTGAAGTAATCCATTTTCGGCAGGCCGGCCATGGCTGTCTCTACCGCATACGTGATGCGCTGTTCAGCTTCGAGCGGCGAGTAGCCTGGTGCGGAAGTGTTGACCTGCACTTGGACGTTAGTGATGTCTGGGGTAACGTCGATTGGAAGCTGCCTGAAACTCCATACACCGACAGCAATGAGCACAACTGTGAAGGACATCATCAACCAGCGATGGCTGACCGAGGCCCTGATAATTTTTTCTAGCATGTCGGTCTCCTTAATGCTCGTGCGAGGCGCCGGACTTTTCGATGTCCGCCTTGATCAAGTAGCTCTGTTCGACGACTACTTCCTCGCCAACCTTCAGGCCCTCGATCACCTCAACAACGCGCGCATCACCCTCGCCCAACTTCACTGCACGCGAGGTATAGATGTCGCCTGTGCGCACGAACACTGCCGCTTGGCCATCCATTGTCTGGACGGCACCGCGCGGCACCACAACTGCGGCGTCCCGCGAGCGGGTCGCAATCTTGCCTGTCACCGCCACACCAGGACGCCACTGATCATCCGAGTTGTCCAACGTCACCCGTGCGACCGTGCTCTGAGATGCGCTGGCCGTGCCCGGCAGCACGCTGTCCACCGTCGCGCTAACCTGGTGTCCGTCATAAAGACGCTCCACGATGACGTGCTGCCCAGGCCGCACGTCGATGATCTGACGGCCGAAGACCGTCAGATCCGCCCAGACACGGCTGAAGTTCGCGATCTCGAACAGTGTTTGCCCCTCGGCCGCTCCCCCACCGGTTTGCGCCTGGCGGCTCAACACGACTCCCGAAATCGGGGAAGCGACGCCATATGTGCTGAGGCTAAGATTGCTTTCGATGCTGGCCAGGTTCTGTCCCGCCTTGACCTTGTCACCCACGTTGACGCGGAGCGCCGCGACACGTCCCGGGTAGCGCGCGCTGACCTGAGCAACACTGCCGTCTATCGCGCGGATGGAACCTTGCACCTGGATTTCAATGGACACCTGGCCTGACCCAGCGGCGGCGACCTTGACCCCATTCGCATCGGCATCGGCGCGCAGAATCGTGGTCGATTCAGCCTTTTCTTCTTTGTGCTCGCCAGGCTCCTCGCTCTGCGCTTTGGCTGCTTCTGCACTGGGTTCTTTGGCTGTCTGCTGCTCAGCGCTTCCGCAGCCCGCCAGGGCCAACGCAAGGGCCAACGCCAGCACCGTCATGGAGTTCGCAATCTTCATTTGGAGGAGGTATCCGTATTCGCGGCGCCTTGCGCCTTGACAATGGGTTGTCCCAGCAATCGCTGGACTTCGATAAGCGCTGATTGAGCCGAGAGCGCCGCATCGAGCTGGCGACGACGCGCCTGAACACGCTGGTCCTGTAATAAGGCCCACTCCATGTAACTAATGGCACCTGCGCGCCAGGCGCGATCAGCCGCCGTCTCTGCCTTTGCCAAGCGCGGCAGGACATCGCTCTGAAGGCGCTGCACTTCCAATTGGGCCGTTGCGTAATCGCCATAGGCGGTGGCAAGTGCTGAGTTCATCCCAACCAGCAACGACTCACGTTCCACGTCTGTGAGCGCCAGCTCCGCTTCCGCCGCACGAATACCCGGTTGCGCACGACGCGACGAACCCAGCGGGATACTGAAGCCCGCAAGCACCCCGACGTCATTACCATTGCGGAACGCTCGACCTCCGACCTGCCATTGGATGTCAGGCGTGGCGTCGCTACGGACCAGGCGCAACTGCGCTTCTCGGATGCGCACTTCACCGGCAAGTTGAACCAGTTCGGGAGTGCGCTCCAGCAAGGCGCTGAGCACCGCAAAGTCCTCCAGGCCGGGCAACGTCAGGGGGTCGCCGGAAACGGTGCCATCAGCAGGGCTGCGACTGTTCCAGAGCGAGGAAAGCGCTTGGCGCGCAGCTTTCTCGGACTGGCTGGCGCGATCGCGATCTAGCTCTGCTTCAGCCAAAGAAGCTTGCGCTGTCAGCACCACAGACTCCGGCGACGCACCTGCAGCGAGCCTGCGCTTGGCAGCCTCAACCGTGCGACGACGCTGCTCGATATCAAGGTCGGCGATCTCGCGCTGTCGAATCGCTGCTGTTACTGCCAGGTAGCGTCGAGCAGTTTCGGCAAGAAGGTCAAGACGCATAACCTCGCGCTGTGGAGCCAGCTTGTCGATATTCGCTTGGGCCAGTGCCCTGCGTGCATCGAGCTTGCCACCACGCTCCAGCACGCCAGCTAGCGTGACCGTTATCTCGGCTTGATCGAAGGCTCGATAAGGACCGCTTCCCAGGGCGTTCTCAACAGTCGCGCCTAAGGTGAGGGGCGGCTTAAGGCTCGCCGAGTCGTAGTTGGCCTGAAGGACGGCGCGCTGACCGTCCACCAAGCGCAGATCAGGATGGGTCTGGGCGACCTGTTCGATCGCCCGTTCAAGTGTCAGAGTCTGACTAGGTGCCCGTTCCTGCGCAAAGAGCGCAGGCGCAAAGGCGCAGGCAGCAAATGCCGCCAATCGAAACCACATGGGAAATTCTCCGAAAGGGTCAAAACTGAGCCCGCCTGTTGAGGCGGCGAACCGTTACAGACCGATCGGAGGCCGAATATCGAACCGGAGGCGTGCCGAAATAGTGGGCAACACGGTGAAATCAGGCGCGTTGGCCATCATGGCTTGCACAAGAATCAATGCGTAAGCAGACGGTATCGCACTGAGATGACCACAGCAATGTGAGGCATGCATTAGCGCGTGCAGCAGATCGCCCCCCTGGTCATCTTCGTCGTGGGCCGCATCTTGGGCTAAAGCATGCTCACCGCGGTCGTGCAGGTGCTCAGCCACGCCCCGCGACGCTTCGTGAATATCACCCACTGCAGCGAAGATGGGGTTGAGCTGTACCGCGAGCAGCAGCAAGACCAGCGCCGGAAGGCGAAGGTAGCGGCGAACTCGTGATGCATACATAGACATATTAAAAGCTTACCCGAGCTATTGAGCGTTAGGCAATTTCATTTGAGTAATCGGCCAGAACAGTGCGCGTGCGCTCTGGGTCGGCAACGGCCAAATAGCAGTCCAGGAACGACAGCTGATCCGAAAACGTCGCGGTCATAAGACACCTCAGCAGCGCTCCGGCGTGCCGCAGGACTGGTCGCCTGCGCAGCAGTTCTCGGTCAGATAGCCGATCAGACCATTCATCGCGTTGAAGTTGGCCCGGTAGCGGATGGTGCGACCGCGCTTCTCGGCGGTGACAAGCCCAGCGGTAGGCAATTTCTTCAGGTGAAAGGAGAGCGTGGAGCCTGGAGTGTCAGTGCCTGCCTCAAGCAGGCTGGGATTGCCAACCTCGTTGTCGCCCACTACCAGGTTCATATGGCCATTGAGGGCAGGTCCAGATGGCGAAACGACTTGCAGTTGCCGTGGACGATAGGTTCGATCAGCATGCGGAATCCTTCGGTGGCCAGCGAGCTCGGTGCGGAACGCGCCCGCAACCGGCTGGCCTGCTTTTGCTCTGGGCAATACTTCCCAGCGATCACCGGCCCGGGCGGTTTCGTACTGTTTGGCGTGCCGGAAAGGGACAAAGCGTCTTTTACGCGGGATAATTCAATATTATCCCGCCTGAAATTAACGCCTCGTTTCGGAACCGTGCGCTTGTTGAATGGTACGTAATTACATGGTATGTAATACATTACGAAATAACGGGAGTGGACGAATGGCTCGGTCTGGCTTGTACAAGAGCGATGTGCAACGCGCCCGGGACAGTCTCCGGGCCGAAGGCCGAAATCCCTCAGTGGACGCCGTACGCGTGGCACTGGGTAATACTGGGTCTAAAACCACCATCCATCGCTACCTCAAGGAGCTGGAAGAGGAGGATGGGCAAGGCCTAGGGGCCAAGATCGCGGTCAGCGACGCCCTGCAGGACCTGGTGGCTCGCCTTGCCGAGCGGCTGCATGCCGAGGCGGAAACCGTGGTCGCCCAAGCGCAAGATCGATTCCAGGCCGAGCGGCACGAGCGCACCCAAGCCTTGGAACAGGCCCGGCAGGAGGCAGGCAATCTCAGCGCGCAGCTTCAGCGCACCGAGACGCTGCTTCAGACAGAACGCCAGGCGGGTGAAGCCGCCAGGGGCGAGGTGGCCAGCCGCACCACCGAACTGGCTCAGCTGGAGGAGCGCATTGCGGGCCTCACGGCACGGCTGGCCGAGCACGAAAGCCACGCGCGTTCCCTGGAGCAGAAGCACGAGCATGCCAGGGAAGCCCTTGAGCACTACCGCACCTCGGTCAAAGACCAGCGCGAGCAGGAGCAACGCCGTCACGAGCACCAGGTGCAGGAACTGCAGGTCGCTCTGCGCCAGGCCAACGAAACGTTGACCTCCAAGAACCACGACCTGGTGCAGCTCAACCGGGAGAACGGCCAGTGGCTGGAGCGTCACACCCGATTGGAAAAGGAAGTGGCGCAGCTGCGCCAGACCATCGAGGCGCAACAGGGCGAGCTCGATGCGCTGCGCCTGACAGCGGCCGAATACCAGGCGCTGCAGGTGCGCTGGGGCCAAGACACTCAGACGTTGGAGGCCGCTCGACAAGAGCTCGCGCAAGTCCGGACCGAGCTGGTCCAGGAGCGCGAACGGCGCGAGCACGCCGAGACGGAGACGCTGCGCGCCACGGTGCGCCTGAGCACCCTGGAGCCGCTTCTTGCCCAGCTGCAGCCGGCCAGTGCCGGCGGTAAAGGCGCCAAGCGGATCTCATCGGAAGAGACGCCGGCGCCATAGGCTTGCAAGAGAACATCAGGCGCCACGATCGCAAGGAGTTTTGCTATGAGCGTAGTCACCACCACACCCCCGGAAATCTCCCGTGCCGTGCGTCGCTTAACCGATTCCGTCGTGCGCGGCGCAGAGCCGGTGTATCTCGATGTGCAGCCGGAAGCCGATGCGATCGTGCACGAGTGCTTTCCCAACGTGCAGGCCAAGGTCGCGCGCGACGGTGGTCAGATGCTGTGCGGGTGGCAGCTGTGGGAATGGCCGAACGTGCTGGTCGAGGCAGAATTCCATGCCGTGTGGGTCAGTCCCGCAGGGGAAATGATCGACATCACGCCAAAGCCCGAAGGCGAGAAGCGCATTCTCTTCGTGCCGGATCCGCGCAGACGCTACGAGGGCGTGTCGATCGACAACGTCCGCATGCCTCTGCGCGATGACCTGCTGATCAGGCACTTCATCCAGATGTCCGAAGCGATCGTCCAAGTGATAAACCGCGGCGAGCGAGCATCTCAGTATGGCGAGGTCAGCGTTCCGGCCAATGAAATCCAGCCTCTTCTGCAGGCTAGGGATTTCCTGGGGCAGTCACTCGGTGCGGGACTGCGCGAGCATGCACCGTGCCTGTGCGGCAGCGGCAGCAAGTACAAGCGCTGTCATGGCGCACAAGTAGAAGCATTCTTCCGTCATTGACGGTGGTGCCCCTGGTCGGAATCGAACCGACGTGTACGCGCTTATCTGGCGCGTGCTCTCACCGGGGTATAAGGCCGGCGCTCTGACCAACATGAGCAACAGGGGCGTGATCGATCGATGCGATCACGCCGGTATTCGAGGGTCGAGCTGGCTCAGGTGGTTCATGGGGCAAGCATACCGGGGATGGAGGCCATGCCGCTATCCCCGGGCGCGGCGGTAGGAGCGGGCCCACGCCGGAGCAGGGATGCGGGCGGTCGCCACCAGCCAAGCCATCCGCAAGGCCTGCGCGTCCACCAAGGCATGGTGGCGCCTGGCCCTATGCTCCGGATGGGCCGCGAACCAATCTTCCACCAGTAATCCCGGAAGGCCTTCCTTCGACATGCGTGTCATGACCGGGGCCGGCCGGGGCCCGCACGCGGCAACCTGGTCATCGGGTAACTCAAACCCATCCAGGGCGTACCGCAGCAGCTGGAGATCGTTCGGGAAATCCGCCATCACTGCCGGCGCATCGACCTCGCTGAGGAAGGCGCGCAGCTCGGTAGTCAGGGCGGCATCAGGCAGGGCTGCGTCGCCGCGGTCTAGCAGCGGGTAGACGCTTTGACGAACGAAGTCGGTGGGAGCCTCGGGCAGGCTGGCTCGCTCAGCGTAGAAAAGGCGGTCTCCACCTTCGTTCACCAGCGCCAGACTCACCAGCTCGCTGCCCGTTACATCGGCCCACTCGGTGTCCAAGAAGTAGTACGTGGTCGCCATGATTGAATGGTGCCACAGCTTCCTGGGGAGGGCCGAGCCTGGAAGTGCGGCCGAGGGCAGAATTCAGCGATCCATCAATCGGTTAGCGAAGATCTGGCCGTGTTCGTAACGATTCCCTGCCAACCCTCAACTTTGCCTTACGCCCTGGTTACGCCGCCTGCAACTGCTGCTCAAGTACGTCCATCCGCCGCTCGCACGCTGCGCTTAGACATCATCAGACGTCGGCTTCGCACGTCATGCGGATGCGTAAAACATTCCCGTGAGAACCATCAAATGACCGACGTAGTAGACATAAAACGCCCTGCGCGTGCGTGCGATGGGAATGTTCATGCGTGCAATCATCAGCAGAGGCAACGCCAGCAGCGCCCAAACATTGGCGTTGATGATACAAAGCGACAGCACTGGCAACCCAAGCAACAAAGGTGCTGAGAGTCTTTTCGATAGTCGCCATTGCCACGGGTTGCGCCAGAACACCCAACCGCCAAGCACAATTGCCAGGCCGGCCCAACGGTAATCGACGGCAGCAGGCACCAGCAATGCGCACAACGCCAGAAAAGCCCAGCGGCGACGCTCGATTGCAAGAATGCACACAGCTGCCAACGCAAACGACAGCAGAACATTCAGCGGAAATACGCGCTGAAACGCAATTGCCACTACCGGCGTTGCGATAAGACCCCATAGAAACAAACGCTTTACCGACTTTTCGATATCGGCATTGGGCTGGGCAAGGTTGTAGGCCAGAACCAGCGCAAACAGCGGAAATGCCACACGCCCTAGTTCGGCAACGACCGGCACGTACCCCAACCCCAGAATCTTCAAAGCGTGATCCCCCGTCATGAAGACGGCGGCCAGCCATTTCAACAATTCACGACCGCCGCTGGTCACTGAGGCGCTTCAGGTTGGTCGCTGCAAAGGACTTCGCACTCGTGCGAAGGCCTGCGGTGCATTGGCGTACGTCTCCAATACCAGCGCATGCGCCACTCACTTGCGTCGCGCCGTGGTCGACGCTTCTCAGGAGAGTGGTCACTGGCCGTCACGGCGCATCGCCCCCGTATCCTCCTGCAACTCCCGCTTGAACGGCACATCCGGTGGCGGTCTTGCGGAGGCTGGTTGGTCGTTGAGATTCGGGTCGCTCAGGCCGCAGCCGCCGCCAAATTGCAGCAACGAAACCACGCAACTGATCTTGGTGGTGGTTCCCGGGATCGGGATCTCGATCTTCTTCAGGCCGCGGCGCACCCATTCCTGCAGCAAGGTCTGGTTCGGCATCCAGTACTTGTCCAGCGAGGTCGGCGTGTAGCCGTACGGCGGACGTTTGAGCCAGGTGCCGCCCTGGGCAATCTGGTCGCGGGTCCAGGTGTCGGTCTCGCTGCCCGGCGGCCCGCGGTCGCCCGCGCCGTGACCGGCATCGCCGGTGCCGGTGGCCACGTGGACGCTGCCATCGGCGTTGAACATGCCGTTGCGTTGGCCGTTGGCGCCGGTCGTTTCGCCTTGCCGGTTGCGGTCGGATTTGCTCCAGTCGTCGGCATTGGCGGCCACATCCCATCCGCCGCTGCGGTCGGCAGGCTTCGGGCCGGCATTGCCATTGGCTGCTGACCTGGTGGCTGACGCCGCCGCTGCTGTCGCCGCTGCCGAGCTACTGGAACGCTCGGACTGAGAAGAATTGGCCTGCGGCTGCGTTCCCGTTTGCGACGATTCGGCGGCGGCTGTCTGCCTCTGGGAAGCATCCGCAGGCGCCGTTTGCGCCATAGGGGCCACCGCCACCGGCACAGGCGCCGGATCCGGCACACTCGGCAACTCTGCGGCGCGCACCGCGACGTCGGGCATGCGCACCGCCGGTGCGATCTCGGGCACGCGTGCGGCCGGCGCGGGCACTTGTGGGCGCTCGGATATGACGATGTCGCGCTCGCGCACGGTTGGCGCATCAGCTGCGCGCACCGCCACTGCAGTGGCAGGACGTTGCAGTTCGCGAACCTGCGGGCGCTCGGTCACCGTCTGGATGTCGCGTTGACGGACCTCGACCTGCGGCGCCGCACGTTCGATCGCACGCGTCGTCAGCGTGATCGTTGGCGGCGGTGGCACGACAAACTCATTGTTGGCCACCGGTGTTTCAGTCACCTGCAGCGGCGATTCGATCGTCACCGGCGGCACCTGCACCGTCACTTGCGGAACGTCCGCAGTCACCGGTTCGCTGACCGCTTCCGTCGGCTCCGTCGCATCGTTTTGCATCTGTGCCGTACTTGGGCTTTCGACTGGATCGGCAGCTGACTGCGTCTGCGTCGGCGATACAGGTGGTTCGCCTGCCGCCACCGCTGCAGCTGTTTGCGCTGCAGCAGACGTTGCAGCGGCCGCTGCCGACTCCGCAGCCCCAGGTTGCCCCGCACCCCCCCCCTGCTCCACCGCACCGTCGCCAATGAAGGTCATGCGTACCCGCGATTCATCGCCAGGCTTGGCGTCATCCGGCGCCCAACGCACGGTGACCACCCAGATGAGCAGCGCAACGAAACCGAGGTGGATCAGAAAACTGCCCAGCAATGCCAGCCAATGCTGCCGACGCTGATCCTTCGGCCGCGGGTCCCAGTGTTGCCACCACAGGCTGCGAAACGCCTGAAATGGCGACAGCATGGCTGCGCTGACCACGTTGCGCTGCGACGGGCGTGCCCGTGCCAGCAGCACGCCCGTCACCTGGTCATCGTTGAATGGTGCAGCCGCATGTTTGCGGTTGCCCATCCAGATACCCCAGCCATACGGCAGGCCGGTGCGCCGATCCAGAATGAGCTTGCTGGGCATGCGCGCGCGCAGCGCCAGCAGCAGATCGGCAGCGGTTGTCACCGGTGAGGCGGAATCAGGCCGCGCTGTCGCGCGGAATGTACGGGGCGTCGCCGGTGGCGTGGTCGGTCGCGTCGCGTACCGCAATCACGCCGGGCACGCGCCCCATCAGGGTTTTTTCGATGCCCTGCTTCAAGGTCACGTCGGCCATGCCGCAGCCGTGGCAGCCGCCGCCGAAGCGCAGCAACACCACGCCATCGGCGGACACTTCCTGCACCGCCACGCGTCCGCCATGCGATGCCAGCTGCGGGTTGATTTCGTTCTCCACCACCCAGCGCACGCGCTCCAACATGGAGGCCGAATCTGCCGGCGCTTCGCCCTTGATCTTGGGCGCCTTGATGGTCAGTTGCTGGTTGCCGGTGGACTGGGTGACGTAGTCGATCTCGGCACCGTCCATCCATGGCACGCTGGCGGCGACCACATATAAGGTGAAGCCATCGCAGTCGATCGCCCACTCGTCGCCGCTCAGCTCGGCCGGCTCGGCGAATTCGAGCCGGGCATCGGCGCGCGGGGTGCCCGCATCCACCGCGCTCAGGCGCACGCCCATGCCGGGCACGCCCTCGCGTTCGATGAGCTTGCGGAAATAGGTCTGGGCTTTGTCGGATATCTGGATCATGCGGGTTATTCTACCGCTCAAAGCGCCCTCGCTCATGGAACACCGTGATCCTGGTGGGTGCGCCGTCCGCCACCCCTGCGAGACCGTCATGACCGATCTGATTCCCCTGGAGCAGGCCCATTGCCTCCCGCGCAAGGGTAGCGACCACAAGCTGGGCGAAGCGCGCCTGGCCGAATTGCTGCCGCAGGTGCCCGGCTGGGAGCTGGCCGAGGCCGGGATGGCGCTCACGCGCACGTTCCGCTTCGCCGACTATTACCGCACCCTCGCCTTCGTGAATGCGTTGGCCTGGATCGCCCACCGTGAAGACCACCACCCCGACCTGGGCGTCCACTACGACCGCGTCGTGGTGCGTTATTCCACCCATGACGTGGGCGGGCTAAGCGAAAACGACTTCATCTGCGCGGCCAAGACCGCACAGCTCTACGATCAGGGAATTACCGCATGAGCATGTATCGCGCTGCCCTCGCCGGCCTCATCGTCGCCACCGGTCTTAGCGGCTGCGGCAAGTCGCCACAGCAGGCTTCCGCGCCCACGGTCGCGCCCACCGAGCTGGCAGCAGTGAAGACGCCGCCGCCGGAGTATTCGCCGCAGCTGGCGTGCGCCGGCGTGGGCGGGACCACGGTGCTACGGGTCGTGGTCGGCACCGGAGGCACCCCGACCGATGTGTCGGTGACACAGAGCAGCGGCCAGCCCGTACTCGACGAAGCCGCGCAGAAGCGCGTGCGCGAATGGCAGTTCAAGGCTGCTACCCGCAACGGCCAGGCGGTGCCGCAAACCATCCAGGTGCCGGTTGCGTTCAAACCGCCGGTGCCGCGTCCGGACGAATGCTTCGCCATCGAAGAACGCGCCCATCGTGGCGGCTGAGGACAGGACAGTTCGGTACCGCGGTATGTCGCTCGGCAATGCGTAAGCGCTACCGGCAGCGCCGCAGCCACATCCTCGCCCTGTTCGTGCACGCATGATGTTCGCGTCCGCTTGCGGCTGGCGCAAACGCACCGTTTTTTCTCATCACTACCACGCGTTCGTCATCCAGGCGTGGCCATCCTGCATCCGCGGATGGTCGTGCGCATAGTGCGCAGCTGCAGTCGCCACGCTCCCCGCAGGATAGTTCTCCGTTCCCACGAGGTCGTCGGGTCACATGCTTGAAGTGTCATCACACAATGTCTGGATCGCGCTAGCGGTTACGTTGGCCGCCGGATTGGCGACCGGGCTCGGCAGTCTCATGGTGGTGTTCGCCAAGAAGCCCAATCCGCGGCTGTTGGCGTTCGGGCTGGCGTTCGCCGGTGGCGCGATGGTGTACGTGTCCTTGTCGGAGATCCTCAACAAATCGATCGCCGCGTTTTCGCATGCCTACAACGACAAACTCGGCTTCACCTTCGGCACGCTGACCTTTCTCGGTGGCATGCTGTTGATCATGGTGATCGACCGCCTGGTGCCCAATCCGCACCAGAGTCTGTCCAGCGACGATCCGCAGTTTCGTGACGACAACCGCGCCTACATTCGCCGGGTCGGCTTGATGACGGCCATTGCGATCACCGCACACAATTTCCCCGAAGGGTTGGCCACCTTTTTCGCCACGCTGGAAAGCCCGGCGGTGGGCATGCCGCTGGCCTTCGCGATCGCCATCCACAACATTCCCGAAGGCATCGCGATTGCGGTGCCGGTGTATTTCGCCACGCGCAACAAGTTCTACGCATTCGGTGCCAGCCTGCTCAGCGGACTGGCCGAACCGATCGGCGCGGGGATCGGGTATCTGGCCTTATCCAATGTGCTGTCCGAAGCGGTGTTCGGCACGGTATTCGGCCTGATTTCCGGGGTCATGGTGTTTCTGGCACTGGACGAACTGTTGCCAGCCGCCAAACGCTACGCACAAGGCCACGAGACCGTGTACGGCCTGGTGTCGGGCATGGGGACGCTGGCGATCAGCCTGGTGCTGTTCCGCTTCGCGACACCTTAAACCGCGTCTTACGCCGGCGGCGCCAATCCTCATTCGCTGGTAACGACGCCTGACCCAGTACCGACTGACACAGCCACTACAGTGGTGATGTTGCTGTGTCGCGACTGGCAAGCGCATTACGCTTGCGGCGTGTTCGCAATCGCGCTGCCTTACTCTCAGCGAGTCCTCACGCTCGCGGCTCCCCGCATGCCTGCTGAACACCGCTGCGCCTGGTCGGCCGCACAGCCGTTTCAGCAAGCTGCCAGACATCCAAGCCGACGCATGGTACGCGCGTCATAAACGCGCACACTGCGAGGTGCCGTATGCAACGCACATGGTCACAAGGGCGCCTTGCCTGGGCGCTGGCTGTCGCATCCACCGTGGACGCGTGCACTTGGCGATGCGTATGCCAAGGCAGCTGACGACGTGCTCAACGCGGTTCAGCTCATGCGCCAGCGCGCCCAGGCCAGCGGCCATTTGCGCAGTACGCCGCAACAGCAAGTGCAGGTGGCGCGCCATGTGCTAACCCCGATCCTGGGTGAGGCGCGCATTGCGCCGCCCGCACAGGTGATCACCATCGAGCCAGCACAGCCGGATGTGGTGTAAGTGCAGCGCTACGACCCCGGCGTGGTCTACAGCACGCCGGTCGATGTGTATCGCGATTATCGCTATCGCCCGGTGCGTTGGGACGATCACAGCGACGTGGTTACCACCGGCCTGGTGTCGTTTGGCGTCGGCGTGCTGGTAGGCGGCGCACCTGAGCACCATCACGGCTGGTTCGGCTGGGCCGAGCCAGCGCCGGCCTGGCACCGCTGGGGCTGGAACAACTGGGGGGTGGACTGGAACGCGCCGGCATTACGTGGTCTACCAGAACGTGGTCTACCAGAATCATGTCTATGCACTACGCACCACCATCATCAACAACCGAACGACCTATATCGATGCACGTTCGTATGTGCATCAGGATCAGCGTCACGGGTTCAACACGACCTCTGCGCCTGCGCCCGTTGCAGGCGTTTCGCCGCCCGGCTTTGCTGTGGCGCGGGCGGCTGCTGTGCCGGCCGCGGCGGCCAATCCGCGTGCACTCAGCGCGTTTTCCGGCTCCGCTACGCCGGCGCCCTCGCCCGCCCAGTTTTATCGCGCGCCCGACTACGCGCATCTGTCAGCGCCGCATTTCAACGCGCAGATGCTGCAGCCGGGGCGTCCGGTGGCGCTGCATGCCTCGTCGCCGCCGCATGCAGCGTCAGTGGCAGCTGTGTCGAATCCGATGCGGCAAGTGCCGGCTGCGCTGCATGCGTCTGGTCTGCAAGCGCCGCCATCCGTACCGCGCCCGGCCATGAAGCCGGAACCGCAGCAACACGCGCAGCGGATGGCTTCGTTTACTCCGCCACGCGCTGCAGTGGTGCGTTCGGCCGATCCGCACCCGCAGCGCCCGCATCCGTCAGCGCAGCCGCAGCATCACGACCACCGCCAGGACAGTTGAGCCAGCGCGCTGACGCAACCACCCTGGCCGTGTCAGCGACCCAGCCGGCCCAGCGCTTCGGCCAGTTCGGGCGCCAGCGGTGCGCTCAGCACGTACGGCGTCTTGCCAGCATCCAGCGCAAATTCAAGCGACGCCGCGTGCAGGAACAGCCGCTTCAGACCCAACTGGTCGCGCAACCGCTTGTTCACCTCGGCCTCGCCGTACTTGTCGTCACCCGCGACCGGGTGTCCCAGGTGCTGGGCATGCACACGGATCTGGTGGGTGCGGCCGGTCTCGATGCGAACTTCGCAATACGAATGCCCGCCGCGCCGTTCCAGTAACTTGAAATGGCTCAGCGATGGCTTGCCGATCGCATTCACCTGTACATGCCGCTCGCCACCCTGGCGCAGGCCGATGTGCAATGGCGCATCTACGGTCATCACGCCGTCGGGCATGCGCCCGACCAGCAAGGTCAGGTAGCGCTTGGTGATGCCGCGGCCTTCGACGCTGTCGTCCTCACGCATCAGCGCCTGCAGCTCGGTCAGCGCCGAGCGCTTCTTGGCCACGATCAATAGGCCGGATGTATCGCGGTCGAGCCGGTGTACCAGCTCCAGACTCTGGTTCGGCCGCAGCGCCCGCAGCGTTTCGATGGCGCCGAAACTGATCCCGCTGCCGCTGTGGCTGGCTACCCCGGACGGCTTGTTGAGCGCGAGCAGGCGCGCATCCTCGAACACGATCGCCGCTTCCAGCCGCGCCATGAACGACGACGGTGGCGCTGTCTTATCGCCCTCCTCGGTCACCCGCACCGGCGGAATCCGCACTTCCTCGCCACCCTCGAGCTTGCGCTCGGCCTTGGCACGCCCACCGTTCACCCGCACCTGACCGCTGCGGACCAGCTTGTAGATCAGGCTGCGCGGGGCGCCCTTGAGCTGGCCAAGCAGGAAATTGTCCAGCCGCTGCCCAGCACGGTCTTCCGGAACTTTGAGAATGCGCACGCCGACACGGTCGGTCGGCGGCTTGGGGGGCTGGGGGTCGGTCATCCGGCTCTTTATTCTGTTACACTCGGCGAGCGAGATAAGGGTTTGATTTTGTTGGAAGTTGATTGGCCAGAAGCCTGACTTCCGATGATTCCGGCACAGTGCGCGACCACCGCCCCCGGGGCGGCCATGTTAGCGGCTCACCGGCCTGCCCGGCCATCGCCGGCGGTTTTTACCGCTGCGCTGAACATGTCCCGTGCGCTGCCCCGGTTCGTCCGGACGCGGCTGCCGGCCCTGAAACACCTATAAAACTTAAAGACAAGCGCTCCCGCGGCCTGCCGTGGTGTTGCAGCGCTGGAAACCCTGGTCAGGCCTGTCCGCGCGTTGCGCGAAGGGCCGACAAGCTGTTCCAGAGGCGAAACGTCACGGCGTTCCGCGCGGTAGAGCGCGTGAGGAACGCAACAATGAAGCGAATGCTGATCAACGCAACGCAGGCCGAAGAGCTGCGCGTGGCGATTGTGGACGGCCAGACCCTGTACGACATCGACATCGAACAGCCGTCCAAGGAACAAAAGAAGTCCAACATCTACAAGGGCCGTATCACCCGGCTTGAGCCTTCCCTGGAAGCGGCGTTCGTGGACTACGGCGCCGAGCGTCATGGCTTCCTGCCGTTGAAGGAAATTTCCCGCGATTACTTCCAGGCCAGCGTCGACCACAACAAGTCGACCATTCGCGAGTTGCTGCGCGAAGGCCAGGAAATCGTGGTGCAGGTCGACAAGGAAGAGCGCGGCAACAAGGGTGCTGCCCTGACCACGTTCATCTCGCTGGCCGGCCGCTACATGGTGCTGATGCCCAATTCGCCGAGCGCCGGTGGCGTTTCGCGTCGCATCGAAGGCGAAGACCGCGCCGCACTGAAGGAAGCCCTGGACAAGCTCGACATTCCGGACGACATGGGCGTGATCATCCGCACCGCCGGTGTTGGCCGTGACGCCGAAGAACTGCAGTGGGATCTGGACTACCTGCTGCAGACCTGGAAGGCGATTGCCGAGGCGGCACTGAGCAAGCCGGCCGCCTTCCTGATCTACCAGGAATCGCGCCTGATCATCCGCGCCCTGCGCGACTACCTGCGCGCCGACGTCGGCGAGATCCTGGTCGATACGCCGGAGCTGTACGCCGACGCCCAGGAATTCATGAAGCAGGTGATGCCGCAGAGCCTGCGCAAGCTCAAGCACTACACCGACGACATCCCGCTGTTCAACCGCTTCCAGATCGAATCGCAGATCGAAGGCGCCTACGAGCGCAATGTGCGCCTGCCTTCGGGCGGCTCGATCGTGGTGGACCAGACCGAAGCGCTGACCGCCGTCGACGTGAACTCTTCGCGCGCCACCAAGGGCAGCGACATCGAAGAGACCGCGTTCCAGACCAATCTGGAAGCGGCCGAAGAAGTGGCCCGCCAGTTGCGCCTGCGCGACCTGGGCGGCCTGGTGGTCATCGACTTCATCGACATGGCCTCGACCAAGCACCAGCGCGAAGTCGAAAACAAGCTGCAGAACGCGCTCAAGTACGACCGTGCACGCGTGCAGCTGGGCCGTATCTCGCGCTTCGGCCTGATGGAAATGAGCCGCCAGCGCCTGCGTCCGAGCCTGGGCGAATCCAGCCAGATCGTGTGCCCGCGTTGCGACGGCCATGGCCGCATGCGCAGCGTCGAGTCGCTGTCGCTGTCCATCATCCGCGTGGCCGAAGAACACGCCATGAAGGAAAACACCGGGCAGGTGCTGGTCCAGGCGCCGGTGGAAATCGCCAACTATCTGCTCAACGAGAAGCGCAGCGCGCTGCGCGAGATCGAAAATCGCCACGCCTCGCCGATCATCATCGTCGCCGACGAGCAGCTGCACACGCCGCATTACGAAGTCACCCGCCTGCGCGAGAACGAGCTGGGCGAAGACAGCGGCAAGCCGAGCTACCAGCGCGGCACCCCGCGCAAGCTGCCGGTGCACGCACTGACCAAGGCGCAGTTGAACATTCCTGCAGCCCCGGCGGTCACCTCGATCAAGCCGAGCCAGCCCGCGCCGGTGCGTGAAGAGGCCCCTGCCCCGGTGGCCGCAGCTCCTGCGCCGGCGCCGGTCGTCGCACTGCCGCTGCCTGCGCCGGTGACCGGTGTGGTCGGCTGGCTGAAGCGGATCTTCGGCGGCGTCGAACCGGTCGCTCCTGCGCCGGAAACGACCCAGCGCCCGCGCCAGAACGATGCTGGCCGCGGCAACCGCAACGAGCGTGGCGACCGTGGCGGCCAACGCCGCGACGGTCGCGATGCCCGCAACGGCGGCAACGGTGGCAATCAGCAGCGCGGCAATGGCGGCAACGGCAACGGCGCCAACAAGGAACGCCGTGACGAACGCCGCCAGCCGGCAAATGGCGCAAGCACGCAGAACGGTGCTCAGGCCCAGCAGCAGGTGCAGGTCGCCAAGCCGCCGCGCAACGAGGCGCAGCCGCCCAAGCAACAGCAGCCGCAGCAGTCTCAGCAGCAAAAGCAAAAGCCGCAGAACCAGACGCCGCGTCCGCCACGTGCACCCGCACAGCAGGACGGCGTCCCGTCCGAGCGGCAGCAGCGCCCTGCCCGTCAGGATGAAGGCACTGCTTCGGCACAGACGCTGACCGCAACTGCGGCAACTGCAACGACGTCGAGCGTGGTTGCGGCGATCGCCGACACCGCTGCACCGGTAACGACGCAGGCCCCCGCGGCCGAAGCGAGCCAGGCGCATCCGGTGGATGTGATCGTGACCGACGCGCATGCCGATCGCGGCACCGACGCGGCTGCAGACGGTCAGAACCCGGACGTTCCGGGCGATGATTCGGCCAATGGCGACGGCGGAAGCCGTCGTCGTCGCGGTCGTCGCGGTGGCCGTCGTCGCCGTCGCGGCGCTGGCGCAAATGGTGAAGGCGGTAGCGGCGTCGATGGTCTGGAAACGGACGATCTGGACGGCGATGCAGAAGGCGATCTCGATGGCGACAACGAGAATGACGCTGACGACACCGCCGCGCAGACACAGACCTCGTCTGCGCCGCGCGCCGGCCAGCCCGAGTTCGACTTCGATGACGAGGCCCCTGCTGCGGCAGTGGCGCGCGCCAAGCCCGAGTCCAGCGCGCCGGCAGCGGTGAAGCCGCGTCCGGTGCCGAAGGAGCGTGCGGAAACGCAGGCCGAGGCCGACACGTCGTCGACCACCGCGCCGGTGTCCAATGCCGCGCCGTCATTCGAACAGCAGGCCGCCGCTCCGGCTGCTGCGGCAGTGAATCGGGCTCGTAGCGATGCAGCGGTGACGGCCGCGGCACCTGCTGCGTCGACGCCTGCGGCCCAGGCATCAGGTTCGGCCCCGGTTGCTCCGGCCCCGGTTGCAGGAACGGCTTCGGTTACCGAGCAGTCCGCGACAGTGGCCGCGCCGGTGGCCGCACCGTCGCCGGCAGCTGCTGCGACCGCCATGCCTTCGGCACAGGCTTCGGAGCCCGCTGCGAAGACAGTCTCTGAGCCTGCGGTTACTGCCTACTCTGCACCCGCTACCGCGTCTGTTGCTCCGCCTGCGGTTACCAAGCCTGTTGAGCAGCCCGGCACGACGGTATCGCCGACCGCTGCAGAGCCGGCTGTGCAGCATAAGCAGGTACCGTCGGCGTCGGCAGACGCTTCGGCACCTGCCACAGCTACGCAGACGCGCGTCGTACCTGCTGTTTCCCCGGAAGCTGCAGCGCAACCAGAGCCCGCAAAAGCTGACGCGCCTGCCGTTGCTGCAGATGTGAAAGCACCTGCAACAACGCCGAGTCCGTCAGCAGAAGCAGCTGTGGTCACGGTCAAAGCGCCGCATGCGGAGCCCACCAGCGCTGCAAGTTCCGCAGATGTCGCAGCGACCTCCACGGCACAGGTGCCGCAGGCGACGCCGGCAGCGGACAACGCATCTGCTGCGCCGGTGCGCAAGCCGTACGCTCCGGTGCAAACCACGTTGCTCGACGCGCTGGCTCCGCAAGACGCTTCCGCGTCGTCATCGACGTCGGCCGCTGCACCGGTGCCGTACAAGGCGGCGGAGCAGTCGGCAGCGGTTGCACCGGTTTCGCCTGCGCACGTGGCGGAACCGTCGACCGACAAGCCCAAGCCGACCGTCACCGTTTCCGAAGCGGTGAAGCGGGCAGCCCCGGCCAGCCCGACGGCCGACGCGCAAGCGGAAGAAGACGACACCGACAAGCCGCATCACGATCACTGATCGCGACAGGGCTTGTCATCCAGCCTGGAACACGCAGGCTGGATCGGCGTCAAGCAGAGCGGCCTTCGGGCCGCTTTGTTTTTTGTGGCTTATGGATCACCAGAACGAAAGACGTTCGATCCACGCAAGCGCGATGACAGGCACTCGAGCGTCTATCGCACGAGCGTCGCTGCAATACCTGCAAATTTCTGGTCCCAGCATCCTGGCAAACGTTTCGCAGCCTCAGTTCGCGGTTGCTAGAGAAATGCTGGGCGCTAGCGTCGACATGCGCGTGCAGACGCGAAAAAGCACCTTGCCACTCGCTCGCTTTCAATGCGGCAAGAAGCGCCTCTACCTCCAGATTTACCCTTTCGACCCAGCATGCCTCACTGCCATGGCGCGGCAAACAATGTTTCTGCGCGACGCCTCGTTGATGCAACAGCAACCTCAGAGCAGTGGCGTCTAGTGCAGCCAAGGCGCGTGAAGCACCTGGGTGTCAACAAAACGATAGAGGCGGCGGTCGACAACAAGCCACTGGCCCTGGGCCTAGCTCCATCTCAATCAAGAAACAGCTTCAGACCAACCACTGCATCAACGGCAATGACGCTGTAGACCTGGCGGGCCTGGCAACCCGCACAACGCACTACAGCGTTCGCGCAGGATCCGTCAGCCCGTACTGGTTGGCCAGACGCGCCAATGCGATGTTGTCCTGGATGCCGACCTTTTCGAACAGGCGCGCCTTATGCGTGTTGATGGTCTTGGAGCTGAGGTTCAAGCGCTTGGCGATGTCTTCCTGACGCAGCCCCTGGGTTAGCAGCAAGGCGACTTCCAGTTCCCGCGGGGACAATGAGTCGAACGGCGAACCGCCGCCTTCCAGATTCGACAACGCCAGGTTCTGCGCGATCGTATTGCCCAGATAGCGCCGCCCCAGCGCGACTTCGCGCACTGCACGCAATAGTTCGTGCGCATCGCCACCTTTGCCGACATAGCCGGACGCACCGGCTTCGAGCAGACGCTTGGGCAGCGGGCCGTCTTCGAGCACCGATACGATGATCACGCGCGTGCCGTAATCGCCCTTGACGATACGCTCGGTGATCTCCAGTCCGCTCACGCCTGGCAGATGCAGATCGCACAGCACAATGTCCGGTTTGAGCTGACGAATCTGCGGCAGTGCGGCTTCGCCACTCTCTGCTTCGCCCACGACATCGACGTCCACTTCCTTGGACAGAATCATCTTCATGCCGGTACGCACGAGTGCATGATCGTCGATCAGAAAAACTCTGATGGTCATCCTTGTTGTCCTCGCTAGCGGCTGGCTGATGCAGCCTATCTCCGTGAATAATTCAGGGCAAGCTCGATGCGACGTATTACGCTCAAGTCAGAGCGCCAAGACGCATCACTACAGCATGCATGACATGCGCAAATCCCGACGTTGCAACGTGTAACAATGATGCGAGCGCCTGTACGACCAGGTGCATCGGGCAACCCAGTCGCGCTCGGTCAGATTTTCCCTGTATCGGCAGTACCTTCGCCATCAATCAACGGGTTCAGTGCCGGATCCAGTGCGATGCGTTCGTCGAAGACGAAGCAACGGCCGTCATAGCCTTCTCCACCGACCTCTTCGAAATAGCCCAGGATTCCGCCCTCCAGTTGCAGCACGTTGTCCATGCCATCGGCCTGCATCCACAGCGCGGCTTTTTCGCAACGGATGCCACCGGTGCAGAAGCTGACCACCGTGGTATCGGCCAACGCCGCACGATGCGGTTCCAGTGCGTCAGGTAAGTCGGTGAACTTGTAGATGGGCAGCGTCAACGCACCCTGGAAGGTTCCGTACGCCACTTCCTGCGCATTGCGCGTGTCCAGCAGCACCAGCGGGCGGCCACGATCGTCCTGCCCATGACGCATCCACTCACGCAGCACGGCAGGCGTTACCGAAGGCGCGCGACCTTGCAATGGCGATGCGTCGCTGCGCCGGAAGCTGATGATTTCCGGTTTGATCTTGACCTTGAGCCGCGCGAACGGCTGCTGCGCACTCTCGCTGTACTTGATCCGTATCCGCGCGAAACGCGCGTCGGCCTGCAGCCACGCGTAGAACGCGCCGATCTGCTCGGCCGCGCCGGCCAGGAACAGGTTGATGCCTTCCTCGGCCACCAGCACCGACCCTTTCAGCAACCGTTGTTCGGCCTGCGCGAGCACGCTTGCAGCCAGCGTCTGCGGATCCTGGATGGCGACGAATTGGTAGGCTGCGGTATTGGTGATCATCCGGCCATTTTAAGGCCGCGGGCAGCCTCTAGCGAGCGCTGCGAATTTGAAGGCGAGGCGGCGCATTAGTGCGCGTACAACCGCATCAAACCGGGCCTTCAGCCGCGCAGCAGCAGAAACGGCAGCAAGACCAGCGAGGCGATCACCAGCATGCCGATCAGCGTCGCGATCACGAAGACCGGTCGCCTGCGCAGCAGCGCGCCGAAGGTTTCCGCGGTGCCGGCTGCCAACTCCTCCTGGCGCTGGGCGCGTGCAATCGCACCGCGCTGCGCCTGGTAGGCATCCATCGCCGCCTTGGCGCGCGGATAGTCGGTATCGTCGCTCAGCCAGAGACCGCCTGCAGAAATCCCCCAGTTGCTGGGACGCGTTTCGTAGAACCGCACAGCCTGCTCGCGCATCAGCGCACGCACCTCGTCGGCTTCGTCTTCGGGAACGTTACGCAGATTGAGCAGCAGCTTGGCCATGCCGCGATGATACCGGGACCCAGGTGCGATAATGGCCGCCTTCCTTCAAGGACCCTGCCATGCGCCTTCTGTTGACGCTCTGTGTCGCCCTGCTGCTCGCAAGCTGCGCACCCGCCCTGCCGCCCTCCGGCGGCACCATCGCCAGCTTCGAGCGGATCGACCACACCGTGGGGACCGGTGCAGAAGCCACGCCAGGTGTGATGGTGACCGTGCACTACACCGGCTGGCTGTACGACGAAAAAGCCGCCGACAAGCATGGCAAGAAGTTCGACAGCTCGCTGGATCGCGCCGAGCCGTTTCAGTTCGTGCTGGGGGGCCACCAGGTCATTCGCGGCTGGGACGATGGCGTTGCCGGCATGCGTGTCGGCGGCAAGCGCACCTTGATGATTCCGCCTGAGTACGGCTATGGCGACAACGGCGCAGGTGGCGTGATTCCGCCCGGCGCATCGCTGGTGTTCGATGTGGAATTGCTGGGCGTGCAGCCGCGCTGAGTGCCAGAACGATGACGGATCTGAGCACGCGGCGGCTGGCCGTGATCGGTGGTGGGCCGGCCGGTTTGATGGCGGCGGAAGTGGCCTGCGCGGCAGGCCTGGCAGTGGATCTCTACGAGGCCAAGGGCTCGGTGGGGCGCAAGTTCCTGATCGCCGGCAAAGGCGGTTTGAACCTGACCCATTCCGATCCGATGCCGCTGTTTGCGCAACGCTATCGCGAGCGTCTGCTGCCGGTTGCTGCGTGGTTGCACGACTTCGACGCTGACGCGCTGCGCGAGTGGGCGCGCGGGTTGGGGGTTGAGACCTACGTTGGCAGCTCCGGGCGGGTATTCCCGATGGATCGCAAGGCGGCGCCATTGCTGCGCGGTTGGGTGCGCCGGCTCAAGGACCAAGGCGTCGTGTTTCATGTGCAGCATCGTTGGCTGGGCTGGGGCGAGAACGGCGCACTATGTTTCGACACCCCTAGCGGCGCCGTCGAACGCACAACGGGTGCAACGGTCTTGGCGCTTGGTGGCGGCAGCTGGCCGCAACTCGGCTCCGATGGTCTGTGGCAGGCATCTCTGCAGCGACACGGCATTGCGGTTGCGCCACTGGTGCCGGCCAATTGCGGCTTCGATAGCGAGTGGAGTGCGCACTTCGTGCAGCGTCATGCAGGTGCGCCGCTCAAACCGGTGGTTGCGCACTGGCAGGATCGCAATGGCGTGCAGCACGCGTTGCAGGGCGAATGCGTGGCTACGGCGACCGGCATCGAGGGCAGCCTGATCTACGCCATGGCCGCGGACCTGCGCGAGCAGATCGATGCGCATGGCGTTGCCGAACTCGTGCTGGATCTGATTCCCGGCCGCTCGCTCGAACGCGTGCATACCGAACTGGAGCAGCCACGCAAGGGACGCAGCTTCAGCGAGCACTTGCGTCGCCAGGTCGGGATCGAGGGCGTCAAGGCAGCCCTGCTCTACGAACACCTCGGCAAGCAGGCGGGCAACGATGTTGCACTAGTCGCGCGCACGCTCAAGCAGTTGCCGCTGCGCTTGCTACGGCCGCGCCCGCTCGCCGAAGCGATCAGTTCGGCAGGGGGCGTGCGGCTGGAGGCGCTGGACGATCGGTTGATGGCGCTCGCGCAACCCGGCGTGTTTTGCGCCGGCGAAATGCTCGATTGGGAAGCGCCGACAGGTGGCTACCTGCTCACCGCCTGTTTCGCCAGCGGATTACGGGCTGCACGTGGCGCGGTGCAGTGGCTGGAACAACACGAGGTGCGCGCTACAGGCGATCGCTGACCGCTGCACGTGGCCACACCGATTTGACGTCGTACACCACGGCACCCGGTTTGCCGAGCGCAGCGATGCGTGCCACGTCGTAGTCACGATACTGCGTATGCGCTACCGCCAGCACCACGGCGTCGTAGGCGCCCTCTTCTGGCGTCTCGCATAACTGCACGCCGCCATGCTGCAGCGCCTCTACAGGGTCAGCCCAGGGGTCGCAGGTGTCCACCTGCACGCCAGCAGCCTGCAGTAGCTGCACCAGTTCCAGCGCACGGCTGTTGCGCAGGTCGGGGCAGTTCTCCTTGAAGGTGGCGCCCAGCACCAGCACCCTGGCCTGCGCGAGCGCGACGCCACGCATGGCCAGCATGCCGCAGACGCGCTCGGCCACATGTCGGCCGACACGGTTGTTGACCTGACGCGCGGTGTGGATCAGGTCCGGGTGATAGCCCACGCTTTCGGATTTGTGCATCAGGTAATACGGGTCCACGCCGATGCAGTGCCCACCGACCAGGCCGGGACGAAACGGCAGGAAATTCCATTTGGTTCCTGCAGCCTCGAGCACATCGAGCGTGTCGATTCCCAACTTGTCGAAGATCAATGCCAGTTCGTTGACCAGCGCGATATTGACGTCGCGCTGGATGTTTTCGACCACTTTGGCCGCTTCGGCCACACGCATCGACGAAGCGCGCCAGGTGCCAGCGGTAATGATGCTGGTGTACAGCGCATCGACCGCATCAGCGGCTTCCGCCGTCGAGCCGGAAGTGATCTTGCGGATGTCGCGCAGACGCCGCTGGCGGTCGCCGGGGTTGACGCGTTCGGGGCTGTAGCTGCAGAAGAAATCCTGGTTGAAGCGCAGCCCGGAGGCTGCTTCAAGCAAGGGCACGCAGACTTCTTCGGTCGTGCCCGGGTAGACGGTGGATTCGTAGATCACCAGATCGCCGGGCTTGAGTGCAGCGGCGATCAAGCCAGTGGCGCTACGCAACGGCTCCAGGTCCGGCTGCTCGAAGCTGTCGATCGGCGTCGGCACGGTCACGATGAAAATGCTGCACGTGGCCAGGTCCGCAGCGTTTGCGGTGTAGCGCAACTGCGTTGCCGCGGCCAGCTCGGTGGCGTCCAGTTCCAGCGTGGCATCGTGGCCATCGCGCAACTGCGCAACGCGCTGCGCATCGATGTCGAAGCCCAGCGTGTCGCGCTGCTCACCGAATGCAACCGCCAGCGGCAGGCCGACATAGCCAAGCCCGATGACGGCGATACGCCCCTGTGGCGATGCGAGAAGCGTATTGCAAGACATGCAGTTCCTTGGGATGGTGCGCGGCCGGTGGCTGCGTGCGGTGCGGCGGCAGCATAGCGCAGGCAGCAAGAGCGAGGCAGTGCATGATGGACATCGCAGCGATTCACAATCGCCGCGCAATCAGGCACGCTATCGCAATGCCCGGGTGGCGAAATTGGTAGACGCAAGGGACTTAAAATCCCTCAGCCGCAAGGCTATGCGGGTTCGACCCCCGCCCCGGGCACGTTTTATTCGCAACCCGTGCCAGCGCACGCTGTAGTGGTTTTCGAGCTGCGTGACGCTCAACCACGCGCCACCGACACATGATCGCGTGAGTCCGCAACAGATGGGTGTTTACCCGCGGCGCCGGGCTGCGCGCTCGACAGACTTGTGCTGCATATCGCGTTGCCAGGTGGTCTTGACGCCACTTGCCCCCTATTCATCCAAGCCGTCTGCGCGCGCAAGAGCGACTGGAAGGAGCGTCCACTATCGGGACGCTTGAACGTGATTGCACAGGGCGTCGCGCAAGACACCCACTCCGCAACACATCACATCACATCACATCGATGTCTGCCGCAAATAAAAAACCCTGGATATCGTGCGATATCCAGGGTCTAAATTTGGAGCGGGAAACGAGACTCGAACTCGCGACCTCAACCTTGGCAAGGTTGCGCTCTACCAACTGAGCTATTCCCGCGTGGAGCGAAATTGTACAGCGTGTTACTTGTTTGCGCCACCCCTGTCGTTGTTACCAACTGCAGAAAACAGCGCATGCAATGTGGAGGCCTGGGCCGGAATTGAACCGGCGTACGCGGATTTGCAGTCCGCTGCATAACCACTCTACCACCAGGCCGAAACTTCAAACCCAAGGCATCCTGCCTTGAAACAACGAGGCCCCTGACGCGGGGCCTTGTCTATATCTGGAGCGGGAAACGAGACTCGAACTCGCGACCTCAACCTTGGCAAGGTTGCGCTCTACCAACTGAGCTATTCCCGCTTGGGAGGCGAAATTCTACAGCGAACAGAATAGGTGTCAACTGTTGCTTTCGATTTTTTTCGGCTTGGTGCTGATCGCCGCTTTTTCGTCGGCGCGCAGGCTCGGCCAGGCGGCCTGCAGGTACTGAAAGCCCGACCACAGCGTCAATAGCGCAGCGACTGCCAGCGTCCAGTAACCGGCACGGAAGATCAGGTTGCCGAACCAGATTTCATGCGTGGGCATCTGCCCCGGCGTGACCGAGTACAGCAAACAGAGCAATGCCACCATTTGTGCGGTGGTCTTGACCTTGCCGATCGCCGCCACACGCACCTTGGCGCGCTGGCCGATCTCAGCCATCCACTCGCGTAGCGCAGAGACGGCGATCTCGCGCCCGACGATGACTGCGGCCCAGAACGCCATCCACGGCGTGGGGTGGCCCTGCACGATCAGGAACAACGCCACGGCGACCATCAGCTTGTCGGCGACCGGGTCCAGAAACGCGCCGAACGCGGAATACTGGTGGTAACGCCGCGCGACCCAGCCATCCAGCCAGTCGGTGATGGCAGCCAGCGCGAACACGCCGGCGGACGCAAAATTCGTCCACGTGTACGGCAGGTAGAACACCACGACCAACACCGGGATCATCAGGATCCTCAGCAGTGTCAGCCACGTGGGGATGGTCAACTTCATTACGGACTCGACTCGCCTGCCGCATCGGGAAGCGCCAGCCCGTGCAGGTTAGCGTAGATTCGCGCGGCAAGTGCGGCATTGACCCCTTCCACGCGGGCAATCTCGGCCTCGCCGGCGGCCTTGAGGCCCACCAGCCCGCCGAAATGCTTGAGCAGACTTGCCCGACGCCGCGGGCCGATGCCGGGGATGTCCTCGAGCTTGCTGGTCATGCGCGCCTTCTGGCGGCGCCCGCGGTGACCGGTGATCGCAAAGCGGTGCGCTTCGTCACGGACCTGTTGGATGAACTGCAGTGCTGGCGATGCCGCGCCCGGGCGCAGCTCGCGGCCATCGGCCATGATCAGCGCCTCGTGCCCCGCCCTGCGTTCTTCGCCCTTCGCCACGCCGACCAGCAGGACGTTTTCGACCCCGAGTTCGGCCAGTGCGGCCTGCGCCTGCGCCAGCTGGCCCGCGCCGCCGTCGATCAGCAGCACATCGGGCAGGACGCCGTTCTCTTCCACGGCGCGACGGAAACGGCGCTCGATCGCCTGCCGCATCGCTGCGTAATCGTCGCCCGGGGTGATGCCGGAAATATTGAAGCGGCGGTACTGGCTGCGCACCGGGCCGCTGGCATCGAACACCACGCACGAAGCGACGGTCGCCTCGCCCATGGTGTGGCTGATGTCGAAGCACTCCACCCGCTTGACCGCTTCGGCCAGCCCGAGCATTTCGCGCAACGCCTCGCTGCGTGCGTGCTGCGCGCTCTGGCTGGTGAGTTCGGTGACCAGGGTCAGCTGCGCATTGCGCGTGGCCAGCAGCAGATAACCGGCCCGCTCGCCGCGCACGTTCCACTTCAACGCCACCTTGTGTTCGGCGGCCGTGCTGAGCGCGGCTTCGATCAACTCGGCCTCCGGGATCTCGCGGTCGAGCAGGATCTCGCGCGGCGGCGAATGCTCGGCGTAGTACTGCGACACGAACGCGCCCAGGATTTCGTCGGCGCTGTCTTCGCCATTGGTCTTGGGAAAGAACGAGCGCGTGCCGAGGTTGCGGCCATCGCGAAAACTCAGCAGCAACACGCAGGCCTGGCTGGATTGCGTGGCGCAGGCCAGCACGTCCAGATCGGCTGCGCGGCCGTCGACATACTGGCGGTTCTGCATGCTGCGCAGCGACGACAACAGATCGCGCAGACGCGCGGCACGCTCGAATTCCAGCGCCTCGCTGGCCAGCTGCATCGAGTGCATGATCTCTTCGCCAAGCTGGTCGCTCTTGCCCTCCAGAAACATGGTGGCGCGACGTACCGATTCGGCGTAATCGGGCGCTGCCACCAGGTCCACGCACGGGCCGCTGCAACGCCCGATCTGGTACTGCAGGCATGGCCGCGAGCGGTTGCGGAACACGCTGTCTTCGCAACTGCGCAGCTTGAACAACTTGTGCATCAGGCTGAGTGTTTCGCGCACGCCGGTGACGCCGGTGTACGGGCCGAAGTAACGCCCCTGCACCGCACGCGGACCACGATGCAAGGCGATGCGCGGCCAGTCTTCGCGCGTGAGCAACACAAATGGGTAGCTCTTGTCGTCGCGCAACGAGACGTTGTAGCGCGGCGACAGCGATTTGATCAGCTGATTTTCCAGCAGCAGCGCTTCGGCTTCGCTGCGGGTCACGGTGACGTCCATGCGCGCCACCTGCGACAGCATCGAAGTCAACCGGGCGTTCTTCGGTGTGCCGTTGAAATAGCTGCCGACGCGCTTGCGCAACGCACCGGCCTTGCCGACGTACAGCAAGGTGTCATCGGCCGCATACATGCGGTAGACGCCAGGCGCGGTGCTCAGCTGCGCAGCAAACGCTTTTCCATCGAAATCGCTTTGGGGCCTTGCGCTCATTCGTCTATCGCAACATCACTCAGCGCGCCGCTTGCAAGGTCGTAACGCAAGATCGCGTGTGCATCGGTTTCTGCGATCCATACCGCACCGGCGGCAACCGCGAGGCCGGCTGGACCGTGCAGGCGACGCGGCAACTCGACCGTGGTCAATTCGCCGCCGCCCAGACGCAGGCAGCGCAGGCGGCCGTTGCCGGTGTCGGCGATCCACAGCAGCGGCGAATCGGCCGCCAGCGCGATGGCTTGCGGAAACTGCAGCCGCGCGGTGCCGCGCGGGCCGTCCTCGTCGCCGAACTGCCAGGTGCCCTGCCCGCCGACCAGGGTCTGCACCAGGTCGCCACGCAACTGCATGATGCGGATCGATGAGCCCAGCCCATCGCAGACATAAGCCACCTGCTGCACGGATGCCAGGCCGGCTGGCTGCGCAAACGCAGCAAGGTGGCCGCTGCCGTCGCGAATCTCAAGTGCACCGGTGCCTGCGCGCGCGGTCAGTGCAGCGCGGCCCAGGTGATAGCTCCAGATCCGGTTGTCGCCAGCCATGGCGATCAGCACCTGGTTGTCGGCGATTGCCAGACCTTGCGGATAGTTCAGCGCAGAGGCGCCGGACGACGCCAGCGGGCCTTCGACCGGCTCGCCGGAGCGGCCGGTGCCGCACAACGTGTCCACCTGCCCGCTGCGCAGGTGGATGCGACGCAGTGCGTGGTTACCGGTGTCGGCCACGTATAACTGGTCGCGCTCCAACGCCAGACCCTGCGGACGCCGGAATGCGGCTTCGCCGATGCCGCCGTCGATGAGGTCGGCGTTGCCATGCCCGAACTGACGCAGCACGCGGCCGCCGTGCGTGCACTCAAGCACGCGGTGGTGGCCGGTATCGGCGACGTATAGCCGGTCTTCGGTTGCCACAAGGCCGGTTGGAAAACGCAACGCCAGGCGCGGCTCGGGCTCGCGTTCTGTTACGCCGTGCAGGTCGGCATCCGATGGCGGCTGCTGGCCTTCGCACAAGGCGCTCAGTGCCTTGTCGAGATCGCCGGTGATGCCCACCAGGCGCTGCCGCTCGCGGCCGTAGGCATCCAGCAACACCAGCGTGGGCCAGGATTCGATACCGAAGCGGCGCCAGGTTTCCCAATCCTTGTCGAGCAGGATCGGCGCGCTGACACCGTGTCCGCGCAGTTGTTTAAGCGCGCGTTGCGGCAGGCGCTCGCTGTCGAACCGCGGGACCTGCACCACGATCACCTGCAGCCGGCCCGGGCTGCGCGCCTGCCAGTGGGCAAGCTCGGCCAGGCGTTCGGCGCACCACACCGAACTGGCATTGACGAACGCCAGCACCAGCGCACGGCCGCGATGCTCCTGCAAGGTAGATGGCCTGGCATTGAGCCAGGTGGGAAATTCCGGCAGTTCCTGGGTGAGCTGGGCATTCATGCGGTAATTATGCCCAAGCGCGATTAGCCGCGGGTGAGCCTGGCCACCGTCAGGCGTGCGGCAGCGTCGACCAGCTGCCATACCTGCTCGAAGTCGTCCATGCCGCCGGTGTAAGGGTCAGGGATGTCATCACGGGTTTCGATGCCGGCCCAGGGCAGCCACAAGGCAAGTTTTTCGCGCTGCGCCGCCGGCGCGATACGCTGCAGATCGCGCAGATTGTTGCCGTCGGCGCACAGCAGCCAATCGAAATGCTCGAAATCCGAGCGCTTCACCTGACGTGCGCGAAGACCGGAGATATCCACGCCATGGCCGCGCGCGCAGCGAATCGCGCGCGGGTCCGGCGGATCGCCGGCATGCCAGTCGCCGGTGCCGGCCGAATCGACGTCGATGCGCCGCGACAACCGCGCCTGGTCCAGTTGCGCACGCAAGGCGCCCTCGCCCATCGGCGAGCGGCAGATATTGCCCAGGCAGACGATCAGCACCTTCATGCCGAGGCGACCCGCATCTGCGCACGGGCGAGGTCGTCAGGGGTGTCGATACCCGGCGGAAACGGCTCGGGCGTCACGGCCACTGCGATGCGATAGCCGGCCTCCATCACGCGCAGTTGTTCCAGCGACTCGATGCGCTCCAGCATGCCGGGCGGCATCGCCGCAACGCGTTGCAAAAAGCCTGCGTGGTAGGCGTAGATACCGATGTGGCGCAGCCACTGGCCCTCGGCAGGCACGCTGTCGCGCTGGTTGGCGAAGCTGTCGCGATGCCAGGGGATCGGCGCACGGCTGAAATACAAGGCATCGCCGCCGGCGTTGCGCACCAGCTTCACCACATTGGGATCGAACAGGTCGTGCGCGTTGTCCACCGGCGCGGCCAGCGTGGCCATTTCGGCGCCGGAACGCTGCAGCAGATCGGCGACCGCGCGGATGCCGGCCGCCGGCGCGAACGGTTCGTCGCCTTGCAGATTGACCACGCAGGTCTGCTCGTCCCAGCCGGCAATGCGTGCGCATTCGGCAAGACGGTCGGTGCCGGAAAGATGCGCAGTGCCGGTCATCGCCACATGCACGCCGGGCAGATGCTCGATCGCCTCGGCAATACGCGCATCGTCGGTGGCCACCCAGACCTCGCGCGCGCCCGCCAGCAACGCACGCTCGGCCACGTGCTGAATCATCGGGCGATCGCCGATGCGTTGCAGCGGTTTGCCCGGCAGCCGCGTGGAAGCGTAACGGGCGGGAATGGCGACGACGAAATCGGCAGGCGGTGTGGTGGTCATACGGGCGTGCTCTGGGAAGCTGGAATGTGTGGGGAAACGAGATGGGCAAATGGCATGATGCATCCGTGTGCGTGAGCGCAGGCATGGCGTCCAGTTGGCGCGGCCATGTGCCACATCAGCACCGTGACGCCGCTGCACGCACCGCTCGCATGCACACCGACCATCATGATTGGTGCTTGCCCGACCATCGTCGCCGGACCTTACGCGGCATGGAGGCTGCGTAAGCGCCTGCATGGATGGATTCACGCCCCGTCTGGTAATGGTGGGCGGGCAAGGACGCTGCAGCCAAGCCGCACAACACCATTGCCAAAAAAAGCGCTCTTACACGCCCTGCCGGCTCGCCAATGTGTTCAAGCGGTCCAGCAAACTTACCCAGAATGCGGCCGGCAGCTCTGCCTTGAGCGGTACGCTGTAGAGCCACTCGTCGGCGAATGGACGGCACTTCACCGCGTCCTTTTCGGTCATCAGCACCGGCAGGCGGCTTCCAAAGCTGAAATCCGCGGCGCGATAGACATGATGGTCCGGAAACGCGTGCGGCACCACGCCGATACCGCGCGCCCGCAGCATCGCGAAAAAGCGCTCTGGATGCGCGATACCCGCCACGGCATGCACGCGTTGCCCGGCGAGCATGCTCAAGGGCTGCACGCGCTTGCCGTCCATCGGCTGCACGCAGTCGATGCTCAGACGCATCTGCCACTCGCCGAAACCGGCCGCGTCCGGCGCCTGCGGTGCCGCCGTGGCGCTGGCCTGGCCAAGATTGACCACGCGGAAATCGCAGTCGCGCGCGCGCGCGGCAGGCTCGCGCAGTGGCCCGGCAGGCAGCAGGCGTCCGTTGCCGTAGCGGCGTTGGCCATCGACCACTTCGATCTCCACATCGCGTGCCAGGCGGTAATGCTGCAGTCCATCGTCGCAGACCACGATGTCGCAGCCGGCTTCGACCAGGGCGCGTGCGGCGGCGAGCCGGTCGCTATCGACGCGCACGCGCGCACCGGTTTTCCAGGCGATCAACACCGGCTCGTCGCCGCCGAGTGCGACCGGCGTGTCCGCCTCGACCCACCGCGCGATACCGGCGTCATCGCGGCCGTAGCCACGGCTGGCCACGCCAGGGGTCCAGCCGGCTTCCTGCAGTTTGGAGACCAGCGCGATGGTCAGCGGCGTCTTGCCGGTGCCGCCGGCAGTGACGTTGCCGACCACGATCACCGGTACCGGCACGCCGTGGCGCTTGCGCCAACCGCGGCGATACAGCGCCCGTCGCAACGCGATCGCAGCACCGTAGACCGGCGCCAGGATGCGCGCCGGCAACGGAATCGACGTGTTGTCGTACCAGTAGCCCGGCGTGCGGGTGCCGCGCTTGCTCATGCCTGGCGTTCGCGGAACTGCATGCCGTGCAGGTGCGAATACAAGCCGCCCTGCGCCAGCAATTGGTCATGCGTCCCGCGCTCGACGATGCGGCCCTGGTCCATCACCAGCACCTGATCGGCATGCTCGATGGTGGACAGGCGGTGCGCGATCACCAGCGTGGTGCGGTCCGGCATCAACTTGTGCAAGGCATCTTGCACCAGCCGCTCGGATTCGTTGTCCAGCGCTGCGGTGGCCTCGTCCAGGATCAGGATCGGCGCGTCCTTGAGCATTGCACGCGCGATCGCCAGACGTTGGCGCTGGCCGCCGGACAGGCGCCCGCCCTTGGTGCCGACATGCGACTGCAAGCCTTCTGGCAACTGTGCGACGAATTCCATCGCATTGGCGCCCAGAATCGCGCGCTCAAGCTGGCTGGCATCGGCGTTGCGCATCTCGCCGAACGCCACGTTGTCGGCGATGCTGCCATCGAACAGCATCACCTGCTGGCCGACCAGCGCAATCTGCCGGCGCAGATCTGCCAAGGCGTACGCCTGCACCGGGTGGCCGTCGAGCAGGATCTGCCCGGCCTCGGCTTCGTAAAACCGTGGGATCAACTTGATCAGGCTGGATTTACCGCTGCCCGAGCGCCCGACAATGGCAGTGACCGTGCCCGGTTGGGCGACGAAGCTGACATCGGCCAGGGCCGGATTGACCTGGCCCGGGTAGCGCGCAGTGACATCGCGAAATTCGATCAGGCCCTTGGCGCGCGTCAGCGGTACGGCGCCCTGATCCGGCTCGTCCGGGCTGTCGAGCACCGAGAACAAACGCTCGGCCGACGCCAGGCCACGCTGCACCATGTTCTGCACGTTGGTCAGCTGCTTGAGACCGGGGATGATCGTCAGCATCGAGGTCATCAGCACGACGAAGTCGCCGGCCGTCAGCCGCCCGGCCAATGCCTGCGCACCAGCAACGAACAGCAATGCCGACAAGCCGATCGCACCGATCATCTGCACCGTGGCGGTGGAAATGCCGCGCGTGGATTCCACCTTCATCGCCAGGCGCAGATTGCGGTCGGCCAGCGCGCCATAGCGCTCCATCTCGGTCTGCTGCGCGCCGTAGATCTTGACCTCCTGATGGCTGGACAAGGTCTGGTCGGCGGCCTGCAACAGATGCGCGCCGCTTTCCTGGATGCTGTGGCTGATGCGTCGATAGCGCCGCGCCACCTTGTCCATCACCCAGGCCAGCACCGGGGCGAGCACCAGGATGGTCAGGGTGACCTGCCAGCTATGCCACAGCATCAGCGCCAGTGCGCCGATGACCTGCAGCGATTGCTGGATCATCACCTTCACCGCATCCACGGCGGCCTGCGCCACCTGGTCCGAATCCGAACCCAGGCGTATCAGCATCGACGGCACCGGTTCCGAGTCGAAACGCGACCCGGGCAGACGCAGATATTTCGCCATCACCTTGATGCGCAGATCGCGCGCGATGCTGCGCGCGGATTTCCCCATCGCCATGTCGGTGATGTAGCCGGCGATGCCGCGCACCACGAACAGCAAGATGATCTGCACCGGCAGCCAGCGACTGACTTCGGCGTTCTTGTAGATGAAGGTTTCGTCGGTGATCGGCTTCATCAACGCCAGAAAACCGGTGGTGCCGGCCGCTTCGATCAACGCCGCGATCAGCGCGGCGACCAGCAGCAGCCGATAGGGTTTGGCGAACGCCAGCAGGCGACGGTACGTGCGCCAGGACGAGACTGGCGCCGGGCGGTCGGTGGAGATGGTCACTGGCGGATTCCGTTGGTGCTTGTCTTGCCGGTCGTGCTGGCGGCGCCGGCCGGGGGCGCAGTAGCGATCGCGATGCGCCGGAAGCCGAGCTGGCCCAGCGCGTCTTGCGCGGTGACCACGGCCTGATACGGCGTGCGTGCATCGGCGCGCATCAGTACGGTCTGGTCGCGGTTGTCGCCGGCGATCTGGGCGATGGTTTGCTTGAGCGAATCCACGTCCGAGCGCAGCACTTCCTGATCGTTGATGAAATAACGCCCATCGGCGTTGACCAGCATGCTCAACGAACGCGGCGGTGCGCCGGTGTGCTGGTCGCTGGCGGTCGGCAGCTGCAATTGCAGCGTGGAGCGTGCGTCGAAGGTCGTGGTCACCACGAAGAAGATGATGAGGACGAGGATGACGTCGATCAATGGGACCAGGTCGATCTGTGGCTCGTCCTGGCTTCGGTCGCTACCGATGCGCATCCGTCAGCCCTTTGCCACGACGGGCTTGGCGGCCACTGCAGCCGGCGCGACGGCTGCCGGCACCACGCGGCCATCCATGGTGTCCAGCAGCAAGGTGGCTTCCTGCTCCATCTCGATGATGTAACCGGCAATGCGCCCCTTGAAGAAGCGATGCGCCATCAATGCAGGCACGGCAATGATCATGCCGGTGGCGGTGCACACCAGCGCCTTGCCGATGCCACCGGCGAGCTGATTCACATCGCCCACGCCATGATCGAGGATACCCATGAACATCTGGATCATGCCGACCACGGTGCCCAGCAGCCCCAGCAACGGACCGGCCGATGCGATCGTGCCCAATGCGTTCAGATAGCGCTCCATGCGGTGCAGCACATGCCGGCCAGTGTCTTCGATGCGTTCGCGGATCAGCTCACGCGGCCGGCCACGCACCTCCAGCGCGGCGGCCAGCAACGCGCCCAACGGGGAATTGCGGCGCAACGATTCGATATGGGTGGGGTCCAGCTTGCCGCGCGCGGCCCAATTACGGACCTCTTCGCCCAGACCGGGCGGCGTCACTTCATTGCGGCGCAGGCTCCACAGACGTTCCAGCACGATCGCCAGGGCAACCACGCCCAGCAACAGCAACGGCACCATCGGCCAACCGCCTGCCTTGACCAGCTCCAACACGATTCAATTCCTCCGGCAACGCGGCCGCCTATTCGCTGGCCGATAGGATAGCAGCCGACCGCCGCCGTTCCGCAGCATCCCATAGCCGCGGCTGCCAGCGCCGTCGCTCGCGCAGCTGCAGGCCATCGGCACCCAGCCAGACCCGGATTGCGCCAGCCTTTGCCGTGTCGAGCACCTCTGCCCCGCCCGCCTGCCAACGTTGCACCACCTCGGCGCGCGGATGTCCGAAGCGGTTGCCATGGCCGGAGGACACCAGCGCCAGGCGTGCGCCAGTCGCTGCGATGAAGCCGGCATGCGAGCCATCGGCGCTGCCATGGTGCGGGACGATCACCAGATCGGCACGCACCTCCGGGGCGTGTGTGCGCAGCAGGCGGCGTTCGACGATCTCGCCGATGTCGCCTGGCAACAGTGCGCTCGCATGCTGCGTTTCCACCCGCAAGACGCAGCTGGATTGATTGCGCAAATACGGAAAGCCAGCGCTGGGGTGCAGGAAGCGGAAGCGCACGCCATCCCATTCCCAGTGCTGCCCGGCGCGGCAGCGCGTACTGACCTCCAGCGGCGCATCCGGCGGTGCAGCGGTGAATGCGACCGGCAGCCCCGCACGCACCGCGGCATAGCCACCGGCATGATCGGCGTCGGCATGGCTGAGCACGATCGCGTCCAGCCGGCGTACCCCTAGCGCACGCAGCGCCGGCAGCACCACCCGCTCGCCGGCATCGAACCCATCGCGCACCGCCGGCCCGGTATCGAACAACAGCGCATGCCGTTGCGTGCGCACCAGCACCGCCAGGCCCTGCCCCACATCCAGCACCTGCACATCCGCCTCGCCTGCGGCGGGCAGTTCGCGATCGGGCCAGAGCAGCGGCAACCACAGCAGCGTCGCCAAGGATTTGCCCGGTGTCCCGCGTGGCAGCAACAGCCAGAACGCACCGAGCAGGGCCGCGATCATGGCGACCCCATCGGACTCGGGCACCCACCACAATGCCACCGTCGTCTGTCCCAGCCAGACAAACCCCGGCCAGGTCAGCTCGAAGCACCCGCCGGCAAGCTGCCATGCCCACCCGCCGGCACCTGGGTAGACCGCTTCAAGTGCGGTGCCGAGCAAGCAAAGCGGTACCACCACGAAGGTCCACCACGGAATGGCGACCAGATTGGCGAACGGCCCGACCAGCGACGCCTGCCCGAACAGGCTGACCGTCAACGGCAGCAAGCCGACCGTGGCGACGGTCTGCGCAGACAGGAAGCCGCGCACGATGGCGCGATCGTCCGAGGGCAAGCACCACACCAGCCACGCCACGCCGGCAAAGCTGAGCCAGAAGCCAGCCACCAGCACGCTGAGCGGGTCCCACAGCAACACCGTCAGCAAGGCGAGCGCGAGGATGTGCGCGGTCGTGGCGCGTCGCCGCAGCACCCTTGCCATGGCCACCACCGCAATCATCAACACGGTGCGTACCGTCGGCAGCGCCAGACCTGCCAGCACCGCGTAGGCGGCAGCGCCAATCAGCGCGGCAATCGCCGCGGCATGTACACGCGGCAGCAGCGTGCCAAGCCGCGGCTGCCAACGCCACACGCCGGCGACCAGCATCGCGAAGAATGCTGCAACCAGCCCGACATGAAATCCCGAGATCGCGATCAGATGGCTGAGCCCGGTCGCGCGCAAGGTCGCCCATGCCGCATCGTCGAGTCCCCGCGTGTCTCCCAGCGCTAGCGCACGCAGGTATGGCGCAGAAGGGCCACTGACACGCTCGGCGATGCGCTGCGACATCCGTTCGCGCCAGGCATCCACGCCTTGCGGCGGTGCGGTCTGGCGTGCCGCTGCGGGCACGCGCACATAGCCCGTTGCGACCAGGCGCTGCGCCAGCGCCTGGCGCTCGGCATCGAAGCCGCCGGGATTGCGCAGGCCGCGGGGCGCGCGCAGCTTGAGTCGCAGTTGCCAGCGCGCACCGGCCTGCAGCGCTGCGCGCGGGCCGATGCGTTCAGCACCGAAGTCGTCGTACCAGGCCAGCTGCAAGAGCTTGCCGCGCAGCGCTGCGGGCTGCGCCGGATCGTCGTCGACACGCAGCTGAAAGCGGGTACGTCGTTGCTCGGCAATCGGCAGCCCGACAATTTGCCCACGCACGCTGACCTGGCGCGCTTCATCCTGCGGAAGCAATTGCGCCCGCAGGACCCCGGCCACCTGCCACCCCATCGCACCGAAGCCGAACAGTGCGGCCGCCATGACCATCAGCAGCGCGCTCCAGCGCGGCCGCAGCCACACGCTCGCTCCGATGCCCAGCCCTGCAACGCATACGCAACCGGCATAGACCACCCGCGGCAGCAGCGCGGGCGACCAGGCGCACGCCACCACGCCCAGCAGCAATGCCGCAGCGAGAGCGACCGCCGATGCCATCTGGGGTGGTGCTGCCTGCGCTGAAGCCTGCGTGCTGCCGGTCGCCATCCTGGCCCCTATCAATCAACGCCTTGACCTTAGATTGCAGCCCACTCCGGGCACAGCAGTGGTTTACCTGTCTCAGGGTAGGGAGAACCCTGTTGCTGCGCTCGCCGGTTGCAACTGCACCGCGCCAATATCGGTACTGCAGGACGTCGCAACCCCTCGCTGCGATGCGTAACCCGGTGCTCGTGTGGATGTGCATGCGGCAAAGCGAATCCACCAATCAGCTACGCCGGTACACCCTTCCCTCAGGCATTCGCCTCGATTTTATGGCGTTGCCGCTATGGTCATCGTTGTTTTCCAGGGGTTCCCCCATGCGTAAAGGCACTGCACTGATCGTCGGTGTGACCGGTATTTCCGGTTACAACCTTGCCAACGTGTTGCTGGCCGACGGCTGGACCGTTTACGGCCTTGCCCGCCGGCCGCTGCCGCACGACGGCGTCATCCCGGTGGCGGCGGATCTGCTGGATGCCGAAAGCACCAGCAACGCACTGCGCGATTTGCCCATCACGCACGTGTTCTTCTGCACCTGGACGCGTCGCGACACCGAACGCGAGAATGTCCAAGCCAATGCCGCAATGATGCGGCACCTGTGCGATGCGCTCAGCCATGCGCCGCTGCAGCACATGGCGCTGGTCACCGGCACCAAACACTACCTGGGTGCATTCGAAAACTACGGCAGCGGCAAGGCAGAGACGCCGTTCCGCGAAAGCGAGCCGCGCCAGCCAGGCGAAAACTTCTACTACACGCTGGAAGACCTGTTGTTCGCGCATGCAGACCAACACGGTTTCGGCTGGAGCGTGCACCGCTCGCACACCATGATTGGCATGGCCAATGGCAGCAACGCAATGAACATGGGCGTGACGCTGGCGGTCTATGCATCGCTGTGCAAGCACACCGGGCAACCCTTCGTGTTCCCAGGCTCGCAAGCGCAGTGGAATAGCCTGACCGACCTCACCGATGCCGGCCTGCTAGGCCGCCAACTGGCCTGGGCCGGGCTCAGCCCGGCAGCGCGCAATCAGGCCTTCAATACCGTCAACGGCGATGTGTTCCGCTGGCGCTGGATGTGGGGCGAGATTGCGAAGTTCTTCGAACTCGACGCGGCGCCCTGCCCCGCTACGCCGGCACCGCTGGAACCACGCCTGAGCCAGACCGCACCGGCGCTGTGGGCCGACTTGGCCGCGCAACACCACCTGGTGGAATCGGACGTCAATCGGCTGGCCTCGTGGTGGCACACCGACGCCGATCTGGGCCGCGAGATCGAGTGCGTCAACGACATGACCAAGAGCCGCGAACTGGGCTTTCTGGATTTCTACGACAGCCGCGCCTCGTTCTTCGAACTGTTCACCCGGCTGCGGGCGCTTCGCATCATTCCCTGATCGATGGCGTTGCATCGCTGCAGGTCGGCCTTCGACCTGCAGCGGTAAGCGATCTGCTGCATCACTGTCGGCAGGTTCGCAGCGGTAACGTGGCGTACTTCCTTCGCTGCGCGGAGTGTGCCGCACTGCTTTCGTTGCACAGAGCGCAACGCAGTCATTCGCATCCATGCCGGGTTCGCGCAATGGCAGCCGCATACTCACTTGCGATGCAACAACGATCTGCAGACATCGTGCAGATGCCTTGCGTCACATCCGTGGAGGGCAAAAACTCGATCGCCCTCCTAATGCAGCGCCGCCGAGCCGGCGACGGCGCCTTAGCGACTACACCGCAGACGGCGCCAATTCGCGCAGCTTGCCCTGATGCAGCTCCAGCACGCGGTCCAGGCGCCGCGCCAGGCTGCGGTCGTGCGTCACCAACACCAGGCTGGTGCGCTGGGCGCGATTGAGCTCCAGCATCAGCTCGAACACGGTGCCCGCGGTCTTGTCGTCGAGGTTACCGGTGGGCTCGTCGCCCAGCACGCAACCCGGCTTGTTGACCAGCGCACGGGCCACCGCACAGCGCTGACGCTCGCCGCCCGACAGCTCGCTGGGTTTGTGTTCAATGCGATGGCCCAGCCCGACCGACTCCAGCAACTGCAACGCCTGCGCTCTGGCGACCGAGACGTCCTTGCCCGACAGCAGCACCGGCATCATCACGTTTTCCAGCGCGGTGAATTCCGGCAGCAGATGATGGAACTGATACACGAAGCCAAGCGCCTGGTTGCGCAGCGTGCCGCGCTGCGCATCGGACAGTGCCGACATACGCTCGCCCGCTACATACACCTCGCCCGAGGTCGGAATATCCAGCCCGCCCAGCAGATGCAACAAGGTGCTCTTGCCGGCACCGGAGGCACCGACGATCGCCACGGTTTCGCCGGTGGCCACCGACAGATCCAGGCCGTCGAACACCGGCGTGCGCATCTTGCCTTCGGCGTAGGTCTTGCCCAGACCCTCGGCCCGAATCACTGCCTCTGCGTGGTTTGGCTTTTGCACGACCGATTCCCGATTCCCGATTCCCGATTTCCGAACCTCATTCATAACGCAGCGCCTCCGCCGGCTGGGTGCGCGAGGCGCGCCAGGCCGGATACAGGGTCGCCAGGAAACTCATCACCAACGCCACGACGGTGATCACCACCACGTCCTGGGTCTGCATATCGGTCGGCAGGCCGGTGATGTAGTACACGTCTTCGGGCAACAACTTCACGCTGAAAATCGCTTCGATCACGCCAAGGATGCGTTCGAGATTGAGCGTCAGCACGATGCCGCCGATCACGCCCATGAAGGTGCCCATGAAGCCGATCAACGAGCCCTGCACCATGAACACCTGCATCACCCCGCCCGGCGACAAGCCGAGCGTGCGCAGAATGGCGATATCGGCCTGTTTGTCGGTCACCAGCATCACCTGCGAGGACACCAGGTTGAACGCACCCATCGCCACGATCAGCGACAGCAGGATGCCCATCACGGTCTTTTCCATCTTCAACGAGTGATAGAGATTGGCGTTTTCCTGGGTCCAGTCGCTGACCCGATACGGGCCATGCAACTTCACCGCCAGGTCGCGCGCCACCGGCCAGGCCTGATCCATGTCGTGCAGGCGCAGACGCACGCCGGTCACGCCATCCATGCGCAGCACGCGCGCCAGATCCTGCATGTTGACCACGGCCAAGCCGCGATCGATCTCGTTGTAGCCGGCTTCGAAAATCCCGCTGACGGTGAAACGCTTGAGCCGCGGCATGGCACCCAACGGCGTGGCCTGGGTATCGCTGAGCAGCACGACGATGCTGTCGCCCACGTCCACGCCCAGCCACAGCGCCAGCTCCTTGCCGATCACGATGTTGTACGAACCAGACGTCAAGCTGTCGACCGAGCCCTGCTGCATCTTCTTGGCCAGTACAGACACCTTGTTCTCTTCGGACGGAACGATGCCACGCACGATCGCCGGCTGCTTGCGCGGACCCTGCAGCAGCGATTCTGTTTCGATATACGGTGCGGCGCCGGCAACACGCGGGTCGGCCATGGCGACCTCGACCGCGTGCTGCCAGTCGCGCATTGGTGCGCCTTCCGCGCTGACGGTGGCATGCGCGGCCATCTGCAGCAGGCGGTCGCGGATTTCCTTCTGAAAACCGCTCATCACCGCCAGCGTGGTGATCAGCACGGTCACGCCCAGGGCGATGCCCAGGATCGATGCCATCGAGATAAACGAGATGAAGCCATTGCGCCGTTTGGCACGCAGGTAGCGCAAGCCGATGGCAACCGGGATAGGTTTGAACATGCGGTTCAACCGGGAAAGGGACGCTATGTTGCCACTAGCGGCCGCCGGGACGAAATGGCATGGGCCTGCGCGGCCAGACGCAGTTCACGTCGTTGCGGCGCCAGCAAGGTATCCGGCCAGAAATGCAGGCGTTGGCGTCGGCCATCCGGCTGCGTCCACGACACCACTGCAAGCGGACCGCGCCAGTGCACCTGCAGCCCGTCCACCTGTACTCCGTCAATGCTGGCGGGCGTTTCCGCCCACGGCACCAGCAGTTGCCGCACTGGCGAGCGCAACAGCTGACGCAGTGCCCGGCCGCCTGCAAGCAGCGCGTACGCAGATAGCAACACTGCCAGCCACGGTGGGACACCGCTACGCCACACAGCCCACACTGCGAGCAGCATCACTACGCCCAATGCGCAAATCAATCCGCGCGAAGGCCGCCACTCAAGCCGGCAAGGCGCGGATATCGGCGATGAGTGCGGCGTTGCCGGCATCGGGGCAAGCCTCGTATCCCATGAACCAGCGCCACAACTTATCGTCTTCGCAATCC
This sequence comes from Xanthomonas nasturtii, assembly GCF_023337365.3. Lineage (NCBI taxonomy): Bacteria > Pseudomonadati > Pseudomonadota > Gammaproteobacteria > Lysobacterales > Lysobacteraceae > Xanthomonas > Xanthomonas nasturtii. The sequence goes on from NZ_CP142084.2 coordinate 2,495,329, forward strand.
AGTAGCTGTAGGAAAACCGCGCGCTCGGCGTCAGGCGCTTGCACCCAGCGCTGGTCCAGATAGCGCCCGAACAACTGGTCGAGTTCGCGCATGCCACGCCGGCAACGCCAGCGCAATTTCTTCAACAGGGTCTGTTCGTCCATCTCATCTCTCCACCGCGCCGCGTGGCGGGCCGAAAACGACAGCGGCACCTGACCATAAGGCCGGTGCCGCTGCGAACCACATCCCCGTCGCGGGGAATCACTACCGTGCGATCAGGCGCGACGCGCCATCATCAACTTCTTGATTTCGGCGATCGCCAGCGCCGGATTCAAGCCCTTCGGGCAAGTGCGTGCGCAGTTCATGATGGTGTGGCAGCGATACAGCTTGAACGGGTCTTCCAGATCGTCCAGACGCGCACCGGTGTCTTCGTCGCGCGAGTCCACGATCCAGCGGTACGCCTGCAGCAGGATTGCCGGGCCCAGGTAACGCTCGCCGTTCCACCAGTAGCTCGGGCAGCTGGTCGAGCAGCACGCGCACAGGATGCACTCGTACAAGCCATCGAGCTTGCGACGGTCTTCGGGCGACTGCAAGCGCTCGCGATCCGGCGGCGGCGGGGTCTGGGTGCGGATCCACGGCTTGATCGACGCGTACTGCGCATAGAAATGCGTCAGGTCCGGTACCAGGTCCTTGATCACGCTCATGTGCGGCAGCGGATAGATCGGCACCTCGGACTTGCCGCACGCAGCAATCGCCTTGGTGCAGGCCAGCGTGTTGGTTCCGTCGATGTTCATCGCGCACGAACCGCAGATGCCCTCGCGGCAGGAACGGCGGAACGCCAACGTCGGGTCGATCTCGTTCTTGATCTTGATCAGCGCGTCCAACACCATCGGGCCGCATTTATCCAGATCGATCTCGTAGCTGTCGGTGCGCGGGTTGGCGTCGACGTCCGGATCCCAGCGGTAGACCTTGAAAGTGCGCGTGTTCTTGGCGCCCTGTGCAGGGTAATGCTTGCCCTTGCCGATCTTTGAATTCTTGGGGAGGGTGAACTCTGCCATAGCTGCTCTCGTTGGCTCAGGCGATGCGCGGTGCGAACGACAACCGCACCGTGCGCATGAAGGTAAAGATGACGGATGCCACTGCCGAAGCAGTCGCGTAGCGGCCGGCCACTTGCCGGCGCTGCTCCAGCGTCATGTTGCGACACCATTGCAGCGACACATTGCCGCCACGCGCGGACGCGGTGGCAGGCAGTGGCACGGCAACAGTGGGTCGCTGCATGCGCATCGATCAGTAAACGCGCGGCTTCGGAGGCACCACGTCCACATCCTTGCTCAGCGTATACATGTGCACAGGGCGGTACTCGAATTCGCACTTGCCCTTGTCGTCGACAGTCACCAGCGTGTGCTTCTGCCAGTTGACGTCGTCGCGGTCCGGGAAGTCCTCGTGCGAATGCGCGCCGCGGCTTTCCTTGCGCTGCTCGGCCGAATTGATCGTCGCCACTGCGTTGAGCAGCAGGTTGTTCAATTCGTAGGTTTCGATCAGGTCCGAGTTCCATACCAGCGAGCGGTCCGACACCTTGACGTCTTCGAAGGTGGCGAAGATCTCGGCCATCTTGTCCACGCCTTCCTTCAGCGTCTTGCTGGTACGGAACACGGCCGCATCGGACTGCATGGTGCGCTGCATGTTGTCGCGAATCACCGACGTCGGCGTAGAGCCGTTGGCGTAGCGCAACTTGTCCAGCAGACCCAGCGCCTTGTCGCACGCATCCGACGGCAACGTCTTGTGCGGTTGGTTGGGCTTGACCGTCTCGGCGCAGCGGTTGGCCACCGCGCGACCGAACACCACCAGATCCAGCAGCGAGTTGGAACCCAACCGGTTGGCACCGTGCACCGACACGCAGGCGGCTTCGCCGATCGCGTACAGACCGGGGACCACCGCATCCGGGTCGTCGCCCTGCTTGCGCACGACTTCGCCGTAGAAATTGGTCGGGATGCCGCCCATGTTGTAGTGCACGGTCGGCAGCACCGGGATCGGCTGCTTGGTCACGTCCACACCGGCAAAGATGTGCGCACTTTCGGCGATGCCGGGCAGCTTTTCGTTGATGACTTCCGGGCCGAGGTGGGTCAGGTCGAGCAGGATGTGATCCTTGTGCTCGCCAACGCCACGGCCTTCACGGATTTCCACCGTCATCGAACGCGACACCACGTCGCGCGAGGCCAGATCCTTGTAATGCGGTGCATAGCGCTCCATGAAGCGCTCGCCGTTGCTGTTGCGCAGGATGCCGCCTTCGCCGCGCACGCCCTCGGTGATCAGGCAGCCCGCACCGTAGATGCCGGTGGGATGGAACTGCACGAACTCCATGTCCTGCACCGGCAAGCCGGCACGCATCACCAGGCCGCCGCCGTCACCGGTACAGGTGTGCGCAGAGGTGGCGCTGAAGTAGGCGCGGCCGTAGCCGCCGGTGGCCAGAACCACGCCATGGGCGCGGAACAGATGCAGCGTGCCATCGGCCATGTCCAGCGCGAGCACACCACGGCAGACGCCTTCTTCGTCGAAGATCAGATCGAGTGCGAAGTACTCGATCATGAAGCGTGCATTGTGCGCCAGCGACTGCTGGTACAGCGTGTGCAGCATGGCGTGGCCGGTACGGTCGGCTGCGGCGCAGGTGCGCTGCGCCGACGGGCCTTCGCCGTACTTGGTGGTCATGCCACCGAACGGGCGCTGATAGATCTTGCCTTCTTCGGTACGCGAGAACGGCACGCCGTAGTGCTCCAGCTCGATGATGGCTGGAATCGCTTCGCGACACATGTACTCGATCGCGTCCTGGTCGCCCAGCCAATCGGAGCCCTTGATGGTGTCGTAGAAATGGTAGCGCCAATCGTCTTCGCCCATATTGCCGAGCGCGGCGGAAATACCGCCCTGCGCGGCGACGGTATGCGACCGGGTCGGGAAGACCTTGGTCAGGCAGACGGTCTGCAGGCCTTTCTGGGCCAAGCCGAACGTGGCACGCAGGCCGGCGCCGCCGGCACCCACCACGACCATGTCGTACTTGTGTTCAGTGATCTTGTAAGCGGACATCTAATCTGGATTCCTGTTCTATGTGCCCGATGACTCAGGCACCGCCCAGCGCGATGCGCGCCACTGCGAAAATGCTGACGATCGCGCCAAGCACGGCGATGAACTTCACCGTCGTCTGCAACGCCAGCGCCAGCAGCGAATTGTGGATGTAGTCCTCGAGCACGACCTGCAGACCAAGCTGCGCATGCCAGAACATCGCCACCAGGAAACCGACCAGCAACACGGCATTCCACGGCTTGGACACCGCAGTGACTGCAGTCATGTAGTCGGAACCAAGCAGGCTCAGCACGAACGCCACAAACCAGATCGCCAGCACAACCAGCGCCGTCGCGGTCAGGCGCTGCATCACGAAATGTTCGGTACCGGTCTTGGCTGCGCCCAGACCACGCACATTTTTCAACGGAGTGCGATAGCGGCTCATGCGGAAGCTCCAGTCAGGACATACGCCCAGATTGCGCAGGTCAGTACCAGGCTGGCGATCACCGATGTCCAGCTGCTGCGGATAAAGGCCGGAATGCTGAACCCGCGGCCAAAGTCCTGGACGATGTGGCGGATGCCGTTGGACAGGTGGTAGGTAAAGGCCCAAGACCAGGCAAACAGGAACACCTGGCCGTACCAGGCGCCCAGATGCTGGGTGAGGCAATTCCAGTGGTCCTCACCTAGCACCAGCAAGAGCAACGAGACGGCGATGACCAGCGCGCCTCCGGAAAGGATGACACCGGTGGCTCGATGCAGGATCGAGGTCGCCATCTGAATCTGCCAGCGGTAGACCTGCAGATGTGGAGAAGTGGGACGTTCGCGGATCGCCATTCGCTGGGCTCGTTTTCTCGGCTGGGCGGCACTAGGCCGCTGTGGCTAAAAGCTGCTCAAAAATCGATGCAGCGTCCATTTTTTTCCCAGTCGCCGTAACGCGTTGGCTCGGGGCCGTCGCGTCCACCAATCTCCTTCGGCAGTGGCTTCTTCTCGGGTTTCTGCTCCTGAGGGGAAGGCTGCGTCTCGGAATCCTGCGCTGGGGTGGGGGTTGGATGGCCTATCATAGTGGTCTCACAACGTTGCGATTTTAGTCCTCCCCATCCATGGCTGACAACCTGAATCTTATTCCACAGGGTTTTGGCTCCCTGCACGATATGCAATACGTCCGACTCGTCGGCGCGGATGCAGCGGCGTTTGCGCATGCCCAATTCGCCAATGACGTGCAGGCGTTGGCGGTTGGGCAGTGGCAGTGGAATGCGTGGTTGACCGCGAAGGGGCGCGTCATTGCCATCTTCGCACTCCTGCGTGAGGACGACACACACTTGCTGATGCTGTTGCCCGATGGCAACGCGGCCGAGATCGCCGCGCAGCTCGTCCGTTTCGTGTTCCGCCGCAAGCTGAAAATCAGCACCGCCGCACTGTTCGCCTGTGCCGGCTTCGCCGCGCCAGTGCACGCGCACGCTGCGCAGGCCGATATCAGAACGCAGCGTATCGAACTGGATATGGGCTGCGCCGCGCTGCCGCGCACCTTGCTGTTGTACGCCGAAGATGCATTGGCGGCGCCTATCGAATTGGCGAGCGCAGATGCGCAATGGCGGCGTGCGGATCTGCAACTGGGACTCGCCCGCCTGGTCGAGGGCCAGCGCGAACTGTGGACGCCGCAGCAGCTGGCACTGGACCGCCTGCAGGCCTATAGCGTGAAAAAGGGCTGCTATCCGGGCCAGGAGATCGTGGCGCGGACGCACTTTCTGGGCAAGGCCAAGCGCGCATTGCAGTTGCTCGAAACCGATGCTGCGGCCGATGCCGGGGATGCCGTCGCACTGGACGGCACCGCGATCGGCACGGTGGTAAGCGTGGCCGGCAACCTCGCGCTGGCGGTGTTGCCGCTGGAACTGATCCTGGATGCCGGCACCGCCTTGCAGGCCGGCGCGCACGACGCTAGGCCGCACGTAATCGTGCCCGGCCTGGAGCGTTCGGCGCAGCTAGAAACGTAGCAAGCAGTCGTCAGCTGGCTTGGACGGCGCGCTCAACACCGTAGTGCGCATGTAGTCCATGCCGCTTCCGAACACCGGCCGTGCCCGTCTGGCGGCGAGCGCAGTCGTGTTATTGCCTGATCTAAGCCACTTCCAGGCGCTGCCCGGTGGCCGGGTCGAAGAAGTGCAAGGTGTCGCTGCGCAGCGCCAGACGCAGTGGCTGGCCCACCGCCGGCAAGGTCTGCGGCGGGACACGGATCACCAGCGGCTGACCTCCACGGTCGAGATTGAGGAAGATCTCGTTGCCGACCGGCTCGATCACATCGACCCGCGCATCGAAGCCCAGCACCGCGTTGTCGGATGGCTGCAGGTGCTCCGGGCGTACGCCGACGATCACGTCCTGGCCAAACCAGGCAGGGTCGACCCGCGCCGCGCCCAGCGGCACGCGCCAGCCATCGGCCATGACCAGATGCAGGCCATCCTGGGCATCCAGGCGTCCCTGCAGCACGTTCATTGCCGGGCTGCCGAGAAAGCCAGCGACAAACAGGTTGGCCGGGCGGTCGTACAGCGCCATCGGGCTGTCAATCTGCTGGATCACGCCGTCCTTGAGCACCACGATGCGCTGGCCGAGCGTCATCGCTTCGACCTGGTCGTGGGTCACGTAGATCATGGTAGTGCCGAGCTTGCGATGCAGCTGCGCAATCTCGGTGCGCACGCTGTGGCGCAGCTTGGCGTCCAGGTTGGACAGCGGCTCATCGAGCAGGAACACCGACGATTCGCGCACCATCGCCCGCCCGAGCGCCACACGCTGGCGCTGGCCGCCGGACATCGCCTTGGGCAACTTGTCGAGCATCGGGGTCAGACCCAGCAGCTCGGCAGCATTGTTGACGCGCTCGGCAATGACCTGCTTGGGGTGACCGCGCAGCTTGAGGCCGAAGGCCAGATTTTCCGCCACGGTCATGTGCGGATACAGCGCATAGCTCTGGAACACCATGGCGATGTCGCGGTCCTTCGGCGCTACGTCGTTGACCACGCGCTCGCCGATCTTCAGCGTGCCGGCACTGATGTCTTCGAGACCGGCAATCATGCGCAACAAGGTCGATTTACCGCAGCCGGATGGCCCGACCAGCACCATCAACTCGCCGTCGGCCACTTCAAAGCTCGCACCCTGCACTGCCACCTGGCCGTTTTCGTAGACCTTGCGGACACCTTCCAACTGCACTTTCGCCATCTTCGGCCTCAACGTAAGTTGTGCGCCCTGCCCTCGGCCCTCCCGACGGCGGTGACGCCGCATGCGCCTGCAAGGAAATTTCCTGCAAACGAATGCATTGGTTTATTCTGACATGTAATCGTTTTCACATGGCAACATCGATCTCGGGAGGGACCATGCCGCCACCGACCCAAGCCGCTGTCTCAAGCGGTGCAGCCTACCTTGCGAGGCCCGCCATTCGGCCACGCATGTGCAGGTCAACCGCCGCGGCGCTAACCGCTGACGGCCACTTGCTGCAACAATCGGGGATTGGGCGTGCGCGTCCATCCCCCGCTGCGCGCACGCCAGTGTCGCTCAGGAACAGACATACCGACCGCCGGCTGTCCGGCGCCTTTCCGACCAGCTGCTGATCACGATGTCTCCAGAATCTGAAATTCGGTCCATGCACAACACCCTGATCCTGTTCGGCGCCACCGGCGATCTCGCCCAGCGCTATCTCTTCCCGTCCCTGCTGCGATTGTTCGTCGATGGCCTGCTGCCGGAGGATTTCCGTATCCGCGCACTGGCGCTGTCTCCGCACGACACCGAGGCATTCCGCGAGGTCCTGCGCCCGCGCCTGGCCGCCGCGCTGCCGATCGCCACGCCCGAGCAGATCGAAACGCTGCTGCAGCGGGTCGACTATCGCTCGGTGGATCTGCGCGATGCCGAGTCGGTGGCCAATGCCGTACGCGAGCTGGCCAGCCGCCAGTGCGTGAGCTACCTGGCGATTCCGCCGGGCCTGTACATCAGCACCTGCCAGGGCCTGGCCCTGGGCGGCGCGCTGGCTGCGCCGCACCGGCTGATGCTGGAAAAGCCGATCGGCCACGACTCGGACAGCGCCCGCGAGATCCTGCAGTCGATCGGCGCGCTGATCGACGAAGACCGCGTGTTCCGCCTGGACCACTACCTGGGCAAGGCGGCGGTGCAGAACCTGATCGCCCTGCGCTTCGGCAATACGTTGCTGGAAGCGGTGTGGAACCGCACCTATATCGAGTCGGTGCAGATCCTGGTGGCCGAGAGCGAAGGCGTGGATGGGCGCGATGCCTACTACGCGCGCTCCGGCGCGCTGCGCGACATGGTGCAGAGTCACATCCTGCAGTTGTTGTGCCTGGTGGCGATGGAGCCGCCGGCCTCGCTGGAAGCCGATCGCATCCGCGACGAGAAGGTCAAGGTGCTGCGCGCGCTGCGCCCGATGACCGCCGAGCATGCCGCCCACGACAGCGTGCGTGGCCGCTACACCGCCGGCAGCATCAACGGCCAGCCGGCGCAGGCCTATCACCCGCCGGAAGGCAGCGACGTGGAAACCTTCGTCGCGGTGACCGCGCATATCGACAACTGGCGCTGGGCCGGGGTGCCGTTCCACCTGTGCACCGGCAAGCGTCTGGCCGAGCGTTCCACCCGCATCGTGGTCACGCTCAAGCCGGTGACGCATTGGCTGTTCGAGCGCCCGGACCGGCAGAACGCGGTGCCCAACCGCCTGACCTTCCAACTGCAGCCGCAGGAAAACATCGAGCTTGGTCTGATGAGCAGCCTGGCCGGCCCGGAATGGGGTGCGATCGAACTGCAGCCGCTGGAACTGGAACTGTCGGTGCCGACCGGCCTGCACCGCCGCATCGCCTACGAGCGCCTGTTCGTGGATGCCTTCAACGGCAACCCGGCGCTGTTCGTGCGCGACGACGAGGTCAAGGCCGCCTGGTCGTGGATCGACAGCGTCAGCGATGCGTGGAAAGACGCCGCGCTGCCACTGCAGTCCTACCCGGCCGGCAGCTGGGGGCCCGAGTCGGCGACCCACTTCCTGCCCCCGGCCACCGACGCACAGGGAAACAACGCATGACCGCTCCTTCCAAGCCGGTGCTGGTTGCCGATATCGGCGGAACCAATGCGCGCTTCGCGCTGGCCGACGTCGACGCCTCGGTGCCGTTGCTGGATGACACCTCGCGTGAATTTGCGGTGGTGGACTTCGGTTCGCTCGGCGAAGCCGCGCGCTACTACCTCGACCAGATCGGCGTGCAGGCCACCCAGGGCGTGTTCGCCGTGGCCGGCCGTGTGGATGGCGACGAGGCGCGCATCACCAACCACCCGTGGGTGATCTCGCGCTCGCGCACCGCCAGCATGCTGGGCTTCAGCACCTTGCATCTGATCAACGACTTCGCCGCGCAGGCCATGGCGATCAGCCTGTTGCGTCCGCAGGACGTGGTGCAGGTGGGCGGCGCCAGCTGGCGCCCGGCGCCGATCGATCAGCCGCGCAACTACGGCGTGATCGGCCCTGGCACCGGCCTGGGCGTGGGTGGGCTGATCATCCGCAACGGGCGTTGCTTTCCGCTGGAAACCGAAGGTGGCCACGTCAGCTTTCCGCCCGGCACGCCAGAGGAGATCCGCATTCTGGAGATCCTTTCCGAGCAGTTCGGCCGGGTCTCCAACGAGCGCCTGATCTGCGGCCCGGGCCTGGTCAACATCCATCGCGCGCTCAGCGAGATCGCCGGGGTCGACCCGGGCCCGCTGCAGCCCAAGGACATCACCGCGCGTGCGGCGGCGGGCGACCCGCGCTCGTCGCGCACCATCGATCTGTTCTGCGCCATCTTCGGCGCGATCGCCGGCGACATGGTGTTGATGCAGGGCGCCTGGGACGGCGTGTTCCTCACCGGCGGGCTGGTGCCCAAGGTGCTGGATTCGCTGCAGCATTCCGGCTTCCGCCAGCGCTTCGAACACAAGGGACGCTTCTCCGCGATCATGTCGCGGGTGCCGTCGCTGGCGGTCATGCATCCGCATGCCGGCCTGCTCGGCGCCGCCGCCTATGCGGTGGATGCGCAGCGTCAGCATCCAGGGGAGCAGCGATGAACCTGCAGGACAATCCGCGCATCACACTGGTGCGCTACGAAGACCCCGCCGAATGGACCGAGGCGGTGGCCAGCGAGATGGCCGACCTGCTGGAACAGGAGATTTCGCGCCGCGGCCAGGCGCGCATGCTGCTGTCAGGCGGCACCACCCCGGCGCCGGTGTACGAATCCCTCGCTCACCGTCCGCTGGACTGGTCGCGGGTGGAAGTGGGCCTGGTCGATGAGCGCTGGCTCTCGCCGCAGGATCAGGACAGCAACGCCTGGCTGGTCAATCACAGCTTTCTGACTCACGCATCGGCGGCGACCTTCATCCCGCTGGTGCGCCCGGGCAAGCAGTTGCCCGAGTGCGTGCACACCGCGAACCTGCAGGCCAGGCACGCCGAGCCTGCGTGCCTGGCGGTGCTGGGCATGGGCGGCGACGGACACACCGCCTCGCTGTTTCCGGGCTCGACCGACCTGAGCAAGGCACTGTCCAGCCCGCAGCCGTACGCTTCGCTGGATGCCACCGGCTGCCCCGGCGCGAATCAGTGGCCGCTGCGGATCACGCTGACACCGGCCGGACTGGCCGCCATCCCGACCCGCCTGCTGTTGCTGCGCGGCAAGCAGAAGCTGGACGTGCTGCAGGCTGCACTGGCCGGTGACGATGTCAGCGAGTATCCGATCCGCGTGGCGCTGCAGCCGCCGGGCCCGAAATTGCGGGTTCATTGGTGTGCGTGAGTGCGAGTCCCTCGCAAGAGCCCGCACATCCTTGTGCGGGTATCTACGAAAAAAACAGCGTGATTACCTTCCCCGTTTCTCATAGCCGGTAGCCAATGAGCCTGCATCCGAACATCCAAGCTGTCACCGACCGTATCCGCAAGCGCAGCGCGCCGTCGCGCGCGGCTTATCTGGCCGGTCTCGATGCCGCCCTGCGCGAGGGTCCGTTCCGTAGCCGTTTGAGCTGCGGCAACCTGGCGCATGGTTTCGCCGCGTCCGAACCGACCGACAAGTCGCGCCTGCGCGGTGCCGCCACGCCCAACCTGGGCATCATCACCGCCTACAACGACATGCTGTCGGCACATCAGCCGTTCGAGCATTACCCGCAGCTGATCCGCGACACCGCGCGTACGCTCGGTGCCACCGCGCAGGTGGCCGGCGGCGTGCCGGCGATGTGCGACGGCGTGACCCAGGGCCGCGCCGGCATGGAGCTGTCGCTGTTCTCGCGCGACAACATCGCCCAGGCCGCGGCGATCGGCCTGAGCCACGACATGTTCGACAGCGTGGTGTACCTGGGCGTGTGCGACAAGATCGTGCCGGGCCTGCTGATCGGCGCGCTGGCCTTCGGGCATCTGCCGGCGCTGTTCATGCCGGCCGGTCCGATGACGCCCGGCATTCCGAACAAGCAGAAGGCCGAAGTGCGCGAGCGCTACGCCGCCGGCGAAGCCACCCGCGCCGAACTGCTGGAAGCCGAGTCGTCCTCGTATCACTCGCCCGGCACCTGCACCTTCTACGGCACCGCCAACTCCAACCAGGTGTTGCTCGAGGCGATGGGCGTGCAGCTGCCCGGTGCCTCGTTCGTCAACCCGGAGCTGCAGTTGCGCGATGCGCTGACCCGTGAGGGCACCGCGCGTGCGCTGGCAATTTCTGCGCTGGGCCAGGACTTCCGTCCGTTCGGTCGCCTGATCGACGAGCGTGCCATCGTCAATGCCGTGGTCGCGCTGATGGCCACCGGTGGTTCGACCAATCACACCATCCACTGGATTGCGGTGGCGCGTGCGGCCGGCATCGTGCTGACCTGGGACGACATGGATCTGATCTCGCAGACCGTGCCGCTGCTGACCCGCATCTACCCCAACGGCGAAGCCGACGTGAACCGCTTCCAGGCCGCGGGCGGCACTGCCTTCGTGTTCCGCGAGCTGATGGACGCCGGGCTGATGCACGACGACCTGCCCACCGTGGTCGAAGGCGGCATGCGCGCCTACGCCAACGAGCCGCGCCTGCAGGACGGCAAGGTCGTCTACGTGCCCGGCACTGCAACCACCGCCGACGACAGCGTGGCGCGGCCGGTCAGCGCCGCATTCGAATCGCAGGGCGGCCTGCGCCTGCTGCGCGGCAACCTGGGCCGCTCGCTGATCAAGTTGTCGGCAGTCAAGCCGCAGCACCGTACGATCGAAGCGCCGGCAGTGGTGATCGACACGCCGCAGGTGCTCAACAAGCTGCATGCCGCCGGCGTGCTGCCGCACGATTTCGTGGTGGTGCTGCGTTACCAGGGCCCGCGTGCCAACGGCATGCCGGAACTGCATTCGATGGCGCCGTTGCTGGGTTTGCTGCAGAACCAGGGTCGGCGCGTGGCCTTGGTCACCGACGGCCGTCTGTCCGGTGCCTCGGGCAAGTTCCCGGCGGCGATCCACATGACCCCGGAAGCCGCACGCGGCGGTCCGATCGGGCGCGTGCGCGAAGGCGACATCGTGCGCCTGGACGGCGAAGCCGGCACGCTGGAAGTGCTGGTCTCGGCCGAAGAGTGGGCATCGCGCGAGGTCGCACCCAACACCTCGGTGGCGGGCAACGACCTGGGGCGCAACCTGTTCGCCATCAACCGCCAGGTGGTTGGCCCGGCCGACCAGGGCGCCATCTCGATTTCCTGCGGCCCGACCCGTCCGGACGGCGCGCTGTGGAGCTACGACGCCGAGTACGAACTCGGTGCCGATGCAGCGGCCGCCGCCGCACCGCACGAGTCCAAGGACGCCTGATTCCCCTTCCCTCTGCGCGACCGCCTCGCGGTCGCCGTCTAACGGAGTTGCAATGACGATTGCCCAGACCCAGAACACCGCCGAACAGCTGCTGCGCGATGCCGGCATCCTGCCGGTGGTCACCGTGGACACGCTGGACCAGGCGCGCCGCGTGGCCGATGCGCTGCTCGAAGGCGGCCTGCCCGCGATCGAACTGACCCTGCGCACCCCGATTGCGATCGAAGCGCTGGCCATGCTCAAGCGCGAGCTGCCCAACATCGTGATCGGCGCAGGTACCGTGCTGAGCGAATTGCAGTTGCGTCAGTCGGTGGATGCCGGCGCCGACTTCCTGGTCACTCCCGGCACGCCCGCACCATTGGCGCGTCTGTTGGCAGATGCGCCGATTCCGGCCGTACCTGGCGCGGCTACCCCGACCGAACTGCTCACCCTGATGGGCCTGGGCTTCCGCGTGTGCAAGCTGTTCCCGGCCACCGCCGTGGGCGGCCTGCAGATGCTCAAGGGCCTGGCCGGTCCCCTATCCGAACTCAAGCTCTGCCCCACCGGCGGCATCAGTGAAGCCAATGCGGCCGAATTCCTGGCGCAGCCGAACGTGCTGTGCATCGGCGGTTCGTGGATGGTGCCCAAGGATTGGCTGGCGCAGGGCCAGTGGGACAAGGTCAAGGAAAGCTCGGCCAAGGCTGCCGAGATCGTACGGCAGGTGCGTGCGGGCTGAGTTGCTGGACACCTCTGTTCGGCGAATTGATGACCGGATGTGAGGGATCAGCGCGTCGGAAAGGACGTGCTGATTCTCTCAACAAGGTTTGGAGATCCAGCGCTCATGCGTGGTGGTTGCCACTCCAACCTCTTGATCGAAGGCTGACACACGATTTTTTAAAGCCTCGCTTGCTACGCGACTTTGCTGATCGACGCCATGGCGACAACGAACCGTGGCGGCAGCATGGCCGGGGATTGGCGGAGAGCGGCACAGGGATGTGCCGCGACGGCGCGTCAGACAGGAGGTCTGCCGCGCCGAAGAGCCGATTCCCGGCCGCGCTGCCGCCTGACGCCGAAGTCAGTGTCTGACAGCTGCATGCTGGGCAATAACTGGGGAAACCGTACCCTCACCCCAACCCCTCTCCCGACGGGAGAGGGGCTTGGAAGCGCATGACGTTTTGTTGAGTCTCGCTGGGTGCGTTGCTCAAGACTCCAACGCAGCGTTCGATGGCGTTGCCTTCGGCACATCACGCGCACGTCGCACCAGCGCTGCTGCGCCGTTGCTCATGTCATCAAGAATGGCGTAGATCGTCGGCAGGAACAGCAGGCTCACCACGGTCGAAAACGCCAGGCCACCGGCGATGGCGCGCGCCATCGGGAAGTACGGTGGGCCGTCGCTGAACATGGTGGTACTGGTCAGCGAGATCGGCACCATCGCCAGGATCGCGGTGCCCATGGTCATCATGATCGGCCGCAAGCGCTCGCGTGAGCCTTCCACCAGCGCCTGCGTGCGCCCCATGCCGCGGCGGCGCAGGTTGTTGATGTGCTCGATCATCACGATGCCGTTGTTCACCACCACGCCCATCAACACCAGGATGCCGATGAAGGACATGATCCCGAACGAGGTACCGGTGATCCAGAACAGCCAGAACACACCGAAGATCGAAAACAGCACCCCGCTCATGATCGCCGCCGGGAACAGCAACGACTCGAACACCGCCGCCATCACCACGTAGATCATCACCAGCGCGATCACCAGGTTGAACACCATCTGGCCCATCGCCTCGCCATCGTTCTGGTAATCGCCGCCGTCGAAGGTGTAGCTGTAGCCGGCCGGGAAACTCATCGCCTTGAGCGGTTTTTCCATCGCGGCGCGCGCCTCGGGCACGGTGACTTTTTCGGCGAGATTGGCCTTGATGGTCAACGTGGTCTGCCGATTGGTGCGCCCGATCTGGGTAGCGGCCGGGCGGATCTGCACCTCCACCAGGCTCAGCAACGGCACGCTGCGGCCATCCTTGGTGCGCACCGTGAAGCTGGCCAGGTCTTCGGGCTTGCTCTGCTCGGCGCCGGCAAAACGCACCCACACCGGCACCTCGTTGTCGCCGCGTCGGAACTCGCGCAGCGGCGTCCCGCGCAACGCCAACCCGACGAAACTGGCTACTTGCTCGGCACTGAAACCGAAGGCGGCTGCACGTTCGCGGTCGACGCGAATCGCCAGCTCGCTGGTCCGGTCGCCGGTATCCACGTGCACGTCGCGCAGCTCCTTGCGCTGTGCCAGCAGTGGAATCACATCGTCGGCGAGTGCCTTCAACGCATCGGTCGAATCGCCGACCAACTGCACCTGAACGCCTTGATTGCCATTGCCGCCATCGCCCTGGTTGCCGATGCTGTAATCGGCACGCGCAGACCGCGGCAGTTCCTTGCGGATTTTTTCCAGCAACGGCGGCAGATCCTTGACCTTGCTCGCATCGAAGGTCACCACCGTATTGCTGCCTTCCACCTCGCTGAACCACGAGTAGATCTGCGTGATGTGGTATTTGGCGCGGTTGGCTTCGAGATAATTTTCGACCCGGCCGATCTCTTCGCCCAACTGCTCGCGCGTGTACGAGCCCTTCCACTGGTACTGAATGAAGGCCTCGTTGCCACCGTCGCCACCGAACATGTCGATCTTGGTCAGCTTCATCGGCACCAGGCTGATCGCGCTCACCAGAATGATGCCGGCCACGCTCCAGCCGCGATGCGCCAACGTCCACGCCAGTATCTTCGCGTAACGGCGCTGCAGCCGCGCGATCACGCCGCGCTCGGAGGTCACCATCGGCGGTGTCTTCATGCGCGCCGACACCATCGGAATCAGGCTGATCGCCACCAACCACGATGCCAGCAACGACACCGAAATGGTGATCGCAATCTGCGCCATGAAGATGGAGATGTTGTTGGTTTCGCCGAACAGGTTCGGCACGAACACGATGCAGTGGCACAACGTGCCGGCACTGAGCGCGATGGCCACACTACGTGTGCCCAGCAGCGCTGCCAGCTGCGGCTGGCCCGGCATGCGCTCGCGTTCCTGGTAGATGCTTTCCACCACCACCACCGCGTTGTCCACCAGCATGCCCACTGCCAGCAGCAAGCCCATCATGGTCAGGATGTTGAGCGTGACGCCGACGAAATACATGAAACCCAGGGTGATGGCGAAGCAGATCGGGATCGCCAGCGTCACCATCAACGTTGATGGCCAATGCCGCAGGAAGAAAAACAACACCGTGATCGACAACAGCAGACCTACCGCCCCGGCCTCAGCCAGTTCGGCCAGCGACGAGGTCACCGCCTTGCCCTGGTTGTCGATCACCTTGACCTGCACATCGCGCATCGCCGGCTGGGCGCGGATGTCTTCGACCTCTTTCAACGCCGCTTTCGATACCTCCACCAGGTTGGCGCTGCGCTCCTTGTAGACGTCCAGACCGATCGCCGGGCGCCCATCCAGGCGCCGCCCGTAGTTCATGCGTGTCGGCTTGAGCCGTACCTCGGCGATGTCGCCCAGGCGCACGCCTTTGGCATTGAGCACCAGCTCGCGCAGTTCCTGCAGATCGCGCAGTTCGCCGATCGGCTGCACACGGATGCGCTGGCCGTTGTCGTCGATCTGGCCCGCAGACACCGAGAAATTGAGCTTGCTCAACCGCTCGCTCAGGTCGTTGAGGCTGAGGTCGTGCGCGGTGAGCCGGTCCGGGGCGATTGCGATCTCGACCTGGTTCGGCGGCGCGCCGGAAATCTCCACCTTGGCCACGCCGGGGATGCGCTCGATGCGCCGCTTGAACTCGCGGTCGAGCATGTCATACGCGCCAGTCAGATCGGTCTGGCTGGCCAGGCGCACCTTGAGCACCGGCTCGTCGCTGCTGGACCATTTGAAAACATGGAAACGCTGCAGATCCTCCGGAAAATCGTCGCGCACCGCATCCAGCCGCTCGCGCGCATCGGATGCAGCAATGGCGATGTCGCGGTCCCAGTCGGAGAATTCGATGAAGATGTTCGCACCGTCGGCAGTAGCGGTGGAGCGCATGCGCTTGATGCCGGTCATCGTCGCCAGCGCTTCCTCGGCCGGACGCACCAGGTTGCGTTCCACCTCATCCGGCGTGGAGCCGGTGTACGGCAACTGCACGAACAGGAATGGCGCAGAAATATCCGGCAGCGCCTCCAACGGCAGCCGGAACGCGGCGATCAAGCCCACCACCACCAGCGACACAAAGCACATGATGGTGGTGACCGGCCGGCGGATGCTGAAGGCGGCAACGCTCATAGCGCCTCCAGTCCGTCGGCAGTGCCCGCCGCCTGCGCGCGTTGCCCGGCCATGCGCCGGCCGCGTTCCAGGTAGTACGCATCGGCGCGCCGATCCAGCAGGTCGTACACCACCGGGATCACCAGCAAGGTCAGCAACGTCGAGACCAGCAATCCGCCGATCACGGTGATCGCCATCGGCGCGCGCACTTCAGCGCCTTCGCCCATCGCCACCGCCAGCGGCAGGAACCCGAACAAGGTGCACAAGGTGGTCATGATGATCGGCCGCAAGCGCGAGCGTGCGCCTTCGATCAAGGCCTCGCGCTTGGGCACGCCGTCTTCGCGCAGCTGGTTGACCTTGTCGATCAGGATGATCGCGTTCTTGGTCACCAGCCCCACCAGCAAGATCAAACCGATGAACACCACCACCGAGACCGGCTTGCCGGTCATCAGCAGCGCCAGCACCGCACCCACCATCGCCAGCGGAATGGTGAACAGGATAACGAACGGATGCAGCAGCGATTCGAACTGCGAGGCCATCACCAGATAGACCAGAAAGATCGCCAGCCCGAACGCGAACAGCAGCGACTTGACCGACTGCGCCAGCTCTTCGCCCTGCCCACCGATATGCATGCCCACGCCTGCAGCGAGCGGATCCTTGCGCACCATCGTCTCCACTTCGCGCACCGCACCGCCCAGGTCGATGTCCTTCAGGCTGGCCGACACGATCGCCACACGGGTCTGATCGGCGCGATGGATCTCGCTCGGTCCAGTGGTCGCCAGCACCTCGGCCACTGCCGCCAGGCGCACCGGCCGGCTGCTGCCCGGGTTGACGATCAGCTGGCGGATCGCATCCACACTGGCGCGGTCGCTGTGCTGCGCACGCACCAGCACGTCGATCTTGCGATCGCGGAAGCTGTAGCGCGTGGCCACATCGCCGCGCACCTTCTTGACGATGACATCTGCGATCTGCCGTGTGGTCAGCCCCAACGCACCGGCGCGTTCCTGATCGAAGCGGATCTGGATTTCCGGAAAGCCCTCTTCCACCGTCGATTTGACGTCGGCGTAGTGGCCGTTGGCGCGCAGCATCGCGGCCAACTTTTGCCCGGCGCGTTCCAGTTCGCCCAGATCCTGCCCACGCAGTTCTACTTCCAGCGGCGTGGAAAAACTGAACAGCGCCGGCCGCGCGAAATCCACCTGCGCACCCGGGTGGCCGGCCATGCTGCTGCGCAGCCGCTGCGTCGCCGCCGCTTCCACCGCCGGGCTACCGCCACCGGTCATCACCACGGTGAGCTTGCCGATGTTCTCGCCGCTCTCGGTGGGGTTGGCGTCCAGCCGCGTGCCGCTGCCGCTGACGCCATACAGCGAGGCGATGCCCGGGTCCTTGTCGTGCGCCAGCTGCAGCTCGCGCACCAGCGTATCGGTCTGCGCCAGCGGCGTGCCCGAGGGCAGCTTGACCGTCATTTCGAAGCGATCCTGCGCCAGCTGCGGAATCAGATCCGCGCCCAGCATCGGCACCAGAAACAGCGTGCCGATAAACGCGGCCGCTGCCAGACCCAGCACCAGGCCAGGACGCCTCAAGGCCGCCGGCAACATCGCCAGATAACCACGCTCGGCACGCCCATACGGCGCCATCGCCAGGTCGCTGGCCTTGCGCATCACCGGCCCCACCACCCGCGCAATGCCACGCCACAGTTTGACCACCGCCCACGCCGCGCCGAAGAACGCGTAACGCACGCTTGCCCCCGCGCCGCGCCGCCCGGCGGCCACCGGCTTGAGCCAGCGTTGCTCCGGCTGCCACTGCGGGTGGCTCGGCTCCTCCGGGAACGCCATCGGTGGCGCGCCCTTGAGCGAACTCAGCATCGGGATCAACGTCATCGACACCACCAGCGAGATCGCGATCGCAATCGCCACCGTCAACGCCTGGTCACGGAACAACTGCCCGGCAATGCCTTCCACGAACACCAGCGGCAGGAACACCGCAATGGTGGTCAGCGTGGAGGCCATCACCGCCATGCTCACTTCACGGGTGCCGGCGATGGCCGCGTCCAGCACGCTCAAGCCACGTTCGCGTGCCTTGGCAATGCTCTCCAGCACCACGATCGAGTCGTCCACCACCAGGCCGGTGGCCAACGCCAGCCCGCCCAGCGACATCACGTTGAGGCTCAGTCCCAGCTGGCCCATGAAGAAGAACGTGGTGATGATCGACACCGGCAACGACAGGCTGATCACGAAGGTGCTCCAGCCATCGCGCAGGAACAGGAAGATGATCAGGATCGCCAGCACGCCGCCGATCACCGCATCTTTTTTGACATCGCTGATCGCGTGTTCGATGAAGTGCGACTGGTCTTCGATGGTGGTGATCTCCACATCGCCCGGCACCGTCGCCTTGAGTTGCTCCAGGCGCTTGCGCAGCGCGGCGGCGGTGGACACGGT
The DNA here is from genome assembly GCF_023337365.3 of Xanthomonas nasturtii. Taxonomy (NCBI): domain Bacteria; kingdom Pseudomonadati; phylum Pseudomonadota; class Gammaproteobacteria; order Lysobacterales; family Lysobacteraceae; genus Xanthomonas; species Xanthomonas nasturtii. The sequence continues at coordinate 2,513,825 of NZ_CP142084.2, forward strand.
ATTGGCGTCGCCTTCCTTGTAGATCGCCAGCTCCACCGCTTCCTTGCCGCCCAGGCGGATGATCGCCTCGCGCTCCTTGTAGCCCTGTCGCACCTGCGCCACGTCCTTGAGCCGCACCGGCATGCCGCCGGCAATGCTGCTGCTGGACGCCGACGAGGTGCTCTGCACTTCGGCTGCAGCTGCAAGCGCGGCCTGCGAGCCGGTGGACGCTGCAATGGCATACATCTGCTGCATCGCCGCTTCGGCTGCGCTGCCGCTGCTGCTCTGCGTGGTCACCAGCATGTTGCGGATCTCGTCCAGATCCACGAACTGGTTCACCGTGCGCACCAGATAGCGCTGCGAACCTTCTTCCAGCCGGCCGCCGGAGATATTGACGTTCTCCTCCTTGAGCCGGGTGATCACGTTGTCGATCGGCAGGTTGAGCTGTGCGAGTTTTTGCTGATCGATATCGACCTGGATCTCGTCTTCCAGCCCGCCACCGACCTTGACCGCGGCCACGCCCGCCACCGGTTCGAGCTTCTTTTTCAGGTCTTCGTCGGCATAGCGGCGCAGGGCGGTGAGCTGACGGATCGCATCGGCGTCCGAGGCCGGCGCCTGTTTGGGCGACAACGCCAGCCGCATGATCGGCTCGGTGGAAGGATTGAAGCGCAGCAACACCGGCGGCTTGGTTTCCAGCGGCAGCGACAAGGCTTCCATCTTGTCGCGCACTTCCAGGCTGGCCTGGTCCATGTTGGTGCCCCAGGCGAATTCCAGCACCACGTCGCTCTGCCCGGTGCGCGAGATCGACTTGAGCTTGCGCAGGTTCTTGACCACGCCAACGGCTTCTTCCACCGGCTCGGTCACCAGCGTTTCGATTTCCGCCGGCGCCGCACCGGTATATTCGGTGCGCACGGTGAGCGTGGGATAGCTCAGGTCCGGCAGCAGATTGACCTTGAGGCTGCGCAGTGCGATCAGGCCGAACAACAGCATGGTCACGGTGATCATCGCGATGGTCACCCGCCGTCGTGTGGCGAAGACCACCAGCCCGCCACCGCCGGGCAATGGCGCATGCGGGTCGTGCACGGGTCCGTGCGGGTTGCCGTGATCGCTCATGAGCGCTTCCCGTCGCTGCCGGTTGCCGGCGCCGCAGCCGCCACCGGCTTGCGGTCGGGCTGGCCGATGACCTGCACCGCAGTGCCATCGCGCAGCGCCACCTTGCCGGCGGTCACCACCTGGTCGCCTTCCTTCAGCCCTTGCCGCACTTCCAGCCACGGGCCTTCGGCATAGCCGAGTTTCACCGGCACCCGGCTGGCCTTGCCGTTACGCACCACGAACACTGCCGGCTCGCCATCGTCCAGCAGCGCCAGGCGCGGGATCACCAACGCGTCCTTGCGCTGGTCGTAGTCGATACGGATGCGCCCGAACATGCCCGGCTGCAGCGCTTCGGCGCCCTGGCCGAACGCACAGATCACCCGGAAGGTACCGCTGCCCGAATCCACCACCGGCGCAATGCGGTCGACCTTGCCGATGAACTGCTGACCGGGCAAGGCATCGGCCAGCAAGGTCACCGGCTGACCGGATTTGAGTGTGGCCAGTTCGCGCTCGGGCACATTGAGCGTGGCTTCCAGCTGCGCATCGTCGACGATGCGAAAGATCGGCGTGTTGATCTGCACGAAGTTGCCGGTCTTGATCGAACGCGATGCGATCACGCCGGAAATCGGCGCCTGCACCGTGGTGTACGAAAGTTCCAGCGACGCAAGCCGATGCTGCGCACGGCTGTTCTCGACATCGAACTTGAGCTGGTCCACATCCGCTGCGCTCACCAGTTGCTGGCCGACCAATTGCGTGGCGCGGCGATAGCTGTTTTCCAGCTTGCGCAGTTGCGCCTCGCTCTGTGCCACCGCCAGATGCGCGCGATCGGGATCCAGCCGCACCAGTGCCTGGCCTGCCGAGACTTTTTGACCTTCTTCCACCATCACCGACAGCGCAACGCCCGAGGTCTTGGCCACCACCTGCGCTTCGGCGCGCGGCTCCAGCGCTGCGGTGCCGGTGTAACTGGCGGCCACCGCGCGGCGCGCCGCCTTGGCGATTTCCACCGGCACCGCATCCACCGCCTTCTTTTCTTCGGCGGCCGTGGCCTCGCCATCTCCTGCCTTGCAACCGCCCAGCAGCAGGCTCGTGGTGATCAACAATGCGGCGGCGCAGGTTCCGCTGCAGCCCGGCAAAAAGGAGAGTGGCGACATCGTTGTGTCCTAGTGGATGCGTGAACAGGTGTTGTAGGCAAGTAGACCACCTAGAAAGGCATGGGGCCAATGCGCCAAAGGTCATGGTCCGTTCAAGTTCGCCTATTCACCCCGTTTGCGCCGCGCCAAATCGCAGGCATACTCGTTCCGGTTCCGTCACGCCCCCACGTGCGGACGCTCAATCAGTCTCCCGGATACGAAACCATGCGCCCGCAGCCGCTCGCCGCTTGTCTCGCTCTGGTCGTCTTCCTGCCGTTTGGGGGCGCATCAGCAACACCATCAGTAACGCCAGCAGTCCCGGCCACTCCTACGCCTGCGGGCGCCGCACCTGCTGCCACAGCACCGGCAGCACCGACTGGTAATCCCTCCAATGGCCGCTTGCTGGCGTATACCTGCCAGGGCTGCCACGGCGTGACCGGCTACAAGAACGCCTATCCCAGTTACCGCGTGCCCAAGATCGGCGGCCAGTCCAGTCAGTACCTGACCCAGGCGCTGACCGAATACCGCCAGGGCAAGCGTAAACACCCCACCATGCAGGCGCAGGCGCAGAGTTTCTCCGAGCAGGACATCGCCGACATCTCCGCCTTCCTGTCCACCCTCAAGTAAGCGCCCACATGCCGAACGCCCTGCACGCTCCGCGTCTAGCCATCGCCCTGGTCGCTGCCCTGATGATGGCGGCCTGTTCCCAATCCCAGGTCGAGTCCACCGATCACTCCGCTGGCGATGCCGGGCATGCGAGCGGCGAACACGGCTCCGGCTCTTCTGCCGGGCTGCCCACCGGTCGCGCCGACGCCGGCGACAAGCTCGCGCACGCCAAAGGCAAGGCCACCGGCCAGAGCTGCGTGGATTGCCATGGCGCCGACGGCAATGCGCCGATCGATCCCAGCTACCCGAAACTGGGCGGCCAGTACGGCGACTACCTGGCGCATGCACTGCAGGCGTACCGCAGCGGCGATCGTCAGCACCCGCTGATGACCGCGCAGGCCACTGCGCTAAGCGACCAGGACATTGCCGACCTGGCGGCATACTTCGGTGCACGGCAGACGCAGTTGCGCGATCTGCATGGTGTCAATTGAGCCGCCGGCACACACCGCGCCGGTCTCATTCGGAATGAAAAAGCGCTTGCGCGAACATTAATAGGCCGCTATGATTTCGTTCTCAGCTTCGTGGGGCCATAGCTCAGCTGGGAGAGCGCCTGCATGGCATGCAGGAGGTCGGCGGTTCGATCCCGCCTGGCTCCACCACTTCAGACACTAGGCCGTCTGAATTGACAACTCGGGTTTTGATCTGCGTCCCCATCGTCTAGAGGCCTAGGACACCACCCTTTCACGGTGGACACCGGGGTTCGAATCCCCGTGGGGACGCCAATCATCTGAAAGCCCTGGCGTCGCCGGGGCTTTTTTTTGCCTGTTTTCAGGCCGAAATCGACTGTGTCGAATGTACGGGGGTCAGACTTCCTGGCCGCCTGGCGTGACGCGTTTTGCAACCACCTCAACATCTCTTTGCGAATCCCTGAGCTGACATTGGCTCGCGTACGCAGACGCGGCGCCGGAGTTGCTGGTGCCAGCCACACGCCATGAGCGCGATGCGCTTTGCAGGGTCATGCACGCTCGCGGCCTACCAAGCTTTTCGACGCGAGAAGCCTCATTGGTAATGCCATCGCGGCTACTGGCGTGCGGCCGCCGATCACACATCGGTTGCACTCTGTAAGCACGACGCGTGCGACGACCGTGCTGCACGAACACGCCGATTGGAGAGCTCGCAAAACGCGACGCACTCACGGACCAACGTGCCGCAAACGTAGCGGCAACCTGATGGACCGATGCAGGCGCTCGACATCGAGCAGACATCGATGCACGCAGGCAATCGACGGTGAAGCATTCGATGCATCTAGCCGGTCGCCGCCGGATGCAAGTTGTAGCCGGCGCGCATAGGCCTACGGTTGACCGATGCGCTCCAGACGCGCCGCATGACGGTTTGCCCACGGATAAATCGCCGCGCACAACTTTTTTCGCGCAGACCACTTCCCATGACCGGAAGATGTCGCTATGATTGCCGGCTCGCAGCAATGCGGGGCCATAGCTCAGCTGGGAGAGCGCCTGCATGGCATGCAGGAGGTCGGCGGTTCGATCCCGCCTGGCTCCACCACTTCAGACATTAGGCCGTCTGAAATGGTCAACGAGGTTTTGAGACGCGTCCCCATCGTCTAGAGGCCTAGGACACCACCCTTTCACGGTGGACACCGGGGTTCGAATCCCCGTGGGGACGCCAATCATCTAAAAGCCCCGGCACTGCCGGGGCTTTTTTTTGCCTGCGCTTCAGCCTTGGATGCGTTATGTGGCGATTGCATGCTGGAGTCGCACGCGTGCAACAAGCGCCGTATCGAAGGCACCGTTGGCTCGCATTGCACTGCCAACCAGGCAGCACTCTGGCGTCGCCCGCGCGCAGGCAGTAAGCGACATGACGCACAAGCGGCGGCGCAGTCAATGCCCTCCGCTCACAGCCAAGACCTACCCGATTCGCGCAGCCGCGCCTTGGCGCGCGCCGCGCGCAATCTCAGGCTTGTCCGCTATCCAGCGCCTTGCGGCCTTCATGCGTCAGGTCGATGTCGCCATCTTCGGCCTGCGTTGCGTAGCCGGCACGGACAGCCCAATTGCCTTCTTCGTCCGCCACCGGCTTGGTGTCGTGGATGTCGCGCAGGATGCGCAGCTGCTGCGAAGAATCGAAATCCATGGTGGCCACCTGCTGAAAAGAGAACTCCAAGGTACGCACGCGACGTGATGGTTGCATGCCTGCAACGTCATCCGTTGCCTGCGCACTGCGTGGCGTCCGCGTAAAGAGCCATCCGCGTAACTGCATGTCGATAGAGAAAGCTGAGCACGCATGCATTCGCTCCATGCAGACGGGTTTCGCGGAGCGATCCAATCTTGACGCAAGCGCGCAAGGCACTCACCGCAGACCAGCGCCCTGCCCTGACCACTGCCAAACGGCAACCGCTCACGGATGTACTGCGACCGTGCATCGCGACGGTGCCAACCGAGACCCAGCTTCTTCCTGCCAAAGCGATACACAGCAAAAAGCCCCACCGGATGTCTCCAGAAGGGCTTTCGCTGGTACTGCAACAACTTGGTGCCGAAGGTGGGACTCGAACCCACACGCTTTTAAGGGCGGCGGATTTTGAGTCCGCTGCGTCTACCGATTCCGCCACTTCGGCGTGGCCGCACAGTATAGCGACTTGTTGTTGAAACGAACAGTGTCAGTAAGCGCCTGACGAATTCAGGTACAAGCGGGGTCGGCAGCGCTGCGTCCAGACAGTCCCGATATACTGGCCGACTTGGTGAAGGAGTAAGCAATGTCGGTGTTGCGTGGAGTTCGGGTACTCGTGGTCGAAAACGATGACATGAATGCCATGCTGCTCGACTTGCAGCTTGTCCAGGCGGGTGCGGCCGTCGTGGGCCCGGTCGGCGAAGTGCAGGACGCCCTGCAGTTGATCAACGCCGACGCACCGGATATTGCAGTACTGGACTACCGCCTGGGCAATGGCGAAACCAGCGAACCGGTTGCGCGCCTGTTGTCGGAACGCGGCATTCCGTTTGTGCTGGCCACCGGCGTCGCCAGTGGCAGCATCCCCAGCGGTTTCGAACGCGGTGTGATCCTGACCAAGCCCTACCTGTCCGAAGAACTGGTCGGTGCATTGTCCAGGGCGCGACAGTTGAGCGGCGCCGCCAGCTAGGCACACGTCACCTGTTCAGTGGCCGCCCACTGATGCGGCGGCTCGCCGAGCCGACATGTCCGTTCTCTCGTCGCGACTCTGTCGCCGGCTCTCGACCCACAGCGATCGCCTGCGCGGGCAGCCTGTTGGCTGAATCGCCAGTCACTCGAGGCCGCCGTTGCCTGCACGGTGCTACTAGAATCGACTATCGAACAATGACGGTCGGGGCGCTGGATGGATATCGCCGTGTCGCCGCTGGCCGGTTTGTTACCGGAGACGAGCGAAACTGCAGCTTTACTGCTCGCGTGCGCGCATGCGGACGCACTGCTGCGCCAGAGCACCGCACTGCGCACCACACTGTCGGTTTGCCTGCATGCGCAGGCCCCCATGCTGCTGGTGTGGGGTAGCGAGGCTCGCTGCGTTTACAACGACGCCTGCATTGCGCTGCTGGGGCAGCGTCACCCGGCCGCCTTCGGGCAGCCGCTGGCAGCCTTGACCGATGCGTCCACGGGCAATGGCACGCCTGCCGACAGCGCGGCGCTGGACCTGACGACCTGGTCGTCCAGCCCGGTGCTGCAGGATGGCGAACGGTTGGGCGCGTTGTATGTGGCCACTGCGGCGTCAATCTGCGATGTCAGCGAGCAACGCCGTCACGCAGGTCGCGACAGTTTCCTGTTGATGCTGGAAGACGAACTGCAGCATGTTTCCGATCCGCGGCAAATCATCGACGCCAGCGTGCGACTGCTCGGCGAGCACCTGCGCGCCAACCGCTGCGCGTTCGGCCTGGTCGCTGCCGATGGCATCACCATGCATGTGATCAGCGACCATGTACAGGACATGCCGAGCCTGCAAGGCGATTTCCCGCTGGAAGCGGCGCAGGGCCTGCGCGACGCGCTGCTGGAAAACCGGCCCTGGTTCACTTCCGACGCGATGGCGCCGGGTGCGCCGGACTATGTGGCCGAGCAGTATCGCCGCTCCGGCTTGCGTGCCTCGCTGGCCATTCCGTTGCACAAGCACGGCCGCCTGGTGGCAGCGATCGGCGTGCATCAGCGTGCACCACGGCGTTGGCTGTCTACCGAGATCGAACTGGTGCGGTTGGTGGCGGCGCGTTGCTGGGAGTCGATGCAACGCGCCATGGCACAGCAGCAACTGGCAGCCAACGAAGCGCGCCTGCGTCGCCTTGCCAATACGCTGCCGCAGATCATCTTCATTGCCGATCCGGACGGACGGCCGCACTACTTCAACCAGCGCTGGTACGAGTACACCGGTCTGGATCCTTCCAACAACGAAGACGCCGCCTGGCACCGGGCGCACACCGCCGATGGGCTGCGCCTGTCCGCGCAGGCGTGGGCACTGGCATTGAATGGCGAGCGTGCGTTCGAAGTGGAATGCGAGCTGCTGCGTCACGACAGCCAGTCGCGCTGGCACCTGGCGCGCGCGCTGCCGGTGCGTGGTGACGACGGCAGCATCAGCGAGTGGATCGGCACCTACACCGATATCCACGACCGGCGCACGTTCGAGCAGCAGTTGCGCGAGAGTGAGGCGCGCTTCCGTGCGCTCTGCGAAACGGTGCCGGCGATGATCTGGATGGCCGATGCGCAGGGCGATTGCGTGTACTGGAATCCGCGTTGGTACCACTTCACCGGCCAGGGCGAAGACCAGGCCCTGGATCAGGGCTGGTGGGATGTGATGCATCCCGACGATGCAGCACGCGTCCGGCAGGCCTTCGAACAGGCGCTCAATCAACGCGGCGAATTTCTTGCCGAATACCGTGTGCGCCGGCACGACGGGCAGTATCGCTGGTGCATCGACACCGCGTCGCCACACTTCGCCAGCGACGGCCGTTTTCTGGGACACATCGGCTCGCTCACCGACATCTCCGAACGCAAGCACATCGAAGATGCCACTGCCTCCGACCGCGCGATCCTGAGCCTGATCACCACCGGTGCGCCGCTGCCGGTGGTGCTGGATGCGATTGCATTGAGCGTGGAGGCGCGCGGGGAAATCCCGTTGTGCTGCTCGGTGATGGTGCGCGATGAGGTCCGTCATACCTTGAGCTTCGGCTCGGCCCCGCACTTTCCGAACGGATACCGCGGGCATTTCGAGCCATCGCCGATCGGACTCGACGGCCCGCCGTGCGCGCGCTCGGCGCATCTTGGCCGCCAGGTAATCTGTGCGGATATCCAGGCCGATGCGAGTTTCAGCAGCCACCACGCGATTTCGGCGGCGATGGGCATTGCGGCGTGCTGCGTCACCCCGATCCTGGCCAGCAATGGGCAGGTGCTTGGCACGCTCAACATCTACTACGACCGCCCTCACCTGCCATCGTTACGCGAACAGGCAATGGCGCGCTCGGCCTCGCATCTGGCCGGCATCGTGATCGAGCGCACCCGCGTGGATGCCAAGCTCAAGTTGTCGTTACAGGCAGAAACTGCCGCCCGCGCGCAAGCCGAGCATGCCAGCCGGGTCAAGGACGAATTCCTGGCAACGCTGAGCCACGAATTGCGCACGCCGCTCAACGCGATTCTGGGTTGGTCGCGGTTGATGCAATCGGACGTGGCCGAACCGGCCAATCTGGGACGAGGCCTGGTGATCATCGAACGCAGTGCGCGCGCGCAAACGCAGATCATCGACGACCTGCTGGACATGAGCGCGATCCTGTCGGGCAAGATCCGGCTGCAAGCCGAGCATTTCGACATCGCCGGCTTGGTGCGCAGCACGCTGGAACTGATGCAACCGACCGCGTTGGCGCGCGAGATTGCGCTGGAGCTGGACGCGCCGTGCGACGGCGAGTTGTGGTTCTTCGGCGATGCCGGGCGACTGCAACAGGTGCTGACCAACCTGCTCAGCAATGCGCTCAAGTTCACTGCCGCCGGCGGGACGGTGCGGGTTGCGATGGATATCGAAGACGAGCGTTTGCGCCTGTGCGTCCAGGACACCGGCATCGGCATCGCGGCCGATTTCCTGCCGCATGTCTTCGACCGTTTCCGGCAGGCCGATGCCGGCACCACCCGCCGTGTCGGCGGCCTGGGGTTGGGCTTGTCGATCTCGCGTCAGTTGGTGGACCTGCATGGCGGCAGCCTGGGTGCGTCCAGCGCAGGCGAAGGCCAGGGTGCGACGTTCACCATCGTGTTGCCGTTCCAGCACGGGGTCAGCGATCTGCGTCCTTCATCGGCAGACACCGCGCACGTGGGGCTGTTGCCGGACAATTGCCATGGCCGCCTGGATGGCGTGCGCCTGTTGCTGGTCGACGACGATCAGGATTCACGCGAAGCGGTGATGCATTTCCTGACGCTCGCCGGGGCAAAGGTGCAGGCTGCCGGGTCGGTGGACGCGGCCGAGCAGTGTCTGGCGGATGCGCACTTCGATGTATTGGTTAGTGACATCGCCATGCCATCGCGCGATGGCTATGACTTGATTCGCACTGTACGTTCGGGCCGCGCCGATCTGCCGCGGCATATTCCCGCCATCGCACTCACCGCCTATGTCCGCGAAGAAGACCGCGACCGCGCGGTGGTGGCCGGGTTCGATGCGCACATGGGCAAACCGGTGGAACCACCCGGCCTGGTCGATCTGATCGAACGCTTGATCCTGCCGACGCGCACGCCACGGACTACGGTGGAATAGCGCTGGCGCGTGGCTTGGCGGATAACTTCGCCACTGATCTGCGCACCGACGATGTCTGGCTGCATCGGGAGCGCGTCTCGTCTTGCCGGTTGCTCGTTGAAAACCATGCACGCCGACCACCTCGATTGGTGCTTGCGCGCCCACCGTCGCGGGACCTTGAGCGGCATGGATGCCACGCCAGAGCTACAAGGACGTACTTGCAGCGTGTCCCGCGATGGTGGGCGCGTAAGGGCCCTGCAGCAAACGCAAAGACGTCGAGTGCGCGGTGCCCTCACCGCTCGCGGGACACGCCGTTAACCCGTCCATGGGGGCTCGATGGCGGCATCCATGCCGCCAACGGTCCCGCAATCGGCAAGGACACCGCACCTGACAGTTTGCCGGTGGTTTTATTGATGAACTGAGGACGCCGCGCTACTAGGGCCTGTTAACACATCCGAAGTCCATCAACGACAAGGATGAAGCTTAAGAATCCGAGGAACATGACATCCAGCTTTTCGAAGCGCGAGAAAATCCGGCGGTAGCCCTTCAAGCGACGAAACAGCCTCTCCACTTCGTTGCGCCGCTTGTACATTTCTCGGTCGTACTCCCAGGGCTCGACCCGATTGGCTTTTGGCGGGACCACCGGGACGTAGCCAAGATCAAGCGCTAGTTGGCGCGTCTCATTGCCTTCGTAAGCACGATCCATCAACAAATGAATCGGTCGCTCCACAGGCCCAAGGTGTTCAAGCAACGTGCGGCCCGCAGGTGCGTCATGGGCGTTGCCAGGCGTCAATCCGAACGTGATCGCTGTTCGAGCATCTGCGGCAACCATATGAATCTTGGTATTCCATCCGCCGCGCGATTTACCGATGGATTGTGGGCCGTTTTTTTTAACGCACCAGTCCCATCCGGATGCACCTTGATGCTGGTAGAGTCCAGCGAGACCGCCTCGATTTTGATGCGCACGATGTGGGACTTCTGCAGTTCAGCGAACATCCGGTCCAGCACACCTGCCTTGGCCCAACGGTTCATGCGTGTGTACACCGTGTGCCAATTGCCAAAGCGCTTGGGCAGGCCGCGCCATTTGCAGCCATGCTCGGCAACATAAAGGATGGCATTGACCACTTGCAGGTTGGTCATGCCGACATTGCCGCGCTGCCTCGGCAGACACTGTTCGATGAGAGAAAATTGTGCGGGTGTGATTTCCATGCGCAATAGTTTAACCGCTCAGATCATTAGTGTTAACAGGCTCTAGGTTGCCGCTTGCCTGTCGCTTGTTGAAAACCTTGCGCACCGACCATCACAACTGGTCCTTGCCCGCTCACCGTCGCGGGACCTTGAGCGGCATGGATGCCGCGCCAGAGCCTCCAGGGACGGATTCACGGCGTGTCCCGCGATGGTGGGCGGGCAAGGGCCCTGCGGAAACTCGCAGATCATCCCAGGACGCTGGCCGACATGCGCAATCAAACAATCCGGCCAGAGTTACTCGCCAGGCGCGCCGTCACAAGCGGCCGTCAACGACATCGCACTCAAGCCACAGACACTCCCAGCGCGAAGATCTATCCAACCGACCCAGCCACACCGACCAATCCAACAACGTCACTCAACTCCGCTTGGCACGCGCGAACGCTGCGGCCAATGCGTTGTCGGCCGGCGGTGCGGCGATCCGCGGCTTGGCGTTTGCTTGCGCCGGAGCACGCCCGCCACCGTCGCGCCGGCCCTGGCCCATACCGCCGTTGCCGCGGGCCTCGCGCGGCTGCGCTGAGCCATCGGCCGGTGGCGGCGTGTCGGACAGGCGGCAGGTCAGCGCGATGCGTTTGCGCGCCACGTCCACTTCCAGCACCTTGACCTTGACGATGTCGCCGGCCTTGACCACATCGCGCGGATCCTTGACGAAGGTCTCCGACAACGCTGAGATGTGCACCAGGCCATCCTGATGCACGCCGATATCGACGAACGCACCGAACGCGGCCACATTACTGACCACACCCTCGAGCACCATGCCTGGCTTGAGGTGCTTGATGTCTTCGATGCCTTCGGCGAACTGCGCTGCCTTGAACTCGGGACGCGGATCGCGGCCGGGTTTTTCCAGTTCCTTGAGGATGTCGCGCACGGTCGGCACGCCAAATTGGTCGTCGGTGAACAACTCCGGTTTCAGGCCACGCAGAAAACTGCCGTCGCCTAGCAATGCCTTGATCGGCTTGCCAGTGCTACCGACAATGCGCTCGACCACCGGATACGCTTCCGGATGCACCGCCGACACGTCCAGCGGCTCGTCGCCATCGGCGATACGCAGAAAGCCGGCGCATTGTTCGAAGGTTTTGTCGCCCAGCCGCGGCACCTTGAGCAAGTCCTTGCGACGCTTGAACGGGCCATTGTCGTCGCGGTGACGCACGATGTTTTCCGCCACCGTGCTCGACAGCCCGGACACGCGCGACAGCAACGCCGCCGATGCGGTATTGACGTACACACCCACTGCGTTAACGCAGTCCTCAACGCGCGCCTCCAGCGCTTTGGCCAGGCGGTATTGATCCACATCGTGCTGGTACTGGCCCACGCCGATCGCCTTGGGCTCGATCTTCACCAACTCGGCCAGCGGGTCTTGCAGGCGCCGCGCGATCGACACTGCACCGCGTAGCGACACGTCCAGATTCGGGAATTCCTTGGCCGCAAATTCGGATGCCGAATACACCGACGCGCCCGCCTCGCTCACCACCACCTTCTGCAGCTTGGTCGCGCCGCACAGCGTAATCGCCTCGCCGGCCAGTTTGTCGGTCTCGCGGCTGGCAGTGCCATTGCCGATCGCGATCAGCTCCACGTTGTGCTGCATGCACAATTTCTTGATCGTCTGCAGCGACTGCTCCCACTGCCGCTTGGGCTCGTGCGGATAGATCGTCTCGGTGGCCACCAGCTTGCCGGTGGCATCGACCACGGCGATCTTGCAACCGGTACGGATGCCAGGATCCAACCCCAGCACCACACGCGGGCCGGCCGGCGCGGCCAGCATCAGGTCCTTGAGGTTGTCGCCGAATACCGCAATCGCCTCGGCTTCGGCCTTTTCGCGCGCCTGGTTGAACAGGTCCAGCAACAGATGCATGTGCAGTTTGGCGCGCCAGGTCAGCCGGCAGGCATCGAGCAACCAGCGGTCGGCCGGGCGGCCTTCGTTGGAAATGCCGGCATTGCGCGCGACGCGACCTTCGGCATACTGATGCCCGGCTTCGGCATCGCTGCCCGGGTCCAGGTCCAGGTACAGAATTTCCTCGCGGCGCGCGCGAAACAGCGCCAGCAGACGGTGCGACGGAATTTTCGCCAGCGTTTCGGCGTGATCGAAGTAGTCGCGGTACTTGGCACCGGCATCTTCCTTGCCCTCGGCAACGCGCGCGCGAATCACCCCGGTGTCGTTCAACCAGCCGCGCAGCTCGCCGACCAGCGCCGCATCTTCGCCCCAGCGCTCCATCAGGATGGCGCGGGCGCCTTCCAGCGCTGCCTTGATGTCGGCAACGCCCTTCTCTGCATCGATAAACGCCGCCGCGGCGACCTCCGGAGCCTGGCTCGGGTCGGCCAGCAAACCGTCGGCAAGCGGCTCCAACCCGGCCTCGCGCGCGATCTGCGCGCGGGTGCGGCGTTTGGGCTTGTACGGCAGGTACAGATCTTCCAGCCGCGACTTGGTGTCGGCCGCCACGATTTCGTCGCGCAGTTCGTCGCTGAGCTTGCCCTGCTCGCCAATGCTGGACAGGATCGCCGCGCGGCGCTCTTCCAGCTCGCGCAGGTAGGTCAGGCGCGTTTCCAGGTTACGCAGCTGGGTATCGTCCAGGCCGCCGGTGACTTCCTTGCGGTAGCGGGCAATGAACGGGACGCTGGCGCCTTCGTCGAGAAGGGCAATGGCGGCGCGCGCCTGGGCGGGTTGGGCACCGATCTCGTCGGCGATGGTGCGAGCAATCTGCTGGGCAAGCTGGCTATCGTGCATGACGGCGCGGGGTGAACCGCTTCACTGAAAAAAGCATTTTCGCAGTGCGGGCCCGCTACGGAAACCCGTTGACAGCGCCGTCGTAAACCTATTCCGGCGTGCTCAGCTGACGCGGCGTGCGTAATGGGTCGCGGCGCGTTCGACCAGAATGCTCTCCTGCAGCGATTCCAGTGCCATGACACGGATCTTGCCGACGTCCTTCAGCGGCACCATGCGCTCGACATACACCTCCGGGCCGGCGTCGGTCATTGCACGCGACTTGCTGAACCCGTAAGGCACGACGCCCGTGTCGCCATCTTTGCTGCCACCGACGTACAGAACGATCGACATACCCACACCCTCGTTAACAACTGTTACGACGTTAGTGGCGCGAGCATAACGACCGTGCCGTGAGGAGCTTTCGACGTACGTTAACCCCGCCTGTTTGCGGTTTGGTGACGGCGGCAAGGCCAGGCCCGCCTCACGGCCGCTTCACCCCGCTTGGCCGTCAATCGCGATCCGCCCACTCTCTGACGTCACCGCATGGACCTGAAAAGCGGCTACCCGTTCTGGTCGATCCGCAATGGATTGATGCGCGCCTACCCGCGCCTGGAGCAAGACACCCGGTGTGAGGTCGCCATCGTCGGTGGCGGCGTCACCGCCGCGCTGATTGCGCACGAACTGTTGCGCCACGGCCACGAAGTGGTGGTGATCGAGCAGCGCGACATCGGCTGGGGCAGCACCTCGGCCAGCACCGCGCTGCTGCAATACGAAATCGATACGCCGATGATCGACCTGGCCAGACACTACGGCATGCCGGCGGCAGCGCTGGCCTATGGCGCGTGTGCGCAGGCCATCCTCGACCTGCAGGGCCTGTGCAACACCCTCGGCGGCACCGACTTCACACGCCAGGACAGCCTCTATTACGCCAGCCGCGCACGCGACCTGAAGGATCTACGTAGCGAGCTAGATACCCGCAAGACGCACAAGCTGCCGGTGGAATGGGTGGAGCGCGAGGCGCTGTGGCACAACTACGGCGTGCATTCGGAAGGCGCGATCCTCAGCCGCCTGGCCGCCAGCGTGGACCCCTACCGGCTGTGCTACCGCCTGTTTGCCGAGTGCGAGCAATACGGCGCACGCATCTACGACCGCACCACCATTGCCACAATCGCCCCCCACGACCAGCATGTCCAATTGCGCACCGAAGACGGCGTCAACGTGCGCGCACAGCACGTGATCCTGGCGGCCGGCTATGGCAACCAGCGCTGGTTGTCGCAGCGGGTGGCACGCAACCGCAGCAGCTATGCCTTCGTCACCGACCCCTTGCACGACAGCGAGATGGGGGCGCTCAAGCACACCATGATGTGGGAAACCGCGCGCCCGTATCTGTACGTGCGCAGCACGCCGGACGGCCGCGTGGTGGCCGGTGGCGAAGACGACGCTATCGACATCCCTGCGCGCCGCGATGCGCGGGTGGAGAACAAGCTCAAGATATTGCTGAAGAAAATCGCCAAGAGCATGCCCGATGTTCGCCTGCGCCCGGCGTTTGCGTGGGCCGGCACCTTCGCCGAAACTGCAGATGGGTTGCCGTTCTTCGGGCCGCATGACGCACTCGGGCCCCGCGTGTCGTTTGCGATGGCCTACGGCGGCAATGGCATCACCTATAGCGCCATCGGCGCAGGATTATTACGCGCGCAGCTGGAAGGCACCCCTCACCCGCTGTCCGAGTTGTTCGGCTTCTCGCGTCTGGGTTGAAACCGCCACGGCCACCAGCCGTGGCCGTGCATCGCATAGGCATCGGCAGCCCGCTCCAGCGGGTTGCGCACGTGGATACCGCCGCACAGCAGGTACACCGGCAAAAACAGCGGCCCCAGCACCATGTATTGATACACATGCGCGCGCTCGTGGTCGCCCAGGCGCACCGGCGGATGCGCACAACGGCCAGCAGCGTGCGCGTAGGTACTGCACTGCAGATCCAGCGAGGCACCTTTCAACAGGATGACGTTGCCTAAGGTCATCGCCCCGCCCGGCCCCCATGGCCAGGCATGGAAGACCACCGCGAGCTCCTGGCCAGACCAGCGTGGGCGTGCACCGAAACAGCATCCGACCAGGCCGATCGCAACCCCGAGCATGCTGTTGGGCAAGGTCCACAACGCGCCAAGCGCCTGCATGGCAAACCGCCCGCGCATTGCCGGGCTCAGTCGGGCTGGTTGGGGATCAGCAGCCACAGGATCAGGTAGACCAGGATGCCGGGAAACGCGGCCGAGGCGATCGACACGATCACGAACAACACGCGCAGCAACGTGGAGCTCCAGCCAAGACGACGCGCGATGCCGCCGACGACACCGGCGATCATGCGGTCGTTGAGGGAGCGGGACAGTGTGGTGGTGGACATGGCAAGACTCCTGCAAACGTAGCTAACAGTCTAAAAAGCGCCACGGCTGCATCTCGTGACGACATCACGGCCTGCTCGGCGCGGCGTACCCCGCGCATCTGCCGGCAGCCCGGTCAGGCGTTGCCGCCGCGCTCCTGCAGCCAGCGATGGATGGCCACCGGCACTTCGCGCTGCGCGCGGCCGGAGACATAGATGCCGATATGCCCGCCGCGGAAGTTCAGCTCGCTGTAATCGTCGCTGCCCACCAGCCCACGCAACGCACGCGACGCATCCGGCGGCACCAGATGGTCGTGTTCGGCGTAGATGTTCAGCACCGGCATGTCGAGGGCCTGCAGATCCACCACCTGCCCGCCGATGCTCACCTGCCCGGTAACCAGCCCGTTGCGTTGATAGAACAAGGTGACGAATTCGCGGAAGGCTTCGCCGGCCAGATCCGGCGAATCGAAGATCCACTTTTCCATGCGCAAAAAATCTTCCAGCGCCTGCTTGTCGTCGAGGATGTCGAGCAGGCCCACATATTTCTGCAGATTCAGCCGGAACGGCTTGAGCATCAGGTAACTGGCGTTCATCAGATCTGCCGGCACGTTGCCCATGGTGTCCACGAACAGATCCACATCGACCATGCGCGCCCAGTTGGAGAGCATGTTGTCGGGCGTGTGGAAATCCACCGGCGTCACCATGGTGATCAGGTTGCGCACCTTGTCGCGCTGCAGCGCGGCGTAGCACAGCGAAAACGTACCGCCCTGACAAATGCCCAGCACATCGACCGCATCCAGCCCGGACTGCGCACGCAGGTGATCCACCGCGCCATCGATGTAGCGCAGCAGATAATCTTCCAGCGTCAGGTAGCGCTCGGAGCGGTCCGGGTAGCCCCAATCCAGCACGTAGACGTCCTGGCCGTGACTCAGCAGCCCCTTGACCAGCGAGCGATCGGCTTGCAGATCGACCATGTACGGGCGATTGACCAGCGCATACACAATCAATAGCGGTGTTTTGGCCACCGGCGCCTGCTCGCCGACGAAGCGATACAGCACCACCTTGCCGTCGCGCCAGATTTCTTCGCGCTCGGTAACGCCGTAATCCACGTCTTCCACGCCCGGCAGCAGCTTGAGCCCTTCGCGCAACTTGCGTTGCATCGACAGGGTTTCCTGCATCAGGTCTTCGGCACTGAATCCCAATGGCCCTTTCATGCCTGCGCTCCACGGCTTTTACGCGCTGCGGGTTTGCCCGCCGCAGGCGTGGCCGAGGTTTTCGAGCCACCACTCCTGCGGGCTGAGGGCTTTTTGGCCGCTGTACGGGTGGCTGCCAGCGTGTCAGCCGCTGCCTTCTTTGCGGTGGTCTTTTTGACAGACGCGCGTGTCGATGCGCCCGTCTTGTCCGCACGCGCGGCAGCTGCGGGCCGGGGCGCGTCGCCTGCCTTGCTGGCCGCCGCACGCATGCCTGCAACCGGCGCGACCGGATCAGGCTGGGGCGCCGCGGGCTTGCTCGCCGGTGAGGTTGCGGTGCGCAGCATCCGCCTGACCAGGCGTTCCAGTTCGGCGATGCGGCGGTGCGCAGCGTCCATCTCCGAGCGCGTCGGCATACCGAAACGTTCGCTGAGCTGCTCGACCTCTTCCTGCAGCGCAGCGCGCAGGCGCATGTGCGCGTTGGCGAAACCGCCGTACACCTCGCGAAACTGGTCCGACAAGGCGACGTCGGCATAGGATTCTTCGGCCGCTTCGATCCACAGATCGAACAAGGCGCGTGCGCTGGTCAACTGGCTGCCGCTGCTCTCGTGCTCGCCCAGCTTGGCCGCAAAGCTCGTAAATGCCTGCTCGATCGCGGCCTTGAGTTGCTCGCCATAGGCTTGCGATTGGGCCTGGAAGTCCTGCTGCGCACGGGCCAGTTTCTGCAGGCGCGCCTGGTGATTGCGGTTCAATCCGAATGCCGGCATGTCCAGCCATGGCGCGTTCTCCTCGCGCCACTTTTGCAACGCCTGCGCCGCGTCCTGCAACCAGGGATCGAACCCGCCCGGGCTGCCGCCGCGCAACGACCCCAGCGTCCACTGCATCAGTTGTTCGCCCTGCCCTTGCACCGCCCGGCGCCAGGCATCGGATACTTCATTGGCCGAGGTGTCGCGCCCGGCAAATTGGCCGGCCACCTGTTGCATGGTGCCGAACCAGCCGCCGGCTTGATTGCGGAAGCGGTCGATCGCCTCCTGCGCCTGCGGGGCGGCCTGGGTGGGCAGCAACTGCGACCACCAGTCCACGGCCTTGCGCCAATCCTGCGGGGCGTCGCCACCGGACGCGGGCGGCGGTTGCTGCGCAGCGGCGCCGGCCTGGCCGTGGCGCATGGCATCTCCCCAGGCAGCCCAGTACTGGCGCGCCTTGTCGTCGAAGTTGCCGTTGTCCGAACCGCTGCTTGCCATCATCCCCTCCCGTGACCGTTCACCCAGCCATCCTACCGCGTGCGTGCCGGCATGCTGCTCAGGGCTTGGGGATGCGCAGCGTCTTGCTGATCATCAGCGAGCCGGAGACCGCAAACAGCAGCACCAGCGGGTGGAACTGCCACCGCCCCAGCTGCCACTGGCCCCACCACAGGGTGTCGCCGATATGGCCGCTGCTGGCAGCGACCGCAAGCAGGATCACCAGCAGCAGGCTGGTCGGAATGGGGGTACCTTCGAAGTACGGCACCTTGTCGGCCTCGCCGGCGATCTCTTCGGCGGTGACGTTGTAGCGGGCCAGCCGGCTGACCCCGCAGCAGACGAAGTAGCTCAGCACCAGCCAGTCCCAGCCGCCGCGCATGCCGCAGGCGTAACCCAGCGCCGCCGGTGCCACGCCGAACGAAATGACATCCGCCAGCGAATCCAGTTCGCGGCCCAGTGTGGAAGAGGCCTTGCGCCAGCGCGCCACGTGTCCGTCCAGCGCATCGAACACGAACGCCAGCGGGATCAGCGCCATGCCCAGCAACAGATCGCCGCGATGGCCCTCCTGCAGGAAGCGCATTGCTGCAAACACCGCGCCGGTGCCGCAGAAGGCGTTGGCCAAGGTGAACCAATCCGCGAGTTGAAAATCGCGCAGCATCGAGAAATGGCGTTTCATGCGGAGCCTGAGGTGAGCAAGGCGCAAAGGGTAACGCGCGCGCGCCATGCAGGCGACCGTTTCGCCGCACTCGACTAGGCTGGCGACCCGCGCAACCGCTCCAGGCTGCGCACCACTGTGTGAGGACACCCAATGCGCAGCATCCTGATCACCGGCGCAGGCAGCGGCATCGGCGCCGGTGTTGCCGCCCAACTGGCGGCCGACGGCCATCACCTGATCGTCAGCGACATGCAACTGGCGGCAGCCGAGCGCACGGCGCACGCCCTGCGCCAGGCCGGCGGCTCGGCCGAGGCGTTGGCGCTGGACGTGACCGACGACCACAGCATTGCGCAGGCACTGGCCAGTGCGTCACACGCACCGCAGGTGCTGGTCAACAATGCCGGCCTGCAGCATGTGGCCGCGCTGGAAGACTTCCCGATGCAGCAATGGGCGCTGTTGGTGGATGTGATGCTCACCGGCGCCGCGCGCCTCAGTCGCGCCGTGCTGCCCGGCATGCGCGCGGCCGGCTACGGCCGCATCGTCAACATCGGCAGCATCCACTCGCTGGTGGCCAGCCCCTACAAGAGCGCGTACGTCGCCGCCAAGCATGGCCTGGTCGGCCTGGCCAAGGTGATCGCACTGGAAACGGCCGATTGCGACGTCACCATCAACACCCTGTGCCCGAGCTATGTGCGCACGCCGCTGGTGGAACGGCAGATTGCGGACCAGGCACGCATCCGCGGGATTGCCGAAGACGCGGTGATCCGCGATGTGATGCTCAAGCCGATGCCCAAGGGCGCCTTCATCGCCTACGACGAACTGGCCGGCACCGTGGCGTTTCTGATGTCGCACGCTGCGCGCAACATCACCGGGCAATCCATCGCGATCGACGGCGGCTGGACGGCGCAATAACCGTACTGGCGAAATTTTGATCAGCCATCGCGCGCGCCAGGTGGCGCAAGGGCCGCGCGGACTTGTCCACAGACTTGCGCAGCGTCCATCCACAGGGGATGTGGAAAACTGCGCAGCGTCCACTGGACGCGCCGACGGCCGGCATCCTGTGCCGATGGCCGAGGCCGGCAGCGCAATGGTGGAGCCTGCTAGCGGCGCACGCCCGCGCCCAAGACCGGGATCCTGCCGACGGCTTGATTGACAACGCGACGTTCGAATCCGACGACCGCCGGCGCTATGTCAGCGCCCGGAACGCGGTGCCGCGCAAGGCACTCGGCAGCCGAGCCGATCAGATCCGCGAATACGTCCACGACTGCATGCGCCCGTCGCGATACGGCATGACGCCGTGGAATGGGCGCGGGTCGCCGTCGAACACCAGCGGCAGGAAGTTGCGGTCGCCTTCCCACATCGGCACCTGGTCCATCCGATCGATCGCGATCCATTCCAGTGTGCCCTCCGGGTTGGAGGTCTGCGGCGTACCTTCGAAGCTGGGGATCAGGAACACGAAGCCCAGCCAGTCTTCGCCCTGCTTGCCGAAGCCCGGCCAGCTGATGGTGCCGCGCAGTTGCATCTGGCCGCACTCCACGCCGGCTTCTTCACGAATCTCGCGGCGCATGCAGGCCAGCACGTCTTCGTCCGGTTCCAGCTTGCCGCCCAGGCCGTTGTATTTGCCCAGATGCTGGTCGCCGGGACGGGCGTTGCGGTGGATCATCAGCACCTGGGTGCCGTCCGGCGACAACAGGTAGCCAAGCGTGGCGACAATCGGGGTATAGGGCATGGCACGCGATCTGACACGAAGCGCATCAGTATGACCGAAGCGGTATGGCCGAAGCGACGCACCGCGCGTGGCGGCAACGCTGGGTCAGCCGACCGCGGCCTGCGGGTTCGGACGCGGCGGTGCGACGTCATCGGTATCCAGGCGCAAGGTCGCCACACCGTGGCCACGTTCGGCCAGGTACTCCAGCCACTTGCCCAGGAACGTGTTCATGCGCATGCGGTGGCTGATCAGCTCGGCCGGCGGCGGGAACATGCCCATCACGTCCTGCCAGCGACGGCCGACATAGCAATGCGTGGTCTCGGCCTGACGCGCATCGCGGTACAGGCGCACATACGCCGACGGGTCCGGCTCGCCGGTGACCGGGTCGCACAGGTCGTAGGTCAAGCGCAGTTCCACCGTGTAGCGATGGCATTCGATCACGTCCAGCCGCAGGTTCAGGCCGTCGCCGATCGAAGACACATAGGAGCCGGGTGCCAGGTCGGCCGGCGCGAACAACCGGGTCAGATGCTGGAAGTTTTCTGCGTACAACCCCATCAGCCAGCCGAAGCGGCTCAGTTTGGGGATGCGTTCGAGTTTGCTCAGTGCTTGCGCCATGGACCGATCCTACACGCTGCGCCGCCGCACGGGCAGCATTGACGAGGGCCCAACCGCAGGCCTACCTTGGCGGAGCACTGCCCCGCCCGCTTCGTATCCCGAGCCGCCTGCACAACTGCGGCAGGCAACGTTCCAGCGCTGACAAACGCATGCGCCCAGACGCGCTCAGCACTTACCAAGCCCGAATGAGCAATCCCCACTCCCCGCTCAAAACATCTCGCGCTGCAGCCCCAACGTGGACAGCACCTTGCTCGAGATTTCCTCAATCGATGTATTGGTGGTGCTGAGCGAGGGAATGCGTTCCATCTGGAACATGCGCTCGGCAATGGCCACCTCGCGCCGGCATGTTTCGGCCGCGCTGTAGCGCGAATTGGCGCGTCGTTCCTGGCGGATCTGCTGCAGCCGCTCCGGGTCGATGGTCAGACCGAACAACTTGCTGCGGTAGTTGCGTAAGCGCGGCGGCAGCTGTTCGTTTTCCAGATCTTCGTCGGTGAGCGGATAGTTGGCGGCGCGGATGCCGTAATGCAAGGCCAGGTAGATGCAGGTCGGCGTTTTGCCAGCGCGCGACACCGCTACCAGGATCACATCGGCCTCGTCGTAATTCAGCGCGATGCCATCGTCGTGACTCAGCGCGAAGTTCATCGCGTTGATGCGGCGGTGATAGGTTTCGAAGTCCACCATGCCGTGCGCGCGGCCCACACGCGAATGACGCGGCGCGTTGAGCTCGCGCTCCAGCGGCTCGATGAAAGGCGCGAACACATCCAGCATCAGCGCGCCGCTTTCGGCCAGGATCATGCTCAATTGTGGATCGACGCATGAATTGACCACCACCGGGCGCACTTGGTACCGCTCGCCTGCGGCGCGCACCCGCATCGCGGCGTCGCGCGCTTTATCTGCATCATCAATGAACGACATGCGGTCGGTGACGAAGTTGAATCCGCTGAACTGGGTGAGCAGGCTATGCCCAATCGTTTCAGCGGTGATACCGGTTCCATCGGAGACGTAAAACACCGGCCGAATTGTTGACATCAAGACCACCTCTTTGAACTGGTGTCCAAAACTTACGGGTTCATGCTTGTGCAGATTCCGCTGTGCACTGCATCATAGCGGCTTCTTCCTACGGTCGCGGCCATTCAGCCCGCTCGGGCGATGGCCTTACGGAGCATCGCGCTTGAACGAGAATATCCTGTGGTTGCATGAGCTACGCCTGGCCGACCTGGCCCGCGTAGGTGGTAAAAATTCCTCACTTGGCGAGATGATCGGCAACCTGGCCGGGTTGGGCGTCTCGGTTCCCGGTGGATATGCGACCACCTCGGAAGCTTTCAAGGACTTCATCGCCCACAACGATCTGTCCAAGCGCATCTTCGACAAGCTGGCAACGCTGGATGTCGAAGACGTCAACGCACTCACCGTGGCCGGCAAGGAGATCCGCGGCTGGGTGATTGATGCACCGCTGCAGCCGGAACTGGACCGCGACATCCGCACCGCCTACGCGCAGTTGTGCGCCGAAAACGGCGGCGGCGACGTTGCCGTGGCGGTGCGCTCCTCGGCAACCGCCGAGGATCTGCCGGACGCATCGTTCGCCGGCCAGCAGGAAACCTTCCTCAATGTGACCGGCGCCGACGATGTGGTGCACAAGGTCAAAGAAGTGTTCGCCAGCCTCTACAATGACCGTGCGATTGCCTATCGCGTGCACCACGGCTTCAAGCACGAAGACGTATTCCTGTCGGCCGGCGTGCAGTTGATGGTGCGTTCGGGCGTGGGCGCGGCCGGCGTGTTGTTCACGCTGGACACCGAATCCGGTTTCCGCGATGTGGTGTTCGTCACCTCCAGCTTCGGTCTGGGCGAAATGGTCGTGCAGGGTGCGGTCAACCCGGACGAGTTCTACGTCTACAAGCCCACGCTTACTGCGGGCAAGCCGGCCATCCTGCGCCGCTCGCTGGGCAGCAAGGCCATTCGCATGGTGTATTCGGACGTCCCCGGCGAGCGCGTGCGCACCGAAGACACGCCGGTGGAACTGCGCAACACCTTCTCGATCAGCGACGAAGACGTGCAGGAGCTTTCCAAGCAGGCACTGGTGATCGAAAAGCATTACGGCCGCCCGATGGATATCGAGTGGGCCAAGGACGGTGTCAGCGGCAAGCTGTTCATCGTGCAGGCGCGCCCGGAGACCGTGAAGTCGCGCAGCCACGCCACCCAGATCGAGCGTTTCTCGCTGGAAGCCAAGGACGCCAGGATCCTGGTCGAAGGCCGCGCGGTGGGTGCCAAGATCGGCAGCGGCGTCGCACGTGTGGTGCGCTCGCTGGACGACATGAGCCGCGTGCAGGCCGGCGACGTATTGATCGCCGACATGACCGACCCCGATTGGGAGCCGGTGATGAAGCGTGCGTCGGCAATCGTTACCAACCGTGGCGGCCGCACCTGCCACGCCGCGATCATCGCGCGCGAGCTCGGCGTGCCGGCAGTGGTCGGTTCGGGCAATGCCACCGATGTGCTCAGCGACGGCCAGGAAGTCACCGTGAGCTGCGCCGAAGGCGATACCGGCTTCATCTACGACGGCCTGCTGCCGTTCGAGCGCACCACCACCGATCTGGGCAACATGCCGCCTGCCCCGCTGAAGATCATGATGAACGTGGCCAACCCAGAGCGCGCGTTCGACTTCGGTCAGTTGCCCAACGCCGGTATTGGTCTGGCGCGTCTGGAAATGATCATCGCCGCGCATATCGGCATCCACCCGAACGCGCTGCTGGAATACGACAAGCAGGACGCCGATGTCCGCAAGAAGATCGACGCCAAGATTGCCGGTTACGGCGACCCGGTGAGCTTCTACGTCAACCGCCTGGCCGAAGGCATCGCCACGTTGACCGCCTCGGTGGCACCGAACACGGTGATCGTGCGCCTGTCGGACTTCAAGTCCAACGAGTACGCCAACCTGATCGGCGGTTCGCGTTACGAACCGCATGAAGAAAACCCGATGATCGGCTTCCGTGGCGCCAGCCGTTACGTCGACCCGTCCTTCACCAAGGCGTTCTCGCTGGAGTGCAAGGCGGTGCTGAAGGTGCGCAACGAGATGGGCCTGGACAACCTCTGGGTGATGATCCCGTTCGTGCGTACGCTGGAAGAAGGCCGCAAGGTGATCGAGGTGCTGGAGCAGAACGGGCTCAAGCAGGGCGCCGGTGCCGATGGAAAGCCGGGCCTCAAGATCATCATGATGTGCGAGTTGCCCTCCAACGCGCTGCTGGCCGACGAGTTCCTGGAGATCTTCGACGGCTTCTCGATCGGCTCCAACGACCTGACCCAGCTGACCCTGGGCCTGGATCGCGACTCGTCGATCGTGGCGCACCTGTTCGACGAGCGGAACCCGGCGGTGAAGAAGCTGCTGTCGATGGCGATCAAGTCGGCGCGTGCCAAGGGCAAGTACGTCGGCATCTGCGGCCAGGGGCCGTCGGATCACCCGGAACTGGCCGAGTGGTTGATGCAGGAAGGCATCGAGTCGGTGTCGCTGAATCCTGACACCGTGGTCGATACCTGGCTGCGTCTGGCCAAGCTCAAGAGCGAGAGCTGATGGGACTGTTGGGTGCGGTGTGGGCGGCAGCTGCAGGAGCAGCTGCTGCGAAGCCGGCGGCGGCAGGAGCTGCAGCAGCTGCCAAGCCCGCGGCCGGCAGCGAGCCTGCGTTCAATTGGGCAGCCATTCCGTGGGCACAGTACGCGGTCAATTGGGGCGTCGCGTTGCTGATTGTCGTGGTCGGCATGTGGCTGGCCAGGCAGCTTAGCCAATGGCTGCACCGCGCCCTCACCCGCGCGCGCGTCGAGATCACACTGACCAACTTTCTGCGTAACGTGATGTATGCGTTGTTGCTGGTGCTGGTGTTCGTCAGTGCGCTGAGTCAGATCGGGGTCCCACCGACCTCGCTGATCGCAGTGCTCGGCGCGGCAGGCCTGGCAGTCGGTCTTGCGTTGAAGGATTCCTTGTCCAACATCGCCGCTGGCGTGATGTTGATCGTGCTGCGACCGATGCGCGATGGCGACCATGTGCTGATTGCAGGCCAGGAAGGCATCGTGGACGAGATCCGGATCTTCCAGACCCGGATCCGCTCGTTCGACGAACGCATGATCACGCTGCCCAACAGCACGATTACCACCGCACCGATCATCAACTACAGCACCCTGCCCAACCGCCGCCTGGAAGTGACCGTGGGCGTGGGCTACGAAGACGATCTGAAGAAGGCCCAGCAGCTGTTGCTGCAGATTGCCAAGGACAACCCGAACATCCTGGAGTCGCCGGCACCGTTCGTGCAGGTCACCAACCTGGGCGAAAGTACGGTGGATCTGATGTTGTTCGCGTATGCGACCAACGGCAACTTCGGCGCGGCCAAGAGCACCACGCTGGAGCAGATCCGCAACCAGTTGCTGGAAAACGGGCTCAACATCCCCTACCCGCAACGCGACCTGCACGTGTATCACCACGATGCCGACGGCAAGCCGATCTCCGATCTATTGCTGAAAGGCATCACCGACGATGGCGACCTGAGCAAAGGGCCTTCGTTGGCGCGTTGATAGGTCGACACCCGCACTAGTACACTGGAAAACGAAAAGGCCGCATCTCACGATGCGGCCTTTTTTGTCAGCGATTACGGCTCGGAGTCGCGTTGACCGGATAGGCGCAGAAGCGCTGTTGAGAAGCGCTTCAACTGCGCGCTGCATCGCTCTTCTGCCTGCCCGCCTTGCACCGCTACCGCTGCACGCCACAGCGCGCCCACGGATGCTCAGCCTTCCACACCCGCCGCGGTATCGCCACCGAGCGCGCCCATGAACTGCCGGTAGTGACGCAGCTCGTCGATCGAATCGCGTACATCGCTCAGCGCGGTGTGCGCCGAGCTCTTGGCAAACCCATTGGCCACCGTCGGCGCCCAACGCCGCGCCAGTTCCTTGATGGTGGATACGTCCAGGTTGCGGTAGTGGAAATAGCGCTCCAGGCGCGACATCTGCCGGTGCAGGAAGCGGCGGTCCTGGCAGATCGAGTTTCCGCACATCGGCGAGGCGCCGGCGCGGATCCATTCGCCCAAAAATGCCACGGTCTGCGCTTCGGCCTGGGCGTGGGTGACCTGGCTGTCGAGCACGCGCTGCCAAAGACCCGAGCGGCGATGCTGATTGCGGTTCCACTCGTCCATTGCTTCCAGGGTTGCCAGCGGATGCGCGATGGCCAGTTCCGGCCCCTCGGCAAGCACGTTCAACTGCGCATCGGTCACGATGGTGGCGATCTCGATGATGGAATCGCGATCGGTATCCAGGCCGGTCATTTCCAGATCGATCCAGATCAGTCGGTCGTTGCCTGCAAGGTTCTCTGCCATATCACCGTCCTGTAGAGCCGTTGCCGGCCGGATGCTGGAAAGGGCGCGCATCATACCGCGGCCGCGTCGCTCAGGGCGCAAGTGGCGGCTTGCCGCGTTTGGCCCTGAAGTAATTGGTCAGCCGCAGGCTCGCCTCGGCCGCGAGCACGCCGCCGCAGACCTGCACGCGATGATTGTGGCGCGGGTCGGCCAGCAGGTCGAACACGCTGCCGCAGGCACCGGTTTTAGGGTCGCTGGCGGCGAACACCACCCGCGCGATCCGCGCGTGGATCATCGCCATGGCGCACATCGCGCATGGCTCCAGCGTGACGTACAGCGTGCAGCCGATCAGGCGGTGATTGGCCAGCCGGCGCCCGGCTTCGCGCATGGCCATGATTTCGGCATGCGCGCTGGGGTCGTGGCTGGCGATGTTGAAGTTCCAGCCCTCCCCCAACACCTTG
This sequence comes from Xanthomonas nasturtii, assembly GCF_023337365.3. Lineage (NCBI taxonomy): Bacteria > Pseudomonadati > Pseudomonadota > Gammaproteobacteria > Lysobacterales > Lysobacteraceae > Xanthomonas > Xanthomonas nasturtii. Next base: position 2,540,879 of record NZ_CP142084.2, read on the forward strand.
CCATCGGCATCGACCAGCAATGCGCCGACCGGGATTTCGTCGTAGTCGCGCTCGGCACGCTCGGCCAGGTGCAAGGCGTGCTGCATCCAGTGCGTGTCGATTGCCGTGTGCGGTGCATCGTCCGGTGCTTTGATCGGCACATTGGTCGGCACGTCGGCAGGCACGCTCACGTGGCCGAGCCGCCCTGGCGGTCCAGAAACGCCGCGAACGCGGCAACCGTGGCCTCGCTGACATGGTGCTCGATGCCCTCTGCGTCGCGGCGCGCCGTGGCTTCGTCGATGCCAAGCGCAAGCAGGAAGCGCTCCACGATCTGATGCCGCTGCCGGCTGGAAGCCGCCAGGGCCTCGCCGGCCGGGGTCAGGAACACGCCACGGTACGGCCGCTGCACCACCCAGCCATCGCGCACCAGCCGCTTGAGCATCTTGGCCACGGTGGGCTGCGCTACGCCCAGGCGCGCGGCGATATCGACTTGACGCGCCTCGCCGCCGTCGACCAGCAGATCGGAGATCAGCTCCACGTAGTCCTCGACCAGCTCGGCGCGGCGCGCTTCGCGCACCTGACGGAAGCTTTCCATGTGCACCTGCGCATCGATCAGGACCGGCGCGGCCGCTTCCACCTTTTCGCTCTTGCCCACCCTCATCCTCGTCATGGTCGCCGGCGTCGGTGCCGGGATGCGTAGTTTGAAGCACGCGGCCGATCAATACGATTGAGTTTGCCAATGCTCAACAGCATAGCACTTGCTATATCATCCCTTTCGTCCTGTATCGATCCATTCGTATGTCCGCCGACAACGTCACCTCAACGCCGTCGTCAGCCACCGCCGCTGGCGGCCTGGGCGACCACCACGCCAGTGTTGCCGTGCCCAAGGGCGGCCATTGGTGGTTTCGCTTGCTGGCATTTCTGGGGCCGGGCTACATGGTGTCGGTGGGCTACATGGACCCGGGCAACTGGGCCACCGACCTGGCCGGCGGTTCGCAGTTCGGCTACCTGCTGCTGTCGGTGATCCTGTTGTCGAACCTGATGGCGATCGTGCTGCAGGGCTTGTCGGCGCGGTTGGGCATCGCAACCGGGATGGATCTGGCGCAGGCCTGCCGTGCGCGCTACCCGCGCGCAGTCAATCTGGCGCTGTGGGGCATTTGCGAACTGGCGATCATCGCCTGCGACCTGGCCGAAGTGATCGGTACCGCGATTGCGTTGAAGCTGTTGTTCGGCATCCCGCTGACCGTCGGCGCGATCATCACCGCGGTGGACGTAGTGCTGGTGTTGTTGCTGATGAACCGCGGTTTCCGCGCGTTGGAAGCCTTTGTGATCGCGTTGCTGCTGATCATCTTCGTGTGCTTCGGCATCCAGATCGCACTAGCCGCGCCACCGATTGCGGCAGTGCTGGGCGGTTTCATTCCACGTGCGCAGGTGGTCACCGACCCGCAGGCGCTGTACCTGGCGATCGGCATCATCGGTGCGACGGTGATGCCGCATAACCTGTATCTGCATTCGTCGATCGTGCAGACGCGCGCATATCCGCGCACCGATGTCGGCCGCAAATCGGCGCTGCGCTGGGCGGTCACCGACAGCACCGTGGCACTGATGTTCGCGTTGTTCATCAATGCCTCGATCCTGATCCTGGCGGCGGCGGTGTTCCATGTGCAGGGCCGCACCGACGTGCAGGAGATCGAACAGGCGCACGCATTGCTGGCGCCGATGCTCGGCGTCGGCCTGGCCTCGACCCTGTTTGCGGTGGCGCTGCTTGCCTCCGGCATCAACTCCACCGTGACCGCTACGCTGGCCGGTCAGATCGTGATGGAAGGCTTCCTGCAATTGCGCCTGCCGCCGTGGATACGGCGCCTGCTGACCCGCGGCATCGCCATCGTGCCGGTGGTCATCGTGACCTGGCTGTATGGCGAAGCCGGTACTGCGCGCCTGTTGGTGCTCAGCCAGGTGGTGTTGTCGATGCAGCTGCCGTTTGCGGTGATTCCGCTGGTGCGCTTTGTGTCGGACCGCAAGTTGATGGGCGCGCTGGTGGCGCCGGCATGGTTGGTGCGCATCGCCTGGGTGATTGCTGCAGTCATCGTGGGCTTGAACCTGAAGCTGCTCTGGGACACCGCGCTGCACTGAACGGCGGCATCCGCCAAGAACGCTGCGCTTGCGTTCGATTGCATGCGTTGCGCTGGCAGAGGGGCACGAAGAGAACAAGCCGCGCGCCCTTCGCTTGCAGACCGAGCCGCGTCTTGTGGATTTGCGCGCGGATGCACCGTCCTCGCCGCACGGATGCCGGACGCCGCAACTTTCTCATTTCCGGCACTGTCGCCGTGGCAGCGTTGTCGCTGCCAGGCCTTGCCGGTGCCGCAGCCAACCGCGCACATCCCACCTCACCACCCCACTCGTCCACCCACGGAGTCACCCCGATGTCCAATTTCATCAAACGTCCCGACGGCGCCAACATTTTTTACAAGGATTGGGGCAAGGGCCAGCCAGTCGTGTTCGCACACGGTTGGCCGCTCAGCGGCGATGCCTGGGACCCGCAAATGCTGTTCATGGGGCAACACGGTTATCGCGTGATTGCGCATGACCGTCGCAGCCACGGCCGTTCGTCGCAGACCTGGGACGGCAACGACATGGACACCTACGCCGACGACCTGGCCGGCGTGATCGAAGCGCTGGATCTAAAAGACGCGATCCTGGTTGGCCATTCCACCGGCGGCGGCGAAGTGGCGCATTACGTTGGCCGCCACGGCAGCAAGCGCGTGGCCAAGGTCGTGCTGGTGGGTGCGGTGCCGCCGCAGATGGTCAAGAGCCCGACCAATCCGGGCGGCTTGCCGCTGAGCGTGTTCGACGGCATCCGCGATGGCGTTGCCAAGGACCGTTCGCAGTTCTACCAGGACCTGACCACTCCGTTCTTCGGCGCCAACCGCGACGGCAACAAGGTCACGCAAGGCATGCGCGATTCGTTCTGGCTGCAGGGCATGCTGGGTGGACACAAGGGCCAGTACGACTGCATCAAGCAATTCTCCGAAGTCGATTACACCCCCGACCTGAAGAAGATCGATGTGCCGGCGCTGGTCGTGCACGGCGACGACGACCAGATCGTGCCCATCGATGCGTCCGGCAAGCTGTCGGCCAAGATCATCAAGAACGCCGAGCTGAAGATTTACGCCGGCGCGCCGCATGGCTTGACCATTACCCATGCCGATCAGTTCAACAAGGATCTGCTGGCGTTTGCCAAAGCCTGATCCGGTTTGACTGGATTGGAAAAGGCCGGCTCGTGAGAGTCGGCCTTTTTTATGATTTCGGCGGTAGTGATGTTTGATAGCAGACGCCGAAAACATAGCGAGCAGTCATCCGGCGGGTGTGGACGGCGCGCTTGGCATTGCAGTCTATGCGTGGTGCATGCGCCTCGAACGCTGGCCGAAAACATCGCCGCCCACGTGCTCGACGATGCCCTGTCCGCACGCGAGACCGAAGTGTTGAACCTGGTCGCCACGGGCTGCTCCAACAAGCAGATCGGCAGCGCCTTGAGCATCTCCGAAGAAACGGTCAAGGCGCATATGAAGAACATCCTCGCCAAGCTGGGCGTGCGCGATCGCACCCATGCGGTGACGGTTGCGCTACGGCGCGGCATCCTGTCGCTGGAAACCTGAGCGGCGCAGGCGAACGCTCGATTGCACAGCCTGCGCCTGCACGCCGCTCGGTGTCCTCATAAGGCGCATCGCAACGCCGTGACCGCGCATGGCCCCATGGGGTCGCGCCGAAGACCGGCCTCGCTGATCTTCGAGTCGGGAACGGAACGGCATAACGAGCAATCTGGATGCGCGCCGCCACCAGGCCTGCCCTGCCCGATTCAGCCCGCAACTTTGCAACGCGGTCGAGCATTCTTGAACGCGAGGCCACGCAGGCGATAGCCCCGCGCGCTCAAACCGATCGGCTTACGCTATCGTATGCACCGCCTAGCGGCATGGGGGCCGCTTCAGCATCTTGTTCGGCAGCCGATATTGGCTACGTCCGACCGCCGCACTCGCTGCGGCGGCATTCGATTCAATCACTAAACGCGTTCAGGGGAATTGCGATGCTTCGTCACTCTTTGCGGGTGCGCCTGCTGTTGCCGGTGCTGGCCTTGGTGCTGGTCGTGGTGGTGGCACTGACGGTCATTCTGGCCATTACCGAAGCGAACCGGGTCAAGTTCGAAGCCGGCAACTCGATCGAGCGCCAGTCGGTGTCCTTGCAGACCTTGTTCGCAGTCACCCGCTCGATGATGCTCGACCGTGTCAATTCCTCCATGCGCCAGCTGCGCAAGGAAGCCAACGCCCAGGGCGCACCGAGCATTGGCGGCGAAATCCGCGTCGCCGACCGCAGCGCCCATGACCTGTTGCTGGGCCAGCGCCCGCAGGCGAATTCCTTCACCATGCTCGACGACGTCACCGCCATCCACGAAGGCACCGCCACGCTGTTCTCGCGCACCGGCGACGATTTCGTGCGCATCTCCACCAACGTCAAGAAGGACGACGGCAGCCGCGCCATCGGCACCGTGCTCGATCCCAATGGCCAGGCCGCCGCCAAGCTGCGTAACGGCGAAAGCTTTTACGGCGTGGTCGACATCCTCGGCAACCCGTACGTCACCGGCTACGAGCCGATCTTTGCCGGCAACGACAAGCGCGTCATCGGCGCCTGGTACGTCGGTTACAAGGCCGACACGCAGGCGCTGGAAAACGTGGTCAGCAGCCGCCGCGTGCTCGACTCCGGCTTCATCGCCGTGTTCGACAGCAAGAACACGCTGCGCTTCCAGTCCACCACCGGTGCCACCACCGACACCGCCACCATCGAACGCATCGTCAAGGACAGCCCCAACGATTGGGTCGTGACCAAGCAGGAAGTGCCCGATTGGGGCTTTACGCTGGTCTCGGCGTATCCCAAGAGCGACGTCAATGGCGTGATCGTGCGCCAGTCGCTGTGGATCGCCGGCATCGGCCTGTTGGTGTGCGCCCTGTTGCTTGGCTTGCAGTGGGCCCTGATCTGGAGCCGCGTCTTGCGCCCCATCCAGCACCTGACCACCGTGGCCGAAGAACTGAGCCTGGGCAAGTGGAACCACACCATCGAAGAGGTCAATCTCAAGGATGAAATTGGTACCCTGGCACGTGCCATTTCCCGCCTGTCCAACAGTGTCCGGTTGGCCATGGAGCGCCTCGGCAAACGCTGAGGCGCTGTCACCCATTCCGTACCTGATGCTGCAAGGAAGACGCCATGTCCACTGAATTCCGTCCGCTGATCGAGATCCTGCGCGAGCTCAAGGCGCTGGCATTGAAGAAGGCGTCCGGCTTTCTGTTCATCGTCACCGAGGAAAACCATTCCTGCATCGTCCGCATCAATGCCGGGCAGATCGAAGAAGTGGTATTCCGCATGCTGCGCAATGATGAGGCGGTACAGCGCCTCACCATGGTCAACGCGGCCAAGGCGCGCTTCCAGGCCGACCCCGGTGCCGGCCTGGGCAAGTCCTCGCTGTTGAGCGATGACTCGCGGCAATGGTTGATGGGCGGTTTCGAACAGGATCTGGGCGGTGCGCCCGCGCCGGTACGTGCGCCGGTCGCCACTACCCCGCTGCCGACACCTGCCGCAGCCAGCGCAGCACCGACAGCGTCCGCACCGGTCTCTACCGGCAACGGCACAGCGCCGGACGAAGCGGTTCGCCAGGCGCTGGAGAAAGTTGCATTGAATTATCTCGGCCCGATCGCCGGCATGCTCTGCGACGAAGCCTGGGGAGCATCGAGCGACATCGAACAGGTGCTCAGCCAACTCGGCGCCAACCTGGCCACACCGCAGGAAGCGCAGAAGTTCATGGCCGATGCGCGCGTGGCGTTGGCCAAGGTGCGTTGACACGTTATCGCCACACGAACGAAACCCAAGCCGCGCTCTGCGCGGTTTTTTTCTGTCTGGAACTCTTGGGAGCGCATCCCCCCTTTTTGGGCTTTGCCCACGATGAGCCGCCGACTGGGTTCTCGTTTTGATAGACACCACTGCGCCCAACGCCCCGCACTACATCTCACAAAATTCATAACAACATGGTGTACGCTATTCTGTACACCACCAGCTCTCAGGACCGCACCATGGCGATCTCTTCAGCCGACGTGATTCCGCTATCGCACGCCAGGGCGCATCTTTCCGAGCTAGCAGACCAGGTAAAGGCCGGCGCTGAAAAAATCGTTACGAAGAATGGCGAAAGCTATATCGCCATCATCGATGCCAAGCGGTTGGACTACTACCACCAGCTTGAGCGCGAGCGCATTCATTTATTACTGATTGACGATGCACGCAAAGGCCTGGAGGACGTTGCTGCTGGCAACATCAAAGATGCACGCAGCACGCTGTCTGCGATCAAACGCCGCCGTGCATCCGGCACTGCAGGTTGACGAGGCATCGCTCAGTGGCAACGCGTCATCAGGTGAAACTCACCGCCCACTTCGAGAGCAACCTCGCAGCGATCGAGGCATTCCTACGCGAGATCTACGCTCTTCAGGCCTTCGATGCGTTAGTGGACACATTGATGGACACCGTCATTCCCAATCTGGAACGTTTTCCAGACATGGGACGTCTGTTGCTGGAACGGCCAATTCACTCGGTCGAGGTGGCCAATGGTGTTGCCCGCTTACGCAAGCAACTCGACTTCATCGTCAAAGACGCCGAACTACGCGAGTATGTGATGGCGGACTATCTGATGCTCTATGTACAGATCACCGGCACCGTGTATCTTCTCTCTATTTGCCATCAACGGCAGCTCTCATTCGACTTGGCGAGCCACTGGCCGGATTGATGGATTGCGTGCAGTCGCTGCTGACATCTGCATGCAATCACGTACGCCATCCAGCACGCAGCGCAGGTAGCCATGCATTGAACGAAGAGAGAGAACGTAGTCAGTTCATTGCTTGCGATAACGATAAAGGCGCCTCTCGGCGCCTTTATCGTTCAACTCACTCCCACTCGATCGTCGCAGGCGGCTTGCCGGAGATGTCGTAGACCACGCGCGAGACGCCGCGCAGTTCGTTGATGATGCGATTGCTCACCGTGCCGAGGAAGTCGTATGGCAGATGCGCCCAATGCGCGGTCATGAAATCGATGGTCTCCACCGCACGCAGCGCGATGACCCATTCGTAGGCGCGTGCATCGCCAACCACGCCCACCGACTTGACCGGCAGGAACACCGCGAACGCCTGGCTGGTCTTGTCGTACAGATCGGCCTTGCGCAGTTCGTCGATGAAGATCGCATCGGCCTTGGCCAGCAGTTCGGCGTACTCGCGCTTCACTTCGCCCAGGATGCGCACGCCCAGGCCCGGGCCCGGGAACGGATGGCGATACACCATCGTGCGTGGCAGGCCGAGTTCGACGCCCAGGCGACGCACTTCGTCCTTGAACAGTTCGCGCAGCGGCTCGACCAAGCCCAGCTTCATGTGCTCGGGCAAGCCACCGACGTTGTGGTGGCTCTTGATCACGTGCGCCTTGCCGGTCTTGCTGCCGGCCGACTCGATCACGTCCGGATAGATCGTGCCCTGCGCCAGCCACTTCGCATTGGCCAGTTTGTTGGATTCTTCGTCGAAGATATCCACGAACAGGTTGCCGATGATCTTGCGCTTGGATTCCGGGTCGCTGACGCCTTCGAGCTTGGCAAAGTAGCGATCGGCCGCGTTGACGCGGATCACCTTGACGCCCATGTGCTCGGCGAACATCGCCATCACCTGGTCGCCTTCCTGCCAGCGCAGCAGGCCGGTGTCGACGAACACGCAGGTCAGCTTGTCGCCGATCGCCTTGTGCAACAGCGCCGCGACCACCGACGAATCGACGCCGCCGGACAAACCCAAGATGACTTCGTCGTCGCCCACTTGTGCGCGCACGCGGGCGATCTGGTCGTCGATGATGTTGGCCGCGGTCCACAACGTCTGGCAGCCGCAGACATCCACCACGAAGCGGCGCAGCAAGGTCTGGCCCTGCAGCGTGTGCGTCACTTCGGGATGGAACTGCACGCCGTACCAACGCTTGTCTTCGTTGGACATCGCTGCCACCGGAATGCGGTCGGTCACAGCGGTAATGGTGAAGCCCGGCGGCACCTGCGACACATGGTCGCCATGGCTCATCCAGACATTCAGGCGCGCCGCGCCGGCATGATCGGTCAGACCAGCGAACAGCGCATCGGCCGCAACCACGTCCACTTCGGCATGGCCGAATTCGCGTTGATCGGCAGCTTCCGTTGCACCGCCCAACTGCGCGGCCAAGGTCTGCATGCCGTAGCAGATGCCGAAAACTGGCAAACCGCTGTCGAACACTTCCTGCGGCGCGACCGGCGCACCCGGCAAGGTGGTCGACTCGGGCCCACCGGACAGGATGATGCCCTTGGCACCAAAACCGGCAATCTCCGACGGATCATGATCCCACGCCCAGATTTCGCAGTAGACCCCGATCTCGCGAATACGCCGCGCAATCAGCTGGGTGTACTGCGCGCCGAAATCGAGGATGAGGATCTTGTCGGTATGGATGTTGGTCATCGAGAGCCGGGAATCGAGAATCGGGAGTGGGGAATGGCAACAGCAAACGCGGTGACAATCGCTACAGGACGAGGAAGCAGCGGGCTCTTACGATTCCCGATTCCCCATTCTCAATCAGCCGGCGCGATAGTTCGGCGGCTCTTTGGTGATCTGCACGTCATGCACGTGACTTTCGCGCTGGCCCGCGCCGGTGATCTTGACGAACTTGGGCTTGGTGCGCATGTCTTCGATCGTTGCGCAACCGACATAGCCCATGGTCGCGCGCAGGCCACCGATGAGCTGGTGGATGATGCCGCCAACCGAACCGCGGTACGGCACGCGCCCTTCGATGCCTTCCGGCACCAGCTTGTCGGCGTCGCTGGAATCCTGGAAATAGCGATCCTTGGACCCCTTTTCCATGGCGCCCAGGCTGCCCATGCCGCGGTAGCTCTTGTAGCTACGGCCCTGGAACAACTCGACCTCGCCCGGGGCTTCTTCGGTACCGGCCAGCAGGCCGCCGACCATCACCGTGGACGCGCCAGCCACCAGCGCCTTGCCGATGTCGCCGGAATAGCGGATGCCGCCATCGGCAATCAGCGGGATACGGTCCTGCAACGCTTCGGCCACCATGTCCACCGCGGTGATCTGCGGCACGCCCACGCCTGCAACCACACGCGTGGTGCAGATCGAGCCCGGGCCCACGCCGACCTTGACCGCATCGGCGCCGGCATCCATCAGCGCCAGCGCGGCATCGCCGGTGACGATGTTGCCGCCGATCACCTGCAGCTGCGGGTAGGTCTTCTTGACCCACGCCACGCGATCGATCACGCCCTGCGAGTGGCCGTGCGCAGTGTCGACAATCACCACGTCCACGCCGGCTGCGGCAAGCAGTTCGATGCGCTGTTCGGTATCGCCACCCACACCCACCGCCGCGCCCACCAACAAGCGCTTGGCGCTGTCCTTTGCGGCATTCGGGTTATCGGTCTTCTTCTGGATGTCCTTGACCGTGATCAGCCCACGCAGCTCGAAGCTGTCGTTGACCACCAGGATCTTTTCGATGCGGTTGCGATGCAGCAGCTCCAGCACTTCCTCATCGCTGGCGCCTTCGCGCACGGTGATCAGGCGGTCCTTCTTGGTCATGATGTGGCGGACCGGATCGTCCAGCCGCTTTTCGAAACGCATGTCGCGGCTGGTGACGATGCCGACCAGTTCGCTGCCATCCACTACCGGCACACCGGAGATGTTGCGTGCGCGGGTCAGCGCCAGCACTTCACCGATGGTGGTGTCCGGGCTGACCGTGAACGGCTCGGTGATCACACCGGACTCGAACTTCTTGACCCGCGCCACTTCGCCGGCCTGCTGCGCCGGGGTCAGGTTCTTGTGGATGATGCCGATGCCGCCCAGCTGGGCCATGGCCACCGCCAGGCGGTGTTCGGTCACTGTGTCCATTGCGGCCGAGAGAATCGGCAGTTTCAGGCGCAGATCGCGGGTCAGCCGGGTTTCCAGGCTGACATCCTTGGGCAGGACGATCGAATGAGCGGGGACGAGCGAGACGTCGTCGTAGGTAAGAGCTTCAGCCTGGATGCGGAGCATCGGCGGACCCGAGTTTGGGGAAGCGCGGCATTTTAACGCATTGGGGCCGGGATTGGGGATTCGGGATTTGCGATTCGCAACGGCGTCACCTTGCACCACCCCCGTCGTTTGCCTGTTTGTCCGGATGACGAGGGCCGGCCGATCTCGGACGCAATCCGGATCGGCCGATGCATGCGCTTCGCCGTTGCCTTCAACGAATCTCCAATCCCGAATCCCCACTCCCGGCCGCATCAGCGGCCTCGATGGTGTTCTGCATCAGCGTGGCGACCGTCATCGGCCCTACCCCACCCGGCACCGGCGTGATCCAGGCCGCGCGTTGCACCGCTGCGTCGAAACCGACATCGCCCACCAGCCGCCCGTCTTCCAGGCGATTGATGCCCACATCGATGACCACCGCGCCTGGCTTGACCCATTCGCCCGGAATCAGGCCTGGCCGGCCCACCGCCACCACCAGGATGTCGGCGTTGCGCACGCTGGCTTCCAGCACATCGGGCGGGGTGAATTTGTGGCAACTGGTGACCGTACAGCCGGCGATCAGCAACTCCAGCCCCATCGGCCGGCCGACATGGTTGCTCACCCCCACGATGGTGGCGTTGCGGCCACGCACCGGCTGGTCGGTGTGACCGAGCAAGGTCACGATGCCGCGCGGCGTGCACGGGCGCAGGCCGAATTCGCGCAAGGCCAGATGCCCGACATTCTGCGGATGGAACCCGTCCACGTCCTTGCGCGGGTCGATACGCTGGATCAGCCGGTTGGCATCGGGGATGCCCGGGAGCGGCAGCTGGATCAGGATGCCGTGGATCTTGGGGTCGGCGTTGAGCTCATCGATCAGCGATGCCAACTCGGCTTCGCTGGTGCCCTGTGGCAGGTCGTAATCGAAGGCCGCGATGCCGACTTTTTCCGCCGCGCGACGCTTGTTGCGCACATACACCGACGAAGCCGGATCGCCGCCGACCAGCACCACGGCCAGCCCGGGGCGCGCCTTGCCGGCTGCCACGCGCGCATCCACCCGCAGCTTCAACCCGTCGAGCAATTCCTCGGCAATGCGGCGACCATCGAGAAGGCGGGCCGAAGCGGAGGCAGCTGGCGCGGAAGCGGTCATGGGGCGTCAGGTGTAGAGTCGAAGGCCGTCTATTGTCCCCGATTCCGTCATGACCGACACCACCTCAACGTCCGATTCAATCACCACATCCATCGAAGCGGCCGCATTTCGCCGCCTCTTGCAGCATCTCAATCAGGACCGCACCGATGTGCAGAACATCGACTTGATGATCCTGGCCGGCTTCTGCCGCAACTGCCTGGGCGACTGGTACCGCGAAGCGGCCGAAGCACACGGCCAGACCATGAGCAAGGAGCAGGCGCGCGAAACGGTCTACGGCATGCCATTTGCCGACTGGAAGCAACAGCATCAAAAAGACGCCACGCCCGCGCAGTTGGAAGCCTTCGCCGCGGCCCAGCGCAAGCATGGCTGAGGCAGGCATCGCTTGGTGCAGTTATCAAACCGTCGCGGGCGGTTGTGAGGTGCACATGGATGGCGCAAAGAAGTCGAGCTATTGAGTGGTCCATGCCCCACCGAGCGCGGATGCTCGATCGGCGGCCGGGCCGTCGTTCCGTTCGCACGTCATATAGCGGCTAGAAACCTAGCGAGCAGCTGGCCGTGGGCGCTGACCGGCCCAGAACCGGAGCGTACGAGTGATGCATGTCGCATCCGAGCGCCGGCCGCGCCCGCCTGACGGCTGCATAGTCGTTCTGCCGGCTGCGCTTAATCGCGGGTCGCCGTCTCGGCTTGCTCGGCCAGCGGCACCGCATCGGGATTGAGCGTGCGGCTTTCGCGACGCGGTGGAGTGAACGGCGTGGGCTTGGGCACGGTCGGCGCGATGTTGCCGTACATCAGCCCTGCCACGGCACCGGCACGGGTGTCGCCAGCCGCAATTTCCGGTTTGAAACGCTCCGCATCGCGGCGTCGGATCTCGCGCGCAATCGTGACGGCTTCGTCCGCGTCCACACCCGGCTCCACCAGTGCCGTCTTGCCGAAGACCACCGCCGACTCGAAGGTCTCGCGGATCTGGTAATCCCGGCAGCGACCAGTTGTGCCGAATGCTCACGATCGTACGAACGCACCAGCAGCTTGGCATGCGGAAATTCGCGCGTTGCCAGTTCGACGATGCGATTGGCCGCCTCGCGGTTATCGACGCACACCGCAATCGCGCGTGCGCTGTGTGCGCAGGAGGCGTGCAGCGCCATCGACAGCACCACGATGGCGGTCACGCTGGCATTGACCTGCGCATCGATGACGCCCGATGCCGACGCGGCAGCAAACAGCACAAACGCGAACGCGCCGCCCTGCGCCATCAGCACCCCACGCTCCAGTGCCTGGCGATGGTCGTTGCGCATCAACCGCGCTACCGCATAGATGCACACGCCCTTGCCTACCATCAAGGCCGGTACGCCGGTCACGATCAGGCGCCAGTCGGCCGCGACCACCCGCAGGTCCAGGCTCCTGCCAACGCCCAGGAAACAGCCCCAGCAGGATGCCGCGAAATGGCTCGATATCCGCTTCGATCTGATGCCGGAACGTGGATTCGGACAACAACACGCCGGCCAGGAACGCGCCCATCGCCATCGACAGCCCGCCCACCTGCATCAACAGTGCCGCGCCCAACACAACCAGCAATGCCGCCGCCGTCATCACCTCGCGCGCCCTGGACGCAGCCAGGATGCGGAACAACGGGCGGCACGCGTACCACGCCGGCCTGCACCAGGGTGCGCATCTGCGCAGCCGTGGTCGTTGCGGTGCCGAGTTCGGCCGGCGCAGCGATGCCGTACAACGCGTCTCCAAACGACGAACGACGCCAAGTGGCGTCGTTCGTGGAAACAACGATACGGCAGCAATCAGCCGCGTACGTCGACCTGGGCCAATGCGTTGCGCAGAATTTCCCTGGCCGGCCCGCCATGCTTTTCGTGCTCGAGCGCGAAATGCACCGTGGCTTCGATCAGGCCGATATGCGCGCCGCAATCGAAACGGCGGCCTTCGAAACGGAAGGCATCGACCTGCTCTTTTTTCAGCAGCTCGGCAATCGCGTCGGTCAGCTGGATCTCGCCGCCGGCACCTGCACCGGTGGCTTCGAGCAACTCGAAAATCTTTGGGCTGAGCACATAGCGACCGACCACGGCCAGATTACTCGGGGCCACTTCCGGCTTGGGCTTTTCGACGATCGCATTGATGCGACCCTTACGGCCGTCGAATGCGTCGGTGGACACGATGCCGTAGCTGGCGGTCTTGTCGTGCGGCACGTCTTCCACGGCGATGACGCTGCCACCGGATGCTTCCGCAACATCGGCCATCTGGGTCAGCGCGGCGTCGCCACGGTTCCACATCAGATCGTCCGGCAACAGCACCGCGAACGGCTCATCGCCGACCACGGCCTTGGCACACAACACCGCATGCCCCAGACCCAGCGCCTCGGCCTGCGTCACGAAAATGGCGCGAACACCTTCCGGCAGCGCATGCCGCACCAGCTCCAGCTGCTCCAGCTTGCCGGCGCGCTCGAGCTTTTGCTCCAGCTCGTAGGCCTTGTCGAAGTAGTCGGCAATGGAGTGCTTGTAGCGGTTGGTCACGAAGATCAGCGTATCGCAACCAGCCTGGATGGCTTCGTCGACGGCGTACTGAATCAATGGCTTGTCGATGATTGGCAGCATTTCTTTCGGCACTGTCTTGGTTGCCGGAAGAAAGCGGGTCCCAAGACCTGCGACGGGGAATACGGCCTTGCGAATACGCTGGCTCATTAAAGTCTTCTGACCTCACGTGCGGGGAATGGAACGACCGTATCAGATCGCGCGTCGACTTTCCGTCGAGCAGCCGCGAAATCCGGCATCAGACTGCCCAGCACAGTCTCCATTGCCTTGATGTCATAACGATTGACCGCTTCGCGCAGACGCGTCACCAGTTGCAGCACCTGCTCGTGCGAGAACTCGCGCACGCCGGCTTCCAGGATCTTGGGATGCGCGGTCGGGCGGTAGTCTTCGTCGGCGTAGAACAGCGTCTCGTGCAGCTTCTCGCCCGGACGCAGGCCGGTGTAGAGGATCGCCACATCCTTGCCCGGCTGCTTGCCTGCAAGACGGATCATCTGTTCGGCCAGCAAGCGGATCGGCACCGGTTCGCCCATGTCCAGCGTATAGATCGCACCGTGCGATGCGGACGCCGCCGCCTGGATCACCAGCTGGCAGGCTTCGGGGATGGTCATGAAGTACCGCGTCACATCCGGATGCGTCACCGTGACCGGGCCGCCCTGACGGATCTGTTCGCGGAACAACGGCACCACGCTGCCGGCCGAATCCAGCACATTGCCGAAGCGCACGGTGATGAAGCGCGTCGGCGCATCGCGCGCGTCCAGGCTCTGGCAGATCATCTCCGCATAGCGCTTGCTCGCGCCCAGCACATTGACCGGCTCGACCGCCTTGTCGGTGGAAATGAAGACGAAGGTTTCGATGCGTGCGCGCTGACACGCGCGGGCCACATTCTCGGTCGCCAGCACATTGTTGCGCACCGCCTCGCGCAACTGCTCTTCCAGCAGCGGCACCTGCTTGTAGGCGGCCGCATGAAACACCGCATCCGGGGTCGTGGTGTTCAAGGCATGGGCCACCACTGCAGGGTCGCCGCAATCGCCGAGCACACGCACGACTTCGATGTCCGGGAACAAGCGGCGCAGATCCGAATCGATGGTCAGCAGCGCCAATTCGTCGATTTCCAGCAGCACGATCCGGCGCGCTCCGTGACGGGCGCACTGGCGGCAGACTTCCGAGCCGATCGAGCCGCCGGCGCCGGTCACCATCACGGTCTTGTTGGTCAGCCAGTCGCGGATCAAGCGCCAATCGGGGGTGACCGGCTTGCGGTTGAGCAGGTCCTCGATCGCAACTTCCTTCAACTCGCCCGGCAACGAGCGCCCTTCCAGCACGTTGATCAGCTTGGGCACCATGCGGAACGGCAGACCGGTGCTTTCGCAGATCGCCACCACGCGCTGCATGCCGGAGGCATCCAGCGAGGGAATCGCGATCACCAGCAACTTGGCGGCGGCTTCCTTGGCAATCGCCGCGGCCTCGTCCAGATTGCCCAACACATTGAGACCCTGGATCTTGGCGCCATGCAGATTGTTGGCGTCATCCAGATAGCCGACCGGCACGAAGGCACCGGTGCGACGCAGATCGCGCACCAGGCCTTCGGCGGCACGGCCGGCACCCAGAATCAGCACCCGCTGCGCAGCATCGCCGGAATGCGCGATCTGGTAATCCTTCCAGGCGCGGTACAACAGCCGCGGGGTTCCCAGCAGCGCAGACAAGGCGAAGGGATAGACCACCAATACCGACAGCGGCACACCGTCCAGCCGGTCGTACGACAGCGCCAGCACGATCGCGACCAAGCCGAGGAAACTCGACTTGAAGATGTTCCACAGGTCCGGCACCGAGGCGAAGCGCCACAGCCCGCGGTACAGACCCATCTTCCAGAACACCAACCCCTGCGCCACCAGAACCACCGCAGTGCGCCAGTCCCACAGCGGTAGATCCGGCGCCTCGCGCAGCATGGAGTAGCGGCCGGCGTGCAGCAGCTGCCAGCACACCCACACCATCAGCAGGTCGTGTACCACAACCGCCATCTGCGGTAGGGCCTTGGTCAAACGGTCACGCCAGGAAATCATAAAAGTCCATTACTCAGAATTGCGCAGTCCATCGCGCAGAAAAAGCCAGATCGCGGTAGCGCCCACGCCCCATACCAGAGCTCCGGACACCTGCAGCCAAAACGAATCATGACGAATTAACACAAACAAGCAGACAGCAGCGAGGCTGAAAGCGAAATAAATGCCGGTTACCGGAACGTGTACCCCAACCCGACGTGCCAGCCGTTGGTAGACATGCTGGGCGTGCGGTTCCCACCAACGTTGCCGGCCGAGCATGCGAGCAAGCAGCGTGAAGCCGGCGTCTACAAGAAACGCCGTCAGCGGCAGCCAGCTGATCCACCAACTCACCTGGTCGCTGGCCACGTTCAGTGCCAGCAACGCCGCCAGCACATAGCCAAGCGCGCCGCTGCCGCCATCGCCCATGAAGATGCGCGCGCGCGGAAAATTGAACGGAACGAAGCCCAGGCACGCTGCCGCAACGGCCAGCCCTGCCCAGGACCACGCAGCCGGCGCCACCAGTGCAAATGCCAGGGATGCCAATGCCGCCTGGCTACTGGCAAGCCCGTTGATGCCGTCCATGAAATTCCAGACATTGATCAACACAACGGACGCGGCGGCAGCCAGCACCCCATCCCACACATTCCCGGTGTAATGGCAAACCAGTCCGCCCAACGCCGCAGATGCGGCCAGATGGATCGCAAAGCGCAGCCTGGCCGAGAGCGGCCGATGGTCGTCCCACCAGCCCACGCCGGCCACTGCGACCAACCCTGCTGCGAACCAGCCGATCGTCGGGCGCGCCGTCGGCCACAGCACGCTTGCCGCAACGCAGCCCAGCAGGATCGCCGCAACAATCGCCATGCCGCCGCCGCGTGGCGTGGCCACCGCGTGGCTGCGCCGTTCGCCTGGTTGATCGAGCAGGCGGCGATGCAAGGCATAGCGCCGCAACACCCAGGTCCCCAGTGCTGCGACCAGCAGGTGCAGCACGCACCACAGCCACACCATCAGACCACCGCGTAGTTCAACAGCGGTTTGACCGTACCCCATTCCTTGCAGCTCGGGCATTGCCAGTGATGCGTCTTGGCACCGAAGCCACAGCGCGTGCAGCGATAGCTCGGGTTACGCACCAGCAACTGGTCGGTGATGTGCTTGAGGTCCTGCAACGTCCCGACCGGGTCGCTTCCCTCGGCCAGGGTGAGGTCGATCAAGGCCGACTCGCCACGCACCGACGGGCGATCCTTGAGCTGGCGGCCAAGATAGGCCAGCGCGGGCGCCACGCCATCCTGGGCTTCCATCAGCTGGGTCAATGCCAGCACCGGAGCAATACCGCGGTAGTGCTCGGTCATCTCCGACAGGAAGTTACGCGCCCCCGCAATATCGCCAACCCGCAAATACGCGGCCATCAATGCCGGAATGATCTCCGGCAGGTATTCCGGATCATGCCGGGCCGCACGTTCGAACGCGCGCACCGCCGCTTCGTCGTGGCCGCGTTCGGCTTCGATGCGCCCTTCCAGGATGCCGGCACGCACCGAGGTGCCATCGGCCTGATAGGCGCGTGCAATGGCCTGCAGCGCATCGTCGGTCTTGCCCAGGCCGCGGTAGCGGTCGGCCAATTCGCATTCGAATTGCGAGATCAGCTTGCCCATCGGCTCGCCGGTCACTTCTTCGTAGCGGGTGGCGTTGTCGATCGCCTTTTCCCAATCGCGCTCGGCCTGGTAGATGCCGATCAGATGACGCAGCGCCTGCGGCGCACGCTGGTCCAATTGCGCCAATTCGGTGAAGACCGTTTCGGCGCGGTCCAGCAGGCCGGACTTCATGTAGTCCTCGCCAAGCGCCAGCAATGCCTGGACGCGCTGCTGGTCGGTCAGGTCGGCGCGCTGCACCAGGCCCTGGTGCAGACGGATCGCACGGTCGACTTCACCGCGGCGACGGAACAAATGCCCTAGCGCGACCTGGGTCTCGAAGGTTTCCTTGTCCAGTTCTGCGATATGCAGAAACAGCTCGATCGCCTTGTCCGGTTGCTCGTTGAGCAGGTAGTTCAGACCGCGGAAATAGGTGCTGGAAAGCCGACTGACCTGGGTATCGCCATGGCGTTGCCCGCCGCGACGACCGACGATCCAGCCGCCCAGCGCAGCCAGCGGCACAAACAGGAAAAACCAGATCCACTCGGTCAGAAAGTCCATACGTCCTTATAGTCCATCGATGGGGCGCGGCTCGACTGCGGCAGGCGTGGCAGGCCCGGCATCGGCGCGGTTGACCGCAACAGCCTTGTTGGCCTGGCGCAGTTTGGAATAGAGGGGAATGACCACACTGACAAGCACCATGCCGGCCCCGATCAACACACCGACCAGCAGCGCGACGATGATCGCCACACCCGAACTGGTATGCACACTGTAAAAAAGGAAATCGAGAGTGATGTCCTGGGAATTGACCGCACCGATGATCAAACCGACCAGCAGGAAGGCCAACATCACCAGCAAGCGAAGCACCTTCATGGGCGAGACTCCGTCGGGAAGCGCGCTAGCTTAACCGAGACGACATCAACACAGCGCCAGAACAGACCTCAGTCCGCCGTATCGGCCACATCGACAGGCACCACGGAGCTGACACGCTCACGCAATTCCTTGCCTGGCTTGAAATGGGGAACATGCTTGCCCGGCAGCGCGACCGATTCGCCGGTCTTGGGATTACGCCCCAGACGTGGCGGACGGTAATGCAAGGAGAAACTGCCGAACCCACGGATTTCGATCCGATCACCATCGGAGAGCGCCTGCCCCATCATCTCCAGCAGCGACTTGACTGCCAGATCCACGTCGTCCGCCTTCAGATGCGCTTGGCGTCGCGCCAGGATTTCAATCAATTCGGACTTGGTCATGGGAAAACTTGCTTTTTTCGACTGACACATCGGGATCGGCCCGGGCAAGCCCGGGCCGATCCATCACGCTCTTGCGAGCGCTACGCGCTTACTCGGACTTGTTGTTGTTCAACTGTGCACGCAGCAGCGCGCCCAGCTGAGTCATGCCGCCCGACGCTGCGGAGGAAGACTGGTAGTCCTCCAGCGTTTCGCGCATTTCGGCATCGTCCTTGGCCTTGATCGACAGCTGCAGGGTGCGGCCCTTACGGTCCATGCCCACGAACTTGGCTTCGATCTTGTCGCCGACCTTCAGGTGCTGGGTCGCATCGTCGACGCGCTCGTTGGCGATGTCGCGTGCAGCGACGTAGCCCTCGATGCCGTCGGCCAGGTCGATCGTGGCGCCCTTGGCATCCACTTCACGCACCACGCCTTCGACCTTCGAACCCTTCGGGTTGGACGCCATGTACTGACCGAACGGGTCCTGCTCCAGCTGCTTGACGCCCAGGCTGATGCGCTCGCGTTCCGGGTCCACTGCCAACACGACGGCTTCCAGCGTGTCGCCCTTCTTGTAGTTGCGCACGACATCTTCGCCGGTGGTGTTCCAGCTGATGTCGGACAGGTGCACCAGACCGTCGATGCCGCCGTCCAGACCGATGAAGATGCCGAAGTCGGTGATCGACTTGATCTGGCCGGACACCTTGTCGTTCTTCTTGTGGGTGGCAGCGAAGGTTTCCCACGGATTGGCGGCAACCTGCTTCATGCCCAGCGAGATGCGGCGACGCTCCTCGTCGACATCCAGCACCATCACTTCGACTTCGTCACCAACCTGCACAACCTTGGACGGGTTGACGTTCTTGTTGGTCCAATCCATCTCGGAGACGTGCACCAGACCTTCGACGCCCGGCTCGATTTCGACGAATGCGCCGTAATCGGTGACGTTGGAGACCTTGCCGAACACGCGGCTGTTGGCCGGGTAACGACGGGCGATGTTGTCCCACGGATCTTCGCCCAGCTGCTTCAGGCCGAGGCTGACGCGGTTACGCTCGCGATCGAACTTCAGCACGCGCACGTCCAGCTCGTCGCCGACGTTGACGACTTCGGACGGATGGCGCACGCGCTTCCAGGCCATGTCGGTGATGTGCAGCAGGCCGTCGATACCGCCCAGGTCCACGAATGCGCCGTAGTCGGTCAGGTTCTTGACGACACCCTTCAGGATCGCGCCTTCCTGCAACTTGTCCATCAGCTGCTCGCGCTCTTCCGAGTGCTCGCTCTCGACCACGGCACGACGCGACACCACCACGTTGTTGCGCTTGCGGTCCAGCTTGATCAGCTTGAACTCGAGTTCCTTGCCTTCCAGGTAGGCCGGGTCGCGCACCGGGCGCACATCCACCAGCGAACCAGGCAGGAACGCGCGAACATCCTTGATGTCCACGGTGAAACCACCCTTGACCTTGCCGCTGATGCGGCCGGTGATGGTTTCGTTCTTTTCCAACGCCTCTTCCAGCTCGTCCCATACCATTGCGCGCTTGGCCTTCTCGCGCGACAGCACGGTTTCGCCGAAGCCGTTCTCGATGGAATCGAGGGCAACCTTGACCTGGTCGCCTACGCCGACATCGATCTCGCCAGCGTCGTTACGGAACTGCTCGATCGGCACGATGCCTTCGGACTTCAGGCCAGCGTTGATCACCACCACGTCGCCGCGAACTTCCACGACGGTACCGGTGACGATCGAGCCCGGCTTCAGCTTCGCCAGATTGGCTTGACTGGCTTCGAACAGTTCAGCAAAAGATTCTGTCATTTGAATTTTACTCAGTTGAACACACGGGCGCCGATCGTCGGGTGCGACAGATGCGAACCGCCCAGCCTGTTGGTCGACTCCGGACAGCGAGTCGGTTTAGAAGTAGTAGAACCGCCACGCGGGATGCGCGACAGAGCTTTGGAACGCCTTACGGTCGGCGGGACAGGCCCGCTTGCGGAACGCTTACGACGGCATGCGGTCTGCGAGCAACCCGACCACACGCTGGACGACATCCTCGATCCCTATTCCGCTGGTATCGATCAGCACGGCGTCTTCGGCCGGCCGTAACGGCGCCACCACCCGCTGCGCATCACGGGCATCACGGGCCATGATCTCGCGCAGCAGGTCGTCAAAGATAACCGAAACACCCTTTTCCATCAACTGTTTATGCCGACGGCCCGCACGTTCTTCGGCACTGGCGGTCAGAAAGACCTTGAAGGCGGCATCGGGGAAGATCACCGTGCCCATGTCGCGCCCATCGGCAACCAGGCCAGGCGCTCGCCTGAATGCGCGTTGGCGCTCTTTCAGGGCACTGCGCACCTCGGGAATGGCTGCAATGGCCGAGGCCAGTGCGCCGGTGGTTTCAAGGCGTAGCTCGCCGGTGGCATCCACGCCGTTGACCAGCACCCGCAACCCTGCCTCGCCCGCGTCGTCGAACTCCACCTTGGTGTCGAAGGTGCAGCGCACCAGCGCCGCCGCGTCGGAGACGTCCAGATCGGCCCAGCTCGCAGCAACACCGACGGCGCGATACAGCGCACCCGAATCGAGGTAATGCCAGCCCAGCCGGGCGGCCACGATCCGGCTCACGGTGCCCTTGCCGGCACCGGAGGGGCCATCGATGGTGAGAACGGGCGAAAGGTCGGTCATTCAGGTTTCCGGAAGGTCATCAGGTGGTAGTGTAGCGCCGCTTATGGCGATTGCGATGCAAGCACTTGAAAGCACGACGAAAAGCCGGTTAGAATTACCGGCTTAATTCCGGGTGCACCCTCGACCGTGGGCACTCTTCCATCGAATCCAACCGTTTACGCCGAGGTGTGCCATGAAAGTCCTGTCCTCCCTGAAGTCTGCGAAGACCCGTCACCGCGACTGCAAGGTGGTCCGCCGCCGCGGCAAGGTCTTCGTGATCTGCAAGTCGAACCCGCGTTTCAAGGCGCGTCAGCGCTAAGCTTTCGCCGCGTGCAAGACCCGAGAAAGCCGCCTCCGGGCGGTTTTTTCTTGGCCGCTGCTTCACACCGGCTGGTGCCACGTGCAGCTGCTGCGGGCCTCAGCCAGTCAAGCCATCGCCGACGTTGAATGGGCGCGCGGCCTGCCCCCGCTGCGCTGCCGCTCGGACCAACCCGTCCCCGCAGCAACGGCCGTCCTGGTTTTTTGCTGTAATCACCATCTGAAAACTTGTCCACTGGGGAGTAGATGACATGCGCAACCGTTTGTTTGTGATGCCGCCGATCATGCTGACAATCGCGCTGATGGGGATCAGTGCCGCCGCTTCGGCCGATACGCTGCTGGTCGACCGTGCCCAGCAGAAGCCGGCCGCTGCCCTGCCCTTGCGCGGCGACAGCATGAGCCAGGTCGAAGGCCGCTATGGCACGCCGCAGGAAAAGCTCGACCCGCGCGGCGGGCAGAAACGCCAGTGGCCGACCATCCATCGCTGGGTGTATCCGGCGTTCACCGTGTACTTCGAAAAAAGCAAGGTGATCGACGTGGTTGCCAATAAGGCCGATGCCAACGAGATCGGGCCGAAGCCGCCGATCCGGTGATGCCTGGACGACACTCGGCCGGACGTGCTGGCGCCCGTGCGCTGCACCTTCGGCCATCGCGTTTCGCGGCGTGAGGCGAGTTGCGTTCGTCAGCAGCCGGACATGCGTTGCTGCGACTCTGTACCAAGGCCAGGCGCGTCGATGCGCCCGGATCGCAAGAGCCCGCATGTGTGTGCGGGATATCGATGAACGTGCAGGCGTTGCCCGCACACCAAGATGAGTATTTGCCTGGCATGACCGACCGTCTTCGCTTTCCCGCCGAATGGGAACCCCAATCCGCCGTATTGCTTGCATGGCCGCATGCAGGCACCGACTGGGCCGAACGCCTGGCCGATGTGGAAGAGACCTACATCGCGCTGGTCACGGCGATCTCCCGCTTCGAACCGGTGGTCATCTGTGCAGCCGATGACGATCTGCAGATCTACGCCGAGGCACGGCTGCGTTCGGCGCGGGTGGACATGACGCGCGTGCGTTTCGTGATCGCCGCCTACAACGACACCTGGCTGCGCGACTCGGGCCCGATCACGCTGCGCCAGGAGGGCGGCTTCCGGCTGATGGATTTCCGCTTCACCGGCTGGGGCGGCAAGTTCGAAGCCAGCCTGGACGATCAATTGGTGAGTTCGCTGGATGCGGCGCAGGTGTTCGTGACGGCGCAGGTGGAGACGGTGGACTTTGCGCTGGAAGGCGGTGCGATCGAGACCGATGGCGCCGGCACCTTGTTGACCACCTGGAAGTGCCTGCATGAGCGCCACCCGCAGCGCACGCGCGAATCGCTGAGCGGCGATCTTGCGACGTGGTTGGCGCAGGAGCGCGTGCTGTGGCTGGACCACGGCTACCTGGAAGGCGACGACACCGACGCGCATATCGATACGTTGGCGCGCTTTGCCGGCCCGGATGCGATCGTCTACCAGGGCTGCGATGTACCCGGCGATTCGCATTACACCGAGCTGCAGGCCATGGGCGCCGAATTGGCTGCGCTGCGCAAGGCCGACGGGCAGCCGTATCGCCTGTTCGTGCTGCCGTGGGCAGAGCCCATTCTCGACCAGGGCCGCCGGCTGGCGGCGTCGTATGCCAATTTCCTGATCGTCAACGGTGCGGTGTTGATGCCGGCCTATGGCGATGCGGCCGATGTGGGCGCGCAGGCGGTGCTGGCGCAGGCATTCCCGCAGCACGAGATCGTGCCGGTGCCGTGCCGCGCGCTGATCTGGCAGAACGGCAGCCTGCATTGCCTGACCATGCAGTTGCCGGCCGGCCTGCTCGCCGCCTGAGCGCAGCTCCAGATTCGCCTGCGTCGCGGCCGCACATGCCGCGTGTTGTTCCTGTTCCGGCCGTCAGGCCGGTGTTACGCCATGGCGCGCTACCTTAGTGCGCCACTTACGTTGGATGCTGCCATGACCCGTCATCTCCTACCCGTCGCGCTGATCCAGGAGCGCAACCACGGCGACGCCGAGGCCAATCTGGCCGTCATCGCATCGCGTGTGGCCGAAGCCGCCGCGCAGGGCGCCAAGCTGGTGCTGCTGCAGGAGCTGCACAACGGTGCGTATTTCTGCCAGCACGAATCGGTGGACGAATTCGACCTGGCCGAGCCGATTCCCGGCCCCAGCACCGAACGTCTGGGCGCGCTGGCCAAGCAGCACGGCGTGGTGCTGGTGGCCTCGCTGTTCGAGCGCCGCGCGGCTGGCCTGTACCACAACACTGCGGTGGTGTTCGAAACCGACGGCCAACTGCTCGGCAAGTACCGCAAGATGCACATCCCCGACGACCCGGGCTTCTACGAGAAGTTTTATTTCACCCCGGGCGATCTGGGTTTTACGCCGATCGACACGTCGGTGGGCCGCCTGGGTGTGCTGGTGTGCTGGGATCAGTGGTACCCCGAAGCGGCGCGTTTGATGGCGCTGGCCGGTGCGGAACTGCTGCTCTATCCCACCGCGATCGGCTGGGATCCGGACGACCAGCAGCCCGAGCAGGAGCGCCAGCGCGACGCCTGGGTGCTTAGCCATCGCGGCCATGCCGTGGCCAATGGCGTGCCGGTGCTGTCGTGCAACCGTGTCGGCCATGAGCCTTCGCCGTTGGGCGCATCGGGCATCCAGTTCTGGGGCAATAGCCACGTGCTGGGGCCGCAGGGCGAGTTCATTGCCGAAGCCGGCCAGGACCCGACCGTGCTGATCTGCGATGTCGACCTGCAACGCAGCGAGCACGTGCGCCGCATCTGGCCATTCCTGCGTGACCGCCGCATCGATGCGTACGGCGACCTGCTCAAGCGCTACATCGACTGACCGCATGCCCGTCCAGCTGCGTGCCGTCCGCGATGCGGACATCCCGGCAATCACTGCGATCTATGCGGAGCAGATCGCCGGGGTGAATACCTACGAATACAGCGCGCCATCGCTCGAAGAGATGCACGCGCGGGTCAGCGCGATCGTGGATGCCGGTTACCCCTACCTGGTTGCCGAGCTTGACGGCGTGGTCGCCGGCTATGCCTACGCCAGCGCATTTCGGGCGCGCGCAGGCTATCGCTGGACGGTAGAGAACTCGATCTATCTGGCTACCGCGATGCAGGGCCGCGGCATCGGCAAAGCCCTGCTGGGCGAGCTGATCGCGCTGTGCGAGCAGCGCGGGTTCCGGCAGATGATTGCGGTGATCGGCGACGCCGGCAACCTGGCATCGCGACACTTGCATGAACGTTTTGGATTTCGCACGGTCGGAGTGTTCACCGGAATCGGCCGCAAACACGGTCGCTGGTTGGACGGCGTGCAGATGCAACGCGCGCTCGGCTCCGGCGACACCGCCCCTCCTTCTGATGAATACCCCCATGACTGAGCAGACCACCCACGTTCTGGACGATGCGCTGTCCGGCCAGCCGCACCGCATCGTCGAACGCGATGGCGTGCGCTATACCTTGCTGGGCACCGCGCATGTGTCGCTGGCGAGTGTGGCCGCCGTGCAACGTGCGATCGGCAGCGGACGTTACGACGCGGTGGCGGTGGAGCTGGATGCGCAGCGCCTGCAGGCGCTCAGCGACCCGGACGCCCTCGCCCGCCTGGACCTGGTGCAGGTGATCCGCAAGGGACGCGTGGCCTTGTTCGCGGCAAACCTGGCATTGGCGGCCTATCAACGCCGCCTGGCCAAACAACTCGGCATCGAGCCGGGCGCGGAATTGAAGGAGGCGGTGAACCTGGCACGCGCACAGGGCTTGCCGGTGCACCTGATCGATCGTGAAGTCGGCCTGACCTTCAAGCGTGCGTCCGGGCGGCTGGGGTTCTTCGGCAAGATGAAACTGGCCGGCGGATTGCTTGGGGGTCTGTTCGCTGCCGACGAGGTGGGCGAAGAGGAAATCGAAAAGCTCAAGCAAGGCGACATGCTGGAGGCAAGCTTCGGCGATTTCGCCAGTGAAAGCCCGGAGTTGTACGAGACGGTGATTGCCGAGCGCGATCAGTACATGGCCACGCGTCTACGCGAAGAAGTCAGCGCAGATCAGCGCGAGATCTTGGCGGTGGTCGGCGCCGGGCATCTGGCCGGGCTTGCGCGGCACCTGGAACAGGACACCGCGGCGCCCGGCCCGCTGCGCGAATCGCTGGAATACGTGCAGCAGCGCAAGCGCGTTCCGTGGATCACGTTGGGCATCCTGGCGGTCATCATCACCGGCATCGGCATCGGGTTCTGGCGTGGTGGCCTGAGCATGGGCGCCGACCTGTTGCTGCAGTGGGCGATGTACACCGGCGGCCTGGCGGCGCTGGGCTGCTTGCTGGCCGGCAGCCACCCGTTGAGCATTCTCACCGCCGCAGTCGTGGCACCGTTCAAGCCGTTCCGTCTGAGCGTGCCGACCGGCGCATTCGCGGCGCTGGTGGAAGTGCATATGCGCAAGCCGGCCTATGGCGATTTCTTGTCCTTGCGCGACGACGCGCAAACGCTGCGCGGCTGGTACCGCAATCGCGTTTCGCGCGTGGTGCTGACGTTTTTGCTGACCAACTTCGGCAGCATGGCCGGTGTGTGGCTGGCAGGTGTGCAGATCTTCAATCGCCTGCATGGGTGAGCGTGGCGGCGCTGCAATCTGCTGCTCGTAGGAGCGCACCCGGGCGCGATGGGGCGTTACCGGTAATGCCCCATCGCGCCCGGGTGCGCTCCTACGGCATTCGATCGCTTGCGCGCGGCCACGGCGCGGACTGCGCCTGTGGCGCGAGCTGCAGGCGTACCCAGACGCCGTAGTGATCCGAGGCCCAGCGCCCTTCGGCATACGGGGTGTCGAACAGGATGCGCGCTTCGCGCGCCAGCAGGCGGTTCTGCTGGAAGAAGACGTGGTCGATCCGCGCCGGCGTGTCGAACACATGCATGTTCAAGGTGCTGACCGTGGCATCGCTATTGCGATGCACGCTGCCGTAGCTGTCGCCATAGCCTTTGCGTAGCGCCTCCAGATCGAGGGTGTCGGCGGCGGTGTTGAAGTCGCCGGCAATCACCACCGGTGCCTGCGCGCTCGTGGACGCGATGAACTCCAGCAGGTCGGCGACCTGGCGCGTGCGCGTGGCGGTGCCGCGCGCATCGGCGCGTTCGTTGAGATGAGTGACGTAGACATTGAGCGGTTGGCCGTCGACATCCACCTGCAGATGCGCGGCAACACGATAGTCGTCCAGCGGCTGCAGCAGGCGCTCATGGCGTGCGAGCACCTTGCGCCGGCTGAGCAACGCATTGCCATAACGCTTGGGCGCACCCACGGGATCGACCGAGACGAAGATGACCGCGTAGCCCAACTTGCGTGCCAGCCACGCGGCCTGATTGTCGACGCTGCCGCGCCGCTCGATGACTTCCTGCAACGCGATCACATCTGGCGCCAGCTGCCTGAGCTGCTTGGCGATAAAGGCGCGACGAGCCGGCCAGTCTTCGCGGTCGTGATGCAGGTTGAGCGTGACCAGGGTGATTTCGCGCGCGGGCACGCCAGGGCCAGCAGCGGTTTGCTTGGCAGCTGCAAGTGCAGGGGTCTGGCTGCTGTCATTGTCTGGGCGCGCCTTGGCATGCTGCGGTGCCGGGTCTGCCTGCACAGCCACACACCACGCCATCAGTAGCGCGACCGCGGTGCACTGGTAGGCACGACGGCACCACTGCCCTGCCCGTCCCTGACAAGGCGTGCGGATCATTGCGCGGCCTTCTCGGCCCGCCGCACCGCGCTGGGCACATCGATCTGCACCGTGGCCGGTAGTTGCTGGATGCGCAGCTCGCCGTTCTGCCACTCGACCGATTCGCCGTTGACGCTGGCCTTGCCCGGTTCGCCCTGGTAAGGCCACCCAAACACCACACCACCCGGCGGCATCAGCAAGCCCGGTTGCAGCTGCAGTTGCAGCTGTTTCTCGCTGCGCTGCAAGCTGTAGTTGAGACGGCCATACGGCGTGCGCAGTTCGGCAATACCGATACCCTTGCCCTCGAACCAGCGCGTCGGCGTGCCGGCGGCAATCACGATGCTCTGGTCGGATTCGCGGGTGTAGGCAAACATGTCCAGCACCGAGCGGACGAAGTCCGAGGCCACCCAGGCGTGCGGCAGGTCACCGACGAAGAACGGCGTGCGCGGGGTGCGCGAAACCACTTCGGCCCACTGGTTCCAGGGCTGCGGCGCGCGGTCCTTGAAGAAGAACGCAGTCGCGTCCCAGGCACGCTCGCGCCAGCCCAGCCGGACGAAGGCAGCCACGTTGCGCCACTCGTACGGCGTGTAGTCCTTCCATTCGCGCTTGCCGTCGCGGCGGTCGGAAAACTCTTTCCAGTAGCGCTCGAAGGTGTTGGTCAGCAACTCCTGCGGCAGGCGCTGCTGCTCGCCCCCCGGGGTCAGCGCGATGGTGGTGGAGGTGGCGTCGAAATCGCCCAGCTCGGCCGAGCCTGGCAGGAAATCGAGGTTGTGCTGACGCACCGCTGCACCGAGCGAGGCGATCAGGTCGCCACTGAACTCATCGCGTGCGGCACCGAACCGAGCGACCTCATCGGGCTTGTCGAGCACGCCGGCCAGCATGGTGGCGTCCTTGTAGCCGCGCAGCGCCCAGAAGTTGTCCCAGTACGAATGCACCGGCTTGGCCGAATAGCCCTCATGGCTGATCGACACCGGCATCATTCCGTAGAAGGCCGGATTACGCATGAAGTTGTCTTCGGTGCGTTCGCTGGCGCGCAGCTTTTCCATGTAGTCGTAGGCGCCGGTGACGTGCGGCCACATCTTTTCCAGGAAAGGCCTGTCGCCGGTATAGCGGTAGTACTCGGCGATGTTGTAGATCAGCTCGCCATGGCTATCGTTTTCCGGCACCGGGTCGCTACCGCGGTCGTCCACGCAGCACGGCACCATGCCGTCGGCGAACTGGAACGGCGCAAACCAGTCGACATAGTCGCGCACGACATCTTCGCGACCCAGCCGCAGCAGCCCTTCGGAAATCATCGCGCCGTCGCGGATCCAGCTGCGCGAGTACGAGCGCGTGCCCGGCTGCAGACGCGGGCCGATGCGCGAAATCAGCATATGCGCCAGCGCCGTACGCAAGGTATCGACTACCGGCTTACCTTCGGCCGGCACGCTGATGCGCACGCGATCGAGCTTGCCGCGCCATTGCTGCGCCACTTTTTGTTGCGCCGTATCGGCATCGAAACCGGCGGGCAGTTCCGCGGCGCCGGTCTGCGGGATCACCAGCGCCACGTCTCGCGTCTGCCCGGGCTCCAGCGTCCAGCGATACAGCAGCACGCCCGAGGCCAGGCCGGTTTCGTCCTTGACCTGGGTGACGGTGGGCGGCGTGGCGGCGGTGAGATGGCTGACATCCATGCCGCTGTCGAAGGCGCTGGCAAAGCCGGCATCCGGCCGCTGCACGGCGAACACACGCGGCTTGCCGTTGACGCTGACCTGAGCGCCGTCCACCCCCAGTTGTTCGATACGACTGACGCCCCCCAGGGTGTTGAGGAACTGCGACGGCGGGTTGACCTGGAACGGACGCACCCCCAGGGCCAGGGTGAAATCACGCGCCTGCTTGCCGGTGTTATGCAGCTGATAGCGCGCGACCAGTTGCGCGTGATCCGGCGTGCCCTGTACGAAGGCGGTGACGCGCAGATTCATCAGGTCGTGATGCCAGTCGACGCTGGGGATTGGCAGGTAGTCGTCCTGCAGGCTCTGCTCGCTGCTGACGTCTGACCAATGCAGCACTTTGCCGCCGGTGACTACGAACGGTTCGATGCTGAAACCGCCCTTGCCCACTTCCACTGCACCGTCTTCGCCGATCAGGCCCTGCTCGGTACCGCCGTCCAGACCGATGATGGTCCAGTACGGCTGCTCGCCGGAGAACCCGCGCGGGTAGCTGCCGCGCGGCAGCTGTGCGGCGAGCGACTTGATGAAATCATTCGGCGTTGCCGCAAATGCCAACGGCTGCAGCTGCACTTCCTTGATGCCATAGCGCCAGTTGGGGCCGTCCTTGAGGTCCAAGCGCAGGTAGCGCGCCTCGGTATCGGGCAACGCCAGCCAATCGGTACCACCCGCACCGGCGCTGACGGTGCGCAGATCGCGCCAACTGCGGCCATCGGCCGATGCACGCACCGCGTATTGCGAGGCCTGCAGGCCGGGCACCCACTGCACCACCGCGCCACCGAATTCGCGTAGCTTGCCCAGATCCAGCGTGACGGTCTGTTGCTTGACCGCCCCGCTGAGCCAGAAGGTGTCGGGCTTGCCATCGGCCAGGCGCTGCTCCAAGGCCGGCGCAGTATCGGTGATCGCTTCGGCCTTGAGCGGCGAGGTGTCTTCCGGCGGCAGCGGGGTCAGCGTCAGGCGGTCGAAGCACACCGAGCCCTTGCCACCCACCTTGTTGTAGACGGTGAACTCGACATCCGCGCTGCTGCGCAGTTGCTTGTCCGCACCAGGCCCCCAGGCCTTTTCGATATTGCGCTTGCGGTAGTTGAAGGTGGTCCAGTTCTTCGGGAAATTGAAGCCCGGCCGGTTGACCCACCACACGTTGTCGCCGCTGGCATCGATCAGCTTGAGCTGCAGATCGTTGGACGGCGATTCGCCCCGCAGCGAAAACCCGATGCGGTAGTTCTCGGGGTAGTCGAGCGGCAGCGTGCGGCGGATGCCGACATAGCCGGAGACGCCGTTGAAGTTGTAGTCCAGGCACAAGGCACGCCCACCGGAAGGCGTTGCCACCGTGCGCAGCGAGCCGCTGACCTGGTTGGACACCACCAGGCGCCAGGCGCCGATGTCGTTGAAGCCGTCGAGCACACGCTCCTGCGCCTGCGCCGCGCCCGCAGACGTGACGAAAGCGGCCATGGCACACAGTCGCAGGAACACTGGTTTCACCCCTTCACACTCCCCAGCAGAAGACCTTGGATGTAGTAACGCTGCAGCGCCAGGAACAATAGCAGCACCGGAATCACCGTCACCACCGCACCTGCCATCATCAGCTCCACATCCATGATGTGCTCGCGCGACAGCGCCGCCAGCGCCACCGGCAAGGTGTACTGCTCCTGGTCGGTCAGCACGATCAGCGGCCACATGAAGTCGTTCCACGAACCCATGAAAGTGAAGATGGTCAAGGTGACCAACACCGGCTTGAGCATCGGCAGCACGATCTGGAAGAAGATGCGCATTTCGCTGGCGCCATCGATGCGTGCGGCTTCGATCAATTCATCGGGAATGCTGCGCGCGTACTGGCGCACCAGGAAGATGCCGAACACCGTGGCCAGCGCCGGCACCACCACCCCGCCGATGTTGTTGACCAGATGCAGCTGCTTCATCAACAGGAACAGCGGCAGCATCGCCACCTGCGCCGGGATCACCAGCGCGGCCATCAGGATTTTGAAGATGCGCTCGCGGCCGACGAACTGCAGCTTGGCGAACGCGTAGCCGGCCATGGTGTTGATCAGCAGCGAGCCCAGCGTGATCAGCCCGGAGACCAGCAGGCTGTTGGCGAAGTTGCGCGCCATGCCGGTGCGTGCAAACAGCTCGTGGTAATTGGCGGTGGTAAACGCCGAGGGCAGCATCGGCGGCGGAAACCGGCTGGCCTCGCCAGTGGGCATGAACGACACCGACAGCATCCACAGCAGCGGCGCCAGGCTGATCAGGGCCAGCACCAGCAGGCCGCCGTTGACCAGCACGGCATTCCAGCGCGACTCGCCGACATCACGGCTCATATCAGGTCCTTCTTGCGGCCAAAGCGCAACATCACGGTGGTCACCGCCAGAATGATCAGGAACAACAGGAACGCCACCGCCGATGCACGGCCGAGGTTCCACCATTTGAAGCCTTCTTCGAACATGAAATACAGCACGCTGACGGTGCTTTGCAGCGGGTCGCCGCGGGTCATCACGTAGGGTTCGGCAAACAGCTGGAAATAGCCGGAAATGGTGATCACCCCGACCACCATCAACACCGGGCCGAGCATCGGCAAGGTGATGTGCAGGAACTGCTTCCAGCGCGAGGCGCCGTCGATGCGCGCGGCCTCGTACAGGTCTTGCGGGATCGCCTGCAGCCCGGCCAGGAAGATCACCATGTTGTAGCCGAAGTTCTTCCACACCGCGAACAGCATGATGGTGGGCATTGCCCAGCGCGGGTCGCCCAGCCAGTCGATCGGAGCGATGCCCAGATGGCTGAGGCCGAAGTTCACCAGGCCATATTTGATGTGGAACAGGTAACGCCAGATCACCGCGACCGCCACCAGCGTGGTCACCACCGGGGCGAACAGGGCGGTGCGGAACAGCGCCTTGAAGCGCGAGGCCTTGGCGTTGAGCAGCAGGGCCGCGCCCAGCGACACACCGATCGACATCGGCACGCCCAGCAGCACGAAATACGTGGTGTTCCACAACGACTTCCAGAACAGCGGCGTCTGCAGCAGCTCGATGTAGTTGCCCAGACCGACGAAGCGCAGATGGCTGCTGTCGGCCAGTGCGTACAGGTCGAAGTCGGTGACACTGAGCACCAGCGCGGCAAACACCGGCACGCCGAAGAACATGCCGAGCACCATGATCGACGGCGCGGCGAACACCCAGCCGGCGACGGAATTGCGCTTGATCATCGTGCGGCTCCCCGGCCCGCGGCGGCGGCTGGCGTGACGGTTTCTGCAGCAGACGGCGTCACTGCGGGTGTGGCCGATCCACCGGCCGGGCCGACATGCCCGCCTTCCTGTTCAAAAATCCAGCGGCGCTTGGCCAGGATGTCGTCCACGCGTTGATCCAGCTCCTGCGCGGCGGCTTCGTGCGATTGACCGCCGCGCACCACGCGTTCGGTCACCAGGCGCATTTCCTGCACGATGCGCTCCCACTCCAGCACCTTGGGCGTGGCCTTGACCCGCTCGAGCTGGTCGCCGAAGGCATGCGCCAGTTCGTCGTTGGCCAACGACGGCAGCTTCCAGGTACTGCGGCGCGGCGGCAGGTCGCCGATGATGGCGTGGAAGCGCGCCTGTACCTGCGGCTGCGACAGGTATTCGATCAGCTTCCAGCTGGCGCCCTTGTGCTGGGACGACTTGAAGATCACCAGGCTGGAGCCGCCGGCAATGCCCGCGCCCAGGCCATTGGGACCCGGCAACGGCGCGGTGCCCCACGTGCCTTCCATGCCCGGCGGCTGGCGCAGCTTGAACTCGCGCACGTTCCAGGGGCCGGACAGATAGAACGCGTAGTAACCGTTGAAGAATTCGTACCAGACGTTGGACACCTGGGTCTCGGACACCTTCGGCGCCCAGCCCTTCTGGTACATGCCGTCGTAGAACGCCAGCGCCTTGCGGAAGCCGGCGCCGCGGAAGTTGCCGTAATTGTCGTGGTCGCGCAGCAGGCGGTCGTCCTGTTGTAACGCAAACGAGAGCTGCTGCTCGAATTCGTTGAGCGGCATCAGGATGGCAAAGCGGTCCGGGCCGACCTTGCGCTTGATCGCGGCCATCACCTGTTCCATCTCGGCCCAGGTCTTGGGCATTTCGCTGTAGCCGGCCTCGCGCAGCAGGTCCTTGCGGTAGAACAGCAGGCGCGTATCCACATACCACGGCACCCCGTACAAGGTGCCGTCGACCACATTGGTGTCCCACACACCGGGGAAATAGTCGGCTTGGTCAACAATCTTCGAGCGCGCCACGAACGGCTGCATCGGCTCCAGCGTATCCAGCAAGGCGAATTCCGGCAGCCAGGTGTTGCCGAGCTGGCACACATCCGGCAGGCCGTCCGCGGCGAAGGCGGTCAGCAGCTTTTCGTGTGCCGCGGTCATCGGGATGTTCTGCACATCGACCTGGATGTCCGGGTTCTGCTTCTCGAAGTCGGCCACCAGCTCGGCCACCACTTCGGCCTCCTTGCCCATCGCCCAGAAGCGCACGGTGGTCTTGGCCGGATCGGAGCGGTCACATCCCGCCGCACCTGCACACAGGGCGGCGGCCAACATCAACAGTTTCAAAAGGCGCACGGATTACTCGGGTTTGGGGCGTTGCGTGGAGTTTTGGCGTTGCGAGGGGTCTTGCTGGGCCTGGGCGGCGGCGGCGCGCGATTCGGCCATGCCCAGCGCGCGTGCGGCGGCTTTTTGCTCATCTTTTTGCGGCGCCTGCTGCGGCTCGCCTTCCGGCGTCAACCAGCCACCGGTGAAGCCGGCGCGTTCCAGGCCGGCGCGGATGTAGGCGTTCTTCTTCATCACGTTCCAGACGAATTCGTTCTGGTAGTTGGCGATCATCGCCAGGATCGGGCCCTGGTCGATGGCGATGTAGTCGCTGGCCACCCAGCCGCGGTCCGGCACCATGCGCCCGGTCTTGAGCGGGATGTCGTAGTTGAAGCTGGGGTTGAACGAATCCAGGAAGCCATAGCTGGAATACAGGAAGTCGCCGTAGCGTTTGTGCATTTCCTCGGTGGCCGGGATCACCACTTCCGGGGCGAACACGATCGAGGAGATGGCCGCGGTCGGTGCGATGGTGCCGTCGTCGAAGTTCTCGCGCAGGCCGGCGCCGCGCGAGGAGTAATGGCGGAACTGGCGCTGCTCGCCACGGTATTCCTGGCTGGTGTTCTGTGGGCCGTCGCCGGCGGTCAGGCCCCAGACGTTTTCTCCGTAGTCCTTCCACTTCATCGGGTTGTCGATGGCGTAGTCGCGCTGCGCCAGGGTGGCGCGGCGGCTGTTGAGGAAATAGTCGATGCCGCGTTCGCGCATGTACTGGTCCTGGATATCGCGGAAATCGATCCAGACATGGCTGTATTGGTGGCCGAACAAGGGGCCGAAGGACAGGTATTCCTGGCCCTGGTAGACGCCCCAGTCGTTGTTGTAGGTGCGGGTCCAGCTGGTCCACGCTTCCGGGTCGACGCCGTGGGTGGGCGAGCCCAGCGCAAGGATGTACAGCATCATCGCCTCGTTGTAGCCCATCCAGTCGTGGTCGATGAAGCCGCTTTCGGGGAACCAGCCCATCGAGATCAGCGGCGCACGCTGTTGCAGCCAGCGCCAGTCCACGCGCTTGTAGAGCGTGTCGGCAATCTGGCGGATCTCCTTTTCGCGCGGGTCGTCGCCGTCGTAATACGACTGGGTGAACAACACGCCCATCATCAGCAGCGCGGTGTCCACGCTCGATAGCTCGACCCAGCTGTCGTAACGGTTGCCCTGCTGCATGTCCAGAAAGTGGTAGTAGAAACCTTTGTAGCCTGCGCGACCGGTCTTCTGCGGCCCCATCGGCGCGTCGCGGAAGAATTTCAGCGTGGTCAGGGTGCGGTCGATCGCCTGATTGCGACTGACCCAACCGTTTTCGATGCCGATCGGATACGCGGTGAGCGCAAAGCCGACCGAGGCGATGCTGGCGAACGGGCGCGACGGAAACCGATCCGGCGCCAGTCCGTTGAGTTCGTTGGTGGTGTCCCAGAAAAACTGGAAGGTACGGCGCTCGATATCCGAAAACAGCGGCGGCAGCGGCGGCTTGACCGGCTTGGGCGGCAGTTGCGCTTCCACCAGAATGACTTTTACCGGCGCCTTCTTTTCGGCCACCTTGGGTTCCTCGGCCTGCTTGCAGGACGCCAGTACCAGCGCACCCAGCAAGAGTGAAATCATCAACCAATGCGACGTGTTGCCCCTGTCCATCCGCCCCCCACTTGTGTAATCGATTACATCTCGCACGCCAACCTACCCTATCCAAGCGCCGAGTTCGACCGCCCTGGCATCTGCCAGAGCGGTCGAGCACCTCACCAGTTCAGGCCGAAGGCCAGACGGAAGGTGCGCATCGGCGACGCCAGCACACCGGTCGGTGTGCCGTAAGCCGTGTTCAAGTCTCCGAGTGTCCCGGTCTCGCCGTTAAAGTTGGCGTAGTTCACCCAATTGAACACGTTGAGGATATCCGCACGCACGTTGAATTTGACACCGCCGCCGGTATCCCATTCTTTATTGGCGGCGATGCTGAATTCCTTGTAGCCCAGCGTGCCATCCGGCTTGAACTGGATGATGTCGCATTGGTCGTTGCCGGCAAGGCAATTCTGGCCATAGCGCGCGGTCTGGCTGGCCAGCGACAGCTTGCCGGACAGCTTGATCTCGTACGGCAGCTCGTAGATACCGGTCACCACCAGGCGGTTCTTGGCGATGCCGCCGGCCTCACGCCAGCCATAGTCTTCGATGCGTTCGCGGTCCAGCGCGTAATGCTCGCCGAACTGGCGGTTCTCCTTGGCATCGGAATAGGTGTAGGCCACGGTCAGGCCCCAGCCGGATGCTTCATCGAAGGGCTTTTCGATCTGCAGGGCGAGCTGGTTGTTGCGGGTTTCCACGCCATTGGTGCCCAGCACGATGGCGCTGTAGCCGTCCGGGCCGTCGGTCGGCACGCCCGAGGTGGTGCCCGGCTGGAAGAAGGTGCCGTCCGGCAGGCGGTTGCCGCGCACGAAGGCAAAGCCGTCGTGGCTCTCGATGCGGCTCAGGGTTACGTCGGTGAACCAGTCCTGGCCCCACAGCGGCACCATGTTGCGCATGCCGATGCTGAATTGGTCGGAGTACGGCGTCTTGATGTTGTTGTCGATCAGATAGATCTCGCGCCCACCGCCGCCAGCGCTGGTCGCCGCCAGTGCATCGAGCCCGTCCTGGGTGTTGTAGGCCGGATTCCACGCCGTGCACGGGTCGCCCAGGCACGCGCCGTTGTTGGCGCTGGTGAAGTAATAGCTATACGACTTGAAGGAGTTGTTGAGCTGTTCCAGGGCCAGGTAATCGAAGATGTTGCGATCGTAGGCACGGCCGGCGCCGCCATAGATCACATGCGCCTGGTCGCCGAACAGGTCATACGAGGCGCCCAGACGCGGCTGCCAGGCATTCTTGAACGCCTTGCGGTTGTTGCCGGTGCTGATGAAGTTGTTGATGTTGTAGTTGGCGTTTTGCAGGTTGGGCCAGTTCTGCAGTGCACCGGCCACGTCCGACGGGGTCACGAAGTCCAGGAATGCCGGGGTTTCTTCGTAGTCGTAGCGCACGCCCAGGTTCAGGGTCCAGTGCTCGTTGACCTCCCAGTCGTCCTGCAGGTAGATGCCGTACTGCTTGTTCTTGGACACCACCGAGCCGCCACCTTCCACCAGCGGCGCGCCGAAGCGCACGCGGTACGGCGTTTCCACGTCGGTGAGGATGTTGTAGTAGTACTGCGGGTTGGCCGGGTTGAACTGGGTCGAATCCAGATCGATGCTCTTGAACTTCACGCCCATCTTGACGGTGTGCGCGCCATGCCATTCCAGGCTGTTCAAGGTCAGGTCGTCCTGGAAGGTCCAGCCCTTCTGCCCCTTGCGCTGGAAGCTGCTGCCCGCGCCCGCCGCCAGCACGTCGGTCTCGTTGCCGCGCACCGGTGCGTAGCTGAGGATGTAGCCGTTGCCGTTGTTGATCGGCGCCTGGTTCCAGAACGCGCTCTCGTAGCTCAGGTTGGCTTCGTTGAGGAAGTTGGCGCCGCTGTACTGCCAGCGCAGGTTGGCGCGCTTTTCTTCCTGCCCGTTGATGCTGCCGTGCTCGTAGGTCGAGGTGCTGCCGACGTCGTTGAGTTCGTCTTCCTTGCGGTACTTGCCGGTCAGCTCGAACAGGTGATTGTCGCCGATGGTCCAGTCGATCTTGCCGAAGTACAGGTCTTCCTTGAACGGCGTGCTGGAGGTGACCACCAGCGGCTGCAGCTGCGCAGGCAGCTGGTCGACGCGGTCGGAATAGATCGAGCCGGGGATCACCACGTTCGGGGTGGTGTATTCCTTGGCTTCATAGGCGATGAAGAAATGCGCCTTGTCCTTGAGGATCGGGCCGCTGAAGGTGGCGCCGTACTGGGTTTCCTCGAAGTCGTCGCGCACGCCGGCCTTCTGCTCCAGCGGGCTCTCTTCGCGCCAGCCGTCGTTGCTGGTGTCCCAGAAGAAGCTACCGTGGAAATCGTTGGTACCGGACTTGGACGAGGCCACGATGGCCGCGCCGCTGACCTGGTCGAACTCGGCCTTGTAGTTGGAGGTGATGACCTTGTATTCGCCGATCGCCGACTGCGGGAACGGGTTGCCGCGGCTGGAATCCTGGCCGCTGACGCCACCGGTCAGCACGTAGTTCTTCTGGCTCACGCCGTCGATATAGACATTGGTGCCTTCTGCCGAAGTGGCGCCCGAGCGTACCTTGGTGGTGCCGTTGGCGTCGCGGGTGAACTGCACGTTCGGCACGGTGTCGGCCAGTTCCAGGAAGTTGCGCGTGGCACGCGGCAGGTTCTGGATCTGCACGTTGGAGATGTAGGTGGCGTTTTCGGAGGTGCGCGTTTCCACCAGCACCGGCGGCGCCTTCACCTGCACTGCGTCCAGCGTGGTGGCGTTACCACCGTCGGCCGTGGCCGGGGTGCCACCGACACCCAGGTTCAGGGTCGCCGTCTGGCCGACCTGCACGGTGACGTTCTGCGAACTGGTCTGGCCGTCGGCGGTGACATCGATACGGTACGAACCCGGCGGCAGGCCGCCAACCGAATAGCCGCCGTTGCTGACCTGCACGGTGCGGGTCAGGCCGGTGGCCAGATTGGTGGCAGTGACCTGCGCCTGCGCGGCAGGTGCCGCATCAACGGTGACCTGGCCGCGGATGGTCGCAGCGGTGCTCTGCGCGAAGGCCGGTGCGGCGCCGAGCAGCAGGCAACTGGCCAGCGCGCGGCTGAGCAGTTTGCGTGCCGGACGGGCGGAATGGGGGTGGTGGTGGCGCATGGTCGTCCCTCCAGGGATCGGTACAGATTGTTGTTGTGGCAGTGCAGTGGTGCAGGAACAGCCGCTGGGAGGCAGCGGAAGCGGACAGAACGCCCGCGAAAGGGTCGGCGGCCCGACAACGCAGGGCCGGCAAGGTCAGGGACCAGGCTCGCCGGCGCCGCAGGAGGCGCGGATCACCAGTTCGGGGGTGAGCAGCTGGCGGATGCCGTCATCGCGGCCCGGTGTCTCGACCAGGCGCATCAGCCGGGTCATCGCCTGCTCGCCCAGCCGGGCAATGCTGACCCGCATCGTGGTCAGCGCCGGGTGGACGAAACGGGCCAACGGAATATCGTCGAAACCAGCCAGCGCCACGTCGCCGGGCACCGACACCTCGGCCTGGGCGAAGGCGTACAGGCAACCCAGCGCGGTCATGTCGTTGGCGGCGAACACCGCATCCGGCAGCGTGCCCTTCGCCAGCATCGCCAGCCCGGCGCGATGGCCGGAGGCTTCGTCGAAGTCGCCCGGGTACTCCACGCCCTGCGCCTGCGCGCCGTGCGCCGCGAGCGCATCGCGGAAGCCGCGCAGTCGTTCGCGCGCATCGAAGTTCAGCGCCGGGCCACCGACGAAGGCGATGCGGCGGTGCCCCGCACGCAGCAGATGCTCGGTCATGGCCATGGCACCGGCATGGTCGTCGATACTCAATACCGGGTAGTCGGCACCCGGCAGGTGCGCATTGATCAACACCGTCGGCAGCGACTGCGGCAGGTTGTCGGTAAGGAAGCCCGGCTGCTCGGCATAGGGCGACAGCACCAGCAAGCCATCCACGCGCCCACGCATCGAGCGCAGCGCCCTGCCCTGGGCTTCCGGGTCGCCGTGGTAGCTGGACACCAGCAAGTGCTGGCCGGCCGCACGCGCCGCACCGTCGATGCCGCGGATCAATTCGGAAAAGAACTCGCCATACAGATCCGGCAGCACCACGCCCAGGGTCTGCGAGCGTCGGCTGCTCAGGCTGCGCGCGGCTGCGTGCGGGCTGTAACGCAGCCGCTCGGCCACTTTCAGCACCTGCTGGCGCACCGGCGCGGCGACGTTGTCGTGCCCGTTGAGCGCACGCGACACCGTTGCAACGGAGACCTGCGCTTCCCGAGCGACATCTTTGATGGTGACCGCACCCTTGGCCATTCCTGTCGCCCTCCGCGACCGAGTTCCCCAAACTGGCGCGGACTGTAAGCGTTTTCATAAGCGGGCGTAAACCCCTGCCTTCACATCATTGAAAACGCTTACAGATCAAATAGCTGCAGGTGATGAAGGCGTGAAGCAATGTGCTGCGGCGCAATAAATGCGCGCCCATGGATCCACACGCGAAGGAGAACGGCGATCACGCTTGGGTTGGGCCAATACCTTGATTAGGAGCGAAGGATGGCTTACCGGTGAGGCAGTCGAGCTCAGGGGCGCCCTGATCTGTAGTGCTCATGACCTGGACGAGCGCGGGGCGCGACGGGCTTTACCGGTAAGGCCCGTCGCGCCCCAGGGCACTCCCACGACGGTGTTTGGTCTTCTCGATTCGGCTTAAACCGCCTCGCCAGGCGCAATTGCCTCGATCGACAAGGCATGGATATCGGTCTGCATCATCTCGCCCACTGCCGCATAGACCGCACGGTGCCGGGCCAATGGCGGCTTGCCGGTAAAGGCGGCGCTGACCACGCGCACATTGAAATGCCCACGCCCGTCGCGCGCGCCGGCATGGCCGGCATGCCGGGCGCTGTCGTCCACGACCTCCAGCTCGGTGGGGGCCAATGCCGCCTGCAATGCCGCGCGGATCTGCTCGACCCGGCTCATGGCAGTACCCGGCGGAACGGACGGACCTCGGTGCGCGTATACACGCCCGCTTCCACATACGGGTCGGCATCGGCCCAGGCGCGTGCATCCTCCAGCACGTCGAATTCGGCGATCACCACGCTGCCACTGAAACCGGCCGGGCCCGGATCTTCGGCATCGATGGCCGGGCACGGGCCCGCCACCAGCAGCCGGCCCGCGGCCGCAAGCGCCTGCAAACGCGCCAGATGCGCCGGCCGCGCCTGCTGCCGCGCGGCCAATGCGTCGGCCCGGTCATACCCTTCGATTACGTACCACACACGCCACCTCATCCAAGACTTGAAGATCACTCTCGCGATTCTAGCCGCGTCGGCGCTGGACACCGCCCCCGCGCACGCATTACCCTTGGCACCACTGCACACGCAACCGGACGCAGCGGCCTGTCGGCCCAGGCTGAACGCCCTTCTCGACGACCGATTCGCTGCCCACCGCCGGCCCGCGTAGACGACCTCCTCGCTGTTCCGTCGCCGCATGCCACGCGGCGCCTGCTTGCATGTCGATTGGCGTATGTAAATTTGTTGGATCGTGCCGGCACGGGCACGACATTGATCGCAATAACTCAAGGCAAAGTCCTGCAGGCGCGGCTTAAGACCGCGGCCGGCGACCGTAAGACCCGATGTCGACCAGATGAATTCCGAACTCGCGCACGTCGCGACTCCGCCAGCCACGAGCGCGCCGCCACAGCAGCAGGAAATGCCGCTGGCGGTCGTGCATGGGCAACCGGTGCTGCAGATCCCGCAGGATCTGTATATCCCGCCGGACGCGCTGGAAGTCATCCTGGATGCCTTCGAAGGCCCGCTGGACCTATTGCTGTACCTGATCCGCCGTCAGAACCTGGACATCCTGGATATTCCCGTCGCCGAGATCACCCGGCAATACGTGGACTACATCAATGTGATGCAGGAGCTGCGTTTCGAACTGGCCGCCGAATATCTGGTGATGGCCGCGATCCTGGCCGAGATCAAATCGCGCATGTTGTTGCCGCGCCCTCCCAGCCAGGAAGGCGAAGAGGACGACCCGCGTGCCGAGCTGGTCCGCCGGTTGCAGGAATACGAACGCTTCAAGCAGGCGGCCGAGGATCTGGACACCCTGCCCCGCATGGGCCGCGACAGCGCGCCGGTGCAGGTGCATTTGCCGGAGCGCGCCGCGGTCAAGCTGCCGCCGCCGGTGGAACTGAAAGAAATGCTGATGGCGCTGTACGACGTGCTCAAGCGCGCCGAGCTGTTCACCGGCCATGCCATCAAGCGCGAGGCGCTGAGCGTGCGCCAGCGCATGGGCGATGTGCTGAGCCGCCTGGACGATGGCAAGTTCTACCGTTTCGAGTCGCTGTTCACTGCCGAAGAAGGCAAGCTCGGCGTGCTGGTCACCTTCCTGGCGCTGCTCGAGTTGGCCAAGGAGCAGTTGCTGGACATCGTGCAGGAAGCGCCGCTGGCGCCGATCTACGTGAAGTCGCTGGCGTTGGGCAATACCAATGCGCCGTTGCAATTCTCCAGCGAATTCGACGACAGCGATGCCGCCAACGAACCCCTCTGAAGCCGATCACCGAATGGATCAAGCGCTGATCACCCGCATTATCGAAGCCGCCCTGTTGGCGAGCAGCCAGCCGTTGACGCTGGCGCAGCTGCAGGGCTTGTTTCCGGAAGAAGAACCCGCGCCGCCCGGCAGCGTGGAGCGCGCGCTGGAACTGCTGCGCGAGGGCTGCGCCGAGCGCGGTGTGGAACTGGTCGAGGTGGCCTCGGGCTTCCGCTTCCAGGTCAAGGCCGATGTGCATGGCTGGGTCGCCCGGCTGTGGACCGAGCGCCGCACCAAGTACACCCGCGCCACGCTGGAAACGTTGGCCTTGATTGCCTACCGCCAGCCGATCACCCGCGGCGAGATCGAGCAGGTGCGCGGCGTGGCGGTCAGCAGCAACATCATCCAGGCCCTGGAAGAACGCGAGTGGATCCGCGTGGTGGGCCACCGCGATGTGCCCGGCAAGCCGGCGCTGTTCGGCACCACCAAGGGCTTTCTGGATTACTTCGGGCTCAAGCGATTGGACGAGCTGCCGCCATTGTCTGAATTGAAAGACATTGCCGAGCTGGAACCGCAGCTGCCGCTGGACCGCGACGGCCAGCTGGATGGCGTGGTGCCGGCGTCGGCAGCGGTGGATGCGGCGCAGGATCAGGCAGATGCCGATGCGGCTGGCGCTGCTGGCGCCGATGCGGATGCAACTGCCGACGGTGCTGATGTTGGTGATGCGGAAGCGGATGCGGATGCGGATGCAGAAGCCGCCGCTGACGCCAAGGCCGAAGACAGCGACACCAGCGATTTGCAGGATGGTTCGGAAGCACCCAAGGCTCACGCCATGGCGAACCCGGACAGCAACACCGAAGCGGCAAACGATCACCAGGCCAACACCGGGCGCGATGCCGCCATCGACACCGATGCCGACCAGCACGCGCCCGAACCCGCCAGCGATGCCGGGTTGGACCAGCAACACCACGCTCTCGACGCTGCGATCGACACGGAAGCGACCGATGCCGTGAGTGCGCAGATACCGCAGCACCCCGAGCATGGCTCGGCGCACGACCAGCACAACCAACACCCAGATAACGCCCGTGAGGGCGACCCCGACACCGCGCCGGGCACGCGCGCGGATGCAGTGAACGAAGACGAAGACAACGCCGTCGCGACGACGACCGTGGCTGTTGACGAAGCCGATTCCGACCCAGAGGCCGACCCGCAACGCGTCGGCCGGAGCCAGACACATGAGTGACACCCCACGCAAGCTGTCGTTGAACAAGCTCTCCCTCAAGCGCGACAGCGCGCCCGAAGCGCCCAAGCTGGAAGAGCGCCTGCACAAGGTGCTGGCCCAGGCCGGCCTGGGCTCGCGCCGCGCGCTGGAACAGCGCATTGCCGATGGCCTGATCAAGGTCAATGGCACCGTCGCGCAGACCGGCATGTCGGTGCGCAGCGGCGACAAGATCGAACTGGACGGCCGCAGCTTCGTGGCCAGCGCGCTGACCGAGCCCTCGCGCGTGTTGATCTACAACAAGCCCGAAGGCGAAGTGACCACGCGCGAAGATCCCGAAGGCCGCCCGACCGTGTTCGAGTCGCTGCCGGCATTGAAGGGTTCGCGCTGGATCGCCATCGGCCGCCTGGACATCAACACCACCGGCCTGTTGCTGCTGACCACCGACGGTGAGTTGGCCAACGCGATGATGCACCCCTCCTACGAGGTCGAGCGCGAATACGTGGTGCGCGTACGCGCCCCGGAAGGCGAAGAAAAGGTCTCCGACGCCATCATCGAGCGGCTGTCGCGCGGTGTGCTGCTGGAAGACGGCGGCGCCAAGTTCGACGAGATCGAACGTATCGGCGGTACCGATTCGCACGACTGGTTCCGCGTGGTGGTCAAGGAAGGCCGCAACCGCGAAGTGCGCCGCCTGTGGGAATCGCAGGGCTGCCAGGTCAGCCGCCTCAAGCGCAGCCGCTACGGCAAGATCTC
Source organism: Xanthomonas nasturtii (assembly GCF_023337365.3). Taxonomy (NCBI): domain Bacteria; kingdom Pseudomonadati; phylum Pseudomonadota; class Gammaproteobacteria; order Lysobacterales; family Lysobacteraceae; genus Xanthomonas; species Xanthomonas nasturtii. Next base: position 2,584,478 of record NZ_CP142084.2, read on the forward strand.
GCTGCCGCGCGAACTGCTGCGCGGGCAATCGGTGGAAGTGGCGCAGGAGAAGGTGGAAACCCTGCGCGCCGAACTCAAGCTGGAAGAAGGCGCGCCGTCGGCACTGACGCTGCAGCCGGTGATCGGCCAGCGCCGCGCCGCCAAGTCCACCGTGCATGTCTCGCGCGATGGCCGCAGCAATGCCTACGTCAATGGCCAGACCTCCGGTGCCGACGAAGGCCGTGAGCTGCGTCGCTTCGACAACCTGCGCGAAGATCGCGGCCGCGGCGGTCGCGGCAAGCCGGGCGGTTTCAAGGGTGGCCTGACGGTCAGCGGCGAAGCCGCCGCCCGCCAGTCGCAGCAGCGCCCGTTCAAGCAGCGTGGCCCGGCCAAGGGCGACCGCGGCGCGTTGCCGGACGGCAATCCGGCCGCGTTCCGCAGCTGGTATGTGCCCGATGGCGTGAGCACCGGCCCGAGCGGCCACCGCAATGCCGGCCCGAGCGGCCCGGGCACCGGTCAGGCACGCCCGTATGCGAAGAAGGGCCCGGGCGGTGCGCGTCCGGGTGCTGGCGGTCCGGGTGGCACACGGCCGGGCGGTCCAGGACGTGGCGGCCCCGGTGGTGGCGGGCAAGGTCAGTCGCAGGGTCAAGGCCAGGGGCAGCGCAAGCACCCGTACGGCCACCCGGGCAATGCACCGAGCTTCCCCTCCGATCACGCCAACCCGGGGTTCAGCCCGTACGGTGCGGCACGTCCTGCCGGCCGTCCGAGCGGCGCGCGTCCGGGTCCGGGCGGTAACCGTGGGCCGGCCTCGGCCAATCGTGGCCCTGGTGGTCCCGGCGGCGGCGCACGCGGTCCCGGCGGCCCGGGTGGCGCACCGCGCGGCCCGGGCGGCCGTCCACCAGGCGGCGGCAATCGTCGCCCCCCGGGTGGCGGCAATCGCGGTCGCTGAGTTGCGCCACGCGCATTAAAAAAACGGCCCTGCGAAGGGCCGTCTTTTGTGGTGCTCGGTGCAGCTATTCGGGACTGCAGCAGCATCGGTAGCGGCGTCTTGCGCCAGGCCTGTCTTCGCGAGCCTCACACCCTGCAGCCGATCGCCGGCAGCAGCGCTCGATAGTGAGCGCTGCTGCCGGATCACGTGCTTACTTGCGGCGTTCGATCACGAAGTTGCCGACCGCCACACCCAGGTCCACACCTTCACCGGTGCCAGCCAACGCCAGCGAGATGTCGCCCTTGGTGACCACCTGAGCGGTGCTGGACTTCACCACGCCGGCATGCGCTTCGGCGGCCGCGTAGGTGCCGAACAGGTCGTTGAGACTGTAAGCACCGGAGAAACTGCCGCGGCCGCCGACGATCTTGGACTTGCCGACCGTCAGGCCGCCGCCCTTGCTGGAAATCTTGACCGGAATGACCGCACCGTTGTCGCACTTGATGGTGCCGGTGCCGCTGGCGGTCTTGTAGAACACCGACCAACCGGACAAGTTGAACGACAGCTGGCAATCGATGTTGCCGGCGGCCTGCGCCTGCGGAGCCAGCGTGGCGGCGCCGAGCAGCGCGAAGAGCGAAAGTGACTTGATCATGTGAGCAGTGCCAGTGGTGGACGTGGCGCGAGACTAGCAGCGCCGATGTGGCAGCCGTGACAAGGCGCCAGTACAGCGCGTGCATTTGTTCAGCGAAGTATTACCTCCCTCCACGTGGCGGCAGTGCTGCCGCCTGCAGCCGCGACGTGGGATGATCGCGGCATGCCACGTACCGTTTACAAACTGCTCTTCAGCGCCTTGCTGCTGCCCTCCCTCGCCCACTGCGGCGAGACGATTCCGACCCAGGGCTACACCGTGGTCAGGACCTATCCACACGACACCGCCGCCTTTACCGAAGGCCTGTTTTATCTCGACGGGCATCTGTACGAGAGCACCGGAGAGTTGGGCCAATCCAGCGTGCGCAAGGTGGAGTTGGAGACCGGCAAGGTCCTGCAGCAGGCCAACACGCCGCCGCCTTTTTATGGCGAAGGCATCGTGGCCTGGAAGGACCGCCTGATCCAGCTGACCTGGCGTAACCAGCGCGGCTTTGTCTACGATCTGTCCACGCTGGCGCCGCGCACGCAGTTCAGCTATTCCGGCGAGGGCTGGGCGCTGACCAGCGACGACCACCAGCTCTACATGAGCGACGGCTCCGCCAGCATCCGCCGGCTTGATCCGCACAGCCTGAAGCAGATCGGCAGCATCAAGGTCACCGCACGCGGCAAGCCGCTGGACAACCTCAACGAGCTGGAATGGGTCAAGGGCGAGCTGCTGGCCAATGTCTGGCTGACCACGCGTATCGCACGGATCGACCCGGCCAGCGGCAAGGTGGTCGCCTGGATCGACCTCAAGGCGCTGGTGCCGGACGCCGACACCTTGACCGATCCGACCAACGATGTGCTCAACGGCATCGCCTACGACGCCGCGCACGATCGGCTGTTCGTCACCGGGAAGCGCTGGCCGAAGATCTACGAGATCACGCTGGATCAGTAGCCGGGATTGGGGATTGGAGATTTGGGATTGGCAAAAGCGGGCGCGCTGGCACCTGCGCGGCAGTGGCTTGCGCCAGTACCGAATCACTCATCCCTAATTTCGAACTGATCGGCATCCAGCATCGCAGGGAAACGGGCGCGGTGCTCGGCCAGTGCGGCTGCACTGATGGTGGTGGTGATTACCTGTTCGCGTTCGCGGACTTCCACCTGCGGTTGGCCGAGGAAATCGATCACCGCGCTGTCGCCGGCGTAATGCAGCTGGTTGCCGTCGACACCGACACGGTTGACCGCCGCCACGAAGCACAGGTTTTCGATCGCACGGGCGCGCAGCAGCGTCTTCCACGCGTAGGCGCGCGCGGACGGCCAGTTGGCCACGAACAGTTGCAGATCGAAATCCAGCTGCCCCGGGCGTTCCACATCGAAACGGTTGCGACAGAACACCGGAAAACGCAGGTCGTAGCAAACCTGCGGATTGATCCGCCAGCCCTTCCATTCCACCGTCAACCGCTCGCGCCCGGCCGCATAACGCAGGTGCTCGTTGCCGAAGCGGAACAGGTGGCGCTTGTCGTAATACTGCAGCGCGCCATCGGGCGTGGCCCACAGCAGCCGATTGAACACCCCAGCATCGGTGCGCAATTGCACGCTACCGGTGACCGCAGCATTCAACCGTGCCGCCTGTGCGCGCACCCAGGCCACGGTCGGCCCGTCCATGCCTTCGGCCTTGTCGATGGCGTCGTTGGAAAACCCGCTGGTGAAGGTCTCCGGCAGAATCACCACATCGGTCTGCCCCGCCAACGGCTCCAGCAACGCGCCGTAATAGTCGCGATTGCCGGCCGGGTCATGCCAGCGGGTGCTGCCTTGGATCAGGGAGATGCGCAGATCGTTCATAGGAGGCGGGGATTTGGGAGTCGGGATTGGGGATTCGAAACAGCGGGCGTCGGGCGGCTTGGTGCTATCGGTTTCGTATGGATTCGGAGCGACAAGCGGCGCACAGCCGTTGCCAATCCCCAATCCCCAATCCCGACTCCCAGCTCGTCAGAGCTTCTGCAAACGCTCGATTGCGGCGTCCAACGTTGCATCGTTCTTGGCGAAGCACAGCCGCGCCAAACGCTGACCCGCCGGTGCGTTTTCGTAGAACGGCGACAGCGGAATCGCGGCCACGCCCTTCTCCACCGTCAACCACGTCACGAATTCGGTATCGGGCAGATCGCTGATGGCCGAATAGTCCACCAGCTGGAAGTAGCCACCGGGCACCGGCAGCGGCCTCAGCCGCGTGGTCAGCAGTTGCTCGCGGAAACGGTCGCGCTTGGCCTGATAGAAGGCGCCCAGTTGCTCGTCGTGTTCGGGTTCGTCGCGGATCATCGCGGCAAACGCGTGCTGGGCCGGGCCGAAACTGGTGAAGGTGTTGTATTGGTGCACCTTGCGGAATTCGGCCGTGAGCGCCGGCGGTGCGATGGCGTAGCCGATCTTCCAGCCAGTGCAGTGATAGGTCTTGCCGAAACTGGAAATCACGAACGCGCGCTCGCGCAACTCCGGCCAGCGCAGCACCGATTCGTGGCGGTGGCCGTCGAATACGATGTGCTCGTACACCTCGTCCGACAGCAGAAAGATCTCGCTGCCGCGCAGCAGCTCGGTCAGCGTTTGCATGTCGTCGGCCGAGAGCATCGCGCCGGAGGGGTTGTGCGGCGAGTTGATCATCAACAGGCGCGTCTTCGGCGTGATCGCGGCGCGTAGCGCATCCCAGTCGACCGCGAAGGTCTGCGGGTGCAGCGCGACGTGCACCGCACGCGCGCCGGCCAGATCGATCGCCGGTTCGTAGCAGTCGTAGGCCGGGTCCAGCACGATGACCTCTTCGCCGGCCCGCACCACCGCGTGGATGGCGTTGAAGATCGCCTCGGTGGCACCGCTGGTGACGGTGATCTCGGTGTCGGCATCGACCTGCGCGCCGTAGCAACGCTGCGCCTTGCCGGCGATGGCTTGGCGCAGCGCCGCCACGCCGGTCATCGGCGGGTACTGGTTGTGGCCGGCGCGCATGGCGCGTTCGAGTTCTTCGACCAGACGCTGCGGCACCGCAAAATCGGGAAAGCCCTGGCCCAGATTGACCGCCCCGTGCTCAGCCGCCAGCTGCGACATGACGGTGAAGATGGTGGTGCCCACCTTGGGCAGCTTGGTCGTGGGGAGCATGGCGCCTGTCCGGACAAGAAACGGGGGACCGCGAGTGTACGCAAAGCCGCCAGGCGGGTGCGCCCGGACGCTGCAAAACAGCGTTCCCCGACCCATCGCGGCGCCTGCAACGCTGCCTTCTACGTCCCCGGCGTGCCACCATCGTCGCTACAATGCGCGCCCGGTCTGGTGCGCCCTCGCCCCGGTCCTTCCCCATGCCGTCCTGCGACGGGAGCCCGCTGCACCGATGATCGAACCGCTGCACACCGCGCCACCGCTGCTGGCGGCGCACGCCCTGGCCTTCAGCCGCAACGAGGAGCAGGTGTTCGGCCCGCTGGATTTCCATGTCGATGCCGGCGAAGCGTTGCTGGTGCAAGGCGACAACGGCGCCGGCAAGACCACGCTGCTACGCGTGCTGGCCGGCCTGCTGCATGTGGAGCGTGGGCAGATCCAGATCGATGGCAAGACCGCCAGGCGTGGCGACCGCAGCCGCTTCATGGCCTACCTGGGCCACCTGCCCGGCCTGAAGGCCGACCTCAGCACCCTGGAAAACCTGCACTTCCTGTGCGGCCTGCATGGCCGTCGCGCCAAGCAGATGCCCGGCAGCGCGCTGGCCATCGTCGGCCTGGCCGGGTATGAAGATGCGCTGGTGCGGCAGTTGTCGGCCGGGCAACGTAAACGGCTGGCGCTGGCGCGGCTGTGGCTGTCGCCGGCGCCGCTGTGGCTGCTGGATGAGCCCTACGCCAACCTGGATCTGGACGGCATCACCCTGGTCAACCGGATGATCTCCGCACACTTGCGCGGCGGTGGCGCAGCGCTGGTCACCACCCACGGTGCGTATGCAGCGCCACCGGTGCGCACCCGCATGCTCACCCTGGAGGCGGCGGCATGAGCACGCATTCGCCGCAACCCTCGCTGTGGCAGGCCGCACGCGCGTTGCTTGGTCGCGACCTGCAACTGCTGTGGCGCCGCCGCAGCGATGCGCTACAGCCGGCCCTGTTCGCGCTGCTGATCGTGGTGCTGTTTGCGCTGGGCCTGGGCGGGCGGCCGGACCTGCTGGCGCAGGCCGCGCCCGCAGTGCTGTGGTTGTCGGTGCTGCTGGCCGGGCTGCTGTCGCTGGATGCGCTGTTCCGCAGCGATGTGGAAGACGGCTCGATGGAGCAATGGTTGCTGGCGCCGGTGCCGCTGGCCTGGTTGATCGCGGTGCGTGTGCTGCTGCATTGGGCCACCAGTGCGCTGCCGCTGATTGCAGTGACGCCGCTGCTGGGTGAATTGCTGCACCTGCCGCATGACCAACTGCCGGTGCTGCTGGCATCGTTGGCGCTGGGTACACCGCTTTTGAGCCTGCTCGGCGCCGTGGTTGCGGCACTGACGGTGACGATGAAACGCTCTGGTATTCTGGTGGCGTTGCTGGCGTTACCGCTGTATGTGCCGGTGCTGGTGTTCGGTGCAGGCAGCGTGGCGGCAAGCGGACAAGGGCAGGATGCGGTGGGTGCGTTGTTGTTGTTGGGCGCCGGACTGGTGATCGGCGTGGTCCTGGCACCGCTGGCTGCGGCGGCCGCGATCCGCATTTCGTTGAGCTGAGTGCTGCAGTCGATGCATTGTCGATAGCACGCCCCGCACAACGTGTTGTTGCTGTTTCGAGAGCCAATGCCACTCATAAGGCTACTGCCATTGCATGAACGTCGTCGTCCGCTGGTTCCACCAACTCGCATCGCCCCCGATCTTCGACCGTTTTACTGCGCGCTGGGCGCCCTGGTGCTACGCGTTGGCCGCGTTGCTGCTGGGCGTGGGCATCTGGCAGGCCTTGTTCGCGGTGCCGGCGGATTACCAGCAGGGCGACAGCTTTCGCATTCTCTATATCCATGTGCCGAGTGCGTGGATGAGCCTGTTCGTGTTCGGGCTGATGGCGCTGTATGCAGCAATCGCGCTGATCTGGCGCATCAAGGTGTGCGAGATTTTGGCCATGGCGTGCGCGCCGATCGGCGCGGCGTTTACCGTGATCACGCTGCTGACCGGCAGTATCTGGGGCAAGCCGATGTGGGGCGCCTGGTGGGATTGGGACCCGCGCCTGACCACTGAGTTGATTCTGCTGTTCTTGTATCTGGGCGTGATCGGCCTGTACCACGCCATCGACGACCGCCGCCAGGCTGCACGCGCGGCAGCGCTGCTGGCGATCGTCGGGGTGGCGTTGCTGCCGGTGATCCGTTATTCGGTGGTGTGGTGGAATTCGCTGCATCAGGGCCAGAGCGTCCGCCTGCTCGGCCCCTCGACCATCGATGCGAGCATGCTGCTGCCGCTTTGGCTGATGGTGATCGGCACCAAGTTCTGGTTTGCCGGTTCGCTGTTGACGCGCGCGCGCGCCGACAACCTGCGCCGCGAGGCCGGCAAGGCCTGGATCGTGCGCGATGCCGAGGGCGCGGCATGAGCTATCTGCCCTACGTCATCGCCGCCTATGCGGTGTTCGTGCTGGTGCTGCTGTGGGATCTGATCGCCGGCCGCTGGCAGGTGCGTCGCGCCTTGAAGGTTGCCCAGGCGCGCCGCCTGCGTGAGCGCAAGCGCGCGGTGCCCAGCGATGCGGAGCTGACCCGATGAACCCGCAACGTCGCCGCCGCCTGTGGCTGGTGCTGGCACTGGTGCTGGCCGGCGGGCTGGCAACCACGCTGGTGGCGATGGCCTTGCAGCGCAACGTGGCCTATCTGTACACCCCGTCGGAAGTATTGCGTGGCGATGCCGGCGCGCACGCGCGTTTTCGGCTTGGCGGCATGGTCGAAAAAGGCTCGTTCACACGTGCCTCCGGTTCGCTGGAGGCGCAGTTCCGCGTTACCGATGGCGACGCGCAACTACCGGTACGTTACGACCGCATCCTGCCGGACCTGTTTCGCGAAGGTCAGGCGGTGGTCGCCACCGGCCGCATGCAGCAAGGCGTGTTCGTGGCCGAAGATGTGCTGGCCAAACACGACGAAACCTATATGCCCAAAGAAGTGGCCGACAAGATGGGCAGCGCACATCGCAAGCATCAGGTGGAGCCGGGCAAGGTGATGCAGTGAGTGGCAACACCATGGATGTCGGGATCGGGGAACCGGAAACGGGGAACCGGGAAAAGCGCGATCCCGGCCACGCAGACGTGTTCTTGCGCGTGCGTCGCGGAAATCCCGGCTTGGCGGATGTCGGGACCGGGGACCGGGGAACCGGGACCCGGCAAAAGTGCTTTAGCGCCGACAGAGACCTGACGGCCGTAGCTCCTCGCATGCGTCTCGGCCGCGCCGGAAGCACTGCTCCTCCCGGTTCCCCGGTCCCCGGTCCCCAGTCCCGGCTCTCGCTTTTCTCCCATGCTTCCTGAGCTCGGTACTTTCCTGCTGGTGCTCGCCTTGCTGGTGGCACTGGTGCAAGCCGTGGTGCCGTTGGCCGGTGCACAGCGCGGGCGCAGCAGCTGGATGGCGGTGGCGCGGCCGGCGGCATTGGTGCAGCTGGCGTTGATCGCTGCGGCCTTCGCGGTGTTGACGCATGCGTTCCTGGTGCAGGATTTTTCGGTGCGCTATGTCGCCGAGAATTCCAACAGCCTGCTGCCGGTGATGTATCGCTACTCGGCGGTGTGGGGCGCGCACGAAGGCTCGCTGCTGCTGTGGACGCTGGTGCTGGCGTTGTGGACCGGCGCGGTGGCGATCTGGTCGCGGCAGCTGCCCGCGCATGTCATCGCGCGCGTGCTCGGGGTGATGGCGGTGGTGAGCATTGGTTTCCTGGCGTTTCTGCTGTTTACCTCCAATCCGTTTGCGCGGCTGTTTCCGGTGCCGCTGGAAGGTGGCGACCTCAATCCGCTGCTGCAGGACCCGGGGCTGATCATCCACCCGCCGATGCTGTATTGCGGCTACGTCGGCTTTGCGGTGCCGTTCGCGTTCGCCATTGCTGCGCTGCTGGAAGGCCGCATGGATGCACGCTGGCTGCGCTGGACGCGGCCATGGACCAATATCGCCTGGTCGATGCTCACCGTCGGGATCGCACTCGGTAGCTGGTGGGCGTATTACGAGCTGGGCTGGGGTGGCTGGTGGTTCTGGGACCCGGTGGAAAACGCCAGTTTCATGCCGTGGCTGGTGGGTACCGCATTGCTGCATTCGCAGGCGGTGACCGAAAAGCGCGGCAGCTTCGCCAGCTGGACCCTGCTGCTGGCGATCGCCGCTTTCGCGCTGTCGCTGCTGGGTACCTTCCTGGTGCGCTCGGGCGTGCTCACTAGCGTGCATTCGTTCGCCGCCGACCCGGCGCGCGGGCTGTTCATCCTGGTGTTTCTGCTCGCGGTGGTCGGCGGCTCGTTGCTGCTGTATGCGCTGCGCGCGCCGCGCCTGTCGCTCGGTGACGATCCGCGCCGCGCGTTTGCCGGCAGCTCGCGCGAAACCTTGTTGCTGTTGAACAACCTGTTGCTCACTTGTGCCTGCGCAATGGTGCTGCTGGGCACGTTGTATCCGCTGCTGGCCGATGCGTTGGGCCTGGGCAAATTGTCGGTTGGCCCTCCCTATTTCGGCACCTTGTTCGTGGTGTTGATGGCGCCGCTGGTGGCACTGCTGCCGTTCGGCCCGCTCACCCGCTGGCAGCGCGAACAGGCCTCGCGGCCGTTGGCACTGCTGGCGCCGTGGGCAGCTCTGGCGCTGGCGGCGGGCGTGCTGGCCTGGTTCGCCGCGCCGCAGGGGCACTGGAAAGCCGCGCTCGGTGTTGCCGGTGCAGCCTGGGTGTTGCTTGGCACCGTGCGGTTCTTGTGGACTAGGCGCGCGGCCAAGGGGCGCAAGGTCACCGCCGAAATGCTGGGCATGGTGCTGGCGCATCTGGGCGTTGCGGTATTCCTGTCCGGTGCATTGCTGGTGGAGGCACTGAGCCTGCAACGCGAAGTTGCGTTGGCGCCCGGGCAGCAGGTGCAGATCGGCCGCTACGCGCTGCACTTCGATACCGTCGAAGAACTCCGCGGGCCCAATTACGTCTCCGACCGTGCCAACCTGCAGGTGTTCAAGGACGATGCGCCAGTGGGCGTGCTGCATGCGGAAAAACGCCGCTACGCCAGCGGCGGACAAACACTCACCGAGGCGGCGATCCGCCCCGGCCCGTTCGGCGACCTGTATGTCGCCCTTGGCGAACCGCTGGGCAATCAGGCCTGGGCGGTGCGCGTGCACCTCAAACCGTTCGTCCGCTGGATCTGGCTGGGAGCGCTGCTGATGGCGCTCGGTGGCCTGGTGACCGCGGCCGACCGGCGTTTTCGTCGTTCTCCGGAGATCCAAGATGGTTGAGTCACGTTCGCCCCGCCTGCCCACTGCGGTCCTCGTGGGCGCCATCGTGCTGCTGCTCGCCCTGGCAGCACTGCTGGTCTATGCGGTGGTGCGCTCCGGTCACGACGATCGCGATGCCCTGCCCTCGGCCCTGATCGGCAAGCCGGCGCCGGAGTTCGCGCTGCCGCTGCTGCACGACCCCAGTATCGTGGTGCATGCGCGCGAACTGCGCGGTGCGCCGTACATCATCAATGTGTGGGGCAGCTGGTGCCCGGCCTGCCGCGAAGAGCACCCGGTACTAAGCCGCTTCGCGCTGACCAAGCGCGTGCGCGTGATCGGCTACAACTGGAAGGACGAGCGCGCCGATGCGCTGCGCTGGCTGGAACAACTCGGCAATCCGTATCTGCTGGTGGTGGCCGACAAGGATGGGCGTACCGCAATCGACTTCGGTATTGCGGCGGCGCCGGAAACCTTTCTGGTGGACGGGCGCGGCGTGGTGCGCTGGAAGTACAGCGGCATGCTCACCCAATCCATCATCGATACCCAGCTGATTCCGATGCTGAGCAAGATCGAGCGCTCGCCCACTGCCGCACCGGACCTGCACGCCAAGCAATGACGCGCGCCTGGCTGCTATTGCTGCTGTTGTTGCCCTGGCTGGCATTGGCCCAGCCGGCTGGCGACCCGGCGCCGCTGCGCTATGCATCGGCCGACGAAGAAGCGCGTTTTCATGCGTTGACCGCCGAATTGCGGTGCGTGCAGTGCCAGAACCAGTCGCTGGCCGATTCCAATGCGCAGATCGCCCAGGACCTGCGTCGCGAAGTGCTGGCACTGATGCACGAAGGCCGCAGCGATGCGCAGATCCGTCAGTTCCTGGTCGCGCGCTACGGCGAATTCGTGCTCTACCGCCCGCGCGTGGAATCGCGTACCTGGCTATTGTGGTTCGGCCCGCTGCTGGTATTGCTGCTGGGCGCAGGCGCGGTGGTGCTGGTGGTGCGCAGACGCAGCGTGGCTGCGCCCGCATTGCCGGCCGATGAGCAGGAGTGGTGATGGCCGGCTTTGTCATCGCGCTGATCGTGGTTGCGCTGCTTGCCTTCGGGGTGGTGTTGCGCCCGCTGTGGCGCGAGGCACGCGGGCTGGCCGCAAGCGTGGCGGTGCTGCTGCTGGCTGCAAGCGGAGCGTTGTACTGGTTGGTCGGCACGCCGGGCGCGATCGAGCAGCCAACCAATCGCCCTGCCACGCCACGCTCGCTGGATGAAGCCATCGTGCAACTGCGCGCCGCACTGGCAAGCAATCCCGAGCAGGCCGAAGGTTGGGTGTTGCTGGGGCGCTCACTGTCCAGCCAGCAGAAATTCGCCGAGGCACGCGATGCCTTCGCACGCGCGGTTGCCTTGCGCCCTGACGAGCCGGACGTGCTGGTCGCCGCGGCACAGGCGCGCATGCTCGCCGACGATAGCGGCCGCCCCGATCCGCAGGCCATGCGCCTGCTCGAACATGCGCTGGTGGTGCAGCCGGACCATCAACGCGCACGCTGGTTCCTGGGGGTGGTGCAACGCCAGGCCGGTCAACCGGCGCAGGCCAGCGCAACCTGGGAGCCGCTGCTGAGCGTGGTCGACTCCGATACCCGCCCCGGCCTGCTCGAACAGATCAACGCCGCGCGACAGGAAGCCAAGCTTGCGCCGATCCAGGCACCGGTAGCCTCTGCCGCCGATGCAGCAAATGCCGCCAGCGCCAAACGCATCCAGGTGCGCGTGACGTTGGACGCCGAATTCGCCAAGCGCGCGGGGTTACCCGGCGATACGAGTGTCTTCGTGATTGCGCGCGCGGCCCACACACCGATGCCGGTCGCGGTGGAAAAACACACGCTCAGCGAGCTGCCATTGACCATCACCCTGGACGATGGCGACAGCCCGATGCCGACCCGCACGCTGTCGTCGCTGGACAAGGTGCAGGTGCTGGCCCGGCTGTCACGCAGTGGCAACGCAATGCGCCAGGCGGATGACGTCGAGAGCATGCCGGCAGTGGTTGAACTGCCAGCGGGCGCGCCGGTAGAGCTGGTGATCGGTCGCTGATGGCTCACCAACGTTTCTTGGCGCGTTGGCTAGAGTCAAAGGCTTAGTCATCTCGCGTGCGCGGTGCCCTCACCGCTCGCGGGACACGCCGTTAACCCGTCCATGGTGGCTCGTTGGCGGCATCCATGCCGCCAACGGTCCCGCAAGCGGCAAGGGCACCGCACCAGACAGTTGGCTGGTGGTTTATTGAAGAACGAATCAACGCACCAGACAGTTGGCTGGCGGTTTTATTGAAAGCTCTGCGCAACGACCATCGTGACTGGCCCTTGCCCGCTCACCGTCGCGGGACCTTGAGCGGCATGGATGCCGCGCCAGAGCCTCCAGGGACGGATTCACGGCGTGTCCTGCGATGGTGGGCGGGCAACGGCCCTGCAACCAAGCCGCAATCCAAGGGTTTGAAGAGAACATCTCCAAGGCTTTGAAGAGAACATCACACAACACAAGGGCTCAAATCGATTCCCGATTCCCCCCAGCTTCCCACTCCCCTCCTGCACCCGGCGCCGGCCATGGCAGATAGAATTGCAACATGACTGAATTCATTCCTCCCGGCACGCTGTTCCATGCCCTGCCCTCGCCGTTTCGGATGAAACGCGGTGGCGTGCTGCATCAGGCACGCGTGGCGTACGAGACATGGGGCACGCTCGCCGCAGATCGCAGCAACGCGGTGCTGATCGTCACCGGCCTGTCGCCGAACGCGCACGCTGCTGCCAACCAGGCCAATCCCGAGCCGGGTTGGTGGGACGCGATGGTGGGGCCGGGCAAGCCGATCGATACCACGCGCTGGTTCGTGGTCTGCGTCAATTCACTGGGCAGTTGCAAGGGTTCGACCGGCCCGGCATCGATCGACCCTGCCACCGGCGCGCCGTATCGCCTGAGCTTCCCGGAATTGTCGATCGAAGATGTAGCCGATGCCGCCGCGGACGTGGTGCGCGCGTTGGGCATCGCGCAACTGGCCTGCCTGATCGGTAATTCGATGGGCGGCATGACCGCGTTGGCGTTGCTGCTGCGGCACCCGGGTCTCGCGCACAGCCATATCAATATCTCCGGCAGTGCGCAGGCATTGCCGTTTTCCATCGCGATCCGCTCGCTGCAGCGCGAGGCGATCCGGCTGGATCCGCACTGGAACAGCGGCCAGTACGACGACGCGCACTACCCGGAATCGGGCATGCGCATGGCGCGCAAGCTCGGCGTGATCACCTATCGCTCGGCGTTGGAATGGGACGGCCGTTTCGGCCGCGTGCGGCTGGATTCCGAGCAGGCCGTCGACGACCCGTTCGGGCTGGAATTCCAGGTGGAAAGCTATCTGGAAGGCCATGCGCGCCGGTTCGTGCGCTTCTTCGACCCCAACTGCTATCTGTATCTGAGCCGCTCGATGGACTGGTTCGATCTGGCCGAATATGTCGACCACGGTTCGACTCGCCACGGCAGCAGCGACAGCACCCAGACAGCCGCCCTGCCCGCCGCCGTCAAACCGGAGGCCGGTGTCTCGACCGAGGCCACCGTACTCGCCGGTCTGGCGCAGATCCGCATCGCGCGTGCGCTGGCCATCGGTGCCAATACCGACATCCTGTTCCCGGTGCAGCAGCAGGAACAGATCGCCGACGGCCTGCGTGCCGGCGGCGCGGATGCACACTTCATCGGCCTGGATTCGCCACAAGGCCACGATGCGTTCCTGGTCGACTTCGCTCGCTTTGGCCCGGCGGTGCGTCATTTTCTGCAGGGCTGTTGAGCGCGTTCGGTGTGACTTTGCGTTGCTGATATCGGCGAGTTTCACCGAACTATGCCGATACTCACAGCCGGCTTGCGAGCTGCTGCCATCGACCATCTGCACGTGTAGCCACATCGACTACCCGCACCATTTACCAGAAGAATGCGAATGCGCTATCAGGGACGTCTCAGCGACTGGAATGATCACAAGGGCTTTGGCTTCGTCACGCCCAATGGCGGCGGCGACCGCGCGTTCGTGCACATCAGCGCGTTTGCGCAGCAGGCACGGCGCCCGCGCGAAGGCGAGATCATCACTTACGCGATCGAGCGCGATGCACAAAAACGTCTGAACGCAACCCAAGTGCGGTGGGCAGACCGCACCACGGCCGCCAGAACCGAGCAGCGTCGCAGCGGGTTGCCGCGCAAAACGCTGGCTGCGTTGTCGATGCTGGCGTTGGCGGCCGCCACTGTACTGCACGTGGTACCGGTTATCGTGCCGCTCTGGTACGCGGCGGCCAGCCTGGTCACGCTATTGATCTATGCGATGGACAAGTCGGCCGCGCAACGCGATCAACGGCGCACACCGGAAGCCCGCCTGCATCTTTTGGGTCTGCTCGGTGGCTGGCCGGGTGCGTTGCTGGCACAGGAAATCTTCCGCCACAAGTGCAGCAAGGCTGCGTTTCAAATGACGTTCTGGATCACGGTCGTGCTGAATGTCAGTGCGTTGGTGCTGGCGGTAACCGAAACCGATGTGATGGCCTGGCTCCCGGTGTTATTCGATTGGGAGCGCTGACAACGCGCCGCCAAGCATTCGGCACGATTTTTTCGGGCGCGCCTCGAATGGACGCAGGGGTTCGCTACGCATTCTGATTCGGTAATTCCAACCTCCCCGCACGCATTCGGTAATGCCGCTGCACCACGCCGGGCGGTAGCGCGTCGTGGGTGATCAGCACCAGGCTGCGTTCGCCGAGTGCGGCGGCAAGGTCCAGCAGCAGCGCGTGGGCGGTGTCCACGTCCAGGCCGTCGGTGGGCTCATCGAGCAGCAGGATCGGGGCATTACGCAACAACGCGCGTGCGAGTGCGAGGCGGCGCGCCTGGCCGGCAGACAGCGTGGCGCCGTTTTCGCCAACCCAGGTATCCAGGCCTTTGTGTGTGCTGGCCCATGTGCTTAGCCGCACCTGTTCCAGCACCTGCCACAGAGCGGCATCGTCGGCAGCGGCATCGCCGATGATGAGGTTCTCGCGCACGCTGCCGGCGAACACCGGCGCGTTCTGCGGCAGCCAGGCGATGCGTTGATGCCACTGGGTCTGCGCGACGTTGCGCAGGTCGATACCGGCGTAGCTCACCTGCCCGGCCTGCGGGTCCCACAGCCGCAGCAACAGCGCAGACAGCGTACTTTTGCCGCTGCCGCTGTCGCCGCTGATGGCGATGCGCTCGCCCGGCACCACTGTCAGATCGAGCGCATGCAGCACCGGGCGCACGCTACCGGGCCAGGCAAACGACACCTGCTGCAATTGCAGCGTGCCAGTGCGCGGCACATCGATCGCGCGCGCCGGATCGCTGACCGACGGCGCTTGGTCGACAATGGCCTGCAGGCGCCTGGCCGCAACGCGTGCGCTTTGCAGCCACTGCAGTGCCAGCCCGGCACCGGCCCAGACCTCCAGCAGTGCCATGGTCAGGAACACCAGGCCTGCCGCCAGCTCGGCGGCGATCAGCCCGCGCTCGGCAGCACCGAGGGCGAGCCACAGCATGCCGGCCAGCCCCATTCCGCCACACACCGCATGCAGCAGGTTGCCGGCGATCAGCCGTCTGCGCTGGATGCGATCGCCGTCGACTACTGCAGCGGCGGCGACGTCGACCTGCTGCAGCCAGGCGCCTTGCGCATCCACCGCAGCAAGATCGGCCGCGCCTTCCAGGCCTTCGAACGCCTGTGTGCGCAGTGCGGTGCGCTGCTGCGCGCGCAACTGTTCGCGCTGCGCGCCGCCGCGTGCCACCTGCCACGGCACCAACCCGCCGATCAGCACGCCGAGCACCAGCAACAACCACGCAGCTGGCAGATAGATCAGTGCAGCGGCGGCAACACCGGCCAGCCAGATGCCGAGCAAGGCGGACAGCGGTGCCAATGCGCGCACGCTGAGGCCATCGACCTCGGCGATATCGGACATCAGCCGCGCCAGCAGGTCGCCGGTCCGGGTGGCCGACAATCGCCCCGGCGCCAGCGGCAAGGCGCGCCGGAAGAACCACACCCGCAGATCGCGGGCAATGCGCAGGGTGGCATCGTGCCCGATCAATTTTTCGCCGTAGCGCGAGGCGATACGCGCGAAGGTCAGGGCGCGGATGCCGGCCGACGGCGAGAAGAAATTGAAGCCGGTGCCCATGCCGGCCACGCCTGCCAGGGCCGCTGCGGTCAGAAAGCTGCCGGACAGCCCCAGCAGGCCGACGCCCGCCAGCATGGTGAGCAGCACCAACACCGCCGACAACAGCAGCCGCCAGGCATGCCGACGAAACACATCGCGCAGACGATCGTGGCGTGCGTCGTTCATGGCATGCCCGCCGTCACGGTCGCGCCGCGCAGATCGATCACCGTGTCGGCCCAACGCATCACCGCAGCACTGTGGGTGGCCAGCATCACCGCGCGTCCGCGTGCGAACACGCCTAGCGTGCGCAGCAAGTCCGCTTCGGTGTCCGGGTCGAGAAAGGCAGTGGGCTCGTCCAGCAGCAACAGGTCCGGCTGGCGCAACAACAGCCGCGCCAGGGCCACACGGCGCGCTTCGCCACCGGAGAGGCCAAATCCGCGCTCGCCGATCACCGTGTCCAACCCAGCCGGCAGCTGCGCGGCAAAGCGCAGCACCTGCGCCGCCTCGGCCACCGCGTGCAGGCGCGCGTCGCTGGCCTGCGGGTCGGCCAGGCGCAGGTTGTCGGCAATGCTGCCGTGAAACAGGTACGGCCGCTGCGTGGCATAGCCGATGCGCGCCCCCGGGCGCAGCACCACACTGCCCGTCTCCGGTGCGAGCCAACCGGCCAGCCCTTCCAGCAGCGTGCTCTTGCCACTGCCGCTGGCGCCGATCACTGCAACGCGCTGCCCGGGCTCCAGCGTCACCGCAAAATTCTCCACCACCACCTGCGGTGCGCCGGCAGGACGCAGTGCCAGTCCACGCGCCTGTAGCAGGGGCGCGTGCGCTTGTGCCGGTTCCAGCGCGCGCGAAGGGGGCGCCGCGGCGGGCGCAGCGGCAGGTGGCTCGAAACCTTGCAGCAGCCGCTCGGCCTCGGCCACCGCAGCCAGGGCGTTTGCGCGGTCGTGGTAATGCGCGGCCAGGCGCCGCAGCGGCGCGAAGAATTCCGGTGCCAACAGCAGGCAGAACATGCCCGCACCCAGTGACGGCAAACCGTGCACATTGAGCATGCCCAGGTAACTCAGGCCGAAGTACAGCGCCACGATCGCCACGCTCACCGAGGCGAAGAATTCCAGCACGGTCGACGAGAGGAACGCGATGCGCAAAACCTTCAGCGAGCGCTCGCGCACGCCTTCGGCGGCGGCGGCAATGCCCTGCAATTCGGCCTGGCCGCGGCCGTATACGCGGAGCAGGCCCAGGCCTTTGAGGCGGTCGGCAAAATGCCCGCCCATGCGTGCCAGCTCGCCCAATTGTTCGCGGCCTGCGGCCTCGGCGCCCCACCCCACCAGCATCATGAAGAACGGAATGAGCGGTGCGGTCAGCAACAACACCAGCCCGACCACCCAATCGACCGAAAACACCGCGATCAGGATCAGTGGGGGCACCAACAGCATTTCGGTACGTGCGAGCTGATAGCCGACGAAATAGCCTTCCAGCGCGTCGGTGTGCGCCAGGCTCAGTTCGCCCAGCTCGCCGCTGCGTTGCCGGCGCAGCCATAACGGCCCGTGCTGCACCAGCCGTCGTGCGATGCGTGCGCGCACTGCGTGCCTGGCCACATCGGCCACTTCACCGGTCAGTGCTTGCGCCCAGGCATTGAGCATCGCCCGCCCCAGCAGTGCGATCAGCAGCCCCACGCCCACGTGACGCAACTGCGCCACTGCCAGGTGCTGCACCAGTACTGCCTCCACCAGCCAGGCAATCGCCGCCGATTGCACGAGCAGCAACACCCCCGATAACGCCACCGCCACGCCCGCAAGCCGCCGCGCACGCGTGGCCGGTGCGGCAAGCGCATCCAGCCATTGGCTGCGTTGACGGCGCTCGGCGGGCGTTTCGCTGGCTTGCACGTTGGGCTGGCTCACGTCGCTCTTTTGGAGGCTGCGCATTACAGGCGATTGTAAGTCGTCGCCTCGCGGTGGGGGATGGACAGTGTGACGCACCCGTTCAGGGCCGCATTGATTTGGATCAACGCGCGCGGCGCGGCAACGGCAGATGATCGCCACGTTCCTTACCGACACTCAACCAGGCCCACCCGCCATGATCGACTCGACAGTTGTCGAACTGTCGCGGCTGCAGTTCGCAGTCACCGCGATGTACCACTTCATCTTTCCATCGCTGACCCTGGGCCTATCGTTCCTGCTCGGCATCATGGAAAGCGTCTACGTCATGACCGGCAAGCAGATCTGGCGGCGCATGACCATGTTCTGGGGCGTGCTGTTCGGCATCAACTTCGCCATGGGTGTCGGCACCGGCATCGTGATGGAGTTCGAGTTCGGCATGAACTGGTCGTACTACAGCCATTACGTGGGCGACATTTTCGGCGCGCCGCTGGCGATCGAAGGGCTGATGGCGTTCTTTCTGGAAGCCACGTTCCTGGGCCTGTTTTTCCTTGGCTGGAACCGCCTGAGCAAGGTGCAGCACCTGGTCACCACCTGGCTGGTGGCGCTGGGCAGCAACTTCTCGGCGCTATGGGTCCTGATCGCCAACGGCTGGATGCAGAACCCGGCCGGCGCGGTGTTCAACCCGGACACCATGCGCATGGAAGTGGTGGATTTCGTGGCGGTGCTGTTCAACCCGGTGGCACAGGCCAAGTTCGTGCACACCGTCAGCGCCGGCTACGTGCTGGGCGCGGTGTTCGTGATGTCGATCAGCGCGTGCTACCTGCTGCGCGGCAAGCATGTGGAGATGGCGCGGCGCTCGTTCGCGGTGGCCGCCGCGTTCGGTCTATTGTCGTCGCTGTCGGTGGTGGTGCTGGGCGACGAGAGCGGCTACGCCGCCAACGAACACCAGAAGATGAAGCTGGCGGCAATCGAAGCCATGTGGGAGACCGAAGCCGCACCGGCCGACTTCACCGCGTTCGGCATTCCCAACCAGACCACCCATCGCAACGACTACGCCATCAAGATTCCGTACCTGATGGGCCTGATCGCCACTCGTTCGCTGGATGAGCCGATCCCGGGGATTCTCGAGTTGGTGGGCCGTGCCGAACACCGCATCCGCGGCGGCCAGATCGCCTACGGCGCACTGCAACGCATCCGCACCGACAAAGACGATGCCGAAGCGCGTGAGGTCTTCGATGCGCATTGGCAGGATCTGGGCCACGGCCTGTTGCTCAAGCGCTACCGCGACGACATCGGCAACGCCGCGCCGGAGCAGATCGCCCAGGCCACGATGGACACGGTGCCGCGCGTACTGCCGTTGTTCTGGACCTTCCGCATCATGGCCGCCATCGGCATCTATCTCATCGTGTTCTTCGCCGTCGCCTTCTGGTTTGCGTGCAAGCACAACTTCCAGGACAAACGCTGGTTCCTGACCTTGGCACTGTGGACGCTGCCGCTGCCGTGGATTGCGATCGAATGCGGGTGGTTCGTGGCCGAATACGGCCGCCAGCCGTGGGCGGTGGAAGGCGTATTGCCCACGTTCTACGCTGCCTCCGGCCTGGATCTGTACGAGATCGTGCTGACGCTGGTGGGCTTCACCGCGCTGTACACGACGTTGCTGGTGATCGCGATCAAGTTGTCGCTGAAGACCATCAACAAGGGCCCGGAGGCGTTGTTCCCGCCAACCCCACCCAGCGCGTCGCCCGGCACCTCACAAGCGCACGCCCCGTCGAGTCACGCACCGTTGAGTTCGGGTGCCGTGGCCGGCAGCGCACCGTAAGCGTAAGGAGAGACATCATGGATTTCGTATTGCTCGATTACACCACCCTGCGCGTGATCTGGTGGCTGCTGCTCGGCGTGCTGCTGTCTGGCTACGCGGTGATGGGCGGCTTCGATCTGGGCGTGGGCGCATTGCTGCCGTTCGTGGCCAACACCGATGCCGAGCGCCGGTTGGTGATCAACATCGTCGGCCCGGTCTGGGAAGGCAACCAGGTGTGGTTGATCCTGGGCGGCGGCGCGATCTTCGCTGCATTCCCGCCGCTATATGCGGTGAGCTTCTCCGGGTTCTATCTGGCGATGTTCCTGATTTTGTTCGCGCTGATCCTGCGCCCGGTGGGTTTCAAGTTCCGCGACAAACTGGTGAGCCCGCGCTGGCGCAGCAATTGGGACTGGGCGCTGTTCGTCGGTGGTTTCATTCCAGCGCTGATCATGGGCGTGGCGGTCGGCAACGTGCTGCTCGGTGTGCCGTTCCACTTCGACGACAGCATGCGCACGTTCTACACCGGCAACCTATTCGGGCTGCTGACACCATTTGCCTTGCTCGCCGGTTTGCTGAGCGTAGCGATGCTGCTCGCGCATGGCGCCGCGATGCTGGTGCTCAGGACCGATGGTCCGGTGGCCGAGCGCGCGGCGCGTTTTGGCAGCATCGCCGCGATGTGTGCGGTGGCGTTGTTTGCGGCGGGCGGTGCGTGGGTAACGCTTGGCCTGCCCGGCTATGCGGTGACCTCGGTACTGGCGAGCGATGCGGCAACCAACCCGCTCGGCAAGACCGCCGCACTCACCGCTGCCGGCGGCTGGTTGCACAACTACAACAGCATGCCGGCTACGCTGATTGCGCCGCTGGTAGGCCTGATCGGGCTTGCGATGAGCGCGGTGTTGTTACGCGTGCGACGCGGCGGCCTGGCCTTCATTGCCTCCGGCAGCGCCATCGTCGGCATCGTGTTCACCGTGGGCTTTGCGTTGTTCCCGTTCCTGCTGCCCTCCTCCACTGCACCGAGCATGAGCCTGACCCTGTGAGATGCCTCCAGCAGCCGTCTCACCTTGTGGATCATGTTGTTGGCCACCGCCGTGTTCATGCCCATCGTGCTGGCGTACACCAGCTGGGTCTATCGCGTGCTCAGGGGCAAGGTCAGCGACGATGAGGTCACTGCCAATCCCAACGCCTACTGAGCGCAGCGGCCGCAACGGCAACGCATGCAATGGCGTTGCCGCAGCGCTTCACCCTGACCTTGTTCAACGATTTGAGGAGCACACCGATGTGGTATTTCGCATGGATCCTGGGCACCGGCCTGGCCGCACTGGCTGCAGTGCTCAACGGCATGTGGTTCGAAGCGCGCGAGCCCGAGCGCGACGAACCGCCGCAGTAAAATAATTTCATCAGATGCTTGCCGATTCGGCATTCCCTATGTAACATACGCGGCTCCTTCGGGGTGTAGCTCAGTCTGGTAGAGCGCTACGTTCGGGACGTAGAGGTCGCAGGTTCGAATCCTGTCTCCCCGACCAGTTTCAAAACACAAAACCGGCCTCGTGCCGGTTTTGTGTTTTCAGGCGTCGCCGCACACATGTGCGTGGCGCGGGTGGTCTGTCATGTCTGTTGTCACTGCCGCGTCTTCTCCGTCCGCCCAGTTGCGTGGTCGCGGCCTGGTGCTGGCTGCGATTCTGCTCTCCGCCTTCAACCTGCGCACCGCGGTGACGTCGTTGACGCCGCTGCTGGAACGCATCGCCGACGAGTACGCCTTCGGCGCGCCCACGATGGGTGCGCTCGGCATGTTGCCAACTGCAGCGTTCGCACTCACCGGCGTGGCCACGCCGGCATTGCTGCGCCGCTTCGGCTTGCTGCGCGTGGCGCTGTTGTCGATGGCGTTGGCCACGCTTGGCCTGGTGTTGCGCCCGCTGTTGCCGGGCACCGCCGGGCTGCTGGTCGGCTCGCTGGTGGCGCTGGCCGGCATGGGCATGGGCAACGTGGTGTTGCCGCCGCTGGTGAAGCGCTACTTCGGCGACCGCGTCGGCCGCGTCAGCACGCTGTACATCACCGTGCTGCAGGTGGGCACGCTGTTGCCGGCGCTGCTGGCAGTGCCGGTGGCCGATGCATTGGGGTGGCGCAGCTCGATGGTGGTGTGGGTGCTGCCGGCGTTGCTGGCCTTGGCGGCCTGGGCACTGGTGCACACCAACCACCGCCGCATCCGCGCCACCGGCCCGGCACCGGTCACGCCAACGCCCGAAGCCGAAGGCCGCGTTGCACGGACCGCACTGGGCTGGAGCATGGCGATCACCTTCGGCATGACCTCGCTGGTGACCTATTCGATGTTCACCTGGCTGCCGACGCTGCTGCGCGAAGCCGGCGCATCGCCCGCGTTCGGCGGCACCATGGTGGCGTTGTTCGCGGCGCTGGGCATGGTGGGGGCGCTGACGATGCCGGCACTGGCAGTGCGCATGCGCAACCCGTTCCCGATCGTGCTGCTGTGCGCGGCCTGTCATCTGGTGGCATTCGCCGGGCTGTGGTGGGCGCCGCTGGCCGCACCGATCCTGTGGGTGACCCTGCTCGGCCTGGGGCCGAGCACGTTTCCGCTGGCGCTGGTGCTGGTGAACCAGCGCAGCCGCACTGCAGCCGGTTCGGCAGCGCTGTCCGGTTTCTCGCAAGGCGTGGGCTATGCGGTGAGCTGCCTGGGACCGTTCCTGTTCGGCTGGCTGCACGCACAGAGCGGCGGCTGGACCTCCCCGTTCGTGTTCCTGGTCATCTGCATCCTGGTGCAGCTGGCCGCCGCCTGGGTGGTCTGCCGCCCGCAGTTGCTGGAAGACGTGTGGGCGCCGCCGGCACGCGGCGCCCGCGTGGTCAACGTACCGGCAGACTGATGTAACTGGGCTGCTCCGGGCTCACGTACACCCGCTGCGTGGCCTTTTGATAATCGCCGGGCTTGGCGAAGAAGATATTGGGCACGTAGGTCTGCGGGTTGCGGTCGTACAGCGGGAACAGGCTGGATTGCACCTGCACCATCACCCGATGGCCCGGCTGGAACGTGTGGTTGGCGGTCGGCAAGCCGAACTGGAACGCCAGCGGTTGATTGGACGCCAATGGCTTGGGCGCGCTGAAACTCTCGCGGTAGCGGCCGCGGAAGATCGCCAGCGACACCGGCAACTCATAGCCGCCCATCTTCGGGTCCGATGCCATCTCGTCCGGATACACGTCGATCAGCTTCACCACCCAATCGCTGTCGCTGCCGCTGGTGGACGCCTGCAGATGTACTTCCGGTGCGCCGGCGATCTGCAGCGGTTCGGTCAGCGGCTCGGTGACGAAGGTCAGCACATCCGGGCGGCCGTCGACAAAACGCTGGTCGTGTACCAGCCAGGTGGTCCACATGCTGCGGTCGGCAAAATCCACCGGGCGCGGCACGAACGGCACCGGCTTGGCCGGGTCGGACACGTATTCCTCAACGCCCACCTGCCCGGCAGCCGGCTGCTGGAACGACAGCTTGCCACCGGCCTGCAGATACAGCGGCTTGCTGGTGGAAGCGCACCCCTTGTCGCAGCTGCGCGGCCAGGCCTGCAGGCGGTCCCAATGGTTCTCGCCGGTGTTGTAGATAAACACCGGCGGCGTGCTCGCCTTGGGCGCGCCATCGACCAGGTATTGATCGAAGAACGGGCGCAGCACATCGCGCCGGAACTGGCGCGCGGTATCGCCATCGAAATTCAATGCGCCCAGCGAACTGGCCTCGCTGTTGACCTGGCTGTGCCGCCACGGGCCCATCACCAGATAGTTGAGCGTGTTGCTCTTGTCGCGCGGTTCCATTGCCGCATAGCTATGGATGGCGCCCCACATGTCTTCCTGATCCCACAGGCCTTGCAGCCACATCGTGGGCACCTTCAGCGGCGTGCGCGCCATCACCTTGTCCAGCGCCTGCTCCTGCCAGAAGCTGTCGTAGGCGGCGTGTTCGGTGAGCTTGTGCCACCACGGCAGTTGCTCCAGACCGGCGGCCTTTGCGAACTCGCCAGCCGAGCCGGCCCGCAGGAAATTGCTGTAATCGTCGTGCCCCTGACGCGCGATGCCGCTGCCCTTGCCGCGCTTGCTGAGCTGGCCGGTGAAGTAGTCGAAATTGACCTGACGGAACGCACCGTAGTTGAACCAGTCGTCGCCCATCCAGCCATCGACCATTGGGCTCTCCGGCGCGGCTACCTTCAATGCGGGGTGCGGGTTGGTCAGTGCCATCACCACGGTAAAGCCTTCGTAGGACGAGCCGATCATGCCGACCTTGCCGTTGGATTCCTTAAGGTTCTTCACCAGCCAATCGATGGTGTCCCAGGCATCGGTGGCGTGGTCGACCTCGCTGGGGTTGAGCGCCCCACGCAGCGGCCGGGTCATCACGTAATCGCCTTCCGAGCCGTACTTGCCGCGTACATCCTGAAATACGCGGATGTAGCCGCCTTCCACGAACACGTCGTCGCCGGCAGACAGCAGGTCTTTCATATGCGGCGAGGCGAGCCGTTCGGTGCGGCCGCTGGCATCGTACGGCGTGCGCGTGAGCACGATTGGCGCGTGCTTGGCGCCCTTGGGCAGCACGATCACCGTATGCAACTTGACCCCATCGCGCATCGGGATCATCACTTCGCGCTTGATGTAGTCGTTGGCGGCGTCGCCTGCCACGAACGGCTTGCCGGTGATATCCGGCGTCATCGGCGAGGTTTGCGCCAGTGCGCTACCGGTGGCGGCAACAATGGCGGTGGCAAGCAGGCAGGCGGCAAAATGGCGCATCGACGACTCCGAAACGTGCGGGGGCAGTCGTCGACTGTAGGCAGTCGGCGGCCTGCGGGGGGAGTGTCAAAGGTCGTGGTTGCCGGGTTGGGAACACGGAGACTGATCGCAAGGCGCCGTCCAGGCATCTGAACCACCAGAGTCCATGTATCGCTCAGTATTCCATTGGTCGCGCATCGCGTGCTGGAGGCGATGCTGATGCCCACGATTCGCGCATAAGTCAGTCGCTTCGCGCTTCCATTTTTCGAAAGTGATGTTCTTGCACATGATGAAGCGGCCTTCAACAATCAGGTGCTCATTCATGGGTCTTTGCGGTTCCGTCGATCGTGTCAATTCGGGAAGACTCACATATACCGAAAGTTCTCCGGCCCAGCAGCCGCCAGCGGGTAACACGCAGCAGCAGCATGTCAACAGCCCCGACCAGACAAGTGGCGTGCTGGCAGGACTGAGCAGCGTGAGCCCTAGCAGGAGTGCGAGCAGATCGTCTTTACGACAGCTCCCGCTCTCGCCGAGCCTCAGGGCTGTCAGCGAGGTCATGCGGTCCGTCAGGGCCCAGTACTACAAAGCGCCCCGCTTGAAATCGAGCAACAAAAACAAAAACACTGGCTTCGAGGAGGCCGTTCGAATCCACATGGCGACTGCAGAGATCGACCGGATGCGACAGCAGGTGGATGACCTGGAAGAGGATGTGGTGTCGGCGGCCATGGATGGAAACGCGCACAACTGCGGTGAACTGGCGACCCTGGCCGTCCACTATTTGCAGCAAGATCACAACCAGATCGCACGCCTTGCCTTCTTCAATGGAACAGCGCACACCGCCGCGATCGTCGGCCCAGTGCCAGGCGCAGGCACCTTGCCTGCAGACATGACAGATTGGGACGCGGACATCTATGTCTGCGACCCCTGGTGCAATATCGCCTGCAGGGCAAACGACTATCCCACCCAATTCAAAGAAAAGATGGAAAAGTGGGACCGCGCCGGGAAACAGGTGTGGCTGTCAGGAACTGGCTTCGTTACCCCAACAAGCGATGATTGGATAAGCACGGTGCTTGGAGGAGAAAAGAAGGCCACATGATCGAGTCGATGTCGGCAAGTGGCGCTGCACTGCACAGCGCCACACGACTGCACCGGCAACGCATGCCATTTCAGTGGCGCACCTGCCCCTCTCCACGCACAACAAAGCGCTCCACCGTGAGCGCTTCCAGGCCCATCGGGCCATAGGAATGCAGACGCGTAGTGGAGATGCCGATTTCGGCGCCTAGCCCAAGCTCGCCGCCGTCGGAAAACCGCGAGGACGCGTTGACCATCACCACGGCCGAGCGCAGCGATTGCACGAAGTGTTCGGCATTGGCGGTGCTCTGCGTGGCGATCACTTCGGTGTGGTCCGAGCCGTATTGGCGGATATGCGCCAGCGCGGTGTCCAGGTCCGGCACCACGCGCATGGACAGGATCAGATCGAGGAATTCGGCGGCATAGTCGTCATCGCTGGCAGGCGCGACATCGGGCAGCAGCGCACGCGTTGCCGCATCGCCACGCAGCTCCACCTTGCGTTCGCGCAGCGCTTGCGCAGCGGCCGGCAGAAAACGCTCGGCGATGTCTGCATGCACAAGCAAGGTCTCCAGCGAATTGCAGGCCGACGGTCGGCTGGTCTTGCCATCGACCAGCAAACGCACCGCCAGTTCGACGTCGGCCGATGCATCCACAAACAGATGGCACACGCCCTTGTAGTGCTTGATCACCGGCACGCGCGCGTGTTCGGCCACGAAGCGGATCAAGCCTTCGCCACCACGCGGAATCGCCAGATCGACGATGTCGCTGAGTTGCAACAGCTCCAGCATGGTTTCGCGGCGCAGATCCTCCACCAGCGTCAGCGCCGCTTCCGGCACGTTGGCCTCGCGCAAGGCGCGCTGCAGTGCACGGGCAATGGCGGTGTTGGAATGGATCGCCTCCGAGCCGCCGCGCAGGATCACGCCATTGCCGGCCTTGATGCACAGGGCCGCCGCATCGGCGGTCACGTTGGGGCGCGCTTCGTAAATCATCGCAATCACGCCCAGCGGCACGCGCACCTTCTGCACGCGGATGCCGTTGGGGCGGATGTCGTCGCGGGTGACCTGACCCACCGGGTCCGGCAGCTGCGCCACTTCGCGCAAGGCGGCAGCGATACCGGCCAGGCGGGTGTGGTCCAGTGCCAGCCGGTCGAGCATGGCTGTGCCGGTGCCCTTGGCGCGGGCAGCTTCAAGATCGCGTGCGTTTGCGGCAAGGATCAACGCCGAATCGGCATCCAGCGCGGCAGCCATCGCCTCGAGCAGGTCCTGCTTGGCTTGCGCGGAAAGTTGCGAGAGCACTTGCGCGGCATCACGGCACTGCAGGGCCAGCGTTTTGATATCGGACATGGTGGAAGCGTTCGGCGGGCAAGAATGCAGCAGAAAGTAGCGCAAAGCGCGGCAGAGAGCCAAAGCGGTCGCGCTTGCAACGATTGATGCTGTGCGGCCGTGCGTACTGATGGACCAACGCGTGGTGGAGCGCGCGCCGATACCGCCGCGAGCGCTCCACGCGCCGCGCCGATGCAGCGCTACAACACCACCAGGTCGTCACGATGCACCACATTCTCGCCGTAGCTATACCCAAGCACGCTGTCGATCTCGCGCGAATGGCGGCGTGCGATGCGGCGGATATCCACCGCCGAATACTGGCTGACGCCGCGCGCCAGGCAACGTTCGCCCTCCTGATCGCGCAGGCGGATCTCCACCATGTCGCCGCGACGGAAATCGCCCTCGGCGCCGGCCACACCGCCCGGCAGCAGCGAGGCGCCCTTCTGGCTCAGCGCGGTGGCAGCGCCGGCATCGATCAGGATTGCACCCGCCTCCACCGGTGCATGCCGCAGCCAGTACTTGCGCGCGGCGATGCGGGTGCGTGCGGCGTGGATACGCGTGCCACGCAGGCGGTCCTGCGCCAGGGCGCGCACCACCTCGCCGCTGCGGCCGTTGAACAGATAGGTTTCGATACCGGCCGCGCCGGCCTTTGCGGCGGCTTCCAGCTTGGTGCGCATGCCGCCGGTGCCCACGCTGCTGCCGCTGCCGCCGGCCATGGCCAGCACCTGCGGGGTCAATTCGGGCACATCGTCCAGCGGCCGCGCCAGCGGATTGCTGCGCGGGTCGGCGCTGTACAAACCGTCGATATCGGTGGCGATGAACAGCGCATCGGCATCGACCAGTGCGGCGACGATCGCCGCCAGGTTGTCGTTGTCGCCCAGCTTGAGCTCGTCCACCGAGACGGTGTCGTTTTCGTTGATCACCGGCAGCGCGCCCAGCCGCAGCAATTCGCCCAAGGTGGCGCGCGCATTGAGATACCGCCGGCGATTGCGCAAGTCGTCATGGGTGAGCAGCACCTGCGCCACCGGACGCTCGAAAAAGCGCTGCCACAACGCAATCAACTGTGCCTGACCAAGCGCGGCCAACGCCTGACGTGCCGCAATCGGTGCGCCGACATCCGCCGCTTTCGGCAGGATGGCACGGCCCGCCGCCACTGCGCCCGAGGACACAATCACCAGCTCGCGCCCCGCCGCCAGGTTGGCCGAGACGAACTGCGCCAGCCCCAGTGCGAAGCGCGGCGACAGGCCACCACCATCGGCGGCGAGCAGGCTGCTGCCGACCTTGAGCACGGCGCGGCGCCACGGCGGCAGCAACTGCTCGGTAAACGGCGACAACGGGCTGGCAGGTGTACTCATGGTGGCGGCGTGCTCAGTGCGTGTTCCACTCATACACGGTCAGCGCAGAAGCACCGCGCAACGCCAACGGGTCGCGCGCGACGATCTGCTGCGCCGCTTCCAGGCTGGCGACATTGACCAGCACATACGCCCCACCGCTGCGATCACTGAAACCACCGGTCAATTCAAGTTGCCCGGCCGCCCGCAGCGCGTCGAGAAAGGCACGATGCGGCTCCACCACATCGGCAGGAAACTGCGGATTGCGCATCGCCAGCACCAGATAACGTGTGGACATCAGCCTGCCTCGCTTTCGCCAGCAGTCGTAGGCTCGTTGCGACCGAACGGCGTGGAAATCACCAGAAAGCGCGCTTCCACGTCCGCAAGATTGTGCATCTGATGGGTAGAACCGGGTGGCACGTGCAGGCTCTGGCCGGCGCGCAGCACATGCTGCTCCCCGTCCAGCTGCAGCATCACCTCGCCGGACAACACATAGAAAAAATGCCGCGCGCGACTGTGACGGTGGCGCAACTCCGCAGCGCCCGGCGGCATGTGCTCTTCCAGCACGCTCAGGTTCGGGTCGCGCAACAGATGCCAGCCTTCGCAGGCCTCGCCCCAGGGATAATGCTCTGCGGTCTCGGTACTGATCATGGTCATCAGCGCAGCGCCTCCCAACGGGCATGCAACACGTCCAGTTGCAAATCTGCGGCGGCGCCCGGCGACACCCGCGCCGCCAGGCTGCCTTCCGGCGTGCGCCCCTGCCCGGCAGTGTCGGATGCTTCGGCTGCGGCCTTGTAGGCCTCGCGGAACGGGACCCCCGCCACGGCCGCTTCCACCGCTACATCGGTGGCGTACATGCCCGAATCGATGGCTGCGCGTAGCTTGTCCGGGCGCCATTCCAGATTGGCCAGCAACGCCGGCAGCAGCTCCAGCGCCGCAAGCCCGCGGCCGAACCCGTGCACGATCGCGCCCTTGCTGCTCTGCAGGTCGCGGTGGTAACCGGAGGGCAGCGACAGCAGCTGTTCTATCTCGGTGCGCGCGGCGGCCACGCTGGCGTGGGTGGCGCGCATCAGTTCGATCACGTCCGGGTTGCGCTTGTTCGGCATGATCGAGCTGCCGGTGGTGTACTGCGCCGGCAACGCGACGAAAGCGAATTCGCCGCTGGTGAACAGCGACAGATCCCAGGCGATGCGACGCAGATCCAGCGTGGCGCTGCCCAGCGCTTCGAGGGCGGCCAGCTCGTACTTGCCGCGCGAGAGCTGCGCGTAGATCGGCGAGACCTGCAGGCGCGCAAACCCCAGCTCGGCGGTGGTATGCGCGCGATCCAGCGGCAGGTTCACGCCGTATCCGGCGGCGGTGCCGAGCGGATTGCTGTCCACCAGCTGCAAGGTGTCGGTGGCGCGCACTGCATTGTCGATAAAGGCTTCTGCCCAACCTGCCCACCACATGCCGGCCGACGACACCACCGCACGCTGGATGTGCGTGTAACCGGGCACCGGCAGATCGGCCTCGGCCTGCGCGCGGTCCAGCGCCACCTTGGCGATCTCCGCGCCAAGCGTGGCCACACGCTGCAGCCTGTCCTTCAACCACAGCCGCGTGGCGACCAGGATCTGATCGTTGCGGCTGCGCCCGGTGTGGATCTTGCGGCCGGCATCGCCCAGACGCTCGGTCAGGCGCGCTTCGATGGCCGAATGGCAATCTTCGTATTGCGCATCGAGCACGAATGCGCCGCTGCGGAAGTCGTCGGCCAGCAGATCGAGCTGCTCGCTCAGCCCGCCCAGTTCCTGCAACGACAGGATGCCGATGTGCTGCAGCCCCTGCGCATGCGCCTTGCTGGCAGCGATGTCGTGCAGGAAGAATTCGCGGTCCAGGATGACGTCGTCGCCGGCCAGAAAGCTCTGGATCTTGGCATCCACTGCCACGCCGGGTTTTTGCCACAACAGATTGGTCATTGGAGAGCGTCTCGAAATAAATCCGGTTCAAATCCCCGTACACGGATGTGCGGGCTCTTGCGAAGGACTCGCATCAACGAATTGCCATTAATTCGTCCCAGCCAAACGCCAGGTTGAGATTCTGCATCGCCTGCGTCGCCGCGCCCTTGAGCAGGTTGTCCAGCGTCGCTACCACCACCACGCGCTTGTTGCCCGGCGCCAGCGTCACGCCGCCGATCTGCACGCCATGCCTGCCGGCGATGCGGCTGACCCACGGCGCTTCATCGACGATCTCGATCAGCGGTTCATCGGCATAACGCTGCGCGTAACGCGCCTGGATCTGCTCACGTGTGAGCGGTTGCTGCAGCCACAGGTTGACGGTCATGGTGATGCCACGGAAATGCGGCGCCACGTGCGGCATGAACTCCACCGGCACGCCGAGCTGCGCAGACACTTCGCGCTCGTGCATATGGTTGGTCAGCGCATACGGCATCAGGTTATCCGCCAGCAACGCGGGGTTGTTCTTGTCCGAGGGCGTGGTGCCCGCACCGGAATAGCCGGACACGCCGAAGCACTGCGGCGGGCCGGCCAGTTGATCGAGCAACGGCGCGATGGTCAGTTGCATGGCAGTGGCATAGCAGCCCGGGTTGCTGATGCGCTTCTGCCCGGTGTACTTGGCGCGCGTCAGCTCCGGCAGCCCGTAGTACCAGGCCGGATCGAAGCGGTAATCGGCGGACAGATCGATCAACAACGTCTGCGGCCTGGCTGCGTCGATCGCTGCGACGAAAGGCTCGGCCTTGGCGTTCGGCAAGGCCAGAATCACCACGTCGGCGGCCTTGGCAGCGACCGCCTCGGCATCCAGGCTTTCGTAATGCAACTCGCCCTCATAGGACTGGTTATGCTCGGCCACGCGCTGGCCGCCCAGTTCACGCGAGGACACAAAAACCAGTTGCAGATGCGGGTGCGCCTGCACCAGCTTGATCAATTCCGAACCGGTATGCCCGCGGGCGCCGACAATCCCGATCGTTGTCGTTGTTTGAGCAGTCATGCGTTTGCTTCCAGGCGGAACTGCAGGTGGCGTTTCACCGCGGCCCATTCCGTATCGATGATGGAGAACACCACGGTATCGCGCGGCGTGCCGTCGGCGTGGCGGGTGTGATTGCGCAGCACGCCGTCCTGCCTTGCGCCCAGCCGCGCAATCGCCGCGCGTGAGGTGTGATTGAACCAACTGGTCTCGAACACCACGCTCAGACATTCCAGCGTTTCGAAGGCGTGGTGCAGCAGCATCAGCTTGGCCTCGGTATTGACGCCGCTGCGCTGCACGCGCGGTGCGTACCAGGTGTAGCCGATCGACAGCCTGGGCACCGCTGTATCGAGGCCGTAATAGCGTGTGCAACCGACAATATCGCCGGCCGCGTCGCGCACCACGAACGGCAAAGCCGCACCATCTGCGCGCGCTTCCAACGCGGCAGCGATGTACGCGTCGACCTGCTCCGGCGCGGGCACGTTGGTGTACCACAGCCGCGACAGCGCACCGTCGCCCAACGCCTTGCGCAAACCATCGGCATGCGCGGCCTGCAGCGGCTCCAGGGTGGCGTGCTGCCCGCGCAAGGTGGGCAGTTCGCGCCAGAGCGATGGCAACGCCGTGGTGGTCATCGCACTCAGCCCAGCAGGGTCGGCTGACGCGTCGCGCAATGCGCCACGCAATGCTGGATCTGCTCGAAGTTCTCCAGCCCGTACCAGAACACTTTCCATTTCTCCTGCTTGATGCAGCCGTCGGATTCGGCGTAATAGAAGATATTGACCTGGTTGTTGTGACGCGAGCGCCAGAACAGCTGCGGCGTTTCTTCGCGCATCACGTTCCACACCGCGCGGCCCAGGCCCTCGCCTTGCGCATCGTCGAGCACCGCGAACTTGTCCAGATACGTGAGCCTGCCCGCACCGAACTGGCCTTCGTCGGTAAGAATCACCGCCGCGCGGTAGTTCTCGCTCACATAGGCACGCAGCAGCTTGGTCGTGCTGAAATAGTCCGGCACCAGGGTGCGGCCAAAGCTGGATTCGATCAGCGAGGTCAGCCGCGGCAGATCCAGTTCGTCCCACGCAGTGGCACGCAGCACGCGCTCGCCGCGCCGCACCAGCGTGCCCGAGCCCTTGTGCGTGAACAGCTCCTTGGCCAGATCTGCGGGCCGGGTGATCGACACCGACGATTCCAGCGGCAGCCGGTCGAGCAAGTCCTTGATCTGCTCGATCTTCACCCGCATGCCGCCGTTGATCCACGGCTGCTGCATCAGATGATCGAACTCGGTGGACAGGTTGATCGAATCGATCAGCTTGCCATCGGCATCCAGCAGTCCGCCGGTACCGGTGAGAAAAATGATCTTGTACGGCTGCAGTTCCTGGACCAGCTCGTTGGCGGCGAAATCCGCGTTGACGTTGAGGATCTGCCCGCTGGGCGTTTCGCCCAGGCTGGTGATCACCGGGATGGAGCCGGCCTGCAAGCTGGCTTCGATCGGCGCCAGATTCACCGCCTTGACCTCACCGACCAAGCCATACGTCTCGCGATCCAGATACTGCGCCTCGAATACGCCACCGGTGATCGAGGTCGCACGCGCGCCGTTCTGCTGCAGCGCCTCCACCAACTTGAGGTTGGAGGCCTGGAATACCTTGCGCACGATCGCCAATGCTTCCGGCGAAGTCACCCGCAGGCCGTTGACGGTCTGTTTTTCGATGCCTGCCGCAGACAGCTCCGCGTCCAGCTGCGGGCCGGCGCCGTGCAGCACGATCGGGGTCAGCCCCACTTCCTGCAGGAACGACAGCGACGAGGTCAGTGCGTCCAGGTCGTCGCGCAACACCGCGCCGCCCACCTTGACCACTGCAAAGCGCTTGGCATCCAGCTGCGAAAAACGCTTCAGGTACTGGCTGATCTCCTTCGCGCTGGCCATGCTCGAGAGCAGGCGCACGATGGTCTGGCGGGTCTGTTTGTGGGGCTGTGTTGGGAGGGACATTGCCGTGATCGAAAGAGGAAAGAAAGGCGCCCGGCGCGGGGGCGGTTACGGGGAACCGTTGATGATGCGGTGCACCGACTCGGCGTAACGCTGCAACTGCGCCAGCGTGACGAACTCATCGGCGGTATGCGCCTGCGCGATATCGCCCGGGCCGTAGACCAGCGCGGTGTAGCCGCCTGCCGAAAACAGCGAGGCCTCGGTCCAGAAGTCCACTGCGTTGCCGATCGGCAACTCCAGCGCATCGGCCACGTCGCGTGCGGCCAGGCGACGTTCTTCTGCACGCGCGATGTCGCCGGAGGGCAGACTCGGTCCGCGAAAGGTTTCTTCGAAATGCGCCGCTGCCGGGTCGGCAAACCCGGCAAAGGTCGCCAGCAAGCCATCCACGTCCATCGACGGCAACGGGCGAAATCCGAACCGCAGCTCGGCCGCCGGCGCAATCATGTTGGCCTTGATGCCGCCATCGACACGGCCGATGTTGAAGCGCAATCCGGTCAATCCGCCGAAGCGTGCATGCGCCAGCGACTCGACATGATCCAGCGCCTTGCCGCCCCAGCGCATGGCCTGGTGCAAGGCGCTTGCAGACGGATCCTGCTTGCCGGATGCATGCCCGGCACGGCCGGCAAACCGCATCAGTACCGAACTGATGCCACGGTGTGCCAGCACCGCTTCGCTCATGGTGGGCTCGGCCACCAGCACCGCCTCATACGGCAGGCCGCGCGCCAGAAACGCCGCGATACAGCGCGGGTCGTTGGCTTCTTCGTCGGACGAAAACAGAAACGCCGCGTCGCCATCGCCGGCATTGGCCGCCGCCACCAATGCCGCTGCCGCGCCCTTGATGTCGCACACGCCCAGACCGATCACGCGGTCGTCGGTGCGCCGCATCACGTGCGGGTCGGCACTCCAGTGCGGCGAATCCGGCACGGTGTCCAGATGCACATTGAACAGGTAGTTGGGCTTTCCACGCACCGCATACAAGCTCACCGCGCCGGCACCGTGGTCGATCACCTCGACCTGGAAACCGGGCAGCTGCGCACGCAAGTAATCGAAGATGCCGCCCTCGGCAGCGATCGCACGCGGCGGATTACGGGTGTCGAAGGACACCAGCGTTTCCAGGTGCGTCAGGGTGGATGCGAGTAGATCGGTCATATCGGTTCGATCAAAGGTCCGAAGCAGCGGCTAAACGGAAGTAAGGAAGGTGTGCAAACAGCTCATCTCATCGAAGCTATTCCTTCTCCCCTCGGGAGAAGGTGCCCCGAAGGGGCGGATGAGGGTGCGGGCGAAGCCTAGTGCACTGAACATCTCGAGAGCTTCGCTCCGTACCCTCACCCCAACCCCTCTCCCGAGGGGAGAGGGGCTTTAGAACCTCAGCGATTCACCTGCGCATACAGCGTGGAGCTCATCCCGAACAGCTTGATGAAGCCTTCGGCTTCTTCCACACCCCAGTCGGCCGACTGCGCATACGTCGCGCCCTTGGTGTTGAGCAGGTGCGGCGAACGCACCGCCACCGCATCGACGCGGCCGCCGCGGGTTTCCAGCACGACTTCGCCGTTGACCTTGGACTGCGAGGACTTCAAAAACGCCTCGATATCGGTCTTGAGCGGGTCGTGATAGAAGCCTTCGTACACCAGCTCCACCCACTTGCGCGCCACGTCCGGCTTGAAGCGATTCTGCTGTTTGGTCAGCACTGCATCTTCCAGCGCACGGTGCGCGGTGAGCAGCGAAATCAAGCCCGGTGCTTCGAACACGATGCGGCCCTTCAGGCCGATTACGGTGTCGCCGGTGTACACGCCACGGCCCACGCCGTAATGCGCGAACAAGGTGTTGAGCTTGGCCAGAATCTTCGCGCCCGGCAGCGGCTTGCCATCCAGTTCCACCGCTTCGCCTTCGACGAACTTCAGCGTCACCGTCAGTGCCTCGGTCGGCCACGCGCTGCGCGGCGCGCACCAGCCGCGTGCACCTTCGCCCGGCGCTTCCCAACGGTCGATCTCGCCGCCGGACATGGTCAGGCCCAGCAGATTCTCGTTGATGGTGTAGGCCTGCTGCTTGGCACGCACGCCGAAACCGCGCGCTTCCAGATACTTCTGCTCATATGCACGCGTCTGCGTATGTTCCTTCTGGATTTCACGAATCGGCGCCACGATCTGGTAATCGCCCAAGGCCTTCACCGCCAGGTCGAAGCGCACCTGATCGTTGCCCATGCCGGTGCAACCGTGCGCAATGATGCGCGTGCCCAGTTCTTCGGCGCGCTTGAGCGCGGCATCCACGATCAGGTAACGGTCCGACACCAGCAACGGATACTGGCCCTGGTAGCCCTCGCCCGCCCACACGAACGGCTTGACGAAGCCTTTCCAGATCGCCGGGCCGCCGTCGACGGTGACATGGCTGGCCGCGCCCAGTTCGGCGGCACGCTTCTCGATGAACTCACGCTCTTCGGCATCCACCCCGCCGGTGTCGGCGAACACGGTGTGCACCGCATAGCCGCGTTCCTGCAGATACGGAATGCAGAAGCTCGTGTCGAGACCACCGGAAAAAGCGAGGACGATATCTTTGCTGCTCATGACGAAGTTCCTGGGGGCAAGGGAAAAAGTTAGTCCGCAACCACGATGCGCGGTTCGCAGCGCACCGGGAAATTGACCGAATTTGCAATGAAACAGGCCTGATGGGCGAGATGATGCAATGCCTCGGCGGTTGCCGGGTCGCCGGCAGAAATCGTCACCGTGGGCTTGAGCACCACTTCGCTGAAGCGGCCGCTGTCGGCATTGGTCAGCATGCAGCCCAGCGCATCGTCCACGTAGCCGCGCACCACGATGCCGGACTCGGCAGCCAGATGCAGGTACCACAGCATGTGGCAGGCCGACAGCGACGACACCAGCAGATCTTCGGGATTGTGCAGCCCCGCATCGCCGCGAAACAGCAGGTCCGAGGACCCGACGATCGGCGGCTTGCCGGCAATGGCAATCTCGTGTTCGCGGCCATAGCTGCGATAGTTGTGCGTACCCTGCCCGCGGTCACCGGTCCAGGTGACACGGGCGGCATAGCGATGCGTGTGGTGGCTCACGGGCGGCTCTGGCCCACCAGCGCGGCCATGATCGCCTTCTGCACATGCAGACGGTTCTCGGCTTCATCGATGGCGATGCAGTTGGGCGAATCCATCACCGCGTCGGTGGCCTTGACGTTGCGACGCAGCGGCAGACAATGCGAGAACACGCCGTTGTTGGTCAGCGCCATCTTGCGTTCGTCGACGATGAAGTGCTGGTACTGGTCGCGGATCGGCTTTTCCGGTTCCCAGTTGCCGAAGAACGGCAACGCGCCCCAGCTCTTGGCATACACCACATCGGCGCCGGCATAGGCGCTGTCGATATCGTGACTGACCTGCAGCGAGCCGCCGCTTTCGGCCACGTTCTGCGCCGCCCAGTCCATGTAGCGCTGATCCAGGATGTAGTCCGGCGTCGGGCACAG
Organism: Xanthomonas nasturtii; assembly: GCF_023337365.3. Classification (NCBI taxonomy): domain Bacteria; kingdom Pseudomonadati; phylum Pseudomonadota; class Gammaproteobacteria; order Lysobacterales; family Lysobacteraceae; genus Xanthomonas; species Xanthomonas nasturtii. Next base: position 2,621,048 of record NZ_CP142084.2, read on the forward strand.
CAGGGTCACGTCCATGCCCATGCGGGTGGCGATCGTCAGCGCGGAATTGGCCACCGCGGTGTTCAGCGGCTTGGGGTGATAGGTCCAGGTCAGCACGTACTTCTTGCCGCGCAGATCCTGCGTGCCGAAGTGCTCCTGCAGCGCCAGCGCATGCGCCAGCTCCTGACACGGGTGGGTGATGGTCTCCATGTTGATCACCGGCACCGGCGAATACTTGGCAAAGCTCTTGAGCACCTGGTCCTCGCGGTCCTTGGACCAGTCGACGAACTTCGGAAACGCGCGCACGCCGATCAGGTCGACATAGCGGCCCAGCACGCGCGCCACTTCGGCGATGTGCTCTTCGGTGTCGCCGTCCATCACCGTGCCCAGGTTGAACTCGATCGGCCACGCATCCTTGCCCGGCTGCAGCACCACCGCATGCCCACCCAACTGGAACGCGCCCAGCTCGAAACTGGTGCGGGTGCGCATCGAGGGGTTGAAGAACACCAGCGCGATCGACCTGCCCTTCAGCTCGCTTCCCAGCTTGTTGCGCTTGAACAGCGCGGCCTGGGTCAACAGCGCGTCCAGCTCGGCCCGGCTCCAGTCCTGCGTGTTCAAGAAGTGCTTCAGTGACATCGATCGATCCTTGTGCTGCGTGCTGCTGCGTGGTCCGCCAGGAGCGACGGGGGCGCGACATGCGCGTTTCTTGCGGTTGAAACTTTTATGACGACCAAACGAAAAAACCCAGCCTGGGGGCTGGGTTTTCAACGTCGGAACAGCGAAACGCCCCAGCTCACCCAGCGAACATGTGGGATTCCGGTCGGCGGGCACGCGAGGTCATGCCGGAGGCCATCCGGGCGGCGCTGGTGTCGTGCTGAAAGGCGTTTGCTTGCATAGGGCGCGAATCCTCGCACGCATGCGGGTGCGGCGCAACCGCCGTGCGTGTCAGCGCGGCGGTGCGACAATGGCGTCGGGAATGTACGGGGTCACCGAGACCCGGATGCGCAGCCGGTTGCCCGGATCTTCCGGCAACCGCGAACGGTATTTGGTGCCCTTGTAGACATAGTCCACGTCGAAGGCGATCGGCCGCCGGAACTCGCGTGGTACCTCCACCACCTTGCAATTGCGGCGCGTACTGGTCGGCGGAACTGCCGCCGGCGCGGCGGGTTCGGGGCGACGCGAAAACATCTCCTTGACCGAATCCACCATGCGGTTGATGCGGCCCTCATCGTCGGCCAGCGCAACGGCAGGCACGGTCTGCTCGGCCTCGCACTGTTCTTCGATACGGGTCGCGCGCAGGGTCTGGTAGACCGGCTCGACGTTGAGCACCTGCGCGTAGTCCAGCTTCACGTTCTCGATCACCACCACCCGGTTCTTGGGATCGGGCTCTGCCGCATGCACCGGAATTGCCTGCCAGGCAAACGCACACAGCAGCATGAAGAACAGGGAAGGTCGCATCAGTACCAGGAGGGCGCAGCCAGTCAATACGTAAGTGTATGGAGCTTGCGGCAGCCTGGGCTGAACGCAGCCCATCCGGTTGCCATCGCGTGGCTAGCGATTCGCCATCGCGCCGCAACGGGCTAGAATCGCGCGGTTATCCTTTTTTAGATGCCGATGAGCCTGCGCCTGCACAACAATCTGACGCGGCGGGTCGAGCCGTTCGCGCCGCTCGATCCGTCCAGCCCCACGCTGTATGTGTGCGGCCCCACCGTCTACAACTACGCGCATATCGGCAACGCCCGTGGCCCGGTGGTGTTCGACGTACTGGCCGCGCTGCTGCGGCGCCGCTACGGGGCGCTGCGCTACGCACGCAACATCACCGACGTGGACGACAAGATCAACGCCGCCGCGCAGGCACAGGGCGTGCCGATCTCCACGATCACCGACCGCTTTGCCGCGATCTACCGGCAGGACATGGCCGCGCTCGGCGTGGCGCCGCCAGACATCGAACCGGAGGCCACCGCACATATACCGCAGATCGTGGCGATGATCGAACAGTTGATCGCCAGTGGACATGCCTACGCCGCCGAAGGCCACGTGCTGTTTGCGGTCGCCAGCTTCGAGGGCTACGGCAAGCTGTCGCGCCGCGACCCGGACGAAATGCTGGCCGGCGCGCGCGTGGACGTGGCGCCTTACAAGCGCGACCCCGGCGACTTCGTGCTGTGGAAGCCCTCCAGCGACGACCTGCCCGGCTGGGACTCGCCCTGGGGCCGTGGCCGCCCCGGCTGGCATATCGAATGCTCGGCGATGGCCGCCGCGCACCTGGGCCCGACCATCGACATCCATGCCGGTGGCGTGGACCTGCAGTTCCCGCATCACGAAAACGAGATTGCGCAGAGCGAGTGTGCCCACGGCGGGGCGACGTTTGCGCGCGTCTGGCTGCACAACGGCATGCTCAATTTCAGCGGCGCGAAGATGAGCAAGTCGCTGGGCAACATCGAAACCGTGCACGACCTCATTGCCAGACACCCGCCCGAAGCGCTGCGTCTTGCGTTGCTGAGCGCGCATTACCGGCAGCCGCTGGATTGGTCCGAGGCGTTGATCGAGGATCAGGTCAAGCGGCTGGATGGCTTGTACGGGACATTGCGGGGCCTGCAAGCGATCGAAGCGGAGCCTGCGATTCCGCAGCCGATAGAAGACGCGCTCGACGACGATCTCAACACGCCTCTGGCGCTTGCGGTGCTGGCAAAGCTTGCGAAGGATGCGAACCGGGCGCTGCTTGAACTGGCGCCCGCCGGTGGCCAGACCGATGCATCCAGCACGGAGCGTCTTGCCGCATTGCAACGTGTCAAGGCCGAACTACTGGGTGCGGGGCTGGCCCTGGGGCTGCTGCAGCAGGACCCGTCCGCCTGGTTCTCGCGCGGCACCGATGCCGGCGACGATGCGCGCATCACCGCGCTGGTCGAAGAACGCAGCGCCGCGAAAAAAGCCAAGGATTTCGCCCGCGCCGACGCCATCCGCACCCAGCTGGCCGACGAAGGCATCGTGCTCGAAGACACTCCGCAAGGCGTACGCTGGAAGCGCGCATGACCCTGCCTTCTCCCACCGGGAGAAGGTGGCGCGCAGCGCCGGATGAGGGTACGGGCGAAGCCACGTGTATCGATTTTTCAGAGATGAGCGAAGCACCCGCAGCGAATTCCAGCGGGCTTCGCACGTACCCTCACCCCAACCCCTCTCCCGGCGGGAGAGGGGCTGGTTCATGGCAATGCCCGATCCCACGACGCACTCCTTTGACGTACTTATTTTTGAAACCGCACGTGCATACCCCTCTTTGCGACGCACACGCCTGTCCCTTCTCCCACCGGGAGAAGGTGGCGCGCAGCGCCGGATGAGGGTACGGGCGACGCCGCATGTATCGATTTTTCAGAGATGAGCGAAGCACCCGCACCGAATTCCAGCGGGCTTCGCACGTACCCTCACCCCAACTCCTCTCCCGGCAGGAGAGGGGCTGGTTCATGGCAATGCCCGATCCCACGACGCACTCCTTTGACGTACTTATTTTTGAAACCGCACCTGCATACCCCTCTTTCCGACGCACACGCCTGTCACTTCTCCCACCGGGAGAAGGTGGCGCGCAGCGCCGGATGAGGGTACGGGCGACGCCACGTGTATCGATTTTTCAGAGATGAGCGAAGCACCAGCAGCGAATTCCAGAGCGAATTCCAGCGGGCTTCGTCCATACCATCACCCCGCTCCGCGCCCCGGCCCGTGCTGGCGGCGCGGGCGCTCCAACGCACGCACGCCAGTGGCGCGCAGACCGCGCCTTCTCCCCAATGGGAGCTGCGCACCCTTCCGGTTTCGCCGGCAGGGCTATCACCGAACGACTCTGGATTTTTAATGACCACCTCTCCCTTCCCGCTCGAACCCACTGCCCTCCAAGCGCAGGCCACCATCGCCGAGGAGTTCTCCTTCTTCGGCGACTGGTCCGAGCGCTACCAGTACCTGATCGACCTGGGCCGCAAACTGCCCACCTTCCCCGAACAGTGGAAGACCGAAGAACACCGCCTGCACGGCTGCCAGTCGATGGTATGGATCGTGCCGGAGGGCAGTGCCGAGCGGCTGGACTTCCATGCCGTCAGCGATTCGGCCATCGTCTCCGGGCTCATCTATCTGGCATTGCGCGTGTATTCCGGGCGTAGCGCGCAGGAGATTCTGGCCACCGAGCCGGACTACATCGCCGGCATTGGGTTGGCCAAGCACCTGTCGCCGACCCGCAGCAACGGCGTGGCCGCGATGCTGGCCTTTATCCGCGACACCGCGCGCGCCCAGCAGTGAGCACGCCCGCCCCATCGCCTGCCGATTCGCTGCGCACGCTGTTCGCCCATCCAGGGTTTGGCCTGGTGCTGCTGTACCGCGTGGCGGCGATGCTGTCGTACCAGATCGTCGCGGTCACGGTCGGTTGGCATATCTACGAAATCACCGGCAACCCGCTCTCGCTGGGGTTGATCGGTCTGGCCGAAATCCTGCCGTTCTTCTGCATCGCCCCGTTTGCCGGCTACCTGGTCGATCACCTGCCGCGTCGCCGGCTGGGCATGGTCGCGGTGCTGGGCCTGGTGGCGACCGCACTGCTGCTGTTGGCGATCACGCAAGGCTGGCTGCCGGTCAACGGCGTGTGGCCGATCTATGCCGCCATTGCGCTGACCGGCGCGGCGCGTTCGTTCCTGTCGCCGGTCTACAACGCCTTGTTCGCACGTGCACTGCCGCGCGAAGCGTTCGCGCGCGGTGCCAGCATCGGCAGCGTCACCTTCCAGGCCGGCATGGTGATCGGCCCGGCGCTGGGCGGCGTGCTGGTCGGCTGGGGCGGCAAGGGCCTGTCCTACGGCGTGGCCGCCAGCGTGGCGATGCTGGCGATCCTGGCATTGGCGCTGTTGCGCGTCAGCGAGCCGGTCAGCGAAGGCCCACGTGCGCCGATCTTCCGCAGCATCGCCGAAGGCGCGCAGTTCGTGCTGTCCAACCAGATCATGCTCGGCGCAATGGCGCTGGACATGTTCTCGGTGTTGCTGGGCGGCGCGGTGTCGATGCTGCCGGCCTTCATCCACGACATCCTGCATTACGGCCCGGAAGGCCTGGGCATCCTGCGTGGCGCGCCTGCGCTGGGCTCGATCGTGGTCGGCGTATGGCTGGCGCGGCACCCGCTGCAGCGCAATGCCGGGCGCGTGCTGTTGCTGTCGGTGGCAGGGTTCGGGCTATGCACCATCGCCTTCGGGCTGTCGCGCCATTTCTGGCTGTCGGCGGCGATCCTGCTGGTGTACGGGATGTGCGACGGAGTGTCGGTGGTGGTGCGTCAGACCATCCTGCAGCTGGCCACGCCCGATGCGATGCGCGGCCGGGTGTCGTCGATCAACGGCATCTTCATCGGCTCGTCCAACGAGCTGGGCGCGTTCTACGACGGGGTGATGGCGCGCCTGGTCGGCCTGGTGCCGGCGGTGGTGATCGGCGGCTGCGTCACGCTGGGCGTGGTCGCCACCACAGCGTGGAAGGCGCCGAAGCTACGCAAGCTGGATCTGCGCGACTTGCAATGACGTGCGCAATGCTGATGTGCCGGTAGCGAACGCAGCCGGCATCGCTATTGCCTTGACGCATCAAAAACCCCGCACATGGCGGGGTTTTTTTAGTCGACCAATGAGGCTTCGACGCTTGCTGAACGATCAATCCTGACGATCAATCGCCCTGCTGCTTCTGCAGATGCTCCCAACGCTCCTGGGCGTCGATGGTGCGCTCGGCGGTCAGACGCGCTTCCAGGCGGTCCAGGCCGATCTCTTCGCCGGTGTCCACGCAATAGCCGTAGTCGCCATCTTCAAGACGCTTGAGCGTGCTGTCGATCTTGGAGATCAGCTTGCGTGCACGGTCGCGGGCTCGCAGTTCCAGCGAGTTCTCGGTCTCGCGGGTGGCACGCTCGGCTTCGTCGCCGATATCGCGCACTTCTTCGCGCAGGTTCTCGATGGTCTGCTTGGATTCCTCGACCATCTCGTTGCGCCACCGCTGCAGACGCTGACGGAAGTACTCCTGCTGCAGCTTGCTCATGTACTCCTCGTCCGCGGCAGGCTTGTAGCCCTGCGGCAGGATCGGGCGACCGGTGGTCTCGTCGATCTTGTAGTCGACCACTTTGTACTTGGTCTTGGGCGTCGGGCTGGACGACTTGGCAGTCACGGCCACGGCCACCTTACCGACCGGACGGGTCGCGGCGGGCTTGGCGGGGGCTTCGGTTTTGGTTGGTGTTTTTGCTGAAGATTTCGAAACGGGCACGGGATTCTTAACTGACGGGGTCGCAGGCTTTGCCGGCTTCGCAGGGACGGCCTTGGGGGCCGGTGCGGGCGCGGGCTTTTCAGCCTTGACCGGGACTGACTTGGCCGGAGCCGGCTTGGTGGCCGGCTTCGGTACGGACTTGGGCGCCACCGGCGTGGCGGCCGGTTTAGCGGCAGCCGGAGCTGCCTTGTTCGCCGCCGGCTTGGCAGCAGGCTTGGCGACGGGTTTCACTGGCTTGGGGGCTGCGGACGCGGTGGTCTTGGAGGCCGGCGCCGGCTTGGCAGCGGCCTTTGCCGCAGGTGCCTTCTTGGCAGCCGGCTGCTTGGTCGCCGGTTTGGAGGCCGGTTTCGCAGCGACAGGCGCCGCTGCCTTTTTCGCAACGGGTTTGGCGGACTTCTTGGCGGCCTCTACGGCCTTTTTTGCAGGTTTTTTAGCAGCCACGAAACGCTCATCCTTGGTTCCCCCGGGGCCCGGGAAAGCGGGCCTTTATAACGTACCCCGCGGACCTCCGGCAACCACCCATTAATGCAAGTGGCATATCATTGGCAAGTGATCTCACGCCTGCTCATCGCGCTGCTGCGCTTCTACAAGCTGTTCATCAGCCCCTTGCTCGGGCCGCGCTGCCGTTTTGCGCCAAGCTGCTCGGAGTACGCGATGACCGCCATCGGCCGCTTCGGCCCGCTGCGCGGAAGTTGGCTTGCCGCATGCAGGCTCGGCCGCTGCCACCCCTTCCACCCCGGCGGGTTCGATCCGGTGCCCGATGCGCCTGCATCCGCCTCCCCGCCCCCGTCTTCTTCCTGTCGCTGCAAAGGACCCCATCCATGAGCCGAACCGTCATCGTCAATGCCCGCCTGGTCAATGAAGGCAAGGAGTTCGACGCCGATCTCCTGATCGAGGGTGGCCGCATCGCCAAGATCGACAGCAAGATCACCCCCGCTCCCGGCGATACCGTGGTGGACGCTGCCGGACGCTGGGTGCTGCCCGGCATGATCGACGACCAGGTGCACTTCCGTGAGCCCGGACTGACCCACAAGGGCGATATCGCGACCGAATCCGGCGCTGCCGTGGCTGGCGGCCTGACCAGCTTCATGGACATGCCCAACACCAATCCGCCGACCCTGGATGCGGCTGCGCTGCAGCCCAAGTACGACGCTGCTGCCGGGCGCGCCTGGGCCAACTATGGCTTCTACATGGGCGCCAGCAACGACAACCTGGCTCACATCCAGTCGCTGGACCCCAAGACCGCGCCGGGCATCAAGGTGTTCATGGGCGCCTCCACCGGCAACATGCTGGTCGATAACCCGCAGACGCTGGACGCGATCTTCCGCGACGCGCCCACGCCGATCATCACCCACTGCGAAGACACCCCGACCATCGATGCGACGATGGCGCAGTACAAAGAGAAATACGGCGATGCGCTGACCCCGGAGATGCACCCGGACATCCGTTCGCGGCAGGCCTGTCTGAAATCCTCGCAGCTGGCCGTGTCGCTGGCGCGCAAGCACAACACCCGCCTGCATGTGCTGCACATCTCCACCGCCGACGAGCTGTCGCTGTTCGACGCCGGCCCGCTGGTCGATGCCGACGGCAAGCTGCGCAAGCGCATCACTGCCGAGACCTGCATCCATTTCCTGCGCTTCGACCGCAGCGACTACGCGCGGCTGGGCAACCTGATCAAGTGCAACCCCGCGATCAAGGACCCCGAGGACCGCCTAGCGCTGATCGAGGCGTTGGCCGAAGACGTCATCGACGTGCTCGCCACCGACCACGCGCCGCACACCTGGGAAGAAAAGCAGAAGCCCTATGCGCAGGCACCCTCGGGCCTGCCGCTGGTGCAGTACGCGCTGGTCGCGGCACTGGAGCTGGTGCACGAAGGCAAGCTGCCGATCACCCGCATCGTGCAGAAGTTCGCGCATGCGCCTGCGCAATTGTTCGACGTGGAAGAGCGCGGCTTCCTGCGCGAAGGCTATTTCGCCGACCTGGTGATGATCGACAACACCCCGTTCACCGTGAAGCGCGAGCAGGTGCTGTCCAAGTGCGGCTGGTCACCCTTCGAAGGCACCACCTTCCGCTCGCGCATTGCCGCAACCTGGGTCAACGGCCAGCAGGTGTGGGACGGCGAGCAGCTGGTCGGCAGCGCTGGCGGCCAGCGCCTGACCTTCGACCGCTGATGCGCGCAGCCCTGTTTGGTGCATGGCTGGCGTTGGTGCCGGCCTTGTTGAATGCGGCGTCAGTCCAGGCGCAGGCCACCAGCGAGGCTGGCGTGGTGTTCCCCGCCAGCGCCTCGCAGGGGGAGATGGTGATCGGCAAAGTGCCGGCCGGCAGCACGGTGCAGTACGCAGGGCGCACATTGCGCGTGAGCGGCTACGGCAGCGTGGTATTCGGCATCGGCCGCGACGCCGCAGGCCCGTTGCAGGTGCAGGTCACCCTACCCGACGGCACGCAGCGCAGCGTCCGCATCGCGGTGACACCGCGCGACTGGCCGACCGAACACGTCAATGGCGTGCCGCCCAAGACAGTGAACCCGCCTGCGGCGATTGCCGAGCGCATCAAGCGCGAGCAGGCACAGGTCACCGCGGCGCGCGACCGTGACGATGCGCGCACTGATTTCGCCCAGCCCTTCATCTGGCCGGTGCAGGGCCGCATCAGCGGGCGCTTCGGCAATGCGCGCGTCTACAACGGCCAGCCCGGTGCGGGCCATTCGGGCATGGACATCGCCGTGCCCACCGGCACACCGGTGAAAGCACCCGCCGCCGGCGTGGTGACGTTCGCGGCGCCGGATCTGTATCTGACTGGCGGCACGGTGCTGCTGGATCATGGCTTCGGGGTGAGTTCCAACTTTCTGCATCTGTCGCGCATTGACGTCAAGGTGGGCGATCGGGTGGAGCAGGGTCAGGTGATTGCGGCAGTGGGCGCGACCGGACGTGCGACCGGGCCGCATCTGCATTGGGGGATGAATTGGTTCGACGTGCGGATCGATCCACTGCTGGTGCTTGAGCGCGGGAAATAGTTTTTTGGGTGGTTTCCTTCTCCCGTCGGGAGAAGGTGCCCCGAAGGGGCGGATGAAGGTACGGGCGAAGCCTCATGGAGTTGCGAACGCAACTCGGCTTCGCCCCGTACCCTCACCCCAACCCCTCTCCCGGGGGAGAGGGGCTCTGGCTGTGTCGACCTGAGCGTTGACAGGCTTGGAACACTGCAGATACCCGGTCAGCCGCCACCTACCCGTCGTGCTCGTGTTCGTCAACGGGCTTTGGGATATAACCGGAGCGACCGTCGAATGTCGTTGCAGGCGAACGCTCGGCTGCTGACGGTTGGTCCGTCGCCTTGGTGCCGGGCGTGCTTCATCTCCCCTCCCCCGATTGCAGGAGATGTGCGACATGCGCAACGAGCAACTCAAACCGACCCTGGGCACCTGGCAACTGTGGGGAATCGCCGTGGGCCTGGTGATCTCCGGCGAGTATTTCGGCTGGAGTTACGGCTGGGGCACCGCCGGCACGCTCGGCTTTCTGGTGACCACGTTGCTGGTCGCAGCGATGTACACCTGCTTCATCTTCAGCTTTACCGAATTGACCACCGCCATCCCCAATGCGGGCGGGCCGTTCGCCTACAGCCTGCGCGCGTTCGGCACCTATGGCGGCATGCTCGCGGGCCTGGCCACGTTGATCGAATTCGTGTTCGCACCGCCCGCCATCGCGATGGCCATCGGCGCCTATCTGAATGTGCAATACCCCACGCTTGACCCGCGCGTCGCAGCCATCGGCGCGTATGTGATCTTCATGAGCTTGAACATTGTCGGCGTGGCGATCGCGGCCACCTTCGAGCTGATCGTCACCTTGCTGGCGGTGATCGAACTGCTGGTGTTCATGGGCGTGGTGGCCCCGGGTTTCAGCGTGGCGCGTTTCGCTGCCAATGGCTGGGCCGGCAGCGATGTGTTCGGGCCGGCCGCCATTTCCGGCATCTTTGCGGCCATTCCGTTTGCGATCTGGTTCTTCCTGGCGATCGAAGGCGCCGCGATGGCAGCCGAAGAAGCCAAGGACCCCAAGCGCACGATCCCGCGCGCCTACATCGCCGGCATTCTCACCTTGGTGGTGCTGGCACTGGGGGTGATGGTGTTTGCCGGTGGCGTTGGCGACTGGCGCCAACTCTCCAACATCAACGACCCACTGCCGCAGGCGATGAAGGCGGTGGTCGGCAATAGCTCCACCTGGTTGCACATGCTGGTGTGGATCGGCTTGTTCGGCCTGGTGGCAAGTTTCCACGGCATCATCCTGGGCTACTCGCGGCAGTTCTTCGCGCTGGCACGCGCCGGGTTCCTGCCGCATGGGCTGGCCAAGCTGTCGCGTTTTCGCACGCCGCATCGCGCCATTCTGGCCGGCGGCGTCATCGGTATCGCCGCGATCTGCAGCGACAGTGTGGTCAAGATCCAGGGCATGTCGCTGACCGCAGCGATGATCACCATGTCGGTGTTCGGCGCGATCGTGATGTATCTGATGAGCATGCTCAGCCTGTTCAAGTTGCGCCGCGCCGAACCGGGGTTGGAGCGCAGTTTCCGCGCGCCGGGTTACCCGGTGGTACCGGCCATCGCGCTGCTGCTGGCACTGGTGTGCCTGGTGGCCATGGTGTGGTTCAACCCGATCGTGGCGTTGATCTTCCTGGGCCTGCTGCTGTTCGGCGCGGCGTGTTGCGTACTCAGCCTGCGCACGCAACACACGCCTGCGACCAGCGCCAGATGAGCGGCTTTGCCTTCACCGCGGGCGGTGAGCGATTTCAGTTCGCCGATCTGAAACAGCTGCTGGCCAAGGCGACGCCGGCACGTTCGGGCGACCAATTGGCCGGGCTTGCCGCCGACTCCGGCCTGCAGCGCGTGGCCGCGCAGATGGCGCTTGCCGATCTGCCGCTGCGGCATTTCCTGCAGGAAGCGGTGGTGCCCTACGAAGCGGACGAAGTGACGCGCCTGATCATCGACCAGCACGACGACAGTGCGTTTGCCGCTGTGGCGCACCTCACCGTGGGCGGCTTTCGCGATTGGCTACTGAGTGCGCAGGCCGATGAAGCCGCATTGGCCGCATTGGCACCCGGATTGACGCCGGAGATGGTGGCGGCGGTATCCAAGTTGATGCGCGTGCAGGACCTGATCCTGGTGGCGCAGAAGAGCCGCGTGGTCACGCGCTTTCGCAATACGCTGGGCTTGCGTGGGCGCCTGTCCACACGCCTGCAACCCAACCACCCCACCGACGATGCCACCGGCATTGCCGCCAGCGTGGTAGATGGTCTGTTGTACGGCAACGGCGATGCGGTGATCGGCATCAACCCGGCCAGCGACAGTCTGGCTGCAACCACCGCCCTGTTGCGCATGCTCGATGCGGTGATCACCGGCTATCAGATCCCGACGCAATCGTGCGTGCTTGCGCACATCACCACCACCATCGACGCCATCAACCGCGGCGTGCCGGTGGATCTGGTGTTTCAGTCCATCGCCGGCACCGAAGCGGCCAATGCCAGCTTCGGCATCAACCTGGCCTTGCTGCAGGAAGGCTATGACGCGGGTGTGTCGCTGCGCCGCGGCAGCGTGGGCGACAACGTGATGTATTTCGAAACCGGCCAGGGCAGCGCGCTGTCGGCCAATGCGCACCACGGCGTGGACCAACAGACCTGCGAGGTGCGCGCGTATGCCGTGGCGCGCCACTACAAACCGCTGCTGGTGAACACCGTGGTCGGCTTTATCGGCCCGGAATATCTCTACGACGGCAAGCAGATCATCCGTGCCGGGCTGGAGGATCATTTCTGCGGCAAATTGCTCGGCGTGCCGATGGGCTGCGACATCTGCTACACCAACCATGCCGAGGCCGATCAGGACGACATGGACACGTTGCTTACCCTGCTCGGCACAGCCGGCATCAATTTCATCATGGGCATTCCCGGCTCTGACGATGTGATGCTGAACTACCAGACCACCTCGTTTCACGATGCGCTGTTTGCACGCCAGGCACTCGGTCTGCGCGCCGCGCCCGAGTTCGAGCAGTGGCTGGAACAGCACGACATCCTGCGGCTGCACGATGGTCGCTTCGAACTTGGCAGCGAAGTACCGCCGCCGTTCCGGCGCGCATTGGCGCAGGCCAGCGGCGGCGCTGCGCCATGAGCGTGCCAACCAAACCGTCGCGCGATGCCTGGGCGCACCTGCGCCAGCTCACCCCGGCGCGCATCGCGTTGGGCCGCGTGGGCACCAGCCTGCCCACGGGCGCGCACCTGGATTTCCAGCTGGCGCATGCGCAGGCCAGCGACGCGGTGCATCTGGCATTCGACCCGGCACCGCTGCAGGCCGAACTGGAGCAACGCGGGCGCAGCAGCATCCTGCTGCAAAGCGCTGCGGTGGATCGTCATACGTATCTGCAGCGGCCCGATCTGGGACGGCGTCTGGCCGAAGACGCCGCCACGCAGCTGCGCGGCCTCACCGCCGTGCACGGCGGCGGACAGGACGTTGCGGTGGTGGTTGCCGATGGACTTTCCGCGCTGGCGGTTCATCGGCATGCCGCGCGCATGCTCGAGCATATCGATGCCCTGGCCGCGCAGGAAAACTGGTCACTGGCGCCAGTGGTGCTGGTGGCGCAAGGCCGGGTGGCGATCGGCGATGAAATCGGCGAGCTGCTCAATGCACGCGCGGTGATCGTCCTGATCGGGGAGCGCCCGGGCTTGAGTTCGCCGGACAGCTTGGGCCTGTATCTCACCTACACGCCACGTCTCGGCCTGACAGATGCTGCGCGCAACTGCATTTCCAATATCCGCGCCGAAGGATTGAGCTACGCGGAGGCGACCCACAAGCTGGCGTACCTATTGCGCGAGGCATTCCGCCGCCAGCTTTCCGGCGTGCAGCTCAAGGATGAAGCCGAACAACCTGTCTTGCTGTCGGCAGGGCCTGCAGACGCTGCACCGCGCACCTTCCTGTTGCCGGACACCTGATTCAGCGGCTTGTGGGCTCGAACCCTATCCTGGGTTGGACTGGCCGACTGCAGTGACCGATCTCCCGAGAAGGCGACCTCCCCAGGCAAACGCAAAAGCCGCCGCAACCTCTGCCAGCTTGGAGCGGCTAAAGACGTTCGCAACGCGCCACGCATGAACAACAGAGACTGGCCAACAAATGGAGCGACCAGCCGCCAGATGGGCGTGGACGGCGCGCCTGGAACCGGAGTGTACGCGCGGTACCTGCCGGTTCGGGGCGCCGACCGCGCCTGCCCGGCGGCTGCGCCGTAGTCTTGTTCGCTGCTCTGGTTACTTCAGCGCGCCATCCTGCGGATTACTCGCGGCATAGGTGCTGGTCTGCAACTCGTTGTCATGCGGATGGCGCAGGGCATTACGCACCTCATCGGGAAGTTGGTCCACATCCAGCATCACCTTGCCCGAGTGCACATCGCGCACCACTGACGCCGGCAGCACAAAGTCGCCGCCATTTTCGATATTGATGACCAGTTCTGCGCCGTCGTTGCGGATGTCGCGGACCGCGCCCACGCCGACTTCGCCATCGCGCAAAAACACCATCTGGCCGATTTCGATCTGTTGCATGTTGAATCTCCTGAGGTGGCACCGCCGCTTGCGCACGTGCCGATGGCAAATCATCGCGCAGCGACGCGTTGGCAGGCGGTGAAGCGCAGATCACTGCGGCGTAGGCGCGTGCGGCAACGCGCAGTCGGCACGCGGCCCTGCAGCTAGGCAACACGCTCGACCGTCCAATTACGACGAATCAAACGCATCCAGCCGGTGGATAGGACGTTGTCACCCCATGCGCGGTACCGCCAATCAGAACTCGTGCGGCCCGGCTTTATCCGTCATCCACGCGCTTCCCGGCAGCGCTCAAGTACCGCACGCACACGCGCCCCTTGAAGGCCGCGTGTGCGTGCAGGCCAGGCCAGGCACCTCAGCGCAGCGGGACGTCCGCCACCTTGTCCTGGTAATCCTTCTTGGGGTCCACACCGAACAGCACCTTGATCCCGGCAAGCAGGCTTGACCCATTGAGCCAGATCTGTGCGTGGTCGGCATCCAGGCGCAGCAGCGCCAGTTTCGGGTCATCCTTGCCGCCTTCGTACCAGGCAGCGACGTACGGATTCCACAACCGCTCGACCACGGCCGGGTCGGTATCTTCACGCAAGGAACCGCTGATGCTGGCGAACAGATCGTGGCCCTTGCTGCTGAAGGCGCCGATGACACGGCGGCCCTGCCCCAGCATCGCGATCAACGCGTTGTCCTTGGAGGTGAAGAACCAGATCGGGCCACCACTGTCGCCTTCGATCTGCGCGGTCATCGGACGCGCGTGGCCGTCTTCGACGCCATCCAGCCCCAGCATCACGGTGCGATCGGATTTGAGCGCCTTCCAGAATTTTTCCTGCAACTCTTTGGGGTCTGCCATTTCGATTCCTGACATGCGTTGTACGCGGGTAAGCCAGTCTGGGAGGCTGCGTGCCCACGGCATGTGAGGACATGTGCTGCTTGCAAACACAGTTGCGTCGACCGTTGTTGCACTTGCGCTGCATTGCCCGGCAACCGGAAACGGCCGACCACCTTATTGCAAGCGCCTGTCTGGCAACTGCGCAGAAGGTTTCTGCGTCGCTACTGACCTGCCTGGCATCTGCCGCGTAGTGCGTTTGCGCACGCATCCCTTTTGAGAGAGTGCCGCCACATGTCTGCATCGCATCTTCGTACGACCTGCATCGCCGCTGCATTGCTGGGCCTTGTCAGCGCAAGTGCACTGGCATTGACCGGCACTGCCACGCGACCACAACTCACCAGCAGCGAAGCAAGCACTTACACGATCGCCAAGGCCTTGGCCAAGGCCGGGCCGATCGCCGCGCTGGTGACCGACAACTGGAACCCCACTGCAGGGCTCGCCTTGCTCAGCGCCGACTACGCAGTCGCTGCCGACAGTTCCACCCGCTATCGCAGCGTGCAAGCGGCCATCGATGCGGCCGTCGCCGCAGGCGGCACGACGCGTCGCTATATCAGCCTCAAGGCGGGCACCTACACCGAGCTGGTCTGCGTGCCGAGCAATGGGCCACCGCTGACGCTGTTCGGGCTGGGCGCAGGAAATGGCGACACCATCATCCGCTTCAACAACGCCAACCCCACCCCCAAGCCGGCCGGTACCGCAAGCCATGCGTGCGCCAGCAATGCATCGGCGACCACGGTGGGCACCTCCAACAGCGCAACGCTCACGGTGCGCGCGGCAAACTTCGAGGCGCGCCACTTGCGCGTGGACAACAACTCTATCGAAGGCACTTATGCCGGCAACAATCAATCCGCGGTGGCGCTGGCAGTGCGCGGCGACAGGGCCAACTTCGAAGATGTCGTGATCACCGGCAACCAGGACACCTTGCTGATCAGCGCGACCAATGCGGCCAATGTGATTCGCGCATAGTTCAAGAGCAGCACCATCGAAGGCGATGTCGATTTCATCTTCGGGTCCGGTATCGGCGTGTTCGATCGTGCCACCATCCGCTCCACCGGCGTACGCCTGGGCAGCAGCCGCGGCGGCTACATCTTTGCGCCGAGCACACGCCCTGGCAGTAGTTACGGCTTTCTGGCGATCAACAGCAGCTTCACCAGCGTCTCCGGCTCTCTGGACAACAACACCTAGCTTGGGCGTGCCCGGGACGAAGGCGTCAGCGGTCTGAGCGCCTACGTCAACGGCACCTCGCCCAATGGCCAGGTAACGGTGCGCGACTCAAGCCTGGGCAGCCATATCCGCAGGCCGCCCTCTGGGATGCGTCCACGGCCAGCCGCCCATATTGCAGCAGCAACTGCCGCAATTCGGCGAACCGTTTTTACGAGTACACCAACAGCGGTACCGGCGCGGCCAACTAACGCGGTGCAGTGCAGCGATGGCGTAGCAAGCCGGGTGTGAACCGCGCTTGCTGCATGGAATGCCTTACATGGAAAGCCATCTCTGCAATGGTCTCGTGTGTTTCACAGGACGCGAATAATGAATTGCTCGTTCGCGCATGTAGTCGTTCGCTGACAACGCACGACAACATGCGCGCACTGCGCGACCGCGCCAGCTTGCAACGACCGTAGTGATGCGCACGCATCGCACCACGTGCGCATCCGGTTGACTGCACACCAGGCGTGGCTTCCTACGTCAAGATTTTTTCAACGCCAGGTCATCCAGCCCTGTTCCCGCCGCAGACGGCATGCGATTCGATCCGGCGCACAGTTCGCTACCGCCAGCAGTTGCAGCACGCCGGAACACGGCAGATTGCCTGCACTGCCTTCGGCACTGCGGTGCTGATTTCGCGCTGACGCAATCGAACTTCGGCATGGCGCGCCACGCTTGCATCCCGCTATCGCCGATCGACACAGCACCGCCGAGACCACGCATGTGCAGGGCGCATATATTCGCAGCGCAGCGTACAGGCCGCATCTGGTTGTGCTCGTTGATCTGGCGCGCCTGCCACATTTCACCGGAGCATCTGCCCATGCCGTCCCATCGTTTCGTTCCCACCGTTGCGCCACTGACCCTTGCCCTGCTCGGCCTGACCACGTTTGACGCCAGCGCGGCGCGACCGCACGGGCAGGATGCACCCGATACCGCGCACAGCATTTCCACCAGCTGGGGGGTGATTCAGCAGCCCGCATTGCCGACCCAGGTGTGCGCCACGCTCAAGGCTGCGCTGAGGCCGGTGGGTGGCTCGGTGGATACGCTCGACCAGAACCCGGCGCAGTCCAAGCGCGATACCGCACGCTTGCAGGCGGCCATCGACGATTGCCCTGCCGGCAGCGCAGTGCGCCTGGTCCGCGGCGACGCCGGAGAGTCCGGATTGTTGACCGGTCCGCTGACCATCAAAAGCGGTGTCACGCTGTGGATCGATCGTGGCGTAACCTTGTTCGGCTCGCGCAATCCGCTCGATTACGACAACGGCCTGGGCACCTGCGGCACCGCCACCAGCGACAAGGCAAAGTCGTGCAACCCGTTGATCCACGTTGCCGATACCGCAAACAGCGCCATTGTCGGTGCGGGCAAGATCGATGGACGCGGCGGCAGCACGCTGACCGCCGGTCCCAATGCCGGCACGGCCAGCTGGTGGGATCTGGCCTATCTCAACGTCAGCAAAGGTTTGAGCCAACACGTGCCGCGGCTGCTGCAGATCGACGACAGCAGCGACTTCACGCTGTACGACATCACCCTGGAAAACTCGCCCAACTTCCACGTCATCAGCGACAACGTGGTCGGCCTGACCGCTTGGGGCATCAAGATTCTGGCACCCAGCCTGGTCTATTCGCGGCCCGGTTACCGTTGCCCGGCCGGCAGCACGCCCGACGTCAATCCGCATGCGACCTGCTTCACGCCGGAAACCGCCAAGAACACCGATGGCTTCGACCCCGGCCAGTCGAAGAATGTCCTGCTGGCGTATTCTTACATCGGCACCGGCGACGACGGCGTTGCGATCAAGGCGCATGCCAACAGCAAGCGCAGCATCGCCTCGGAAAACATGCTGTTCGCCTACAACCAGTTCTATTACACGCACGGCTTTTCGCTCGGCAGCGAAACCGACTCGGGCATGCGCCATATCGCTGTGCGCGGGCTGAGCATCGACGGCTTCAATGCCAACGATGTGCAGCGAGATCCCTATTCGGCCAATGGGCTGCGCATCAAGTCCGACGCCTCACGCGGCGGCCAGGTGTACGACATCAGTTTCGACCACATCTGCATGCGCGGAGTTGCGCGCCCGCTGGTCTTCGACGCCAATTACGCCAATGCGGCAATACGCGACAAGATCCCGCAGTTCCACGGCATCTCGCTCAGCAACGTGCATTCGCTGGGTTCGACCACCCTGGGCGGCGGCGAATTGAGTTTCTACGGATACCGCGATGCCAGCACCACCAGGCCGATCACCATCTCGCTGGACAATGTCGTGCTGGAAGGTGGCAAGGTCAGCTTCGCGCAACCGCATTTCGGTGGGCCTGCGAGCAACCCGGGCGCGGTGCATTTCACCTTCAAGGGCGGCCCGGTGAGCTTTTACGACCAGCTGACCGAATCGGTGCCCAACGATGTGCAACTGCAGGGCAAGCCCGGCCCCGGCGCGCCGTTGCAATGCAATGACGCCTTCATTGCCTATCACTCGGTGCTGGCGGATTCGCCGATCTGAGTACAGCCGACTGAGTCACCGCTTGTATAACCGCGCAGACGGGCGCAGCTGGCATACCGGCTGCGCTCAGTCCGTGCCGCTTGCCGCGCGCCAGCTATGCCACAGCTGCTGCACCGGCGGCGGATACGCGGCCTTGCCGCTCAGCTCGCGCTGCAGCCGCAACCGTGCCAGACGCGACCACACCCGATGCGGTCGCGCCAACGCGACTTTGCGCGGCCACGCATGCAGCAACTGCGTGCGCCAGGCGGCCGTGGCGACGCCACCGGGGGCTGCACTGTCGCCGGCCACGCGTTGACGTGCATCCAGCCATTGCACTGCCACCGCCGTGGCATCACCGGGCCGCGTGCGTCCAAACAGCGCCGCTTCCACCGCAACCACGGCCTCGGCAAACGTGCGCAAGGTGTCCAGCGCGTGCTGCAGCGATTGCGGCTGCGCGCGCGCGGCCTGCATCGCCGGCAAGGTGTCGGCCAGCTGTGCCCATGGCGCACGCACCGGCTCCAGCACACGCCCCAGCGGATGCCGCGAGCGTTGGTTCGACCAGTCGCGCAGTTCCTGCTGCCACCACGCCAGCTTGGCATCGGCCGGCAACGGGTCGCCGGCGATGTTCATGATGTCTTCCCATTCCTGCAGCAAGGCAAACCACGCGGCAGCCAGCGGGCGTTGCGGTTGCGGAATAAAAGGCTCGGCAACCGACCATTCCGGCCAGCGCGTGCGCCATTTGTCGAGAAAACTGTCGAGAGCGCTGGATTGGCTCATGGCGGGTCCAGAAAAAAACGAGGAAAGGTCAGATCTGCGGCCACGTTGCCGGGTTCCAAAGCGCCTGCGGCTGTTCAACCAGCACGTCGGCCTGCCAGCGCGCGGGCACGTCGTCGGCCAGACGATAGCCCCACAACACCGCCACCGATGGCATCGCCGCCGCGCGCGCGGCAAGGATGTCGCGCTCATCGTCGCCGACGTAGACGCATTGCGCAGGCGCAATGCCGATGCGTTCGGCAGCCGCCAGCAACGGCAACGGGTGCGGCTTGCGCTCGGCCAGCGTATCGCCGCCGATCAACACCGCGCAGCGCTGTTCCCAGCCCAGTTGCGGCAGGATCAGCCGCGCCAGACATTCGGGCTTGTTGGTGACGATCCCCCACGCGCAACCGGCGCGCTCCAGCCGCAGCAGCAGTTCTTCGACACCCTCGAACAGCTGCGACTGCGTGCCGATCAAGGCTTCATAACGGCGCAGAAACTCAGGTACCAAGGCATCGCGCGCATCAGGATCGAGTTCGGAAAACGCAACCGCCAGCATCGCGCGCGACCCTTTCGATACCACGGGGCGCAGCTGATCCAACGCGATCGGCACACGCCCCCGCGCGGTCAGCATCGCGTTGACGGTCGCCAGCATGTCCGGCGCGCTGTCCAGCAAGGTGCCATCCAGATCGAACAACACCGCCCGCGGAAACGTCACAGCCGCACCTGCGTCTTGTCGTTGCGTGCCCTTATCTGAAACTGGGGATGCATCGGATGTCACCAAAGCCCACCTCTGCTGTTGCGATTCCCGAATCCCGATTCCCGATTCGTCACGGCTTGACCGCATAGGCCAGGTAATTCACTTCCGTACGCGATGACAGGCGCGCACGATTGCGCCACGGCTCGTACAGCATGCCGCTGACGTCTTCCAGCTGCAGCTCGGCGCTGCGCAACCACGCGGCAAGTTCCGCCGGCTTGATGAAATCCTTGTAGTGATGGGTGCCCTTGGGCAGCAGCCGCGCGATGTATTCGGCACCCACCACGGCCAGCGCGAATGCGGCCGGGGTGCGATTGAGCGTGGACAGGAACAGCTTGCCGCCCGGCTTGAGCAGGCTGGCGCAGGCGCGGATGATCGCGGTCGGGTCCGGCACGTGCTCGAGCATTTCCATGCAGGTCACCGCATCGAAACTGCCCGGCTGTTCGGCAGCCAGGTCTTCCACCGATTGCACGCGATAGTCGACCTGCACACCCGATTCCAGGCTGTGCAGGCGCGCCACCTTGACCAGCTCCGGTGCCAGGTCGATCGCGGTCACCTGCGCGCCCAGGCGCGCCATCGACTCGCTGAGCAGGCCGCCGCCGCAGCCGACATCGAGCATCCGCGCACCGGCCAGGTCCAGCCGCGCGGACACATAGTCCAGACGCACCGGATTGAGCGCATGCAGCGGCTTCTGCGGGCCGTCGGCATCCCACCAGCGGTTGGCCAGCGCGGCGAACTTATCCAGCTCGCTCTGATGGAAATTACCGGACGTGGAGTGAGTATTCGAATTCATGCGGAGGCTCCGTGATGCGGTGACGCGCGCTCAGGCGCGGACGGTGCGGATGCGTTCGCGCCACTGCCGCGCGTTGGCGACCAGGGCGGCGGTATCCATGTCGATCAGCTCGCGCTGCACCAGCTTGGGCTTGCCGGCGATCCACACATCGGTGACCTGATGGCGGCCGGCCGAGTAGATCAGCTGCGACAGCACATGATGCAGCGGTTGGGTTTCCAGTGCGGCCAGATCCACGCAGATCAGGTCGGCCTGCTTGCCGATTTCGATCGAGCCGATGGTGTCGCCGAAGCCCAATGCGCGCGCGCCGCCCAGGGTGGCCGCGCGCAAGGTGGTGGCCGCGTCCAGCGCGGTGGCATCGTTGGCCACGGCCTTGGCCAGGATCGCGGCGGTGCGGTTCTCGCTGAACATGTCCAGGTCGTTGTTGCTGGCACAGCCGTCGGTGCCGATGGCCAGGTTCACGCCGGCACGCTGCAGCGCGCACGCCGGGCAGAAACCCGAGGCCAGCTTGAGATTGGATTCGGGGCAGTGCACCACGCTGACGCCACGTTCGGCACACAGATGGATTTCCGCCTCGGTGAGCTGGGTCATGTGCACCGCGATCAGACGGTCGTTGACCAGGCCCAGGCGATCCAGCCGCGCCAGCGGGCGCTGGCCGTATTGCTTGATCGAATCTGCCACTTCCTGCGCGGTTTCGTGTGTATGCAGATGCACCGCAATGTCGAGCTGGTCGGCCAGCATGCGCACGCGTTCGAAGTTGGCATCGTTCACGGTGTACGGCGCATGCGGCGCGAACGCCGTGCTGATCAACGGATCGTCGCGCCATTGGTCGTGCAGCTCACCGGCCCGCGCAAAGTACTCGTCGTCCGACGATGCCCAGGCGGTGGGGAAATCGATGATCACCGCGCCGACCAGCGCACGGAAACCGTGCTGCTTGTACACCGCCGCCTGCACATCGGCGAAGAAGTAGTTCTCGTTGACGCAGGTGGTGCCGCCGCGCAGCATTTCGGCGATCGCCAGCGTGGTGCCGTCGGCGACGAACTCCGGCCCGATCACCGCCGCTTCCACCGGCCAGATGTGCTGCTGCAGCCACACCATCAGCGGCAGATCGTCGGCAATGCCGCGCAGCAGCGTCATCGGGTTGTGCGTATGCGCGTTGACCAAGCCCGGCATGAGTGCCGCCTCCGGGCGCGAGACGGTCTGCTTCGGCGCAAACCGTGCGCGTGCTTCGGCAACCGGCAGGATCGCCACGATGGCGCCATCGCTCACCGCCACGGCGTGGTCTTCCAGTACCACCGCATGCGGTTCGATCGGCACCACGTAACCGGCTTCGATCAACAGGTCGCACGTCTCGGGAGGGGCATTGGTCATGAGCGGATCCAAAAAAGGTTATTTATCGAACGGCCAGCCGGTTTCGCCACCGGCCACAGGCACATAGCGTTTGCCGTCGTAGCGCAGCACCTGGCGGACGCGACGGGTACGTTCGGTATCGGTGTCGCTGCCCGGCGCGGTCTCCGTGGTGACGACGTTGGCGGCCAGCACAATATCTGCATGGCCGGCATGTGCCTGCGATGCCATGCCCACAACCACCTTGGCGGTTTCAGTGACCACGCCGCCCTTCCCCAAACTACACGGCTCGCCTTTTACACGTTGCCACGCATGGAGATCGCGTTGCAGCACCGGGCGCAAGCTGCGCCCCTCGCGCATCAGCAAGGTCAATGCCTGATTGCTGTAAAAATCCGGGCAGCTGGGCCCACGCGCAGCGCTATGTACCACCACGCCGACCGCGCGCACGCCCTTGGCCAGGTCGTAGCGCGCGGTATCCAGACGCAAACTGTCTGCATCCAGTTCGAAGGCGGCATCCTCACCCATGTCCTGCGCGTAGAACGCCAGCACCTTGCCGCTGGAGGCATCGAGCATGGCCACGCGCAGTTCCAGCTGGCGCTCGCCAGGGGCCGTGCCGGCGTCGTCAGAAAACGCAATCGCCGCCAGCCGGATCGCCGGATCGTACGGCCACGGCTTGCAGGTCTGTGCCACCGCACGCTCGACCGGCACCGCAGCTGCAACGCCGCCGACCACGCCGGCCGTTGCAATGCCCGCAACGGCCGCCACGTCACCCGCCTCGCAGGTTGCGCCTGCCGATTGCGCAAACGCCGGGCACGCTGCGAGCGCCGCCCACAGCCCCACCAGGACACCGGCACTGCGTACCGCTCGAACAGACAGGCGTCCCTGGCGCATCCGGCTTACTTGACGCGCGCCGAGTACTCGCCCGAGCGGGTGTCGACCTTGATGATTTCGTCCTGGTTGACGAACAACGGCACGCGCACCACCGCGCCGGTTTCCAGCGTGGCCGGCTTGCCGCCACCGCCGGAGGTATCGCCGCGTACGCCCGGGTCGGTTTCGGTGATCTTGAGCTCGACGAAGTTCGGCGGCTGCACCCAGATCGGGCTGCCGTTCCACAGCGTCACGATGCAATCTTCCTCGCCCTTGAGCCACTTGTCGGCGCCGCCCATGCCGGCCTTGTCGGTCTGCACCTGCTCGAAGGTTTCCGGGTCCATGAAGTGCCAGTACTCGCCATCGCTGTACAGATAGCGCATATCGGTATCGACCACGTCGGCCACTTCCACATCGTCGGTCGCCTTCATGGTCATTTCGACCACGCGCCCGGATTTGATGAAGCGGTACTTCATGCGGGTGAAGGCCTGGCCCTTGCCCGGCTTGACGTATTCGGTCTCGGTGATGACCGCCGGCTCGTTGTTGACCAGGATCTTCATGCCGTTCTTGACGTCGTTCATGCCAACAGTGGCCATGGTGCAGCTCCTCGATAAGACCACGACCCGCCACATGGAGGCAGGTCGGATTAGAATGGGGCGCCCGCCATAACCGGCGGGGATTGGTTTTGTGACCGCACATGATAACCGCAGCCCCCCTCGCCTTACAGCCATCTCCGCCCCCTGCCCTGCAGCCCTCGCGCTGGCAGCAGCAGTGGCGCGACGCCGTGCGCGACCCGCGCGTACTGCTGGCGCTGCTGGGCCTGGATGCGCAGGCTGCGGCAATCAGCGATGCCGCCGCTGCACAGTTTCCGTTGCGGGTGCCGCGCGCGTTCGTGGCGCGGATGCGCCGTGGCGACCTGCACGACCCGTTGCTGCGTCAGGTGCTGCCGCTGGATGCGGAACTGCAGCCGGTGCCGGGCTTCGGGCTGGACGCGGTGGGCGATGCCGCCGCCAGGACCGCCGCCGGGGTGATCCAGAAATACCGCGGCCGCGCCCTGCTGATCGCCACCGGCAGCTGTGCGGTGCATTGCCGCTACTGCTTCCGCCGGCACTTCCCGTATGCAGAAGAAACCGCTGCGCGCGATGGCTGGCGCGAGGCGGTGGCCGCGATCGCGGCCGACCCCGGCATCGACGAAGTGCTGCTCTCCGGTGGCGACCCGCTCTCGCTGGCCACGCCCAAGCTGGCTGAACTCACCGACGCGCTGGCAGCGATCCCGCATCTCAAACGCCTGCGCATCCACAGCCGCCTGCCGATCGTGCTGCCCGAGCGGGTGGATGCGCTGCTGCTGGCCTGGCTGCGCAGCCTGCCCTGGCCGGTGGCCTTCGTGCTGCATGCCAACCATGCCAACGAATTCGACGCCGCCGTGGACGCAGCCATGCACGCGCTACGCGACACCGGGGCGCACCTGCTCAACCAGGCCGTGCTGCTGCGCGGCGTCAACGACAGCGTGGACGCACTGGCGGCATTGAGCGAGCGCAGCTTTGCTGCCGGCGTGCTGCCGTATTACCTGCATCAGCTCGACCGCGTGGCCGGCGTGGCGCATTTCGAAGTGGTCGATGCCCGCGCACGCGCCCTGCATACCGAACTGGCCACACGCCTGTCCGGCTATCTGGTCCCACGCCTGGTGCGCGAAATCCCCGGCGATACCGGCAAGCGGCCGCTGTAATCGTCACCGCCATCGGCGCTCACGTGCACTGTAGGAGCGCCCTTGGGCGTGATGCAGCCTTACCGGTAATGCTCCATCGCGCCCGAGGGCGCTCCTACGCGCAGCGGTGCGGCACGTTAAAGCGACGTATGCACGCACTCACCCCGCCGCGATCAGCTTGACCATGTCCGCCGGGCTCAACGGGCGGCTGAACCAGTAGCCCTGCCCCAGGTCGCAGCCGCGCTCGCGCAGCAGGTTGAACTGCGCTTCCTGCTCGATGCCCTCGGCCACGACCGTGATTCCCAACGAATGGGCCATGTTGATGATCGCAGTGGTCAGCGCCAGATCGTCGGGGTCGCGCTGCAGGTCGGCAATGAAACTCTTGTCGATCTTGACCCCGTCCACCGGCACCTGGCGCAGGTGGCTCAGGCCGGAGAAACCGGTACCGAAGTCGTCCAGCCACACCTTTACGCCGGTGCGGTGCAGCTGGTCGAGCAGGCTGGCGGCCATCATTTCGTCGCCGATCACTGCCGTCTCCGTGAGCTCCAGATGCAGCCGCGCGGCCGGCAGGCCGGACTCGGCCAGGCATTCGGCCACGGTGTCGATCAGGTCGCCGCTGCGTAGTTGCCGCGGCGACACGTTGACCGAAATGAACAGGCCTTCGCCCACCGCCGGCCACTGCGCCGCTTCCAGGCAGGCCGCGCGCAACACCTTGGGGCCAATCACTTCGATCAACCCGCTCTGCTCGGCAATATCGATGAAGGTGGATGGCGCAATCGTGCCCAGCGCCGGATGCTGCCAGCGCAGCAGCACCTCCACGCCCACCAGCACGCGGTCGCTGGTGCGGTAGATCGGCTGATAGACCAGGCGCAGCTCGTCGCGCTCCCAGGCACCGCGCAACTCGTGTTCCATATGCACGCGACGTTCGACCGCATGGTCGGCGGCGCGGCTGTAGAAGCGGTGGCAATTCTTGCCGGCGACCTTGGCCTGGTACATCGCGATGTCGCCGTTCTTCAGCAGCGCGGTGGCGTCGCGCGCATCGTCGGGGAACAGCGTGATGCCGATCGAGGTGCCCAGGAACACCTCGCGGCCCTGCACGTTCAACGGCCGGCTCAGTTCGTGCACCAGGCGGTCGGCCAGCTGCGCAGCCAGCAGGCTGACATCACCGCTTTGCAACAGGATCACGAACTCATCGCCGCCGAAGCGCGCCAGGATCGCATCGTCGCCGCCCAGCGCCGCAACCGCGCGGCTGATGCGGCTGGCGAACTGCAGCAAGGCTTCGTCGCCGGCTTCGTGGCCAAGGGTGTCGTTGACGCGTTTGAAGTCGTCGATATCGGCGAACAGCAAGGCCAGCTTGCTGTCGGTGCTGCGCGCGGTGTTGAGCAGGTGATCCAACCCTTCGCGGAAGCCGAGCCGGTTGGTCAGCCCGGTCAAGGCATCGGTGTAGGCCATATGCCGCACTTCGCGGTCGTGCCGGGCGATGCTTTCGCTCATCCGCCCGAATGCGGAAATCAGCTCGCCGATTTCGTCGTTGCGCGGATGCGGTGGCAATCGTACGGCGTAGTCGCCGCGCTCGATTTGCCGCGCCGCAGCCGCCAGCAGCCGCACCGGCGCCACCAGCGTGCGCTGCACATAGATCGCCAGCAGAACGCCCAGCGCCAACAACGCGGCCAGCAGCACCAGCAACCAGCCCAGATCGCGCTTGCCGATCGCATTGAGGTTCTGCACCAGGGTCAGATTGGCGCTGGACTCGATCTTGCGCACCCGCTCGCGCGACATGCCCACGCGCACGCCGCCGATGCGTTGGTCGCCGATCGTGATCGGCACCGTGACATCCAGCACCTCGGGCGAGGATTGCAGCAGCAAGGCCTGCGCGTTCACCGCCTTGGCCGCCAGCGGGTCGGTCATGGCCTGGCCGTAACGCCGCAAGGTGGGCGTGCCGTCGTGCACCAGCCGGCCGCGGCGGTCGAACACCAGCACATAGCTCACCACCTGCTGGCGCGAGGCATTGCGCACCAGCGCGCCTACCGCGCCCAGGTCCGAGTAGTACAGCGGATTGGCCAGCCCGGAGGCCAGCTCGGTTGCCAGGGTCTCGCCACGCGTGCGCAGGCTGCGATCGAACAATTCGTGCAGGATCTGCGCGCTCAAGCCGCGCACTTCGCGCTGCATCGCGCTCTGCCGCTGCAGCAGCGAGGCCAGAATCGCGCCGACCAGCAGCAGCGTCAGCGTCATCACCAACAAAAAGCGTGCCTGCAAGCCGAAGCGCACCTGAGTCATTCCACATGATCCCTGACGCGTTGCACGCCCGCGCTCAACTCCTGCAGACGCCGGCGGCTCGTCGCATCCAGCGCATGGAACCCGGTGGTGTCGAAGAAACGTTTCAATGCCGGGCCTGCCTTGGGATCGGAAGCCGCCTGCAGCAGCACCACGCGCAACCGCTGCTCCACCGCCGGTTCCATCCCCGCACGCACCATTTCCACCGCGCGCGGCACCGGCGCGGTGCGGTGCACGATGCGGAAGTCGCGCTTGAACACCGGCGGCAGATGCCGCTCGTCGTCCCAATCCACGTTGCTGAGCGCGCCCACATCGATCAGCTGCTTGTGCACGAACGCCGCAACATTCAATTTGGATCCGACCATCAGATAGCCGACCGAACCGCTCACCGGGGTGTCGTCCGCCGACAGCAGCACATCGCACGCGATGCCATTGCGCAGCAGCTCGAGCATCGGCAACAGATAGCCGCTGGTGGACGAGGCGTTCTGCAGCGCCAGGGTGTGGCCGCGCAACTGCCCAAACGACTGGATCGGGCTGTCGCGGCGCACGAAGAACAGCGTATGGAAGTCGCGCAGGCCGCCACGTTCGGTCATCAGCAGCGGGTGGGCGCTGCCGCGCTGCCCCAGCAGCATCGCCGCCCCGGTGGTTTCGCTGACCCAGTCGACCCTGCCACGCCGAAGATAGCTGGACATCTGGCCCGCATCCGGCGCCATCAGGATCTCGCCACGACGGATGCCCACCTCGTGCATGCGCGGCACCACATAGTCCAGCAGCGGTTTGAGTTGATTGTAATGTGTGGCGGGGTCATCGCTGATCCGCCCAAGTACCAACACCGAGGAGGGCGCTGCCGCAGCCGTCACGGCCAAGCCTGCCCCGGCCAACAACCAGCAGGCAATCAGACACCATCGTAGACCGCGCAAAACGGACACTCCCCTAGAGCCGCGGACAGCCTAGCCGAATCTGTGAAGATGTGACAGACGTCAGTTTCCGGCCTGCCTGGCGAGCATGGCCATGCGCTGCGCGTCCGACAGGATGCCGCGGATCAGGCGTACCTCCTGCTCGGTCATGTCCGCGCGCAGCAATAGCCGGCGCAACTTGCGCATCGCCGACTCCGGCGCACGGCCCTTGTGGAAGTCGATCTCGTCCAGGGTGTCGCCCAACTGGCCGAACATGCCTTCCAGTTGCGCATGGCTGGCCGGGCCATCGCGCAAGCCGGCACTGGCCGCCGCAGGTGCCGGTTCGGCCTCGCCTGCGGCCAACTGCGCCAGCCGCACTTCGTACGCCAATACCTGCACGGCGGCGGCCAGATTGAGTGAACTGAACTGCGGGTCGGACGGGATATGTACCGCGGCATGGCAAAGCTGCAATTCGTCGTTGGTCAGCCCGGTGCGCTCGCGGCCGAATACGAAGGCCACTTCGGCCGGCTCGCTCGCCTTGGTCAGGGCGCGCTGCGCGCCTTCGTCCGGCAGCAATTCTTCCAGCGCCACCCGCCGCGCACGCGCGGTGCAGCCAATGACCAACCTGCAATCGGCCACCGCCTCGCCCAGCGTCGCGAAGATCGGCGCATCACCAAGCACGTCTTCGGCGCCGGCCGAGCGCCGGTAGGCGTCTTCGTCCAGCGCGCGCTCGGGCGCCACCAGCACCAGACGCGAGACACCCATGGTCTTCATCGCACGCGCGGCGGCGCCGATGTTGCCTGGATGCTGGGTACCGACAAGAACAAAACGGATGCGCTGACTGACGGACATGAACGGAGATTGGGGAGCTGGTCGGCCGTAGATGGTAAACTGCGCGGCCGGCTTTCGCGCCGGACCGCTCTTTTACCTTCGCCATTGTCCGTTCTGCCTTCACGGGAGCTTTAACCATGCAGAAACCCGCCGTCACCGTCATGGTCAAAGCAGCCCGCCTCGCCGGCAATGTGCTGTTGCGCGGCATCAACAAGCTCGATGCGCTCAACGTGGTGCAGAAAGGCCGCATGGACTACGCCAGCGAAGTCGATGCCGATGCCGAGAAGGTCATCATCAAGGAACTCAAGCGCGGCTACCCCGAGTACGCCGTGTTCGGCGAAGAAGGCGGCGTGCAGGGCGGCAAGAGTGGCCGCTACACCTGGGTGATCGATCCGCTCGACGGCACCAGCAACTATCTGCGCGGCTTCCCGCATTACTGCGTGTCGATCGCACTGGTGGAAAACGGCGAACCCACCGATGCGGTGATCTTCGACCCGCTGCGCAATGAGCTGTTCACTGCCAGCCGCGGTGCCGGCGCGGTGCTCAACGACCGCCGCATCCGTATTGCAGAACGCAAGGATCTGGAAGGCGCCATGGTCCACACCGGCTTCCCGCCGCGCGAACGTGCGCGCGCCAGTGCGCAGCTCAAGTGCGTGGATGCGTTGCTGGTGCAGGCCGAAGACGTGCGCCGCACCGGCTCGGCGGCGCTGGACCTGGCCTATGTGGCCTGCGGCCGTGCCGATGCCTACTTCGAAGCCGGCGTCAAAGCCTGGGACATCGCCGCCGGCGTGTTGCTGGTGCGCGAGGCCGGTGGCCGGGTCTGCGACTACAAGGGCGCCACCCCGCCGCGCATGGACAACATGGGCCCGGAAACCCAGCAGATCGTGGCCGGCAACATCAAGATCAGCGACGCGCTGCAGAAGGTCATCGTCAACACCGGCTACGCGCGCGAGTTCGACGCCAAGTTCTGATCGACGCCGCTTCGGTTGCGGTAGGAGCGCGTTTGCGCGCGATGGCGCTTTCCACGGCAATACCCATCGCGACCGAGGTCGCTGCTACGACGTAGACCGCACACACGAAGAAGGCCGGGATCGCTCCCGGCCTTCTTGCGTTACCGCATTAACTCAGAACGTCAGGCGATCGCGGCGTGGTAGCGGCGCTCGACTTCTTCCCAGTTCACGGCGTTGTAGAACGCGCCGATGTATTCCGGGCGACGGTTCTGGTACTTCAGGTAGTACGCGTGTTCCCACACGTCCAGGCCCAGGATCGGGGTGTTGCCTTCGAACAGCGGGCTGTCCTGGTTGGCGGTGCTTTCCACCACCAGCTTCTTGTCCGGGGTCACGCTCAACCATGCCCAGCCCGAGCCGAAACGGCTGACGGCCGCCTTGGTGAAGGCTTCCTTGAACTTCTCGAACCCACCGATGTCCTTGTCGATCGCCTTGGCGACCTCGCCCTTGGGCTCGCCGCCACCGTTGGGCGACAGCACCGTCCAGAACAACGAATGGTTGGCGTGGCCGCCGCCGTTATTGCGCACCGGGCCCTGCAGGTTTTCCGGCAGGCTCTTCAGTTTGGACACCAGCTCTTCGATCGGCAGGTCGGCGTACTCAGTCCCTTCCAGCGCCGCATTGACGTTGTTGATGTAGGTCTGATGATGCTTGGTGTGATGGATTTCCATCGTCTGCGCATCGATGTTCGGTTCCAGCGCGTCGTAGGCGTAGGGCAGCTGCGGAAGGGTGTAAGCCATGCGTGTCTCCTGGACTTGCCGCCCGGCGAAGACCGGGCGTTGCGGGGTAGATGGTAAGGACGGCGGCGGCGCTTACCAAGGGTGCTGGCAGGGAAACTTCATCCCATCGCATGCCGCGCTGTTGGCTGCACACCTTGCACCATGCCCCGGTTACTTGGGCGTGAACCGCGCCAGCACCTGGCCGCGTTCAAAGTCGACACAGACGCGCACCGGCATACTTGCTCTGCCGCACATATTCTTCGGACCGTCTTCATGCGCAAGCCCGCTTTGCTGATCGTTGCCATCGTGTTGCTGGTTGCCGGCTTATGGGGCATGCGCGCGATGCAGACGCCCAAGCCGCAGTTCGCGCCGCAAATCAACGCACCGATCGCCGCAACCGCACCGACGCGTGAGGTGCCGCGCCTGCCGGCGTTTCTGCCGATCGAGGCGATGGCGACCATCGTGCTGATCCAGCGTGGCGGCCCGTTTCCACATGCGCAGGACGGCAGCGTGTTCGGCAACCGCGAGCATCGCTTGCCCGAGCGCCCGCGCGGCCATTACCGCGAATACACCGTCGATACGCCCGGCAGCCAGGATCGCGGCGCGCGCCGCATCGTTACCGGCGGCACTCCGCCCGACGCCTGGTACTACAGCGACGATCATTATCAGAGCTTCAAAGCCTTCGATGGCCCGACCCCGGACCAGGCACCATGAGCGCGGGCGACTTCGCATTGGACCTGTCCGACCCGCAGCAGTCGGGCGTGTATCAAGCCGATACCGACGACCTGGACACCATGGCGGCGCTGGCGCGCGACGCCGGCTTGCGCATTCTGCGTGTGGATCTGGCCAGCTGCAGCGATAAACGCATGTTGCTGATGCGTCTGGCCACGCAACTGGATTTCCCTGCCAGCTTCGGCCGCAACTGGGACGCGCTCAGCGATGCATTGCGCGATCTGGCATGGCTGCCCTCGCCGCGCGGCTACGCATTACTGATCGACGGTGCCGAGGCATTGGCGCAGGCGGCACCGAATGACCGCGACAGTTTGCTGGATATTCTCGACGAGGCCGCAACCAGCTGGGCAACGCGCGGGCTCACCTTTGTGGCCTTCGTGGCACCGGCCAGCGCCTGCGACTGAGTAGGCCGACTCGGCGTTGCTACGTGGGCCTGGCCATCGCGTCGTGTAAACGCGCGTCATCCAACAGCGCCCCCGCTTCACACGCTGAGGCCTGCGCGAACCAACTGCTCGCCACCTTGCGTTAGCCGCCCACTGGCCAGCACGCAACAGCGTGCCGGCATACGGGCCGGCTATTCCAGCTCGCTCCAGCGCGCATACGCCGCATCCAGCTGCTTCTGCGCATCGCCCAACGCTGCGGTGTGGGTGGCCATCGCCGCACTGTCGCGCTGATAAAAGCTCGGCTCGTTCATCGCCGCGGTGAGCGCGGCCACCTGCTGTTCCAGCGTCTCGATCAGGGCCGGCAGCTGTTCCAGCTGGCGGGCATCCTTGTAGCTGAGCTTGCGCTTGGGCGCCTCCGCCGGCGTCGCTGCGGCTGCCACGGGCGTGGCCACTGCAGCCGTCGCCGAGGCCTTGGCCACGGCCATCGCATTGCTGGCCGGCGTGCGGCGCTGACGCAACGAATCGCTGTAGCCGCCGACGTAATCGCCAATCAGGCCATCGCCTTCCATCACCAGCGTGGAGGTCACCACGTTGTCGAGGAAGTCGCGGTCATGGCTGACCAGCAACAAGGTGCCGGTGTAGTCGCCCAGCAATTCTTCCAGCAACTCCAGCGTTTCCACATCCAGGTCGTTGGTCGGTTCGTCCATCACCAGCAGGTTGGAGGGCTGAGCGAACAGCCGCGCCAGCAGCAGGCGATTGCGCTCGCCGCCGGACAGCCGCGTGATCGGTGCGCGCGCACGCTCGGGCGTGAACAGAAAATCCTGCAGATAGGCATGTACATGCTTGCGCTTGCCATTGATTTCGAGGAAATCGCGGCCTTCGGCCACGTTCTCGATCGCGCTCCAGTCTTCGCGCAGCGTCGAGCGGTATTGGTCGAAATACGCAATCTGCAGATTGGTGCCGATGCGGATCTCGCCCTGCTGCGCCTGCAGGTCGCCCAGCAACAGCTTGAGCAAGGTGGTCTTGCCGCTGCCGTTGGGGCCGATCAGCCCGATGCGGTCGCCCCGCTGGATGATGGTGGAAAAACCCTTGACCATCGTGCGTGCGCCGAACGCAAAGCCGACGTCCTTGGCTTCGATCACCTTCTTGCCGGACGACTCGCCCTGCGAGACTTCCATGCGCACGTTGCCGGTCAGGTCGCGGCGCTGCACGCGCTCGTTGCGCATCGACTCCAGACGTCGCACACGGCCTTCGTCGCGGGTACGCCGCGCCTTGATGCCCTGGCGGATCCAGACCTCTTCCTGCGCCAGCATCTTGTCGAAGCGCGCATTTTCCTGCGCCTGCGCATTGAGCCGCTCTTCGCGACGCCGCTCGTAATTGGCCCAGTCGCCCGGCCAGCTGGTGACCTGGCCGCGGTCGATTTCGACGATGCGCGTCGCCAACGCACGCAGGAAGCGCCGGTCATGGGTGACGAACAGCACGCTGCCGCTCCAGCCTTTCAGGAACGACTCCAGCCAGTCGATCGCTTCGATATCCAGGTGATTGGTCGGTTCGTCCAGCAGCAGCACATCCGGCGAAGACACCAGCGAGCGCGCCAGCAATACGCGCCGCTTCATACCGCCGGACAGTCGCGCAAACTCCGCATCGCCGTCCAGTTCCAGCTTGGTCAGCGTCTCGGTGACGCGCTGATCCAGTGCCCACCCATCGGCCGCGTCGATCTTGGCCTGCACCTTGCCGAACGCTTCGCCATCGAACACCTCGGCATGGCTGAGCTGATGGAATTCGGCCAGCCAATGGCCCAACTCGCCCAGGCCGTCGGCCACCACGTCGAACACGCTGCCGCCGGTGCCCTGCGGCACCTCCTGCTCCAGCCGCGCGATGCGCACGCCTTGCTGCACGCGCACTTCGCCGTCGTCGGGCTTGAGCTCGCCGGCGATCAGTTTCATCAAGGTCGATTTGCCGGCGCCGTTGCGGCCGATCAGGGCGATACGCTCGCCCGGCTCGATCGTGAGGTCGGTTTTTTCCAGCAACAAGGGGCCGCCGACGCTGTAGTCGACGCTTTGCAGAGTGATTAAAGGCATGGCGCAATTGTACGGGATTGGTGATTGGGGATTCGGGATTGGCAGCAGCGCGCGCCGTTGCCGTGACCAATCCCGAATCACCAATTGCCAATCCCGGGCTAAAATGCGCCATGAACGAATTTTCCGCGCTGCCGCTGTCGCCGGCCCTGGCCCCCGGCATCGACGCCCTTGGCTACACCGTCCTTACTCCCATCCAGGCGCAGAGCCTGCCGCCGATCCTGCAGGGACTTGATGTCATCGCCCAGGCGCCGACCGGTAGCGGCAAGACCGCCGCGTTCGGGCTGGGCCTGCTGCAAAAGCTCGACCCGGCGCTGACCCGCGCGCAGGCGCTGGTGCTCTGCCCCACCCGCGAGCTTGCCGACCAGGTCGGCAAGCAGCTGCGCAAACTGGCCACCGGCATCCCCAACATGAAGCTGGTGGTGCTCACCGGCGGCATGCCGCTGGGCCCGCAACTGGCCTCGCTGGAAGCGCACGACCCGCAAGTGGTGGTCGGTACGCCCGGCCGCATCCAGGAACTGGCGCGCAAGCGCGCCCTGCACCTGGGCGGCGTGCGCACGCTGGTGCTGGACGAAGCCGACCGCATGCTCGACATGGGCTTCGAAGAACCCATCCGCGAGATCGCCAGCCGCTGCGACAAGCATCGCCAGAGCCTGCTGTTTTCGGCCACCTTCCCCGACATCATCCGCACGCTGGCGCGCGAGATCCTGAAAGACCCGGTCGAAATCACCGTCGAAGGCGCCGACAACGCGCCGGAAATCGACCAGCAGTTCTTCGAAGTCGACCCGACCTATCGGCAGAAAGCCGTCGCCGGCCTGCTGCTGCGCTTCAATCCCGAATCCAGCGTGGTGTTCTGCAATACCCGCAAGGAAGTGGACGAGGTGGCCGGCTCGCTGCAGGAGTTCGGCTTTTCCGCGCTCGCGCTGCATGGCGACATGGAGCAGCGCGACCGCGACGAAGTGCTGGTGCGCTTCGTCAATCGCAGCTGCAATGTGCTGGTGGCCAGCGATGTGGCCGCACGCGGGCTGGACGTGGAAGACCTGTCGGCAGTGGTCAATTACGAGTTGCCTACCGACACCGAAACCTATCGTCATCGCATCGGCCGTACCGCGCGGGCAGGCAAGCGCGGTTTGGCGCTCAGCCTGGTGGCCTCACGCGAGACCGGGCGCGCGCAGGCATTGGAAGCCGAACAAGGCCAGCCGTTGAAATGGTCGCGTGCGCCGTTGGCCACTGCGCGCCCGGCGCAGCTGCCGCAGGCGGCGATGACCACCTTGCGCATCGACGGCGGCAAGACCGACAAGCTGCGTGCCGGCGACATCCTCGGTGCATTGACCGGCGAGGCCGGGCTGTCGGGCGCGGCGATTGGCAAGATTGCCATCTACCCCACCCGCTCCTATGTCGCCATCGCTAACGCTCAGGTCGCCAAGGCGCTGGCGCATCTGCACGCAGGCAAGATCAAGGGACGCCGGTTCCGGGTCGGCAGGCTCTGAACACAACGCGGCCGGCATACCGCCGGCCGCATGCGTCTCGGCAGGAGCGCTCCTGGACGCGCGCACTTCCATGCGCCCGGGCTCGCCGCAAGACGCGACTCAGTAAGACAGCGTCGCCAGCAGCGGCACGTCGTCGGCCCATTTCTGGCGGCCCTGCAGTGCCTGCAACTCCACCAGCACCGCTGCACCGACAATTTCCAGTTCCAGCTGGGCAGCCAGGCCCAGCGCCGCACGCAGCGTGCCGCCGGTGGCCAGCACGTCGTCGACGATCAGCACGCGCGCGCCACGCGGCAACGCGTCTTCGTGCATTTCGATGCGATCGGTCCCGTATTCCAACGCGTATTCCTGGATCAGCGTGCGCCCCGGCAGCTTGCCCGGCTTGCGCACCGGCACGAAGCCGGTCCGCAATTCGCGCGCCAGCGCGGCACCCAGAATGAAACCACGCGCCTCGATCCCGAGCACCGCGTCCAGCGGCGTGGTCCGCCACGGCTGCGCCATCTCATCCAGCGCGGAAGCGAAATCCGGTCCATCGGACAGCAGCGGCGTGATGTCCTTGAAGACGATGCCCGGCTTGGGGAAATCGACAATGTCGCGGATCCGCTCCGACCAATGGTTGGGTCCGGAAGCGTTGGTGCCGGCGCAGCGGCTGCAGTCAGTCATGGTGGTTGTGGCGTCGTGGCCGGTGGGGACAGGCCTATTCTAGGCTGCGCAAGCCGTTGACGTCGCCTTTACGGCATACCTGCAGCTGAGCGCGTCAGGAACTGCACGACAGCATCGAACACCCGGCGCGGTCGCGCGCCCACTCCGGTCGCCGCGCAGCGAATGCGTCACGCCCGGGCTGATCGTCGTACGGGCGGCGCATGACCTCCAGCAACTCCTGCACCCCGGACGGGTCGCCCTGCTCGGCCTGGTCGATTGCCTGCTGCGCAAGATAATTGCGCAACACATAGCGCGGATTGGCCAGGCGCATCCGCGCGCGGCGCTCGTCCGGCGTCAGCGCATCCTGTTGCAGGCGTGCGGCATAGCGCTGCAACCAGTCCCGCAATTGCGGCGCATCCGCCACGCGCTTGTCTTCGTCGTAGAACGCATCGCGCAGCTGTGCCGGGTCCGGATGTTCGGGCGACAGGTCGATCAGGCCGCGGAAGGTCAGCGTCATGTCCATCTCGGATTCGCGCATCAGCGCACGCAGCGCATCGATCAGCTGCAAATCCTCGTCGCGGCACTCGGCCAGCCCCAGCTTGGCGGCGGTGTCGCGCCGGTCGCACGCCAGATAAGTGTCACGGAAGCGATCCAGCCCCAGCTGCAGCTGCAGCGGCGCCTGGTCGGCGAACAACGGCGCCAGAGACTGGGCAAGCCGGCCCAGGTTCCAGTACGCCACCTGCGGCTGGGTCCCGAAACGGTAGCGACGTCCCTGCGCGTCGGTGGTGTTGGGCGTCCAGTCCGGGTCGTAGTCGTCCACCCACCCATACGGGCCGTAATCGATGGTCAACCCCAGGATCGACATGTTGTCGGTATTCATCACCCCATGCACAAAGCCGACCCGCATCCAGTGCGCCACCATCACCGCGGTGCGCTCGCACACCTGCGCGAACCAGTTGGCGTAGAGCGCCTCGCCGGCGCCGTCCAACTCCGGGAAATCGCGTGCAATGGTGAAATCCACCCACTGCTGCAGCAGTGCCGTATCGCCGCGCGCGCTGGGCAATTCGAAGTTGCCGAAGCGAACAAACGAGGGCGCCACCCGACACACGATCGCGCCCGGCTCGCGCTGCGGCCGGCCGTCGTAGAACATGTCGCGCACCACCGCGTCGCCGGTGCCGACCAGACTCAAGGCGCGCGTCGTCGGCACGCCCAGATGATGCATCGCCTCGCTGCACAGAAATTCACGGATCGACGAACGCAAGACGGCACGCCCATCGGAGCCGCGCGAGTAAGGCGTGGGGCCGGCACCCTTGAGCTGCAATTCGTAGCGCCCGCCATCGATGCCGATCGCCTCGCCCAGCGAAATCGCCCGCCCGTCGCCAAGCTGGCCGGCCCAATGCCCGAACTGGTGCCCACCATAGTTGACCGCCCAGGGCTGCATGCCCGGATCCAGCACATTGCCACCGAAGACCTCGGCAAAGTGCGCACTGGCGATCTCAGCGTCGTCCAGGCCCAGCACGTGCGCCATCTCGGCCGAATACGCAATCAGGTACGGGGCGGCGACTGGCGTCGGCAGTACTGCCGACCAGGCGGCGCGCACCTCGCGCCGGCGCGCCCCCTCTTCCGGATCGCCAGGCAGCTGCTGGCGCAGGCGGTTATCAAAATGCAGTTGTGTCATCCGGCAAGCCTAGGCCACCGGCAGTGAACCCGGCATGGGCAGGTGCGCATCCAGCGCTGCCTGCGCACCGTATCTTCACTTGCTTGGCTCGCACCAAGCAGGCTCGTCCTGCACATGCTTGCGACGTGCAATAGCTGCTAATGGCCGCCGGACGCAGATGGTGCGGGTGCGATACAGGCGGTCACGGCAAGTCTGTGCTGCCGGGCCGCCACCGGACCGGTTCGCGCTTGTTTGCCAGTTACGTTCGTTCCTTGTACCAACCGCCCTTCCTGCCCTCCTGTCGATATCGTCCATGCCTTCGCGCGCCTCCCGCTGGTTCCGCCCCGCCATCCTGCTGCTCGGTTCGTTGACCATGACGGCCTGCAGCAGCGTCTTCTTTGGCGGCATCAATGCAGCATCTAGCCGCACAGGCATCGTCGAGCATCGCGACCAGGTCTTCGACCCCACGCACGGCCTGGCACTGGATGTCTACCAACCGCGCGGCGCGGTCGATGCGCCCGTGGTGGTGTTTTTCTATGGCGGCACCTGGAAGCGCGGTTCACGCGCCAACTACCGCTGGGTTGGCCGCGCGCTCGCGCGCCAGGGCGTGGTGGCGATGGTGGCCGACTACCGCAAATATCCGCAGGTCGGGCTGCAAGGCTTCATGTCCGACGCCGCTGGCGCTACCGCCTGGAGCTACCGGCACGCACACGAGTACGGCGGCGACCCGAAACGGCTCGCGGTGATGGGCCACTCGGCCGGCGCGCACATGGCCGCCTTACTCGGCACCGACGCACGCTGGCTGCAGGAGCAGAACCTCAAACCCCGTCAGCTGTGCGGCGTGGTGGGCCTGGCCGGACCCTACGACTTCCTGCCGATGACCGACCCGGAGCTGGTCGAGATTTTCGGCGACACGCCGGCAGCACAACGGCAATCGCAGCCGGTGCGCTACGTCGGCGGCGACGAACCGCCCATGCTGTTGCTGCATGGGGATGCCGACCACGTGGTCGAACTGCAGAACAGTCTCTCGCTGCAGCAGGTGCTAACACGCGAGGGCGGCACCGCCGAACTGAAGGTCTATCCCGGCATGGGCCACCTCGGCATCCTTCTGGCACTGCACAAAGCGCCCGAGCGCTCGCAGGTGCTGCGCGACACGCTGCAGTTCGTTCGCCAGTGCCGGGCACCCTGATCGTACTGCGGTGCCTTGCAGCCGTGCCTAGACAGGTAGCTATCGGCATCGCGCCCCGGCGAGCCGCGATGCCGACCTAGGTCTTGATGATTGGCGCCAGTGGACGGCGGAGGGATGCCTTTCGCCCGCCCTGACCTGCATCCCAAGACGCTGTGACGATCACTTTACTGGCTTGCTTCCCATCAACTCGAACGGGCCGCCCTTCTTGAGCGCGGCCTGATACGCAGGACGCGCCTCGATCCGCTCCACAAACGCGCGCAAGCGTGGATAGTTCTCCAGCCCGCCGCCGCGTGCAGCCGCCGCCTGCACCGGGAAGCTCATCTGGATATCGGCGGCAGTAAAGCGTTCGCCGGCGAACCAGCTGCTTGACTGCAGCGACTGCTCCATCCAGTCCAGGTGCAACCTGAGCTGCGGCCCGACGAATCCCGACATCGCCTTGTCCACGATTGCACGCGCGATGGGCTTGGCGAAGAACGGCATCGGCGCGCTGCGGATGCGGCCGAAGATCAGCGTCATCAACAACGGCGGCATCGCCGAGCCTTCGGCGTAGTGCATCCAATAGCGAAACTGCAGGCGCTCCGGCGACTCCAGTGGGCGCGGCGACGGCGACAGCGCACATTCGGTGTCGTAGCGCTCGGTCAGGTAGTCCAGAATCGCGCCGGATTCGGCCACCACCAGATCACCATCGACAAGCACCGGCGATTTGCCGAGCGGGTGGATCGCGCGCAACGCCGGCGGCGCCAGCATGGTCTTGGGGTCGCGCTCGTGGCGCACGATCTGGTACGGCAGCGCCAGTTCCTCCAGCAGCCACAGCACGCGCTGGGAACGGGAGTTGTTGAGGTGGTGAACAGTGATCATGGGAAGGCTGCGCGCGGAAAGCGCACATGCTACCCAGCTGCGCGTCATCGCTGTGCGGAAGGAGCGCCCGGCAGACGCTTGAACGAGACTGGGCCCATTCCTGCAAACAATAAAAAACGCCGGGCGCTTGCGCGACCGGCGTTTTTGGCAACCTTACGGTCGCAGACGGATTAGACCGCCTGCACCTGGTCAGCCTGCATGCCCTTCTGGCCCTGCACGGCGACGAAGGTGACCTTCTGGCCTTCCTGCAGCGACTTGAAGCCGGTACCCTGAATGGCGCGGAAGTGCACGAACAGGTCCGGGCCGCTTTCCGGGGTGATGAAGCCGAAGCCCTTGGCGTCGTTGAACCACTTCACGATACCGTTCATACGTGCTTCTGATGACATTTTACTAACTCCTGAACTATAGATGGATAAATCGCAGCGTCCGAAAAGCCGGAGCTGAGACTGAGTTGCAGGCGTTGGTAAAGCGGAACGATGAAGCGAGATCTGTAACGATCCGGCTGCACCAGGCCACGATTCACGGTGACCCTTGCAAACACAGTACGTGCACAGTACTCGTGTTTTCGGCAAAAAGCGACACCTTGCGTCAAATCTTTTGCAGTCAGGCCAAATCCGACTGTCTGTCAGGGCCCTCCCCATCCACAATTGCGCGATGAAAACCCCTGATACCCTCACCCGTGCGCAGATCTGGGTGGATGCCGACGCCTGCCCCGCCGTGATCCGCGACATCCTGTTCCGTGCCGCCGCGCGCACCGGCACCGCCGTGACCCTGGTCGCCAACCACTATCTCAGCACGCCCAGCCTGCCCCATGTTCGTGCCATCCAAGTGCCGGGCGGCCCAGACGCGGCCGACGACGCGATCGCAGAACGGGTGGCTGCCGGCGACCTGGTCGTCACCCAGGACATCCCGCTGGCGGCACGCGTGCTGGAGGCCGGCGCCAGTGCGGTCGGCCCACGCGGCGAACCGTTCACCAGCAATACCATCGCCGAGCGCCTGTCGGTGCGTGGCTTCATGGAAGAGTTGCGCGGTGCAGGCGTCGCCACCGGCGGGCCACCGGCGCTGCATGCGCGCGACCGTCAGGCCTTTGCCGCGCAGCTGGATCGCTGGCTGGCCGCGCAACCGCGCCCGCCGCGGTGACGCTGGCGACGTGACGCACGGCCGCGGAACCGGGTGCGTATCATAGGCGCCCTTTGCAATTGGCATCCTGATGGCCCTCACCGCCACCGTCCGCAGGGCGGAACTCCAGATCAGCGACATGGACCGCGGCTACTACGCCAACCATTCACTGACCCTGGCCCAGCATCCTTCCGAGACCGACGAGCGCCTGATGGTGCGGCTGCTCGCGTTCGCGCTGTTCGCCGACGACCGGCTGGAATTCGGCCGCGGCCTCAGCAACGACGACGAGCCCGACCTGTGGCGGCGCGACTACACCGGCGACCCGGACCTGTGGATCGACCTCGGCCAGCCCGACGAGAGCCGCGTGCGCAAGGCCTGCAACCGCTCGCGCGAGGCGGTGGTGATCGGCTATGGCGGCCAGGCCACCGAAACCTGGTGGAAGAAGCACGCCAACGCCATGGGCCGGCATCGCAACCTGCGCGTGATCGAACTCGAATCGCAGGCCACCGAAGCGCTGGGCGCGCTGATCCAGCGCGGCATGCGCTTTGACGTGATCATCCAGGACGGCGAAGTGCAGATGCTGGCCGACCACGGCAGCGTCACCCTGACCCCGATGGTGCGACAAGCGCCGGCCGAATGAACGTGCGTTGCGACGTATTGGTCATCGGCGCCGGTGCGGCCGGCCTGATGAGCGCCTTCACTGCCGGCCGGCGCGGCCGCCAGGTCCTGGTGATCGACCATGCCAACAAGGTCGGCAAGAAGATCCTGATGTCCGGCGGCGGGCGCTGCAATTTCACCAATACCGGTACGGCGCCTGGCAATTTCATTTCGGCCAATCGGCACTTCTGCAAATCCGCGCTGGCGCGCTACAGCCCGGGCGATTTCGTGGAAATGGTCGAGCGTCATGCCATTGCCTACCACGAGAAAGAGCTGGGCCAGTTGTTCTGCGACATCTCGTCCAGGCAGATCGTGCGCATGCTGCTGGACGAATGCGACGCGGCTGGCGTGCAGATCCGTACCCAGTGCGAGGTGCTGTCGGTCCAGCGCGGCAGCGACGGCTTCGAGGTCCAGACCAGCCAGGGACGCGTGCAGGCGCAATCGTTGATCGTGGCAACCGGCGGGCTGTCGATCCCCAGCATGGGCGCCAGCGGCTTTGGCTACAGCTTGGCCAAACAATTTGGCCATGCACTGCTGCCCACGCGTGCCGGACTGGTACCGATGACCCTGAGCGGCAAGCATCAGGAACGCCTGCAGGAGTTGTCCGGCCTCGCCTTCCCAGTGGAAGCGCACTGCAATGGGGTCAGCTTTCGCAACTTCATGCTGCTCACCCACCGTGGCGTCAGCGGTCCGGCGATCCTGCAGGTCTCTTCGTATTGGCAACCCGGCGACGACTTGCGACTCGACCTGTTGCCGGGACACGACGCGGGCGCATGGCTGCGCGAGCAAAAGCAGCAACGCGGCGCCACCGAGCTGCGCAACGTGCTGGCCGACGTGCTGCCGAAGCGCTTTGCGCAACGCCTGTGCGAGGTCTGGCTGCCGGACAAGCCGG
Source organism: Xanthomonas nasturtii (assembly GCF_023337365.3). Classification (NCBI taxonomy): domain Bacteria; kingdom Pseudomonadati; phylum Pseudomonadota; class Gammaproteobacteria; order Lysobacterales; family Lysobacteraceae; genus Xanthomonas; species Xanthomonas nasturtii. The sequence continues at coordinate 2,663,020 of NZ_CP142084.2, forward strand.
TGCGTCAGCTGGATCCACCGCAACTGCAGGCCGCCGCCGAGCTGCTCGGCAGCTTCCCGCTGATCGCCAGCGGCACCGAAGGTTATCGGACGGCTGAAGTCACGCTAGGCGGGGTCGATACCCATCAGGTCTCGAGTGCGAGCATGGAGTCGCGCCTGGTGGCAGGCCTGTATTTCGTCGGCGAGGTGCTGGATGTCAGCGGCTGGCTGGGCGGTTACAACTTTCAGTGGGCGTGGGCGTCAGGCCATGCCGCGGGTAGCGTGGCGTAACGACGACGCTCAGGACGACCGCTTGCGGCCGATCACCGCTTAGGCACCGTGCAGGAGTTGCCCCGGCTCTGGACGGCACACACCGGATCCGGTCGATGCCCTGCCGAGGCGCTCGGCAGCGCAATACCTGCTCTACGTCTCACACTCGATGCGGCATGCTCCACACACATGGACGTGCCAGACCCCTTCGTGTATTAAAGCCCGTCTCTAGGGAGCTGCGCATGCAAAAAGGCAAAGATCTCACCCTCCGCCTGATGATCGTCGACGACAGCGTGGAGAGTGCCGAGACCATCGTCACCGCACTGCGCAACGGCGGCATTGCAGTGCGTCCGTCGCGCCCGCAAAACCAGGAGGAACTGGCCAGCATGCTGTCGGGCCAGATCGATCTGGCCATCCAGGGTCAGGCGCAGCAAGTGCCCATGAACGCCCTGCAGGCGCAGATCGCCGGCAGCGGCAAGGACATCCCGATCATCCTGCTGGCCGACCGGATCGAAGAAAACGCGCTGGTCGAGGCCGCTTCGCATGGCGTGCGCGCCATTGCATTGCGTCACCGCCCCGCACACCTGCTGGCATTGGTGCGCTCGGAGTGGGACGACCTGCAGGCCCGCCGTGGGTTGCGCCGCATCGAAGCGCAGATGCGCGAGACCGAGCGCCGCTGCGACGCACTCATTGCCTCCTCGCGTGACCCGATCGCCTACGTGCATGAAGGCATGCACATCCGCGCCAATGAGGCGTATCTGGAAATGTTCGGCTTCGAGTCGTTCGACGACGTCGAAGGCGTCTCGCTGCTGGACATGATCGCCGCGCAGTACGTCGACGATTTCAAACAGCTGCTCAAGGCCATGTCCAAGGGCGAGCCGCCGCCGGCGCAATACAAGCTCGACGCGCGCCGGGTGGAAGGCGACACCTTCCCGGCCACGATGGAATTTGCCACCGCCACCTACGAAGGCGAGCCATGCATCCAGGTGGTCTTCCGGCGCCGCGAGGAATTCGACCCGGAGCTGGCACGCGAGGTCGAAGACCTGCGCCAGCGCGACCAGGTCACCGGCCTGCTCAACCGCCCGACCTTCATGGTGGCGCTGGAAAAGGCAGTGGCGCAGGCTGGACGCAGCGAAGGCCAGTCGGGTTTCCTGCTGATCGAGCCGGATCACTACGCACGCATACTGCCGGAATTCGGCCTGGATTCGGCCGATGCATTGATTGCCGCGCTGGCCGCGCATGTGGCCAGCGTACTGGACGACAGCGTGGCGGCGGCGCGCTTCGGCGAACACAGTTTTGCCCTGCTGACGAACGGCAATTACGCGCGCACGCATGCGCTGGCCGAGACGGTGCGCGATGCATTCGCGCAGTATGTCTTCAGCGTTGGCACGCGCTCGGCCACGGTGACGGTCAGCATCGGCGGTGTGCAGATCGGCGAAAAGATCGCCAGCATCGGCCAGGTGCTCAATCGCGGCACCGAAGCGGTACGCACCACCGCCGAGCTCGGTGGCAATGCGGTCAGCATCTACGACCCGGCAGCGTCCGACCGGGCGGAAGAAGAACGGATCGAACGTTGGGTCGAGCAGTTGCGCGAGGCGCTGGTTGGCGATGGTTTCGTGCTGCATTACCAGCCAGTGCTCAACCTGCAGGGCGAGCCGCTGGAGTTGTACCAGGCCTTCCTGCGCCTGGAACGCAATGGCGAAATGATGTCGCCGAATGCGTTCATGGCGATAGCCGAAGAGCACGACCTCATCACCGAAATCGACCGCTGGGTGGTGGCGCGGGCGATCCGGCAACTGGGCGAACGGCAACACGCCGGGCACAAGACGCACCTGCTGGTCCGCATCGGGCCGAACTCGTTCTCCGACCCGCAGATGATCGATACCATCCGTGAACAGCTGGCGGTCTACGGCGTGCCCGGTGAGCGGCTGTGGCTGCAGACCCCCGAATCGAAGGTGTTTACGCATCTACGCAATGCGCAGCAATTCCTGGCCGCGGTCTCGTCGATGGGCTGCAAGGTCGGGCTGGAACAGTTCGGCTCGGGCCTGGATTCGTTCCAGTTGCTGGCGCATTTCCAGCCGGCCTTCCTCAAGCTGGATCGCGGCATCACCGGCGACGCCGCGTCGGCGCGCGAAAGCCAGGAGAAGATCCGCGAGATCACCTCGCGCGCGCAGCCGGCCGGCATCCTGACGGTGGCCGAGTTCGTGGCCGATGCGCAATCGATGAGCAACTTCTTCAGTGCCGGGGTGGACTATGTGCAAGGCGACTTCGTCGCACCGACCGGACCGTTGATGAACTACGAGTTCGGCTGAGCCAACCGAGCGCCGGCAACGCAGCACAACAAAAGGCCCGCACTGCGCGGGCCTTTCGTTGTCTTTGGCAATGATCCTGACTGGGCCACTGGCCGACCAGACCATACAGCGGACCGGATCGGTGAGCATGGATAACTGACGTACCGTAGCAACCGTCAGAGGTGGCACAAACCGCAGCGCCTTCCGCATGGCACAGCGCCGCAGCGATCCCGGTGACCGCTGCTTACAGCGCCGCACCATTGGCCGCCCGCAGCGCGGCGATACGCTCGGTCAGCGGCGGGTGGCTCAGGAACAGGCGACGCAGCCCATCGCCCACACCACCGGAAATGCCGAACGCCTGCACCTGCGAAGGCAAGGTGTTCTGGCCATGATTGAGCGACAGCCGCTCCAGCGCAGCGATCATCTTGCTGCGCCCGGCCAGCTGGGCGCCGCCGGCGTCGGCGCGGAATTCGCGGCGTCGCGAGAACCACATCGCGATCATGGTCGCGAACAGGCCGAACACCATTTCCAGCGCGAACACGATGATGTAGTACGCAAAGCCGCGGCCAGTGTCACGGTTGCCCGACACCGCGCTGTCGATGATGCCGCCGACCACGCGTGCCAGCACGATCACGAAGGTATTGAGCACGCCCTGCAGCAGCGCCATGGTCACCATGTCGCCATTGGCGATATGGGCGACTTCATGACCGAGCACCGCTTCAGCCTCGTCCTGCTGCATGTTGTGCAACAGGCCCGTGGACACGGCCACCAGCGCATTGTTGCGGTTGGCCCCCGTGGCGAAGGCATTGATTTCCGGCCCGTCATACACCGCCACTTCCGGCATGCCGATGCCGGCGGCCTGCGCCTGACGGCGCACGGTCTCCAGCAACCAGCGCTCGGTCGGCGTGCGCGGCTCGGTGATCACCTGCGCACCGGTACTGCGCTTGGCCATGAACTTGGACAGCAACAATGAAAGGAACGAGCCGCCGAAACCGAAGATCGCGGCCATCACCAACAAGCCGCTCATCTGCGCGGAGTTGACGCCCAGCACCGACATGACGATGCCGGCGAGTATCAACACCGCCAGGTTGGTCAGCAGGAACAGGACAATGCGGTTGAACATGGCACGGTGGCTCCACTGATGCGGGGGTGAACTGTTGCGGATCTGCGGGTGTTGCGGCTTGAAATCAAGCAAGCACCTGACCGACGATTCAGTTGCCCATGCCATCGCCTACCTATCTCGGCCGCTTCGCGCCCTCCCCCACTGGCCCCCTGCACTTCGGCTCCCTGCTCGCTGCCTTCGGCAGCTGGCTGCTGGCCCGGCATGCCGGTGGGCAGTGGTGCGTGCGCATCGAAGACATCGACCCGCCGCGCGCCGATCCTGGCGCCTCCGAACGACAGCTGCGCACCCTGGCCGCGTTCGGACTGCACTCGGACCTGCCGGTGATCCGGCAGTCCGAGCGCGATGCAACCTACATCGCGGCAATCACCCACTTGCTGGAGACCGGCCAGGCATTTGAATGCAGCTGCAGCCGCGCCGACCTGGCCGGCATGGGCGGTGTGCACCACGCCTGCATTGCGCCGTTGGGCGAGCGCCGTGCAGTACGCCTGCGGGTGCCACCGCAGCCGCCGGTGGGCTTCGACGACGCGCTGCAAGGCCATCTGCTGCAGGACGTCTACGCAGATGTAGGCGATGTGGTGCTGCGCCGCGCCGATGGCTATTGGGCGTACCAACTGGCGGTGGTGGTGGACGATGCGGCGCAGGGCATCACCGATGTGGTGCGCGGCGCCGACCTGCTCGACTCCACCCCTCGGCAGATGTTGTTGCAGCGCGCACTGGGCCTGCCGCAACCGCGCTATCTGCACCTGCCGCTGATCCTGGATGGCGATGGGCGCAAGCTGTCCAAGTCGCACGACGCGCCCGCGCTGGACGATGCAGATCCACTGCCGGCCCTGCAGGCTGCCTGGGCCGCACTGGGACAACGTTCTGCTGCGCTACCGCGGCATGCGGACGTGGCGACCTTGCTGCAGCATGCCGTGCAGCATTTCTCGCCACCGTTGCTGCCGCGCCAGCGCCAGCAGGATCTGGATAAGCGCGCATCCGGGCGCCAGCGTGACTAGAATTGCGCCCCAGCACCGGCATCCGGGCGCGGCAGCGTCGCCACGCTTCCGAGATCGCCTCGGCCTTACTTGTTGAATGGAGTCGTCATGACATCTCGCGTCGCATTGGTCACCGGCGGCACCGGCGGCATCGGTACTGCCATCTGCAAGCGCCTGGCCGACCAGGGCCACCGGGTCGCCAGCAACTTCCGCAACGAAGAAAAGGCGCGCGACTGGCAGCAGCGCATGCAGGCGCAGGGCTATGAGGTTGCGCTGTTTCGCGGCGATGTGGCCTCGTCCGAGCATGCACGCGCATTGGTGGAAGAGGTCGAAGCCTCGCTGGGGCCGATCGAGGTCCTGGTCAACAATGCCGGCATCACCCGCGATACGACCTTCCACCGCATGACTGCCGAGCAGTGGCACGAGGTCATCAACACCAACCTCAATTCGGTCTTCAACGTGACCCGCCCGGTGATCGAGGGCATGCGCAAGCGCGGCTGGGGCCGGGTGATCCAGATCAGCTCGATCAACGGGCTCAAGGGCCAGTACGGGCAGGCCAACTATGCAGCAGCCAAGGCCGGCATGCATGGCTTCACCATTTCGCTGGCACGCGAAAACGCGGCGTTCGGGGTCACCGTCAACACGGTCTCGCCCGGCTACGTGGCCACCGACATGGTGATGGCGGTGCCGGAGGAAGTGCGCGCCAAGATCGTGGCCGACATCCCCACCGGGCGCCTGGGCCGCCCGGAAGAGATCGCCCATGCAGTGGCGTTTCTTGTTGCAGAAGAGGCCGCCTGGATCACCGGTTCCAATCTGGACATCAACGGCGGCCACCACATGGGTTGGTAGCGTTTGCTGCAACTTTGCGGTGCAGCATGGATTTACATCAAAAAGCATGCTGCGCAACATTTTTAATGTGTCCGCTTAAGCAAATAAGGCGTTCTGGCTGTTGCAACCGCTGCTGCGGTGCGCCATCCTGCGCGCACTATCAGTGTGAGTGAACGTTCCATGGCCGGACTTCGCATCATCAAGAAGTATCCCAATCGCCGTCTCTACGACACGGAAATCTCCAGCTACATCACCATCGAAGATGTGCGCCAACTGATCATCGATGGCGAAGAATTCGAGGTACGCGACGCCAAGAGCGGCGAAGACCTCAGCCGCGCGGTGTTGCTGCAAATCATCGCCGACCGCGAACAGGACGGCGAGCCGATGCTCTCCACCCAGTTGCTGAGCCAGATCATCCGCTTCTACGGCGACTCGCTGCAGGGCTTCATGGGCAATTACCTGGAGCGCAGCATGCAGGTGTTCCTGGACCAGCAGCAGCAGTTCCGCCAGCAGATGGGCAACCTGCTCGGGCAGACCCCGTGGGCGATGATGAACCAGCTGACCGAGCGCAACCTGGAGTTGTGGCAGGAATTCCAGCGCAATTTCGGCGCCGGCTTCGGTCGTCCGGGTGGCCCGGGCACGCCGCCGAACCCGCCCGGCGCAGGCGGCCTGGGCAGCGGCCCGATGGGGACCGGTACGCACGGCACGGCCGGCAGCAATCATGGCACCACCGGCAAGGCCCGCAATCGCGGCTAAGAGCGACTCACAAAACGACGATGCGGCCGCCAAGCGGCCGCGGCAAGCGCTCGGTGCGGCATGTACCACGCGTACACTCCGGCTCCGAGCCCGCCGTCCGCCGTCCGCACCCACCTGACGACCGCTCGCTACGTTTTATTAGCCGCTCCAGAACGAACGCTGCGCCTGGAGCGTGACGCGCCCAGGCGCCACTGATCAGCGGCCGGCCTGCCCTGCGCAGGCCGAGCAGATCCGCGCCACGTGGTAACCACGTGCACGCAACCGCTCCACTACTCCGTCGTTTCCCAACAAGTGCAGCGCACCGACCACCACCAGCGTGGTTCCGCTGCCTTTGCCAAGCCGCTGTTCCAGCCGCGGTACCCAGCGCGCATTGCGCTCGACGTTGATGTCCTGATACAGCGCCGGATAGTGGCGGCGCATGTCCTCGGCCATCTGCGTGGACAGCGTATGCACGTCGCCATTGCGCCAGGCCGCGTGCAGCTGCTGCAGTTGATCGCTGGTCTCGGCCTCGTCCAGCGCTTCTTCCAGCAACTGATGCTGCTCGGTCGGCGACATGCCGTCGAGCAAGGCGATCTGTTCCGCGGCACGCTCCAGACCATCGGCCGGCTTGCCACGTGTCTGCGCCTGTTGCATCAGGTAATGGTCCAGACCCGCGTTCGGGTCCATGCCCTGCCGGGTCATCTCGGCCAGGCTGATCGTCAGCGCCACAAACCACGGTTCCATCGGCTGCAGGCTCTCCAGCGATATGCCGTACTTGCGCGCGTAGGCACGCAACGCCTGCCAGGTCTTCGCATCCAGCGTGTTTTGCAGCGTGCGCCCGTCGGTGCGCCGCGCTGCCTGCAGCATGCGGCTGCCCAGCTCGGGCGATTGCGCATCGGCAGGCGGCAACTCGAACAGCAGCCGGTCGGCCTTGGCGAAAGCCTGCAGCACATCCGGCGACAACGGGTAGTCGCTGGGCTTGAGCACATGGAACGAGCCCAGCAGATACAGCGTACCGCCCTTGCCATCGACCTTCCACAGCAGCGGCACCGGCGGGCCGGTCGGCACATCACTGGCGCCACGCGCCCACACCGGCACCAGCGCCCCGCTCCACAACATCAGGCCGAGCAGCGCGCCGCTGCACCAGGCGGCGACGCGTCGGCGCGTTGAGGTTGCCGCTTTCATCTTCATCGTGCTGCTCCGCGCATGTCAGCGTCGCGCATGTCAGTGCGGCACCTTGTAGGTCTTCTCGCCTGCCGACACCGCCAGGTCGATCCGGTTTTCCGGCGGCGGCAACGGGCAGGTGGCGAACGGGGTGAACGCGCACGGCGGGTTGTAGGCGCGATTGAAATCGACCACCACCTGCCCGGAAGCATCCGGCACATCCAGGTCCAGAAAACGCCCGGCCGGATAGCTGCCATGGCCGCTGGTGCGGTCGGCGAACACCACGAACATCGGCCGCCCCGGCTCGCCGATGGTTTCCAACCGGTAGGCCTTGCCGTCGCGCTCGAACTCGATCGCACCGGCATTGGGCTGCTCGCTACTGATGCCGACGATATCCACGATCGCAATGGTCTTGCCGACATCGTTGGGCACATAGCGCGCGCTGATGCGCCAGGACGGGTCCACCGGCCAGTAGTCCAGGCCTGCGAACTGGATGCGCGAGGCCGCGTCGGCATGCTTGACCCGCAGCGCATAGCGGTCGCCGCGATGGATCAGGCTCAACACGCCCTTGCCATCGTCGAAATGGATGAAGCTGGGCTGCGGATCGCGGTCGGACTGGAAGCGGATCCGGCCGGTCAGTGGCTTGCCGTCCAGGTTCAGCGCTGCGCCACGCTCGGGCACGAACCAGACCATGTCGTTCTCGGTGGACACCATGCCCATCTTCGGCGGGCCCACCGCGAGTTTGATGCCACTGTCGGCGCTGCTGCCGATGTAGTGCGCCTTCAGCGAGAGCCAGTGCAGGCCAACCAGGCTGGTCCAGCCATCGGGGGCGCGCAGCTCTTTCAGACGTGCTTCGCGCCAGGCGGCGGTGTCGGCCAGAAACGTCTTGTCGAGTGCGACCGGCGCGGCGGGCGCTGGCGCATCGCGCCCGCAACCGGACAACGCTACTGCCACCAGCATGCCGAGCAGCCAGCCCTTCCCCCTGTGCACTGCCATCAACGTCCCCTGAGAAACCAACGATCGATATCGCTCAGCGTAAACCGAGCCCAGGTCGGTCGGCCATGGTTGCATTGACCCGAGCGCTCTGTAGCTTCCATATCGCGCAGCAGCGCGTTCATTTCGGGCACGGTGAGGCGGCGATTGGCGCGCACCGCGCCATGGCAGGCCATCGTGGAGAGCAGCTCGTCGCGTGCGCTGGCGATGCGGCGGCTTTGCCCATGTTCGCGCAGATCGCCAAGCACATCGCGCAGCAGCGCCTCCGGCTCGGCATTGGCCAGCAGTGCAGGAATGCTGCGCACATGCAGCGATTGCGGGCCGGCGCGGGTGATCTCGAAACCGAGCGTGGCCAGCGTTTCGGCTTCGCGCTCGGCGGTGTCGGCTTCGCGCTCGCCCACCGCCAGCGTCATCGGCACCAGCAAGGGCTGTGCATGCAGGCCGATACTGTCGTGCGCAGTTTTGAGCCGCTCATAGCCGATGCGCTCGTGCGCCGCGTGCATGTCGACCACGATCAAGCCTTCGGCGTTTTCGGCCAGGATGTAGATGCCGTGCAACTGCGCCACCGCATACCCCAGTGGCGGCACCCCGCTGTCTGCTGCAGTTGCCGGCAATCCGGTGCCGGCCATCGCCGGCATGCCTGCCGATTGCTGCGCGCTGCTCGGTGGCGGCGCATACAGCGCGCTGTAAGCGGCGCGCGCTTCGTCCACGCGCAGACCCAACGGCGTCTGCGAAGGCGTCCAGCTTGCGTAGCTGTACGCGCTGTTGCCGCTACCGGATGTGCCACCGTGGTTTGCAACGCCGCCGCTGGCAATGCCGCCCATTCCGCCGGAGGTGGCACCCGCGTGGCCATCGCTGCCGATGCTGTTGGGCGTCGCACCAGCGCGGGTGTGCGCCAACGCGTCCTGCAAGGTGCGATAGACGAAATCGTGAATCAGCCGCGCTTCGCGGAAGCGCACCTCGTGCTTGGCCGGATGCACGTTGACGTCCACGCGCGCCGGGTCCAGTTCCAGGAACAACACGTAAGCCGGCTGGCGGCCATGGAACAGCACATCGCCATAGGCCATCTTTACCGCGTGCGCCACGCTGCGGTCGCGTACCGACCGGCCGTTGACGTAGAGGTATTGCTGGTCGGTGCTGGCACGCGAGTAATGCGGCTGCGCGACCCAGCCATGCAGGCGCAGACCGGCACCGCTGTGGTCCACGCGCAAGGCCTGGCGCGCGAAATCCTCGCCCAGGGTTTCGCCCAGCCGCGCATCCGAATACAGATCGCCCGGCTTGTAGCGCCGCGACGGTTTGCCGTTGTGCGAGACGCGCAATTCCACATCCGGGCGCGCCAGCGCCAACGAGCGCAGCCACTCTTCGATGTGCCCGAGTTCGGTACGTTCTGCACGCAGGAACTTGCGCCGCGCCGGCACGTTGAAGAATAGCTCGCGCACTTCGACCGTGGTACCCGGCGCATGCGCGCGCGGCAGCACCTCACCCAGGCGCCCGCCGTCGATTTCCAGTGCCGAGCCGTGTTCGGCGTCGTGGCGGCGCGAGGTCAGGGTGAAGCGGCTGACCGAGGCGATGGACGGCAAGGCTTCGCCGCGGAAGCCGAGCGTGGCCACGGTTTCCAGGTCGTCCAGCGAGGCAATCTTGCTGGTGGCATGCCGCGACACCGCCAGCGGCAGTTCGTCCGGGGGGATGCCGCCGCCGTTGTCGCGGATGCGGATCAGCCGGACGCCGCCTTCTTCGAGCTCGATATCCACGCGCGTGGCGCCGGCATCGAGCGCATTCTCGACCAGTTCCTTGACCACCGAAGCGGGCCGCTCGACGACTTCGCCGGCAGCGATCTGGTTGATCAGAATCTCGGGCAACTGACGGATTGCCATCAGCGCGCGCTCCACTGCTGGAAGCGCAAAACACGGTGCGTCGGGAATGTGGCAGGCAAGACAAACGTCGGCACGGCAATCCGGCGGCGCGCAGGCGCCGTCATCAAGGAATCAGTGCGCAATGATAGCCGAGCGGGTCAGCGGCTGCCGCCGGCCACGGTGCCGACCGCATCGGCCTCGGCCTGCGCGCGCGCTGCGAACAAGGTGCCGGGCGGCGGCTGGCGGGTGAAAAAGGTATCGATGCCGTCGAGCACGGCTGCCGCGATCTTGCGCTGGTAAGCCGGGTCGATCAGGCGACGCTCTTCGTCCGGATTGGAGATGAAGGCGGTTTCCACCAGCATGGCCGGCATGTCGGAGGTGCGCAGCACCGCAAAATTGGCGCGTTCCAGCTGCGGCTTGTGGTTGTTGCCGATGCGCTTCAACCCACCCAGCACATGACCGGCGGCGTCTTCGGAGGCTTTCATGTGGCCGCTCTGGGCCAGGTCCAGCAACACGTTGGCAAGCGTGCTTTCGGTCTGCTGCAGGCGTACGCCACCGACCAGATCGGCGGCATTTTCCTTGTCGGCCAGCCAGCGCGCACGTTGCGATGAGGCGCCTTTGGTCGACAACACGTAAACGGACGAGCCGGTGGCGCTGCGGTTTTCGGCAGCGTCGGCGTGGATCGAAATGAAGATGTCGGCCTTGGCGGCGCGCGCTTTTTGCGCACGCATCGGCAACGGAATGAACACGTCGGTATCGCGGGTGAGATAGGCCTTCATGCCCGGCGTGGCGTTGATCTGGCGTGCCAGTTCGCGGCCAACTGCCAGCGTGACATCCTTCTCGCGCTTGCCGGTGGGGCCCATGGCGCCCGGATCCTGGCCGCCGTGGCCCGGGTCGATCGCCACGATCAACGGACGCATGCCCGGTGCCATCTTGACGCGCGCAGCTTCGCTGGGCAGCACCGGACGCGGCGGAATGTCGTCGTCGCTCGCGCCAGCAACGGCATTGGGCCCGCTGTTGGGCATGGGTGCTGCGGCGCTGCCCGGCATGGCAGCTGCCGGCGCTCTACCGCCGTTCAAGATTGCTGCGGCGGATGCGCTGCTGCCGGCCACTGCTGCGCCAGCCGATGAATTGCCGGTAGCGACAGCGGCACGGTTAGGTGTGTTGCCGGCAACGCCGGCCGGCGCTGCGGTGCCGGTAGCTGCGGTGGTGCCAGGGCGCGGCGTCGGCACGCCGGTAGCCACCGTGGTCGGTACCGGTGCTTGCGTGACGGTGGGCATTGCCGATGCCGGCACGTACGCTGCAGGCGGTGGAATCGACGGTTGGGGTGGCGGCACCGAGGAGGCACGTTGCGCAGAGGCGGCCAGCGCGGCGGTTGCACGTGCGGCTTCGGTTTGCGCATTGAGCGGACGCGGCTCCGGCACGGCAGCAGGCATCGCCGCAGCGGCAACGACCGAGGTCGCGGCCGGGGCGGGATCGCCTGGCCACTCGATCACCAAAGTCGACGCACTGCCCAGCGTCTGCATCTGCGGCTTGAGCGGCGTCACCGGCGTTGCCAGCTCGAACACCACCCGGAACGTCCCCGGCACCGGCTGCCCGGTGCGCACCGAGGTCACCAACCCGGCAGCGGGCGGCAGCTTGAGGCCGCGCATACCGGACGAATCGGGAAAATCCACCACCAGGCGATTCGGATTCGCCAGCGACAGGGTTTTGAAGCCGCCGCTGCCGGCCAACTGAATTTCTGCGCGCGTGCCGGTGGCGCCAGTGCTGACACCGACCCCCTTGATTTCGCCGGCCCACGCAGCAAAAACCGCCAGGCTGAGGCTGGCGGTCAGGGCGGAAGCACAGAACTGGCGGATCCCCGGTGTCATGGCGCTGGATTCAATCACCCAACTGCGTGAATTGCAAGGTGATTTCCCTTAATAATCCACAACCTGGCGTTCATTCTTCTTGTGCGGCGGCAAAAAGAGCCCGCAACTGGGGCTGCTGCGAGAGGCGCTCCAGCCAACCGCGTCCGGTCGCGCTACGGCCCAGCAGCCGGACGCTGCGGCCTTCGCCGGCCACGGCCAGTTCCACGTCCAGATCGACTGGAGGCAGGACGCCTGCACCGCGCTCCGGCCATTCGATCAGCCACAGGCTTGCACTGCCTTCGTCGAGCCCGAGAAAGTCCAACTCTCCGGCATGCCCGATGCGATACAGATCCAGATGCCAGGCTTCATCGCCGGTACGCAGCGGGTAGCGTTCGACCAGTGTGTAGGTGGGGCTGCGAATCGGCCCGGTGACGCCGAGTGCGCGCAACAGCGCGCGTGCGAGCGTGGATTTGCCGGCGCCCAGGTCGCCATGCAACTGCACCACGGCGCTGGCAGGCCGTACCGCTGCCAGCGCCTGGCCCAGGATTTCGGTGGCCTGGGCGTCGTCCAATTGTCCGTTGAGCTCGCTCATGCACTGGCTCCGGCGTTGGCAAGGCGGCGCAGTTCGGGAAGCAGGTCTGTCGGCAACAGGCCACGCTCGCCTGCGCGTGCGGCCGCATCGCCGGCGCAGGCGTGCAGCAAGGCGCCGAGACTGGCGGCATCGAACGCCGACCAGCCCTGCCCCAGCAGCGCGGCGATGACGCCGGTCAACAGGTCGCCCATGCCGCCGACCGCCATGCCCGCATTCCCCGCATCGATGATGCGCGGCAAGGCATCGGGCGTGGCGACCACGGTGCCGGCGCCCTTGAGCACCACCACTGCGTCGTAGCGTGTTGCCAATGCTGCAGCAGCGGCCAGACGATCGCGCTGGATTTCCCCGGTCGAACACCCCAGCAGACGACCGGCTTCGCCTGGATGTGGGGTCAACACGCGCCGGCCACGCGCCGGCACATCGGTGCCAGCCAACAGATTCAGGCCATCGGCATCGATCACCAGCGCCGTGTCCGAGCCCAGCGCCGCGCGCCACAAGGTCTGCGCCCAGGCGTACTGCCCTAGCCCGGGCCCGAGCGCGACCGCATCGGCGGCGTCGGCCAGTGCGGCGATGTCGTCATCGGCCTGCACGGCACGCACCATCGCCTCGGGGCAGCGCGCCAGCAGCGGGGTCACATGCTCGGCACGCGTTGCCACCTGCACCAACCCGGCGCCACTGCGCAAGGCCGCTTCGGCGGTCAGCATGATCGCGCCACCGCTGCCCAGGTTGCCGCCCACGCACAGCACCCGCCCGGATTCGCCCTTGTGCGTGTTGCGGCGACGCGGGCGCAGCTGCGCTGCCAGCGCATCGCGATTCCAACTGTGTGCGGCTGGCGTTAGTCCGTCGAATGCGGATGCCGGTACCTCCAGCGACGCGACCGCGCGCTCGCCGGCGTACTCCAGCGCATCGCCGGTGTAGAGCCCCAGATGCGGCACGATGAATTGCAAGGTCAGCGACGCGCGGACCGCGGCGCCGAAGGCCCACCCGTGATCTGCATCGATGCCGCTGGGAACATCCAGCGCGAACACCGGTACCCCGGCCGCGTTGATGGCGTCGATCAACGCAGCGGTCGCCTCGTCCGGCGCGCGGTTCAGGCCGATGCCGAACAGCGCATCGACAATCACATCGGCCTGCGCCAGCGCATACGGAAACAACTCGATCGCGCCGCCAACGGCCAGATAGTCGGTGCAGGCACGCTGCGCCAGTTCCGAGGCCGGGCCATGCTCGGGCAGATGTACCACGCGCACGTGGCGCCCTGCGCGCTGCGCCAGGCGCGCTAGCACATAGCCATCGCCGCCGTTGTTGCCGGTACCGCAGACCACCACGATGCGGCGCGCCTGCGGCCAGCGCTCCAGCAAGCATTGCCAGGCAGCCTGCCCGGCGCGTTGCATCAGCAGGTAGCCATCGCCACCCAGCAGCATGGTGGCCTGCGCATCGAGCGTGCGTGCGGCAGCGGTGTCGTAAAGAGCGAGCGGTGCGTACATGCCGGGAATTCTATACTTGTCGCCATGTCTGCCGTCCTCGCCCGCCCCGACCCTACCGATGCCGCCGCGCGTATCCGTGCGCTTGCGCGCGAAGCCGGCTTTCAACGCTGCGGCATCACCGGCATCGAGCTGGGCGAAGACGAGGCGCATCTGCGCAGCTGGCTGGCAGAAGGCCTGTACGGCACCATGCACTGGATGGCCCAGCATGGCGACAAGCGCTCGCGCCCGCAGGAGCTGGTGCCTGGCACCTTGCGGGTGTTGTCGGTGGGCATGGATTACGGCCGCAAGGATGACACCGAGGCCTGGAACACCTTGCACGACGGCAACCGTGCGTACGTGGCGCGCTATGCGCTGGGGCGCGATTACCACAAGCTGATGCGCAACCGGCTGCAGAAACTGGCCGAGCGCATCCAGGGCGAGATCGGCGCGTTCGGCTTCCGCGTGTTCGTCGATTCGGCGCCGGTGCTGGAGCGTGCTTTGGCGCGCAACGCCGGGCTGGGCTGGATCGGCAAACACACCTGCCTGATCGATCGCAACGGCGGTTCGTGGTTTTTCCTGGGCGAGATCTACCTGGATCTGCCGCTGCCCATCGACACGCCCGCCACCGCACATTGCGGCACCTGCACGCGCTGCATCGACATCTGCCCGACCCAGGCCATCATCGCGCCGTACCGGCTGGATGCGCGCCGCTGCATTGCCTACCTCACCATCGAACACGACGGCGCCATTCCCGAACAGATGCGCAAGCCGATCGGCAACCGCATCTTCGGCTGCGACGATTGCCAGCTGATCTGCCCCTGGAACAAGTTCGCCAAACGCACCGACGAGGCCGACTTCCGCGCCCGCAACGATCTGGATGTGGCAACGCTGCCGCAGCTGTTTGCCTGGGACGAAGCCGAATTCCTGCGCCGCACCGAGGGCAGCCCGATCCGCCGCAGCGGACACGAACGCTGGCTACGCAATATCGCGGTGGGCCTGGGCAATGCACCGGGCACGCCGGAAGTCCTGGCCGCACTGCAAGCGCGTCGCCACGACGACTCGGAGCTGGTGCGCGAACACGTGGGCTGGGCGCTGGCGCAGCACGGTCTCTGAGCCGCGAGCGTTTGCCATGCGTTCCGCTGGCGCCACAGCCATCGGCGCCACACGCGCGGCAGGCGATGGCCCACGATCAGCCACCGGGCTCATGAGCTTCGGGCAACCGATCACCCACGACCGGCGCCGCTACGGGATAATGCGGCGATGGCCGACCGCAACGAACAGATCCTCACTCCCAGCCAGCTCAATACGCTGGCGCGCGACCTGCTGGAAGGCAGCTTCCCGCTGGTGTGGGTGGAAGCAGAGCTGAGCAGCGTCACCCGCCCGTCCTCGGGCCATCTGTACTTCACGCTGAAGGACGCACGCGCACAGATCCGCTGCGCGATGTTCAAACCCAAGAGCACATGGCTGAAGTTCCAGCCGCGCGAAGGCTTGCGCGTGCTCGCGCGTGGACGCCTGACCCTGTACGAAGCGCGCGGCGACTACCAACTGGTGCTCGACCACATGGAAGAAGCCGGCGAAGGCGCGCTGCGACGTGCCTTCGACGAACTGCGTGCGCGCCTGGCGGCCGAAGGCTTGTTCGATGCCGAGCGCAAGCAACCGTTGCCTGCGCATGTGCGCCGTCTGGCGGTGATCACCTCGCCCAGCGGCGCGGCGGTGCGCGATGTGCTCAGCGTGCTGGCACGGCGCTTTCCGCTGTTGGAAGTGGACCTGCTGCCGTCGCTGGTGCAGGGCGACAGCGCCGCCGCGCAGGTCACCTCGCTGCTGCAGCGCGCCGATGCCTCCGGGCGTTACGACGTCATCCTGATCACCCGCGGTGGCGGCTCGCTGGAAGATCTGTGGGCCTTCAACGACGAACGCCTGGCGCGCGCGATCGCTGCCGCGCAGACGCCGGTAGTGTCGGCGGTGGGCCACGAGACCGACTTCAGCCTCAGCGATTTCGTGGCCGACGTGCGTGCACCCACGCCCTCGGTAGCGGCCGAATTGCTGGTGCCCGATCAACGCGAGCTGGTCGCACGCGTGCAGCGTGCTCGGGCACGCATGGCACAGCTGCAGCAGCATGCCCTGGGCACTGCCATGCAACGCGCCGACCGGCTTGCACTGCGCCTGCTTGCGCACAGCCCGCAGGCGCGCCTGCAACTGCTGCACCGCCGCCAGGAAGAGGCCGGCCGCCAGCTGCGCACACGCATGACCCAGGTGCTGGAACGCCTGCAATCGCGGATGCAACGCGGGCAGGCGCAGCTGCAATCGCACAACCCGCAACGCCATCTGGCCGGCCTGCAGCAACGTCTGCGGGCATTGCACCCGCAGGCGGCGATGCAACGCCGCCTGCAGCACGATCAACTGCAACTGCGCAGCGTTGCGCGCTCGCTGGAAGCGGTCAGCCCGCTGGCCACGGTGGCGCGTGGCTATGCCATCGTGACCCGCCCCGCCGATGGCAGCGTGGTGCGCAGCGCGGCCGACGTGGTCGCAGGCGAGCGCCTGCGTGCGCAGCTGGCCGATGGCAGCATCGAGGTGCGGGTGGACTCTGGCGAAGGCTGAAAGCAAGCGACGCATGACAGCGCCGGTTTCAGCGCTGAGCAACGTCAGGAGCGGCTAGGCACCTGCGCTGCATGCTGCCAGCCCTGCATCAGCAGCCCGGCCAACACCGCCGGATCATGATCGAAGTGGTGCCCGCCGGCGCGCGCGAGCACCTGCACGCCACGTGCGTGCAGTTCCGGACACAGCGTGTCCTTTTCTTCTTCGCCATAAATGCATTGCAGGCGATGCACATCCAGCGACTGGATGGCCGGCTCCACATCGCGTTCGGCATCAGTAGCGCAGGCTGTTCCAACCCACCACCGACACGCCCTGCTGCTGCAGTTGCGCGGCGATGCCCTTGCCCAGTTCGCGCCAGCCGCCATCGCCGGACAGCATGACCACCAGACGGTCGCTGCCGGGCGCATGCAGTTCCACCAGCGGCAAGTCGCCCAGGCCTTGTGCCTGCGCGGCCAGGAAGTGGCCGCGGGTGGCCGCGGCGATCTGCATCGGGCTGGCGTCGTCGACCAGATCGTCGAGAAAGCCTTGATTGGCATCGGGCATGTCGCACGAACAGGCCAGGCCTGGATCCTTGCTACCGGCGTCGGCGACCACCGCACCGCCCAGCACGTCGGGCGCCGCCGCAGCGGCCAGTGCTTGACGCGCCAGCACCGCACCGTCGCCCTGCCCGACCAGTACCGGCGGCAGGAAGGCATCGACATGGTCGGCGCGCAACAATTTCTTGCCCAGCCGCTCGGCATCGTCGGCCAGCGAGCTGCAGGCGGCATGATGCGAGCGCACGCGTTCGCGGTAAGTGGCGGTATCCACCACGGCCACGCCGGCGCTATGCATTGCATCCGGCCCCTGCAATGCACATGAAAAGGCCGGGAACTCTCTGCATCGAGAATTCCAGGCTGTAGTCGCTCGCCTTGAACGCTGTTTGGTGGAGGTGAGCGGATTGGTGGAGACGGGCGGAATCGAACCGCCGTCCCGAAGCGCCCCTCCCCTCAACTCTAGATTCCGCGCGCCAGCCGGAAGCCGATGCGTGCGCTGGTGGTGTCCGAATCCTGCGACTGTCGCCAGGCCGCGCGTGTCTGTTGCGGCGAATTGGCCCAGCTGCCGCCGCGGATCATGCGCTGCCGGCAGCCCGGGTTGTACCAGGCGGCGCCGTCGGCCGGCGCACGGCGGTAGCTGGCATGCCAGCAATCGGCCACCCATTCGCTCAGGTTGCCGCCCATGTCGTGCAGGCCCCAGGCGTTGGCGCGGAAGCTGGCCACCGGCGCCGGACCCCAGAAGCCGTCGCCGTAGCCGACAAAGCCGTTGTTCCAGTGCCGGCCGCTGCGCGAGACGTCGTTGCCGCCGGTGAAGTTGCCCGCATCGACCGGGGGCGAGCCGGCATTGCCCCATGGGTAACGCCCGGTGGTGCCGGCGCGCACCGCATATTCGAATTCGGCCTCGCTGGGCACGTGATAGTGGCGACCGGTCTGTTCCGAGAGCCAGGACGCGTACGCTTCGGCATCGCGGATGCTGATGTGCATCACCGGGCTGTTGGGCGCGGCCTGGGCGCCGTTGTAGTCGGACTGCCAATCCACGCCGCTGCGGCGGATGAAGTTGCCGCTGCGCTCGTCGTATACCACCGAATGCCCGCGCCGGGTGGCGCGCGGGCGCGCGCCGGTGGCTTCGACGAACTGACGGAACTCGGCCACTGTCACTTCGGTGATCGAGAGCGCAAACCCGCGCGCGAAACGCACGTAATGCGCAGGGCGCTCGTTGTCCGATGCCCCGGGCTCGGCATCGCCCGCCCCCATCTGGAAGGCGCCATGCGGCACCACGATCATCTGCGGCCCGCGCCCGCCCACCTTGAGCCCATCGGTGAACACCTGCCCGGGGCGGAAGCTGCCGTAATGCGTGGCCAATTCCAGGCGGCGGCGCAGGTCGCCGGCCACCGGGTCGCCGGGGTCGGCGATGCGCAGCACCTCGGCAAGTTTTCCCCCGGCCGGCTTGAGCCCACGTGGCGAGGTCAGATCGTGCAGACCGGCATCGTGCAAGGCGGCGATCTGCGCGCGGCGCATGCGTTCCACCCGCGCGCGTGCATCGGCGATGGTGGGCGCGCGTTCGCGCACCTGCCCTGCCATCTGCAGCCAGTAGCGGGCACCGACGAAATCGCTCGCCTGCGCGGCCCGTTCCGCACGCTCCAGCAGGCCGCTTTCGACGGCGGCCAAGCCCTGCCGGGTACGCGGATCGTCCGGGTCCAGTTGCGCGGCATCGCGAAAATTCGCCAGCGCGCCATTGCCGTCTTCACCCAGCCGTCCACCGCGCAGGTCTTCTTCGCCGGCGCGATTGAACGCGAGCACACGCTGCGCGGTTTCCACCTCGCGCTGCAGTGCGCGCACCTTGGGGTCCTGCGGCGCGAGCGCCAGTGCGACGATGGCCAACTCGCGTGCCTGCTCCAGCGCATCGTCCTGGCGCTCGGTCTGTTCGATCAACGCCGCGCCGCGCTCGAGCAGGCGGGCACGTGCCTGCGCCAGGCCGCGCAGGCTCTCAGCGTCCTTGCCTTCGGTGCGCTGCTGGATCGCCAGATACAACGGGATCGCATCGTCGGCATCGCGATACAGGCGGTCTTCCTGCAATGCCTGATCGGCGCGCTTGCGCACCTGCGCCAACGGCGCATCGCCCAGATCCACCGCGGGCGGTTGCCACTGCGCGACGGTTTCGGCGGATTCTTCGCCGCCGATGGAAACATTCGGCTTGCTTGGTGCGGCGGCAGGCGCAGGCTGCGGCGCAACCGCAGGGGCTGGCGTGGGTGTTCGCGTACACGCGCACACACTCAGAGCGATCAGTGCCCACGCTGCCACCCGGTTGCCGCACTCATCCACCACCTGCTCCTTCCAGTGCTCTGCCGCACGACAGGCGATCGCGACGTTAGGCTATTCTGCGCGTTCTGCGCAAACCCTTGCTGTCGACGGAAATCACGTGCCCCATTGGATCACCCACCCCTCCGAGCTGACCGAACGTCTACAGGCAGCGCGCCCGTCGCGCATCGGCCTGGATACCGAATTCATTCGCGAACGCACCTACTGGCCGCAGCTGGCGCTGGTGCAGATGGCCATCGGCGAGGAGATCCTGCTGATCGACCCGCTGATTCCCGGCATGAACGCGGCGCTCAAGGAGTGGCTGACCGCCACCGACATCGTCAAGGTGATGCATAGCGCCAGCGAAGACCTGGTCACGTTCAAATGCGCGTGCGGCGTCTTGCCGCGGCCGCTGTTCGACACCCAGATCGCCGCGGCGCTGGCCGGTGTCGGCGGCGGCATGGGCTATCAGAAACTGGTGCAGGAAGTGACCGGCACCTTGCTGACCAAGGGCGAGACGCGTTCGGACTGGATGCGTCGCCCGCTATCGCCGTCGCAGCTGGAATACGCCGCCGACGACGTGCGCTACCTGTTCGCCATCCACGACGAACTCACCCGCCGTCTTACCGAGCAGGACCGCCTGGGCTGGCTGGACGAAGATGCGCAGCGCCTGCTCGCCACGGTGGAGCACGACGATGGCGAACGCTGGCCGCACGTGAGCCTGCGCACCGCGCAATTCCTGGAGCCGGCGGCGCAACGTCGGCTGCTGCGGCTGCTGCGTTGGCGCGACCTGCAGGCACGTCAGAGCGATCGCCCGCGCAGCTGGATCCTGGACAACGAACTGGCCAGCCAGCTGGCGCGGTTTCCACCCGCCGATCTGGACGCGTTGCTGCGCCAGTTCGACAAATTCCCCAAGGCGCCGCGCAAGCTCGCCACTGCGGTGTGGGACGCGCTCAATACGCCGCTGCCCGACGAAGAGCATGCGCCGCTGGCGCAAGCCGCCACCGACGGCAACAAGGCCGTGCTCAAGCGACTGCAGGACACCGTGGCGCAGCGCAGCCGCGAACTCGGTCTGCCGGATGGCCTGCTGGCCTCGCGCCGACATCTGGAAACCCTGATCGAGCAGCGCAGCTGGCCCGCGGCGCTGGGCCAATGGCGCCGCGCAGTGCTGGAAGCGCAGGTGATGCCGTTGCTGGAAGAGACTGCGGCCTAGTGCGACTGCGCCTCCCGCACCTCAAGGCCGCAGCGATGCGGGCTTTTCGTGGTGTGTCGGTGAGCTGGCACCAAGGCCGCTGACAGCAACCTGGCGACAGCGCTCGGATGGGCGTGAACGACGCCGAATGCTTGACCCAACCACGTCGATGCCCAGCATCGTCACACATGGCTGGCGGCGCATTGGCCTGATCAACGGCACGCCGCGTCAATCTTCATCCTGCTCCGCCCAGCGCGCCAGGTTCTGCTGGATACGGTCCATGTCCGCCCACGGGTCCTTGCGACGGCGGCGCAGCTTCTCGGGGACATCGCGCAAGGTGAAGGCATCGGCGCGCTGCAACTTGGACAGGTCCGACCATGGCAGCGGCAACGCGACCGGCGCCCCCGGTCGGCCACGCAACGAGTAGGACGCCACCGCGGTGGCACCGCGGCCGTTGCGCAGATAGTCGACGAAGATGCGTTTGTTGCGCAGGCGCTTGGTGGCTGTGGCAACGAACCGGTCCGGCTCGGCCTGCGCCAATGCGTCGGCAAAGCTCTTGGCAAAGCGCTTGGTCACCTCCCAATCGCAGCCCGGGTTCAATGGCACCACCACATGCAGCCCCTTGCCGCCGGAAACACGCAAGAACGATTCCAGCTCCAGCTGCGCCAGCAGCTTGCGGATATCGTTCGCCGCCCGTTTGACTTCGGAAAACGGCACATCCAGGCCCGGATCCAGATCGAACACCACACGGTCGGCAACATCCGGGCGGTCGGCATGCGAGCCCCAGGGATGGAATTCCAGCGCGTTGAATTGCACCAGTTCCAGCAGGCCGGGCGCATCTTCCACCACAAGGTAGTACGCGTTGTTGCCGGTCTCTTCGGTCAGCTTCACCGAGCTCACGCGCTCGAGCCCGGCAGTGTGGTGCTTCTGGAAGAAGCACGGTTTTTCCGCGCCACTTGGGCAGCGGATGATCGATAACGGCCGGCCGACGATCTGCGGCAACACGTGATCCATCACCGCGTGGTAGTAGTCCCACACATCGCGTTTGGTCGCGCGGATATCCGGGTAGATCAGCTTGGTCGGGCTGGACAGTGCCGGCATCTCGGCCGATGCAGCTGCAGCCACCGCCGATGTGCGCGTGGCCGCTGCCGCACGCGTTGCCGCTCGCTTTGGCGCCTGCATGGTTGCACCCCCTTCATTTTTCGCAACACGTGGTGCCGGGCGCTTGCTGGCACACGTTTCGGCCGCGCCATCTGCCGCATCGCTGTCGGAAAGATCGGCAATGCGCTTGTCCGGGCGCAGCGCCTTGAACGATGCCTGGCGCAACAGCTGCTGCCCACCGATGCCGCGATAGAACACGTCCACGACAAAGCGCGGCGCAAACCAGGTGGCGCTGCGTAGATCGGTATCCTCGGTGGGGATATGCGCCGTCGGCTTGCGCCCGCCGCCCTCCAGCTGCCGGGCGACCTCGTGCATCAGCGCATCGGAGAAGCCGGAGCCCACACGGCCCACGTACAGCCAGCCGTGCACCGGGTCCGGGGTGGCCAGCAGCAACGAGCCGAAGCCGCTGCGGCTGCCCTTGGGCGCGGTGTAACCCACAACCGCGTATTCCTGGCTGGCCAGTTGCTTGGTCTTGCGCCAATCGTCGCTGCGCCCGTCGTGGTAAGGGCGGTCTGCGCGTTTGGAAATGATGCCTTCGAAGTGCTGCTCGCCGGCCACCCGAAACGCCTCGCTGCCATCGCCGTCCACATGCGAGCTGTAGGCCAGATGCGTATTGGGTGCGGCCGCGAGCACCTGCTGCAACAGCTGCTTGCGCTCGCGCAGCGGCGCCTGGCTGATGTCCACGCCGTCCACATGCAACAGGTCGAACACCGCCAGCGCCAGCGGCATCTGGCGTTCGCCGGACAAGGTGGCCTGCAGCAGATTGAAATCTTGCTTGGTGCCGCGTCCGGCAATCAGCTCGCCATCGATCTGCGCGCTGCGCAGGCCCAGCGACTGGATGGCGTCGGCAATCTCCGGCGTCTTGGCGGTCCACTCCAGCGCATTGCGCGACCACAAGCGCACCTTGCCTGCGGTGACGGTGGCCAGGATGCGGTAACCGTCCCATTTGATTTCATGCAGCCACTGCGCGCCTGCGGGCGGGGACTGGCCCAGCTTGGCCAGCTGCGGCGCGAACGGTCCATCTTCCATCTCGGCGCGCCGTGCATTGGTCAGCGCCAGCGCCTGCTTGGCCCAGGTTCCGCGCTTCTTTGCGGCCTGCGGCGGCGGCACGCGCGTCAGCGCTTTGCGAACGGCCTTGCCCGCGCCTGCGCGGCGCACATCGTCGGCAGGCGCGGCAGCGACATCGGCCAGCAGATCGTCGGCCTCCAACGTACCGGCATAGGCGTCGTCCTCCTTGAACAGCAGCCATTGCGGCTGCCGTGCCGGCTTGCTGGACCGCACCAGATGCCAGCCGCCCTTGAGCTTGTTGCCGAATAACTCGAACCGCAGATGCCCCTTGGCCAACTGCGCCTCCGGGTCGCCTGCGGTGGCCCACACGCCGTGGTCGAACTGCGCCACCTGCCCACCGCCGTATTCGCCCCTGGGAATCTTGCCCTCGAAGCCGGCGTAGTCGACGGGGTGGTCCTCGACCTCCACCGCCATACGCTTGACCTTGGGGTCGTAACTCGGCCCCTTTGGTACCGCCCAGCTCTTGAGCGCATCGCCTACCTGCAGGCGAAAATCGTAATGGCGACGGCTGGCGTGATGCAGCTGCACCACGAAGATCGCGCGCTGGCCTTGTGGCAGGGCTTTGCCCGGCTCGGGCTCGCGGGTTTTGTCGAAACTGCGCTTGCGGCGGTATTCGCTCAGGCTCATGGCAGACCTTTTCGCTTGGAGCGGCCAACAAAACGGTGCGAGCAGCACTCATTACCCGCTCCTGTATCGTCATGGTCGGGCCTGCTGCCCATAGAATCGGGTCAAGCAGTGCCCGTAGCGACAATGCGAAAGCGCCTGAATAGGCGTTGTGAAAAGCCTGTTCACGCCGCGTGCAAGCCCCTGTTCCCTAACGGCCGCCCCCCAGGCCACATGGCATAATGCCGCGCGCCCTCCGGGCAGCGTGTCCACTCTTTATTCCGAGGCCATACCTCTGTGAGCAATACCTCTTCAAAACTGGATTCCATCGCGCAAGCCAAAGCCAAGCTGCTGGACGAGCTGCAGAAGCTGGAAGAGCAGGAGAAAACCGAGCGCGCCAGCGAGGCATCCTCCGCGCATGCCACCATCGTCTCGCTGCTCGAGCAGTTTGCCGGCCACTTCAACACCAAGCAGCGCAACGACATTGCCGCCTACCTCGGCACCACCGCTGCGCGCAAGGAAGTGGTCAAGAGCGGCCGCAGCGAAGTGAAGCCGAAGTACGAACTGCCGCATACCGGTGAGACCTGGTCCGGCCGTGGCCGCACCCCGAAGGCCTTCGCTGCCTGGGAAGGCTCGGTGTCGTACAAGGAATGGAAGGCCAAGAACCCGGACCTGAAATTTCCGCTGATCCGCGAGTGATCGCATTCGGGCGCGCCAGTGCGGCGCGCTCTGCCGCTGCCGGCCAGCCCTTGGCGAACCGCGCGGCATGTGGTTAGAATCGAAGTACGTGGGGCGGTAGCTCAGCTGGGAGAGCGTCGCGTTCGCATCGCGAAGGTCGAGGGTTCGATCCCCTTCCGCTCCACCATCGAATCAAACGTACAGGCCCTGGAAACGTCATGTTTCCGGGGCTTGTGCGTTCTGGAAGACGCTGCCGCGCGGAACAGCGTGGGCACGCCAGCCGTCGCCGTGGCGCAGGGATCACACCGTGCGCGCTAACGTCCAGGCTTCTCTCCATAGCGGACGCAAGCCATGAACCACAAGGACCAACAGCCCGATACCGTCGCCGACGATGCGCACGGGGTGACCGAGAGTCAGCAGGACCGCAAGCACGACGATGCCGCCAAGCAGCGCCCGGGCCAGGAAGACCTCAAGGTGCATGACGAGCAGAGCCGTCGCCCCACCCGCAATGCGGGTCAGTAAGGAGTGATGCAGCCAACGCCGCAGCCGATGTGAGGACACCTCCCGCGGCTGCTGGCTGTGGCGCGCTTGCGCGCTTCATCGCCGGCGCTGATGTCTTGCACCGTCCCGCTCATCGGGCAAGATGGCGCCTGCAAAGACTGGAATGGGTCAGCGATACGCGCGGGCAGTCTTGTGGCAAGATCCGGACAGGTGTTTCGCTGTTGTTCCGATGCTGATCGCTGTCGTGCGACCGCTTCGACCAGTGCCAACCCGCTCCTCTTTCATCGCCTTGATGGCGCCTTGTTCCGGTGGTGCTTTGCATGCAGATACCCGACGCGCCTGCGTTGAACCTGATCCCGGTCACGCTGCTGCCAGGTGGCGTCAACGCCAATTTCGGCGCGCGCTTGCCGGCCAACGAGGATGAGCGTGTGGTGGCGCTGCACGCGTACGATTTGCTGGACACCCCACCGGAGCCAAGCTACGACGCGTTCACCGCAATTGCAGCTGCGGTCTGCCGCGCGCCGATGGCGCTGATTTCGCTGGTCGATACCCACCGCCAGTGGTTCAAATCCAGGATTGGCATGCAGCCGGCCGAAACGCCGCGCGAACTGTCGTTCTGCGCGCACGCCATCCTCGAACCCGATCAGGTGATGGAAGTCGGCGACACCCATCTGGACGCACGCTTCGTAAGCAATGCGCTGGTGACCGGGGAGCCGCAGATCCGGTTCTACGCGGGCGCGCCTTTGCTGACCTCCGACGGCATCGCGCTGGGCACGCTGTGCGTGCTGGATCGCAGCCCGCGTCGTTTGTCGGTGGCCGAACGCGACGCGCTGCAGGCGCTCGCCAGGCAAGTGGTCAGCACCCTCGAACTGCAGCAGGCCGCCCGGCTGGTAGAGCTGGACGCGCTGCGCGACGCGCTCACCGGGCGATGGAATCGCGCCGGGTTGGAGCATGCCTTGCAGGCGCTTGCAGATGCGCCCAGCGCAACGCCGGATGCCGCACTTGGTTTCATGTTGATCGAACTGGACGGCTTCAAACGGCAAAAACTGCAGGCTGGCGCGGCTGCCGCGGACGCCAGCTTGCTGCAGGCCGCCAGCGTTCTCGAAGCGCAGCTGCCGTCAGATGCGATCGTGGCGCGTCTGGCCTGCGATCAATTCTGCGTGGCGCTACCGGCAATCTCGGCGCCTGCGGCACTGGAGGCTGCCGAAGGCTTACGCAAGGCCATGGAAGAGGCGAGCTGGCCCACCGGCCCGTTGACCATCAGCGCAGGGCTGGTGGATGTTGCCGCACCCACGGCATTCGACAGCAACACCTTGCTGGCCCGCGCCCGCCACGCGCTGCAGCAGGCGCGTGGCGAAGGCCGCAATCGCGTGCACCGCTTCAACGGGTGGCACCCGCAGGGGTGATCGGCGCGCCCGGCGCTGCGCACCCGTTGTAGTGCTAGCGCTCAGGCCGCCAGCGCATCGGTATTTCCGGCGATCTCGTCTACCTGCAGCACCTGCTCCATGTCCAGCAGCACCACGAAGCGCTCGCCCACCTTGCCCATGCCGCGCAACAGGTCGCGACGGATATGCGTGCCGAACGAAGGTGCCGCTTCGATGTCCTGATCGGCCAGTTCGATCACTGCATTGACCGCGTCCACCAGCACGCCGATCACCTGCGTTGCTTGCGCCTGCTCGGTAGCCAGAATCACGATGCAGCTGCGTTTGCCGATCGCACTGTCCGCACGTCCCAACCGCGACTGCAGGTCTACCACCGGCACCACTGCGCCACGCAGATTGATGACCCCGCGCACGCAATCCGGCATCGACGGCACCGGCGTGGGCGTGCGGTATTGAATGATTTCACGAATGCCGAGAATGCTGGTGGCGAAGGTTTCGCCATCCAGTTGAAAGGTCAGATATTGCGCGGCGGCATCGGCGTCGCCGGGCATCACATCAAGCGTCGGTGCGGTCATCGGTCGATCTCTCAGAAACGCGCGAACTGGCCTTCGTCCGGGCCCTCGGACATCGCATACGCAGGCGCTGCATTGCTGTGCCAGCCACGCGCCCCTGCGGCACGCGCCGGGCGTGCGGCAACCTGCTTGCCGCGCTTGGGCGGCGCAGTGGTCGCGCCCTGCCCGCCCAGCCGGAAGAACGCCATGCTCTGCTGCAGCTGTTCGGCCTGCGCGCTCATCTCTTCGGCAGTGGCGGCCAGCTCTTCGGACGCGCTGGCGTTTTGCTGGGTGGTCTGGCTCAGCTGCACGACTGCCGAATTGATCTGGCTGACGCCGGAGGACTGTTCTTCGGACGCCGCAGAAATCTCCTGCACCAGATCGGAGGTGCGCTTGATGCTGGGCACGATCGAATCCAGCAAACGGCCGGCGCGGTCGGCCAATTCCACGCTGGAACTGGCCACCTCGCCGATCTCCTGCGCGGCCACCTGGCTGCGTTCGGCCAGCTTGCGCACCTCGGCGGCGACCACCGCAAAGCCCTTGCCATGCTCGCCGGCGCGTGCCGCCTCGATCGCGGCATTGAGCGCGAGCAGATTGGTCTGATACGCGATGTCGTCGATGATGCCGATCTTCTGCGCGATCTGCTTCATCGCCTGGGTGGTGGCGACCACCGCTTCGCCACCTTCCACGGTTTCCCTTGCGGCCTGGGTGGCCATGCCATCGGTGATGCGCGCGTTCTCGGTGTTCTGGCTGATCGAGGCGGTCATCTGCTCCAGCGAAGCGCTGGTTTCTTCCACACCGGCGGCCTGTTCGCTGGCCGCCTGCGACAACGACTGCGCAGTGGCGCTGACTTCTTCCGAGGCACTGGCCAGGGTTTCGGCACTGGTATTGACCTCGCCGACCACCTGCGACAGCTTCTGCACCATGGTGCGCATCGCTTCGAGCAGTTGCGCGGTTTCGTCGCGGCCATGCACATCGATCTGCATGGTGAGATCGCCTTTCGACAAGCCATTGGCCACCGCCACCGCGCGGCGGATCGGTCCGGTGACGCTGCGGCTGATCACCACACCAAGCAGTGCGCCGAGCAAGACGCCGCCGCAGATGATGGCGATCAATATCCTGGAACTGCGCGTGTGGATGGCGTCGGTTTCCGCGTTGGCCGAAGCGGCGCTGCGCTCGCGCAGGCCACTCAGATCGGCCATCAAGGTATCCACCTCGTCCGAGCTGGCACGTACCGCGCGTGAGAGCTCGGCCAGTTCCGGATTGGCTTCGCGCAGCGCTTCGCGGTTGGCTGCCTCGATGAAACGCCCGCGCTCGTCCAGATACGTTTGCCAGGCGCGATCGAATTGCGCCAGCTTGTTCTTGCCTTCTTCGGTTTCGAAACTGCCGCGTGCGCGACTCATGTGATCGACCACCTTGGCGGTGTATTTGTCGATGTTCTGCACGTGCGACTGGCGCTCTTCCGCGCTGCCGGCCAGCAACAGGTTGGCGCGTGCGCGGCCCGCGTAGATCAGGTTGATGTTGGCTTCCTTGACATTGGACAAGCCGAGCAATTCGCGCTCATACAGCGAACTCGACAGCGCGCTGATGCGGCCGGAGTTGGAATAGCCCACCCACCCGATGCATGCGCCGATCGCCGAGACGATCAGGAATGCCACGATCAGCCGGGTTCCGATTTTGAAGTTGCCTAACATTGGGGAGTTCTCTCAAGAATGATGCGTGGGCGACATGCGCTGCATGACGGCGATGGCGATGGCGCTGCGCGTGCCGCGCGCTGCGATGCGGCGTGTCTAACCAATCGCTAATGGCTATCGGCGACGACAAAACACGCTTGAGATGCAGGCATCGCCACAATGCGTATTCATGCAAACGGATCTGCGCTTTTGTGACAGGTCATGCGCTCGCAACAGCCTCTGTTCGGAAAAACCCTACCCCTCAATGGCGGGCTGTCCGGGACAGTCCGCAGGGACATCACACTCCTGCGGCTAGGCTTGGCCACATGCCGTCCACACCCCTGCCCCGTACGTTTTACGCGCTCGACGCGCGCCAGGTTGCGCCGCAGCTGATCAACAAGGTACTGGTCAGCGCGGACGGGCGCCGTGGGCGCATCACCGAAGTGGAAGCCTATTGCGGCAGCGAAGATGCGGCCGCGCATTCGTTTCGTGGCATGACGCCGCGCACGCGGGTGATGTTTGGCGCGCCAGGGCACCTGTATGTGTATTTCATCTACGGCATGCACTGGGCGATCAACGCAGTGTGCGGCGGCGCGCCCGGGCATGCGGTCCTGATCCGCGCATTGGAGCCGCTCGACGGCATCGACAGCATGCAGACCGCACGCGGCGGCGCGGCGGTCAAATTGCTGACCACCGGCCCAGGCCGCCTGGCGCAGGCCTTCGGCGTGACCGCCACCGACAACGGGCTGGATCTCACCACCGCTGCCGCGCGTCTGTGGATCGAAGACGACGGCCTGCCCTCGCCCTCCAACCCACTGACAACGCCACGCATCGGCATCCGCAAGGCAGTGGATGCGCCATGGCGCTGGGTGGTTGCGGACAGCCGCTATGTGTCGCGGCCGCTTCCGCGCGTGGCTGGCAACGCCGCCACGCTGCCAGGCGCCTGAGCCAGCCAGCGCTCCATCGGCGACTGCTCGGCGGCACCCGGGCCGCGCTGTAGCAGGCGCAACGCCTGCTCGGCCTGCTCGGGAGTGAGTTCCTGCAAGGCCTGGAAGCGGTCTGCCGCCCATACCGCCATCGGCAGGCCATCCAGCGAGGCGACGCGATTGCCCGGCACACGTGCAACCCGCTCGCCCGGCAGCACGCTTCCGAGCAGATTACTCGAGTCGCTCGCACTCACGCAGATCCACTGTTGCGGCAACGCCCGCGCGCGCACGCGGCGCAAGGCGGCAATCGCCTCCGGCAACGCGAACTGCTCGCCGGACAGCCCGGCGATGAAACGGCCACCGCGAATTTCGCCACGCGCTTCCAGGCGCTGGTACATGCGCAACAACTCGCGCCACGGCGGCAGCCACGCGGCTTCGCGTTCGAGCAGCCGCCAGCACACCACGCCATAGCGACGCAGCAGCGTGCGGGCGACGTGTTCGAGCGTGTCCTGATGGCATTCGCCGGCTTCGGCTAACGGCAAGTCGGGCAACGCACGCACCGGCGCCCAGCGTCCGGCATCGCGAATGCCCAAGGCGCTTGCGCGGCGCCGATGGCGCGACAGCGCCGACGGGCGCTTGGACGCCGGCACCAGCAGCGCGCGCAGCCCGGCATAGCTGTCGCACTGCGCACGGCCGCGCATCACCAGCTCGCTCAATGCGTCTTCCAGCTCGGTGTTCATCAAATGCGCCGCATCGGCGATTTCGTCGAAGAACAATGCGCCCTGCTCCTGCAGCACTGTCATGACCCGTTGCGCGCGCGACCCCAGCGGTCCGTCGTCGGCATCGCGCGCCAGGCTGCGCCAGCGCTGCGCTTCGCGCCGCGGCAGCAACACGATTGGCGTGCTGCGCAACGCGGCACCGCTGCGCCCGCCACCGGGCCGCAGGCGTGCCCACAGCGTGCGCCCGGCGGTGCACAACTCGTCCAGCCAGGCCGGTTGATAGTCGCGCACACGCGCCGGCAACAGCTCGCTTTCCCACAGCACCGCAGACGCTTCGTAGCCTTCCAGCTGCCCGATCACGCCGGCCAGTGCGTCCGGCCCGGCCACGCGGCTGGTGCCGTCGACATGCTGCCACTCGAATAGAAAGCGCGCGTAATCGCGCTGCGACACCGGCTCGATCTCGCGCCGCAATCGCCCCAGCGTGTAGCGATGGATGCGCGCCAGCAGGTGACGTTCGCACCACTCCTGCGCCTGCGCGTGCGCAGTGAACTGCCCCGCCATGACATAGCCTTCGCGTTGCAATGCCGCCAGCGCAACCGCGATCTCCGCTTCGGCCACCTGCAACGCCGAGGACAACGCCGACACCTGCGCCGGGCCGATCGCCGACAGGCGCCCACGCAGCAGTTCGCGCACGGCCCAGTCGCGTTCCCACGCGGCAATACGGCAATCCTCCGGCGCCTGCAACGGTGGATGCGCGCAGGCGTCCGGATACAACGGCAAAAACCAGTCGATGCGCTCGGCACTGATCCACAGCGCCGCACTGCCGTGCAAGGCAACGCAGGTAGCGCGACCATCGGCAGCGAGCGCCGCCAACCAGGCCTGCCAATGCGCATCGCTGGCTTCGTCGAGCGGCAGCACGCCGAGCCCCACCAGCGCCTCGTGCATTTCTTCGGCATCGCGTGGCTGCGGCCAGGCTTCCTCGCGCACCGCATCGATGGCCTGCGGGTCGAGCTGGCCCAGATCGTCGCTGGTCTGCGGCGTGTAGCGGCGACTCTGCACGGCCTGGGTGCGGCGTTCTTCCAACGGCGCATCGTCGAGAAATGCGTACGGACGCGCATTCAAGGCTTCGGCCGCCAGCGGCGACGGTGCCGCCAGATCGCGCGCAATCAGCGTGATTGCGCCCGATTCCAGCCCCCGCAGCACCTGCAACCAGCCCTCGCTGTCCATGGAGTGATGCAGGCAATCTTCCAGCGTCTGCGCCACCAGCGGGTGGTCCGGCACCTCGCGTTCGCCGACCAGATTCTCTGCGCAGGCCACCTGGTCCGGGAACACCGTGGCCAGCAGATCCTCCGACTTCATCCGCTGCAACTGCGGCGCGACCTTGTTGCCGCCGCTGAAGCGCGGCAGCGCCATCGCATTGGTCGCATTCCAGCGCCAGCGCACGCCGAACAATGGGGCATCCAGCAAGGCCTGGATCAACACATGCTCGGCCGATGACGAATGCAGATAGCGGCCGACCTCTTCCAGCGCAAAACTGTGACTGGTGGACAGCGACAACACGATCGCATCTTCGGTGGCCGCAGCCTGCAATTCGAAATTGAAGGTGCGGCAGAAGCGTTTGCGCAACGCCAGTCCCCACGCCCGATTGATCCGGCTGCCGTAAGGCGAATGGATCACCAGCTGAGTGCCGCCACTGGCATCGAAGAAGCGCTCCATCACCAGGCACTGCTGGGTGGGCAGCGCGCCCAGTGCGGCGCACGCACTGGCCAGATAGTCCAGCAGTTGCCGCGCCGCTTCGGCGGACATGCCCAACGCGTTCTGCAGCCAATCGCAGGCCGCCACATGTGGCGTGGTGTCCAGCCGCGCGGCCAGGTCGCCACGCAGGCGCGACACCGCCGCCGACAATTCGTCGCTGCGGCCCGGCGCCTCGCCCAGCCAGAACGGAATGTTCGGCGGCGCGCCCTTGGCATCTTCCACGCGCACGCGCCCGGCATCCACGCGCAGGATGCGGTAGCTGGCGTTGCCGAGCTGAAACACGTCGCCGGTGAGACTTTCCACAGCGAAATCTTCGTTGACCGTGCCGATCTTTTCCGCCTGCGGCTCCAGCACCACGCTGTAGTCGCCGGTTTCGGGAATGGTGCCGCCGGAGGTCAGCGCCGTCATGCGCGCGCCACGCCGTGCATGCAGGCGCCGATGCACCGCGTCGCGATGCAGGTAGCCCGCGCGCGGGCCGAGCCGGGTGCTGAAGCCCTCGCACAACATGCGCACCACGCTGTCGAAGCTGGCGCGGCTCAATTCGGCGAACGGCCATGCGCGGCGCACCAGCGCGAATAGCGCATCTTCATCCCAGTCTTCGCATGCCGCTTCGGCCACGATCTGCTGCGCCAGCACGTCCACCGGCGCCAGCGGGATGCGCAAGGCATCCAGTTCGCCGCGGCGGATGCTGTCCAGCAGTGCGGCGCATTCGACCAGCTCGTCGCGGGTCTGCGGGAACAGGCGCGCCTTCGGCGTGCCGCCAACCTTGTGCCCGGAACGCCCGGCGCGTTGCAGGAAGGTGGCGATCGAGCGCGGCGAACCAAGCTGGCAGACCAGATCGACATCGCCGATATCCAGTCCCAGCTCCAGCGATGCGGTCGCCACCAGCACGGTGAGATCGCCGGCCTTGAGCCGTTGCTCGGCCAACAAACGCGTCTCGCGCGACAGGCTGCCGTGATGCGCCGCCACGCGCTGCTTGCCGAGTAGATCGCCCAGATGCCGCGCCGCGCGCTCGGCCATTCGCCGCGTATTGACGAACACCAGCGTGGTGCGATGCTGCTGCGCAAGCGCGGCCACGTCGGCATACACCTGCAGCCATTGGTCGTTGGACATCACCACGCTCAGTGGCGTGGGCGGCAACGCCAGAGCCAGGTCGCGCGTGCGGGTGTAGCCGATATCGACGATCTCGCACGGCGGCGGCAACCCGTCTGCGCCGACACCGACCAGAAACTGCGCCACTGTTTCGATGGGCTTCTGCGTTGCCGACAGCCCCACCCGCGTGATCGGCTGCGTGGCCAGCCGCTGCAAGCGCTCCAGGGTCAGGCTCAGGTGGCTGCCGCGCTTGTCGGCCGCTACCGCATGGATTTCATCGACGATGACGGTGCGCACATGCCGTAGCGCAGTGCGTCCGGATACCGAACCCAACAGCACATACAACGACTCCGGCGTGGTCACCAGAATATGCGGCGGCGTGCGGCGCGCTTGTGCCCGCTCGCGCTGCGGCGTGTCGCCGGTACGCACCGCGGTGCGCACCGCAACGTCCGGCAATCCGCTCGCCACCAGCGCCGCGCGGATGCCTTGCAGCGGCGCTTCCAGGTTGAGGTGGATGTCGTTGGATAAGGCCTTCAACGGCGAGACGTAGACCACGCGGGTTTCGTCGGGCAGCGCACCGCCATTGGCCAGCCCGTCGCGGATCAACCCGTCGATGGCGGCGAAGAACGCGGTCAGTGTTTTACCCGACCCCGTTGGCGCAGCCACCAGCGTGTGGCGCCCGGCCTGGATCGCCGGCCACGCGGCAATCTGCGCCGGCGTTGGCGCAGCGAAGGTCTGCGCGAACCACGCAGCGACCACGGGATGGAACTGTTGCAGGACAGGATGCATTGGCGATGCCCGACACCGGACCCTCATCTTGAGGGCGCGGCGCGCGGATGTAACTTGGCGGGAGCTCGATGGATGGGGTTGCGCGGTGACCCAGACAAGCCGGCCTCCGCAGCGCCGATGAACGATTTAGAGCGGCTAAGACAACGTAGCAATTGGCAGGTGGGTGCGGGCAGCGCTAAGAGCGTGCTTAGAACTGGAGGGTACGAGCGGGATGTGCCGCCCCGAACACCGGCCGCACCCGTGTGGCGGTGAGCGCACTCGGTTTGTTGGACGCACTTGCGGCGCTGGTGCCGGCCTCTGCCGCCGACAAGGCGACACCCTCGCAACGCTGCGGCGCCGGCACGGCGATTGTCCACCGGCCGCATGGCGTGGCACATTGACGCCATGCCCAGCCTTATTCTTTTCATGATCGCCGGCGCCGCGCTGTTCGCGTTCTGGAACTCTTCGCGCGCTGCCGCCGAACGTGCCGACATCCTCGGCCGTAATGCCTGCCGCGCTGCCGATGTGCAGTGGCTGGACCAGAGCGTGCACTCCACCAATATCCGTGTGTGCAGGATGCCCAACGGCTGGCTGGGCTTCGAGCGCACCTTCCGCTTCGAATACTCCTACGACGGTGCGGATCGCCATAGCGGCAAGCTCGTGCTGCGTGGCGATCAACTGATCGCCTTCACCGGCCCGCAGGTCGCCACCGTGCGGGCGTTGCATCCGGAGCAAGAGCGGCTGGAGTGACGGGTGTGATGTGTGGCGAATGTGATGCGCTCGTGCTGACATCTGACATCGCCATCGCGCCGCGTGGACGCGCGTCACCGGTGCTGACCGGGCAGACCCACTGTCGATTCAGCGACTAGCAACCTGTCGGTGCACGCCGTCACTGCTTATCTTCGAGGCTGGATGTTCGCGTATCTCGCGAGCACTCCACAGCCAATCGGATCACTCGTCAGGTGTCGATCTCGCGGGCACCGGCTCATAGCCATTCCCCCTGCCACTCAGCCAGTGCAGCTGCCGCTTGCCCTCCCGACGCAGGTGCGCCTGCGCAAACGCGCACAGGGGATCAAGCAAGTCGGCATCCTTCAATAGACGCGACTTGCCACCGACGTCGATGCTGAGAAAGTGCGCCTCATCCGGCGTATCGGTGTAGCTGCGCGCAAACAGGCAGCGCGCGCCGTCCACGAAGCGGTAAATGTCGTACTCGTAGTCGTAATCGACCGCGCCGGACGCATCCGGCGCGCTGCAATCGCAGTGACGGGTGCGCTCCGCGTGCACTGAAACCCTCCATCACGTGGACGCGCGGCCCGCGTATACCTGGCGCGCTGCTTACTTCACCACGCGCAAATGCGGGCGCTTGCCACCGCTAGGTGGTTCGTCCGGCGTGGGCGCGCTCGGCGGCGGCGGTGCGCCAGGATCCGGCGGCTCGGTGCTGGTCCCGGGGATATCATCCGGCAATGCCATGCCCTGCCCGGTTTCTCGCGCGTACACCGCCAGCACGGCCGCCATCGGCACCATCACCGGATAGCTGACGCCACCAAAGCGCGCCGTGAAGCTGACGCTCTCGTTGTCGACCTGCAGCCCGACCACGGCGCGCTCGGCAATATTCAAGACGACGCGGCCATCCTTGACCGCGCTGGCAGGCACCTGCACACCGGGCAGGCCTGCATCCACCAAAACGTGCGGCGTCATGCCGTTGTCGTTGATCCATTCGACCAACGCCCGTAACAGGTACGGACGATGGCTGGTCATGCGGGGGAAATCTTCGCTCATGGCGTCATTTTACCCGCACACGACGCGCAGCGGCTGCCGCGCAAACGCAAGTCGGTCTGTTGGCATACAGCCGTCGCATCAGCCCGGCAGATCGCGCAGCTTCTTTTCCTGATCGGTCAGGCTGCGGATGAAGCCGGGGTTGCGGAAGATCCGGTTGCCGTAGTCTTCGATCGCCTTGCCATCCTTGGGCAGACTGATCTCCAATGCGTCCAGTCGCCAGATGATCGGCGCCATCGCGCAATCGGCCAGACTCATTTCCGGATTGAGGAAAAACTTGCTGGCCTTGAACAGCGGCACCGATGCGGTGAGCAGTTCTTTCAGGCGCTTGCGGCCGGCTTCGGCCTGGGTCTTGTTGCCGAGCTGGACCGCCTGCACCTGCGGCACCCAATCGTGCTCGATGCGCAGCATTGCCAGCCGCAGGCGCGCACGCGAAAGCGGGTCCACCGGCATCAGCGGCGGATGCGGGTAGCGCTCGTCCAGATATTCGCTGACCACCGAGGCGGCATACAGCACCAGGTCGCGTTCGACCAGCGTCGGCACCGAATGATAGGGGTTGAGATCGATCAGATCTTCGGGAGGGTTTTGCGGGTCGACCGGCACCAGGTCGTAGGTCACCCCTTTCGCCGCCAGGACCAGACGGACCCGGTGGCACAACACGTCGTCGTTGGACGAAAACAAAGTCAAGGTATTCCGCATACGCACACTCGTCGCCATTCAAGGCTCTCCGACGACCGGAATCCGCCGGCCGCATCGGCGCGGCCGGCCCAACGCCGACCGTCACCACGGTCTATCGAGTGTGCAATCACGTCACGCAAAAGCCAAGAGTGCCAAGGCTGATTAACGTTCCGATGAGGCAGTTGTTGCGCTGTCACACGAAAAAGTGGCGACGTGCAGGGTGCCGCAGCAGTTTGTCGCAACATCGCGAGCTTGCCGACGCTCGCCCCAACCCCACTCCTGCAGGGAGAAGGGCTCTAAGCGCTGTCTCGTGCAAGGAGGCGTCACCCCCCCCACTTGGAGAGCCAACACGACGCGCAGCGATGGCTGGTGCATTCAAGACGCTTGGCGATATCCGACTTTTGCAGTGGTTTGCACGCTGCGGCGGCCGATACCCGCTGATGCAACAATCAATGCACGTCCTTCCAGTACTCCTTCTTCAACAGGTAGGCGATGAAGGTGAGCAGCGCAAGGAACAGGATCACCCACACGCCCATGCTCTGGCGCTTCAATGCCGCAGGTTCGCCCGCGTATTCGAGGAAGTTGGCGATATCGCGCACGGTCTGGTCGAACTCGACCGGCGTCTGTCGCCCTGGCTGACCGAGTTTGAGCGCCTCCACCGGCTTGTCGCCGGTCGCCTTGTCGGGCGGGCCGAACTGCGCCTGCTGCAGGCCTTGCAGTTCCCACAGCGGGTTGGGCATGGACGCATTCGGAAACAGCTGGTTGTTCCAGCCCAGCGGGCGGGTCTGATCCAGATAAAACGACTTGAGATAGGTATAGACCCAGTCGGTGCCACGCACGCGGGCGATCAAGGTCAGATCCGGCGGCGCCTTGCCGAACCACTTGGCGGCCGCATCGTGCGGCATGGTGCCTTCAATATGCTCGCCAACCTTGGCACCGGTGAAGTTGAGGTTGGTCATGACCTCTTCTTCGCTCAAACCCAGGTCGCTGGCCATGCGCGAATAACGCAGGTATTTCAGCGAGTGGCAGCCGGAGCAGTAGTTCATGAACAACTGCGCGCCGCGTTGCAGCGAAGCGCGGTCGCTCAGGTCGTTACCGGCCTGCTGCACCGCCCCGCCCTCGGCCGCCAGTGCACCGCCGGCAATCAACAGGCCGCACAGCAAGGCGACCACGCGCGACATCCATGACTTGGCGTTGGAATTAGTCATGGGTGGTCACCCGCTCCGGCACCGGCTTGGTCTTGTCCAGCCGCGTCCACACCGGCATGGTGATGAAGAAGGCGAAATACAGGAAGGTCAGCCCACGCCCGACATAGGTCTCGTGCGCGTCGGTGCCGGGGCCGGAGCCGATCACGCCCAGCCACACGAAGCACACCACCAGCACCCCCAGTGCCACCTTGGAAATCCAGCCGCGGTAGCGCACCGAGCGCACCTTGGCGCGGTCCAGCCACGGCACCAGGAACAGGATGGCAATCGCCGAAAACATCACCAGCACGCCACCGAGCTTGTTCGGCACCACCCGCAACATCGCGTAATACGGTGTGTAGTACCACACCGGCTTGATGTGCTCCGGGGTCACCAGCCGGTTGGCCTCGGTGAAATTGTCGTGCTCCAGGAACAGACCGCCGAACGCTGGCGCAAAGAAGATGATGAAAGCCGCGATCAGCAGCAGGAACCCGACACCGACCAGATCCTTGACCGTGTAATACGGATGGAACGGAATACCGTCGGCCGGCTTGTGCGCATCCCAGCGGTTGCCCTTGGGACCCTTCTTGATGTCCACGCCATCCGGGTTGTTGGAACCCACCTCATGCAGCGCGCCGATGTGCAACACGATCAGCAGCAACAGCACCAGCGGCAGTGCGATCACGTGCAAGGCGAAGAAGCGGTTGAGCGTGGCATCGCCGGGCAGGTAGTCGCCCATGATCCATTCGGTCAGCCCATTGCCGATGACCGGAATGGCGCCGAACAGCGAGATGATCACCTTCGCGCCCCAGAACGACATCTGTCCCCACGGCAGCACGTAGCCCATGAAGGCTTCGGCCATCAGCACCAGGTAGATCAGCATGCCGAGAATCCACACCAGTTCGCGCGGCTTCTGGTAGCTGCCGTACATCAGGCCGCGGAACATGTGCAGATACACCACGATGAAGAACAGCGAGGCGCCGGTGCTGTGCATGTAGCGGATCAGCCAGCCCCACTCCACGTCGCGCATGATGTATTCGATCGAGGCGAATGCATCGGCGGCGCTGGTCTTGTAGTGCATCGTCAGGAAGATGCCGGTGACGATCTGGTTGACCAGCACCACGATGGCCAGCGAACCGAAGTAGTACCAGAGGTTGAAGTTCTTCGGCGCGTAGTACTCGCTGATGTGCTTGCGGTACATGGGCATCAACCCGGGCGCGCGCTCGTTGACCCAATCGAAGACGCCGTTGGCGGTACGGACCAGGATATTGCTCATCAGGCAGCCCCCGTGCTTTTGGCCGACGTACCGGCACCGTCAGGATCGACGCCGATCACCAAGGTGTTGTCGTCCACGTAGTGGTGTGGGGGCACCAGCAGATTGATCGGTGCCGGCACGCCATCGAAGACGCGGCCGGACATGTCGAAGCGCGACTTGTGGCAAGGGCAGAAGTAGCCGCCCTTCCACTGCGGGTCGTAGGGCTCGGGGCGGATCTCGGCGACCATTTCCGGCGAGCAACCCAGATGCGTACACAGCCCGACCAGCACCGAGATGTCGGATTTGATCGAGCGGTATTCCGGGTTTTTCAGCACGTATTCCGGCTGCTGGTCCTTGTTCTCGGACTTGGGGTCCTTGAGCCGGTCGTCCAGTGACGGCAATGCGTCGAGCATGGCCTTGGAGCGCTTGACGATCCAGATCGGCTGACCGCGCCATTCAAGGACCAGGCGCTGGCCTTCCTGCAGGGCGCTGATGTCGGCGGTCACCGGTGCGCCGGCCAACTTGGCGCGTGCACTGGGATTCCACGACTTCACGAACGGAACTGCGACGAATCCTGCTCCGACCGCACCGACTACGGCCGTTGTCGCGGTCAAAAACCGACGACGCCCGATATCAGCAGGTGCGTTAACCCCATCGTTGGCCATCCGGCTCTCCGATCTTGATTAGGTAGCGTGAGGCTGCCAACGGCTGGCGGGGGGTCCAGCCGCGATGAATCGACCGCAGTGTAGCGGAACGCTTAATGCACAGACAATGCAATGTACGCAGTCGGACCTATGCGACGCAACGGCCGATGCAGACCATCACCAACCACCTGGATCGCCGGGCGCGCGGAAGCTGTGAATGGCTGTGACGCAGTGCCTGTGCAGTGCCTGCAGCGGCAATACACGCGTAAGGCGGGTCAGCGGCGATGATGCAGGCGCAGCAATCAGGAGTGCGCGATGCGCTGCGTCTATCTGCCGTATGCGTTGCCAATGCCGGTGCAAGCAGGCACGTTGCCATGCGCGCCACGAGCGACCACCAGAACGCAGCGCGCAGTCGTCAGGTGCTTGGACAGCCTGGAGAGACCAGCCAGAAAAACATGGATTGGGCGATTGGCATATGCGGATTTCAGGACGCCTGCTGCGCTCGCCTCATACCCGCAAAACAGGGGTGGTTCACCGCTCTCAGTTGGCTGCGGTCGCCTGACCGCGATAGCGGCCAGCCAACAAACCCACACGTTGTACGTAGCGCTGGGTCTCGCTGTATGGCGGCACGCCACCGTAGCGGTCCACCGCGCCCTCGCCTGCGTTATAGCCGGCAGCGGCCAGGGTAAGGTCGCCGTTGAAGCGTTTCAGCAGCCAGGACAGATACTGCACGCCACCGCGAATATTTTGCGTTGCGTCATAGGCATCGCTGACGCCGAAGCGGCGTGCGGTGCCCGGCATCAACTGCATCAGGCCTTGCGCGCCGGCGCGGCTGAGCGCCAGCGGGTTGTAGGCCGATTCGGCGTGGATGATCGCGCGCACGATCGATTCTTCCACCCCGAACTCGCGCGCCGCCGCTGCAATTTCCTGCTGATACGCATTGGTATTGAGCCGGATCGCACCGAAGTTGACGCCCGGCTTGGCGCCGCAGGCGTAACAGGTTTCGATAAAGCTGTAGTGGATGGTGCGCAGGCCTTCGATGCTGGCGACCTGGCGCGGACGTGCGCTGGTGTAATGCCGCACGCCGTCTTTCATATAGGAGTACACCTGCCCGCTGACCACCCGACGCGGGTTGACCGCAGCTGCCGCTGGCGGCGCCACGATCGCCGTGGCTGACACGGGTAACGTACGCGGCACCAGCGCCGAAGCGACCTCGGCAGCGTGCCGTGGTGGCTGGCTGATCGGCTGGCTGATGATCGTGGCCGGCGCGCCGCTGTCGATGTTCGCCATAGCCCGCGCAGGGCTGGCGGACACGCTCGCCGCCGCAGCAGCGGACGCAGACGACGGGAGACGGCGGGCCGAACGATCGGGGGTGTAGCTACTGATGACGCTGCAGGTGGCGCCACTCTGGCGCTTGCTCAGATAACTGGTGATGCCGTCACCGCTGACGCACTTGTAAAGCGTGCCGGCGCTGACCGGCGCAGCCGACAACGTGACGAGCATCAGCCCCAGCAGTCTTGACATCCCCTTCATGTGGCGGAGTGTCCCAGCTTGCCCAGGGCTTGCCAAGTGTCGGCCAGCGTCGGAGCAGCCAACACCACCACTGCGCGGGCGCCAGCTGCGCGCGGCTGGCGCCCGGAAACCCCAAATAAGCCTGAACACTCAGGCTCTGAGCGCGCCACCCCGCCCACCCGACAACAGCTCCCTACGTCTTGTTAGCCGCTCTTACTGCGGCAGCCGGTCCAGTTGCGTGCGCAACGCGTTCAGCGCCTGGGTCAGGGCGATACGCGCTTCGGGCGGCGCGATTGCGTCGAATGGCAGGTCAAGCAACAACAGGTTGGCTGCCAGCGCCGGCATGCTCGGCGCCCCCAGACCAAGCCAGCAATGCACAGGGCCGTCCGCCTGCAGTGCGCCCAACCAGGGCGGGATGCGCGCTGCCAGAATTTCCACGCTACCGGCCAGGCGCACCCGCGCCCGGCACGGGAACGGCGCCTCGCCGATGGCCTTGCGCAATAACTGCAGCGGCTCTTCGGGCAAGGCGCGGGCGGCGAACTGCGTGCCGGTGGCGACCGCCTGGTCGATCCGGTCCGCGCGCAGGCTGCGCCAGTCCTGGCGCTGGCAATCCCAGACCAGCAGATACCAGCGCCGCCCGTAGTTCACCAAGAGCGCCGGCTCGACGTTGCGGGTGATGGCCGCACCGGAATGGCGGCGATAGTCCAGCCGCAGCGTGACCCGGTCGCGGCAGGCGGCGGCAAGCTGCGCCAGCAACGCGGCATCGACCAGCGCTTCCGCATCAGCGGCCGGCATGCTGGCCAT
This sequence comes from Xanthomonas nasturtii, assembly GCF_023337365.3. NCBI lineage: Bacteria > Pseudomonadati > Pseudomonadota > Gammaproteobacteria > Lysobacterales > Lysobacteraceae > Xanthomonas > Xanthomonas nasturtii. The sequence goes on from NZ_CP142084.2 coordinate 2,704,485, forward strand.
GGCGGCATGCGCGGCGGTGACGCGCTGGCCGCTGCGTCGCGGCAGCAGCGGGTCCAGTTTGGCCATCACGCGTGCGGCTGCGGCGTCCATGCCGCGCACGGCCGGCGCCGCAGCACGCAAGGCGATTGCCACGGTGAGCGCTTCGTCCTCTTCGAACAACAGCGGCAATGCCGCCGCGCCCTGCCCCAGGCGGTAGCCACCACCGCTGCCGGGCGCAGCATGCACTGGGTAACCCAGCTCGCGCAGACGCTCGATATCGCGCCGCAGGCTGCGTGGATGAATGTCCAGCCGCTCGGCCAGCGCCACGCCGGACCAGCTCCGGCCGTTTTGCAGCAGGGACAGCAGACGCAACAGACGGGCAGCGGTGGAAGCCATCGCGTCACCGTATTGCGGACAGAAACTGTCCGCAAGCGCCAAGCAGGATCGTCATACCAGTCATGACCTACCCACCTCGCCACCGCAGCCCCCTGGAGACCGCAATGTCCGACAACCGCCATATCACCCTGTTCCATAATCCCCGCTCACGGTCGCGTGGGGTGCTGGTGCTGCTGGAAGAACTGGGCGCCAGTTACAGCCTGCAGCGCATCGATCTGGACCAAGGGCAGCAGCACACGCCGGAGTTCCTGGCCATCAACCCGATGGGCAAGATTCCGGCCATCGTTCACGGCGCCAGCGTGGTCACCGAACAGGGCGCCATCTACCAGTACCTGGCCGAGCTGTATCCGGAGGCGGGGCTGTCGCCGGCGCCGGGCGACGCCGACCGTGGGGCCTACCTGCGCTGGCTGGCCTTCTATGGCTCGGCCTTCGAGCCGGCGATCATGGATCTTGCGCTCAAGCGCGAAGCCCCGCCGCGCTCGCTTTCGCCCTATGCCACCGCCGACACCGTGCTGGCGGTGGTGCATGCGCAACTGGCGCAGGGCGATTACCTGTTGGGCGCACGCTGCAGCGCGGCCGACGTGCTGTGGGGCGGCGCACTCGGGTGGATGATGGAATTCGGCCTAGTCGACCCGCCGGCGCCGACCCGTGCCTATATCGCGCGAATGGCCGCGCGCCCGGCGGTGACGCGCGCCCAGGCGGTCGACCACCCGGCCGGGGCGGACGCTGCCTGCCCAAGCGGGTAAACTGCGCGGCTCTCTTCTACCCGCCTGGAATAAGCGCCATGCCCGGGACATCCGTTTCCGACCTGTCCACGGCCACCGCCGTGGATGCGCCCGCCCTGTTGCCGTTGCCCGTAACGCGCCCTTCCGCGCCTGCCGTGGTGCGCGGCAAGCTCTACATCAAGACCCACGGGTGCCAGATGAACGAGTACGACTCGGCCAAGATGGCCGACGTGCTTGCCGCCTCAGAAGGGCTGGAGCTGACCGACAACCCCGAAGACGCCGACGTGGTGCTGGTCAACACCTGCTCCATTCGCGAAAAGGCGCAAGAGAAGGTGTTCAGCCAACTGGGGCGCTGGAAGGCCCTCAAGGCCGGCGGCAAACCGGTGATCATCGGCGTCGGCGGCTGCGTGGCTTCGCAGGAAGGCGAAGCCATCGTCAAGCGCGCGCCGTATGTGGATCTGGTGTTCGGCCCGCAGACGCTGCACCGGCTGCCGGAGCTGATCCGCGCACGGCGCGAATCGGGCAAGTCGCAGGTAGACATCAGCTTCCCGGAGATCGAAAAGTTCGACCGCCTGCCCGAGCCGCGTGCCGACGGTCCTTCGGCGTTCGTGTCGATCATGGAAGGCTGCTCCAAGTATTGCTCGTTCTGCGTGGTGCCCTACACCCGTGGCGAAGAGGTCAGCCGGCCGTTCGAGGACGTGCTGGTGGAAGTGGCGCAACTGGCGGCGCAAGGCGTGCGCGAGATCAACCTGCTCGGCCAGAACGTCAACGCGTATCGCGGCGCGTACGGCGCGGATGACGGCGACGCGGCGCAATACGCCGACCTGGGCCTGTTGATCCGTACCATCGCGCAGATCGAAGGGATTGGCCGGATCCGTTTCACCACCTCGCATCCGCTGGAGTTTTCCGATTCGCTGGTGGATGCCTACCGCGACGTGCCACAGCTGGCCAATTACCTGCATCTACCGGTGCAGGCGGGCAGCGACCGTATTCTGTCGGCGATGAAGCGTGGCTACACCGCGCTGGAATTCAAATCCAAGATCCGCAAGCTGCGCGCGGTGCGCCCGGATATTTCGATCAGTTCGGATTTCATCGTCGGCTTCCCCGGCGAAACCGAAGCCGATTTCGAAAAGACCATGAAGCTGATCGAAGACGTGGGCTTTGATCAGAGTTTTTCCTTCGTGTATTCGCGTCGCCCCGGCACTCCGGCATCGGACCTGCAGGACGACACGCCGGAGCAGGTGAAACAGGCGCGTCTTGCGCGTCTGCAGGCGCACATCAGCGCGCACGCGGCGCGTATTTCGCAGTCGATGGTGGGCAGCGTGCAGCGTGTGTTGGTAGAAGGCCCATCGCGGCGCGACCCGAACGAATTGACAGGCAAGAGCGAGAACATGCGCCCGGTGAATTTTCCGGGCAACCCGCGCTTGATCGGACAGTTCGTGGATGTGTTGATCACCGAGGCGATGAGCAATTCGCTGCGTGGCCGCATTCAACTGGACGACGGCGCGCACTGATCGCGCGTGGCGCCGCGCGATGCGGCGTCACTTCATCCATCGCGTTGCCGCATGTCGAAGCAGCCGGCACCCGCTGGCTAAAATTTCACCACACATCTGCAACGCCTTGCAGCGCAAGGCCTGCTCCTACTTACCCACAGGCTTTGCCGAATTCGATCCACATCCTATGTGGACAACCTTGCCGGCACTGGTGATTTTTTCACCACCACCCGAACAGACCTTACGCCAGTAAGCGCGACAAATTTTATCCACAGGTTAGTGATGCGTGACTCCACAGCGCCTGTGGAAAACCCGCTCGCGCCGCAGGCAGCGACATCGCTGCGCGACCGCACCGCCCGGTGTGTTGGTGGGATCACGTGCCGCGCGCTACCCTTTCGATCCCGCCCTACCCCGCACGCCTGCGTGCGCTGTCCGATCCGATCATGAACGCATCTGCACATCGCGATTTCACCCTGGAGCCCGACGACATCGAGCGTCTGGCCAATCTGGCTGGCCCGTTCGATGCGCATCTGCGCCAAATCGAACTCAAGCTTGGCGTCGAGATCGCCAACCGCGGCAACATCTTCCGGGTCACCGGCCCGGAGCCGGCCGTCGCTGCCACGCAGTCGCTGTTGACCGCGCTCTATGAAGAGGCCGCCACCACCACCTTCGACACCCACGCGATCCACCTGCGGCTCAACGACGCCAACCTGGAGCATGTGGCAGAGCGCGCCTACCAGGCCCAGGATGTGGCGATCAAGGTCAAGCGTGGCACCGTGCGCGGGCGTGGCGCCAACCAGGCCAAGTACCTGCACGCGATCGCCACGCACGACATCAATTTCGGCATTGGCCCGGCCGGTACCGGCAAGACCTTCCTGGCGGTAGCGTGCGCGGTGGAAGCGCTCAACGAATCGCGTGTGCAGCGGTTGATCCTGGTGCGCCCGGCGGTGGAAGCCGGCGAGAAGCTGGGCTTTCTGCCCGGCGATCTCAGCCAGAAGGTCGACCCGTATCTGCGTCCGCTCTACGACGCGCTGTATGAAATGCTGGGCGTGGAGAAAGTGGTCAAGCTGCTGGAGCGCAACGTCATCGAGATCGCGCCGCTGGCCTACATGCGCGGCCGCACGCTCAACGACGCATACGTGATCCTGGACGAAGCGCAGAACACCACCATCGAGCAGATGAAGATGTTCCTGACCCGTCTGGGTTTCGGCTCCACTGCGGTTGTGACCGGCGACCTGACCCAGGTCGATCTGCCCAAGCACGTCAAATCCGGCCTGCGCGATGCCATCGAAGTCCTGCGCGACGTGGAAGGCGCCAGCTTCACCTTCTTCGAAGCGCGCGACGTGGTGCGCCACCCGCTGGTGCAGCGCATCGTGACCGCCTATGACAAGCGCGATCAGCAGGAAAGCGCTGCCAAGGGCAATCCCGAGTGAGCAGGACACTTGCCGGCCTAGTGCTGGCAATTGCAATGGCGACGCCGGCATCAGTCAACGCCAGCCAGACGCCGCTACCGCCAGAGATCGTCGACCGCGATGTCATTCCGGCCAGCCAGGTGACGCCTCCTTGCATTTCCCTGGCTACCGAAGCTGTCAGCATCAGTGTTCCTACCGCGGCGCTGCAGGCCATGGAGACCCGGTTTCCCTCAGCGCGCTGGTTGCTCGACTTGCCAGGAACCGTCACCGACGCACGCGGTTGCGAGAGTTCGCCGGTCGCGCACGCGCACCGCGCCAGCCAGTTGTTGGTCGGCAAATTGCTGGAAGACGGCGTTGCAGGGGTCTGGCTGCATGATCAAGCCGGGTTCGTTTCAAGGGTGCGGGTGCGGGATTACAATCACGGCTGCGGGCGCGGCCCGCTTGGCAGTTCGAGCTACCGTGTGGCCAATGGGCCCGCCGTGCTCTTGCTGGTCACCTGCACTCGTTGATCTCCTTACCCAGGAAGCGCTCCCCATGACCAAGGGCCCTGTCCGCCTCGACGTTGCCGTCAGTTATGCGCTGCCGCGCGCCGGGCTGCCGTCGGCGGTGAGTTTTCGCAAGTGGGTGGCGGCTGCGTTGAAGGGCCGCATCCGCGAGGCCGATCTGGCGGTACGCGTGGTCGACGAGAAGGAAGGCTGCTCGCTCAATCATCACTACCGCGGCAAGGATTACGCCACCAACGTGCTGAGCTTCCCCGCCGAGCTGCCCGAAGGCCTGCCAAAGGGCATCAAGATGCCGCTGCTGGGCGATCTGGTGATCTGCGCGCCGGTGGTGGCGCGTGAAGCGGCCGAGCAAGGCAAATCGCTGGCCGCCCATTACGCGCATCTCACCGTGCACGGTACCTTGCACCTGCTCGGCTGGGATCACGAAGACGACAAGGAGGCCGATGCGATGGAGCAACTCGAACGCGAGATCCTGGCCGACCTCGGCATCGACGACCCGTACGCAGGGGAACACTGATGCGCTTCTGCCTTGCCGGCGCCCTGCTGTTGCTGAGCGCACCTCTCGCGTGGGCGCAGACCGCACCGGTGCGGCCGGACCTGCCGGCGTTGATCGAATGCCGCCAGCGCATCGACGATTTCAGCGCGCTGGCGCCGGTGCTGGCCGACCCGCTCAAGGCGGTGGCGCTGGGCTGGACGCCGCTGGATCAGTCGAATCTGTTCATGACCGAGTACACGCTCAATACCCCGATCAGCGTGTTCGGCCACAGCACCACCCACATCGCGTTTTCCGGCGCCAGCGTCATGGCGATCCTGGACCTGCCCGATCCGCGCCCGCTCGCCAAGCAACTGAACCTGGAACTGGGCGTGGATAACGCCGAGAAGGTGATGTACGGACGCGAGCTTGTCAGCGAAGACACCACCAACCCCAAGACCGGCGAGGCGATGATCGAATCGGTCGTATTGAGCGTGACCAACGTCAAATCGCACCCTGGCAAGACCGTGGTCGGCTGCGGCTACAGCCTGGACCTGCCCTGATCCAGGCCAGCCTACGCTGCGTCCACAGCGCCTTGCCGGCTTCCTGCTAGACTGATGGCTAACGCCTGGTTTGCCGGGTGCCGTTCCCCGTCACGATGTCCGAAGACGACAGTAGCCAATCCCCAGAAACACCGGAAAAACGCCGTAGCTGGCTCGAGCGCCTGAGCGCTGCCTTCTCTGGCGAACCCCATACCCGCGACGAACTCGTCGCCCTGCTGCGGACGGCCGAACAGGACGGTCTTATCGCTGCAGACACCTTGCGCATGATGGAAGGCGCGATCTCCGTGTCCGAGCTCACTGTGGGCGATGTGATGATCTCACGCTCGCAGATGGTGTCGCTGCCGGTGGAAGCGCGCTTCATCGACCTGATGAAGCAGGTGGTCGAATCCGGCCATTCACGCTTCCCGGTCCACGGCGAGAACAAGGACGAAGTGCTCGGCATCCTGCTGGCCAAGGACCTGCTGCGAGGCGTGGTTGCCGACAACGGCCCCGGCAATGTACGCGAGCTGTTGCGCCCGGCGGTACTGATTCCCGAGTCCAAGAAGCTCAACGTGTTGCTCAAGGAGTTTCGCCTCTCGCGCAACCACATGGCGATTGTGGTGGACGAGTACGGCGGCGTCGCCGGCCTGGTCACCATCGAGGACGTGCTGGAGCAGATCGTCGGCCAGATCGACGACGAGCACGACGATGCCGAGGAAGAGAATTCGCTGATCGCGATCCAGGCCGACGGCCGCTACGTGGTCGATGCGCTGACGCCGATCGAGGACTTCAACGAACGCTTCGGCGCCGATTTCCCCGACGACGAATACGACACCGTTGGCGGGCTGGTTACCGATGCGATCGGGCATCTGCCCGAGACCGGCGAAGAGCTGACCCTGGGCCGATTCGCGTTCCGCGTGGCCAAGGCCGATGCGCGGCGCGTGCACGCCTTCCACGTCACCATTCTGCCGCCCGACCCGCAGGACGACGCTTGAACCAGCCCACCCGCAATGCCTGCACGGGGCCGCTGCGCGGCGGCGCCCGGCGGTGGCTCGCCTGCTGGGCGCTGCTCTTGATGACGTTGCTGACAACGCCACTTGCAATCGCGCAGGCGGTTCAGGGCGGGGCTGCCCAGGGCATTGCGCCAGCTGCCGCACCGGCGCCGCGGGTCGGTGTGGTGACCATGCAGCCCGGCGAGGTGTTTTTTGAGCGTTTCGGCCACGATGCCATCGTGGTGGTCGACCCGCTCACCCAACAGGCCACCTCCTACAACTTCGGTTTTTTCGACCCCAGCGAGCCGGACTTCGTGCCGCGCTTTGCGCGTGGCGAAATGATGTACTACCTGGTGGCGCTGCCGCTGGAAGAAGACCTGTCGCAATATCGTGCGATCGGCCGCGGCGTCAGTATCCAGTGGCTGGATCTGCCGCCGGAACAGGCGCGCGCCCTGGCCAATGGCCTGGCGGTGCGTAGCCAGCCGGAAAACGCGCGGTATCACTACGATTACTTCATGGCCAACTGCGCCACCATGGTCCGCGACACGCTGGACCGTGCGATGGGCGGCGCGCTCAAATCGCAGCTGGCCGGCCGTTCGCGCGGCAACACCTTCCGCAGCGAAGCGGTGCGCCTGGCCTCCCCTGCCGCGTGGATGTGGCTGGGCTTCGACCTCGGCCTTGGGCCATATGCCGATCGCCCGCTGTCGCGCTGGGAAGAAGCCTTCGTGCCGATGCGTCTGGCCGACAGCCTGACCCAGGTGCACAACAGCGCCGGCCGGCCGTTGGTGCAATCCACCCAGGTGTTATTGCCGCATCGCATCGCACCGGAGCCGGCCGAACAACAGCGGCACTGGTGGCCATGGTTGTTGAGCGGGCTCGTCGTTGCGGCCGGCGTCCTGGCCCTGGGCCGCAGGCAGCGATTGTTGGCAGGGCTGGCGTTACCGCTGTGGCTGTTCTGCGCCATCGGCGGCGGTCTGCTGGTGTATCTGTGGGGCTTCACCGCGCATCAATCGGCATGGGCCAACCGCAACCTGCTGCTGGTCAATCCGCTGTGCCTGCTGCTGTGGTTCGGCGGCATCCGGCTGCAGCTGGGCCATCGGCCGGGCCGCTGGTTCAACGTGTTGGCCTGGCTGGTGGCCGCCTGCGCGTTGCTGGCGTTGGTGATCCACTGGCTGTCGTTCCAGCCGCAGGACAACCTGCAATGGGTGCTGCTGCTGTTGCCGATCCATACCGCGCTCGCGGTCGCCCTGCGCCGGCGTGACGTGCCCGTCCACACGCGCTGATCCAGGATGCGCCAATGAACACCCACGGCCGTCATCCAGACAATCCGTCCTGCGTCATCACCTGCGCCTATTACGACGGCGACGGCACACGCCACGACATCAGCCTGGAGCAGATCAGCGATGTGCTGCAGCGCCCCGATGGCTGTGTGTGGGTGGGCCTGTACGAGCCGCAGGAGTCGGTGCTGCGCAAATTGCAGGACGAGTTCGGCCTGCACGATCTGGCGATCGAAGATGCGCTCAAGGCGCATCAGCGCCCCAAGGCCGAGAGTTACGGTAACTCGCTATTCGTCGTGGTCAACACCGCCCAGCTGGTCAACGAACGCATCCGCTACGGTGAAACGCATGCGTTTCTGGGCGCGCGTTTTCTGTTGACGGTGCGGCACGGCGCATCGCTTTCATATGCGCCGGTGCGGCACCGGGTCGAACGCGAACCGGCGATGCTGGGCATGGGCGCTTCGTTCTGCCTGTATGGCGTGCTGGATTTCGTGGTCGACAACTATCTGCCGATCATGGACGAGTTCCGCGACACGCTGGAAGGCCTGGAAAAGGACATTTTTGCCGACAACTACAAGCGCGAAACCGTGGTACGCCTGTATGAGCTCAAGCGCGAACTCAACAAGATGCGGCTGGTGGTGGCGCCGCTGCAGGATGTGCTCTCGCACCTCAAGCGCAATCCCGGCGGGCTGATTCAGGACGAGGTCGGCATCTATTTGCGCGACGTGCTCGATCACGCAGTGCGCATCAACGATGCCATCGACACCTTGCGCGAGATGCTGGGCACCGCGCTGAGCGTCAACCTCTCGATGGTGACGCTCGCGCAGGGCGAAACCGTCAAACGCCTCGGCGCCTGGGCCGCCCTGCTGGCCGCCCCCACGCTGATCACCAGTTGGTACGGCATGAACTTCACCCACATGCCTGAGCTCGACAAGCCTTACGCCTACCCGCTATTGGTGGGCGGCGTGGTCGCTTCGTGCCTGGTGTTGTATCGCCTGTTCAAGCGCGCGCGGTGGCTTTAGGGCCGGGATTGGGCATTCGGCATTCGGGATTGGCCAGAGAGCGGCTGCGCGTTGATGGCAAAACAAGTGTTAAGTCATCAACGAATCATGCTCTTGCGAATCCCAAATCCCGATTCCCGAATCCCGGCTTTCAAGCCACATAAATCGTCTTGATGTTCATGAACTCGTGGATGCCGTGATCGGCCAGTTCGCGGCCAAAGCCTGAGCGCTTGATGCCGCCGAACGGCAGGCGCACATCGCTCTTGACCACCGAGTTGACGAAGGCCGCGCCGCACTGCAGCTGCTGCGCTACGCGTTCGCCGCGCTTGGCGTCTGCCGTCCACACGCTGCCGCCCAGCCCGAAGGTGGTGTCGTTGGCGACGCGCACCGCCTCTGCCTCGTCGGCCACCCGAATGATCGAAGCGACCGGGCCGAAGAATTCTTCGTTGTAGGCCGGCATGCCGGGCGCCACATTGTCCAGGATGGTCGCCGGGTAGCCGGCATGCGAGCCGGCCACCGGTTCGCCGCCCAGCAAGACCGTGGCGCCCTTGGCGACGCTGGCCTGCACCTGCTTGTGCAGTTCGTCGCGCAGGTCGGCACGCGCCATCGGTGCCAATGTAGTGCTTTCCTGCTGCGGATCGCCAACCACACGCTTGGACGCCGCAGCGACAAAGCGCTCGATAAACCGGTCGGCAATCGCGTCCACCACGATGAAACGCTTGGCGGCGATGCAGGTCTGCCCGCTGTTGTCGAAGCGCGACTGCACTGCGGACTGCACGGTGTGCTCCAACTCGGCGTCTTCCAGCACCACGAAGGCATCGCTGCCGCCGAGCTCCATCACGCACTTCTTCAGCTGGTCGCCGGCATTGGCGGCCAACGAGCGCCCGGCGCGTTCGCTACCGGTGAGCGTCACCGCGGCAATGCGGTCGTCGCGCAACACATCGGCGGCCTGGTCGTTGTCGATATGCAGCACGTCGAACACGCCCGGCGGAATGCCCGCGGCATCGAGCACCTCTTTCATGGCATCGGCGCAGCGCGGCACATTGCTGGCGTGCTTGAGCAGTGCCACGTTGCCGGCCATCAGGCCCGGCGCCAGAAACCGGAACGCCTGCCACAGCGGGAAATTCCACGGCATCACCGCGAAGACGCAGCCCAACGGTTCGTAGCGCACATAGCTCGATTGCGCTTCGGTGGGAATCTCGCGCGGCGCCAGATACTCGGCTGCATGGTCGGCGTAATAGGCGCACCCTTGCGCGCACTTGTCGATCTCGGCCAGCGCTTCGACGCGCAACTTGCCCATCTCGGCGGTCATGATGCGCTGCAGATCCTCGCGCCGCCTGGTCAGCTCTTCGCCAACGCGGCGCAGCAACGCACCCCGCTCGGCAAGCGGCAACGCGGCCCAGGCCGGAAACGCCTTGGCGGAAGCGGCCAGACGCGCTTCGATGCCGGCGGCGTCCAGGGTCTGCTGGGTGTGTTCGACTTGGCCGTTGGCCGGGTTGACGGTGTCGTAGGACATGACAGTCTCCTGTTGCGAGGCGGTCATGCTAGTCGTCGGCAAGTTGGGGTCGCGTCACAATCGCCTGAAAATGCTGCAACAGTGTATTCGCGTGCACACGGCTGCCTACACTTTGCAGGCACCGCTCGCCGCGGTCCTGGCGCACCAGCCCGAACAGGCAGGAAGGCGCTGCACGCATCGAACGACGCGCCTGACATCTCGCAGCCCTCAACCTTCGCGTTGTAATGCCAATTGGACATCGCGCAGGCGGCGCTTTTCGCTGCGTGCCAGCAGCCACCAGCCGATCACTGCGGCAATCGACACCGCCAGCACCATCAGCGTGGCAAGCGCGTTGATCTTCGGGCTGATGCCCAACCGCACCGAGGCGAAGACCTTGATCGGCAAGGTGGTGGAGCTGGGCCCCGCGAGGAAACTGGCAATCACCACATCGTCCAGCGACAGGGTAAAGGCCAGCAGCCAGCCCGAGGCCAGCGCCGGCGCGATGATCGGTAAGGTGATCAAGAAAAATACCTTCAGTGGCGTGGCACCGAGATCCATCGCCGCTTCTTCCAGCGAGCGGTCCAGTTCCTGCAGCCGCGAGGAAATCACCACCGTCACGAACGAGACGGTGAAGGTCACATGCGCCACCCAGATCGCCACCGCGCCACGTGGCGCGATACCGAGCACGCCGCCCATCGAGACCAACAGCAACAGGATCGACAGACCGATGATCACCTCGGGCATCACCAGCGGCGCGGTGATCAATGCGCCGAACAAGGTCTTGCCTGGAAAACGGCGCATGCGCACCATCGCCATTGCGGCCATCGTGCCCAGCACCGTCGACGCGCACGCCGTCCAGAACGCGACTTCCAGGCTGATCCAGGCCGCGTCCAGCAATTGCCGGTCACGCAGCAGTTCGCCATACCACCGCGTCGAGAACCCGCCCCACACCGTGGCAAGGCGCGAAGCATTGAACGAGTACACCATCAGCAACAGGATCGGCAGATACAGGAATCCGAACCCCAGCGCGAGTGCGCTGCCACCGAGCAGACGTCCACTGCGGGAGGCGCGCATCATGTCAGCCGCCCTTCCAGCTCGCGCTGCTGGTAGCGGTGGAAGATCACGATCGGCACCATCAGCAAGACCAGCATGACCGTGGCCACGGCGGCGGCCACCGGCCAGTCGCGGTTGTTGAAGAACTCGCCCCACAGCACCCGGCCGATCATCAAGGTATTGGGGCCGCCCAGCATTTCCGGAATCACGAACTCGCCCACAGCCGGAATCATCACCAGCATGCAGCCGGCCACGATGCCGTTGCGCGACAGCGGCAAGGTGATGCGCACAAACGCCTGCCACGGACGCGCGCCCAGGTCGTAGGCCGCTTCCAGCAGGCGGTTGTCGTGCTTGACCAGGTTGGCGTACAGCGGCAGCACCATGAAGGGCAGATAGCAGTACACGATGCCGATGTAGGCGGCGACGGGCGTATACAGCAACTGCAATGGCTGCTTGATCACGCCCAGCGCCAGCAACGCCCGATTGAGCAGGCCGTTGCCATCGAGAATGCCGATCCATGCATAGACGCGGATCAGGAACGAGGTCCACGACGGCAGCACCACCAGCATCATCGCCACGTTGCGGGTAGCCAGCGGCAGGCGTGCGATGACATACGCCATCGGGTAACCGATCAACAACGCGAGCGCCGTGGAAATGGCCGCAATCTTGATCGAACTCAGATACGCGGCCACGTACTGGCTGTCGCGCAACAGCACCAGATAATTGCCCAGATGCAGCTTGACGCTCACTGCGCCATCGGCTGCATACGCGAACAGCGGCGTATACGGCGGCATCGCAGTGGCGCGCTCGGCAAACGAGATCTTCAACACGATCAGGAACGGGATCGCAAAGAACACCAGCAACCACAGATATGGCGCGCCGATCACACCCCAGCGCGCGCCCGGCAGCCCGCGGCGGAACAAGCGTTTCATGCGGTGAGCACCACGCCGTCGTCCTCGCCCCAGCCCACCCAGACCGCATCGCCCCAGGTCAGCGCTTCGCTGGCCCAGCGCTGGCGATTGGCGAAGTTGGCCATCAGCTTGACCCCGCTGGGCAAGCGCACGTGATACACCGAATGGCTGCCGAAATAGGCGATGTCTTCGATCACGCCCTGCGCCTTGTTGCAGGCCTGCGCCGGCGCGTCCTTGCCGATGGAGAGTTTTTCTGGACGCAGCGCAAATGCCACCGACTGCCCTTCGAAGCCAGTGATGCCGTGGCCGATGCGGATGCAGGCGTCGAAGGCCGGCGTCTTCAAGCTGACGTAATCCGGCTGGTCTTCGGCGATGACCGCGTCGATCAGATTGACCGAGCCGATGAATTCGGCGGCGAAGCGATTGGCCGGTTGTTCGTAGATTTCGTCGGGCGTGCCGACCTGCTGGATCCAGCCCTGGTCCATCAGCGCAATGCGGGTGGCCATGGTCATGGCCTCTTCCTGATCGTGGGTGACCATGACACAGGTGACGCCGGAGGTTTCGATGATGTTGACCAGCTCCAGCTGCATCTGCGAGCGCAATTTCTTGTCCAGCGCGCCCATCGGTTCGTCCAGCAACAGCAGCTTGGGCCGCTTGGCCAGCGAGCGCGCCAATGCCACGCGTTGCTGCTGCCCGCCAGAGAGCTGATGCGGCTTGCGCCTGGCCAGGCTGCCCAGCTGGACCAGCTCGAGCATCTCGCTAACGCGGGCGACGATTGCCGCCTTTGATAACCCTCCCTGCTTCAGCCCGAAGGCGATGTTCTGCTCCACGCTCATATGCGGAAACAACGCGTACGACTGGAACATCATGTTGATCGGCCGCTCGTAGGGCGGCAGCGCGTCGATGGGTTGACCATCCAGAACAATGCGCCCCTTGGTGGGCCGCTCGAACCCGGCCAGGCAGCGCAGCAGGGTGGATTTGCCGCTGCCCGAGCCGCCCAGCAGCGCGAAGATTTCGCCCTTGCGGATCTGCAGGCTGACATCGTCGACCGCAACAAACCCGTCGAATTCCTTGCGGACCTCGCTGATGGACAGATAGCCGGCACCTGCGGCGCTGGAAGATGGCGGCAAGGCCTCGGTCAGTGACATGGTTCCTCTCGATTGCGGCACGCGCAGGCGCCGTGTGCAGAGCCTGCGCGCCATGATGGCAAAAGCATGTGTCGGCTGCCGCGTGTTTCAAGGTATCGCGACTCGGCGCGACGATCGAAGCAGCCCCTGGGCAAGTCACCGCCCCAGCGCTGGTGGCGGCGTCTGCTATGGAGCCACGAAGCCGTTGCTGGCCCGCCGTGACAACCCTGGCAGGCTCGGGCGTCCAGGCGTGGATGCTCGCACCGAAAACTGCAATCAGCGCGTCTCCTGCGGCGCCTGGCTCCAGCCCAGGCCCAGGCTCTTCTGCAGCGCGACGTAGTTCACCAACAATTGCACCTGTGCCTGCGCGGCGGCGTCCTGCGCGGACAGTTGCTGGCGCTGCACGTCCAGCAGGTCGATCGACGAAGTGGCGCCGGCATCGCGCCGTTGCTGCATCAGCCCGGCCGAACGCGTGGCCGAGGCTTCGGCCTGGCGCGCGACCACCAGCTGCTTGCGTGCCGAACCGAAGCGCGCCAACGCCGAATTGGCGTCCTGCAACGCAGCCAGCACCGCCGCTTCATACGCCGCCTCGCGCCCGGCATTGCCGGCGCGTGCCTGCTCCACCTGCGCGCGGGTCTTGCCGAAATCGAAGATCGACCAGCGCAGCATCGGCACCGCCAGGGTGGTCAGCGCATCGGAATTGAAATCGCTCGGCGAGCCGGCGACCCAACTCAACCCGCCCAGCAGACTCACCTGCGGGAAATAGCCGTTCAGCGCCTCGCCGATCTGCGCGCTGGAGGCGGCCAGCTCGCGCTCGGCCTTGCGCACATCCGGGCGCCGACGGATCAACGCGCCGGCATCGTCCACGCGCACCTGGGTGGGCAGCATCGGCAATGGCTGCGGCGCGCTCAGCTGCGCATCCAGCGCACCGGGTTCGCGCCCGACCATCAGTGCCAGCTGGTCCAGCGCTTCCTGCGATTGCATTTCCAGCGGCAGGCGCTGCGCCTGTTGCTGCTGCACTTGCGTGGCGATCTGCTCGACCTGCAGGTCCGAGGCGGCGCCCTGCCCACGGCGTTGCTGCACCAGCTGCAACGACTGGCGGATCTTGTCCAGGTTGGCATCGGCAATGGCCAGCCGCGCCTGCAAGCCGCGGTAATTGAGATAGACCTGCCCGACTTCAGCGGCCAGCTGCACCTGCGCATCGGCCAGCTCGGCCTCGGAGGCCTGCGCCTGCGCCAACGCACCGTCGGCGGCGCGGCGGCGGCGGCCGAAGACATCCAGTTCCCAGCTGGCATCGAAGCCGGCGCTATAGATCTGGGTCTTGTCCAGGTCCAGCGCCTGATCGCCTGTCGCCGGCGGTTGCCCGGGCTGGCCTTGCTGCAGGCCGCCCAGCGTATCGACGATGGTCTGCGGCGGTTCGGCATAGGCGTAGACCGCGCTGGCATTGAGCTTGGGCAGCCGTTCGGCGCGGCGTTGCTGTGCCAGCGCGCGGTTGGCACGCAGGCGCGCTTGCGCGGCGCGCAGGTTGGGGCTGTCGGCCAGTGCCTGGGTGACCAGCTGGGTCAGCTGCGGGTCGTTGAGTTGCTCCCACCAATGGTTCAACGGTGCGGCGGGGACCACATCCGCGCCGCTGGCACGATGCAGGGCCGGCGCTTGTATCGCCGCATCGGCCACGGCCGGCGGCTTGGTGTAGTTGGGGCCGAGCATGCAGCCGCCGAGCACCAGCGTGCTCAACGCCGCAGCCAGGGGCATGCGGATCAGGCGCATGGAATCAGTGCATTGCAAGGTGCGCCCCCTTGGGTAACGGCTTGAGCAAAAAGGCCAGCGGAATCGTGCAGACCACGATCACGCCGAAGATCCAGAACAGATCGCTATAGGTCATCACCAGGGCCTGCTGTTGCACCAGCCGGGCCAGCTGCGCGATCGAGCGGTTGGCCGCGTCGGCACCGGCGCTGCCCTGCATCTGCGCGCTCAGGCCAGCCAGAAAATCCTGCGCGCGTGCGGCATTGGCGGTGATGGCGCTGCCGATGGTCTCGGTATGGAAGGTCATGCGGCGCTCCTGAAACGTGGAGATCAGCGCCAACCCCACCGAGCCGCCCAGGTTGCGCCCGGCGTTGAACAGGCCAGAGGCATCGCCGGCCAGCTCCGGCGGCACCGACGAGATGGCCGCCTGGTTGAGCGACATCATCGCCAGCGCCAACCCACAACCTTGCAGCAACTGCCCGGCGACAAAATGCATGCCCACGGTGTCGGCGGTCAGCGACAGATTGACGAAGCACGCCGCGGCAAAACAGATCAACCCGGCAATCACCAGGATGCGCACGTCCACCACCTCCAGCAGTTTGGGCATCATCGGCATCAGCAGCACGGTGGGCAGGCCCGACAGCAGCAGCACGTAGCCTGCCTGCTCGGTGTTGTAGCCGGAGATCACCGCCAGAAACTGCGGGATCATGTACATCACGCCGAACAGGATCATGCCCACCGCCATGATCATGATGAACACCGCGCCGAAACTGCGATGCAGCAGCAGCGACAGCCGGATCACCGGCGCGCGCTTGCGGAACTGGCCGATCACCAGCGCAATGAACCCGCTCAAGGCGATCAGGCTCAGCATGTTGATCTCGCTGGACTCGAACCAGCGCTCGCGCTGGCCTTCTTCCAGCACCACGGTGAGCCCGCCCAGGCCGGCAGTCAGCCCGTAGATGCCCAGCCAATCGGCGTTGAGCAGGCCCGCCCAGTCGCCTTTTTCATGCTTTAGGCCGAGCAGCAACAACGCCACCAGGCCCACACAGATGGGCACGTTGATGAAAAACGCGTAGTGCCAGCTGACGTTTTCGGTAAGCCAACCGCCGAGCAGCGGGCCGATCACCGGGCCCATGATCACGGTCATGCCGAACAACGCCGTGCCCATGGTCTGCTGGCTGGGCGGCAAGCGCGTGGCCACGATGGTCAGCGCGGTCGGGATCAGCGCACCGCCGGCCAGGCCCTGCCCCACGCGGCCGATGATCATCATCGTGAGCGAGGTGGATAACCCGCACACCACCGAGAACGCGGTGAACATCACCGCGCAGATCAGCAGGAAGTTGCGCAGCCCCAGCGTGCGCACGAACCAGCCGGTCAGCGGGATCATGATGATCTCGGCGACCAGATACGCGGTAGAGATCCAGGTGCCCTCGGTGCCGCTGGCGCCGACCTCGCCCTGGATGGTGGGCAGCGCTGCGTTGACGATGGAGATATCCAGCGTGGCCATGAACGAGCCGATGGTGCCGGCCAGCACGGCTAACCATGCGCCCGGCTCGGCCTTCTCGCGCTGGACGCTGCCGCCGGCACCCTGGCCGGTGGCGGCCGCTGCACTCACTGCGCGCGCTCCTGCTCCTGCACGCGGTCGGATTCTTTTTCGGCGCGCTCTTTGGCGTCCTTGGCCGAGCGCGTATCGACGGTGACCTCCACCGACATGCCCGGCACCAGCACCTTGCGCGCCTCTTCACCGGCCAGCACGCGGATACGCACCGGCACGCGCTGCACCACCTTGGTGAAGTTGCCGGTGGCGTTTTCCGGTGGCAGCAAGGCGAACTGCGAGCCGGTGCCGGGCGATAGGCTTTCGACCTTGCCGTGCAGCTTCACGCCGGACAACGCATCGACCTCGATCTCGGCCGATTGGCCGGGACGCATCAGGCCAACCTGGGTTTCCTTGAAATTGGCGACCAGATACAGCGATTCCTGCGGCACGATGGTCATGGTGCGGGTGCCGGCGCCGAGGAACTGGCCAACCTGTACGGTCTTGTCGCCGACACGGCCGTGGATGCGGCTGGTCAGACGGGTGTCTTCCACCGCCACGCGGGCCTGGTCGGCATCGGCGGTGGCCTGCTTCACGCCGGCCTGCGCCTGCTCCAGCTGCGCGCGGCTGGCCTGGATCTGGCTTTCGGCCGCCTTGGCCTGCGCCTGCGCGGCGTCGTACTGGGCGCGTGCGCGGGCCAGGTCGTGCTGCAGGCTCTCCTGATGCTCGTGGGTGTCGGCACCAGAGGCCGCCAGTGGTGCGAAGCGCTTCACTTCGGCCTGGGCGAACTTCAGGCTGGCCGCAGACGCGGTCACCTGGGTGCGCGCCTGCACCAGCGCCGATTCCTGCGCGGAGACATTGGCGGTCGCGGCGGCGATATCGGCCTGGCGCGCGGCAATGGCGGCTTCGGCCTGCTGCAGGGTGGCCTGATAGGTGCGGTCGTCGATCTGCAGCAGCGGTTGGCCCGCGTCCACGATCTGGTTGTCGCCCACCATCACCTTGGTCACGTAACCGCTGACACGCGGCGCCACCGCCACCGAATCGGCCTGCAGGTAGGCGTTGTTGGTGTCCTGCATGTAGCGGCCCTTGATCAGGTAATAGGCCAGCCACACCACCAGCAGAATCATCACAAGCACGCCCACCAAAATCAGCGTCCACTTCACCTTGGGGTTCTTCAATGGCGAAGGCTTGGGTGGCTCCTGCTCGTTGTGCGCGCCCTGCGCATCCGTGGCCGAAGCCTGGCCGTCATTGGACTGATGGTCGTGGTTGCTCAAAGGATGCGTCCTGTGTAATGGGCCAAGCGCGCCATGCAGCGGCCGCATCAGCGGCTCCGACGAGGCGGCGCAACCGTATAATTATTTGAACCGCCCGGTACAGATTGCGTGATGAGCCAGTCAGCTGCCACTCGGACTGCCCCGCGCGATGCGTCGGTTTTGCCAGATGGCGGCACTGCGGTGCAGGATCGTCGCTACGCTGGCGCAGCGACCCGGCCAATTCCGCGGTGACGCACGCAGCGGCTTACCGACCGGTCTTGATCTCGGTCCACAGCCGCGTATACAGCCGGTCCACTTCCGGCGGATTGATTGCGTAGGTGAACATCTTGGCGGTCACCTCCGGCGGCGGGTAGATGGTGGGGTCGTTGCGGATCGCCGCATCCACCAGCGGTGTGGCGGTACGCACCGGGTTGGCGTAGTGGATGAAGTTGGTGTTTGCCGCGGCCACATCGGGCTTCAGCAGGTAATTGATGAAGGCGTAGGCGTTTTCCGGATGCTTGGCGTCGTTGGGGATGGCCAGCATGTCGAACCATTGCGGCGCGCCTTCTTTCGGAATCGCATACGCCACCTTGATGTTGTTGCCGGCTTCCACCGCGCGGTCGCGCGCCTGGATGATGTCGCCCGACCAACCCACCGCCAGGCAGGTATTGCCGTTGGCCAACGAGGTCACGTACTGGCTGGAGTGGAAGTTCTGCACATACGGGCGGATGGTCTTGATCAGCGCGGCCGCCTTTTCGATTTCGGCCGGCACGCTGCTGTGCGGATCCAGCCCGAGATAGTTGAGCGCGATCGGAATCATGTCCGAGGGCGTGTCCAGGATGGTCACGCCGCAGTCCTTGAGCCTGGACAGGTTCTCCGGCTTGAACACCAGATCCCAGCTGGCGGCGACATCGGTTGTGCCGAAGATCGCCTTGAGCTTGTCGACGTTGTAGCCGATGCCGGTGGTACCGATCATGTACGGCACGCCATAGGCGTTGTCCGGGTCCTGCGCGGCGATGCGGCGCATCACGTCCGGATCCAGATTGACCAGGTTGGGGATCTTGCTCTTGTCCAGCGGCAGGAACACACCGGCCTGAATCTGCCGGCCGAAGAAGTTCAGCGTGGGCACCACCACGTCGTAATCGCTGCCGCCCGCCAGCAACTTGGTTTCCACCATTTCGTCGCTGTCGAACACGTCGTAGGTGACCTTGATACCGGTGCTTTTCTCGAATGCGGGAATGGTCTCTTCGGCGATGTAATCCGAATAGTTGTAGACGTTGAGCACCTTGGCCTGCGCGTCGGTCTTGCCGGGCGCGCCACCGCCGCCACAGCCGGACAACAGGGTGATGGACAGCGTCAGGGCGAGCAGTCGCAGCGTCATGTGGGTCTCCAGGGCAGCGCGGTGGGGCAGCCGGTGTCGGCGCCGGTGGCGTGCCCAGCCTACTCACCCCGCCCGGGTTTGCCCAGCGCACCGGGCCGGCACAGCGTGTCTGGCCTCCTGGCGAACGCGGCTGGTGCCCGGATGCCATCGGTACTTGCGTAAGGCCGCCACCGATGTGTTCCCTTGCCGCCGGCGGGCGGCAGCTTGCGCTATCTGCCCAGCGCCTGCGCGGTGTCGTCCAGCGCGGCCCAGGCCTTGTCGAATACTTCATCCACCTGCTCGCAGGTGATGATCAACGGCGGCGACAGCAGCATGGCATCGTAAGTCGCGCGCAGGATCAGCCCGCGGCGCAGTGCGAAATCGCGGCACAGTGCCCCTACCCGTCCACGCCCCGGGAAATACGCCCCGCGGCGCAGCTTGTCCGGCACCAGCTCCAGCGCCCCGACCAGCCCGGCAATACGCGCCTCGCCCACCAGCCGGTGTTCGCCCAGCGCGGCCCAGCGCTGCGCCAGGTACGGCGCAATCTGCGTGCGCGCGGTCTCCACGATGCCGTCGTCCTGCAGCAGGCGCAGGTTCTCCAACGCCACTGCCGCGCACACCGGATGCCCGGCATACGTGCCACCGTGCGCCAGCTCGCCGCCTTGCGTCTTGAGCACGCCGGCCACGCGATCGTTGAACATCGCCGCCGCCAGCGGGATGTAGCCGGAGGTAATGCCTTTGGCCAGCGTCATCACATCGGGCTGAAAACCGAAGTAGTCCGCGCCGAACCACGCGCCGGTGCGCCCGAACCCGCAGATCACTTCATCGGCCACCAGCAGCACGTCGTAGCGCCGGCAGATCCGCTCGATTTCCGGCCAGTAACTGCGCGGCGGGATATACACGCCGATCGCGCCCATGATCGGCTCGCCGATAAAAGCGGCGACGTTATCTGGCCCGAGCTGCAGGATCTTGTCTTCCAGGCGACGCGCCGCGACTAACCCGTACTCCTCAGGGTCCATCTCCCCGCCATCGCCGAAGTGATATGGCGGGCAGATGTGGTGGATATCCGGAATCGGCAAGCCGCCCTGCTTGTGCATGCCCTGCATGCCACCCAGGCTGGCCCCGGCCATGGTGGTACCGTGATAGCCGTCATGGCGGCCGATGAAGATGCGTTTTTGCGGCTGCCCCTGCACCGCCCAGAAATGGCGTACCAGGCGCAGGATGGTGTCGTTGGCCTCCGACCCGGAGTTGGCAAAGAACGCATGATTCAGATCGCCGGGTGCCAGCTCTGCCAGCTTCGCCGCCAACTGGATGGTGGGCTCGGTGGTGCACTGAAAGAAGCTGTTGTAGTACGCCAGCTGCTCCATCTGCCGCGCCGCCGCCTGCGCCAGTTCCTTGCGCCCGTAGCCCACATTGACGCACCACAAGCCGCCAAACGCATCGAGCAACTGGTTGCCATCGGCATCCCAGACGTACACCCCCTCACCGCGCGTCAGAATGCGCGTGCCCTTCTGCGCCAATACCGCGTTGTCGTTGAACGGATGCAGATGATGGGCCGCATCGAGTTTCTGCAATGCATTTAACACTGCGTTATGCATGTTAGATTCTCCCGGCGACTCACTGCGCGTTTACTTGGATTTTGTGCGGTGATGTGAGTCGGACATCTCCCCGCCTAAGCACTACTCGCCTGCAAGCGAGCTTAGCAATAACAGCTTTTTTTGAGGAGAACTGCTGCATTTGCATCAAGACGAGCAGCATAACGCTTGCACCTGCTACCGCATGCCAATTGCAGGCGAAAGATGGGGTCGGAGTTTCCCCCACCGCATGTCGGTGGATAGATATTCACCATCGTGAAGTAACGTTAACTTTTTGTAATAGGTGTCGATACTCCTAGCGTCTGGTGGTGCATCTCGCTCCCGCCGCCCAGGAGAGACTCATGATCAATCGTCACCGTCTTACCCGCTCGTTGCTGTCCGCTGCTCTTTCGCTGTCCTCAGCCCAGGCATTGGCTGCCACCGAGATCGGCGAGCATTTCTCCCTGAGCGGCTTCGGCACCCTGGCCGCGCTGCGTACCGATACCGACGACGCCGGCTACATCCGCGAATCGCAGACCAAGGGTGCCACCGATTCGTTCAACCTCGGCACTGACTCGAATTTCGGCGTGCAGCTCACCGGGCGGGCCAACAGCTGGCTGTCTGCAACAGTGCAGACGCTGACCAAGCGCCGCAGTTCGTTGTACGGCGCCACCCAGGTCGAATGGCTGTTCGTCAAGATCGAACCGCTGCCCGGCCTGGCGATTCGTGGCGGACGCATCGCCACACCCACCTTCGCCATCTCCGATACGCGCAACATCGGATACGCCAATCCCTGGGTGCACGCGCCCAATGAAGTGTATGGCTTAGCGGTGGTGGATCAGCTGCGAGGCGGCGACATCACTTATACCCATGATCTTGGGGGCGGCACCATGAATTGGACCGCCCTGGCCGGTTCGAACCTGTTTACTATCAATGCCGGATTCGGCCCGTTCGAAAGCAAGGAGAAGAATGTCATCGGCGTCAACGCCGTGTGGGAAAACGACTGGTTGACGTTGCGCGCCGGCCGCACCAAGGGCGATATCGATCTCAGGCCGATCGGCGTGTTCGGGGATACCTACACTTTCACCGGGGTCGGCGCGATCGTCAACCGTAACGACTGGTTGATCCAGGGCGAGTATGTCACTCGCCGAACCGATATCGTGCGCCGTGAAAGCAACGCCGATGCCTGGTACGCGCTGGTAGGACACCGATTCGGCAACCTGCAACCATTCGTCGGTTACGCCGCGGCCGATCCGAAATACGTCAATCCGCTCAATGGCAAGCAGACCACCACGTCCGTGGGCGTGCGCTGGGACTTTCATCCTTCGATGGCGCTGAAGGCGCAGTGGGATTCGGTCGACACCCACGGCACGATCGGCAAGAGCTTCGATCTCGGCAGCTTCCGGCCCGGCTTCGACGGCAAGGCGAACGTATTCGCCGTTGCACTCGATTTCGTCTTCTGACCCAGCCTTGCCGATTACGGAGCTCACATGAAAACTCTCTACTCACTCCTTGCAGTCCTGCTCACAGCGTCACCCTTTCACGTCATCGCCGGCGCGGTGGTGGTGGCCAAGGATTCACCGGTCAGCGTGCCCAACGTCGAAGAAGCCAAGAAGGTGTTTCTGGGTCGCCAGACCACCAGCGGCGGCAAGACCTTGACAGTTCTCTATCAGAAGGACGCGGCCACTCGCACCGAATTCGAAACCAAAGTGCTAGGCAAGACCGGCGCCGATCTGACCGGCTACTGGTCCAAGCTGATCTTCTCCGGCAAGGCCAGTGCGCCGACCGATGTGGCCGGCGATGCCGAGGTCAAGGCGAAGCTGAAGGCCAATCCCGGCGCGGTCGGCTACATCAGCGACAAGGCGATCGACGACTCGGTCAAGGTGTTGTTGAAGTACTGAGCACAGTCAACCGCAATCCGTGTGCAGCCGCAAGCTGCTTGCGGAGTCGAGGCACAAGTACAGGTCTCCGGCCACTGGCGCGTGCGATGCGCAGGTAACGCCGATTCGATGACCGTTCCGAATCAGCAAGGGTCTAACGCATGTGCGTCGGGCCCTCCCCAATGGTAGGAGAGATCCCATGTCATCAAACGCCTCACGCTTCTCACTTTTCGGGTGGGGAGCGTTTTTGCGCGAAAGCGGACCACTGACTCGGTGGCTGCGTTATGTGTCCATCCGCAGCAAGATCCTGATGCTGCCCAGCATCGCCCTGCTGGGCCTGCTGCTTTACAGCGTCTACAGCATCTCGGCCTCGCGGACCAACATCAAAACGCTGGAGCGATTTGCCAGCAATACCCTGCCGGTGATGTCGCTGGCGGCGCAGGCCAACCAGGGGTTGATCGAAACCCAGGCCACCTTCACCCAGGCGCTCGGCGACAAGGACGAGTTTCTGGTCGAAGACGCCACCAAGCTGGCGCAAACCGTGCGCACGAAGATCGATTCGATCAAGGACAAGGATCCGGCCTACGCCAAGCGCGTGACCGAGCTGGTCGCACTATGGGACCGCTATGTCGACAAGAGCCGGCTCGCCGTTGGCGGCATCATCAGCGGCACCGGCGACATGCAGTCGTTTCAGGCGCTGGCAGTTGAAAAGCAGGCCGCCTACCAACAGGTGCGCGAAGCGCTAAATACATTGGGCAGCGATAGCGAAACCAGCTTCAAGAACGCATTGAACGAGGCAGCGGTGCAAGCCACCCGTGCCACCTGGATCGGCGCGTCGGCCACCGCGTTGCTGCTGGTGCTGACGGTGCTCGCCGCATTGCTGATCGAGGCGGCCATCCGTCGCCCGATCGAGCGCCTCAATCAGGCGATCGGCAAGGTTGCGCGCGGCGATTTCGATGTGCACGTCGAAGACGAGGGTAAGGATGCATTGAGCACCATGTGCCGCTCCTTCAACGCGCTGCTGATGGATCTGAAAGCTGCGATCAACGAAACCAACCAGGTCCTGGCGGCGGTTGGACGCGGCGATTTCAGCCAGCGCGTCGGCGCCGATCTGCCCGGGGAGCTTGGCGGGCTCAAGCAAGGCGTGAACGCCGGTGCCGACAGCGTGCAGCGGACCATGCAGGCCCTGGATGCGGTGATGGATGCCTTGGCCAAAGGCGATTTTGCTGCACGCATGAGCGAAGACGTCCCCGGCGAGTCACGTCTGAAGGTGGATCGCGCCATGCACCTGCTGCAGGAATCGCTGGAAGAGTTGAGCGCCAGCATGACGGCCACCGCCGAGGGCAATTTCAAGCGTCGCATTCATGCCGAGTTGCCGGGCGACCTGGGCGCGCTCAAACAGGCGGTCAACCAATCGCTGGATGCGCTGGACCTGGCGCTGAGCGAGATCGGCGCCACCACCGCCGCGTTGGCCGATGGCGATCTCACCCGACGCGTCGAGGGACGCTATGCCGGCAAGCTGGGCGAACTTACTTCCACCCTCAACGGATCGCTCGACAGCCTGCGCGAAGTCATCAGCGAGGTAGCCACCACCGCCGAGGATGTGAGCAACGGCGCCGACGAGATCTCGTCCGGCAATAGCGATCTGTCCGGACGCACCGAGCGCCAGGCCGCAGCCCTGGAACAGAGTGCGGCCAGCATCAAGTCGTTGCTGGAATCGGCGCGGCAGGCAGCCGAGAACAGCCGACAGACCAGCGAGCTGACGGTCGGTGCGCTGGACAATTCTCGCAGCGGCTCGGAGATCGTGAGCAAGGCCGGCGATTCGATGGAGGGCATCAACCAATCGAGTCGCCGCATTGCCGACATCATCGGCCTGATCGACTCGGTGGCTTTTCAGACCAACCTGCTTGCGCTAAACGCGGCCGTGGAAGCCGCGCGCGCCGGCGAACAGGGCCGCGGCTTTGCCGTGGTTGCCACCGAAGTACGCAATCTGGCCCATCGCACCGCCTCCTCTGCCAAGGAGATCCGCGACTTGATCAGCGACTCCAGCCAGCGTGTGCACGAGGGCACCGATCTTGTGGCCTCCACCCGCATGCAGCTAGAGGCGATCAACACCTCCAACGAGCGCGTGGCGCAACTATCGCGTGAAGCGGCTGCAGCGGCGCAGGATCAGTCTGCGGGGCTGCAGGAACTCAGCCGCGCAGTGGACGACCTGGAAAGCGTCAACCAGCAAAACAGCTCGCTGGTCGAAGAAGTTGCCGCCTCCAGCGATTCGTTGCGCGAACGCGCCATGCATCTGCGCACGGCAGTCGCGCGCTTCCGCTTGCGTGCGACCGATGCCGACCAGCAGGCGGCGAATTTGACACAGCGCGTGCTGGAGCGTGCCAGGAGCACGCTGGTGTAAGAACCTGTTCACGATCTTCGCAGATCAGTGCAGACTATGCGGATGCGCCAAAAGAGCTATCCGAGTGACATGAGCCGGGAGCAGTTCGCACACGTGCAGCCGATCCTGGAACAAGCGCGCAAGCGCACCAAGCCACGCCGTGTGGATTTATATGAGGTGTGGTGCGCAGTGTTGTACGTGCTGCGAACCGGTTGCCAATGGCGAGCGCTACCCAGTGACTTTCCGAAGTGGCGGACCGTGCACTCGTACTTTGCCAAGTGGAGCGAGTGCGACGATGAGGGGGTGAGCCTGCTGGAGCGGGCGCTCAAAAAATCAGGTTGGCGTGGCCCGCGTGAGACAGGGGCGCAACGCTTGCACCAGGTTCTTGATCGTGGACGCGCAGAGCGTCAAGAACACGGACACAGCTGGGCAAAAGGGGTATGACGCAGGCAAGAAGGTGTCGGGCATCAAACGGCATATCGCTGTTGATAGTCAGGGGTTGCCCCACGCAATCGCGGTGACGACGGCGGAGGTGA
The DNA here is from genome assembly GCF_023337365.3 of Xanthomonas nasturtii. NCBI lineage: Bacteria > Pseudomonadati > Pseudomonadota > Gammaproteobacteria > Lysobacterales > Lysobacteraceae > Xanthomonas > Xanthomonas nasturtii. The sequence goes on from NZ_CP142084.2 coordinate 2,730,126, forward strand.
CCGACCGCAAAGGTGCGCTGCAGGCGTTGGAGCGCTGTCAGTCAAACCTGACGCTTGTACAAAGCTTACTGTGCGACGGCGGTTACACCGGAGTACCGTTTGCCAGCGGCGCGCGAGAGATTTTAGGCGAGCAGCTCACGGTGCAGATTGCCAAGCGCAGCGAACTGCACACCTTCAAGGTCATGCCCAAGCGATGGATTGTCGAGCGTAGTTTTGCTTGGCTGGAGAAGAACCGAAGGCTATGGAAGAACTGCGAGCGCAAACTCAACACCAGCCTGCAGTTCATCCATTTGGCCTTCTTGGCACTGTTACTCAGAAGATTGTGAACAGGTTCTAAGTTCGGTAGCTGCTCGCTGCCGGGTCTCGCCGGCAGCCGGGACGCATCCATTCCGCTGCGCTCGGCTGCCGACACCGCTCCTGCCCGCGCGCCGAGTCGGCGCTTCGCAACGACTGCTCCGCACTGCGGCCCGGCAGCGCGTGTTTTCCCATCCGGGCATGACAGCGCCTGGCTAGTGCACTGAATCCGAGGAATCGGATGTGATGCGTCGAGTTGGATCAGCGAAGGTCCATTTCAGCGGTTTTGGGTTTTTGTTGTACTGGCGGATGTAGCGCATGAGCTTCTTATCGAGGTCTTTGACTGAGGAGAAAACCCCGCGTGTGATGACATCACGCTGGATGCGGGCGAACCAGTTCTCGACCTGGTTCAGCCATGACGAGTAGGTGGGGGTGTAGTGCATATGAACGCGGGGGTACTCGGCCAGGAACGCATGCACGAGCGGCGTCTTGTGGCTGCTGACGTTATCGCAGATGACATGGATGTCCCGGCCGTTGGACTGACTGGCGACAACCTCTTCGAGGAAGGTCACGAACTGCTCGCTGGTGTGACGAGCTGCCGTTTTGCCCAGCACTTCGCCAGTGCCCGTATTGAGCGCGGCGAACAGGCTCAGTGTGCCATTACGCTTGTATTCGAATCCGTGGCTTTGCGCGCGTCCGGGTGCCAATGCAAGCATCCGGTCCTTGCGGTCCAGCGCCTGGATCGCGGTCTTTTCGTCCACGCAGAAGACCACCGCGTGCGCAGGCGGGTCCAGGTACAGGCCGATCACGTCTGCGGCCTTGGTCTCAAACTCCGGGTCGTTGGAGACCATGTGGGTGTCCAACCGATGCGGACGCACGCCGTGTTTGCGCCAAATGCGCTGGACGGCCGAGAACGACACATTGCCCAGCTCGGCAGCCAGCTTGCGACTGCTCCAGTGCGTCGAACCGTCTTTGGGCTTGTGCTTGAGCGTGCGGTTGAGCACACGCGCTTCCAGCTTGGCCGTCGGTATCTTCGGCGCACGCCCAGGATGCACCGACACCAGCCCGGCCAGTCCTTGCGCCTCAAACGCCGCCGTCCACTTCGAGACGAATGCGTCGTTGCAGGCAAGCTTAGTGCGTATGTGGACTCGACGTTCTCCATCGCTCCAAAGCACAACACACCGCGCGCGGCGCACCAAAGCGGCGTTGCCGTGACGCTTGCGCATCACCGCCTCCAATTCAGCACGCTGTTGGATCGTCAGCTTCGTTCTTTGCATGACACACTACCTGGGGATCATGCATCCGATTTCAATGATTCAGTGGACTAGACATTCAACAACAAGAACTCCCGCTCCCACGAACTGATCACGCGAAAGAACGTTTCGTACTCCTTGCGCTTTACCGAGATATAGGCCCGCACGAAGCGCCGCCCCAACATCTCCTGCAAGGCGTCGCAGCCTTCCACCTCATCCAGCGCTTCTCCCAACGAGCGCGGCAGATCGTAGCCCTGCTCCTTGCCATTGCTGCTGATTGGCGCAGTCGGTTCGAGCTTTTCGCGAATGCCCAGCAACCCGCACGCCAGCGTCGCCGCCATCGCCAGATACGGGTTGGCATCGGAGCCGGCGAAGCGGCTTTCCACCCGCATGTTCTGCGGCACATCGATCGGCACCCGAAGCCCGCAGGTGCGGTTGTCGAAGCCCCACAGCACATTGCTCGGCGACACCTCGCCAAACATCAGCCGGCGGTACGAATTGACATTGGGCGCCAGCAAGCCCATCGCCATCGGAATGTATTTCTGCAGGCCGCCCAGATAATGCGCAAAGGTGTCGCTGAAGCCGCCCTCGCGCTTGCCGCTGAACACGTTCTTGCCGGTGCCGGCATGCAGCAGGCTCTGGTGGATATGCATCGCACTGCCGGGCTCGGTTTCCATTGGCTTGGCCAGGAACGTCGCATACACGCCGTGCCGCAGCGCGGCCTCGCGCATGGTGCGTTTGAACAGGAACACCTGATCCGCACGCGACAGCGCATCGGCGTGGGTGAAGTTGACTTCCAGTTGCGCGGCGCCGGATTCGTGGATCAAGGTATCGACGTCCAGTTCCATCGCATCGCAGTAGTCGTACATCAGGTCCAGGATGGGGTCGAACTCGTTGACCGCGTCGATCGAATACGACTGCCGCGCGGTTTCCGGGCGCCCGGAGCGCCCTGCCGGCGGCAACAGCGGGAAATCGGGGTCGGTATTTTTCTGCACCAGGAAAAATTCCAGCTCCGGCGCCACCACCGGTTGCAGCTTGACCTGCGCATAGGCCTCCAGCACGCGGCGCAGCACGTTGCGCGGGGCAAGTTCGTGCGGCTGCCCATCTTTTGTGTAGCAGTCGTGGATAACCTGCGCGGTGGGGTCGGCCGCCCACGGCACCATGCGCACGGTGCTGGCGTCCGGGCGCAGATGCATGTCCGAGTCCGAGGGCGAGGTCAGCGCGTAATAGTCGTCCGGGAAGTCGCCGGTGACGGTGGTGGCGAAGATGCCTTCCGGCAAACGCGTGCCGTAGTCATGCGAAAACTTGTCGGCCGGAATGATCTTGCCGCGCGCATTGCCGGTGATGTCCGGCACCAGACATTCCACCTCGGTGATGCTGCGTTCCTTGAGCCAGCGGCGCAGCGCGCTCTCCGGCTGCTTGGGCGGGGTCTTGCGCGAACGTGTGCGGATGGACATGCAACCTCACTTGCCGCGTTGCGCGGCGTATTGGCGACAGGCCTCGCCGAAGGCCTGGAAGATGGCACGGTAGAATGGATGCTGTGTGACACGCCATTCCGGATGCCACTGCACCGCGAGCAGAAAGCCCGGGCCGGGGCCGCGGAAGGCTTCGATCAGGCCGTCGGGAGCGGTGGCTTCGACCAGCAGGCCATCGGCCAGGCGTGCGATGCCCTGCCCGTGCAGCGAGTTCACCTGCACGTCGGTCGCGTCGCTCATGCCGGCCAACCACCCGCCGGGCTGCAGCCGCACCGGGTGCGCAGGGCCGTATTGCACGTCCAGCGATGCGGTTCGGTCTTCGCGGTGGTCGGCCAGGCCGGGCACCTCATGCACGCGCTGATGCAGGCGCCCGCCCAGCGCCACGTTGACCTCCTGCAGGCCGCGGCAGATCGCCAGCACCGGCAGGCCGCGCGCAAGCGCCTGCGGGATCAGCCCGAGGCTGGTGGCATCGCGCGCCGCATCGTGCGGGTTGCCCTCCCAGCTGGGCGCGTCGCTGTAGTGATGCGGCTCGATATTGCTGACCGCACCGGTCAGCAGCAGCCCGTCCAGGCGCCCCAGCCACACGCGTGCATCCAGTGACGGCTGCAGGCTGGGTAACAGCACCGGCATCGCAGCGGCGGCCTCGGCCACTGCGCGGATGTACTTCTCGCCGGCAGCCAGGAACGGGTGCGGCCCCTGCAGGATGCGATCGGTCGGCAGGCCGACCAACGGAACGACAGCCATGCGCAGAATCCGATGCGTAGGGGTGAACGACGATACGTTCGAACTTACCGCGCCACCGCCGGCATTGCCAGGCGCACGTCGCTGCGGCTGCGATTGCTCACGCGCGCTTTGCTACGCTGCGCGGCGACTTCGCAGGTGTTGCCCATGGCTTCCGAGACCTCCATCGCGTCCCTGCCCGCTGCCGATGCAGACACACTCTCTCGCATCGCAGGTTGCGAGTCGGTTGATCTGTTATTGCCCGATACCAACGGTGTGCTGCGCGGCAAGCGCGTGAGCGCCGGTGCGCTGCACAAGGTCTATCGCGATGGCGTGTGCCTGCCGATGTCGCTGATCGCCACCGACATCACCGGCAACACCGTGGAAGAAACAGGGCTTGGCTACGCCATCGGTGATGCCGACCGCATCTGCCGGCCGATCGAAGGCTCGCTGCGCCCGGTGCCGTGGGCGCCGCGGCCGATGGCGCAATTGCTGCTGGCGATGCACACCCCGGAGGGCGGCCTGTTCGAGGTCGCCCCGCGTGCGGTGTTGCAGCGCGTGCTGCAGGGGTTTGGCGCGCTCGGCCTGACCCCGGTGATTGCGGTGGAGCTGGAGTTCTATCTGTTCGATGCGGTGGCCGATGCGCGGGGGCGCCCGCAGACCCCGCGCGACCCGCTCACCGGCGAGCGCAGCGACAGCACCCAGGTGTATTCGCTGCAGGATCTGGACGACCAGCGCGACTTCACCGATGCGGTAGCTGCGGCCTGCCGGCAGCAAGGCATTCCAGCCGATACCGCGGTGGCCGAATACGCGCCCGGCCAGTTCGAGATCAATCTGCAGCATCGCGCCGATGCGGTGGCCGCCTGCGATGAGGCGATTCTGCTCAAGCGCACCATCAAGGCGATTGCGCAGCAGCAGGGCAAGCTGGCCAGCTTCATGGCCAAACCCTTCCCCGGCCAGGCCGGCAGCGGCCTGCACCTGCATGTGAGCCTGCTCGATGGCGCCGGGCGCAATGTGCTGGCCAGCACTGCCAACGCGCCTGCAGACGCGCTGCGCCACGCCATTGCCGGGCTGCAGCGGCACGCGGAGGCCTCGCTGTTGGTGTTCGCCCCGCATGCCAACAGTTACCGGCGCTTCGTCAGCAATGCCTTCGTGCCGCTGGATGCGAGCTGGGGCTTCAACAACCGCACCGTGGCGCTGCGCATCCCGCACAGCGATGCGCACAACACCCGCATCGAGCACCGTATTGCCGGCGCCGATGCCAACCCGTATCTGGCCGCTGCAGCCGTGCTGGCCGCGATGCTGGACGGCCTGCGGCAGCCGGCCGAACCCAGCGCGCCCATCACCGGCAATGCGTATGCGCAATCGCTGTTCACCCCGCGCACCTGGCAAGCTGCGGTGGATGCGTTTGGTGGCAGCGACTTCATTGGCGAGCACCTTGGCACGCAGTTCCAGCACGTGTTCGGCCAGCAGAAGCAACGCGAGCTGCTCGACTACCAGGCGCTGGTGCCGGACCTGGATTACGCGCGGTACCTGCGCACCGTGTGATGGCTCGCCCGCCCGAGCCCCTGCCGCAACGCGCACCACCGGACACCGGCTATCCGGACAGCTGGTACGCGCGCAGTACGCCGGCCCTGCCCGCCCAGCCGCGCCTGCAAGGCGCCGAGCACGCCGATGTGTGCATCCTCGGCGGCGGCTATACCGGCCTGACCGCCGCGCTGGCGCTGGCCGAGGCCGGCTACAAGGTCATCGTGCTGGAAGCCAGACGCGTGGGCTGGGGCGCGTCCGGACGCAATGGCGGCCAGGCCCTCGTCGGCTACGGTTGCGAGCAGGAGACGCTGGAAGCGCTGGTCGGCAACGACGATGCGCGCCTGCTGTTCGATTTCTCGCGCGACGGCATGCGCCTGCTGCGCGCACGCATCGCACGCCATGCCATCGCCTGCGACTGGCGCGACGGCCATGCGCATGTTCCGCTGAAGCCGCGCCAGGGACACGCGCTGCAGTACGGCATCGCGCGCATGGCCGAACGCTACGACTACCCGCTGGAATGGTGGGACCGCACCCGCACCCGCCAGGTGCTGGACAGCCCGCTGTACCTGGGCGCCATGTTCGACCCCGCCAGCGGCCATCTGCATCCGCTGGCCTATGCGCTGGGCCTGGCACGTGCCGCACTGGCGGCCGGCGTGCGCATCTACGAAGACTCCGCGGTGACCCGCCAGCACGCCGGCACACAGGTGACGATGCACACCGCCCACGGCAGCGTCGCGGCCGACTTCGGGGTACTTGCCGGCAATGCCCTGCTGCACGGCATCGCACCGCAGCTGGAGCAGCGCATCATGCCGGTCGGCACTTATGTCGGCGCCACCCCGCCGCTGGGCCAAGCGCGTGCGCGGGCCCTGATCACCAACGACATGGCAGTGGCCGACACCAACTGGGCGCTGGATTACTACCGGCTCAGCGCCGACCACCGGCTGCTGTTCGGCGGCCGTGCCAGTTATTCCTCGCGGCCGCCTGCGGGCCTGCAGCGCCTGATGACCCGGCGCATGCACACGGTGTTTCCGCAGCTGCACGATGTGCCGCTGGAGACGCTGTGGGGCGGCTACGTGGATATTTCGCGCAACCGCGCCCCGCACTGGGGCCGGCTGGCGCCCAATCTGTATTTCGCGCAGGGCTTCTCCGGGCATGGGGTGGCCGCCACCGGGCTGGCCGGCCAGGTCATCGCCGAGGCCATCGCCGGCCAGAGCCGCCGCCTGGACGTGTTCGAACGCATCCCGCATCGCCCGTTCCCTGGCGGGCAGCGGCTGCGGACCCCATTGCTGGTGGCGGCGATGAGCTGGTATCGGCTGCGCGATGCGCTGTGGTGATCGGCGCACTCTGGAACGCAGCGCTCAAGTTTTGGCGAGCAGAGCCGTTAGCTGACCTGACGGTTCGATTCGTAACGGCCACCCGATGTCCCCAGGTACCCTACATCGCAATAGTGAAAGTGCAGTTCTGCCGCAGCGTGTGCTGTTGGTGGAGAACTCCCGCACGTTCACCAGCATGCTGCGCGAAGCCATCGAGCAACGCGTGGAACTGCCGGTCACGGTCGTCTCGACCCTGGCCGAAGCCGCACGGGTGCTCGACGAAGAGGATGGCTGGTTTCTGGTCCTGACCGGCCTGGTGCTGGTCGACGGCGACCGCGACAAGGTCGTGGAATTCTTTCTCTCGCGCAAACTGCCCACCGTGGTGGTCAGCGGCGTGTACGACGAAGATCTGCGCCAGCGCGTGCTGCAGCAGCAGATCATCGATTACGTGCTGAAGAACGCACCGGGCAGCATCGAATACCTGGCCTGGCTGGTGCAGCGCCTGGAACGCAATCGCCGGATCGCCGCCCTGGTGGTGGACGATTCGCTATCTGCACGCACCTACGCCGCTGCGCTGTTGTCGATGTACGGCTACCGCGTGGTCCTGGCCGCCGACGGCGCTGCCGGGCTGGAAGCGATCGAACGCGACCCCGGCATCCGCCTGACCATCGTCGACCAGGAAATGCCTGGAATGGAAGGCGTGGAATTCACCCGCCGGTTGCGCGCGATCCGCTCACGCGACAAGGTGGCGGTGATCGGCATTTCCGGCAACAACGATTCGTCGCTGATCCCGCGCTTTCTGAAGAACGGCGCCAACGACTTCCTGCGCAAACCCTTTTCGCGCGAAGAATTCTTCTGCCGCGTTTCGCAAAACGTGGACCAGCTGGAACTGATCGGCACATTGCAGGATCTGGCCACCCGCGACTTCCTCACCGGCCTGCCCAACCGGCGTTATTTCCTGGAACAAAGCCAGCGGGTGATTCCCAAGCTGCTGTCGCAGGACCAGACGGTGACCGCGGCAATGGTGGACATCGACCACTTCAAGCACATCAACGACACCTGGGGCCACGAAGCCGGCGACCAGGCGCTGCGTGCGGTGGCCGCTTCGGTGTCCGGGCACGCGCGGCCGCAGGATCTGGTCGCCCGCTTCGGCGGCGAAGAATTCTGCCTGCTGGTGCCGGGGCTGGATGTCGCCAACGCCAGCAGTTATTTCGAAACCCTGCGCGAACGCATCAGCGCGCTGCGCGTGCGCGTTGGCGAAGAGACCCTGAGCATGACGGTGAGCATCGGCGTGTGCGTCGCCAGCGAAGGCGACCAGTCGCTGCACCATCTGTTGAACGAAGCGGACAAGCATCTGTATCTGGCCAAGGCCGGCGGCCGTAACCAGGTGCGTCTGGCAGGCTGATCCTGCGTCATCTAGTGGCCGACACCGACCCTCGTGAATGACCTGCTTCATCGCCTGTCTGGGTCCAGACCAGCGCGTTACCGGACGAGCACAACGCCGGGATCGCGGTCATCGGCATCGGCATCGGCATCGGCGCATCGTAGGCATGTCACGGCGCAGCGCCATCGATAGCGCTGCATCGCGTACCGACGCGTTGCCGCACGATCCGCACGAGCGATAAAACCCGCAGTGATCTGCGGTCAACGCTGCCAACGCCGTGCAACCATCAGCGCCACCAGGCTCAACACGGCGGCACCGCCCAGGTAATACCCCACCGATTGCACGCCGTAGCTGGCCGCCAGTTGCGTGGCCACATACGGCGCTGGCGCTGCGCCCAGGATGCTGGCCAGATTGAACGACAGCGAGGCACCGGTGTAGCGCACCTCGGTGGGATACAGCTCGGCCAGCAGCGTGCCGCAGGGGCCATAGGTCAGGCCCATGAAGAAGAATCCCAGTGCCAGGAACGCCAGCACCTGTAACGGGTGATTGGCCTGAAACAACGGCGCAAATGCCAGCCCGAATGCCACGATGGCGATGCTGGCCAGCATCATCGCCAACGGTGCGCCGTGGCGGTCGCCGAACTTGGCCGAGAGCGGAATGCCCAATGCAAAAAACACGATGCCGGCCATCTGCAACAACAGGAACTGTTCCTTGTCGTAGCCCAGTGTCTTGGTGCCGTAGCCGAGCGCGAAGACCGTCATCAGATAGAACAGCACGAAGGTGGCAAATGCACCCAGCGTGCCGACGATCAATGCCGGCCAATGCTGCGAGACCACCGTGCCCAGCGGCAGCTTGACGCGCGCGTTGCGGTCCAGCGTCCTTTGGAAATCCGGCGTCTCGGTAATGCTCAGGCGTACCCACAAGCCTGTCAGCACCAGCAGCGCACTTGCCAGGAACGGCACGCGCCACCCCCACTGCATGAACTGCGCATCGTCCAGCACCGCACCCATGCCAAGAAACGTACCGGTGGACAACAGAAACCCCAGCGGTGCGCCCAACTGCGGAAACATGCCGTACCACACCCGTTTGCCGGGCGGCGCGTTCTCTGTGGCCAGCAGCACCGCCCCGCCCCACTCGCCGCCCAGACCCAGCCCCTGGCCGAAGCGGCATAACGCCAGCAACGCCGGTGCAACCATGCCGATCTGCGCGTAGCTGGGCAAAAGGCCGATTGCCACCGTGGAAAGGCCCATCGTCAGCAGCGCTGCCACCAGCGTGGCCTTGCGCCCGACCCGGTCGCCGAAGTGCCCGAACACCGCAGAGCCCACCGGCCGCGCGATAAACGCAACTGCAAAGGTCGCCAACGACTGCAGCATTGCCGCACTGCCATCGCTGGCGGGAAAGAACAGCGTCGGGAACACCAGCACTGCTGCGGTGGCATAGATGTAGAAATCGAAAAACTCGATGGTGGTGCCGATCAGGCTGGCGAACAGCACGCGCGCGGGGGAATTGTGCGAAGTCACGGCAGATGTCATGCGAAGCGGATCGTCGGACAGGCCGTCGATTCTGTCAGATTGGCCGCGACATCATGCGGATGGTTTCTGCCGACAACGATCCGCGCAGCAGACCTCATGCCACGCAGGCGCGCGCCCGGCCTTCCTGCTTGGCCTGGTAGAGCTGCGTATCGGCGTGGGCCAGCACCGTGGCAGGCACCAGTGCCGGCGTCGGCAGCATGGATGCGCCGCCGATACTCACGCTGAGCCAGGGACCCACCGACGAGTCGGCATGTGGCAGCCGCAACTGTGCGATGGCCTGCAGCATCAGCCGTGCCACTTCGCGCACGCCGTCGGAATTGCTGTCGGGCAACAAGGCCACGAATTCCTCCCCGCCATACCGCGCCAGCAGGTCGAGCGGACGGGCCAGGCAGCCGGCCAACTGCCGGGCGACCTCGCGCAGGCAGGCATCGCCGCTCAGGTGGCCGTAATGGTCGTTGTAGCGTTTGAAATGATCGACATCGATCATCAATACCCCGCACGGTCGGTTCTCGCGCTGGCAGTTCTTCCAGGCGAGCTGCAACGCCTCGTCGAAGCGGCGTCGGTTGGCAACGCCGGTCAGCCCATCCAGCGCGGCCATGGCGCGCAACAGATCGCTCTGCAACTTCATCACCAGTTGGTTCTGCACCCTTGCACGCACCACCACCGGTTGCATCGGCTTGCTGATGAAATCGGCCGCACCGGCCTGCAAGGCGGTCACTTCCTCCTCCGGGGTGTCCTGGCCGGTGACGAAGATCACCGGGATGTCGGCCGTGGCCGGATCGGCCTTCAGATGGCGACAGACCTGCAGGCCGTCCAGCTCGGGCATCACCACGTCCAGCACCACCAGGTCCGGCGGCTGCTCCCGGCACAGTTGCAGCGCCCGTTGCCCGTCCAGGGCCATGCTCACGTCGCAGTCTTCGCGCAACAGCTCGTTGAGCGCATGAATGTTGATCGGCTGGTCGTCCACGACCAGCACGCGAGGACGCCGGCCGTCGGGCGCGAGGCGGCGATAGGTATCGAACAGGCTCATAGGTGCTCCATCAAATCGTCCAGCGTGCGCAGCGCGGCGTCGAATTGCAGCTGCTGCACCTGTTGGCGGAACTGCAGATAGCGCGCAGCCTGCGCGCCGGCGATGGCAACCGGCGCCTGCGCAAGCAGGTCCAGCGCGTGAAGGTTGGAGGCACGCAGCATGGGCGCCAGCACGTCCAGGAAGTGCCGCACCGTGTCCGCCGAGCCATCGGCCGGCGCCATGGCGGCGCTGTCGAGTTGGGAGTGGCTGTTGGCCAGCGCCTCGCGCAAGGCACGCAGCTCGCCATCGGCCAGGCCCGCCAGCGCGTCCAGCGTCCCCGCCGCCGGCAGGCGGCCGCGACGCGCGTCCAGCTCCAGCGCCGATGCAGCAAGCGCCAGACGATCGGCCCCAAGTGTCGCTGACGTCCCCTTGAGCACATGCGCGGCATCGGCACAGGCGGCGTCGTCGTTGTCGGCGAGCGCGGTGTGCAGGCACTCCAGCATTGCGTGACGGTCGGTGTCGAAGGTGTCGAGCATGCGCGCCAACAGCGCGCGATTCTGGCCAAAGCGCGCCAGCACCGTATCCAGCGCGATCGTGTGCGGTGGCGATGCATCCGCCTGGACATCGCCGGTCGCCACTGCGGCGTTGCGACCGCTCAGCCGCAGCAGTGCATCGACCATGCGCTCCAGGTCGATCGGCTTGCCGATGTGCGCATCCATGCCGGCCTCCAGACAGGCACTGACATCGCTGCTGGCGGCATTGGCGGTCATGGCCAGGATCGGCAGTGCGGCAAAGCGCGCATCGGCGCGGATGCGCCGGGTGGCCTCCAGTCCATCCACATGCGGCATCTGCATGTCCATCACCACCACATCGACCCCCGGGCCCTCGCGCAGGCGTTGCAAGCCTTTTTCGCCGTCCTCGGCCAGCGCCACCCAGGCGCCTTCGCCGCGCAGCAGCTCGTCGGCGATCTGACGGTTGAGCGCATTGTCTTCCACCACCAGCACGCGTAGCCCCTGCAGACGCTGCGGGAGCGCAGGCACCGGCACCGGCGGCGGGTCGGTGCGCAACGCCTGTTCGATCGCGTCGATCACCTGCCGGGGCGTGACCGGTTTGACCAGATGATCGACGAAGGGGACCTCGCCGTGCCGCTGGGCCTCGGCCAGCAGTTCGCGCTGATAGGCGGTGAGCATCAGGATCGCCGGCGGCACATGACGGCCGCAGCGCTCGCGGATGCGCGTCGCCGCCGCGATCCCGTCCATGCCGGGCAGGCGCCAGTCCATCAGCACCACATCGAAGGGCCGGCCGCTGCCAGCCGCCTCGACCGCGTGCGTCACTGCAGCCTCGCCGGACGCCACCGCCGCCACCGTCCACCCCTGCGCGACCAGACCCTCGGCAAGTACCTCCCGCACCAGCGCGCTATCGTCGACCAGCAACAGGTGCCGGGCTGCATCGCTGCTGCGGGCAGGCAACTGCAACGCCGGCGTCTCGCACTCCAGCTGCAGGTCGAACCAGAAGCGGCTGCCCTGCCCGAGCGTGCTGTCCACCTGCAGGTTGCCACCCATCAGGCCGATCAGGCGGCGACTGATCACCAGGCCAAGCCCGGTGCCGCCGAACCGACGGCTGATCGACGTTTCGGCCTGGGTGAAGCTATGGAAAATCCGCTGCTGCTGCTCGGCGCTGATGCCGATCCCGGTGTCTTCCACCGCCACGCGCAGCGTCACCGCCTGCGCGTGGATGGCCAGCAATTCCACCCGCAACAGCACATGGCCGTACTGGGTGAATTTGAGCGCGTTGCCGGCCAGGTTGATGAGTACCTGCTGCAAGCGCAGGCTATCGCCGACCAGCCGGTCGGGAATTCCTTGATCCAGCTGATAGGCGATTTCGACCTCGGGACGGTGATGGTTACCCGACAGCACCACCGACAGATCGCGCAGCAACTCCTCCAGCCGGAACCCATGCGGATCCAGCTGCAGCTTGCCGGCCTCGATCTTGGAGTAATCCAGGATGTCGTTGAGCAGGCCGAGCAGAGACGTGGCGGCCTTCTGCGCCTTGCCGGCGTAATCGCCCTGGCGCGCATCCAGCCCGGTGCGTTGCAGCAGTTGCAGCATGCCCAGCACCGCGTTCATCGGGGTGCGGATCTCGTGGCTCATGTTGGCCAGGAACGAGGATTTGGCTTCGCTGGCCTCGTCGGCGCGCGCCTTGGCCAGGCGCAACTCCTGTTCGGCCTCCAGCTGCGAGGTGATGTCGCGGTTGATGCCGATGACCCGCGTGATACGGCCCTCCGCATCGCGTTCGGTATGCGCTCCGGCCTGGATATGCCGTACCCCGCCGTCGCTGCGCAATACGCGGAAGACCGGATCGTAGACACCGCGCCCTTCCATCGCGGCCTGCAGGCTCTGCTCGGTACGGTCGATATCGTCCGGGTGCACCATGCAGCGCCAATCGGAGTAGCACAGGCCGCGCTCGGACAGGCTAGGCGGCCACTCGTACATCTCGCACATGCGCGCATTGCACTCCAGCGCATCGGTGCCGGGGATCCAGGTCCAGATCCCCAGTTCCGCGGCATCGGCCGCCATCGCAAGCTGGTCGCGCGCGCGGGTGAGCGCCTGCCGCTGGCGATGCCGCTCGGTGATATCGGCGATCACGCCGACCACCAGACGCTGGCCATCCACCCACATCGTGCCAAGGCTGATTTCGACCGGGAACTCGCTGCCGTCCTTGCGCCTGGCCAGCGCCTCGCGGCCGTTGTCGATGCCGGTCGGCTGTCCGGCGCCGGACTGGCGGTAACGCTCCAGGATGGCGTCGTGACGGCCGGCGTAGACGTCGGGCATCAGCATGCGCACGTTCTGGCCGATGACGTCGCTGGCCGCATAACCGAACACCCGCTCCCCGGCACTGTTGAACGAACGCACGCCGCCGTAAGTATCGATGGTGATGATCGGATTGACTGCGGTGTCCAGGATCGCCTGGGTCATCGCGTTGCTGCGCGCGAGCGAGCGTTCGGCCGCCTTGCGTTCGCTGATGTCCAGCGCGATGCCGAGATAACCGGCGATGGCGTTGTCCTCGGAACGGATGGCAGTGACCACCAGACTGACCTGACGCGTGCTGCCGTCGCGGCGCACATATGTCCACTCGTAGGTGTCGGCGCCGTCGCGCTCGGCTTTCTCCACGAATGCGCGGAAACCTTCCACGGGCCTGCCCAGCTCCTGGGTCAGACTGCGCGCGCGTGCGTCCACCTCCCCGGGCAGGTGAAATAGCGAGATGCTCGCGCGGCCGACGACCTCCTCGCCCTGGTAGCCGAGCATGCGCTCGGCCCCGGTGTTGAACAGCGTGACCGAACCGCTGGGATCGGTAGCAATGATCGACACCTCCGAAGCCGCACTCAGCACGCCCTCCAGCATCAGCGTGCTGCGCTGCAACTCTGCGGTGCGCGCGGTCACCTGGTTTTCCAGGCTCGCGTTGAGCGCCAGGATCTGGGCACGCGCAGCTTTCTGCTCGGAAATGTCGCGCACCGTCTTGGAGGCGCCGATCAGGCGGCCATCGGCGCCACGGATCGGCGAGACACTGACCAGCACGTCCAGCAGGCGGCCGTCGGCATGCCGACGCACCGTTTCGAAATGCGAAATCTCCTCGCCACGGGAAATCCGCTGCAGCACCGCATGCTCTTCGTGATGAAGATGCTCCGGTACGATCAGGTCGAGCAGGCGACGGCCGATGGCCTGCTCGGCGCTATAGCCGAACAACTGTTCGGCGGCGCGGTTCCAGCTATGCACCACGCCTTCGGACGTCTTGCCGATGATGCTGTCGGCCGAACTCTGCACCACCGCCAGCAGATCGGCCTGGCCGCGCGCGGCCTGACGGCGGCGCTCCAGGCCGCTGCACAGTGCGCCGGCCAGGGCCGACGTCAGCACGCTCAGCAGCAGGCCGATGCTCAGCATGCCGCTGACCGGCAACACCTGCGCCGCTGCTGCGAAGGCCGGGCTGGCCTGCATGTCCAGGCGCCAGCGGCGCCCCATGACATCGCGTTGCACCCAGGTGCTGGCCACCACGGTCGGCGCGGCGGCGGTGCGATTGCTGTAGAACGGCACCGCCGCCCCGCTGGCATCCACATCGCTCAGGCGCAGCTGCAACCGTTGCGGGTCCAACCGCAGCGCCTGCATCACCTCGGTCATCAGCAGCGGCGTGTAGGTCCAGCCCACCAGCCCGTCGCGGCGCTGCGTCGGCGTGGACGGGGTTGCTCCGCCGCGATAGACCGGCAACAGCATCAGGAACGATTGCGATGGGTGGCCGCCGGCCTGAACCAGGGTGATCGGCCCGGTCAGCCGTGGCTCGCCGCTCAGCGCTGCGGCCAAAGCGGCCTGGCGGCGGTTGGACTCGGAGGCGATATCCAAACCGACCGCCGCAGCGTTGGTCTGCACCGGCTCGATGTACTGAATCACAAAGCGGTCGCCATGGTGCGCAGTCAGCATGCGGATCCGGAAATCCGGCTGCCCGGCGGCGCGGGCGGCGGCCACAAAACGCGCCTGCTCGGCCTCGGGCACGCGGCGGATGACACCGAAACCGCGGGCGCCGCGAAATTCGCGCGCCAGATCGCGGCTCCGGCTGTAGCGCAGCATTTTTGCACCGTCCAGGTGCTCCTCGGCGGTGAGCACCACCCCACGCATGCCGCGCAGGCCGTACTGATAATGATTGAGCAACTCCTGGATCTGATCGAATGTGGCCTGCGCCGAGGCTGCCAGCTGCGCCTGGGCGCGGCGCGCGTTGACCTGGCGCAGCTCCAGCGCGGTGACGGTGGTGAGCACCGCGCCCAGCGCAAGCACCACCACTGCCCAACGCAGCGCTCTGCGGTTGGCAGCCAACAAACGCATCATCGGTTCCGTCCTCCCTCGATCTACCGCCATTACCGCTGCAGCGACATCGCCGCGGCACGCCTGGCGCACGCCCATGCGGCGTATTCCCCAGATCGGCGCGCCGGCTGCGAACTTGATCGCGACAACGAAAATAATGCGCAGAAAAAGCCGCCAAGCGGACGCGACCGCGATTCCGTTGGGGTTGGGCGGTGCACCGATGCAGCCACTCAGCGACACCGGGATGGAAGCATCGGCGTGCACGCGCGACGGATCGAAGGCCCCGAACGGGGGCAGCGCATGCCGCAAGATGCCCTGGCATCGCCAGGGTCCGGTCAGGTGGCGCGGGCGTGATCAGTCCAGAGGCACGGCTCTGTCGCAGGCCCTGTTCACCAGCGGCATCGCCGGCCCGACCGGACTCACTCCGGTTCGCGCGCCCGTGGCGGCGTGGCAGCGCGTCCCACCGACGTCAGCACCGCGAATTGCCGCTCGCCACGGTCTTCCACGCGGACCCAGTCCGGGCCCGGCTGACCGTCCAGGTTTGCGTTGCCCAGCCAGGCGAGCGTGCGCAACAGCACGCTCATGCGCACGCCCAGCTGCTTGCACAGCTTGGAAAGCGACATCCCATCCGGTGCGTCCGCAAGCATGTGCAACAGCTGCACGGTGAGCTGTGGATCAGCGGACAAGCACCGCTCCAATGTCGCGCGGTGCCGCGTCGGCGGCTTCGGCACGATGCGGCAGTACGATCACCGGAATCGACTTGGAGGTCGGCGTACGCGCCTCGTCGGCGAAACTGGACAACGGTACCAGCGCGTTGGTTTCCGGGTAGTACGCAGCCAGACAGCCGCGCGGAATGTTGTAGTCCACCAGCAGGAAGCGTCGTGCCTCGCGGTGCACACCGTCCTCGCACAGGCTCTCCAGGTCCACCCAATCGCCGGCCTTCATGTTCAACGCCGCGATATCGGCGCCATTGATGAACAGCACACGGCGCTCACCGAAGACGCCGCGATAACGGTCATCCAAACCGTAGATGGTGGTGTTGTATTGATCGTGCGAACGCGTGGTGGCCAGCGTGAACACCATCTGCTCGGTGTGGCTGCGGCGCGCACGATGGATTGGATTGTCGGTGGGCACGGCGTGCGGCTTGAATACCGCGCGTTGCTCCGGCGTCACCCATTGGCGGTCGCGCGCGGTGTTGGACAGGCGAAAGCCGCCCGGCGTGCGCACGCGCTCATTGAAGCCGGCAAAGTCCGGGAATACCTGCGCAATCAGGTCGCGCACGCGGTCGTAATCGCCCACCAGCCAACGCCAGCGGATCGCACTGCGCGCACCCAACGTCGCCTCGGCCAGCCGCGCCACGATCGCCGGCTCGGACAACAAATCAGGCGAAGCCGGCGGATTGATGCCGGCCGACAGGTGCACCATGCTCATCGAATCTTCCACCGTCACGCCTTGCGAGCCGGCGTCCTGGATATCGATTTCGGTACGACCCAGGCACGGCAGGATCAAGGCATCGCGCCCGTGTACCAGATGGCTGCGATTGAGCTTGGTGGTGACGTGCACGGTGAGGTCGCAATTGCGCAGCGCGCGGTGCGTCGCGTCGGTATCCGGCGTGGCGGCGGCGAAGTTGCCGCCCATTGCGAAGAACACCTTGCCGCGCCCATCCAGCATCGCCTCGATCGCACCGACGGTATCGAAACCGTCTGCGCGCGGCGGCGCGAAACCGAACACCGACTGCAGCTTGTCCAGGAATGCGGCCGGCGGCTTTTCGTAGATCATCATCGTGCGGTCGCCCTGCACGTTGCTATGCCCGCGCACCGGGCAGACCCCCGCGCCCGGACGGCCCAGGTGGCCGCGCAATAGCAGCAAGTTGGTGATCATGTGGATGGTGGCGACCGAATGCTTGTGCTGGGTGATGCCCATGCCCCAGCAGGCGATCACGCGCTCGGCATTGAGATAGATCTCCCCGGCCTTGCGCAGCGCCGCTTCGTCCAGACCGGATTCTTCGACGATGGTGTCCCAGGCTTCCGCATGCACGTCGGCCGCGAATGCGTCGAAATTGGCCGTGTGCGCCTGGATGAAATCCAGATCCAGCAGGCGCGGCGTGCCATCGCGCTGTGCCTGCGCATCGCGCTCCAGCACATGCTTGATGATGCCTTTCACTGCGGCCAGATCGCCGCCGATCTTGAGCTGGAAATAATCCGACGCGATGCGCGTGGAGCCGTTGTGCAGCATCTCCAGCTTGTCCTGCGGATCGGCGAACTTTTCCAGCCCGCGCTCGCGCAGCGGATTGAATGCCGCAATCGCCGCACCGCGCTTGGAGGCCTGACGCAACTCGCCCAGCATGCGCGGATGGTTGGTGCCCGGGTTCTGCCCGAAGATGAAGATCGCATCGGCCAGCTCGAAGTCGTGCAACGACACCGTGCCCTTGCCCACGCCGATCTGCGAGCGCAACGCGGTGCCGGAGGGCTCGTGGCACATGTTGGAGCAATCGGGGAAGTTGTTGGTGCCGAACTCGCGCACGAACAACTGATACAAGAATGCCGCCTCGTTACTGGTGCGCCCGGAGGTGTAGAAGATCGCCTCGTCCGGCGACGCCAGCCCGTTGAGATGCCCGGCGATGTGCGCAAAGGCATCGTCCCAGCTGACCGGCACGTAGTGGTCGGTGGCCGCGTCGTAGCGCATCGGGTGGGTCAACCGGCCCTGCCCTTCCAGCCAGTAGTCGCTGTACTGCGACAACAGGCTGACGCTGTGCGAGGCGAACAGTTCCGGCCCGGCGCGGCGCGCAGTGGACTCGGCTGCCACGGCCTTGGCGCCGTTTTCGCAGAATTCGAAAGTGGACGTGTGGTCGCGGTCCGGCCAGGCGCAACCAGGGCAGTCGAAGCCGTCCGGCTGGTTGGCGTGCAGCAGCGTCTTGGCGCCCTGCACTGCGATGTCCTGTTCCATCAGATGCTTGGCCACCGAGCGCAATGCGCCCCAGCCGCCCGCGGGATTGTCGTACTGCTGGATAGTTTTCTTGCTCATGCGGGCTCTCCCACGCTAACGCCCAGATCCAGGCGCTGCGAATGGCTGTAAACAACACAATCGTGATCGCGGGCAAACCCGATCAGGGTCAGTCCCGCACTGTCGGCCAGGCTGATCGCCAGCGCGGTGGGTGCCGAAATCGCTGCGAGCAGCGGAATTCGGGCCTGCGCGGCTTTCATGGCCATTTCGTAACTGGCGCGGCTGGTGACCACCGCAAACCCGTGCGATGCATCGATGCGCGCGCGCGCCAATGCACCAATCAATTTATCCAGCGCGTTATGCCGGCCCACGTCTTCGCGGACCAGTTGCACATTGCCCTGCGCATCGGCCCAACCGGCCGCGTGCACGGCGCCGGTCTGCGCGGCGATGGGCTGGCGTGCATGCAGCGCGTCCAGCGCATGCGCCAAGGCATCCACGTCGATCTGCAGGGACGACTGCAGCACCGGCGGCACACGCAGCACCGCCTCGATGGATTCGTTGCCGCACACCCCGCAACCGCTGCGCCCGTCCAGATTGCGCCGCCGCTGATCCAACGCGGCTGCCCGCTCGGGCGGGATCTCGATCTGCAGCGAAGCACCTTCCAGAAACGTCTCCACCGCGATCACGCGCAAGTCCTGCGCGTGATCGACGATGCCTTCGCTCAACGAGAACCCGAGCGCGAAATCCTCCAGGTCCTCCGGCGTGGCCATCATCACTGCGAAGGGCACGCCGTTGTAGATGAAGGCGACCGGCATTTCGGCCGCCACCATGTCTTGCACCGTGGCGCTGCGGCCACCGCGATGGCGACGGACCGTGCGCACCACACTGCCGGGACGCACGGAACGGGAAGACGGACTGGTCATCTCATCTCAATGGAACAGCACGAAGGCTTTTTGCAGGGTGACCCAGATACCGAACAGCATCGGGATACCCACCGCCATCCAGGCGAATGCAACCAGCGCGGGATTGCCGCCATGGCCGATGCGCGCCAGTTGCTCCGGCGGCAACACGCCGTGACCGCTGCGGTCCACCTTCTCGTGCGCCAGCTGCTTTTCGCGCGCCAGTTCGTCAGGCGTCATGAAGTGACGCGCGGCCACCGGGCGCACCAACAAATTGCAGATCAGGCCGAGCACGAGCATGCCGGCGAGGATGTACATGGTGGTGTTGTAGACCTGTGACGGCGGGCTGCCGTGCGCCAGTTGGTACTCGCGCATATATCCCACCACCACCGGGCCGAGGATGCCCGCGGTGGCCCAGGCAGTCAGCAGACGGCCGTGGATGGCGCCAACCATCTGGGTTCCGAACAGATCGGCCAGATACGCCGGAATGGTGGCGAAGCCGCCGCCGTACATCGACAGGATGATGCAGAAGATGCCTGCAAACAGCGCGATGCCGCCAATGCCGCCAGCCGACGGCGCCGCTGCGTACAGGCAGATGCCCAGCACGAAGAACAGCGTGTAGGTGTTCTTGCGGCCGAGCTTGTCGGACATGCTGGCCCAGAAGAACCGGCCACCGATGTTGAACAGGCTGAGCAGACCGGTGAACCCGGCCGCAATGGCCGCGATGCTGGCCAGCTGGGTCGGATCCAGGCTGCCGAAGCCCACATCCACACCGATCAAACGGCCGCCGAATACTTCCTGCAACATCGGCGAGGACATGCCGATCACGCCGATACCGGCCGAGACGTTCAGGCACAGCACGCCCCACAGCAGCCAGAACTGCGGGATGCCCCAGACCTTGCTGACGTGCACGTGGTTGGCGGTGATCATGGCGTTGCTGCTGGCCACCGGTGCGGTCCAGCCGGCGGGGGTCCAGCCGCTCGGCGGCACGCGGTAGCCGAACGCGCCGGCCATCATGAAGACAAAGTACAGCGCCGCCATCACCAGGAAGGTTTCCATCACGCCCACCGAGGTGGGGGTGGCGAAGTGGCGCATCAGCGCATCGGCCAGCGGGCTGCCGATCATTGCGCCGCCGCCGAAGCCCATGATCGCCATGCCGGTCGCCATGCCGCGACGGTCCGGGAACCACTTGATCAGCGTCGACACCGGCGAGATGTAACCCAGGCCCAGACCGATACCACCGATCACGCCCGAGCCCAGCCACAGCATCCAGATCTGATGGAAGTGGATACCGGCTGCCGAAATCACCAGGCCGCCGCACCAGCACAGCGCCGAGACCACGCCGGCCTTGCGCGGGCCGGCGCGCTCCAGCCAGCCGCCCCAGATCGCCGCCGAACAGCCCAGCAGCACGAAGAACAGCGTGTACATCCACTGCAGTTCGCTGATCTTCCAGTCGCAGGTGGTGGCCACCATGCGCGCGAACAGGCCCATGTCGGCCGGGCACGCAATCGACTCAGTGATGCCCAACGCCTTGGACAACGGCAGCCAGAACACGCTGAAGCCGTAGGCCATGCCGATGCACAGGTGGATCGCCAATGCTGCCGGCGGGACCAACCAACGATTGAACCCCGGCCGCGCAATGATGCGCTCCTTGGACAGTAGACCGGCGTCTGCGCCGCTGGCTGTCGCCACGGTGGACCCTTGCGTCATTCTCATTTCCCCAAAAAATCAACGATGAACTGCGATAAGCACGGCTGACGGGCGTGCCGCCATGGCCTTGCGGGCGATGGCAACGTCCTGTCGGTCGTTCCGAATACGATTGACGGCTGCGATCAAACAACGCGTTGCGATATGAGCAGCGACAGCGACCAGCCCCAACCGGCGGTCGTCTGGCGCATCATCGGCGATCCCTGCCTGTTTGCAATGCTCGCGAGTGCCCCGCAGCGTTGCAACGCGCTGCCAAACCCCACGCCGCACAAGCGTTCCTTGGTGTTAGCGGCCGGGGCTGCGACTAATTGACTAGTCTGTCTGCGCTTCGCCACCCACGTCGCGAAACCGCTCCCGGCATCGGCAGCGATCGCAGGGCGGCGATACGCGCTTGCGAAGGGCCGGTGGCCGATCGCGTGGCCGGCTGACGGCCGGCACGCCATGCGCCTGCCGGCATCGAGGTGACGGCCGAGGTGCCAGCTGCGTACAGTCGGGCGATCCCGAGCGACGGAGCCTGCCATGCCCGACCACCTTCCCAGCGATGCGGCGGATGCGCTGCAGGCACCCGCGCAGCTGGACGCCTTCTGGATGCCGTTCACCGCCAACCGCCAGTTCAAGGCGCGCCCGCGCCTGCTGGCCTCGGCGCAGGGCATGTACTACCGCGATGTCGACGGCCGCCAGATCCTGGACGGCACCGCCGGCCTGTGGTGCTGCAACGCCGGCCACGGCCGCGAGCGCATCGTGGCGGCGATCCGCGCACAGGCCGGCACGCTGGATTTCGCCCCCACCTTCCAGATGGGCTCGCCGCTGCCGTTCGTGCTGGCACAGCGGCTGGCCGCGATCGCCCCGCCCGGCCTGGGCCATGTGTTCTTCACCAACTCCGGCTCGGAGGCAGTGGATAGCGCGATGAAGATCGAGCTGGCCTACCACCGCCTGCGCGGCGAGGGCCAGCGCACCCGCTTCATCGGCCGCGAGAAGGCGTATCACGGGGTCGGCTTCGGCGGCATGTCCATCGGTGGGCTGCCCAATAACCGCAAGTGGTTCGGCCCGTTGCTGGCCGGCACCGACCATCTGCGGCACACGCTGGATCTGCAGCGCAATGCGTATTCGCGCGGGCTGCCCGCGCATGGCGCGGAACTGGCCGACGATCTGGAGCGGCTGATCACCCTGCACGATGCGTCCACGATCGCCGCGGTTTTTGTCGAACCGGTCTCCGGTTCGGCCGGCGTGATCCTGCCGCCGGAGGGCTACCTGCAGCGGTTGCGCGCCATCTGCGACCGCCACGGCATCGTGCTGGTGTTCGACGAGGTCATCACCGGCTTCGGCCGGGTCGGCGAGGCGTTTGCCGCGCAGCGCTTCGGCGTCACTCCCGACATCATCACCGCCGCCAAGGGGCTGACCAGCGGCACCGTGCCGATGGGCGCGGTGCTGGTGGCCGATGCGATCTTTGATGCCTTCATGCACGGGCCGCAGAACGCGATCGAACTGTTTCACGGCTACACCTATTCCGGCCACCCGCTGGCCTGCGCGGCGGCGATCGCCACCCTGGATACCTATGCCGAGGAAGACCTGTTCACGCGTGCGATCACGCTCGGCCCGCAGTGGGAAGACGCCCTGCACGGCTTGCGCGGGCTGCCGCATGTGATCGACATCCGCAACATCGGCCTGATCGGTGCGATCGAACTGGCGCCGCGCGACGGTGCACCGGGCGCGCGCGGTTTCGAGGTGTTCGAGCGCGGCTTCCACGAAAGCGGCCTGTTGGTGCGCGTTACCGGCGATGTCATCGCGCTGTCGCCGCCACTGATCGTCACGCCGGAGCAGATCGGGCAGATGGTGGAGATACTGGGCACGATTCTGCGCCAGGTGGCATAAGCGCAGCAGGCGAAACCCGGGACCGCCATCTCCGCTGGCCGACGGGCGCCCGCGTGTCACGCGCGCGGGCGCCACGTCAAGCGCGCAAAGCGGCGGCAGGCTCACTACAATGCCCGCCCCGTATACCCCCAGCAGTTGCCGCATGAACATCGTTGTCAAAGAAGAACTCAAGGCCTATATCGACCCGCTGACCCCCGACGAGCACGAGGCGCTGGAACGCAGCCTGCTGGCCGAAGGCTGCCGCGATGCCTTGGTGTTGTGGGGCGATGTGCTGGTGGATGGCCACAACCGTTACGGCATCTGCCAGAAGCACGACCTGCCGTTCCAGACCGTGCAGAACCCGCGCTTTCAGTCGATGCAGGATGTGCAGTTGTGGATGATCGAGCAGCACCTGGGCCGGCGCAGCGTGTCCGACTTCCAGCGCGGCGTGCTGGCACTGCGCAAGCGCGAAATCCTGGCCGCACGCCAGCGTTCCCAGCGCGATGCCGATGCCGCTGCCGAAGCACCGCCGGCGGACGACGTGCACGCAGACGGCAGCAGCGATGACGGCGCCCTGCGCGACAACAGCACCGCACCGGCAGCCGGCGATAGCGACAGCCCGCCGTGGGAGGAGACCTCCACCCCGGTGAGCCGCGCCGAACTGGCACGCGAGGCGCGCCTGAGCAGTAACCAGGTGGTGATGATCGAGCGCATCCACAAACAGGCCGCCCCGGAAGTGGTGCAGGCGGTGAAGGCCGGCGAGATTTCGATCAGCGCCGCCGCCGCGGTAGCCACGCTGTCCGAAGACGAACAACGCGCAGCCGCGCAGGCCGGCAAGGCCGAGCTCAAGCAGGCCGCCAAACGCGTGCGCGATGCCAAGCGCAAACCCAAGCCCGACGAGGCCGAAGGCGGCGAAGCCGAACGCCGCGACGTCAAGGCCTTGCAGCGCCGCGTCACCGAACTGGAAAACGAAAACGCCGCATTGCAGGCCAAGGTCGCCGCATTGCAATCGCAGCTGGAGCGCCTGCGCGGCTGAGTGCGCGACCGATGGAACGCCTGATCCGGGTTGCCCTGCGTAGGAGCGCCCTTGGGCGCGATGACGCATTCCCAGTAACGCCCAATCGCGCCCAAGGGCGCTCCTACGTGCAGGGAGAGGGATCGCGCCAGGTGACGGCGGTATGGCGTGTGGTCGTGGACATGCCCTGGTCAGACGACTGAGTACACTTCAGTCATGGAACCCAGTCTCAGCACTCCCCGCCCCATCGATCCCCGTCGTGCCCAGCTGCAGCGCATGAAGCTGTTGGCGGTGGCCTTGCTGCTAGCGATGTTCGCCGGCTTTGTCGTCAGCCACCTGATGGGCGAACACGGCATCTGGGCCTGGGTGTCGGCCTTCTGCGAAGCCGCCACAGTGGGCGCACTGGCCGACTGGTTCGCGGTGGTGGCCTTGTTCCGCCGCCCGATGGGCCTGCCGATTCCGCATACCGCCATCCTGCCGCGCGGCAAGGACCGGCTGGCCGACGGCCTCGCCGTCTTCGTGCGCGACCAGTTCCTCGCCCCCGATGCCTTGATGGAAAAGCTGCGCGTCTTCGACCCGGCCAGCCGCCTGGGCGATTGGCTGGCCAAGCCCGAACAGGCGCGCATGCTGGCGCAGATGGCACGCAGCTGGATGCTGCAGGCGCTGGAGCTGCTCGACGAAGCGGCAGTGCGGCGCGCCATTCAAGGCTTTGTGGTCGACCGCCTGCGCAAATGGAATGCCGCCGCCACGGTCGGCGATGTCATGGCCCTGCTCACCACCGACGGGCGCCATCAGAAATTGCTGGACGAAGTGTTGCTGCGGCTGGGCGAATGGCTGGATCAGGAACAGGTCAAGACGCGCGCCTCTGCCTTGATCGTGCGATACGCGCGGCGCGAGTGGCCCAAGCTGGTCGGCACCGTGAACTGGGTCAAGCCGATCGAGGAGATCGGCGACAGCCTGGCCGACCGCATGGCGCGCGCGGCGATCGAAGAACTGCAGGACATCCTCAAGACGCCAGAGCACCCAATCAGGCTCGACTATGAGGCGTGGTTGCAGCGCTACATCACGCGCTTGCGCGACGAGCCGGAGATGG
Source organism: Xanthomonas nasturtii (assembly GCF_023337365.3). NCBI lineage: Bacteria > Pseudomonadati > Pseudomonadota > Gammaproteobacteria > Lysobacterales > Lysobacteraceae > Xanthomonas > Xanthomonas nasturtii. The sequence continues at coordinate 2,754,991 of NZ_CP142084.2, forward strand.
CCGTACGCGTGGAAGAACTCAAGCAACGCGCGATCGAACACCCGGCACTGCAGGAATATGTGCAAGGCCTATGGGGCGAAATCCGCGACGCACTGCGCAACGATCTGGCGCGCGAGCAGTCCTCGATGGCCGCGCATATGGAGCGCTCGATGCAATCGCTCGGCCAGGCCCTGTCGCAGGATCCCTCGCTGCGTGAAGCGCTCAATCAACATATGTTGCAGGCCGCCGACAAACTCACCACGCGCTTGCGCACATCGGTGACCGAACATATTGCCTCGACGATGAAAAGTTGGGACGAACGTCACCTCGTCGAACAATTGGAATTGGGTGTCGGGCGCGATCTGCAATACATTCGCTTCAATGGAACGTTGGTTGGTGGATTGATCGGGCTCATCCTTCACGCGTTGTCGATCTGGCTCTCGTTCTGATGCAATGCAAGCGTTGATCGCCCACCGGGATCACGCGCAGGCTTAACGCGGCGAACAGAACGTACGAGCGGTCGTCAGGCGGTGAGCGCAGTCGTTGTTGTTCCGCGCTCAGGGGACTGCACGCAGCTGGATCATCGTCAGGCGGTACCACGAGGTCGACGTGTCGGTCGGCCAGCACACTGGGCATGCAACAGGCAGGGCGAAGGAACGAATATGCCGAAGGGCCGCTGGGATCTGCGCAGGCAATACGGGCGTCGCGCATTCTTTGGTGCACTGCTGATCCTGATCGCCGGTCTGGTTGCCGCCATCGTTACCGGCGTGTGGCTGCAACGGCATAACGAGCTCGAGCGCGAGCAACGCTTTCAATATGTGGTGCGTACGCTGGCACGCAATATCAGCGAGCGCATGTATACCTTCGAACACGGCTTGCGCGGCGCACGCGGTGCGGTGATCGGCGCGGGCAGCGGCATCATCAGTCGAGAACGCTTCACCTTGTACAGCCGCTCGCGGGATTATGCGCGCGAGTTTCCCGGCGTGCTGGGTTACGGCTACATCCACCGCGTCGCACCCGCCGACGAAGCGGCGTTTCTGCAGGAAGCGCGCGCCGACGGCGCGCCGGACATCCATCGCCGGCCGTTGGCGCCGTGGGATGGCGAGCGCTACATGGTGTTGTATTTCGAACCGGAATCCTCGGGCAACCGTCCGCTCGGCATCGACATCGCGTCCGAGCCGCGCCGGCGCGCTGCCGCCTTGCAGGCCTCGCGCAGCGGCGAGCCGATCATGACCTCGCCGATCTCGCTGTCCGGTTACCGCGTCCCCACCGAAAGCGGATTCCTGGTGCTGCTGGCGGTCTATCACGAAGGCATGCCGTTGCAGACGCCGCAACAACGCATGGTTGCCACCAGTGGCTGGGTGTATGCCCCCTTCAGCGTCGAACAGATGGTGCAAAGCGCACTGGGCGAACGCGACGATGTGGCGCTGGATCTGTCCGACCGCAACGAGCCGACCCATAACTTCTATCGCAGCGGCATACCCGCCAGCGACAGCGCGCTGCGTCCGCCGGTGGTGCAGCTGCTGCCGATCTACGGCCGCACCTGGGTCATCACCGCCCACCCCACCGCCAGCTTTGTCGCCTCGCTCAACCAGAGTTCGCCCTGGCTGATCGGCGGGCTGGTGATGAGCGCATCGGTGCTGTTCGCCGCCTTGCTGGTGCTGTATTTCAGCAATGGCCTGCGCCGCGAAGAAGTGCTGCGCAAGCAGATGGAGCTGGCCGCGCTGGTCAGCCATTCCAGCGAAGCCATCGTTGCCGAAACTCCGGACGGGCGCATCACCCACTGGAACCCCGCTGCCGGGGCGATGTTCGGCTACAGCGCCGAAGAGGCCATCGGTCAGGACCTGACCATGCTGCTGTCGCCGCAGCCGTATGCAATGCCGGACATCGACCCTGTCGACGCTGCGCATCCGGGCAATGCATCGGCGGCGCAGAGCATGCGCCATCGCGACGGGCATCAGGTGCATGTGCTGGCCAGCAAGGCGCCGATCATCGAAAGCGAAGGCACGCTCAGCGGGCATTCGCATTTCTTCCGCGACATCTCCGATCGCGTGCGCTCGCACCAACGCATCATCGATCTAAACGCCTCGCTCGAACATCAGGTGGCCGAGCGCACCAGCGAGCTGGTGAAGTTTTCGGTGCTGCAACGCGCGATCCTGGCGCACGCCGGTTATGCCATCATCGCCACCGACTCCAGCGGCTTCGTCACGCTGTTCAATCCGGCGGCGGAAAAACTGCTGGGCTACAACGCGGCAGAGGTGATCGGCCGGCGCAAGGCCAGCCAGTTCATCGAGCCGGAAGAACTGCAGGAGCGTGCGCACATGCTCGCCGACCAGACCGGCACGCCGGTGGCGCCCACGCTGGAAGCGGTGGCTGCGCTCACCAGCCTGGGCCGCAGCGACACCAGCGAGTGGACCTACGTCAGCCACGACGGGCGGCGGCTGCCGGTGCTGCTGACCTTGAGCACCCTGCGCGACGACCACGACCAGGTGATCGGCTACCTGGGCGTGGCGGTGGATCTCACCGAGCAAAAACTGCACGAAAAACAGCTGCGTCTGGCAATGGATGCGGCCAAGAGCGCCAACCAGTCCAAGTCCGATTTCCTGGCCAACATGAGCCACGAAATCCGCACGCCCATGAATGCCATCCTGGGCATGCTGTACCTGCTGCAGCGCAGCGAGCTGCCCGGCGCCGCGCAGGACATGGTCACCAAGATCGATCGCTCCGCCCGCACGCTGCTGGAAATCATCAACGACATCCTGGACTTCTCCAAGATCGAAGCCGGGCGCATCGATCTGGAACGCGCCCCGTTCGATCTCAACCAGCTGTTCGACAACATCGCCGACCTGATGCGTTCCTCGCTCAGCGCCAAGCCGGTGGAAATGATCGTCGAGCCGTTGCCGCGCGACAGCCGTTGGCTGCTCGGCGATGCGCTGCGCATCAATCAGGTGCTGGTCAATCTGGTCGGCAACGCGATCAAGTTCACCGAACAGGGCGAAGTGGTGCTGTCGGTACGGCGCTTCCCCAGCGGCGACCCCAACAAGCTCAAGCTGCTGTTTTCGGTGCGCGATACCGGCATTGGCATTTCCAAGGAAAAGCAGAGCCTGATCTTTTCGCCGTTCCTGCAAGCCGATACCTCCACCAGCCGGCGTTATGGCGGCAGCGGCCTGGGGCTGACCATCAGCCGGCGCCTGATCGAATTGATGGGCGGCGAGCTGGAAGTGGAAAGCGTGCCCGGCCGCGGCAGCGAATTCTATTTCGTGATCACGCTGGAAAAATCCGCACCGCCGCAAACCCAGCGCGATTTGCCGGCATTGCCGCCGGAAGCGATGCCGCGCGTATTGATTGCCGACGACCACGATGCGGCGCTCAACAATCTGGTGCGCATCGCCACCGAACTTGGCTGGCGCGTGGATGCGGTGGCCAGCGGGCAGGCCGCACTGCAGGCGATAGAGCAGGCCAGCGAGCCCTACGATGTTTTCCTGCTCGACTGGCGCATGCCCGATATCGACGGGGTGGCCATTGCGCGCGAGATTCGTGCGCGCGCCGTGCCGGGCCCGCATCCGGTGATCGTGATGGTCACCGCCTACGAGCGCCGCCTGCTGGAACAGCACCCCGAGCAACAGGACCTGGATGCGGTGATGACCAAGCCGGTGACCGGCGCGGCGCTGCACCGGTTGGTCGAACAACTGGTGGACCAGCGCCCCGGCGCCCGCCCGGCCACGCCCACGTTCGTTGCGCGCCGCCTGGAAGGCGCGCACCTGTTGCTGGTGGACGACAGCGAAATCAATTGCGAAGTGGCGCAGCGCATTCTCGAAGGCGAAGGCGCCACGGTCACCGTCGCCCACGATGGCGAACAGGCGGTGAGCACGCTCAGGCGCGCGCCCACCCTGTTTCATCTGGTGTTGATGGATGTGCAGATGCCGGTGGTGGACGGTTACGAGGCGACCCGCCGGCTGCGCCAGATCCCGGCCCTGGCCAGTTTGCCGGTGATCGCACTGACTGCCGGCGCGTTCCGCCCGCAACAGGAAAAGGCGCTGGAAGCCGGCATGAATGGCTTTATCGCCAAGCCGTTCAACGTCGAAGAATTGGTCACTGCCATTCGTCACTTTCTGCAGCCGGGCATACGGCGGATCCCATCGCTGCCGCATGAAACAGAGGCGCACGCCGGCCCCGAGTGGGAGCACAGCGACCCCGAACTGCTGGACGCTGCGCGCGCGCGCAGCCTGTGGCGCGAACGCGAGCCATATGCGCGTTATCTGATCAAGCTGCTGCGCGACAACCCCGACCCTGCGGAAGTGGCTGCGGAACATCTGCGCCGCAACGAACTGCCGGCCATCGGCGCAATGGCGCACAAACTGCGTGGCGCGGCCGGCTCGCTCGCGCTGCCGGCGCTGGCCGGTGCTGCCGGCGATCTGGAAATGCGTATCGACGAAGGGCACGACATCACCGCCTCGCTGATCGCGTTGAAGGACATCATGCAGCGCACCGCCGAAGCGATCCGCGCGTTCCTGCAAGACAGCGACAGCGAGAGTGTTGCCGATGACGATGGCGTGGCACTGGATGCAGACAGCGTGCAGATCCTGACATCGGCCTTTGCCAGCGACGATGCAGACCAGATCGACCACGCGCTGCTGATCTGCGCGCCACGTTTACCGCGCACGTTGCAGGAAGCACTGCAGCGCGCGGTCGAAGATTTCGACTTCCGTCGCGCCGAAACCACGTTGCGCGAGTGGCAAACCACCCACCTGCACTGACCGCGCTCACCGAGCCGCTTGGCAAGGATCGACCATGCCGTCCCGTCCCCTGCTGTGTGTCGACGACGAATCCAGCAACCTGGCGACGCTGCGCCAGCTGCTGCGCGACGACTTCGCGCTGGTGTTCGCCAAATCCGGCGGTGAAGCCCTGGATGCGGTGACCCGCCACACGCCCAAGCTGATCCTGCTGGATGTCGAATTGCCGGACATGGACGGCTATGCGGTGGCGCGCACGCTCAAGCAGCTGCCGTCCAGCAACGCCATCCCGATCCTGTTCGTGACCTCGCGCAACAGCGAGCACGACGAACGTCTCGGGCTGGAAGCGGGCGCGGCCGATTACGTCAGCAAGCCCTACTCGCCTGCGCTGCTCAAGGCACGCATCGCCACGCAGTTGAAGCTGGCCGAAAATGCGCGGCTGGCCCAGCAGTACCGCGACGCGATCCATCTACTCGGCACCGCCGGCCAGGGCCAGGACGCCGACACCGGCGCGCATATCTGGCGGATGGCGGTGTATGCGCGGGTCCTGGCCGAGACGATGGGCTGGTCGCCGCAGCAGGCGCAGACCCTGCAGGACGCCGCCCCGCTGCACGACGCCGGCAAGATCGCGGTACCCGGCAGCATCCTGCACAAGCCCGATTCACTGGACGAACACGAACGCTCGGTGGTGCGCCAGCATCCGCAGGCGGGCCACGACCTGCTGCGCCACGGCCGCGGCCCGGTGTTTCAGCTGGCCGCGGAAATCGCGCTGCATCATCACGAATGCTGGGACGGCAGCGGGTATCCCAAGGGATTGGCAGGCGATGCCATTCCCGAATCCGCACGCATCGTGGCGGTGGCCGACGTGTTCGACGCACTGTGCGGGCGGCGCGCCTACAAGGCGCCATGGACGGTGGAAGACGCCATGCGCAAGTTGGAGAGCATGGCAGGCAAGCAACTGGAACCGCGGCTGGTGCACCATTTCCGCGAGGCATTGCCGCAGATCCTGCAAATCAAGGACGCCTGGGACAGCCCGGCGGCATAGCGCTGATTCGGGTAGCTAAGACAACCGCCCCTGCGCGATGTCAGGGTTGGCTTTCTTCCGCCGTACCCTCACCCCAACCCCTCTCCCGCCGGGAGAGGGGCTCTGGATCCTTCTCCCATCGGGAGAAGGTGGCGCGCAGCGCCGGATGAGGGTACGGGCAGCTCTGGGACGACCAGCCGACTAACCACCACTTCGCGCGTCCTATATCGCCATCGCGCGCTTCTACGTCACCACCAGCCGCCTTAGCCGCCAACCGCTGCATCAACGCCACCGCCCAATATCAAAACCACCGCGTCTGCATCGACAAGCACGCACTGTTACTCAGGTGCGCTTGAACCCCGCACCGTAGCAGCGGACAATTATCCATGTTGCGCCGCACATCATCGTGCGACGCGGGCCGATCCGGACGCCCCACTGGCGCCGTCGATGCAGCCCCGCAACCGAGAGTCCGATGCCTTCCAGCGTGTCCGACGCCGGCGTTACCCCGCCGCGTTATCCCGACTACCGCATTATTTCGCTGATCCTGGCCTGCGCCATTTTCATGGAGCAGATGGATGCCACCGTGCTGGCGACCGCGCTGCCTACACTGGCGCGCGACTTCGGCGTGGCCGCGCCGGCCATGAGCATTGCCATGACCAGCTACCTGCTGGCGCTGGCGGTGCTGATCCCGGCCAGCGGCGCGATTGCCGACCGCTTCGGCCTGCGCCGTGTGTTCGGCGCCTCGATCTGGGTGTTCGTCGCCGGCTCGATCCTGTGTTCGCTGGCCGACAGCCTGCCCACCATGGTGGCCGCACGCGTGCTGCAAGGCGCTGGCGGCGCGATGATGGCCCCGCTGGGCCGGCTGATCCTGCTGCGCACGGTGGAGCGCCGCCATCTGGTCTCTGCGATGGCCTGGACGCTGGTGCCCGCCTTCATCGGCCCGATGCTCGGCCCACCACTGGGCGGCTTTTTCGTCTCGTATCTGGACTGGCGCTGGATCTTCTACATCAACGTGCCGATCGGCATCGCCGGCTTCCTGTTGGTGCGCCGGTTCATCCCCGACATTCCCGCCGAGGCTGCGCCAACACGTTTCGACCTGCGCGGCTTCGTGCTGTGCGGCGTGGCGCTGGGCTGCCTGTTGTTCGGCCTGGAAATGGTCAGCCAGGAAAGTGGCATCGGCATGGCCAGTTGGTTGTTGGCCACCGGCGCGGCCGCTGCACTGGGCTATCTGTGGCATGCGCGCTACCACCCGGCCGCGTTGCTGGACCTGAGCTTGCTGCGCATCGATTCGTTCCGGCTGTCGGTGATTGGCGGCGCGCTGATGCGCATCACCCAGGGCGCGCAGCCATTTCTGCTGCCGTTGCTGTTCCAGATCGGCTTCGGCATGAGCGCTGCGCACAGTGGGCGTCTGATCCTGGCCACCGCACTGGGCGCGCTGCTGATGCGCAGCATCACCCCGCAGCTGCTGCGCCGTTTCGGCTACCGCAACAGCCTGATCGGCAATGGCGTGCTGGCCAGCCTGGGCTATATGGTGTGCGCGCTGTTCCGTCCCGATTGGCCCCTGGCGCTGATGTTCGGGCTGCTGTTGTGCTGCGGCGCCTTCATGTCGTTCCAGTTCGCCGCCTACAACACCATTGCCTACGAAAACGTGCCCCGCGCGCGCATGAGCCGCGCCAGCAGCCTGTACACCACCCTGCAGCAGCTGATGCTCTCGGTGGGCGTGTGTGCCGGCGCGATGATCCTCAAACTGGCCATGCTGGCCGGCGACCACACCCAACCGGCGCAACGCGATTTTTCGCTGGCGTTCTGCGTGGTCAGCCTGATCTCGCTCAGCGCCACCTGGTGGCATGTGCGCTTCGACAAGGATGCCGGGCAGGAAATGAGCGGGCATCGGGCTTAGAGCGTGTTGCGATCAGCGATAAGCACGGCAGCACCTCAGCAGGTATCGTGATGTAGCGCGTCGCCGTTGCGCGGCGCAAACCGTCGCCTTGCGTGACTCATCCCTCGTGCATCGGTCAATTGGATGGCTGCAACGACGACAGGATCTGCTCACGACACACCGCGATGATTTCGTCGGCCAGCGGCGAATCGTTCGGGCACGACCGCGACAACACGATCGCGCCGATGGCGTGCGCCATGATGTCCAGGTTGCTGGCGCGCTCATGCGCGGCCTCGGCGGTGCCGGGCGCTGCGCCGCTACGGTCGAGCGCAGTCAACACGTTCTCCACCCCCACCGCAAACGCCTCGCGCACTTCTTCCGGCTGACGCGCGGCATCGGCGCCGAGCGCGGCCATCGTGCAACCGGTGGCAGGGCTGTCGCGGTGTCCGCGGGACAGATAGAAATTGACGAAATCCGCCTTGTCCACGTGCGCGCTCTGCGCAGCGATGTTGGCCAGGCCACAGGCTGCCGACTCGGCCATCAGATCCGCCTTGGAGCGGAACTGCTTGTAGAACCCGCCATGGGTGAAGCCTGCGGCGGCCATCAGATCGGCAATGCCGATGCCGTCGTATCCGCGCTCGCGAAACAGCACCGATGCCGTTTCGACGACATGCGCCCGGTTGGCCTGGGCCTGGGCCTTGGTCACTTTCATCGTGGGGTCACTCTGTGGGGATGCGGGACTGGGGAGCCTGAAAGATACATTGATGTCGACCGTAATCAACATGTTGACATGTTAGATTTTGGTCGTAATCTTTGCCAACCTTTCCGTCTGAGCACCGCCAATGACCCGCTCTTCGCTGTTCGAACCCTATGCCCTGGGCACCCTGACGCTGGCCAATCGCGTCGTGATGGCCCCGCTGACCCGCAACCGGGCCGGCGCCGGCCTGGTGCCCAGCGCGCTGGCCGCCGCCTATTACGCCCAGCGTGCGTCGGCCGGCCTGATCATCACCGAGGCCACGCAAATCTCGCCGCAAGCGCAGGGCTATCAGGACACCCCCGGCCTGTACACGCCCGAGCAGATCGCCGGCTGGCGCGCGGTCACCAACGCGGTGCATGCCAGGGGCGGGCGCATCTTCGTGCAGCTGTGGCATGTGGGCCGGGTCTCGCACGTGGACCTGCAGCCAGGCGGCGCCGCACCGGTTGCGCCCTCGGCAATCCGCGCAGCGGCCAAGGTGTTCGTCAACAACGGCTTTGCCGATGTCTCCGAGCCACGCGCGCTGGAACTGGACGAATTGCCCGGCATCGTCGATGACTTCCGCCAGACCGCCGCCAATGCGATTGCCGCCGGCTTCGACGGCGTCGAAATCCACGCCGCCAACGGCTACCTGCTGGAGCAGTTCATCAAGGACGGTGCCAACCAGCGCAACGATGCCTACGGCGGCTCGATCGAAAATCGTGCACGTCTGTTGCTGGAGGTTGTCGCTGCGGTGGCCAAGGAAATCGGCGCCGAGCGTACCGGCGTGCGCATCTCGCCGGTGTCGCCGGCAAGCGGCATCTCCGGCAGCGACCCGCAGCCGCAATACGATTACATCGCCGAGCAACTCGACGCCCTGGGCATCGTGTATCTGCATGTGGTCGAAGGCGCGACCGGTGGCCCGCGCGATTTCGCCGCGTTCGACTACGACGCGTTACGCAGCCGGTTCACGCGCACCTACCTGGCCAACAACGGTTACGACCAGCCGCTGGCCACCACCCAACTCAGCGAGGGCAAGGCCGACCTGTTCGCGTTCGGCCGCGCCTTCATCAGCAACCCGGATCTGGTCGAACGCCTGCAACGTGGCGCGCCGCTGGCACCGCTGAATCCGGCCACGCTCTACGGCGGCGGTGCCGAGGGCTACACCGATTACCCGACCGTCTCCGGCTAATGCGTCCTGCCAACGCCATTCGCCACACCTTCTGAACTCAGGAATCCACCATGACCACGCTTCCCACTGTCCTCATCACTGGCGCATCCACCGGGATCGGTGCCGTCTACGCCGAACGCTTCGCGCAACGCGGCCACAACCTCGTGCTGGTCGCCCGCGACAAGGCACGCCTGGATGCTCTTGCGGCGCGCCTGCAGAACGCACACGGCATCAGTGTCGATGTACTGCAGGCCGACCTCACCCAGCATGCCGATGTCGGCCAGGTCGAAGCGCGTCTGCGCGACGATGCGCAGATCGGCGTGCTGATCAACAACGCCGGCATCGCCCAGTCCGGCGGCATCCTGGAGCAGAACGCCGACACGATCGAACGCCTGGTCGCGCTCAATATCACCGCCCTGACGCGCCTTTCCGCTGCTGTCGCCCCGCGCTTTGCGCAGTCCGGTAGCGGCGCAATCGTCAACCTCGGCTCGGTGGTGGGCTTGGCTCCCGAATTCGGCATGAGCGTGTATGGCGCCACCAAGGCCTTCGTGCTGTTCCTGTCGCAGGGCCTGCACCTGGAGCTTGGCGCCAAGGGCGTGTACGTGCAGGCAGTGCTGCCGGCCGGTACGCGCACCGAGATCTGGGAGCGTGCAGGGATCGACATCAACACGCTCAGCGACCTGATGGATGTCGGCGAACTGGTCGACGCTGCACTGGTCGGCTTCGATCGTCGCGAGCTGGTGACCATTCCGCCGCTGCATGTGGCCGAGCGTTGGGATGCACTGGATGGCGCACGCCAGGGCTTGTTGTCCGATCTGCGGCAGGCGACCGCGGCGCAGCGCTACCAGCTACGCAACTGACGATTCACGCCGGTGCCCTGCCCGCGGCAGTCGGCAAGGCGACTGCCGCGGGCGCGTGGGTGAGGCGTGATGCGCGAACGCAACAGGTGACGGCTACGGGACGCGTACAGCACCCGGCCACGCCTACCCAACGACAGGATTGGACTTCCAACCACATGAAAGCGCTCACCTTCCAGCGTTATGGCAAATCGCCCGGAGTCGGTTTTTCCGAGCTGCCACAGCCGGCCTTGAAACCCGACGAAATACTGGTCGAAGTGCACGCGGCATCGGTCAACCCGATCGACAACATGGTCATGACCGGAATATTCAAACCGGTGCTCGAGTTCGACCTGCCTGCCACGCTGGGCAGCGATCTGGCAGGCATCGTCGCCGAGGTCGGCAGCGGCGTCACCCGCTTCAAGAAAGGCGATGCCGTGTTTGCCAGCGTGTTCGATCTGGGCACCGGCTCGCTCGCCGAATTTGCGGTGGTACCCGAAAGCGCCGCCGCGCTGAAACCGGCGAACCTGGATTTCGTCCAGGCCGCGTCCATTCCCATGGTCGGGCTCACCTCCTGGCAAGCGCTGACCGAGCGCGCCGGGCTGCAGCGCGGCCAGAAGGTCTTCATTCCCGCCGGCTCCGGCGGCATCGGCACCTTCGCCATCCAGCTCGCAAAGCAGATCGGCGCGCACGTAGGAACCACCACCAGTACCGGCAACGTGCAACTGGTGCGCGCCCTGGGCGCTGATGATGTGGTCGATTACAAGACCCAGGAATTCGAAAACGTGCTGCGCGGCTACGACGTAGTGCTGGGCACAACCAAGGGCGATGCACTGGAAAAATCTGTCGGCATTCTCAGGGCCGGCGGCAAGATCGTCTCGCTCGTCGGGCCGCTGGATGCGGCCTTCGCCCGTGCCCGGCGCTTGAACGGTCTGCTGACGCTGGTGTTCGGGCTGATGAGCCGCAAGATCAAACGCCTGGCCAAAAAGCGCGACGTGTCCTACGCATTTCTGTTCGTTCGCCCGGACGGCGCGCAACTGGCCAAACTCGGCGAACTGCTCGAAGCCGGACGCATCCGCCCGGTCATCGACACGGTGTTCCCGTTCGAGCAGGCAGCGCAGGCGTTGGAGTATCTGGCCAAGGGGCGCGCAAAAGGCAAGGTGGTCGTCAAGATGAGATGAGCCCTACGCGTTCGTGTCAGCAGTCTCGGCAGCGCGTCGGCCTGACAGGCAGGCGTGGAGCGCACCTGTTCTTACAGATGCACGATGCCTACCAGCTCAGGAAATGATCGTTAACCAAGCCCACAATGCGATGAGTGCAGCCAGCAGGACCGGCGGCGTCAGGATGAGGCCGACCTTCATGTACTGGCCCCATGTGATGCGCTGCCCCTTGTCTGCGAGGACATGCAGCCACAGCAACGTCGCCAGCGATCCGATGGGCGTGAACTTCGGCCCAAGATCGTTGCCGACGACATTGGCGTAGAGCATCAGCTCGCGTGTGTGTGCAGGAACATCGGCCGCATTGATCGCCAACGCGCCCACCAGCGTCGCGGGCATGTTGTTCATGACCGATGCCAGCACCGCCACAGCGAAGCCGGTCCCGATGGTGGCCACGAACTCGCCCTGGGCGGCCAACCAGGTCAGAACGCCGGTTGCCGCGCTGGTGAGCCATGCGTTGCCCAGGCCGTATACCACCAAGTACATGCCCAGCGAGAACAGGACGATCTGCCAGGGTGCACCACGCAGAATCTCGACCAGCGCCAAGGTGGCGCCGCGCCCGCCGGTCAGCCATCGTCCCGCAATCGCCATCAGCAATAGCGCGGCAGCCCCTGTCACCAGGGCGATCGGCACGCCGAGCGGGCCGGTCACGAAGTAGCCGACCAGCAACAAGGACAGCACCGGGAACGCCGCGCGAAAGACTGCCCGATCGCGGATAGCCGTGTGCGGCGGCTCTAGTTCATCGACGGCGTAGCGTGCAGGAATATCGCGGCGGAACCAGACCCACAGGACCAACAGGGTCGCAGCGACCGAGATCAGGTTCACCGGAAGCATCACTGCGGCATAGCGGCCGAACGGCACGCCGAAATAATTTGCAGTGACGATGTTGACCAGATTCGATACCACCAGCGGCAGGCTGGCGGTATCGGAGATAAAGCCGCAGGCTATGGTGAACGCCAGCGCGCCCGCCGGTGGAAAATGCAGACGCAGCAAGATGGCGAGTACGATCGGTGTCAACAAAAGCGCTGCACCATCGTTGGCGAACAGCCCGGCGATTGCCGCGCCGAGCAGCACGATCATCGGGAAAAGTTTTCGGCCGTTGCCACCGCCCCAGCGGGCGACGTGCAGCGCGGCCCAGGCAAAAAACCCGGCTTTATCCAAAATCAACGACATCACGATCAGCGCAACGAAGGTAAACGTCGCATCCCAGACGATATGCCACACCGTGCCGACATCGTTCCAGCCAACGACGCCGGTCGCCAACGCGACGGCCGCCCCGGCCAGCGCAGACCAGCCGATGCCCAGACCGCGTGGCTGCCAGATGACGAGCACGAGAGTCACAACGAAGATCGCAAGAGCGAGCATGCTTCAGATCCGTCAGCTAGCGCGCTGATTGACGCGTTTGGATAGTTGTTCGGCGCTCTCGATGCGTTCGGAATAGCGATCGGTGAGATAAGCCGAACGGCCGCGCACCAGCCAGGTGAACTTCACCAGCTCCTCGCAAACGTCGACGACGCGCTGGTAATACGGCGAAGGCTTCATCCGTCCCGCGTCATCGAACTCCAGGAATGCCTTGGCGACAGACGACTGATTCGGGATGGTCACCATGCGCATCCAGCGGCCCAGAATGCGCATCTGATTGACCGAGTTGAAGCTCTGCGAACCACCGCAGACCTGCATCAGTGCCAGCGTCTTGCCCTGGGTGGGCCGCGTGGCGCCGAGCGCCAGGGGAATCCAATCGATCTGCGCCTTCAGGATGGCGCTCATGGCGCCATGACGTTCCGGGCTGACCCACAGCATCCCCTCGGACCAGTTGGCAAGCTGCCGTAGCTCCTGCACCTTCGGATGCGAGGCATCTGTACCGTCGGGCAGCGGCAGATCACGCGGGTCGAAGATGCAAACCCCACAGCCGTACCAGCGCAGCAATCGTGCGGCCTCCTGCGCCAGGAGCCGTGAGTAGGAGCGCTCACGCACCGATCCGTACAGCACCAGGATACGCGGAGGGTGCGCCGGGTCGTTGGGTCCGGCAAGACATTGCGTATCGATAGGGGTGAACTGGGCAGTATCGATGTTCGGAAGGTCGTTGGTGACTTCCTCGCTCACGCGTTCGCTCCTGGCGTGCTCACCACCTCGCCATCCTCCTTGATAAAGGAGCGGACTGGATCGTTGAGGAAATCCAGCACCTTCTCCGATGGCCTGCACAACGCGGTGCCCTTGTCGGTCACGACGATGGGCCGGTTGATCAGGATGGGATGCGCCATCATCGCATCCAGTAACTGGTCATCGCTCAGCGCTGGATCATCCAGCCCCAGTTCCATATAGGGCGTACCTTTCTTGCGCAGCAGGTCGCGCGGGGCAAGTCCCATCGTAGCGATCAGCTCCATCAGCGTCGTCCGGGTGGGCGGCGTCTGCAGGTATTCGATGACCTCGGGTGTCTCGCCGGACTGGCGGATCATTTCCAACGTATTACGGGACGTGCCGCAGGCCGGATTGTGATAGATGATCACGCCCATGATCACGGCACCTGCTGGCGCGGCATCGAGGCAACTGCCATGTGCCCGATCTCTTGCGAACTCAGCGTCAGCCTCGACTGTTGAAGAGAAACAATCGGCAAGGCGAAAAACGCGGTAATGCGGCTTTCCATGACATGAAGCACCTGCCGGAAGGCTGCACGCTGCAGGACGCCACTTTCATGCGCGTGGTTTGGCGGAACATTAAAGGACGTGGCATCGCTCATGAGCAGGTCTCCGCAATGCAAGTGGCCGTGAGTGTGATGAGGTCGCGGCAGATATCCGGATTTCCGGAACAGCAATCCTCGGTAAGGAAGGCAAGCAGCTGGCGCATGTCTTCGTAGTTGGCGGCGTAGAAGATCCGCCTCCCATCCCGCCAGCAGCGCAGCAAACCGGCGCGCTCCAGCGCTGAAAGATGGAAGCTCATGCGGGTTGGTGGAATCGATAGCGCATCGGCGATCTCCCCGGACGGCACGCCCTGCGGCCCGGCACGCACCAGCATGCGAAATGCGGCCAGTCGATCGGCATGCGCAAGCGCGGCAAGGGCAGAGACAGCACGGTTATCGTCCATGTATCTATTATTACAACAATCCTTGTAGAGTGCAATAATTGCCCATTGCCCGTTGCCGCCGGATTGTTGGCGTGCGTGCCCATCGACGTGTACGCATTGAGCAAGGCCCAAATGCAAGTTAGACTATGCGCTCGCTACTCGCCGGTTCGCCCCCCCCCTAATGACGCCGCCCTGACCCACACACGGTTTCGTGCCCCTTTTCAGGGAATGTGAGGTCTGTCCGCTTATTTAGTGCGCGCCGTGTGTGCTCTCCGGCGCGTGGAGTCGAATCCAATGTCAACGTTTTATTCGTTGCGCCAGCAATGGCTCGGCAACGTGCGTGGCGATGTGCTTGCAGGTTTGGTCGTTGCACTCGCGCTCATTCCGGAGGCGATCGCCTTCTCGATCATCGCTGGCGTCGATCCCAAGGTGGGACTCTATGCAGCGTTTTGCATTGCAGTGGTGACCTCGATCGCTGGGGGACGCCCTGGCATGATCTCCGCTGCGACCGGTGCCATGGCGCTCTTGATGGTCGATCTGGTCAAGGACCATGGCTTGCACTATCTGCTCGCAGCCACGCTGCTCGCCGGCGCACTGCAAATCATTGCAGGAGTGCTACGGCTGGGTGCATTGATGCGATTCGTCTCGCGCTCGGTCATCACCGGGTTCGTCAATGCGCTGGCGATTCTGATCTTTCTGGCACAGCTGCCGGAGCTGATCGGCATGCCCTGGCAAGTCTATGCAGTGTGCGCTGCTGCTTTGGCAATCATCTATCTCTTGCCGCAATTGACCAAAGCAGTGCCCTCCCCGCTTGTGGCAATCGTTGCGATGACTGCCATCTGCATGTACTGGAAGGTGGATATCCGCACTGTCGGCGATATGGGGACGTTACCCGACAGCTTGCCTTCGTTTCTCCTGCCCGAGGTGCCGTGGACGCTGGACACCTTTAGGATCCTGTTCCCGGTGTCGGTCACGTTGGCAGTGGTCGGTTTGCTGGAGTCGTTGATGACCGCACAGATCGTCGAGGATATGACCGACACCCCGTCTCAGCGTAATCGGGAGTGTGCTGGCCAGGGCGTAGCCAATATCGTTTCCGGGCTTTTCGGCGGGATGGCCGGTTGCGCAATGATCGGTCAATCGGTCATCAACATCACGTCAGGTGGCCGCGGCCGGTTGTCCTGCATGACGGCCGGCGTCGTGCTGCTCCTGATGGTGGTCTACGGTGCGCCTTGGGTGCGTCAGATCCCCATGGCCGCGTTGGTTGCCGTGATGATCATGGTGAGCATCGGCACTTTCAGTTGGACATCATTGCGCGATCTCACACAGCACCCGAAGAGTTCGTCGGTGGTCATGATAGGCACGGTAATCGTCACCGTATGGACGCACGACCTGGCGAAGGGCGTGCTTGCAGGTGTCCTGCTATCTGCGCTGTTCTTTGCCCGTAAAGTGGGGCGGATGCTCAGTGTTGTCGAGATCGACCGCGACGATGGGGTGCGCGTTTACGACGTACGCGGCCAGGTCTTTTTTGCGTCGGCCGGTCAGTTTGCCACCAGCTTTGACTATCTCAGTCCGCCAGCGAAGGTGATCATCGATTTGACGCATGCGCATTTCTGGGACATCAGCGCAGTGGGTGCGCTCGATCGGGTGGTACTCAAATTGCGCGCCCATGGCGCAGACGTCGAGGTCAACGGACTCAACGAGGCCAGCGATACCCTGATCGAAAAACTGGGGACACACAGGCAAGAGGGAGCAACATTGTCGGCAGGTCACTGACAACATCCCTTGCAAAAGGCCTCGCAAAAACCGGCGACCTCACTTGTCTGGCAGGGGACACCTAGCGCATGCGTCGATGCAGTCCTGACCCACATGCTGGCCAACACCATCACGGCGGAGCCCTGGCTCCGCCGTGATGGTTGCGCTTACAACCCGTGCGCGGCCAACTGACCCAACCGCTGCACGGCCACCGATACGGTCGGGTAGTCGAGCGTCTTCTGCTCGGCCACATCGGCGAGCATGGCCAGGGTGAAGCGCAGGCTGGAATCGTCGCGCGCCAGCCAGTTGGCCACCTTGTCCTCGGCACTGCTGCCGGACATGGTCAGCACCTGCCCCACCAGCGCACGCTGATGCGCGGCCAGTTCGTCGCGCAGCACGCCACGCGCCACCGCATGCCAGCGGCCGTTGACCTCCAGCGCGTCGATCTGCTCGAACAACCACGGCAGCCGCAGCGCATCGCCCAGGCGGAAATGCACCTTGGACACTTCCACCGGCTTGAGCTTGCGGGTGCGCGCAGTCTCGATGATGTCGAACGCCGGTTCCAGGTAGCGCAACTCGCACAGCTGCTGCGCCAGCTGCGGCGGCAGTCCCTTGTCCTGCCACTCCCTCACGCTGCCTTCGTACTGCGGACGCTGCGCATCCGACAACACGCCCGAGGCGACACGGATGTCGTTGAACGGGCCGTGGTAGCGCTCCACTGCCGCAGTGATGCCCGGCATCTGGCCAGGACGCAGCAGCAGCCAGCGCACGAACGAGCGTTGCAGGCGCCAGACCACTTCCAGTGCATCGATCTGCACCGACTCGGGCACCTTGCCGTCCAGCGCATCGATCTGCGTCCACAGCGCGCGCGCATCCAGCGTTTCGCGGCTGATGGTGTAGGCCTTGGCGACCTCACCGATGCTGCGGCCGGTGTCTTCCTGCATGCGCATCAGGAAGGTGGCGCCCATGCGGTTGATGGTGGTGTTGGTGACCGCAGTGGCGATGATCTCGCGCTTGAGGCGGTGACGCTCCATCGCATCGGCGTACTTCTTCTGCAGCGGCTGCGGGAAGTAGCGTTGCAGTTCCTTGGACAGGTACGGGTCTTCCGGAATATCCGATTCCAGCAGCTGCTGGAACGCCACCAGCTTGGAGTACGACAACAGCACCGACAGCTCCGGCCGGGTCAGGCCCTGCCCGCGTGCCTTGCGTGCCGACAGCTCGGCATCGGAGGGCAGGAATTCGATCTGGCGATCGAGCAGGCCCTGCAGTTCCAGCGTGCGGATGAAGTGCTGCTTGGAGCCCAGCCGCTTGACGCTCATGCGCTCCATCAAGCTGATCGCCTGGTTCTGGCGATAGTTGTCCCACAGCACCAGGTCGGCCACTTCGTCGGTCATCGACGCCAGCAGCGTATTGCGCGCGTCGTAGCTGAGCTTCTTGGCCTGCACCATGTCGTTGAGCAGGATCTTGATGTTCACCTCGTGGTCGGAGGTGTCCACGCCGGCCGAGTTGTCGATGAAGTCGGTATTGAGCAGCACGCCGGTCTGCGCGGCTTCGATGCGGCCCAGCTGGGTCAGGCCCAGATTGCCGCCCTCGCCCACTACCTTGCAGCGCAGCTCACCGCCATTGACGCGCAGGCCGTTGTTGGCACGGTCGCCCACATCGGCATGCGATTCGCTGGACGCCTTGACGTAGGTGCCGATGCCGCCGTTCCAGAACAGGTCCACCGGCGCCTTGAGGATGGCGTTCATCAGCGCGTTGGGCGAGAGCTGCTTGACGTTGGACTCCAGGCCCAGCGCCTCGCGCACCGGTGCGCTGATGTCGATGGACTTCAAGCTGCGCGGGTAGATGCCGCCACCGGCGCTGATCAGCTTGGCGTCGTAGTCGGCCCAGCTGGAACGCGGCAGCTTGAACAGGCGCTCGCGCTCGGCGAAGGACGCAGCGGCATCCGGCGCCGGGTCGAGGAAGATATGCCGGTGATCGAACGCGGCCAGCAGGCGGATATGCCTTGAGAGCAGCATGCCGTTGCCGAACACGTCGCCGGACATGTCGCCGATGCCGGCCACGCTGAAGTCCTGGCTCTGGCAATCGCGCCCCATCGCACGGAAGTGGCGCTTGACCGACTCCCACGCACCGCGCGCGGTGATGCCCATGCCCTTGTGGTCGTAACCGACCGAGCCGCCGGAGGCGAACGCATCGCCGAGCCAGAAGCCATGATCCAGCGCCAGCCCATTGGCGATATCGGAAAACGTTGCGGTGCCCTTGTCGGCGGCGACCACCAGGTACGGGTCGTCCTGGTCGTGACGCACCACCTGCGGCGGCGGCACGATCTTGCCGCCGACGATGTTGTCGGTGATATCGAGCAGGCTCTGGATGAACAACTTGTAGCAGGCGATGCCTTCGGCCTGGATCGCGTCCCGGTCGCCGCCCGCCGGCGAACGCTTGACGTAGAAACCGCCCTTGGCGCCCACCGGCACGATGACGGTGTTCTTGACCATCTGCGCCTTGACCAGGCCCAGCACCTCGGTACGGAAGTCCTCGCGGCGGTCCGACCAGCGCAGGCCGCCACGCGCCACCGCGCCGAAGCGCAGATGCACGCCTTCCACACGCGGCCCGTAGACGAAGATCTCGCGATACGGACGCGGCTTGGGCAAGTCCGGCACGATCGCCGAATCCAGCTTGAAGCTGATGCAATGGGCGTGCTTGCCGTGCTTGTCGGTCTGGTAATAGTTGGTGCGCAGCGTCGCATCGATCACGTCGATGAAACTGCGCAGGATGCGGTCTTCGTCCAGGCTGGAGACGCGGTCCATCAGCTTCAACAGCGTGGCACGGGTAGCTTCCTGCTGCGCGGCGCGATTGCCGCCACGTGCCTCGAGCACCGGCTCCAGCGCCTTGAGCGTGGCCTCGTCGCCAGCGGCCAGCGCAGAGAGCTCTTCGCGCAGGCGCTCCTGGCCGGCAAAGATCTGCGCCTTGGTTTCGCTGCCGGTGGACGGGTCGAAGCGCGCTTCGAACAGTTCCACCAACAGGCGCGCCAGCAGCGGGTAACGGGTGAAGGTGGCTTCGACGTAGGCCTGCGAGAACGGCACCGCCGTCTGCAGCAGGTACTTGCAGTAGCCACGCAGCAACGCGACCTGACGCCAATGCAGGCCGGCGGCCAGGATCAGGCGATTGAAGCCGTCGTTTTCCGCATCGCCGTTCCAGATGCGCTCGAACGCTTCGCCGAAACCTGCATCGGCTTGCGCGGCGTTGATCTTGCCGGCTGTGGATTCGACTTCGAAATCCTGGATATACACCGGCGTTTCGCCCACCTGCAGCCGGTACGGCCGTTCGGAGATCACGCGCAGGCCCATGTTTTCCATCATCGGCATCGCGTCGGACAACGGGATGTCGTCGAGCTGGCGATACAGCTTCAGGCGCAGGCCTTCGCCGGCATCCAGGCGCATACCGTCGTCGCGACGGATTTCCTGCAGGCTCAGATGCAGATCGTCCGGGCCATCCAGCGTGGCCAGGTGCTCGACATCGGACACCGCCGACTCGATCGACGATTCTTCGATGTAACCGGCCGGCAACGCACGCCCGAAGTTGGCCGCCATGCGCAGGCCATTGGCTTCGCCGTGGCGCGCCACCAGCGCTTCGCGCAGGTCGTCGCGCCAGTTGCGCAGCAGGCGCGCCAGGCGCGATTCGAGTTCGGTGGTGTTGAACTCCAGCGCTTCGCCGCTCTTGGGACGCACGATCAGATGCAGCTGCGCCAGCGGCGATTCGCCCAGCACCACGCTGGAATCGATGTACTCGCCATGCAGCGCGTCTTTCAACAGGCCTTCGATGCGCAAGCGCACATCGGTATTGAAGCGTTCGCGCGGGATGTACACCAGCGCAGAAATGAAGCGGCTGTATTTGTCGCGGCGCAGGAACATGCGGCTACGCACGCGCTCCTGCAGCCCCAGGATACCGATTGCCGTGCGGTACAGCTCTTCTTCGTTGGACTGGAACAGCTCTTCGCGCGGCAGCGTTTCCAGGATATGGCGCAGCGCCTTGCCGCTGTGGCTGCTGGGGGTCAGCCCCGACTTGCTCATCACGTATTCGTGGCGCTGACGCACCAGCGGAATTTCCCACGGGCGGCGGTTATAGGCGCTGGAGGTGAACAAACCCAGGAAGCGCTGCTCGCCGACGATACGGCCCTTGGCATCGAATTCGAGGATGCCGATGTAATCCATGTAGCCAACACGATGCACGCGCGAGCGTGCGTTGGTCTTGGTCAGGATCAATGCGTCCTTGAGCTTGGACGAGGTGTTCAAACCGTGCGCCGCCAGCGTGGTCACCGGGCGCGCCGGCGAGGTGTCGTGGCCGCGCATCAGGCCCAGGCCGGTGTCTTCCACCGGCGCCAGCACGTCCTGGCCGCCCTGCTTCTCCACGCGGTATTCGCGGTAGCCGAAGAAGGTGAAGTGGTCGGCGGCGGCCCAGCGCAGGAACTCCTGCGCCTCGTGGCGGCTGATGTCGTCGATGGGCAGGCGGCGGGTGGCCAGGTCGTCGGCCAGCATCACCATCTTTTCGCGCATTGCCGACCAGTCCTGCACGATCGCGCGCACCTCGGCCAGCACCTTGCGCACCGCCGCTTCCACCTTGGGCATTTCATCGGCAGGCTGGCGGTCGATCTCCAGCACCATCAGCGATTCGCTCTTGCCCTCGCCCACCGCGGCCAGCTTGCCGGCCTTGTCGCGCGCAATGCGCAGCACCGGGTGACCCAGCACGTGCACGCCGATGCCCAGGTCCGACAGCGTCATGCTCACCGAGTCCACCAGGAACGGCATGTCGTCGTTGACGATCTGCAGCAGCGTGTGCGGCGACTCGTAGCCGTGGCTCTTCATGGTCGGGTTGAACACCCGCACGTTGACCGTGCCGGCCTTGCGCACACGCGCAAATTCCAGCATGTCGGCCGCCAGCGCGGCCCATTGCTCGGGCGGGTGGTTGGGAAATTCGTCCTCTTCCATGCGCCGATAGAAGCCGGCCGCGAACGACTGGACCTCGGCCTGGCGGGCCGCCGGGTAGCGCTTGCGCAACGCGGCAAACACCGGTTCCAGGGTCACCGCCTGCGGTTCGGTGGCAAGCACGGGGACGGCACGTTCGGCGACCGGTTTGACCGACGTCGTGGACGATTTCGAAGCGGCTTTCTTGGCTGTCATGAGAGCGCTGGGATGCTCGGTAGGAAAGCTGAATTGTACCGATGGACAGGGACAACGCTTTGCTGCATAGCGCAAATGCTCAGCGCCCAACAGGCATCCCGGTCGCGCAAAAGCAGTATGGCTCTGAAGTTTTGCGCTGCCGCGCGGCCAACCGGCGCTACGGATCGCCAGATCCGGCAAAGTCGGGCCGAATGCCTGGCACAGAAGGCGGCGCGCAAACAAAACTGCGACCGTCAAGCCTGTTTAAAAACTATACTGGACGGTATAGTCTACCGCCATGACCCCTCGTTCCCACCGTGCCGCCCGGCGTTCGGACTGCGACCGCCGCATTCATGCGGCTGTGCATGCGCTGCTTGCCGAGCGCGGCATGCGGCTGAGCATGGACGCGGTGGCCGAGCGTGCCGGCTGCTCCAAGCAGACCCTGTACAGCTATTACGGTTGTAAAGAAAATCTGCTGCGCGATGTACTTCAGGACCACGTGCACCTGGCCACCGGCCCGCTGGGCGCGGTGTCGGGCGACCTGCACGCGGATCTGCTCGCCTTTGCGCTGGCCCATCTTGACCGTCTGAACAATCCCGATGTGCTACAGACCTGCCGTCTGGTCGAAGCCGAGTCGCACCGGTTCCCCGACCAGTCGCAGCAAATCTTTCACGAGGGCGTGGCCGGCATGCAACGGCGCCTGGCGCAACGCTTCGAGCAGGCGATCGAGGCCGGCCAGCTACGGCATGACGATCCGCACTTCATGGCGGAATTGTTGCTGAGCATGATCGTCGGGCTGGATTTCGATCGCCAACGGTTTCAGGTCCCCCATCGCGCCGGCCTTCCCGCCAGGCAGCAGTGGGCGCAATTTGCCGTGGACACCTTCTTGCGTGGGTTTGCTGCGGCATCTGCCGCGCCAACGCCGACACCGCCTTCTCTTCTCACTTCAAGACCCTAACGGAGTTCCTCCTGATGATTGCCCCGCTCCGCACATTCGGCCTGGCCTGTGCCATCACCGTGGCGCTCGCTGCCTGCAGCAAGCCCGAACAACAGCAGGCGCCGCCGCCGCCGGAAGTGTCGGTGCTGGAAATGAAGCCGCAGACGCTGCCGCTGGAACGCGACCTGGTCGGCCGCCTGTCGGCGTACCGCTCCGCCGACGTGCGCGCGCGCATCGACGGCGTGGTGCTCAAGCGCCTGTACACCGAAGGCGCCAACGTCAAGGAAGGCCAGCCGCTGTTCGAGATCGACCCCTCGCAGCTGAAGGCCACGCTGCTGCAGGCACAAGGCCAGCTGGCGGCCGCCGAAGCGACCTATGCCAACGCCAAGATCGCTGCGACGCGTGCGCGCAGCCTGGCGCCGCAGCAGTACGTCTCGCGTGCGGATATCGACACCGCCGAAGCCAACGAGCGCTCTTCCGGTGCCAGCGTGCAGCAGGCGCGCGGCACGGTCGAGTCCGCGCGCATCCAGCTCGGCTTCGCCAGCGTCACCTCGCCGATCACCGGCCGCGCCGGCATCCAGCGCGTGACCGAAGGCGCGCTGGTCGGTGCGGGTGAGGCCACCCTGCTGACCACGGTCGACCAGATCGACCCGCTGTATGTGAACTTCGCCATGAGCAGCGAAGAGCTGGCCGCACTGCGCCAGGCACAGAGCAGCGGCAACGTGGAGCTCAGTGGCGACGGCAAATCCACCATCAATGTGGAACTGGGCAACGGCACGCAGTATCCGCATCCGGGGACGTTGGACGTCTCGGCGGTGACGGTGGACCCGAGCACCGGTGCGGTGTCGCTGCGTGCGACCCTGCCCAACCCCGAACAATCGCTGCTGCCGGGCGCGTTCGTGAGCTTCAAGGCCAGCCTGGGCCAGCGCAACAATGCCTACCTGCTGCCGCAGCAGGCGGTGCAGCGCGATGCCACCGGCGCCTACGCGCTGGTGCTGGGCAAGGACGGCAAGGTGGTGCGCAAGAACCTCACCGTCGACGGCCAGCAGAAAGGCCAGTGGATCGTGACCGGCGGCGTGACCCCGGGCGACCAGGTCATCGTCGATGGCGTGCAGAAGGCCAAGGAAGGGCAGCCGGCCAAGGGCGTGCCGTGGAATCCGAACAAGCCGGCGCAAGGCGGCCAGCCCGGCGCTCCGGGCGCAGCACCCGGCGCTGCGCCAGCCGCAGCCCAGGGCGGTGACGCGCAGGCCGCGCAGGCCGCGCCGGCCGCAGATGCCGCCGCGCCGGCTGCGCAGCAACAGCCCAAGCAGGACGCGGCCGCGCAACCGGCCGACTCCCAGTCCAAGCAGCAGTGACGGAACCCGGACATGCCTAAGTTTTTTATCGAACACCCGATCTTTGCCTGGGTGGTGGCGATCCTGATCTCGCTTGCGGGCGTGATCTCGATCCTGAATCTGGGTATCGAGTCGTACCCGACGATCGCCCCGCCGCAGGTCACCGTCACCGCCAACTTCCCCGGCGCCAGCGCCGACACCGCCGAAAAAGCGGTGACCCAGGTCATTGAGCAGCAGCTCACCGGTATCGACCACCTGCTGTACTTCAACTCGTCCTCGGCCTCCAACGGCCGCGTGACCATCACGCTGACCTTCGAAACCGGCACCGACGCGGATATCGCGCAGGTGCAGGTGCAGAACAAGGTGTCGCTGGCCACGCCGCGTCTGCCCTCGGAAGTCACCCAGCAGGGTGTGGTGGTGGCCAAGGCCAACGCCGGCTTCCTGATGGTGGCGGCGCTGCGCTCGGACAATCCGTCGATCGACCGCGATGCGCTCAACGACATCGTCGGTTCGCGCGTGCTCGAGCAGATCTCGCGTGTGCCCGGCGTCGGCAGCACCAACCAGTTCGGCGCCGAGTACGCGATGAACATCTGGTTGAACCCGGAGAAGCTGCAGGGCTACAACCTGTCGGCCACCCAGGTGCTGACCGCGGTGCGCAACCAGAACGTGCAGTTCGCTGCCGGCTCGGTGGGCGCCGACCCGACCCCGGAAGGCATCAGCTTCACCGCCACCGTGTCGGCCGAAGGTCGTTTCAGCTCGCCGCAGGAATTTGAAGACATCATCCTGCGCACCGACAACAATGGCGCCACCGTGCACCTGAAGGACGTGGCGCGCGTCACCGTGGGCCCGAGCAACTACGGCTTCGACACCCAGTACAACGGCAAGCCCACCGGTGCCTTCGGCATCCAGCTGTTGCCGGGCGCCAACGCACTGAACGTGTCAGAGGCAGTGGGCGCCAAGCTCGACGAGCTGCAGCCCACCTTCCCGCAGGGCGTGACCTGGTTTGCGCCGTACGAGTCCACCACCTTCGTGCGCATCTCCATCGAGGAAGTGATCCATACGCTGGTGGAAGCCATCGTGCTGGTGTTCCTGGTGATGCTGCTGTTCCTGCAGAACTTCCGCGCCACCGTGATTCCTACGCTGGTGATTCCGGTCGCGCTGCTGGGCACCTTCTTCGGCATGTACATGATCGGCTTCACCATCAACCAGCTGACGCTGTTTGCGATGGTGCTGGCGATCGGCATCGTGGTGGACGATGCGATCGTGGTGATCGAGAACGTCGAACGCATCATGAGCGAAGAGCATCTGGAGCCGAAGGCGGCCACCCAGAAGGCGATGACCCAGATCACCGGCGCGGTGGTGGCCATCACCGTGGTGCTGGCGGCGGTGTTCATTCCCTCCTCGCTGCAACCCGGCGCCTCCGGCGCGATCTACAAGCAGTTCGCGCTGACCATCGCCATGTCGATGGGTTTCTCTGCATTCCTGGCGTTGAGCTTCACCCCGGCGCTGTGCGGCGCGTTCCTCAAGTCGACCCATTCGACCAAGAAGAACTGGATCTACCGCACCTTCGACAAGTACTACGACAAGCTGGCGCATCGCTATGTGGGCGTGGTCGGCCACACCCTGAAGCGCTCGCCGCCATGGATGATCGTGTTCGTGGTGCTGGTGGTGCTGTGCGGCTTCCTGTTCACCCGCATGCCGGGCAGCTTCCTGCCGGAAGAAGACCAGGGCTTTGCGTTGGCCATCGTGCAGTTGCCGCCGGGCGCCACCAAGATCCGCACCAACGAGACCTTTGCGCAGATGCGTGCGGTCCTGGAGAAGCAGCCGGCCGTGGAAGGCATGCTGCAGATCGCCGGCTTCAGCTTCCTGGGCTCGGGCGAAAACGTCGGCATGGGCTTCATCCGGCTCAAACCATGGGAAGACCGTGACGTCACCGCGGAAGAGTTGATCAAGCAGCTCAATGGCGCCTTCTACGGCATCAAGGGCGCGCAGATCTTCGTGGTCAACCTGCCCACCGTGCAGGGTCTGGGCCAGTTCGGCGGCTTCGACATGTGGCTGCAGGACCGTTCCGGTGCCGGCCAGGAAGCGCTGACCCAGGCACGCAACATCGTGCTCGGCAAGGCGGCGGAAAAGCAGGACACCCTGGTGGGCGTGCGCCCGAACGGCCTGGAAAACTCGCCGCAGCTGCAGTTGCATGTGGACCGCGTGCAGGCGCAATCGATGGGCCTGGATGTCAGCGACATCTACAGCTCGATCCAGCTGATGCTGGCGCCGGTGTATGTCAACGACTATTTCTCCGAAGGCCGCATCAAGCGCGTCAACATCCGCGCCGACGACCAGTTCCGTACCGGCCCCGAGTCGCTGCGCAACTTCTTCACTCCCAGCGCCACTGCCACCGGTGCCGATGGTCAGCCGGGGATGATTCCGCTGAGCAACGTGGTCAAGGCCGAATGGACCTACGCTTCGCCGGCGTTGAACCGCTACAACGGCTATTCGGCGGTGAACCTGGTGGGTAACCCTGCCCCGGGCGGCAGTTCCGGCCAGGCGATGACCGCGATGGAAGAGATCGTCAACAACGATCTGCCGCCGGGCTTCGGCTTCGACTGGAGCGGCATGTCGTACCAGGAAATCATCGCCGGTAATGCAGCCACGCTGTTGCTGGCGTTGTCGGTGGTGGTGGTGTTCCTGTGCCTGGCAGCGCTTTACGAGAGCTGGTCGATTCCGGTGGCGGTGCTGATGGTGGTGCCGATCGGCGTGCTGGGTGCGATCGTCTTCTCGATGCTGCGCGGGTTGCCGAACGATCTGTACTTCAAGATCGGCATGATCACGGTCATTGGCCTGGCGGCGAAGAACGCGATCCTGATCGTGGAATTCGCAGTGGAGCAACGTGCAGCGGGCAAGACCCTGCGCGAGGCGACGATGGAAGCGGCGCATCTGCGTTTCCGCCCGATCCTGATGACCTCGTTCGCGTTCATCCTGGGTGTGTTGCCGCTGGCCATCTCCACCGGTGCCGGCGCCAACTCGCGTCACTCCATCGGTACCGGCGTGATCGGCGGCATGGTGTTCGCCACCGTGCTCGGCGTGATCTTCATCCCGCTGTTCTTCGTGGTGGTGCGCCGCATGCTGGGCGACAAGCTGGACGAGCAATCCAAGGAATATCTGGCCGTGCAAAACGACGGTGGAACCCACCGCCCGGATCGCTGAGTCATACGGTTGATCGGAAATACAAAAGCCCCGGCAGCAATGTCGGGGCTTTTTTGTGTGTGCTGCAGCAACGGAACGCGACGCCCGTAGGAGCGCCCTTGGGCGCGATGAAGCGTTACCGGCTCAGCGTCGCGTAGGAGCGCTCTTGGGCGCGATGGAGCGTTACTGGCTCAGCGTATCGAAGCGATTCGACAGCGCGGACAGGTCAGTTGTAGAGCTGCTGATCTGCGACTGGGCTGCAGGGCCCTCGCCCGCCCACCATCGCAGGACACGCCGTGAATCCGTCCCTGGACGCTCTGGCGCGGCATCCATGCCGCTCAAGGTCCCGCGACGGTGAGCGGGCAAGGACTAGTCGAGTTGGTCGGTGCGTACAGTTTTAAAAAACGTGGCCCGCAAACTGTCTGATGCTGTGATTTCATTCTTCGATGAAGTCATCAGCAAATCGTCTGGTGCGTTGATTTAGTTCTTCAAATGAAGCCACCAGCCAACTGTCTGGTGCGGTGCCCTCGCCGATTGCGGGACCGTTGGCGGCATGGATGCCGCCACCGAGCCCCCATGGACGGGTTAACGGCGTGTCCCGCGAGCGGTGAGGGCACCGCACACTCCAGTAACCAGGCGTTTGATTTGAATCACCAAAAGGACCCGCGCGCGCGACGAACCAGGCGTTCGGGCCAGCGCTACGCAGCTGCTTCAGCGCAATCAGACGCGCGTGGTACGTGTGCCAGTAGACCCACGTACCACGCAGCGGCCGGTCATCACCATGCGGCGGATCGGCAATTGCGGATTGCTCAGCCGTTCCAGCAGCAGCGACATCGCCGCGCGGCCCATGTCTTCCACCGGCTGCTCGACCACCGTGATGCCCGGCTCGACCAGATCGGTCCAACGCTCGTTGTCGAATCCGGCCAGGGCCAGATCCTGCGGCAGGCGCAGGCCGGCGGTGCGTGCGGCCTTGAGCGCGCCCATCAGCAGCAGGCTGTTACTGGTGACGATGGCCTCGGGGCGGTCATCGTTGGCCAGCCATCGGCCCAACTCGGCAATTGCTGCCTCGGCGGTGGGTGCCACTTCGCGGTAATCCGGCTCCAGCCCCTGCGCGCGCATCGCGGCAAGGTAACCGTCGCGACGCTCGGCCGCGGTGGTGCTGGTGCTGCCGAACAACCCGCCGATGCGCCGGTAGCCTTGCGCCTGCAGGTGCGCCACCAGCTCGCCCATCGCCGCAGCGTTGTCCAGCACCACGCTGTCGTAGCGGCTGCCGGGGCCGGCACGGTCCACCAGCACGGTGGGGTAATCCAGGGCCAACTCATGCATCCGCCCCACCGTGACCCGGGTCGGGGCGAAGATCAGCCCGGTGATGCGCTCTTCCTGCATCAGCTCCAGGTACAGCGCCTCACGCTCCGGATCTTCATCGGTATTGCACAGGGTCACGCGCATACCGGCACGGTAAGCGACCTCTTCCACCGCACGGATCAGGGCGGTGAAGTACGGGTTGCGGATGTCGGCCACGATCACCCCCAGGATGCCGGACTGCTGCGAGCGCAGCCGCCGCGCCATCAGGTTGGGGCGGTAACCGGTCTGGCGGACCGCCGCCTCCACCTTGGCGCGCACTTCATCACTCACCGGCCCGGTCCCCAGCGCGCGCGAGACCGTGGATTTGGACACTCCGGCCACGCGGGCCACGTCGTTGATGCTGATACTCACTGGGACCGTTCCCGCTCCGTTTGCGCACCCTGACCCAGGCGCCGTGCCAGACTGGATGCTAACCCGAAAGCAATACTGGTTTTTGTGCAGTGCACATTGACGTTTGCAGTGGGAACGTTCCCACTATACTTCCCAGCCCGATCCCACCCGGAGCCCGCCTTGTCCT
Source organism: Xanthomonas nasturtii (assembly GCF_023337365.3). Classification (NCBI taxonomy): domain Bacteria; kingdom Pseudomonadati; phylum Pseudomonadota; class Gammaproteobacteria; order Lysobacterales; family Lysobacteraceae; genus Xanthomonas; species Xanthomonas nasturtii. The sequence goes on from NZ_CP142084.2 coordinate 2,783,867, forward strand.
CTCCGTCGCTTGCCCCCGTCACCCCCGACCTCGTGCGCCTGCGCGCGTCTGCCCGCGACAAGGACGACGCCATTGCCCAGGCTGCCCAGCTGCTGGTCGCGGCCGGCTGTGTGGCGCCGGGCTACGACGCCAGCATGCGGCGCCGCGAAGGCTTGGCGAACACGTTCCTGGGCCATGGTCTGGCCATCCCGCACGGAGTGGGCGAAGACCGCCACCTGGTGCGCCGTGACGGTATCGCGGTGCTGCAGTTGCCTGAAGGCGTGGAGTGGAACCCTGGCCAGATCACCCGGCTGGTGGTGGGCATTGCCGCCCAGTCTGACACCCACATCACCCTGCTGCGGCGGCTGACCCGGCTGATCCAGGACCCGGCCCAGCTGGAGGCGCTGTTCACCACCGACGACCCCGCCGTGATCGTTGCCGCGCTGACCGGCGACCGCGCGCCTGACACAAGCGCCGCGCCGGCCACCGATCTGGCCGAAACATTCGAGTGGACGATTGCGTATCCCAGCGGCCTGCACGCCCGCCCGGCCACGCGTTGGGCCGAGACCGCACGCGGCTTCTCCGCGCGCGCCCAGGTGCGTGCCGGCGACCAGGCCGCCGATGCCAAGAGCCTGGTCGGCCTGTTGCAGCTGGGCCTGCGTGCCGGCGACAGCATCACCGTGTCGGCCGAAGGCAACGACGCACCTGTCCTGCTCAAGCGCCTGCGTGCCGTGATGGACAGCCTCACCGCGCAGGAAAAGGCCGATGCCGAACGTGCCGCGCAACGCCGCGCCGCACCGGTGGTCGGCTGGACCCCGCCGCAGGCACAGCCAGCCATCGTCGGCATCGGCGCAAGCCCCGGCGTGGCGATCGGCATCGTGCACCGACTGCGCGCCGCGCAGACCGAGGTGGCCGATCAACCGGTGGGCCTGGGCGATGGTGGCGCGCAGTTGCACGACGCGCTGACCCGCACCCGCCAGCAACTGGCAGCGATCCAGGACGCCACCCAGCGCCGCCTCGGCGCCTCGGACGCGGCCATCTTCAAGGCCCAGGCCGAACTGCTCAACGACACCGACCTGATCACCCGCACCTGCCAGCTGATGGTCGAAGGCCACGGCGTGGCTTGGTCGTGGCATCAGGCGGTGGAACAGATCGCCTCGGGCCTGGCCGCACTCGGCAACCCGGTGCTGGCCGGCCGCGCCGCCGACCTGCGCGATGTCGGCCGCCGCGTGCTGGCCCAGCTCGACCCGGCCGCTGCCGGTGCCGGCCTCACCGACCTGCCCGAGCAGCCGTGCATCCTGCTGGCCAGCGACCTGTCGCCGTCGGATACCGCCAACCTGGACACCGCACGCGTGTTCGGCCTGGCCACGGCGCAGGGCGGCCCGACCTCGCACACCGCGATCCTGTCGCGCACGCTCGGCCTGCCGGCGCTGGTCGCGGCCGGCGGCCAGTTGCTGGAGATTGAGGACGGCGCCACCGCCATCATCGACGGCAGCAGCGGGCGCCTGTACGTCAACCCGTCCGCACAGGATCTGGACGCAGCCCGCACGCATATCGCCGAACAACAGGCCATCCGCGAGCGCGAAGCCGCGCAGCGCGCATTGCCGGCCGAAACCACCGATGGCCACCACATCGACATCGGCGCCAACGTCAACCTGCCCGACCAGGTCGCGATGGCACTGACCCAGGGCGCCGAAGGCGTCGGCCTGATGCGTACCGAATTCCTGTTCCTGGAAAGCGGCCGCACCCCCAGCGAAGACGAACAACACGCCACCTACCTGGCGATGGCGCAGGCGCTGGACGGCCGCCCCTTGATCGTGCGGGCGCTGGATATCGGCGGCGACAAGCAGGTGGCGCATCTGGAACTGCCGCACGAAGAAAACCCGTTCCTGGGCGTGCGTGGTGCGCGCCTGTTGCTGCGCCGCCCGGACCTGCTCGAGCCGCAACTGCGTGCGCTGTACCGCGCGGCCAAGGACGGTGCGCGGCTGTCGATCATGTTCCCGATGATCACCTCGGTGCCGGAGCTCATCGCCCTGCGCGAGATCTGTGCACGCATCCGCGCCGAACTCGATGCGCCCGAAGTGCCGATCGGCATCATGATCGAAGTGCCGGCCGCCGCCACCCAGGCCGACGTGCTGGCACGCCATGCAGACTTCTTCTCGATCGGCACCAATGACCTCACCCAATACGTGCTGGCGATCGACCGCCAGAACCCGGAACTGGCCGCCGAAGCCGACAGCCTGCACCCGGCGGTGCTGCGCATGATCCGCAGCACGATTGAAGGCGCGCGCAAGCACGACCGCTGGGTCGGGGTGTGCGGCGGCCTGGCCGGCGATGCGTTCGGCGCCAGCCTGCTGGCCGGGCTGGGCGTGCAGGAGTTGTCGATGACCCCCAACGACATCCCGGCGGTGAAGGCGCGCCTGCGCGGCGCCGCGCTGAGCCAATTGCAAGCACTGGCCGAGCAGGCGCTGAACTGCGAAACCGCCGAGCAGGTGCGCGCGCTTGAAGCGCAGCGCGAGGACATGGCATGAGCCTGCAGGCCATCACCGTCACGCTGAATCCGGCAATCGACCAGACCATCCAGCTCGAGAACCTGCAGCCGGGCGCGGTGCACCGCGCCAGCAGCGTGCGCAACGATGCCGGCGGCAAGGGCATCAATGTCGCTGCCTGCCTGGCCGATTGGGGCACCGCTGTGGCCGCACTCGGCGTGCTTGGCGGCGGCAATGCCGGCGTGTTCGAAGCGCTGTTCCGCGAGCGCGGCATCGTCGACCACTGCCAGCGCGTGGCCGGCGACACCCGCACCAACCTCAAACTGGTGGAAGCGCGCAGCAACGACACCACCGACATCAACCTGCCCGGCCTGCAATTGACCAGCGCGCACTTGCAAGGCGTGGCCGACCAGCTCGCGCCGCTACTGCGCCCCGGCCTGCCGGTGGTGCTGTCGGGCAGCCTGCCGGCCGGGCTGCCGGATGACAGCTGGGCGCAGTTGCAGGCCCAGGCCAGCGCCGCGGGTGCGCGCGTGCTGCTGGACACCAGCGGTATGCCATTGGTGGCCGCGCTGAGTGCCGCGCGCGACGCGCTGCCGTACGCGGTCAAGCCGAACCGGCACGAGCTCGAAGCCTGGACCGGCCGCCCCCTGACCGACCACGCCGCGCTCAGCGCCGCCGCGCACGAACTGATCGCACGCGGCATCCAGCTCGTCGTCATCTCGATGGGCACCGACGGCGCCTTGTTCGTACAGCGCGACCAGCGCCTGATCGCGCGCCCGCCGCGGCTGGCGCAAGGCAGCAGCGTGGGCGCAGGCGATGCCATGGTGGCCGGTCTTGCCGCCGCGCTGCTCGAAGAATCCACCGACCTGCAACGCTGCGCGCGGCTGGCCACTGCGTTTTCGATGTGCCGGCTGGAAAGCGGCGACGCGCGTCGAATCACGCCCGATGGCGTGCGCCGCGCCGCAGGCGAGGTCGTCATCGAGCTGCTGTCGTGAGCACCGTGCTGCCGCTGACGCATTCGAATGCGCGCGCGTTGGCGCAGTGCGCTGCATGCCTCTGCCCTCCCGGTGTGCGCCACCCGCGCGCGTAACCCCGCATATCCCCCGCCGGCCTCCCGGCGACCGCAACACAGCAGGAGTTTTGCCATGTCCTCTTCCATCGTGGTCATCGCCGCCGGCGACCGCAGTACCGAAGCCGTTCTGGCGGCCGAAGCGCTGCGCCGCGCGGCCACCGCCGCCGGGCGCAGCGTGACGATCGAAATCCGCAGCGATCAGGGCGTGCTTGGCGCGCTGCCGACCGAGCTGACCAACGGCGCCGCGCACGTCCTGATCGTCGGCGATGCCGATGCCGACACCGCGCGCTTCGGCGACGCGCAACTGCTGCATCTGAGCCTGGGCGCGGTGCTGGACGACCCGGCTGCTGCCGTCAGCCAGCTCGCGGCACCTGCCGTCGCAACCGCCTCGGCAGGCGCAGGCAACAAGCGCATCGTGGCCATCACCTCCTGCCCCACCGGCATCGCGCACACCTTCATGGCCGCCGAAGGCCTGCAGCAGGCCGCAAAGAAGCTCGGCTACCAGATGCGGGTGGAAACCCAGGGCTCGGTCGGTGCGCAGGACGCGCTCACCGATGACGAAATCCGCGCTGCCGATGTCGTCATCATTGCCGCCGACCGCGAGGTCGACCTGGCCCGTTTCGCCGGCAAGCGCCTGTTCAAGAGCGGCACCAAGCCAGCCATCAACGACGGCCCGGCGCTGATCAACAAGGCACTAGCCGAAGCCAGCGTGCACGGCGGCGCGGCACCGACCACCGGCACCGCCGGCAGCGCCACCGCGAGCAAGGGCAATGCCCGCACCGGCGCCTACAAGCATCTGATGACCGGCGTGTCGTTCATGTTGCCGTTCGTCACTGCCGGCGGCCTGTTGATCGCGCTGGCGTTCGCGCTGGGCGGCATCTACGCCGGCGACGACGCGCACCAGGGCACGTTGGCGTGGTCGCTGTTCCAGATTGGCGCCAAGGCCGGCTTCACCCTGATGGTGCCCGCCCTGGCCGGCTATATCGCCTACTCCATCGCCGACCGCCCCGGCATCGCGCCCGGCATGATCGGCGGGCTGGTTGCGGCCAACCTCAATGCCGGTTTCCTCGGCGGGATCATTGCGGGCTTCATCGCCGGCTACGGCGTGGCCGCGCTCAACCGCTACATCAAGCTGCCGCGCAATCTTGAAGGTCTCAAGCCGGTGCTGATCCTGCCGGTGCTGGGCACCCTGCTGGTCGGGCTGGCGATGATGTACGTGTTCGGCCAACCGGTGGCCGACCTGCTGGCCTGGCTCACCGCCTGGCTGCGCGGCATGCAGGGCAGCAGCGCGCTGCTGCTGGGCCTGTTGCTCGGCGGCATGATGGCCTTCGACATGGGCGGGCCGGTCAACAAGGCGGCCTATGCGTTTTCCACCGGCCTGATCGCCAGCCAGGTCTATACCCCGATGGCCGCCGCCATGGTGGCCGGCATGACCCCGCCGCTGGGCATCGCGCTGGCCACCTGGGTGTTCCGCAACCGCTTCACCGTGGAAGAACGCGGCTCGGCCACCGCTGCCGGCGTGCTCGGCCTGGCCTTCGTCACCGAGGGTGCCATTCCGTATGCCGCGCGCGACCCATTGCGCACCATCCCTGCACTGGTGGTCGGTTCGGCCGTGGCCGGCGCGATCTCGATGACCGCCGGTGCCGAGTTGAAGGCACCGCATGGCGGCATCTTCGTGCTGCTGATTCCCAACGCCGTCACCCACTTGCTCAATTACGTGCTGGCCCTGGTGGTCGGCGTGGTGGTCACTGCCATCGCGCTGCGCCTGCTCAAGAAGCCGGTGGCCGACGTGGTCACCTAACGCACGGTTGCCGCGCGTTGCCGATCAGCTGTGCGCTTTCACCGCAGCTGATCGCTGAGCCAACTCACCCCTGATCGGTTTCATCGCTGGCTGCGCACCGTCGTGCGCGGCCAGCGGCTTGCCCACCCCTTAGCTGTCGCGTTCGCCACTTAGGCCACGCCCTTTTGTCCGGAGTCCTGCCATGACCGCCCTCGCCCACCACCGCCACCGCCTGCTGTGCCTGTCGCTGACCCTGGCATTGACCCCGCTCGCCCATGCGCAGGATGCCGCCGACGCCTTCAAGCTCAAGCTGGGCTACACCGGCGAAGCCGCCTCGATGATCGACGGCGGCCGCAAAAACGGCGACGCCTACGCCGGCCAGTTGATGGTCGGCACCGACGTGGACATGGGCCGCCTGTTCGGCTGGAACGGTGCCACCGTCAAGTTGTACGTCTCCAACCGCCACGGCACCAACCTGTCCAACAGCAGCATTGGCAACAGCACCTCGGTGCAGGAAATCTACGGCGGCCAGGGCACGCGCCTGGCGAACTTCACCCTGCTGCAGAAGCTCTTCAACGACCGCCTGGAACTGGAAGCCGGCCGCAGCGTGGCCAATATCCACTTCCTCGGCTCGGACCTGTGCCAGTACTTCCAGGGCAACGCGGCCTGCGGCAACCCCACCTTCGTGTTCCGCACCAGCAACTTCACCTATTGGCCGGTGTCCAGCTGGGCCGCGCACGCCACCGCCTGGGTCACGCCCAAGGTCTATGTGCATGTGGGCGCGTATGAAGTGAACCCGGTGCAGGCACAGGACGGCCAGCACGGCCTGAAGTGGAGCACCGACGACACCACCGGCGTGGTGGTGCCCTACGCCATCGGCTACAAGAACAAGGGCGGCGACGGCACCTTGGCGGCGATGTACGAAGTCGGCGGCTGGCAGGACAACTCCGACTACACCGACCCGCTACGCGACCGCAACGGCAACCCCGCCGTGCTCAGCGGCCTGGGCTATGAAAACAAGCAAGGTCGCTCGGGCCTGTTCGGCCGCTTCGAACAACAGGTCACCAACCCCGACCCGTCGGGCACCCAGGGCCTCACCGTCTTTGCCGCCGTCCTCAAGAGCACCGGCGGCCAGGCCATCGAAGACCACTTCGTGCAACTGGGCCTGGTGCAGAAAGGCACCTTCGCCAGCCGCCCGCAGGACAACATCGCGTTTGTGATCACCCAGCAGAAATACAGCGACGAGGCCCTGGAAAACCTGCGCCTGGCGCGCGCTACCGCCGGCGGCACCGGCACCCCGGCCGACAACCAGATCATGATGGAGCTCAGCTACGGCATCCAGGTCACCAAGCGCCTGCGCATCGCCCCCAACCTGCACTACGTGATCAACCCCGACCAGTTCAACGAACCCACCCGCACCAACGATCTGAAGAACGCCCTGATCGCGGGCATGCGGATCGATTGGAATCTGTGATCCGTCGAGAAGCTGCGCGCGTTGCGCGCATGCTTGGCGGGCGCCACTGCCTGAAGTGAGTGGCGGGTGCGTTGCATCTGTGTAATGGCCCACCACTGCCTAACGCCTGAGTTAAGCCGAGTTGCTAAGCGCAGTTCGGCTTGAATGAACTGTTAGGCGGCTGATCCATTATGGACGCCGCTGGGTGGACCAATGAGGGAGTCAATGCCCTCATCCCGAATGGTGCGCAACGCCTCGTCAAGTGCGGCCTGGTCCGTGGCGAATAGGTCATCCCAGACGGTGGAATTATTGAACTCATCAACAGCCTCAAGAGTCCAGTCGGTGTCGGGGCCGCGATAGATCTCTAGGCGAACAGTGCGGCCACCGGTCGTGACGAAGCGGCATAAGGGCGATGTAACAAGCTGATAGTTGTCCATGAAAAGTCTCAGTTGCGATTGTCTCTACTCATCCGCCTAACGCGTGAGTTAAGCCGAGTTGCGAAGCAACTTCGGCTTGAATGAGTTGTTAGGCAGTGAGTGGCCGCAAAGGTTGGATGGTGCAACCATGCTCCCCAGTACTGCCGCCTGGACAAAGTGTGCCACAGGTTGTGGGATGGAGCTTGCCCAGCGATGCAGCGGCGCGTGGGGCCACCGAAGCCAAGTGCAACGAGCGCAGCGCGGCAATGACGTGCGAAGGCGAAGCGCCGAACTTGCCGCTACCCAAAACGGCGATGACTGCTCCCCGGAGCCGACTGCATGCGTGCCAGCGAACTCACCGAAGCTGCACCCACCAACGCGTTTGCTCCACCACGGCCTAACTACTATTGGACCGCCAAAATGCGGTGTTGCGCTGAGTATCTTCGATCGCTGGCGCTTTGTGAACTGGGGAAATCCTAGCCGGGGTATGGGATTGCACGACGGCAAGCGGCCGCGACCATGTGGATGCTTGCGGTGTTATCCAGCACAGACGCAGGCGTATGAGATACACCCCCAAAAAAGCGGCGTAACAGCAATTGCAGCGCCCTGGCTACACGATCAGGTGAGCGCCCACCTGCGGGCACGGCACTACAGCCTGCGCACCGGGCAGCCTCTCTGAGCTGGATACAGCGCTTCATCCTGGCCAGCGGCAAGCGCCATCCGGCGCAGATGGACCAGGTTCAAAATCTTGCGTAGTGGCCGTCGCAGTGCACAACCGCACACGCACGACGTCCACCGCCACAAACGAAAAAACCGCGCACTGCGCGGTTTCTCGTCAGACCTTTTGCCAACCCATCAAGGACGACGCGCCAGCGCCTCCACGTCCTTGGCCTTGGGCAGCAGATCCTGCTTGGTCACCGCAAATGGTCCGATGCTCAGCATCGGCACCGCGACGATCACCGAGGAAATCACCACGATCACCGCGCCGATCATGTGCGTCTCGGCCAGGCCTTCCATCGACTCGCCGCCGTAGATGTACAGCGCCAACGCCGACAGGAAGAACATCACCGCGGTGATGACCGTGCGCGAGAGCGTCTGGTTGATCGAACGGTTCAACACTTCCAGCGGCTCCACCCGCAGCGCGCGGAAGTTTTCGCGCACGCGGTCGAACACCACGATGATGTCGTTGATCGCAAAGCCCATCACCGACAGCAGGCCGGCCAGCACGGTCAGGTCGAATTCGCGGCCGGTCAGCGATACGAAGGCCACGGTCACCAGCAAATCGAACAAGGCAGTGAGGCTGGCGACCACCGCAAACTTCCATTCGAAGCGGAACGCGATGTAGATCAAGAAGCCCACCAGCATGAACACCGTGGCATACACGCCGTTCAAGGCCAGGTCCTTGCCCACCTGCGGGCCGACGAACTCGCCCGGCTGCACGGTGGCGGGGTTCTGCGCGGTGCTGACGGCCTTGCGCACTTCCTCGGCAACCGTGGTTGCGGCATCGTCGCGATTATTGTGCTGCTCGCGCGCCTGCAGGCGAATCATCACTTCATTGCCGCCGCGTGCGTTCTGCACCTGGGCATTTTCGAACCCGGCCTTGGACAGCTGCTCACGCACCTGGTCCACGTCCACCGGTTTCTGGAACGAGGTCTGCACCAAGGTGCCGCCGGTGAATTCCAGGGCGTAGTTGAAGCCCTTGCCGACGATGACGCCGACCGAGGCCACCGCGATCACCAGCATCAGGATCAGCACCGGCTTGCGCAGGCGCATGAAGTCGATCTTGGTGTCGTTGGGAATGAGATGGAGCGGGAACAATTTCATGGAAAAGATCTTCCGTTTAGACGTTGCGCACCATCGGGATGCGCAACGCTTGCGAAGGGATTCATCCCTCGACCCCTACAGCTTGGCTGCATGGATCGAGGCCGGACTCGCATCTCAGATAGCGACGGTCTTCAGCTTCTTGCGGCTGCCGTAGATCAGCACCGCCAGCGCGCGCGACACGGTGATCGCGGTGAACATCGAGGCGAAAATACCGATCATCATGGTCAGCGCGAAGCCCTTCAGCGGGCCGGTGCCGAAGGCGTACAAGGCCACCGCCACGATCAACCCGGTGAGGTTGGCATCGAGGATGGTGCCGCCGGCCTTTTCATAGCCGGCGGCAATCGCCGACTTGGCTGGCACGCCCAGGCGCAATTCTTCGCGGATACGCTCGTTGATCAGCACGTTGGCGTCCACCGACAGACCCACCGACAGGGCCAGGCCGGCAAAACCGGGCAGCGTCATGGTGGCGCCGAACAGCGACATCACCGCCACCACGATCAGCAGGTTGAACAGCAACGCCACCGAGGTGATCGCGCCGAACACGCGGTAGTAGATGGTGAAAAACACCAGCGTGAACAGGAACGAGTAGATCACTGCGGTGACGCCGCGCTCCACGTTCTCTGCACCCAGGCTTGGGCCGATCACGTATTCCTCGACGAAATCCATCGGTGCGGCCAGCGAACCGGATTTCAGCAGCTTGGCCAGGTTTTCGGCTTCGGTCTTTTCCAGGCCGGTGGTCTGGAAGTTCTTGCCGAACACACCGGCAATGCGGGTCGGCGACAGGGCTTCTTCCTTGACGCGCACGCTGCGCACTTCCTTGCCGTCGACCATGGTCACGGTGGGAATGCGTTCGATATAGACCACCGACATCAGCTTGCCGACGTTGGCGCTGGTGTAGTCGAGCATGCGCTGGCCGGCGACGTTGTTGAGCGTCACCGACACCGCCGGCATGCCGTTCTGGTCGTTGGACACGCTGGCGCTGACCATCTGGTCGCCGGTCACCAGCGCGCGCTTGTTGAGCAACACCGGCGCGTTGCTGTCGCGCAGGCGGTAGACCTTGGCTTCCGGCGGAATGGTGCCGCTGCGCACGGCGTCTTCGGCGTTGCCTTCGACCACCGCACGGAATTCCAGCGAGGCGGTGGCACCGATCAGGCGCTTGGCCTCGGCGGTGTCCTGCAGGCCCGGCAGCTCGACCACGATGCGGTCTTCGCCCTGGCGCTGGATGGTCGGCTCGGACACGCCCAGCGCATTGACGCGGTTGCGCAAGGTGGTGAGGTTCTGCTCGATCGCACCGCTGGCGATCTGCTTGAGCTCGGCCTCCGGCACCTTGACGGCGATGTTCTGGCCGCTGACGTCGTAGGTCAGCAGCGGCTGCGCCTTGGCCAGTGCCACACGTGCGGCGTCGGCGCTGGCGCCTTCGCTCAGGCTGACCTGGATGCTGTTGTCGCCGCGGCGCTCGACCGAGCGATAGGCGATGCGGCCGTCGCGCAAGGTGGTGCGGATGTCTTCGGCAAAGCCGTCCAGGCGCTTTTCCACTGCGGCCTTCTGGTCGACCTGCATGGCGAAGTGCACGCCACCAACCAGGTCCAACCCCAGCACCATGGGCTTGCCGCCCAGCTTGGCCAGCCATTCCGGCACGGTCGAAGCCAGGTTCAGCGCCACCGTGTAGTTCTCGCCCAGCTGCTGGCGCAGCACGTCGTTGGCGCGGGTCTGGGCCTGCAGGGTGGGCAGGCGCACCATCAGGCTCTCGCCTTCCTTGGTGACCGCCTTGGGCGTGATGCCCGCGCCCTTGAGCTCGCCGTCGATACGGCTGCGCAATGCGTCGTCGAGCTGCGCACCGCGGCTGGCGGTGATCTGCACGGACGGGTCCTTCTGGTAGATGTTGGGCAGCGCATACAGCGCGCTGACCGCCAGCACCAGCAGGATCAGGAAATACTTCCAGCGAGGAAATTCGAGCATTGCGACAGTCCCGCACAGCACCATCCCGGCGCCGCGCCTAGCAGTGAGAACGACTTCAAGCGGCCGATACAACGTCGCGAGCGGTCATCCGGTGGATACGGGCAGTGCGCCGAGCGAAAGCGCCCGAAGGGCGAGTTCCGACTTCGTGCACCGACTGCGCCCGCCTGACGGTGCGCGCAGTTGTGGTGTTGCAGGTGTTCGTGTGCAGCGACGTCTTGAGCATCCCCAAGCACGCATCGGCAGCACGACGACAGCGGTGTGTACGAGCGGCCGCTGGCGGTTTGGAGCACCGGCCGGCAGCGCCAGACGGTGCCCGATGCCGATGGCGCGACTCAGCTGGCCGACTTCAGCGTGCCCTTGGGCAGCACATGGCCCACGGCGCTCTTCTGCACGCGGATGCGCACGTTGTCGGCCACTTCCACGCTGATGAAGTTGTCGCCGATGTCGGTGATCACGCCGGCAACGCCGCCGGAGGTGATGACTTCATCGCCGCGTGCCAGCTTGTCCAGCAGCGACTTGTGCTCCTTCTGACGCTTCATCTGCGGGCGGATCATCAGGAAGTACATGACAGCGATCAGGATGATCGGCAGCGCGAAGGTGGACAGGCCACCCAACGGGCCGGCTGCCGGCGCACCGCCGGTGGCTTGCGCCTGGGCGACGGGGATCAGGAAATCGAGCAAATTCATTCAATGCATCCTAGTTTGGTGCCAGCGCGCCCACGGGCCCACTCGCTATTCAGGTACCGCCAGGGCGGAGCAGCCGGGAATTATGCCATGCGGGTTCGCAACCGTCCGCGCCAGGGCGCGGACAGCCGGTTTCAGCTGGTTTCCCCCGGCAACGGCGGCGTGATGGCGCCGCGTGCCGCATAGAAGGACCGCCGGAACTCCACAAAGGTTCCCGAGGCGATGGCCGCACGCAGGTCGGACATCAATTTTTCGTAGTACCAGAGGTTGTGCAGGGTGCCCAGCATCGGCGCCAGCATCTCGTTGCAGCGGTCCAGATGGCGCAGGTAGGAGCGCGTGTAGCCGCTGCAGCAGGCGTGGCAGCCGCACCCCGGCTCGATGGTGTCCAGGTCGCGTTCGTACTTGGCGTTGCGGATGCGCACGGTGCCGAACGAGGTGAAATAGTGGCCGTTGCGCGCGTTGCGGGTGGGCATGACGCAGTCGAACATGTCCACGCCACGGGCCACGCCTTCGACCAGGTCCTCGGGCCGGCCCACCCCCATCAGATAGCGCGGGCGCTCGGCCGGCAGGCGCGGATGCAGGTGTTCGAGCATGGCGTTGCGCTCGTGTTCGGGCTCGCCCACCGCCAGGCCGCCGATCGCGTAGCCATCGAAGCCGATGGCGCGCAGGCCGTCCAGCGAGCGGCTGCGCAGGTCCGGGTGCACCCCGCCCTGCACGATGCCGAACAGCGCCGCATCGTTGCCCAACCCGTCGTGCGCATCGCGCGAGCGCTGCGCCCAGCGCAGGCTCAGCTCCATCGAGCGCCGCGCCACCTCCTCGGTGGCGGGGTACGGCGTGCACTCGTCGAAGATCATCACGATGTCAGAATCGAGCACCTTCTGGATCTGCATGCTCTCCTCCGGCCCCAGGAACACCCGTGCGCCGTCGGTGGGCGAGGAAAACGTCACGCCCTGCTCGGTGATCTTGCGGCGATGCGCCAGCGAGAACACCTGGAAACCGCCGGAATCGGTAAGGATCGGCCCGTCCCAGCGCGCAAACCCGTGCAGCCCGCCGTGGTCGCCGATCACATCCAGACCGGGGCGCAGATACAGATGGAAGGTATTGCCCAGGATGATCTCCGCCCCCAGCGCGCGGATCTGCTCGGGCAGGATGCCCTTGACAGAGCCGTAGGTGCCAACCGGCATGAATGCCGGCGTTTCCACCGTGCCGCGCGGAAAGGTCAGGCGGCCACGCCGGGCATGGCCGTCGGTGGCCTGGAGCTGGAACTGGAGTCGGGACATTGAGGGGCCGGGATTTGGGATTTGGGATTTGGGATTTGGGATTTGGGATTTGGGATTCGGGATTTGGGATTTGGGATTTGGGATTTGGGATTCGGGATTCGGGATTCGGGATTCGGGATTGGCAAGAGCGGCTGCGGCGGTGGGCGGAAGGCCGCGGCAACGTCCGAGCCCGCTCACTTGATGATTGATTGCCGTGGGCGACGTGGCCGCTGGCTGAGCGTTGAACCTTGGGAAGTCTGAAGCGAGTTTGGCGGAAGCGGGAAGCGCAGCGAACCTCCGCATTTACGAATCCCCACTCCCGAATCCCCAATCCCGGCCCCACAACAACATCGCATCGCCATACGAAAAGAAGCGATAGCGCTGGGCGATGGCGTGCTGGTAGGCGGCGAAGATGCGTTCGCGGCCGGCGAAGGCCGAGACCATCATCAGCAAGGTGCTTTCGGGCAGGTGGAAGTTGGTGACCATCGCATCGACGCTGCGGATGCGGTAGCCGGGCAGGATGAAGATCTGGGTTTCGCCGGCGAACGGCAGCAGTTCGCCGTCAGGCGCCGCATCTGTCTTGCGCCAGGCGCTTTCCAGCGAGCGCACCACCGTCGTGCCCACCGCGATGACGCGGCCGCCGCGCTCACGCGTGCGGCGCACCTGCTCCACCAGCGCGGCACCGACGTTGAGCCATTCTTTATGCATCACGTGCTGGTCGAGGCTGTCCACACGCACCGGCTGGAAGGTGCCGGCGCCCACGTGCAGGGTGACGTGGCCGAACTCCACCCCGCGCTCGCGCAGGCGTGCCAGCAGCGCCTCGTCGAAATGCAGGCCGGCGGTGGGCGCGGCGACCGCACCGACTTCGCGCGCAAACACGGTCTGGTAGCGCTCGCGGTCTTCAATGCCCGGCTCGCGGCGGATATAGGGCGGCAGCGGCAGGCGCCCGGCCTCCAGCAGCCAGTGTTCCAGCGGGGTCGGGATCTCGAAGCGCAGCAGATAGAACTCGCCATCGCGCCCGAGCACCTCGGCCTGGCCGCCGGCATCCAGCGCGATCAGGCTGCCGGCCTTGGGCGACTTGCTGGCACCGATCTGCACCCGCGCCTGCCGCTCGCCCAGCAGGCGCTCGATCAGGATCTCTACCCGCCCGCCACTGGCCTTCTGCCCGAACAACCGCGCTGGGATGACGCGGGTGTCGTTGAAGATCAGCAGGTCACCCGGCTGCAGCAGCTCGGGCAGATCGCGCACCTGGCGGTCGGCCAGCGCCTGTGGCGACGGCGGCACCACCAGCAGGCGGCTGGCCGCGCGCTCGGCCAGCGGCGCCTGGGCGATCAATTCGTCGGGCAGGTCGTAATGGAAATCGGACTTCTTCAAGGCGAGGCGGTACAGCGGTTTGGGGGCGCTAGTTTAGCGGGACATGCTGAGGACATCCTTCTCCCATCGGGAGAAGGTGGCGCGCAGCGCCGGATGAGGGTACCGGCGAAGCACTATTGGCGTTCGAGCACACGGGGGCTCCGCCCCGTACCCTCACCCCAAGCCCCGCTCCGCGCCCCGGCCCGCGCTTGCGGCACGGGCGCTCCAAGGCACGCGTGCCAGTGGCGCGCCAGCCGCGCCTTCTCGCCCCGGGGGGAGAGGGCTTTGCTAGCTCCCGATTCCCCATTTACCGCTCGAACTTCGTCGACAGAATGATCGACGTCGTCGTGCGCTCCACGCCATCAATGGCGCCGATGGCGTCGGTGAGCACGTCCATTTCGTTGACGCCGCCGACCACGCCCAGGGCGATCAGGTCGTAGGCGCCGCTGACCGAATGCAGCAGGCGCACTTCGGGGATGTCGCGCAACGCCTTGACCACGGAAGGCATCTTCTTGGGCAGCACGGTGATCAGGATGTGCGCGCGGATGCGGCCCTGCTCGTAGGCATCGTGGGTGCGCACGGTGTAGCCGCTGATCACGCCGTCGCGTTCGAGCTTTTCGATGCGGCTCTGCACGGTGGTGCGCGACAGCCCGAGCCGGCGTGCGATCTGCGCGGTGGAGGCGCGCGCGTCCTCGCGCAGCAGCGATAACAGGCGTTCGTCGGAGGGGGTGATTTTCACTATGCGCATTCGTTTCGGCGAATCGACGAAAATACCGTACTTCCTGCCCAGATTCACGCTGCCAAACGCCGATCTTCTGCCGATAATAGGAAATACAACGCCACCGTGTAGGAGATGCGCCATGTCCGTCCTTGCCCCGCTCGCCCCGCTGCGTGCCCATGCCGGCCGCCGCCTGACCGATGGCCTGGACGACGCGACCATCGCGCGCCTGGCCCCCAACCATCCCGATCTGCAGCAGGCAATCAGTGCCGCCGCCAGCGACTATGCGCTGGTGCGCGATGACGCCGCCGACCTGCTGGATCTGGACGAAGACGCCCAGATCGGCGCGGTGCAGGAAGGTTTCATCAACTTCTACGCCGACGACGCCGTGACGCCCTATGTGGCGCTTGCCGCGCGCGGGCCATGGGTGGTCACACTCAAGGGCGCAGTGCTGTACGACGCCGGCGGCTACGGCATGCTCGGGTTTGGTCACACGCCGGCGCCGGTGCTGGAGGCCATGGCACGCCCGCAGGTGATGGCCAACGTGATGACGCCCAGCCTGGCGCAGCGCCGGCTCGACCGCGCCCTGCGTGCCGAGATCGGCCACAGCCGCGGCGGCTGCCCGTTCGCACGTTTCATGTGTCTCAATTCCGGCTCCGAAGCGGTGGGCCTGGCCGCGCGTATCGTGGATACCAACGCCAAGCTGCACACCGACCCGGGCGCACGGCATGCCGGCGCCACCATCAAGCGCCTGGTGGTCAAGGGCAGCTTCCATGGCCGCACCGACCGCCCCGGTTTGTATTCCGATTCCAGCCGCAAGACCTACAGCAAGTATCTGGCCAGCTATCGCGACGAGGATTCGGTGATTGCGATCGCCCCGTACGATGTGGCTGCCCTGGAGCGCGCCTTCGAGGAGGCCGTGCGCAATCACTGGTTCATCGAAGCGGTGTTCCTGGAACCGGTGATGGGCGAAGGCGACCCGGGGCGTGCGCTGCCGGCCGAGTTCTACGCCGCGGCGCGCGCGCTCACCCGCGCGCACGGCAGCCTGCTGCTGGTCGATTCGATCCAGGCCGGGCTGCGCGCGCATGGCGTGCTGTCGGTGGTGGACTACCCGGGCTTCGAGCAGCTGGACCCGCCGGATCTGGAAACCTATTCCAAGGCGCTCAATGCCGCGCAGTACCCGCTATCGGTGCTGGCGGTGACCGAGCACGCCGCGCAGGTGTATCGCAAGGGCACCTACGGCAACACCATGACCACCAACCCGCGTGCGCTGGATGTGGCTTGCGCCACCCTGGCCTTGTTTACCCCGGCGGTGCGCGACAACATCCGCCTGCGCGGCGCGCAGGCAATCGCCAAGCTGGAAGCCTTGCAAGCCGAACTCGGCGGGTTGATCACCAAGGTGCAAGGCACCGGGCTGCTGTTCTCCTGCGAGCTGGCACCGCAGTTCAAGTGCTACGGCGCCGGCTCTACCGAAGAGTGGTTGCGCCATCGCGGCGTCAACGTGATCCACGGCGGCGAGAATTCGCTGCGCTTTACCCCGCATTTTGCGATGGACGAAGACGAGCTGGATCTGCTGGTCGGCTTGATTGCGCGTGCGTTGAAGGAAGGTCCGCGTCAGGTGCAGGCCGAGGCGGCCTGATCCGCACTGCCTGACGCTCAACAGTTCAAGGGCGGCTGCCGGTTAAGCAGTCGCCTGAGTGGCCCTGCAGCGGTACGCGATACACCAGCGACCGTTGCATGATCGCGCCCGTGCCTGCTGCGCGGCAAACGACGGCTGCCACGTTGCCGCACAGCAGTGAACGCGGCGGCCTTTCTGTCGCATTTACTCCCAGCACCGATCTGCGCGCCCCTTGAGCGTGGCACTACGCGGGCAATCGCGTGGTGCAATGCGCCCGGGCTCATGCTCGATCAAGCGTTTGCTGCCGTTGCTGTCGCGCTGCAGCTCGAACGCGTCGTACAGCCGCCCGGTGGCGGTGCGCGATTCGTAAACCAGGTGCTGGCTGTCGAGACGCAGCACCTGATAGAGCTGAGTGTCTTCGCCCACCGGGCGCATGGTCTTGCGCGCCATGTCCGAGAGTCGGTACTGCTTGGGCCCGGCGATCGAAACCACGAACAACGGCGTCGCCTGCCCGGCTTCGTCGCCGCGCCGGCCATAGGTGTGGTCGTGCCCCTGCAGTACCAGATCCACCTTAGTGGCGGCGGATCACCGGCAGCACCTGTTCAACCAATTTTTCGTTCTCGCGATCGGCACGTGGGGAAAAGAACGGCT
Source organism: Xanthomonas nasturtii (assembly GCF_023337365.3). Taxonomy (NCBI): domain Bacteria; kingdom Pseudomonadati; phylum Pseudomonadota; class Gammaproteobacteria; order Lysobacterales; family Lysobacteraceae; genus Xanthomonas; species Xanthomonas nasturtii. The sequence continues at coordinate 2,801,121 of NZ_CP142084.2, forward strand.
GATGGATCAGCACGATCGACCAGGGATGCGGGTTGTCGGCCAGTACCTTGTCCAGCCACTGCGCCTGCGCCGGGCCGGTGCCCAACTCCAGCGCCGAGGTGCCGTCGAGCACGGCAATGCGTACGCCCTGATAGTCGAACCAATAGCTGGTGCGCGCGGTGGCGGAAGGTCCGTTGCGCGGCAACGCAAAGGTCACTGGCCAGTGGCTGCCCAGCGTGCGGGTCGCCTGCGGCGTCTCGTCGCCTTCTTCGTGATACTCGTGGTTGCCTGGCGCAGGTGCCACTGCGGTGCCTTCCAGCAGCCAGCGCCCGGCCTCGAACCATTCGGCCCATTCGTTATCGTCCTGGCCATCCTTGCCGCTGACCAGGTCGCCGGCGAACAGCGCCAAGCGCGCGTCCGGCGCCGAGCGCCAGGCCTGGCGGATCACCCGCGAAACCAGACTGAGGTTCTTGTTCTGGGTATCGCCGAAATACAGCAGCGTCAGCGGCGTGGCGGGGCTGGCGGCGGTGCGGAAATGATTCCACGCGCCCCAGGTGCCCTGCCCCTGCACGCGATACGCATATAGCGTGTCCGGCTTCAATCCATCGACATCGGCGCGATGGTGATGCGAGCTGCCGTTTTCGCTGGCCAGCGTGGCGGTGCTGGCACGAATGCGACGCGGCGCGCCCACATCCGGCGAATCGCCGGCAACCACCAGTTCCAGCCAGGGCTGCTTGACGCTGGCATCGGTACGCCACGCCACCGCAAACCCGGTGGCCGCGTCCTGCGCCGGTGTGGCGACGATGCGGTCCGGAAAGCCGTCGGCAACATAATGGGTAGAGCCCGCCGGCACCTGCGTGTTGGGTTCGGCAGCACCTTCCGCTGCCGACGCCACACCGCTCGCTGTTGCCATCACCCCCAGCAATGCGCATGCCGCTGCGCGCACGGCCGTCATGGCGCGCACTCTTTCAAACGCAGCGTGCGCGCGATGTCGCGCCAATCGAACGCGGCCACTGCCTGGTCGTCATGCAATGCGTAGAACACGCCACCCGGAAAACGCGCATCGCTGCGTTGATCCAGCCAGACGCCATCGGTGTTGGCGGTGACGCGGCCCGCAAAAGCGCCCACATGCGCCAGCGTCTTGCGGTCGAACACCTGGAACACGCTGCGGTCCTTGAACTGATCGGTGGCGATCCAGTAGCCGCTGCCGTCGCTGCATGCAAACAAGGTGATGCCTTCGGCCTGTGCCTTGAACAGGCCGGTGCCGACATCGCGGCCGCGATAACGCCCGTCCATGCCGTAGTCGCGTAATTGCGTGCCCACGGCTACGTCTTCTTCGGCAATCATCAGGCGCGCATTGGCTTCATCGCCGAACACCGATTCGGCAATCCGCACTGCACCCGCTTCGCTGGTATCGCCGAAGCTCTGGGTCAACCGTGCCTGCCAGCCCTGCCCCGCAGCGTTCAACTGATAGCGACGAAAGCGCTGACCGAGTTCGGCCAGCGGCGGCGGCAGATCCTTGTTGGTCGGCGACATGTAGTTGTCGCTGACCACCACCTCATAGCCGCCATCATGCTTGCGCACCCACAGGCCGTAGGGCTCGCGGAGTTCGTCCTGGCCGAAGCTGGTCAACGGTTCGAAATGGGGCAGTGAAAATACCTGCACGCGGCGGTTGTCGCGCTCCACCACGAACACCAGATCGTCGACTACCGAAATGCCGTTGGGGCGGTCCAGCTTGCCCAGGGCCTTGCCCTTGCCGCCGACCACGCGCAGACGCTTGCCGCTGTCGCCATCGAACACCACCAGCGCATGCGTGGCCTTGGCCGTGGCGATCACCCAACGGCTGCCATCCGGCGCCATCCAGCTGGCAGGGGAATCCAGATTGTCCGCTGGCGTCAGCGCAGTGATGAAGGCTTCCGGTACCACCTGGTGCGCGACCCTGGCCTCGCTGAGCAAGGGATCCTTCAGCAGCGCTTCGTCGGCTTCGCGGTCGGCCGGGGCACTGGCGCAACCGACCAATGCCAGGGCGGCGGCCAGCAGTGTGGTCTGCAACACACGACACGGCACGCTCACAGCGCCACCTTCAGGCCCAGCGCATAGGTGCGGCCGTACTCTTCGTGTTGCAGCGTGCGCGAGGGAATGCCCTGATACAGCTCCAATGGCTCATCCAGCAGGTTTTGCGCTTCCAGATACAGGCTGACGTGGCTGTTGAATTGATAATTCGTGCTGACATCCAGCTGGGTGTGCGGAGCGACATAGATATCGTACGCGCGGCTCTGCCCGATGGTGTCCAGGTACTCGCTGCGATACACCGCTGCCACGCGCGCACTGAAGCCGTATTTTTCATAGCCGAGATGGCCGCTGTAGATGCGCTTGGACGAGCGCGGCAAGGTGAAGTCGTCGCCCGCGCGATTGTCCAGGCCAGGGTTGAAGTCGCTGTCCAGCAGCGTGGCGCTGGCACCGAGCAACAGGCCATTCCATCCTTCGGGCAGGAAGTCCAGGGTCTGCTGCCAGTTGAATTCGGCACCGCGCACCTTCGCGGTGTCCCCATTGATCGAGCGCGTGACCTGCAAGCCCGGAAATTCCGCATCGTTGGTGTTGATGGTCTGCACGATGTAGTCGTCGATCGATTTATGGAACACGCCCAGCGAGATCACGCCGGTGGTGCCGATGTATTTTTCGAACGACAGGTCCAGATTCTGCGAGCGGTACGGATTGAGATCGGAGTTGCCCAGGCTCACTTCGTTATCGCCACGGTTGATGCTCACGCGTGGCGATACATCGCCGAACGACGGCCGCGACAAGGTCTTGTTGGCGGCAAAGCGCAGCACCCAGTCGTTGCCGGTGTCGTAGCGCAGATGCAGGCCGGGCAGCACGTTGGTGTAGCTGCTGGACGCCTCGCGCGGCGTCACCGTCGCGGTGCGGCCGTTGGCGGCCACATCCACCTGGTTGCCGGTGGCGTCGAACTGGGTGTTTTCCACGCGCACGCCGGCGATCATGCGTAGCGCGCCGATATCCCAGGTGCCCATGGCATAGGTGGCAAAGACATCTTCGGTGGCTTTGTAATCGTCCTGCAGCGAGGTCTGCAGGTTGCCGCCCACATCCTGCGGGCGAGCGCTGTACAGCGTGCCGGAGGTGTTCCAGTAACGGCGCATGCCATCCGAGCCGATGCTTTCGCCCAGGGTGCCGCCACGGTGTTCCGGCGCGGCGGTGGTCCAGTCGCTCAGGTCGATTGCCGGGCCGCGTCGCAGTTCGCTTTCATCCACGTTGACATCGCGCTCGCGCCAGCGGCCGAGCACGCCCATCTTCAGGCTGGCATGCTCGCCGTCGAAGCGCACGTTGATCTGCGCGCTGCGCTCGCTGTCGTCCACCCGCTTGGGCGCAAGCACGAACCGGTCGAACACGAAATCGTCGTTGCGCTGCCAGCCGTTGTCGGAGAACCCCAGCCGCGGAATGCCGCTGTTCTGATCGACGCTGGCCGACAGGTCGTCGCCGTCATAGGTGAAGCGCGCTTCCTTTTCGTCGTTCACGCGTTCGGTGGTCTTGGTGTAGCCCAGCTTGTAATCCACCGTGGCCGCGCTCAGGCGGTTTTCACCGCCAAAGCTCAGCGCCATGGTGTCTTCCTTCTTGGTGCGATAGCGCACGCGCTTGGAGATCGCATCGGCCGGCAGATCGGCCACGTTGTAGGTGCCGTCGCCATTGGCGCTGACCTGCCCATCGGCCAGGCCGAAAATGGTGCGCTGACGCGTTTCGGCATCGTCGAAGCGGCTGTAGAGCGTGCGCAGGTAATAGCGGTTGTCCGCATCCGGGCGCCAATCCAGGTTGAGGTTCGCGCCCATGCGGGTACGTTCGATGAAGTATTTGCGGCGTTGTACTTCGCCAGCGAACAGGTCGTCGTCCGCGCCACCAGCGAAGGTGTCGTAGGCAACCTCGGTATTGTCGGATTCGAATTCGCGGTCCTGGTAATTCACACCCACGGCCACACCGAAGGTGCCATCGAAGATGTCGCTGTAGTTGAACGCACCCTTCGGGCTGGTCTTGCCCGACAGCGACTGGTGGCTGCCTTCGATGGAGCCACGCAACGTGCGCCCGTCGCGATCGAAGGCGGAGGTGGATTCGACCTGGATCGCACCACCGATGGAATCGCCAGGCATATCCGGCGTCGGCGACTTGACCACCTTCAGGCGCTCGGTGGAATCGGAGGGAATCACGTCCAGCGGCGCCGAGCGGGTGCCGTCTTCCGGCGTACCCATGGTCATGCCGTCGATGGTGACGCTGTTGAGCGCCGAATCCAGACCGCGGATCACCACAAAACGACCTTCGCCCTGGTCGCGGGTCACGCTGGCGCCAGGCAGGCGCTGCAAGGATTCTGCAACATTCTTGTCGGGGTAACGGCCCATCGCATCGGAGGCCACCGCATCCTGGATCGCATCGGAGGCGCGCTTGAGATCGACTGCGCGCTCCTGCGCTTCCAGCTGCGGGCGCACTTCCAGCCGTTCCAGATCGATGGCGGCTGCACCGCTGGCTGCGCCGATCGCGGCAACAGGCTCTGCCGCATGTGCCTGCGGGCCCCAGCCGGCGCTTGCCAGCGTCAGCGTGATCGCCAGACAGAGCGGAGTCTTGTTCGACACGAGCGCTTCCCCAATCGGTTAAGAATAAGTGGGCACACTATGTCTACGACGTTTCATTGACATGACACCGGTAGCGGCGATCACACCGGATATGTGGCGACGCACGACGCGGCTGCGGCACACTGTGCGTCTCCCTCACCTGTCGCCGCCCATGAAAATCGTCGAAGTTCGCCACCCCCTCGTCCAGCACAAGATCGGTCTGCTGCGCGATGCCGCCTTGAGCACCAAGGGCTTCCGCGAGTTGGTCACCGAACTGGGCACGCTGCTGGCGTACGAGGCCACCGCGAACCTGGACACCGAATCGCACACCCAGCAGGGCTGGGCCGGCCCGGTGACGGTGCAGCGCATTGCCGGTGCGAAGATCACACTGGTGCCGATCCTGCGCGCGGGCCTGGGCATGTTGCCGGGCGTGCTGGCGCTGATTCCGACCGCACGCGTGAGCGTGGTCGGCCTGCAGCGCGATGAAGAAACCCTGCAGCCGGTGCCCTACTTCGAACGCCTCACCGGCCGCCTGGAAGAACGCGACGCGCTGATCCTGGACCCGATGCTGGCCACCGGCGGCACCCTGATCGCCACCATCGACATGCTCAAGCGCGCCGGCGCCCGCCGCATCAAGGGCATCTTCCTGGTCGCCGCACCGGAAGGCCTGAAGGCGCTGGAAGCGGCGCACCCGGACGTGGAGGTCTACACCGCCGCCATCGACGACCACCTCAACGACAAGGGCTACATCCTGCCCGGCCTGGGCGATGCAGGCGACCGGATCTTCGGCACGCGGGTGGAATGAACTGCGCTGGCGTGAAGCCCCTCTTCCTGCGGGGCGGGAAGGCACGGCTTGCGCGCCATTGGCGCGCGTGCCTTGGAGCGCCCGCGCCGCAAGCGCGGGCCGGGGCGCGCAGCGGGGGTTGGGGTGAGGGTACGGCCAAGCGAGGCGTTCGGTGCCTCACCTCTGGCGGCGCGTGGCGACGCGTTTGTCATTGCAGGCACTGGCAACGCATTGAGGCGCACCCTCATCCGGCGCTACGCGCCACCTTCGCCTGACGCGAGCAGGGAAGCCTCCCTGAATTACAGCGGCTTAGCCCCTCTGCCTTCGGGAGACGGGTTGGAGTGAGGGTACGGTGCGTCAGTGTTCCTGCCGACGCCGTACCCTCATCCGGCGCTACGCGCCACCTTCTCCCGAAGGGAGAAGGGGCAGCTGCAGCTGTGCGATCGCTACGATGGTGCAGGCACCACCTCGAAAAACGCACGTCCTAACGCGTCGACACCTCAATCGCCGCGCTCACATACACCAGCGGTGCATTCCAGTTAATGGCCACCTCGTTGGTGGCGTAGCTGCAGGTGTTGTCCAGGTACGACAGCGCCGGCAGCTTGGACGGATACGGCACCTTGCAATCCTTGGCATCCTGCTGCCCCGGCTGCGGGCCACCGGCCAGCCAACCCGGCACCGGCGCGTCGATGCCGTCGGCCTCGGAGGGGCGGTGGTGGACATGCAACGGCGTGCGCTGCCCGACTCCGGTGACGAACGAAAGGCCCAGCGGATTGCGCCCCAGGATGTAATCCAGCTGCGACTGCGCGGCATCCAGAAATGGCCGCTGCTGGGTCAGCCGGTAGCCCTGCATCAACATCATCGCGCGGTTGAGTACGACTGCATTACTGCCCCACACGAAGTCGGTATCCGTCATCGCCAGACGCCATGGCGAGGACTGCCATTCATCGGCAAGACGCTGTGCCAGCCCGGTGATCTCGCGCGTGATGCGGGCACGATCGGCGTGCGGGGTGAGTGTGTCGCGCTGCGCGGCCAGCGACATCCAGGCCAATCCGCCCACGCTGCCCCAGTTCGGCACGCTGGCCGGCACGGTGCGCGCGATCATCGCGTCGTAAAACCCATCCTCGCGCGTGCTGATGTACAACTCTGCCGCCGCCCAGGCGAATTCGTCGTCCACCTGCGCGTCGTCGTAACCGCCGGTGCGCACATCGTCGGGCTGGCGATAGATCACATCCGGATGCTGCTGTGCCCATGCCCACGCGGCCCGCGAGGCGTTCAACATGCGCGCAGACACACCCGGATACTGTTTTTCGAACGGCGCATACACGCGACTGGCCGCGGCCATCACCGCAGCAAAATCCAGCGTGGCCGCAGTGGCCTTCATCACCACATAGCGTTGCTGTCTGGCTTGGTCCGGCATCACCAACCCGTCAAACTGCTTGTCGGTGAGCTTGTGGTAGACGCCGCCATCGGTCGGGTCCTGCATGGCCAGCATCCATTCCAGGTTCCACCAGGTCTCCTGCACGATGCCGGGCACGCCGGGCGCATCGTTGGGGATGGTCAAGGGCTTGGCCTTGAACAGCGCCGGGTAATGCTCGTAGGCGGCCAGCAAGGTGTAGGTGCTGATACCGGAGTTGACGATGTATTTGTTGTAGTCGCCGGCGTCGTACCAGCCCTTGGGCGCGCTGATCACGCTCTCGGCCGGGCGCGTGGCCGATGCCGCCGAGGGATGGATGCGCACCTGCGTGTCCGGATGCCCGGCCGCACGCGCATAGCGCCCGGCAAACTGCGCCGGCAGCGCGGTGCTGGCACGGTTGAAGTAGAACGCCTTGAGCGAGGCATCGATCACAGGCTCATACGCATGTGGGTCGATCGGGAATGCATCCGAGGCCAGCAACCCATCGATCTTCAAGCGATAGGTGCCTGGCGTGCGCACGCCGGAAAAATCCGCCACCCGCGCCTGCTGCCCGGCCGGCGTCCATAGTGCGGCCGGCTGCAAGGTGCCCTGCAACACGCGGCGCCCGTGCGCGTCTTCGACCGTAAAACGGCCCGAACCAGTCGCCGCGCCCTGCGGCAGCCCGACGACTGCGAGTTTTGCCGAGCCCGGCAGATAGCCGAGCTGGTTGACGTGGATGGCAGCGCTGGTGGGGGCTGCAGCCTGATGGCCGGACGTATCGGCAGCGCAGGCGAGGATGGGCGATGCAATCACCATGCTGGCGAGCAGAGTTTTGAAGAGTGTCATGCCGCGATGGTGGCCGCATTGCCTGACAGCGACAAGTCCAATCCGGGCATAGCCGCTGCGTGAATCCGCATTCCCGTTGCGGTGCGTGCACGGCAACCGACCCAGCGCGGCGCCGCAGCCTTATCGACACAACGCTGCACCCGCGCCGATCAGCCACGCGTGCAACCCGGCCACCGCTACGCCAGTAAGCCGCCGCGCAGGTGTGCGGCACGCGCATCCAGCGTTTGGCCGCATTGACGGCGCCTGGCACCGGAATCAGCAACGCGTGACAGCCGCACAATCGAAACCCGACAACAAAAACGCCCGGCACCATCGCTGGCAACCGGGCGCCTGATCAAGCGGTCCCGGCAATCAGCGTGGCGCTGTCTCCAGCTGCACCTGCGCCTTGCCCACCGGGTTGCGCGGGTCGCTACCGCCGCTGAGCACATTGCTGCGCTTGTCCCATTCCACCGTTTGCAGGTTGCCCCACACGTGGCTGGAACCGCGGCCGCCTTCGGCGCTGTCGCCCGGCAGCTTGAGGGCATGGCCCATCGCCTGCAGGCCCTTGGCGGTTTGCGGCGAGAACGCGTCGGTTTCGGCGTCGATCACGTCCGGCAGCCACTGGTGGTGATAGCGCGGCAAGGCGCTGACGGCCTGCGCATCCAGGCCGGCGTCGTAGCCCAGGATGCCGAGCAGCACCATGGTGATGATGCGGCTGCCGCCCGGCGTGCCCAGCACGATCGCCTTGTCGGCCGACTCCATGAAGGTGGGCGTCATCGAACTGAGCATGCGCTTGCCCGGCTTGGGCGCGTTGGCGGCGTAGCCCATCACGCCGAAGGCATTCGGGGTGCCCGGCTTGAGCGCGAAGTCGTCCATCTCGTTGTTGAGCAGCACGCCGGTGCCCTTGGGAATCAGGCCCGAGCCGTACAGCAGGTTCACGGTCTGGGTGGCGCCGACGCGGTTGCCTTCGCCATCGATGATGGAAAAGTGCGTGGTTTCGTCGTCTTCCAACGGGGTGGGGTTGCCCGACAGCAGATCGCTGGGCGTGGCCTTGTCCGGGTTGATGGTGGCCCGCAGGCCTTGTGCGTAATCCTTGCTGGTCAGCACGCGCTGCGGCACGTCCACGAAGTCCGGGTCACCCAGGAAGAAGGTGCGGTCGCGGTAGGCGCGGCGCATCGACTCCACCACCAGATGGGTGCGGTGCACGTCATCGAGTTTGTTCAGGTCCCAGCCTTCCAGAATCTGCAGCATGGCGGCCAGCGCGATACCGCCGGAGGACGGCGGCGGCGCGGTGGTGATCTTCCAGCCGCGGTAATCGAACTGGATCGGCGTGCGCTCCTTGACCCGATACCCGGCCAGCTCGGCGGCCTTCCACTGGCCACCGGCCTGCTTCACGCCGGCCAGCAGCTTCTTGGCGGTCTCGCCCTTGTAGAAGCCGTCGAAGCCCTTGTCGCCGAGCAGCTGCAGCGTATGCGCCAGCTCCGGCTGCTTGAAGATCTCGCCTTCGGCAATGGGTTTGCCGCCGCGCAGATACACCTCGCGCGTGCCGGGGTAGCGCTCCATCACTTCGCGCCGCGAGGCATAGCCCTTGGCCATGCGCGCGTACACCGGGAAACCTTCGGTCGCGATGCGGATCGATGGCGCCAGCGACTGCTTCAGCGGCAGCCGGCCGTGCCTGGCCGCCAGCTCCACCAGCGCCGCCGGCAGACCGGGAATACCGGCTGACCAGGGGCCGTTGACCGAGCGGTCACGGTCCAGCTCGCCTTTCTTGTCGAGGAACTGCGCTTCGGTGGCCGACTCGGGCGCGGTTTCGCGCGCGTCCAGCATCACGTCCTTGCCGGTCTTGGCGTCGTGCAACAGGAAGAAACCGCCGCCACCCAGCCCCGAGCTGATCGGCTCGACCACCGCCAGCGTGGACGACACCGCAACCGCGGCATCGAACGCATTGCCGCCCTCGCGCAGGATCTGCAGGCCGGCATCGGTGGCCAGCGCATGGCCGCTGGCGATCGCCGCGCCAGGCGGATGCGCGGCAACCGGTACGGTGCTGGCCGCTGCCGGCTTGGCGCCGTCGGCAGACCACACAGGCAGTGCCAGCACAAAGGCCAGCAACAACAGGCCGCGCGAAGAAAAACGTCGGGAAAAAGTGCTCACGGGGCGGGAGGCTCCTGTTCGTACAGTTCGGGATGATCGCGCTGCAGCTGCAGGAGCTTGGCCAGCAATTGATCATGGGTTTCCGGAATGGCCGGATCCGGGTCGATGCACTCGACCGGGCACACCACCACGCATTGCGCTTCGTCGAAATGGCCCACGCACTCGGTGCAACGTGCCGGGTCGATGACGTAGATGGTTTCGCCCATCGAGATGGCCTGATTCGGGCACGCCGGCTCGCAGACGTCGCAGTTGACGCAGAGCTCGTTGATTTTCAGCGACATATCGACAACACCATGCAATGCGAAGCAGCGCGATTCAACTGCAGGCGCTGGAACGCAACGTACTGCTGCAGGCGGGCGCACATGGCGCGGATCAACACATGGACAACGCCGTGGGCGCCGTCGGAGACCGGCCTGACACGGCCGGCTCCGGTGATGTGTGGATTCAGCAGCATGCTGCTGACTCCGCACACTGCGGCCGGCTGCGCCCTCCCGCGCATCCGGCCTGGTGCTGCATTACTTGGCTTCAACGAAGGTGTATTCCGCGCCCTTGGGCTGGACGATGGTCTGCACGCGCGCATTCTCGGCGGCGTCGCCAATGAACAACACGCGCACGCCCTTCATCGAATCCGGCTGCACGTCCTTGAACGCGGCGTCGATCAGGTCGGCCATCTTGGTGGAGGCGGACGAACCGAAGGCCAGCATGTTGCCCGGCTGCACGCCACGGGCGAGTGCGGTCTTGACGCTTTCCAGCTGACGCTCGTAGCTGCCGGCGAACTCGGCATCGGACTCCGGCGGCAAGTAGTACAGGAACGGGCTGTTGGTGGTGGCGCCCAGGTTCTGGCCGACCACTTCCTGCAGGTACTTCTTCCAGCCGGCGTTGTCGTCCTTGGCCGGGGCCTTCAGCGGCGCCGGTGCGGCAGCGGCGGTCGGCGCCGGCTCTTCCTTCTTGCAGGCGGTGACCGCCAGAGCGGCGATCGAAGCGAGCGCCAGAGCGCGCATGGTGTGTTTCATGAAACTCCTCCCTTTGAAATGCATGTGGTGATGTAACTGCAAAAAAACTCAGGCCTGCGCGCGAGACTCGCGCACCTGCCGCAAAGCCTCGACAACCGACGCCGGCACGAAGCCGGACACGTCCCCGCCCAGCCGCGCAATTTCGCGCACCAGCGACGAGGAAATGAAGCTGTATTGCTCGGCCGGGGTGAGAAACAGGGTTTCCACTTCCGGGATCAGATGGCGGTTCATGCTGGCCATCTGGAATTCGTATTCGAAGTCGGACACCGCACGCAGGCCGCGCAGCAGCACGCCAGCGCCCATGTCGCGCACGAAATGGGCCAGCAGGGTGTCGAAGCCGCGCACTTCCACATTGGCGTGCGCCGCCAGGGCTTCCTGCGCCAGCGCCACGCGTTTTTCCAGCGGCAATGCCGGGCCCTTGGACGGGCTGTACGCCACCCCCACCACCACGCGCTCGAACAGCGGCGCGGCGCGGTTCACCAGGTCGATATGACCGTTGGTGATCGGGTCGAAGGTACCGGGATAGACGGCGGTGCGGCTATTGGCAACGCTCATACGGAGACTACCGGGGTCGGATCGCTCTTCAGTGTAGCAGCGGCCCGGCGGTACAGCGCATAGCGCACCTGCCGGGTGGCGCCCTCGCGGTGCAGGTGCCAGCCGGCCGGCAGCAACGGCGGCGCATCGGCGGGCGCTTCCAGGTACAGCCAGGCGTCGGCGGCCAGATGCGCCGGCAGGCGCTCCAGCACGGTGGGCCAGAGCCCGGCAGCGAACGGCGGGTCGACGAACACGATATCGGCCAGGGCTGCGGGCGCACGCTCCAGCCAGCGCAATGCATCCTCCTGCAGCACCTGCACCTGCGCGGTGGCATCCAGCCGGGCCACGTGCTCGCGCAGCCGCTGCGCCAGGCCGAGGTCGCGTTCGACCAGCGTTGCGTGTGAGGCCCCGCGCGACACTGCTTCCAGCCCCAGCGCGCCGGAACCGGCGAACAGATCCAGCACGCGCGCGCCGGGCACGCGCGGCATCAGCCAATTGAACACCGTTTCGCGCACGCGGTCGCTGCTGGGGCGCAGGCCGGGCAGATCCGGCACGGCCAGCCTGGTATTGCGCCAGCGCCCGCCGACGATGCGCACCTGCCCTTCCGCGCCGCGTGGCGCCGGCCGCAGCGGGCGGCTCATCGCAGCGTTCCTGTCGATGGCGAACGGGTGCAAGGCGGCGGTGGCGCGAATGACGGCATGGCTCAGGACAGGACGAATGGCCGGCCATGATAGCGCCGCCATTGCCACGGCCGCCCTGCCCGGCAGGCACGCGCGGCCCATTCGCCGGGGCCCGCCTTGAAAAATCGGCAGAAGCCCGCATCCCCCAGGCCATCGGCCGCGTTGCGGCCTGGACCACCATGGAGCACGACCCCAATGACCGTTGATACCGACAAGCAGACGCTGGGCTTCCAGACCGAGGTCAAGCAGCTGCTGCAGCTGATGATCCATTCGTTGTACTCGAACAAGGAAATCTTCCTGCGCGAGCTGGTCTCCAATGCCGCCGACGCCGCCGACAAGCTGCGCTTCGAAGCCTTGGTCAAGCCCGAGCTGCTGGAAGGCGGTAGCGAGCTGCGCATCCGCGTCGACTACGACAAGGACGCACGCACCGTCACCATCGACGACAACGGCATCGGCATGAGCCGCGAGGATGCGGTCTCGCACCTGGGCACGATTGCAAAGTCCGGCACCGCTGACTTCCTCAAGCACCTCAGCGGCGACCAGAAGAAGGACGCCAACCTGATCGGCCAGTTCGGTGTCGGCTTCTACAGCGCCTTCATCGTCGCCGACCAGGTGGACGTGTACTCGCGTCGCGCCGGCCTGCCCGCCAGCGAAGGCGTGCATTGGTCTTCGCGTGGCGAAGGCGAATTCGAAGTTGCCAGCATCGACAAGCCCGAGCGCGGCACGCGCATCGTGCTGCACCTCAAGCAAGGCGAAGACAGTTTCGCCGATGGCTGGACGCTGCGCGGCATCCTCAAGAAGTATTCCGACCATATCGGCCTGCCGATCGAGATGCGCAAGGAGCGCCACGGCGAAGACGCCGACAAGCCCGCCGAACCGGAGTGGGAAGCGGTCAACCGCGCCAGCGCCTTGTGGACGCGCCCCAAGTCCGAGATCAAGGACGAGGAGTACCAGGAGTTCTACAAGCACGTGGCGCACGATGCAGGCAACCCGCTGGCGTGGAGCCATAACAAGGTCGAAGGCAAGCTGGAGTACACCTCGCTGCTGTTCGTGCCCGGCCGCGCCCCGTTCGACCTGTATCACCGCGATTCGGCCAAGGGCCTGAAGCTGTACGTGCAGCGCGTTTTCATCATGGACCAGGCCGAACAATTCCTGCCGCTGTACCTGCGTTTCATCAAGGGCGTGGTGGATTCCTCGGACCTGTCGCTCAATGTCTCGCGCGAAATCCTGCAATCCGGCCCGGTGGTGGACTCGATGAAGTCCGCGCTGACCAAGCGTTCGCTGGACATGCTGGAAAAACTCGCCAAGGACAAGCCGGACGACTATGCGACCTTCTGGCGCAACTTCGGCCAGGCATTGAAGGAAGGCCCGGCCGAAGATTATGCAAACCGCGAAAAGATCGCCGGCCTGCTGCGCTTCTCGTCCACCCACGACACTACTGGCGCGCAAAGCGTGGGCCTGGCCGATTACGTGAGCCGTTTGGCCGAAGGCCAGGACAAGCTGTACTACCTCACCGGCGAGAGCTACGCGCAGATCAAGGACAGCCCGCACCTGGAGGTGTTCCGCAAGAAGGGCATCGAAGTGCTGCTGCTCACCGACCGCATCGACGAATGGCTGATGAGCTACCTCACCGAATTCGACGGCAAGTCGTTCGTGGACGTGGCACGCGGGGACCTGGACCTGGGCAAGCTGGATTCGGAAGAAGACAAGAAGGCGCAGGAAGAAGTTGCCAAATCCAAGGAAGGCCTGGCCTCGCGCATCAAGGCCGCCCTGGGCGACGACGTCGCCGAAGTGCGCGTCTCGCATCGCCTGACCGATTCCCCGGCCATTCTGGCCATCGGCCAGGGCGACCTGGGCCTGCAGATGCGCCAGCTGCTGGAAGCCAGCGGCCAGGCCGTGCCGGAAAGCAAGCCGGTGTTCGAGTTCAACCCGGCCCATCCGCTGATCGAAAAGCTGGATGCGGAACAGGATATGGACCGCTTCGGCGACTTGAGCCGGGTGCTGTTCGACCAGGCCGCGCTGGCGGCGGGCGACAGCCTCAAGGACCCGGCTGGGTATGTGAAGCGGTTGAATAAGTTGTTGTTGGAGTTGTCGGCGTAAGCGGCAGCTGCACTGGGTGTCATCCAAAGACCGGCCTGCGCGCCGGTCTTTTTTTGCGCATTTCGGCAGGCACAAGACATACGTTAAGGCAGGCACTCGGCTTCGCACAGCTGCCGCATGTCGTCGACGCTGGCCAACCGCCAGGATGGGTGGCCTTGCGATCTCTACTCGACCAGGCAGACGCGGCGCAGCGGACTGCAGCCAACTTACCTCATCACAGAGTGCAGTGGATCGTCGACAGATTTCCCGCTTGCGCTTGCGGGGGCTATCGTTGGAGCAGTTGCGACTTGCGGTTGGTTGCAAGTTGCAGCCCGTTGCGCGTCGAGGTGAGTTGGTGGTGGTTGCTGCGGAGGATTCCGTGGCGAGGCGGTGAGGCAACGTGGTGCGATGGATTGTCGTTGGGGCGTCGCCTCCGTACCCTCACCCCAACCCCTCTCCCGGAGGGAGAGGGGCTTTTTCCCATACGCTGGTTGCTTCTGATGCTTTGCTGGTTGTGTGCTTGCGGTATGTCATTTACGCGTGACGCAGCTCATAGGTAAGTGCAGCGATGCGGCAGCGGGCGCGTTTCTGCCCCCGCTCTCACGCCGACTCCAACACCCAGCACCCAAACGCCGGCCCTGCCGAATAACCGGTTTCCGGTTCGATGCGGATCTGCAGGGTGGCGCGACCTGCTACCGCTGCGGGTAAGGCGTAGTCCACGTCGACGAAATCCAGGCCGCGGTTGCCGTCGAGGCGTTCGTTGGCGATGAGTTCGCCGTCGGCGAGGAGGCGGAAGCGGCGGCGGGTTTCGTCGCCCCAGTAGCGCAGGCGCAGGATGCGGGCCTGTGCGGTGTTGCGCACGGTGAAGGCGATGAAGCCGCCGGTGCGGGCGTCGCGGCCGGCGCGGCGGCGGTAGCTCAGTGCGTAAGAGCTTTCGCTGGTGAGTGCGTGGGCTTCTTCGGAGGTGTCGTCGCCAAGCGCAACGTGGTCTAGCGCGCGGGTATCCAGGGCTTTCTGCTGTTGCGCGTCGGCGGCCTGTTCGGCCTGGCGTTGCTGCCAGGCGGTGGCGTCGCGATGTTCCAGGTACACCGCGCTGCGGCGGTCGAACTGGGCGTAGAACGGCGAGAAATGCCATTGCTGGGCGCCGTCGGCATAGGCGTAATGGCCGTGTACCGGCAGTGGTTGCAGGCGTTGCAGCACTTCATCGCCGCCGACCAGTGCGGGGGTCTTGTTGCTCCAGGGCGTTGCGGCGTCGCCAAGGTCGGCGGCGAGCACCAGCGGGCCGCGCATGAGCGCCACCCAGGCCGGGTCGTCTGCTGTGGGTTCCAGGCGCAGCGGCATATCCAGCTGCAAGGACACGTTATCGCCAGCCTTCCACACCCGGGTGATACGCAGGTAGCCGTCCACCGGCTGCAGGGTTTGCAGCTCACCGTTGACCTGCAGCGTGGGCGCGCTGGCCCAGCCGGGCACGCGCAAGGCCAGCGTGCGTGCCTCCGCTGGTGCGGCTTCGATGCGCAGTGCGACCTGGCCTTGTTCGGGCAGCGTGCTGTGCAAGGTCAGTGCGAAGCCGGCGGCATCGCGCACGGTAGAAGGCACATATAGATTGACGTAGACGCCCTGCCCGTCTTCCCAGTAGATCGAGTCGCCGAACTGCGCGTGCGCTTCCATGCCGCTGCCGACGCAACACCAGAAATCGTCGAACGGCGACGACCAGCCGCGCGCTTCGCCGGCCAGCAGCGGTGTCATGTAGGTGAACATGCCGGTGCGCGGGTGCTGCTGCGCCATCACGTGATTGAGCAAGGTGCGCTCGTAGTAATCGAAGAACGCGGCTTGCGGCCCCCATTGATACAGATGCCGGGTGAGCTTGAGCATGTTGTAGCTGGCGCAATGCTCGCAGGTTTGTTCGGTGAGGAATTTCGAGATGCTGTCCGGCTGCTGGAAATATTCGCGGTCGCCATTGCCGCCGATCACATAGGTGTGGTGGTTGGTGACGGTGTGCCAGAAGAAGCGCGCTGCGGCGCCGGATGCGGCATCGCCGGTGACCTCGTACTCGCGTGCCAGGCCGATCAGCTTGGGGATGTTGGTGTTGGAATGCTGATGGACCAGCTCGTCGCGTTGGGCGACCAAGGGATCGAGCACGGCATGATGATGCAGGCGCTGCGCCAGTGCCAACCACTGCGCATCGCCTGTTTGCACATGCAACTCGACGAACGATTCGTTGAGGCCGCCGAATTCGCAGGACAACACTTTCTGCAATTGCGCGTCGTCGAGCGCGGAGAAGATGCCCTGCAGATACCCGGCCAGGGCGACTGCCACCTGTAGCGCTTGCGCGTTGCCGCAATGCGCATGCACGTCGAGCAAACCGGCGAACAGTTTGTGCCAGGTGTAGAGCGGCGCCCAGCTACCATTGAGATAGAACGGCGCCGGGTCGATCTTGCCGCGTTTGAGTTCGTCGAAGACCGCGCGCCCGCTTTCGATCTGCCCTGCCGCGTTCTTGCGGGTGAAGCCGGCCACGTAGCCATCGCCGGCATGTGCCTGGCAGCGGGCCAGTTCGCTGACGATGTAGGCCGCGCGCGTGCGGCATTGCGCATCGCCGGTCTGCGCATGCATCAGCGCCAGTGCGCTGAGGTAGTGGCCGAGCGTGTGCCCGGCGATGGTGTCCGCTTCCCAGCCGCCATAGGCCGGCGCCTTGGGATCGAGGCCGGCATACAGTACGAAGTTGTGCAGCAGGCGGTCCGGCTGCAGGCGCATCAGATAACGGCGGTTGGTATTGAGCGCATCCAGGAACAACGAAGGCGTGAGCCTGACCTGGGCCAGCGGCACCGCGCGTACGCTGCCCGGTTGCGCAGCGCTGGCCTGGGCCGGGAACCGCAGGAAGCCGGCGGCAACTGCCAGACTGCTCCAGGCCAGAAAACGCCGCCGCGACACACTCGGTGCGTGGGCGTTGGTTGATTCGCTCGCAGGCATCTCCGTCATGGGCTCAGCTTAGCTCCTGTCGGCACGCATGGACTGCGCGCACCATTGCAACAAAGGGCTGTGCAGCCGCGCAACTACTCGCGCCTGCACAGGTGCGACTCACGCGACCGATTAGCCCCGGACATACTCCATAGCGACGACACCGCCGCACTCAAAACTTCACCGTCGCGCGCGCCCAATAGAACCGACCCAGCAAATCGTAGGTGGCCACATCGGTGTTGGCATTGCCCACGTTGTTGGAGTAATACAGCGGCGGCTGCTTGTTGGCGATGTTGTCCACGCCCACTTCAAAGCGCGTGTGCCACGGCTCCACGTTGTAGCCAAGCTGCAGGTTGTTGTAGACATAGGCGCCGATGTTGCGAACGACGGTCGGCTCGCTGGAATCGGCCGACAGGCTCTGGTCCGGATCCGAATTGCCGATGGCGGTGTGCCCCACATAGCGGATGCGCCAGGTGGCGCTCCAGTCGTCCAGTGCCCAGCTCACCGTGCCCAATGCACGCCAGCGCGGGAAGTTGCCGTAGGCCTGGGTGTAGCGGCCCACGTTGTGGATGGTGACCGAGCTGGGGTCGGTGGTGTCGGGCAGCACGTCGTAACGGGTGAGATAGGTGCCGTTGAGGCCGGCGGTCACATTGCCCCACGCAGTTGCCGGCAAGCGGTAGGTCAGGTTGAAGTCCATGCCCTTGGCCCAGAGCTTGCCCAGGTTGACGGTGGGCTCGGCGATGTAATTGATGGTGCCGTTGCCGTTGCGATGGATCAACGCGCAGAACGCGCTGGCCGGGTTGGCGAAGCATTGATTGAGCACGGTCTGCGCCGACACCGTGGTGATGGTGTCTTCCAGGTCGATGCGCCACCAGTCTGCGCTCAACGACAGGCCGTCGATCCATTGCGGGTCGTACACGAACCCCACATCGTACGACTTGCCGGTTTCCGGCTTGAGCTGGTAGCCCGCCACCGCCGCACCGGACACCTTGCCCGACACCTGCCCGTCCGATTGCTGGTAACTGCCATCGGTGGGCACGTTGGCGCAGGCCACGGTGTTGCCACCGGTGTAGCCATTGCAGGGGTCGTTGACGGTCGCCGCATCGCCGGCCACGCCGGCATACAGCTCGTTGATGTTGGGCGCGCGAAACACCTGCGACACGGTGCCGCGCAGCAGCAGGTTTTCGATCGGGCGGTATTCCAGCGACAGCTTGCTATTGGTCTTGCTGCCCACCGAGCTGTAGTCGGAAAACCGCGTGCCCACGGTGATGTTCAACGCGTTGATGCCGGGCAGATCCTTGAGCAGCGGGAACAGCGCTTCGGCATAGGCTTCCTTGACGTCGAAACTGCCGCTCAGGGTGGACGAGCAGAACTCGATCACCCCGCACAGGCCGTTTTCATCGCCGGTCCATAGCGGGTCCGAGGCGGTGGTGGAGCGCTCCTTGCGGTAGGAAATACCGGCCGCCAGGCTGGCCGCGCCGGCAGGCAAGTCGAACAGGGTGCCGTTGGCATTGGCCTCGAACTGTTTGACCGTGTATACGCTGGTGACGATGGGATTGACCACCATGCCTTGCAGGGTCGCAAGGTTGGAGCTGTCGTTGAGGTTGAAGAAATTCAACGGCGTGCAGCCGGCAACCGCTGCGCCCGCAGTGCCGCACTTCACCACACCATCGCTGTCCAGGAACGATGGGCCGATGGCCTGATTGAACGCGGCATAGTCGAGAAAGCCGTTGTTGATCGACTTCTGCTTGACCTTGCCGTAGTTGAAGGTGGCATCCCATTGCCAGGAGCTGTCACCGAAGCGGCCGCGCAGGCCGGGGCTGATCTGGAAGTTGTAGGTGTTGTATTGGTAGCTGCGATTACCCAGCACGGTGGCGCGCGTGTTGAGGTCGTTGTAGGAGGTACCGGTGCTACGGTCGGTGCCGAAGTTCACGCCAAACGGGTTGTAGTAACTCTGCGCCGACACCAGGATGTTGTCGCCGTTGGAGAAGATCGGAATCGGCGCGATGATCGAGGCCGATTCGGTTTTACTGAACCAGGTATTGACGTAGCCCTCGACGCTGTCGCTGAAGCGATAGGTGCCCAGCAGGAAGGCATTGGTGCGTTTTTGTGGCGTTTGCAACAGGTTGAACGGCTGGTAGTTGTAGGAGTCGGCACTGGCGTTGTAGCAGTGGAAATCGCCAGGGCCCGCGCGCCCGCTGACACCGCTGTTGAGCGTGACGCGCCCACAGCCGTTGGCCTGCGCGAGCTGTGTGGATTGATCCGAGCCGTCGTTGAAGTTGACCGTGCCGGTGGGCGTGGCGGACGAGCCCTGCTTCACCGGTTGGCCATTGGTCAAGGCGAGCGCGTCCCTGGAGTAATCGCGCGCCGCTGCCGAGACCGGGTCGATGTTGTGGTGCGACAGGCCGCCGATCAGGCTACCGCGCTCCCAGGTCTTGCCGGTGGTCAGGGTGAAGTTGCGGCGGTTGCCATCGCCTTCACTGCTGGTGCCGAAGTCGCTGCTGAACTGCACGCCGTCGAAGCGCGTGCGCAGGATGAAATTGACCACGCCACCGATCGCATCGGAGCCGTAGACCGCCGAGGCGCCATCGCTGAGCACTTCGATCCGCTCGATCATGCTGGACGGAATGGCGTTGACATCGTTGTAGGCCAGCCGGACGCCGTTGACCAGCACCAGCGTGCGTTTGTCGCCCAGGCCGCGCAGCGAAATTGCGGACGCGCCCGTGCCGCCGCCGTTGTTGGTGTACGGGTTGGTGGCGTTGCCGGCAATCGATGGCAGCTCCTGCAACAGATCGCCGACGGTCGCCTTGCCGGTGGCGGCGATCTGTTCCTGGCTGACGGTGACCACCGGGTTGGCGGTTTCGGTATCCACGCGGCGCAGGCGCGAGCCGGTGACCACCACGCTGTCCAGGGTCTGCGTCGTATCGCCAGCGGTCGCCTGCTGTGCCGACACCGGCGCGACCGCACCTGCCGACAACGCCAGCAACAGCGCGGTGGTGAGCATGCTCGGCAATGGCCGCATGGTGGCGCCGCAGGTGCGGGAGAGAGGCAACGGCAACATCGGCATGCAAGGCTCCTGAGTCGTACAACAGACAAACGATGGGCAACACGCGCCCGTGCCGGCGTACAGCGGCGCAGGTCGAGGTGATTGGCAGAGGCATGACGCAGCGAAACCGCTGCTCACGCCCGTAGTGCAGACACGCGGACAACTTGCGGCACAGGCGAGCGATCGCGCAGCAACTCGTGTTGTCAGGAAGAGGTGGATTCCGCACTGAAGGCGCCCATGCGCTCCAGTTTCATCAGCTGGTCACAATGTGCCTGTGCGCACGCGCCACGTCTTGTCGCATTTGGCGACAGCGCATGCGGAAAACAGCATGGTTCGCAAGTGAACCATCGTGCGTTGGTGGTGCGAGCGCGCTCCAGTCCGCAATCGCACGCGCATTGCTGTGCAGCGATTGCGGCGTTGCAGACGTGCGAGGTGTCACTGCCACGGGACGCAAGGATCACCGGCAAGATGGCCGCTACCGCTGGATGCTGGTGCACCACGCGACGATTGCGATACGACGACGTGACGAAAGGTGCACGCGTGTCCGCTTGAAAGGCGGGCCGTGAGTCACTTGTACTCAGGGTGCAGCATCGGCAGCGCCGACACCGGAGGCATGCTTCGCTTTGACGGCCACACCCTTCCATTCCTGCAAGGCTGCGCCGCACCGTGGGTGCTGGCGCACCGGCCGGGCCGCACCGATTGCAGTGCCGGCGGTCGAACATATCGGGAAGGTCAGTGGTTGTGCCAATCGCGCGGCGCTGCACCGTACGGCAGCGCAGCAGCGCCGGGCTGGCGCGCCGTGCCTCAGCCGTACCACGCCTGCACCCTCACCGTTGCCGCGCGTGCGGGCAGCGCCACGCGGTCGGCATGCGGACCTTGCAGGCGCGCCGGTGTGTCGTCGATGAGCACACGTTGCAGACGCGTGCCCGCTGGAGCGCGCAGGGTCAGCCAGGTGCGTTTGGGTGTGCGCTCGGGCAACTGCACCTCTGCATCGATACGCCCCGCGGCCACGTCGGTCCGCAGGCTCAGCGTCACCGTGCCCCAGCGCGTTGGCGCTGCGGTGATGCCCAGCGGCGTGCCGCTGCCCAGCCATGCGCGCGGTAGCGCGCGTGCGAGAAACAACTGCTCGCCCGCGCTGTCGTCGCTGACCAGCATCCAGCGCAGCAGCAGCGGGATGGTCATCTGCGCCGGGATGCAGAACAACGGCATGCCACCGGTGATGCCGCTGACTTCGCCCGCCGTCCAGCTGCCGCGCGTGTGCACCTGGTAGCGGTGCGCGTAGACGAACAACAGATATTCTTCGATGCGGTCCAGCCGCAGCAGCTGTTGCGCATAGCCGTAGGAAATGAAGCCGAGCAGATCGCGGCTGCCCGGCTCCGGCGGCGCGATATTGGCCACCACGCCGATGCTGGTACCGCCATGACCACGCAAGCAATCGACCACCAGGTTGGCCAGATCGTCCGGCAGTACGTCGGCCTGCAGCAACTCAGCATACGCACGATGCGGCCATTGCTGTTCGCTGGGTTTTTCCTGCAGCAGCGATTGGCGGAAGGTCAGTGTGGTGCCGGGCAACGGGCCCACGTACGGTGGCGAGATATCGCGGCGCACGTTGGCACGCAGGCTGGCTTCCAGGCGCGCGCGCAGTTGCCTGGCGCGGCGCTGCCACTGTGTTGCCTGGCCGATATCGCCGCCAAGTGTGTTCCACACCTGTGCGATGTCTTCCCAACCGCGGATTGTCAGCGCGCTGTTGGCGTAATACGGCTTCCACCACAATGATGGATCGGAAAACAGGCAGGCGTCGGATTCGTTCCAGCCATGCAGCAGGCCATGCCCGTGCGCGGTGCGCGGCAATGCCAGCGCCTGGTCGTGCAATGCACACAGCAGCTGCGCGGTGGCGGCAATCTTGGGCAACAAGCGACGCAGCCGTGGCGCATCGCCGGTGTAACGCAGGTAGCGCGCCAGCAGCGACAAGGTCAGCCCGAACTGGCCAACCTCGGGCCCGCGCATGTTCGGCAGGCCATCGTCCTGCACGAAATCATCGAAGTAATTATCGAGCACCGCCGCAGCCTGCGCGAAGCGGCCCCACTCCAGGTTGGCGTAGAACGCACTGGTAAACGTGTCCTGGAAGCCGTCGTATTCGTTGCCGTAGTAGTCGCGCTCCACGGCGCCGTACTTGGGGTAATCGCCACCCGGGCGCACCACCAGCTCGCGCGCAAACGCGAACTGCACCATGTCGTTCCAGCTGGCATCGGGCAGCTGCGCCTGCACGGTACCGTCTAGCGCCTGCTGCCAGTACGCGGCGAAATCGATCAACGCCGCGTAGAACTGTTCGGCAGTGGCGGCGCTGCGCGATGGCGCAAATTCGGGATAGCTGTGGGTGTAGTGCACCGCGACGATGGCGCCGGCCTGCACCTTCATCGTGCGGTGCCAGGTCTGCACCACGAAGCGGTCGCTTGCCCGCACATCGGCAAACACCAGCACGTCGTACCAGGCATCGACCTCGCCTTCGCGGCGCATCACCTTGCGCACCGCCGGCATCCAGCCACCGAGCATGCCTTCTTCGCGGCGCTTGATCAGCGCTTCCTCGCCCAGCTCGGTGAAGGCATGTTCCGGACGCGAGGTGCGGCTGCGGCCGTTGGGCAGGATCGGCATGGTGTCCAGGCTTTCGCGCGTGCCCACAAAGGTGGTCCACGGCCAGCGGCCGCCGTTGTCCTTGGGGTCGAGCAAGGACGCGGGCGGCGGCGCCACATCGCGCACTTGAGCCTCGTCCGGGTCGCCATCGCGCAGCAGGCGGTCGGCCAGCAGGTCGGCTTCGGCCATCGCTACTTGCGCCAGCGGCAGCCCGAAGTACGGCTTGCGCTCGGCCGGATAGGCCGGCTCGGTGCGCTTGTCCAGCTGCAGCATGCCGCTGTCGGTCCACAACGTGAGCTGGCCTTGCGCATCGTCCAGATGCTCGTAGACCGTCCAGCGTTGCTGCAGGTGCGTGAAGCTGCACAGCGTACTGCCCACATGCGCGGCCGAAGGCAGCGGCTGCAGATGCGGCCGTGCCGGCGGCGGCGCGGCGGTTGCCCTTGCTGCCGTGGCAGGTAGTGCCAGCCCAGCACCTGTACCGACAGCTGCCGTAGCCGCCATGCCCTGACGCAGAAAGGTTCTACGGTCCATCGTTGCGCCCTCGAATGATCGTTGCCCATCGTGCGCGCCTTCGCGCAGCGCGTCTTGTGACAGCGCTCAGACGCCCGTGCGGAAATCTGCATAGAGAGGGTGTATTGCCTGCCTGCAGCGGTGCTTACGGCGAACGTGGCTGCGCCAGACCACACGCAATGCACATCACCCGGCACGCTGTCGCAGGATCTGAGGCGCACGCCTTAGATGCTGACCTTGCTGCAGACGCCCGCCGTTGCGGGCCGTTGCCAGGGCGATCCACCGATCGACCTGTCATCACTTCGCATGGCGATCGATCGCACGCGGCGGCGGCCGCGCACACAGCCCAGGCATGGTTTTGAATGCAGAATGCCATGCGCCTGGCAGCCGCGCCATGCGGCCGTGACCGTGCAGCACGCTGTATCTGCATCTCGACCGCTATCGGCTCACCTACCCTGATGGAGTTCTTCCCGCATGCATACGATCCTCGCTGGCAGTGAGCGCCGTCCCGCACCCTCCACTGTCGAGGCTGGCCAACCGCCGCTGGACGAGCGCCTGCGCGTGCTGCTCGCGGTGCGGATGCCGGCACTGAATGCCGCCGCCGATGTGCTGTTGCAACTGCAGGCCAATACGCTGCCGGTTGCCTTCACGCGCGCCGAGTTCAGCGAACGCTTCGCCGCCAGCGCCGCAGATCTGCAGGCTGTCGCCGACTTTGCCGCCAGCTATGGCTTGACGGTCGAGCGCGCCCACGCAGACAGCGGCAACGTGATTCTGGAAGGCACCGTGCAGCAGTGCGAAACCGCATTTCAGGTCAGCTTGCGCGAATACGTCCATGGCACGCTGCGCTACCGCGGCCGCACCGGCCCGGTGTCGATTCCGCAGCCCCTGGCCGGCATCGTCACCGCCGTGCTCGGGCTGGACGCACGCCCGCAGGCGCAGACGCTACCCAGTGCGCCCGCCCCCTCTGCGACCTTGCCAACCTCGCCGCGGCCAGCCGAGCCTGCCGACACGCAGGATGGCCCGATCATGCAATACACGCCGCCGCAACTGGCGCAGCTGTACGGCTTTCCCGAGCACGACGGTCACGGGCAGTGCATCGCCATCATCGTGCTCGGCGGCGGTTACGCACGCGAGCAGTTGGCCGCCTATTTCACGCAGCTGCGTGTGCCGATGCCGACGCTGGTGGATGTGCTGTTGCCCGGTGCCGACAATACCGTCAGTACTGGCAATGCGGATGCCGACGTGGAGGCGCAGATGGATATCCAGATCGCCGGGGCCATCGCGCCGGGCGCCAAACTTGCGGTGTATTTCGCGCCCAACACTGACAACGGCTTTCTGGAAGCGATCAATGCCGCCATCCACGACACCGAGCATTGCCCCGGCATCATCGCCATCAGCTGGGGCTTCACTGAATCGCAGTGGACGCCGCAATCGCGTCAGGCCTACGACTGTGCGTTTCAAGCCGCCGCATTGTTG
The DNA here is from genome assembly GCF_023337365.3 of Xanthomonas nasturtii. Taxonomy (NCBI): domain Bacteria; kingdom Pseudomonadati; phylum Pseudomonadota; class Gammaproteobacteria; order Lysobacterales; family Lysobacteraceae; genus Xanthomonas; species Xanthomonas nasturtii. Next base: position 2,825,790 of record NZ_CP142084.2, read on the forward strand.
GGCATCACGGTGTGCATCGCCGCAGGCGACGATGGCGCCAGCGACGGGCAGCCGGGGTTGAACGTCTGCTTCCCCGCTTCCAGCCCATTCGTGCTGGCCTGTGGAGGCACCCGGCTGCAGGTCACGGCGGACAGCGCCAACGAGCAGGCGTGGGCCAACGGCGGTGGCGGGCAGAGCAAATTCTTCGCACGCCCTGCCTGGCAGAAAGATCTGCGCCTGACCGATGCACAGCACCAATCTCGCCAATTGAGCATGCGCGGTGTTCCCGATGTGGCTGCCAACGCCGATTCGCAGACCGGCTACTACCTGTCGATCAACGGGCAGCCAGCGGTGATGGGCGGGACCAGTGCCGCCGCACCGTTATGGGCCGCCTTGCTGGCACGCATCTACGGTGCAAACAGCATGCAACCCCACTTCGTGCTGCCGCGCCTGTACGGGCGAACGGATGCGTTCCGCGACATCGTCGCCGGCGACAACGCCGGCTTCCGCGCATCCGCCGGCTGGGATGCCACCACGGGATTGGGCGTGCCCGACGGCGCACGCTTGACAGACGTCCTACGACCGGACTGAGAGCAGCGCGAGTGATACCGCAGGCGGCCATCACGGCGCACAGGGCCGGCATCGCTATCCGCGTAAGCGTGGTGACTGCCGCCGCATTCGCCGCTCCCCTCTCGGCTCTGTGCAGGCCTGCCTGACGCAGGCGACTTGCGCACGGCGCGTACCACGCGCCGGGGACTATGTTTCAGCATCAGGCAGGCGCGTTGTGGTCTGTGCACGCCAACGCCCCCTGCCATTTGACCGCATGACTTTCCGGCCGGGCCCGACGCCTGCTGCTTCGGCCACACGCGCCGCACGTCCACTGCTGCGGCGTGCGCTTGAGGCAGCGCGGACGCGCGCATTCCACAAGGAACGTCATGCAGATTCCCTTCTATCGCAAAGCGAGCAGCGGCGACACAGCCAGTGCACGTTCCGCTCCATCACCGGTCGTGCACGCTCGCCCGCGACGTGGCGTGCTGTGGTCGGCATTGCTCACGCTCATCACGCCCTGCATCGCGCCCTGCATCGCGCAGGCACAGGTGGAGCTATCGCAGCTGGATGCAGAGATGGCCGCGCCACGCACGCAGGTACTGGTTCTTGGCAGCGTGCACCTGTCGCAGCTACCCAAGGGCAGCGATGTCTCTGCCGCGCGCCTGCAACCGTTGCTGGACCGGCTGGCGGCCTGCCAGCCCACCATCATCACGACAGAGGATCTGTCGGGCGAAACTTGCGATTTGATGCGCCGGCACCCCACGGTCTATCTGCCGGAAGACGGTGCAGCTTATTGTCCCAAGGTCGACGACGCGGCGCGTGCGACCGGCCTGGATGTGCCGGCCGCCATCGGCAAGGTGCATGCAACACTCAAGAGCTGGCCCAGCGCGCCGACGTCGGCGCAGCGCCGGCAGCTAGCTGCATTGTTTCTGGCCTCGGGCGATCCATGGTCTGCCTTGGTGCAGTGGTTGCAGCTTGCATAGACAGAGCAACGCCCTGGCGATGGATTGGATGCCGCGCTGGTGGCACGGCTGCGTGCGATGGAACATCGCCAGGACGAGAGTAGCCAGATCTCCGTGCCTCTGGCCGTACGGCTGGGCCTGCAGCGCGTCCACCCTGTCGACGATCACACCGGCGACAATGTGCAGGTGGACAACCCGGCGGCCTATGGAAACGCGGTCCAGGCAGCCTGGGAAAAAGCTGCGCCGCGTGCCGGCACGATGCGCGCGCAGAGAAAAGATCTGGCGCAACAAGGCAAGCTGTTGGAGCTGTACCGCGCAATCAACCTGCCGGCCAACCAGCAGCTCTCGATCGAGGCGGACTTCCGCGCTGCGTTGAGCGAGAAGTCACCGCAACACTACGGCTATCGCTACGTATCCTGCTGGGAGATCCGCAACCTGCGCATGGTGTCTAGCGTGCGTGCCAGCTTTGCCGACCAACCCGGTGCACGTGTGCTGGCGGTAGTGGCGCTACGCACAAGCCCTGGTTCGATCAGTGGCTAGGCCAACTGCAGGGCGTGGAGATCGTGGACGCGGCGCAGGTGTTGGGCAGTAACGAGCAATGACGACGGTGAGTACAACGATTGCAGCATGACGGGTTCGGTCAAGTGCACGGTGACCTCATCGCGTCTGACTTGCAGCATGTCGAGGATGGTGTTTCCCACCGCTCGTGGGATCTTGGAGGTATGGATTCCGCCAAAGAGCTAAAGGACGTGCTTGCAGCATGTCGTGCGATGGTGAACCGGCAAGGGCTTCAGTGAAGGCGCAGCGTCGGTCGAGTGCGCGGTGCCCTCACCGCTCACGGGACACGCCGTGAATCCGTCCGTGGAGGCTCGGCGGCGGCATCCATGCCGCCAACGGTCCCGCAATCGGTGAGGACACCGCACCAGACAGTTGGCTGGCGGTTTTTTGAAGAGCAAAAGCCACCGCATCGCAGCCTGCTGGGGCGCTGGTTCAGATCCATGCGAACCGACCATCTCCACTGGTCCTTGCTCGCCCACCGTCGCGGGACCCTTGGCGGCATGGATGCCGCCACGGAGCTTACATGGACGTACTTGCAGCGTGTCCCGCGATGGTGGGCGGGCAAGGGCCCTGCAGCAAACGCGAAGAACTCGAGCGCGCGGTGCCCCACCAGATAGTTAGCTGGCGGCTTTATTGAAGAACAAAATCACCGCACCAGAAATTCTGCGGACTGTTTGATCGAAGCTCTGCGCACCGACCATCTCCACCAGTGCTTGCAGCCAAGCAGCAGACGGATGTCGCCAGGGCGCGACCACACCGACAGCCGTGTACCCGGTGTATCAGGACGACGAGGGCTGGCATCCACTCCGCGCCGCTTAGGTCAACACGTCCAGCAAGCTACCCAACATCTCGTCGGAGCGCCGCAGCGCGGTGGCGTTGGCCTGGAAATCGTTGCGTGCCGACAGACCCTCGACCAGATCGGTGGCCGGCGCCGATGGATCGGCGCCGGCATCGACGACGCTGGCGGCCACGCCGCCATTGGCCTGCGTGCTGGCGGCAACGGACTGCCGTGGGCTGCCGTCCACTGGCTGACGGGCCACATTGCTGGCGGCTACCTGCTGGCGCAGTGCGGCCACCTGCATTCCGGAACTGGCGATGCTGTTGATGCTCATGATGGCTCCAGTGCACAAACTATGAAAAAAAAGCGAGGACGCTCGTTGACTCACCAACCGGCGCAGCCGCCGATCACAATCGCGCTGCGCTGCTGTCGCGTTTACCGCACGCTAACCGCTGGGCGAGCCTTTCTTACGCGGATGGACCCAGCGAACAGCAACTGCGACCCACCTGCTCCACCCACATGTCCTACCTACCCATTGCGACAACGCCCGTCTTACGGCTGCACGGTCGCCTCGCCCGCTCAATACGTACCCACCCGCACACGCAACACCACGGGCACATTGCCGGCCGCATCCGCACGCCCGAAGTTGAGGCCGTAGTCGGTCTGGTCGCCGTTGAGCTGTTTTTCCACCTGCCAGCGCCCGTCGACATATCGCCCCTGCTCCACCCGCAACAGTTGTCCATGACGGGTATCGGCCGCGTCGCGGAAAAATTCAATGCGTGCAGCCATACCCGTCACCAGAAATTCTTCCGGCCCCAGCTGGGCGACCAGCAACCGGCCTGCATGGTCGTCGTTGCCGGGCAGAATCGGCGGCGCATCGCCCCAGAGTGGCGCACCGAACGACACCTTGCCCTCCCACTCGCCGAAGCGCAGCGTGCGCTGCGGCGCGCCGGGCTGTTCGGCCACCGCCTGCAGCCGGCCGTCGAAGGCGGCCTGCGCCAGAATGCGCTGCATCGGCGCAAGCAGCTTGAAGTTGGCCGCGTGCGCAGCGATTGCGGCGCGATTGGCCTCGCTGTCGGGGTTGCCATCCATGCCGAACACCGAAAAACCGATCCCGCCCTGCCCCAGTACATGGAACAGATAGGGCGCGGTGGCCGCTTCGAAGCCGGTTTCCGACACCCAGGCCGGGTTGTCGGGCCGCGCGTACTGGCCGATGACCTTGGTGTATTCGTTGTAATCGTTGGTGTAGATGTCGGTGCCGATGAAGTCGATCGACGGCGTGGCCGCGCGCCATAGCGCGAACATGTTCACCGTGGCACCGCCGGAGGGATAGTCCATGCCCGGATAGCGCTTGCCCTTGTAGCGCAGCCAGGTGTTGACGTAGAGCGGCAGCGGGTACGCACGCTTGCCGGCTGCGGCCACCTGCTCGATGTAGGCGGCGGTGGCATGCGCGTTGAATGCTTCGGCCGCTTCGGCGCCGAACAGTTGCTGCCAGCTGCCCTGCGGCTTGCCCAGTGCACGCGCAATCTCGGCCGGCACCGGTTGTGCGAAGGTGGCCTCGCCGGCCGGGCCATGGTCGCGCACGGTGCCGATCGCACCGGGCTCGTTTTCCACCTGCACCAGGATCACCGTGTGGCGGTCGCCATCCACCTTGCGCAGGTGCTGCATCAGTGCAGTGAACGCACGCGCATCGGCCTGCACGTTGGCCGCCACATGGGGCGACAGCACATCCACCGGCTCGCCATTGGCATCGCGCATGCGCGGATACGTTGTCTCGTCGCGCTTGATCCACTCGGGCACGTAATGCATCTGGCCGTTCTTCCAGCTGCCGAACCACAGCAAGGCCACGCGCAGGCCACGCTTGCGCGCGCCGGCAATCAGTGCGTCGACGTTGCTGGTATCGAAGCGGCCCTGCGTCGGCTCGAACTGCTCCCAATACACCGGCGCTTCCACGGTGTTGGCATGCAGCGCGACCACCTCGTCCAGCGCCTTGGGCAAGACGGCCGGCCATGCGCTGGAGTTATGCAGTTGCGCGGCCAGGACCGTATAGGGCGCACCATCGACGAAGACCGCATGCCGCCCGTTCTGGGTGACAAAGCGCGGCAGCTCTGCTGCGCTGACAAGCAGCGGCACACCGACTGCCAGCACCACCAGCAACCACACCAGACCGGTCACCCGGCCGCAGCGTTGTGCCGTGAATCGAGCAAACACACGCATCATTGCGCCTCCGATGACAGCGAATTCCAGTGTGGCGTAGGGTCGTTGCGCAGGTGGCGCACGAAGAAGTCGTACTGACGGCGTTGCACGTAGTCGATCGGCCCGCTGGAGCGGCCCACCGAATGCTCGCCACCGGGCACGTTGAGCAGATCGAACTGCTTGCCGGCCTTGATCAGCGCATCGACCACCTGCGCAGTGGAGGCCGGGTCGACATTGCTGTCCTGCTCGCCGACGATCAGCAGCAGGTCGCCCTGCAGCTTGCTGGCGTTGACCACGCCGGATGCCTGCGCGTAGCTCGCATCCACCGGCCAGCCCATCCACTGCTCGTTCCAGCTGATCTTGTCCATGCGATTGTCGTAGCACCCGGCAAACGCCACGCCCACCTTGTAGAACTCCGGGTGGCGTTCGAGTGCACCCAGCGTGCTCTGCCCGCCGGCCGATGCGCCATAGATGCCGACCCGGCTGATGTCGTACGCAGGATCCTTCGCGGCCAGCGCGCGATGCCAGGCGATCCGGTCGGCAAAGCCGGAATCGCCCAGATTTTTCCACGCCACATCGTGAAACGCCTTGGAACGATTGGCGGTGCCCATGCCATCGATCATCACCACGATGAAACCCAGATCGGCCTGCGCCTGCATGCCGATCTGCTTGTCGCCGCCGGAGTGGTAGCCGAACGGCCAGAACGTCTTGGGCACGAAGGCGTCGTGCGGCCCGGCGTAGATGTTTTCGATCACCGGGTATGTTTTGTGCGGGTCGTAATCGCGCGGGCGCACCACCATGCCCCAGATATCGGTGCTGCCATCGCGGCCCTTGGCCACGAAGATCTCCGGCGCGCGCCAGCCGGCGGCCTGCAGCTTGCCGATATCGCCGCGCTCAACGGTGTGCAGCAGTTGCCCATCGATGGCGTGCAGCTCCATCACCGGCGGCAGATCCGGGCGCGAATACACATCCACGTAATGCCGGCCATCGTCGGCAATGGCCACATCGTGATCCGCTTCGGCGTGGGTGAGCCGGGTCAAGTGGCGGCCATCGAAATCCACGCGGTAGAGCTGCCGGTAGTACGGGTCCTTGCCGGCATCCATGCCGCTGGCGGCGAACCAGATGCGGCGCTGCGCATCGTCCACGCGCAGCACATCACGCACCACCCACTGCCCGCGGGTGATCTGGCGTTTGACCTTGCCGCTGCGGCCATCGAACAGGTACAGGTGCCGCCAACCGTCACGTTCCGAAATCCACAACACCTCATCGCCACGCCCATCCACGTCGTGGCGAAAGCTGCGGTCGGCATACACGAAGGTGCGCGCATCTTCGCCAACGGCCACATGCGCGCGTGCAGTGCGCGCATCCACCGCAATCACCCGCATGTGCTGAAACCCGCGCTGCACGTACTCGAAGCTCACACTGCGGCCATCGCTGCGCCATTGCAGCGGCGACAGCGAATATGGAGTGGCGAACAAGGCGTTATCCACCACGCGCCGGCTGCCATCCACGGACAGCAGCACCGGCCGTTCCACATCCACCGCATCGCCCGGCTTGGGATACAGCTGGGTGTGCACCACCGGCTGAAGGCGACCGGCCGGTGCGGCCTCCACACGGGTCACCCGGCGCGCAGTGCCCGGCCGTACCCGATACACCGCCAGCTGCTGCGAATCGGGCGACCAGGCAATGCTCTCCGGATCGAAATAGTCTTCCGCACGGCCATCGTCGGTGCGCTGGACCAGCTGGCCATCGGCCACCCGGCGCACGACCAGGTTCCAGCCATCGGCCAGCGCCTCCCACTGCCCGTCGGGCGAACGGCGTGGCGTGGTATCGGCGGCCACGTCCGGGTCGCGCACCACGCCAAAGGCGCGCGGCCGCTGTTGCCCCTGCGGCTGCCGGCCGGGATCGTCGGGCGCGCAGCGGTAGGTGGTCAAGGTACAGCGCCACGCAGCGTCCTCGATGGCGAACACGATCGCCCCGTCCTCACGCGCGCCTTGCTGCGCATACGCAAACCGCTCGAATGGCAGCATCGACGCCGCATAGGCAGTGCCGGTGGCTGCCTGCAGCGCCTGGGCCACGCGCGCCTGATCGAAGGCCGGTTGCTTGTGCAACGTGGCGACGTCCACGCGCATGAAGGCGAACCCGCCAGGCACCGTCTTGCGGTAATGGAAGGTGCCGTTGTCCTGCCAGTACGCCGGCCAGGCAACGTTCTCGGTCAGCGTGCTCCAGTGCGCGCGCAGGCCGAGCGAACGTTGGTAATCGGCCACGCTGGGTGCCGCATGCGCAGTGACGGCAAGCAACAGCAGGCAGGCGGCCATGGCGCGCGATGCCTGCGCCAGCCATGCGCAGCGCAAGGCATCACTCACCATCGTCGTCCTCCAATGCCAGTTCGTCGCTGCGCAAACCGCTGCGTGCGCCCCAGTGATAAATGAAGAACGCGATCACCGCCACGCTCAACGTATCGAACGGATGCGCGATCCAACCGTGTCCACCGAAGGTGCCGGCCCACGACACCAGCATTACCAGCACGAAGAACACGATCAGCCACAACGACGCGCGTACCTGCCGCAACAGGCGGGTGCGGCCCTCGCGCGATGGCAGGCGATACAGCACGTACAGCGCAAATGCCAGCACCTGCAAGCCAAGCAGCCACGACAAGGTGGGCCATGTGGACCAGTACACGATCAACGCCGCCACCATGAACGACAGCGGCCCCAACACCGCCAGGCCGCGGACGAAAAACGGGCGCGGCAATTCCGGCGCGCTGCGGCGCAGGGCTGCCACCGTCACCGGCGCCACCGCGTAGCTCAGCACCAGCGCGGCCGACACCACGCCGATCAAGGTTTCCCATGAAGGGAACGGCAACGTCCAGAAGATCGACAAGCCCAGGCTCAACCACAGGGCCGGGCGCGGAATGCCCGACACCGGGTCCACCCGCGTCAGCACCGGCAGGAACCCGCCGCTACGTGCCCAGCCATACACCACCCGCGGGGTGGCATTCATGTAGATATTGCCGGTGCCGCTGGGCGACACCATGGCATCGCAGATCACCAGTGCGGCCAGCCACGCCATGCCTAAGGCCAGTGCGATGTCGTGGTACGGCAGCGCGAAAGCCTTGTCGATGCCGGTCCATCCTTGCGCAAGCTGTGCGGCCGGAATGCTGCCCAGAAACGCCAGCTGCAGCAGCACGTAGATCACCGTGGACAGCGCCACCGACAGGATCAAGGCGATGGGAATATTGCGCTGCGGGTCGCGCACCTCGCTGGCCACCGACACGATCGGGGTCAACCCCAGATACGCGAAGATGATGCCGCCGGCGGAGATCGCCGCTTCCACCCCGGCCAAACCCGAGGGTGCGAACCCGTGCACGCTCAGATTGCCGGCATTGAAGTGCTTCATCAGCAGCACGATCACCAGGATCGGCACCAGAAACTTGAAGATGCTGACGATGTTGTTGGCCAGCGCAAAGGTCTTGACGCTGAAGTAGTTGAGCAGGAAAAACAGCACCAGCAAGGCCAGCTGCACCAGCCAGCCCCAGATGCTGGGGTGCGTGCTGTTGGGCTGACTCAACCACGGGAACCACGCCGCTGCATATTGCCGCGCCGCCTCCACTTCAATCGCGATCAAACTGGAAAACGCGATGAGCGTGATAAAGCCGGTCAGCGAGCCGAGCAAGGCGCCATGCGAATACTCCGGGTAGCGCACCACCCCGCCGGCGCGCGGCAACGCCGCACCGAGTTCGCAATAGACCAGGCCCAGCAGCAAGACGGCGATGCCGCCAAGGATCCACGACACGATGCCGGCCGGCCCCGCAATCGAGGACACATGGCTGGCCGAAAACAACCACCCGGAACCGAAGATCGAACCCAGCCCGATAAAGGTCAGGTCGGTCAGGCTGAGCCGCTTGTGGAACTTGCCTTGCGTGGCCATGGTGCCCCCGTTGGAAAGGTTGTAGGCGATTCCTAACTACTACAGCTGTTCCTTCTCCCTCCGGGAGAAGGTGCCCCGACGGGGCGGATGAGGGTACGGGCGCAGCCTCGTGCCATTTCGTCCCGCGCGGCTTCGCCCCATACCCTCACCCCAACCCCTCTCCCAGAGGGAGAGGGGCTTGAACGACGCCCCCTTCTCCCTCCGGGAGAAGGTGCCCCGAAGGGGCGGATGAGGGTACGTGCGCAGCCTCATGCCATTTCGACCCTGCGCAGCTTCGCCAGTACCCTCACCCCACCCCCGCTCCGCGCCCCGGCCCGCGCCAGTGGCGCGCAAACTGTGCCTTCTCGCCCCGGGGGGAGAGGGGCTCGAACCATGCCCCCTTCTCCCTCCGGGAGAAGGTGCCCCGAAGGGGCGGATGAGGGTACGTGCGCAGCCTCATGCCATTTCGACCCTGCGCAGCTTCGCCAGTACCCTCACCCCAACCCCCGCTCCGCGCCCCGGCCCGCGCTTGTGGCGCGGGCGCTCCAAGGCACGCGCGCCAACGGCGCACAAACTGTGCCTTCTCGCCCCCGGGGAGAGAGGAGCTTCAGCATCGCTACTGCTTCGATACCTCCTGCGCCCAAGGCGACTTCCCACCCTCGGCGATGAAACGGTCGATGCGTTGCTCCAGCACCGGGAGCGGCACCGAGCCGGTTTCCAGGATCGCGTCGTGGAAGGCGCGGATGTCGAACGTCTCGCCGAGCGCGGCTTCGGCCTTGCGGCGTAGCTCCAGAATCTTCAATTCGCCCAGGTAGTACGACAGCGCCTGCCCCGGCCAGGCGATGTAGCGGTCCACCTCGGTGGTCACTTCGTGTTCGCTCAGTGCGGTGTTGTCGCGCAGGTACGCCTGCGCCTGTTCGCGCGTCCAGCCCTTGTGGTGGATGCCGGTATCTATCACCAGACGGCAGGCGCGCCACATCTGATAGGTGAGATAGCCGAAGCGGTCATAGGGCGTGTCGTACATGCCCATTTCCTGGCCAAGGTACTCCGAATACAGTGCCCAGCCTTCGCCGTAGGCGGAAATGAAACTGTAGCGGCGAAATTCCGGCAGCCCCTGCGCTTCTGCCGCCAGCGGCATCTGCAAGGCGTGGCCGGGCGAGGACTCATGCAAGGTCAGCGCGGTCAGGTTGTACAGCGGCCGCGACGGCAGGTTGTAGGTGTTGACCAGGTAGATGCCCGGCCCGCCACGGCCGCCGGTGTAGAACGGCGCCAACTCCGGCGGCACCGGTTCGATGGCGAAGCGGCGGCGCGGCAGCCGGCCGATGTAATCGCCCACCTTGGCATCCACACGCTTGGCAATCCATGCGGCCTGCTTGAGTAGCTCTTCCGGCGTCTTGGCATAGAACTGCGCATCCGTCCGCAGGAAATGCAGGAATGCCGGAAACACCACCTGCCCGGCCGGCGCTTTGAAGCCGCTGGCCGCGATGGTCTGGTCCATCTGCGTACGCAACTTGGCAACCTCGTCCAGACCGATCTGGTGGATCTGATCGGGGCTCAAGTCCAGCGTGGTGAACTCACGAATCTGCGCGCGGTAATACGCCTGCCCGTCCGGCAAGGCCCCGCCGGCCAGCGTGGTGCGCGCACGCGGCTGATAGTCGTTGCGGATGAAGTCCAGCAACCTGGCGTACGCCGGCAGCACCTGCGTATCGATGGTCTTGACCGCCTGCTGGCGCAGTTGCGCCTGCACCTCGGCCGGCAGCGTTGCCGGCATTTGCTTGAACGGTGCGTAGAACAGATTGGCCTGGCCCTTTGCCTGCGCCACGTCGGCGATGGATTGATCGCGTCCGGTCAGCGTCACCCTGGGCTGGCTGAAACCGCGCGCCAGCCCGGCGCGCATGTTGTCGGTGTGCTCGGCGAAATAGCGCGGGATATCGGCCAGCATCTTCAGATAGCGCTGATAGTCCTCGCGCGTGCGCAGCTTGGCCTCGGCGCTGAAGCCCAGGTCGCTCCAGAACGCCGAGTCGCTGTTGAACGGCATTTCCCAGGCGCGAAAACGCTGCTGATCCAGCAGCACCAGCAACTGCTGGCGGTACACCTGGTAACTCACCTGATCTTCGGCCGACAACTGCGCCTGCGGGATGCCATCCAGTTCCTTCAACGCCTGTCGCCAGTACGCCGTGCGCTGGTTCTGCGTGGCCACATCCACCTTGGGCAGATGGTCGGATTGCTCCTGCGTGGCCTGGTTGTCTTCATCCACCGCGCCGGACAACTGCGCCTGCCGCCAGCGCCATTCGCGCGTGTACAGCGCCTTGAAACGTGCCGCCGCGCTGTCTTGCGTGGTTGCGGGTGCGGGGGCTGCAGCCTGCGCCTGCACGGCGGCGGCGCCCAGACCGGAGGCAAGCAACACGCTCAATGCGCTCACGCGCCAGATGCGGCTGGTCTTCATCCGCGTGCCTCCGGCGCCGCCTTGGCCTGCGCAATCCACTGCCGCACGCGCTGCTGCAACAGTGCCAGCGGCATCGCGCCGCCGCCCAGCACCGCATCGTGGAAGGCGCGCACATCGAAACGATCGCCCAGCTCCTTTTCCGCTTCCGCGCGCAATGCCAGGATCTGCAGCTGGCCGAGTTTGTAGCCCAGCGCCTGGCCGGGCCACACGATGTAGCGATCGGTTTCGGACTGGATGCTGGGCTCGTCGTCGGACGGGTGCGCGTGGAAGAAGTCCACCATCTGCTGGCGATTCCAGTGCTTGTAGTGCACACCGGTGTCGAGCACCAGCCGGTTGGCGCGCAGCAACTCGCCAGACAGGCGGCCGTAGTCGTTGTACGGGTCCTTGAAGAAACCGATCTCCTTGCCCAGGCGCTCGGCATACAGCGCCCAGCCTTCGATATAGGCGTTGTAGCCGGCCTGCTGGCGGAACGGCGGCAGGGGCAGCGTCTGCGCAAGCGAGATCTGCAGGTGATGCCCGGGCACGCCTTCGTGATAGGCGGTGGTTTCGATATTGATCAGCGTGCGGCTGCCGAAGTCGCTGGTGTTGACCTTCACGATCGCCGGCTTGGTGCCTTCCGGATTGCTTTGCCAGTACTCGGCGCCGGGTGCGCTGCGGCGGAACGCCGGCATCGCCTGCACCTCCAGCGGCGTCTTGGGCAGATGGCCGAACAGCTTGGGCAGTTCCGGTTCCATCGCCGCGATGTACTGCCGGTACTGCTGCAGGATCTGTTCGCCGGAGCTGGCGAAGTGGCGCTTATCGGTCTCCACCGCCTTGCGGAAGCTGGCCAGATCCGCAAAGCCCTGCGCCTTGGCGATCACCGTCATCTCGCCTTCGATGCGCGCCACTTCTGTCAGGCCGATCTGGTGGATCTCCTCCGGCGCCATGTCGGTGGTGGTCTGGGTGTGGACGGCGTAGCGGTAACGGCGCTCGCCATCGGGCAGCGACCACACGCCTTCCTGCGCGCGCCCTTGCGCGGCGTATTCGTCGCGCACGAACGCAGCCAATTTGCCGTAGGCCGGGCGCACCTGTTGATCGATCGCGGCGAGCACCTGTTGACGCAGCGCGTCGCGTTGATCGGCCGGCACCGCAGCATCGAGCTTTTTCAGCGGCGAGGCGAACGGGCTCTGCTCGCCGCTCAACGCGGCAATCTTGTCGATCTGCTCGGGCAGGCGCTCCAACAGGTAGCGCGGCTGGGTAAGGCCATCGGTCGCGCCCTGGCGCGACACCGCGATGACTTGCTCGATCACCGTCGGAATTGTCTGCAGCCGTTTGATGTAATCCTGGTAATCCTTGGCGTTTTCGAACGGAAACGCATCGCCATACCCGGCCAGCGCCAACTGCACGCCGCCGATAGGCTCCAGCGGCATCGTGTAGGTCTTGAGGTCGATGCCTTCCAGCTTGTCGCGCAATTGGCCCAGCATCATCTGCAGGCTGAGCTGGCGTTGCGCGTCCAGCGCCTTGGCATCCACTGCTTCGAACTGCGTGAGCAGGTCCGCGGTTGCGGCGCGCTCGGCCTGCACCGCTTCCAGCGAATAATTGCTCCAGCGATCGTTGTAGCGTTTGTCGCCGATGATGCTGGCGAACTCCGGGTTGTGCTGCAGCTGGTATTGCCATTGTTTGTCCAGCAGCGCATCGAAGGCCTTGGCGGCTTGTTCGCTGGTTGGCGCGGAAGTGGCCGCAGCCGCCGTTTCCGATGCCGGCGGTGCTGGCTTGCAGGCAGTAAACAATGCGGCGGCAAGCAGGCCGATGGCGACAGGACGCAGGTGGTTCATGCATTTACTCCAGGATGCAAGGACAGCGGTAGGAGCGCGCCTGAGCGCGAATGGCTTTACTTGGGAATGCCCGTCGCGCCCGGGTGCGCTCCTACGCGCGCGTGAACCTTCGCAGGCTCACGCAAACGGTTGATCGATCGCCAGCGACGGCGGCGTAAACCACTGCGCGCCCGCCTCGGTGACATAAAAATGGTCTTCAAGCCGCACGCCGAACTCACCGGGCACCACGATCATCGGCTCGTTGCTGGCGCACATGCCCGGCTGCAGCGGCTGCGCATTGCCGCGCACCAGATACGGCGCCTCGTGAATCGCCAGACCGCAACCGTGGCCGGTGCGATGCGGCAGGCCGGGCAAGCGATAGTCCGGGCCCAGCCCCGCGGCTTCCAGCACCGTGCGCGCGGCCTGGTCCACCGCTTCACAGGCCACGCCCGGGCGGATCGCCGCAAATGCCGCTGCCTGCGCGGCCTGCTCCAGGTCCCAGATGCGCTGCTGCGCAACGTTGGGCGTGCCATAGATCCAGGTGCGGGTGATGTCGGAATGGTAGCCCTGCACGGTGCAGCCGGTGTCGATCAGCACCAGCTCGCCTTCGCGCAGGTGCTGCACGCCGGGGATGCCATGCGGAAATGCAGTGGCGTGGCCGTATTGCACGATGCAGAAGGTCGACCCGTTGTCCGCGCCCAGCGCGCGATGCGCCTCGTCGATGAAGCGCACCAGTTGATCGGTCCCGATGCCCTCGTGCGCAATGCCGGCGGCCAGCCGCTGCACCAGCAGGGTCATGTCGCAGGCCTGCTGCATCAACGCCAGCTCGGCAGGCGACTTGCACATGCGGCAGCCGTCGATGATCGCCCCCGCATCGCGGATCGCCGCACCCAGATGCGTGCACAGACCGGTGTGCACGGCGAAGGCAATGCCCGGGTCCAGCGCCAGCGCATGTGCGTGGCGCTCGTCCATGGCATGTGCCACCAGCGCATACGGGTCGTCGTGTTCTTCCCACAGGTACTTGGCCACCGGGATCTTCAGCACCGCGTCCAGCGAGCCTTCTTCGAACGCAGGACACAGCAGCACCGGGTCGTCATTCAAGGTCAGCAGCAACGCCACCAGGCGCTCGCTCGCGCCCCACGGCACGCCGGTGAAATAGCGCAGCGAGGTGCCGGCGCCGATCAACAGCGCATCCACGCCCTGGCTGCGCATCAGGCTGCGCGCGCGTTCGATGCGCCGCTCGTATTCGTCCGCGGCGATCGGCGCGGCGCGTTGCGTCCACGGCGCCAGCTGCGCGCGCGCCTGCTCCAGCGACAGCCCGCCGATCTGTGCGCTCATGCACCGGCTCCCAGATCGGCCGTGCTCCATTGCCCATCGACCAGCCGCGCCACCCCGCCCGGATTGCGCTGGCGCAATTCCGCAGGCAGCAGTGCATCGGGCACCGCGTCATAACTGTGCAGGGCCGCAAAACGGCCGATTGCACCAGGCATGCCCACGGCGGTGAAGCCCGGGTGCCCGGTGCTCGGGAACGGCCCGCCATGGTTCTGCGCCGCGCTCACTGCCACGCCGGTCGGCATCTTGCTGTTGATCAACCGCCCCACCCGCGCGCGCAACACCGGCGCGATGGCCTGCCAGGCCGCATCGTCGCTGCCGTCGCCGGCGCGATACAGCGTGCCGGTGAGATTGCCTTCGAACGCGGCCGCCACCTGCGTCATCTGCGCTGCGTCGGCTGCGCGCACCAGCAGGCTCACCGGGCCGAACGCTTCGGCCTGCAGTGCCTGCGGGTTGGCGATGAACGTCTTTGCATCCACGCTCAACAAGGTCGGCGCGTAGCGGTAGCCATCCTCGCCGGTGTGCCCGCCTGCCAGTACGCTGGCGCAGGCAGCGCGCAGGCTGGCCACCCCGCGTTGCACACTGTCCACACCGGCCGCCGAGAACAGAACCATCGGCATGGCCGCTTCGAAATGGGCCTTGGTGGCCGCAACAAACGCATCGCCGGCCTCACCGTGCGGCACTACCACCACACCGGGATTGGTGCAGAACTGCCCGCTGCCCAGCGTGCAGGACGCGAAGAACTCCTGCGCCAGCGCATCGCCGCGTTCGGCCAGCGCGCCGGGCAACAGGAACACCGGGTTGACGCTGGACAGCTCGGCGTAGAACAACACGCCTGCTGCGTCGGCCGCCGCTTTCAGCGCCAGCCCACCGGCACGGCTGCCGGTAAAACCAATCGCGCCCAGCCGCGCATCGCCGGCCAGCCGCACGCCAATGGCGTTGTCGAAGTGATACAGCAGCTGCACGGCCGCCGCCGGCAGACCGGCCGCAACCAGCGCCTGATGCGCCAGCTGCGCCATGCGCTGGCTGGTGGCCGGATGCAACGGATGCGCCTTGGCGATAACCGGATTGCGCGCGGCGATCGCGCTGGCGAAATCGCTGCCGGCAATCGCGTTGAACGCAAACGGGAAATTGTTCGGGCCGAACACCAGCACCGGCTTGCCCAATGGCGCCAGGTGCGAACGCAGATCGGCCGCGCGATCGATGACGGGATGGGTCCAGCTGTACGTGCGCACCGCCTGCGCGGCTTGGCGCAGCTGCCCGCTGGTGCGCGGCAGTTCGTTGCCACGCAAGCGTGTGGGCGCGGGCAACGCGGTTTCGGCATGCGCCAAGGCGACCAGGGTGTCGGCATCGGCATCCAGTGCGTCGGCATAGGCGTCCAGGAAGGCGGCGATGCGCTCCACCGGTGCGGCCGCCAGTTCCGCTGCCACCGCCTGCGCGGCGGCGACGGCGGCTTCCACATCGTCCGCGCCACTGATCGGAAACTGCGGACCGATCGGCTCGCCGGTGTTCGGGTCGGCAGCGCGGAAGCTGCCGGCCGCATTGCGGCTGGGTTGCCATTGGCCTGCCAGCAGCACCTCGGCGGCGGTCGTGGGAATGGAGTGGTTCGTGTCGTTCATTGCGGCACCTTCGATAACAGGAATGCAGGGCCTGCGCACTGTGCGCCGGCGGCCGACCAGAAAAGCGATAAAGCGATGAAGATGCAGCACTGCATGCCGCATGCGCAGGCACGGCGCGTGGGGAGAATCCGCATGCGCCGCACGCTGTGCGTACTTGCAGGCGCAGCGTGCGATGGCAGTGCACCATCAGGAAAACTGAGAGCGTCTAACAAGACGTAGCGAGCGGTCGTCGGATGGGTGCGGGCGGCGCGTTCAGAGCCGGAGTGTACGAGTGGTACATGCCGATTCCGAGCAACGACCACGCCCGCCTGGCGGCCGCGCGGTCGTGTTGCTAGCTGTTCTTCGGCGCCGTGGCAATGGCATGCTCGATCACCTTCAACGCGGCATCGCGTTCGGCGCCGGCCACCACCAGCCGCGGCGCACGTACCTGCTCGCTGCCCATGCCCACCTTTGCCTGCACCAGCTTGATCAGCTGCACGAAGGTGGGCACGGTGTCCAGGCGCAGCAGCGGCAGGAACCAGTGGTACAACTCCTTTGCCGCCGGGTAACCGCCGTCGCGGGCGAGCTCGAACAGGCGCACCGATTCTTTCGGATACGCATTGACCAGGCCGGCGATCCAGCCCTTGGCGCCCATGCTCACGCCTTCGACGATGGCATCGTCCATCCCCACCAGCAGCGCCAGACGATCGCCCAGCAGCTTCTGCAGCGCGGCGAAGCGGCGCACGTCGCCGGAGGACTCCTTCACTGCCTGCAGGTTGGGGAATTCGGCGGCCAGCTCGGCGATCTGCGCCGGGCCGAAATCGGTCTTGTAGGCGACCGGGTTGTTGTACAGGATCACCGGCAGGTCGGTTGCGCCGATCACCGCGCGCACATGTGCGCCCATCTCGCGCCAGTCGGTGGAGTACACGTACGGCGGCAGCACCATCAGGCCGCCGCAGCCGATCTCCTTGGCCGCCTTGGCCAGCGCCACCGCTTCGCCGGTTGCCAGGCTGGCGATGCCCGGCACCACCGGCACGCGGCCGTTCAAGGCGGTGACCAGTGTGCGCAGGATCGCCAGCTTGTCGTCCACGCTCAAGGTCGCGGCCTCGCCCAACGAACCCAGCGGCACGATCGCGGTGCAACCGGCATCCACCAGCTGGTTGGCATGCTTGCCGAGAAAGTCGTGGTCGATATCGCCATTGGCGGTGAACGGGGTGGTGATGGCCGGCAACACGCCGTGCCAGAACGCAGCAATGCTCATGGGTGATTCCCTTGCGAGTCGGAAGTGAACGAGTCGGCCAGCGCCGCGAGGCGGACCGGGAACAACGGCGGCCGGCGGCCGGCGTCGGTGGAAAGCTCGGGCGGGCAACGGCCCAGTTCGGCCAGCGCGGTGCCGCAGATGCGGCCCTGGCAGGCGCCCATGCCGCAGCGCGAGGCCAGCTTGGCGTCGCGTGCATCGGTGAAGTTGTCCAACGCACCCAGCGGCACGTCTTCGCAACGGCAGATCAGCGTGTCTGGTTGCGCCAGCGCGCGGATGCGCGGGTCCAGCGCGAACTGCTGCTGCAACAGGTCGGCAAATGCACGCGCTGCGCGCCGCCGTGGTTGCAGGCGCAACGCGCCCTCCGGCGCATCGGCGGCCATGTGCCCGGCCATCGCGCCTTCAATCAAGGCGCAATCGCGCCCGCCGATGCCGCAGGCTTCGCCGGCGGCAAAGATCTGGGTGACGCTGGTGCGCAGCAGCGCATCCACCTGCACCTGTTGGTGCGCCCCATACACCTGCAGCTGGCAGCCCAGCAATTGCGCCAGCTCGGTATTGGGCACCAGGCCGTAGCCCACCGCCAATTGATCGCACGCAATGCGCGTGCGGCCGCCGGGCCCTTCAAGCTCGACTTCGCGTAGCTGCGTATCGCCATCTGCGGCAATCACGACGCTGCCGGCGCGATACGCCACTGCGTGCAGCTGCAGGCGCAACGCGGCAGCCTGCGCGGCCTTGCCCGGCCAGCGCCACAACTGCAGCGCGAACTGGCGCAGCGCCGCTGCCGAAGCCTGTTCGTGGATGCCCAGCACCTGCGCGCCATGCCGTTGCAAGGTGGCCGCACTGGCCAGCAGCAACGGGCCACTGCCGGCCACCAGCACGCGCTTGCCGGCCAGCGGCCAGCCCTGTTTGGCCAGCGCCTGGGCGGCGCCGGCACCGGTCACGCCGGGCAAGGTCCAGCCCGGAAACGGCAGCAGCAATTCGCGCGCACCGGTGGCCAGCACCAGGGCGGCGTAATGCAGTTGCAGCGTGCCATCCGGGCCATCGGCCAACAACCAGCCCGGTTGCGCCAGCAGAACCTGCGTGCGCGTCAGCAGCGTGATCGCCGCATCGCCCTGCACCTGTTGCAGCAGCGCGCGCGCAGCGGCCGGCGCACCGTGCTGCACATCGCTGCGCCACACCTGCCCACCCGCACGCGGCTGCATGTCCACCATGCCCACGCGCACACCGTGACTGGCCGCCGCCTGCGCTGCGGCCAACCCGGCCGGGCCGGCGCCGATCACCAACACATCGAAATGCAGCACGCGCTCAGCCATCGGTGCGCACCTGCATGCCATCGCGTGCGTCCACCAGACACGCGCGTTGCTGGCCGATGCCATCGATCAGCACGCGGCATTCGAAACACACGCCCATGCCGCATAACGGCGCGCGCGGTTGCCCGCTGCTCGATTGCCGGAACTGCAGCGTGGCCTGCGCCACCGCGGCAGCCACGCTGGCACCGACCGGCACCTCGACCAGCTGCGCATCCACGTGCAACCGCACTGTCGCGCTCATGCGGCCGCGCCCTGCACCGCACGCGCCGGGGCGTACGGCGCCGGGTCGATGGCTGGCGCGCGCCCCAGCAGGCTGTCCACGATCAGCCGTGCGCTCCCCAGCGCCGTGGTGACGCCCAGCCCCTCGTGACCGGCGGCCACCCACACATCGCGCCGGCCGGGCACCGCCCCAAGATACGGCCGCCCGTCCGGCGTGGCCGGACGCAACCCGGTCCATACGCGAATTGCCTGCAACTCGCGCAGCACCGGCAGATAGGCAAAGGCGCGCTGCAACATCTGCTGCAGCACCGGCATCGACAATGCGCGATCGTGCTCGCCGAACTGGCGCGAGGAGCCGATCAATATCTGGCCGGTCGGCCGCGGCTGCACATTGAAGGCCACGCTGGTGTCGTCGGCGCCGTGCGCCGAATCCGCATAACCGAGCTCCAGCAGCTGGTGCCGGATCAACCCCGGGTGGCGGTCGGTGATCACCAGGTGGCCCTTGCGCGGGCGCAACGCCAGCTCGGGCAGCAACTGCGGCAAGGCCACACCGCTGGCCACCAGCACCGGCCCGGAAAGCATCTGGCCATCGTCCAGACGCACTGCATGCTCCTCTAACTGCGCAACGCGGCGGCCGGCAAACACCTGCGCGCCGGCCTTGCAGGCCAGGCTCACCAGATGCCGTGCCACCCGCGGCGGATACACCACCGCTTCAGCGGGCACGCGCATGCCGCCTGCCAGGCCTGGCACCAGCTGCGGCTCCAGCGCATACAACTGCGCCGCATCGATCGCTTCTGCCTGCAGGTCGGCAGCGGCCAGGCGCGCGATCTTGGCCGGCACCGCCGCCAGTTCGCGCGCATCGCGGGCCACCCACAGCGTGCCGCAACGGCTGAATTCGGCTTCGCTCAGCGTGGCGAAGCGCTCCCACAGGCGCAGCGAATACGCCGACAACGCCAGCTCGGCCGGATCGTCGTCCATCGCCACCAGGTGCCCCATTGCCGCTGCGGTGGAGCCGCCGCCGATCGGTCCCGGCTCGACGATCGCCACCCGCAGCCCCTCGCCCGCCGCAGCCTCGGCGCAGGCGGCGCCCACGATGCCGGCACCGACCACGATCAGGTCGTAACTGCGCCGCGTGGAAGCGGCAGACGGTGCAGACCCGGATTCGGGCCCGGCAACGGAACCCGGCACAGGCGCAGAGGTCGTCGCGGGCGATGGCGACGCGGGCAGCGCAGCAGACGTGCCGACGATGGGATCAGGCAACAGATCGGCCGACGCCATGGCCGACGCAACCACCGGCGCGGGCCGCACGGCCGCCATCAGGCCACGATGCCCCAGGCGAACGGGTCGGCCGGGTCGATCAGCAATTGCGCGCGCGCAGTGATGTACGCCTGCCCGCTGATGCGCGGCGCAATACCGCGCCCGCTCAGACGATAACTGCCTTCGAACGCACTACCCAGGATGCCTTGCTGCACCCAGCGCTCGCCCTCGACCAGCTTGCCGTCGGCCGCCAGGCACGCCAGCTTGGCGCTGGTGCCGGTACCGCACGGCGAGCGGTCGTAGGCCAAGCCCGGGCACAGCACGAAATTGCGTGCCGCGCCGCTGCCGTCGGGCGCGGCGCCGTTGACTTCGATATGGTCGATCTCGCCACCGCCCTCGCCCGTGATCCCGGCCGCTTGCAGGGCCAGCCGGATCGCTTCGGTGTAGCCGGTCAGCTCGCGCTGATGCGCCAGGTCCAGCACACACGGCGCCTGCTCGGTGATGAAAAACCAGTTGCCGCCCCAGGCCACATCGCCGCGCACCGTGCCATACCCCGGCACGTCCACCACCACATCGGTGGCCGCACGATAACTTTCCACGTTGTCTACCCACACCGTGCCATCGTCGGCCAGCTCCACCCCCACCGTACCCACCGGCGTCTCGATGCGGTGCTGGCCCGGCGCAATGCGCCCCAGTTCGGCCAGCGTGCGCACCACACCAATCGTGCCGTGCCCGCACATGCCCAGGTAGCCCACGTTGTTGAAAAAGATCACCCCGGTGCAGGCGCTCGGGTCGCGCGGCGGCAACAACAAGGCACCCACCATGGTGTCCGACCCGCGCGGTTCGCAGGCAATGGCGCTGCGCCAGTGGTCGAACTCGCGGCCGAAGCGTTCGCGGCACTGCGCCAGGTCGCCATCGCCCAGATCGGGAAAACCGGAGAGGACCACGCGGGTAGGTTCGCCGGCCGTGTGGGAGTCGATGACGTCGATGGTGTGCATGGCTCATGCTCCCACTGCCGGCCCGCGCACGACTAGCGTGCAATGCGAGGTGAAAATGCGGAAATCTGCACAATCGACAACCCGATGCACAGCCGCGCGTTTGCGCTAGGATCATTGCTGGGTTGCACCTTCGTGCAACCGTCAAATCGTGACCGCTACCATGACCCCGATGGACCTCAACCTTCCCGCGCTGGAAATGCAGACGCTGTTCGATGCACTGCCGGATGTGGTGTTCTTCATCAAGGACAGCGAGGGCCGCTACACCCACTGCAACCTGACCCTGGTGCGCCGGCTCGGACGCAAGCTGCGCAGCGAGATCATCGGCCGTTCGCCGCTGGAAGTGTTCCCCTTGCCGCTGGGCGGCAGTTACATGATGCAGGACCGCCGCGTGCTGTGTGGCGAGCTCATCGACAACCAGCTCGAAGTGCATCTGTATCCCAACCGCCTGCCCGGCTGGTGCCTGACCTTCAAACGCCCGCTGTGCGAGGCCAACGAGGTCATCGGCGTGGTCGGCATCTCGCGCGATCTCGGCCAGCCCGACAGCCGTCACTCCGCTTACGAGCGCTTGAGCCAGGTGATGGAACACATGCAGGCCAACTTCGGCGACAACCTGCGCGTGCAGGCCCTGGCCGATCTGGCCGGGCTGTCGGTGGCGCAGCTGGAGCGGCACTTCCGCCGCGTCTTCCAGGTCACCCCGCAGCAGCTACTGACCAAGCTGCGCATCGAATCGGCGATGCGGCTGCTGTACGGCGACGACAGCATCGCCAGCATCGGGCAACGCTGCGGCTTTGCCGACCAGAGCGCCTTTGCGCGCCAGTTCAAGGCTACCGTCGGTATGACGCCACGCGATTACCGTGCGCTAAAAGGTCAGTTGTAAGAACAGAATTTCGCCTTGACACATAGCTGGCACAAATGCCGAATTCGGCAGGATTTGCGGCGCGCTGGCGATCTGAGTTGAGCCGCCATGCAGGCCGCGCTGTGACGCAGGCGATGCGCCCGCGCAACCGTCTGCGCTGAAGGTGGCGTCAAGGCGATACGGGGCCCGGATGATAGAATTTCGGGTTTCCCCTACTGCGTTGCCAATGGCCAGCTTTTTTCGCCGCAACAAGCCAACCACGCCCGACAGCTCGCGTACCTCGCGCTACAGCCTGGAAGAACTGGCAGCCGCATTCCCCACTGCGCCGTCTGCCGCCACCCCGGTATCGCCGGTCGAGGCGATGCCGACCGCCGAGCCGAGCACGGGCACAGCCGCAGCTCCGGTCGCAGGCACCGCGCCTGTAGCGCCCACGCATAGCGAACCTGCTGCACCGGCAGCTGCAACAACATCGCCGCCAACCGCGGCAACGCCGGCCGACCAGCTTGCACAGGAGATCGCTGCACGCACTGGCCAGGCGCAGAGCATCGCTGCCGTTCCAAGCGCACCTGCGGCCCCGGCAACGCCTGCGCCTACCGCATTGCAGGCGCTGCCCGACCCGATTCCCGCTAGCGCGCCAGGCACGCCAGTCACCGTTGTGGTGCCGCCGGTGGTGGTACAGCCGCAGACCACGCCAACGCCGCCTGACGCGAAGCCTGCACAGCCGGTAACGCCGTCGCAAAGTGCGGCGCCTGCGGTGGTCGCCGCGCCGGGCACCGCGTCACCGGTCATCGCTCCGCCGGCGGCAACGCCGACACCTGCCACTGCTCCGGCTGTCGCAGCCCCAATCGCTGTGGCTTCGGTAAGCACTGCGCCGACCGTCACCGCACCAGCCATTGTCAGCGCGCCGCTGCCGTCCTCCCCGGACAGCGACAGCATCGTTGGCCAGCACGATGCGCTGCCAGCCGCGCCAGCAGGCAAACCCGGCTGGCGCGAGCGGCTGCGTAACAGCACCTTCGCGCGCAGCTTCGGTGGCCTGTTTTCGCGCAACCCCAAGCTCGACGACGATCTGCTGGATGAAATCGAAACCGCGCTGATCACCGCCGATGTCGGCATCGGCGCCACCACCGCGTTGGTCGAAGGCCTGCGCAAGCGCATGAAAGCGCGCGAATTCGTCGATGCGCAGGCGATGTTCAAGGCCTTGCGCGCCGATCTCATCGCGCTGCTGCAACCGGTCTCCAAGCCGCTGGTCATCGACCGCTCGCTCAAGCCGTTCGTGGTGCTCACCGTTGGCGTCAACGGCGTCGGCAAGACCACCACCATCGGCAAGCTGGCCAAGCGCTTCAAGGACGAAGGCAGCAGCCTGATGCTCGCCGCCGGCGACACCTTCCGCGCCGCCGCCGTGGCGCAGCTGCAGGCCTGGGGCGACCGCAACGGCGTGGCGGTCATTGCGCAGGGGCAGAACGCCGATGCCGCCTCGGTGGCGTTCGACGCGCTACAGGCCGCCAAGGCGCGCGGTACCGACGTATTGATCGCCGATACCGCCGGCCGCCTGCACACCCAGACCGGGCTGATGAACGAGCTGGGCAAGATCCGCCGCGTGCTCGGCAAGATCGACGCCGCCGCGCCGCACGAAGTGCTGATGGTCATCGACGGCACCACCGGGCAGAACGCCATCTCGCAGCTGCGCCAGTTCCATGCTGCGGTCGGCGTCACCGGCCTGGTCGTGACCAAGCTCGACGGCACCGCCAAGGGTGGCGTGGTGTTTGCGCTCGCGCGCGAGTTCAACATTCCGATCCGCTTTGCCGGCATCGGCGAACGCCCGGAAGACCTGCGCGTGTTCGACCCGGTGGCGTTCGTGGATGCCTTGTTGCCGGACGCATTGGGCGGTTGATTGACGGCCGGGACCGGGGACCCGGAAAGGCAACAGCCACGGCACAGGGCAAGTCGATGCTGGTGTAATGGATGCGCTGAATGAGCAACTGGTTGCCAATACGGCACGATGTCTTTTAAGCGCCGTTCGATCAGATGGCAATGTTCGGACATGCCCGGCTCGCTGCGATTGGTCAGCGAAAGGCGTCGCCGATCGAGCGGCCTTCCTCCGCTGTACACAGCGCCAGCGCTGCAGCCACATGCAGCGTTCGCACAGGAACTGCGCAACGAGAAAGCCGCTACACCGCATGAAGCGTGGCCAACGCTGCCTTTTGCGTCACTTGCCTGCAGTGACGGCAAGCACTGCGTAGGTGACAACCTGCAGCTGCGATCAAGGCACGGAGATCGCCTGGCAACGAGCGTGCGCTGCATCCTGCACCATCGCCCAGCCGGCGCAGATCACCGGCAAGGTATGTCATCGTCTGGCGGCTCAACCACACCCCCAGCCCCTTTTCCCAGCCAGCAGACGTCATGCCCGCCGATCACACCGCCCCTTCTTCCGACGCCTTCGTCGAGCGCCTGCTGCACTGGTTCGACGGCCACGGCCGCCACGACCTGCCCTGGCAGCATCCGCGCGCGCCATACCGGGTGTGGCTGTCGGAGATCATGCTGCAGCAGACCCAGGTTGCGGTGGTCATTCCGTATTTCCAAAAGTTCGTGGAAAGCTTCCCTGCACTGTCCGATCTGGCGGCGGCCGACAACGACACGGTGATGGCGCATTGGGCCGGGCTTGGCTACTACGCCCGAGCGCGCAACCTGCATGCCGCCGCCAAACACTGCGTCGCCCTGCACGGCGGCGAGTTGCCACGCGATTTCGATGCGCTGCTCGCGCTGCCGGGCATCGGCCGCAGCACCGCAGGCGCCATCCTGAGCCAGGCCTGGAACGATCCTTTCGCGATCATGGATGGCAACGTCAAACGCGTGCTCGCGCGCTTCCACGGCATCGCCGGCTATCCCGGCCTGCCGGTGGTCGAAAAGCAGTTATGGCAGCTGGCCACCACCCATGTCGCGCACGTCCCGGCCGGCCGTCTGGCCGACTACACCCAGGCGCAGATGGATTTCGGCGCAACGCTGTGCACACGCGCCAAACCTGCATGCGTGCTGTGCCCGCTGCAGGACGATTGCAGCGCACGCCGCGATGGCCTGGTCGAGGCATTGCCCACGCCCAAACCCGGCAAGCTACTGCCCGAACGCGAAGCCACCGCGCTGCTGCTGCAGAATGCAGACGGGCATCTCCTGCTGCAGCGTCGCCCACCGACCGGCATCTGGGCCTCGCTGTGGACGCTGCCGCAGGCCGAGACCGACAGCGGCATGCGCGCCTGGTTCGCAGCGCATATTGATGGCGACTACGAACGCGCCGACGAGATGCCGCTGATCGTGCACACCTTCAGCCATTACCGCCTGCATCTGCAGCCGCTGCGCCTGCGCAAGGTCGCGCTGCGGGCAGCGGTACGCGACAACGACGACCTGCGCTGGGTGGCACGTGCCGATCTTGGATCGCTGGGCCTGCCGGCGCCAATCCGCAAGTTGCTCGACGCGCTGTAACGCACTGGTCGAACAACTGCATGTTTGGAACAGATACCAGGACGACCGCGCCCACCGCCAGGCGCCCAGCCGATGCTCGAAATCGGTATGTACCGCTCGTACACTCCGATTCCCATGCGCCATCCACACCCACCTGACGGCTGCGCGTTACGTTGCATAGATGCCGCTTCGACGCATCGCGGCAACCGCAACTCGTACACTGCACTGGCGAACGCATCACCCCTTGCACCTGCGCGCCCTGCATGCCTTCCAAGGCGCAACTGCGCAGGTCACTCCACCCCGCATTAAAAGGAATCCACATGTCCCGCACCGTGTTCTGCCAGTACCAGCAAAGCGACGCCGAAGGCCTGGATTTCGTGCCGTATCCAGGCGAACTCGGCCAGCGCATCTTTGCGCAGATCGGCAAGACCGCCTGGCAGGCGTGGCTGGCGCATCAGACCATGCTCATCAACGAAAACCGGCTGTCACCGCGCGACCCCAAGCACCGCGCCTTCCTCGAAGCCGAGCTGCAGAAGTTTCTGTTCGAGCGCAATGCCGACAAGCCAGAGGGCTACGTGGCGCCGCTCGGCGAGGAATAGGTTGAGGGTGGGGATTCGGAATTAGGAATTGGCGGGCCGGCGCTGGGGATTGGTATGAGCGGTTGCAGCTGCCCGCTGCATGTCGTGCGTTTGAGGAAGTGGTTGCCAGGGTATGTAACGAGTGCGCGGTGCCCTCACCGCACCAGACAGTTGGCTGTTTGCTTCAGTGAAGAATGGAATCAGCGCAGCAGAGAGTTTGCCGGCTGTTTTATTGAAAGCTGTGCACACCGACCAACTCGACTGGTCATTGCCCGCTCACCGTCGCGAGACCTTGAGCGGCATGGATGCCGCGCCAGAGCTTACATGGACGTACTTGCAGCGTGTCCTGAGATGGTGGGCGGGCAAGGGCCATGCAGCAAACGCAAAGACGTCGAGGGCGCGGTGCCCTCACCGCTCGCGGGACACGCCGTGAATCCGTCCGTGGAGGCTCGGTGGCGGCATCCATGCCGCCAACGGTCCCGCAATCGGTAAGGACACCGCACCAGACAGTTGGCTGATGCCTTCATTGAAGAACGGAATCAGCGCACCAGACAGTTTCCTGGCTGTCTTATTGAAACCTGTGCGCACCGACCAGCTTGAAATGCGCTGCAGCGCAAGGTCTCAACCCACGCCGGTTGGTCCATCCAGCAGCATGCGGATGCGCTTCAGCAATTGCTTTTGCGTATAGGGCTTGTTGACCACGTCGAACTCGGCGCCGCCCACATCGGTGCGCTGGATGCTGGCGTCGGCGTAGCCGGTGGTGAGCAGGATCTTGATCTTCGGCAGCATGCGGCGCGCCTCGCGTGCGAGCACCACGCCATTCATGCCGCCGGGCATGATCAGGTCGGTGAACAGTGCGTCCACGTCGGGAGTCTTTTCCAGCATCTCGACCGCCTCGCGTCCGCTGGACGCAGACAGGATGCGGTAGCCTGCATTTTCCAGAAACATCCGTGCCACCACCGCCACGTCCTGCTTGTCTTCCACCACCAGGATGGTTTCGTTGCCGCCCTTGTCGATCGAACGGCTCTTGGCTGCCTGCAGCTCATTTTCGAATTCGCTGGATGCGGGGAAATACAGCCGCACCGTGGTGCCTTCGCCCACCTCGCTATAGATGCGCACGGTGCCGCCGGACTGTTTGACGAAGCCATACACCATCGACAGGCCCAGGCCGGTGCCCTGCCCTTCGTCCTTGGTGGTGAAGAACGGCTCCATCACCCGGCTCACCACCTCCGGCGGCATGCCCGAGCCGGTGTCGCTCACCGCAATACTGACGTAGCGGCCGGGCGCCAGTTGGTGATACATCGCCAGATCGTGGCTGGTGACCTCCACGTTCTGGGTCTGCACGGTGACTTCCTTGCGCTCGGCCTGCGCCATCGCGTCGCGTGCGTTGATCAACACATTCAACAGCGCCACTTCGGCCTGGGTGGTGTCGATCTGGCAATTCCATAGCCCGTCTTCCAGCGACTGCCGCAAGGTGATGCCGCCCCCCAATGCGCGCTCGGCCATGTTGTTCATGCCGGCCACCAGCCCATTGAGGTTGACCACTCGCCCGCGCAACTTCTGCTTGCGCGAAAACGCCAGCAATTGCTGGGTCAAGGTGGCCGCCTTCGCAGCCGCCGCAGCCGCATGCTCGGCACTGAAGGCAATGCGCTCGGCAGTGCCACCGCCGGCGCTGGCCATCATCTGAATCACCTCCAGATGCCCGGACATCACCTGCAGCAAATTATTGAAATCGTGCGCGATGCCGCCGGTCAGCTGGCCCAGCGCTTCCATCTTCTGCGCCTGGCGCAACGCATCTTCCGCATCGCGGCGCCGGCTCACATCCAGTTGCGAGCCGAAGAAATATACAAGGTTGCCCTTGTCGTCGAATACCGGCGAGACGAACAAGGCATTCCAGAACGACGAACCGTCCTTGCGGTAATTCAGCACCTCGGTGGCAAATTCGCTGCGGGTTTCGATCGATTCGCGCACATCGTCGATGCTGGCCGGGTCGGTCTCCGGCCCCTGCAGGAAGCGGCAGTTATTGCCGATGACTTCATCGGCCGAATAGCCGGTCATCTCCAGGAACGCGCGGTTGGCGAACACGATGGGGTTATCCGGAAGATGCGGGTCGGTCACCGTCATCGGCATGCGCGTGGTTTCCACCGCAGCAAAAAAGATGTCCGAGCGATGCTTCTCGACAGGCAGGCTGCGAGATTCGCTGATGTGAGGCGCCCGTAGCTCTCCGTGACCGGGATCGTTCAAGTGATATTCTCCGCGGGGCCATTCCCGTGGCCACAGTCTAGTTGGGCCCGGTGAGGCGACTCGTCACATCCATGAGCCTTTCCCGTACGGCAGCGGCCGCCATTGCAACCTGATGCAATCAGCAACCGCGGCCAAAGACGCGGAGAGCCTTCACTGGATGTGAGCGCTACCGTTGCGGTGACATCTGCATAGATGGCGACGTCCGAAAACATCCAGCTTTTCATCAACGACAGCTTGTCAGCCGACGGCAGGCGACCATCAGCGGGAATGCCGTCTTGCCCGCAACCTTGCAGCTGTGCGCCAACGCCGCTGGAATGCTTGCTGAAAGCCGCACACCCCGCGCAGGTGCAGCGTGCGTGCGCATGGTTTTGTCGTAGCATGCGCGGGCAACACGCAGCTCCTGCGCCTCGCGGTCGTTTCCGGCTGCGCCAGCGCGCGTTCTTTCCAGGCCAGCGCCGTTCGTCTGGCGACCATGCGATGTCACCATGCCGGGCTACCAGACCCAGATCCACGAGCTGACCTTCGGGCAGCTGACCTACGTCATTCGCGCGCTGGCGGATAAGCAGCAGTACGCCGACCCGGATCAGACCGCTGCCGAGGCGGGTATTTCGTCGGCGCAATGGAGTCTGTTCGGCCAGGTCTGGCCGGCCGGCCAGTTGCTGGCTGAGGCCATGGCCACGCGCCCCATCGAGGGCAAACGCATCCTCGAGCTGGGCTGCGGCCTGGGCCTGGCGAGCCTTGTATTGCGCCGACGCGGCGCCGATGTGGTCGCCAGCGACCACCACCCGCTGGCGGAGGTGTTCCTGGCCTACAACGCTGCGCTGAACGCGCTGGAATCGGTGCCGTATCGCCGGCTCGACTGGAATACCGGCGCGCCGAACATGGGCCAGTTCGACATGATCATCGCCAGCGACGTGCTCTACGAAACCCGCCACGCCGCCATGCTGGCCAAGCTGATCCCGGCGCTGGCCAAACCCGCCTGCGAGATCGTCATCAGCGACCCCGGCCGCGGCAACGCCAACGCGCTGTCGCGCATGCTGGCCGATATCGGCTTCTCATTGATCGCCGGCGAACGCCAGGCCTCGGCGCAGGTAGCCAAGGCGCCGCGCTTGTTCGTTTACCGGCGCAACATGGACAACTGAAGGCCGGCAGGCGGCTGATCGCGCAGCCACGCCATCGCGGCGAGGGTGCATTGGCAGACAGCAGGACCGGCTTGCGCGCGTCCGCAGCAATTTGCTTGTGCTCGCTCAGGCGCAGCGCATCGGCATCGGGCGTGTCCTGGGTCTTCAGTTCCCACGCTTGGATCACGCGCGTGTGAAGCACGAACGCGCGGCGGCTGCGGTCGTAGCGGAAGCTGATGTAGTCGGTCCAATGCTGGCCGCACCCGACGATTTCGATCGCGATTGCTACCGGATCCTGCGCAAGGGCCTGGAAACGCATCTGCACAACGTGGTGTTGCTGTAGGCCGTGCATACGCGTGAGCCGGGCTGTTTCGGCCGTTGCACCATCTGCACTGAGTCGTGGCTCGGCCGGAAGATCGCGCAGCTGTAGGCACGCCTGTTTGTTCTGTTCCACCACCACACAACACGCGCGTCGCGGTAGCCGAGAGCTTGCGTTTCCTTACCTGCCCCGTGGCTCGCAGCTGCGGTATTCCTTGGGGTCGAGAAACTCTGCCAGACAGGAGCCCACGCGCAGCGCCTGCTCGCGTGCATCGCCGCGGTATTCGCCCTGCCCTGCGCCCTCGATGGTGGCCACGGGCGCGGCGCGGTCGCGGTGGTAGACGAACGCGGTCGAGAGCCACAGCGTCGCGCCAGGGGCCTGGCTTTCCATTGTCTCCACGCGGAATTCACCGCAGTAGCCGTGGATCAGTGTGCGTCGGAGTGTCTTGTGCGTCATGCGTGCAGTATCGCCACGCGCATTTGAAGACCACGTGGAAATCGATTGCATCGTTCAACCGAAATGGCGTGCAGGTGCCCAGGCGTGCCTAACGACGCAGCAGCCTGCGTCCACGCCAGATCAAATCAGAGTTTCCGCCACGCAAACCGCCAAACGCAGAACGCGCCCAGTTGGCGCGCTTGAATGAAACGGAGAGCGGTGGATCCGGTGATAACCGGAAAGCCTTGCGAACGAAGGCTTGGAGATGGTGGCCGAGGACGGAATCGAACCGCCGACACGGGGATTTTCAATCCCCTGCTCTACCAACTGAGCTACTCGGCCACTTACCTGCAACACGATGCCTGCGTTGCGAGGACGCGCACTATAGCGAGCAGGCGCAGTTTGGGCAAGCGTTACGACCAATTTTGTTGCTGGCCGCGATCGGCGCGGTGTTTCTTGCACCGGTTCACGCCGCGCGGCCGGGTGCATGGCCTAGCCTGCGTGCGTCTACCGGAGATTGTCATGCACCTGCCCCGCCTGCTGTTGTCGTGCCTCGCCCTGCTGCCGCTGACAGCGTTCGCGCAGCAGCCGGTGCGTGCGGTGCCGCAGCTGGACGTCTCGCGCTATGCCGGCCAGTGGCATGAGATTGCGCACCTGCCGGTGTCGTTCCAGAAGAAGTGCCGCAGCGACATCACCGCCAGCTACACCTTGCGCGACGATGGGCTGATCGGCGTGCGCAATGGCTGCCGCACCGCCGATGGGAGCCTGAGCCAGGCCGATGGCGTGGCGCGTCCGGTCGCCGGCCAGCCCGGGCAACTGCAGGTGCGCTTCGCACCCGACTGGCTGAGCTGGCTGCCGCTGGTGTGGGCCGATTACTGGGTGATCGCACTCGACCCGGATTACCAGTGGGCAGTCGTGGGCGAGCCGGACCGCAACTACCTGTGGATCCTGTCGCGCTCGCCACGGATGCAGCGCGCGCAGTTGGAACGGCTCAAGGCGCAGGCCACCGAAATGGGCTACGACCTGTCGCCACTGATCGTGGCCGCGCCGTTGCTGTGAGCCCAGCCCTGGCTTCGCCGGCTGCTCCGCCCCGACGCGGCGCGCTCGCTCGGGGCAGCGACCGTACTGCGTAGTATTCTTGGCGCCGCCTCATTCCGCAAAGGACCCGAGTACATGCGTCGTGCCTATCGCCTTCTTCTTGTGTCGCTGGCCTGCGGGCTGCTGCTGAGCGCCTGCGGCGGCGCGGTCCGCCGCGTGTCCGAGCCCGCCGCCAGCATCCAGCAACTGACCGTACGTGCCGACGGCGCCTGGTCGGTGGATCTGCGCCTGCAGAACTACAGCAGCATCCCGATGCAGTTCGACCGCGTGGCGCTGGAAATCTCTGCTGGCGACCAGCTGGCCGGCAAACTCGATCAGGCGGTCGGCATGTCGATCGGCCCGGAAACCGCCGACGTGGTCACCGTGACACTGCAGCCCACCTCGCTGGGCCGCATCACCGTGGCCGACGTGCTGGCCGGTGGCCGCTCGTTCCCGTACACGCTCAAGGGCACCGTCTGGGCCACCCCGCAGGACAAGAAACAGCGCGATTTCAGTGTGGAGTCGCGCAATACGCTCAGCCCGGCCCCCGGCCTCAACGGCGTGCTGCGCTGACGCGCACGCCCTCCCGCACCCGCTTCAAGGATCCCGCATGAGCAGCTATACCGCACCGCTGACCGATTTCCGCTTCGCCCTGCACGACGTGCTCGGCGCACACGCCCTGTTCGCCCGGCTCGGCTACAGCGATGCCAGCACCGACATCATCGACGCCGTGCTTGAGGAGGCCGGCCGCTTCACCGCGCAGGTGCTGGCGCCGCTCAACAGCGTGGGCGACGAGATCGGTTGCGCGTTCGACAAGAGCACCCACGCGGTGACCACCCCACCGGGCTTCCGTGCCGCTTACGACCAGTTCGTGGAAGGCGGCTGGAACGGGCTCACCGCCGAGACGCAGTTCGGCGGACAGGGCATGCCGCATACGCTGGGCGTGCCGCTGAGCGAAATGATCAACGCCGCCAACCTGGCCTGGGGCAACTTCCCGCTGCTCTCGCACGGCGCGATGGAAGCGCTGCGCCAGCATGGCGAAACCTGGCAGCAGGAGGTCTTCCTCAAGCCGCTGATCGACGGCCGCTGGACCGGCACCATGTGTCTGACCGAACCGCACTGCGGCACCGACCTGGGCCTGCTCAAGACCCGCGCCGAACCCAACGCCGACGGCAGCTACGCCATCACCGGCACCAAGATCTTCATCACTGCCGGCGAGCACGACCTCACCGACAACATCGTGCATCTGGTGCTGGCCAAGCTGCCGGACGCCCCGGCCGGCGCCAAGGGCATCTCGCTGTTCGTCACCCCCAAGTTCAGGGTGGACCGCGACGGCAACGTGGGCGAGCGCAACGCGCTGCATTGCGGCTCCATCGAACACAAGATGGGCATCAAGGGCTCGGTGACCTGCGTGATGAACTTCGAAGGCGCGCAGGGCTACCTGGTCGGCCAGCCGCACAAGGGCCTGCAGGCCATGTTTACGATGATGAACACTGCGCGCCTGAGCGTGGGCCTGCAGGGCATCGGGCTGTCCGAGCGCGCCTACCAGAACGCCCTGCGCTACACCCGCGAGCGCCTGCAATCGCGGGCGCTCAGCGGCGCCAAGTTCCCCGACAAGCCGGCCGACCCGATCATCGTGCACCCGGACGTGCGCCGCATGCTGCTGACCATCAAGTCGCTGACCGAAGGCAGCCGCCTGCTGGCGCTGCACGCGGCTAGCCTGGTGGACGTGGCCCATCGCGGCGAAACCGAGCAGGAACGCGCCGATGCCGAAACGCTGGTGAGCTTTCTCACCCCGATCTCCAAGGCCTGCCAGACCGAGTGGTCGATCGAGAACACCTACCACGCGTTGCAGTGCTTCGGCGGCCACGGTTACATCCGCGAATACGGCATGGAGCAGCTGGCCCGCGATGCGCGCATCACCACCATCTACGAGGGCACCACCGGCATCCAGGCGCTGGACCTGATCGGCCGCAAGACCGCAGCCAGCCAGGCCGCCGGCCTGAAGCTGTTCCTGGCCGATGCGGAAACCTTCGCCAATGCGCAGGACGGCAACGCGGCGCTGGCCGAGTTCATCAAGCCGCTGCGCGACAAGTGCAGCGAATGGGCGATGCTGACCCGCGATGTGCTCGACCGCGCCGCGCGCAACCCGGACGAGCTGGGCGCGGCCAGCTACGAGTATCTGTTTTATTCCGGCTATGTGGTGCTGGCGTACTGGTGGGCGCGCAGCGTTGCGGCCGCCGATGCTTCCGCACACAGCGACGACTTCAAGCGCGCCAAGCGCGAGACCGCACGCTTCTACTTCGCCCGCATCCTGCCACGCACCTTGACCCATGCCGCCACCATCCGCAGCGGCGCTGCCCCGTTGATGACCCTGGAAGCGGAGCTGTTCGGCGAAGGCTGAGCGCCTTCATCGCGGCGGGCTGCCGCTGCCGTAGGAGCAGCCCTGGCCGCGACGAGGCGGTAGCGATCAACAAATCGTCGCGCCCGGGTGCGCCCTGCCCGTAAACATCGCGGGATTCTCAGCTGTCGTAGGAGCGGCCCTGGCCGCGACAGGGCGGTCTCGATCGGCAAGGCCCCGCGCCCAGGTGCGCTGCTGCGATTCACCTACGCCATCGATGCGTGCACAGAGTGATGCGGCAGCACGGCGGCATCGCAGCCACGTGCGTACTTGCCGAGCTCGTCGTTGCTCGATACGCGCCCGGCCGTTCGCTGCGATACACAAACTGTCAACGATCGGGTATAAGCTGTTTTCCCGATGGAGACAGACACGCACGTTCGTGATGTGATCGTCCCCGGAGGCAGCTCTGCCCCGGTTGCGGGCAACGCTGTCGCTGCGATCCAGCAACTTCCCACGCTTCGCCTGCTGTCGCTCGACGCACACGGCCGCGTGCTGGACTGGATCAACTGGCAAGACGCTGCCTGCCTGTACGCCCGCGATGCGGTGTCGTGGACGCTGGGCGAGCCCTGCATGCAGATCCATGGCGGCATCTCGCGGCTGACCGGCGAGCGCAGCACGCTGGAATTGCACCCCATCATCGCCGCACGCGGCCATGCCCGTTCGCGTGCGCTGGACCCGACCCCGACCCTGAGCAACACCGCCCTGTTCGCACGCGATTCGCAGTTGTGCATGTACTGCGGCCAGCATTTCAGCCGCCCGCATCTGACCCGCGATCACGTCATGCCAGTCTCCAAGGGCGGCCGCGACAGTTGGGAAAACGTGGTCACTGCCTGCTTCCAGTGCAATTCGCGCAAGGCCAACCGCACACCGCAACAGGCGCATATGCCGCTGCTGGCGGTGCCGTACAGGCCTAGCTGGATCGAGCATCTGATCCTGTCCAATCGCAATATCCTGTCCGACCAGATGGCCTTCCTGCGCGCACAGTTGCCCAAGCGCTCCAAGCTGTCGCTATGAGCCGACAAAGCCACCGATAGCGGCGGGCAGTGCCTGATGCGCTGCACGGTGGTCAGCAGCTCCAGCACCCCGGGTGAGGGCGCGGATATCCTGGATAGTTGAGCCCGGACGCGCGGGCTGCTGTCGCAATCACTGTTCATTGCCGCTTTCGCTGAGCCCGGCGTGCCGGCGGACATAGCGGTCGAATGCATGACATCACGTGCTCCGCCAGCATTTCCGCCAGCCAACGGCGTGCCACGCGCTCGTCCAGCCTGCCTGGAACAAGCCGTGCAACGCGCACGCCGCAAGGTGCGGCAGATTGCCGCAGGCGTCCGTGATCGGCACGCAGCCTGACCGTGGCGGCGCCTTTCCCCGTCGCTTCCCGCTGACAGCTGAACCAGTTTGCTTGCCGGGCCTTCGCATGGGGAGGACAATGCGGCTTCAGAATATTGACACGATGATGATCGACTCCACCCGCTATCCGCGCCTGTCCCGCATCCAGACTCCCGACGATCTGCGTCGCTTCGACGAAGCCGAGCTGACCGCGATCGCCGAAGAACTGCGTTCCTACCTGATCGAATCGGTGGGCAAGAGCGGCGGACACTTCGCGGCCGGCCTTGGCGTGATCGAACTCACCGTCGCCCTGCACTACCTGTATCAGACCCCGGTCGATCAGCTGGTGTGGGATGTCGGGCATCAGACCTACCCGCACAAGATCCTCACCGGCCGGCGCGACCAGATCCATACGGTCAAGCAGAAGGACGGTGTGGCGCCGTTCCCCAAGCGCGAAGAAAGCGTCTACGACACCTTCGGGGTCGGTCATTCGTCGACCTCGATCTCGGCCGCGCTCGGCATGGCCATCGCCGCGCAGCGCAATGGCGACGACCGCAAGGTGGTCGCAGTGATCGGCGACGGCGCGATGACCGCCGGCATGGTCTACGAGGCGCTCAACCACGCCGGCGGCATGGACCCGGAACCGAACCTGCTGGTGATCCTCAACGACAACCGCATGTCGATCTCCGAGGCAGTGGGCGGGCTGACCAAGATGCTGGGCCGCGCCAGCGGCAGCCGCACGCTCAATGCCATCCGCGAAGGCGGCAAGAAGATCCTCGGCGACAAGAAGAACAACCCCACCGCACGCTTCGTGCGGCGCTGGGAAGAACACTGGAAAGGCATGTTCGTGCCGTCCACGCTGTTCGAGGAAATGGGCTTCCATTACACCGGCCCGATCGACGGCCACGACCTGCCCAGCCTGGTCGGTGCACTGAAGACCCTGCAAACGCTCAAGGGCCCGCAGTTGCTGCACGTCATCACCACCAAGGGCAAGGGCTACGAACTGGCCGAAGGCGACCAGATCGGCTACCACGCGGTCGGCCCGTTCGACCCGAGCAAGGGCCTGGTGGCCAAGGCCGGCGCCAAGAAGCCGACCTATACCGACGTCTTCAGCGACTGGGTCTGCGACATGGCCGCGGCCGAGCCCAAGCTGCTGGTCATCACCCCGGCAATGCGCGAAGGCTCGGGCCTGGTGCGTTTCAGCAAGGAATACCCGCAGCGCTATTTCGACGTGGCAATCGCCGAGCAGCACGCGGTGACGCTGGCCGCCGGCATGGCCACGCAAGGTGCCAAGCCGGTGGTGGCGATCTATTCCACCTTCCTGCAGCGCGGCTACGACCAGTTGGTGCACGACGTGGCGGTGCAGAAGCTCGACGTGCTGTTCGCGATCGATCGCGGCGGCGTGGTCGGCCCGGATGGCGCCACCCATACCGGCAACCTGGACCTGAGCTTCCTGCGCTGCGTGCCGCACATGCTGGTGATGGCACCGGCTGACGAGGCCGAATGCCGCCAGATGCTGAGCACCGGCGTGCAGTACGAAGGCCCGGCAGCGGTACGCTACCCGCGCGGCACCGGCCCCGGCGCAGCGCTGGACACCACGCTGACCACCCTGCCGATCGGCAAGGCGCAGCTGCGCCATAGCGGCACCCGCATCGCCCTGCTCGGCTTCGGCGTGACTGTGGAAGCGGCCGAAGCGGTGGGCCGCGAACTGGGCCTGACCGTGGTCAACATGCGCTTCGTCAAACCGCTCGACAAGGCAATGCTGCTGGAACTGGCCAAGACCCACGATGGCTTCGTTACCATCGAAGACAACGTCATTGCCGGCGGCGCCGGTTCGGGCGTGTCGGAATTGCTCAACGCCGAAGCCATCACTATGCCGACGCTGCACCTGGGTCTGCCGGACAGCTTCCAGCACCATGCCAGCCGCGAAGACCTGTTGGCGGAGGCCGGCATCGACCAGGCCGGCCTCCGCGCTGCGGTGCTCAAGCGCTGGCCGCAGTTGATGGTCAGCAAGACGCCTCCGTTGAACGCGGCCGCGGGCTGAGAGCAGCGGACAAGCCGGACGCGCGCGTGCTGCCTTATATCGGCGGCACCGCGCCAGTCCGCGCGAAGCCATCCACCAGCTGCACGATGCGCGCCTGCGACCGGATCAGGTGCAGCTCGGCCTGCAAGCGACCCACGCCGGACGGCGCAGCTTCTGTATCGAGCGCCTCGCGCAGCAGCGCCGGCAAGCCATCCAGATCGCGCAACCACCAGGCAGCGCCTGCCACCTGCAAGCGCGCGGCGTGGTCGAACTGGTCGTAATCCAGCGGATAGACAATCGCCGGTAATCCCGCGGCCAGGCAGGCATACAGAATGCCGGCGCCACCGTGATGAACCACCAGCGCATAGCGCTGCAGGTGCTGCGCGTAATCCACGTACGCCAGCCGTTGATAGTTGCCCTGCCCCGGCTGCGGTGGCGCGCCCGTGTCGCCGTCGCTGAAATGGAAGATCACTTCGGGGAACTGTGGCGCCAGCGCACGCAACATGCCATCCATGCGCTGCTTCACCCAGTGCAGATGCGTGCCCAGCGTCACCAGCACATGCCGGCGCCCTGCAACGAAGCTGGGCGCGGTCACCGACGAGGGCGGCGTGCACGACTGGGGCCCGACGAAGCGCACCGCCGCAGGCCAGCGCTGCGCAAGTTCGAACGACGGCACTCCCAGGGCCAGAATGCACTGCGGCGAATACACCGCCTCGCTGCGATCGCTGCGATAGATCGCCGGCAACCCGCAGGCGCGCATCTGGCGTCGATAGCACAGGTGCAAGGTCCGTTTGAAGCCGCGCGTGAGCCGGCGTGCCACCGCGTGCCACGCGCGCTGCAGGGGCGTGGCCGCGGGATGCAACCCACCGAAGTACGCGGGCGGCCCGTCGGCGGTTTCGATCACGCATGGCGAGGGCATGCTGGTCCACCAGGCGATCCCCATCGCCTGCGCCGCCAGTCCTGCGCTGGGCAAGGTGAAGTCGACGATCACCAGATCCGGCCGCCGCGCGCGCCAGCGCTGCTGTAACGCGTCGCCAAGCTGCGCCATCAGACCGAGCGCGTCGTGCAGCTGCCGACGCAGGCGCAAGGGGTTGTGGCCTACTGCATGCGGCGGGTTGGCGATGGAAAGCAGCAAGCGATCGGCATGCGCATCCAGCACGCTGGCGGCAGTGAGCCCGCAGGCACGGATGCGCGCCTGCGCGGCCGGCGTGCTGATGACATGCACCTCGTGCTGTGCAGCGAGCTGTCGCGCGATCGCCAGGATGGGATGCAGATGCCCGCTATACGGTGGTGCGATCAGATCAATGCGCATGCGTCGTGTCCGGTTGCATCCGTTCGATCTGCACGAGCAAGCGCTGGCATTCGGCAAGCACCTCGGCGTTGCGCAGGTACGCCATGTGTCCGCACGCGGGTCTGGCATGCACCTGCCCATCGAACAGTGCATGCGAGATCCAGTCGCTGCGCCCTTGCACCACCCGCAGCCGGCCGAACGCCGCGGGCGCATGACAGACCGGGCCATACGCAAAGACGGCCAGGCGCGCACGCAGCGCATCCGGCAACTGCAGTGCGCTCAATAGCTGCAGCCCGCAGCTGCCGGCCAGCAGCAGCGTCATCGGCGCCTGTTCCAGCAGCGCGTGCACGCGTGCGCGATCGGCAGCAGCAACGCGGGCGTTGCGCGCCGCAAGATACTGCCGCGCATTGGACAGGCTGGCACGCCATAGCGGCATGCGTCGGTGCGCCGCGCTGTCATGGCGATACGGATAATTGCAGGTCACACAGTGCCGGCCCGTGCCGCGCAGTTGTTGCAGAAATGCCTGCTGCTCCGCACTCAGCGCGCAGCTTGCCGGGTCGCTTTGCCCGGTGAGGAAGGCGATCTGCAGCGTGCCTGGCTCACTGCGCACGAAAAAACCCATCAGACAACACGCGGTAACGCCGCGTGCGCCAGCGAATCGTGCGCACCAATGCTGCATGCAGCAGATGCAGCGGCTGCAGGCATTCGGCGCACAGCGACAGCAACACGCGGTGGCGGACTGCGCCGGTGACGCGCCATTGCACGCCGCACAGCAGCAGCGCGCGCGCCAGCACCACGATCAACATCGAAAGTGCAGCCGGCCAGGTGTGCTGCACGCAGGCGCCGATCAGCATGGCCAGCAGCAGCACTGGCGGCAGCCCCTGCAACATGCGGATGGCGCTGCGCACACCCAGCCGTTGACGGCGCAACAGGATCAATGCGAACAGCATCCAGCGATGCATCTGGCGCAGGTAACCAGGCAGGTCCGGCATCGCGGTGCGCATCGCTACCGGTGCGGTGGATTGCCAGAGGCGCCCGCCACGCGCGCGCACCAGCGTGGCAAAGGCCAGGTCGTCGGTCAGTTGCTCCAGCAATGCAGAAAAGCCTCCCCAGGTACGCAGCTGCGCGGTACGCGCCGCATAGCACATGCCGTTGAGGGTCAGCGGCGCTGCAAACGGCAGCCAGCCCAGGTAGGTCAGCGCGGCATTGTTGTTGACGAACTGCGCCAACAGGCGGCCCGCCACGGTGGCGCTGTCGCGGTAATACGGCAACGCAGTGACCACATCGGCGTGCGCCAGATCCCGCAACAGCTGCGACAACGCAGGGCCGCTGAGGTGCGCATCGTCGTCAAGAATCAGGCTGACAGGCGCAGTGATGTGCGGCAGCGCGTAATCGAGCTTCCATGCCTTGGGATTGATGCCGGGCGGCGCCGGGGGCACCAGCATGCGCGTGATGCGTAGTTGCGGAGACAACGCAATCACTGCATCGGCAACAGCATTTCCCGGGCGATCGTCGGCATCCAGCAACCAGACGAACTGCGCCTGCGGCGATGCCTGCACGTTGGCGGTGAGCACGTCCTGCAGATGCGCGTCGCCACCAAGAATGGGCTGCAGGATCGCCACCTCTGCCGGCGTTGCAACGGCAATGCGCGGTGGTCTGCGGCGTTCGCCCCGCATGACCCACAGCACCGCCGCCGTCTTGAACAGCAACACGCCCAGGTACAGCACGGCCAGGGTCGGGACGATCAGCTCCACTGCGCCGCCTGCCAGCGCACGAAGGCCTCCACGCCCTCGTCCAGACTGACGCTGGGCGGGCCGAGATCGGCAAGCGTGCGGTGCGGATCGAAGGTCTTGGAGTAAGCGAATGCACCCACGCCAAAACGCGTGATCGGCGGTTCACCGCGCAGGCGCAGCACGCGATATGCCACCTCCACCACGCTTGCCATACGCAGTGCAGTGGCGATGCGTACCTCGCGTCGCGGCAGCGGCAGCTGCAGGCGCGTGAGCAGGTCCAACAACAACTGTTGCAGATCCACCGGCTGCGCGTTGGTGAGATTGTAAGCAGCCTGCAACTGCGGCGCGGTGGCTGCGCGATAGAGGTAATCGCACAGCGTGTCGATATAGATCAGGTCGCCGATCACCGGCTGGGTCTGGCCGACGAAACGTGGCAACGCGCCCTTGCGCGCCGCGGCGATCACACGCGGAAACAACACCGTGTCGCCGGGCCCGAACACGGCGCGCGGGCGCAACACGCATCTCTCACCAGGATACGTGTCGAGCAGGGTTTCGCCGAGGTATTTGGTGTGCGCGTATGTGTTGACGAAGGCCGGGCCGATCGGGCTGTCTTCATCCAGATCGTATTGATGGGCTTCGCGGTAGAACACCGAACTGGACGACACATATAGCAGCCGCGGGCAGCCATTGCGCTTGCAGAAGTCGATGACATTGGCAGTGGCCTGCACGTTGTGCAGCTGGAACTGCGCGCGCGTGCCCCACGGCGATGCCAGCGCAGCCGCATGAATCACCACATCCGGTTGCCAGTCCAATGAAAACGGTTGGCTCAGGTCGATGCGGTGGTAGTTGGGCAACTCGCTGGCGCGGCGCCCGATGCCGTGAATCTCGACACCCGGCTGCCCCTGAAACCGCCGCAGGAACGAACCACCGACAAAACCGGACGCACCGGTCACGAGAATGCGCAGGCTCATCGCCACTCCGGTTGATAACGGTCGAGACTGGGTTGGCAGTGCGATGGCAGGATGGCCAGCTCCGGATGCACCTGCGACAACGCGTGCAGGCGATGCACGGTGCGTTGGAATGCGTGCCAGTCGTGCATCAGCAGACGCGTGGGCCAGGCCGGCCATTGCAGCGCGGCCCAGGTTGCCGACGACCACACCGCGTCCGCACACAACAACACCTCGCGGTCGTGCTGATCGCGCAGCCACAGCCCCATCTGGCCGGGCACGTGACCGGGGAGCGGCAGTGCCAGCACGCTGCCGTCTTCGAACAGATCGTAGGCCGGGCCGAGCGACTGCCAGGCGCCGCTCAACGCGCGCTGCGACGCCTGTTCGGCAAACTGCAGCCGCTGGTCAAAGTCGTTCGGCAGCAACTGCGGCAGCAAGGCGCGGCGCAACCCACCCAGGCGCGAACAGCTGCGCACCTGCTGGTAATCCGCACGCAGGCAGACAAAGCGCGCATTGGGCAAATCGCGCAGGCCGCCGACATGGTCGGCGTGGAAATGCGAAATCAGGCACCAGGCAATCTCGTCCAGCGCCACGCCGCGTTTGCCCAACTGCGCGCCCAGGGTTTCGTGGGCCGGCAGGCTCACTGGCGTGGTCCAGCGATACACGCGCTCCGGCCACGGATCGGTCGCGCGAAAAAAATGCGCGGCATAGCCGGTGTCGTAGAGCAGCGCGCCACGCTGTGGATGCCGGATCAGCACGCTCAACGCCGGGAATTCCACCGCATGCCAGTGGCCATCCGCGCGCACCATGCGTTCGCAATGACGACAGTGGCCAACCCGCAACAGCTCGAGCGACACGCGCACCGGCATCAGTAGCGCAACACCATGCCGCCGATGGCAAGCCCCGCACCGGTGCCGAGCAACGCGACCAGATCGCCGCGCTGCAGACCCAGTTCGACACACGCGTGATGCAGTGCATGCGGCAACGAGGCGGCCACCTGATTGCCGGTGCGCTGCAGAATGCGCACCAACTGATCGGAGCGCAGGTCCAGTGTCTGCACCACATGATCCAGGCCGCCGCCGGAGGCTTGATGCGGCACCAGGCAACGCAAGGCTGCAGCGGTGGTGCCGGCGTCGTGCAGCAGCCGTTCCCAGAATGCCGGCAGCTGCCGCGCGGCGAAGCGATAGGCGCCACGTCCATCCATGCAGAACGTGCGCGAGGCATCGGGCGCGCTGTCTTCGCCATGCGGATACCGGGTGCCGCCACCGCGAATGCGGCACAGCTCCGCGCCGCTGCCATAACTGGACAACCGGCTGGAGAGCAGCGCCGAGCCCTGCCCCGCTGCGCTACGTCCAACGAGCACTGCGGCCGCACCATCGCCGAACAAGCCGGCCGTGGCCGGCGTTGCTGCATCCAGCCCGGCCGATGCGACCTCGCTGGAGAC
This sequence comes from Xanthomonas nasturtii, assembly GCF_023337365.3. Taxonomy (NCBI): domain Bacteria; kingdom Pseudomonadati; phylum Pseudomonadota; class Gammaproteobacteria; order Lysobacterales; family Lysobacteraceae; genus Xanthomonas; species Xanthomonas nasturtii. Next base: position 2,868,180 of record NZ_CP142084.2, read on the forward strand.
GATCAGCACGCGCTGGTAACGGCCAAGCGCCAGCGCGTTGGCCGCCATATCCAGTGCCACCAGAAAACTCAGGCAGGTTGCATTGACGTCGAATGCGGGGATGCCGGAATCGCCCAGGCCGAGCGCGCGCTGGATCAGCACCGCCTGGCAGGGAATCGGCTGTTCCATCACGCTACAGGCAGAAATCAGGCAATCGATTTGGCTGGCATCGAGACCTGCGCTGGCCAAGGCCTGTTGCGCGGCGGCCGCGCCCATCGACGATGCGGTCTCGCCCTCGCCCACGTAATGGCGTGTTTCCACGCCCAGCCGCGCGAATGTTGTTCCCGCCGGCAGCTGCCAGCGCTCGTCCAACTGGTGCGAGGTCACTTCCGTCGCCGGAACATGGCGCCCGGTGCCCAGAATGCGCAGCGGCAATGCGTTCAACGCGGAGCTCTCAAGACACAAGGCGCGCAGCATACCGTGGCCGCATCGGCAGGCCCAAGCCGGCGATCTGCATGCCGATGCTCATACGTCGTTTGCATACCGACGCCGCGTGCACGATGCACAACTGCCCCACGACGCACTACCGACCTGTGCTTGCGCCCGCACTGAGCCAACGGCAGGACGCGCCGGGCGCATTCACCACAAACGCCTCAAGGCGCTTCCACCTCATAGCCCAGCGCCTGTAGCCGGGCCAGGTAACCGTCCGGTGCGGTCAGGCGGCTGATCGGCAGCACCGCGAAGGTGCTGCGGTTGCGTTGCAATGCAGCGGTGGCGATGCCCAGCCAATGCTCGCGCATGCGCCGTTCCAGGTCGTCGATACCGCGCTTCTTGGCGGCACCGGAGCTGGCCATCGCGCTCATGCACGCTGCCTGCGGGTCTTCGCGCGGCAACTGGCGCAAGGCTTCGAGGTCGCCGACCGACCAGGCGTTGGCGCGTTCGACCATCGTGGGGAGGTCGCGCTCCACCGTCACCAAAATGCTGCGGAAGCAGGCAATGTCGTCCATGCCGCCGGCACGGAATTCCTTGAGCGCCTGCCGCGGGTCGGCGATCTTGTAGTCCAACGCCGTCGGTGTGGGCTTGATGCCCGCACGCTTGGCCGCGCGCTCCACGACCGACCAGATCACCGGTGAGCGGGCCAGACCCGAACGCTTCAACGCAGCCTGATACAACTCGCCGGCCGCCAGCATCGGGCGCTTGCGCTCCACGCCGCGATCGTTGCCGATGTAACGGGCCTTGGCCACGCTCCATCGCGCATACAGCTCGGGCGGCAGCAGCTCACGCAGTTCGCGGCCGTCCTCGTTCTTCATTGCTTTCATTGCCGATGGCAACAAGCTCAGCTTGCCGAAGAACCCCATCTCGACATCGAGCTGCACGGTCGGCGCCATCAGTACCTGCTGCGACTGGCCGATGATGGTTTCCACCTCGGTCGATTGCCATTGCAGGCGTTTGGGCAGCGGCGACTGCGTGCCCAGGATCCACAAGACATGCTCGCCCTTGCTGACCTTCCACAAGCCAGGGCCCGGCTGCACGCCGCGCACCACCATGGCCTCCAGATCAACTACAGGTGGTGCCGACGTTGCTTCCTTGGGCGGCACAGTTTCTCCGGCGGCCGCCCACAGCGACACCAGCATCAAGCCCGCTCCCCATCCCGCTGCCTTGCGTCGCATTGCCTGTCGCCCCCTGTTTGGAGCGGACAGTACGCGAAGCCGGTAGCCGCCGCGTTAGGGAAGCGTTCGCGCGCGCACTCGGCCAGAGGTCTAGCGTGGAAGCAGCGTGGCCAGGTGCGCGGCCAGCGGCGAGGCGGCGTCGAGCAGCGCGAAGCCTTCCCACACGAATCCAGGCGATACCGTGCAGCCCACCAGGGTGAACTGGCCAAGCGAACGCGCCGCCTGCCAGCAGCCGGCCGGCACCACCTGCATCGGTTCGCCGCGCTCGGCGGCATCCACAATCACACGCTGCAACTGCGCGCTGGAGGGGTCGTAGATCAGCAGCTCCAGCGCATCGCCCTGCTGCCAGTGCCAGGTCTCTTCGGCATCCACACGGTGCCACGCACTGCATTCGCCTGCACTTAATAGAAAGCGGATGGCGGTCAACGCCGGGCGTGACTGACCGTTGTCGGTGACCTGGCGTGCGGAGGCATACACACGGCGATAGTGCCCGCCTTCCGGATGCGGGGCGAGGTCGAGCGAGCGGATCAGGGCGGCGGCGGTGGGATGCATGCGTGCATGCTAGGCCAGACGCGCCGCCGCTGCATCAGGGCAGCTGCTTGCCCGCGCGCAGGCAGGTGCGGAAGAACACCAGCAGATCCCAGCTATAGCGCTTGAGCAAACGGCGCGGCTCGTTGAGCAGCCGATACATCCATTCCATGTGCAGGCGCCGCACCCAATCGGGCGCACGCTTGGCGGTGCCCGACAGGAAATCGAGCAACGCGCCCACCCCGAAGACCAGCGGTATACGCAGCGCATTGCTGTGGTCCAGGATCCAGCGTTCCTGCAACGGGTTGCCGAACGCCACCAGCAGCACATCGGCACCGGAGCGACTGATGCGCTCGGCCAGGCCCTCGCCCGCTGCCGCAAATTCGCCGTAGCCGTCGCACATGCCGACCACCTGTTGCCCCAAGGTGCCGGTCAGCGTGGCTGCCGCCGTCTTGCCGACACCCGGACGACCACCCAGCAGAAAGAACTTGAGCGGCTGCGCACTCTCGCGGCACAGATACGGAATCAGATCGGTGCCATTGAGATTGCCGGCGAAGCGGCGGCCATGGATCAGCCGTGCGGCCAGATCCATGCCGATCCCATCGTTGACGATCCGCACGCTGGGCTCGCGCATGCGCATCCGCAGCGCCTGGCACTGCACGATGAAATTGGTATTGGCAAAGAACACCCGCCGCGGCTGATGCGCGGCCAGCGCATGGAACAGATCCAGCGCGAAGGCTTCCTGCGTGGTGGACAACACCGGAAAGCCACCCAACGGAATCACCACACCGGGCAGTGTCGTACCGCTGGCAACTGCCGTCGTTTCCGCATCCACGCGCTGGCCCTGCATCATCGAATCACCAAAGGTCGTAAGGGAATGCAGCCAACAGCCCGGCCTGCAGTTTTTCAAGATCGAAATCGCCGTTACCGCCCAGCTCCAGACACTCTTCCACGCTGTTGCCGGAATGCCACTGCATGCGCCCGGTACCGTTGTAGTAGTCGTCGTACTTGAAGCGGTCTTCGCCGTTGCCCCAGTCCAGGTACACCGCCGGGATCCCGTAGGCTTCGGCAAGAATCAGGCCGTGCAGCGAGCTGCTGATCACCAGTTCGGCGCCGAGCAAGGCGCTCATGAAGGTCGCAGGCTTGACGTTGGGGAACACCAAGTGATCCTTGTAAGCGCTGTACTTTTCGACCGGCTCGTTGAAGTGCGGCACGATGGCGAAGGGCCGCTTGTTGATCGGGCCGAGCGCCTCGGCCGGGAAGAACATCGGCGTCAGCAGGCCCGGATCGCCATACACTTCCGGCACCGCGATGCCGCGATCGACCAGAAATTTGCGCGTCTTCGGCCCGCGCACCGCACGGACGTCGAGCGTACTGAAGGTGTTGCGTTCGGCCGGGATCTTGCCATTGATGCCGCTGCCCCAGACGGTATCGCCGTCTTTGGCGAAATGCAGCACCGAGCCGATCGCGATCAGCTTCTTGCTGAGATCCTGCTTGTCGATCAGCGTCTTGTCCTGCAGCGACAGCACACATGAGACAATCACCTTGGACAGGTGATCTCCCATATTCACGCCAGCGTTCTTGGGCTGCCACCAGAACAATGCACGACGTTCTGCATGTTCTATCCACTTCTGCAGCAAGGCGTTGGCCATAGGCATGAGTCTCCTGGGGGTAGATGCCCCGCATCAATGCGAGAGCGCGGCCTCCGACGAGGCATGCACCGCTGCGCTGTGTTGCGGGTACAAACGGGTTTCCGGATACGCACTGGGATCCAGCACGCGATCAGTGGTGTCGGACCAATTCAGGCACTGGCGATAACGCACGCGCGGTGCTTCCAACGCACGGCCAATTGCCGCAATGACAGAATCAGCGTTGCCTGGAGTGTAGCCGAAACGCGACTGATACGGCCCCACCACGGCATTCGGGCACACCGCAGGCAAGCCGAAAAAGTCGTACTGCAGCAGCTTCATCGAGCTGTCGGCCAGATACACCGGCACCTGCTCGGACGCGTAAGGCGCGATGCCGAAACGCGCATGCTTGATGTAGCCGATGGTCTCGGCATGCTTCATCTCGCCATAGACCACCACGTTGTCGCCGTAGCCGGGATGCCGGCCCATGCCCGAGCCGATCACGTGGAAGGTGACCTGCGGGAAGGCCTTGCTCGCAACCACGAAGAACTCAGGATCGAACAGCATCGAGCCCACCGCCACTGCGTGGATGCCCTCGCCATACGGCGACGGGTCGCCCAGTTGATCCAGGTTGTGATCCACGCCATGGCCCACGTGGTACACGTTGTCGCGGCTTGCGATTTCCTCCGCCATTGCCGGCGACACCAGCGCAATCACATCGAGCTTGGGCGCGACGCGGTCGAACTCACGTTCGATATAGGACGCCACGTTGATCGTGCTCAAGCCGTCGGATGCGCGATAGACCAGCTTCGCGGCCGGATTGACACGCTTGGCAAGTTCGATGAAAGCAACCGCGATGCCGCTCTCGAACACGATGACGTCGGATTCGCGCATCCAGTCGAGCAACTGGCGTGGCGGGTGCGCGGCGTACCAGCGGAACATTGCATCCTCGACAGAACGCAGCCATGCGCGGCGCGTGTTGAACGGATGCACCGTCGTGCGCCACAGGTAGCAGTCGACACCTTTGTGCGAAACGACCGTGTTTGCGGTCTCGTCCAGCGGCAGTCGCATATCGCCTTTCATCCGCGACAACCGGCTGTAACGCAGCGAGAAAAATCGCGTGGTACCACGCAGCGCAAGCTGATCGGTAATGAAATGGATATTGGCGCGCCGCGGCGTGCGGTAGTCGTGGGCGGACAAGACCAGATAGCAAGGCCGGCGAATGCCGGAAGCGGCGGCGGGTGTGTCGCTCATGGGCCGTGTCCTATGAATGAGTGAGGGAAAGCATGACCAACTGCGGGCGAAGACGATGTCGACTCATCGACGTGCCCTGGCCTGCGTCAGCAACTTGCGGATATTGATGATGGAAATCACATCGCGACGGAATGCAGGCCAGATTGCCAGCGCAAGCAGACACACTGCGGCCATCGCTGCAGCGCCGACCGCAAGCTGCTGCCAGAGCGCGCCACCTACCGCGATGGATGCGTAATACGCGCACCCACCCGCCACGCCATACGCTGTCATTGCGCGGACGGCATTGGTGAACAGAGCTCCGACAGGCGCGTCGGAAATCTTGCCGACCCACACCAGCGACAACGGCCAGATCAGCAACAGACCGAACGAATAGCCGATTGCCACGCCCATCGCACCCCATCGCGAACCGACAAAGATGCAGGCGATCAGCACGATGCGGCTGACCAGCGAATACACCAGCTGCGCGCGCATCAAGCCCCGCGCAAGGAACACCCAGTACGTCGCATAGGACGCCGTCTGAAAGATGCCGCCCAGCGTCAGCACCTGGAACAGCGGCACCGCCTCGCGCCACTGTTCGCCCAGCACCAACACGATCAACGGCATCGCAAGCGCGCAGGCGAACGCGAACAGCGCAACGATCAGATGCACCATCACTGTCTGCCCGCGCAGCAGAAACGCACTGAAACGTTCGCGGTCGTCCTGCAGTTGCGACAACACCGGCAATGCCACGCTGGTGGCCGGCGCATTGATCTGGTTCAACGGCATCATCAGCAACTGGAATGCGCGGTTGTACAGGCCCAGCGCATCCGGCCCGGTCCGCCAACCGATGATCACCTGCCCCACGTTGCGACTGGCGTAGCCCAGCAACTGCGCGGCCATCAGGTTCCAGCCGAAGCTCATGAAATCGCGCATCGGCGCCGAGCGCCGATAGCCACCCGGCAACCAGCGCGCGCAGCTTGCGGCGATGATGAAATTGACGATGGCCTGCACCACCTGCTGGACCACCAGCGCCCAATAGCCCCAGCCCAGCAACGCAGCAGCAACGGCTGCGCCCAGCCCCAGCACCTGCGAGCCCACGTCGCTGAGCGCTACTTGCCCGAAGCGCAGCCCACGGCTCAGATGCGCACGGTACTGCGTGGTCATGCCGTTGATCAGGAAGGTCACCGCCAGTGCCTGGGAAATCGTCACCAGGGCGGGTTCTTTGTAGAAGTTGGCGATCAGATGCGCCGAGGCGAACACCACTACCGACAGCGACAACCCGATGCCGCTGTTGATCCAGAACAGGTTATCGCGTTGCTCGCGGCTGACATGCTTGGCTTGCACCGCCGCTGCCGACAGACCGAAATCGCGCAGGATCTCGGCAGCGCCGACGATGGCGGTGACCATCGCCATCAGACCGTAGTCGTACGGCGTCAGCAATCGCGCCAGCAAAATGATGCCGCCGAACTGCACGACCATCTTGGCCGACTGGCCGAGCATGGTCACCGCTGCGCCACCGGCGGCGCGCGCGCCCAGGCTGCGCTGCGGTGGCGGTGGTGGCGGTGTGGGAGATGTCATCGTCGGTGTCTCTGCGTTCACAGCGCGGCGTCTCCATCCTTGCCCAACGCTTCCAGATAGGTGCGGTAATGCAACTGCCCGATCCGCGGCCAGTCGCGCTGCGAGAGATCCGGCACCGGGCCGCGTGGCGCCGCGCGCACCTTGTCCAGCATGCCCGTCAGCAACGCCGCGTCGAAGTCGCCTTCATACAGGAACACCCAACCCGGCCCGACTTCCTCGGCGATGGCCGCGTTCGATTCGCTCCACGGCGCCAGCACCGGACGTGCCAGCGACAACGCCAGCAGCAAGGTGCCGGAGTTGTGCATTTGCCGATACGGCAACACCACCAGTTCGGCCGCGCTGACTTCGCGCGCAAGCACCGGCTCTTCGACATAGGCCAGCAGCGCGCTGATGCGCGGATCCTGCGCACAGGCCTCATCCACCAGGGTGCGCATCTGCGGCGTCGCCGGGTTGCCGACGATACGCAGATTCACGCGCGCGTCGTCGACCTCGCGCATGACCTCCAGCAGTGTTTCGACGCCTTTGTACGGGCGAATCAGGCCGAAATGCAGCAGCCGCCCCGGCACCGTGCCGCCCTGCTCCATGGTCGCGAACCAATCGCGATAGTGGCCATGCAGAATCGTATCGGTGAATGGCGGGCGCGGCGGTGTGGTCGCATTGATGCGGATCCAGCGACGTGTCAGCCGGTCGATCCAGCGCAGCAGGCTGCGCTCGCGCCAGCCGCGGTCTTCGTGCGGCGCAAGATTGTGCAAGGTGCGCACTACCGGCGTGCCGGTCAGCTGCAGCTTGAGCAGCAACACCGCAGCGCACACCTGCTTGGCCAGGGTGCCGGCAGCGGTTGGATGGCGCAGCAGGTATTCGGGCCAGTGCAGATGCAATACGTCATAGCGCGACAGCAACGCATCACGCATCGAAAAGAAGCGCGGCTGCACGGCGGCGGGCAACGCATCATAGAGCTGGGTCAGGTACGGATTGGTGCTGGCATTGGGTTTTTCGGTGGAAAACAGCACCGTGACCTGCGGCTGTGTCGCCGCGTGCGTCATCGACGAAGAGGCCAGCGCGCTCATCGCACCACCTCCTGCACGCGCGGGATGCCCAATGCGTCGTGGTATTCGTCGATGTAGCGCCCGACCACATGCTTCCAGTCGTACCTGCTCACGTAGGCCATGGAGGTCGCACGACGGGTGTCGAAGTCGCTGTCGGCCTGCAACGCGAGCGCCTGCACCTGGTCTGCCGCTGCCTCGATCCTGTCGCGATTGACGATCACGCCCTGGCCCGATTCGCTGGCAAGCCGCACGAACGGCGGGATATCGCTGAGGATCGGAATCAGGCCGGCGCTCATCGCCTCGACCGCGGCGATCCCGAAGCCTTCATGCCGCGACAGGCACACGAAGAACTGCGCCTGACGCATCAGGCTGCGCAACTGCTCCTGCGAGGGCGACATGCTCAGCTGCACCTTGTCCTGCAGCCCTCGCTCGGCAATCGCCTTGCGCAGATCGGCCTCGTTCAAATCGTATTCGCGCCCGGCAATGATCAGCCGCCATTGCGGGTCGCGCTTGAGCGCGGCCTGCAGCAGTTCCAGCGTTTCGATCAGCCCCTTGTTGACCGACCAGCGCCCGAAATACAGCATCGTCCGCCCGGGCGTGGTTGCGCCCTGCCCTGCGTACTTGCCGACATCCACGCCGTTTTCGATCACCCGCAGCCGTGCCGGCGCCACCACCTTGGCGAACAGGTCGCCATCGTTTTCGCTGGTGGCGATCACGCGCGCGTAGGCCAGCGCCGAGGTGCGCGTGAGCGTCTGAAACCACAGCTGCTTCATCCGTGATGCGTAGGCAGTGTGGAAAAACCCACCATGCGTGGATACCACCATCGGCTTGCCGTGCAACGGCTTGGTCAGGGCCAGATAGTCGTAGAAAAAGTCGATGCCGTGCAGATGCACCAGATCGGCCGAACGGATTGCACCGAGCACCGACGGCGCCAGCGGGTAGCGCGATGATCCGCGATAGCCAATCCGCCGGATCGGCAGCCCCTGATGCGTGTCCTGCGCCGAGAGCTGCGCACCCGGGTCGGTAAACACACGATCCAGCGTCACGACCTCGACCGTATCAGTGCTATTGGCTTGATGTTGGCGGGCAACATTGAGAACGACCTCTTCCATGCCTCCGATGGAAGGATGGAATTGGCGGACGACATGCACCACTTTCATTACGCCAATCTCCTGTGCCAGCGACGCGCACGCAGTTGCTGCGACGGCTGATGATTCTGAAAACTCGTCATTTGCGTTTCAACCCCAACATCCACGGCGCCATCCGCACCAGCACCGCGCGCATCGGTACGCTTGCAGCGATCACAAACGTGCTCAGCCCCAACGCCCAGGCAGGCGTACCGATCGCGCTGCGTGCGATCACGCCGGTACGCGCCACCAGGCTGGTGATCACCAGGAACACCAACGTATGCGTACACAGGATCAACAAGGTGTTGGTGCCGATCCATTGCACCCAGCGCAAGCGCCGGATGAAATACGCCACGCACAACGTCATCGCCGTTCCTAGCAGGCTGACGAGCAGGAACACGGCAGCCGACTGCCCGAACTGCAGGTTGTTCACGTCCACCTGCCCATTCCACGCGGCCAGCCACCACCACACCGCAGCCAATGGCACCAACGCCAGCGCCCACAGTTGCGCACCCAGCGTTCGCAATGCATCGGCAAAGCGCGACAGCCAGCCGCCCACCGCGATGAAGAACAGCGCCACAGGCAGCACATCCAGTGCGAGCGGCAGACGCACCTGCAGCGACGGGAACCAGCCAGCCCATGCCAGCGCGAGCGGCAGACTGAGCGCAGCCACCGCGGCCGCACTCAAACGCGCACGCAGCGCAATGTAAGCCAGCGTTGTGACAAACAGCGCGGGCAGAAACCACAGCGCCGGAAGCACATACAGGCGCGCCCCGTTGGCCCAGAGCACTCCCGTCAACGGGTCCCACAACGGGCGCGCCTGTGCGTGCCCTGCGTGGCCATCGAGCGCAGCGGTCAACAGCCACAACGCATAGGCAACCAGAAAGAACGACAGATATGGAATCAGCAACGTGCGCGCCAGCTTCGCGACCGTTGCCCCGGTCAATGCTCGCCGCCCAAAACGTTCGCCGACCCAGCCGGACAGCACGAAAAACAGCGGCACATGGAAGCTGTAGGCGAACAGCTTGTACGCCGGCGGCATCCCGCTGGCATGCCCCAGCACCACCAACACAATGGCCAGCGCCTTTGCGGCATCGATCTGCCAATCGCGCGTCGCCGCGAGCGCGGGCCGAGCATCTGGCAGGCGATGCGCACACACGGTCTGCGCGGAGGAAGACGCACGTGTCATGCCGCAGTGCCGCTCATGCCGCCACCCGGCGCGCACCCAACGTCCACGGAGCAAAACGCATCAACACCCAGCGCATGGGCACGCACGCGGCCAATGCGAACAGCGTGACAAACACCGCCCAGGCAAGCCCCGGACGCGCGCTACCGAAGCCACCCGCCAATGCAGCAACCCCGGACAGCACAAAGAACACCAGCATGTGCGTGCACAGGATCAGCAAGGTATTGCGGCCGATCCACTGCAGCCACGCCCAGCCTTGCACCAGCCGCGCCGCGCAGATCACCATCAATGAGCCCAGCAGCGCAGTGAGCAGGAACAGCGCGTGGTTGTGTCCGAATTCAAGCATGTTGACGTCGATCCGCCCGTTGGCATTGGCCAGCCAGGCCACCGCCAACGCCAGCACGACCGTTGCGACTGCACTGCCAGCCAAGGAGGTCGGCAGATGCGGCGAGAGGTAAATCAGCAAGGCACCCAATGCGTAAAAGCACAGCGACAGCGGTAGCACATCCAACCCGAAAAAAATCCGCAGGTGCTGGGCCGGGAACCACGCCATCCAGAACCATGCCAAAAGCAACGCCAGCACCGCGATCAATACCGGCGAGATCCAACGGCGCAGCACGAAATAACTCACCACCGTAACCAGCATCACCGGCAGAAACCACAGCGGTGGCTGCACATATAGGTCCGGGCCGATACCGGTAAACATCGCCACGATGGGCTCCCACCAGGGATGACTTCCCCAGCGCGCAGCCTTTTCACCGATATTGCGTGTCAGCAACCAATACGCGTAGCCCAACAGATAGAACGTGACATACGGCAACAGCAAGCTGCGTGCATGCCTGCCGACTGAGCGCCTGTCCCGCCCGGCGGTGTGTGACGCATAACCAGATGCCAACCAACCAGATACCAAAAAAAACAGCGGGACGTGGAAGCTGTAGGCAAACAAGGTCATGCCATGCGGCACGCCCTTGGCATGGCAGAACACCACGAGCAACATCGCGATCGCCTTGGTGGCATCGATGCGCGGGTCGCGGGCGCGACCGGTGGTGGCAGCAGGTGCGCCGGCGGCCGGCAAAGCCGACAGCGATGCCGACGTTGCCGACACGCTCATCGTGCAGCTCCCGCAGGCAATGGCAGCTGCGCGCCATCTACCGTTGGATCATCCTTGATCGAGTTAGCCGACGTGGGCGACGCAGACCAGGTTGGCAGCATGTGCCACAAGCAACCACAGACGAACCACCATAACGCCGAGGTCTTGATCGAGAAGTAGCCGTTGGACACCAGCAGACTCAATGCGAACGCAAAGATCGCCAGATTCTTGAACAGCTGCCCTTCCTTACTCGGCATCAACAGCAGGAACGAATACGCCAACAGGAAGGCCAGCACGCCCACGATCGATTGCGATGCAATGAAGTAGGCGATGCCGCTGTCGAAGTAGCGATACGCCTGCGCAAAGTCCAGGCCCATCCAGGATTCGAACGAGAGGTTGTTCATCGAATAGACGGTGAAAAATACACGTCCCATCGTGGTGTCCTGGTACGCGGTGATGCCCGTGACCCAGACCAGCAACCAGGCTGTGACAATCACCAGCAGAAACACCAGAAATGCCAGCCGTTGATCCAGCCGTTTCAACAGCGGCGACAGCAGCACCATCAGCACGCAGGTGCCCGCCGCCAATCGTCCGTCCGATGCCACAATCATGAAGCCGATCAGTCCCACCGACAGGATCAGTGCCGCAGGCCGCATCCAACGCCAGAACACCAGCACGATGGCGGTAAAAAAACAGATGTAGTTGCCCATCGTCACCGGCTCGATAAACATCGAGGAGGCGCGCGGCAAGTTGGAACCCGGCAGGAAGTTACGCTCGCCCGGCCGCGTCGCGCTGACGAACAGATTGCTGTCTTCGTTCCAGAAGCCTTCGGCGCTCATACCGCGCGCGTTGACGAAGAAGCTCTTCGGGTTGACCAGATCGCCGTACGCACTCGGCATCGCCAGCTCGAAGGCGGCAACCAGCGAAACGATGACGGTCATGCGGATGAACAGCTTGGGCACCGAGCCGGTGTAGGCCGAGCCAAGCACCACGAAGGCAAAGACCACCAGCGCGTCGCGGAAAAACTTGGGGTCGATCTGCCAGTTCACCAAGAACCGGACGAACATCAGCGTGACGATCAATCCAAGTCCGCTGATGATCAAGGCAATGCGCTTGCGGCTCATCGAGCCCAGGCCCAGCAGGAAGCAGGCCACATAGATCATGAATTCGACCGCATAGGTGATCACCGGCCGGACGGTGAACACGTTTGCGTTGATCAAGGCCAGCACCAGGTTGTAACCCACGCCGACCAGCAACGTGAGCTCGATCAGCAGGTTGTGCCAGCGGACGCGCGTTTCCTCGCTCATTCGGATCAGCATGCAGACGCCTGCTTGGAAGGGGCGGCTGCGCTGCAGCCGCCCGCGGCGCCGGACGCGCCAGGTCGCACGCTTCCTACCATCATCAGTACGCGGTCTTCTGTCCGAGCACGCGCACTGCAGTCAGCACGATGATGCGGATATCCAGCCACAACGACCAACGACGGATGTAATCGAGGTCGTACTGGATACGCTTCTTCATCGTCCGCAGCTCCGGGGTCTCGCCACGGAAGCCGTTCACCTGCGCCCAACCGGTAATGCCCGGCTTGACGTAGTGACGCTGCATGTAATGGTTGATCAGCTTTTCGTAGTGGGTGTTGTGCTGCGCGGCGTGCGGGCGCGGGCCCACGATCGACATGCTGCCACCCAGCACATTGAAGATCTGCGGCAACTCATCCAGGCTGCTGCGACGCAGGAACGCACCGAAACGCGTGATACGGGTGTCGTTCTTGGTGGCTTGCTGGATGGTCGTGCCATGGTCGTCATGCACGCGCATCGAGCGGAACTTGAACATGTAGAACTCGCGACCGCCCAGGCCATGACGGCGCTGGCGGAAGAATACCGGACCCGGCGAGCTCATCTTGACGCCCACCGCAATGGCGGCCATCAGCGGCCACAGGCCCATCAGCGCAATCACGGCCAGGATCTTGTCCTGCAGTGCCTTGGCCACCACGAAGTAATTGTCGCGGTCCACACCACCCTGGCGCAGGTTGATCACCGGCACGTTGCCGATCTGCTCACCCGACTGATTCAACAGGCCGAAGTCGAACAGGTCCGGCACCAGCTTGACGTTGATCGGGTAACGATCCAGGCGCTGCAGCAACTGCTTGATGTGGTCGCGCTCACCCAGCGGCAGCGAGATCCACACCTGCTCGACCTGGTTGTCCTTCAGATAGTCGATCAATGCATCCGGCTCGCCCAGGCACGGCAGCGACTGGCGCTGTTCGGTCACGGCGATGTCGTACGGGGTGCGGAAGTAACCGACCAGATTCATGCCGACCCACGGGTTGCGGCTCAAATAATGATTGATCTTCATCACCGGGTGACGCAGACCGACCACCACAACACGCTGCACGTCCACGCCTTGCGTACGCAGATGGTTCAAGAAGCCGCGCAGTACCGTACGTGCGGCTACCAGCGAGGCCAGCCCCCCGACGAACCACAGGCCGATCCAGCCGCGCGACACCTGCTCGCCCACCTGCACGATCAGCGCGTGCACCGCGAACAATGCGAACACACCACCGAACGCACCGCCCAGCACCAGCAGTTCGCTCAACAGGCCACGACCGCGCCAGCTGCGATACAACGGGAACAGCGCAAAGCAGATCACCGAGTACAGCAGCGTGGTGGCGATGGCAACCCGGTACGGTGCCGCAGGCACCCAGGAGCCGAACACGATGCGGTACGCGACCAGGCCGGAAACCACGACCATGGTCAGGTCGAAAACGCGCAGAACCAGATCGGCCGCAGCCGAATACTTGGACAACAATCGCGGCGAGGATGTGGTGTAAGTGGCGCTACTCAAGTCTGCCAAAAGCATGGGGATGTCCTCCAAACTCGATACGGCGCATGCGGGGGAACATGCGAATCGCACGCGAGCTTTCAATCATCTCCGTCAAGCGATCACCGCGGTAATACCTACCGACCCCAGATCACTCGACAGCCCTTTGTTTCAACAGAGACAAACCTTCAAACGAGGGAGCCCGAAACATACGGGATCCCACCTTTTCCACGCTGAATCAGTTGTCACCTAAATTAACCATCGTTTTGCAACATCACGATGTCAGTTCAGCTGCGTTTCCGGCCCGTTGCCGCGCAAGAAGTAGCGTACGAGAGCCACAGCCACACCAAGGAATACGCCAAAGATGAGGCCTAAGGCGAGGTTCAATTTGAGTTTCGGCGAAGTCTTCGACGTAGGCACATCTGCGGTATCGACGATGGTCACGTTGTTGGCGCCGACATTGCTCGCCACGCCGATTTCCTTGTAGCGCTGCAGGAGCGCATCGTAGAGCTGACGGTTGGTGTCGACGTCGCGCTTGAGCATGTTGTAACGGATGCTGCGGCTCTGCAGATCGAGCTCGTTACTACGCAGACCGGCGATGCGTTCGTTGAGCAACTGCTCCTGATGCACCGATGCGTCGTAGGTCGCCTTCAACGACTGGCGGACGTTGATGACTTCGCCATTGATCTGCCGACGCGACTCTTCGATCTGCGCCTTCAGGCGCTGCATTTCCGGGTAATCCGGCTTGAAGGTAGACAGCTTCTGCTGGTATTCGCTGGTCAGGCGCACCTGCTCGCTGCGCAGGCTCTGGATCAGCGGGCTGCTGAGCACCTGCGGCAACGACATGCCATCGCCACTGGCGGCCTGGCGCCAGGCAGACTCGGCCTTGATGCGGGCATCCTGTGCGGACGCCAGCAAGGCGTTCAGATCGGTCAGGTTCTGCGCCGGCAACGACGGCTTGTCGTCGCCGACCGAGACGATCTGCTCGTCGGTCGAATAGGCAACCAGCGTCTTTTCCGAGTCTTCGACCTTGTCGCGCAACTGCTCCAACCGCTCGGCAAGGAACTTGGTCGCGAACGAGGACGCCTTCATGCGGCGCTCCTGCGTGCTGACGATGAACACCTTCGGATACGTGTTGGCGATCTTGGCCGCCAGCACCGGGTCCGGCGAGTCGTAATTGACGTAGACCAGGCGCGAATTGAGGATCGGCTCGACCACCAGACCGGCCAGCAGCGTATTGGTCAGGCTGCGCTCGATGATCGCCTGACGCGAATCCACCGACTTGCCGGCTTCCGGATTTTTCGCCGCGGCCTTTTCCAGCGCCTCATCGACCTGCTGCTTGAACGCCGGCTCCTTGTCGAGCTTGGCCTCGCGGATCACCGCACGCGCCAGCGAACGGCTCTGCAGCAGCTGATACTGGGTCTGGTAGAAATCGCGATCCTGCGGCGATTCCACCGGCATCAGGTTGTCGACATTCACCACGTTGAGCGAGTCGCGCTCGATCTGCAGCGTGCTGGTCGCGCGGTATTTCTCGGGCATCAGCATGGTGACGCCGAACGCCAGCAACAACGCGGTCAGCGCGATGCCAATGATCAACCAGCGCTGCGACACCAGGGCGCGCCAGTAATCGAGCAAGCCCACGTCGGCCAGCTCAAGATGTCCGTGGCGATGAGACGAAGAGGAACGATTGTCGGAATTCATGCTCATCGGTAAGCGCGCCACACCATCACAAGAGGAGTCAGTTCCAGCATGGTGCGCAACCAGACGCGCGCATCCGAGCGGTACACCACGACGATGTCGCCGCCGTAAATCTCAGGATCCGGGTTGCCCCCCTTCTCGATCTCGGTCAGGTCGAATCGCGCGATCATCTTCTGGCCGTTGACCGTACGGAACACAATGACGTTGCCGCGGCTTGCCACGGTGCTGACGCCCTTGGCCTGCGCGACGGCCTGTTGCAGGGTCAGATTGGCGCCGATGACCGGATAGATGCCGGGTTCGGTGACCGCGCCGGTCACAGTGACGCGGCGGCCATTGGATTCCTGCACGAACACCGAAACCTGCGGATTCTGCAGGTAGCCGGAGCGGTAGCGGTCGGCCACCATCTTTTCGAGTTCGCCAACGCCCATGCCGGCCGCATTGACGTCACCGATCAGCGGCAACGAGATATGGCCGTTCTGATCGATACGGACCTGACGCTCCAGATCGTCGACCTGGAATACCTTGACCAGCAACAGATCGCCTGGAGAGAGTCGATACTCGGGCTGCACGGCCGACATTGCGAGCGGATCGGGGAGCGGCAACGACGTCGCCATGCCCTTCCCGGTGCTGCAAGCGCCCAGTGTCATCGAGCAGATCAACGCCAGGCTGAGTGCTTGGCAAAATCGTCCGATCAGTTTCTTCATGCGTAGGGCTGTCTGCCTCGGTTAGGTGGAACACGCGCTCGCGCAGCGTTCCACCGGCCAACGCGCCAGCACGAACGTACGACAGAGAATTCATCCCGATACGTCGGGAGCACGACAGGTAAGGCGTGTTGCACTGCACTATGGCACAGAAAAATTGCATCGCAAGACGCTGCACGCCATTTTTTTGACGGCGTTGGCCTATTGATTCAAGTTCGTCGTTGGCACGTTAAAAAAACGTGATCCAGTAACGCATTCTGGGCCAAGGATTCGGAGGATTTTCGGACACTTAGCGTCATTGCGTGACCCAGGTCCATAGCGAACGGGACCGTAAGAACCGAGCGCTAGCGCGCCTTTCATGCTGCACTGCGATATGCCGATCTACCTATCGAGCAAGAGGCGCGAAGACAAAGAATGCAATGCTGCACCGCAACAAAAAAGCCCATGACGCGATGTCATGGGCTTACTGTTTGGTCGGGGTAGCCGGATTCGAACCGACGACCACTAGTCCCCCAGACTAGTGCGCTACCAGGCTGCGCTATACCCCGAAGATGCTGCATCCGCCGCGAGGGCGGCCTGCGATTATAGCGGCTTTGCGAAACGTTTTCCTAGCGGCGCAGCAGTTGCAGAACTTCTTCCAGCTCCATGCGCACCTGCTTGATGATCTGATTGCTCAGCGCGGACTCGCTTTTGGCGCCATCGCCTTCCAGACGCAGACGCGCGCCACCGATGGTGTAGCCCTGCTCGTACAGCAGGCCGCGGATCTGGCGCACCATCAACACGTCGTGGCGCTGGTAATAGCGCCGGTTGCCGCGCCGCTTGACCGGCTCCAGGCTGGGGAATTCGGTTTCCCAATAGCGCAGCACATGCGGTTTGACGTCGCACAGCTCGCTCACCTCACCGATGGTGAAGTAGCGCTTGGCCGGGATTGGCGGTAGCTCGCGATTACTGCCCGGATCCAGCATATGCCTCCACCCGTTCCTTGAGTTTCTGGCCGGGACGGAAGGTCACCACCGTCCGGGCCGAGATCGGAATCTCCTCGCCGGTCTTGGGATTGCGACCGGGCCGTTGGTTCTTGCGCCGCAGATCGAAGTTGCCAAACCCGGACAGCTTCACCTGACGCCCCTGCTCCAGCGCATCGCGCAGCACATCGAAAAACGCGTCGACAAATTCCTTTGCCTCGCGCTTGTTCAGACCGACCTCGTCGAACAGACGCTCGGCCATCTCCGCTTTCGTCAATGCCATGCCAATCCCCTGGGTTACCGCCTCAACTCCGGATCCGGGCGCGGTGTTCACGCTCGATCACGGCCACCACATCGGTGACGACCGCATCCACGTCCCGGTCGGTGAGAGTGCGCGAGTTATCCTGCAAAATCAAGCCCATAGCCAGACTCTTGAAACCTGGCTCGACCCCCTGCCCGACATAGCGGTCGAACAGCTGCACCTCGCGCAACAACGGCCCGACCGTGGTGCGCACGCTGGCCGACAGTGCCGCCCAGCTCACCTCTTCGGGCACCAGGAAGGCCAGATCGCGGCGCACCGAGGGGAACCGCGACAGCTCGCCGGCACGCGGCAAAGCACGCTGCACCAGCGGCGTCAGCTGTAACTCGAACGCGATCACGTCCACATCGATGTCCAGCGCCTTGGCCAGGCGCGGGTGCACCTGCCCGATCCAGCCGATGTGGGCACCATCGCGGTAGACATCGGCCGACCGGCCCGGATGCCCGAATGCTTGCGTCGACGGCTGGAACTCCAGCTGCGCGCCACTGGCGGCAGCCAGTGCCATCAGATCGCCCTTCAAATCATGGAAATCCACCTTACGCGCGGCCTCGCCCCACTGCAGCGCCAAGGCATCGCCGCACACGGCCGCGGCAACATGCTGCGATTCCTGCGGCGCTGCGCCGGCATCGGCAGCGGCCGCAAACACCTTACCCAATTCGAACACGCGCACCCGCCCGGCCTGGCGGGCAGCATTGCGGCCCAAGGTCGCCACCAGGCCCGGCAGCAGGCGCGGACGCATGATCGCCAGCTCGGCACTGAGCGGATTGGCCAAAGGCACCAGGCCATCGGTGAGCTGCCAGCGCTCCAGCAGGCCTGCATCGACGAAGGCGTAATTGATGGTTTCCTGCAACCCGCGCGCCACCAGTTGGCGCCGCACGCTGAGTTCGTCCAGCTGGGTTTCGCTGGGCATCGCGATGCGACTGGCACCGCCGGGCAGCGTGGTCGGCACCCGGTCGTAACCGTGGATGCGCGCCAGCTCCTCGATGAGATCTTCTTCGATGGCGATATCGAAGCGACGGCTCGGTGCCATCACTTCCCAGCCTTCGGCAACTGCGTCGAGTTGCATCCCGAGCGCACGCAACATGCGCACGACATCGGCATCGTCGATCTGGATGCCGAGCACGCGCGCGATGCGCGCGCGACGCAACAGGATGCGCGCAGGCTGCGGCAGATGCTGCGGCAGTTGCGCATGCGCCACCGGACCGGGCGTACCGCCGGCCAGTTCCAGCACCAGACGCGTCGCCACTTCGATCGCCTGCGGCGGCAATGCCGGATCCACACCACGCTCGAAGCGATGCCCGGCGTCGGTATGCAGGCCGAGTTTACGGCCACGGCCCATGATGGCCGCCGGGTCGAAGTACGCCGATTCCAGGAACACATTGCGCGTGGTCTCGGTGACGCGCGTGTCCAGCCCGCCCATCAACCCCGCCAGCGCAACCGCGCGCCCGGCATCGGTGATGGTCAGGAAGCTGTCGTCCAGCGTGACCTGGCGCCCATCCAGCAGCGCCAACTGCTCGCCGGCACGCGAGCGGCGCACACCGATCGGCCCCTGCAAGGTGTCCAGATCGAAGGCATGCATCGGCTGCCCCAGTTCCAGCATCACGTACTGGGTGATGTCCACCAGCAACGACACCGGGCGCACGCCGCTGCGGCGCAACCGCTCGGCCAGCCACACCGGCGTTTTCGCGGCCGGGTCGATGCCTTCGATCACCCGGCCGCAATAGCGCGGCGCCTCCTTGCCGGCATCCAGTTCCACCGCCAGCGTGCGCGTGGAGACCGGCGCCACCGCACCGGCATCGAACGCCACCACTTCGCTGGCGCACGCGGCGGCCACGTCGAAGGCGATGCCGCGCACGCTGAAGCAATCGGCGCGATTGGGAGTGAGCTTGATCTCGATGCTGGCATCGGGCAGCCCCAGATACTCGGCAAGCGCCTGCCCCACCGGCGCATCGTCCGGCAATTCGAACAAGCCGGAGGCGTCGCTGTCCAGACCGAGCTCCTTGGCCGAACACAACATGCCGTTGGACGCCACACCGCGCAACTTGGCGGCGGTGATGGTCAGCGCGCCGATCTGCGCACCGACCAGCGCCAACGGCGCCACCAGACCGGGGCGCGCATTCGGCGCGCCACACACGATCTGCAGCAACTCCCCCTGCCCTGCATCGACGCTGCAGACCTGCAGCCGATCGGCTTCGGGATGACGCACCGCCTCGACGATGCGCGCCACCACCACCTGACCCAGCGCCTCGCCCAACGGCGTGACGTCTTCGACTTCCAGACCGATCGCCGTCAGCGTGGCAGCCAGTTCGTCGCGCGTGGCCTGGATCGGAACATGGCTACGCAGCCAATTTTCAGAGAATTTCATGAGGAGCCGGGAATCGAGAATGGGGAATAGGGAATCGCAAAGGCGGGGACGCCGGGCCTTCGGAACGGGACCTGCGGAGCGTGTGGCTCTTGCGATTCCCGATTCCCGATTCCCGAATCCCCGCCGTCAAGCAAACTGCCGAAGAAAACGCACGTCGTTCTCGAAGAAGGCGCGCAGGTCGTTGACTCCATAGCGCAGCATCGCGAAGCGCTCCACGCCCAGACCGAAGGCGAAGCCGGTGTAACGCTCGGGGTCGATGCCGACGCTGCGCAGCACATTCGGGTGCACCATGCCGCAGCCCAGCACTTCCAGCCAGCGCGTGCTGCCATCGGGCTGCTGCCAGGCGATGTCCACTTCCGCACCCGGCTCCACGAACGGGAAATAGCTGGGGCGGAAACGCATTTCGAAATCGCGCTCGAAGAACGCGCGCACGAACTCGGACAAGGTGCCCTTGAGGTCGGCGAAGTTGGAATGCTCGTCCACCAGCAGGCCTTCGACCTGATGGAACATCGGCGAGTGGGTCTGGTCCGAATCGGAGCGGTACACCTTGCCGGCCGCGATCATGCGCAGCGGCGGTTTGTGCGCATCCATGTAACGCACCTGCACGCCCGAGGTATGCGTGCGCAGCAGACGCCCGTCGCCGAAATAAAACGTGTCGTGCATCGCACGCGCCGGATGGTGCGGCGGGAAATTCAGCGCTTCGAAGTTGTGCCAGTCGTCCTCGATTTCCGGGCCGTCCGACAGCTCGTACCCGAGCCGCGCGAAGATTTCGACGATGCGCTCCAGTGTGCGCGTCACCGGGTGCAAGCCGCCGCGCTCGCTGCGGCGACCCGGCAAGGTGACATCGATGCGCTCGCCGGCCAGACGTGCGTCCAGTGCGGCGCTTTCCAGCGTGTTCTTGCGCTCGGCCAGTGCGGCGGTCAGCGCGTCGCGCGACAGATTGATCGCCTCGCCAGCGGCCTTGCGTTGCTCGGCGGGCAAGCTGCCGAGTTGCTTGAGCTGGGCGGTGATGCTGCCGCTCTTGCCCAGCAATGCGACCCGCAATGCTTCCAGTTGGTCCGGCGTCTGCGCCGCGGCAACATCGGCCAGCGCGCGCTCGGTCAGGGATTGAATCTCACTCATTGCACTTGCGCCTCAACTGCTCAACCGAACGGTGTTTCCGGATACACCGGAATGCATTGCCACATATCTTGCCAGCCATCGCATCGACCGATGCTGGTTGTCTAAAACGCAAAAAGGGGAAGGACTTGCGCCCTTCCCCCGAACAACTGCTTCGCTCCAATCAGAGACTGCACACGAGTGCACAATCTCTGACGAGGACTACCCCTTCAACAGTCCGCACATGGATGTGCGGGCTCTTGCGAAGGACTCGCACATACGCTGTGCGGGCTCTTGCGAGGGACTCGCACTTATGCCGCCAGCGCGCCCTTTGCCTTCTCGGCCAGCGCGGCAAAGCCGGCGGCGTCGTGCACGGCGATATCGGCCAGCACCTTACGGTCCAGGGTGATACCAGCCTTGAGCAGGCCATTCATGAAGCGGCTGTAGCTCAAGCCGTTGATGCGAGCAGCCGCATTGATGCGGGTGATCCACAGCGAACGGAAATTACGCTTCTTCTGCTTACGGCCAATGTAGGCGTACTGCTGTGCCTTGATGACCGCCTGCTTGGCAACGCGGAACACCTTCCGGCGAGCGTTGTAGTAACCCTTTGCCAGGGTCAGAATTTTCTTGTGGCGGCGACGCGCCTGTACGCCACGCTTTACTCGTGCCATGGGTCAGTCCTCAGAGGTAGGGAAGCATACGATCGAGACGGCCTGCGTCCTCGGCACGGACGTGATTCGTCTGCCGCAGGTTGCGCTTCCGCTTGGTCGCTTTCTTCGTGAGGATGTGGCTACGGTTTGCGTGGCCGCACTTGTACTTGCCGGAGGCGGTCTTGCGAAAACGCTTGGCCGCCGCCCGGTTGGTCTTGATCTTGGGCATTGCAATGTCCTTGATGGTGTTTTGTCACTGACACGGGCGGCAGTCTTGCGACCACACTTTCCATCCTTGCCCTTGCCTGCTTGTAAGCCCTTGATCGAACACGATCCGGACAGGTCCTGGTGCCGCTTGCACGGCGCCCCAATAAAGCGGGCCGCGCAGTCTACCCGTTGCCGGGAATTGTTGCAAGTCGTTGATCCTGCAGCTGCGACAGACCCGCCGGGGGCCGTCGCAGCACACAAGAAGATCCTCAGATCTTCTTCTTGGGCGCGATCATCATGACCATCTGACGCCCTTCCAGGCGCGGACGGGATTCGATGACGATGTCTTCGCCCAGATCGGCCTCGATCCGGGCCGCCATCTCGCGACCGAGCTCCTGGTGGCTCATTTCGCGACCACGGAAGCGGATGTTGACCTTGACCTTGTCGCCCTCTTCCAGGAAGCGACGCATGTTGCGCAGCTTGATCTGGTAGTCGCCCTCGTCCGTGACCGGACGGAACTTGAGTTCCTTGATCTCGACCTGCTTGGTCTTCTTCTTGGCCTCGTTGGCCTTTTTCTGCTGCTCGAACTTGAACTTGCCGAAATCCATGATCTTGCAGACCGGCGGATCGGCCTGCGGCTGGATTTCGACCAGATCCAGGCCTTCTTCCTCGGCCTTGGCGAGCGCTTCGTCGCGCGACAACACGCCGACCATCTCACCGTCGCTGCCGATCACGCGGACGCGCGGCACACGGATTTCTTGGTTCTTGCGGTTCTGTTTGTTGTCAGGGGTACTGATATTGCAATCTCCCAAGGGAATCGAACCGGCGCATCGGGATCATCGTCCAGACCGGCCGGGGTTGGCTCACGCTGCCTGCTCGGCCTGCAGCCGTTCGATGAAGGCAGAGACCGTCATGGTCCCGAGGTCCTCCCCCGAACGCGTCCGCACGGCGACTGCGCCATTTTCCTTCTCGCGGTCACCGACGACGAGCAGGTACGGCACGCGTTGCAGCGTATGTTCGCGGATCTTATATCCGATCTTCTCATTACGCAAATCGGCGTTGACACGGAAGCCTTGATTTGCAAGGGTTTTCCGAACCGAGTCCACATAGTCTGCCTGTGCGTCGGTGATATTTGCGACAACGACCTGGACCGGAGCGAGCCAGGACGGGAAGGCGCCGGCGTGGTGTTCGATCAAGATGCCGATGAAACGCTCCATCGAGCCGACGATGGCCCGGTGCAGCATGACCGGATGCTTCTTCTGGCTGTTTTCGTCCACGTACTCGGCGCCCAGGCGGCCCGGCATCATGAAATCGACCTGCATGGTGCCCAGCTGCCAGGTGCGGCCGATGGCGTCCTTGAGGTGGTATTCGATCTTGGGGCCGTAGAAGGCGCCCTCGCCCGGCAGCTCCTGCCATTCCACCCCGCATACGCCCAGCGCGCTGCGCAGCGCGGCTTCGGCCTTGTCCCAGGTGGCGTCGTCGCCCAGGCGCTTTTCCGGGCGCAGCGCGATCTTGATCTGGATATCGTCGAAGCCGAAGGCGGTGTACACGGCCAGCGCCTGCTGATGGAAGGCGGTCACTTCGGATTCGATCTGCGATTCCAGGCAGAACACATGCCCGTCGTCCTGGGTGAAGCCGCGCACGCGCAGGATGCCGTGCAGCGCGCCGGAGGGCTCGTTGCGGTGGCAGGCGCCGAACTCGCCGTAGCGGATCGGCAGGTCGCGGTAGCTGTGCAGGCCCTGGTTGAACACCTGCACGTGGCCGGGGCAGTTCATCGGCTTGACTGCGTAGGTGCGCTTTTCTGATTCGGTGAAGAACATCGCGTCCTGGTAGTTGTCCCAGTGGCCGGATTTCTGCCATAGCGAGACGTCCAGGATCTGCGGGCAACGCACCTCACCGTAGCCGCTGTCGCGGTAGACCTTGCGTATGTACTGCTCGACCACTTGCCACAGCGACCAGCCCTTGGGGTGCCAGAACACCAGGCCGGGCGCTTCTTCCTGCAGATGGAACAGGTCCTGCGCCTTGCCGATGCGGCGATGGTCGCGCTTGTCGGCTTCTTCCATGCGCAGGATGTAGGCGTCCAGCTGCTTCTTGTCGGCCCAGGCGGTGCCGTAGATGCGCTGCAGCTGCTCGTTCTTGGCATCGCCGCGCCAGTAGGCACCGGAAATACGGGTCAGCTTGAAGGCCTTGAGGAAGCGCGTGTTGGGCACGTGCGGGCCGCGGCACATGTCCACGTATTCCTGGTGGTAGTACAGGCCCATCGCGGTGATGTCCTCGGACATGTCCTCGATCAGGCGCAGCTTGTACTCTTCGCCGCGCTTGGCGAACACCTCGATCACCTCCGCGCGCGGGGTGACCTTCTTGATCACCTCGTAGTCCTGCGCGATCAGCTCCTGCATGCGCTGCTCGATCGCGGCCATGTCGTCGGGCGTGAACGGGCGCTCGCTGTAGATGTCGTAGTAGAAGCCTTCGGCGATGACCGGACCGATCACCATCTTGACCTCGGGGTAGAGCTGCTTGACCGCGTGCCCGACCAAATGTGCGCAGGAGTGGCGAATGATCTCCACGCCTTCGGCGTCCTTGGCGGTGATGATGCGCAGGCTGGCGTCATGGTCGATGACGTCGCTGGCGTCGACCAGCTGGCCGTCGACCTGGCCGGCGATGGTGGCCTTGGCCAGGCCGGCGCCGATCGACTGGGCGACCTGCATCACCGAGACGGGGGATTCGAATTCGCGGCGGCTGCCGTCGGGGAGCGTGATGTTGATCATGGGCAAGAATGAGGTCTGGTCTGGCTGCAGCGCTCGGCTGCCATGGGAGATCTGGCCATTGCTGGACAGGCTCGGAGAAGAATGCGGAGGAGGCAAGACAACGCCATAGAGGCGCTCTGCGCGCTGGCGCAGGCAAGGATCAGCGGTGGGCGGTGGTAGTGCTCATGTCGCACGCTGGGCCGGCGCTGGGCGCGGGCCACCTTCTCGCAAGGGGTCTTGGGCATGAATGGTAAACCAATCAGCCGGCCGTTGCGTGCGGCGGCACGGCATTGGCGGGCGCATGGCATGATGCCGGCCACTTGTCCTGTCGTTGCCGACCATGACCATCAAGGGTAAAGCCACCTCGCTGGATATCGCCTACCTGGCCGGCGTGTCGCAGCCAACCGTGTCGCGCGCGTTACGCGGCAGCCCGATGGTCAACGAGGAAACGCGCAAACGCATCCTGCGCATCGCCAAGGAATTGAACTACAAGGTCGACAAGAACGCCTCTTCGCTGCGGTTGCGCAATGCCGGCACGCTGGCGCTGCTGTTCTTCGAAGACCCCACCGCCGACGATTCGCTGATCAACCCGTTCTTTCATTCGATGCTGGGCTCGATCACGCGCGCCTGCGCGTTGCAGGGCTACGACCTGCTGGTGTCGTTTCAGCAGCTGTCCAAGGACTGGCAGGCCGACTACGAAGACAGCAACAAGGCCGATGGCATCATCCTGCTGGGCTACGGCGACTATCAGCAATCGCGCCAGCGGCTGCAGTTGCTGGTCGAACAGGGCACGCACTTCGTCCGCTGGGGTGCGGCCCTGCCCGGCCAGCCCGGCATCTCCATCGGCAGCGACAATTACCAGGGCGGGCTGGACATCACCGAGCATCTGCTGGCGCAAGGCTGCCGGCGCATCGCGTTCCTGGGCCACGCGTCCAATCACTACCCCGAATTCGAAGAGCGCTACCGCGGCTACGTTGCCGCACTGGCGCAGCAGGAGTTGGTTGCCGAGGCCTCGCTGCAGTTCGATGCGATCACCACCGAGTTGTCCGGTTACACCGCGTGCCTGGAACTGCTGGCCAGCGGCAAGGCGTTCGATGCGGTGTGCGCAGCCAGCGACCTGATTGCGATCGGTGCGATGCGCGCATTGCGTGAGCGCGGCCTGCGCGTGCCGCAGGACGTGGCGATCAGCGGCTTCGACGATATTGCGTTGGCAGCGTCGGTTGCGCCGGCGCTGTCCACCGTGCAGCAGGACACCAAGCAGGCCGGCACGTTGCTGGTGGAAAGCCTGGTCGCCCTGATTCGCGGCGAAGCGGCGCAAAGCCGCACGATTCCGGTGCGATTGGCGCTACGCG
Source organism: Xanthomonas nasturtii (assembly GCF_023337365.3). Lineage (NCBI taxonomy): Bacteria > Pseudomonadati > Pseudomonadota > Gammaproteobacteria > Lysobacterales > Lysobacteraceae > Xanthomonas > Xanthomonas nasturtii. The sequence goes on from NZ_CP142084.2 coordinate 2,894,161, forward strand.
ATTCTTCGCGCAGTAGCGGGTTGCAGCCGCCGCTGGGATGGGCGCCGGCGGCGGCCGTTGAAGCTGGCGATGCGGTGCGCGGCCAGGCGGCGAGCAAGGCTGCCGGGCGCTGAGGGATCGGGAATCGGGAATCGTTAGAGCGTGTATGGCCGGCTGCAGGATCGATCACGATCCGCCGAACCCGTTTTAGGAGCGCGCTGGCGCGCGATGAAGCACTACCGGTGACACCCCGTCGCGCGCCAGCGCGCTCCTACCGGTTGCGAGAGTCGCGCGCGGCTTGATCGGCCATCTGCGCGTCGAGTTGCTTGCGCAATGCGGGGTCGGTGATCGGCGCATCCGACAGCAGCACGCGCACGCCATGCGCGGGCACCGGCAGTGTGAGCCGCCCCTGCACCTGCACCTGCTCGCCACTGACCGCATCGCGCCACACGCCCGAATGCAGCAAGCGCTTCACTTCGATGGTTGCGGCGGTATCGGCCTTGTTGAGCAGCACCAACGCGGTCTGAGTCGTGCCGGCATGCTGATAAACGCGCAAAAACGCGGCCTGATTGCCGTGTAGCTGCACATCCACCTGCATGCCGCGCTGCAATGCCGGCGTGTCGCGACGCACCTGGGCGATTTGTTTTAGCGGCCCGAAGATCGGGCTCTGCGGCGCATTGCGAATACGCTCGACGCCGAAGTAATTGCGGTTGCCCGCATGTTCGGCGCGGCCACGCATGAAGCCGATTTCCGAGCCGTAATAAATCACCGGGATACCGCGCGCGGTGAACAACCAATTGTGCGCATCGATGAAGCCGTTATCGCTGGCATCCAGGCGCGCCATGTCATGGTTGTCGTAGAAGCTCATCAGCTCGTAGGGGTTCGCATACGGCCCCTGACGCAGGAACAAGGGCGTTGCGAGTTTTTCGAAACCCGCCTGCTCATGCCCGAACACCGCAGAAAGCTGCTGTTTCAACGGGAAATCCAGAACGCTGACGCCGGCGTTGCGCGCCCAGGTGTGCCCGGCAATCTTGTTGGCGTCGTAATCGAAGGCCTCGCCGAACATGAAAAACCCGGGGCGTTTTTCGCGGATGCGCGCCACAAAGGCGTGCCAGAAGCGATCCGGCATCCAGCCGATGGTATCGATGCGAAACGCATCGGCACCCTGCTCCATCCACTGCAGATACGCGCCGGCCAGATAATCCAGCACCGCGGGATTGTTCTCGTTGAGGTCGGACAACTCCGCCAGGCCGCCGCCGGTGTTGTAGAAGGCATGCAACGGGTTGTGCTGTGGATCCAGTTGCGCCGGCGGAAGATTCTGGTGGTCGGCGGCCAGGCGCCCTTGCGCATCGTAGAGTTTGCCGAAACCCGGCTGTGCCTGCGGCATGCTGTAGGCCGGCGAACCATGGTTGCCCACGATGTCCAGCACCACCTTCAGCTTGCTGGCGTGCATGGCGCGGGTGAAGCCGGCAAAGTCCAGGCCAGGGCTGGGAAGATGTTCGTCGAGCTTGTAGAAGTTGACGCCCCAGTAGCCGTGATAGCCGGTCTTGCCGTGGTCGCTGAGCGTGCTGCCGCAGGTGATCGGCTTGCCGCCGGTAAACGCTTGATCGGGGTTGTCGACGATCGGGGTGATCCACACCGCACCGAACCCGAGGTCGCGAATGTAATCGGCATGCTCGACGATGCCTTTGAAGTCGCCACCGAGGTAACCGATGTTGTCGTCGCTGCCGTCGGCGCACGGCGTGGGCACATCGAACGTGCGATACGCCCCGCCCTGGTCGCGTTGGTCGTTGCCGGTGTCGCCGTTGACGAAGCGGTCGGTCACCACGAAATACACCGCATCCGCAGCGAAGGGTTCCAAGGTGCCGTAATAGTTCTTGCTGGCGGGTGCCGCGATTGCCACGCCTGCATACATCGTCAACGCCACATACATCGCACTGCGCATCACTGCCCTCCCGAGGCCACTGGAACCCGCACCACGCACATGCCTGCAATCAACAGGCTGAGCCCGCCGATGGCCAGCGCATAGATCGGTTGGCCGCCAAGCCATGCGCGAAGCACGAAGCCCAACGTGCTGGCGGCGACCAGCTGCGGAATCACGATAAAGAAATTGAAGATGCCCATGTACACGCCCATCTTGGCGGCGGGCACGCTGTCGGACAGCAAGGCATACGGCAGCGACAGGATCGAAGCCCAGGCAAAACCGACGCCCAGCATCGACAGCAGCAACCAGTGCGGGTCGCGGATGACCAGCATCGACAGCAGGCCGGCAGCGCCCAGCCACAGATTGCATAGATGGCTCCAGCGCAATCCAATCGCACGCACCAGCAGCGGAATCACCACTGCGGCCAAGGCGGCAAACCCGTTGTAGGCGCCGAACAACACGCCGACCCAGTTTGCCCCATCGTTGTAGGCTGCCGATGCGGTGTCGCTTGCCCCGAAGTGCACCTGCGTCACTGCAGCGGTGGTGTAGATCCACATCGCAAACAACGCAAACCAAGAGAAGAACTGCACCCAGGCCAGGCGACGCATCGTGATCGGCATGCTGCGCACGTCCTGCACGATCGCCACCAGCATGCTGGTGGCAGGCAGCATGCGCGCCAATGCGAGCAAGACGCCGTAGGCGATACACAACCCGGCCAACACATACAGCATGCGGTCGCCATGTTGCCAGGCGATGGCCGCGGCCAGCAGCACGCCCAGACCGCACCACAGCACACTCGCCGCAGACGACGGCGCCGCACCGGTGCTTGCCGCAACGGCGACAGGCGGATGCGCATCGTCGAAAGCGGCAAGTTGCTCGGGGCTGTATTCGCGCGTGCGCAGCACGGTCCAGGTGATCGACAGGAACAACACCGCCGCGCCGAGGTAGAACGCATAGCGCACGCTGCCGGGCAATTGGCCGGGCGGCGCAGTGTTGGCAACGCCCCAGTGGGTCAGCAGCCAGGGCAGGAAGCTCGCGACAATGGCGCCGACGCCGATGAAAAAGCTCTGCATCGCATAGCCGGCAGGTCGCTGCGATGGCGGCAACTGGTCGCCCACCAACGCGCGGAACGGCTCCATCGAGATATTGATCGATGCATCCAGCACCCACAGCGTCCCGGCAGCGACCCAGAGCAGCGGCGCGTTGGGCATCACCAGCAAGGCGAGCGTGGTGAAGACGGCGCCCACCATGAAATACGGGCGCCGGCGGCCCCACGGGGTCCAGGTGCGATCGGACAGGTAACCGATGACCGGTTGCACGATCAGACCGGTAAGCGGTGCGGCGATCCACAACCCGGGCACGTCGTCGACCTGCGCGCCCAGGGTCTGGAAGATGCGGCTGGCATTGGCGTTCTGCAATGCGAAACCGAACTGGATGCCCAGAAAGCCGAAGCACATGTTCCAGATCTGCCAGAAGTTCAACCGTGGCTTGGCGGTCATGGCGCGGCCTCCACGTGTGCCGCGGGCCCAACCAGCAACGCGCTGATCTGGGCCGCGTTGACGACCCCATCGCGGCCGCCGCGGCCGCCGTTGTACTGCGCGAAATGCGCCAACGCGCTCATGTTGAAGCCGTCCTCCAGCCGGAAGGTACATGCCTGCCCCGCCACCGCATCGAAGGTAACCTGGGTGGAGAGTTGCTCGCCTAAGCTATGCGGCATCACGATGATTTGCGATTGCACAGGTTTCCCGGGGCATTCCAGCAGCAGCCGTTTCACCGCCGCGGTCACACCGGTATTGATCGGACCAGTGTCGTTGCGATACCGCAGCGAGACGCGGTGCATGCCTGCGCGCGCAGGACGCCAGCTCCAGCGCTGGCTGCCCGGCAACTGCTGCAGCGGGCCGAGCGTCAATGCCGGGCCATGCAGCGATTCCAACCCATCAATGCGCCGGGTCAGGCTGAGCACATGCAGCAAGCCATCGTCAGGCAGATCCCAGTGCGCGCTGGCGTCGAGTGCCCGGCCATCCAGATACAGCGTGGTGCCCGCCGGAATGGCGATGCGAGACGTCTTGCCGATCTGTTGCGCGACCGGCGCAGGCGGTGTCTCCGGTGCGAAGACGTGCGCCGGTTGCGCTGGCGCCGCAAGATCGGCGACCTGCCCAACCAGCTGCACCAGCGTGGTCTGCCCCTGCTGTTCGACGCGCCCGGCCACCAGCAAATCGCCAGCGTCGTTCGTCGGGCGCTGCAGCACGTAGCGCCGTGCGCCTTTTTCCAGCACGATTTGCTCGGCGTCGCCAAACAGCAGTGGCACCAAAGACCGCGGCAATTTCGGCTGCACGCTGCCATCGGCCGACAGCCCGAACACTCCTTCCAGCACCGCCGACAGATAGCCGGCCACCGACCATAGCTGACGTGGCGAATTCACCACCGGCCCGCTGCGTGCGCCCTCTTCCACATGCACCGCAAGGCTCTGCATTTCGTAGTTTTCCATATTGGAGCCCGCCAGCGCGCTGCCGCGCATCAGCGACTGCAGCTCCAGTGCGATGCGCGGCGCATCGTCCAGCCTGCGTGCGGCGCGCAGCGCATAGGCGCTGACGAACGGCCACACGGCGCGGTTGTGGTAGATGGGCTGCGCGGCCTCCTGCGGCCACACCACCGGGCTGCCGCCAGCCACCGTTGGGTAATTGCGCAGCGCAAGGCGCGCCCGCTGTGCCGGAAAGATATCGGCCAGCACGCCCAGCGACAGACCGAGCAGATCCGCCTTGGCATAGCGCACCGGATGCGCCGCGTTGCCGAGATAGCTTGCGTACTGACTGCTGCGCGCGTCCCAGAACCGCGCATCGATGGCGTGGCGCAGCGCATCGGCCCACTGCGCATACTGCGCGGCGCGCGGATCGCCATGCTGCCGCGCCACCTGTTCGGCCAATCGCAGCGCCTGGTAATGCAGCACATTGGTGGAGAGTGCGAAGGACTCGGCAATGAAGCGCACGTCCTCGCGCGTCCATGCCGGGTAGGTCTGTTCGCGCCAATCCAGGAACGAGGTTTCGCCGCGGTAGAGGCCGATCTGCGCATCGAAAACCGCATCGCGGTCTTGCGCGATCGTCGCCTGCAATGCCTGCCACACCTGTTCGGCAAACGGCTTGTCGTCCAGCAGGCCACGCGCTGCCAGGAACCACACCACACGGTCACTGCTGATCGGCCAGCTGCCACCGGAGCCGGTGTCCTGTGCCACGAACAACCCCGGCGTGCGCCCATCGCGTGCAGCCGAGAGCTTGAAGCGCAATGCGTTGCGCGTGCGCTCCGGCTCCAGCTGCGCCAATGCAAGATCCGCGGCAAAACTGACATCGCGGGTCCACACGTAGGGCCAACGCTCGCCGGTTTCGAAGCAGGTGCAGGGCACCGGCTTGCCGTCGTTGAACGCAGGGTCGCGGATCGCCTCGACGCGGTCGTCGGCCATGTCCTGCTGCGCCAGCGCGAACAAGGCATCGAACAGTGGGCTGGCGGTGTGCGTGCGCATCGGTTGCGCGGCGATGCGGCGTTCGCCGTACGGCCCACGCAACATGAAACCGCCGTCGTCCAGCGCCTGCGCTTTCGCCCTGCGCCCCTGAAATTCCAGCGCGTCGGCAAACACCGGCGAGCTCGCCGCAACGCCGAGCGTTGCAGCCATGCAGATCATCTTCAGCATCGAAGCGGCAAGACAGCTTGCGCTGTCGGCCTTCCTCCCTCGTTGCACGCGTTGTGGTGCGCGGCACAGACGTGCCACGGGCGCGGACCCTCCCAGGTGCCGTGGCGCCATGGTAGACGCGCACTCCGCTGTTCCGCACCACTGCATACGTATTCATGGGTTCCAGGCAACGCACAGCACGGCGCATCCACTGCCGCCCACTGCATAGTCGCTGCCTGCACAACGGTCACCTTGGGAGGGGATATGCCGCTGTCTTCACGTCGAGCACGCTCGACACTGGGCGCCGCATGGATCGCCCAACTGCTGGTCCTCACGCTGTTTGGCGGCACTGCGCCACCACTCCATGCCGAAGTCACCACCCTCAGCGTGGAATCGCCGAACAAGGTGCTGCAGGTCAGCCTGGAGGTGGATGGCGGCACGCCGTACTACCGCGTGCAGCGCCTGGGCGAGGCGGTGGTGCAACGCTCGCGGCTGGGGTTCACGCTGCGCGACGGCCGGCTGGACCGCGGCATGGTGGTGCTTGCACAAGCGCGCCACAGTCACGACGACACCTGGGAACAGCCCTGGGGCGAAACGCGGTGGGTGCGCAATCACTACAACCAATTGCGCGTGAGCCTGGTCGAGCGCGACGGTGCGCAGCGCAAGTTCGACGTGATCTTTCGCGTCTACAACGACGGGCTGGGCCTGCGTTATCACTTCCCCACGCAAGCAGGCTTGCGTGAGGCGATCATCGACGAGGAAGTGACCGAATTCGCCATCGCCCAGCCTGCCGATGCCTGGTGGATTCCTGCAGGCGAACCGATCCACTACGAGTATCTGTATCAGCACACGCCCTTGAATCAGGTCGCGCTGGCGCATACCCCGCTTACCCTGCGCACCGACAGCGGGCTGCACATCGCGCTGCACGAAGCGGCCCTGGTGGACTACGCCGGCATGTGGCTCCGACGCACCGACAACCAGCGCCTGCGCGCGCAGCTGTCGCCGGCTGCCGAAGGCTGGAAGGTGCGCCGCAGCCTGCCGTTCGACACACCATGGCGCACGCTGCAGATTGCCGACCAGGCTACCGGCTTGGTGGAATCCAACCTGATCCTCAACCTCAACGCGCCCAACGTGCTGGGCGATGTGAGCTGGATCAAGCCGTCCAAGTACGTGGGTGTGTGGTGGTCCATGCACCTCAACCAACACACCTGGGCCACCGGCCCGAAACACGCGGCCACCACCGCAACGACAAAGCGCTACATCGACTTCGCCGCCGACCACGGCTTTCGTGGCGTGCTGGTCGAAGGCTGGAATCCCGGCTGGGACGGCGAATGGTTCGGCAACGGCGGCAGCTTCGATTTCACCCGGCCCACGCCGGATTTCGACCTACCCGCACTGAGCAAATACGCCGCCGCCAAGGGCGTGCATCTGATCGGCCATCACGAAACGGGGTGCGCAGTGGACCATTACGAAGATCAGATCGCCGAGGCGATGGACCTGTATGCACGCTTTGGCGTGGATTCGGTCAAGACCGGTTACGTCTGCGACGACGGCCAGGTGGAGCGTCGTAACCCCGCAGGCGGCGCGCCGTTGCGCGAATGGCACGACGGGCAGTGGATGGCGCGTCACCACCTGCACGTGGTGCAGGAAGCGGCGCAGCGGCATATCGCGGTCAACGCGCACGAGCCGATCAAGGACACCGGGCTACGCCGCACCTATCCCAACTGGATTTCGCGCGAAGGCGCGCGCGGCATGGAATACAACGCCTGGGGCCAGCCGCCCAACCCACCCGAGCACGAGGTCAACCTGGTATTTACGCGGCTGCTCGCCGGGCCAATGGATTACACCCCAGGCATCGTCAGCCTGAAGGGCCGTAACGGCCAGGCGATTCCCAGCACCCTGGCGCGGCAGCTGGCGCTGTACGTCACGCTCTACAGCCCGATCCAGATGGCCGCCGATCTGCCCGAGCATTATCTGCAGCACCGCGACGCGTTCCGCTTCATCGAAGACGTGGCGGTGGACTGGGACCAGACCCGCGCCGTGAATGGCGAAGTGGGCGACTACGTCACCATCGCACGCAAGGACCGGCATAGCCGCGACTGGTTCCTCGGCAGCATCACCGACGAGCATGGCCGCCTGCTGCAGGTACCGCTGGGCTTTCTCGAACCCGGCGTGCGCTACACCGCGCAGATCTATCGCGACGGCGACGGCGCGGACTATGTCAGCAAGCCGTTCGCCTTCGTGCGCGAAGAACGCCAGGTCAGCAGTGCCGATACCCTGGAGCTGCGTCTGGCACCGGGCGGTGGGCAGGCCATTCGCTTCGTGCCGGTGGATGGAAAACGCTGAATCACGCGTTTGCTGCGGCGCAATCACACGTGCTGCACGATCGATGACATCGCGCAGCGGCATAACGGCCGTTGCGCATTGCGCGTCGCGTTGGGTGGCTGATGCCCAGCTGCCATGCAGTCGACAGGCAAGGCCTGCGTGGAATCGATTTCATCGCCCAACGCCGCAGTGAATACGTATGCAGTGCCCGTTTGCACCCAGGTGCCGTGTCTACCATACGTCGCAGTCGTGACGCCCATCGTGGCACGCGGCGCATGACATCCAGGCGTCTGCCGGATCAAAAATCAAAACAACATGTACCTGGGAGGGGAAAATGTTGAAGCACAAGCGCTCCGCGCTGAGTATTGCCCTGGCTGTGGCCATGGCACCGACATGGGCCGCCGCGCAATCGGCGACGCCTGCACACGCAAGCGACACCCAACAAAGCGCATCCGACCAGAGCGCTGGCGCGGTCACCGACTTGGACAAGGTCCAGGTCACCGGCCTGCGCCGCGCGATCGAAGGCGCCATCTCGGTCAAACGCGATTCCACCTCGATCGTGGAAGCCATTTCTGCCGAAGACATCGGCCGCCTGCCGGACGTGAGCATCGCCGAATCGCTGGCGCGCCTGCCCGGCCTGGCTGCGCAGCGTGTGGCCGGCCGCGCGCAGGTGATCAGCGTGCGAGGCCTGTCGCCGGACTTTTCCACCACCCTGCTCAATGGCCGCGAAGTGGTCAGCACCGGCGACAACCGCAGCGTGGAATTCGACCAATACCCGTCCGAGCTGGTCAGCGGCGTCACCGTCTACAAGACGCCCGATGCCGGCCTGGTTGGTCAGGGTCTGTCAGGCACCGTGGACATGCAGACCGCCCGCCCGCTCAGCTACAACGAGCGCGTGATCGCCATCGGTGGCCGCTATCAGCGCAATTCGCTGGGCAAGGCCGCCAACGTCGACCCGTACGGCAACCGCTTCAACATCAGCTACATCGACCAGTTCGCCGACCGTACCATCGGCCTGACCATCGGCTACGCCCACACCGACATGCCCCTCCAGGAAAACCAGGTGGGTCTGTACGAACCCTGGCAGCAGGTCAACGCGCAGCGTCGACGCCCCGGCGTGGCCGATGGCGTGTATTTCTCCGATGGCATCAAAGCGTTGCGGCGTACAGGCAATCAGAAGCGCGACGGCCTCATGGCGACGCTGCAGTACCGCCCGTCCAACGCCTGGACCAGCACCTTCGATGCGTTCCATACCGAAGCCGAGCAAATCGACACCGCCAACCAGTTCGAGCTCAATCTGAGCAACTACAACGGTGGCTACACGCCGGGCCTGAACATCACCGACGTGCGCGTCAACGATAACGGCAGCTTCGTCGGCGGCACCGCCAGCGGCGTCTATCCGCTGGTCCGCGGTATGTACAACAAGCGCGAAGACAAGATCGAGGCCTTCGGCTGGAATAACGAAACCACCGCCGGCGCGGTCAAGATCGTCGCCGACCTGAACTACTCCAAGGCCACCCGCGACGAATTGAATCTGGAGAACAATCTCCAGCGCGCACCGATGCCGCAATTGGACACCGTGGGCGTGTCGGTTGTCGGCAACGGCTTCTCGCAGCTGGCGCCGGGCATGAATTATTCCAATCCCGATGAGTTGTTCCTCAGCAACACCATCTAGGGCTCCGGCTACGGCAAGGTGCCGCGCGTGGAAGACGTGCTCAAGGGCGCGCGCCTGCAGGCCAGCTTCCCGATGCCTGAGGCGCTGAGCTGGTTCTCGGATCTGGATGTCGGCGTCAACTACGCCAACCGCGAAAAGCAGAAGACCCAGCCGGAAGGCAACATCACGCTGGGCGCGCAGGGCGAGGCCACGGTGGCAGCGGATCTCCAATACGCGCCGGTCAATCTCGGCTTTGCCGGTCTCGGCTCCCTGCCAGCGTGGAATGTACCGGCGGCGGTCTCGCGCTACATGCTGTTCAACCCGAACGACGAGGCATCGTTCCTGGTGTCCAAGGCCTGGACGGTGGAAGAGAAGATCACCACCGCATGGCTGCGTGCCAACCTCGACACCGAATGGGGCAGCGTCGGTGTGCGCGGCAATATCGGCGTGCAGCTGCAGAGTGCCGACCAGTCCTCGCAAGCCAATTACTGGGACGCCTCGCAGCCGGCCGGCAGTGAAGTACGGCCCATCGACGATGGCAAGACCTACCGCGACTGGCTGCCCAGCCTGAACCTGGCCTTCCAGTTCCCATACGAGCAGACGCTGCGTTTTGCCATGGCCAAGCAGGTCGCACGCCCACGCGTGGACCAGCTTCGGGCATCGCTGGAATTCGGTGTCGACACCTCGACCGGCCGCCCGGGCGCCAGCGGCGGCAACCCCACGCTCGATCCATGGCGCGCCAACGCCATCGACATCTCCTACGAGAAGTACTTCGCCGAGCGCGCCTACCTTGCCGCCGCATTCTTCTACAAGGACCTGAAGAGCTACATCTACACCCAGAGCCGCGACAACTACGACTTCTCCGCACTGGTTGCCGGCTACGTCCCGCCACCGGGCTCGGCGCCGGTACTCACCACCGGCACCTTCAGCGCCCCGTTCAACGGCAAAGGCGGCACCTTGCGCGGCGTCGAACTCACCGCCTCGCTACCGCTGGATCTAGTGTTCGCCCCGTTGGAAGGCTTCGGCATCCAGGCCAGCGCCACCTTCAACGACAGCGACGTCAAGATCCGCGACCCGGAAAGCGCCTCCAGCGTGGGCGACGGGGAAATCAGCCTGCCCGGCTTGTCCAAGCGCGTCTACAACCTGACTGCGTATTACGAGCACAAGGGCTTCGAAGCGCGCGTCAGCCAACGTCGCCGCTCGGACTTCATCGGCGAGATCGGCAACTTCAACGGCAACCGCACGCTGCGCTACGTGGTCGGCGAAAACATCACCGACGCGCAGATCAGCTACAACTTCAGCGACACCAGCAGCCTGTCCGGCCTCACCCTGCTGTTGCAGGCCAGCAACCTAAGCAACTCGCCGTACCGCACCTACGCAGAAACCAAGGACCGTCCACTGGAATACATCGAATGGGGCCGTACGTTCGTGCTGGGTGTTAACTACAAGTTCTGATGTGACGTGAACTTCTAGTTCTGATGTAACGTGAACTAGAAGTTCTGATGTGACATGAACTGGAATTTTTGATGTGACGTGAACTGGCAGTTCTGATGTAACGCGGACTGAAAGTTCTGATGTAACGCGAACTGGAAGTTCTGCACCGATTGACCACTCAACCACTGACCAGCGATGCACTACTTCCCTGACGTCCCCCTAGCCACTCGAGGCGCCAAAGCCCCTCTCCCACCGGGAGAGGGGTTGGGGTGAGGGTACGGCGTCCAAGGAAACAGAATTATCGCCCAAGATGCACTGCGTCACCCGCCTGTATATGTCTCGGCAGGAGCATTGAACTACTACCGCAATGCAATCACGGGCACATCGGTCTAGACGTTGAAAATTTCGTCCTAAGAACCTGTTCACGATCTTCGCAGATCAGTGCAGACTATGCGGATGCGCCAAAAGAGCTATCCGAGTGACATGAGCCGGGAGCAGTTCGCACACGTGCTGCCGATCCTGGAACAAGCGCGCAAGCGCACCAAGCCACGCCGTGTGGATTTATATGAGGTGTGGTGCGCAGTGTTGTACGTGCTGCGAACCGGTTGCCAATGGCGAGCGCTACCCAGTGACTTTCCGAAGTGGCGGACCGTGCACTCGTACTTTGCCAAGTGGAGCGAGTGCGACGATGAGGGGGTGAGCCTGCTGGAGCGGGCGCTCAAAAAATCAGGTTGGCGTGGCCCGCGTGAGACAGGGGCGCAACGCTTGCACCAGGTTCTTGATCGTGGACGCGCAGAGCGTCAAGAACACGGACACAGCTGGGCAAAAGGGGTATGACGCAGGCAAGAAGGTGTCGGGCATCAAACGGCATATCGCTGTTGATAGTCAGGGGTTGCCCCACGCAATCGCGGTGACGACGGCGGAGGTGACCGACCGCAAAGGTGCGCTGCAGGCGTTGGAGCGCTGTCAGTCAAACCTGACGCTTGTACAAAGCTTACTGTGCGACGGCGGTTACACCGGAGTACCGTTTGCCAGCGGCGCGCGAGAGATTTTAGGCGAGCAGCTCACGGTGCAGATTGCCAAGCGCAGCGAACTGCACACCTTCAAGGTCATGCCCAAGCGATGGATTGTCGAGCGTAGTTTTGCTTGGCTGGAGAAGAACCGAAGGCTATGGAAGAACTGCGAGCGCAAACTCAACACCAGCCTGCAGTTCATCCATTTGGCCTTCTTGGCACTGTTACTCAGAAGATTGTGAACAGGTTCTAAGAAAAGCTGCCGTTTAGACAATGGCGGCTTTCTCTTTGCAAGAGCAACATCGCAATTCGGACAAACGGGATCGCCATAGTCCAGACGGGCACAGCACCAAGCAGACATGTCTGCGTCCCACTGCCTGCCCCCCCCAAACGCAAGACAGGCTGCAAGACAGCGACGTCCCCCCATCCTGAGTAGCGGCCGGGTCTAGAGTCCGGGGTTGATGATATGGGTGTTGGCCAGCTGTTGGGCATACGCGGAGGGCGTCATGCCGCCGATTGCTTTCTTGGGTCGCTCCTCGTTGTATTCGCGTCGCCAGCGCTCGATCTCGGTGCGTGCGTGCAGCAGTGTCGGGAACCAGTGCTCGTTGAGGCATTCATCGCGCAACCGGCCGTTGAACGATTCGACATAGGCGTTCTGGTTTGGCTTGCCGGGTTGGATGAGTCGCAACTGCACGCCACGCGCATGCGCCCAGGTGACCATCGCCTTGCCGCAGAACTCCTTGCCGTTGTCGGTGCGGATCACCTGCGGCAAGCCGCGGCTGATGGCCAGCCGCTCCAGCACACGCGTCACGCCATGGCCCGAGATTGCACGCTCCACCTCGATGGCGACCGCTTCGTGTGTGGCGTCGTCCACGATCACCAGGCACTTGATCGCCCGGCCGTCGGCGGTGCGGTCGAACACAAAGTCCATCGACCACACCTGGTTTGCCTGCAATGGCCGCAGCAGCGGCTGACGCTCGCCCACTGACACTTTCTTGCGCTTGCGGCGGCGGACCTGCAGCTGCTGCTCGCGGTACAAGCGCTCCACACGCTTGTAGTTCGTCGCCCCTGAAAAACCCCCAAACCACATCCATTGCAGGGCTTTCCCCGCATTTTCGACGTGCTGGAACTGCCAGTTTTCGTTAATGTACGCACTGGTTTCTGGCAGTTTTCGCCCATGCGCACACGCCGTCCCGCTGCCGATCACTTACCTGCCGATGAGTTGTTTCGTTCGCGTCTGGAAAACCAGATCGACCTGCGCCATCCACTGGTTCAACTAAGCCATCGGCTGCCGTGGAGTGTGTTGGAGCAGGCGCTATCGCCACGATTGCCGGCCACAACTGCCAGCGGCGGACGGCCCGGCCTGCCGATGCGTCTGATCGCCGGGCTGCTCTACCTCAAGCACGCCTACGACCTGTCCGACGAGGCCGTATGCGCGCGCTGGCTGGAAAATCCGTACTGGCAGTTCTTCACCGGCGAGGTGGTATTCCAGACCTGCTTGCCGTGCGATCCCAGTTCCCTGACACGTTGGCGACAGCGTCTGGGCGAAGCGGGCATGGAAGAGCTATTGGCGCACACGATCAACACCGCGCATGCGATGAAGGCGGTGGATGCACGCGAGTTGTCGCGGGTGATCGTGGACACCACCGTGCAGGAAAAGGCGATCGCCCATCCCACCGACAGCCGGCTGCTGGAGGTGGCGCGCAAGAAGCTGGTGCTGCTGGCCAAGCGCCACGGCATCGCACTACGACAGACCTATGCGCGGCAAGGCCCGGTCTTGAGCCGCAAGGCCGGGCGCTATGCGCATGCGCGCCAGTTCAAGCGCATGCACAAGGTGCTGCGACGCCAACGCACGCTCCTGGGACGCGTATTACGCGATCTGCAACGCAAGCTGGACCCCTTGGTGCGTGAGCGCATCAGTGTCTGGCTGGAACGCGCACAACGGGTGTTGACACAACGCCCCAAGGACAAGCAAAAGCTCTACGCCCTGCATGCGCCGGAAGTGGAATGCATGAGCAAGGGCAAGGCACGGACACCTTACGAATTTGGCGTCAAGGTCGGCATTGCGGTGAGTGCGCGCAAAGGCTTGATCGTGGGCGCGCGCAGTTTTCCCGGCAATCCTTACGACGGCGATACGTTGGCCGAGCAGCTGGAGCAGACGCGTGGGTTGCTGCAGGATGTGAATGTAACCCCGCAGGTAGCGATCGTGGACCTGGGGTATCGCGGACGTGAGGTAGATGGCGTGCAGATCCTGCATCGCGGCAAGGCCAAGACGCTGACACGACGGCAATGGAGCTGGATCAAACGCCGGCAAGCGGTGGAGCCGGTGATTGGACATCTGAAACAGGACTGCCGCTTGAATCGCTGTTATCTAAAGGGTGCCCAAGGCGATGCACTGCACGTGCTCGGCTGCGCCGCCGGCTACAACCTGCGCTGGCTGATGCGCTGGATCGCCTTTTTGCGTGCCTGGTTGCAGGCGATGGCAGGGGCATCCTTGAGCCTGGCGCACCGGTCGCCGCTGACCTTTGGTGCTTGAAGGGGGTTTTTCAGGGGCGACTAGTTCACCAGGCGCCCTTCCTGGCGCAGCTTGAGATAGATCATCCCCACGCCGTAGCGCTTGTGGCGATGCGCCAGTTCCACGATGCGCTCGCGTAGCGCAACGTTGCGGTCCTCGCGCGGGCAATAGCGCAGCGCACTGGCGCTCATGCCGATCGCGGCCAACGCGCCACGCTCGCTGGCCCCCCGCCCGATCCACTCGCGCACCAGCGCACGACGCGCCGGTGCGCTCACCATTTTTTTTGCAGCGCCTCCTTGATCAGATCGTTCTGGAACACCTGCTCGGCGAGCAGCTTCTTCAGGCGCGTGTTCTCTGCCTCCAGGTCCTTGAGTCGCTTGGCATCGGGCACGCTCATCCCGCCAAACTTGCTGCGCCACAGGGAGTAGGAGGCCTCGCTGAAGCCATGGCGCCGGCACAGATCCTTGATCGCCACGCCGCTTTCGGCCTCACGCAGAAAGCCGATGACCTGCTCGTCAGTAAAACGCTTCTTCACGTCCAATCTCCTTCGGGTAGGGAATTGGACTCCAAACTGCGGCGCTACTCAAAATCGGGGGGGCGTCGGGCAGACGTCGAACCGACAGTTCCATGCGCCGTCGCCGAACCGACTGTGGGTCAGCGACTTCACCTATGTTTCGACCTGGGCCGGGTTCGTGTACGTGGCCTTCGTGATCGAGGTGTAGGCGCGGCGCATCGTGGGTTGGAAGGTCTCGCCGACCGCGCAGACGGATTTGGTGCTGGACGCCCTGGAGCAGGCGCTGCATGCGCGGCGCCCAACCGAGGGTGGCCTGATCCACCACTCCGACCGCGGCGTGCAGTGCGTGTCGATCCGCTACACCGAGCGGCTGGCCGACGCCGGGATCGAGCCGTCGGTGGGCAGCGTGGGCGATAGCTACGACAACGCGCTGGCCGAGACGATCAACGGGTTGTACAAGGCCGAGGTGATCCACCGGCGCGCGTAGCGCAACCGCCAGGATGTGGAACTGGCCACGCTGGATTGGGTGGACGTCGGTAAAACCACAAACGCTTACTGGGGTCGATCGGGAACATTCCTGCCAGCAGAAGCCGAAGAGGCTTACTATCGACAACAGGCCGGTTACGCCAAAGCGGCGTGACTCAAACCAAACAGCCTCCCAACTTCCCGGGGCGGTTCAGAACGTGGTTGCCATGGTGTTTTTGCCTCCTGACACAGATGAAGTTGATGCGTGGAAAGTGATCTGACGATGATGGGGACTATGCATCTTCGGCCTCCTTGTCTTTCGCCGATTTACGCTTACCCGAGCCCTTGCGGTTGGCGTAGAAATCGCTCAACCACTGCTCGGGCGTCAGCTGATCGACGCTGACGCCCAGCTTGCTGGCCTTGCCGGCCAGGATCTGATGCATGATCTCAATGTTGTCGGTCGAGGACGAAATCACCGACAGCGCATCGTCCATCCCGCGCAGGTTGAGCTGGCACACCGCCGAGGCATGGCCTTGCTTGACCAAGAAGCAGCGCGAGCGCTCGTCCAGCGAGACCACTACCTGGTACTCGGCATCGGTCAGCTTGAGCCCCTCGATGTAGTCGTCGCGGCTGGCGTTAGGGTTGGGCAACAGCACCATCGTGGCGGTCTGTTCGATCAAGGCGGCGGCAATATCGCTGGCCAGCGCATCTTCCGGGCTCTGCGTGGCGAAAATGCCCAGACCATTCTGCTTACGGATGGTCTTCTGCTTGTTCTTGGCGAATTCCTTCAATCCCCCCTTGCCGTCCAGGATCTTCCAGAACTCGTCCATCACATAGATCAGTGGGCGGCCGTCGATCAACGCCTCCAGGCGGTGCAGCAGGTAATTGATCACCGGCACCCGCACTTCGGCGTTGTCGATCACGTCGGTGTAGTCGAAGCCGATGATGGAGGCACGGGTCAGATCGATCGTGTCGACCGGGTTGTCGAACACCCACCCCAGCGAATTGCCAGCGGTCCAGCGGCGCAGGCGCGCATACAGGCCATCGTCGCCCATATTAGGAAGGCTCTTACGGAAGTTGCTCATGCTGCGCAGGTGCATGGGGGTGTCCAGCATGCCCTCCACTGCGCGATAGATGTCTTCTTCCTCGCGGGCACTGTATTCGGCCTTGCCGCCGAGCACCTTGATCAGTTCGGCCAGAAACTGCGTATTGGCCTCGTTGCGCTCGCACTGGAACGGATTGAAGCCGGTCGGGGAGCCATTTTCCAGCGCCAGATAATTACCGCCGCAGGCACGTACAAAGATTTCCGCGCCGCGGTCCTTGTCGAAGAAGAAGATCGTCGGGATCGGATCGAACTTCTGCACCTGGCTCAGCAGGAAATTGATCAGCGCCGTCTTACCGGTACCGGACTTACCGATCACCATCGTATTGCCGATCGCCTTTTCGCCGAGCGAATTCTCGGCCGGATGCGTGGCATGGAAATTGAAATAATACGGCTGGCCGTTGGTGGTCTGCAGCGTGGTGACGCAATCACCCCACGGATTGTTGTGCTGCTTGCCCTGGGCGAAGTTGTGCAACGGCGACAAGCCCAGGAAATTGAGTGAGCTCAGGTTGGCGATGCGGGTACGGAAGCGCCAGTTGCCCGGCAACTGCGCGTAAAACGATGAAGCGATCGCCAGATCTTCCTTGGCCGAAACGAAACCGGCGTTGGAGAGCTCGGCACGGGTGGTGGCGATCTGCCTGGCCAGTTTCTCCTGGCTGTCGGCGTATACCGCTAACGTGAAGTGGTACTCGCCCAGCACAAAGTTGCCCGACGCCACGTCATCCATGGCGACATCAAGATCCCGGATCTGGGTGGACGACTTGTCGCCCGACGAAATCATCATACCCTTGGTGCGCTCCAGCACCTTCAACGCATCATGACGTCCAACCGGGCTGAACGAATGCGTCATGACGTATTCGAAATCAAGGTACTTCAGACCATTGAGAATGCCAGGGTAGGTCCCGTCGGCATATTCCTTGATATTGAGGATCGCACCAAAGTGATTGACGCCATCCGGTGTACGGATGACAAAATCGCCCGTCTTGTTGGCAAACATGTGCTTGCTGACAGGCAGGTACGCGGGCACGGGAGCCTGCAATACCGGCACCGGCTCATCGATACGATTGAGCAGATAGCCTAGAAATTCGAGGGTCTCGGAAAACACGACGCCGTTCTTGGCCTCGTACATTCCCAGCCGATACGGCGAATAGT
Organism: Xanthomonas nasturtii; assembly: GCF_023337365.3. Classification (NCBI taxonomy): domain Bacteria; kingdom Pseudomonadati; phylum Pseudomonadota; class Gammaproteobacteria; order Lysobacterales; family Lysobacteraceae; genus Xanthomonas; species Xanthomonas nasturtii. The sequence continues at coordinate 2,911,899 of NZ_CP142084.2, forward strand.
CTTTAAGGACCGCCTCCACATTGGTGGCAAGCTCGACGACCTTGGCGACCGCCTGCTCTTCCTCGGCACGGATCCTGTCTGGATTTGCCGACTTTTCGACCAAGCGCCGCCCGGTCACGACCGGCCGATAGATCATGCTGAAGTACAGCTCGTTCTGCATGATTTTTTGCGAGGACAGCGCTGCGTAGTACTCGTCAGAGAGATTTTGATTGAAGGACTGTCTGAAACGCCCACCGCTGCCAATCTTGCGACGACGACGCACGTCATGGACCCAGAAGGCGACATTGGCAAAGTCGGGAGCACGCAGGGTCTGCAACAGACGATTGAAGGTGTTGTGCCGTTGCTCCAGCTCGAACTCGTCCCGCCCCACGAACGGCAGGCCAGCCAGATGCCAGATCAACAGGTAGTCGCCTGCGGTCGTCTTGACGACAGACGGCGCGACGTGTGTCGAAATGGAAACAAATTCGCTGATTGGACTGTCTGGGCTGAACATGGTCTTACCGAGTTAAGAAGGAAGCATCACACCAGGGAGTATCGAAAGCACCAACCCCACGCGGGTTTGCGCGTGGGGTTGGTTGAACAATTCACTTGCTTACCGCGACTTACCCGGGGGACTCTTGCGGTATTCATTAGGGCTGAATACCCACATTCCCGAATAACGCTGGAGGTTTCGGGCACGCATGCGGAACAGCCAGCGCAACCCGAGCAACCTGAAGATCATCTCGTCACGCTTGGCCATCTGCTGCATGGCGAAAATGATGATGGGAATGGTGAGCAGGTACCAAAGATCGATGTACATCCCCAACAGCAGGCCACCACCGGCACCGACGAAGAAGGGGATGTAAGGCACCCCCAGAAACATCGCCGGGCGGGTGCAGCCGCGGAAGAGAACGTCTTTATGCATAGTACTGAGCGATCTGCACCAACGAAGCACCGATTCCCGAGCAATCCCCGGCGTTAGCGTCCTTGTTCTGCAGGATCATGTTGGCAATCTGGCCGGCAGCACCGATCAGAACGCCACCGATGAGGATCGGGGAAACCTCGGAGATCCGCTTGTGTGCGAAGGCGATCTGATATCCGGCCACGATAACTGCAATGGTGACCACTGCAATCGAACCCATGTTCAGCAACTTGGTCACATTGTTCAAAAAGCCACAGACTCGGGTATCAGTATCCGCAAGACCATTGCCGTCTGCTGCTGCGCCACCCGCAACCATCAGCAGCGAGATGAATACCAGTGCCTTCACCGCCTGGGTGCCAACCATCTTGGCGTCTGCCATTGTTTTCTTGTCGATTTCAAACTTCATGTCTAACTCCTTGGGAACAGAGGGGGTCCAGCAGCCAACTCCTTGGCGATCTTCCATCCTAAAAAACAAATGCACTATCTACTTGCGGCGCCGTCTGTGGTGCACGTGGCATGGAGACGGGACTTACGGATTGGTCGGTCTGCGTCGAGGCCTTCGGTGCGGCGGCGGGCAACGCCACCCCACGCCCCTGACCTGTCGGCTTTATCACATACAACTCGTTCTCCGCCGCAGGAGCCACAGGGGTGGCCCGGCTCGGCAGAGAGTAAGGTGCTGACGGTGCCGGTAGCATAGGCCCTGCCGGTGAAGCCACCGTGTTGCCCGCTCCCGAGAGATCCTGAATGCGACGCGCGACAATTGCATCCGCCAATTCGGCGGCCGCCTGCTTGAGCGGATTGGCAGGCCGCAACTGCACTTGCCGCGTCGGCACGACCGTGATGGGCTCTGCTCCAGAGGATGCTACCGACTGACGAATGGACGCATAGATCTTCTGGACGTAACCGTGTTTGAAGCCGGTCTCGAAGTTGCCGGAGTAGTAACAGCTGAACGACTTGCCCCAATTAGCGCCTGAGCGCGAATGACACTCCGCCAAAATCCTTGAGGCAGCGACAAGATTGGGGCACTTGTCGAATGCCATCTCGTAACTGGTCAGCCCGTATTTTTGCAGGTTGTAGCGATTGACCTGGCCTAACCCGAGTGAGAAGTTGTAACCCTTCTGTTCCAGCATCTTGGCAGTGGCGACCGCCTCAGCCAACCCGCGTGGCTCACGCACCAAGCGCCCACCAACCACACCGATGGCATACGGATTGCGCGACGACTCGACACGGACAACGTGCTGCATCACCTCGCCAGGAACAGCAAGTCCAGTGCACCCCATCAGTTCCATGCCAGGCAACATGTCATTCCTCCTTGCAAAACCAAACCAGCCCCAACTTAAGAATTTACTTTCAACCGCCGCGCAAGGTTCTCAAAGGATCGAAGTCGATGCCCGTGATGAACCGGCGCCCCGCGTGCGCCTTGATGTGGACCACGATGTCGATGGTCATTCTCAGCAAACGCTTGATCACCTCGAACTCCAGGCCAGAGCCTTCGTTAGATGCCTTCACCATTAACGCCAACTGGTCCCAGGTCTGCTCGACACTACCGGCGTGGCAACTGGTGATGGAACCTGGATGCCCCGAAGCACAGTTACGGATGAAGTAGAACGACTCGTCGCCGCGCAACTCTGCCAGGATGATGCGATCCGGCTTCATGCGCAGGCACGCTTCCATGCAACTCTTGGCGGTCACGTTGCTGGCGCTCTGCCCGCCTTTTGAATACAGCAGATGCACGGAATTAGGCTGACTGATGAACAGCTCTCTAGCGTCCTCGATGGTCACCAGGCGCTCTTCGTTCGGAATGTGATTCACCAATGCCTTCATGAAGGTCGTCTTGCCGCTGCCAGTCGCTCCAGCAACAACCACGTTCTTCTTGTACAACACGCACTTTTTGAAGAACTCGGCGTAGTCACGCTTGCGGCGTAGCTCCAGCAGCTCCTGATCGTGGTCGCTGACATCTGCCGATTGCTCCAGCACCTCGTCGAAGAACCCATCGTGCTTGTACTGCTCCAGCGACTTGGTGTGCTTTGAGGGAAGCCGGATCGTGATGGATACCTTGCCGGCATCGCATGCAGGCGGCATCACAAACTGCGCGCGCTGCCCAGTCGGAAACGTGAGTGACACGACCGGGTCAGCGTCGGTAATACGCTGCCCGGTATTGCTCTCATTGACGACCGCCGTACAGAACTGCCGAGCACGGTCGTAGGTGAGGGACGGCACGTCGACCCGCTGCCACCCATGAATGGTCTCGAGATACAACTCACCCGGACGATTGATGCAAATTTCGGTCACATCAGGCGAATTTAGATAATCCAGGATTCCCAGCACAGAGTACTGGTAGTCCAAGAAGTCGTTCGAAATACGCGCCGTTGGTGAATCGTCGATCGTCATGGCAGCCACGTCATTCACTTCGGCAGGACCGCCGAGAAATCGACGTCCTTGGCAACATATACGTTCAACACCGTGCCCTGATTGATCGTCAAGGTTGCCGGACGGCGCCCAGACTTTTCCACTGCCTGCTCGGCGAGCTGCTGCATGCTTCGTGCAGTATTGCTCTCGAAGGGTTGCTGAGTGACAGTCCCGGTGCCAACACCGATTGTGGTCGTCTCCGGACCGTATTCGGCAGCCGCGTACTTGAAGGCGTCGCTCAGCATGCTGATAAACAGCGCTGATGCAATCTTGTTGCCCCAATGCGCGTTGTAATTACCTGGATGGCCTGCACTACCCAACGTGTCAATACCGGGCCCCTCAAGCGTGACATCCAGTCCCGTAGGCGTCGTAACACGATCCCAGACCACCTGCAGGCGGCGTGTCGTCGGCTCTCCGGCGCCATACTGACCAAGCATCTTGGAACCCTTCGGCAGGAGCAGGTTATGTCCGTTGATGGAGTACACCGGCTCGGTCACGATGCACGATGTGTAGCCACCGAAATCGGAAATGATCCGGGTCTCCAGAATGCAACGAATGTAGGTACCACGCACCAATAACCCATCTGGGTTGCTGATGGGCTTCGCTAGCGTGACCGCAGTGTCTTCCTCTCCGGGTGCAGTTGGCTGACCGGGCTGGCCTGGCATGCCCGCGCCGTTGACAGCGGATTCGGCAAGGATTCGACGCTCCAACAATGTGGGGCCACGCGGACGTTCGGGCGCAGAACTCACCTCTTCATTATCATCTGTCGGCATCGGCGGCAGTGGCGGCAGACTGGGCTGCTGCGCGAGGGGAACCGGTGCCTCTTCGACGGGCGCAGTCATGTTCTGTGGCAGCGCAGGTGCGACAACTGTCTCGGCTCGCGGCTTTGGCGGCGCCGAATCGTCCCCGCTTTGCGTCGCCAGCCAGAAGATGACGAGAATCAGCAGAGCTGCGATGGCAGCCAGGAATACAAGCGCCTTACGATTCAGGCGTTTGATGTCGCTGGAGCGCAGCACTGGCTCATTGGCATCCAGGTCAGGGGCGGCACTGGCCTGTTGACGCGCAAAGTACGGATTATTGCGCTCGTCATACTCGCCGTTTCGCGACTCTTCTCCGCGGTTGTTCGGAGAGCGATCATCTGGGCCGTTTGGAATATTCGAGTTCACTTTTGCTTGTTCCTTCGCAGACCGAGGACGTTATCGCCGTGGCGAACCACCAGGAAAGGATAGGTTCCGTGCACGATCAGGGTGTTGCCTTCCACCGTCGTATTGACGAGAAAATCCTCGGAGTGTTCTTTCTCGCGAGCGAAGACCGCCGGAAAATTCCCAGTCGGAAAGCGCGTCAAATCCATATTGATATAGGTGAACTTGCCGTCATCATAAACACGGCTAGGAATCAGCCAGGATTTTTTGGTGCGTGTCGAGTAATCATAATCGTAGTAATAACGACGATCCTTCAAGATCTTTGCATTCAGCAATGGACCTTTTTTCGATGCGTCCGCATCTTCCACATTCTGGAAACTCGTGTCTTTCGGGTAAGTAAACACGACCTTGTATTGAACACCCGCCTGCTTCGCCTGCTCCAGGCGCTGCCAATCCGTTGCAACCACCTTGAGCTCAAGAATATAAGAATGCGTCGCCGTACGAATCATCATATTCGTGTCGACATCGACATTTTTCGGTTTGAGATAAAAGACATTCTCACGCCGCGTAAGCTCCCAACCACCGGTAAAGCCGGTGCTGTAGTCCAGGATTTTTTCGTTCGGGCTTAGCTCGACCTGGGTAGTAATCCCGAGACCCGTGCGAACCTGATAGATACGGTCAGGCGCATACTCATATTCCTGAACTACCTGGGCCGCTACTGAAAAGGCACATAGCGCAAGTGGCAGCGCTGAAAATAATGCAGCCCTGTACCGATTAAAAAGTTTCATCGACCGCTTGCTCCATTGACATTATTCGGCATCCCTTGAGGTTGAATCGCGGGCTGCGCCCCGGACTGACCTGGCTGCTGCATCTGATCGGGAAACGCTGGCTGTGCTTGCTGTAGCGGCACGCCGCCCTGGGGTGCGGATCCTTGCTGGAGCGGAACGCCTCCAGGCGGGGCCGCACCAGAAACATTTGCAGCATTGGGGTCGGCAACGCCCGCGCCAGGCTGCGGAAGCGCTGCTTGAGGCTGCGCACTTATGACGGCGCCACCTGCAGGAGCGGCCGGGAGCGACGAGTAATCGTTATCAACCCGATAATCGGTGACACGGAATCCCAGGGGATTTTCGACCCGCAAACTATCACTCATCTCCAGATTGTCCTGATAAACAAATCCCATGGTCGCAATTTTGTTATCAAGCAATGTAGAGACAGTTGAATTCTTGTCGTATACGGTCCGCTGGAAGCGCACGGTCGCACCTTTATAAGGCTGCCCCTTCCCACCGATCAGTGTGATGCTCAGGATATTGACGCGGACAGCTCGAAGCTTGCCGTATGTATTCAAGGGCCTTAATGGGTTATTTGCCGAATGCAGCGCCCGATATTCGTTCACCACATTTGTCGTACCCATTGCTGACACGGTATTCCAGTCACGCTGGCCGATGATCGACAAATCGAATGATTCGCGGGCGATGATGAAGCGCGCAATATTACTGCGCGCCAACGCCTCACTTGTACTGATGGTCCGCCCACCAAAATTCGCCTCAAGCTTGGCGACAGTGCTTGTACCAGAATAGGCGTCTGCCATGACCAGATAGGGCACCTTCTCTTTCAGCGGCAGCATGTAGTAGTAGCCGCCTGCTGTCATGACGGTGACCAGCATCGACAGGGTGGCCACAATCCAGGCACGCTTTTCGCTGCGTCGTGCCAGGTCGGCGATGCTGACCTCGTAATTCACCGCTTTCTGGACGGCCGCACCCACTTGGGCGGAACCGTCCTTTTCACTGACCTTCTTACGCAACATGTCTAGATCCGTCACCGTAGGGCCTTGTCAGGCCTGAAACTATTGCCGCAACACGTTGCGGGCACTTGAGAAGGCAGGAGTACCGAAGGCTCGATGCCTGAAAGGCATGAATCAGACGGCGGACCTTTAGAGCTTGGAGCCGGACGATACCGGCACCGGCTGTACCAGCAGCTTGTTGGCGGAAACCGACACCGAAACACCTTGAGCTGCATACACGGCACTTAGTTCGGTGGCAGCCTGCTGGACGCTGGTGGTGCTGATGTTGGAAACCGGCCCAATCAAGGTGTAGTCGGACGGCAAGTTGTACGACAACTGCATATTGGAATCCGCGGCCCACCGTTCCAGCATCGTCTTCAGCGTGCCGTCCATCGGCGTGGCCTGATATGTGTACGAGGTGTAGAGCGGAATTTCGGTTGGCGCCTCGTCAAAGTGATTGACGTGCTTCCAACGCCCGCCAAAATCGGGAGCAGGCTTGGTCGCGCAGGCGCTCACCAATGCTGCAGCCACTAGCACCAACGACAGCTTGGACACATACATCGGATTCACTCTGACTTCTCCAACTCATGAAATTTCGGTCTTAAAACGGGCAGCGATACACCTCCGCGTACCAGTGGGTACCGGAGGAAAGTTGTTGTTAGTGTCCCACTCGCACACACGTGCGCCACCGAGTCGCCCCAGGTGCCGCCACACATTTCTGAAAAAGATGAATACGTTAGCAAACCGTCCATAGCCTTACTCCAGTACGGCCCCGTCCAGCGCCGCTCCCCTACACCGATGTATCTATACCGCAGATTCTTGATAACTTTGCTCTTAACGGACGGATCCGTCAAGAATTACCGAGCTCGCTTCGCGCGACTTGTGTGATGCGCATCACAATCTTATCGTAAGCGTTTTCACATCTGTCTTTGGCAACAGGCGAGCCGTGAAATATCGGTCTTCGTAGTAGCGGATCTTGTCGCACTTCACCGGGTGCGGGATCCCCTCGTACAGGAACACCTCCTTCTCGTTACCCATGGCCTTGAGCTCCTGCGGCAACATCAGCGCCCGACGCTCTTCCGACACGCTATGCGTGGTCTCCCGCCCCCGGGTGACGTTCTTCTTCTTGATGGTGGTGTAGCCCAGCATCTCTGAGTAGTCGTTGGCGTCCTGCTGCTCGCGTGGTGCATAGAGGATCTGCAGGGCGTGGTTGGTGATGATGGTGCGCGACAGATCCTTGCCATAGGTGGCGTCCAGCTGCGCCATGCTCTGGATGATGGGCAGCAAACGGATGTTGTAGCCGGCCATGTAGGCCACGGCCGTCGCGATGATGTCCACCTTGCCGATCGAGGTGAACTCATCCATGAGCAGCAAGCACTGATACTTGAGCTCCGGGTTGGACTTCGGCAGCTCACGGGTGTTGAGGTTGATGATCTGGCTGAAGAGCAGGTTGATGATCAGGCGGCTTTCGGCCAGCTTGTTCGGCTGGATGCCGATGTAGATCGTCATCTTCTTCTTGCGCAGATCGGTGAGCATGAAGTCGTCTGCACTGGTGGCGGCGTCCAGGACGGGGTTGATCCACGCGTTGAGCGGCTCTTTCAAGGTGCCCATGATCGAGGCGAAGGTCTCATCCGCCTGGGACAGCATGTTGGCAAAAGCCGACTTGGCGTTACTGCTGAGGAACCGCCGCTCCGACAGCGACTTCAGGTACTTCTTCAGGTCGGTGCCGTCGCCCGACGAGAGCCGATAGATTCCGCCCAGCGTGGGCGCCCCTGCCCCGCCCGGGAAGCCCAGCGAGAGCTCTTCGTCCCAGTTTTCGAACAGGTACAGAGCGAATGCCATGAACGCGTTGCGTGCCTGGCTCACCCAGAACTTCTGGTCGTCCGATCCATCCGGATACAGCATTGCCGCAATGCTCATCAGATCCGAGACGCGGAACGCTGGGTCGTTGGACACATAGGTCAACGGATTCCAGCGATGCGTGCGACGGTCTTCGGCGAACGGGTTGAACAAGAAGACTTCGTGCCCCTGACTGGCGCGCCAGCCACTGGTCAGGTCGAAGTTCTCCTGCTTGATATCCAGCACAACGATCGACTCTTGATACTCGAGCAGATTCGGGATGACGACACCGACACCCTTACCAGAGCGCGTTGGCGCAGCAAGGATCACGAATTGCTGACCGCTCAATCGCACCAGCTTCCCATTGAATTTACCGACGACAATGCCGTTTTCGCTCGGCTTGAACAGCCCATGCTTGGCAAGATCGGCAGCCCCGGCGAAGCGCGCGTCGCCATGCAGGGCGCGCGCCTTGGGCTTCACCATGAGCACGACAGTAATTGCCCAGATGAGTGCAGGCAGGCCGAATCCGAGCACGCCGGCGATCTTGATCTTGGTCGCGAATGGCGCGACTTCGGGCAGCCCCAACGCGCTGAAATAGCGGTAGTAGGTGTCCCACGCGTACAGCCCGGTATCGAGCCGCAACAACAGCAGCGTCAGATAGCCGGACAAAAAGTATCCAACGAGCACTGCCACGATCGTGGCGATTGCGATGATTTTGGGTTTGGACATGCGCCCTTCTCCTTAGGCTTGCACAACGATGGTGGTTTAGCGACGTACGACGGGCTTATGGGCGACAAGGTCGGACTTGCGTCCGCCACTCTCGCTCTCCACCAACGAATCGATCCAGACCTTGGCCTGATCCAGCGATAGATCCGGCGTGATTCGGGTCCCCGCATCGGTTACAACAGCGTATGCCACCACTGCGTCGGGTGCATACACCTCGTCACGCGTGATGGCCACGACGCGGTACCCACCCCTGGTCAGCACGGTGTGCTGATATTCGTCCATCGCCAGCCTTCCTTTCCGTCAGCGCGGAGGCGATGCTAAAGCAAGACGTGTGACGGAGAAAGCGGTTTCAACAAGACCTGTAAACACGCCACTCAAAAGCACTGACGCACAACGTCGCGACCAGTGTGCCCTAAGGCCCTCTAGTCGCATTCAACACCAGATGATTTTCTTCTAACCACTCAAGTCGCTGTGCTATCTGGACTTGGAGTGGTGGGCGGTACAGGGTTCGAACCTGTGACCCCTACCATGTCAAGGTAGTGCTCTACCGCTGAGCTAACCGCCCGTTTCCTGCCTCAGCATTGCGCTGTGCAGGGCGCGCATTCTAGCGCAGGGATTCCCGGACCACAAGCCCTCCCAGCGCTTTTAGGCCCCTGCCCTACGCCAGGCTCGCCGCTTTCAGCTTCTGGATCTGGTCGCGAATCTGCGCTGCAGCCTCGAACTCCAGATCCTTGGCATGCTGGTACATCTTCTGCTCCAGGCTCTTGAGCTTGCCGGCGATTTCCGCAGGCTTCATGGCGCGGTAATCGGGCGCGTCTTCGGCGACCTGACGCGACTTCGAGCGGCCCTTGCCCGACTTTTTCTCGGCCGCATCTTCGCGCGCACCCTCCATGATGTCGGAGATCGGCCGTTCGACGGATTTCGGTGTGATGCCGTGTTCCAGGTTGTACTCGACCTGTTTCTCGCGGCGACGATCGGTCTCGTCGATCGCAGCCTGCATCGAACGCGTCATCTTGTCGGCATACAGAATGGCCTTGCCACGCAGATTGCGCGCGGCACGGCCGATGGTCTGGATCAGCGAACCGGTCGAGCGCAGGAAGCCTTCCTTGTCGGCATCCAGGATGGCTACCAGCGAGACTTCCGGCATGTCCAAGCCCTCGCGCAGCAGATTGATGCCGACCAGCACATCGAACTTACCCAGACGCAGATCGCGAATGATCTCCACCCGCTCAACGGTGTCGATATCCGAGTGTAGATAGCGCACACGAATCCCGTGTTCGCCCAGATACTCGGTGAGATTTTCCGACATGCGCTTGGTTAGCGTGGTCACCAGCACGCGGTCGCCGAGCTTGATGCGCTCGTGAATCTCGGACATCAGGTCGTCGACCTGCGTGCCGACCGGGCGGATCTCCACCACCGGGTCGATCAAGCCGGTCGGGCGCACCACCAGCTCCGTGACCTCGCCGGCCGACTCGCTCAACTCGTAGGGACCGGGCGTTGCCGACACGTAAATGCTACGCGGCGAACGCGCCTCCCACTCTTCGAAACGCAACGGCCGGTTGTCCAACGCGGACGGCAGACGGAAGCCGAACTCCACCAGCGTTTCCTTGCGCGAGCGGTCGCCCTTGTACATCGCACCGATCTGCGGAATGGTCACGTGCGACTCGTCGATGACCAGCAGCGCATCAGGCGGCAGGTAGTCGAACAAGGTCGGTGGCGGCTCGCCTGGCGCCTTGCCGGTGAGATGCCGCGAATAGTTTTCGATGCCGTTGCAGAAGCCTACTTCGGCCATCATTTCCAGATCGAACTGCGTGCGCTGCGCCAGACGCTGCGCCTCGACCAACTTGTTCTGCGAGTAGAGCTGCTCCAGGCGCTGTTTCAGCTCCACCTTGATGGTGTCCACCGCACTCAATGTGCGCTCGCGCGTGGTGGCGTAGTGCGTTTTCGGGTACACGGTGTAGCGCTGCAGCTTGCGCAAGGTCTCGCCGGTCAAGGGGTCGAACAGGGTCAGCTGCTCGATGTCGCCATCGAACAACTCGATGCGAAGGGCTTCGGTGTCCGACTCGGCCGGGAACACATCGAGCACTTCGCCACGCACGCGAAACGCGCCGCGCGTGAGCTCGAATTCGTTGCGGGTGTACTGCAGATCGGTGAGGTGCCGGATCAACTGACGCTGATCGATATGCTCGCCGACCGACAGGATCAGGCGCAGCGACAAATAGTCTTCCGGCGCGCCCAGGCCATAGATTGCCGACACCGTCGCCACCACCAGCGAATCGCGCCGCGACAACAAGGTCTTGGTCGCCGACAAGCGCATCTGCTCGATGTGCTCGTTGATCGAACTGTCCTTCTCGATGAAGGTGTCCGACGACGGCACGTACGCCTCCGGCTGGTAGTAATCGTAGTAGCTGACGAAGTACTCGACCGCGTTGTGCGGGAAGAACGACTTGAACTCGCCGTACAGCTGCGCCGCCAACGTCTTGTTCGGCGCCATGACCAAGGTCGGCTTCTGCACCTGCTGGACCACATTGGCAATGGTGTAGGTCTTGCCCGAGCCGGTCACCCCCAACAGAGTCTGCTTGGCCAGGCCGGCCTCGAAATTGGCCACCAGCTTGTCGATAGCCGCAGGCTGGTCGCCTGCTGGGGAATACGGGGAGACGAGCTGAAAACGGTCGGTCATGGAACCTTGCCCTCGATCGGCTAGGAAGTATAGCCATCACAGGATGACGAATCCGTCTGCAGTTTTCCTACAAATACTTCGGAACTACGACGATGCCCCCTGCGTTTGCCGGGCGGCACTCTGAGGCGAAGTACTTTGAGGGGACGGTACATGACACTACGCTGCACCCAGAATGGCAATGGCATAATTGACGCTGTAGCCGTGCTACTAACCATAACCCTACTGGCGATCCTTGCAACGCCTTCGTTCATGACATTGCGCGAGACCCAGAAAACCATCGCATTGATAAATGAAGTAACGACGCACTTGGCGATTACGCGATCAGCTGCCGTGACTCACGGGACGGATGCGATAATGTGCCCACGCGGAGAAGGTCAGCTGTGTGCGGACACACACGATTGGAGCCGAGGCTGGCTGATCTACCTAGACCCGGACGGCAATCGCTCGCCAGATCGAGACAGTGACATCATCTTCAGTCACGCAGCACAGGCCACTGAGCGCTCACGCCTGTTGACGTCTCAAGGGAGGAAGCAAATCCGGTACATGTCCAATGGAAGAACAGGAACCAGTAACGCCACCTTCTACGTTTGCAATGGCAAGAGTCAGAAAGGCCGCATCACCATAAACGTGGGCGGCAGAGCACGTTCCAGCCGCACCACCTCGCCTGTGCCATGTCCATCATGAAAAATTTTCCTGATTAGCCCCATCCCTCAGCCATGGAAGTTGCTTGCCATGCGCAAAACGCGCTCTGGGCAAGGCATGCAGCGCATCAGCGCCGTCGCCAGTCGCGGCAGCATTTGCTCCAGATGAAACCTGCGGTTGAATCGATAGGCCGCTTCGGCCAGGTAGCGCCGCGCATACTTGGCTTGGCGCACCGCATGGTAGGTGCCGCTGATGGCACGTTTGACGTTGGCCAACACCACATTCAACCAACGCGCCCCCTGGACGTCGGTTGCGGCACGGCCACCGCCGGTGTCCAGGGTGGTGTGGGCATGCCCGGCCTCCTCCAGACGGCGGAAACACGCCAGCCCGTCGCTGTAGACCTCGCATTCCGGCTCCAGACGTCGTTCGATCCAGTCCTTCAGCGAGGCGTTGTCAAAGGCTTTCACCGGCTCGATCACCGCGAAGATAGGATGTTCGTGGTTGTGGTCCACTTGCACCGCGATCACGAACGGCTGTTTGTTCTCCGACCCTCGTCCGCGCTTGCCGCCGGTGCGTTCCCCACCCAGATACGCATCGTCGATTTGCACGAATCCGCTGAGTTTTCGCGGTTCTTCGCGCTCGACCATCGCCTGCATGATCTTGTGCTTCATGCGCCAGGCCGCCTTGTAGTTCACGCCAAGATGCCGCTTCAACTCCAGCGCTGCCACGTTGGTCTTGCTGGAGGTCAGCAGGTAGATCGCCTGCATCCACAAGCGCAAGGGCAGCTTGCTGGACTGGAACAGCGTGCCGGCACGCAGGGTTGTTTGATGCCGGCACGCCCGGCATTGGTAGTACACCAGCCCATCACGTCGAAAGCGCGAACGCGCGCGCCCCTCGCACTGCGGGCAGCAAAATCCGGTCGGCCAGCGCCACCGATACAACGCCCGGTAACACTTGGCTTCGGTTCCGTAGCCATCCACGAACTCGCTCATCGACAATCCAGGCTGAAACTGCACGATGTTGATACCCATGTCCCACCCCTGCTGTCTTCACGTGGGGTCATTGTCCAACTGACTTGTCGCAAATCCTGCAACCGCCGGCTGAGCGATGGGGCTAATCAGGAAAATTTTTAGGTAGGGGTTGCGGACACGAGCCGGACTCCCTACAATTCATCTCCCCGCCCGAATAGCTCAGCCGGTTAGAGCACTTGACTGTTAATCAGGGGGTCGTTGGTTCGAGTCCAACTTCGGGCGCCAATGTTGCAATGGCAAAAAAGCCGCGCGAATGCGTGGCTTTTTAGTTGTTGCCAATTGTCAAGCCCTAGCGCTTCACGTTGCCCCCCACACCGCCGGCAATTCACCTCATCTCTGAAAACTCGCTCAGCAGATTCGCTAGTGGCGCCATGGCCGCCTAGACATCGGCCTGGGTAAACCGGGCCGCTCCTCGTTATAGTACTTCCGCCACGCCTCGATTTTGCTCCGCGCATCGGCCAGCGACAAGAACCAATGCTCGTTCAGAAACTCCTGCCTTAGCCGACCGTTGCAGCTTTCTACCATCGCATTGTCCGTTGGCGTGCCACCTCGTGAAAAGTCCAGCTCCACGCCGGCCTCGTACCCCCAACGATCCATGACCTTGCCGGCAAAAGCACTGCCGTTAGCCCGACGTCCCCCCATCCTGAGTAGCGGCCGGGTCTAGAGTCCGGGGTTGATGATATCGGTGTTGGCCAGCTGTTGGGCATACGCGGACGGGGTCATGCCGCCAATTGCTTTCTTGGGTCGCTCCTCGTTGTATTCGCGTCGCCAGCGCTCGATCTCGGTGCGTGCGTGCAGCAGTGTCGGGAACCAGTGCTCGTTGAGGCATTCATCGCGCAACCGGCCGTTGAACGATTCGACATAGGCGTTCTGGTTTGGCTTGCCGGGTTGGATGAGTCGCAACTGCACGCCACGCGCATGCGCCCAGGTGACCATCGCCTTGCCGCAGAACTCCTTGCCGTTGTCGGTGCGGATCACCTGCGGCAAGCCGCGGCTGATGGCCAGCCGCTCCAGCACACGCGTCACGCCATGGCCCGAGATTGCACGCTCCACCTCGATGGCGACCGCTTCGTGTGTGGCGTCGTCCACGATCACCAGGCACTTGATCGCCCGGCCGTCGGCGGTGCGGTCGAACACAAAGTCCATCGACCACACCTGGTTTGCCTGCAATGGCCGCAGCAGCGGCTGACGCTCGCCCACTGACACTTTCTTGCGCTTGCGGCGGCGGACCTGCAGCTGCTGCTCGCGGTACAAGCGCTCCACACGCTTGTAGTTCACCAGGCGTCCTTCCTGGCGCAGCTTGAGATAGATCATCCCCACGCCGTAGCGCTTGTGGCGATGCGCCAGTTCCACGATGCGCTCGCGTAGCGCAACGTTGCGGTCCTCGCGCGGGCAATAGCGCAGCGCACTGGCGCTCATGCCGATCGCGGCCAACGCGCAACGCTCGCTGGCCCCTCGCCCCATCCACTCGCGCACCAGCGCACGACGCGCCGGTGCGCTCACCATTTTTTTTGCAGTGCCTCCTTGATCAGATCGTTCTGGAACACCTGCTCGGCGAGCAGCTTCTTCAGGCGCGTGTTCTCTGCCTCCAGGTCCTTGAGTCGCTTGGCATCGGGCACGCTCATCCCGCCAAACTTGCTGCGCCACAGGGAGTAGGAGGCCTCGCTGAAGCCATGGCGCCGGCACAGATCCTTGATCGCCACGCCGCTTTCGGCCTCACGCAGAAAGCCGATGACCTGCTCGTCAGTAAAACGCTTCTTCACGTCCAATCTCCTTCGGGTAGGGAATTGGACTCCAAACTGCGGCGCTACTCAAAATCGGGGGGACGTCGGTTTACGATGGCCCAGTTTTGGGGGGTGGGTCAGATGCGATCAGTACAGGACATGCTCCCACTTCACCAACACTTGCTAGGCCCGTCGGTCCCGCTGGCTCCACGTGCGCCCTTTTGATCAATACTAAGCGTTCCACATTTGGCATCCGACTGCCGAGCGGTTGGTACCGCTTGAATTACATACGCTCGGGCTGTCGGATCGGCAAAGAATTGAATCCCGTAAAAATTTGTCAACTCATCGCAGGCCGCAGGAGCAGGGGCTCCTGCATACGTAAGCCGCGTGGTGTAGTACCTCTCCATCAACTGCGCCCTCTCCAGCAGGCAGCTCGCCGCTGCCGCGCGCCTTGACTTGATCACGTACGGGCTATAACCGGCCGTGGCGATTGCTGCCAGGATAGCGACGATTGCCACCACAATCATCAGTTCCAGCAGAGTGAAACCCTTCTGTACGGAGCCCCATCTGACACCAGTGTGTAACGAACCTGATCTGAGACGTACGGACATCGATCAATCTCCTCTCTTTACTTCCCGCCAAGACACCCGACCAACGTTACGGACTTCTTGAACATTTACGGTCGCAGATCCACCTGACGACCCCCCTACTGCCGCCAATCCCTGCAGAAGGCTTGCCTGAGTTGTCATACCGACTCCAAGATTGACCGAGCCGACTGGTATCTTACTTCCATAGCCTGCAGTCAACGTGTCGTCGTCAAACCTGCCGTTGCCATTGACATCGAAGTACGAAACCCTAGTGCTAGTACCGGTGAACGCATCCAGGGAGTTCAAGTATCCTGCGCCATCAGGTGTACATGCACTCGCAGTCGGTATTGCGCTGGAGAATGTAAGAACATCACGACGAAGCTGCGCCCCACTTACCACTCTTTCCCCCTCAGCCAGCTGATTAGGAGGGGTCAGAAGATCGACATACCATCCTTTCGAAGTAGTAGGCAAAACAGCATTTGGTTCAAATGAGCGCCTTGTTCCATCGATCAAAAGCAATGTGCGTGACGTCAGATTAGCTCCATCACCAGAACGGCGTTTTACGGTTCCGTCCTCCACAAAGCCATAGATGCTCTGGACAGCCCTACTGGTCATGTCGCCTGTCGTCATCAGTCGACCAGTACCAAAAAATATCCAGGTCTTGAATGTCGTTGGATGCATTGCAATTGTGATACCACCGGTGATCGGCTGCCGCTCGGCGGGGTTCGCCCCCGTGTAGGTGGCGCTAAAGATCGGAGCACTCCCGGACACGCCCCACCTAGCCGTTGTCGCTGCAGACAGATCGAACTTCCAAACGTTTCCAAGCAGGTCGCCCGCATAAACATAATCAACGGTGCCGCTACCATCCGAATCCCAACCAACTGGCTCGGACAATCCATTTGAATCGGCGCTATCGGTTACAGCGGAGCCAACATTGGTATCGATCTTTTTGATCAGAGCACCCGTATTAATGTCGTAAAGGAAAAGAACGGCACGGCCATTTGTACTATTGACGCCATTGCTTACGACAATGGCCGCACTACCATCATTTAGCTTGGCTATGAAAGGCTTTCCTTGTACAAGTCCCATATCAGCATCATTTCTTCCGACTTCCCATTTGAAGTTACTCACACCGAAGGTGGCCGGGTTCGTAACGTCGAGAGAAAAAACACCCTTCCCCCCCTTCCCAAGGGCGCCAAACAAGAGGTTCTTATTCGGAGTTTGGGTACGGTCGGAAACAATAATCGGCCCATCGACAAAAAACCGATGACCATAATCCGGGCGACTTAGAGACCCCAACTCACTCCAATTAATACTATTGGGAATAAATCCAAACAGCTCTACACCATTTTCAGCATTAAACGCATGCAACATGCCATCATTAGCACCTACATAGAGCGTATTTGTATCTTTGACATACGCAGGGGAAGAACTGACCACATCGCCAAGAAGATGAACTCGGTTACGCAAAGTGCCCTGATTTTGTAGCTCAAGCGAGCGATTACCTGCTAGGTATGCTGCATTGTCTGCCCCTGTTACGGGATAATTACTTACCCCCGTTCTAGTCAGATCCGCAATTTGCTGCGTAGTAGCCGCGGCGGGAAATATAAGCCCGGCGGCTCCATCCGAAGTAAAAACCTTCCTATTATTTACAGGAATGTTTTGAGACGCGGCCCAGCTCGCTGCAGTGGCAATTCGACTGTTGGTAATTGCGTACGACGCCAACTCACCCGACCAAACACCCGATACGTAAGTGGCTTGATAGAGACGGGTATCTGCATTGACCGATGTTGAATTTGCGGAAACATTTGAGAACGAGCCTGTCCGCTGTACGACGGCATCCAATGCTGCCCGCAGGCCACGAGTAAACTGATCTGGATCGCTTGCAGCAACGAATCTACCACGCCCATTCACCGAGGCATGCCACAAGTCATCTATGGTCGTGACCGTATTGGCGGTGGGAGCCCCCCAAGAGCGCGTTCCATCAGTGAGACCAGGAAGGTCGGTATTTGGGTTAAGTCTACCCTTCAGTCCAATTGAAATACCAAAAGTCACCATATGCTGCCAGAACCCGGGGTCGGCCGCCGTAGTCGGGACGATGTTACTCATATCCGTACGTAAATCTTGCTTCCAATAACGCATGGCGACGTCTGCGAGCGTGTTGGAGGACTCGTCACTATAAGGTGCAACAGCTTTGTACGTATAGGTCGGGGAGTTTGGATCCGGTCGAGCAATAGCAGCGCCGTCAGTTCCATCCTGATTTCCACCGGAACTGAAGTTGTCATCCCCGTTCCAGTACCCATCAGTTGTCAGGATCGTAAAATTTTGACGACACTGCAGTTGATTCGACCCTGTTTCCGGACCATATGGACCATTTGCGCTATCATTAGAATAATATAATCCGGCATTATTGAGCGCACTACGAAGCGGCGTACCATCACGGGCGGTGGCACCAAAAAGCCGATTAAACCAACGTGCACGATTATTATTTGCCCCAGAGACCCCCCTGGGGTTATCAAACAAGCCCTGATTGTAAGCAACGGGAATCGGCACCGACTGAGTCGGCCAATTGCCGGTCGCATTATCCCCATTGCGACCCCAAATGGTCCTAAAGCCGACGCGCACATCCGATCCCAGCCCATTAAACGCTGCCGCCGCACCACCTTTTGCAGTCTTCGTACGTGTACGGTAATACGAGTACCATGTGGCAAAGTTTGACCGCTCAGCTGCCACGTTCCGGCCAGTTGGCGTTGCGTACGTACAGTTTCGCCATCCCCAGCCAGACGTCGTAGTATCACAACCCGCTGATTGCTCACCGTTATTGTCGTTAGAAATATTATAACTATATCCGACGGAAACACCTGAATAGTTTGAGCCTCCGTAGATCAATACACTGTATGCGCCAGCCTGCGGGGTTGCAAACGTGCAAGTCTCGGAATTTCCTTCATTCGCTTCACTACAATCAGCTGAATTCGTCCTTGCCTGCGCATTCCGCCTAACGTACAGATCCGCGCACCTCAAATCCCTGCCACAAGACACGGTACTCCGCACGCTTATGATTAAATTTGTTGCATTGGCCGGCACATTTATAGAATAATAATTGCTACTTGCAAAATTAGCGCGCAAGCCGCTGACCAGTACGCCGTTAGTAGAGGATGTGGTAACTACGCCTTCGAGACGCTCACTTCGTACGATACTGTCATTTGTCAAAATTTGATAGCGATAATACTGCCTAACATCTGAAAGGTCAGTAGCATTACTTTTAGGCATATAGAATGTCTGGGTCGATCCACTTAGATCCACCGTTGGACTAGTCGTATCTGCCTCAGTATTTTGAACAAAAAAAGCGCTACTGTACGCGGATTCCATGGTTGTTCCGCCAGCTAATGGAGCACCGGTCGAGTCTACCCAAGGCCTATAATCCGTGTTTGGATTGTAGTATATCGTGTTTGTAACATAATTCTGGTCATAAATTGCATTTGCCCTGACATCTGTCGTCAGGAAACTATTATCTCGAGATGTATTATCACCTGTTGGTGAGCTAGTGACATTGCCCCCGCTCATATTCGTAATATCCGGGTTATACATATAGCGCCACTCCATTGATCCCGAGTCGTCAAGAACAAACAGGAGATTGGGCGGAACACGAGCAGCCGTTGTAAGCGGCGATGTTGGCAACGTGATGCCGGCATTTACTGGAATAGCGAGCAGGGTGGCAAAATAGGCACACGCGACCGGCGTGGCTCGTGAAAGCAAGCGCCGCCAAACGGAAACAGGCTGGCGTCCAGATTGAATAGCTGACATGACGCCCCCTTATTGAACAATATAATTAGTTTGCAACATCACTGTTGCCCGACCGTCTGTGGCGGCTAATGCAGTAACTCGGAAGCGCGGCGCAAGGCACTGTCCATCCAGCGGAAACTTGCGATCGCAGCCCGGCCATGTCGGCGCTTCGCCCATGTACTCAATAATGTACCGGGCATTTGGTGTTGGGATTGCGTCTTCAGCAAGATTATTTGTGGCACTTCGCCATCCGTTGAAGCTGGTATCCAGCCACCGATCTGCAGCGGCAGCAACAGGGATAGCACATATCCCGTTTGCACAGCCGCTTGATGGCACCGAACTGACTGCCGTGGCATTTGCAAGCGCCTCACCTTGTCGTAGTGCAGATTCCGCCGCCTGAAAACCCAGACTACGATCGTAGAGATTTGCGCTCATACGCTCTTCCAGCGTGGTCGTACGCAACACTGCCAGGCCAAGCAATGTCATCAGCAGGAGAAGGATCAAAACGACAATCAGCGATGCTCCACTCTGATGCGATATAGGATAGATACCCCTATTCATGGGTTGCGATTCCGTAAACTAACGATGTGAATCAACTGGCGCTCAATCCCACCCTCAGCACCTACCGACCCTTCGGCATTTGAAATACTCAATGTGATGCGTGCTGCCGTTACATTTGCCCAGTCGCTCACACTTAGAGCACTGGCGGCCTGATAACTAGCTTTTCCATTCACAAGGTAGAGCAGGCCAAGATTTTTTACACCCTCCGCAACCTCTTGCGTTGTAACAGTTCCATTTGCTGTCGCGACTTGTTGAAACAGGGCTGGTCCACCAGTACCGTTCCCGATGTACCAACGCGATGCATGCAACCTCACCAGCACGGAGTTTGGAGCGGTATACGCAAACTTCGTCCCGGCACTACAATCAAGAGGCACGCCCAAGCCCAACGTGCAGTTACCCGGTGTTCCTGCCAAACCGTGCGATATATCCTTCCCGCTAACAGCGGAAACCTGGAAGATCGAAGCCTGCCTTGCGTTACACACTACTGCAATGTCGCCCACACCAATTCCGTGACTGGCGACGTTAACGGTAAACGTACCGGCCGCCGTGTCGTGGGTAGTGATGGTAGTGACATTTTCGTCTGCTGCAAATAACTGCACGGCCTCAGTGCCATCAACACGCTGCGCCGCCGATGTTCCCGTAGCAAGATCGACGATTGACTGACTTGAAGAATAGCCCTGAAATGCATCACCCCATCGATTTATATTACTCCACCAACTTGCATTATAATTATTCAAAACATTCGAGATAGGCAAGTTATTGACACAGGGATTTCCTGCTGCTTCACGAACGTCGCGCGCCATCAATTCGAACGCTGTACGAACTCCCTCCTGAACCCGACCAAGACTTTCAGTTGCGCGATACGTTCGACTATTCGAAAGAAAAATTCCGATTGCAGCCCCCACCACAAGCAACCCAAGGACCATTGCTAGCATCAACTCTATCAAACTGAAGCCTGACACGCAGGTCCTCCTTATCGAACTCGCGCTCATAGCTGCACCTTGGTAGAAAAAACTTCTGCGTTGGAACCTTGCGCTATTACACCTGCTGCTGCATTAGTGGCGCGACTATCGTTCCAACGCAGAGAGATTTTGCATATATCACTTGCACAATCGATCTTTCCACATACATCAGTATCCGAGGCCCCTTCCACTCCAAGTGTGCTGCGCCACCCCTTTATCCAGGCAGCCTGATCGAGGGCAGCCAATGAACCGGAACCATTGGTTGTACACAGAAAATCGGCGGTGTTGTATGCCCCGGCAAGCGCTGCCTGACGGTTTGCGCGCATTGCGTCCAGAACGGTATAGGTTGAGATAACAGCCTGACTACGTTCAAGCGAGCTTTGACTATTGCGCAGCGCCGTAGCTTGCATCGCGGCAATGCCAAGCAGTCCA
Source organism: Xanthomonas nasturtii (assembly GCF_023337365.3). Lineage (NCBI taxonomy): Bacteria > Pseudomonadati > Pseudomonadota > Gammaproteobacteria > Lysobacterales > Lysobacteraceae > Xanthomonas > Xanthomonas nasturtii. The sequence goes on from NZ_CP142084.2 coordinate 2,933,098, forward strand.
ATCGCCATAATCAAGACTGAAATCATCACCTCGATCAGAGTGGCCCCTGTCTCACATCTGGCGTTATACACAGACCCACGTGAAGCGTTTTGATTGACGCTTGAAATGATCATTTGCAATTTCCGGCCTGCTTCTTCACCAACATACGAGTACCACTGACCAAACTGACGACTCGAGTATTTTCCGCAGGACGTGTCGTATCAATACAGAACGTTATAGCTGCCTTGGAAAGCAAGCCATCTGCTGCTCGCGCCAATCCATCAGAACCGAATGTAACGGCGGACACATCAGCCGCCACCTTTACCGATGCAGGACCAGCGACGTCGCCAAGCACTTCTCCGTCGCCATCGACCCGAGTTATCCAGCGGTTCCAAGTCATAGCCCCGGAGCAGTTCACTCCATCACTCGACGCACAGAGACTCACCTTACGATTGAGTCGAATTGATTCGGATCGAGCATGTTGCAGCGATGCCACCATGGAATTAGCCTGAGTGGTCAAGCGGCTGCTGTTGATGAGGGAATTGAAACTTGGCGCTGCAATCGCTGCCAGAATAGCGAGGACGGCGATAGTCACAAGCAGCTCTATCAACGTGAATCCACTCGCAAGCGATGCGAGCATATGAGACTTGCGGCGAAAACCGGAAAGATGCATCGGAGATCCCCATCCCCATAGTGACGACGTCTACAGTAAAGCCCAGGAGCGCACGAGCACAGCAACTGCCGACGGGCGGTTAGACTGCCAGCGCGAACGGCTGGCCAGTCGCGAACCAATTACCTGCCAAGTGAACAGTATGCTGAACTCTTCAGCCTCAACCGCCCCTGACGTTATTGCACCATTGGACCTTCTCTTGCAGCCACGCGTAATCGCGTCGGTAATTATGACCGGAGAGATGCTAGCTGCCGTCCTCGCCCTGGCTCCCGGCATTCGGGAGAACCGGTGGATCTATTTTGGGCTGACCTCACTCTTGATTCAGTGGATAAGCATATTGACGCTTGCAACACTGCATGCTTTGCGACATCGATTGCAACCGTTGCGGCCGAACACGATCGCGAACCTCTCACTTGCCGCGCTACTTGCAGTAACTGGAGTTGCCTGCTTCTTGGTCTGGGTACTCTTCGGAAATTTATTGAGCACTGTTGGTGGCAGCTGGTGGGCCTTGTGGCTGCAGGTGAACGGGATTGCACTCGCTGTCGGCTTACTGGGTCTAATGGCATTTCAGAACCACTGGAGAGCTCAACAGATGGCGATCCGCGCGAAACAGGCCGAGCTCGACGCCTTGCAGGCAAGAATTCACCCACACTTCCTATTCAACACGTTGAACACAGGCGCAGCCTTGGTACATCAGCGTCCGGAAGCTGCCGAACGCCTTCTACTAGATCTATCGGATCTCTTCCGCGCAGCGCTTGCTGGCCCAAGCCAAATTCTGCTTGAGCAGGAGCTATCCCTGACAAGACGTTACTTGGAAATTGAGCAGTTACGATTCGGCTCACGCCTAAATGTAAAATGGCAACTGCCGTCACCACTGCCGCTCGTGCTCCTACCCACGCTTGGCATCCAGACGCTCGCCGAGAATGCCATCCGTCACGGCGTGGAGCCGGCGACTGAAGGAGGTACTGTAACCTTGTCCGTTGCCACAACCAGCGGCCAGTTGCAGATTCAGATCACCAACAGCTTGCCAAGTGCATCGTCAGTCAGTAGTAGCGGCCACCACATCGGATTAAACGCAGTGCGTAGCCGGGTTGAGCAGCTGACAAACGGAATTGGAAGAGTTCATACGGAGATAAAAGATGGTCGGCACTTTGCGACCATCCATTTGCCATACGCATGAGTCAGTTCTAAGTCACCACCCGATAACAAGGCCGGTAATCCCCCGAGATCTTCATCCGGCGCTGTTCGACAAAGCCGCGCAGGAGTTCGTCCAGAGCCTGCATGATGTCGGGGTCTCCGTGGATCTCGAAGGGGCCGAATTCCTCGATGCGGCGCATGCCGTCTTCCTTCACGTTGCCGGCGACGATGCCGGAGAAGGCGCGGCGCAGGTCGGCGGCTAGTGCTGGTGCCAGGCGGCCGTGGTGCAGGTCCAGGGCGGCCATGGCTTGGTGGCTGGGCTCGAACGGCTGCTGGTACTCGAGCGGGATGTGCACGGACCAGTTGAAGTAATACGAGTCCTTTTGGTCCTTGCGGTGCGCGCGCACCTCGTGGATGCCTTCGGCCATGCGGCGCGCGACGGCGACCGGGTCGCCGACGATGATCTCGTAACGGGAGGCGGCGGCATCGCCCAGGGTCAGGCGGATGAAGCGGTCGATCTGCTCGAAGTACAGCGCGGCGATGGTCGGGCCGGTCAGGATCAGCGGGAACGGCAGAGCTGCATTTTCCTCGCGCAGCAGGATGCCGAGCAGGTAGAGAATTTCTTCCGCAGTGCCGACGCCGCCCGGGAACACCAGGATGCCGTGACCGATGCGGACGAAGGCTTCGAGGCGCTTCTCGATGTCCGGCATGATCACCAGGTGGTTGACGATCGGGTTCGGCGATTCGGCGGCGATGATGCCGGGCTCGGTGACGCCGATGTAGCGGGTGTGATGCTTGCGTTGCTTGGCATGCGCAATGGTGGCGCCCTTCATCGGGCCCTTCATCGCGCCCGGGCCGCAACCGGTGCAGATATCCAGCCCACGCAGGCCGAGCTCGTAGCCTACTTGCTTGGTGTAGAGGTATTCGTCGCGCGAGATGGAATGGCCACCCCAGCACACGACCAGATTGGGGTCGGACGGCTGCAGGATGCGCGCATTGCGCAACTGGCCGAACACTGCATTGGTGATGCCTTCGCTGGTGTCGAGATCGGCGCGCTGTGCTTCGAGCTCGATGGCCATGTACGCAAGGTCGCGCACGACGGCAAACAACAGCTCGGCCACGCCGCGGATGATCTCGCCATCGACGAAGGCCATCGCCGGTGCGTTGCTCAGATCGATGCGGATGCCGCGGTCCTGCTGGTTCACCTGGATATCGAAATCCGGGTACAGATCGCGCGCAGCGCGCGGGTCGTCCGAGGCACTGCCACTGGTGAGCACGGCCAGCGCGCAACGGCGCAACAACTCGTGCATGCCGCCGCTGGATGCATCGCGCAAGCGGGCCACTTCCGCCTTGGACAGCACGTCCAGGCCACCGCGCGGATAAATCCGCGCATCCACCACCGGCAGCGCCCGTGCTGCCGTACTGCTGAGTTCCATAGCTTGCTCCTGTCGTGTCTGCGCGACTTTAGCGTACTCACCCGCACAAAAGAAAACGGCCGGGAGACCCCGGCCGTTTTTGCAAACCTCGACACGCTAGCCAGCGTTAGAACTGGTAGCGGAAGCCCAGCTGCAGCGCCCAGCGGGAGATGCCACGATCGTCGTAGACCGTGGACTGGTCCGGCGTATTGAAGCGGTAGACGTACTTGCCAGTAGCCGCATCGACGCCGCCGTATTCCACCACACCACGCATGCCCGGGAAACCGTACTCCTCGACACGGCCCCACTTCTTGTTGAGCAGGTTGCCCACGTTCATGACGTCAAGCCAGAGGGAGGCCTTGTTGCCCTTGAAGAAGCCGGGAATTTCCTGCTCGATATGCAGGTCGAACTGGTTGATCCAGGAGTTACGTGCGCCATTGCGTTCGGCGACCTGACCACGACGCGCGGCCAGATATTCGTTGCCTTCGATGTAGTTCCAGAACGCCTGCTCTTCTCGAGCGGTACCGAACAACACATCGCCACGGCCGGCGGGGATATACAACAGGTCGTTCAAGCGACCGTCGCCATTGGCGTCGTTGTCGAACGCATAGCTGTACGGGCGACCATTGCGGCCCTGGTAAATCAGGCCCAACTTGGTTTCATAGTCGCCGAAGAAAGCATGCTTCCAGTTCAAGGTGCCGAGAATGCTGTTCTTCACTTCGTACGCAGCGGTCGAGGCGACGTTTTCGTTAGCCTGGAAGACCGCATTGTTGCCCAACTGCGAACCCGAGGTCGAACTGGTCAGGCCGCTGACTTCGTCGGCATCGGTGTAGGTGTAGTACAGGCCCCACGACCAATCGCCACCATTGAAAGGCTTGTTCAGACCGACGGTGAAGCTCTCGCTGCCGCCCTTATCTGTAGGACGCGCAATGATCGCATCGTTGAAGCGAGGATCGCGCGAGCCGCGAGCGTCAACCGACGAACCGGTGCCACGCAGACATGCTGACGGAGCGCCCGCACCTGTCGGATTGCGGCCGTCGTCCAGCCAGCAAGCCGGATTCAAGCCCGGGGTATTCCAGTACAGATTACGGCCGTCCTGGCCCACTCGGGTGGTATTGCCCAGATTGAGCTGCTGGTAATAAATCGCTTCGTTGACCTGGGTTACCACCGCTTCGGCCGACGCTACGATCCCGTACCAAGGCAGTTCGGTATCGAATGCTAAGTTGGCCTTCCATACCGACGGCTGACCCAGCTTGCTGTCGACGAAGTCGACGGACTGCGTAGCGCCATTCAACGAACCATTACCGATCGGCTGGTTATTGATGTCAGGCGTGAAGCGGATGCCATTGGTGTTCACCAGCGTCTGGCTGGAGAAGTTGTAATCCGTGTAAGCCAGACCGGTGTTGGAGTACGGATTGGACAACCACACGGTTGCCGCAGCACCCTGGAACAGGCCCACGCCGCCGCGCAACTGGGTGGGGCGATCGCTGTCGAAGGTGTAATTGAAACCGAAGCGCGGCTCGAACAACCCATTCCCGTCGATGGTCTGGTCGTTGCGGAAGCCGAACAGCGTCGACGCGGTTGCGTTGTAGGCCGGGCTGTTCTTGACCATCGGCTCGTCATAACGCACACCGAACGTCAGCGTCAGGTTGTTGTTGACGGCCCAGGTATCCTGCAAGAACACGCCGACATTGCGCATGCCCCAGTTCGCCGCGATGTCGTCGATGTTGCCGCTGTTGGAGCGCGAATAACGGTAGTTCAGCGGGCGATTGGCGGCGTAGTCGGCAATCGAGTTGAACGTGTAGGAACCGAAAACACGCTGACCAAACAGATTGAACAGGTCGTTGTCTTCATAGTCGAAGCCGAACTTGACGGTGTGGTCGTTCAAGAACAACGTGCCCGCAAAGAAGGCATTCCACGTTTCGGTGCGCAGTTCGTTGGCCTGGGTGCTCTGCTCGGTGCCCAGATTGACGGTGTTGTTGCCGATACGCACCGCTACGGCCGGCAGCTGCGAGGCCGCAGTGCGCACAGCGGAGTAGTCGCGGTACGACACCTTGGCTTCCGTGGAGAACGTGTCCGTCCAGTCACTGAAAAGCTGCGCCGTGTACGTCTTGAGGCTGAAATCACGGACGTAGTGAAACGAATTCAGCGACAACGCCTGATTGCCGAAACCATTGAGATTGGCGGTGCTCTGCTCGCTCTCGCCGTAACGAAACGACGCACGGTGCTTGTCGGAGATATTCCAGTCGAGCTTGAAGCCCTTCTCTTCCGAGTCCGAATCCAATGCCGGCAGTGCCAAGGTTCCAGGATCGAAGCCATAGACATTGCGCGAGATGTCGATGATCTGATCGACCTGCGCCTGCGAGATACCGACGATATTGCTCTCGCCCGACCCCAGGGGACCGTAGCCGGAAGCGCCGGTGAACACGCCCTTGCCCTTGTACTTTTCGTAGTTGGCGAAGAAGAACAGCTTGTCCTTGATCACCGGGCCGCCCAGGGTCAAACCGTACGTGGTTTCGTTGTCAAACAGCTGCGGACGGATGTCGTTCTGGTTCTTGCCAGACCAATCGTTCTCGCGATAGGTGCCGTAGACCGAGCCGTGGAATTCGTTGGTGCCGGACTTGGTGACGGCATTGATTACGCCGCCGGTGGCGCCGGTGATGGTCACGTCGTAGTTCGCTACGTCGACCGAGATTTCGTCGATGACATCCATCGAAAATGGCTGACGCGGAGTAGGCAGACCGTTGGATTCAAGGCCGAACGCATCGTTGGTGCTGATACCGTCAACGCGAATCAGGTTGAAGCGCGGATTCTGGCCGCCCACCGAAATCTCGTTACGCGCCTTGTCGGTCTGCGCCACACGCGGATCCAGACGCACGTAGTCCTGCAGATTGCGGTTGATCGACGGCAGCGATTCGATCTGCTCGCGGGTCACGTTGGTGCCGGTACCCATCTTGTTGGCGCTGAACAGTGCCGAGCCGTAATCGCCGCCGATGGCCTGCACAGCACCCAGCGTGGTGACGTCACCGCCCAGGGATGCGTCGACGCTGTTGACCTGATTGAGGTTGAGATATACGCCCTCTTCGGTCTTCGTGCCTTCACCCGACTTGGTAATCGTGATCGTATACGGCCCGCCCACACGCAAGCCGCGCGCGCTGTAGCGTCCGCTGGCATCGGTGGTGGCGCGGCTGACCGTGCCGGATTCGACGTGGGTGATCGTCACTTCGGCATTCGGCACCGGCTGGCCGCCGCTGCTGGTGACCAAACCAGCGACGCCGGCGGAGGTGCTCTGGGCAAAGACAGGGGCAGCAGCGAGTGCGGCGACCAGGCCAAGCGTCAGCTTGGACATGCGAAGACAGCGGGGGTGGGTCATTTCGGTAGCCTCGATACAGGTTGGGCAGTGACAAAAAGGCGCAGTCAGCCCAACCGTTCCCGGGGTGGGCTGCCGATGATCTGGGGTCCCTTGCCGCGCGGCTGGTTGCTGCCGCAACGGTTAACAACAGATTAACACGCTAAGGCCTGATTGTGACGGCGGTGTGACAAACTTCGCGCACTGCAACATGAACTGCGCATGTGAAGGCGTAAGCGCCAGATTGCGCAAGGTCGTAGCAGGAGGGAGACGTGTGTCGCGACTTGAGCCGGCTGCTTGGCCGGGAAGCGGGTTCGGCCTTTTAGCGCAAATCGATTGGTCCATTGCCTGTACGCCGTAGCTGTGGACGCCGCATGTCGAACCAGATTGCGAAGATGACACTTCGCTTCAACCCGGCTGCGATGAGGGAGGCCATCAAGAACGGTAGCCAGCGCCGGTACCTGCGTCATCTGCGGCATGCATCTGCAAGCCCCAGCATGCTGCCTCAATCTCGCTGTGACACTCCCGCACTGGGTGCGAATCGCACCAGGGCAGCGAGCACGGGACGCAGACCAATCCAACTGCTGCAAGGCACCGGCCGCATGCCGTGGAACCCGAAGCAGCCCTCCTCCTGCAGCTACCCTAGATCGACACCGGCAGCTTGAAATACGTCCCCAGCCCGTCCAGGAACATCTGCACCGAAATCGCCACCAGCAGCATGCCCATCAGGCGCTCGATGGCCGTCAGTGCGCGGTGTCCCAGCAGTTTGTACAGCAACGGTGCGGAGGCCAGGATCGACGAGGCGCCGATCCAGGCGATCATCAACGCCAGACTCCAGTCCCAGAGCCGCGTGGGCTCGTTGCTGCCCATCAGCATCACGGCAGCCATGCCGGACGGGCCGGCCACCAACGGGATAGCCAGCGGCACGATGAAGGGCTCGCCATCGGGGATTTCGCCCATCAGGCCTTCCGGCCGCGGGAAGATCATGCGGATGCCGATCAGGAACAGCACGATGCCGCCGGCGATCGCTACCGACTCCTGGCGCAGGTGCATCAGCTCCAGCGCGTACTTGCCGCCCCACAGGAACGCCATCAGCACGACCAAGGCGATCAACAGTTCGCGCGCAAGCACGAAACGCTGGCGCTTGGGCGGCAGCGGCTTGAGCACGCTGAGAAACACCGGGATGTTGCCGAGCGGGTCCAGGATCAGGAACAGCAGCAGCGCCGCAGAGAGAATGGTCATGCTGAAGGGCTCCAGATCACACCGCGATGCGCCACACCGGCATCCGACAACAGGCTGACGCACGCTGGGGCGTAACGCGCGGCGTCGACCGCGTCGCTGTCTTCCTGATGCGTGAAGGCGCGTGCGCGTAGTGCGGTGCGCATCGGGCCGGGTCGCAGGCCGCTGACACGGACCGGGCCAGCAGCAGTTTCATGGTGCAGGCTGGTGATCAGACCACGCTGCGCATGCTGGGCGGCGCCATACGCGCCCCAATAGGCCTGGCCAACGCGCGCGGGGTCGTCGACTACAAATACCACCGCCGCGTCTTGCTGTTGCCGCAACAGCGGCAGGCAAGCTTGCGTAAGCCACGCACGCGCAGTGAGGTTGACATGCACGCTGCGTGCGAAATCCGCAGGCGCGGCGAGTTCGGCCGGGGTCAGGCCGGCAAAGTCGGCAGCGCAGTGCAGCAGGCCATGCAGGCCACCGAGCTCGGACTGCAGTCGCTGTGCAAGCGCGGCGTAGTCGTCGGGCGTGGCGCCGGCAAGATCCAGCGGATACAGCAAAGGCTCCGGCCCCAGCGCGGCGACTGCGTCGTAAACGCGCTCCAGCGGGCGCAGCTTGCGGCCAAGCAAGACCACCGTGGCGCCTGCAGTAGCGCAGGTCTGCGCCGCGGCGGCGCCAAGACCGCCGGCGGCGCCGCTGATCAGCACTACGCGGCCAGCCAAGGCAGCGGTCTCTGACTGCAGCTGCGCAGAACTCACGGCTGGTACGCCTCGCTGACAATGCGCTTGAGCTCGCCGGCTTCGAACAGTTCCAGCGTGATGTCGCAGCCGCCGATCAGCTCGCCATGGATGAACAATTGCGGGAACGTCGGCCAGTTGGAGTAGCGCGGCAGATTCGCGCGCACTTCGGGTTCTTCCAGCACGTTGATTGTGCGCAGCTGGTCGGCGCCGGCAGCCACCAGGGCCTGCACGGCGCGACTGGAAAACTCGCACATCGGGAACTGCGGGGTGCCTTTCATGAACAGCACGATGGGGTGTTGTTCGACTTCGGCCTGGATCCGTTCCATCACCGGCATTGGACTCTCCTGACTGGGAGCGGCAGGCCCGACCGCCGGGTCGGATAGACTTCCGCAAAGGCGCGCATTGTAAGCCTTCGGCGCGACCTGTCGCCGCCCTCCCTTCGCTGCCACTGACATCATGCCGATCGAACACGTTGCACTGCCCTATTCCCGCGCCGCCCTGGAGCCGCATCTGTCGTCGGCAACGTTGGAGGCGCATCACGGCGTCTGTCACCGCAGCGAGGTCGAACGGCTCAACGCGCGCATCGAAGCCAGCGAGTTTGCCGAGCTGACGCTGGAGGAGATCATCGCGCAGGCGCAGGGCACGTTGTTTCAGCTCGCCGCGCAGGTGTGGAACCACAATTTCTATTGGCAGTGCCTGCGACCGCGCGGCGGCGGCGAGCCGCTTGGACGGCTGGCCGACGGCATCGCCACATCGTTCGGCGATTTCGTGCACTTCAAGCAGGAATTCAATCGCGTGGCCTTGGGCACTTTCGGCTCGGGCTGGGTATGGCTGGTGCAGCGCCCGGACGGCACGCTGGCGGTGGTCGCCACGCCCAACGCCTCCACGCCGCTCACCGGGCCAGACACCCCGCTGCTCGCCTGCGACATCTGGGAGCACGCCTATTACCTGGACTACCAGCAGGATCGCGCGCAGTACCTGGACGCGTTCTGGAAACTGATCAATTGGGATTTTGTGGCAAGCCGGCTGGGCTGAGCGCTCGCACGCTCGCAGAAGATGAGACGTTGCTCACATGCTGCGACGTTTCGGCCCAGCACCAATGCAGTCTTCCGGCTCGTCGACGGAACGCAGGGACGATGAGCGACGCGCTGCGTAACCGGCTGGGCGGCGACGAGCGAGGGCTCGTTGCCGTGTCTAGCGTCTCAAACGCAGCACATCCGGCGCCATCGCAGCCACCAGGCCACCCAGCGCTGAAACGCTGTCGTCAGCGCGCTATGCGCATCACGCTTCGTTCAAGCGCGCAACCACCGGCCGAACTTGCGCATCGCGCTGCAGCGCTGTGCCTGCGTCGCTCACTGCCGCCGCGAGCGCCTGCGCCGTCTCCGCGCGCAGTGTTGCGTGTCCCACCTTGCGTCCGTCGCGCGCCTGCTTGCCGTAGTCGTGCCAATGCCCGCCGGGCACCGCCAGAAACGCCGCGGCGTCCGGCATCGCACCCAGCCAGTTGAGCATGCAGGCCTGGCCGCGCATCGCCGTGCTGCCCAACGGCAAGCCAAGCACAGCCCGCACATGATTTTCGAACTGCGAGGTCTCGGCGCCTTCGATGGTCCAATGGCCGGAGTTGTGCACGCGCGGCGCCATTTCGTTGGCCAGCAGCTCACCGTCGCGCACGAACAATTCGAGCGCAAACACACCCACATAGCCGAGTTTTTCCGCCACCGCACGCGCATGCGCTTCGGCCAAGGTCTGCAGTGCCGCATCCACCCGTGCCGGCGCAAGGCTGGCCGACAGCACGCCGTCCACGTGCCAGTTTTCGGTCAAGGGCCAGGCGCGGAATTCGCCATCGCGCCCGCGTACCGCGACCACGCTGACCTCGCGCTGGAACGGCACGAAGGCTTCCACGATCAATCCGACCTTGGCCGCCTGCGCGCCCAGTGCGTCCCACGCTGCATCGGCATCGGCAAGCGTCTTGATGCGGAACTGGCCCTTGCCGTCGTAGCCGAAACGACGCGTCTTGAGCACGCACGGCGTGCCGATGCGCGCGAGCGCCGCGTCCAGACCGGCGCGGTCGTCGATCGCTGCGAACTCCGGCACCGGGATGCCGAGTTCGCGGAACAAGGTTTTTTCGCTGAGCCGGTCCTGCGCAACCGCAAGCGCAGCCGGACTTGGAAACACCGGCACCTGCGTGGCGAGCTGCTGCGCGCTGGTGGCCGGCACATTTTCAAAATCGAAGGTGATCACATCCACCTGCGCGGCGAACGCGGCAAGTGCGGCGGCATCATCAAACGCGCCGACCTGCAGCGGCGCCACCTGTGCCGCGCAGGCATCAGCCGCCGGGTCGAACACCGCAAAGCGCACGCCGAGCGGCGCACCGGCCAGCACCAGCATGCGCGCCAGCTGGCCGCCACCAAGAATGCCGACGGTGCTCATTGGCGCGGGTCGTCGCTGGCCATGACATCGTCGGTCTGCTTGGCGCGGAACTGCGCCAGCGCCTGCCCGATCTGCGCCTGCTCGGGTGCCAGCATGGCCGCGGCGAACAACGCCGCATTCGCTGCGCCCGCATTGCCGATGGCAAAGGTGGCCACCGGAATCCCGGCCGGCATCTGTACGATCGACAGCAGCGAATCCATGCCGTTGAGCGCCTTGGACTGCACCGGCACGCCAAGCACCGGCACCGCGGTCTTGGCGGCCAGCATGCCCGGCAGATGCGCCGCGCCGCCGGCGCCGGCAATGATCGCGCGCAGGCCGCGTTCGCCAGCCTGCTCGGCATAGGTGAACAACACATCCGGCGTGCGATGCGCCGAGACCACCTTGACTTCGTACGGCACGCCCAGCGCGTCGAGCTTCTGAGCTGCGTGTTGCATGGTGTCCCAATCCGAACGGGAGCCCATCACGATGCCGACCAGCGGCGCGGAGTGGTTGGAGGTCATGGCCCTGCCCTGCGGTAAAGACGTATTCTAGCCAATCTCCACGCAAGACAAGACTTCGATGGATCGCAAACTGCTCGACCTGCTGTGCTCGCCCGACACCCGCCAGCCGCTTTCGCTGCTCGACGGCAAGGGCCTGGAGGCACTCAACACCGCCATCGCTGGCGGAACCCTGCAGCGCGCCGATGGCACCGCACAGACCCAGCCACTGCGCGAAGCGCTGATTACCCGCGACCGCAAGCAGATCTTCCGCGTCGACGATGGCATTCCGGTGCTGCTGGCCGAAGAGGCCATTGCCACCACGCATATCGCCGACTTCCCCGAAAAGTGAGCCCGCCCGTGTGCATGAGCGTGCCGGACGCGCCGCCTGCCGAATCGATTGAGGCCGATGTGGCGCGCGCGCTGGCCGAAGACGTCGGCAGCGGCGATGTCACCGCCGCGCTGCTGCCCGACCAGGCCGACAGCGCCTACCTGCTGTGCAAGCAGGATGCGGTGATCGCCGGCCGGCCCTGGTTCGATGCCACGCATCGCGCGCTGGACCCGCAGGTGCGCATCGACTGGCAGGTGCACGAAGGCCAGCACGTCAACGCAAGCACGGTGCTGGCGCTGCTGCAGGGCCGCAGCCGCAGCCTGGTCAGTGCCGAACGTACCTCGCTCAATTTCATGCAGACGCTGTCGGCCACGGCCACCACCACCGCTGCGTATGTGGCTGCAGTGGCCGGCACGCACACCCGCATCCTGGACACGCGCAAGACGCTTCCGGGTCTGCGCGCCGCGCAGAAATACGCCGTACGCTGCGGCGGTGGCGACAATCACCGCATCGGCCTGTTCGACACGGTGATGCTCAAGGAAAACCACATCCGCGCCGCCGGATCGTTGAGCGCGGCGGTGCATGCCGCACGCGTGCAGCAACCGCAGCTGCCGCTGGTGGTCGAAGTGGAAACGCTGGAGCAGCTGGGCGAAGCATTGCAGGTCGGTTGCACGCGCATCCTGATCGACGACTTCGACCAGGCCATGCGCCGCGAGGCCGTGCGTATCGTTGCCGCCCTACCGAGCGAACAGCGCATTCCGCTGGAGGTCTCCGGCAGCGTGGATCTGGCCGGCATTCGCGCGATTGCCGAAGACGGCGTGGACTGCATTTCCATCGGCGGGCTCACCAAGCACGTGCAGGCGGTGGATCTGTCGCTCAAACTCGGCCCGCCGCCGGCTTGATTTCACGCATGTACGCAGGCAGCTCTGTCAGCCTGCTGCGATTGTTCTGTGCAGGACCTGCGATGACCGTAAAACCTTGGCCGTGGCTCTGCCTATTGTTGGCAGGATGGGGAAGCAGCGCAGCAGCTGCAGAAGTCTGCGATATGCCGCCGCGGTTCGGCACCAGTCCCGCCGCGATCGCCATCGTGCGCAGTGCCTGCAACGAGCACCGTTTGTGGCAGCACCCGTTTATCGATGCCAAGGGCCGTCTTGCCAGCCTGGGCGTGACCGAAGCCGAGTCGGGTTATCTCGCCGATCACGGTGTGGTGGCCTGGCAGCGCGTTGCAGGCTATTGGCGCGACAGCGGCACACTTGCCTCGATGGGCGGCCGCCCCGGTGCATCGAGCTGCGCGGCACTGGATGGAACCCGCTACACCACCAGCGACTGCCGCGCATTTCTGATCGACAACCCGTGGTCGGCCGCTTTCATTTCCTGGGTGATGACACAGTCCGGGCTGAGCGGTTTTCATCGCTCCGCACGCCATCTGGATTACATCCGCAGCGCCTACAACGACGGCGCCACCGGCCCTTACCAGTTCACCGATCCGGCAGTCGAAAAACCCGCGCCCGGTGACATGCTGTGTCTGCTGCGCGGCCGCAGCGTGGCGCTGGGCTACGCGGGTCTGAAGGCTACGCTGGGTGGCAGCGCACCGATGCCGTGGCAATCGCACTGCGATGTGGTGGTGGCCGCCAACGTCGGTGGCGATCGCACGCTGTATCTGATCGGCGGCAACGTATTCAATACGGTGATGATGCGCAAGATGCCGTTGGATCGCGCCGGCCGCGTGGTATTGCCGACGCCGCAATCGGATAGCAATCAGGATCAGAACGAAGACAGCCTGGGCATTGCAAGCGAATGCACGCCGGCACACGAAGAACTCTGCGATTTCAATCGTCGCGATTGGGCCGCACTGCTGAAACTGCGGCCTGATGCGGCAATGGTCGCACCGCCACCGACGGCGCCGCTGCCGGCACCCGGCACCACGCCCGCAGAACAAACGATGCCGCCAGGCTTTCCACGCGTCGTGCCGCCGCGCCCGGAAACGCAACCTGCGCCGACGCAGCAACAGCAGCCTGAGTAAAGCCGGGTTCAAAGCCCCTCTCCAGCGGGAGAGGGGTTGGGGTGAGGGTACGGGGCGAAGCCCTTTTTCGCTCCCACTCCATGTGGCTTTGCACGCAGCTTCATCCGGCGCTGCGCGCCCCCTTCTTCCGAGATGAGCAGGAATCAAAGCCCTTCACCTGCAGGAGATGGGTGGGGTGAGGATGCAGGCGAAGCCACTTAGTCGCCCCTGAAAAATCCCCTTCAAGCACCAAAGGTCAGCGGCGACCGGTGCACCAGGCTCAAGGATGCCCCTGCCATCGCCTGCAACCAGGCACGCAAAAAGGCGATCCAGCGCATCAGCCAGCGCAGGTTGTAGCCGGCGGCGCAGCCGAGCACGTGTAGTGCATCGCCTTGGGCACCCTTTAGATAGCAGCGATTCAAGCGGCAGTCCTGTTTCAGATGTCCAATCACCGGCTCCACCGCTTGCCGGCGTTTGATCCAGCTCCATTGCCGTCGTGTCAGCGTCTTGGCCTTGCCGCGATGCAGGATCTGCACGCCATCTACCTCACGTCCGCGATACCCCAGGTCCACGATCGCTACCTGCGGGGTCACATTCACATCCTGCAGCAACCCACGCGTCTGCTCCAGCTGCTCGGCCAACGTATCGCCGTCGTAAGGATTGCCGGGAAAACTGCGCGCGCCCACGATCAAGCCTTTGCGCGCACTCACCGCAATGCCGACCTTGACGCCAAATTCGTAAGGTGTCCTCGCCTTGCCCTTGCTCATGCATTCCACTTCCGGCGCATGCAGGGCGTAGAGCTTTTGCTTGTCCTTGGGGCGTTGTGTCAACACCCGTTGTGCGCGTTCCAGCCAGACACTGATGCGCTCACGCACCAAGGGGTCCAGCTTGCGTTGCAGATCGCGTAATACGCGTCCCAGGAGCGTGCGTTGGCGTCGCAGCACCTTGTGCATGCGCTTGAACTGGCGCGCATGCGCATAGCGCCCGGCCTTGCGGCTCAAGACCGGGCCTTGCCGCGCATAGGTCTGTCGTAGTGCGATGCCGTGGCGCTTGGCCAGCAGCACCAGCTTCTTGCGCGCCACCTCCAGCAGCCGGCTGTCGGTGGGATGGGCGATCGCCTTTTCCTGCACGGTGGTGTCCACGATCACCCGCGACAACTCGCGTGCATCCACCGCCTTCATCGCATGCGCGGTGTTGATCGTGTGCGCCAATAGCTCTTCCATGCCCGCTTCGCCCAGACGCTGTCGCCAACGTGTCAGGGAACTGGGATCGCACGGCAAGCAGGTCTGGAATACCACCTCGCCGGTGAAGAACTGCCAGTACGGATTTTCCAGCCAGCGCGCGCATACGGCCTCGTCGGACAGGTCGTAGGCGTGCTTGAGGTAGAGCAGCCCGGCGATCAGACGCATCGGCAGGCCGGGCCGTCCGCCGCTGGCAGTTGTGGCCGGCAATCGCGGCAATAGCGCCTGCTCCAACGCACTCCACGGCAGCCGATGGCTCAGCTGAACCAGTGGATGGCGCAGGTCGATCTGGTTTTCCAGACGCGAACGAAACAACTCATCGGCAGGCAACTGCTCGGCGGCAGGACGGCGTGTACGCATGGGCGAAAACTGCCAGAAACCAGCGCGTACAGTAACGAAAACTGGCAGTTCCAGCACGCCGAAAATGCGGGGGACGCCCTGCAATGGATGTGGTTTGGGGGTTTTTCAGGGGCGACCACTTACATTTCGAACATCACAAGGCTTTGCACGTACCCTCATCCACCCCTTTGGGGCACCTTCTCCCGCAGGGAGAAGGAATCAAAGCCCCTCTCCTGCGGGAGGGGTTGGGGTGAGGGTACGGGGCGAAGCCCTTTTTCGCTCCCACTCCATGTGGCTTTGCACGCAGCTTCATCCGGCGCTGCGCGCCACCTTCTTCCGAGATGAACAGGAATCAAAGCCCTTCACCTGCAGGAGATGGGTGGGGTGAGGATGCAGGCGAAGCCACTTACATTTCGAACATCACAAGGCTTTGCACGTACCCTCATCCGCCCCTTTGGGGCACCTTTTCCCGCAGGGAGAAGGAATCAAGCGCACAACAAAAAAGCGGGCCGAAGCCCGCTCTTTCGTCATGCATCACGCGTCACGCGTGATGCATCAGCCAGCAGCGATTACTCGGCCGAAGCCGGCACGCCCTCGCCTTCTTCCACTGCCTTGATCGACAGACGGATACGGCCCTGCTTGTCCACTTCCAGCACCTTGACGCGCACCAGATCGCCTTCCTTCAGCTTGTCGCCGACCTTCTCCACGCGCTCGCTGGAAATCTGCGAGACGTGCACCAGGCCATCCTTGCCCGGCAGGATGGTGACGAACGCGCCGAAGTCCATGATCTTGGCGACCTTGCCTTCGTAGATGCGGCCCGGCTCCACGTCCGAGGTGATCTGCTCGATACGCGACTTGGCAGCTTGCGCGGCGATCGCGTTGACCGAGGCGATGATGATCGTGCCGTCGTCCTGGATGTCGATCTGCGTACCGGTTTCCTTGGTGATCGCCTGGATGGTCGAGCCACCCTTGCCGATCACTTCGCGGATCTTGTCCGGGTGGATCTTAATGGTCAGCAGGCGCGGCGCGTAGTCGCTCAGTTCCTGACGCGGGGTGGTCAGGGCATGCGCCATCTCGCCCAGGATGTGCAGACGGCCGGCCTTGGCCTGCTGCAATGCCTGCTTCATGATCTCTTCGGTGATGCCTTCGATCTTGATATCCATCTGCAGCGCGGACACGCCTTCGGCGGTACCGGCCACCTTGAAGTCCATGTCGCCGAGGTGATCTTCGTCACCCAGGATGTCGGAGAGCACGACAAAGTCGTTGCCTTCCTTCACCAGACCCATCGCGATACCTGCGACCGGCGCCTTGATCGGCACACCGGCATCCATCAGCGCCAACGAGCTGCCGCAGACCGATGCCATCGACGAGGAACCGTTCGATTCGGTGATTTCCGAGACCACGCGGATGGTGTACGGGAATTCTTCCAGACTCGGCATCACGGCGAGCACGCCGCGCTTGGCCAGACGGCCGTGGCCGATTTCGCGGCGCTTCGGCGCACCGAAACGACCACACTCGCCCACCGAGTACGGAGGGAAGTTGTAGTGGAACAGGAAGTTCTCTTTGTACTCGCCCGAGACGGCGTCGATGACCTGACCGTCGCGTGCGGTGCCGAGCGTGGTGATCACGATCGCCTGCGTTTCGCCACGGGTGAACAGTGCCGAGCCGTGGGTACGCGGCAACACGCCGGCCTTGGCGCTGATCGGGCGCACGGTATCCAGTGCACGGCCGTCGATACGCACCTTGGTGCTCAGCACCGAGCCACGCATGGTCTGGTATTCCAGCTCGCCGAATTCCTTGGCCAGATCACCGGAAGCCCAGCCTTCGATCGTGGCACGCGGCGCCAGCGAACCCAGCACGTCCTTCTTGATGGCCGAAATCGCATCGCGGCGCTGCAGCTTGTCACGCACCTGGAAAGCCGACGCGAGCTGCTCGCCCACCGCTTCCTTCAGCGCGGCGATCATGCCCTCGTTCTTCGCCGGGGCCACCCAATCGGACGGCTTGGTGCCGGCTTCGACGGTCAGCTCGTTGATGATATTGATGACCTTCTGCATCTCGCGATGGCCGAACGTCACTGCGCCCAGCATCACTTCTTCCGACAGCAGCTCGGCTTCGGACTCGACCATCAGCACCGCATTTGCGGTACCGGCCACGACCAGCTCCAGCTGCGAATCCTTCAGCTCGGTCACGGTCGGGTTGAGGATGTATTCGCCATTCTTGTAACCGACCTTCGCCGCAGCGATCGGGCCGTTGAACGGGGTGCCGGCCAGCGACAGCGCGGCCGATGCACCGATCAGCGCGGCGATATCGCCGTCGATGTCCGGGTTCATCGACATCACGGTGGCGATGATCTGCACTTCGTTCTTGTAGTCCTCCGGGAACAGCGGACGGATCGGGCGATCGATCAGGCGCGAGATCAACGTTTCCTTCTCGGTCGCGCGTCCTTCGCGCTTGAAGAAGCCGCCCGGGATGCGGCCGCCGGCATAGAACTTCTCCTGATAATCGACCGTCAGGGGGAAGAAGTCCTGCCCTTCGCGCGCGCTCTTGGCGGCGACGGCGGTGACCAGCAGTACGGTGTCGTCGAACTTGACGATGACGGCGCCGCCTGCCTGGCGAGCGATTTCGCCCGTCTCAAGAGTGACGGTGTGCTTGCCGTACTGGAAGGTTTTGGTGATTTTTGCCACGGAGGTTTTTTCCCTTAGGTGTTGCTGTCTGCGTTGGACCGTCGTCGACCCATGCCGAGAACGGGCGGCCGGGAGGCTCCGGCCCAAGAATGCGTGTTGCCAGTAACGTAGTGCGATTGACCAAAAACAAAACCGCGGCGCATCGCTGCGCCGCGGCGGTAGGACTCGATTAGCGGCGCAGGCCGAGCTTCTCGATCAAGGACTTGTAACGATCGTTGTCCTTCTTCTTCAGGTAGTCGAGCAGGCTGCGGCGACGGTTGACCATCTGCAGCAGGCCACGACGGCTGTGGTGATCCTTCTTGTGGGTCTTGAAGTGACCGGTCAGCAGCTCGATGCGCGCGGTCAGCAGAGCGACCTGCACTTCCGGCGAACCGGTGTCCTGGGCGCTGCGCTTGTTGTCTTCAATAACTTTCTGGGTGTCGACAGACATGATGTTTTCTCGATAGATGCGTGGTCGACAGGAACGTGCGTGACGCACCGCCGGACTCGCCGTTTGCTCAGGATGAGCGCGCTTGGCGCTGAGGTGCCCCGATCGGGGCCGCGAAATTGTACCGTCGCGCGGCCCAGGGAACAAGTTGACAAAATCTTAACGGCCCAAACTTTCGTTCAGACCATTGAACAACCGCTGCGGCGACAGGCGCCCGTCCGCATCCACCAGGCCCAGGCCCGAAGGGCTTCCGTCGGGTCCGAACACGGCCACCTGGCCCACCGGAAACGCAGCATCGCGCAAGCGTTGCCCCATGCGGAAACGGGCCGCATGGGTCTGATCGAGCACAATCCGCGCAAAATCGACCAGGCCGGCTTCGATCGGCAGCAATAGATCCCGCGGCTCGGTGCCCGCGTCCAGCGCTGCCGACAGTGCCTCCAGTGTGATCATCTGCGGAGCGCGAAACGGCTCCACCCACAGCCGGCGCAGCGATGCGATGTGCGCGCCGCAACCCAGCACCTCGCCCAGATCGCGCGCCAGGCTACGGATATAGGTGCCCGAGCCGCAGGTCACCCGCAGTTGCAGACGCGGCGCGTTGTAACCGAGCACCTCGATCGCCTGCACATCGACCTCGCGCACCGGCGCCTCGATCACCTCGCCACGCCGGGCCTTGGCATACAGCGGCTCACCGCCCTGCTTGAGCGCGGAATAGATCGGCGCCTGCTGTTGAATGCGACCGATAAACGAAGCCAAGGCCGCGCGCAATGCGTCTTCGCTCAGCGCAGGCACCACACGCTCGCGCAGCGGCTCGCCATCGGCGTCGTCGGTATCGGTGGTGACGCCCAGTACCACCTCGGCGTCGTACGCCTTGGCCGAACCAAGCAGCAAGCCGGCAATCTTGGTCGCCTCGCCCAGGCACAACGGCAGCAAGCCGGTGGCCAGCGGGTCCAGGCTGCCGGTGTGGCCGCCCTTTTCCGCACGCAATAACCGGCGCGCGGCCTGCAACGCAGTGTTGGAACTGAGCCCGGCCGGCTTGTCCAGCAACAGGATGCCGTGCAACGGGCGATAGACGATGCGGGGTTTCAAAAGATCGGTGCTCGAATCGGGCGCCGTGGGCGCCCGCGGGAATCAGGGCCGCAGCAGAGGCGGCAGGCCGTCACAGCGCTTAGCGCTGTTCGGCATCTTCGTCGCTGGATGCGGCCTCGGGGCCAATGTCGTCCAGGTCACGCAGCAGGTTGTCGATGCGCTCGCCGCGATCGACCGAATCGTCGTAATGGAAGTGCAGCTCGGGCACATGACGCAGCTTCATCGCGCGTGCCAACTGCGTGCGCAGCTGCCCGGCGATTTCCTTGAGCCCCTTGACCGCTTCGACCGAGCGTTCCTGTTGCAGCGCGGTGACGAACACCTTGGCATGCGCCAGGTCCCGAGTGATTTCGACATCGGAAACGCTGACCGACGGCAAGCCGTGGTCGCGCACGGCCGCGTGCACAATCGTGCCGAGGTCGCGACGCACCTGCGCAGCGACGCGGTCGGTGCGATGGAATGATTTGGTTGGCATGGCCTGGAACCTTTTGGTTCAGGACCCGGAACCGGAGACCGGGAACCCGGAAGAGCAAGCGCCTTCGCTTTCGCTTCTCCCGGGTTCCCGGTCCCCGGTCCCGGGTCCCGTCTTCGTTACAGCGTGCGGGCGACTTCGATACGCTCGAAGCACTCGATCTGGTCGCCGGCCTTGACGTCGTTGTAGGCCTTCACGCCGATACCGCATTCGGTACCGTTGCGCACTTCGTCGACGTTTTCCTTGAAGCGACGCAGCGATTCCAGCTCGCCCTCGAACACCACGACGCTGTCGCGGAGCACGCGGATCGGCTTGCTGCGCTTCACCACACCTTCGATGATCATGCAGCCTGCGACCGCGCCGAACTTGGAGCTGCGGAACACATCGCGAACCTGCGCAATACCGATGATCTCTTCGCGGATTTCCACACCGAGCAGACCGGACGCCACCTGCTTCACCTGGTCGATCACGTCATAGATAATCGAGAAGTAACGCAGATCGATACCGTTGGACTCGACGATCTTGCGCGCCGAAGCATCTGCACGCACGTTGAAGCCGATGATCGTGGCCTTGGAAGCCGCCGCCGAATTCGCATCGGATTCGGTAATGCCGCCCACGCCGGAGTGGATCACGTTGATGCGGATGTCGTCGTTGGACAACGCCACCAGCGACTGCTTGAGCGCTTCCACCGAACCCTGCACGTCGGCCTTGATCACCAGGTTCAACACCTGCTGACCATCACCCTTGCCCATCTGGGCCAGGATGTCTTCCATGCGGTTGCTGGCCGAGGCGACCAGACGCGACTCGCGGCGCTTGGTTTCGCGCTGCTGCGCCACGTCCTTGGCCAGACGCTCGTCGTCGACGACCACGAAGTCGTCGCCGGCTTCCGGCACGCCGGACAAGCCAAGCACCTGCACCGGAATCGACGGGCCCGCCGAGGCCGGCTGATGGCCGGTTTCGTCGAACAGCGCACGCACGCGGCCGTACTGAATGCCGCACACCAGGTAGTCGCCACGCTTCAGCGCACCCTGCTGCACCAGCACCGTCGCGACCGGGCCGCGGCCCTTGTCCAGCGAGGATTCGATGACGGTACCGCTGGCGCGGCCATCGGCCACTGCCTTGAGTTCCAGCACTTCGGCCTGCAGCGAAATCGCATCCAGCAGCGTGTCCACACCGGTACCGAGCTTGGCCGACACTTCGATGAACTGGGTGTCGCCACCGAAGTCTTCGGCCACCACGTTTTCGGCCAGCAGCTCGTTCTTGACCCGCAGCGGATCCGCGCCGGCCTTGTCGATCTTGTTGACTGCCACGATCAACGGAACGCCTGCCGCCTTGGCATGCGCCACCGCTTCCTTGGTCTGCGGCATCACCCCATCGTCTGCTGCAACGACCAGCACCACGATGTCGGTGATCTTGGCGCCGCGGGCACGCATCGAGGTAAACGCGGCATGGCCGGGCGTATCCAGGAAGCTGATGACGCCGCGGTTGGTTTCGACGTGGTAGGCACCGATGTGCTGGGTGATGCCGCCGGCTTCACCCGAAGCGATCTTGGTGCGACGGATGTAATCCAGCAGCGAGGTCTTGCCGTGATCGACGTGACCCATGATGGTGACCACCGGCGGACGCGAGGTGGTGTCGCCCTGCGCGTCTTCGGCATGCGCCAGCAGCGCGTCCTCGAAGTCGGCATTGTCGGCACGCACAGCCTTGTGGCCGAGTTCTTCGGTCACCAGCGAGGCGGTGTCGTGATCGATGCTCTGGGTGATGGTCGCCATGACGCCCATCTTGAACAGCGCCTTGACCACGTCGCCGCCCTTGAGCGCGAGCTTCTGCGCCAGGTCTGCAACGGTAATGGTCTCGCCGATCGCCACTTCACGCACCACTGGCGCGGTAGGACGTTCGAACCCGTGCGGCCCGCTGTTGGCCTGATTGCCACGGCCGTTGTCGTTGCCACGGCGCGAGGACGACGAACCGGGACGACCGGTCGGCTTGCCACGCACATTGGAACGACGCGCGCGATCGGCCGCGGACAGATGCAACTGCCCGGCGAAGCGCTTGGTCGCATCGTCGTCTTCGACACCGGCGACCATGACGTGCGAACCGCGCGTCTTGTGCTTGGCGGCATTGTTGTTACGGTCGTCCGGACGTGCCGGCGTTGCCGGACGCGAGGCCGGCGATGCGCCTGCCGGACGGGACGGACGCGGCGCGGAGGGTGACGACGGCGCGCGTGCAGCAGGCGCTGCTGCAGACGGCGTCGGCGCGGCAGCCACCGGGGCCGGCGCACTGGCAGCCGCAGCGGCTTCCTCGGCAGCCTTGCGCTCGGCTTCTGCACGATCCTTGGCAGCCTGCTCTTCTTCGCGCTTGCGTTGAATCGCTTCGTCGCGCACGCGGTCGCTTTCAGCCAGCGCCTGCTGCTCGTCGAGATTGCGCTGACGCGAGGCGGCGAGCTTGGCCAGGATGTCTGCGCGCTCCTCGTCCGGCGTCATCGGCGCGGCGCGGCCGCTGCCCTCGTTTTCGGATTTCACGTAGGTGCGCTTCTGCCGCACTTCCACGTTGACCGTGGTTTTGGTGCGACCGGCACTGACCGTCACTTCCTGCAGCTTGCGCCGATTGAGTGTGATCTTCTTGGCTGCTTCGCTCGCCGCTTCGGCGGGCGTGTCGGCCTTGCCATGCGTGCGACGCAGGAAGCCAAGCAGTTTCATCTTCTCGGTGCTGGTCACGACCTGGTCGGGACCGCTGAACTTCATTCCGGCCTCGGCCAGTTGAACCAGCAGTTTATCGACCGGCGTATTGACCAGTTCGGCAAGCTTGCGGATGGTGGTTTGCTGCGACATTCGGATCCTATGATCTGGTTGGCGCCCCCTCGCCCAGAGCAAGGGAAGCGCTGATTCTAAGCCCTGATGGGGTCAGGGCGCGGTTCATTGCCGGCTCATTCGCCGCGCTCCAAACGGGCGATCTCCTCGGCGCGGGCTGCCAGGATCAGCGCGGCGGCGCGCTCCTGGGTCAGACCCTCGATGCCGAAGTCGACGATCTCGTCCGCGGCCAGGTCCGACAAGTCCTCGCTGGTGCGCACGCCGTGCTCGGCCAGAGCAAAGGCCGTCTCCTCGTCCATCCCCTCCAGCGCCAGCAGGTCCTCGGTGGGCTGAGTTCCTTCCAGGCCTTCTTCTTCGGCCAGCGCGGCGTTGAGCAACGCATCGCGGGCACGGGCGCGCAGTTCTTCGACGATGTCTTCGTCGAAGCCTTCCACCGCCAGCAACTCGCCGACCGGCACGTAGGCGATTTCTTCGACCGTGCTGAAGCCTTCGGACACCAGGATTGCGGAAATTTCTTCGTCCACTTCCAGGCGATCCATGAACAGCTGGCGCGCTGCTGCCTGCTCGGCCTCGGACTTGGCGGCCACCTGGTCGGCGGTCATCACGTTGAGCTGCCACCCGGTCAGGCGGCTGGCCAGACGCACGTTCTGGCCGCCCTTGCCGATCGCCTGGGCCAGGCGGTCTTCTGCCACGGCCAGATCCATCGAGTGCTTGTCTTCATCGACGATGATCGACTGCACTTCGGCCGGCGCCATCGCATTGATCACGAAATTGGCCGGGTTCTCGTTCCACAACACGATATCCACGCGCTCGCCATTGAGCTCGTTGGACACCGCCTGCACGCGTGAACCGCGCATGCCGATGCACGCGCCGATGGGATCGGTGCGGGTGTCGTGTGCAATCACCGCAATCTTGGCACGGTCGCCCGGATCGCGTGCGCAGGCCTTGATCTCGACCAGGCCCTGGCCCACTTCCGGCACTTCGAGCTTGAACAGTTCGATCATGAATTCCGGCGCGGCGCGGCTGATGAACAGCTGCGGGCCACGCGGCTCGGAACGCACTTCGGCCAGATAACCGCGCACGCGGTCGCCCGGGCGCAACACGTCGCGCGGAATGCCCTTGTCCTTCGGAATGAAGGCTTCGGCATTGCCGCCCAGGTCCACAAAGATGTTGCCGCGCTCTGCGCGCTTGACCACACCGGTGATCAGCTCGCCCACGCGATCGTTCCACGCATCCACCACCTGCTGACGCTCGGCCTCGCGCACACGCTGCACGATCACCTGCTTGGCGGCCTGCGCGGCGATACGACCGAAGTCGGGGTTTTCAATCTGTTCTTCGATGTAGTCGCCCACATCCACGCCGTCGGCTTCCTCGATGGCATCCATCAGACGCACCTGGCGGTCCGGCGATTCCATCACTACATCGTCGGCCACCACTTCCCAACGACGGTAGGTTTCGTAGTTACCGTCCTTGTGATCGATGGTGACGCGTGCCAGCACGTCCTGGTCGGGATAGCGCTTCTTCGCTGCGGAAGCCAGCGCGGCCTCGATCGCATCGAAGATCACTTCGCGCGGCACGCCTTTCTCGTTGGCGACCGCATCCACTACCAGCAAAAGTTCCTTGCTCATTTCGTCACTCCGCGCGCGGCTTGCCAGCCGCCGACTCATTGGATGGTTTCTTCTTCTCGTGCCCGGGTTTTTTCGGGCCGGGCTTATTCGGTTTCTGCGGTGCCAGGCCCAACGCGACCCAGTCGGGCAGAATGCGCGCCTTGTCGATATTGTCGAAGGCGATCTGCACGTCTTTGCCATCGACCGCAAACACTACGGCGCCGGCCTCGGCATCGATGCGCAGGATCGGGCCCTGGAAGCGGCGCCGACCGTCCTGGGCCAGCTTCAATACGATCTTTGCGGATTCGCCGGCATGGCGCGCGAACTGTTCCAGCGTGAACAGCGGACGGTCCACACCCGGCGAAGAGACTTCCAGGGTGTAGTTGCCGCTGATCGGGTCTTCGACATCGAGCTGGGCCGACACTTCACGGCTCACACGCTCGCAGTCGTCGACGTTGATGACACGCTCGGGCTGCTCGGCCAGCGGCACATCGATGTACAGGCGCAATGTGGCGCCACCTGGGGCAGGAAGATATTCCACGCCCAGCAGTTCCAAGCCCAGGGACTCAACCGTTGGACTCAGCAGATTCGCGATTTCGGTCGCTTTTTCGCTCACAGACTGCCCTGATCAGATGATTGCCAGTAGAACCCCGGCAACCGGCAGCAAACTTTCCGGTTCCGGAAAAAACAAGGGGCCCGATGGGCCCCTTGCGTGAAAAAAGCCCGACCTCTCAGGGTCGGCGTAAAGACGGGAACATGCGTCCTTACGATCCAAGAAGTTGAATTACTGCGATAAAGCAACAATTCGAAACTTGGTAGCGGGGGCAGGATTTGAACCTGCGACCTTCGGGTTATGAGCCCGACGAGCTGCCAGACTGCTCCACCCCGCAGCAGAAGCGGAATTATGAAGAACTTGAGCGGCAATTGCAAGCCCTAGTTTTTCATCTGTTGAACAGCGTGGCGGCTGTTCAACGTCGCGGCGAATGATAACCGCAATGCAACAAAAACGAAATAGTAAATGCAGCTTTATTTTAGTCCAGTGCCGCACACGTGGCGTGGAGCACCGCCAGACCTAGGACCGGTCTGCCTTTACTTAAGCAAGGCCAGCGAACGCGCGCTGGCACCACACCATGATCGGGCTCCAGGCCAGGCCAAGGGCCAGCAAGGCCAGCGCATTGACGCCAAGCACGGCGCCCAGCACGCGGTCGTTGTTGGCCGGCAAAGGCTCGCCCACCGGCTCGTCGAAGTACATGACCTTGATGACACGCAGGTAGTAGTACGCACCGATCACAGCGCAAATCACGCCGACCAGCGCCAGCCACAACATGTCGCCCTTCACCGCCGCACCCAGCACTGCCAGCTTGGTCCAGAAGCCAAGGAACGGCGGGATGCCTGCAAGCGAGGCCATGATGCACAGCACCAGCCCTGCCATCCACGGGTTACGCGCATTGAGTCCCTTGAAGTCGTCGATGTTCTCCGCCTCGAACCCATTGCGCGACAGCGCGATGATGGCGCCGAACGACGCGGTGGACATGATGGTGTAGCTGACCGCGTAGAACATTGCCGCCGCATAGCCTTCTTCGCCACCGCCGGCAACGCCCATCAGCAGGAAGCCGATGTGCGAAACGGTCGAGTACGCGAGCATGCGCTTTAGATTGCTCTGCGCAATGGCCATCAGGTTGCCCACCACCAACGACAGTGCCGACAGACCGCCGATCAGCAGATGCCACTGTGGCGACAGCGGCCCCATGCCGACTTCCAGCAGGCGATACGCCATACCGAATGCCGCGAGCTTGGGCGCCGAACTGATGAACAGCGCGATTGGCGCGGGCGCGCCCTGGTACACGTCGGGCAGCCACATGTGGAACGGCGCAGCGCCCAGCTTGAAGGCAACACCGGCGATCATGAAGATGGTGCCGGTCAGCAACAGCGTGCGCTCCTTGGAGCCCTCGATCGCATCGTGGATGCCGGCCAGGCTGAGGGTGCCGGTCGCGCCGTACACCAGCGACATGCCGTACAGCAGCAGACCCGATGCCAGCGAACCGAGCACGAAATACTTCATTGCCGCTTCGGTGGCCAGACCATTGTCGCGGTTGGATGCGACCAACGCGTAGGAGCACAGCGCAAGCAGCTCAAGACCCAGATAGACCATCAGCAGGCTACCGGCCGACGCCAGCAGCATCATGCCCGCAGTGGCGAACAGCACCAACACCGGAATTTCGCCCTGGTAGAGATTGCGCTCGCGCAGGTAGGTCCAGCCATAGACCAGGCTCAGCCCGCTGACCAGCACGATCACGGTCTTCATGACATCGGCCGCAGTGTCGCGAACGAACATGCCGCTGAAGATGTCGCCCTGCCCGCCCGTGCCGGTCGCCAGCAACACCAGCACCACGGCAAGGACGGCAACGGAGAACAGGTGGGTCCAGACCTTGTTCCGCTGGCTCACGAACAGGTCGAGCATCAGCAGTGCGAAGGCGCCGCCGATCAGCACCAGCTCCGGTACGAGCGGAGCCAAGTCAGCGGTGGTCAACGGCGCGAGCGTTGGCGTGGTCATCATCAAATCCTGAAAATCAAAACGTACGGCAAGCGGTCAAAGCTTGGTCGCGGCAATCTGGGTAGCCAGCTTGGCGATCGATGGTTCCATCAGATCGGTCAGCGGCTTCGGATACAGGCCCAGGGCCAGCACGCCGGCAGCGAACACCCCCAGGACGAATGCTTCACGGCCATTGATGTCCTTCAGCTCGGCCACGTGTGCGTTGGCCACTTCACCGAAGAACACGCGCTTGTAGAGCCACAGCGTGTAAGCGGCGGTGATCACCAGCGTGGTCGCCGCAGCGAAGGCAACCAAGGGATGCTTCTGGAAGCTGGCCAGGATCACCATGAATTCGCCAACGAAGCCGCTGGTGCCAGGCAGGCCGGCATTGGCCATGAAGAACAGCATGGCGAAGGTGGCGAACCACGGCATCACGTTTACCACGCCGCCGTAGTCGGCGATGCGACGGGTGTGCATGCGGTCGTAGAGCACGCCGATGCAGGAGAACATCGCACCGGACACGAAGCCGTGCGAAATCATCTGCACCATCGCACCCTGCAGGCCGAGGCGCGCAGCGTCGGTGCTGCCGTACTCGCGCACCAGGGTGAAGGCGATGAACGTACCGAGCGTGACGAAGCCCATGTGCGCGATGGACGAATACGCCACCAGCTTCTTCATGTCTTCCTGCACCAGCGCCACCAGGCCGACATAGACCACCGCGATCAGCGACAGCGCGATGACCAGCCAGGCGAACTCGTGGCTGGCGTCCGGCACGATCGGCAGATTGAAACGCAGGAAACCGTAGCCGCCGATCTTCAGCGCGATCGCCGCCAGGATCACCGAACCGGCGGTCGGCGCCTCGACGTGGGCATCCGGCAACCAGGTGTGCACCGGGAACATCGGCACCTTGACCGCAAACGCGATCAGGAACGCGAAGAAGATCCAGGTCTGTTCCTTGGCGGTGAGCTGCAGCGCATACAGGTCTGCCAGCTGGAAGCTGCCACCCTTCAGATACAGATACACCAGGCCGACCAGCATCAGCACCGAGCCGAGGAAGGTGTACAGGAAGAACTTCATCGCCGCGTAGATGCGCCGCGGACCGCCCCAGACACCGATGATCAGGAACATCGGGATCAGCATGGCTTCGAAGAACACGTAGAACAACATCGCGTCGGTGGCGGCAAAGATGCCGACCGTGACGCCTTCCAGGATCAGGAAGGCGGCGACGTATTGATTGACGCGCTTGTCGATCGAGCGCCAGGCACCGATCAGGGCCAGCACCGTCACCAGCGTGGTCAGCACGATCAACGCGACCGCGATGCCATCCACGCCCAGGTTGTAGCCGATGTTGTAGGCCGGGATCCATGCGTGCAGTTCGATGAACTGCAGGGCGTCATTGGCGGTGTCGTAGCCCAGCAGCGGCAGACTCAGCGCAAAGGTCGCCACCGCCACCGCCAACGATGCCCACCGGGCGGTTTCGGCGTTGCGTAACGCAAGGATCAGGGCGCCGCCGATAATCGGCAGCCAGATCAAGATAGACAGTAAAGGCCAGTTCGACACGTTTTCTTATTCCG
Organism: Xanthomonas nasturtii; assembly: GCF_023337365.3. Classification (NCBI taxonomy): domain Bacteria; kingdom Pseudomonadati; phylum Pseudomonadota; class Gammaproteobacteria; order Lysobacterales; family Lysobacteraceae; genus Xanthomonas; species Xanthomonas nasturtii. The sequence continues at coordinate 2,961,618 of NZ_CP142084.2, forward strand.
TACAGGTCAACGCCAGAAATGCATCAGTACCGCCAACAAGGCGATCAAACCGATGATCATTGCGAAGGCGTAGTGATAGAGGAAACCGGATTGCGTGCGACGCAGCAGATTTGCAGCCAGGTCGATCAGTCGGGCAGAACCATTGACGACCACGCCGTCGACCACATGGGTGTCGATTGCGCGTGACGCCTTGCCAAGGACAACGCCACCACCGGCGAAGCCATTGATCCACAGCTTGTCGAAGCCGTATTTGTTTTCCAGCAACCACACGATCGGCGCGAATGCCTTGCGCGATTTGGTGGCCAGGTCGGGCTTCCACAGGTAGAACAGCGCGGCCAGCAGCAAACCTGCGACCGTCAGGAAGAAAGGTGCAGCGGTCATGCCGTGCAACGCGAACGCAACCGGACCGTGGAATTCTTCAGCCAGCGCACCGACGGTGTCGCGTGCCGGGTCGTAGAAGTCGACGATGCCGGTGAAGAACGAGACGGCCTGGCCCTTGAGCGCGTGCGCCGCATGGTGACCCTGCCAATCGGTGCCGAACAGCATCGGACCAATGGTGAAGAAGCCGATCGCCACCGACGGAATCGCCAACAGGATCAATGGCAGCGTCACCACCCACTTCGATTCGTGCGGTTCGTGGGCACCGTGATGACCATGGCCGTGGTCGTCGTGGCCGTGCGTATCGTGTGCATGTACGTCGTGCGCGTGGACCTGCGCTTCGGCATCGGTGTGCGCGCTGTCGTGATGTGCATGCGTGTCGTGCGCATGGGCATCGCGGAAACGCTCCTTGCCGTGGAAGGTCAGGAACAGCAGGCGGAAGCTGTAGAAGCTGGTGACCAGCACGCCGCCGAGCACTGCCCAGTAGCCATACGTCGCGATCCAGCTATGCGATTCGTGCGCATGGTGTGCGGCTGCCTCGATGATGGTGTCCTTGGAGTAGAAGCCGGAGAAGAACGGCGTACCCACCAGCGCCAGGGTGCCGATCACGCTGGTCCAGTACGTCACCTTCATGTACTTGCGCAGGCCTCCCATCTTGCGCATGTCCTGCTCATGGTGCATGCCGATGATGACCGAGCCGGCAGCCAGGAACAGCAGCGCCTTGAAGAAGGCGTGCGTCATCAGATGGAACACCGCCGCCGAATATGCCGACACGCCCAGTGCAACGGTCATGTAGCCCAGCTGCGACAGCGTGGAATACGCAACCACACGCTTGATGTCGTTCTGCACGATGCCGATCAGGCCGGTGAAGAAGGCCGTGGTCGCACCGATGAACAGGATGAAGTTCAACGCGGTTTCCGACAGCTCGAACAGCGGGGACATGCGCGCGACCATGAAGATGCCGGCAGTCACCATCGTCGCAGCATGGATCAGCGCCGAGATCGGCGTCGGTCCTTCCATCGAGTCCGGCAGCCACACGTGCAACGGCACCTGCGCCGACTTGCCCATCGCGCCAATGAACAGGCAGATGCAGATCAGCGTCATCACGCTCCATTCGTGGCCGGCGAACAGCTGCACCTTGGCATTGGCCATGGTGGTCGCGTTGGCGAACACGGTGGAGTAATCCAGCGAGCCGAACCACAGCAACACGCCAGCAATGCCCAGGATGAAGCCGAAGTCGCCGACGCGGTTGACCAGGAACGCCTTCATGTTGGCGAACACCGCGGTCGGGCGCTTGAACCAGAAACCGATCAGCAGGTAAGACACCAGGCCCACCGCTTCCCAGCCGAAGAACAGCTGCAGGAAGTTGTTGCTCATCACCAGCGTGAGCATGGCGAAGGTAAACAGCGAGATGTAGCTGAAGAAGCGCTGGTAGCCCGGATCTTCTTCCATGTAGCCGATGGTGTAGATGTGCACCAATAGCGACACGAAGGTCACCACCACCATCATCATCGCGGTCAGGCGGTCGACCATGAAGCCGACATGCGCCGAATAATTACCGACATCGAAGAAGGTGTAGAGATTCTGGTTGAACGGGCTGGCGCCCTGCTCCACCAGCTGATACAGCGTCAGGCACGACAACACGCAGCTGACCGCCACACCGAGGATGGTGACGTACTGCGCGCCCTTGCGGCCCACCTGGCGCCCGAACAGGCCGGCGATGATGCTGCCGACCAGCGGTGCAAGCACCACAGCGATCAGCAGACTCTTGGAGAGAGTGATTTCCATCTACAGGTCAGCCCTTCAACGTATCGACTTCGGCCACATTGATCGTGCGGCGCGTGCGGAACAGAGTCACCAGGATCGCGAGGCCGATTGCAGCCTCCGCAGCGGCAACCGTCAGAATGAAGAACACGAACAACTGACCGGCGGTGTCGCCGAGCTCGCGCGAGAACGCGATGAAGTTGACGTTGACCGACAGCAGCATCAACTCGATCGACATCAGCAACACGATGACGTTCTTGCGGTTGAGGAAGATGCCGGCCAGGGAGATGCAGAACAGCACCGCACCCAGTCCAAGCAGGTGGCCCAAGGTAATCAAGACTTCGCCTCCTGTCCGTCGGCCGCATCGCGCTTCGGCGCAACCTGTACCGGCTTTTCAACCGCCATTTTGACCATGCGCAGACGGTCGCCCGCCTTCACGCGCGACTGCTCGCCGGCATTCTGCAGCTTGATGCCGGTGCGCTTGCGCAAGGTCAGCATCACCGCAGCCACCACGGCCACAGTCAGGATCACCGCGGCAAATTCGAATGGCAGCAGGAACTCGGTGTACAGGCTCTTGGCCAGCCAGGTCAGGTTCGAACTGTCGGCGGCTTGCGCCGCTGCGTTGTCAGCCGGGAACGGCGTGGCGCTGCGCGACTTGACGCCGATCAAGGTGACCATCTGCGCCAGCATGGCGACCGCCACGATCACTCCGAGCGGCATGTACTTGACCCAACCCTCGCGCAGGCGGCTGGTGTCGATGTCCAGCATCATCACCACGAACAGGAACAGCACCATCACTGCGCCGACGTAGACCAGCACCAGCGTGACGCCGAGGAATTCGGCACCAACCAGCAACCAGATGCATGCCATCGAGAAGAAAGTGAGGATCAGGCACAACACGGCATATACCGGGTTACGCACGCTGATCACCGCACCGGCGGACACGACCGCGACGGCGGAGAAGGCGTAAAAAGCAATAGTGACCCAGTCCATCATGACCTCAACGGAAGGCGGCATCGGCAGCGCGACGCTCGGCGATCTCGGTTTCGAACCGGTCTCCGATCGCCAGCAGCTGCGGCTTGTTGACAATATTCTCGCCACGCTTCTCGAAGTGATACTCGAGGATGTGCGTTTCGACGATCGAGTCCACCGGGCAGCTTTCCTCGCAGAAGCCGCAGAAGATGCACTTGAACAGGTCGATATCGTAGCGCGTGGTGCGGCGTGAGCCATCTTCGCGCTTGGCCGAGTCGATGGTGATCGCCAGCGCCGGGCACACTGCCTCGCACAGCTTGCAGGCGATGCAACGCTCTTCCCCATTGGGATAGCGGCGCAGCGCGTGCAGGCCACGGAACCGTGGCGACTGTGGGAATTTCTCCATCGGATACAGCACGGTGTACTTGGGCTTGAACGTGTATTTCAACGTCAGCCACAAGCCGCCAAGCAGTTCGAGCAGCAACAGGCTCTTGAAGTAATGGGTGATCTTGTTCATCAATTACACGCCCTTCTGGATCACGCCGTAAAACACCATCAACGCCGTCACTGCGATCCATACGATCGTGAGCGGAATGAACACCTTCCAGCCCAGACGCATGATCTGGTCGTAGCGGTAGCGCGGGAAGCTGGCACGGAACCAGATGTAGGCGCTGGCGAAGAAGAACACCTTCAAAAGCAGCCACGGCCAGCCGCCGGTCCACAACCAGTCAATCCACGGCGATATATCCGCGTTGACCCAGCCCTGGATCGGGCTCAGCCAGCCGCCGAGGAAGAAGATCGAGATCAGGAAGCTGACCAGGATCATGTTGGCGTATTCGGCCAGGAAGAACAGCGCGAATGCACCACCCGAATATTCGACCATGTGGCCGGCAACGATTTCCGATTCGCCTTCCACGACGTCGAACGGCGCGCGGTTGGTTTCGGCGACGCCGGACACCCAGTACACGATGAACAACGGAAACAGCGGAATCAGGAACCAGTCGAAGAAGCCGGAGCTGCCTGCCTGCGCGAACACGATCTGGCTCAGGTTGACGCTGCCCGAGGCGATCATCACGCCGACAAGCGCAAAGCCCATCGCAATTTCGTAACTGACCACCTGCGCTGCAGAGCGCATCGCACCCAGGAAGGCGTACTTCGAGTTGGATGCCCAACCGGCGAGGATGATGCCGTACACGCCCAGCGAAGTCATCGCCAGCAGATACAGCAAACCGACGTTGGCGTTGGACAACACCAGCTTCGCATCGAACGGCACCACCGACCATGCGGCAAACGCAGGCGCCAGGGTCAGCAACGGCGCGATGATGAACATCGCCTTGTGCGCGCTGCTGGGTTGCACGATCTCCTTGAACAGGAGTTTGAACACGTCGGCGAAGGCCTGGAAGATGCCCATGCCCACGTACATCGGCCCGTGGCGCACGTGCATCCAACCGATCAGCTTGCGCTCCCAGACGACGTAGAAGGCCACCGACACGATCACCGGCACGGTGATCAGCAGGATCTTCAACACCGACCAGAGCACCACGCCGCCATCGCCCAGCCCCAGAAACCACTGGTGCAAAGGGTCGACCAGGTTCAACAGCAATTCGTTCATGCAGCCACCACCGTTACACGACCGGCACCGAGCGGCGCGGTTGCGCCATGGCCGGATTCGATCCACACCGTGCCCGGTGCGACGCGCTTGTCCAGCACCACCGGCAGCGTTGCCTTACCGGCATCGGTACCGACCTTGACCATCTGACCTGCCTGGACCTGCAACTGCGCAGCCTGCTCCGGATGCAGCGTCACGCACGGCGCACGGTTGAGCGGGTGCGATTGCAGCGCAGCGGCGCGACGGACGACTGCATCGGTGCGGTAGATCGCTGCAGTCGCAGCGACTTCCAACCCGTTGCTGGCGGCCGTTGGTTGCGCCGACGCCGTCGGGGTCACACTGCGGTTCTGCATGCCGGCGCGCAGGCCGACCAGATCGATGAACTCGAAACCCCGCAGGCCCAGCTCGCCACCAAGTGCACGCAGCACGCGCCAGCCTTCCCGTGCTTCGACCGGCAATCGGCCTGCAGCACGTGCGGTTTGCACGCGACCGTCGAGATTGGTCAGCGATGCATCGATTTCCGGCAACGCGCCGATCGGCAGGATCACATCGGCCACATCGCGCGTCGAGGCACAAGCGAACTGGCTGAAGGCAACGACCTTGGCACCGGCCAGCGCGCTGCGTGCAGCGGCCGCATCGGCAAAGTCCAGGCCCGGCTCGATGCCATACAGCACATAGGCCTGACGCGGCTGAGCGAACATTTCAGCCACGTCGCGCGCAGCGGGCAGCACGCCCTGCGAGACCAGACCGACAGCGTTGGCGCCCTGCGGGATGCGGCACAGCGATGCCCCGGTTGCGGCGGCAAAAGCGCGTGCAGCTGCACGCAGTGCGGCAGCCTGCGGATGATTTTCGACCAGCGCACCGACCACGATCACAGCGCGGCTTGCCGCCTTGACCGCATCGTGCAGCGTGACGTCGTCCAGGGCGCCAGCCAACTGCGACGGCGCCACCACGGCCCGACTGGCCTGGGTGAAGGCGAAATCGAAATCGACCGGGTTGACCGAGTGAATCTGGGTGCGGTTCTGGATGTGCGCCTTGCGCAGACGTGCATGAAGCAACGGCAGCTCGTGACGCACGTTGGTGCCGAACAACACGACCACGTCGGCTTGTTCGATCTCGGCCAGCGGCGTGGCGAATGCTTCGGCCACCGCAGCGTCGGAGAAATCGCGATTGAGCAGACGGTGGTCCAGATTGCCGCTGCCCAGCCCTTCGGCCAGACGCGCGAGCAATGCACCCTCCTCGTTGGAGGTGGACGGGTGCACCAGCACGCCGAGCTGATCGCCGGCGTTGTCACGCAGGATCTGCGTGGCGGCAGCCAGACCCTCGGTCCAGCTCACCTCGGTCCATTCACCGTTGACCTTCTTCAGGGGCTTGATCGCACGGTCTTCGGCGTACAGACCCTGATGCGAATAACGGTCGCGATCGGACAGCCAGCATTCGTTGACTGCCTCGTTCTCGCGCGGCACGGTGCGCAGCACTTCGCCGCGACGCACATGCAGGAACAGGTTCGAGCCCATCGCATCGTGATAACCGAGCGATTCGCGTGCCATCAATTCCCACGGACGCGCACGGAACTGGAACACCTTGTTGGTCAGCGCACCGACCGGGCAGACGTCGATGACGTTGCCGGAAATTTCGGTGGTCAGCGGCTTGCCGTCGTAGGTGCCGATCTGCAGATTTTCGCCGCGATACATGCCGCCCAGCTCGTAGGTGCCGGCGATGTCTGCGGTGAAACGCACACAGCGGGTGCACTGGATGCAGCGGGTCATTTCGGTAGCGACCAGCGGGCCGATGTCTTCGTCCGGCACCACGCGCTTGCGCTCGTTGAAGCGGCTCACCGAACGGCCGTAGCCGAGCGAAACGTCCTGCAGCTCGCACTCGCCGCCCTGATCGCAGATCGGGCAGTCCAGCGGGTGGTTGATCAGCAGGAATTCCATCACGCTGCGCTGGTACTTCAGCGCCTTTTCGCTACGCGTGGTGACCTTCATGCCATCCATCACCGGCGTGGCGCAGGCAGGCGACGGCTTGGGTGACTTTTCTACATCGACCAGGCACATGCGGCAGTTGGCCGCGATCGGCAGCTTCTCGTGGTAGCAGAAGCGCGGGATCGGGATGCCGGCCTTGTCGGCCGCCTGGATGATCATCGATCCCTTCGGCACCACCAGGGACTGCCCGTCGATCTCGACGGTGACATGGTCCGGTGGGACGTTCGGGTTCACTGGTTGGGCGCTCATGCAGCCACTCCGACTTGCGTATCGACGATCGAACGACCGTTGACGATGTAGTACTCGAACTCGTCCCAGAACTGGCGCAGGAAGCCCTGAATCGGCCATGCCGCCGCTTCACCGAACGCACAGATGGTGTGCCCTTCGATCTGGCCGGCAACCGTGCGCAGCTGGTGCAGGTCTTCCATCGTGGCCTTGCCGGCAACGATGCGCTCCAGCACGCGGTGCATCCAGCCGGTGCCCTCGCGGCACGGGGTGCACTGGCCGCAGGATTCCTTGTGGAAGAACTGCGAGATGCGGCACGCGAAACGCACGCAGCAGACGCTGTCGTCCAGTACCACGATGGCGCCCGAACCCAGACCGGTGCCCAGCGCACGCAGGGTGTCGTAATCCATCTGCAGGCCAGCGACCTGGTCGGCCTTCAATACCGGCATCGACACGCCGCCGGGCACCACGCCCTTGAGCTTGCGACCCGGACGCAGGCCACCGGCCATTTCCAGCAATTCGTCGAAGGTGGTGCCGAGCGGCACTTCGAAATTGCCGCCCTTCTGCACGCAACCGGAGACCGAGAAAATTTTCGGGCCGCCGTTCTTGGTCTTGCTCAAACCGAGGAACCACTCCGGGCCATTACGAATGATCGCCGGCACCGACGCATAGGTCTCGGTGTTGTTGATGGTGGTCGGCTTGCCGTACAGGCCGAAGTTCGCCGGGAACGGCGGCTTGTAGCGCGGCTGGCCCTTCTTGCCTTCCAGCGATTCCATCAATGCGGTTTCTTCGCCGCAGATATAGGCGCCAGCGCCCAGCGCACCGTAGATATCGATATCCACGCCGCTGCCGAGAATGTTCTTGCCCAGCCAGCCGTTGGCGTACGCATCGGCCAGTGCCAGCTCGAAGTTTTCGAACGGCTCGTGGTGGAACTCGCCACGCAGGTAGTTGTAGCCCACCGTCGAGCCAGTGGCGTAGCAGGCGATGGCCATGCCCTCCACCACCGAATGCGGGTTGTAACGCAGGATGTCGCGGTCCTTGCAGGTGCCCGGCTCGGATTCGTCCGAATTGCACAGGATGTACTTCTGCATCGTGCCCTTGGGCATGAACGACCACTTCAGCCCGGTCGGGAAGCCTGCGCCGCCACGGCCGCGCAGGTTCGATGCCTTGACCATTTCGATGACGTCGGCCGGCGCGATCTTCTCTTCGAGGATCTTGCGCAGCGCGGCGTAGCCACCGGTTTTCAGATAGCTCTCATACGACCACGGGGTGTCGTAATGCAGGGTCGTATAGACGACCTGATGCGGCAGCGGCGCCGGACCGACCGGGCCTGAGGGTGCGTGATGATGTGCCATGTCTTATTCCAGCCCGTCCAGCAGCGCGTCGACCTTCTCTTTCGTCAGGTGCTCGTGATAGTGGCCGTTGATGACCATCATCGGCGCTGCAGAGCAGGCCGCCAGGCACTCTTCTTCGCGCTTGAGGTAGACGCGGCCATCGGCCGTCGACTGCCCCAGCTTGCAACCCAGTTTCTTTTCCGCATGCGCCAACAGATCTTCGGCGCCATTGAGCCAGCAACTGATGTTGGTGCAGAACGCCACGTTGTGGCGGCCGACGCGCTCGGTCTCGAACATCGAGTAGAAGCTGGCGACCTCGTAGGCCCACACTGGCGGCAGTTCCAGGTACTTGGCCACACCGACGATCAATTCGTCGGTCAACCAACCCTGGTTCTGCTCCTGTGCAGCATGCAGGCCCTGCAGCACCGCCGAACGCTTGCGATCGGGCGGAAACTTGGCTATCCAATGGTCGATGTGCGCGCGCGTCTTGTCGCTCAGCACCACCTGCGGATCGACGTCGCGCGCCGCTTCGAAATTACCCGTCGCCTTCATCGGTCAACCTCACCGAAAACCAAATCGTAAGTACCGATCATCGCCACGACGTCGGCCAGCAAATAGCCACGCACCACGGCGTCCATCGACGACAGATGCGCAAAACCCGGCGCGCGCAGATGCACGCGGAACGGCTTGTTGGCGCCATCGGACATCAGGTAGCACCCGAACTCGCCCTTGGGCGCTTCGACCGCGCTATAGGTTTCCCCGGCCGGCACGCAGTAGCCTTCGCTGAACAGCTTGAAGTGATGGATCAGCGCTTCCATGTCGTCCTTCATGCCTTCGCGGCTTGGCGGAGCGACCTTGAAATTGGTGACCATGACCGGGCCCGGATTGGCCTTCAGCCACTTCACGCATTGCTTGATGATGCGGTTGGATTCGCGCATCTCGGCCACGCGCACCAGGTAACGGTCGTAGCAGTCGCCGTTGGTGCCGACCGGGACATCGAACTCCACCGCATCGTATTTGGCGTACGGCTGCTTCTTGCGCAGATCCCACTCGATACCGGAACCACGCAGCATCGGACCGGTCATGCCCCAGGCACGCGCCAGATCAGGGCTGATGATGCCGACATCGACGGTACGCTGTTTCCAGATACGATTATCGGTCAGCAGCGTTTCGTATTCATCCACGCGCGACGGAAAGGTGTTGGTGAAGTCTTCGAGGAAGTCCAGCATCGATCCTTCGCGCGCCGCATTGAGCTTCTTCAGCGCCCCGCCCTTGTGCCAGCGCGACTCCTTGTACCTCGGCATGCGATCGGGCAGATCGCGGTACACGCCACCGGGACGATAATAGGCTGCGTGCATGCGCGCGCCACTGACCGCCTCGTAGACGTCCATCAATTCTTCGCGCTCGCGGAATGCATACAGCATCACCGCCATCGCACCCAGATCGAGCGCGTTGGAGCCCACCCACATCAGGTGGTTCTTGATGCGGGTGATCTCGTCGAACATGGTGCGGATGTACTGCGCACGCTCGGGCGCTTCGATGCCCATCAGGGACTCGATCGCGCGGACGTAGGCGTGTTCGTTGCACATCATCGACACGTAATCCAGGCGATCCATGTACGGAACCGACTGGTTGAACGGCTTGGATTCGGCCAACTTCTCGGTGCCACGGTGCAGCAGCCCGATATGCGGATCGGCGCGCACCACGGTCTCGCCATCCATTTCCAGGATCAGGCGCAGCACGCCGTGCGCCGCAGGATGCTGCGGGCCGAAGTTCATCGTGTAATTGCGGATTTCCTGCTTGCTTTCGGCAGGATTGCTCGCGAAGGCATCGGTTGCCTGGCGGAACTCACTCACTTGGCAGTCTCCGACTTGCCCACTTCACCGGCGGCAGTCTCATAACGGGCATCGTCGCGAATCACGCGCGGCACGCCGACGCGCGGCTCGACCGAGGTCACCGGCTCATACACCACGCGTTTGCGCTCATCGTCGTAACGCACTTCGACGTTGCCGATCAGCGGGAAATCCTTGCGGAACGGATGGCCGACGAATCCGTAGTCGGTCAGGATGCGGCGCAGATCCGGGTGGCCATCGAACACGATGCCGAACAGGTCGAAGGCTTCGCGTTCGAACCAGTTCACGCCCGGCCAGATATCGGTCAACGAGGCCACCACCGGCACCTGCTCGTCCGGTGCGTAGCAACGCACGCGCAGACGCTGGTTGTGCTGGTAGGAAATCAGCTGCGCGACCACTGCGAAGCGCTGCCTGGGCATGTGCTGCGGCTGCGCGCCAGTGGAACTTTCCTGGCTGGGAAATTCGCCCCAGGCGAAACGACCGACGGCCTTGCCCTCGACGCCGCGACTGAAGCCCTGCGACGACACGTCGGCGGTATCCCACTCGTCGCTGCCGTAGCCCAGGTAATCGACGCCGCACAGGTCGCTGAGCTGTTCGAAACCGAGCTCATCGCGCAGCGCCAGACAGGTGGCGTGCCAATCGGCCGCAGCGACTTCCAGCGTCACTTCGCCGCGCGGCAATGCCACGGCGATCTGCGCAGCGGCGAAACGTGCCGCAAGTCGGTCAGTGAAGGAGGATGCTTGCTCTGCCATGGGGGCTTGGCTGCTCTCGGTAGAAGAAGACGGGTGTCAGCGCGCGATGGTCTGGGTACGCCAGATCTTCTTCTGCAGCTGCAAGATGCCGTAGACCAGCGCCTCGGCGGTCGGCGGGCAACCGGGAACGTAGATGTCCACCGGCACGATGCGGTCGCAACCGCGCACCACCGAATACGAATAGTGATAGTAGCCGCCGCCATTGGCGCAACTACCCATCGAGATGACCCACTTCGGGTCCGGCATCTGGTCGTAGACCTTGCGCAGCGCAGGGGCCATCTTGTTGACCAGCGTGCCGGCCACGATCATCACGTCGGACTGGCGCGGCGACGGGCGGAACACCACGCCGTAACGGTCCAGATCCAGGCGCGATGCGCCGGCGTGCATCATCTCGACCGCACAACAGGCCAGACCGAAGGTCATCGGCCACATCGAGCCGGTGCGCGCCCAGTTCAGCAGCGCATCGACGCTGGTGGTCACGTAGCCCTTTTCGAGCAACGGGTTTTCGCCTTCCGGGCGCAGGATGTCTTCCACCCGGCCTTCCGGCATCGGGTTGGTCATCAGACGATCCAGGGTCTGAATCACTCCCATTCCAGCGCTCCCTTCTTCCACACGTAGATAAAGCCGAGGAACAACATGCCGACGAACAGACCCATGGTGACCAGCGAACGTGCGCCGATCTCCATGAACACCTGCGTCCACGGCACGATGAAAATGATTTCCAGATCGAACACGATGAACTGGATCGCGATCAGGTAGTAGCGCACATCGAACTTCATGCGCGCGTCTTCGAAGGCTTCGAAGCCACACTCGTAAGGCGAGAGCTTGCGCGGGTCCGGACTACGCGGACCGAGGAATCGACCGACCAACATCAGCACGATGCCGATACCGGTGGCGACGATCAGAAACAGCAGACTCGGCAAATATTCGGCCAGCACAGCGATTCTCTCTTGCCTCTGCCCGCACGCGCCGCGTGCCGGCATGGGGTATGGACAGGCCCCGCGCGCGACAAGCAATGCGCAGGAACTGCAGCCAAACAATGGTGCCCAAGAGGGGACTCGAACCCCTACGACCTAAGTCGCTACCACCTCAAGGTAGTGCGTCTACCAATTCCGCCACCTGGGCATACGTTGCGCCGCTGGGCATCCCAGTGCGCAGCGTATTGTAACCGGCTTCAGCGTTTTTGTGCTGCTTCTGAAGCGTTTTCTTCGCTTGCCGCAGGCGCCGGCTGCGCCGGTGCGGACTGCACCGGTGCCGCTGCCGGTGCAGCGGCAGGAGCCGGATGCGACGGAGCGGTCGGAACGCCACCGGCAGCCGGAGCCTGCGGCAGCGGCTGGGTCAGCTCGCCGGCAGCAGCCGGAGCCGGCGTTGCCGCCTGCGACATCACGCCCAGGTTCTGGTCGGTAGGACGGGCGCCGTGCGTGGCGTACCACGCCATGAACAGGCTGATGCTGAAAAACACCACGGCCAGCCATTTGGTCGACTTGGACAGGAAGTTCGACGCACCCTGCGAACCGAACACGGTGCCCGAGGCGCCGGCACCGAAGCCGGACCCGGCCGCCGCACCTGCACCACGCTGCATCAGGATCAGCGCAATCATCGCCAGGGCGACCAGCACGTAGACCACATTGAGGATCAACATCAGCATTTCGAAATCCGTCCCCGGACAAAACTTAATGGGTTAGCAAGCAGCCGCCGCGCGTGCGATGGCCAGGAAATCTTCGGCAACCAGTGATGCGCCTCCGACCAGCCCGCCATCGACATCGGGCTGCGCGAACAGCTCGCCGGCGTTATCGGGCTTGACACTGCCCCCGTACAGGATGGGCAACGAATCGGCAATTCTAGCATCCGCCTTCGCGACTTCGCCACGCAGGAAGGCGTGCACGGCCTGGGCCTGCTCCGGGCTGGCGGTGCGGCCGGTGCCAATGGCCCAGATCGGTTCGTAGGCCAGCACTGCGCCCGCGAAACCGTCACTGCCAACCAGCGCCAGGACCGGTTCGAGCTGGGCACGTAGGATTGCCTCAGTCTGGCCGGCTTCACGCTGTTCCAGCGATTCGCCCACGCACAGCACCGGAATCAGCCCGGCATGCATGGCGGCGGCGAACTTGCGCGCCACCAGCTCGCTGCTCTCGTGGTGATACTGGCGGCGCTCGGAATGGCCGACCAGCCCATAGCCGGCACCGACATCGACCAGCATCGAGGCCGATACCTCGCCGGTATAGGCGCCCTTTTCGTTGCTACTGACGTCCTGGGCTCCGAACGACAGGTGATGTGCCTCGAAATCCTCGATCAGATCACCGAGGTAAGGCAGTGGCGGCAGGATGACGACGTCGACACCCTCCAGGGGCATGTGCGCGGCGACCTGGGCCACCAGTTCGGTGGCGAAGGCGCGGCTGCCATGCAGCTTCCAATTTCCAGCTACGATCTTTCGACGCATCAGGCGCAGGTTCCTGAGTTGAAGACAGCCGACAGAATAGCCCATGCCCTGCCGGCAACCGGCACACTTCTGTCCGCCGCATGTCCCACTCCTTCCCAAACAGGAACCTGCCATGTCCGTTTCACCTGTCTTTGCGCTGATCACCGGCGCTTCCAGCGGCATCGGCCGCGAGATTGCGCGGGCCTACGCCAGACGCGGCGTGCCACTGATCCTGACCGCGCGCCGGGTGGACCGGCTGCAGGCATTGGCCGAGGAATTGCGCAGCGCGGTGCGGGTGGAAGTGCTGCCGGCCGATCTGGCCGACCCTTCCGCGGCCGCAGCGCTGGCGGCGCAGATCCAGCGCAATGAATGGACCGTGGGCACCCTGGTCAACAACGCCGGTTACGGCGTGCCGGGCCGTTATCTGCACAGCGACTGGGCCACGCATGCGCGCTTTCTGCAGGTGATGGTGGGCGCGGTGTGCGAGCTGACCTGGCGGCTGTTGCCGATGATCCGCGCCAGCGGCCAGGGACGTATTCTCAATGTGGCGTCGTTCGCGGCGCTGACGCCAAGCGCCGATGGGCAGACCCTGTATGCGGCCAGCAAGAGCTTCATGCTGCGCTTCAGCGAATCGTTGGCGCTGGAAAACGCCGATTGCGGCGTCAAGGTCTGCGCGCTTTGCCCCGGCTTTGCATGGTCGGAATTCCACGATGTCACCGGCACGCGCGAGGCAATGTCCACCCTGCCCGCCTGGACCTGGCTGCAGGCCGACGCAGTAGCCGACTATGGAATCGCCGCACTGGAACGCGGCCAGGTGCTGGCTGTGCCGGGCTGGCGCTATCGGCTGGTCAATGCAGCGCTGCGCCTGCTGCCGCATGCATTTGCATTACGCCTGATGGCGCGCGGCTCGCATCGGGTGCGACCGCTGGAGTAAGCGCACCAAGAACTCATAAGTAAGAGATGCCGAAGCGACGTGCGCGGCCCGAAGGCCGCCGCGTGACATCACCATCCAGGACAAGACCAAAAACAATGACCAGTTTCGACACCGCACCAGTGCATGCACCAGCGGCAACACGCAATGATTCACAGGCACTTCCATTCATTGTTGCTGCAGCAATTCTTTTCACAGTCCAACTGATCATTGATGCGAGGGAATTTACAGGCGATGCTGGCGCTTACTGGGCACTAAGCTCAGCGATCATCGACGGCACCTTCCCGCAAACAATCAGGGGCTACGCCTACCCGCTCCTGCTGACCCCTTTCAGGCTTGTCTTCGATCACTCACAGCCGGCAGGGCTACTATTTCTAAAAATAGGGCAATCGATCGGATATGCCTACGCATTTTCCATATTAATCCCGAATCTCTACAGGTCGATATTTGGCGCAAAGCTCTCTACAGCAAGCAGACTCATCCCATCGATCTTGATTGCATCAGTATTCCCAGGGTTGATTTCCTATCCCCTGAGCGATGCACCATCACTTGGATTGATGGCACTGGCCCTGTACATCACGGTGAAGTCGATCAGGTCAAAGTCATTCTATGGGTTGTTCGCAGCGGGAGCGATCTGCTATCTGACATACAACATCAGAACCATCTATCTGTTTTCATTCATTGCCCTCGCTATCGTTGTCACAACGTTTTTTGCCAAGGACATTCAGCGCAGGGCTGCTGCGCTCACGATCTTTTTAGCGGGCTCGCTGCTGAGCGCTTTGCCGCAGATGGCAATCAACTACACACACCATGCCACTGTGTCGCCGCTTTTGGTGACCGATGTCCGCGGCGCATCACTTTTTGCCAGGCAGCTGACTTGGGGCATGGTCGTTGACAGGTATGAGACCTACATTGACCCCGGCACCGGAAAGGCAACTCCGACCTTTTACGCCAACAAGCGCGGCGCGGCGGTACTGCAGAAGAATGGCGGATTTATCGCCAACCAGTCTTTCACGAAGATATTGACGATGATGGCGAACCACCCAGTCACTTTCGCTCAAATCTATTTGCGCCACATCGCCTCAGCGCTCGATGCCAGGGATGGAGAAGTTTATACAAAGCAACCATCAGCCGATAAAAATCCACGCTCGGTCCTTTTTCTCATCATCGTCACCTTTGGCATCACTCAGTTGGGAAAGGCGATCTTTTTTGCGTCATCCCAAGCGTCAGTGAGTGCCAGGATGCTACACACCTTGACCTTGCTCGCGCCTTGCATTGCCATCATTCCTGGCGCAATCGAGACTCGATTTTTTCTCCCCCTCTATTGCCTGGCTTATTGCGCATTGGCTTTTCAACAAATCAGCAGAAGGGCACTCGTCGTCCAACTGGGGATCGCGGCGATCCTGACGGCAGGCATTTATTCCTTCGCTGCCGACTCCGTTAAAAGTCCGATTCATGCCCGCCCCGAGTCATACGTCCTCGGCAACCCCGGTTGAGTTGGCCATGATTGCCAGGCAACGCGCAGCACCGCACTCGTTTGATGCCACTCAGTGATTGACGATCTCTCCGTGCATCGTGGCCAGCCGTGCCAACAAGCGGTTCTGGGTGCGACGCGGAATCTTGCGCTGGTCCATTGCCCAGTTCAGATCTTCGACCAGGGCGTTGAAGTCGCCTTCGCGGATGGACAGGTGCGCGTGCGCCTGCTGCATCGATTTGACGGTGTCCGGGCAGGGACCGTCGGCGATGTGGCAAAACTTCTGTATCAGGCGCTCGTTGAGCATGACGATATTGACGCGTGCGAATGTGTCGACGATGCGCTGGTCGTCGGCGATGCGCGAGAGCATGGTTTCCACCAGGGCTTCGATGCCGGCCTGCCCGCCCAGTTCGTCGTATAGCGTCTGGCGCGGCTGGGTGGTGGCGCAGGCGCCTGTCAGGCCCAGCATGCACAGCAAGGACCAGCGCAGCCATCGGTTCATCAGAACGCCACCTGCAGGGAGAGATAAGGGCCGCGCTGGTCGGTCAGCGTGGCGATATCGCCAAGATCGGCCCAGGCAGCAGTCAGCGAGACGTGCTTGCTGGGGAACCAGGCAACGAATGCATCTGCCCACGCCTGCTCGCGCGCGAAGCCGAGGTTGTCCGGTTTGCCCCGATATTCCACACCCACCGCCCAGGACGGCGACAGCACGACGGCGGCGCTGACTTCGGGAACCAGACGATAGCTGTTGCGGCGGTCGCCACCGAAACCGAGCAGGCCGGTCTGGTTGGCGCGCGTGGCGCGCACTGTGCCGTTGAGCAACAGTTGATACCCGCCCGCGCCCTGCAGCAGCAAGCGGCTAGCACTGATGTAGACGTCGGTACCGTGATCGTCGCGCGCACCGATCGCCAACGGCAAGCTGCCGTCGCGCAGGCGTTTGTATTGCACGCCCACACTGACCTGCGGTCCGCGCCCGTAGACCAGGTCGCCATACACGCGCAGCTTGGCGCCAAAGACATCCTGGCCGAGCGCATTCCACGGCAATGCCAGGCGATCCTGCAGCGTGCCCAGGTCCAGACGCTGGCGGGCCAGCGACAACTCCAGCCGGTTGCCCACCGTCAGCGCAGCGCCCTGCACATCGAGCCGGTAGTCGCCGCTATCCACATGCGTGGCAAAGACAATCGTGCCGAGTTCGTCGCGCGTGCCATAGCCGGACAACGTGGCCGACGGCACGATGCCGCCGCCGCTGCTGCCTTCGATCATCGAGACGCCGCCAGTGGCGAGCAGACGGCCGTCGCCGGCCATTGCGTGCAATGGCGCGAACGCGCCAGCAACTGCCGCAGCGCTCAATACGACACGCCAACCCGGGCTCATTGCTGCACGCCTGCGTGTGCCGTCGAGGTCATGCCGAGTTGGCGCATGCACCACGCCACCAGCGGCGCTTCTTCCAGTGGCGGCGAGTACAGATAGCCCTGCACCATGTCGCAGCCATAGCCGCGCAACAGCGCCAGTGCCGTTGTGTTTTCCACGCCTTCGGCGATCACGCTCAGGCCCAGGTTATGCCCCAGATCGATCGTGCTGCGGACGATAAAGGCATCGTCGGTGCCTTCAGCCAACTGCATGACGAAACTCTTGTCGATCTTCAATTCGTTCACCGGCATGCGCTTGAGTTGGGCCAACGAGGAATAGCCGGTGCCGAAGTCGTCGATGGACAAACGCACGCCCACGCTGCGCAACTGATGCAGCATATGCAGCGCAAATTCCACATCGCGCATCAAGGCACTTTCGGTCAATTCCAGCGTGACCGAGTGCGCCGGCACGGCGTGGTGCTCCAGGCGGCCACGCACGAAGTCGGGCAAGCCGGGGTCGGACAGATCGAGCGCAGACAGGTTGATCGCCATGCCCAGCTCCAGCCCCTGCTTGCGCCACTGCGCCTGGCAGCGCAGCGCCTCATCCAGCACGTACCGGCTGAGCGGATAGATCACGCCGGAGTGTTCGGCGAGCGGGATGAATTCGTCCGGGCCGATCGGCCCGAGTACCGGGTGATGCCAGCGCACCAGCACTTCGACCTGTTCCACCTGATCGCTGCGCAGACAGATCTTGGGCTGGAAGCGCAAGGTGAGCTCGTTGCCGCCGATGGCCTGACGCAGATCGCCGGTGAGGCGCAGACGCCGCAGATGCTGCTCGTCCTGGCCCATGCGGTACACGCTGGCACCGATGGTGGTTGTGGTGCCAACCTGCCTGCGTGCGATATCGGCGCGGCGCAACAAGGTATCCGGGTCGGCGCCATGCTCGGGAATCAAGGCGATGCCGATGCTGGCTTCGAGCTGGATGCGCGCCTGCGGCAATACCAATGGGCGGCGCAGCTGCTGCAGCAGGCGCTGCGCATCCTGCTGCACGCTGGCTGCATCGGCTTGGGCAACGACCACCATGAATTCATCGCTACCCAGCCGGCCGACCAGGTTGGGCTCTTGTACGACATCGACGAGCCGGCACCCGGCTTCCACCAGCACCTGGTCGGCAAAGTCGTGGCCCAGGCTGTCGTTGAGTTCCTTGAAGCGCTCCAGATCCAGGATCAGCACCGCGGCGGTACCGCCGGAGGCCACGGTCTGTTCCACCACCTCCTTCAACCGCTCCAGTAACCAGATGCGGTTGGGCAAGCCGGTCAAGGCGTCGTGCCGCGCCTGATGCAGGATGTGCTGCTCGCGACTGGCGATCTGGTGCTGCATGTGTCCGAAGCTGTCGGCCAGCTCGGCCAGTTCGCGGCCGGGCGGCACCTGCACCGCGGTGTCGTAATCGCCGCGCTGGATGCGCCGTGCGGCCTGCACCAGTTGCGCGACCGGCTTGCTCACGCTGCGCGCCAAGAAGATCGCCACGCCCAGCGCAGCCACGGTTGCCAGGCCGGCGAGCAGCAGGATGCGCAGTTTGAGGATGCGATACGGCGCAACGGCGCGATCCAGCGATGCCTGCAAGGCCACCCGCACGTGGCTGTCGCCCTGGATCGATTGCAACCTGATCAGATAGCGCGACTCGCCCAGCGTCAACGGGATCGATGCCGCCTGCACTTTCTCGGCTGCGGGCAGTTGTTGCGCAAACTCGGCGCGCGCCGGCGCCTCCAGGGTGGAGGCCAGCACGCGCATTGGTGGGCCGTCGGTAAAAAAGGTGGCATCCAGCCCGGTGGTGCTGCGGAAATCCTGCGCCAGGCTATCGCCGGATTCGTTGCCGATCGCGATCCAGCCGACCCGGCTAGTCCACTGAATCATTGAAATCGGATGCATGATCCCCAGTTAGTGTGTCATGCAAAGAACGAAGCTGACGATCCAACAGCGTGCTGAATTGGAGGCGGTGATGCGCAAGCGTCACGGCAACGCCGCTTTGGTGCGCCGCGCGCGGTGTGTTGTGCTTTGGAGCGATGGAGAACGTCGAGTCCACATACGCACTAAGCTTGCCTGCAACGACGCATTCGTCTCGAAGTGGACGGCGGCGTTTGAGGCGCAAGGACTGGCCGGGCTGGTGTCGGTGCATCCTGGGCGTGCGCCGAAGATACCGACGGCCAAGCTGGAAGCGCGTGTGCTCAACCGCACGCTCAAGCACAAGCCCAAAGACGGTTCGACGCACTGGAGCAGTCGCAAGCTGGCTGCCGAGCTGGGCAATGTGTCGTTCTCGGCCGTCCAGCGCATTTGGCGCAAACACGGCGTGCGTCCGCATCGGTTGGACACCCACATGGTCTCCAACGACCCGGAGTTTGAGACCAAGGCCGCAGACGTGATCGGCCTGTACCTGGACCCGCCTGCGCACGCGGTGGTCTTCTGCGTGGACGAAAAGACCGCGATCCAGGCGCTGGACCGCAAGGACCGGATGCTTGCATTGGCACCCGGACGCGCGCAAAGCCACGGATTCGAATACAAGCGTAATGGCACACTGAGCCTGTTCGCCGCGCTCAATACGGGCACTGGCGAAGTGCTGGGCAAAACGGCAGCTCGTCACACCAGCGAGCAGTTCGTGACCTTCCTCGAAGAGGTTGTCGCCAGTCAGTCCAACGGCCGGGACATCCATGTCATCTGCGATAACGTCAGCAGCCACAAGACGCCGCTCGTGCATGCGTTCCTGGCCGAGTACCCCCGCGTTCATATGCACTACACCCCCACCTACTCGTCATGGCTGAACCAGGTCGAGAACTGGTTCGCCCGCATCCAGCGTGATGTCATCACACGCGGGGTTTTCTCCTCAGTCAAAGACCTCGATAAGAAGCTCATGCGCTACATCCGCCAGTACAACAAAAACCCAAAACCGCTGAAATGGACCTTCGCTGATCCAACTCGACGCATCACATCCGATTCCTCGGATTCAGTGCACTAGGCGCCAGCACCTGCACCACCGCAAGCCGCACGATGTGCTCATCGAGTGCCACCACCCCCACTGCGTGTCCGTCGCGCTGGGCCTGTTGCAGCAACGCCTGCACCGCACGCAATTGTTCGGCCTGCGGCAGATCGGCCAGGCCGGTCAAAAATTCGCCATCCGGCGACAGCAGCAATGCAGTCTGTGCCGACATGCGCGCGGCATGATTGCGCAAGGCCGATTGCATGGTGGGCACGTCGCCACTGGCCACGGCGGCGCGGAAGCCGAAGTCGTCGGCCAGTACCGATGCCGACTGCAGCAACTGTTCGTCGCGACGCACGTTGATGCGTTGCCAGACCCGCTCGCCGATCTCCAGATCTTCGCCAAGCTGCGCCTTGACGCTGCGTTCGGTCGCCAGCTGCACGGCAATGAACGTCAGCGCCTGGGTGGCAAGCACGACCAGGACCAGCAAGGCGGCGATGCGGGTATGCAGGCGCATGGCCTTCATGGGCGCGGCTTTTTCGGGTCGGCGTTGCGGAACTTGTCCTGCAGCGCGCGCACGCGCGCATCCGGCGGTGCCACGGCGGGTGCGGCGCCAGTGGTCTGCAAGGTGACGCGGCGCTGCACGGCATCGCGCGCGATCACCAGTGGCTCGCTGCTCGCGGCGCCCTTGATGCGCGGATGCCAGACGCGCAGCGTGTAATTGCCCGCAGGCGCCTCGATCTGGGCGCGACCATCGCTGCCGCTCTTGCCGAAATACGGCGTCTCCAGCACCACGATGTACCCGAGCATCCAGTCGTGGATATTGCAGCCCACGGTCACCAGGCCAGCCTGATCGAACCGGACCGGCGTCGCGGTAGTGCCTTGGAACAGCGGCAATTCGAAGCGTTTGGCCGGAGAGAACGAATAGACCTGATGGCGGATCTGGTCGTTGTTCGGAAAGCGCACCAGGGTGCCGGCGCGCACCGCCAGCACCGCAGGCACGAACTGCGAGTTGACCTGATCCATTTCCACGGTCTTGGCTGCACCCGGCGGCGCAGCAGGCCGCGCCGGCTCCAGGCTCACGACCGCATCGACCAGCACCCCACCGGCATCGGCGACGGTCACGCCGACCGACGCGGCCGTCACTGGCCCTGCGGCTGCATACGCCAGCAGTACGCACGTCACACTTACTCGTTTGAACCACCGCATCCGTACGCGCCCCCACCTCGTGCAATCGGCAGCGGGCGCCAGGCGAGTCCGACGTCGCGCTAGAGATCAGACTGGGTTATCGGCGCGAGTGAACGCAAGCTTTAACCAGACGCGAGCGGAATTTCATGAGTGGTTGTGTGGCAATTGTCACCACCGTTGTTGCGAGCGCGGCTATTCGCTGCGCGCAACGCGCCCCATTACGCACTGGATTACTTCAGCTTGATCTCGCGTAGGCGCTCTTCCAGGAAGCCATGCGCCGTGATCGGCGCAGGATAACGGCTGGGGTTGTCGGCGGTGATACACGACGGCAACACGTCGATGAGGAAATCCGGATTGGGGTGCAGGAAGAACGGCACCGAATAGCGTGGCTGGCGCGCCTGCTCGCCCGGAGGATTGACCACGCGGTGGATGGTGGACGGATACACGTGGTTGGTGAGGCGTTGCAGCATGTCGCCGATATTGACCACGATGGTGTCGGCATCCGCCGTGAACGGCACCCACTCGCCGTCGTTGGAGCGCACTTCCAGGCCGGCCGCACTGGCGCCGACCAGCAGGGTGATGAAGTTGATGTCGCCATGCGCACCGGCACGCACGTTGGGGATGTCGTCGCTGGTGATCGGCGGGTAGTGGATCGGCCGCAGGATCGAGTTGCCGTTGTTGGTCTTGTCGACGAAATAGTCCTGCGGCAGGCCGATATGCAGCGCCAGCGCCGACAGCACGCGCGAACCGAGTTGATCGAGCTGCTGATACAGCTGATAGCCGCGCTCGCGGAAACCCGGCACTTCGCTGGGCCACAGATTCGGCGCCATCACCGCACGGTACGGCGAGTCGTCCGGGATCTCGCGACCGATATGCCAGAACTCCTTCAAGTCGAAGTGCTTGGAATCCTTGGCGGTTTCCACACCGAACGCGGTGTAGCCGCGCGCGCCGCCGCTGCCTTCCACGTGATAGCGGCGCTTGACCTCTTCCGGCAACGCGAAGAACGCCTTGAACACCTCGTAGGCGGCATCGATGTCGGCCTGGGCGATGCCGTGATTGCGGATGCCGGCAAAGCCCCACTGCCGATAGGCCGCTCCGATCTCGGCGACGAAGGCGTCGCGGTCGGTGTCGAAACGGGTGATGTCCAGGGTGGGGATGCGCGCGCTCATACGGATGTCTGCAGTCGAAGTCGAAAAGGTCGAGAGAAAGCCCGCCGCTCAGATCAGCAGGCGATACAACAGGTAGAACGTCGCAGCCTTGGCGATGACCACGCAGACGCCAATGACGATTGACTCACGCCGCGTCACGCACCGCACCTGAGAGTCGGTCGAGTGTGTCCTGCATCAGGCCGGCGTCGTCGGCTTCCACGGTCACGCGCACCACCGGCTCGGTGCCGGACGGGCGCAGAAACGCGCGGCCGCGACCCTGGACAGCGGCTTGCGCCTGCTGCAACGCCTGCTGCACGTTGGCCGCTTCCACGATGGCCTTGGCCGCGCCGCCGTCCAGGCGCACGTTGACGGTCTTCTGCGGCACCTTGCTCAGGCTGCCGAGCGCCTGGCGCAGGCTGTGGCCATCGCGGCTCAGCGCTTCGAGCACCTGCAACGCACTGACGATGCCATCGCCGGTGGTGGCGCGGTCCAGGCACAGCAGATGGCCGGAGGTTTCGCCACCCAGCGTCCCGCGGCCTTCGACCAGCGCCTGATGCACATAGCGGTCGCCGACCTTGGCACGCTGGAACGGGATGTTCAGCGCCGCCAGCGCCTGTTCCAGGCCGTAGTTGGTCATCAAGGTGCCGACCACGGTGCCGGTGAGCCGGCCACTGGCCTGCCAGGAGCGGGCAAGCACATACAGCAGATCGTCGCCATCGACCGGGTTGCCCTGGTCGTCGGCCATCAGCACGCGGTCGCCGTCGCCATCGAAGGCGATGCCCAGATGCGCACCGCTCTCGCGCACCTTGGCGGCGAGATTGTCGATATGCGTCGAGCCGACGCCGGCATTGATGTTGAGCCCATCCGGCGCGGCACCGATGACAACCACCTCGGCGCCCAGCTCACGGAACAGCATCGGTGCAATGTGATAGGTGGCGCCGTGCGCGCAGTCCAGTACCATCTTCAGGCCGTGCAGGGTGAAGCCACGCGCCACGCTGGCCTTGCAGAATTCGATGTAGCGGCCGATCGCATCGCGGGTGCGGATGGCCTTGCCCAGACGCTCGGATTCCACGGTATGGAATGGCTCGTCCAGTGCCGCTTCGATCGCCGCTTCCGTGGCGTCGTCGAGCTTCTCGCCTTCGGCGGAGAAGAACTTGATGCCGTTGTCGTAATGCGGATTGTGCGAAGCGCTGATGACCACGCCCGCGTCGGCGCGCAGTGTGTTGGTCAGGAACGCGATGGCCGGGGTCGGCATCGGGCCGATCAGCTGCACGTCGGCACCAGCGGCGACCAGGCCGGCTTCCAGCGCCGCTTCGAACATGTAGCCGGAAATGCGGGTGTCCTTGCCGATCAGCACCAACGGGCGCTTGCTGCGGCCCTGGGTGAGCACGCGGCCGAGCGCATTGCCCAGGCGCAGCACGAAATCGGCCGAAATCACGCCCTGCCCGACCCGACCGCGAATGCCGTCGGTGCCGAAATATTTGCGAGCGCTCATGGAGCCGGGACCGGGGACCGGGGACCCGGGATCCGGGAGGAGCAGACGCAGCGGCGAAGCGGTCTGTGCCAGGCCGCGCTTTTCCCGGGTCCCCGGTCCCCGGTCCCGGGTCCCGCCAGCATCACCATCACCCTCACGCCACCGCCTCCTGCGGATGCGGCTGGCGCATCATCATCGCGGTGAGATCGGCGATGCGGTCGCGCATGTCGCGGCGGTCGCAGATCTGGTCGATGGCGCCGTGATCGAGCAGGAACTCGGAGCGCTGGAAGCCTTCCGGCAACGTCTCGCGCACGGTCTGCTCGATCACGCGCGGGCCGGCAAAGCCGATCAACGCATGCGGCTCGGCGATGTTGATATCGCCCAGCATCGCGAACGAGGCCGAGACGCCACCGGTGGTGGGATGGGTCAGCACCGAGATGTACGGCAGGCCGGCTTCGCGCAGGCGGCCGAGCGCCGCGGAGGTCTTGGCCATCTGCATCAACGAGAACAGCCCTTCCTGCATGCGCGCCCCGCCGCTGGCGGAGAAGCACACGAACGGGCAGCCCACTTCCAGCGCCACTTCGGCCGCGCGCGCAAAGCGCTCGCCGACCACCGAGCCCATCGAGCCGCCCATGAAGGCGAAGTCGAATGCGGCGGCAACCAGCGGGTTGCCCTTGAGCGTGCCGCGCATGGCGATCAGCGCGTCGTATTCGCCGCTGGCCTTCTGGCTGGCCTTGATGCGCTCGCCGTAGCGCTTCTGGTCCTTGAACTTGAGCACGTCCACCGGCCCGAGCTGGGCGGCGATTTCGGTGGTCGCGGTCTCCGGGTCGAACAGCGAGTTCAGGCGCGCGCGGGCGCGGATCGCCATGTGGTGGTCGCACTTCGGGCACACCTCGAGGTTTTCTTCGAGCTCCGGGCCGTACAGCGCGCTACCGCAGTTGCTGCACTTTTCCCACAGCCCCTCGGGGACGCTGCGCTTCTTGGCCGGGGTGTTCTCGGTGCGGATGCCGGAGGGCATCAATTTGCTGAGCCAGCTCATGCGTGTATGACAATCCATGCAGGGCGGCCTAGCGGGCCGCAGAGGGGCGACAGTCTAACGCAGCGCCCCAGGGTGGTGCAGCGCGCGCCGGACATGGCAGGTTGCCGTTGTGGCACAGCGTTGTGGTGCAGGCTGTTGAGCGATGTGAAGCAGGTTGGCTTGCTGTGGGGCGCTGCTTGTTCCATGGCCGTCGACACGTTCGCTCAGCACGACGCGGCTTCGCCCGTACCCTCACCCCAACCCCTTATCTCTTGGCGATCTGCCAGATTAGGTGTCGAGAGCCGGCGTGGTCGACCGATAACCCACAGGTCTAAACAACCGCGGGAGAGCGAGGTCGCCACGCCGGGATCTCCTGGCAAACGCCCGAACAGTTGCTGGAGTTGGCACTCGTAACGATCAGGCTGGGCAGCCCAGGAGAGCTCTCGACCCTTGGAGCATAGCGGAGTTTTTCCATGGCATACGGCGTAGGTATCGATGTCAGCAAGCAGTGGTTGGATGTGCATGTGCATGGCTGCAAAGGCGAACGGCGCTTCCCCAACACGGCGGCAGGTCTGCGCCAGCTGCGCAGCTGGCTGGGACACATGGAGCTGCACCAGGTGGTGCTGGAGGCCACGGGCGGCTACGAACTGGCAGCGCTGGATGCGCTGCATGTGGCCGGCCTGCCGGTGGCGCGTGTGAACCCTCGCCAGGCGCGTGACTTTGCCAAGGCCATCGGCCAACTGGCCAAGACCGACACATTGGATGCGCGTGTGCTGGCGCAGATGGCGATGGTGGTATCACTCACGCCCTACCAGCCGCTGGAAGGCTGGCGCCGTCAGCTGCGCGAGTACCAGCAGCGCCGCACGCAGGTGTTGGCGACGGTGCAGCAGGAGCGCCAGCGGCTGTCTCAACTGACCGATGTGTGGCTGCGCAAGCGGGCGCAGGCCGGCGTGCGGCAATGGCAAAAAGAGCTGGCGGAGCTAGATGCGCGCATCGCCCAACAGGTGGCTGCACGAGCCGAGCTGGAGGTGCTGGTCCAGGTCAAGGGCGTCGGCCCGGTGCTGGTCGCGACCTTGGCGGCGCAGCTGCCCGAGCTGGGCCGTCTCACCGGCAAGGCGATCGCCAAACTGGTCGGGGTGGCGCCGCTGGCACGCGACAGCGGCACGTTGCGCGGTGCCCGCAGCATCTGGGGAGGACGCGCCTGCGTGCGGCAAGTGCTGTACATGGCGGCGCTGGTGGCGGTGCGCTTCAACCCGGCCCTGCGCGAGTTTTACCAGCGGCTACGCACGCAGGGCAAAGCGGGCAAGGTCGCCCTCGTGGCGGCGATGCGCAAATTATTGGTCATCCTCAACGCCAAGATGCGAGATCAACTGGCGGCTAGCGCCGCCAGTTGATCAAGACAGTTGCTCTCCCGCAGGAGAGGGGCTTTGATTGCGTCTCTCATCGGACATCGTCCTTCTATGCGGGGGAGAAGCTGCCACGCAGGGGCGGATGAGGGTGCCGGCGTAGCCACATGCATCCACGCGAGAGAACCCTTGATCTGGTCTCAGGGGTGATCCAGCGCCTGGCGTAACGGGGCCAGGAACGCCTCCGCGCGCTCGCGCGCACTGCGGACGTCGTCGGCTTCGGCCAGGGCCGCGACCAGGGCGCTGCCTACCACCACGCCGTCGGCATCCACGGCCATGGCCTTGGCGCTGGAGGCGTCCTTGATGCCGAAGCCGGCCACCACCGGTGCGCCGGCACGCTGGCGCAACTGACGCAGGCGGTCGCTGGCGGCATGGGTGTCGAGCAGGTTGGAGGCGCCGGTGACGCCGGCAAAGCTGACGTAGTAAAGGTAGCCCTGCGCCGTGCTGCACAACATGTCCAGGCGCTGCTCGCTGGTGGTCGGCGATGCCAGCGCAATCAGCGCCAGCCCGACCTCGCTGAAGATGTGGCGGGTTTCGTCCGCCTCTTCGGGCGGCAGGTCGACCAGCAGCAGGCCGTCCACGCCGGCGGCGACGGCGGCTTCGGCAAACCGCCGCGTGCCGTGGATCTCGATCGGGTTGAGGTAGCCCATCAACACCACCGGGGTAGTGGCGTCTTCGCGACGGAACTCGTGCACCGCTTCCAGCACATAGGCCAGGCCGGCACCGCGGCCCAGCGCGCGCTCGGAGCTGCGCTGGATGGTGGGTCCGTCGGCCATGGGGTCGGAGAACGGCACGCCCAGTTCGATCACATCGGCACCGGCACGCACCAGCGCATGCATCACCGGCACCGTGGCTTCCAGCGAGGGGTCGCCAGCGGTGATGAAGGGAATGAGTGCCTTGCGGCCGGAGTGGCGTAGCGCGTCAAACCGCGCGGCGATGCGGCCGGGCAGACGGCTCATGCGCCCCCCTCCACCAACTGCACGGCGTCCCAGGTTCCCCAATACATCGCTCTCACGCTGCCTTCTCCCGTTTCATAGCGAACCGCGAACCCGCTGTGCGGGTCGCACCAAGTCAAATAACGATCGTTGCCGCCAGCGTCGCCGTCGTGATGCGGTTCGGCGCGATAGCCTGCCGGCAGACGCGCACGCGCCGCAGCTTCGCTATCGCCGATGGCGATGCCGAACGGACCAAGCGTTCCGGCGTCGGTGACGTCGAAGCGGACGACGCGCCCGTCCTGCAGCATCATCGACACGCCGGCGGGAAGCAGCCCCGCCTCCACGTAGTCGCAGTGTTCGATCGGGCCGGAATTGAAGCGCTTCCAGGCCGCTTGCGGCGCAAGCTCGGCAAAGCGCTGGCCCACGCGCACCGGGCCACTGCGATCCAGCGCGGGCGCCGCCGCGGCGACGGCCAGCGCAGACGCAGACAGCAGCATGAAGCCACCGACCAGGCTGCGCATGCGCCGTTCGATCACAGCGCCAGCCCTTCGCGCGCGGCGATGGTGTGCACGTCCTTGTCGCCACGCCCGGACAGATTGCACAGCACCAGCGCGTCCTTGGGCAGCTCGCGCGCCAGCTTGATCGACTGCGCCACCGCATGGCTGGACTCGAGCGCCGCCAGAATGCCTTCGGTATGCGCCAGCAGATGGAAGGCGGCCATCGCCTCGTCGTCGGTGATGCCCTGATACACCGCACGGCCGCTGTCGGACAGGAACGAATGCTCCGGGCCCACGCCGGGGTAATCCAGGCCGGCGGAGATCGAGTGGGTTTCGGTGATCTGGCCGTCGTCGTCGCAGATCACGTAGGTGCGGTTGCCGTGCAGCACGCCGGGGCGCCCGGCGGCGATCGATGCCGCGTGGCGACCGGTGGCGATGCCGTCGCCGGCCGCTTCGGCGCCGTAGATCTTCACGCCGGGGTCGTTGAGGAAGGCATGGAACAGGCCGATCGCATTGCTGCCGCCGCCGACGCAGGCGCTGATCGCATCCGGCAGCCGGCCGTAGTCCTGCAGCATCTGTTCGCGCGCTTCGCGTCCGACGATCGCATTGAAGTCGCGCACCATGCGCGGATACGGGTCGGGCCCGGCCACGGTACCGATGATGTAGAAGGTGTCGCGCACATTGGTCACCCAGTCGCGCATCGCTTCGTTGAGCGCGTCCTTGAGCGTGGCCGAGCCGGAGGTCACCGGGATCACCGTCGCGCCCAGCAGCTTCATGCGGTAGACGTTGATCTTCTGCCGCTCGATATCGGTGGCGCCCATGTAGACCACGCATTCCAGGCCCAGGCGCGCTGCGACCGTGGCGCTGGCCACGCCGTGCTGGCCGGCGCCGGTCTCGGCGATGATGCGGGTCTTGCCCATGCGGCTGGCCAACAGCGCCTGGCCGATGGTGTTGTTGATCTTGTGCGCGCCGGTGTGGTTCAGGTCTTCGCGCTTGAGCAGGATCTGCGCCCCGCCCACTTCGCGGCTGAGCCGCTCGGCGTGGTAGATCGGGCTGGGCCGGCCGACGTAATGCTTGAGGTCCTTGTCGTACTCGGCGATGAAACTCGGATCCTGGCGCGCCTGGTCGTAGGCGGCCGCCAGTTCCTGCAGCGGGCCGATCAAGGTTTCGGCGACGAACCGGCCGCCGAACTTGCCGAAGTGGCCGGCAGCATCCGGATAGGCGTGAAAGTCACTGATGGGCTGGGCCGACATGGGAATCCTCTGCAGCGATGTGTCATACGAGAGGCGCTACTTTAGCGCAGCCGCGGGGTGCGATAAATCGATAAGATTGCCGCAACCTGTGACCTGGAATCACACATGAGTGTTTCACTTCCCCCGCTGGCGGCACTGCGCGCGTTCGAATCTGCCGCGCGCCTGCAAAGCGTCAGCCGCGCCGCCCAGGAACTGCATGTGACCCACGGCGCCATCAGCCGGCACGTGCGTTCGCTTGAACAGGTGCTGGGCACCGCGCTGTTCGCCCGCCAAGGCCGCGGCCTGGTGTTGACCGCGGCCGGCGTCCGCCTGCGCGATGCCACCGGCGAAGGCTTCGGGGTCATCGGCCAGACCTGGGCGGCGCTGCAGCGCCCGGCCGCCGAGTCGCCGCTGGTGCTGGGGTGTTCCGGCAGCCTGCTGGCGCGCTGGGTCATCCCGCGCCTGGGCCTGCTGCAGCACGACCTGCCGGACCTGCGCCTGCACCTGTCAGCCAGCGAACAGGCACCCGGCCCGGATCTGGACGGCCTGGATGCCGCCCTGTTGCTGGACACCCCGCCGTGGCCAAGCGAGTGGCAGGTGCATGCGCTGGGCGTGGAATGGATCGGCCCGGTGCTGAGCCCGCAGTTGGCAGCGACATTGCGGATCGACAGCAACGCACCGGCCACGCTGGGCGATCACGCCCTGCTGCATACCCGCTCGCGCCCGCAGGCCTGGCCGGAATGGGCGCAGGCGCATGGTCTGGCACCCGAGACCTTGCGCTTCGGTACGGAATTCGAACACCTGGTGTATCTGCTGGAGGCCGCTGCTGCGGGCCTGGGGATCGCGATCGCACCGCAGCCGCTGGTGGCGGCGGATCTGGCGGCCGGGCGTCTGCTGGCGCCATGGGGATTCACTGCCACCCACGGCCGCTGGGTGCTGTGCGCCGCAAAGCGCAACCCTGACCCACGCATCGAGCGGCTGGCGGGCTGGTTACGTGGTGCACTGGCCGAAGATCAATTGCCGACGCAGGCTCCGGACACTGCGCGCGTGCCAGCGCAGCCATAAGCAAACGCGGCATTTTAGGAACAAACGGATGAGTAATTGGTAGCCGGGAAAACGAGCAATCAAGAACAATTTATGGCGGTATAGAGCCTTCTACAGCAACGGAGCGAGCAGCGAGCTCCGATTCCCCAATCACGATTCCCAATTCCCGAAACTCACGACATCTCGTGACAATCCGCCCGCCGCACTTCTTCGACGAACTTGCGCATCTTGTGCCCGTCCTTGATGCCGGGCGCCAGCTCCACACCGCTGGAGACATCCACCCCCCAGGGCAAGGTGGCCACGATGGCGTCGAACACGTTGTCGGCGTTGATGCCGCCGGCCAGCAGAAACGGGCGATGCAGTCCAGTGGGCAAACGTGACCAATCGAAGGTCTTGCCGGTGCCGCCGCCCGCTCCCGGCGCATGGCTGTCGAACAGGAAACCGGCGGTATTCGGGTAAGCCAATTGCAGGGTGCGCGCATTGGCATCTTCGCCATTCACCCCGGTGTTGCCCATCGGCACTGCCTTGAGATACGGCAGATTGAAGCTGCGGCAGAAGGCGTCGTCTTCTTCGCCGTGGAATTGCAGCAAGGTCGGGCGCACGGTGCGCACCACTTCGCGCACTTCTTCCTTGGAGTTGTTGCGGAACAACGCCACCACATCGACCATCGGGGCGGTCGCCTGGCGCATGGCGCGCGCCTCGGCCGGTGCCACGCGCCGCGGACTGCCATGCGCAAAAATGAAACCTACCGCGTCCACACCCAGCTCGCCGGCCAGCCGGATATCGCCGGCGCGGGTCATGCCACAGAACTTGATACGGGTGCGGTACAGCGATCGATTCATTGGGTCACCTCAGCAGGCAGATGCCACTCTGCAGGATACAGAGGCCCGATAAATACCAGACCTTGTGGCGGCGCTGTCGGCCCGGCAACTGTGCGGTCGCGCCCAGCGAGCAACGTCGCGACCCAGTCAGCCGGCTGCTCGCCGGTTCCGACCAAAATCAGCGAGCCCACAATATTCCGCACCATGTGATGAAGGAATGCATTGGCCTGGACCTGCACCTCCACCACTTCGCCGATGCGCTGCACGTGAATGGCCTGCAGGTTACGGCGCGCGTGCAAGGCCTGGCACTGCACGCTACGGAACGCGCTGAAGTCGTTCTCGCCCAGCAAGGCCTGCGCTGCCGCATGCATGGCATCGGCATCGAGCGGGCGACGCTCCCAACTCAAGGTCTGCCGGTACAGCGCCGGGCGAATCTGCCGATTGAGCAGGCGATAGCGATAACGACGCGCGCGCGCGGAAAAACGCGCGTGGAAATCCTCTGCCGCCGGCACGCACCAGCGCACCGCGATCGCCGGTGGCAGCCGCGCGGTGGTGCCCAGCATCCAGCCACGCGGTTCGCGGCGCGCATCGCTGTCGAAATGCACCACCTGGCATTCGCCATGCACGCCCGCGTCGGTCCGCCCGGCGCAGACCACCTGCACCGGCGCATCGGCAACCGAGGACAACGCCGCCTGCAGGCTCGCCTGCACGCTCGGCCCGCCATGCTCGCCCAATTGCTGCCAGCCCTGAAACTCGCTGCCGTCGTACTCCACGCCCAGCGCGTAACGCATCGGTACCTGCCTGTCTGTGAATCGATGAAATCCGCGCACCGGCCGTGCCGGCCACGCCATCGCAGGCGCCGGTCGGCACGCCCCCGCCGCTGCGGAGAAACGCAAGTGTACGAGCAGCCCGCTGCGATGCCGAGCAGCGGCGACGCGCGTGCAGCCGGCGCGCAGCCGTGTGGTCAGTCGTTGGATGCGAGGCTGCGTTCGGACCACACGGCCAGCGTGGTGCCGCCGGGCTCGCGGAAATGAAAGCGGCTGCCGCCGGGGAAGCCGAACACCGGCTTGACGATCTCCCCGCCGGCAGCCTGCACGCGGCCGAGGACCGGCGCCAGGTCGTCGGCATACAGCACCACCAACGGGCCACCTTCGGCCGGCACTGGTGCAACTGCCCGGTAGAAGCCACCGTCCAGGCGGCCGTCGTTGAAGGCCAGGTAATCCGGCCCATAGGCCTGGAATTGCCAGCCGAACACCGTTTCGAAAAACGCGCGGCTGGCGTCCGGGTCGACCGAGGCGAATTCCAGGTAGTCGATCCGACGCTCGCGTGCGGCGTTTTCGTGCGGAGCGAGGCGGTCGATGGCCGGGCTCATGCCAGACGTTCCAGCAGCTCGGCGGCTTCGGCGCGGGTGGCCTCATCGCCAGTGGCGGCGACTTCCAGCAGCAGGCCGCGCGCGGTGTCCTTGTCGCCCAGGTCCATGTAGGCCACCGCCAGTTCCAGACGATCGCGTCCGGCCGAGGCGAATTCCCGGCTGGCCGAGGTGCTGGGCGCAGCAACCGGCGCTGCAGGCGCGTAGTCGAAATCCAGGCTGTTCTGCGTGGATACTGATGCGGGTGGAGCAGCAGAAGGATCTTCGCTCGGCGTGGGTGCGAGGTCTGCGTGGCTCGGCTGCAACGCGTCGGGCGCCGGGTACGGCGAGGGCTCGTCAACGGGCGCGGTGTGCTGCGGCTCGGCCGCTAGCACCGGTGGCGCGGCCCGCAGCGCGCGCCAATCGTCGCTATTGAGCACCACTGGCGCAGCAGCCGGCTCGGCCAGTAGCGGCTCGCGACGCAGCACCCCGGATAAAGGTTGTTGCACTTCATGGGAGCGCTCGTCGTCGCGCAGGTCGGCCTGTTCGAATTCGCTCTCGTGCACCACGTCGCGTTCGCTGGGCTCGGTGGCGTGTTCTTCTTGCGGCTCGGCGGCCCGCCCCGGTGCGCCAGGCGGCACGAAGTCGAACTGCCGGCGTGGCAACGGCGGCAGCGGCGAAGGCTTGCGACGACGCGCGGCCAGCCACGCCACCACCGCAACGACGATCAACACCAGCCCGCCGATCAACCACAACGGGAAACCGCCGCCCTGTTGCGCAGCCGCCGGCGTTTCCGACAGACGCTTCTGCGCGGCCGCCAGATCGGTGTCCTTCATCGCGATCAGCGCTTGCTGTTGCTGCTTGAGCTTTTCCAGGTCGGCCACGCGGGTGCGCAGATCCTGCAATTCCGCATCGCGGGTGGCGATGTCTTCCTTGGCCTGTTGCAACTGTTGATTGGCCGCCATCTCGCCCTCGCCTTCGGCACTGGTACCGGACGTGGCGCCGGCGGTGTTGGTCTGACTCGCCACTGCAGGGGCGATTTCGAGCCGCGCACCGGCACCGGCCGCAGCGGCAGGCGCTGCGGGCGATGGCGTTGCAGCGGCGGTGGCGCCGGCTTCGGCCGGTTGCGGCACTGCCGAACGCGCCTGCCGCCATTGGGTGGCCTGCTCGCGCACCATCACCGCGGCTTCGGCGGCGCCGACCTGCGCCAGCGTGTCTTCCTGCGGGGTACGCAGCACTGCACCCTGCTTCAGGCGGTTGATGTTGCCGTTGATGAAGGCGTCCGGATTGGTGCGCAGCAAGGCCAGCATGGTCTGGTCCAGCGAATGTCCGCTGGAACGCGCCACCACCGCGGCGATCTCCGACAAGGTTTGACCCGAGCGCACTGCCGGTAATGCATCGCCGGCCGGCGTGGCAGACGCCGCCGACGCAGTGGCGGTTGCACGCGTCGCAGGTTCGGCTCTGGGGTTGTCTTGTGCGGCGCGGTCGGCGCGCGGCGCGACCGCCGGCTCGCGCGCAATGGCGTTGCTGGCACCGGCGCGCGGCGCTTCGATGGCCGGCTCGGCGATTGCGGCAGCGGTGTTGGGCGTGTCCACCAATGCGGAATATTCGCGCACCAGCCGGCCCTGGCCCCATTCGACTTCGATCAGGAAGTTGATCGCCGGCTGGTCGACCACCTGGCTGCTGGTCACGCGGATCACCGCACGCCCGCGCGCGTCCTGCGCGAACTGGAACTGCAGATTGCTGACCAGGCCTCGCGGACGTTCCAGACCGACCCGCGCGAACGTGGTGGCCGATGCCAGCGCAACGCGCGCCTTGTCGAGCTCGCCCGGCTCGTTGGAGATGACCGGAATCTCGGCCACCAGCGGCTGCCCGGGCTTGGACAACACCCGGATGTCGCCCAACCCCAATGCCATGGCAGCGCCGCTGCATGCCATCAGCAGCAACGCACCTATCCCTTGTATCGGACGCATCGCGCCCCCGCCCCTATGTTTCATGCGCATCAATATAGCCGCTGGATGAGCGAAAAAGTCGGGCACCCCGTGCAGAGCGCACAAGCCGTCGCAATGCGACATCCATGCGTCAGGTCATCGGTAGGAGCGCGCCTGTGCGCGATGGGGCTTCACCGGGAGAGCCTCATCGCGCGCAAGCGCGCTCCTACACAGCCGACGGATCAACCTTCCTGTGCGACCAGTTCGGCCAGTTGCACGGCGTTGAGCGCAGCGCCCTTGCGGATGTTGTCGGAGACGATCCACAGATTCAGACCACGCGGGTGCGAGAGGTCCTCGCGGATGCGGCCGACGAACACTGCATCCTTGCCGGAGGCATGTGTGACCGGGGTCGGATAGCCGCCGGGCTTGCGCTCGTCCACCACTTCCACGCCGGGCGAGGCTGCGAGCAGCGCGCGCGCCGCGTCGACGGTGATCTTGTCGCGGGTTTCGATCGCCACCGCTTCGGAGTGGCCGTAGAACACCGGCACGCGCACTGCCGTCGGGTTCACCTGGATGCTGTCGTCGCCGAGGATCTTGCGGGTTTCCCACACCAGCTTCATCTCTTCCTTGGTGTAGCCGTTGTCCTGGAAGTCGTCGATGTGCGGGATCAGGTTGAAGGCGATCTGCACCGGGAAGCGCTGTGGGTCGATTTCCTGGAAGCTCAGCAGCTCGCTGGTCTGCTTGCCCAGTTCTTCCATCGCCGAACGCCCGCCGCCGGACACCGACTGGTAGGTCGCCACGTTGATGCGCTCGATGCCGTAGGTGCGGTGGATCGGGCCCAACGCCACCAGCATCTGCATGGTCGAGCAATTGGGGTTGGCCACGATGCCGCGCGGGCGCTGCTTGAGCGCTTCCGGGTTCACTTCGGAGACCACCAGCGGCACGTCGTCGTCGTAACGGAACGCTGAGGAATTATCGATCACCACCGCACCGGCCGCGGCGAACTTGGGGCCGTATTCCTTGGACACGCTGCCGCCTGCGGAGAACAGCGCGATGTCCACGCCGGTGGGGTCGAAGTCGGCCAGATCCAGCACATCGACCTTGCCGCCATTGAATTCCACCTGCCCGCCGGCCGAACGCGACGACGCCAGCGCGTACAGGGTGGCGACCGGGAAATTGCGCTCGGCCAGGATGCTCAGCATGGTCTCGCCGACAGCGCCGGTGGCGCCCACGACCGCGACGTTGAAACGACGGCTTTCGTTGCTCATGAGGTTTGTCTTTATCGAAAAGGGGAAAAGAGGAAGCACTGCGCGCTGGGTTCGGGGAACCTCCAAAGCTGGCCGCGGAGGTTCCCTATCGTTTGGTCCAGATGGTGCCGGTAACGCCGGTTTTTTTCGCGGCCGCACCGGTGCCGCCCTGTTTGGCAGCGGCCATCGCGTCGGCATTGAGCGCGCTCGGCGGATGGCCGGCATTGGGGCCTTGGCCCAGCGCGGCGATCAGGTTGTCCACTGCCAGCTGCACCATGGCACGGCGCGTGGCCAGGCTGGCACTGCCGATATGCGGGGTGAGCACCACGTTGCGCAAGGCCAGCAACTCGGGACGTACTGCAGGTTCGCCCTCGTAGACATCCAGGCCGGCACCGGCCAGGCGCCCATTGGCCAACGCATCGGCCAGCGCCAGCTCATCGACGAGGCCGCCGCGCGCGATGTTCACCAGCGTGGCGGTGGCGCGCATCTTGCCCAGCGCCGCCGCATCGATGATGTGGTGCGACTGCTTGGTGTACGGCAGCACCAGCACCAGGTGATCGGACTGCGCCAGCAAGGTGTCGAAATCCACGTAACGCGCACCCACCGCCTGTTCGGTGGCGGCCGGCAGCTGGCTGCGGTTGTGATACAGCACGCGCATGCCGAAGCCGTGCGCACCGCGGCGTGCGATGCCCTGCCCGATCCGGCCCATGCCCAGGATGCCGAGCGTGCTGCCGTGGATATCGGCGCCGAGCATGGTCTTGAACGACCACTGCCCCCACTGCCCGTCGCGCAGCCAGCGCTCGGCTTCGGTGATGCGGCGCGCGGTGGCCATCAGCAACGCGAAGCCGAGATCGGCGGAGGTTTCGGTGAGCACATCGGGCGTGTTGCTGGCCAGGATGCCGGCCGCACTCAGTGCATCCAGATCCAGATTGTTGTAGCCCACGCCGACATTGGCGATGGCGCGCAGCTGTGGCGCCGCCGCGATTTCGGCCGCGCCGATACGCTCGTTGAGGGTGATCAGGGCACCGTCCAGCGATGCCAGTTGCGCGGCCAGGTCGGCCGGCGAATACGCGCTGGCGCGCTGCGTGGTGGTCAGCTCGAAATGCTCGCCCAACTGCGCCACGACATCGTCGAACAGCGGCTGGCTGACCCACACCTTGGCGCGCCGCGACTCAGACATCGATCTGACCGGGAATTCGGGGCGACACCTCGCCGACATCGCCGCACTGGGCGCGATGACGCAAGGCCTGGTCCATCAACACCAGCGCCGTCATCGCTTCGGCGATCGGGGTGGCGCGGATGCCCACGCAGGGGTCGTGCCGGCCGGTGGTGATCACATCGACCACGCTGCCGTCGGCATCCACCGTGGCGCCAGGCAGGCGCAGGCTGGAGGTGGGCTTGAGCACCATCGAGGCGGTGATCGCCTGGCCGGTGGAGATGCCGCCCAGAATGCCGCCGGCATGGTTGCTGAGAAAGCCTTCCGGGGTGATCAGGTCGCGGTGTTCGGTGCCCTTCTGCGCCGCGCTGGCGAAGCCGTCGCCGATCTCCACGCCCTTGACCGCATTGATGCTCATCAAGGCGGCAGCCAGTTCGGCATCGAGCTTGCCGTAGATCGGCTCGCCCCAGCCTGCCGGCACGCCGCCGGCCACCACGTCCACGCGTGCGCCGACCGAATCGCCGGACTTGCGCAGCGCATCCATGTAGCTTTCCAGCTCCGGCACCTGCGCGGCATGCGGCCAGAAGAACGGGTTGTCTTCCACCGCATC
This sequence comes from Xanthomonas nasturtii, assembly GCF_023337365.3. Taxonomy (NCBI): domain Bacteria; kingdom Pseudomonadati; phylum Pseudomonadota; class Gammaproteobacteria; order Lysobacterales; family Lysobacteraceae; genus Xanthomonas; species Xanthomonas nasturtii. The sequence continues at coordinate 2,998,686 of NZ_CP142084.2, forward strand.
CCAGTCGAAACCGGTTGGGCGGATTTCGCCCAGCTGCGCTAGAAACCCGCGCACCAGCACGCCGTAGCGCTGCTTGAGCCACTTCTTGGCGATGACGCCGGCAGCCACACGCATGGTGGTTTCGCGCGCCGACGAACGTCCGCCACCGCGGGGGTCGCGGATGCCGTACTTCTGCCAATAGGTGTAATCCGCATGGCCGGGGCGGAACTGCTGGGCGATGTTGCTGTAGTCCTTGCTGCGCTGATCGGTGTTGCGGATCAGCAGCCCGATCGGCGTGCCGGTGGTGCGGCCTTCGTACACGCCGGACAGGATCTCGATGGCGTCGGCCTCGCGGCGCGCGGAGGTGTGCCGGCTCTTGCCGGAGGCACGCCGTTGCAGATCGTGGGTGAATTCTTCCGGCGCGATTTCCAGGCCGGGCGGGCACCCGTCGACGACGCAGCCGATGGCCGGCCCGTGCGATTCGCCGAAGGTGGTGACGGTGAACAGCTTGCCGAACGAATTGGCACTCATGCGCGCAGGCTCATCGCTGCGCGGCCAGCCCGGCGATGCGTGCGCCGTGTGCGATCAACTCGCGGCATTCCACCGCGAAGATGCCCATCTGCCCGACCTTGAACTCGACCCAGGCCAGATCCAGTTCCGGCAGCAGCTTGATCAGATGCTGCTCGGATTCGCCCACCTCGCAGATCAGCAGGCCGTCTTCGCTGAGGTGCTGCGGCGCATCGCGCAGGATCTTCAGCACCAGGTCAAGACCGTCGTCGCCCGCACGCAGGCCGAGCTCGGGCTCGTAGGAATACTCCTGCGGCAGCGCGTCGGTCTCGTCGTTGGTGACGTACGGCGGGTTGGTGACGATCAGGTCGTACTGGCGGCCCACCAGGCCGGTGAACAGGTCCGACTTGAGCAAGGTGACGTTATCGGCATGCAGCCGCGCCTTGTTTTCGGCAGCCAGCGCCAGTGCGTCATCGCTGATGTCCACCCCATCCACATCCCAGTGCAGGTTGTAGTGGCCCATCGCAATGGCAATGCAGCCCGAGCCGGTGCACAGGTCCAGCGCGCGGGTGACTTCGCGGCCGCCCAGCCAGGGCTCGAAGCCGGCTTCGATCAGCTCGGCGATCGGCGAGCGCGGCACCAGGGCGCGCGCATCGCTCTTGAAGTTCAAGCCGGCAAACCAGGCCTCGCCGGTGAGATACGCCGCCGGCACGCGCTCGCTGATGCGGCGCTCGAACAAGCCCAGCACCTGCTCTTTTTCCGAGCGCAGCAGACGCGCCTGGCCGTAGGCCGGGCCCAGATCGTGCGGCAGATGCAGGCTGTGCAGCACCAGCTGGGTGGCTTCGTCCAGCGCGTTGTCGTAGCTGTGGCCGAACGTCAGACCGGCTGCGTTGAAACGGCTGGTGCCGTAGCGGATCAGGTCGATGATGGTGTGCAGTTCGTCGGCCGCGGCGGCAGTCATGGCAACAACTAAAGAAGATGTGGCCCCCGATTATAGAGGTCGGATCGGTATCATGAGCGTCCGTTGCACTGGAAACCGCCATGTTCAATCGCAATACCGGCATCGTACTGCTGGTGGCGCTGGCCGCCGGCCTGGGGTTGTTGCTGGGCCAGAAGTTCTTCGGCGGTGCGCCCCGCTCGCCCTGGCCGCCTACCCAGACCATCACGTTGTACCCGCAGCCTCGCCCCCTGCCGCAGTTCAGCCTGCGCCAATCCGATGGCACCCAGCTGGTGTCTGGCGAACTGAAGGGGCATTGGACGCTGGTGTTCCTCGGCTTCACCTTCTGCCCGGATGTCTGCCCGACCACGCTGACCGACTTGGCCGTGGCGCAACAGCAATGGGAAAGCATTCCGGATGGCTTGCGCCCGCGCGTGTTGTTCGTCTCGGTGGACCCGCAGCGCGACCTGCCCGCACGGCTGGGCGAGTATGCCCACGCTTTCCACAAGGACACGCTGGCGGCCACCGCAGACGTGCCGGCGCTGGAGCGCTTTGCCACTGCGCTGGGCTTGGTGTTCCAGAAAGTGCCGGGCAAGAACTTCGATCAGAACCCCAACGACTACAGCATGGATCATTCGGCCGGCATTGCCGTGCTCGATCCGCAAGGCCGCCTGGCCGGCCTGATCCGTCCGCCGCTCGACCCGAAGGCAATTGCCGCCGATCTCCAACAGCTGACCAAGGTAACCGCACCGTGAGTCTCGTCACTTCCCTGACCTATGTGCTGCCGCACCGGTTGCTGTCTTCGCTGGCGCGCGCGCTGGCCTATTCCGATACGCCGTCCACCAAGCAGTGGCTGATCGACACGGTGACGCGCAAGTTCGGCGTGGATCTGAGCGAAGCGCAGCAGCCTGACCCGCGCGCCTACCCCACCTTCAATGCGTTTTTCACCCGCGCCTTGAAGCCCGGCGCACGCGTACCCGATGCCGACCCTGCTGCCCTGCTGATGCCGGCCGACGGCCGCGTCAGCCAGCTCGGCCCGATCGAAAACGGCCGCATTTTCCAGGCCAAGGGGCAGTCGTTCACCGCCGCCGAGTTGCTCGGCGATGAAGCGGCCGCAGTGCCGTTCAACAACGGCCTGTTCGCCACCGTATACCTGTCGCCCAAGGACTATCACCGCGTGCACATGCCGTGGACCGGCACCCTGCGCGAAACCGTGCACGTGCCCGGCCGGCTGTTCAGCGTGGGCCCGGATGCCGTGCGCAATGTGCCGCGGCTGTTCGCGCGTAACGAGCGCCTGGTGTGTCACTTCGACACCGAGTTCGGCCCGATGGCGTCGGTCATGGTGGGTGCGCTGCTGGTGTCCGGCGTGGAAACGGTCTGGAGCGGCGTGGAGATTCCGCGCTATGGCGATCGCATCACGCGCAAGGATTACCGCGGCAAGGGCATCGTGTTGGAACGGTTTGCGGAGATGGCCAGGTTTAACTACGGCTCGACCGTGATCGTGTTGCTGCCGCCGGGTGTGGCCACGCTCGATGGTGCACTTGCTGCCGAGACATCGGTGCGGCTGGGGCAAGCGCTTGCGCGTCGTCAGGTGAGCTGATCGTCGCGGCGCGCTGACAATACCCGCTGCGATACGTATGACGACAGCGCTGTGTCGTGGCGGGTCTTCCCGTGATTGGGCGTTCTCGATAACGCGCCGCGCACCAGCGCGTTTCACGCCAAATGCGGCGATCGGCAATTGCGGCTAGCGATGCCGGATGCAGCGATGCCTTTGCAGGAGCGGGCTTGGCCGCCATGAGGCCTTCCCGATGACGTTTCGTGCGCAGGCGCGTTTCGCGCTCCCAGCCTCCGATTCAAGGCGCGCCCGCTTACCCCGGAGCTACCGGGACGGCGTCATTGCGGCCGGGGCCGCTCCTACCGGAGTCAGGCCCAGCCCGCAGCTCGCCAAGAAGCTACCACGCGCGCAAGTCAGCGATCGCAGCCCGCCAGCTTGATGCTCTGCCCCCGCTTGAGCGCATACGACGGTGCCTTCAAGCCATTGGCCTTGGCCAGCTGCTTGATCTCGCACTGGTACTTGTTCGCGACGCGGCCGAGCGTGTCGCCCTTGGCGATGGTGTAGCTGCGCACCTGCCTGGCCTTGGGCTTGGCGACGGCCGGCTGGCCGGTGGCCACGGTGGTCGGCACGCCGGCCATCTGGCTGACATCGCCCACCGCCACGCTGGGCACGTACTCGGGGGCGCTGCTGCTACGGACGATTGCGCTGTTGAGATCGGCCGTGATCAGGGTCCGCGCCAGGTCCGCACGCGGGCCGCTGACGCAGTAACGCGTGTACAGGCTGGCGATGCGGTTGGTGGCATTGATGACGGTGCCGGCCGGAATCCAGCCGTCGGATTCGTAACGCGGGTTGAGGTTGCGCAACGCGCGCATATAACCGTCGCGCGTGCCCATGCTGCCCAGGCAGATGGTGAGTTCGTAGATGGTGGTAGACTTGGCCAGCTTGAGCGTGGCCGGCTGCGCGTCGAGCTTGGCGAAATCCACGCCGTACTGGCGCGGGTGCAGGAAGATCCAGGCCGCGGCGATCACCATCGGCACATAGTCCTTGGTTTCGGCCGGGAACTGGTTGTAGACGTCCTGCTCCCAGAAGCCGCGCCCACCGGTCTGCGTGAACACGCGCGCGGCGCGGCCTTCACCGCCGTTGTAGGCGGCCAGTGCCAGCTCGATGTTGCGATTGAGCCCGGCCATGCGCTCGTTGAGGTATGCGGCGCTGGCTTCGGCAGCGCTGCGTGCATCGAAGCGGGTGTCGAAGCCGGTGCCGTCCGGGCCCAGCCCGAAGCGACGCCCGGTGGCCGGCATGAACTGCATCAGCCCGGCCGCGCCAGCGCGCGAGCTGGCGTGCACCTTGCCATTGGATTCCTTGGCCATGATGCCGAACAGCAGCGCCTCGGGCAGGCCGCGCTTCTGCCATTCCGGCCACATCACCCCGCGCAGGTTGCTGTAGTTTTCGTAGCTGGTCAGCAGCGCCGGACGCATGTCGGTGAGCCAGCGGCGGATACCGGCCTGCACGGCCGGGTTGTACTGCACCATCTTGTCGAACTCGTGGCGCTGGTCGTTGAGCAGCGTGGCGGCGCGTGCGGCCTCGGGCACGCCGTTCGCTGCCGGGCCGAGATGGTCCGGGTCGGCTTGCAGCAGGGTGTCGTCGTCTTCCGGATCTTCAGCGGCCGGCGCCTCCGCATCGGCGCGCGCCTTGAGCAGACGCTTGTAGGTGGCCAGCTGATTGGCGACCAGGCAACCGCGCTGCTTGATGCAGGCGTCGATGACGTCTTCCATGTCCTCCAGTGCGGCATCGCCTTCGGCGGTGCCCTTGGGGTCGGAGTTGTTCACCAGCACCAGCGCATCGCGGTAACGCTTTTCGGCGGCGGCCATGCGGGCATCAAGCACGGCAGCCTTCTCCGTGTCGCGTTTGGAAATGGCGTGGGCGGCGGGGACGACAGACATCAGCGCCACCACAGCCAGGACAGGCCATGGGCGCAAAACAAAATGAGCGAGCGGCATCGGAGACAGTGCAGCGGAAAGGCAGGCAGGGTAGCCGCCGGGGCGACACCGGGGCAAGGCGGCGGGGTCGCCGGGGTCAGTGGGCCGTTAGCTTGGTCGGGCGACCGCTGCCCGCAGCCGCTGTGGATCGGCTGGCCGCGGCGATGGCGTGACCGGGCCTGCGGCAATACCGCGGCGTGCGCATTTGCGGCTGGTTCGATCCAGGCCGCTGCGCCGCAACCTGCTGATTTACCCACCGGCCTTGCCCGCCGGGATTGGCCGCTAGAATCCGCACTTTCCCACCGGATCTGCGCAATGGCCTCGTTCCCGCTCGGCAAACGCGTCACCGACGACATCGCGGTGATGCTGGAAGGACGCTTCGGCAACCGCCACGGGCTGGTGGCCGGCGCCACCGGCACCGGCAAGACCGTGACCCTGATGACCCTGGCCGAAGGCTTTTCGCGACTGGGCGTGCCGGTGTTCCTGGCCGACGTGAAGGGCGACGTGGCCGGGCTGGCCGTGGCCGGCAATGGCGCGCCCGGCGTGTTGCAGCGCGCAACGGAAGTGGGCATCGCCGACTACGCGCCAGCCGCCAGCCCGGTGGTGTTCTGGGACCTGTACGGCCAGCTCGGCCACCCGGTGCGCACCACCGTCAGCGAGATGGGCCCCACCCTGCTCGCGCGCATTCTGGAACTCAACGACACCCAGTCCGGCGTGCTCGACATCGTGTTCAAGCTGGCCGACGACCGCGGCTTGCTGCTGTTGGACCTGGACGACCTGCGCGCGCTGCTCGCGCTGGTGGTGGAAGAGCGCAAGGAGCTCTCCACCAGTTACGGATTGGTATCGGCGCAGTCGGTGGCCGCCATCCAGCGCGCCTTGCTGCGCCTGTCGCAGGACGGCGGCGAACAGTTCTTCGGCGAGCCGGCGCTGGAACTGGCGGAACTGATGCGCGTGGCGCCCGATGGCCGCGGCGTGATCGGCATCCTGGCGGCCAATCAACTGGTGCTCAAGCCGAAGCTGTATTCCACCTTCCTGCTATGGCTGCTGTCGGAACTGTTCGAAAGCCTGCCCGAGGTGGGCGACCTGGACCAGCCCAAGCTGGTGTTCGTCTTCGACGAGGCGCATTTGCTGTTCGACGATGCGCCGGCGGCGCTGGTCCAGCGCATCGAGCAGGTGGTGCGGTTGATCCGCTCCAAGGGTGTGGGCATCTATTTCTGCTCGCAGTTTCCCGACGACATCCCGGACAACATCCTCGGCCAGCTCGGCAACCGCGTGCAGCATGCGTTGCGTGCCTACACCCCGCGCGACCAGAAGGCGGTCAAGACCGCAGCGCAGACCTTTGCCGGCAATCCCAAGCTCAATGTCGCCACTGCCATTTCCAGCCTGGGCACCGGCGAGGCGCTGGTGTCGCCACTGCAGGGCAAGGGCGTGCCGGCGCCGGTGCAACAGACCGTGATTGCGCCGCCGCGTTGCCGCATGGGTGCGATCACCGCGCCCGAACGCGCCCAGGTCCGCGCCGCCAGCCCGGTGGGCACGCGTTACGACACCGCCATCAATCGCGAATCGGCTTCCGAACTGCTCGCGCGCCGCGTCGAAAAAGTGGCCGAACACAGCGCCTCACCACCCGCCCGCACCCGCGAAGACGACGACGCGCAGGACAGCGGCTTCGGCCAGGCAGTCAAGGACGCGGTGTTCGGCACCGGGCGTCGCCAGGGCATGCTGGAAACGATGGCCAAGCAGACCTCGCGCACGGTGGGCAACAAGATCGGCCAGCAGATCGTGCGCGGGATTTTCGGCAGTATTTTTGGTGGGAAGCGCTGAGTGCAACACTCAAGAGGAAGCGCCATGAGCAAGGATGCAGTGAAGACCCTACCGTCCTGCACGATCGCCATCGCGGTTGTCGTCGCAAGCACGGCCTTAGCTGAACAAACAAACCCGAGTGATCTATGGCCTCTACAGCGTCAGCAGCTGCTGACCGGTACGTACACAGGGCAGCTCAGACCCTATACGCAAGGCTGCCTGATTGTCAGCGCCGAGCTCTTTCTCTCGATGCCGACTCCAAACAGAAAATGCAGCGCTATAGGTTGAAAACCTTCTGCATCGCTGGCGGCCAACTGAATGAACCACCGCGGACGATTACCGGTTCCTGGAACATGGACGAGACGAGCGGCAGCTGTCTGATACTCAACTTCATGGACGTCAACGATCCGATGGTCGGACCGAACATTTACGGGTTTGTCGTGGAAGAGGCCCCTCTCTCTTCAGACCACGAACGCCCCACTTTCCTTCTCGCTCAGGACGGCCATAACTGCCACAGTGGCAGATCACCAGAATACGACGACAAGGTGCTTAAGAGAGCGCGCTGATTACTGCTCGCATTCTTAAATTCGCGCGAAGAGCTGCAGGAATGATAAGCGGGATTTTTAGTGGCTTGGCCGTTACGGCTGCGCCCTGCAGCCCGCCTGCGCGGTGGCATGCAGGACGCTTGATTTCGTAGCTTTTGCCGGCTGCAACGCAGTGAACACACCTTCCGGCACTGCCCGCGCTCAAGGGATGTTCATATGCCGCCTACCCCAGCACGTCATGCAACTTGGCGTACTGCAGCAACATGATCGTCTTGGCATCGGCGATTTCGCCGGCAGCAATCATCGCCAGCGCAGCGTCGAGCGACAGCTCCAGCACCTCGATCTCCTCGCCGTCTTCTTCGACCCCGCCACCGTCGCTCACCTTGTCGGCGTCGAAGTATTCGCCGACGAAGAAATACAGGCGCTCCGTGACCGAACCCGGGCTCATGAAGGCCTCGAACACCTTGCGCACATTGTCGATGCGGTAGCCGGTTTCCTCTTCGGTTTCCTTGCGAATGCAGGTCTGCGGATCATCCATATCCAGCAGGCCGGCGCAGGCTTCGATCAGCATGCCGTCCGCATTGCCATTGAGTAGCGTCGGCAGGCGGAACTGACGGGTCAACATCACCGTCTGTTTGACGCGGCTGTAGAGCAGGATGGTGGCGCCATTGCCGCGGTCATACGCCTCGCGCGAGAGAGTCTGCCAGCGGCCATCCTTGCGCTGGAAATCGAAGGTGACCTTGCGCAGCACGTACCAGTTGTCTGACAGCACATCGAAGCTGCGAATGCGAACCTGCGGGGTGTCGGCGACTGATGGATTCAAGCAAAACTCCTTGCGATGGTTGGGGGGAGAAGGCCGCGCCCTCGCGATGCCACGCAAGCGCGTACCGCCTGCAGCGAGGTCGCCACAGGGCGGGCAACCGACCGGTAGCGAACCATATGTTCTGCACAGGAGTCCATGTGCGCGGCCGTTGGTCATGATGGCCCACCACCCGCCCGTCGCAATCAGCGCAATCAGCGGAAGGCATGCACCTGTCGGCACCATCGCGTGTCCTCGGACGGCCGCCCATGCAGGCCCTGCTTCCGCCGGTCGACCGAGATCCTGGCAGCGCCGCTGAAGGCGTGCGTGCCGCAGACCACTGACCTCGCCCAATTCCAGCTCGCCGCAAGCAGACGCGACATTCCAATTGCGCCCGCCCGCGCATCGCTCCACAATCCCTTCACATCACACGCTTGGGGAGCGTCATGGAAGACCGTTTTCGCGCACGCAAGGTTGCCGCGCATGCTGCGCCTGCACCGTTCTGGACCCGCATTCCGGCGATCGCCACCTATCCGCTACGCGGCTCGGCGCTGTATGCGCTGATCGCGCTGACGCTGTGCAGTGCGCTGCTGGTGTTGCCGGGCATCCTCAAACTCGTGGTCATGGGCGTGCTGGGCATGGCGACCTACACCTACGCGTTCGACATCCTTCGGCATACCGCCGATGGCCAGCCCGATGCGCCCCGGCTCGGGTATGACAGCTTCGACAGCGCGGTATTGCGCCTGATCCTGCTGGCGTTCGCGCTGGGCATCGTGATCGGCGTTGCCGCCGCGCTCGCAGGTAAATTCGGGCTGACCATCGCCTATCTGGGCGCCATGCTGTTGTTGCCCGGCATGCTGATCTCCCTTGCCATCGACGGCAGCCTGCGCCGGGCGCTCAACCCGGCGGTTTCGATCGATATGGCGCTGCGTATCGGCTGGCCGTATCTGGCCGCCTACGGCCTGCTGTATGTGATCCAGGGCAGCGGCACGGCGGCGGTCTTTGTCGCACTCAAGTACCTGCCCCCGCTGGTGCGCGAGGCAGCGGTGATGATGACCTCGATCTGGACCCTGTTCGCCAGTTTTCATCTGCTCGGGTATCTGGTGTACCAATACCACGAAGAGCTGGGATACGTGCCCAGCGGCGGTGCCGCGCACGAACGCGCCGACCCGGACCAGCGCCTGCTCGACGAGGCCGAGCAGTACGTGCGCGACGGTCATTCCGCAGAGGCGTTCCAGGCCTTGCGCGGTGCAGTCCGCTCGCGCGCGGTGAGCCTGGCAGTCCACGAGCTGTATCAACGCCTGCTACGCCAGCATCACAGCAACGACGAGCTACGCGAGCATACCCGGCAATACATCAACCGCTTGCTGCAGGAAAAGCAGGAGCGCCGCGCACTCGCGTTGCAGCGCGAAGCGCTCGACAGCGACCCCACATTCACTCCGCTCCTGCCCGAACACGCCACGCTGCTCGCCGAGCGCGCCAAGATGGCCGGGCAGTTTCAACTCGCGACCGATGGGCTGCTGGCCGCCATCGCCGGCTGGCCGCGCGATCCGATGCTGCCGAGCTGGTCGCTGGATGCAGGCCTGATGCTCGCCGAGCGTTTCGGCCGCGATGCGCAGGCACGGGCCATCCTGCAAAACGCCGCGGAGCATTGCGACGATGCCGCGCAACGGACAAAGCTGGACGCAGCGTTACGGGCGGTGGCGATCCAACCGGCTTGACGCTGCTAACAAGCCGACTGTGCTCACCGCCAGGCGGAAGCGACCGATGCTCGGTGCGGCGTGGACCACTCGTAGATTTCGGTTCCTTCGCGCCGTACACACTTCAGCTGACGACTGCTCGCTACGTTTTGTTAGCCGCTCCTGGCGCATCTCACAAAATTCCGCCGTAGCCGCAAGCCGGCGGGCGGCCCGCACTCAGCACCGGTTTGACGCGCATCACCAAGCACCTCCACAGCCGCAAGGGGGGCGTGGCCTGCTCTCAGAACGGCTAAATTCCACTCTCACCGAGCAGCGCTCGATGGGTTTGGCTAACGGCTCTTGATGCGGCTTCAAACGCCCGACATCGACACCCCGGAGACCACACGCACACGCGGCGCCTTCAGCCATTTTCGAGCAAGAAGCGCGCCTTGACCGCCTGCCCCTGCTCCGGAAATTGATCGCGCACCAGCTGCAACACCCGCGTGCGCTGTTCGTCGGCCTGCAGTTCGCCGTGCCGTAACGCCAGCACAAACCAGTGCTGCGCCAGCTCGGAACGCGGCGCATCGATGCCGCACTCCTTCAACGAACGCTCGGCATCGGCCAGCAGCCCGTTACGCAGGCACGCGTCGATCAACGCCATGCGTGCCGGCAGCGCAACGGCAATCCCGTCCTTGCTCAATTCTGCTGCTACGCCCAGCTGGACGCGTGTCTGTTGCGCGCTATGGCTGGCCAGGTGCAGCAGCGTCTGCGCGTGGCGCAGGGCTTCCTGCGTGCGCCCGGCGTTGCGCGCAACCCGATAGCGGGCCAGCGCGACATCGGCACTGTGCGGGGTCTCGCTGGCCAGCTCGGCGAGCAGCCGCTCGGCTTCAAGGTTCTCCATGCGGCCCAGATGGCGCTGCGCACGCTCCCAGCGGTCGTCCACCTGTGCGGCGAGGTCTTCGTCCATGAAGGCCGGGCGGGTTTGCCGCACCGCCACCAGCAACGCGCCGAGCAGCGCACCGCTGATCAACCCGCCGGCATGCGCTTCGAACGCGACAGCGCCGTTATCGCTACCCAGCAGGCTGTACAGCTCCCAGCCCAGCCACAGGGGCAGCAGCAAGATCGCCGGGCCGCGTGCGTAATTGAACACCACGAAAAACCAATAGAAAAACCGCACCCGGCGCCGCCCCCAGACCACGCAGAACGCTCCCATCAAGGCGGCAATGGCACCGGACGCGCCCAGCCCGCCACCGGGCTCGCCCCAGCGCCACCACAGACTTGCTGCGCTGGCGCCAAACCCGCCCAGCAGATACAGCAACAGGAACCAGCCGCTGCCGATCGCCCCTTCCAGCAAGGTACCCAGCGCCAGCAGAAACAGCATGTTGCCGAGCAGATGATCGAAGCTGCCATGCAGGAAGGTGGCGCTCAGCATGCGTGCCGGCGACCACTCCGAACTGCGTTGCAGATGACGCAGCGTGAACACCTTGGACAGGCGGGCATCGTAGGGCGCACGCAGGCCGCGCCATTCGCGCATCTGCGCTTCGTCCTTGAACAGCGTGCCGCCGCGCAAGACCTGCGCAAAGGCGACATCGTGCATCGTCAGATGCGCCAGATACGCGATGCGCTGCGGCGCTGGAACGCTGTCCGGCTTGCCCTGCCGCGCGGCACGCAGTCTGGGATCGGTGGTCTGCGCCAGATAGCGCGCGTGCGCCTGCGCCTCCAGCGTGCCCAGCCCGGACTCGACGTAGTAATGCACGGCGTTGTCGACCAGCCCGTCGTCCTTGCGCTGATAGCCCAGATAGACCGCGACATTGACCAGCACCAACAGCAGCGTCACCCAGGGAATGTTCTGGCGCGACCAGGGTTTGTGCAGCGGCATGAGCAACATGACGACATCCGTGTCCGAGAATGGCGCAAAGCTTCGCCGGGCGGCGGCAGATGCGCAAGCAGCCCGTGCGCGCTAGCATCGCGCCCCCCGCTGTCCGACACACCGCCCATGAGCCGCTGGCGCCCACCTGCCGAAAAAAGCACTGCGCTGATCACGCCCGAGGGCCATGCCCGCCTCAAGGCCGAGCTGGAAGACCTGTGGCGCGTGCGGCGGCCCGAGGTGGTCCGCGCCCTGGCTGCGGCCGCCGCGGAAGGCGACCGCTCGGAAAATGCGGAGTACACCTATCGCAAAAAGCAGCTTGGCGAGATCGACCGCCGCGTGCGCTACCTGAGCAAGCGCCTGGAAGCGTTGCGCGTGGTGGACACCGCACCCACTGACCCGCAGGCGGTGTTTTTCGGTGCGCAGGTGGAGCTGGAAGATGCCGATAGCGGCGAGCTGTTGCGCTATCGCATCGTCGGCTCGGACGAAACCGACGCTGGCCTGGGCTGGATCAGCATCGATTCGCCGTTGGCGCGCGCGCTGCTGAAAAAACGCGTGGACGACGAGCTCGACGCGCAGCTGCCGTCTGGCAAGCACAGCTTCGTGGTGGTGTCGGTGGATTACACCGGCCAGTAGCCGTGTGATCGCATTCCGCTGACGCTCGGCGGCCGGGGTCAGGATGACCTTGGCGCGTGCAGGAGCGCACTTGTGCGCGATGGAGCGTTATCGATAACGCCTCATCGCGCACAAGTGCGCTCCTACCGAGCGACGCGTACGAACCAGCGGCCAGTCACACCATCTGCAGATTCAACGACCGCCCTTGCTGGATCGCGCCATTGGCCGGCAGCCCATCGCCGAACAGGTCGTGCTCGTCGCTGTCGGTGATTTCCACCTCGACCAGGTCGCCCACCTTCAACTGGAGCTCGCCGCCGTTCTGGATATGCACCAGGCCATCGATTTCCGGTGCATCGGCGCGTGAGCGTGCCACTGCGATATCGTCTTCGATCAGGTCGACCAGGCATTGCTGCACGCTGCCAATCTTGGCCTCCAGGCGCAACGCGGAAATCTCCGCCTGCTTGGCCATGAAACGCGCCAGCCGCTCCTGCTTCACTTCTTCCGGCACCGGGTCCGGCAATGCGTTGGCGCTGGCGCCGTCCACCGGCGAATACGCGAAGGCACCGACGCGGTCGAGTTGCGCCTGATCCAGGAAGTCCAGCAAGGACTCGAATTCGGCATCGGTCTCGCCGGGAAAGCCGACGATAAAGGTCGAACGCACGGTGATCTCCGGGCACATCGCCTTCCAGCGCTGCACACGTTCCAGGGTTTTTTCCACCGCACCCGGGCGCTTCATCAACTTGAGGATGCGCGGGCTGGCGTGCTGGAACGGGATGTCCAGATACGGCAACAGCTTGCCTTCGGCCATCAGCGGAATCACATCGTCCACGTGCGGATACGGGTAGACGTAATGCAGGCGCGTCCACACGCCCAGTTCCGACAAGCCTTCGCACAACGCCTTCATGCGGGTCTGGTACATGCGGTCGCGCCAGGGACGCTCGGCGTACTTCAGATCCACGCCGTAGGCGGAGGTGTCCTGCGAGACCACCAGCAGTTCCTTGACCCCGCCACGCACCAGCCGTTCGGCTTCGCGCAGCACTTCATCCACCGGGCGCGAGACAAGATCGCCGCGCATTGAGGGAATGATGCAGAAGCTGCAGCGGTGATTGCAGCCTTCGGAAATCTTGAGATACGCGTAATGGCGCGGCGTCAGCTTGATGCCGTAGTCCGGCACCAGGTCCACGAACGGGTCGTGACGCGGCGGCAAGGCGGCGTGCACCGCTTCCATCACGCTTTGGTAGTCCTGTGGGCCGGACACCGCCAGCACCTGCGGGTAGGCCTCGCGGATCTGCTCGGGGCGTTTGCCCAGGCAACCAGTGACGATGACCTTGCCGTTGGCGTTCATCGCCTCGCCGATGGCGTCCAGTGACTCGGTCACCGCCGAATCGATGAAGCCGCAGGTGTTGACCACCACCACGTCGGCGGCGTCGTAGCTGGGCACGATGTCGTAGCCCTCCACGCGCAGCTGGGTGAGGATGCGTTCGGAATCGACGAGCGCCTTCGGGCAGCCAAGGCTGACGAAGCCGACTTTGGGGTTCAGCTGGGACATGGAAGCAGGGGCCTGGGAAACGGAGCGGCCTGGGGCCTGGGCAGGGTCAATTATAGCGGCGTGCGGGCAGCGCTCTGAACCGCCGCGCCTCGTCAGCCAGGTCGGCTTTGCAAAACCCTCACTTTTCACACTGCCGGTCCGGTCGATAATGCGCGCCTCCCCCGCTGCACATCAGGAATTCCCATGGGTCACTGGACCACGCTCGACACCCCCGACGGCCAGGTTGCCGCCTGGCACGCAACGCCCGCTTCCAGCCCGCGTGGGGGCCTGGTGGTAATTCAGGAGATCTTCGGCGTCAACGAACATATCCGCGCGGTGGCCGATGACTACGCCGCACGCGGCTACGAAGTACTGGCACCGGCCTTCTTCGATCTGGAAGAAAAAGACGTGCAGCTGCCCTACGACCAGGAAAGCGTCCAGCGCGGTCTGGCCCTGGCCAATGCGGTGGGCCTGGAGCGCGCGGTGGAGGTGGTGAAATCCGCCGCCACGCTGTTGACCCGCGCCGGCAAGGTGGGCACGGTGGGCTATTGCTGGGGTGGCTCGGTGGCGCTGCTGTCGGCCATCCGTCTGGGCCTGCCTTCGGTGAGCTATTACGGCGGCCGCAATACCCAGCTGCTGGACGAAACCCCCAAGGCGCCAGTGATGTTCCACTTCGGCGAACGCGACGCCAGCATCCCGCCCGAGGCGATCCAGGCCCACCGCGAAAAACTGCCGCAGATGGAGACCTTTGTTTACCCGACCGGGCACGCCTTCAACCGCAGCATCGACCCCACCCACTACGATGCCGACAGCGCCGAGCGTGCATTGGAACGCACCCTGGGCTTTTTTGCAGCGCATCTGGGATGAGTGCGCCCGCATCCAGCCCCGCTGCAGCGGGCGAATTCCAGCTCGATGCGCGGCTGGCCGCCGACAGTGTGTTCGTCGCCGACGGCCCGCTGTCGCAGGTGCGGCTGATGGACGATGCGCGCTTCCCGTGGCTGGTGCTGGTGCCGCGGGTGGCCGATGTCAGCGAGTGGATCGATCTGGATGGCGGCCAGCAGCGTCTGTTGCTGGCCGAAATCAACCAGCTCTCGCAGCTGCTGCGCCGCGAACCTGCGGTGAGCAAGCTCAATATCGGTGCGCTGGGCAATATCGTGCAGCAGCTGCACGTGCATCTGGTCGGCCGCCATCCCGGCGATGCGGCCTGGCCCGGCCCGGTCTGGGGCAGCGGCAGTGCGCAGCGCTTTGCGCCCGAGACGCTGCAACGGCATGTCGCTGCGTGGGCGCAGCGGCTACGATAGGCGCCTGTCTTTCAACCAGTCTTCCGCATGAAATCCAATGTCGTCGCCGCGCTGATCCTGATCCTTGTGGGCCTGTTGTTTCTGGCCAACAACCTGGGCTGGACCAATCTCAGCCTGGGCAAGCTGATCGCCACCTGGTGGCCGGCCGCGCTGGTGGCCTGCGGCATCGGCATGCTGTTCGGGCGCGGAAAATAGGCGCGGCCGGGAAACGGGATTTGGGATTCGCAACAGCGGCGCCTAGGTGCTGATGGCTAGCGTGACCGTTCTGCGGCGGCGACATGGCGCCTGCCCTTCTCCCCTCGGGAGAAGGTGCCCCGAAGGGGCGGATGAGGGTACGGGCGAAGCCTCGTGCATTCGACGAAGCGTTCTGATCCAACACTATTTCCTGATATTGCAACGACCATGACCATCGCGTCCGTGGTCGTTACCGCGTTCGCCATGATGACGAAGCACGATCAATGCGCACCCGCCAGCAGCGCGACATGACGACTGTCACCCGCAACTGTTGACTTCCGGCACCTGATCGGCGGGGCCATCGCGCGCAGCATGGCCTCACACCCAACGAGGACGCCGCCATGCATTACCGACTGACTTCCGGCCTGTTTTTGATCGTCATGAGCGGAATGTTCCTGCGCAACAATCTTGGCCTGAGCCGCATCGACCTGGGCGACGGGATTGCGGCGTGGTGGCCCTTGTTGGTCATCTGGGCCGGCGTCCACCAGCTGATGTGGCGCCGCAAACCGGTCCTGGCAATCAACTGAGCTGCGGGCCAGAAGCGCTGGCGATAGCGACCCCGCATGCTGTGTGCAATGCAGGCGCGCGACGCATCCCGTGCACCGCACACCCTTGACATGGCCTCATCGCATCACGGCCCTGTTGCAGCCGGGCGCCGACGCGCTTGCGTCGACACCCATGCATCGCATCACGTGCGCGGCAGGGTCACGCCGGTCTGGCCCTGGTACTTGCCGCCGCGATCCTTGTACGAGGTCTCGCACACCTCATCGGATTGGAAGAACAACATCTGCGCCACGCCTTCGTTGGCGTAGATGCGCGCCGGCAACGGCGTGGTGTTACTGAATTCCAGCGTCACGTGACCTTCCCACTCCGGCTCCAGCGGGGTCACGTTGACGATGATGCCGCAGCGCGCGTAAGTGCTCTTGCCCAGGCACACCACCAGGGTGTCGCGCGGGATGCGGAAATATTCCACCGTGCGCGCCAGCGCGAAGCTGTTCGGCGGAATGATGCAGACATCCGATTCGACATCGACAAAACTGCCCGGATCGAAGTGCTTCGGATCCACGATCGTCGAGTTGATGTTGGTGAAGATCTTGAACTCGCGTGAGCAACGCACGTCGTAGCCGTAGCTGGAGGTGCCGAAGCTGACGATGCGCTGCCCGGCAGCGTCGTGCTTGATCTGGCCGGGCTCGAACGGCTCGATCATCGCGTGCTGCTCGGCCATGCGCTTGATCCAGCGGTCGCTCTTGATGCTCATGCGGTGTTCCTTGAAGACGGAAGGCGGCGGGCCGAGCGGCCCGCGCGAAGACGGCGAATTCTAGCAAGCGGCCGGCATCGACGGCCGGCCGGCGTATTACAGCAGCGATGCCGAAATCGGAATGCTGGCGCGCGGCCGCTTGCCCAGTTCCTCGGCCAGGCGCGTGGCAGCGGCCAGATAGGCCTGCGCCGCTGCCGACGCTGGCGCGGCCACCACGATGGGCTGGCCGGCATCGCCCTGCTCGCGGATCGCGATCTCCAGCGGCAACGACCCCAGCAACGGCACGCCGTACTGCGCGGCCATGCGCTCGCCGCCGCCTTCGCCGAACAGATGCTCGCGATGGCCGCAGTTGCTGCAGGTATGCACCGCCATGTTTTCGACGATGCCGAGCACCGGCACCTCGACCTTTTCGAACATCTTCAAGGCCTTGCGCGCATCCAGGGTGGCGATGTCCTGCGGTGTGGTGACGATCACCGCACCGGCCACCGGGATCTTTTGCGACAGGGTCAGCTGGATATCGCCGGTGCCGGGTGGCAGATCGATCAGCAGGTAGTCCAGGTCGTCCCACAGGGTGTCGTTGAACAGCTGGGTCAGGGCGGACGTCGCCATCGGCCCGCGCCAGATCATCGGGGTGTCCTGATCCACCAACAGGCCGATCGACATCGCCTCGATCCCGAACGCGCGCAAGGGCTCGATCGACTTGTTGTCCGGGCTGTCCGGTCGCCCGCTCAGGCCCAGCATCGCCGGCACGCTGGGGCCATAGATATCGGCATCCAGCACGCCCACCCGCGCACCCAGCTGGCGCAGCGCCAGCGCCAGGTTTACCGCAGTGGTGGACTTGCCCACCCCGCCCTTGCCCGAGCCCACCGCAATGACATTGCGGATGCGCGGATGCGGGGCGAGCGCGCCCTGCACTGCATGTGCGGCAATTCTGCGTTCGCCGCTCATGCGTCGCGGCCCCGGGTTGCACCCGCGGCGGCGCGCACGTGCTGTTTCAACTTCATCGCCATTGTCTACCCGTTTCATCGTATGCAGCACGCAGCCACTGCCTGACCGTGCGCTTGCGAAGCGGTGCAGTTTACCGGCTCGTGTCCAAATCGCCGTACATGCCCGGCTCTACCGCGATATCCAGTCTCGATGCACGCGCGTGTCAAACACCGACATATTTCACAATTGTGGACACAAGATTAAGGGATTGTTACGTTAGAGATTCAGTTCAGCTAGCGCTCAGCGAGCCCAGCCGTTACCCCGAATCGTCAGTACAGGAATCCGCAAAGATCATGTCGAGTCGTCTCCCGCAACGCACCCGTCGTCATCGTTTGAGCGCCGCCTTGTTGGCCGCGCTGGTCGCACCGGCCGGCCACGTTGCCGCGCAATCGGAAAATGGCGTCGCCCCCGGCACCACCGATCTGGACAAGGTCACCGTCACCGGCTCGCGCATTGCGCGTACCGGTTTCGTCACCCCCTCCCCGGTCACCGCAATCACCTCCGAAGAAATCCGCGCCACCGGCGCGACCACCATCAGCGACCTGATGGCACGCATGCCGGCGCTGGCGCCGAGCTACACCCTGGGCAATTCCACCCGCTTCATCGGTACCGCCGGCCTGGGCCTACTCGACCTGCGCGGCATGGGCGTGGACCGCACGCTGGTGCTGGTCAACGGCCGCCGCCATGTGGGCTCAAGCCCGGGCTCGACCGCGGTGGACGTCAACACCATTCCGGTGGAATGGGTCGAGCGCGTGGAAGTCATTACCGGTGGTGCGTCGGCCGTTTACGGCGCCGATGCGGTGGCCGGCGTGGTCAACTTCATCCTCAAGAAATCGTTCACCGGCTTCGAGACCCGCGCACAGACAGGCCTGGCCGATGAAGGCAATTACAACCGCTCGTTTGCAAGCTTCTCTGCCGGCACCGACTTTGCGCAAGGCCGCGGCAACATCGCCATCTCGGGCGAATACAGCAAGCAGGATCGCTTCGGCCGCGGTAACCGCGCCATCGGCCGCGAGTACCTGGTCAGCGTGCAGAACCCCAGCTTCGATCCGAGCCGCCCGCCAAGCGAGAGCAACCCGCAGACCGTGCTCAGCGGCCCGGGCGGCAACCACGGCACATCCTACGGCGGCACCTTCAACCTGGGCACGTTCGACTTCCGCAACCCCGCCACGTACGGCAACCGTTATCTGTTCAACGACGACGGCAGCTTCCGCCGCAACCGTTACAACGGCACCGTGGTGAGCAACACCTCGTGCGTGGATTGCGATTTTGCCGACCTCAACGCGGTGGCCGACCTGCAGCCCGGCTTCGACCGCAAGAGCGTCAATACCATGATCAACTTCGAGCTCAGCGAAACCCATCGCGTGTTCTTCGAAGGCAAGTACAGCGAAACCGATTCGGAATTCTTCGGCCAGCCGGCATTCGACAGCTCGCTGCGCGTGCGCCGCCAGAACCCGTATGTCAGCCCCGAACTGGGCGCGCTGATGGATTCGCGCGGCGCCACGCAGATCCTGATGAACCGCTTCAACGTCGATGCCGGCCGCCGTGGTGAAAACATCGAGCGCAAGACCTACCGCGCGGTGCTCGGTGCCGAAGGCAACGTCACCGACAACTGGACCTACGACGTGTCTGCCAACTACGGCAAGACCACGGTGGACCGCCTCAACCTCAACAACCGCATCAACGAGCGCTGGCAGGCCGGCATCGATGCCGCGCGCGATGCCAACGGCAATATCGTTTGCCGCACCACCCTGGATCCAAGCGCGATCAACCCCAACACCAACCGCGTGTATTCGGCACTGGCGCGCGAAGGCTGCGTGCCCTTCAGCATTTTCGGCAACGGTGCGGTCACCCCGGAAGCGGCTGCGTGGTTCAACACCACCGCGCGCTCGCAGGCCAAGATCCAGCAAACCGTGTTCAGCGCCTCGGTGGCTAATAGCAACCTGCTGTCGCTGCCGGCCGGCGACATCGGCATCGCCGGCGGCGTGGAATACCGCAAGGAGCAAAGCGAGGAAGTCACCGACCCATTGGCCGCATCGGGCGTGACCTTCCTCAACGCCATCCCCAACAGCGGCGGCGAATACAACGTCAAGGAAGTCTTCGTCGAAAGCACCATTCCACTGCTGGCCGGCCTGCCGGGCGTGGACCGGTTGGCGCTGGATGTGGCGGGCCGTTACTCGGACTACAGCAGCATCGGCTCGACCAAGACCTGGAACATCGGCCTGGACTGGACCATCATCCCGTCGCTGCGGTTGCGCGGCACGCTGGCGCAGGCGGTGCGTGCGCCCAGCATCGGCGAGTTGTACGACTCGCAGAGCGAAAACTTCGCCACCATCAACGACCCCTGCAACTACCTGCCCACCAATACCAATCGTCCGGGCACGGCCGGCGATGTCGGGTTGCGTCAGGCCAATTGCAGTGCGCTGGGCGTGCCGGTCGGCTGGATCGACACCTACACCGCCAGCCGCCCCGGCGTGAGCGGCGGCAACCCGAAATTGAAGCCGGAGCGCGCGCGCAGCCTGTCCTACGGCCTGGTCTGGCAGCCGGAGTTCTTCGAAGGCTTCGGCATGTCGATCGACTACTGGCGCATCGATCTGCGCGATGCCATCGGCGCCGTGACGGCCGAAACCAATGCGACGCGTTGCGTGGATAACCCCGGCGGCATCGGCAACAGCTTCTGCGGCTTCGTGCAGCGCGCACCGCTGGGCGGCTTCACCGACCCGCAGGGCCGCATCTATCCCGAGCACAGCATCATCGGCTGGCAGGCGCTCAACGAAAACCTCGCCCGTTCGCGGCGCGTGGGCGTGGATCTGGAAATGGATTACCGTTTCCAGATTGGCCAAGGCAACACCGTGCTGCGCTTTGTCGGCACCCGCCTGATCCAGTCGCGCGAGTGGGTATTCCAGGACTTTCCGCAGGAATACGACGAGTACGTGACCTACGTGACCGACCCACGCTGGCGCGCGCAGTTCCAGACCAAATACAACTGGAACGAATGGCGCGCCTCATGGGACATGAACTACGTGGACGGCAACCTACGCGTGACCCCGGAAAGCTACAACAGCAACCCGGGCTCGGCCAGCCCGATCAAGAACGGTTCGTACGTCTACCACAACTTCCAGTTCGGCTATCAATTCCCCGGCTCGAAGATCGACGTCTACCTGGGCATCGACAACGCCTTCGACAAGGATCCGCCGCGTAACTACTTCGGCTCGGACCTCAACTCCGCGTTGTACGACAACGTGGGCCGGTTCTTCTATCTGGGGACGACCGTGAAATTCTGATAGCTGCGTGAGCGTAGAAAGAGCCCCGCGTGTCGGGGCTTTTTTTTTGCGGGTTCGGCGAGCCTGGGACATTTATCCGCCTCTGCATAAAGCAGATGGCGGTCGAGCTAGCTTGGTTGAGCTGGCTGCAATCTTTATCGAACGTAACCATTAACTCGAACATGCAGTCGAGGTTGTTTGTTTGCATGTGCGCCCGGCCGGGATTCTGTGCCGACTTCCTCGCTTCCTGTGCGGATTTCCATTATTTCATTAACAAATCGTTGTAAATGCTTGCACTGCCGCGCAGACATTCATTACGTTCGGGTTAAGGCCATCCGACTCCCCGATGACCGCCCCTTATCCGCACTCCAGTTGAAAGGTCAGGAATGAGCAATCAGTTTCGTCGCCAGGTCCTCAAGCGCACCGCCCTTGCCGTCGTGCTCGGTGCTTGCCTAGCCAACGGCGCGGTCTATGCGCAGAGCACCACCGGCAGCATCTACGGCAGCGCTCCCTCCGAAGCGGGCAGCACCATTGTCGTACAGAGCGACACCGGCCTCAGCCGCACCATCACCATCGACGCCACTGGCCGCTATAACCTGGGCTCGCTGCCGGTGGGCGCCTACACCGTCACCCTGAAGCGCGGCGACCAAGTCGTCGATACCCGCACGAACGTGCAGCTGCGCGTCGGCTCGGGCACCGAAGTCTCGTTCGCTGGCGCAAGTGCTTCCGGCAGCAACGCAGATGCAACCACGCTCGGTGCCATCACGGTGACGGCCGCAAACGCACCGAAGATCGATGTCAGCTCCACGTCGTCACGTTCGGTCATCACTTCCCAGCAGCTTGCGATCCTGCCACTTGGACGCAGCGCCGAAGCAATCGCGCTGCTGGCACCAGGGGCCGTCGCAGGCAGCGGCGCGTTCGATAACGGCTCGCGTTCGGTCGTGTCGTTCGGCGGCGCAGGCGTCACCGAAAATGCGTACTACATCAACGGATTCAATGTCAGTAATCCGCTCAGCAACCTGGGTGGCGTGAGCTTGCCGTATGGCGCCATCGACCAGCAGGAAACCTACACCGGCGGTTACAGCGCGCGCTACGGTCGCTCGACTGGCGGCGTGATCAATCAGGTGGGCAAGCGCGGCACCAACGAATGGCACTTCGGCGCTCAGGCCGTGTGGGAGCCCAAGGCACTGGCAAGCTCGCCCGAAAACGTGCGCTTCCCCAACAACACGCTGCCAGCAGATTTCGAATACACCAATCCCGACCAGCCTGGAACGCTTTACCGTAGCCGCAAGGACGACGCAGCCAACCGTACTGTCTATAGCGCTTACGCGGGCGGACCGCTGATCCAAGACAAGTTGTTCGTGTTTGTTGCCGGCGAATCCGACAAGACCGATGGCGTGTCCACCAACTCCAGCGCAGCAAGCGTCCTGGGGCGGAACAACTACTCCTACAGCGCGCCGAAGTTCTACGGCAAGATCGACTGGAACATCAACGACAGCAACATCCTGGAATACACCCGCATCGAAAGCACCGATCGTCGCGCGGGCTACTACACCGATTTCGACTACGACACCTTGTCCGGCGGTGGTCGTAGCGGGACATTCGCCGATGCCTACAAGATCAAGGACCGTTACGACATCTTCAAGTACACCGGTTATCTCACCGATGACCTGACCTTGAACGCCACCTGGGGCCGTAGCCGCCAGGACAATCTGCAGAGCAATCCGTACGTCTCCAACCTGCCTTACCTGCAGAATGTGACCAATCAGGATCCTGCACTGACCGGCGGTGCGCCGATTACCAACGATCAGGCAAGCAGCCGCACCAAGGCCGATCGCCCACAGAACAAGACCCGCAGCCTGCGGCTTGAACTCGAATACCGGCTCGGTGACCACGACCTGACCGCTGGCGTGGACAACATGTATTTCAATGCGTCTGACGAGGGTGTTCGCACCACTGGGCCTGGATACCAGTGGTTGTTCGCACGGCAGTCCAACCCGGCTGTCGACATCCGTCCTAGTCTGGGTGTCGGCCCATCGGGCGGCAATGGCTACTATGCGCAGCGCCGTATCTTCACCACGACCACCAGCATGGCCGTCGAGCAGAAGGCGTACTACCTGGAAGACCGCTGGCAGGTCAGCGACAAGTGGCTGGTCCTGCTGGGCATCCGCAACGACAAGTTCACCAACTTCAATAGTGCCGGCGCTCCGTACGTTGACAGTGGCGACCAATGGGCACCACGTCTGGGCGTGAGCTGGGATGTGTTCGGCGATTCGTCGCTGAAGCTGTATGCCAACCTCGGGCGTTACTACCTGGCGCTGCCAAACAGTGTTGCAGTGCGTGGTGCGTCTGCCTCCACCTACACCGACGAATATTTCGCGTATAGCGGCTTGGATGCAAACGGAGAGCCGACCGGCTTGAGAGCGCTGGGCCCGGGCCCGGTCTCCTCGAACGGCGAATACGGCCAGACGCCCGACCCGAATTCGTTCGCACCGAGCGATCTGAAGTCTCAGTACCAGGATGAGTTCCTGATGGGCTTCGAAAAGACGCTCGGCGAGAAGTGGAACTCGGGTGCAAAGGTGACCTATCGCAAGCTGCAGACCGCGATCGACGATGTCTGCGATACAGGCCGGATCGCCGACAAGCTCGAAGCCGGTGGCATCGACGCCTCATCGGTCGCCATTCCTGGTTGCGTGATGTTCAATCCTGGCGAAACCAACACCTACAACCTGACCAATGTTGACGGCTCGGGCCGCACGCAGGTGCGCATGTCTCAGGAGGATTGGGGATTCACCAGCGGTGCCAAGCGTAACTACGTGTCGGTCGACTTGTTCCTGGAACATCCATTTGACGAAAAGTGGTTCGGCCGCGTCGATTACACCTGGTCGCATCTGTACGGCAACACCGAAGGCCAGGTGAAATCCGATCTGGGACAGGCTGACGTTTCCAAAACGCAGGATTGGGACTCGGCAGAGCTGATGTACTACGCAGGCGGAAGTCTGGCCAATGATCGCCGCCATCAGTTCAAGGCATTCGGTGCCTATCAGTTCACACCGGAATGGATGGCATCTGCCACAGTGCGCGTGTTGTCCGGCACACCCAAATCGTGCTTGGGCTATTTCGGTGAGGGCGAGCAGGATCCGATCGGCTATGAGTCGGCCTACCACTATTGCGCCGGTTCCCCTTCGCGTCCGGGCGACGCAGGCCGCACGCCTTGGCTGACGAATCTGGACCTGGGCGTGACCTATCGCCCGTCGTTTGCCGATCACAAGCTCGCCATCGGGCTGCAGGTCTTCAACGTACTCAACGACCGCGATGCCACCCGTGCGGAAGCGGTGTACGGGGATGACCGTTACACGGTGTCGAACACGTATGGCATGGGCACCTACTTCAACCCACCGCGGTTCGTTCGTCTCTCTGCGGCTTATGACTTTTAAGCGCAGCATTCGGAACTAGAACACGCACTTCACCACGGCCCCGAAAGGGGCCGTTTTTTTAAGTGCGACTGCTGGTGCAGCTGCTTCGCAGCCCGCCTCCCGACCATCTACACACCCCGCACCCATGACCTCCGACACCATGCCATCCGGCTGGCGAGGCGTAGAGTGCCGGCCACGGCCCTGGCGACGGGGCTTCCCATTGATGCTTCTGGAGTCCTTTGTGATTCGTACACCTCATCTGTTGACGTTGACCCTGGCCGTAGCCACCGCGCTGAGCGCTTGCAAGAAGTCTGAAGACGCCGCGCCTGCCGCCCCCGCGGGCGACACAGCGGCAACCACGTCCGCTGCACCCAAGACGCTGACCCTGGACCAGAGCAAGCTGCCGGCGGTGAACCAGTTCACTGCGGCCGATCTGGATGCAAACGGCAACGCCTGCACCGATCTCAATGCCTACGCCAACGCCAAGTTCCTGGCTGCCAACCCGGTGCCGAGCGACCGCACCAGCTGGGGCGCATTCGAGATGCTCGACGAGCGCTCCAACGCCATCCAGCAGCAGTTGGTGGAACAGGCCGCCGCCGACAGCAAGGCGACCGGCGTGGAAAAGATCGTCGGCGACCTGTGGTCCACCGGCATGGACGAAGCCAAGATCAATGCCCAGGGCATCGCGCCGCTGAAGCCGGAACTGGCCGCCATCGACGCCATCAGCGACCAGACCAAGCTGGTGGGCTATCTGCGCAGCAGCGCCGCGAAGGGCCACAACGTTCTCTTCAGCTTCGGCGCCGAGGCTGACTTCAAGAAATCCAGCCAGAACATCGCCTACGCGATGCAGGGTGGCCTGGGTCTGCCGGATCCTGAGTACTACACCAGCGCCGGTAACAAGGCCAAGCTGGAGGCCTACCAGGCGCATATCGCCAAGGTGCTGGAACTGTCCGGCGTCACTGCAGCCGATGCCGCCGCGCAGGCCAAGCAAGTGGTCGCGTTCGAAACCCGCCTTGCCAAGGTCTCCAAGACCAGCACGCAACTGTCGCGGGATGCCTCGCTGGCCTACAACCCGATCTCGCCGGCCGCTGCCGACACGCTGACACCGAACTGGTCGTGGACCGAATTCTTCACCTCGCAGGGCGTGGCCACGCCGGAGATGTTCTCGCTGGCAATCCCGGCCTTTCATCAGGAAGTGAGCAAGATGATCGCCGACACCGATCCGGCGATCTGGCGCGCTTACCTGCGCTTCCACATCGTCGATGGCGCCTCGCCGTTCCTGAGCCAGCCATTCGTGGACGAGAACTTCGCGTTCTACAACAAGACCATGCGCGGCCAGAAGGAAATCAAGCCGCGCTGGAAGCGCGTGCTGGCCACCATTAACAGCAAGGCCGGCGAAACACTAGGCCAGATGTACGTCAAGGTCGCCTTCCCGGCCGACTCCAAGGCCAAGATGGAAACCCTGGTGAGCAACCTGCGCACCGCGTTGAAAGCGCGCATCGAAAAGCTGGACTGGATGAGCCCGGAGACCAAGACCAAGGCGATCGCCAAGTGGGAAAGCTTCACGCCCAAGATCGGCTTCCCGGACAAGTGGCGCGAATGGAACGGCCTTGCCACCAGTCGCGATAGCTACCTGGGCAATGTGCTGGCCGCGCAGGAATTCAACTACAAGTGGAACCTGTCCAAGATCGGCAAGCCGGTGGACAAGACCGAATGGGGCATGAGCCCGCAGACGGTCAATGCGTACTACAACCCGCTGCAGAACGAGATCGTGTTCCCGGCCGCGATCCTGCAGCCACCGTTTTTCGACCCGAACGCACCGGAGGAAATGAACTACGGCGGCATCGGTGCGGTGATCGGGCATGAGATGACCCACGGCTACGACGACCAGGGCAGCCGCTTCGGTGCCGATGGCAACTTCATCCCGGATCCGGGCTGGTGGACGCAGAAAGACCTGGACGCGTTCAAGGCACGCACCGGCAAGCTGGTGGCGCAGTTCGACAGCTACCGCACGCCGGCCGGTGACAAGGTCAAGGGCGATCTGACCCTGGGCGAAAACATTGCCGACCTCGGCGGCCTCAACACCGCCTACGACGCGATGAAAACGGCCACCGCCGGCAAGGACGACCCCAAGACCGACGGCATCACCCGCGACCAGCGCTTCTTCCTCAACTGGGCCACGGTGTGGCGCCGCAATTTCACCCCCGAAGAACTCGTCGTGCGCCTGAAGACCGACCCGCACGCACCGGCCAACTTCCGCGCCATCGGTGCGCCGTCGAACATGCCGGCCTTCGCCGCCGCGTTCTCGTGCAAGGCCGGCGATGCGATGGTGCGCCAGGGCGACCGGCAGGTTGTGATCTGGTAACTGCGCAATCGCTGTAAAAAAATGCGGGCGGCGATCGAAAGATCGTCGCCCTTTTTTTGGGAACTGCAGCGTGAGCAGCGAGATCCCTTCACGCGTCCGATGCAGGGCCTGCGCCGTGGGTTGGCTGTGGCCGCGTATCAGTCGCCAATCTCATTGCCCTACAAAGAGTGTTTGCACCCGAACACTGACGTTTACGACGTCACTCTTTGGCTTCAAACAGCCGTGTTCTTGTGTCTTCTGCGCGCCCTCAGAGCCTCTCTGGCGCAACAGCCACTTGCGTTAAATACAAGTCTCAACAAAGCTCAAGCGCATGCGCCAATACGGTTGCGCCCGCCTATCCTCGGCGCTCCTTCCCGCGACCTTCCCCCATGTCAGCCATCAAGACGTCGACACTCGCCCTTGCCCTGCTGGTCGCACTGGCGGGCTGCAAGCGCACATCCGACGACAACAGCGTGCAGACGCAGGCCGCGCCGGCGCCCACTGCGACCGCCCCCCCATCCAAGCCGGCCTTTGATATCGGCCAGCTGGACACCGCGTCAAGCGCGTGTACGAACCTGGATAGCTTCGTCAATGCCAAGTGGGCCAAAGCCAATCCGATCCCACCCGACCAGACCAGCTGGGGGGTGTTCGACGAACTGCTGGAAAAAAGCCTGGCCACGCAGCGACAGATTGTCGAAGCCGCTGCAGAGCAGGCAGACAAACAATCCGATCCCCTGACCCGCAAACTGGGCGTGCTGTACGCCTCGGGCATGGACGAACGCGCCATCGAAGCAGCCGGCTACGACCCCATTCGTCCGCAGCTGGAGGCGATTGCCGCACTCAGCTCCAGCACCGCGATTGCCGACTACATCACCAAACGCTACGCAGAAGGCGACGCACTGGTGTTCAACTTCGGTGCCGGCCCCGATTTCCGCAAGGCCGAACAGCAGATCGCGTTTGCCCAGGAAAGCGGCCTGGGCCTGCCGACCAGGGACTATTACACCGCTGCGCAATACGCTCCCATCCGCGCGGCCTACCTCGCCTACATTGCCAAATCGTTCGAACTCACCGGGAGCGATGCCGACACGGCCAAACGCCAGGCCAACGACGTCATGGCGCTCGAATCGCGCCTGGCTGCTGCATCGCTTGCGCCGACCGACGCTCGCCAACCCAAGAATCAATACCACTTCCTCAGCGTTGCCGATGCCGACAAGATCACACCGCACTTTTCGTGGACAACCTTCTTCGCCGCACAGGGCGTGGATGTCGGCCCCGGCTTCTCGCTATCGCAACCACGCTTTTTCGCGGCATTCGATCAACAATTAGCCACCGCGCCGGTGGCGCAGTGGCAGGCATATCTGCGCTTCCACACCATCGATGACGCGTCCAAGCAGCTCAGCAAGGCATTCGTCGATAACAATTTTGCCTTTTATGGAAAGACGCTGTCCGGGCAGCCCGAACAACGGCCGCGCTGGAAGCGCGTTCTTGGCGCGGTCAACGGGGCCATGGGCGAAGGCCTGGGCCAACTGTACGTCGCCAAGGTCTTCACGCCCGACACCAAGCAACGCGCCGCAGAATTGGTGGACAACATCCGCGCCGCACTCAAGACACGGATCGAGCACGTCGACTGGATGAGCGAGCAGACCAAGGCCAAGGCCTTGGCAAAGTGGGAAACCTTCCTGCCCAAGATCGGTTACCCGGACACGTGGCGCGACTGGTCCGGGCTGGAAATCGTGCCTGGCGCGTATTACCGCAACCTGCAGGCCGCGGAAAAGTTCAACTACCACTACGACATTGCGCAGATCGGAAAACCCACCGATCGCAAGCGCTGGACGATGACGCCACAGACGGTCAACGCGTACTACAGCCCCCAGACGAACTCCATCAATTTCCCGGCCGCAATCCTGCAGCCGCCATTTTTCGATGCCAACGCGGATGACGCGCTGAACTACGGCGCGATCGGCGCGATCATCGGCCATGAGGCGTCGCATGGTTTCGACGATCAGGGCAGCCAATTCGATGGCGCGGGCAACAATGTCAATTGGTGGACGCCGCAGGATCGCAAGGCCTTCGAAGCGCGCACCGATTTGCTGGTCAAGCAATTCGACGCCTATGTGCCGCTGCCGAACCATCCAACCCTGCACGTCAACGGCAAGCTCACCCTGGGCGAAAACATCGCCGATCTGGGCGGCATCAACATTGCCTACGATGCCTTGCAAACCGCACTGCGCGAGCATCCCGAGCGCGCACAGACGATCGACGACTACCGCCCGGAACAACGGTTTTTCCTGGGCTTTGCACGCAACTGGCGCGAGCAGATCCGCGAACAGCAGCAGCTGGTCTATCTGGCTTCGGACCCACACTCGCCGTCCAACCTGCGGGCCATCGCCTCGCCGTCCAACATGCCGCAGTTCGCCCAGGCGTTCTCCTGCAAGGCAGGCGATGCGATGGTGCGCGCCGACAAGGACCGCGTGGTGATCTGGTAAGCGGCTGCAAGCGCTTCCAATGCGATAACACCGCACAGGCCCGCACGCGCGGGCCTGTCGCGTTCATGCAAACGGCCGGTAGTGCTGACGAACGGCCGCGCCCGCCCGCCTGCGCGGCACGCAGCCTTGCTAAACTCCGCCGACTTTACTTTGGCCACCCTTCTTCTCGATGCCCACCATTCGTCCGCTTGCCCTCGCTCTTGGCTTCAGCCTGATCTCGCTGCTGTCCGCCCCCGACGCCGACGCCGCTCGCAAGAAGAAGGCCGCAGCGCCCAAGGCCCCGGCGGTCTCGGCGGCCTGCACCAATTTCTACGACTACGCCAACGCCAACTGGCTCAAGGCCAACCCGGTGCCGCAGGCCGGCGCCGTCACCGCGCTGGGCCAGTTGTCCGAGCGCGCCCTGCAGCAGCAGCGCGAATTGCTCGATGCATCGATGAAGGCCCCGCAGGGCAACGTGCAGAAGCTGCTTGGCGATTTCTGGGCCAGCGGCCTGGACGAAGCGGCGGTCGAAAAGGACGGCTCCAACCCGATCGCCCCTCTGCTTTCGCGCATCGACGCGATCAAGAAGGCCAAGGACGTCCCCGCTTCCATCGCCGCATTGCATCAGGTCGGCATCCCGGTCGGCTTCAACTTTGGCCCGGACGTGGACCTGAAGGCGCTCGATCGCCACATCGGCTACTTCATGCAGGGCGGCATGGGCCTGCCCGACCCGGCCTTCTACACCCGCACCGACGCCGACACCCAGGCGCTGATGGGCCGTTACCGCGCCTACGTCAAGCAGATCCTGGCGCTGACCGGCACCCCGGCCGACAAGCTCGAAGCCGATGCCGCCTCCGTGCTGCAGATCGAAACCGCACTGGCGCGTAGCGCACAGTCGGTGCAGGGCATCAACAACCCGTTCAACAACTACGCCCCGATCGCCACCAAGGAGCTGACCAAGCAGTACAAGAACCTGCGCCTGGCCGACTTCCTGGAGGCGCAGGGCGTCAAGGACGATCTGGTGTCGATGGCCGACCCGGCCATGTTCAAGCAGCTCGACAGCATGATCGTCAGCATCAAGCCGGAGCAGTGGAAGGCCTACCTGCGCTGGCGCGTGGGCGATGCCATGGCGCCCTACCTGTCCAAGAGCTTCCACGATGCCGAGTCCCAGTTCCGCGGCCGTCTGCTGCGTGGCGACGCCTTGCCGCCGCAGCGTTGGCAGCAGGTGCTGGATGCGATCAACGTCGCTGCCGGCCCGATGCTCGGCCGCGAGTATGTGGCGCGTTACCTGAGCAGCGACACCCGCCGCCAGGCCGAAGCCATCGCCGACCAGGTGCGCGACGCGCAGCTGGCCGCGCTGGAGCGCACCGGCTGGGGCAATGGCGAAGCGGTGGCCGAAGCCAAGGCCAAGCTGGCTGCGATGAAGATCGAAGTCGGCGCACCGCGTCGCGATCTGGACTACACCGTGCAGCCGATGGGCCGCGGCAGCTTCGGCGGCAACATGCTGATCGCCTCGACCTGGCGCCACCGCGAAGAAATGAAGCGCATCGGCAAGGGCAACGCCGACCGTCGCTGGGACGTGTTGCCGCAGCAGCCGGCGCTGGCTTACGACATCGCGCAGAACCGCCTGATCGTCACCGCTGCCGTGTTGCAGGCACCGGTGCTGAGCACCGGCAGCATCCCGGCGGCCCAGTACGGCGCCTACGGTGCGCTGGTCGCGCACGAGCTCACCCGCGCGATCGACGCCAAGGGTTCGCTGGTCGATGCCAAGGGCGAGCTGCGCAGCTGGTGGACGCCGGCCGAAAAGACCAGCTGGACGCTGCTCACCGGCAAGGTGGCCAATCAGTTCTCGGCCTACCCGTACCCGGGCGTGCCCAACGCCAAGGTCAATGGCGCGCAGACCGCCGAAGAGAACCTGGCCGACCTGGCCGGCGTCGAACTGGCCTGGCAGGCCTTCAGCAAGGCGCAGCCGGCAGCGACCGAGGCCGACAAACAGGCGTTCTTCACTGCCTGGGCCGGCTTGTGGGCACAGCAGTTGTCGCCCAACGAAGCGGTGCAGCGCGCAAGCGCCGACATCCGCGCACCGGGCCAGTGGCGCACCAACGGCCCGCTGTCGAACCTGCCGGAGTTCGGGGCAGCGTTCACCTGCAAGCCGGGCCAGCCAATGCAGCGTGTGGATGCGGACCAGATCAAGATCTGGCGCTGACTCAAGCGTCTGGTCATCCCTGGCAATCAACCCGTCACCACTGGCAACAAAAAAAGAGCGCGGATTCCGCGCTCTTTTTTTTATGTCCACCGCCTTCCCCGATCACGCAGGAGCGGACCAGGCCGCGATGGACGTAACCGATAAAGCCCCATCGCGGCCAGGGCCGCTCCTACGACGCAGTGCAGCTCCGGTGAGTGGCCGACTCAGCGCACCACGCGCAACGGCGGCTTGCGGCCCTTGCCACCGCCCTTGCGGCCACCGTTGCCGCCGAACGGCGACTGGCCGCGCCAGTAGCGGATCATCAACCAGCCGAACAGCATGCCGCCCAGATGCGCGAAGTGCGCCACGCCCGGCTGCCAGCCGGTTGCACCCAGGAACAATTCGATCGCGCCGAACACGATCACGAAGGTGCGCGCCTTCATCGGAATCGGTGGGAACAGCAGCATCACGCGCTGATTCGGGAACAACATGCCGTAGGCCAGCAGCAAGCCGAACACACCGCCCGACGCACCCACCACCGGCGCACCGCTTTGCGTGAACCAGGCCATCAGCAGCTGGCACACGCCGGCACCGGCCACACACACCAGATAGTACGTGAGAAAGCGCTTCTGGCCCCAGGTCTGTTCCAACGGCGCGCCAAACATGAAAAGCGCCAGCATGTTGAAGAACAGGTGGTTGAAACCGCCATGCAGGAACGCATAGGTCAGCAACTGCCAGGGCATGAAACTGGCGCCCAGCGAAAACGCATCGAAGCCGTTGGAGATCGGCCACAGCATCAACGACGACAGTGCCGTGTCGGACGGCAGCACCCCGGCGCCCAGATCGCCCAAGGCCCACTGCAACAGGAACAAGCCGATATTGGCGATCAACAACGCTTTGGTGACGGGGGGCAGTTGGGGCATGGCGGCCTCCTTCGGAATGCCCCCGATGATAACGGCAGGC
Organism: Xanthomonas nasturtii; assembly: GCF_023337365.3. Taxonomy (NCBI): domain Bacteria; kingdom Pseudomonadati; phylum Pseudomonadota; class Gammaproteobacteria; order Lysobacterales; family Lysobacteraceae; genus Xanthomonas; species Xanthomonas nasturtii. The sequence continues at coordinate 3,030,889 of NZ_CP142084.2, forward strand.
TTATGAAGGCGCCCACACGGCCGCATCCAACCGCTGCGCAGCACTGGCCCGGCGCACACGCCCCCGCGCTACCTGCACGCCTTCGGCGCGTAACCGCTGACACTGCTCGCGATAGCCTGCCGAGCCTTCGGGCAGGGCGATCCGGCCGTCGCTGCGCAACACGCGGTGCCAGGGCAACTGTGGGTCGTCATTGCCGCTGAGCACGCGCGCCACCAGCCGCGCCCGTCCGGGAAGACCGGCACGCAGTGCGACTTCGCCGTAGCCGGCCACCTGGCCAGAAGGAATTGCACGGATCACCGCAACAATGCGCAGTCGCGCCTGCTCGCTGGAAAGTGCTTCCGCCTTGAGAGCGGCACGCCCAGCGGGAGTGGCACATGGATGCGACGCTGGCAGGCGGGCTTTGGACATCGCGCAAGCATGCCAGCTAATGGGCACGCCATTGCGCACCACCCTCCCACGCGAAGAGAAGCGAAAAGCCCCTCTCCCCTCGGGAGAGCAACTGTCTTGATCAACTGGCGGCGCTAGCCGCCAGTTGATCTCGCATCTTGGCGTTGAGGATGACCAATAATTTGCGCATCGCCGCCACGAGGGCGACCTTGCCCGCTTTGCCCTGCGTGCGTAGCCGCTGGTAAAACTCGCGCAGGGCCGGGTTGAAGCGCACCGCCACCAGCGCCGCCATGTACAGCACTTGCCGCACGCAGGCGCGTCCTCCCCAGATGCTGCGGGCACCGCGCAACGTGCCGCTGTCGCGTGCCAGCGGCGCCACCCCGACCAGTTTGGCGATCGCCTTGCCGGTGAGACGGCCCAGCTCGGGCAGCTGCGCCGCCAAGGTCGCGACCAGCACCGGGCCGACGCCCTTGACCTGGACCAGCACCTCCAGCTCGGCACGTGCAGCCACCTGTTGGGCGATGCGCGCATCCAACTCCGCCAGCTCTTTTTGCCATTGCCGCACGCCGGCCTGCGCCCGCTTGCGCAGCCACACATCGGTCAGTTGAGACAGCCGCTGGCGCTCCTGCTGCACCGTCGCCAACACCTGCGTGCGGCGCTGCTGGTACTCGCGCAGCTGACGGCGCCAGCCTTCCAGCGGCTGGTAGGGCGTGAGTGATACCACCATCGCCATCTGCGCCAGCACACGCGCATCCAAGGTGTCGGTCTTGGCCAGTTGGCCGATGGCCTTGGCAAAGTCACGCGCTTGGCGAGGGTTCACACGCGCCACCGGCAGGCCGGCCGCATGCAGCGCATCCAACGCTGCCAGTTCGTAGCCGCCCGTGGCTTCCAGTACCACCTGGTGCAGCTCCATGTGTCCCAGCCAGCTGCGCAGCTGGCGCAGACCTGCCGCCGTGTTGGGGAAGCGCCGTTCGCCTTTGCAGCCATGCACATGCACATCCAACCACTGCTTGCTGACATCGATACCTACGCCGTATGCCATGGAAAAACTCCGCTATGCTCGAAGGGTCGAGAGCTCTCCTGGGCTGCCCAGCCTGATCGTTACGAGTGCCAACTCCAGCAACTGTTCGGGCGTTTGCCAGGAGATCCCGGCGTGGCGACCTCGCTCTCCCGCGGTTGTTTAGACCTGTGGGTTATCGGTCGACCACGCCGGCTCTCGACACCTAATCTGGCAGATCGCCAAGAGATAAGGGGTTGGGGTGAGGGTACGGGGCAAAGCCACCCACAGAAATCGATCAGCGCGGTCAGTCGTCATTCGACGCCAAGTGACGCGACAGCCAATGTTGGACATCACAGCGAGCTGGATCGATACGTCGCTTGTACCGACCCTCACCCCAACCCCTCTCCCGCAGGGAGAGAGGCTTCGATCGTTCTCCAATCTGGAGAAGGCGGCGCACGGCGCCGGGTGAGGCTACGACGGCAGTGAACTTCGCAACCTGCCCTTGATCGAAGCTTAGGCACCACCAGCTTGCAATCACCCAACAATCCGCAACGGCGACGCTACTCCGCAACCCAACCCTCAATGCATCAACACGATCTCTTCGGACGAGGTGGGATGAATCGCCACGGTCTCGTCGAAGTCGCGCTTGGTCGCGCCCATCTTCACCGCCACCGCAAAACCTTGCAGCATTTCCTCGGCGCTCTCACCCAGCAGATGCACGCCGACCACGCGTTCCTCTTCGCCTACGCACACCAGCTTGAATAGGCTGCGCTGCGGCGCGTCGGCCAGTGCGTGCAGCATCGGGCGAAAATTGCTGCGATACACGCGCACCGCGCCGTTGTAACGTGCGCGCGCCTGTTCTTCGGTCAGCCCGACCTGGCCAAGCGGCGGATGCGAAAACACCACGCTGGGGACGCCGTCGTAGTCCATGCGTGCATCGGGCTGGTTGCCGAACAGCCGGTCCATCAGCTTGCGCCCGGCCGCAATCGCCACCGGCGTCAGCCCGACCTTGCCGCCCACATCGCCGATCGCATGAATATTCGGCACGTTGGTGGTCTGGCCGTCGTCCACCACCACCTCGCCCTTGTCGCCAAGCGCGACTCCCACCGTCTCCAGGCCCAGCCCGGCGGTATTGGCGCGGCGGCCTACTGCCAGGAACACCTTGTCGAAGACATCGTTGCCCTGCTCGCCCGGATGCTTCGGATGACCATGCACGCGCAGTGCCCCGTGCGCATCGCGCTCCAGCGCCGTGGTGGTGAAACCGAAATGCAGCCGCACCCCCAGATGCCGCAGGTTATCGGCCAGCTGCAGAGTGAGCTCGGCATCGAAGCGCTCCAGCAAACGCTCGCCCTGCACGAACAGATGGACGCGGCTACCCAAGGCCTGCAACAGCCCGGCGATTTCTACCGCGATATAGCCGCCGCCGATAATCGCAACCTGCGCAGGCGCATGACAGAGGTTGAAGAAATCGTCGGAGACTTCACCATGTTCGGCGCCATCCACATCCGGGCGCAGCGGGTACGCACCGGTGGCGATCACGATGTGCTCGGCGGTCACCGGCACGCCGTCGCCACCCATGATGGTGTGACGGTCCTGCAACACGCCGCGCTGCGGGATCAGCACCACCCCGTCTTCATTGAGACGGCGCCGATAACTGGCGTGGATGTTGGCGATGTATCCCTGCCGATGCGTGACCAGTTCCTGCCAGGCCAGCGTCGGGCGCGGCACATCGAATCCCAGTGCACCTGCCAACTCGATCTTGCCGGCCAGATCGGCCGCCAGCCACATCGCCTTCTTCGGCACGCAGCCCAGATTGACGCAGGTGCCGCCCAATTCGTTGGGCTCCATGATCGCCACCCGCGCGCCATGTTTTGCCGCGCGAAATCCGGCGGCCAGGCCGCCGGAGCCGCCGCCCAGAATCATCACGTCGTAGTCGTAACGCGCCCTCATGCGAAACGCTCCGCCCGGTAAGGATGCGGGTCCAGCGCAGGTGCGCGGCCCGTGATCAGGTCGGCCATCAGTTGTCCGCTTGCTGTGCTCATGCTGATGCCGAGCATGCCATGCCCGGCCGCGAGCCAGACGTGAGGATGCCCAGGCACTGCACCCAACACCGGCACGTCGTCCCAGGTCATCGGCCGCCATCCGTACCAGCGTTCGATCACCGCAGGGCCGCGCGGCGCATGCAGGTAGTCGGCCGCTGCACGTTCCAGTGCGGCCAGGCGCGTGGCGTTGAGCTGCGTATCGCGCCCGGAAAATTCCATCGTGCTGCCGATCCGCAGGCGATCGCGCCACGGCACCACGAACACCCAGCGATCCTTCAGTACCACCGGGCGGCGCGGCATCAGCGCCGGCGCACTGTAGGTGATCGAATAGCCTTTGCCAGCCTGCACCGGCAAGCGCAGACCGAGTTGCCCCGCCAGTATTGGCGACCATGGCCCGGTTGCGATGACCACCTCGCGCGCAGCATGCTTGCCATGCTCGGTCTGCACGCAGCTGCCAACGCCATCGGGCACGATTGCCTGCACACGGCAGTGCGCATCGATCACCACACCGCGCGCGCGCAGCACCCTCGCCAGCTCGGCGGTGTAACGCTCCGGGCGCAGATGCGCATCGCCGGGGAAGTGGATCGCGCCGGCAATGCCATCGCGAAATGCGGGGTCCTGGCGCACATAGTCCGCACCATCGATCAGCTCGGCCTGGATGCCCCATTGCGACAACAGCGCACATTCGTCGCGGTACTGCGCAAAGCGGCGCGCATCGCCGAACACGTAATCCAGCCCGTCGGTGCGAAACTCGCAGTCCAGCGCATACCGCGCAACCCAGTCATCGAAGCGCTGCCGCGCATCGTGCAACAACGCCGCGCGCGCCTGCGCACTGGATTGCCAATCGCGTGCATTGCAACGCCGTGCGAAGCGCAGCAGCCAGTGCCATAACCCGGGGTCCAGACGTGGCGGGATATACAACGGCGCATCCGGGGTGAGCATCCATTTCATTGCCTGCGCAATCATGCCGGGCGCCGCCAGCGGCGGTGCATGGCTCGGCGTGATGGTGCCGCAGTTGCCGTACGAGGTTGCCGCACCGGGCGCACCGGCATCGAGCACACGTACCCGCCGGCCCGCCTCGACAAGGGCCAGTGCGGTGGCCAGGCCAATCGCGCCCGCACCGATCACCACCACATCATCGCGGGCACCACGCATGCTGGCGCTACCCGGTGCGTGCCGTGCCGCGACACATCGGCGGCAGCTGCAGGTAGGTCAGGCTGCGCCACAACCATTCCATCGGCCCGAAGCGGAACCAGCGCAGCCAGCAATGGCTCAGCAGTATCTGCAGCACGAACAACGCCAGCGCCAACGGCAATTGCCACACACGCGGCAGCTGTTCGAAATAGCCTAGCCCGTAGCCGGAGAAGATCGCGGTGCACACCAGCGATTGCAGCAGGTAGTTGCTCAACGCCATCCGCCCCGCCGGCGCCAGCCACGCCAGACGCGGTGCCAGGCGCACCACCCACGCGGCATAGCCCAGGCTCATCAACGGCCCGGCAATCAGCGACAGTGCGAACGCGCCGGACAGGCGCAGGTCCAGCCGCGCCGGATCGATCCACGGCTCCAATGCATAACTTGCCAGCATCACCCCCAGCCCGAGCGGCAACAGGCCATAGCGCAGCGTTGCAAACAGGCGCGGGAAGCGCTCGGGCGCGGCGATCGCGCCGCTGCGTACGAACCAGCTGCCGAGCAGGAACATGCCGAGCATGGCCGGGCCGTTGATGCTCAGGCCGGTCATCGCCTCCTGAAAGTCGTGCCAGCGCTGCAGCGTCGCTTGCAGATAGGTGCCGCTTCCGAATGCGACGCGCTGCGCTTGCACAGTCGCCAGCGCCTGCTGCGAAGCGTCGGCCATGGCGGCCTTCCACTGCAGCGCGGCCGCTGGATCGGCCTGCGCAATCTCGCCTGCCACGCCATACAACAGGATCAGCCCAGGGGCGCACAGGTATACCAATGCAGCCAACCACGGCAACGTCACTGTCGGCACGCTGCGCGCGCTCAGCAGCAGTAATGCCAGTAGCGCATAGGTCACCAGAATATCGCCGGACCACACCAGCAATGCGTGGGCGAGGCCGATCGCCAGCAGCCCAAGGGTGCGACGCAGATACTGGCCGAAAAACGCGCGCCCAGCCTGCGCTGCGCGCTGCGCCATCATCGCAAAACCCATCCCGAACAACAGCGAAAACAGCGTATAGAACTTGCCTTGCACGAAGACGTAGACCAGCGCATCGGCAAGCCGGTCGGCACCGTGCCAGTGCGGCTCGACGCCGGTCATGGCCAGATCGAGCGGCCCGACGAAGGCTTCCATGTTCATCAACAGGATGCCCAGCAGCGCAAAACCGCGCAGGACGTCCAGCACGACGATGCGCTCGGCCGCAGCAATGGGGAACAGCACGTCGCGGGATGTCATCACGGCTCGGCAATCAAGTGCGGCGGCGCGCGCCGCAGAATGCAAACGGCCCGCCGATGAGGCAGGCCGTCAGGAATCGCAATCACGCAGGATGGGTGGCGAGCTGGAGCGACAGACAGAAATCCACCACCGGCGCATGCCACATCGCCGTGCCCGTGTAACGGCAGGCACCGATTGCGCACGCGCGCCATGTCGATCTACTGCTGCGCCACCGCGTTCCTGCACGACCTCAGTGGTGATGACCGCCGTCGCCATGCACATGGCCGTGGTCGCGCTCTTCCGCGGTGGCTTCGCGCACGTCGATGATTTCCACGTCGAAATGCAGATCCTTGCCGGCCATCGGGTGATTGAGGTCCACATCGACCACGCTCATGCCGACCTTCTGCACCGTCACTGCGCGCGGGCCGAAATTGGTCTGCAACACGACCTGGGTGCCCGGCACCAGCTTGGTGGCGCCGAAATGCTTCTTGGGCACGCGCTGGCTCAGGCCTTCGCGGTATTCGCCGTAGGCTTCGGTGGCATTGACGTCCACGCCGAAGCTCTCGCCGGCTTCCTTGTCCATCATGGCCGCTTCCAGGCCCGGGATGATGTTGCCGTGGCCGATCATAATCGCCAACGGGTCACGCTCCTTGGAGCTCTCGATCGGCTCCTGGCCGATCTCCGAAACGGTGTAGTGGAAGCGGACGACGCTGTCTTTTTCGATCTTCATGCCTGGCTCTGAATGGGCTGCCCGGTGGCAGACGGTGGAGGACGGCTTGTCGGCCGCCGGGTGCGCCGCCATCATGGCGACCTTTCGAACCGCCCATTATCCCGGCTCCATGCATATCACGCCAGTTTTCGCCGCCCGCGCCCGGCGCGCCGCGGCCAGCTCGTTGCTGGGCCTGCTGCTGTTGGGCGGTTGTTCGTCGCCACAGCCGGTCCGGCGCCAGCCTGCGCCGCCGCCTACAGCGCGCGCGTGGCCGCAGGTACCGCCTGCCGACCCGGCCGCTGCCAACAACATCCTGATGCGCGCACTGGGGCTGGTGGGCACGCCATACCGATTCGGCGGCAATACGCCGGAGACCGGCTTCGACTGCAGCGGGCTGGTCGCCTATGTCTACAAGGACGTGCTGGCATTGGCGCTGCCGCGTACCTCGCGCGAGCTGGCCGCAATCCAGGGCCCACCGATCCCGCCGGAGCGACTTGCCACCGGCGATCTGGTGTTTTTTGGCTCCGGCGGCAGCGTGACCCACGTCGGCATTTATGTCGGTGAAGGACGCTTCGTCCATGCCCCCACCACCGGCGGTACAGTCCGCCTGGATTTCCTCGACGGCGCCTACTGGCGTGACCATTATTCAGGTTCAAAGCGTGTTTTGCACTGATTTGTGACGCACGTCACAAGTCATAAAACGGCAAGTTAACTTTTTTTGAACGTAACGATTCGTTCACCAAGGCATCATCCCGTATCGACAGCAGAATTGTGATTCCCGCGTGACGAACGACGAACAGATCAACACTGGCGCCGCACCGCTTCCGCCCCGGAAACCGCTCCGCCTGCTATGCGCCACCGCTCTCTGGCTTGCAGCACTTCCGGCATTGGCGCAAACCGCCAATAGCACCCCATCCGCTCCGCAGACGACCACGCCAGACAGCGCCGTCGCCGCCGAGAAAGCCGCAACCCGCAGCCGCGCCGACGCCGCTGCCACCGCAACACTGGCCGCCCTGCTTCCGCACCTGGCCGCCAATGACGCTATTCCCCTGATGGACCGCTCGGCGATGTTCGCCGGCGACATCAGCCGCCTGCTTGCCAACTACGACGTCTCGCAGAGCGCAGCCAATGCCGCCCAGAACGCCGTGGCGGACAGCCGCGTGCAGGTGATCCTGCAGCGCGCCATGGCCCTGCTCGGCACCCCGTACGTGTGGGGCGGCGAGTCCACCGAAGGCTTCGACTGCAGCGGTCTGGTCGGCTATGTGTTCAAGACCGCGCTCGGTATCGACCTGCCGCGCGTCTCGCGCGACATCGCCCGCGACGAATCGGCCGAACTGATCAAGGACCCGACTGCGCTGAAGGCGGGCGACCTGGTGTTCTTCGGCAAGCGTGGCCGCATCGATCATGTCGGCCTGGTGGTCGGCGACGGCAAGTTCCTGCATGCGCCCAGCCGCGGCAAGGATGTGCGCGTGGATTCGCTGGCCAGCGGTTACTGGAGCGAGAAATTCATCCAGGCGCGTCGGGTGCTCTGACCTGCACTGCGCCAGCTGCGCTGGTTTCGGCGCTCCGTGGGCTCACCTGGATGCCAGGGACGCAAAGGCGCTTCGATTGCCACTGCGTCGGTCGCGTGACAACAAAAGCCGCGGCGATCCCGCGGTTTTTGTCGTTTGGGGCGTGAGGCAGTTCTGAAACAGACGCCCGCAAGCCTGGAAGCCTCTTTGCCTCCGGGCGAGGAGTTGGGGCGAGGGGACGGCGGCACGGATGGCGCAGTTGGCATCACAGCTACATGGACGCCAGCGCAGTCACATGCAGCGCCACATGCCGTGCGCACCGCAGCCGAAAAGTCGCCTGGCGACCAGGCACCTTCATCCACTGCCTGTGGGCACCGCGCGTCTGTATCGCGGTGTGGAGGCATCGCGCCTGCCCTTCGGCACACAGTGCCGAGAGGCCAACGGCCCCGCAGCTACCGCGACCTATCGGCCTGATAATGGGCCATGGTGTCCTCGATGCCCTTGCTCAACTCCATCACCTTGAGCGCGTATTCGGCCAGGCGCTGATCTTCCGGGGTGTCGGGGCGCCAGGACGGCACCTCCACCGGGCTTACGCCGTCGGGGTCCATCGCCACGAACACGATGATGCAGTGGGTGCACAAGCGCGAATCGCCGCCCATCGGGCTGCGCGCCCGCACATCGATGGCGAAATGCATGCTGCTGCGGCCGGTGTAGACCAGCTTGGCCGACACCGCCACCAGATCGCCGATCCGCACCGGCGCCACGAAGCGGATGCCGCCCACTGCCACGGTGACGCAGTAATGCCCGCTCCAACCGCTGGCTGCAGCGAAGCCGACCTGGTCGATCCACTTCATCACCACACCGCCATGCACCTTGCCGCCGAAGTTGACGTCGCTGGGCTCGGCCAGAAACCGAAATGTCAGATCACGCTGTTGGCCAATCACCGCCCGCCCTCGTCAATGGATGAGCTGGAAGTGTGCCATGTGGGTGGAAGCCTCGGCATACCTGCAACCCGATCGCCACGCCGGGCGACATGGAACACGCAACAGACATCGGCACGCGTCAGCGCACTGTCCATGAACCAGACTCGGGATATTTCGACGTTATCGCGCCAGCCGGAAAAGCAGCATCGCCGAATAACCTGAGTCACGCTGCTGCGCGTTATCGGACAACCTCGACACGCACCCTCAACCGCCACTCACTCCAAGGTTGTCCCGCTTGCGCAGACACAGCCACGGGAAATGCGGCTGCGGCAGCCGGAGCATCTTGCGCGCACGCGCACTCCAGCGGCGCGGGTCGAACAACCACTGCACCGCAAAGCGGTCGAAGGTGGCGTAGGTGTGCTGGTGGTAGTGTGCGGCCAGCTCCGGAACGCCCAACTCGGTGAAATAGCGCAGGCTGCGCGCTGCACTTTCCTGGCCGCGTTGCGGCGTGGCGTAGAGCGGGCTGTCGAGAATATGCAGCTCGCCATCCTCGGGCAGATGGGCAAGCAGGCGTTCGATCAGTGCGGCGGGGTCGGCAAAATACTGCACGCAGGCCGGCAGCACGATGACGTCGAATACGTCGCGAGGCAGCGCGACGGTGTGGATGTCGGCAGCGACGAAACTCAAACGCTCCTCGTGGCCGAACACGCGTGCGGCCTGGCTGAGTTCGGTGCGATTGACGTCGATGCCGCAGACATCGCGCTGCAGCGACTGCGCCAGCAATTGCGACAGCCAACCATTGCCGCAACCGAGTTCGAGGATGGCGCCCGCACTCGCGCGCGCCTGCAGATGCCGCACCAGCAAACCGCTGGACAGCGCGCGTACGCGCCATTCCAGCGTAGTGCCCAATTTGCCGCTCGGACGCGGCAGGCTGCGCACCTGCGCATCGCTGTAAAGCCGGCCTTCCTTGCGCCGGATTTCCAGATAATGCTGCGCGAAGGGGTCGTCAGCCAGGCCGCGCTGCACGAATACGCCATCGACACTTTCCAGCTCGGGCAGCTGCTGCAGCCGTTCGCGCAGCATGGGAAATCCGGCACGCATCGGCACCTCAGCGCAGCGGCTTGGCACTGTCGGCAGGCGGATCTTCCAGCCCGACATTGCTCGACGCCGCGTCGTAGATGCGCTTGTCGAGCAAGCCGGTTTCCTTGGCCACCAGCACCGGCACCAGCATCTGCCCGGTCACGTTGGTCATGGTGCGCATCATGTCCAGGATGCGGTCGATGGCATACAGGTAGCCGATCACTTCCAGCGGCAGGTTCGCCGCGCTCAGCACCACCGTGGCCATGATCACCGCCGTGCCCGGCACGCCGGCGGTGCCGAAGCTGCCGAGTACCGAGGCGATCAGCACCACGAAATACTGGTTGGCGGTCAGCGGCACGCCGGTGTATTGCGCAATGAACACCGCGCACAAGGCGGGGAAGATCGCGCCGCAGCCGTCCATCTTGATGCTGGCGCCCAGCGGCACCGCGAATGCGGCGTAGTCCTTGCTGACGCCCAGGTTGTGGGTGATCGAACGCATCGCCACCGGCATTGCCGCAAAGCTCGATGAACTCACGAACGCCACCTGCATGCCGGGCGCCGCGCCGCGGAAGAACTTCCACGGGTTGAGCCCATGCGCAAGCAACAGACCGCTGTAGACCACCAGGATATGGATCGCGCAGGCCACGTAGAGCGCCAGCACGAAATTGCCGAACGGCAGCAGCTTCGCAAAGCCATAGCTGCCGACCAGGCTGGCGATCAGGCCGAAGGTGCCGAGCGGGGTCATCTCCAGCACGAAGCGGGTGACCTGGATCATGATCTCGCTCAGTTGCCCGGCGAGCTTGCGCGCCTCGGCCACCCGCTCGCCGAGCTTGACCATGGCAAAGCCCAGCAGCGCCGCGAAGAAGATCACCGGCAGGATCGAGCCACGCCCCGCCGCCAGCACGGTTTCGCCAGCCGCATTGGTCTTGGTGCCGATGCCGGTCAACGCGTAGAACGGATTGGACGGGACGACATCCAGCAGCACCTTGATCGGGCTGGGCACATCGCGCGGCGTCCAGGCCGAATCCACGCTCAAGCTGAAATGGCCGGCGCCCGGCTGCATGATCGTGCCCACCGCCAGGCCCACGCCCACCGCCAATGCCGCGGTGATGACGAACCACAAGAACGTGCGCCCGCCGAGTGCGGCGACCGACTTTTGCCCGTGCAACGACGAGATCGCATTGATCACCGCGAAAAACACCAGCGGAATCGCAATCATCTTGATCAGGGTGACGTACAGATCGCCAAGTGGGCCGAACCACACATCGGCCGCCGGGCCCATTGCCGCACCGGCCAGCGCGCCCAGCACGAAGCCGGCCACCACGCGTTGCCAGAACGGAATGCGCAACCAGGCCGCAACCAGTTTCATGTCGTCGAATCATCCGGGGGGAGAGTGCATGCACCATAGCCCAGGCCCGCGCTGCCCGCGAGACCACCACTGGAACAGCGCTGTGTCATCGGTGTGACACCAGCCATCGCGGCATAATGGGCGCCGATTCAGCCACGAGTTCGATGCCGATGCGTTACCGCCTGCCTGCCCTCGCCGCCCTGACCACGCTGTGCGTCGCCGCCTGTGCCTCCACTGCCGGAAGCAGCGCCTCTGCCCCCGCGGCGGTCAAGGTCGACGTGCCGCCAGTGACCCATCCGGCCGGCGAGACCCCACAGTGGTGGTACCGCTCCGGCGCGGCGCGGGCGGCCGGCAACGGCGCCATGGCGGGCAAGGCGCGCAACGTGATCCTGTTCCTGGGCGATGGCATGAGCCTGACCACGGTCGCCGCTGCGCGCATCCTGGATGGCCAGCGCAAGGGCGGGCCCGGTGAAGAAAACCTGTTGTCGTGGGAGCAGTTCCCGGCCACCGCCTTCAGCAAGACCTACAACACCGATTCGCAGACGCCGGATTCGGCCGGCACCATGACCGCGATCACCACCGGTGTGAAGTCGCACATGGGTGCGATCGGGGTCAGCAGCGGCAATCGCAGCGACTGCGCCGACAGCTTGAACAAGGGCCTGTTGAGCTGGTTGCAACTGGCCGACAGCGCCGGCATGGCCACCGGCATCGTCACCACCACGCGCCTGACCCATGCCACGCCCGCGGCAACATATGCGCATTCGCCAGACCGCAACTGGGAAAACGACACCGACCTGCCCGAGTCCGCACGCACCGCCGGCTGCCAGGACATCGCCCAGCAATTGCTGTCCACAGCCCGCTACGGACGCGGCCCTCAAGTCGTGCTGGGGGGAGGACGCAGCCAGTTCCAGACCGTGCAGGAGCGCGACCCGGAATACGACGACAAGGTGGGTCTGCGCCTGGACGGCCGCGATCTTGTGGCCGAGTGGAAGCAGGCGCACCCGCAGGGCGCCTATGTGTGGAATGAGCAGCAACTGAAAGCGGCAGCCGGCGCACCGGCGCTGCTGGGGCTGTTCGAACCGGACCACATGCAGTTCGACCATGACCGCAACCGCACCCCGCAGGGCGAGCCCAGCCTGACCGAGATGACCCGCACCGCGATCCAGTCGCTGTCGCGCGACCCGAACGGTTTCGTGCTGATGGTCGAAGGCGGCCGGATCGACCACGCCAATCACGCCGGCAACGCCTACCGCGCGCTCGATGAAACCGTGTCGCTGTCCGATGCGGTGCGCGCTGCCGTGCAGACCGCGCCGCCGGACACGCTGATCATCGTCACCGCCGACCATTCGCACACGCTCAACTTCGTCGGCTACCCGGTGCGCGGCAACCCGATTCTGGGCAAGGTGCGCGGCACCGGCGGCGAAGAAGGCGACCGCAGCCAGTTGGCCACCGATCTGGCCGGCCAGCCCTATACCACGCTCAGCTACGCCAATGGCCCCGGCTATACCGGCGCCAGCAACGCGCAGCCGGCCGGCTCGAAGAAATACCCGCACGAACCCAGCAGCAGCCAGCCGGCCGCCGGCCGCCCGGACCTGACCCACGTCGACACCGAAGCGCCCAGCTACATGCAGGAATCGCTGGTGCCGACCAAGTCAGAAAGCCATGGCGGCGAAGATGTCGGTATCTGGGCCACCGGCCCGGGCAGCGCGGCGTTCCGCGGCACGCTGGAAGAGAACGTGATCTACCACGTCATCGTCCAGGCCACCCCGCGCCTGCGCGAGCGCCTGTGCAAGGCCGGCACCTGCGATACCGCCGGCGTGCCGGTGGACCTGCCCAAGCCGACCACGTTCGAGGCTGCGGCCAGGCGCTGATGCGCGGGCTGCAGCGCGGCGATGGCAGGCAGATGACGCGCCCGCAGGCAACGCGCCGGGCCGGTGGCCGCTTGGCAGCCACGCAGCACGTGCAACGCCGGCCTACCCAGCACGCAGCATTCGCCGCTGGATCGCGCCGGTGCTGACCGCCACCCCGCTGCAGCTGCCCGCCACCCCGCCCGGCCCGGTGCTGCTGGCCTACAGCGGCGGAATGGACTCCAGCGTATTGCTGCATCTGATCGCGGCCATGCCGCGTTATCGGCAGGCCGGATTGCGCGCGCTGCATGTGCATCACGGGCTGCATGCCGATGCCGACGCCTGGGCCGCGCACTGCCAATGCAGCTGCGATGCGCTGCAGGTGCCGCTGCAGATCGTGCAGGTGCGGGTTGCACGCGACAGCGGCCTTGGCCTGGAAGCGGCGGCACGCAATGCGCGCCACGTCGCTTTCGCGCGGGCACTTGGCGCTGGCGAGTGGCTGGCGCTGGCCCACCATCGCGACGATCAGGCCGAGACCTTTCTGCTGCGTGCACTGCGCGCCGCCGGCCCGGACGGGCTGGCGGCGATGCGCCCGCAACGGCCGTTCGCCAACGGCACGCTGTGGCGCCCGTTGCTGGCGCACGCCCGCGCCGAGTTGCTCGCCTACGCGCATGCGCAGGGATTGCGCTGGATCGAAGACCCCAGCAACGCCGATCCGCGCCACGACCGCAATTTCCTGCGCACCCAGGTGCTGCCGTTGCTGCAGCAGCGTTGGCCGCAGGCAGCCGACGCGCTGTCGCGCAGCGCGCAACTGAGTGCCGACGCCAGCGCACTGCTCCTGCAGGACGATCTGGCGCTGTTGCCGGGCATGCGGACAGCGAGCGGCGCGCTGGATCTGCAACGGCTGCGCGCGCAGCCGGCCGCACGCAGGTCGCGCCTGCTGCGCGCCTGGGTGAGCACCTCGCATGCGCCACCGCTGCCGGCCCAGGGCGTTGCCGCACTGGAACGCGAAATCGACAACACCGCCGCAGACCGGCAGGCCTGCTTTGCGTGGCAGCAGGTGGAAATCCGTCGTTGGCGCCAATGCCTGTTTCTGCATCGCCCGGTTGCGGCCTGGCCGCCACACTGGCAAGCACAGTGGGATGGCGCGGCGCCGCTTCACTTACCCGACGGTGCGCAGCTGCAGTTGCGCGGCGCGCCCGGCCTGCGCTTTGCGCAACCGCTGACGGTGCGTGCGCGCCAGGGCGGCGAGCGCATCGTGTTGCCGCAGCGCGCGCATTCGCATCAACTCAAACACCTGCTGCAGGCGCTGGACCTACCACCGTGGCACCGCGAGCGCCTGCCGATCCTGTGGGACGAGGCGCATGTCCTGGCAGCTGGCGATCGCATCCTCTCCGCGGCCCTGAGCGAGTGGTTGCAGGCCAACGCCGCCACACTGCAATGGCACGCCGATGCCGATGCGAATTGACCCGCCTGCGTGCGCGCCGCACACTTTAGCGATGGCCAAGAAGTCCTTGAACGAAACATCCCCGGTTGCCCGCTTCGAACAGTCGCTGGAAGAACTCGAGCAACTGGTGCAGAAAATGGAAGTTGGCGACCTGAGCCTGGAGCAGTCGCTCACGGCCTACGAGCGCGGCATAGGCTTGTACCGCGATTGCCAGCAGGCGCTGGAACAGGCCGAACTGCGCGTGCGCCTGTTGACCGACCCCGCCCGCCCCGAGCTTGCCGAAGCCTTCGAACCGCCGACGCTGGACGGCTGAGGTGAGTTCGGCGCTGTTCGAACACTGGATCGCCCGCAACGAACGCAGCCTGGAGGCCGGCTTGCCGAGCGCTACGCTTGCGCCGCAGCGTCTGCATGCGGCGATGCGCCACGCAGTGCTGGGCGGTGGCAAGCGCATACGCCCGCTGCTGGTCTACGCAAGCGGCGCACTGTTCGGTGCCGCTGAAGATCAGCTGGACACCCCTGCGGTGGCGGTGGAATTGATTCACGCCTATTCGCTGGTGCACGACGACTTGCCGGCGATGGACGACGATGCACTGCGGCGCGGTCAGCCCACCGTGCATATCGCCTTCGACGAAGCCACTGCGATTCTGGCCGGCGATGCCTTGCAGACGCGCGCCTTCGAGTTGCTGGCTGCGGCACCGGTCGGCGCAGAGCTGCGCGTCGGCTGGATGCAGAGCCTGGCGATCGCTGCGGGCGCGGCCGGCATGTGCGGTGGCCAGGCACTGGATATCGATGCGACCGGGCAACTGCAATCGCTGCAGGATCTTCAACGCATGCATGCGCTCAAGACCGGCGCGCTGATCCGCGCGGCGGTGCGGATGGGTGCATTGACCGGCGGCGCTGCGGTTGCCGACCAGCAACGCCTGGACACGTTTGCCGATGCGCTGGGCCTGGCCTTCCAGGTCCGCGACGACATCCTGGATGTGGAATCGAGCTCGGCGCAGCTGGGCAAGACTGCCGGCAAGGACGCGGCGCAATCCAAATCCACCTACCCCGCCCTGCTCGGGATGGATGGCGCCAAATCGAAATTGGCCGAACTGGCCACGCGCATGCACGACATCCTGCAGCCCTACGGCCAACCCGGCCAGACACTGGCCACCCTGGGCCGGTTCGCAGTGGACCGCGCGCACTAGACACGGTTGGCAACGCCACAGCGCGCCGCAGTGAGCGGGTGCGGCGATGCCCGAATCGATCTCCGACGCAGTCTGCGGCCATGGCGCGCCATTCGCCCATACGGCCACACATCGACCACTGGCGAAAGAAAACCGGACACGCGGGACATGATTTGCGCACTCCGTGCGCCAGCGCACGGTCAACTGCTGCACGCTGGGGCACCAGCTGGAGAGCTTTGTCACAGATTGCAAATTTTCTCGCGCGGGTTTGTGTCAGGCGCTGACACACGCCAGTTGCGCCGTCATGACACGCGCCACACTTTAATGATGAATTATCAACATAGGTGATGTTACGGACAACGGCATAGGCGCGATACAAACAAAAATATCTGTAATTGAACGACTTGTCGCGCCCGCTCGTCCTGCCTAGGTTTGGGTTGCCCGCATCTGCGGACATCCCCCGACCACATGGAGAGTCACTGGTGAAGAATGTTTTTCTCGCATCGTTTGCAGCAGGCACGCTTGCCGTTGTTGGCGTGCTCGGTTCGGCGCAGGCGCAGTCCGTGCGCGGCCCGGTTCCGTTGACCATCGAACTGTCGCCAGTGGCCGATCAGGCTGGCCGTCATCAAGGCAAGATCGCCGTCACCGTCACCAATAACGGCAGCCAGATCGCACGCGTGCCGACCTACCAGCTGCCGCTGAAGTCGCTGGACAACGGCATTCTGGAAGTGAGCCGCGATGGCACGCCAGTGGACTACACCGGGCGCTTGGTCAAGCGCGGCCTGCCCAAGGCAGCCGACTTCACCATCCTGCAGCCGGGCCAGAGCGTGAAGGGTGAGGTCGATCTGGCCGGCGCCTACGACCTGTCCACCAGCGGCAACTACACCATCCAGGTGCGTTCGACCCTGCAGTACGCCTCGCTGTCCGATGGCAGCCTGATGAAAGCCGCCAACGGCCTGCCGGCGGTGGCCACCAGCACCCCGCTTACCGTCTGGCTGGATGGCGCACGTCGCGGCGTGCAGCGCCAGCTCGCGGTCGGCCCGACCGCCGTGGTGAATGGCATCAACTACCTCAACTGCAGCACCACCCGCACCAATCAGGCCGCCAGTGCCGTCACTGCCGCGCGCAACTACTCGCAGAACTCACGCAATTACCTCAATGCCGGCAGCACCGGGGCGCGTTACACCACCTGGTTCGGCGCTTACAACGCCTCGCGCTACAGCCGGGTCAGCTCCAACTTCGTCAACATCGACAATGCGCTGGACCAGAACAACGGCCAGCTGACGATCAACTGCAGCTGCGAAGCGGATCTGGCGGATGCCTTCGCCTACGTCTATCCGAACCAGCCGTACGAGATCCACGTGTGCAACGCCTTCTGGAGCGCGTCGACCACCGGCACCGACTCCAAGGCCGGCACGCTGGTGCACGAGACCAGCCATTTCACCGTGGTGGCCGGCACCCAGGACCGCGTCTACGGCCAGTCCGGCGCGCGCAGCCTGGCGATCAGCAACCCGGCCCAGGCGATTACCAATGCCGACAGCCACGAGTACTTCGCCGAAAACACTCCGGCGCAGAACTGATCCAGCCATCGTCTGAAACGACAAAGGCCCGGCAGCGATGCCGGGCCTTTGCGTCACGCGGCCAGATTACTTGACCAGGCGCAGCGTGAACGGATAGCGGTAATACTCGCCGTTATTGGCCTTGACCGCGGCCAGGATGCAGAACACCAGGCTACCGATCCATACCAGGGTGGGCAGGAAGGACAGAATGCCGAACGACACCATGGCCAGGATCACCGCCACGATCATGGCCAGGGTCACCGAGATCTGGAAGTTCAACGCCTCCTTGGCCTGATCGGTGGCGAACGGCTTGGACGGGCTGGCGTCCTTGCTGATCAGCCAGATCACCAGCGCGCCGACGAAGTAAGTCACGATGCCCAGCAAATGTGCGGCCAGCGCCAGGGTGCGTTCCTCCGACGGCGTGCTGGTGCCGATCGGCGGTGGCGGCGGTGCGGCGTGGGTGTCGAATTCGCTCATATGTCTCCCCGAACATGATTGTGGTGCGGCGGACTATAACAACGATTCAGCTAGCCACCAGTGTGGGCCGCCATGGTCTCTCACGGCGGCCGGTCCGGTCCGTGCAGTGCGCACCACCCGGACCCGACGTCCCCACCCACTACATGGCAAGACGGACGCCTGCATGATTCATGCGTCACTGCGCCCGAGCGCAGGCGGCGCATTGACCCGGCACACGAACGCCGCGCTCAGCTATCGCCCGCCACGGTCATCCGGTTGACCAGAACCGGGCCGATCTTGACGTGCGACCGAGGATCGACATCGCTGCCCACCGCTTCGATGCCGGCGAACATGTCGCGCAGGTTGCCGGCGATGGTCAGGCCATCCACCGGGTAGGCGATGGCACCGTTCTCGATCCAGAAGCCGCCGGCACCGCGCGAATAATCGCCGGTCACCGGGTTGACGCCGTTGCCCATCAGTTCGGTCACCAGCAGGCCCCGCGACATGCCGGCAATCATCGACGCCAGATCGCCGGCGTTGGCGGTGACCTGCAGGTTGTGCACGCCGCCGGCATTGGCGGTGGTCTGCAAGCCCAGCTTGCGTGCCGAGTAGCTGCCCAGCACATAGCGCTGCAGCACGCCATCGGTGATCAGTGCGGACTGCCGCGTGGCGACGCCTTCGCCATCGAATGCGGCAGAGCGCAGCCCGCGGCGCAGATGCGGCAGTTCTTCGATGGTGAACCAGTCCGGGAACAGCTTGGTGCCGACGCTGTCGAGCAGGAAGCTGGCGCGGCGATACAGCGCGCCGCCGGAGACCGCACCGAGCAGATGACCGACCAGCGAGCGCGCCACTTCCGGGGCGAACAGCACCGGCAACTGGCCGGTGGGCAGCGAGCGCGGCTGCAGACGCGCCAGGGTGCGCTCGGCGGCATGGCGGCCAATGGCCTCCGGCGCTTCGAGGTCTTCGCGCGCCAGGGCGCTGCTGTACCAGCCGTCGCGCTGCATGCCGTCGCCCTGCCCGGCAATCAACGCGCAGCTGATCGAATGATGGGTGCCGCGTTCGCGGCCGATGAAGCCATGCGAGTTGGCGTACACCGACAGGCTGAGCCCGGTGCTGGCCGAGGCGCCGTCGGAATTGCTGATGCGTGCATCGGCGTCGCGGCCAGCGCTTTCGCAGGCCAGCGCCAGGTCGACTGCGGTGTCGGCGTCCAGCGCCCACGGATGCCAGCTGTCCAGCTCGGGGAACTCGCGCGCCATCAGCTCCGGGTCGGCCAGGCCGGCGGCCACGTCGTCTTCGGTATAGCGGGCGATCGCGCAGGCCTGCGCAACGGTGGATTCCAGGCTGGATTCCTGCAGATCGGCAGTGCTGGCGCTGCCCTTGCGCTTGCCGAAGTACACCGTGACCGCAATGCCGCGGTCGCGGGTGGATTCGACCGTTTCCACATCGCCGAGCCGCACATTGACGTCCAGGCCGCGCTCTTCGCTGCAGCTCACCTCGGCCTGGGTGGCGCCGGCCGCGCGTGCGCGCTCGAGCAGGCGCTGCGCGATGTCGGTGAGCGCGTCCAGGCGCTGCAGGCTGTCGTCGGTGACACGGACTTCGGAGGAGAGTGCGTTCAATGCTTTATCCTTGGGAACGCGGATCCGTCCGCGAAAGCCCGGCCAACCGTGGCCGGAGTGTTTGATGTGGATGCGGATCCGTCCGCGAACGCTCGGCCGTTCCTGGCCGCAGTGTCTGAATTGAGTGCGGAGTATTCCGCCGGCGTCCGGCCGTTCAAGGCCGGAGATGTTCTATCAACCAAGTTTCGGGATGTAGTGGCAATGCGCGGACGCGATGAACAGACCGGTGAATTTCGCGGCGCCAGCCGTAGCCAGCAGCGGCGCGAGGCGCTGGAAATTTTCGACCTGGGCGAAAAGCTGGTGGCGCTGACCCCGGCGCAGCTGGCCAAGTTGCCGGTGCCCGAGTCGCTGATCCCGCATATCGAAGAGAGCAAGCGCATCACCTCGCATATCGCGCACAAGCGGCAGCTGGCGTTTCTGGCCAAGCACATGCGCCGCGAGGACGATGAAACCCTGGCAGCGATCCGCGATGCGCTGGATGCCAACAGCGACACCGCGCGCCGCGAAGTGGCGGCGATCCATCGGGTCGAACGCTGGCGCGAGCGCCTGCTCGCCGAAGGCGACGTCGCACTGGCCGAACTGCTGGAAGCCTACCCGGCCGCCGACCGCCAGCAACTGCGTCAGCTGGTGCGCAACGCGATCCACGAACGCGCCAAGAACAAGCCGCCGCGGGCCTACCGCGAACTGTTCCAGGTGCTGCGCGACCTGTCTCACGAGCAGGGATTGGAGAGTGGGGATTCGGGATTGGACGACGACCAGGACCTGGAAGACGACGAATAGCACCTGGCGGCCGCAATCGCCGAGCCGCTCAACCAGTGCCTCCGCCGCTGCCAACCGCGGCAGCATGCGTCCACCATCAGCAACCCGGGTAGGCGACACCTGAGCGCCGAGGATGCTGCGCGCCTCTACCGCCGCGCTTCCCAATGCTCTGATCCCGCATCGCGGCTTCAAGACCGACGCAGCGCAGGGCACGGCCACATGGCGCCCCGCTCCTGCCGTTGCGAATCCCCAATCCCGATTCCCGAATCCCCGCATCTCAGGCCTGCGTTCCGCCAACCGTGATGCCGTCGATCAACAGCGACGGCTGGCCGACGCCGACCGGCACGCTTTGCCCATCCTTGCCGCACACGCCCACGCCTTCGTCCAGTGCAAGATCATTTCCGATCATGCGCACCTTCTGCATGGTCTCCGGGCCGTTGCCGATCAACGTGGCGCCCTTGACCGGTGCGGTGACCTTGCCGTCTTCGATCAGGTAGGCCTCGGTGGCCGAGAACACGTACTTGCCGCTGGTGATGTCGACCTGGCCGCCGCCGAAGTTCACCGCGTAGATGCCCTTCTTGACCGAGCGGATCATCTCTTCCGGGTCGTGCTGGCCGGCGCGCATGTAGGTGTTGGTCATGCGCGGCATGGTCAGGTGCGCGAACGATTCGCGGCGGCCGTTGCCGGTGGGCGCCACGCCCATCAGACGCGCGTTGTGGGTGTCCTGCATGTAGCCGACCAGTACGCCGTCTTCGATCAGCGTGGTGCATTGGGTCGGGGTGCCTTCGTCGTCGATGTTGAGCGAGCCGCGCCGGCCGTCCAGGGTGCCGTCATCGACGATGGTCACGCCCGGCGAGGCCACGCGCTCGCCCATGCGCCCGGCGTAGACGCTGGTGCCCTTGCGATTGAAGTCGCCTTCCAGACCGTGGCCGACCGCTTCGTGCAGCAGCACGCCCGGCCAACCGGGACCGAGCACCACCGGCATCACGCCGGCCGGCGCAGGAATCGCGTCCAGGTTGACCAGCGCCTGGCGCAGCGCTTCGCGCGCGAAATCTTCCGGGCGCCCATCGGCGAATAGCTCGGCGTAGCCGTAGCGCCCGCCGCCGCCGGAATAGCCGGATTCGCGACGCCCGCCCTGTTCGACGATCACCTGCACGTTCATGCGCACCAGCGGACGCACATCGGCTGCCAGCACACCATCGCTGCGGGCGATCAACACCGTGTCCACACCACCGGACAGGCTCACCATCACCTGCTTGACGCGCGGGTCGGCAGCGCGCAGGTACTGGTCGATGCGGCGCAGCAGGTCCACCTTGGTGGCGCTGTCCATGTCGTCGATGGGATCGGTGGCCGGGTACAGCGCGCGGCCGTTGCCGCGCACCAGCGAACGGGTGGATTGCGCCCCGCCCTCACGCGAGATCGCGCGCGCGGACTGCGCGGCTTCCAGCAGCGCATCGCGATGGATGTCGTCGGAATACGCAAAGCCGGTTTTCTCGCCGGCGATCGCGCGCACGCCCACGCCCTGTTCGATGGAATGCGCACCGTCCTTGACGATGCCGTCTTCCACGCTCCAGCTCTCGCGCCGCGAATGCTGGAAATACAGATCGCCGAAGTCGATGCCCGGGCCCAACAGGGCGCCGAAGGTGCGGTCGAGATGGCCGGCGTCCAGGCCGGAAGGAAGCAGCAGCCGGGTTTCGGCCAGAGTGAGAGCGTTATCGGTCATGTGGTCAGGATGGGGCCCGCGCGCCGGGGAGACAAGTCGTTCGGCTGAACATGCGGCGCCGCTATCACTGCCGCCAGCTCTTATCGATCGCCCGCGCATGAAGTTCATCGCCCACGTTCTGGATGGCCACACGCTGGACATCCGCCCCGCCCCGCATGAGCGCGCGTGGATGGACGCCACCCACCAGCGCTACGCCTACCGTTGCCTGCCGCTGGCGATCGCCAATGCGCATGGTTCAGAGCTGCTGTGCCAGTCCGGGTTCGACGCCAGCTGGGACGGCGGCGACGCGCTGGCGGCGATCACCATCAACGCTGATCCAGACACGGTTGCACCGGCGATCAGCCACTTCGGTCATGGCGTGCTGACCTTCCACGTGCCCTGCCTGTTCCGCACCGACACCGGCATCGATCTGTTCGTCACCGGGCCCTTGAACCGGCCCAAGGACGGCATCGGCGCGCTGAGCGGGCTGGTGGAAACCGACTGGAGCCCGCACACCTTCACCATGAACTGGCGCTTCACCCGGCCCGGGCGGGTGCGCTTCGAGGCAGGCGAGCCGTTCTGTCATCTGTTCCCGCTGCAACGGCAGTTGATCGAACAGGTGCAGCCGCAGTGGAAGCCGCTTTCCGAAACGCCGCAGCTGGCGCAGCAACATGCCGACTGGACGCACAGCCGTACGCGTTTTCTGGATGCACTGCCGGATGCGCGTTCGGCGGCGGCGCGTGAAAAATGGCAACGCGGCTACTTTCTGGGCGTACCCGCGCCTGGGCAGCCGCCGACGCCTGGGCACCGCTCGCGGCTGCGCTTGCCGATGTTTACGCGCGCCGACAGCGACAGCCCGGCCGAATGAATGCCGCAATGCGTCGGCATGCACGGCGTGCCAGCTGCCGCGTGTGCCGCATTCGATCAATTCAAGGGTTGAGAGCCCAATAAGCACCGACGCTCGCTAACGCGCACGCAATCCGGTGCGTCAGCGTGGCGACCGACCGGGCGGGCGTGGCGTGCCTGGCATTGCGGTTGGTGCGGCCGGTTTGCCCGGCGCACGCTCGCGCGCTTCGCGCTCCACCACGTCCACCTGCGGGTCTTTCCACGGCCCGGTGACGTGATAGGTCTTGGCTCCGATCGCGCCCAGCGGTTTGCCCAGCACCGCATTGGCCGCCGCGCCCACCGCCGCGCCGACCGGGCCGCCGGCCACCGCGCCGACCACGGTCAGCAGGTTGCCGGCCTTCGGGTTCACGTCCACGGTCTGGTCGAAGGTCTGCGCGCGCAGGTCGGTCTGGCCGCGGATGGCGATGTCCGCAGCCGGGCCTTCGATGCGGATGGCGTCGGTCCGTGCGAAGCCCTCGCCGAAGCGCACTTCGCCGGCCAGCTTGTTGAAGGCCAAACCCTTGGAGAAGAAATCGCGGAAGTCGAACATCAGCCGGCGCGGCAGCTGCGCCACGCTGAGCAGGCCGAGCACGCGCCCGGCGCCCGGGTCCACTTCCAGCAACTGGCCGTTGCGTACGTCCACGCGCAGGTTGCCGTCCAGCGAGCCGAGCGCGAAGCCGGTCGGCGAGCCCTGCCAGCCGGCATTGAGTTCCAGCTGGCCTTCGCCGCCGCGCAGCTGGCCGCCCAGGGTGAGGTTCTGCAGCAGATTGCCCAGGTTGCGGCTGTCCACGCGCGCCGACAGACGCGTGCTGGCCGCAGCGCCCTTGCCGCGCCAGGCGCCGGTCAGGCCGATGTTCTGGTCGTTGGAGCGCAGCTGCAGCTGGTCCACCTGCATGCCATCGGTGAGTCGGCTGCTGCGCAGGGTGGCCGCGCCGAGAGTCATCTTGCCGACCTGCAGATCGTCGATATCCAGCGCCAGCGGCGGGATCGAGACCGGGTCGAATTCGGCCACCGCGCGGCGTGCAGGTTCCGGCAAGGCGCCGGCCAGCGGGTCGCCGGGCTCGGGCGCAACCGGCTCGGCAGGCGCTGCCACCGGCTGCCAATGCACCGTCTTCAGCGTGCCCTGCACCGTTGCACCGTCGGCCGTGGGAACAGTGAGCTGGCCGGCCAGCGAGGGGCCATCCAGCGTCACCGCCACCGCATCGCGGGTGGGGCGCAGGCGCAGGCGCGTCTGCGGGAATACGCCACCGATCATCAGCAGCCGGTCCGCCTGCACGTCCACCTGCTGCAGCGGCACCGCGTCTTTCTTGGGAATGGCCGGCTGGCCGGGCAGCGGCGGCATGTCCGCATCGCTGCTGCTGCGCGCCAGGCTGATCCAGTCGATCGCATCCAGCGAGGCGGTGCGGCCGGTGACCACCAGCCCGTTGGCCGGCGGCCGTTCGGTCACCGTGTCGGTGCCCATCACCACGCGCACGCCGGTCCGCTCGCCGTGGCTGCTGGCCTTGAGCGCCACCAGCTTGCCGAAGGCCACATCGATATCGCCATCGCCCACCGGCAGCGCGACCTTGACCTGGGTGTCCAGCGGTTGGGGGGCGGCCTTGTCCAGCGGTGCGGGCAGATCCAGCGTGGTGCCGACCAGGTCCGAGCGCAGCGTCAGCATCGCATTCGCACCGGTCTGCCCTGGCGGCGGCAGCGGCACATCCACACCCACCTGCCAGGGCGCGCTGCCGTGCACGTACGGGCGCAGCCATTCCATCTGCGGTGCGCGGTCGAACAGTTCCTTGGCATCCAGGGTGGCGCCAAGCCGCGCCTCGAAGGCTTGCCTGGGGTCGTGCACGAAGCCGCCTGCACGCAACGACAGCTCGCCGCTGCGGCCCTGGTGCTGCACGCTCAACTGCTCGGCGGCGAAGCCGGTGTCGCGGTACTCGGCCTGCCCACTGACCTGGTCGAAGGCCAGATTCCAGCGCGCGTCGGCCAGCTGGGCGCCCTGCAAGGCCACCGTGCCTTGCAGATGGCCGCCCACACCCTTGGTACGCAATGGACGCAGCAGATCGAAGCTCACCGCAGCCGGCCCGGACACGGTGAGGTTGCGCAAGGTGTCGCCATAGCGCCGCTCCAGCGGACTCTTGCGCAACGTGCCGAGCAGTTGCGCCGCATCGGCCTGGGTGGAAGCGCGCACATAGAGCTCGGAGGTGGCGAAGCTGGCAATGCCGGCGTCCAGGCTCGCGATCGGCGTGCCGGCAAGATCGCCTTTACCCTGCAGCGAAAAACCGTTGCCGATGAAGCGTAAATCGGCTTGCACCTGCTCCATTGCCGGCCAGTCAGGGCTGAAGCGGATCACGCCATCGCGGATCTGCCCGAATGCTTCGAAGCGCCCGTCGTTGGTGTCGAACGGCCACTCGTCCAGATCGCCACTGATCAGGCCGGTGCCGCCGGTGACGGTGCCGCCGGCCACCGCCATGTCCAGCCAATCGATGGCGGCCTTGCTCAACTTGGAGCGGATCCAGAACTTGCGTGCCACCGGCAGCGCCACATCGTCCAGCTGCGCGGCCAGCTGCATACGCGGGCGGCTGCCATCGTTCTGGAACCACAGCCCGCCGCGCACGTTGGCGCCGTATTCCTTGGCCTGCACGCGAAGCGCCGCGGTGGCGACCTGCCAGCCAGTGCCTTCGCGCCAGCCGACGATCTTGCCGGCCAACTGGATCTCATGCACCACGCCGAAACCGGTCGGCCAATCGAAGCGCAGCGTGGCGTCGGGCGCGGTGTCCAGTTCCACGCCTTGCGCATCGCCATCGATGTTGCCGCGCAGGCCGCTGATGCCCGGCGAATTGCCCACCGGCAGAAACCCCAACTCTTCGATCCGGGCCTGCGCCCGTAATGCACCGCCCTGCTCGCCGGCGATCTGCAGGTCGGCCACGCGCAGCTGCGGTTTGGACAGGCTCAGCCAGCGCCGCACGCCGGGCGACAACCGTTCGCTCAACGCGGCCGCAGCGATCAGGCCCGAGACGTCCACCTGTTTGCCCACCACCGCATAGTGGCGCCCACCGGCAATGCTCAGCCCGTCCAAGTGCTGCAGCGTTGCCGCCTGGCCCAAGCGCAGCAGCGGCGCGTCCACCCGCCAGCCACCTTCGATGGTCTGCCAGCGCGCGCGCGCCTGCAGTCGTTCCCAGGTCAGCGTGCGGCGCGCGGTTTCGTCCGGCAGCGCGGCCCCGGATAGGCGCAGTTGCTGCAGGTCGGCATCCACGGTCACCGCGGCGATCCGGCGTGCGCGCAGTTGCGCCCAGGCCTGCAGCCGCCCGCCACCGCCATCCACGCGCATATCGCCGAACTGCAGCAGCGACGCCCATGCGGACAAGTCGGCGGGGTCGGCCTGCGCGTAGACGTTGCCGTCGCCACTGTCGCGGTCGAATTCCAGCACCGCCGTCAGCGGCGCACGCTTCAGATCGATCCAGCTGCGGCTACCCACCTTCATCGTGGAGCCGTTCACGCGCAGACGCAGATCGATGCGCGGCAGCCTGGTCTCCAGGCCGATCGACGGCGCCACCACCTGCAAGCGCGCGTCGGCCAACTGGATCTCGCCCAGGCGGCGCAGTGCCTCCAGCGGGTCGGAATGTCTGGCACTGGGCAGGCCCTGCACCGACCACACCCCGTCGTCGCTGCGCCGCAAGGTCAGCGCCAAACCACGCAGGCGTACTTCGGTCAGCGAATGGCCTGGCAACAGCCCGGCATACATCGCCAGCAACACCTCGGCCTGACCGATGCGCACCTCTCCTTGCGGGCCGATGCGCAAGCCATCCAGACGCAACAGCGGACCACGCCGGGTCCATTCGGTCTGCAGCCGATCGAACGCGATCTGCTGACCGGCGCGCTGGCTCAGCCACTGCGCGATCTGCTGCGGGTGTTCTTCGGCCAACGGCAGCGCCTGGCTGGCCGCGCCCACCAATAACGCAAGCGCCACCAGCGCAAGCGCGCTGGCAGTGATCGCATAGCGGCGAAACAGACGCAGACGGCGGCGCAGCGGGGTGGGCATCAGGAGCGGGGATTAGGCATTGGAGATTCGGGATTCGTCGCAGCAAGACCGCATGCGGTCACTTCAAGCGCCATTGTCGGCAAGCCACGCTACCAGAGGCGGCTTTGACCAATCCCGAATCCCGATTCCCCAATCCCGGCCTCACAGCAAAACCACATCGAACTGTTCCTGCAGATACTGGTCGTCGGACTGGAAGCGGATGCTCTTGCCGAGGAACTCTTCCAGCTCGGCCACTGCCGCCGACTCTTCGTCGGTGATACGGGCCACCACTTTGGACGAGGCGATCACCAGCAGTCGCGCGGCGTCGAACTGGCGCACGGCGCGGGTGATCTCGCGGAAGATCTCGTAGGTCACCGTTTCGGCGGTCTTGATGGTGCCGCGCCCGCCGCACTGGCCGCAGGTCTCTGAGAGCTGACGCTCGAGGCTTTCCACGGTGCGCTTGCGGGTCATCTCCACCAGGCCCAGCGGCGAGAACTCGTACACGGTGGTCTTGGCATGGTCGCGTGCCAACGCCTTTTCCAGCGTGCGCAGCACCTGCCGGCGGTGCTCCGGGTCGTCCATGTCGATGAAGTCGATGATGATGATGCCGCCCAGGTTGCGCAGCCGCAGTTGCCGCGCCACCGCCTGTGCGGCTTCCAGATTGGTGCGGAACACGGTCTCTTCCAGATTGCGCTGCCCCACGAACGAGCCGGTATTGACGTCGATGGTGGTCATTGCTTCGGTCTGGTCGATCACCAGATAGCCGCCGGACTTGAGCGGCACCTGCTTGTTCAACGCGCGCCCGATCTCGTCCTCGACCCCGTACAGGTCGAAGATCGGCCGGTCGCCGTTGTACAGCTCCAGCCGCTCGGCCAGCACCGGCATGTACTTGGCGACGAACGCCTGCAGCTGTAGGAAGGTCTCGTTGGAATCGACCTTGACCTTCTCCACATCGCGCCGGATCAGGTCGCGCACCGCACGCAGCGGCAGGCTCAGGTCTTCATAGATGATGCTGCACGACGGCGCTTCGCGACCGCGCCGCTCGACCACATTCCAGACCCGCGACAGATACGCGATGTCCTCGGCCAACGCTTCGGCCGGCTGGCCTTCGGCATTGGTGCGAATGATGTAGCCGAACCCGCCATGCTGGGCCGACACCTCGCTGACGATGGTCTTCAGCCGCAGGCGCTCGGCCTCGTCCTCGATCCGTGCCGAGACCCCGACGATCTTGGATTGCGGCAGCAGCACCAGATAGCGCGAAGGGATGCTGATCTGCGTGGTCAGCCGCGCACCCTTGGTGCCGATCGGGTCCTTGACCACCTGCACCACGATGTCCTGGCCGTCGCGCAGCAACTCCACGATCGGCACCGAAGCGGCCGGCGGCGGCGGAATCGGGGTTTCTTCGGTGTCGACCACGCTGGCCGGTGCCGGCGCCGGGCGGATCACGTCGTTGGCGTGCAGGAACGCGGCGCGCTCCAGCCCCACTTCGACGAATGCGGCCTGCATGCCGGGCATCACCCGCTGCACCTTGCCCTTGTAGATGTTGCCGACCACGCCCCGGCGCCAACCGCGCTCGATATGCAATTCCTGCAGCATGCCGTTCTCGATCACCGCCACACGGGTCTCGCGCGGGGTGACGTTGACCAAAATCTCTTCCGACATCAATGCGCTCCGAAGGCTGTGAGCAACTGCGAGGTGTGATGAAGCGGCAACCCCATCACGCCGGAATAGCTCCCGGACAGATGGCGGATAAAGCGTTCCGCGCGTCCCTGGATCGCATACGCACCGGCCTTGCCCATCGGCTCGCCACAGGCAGCGTAGGCGGCGATCTGCGCGTCATCGAGCGTGTCGAAGGTGACTTCCGAGACCACCAATGCCTGCGCCGGGGCGCGTTGTGCACAGACTAGAACCACCGCCGTGAGCACCTGGTGGGTGCGCCCGGACAACACGCGCAACATCGCGACCGCATCGTCCACATCGACCGGCTTGCCGAACACGCGCTCGCCCAGGACGACCTCAGTATCGGAGCCCAGCACGATGGCGTCGGGGTCGCTGGCCTGCACCTGCGCCAGACCGGCAAGTGCCTTGTCCAGCGCAACGCGTTGCACGTACTGCCCGGGCGATTCGCCGGCCGCGCGCAGCTCGGGCACGTCCAGTTGCAGCGTCTGGAACGGCACGTCCAGGCGTTGCAGCAGTTCTTGTCGGCGTGGTGAGCGGGAAGCGAGATAGAGCATCCGCCCAGCATACCTGTTGGCTGCACTCGCCCGCTTGTTTTGCGAACCCGCACGGCGCTTGCGCATGCCCGCGATGGGCCGTGGTCGCACCCGACTCACAACCCATTCATCGGCATCCCAACACGCTCGCCACACAGACAAGGAGATCTCATGCGTACCTCCCTCAAGCCGTTGTTGCTGGCCCTGTCCATCGCTGCCGGAACCGCCATGACCGCTCACGCCCAGACTGCCCCGAGCTACACCATCCCCAACGACGCCACCCTGCTCAACGTGTCGGCCGAGGCGGAAGCCAAGCGCGTGCCGGATATCGCCACACTGTCTGCCGGCGTGGTCACCCAGGCTGCCGACGGCAACGCCGCCATGCGCCAGAACGCCGAACAGATGAGCAAGGTGATGGCCGCGGTGAAGGCTGCCGGCATCGCCGACAAGGACGTGCAGACCAGCGGCATCAACCTGAGCCCGCAGTACACCTACAAAGAAAACGAGGCGCCCAGGATCAACGGCTACCAGGCCAGCAACACGGTCAACCTCAAGGTCCGCGACATCACCAAGCTGGGCAAGGTGCTCGACGCCCTGGTCGCCCAGGGTGCCAACGACATCAATGGCCCCAGCTTCTCGATCGACCAGCCCGAACCGGTGTATGACGAAGCCCGCGTTGCCGCACTGAAGAAGGCGCAGACCCGGGCAGAAACCTACGCCAAATCACTAGGCCTGAAGGTGCGCCGCATCGTCAGCATCTCCGAAGGCCGCAGCGGCGGCGGCGTCCGTCCGATGATGATGGCCGCCTCGATGCGCTCGGCCAAGGCCGAGATGGACACCCCGGTGGCCCCGGGCGAAAGCACACTGTCGATCAATCTGGATGTGACCTTCGAGCTGGGTCGCTGAGACCGATCGATCGTTGCATGACCGACATGATTCTTGAATTGCCAAGGCCGCAAACATCGGCAACTGATCAGTCGCCGATGTCTAATGAGCGCGGCTAGATCTCCGCCAAGCAATTCAGAGCGTTACGAGTGAGCTGAAACTCGGGTCTAAACCATTGGCCATCGATGCATTCAAGCTCGTGTGTGCTGAAGATTTTCTTGCTTGTTGATCAAGAAGTCGCGGAAAAGTTGTTCAGCCGCTCCAGGGCAGCAGTACAGCCTGCCGGGAAGACTTGCGCTCCTGCAGAGGTCGCGGTAAACCTACGCCACCGGATGGTGATGTGCGTCCGGGTCGCGCTGGTCCTTTCCGCAGTTCCGTTCTGGAGGTGGATGATGGTTCGCACGCAATCGCAGGTTTCTTCCCGTCCTCTTGGCATCGACAGCTCGCGCGTCCTGGCGATGAGCACCGCCGTGGCGTTGCACCTTCTGGCCGGTGGCTTGTTGTTGATTCCGCTCTCGCATCGGGCGATTCCGCAGCAGACCGCGCCGAAAGAGCGGTGGCTTATGCCGGTGAGTATTCCGACCCCGCCGCCACCGGTGGTGTTCCCAGTCAACGTGACGTTCAAGCCGAAAACACATTCACCCACCAAAACGATACCGGTACCGGTGCAAACCGCGGTGATCACTCAGGAGCCCGTTGTCGATCACGCAGCGTTTGCCGTTCCGGCAACGGTCTCCGACGTCGTCGCAGAAAGCACCCCCACGACAGCTGCGCCCAGCGGGCCGATCGAAGCAGGCCAATTGCAGTATTTGAATTCGCCAGCGCCGAGCTACCCGGCGGCCGCATTGCGGGCAGGCCAGCAAGGCACGGTGCTGCTGCGCGTGCTGGTCGGCACCGATGGACGCCCGACCGAAGTGAGCGTGCAGACCAGCAGCGGCCATCGGGTGCTGGATCTGGCCGCACGTAGCCAGGTGCTGCGTGGCTGGCGCTTCCAGCCGGCGATGCAGAACGGCCAGGCCGTGCAGGCGTATGGCTTGGTGCCGGTGAGTTTTTCGTTGAATTGATGAGTGGTCGAACGCGGTGGCCCGGTCGTCGGGTCACCGCAGTCTTCGATGTGTTGCACGGGCATCGATCCATCCCTCCTGGCGCAAGGTCATGGTCTGGATCGCCGCGCGCAATCAGGTTCGGTAGCCATTCCTGCGCCGGCCAACCGCTGTCAGCCTGCCTCAGCCAGCACCGTTACAGCCATGTCCAGAGCCACCACGCGCCCGCCACTTATGCGCGGTGATACGGATGATTGGCCAGCATCGCTGCGGCGCGATACAGCTGCTCGGCGACGATCAGGCGCACCAGCATGTGCGGCAGCGTGAGCGGGCCGATCGACCAGCTTTCGCTGGCGCTTTTCAGCACGTCGGCCGAATGCCCTTCCGGGCCGCCGATCAGAAACGCCAGGTCGCGCCCCTGCCCGCGCCAATGTTCCATGCGCTGGGCCAGCTGTTCGGAACTGAGCGGACGCCCCGGCACATCGAGCGCCACCACGCAGGCATTTTTCGGAAGCGCGGCAAGCACACGGCGGCCTTCGTCGTCGGTGGCGCGCTGCGCATCGCGGCCCTTGCCGCGCAGGCCGGGTTCGATCTCGACGAGCTCCAGCGGCATCCAGTGCGAGAGCCGTTTTTGATATTCGGCAAAACCTTGCGCCACCCAGGCAGGTGCGCGCTCGCCGGTGGCGATGAGTCGGCATTTCATCGCGACATGATATCCGCCTCACAGCCTGGGCAGTCGGTGGCGGTGTGTCGTTGCGTGTCATGGTGTGATTACAGCCGGCAATTAGTGTCGTTCGACCACCCAGCCGCGCAGGAGTCGTTCGATGCCGATTTTCGATCCCGCCCGCCGCCAGGTTCTCAAGGGCAGCGCCGCCGTCATGGCCGCTGGCGCCCTTGGCAGCTTGAGCGCCTTGCAATCGCGCCAGGCCCAGGCCGCCACCTCACCGTCCTCGCGGCCTGTCCCGGTCCCCAGCCGCTAGGGCCCGCTCGCACCGGTGGCCGACCAGGGCAACGGCATGCCGTTGCTGCAATTGCCACGCGGTTTCAGCTACCGCTCGTTCGGCTGGAGCGGCGACCGCATGGACGACGGGCAGCCCTGCCCCGACCGTCACGACGGCATGGCCGTGGTCGGCCTGCGTCGTCCCGACTGGCGACCGGGCAGCGATCCGCTGCGCGCTCTGGAATACGTATTGACCCGCAACCACGAACGCGCCGCCGGCCAGCCCGTTCCGCGCACCGGCCATGTACGACACCGGCATCGCCAGCCAGCAGGCCGGTCAGTCGTAAGTGTCCGGCCACGATCTGCCGGTCGTTGGCCGGCAGTCGTTGTCGCCCTAGTCGCTGGCCGGCCGCTGAGATGGCCGCTGTGCGGCTGTCTTTATGGGTGTATCGAAAAAACAGCGATGCCGGACGCACCAGATGTTGCGCCCGGCATCGCTCAGGTGGCCTGCGGTATCGGCCGATTTCCGCTGGTTGGCGAATGCGTGCCGGTCAGAACCAGGGCGCGCCGGGCATGCCGGTCATGGCGGCCTGCAATTTGAGCCAGCGCTTGACCGCTGGCGCATCGCGTAGTGCATCCACCATCCGTCGCTCATGCCGCACGTCGTCGAGATCCCGGGCGACATCACGTTTGTAGCGAGTCAGCAGTGCATCCAGCCGCTCAGGCTTGGGCTGCGTCGGCAGATCCAGATCGTACGTGTAGCAGAACTCCATCGCGTGCTGAACGAGCTGGTCTTTGAGTTCCTTGCACTGCCGGTGGAGCTCGCGGTTGTATTCCTGCAGGCGCACCGGGTTGATCGCATCCACACCCTTTGCATCCAGTAGACCGATCTCGGCCTGCAGTTCGAGCAGGCCAAGCAGATCGTTGGACTTGTAGGCAGCATTGAGGCGTTGCATAAGCGCAGTGCGCGCGCTGTGATCGTCCGCGTCGGTCGCCCGATCCGGGTGCAGGCTGCTGGCGAGTTTGCGATACAACTCACGCAGCGGAGGCAGTTCGGTCGACACCGCTGCAGCTTTTTTGGCAGAGCGACGACGGCTGGCGCCATGTTGCTGCTCGGTCTGGGCGCGGGCGTGTTCGGCCTGTGCCTGTGCCTGTTC
This sequence comes from Xanthomonas nasturtii, assembly GCF_023337365.3. Lineage (NCBI taxonomy): Bacteria > Pseudomonadati > Pseudomonadota > Gammaproteobacteria > Lysobacterales > Lysobacteraceae > Xanthomonas > Xanthomonas nasturtii. The sequence goes on from NZ_CP142084.2 coordinate 3,063,962, forward strand.
CAGACGCGCGTTGACTCGCTCGAAGAGTTCTTCGGGCGAATCCACACCAGCCACCTCGTCCGAATCCAATCCATACAACTCGCCGATGACGTGTTTCATCATTTCATCGGATTCGGCCATCTCTTCGTCGTAGCCGATCTCGCTGTGCCGCTCGTAAAGGTCCTTGAGTTCGACATGACCGGTTTCGATCAACGGGCCGGCCAGCTCACAGATCTCATCCGACAAGCGGCGACGATCGGTCTTGCTCAACTTTACCGAGGCATGCACGCGATCCAGCGCCTGGATCTGCTCGATCTCCAGCGCGCGCTGCTGCTCAAACAGCGGCAGCACCTCGGCGTGATAGCGAGCACGCCAACGCTCGACAGCATCGCGCCAGGCATGCAGCTGCGCGCGATGTTGCTGCAGATCGCGCAATAGCCGGTCGAAGCGCTTGCGCGCAGGCGACAGCGTGTGGGCGCTACCTGGTTGCCGGCTCAGCTGCTGAAGTGCCGGTGAAACCGGCAGCGCGGAAGGAGAAACAACGGGTTTCTTGGGCATTGCGGCTCAATTACTCGGCGTCGGCAGAGAGATCTTCATCGGGACGCTGATCGCCCACGGTCCACAACCGTTCCAGCGCGTAGAACTCGCGCACGCGCGGCAGCATCACATGCACCACCACATCGCCCAGGTCGACCAGCACCCACTCGGCTTCGCGCTCGCCTTCCACGCCCAGCGGCATCACATCCAGGCGCTTGGCGAACTTGACCACTTCGTCGGCGATCGATTTGACGTGGCGGGTCGAGGTGCCCGACACCACCACCATGTAGTCGCAGACGCTGGACTTGCCGCGCACATCGATCTCGACCACGTCCTTGGCTTTCAGTTCTTCGACAGCCTCGCGCACGGTGGCCAACAGGGCCGGCACGGACGGCGGCGGATTCGGAATGGAGGTCTTGATGACTTGGGCTTGGCTGGTCAAAGCGGCAACTCGATGGAATTGGCGTGAATTATAGGCCGGTCCGGGCGGACGCGTGTTCAGCTAGCCGGCCGGGCGCTGCCATACAGGCCTTCGCGCTGAATCAATCCGGCCACCGGCGGCGGCACCAGCGCCTGCCAGGCACCGCCCGCAGCAATGCGCGAGCGCACGGCGCTGGCCGATTCTCCGCGCAACGGCTGATGCAGCAGATACAGGCGGCCCGCCGGCGCCGCGACCAGGTCGTTCGCGCTGGCGACCCGGCGGCCCTGCACCGCCGCAGCCAGCTGCGGCGCTTCGGCCAGCTCCAGCGCGGTGCCCGGACGTGCGGCCACCACGAAGTGCGCCAGCCCGAACAAGGCCTCCCACTGATGCCATTGCTCCAGCCCGACGAAGGCATCGGCGCCGAGCAGCCAGGCGATCGGGGCGCTGGGGCCAAGTTCGGCACGCAGCTCACGTAAGGTGTCCACGGTGTAGGACGGCGCATCGCTATGCATGGCGCGCTGCAGTTCGCGGGTATCCAGCACTAGGCCGGGGCGATCGGCAAGCGCCAGCTCCAGCATTTGCGCGCGCTGCGCGGCGGTGGCGCCGGGCGCCGGGCGATGCGGTGGGTCGGCCGCCGGGATCAGTTGCACGCGCGTCTGCAGCTCGTCGCGCGCCGCGCAGGCGATCGCCAGATGGCCGAGGTGGATCGGGTCGAAGGTGCCGCCGTAGTAGAGATGGAGCCGGGACCGGGGATCGGGGACCAGGGAACCGGAAACCGCAACAGCAGGGCTCTGGGGCTGCGGATCAGGCTGTGGCCGTGGGCTTGCGACGCTGCCAGCAGCCTCTGCCCCTCCGCTTTCCCCGGTCCCGGGTCCCCGTTCCCTGGTCCCGGCTCCACCACCAACCCCCTTCACGCCAACAATCTCACCGCGCGGGCTTCGGCGACGGCGACCAGCAGGCGCTCCAGGCCGACCCAGGCGTCGCCGTCGGCGCGGCCCTTGGCCATGCGATCGACCAAGCCGGCTTCGGCGACGAAGCGCTCCCAGCGGCGCGGTTCGGGGTGGCGTTGCAGCGCGCGCTTGAACGGCGCCTGGCGCGACTCCCACAGCCCCTGCGCCTTCATTTCGGCAGCTAGGTTGCCGCCGTTGGCCTGCACCTTCGCCAATGACGCAGTGCGCAGCAGTTCCTTGATCAGGATCGGCATCAGCGCGGCCACTGCTTCGCCTTCGGCGCGCAGGCCGGCGAGCATGCGGACCACCGCGGCCGGCTGCCCGGAAAAGGTGGTTTCGGCCAGGCGGAACACGTCGTAGCGCGCGGCATCGGCCACCAGCGATTCCATCGCCTCCAGATCCAGTGTCTTGCCATCGGCGAGCAAGGCGAGCTTGTCGATTTCCTGCGCGGCGGCCAGCAGATTGCCTTCCACGCGCTCGCTCAGGCGCTGCACGGCGGCCGCGTCGGCGCGCAGGCCGTGGGCGCGCAGGCGGCGCTCGATCCAGTCGGACAGTTCATGCGGCTTGATCGCCCAGGCCACGGCAATGGTGCCGATGCGGCCGACGGCCTCGGCCCACTTGCCCTGGTGCGCCTTGCTCCAATCGTTGGCAGTGATCAACAGCACCACATCCGGCGGCGGGTTGGCGCAGAAACGGGTGATGACCTCGGCGCCGTCCTTGCCCGGTTTGCCACTGGGCAGGCGCACTTCCACCAGCCGGCGCGGGCTGAACAGGCTGGGCGCGTTGAAGCTGGCGTCCAGCTGGTTCCAGTCGAAATCGCGGCCGTCGGCATCGAACACTTCGCGCTCGCCGATGCCTTCGGCGCGCGCGCGCGCGCGCACTGCATCGGCCGCCTCCAGCACGCGCAAGGTTTCCGGGCCTGCGATCAGATAGACCGGCTGCAACGGCTGGTTGGACTGGCCGGCCAACTGCTCGGGGCGAAGTTCCATAACTTAAAAGCGGACGCGGCTTAGTTACCCGAGGTGGGCGCGGGCGGCAGCGAGGCCGGTACGCTCGATTCAGGCGTGGTCGGCTGCACTGGCGGCGTGGGAGCCTGCGGCAACGGCGCGGTTGGCGTGCTTTCCAGAGGTTCGCCGCGCTTGGCGCGCGCGCGCACCACGCTGTCGATGCGGCGCAGGATCGAGGCCGACATGTCCTTGCGCAACTCGTCGGCCAGGATCTCGCGCTCGGTCGCGGTACCGGTGGCATCTACCGGCGGCGACACGTAGTCGCGCGACAGCTCGATCACCTGCTGCGGCACCAGCACCGCGCCGTTGGCGGTGGTGACCGAAAAGATCGCTGCGTAGCGCAGGCTGTATTCCTGCGCACGGCCCTGGCTGTCGATGGCAATCGGCAGATCGCCCCAGCGCTCGGACAACACCTGCAGCTGCGCAAAGCCGGTCTTGGCGTCTTCATCGGCCAGCGTAGCGCCAGCGGCTCTAAGGCCACGCCGCAACAGCTTGGCCAACTCGCTGTACTGCACTGCGGACTGCACCTTCACTGCCGGTGTGTCGGGCGGCAACGCCAGCGAATTGCGCAGATGGAAGCCGCAGGCGGTAAGGCTCGAGGCGAGCACGAGAGACGCAGCGAAGGCAGTAGGGAATCGAATCATGGGCACAGTCTGGATGAGCGCCCCGGCGGCGGCAACAGGCGGCTAGCCTGCCCGACACCGCGTGAACGGGGCTTGAGAGGCGCCGCATCAAAGATGCGGCGACAAATATGGCAAACGCGTCGCCACGCGCCATTGCAATGAATTGCCATGAACCAATGCGGAAACTTCACTCCACACGTCGCCACGCGCCAGTGAAACGAAATACCGGGAACCATCGCGGGAAGCCTACCGACGCGTCGCTCCACGCCAATGCAGTGCCTTGCCGGAAGCCGTCGCACAAACCCCACCAGCGCGCCCTCACGCACCAACGAAATGCAAAAACCAAGACCACCACTGCCCTGCCCTGTGGGTTAAGGCGCAGTGCAGTGCATCGCCAGACCCATCGCAAAGCACACCCGCGCTTCGGCATGCGGGCGCAGGTTCGCCAGCGACGGCAGCTGCTGCGTCCCTGATGCCTTGCTACGCGCTGCCACACCAACCGTGGAGAAACGCCTTGGCAACCGCATGAACGCCGCGCTGCGCCGATCCGACGCACTGCCCGGACCGGCGAAGACCACCCGACGTCTCAGCAAGGCTTACCCCGCCACGATATTCACGATCTTGCCCGGCACGATGATGATCTTGCGCACGCTCAGGCCCTCGAGAAACTTGGCGGCGTTCGGCTCGGCCTGCGCCAGCGCTTCGATCTGTTCGCGGGTTGCATCGGCAGCCACATCGATGGTGCCGCGCAGCTTGCCGTTGATCTGCACCGCCAGGGTCACCGCATCGCGCACCAGCGCGCTGGCATCGACCTGCGGAAACGCGACATCTTCCAGCAGCGTCTCGCCACGGCCCAGCACCTGCCACAGCGCGTGGCTGGCATGCGGGGTGATCGGGTTGAGCAGCAGCACCATCGCTTCCAGCGCTTCCTGGCGCACCGCGCGGCCCTGGTCGCTGGCGTCGTCGAACTTGGCCAGCGCGTTGGACAGTTCCATCACCGCGGCAATGGCGGTGTTGAAGCTGTGGCGGCGGCCGTAGTCGTCGTTGACCTTGCCGATGGTTTCGTGGGTCTTGCGGCGGATCGCCTTCTGCTCGGCGCTCAGGCTGGCGGCATCCAGCGCGACTGCTGCGCCCTCGCCCACATGCTTGTGCACCTGCACCCACAGCCGGCGCATGAAGCGCGCCATGCCATCGACGCCGGCCTCGTTCCACTCCAGCGACTGCTCCGGCGGGGCGGCGAACATCGAGAACAACCGCACGGTGTCGGCGCCGTACTTGGCCACCATCGACTGCGGGTCCACGCCGTTGTTCTTGGACTTGGACATCTTCTCGGTGCCGCCGATGTGCACCGGCTGGCCATCGGCGATCAGCAGCGCGCCGGTGACGCGGCCGCGCTCATCGCGCTGGATCTCGACATCGGCCGGATTGATCCAGTCCTTGCCGCCGTTGTCGGCATCGCGATAGAAGGTGTCGGCGATGACCATGCCCTGGGTGAGCAGGTTGGTCACCGGCTCGTCGCTATCCACCAGCCGCGCGTCGCGCATGAGCTTGTGATAGAAGCGGAAATACATCAGGTGCAGGATCGCGTGCTCGATGCCGCCCACGTACAGGTCGGCCGGCATCCAGTAATTGGCGCGGCGGTCGACCATGTCGCGTGCGTTCGGGCTGGTATAGCGCGCCACGTACCAGCTCGACTCCATGAAGGTATCGAAGGTGTCGGTTTCGCGCTCGGCCGGGCCGCCGCAGTCCGGGCAGGTGGTCTTGCGCCAATTCGGGTCGGTCTTGATCGGCGAGCCGGTCCCGGCAAATTCCACGTTTTCCGGCAGCACCACCGGCAGCTGGTCTTCCGGCACCGGCACCGCGCCACATTTGGCGCAGTAGATCACCGGAATCGGGCAGCCCCAGTAGCGCTGGCGGCTCACGCCCCAGTCGCGCAGGCGGTAGTTGATGCGGCGCTGGCCCTGGCCCTTGCGCTCGAAGCGCTCGGCCAAGGCTTCGAAGGCGCCGCCGAAATCCAGCCCGTCGAACTCGGCCGAATTGATCAGCTCCAGCGCGCGGCTCTTGTCGGTATACCAGTCGCGCCACTGGGTGACGTCCCAGGTCTGCTCGTCTTCATTGCGCGGCTCGCGCAGCTTGACCACCTGCACGATCGGCAGGGCGTACTTGTTGGCGAATTCGAAATCGCGCTGGTCGTGGCCGGGCACGGCCATCACTGCGCCGGTGCCGTAGCCCATCAGCACGAAGTTGGCCACCCAGACCGGCACCTGCTCCCCGCTGATCGGGTGCACGGCAGTCAGGCCGGTGGCCATGCCGCGTTTTTCCTGGGTTTCCAGCTCGGCTTCGGAAACGCCGCCGTGCTTGAGCGTTTCCAGCAGCGCGGCCAGCTCCGGGTTGGATTTGGCCGCGTGCAGCGCCAGCGGATGCTCGGCGGCGATCGACACGAAGGTCACGCCCATCAGCGTGTCCGGGCGGGTGGTGAACACACGCAACGGGTCCAGCGGCGCACCGTTGGTGTCGCGCACGTCGAACTGGATCTCCAGCCCTTCCGAGCGGCCGATCCAGTTGCGCTGCATGGTCTTGACTGAATCCGGCCAGCCGTCCAGCTGGTCCAGGCCGTCGAGCAATTCCTGCGCGTAATCGGTGATGCGCAGGAACCACTGCGGAATCTCGCGTTTTTCCACCAACGCGCCGGAGCGCCAGCCGCGGCCGTCGATGACCTGCTCGTTGGCCAGCACGGTCTGGTCGACCGGGTCCCAGTTCACCACCGCATTGCGGCGGTAGGCCAGGCCCTTGCGCATCAGCCGGGTGAACATGCGCTGCTCGTGCACATAATAGTCCGGCGTGCAGGTAGCGAACTCGCGCGACCAATCGATGGCGTAGCCCAGCGATTTGAGCTGCCCGCGCATGTGTTCGATGTTGGCGTAGGTCCACTTGGCCGGCGCGGTCTTGTTCTTGATCGCGGCATTTTCCGCCGGCAAGCCGAATGCATCCCAGCCCATCGGTTGCAGCACGTTGTGGCCGGTCATGCGCTTGTAGCGGCTGACCACATCGGAAATGGTGTAGTTGCGCACATGCCCCATGTGCAGCGCACCGGACGGGTACGGCAGCATCGACAGGCAATAGAACTTGGGTTTCTCCGAGTTCTCGTCGACCTGGAAGGCGCGGGTGGCATCCCAGAACTGCTGGGCGGAGGTTTCGACCTGCTGCGGGTCGTAGACGTTCGGTTCGACGGTGGACATTGGGAGCGGATGCTCGGGCGGTGCAAAGCGGTACAGGGTACCGCAGTGCAGCAGGTGCACCAAACCGTCGTCTCAGGCGGCGGACTTTGCCGGCCACGCCCAGGCCGCCACCGCCAGCCACCCCACCCAGGCCAGAAACGCCAGCCGCTGCGCAATGGCCTGGCGCAGCAGGCCCGGCGGGCCGAACGCCAGCACCGCCACCAGCAGCCCTGCCGCCAGGCTCAGCCAGGCCAGCATGCGGGTATTGCCACCGTTGAACAGGGCCGCGGCCATCAACAACATGGCGGGCACAAAGGCCACCGCCCACAGCAACCAGGCGGTGGCATGGGCCTGACTGGCACGGCCATCCAGATCGGCAGGGTCCAGCGGCAACATGCCCATGCCGAGAAAGGCCAGCCCGGCCAGCACGATCAGCTGCCCGCCCACGCGCAGGCTCCAGCTGGCCTTGCGCGGCATGCGCGTCAGCAGGCTGACCCCGGTGGCCATCCCCAGCGCGCCCACCAGCACGAACGCCAGCAGATTGAAGCCCAGCGCATGCGGCACGCCGTGCGCGCCCAACAGCGCAACCGGGTGGCTGGCCTGCAGATAGCCCGGCAGCGCGGCACCGAAACCGGCAAGCGCCAGCACGAAGACCGTCGCGGCGATCAAGCCCATGTAGCGCTGTGCGCTGTCGGTGGTTGCCATTGCCCTGCTCCAACGCGGGGCGCGATGCGCCGCCAGAACGCGGCATTGTCGTGCCGGGCGGGCGCGGCGTGAACCCCCGACGCTGCCAGCGCAGCGCTGCAGGCGGCCACGCCGGGCGCCGAAGCGCGGCATTGCGGCTAGGCTTGTGTCAGCCGTGTTTGCCACCATTACCTCCCACTGTTGCCGCACTCACTTCTGGAAGCCCATGTCCGACACGCCGCATGTATTCGATGCCACCACCGACACCTTCGAGACCGAGGTCCTGCAGAAATCGCTGACGACACCGGTACTGGTGGACTTCTGGGCCACCTGGTGCGGGCCCTGCAAGTCGCTGACGCCGATCCTGGAAAAGTTGGCTGGCGAATACAACGGCGCCTTCGAGCTGGGCAAGGTCGATGTGGACAAGGAACAGCAGATCGCCGCGGCATTTCAGATCCGCTCGGTGCCGACGGTATTCCTGGTCAAGGGCGGCGAGATCGTCGACGGCTTCCCCGGCGCGATGCCGGAAGGCCAGGTGCGCGAATTCCTCACCCAGCATGGCGTGCTGCCGGCCGAGCCGCAGGTGGTAGAAGAAGAGCTGCCGTTGGCGCCGCTCGACCCGCAGGCGCAGGCCGCAGCGCTGCGTGAGGCCATCGCTGCCGAGCCGGACAAGGACGAACTCAAGCTGGACCTGGCGTTGGCCCTGCTCAAGACCGGTGACACCGCCGAGGCCGAGCAGTTGATCGACGCCCTGCCCGCCAACCTGGCCACCGACGACCGCGCGGTGCGTGCCAAGGCGCGGCTGAGCTTTGCCAACGTGCTCAAGGACGCCCCCGACGCCGGCGCGTTGCAGGCCAGCGTGGACGCCAATGGCGCGGACCTGCGCGCGCGCCACCTGCTCGGTGTGCGCCACCTGCTCGACGGCAACGACGAAGCCGCGTTGGACCAGTTCCTGGAGATGCTGCGGCAGGATCGCGCGTTCGAGGACAACCTGCCGCGCCGCAGCCTGATCGATGCGTTCCGCGTGATCGAAGACGAAGACCTGGTCGGCCGTTATCGCCGCAAGATGTCGGCGCTGGTGTTCTGACCGCCCATGGCGCTGCGGCGCCACATCGGCACGCAGGAGCGGCCCCGGCCGCGATAAGGCAACGCCGCTGATCGCCGATGGAGGCTTCACCGGCAACGTGCCGTCGCGGCCAGATCTGCTCCTAAGAACACGGGCGGCTGGCCCGATGTGGATGGGCCAACTCCATCCATACGCATGCGAATGTTATGCTGGCACCCGCCCTCGCCAAGGAACCAGGCCCTTATGCGCGCATCGCTGTTCAAGTTCGGTCTCAATCTGTGGCCGCCGTTCCTGTTCGCCGGCATCCACGTCACCGTGCTGTCGGCCGACTACCGTTTTGCGCGCGTGGAACTGCGCCAGCGCCCCTGGAATCGCAATTACGTCGGCACCCATTTCGGCGGCAGCCTGTTCGCAATGACCGACCCGTTCTGGATGCTGCTGACCATGCACAACCTTGGTCGCGACTATTACGTGTGGGACAAGGCCGGCAGCATCGAATTCGTCAAACCCGGGCGCGGCACGGTGACCGCCGATTTCGTCATCGACGACAACGTGCTGACGCAACTGCGCAACGCCACCGCAGGCGGCGAGAAACATCTGCGCTGGTTCGAAAACGACGTACACAACCGCGATGGCGAGGTTGTCGCACGCGTGCGCAAGCAGCTCTACGTCAAACGCAAACCTGCGCGTTGATCGCGATACCGACGCTGCGCGGGTTGCAGATCGCGTGTGCCGCGGCAGGATCGGTTGAGCGGGCGTCCGCGTCATGTGAGCGCACTGTCTGCATTGCACGCATCGCGGCGACAACGCTCACGGGACATTGCCCGCCGCATGCGGACTCTGGGGTCTCCCAACCCACATGGAATGCTTTCATGAAAGCGATCAACATCATCACCCTGGTGCTTCTTATCGTCGGCGGATTGAACTGGGGGCTGGTCGGTCTGTTCCAGTTCGATCTGGTGGCCGCACTGTTCGGCGGGCAGGACGCGCTGCTGTCGCGTGTGGTCTACACGCTGGTCGGCATCTCCGCGCTGTGGCAACTGGTGCCGCTGTTTCGCAACAACCACGGCGCCACCGAGCATCACACCAGCCCACACGTGCGCAACACCCCGTAAGCACACGCTCGCGGCAGGCATTCGTTTTTCGGCATGACGCCGGCGCAGCGCGTCGGCGTCATGTTGTGTGTCACCTGCGCTTTGCGTCCGGGCGCCTGGTCGGCAAGAATCGCAGGCACCTCCCTGCTGGCTGCCTTCATGCTCCTGCGCACTGTTGCTTCCGCCTGCCTGCTCGCTCTGCTGTTACCCGCAGCCGCCCACGCGGCCTACCGTAGCCCGCAACAGATTCTGGACAGCTCGCCGGCCAGCGCGTGGCGTCTGCTTGACCCGGAGCGCACGCTGTACCTGGAACTGGATGCCGGGCGGGTGATCATCGAACTGGCGCCGCAATTTGCGCCCCAGCATGTGGGCAACATCCGCACGCTGGCGCACGAACGCTTCTGGGATGGGCTGAGCATCTATCGCTCGCAGGACAATTTCGTGGTGCAGTTCGGCGACCCGGATGGCGAGACGCCGGGCAAGGCCAAATCGCTGGGCTCGGCCAAGACGCATCTGCCGGCCGAATTCGAACGCGCATCGCAGGGTCTGGATTTCCAGCGCCTGCCCGATAGCGATGGCTGGGCGCCGCAGGTGGGCTTTGTCGACGGCTTCCCGGTTGGCCGCGATAACGCCACCGGCAAGACCTGGCTGGCGCATTGCTACGGCACCCTGGGCGCCGGCCGCAACAACGACGAAGACAGCAGCATCGGCGCCGAGTTGTACGTGGTCACCGGGCAATCGCCACGCCAGCTGGACCGCAACATCACTGTGGTCGGGCGCGTGGTCAAGGGTATGGAATTGCTCAGCGTGACCCCGCGCGGTCCCGACCCGATGGGGTTTTACGACGACCCTACGCAACGCGCGCCGATCCGCGCGATTCGGCTGGCCAGCGAAGTGCCTGCGCCCGAGCGCACACCGCTGCAGTTGCTGCGTACCGACAGCCAGACCTTCCGCGCTGTGGCCGAGGCGCGCCGCAACCGCAAGGACGACTTCTACAAGCGCCCGGCCGGGCATATCGATCTGTGCAATGTGCCGTTGCCGGTGCGGGCACCGCCTGCTGGTTGAATCGGGAATCGGAAAAGCGAAACGCGCTCGCTTAGCGGGCGCGTTGGCTGAAGGCGACGCTGCCCAGGATCAGCACCGCGGCGACCAGCATGGTCCAGGTCAACGGTTCGCCCAGCAGCGACCACGCCAGCAATGCACCGAACACCGGCACCAGATAGGTCACCGTGGACGCACGTGCCGGGCCGATGCGCTGGATCAGCCGGTAATACATCAAGAACGCCAGCCCGGTGCAGACTACGCCCAGCGCAGTGGCGCAGGCCCAGGCCACCGCCGGCACCGGCGTGGCCGGCCACTGCCACCAGGCCAGCGGCGCCAGCAACAACGCACTGCAGCCCAGCGTGGAGGCCGCCGAGGCGGCCGGCGGCAAATCGCCCATATGGCGCTTCACCAGGTTGTAGCCGATGCCATACAGCAGCGAGGCGGTTGCGCCGGCCAGCGCCGCCGGCCCGACACTCAAGCCGGCGGATTTGCCGGTAGCCAGCACCAGCACGCCGATAAACCCCACCAGCAACGCCAGTGCGCGACGCGTGCCGATTCGTTCGCCGAAAAACAGGAACGCGATCAGCGCGGTAAACAGCACCGTCATCGCGTTGCAGATCGCCCCGACTGCCGCCGGTGCATGTTGCGCGCCCCAGGCGAACAGCAGGAACGGCAATGCCGAATTGAGCACACCGATCGCCGCCAGCATCGGCCAGCGATGCAACGGGAAGCGTTCGCGTGCCAGCCACAGGAATGGCAGCAGCACCAAGGCGCCCAGCGCCAGCCGAATTTCCACCAACACCACGGTGCCGAACCTGGGCGCTGCCACGCGCATGAACAGGAACGAGCAGCCCCACACAATGCCCAGAAACCCCAGCTCAAGCGGGGTGCGCCATGCGCGCGTTGCAAGCTCCGGCTGCATCGACGGCTGCGCGCTCATGGCCGTGCTCCTGCACTGTGCCGCAGTGCGATGAAACGGCAGAAGACAGCATCCGGCAGGCAGGGGCACATGGCACGATCATCGCGATGGGATGACGCAGCATCGGTTGCCGCTACGGGCGCGACAAGCGCGTAGTATCGGGGCGAGCCACAAATCTCACTCATGCCTCGATGAATCTGCGTCCGACCCTGTTGCCTGCGCTGGGCGTGTTTGCGGCCGCCGCCCGCCATCAGAATTTCGCCCATGCTGCCGAAGAGCTGCACCTCACCGCCAGCGCGGTGAGCCACCACGTGCGCAAGCTCGAAGCGCTGCTGGGTGCCACCTTGTTCCAGCGGCTGCCGCGCGGGGTCAAGCTCACCGCCGAAGGCCGTCAGCTGGCCGATGCGGCCACCGCCGCACTGGCCGAAATTGCCGCTGTGGCTGGCAACCTGTACCCGCGCGAAGACGCCATACCGCTGCGCGTGACCACGCTGCGGTCGCTGTCGTATTGCTGGCTGTTGCCGCGGCTGCCGCGCTTTTGTCGCGCCTATCCGCATATCCGCGTGGACCTGCAATCGGACGCGGCGTTTTCGCGTTTCGAAGACGGCGGCCCGGATCTGGGCATCCGCTACGGACAGGGCGCGTGGCCCGGATTGACCTCGCACCATCTGATGGATGACGAACTCTTCCCCGTGGCCTCGCCCTCGTTGCCGGAAGTGGCCGCGCTGCGCACGCCGGCACAGATCGCGCAGTTGCCGTTGTTGAGCGACATGTCGCCGCAGGGCTGGCGTGACTGGTTCCGTGCCGCACAGGTGCGCGGCACCACGCTGCCGCCGATGCACACTTTCAACGACAGCACCGACGCCATGCGCGCGGCGGTGTACGGCCTGGGCGCGGTGTTGGCACGCAAGCACATCGCCCAGCCCTACCTGCAACGTTACGAACTGGTGCGCCTGCCCGGCCCCACGCTTAAGGCGCGCTACGCGTATTACATCGTGCACCCCAGCCACCGCGCGCTCAGCCCGGCAGCGGCATTGTTCATCGACTGGCTCAAGCGCGAAGCCCTGGACGAACGCACCCCGATGCCGGCACTGCCTGCCGAGTTGGTCGCGTTGCCGCCGAGCGATGGCGTGCACGAGCGGCGGGGGCGTCGAAATTCGCGCAAGGCATCGGTTGCGGATTGAGGTAGCCCTGAAATCTTGGCAGTTACGTGAAAAATCGCTGTCTCTTCTTCCTGCGGGACAGGCCCCCGTTATGGGGAGAAGGTGTCCCGAAGGGGCAGATGAGGGTGCGAGCAAAGCCTGGTGGAGTCTGGACGCGCGCGTGGCTTCGCGCCGTACCCTCACCCCAACCCCTCTCCCGCAGGGAGAGGGGCTTTGTTGCACCAGAGAATCTAGATTCCCTTCTCCCCCCGGGAGAAGGTGCCCCGAAGGGGCGGATGAGGGTGCGGGCGAAGCCTGGTGGAGTCTGATGGCGCGCGTGGCTTTACCCGGTGCCCACCCCAACCCCTTATCTCTTGGCGATCTGCCAGATTAGGTGTCGAGAGCCGGCGTGGTCGACCGATAACCCACAGGTTTAAACAACCGCGGGAGAGCGAGGTCGCCACGCCGGGATCTCCTGGCAAACGCCCGAACAGTTGCTGGAGTTGGCACTCGTAACGATCAGGCTGGGCAGCCCAGGAGAGCTCTCGACCCTTGGAGCATAGCGGAGTTTTTCCATGGCATACGGCGTAGGTATCGATGTCAGCAAGCAGTGGTTGGATGTGCATGTGCATGGCTGCAAAGGCGAACGGCGCTTCCCCAACACGGCGGCAGGTCTGCGCCAGCTGCGCAGCTGGCTGGGACACATGGAGCTGCACCAGGTGGTACTGGAAGCCACGGGCGGCTACGAACTGGCAGCGTTGGATGCGCTGCATGCGGCCGGCCTGCCGGTGGCGCGTGTGAACCCTCGCCAAGCGCGTGACTTTGCCAAGGCCATCGGCCAACTGGCCAAGACCGACACCTTGGATGCGCGTGTGCTGGCGCAGATGGCGATGGTGGTATCACTCACGCCCTACCAGCCGCTGGAAGGCTGGCGCCGTCAGCTGCGCGAGTACCAGCAGCGCCGCACGCAGGTGTTGGCGACGGTGCAGCAGGAGCGCCAGCGGCTGTCTCAACTGACCGATGCGTGGCTGCGCAAGCGGGCGCAGGCCGGCGTGCGGCAATGGCAAAAAGAGCTGGCGGAGCTAGATGCGCGCATCGCCCAACAGGTGGCTGCACGAGCCGAGCTGGAGGTGCTGGTCCAGGTCAAGGGCGTCGGCCCGGTGCTGGTCGCGACCTTGGCGGCGCAGCTGCCCGAGCTGGGCCGTCTCACCGGCAAGGCGATCGCCAAACTGGTCGGGGTGGCGCCGCTGGCACGCGACAGCGGCACGTTGCGCGGTGCCCGCAGCATCTGGGGAGGACGCGCCTGCGTGCGGCAAGTGCTGTACATGGCGGCGCTGGTGGCGGTGCGCTTCAACCCGGCCCTGCGCGAGTTTTACCAGCGGCTACGCACGCAGGGCAAAGCGGGCAAGGTCGCCCTCGTGGCGGCGATGCGCAAATTATTGGTCATCCTCAACGCCAAGATGCGAGATCAACTGGCGGCTAGCGCCGCCAGTTGATCAAGACAGTTGCTCTCCCGCAGGGAGAGGGGCTTTGTTGCACCAGAGAATCTAGGGCCTGTTAACACATCCGAAGTCCATCAACGACAAGGATGAAGCTTAAGAATCCGAGGAACATGACATCCAGCTTTTCGAAGCGCGAGAAAATCCGGCGGTAGCCCTTCAAGCGACGAAACAGCCTCTCCACTTCGTTGCGCCGCTTGTACATTTCTCGGTCGTACTCCCAGGGCTCGACCCGATTGGCTTTTGGCGGGACCACCGGGACGTAGCCAAGATCAAGCGCTAGTGCACTGAATCCGAGGAATCGGATGTGATGCGTCGAGTTGGATCAGCGAAGGTCCATTTCAGCGGTTTTGGGTTTTTGTTGTACTGGCGGATGTAGCGCATGAGCTTCTTATCGAGGTCTTTGACTGAGGAGAAAACCCCGCGTGTGATGACATCACGCTGGATGCGGGCGAACCAGTTCTCGACCTGGTTCAGCCATGACGAGTAGGTGGGGGTGTAGTGCATATGAACGCGGGGGTACTCGGCCAGGAACGCATGCACGAGCGGCGTCTTGTGGCTGCTGACGTTATCGCAGATGACATGGATGTCCCGGCCGTTGGACTGACTGGCGACAACCTCTTCGAGGAAGGTCACGAACTGCTCGCTGGTGTGACGAGCTGCCGTTTTGCCCAGCACTTCGCCAGTGCCCGTATTGAGCGCGGCGAACAGGCTCAGTGTGCCATTACGCTTGTATTCGAATCCGTGGCTTTGCGCGCGTCCGGGTGCCAATGCAAGCATCCGGTCCTTGCGGTCCAGCGCCTGGATCGCGGTCTTTTCGTCCACGCAGAAGACCACCGCGTGCGCAGGCGGGTCCAGGTACAGGCCGATCACGTCTGCGGCCTTGGTCTCAAACTCCGGGTCGTTGGAGACCATGTGGGTGTCCAACCGATGCGGACGCACGCCGTGTTTGCGCCAAATGCGCTGGACGGCCGAGAACGACACATTGCCCAGCTCGGCAGCCAGCTTGCGACTGCTCCAGTGCGTCGAACCGTCCTTGGGCTTGTGCTTGAGCGTGCGGTTGAGCACACGCGCTTCCAGCTTGGCCGTCGGTATCTTCGGCGCACGCCCAGGATGCACCGACACCAGCCCGGCCAGTCCTTGCGCCTCAAACGCCGCCGTCCACTTCGAGACGAATGCGTCGTTGCAGGCAAGCTTAGTGCGTATGTGGACTCGACGTTCTCCATCGCTCCAAAGCACAACACACCGCGCGCGGCGCACCAAAGCGGCGTTGCCGTGACGCTTGCGCATCACCGCCTCCAATTCAGCACGCTGTTGGATCGTCAACTTCGTTCTTTGCATGACACACTACCTGGGGATCATGCATCCGATTTCAATGATTCAGTGGGCTAGTTGGCGCGTCTCATTGCCTTCGTAAGCACGATCCATCAACAAATGAATCGGTCGCTCCACAGGCCCAAGGTGTTCAAGCAACGTGCGGCCCGCAGGTGCGTCATGGGCGTTGCCAGGCGTCAATCCGAACGTGATCGCTGTTCGAGCATCTGCGGCAACCATATGAATCTTGGTATTCCATCCGCCGCGCGATTTACCGATGGATTGTGGGCCGTTTTTTTTAACGCACCAGTCCCATCCGGATGCACCTTGATGCTGGTGGAGTCCAGCGAGACCGCCTCGATTTTGATGCGCACGATTTGGGACTTCTGCAGTTCAGCGAACATCCGGTCCAGCACACCTGCCTTGGCCCAACGGTTCATGCGTGTGTACACCGTGTGCCAATTGCCAAAGCGCTTGGGCAGGCCGCGCCATTTGCAGCCATGCTCGGCAACATAAAGGATGGCATTGACCACTTGCAGGTTGGTCATGCCGACATTGCCGCGCTGCCTCGGCAGACACTGTTCGATGAGAGAAAATTGTGCGGGTGTGATTTCCATGCGCAATAGTTTAACCGCTCAGATCATTAGTGTTAACAGGCTCTAGATTCCCTTCTCCCCCCGGGAGAAGGTGCCCCGAAGGGGCGGATGAGGGTGCGGGCGAAGCCTGGTGGAGTCTGATGGCGCGCGTGGCTTTACCCGGCGCCCGGCGCCCTGCCCCCGCTCCGTGCCCGGTCCGCGCTAGCAGCGCGGGCGCGTCAAAACACGCGCCATTGGCGCACAAGCCTCGCCTCGGCGCCCCGCAGGAAAGAGGCGATCAACAAGCCCGAGCAATACGGCAATCAGAAATCGCTTGACAGCCACGCCCATTAAAATAATTAATTAGCTAATTCGTTAATTATCTAATCCCATCCATGTCCATCGACCGCATCTTCGAAGCGCTGGCTTCCAGACCACGCCGGGAAATCCTGGCCTACCTGTCGGCACAGGAACTGACCGCCGGGCAGATTGGCGAGCGGTTTGCGATGAGCGCGCCGGCCATCTCGCGCCACCTCTCGGTGCTGTCTGCGGCCGGGCTGGTCAGCAGCGAGCGACGCGGCCAGTTCGTGGTGTACCGGCTGACGCCCGACAACATGGTCAACACGCTCAGCGGCTTCGCCTTCGAGGTCTGCCCGAAGGCCGGCCCGCTGCAGCGCGAGTCGCGCAAGCGGGCCAAAAAAACCCCTTAACCCCTTCACCGACTTCTGCTGCGAGGACATGCCATGGACCACCAACGGATCGTCGCAGAAACAAGTTTCCCGCGTGTATCACTCCCCTCCTACAGCGGCGGCCGCCCGGTGGAAGTAATGCTGATCGCGCAGCTGGACCCAGGCGCAGGCGATAGCCTGATCGCGCAGACCGGCGAACGTCAGCGGCACCACCCGGCGCACCACGATGCCTTGGACGAACCGTCCGTGCAGCTCTCCGCACCGGATTTCGGCCATGACGATCGCGCGTCGCTGTTTTCGTTTTCGGTCGGGCCGCAGGGGCACCCGTTTCACTGCCATGCCGGCAATCGCGTGTTCACCGCCATCACCGGCAGCGGCGGTGCGCGATTGCGCTTTTCCAACGCCTCGCCACAGCAGCTGCAGCAGGATCCGCAGGCATTCCTGCACGCATTGCGCTATGTGGACATACCGGGAGACAGCCTGTTCACGGTGCGCTTCGGTGGCGGCACCTGGCATCAGTTCGCGCCTGCGCAGGGGAATGCGGCGCATTCGGCCTTCTTCGCGCTGTCCTGCCATCCGGACGAAGCCGGCGGCAGCTTGAGCCACGCGCAACAGGCCCTGGTCACCCAGGGCACGGCGACCATCGCCAGCTTGACCGAGCTGCTGCCGGCCCCCGTCGCAGCGCTACTGCAGTCCGACGCCTTCCGCGCCGCCGATGTGCCCAGCGTGGCGCTGTCGCTGCACGCCAAACCGCAGAGCTGGCAGCAGCGCGCCTGCAGCCGCGTGCGCCGTTGGAGCGGGCGTCTGCGCCAACTTCCGCCGCGCACACCTCGTCCCGGTTTTGTCGCCACCCGCGTAGCGCCATTGCGGATCCGCTCGCTGCAGGCGCTGCCGGCCGATGCGTTGTTGCGCGGGCAACTGGGCGACCAGGTGCACTTTCAAGACACCCATCAGCTGCGCCTGGACACGCGCCATCTGCGCACCGACAGCCTGCCGGACCTCATGTGCGATCTGCTGCAGGCATTCGTCGACCAACCACCGGGCGGCGTGAGCGGGTTGATGCGCTTGCGCAACCTGATGGTCAAACCGCTGGGGCTGCGTACCTCGCATCTGGGTTGCCCGGTGTCTTCGTTGCTCGATCCGAGCGCAGCGCAACGTTTCGCCGGGCGCTTCCCGGTACTGGCACAACGCAGCGATGCCGACGGGCAGCAGGTGCAGGTCGTGCTGGGTGCCGACGACAAGCATCTGCGCTTCCGTTCGTCGGTGGCGTTGCGCCGGGTCGGCATGCACGAGATCGAGCTGACCATGGCCACGCAGGTGAGCTGCCGCAACTGGTTTGGCCGCATCTACATGGCCTGCATCCATCACGCGCACCATCACTACATCATGCCAACGATGCTGCGCACAGCAGTGCGGCGCCTGCTGCACTCCGACACGCTGACAAGCGAGGCATGGCCGACGCAGCCTGCGTGAAGCGGGCACCGCGCACCATCACCTCGTTTTGTCTTGGCGATGCCTAGGCTTGATGTCCCCAATCCCCAGGACACTCCCATGCCTACCCTTCGCATGCGTATCACCGGCACCGACGACGACGCACGTGCCATTGCCAATCTGCTGCAAAGCATCGAAGGCATCGAGCACGTCGAAGAAGTGGATGACCTGATGCCGCATCTGGACGACGAGGATTCCAGCTCGGCCGGCCTGTCAGACGATGAAGGTCCGGGCAGCCACGAGTTCGAAGTGGAAGCCGGCAACGAAGCCACCGCACAGAAGGTGCGCGACGCGGTGCAGGAGCTGGCCCTGCAGCTGGACGTGTTTGTGGAATACGAAGTCGACGAAGGCTGAGCTGCGTTGAGCCTCGTTGCACAGATGTTTGCTGCCTGGTTCAATCGCGCTTCTGCACTGACGTACGTCATCGCCGTATCTGCGTGCCGCGCCGATACGGCGGCTTTTGTATGAAGAGCGGCTGACAAACCGTAGCGAGTGGTCGTCAAGTGGTGCGCGCGACGCGCTCATGATCCGGGTGTACTGGTGGTACATGCCGCAGAAACACAGACCGCGCCAACGTGGCGTTCGCGTAGTGGTCGAGCAGTAGTTTTGTTGGCTGTTCCAGGCCTACGCAACACACGCGCGCCGCCAGCAGTTTTACAGATCAGTTAACCCCGCAGCTGCACAGCAGTGCCGGGCAGCTGCGGGTTCTTCAAGGCATCCGGCGGCGACGTGCGCGCCAGCGCCATGCCTGCAGCAGCAACCAGCCGGCAAATACTGCGACCACCGCCACCGGCAGCAGCGCCGCCACTGCGCGGATCACGAACGCCACGCTGCTGGAAAACACCTGGCCGAACTCTGCGGTCGCTTGGGCAATCTCGCCCCTGCCCTGCTCGCCGCCGGTACTGCGGAAATTGAGCGTCAGCAACTGCGTGCGCACGCGGCGTTGTTGCTGCGCTGCCTGTTGCTGGGTCTGCTGCGCTTCGGCTTCGATCTCCGCCAGCCGCTTGGACAAGGCCAGCAGATCGGTCACCGCCAGATCGCGGCGCTGTTGCAATTCGAGCAGGCGTGCATGTTCTTTTTGCAGCCGTGCCTGGGCCAGGCCGGTGTCGGCAATCTGCTGCGCCAGGTCTTCGGCACGGGTGCTGCGCGCGGCAACATCGCCGTGTTGCCCGGCCAATTGCACCATCGGCTCGATCCCGTCCGGCGCCAGGCGCACGCTGACGCGTCCGTTGGGGTCGCGCCCGCCTTCCTGCTCCACCGCCAGCAAGGCGCAATCACCGAACTGCGCGCTCTGGCAGGCCGTGCGCACTGCGGCAATGCGCTGGTCGATCTGGTCGGCGGGCAGTTCGATGCGCACGTCGTGCTCGTAGGCCAAGGCATTGCCAGACGAGGCGAGCGGTGCAGGCGGCGCCGCCGGCGCAGCACCGCCGTCTGCCGCCATCTCCGCTTGATGCTTCGCACAACCGCAGAGCGCCCATCCGAGCAACACCAGCGCGGCATACCGCCGCATGGTGCGGCTCATCGGCTGGCTCCATCAACCGCGTGCACCTGCAGCCCGGTCAGCTCCAGAGCCGGCAGGCAACGCACGTTGACGGCAACGCCCATTTCGCCGGTTTTGGGGTTGAGGCCTTCGCTGAAGGGCGCGATGCCGCACTGCGGGCAATGATGATGATCGATATGCTGCTGATTGAAGCGGTAGCTGCCCACCGCTTCCGGTTCGGCGCGCAGCTGCAGCTGCGAACGCGTGCCGAACCAGAGCAAACCGCCGCGTCGGCGGCACAACGAGCAGTTGCAGTCGTAGACCTCGGTGATGGGTGCTTCGGTCTGCAGATCGAACGCGATGCGTCCGCAATGACAGCTACCGGCGTAGTGCATGTGATCCTCCTCGGAACAGGCCACCGTGCAGGTGGCAGGCATGATGTGACGTGCGCGCCGCCTGGTTGGCGGGCGGCGCCCGGGAACCGGAGTGTACGAGCGATCGCTCCCGTAACGCGCGCCGTCCTGTGCACCGGGCGGTTGGCGGCAGTGTCCGGCTGGCAGGGCAAACGGCTCCCGAAACGTAGCGAGCAGTGGCCCGATGGGCGTGCACGGCGCGCTCAGGGCCGCAGTGTGGGCGCGGCAGATGCCGATGCCTGGCCGCGGCCGTGCCCGCCTGGCGATGAGCGCCTTCGTTTTGTTGGCTGCTCTACACCAGTGGTGGATGCGCGCACACGCGCAGATGCCTATGCTGGCGGTTTGATTCCACCAGGACCCACAATGCATCAACGCCTGCTTGTCCTTGCCCTGATCGCCGGCCTCAGCGCCTGCCAGCAACAGCCCGAATCGCCGCAAGCCGGCACCACCGCTGCTACCGCCCAGGACGCACAGACCCCGGATGCGCGCTTTGCGGCGTTGTCCAAACAGGCGCTGGACACCTGGATGCAGCTGTCGCCGGTGACCGCCACCCAGACCGGCGACCACCGCTTCGACGCGCAGATCGACGATCTCAGCACGGCCGGCCGCCAGCGCAGCCTGGACGCCGGCAAGAAGCTGCTGGGCGAACTGGAGGCCATCGACGTGGCCACGCTGTCGCGCGAGAACCAGGTCGATGCGGCGATCCTGCGCAACCAGCTGCAGTCGGAAATCTGGAATACCGAAGTGCTGCAAAGCTGGGCCTGGGACCCGCAGGTTTATAACGGCCTGGCCGGCAGCGCGTTGTACGGACTGATGGCGCGCGAGTTCGCGCCGCTGCCCGAACGCCTTGCCGCAGCCACCCAGCGCATGGAAAAAATCCCGAGCATCTTTGCGCAGGCGCGCGAGAACCTGGACCCGGCGCGCGTGCCGAAGATCCACGCCGAAACGGTGGCCAAGCAGAACAAGGGCATCCTCAGCATCGTCGATACCTTCATCGCGCCCAACATCGGCCAGCTCGGCCCCATCGAAGCGGCGCGCGCGCAGGCGGCCATCGACAACCTGCGCAAGGCAGTGGCCGAGCAGCAGACCTGGCTGGACACCGTGCTGGTGCCCAATGCCAAGGGCGACTTCCGCGTCGGCGCGGAAAAATACGACCAGAAACTGAAATTCGCGCTGCTGTCGTCGCTGTCGCGTGCCGATATCAAGCAGCGCGCCGAGTCCGAACTCAAGCGCGTGCGCAGCGAAATGTATGGCATCGCGCGCACCGTGCTCAAGGACAAGCCCGGCGCTCCGAAGTTGCCGGAATCGCCCAACGACGACCAGCAGCAAGCGGCGATCGAAGCAGCGCTGGAACTGGCCTATGCCGACAAGCCGGCGCGCGACAAGGTGGTGGACGCCGCCAAGGCGGCGCTGGCGCAATCCACCGAGTTCGTGCGCCAGAAAGATTTGATGACACTGCCGGATTCGCCGGTGGACATCATCCTGATGCCGGAATTCCAGCGGGGCGTGGCGGTGGCGTATTGCGATTCGCCCGGCCCGCTGGACAAGAATCTGAAGACGTTCTATGCGGTGTCGCCGATTCCCGACGACTGGAACGACAAGCAGGTCGATTCGTTCCTGCGCGAATACAACACCCGCATGATCCATCTGCTCAGCATCCACGAGGGCACGCCGGGCCACTACCTGGAAGGCTGGCATTCGGCCAAGTTCCCCTCCACGCTGCGCGCGGTGCTGCGTTCGGGCATGTTTGCCGAAGGCTGGGCGGTGTACACCGAGCGCATGATGCAGGAGCAGGGCTATCTGGATAACGACCCGCTGTTCCACCTGGTGCAGCTCAAGTTCTACCTGCGCACCATCGCCAATGCCATCCTCGACCAGGGCGTGCACGTGGACGGCTGGGATCGCGACAGGGCGATGCACCTGATGACCCACGACACCTTCCAGCAGGAAAGCGAAGCGGCGGGCAAGTGGGTGCGTGCGCAGTTGTCGTCCGCGCAGCTGCCGACCTACTTCGTCGGCGTGCAGGAACATCTGGACACGCGTAAGGCAGTGCAGAAGAAGCTGGGCCACAGCTTCAATCTGAAGGCCTATCACGACAAGATGCTGTCCTACGGTGCGCCACCGGTGCGCTTTGCGCGCGAACTGATGCTGGATCAGCCGATCGAGTGATGAATCCCCTTTTCCCATCGGGAGAAGGGGCCCCGAAGGGGCGGATGAGGGTACGGGCGAAGCCTCGTGTAGCCCAACTGGCGAGTGGCTTCGCTCCGAACCCTCACCCCAACCCCTTATCTCTTGGCGATCTGCCAGATTAGGTGTCGAGAGCCGGCGTGGTCGACCGATAACCCACAGGTCTAAACAGCCGCGGGAGAGCGAGGTCGCCACGCCGGGATCTCCTGGCAAACGCCCGAACAGTTGCTGGAGTTGGCACTCGTAACGATCAGGCTGGGCAGCCCAGGAGAGCTCTCGACCCTTCGAGCATAGCGGAGTTTTTCCATGGCATACGGCGTAGGTATCGATGTCAGCAAGCAGTGGTTGGATGTGCATGTGCATGGCTGCAAAGGCGAACGGCGCTTCCCCAACACGGCGGCAGGTCTGCGCCAGCTGCGCAGCTGGCTGGGACACATGGAGCTGCACCAGGTGGTGCTGGAGGCCACGGGCGGCTACGAACTGGCAGCGTTGGATGCGCTGCATGCGGCCGGCCTGCCGGTGGCGCGTGTGAACCCTCGCCAAGCGCGTGACTTTGCCAAGGCCATCGGCCAACTGGCCAAGACCGACACCTTGGATGCGCGTGTGCTGGCGCAGATGGCGATGGTGGTATCACTCACGCCCTACCAGCCGCTGGAAGGCTGGCGCCATCAGCTGCGCGAGTACCAGCAGCGCCGCACGCAGGTGTTGGCGATGGTGCAGCAAGAGCGCCAGCGGCTGTCTCAACTGACCGATGCGTGGCTGCGCAAGCGGGCGCAAGCCGGCGTGCGGCAATGGCAAAAAGAGCTGGCGGAGCTAGATGCGCGCATCGCCCAACAGGTGGCTGCACGAGCCGAGCTGGAGGTGCTGGTCCAGGTCAAGGGCGTCGGCCCGGTGCTGGTCGCGACCTTGGCGGCGCAGCTGCCCGAGCTGGGCCGTCTCACCGGCAAGGCGATCGCCAAACTGGTCGGGGTGGCGCCGCTGGCACGCGACAGCGGCACGTTGCGCGGTGCCCGCAGCATCTGGGGAGGACGCGCCTGCGTGCGGCAAGTGCTGTACATGGCGGCGCTGGTGGCGGTGCGCTTCAACCCGGCCCTGCGCGAGTTTTACCAGCGGCTACGCACGCAGGGCAAAGCGGGCAAGGTCGCCCTCGTGGCGGCGATGCGCAAATTATTGGTCATCCTCAACGCCAAGATGCGAGATCAACTGACGGCTAGCGCCGCCAGTTGATCAAGACAGTTGCTCTCCCGACGGGAGAGGGGCTTGCCACTGCAGACGAATGAAGAACTGCTTGCGACCTTCTCCCGCCGGGGCATTGTCCCCCTTCATGGGGGAGAAGGTGCCCCGCATGGGCGGATGAGGGGCGCCTCGCAAGGTTGTCACCGCCTGCAAGGCCGAACGCATTGCCACGCGCATTCAGAAGTGACACACCAAGTGGCTTCGCCCCGAACCCTCACCCCAACTCCATCTCCCGGCGGGAGAGGGGCTTGTGTCGCAGTTGCTAACGTCTTTCTGGCACGCTGCGAACACGTACTTCCCTGCCACGCTGTGCGTGCGAACAGCTTTCCATCACGCATCCGCAGCAACGAATCCACCGGTCTGCCGCGCCCATAGCCGCGCGTACAGGCCGCCATGGGCGATCAGTTCCGCGTGCGTGCCCGTCTCGACAATGCACCCGCCGTCCATCACCACCAGCCGGTCCATGCGCGCGATGGTGGAGAGACGGTGCGCAATCGCGATGACGGTCTTGTTGCCCATCAGGGCATCCAGGCTGTCCTGGATCGCGGCTTCCACTTCCGAATCCAGTGCCGAGGTGGCTTCGTCCAGGATCAGGATCGGCGCGTCCTTCAACAGCACCCGCGCAATCGCAATGCGCTGGCGCTGACCGCCGGAGAGTTTGACCCCGCGCTCGCCCACATGCGCGTCGAAACCGCTGCGGCCTTCGCCGTCGATCAGCGTGTCGATGAAACTGTCGGCGCGTGCCTTGCGCACTGCATCGAGAATCTGCGCCTCGCTGGCCTGCGGCCGGCCATACAGCAAGTTGTCGCGGATCGAGCGATGCAATAGCGAAGTGTCCTGGGTGACCAGGCCGATCTGCCCGCGCAGGCTTTCCTGCGTGACTGTTGCGATGTCCTGCCCATCGATCAGGATGCGGCCCTGCTCCAGGTCGTATAACCGCAGCAACACGTTGACCAAGGTGGATTTGCCAGCACCGGATGGCCCGACCAGGCCGATCTTCTCGCCGGCGCGCACCTGCAGATCCAGCCCGGCAATCACGCCGCCGCGCTTGCCGTAATGAAAGTGGATGTGCTCGAACTGCACCTGCCCCTGGGTCACCCGCAGCGGCACCGCATGCGGTGCGTCCTGCACCTGCACCGGTTGCGAGATGGCCTGCATGCCGTCCTGCACGGTGCCGATGTCTTCGAAGATGCCGTTCACCGTCCACATGATCCAGCCGGACATGTTGTGGATGCGGATCACCAGACCGGTGGCCAAGGTGATTGCGCCCACACTGATCTGGCCGCGGCTCCACAACCACAGCGCAAGCGCGCAGGTGCCCACGATCAGGAAGCCGTTCGCCACTGCGATGGCGGTATCCATCGCGGTGGTCACCCGGGTCTGCCCGCGATGCTTCACTGCCAGCTCGTCGATGGCATCGCGCACATAGGCCTCTTCGCGGCCGGCATGGGCGAACAACTTGAGCGTGGAGATATTGGTGTAACCGTCGACGATGCGACCGGTCGCCTTGGAACGCGCATCCGATGCGACCCACGCACGCGCCTTCATGCGCGGCACGAAGAATGCCATAAGCGCCACATACACCACCAGCCAGATCAGCAATGGTGCCATCAGCCAGGGGTCGGCCTGCGCGAACAACCACAGCGCACTGCCGGTGTAGACCACGATGTACCAAAGCGCATCCACCATCTGCACGGCCGATTCGCGCAACGAGGTGCCGGTCTGCATCACCCGGTTGGCGATGCGCCCGGCGAAATCGTTGTTGAAAAAGCCCAGGCTCTGGCGCACCACATAGTTGTGCATCAGCCAGCGCGAACGGTTGCTCAAGCCGGGCACGATCGCCTGATTGACCAGCAGGTTGTGCAGGCCGGTGAACAACGGCCGCGCCACCAGCGTGATCACCGCCATCCAGATCAGCTCGCCCGCGTGGCGACGGAAAAAGTCGGGCCCCGGCTTGTCGGACAGCATGTCGACGATGCGGCCGAGGAAGTCGAACATCGCCACTTCCACCAGCGCCAGCAGCAGCCCGGCGATCAAGGTGGCCAGCAATATCGGCCATAACGGCCGCAGATAATGCAGATAAAAGCGCCACACGCTGCGTGGCGGCATCTCCCGCTCGATGGGCGGGAAGATATCGATCAGGGATTCGAACCAGCGGAACATCGCAGACACTTTCGGGAAAAACCGGGCAGTCAGGCTAGCCGATCGGGCGTCAAGCTGCAGTGGCGCCGGTGTCGGACGGTCGCATCAGCACACGCGTGGCAGGCCGCGATGCACGCGACAGACAACGCGTCTGCCGCATCGATTCCGCCTGCCGGCGCCATGCATGGCCCAGCCCTCACCGCATGTGGTGAGGGTTCAACCGCTCACTCGCGGACACGCGCAAGCAGGCGATTGACCTCGGCCAGATCGAAATGGCCCGGATCGAAGCGCCCACCCAAGGTGGCCAACTCCTGCACGTGCTGGGCATGATCCGGGTCGGCGATGATCTGCAGCAGTGCCTGGTAGGCCTGGAGGCCTTGGCTGTTTTCCGGCGGGCAGGCATTGGCGCCGTCCAGGCAGCGCGCCACACGCAGGCCGGCATCCGGCGGCAGGATCGCCTCGACCTGCACGCGGTGCTGCCAGCCGGCCCCGGCACCGTAGAAATAGTCGAACCATTCCAGCTCGCCCACCGCACTTTCGACGCTGACGCGGGCGGCGTGCTTGAGCCGGGAGCGCTCCGGCACATCCAGCCCGGCTTCGCCATAGCGGCCGCCGCCCAGGTCGAATTCGTACGGATGCACCGCATTCCAGCCCATCGCCGCCTGCAACACGCGATGCAGCGTGGCCAGGCGCACCGCCCCCGTCACCTGCACGCGCCGCCAGATCAGCGGCGTGCTGTCCACCAGCGACACCTGCAGCTGATAGACCGGCGAAGGTGCTGGCAGCACCGGCTGTGCAGCTTTCTTTTTTGCTTTGGTCATCGTGTCTTGGCTACCTGTTTGCACCGCAAGTATGCAGCGACGCGCGACCGGGCGCATTGCCACGCACTGGACACCGCAAATGCGCGCGCTGCCGAGGGCGATCCTGCGTGCAAACGTACGCAAGTGGAACAGCTCGGTCACCTAGCCTGGAGGCTGACACGTCAGCGCCACAGCACAGCGACACGATACTGCGCAGATGCCCGCAAGCAGCGCGACACCGCATACGCCAACGCGCCTTCTGTGCCTCGCATCCCAGCGAGCATCAAGGTCTCGCTGTACCCCATCGAAGCAGTCATGCCGCAACCGCTGACAGCGGCATCGATGAAGACCCCTCAGCGCTGCTGCAAACTCGGCACCGCATCGCTCACGTTGGCGTGGCGGCGCATGATCCAGTTGAACAGCGGCGTAGCCATCAACGTGGACAGGATCGCCATCAGCACCAGCACCGAGAACAGGCCTTGTTCGATCACCCCGGCCTGCAGGCCGATATTGATGATGATCAGCTCCATCAGCCCGCGTGCATTCATCAGCGAGCCGATCGCCATGGCATCGCGATTGTTCTCGCCGGTGGCACGCGCTGCGGCCCAGCACGCCACGCCCTTGCCGATGAACGATGCGGCCAGGATCGCCACGCCGGCCAGCATGATCTGCGGCTGCAGCAACACGCTGAGCTGGGTCTTCAAGCCCGAATAGGTGAAGAACAACGGCAGCAGCAACACCACCACGAACGGCTGCATCATCTCGCGCAGCTTCTCGGTCAATGCGCCCCTCGGCAGGCAGACACCGAGCAGGAAACCGCCGAACACCGCATGGATACCGATCGCATCCATCGCCCAGGCGCTGAGGCAGAACAGCATCAGCACCACCGCCAGCACACTGTTGCTGAGCGGCTGGCCCGGCACTACGTGATCGGCCAGCCGCGTGAGCAGATGCCGGCCGACGAAAATCATGAACAACGCATAGCCAACGCCGCCGCCGATGGCCAGGTAGGCACTGCCCCAACTGCCGCCGAAGCTGGCCAGCACCACGGCCAGGATGCACCAGGCGGCGGCGTCGTCGAACGCGCCGGCGGTCAGTGCCAGCGTGCCCAGGGGGCTATTGGTCAGACCGCGCTCGTGGATGATGCGCGCCAGCATCGGAAATGCGGTGATCGCAATGGCCGCGCCCAGGAACAGCGAGGCTTCCATCAGCTTGGCCTTTTCCGAGAATAGGCCGTCCACGTCGAGCAGCCACGGGCACATGGCGAACGCCAGCGCAAACGGCACCGCGATGCCGGCCAACGACACGCTCATCGCACTGCGATAGCGCGCGCGAAAGTGGTCGCTGCGGAAATCGGTCCCGACCAGGAACATGTACAGGCCCACGCCGAATTGCGCGAATACGTACAGCACGTCCATGGTCTGCTTGGGGAACAAGGCTGCCTGCGCGCCTGGCGCCAGCAAGCCGAACAAGGACGGCCCCAACATCACGCCGGCAATCATTTCGCCCACCACCTGCGGTTGCCCCAGGCGCTTGGCCAGCATGCCGACCAACCGGCACACCAGCAGGATCGCTGCGGCCTGCAAAAAGAAGTACACCGACATCTGCGGAGTGGTCATGCGTGCTGGGACATCCTTGAGAAGTGCGCGGATCATAACGAGCAGCGCCGGTGGGTGGTAGCAGCGCGGCTGTTGCAATGGCGGCAGCCCAAACGTTATGTCGCTCTACAAAGACCCGCCGACGTCATCGGTGGCAGGCGGGTCCACGAAACAGCGGGCGCGATAACGCTCCCTGTCACACCGTCTCAAGCGCATGTCACTTCGACGCGGCCGAGGCTTCCCGCACCGGCGTCAACACCAGGTCCTGAAAATCGAAACTGAAATCGGTCAGCGGCGAAATCGGCTCCATGCGCATCTCGCGCACCGCGCCATCGGGCGTCAGTGCGAAGTTGACGAAGGCATCGGCGTTCAACGAACGGTCGTCCCAGCGCACGATAAAGCTGTCGTGCTGCCAATGCTCCAGGGTGCCGACCAATTGCGCTGTCTTGGAAAACTGCAGACGCAGGCGCTTGCCTTCCTGGCGAATCACCACATCGCCATACCAGGGGTCGCGATAAGTCGCCGCATAACCGCGTAGCGGCAATGACGGCGTCGAGCGTGCAACGCGTGCGTCCTGATGCTTCTTCCAGCTGCTGTCGGCCTCGCTGTCTGCCTTGGCCACGGCCTTGGCGTACGCGTCGGTCCAATCGGTGCTTGGAACCTGCAGGAACGCGTCCAGCACCTGCAGCGTCACCGCATTGAACGCCGCGCCCACTTCCTGGTTGGTCAACACCACCACGCCCAGTTTCTGATCCGGCACCAGCGTCAGACGCGACACCATGCCGGGCCAGCCGCCGGTATGCCAGACCAGGCGATGGCCGCGGTAATCGCTCAGGCTCCAACCCTCGCCGTAACCGGCGAAGTTCGGCCGCGCCGCGGCAAGCTCGGGCACCGGCGCCTCGGCGATCGGGATCGGTGTGATCATCGACCACATCTCCTGCTGGCGCTTGGCGCTGAACAACGGTTTGCCATCGGGCAACATCCCGCCAGCCAGTTGCACATTCATCCATAGCGCCATGTCGTGCGCACTGGAATAGATGCCGCCGGCCCCGGAGTTGTTGGACCAGGTCAGCGGCGCCACCGTGCGCAGGTCGGTGAAGTCGTACTTGGCGTGCCCTACTGCGGCGTTATCGCCGGGCTGCAGATGGTCGGCATTGAAGCGTGTGCCGTGCATGCCCACCGGGCCGAAGATGCGTTGCTGCAAGAACGCCGCGTAGGGTTGCCCGGACACCTGCTCGATCACCTTCTGGGCGACCGCGTAAAGGATGTTGTCGTACGCGTAGCGGTCGCGAAAGCCGCCCTTCAGCGGCACCCTGGCCAGGCGCTGCACGACCTCTTCGGTGGTGTAGCTGGTGGTGGGCCAGAACAATAGATCGCCTGCGCCCAGACTCAGGCCGCTGCGGTGCGCCAGCAGATCGCGGACACGCATTTGCCCACTCACATACGGGTCGGACATGCGAAACCACGGCAGGTGGTCGATGACCTTGTCGTCGAGCGAAAGCTTGCCTTCGTCGGCCAGAATCGACAGCGACGCGGCAGTGAATGCCTTGGTGTTGGAGGCAATCGCAAACAGCGTGTCGGCCTGTACCGGCGCAGGCTTGCCGGTCTCGCGCACGCCGTAGCCGCGCTCCAGCACCACCTGGCCGTCCTTGACGATGGCCACCGCAATGCCGGGCACATCGAACTGTCTGCGCACGCGTTCCATCTGCGCATCGAACTGCTGCATGCCGGCGGGAAGGTCGGCCGCGTGCGTTGTCGTCACCAAGCTTGCCATCATCAGCACGCCCCCACTCAGCCATCGGTTCAAGGTCACTGCGTCACCCTCAGGGTTTTCGGTCAGATCGATTCGCTGCCACCATCCAGCGACAACGGTTGCGGCGCCACCAGCACACCAGTGGCATCGGCATACAGCCAATGGCCCGGCACGAAGGCCACGCCGGCAAAATTCACCGGCACCTCCACATCGCCCAGATCGCGCCGTTCGGTGCGCCGCGGGCAGGCCGCCAGCGCCAGCACCCCCAGCGGCAGGGTGGCCAGAATGTCCACATCGCGCACGCAGCCGTGAATCAGCACGCCGGCCCAGCCGTTAGCGACCGCGTTGGCGGCGATCTGGTCGCCCAGCAGCGCATGCTTCAGCGAGCCCTGCCCGTCCACCACCAGCACGCGACCATCGCCCGGCGTTGCGGCCAGCTCGCGCACCCGCGAGTTGTCTTCGAAACAGCGCACCGTGGCGATCGGCCCGGAGAACGCCGTGCGCCCGCCGAAATGACGGAATAGCGGCTCGGCGACGGTCACTTCCGGGTAGCGGTCACATAGATCGGGCGTAGTCCAGGTCATTGGGGCGATCTCGCGCGGCAGAGCTGGCATGGTAGCCGGGTCCGCCCGCGCGCGGGCGGCGAGTGACGTGCCGCACAGGCACGCAGGCGGCGGTAGTGTGCACACGCGGGCAGCACTTCGTTGCGCCCTTGCATGGAGGTTGCCGGCGCGCGGCATCACCTGCGTTGCTTACGGCGTGCTGGCCGTTCTGATGCGCACCCGCGCTGGCGGTGTCCACACGCCAGCCGACAACAGAACAAAGAGACGCCGGTGCGCCACATGCAGGCTCTGCCATTGCATCGCGCAACCGGCAATGCACGCGACGCCACCATCTCAGCGCACCGCGTGCGCCGCCGCTATGATCGGCCCGCGCGCGTTGCCTCCGCTGCAGCACCGGCAATGGCGCGCGCCCCTGTCAGCGAGTATCCACGCAATGACCGATCTGTTCGCTTCCGCCCCGCCCGCCCTCGACGGCATCCACATCGGCATCGGTGGCTGGGTGTATGCACCATGGCGCGCGGGCATGTTCTACCCGGCGGGACTGGTGCAGCGCCGCGAGCTGGAATACGCAAGCCGCCACGTCACCGCCATCGAGATCAACGGCACCTATTACGGCACGCAGAAGCCGGCCACCTACGCAAAGTGGCGCGATGAAGTACCGCCCGGATTCGTGTTTTCGGCCAAGGCGCCGCGCCGCATCACCCAATCGCGCAAGCTGGCCGGCACCAAGGCACAGGTGGAGGATTTCATCGCCGGCATTGTCGAGCTCGGCGACACCCTTGGGCCGCTGGTGTGGCAATTCGAGCAAGGCCATCGGTTGCAGGCCGACGATCTGGACGCGTTTCTGTCGTTATTGCCCAAGCGGGCAGGCACGCGTGCGCTGCGCCATGTGCTGGAGATTCGCGACCACGACGCGGTGGATACATCGCTGCTGGCCTTGGTGCGTGACCATGGTGTGGCCACCGTGTTCACCGATTCGGAGGAGCATCCGTCGTTTGCCGATCTGTCTACCGACTTCGTCTACGCACGGTTGATGCGCAGCCAGGCGCGGCTGCACGCAGGGTATCCGGCGCCGGCGTTGGCACGCTGGGCAGAGCGTATCCAGGCCTGGCGACGCGGCGACGACCCGGCCGATCTGCCGCATGTGGACGCGACAGCCCCGCCGGCACGTCAGCCACGCGAGGTCTTCGTGTTTTTCATCAGTGCGGCGAAAGAGCGCAACCCGGCGGCGGCGATAGCGTTGTTGAAAGCGCTGCCGCCGGGTTAGTGCGTCGCTGGCGTTGCAGGCGGCTGTGCGTGTGGCAGATGCATCTAGACGATGCTGCGTGTGGATAAGGCGTTGTGGTGTGCGACGACTGCGTAAGTCTCCGGCGTGCCGTTGATCGCTGTGGCCGTTTAGTCACCGATGTCGTGCGGAAAGCTGGAGATGTTTACTGTGATTTGAGCTTTAGCGACTCAGCGGATGGTGCAGGGTTATGGGTAAGCCTCACCCTCACCCCAACCCCTCTCCCGGGGGGAGAGGGGCTTAGTGCGCAGCGGGAACCGAGCTTGCCATTGTCGGCAACGATCCGCTCGCCGCTTGGCGGCGTTGCGCCACTTTTCGGCGACAATGGCGCATGCCCACGACCGACCTGCGCAAGGCGCAACTGCAAATCCATTTCTGCGTGCTGCTTTGGGGCATCACCGCGATCCTGGGCAAATTGATCACGCTGCAGGCGTTGCCGTTGGTGTGGTGGCGCATGTTGATCGTGGTGGCGGCGCTGGCCTTGTGGCCGCGCGTGTGGCGCGGGCTGCGCGGCCTCTCCGGGCGCGTGGTGCTGGGCTATTGCGGCATCGGCGCGCTGGTCGCCTTGCACTGGCTCACCTTCTACGGCGCGATCAAGCTGGCAAATGCGTCGGTGGCGGCGACCTGTATCGCGCTGGCACCGGTATTCACGGCCGTGATCGAGCCGTGGGTGACGCAGCGCCCGTTCCGACCGCGCGAGCTGTTGTTCGGGCTGGCCGTGCTGCCCGGCGTGGCACTGGTGGTGGGTGGGGTGCCGGACGGCATGCGTGCCGGCGTGGTGGTGGGCGCGATCTCGGCGGTGTTCGTCGGGCTGTTCGGCTCGCTCAACAAGCGCATGGTGGCGCATGCCGACCCGCTCACCGTCACCGCGCTGGAACTGGGTGCCGGCACACTGACCTTGACCCTGCTCGCACCGGCGATGCCGCTGCTGCTGCCGGCGTTGCATGGCGATCTACTGGTTGTGCCCAGCCTGCACGATGGCGTGTTGCTGCTGGCGCTGTCGCTGGCCTGCACCTTGCTTCCGTTTGCGCTGGCGCTGGTGGCGCTGCGCCATCTCAGCGCCTACTCGGTGCAGTTGGTGACCAATCTCGAACCGGTCTACGCCATCGTGCTGGCGATCGCGCTGCTGGGCGAACAACGCGAACTCACCCTGCAGTTCTATCTCGGCGTTGCGATCATTCTCGGCGCGGTGTTCCTGCATCCGGTACTGGAACGTCGGCGCAAGGTGGTACACCCGGAATTGCTGGGGACGGCCGAAGCGAAGACGATCGTCAACTGACCTGCACGGCGCACCCAACACACGCCGATCTACTCCAGCGCCACCACCTGATCGCGCCCGCCACGCTTGGCCGCATACAAGGCCTGGTCGGCGCGCTTGATCACCGCTTCCACGCTCTCCTGCGGATGCAGCGTTGCCACGCCGATGCTCACCGTCACCGGCAGCGCGATGGTCATCACCGCAACGCTCTGGCGCAGGTACTCGCACTGCACGCGCGCCTGCAGCAGATCCGCATCGGGAAGCAGCAGCACGAATTCTTCGCCGCCATAGCGGGCGATGGTGCCGGCACCGGCCACATGCGCACGCAACAACGTGGACAGTTCGCGCAGCACCACATCGCCCTGGTCGTGCCCGTGCACATCGTTGACGGTCTTGAAATGGTCCACGTCCAGCAACGCGACCGATAACGGCTGCCCCGCCGCGCGCGTCTGCTCGGTGGCCGCCGCCAGTGCCACTGCAAACGCGCGCCGGTTGGGCAGGCCGGTCAGCGGGTCGGTGCGGGTCTGTTCGACCAGATCGGCGTTCAACGCGTCCATCGCCGCGTAATAGCCGGCCATCTGTTGCTCGTACCAATCGCGCTCGTGCAATTGCTGGCGCAGCTGTTTGCCGGCCAGCCGCAGCTCCAGCAAGTGCGAGGCCTGCCGCGACAATGCCTGCAGGGCTTCGCGCTGGTCCTCGCGCAGATGCGCCGGGGTCTGGTCGAACACACACAGCGAACCCAGCGCCATGCCCTGGCTGCTCACCAGCGGCGCGCCGGCGTAGAAGCGCACCCCGGCACTGCCGACCACCATCGGGTTGTCGTGAAAGCGCGGGTCCAGCAAGGTGTCGTCCACCATCAGCACTTCGTCGGGGCGCAGGATCGCGTGCGCACAGAACGAGATATCGCGTGGCGCCTCGCTGCGCGGCGCCCCGTGCGCAGACTTGAACCACTGCCGGTCTTCGTCCACCAATACCACTGCCGCCATCTGCGTCTCGCACAGCGTGGACGCGATCATGGTCAGGTCGTCGAATGCGCGTTCGGCTGGCGAATCCAGCACCGCGTACTGACGCAACGCGGCGAGCCGTTCGGCCTCGTTGCTCGGCAATTCCGGTTTGATCACTGCCCGCCCCCGCTGGCTGTTATCGGTGAAAGTATGCCGGAGCCCACAAAGCGCCACTACCGGGAGGCGCCCCACGCCGCATGCCTGCGTGCGCACCGTTCAGGCCGGCGTCGGCTCTGTTGAAGTGGCCTGTCACTCCGCGATCCACCGCCCGGCGAGCAGTCGCCACGCAGGTGCGGGCAACGCAGAAACACGGCGATACCGCAATGCCACCTGCCGATTCCGAACACCGGCTACGCCCACCGCGCGACAGCGCGGGCGGCCCGTCAAAGCTGTTTACCAGTCGGTGCGTTGCGGCAGCAGGCCGCGCAGTTCCGCATCGCTGAGGTTGCGCCACTGCCCCGGCTTGAGCGCGGCCAGTTTGATGTTGTCGATGCGCACCCGGCGCAGTTGCGTCACCCGGTAGCCGAACTCGGCGGCCATCAGGCGGATCTGCCGGTTCAAGCCCTGCTCCAGCACGATGCGGAAGCCGAATTTTGCGATGCGGGCAGTGCGGCACGGCAGCGTGGTCTCGTTGTGGATGCGCACGCCGCGCGCCATGCCGCGCAGGAATTCGTCGGTGACCGGCTTGTTGACCGCCACCAGATATTCTTTTTGATGGCGGTTTTCCGCGCGCAGGATCTCGTTGACGATGTTGCCGTTGCTGGTCATCAGGATCAGCCCTTCGGACTCCTTGTCGAGCCGGCCGACCGGAAAGATGCGTTGCTCGTGACCGACGAATTCGACGATGTTGCCCTTGACCGAACTTTCGGTGGTGCAGGTGATGCCCACCGGCTTGTTGAGCGCAATGTAGACATGCTTGCGGCCACCGAGCTTCTTGGCCTCGCGCGTGCGCAGCGGCTGGCCGTCCACCAGCACGGTGTCTTCTTCGCCCACCACTGCGCCAGTGCCGGCGGGCACGCCATTGACGGTCACCCGCCGTTCGCCGATCAGGCGGTCGGCCTCGCGGCGTGAGCAGAAGCCGGTTTCGGCGATGTATTTGTTGAGTCGAGTCGTCATCTGCCAATTATCGGCGATTTAGCGCAGGCCGTGCGCCATGCCAGTTGCCGAGGCCGGCAAGTGGCATGGCGCACGGCCTGCCATCTGCGCGTACACGCGGCATCCGCCTGGCGCTGCGCGTGCCCGTTTGCCGATGCGCTCTTACCCAGACACCGCCACCAGCGCTTGCGGCATGTGGATGAGGTCTTCCAGCGGGCACGGACGGTGCAGGCTGAAGCCCTGCACCTGGCCCACGCCGGCGTCGCGCAGCCCGGGGATATCGGCTTCCGATTCCACACCTTCGGCCACCACTTCGATGCCCAGCGCCAGCCCCACCTGGGCGATCGAATGCACTGCCGCGCGATCCACCGCATCGTGCGCGTAATTGCGCACGAAGCCGCAGTCGATCTTCAACACGTCCACGGTGAACTGCTTGAGATAGCCGAACGAGGCCAGGCCACTGCCGAAATCGTCCAGCGCCACATGGCAGCCGCGCGCGCGCACGCTCTGCACGAAGCGCTGCGCGTGTTCCAGATCGCTGATGACCGCAGTCTCGGTGATCTCCATGCACAGCTTCGGCACCAGCGCCGGGTAGCGCTCGAACAACGTGCAGACGAAATCGAGAAAATCCGCTTGCGCGATCGATTGCGCAGACAGATTGACGTGGCACAGATCCAGCGTCGCGACATGGATCGGGTTGGCCGACAACTGCGCGCATAACGATTCCAGCACATATGCATCGACCATGCGCCCCAAGCCGTAACGCTCCACCGCCGGCAGGAATTCGCCCGGGCTCAGCACCCGCCCGTCGCGTGCGCGCATGCGGACCAACACCTCGTATTGCAGCCGCCCAGGGTCGCTCAGCACCTGAATCTTCTGTGCGTACAGCAGCAAGCGTTGTTCGGCGATGGCCTGCTGCACCGCGCTGATCCAGCCACCGTCGTGGCGGCGCTGCGCCAGCGCCAGATCGTTTTCGTTGAAGCAGCGAATACGGTTGCGCCCCTCTTCCTTGGCTGCATGGCAGGCCAGATCGGCGGCAGTCATCAACGCGTTGACGTCGCTGGCGCCCGCGCGCACTTCCACCACGCCAAAACTGCAACTCGGCGTCAACGGCCGCCCACCCTGATGGCTCCACGGTTGCCCAAGCACGCCGTGCATGCGCTCCAACAAGGCTTGCGCCTGCACCAGATCGGTATTGGCCAACAGGATGGCGAACTCGTCGCCGCCCAGGCGCCCCAACCAATCGCCGGGCCGCAACTGCATGGTGATCACATCGGCGAAATGGCACAGGAATTTATCGCCGACCGCATGCCCGAAGGTGTCGTTGACCAGCTTGAAATGATCCAGATCGACAAAGCACAGCGCGTGGCACACCTGCGGCGATAGCGGCAGCTCGATCAGACGCAGCAGCCGGCGTTCGATTTCGTGGCGGTTGATCAACCCGGTCAGCGCATCGTGACGCGCGTGGAAGGCCACTTCGCCGGCCAGCTCGTGCGCGTGCGAGACATCTTCGATCACCGCCAGCACCAGGGTCGGTTCTTCCGGCCCCGGCTCCACCAGCGAGGCGCTCCAGCGCCCCCACATCACCCCGCCGTCGGCACGCAGGAAGCGCAGCTCGCCGGACTGCAGCAACTTGGGCCAATCGATCATGCCGCGGCTGTCCAGCGCGATGTCGTCCGGATGCATCACCTCGGCCAGCGTGCAGGCCTGCAGCTCTTCCGGCCGGTAATGCAGGATGTTGGCCATCGATGCGTTCGCGTCGAGCACATGGCCGCGCAGATCGAACTTGACCATGCCCAGCGCCGCCTGCTGAAACGCGGTGCGGAAGCGGCCCTCGTGCGACAGCAGGTAATCGCGGATGCGCCGCATCGCCAGCACGCAGGTGGTCAACACCAGCAGCAAGGTCGCCAGGCTGCAGACCACCATCACATCGTGCAGCAGCCGCGCGCAGCGGGTCAGCTGCACCAGGAATTCGGCCGCGTTGCGGCGCATGCGGCCGTCCAGCAGATGCAGTTCGTCGCGCAGTGCCTGCAGCGCGCGCGGGTCGGGCCGGCTGGTGGCCTGCACCGAGGCGGCACGGTCGGCCAGGGCGCTCAGCTGCAGGATGCCGGCGTCGGTGTGCTTCCACAGCGCGATGGCGTCGCCGAGATACGGAAACTGCTGGCCATAGCGATACAGCCGCACCATTTGCGGCACGTCCTGATGGGCATTGCGGCCAGCGGCCAGACCGGCGTAGACCGCGTCCCAGTCGATCACCGGTTGTTCGATGGCCACGCGCGCCGCGCGGTCGCCCAGCGGCACTTCCAGCGCGCGGCAAGCCGCCTGCAGGTCGGCCGGATCGCCGCTACCGAGATAGCGCTCCATCCAGTACACCGATTCCTGCTGGGCGTTGGACCAATGGCTTTGCCCGACGATCCAGGCGGTCGCACCGGACTGGATTTCGATCACCAGCGCCGACACCACCGCCATGCACACGGCGATACCGATCAAGAGCGCCAGAGGAAGCGTGAGCCAGCCACGCACCATGTGCATGGTCTTCCCACTGCCCTTGCCGCGTGCTGCCTGCGCCATCGCCATCCGTCCTTCGCCGCCCCAGTGCGATTCAGGCGCCCACTGGGTGCCTGAAGGCAGTAGCGGCCGCAACGGCCCGGTCTGTATGGCAGTGCACGCTTGGCGGGCTGCGGGTCAGGTTAGCGACGCTGGCTGAAACAGCCTGATCGCCCGCTGGGCGAGGTGCCCGAGCGCTTTAACGGCCCAGCTATGCATCTAAGTGCATAGCGATACTAGGCATCGACGCCGCCTGCTGGCTGCTGCCGCAGGCGACGCCAGCCGTGCTTACTCGCCGCGCGGCTTGGGCGGACCCTTGCGGTGCGGTGCGCCGGCACGGTCCATCGGACGGCCGGGGCCGTTCGGGCGACCGGACGGCTTGCCGCCACGCGGGAAGCGCGGCTTGGACGGCGACGCGGCCGCTTCGCCCTCTTCCAGCTTGCGCATGTTGAGCTGCTGCCCGGACACCCAGACCTTCTTCAGGTGGGTCAGCAGTTCGCGCGGCATGTCGGCCGGCAGATCCAGAATCGAATAATCGTCCTGGATGTCGATACGCCCGATATAGCGGCTTTCCAGCCCGGCTTCGTTGGCAATCGCGCCGACGATGTTGGCCGGCTTCACACCGTGGGTGTGGCCCACTTCGATGCGGTAGCTCTCCATGCCGAACTCCGGCTCGCCACGCGGGGCAACCGGGTCGCGACGCGGACGCTCGCCGCCGGCATCGTCGCCACGCGGCGGACGCGCAGCGCGCTCGCCGTCGGCACGCGGGCCGCGCTCGAACTTGGGCTCGAAACGCGGGCGCTCGCCACGCTCACCGCGGTCATGACGGTCGCCGCGGTCGGCACGCTCGTTGCGCTGCGGGGTGAATTCCTCGCGCGCGCCACGTACCGGCGGGGTCAGCAGAAACGGCGAATCGCCCTGCAGCAGCTTGGCCAGGGCAGCGGCGATCTCGATCGCCGGCACGTTGTTTTCGGTCTCGTAGCGCTGCAGCAGATCGCGGTACATCTCGGTCTGGCCGCCGGCAAGGGTCTCGGTGATGCGGGTCATGAAACGCGCCACGCGGGTGTCGTTGACCGCATCCACGCTGGGCAGCTGCATCTCTTCGATCGGCTGGCGGGTGGCGCGTTCGATCGAGCGCAGCATGCCCTTTTCGCGCGGGGTCACGAACAGGATGGCGTCGCCATTGCGGCCGGCACGGCCGGTGCGGCCGATGCGGTGCACATAGCTTTCGGTGTCGTACGGGATGTCGTAGTTCAGCACGTGGCTGACGCGCTCCACGTCCAGGCCGCGTGCGGCCACGTCGGTGGCGACCAGGATGTCCAGCTTGCCGTCCTTGAGCTGGGCGATGGTCTTCTCACGTGCCGCCTGCTGCATGTCGCCGTTGATGGCGGCCGCGGCCAGACCGCGTGCCTGCAGCTTTTGCGCCAGTTCTTCGGTACCGGCCTTGGTGCGCGCGAAGATGATCATGCCGTCGAACGGCTCGACCTCGAGAATGCGGGTCAACGCGTCCAGCTTGTGCAGCCCGCTCACCCACCAGTAGCGCTGGCGGATGTTGGCCGAGGTGGTGGTCTTGGCCGCGATGGTGACTTCGGCCGGGTCCTTCAGATAGGTCTGAGCGATGCGGCGGATGGCCGGCGGCATGGTGGCCGAGAACAACGCCACCTGGCGCTTTTCCGGCAGCTTCTTCAGCACCGCTTCGACGTCGTCGATGAAGCCCATGCGCAGCATTTCGTCGGCTTCGTCCAGCACCAGCGTCTTGAGCTGGGACAGGTCCAGGGTGCCGCGGTCCAGGTGATCGATCACGCGGCCGGGGGTGCCGACCACCACATGCACGCCGCGCTTGAGCGCGCTCAGCTGCTGTGCGTACGGCTGGCCGCCGTACACCGGCAGCACGCGGAAGCCGGGAATGGCTTCGGCATATTTCTGGAATGCCTCGGCAACCTGGATGGCCAGCTCGCGGGTCGGCGCCAGCACCAGCGCCTGCGGCTTGAGCTGATTCAGGTCGGCGTTGGACAACACCGGCAGTGCGAACGCGGCGGTCTTACCGGTACCGGTCTGCGCCTGGCCGAGCACGTCGCGGCCGGACAGCAGCGCGGGAATGGTGGCAGCCTGGATCGGCGACGGGGACTCGTAGCCGACGTTGGCGACGGCCTTCATCACAGCGTCCGAGAGGCCGAGGTCTGCAAACAGCAGCGGCGCGGGAGATTCTTGGGTCATTGGTAACTCCGGAAGCGCCGCACGGAGCCGGCAGGCGCAAAGCTGCATAGTGTGCCTCCTCAGGCCCCCTGCTGTCGAAATTTTCGTGACAGTCCATTCAGATTGTGAGGAATTGCCCGCCAGCGCGAATGATCCTGCCGTGCCGATCCCCTCACCCGCCCCGGACGGAGCCATGCCCCTGGACACAGACCTGCACACGCGCTTCAGCAGCTTGCTGCAGCAACACCGCGGCATCGTCCTGAAGGTAGGGGCCAGCTATTGCCACGACCGCAACGACCGCGACGAACTGGCGCAGGAAATCGCCAGGCAACTGTGGCGCGCATTTCCCAGCTACGACCGGAGCCGGCGGTTTTCCACCTGGATGTACCGCATTGCGTTGAACGTGGCGATCAGCGATCTGCGCGGCCGCCGCACCTTTGGCGAGCCGATCGCATTGGACGCTGGTGTCGAGCGCATCGCCGACCCACTGGCGCACGACCCCGAGCGCGCGCAGCAGGTGGACGCGCTGCATGCCTTCATCGCGCAGCTGCCGCCGCTGGACCGCGCGCTGTTGCTGCTCTATCTGGACCAGCACAGCTACCGCGATATCGGCGAGGTGCTCGGCATCAGCGAAACCAACGTCGCCACCAACCTCAGCCGCCTGAAAGCCCGCATGCGCGCCGAACGTTGACCCACAGCGATCCGCAACCGGAGCGCGACATGGAACTGGATGACATCGCCCTCGCCTGGCGGTCGCTGGAACAACGCCTGGAGCAACAGACCGCGCTCACCGGCCAATTGCTGGGCGACATGCGCGGCCACGCAGCGCGTAGGCAACTGCGCCCGTTATGGCTGAGCCAGTCGGCGCAGTTGCTGTGCGCCATCGCGCTGAGCGGTGTGACTGCCCACAGCTGGCTCACGTTGGCGGATCAGGCGGCAGCCATCGCCGGAGGAGTGCTGTTGCACGTGTGGTGTGTTGCGCTGGCGATCTCTGCGGCCCGTCAACTGTGGCTGTTGTCGCAACTGGATTTCGCCGGGCCGCTGCTGCAGACACAGCGCGCGCTTGCACAGTTGCGGCGCTGGCGTACGCGTGTCGCGCCATGGCTGGGCGTGGCGTTCTGGGTGGTGTGGGTGGCAGTGGCGGATGCTGCGTGGCGCGCGCTCACCGGCCTGTCGCTGCCGCACGCCTGGTTGCTGGGCAATGGGCTGCTCGGCGTGCTCGGCGTGCTCGGGGGCCTCGCGACCTGGCTGGGCTATCGGCGGCTGCAGCACAACGGCCACCCCTGGCTGGAACGTATCGACACCGCACATGCCGGCCGCAGCGTCGCCCGCGCCGAAACCCTGCTGGAACAGATCGCGCGTTTCCAGCGCGAGTAGGCGGATAATCGCCGCTTCCCTGCCACCGAGCACAGCATGCAATCCCTGGAATTCGACCTGGACGGCGACTACATCGAACTCAACCAGTTGCTCAAGCTGGCCGGCATTGCCGACAGCGGTGGCCAGGGCAAGGCGATCGTGGCCAGCGGCGCGGTCAGCGTCGATGGCATGCAGGAATTGCGCAAGACCGCCAAGATCCGCCCCGGTCAGTTGGTGCAGCTGGACGATGTGGAAATTCGCGTACTGGCGCTTGATCCCGATGCCGAGCCCGGCGAATGAAGGTGATGGAAATCAGCCAGCGCAACAACGCGCCTTCGGCAGACGATCCCAAGCACGACGTCTATGTCTTTTCGATCGCGATCGATTCTGAAAAACCCTTCTGGCTGGAGCAATCCATCCACGGCGGCCATGCCGAGCGTGGCGGCTGCACCATGCTGGCCTTGCACGAGCTGGAAGGCTGGCCTGGCGGCTGGCGCGCGGATGTCACCAAGGCCGGTTGCGCGTGGGTGATTCCGATTCTGGAACAGGCCATGCGCAGCGACGATGCGCAGGCGGCAATCGATGCGATCCTGGCGCGGGTGCAAGCACCAGGTTGAGCCTCATCGCTGGCAGCGATACTGCATCACACGCCCAACAGTGCGCGCACCAGTTTGACGATGCCCCAGAACGACACCACCCAGATGGCGCTGCGCAGGTACGGGATTCCCGCCGCATACACCGGCACATAGGCCACCCGCGCCCACAGATACAACTGCACGGCGAGCGCTGTGTCGGCACTGGTGCGCCCCGCCACGCTTACCGCCAGTACCGCGGCCGCGAAGATCGGAAAGGTTTCCAGATAATTGCGGAATGCGCGGTCCAGCCGTGCCGCGACGCCGGTGAGCGGCTTGGTATCGCCATCGCGCGCGCTGGCGTTCCACTTGGTGCCGCGTTGAGCGGTCATGCCGGCCGAGGCGGCCAGTAATTGCACCAGCCCGAGCACCATCGCCCAGCCCAGCATTTGCAGTTCGATGCTCAGTTGCATGCGTCTCTCCCGGTCGATGAAAACATCACTTCAGCGCCGCGCGCAGGCTGTACCCGGCCAACCGCCAGGTCTTGTCTTCGTCCAGACGGAACGACACCAGCTCGCGCACCGGCTGCTGCGCCTTGGCGAAGCGGGTCGGGAAGCTGACGTTGACGTACAGGCCTTCGGGCACCTGTGCGCCGGGGCCATATTTCACCCGCGTCACCGAGCCCTGCCCGCGCCCGACCACCGAACCCAGCCGGCTGCGTTCGGCGCCGATCTGGCTGACGAAGGCGTCGCGCTTGACGGCCGCCTTGGCCACGCTGGATGCGCCATCCCATAACGAGGCGATCTGGTTGCCATCCACCATCTGTGCCACCCGCAACGCGGCCTGGGTCATTTCGCTGTTCTGCTTGGTCAGCTGCGCCTGCTGCGCGGCGCTGAGTGCCGGTTGCGCTGACGGGGTTCCTGGCGCTGCCGCTGCCGCTGCCGGCTGCGCCGCAGCCGGGCTGGCCGCGCGGTTGCCGGGCTGCGGTTGTTGGGCGAACGCCAGCGCTGGAGCCAGTGCCAACGCGATAACCAGACGGGAACGAAACATGGGACAAGGACCTTGTACGGATCGGACGGAAGGAGGTGGACTGCACACACTGCGGTGCGCAGCGCAGTCTAGGGCGCGCCCTGTGCAACACAAGCACCGGCGGACGTACCACCGGCTGATCTCGAACCAAGGCAGCGCCAACCTGGGGGAGACACAATCGTTTCAAGCCGCTCCTAGACCTCGCCGCCAGGAGCCGGTGGTACAGCCGCCACGCCGCGTGGCCGCCACAGACGCCAGCTGACCCAGAACGCGCGCGCAATCGCGGCAATCAGCGCCACCAGGCTCAGCCACATCGCCAGCGTCGCCGGCCATTGTTCGTGCATGGCGGCAGCGGCCAGACGCAGCAACTCGGCCACACCAAACCCCACCAGCACCAGTACGGCGGACGGCAGGTATGCCAACACAATACCTTTGGTCTTCCCTCGCATACGCCCCCCGGCTCGGTTGTGATGCAGCGACGATAGGCAGCGCGCAGTGCGATACGCGTGAAGCCCGTCGCTGCGCTCAACCTTCGGG
Organism: Xanthomonas nasturtii; assembly: GCF_023337365.3. Classification (NCBI taxonomy): domain Bacteria; kingdom Pseudomonadati; phylum Pseudomonadota; class Gammaproteobacteria; order Lysobacterales; family Lysobacteraceae; genus Xanthomonas; species Xanthomonas nasturtii. Next base: position 3,107,265 of record NZ_CP142084.2, read on the forward strand.
GTGCGTCGCCGCTCGCGGGTCGGCCTGGGCGGCATCCTGCGCTGGCGCAGAGTCCGGCTCGGGCGTGGGCGCGACAGTGCCTGCGGCACCGCTCTGCGCCTCGCGGGTCTGCCCTTGGTCGCCCTGCACCTGGCCGGTTTGTGCCTGGCCGTTTTCCGCCGCACCGGCTTGCGCCTCGCCCGCCGGGCTGGCCGGCAGCGCAGCGGCATCGGTTTCGGCCAGCGGGCTTTCTTCCGGGCAGGCCGCATCCGGAAACCCAAAGCGCTGCTTCAAGGAAAGGCCGCAGGCATTGACTGCGTCCAGATCGGCACCCTCGCCCTTGCACGTTTGATCGAAGGCGACCAGAAACGCATCCTTGCGCCGCACGAACGCATCGCCGCACTTGCGCATCTGGCGGATCCGCTCCAGATCGTCCTGCACGGCGTTGGTGCCATCCAGCCCGTATTTGCGCAGCTCGTCCATGGTGAGCAGGCGCAGGCTGCGGTTGGGCACGGTCATCATCAGATCGGCCACCGCCACCGCCACACCGTTGCGCTCCAGATAATCCTTGACGTTGCCGTAGACCTCGCGCAGCTCGCGATTGAGCTCGGCGCGCGAGGTGGCCTTGGAGCTGATCCGCATCATGCGGTGGATGCCGACCTTGCCGGCGACCAGGCGGTTGTCGCCGGCCGCCAGCACGAACACGCAGGCGCTGTGACACACCGAGCCTTCGCGCACCCAGATGGTCCAGTTGGATTCGCCGATGGCGTCGCCGGCGCGGATCGCCGCCTCCACCTGCCCGCCGCTGGAATCCAGGTCCAGGATGCGGTGCGGCAACTTCCATTGCTCGGCCACCGAAGCCAGCCGCCACACCAGCGCGGCGAAGCCGGCGTTGATCTTGCCGGCATAGCGCACCCGCATCAGCCCGGTCTCGCGGCACGGCGCCAGCGCCGCTTCCACACTGGCCCGGTCCAACGCCGGCAGCAGCGTGCCGTCGCCGGCTTCGTGGCTGTAATCGGTCGCGCAACTGATCCAGGCCTGGCCCGATTCCAGCGCCGCCTGTGGCCATCCCGCCTCGCCGGCCTGCGCGCGCGGGCGCGGCGGCGGCGCCACCGGCGCGGGCGTATCCACCGACACCATATGGTCGCCATCGTCGGCCTGCGCGCCGCCGTTCTGCTGCGCCGTTGCGGCATCGGCGGAGGTGCTGGTGCGATCGCACGCCGCCAGCAGAAGCAGACACGCAAGGGACAGGCAAAGCGGTTTCAACATCGGGCGCGGACCATCGAGAGCGTGAGCGGGTTCCCAGTCTAGGGTGGACGCGCATCGTGCCCCGAACCTGACCTTAACCTGGCAGCTCTCAGGCCAGCCCCCAGTGCACCGGCGCTGCGCAGCATCCGCGGCGCATCATGCTCCAGCTCGGGCAACGCTAGATTGCCAACTCGCGCTTTGCGCTTCAGCCGGGCAGGCGGATAACGTGGCCGCAACCCTGTCCGAAAACGGCCAGCCGGTGCCATGGCAAGCGCATAGACTGGCGCCATGCAAACCGCCACGCCCGACCGAACCCAATGCGACCGTGCCCGCCTGGCGCGCGATGCACGCTTCGACGGGCTGTTTTTCACCGCTGTGCGCAGCACCGGCATTTATTGCCGCCCGGTGTGTCCGGCGCCACCGCCCAAGCCAGCCAACGTCAGTTACTACCCCACCGCGGCGGCGGCCAGCGCGGCCGGCTACCGGCCATGCCTGCGCTGCCGGCCGGAGCTGTCGCCGCAGGCGCAGCGGCATCTGGGCGAAGAGAGCGTGCAGCGTGCGCTGGCGATGATTGCCGACGGCGCGCTGCAGGAGCAGCCGGTGCAGATGCTGGCCGATGCGGTGGGTTTGAGCGCGCGACAATTGCAGCGTCAGTTCGTGCAGCAGCTGGGTGCCACGCCGATCCAGGTGCACGGCACGCACAGGCTGCTGCTGGCCAAGCAACTGCTCACCGAAACCGCCTTGCCGGTCACCGAGGTCGCGCTCGCGGCCGGCTTCAACAGCCTGCGCCGCTTCAATGCCGCATTCTTGCAGGGCTGCGGCATGCCGCCGTCGGCACTGCGCAAGCAACATGCCGACGTGCCGGGCGGCGAGCTGACGCTGCGCCTGGGCTATCGCCCGCCGCTGGATCTGCAGGCGATGCTGGCATTTCTGCAGCGGCGTGCGATTCCGGGCATCGAGCAGGTCGATACCGGCAGCTACCGACGCGTGATCGGCGCGCCGGGCAATGCCAGCGTGATCGAGGTCAGTGCGGCGCCGCAGCGTGCGGAACTGCTGCTGCGCATCGGCGCCACCGACCCGCGGCAGATTCCGCAGATCGTGCGGCGCGTGCGCCGGCTGTTTGATCTGGATGCGGACCTGCAGGGCGTGCACGCCACGCTTGCGCCGGAACCGCTGCTGGCCGAGGCGATCGCGCGCCGACCGGGCCTGCGCGTGCCCGGTGGCTGGGACGGCTTTGAAGTGGCGGTGCGTGCGGTGCTGGGCCAGCAGATCAGCGTGGCTGGGGCAGCGACGCTGGCGGCGCGGCTGGTCGACCGCCACGGCGGCCAGCATGCCGACATGCCACCCGGCCTGGACCGCAGTTTCCCCACACCCGAACAGTTGGCAGATGCGCCGCTGGAACAGCTCGGGCTGCCGCGTGCGCGCGCCGCCACGCTGCGTGCGCTGGCATCGGCCTGCGCGCAGGGTCGGCTGCACTTCGGTGCCGGGCAGCGCCTGCCGGACTTCATCGCTGCCTGCACCGCGCTACCCGGAATCGGTCCGTGGACCGCGCAGTACGTGGCCATGCGCGCGTTGTCGCATCCGGATGCGTTTCCGGCCGGCGATTTGATCCTGCAGCAGGTGCTCGGCGCCCCGGAGCGTTTGAGCGAACGCGCCACCGAAGCGCGCTCGCAGGCGTGGCGACCGTGGCGCGCCTACGCCGTGCTGCACCTGTGGCATCTGGCCAACGACCGCAAGGACACCCGCGCATGAGCACATTGCACTACGACACCTTCCCCTCGCCGATCGGCGCGCTCAGCGTGGCCGCCAACGACAGCGGCGTGCACCACATCCTGTTCGCGCAGAACCGCTACGACGCCATCGGCCGTGCGCGCTGGTTGCATGACCCCGATGCACCGCTAGTGCGCGAGGCACGCGAACAGCTGCTCGATTACCTGCATGGCGGGCGACGCAGTTTCGATCTGCCGTTGGCGCCAACCGGCACGCCGTTCCAGCTCAGCGTCTGGCGCACGTTGGCGCAGATTCCGTTCGGGCAGACCTGGAGCTACGTGCAACTTGCGCAGGCGGTGGGGAAGCCGGCCGCCAGCCGCGCGGTGGGTGCTGCCAACGGGCGCAATCCGCTGCCGATCGTGCTGCCCTGCCATCGCGTGATCGGTGCCAATGGTGCGCTGACCGGCTTCGGCGGCGGCCTGCCGAACAAGCAGGCGTTGTTGCAGCTGGAAGGCTGGGCGCCGCGTAACGCCGCGCGCGGCGAGGACCTGTTCGCCGCCGCGTCGGTACTACGCAGTGGCTGACTTCGCGACGTCATCGCTGCACCGTAAACTGGGGGCATGATCGAGCGACGTTTTGCAGTTGCCGCAGCGGCGCTTGCCCTGCTTGCGGCCTGTAGCAGCCAGCCCTCTTCGCGTAGCGCACCCACGGCGTGGCCGACTGCATCTGCATCGGCATCGGCATCGGCGAAGACCGTATCCGCCGGCACGCCGCACACCCTGCTGCTGATCTCCATCGACGGCCTGCGCGCCGACATGCTCGATCGCGGCATCACACCCAACCTGTCGCAACTTGCGCGTGAAGGCGTGCGTGCGCGCTGGATGACGCCGTCGTACCCGTCGCTGACGTTTCCCAATCACTACACCCTGGTCACCGGTTTGCGCCCGGACCACCACGGCATCGTGCACAACAGCATGCGCGACCCGGCGCTGGGCAGCTTCTGGCTGAGCAAACCCGAGGCGGTGGGCGATGCGCGCTGGTGGGGCGGCGAGCCGGTGTGGGTGGGCGTGGAAAAGGCCGGGCAGCATGCCGCGACCTGGTCGTGGCCGGGCAGCGAGGCAGCGATTGCAGGCGTGCGCCCCACACGCTGGCGCCATTACGAAGAACACACCGGGATGGACGCGCGCGTGGACGAGGTGCGTGGCTGGCTCGCTGCATCCGGTGCCGCGCGCAATCGCCTGGTCACGCTGTACTTCGAACACGTGGACGAAGCCGGCCACGATCACGGCCCGCAATCGCGCGAGTACGCCGACAGCGTGCGCGCGGTGGATGCGGCCATCGGCCGGCTGCTGGACGGCATGCAGCGCGATGGCACGCGTGGGCGCACCAACATCATCGTGGTCTCCGACCACGGCATGGCCGAGGTTGCCCCGGGGCACGCGATCAGCGTGGAAGCGATGGCACCGCCGCAGATCGCCGGCGCCGTCACCGACGGCCAGGTGATCGGCTTCGCGCCGATGCCCGGGCAACAGGCCGCTGCCGAGGCCAGCTTGCTCGGCAAGCACGCGCACTACGAGTGCTGGCGCAAAGCGCAGCTGCCGGCGCGCTGGCATTACGGCAGCCATCCGCGCATTCCCGCCATCGTCTGTCAGATGCACGAAGGCTGGGATGCGCTGTTTCCCGACAAGCTCGCCAAACGCGCGCAGCAGGGCATGCGCGGTTCGCATGGCTTCGATCCAGCGCTGCCGTCGATGCGGGCGGTGTTCCTGGCGCAAGGCCCGGACCTGGCGCAGGGCAAGACACTGCCGGGCTTCGACAATGTGGATGTCTACGCACTGATGACCCGGCTGCTGGGTATCCCGGCCGCGCCCAATGATGGCAACCCGGCCACCTTGCTGCCGGCCTTGCGCGTGCCGCCGGCCGCCGGCACCGAGTAGCTGCGGCAGGCAGCGTCAACGAGGCTGCCGCGCATGCATGCGCTTGTCAGTGTCAGTGTCGGTACCGATCCTGCCCGTACAAGGACGCTGTCGCGCGTCGCCGCCATGCATCTGATGCTGATAACGAGGCGGGAATGTGGCGCGCTGCAGACCCGCTTGCCGCCAGGCAATGCGACAATGGCGCAATGTCCGGTTCCAATTCCACGCCGCGTCGCCTGCGGCCGCTGTTGTCAAGCGAAGGCTGGCGTCGTCGCGCTGCACTGTGGGGCGGCGCGATTGCGGTAGCCCTGGTGGCGATCGTGTTCGCCAAGGCCAGCGACGCGGCGTTCCACCTGTTCCAACGCATTACCGCGCACTCGATCTGGTGGGCGTTGCTGCTGACGCCGGGCATTTTCGCGCTGCTCGCCTGGCTCACCTCCGGTGCGCTGCGGCCCACGCGCGGCAGCGGCATCCCGCAGGTGATCGCCGCGCTGGAACACCCGGACCCGGCGTTTCGTGACAACAACCTTTCGCTGGGCGTGTCGGTCGGCAAACTCGCGCTGACCACCTTGTCGCTGCTGGGCGGCGCATCGGTCGGGCGCGAAGGCCCTACCGTGCATGTCGGCGCCAGCCTGATGCATGTGTTCGGGCGTTGGTTCGGTTTTCACGATCCGCGCGAGCTCTCGCACTTTCTGCTCGCCGGCGGCGCTGCCGGCATCGCCGCAGCGTTCAACACGCCGCTGGCAGGCGTGGTGTTTGCGATCGAGGAATTGAGCGGGCGCTTCGAGCACCGCTTCTCCGGCACCCTGCTCACCGCGGTGATCGTTGGCGGCGTGGTGTCGCTGGGCCTGCTGGGCAACTACACCTATTTTGGCAAGGTGGCAGTGGCCTTGCCGCTGGGCCAGGCGTGGCTGGCAATCGCCTTGTGCGGCAGCGTGGCCGGGCTGCTCGGCGGCGTGTTCGCGCGGCTGGTGCTGGCCAGCGTCAGCGGTAAGCCCCGCTGGTTGGGTGCGCTGCGCCAACGGCATCCGGTGCTGCTGGCCGCGTTGTGCGGCGTCGCGCTGGTCGGGCTGGCGCTGGCGTTCGGGCAAGGTGCGTTCGGCACCGGCTACGAGCAGGCGCGCAGCCTGGTGCAGGGGCATGCGGTGGTCGGCCACGAGTTCGGCCTGATGAAGCTCATCGCCAATCTGGTCTCGTATCTGGCCGGCATTCCCGGCGGCTTGTTCTCACCGGCGCTGGCAGTGGGTGCCGGGATCGGCCACAACCTGTCGGTCCTGATGCCCAGCGTGGACCCGCGCACCTTCGTGCTGCTGGGCATGTGCGCCTATCTCACCGGCGTGACCCAGGCGCCGCTGACCTCGGCGGTGATCTCGCTGGAACTCACCGACACCAGCCAGATGCTGCTGCCGATCCTGGCCACCGTGCTGATTGCGCGCGCAGTGTCCGGGCTGGTGTGCAAGACGCCAATCTACCGCGGCCTGGCCGAGCAGTTGCTGGCACCCGCGGCGGCCAGCCAGCCCGCGGCTGCGGAAACAGCGCGCTAGCAACACGCCGCCAGCACCAACGCGCCTGCGTTTGCGCTGATGCCGGACATAAAAAAACGCGGCGCAAGCGCCGCGTTCTGGTGTCGCGAAGCGGGCTGAGGATCAGCCGGCCTTGGCGACGGTCTTCTTGGCGACAGCCTTCTTGGCCGGGGCCTTGACCACGCCCTTCTTGGCAACCGGGGCAGCTGCACCCACCACAACCTTGCTCACCGCGTGCGAACGCGAATTGCCGTAGCTGGCGTTATAGCGCTTGCCCTTGGCGGTCTTACGGTCACCCTTACCCATTTCGTCGACTCCTGAATGTGAATACAAATTCCCGTGCTGGCACGGGTCTGGCGAGATTTGCACCGGCGGTGCCCTCGCGCAAGGCCGACAAGCCTACCACGACGGCCCCGGCCAGCGTAGCCGGGCTGCGCCGCCCGCCTTGCGGAGCCGATCGACGACAGATCAACGCATGCGCTGGCGAGCTGTCGTCAGGTGGGCGTGGATGACGCCGAGGAACCGGCGGCGACACGTGGCCACATGCCGATTCCCGCCGGCGTCCGCGGCCCGTCTGGCGGCTACGCGCCAGTGTTATCAGCTGTCCTCAGTGCGCACAGCTGGCATCGTGCACATGCCCGTGATTCAGGCGCAGGTTGACCAGGTGCGCGATGCCGACCAGGGCGCCGCCCAGCGTCATCACCACCGCATGCGGCACCACCGAGTGGTGCAACGGGTCGTACAACAGGCCCAGCCATAGCAGTGCCAGGCCTGGCAACAGCAGGGCAAGCGCATGCAGCGCCTTGTGCCGGCGATAGCCCAGTACCAGGCTGAGCAGGCCCAGCAACGTCACGAACACCACGATGGCCAGTTCCACCCTGTCGCCCAGCCAGAACGACAGGCCCAGCGACGGCGCCAGCGCAAGCACCAGCGGCAGCACCGCGCAGTGCACGGCGCACAGCAGCGAACCGGTTGCGCCGAAGCGGTCGAGAAGATGGCGAAGGGTCGGTAGAGGCATGACTTCCAGCAGGTGCTCGCGGCGACGTGGAATAATATAACATCTTCCTTGTTCCAGCCCCGCACCACTGCATCGCGCAGCCGTGCGGGTCTCGCCGCCGGCGCAGCAGGCAAGCTGCGCCCTATCATTGATACAAAGTAACACTTACAGAGTCCGGCCCATCATGCCCCCCAGCCTCGCTTCCTCGTTCCGCCGTTCCACGCTCTCGCTGGCCCTGACCAGCCTGCTGACCCCTGCCCTGGCCATGGCCGACGACGTACCGGCCGCTGCCGATGCGCAGACCCCGCCCAGCTCCGACACCCGCCACGCCGCCAGCCCATCCAGCGGCCGGCACATCAAGGACCTTGACAAGGTGGTGGTCACCGCCAGCCCGCTGCGCGATGCGGCCGGCGACTTGAGCCGCCCGGTGGAAGTGCTGGCCGGCGAGCGTCTGGACGAGGTGCGCAGCTCGAGCCTGGGCGAAACCGTGGCCAGCCTGCCCGGCGTGCAGAGTTCCAATTTCGGCCCCGGCGTGGGCCGGCCGATCATCCGCGGCCTGGACGGCCCGCGCGTGGCGGTGCTGCGCGATGGTCTGTCCACCCAGGACGTCTCCACCGTCAGCCAGGACCATTCGCCGGCGATCGAGCCGTTCCTGGCCAACCAGATCGAAGTGCTGAAGGGTCCGTCGACATTGCTGTACGGCTCCGGCGCCATCGGCGGCGTGGTCAACGTGGTCGACGGGCGCATCGCCGAAACGCCGGTGGACGGCTTCGGCGGGCGTGCCGAAGTGCGCTTCGACGGCGGCGACAAGGACGGCAACACCGACATGTTCCGCGTCGATGCCGGCAATGGCAGCGGGCTGTCGATCCATGCCGATGGCGTGTACCGCAACCAGAACGACTACGACACCCCGCAGGGCCGCCAGGCCAACTCCTGGATCGACTCCAAGGTGGGCTCGATCGGTGCCTCGCTGTCCGGCGATTGGGGCTTTGTCGGCCTGTCGGCATCGCGGTTCCGCGACAACTACGGCAACCCGGGCGAGCCGGGCGATCTATCGATCGGCGAGCGCGGCGTGTCGTTGAAGCTGCAGCAGGACCGCTACGACCTCAAGGGCGGGTTGACCGACCCGTGGGGCGAAGGCAGCGCGTTGCGCTACAGCTTCGGTCACACCGACTACGCGCATACCGAATTTGAAGGCGAGGAAGTCGGCACCGTGTTCACCAAGCGGGCCAACGAAGGCCGTGTGGAAGCCTCGTTGACGTTTGGCGGCGGCTGGCAGACCGCATTCGGCCTGCAGGGCAGCGATACCACCTTCCAGGCGGTGGGCGAGGAATCCTTCGTGCCCAAGACCGATACGCGCTCGCTCGGCGTGTTCGCTGTTGCGCGTAACAGCTGGGAGCGCGTCAGCGCCGAAGTCGGCGCGCGCGTGGACAAGGTCAAGTACCAGACCGACATCGGTGTGGACCGCGATTTCACCCCGACCAGCTTCTCGGCCAGTGGCGCATTCCGCTTCAACGAGCAATGGCGTCTGACTGCCAACCTCGACCACGCCGAACGCGCGCCGGCCGAAGAGGAACTGTTCGCCAATGGCCCGCATATCGCCACCCTCGCCTTCGAGATCGGCGATGCGGACCTGAAGACCGAAAAGGCCAACCAGGCCGAGCTGGGCCTGAACTTCCAGAACGATTGGGTGGATGCCAAGGTGGCGGCGTATTACAACCGCTACAACGACTTCGTCTACATCGTCGATACCGGCGGCCAGTGGTTCAACGAAGAAGACAACGACTTCCTGCCGATCCGCCAGTGGACCCAGGCCGATGCGATCTTCCACGGCTTCGAAGGCGAGGCCACCTTCCACCTGGCCAACAACGACAACGGTGCGTGGGACCTGCGCGTGTTCGGCGACACCGTGCGCGCCCGCCTGAGCGATGGCGGCAACCTGCCGCGTATTGCGCCGGGCCGTTTCGGTGCGCAGTTGCGCTGGAATGCCGAGCAGTGGCGTGCTTCGCTCGGTGCGACCCGCACCATGAAGCAGGACAAGGTGGCAGCGAACGAAACGCCGACCGATGGCTACACCTTCGTCGATGCGCACCTGGCGTACCACGTGGACCGCGGCAGCAACGCGTGGGAAGTGTTCCTGGACGGCAACAACCTGACCAACCAGGACGCGCGCGTGCACACCTCCTTCCTCAAGGACGACGTGATGCTACCTGGCCGCAGCGCGTCGTTCGGCATGCGCTTGTTCTTCTGACAGCGGACTCTCTCCCCCGCTGAATGGAAGCGAGGCCGCCTTCGGGCGGCCTTTTTTATGCGCGGTGTAGACGTACCCGTGCGCGCCGCATTGGCGCTGCCCCACGCAGGCAGTCGCGTCCGTCGCTACCCGCGATAAGCGCGACGCAGGATGTGATCGCCGCCACAGCGCAGGCACGCACTGCGTTGCCAGCAACGACAGACCCAAGCCGTAGCTGCTGCGTCGCACAACAGGCTGTGGCGCATCTGGGGTTAAAACTTCATTGCACTGCGCTGACAGGGGGCGCCAAGCGACGCAACAGCGCGGGCGCGCGCATGCACTGCCTGCCGTTGTGTGCGCGCCACTGCGTGGACGGCAGCGTTCTTGCTTCCAGACCAAGGAACCTTGCGCATGCGTTTTTCCTCACCCCGCTACACCCTCTCGCTGGCCATCGCCGCCGTGCTGCTGGCACCGGATGGCCACACGCAGACCGCCGCGCCCGTCGCGGGCTCCCAGGACGCCACCACGCTGGATGCGGTGATCGTCAGCGGCACCGCGCGCTTCAAGGGCCTTGCCAAGCGCGACGCCAGTTTTTCGATCACCACGGCCAGCCCGGAGCAGATCCAGCAGGCGGTACCGCAAAGCACCGCCGACCTGCTCAAGATCGTGCCCGGCGTGTGGGCCGAACCCAGCGGCGGCGGTACGGGTGCCAACATCTTCGTGCGCGGCATGCCGTCCGAGGGCGATGCGCCGTTCGTGACCATGCAGCTGGATGGCTCGCCATTGTTTCCGCCGCCAACCTTGTCGTTCCTGGAAAATTCCACACTGTTCCGCGTCGACGATACGGTCGAGCGCATGGAAGTGCTGCGCGGCGGCTCCAGCCCGATCTTCTCCAATGGCCAGCCTGGCCTCACCGTCAATTTCATCCAGAAAAAAGGCCAGGACGCGCCGGAAGGCAGCGTGCGCCTGACCGGCGGCAACAACGCGCTGCGCCGCATCGATGTGTTCAACAGCGGGCCAATGGGCAATGGCTGGTACTACAGCGTGGGCGGCTTCTTCCGCGAAACCGACGGCGTGCGCGACCCACAGTTCTCCGCCGACAAGGGTGGCCAATTCAGTGCCACCTTGAGCAAGCGCTGGGACAGCGGCGAGCTGTCGTTCTATGCGCGGCATACCGACGACAACAACGCGTTCTACACCGCCATTCCGTTGCTCTCGCGCAATAACGGCAACGATCTGTCCAGCTTTCCCGGCTTGAATGCGCAGACCGGCACCCTGCTCGGCCGCGACTTCCGTAACGTCGATCTGCTGGTCGGGCCCAATGGCCAGACGCTGCGGCGCGATCTGGCCGACGGGCGTGGCGTCAACATCGATGTGTTCGGCGGCGAATGGAACTGGGAAAGCGGCGGCTGGACCGTTGCCGACCGCTTCAACGTGATGAGCGGCAGTGCGCCGACCTATGCGCTGTTCACCGGCGACGCACCGCAACGCTTGAGCGATTTCATTGCAGGTTACGGCAGCGGCGGTAGCGCCAGCTACACCAATGGCGGCGGTGCGGTGGATGCCAATCAGCAGGTGCTTGAAGCCGGTTGGTGGTCGGTGGACAAACGTTTGAATTCCTTTACCAACGACCTGCGTTTGAGCCGCGAATTGTTTGCCGGCAACACGCTCACCGTGGGCGCGTATTACGCCAAGTATTCGTCTGCCGACACCTGGTACCTGGGCAATACCATGCTGCTCACCGCGCAAAACAACGCACGCCGCATCGATGTGACGTTGGACGACGGCCGCCAGGCCACGCGCCAGGGCTTTACCAGCACCGCGTTCTTGAACCTGCGCGCCAACTACGACGGCGAAAACATCGCTGCCTTCGTTGCCGACGAGTGGGAGCTGAGCGAACGCCTGCGCCTGGATCTGGGGGCGCGCTACGAGCGTCAGAGCGTCACCGGCGATGTGCACGACACCGCCAGCGTGGATCTGGACGGCAATCCGGCCACGTTGTACGACAATGCCACCTCGCTGGCGCTGGCAACCACACGGCGCATCGATCAGGACGATGAAGCGTTTTCGTGGACGGCGGGCTTGAACTTCACGCTCGATCAGAACAACAGCCTGTTTGCGCGGGTCAACTCCGGGGTGAAATTTCCCGGCTTCGACAACCTGCGCGATGGACAGAACCGCGTGCAGGAGGTGGATCAATACGAATTGGGGTTGAAGTCCGGCACCAGCGCGTACGACCTCTATCTCACCGCGTTCTACAACACCTTCAAGAACTCGCCGTTCCAGGCGTTTCTGGCCAATGGCCAGAATTTCACCGCAGTCGGCGATTCGCGCGCGCGCGGCCTGGAAGTGGAAGCTGCGGTGCGACCGTTCGGCGGTTTCGAGCTGGCCGGCACCGGGGTGTGGCTGGATGCGACCTACCGCAACTATCGCGAGTTCACCGACAACCAGGTGATGCGCCAACCCAAGCGGCAGTTCCGCATCACGCCCAGTTATTACTGGATGCTGCCGTTCGGCGATCTCAAGCTGTTTGCCACCTATTCCTACATCGGCGAGCGCTTCGCGGATCTGGCCAACAGCCAGCGCCTGCCTTCCTACGACATGCTGGATATCGGCGCCAACCTGCATGTGGGAGAGCATTGGGAGGTGACCGCCAGCGGCAGCAATGTCACCGACACGCTAGGCCTCACCGAAGGCAATGTGCGCGTACCCGGCGCTGCGACCGGCGGGGTGTTCATGGGCCGGCCGATCGCCGGGCGGCAATACCAGATGTCGGTGGCATACCGCTGGTAGGTCTGTACGCGACTGGCCCGCGCAGCGGCGCAACGCTGCTGCGCGGCGCCTTGCAACAAGCCTCGCGCTGCACTTATCGCGATGCAGCCTGTCTTATGCCAAGCGCCGGCGACAGGCGTTGCAATCCTTGCGCAACGCCGCTGCGCGTGGGCGTGCCCGCTTGTATGCGAGATGTGCAGCCCGGTTATGTGATGACAACCATGTCGCAGTGGTCGCCGATGCGAAGCAGAACGACGCATCGCGATGGGTTATTTCAATCGATGCGAGCGCTCTAGCAAATTTTTCGCCCTTATTTGTACGCAAAACTTCGCATGCAACGCATAAATCTGCATACCATCCATAAATTGCGCGATGTGTCACGCAGATGCCCTACATCGCGTGCCTTGCAGGCAAGGATTGCCCCATCTTTAATCGAGGCGTTGACGCTGCAGATGCATCGCCAACATCGGCTGCGTTCAGACGCACAGGGGAGCCGACGAACCACCTGGCCGCATCCACTCCATCGCCGGACCGATGCGCTGTGTAGCTCTCTTGGGATAAACGGACATGACTCCTGTCGCTGCCGCTGTCGCATTGTCTTTTCTCGCCCCCCTGCCATCGCCACCTTGCGGCGGCAGGCCTGGGGCGCTACCCGCCTGCAGGCGAGGTTGCCTGACGGGTGCTTCCTGACCCGGGCGATCGCGCCGGGTCTTCGACTGCAAATACCTCTTCCGGCTCCAACGGCTCGGGCTTCATAGGCGCGTCCCGAGCCAACGGCGCGGCTGCAACGGCCGATCGTGCGATTGGCCAAACGGAGGACCGTGTCGCTTCGACCGCGCCTACCCTTTGACTGGAATCAAACGGAATGAACTCTTTTCGCAGGCAACCCCTCGCGCTGTTGATCGGTGCCCTCGTGATCGGTAGCAGCCCACTTTCGGCGCTGGCGGCAACACCGCTCACGGCTGTCACCGGCAATCCCAGCAATGCCACTACCGCCACCGCCAAATCCGGCGGCAACGACCCCCTGTATCGCTATCAGTGGCATCTCTCCAACCAGGGCCAGGCCGTGATCGGCGACAGCCGCCCGGTGCCCGGCGTGGACCTGGACGTGGATATCCTGCATGGCTTGAACATCCGCGGCCGCGGCGTGCGGGTCGGCGTGGTGGACGACGGGCTGGAGCTACGCCATGAAGATCTGGCCGACAACATCCTGCCCAACGGCTCGTACAACTTTGGCGATGGCTCCCACGATACGACGCCAGTCGACCCGTACAACGGCCACGGCACTGCGGTGGCCGGCATCATCGGCGCCGTTGGCTGGAACGGCCGTGGCGGACGTGGCGTGGCGCCCGACGTCCTGATGGCAGGATTCGATTTTCTTGCGCGTGCATCGTCCAACTCCGAAGCCAGCGTCCGGTATGCCTGGGGTGACGGCCCGGAGGCGCGCAGTATCGATATCTTCAATAACAGCTGGGGCTCGGTCGGGCCGTTGTATTTCGATTTCCCGGTAGAAGAACAACAGTCCTGGGAAGCATTGATGCGGTCTAGCCGCGGTGGGCGCGGCGCCATCTATGTCAAGTCCGCTGGCAACAGTTTCGCGCGGCTGCGTGCGCGCGATGAAAACGGCAACATCGTCAACCTCTGCAGCGAAGAATCACGTGTATTGAAAGTCGGCTGCGCGCTGACCAACGTCGACCCACGCAGTAATCTTCCTGGCACGATTGTCGTCGCCAGTGTGGATGCCACAGGTCAACGCGCCTCGTATTCGTCTTCAGGCTCTGCGTTGTGGGTCTCCGGTCTTGGCGGCGAATTCGGCCGGCAACGCAAGTTCTATCCCGATGCGGCATCCGTGTTTGCGCCGGACACGGCACCGTACGCCTACGACCCAGCCATCGTCACCACCGACCTCAGCGGCTGCGCGGCAGGCGACAACGTTGACGACTCATCAGTCAACAATGCATTGGACGGCAGCAGGTCGAAGATCGATGCGTCGTGCAACTACAACGGCGTCATGAACGGCACATCGGCCGCTGCGCCCACTGTCTCCGGCGTCGCAGCCTTGATCTTGAGCACCAACCCGAACCTGAGCGCGCGCGACGTCAAATACATCCTGGCCAAGACCGCGCGGCAGATCGATCCGTGGCAGCCTGCTGCGGTGTATCAGGGCAGCGTGATCGACCCGGGCTGGATCACCAATGCGGCCGGCCATCGCTTCAGCAACTGGTACGGATTCGGCCTGGCCGATGGCGCCGCAGCCGTTTACGAGGCACGTTACTTCACGCCGCTGCCTGCGGTGCGCGATACCCAATGGGTAGCATCCACCGTCGCCCCGAGCCAGATCGGCGGCCCCGCGCGACCTGCCAAACAACGCATCCGCATCACCCAGGCAATGAAGGTGGAAGGCGTGCAACTGTCGCTTGCCACATCGCATCGCAACCCGACCAATCTGCGCGTGGTGCTGGAGTCGCCCAGCGGAACGCGCAGCTACGTCCTCACCCCGTTCTCGGCACTGGACCAGGCCGTCTATGCGAGCACCGGGTTTTATATCGACCTCACCTCCAGCAACGCATTTCTCGATGAGCGGGCGCAAGGCGTGTGGACGCTGGAAGTCACCGACGTGACCGATCCGACATCCACCGCGGCGCTGCAATCCTTCAAACTTCGCATCCTGGGGCACTGACATGAAGATCACGCTTGCTGTTTCGGTATTGCTCGCTTCCCTGGCCGCCTGCGGCATGGCACACGCAGAACAGTACATGGATGCCCTTGCGCTCAGCGCGGCTGCGACCGGCGATCGCTTCACCTCCGGGCAGGATAGGTTCCGCATGCTGCCGGGGTCGGTGGTCTCCGATCCACTTCCACCCGGGAATGCGGAGAGCGGCGCAGCGCGCTCTGCAAGAACACAAGGCACCACTGTAATGACTCGGCCCATCGGCAAGATCGCCGCGCGCGTGGGTCCCTACGCGGTGCTGCTGGACACACCAGCCAATGCCGCACGCGGCGTGCGCGCGGCCAGCACGGAGCGGAAGCTTGCCGCGGCCGTGAACGAACGCACCGGCCGCGTGGTGCTGGTGCGGCCCCAACTGAAATTGACCGGCACAACGCCAACCAACGCGACTGCGTTGGCGAGCAGCTCGGGCGGACGCATCGTCTACACCTCGACGGTCGATCACAGCGCCGTCATTGCGTATGCCTCGGTCGAACAGGCGCAACGCGCACTGACGTCTCTCCAAGGCAACACGGGGGCCACGCAGTTCTCGCTGGTGGTCAGCCAGGCAGTCATGCAACCGATGTAGGCATCGTGGCCAGGTCTTCCTGCGGCCACGATGCTCGGCGCATCGCAACGCTTGGAAACTTGCGATGTCGCCATCCGGTCGCGGTGCGAGACGCGATGACACAGACATCGAGTTCACCGTAAGGGCTGACAGGCACGGCCCACGCAATGGAGCGCCCGCCGGTCGACCCCACGCATCTGCCGCACGCTGCCTGCATGCATCACCTCGCCGCGTTGGCGACTCCCTTCAGTTCACCCACTGGGATCCTGTTGATGACGACTCTTCTGCAACGGCAATTTCTGTGCTCCGCCACGCTGCTGGTTTTGTTTGGCGATGCCTCCATCGCGCCGGCATCGGCGCAAGGGCCGGCTTCGATTCGCGCGCAACCGCGGGCGCCGGAGCCTGACGACCCGCTGTTTCGCTACCAATGGCATCTGCTCAACAACGGGCAGGACGTGATTGCGGATTCCCGTCCTGTCGCAGGTGTGGATTTGAATATCGAACCAGTGCATGCGCTGGGAATCCGTGGCCAGGGCGTGATCGTGGGGGTGCTGGACGATGGGCTGGATATCCGTCATCCGGATCTGGCAGCCAACGTCGTCCCTGGCGGATCGAAAAACTTCGCCGACGGGTCCAACGATCCAACGCCGCGCAATCCTGGTGAAGCGCATGGCACGGCGGTGGGCGGCATCATGGCGGAAGCCGGCTGGAATGGCATCGGCGGCCGCGGCGTCGCGCCGAATGCGCGGCTCAAAGGCTTCAAACTCTTTGCAGCGGAAGGCATCCCGACCGACTTCGACAGCAATTTACGCGCGTCCTGGGGAGCTGGCGCCGAATCAGGTGACGTGGCTGTATTCAATAACAGCTTCGGTTCGGATCTGACGTTCTACCCCGCCTTCTCGCCCGCTGCCCAGCGCTCGCTCGAACGCTTGATGCGCGGCACGCGCGACGGCAAGGGCGGCGTGTATGTGCAGTCGGCCGGTAATACATTCAACAGTTTTTTCGGCACGAATGCCGCAGGGAACTGGGTCGAGTTGTGCCCTGCGCTGGCCCGTACGCTGGGCATGACCTGCTCCACGCCGGCCACCGACCCAACGAGCAACCTACCGCAGATCATCATGGCCGGCGCGGTCAATGCCAGAGGCGTGCGCTCTTCTTATTCCTCGGCAGGCGCGGCGCTATGGGTGAGCGGATTTGGCGGCGAATATGGGCTGCAACGACGCTACTTCGGCGACCGCCCCATCTCGGCTTACTACGACCCTGGCATCGTCACCACCGACCTGGCCGGCTGCGCTGCCGGCTGGAGTGCCGACAATGCCGACGCCGCACCGGAGAATGCACTGGACGGCAGCAGCTCGCCGATCGATCCATCGTGCAACTACCTGGCCACGATGAATGGCACGTCGGCATCGGCACCGGTGGTGTCCGGCGTGGCCGCACTCATTCTGCAGGCCAACCCCGCGCTCAGCGCCCGCGACGTCAAATACATTCTGGCGACCAGCGCGCGCCAGATCGATCGGGAGCAACCGGTCATCCGCTATCGCGGCAGCGTGATCGAACCGGGCTGGATCACCAACGCCGCCGGTCGTAGCTTCAGCAACTGGTACGGGTTCGGCCTGGTGGATGCGGCCGAAGCGGTCTATCGCGCCTATCGCTTCACACCCTTGCCGCCGCAACGCGATCTGGGCTGGAAAGCGGCGCTTCCGGCAAGTTCGGCCATCGGCGGGCCGAATGCACCGGCAACCTTGCAGCTGCGGCTTGGCGATGCGCTTACCATCGATACCGTGCAATGGTCGATGCAGACCACCCACACCACTCCCAGCAATCTGCAAGTGGTGCTGATCTCGCCCAGCGGGACCCGCAGCCATGTACTCACTCCCTTTCAGACACTGTCGCCGATCACTGAAGGAACCGGGTTCGATATTCCACTCTCCACCAGCAACGCGTTTCTCGACGAGCGCGTGACTGGCATCTGGACGCTGGAAGTCTCCGACATGTCCGATTCGACCACTCCGGCCCAACTGACGGGCTTCAAACTACGCGTTCTGGGGCACTGACATGAAACTAGCGCTTGGTACCACCATCGTTCTGTGCATGCTGACCGGCATGCCCGCCCTGGCCCAGACCAGCATGCAGACGGCGCTGCAGCGCTCTGCTACCGGTGCGCGCTTCATGATCGGCGACACCGATTTCAGACTGGTGCCCGATGCCAGGATCCAGCGGCAGGTGCAGGCACCGCCACCTGACGCGACGCCTGCAATGCGCCGCGCAGGTGCGACTGCCACGGTCGATTCCGCAGCGGCGGTGCGCGTTGGTCCGTATCTCATCCTGCCCGGCGGCGCCGCGACTGGTCGCCGCAGCGGCGCAGCCGGCGCGCAAGACGAACCCGACCTGATGGTGGCCATCAATCAGCGTAATGGCCAACCGGCCGTGGCAGCGCCACGACTGGACATCTTTGCAGGCAATGCCGAGACCATCGCCAGAGTGGCACGGCAGAGCAACGGCACGGTGCTCTCGGCCACGCAGGACGGCAGCGGCATCATCGGGTACGCGTCGGTCCGGGCGGCGCTTGCCGCATTGCCGCGGGTACGTGCCGACCGCGAGGTCGACGATGCATCGCTGCAGCTGATCCAGGGAGTAGCGACCCTGCGCTGAGTGGGCAAGCGCCACGGTCAGGCAGGCGTTGTCTGCAAAGGCGTGACGGGCGTGATCGTCCGGTACGCCGTCACCGCGGACTGTCGTGGAGCCAGCGCTGAGCCAGTGCCGGCCATCGGTCAGCAAGGCGCACTCAGCGTGACCGGTCGCAGCGCCTTCAATCGTATCCCAGCGAAGATGGACGTCGATCGGGCGCTCGGCGCATTGCGCGGCGACAGATCAACTCCCACGCTGCAGGCGTTGACGCAGTGCGCGGCGCTGGGCATCGCTGAGCAGATGCCCGTGCGTGCTCAGCAAACCGACAATCTGCTGATGCGCCAGCTGGGCGCGCCTGGCAAGCTCGGCGGTTGCCGCCTGCTCGATCGCTTTCCAGTCGGCCGGGGTGGAGGGAGCAGCAAGGGATCGGGGTTTCGCAGCCATAGACGATCCGAACACCGGGAACAGGCCGCAAGGATACGGAATCTGCGTGAGCGATCGATCAGCGGCAGCTGCATGCTGTCTGCCGCATTGGCCGAATATGCGAGCGCCCGTGCCATTGTCGCGCCTGCCACTGATGGGCGCACCACGGCGTTCCTTGTAAGGATCGCGATACCGCGGCTGTGCCGCACAGCGCCAGCGCACGAGCGTCCCGCATGCCTTTTGCCACTGCCGACCTGACCGACATCCTGCTGCGCCACGCACCCACGGACGGCATGCACGCCACGCCGATCGCCGGCTTGCACGTGATGCGCAGCTCGATCGCCGCAGATGGCATCCCCACCGTCTACACGCCGATGCTGTGTCCGGTGGCGCAAGGCCGCAAGGCCGCATCGAGCAGATCGCCGACCTGTCGGCGATGAGCCGTTCCACCTTCCACGCGCATTTCAAGACGGGGACCTCGATGACGCCGCTGGAATACCGCCCGCATCTGCGCGTACACGAGGCGCGCCGACTCATGGTGGCCGAAGCGCTCACGGCCGCAGATGCGGGCTTTCGGGTGGGATATGAAAGCGCATCGCAGTTCAGTCGCGACTACGCGCGCATTCTCGGCGAGTCACCGGCGCGCGCTGCACAACGCTTGCGCCAGTACGCCCGATGCGACGGAAGTTGCGTGAGCGTGCCGGCCTGACCGAGCAGGGGTGACCTGCCGCGGCCGCATGCGTCGCGACAGGTCACCGCCTCCCCCGGCAGCGATATCGATGTGTGGCGCTGCGCACCGGACACGGCAGATTGCCACGCCAACGTTGTTGCTCGCTCAGTCGCCCTTGTACTGCGCCTCGCTCACCTGCTCCAACCAGGTCACCGGCGAGCCGTCCACTGCCTCGGCAATGGCGATATGCGACATCGCCACAGTGGCATTGGCGCCATGCCAATGCTTGACGCCCGGCGGAATCCACACGATATCGCCCGGGCGGATCTCCTGCGCCGGCTTGCCCCACTCCTGCACGCGCCCGGCGCCGGTGGTGACGATCAGGGTCTGGCCCAGCGGATGGGTATGCCACGCGGTGCGTGCGCCCGGCTCGAAGGTAACGGTGGCACCGCTTACCCGTGCAGGCGCATCGGCCTGGAATGGTGCATCGATGCGCACCTTGCCGGTGAAATACTCCGCAGGCCCCACCGCCGATGCCGCCCCGCCCGCCTTGCTCACCTTGATCGGCTTGTGTTCTTCGCCGCCGGGCACGGCAGCGGCCATCATCGACAGCGACATTGCAGTAGCGAACAGATTCATTCCGGTGCTCCTCGATTCGACTAGCCACTGTAGCGCGCTTGCCTGCCGCTATTACCTTGCCGCCACGCATGCACTTCGACGCACAGCGCATCAATCGCGCGATGCCCAATTAGCCGATGCAGCGGATGGAAAGAGGCAGTGCCGAGGTAGTGGTGCACTCATCTCTTTCTGCCGTAGCGGCCGAGCTGGCGCGGCACACATGCAGCGATCTGCGGCTGCCCGCCACGGCGGTCTGCTGCCGCGCACTCGATAGAGACGGACGTGAAGTAAAACCATCCGTGGATGGGCAACGGCCGTGCGGGCGCGCGACACAGCGTTCGCAGGAATGCTCCCTGCAGGCCCCTGCACCCAAGCGCCGCTAACAAACCTGCTGCGCGCACCGCCAGACGGGCGCGGCCGGTGCTCGGTGCGGCATGGACCACTCCTGCACTGCACTTCTGAGCGCGCCATCCACACCCACCCGACGACTGCTCGCTACATCTTGTTAGCCGCTCTAGAACCCGCTGGGCACCTCGCGTTTCCGGTCGTTCCCGTCCAGTCCCGAACCTGGGCGATACGCACGCAGGAACAATGCCACCGCGCCGCTGACATACGTATCCAGTTGCAACGCGTGCGCATCGTCGCGCATGGCGGCATTGGCCGGCCATCCGGTGATCAAGCCGAAGAAATGCACCGATGCATCCGGCAGGTCGTCGATCACCAATGCGCCGCGTTGCACCTCGCGCGCCAACAGCGTGCGCATCATGCTGTCGTAACGCTCGAAGCACAGCGTCCACATTTCCTCGCGCATCTGGCTGGGCAATAGAGGCGGGCGCACCAGGCCATACGCGGTGTCATCCAGCAGGCTGCTGGCAGACACGCGCAGCACCGCCTCCGCGACCCCAGCCAGGCGTTGCTCCAGCGGCCCGTGCAGATCCAGCAAGGTATTCCAGCGATTGGGCGCGGCGTGCGCCAGCGCTTCCAGGGTGGTGCGGAACAGCACCTCCTTGGACGCGAAATGCGCATACACGGTCGCCTTGGACACCCTCGCGCGCTCGGCGATGGTGTCCATGCTGGTCCTGTCGAAGCCGTGCTGTTGAAACAGCGCGCGTGCCGCCGCCAGGATGGCGCCACGTTTGTCGTGTGGCGCACGCCTGGGCGCAGCGGACGGCGCGTCGTCATCCACGTGGCGGCTCCGCTGGTGGGGTCGCAGTGGCAGTCGGCGCAGCCGATTGCAGCCAGCCGCCACCCATCGCCTTGTAGAACGTCGCCAGGTTGGTGAAGCGCGACAGCTGCGTGGTGATCAGCGTCTGCTGTGCGCTGTACAGCGAACGCTGCGCATCCAGCGCCTGCAGATAGCTGTCCACGCCGCGTTCGAAGCGCGCCTGCGACAAGCGATAGCTATCGGCGGTTGCGTCGACCAATGCCTGTTGCGCCTGCAATTGCCGGCCCAGCGTGTCGCGCTGCGCGAGCGCATCGGACACTTCGCGGAACGCGCTCTGGATCGCTTTTTCGTACTGCGCCACTTCGATAGCGCGGTTGGCCTTGGCCATGTCCAGATTGGCGCGATTACGCCCGGCGTTGAAGATCGGCAACGTCAGCGTGGGCACGAAGCTCCAGGCGCGGGTGCCGGAATCGAACAGATTGGACAGACTGGTGGTGGAGGAGCCCCGCGATGCGGTCAGGCTGATGCTCGGGAAGAACGCCGCGCGCGCCGCCCCGATATTGGCATTGGCCGCACGCAAGTTGCGCTCGGCCTCCAGAATATCCGGGCGTCGTTGCAGCAACTGCGACGGCAACCCGGCCGGCACGCTGGCCAGCACGTTGCCTTCCACGCTAGCGCCATCGGGCAAAACGCGCGGCAGTAATTCCACCGGCACCTGCGTGCCCACCAGCAACACCAGGGCATTGCGGTCCTGCGCCACCTGCGCGGTGTAGCGCTCCACATCCACGCGCGCGGTTTCCACCGTGGTCTGCGCCTGGCGCAAGGTGAGCTGCGAAGCAACGCCCAGTTCGAAGCTGCGTTGCTGCAAGCGATAACTATCGCTCTGGCTGGTCAAGGTGGACTGCGCCAGTTGCAGCAACTGCTGATCCGCCGCCAGCGTCAGATAGGCGGTGGCCACTTCGGCTACCAGGCTGATGTGCGTGCTGCGGCGAGCCTCGGCGGTGGCCAGAAACTGCTGCAGTGCCTGTTCTTTCAGGCTGCGCACGCGCCCGAACAGATCCAGCTCGTACGCACTGATGCCGATGTTGGCGCTGTAGGTGCGAAACACCTGCGGCTGGCCCGGAATCGCCAGTTCCGCTGGTGTGCGTGCGTTGTTGGAAGTGCCGGTGCCCTGCACGGATGGCAGCAACGCAGCGCGTTCCACCCGGTACTGCGCACGCGCCACTTCGATGTTGAGCGCGGCCACGCGCAGGTCGCGGTTGTTCTCCAACGCCAACGCGATCACCTGCTGTAGCGCGGGGTCGGTGAACACCTGCCGCCAGCCGATGTTGGCGATGTCCATCGCCTCACTCGTGCCGGCTTCGGTGGTGTCGCTGGCGTTCGAGGCAATCGTGATATCGGTGCCGGCAAAACGTTCCGGCACCGGCGCGTCGGGCCGTGCATAGCGCGGCATCAGCGTGCAACCAGACAGCACGCTGGCTACCGCGATCGCGGTCAATGTCATGCGAATCGGTTTCATCTCAGTGTCCTGTCGGTTGCGGGGCGGGCGAAGTGGGCTGGGTGCGGCGCTTGAACAGGCCCATCACCAAGACGAAGAACAAAGGTACGAAGAAAATCGCCAGGATCGTGCCGGACAACATGCCGCCGATCACGGCAGTACCCAACGCATGCTGTGCGCCTGCACCGGCACCACTGCCGAGCACCAACGGCACCACACCCAGGACGAAGGCCAGCGATGTCATCAGAATCGGACGCAAGCGCATGCCTGCCGCCTCCAATGCCGACTCGATCAGACTCTTGCCGCTTTCATGCAGCTCCTTGGCGAATTCGACGATCAGGATCGCGTTTTTCGAGGCCAGACCAATCGTGGTAAGCAAGCCCACCTGGAAGTACACATCGTTCATTTTCCAGGTCAACATCGCGCCCAGCAGCGTGCCGAACACACCCAGCGGCACCACCAGGATCACCGAGAACGGAATCGCCCAGCTTTCGTACAACGCGGCCAGACACAGGAACACGATCAGGATCGACAACCCGTACAGCAGGCCGGTCTGGCCGGTCGAGGATTTCTCCTGCCGCGACAACCCGGTCCACTCGAATCCGATCCCCGGCGGCAACTTGGCCGCAGCCGCTTCCACGATCTGCATCGCCTCACCGCTGGACGCCGCACCCGGCAGCGCCATGCCCAGGATTTCCACCGATGGCACGCTGTTGTAGCGCTCCAGACGTGGCGAGCCTGATTGCCAGCTTGCGGTAGCGAAGGCATTGAACGGCACCATCGTGCCGGCGCTGTTGCGCACGAACCAGCGGTCGATGTCCTGCGGATTCATGCGGTACGGCGCGTCGGCCTGCAGCATCACCTTCTTGACGCGCCCCTTGTCGATGAAGTCGTTGACGTAAACGCTGCCCCACGCACTGGAGAAGGTGTTGTTGATGTCGGCAATGGACACGCCCATGGCCTGCGCCTTGTGCGAATCGATCTCCAGCTTGAATTCGGGCGTGTCTTCCTGCCCGTTCGGACGTACCGCCACCAAGCGTTTGTCCTGCGACAGCTCGGCCAGCAGCTGATTACGTGCCTGCATCAACGCCTCATGACCGAGATTGGCGCGGTCCTGCAGCATCAGGTCGAAACCGGTGGCATTGCCCAACTCTGACACTGCCGGCGGTGCGAATGCGAACACCCTGGCATCGCGTATGCCAGCGAAGAAGGCACCCGCCTTGGCAGCAACATCGGTGACGCTCTGGCCCTTGCCGGTGCGCTCGTCCCACGGCCGTAACTTGACGAAGGCAAAGCCCACATTCTGGCCGGTACCGGCAAAACTGAATCCGGACACCGCAAACACGCCGGCGACCGAGTCTTTTTGATCGACCAGAAAGTGATGCTCCACCTGCTTGAGCACCTTAGCGGTGCGCGCATCGGCAGCACCGGGCGGCAGCTGCACCAGCACGAACAAGGTGCCCTGGTCCTCGTCCGGCAAAAAACCCACCGGCAATTTCATGAAGCCGAAGACCACCAGCGCCAGCAGCGCCGCATAGGCGAGCATGTAGCGCCAGCCCTTGCCCAGCATGTGCCGCACCACGCCCTGGTAGCCGTTGTTGCCGCGATCGAATACGCGATTGAACCACCCGAAGAAACCGGTGGTGGCCAGGCCATGACCTTTTTCCACCGGCTTGAGCAAGGTGGCGCACAAGGCCGGGGTCAGGATCATCGCAACCAGCACCGACAAGGTCATGGCCGAGACAATCGTGATGGAGAACTGCCGATAGATCACACCGGTGGAGCCACCGAAGAACGCCATCGGCACGAACACCGCCGCCAGCACCAACGCCACACCGACCAGCGCACCGGAGATCTGATCCATCGATTTGCGCGTGGCTTCCTTGGGCGAGAGGTGTTCTTCGCCCATCACCCGCTCGACGTTTTCCACCACCACGATCGCATCGTCCACCAGCAGACCGATCGCCAGCACCATCGCGAACATGGTCAGGGTATTGATGGTGAAACCGAACACCGCCAGCACGCCAAACGTGCCCAGCAACACCACCGGCACCGCAAGGGTGGGGATCAAGGTGGCGCGGAAGTTCTGCAGAAACAGATACATCACCAGAAACACCAATACCACCGCTTCGATCAGCGTATGCACCACCTGCTCGATGGAGATACGCACGAACGGCGTGGTGTCGTATGGCTTTTGCACCTTCATGCCGGGCGGGAAGAATTTCTCCTGTTCTTCCAGGCTTTTATCGATCGCACGCACCGTATCCAGCGCGTTCGCACCGGTGGCCAGCTTGATCGCCAGACCGGCCGCCGGCTTGCCGTTGTAGCGGCCCACCGTGTTGTAACTCTCGCTGCCCAGTTCGATGCGTGCCACATCGCGCAAGCGCACCTGCGAGCCATCGGACTGCGTGCGCAGCAGGATGTTTTCGAACTCCTCGGCGGTCTTCAGCCGGGTCTGCGCGGTGATGGTGGCATTGAGTTGCTGGTTGGGCACCGCCGGCAGCGCGCCGAGCTGGCCGGCCGAGACCTGCGCGTTCTGCGCCTGGATCGCGGTGCGCACATCCACCGGGGTCAGGCTGAAGTTGTTTAACTTATTGGGATCCATCCACACCCGCATCGCGTACTGCGAGCCGAACAAGGTGGTGTCGCCCACGCCTTCGACGCGGCTGATGGTTTCCTGCACGTTGGCAGCCACGTAATCGGACAGGTCCGAGTCGCTCATGCTGCCGTCTTCGGACGTGAAGGCCAGCACGTTGAGGAAGTTGGTGGCCGATTTGGTCACCGTGACGCCTTGCTGCTGCACTTCCTGCGGCAACAACGGTGTGGCCAGCGACAACTTGTTCTGCACCTGCACCTGCGCGGTGTCCGGGTCGGTGCCGTTTTCGAAGGTCAGGGTAATGGTCACCGCACCACTGGATTCGCTGGTGGAGGCCATGTAGCTGAGGTGATCCAGCCCCTTCATCTTCTGCTCGATGACCTGGGTGACGGTGTCTTCCAGCGTCTGCGCCGAGGCGCCCGGGTAGTTGGCGGTAATGGCAACCGCGGGCGGAGCGATGCTGGGGTATTGCGCAATCGGCAGG
The DNA here is from genome assembly GCF_023337365.3 of Xanthomonas nasturtii. NCBI lineage: Bacteria > Pseudomonadati > Pseudomonadota > Gammaproteobacteria > Lysobacterales > Lysobacteraceae > Xanthomonas > Xanthomonas nasturtii. Next base: position 3,133,000 of record NZ_CP142084.2, read on the forward strand.
GTGGCGATGGACAGGATGCCGGCCAGCATCACGATGATGGCCAGCACCCAGGCGAAGATCGGACGATCGATAAAGAAACGTGCCATGACGTGTGATCCCGCCTCAGTTGGCCGCACGCGGTGCGGTCGGGGCGGAAGGGGTGCCGGCTGCATGAGCGCCCGCAGTCGCGGGCGTGCCCTTGGGCTGCCACGGCACGGTCTTGACCTCGATGCCATCGCGGGCGCGCGAAACGCCTTCCACCACCAGGTGCTCGCCGGTCTTCAGGCCGCTGCGCACCAGCCATTGGTCGCCGACCTCACGATCGGTTTCCAGCACGCGCAGCTGCAGCTTGTGATCGGCACCGACCACAAACGCGGTCGGCTTGCCAGCGCCATTGCGCAAGACCGCCTGCTGCGGCACCAGCACGCCCTGCTCCTTGACGCCTTCCTGCAGCACCGCGCGCACGTACATGCCCGGCAACAGCTCGGCGTTCGGGTTGGGGAACACTGCGCGCAGGGTGATCGAGCCGGTGTTCTGATCCACGGTGACGTCGGAGAACGCCAGGTGCCCCTGCAGCGGATAGGTGCTGCCGTCTTCCAGCAGCAGCGACACCTTGGCCGCGCCATCGCCGGCCCGTTCCAGGTCGCCGCGCGCCATCGCCTGGCGCAGGCGCAATACCGCACTACTGGGCTGGGTGACGTCGATGTAGATCGGGTCCAGTTGCTGGATGGTGGTCAGCGCATTGGCCTGGTTGGCAGTCACCAGCGCGCCCGGGGTCACGCTGGAGCGGCCGATGCGGCCGGAGATCGGCGCATCCAGCCGGGCGAACGCCAGGTTGATGCGCGCGGTCTCCACGCTGGCCTTGCCTGCCGCCACATCCGCCTTTGCCTGGCCCAGCGCAGCGTCGGTGTCGTCGCCTTCCTGCTGGCTGATCGCCTTGATCCGGGCCAGCTCCTTGTAGCGCTCGGCCTTGAGCTGCGCCGTGCGCAGGGTTGCCTCGGCCTTGGCCAGCGTGGCCTGGGCACTGGCATAGCTGGCGCGGTACTGGGCCGGGTCGATCTGGTACAGGGTCTGGCCGGCCTTGACGTCGCCGCCTTCGGTGAACTGGCGCGACTGCACAAGACCGCCCACCTGCGGGCGAATTTCGGCAATCAGGTACGGAACGGTGCGCCCCGGCAATTCGGTGGTCAGCGTCACCGGCTGCTGCTTGACGGTCAGCACGCCCATTTCCGGGGTGCCCTCCTGCGGCGGCGGGCCGCCCGGCGGGCTGCCGCAGGCGCTGAGCAGGGCGGTGGCGGAAACGGCAACAGCAAGCAACGACAGGCGAAACGAAGCATGGGCACGCACGGGCGGGTCTCCAACGGGAGTGATGATGGTTAAATCTAAACGGTACGGTTCGGTATCCTAATAAGCTCATCCGTAGCCGTCAAGCATTTCTGCCCAGTCGGTATACTTATGGATTACGTAGGAGAACCTGATGCGGGTCAGAACCGAAGAAAAGCGCGAGGCCATCATTCAGGCCGCCAGCGAGGTGTTCCTCGAGATGGGCTTCGAAGGCGCGTCGATGTCGCAGATCGCCGCCCGGGTCGGCGGCTCCAAGCGCACGCTGTACGGCTATTTCTCGTCCAAGGAAGAGTTGTTCGTGGCCTTTGCCAAAGACATGTCCGACCGCTACATCGACCCATTGCTGGACGCGTTGTCACAAAGCAGCGGCCCCGTTGCGGAAACCCTGCAGCGCTTTGGCGAGGACATCCTCAGCTTCCTGTGCGCCCCCAGCTCGATCACGATCTGGCAGACCATCATCGGCGTGTCGGGACGGTCGGACGTGGGGGCGCTGTTCTTCAATGCAGGCCCCGAAGAAGGCGTGCAACGCATGGCCGACTTCCTGCAGACGCAGATGGATCGCGGCGTGATCCGCTGCGCCGACGTCCTGATCGCGTCAAAGCAGTTCGCCGCGCTGCTGGAAGCGGAAACCCTGATGCCCTGCCTGTTCGGCGCGCTCAAGGACCCCTCGCCCGAGTATTTGCGCAAGGCGACGCGACGCGCGGTGGATCTATTCCTGGCCGGCTATGGGTGCAAGACCGCCGCCGCGGCGTGATGTGCGGTGGCGTCGTTCGGTAGCTTGCAGAGCGCATCCATCGGCAGCGGAGTGCGCGCGTGTGTGTCTATTGCCGCCAGGTCGATAAATCGCCTGTTTCCCAGGCGATCGTCACTCCGCCACCGCGCACTTGGCGCACAGGCCGTGCACTTCCAGCGTCTGCGCCTGCGGTTGGAACCCAAGCGCCTTGGCGCGGGCTTCCAGTTGCGACACCACATCGCGGTCTTCCAGTTCCACTGCACTATGGCAGCGGTCGCAGATCAGGAACGGCACCGAATGCTGGGCGCTGTTGGGGTGGTGGCAGGCGACGAAGGCGTTGACCGATTCGAGCTTGTGCACGAAGCCATTGGCCATCAGAAAATCCAGTGCGCGGTACACCGTGGGCGGCGCATCGGCGCCGACGCCCTTGCCTTCGCGCACCCAGTCCAGCAGCTCGTAGGCCTTGACCGGCTTGCCGGCATCGGCGATCAGCCGCAGCACGTTGGCACGGATGGGCGTCAGCCGCAGGCCGCGCTCGCTGCAGGCACGCTCCACCGCGCGCACGAAGCCGTTGGCGTCGTCGACGTGGTGGTGCGGTGCAGTGCAGGCGTGTTCGTTGGTTTTCATCACAGGCTCCGGCGGTCAGCCCGCTCCGATCTTGATGAGTGCCGCATCGATGCGTTTCAAGGCACCCTCGCGACCGGCCAGGTAAACCGTCTGCGAAATGTCCGGGCTGACCTGGGTGCCGGTGATGGCCACGCGCAGCGGTTGGGCGACCTTGCCCATGCCCAGTTCCAGCGCTGCGGCCGCGTCGTGCAGCGCCGCCGACACGCTCTCCACGCTCCACTCGCTCAGCGCAGCGAGCATCTCGCGCGCCTTGCCCAGCGGCGCTTCCGCACCCAATTTCAGGTGCTTGATCACCGCCGCTTCGTCGTAGGTTTCCAGCGGCTGGTACCAGACTACGGCCTTTTCGGCCATTTCTTTCAGGGTCTGCACGCGCTCGCGCAGCGCCACCACCACATCGGCAGCGGCCGGGCCGGCGGCGATGTCCACACCCAGCTTGGCAAGCTGGTATTCCAGCTGCGGGGCGATGCTGGCCGGGTCGTCGGTCTTCAGATAGTGCTGGTTGACCCAGCCGAGCTTGGCCATGTCCAGGCGTGCGGCCTTGGAATTGACGTCCTTGACGTCGAACAGGTCCAGCAATTCCTGCGGCGTGAACAGCTCCTGGTCGCCATGCGACCAGCCCAGGCGCGCCAGGTAATTGATCAACGCATGCGGCAGATAGCCGGCGTCCTTGTACTGCATGACGTCGGCCGCGCCGGTGCGCTTGGACAGCTTGGCACCCTGCTCGTCCAGGATCATCGGCATGTGCGCGAACCTGGGCACCGGCGCGCCCAGCGCTTCATAGATATTGATCTGGCGCGGGGTGTTGTTGATGTGGTCGTCGCCGCGGATCACCTCGGTGATGCCCATGTCCCAGTCGTCCACCACTACCGCGAAGTTGTAGGTGGGAAAGCCGTCCGGGCGGAAGATCACCATGTCGTCGAGCTCGCTGTTGGCGATCTCGATGCGGCCCTTGATCAGGTCCTCGAACACCACGCTGCCGCCGACCGGATTCTTGAAACGGATGACCCGGTTGGGGTCGTCGCGGTACGGCAGGTTCTGCTCGCGGGCGGCGCCGTTGTAGCGCGGTTTTTCCTGCCTGGCCATCGCCGTTTCGCGCATGGCGTCGAGCTCTTCGCGGGTTTCATAGGCGTAATAGGCCTTGCCTTGGGCCAGCAGCTGCTCGGCGACCTCCTGATAGCGGGCCACGCGTTGGGTCTGGTAGATCGGGCCTTCGTCGTAGTGCAGGCCCAGCCACTCCATCGCTTCCAGGATGGCGTCGATGGCCGCCTGGGTGCTGCGCTCGCGGTCGGTGTCTTCGATGCGCAGCACGAATTGCCCGCCGCGGTGGCGTGCCTCCAGCCAGCAATACAGGGCGGTGCGGGCGCCGCCGATGTGCAGGTAACCGGTGGGGCTGGGGGCAAAACGGGTGCGGCAGGTCATGGAGCGCTCGGCGAAACGGGACTGCGCCGATTTTACCTTGCGCAGCGTGGCCCTGCCCGGCCCACTGCTCAGCGGTTGCGCAACAGGTCGCCGTACACCACGCAATCGCCGCCGCTGCGCGCCGCGCCCGGGGCGTCGTACAGCACCAGCCAGGTAGGAATTTGGCCGGCCAGCTGCTTGGGCAGGTTGCAGATGGCCTCGGCGCGGTCGCTGTCCTTGCCGTGCGGCAGCACCGCCGATTCCAGAAAGTCGTGCTGAAAGCGCACCGGCGCGCGGTTGGCGGCCAGCACGCTGCGCGCATCCGGCCACTTGAACAGCCGGATCTCGCCGTTCAGCACCATGGTCGGCCCGGCCAACAGGTACAGATCGTCGCCGGAGTAATGCAGGTCGCGCACCCCCAGCCCGCCCAGCTGCAGGAAATGCTTGCGCAGCAGCGTGCCGTCTTCGTCCAGCGGCGCCAGGCGCAGATGGTCGCCATGCGCCTCCACCTGGATTTCCAGCAGCGCCGACCAGCCACGCAGCACCGGCCCGCGCAGGCCCAGCAGCAAGCGTTGACCATCGACCACGATGCCTTCGATATCGAAACCGTTGTCCTTGCCGGGAATCTTCAGAAACGGGCCGAAATGTGGGTCGTCGGCCAGCAGTTCGGTGAGCTGGTTGTTCTTTGCATCGCCCTTGAGGCGCAGCGCACGGCGGCCGTCGGCGGCTTCGCGCACCAGCTGCGGGCTGCCGTCTTGCGCGTATTCGATGGGCAGGCAGGCCAGCAGGCGGCGGTTGGCGTCGAGCTTCAGCTTGGTCAGGCGTTTGGCGTTTTCGGCGTCGTCGCGGCCGCGCTTGGCGTTCTTGCGTTTGCTGCCGTGCGAGCCGATCACCCACAGAAATCCGTCCGACAGCCCCATGCCTTCCAGGTCTGCCTCTTCGCCATTTTCGCCCGGCAGATCCAGCAGCTCGGCCAGCGCAAAGCTCTGCCCTTCGCCGAAGCGCAGCGTCTCGCGCTGCACCGGGTCGAGCTTGCGCAGCCGGTCCACCGCGCAGGCTTCGTCGCCGGCCACCCACAGCCAGTCGTCGGTGAACGCAGCACCGGACAGGTTGCTGTGCACCAGCGCACCGGGCGCAAATTCGAGCCGGACGCTATGCGGAATGAGGGTTTTCTTGGCCATGGGAACCTGGTGGGTGGCGTTGCAAAGGGTGAGAGTGGCGAAGACAGCGTAGCGCGGTGCCCCGTTGAAGGACGGCGCGGACACGTTGCAGCGTACACGTAGCAGGTGCGATCGCGAGTACCGACTGCGTCCGCGACGCTGAGCATGAACCTCTGAGGGCCGCACCTTTCAGGCGAACGTGGCCAGCGTGGCGCGCGCGATGCGTGCACCCAACTGCCCATGCCAATCGCGGTCGTTGGCGACTTGCGCGTGTGCGCGGCTGGCTTCGAATGCGTCGAAGTCCAGCTCCGCAACCGCCCACAGCGCATCGCCGTGCGTTTGCGCCAGTACGCCATCGGCGGGAAAGCCGACATCCATCGGGGCAAACACCGCCGCCTCGCCGGTGTTGATGTCCAACGCAGGGCTCCAGGGCGCTTCGCCGGCGGTCACCGATTGCGCCACAAACACGCGGTTTTCCAGCGCGCGCGCCAGGCAGCCGATGCGCACGCGCATGGCACCGGCGGCAGTATCGGTGCAACTGGGCACGATCAGCAGCCGCGCACCGGCCTCGTACTGCGCGCGCACCGGCAGCGGGAACTCGCTGTCGTAGCAGATTGCAATGGCTGCGCGGATGCCGTCCAGGTCGAACACCTTGAGCGCATCGCCCGGCTCGATCAGCCCGGTGGCTTTTTCGAAACCGGTGAGCTGCAGTTTGTCTTGCCAGCCATGCAGGCCCTCGGGGGTGAACCAGTCGCTGCGATTGCGGTAGCGGCCATGCCCCGGATCCAGCAGAAAGCTGCCGGCGATCAGGTGCACCTGATGCTGGCGCGCCAGGCCGGCAAACAGCTCCAGCCACGGCGCGCGCAGCGCCTGGATGGCCGCAAACGATTCGGGCAAGCCGGCGGAAACATGCGTGCCGAAGGTCGCGCCCAGCTCCAGCGACAGGTATTCGGGCAGCACCACCACCCGCGCACCGGCCGCGGCAGCCTCGCCGACCAGGGCCGACTGGTGCGTGGCAAACGCGGCGAAATCGGCGGGTTTGCCGATCGGGTATTTGGCGACGGCGATTTTCATCTGGTGGCCTTATTGCTGTGGATCGATAGAGAACGAAGGTGGATCAGTCACTGCGACAACGCACGTGTCCACACACTCAAGCTGTGGTCGATCTGCCCGTGGTGCAACTCCGCCCATTCCAGCTGCACGCGCATGCCCGGTTGCGGCGCGTAGCCGCGTTTGCGCCAGAACGCATCGTTGGCGCGGTACTCGGCTGGCTTGCGCGGGTCGTCGGGCGCACGTTCCACCGAACAAAACGCCGTCAGTGCGAAGCGCCCCAGCCTGCGCGCATGCGCTTCGCGCCGGTCGAAAAATGCATGCCCGATCCCCTGACCACGATACGCAGGCAGCAGCACCGATTCGCCGAAATAAAACACGCTGGCCGGGTCGATGCCGGCAGCGCGGAACGGTGCGTGGAACGCGGCGCCATCGTCGAGCAGCGGCAAGCCGGTGGATGCGCCGATCACCGCGTCGCCATCGCGTGCCAGCACGAACACGCTCTCTGGCGAGGCCGCATAGGCCGCCAGATAATCGCGTTCGTAGCCGGCATCGCCTTCGTACAGATACGGCCAGGCGCGGAACACCGCAATGCGCAGCTGCGCCACCGCATCCAGGTGCGGCAGCACCTGCGTGCCGCACACCGTTTCGACAATCAGGGATGAGCCAGTCATGCCGGGCATGGTAAGCCAGCCCGGCGTGCCTGCAGTGCCCCGCTCACCGCAGCCAGCGGCCATGGGGCGCAGCGCCGGGCTCGGGTTGCTGCCATAACAACCACACCACCGCTTCTTCGGTGGCCAGCAGCACCCCGAGCAGCGCATCGGTGCTGCGCGCCCAGTAACTGCCGTTGCTCAGCCTTTGCCAGTGCCCGTAGCTGCGGGTACGCGCCTTGCTGGCCGGGGTGTGCTGCTGCGGTGCGGCCTGCAAAAAGGCGTGGCCGCCGACGCGCAAGGCCTGCGCGGTATCTGCGTGCATCTGCAAGCCCACTACGCCGCGGCGTCCATCTCGGTGCAACGGCAAGGCCGACAGCGCCGAGCGTTCCCAGGGCTGCGGCAGCGCTGCCGGAAGCAGCGCCACCGTGTCGATGCCGGCCGGCAGCAAGCGCTGGGCGCGCCGGTGCAACTGTGCATGCGCCATCATGCCGGCCTCAGCGCAGGCTGTTGCCAAGCTCGTACCAATCGAGCTTGCGGGTCACCCACATGATGCTGGCCAGGATGCCGAACAACAGCAACGAGCCCATCAGCAACGCGTTGTCTTCGGAGATCAACAAGCTGTAGAGCACCGCATACAAGGCGGTGAGCAGCACCGAAAAGCCAGCCGCACGTACCCAGCTGCGCAGCACCCCGGACAGATAGAAGAACTGCAGCCCGATACACGCTGCCGCCGAGATCAGATAGGCCTGCCAAAATGCGATGTGCTCGGACAGGCTGAGCAGCAGCAGGAAGAAGATCGCCAATGCCAGGCCCACCAGCAGGTACTGCAACGGGTGGATCGGCAGGCGCTTGATCAACTCGAACAACACGAACGCCACAAAGGTCAGCACCACGAACAGGATGCCGTACTTGCTGGCGCGGTCGGCCTGGGTATACACATCCACCGGGTCGACCAGGCGCACTTCCAGCGTATCCAGCGACGCCTGGCTGGATTGCAACTGCGTCTGCGCACCGGTAGCCAGCGACGACAGCGACCAGCTGGCATCGAAGCCCTTCGGGCCGATGCTCGGCGCATTCGGCAGGAAGCGGCCGCCGAAGGAGGGGTGTTGCCAGCTGGAGCGCAACGCAATCTCGTTGTTGTCGGCGATCGGTGCGATGGCCAGCCGGCGCGTGCCGTCCAGCACGAACTGCATGTTCACCACGTTGCCGTCCTGCAGCCGGCCGGCGACCGGGTCGGCCAGCGGGCTCAGTTGGGCGTGGATGCCTGCCGAGCGATCGGCCAAGGCGCCTGCGCCGCTTTCCAGCGCCAGGGTGCGCCCATCGACCTGCAAGCGCGGCGTGCCGACCAACCCGCGCACGTCGGAAATACCGATGGCCAAGTGCGGCTGGCCATACACGCGGGTCGGAGCGGCCGCGTAGTCGAAGGGGTCGTATTCGGCATGCAGGGTGGCTTTCCAGGAATACACCTGCACCCGGTACAGGCCCACCTCGCGCACCGAGGGCACCATTTCGCCGATGAGTTTCAGGCTACGCGGTGTTTGCAGCAGCGCACCTTCGCGCTTGCGCCAGACCTTGCGCTGGTTGCCCTGCTCGTCCGGCTCGGTGACCTGCACATCTTCGGTGTACGGCAGCACCCGCACCGGCGCGATGAACTGCTGTTCGCCCGCCTTGCTCTGCGCCACCCGCTCCACCGCCTCGTCGCGGTAGCGGGCGCGGTCCTGCACGGCGCCACGGATCAGCAACAACGGGATCAGCAGCAGCAGGATCAGCCCGCCGATGGTGGCGAACCGCAATAACAGTTTCAGGGATTTCATCGGCCATCCTCAGATTGGGAGGTGGCCAGGGTGCGATGCGCCGGTGTCGGGGGTTTGAGGCGAATTTGAAGCCAATGTGAAGTGGGAGCTCAGCCGGCGAATCCCCGTGCCTTGCTGCAACTGGAGGGCTAACAAAGCCTGGCGAGCGCTCGCCTGTCAGTGAGTGCAGTGGTTTTGTCGGCCAAATCTTTGTGGATGCAGTCGCACGTCCAGATCAAACGCTGAGTGGGTCGAACGCGCGATGCCTCACCAGATAGTTGCCGGCTGTTTTATCGAAAGCCATGCGCACCGACCATCGTGACTGGTCCTTGCCCGCCCACCGTCGCGGGACCTTACGCGGCATGGATGCCGCGTAAGAGCTACAAGGACGTACTTGCAGCGTGTCCCGCGATGGTGGGCGGACAAGGGCCCTGCAGCCAGGCCGCAGATCAGCCAGCCGGCAGCCGCAACGTCGCCACGGCACCGCCACCGTCGCGGTTGTCCAGCGTCGCTTCGCCGCCGTGCAGGCGTGCAACTTCGCGCACGAACGGCAAGCCGAGCCCGGAACTGCGCTGCCCGGTCTGCGGACGGGCCAGCGAGTAGAAACGTTCGAACACCCGCTCCAGCGCGTAATCCGGCACTCCGCTGCCGCGGTCTTGCACCGACACCTGCAATTTTTCAGCGTGCAATTGCGTGCAAAGGTGCATGGTGCTGCCTTCCGGCGAAAACGCGATGGCGTTTTCAAGCAGATTGATCAGCGCCTGGCGCAGCAGAAACCCGTCGCCGAGCACGTAGTGCTCGCGCGCTGCATCAGATGTGACACCAGATGCGACATCGATCTCCACCCGCACCCCGGCCGCTGTCGCGCGTGGCAGCACGGCATCCACTGCTGCCTGCAGCAAGCCAGCCACCGCGATGCGCTCACGTTTTTGCAACCAGCCGTGCTGCTCCACCTCGGCCAACGCCAGCAACTTGTCGATGGTTTCGGTGAGCCGCTGCTCCTGCGCACGGATGCTGGCAACGAAGTGCTGGCGATCGGCCTCCGGCAGTGGCTCGGTCAACAACTCCGACGCACCGCGAATCGCCGCCAGCGGGCTCTTCATCTCGTGCGTCAGCGACTGCACATACTGCTCCACGTAGGCCTTGCCTTCCAGCTTGCGGCGCATGGATTCCAGCGCCTGGCCCAGATCGCCGATTTCATCGCCGCGCGGCTTGGGCGGCGGCACCGGAATGCCGGCGCTCACCGCCTGCGCATAGCGATTGAGCCGGCCGATGCCGCGCATCAGCCACCAGGTCATCGCGATGCCGATCAACGCGGAAATGCCGATCAACCAGGCGCCGCGCTGCAGGATGTTGCGCTGGCTGGCTTCGATAAACGGGTCGATGCTGCGGTTGGGCTGCGCCAGGGTCAGCACGCCGATCAGTTGCTTGGGGTCGTCCGGCGCGTAGATCGGGGCGGCCACATGCATCACCGTTGCGCTGGGGTCGCCGTCGATTTCCGGGCTGGAACGCGCGCCGTATTCGCCGCGCAAGGTGCGGTAGACATCGTTCCAGCGCGAATTGTCGCGGCCCACCTCGCGGCCCAGCGAATCGAACACCACCACCCCGCGCGCATCGGTGACGGTGACGCGGTAATCCACGTTGTTCTTGCGGAAGCGCCACACCCACGCCTTGGGGTCGCGCTGCTGCGCCCTTGCCACGTTGCGCGCGAAGCTGCCATCGGCAAGCGTGCCGGCAGCCAGTTCACTGCTGGCGATTTCCGCCAGCACGTTGGCCGCATCCACCAAGGTGGACTCCATCGCCTGGCGCACGCCCGGCTTGACCTCGTTGACGAACACGCGCATCACGAAAAACGCGGCCAGGCCCACGATCAGGAAGAAGCCCAGAAACAGCTTGAGGCCGAGCCGCATGTCAGCGCGCAGCCTCGCTCAGGTCGCCACGTGCGTGCCGGCCCATGCCTACAGTTCCAACGCGTAGCCAAGGCCACGGTGGGTGCGGATCGGGTCGGCCGGCACACCGGCCAGGCGCAGCTTGCTGCGTAGCGTCTTGATGTGGGTGTCGACGGTGCGGTCGGCGCTGTCGGCGCTGGCATCCCAGCCGCGGTCCATCAGCTGCGCGCGGCTCAGGATCGCACCGGGACGCTGCAGCAATGCCGACAGCAGCGCGTATTCGTAACGGGTCAGCGGCAGCAAGGCATCGCCGTAGCGGATGCGGCTGCCCTCGCGGTCGATCGCAAAGGCACCATGCGGCTGCCAGCCCGGCTCGGCCGCCGCAGCCACGGTGCGCCGGCGCAGGCGTGCGCGCACGCGCGCCACCAGTTCGCGTGGCGAGAACGGCTTGGCCATGTAATCGTCGGCGCCCAGCTCCAGCCCGAGCACGCGGTCGATCTCGTCGTTGCGCGCGGTCAGGAAGATCACCGGCACCTCGCTGAAACTGCGCAGCGTGCGGCACACCTCGAAGCCGTTGATGTCCGGCAGGCCCACGTCGAGCACCACCACATCGGCCGGGTCGGCGCGCAGCCGCGCCAGCGCATCGCGGCCCAGCAGGCAATGTTCGGGCGCATAACCCTCGCTGCGCAGCGCATACAGCACGGTATCGGCAATGGCGGCTTCGTCTTCGACGACGAGCACGCGGGCAGGAGATTCGGACATGCCGCGCAGCATAGCTGCATGCCGGCGCAGCCTGTAGCGCCATCGCGGCATTGCAGATGCACTGCGCGGCAAGCGATGGCCGCTGCTGGCAAGGCGCCCAGCGGCAACGCCATGCCACGCCGCCATGTGCGTCAGCATCCGGCGCGCCGGCTGCCCAGGCCGCATCCAGACCTGCAGACCTGCGCAAACCAGCGCGCCCGCTTACACTGCCGCGATGAACTATCGCCACGCCTTCCATGCCGGCAACCATGCCGACGTGCTCAAGCACATCGCCCTGCTTGCCCTGATCGACACCCTCAAGCGCAAGGACACCCCGTTCTTCGTGCTCGACACCCACGCCGGGCGTGGGCGCTATCAGCTCGGTGGCGAAGAAAGCCGCAAGACCAACGAAGCCGATGCCGGGGTGATGCGACTGATGGCCGAGGCGACCTTGCCCGACGTGGTCGAGCGCTACCTGCGCGCGGTGCAGGCCGACAACCAGGCCGTCGCTCGCCCGGCCACGCCCGGCCAGAAGCCCACACGCCCCACCGCCGGCATCCAGCTCAATTACTACCCCGGCTCGCCACTGCTGGCCGCGCAGGCGCTGCGAGAGCAGGACCGCATGGCGTTCTGCGAATTGCAGCCGGACGAAGCCGAGGCGCTCAAGGGCCTGTTCGCCAAGGACAACCGCGTGCGCGTGCATGCCGGCGATGGCTATGCAGCCATCCGTGCGTTTCTGCCGCCACGTGCCGGCGAAACCAAGATCGGCCGGGGGCTGGTGCTGATCGACCCGCCCTACGAATCGCAAGACGCCGAATACCAGCAGATCATCCACAGCGTGCGCGAAGTCCTGGCGCGCTGGCCGCAGGCGATCTGCATGGTGTGGTACCCGATCAAGCTGCGCCGCAGCCTGCAGCCGTTCATGCGCAAGGCCGCCACGTTGCCGGCCAAGTCGGTGCTGGTTGCCGAGCTGCAGGTACGCCCGGACGACTCGCCGCTGCGCCTGACCGGCAGCGGGCTGTTGATCGTCAATGCGCCCTGGCAGTTCGACAAGGTGCTGGCGCCGGCGCTGCCGGTGCTGAAGAAGCATCTCGGCGAGCCCGGCGCCTCGACCCGGCTGGAATGGCTGCGCCAGGACGCGTGATGCGGCGCCGCGCACTTCTCTGGCTGCCGGGAACAGCAAGGCGGTAAGGCGCTGCAGGATGGCCGACGCGCTGCAGTCGCTCATCGGCGCACCGTGCCAAGTGCTGCCACCGCGTGGCACCGATGCAGCGCAACCAGTGGCCTGCGTCTTCGCTGCTCCAGGGCTAACGTCAACCTGGCCGGACGCGCACCTGCGGCGCAGCCACGCTGCCGGCAGCCGGAGCCAACCGCCAAGCTCACGACCGGCTCACGGCTCAGCTCGTTACAGTTGTGTGGGAAGCACTGCCACCTCCTGTCGGCCCCCGACGCTGCACCGGATTCATTCACGGTTGCGCGCCGGGCTGGTGCCAGAATCTTCCGATCTTCAAGGAACACCGGTCATGGCCATTCGCAATCGCATGCCTCCGTGGCATGAAAACTTCAGCCTGCCCAATGGCCGCACCCTTCTGCTCCGCCCGATCCGTCCCGAAGACGGCCCGCCGCTGCAAGGGGCATTCAGCCTGTTGGGTCCAGAGGAAATCCGCGCGCGCTTCGTGCGCTCCTCCGCCGAAATCACCCCGGAGATGGTGCAACGCCTGACCCATCCCAACCCCAAGAGCGAGATCGTGCTGGTTGCCGCCGAACAGCTGCCACCCGGCGAAGCGCTGGTCGGCGCGGTCGCCCGCGCCGCGTTGGTGCCGGGCACCCGCCAGGCCGAATACACCATCCTGGTCAGCAGCTTCGTCGCCGGCCAGGGCCTGGGCCGGCAATTGATGCGCAAGCTGGTGAAGTGGGCGCGCCGCAAATATCTCGACTGCCTGTTCGGCGACGTGCTGCAGAGCAACGTGCCGATGCTGCAACTGGCCGAGTCGCTGGGCTTCAAGCCGCAGGCGCACCCCGATTCGCCGGAGCTGGTGCGGATGGTGCTGGAGCTGGATGCCTGAGGGGCTGGGATTCGGGATTGGGGATTAGGGATTCGTCGAAGCGGCTCGGCTGCTCGTTTGCTGCAGGGCCCTTACCCGCCCACCATCGCAGGACACGCCGTGAATCCGTCCCTGGAGGCTCTGGCGCGGCGTCCATGCCGCTCAAGGTCCCGCGACGGTGGGCGGGCAAGGACCAGTCAAGTTGGTCGGTGCTCAGAGTTTTCAGAACAGCGATCAGCAGATCGGCGACGCGGTGTCTTCGCTCTTCAGTAAAACCACCGACCAACTGTCTGGCGCGGTGTCCTCGCCGATTGCGGGACCGTTGGCGGCATGGATGCCGCCACCGAGCCCCCATGGACGGGTTAACGGCGTGTCCCGCAAGCGGTGAGGGCACCGCGTACTCGACCAGCGCGGCTTTGGACTTTCCAGGCCCCACAGAGAGCCGCAAACAACACAGATGCATGACCTCGCAACCGCTCGCGAGGCCTGTACCCCCGACGCGCCGTCGTGCACACACCGTCCAAACCACCTTTCACGCCGGATGGACCGGCCGCGGCGAGGGCTCTGATAAAATTATGGGCTGATGCCGTCGCCTACCTTCCCCTCTCCGCCGCTGCCCAAGTCCGGCCAGCTCCGCGCCTACTGGCGCGACCCGTCCTCTCCGACTGCGCTGGCGTGGTCGATTGCGCGGGCAGCCGAGGCGCATGCCGGCCCGCTGCTGGTGATCGCCCGCGATAACCAGAGCGCGCACCAGATCGAAGCCGACCTGCATGCCTTGCTCGGCGAGCACTCCGCGCTGCCGGTGGTGCCGTTTCCCGATTGGGAAACCCTGCCCTACGACCAGTTCAGCCCGCACCCGGAAATCATCAGCCAGCGTCTGGCCGCCCTGCACCGCCTGCCCGGCCTGACCCGCGGCGTGGTGATCGTGCCGGTACAGACCTTGCTGCAGCAGCTGGCCCCGCTGAGCTACATCGTCGGTGGCAGTTTCGACCTCGCCGTCGGCCAACGGCTGGACATGGATGCGGAAAAACGCCGCCTGGAAAGCGCCGGTTACCGCAATGTGCCGCAGGTGATGGACCCCGGCGATTTTGCGGTGCGCGGCGGCCTGCTCGACGTGTTTCCGATGGGCGCAGACACGCCGTTGCGCGTTGAATTGCTGGATGAGGATATCGACTCGATCCGCGTGTTCGACCCGGAATCGCAGCGCTCGCTGGACAAGGTGCACGCGGTCAAGATGCTGCCCGGCCGCGAAGTGCCGATGGACGACGCCAGCGTTGAACGCGTGCTGGCCTGCCTGCGCGAACGCTTCGATGTGGATACCCGCCGCAGCGCCCTGTATCAGGATCTCAAATCCGGGCTTGCGCCCTCGGGCATCGAGTATTACCTGCCGATGTTCTTCGCCAAGACCGCAACGCTGTTCGATTACCTGGACAAACGCGTGCTGCCGGTGATTGCGACCGGCGTATCCAATGCCGCCGATGCGTTCTGGACCCAGACGCTGAATCGCTACGAGCAGCGCCGCCACGATGTGGAACGCCCGCTGCTGCCGCCGGACGAGTTGTATCAATCCCCGGACACGCTGCGCGAACGGCTCAACAAGCTGGCGCGCATCGAAGTGTGGGCCAGCGATCACGCGCGCATCGATGACGCCACCCCGCTCGGCGACCAACCGTTGCCGCCGCTGCCGGTGGCCGCGAAGGACGCCCCGGCGGGCCAGGCACTGGCCTCGTTCCTGAGCCATTACCCTGGGCGCGTGCTGGTGGCCGCCGATTCGGCCGGCCGCCGCGAAGCCTTGATGGAAGTGCTGGCCGCCGCGCAGTTGAAGCCGGAGGTAGTGGCCGACGTGCCGGCGTTCCTGGCCGGCACGCTGCGTTTCGGCATTACCGTGGCGCCGTTGGAAGATGGCTTTGCACTGGATCAACCGCAGATTGCGCTGTTGACCGAGCGCCAGCTGTTCCCGGAGCGGGCCAATCAGCCGCGCCGCACACGCCGGGTCGGGCGCGAGCCGGAAGCGATCATCCGCGATCTGGGCGAGCTGTCCGAAGGTGCGCCGATCGTGCACGAAGACCACGGTGTGGGCCGCTACCGCGGCCTGATCGTGCTCGATGCCGGTGGCATGCCCGGCGAGTTCCTGGAGATCGAATACGCCAAGGGCGACCGGCTGTATGTGCCGGTGGCGCAGCTGCACCTCATCAGCCGCTACTCCGGCGCTTCGGCCGAGACCGCGCCGCTGCATTCGCTGGGCGGCGAACAATGGACCAAGGCCAAGCGCAAGGCGGCCGAGAAGGTACGCGATGTGGCCGCCGAACTGCTGGAAATCCAGGCGCGACGCCGTGCGCGTGCGGGCCTGGCATTGCAGGTGGACCGCGCGATGTACGAACCGTTTGCGGCCGGCTTTCCGTTCGAAGAAACCGCCGACCAGCTTGCCGCCATTGATGCCACGTTGCGCGACCTGGGTAGCAGCCAGCCGATGGACCGCGTGGTCTGCGGCGATGTCGGCTTCGGCAAGACCGAGGTCGCGGTGCGCGCTGCGTTTGCTGCCGCCAGTGCCGGCAAACAGGTGGCCGTGCTGGTGCCCACCACGCTGCTGGCCGAACAGCATTACCGCAATTTCCGCGACCGTTTCGCCGATTACCCGATGAAGGTGGAAGTGCTCTCGCGCTTCAAGAGCACCAAGGAAATCAAGGCCGAACTGGAGAAGGTGGCCAGCGGCGATATCGACGTCATCATCGGCACGCATCGGCTGTTGCAGCCGGACGTGAAGTTCAAGGATCTCGGCCTGGTCGTGGTCGACGAAGAACAGCGCTTCGGCGTGCGGCAAAAAGAAGCGCTCAAAGCGATGCGCGCGAATGTGCATCTGCTCACGCTCACCGCAACCCCCATCCCGCGCACGCTCAATATGGCCATGGCCGGGCTGCGCGACCTGTCGATCATCGCCACCCCGCCGCCGAACCGGCTGGCGGTGCAGACATTCATCACTGCCTGGGACAACACGCTGCTGCGCGAAGCATTCCAGCGCGAGTTGAGCCGTGGTGGGCAGCTGTACTTCCTGCACAACGATGTGGAAAGCATCGTACGCATGCAGCGCGATCTGTCGGAGCTGGTCCCGGAAGCGCGCATCGGCATCGCGCATGGGCAGATGCCCGAGCGCGAGCTGGAACGGGTGATGCTGGATTTCCAGAAGCAGCGCTTCAACGTGCTGTTGTCGACCACGATCATCGAATCGGGTATCGACATTCCCAACGCCAATACCATCATCATCAACCGCGCCGACCGCTTCGGCCTGGCCCAGTTGCATCAGCTGCGTGGCCGCGTCGGCCGCTCGCATCACCGCGCCTATGCGTACCTGGTGGTGCCGGACCGCCGTTCGATGACCTCCGATGCAGAAAAGCGCCTGGAAGCGATTGCGTCCATGGACGAGCTGGGCGCCGGCTTCACCCTGGCCACGCACGATCTGGAAATTCGCGGCGCCGGCGAATTGCTGGGCGAAGACCAGAGCGGGCAGATGGCCGAGGTCGGTTTCAGCCTCTACACCGAACTGCTGGAACGCGCGGTGCGCAGCATCCGCCAGGGCAAGTTGCCCGATCTGGATGCCGGCGAAGAAGTGCGCGGCGCCGATGTCGAATTGCATGTGGCGGCGCTGATTCCGGAGGATTATCTGCCGGACGTGCATACGCGCCTGACGCTGTACAAGCGCATTTCCAGTGCACGCGATCCCGATGCGCTACGCGAATTGCAGGTGGAAATGATCGACCGCTTCGGCCTGCTGCCGGATCCGGTCAAGCACCTGTTCGCCATTGCCGAGCTCAAGCTGCAGGCCAACGCCTTGGGTGTGCGCAAGCTGGATCTGGGCGAAAACGGCGGGCGGCTGGTGTTCGAGGCCAAGCCGGCGATCGACCCGATGACCATCATCCGGATGATCCAGAAACAGCCGAAGATCTACACCATGGATGGCCCGGACAAACTGCGCATCAAGCTGCCGATGCCCGAAGGCGCCGACCGGTTCAACGCGGCGCGTGGATTGTTGGCGGCGTTGGCACCGGGGTAAGAACACGACGCACGCCTGCCAATATCGGGAGCGCATGCCCCGCACGCCGGCATTACTGGCCGGCTTTTATTGCGGAGTAGAGGTGCGAAGCACGATCACCCGATACTGACCTCTATCGCCATAGCGCGCGCCCTTCTTCTCGACCTCCGCGCATAGCCTGTCTTTGCCGCAGGGAACCAGATTGGCGCGGATCACACGATCCAGATAGGCGACTTCTGCCCGGCGCTGCGCGGCTTCGGCCAGGATCGGTTTGGCTGCGATGACCGCGTAAGACCCACCACCCACGGCCATGATGGCCCCAACGACCATGGCGAAGAGGCCGATCCACATGCGGCGTTGGGCAGTGGTTTCCAGGCTGCGCTGTGCCTGCGCGTAGCGTTGGGTGGCCTGCTGAAGCGTCTGTCCCGCAGCGGCCATCTGTTTGTTGAACCGCGCGGCTGCCGGTTCAAGTGTCTGCTCCAACGCCTGATGGCTCAATTGCGTCAGCCGCGGGAGCGCGTTCTCCAGCACCCGGTTGATGCGCTGATCGGCGTTAGTGACTGCGCTCTGTAATAGCTGCAGCTGTTGCCGGACCAGATCTTCCAGGCGTTGCTCTGCTTGCTGTTGCGTGGCAATCAAGGTTGCCATGACATCGATCGCTTCCCGCAATGTCTGATTGGATGCCTTCAACGCGGCGTCGGCATCGACCACTACAGCTCTGCCCTGCATCTCCATCGTGGTGTTCCTCTCAAAAAATCGATGCGCTGTACGAGCGGCCGGTCACCCACCGCCACCGCCTCCACTAACTGCACCACCTGCACCACCACCTCCTCCGCCATCGCCACCACCCCCATCACCCTGCGGTCCGCCCTGCATCATGGGTCCGTGGGCGAACTGCGGCAGCGTCATCACCATTACCGGGCCACGGCTGGTTTGCACTTCTGCTGGCATGTCCATTGCCAGCGCCTGATGTGCGGTTACCTGTTCCTGTGCTTCCTGCATGGCCTTGGCTTCCAGGTGTTCACGGCCGCGCTGGATCAAGGCATGGGTGCTGGCGCTGTTGGCGATCCGCTTCAAGGCTTCATCGATCGCCAGGTCGTTCTTGGAGTCGATGGCATAGATCAGATCGTTGACGTCCGAATTCTTGCTGATAGCCCTACGCCTGGGTTGCAGTCCATCGCTCTGCTCGCTGCCTGTCTGCGCAATAGCGGTATCTGCATCTGTTCGGGAGACGGCGCCTTGGGAACTGGAAGCGATTTTCCTCAGCGCGGAGGGGCCATCCGGGTCGTATCCGTCACGCAATTCCAGCGCCGTATACGGTTGTTGACCGCGTGCGATGCGCGCTTGCCGCGCTTGTGAGATGCGGTTTTCTGTCTCAAGATCCTGTTCGAGCTGGACGCGCAACGCACGCAATTTTTGTAGCGTTGCCTGCCACGATTCCGGGCTTCCAGGTGCTGGGGCAGCGGGTGCGTCCTGCTCCACAGTCTGGGCGACCGAGGGCACCTGGATTGCCGGAGCTACGCTTTCAGGCGAGTCGGCAGAGCGATCGGCACGGTCTTCTTTCAGTGATTGCCCAACAGTCTGCGTGAGGCGGTTCTGCGATGACATTGCCGCCGAATTATCAAGAGCTTCCATCGCTTGCCACTGCGACGTCGGCGTGTGTTGCGCGTTGTTGTGCTCAGCTGCCATCGGTGTGGCGAGCGATCGCGGCGTTGGTGCGCTGGTCATCTGAGCCAGGTGCGCGTGTGCGGGGTCATTGGATTGTTGCGCAGGCACATCGTGCCCAGCAACCGACGCTGGCGCCGTCGGCAGCTGTTGCTCGCGCACAATTGCATCATGTTGCGGATATGCCGATGGTTCATGCGCGATCGCAGCGGTTTGCGCGTCGCGTTGTTCCGTGTCGCGGGTGCGCTGTTCTCGCGTCTGTTGGCCGAGTGTATGGGGCTGCGCCATCTCGGCTGCCTGCGATTGCCCATGCGATACCTGCTGCTGCGCCTTCGTCTGCGCGTGGGTGTGCGTTTCGTGCGCTTGCATGTTCTGCACTTCAAGTGCCGGCTCGGGCTGCTGCGCGTCTTGGGTCTGGTGCTGCACCTGCTGAGCAACTTGATGTGCGCGTGGCTCCTGCTCGGGCGTTACAGCGTCCTTGGCATGCAGCGGCTGTTGCTCAGGACTGCGAGCGTCCTGAACCTGCTGCTCCTGGGCGTGCTTTTGCACTTGCTGGGCCTGAGCTATTTCCTGTTCCCGCTGCTGGTTGTCCTGGGCCTGACGCTCCTGCACCTCCCGCTCTTGGTGTTCGCGCTGCTGCGCCTGGTTTTGCCGATCCAGCACCGCGTGTGCCTGCAGCGCTTGTTCGCTCTGCGAGCGGCCTTCACGCTCGGGCTGTGCCTGCTGGATGTGTTCGCGCACCTGCGCGGCGTGTTGCGCTTGCGCAAGACGCTCTTGTTGTTCGAGTTCCTGCCGCGCCTGCGCCACGCGTGCCGCCTGCGATCGCGCCTGCAGATCCAGCACCAATTGCGGGCCGGACGATGCGTTGGCGCTCGATGCATCGCCGTTGGCCGAGCCATCCGATGCGTGCCCCGTGGCGGTGAAGTGAAGTGCCGGCTGGTCCGGCGAGGCCGGCTGCGTCTGTTGCGCCCGCACCTGCTGCAACGCCTGACGGATGTCCTCACTGCTGGTGACTGCGGCAAGACGGTCCACCCCATCGGCATCGCGTTGAAAATGCGCGATCGGGCTATCGGCACCAAACGCACCGGTGGGGCCGCGTTGAAGTTTCATCGAGCCATCGCCGGCAAGGCCATGTGCCGCGCGCGTGCGCTGCGTCGCCAGATCGATCGCCTCGCGCCACTCCGGCTTCAGTTCGGTGCCAGTGATGCGGTAGCGATACAGCGTTTCCTCGCGCTGCAGGTCCTGGGCAGACGGCGGGGTTTGCGCAAGCACCGCAACGGCCTGGGCATGTTCGGCCAGCGCCGGTTGCAGGAGCGCGCGGGTGGTGTCCAGCTCCAGCGCCACATTGCCTGACGCAGCGCCACTCGCGCCGGTCCAGCGGCCGTCGGCATCGCGGCGATACTGCTGCCCGTCGGAGGCGGTGAGGGCGTCTGGATTGGGCAGCGCTTGGCGGAGCGTGTCCGACAATGGCAAACCGGCCGCCGCCCAGCCGCTGCGCTGATACGCCAGCTCATAGCGTGCGGCAATCGCGCCGGGGCTGTTGGCGATGTTGCCGGCGATCACTTGCTGCGCTTGTGCGTCCAGTTCCGCTGCGCGCGGTGGCGGTGCGATATCGGTACGGTAGACAGCGCTGTCGGCGTCTGCGACCACACCGCTTTGCACCGTGCGCCGCCATTGCCCATCGTTGGGATCGCGCGCCCAATCGGCCGCGCTCAGGCTGGGCGGATCGCTGGCGCTTGCCGGCAGGCGATACGGATTTTGCGGTGCGGGCGCATCTTTGAGCGCCAGCGCGGCAGCGGCGTTGGTGGCCTGGTAGTTGAGTTCGCGGGCTTTGGCGTAACTGGCGACAATCTGCGTGGTGGTGGGGTTGTCGATGCCATCGTTGCTGGTGTCGGCTTGGCCTTCGCGCGTCCATGCAGTGCCGTTGAACGACCACTGCGTGCCGGCGCGGTCGGTCTGGTTGTAGATGGCGCGGTTGTCGAGCAGGTCGGCGGCCTTCTCGCCGGCCTTGCTCATCACGTAGGCATCGGCGGCGATCAACGCCATCGGGCCAGCGCCAGATGCACCCAGGGCATACGCAGCAGCCGTTCCGCCGGCCCAGCCACCGACGTTGCGGCCGGCGAAATGCGCAAGCTCCGATTGCGCGGCCAGTGGGTTGCTTTGCGAGAGCAACGTGGCGATCTTCTCGCCTGACGCTTGCGCCTCGTACAGCGTGGCGGCCACGCCCAGCGCGCCAGCGGCGCGCACGCCAGAGCTGGCGAGCATCGGTGGTGGGTAGGGACGGATTTCCAGCGTTGCGGCATCAACAGACTGCGACAGCCGAGCGATGAAGGCATCGCCATTGGTGGAGATGGCCGTGTCGATCAGCGCCGTCCGCTGAAACGGCCGTGCGCTCTGAAGCATGTGCGCCAACTCGCTACGCAGCGCTTCGGGCGCTTGTACGGGGGATAGTGGCAACCTCGCCTGCACCTCGCAAGGATGCGTCGATCGCATTGCGGTCACTGGGCAAATTGAATCGAATGCGATGCGGAATTTTCGCTAAAACCCATCGCGTCATTCACTCCAGGCGCGCCACGTAAGCTGCTTGCCTCATGCGCCTTATCTGCAGCGACGCTGCAGATCGCCCTGCCGCAGGCATTAAAGATTTCGGCCGAAATGCGGCTATCTGTCCTGCAGGACTGTCCGGGACATTCGCCTCCTGAGCCTGCTTGCGACAAAGCTGAGCAGTTAATGCCCAAGCGGTGACGTGCTTCGCAAATCCGTCATCGCGCTGAATTTTGCCTAAATATTTCGATTGGGCGCCGATATCTGCTTAGACCGGCATGTCCGCGTGCGCAGAGTTGCCCACGCAAGCCCACGCCGCAGCGACCTTTCCCCGCGTCATGGCACGCATCCGTGCGTCATCGCATCGCTTGAGGCATCAATGAACACCCCACTGTCCGATCTACCCGCACCGCTGACACTCGCCCTGGAGGGCGAGATGACCATTCGTCGCGCGGCCGAGCTCAAGCCGTTGCTGCAACCGGCCTTGCTGCATCCGGGTGGTTTGCATCTGGATCTGGGCGCGGTCAAAGAGATCGATACCACCGGCCTGCAATTGTTGCTGGCCACCAAGCAGGCGATCCAGGCCGATGGCCGACCGTTTTCGCTGACCGATTCCAGCCGTGCGGTGGTCGATGTGATCGAACTGCTCGGCCTGCTCGAAGCCCTGTACCCGCATGCGGTTGCCGGCATCGGCGAACGCATCCACTAACGGACTGGTGACGCGCGCATGGACATGAACCAACTGATGCAGACGTTCCTGGCCGAGAGCCGGGACCTGCTTGAAGACATGGAACGCCACCTGCTCGAAGCCGAGCGTGGCGAGTCGTCGCCGGATGCGGTCAATGCCATCTTCCGCGCCGCGCACACCATCAAGGGTTCCGGCGGCCTGTTCGACCTGCCGCAGTTGGTCGGCTTCACCCATGTGGTGGAAAGCGTGCTGGACCTGGTCCGCGACGAAGCGCTCACGCTCAGTTCGGAACTGATCGGGCTGCTGCTGGTGTGCTGCGACCATATCCACGCGCTGGTGGAAACCGCCGCAGACCCGAGCCACGCCGACCCGGCCGCACTGGCTGCCGAAGCAGAGCCACTGCTGGCGCAACTGCAGACCTATCTGCAAGGCAGCGCCTGCGGCGTGACCGCAACCGCCATCCAGCACAGCACGCCGGAAAAACAGAGCGGTTACTGGCGCATCACGCTCAAACTATTCGCCGACGCGCTGCGTTTCGGCAACTCGCCGCTCAAGCTGATCCGCAATTTGCGCAGCCTGGGCTCGGTCGAAGCGATCAGCACCGATCACAGCCAGCTGCCGAGCTTTGAAGAGCTCGATCCGGAAGCCAATTACTTGGGTTTCCAGATCCTGTTGCGCAGCGATACCGACCGCGCCGCGATCGAAGAAGTGTTCGAATTCGTGCGCGAAGATTGCGATCTGGAGGTCGTGGCAGTGCCCGCACCGACCGACATTGCCGCCATTCCCGAAAGCGCGCCTAAAGCTGTTGCAACGGCACCGATTGCCAGCGTGCTGGCCGCAGTTCCCGCACCCGCACGCCCCGCAGCGGATGCAGGCGCACGCAACAGCGATGCGCGCTCCATTCGCGTGGATGCCGACAAACTCGATCGCATGATCGATCTGGTCGGCGAACTCATCATTGCCGTGTCCAGCACCAACGCCAATGCGCAACGCACCGGCGATGCGCAATTGCTGGAATCGGCCTCGATCCTGGCCGGCCTGGTCGAAGACGTGCGCGAAAGCGCATTGCAGCTGCGCATGGTCAAGATCGGCGGCACCTTCAGCCGCTTCCAGCGCGTGGTGCACGATGTTGCGCGCGAACTGGACAAGGACATCGCGCTGGTCGTTGCCGGCGAAGACACCGAACTGGACAAGTCGGTGGTGGAAAAAATCGGCGACCCGCTCACCCATCTGGTGCGCAACGCAATGGACCACGGCATCGAGCCGGCCGATGTGCGCGTGGCGCGCGGCAAGCCCGCACGCGGCACCGTCGGGCTCAATGCGTATCACGACTCAGGCAGTATCGTCATCCAGATCACCGATGACGGCGGCGGCTTGAACCGCGACCGCATCCTGGCCAAGGCACTCGAACGCGGGCTGATCGAACCCGGCCGCCAGCCCACCGATCGGGAGGTATTCGCGATGATCTTCGAACCGGGCTTTTCCACCGCAGAAAAGGTCACCAACCTCTCCGGCCGCGGCGTGGGCATGGACGTGGTCAAGCGCAACATCACCGCATTGCGCGGCACGGTCGACATCGACAGCACGGCCGGCGTGGGCACCACCATTTCGGTGCGCTTACCGTTGACCCTGGCCATCATCAACGGCTTCCAGGTCGGTGTCGGTAAATCGGTGTTCGTGGTGCCGCTGGACGTGGTGGAAGAGTGCGTGGAGTTCACGCCCGACTACACCAGCGACTACATCGACCTGCGCGGCAGCGTGCTGCCATATGTGCGTCTGCGAGAGTTGTTCGCACTCGGCGGCAAGACGCCCGCGCGCGAAAGCATCGTGGTGATCCGCCAGGGCGCGCAGCGTTTCGGCCTGGTCGTGGATACCTTGCTGGGCGAATGGCAGACGGTGATCAAGCCACTGTCCAAGGTCTTCGCGCAGGTCAAAGGCATCAGTGGCTCGAGCATTCTGGGCAGCGGCGATGTCGCGCTGATTCTGGATGTGCCCAGCCTGATTCAGCAGTTGCACCCCAACCAGGACGCGTTGGCGGCCTGAGCGCTCGCAGCATCGCTATCGCACGAACCGCGTCGTTTGTCGTTACCTGACCCCAGGAAGCCACCGCCATGTCACACCGTCTCCCGATCGCCACACAGTTGTGGTTCACCGCCGCGCTAGCCGTCGCCCTGCCCGTTGTGGTGGTCGTCGCCGGCTCTACATTGACGCTGTCGCACGCGGCCTTGCTGGGCGCCAGCATCGCCGCCGCATTGGTCAGCGGCGCCTTGCTGGTCTGGGCAATATGGATCGCCAGCGACTCGCTGGTGCTGGCCAGCACCACGCTGGAGGCGTTCTCGCGCGGCAACTTCGATATCGCCCTGCCGCAGACACGCGACGAGCGGGCCGGCGACGTGCTGCGCGGCCTGCGCAAGGTGCAGAGCGGCATCCGCCACGTCAACGAAGAGATCAACCGCGTCTCGCGCGAACACGATGCCGGGCAGATCGAGGCGCGCATCGACGTGGCGCGCTTCGACGGCGATTTCCGCACCCTGGGCGATGGCATCAACCGCATGGTCGCCAGCCATATCGCAGTGAATAAGCAGGCCATGACGTGCGTGGCCGAGTTCGGCCGCGGCAACTTCGCCGCCGAGCTGGAGCGCCTGCCGGGCCAGAAAGCCTTCATCAACGACGTGGTCGACCAGATCCGCGGCAATCTCACCGGCCTGGTCGCCGAGGTCAACCGCATGTCGGCCGAGCACGACGCAGGCGATATCGATGTGGTCATCGACACGCAACGTTTCACCGGCGATTTCCGCCGCATGGCCGAAGGCATCAACGCAATGGTGGCCAGCCATATCGCGGTCAAGAAGCAGGCCATCACCTGCGTGGGCGAATTCGGCCGCGGCAACTTCACCGCGCAGCTGCCGTTGCTGCCGGGCAAGAAGCGCTTCATCAACGACACCATCGAACAGGTGCGCGGCAACCTCACCGGCTTGATCGCCGAGATCAACCACATGTCGGCCGAACACGAGGCCGGCGATATCGACGTGGTGATCGACAGCACGCGCTTCGATGGCGACTTCCGCAGCATGGCGTTGGGCATCAACCAGATGGTGGGCGCGCATATCGCGGTGAAGAAACTGGCGATGGGCGTGGTGGCCGAATTCGGCCGCGGCAACTTCGATGCGCCGCTGGCGCAGCTGCCCGGCAAGAAGGCCTTCATCAATGACACCGTGGAGCGTGCGCGCGGCAATCTGCGCAGCATTTCCGAAGTGATCCAGGTGATGGGCGCGATGGCCGAAGGCGACCTCACCCACACCGTGGAAGGCCGCTACGAAGGCGCGTTCGCCGACATGCAGCGCTACGTCAACACCACCATGAGCCGGCTGACCGAGATCGTCGATGAGGTCAACCGCAACGCCGAAAATCTGGCCAGTGCGTCGGAAGAAGTCAGCGCCACCGCGCAGGCGCTTGCGCAGGCCGCCAGCGAACAGGCCGCCGGCGTGGAAGAAACCAGCGCCTCGCTGGAGCAGATGACCGCCTCCATCGCCCAGAACACCGAAAACGCGCGCGTCACCGACAGCATGGCCGCCAAGGCCGCCAGCGAAGCGGCCGACGGTGGCGACACCGTGCGCGCCACGGTGGTGGCGATGAAGGACATCGCCAAGAAGATCGGCATCATCGACGACATCGCCTACCAGACCAATCTGCTTGCGCTCAACGCCGCCATCGAAGCGGCGCGTGCCGGCGAACATGGCAAGGGCTTTGCGGTGGTGGCTGCCGAAGTGCGCAAGCTGGCCGAGCGTAGCCAGATTGCCGCGCAGGAAATCGGCGAAGTGGCCGAATCCAGCGTGGAACTGGCCGAAAGCGCCGGCCGCGTGCTTGGCGAGATGGTGCCTTCGATCCGCCGCACCTCCGACCTGGTGCAGGAAATCGCCGCTGCCTCCGAAGAACAGACCGCCGGCGTCAGCCAGATCAATACTGCGGTCGGCCAGTTGAACCAGACCACCCAATCGGCCGCGGCCAATGCCGAAGAGCTGGCGGCCACGTCCGAAGAAATGAGCGCACAGGCCGAACAGCTGCAGCAGTTGATGGGCTTCTTCCGGCTGGGCAATGGCGGGCGCGGCACCACCTCGGGCAGCAGCAGGCCGGGGCCGCGCCGGATTGCAACGCACGCGCCCGCCGCTGTGAGCAGCGCGCCGCCGCGACGCACCAACGTGCGCCAGATCAGCGCGGTGGCCGCCACTGCCGATGCGATCGACGAATCGCAATTCGCCAGCTTCTGAGGAGCCGACGATGCACGCGCACACTGCAACCAGCCCCAACGCGCTGCCGTCGCCGGCACCGCAGCAATACCTCACGTTTTTGCTGGGCGGCGAGATGTTCGGCCTGGGCATTCTGGGCATCAAGGAAATCATCGAATACCGCGCGCCCACCGACGTGCCGATGATGCCGCCGGCGCTGCGCGGGGTGATCAACCTGCGCGGCGCGGTGGTACCGGTGGTGGACCTGCAGCAGCGCTTCGGCCGCACCCCCAGCGCGATCACCAAGCGCAGCTGCATCGTGATCGTGGAAATCGCGCACGGCGAGGTGCATCAGGTGCTCGGGCTGTTGGTGGATGCGGTCAGCGAGGTGCTGGACATCGCGCCGGCCGACATCCTCGACACACCCAGCTTCGGCGCCGGCATCGCGCGCGACTTCATCCATGCCATGGGCAAGATCGGCGAGCGTTTCGTGATCCTGCTCGATGCCGATTCCGTGCTGGGCAACGATGCACTCGCCCAGCTCCCGGCCGCCGAACTGGCGGCGTGACCTCACGCATGCACCCAAGGACTCCCATGCGCCCTGCCCTTCTCTCCTGCAACTGTGCGTTGGCCGGCCCGGTCCTGGTCGTGGACGACAGCGTGGTCCAGCGCGAACACGCCATGGCGTTGTGTCGCCAGCTCGGCGCCAGCGTGGTCGACGGTGCAGTCGACGGGCACGCGGCACTGGAATGGCTGACGGGCGCCGACGCGCCATCGCTGTTGCTGGTGGATCTGGAAATGCCCGGCATGGACGGCGTGCAGTTGCTCGACGCCCTGGCCCGCGGCAAATACAGCGTGCCGGTGGTGGTGGTGTCGCAACGCGGCGGCGCCCTGATCGATGCGGTGATGCAACTCAGCCGCAGTGCCGGCGTGCGCGTGCTCGGCGGTATCGAAAAACCGATGAACCTGCAGGACCTGGCCACCGTGCTGGATTGCGAACCGGAGCCGGCCGCCGACGCTGCCGTGTTCGCGCCGGTGGCGATTTCGTCGCTGATGTCCAGCGGCGGCGCGGCCGCCTCGCGACTGGATCGTGCCATGCGCCGCGGCGAGATCCGCGTGGCCTACCAGCCCAAGCTCGATCTGCAGGATGGCCGCCTGCGCGGCGTGGAAGCGCTCGCGCGCTGGCGCCGCCCGCAGGGCGACATGATCGGCCCGGACCGCTTCATCCCGCTGGCCGAGCGCGAAGGCCTGATCCATGCGTTGACCCAGCAGGTGATCGACAAGGCCATTGCGCAATTGGTGGACTGGCGCGCCGAAGGCTTCGAGCTGAGCCTGGCATTGAACCTGTCGCCCCGCTTGCTGGGCGAAGAGAATTTTCTCGAGCAGCTGTGCGGCAAGCTGAGCGACAACGGCCTGAGCCCGGCGGACCTGGTGCTGGAACTCACCGAAAGCGCCATCGTGGAGCCGGCCAATGCCTTGAGCATGCTGGCGCGTTTGCGCTTGCATGGGTTCGGCCTGTCCATCGACGACTACGGCACCGGCTTTTCGTCGCTGCAGCGTCTGGCCAGCATCCCGTTCACCGAACTCAAGCTGGACCGCAGCTTCGTGCATGCCGCGCATCGCAGCCGCAGCCAGCGCACCGTGCTCGAATCCACGCTGGAGCTGGCGCATCGGCTGGAACTCACCGCCGTGGCCGAAGGGGTGGAAACGCCCGAGGATTGGCGGCTATTGCGCGAACTCGGCTGCGATCTGGCACAAGGCTATCTGATGGGCTCGCCGATGCCCGGGCCGATGCTGTCGGAGTGGTGGCGCGAACATGCCGTACGCATTGCGCGCCTGAGCGATAACAGCGTCGCCAGCGACGCGGACGTGGCCTGAGCCGATGAGTACCGCCACCGCCATCACCGAACAGGAGTTCGGCCGCTTCCAGCGTTTCATCTTCGAAGCGGCCGGCATCAGCATTTCTTCCGGCAAGAAGGCCATGCTGTGCGGCCGCCTGGGCAAGCGCCTGCGCGAGCATCAGTTCAGCACCTACACGCAGTACCTGCAGCTGCTGGAAAGCCGCCAGGACCGCAGCGAGATCCAGACCGCGATCGACCTGCTCACCACCAACGAAACCTACTTCTTCCGCGAGCCCAAGCATTTCGAGCTGTTGCGCAAGCTGGCCGGCGAACACCGTGGCGGGCTGCCGTTCCGCTGCTGGAGCGCGGCCAGTTCCAGCGGAGAAGAGGCCTACAGCATGGCCATGGTGCTGGACGACACCTTGCAGGGCCGCCCGTTCGAGGTGGTCGGCAGCGACATCAGCACCCGTGTGCTGGCCAAGGCACGCACCGGCCATTACGCGCTGCAACGCATCGACGGCATCCCGCAGGCGTATCTCAAACGCTACTGCCTGCGTGGCCAGGGCGAGTACGACGGCACCTTGCTGGTGGAGCGGCGCCTGCGCGAGCGCGTGCAGTTCGTGCATGCCAACCTCAATACCGCGTTGCCGGCCTTGGGCAGTTTCGATGCGATTTTTCTGCGTAACGTGATGATCTACTTCAACGGCCAGACCAAGCGCGAAGTGATCCTGCGCGTGCTGTCCAATCTCAAATCGGGCGGGCATTTCTGCATCGGCCATTCGGAAAGCCTGAGCGAACTCGACATCGATCTGGTCCAGGTGGCACCCTCGATTTTCCGCAAGGCATGACCCAAGGATTCACCGTGTCGACAGCGCTCAATCGCCCCACCCCCCCCCCTATTGCCCGTAGCAACGCCATCAAGGTCCTGGTGGTCGACGATTCGGCGGTGGTGCGTCAGGTGCTGCTGGGCGTACTCAACGACGCGCCCGGCATCGAGGTCATCGCCACTGCCGCCGACCCGCTGCTGGCCATCGAAAAGATGCGCCAGCAATGGCCTGACGTGATCGTGCTGGACGTGGAAATGCCGCGCATGGACGGCATCACCTTCCTGCGCAAGATCATGAGCGAGCGCCCCACCCCGGTGGTGATCTGCTCCACGCTCACCGAAAAAGGCGCGCGCGTCACCATGGATGCACTGGCCGCCGGCGCAGTGGCAGTGGTGACCAAGCCACGGCTGGGGCTCAAGCAATTTCTCACCGACTCTGCCGACGAACTGGTCAATACGGTGCGCAGCGCGGCGCGCGCCAACGTCAAGCGACTGGCCGCACGCGTCACTGCGGCGCCGCTGGAGGCCGAGGTCAAACACACTGCCGATGTGATCCTGCCGGCGCAGAGCGGGCGCGCCCTGGCGCAGACCACCGAACGCATCGTGGCCATCGGCACCTCCACCGGCGGCACCCAGGCACTGGAAGAAGTGCTTACCGCCTTGCCGCGCGTATGCCCCGGCATCGTGATCGTGCAGCACATGCCGGAGAAGTTCACCGCCGCCTTCGCTGCGCGTCTCAATGGTTTGTGCCAGATCGCCGTCAAGGAAGCCGCCAACAACGACCGGGTGATGCCGGGACGCGCATTGATCGCGCCCGGCGGCAAGCACCTGCTGCTGCGCCGTAGCGGCGCGCAGTATTTCGTCGAAGTGATGGAAGGCCCGCCAGTGAATCGGCACCGCCCGTCGGTGGATGTGCTGTTCCGCTCCGCCGCGCGTGCGGCCGGCAGCAACGCACTGGGCATCATCATGACCGGCATGGGCGATGACGGCGCCGCCGGCCTGCTGGAAATGCGCCAGGCTGGCGCACGCACGGTGGCGCAGGACGAACACACCAGCATCGTGTTCGGCATGCCCAA
This sequence comes from Xanthomonas nasturtii, assembly GCF_023337365.3. Taxonomy (NCBI): domain Bacteria; kingdom Pseudomonadati; phylum Pseudomonadota; class Gammaproteobacteria; order Lysobacterales; family Lysobacteraceae; genus Xanthomonas; species Xanthomonas nasturtii. The sequence continues at coordinate 3,163,305 of NZ_CP142084.2, forward strand.
GGAGGCGATCAAGCGCGGCGGTGCAGACCGCATCCTGCCGCTGGGTGCGATGGCACGCGAGATCGTGACGCAGCTGCAATAACCAACGGACGTCCGCGTCACGCGCGAACGGATCTGACCGGGCCACCGCACTCCCTTCTCCCGCCTGCGGGAGAAGGTGCCCGAAGGGCGGATGAGGGCAACCACTGAGCAACCAGCTACAGCTGCGACTCCAGCGGCAACCAGCCCATCACCGTCGCGGTGCCACGCCGCCACACGCTCGCTGCCGGCTCGCGCGACCACACCTCGGGCGGTTGCGCCGCATCGTCGTGCCACCGCAGTGCGCCCTGGTCCAGGGTGACGCGATAACTCACCGGCGCACTGACCTTGCGGTTGTACAGCCGCTCGAGTTCTGCGGTCACCGCACGGTCGTTGAACAGCAGGCCCATTTCGGTATTGAGGTTCATCGAGCGCGGGTCGAGGTTGAACGAGCCGATAAAACCGCTGCTGTCGTCGACCACGAATGCCTTGGTATGCAGACTGGCGCCACTCGAACCGAACAGGCTGCCCTCCGGTTTGCCCATCGGCTTGAGTTCGTGCAGCCGCACGCCCTGTTGCAAGAGCGGCACGCGATAGTCGGCGTAACCGCTATGTACGGCCACCACGTCGTTGGCCGCCAGCGAGTTGGTCAGAATGCTCACCCGCACATCGCGACGGCGCAGGTCGCCGATCCAGCGCATGCCGTCGGCATCCGGTACGAAATACGGCGAAATCACTTTCAGTTCGCGCTGCGCATGCGCCATTTCGCCAATCAGCACCGGCGTCATCCAGTCGGCTTGCGGCGGTGCGCCGTCTGCTTTTTCCGGCGGGTCGGAGACGATGCGCGCCTGCGATACCCAATGCACCGGGCGGTCGCCCTGCATCAGTTCGCGCACGCTCGGCGAACGCCGCAGGCGTTCCACATACGGATTCGCACGCGCCGATGCCATGCCAGCATCCAGGCTGCCGCGCAGCGCATCCAACGCCTGCGGCCTGGCGGTGACCAGGGCGGCCAGCGGCAAGGCGTTGGGGCTGTTCCAGTAGGCGTCGAATACCTGCTCGGCCTGGCCCACGGCCGGCCCCATCAGCGCTGCGTCCATGTCCATGAAATTGGTGTCGCGCGCCGCATCGAAGTATTCGTCGCCCACGTTGCGCCCACCCACCACCGCGATGCGGCCATCGGCAATCCAGGCCTTGTTGTGCATGCGGCGGTTGATGCTGAACATGCGCAGCACCATCTCCACACCGCGCATCAAGGTCCCTTCGCGGGCGCGGGTCGGGTTGAACAGGCGGATGTCGATCAGCGGGTGGCTGTCCAGCGCGGCCAGCACCGAATCGCTGCCGTGGATATTCATGTCGTCCAACAGCAAGCGCACGCGCACGCCGCGATCGGCCGCGCGCAGCAACTCGTTGTGCAGCAGGTTGCCGGTGAAATCGGCATGCCAGATGTAGTACTGCAGATCCAGGCTGCGCCCGGCCGCACGCGCGGTGAGTGCACGCACCGCAAACGCATCGATGTTGTCCGGCAGGATCACCATGCCGGTCTGGTCGGTGTGCGCCTGTTGCAGTGGCGCAACCACCTTGTCGATGGGGGTCGCCATCCCGGTGGCAGGCAGTGCATGACTGACCGGGCCGCGTTGGCGGTCGGCAAAGCGCCCGTAGCCGTACAGCGACAGCGTGCTGGCCAGCACCAGCAGCACCAGCGCAATGCCGCCCCATTTGAAAACCTTCCGCTTCGTCACTGCCGGCTCCGCACTTCACAGCGCGGCTGTGTAGAGGGCGTGCACGCACACTGGTGTGCAGACGCTGCTACAAGCAGGCCCGACAATACAGGTGAAAACCAGGCAGTTGTGTTGCAAGCGACCAACCAGACAACTGCATGCCTCACCGCGCAACCACGGTGATTTGCAGCGTTTTCAGCTGTGCTGCGCAAGCGTTGCCAGAGCAACCGCTCGCGCGCGCCATGCCAGGCTTACCAGATGGTCACGCGCTCCTTGTCGCCGCGCACCATCGCATCGCCGGGCTTGCACTGAAACGCCTGCGCAAACGCCGGCATGTTCGACGGCGCACCGTTGGCGCGGAAATTCGCCGGGGCATGCGGATCGGTATTCAGGCGCACGCGCAATTCGCCATCGGTGAAATTGCGACGCCACACGGTGGCCCAGTTCATGAAGAAGCGCTGGTCCTGCGAATAGCCGTCGATCTCCTTGTTGGCAGCGGGCTGCTCCTGCAATGCCATCTGCAAGGCGTCGTAGGCCACGGTCAGGCCGCCCAGGTCGCCGATATTTTCGCCCAGGGTGAGCTTGCCTTTGACATGCACACCCTCGATCGCTTCATAGCCGTCGAACTGCGCCACCAGCTGGTCGGTGCGCTCGGTGAACAGCTTGCGGTCCGCATCGGTCCACCAGGTATCGAAGTTGCCCTTGGCATCGAACTGGCTGCCGGAATCGTCGTAGCCATGCATCATTTCGTGCCCGATCACCGCGCCGATACCGCCGTAATTGAGCGCCGGGTCGGCCTTGGGGTCGAAGAACGGCGGCTGCAGGATCGCCGCCGGAAACACGATCTCGTTGCGCGTCGCGTTGTAGTACGCATTCACCGTCTGCGGCGTCATGTGCCACTCGCGCTTGTCGACCGGCTTGCCGATCTTGTCCAGCATGTAGCGATAATTGAACGCCTGCGCGGCCTGCATGTTGGCAAGGAATCCATCGCCACGCGTTTCCAGGCCAGACCAATCGCGCCACTGGTCCGGGTAGCCGATCTTGGGAGTGAAGCTGGCCCACTTTTCCAGGGCGCGCTGCTTGGTTTCAGCGCTCATCCATTCCAACTTTTCCAGCCGCGCCTTGAGCGCCGCCGACAGGTTCTGCACCAGCTGCTGCATCTGCTCTTTCGATTCGGCGGGAAATGCGGATTGCACGTACAGCTGGCCCAGCGCCTCGCCCATCGCCTCGTTGACGGCGTTCAAGGTGCGCTTCCAGCGCGGCAGCATGTCTTTCTGGCCACGCAGCGTCTTGGCGTAAAAGTCGAAGTTGGCCTGCTCGAAGGGCTTGGCCAGATACGGCGCCGCCTCGTCCACGCTATGGAAGCGCAGATACGCCTTCCAGGTATCGACCGGCGTGTCGGCCAGCATCGCATCGAGCTCGGCGAAATAACCCGGCTGGCTCAGCGAGAACGTGCCGGCCGGGACCTTGAGCGCGCTAAAAAATGCCTGCCAGTCGAAGTGCGGCGTCACCGCGTTGGCACCGGCCACATCGACCGGGTTGTAGCGTTTGGCAGGGTCGCGCAATTCGATGCGCGACAGCGACGCGGCCGCCAGCCGCGTTTCGAACGCCATCACCGCCTTGGCCTGGGTGGCCGCCTGCGCCGCAGGAATCCCGGACAGTTCCAGCACACGCGCAATGTAGGCCACGTACTGTTCGCGGATCTTGGCCTGCGCCGGATCGGTGTAATAGCCCTTCTCGGGCAAACCCAAACCGCCCTGCCCTGCGTAGGCGATCATCTGCTCGGAATTTTTATAGTCGGCATTGGCGCCGAACGAAAACACAAAGCCCTGGCCTTGCGCATAGCTGTTGCGCAACCACGCGGCGATGGCCGGCGCATCGGTCAGCGCATTGATCGCTTTCAACTGCGGCTGCAGCGGGGTGATGCCGGCGGTGTCGATCGCCGCTTCGTCCGAACCTGTGCGCCACAGGTCGGCGATCTTGGCATCCACCGAGCCGGCCGACAGATTGCCGCGTGCCAGTTGCTCCACCAAGGCGTGCTGGATGGTCAGCGAACGCTCGGCCAGCACTTCGAAACTGCCCCAGCTGGTGCGATCGGACGGCACCGGGTTGGCCTTGAGCCACTTGGCGTTGACGAAGCCGTTGAGGTCCTGGCATGCGTTGATGGCCGGATCCAGATCGCCGCTGCCGAACGCCACGATCGGCGCATCGAGCTTGGACACATCGACCTTGGTCGGCGCAGCCTGCGGGGCGGTGGGCGCCCCCTTGGCAGTGTCGTCGGAGGCGCCGCATGCAGACAACGCGACCACGATGGCCACCGCAAGCGATAGCGGGGCGAACTTGCTCAACTTCATTGAATTCTCCAAGGCATGACCGCGCATGCGCGGTCGAAAAAAGTCGGCAGCCCGTCGGGAGCCGCCAGCGAAGAGCAGCGCATCAAGCGGCGCTCGCTCCTTCGTCAGTCGCTCTGCAACCGGCCACACCAGATCACTGCAGCGGCACCGCAACGCTCTAGCGTCCGTTGCCGCGCTTTATCGAAACGTCATTGCAACGACAGGCCGCTGGCGCGTCTGCCACGGACGCTGCGACCGTCTCACCCAATACCTGCATCCCGGCACAACGCGCGCCATCGCATGCAGTCACCGGCGCGCGTAGAACGGCGCCATCACCACGTACACCGGATACGCCACCACCATCAGCACCAGGGCGACCTCATGCCCGGACGCCGCATCGGCCCACGCTTCCATCTGCCGTACCGGTCCGAACAGACCCATCGCCAGCAACACCACACCGAGCATGCAGATCAGCAAGGCCAGTGCCAGCCCGGGGCCGGAGATGCTGGCGCCGGTCAACACCGCAACTGCACCGCTTCCACCGGCCAACAACATCCCAACGGTCACCAGATAGGCGCGACAGTAAGTGGCAGTCATCTGCTGGGTTCTACGTTTGCCGGACATCATGTCTCGCCTGCACCAACGCGGCGCGTGCGCGATTCACGCCCACACACCGCTTCCATTCACCACGGCGCGCAGCCTCTTGGGGCGGCGTGCCACACAAGACGAGCGCTGCGCGCAACGCACGCCGCGCTTCAACCGCCAGCGGCGCTTACTTCGCCTTGCCCTGGTTGGCCACTGCTTCGGCCGCGCGCTTGGCCGCTTCCGGGTCGCCCAGGTAACGGAAGTTACGTACCTGCAGGTTGTCGTCCAGTTCGAACAGCAGCGGGATGCCGGTGGGAATGTTGAGCTCCAGGATCTGCTCGTTGGAGACCTCGTTGAGGTACTTGTACAGCGCACGCAGCGAGTTGCCGTGCGCGGTCACCAGCACGGTCTGCCCGGCCTTCAACTGCGGTGCAATCGCGTCGTGCCAATACGGCAGCACACGCACCAGCGTGGTTGCCAACGATTCGGTTCCCGGCAACGCATTGCGGTCGAGCGTGGCGTAGCGACGGTCGTGACACGGATGGCCCGGGTCGTTGACGTCCATCGCCGGCGGCGGGATGTCGTACGAGCGGCGCCAGATCTTGACCTGCTCCTCGCCATGCCTGGCTGCGGTTTCGGCCTTGTCCAGGCCTTGCAGGCCGCCGTAGTGGCGCTCGTTCAGACGCCAGCTCTTGGACACCGGCAACCAATCCTGGTCGAGTTCCTTCAACGCGCCCTGCAACGTGTGGATGGCGCGCTTGAGCACCGATGTGTGGGCAACATCGAACTGCAGCCCTTCGTCCTTCATCAGCTTGCCGGCCGCCGCAGCTTCCTGGCGGCCCTGCTCGGTGAGTTCCACATCCACCCAGCCGGTGAAACGGTTGTCCAGGTTCCATTGGCTCTGGCCATGGCGCAGCAGTACGAGTTTGCGGGTCACTACGGTTCTCCGATTGGGGGCCGATCAGCCTGCGATTGTAGCGGCAGCCAGCGCATCGCTGGCGTGCACGATCTGCCCACGTGCGGGGCGCGATGCTGCGGCCATGTCCAGCATCGCTCCGGTATTCGCCGATTGGGACGGCAGCGCCGCACAGGCGCGACAGTTGCAGCAGCAACTGGCACACCGCGTGGTATTGCAAGACCAAGTCGCCGCAGCGCCGCAACTGCTGGCCGGTTTCGATGTGGGCTTCGAAGACGATGGCCAGACCACACGTGCCGCCGCCGTGCTGCTGGATGCAGCGACCTTGCTCGCGTTGGAAGCGCATGTGGCGCGCGTGCCCACCTCGATGCCATACGTACCGGGCCTGCTCAGTTTCCGCGAATTGCCGGCGTTGCTGCAGGCATTGGCGTTGCTGTCGCGCGCACCGGATCTGGTCTTCATCGACGGCCAGGGCATCGCGCATCCACGCAAGCTCGGCATCGCGGCGCACTTCGGCGTGGTGACAGGCCTGCCGTGCATCGGCATCGCCAAGCAACGCCTGGCCGGCAGCTTCGCCGAGCCCGGCCCCGAACGCGGCGACCACACTCCCATCCTGCTGGGTGGCATGCAGATCGGCTGGGCATTGCGCAGCAAACCGCGCTGCAATCCGTTGATCGTCTCGCCCGGGCATCGCATGTCGATGCAGGGCGCACCCGACTGGACCCTGCGCACCTTGCGCGCGTACCGCCTGCCCGAACCCACGCGCCTGGCCGACCGGCTCGCCTCGCGCCGTGGCGCGGTCGATGTCCCCACCCAAACAAATTTGCTGTAGCCAGCCAGATGCGCCACCACGGCGCGTTCGTTCGCACGCCGCGCACAGAACATTGCGTCGCCGCCAGACACGCGCACGCAGCGCCTGGCGCATGCCAAGCTCTGGCTCCGCGTCCGTCACGAGCCGCCGCCATGACCATCTTGATCGCCCCGCGCGTGCATGACATCGGCGGACTGCAAGTACGTCGCGCGGTGCCCACTCTGCAGGCGCGCAGTGTGGGCCCGTTCGTGTTCGTCGACCATATGGGCCCGGCCGTGCTGGAGCCGGAGCACGGCATCGACGTGCGCCCGCACCCGCACATCGGCCTGGCGACTGTGACGTTTCTGTGGGCAGGCGAGATCGGCCACCGCGACACGCTGGGCTCGGATCAGGTAATTCGCCCCGGCGACGTCAACTGGATGACCGCCGGCCGCGGCATCGCCCATTCCGAGCGCACGCCCGGCCCGGCGCGAGCGCGCGAACATGCGCTGCACGGCATGCAGACCTGGATTGCCTTGCCACGTTCGGCCGAGGAAACCGCGCCGGCGTTTCACCACCACGCTGCGGCGAGCCTGCCGCAGCGGCACCGCGACGGCGTCTGGCTGCGCGTGATCGCCGGCCGCGCCTATGGCGAGGAATCGCCGGTGCAGGTGTTCAGCGGCACGCTCAATGTGGCGCTGGATCTGGCGCCCGATGCCAAGCTGGATCTGGACACCGGCCACGCCGAGCGCGCCCTGTACATCCTGGAAGGCGAAGCGCAGCTGGATGGCGCCGATGTGCCGGCACGCCACCTGATCGTGCCCTCGCCCGGCGCCCGCGGCCGCCTGCGCGCCAAGACCCCGCTCAAGGCGATGCTGCTCGGCGGCGAGCCGCTGGATGGGCCACGCCATCTGTGGTGGAACTTCGTTTCCAGCTCCAAGGAACGCATCGAGCAGGCCAAGGACGACTGGCAGGCCGGCCGCTTCGGCAGCATTCCCGGCGACGACAAGGAGTTCATTCCGCTGCCTGAAACCCCGGCGCCGAAGCCGGTTGATTACCCTTGAAACCGTGCGCGCCGCATGCGTGCGGGCAAGCCCGATCACCAGGTCTCGTAACGGAAGTGCCACGCCGCACATGCCATGCCACTGCCGCTTGCGACATCGCTTGAGCTGATTCGCAAAACTGTGGTAGTGATGGACGTGTAGACGGAGCGCGTTGCGTGGACGGCAGGTTTTGAGCGGGGAGCTTGAGGCACTGCTGCGGCACCAGATCGGCGCGCCCGCATCGTCATCCAATGCCGGGGAATCGTGTATGAAGTCTGCCTTCTGCCTTGTCGGCCTGAGCTTGCTGCTGGCCGCTGCCACCGCCCATGCCCAGACCTCGCCGGTCTGCCCGCCACTGCCGCCGGCGTCCAACCTGCAGTGGAACGAGCTTGCAGGTGCCGATTACCTGGTCTGCAAGGCAGTGACCGCCGATGGACGGCAAGTCGTCGGGGTGATGCTCACCACCCGCGACCCGGCCATGACGCTGGCACGCGACCGCCGTGCCGAAAAGGGCCAGATCCAGCAGGAAGATTTCTACTGGTACAAGCTCGATCTGGGCGGCCGCGACATGCCGGGCATGGAATCGCGCCGCGTCACCGTGGTCGAACTGGGCAAGAAACGCTACGCGCAGCTGTGGATCGACGGCGCCAGCACCGAAGAGCTCGCCTCGATGCAATCGATGGTGCAGAACATGGATCTGCAGCCCGCCAGCCTGGCGCTGCAGCGCTGACGCAGCACATGGTGCAGCACTGCTGGCTGTCGATATAGCGCCCCTGCAGCGCGCCGGGTGGCCCGGTACGCTGCAGATCGCATCTGGCAGCACGGTTGCGGCCGGCCGTGCCGCTGCGGATCACCGTCACCTGCTCGCATGTCTGCGCCAGCGTCATGCAGACGTCAGCGCCAGCGAAGATGCTTTTTCTCTAACGTTGAGCCCGGGCATCGCGACTGGGCTCTAGCAGCCAGCGTAGCGATCGCTCGTTCCGATTCCGATCGCATCATCCGTCCACTCGGCGACAACGGCAGCGTTTGTCAGCCTCCCGGAATCGCCGTGCCGCCGGTGCCGCTTGCGGCCTGCAACTGGCTCTCGATGCGCACCTCGCCCGTCAGCAGGCGATGGATCGGGCAGTTGTCGGCCACCTCCATCAAGCGTGTGCGCTGTGCGTCATCCAGCGCACCGTCGAGCACGATTTCGCGGGTGATCGCCGTGCCGGCGGCACCGCGCTGGGTGTAGTGCAGATGCACGTGCACCGCCGTCAGCGGCCACTGCTTGCGCGCGGCCACCATCGACACCGTGATGGCCGTGCACGCACCCAGCGCACCCAACACCTGCGCTTCGGGGTCCGGCCCGGCGTCGGCGCCGCCGTTGGCCGGCTGCGTGTCGCCGCTCCAGGTGTGCTGCCCATCGTGGATGCTGACGGTGTACGGCACCGCGCCGGTGCTGACGCTGACAGGCCGGTCACTCATTGCGCGCTCCCACTGTCGTGCAGCCGCGCCGGTTCAAAACCGGCGTTCCTGGAAATCGACGAACGCCTGCATCAATTCCTGCTTGGTGTTCATCACGAACGGGCCATGCCGCATCACCGGCTCGTTGAGCGGGCGGCCTGCGACCAGGATCAGTTGCGCACCATCGGCACCGGCGCGCACATGCAGGCGCTCGCCGCCACCGAGGACCGCCAGTTCCTGCGCCGGCAACGCGCGCGCTGCATCGCCCTCGCCCACTGTCAGTGCGCCTTCGAAGGCATACGCAAACGCGTTGTGACCGCCGGGCAGCAGGTAATCCCACTCCACGTTCGGCTCCAAGGCGATATCCAGATACACCGGGCTGGTCGCGGGCTGCACGATCGGGCCGACGACATCGCCCACCGCCCCGGCAATCACCTTGACCGTGACACCGGGCGCCGGATGCGCCACCGGAATGTGGTCCGGCGCATATTCCTGGTACTTGGGGTCGCTCATCTTGTCGCGCGCCGGCAGGTTCACCCAGAGCTGAAACCCGCGCATGCGCCCGGATTCCTGCTCGGGCATTTCCGAGTGGATCAGGCCGCGTCCCGCCGTCATCCACTGCACGCTGCCCGGGGTCAGCAGGCCTTCGTTGCCGTGGTTGTCCTTGTGCCGCATGCGCCCGTCGAGCATGTAGGTCACCGTCTCGAAGCCGCGATGCGGGTGGCTGGGAAAACCGCCGATATAGTCTTCGGCCTTTTCGGTACCGAACTCGTCCAGCATCAGAAACGGGTCCAGCTCCGGCAGCTGCTGGGTGCCGATCACGCGGGTGAGCTTGACGCCTGCGCCGTCGGAGGTCGGCAGGCCGCGGATGGTGCGCAGCACATGCGCCGCTGTGGTGGTCGTGGTGCTCATTGCTTGTCCCTGTGCGCTGTGGCCTAGCGCCAATGATGGGTGCAGGTACCGCGCTGCCCAACCGCGACCATTGCAACCGATCGTTCCAAACGCCGGCCTTCGGCTGGCGACTAGCGACTAGCGCATCTGTCGCGCCACGACCCTACGACCAAAGTTTTACCCCGCTGCGGAGCGCTGCCATTGACCGCAGCCCGGCACGGGGTGACCCTTGAGTGAATCGTTCCTGAGGGGCATGCATGAAAGGGTTCTCGAAGCTGGCCTGGGGCGCGCTCGCGCTGCTGGCCGCGTTCTGTCTGGGTACCGTGGCGCTAAGGCGCGGCGAACAGATCAACGCGTTGTGGATCGTGGTGGCCGCCGTCTCGATCTATCTGATCGCCTACCGGTTCTACAGCCTGTTCATCGCCGACAAGGTGATGCAGCTGGACATCACCCGCGCCACCCCGGCGGTCGCCAATAACGACGGCCTGGATTACGTGCCCACCAACAAGCACGTGCTGTTCGGGCATCACTTCGCCGCCATTGCCGGCGCCGGGCCATTGGTGGGCCCGGTGCTTGCCGCGCAGATGGGCTACCTGCCCGGGCTGCTGTGGCTGGTGGTGGGCGTGGTGTTTGCCGGTGCGGTGCAGGACTTCGTGGTGCTGTTCCTGTCCAGCCGCCGCAACGGCCGCTCGCTGGGCGATCTGGTACGCGAAGAGATGGGCCAGGTGCCCGGCACCATCGCCTTGTTTGGCGCCTTCCTGATCATGATCATCATCCTGGCGGTGCTGGCGATGGTGGTGGTCAAGGCACTGGCCGAAAGCCCGTGGGGCATGTTCACCGTCATCGCCACGATGCCCATCGCGCTGATGATGGGCGTGTACATGCGCTACATCCGCGTCGGCAAGATCGGCGAGATCTCGGTGGTCGGGTTGATCCTGCTGCTGGGCGCGATCTGGCTGGGCGGCAAGGTCGCCGCCGACCCGACGTGGGGCCCGGCCTTCACCTTCACTGCCAAGCAGATCACCTGGATGCTGATCGGCTACGGTTTCGTGGCCTCGGTGTTGCCGGTGTGGCTGCTGCTGGCACCGCGCGATTACCTGTCCACCTTCCTCAAGATCGGCACGATCCTGGCGCTGGCCATCGGCATTCTTGTGGTGATGCCGGACCTCAAGATGCCGGCGCTGACCCAGTTCGCCTCCACCGGCGACGGCCCGGTGTGGAAGGGCGGCATCTTCCCGTTCCTGTTCATCACGATTGCATGCGGCGCAGTGTCCGGCTTCCATGCCCTGATCGCCTCCGGCACCACGCCCAAGCTGCTCGCCAATGAAGGCCACATGCGCTACATCGGCTACGGCGGCATGTTGATGGAATCGTTCGTGGCCATCATGGCGCTGGTGGCCGCCTCGATCATCGAGCCGGGTATCTACTTCGCCATGAACAGCCCTGCCTCGCTGGTCGGCACCGACACCGTGGCGGTCGCGGCCAAGGTGTCCGAATGGGGCTTTGCCATTACCCCCGAAGTGTTGGAAGCCACCGCGCGCGATATCGGCGAGCACAGCATCCTGGCGCGCGCCGGCGGTGCACCCACGCTGGCCGTGGGTATCGCGCAGATCCTGCATCAGCTGCTGCCCGGCGAAGACACCATGGCGTTCTGGTACCACTTCGCCATCCTGTTCGAAGCCTTGTTCATCCTCACCGCGGTGGATGCCGGTACCCGCGCCGGCCGCTTCATGCTGCAGGACCTGCTGGGCAACTTCATCCCGGCGCTGAAGAAGACCGAATCGTGGACCGCCAACATCATCGCCACCGCCGGGTGCGTGGCACTGTGGGGCTATCTGCTCTACACCGGGGTGATCGATCCGTTCGGCGGCATCCAGACCTTGTGGCCGTTGTTCGGCATCTCCAACCAGATGCTGGCAGGCATCGCGCTGATGCTGGGCACGGTGGTGCTGTTCAAGATGAAGCGCGACCGCTACGCCTGGGTCACCATCGTGCCGGCGCTGTGGCTGTTGCTGTGCACGACCTACGCGGGGCTGATCAAGATCTTCGACAGCAACCCGGCGCAGGGCTTCCTGGCGCAGGCGCACAAGTTCCAGGACGCCATCGCCAGCAACACCATCACCGCACCGGCAAAAACGGTGCCGCAGATGCAGCAGATCGTCACCAACGCTTACGTCAACACCGGGCTGACGGTGCTATTTCTGTTCGTGGTGGGTTCGATCCTGATCTATTCGATCAAGACGATCGTGGTGGCACGCCGTAACCCGCAGCGTAGCGACCGCGAAACTCCGTACGTGGCGTTGCAGCCGCACCAGATGGCAGACCTGTAATGGGCACGCAACTTGTCCTGGCCAGTCAATATCAGGTGCATCGCCGCATCTGGCGACGCCTGATCCAGACCGCGCGGTTGTGCTGCGGCATCCCCGATTACGACAACTACGTGCGCCACATGCTGGAAAAACATCCGGACAAGCCGGTGATGGACTACCCCACCTTCTTCCGCGAACGCCAGGACGCGCGGTATGGCGGCAAGAGTGGGTTTCGTTGTTGTTGATTTGGTGATCGGTTGATCGGTTGATCGGTTGATCGGTTGATCGGTTGATCGAGAAGTTGAAAACGCAACAGGGCGCGATGCGAATCGCGCCCTGTTGTTTTGATGTAGATGCGACAGCGCTTATTTTCGGCGCGATCAGGCAATACGGCAGGTCGATTGCAGAGCGGCTGATCTGGAGCTTGGGTGCAGGGCCCTTGCCCGCCCACCATCGCAGGACACGCCGTGAATCCGTCCATGGAGGCTCTGGCGCGGCATCCATGCCGCTCAAGGTCCCGCGACGGTGAGCGGGCAAGGACCAGTCACGATGGTCGGTGCGTTTTCAACAAGCAACCAGCAAGCTAGCAACTCGGCGTCACGCTCTTCAACAAACCACCAGCCGACCGCTTGGTGCAGTGATTTCTTTCTTCAATAACGCTACCGGTGAACTATCTGGTGCGGTGTCCTTACCGATTGCGGGACCGTTGGCGGCATGGATGCCGCCACCGAGCCCCCATAGACGGGTTAACGGCGTGTCCCGCGGGCGGTGAGGACACCGCGCCCTCGACCGAGGCTGCGCGTTTGCTGCAGGGCCCTTGCCCGCACACCATCGCAGGACACGCTACAAGTACGTCCTTGTAGCTCTGGCGCAGCATCCGTGCCGCTCAAGGTCCTGCAACGGTGAGCGTGCAAGGGCCAGTGATGATGGTCGGTGCGCAACGTTTTCAACAAGCAACCAGCAAACCGCGACGTGCTGTCCTCGAAGTGGTCGGACAGCGCCGCAGGTCAACTGCAGCGTGCAGCTCGCGCATTGGCTGCGCCCGCTACCCACCGAACGGGTGACTCAACCAGCGCGCTTTTGCGCCAACCGCGCGAACAACGCAGGCAAATCACGCATCTCATCGAACACCTCAAGCACACCGATGCGGCGCAGGGTGTCGCCATGGCCCGGCGGAATGTGGCTGGCACCGGTAAACCCCAGTACCTGCATGCCTGCCGCCACGGCCGCCGTCGCGCCGGTGGGGCTGTCTTCGATGACCAGGCAACGCTCCGGCGCCACTCCGGCTGTGCGCGCGGCCAGCAGATAGACATCCGGTGCCGGCTTGGGTCGCTCCACCATGTCGGCACTGAAAATACGTCCCGCCGCACGCGCGGTGAGCCCGGCCCGTTCCACCGACGCGATGACATTGTGACGCCGGCTGTTGGATGCTACCGCCAACGGCAGCGGAATCTGTTCCAGCGCCTCGCGCACGCCGGCAATCGGCTGCACCTGCGCCTGGATCAACGCCTCGCTGCGCGCCTGGATCTGCGCTAGCAAGGTCTCCGGCAACTGCAGCGCAAAGCGCTCTTCCACCCGCCGCAACACCTCGCGTGTGGTCTGCCCGAAGGTGGTTTCCAGCAGATGTTCCAGCGGCTCGCCTGGCACGAAAGCCGCCAGCGCTTCACGCATCACCCGGTCGGCCAATATTTCGCTGTCGACAAGAACGCCATCGCAGTCACTGATCAGTAGCTCGTACGCCATTGCACCCATCTGCTCGCAAAGCGCCATTATGCCGGCCGGGATGTGACCGTCGGCTGTGGGGGGCGGCACCGTGGCGTACGGGTAGCGCGTGCACTACCGCGCACCTGCGCTGTCTGCGCCACCCACGCAGCCGGCCCCAAGCATGAGACCAACCCCAGGTCACTTCCCCAAGGCCCGTGTCACGAAATCTTTCCGCCCGCGATGTTTGCAGCTGCTAGCATTCGGCCGGCTGTGGCGGGACATGCCGCAGCGTCATCAGGAATGCGCTCAGGAGAAGGAGATTTCGATGCAACCGCGATTCCCCGCCCTGCTCGTTCTTGCGACCTCGTTTTTCGCGGTCTCATGCACTGCCTCGCCCGGTGCCAAGGAGCAAACCACCATGTCAGCTACGCTGCAGGACCACGCCGTCGCCTTCCGCGACCCCACTCTGACCGAGATCGCCAAGGCCATCGCGCACGGGGATGTCGCCCGGATCAAGGCACTTGCCCCCGACGCCGCTGTTTCGTGCGGTGCAGAGCAAGCGCGATGCGCAGATCGATGTGTTGATCAAGGCCGGTGCGGATGTGCAGCGCCTCGACCATACCGGCAACAGCGTGCTGCATCTGGCAGCACAAAGCGGCGCGGCCAGCCCCGCAGTGCTCAGGCTGCTCGAGGCCGGCGTCGATCCAACGCTGCGCAATGCCCAGCAGAAGACCTTTCAGGCGTATTTCTTCACCACCCCGGATCGCCTGCTCAATGCCAGCGGCCAGCAGGTCAGGTCGGACGTGCGCGCGTGGTTGAGCGCGCACAATATTGCCGCAGAAAGCAGCCGCTAAGCGCGCTTTCCGCATGACAAACGCAAGGAGCCGCGCATGAGCCCGTCAGAATCCACTTCTTCTTCCACCCCGGGATTCGGTGATGAAAGCCCAGGACATACAGGCGCAAGGCACGCAATTGCAACCAGGCAGCCAGCTGTTCAACGACGCAGTGGTGCAGCTTGACGGGCAACGCGAGCGCCTGGGATTGCGCGATGACACGGCGTTTCTCAACACCGCCGCCAGCGTGGCCGCGCGTGCGGGCAGCGATGGCCTGCAGCGTATCGATCATCTGGTCCCGAACCGCGATGGCGACAGCCTGATCGCAGTGCAGGGCCGCATGGACGACCCGGCCCATCTGCGCAGCCATGTGCAGACGGCATCCGCAGCCAACGAGCCGGCGCAGACCAATGTCAGCCAGTTGCAACAGCACAACCAGCAACACACCCAGCAACACACCCAGCAGCCGGCGCACCCGCAGGAAGAACAGCGTCGGGTGATTCAGCAGCAAGCCGGCCCGCGGAAAAGTGCGGGCCGCAGATCCTTGCATATCTCAAGGATGTGGCCGAGCACACTGCCGTGTTGTCAGCTGCAGTCGTTACGAGCGCGCGCTCCCTGCACGTTGCTTGGCAGATGCGTGCAGTGGAGCGTTTCTCAGCGGCTGCACGTCTGGCCGGATCGCGGCCCGGCGTGGCTGACACCAGGTAATGAGCAGTCGTCGGGCGAAACCGACGCCGCGTAACAGCCGCATGCGTGCGCAGTCCATGCCGCGACGCCGAGCGTGGGCCAGGCCGGTCGGCGATCACGCCCGACTGGCCGCCGCGCAGCCGTCTGGTTAGCTGCTGCTAGCCCGCACCGGCCATCGCGCGCAAGGCGATGCCGACCAGATATGCCAGATAGGTGCCGGTGGCGTAGCCCATGGTGCCCAGCAATACACCGACCGGCGCCAGTGCCGGATGAAACGCGGCGGCGACCACCGGTGCGGAGGCCGGGCCGCCGATATTGGACTGCGAGCCGATCGCAAAATAGAAAAACGGCACCCGCAACAGACGGCCAAGCCCCCACAGCAAGCCGATATGCACGGCGATCCAGATCAGGCCGAGCAGGAACAACCAGGGCCGGTCCAGCAACGCCAGCAGGTCCATCTGCATGCCGATGCAGGCAATCAGGAAATACAGCAGCAAGGTGCCGACCCTGGAGGCGCCCGCACCTTCCAGCGTGCGTGCGCGGGTAAAGCTCAGCAGCAGGCCCAGACTGGTCGCCAGCACCACCACCCACACGAACGGCGTGTCCAGACTGAACTGGCTGGCCCAAGGCAACTGCGCCTTGCACCACGCCGCAAGCGGGTTGGCCAGCGCATGCGCCAGGCCGACGCCGCCGAAGGCCACTGCCACGATCACCATCAGGTCGGCCAGGCTGGGAATGCGCGCATGTTCGGCCTGAAAGCGCGCCATGCGCTCCTGCAAGGCATCCAGCGCACGGGTATCGGCACCGCTGCGTGCGTCGATGTTGCGCGCGCGGCCGGCCAGGAAAATCAACACCGCCATCCACACGTAGCCCACGCCCACATCCACCACCGCAAATTGCCCGAAGGTGGTTGCGTCCACAGCGAAGACTTCGCGCATCGCCAGCATGTTGGCACCACCGCCGATCCAGCTGCCGGCCAGCGCCGCCATGCCGGCCCAGGTGTCGCCGGCCACAGTGGCCGGATGCAGCCAGCGCATCACCCAGAACGCCACCACCGCGCCCAGCATGATGCTCAGCGATGCGCCCAGATACATCGCCACCAATTTGGGGCCGAGCCCCAGGATTGCGCGCAGATCGATACTCAAGGTCAGCAGGATCAATGCGGCGGGCAGCAGCACGTCGCGGGCGATCGGGTTGTATAGACGGGTGTTGGCGCCGTCGATCAAACCGACCGTGTTGTAGATCCCGGGCAGCAGATAACACAGCAACAGGGCCGGCACGAAGGCGTAAAAGCGCCGCCAGGGCCCGTGCTCGCGCGCTGAGGTCCAGAACACCGCGCCCAGGGTGGCGGCAATCAAGCCGAACACGACGATATCGTTTTGGATCAACGCAGCACCGGCAGCATTCACGACAGGCGGACATCCGAAAAAAGGTAGCCGCCAACATGCGGGTCGGGCCAACAGCGGCCGACGCCTTGAATCTAGCCGACCTGGCCGTCTGCGCAAACCCGCCAGCGTTGCCGGAAGGCCGCGGTGTCAGTTAGAAACGTGCTGCCGGGATGCGGCAGAGTAGCGCGCGTCTCAGCCGTAACGCCGCACCACGCGGTCGCCGGCGCCGGTATTGACCACCACCCCGCTGGGCTGACCGGTGGTCAGACAGTGCAGCTTGGCCATCAGTTCGGCGTACTCCAGGGCGCCCTGCTCGCGCAGATAGCGCAGCGGCGACCACTGCGGGCGGGTGACCCACCACCCGCCTTGTTCGGGGTGTATGCGTACGACGTAACGTGACTCGTCCATCAGGCCTCCGGCCAGTGCGTACAGCGGTCGAGCAATGCGCAGGCCGCGCGGAAAGCCACGGTGCATGGGAGTAGTGGGAAGACTTTCTCCTGTCCGGGATGCCGGCGCGCCCTTACTCAAGGGGCCGCGGGAGAGTGGCCAAGGGCCCCGCGTCCGGCATAGCCAGAATGTTCTTTTAAGCATGTCAATGCTGTAGGGCGGACACTGGCGTACAGGTAGGAAAATTCTTACGTGACTCACATCACATCCAGCGCTACATTCGGCCTGGAACGGTGAACGCCGTGTCGTGAGCAACCGTCAGACGAGGGCGGACGGTGCGCACTGGGGTGATCGGTTGCTCTTGAAGACTGCCTCTGGGGAGGAATTGCATGTATCTGCTCAGGAAATTTCACTTTTCGGTCAAGACCGCCATGGTGATTGGCTATGTTCTGGTGATCAGGGAAGCGGTCGGCTTATGGTCGTGAACGCGTCGGCTTGCGGAGCAACGCAGGCCGGACGTGGCCGGTGGCGC
This sequence comes from Xanthomonas nasturtii, assembly GCF_023337365.3. Lineage (NCBI taxonomy): Bacteria > Pseudomonadati > Pseudomonadota > Gammaproteobacteria > Lysobacterales > Lysobacteraceae > Xanthomonas > Xanthomonas nasturtii. The sequence goes on from NZ_CP142084.2 coordinate 3,180,885, forward strand.
GACGCAGCGAGTGCGCTGAGCGGCCTGTAGCCCAGTCATCGCCACCGGTCACGCCACCGTCTGAGCGTGCAGTGACGGCGCCTGTCTTATCGCCCCACCGACTTGCGTACCCGTTGAAACCCAGGCTGACAGGGATTTGTACGCATACCCGTCATGGCGTCTCACTCTGCGTCCACCCACCCGCGTTGCTGCGCGGCGGCAAGGTCGGCAGGCGTGTCGATATCCAGCGCCAGCGCTGGGGCGCTCACGCAGCCCAGGGTCTGCACGTCCAGGCTGGCAAACAGGCCACGCAGGCCGCTGTCGGCCTGTAACGGGACATCCGCCCAGGCGCTATGGGTGACCACCGCGGGAATGCCGCGCACGCCGGCATAGCCGCTGGTCGCACAGCCCGACGTGGCGCGATCGGCTTCGTCCAGCAATGCGCGCAGATGCGGGGCGTCCAGCGCCGCCTGGTCGCAGCCCAGAATCAGGCTGCGCCGCAGTGCCGTGTCGTCCTGCACATGCTGACGCAGCGCGGCCAGGCTGGAACCCATGCCTGCCGACCAGTCGGCGTGCCGCAATATTTCCACGTCCAGGCCCTGCAACACCTGGGTCAACGCGTCCGCATCGGCGCCCAACACCACTACACAGCGACTCGGTGCAGTCTGCAGTGCGATGCGTGCGGCGCGGCGCAGCAAGGGCTCGCCGTCGCGCATCAGCAATTGCTTGGAACGGCCCAGCCTGCGCCCCGCGCCTGCGCCCAGCACCAGCGCGGCGTGATCGCGCCTCACGCCGCGCCCCCTGCTACCGCCGCAGAACTGCGCAGTGCCAAGCGCGACATGGCGCCGGCATCGCGCTTCGTGGCGCAGCAGTGACGCGCGCGCTGAGCGGTTACGAAAAACTCGATGCGCACCGCGTTGCGCGATACGTCGACGTGCTGATCGAAAACAAGGGTCATGGCGACGTGGTGCTGATGGGAGACAGCCGCAGCGTAGAGAGCGAGCTGTGCGTGCAAGGTGACCGCAGATTGCTCGAGCAGCTGCTGCGTCAGCGGACGTCATTCGCACGGTCACCGCTGGTCACGGCGGGCTGCATGCATACGTCCACCACGCTTCCGATTGCCAGTGCCTCGGCGTTGCGAGCTAATAACTCACCTACACCAGACAGGAGCACCGCGACTTATCGGCTCGCTGCAGTGGCCTGCATCTCCGCCACCGCCTGCGTCGCCTCGGCGATGATGCCGAGCGCGATGGTGTGCGGCGATGAGCGCCCCATGCGCCAGCCGGCGGGCAGCCGCAGACGCGCAAGCGCTGTGTTGTCGTAGCCGAGCGCGCGCAGTGCCTGCAACCGGCCTTCGCGTTTATGCCGGCTGCCCAGGATGCCGATGCAGGCCACATTGGACGCAAGCCCGTGCTGCGCGACCTGCAGATCGATTTCGGCATCGTGGGCCAAGCTATACAGCGCACTGTCGGCATCCAGATGCAGGTCCTGCAACGCATCGCCCAGCGCGCGCCGGTCGTAATGCTCCGCTGCAAGCCCCGGCGGCGCTTCGCCGGGGCCGTGCGGCCGCAGCACGCGTACGTCGATGCCCATCTGGCTGGCCATCGACACCAGCACCAGCAGCGCGGGGTCGGCGCCGACCAGCACCAGCCGCAACGGCGGCCGGTGCGTCCGCAGGAATTCGCCAGCACGCGCGTCCTGCGCAGTCGCCGGGTAACGCACCGTGCCGGAGGCACGATCCAGCGCCACATGAAACGCGCGCCGGTGCTGGCGCGCGTTGCGCCACCGCGCCAGATACTCGCCCAGGTCGGGCACCGGCCACACCAGCACCCCGATGCGCCCGCCGCAGCTGAGCTGGATGTCCAGCACCTCGCTGCCCTCGCCGTAATCCAGCCACCGCGGCTGGCCGTCGCGCAGCGCTGCCATGGCCTCGTGCGCCACCGCCGCTTCCACGCAACCGCCGGACACATAACCGGCCACGTTGCCGTCGGCGCAAATCGCCATCTCGCTTCCCAGCGGACGCGGCGATGAGCCTTGAACGTCGACCAAGGTGGCGATCGCCACGCGCTGGCCGGCGCGCTGCCACGCGGTCAGCGTTGGCAGCAAATCGTCGTGCAACGCGTAATCCGGCCATGCTGGCCAGGCCGCTTGGGCCGGGGGCGCATGCGTGACCGGGGCAACCACTGCACTCACGCGCGCAGCATCTCGGGCAGGTGCGGCAGCAGCTTGTCCAGCGTGACAGGGTAGTCGCGCACGCGCACGCCGGTTGCGTTGTACACCGCATTGGCAATGGCGGCGGCCACACCGCAGATGCCCAGCTCGCCCACGCCCTTGGCCTTCATCGGCGACGACAGCGGATCGCTTTCGTCCAGGAACACCACTTCCTGATGCGGAATGTCCGCATGCACCGGCACTTCATAGCCGGCCAGGTCGTGGTTGACGAAAAAGCCCCGGCGCTTGTCCACCGCCAGTTCTTCCATCAGCGCCGCGCCGACGCCCATGGTCATGCCGCCGATGACCTGGCTGCGTGCGGACTTCGGGTTGAGGATGCGCCCGGCCGCGCACACCGCAAGCATGCGCCGGATGCGCACCTCGGCAGTGGCGATATCCACACCCACTTCGACAAAATGCGCGCCGAAGGTGGAGAGCTGGTGGGTCTTGCTCAGGTCGCCGAATTCGATCTTGTCTTCCACCACCAGCGCGCCATTGGCCGCCGCATCGCCGAGCGCGATGCGCTTGCCGCCGGCACGGACATGGCCGTCGGCAAATTCGGCCGCCGCCGGGTCCAGGCCCAACTGCTTTGCCACCGCCTCGCGCAATTTGACTGCAGCTGCATACACGCCTGCAGTAGAACTGTTCGCGCCCCATTGCCCACCGGAGCCGGCCGACGCCGGGAAGCTGGAATCGCCCAGCCGCACGTCCACCCAGTTCAACGGCACACCGAGCATTTCGGCAGCGGTCTGCGCAATGATGGTGTAGGAGCCGGTGCCGATGTCGGTCATGTCGGTTTCGACCACCACGCGCCCGCCCCGCTCCAGGCGCATGCGCGCACCGGAGGTCATTGCCGGCGCGTTGCGAAACGCGGTGGCAACACCCATGCCGATCAACCAGCGCCCATCGCGGTTGCTGGCCGGCTTGGCTTTACGCTTGGACCACTGGAAACGCTCGGCACCGTCCTCCAGGCACTTGACCAACTGGCGCTGCGAGAACGGGCGCTGCGGGTTTTCCGGATCGACCTGCGTGTCGTTGACGACACGGAACTTGACCGGATCCATCGCGAGTTTCTCGGCCATTTCGTCCATGGCCACTTCCAGTGCCATCAACCCGGGTGCTTCGCCAGGCGCGCGCATCGCATTGCCTTCCGGCAAATCGAGCACCGCCAGACGTGTAGCGATCAACCGGTTGGCCCCGGCGTAAAGCAACTGCGTCTGCGCGGCGGCGATTTCCGGACCGCCGCCAGGTAGATCGCCCGACCAGCTCTCATGTGCGATCGCGGTGATCTTGCCATCGCGCTGCGCACCGATGCGGATGCGCTGCACGGTAGCCGGACGATGGGTGGTGTTGTTGGCGACCAGCGGGCGCGGCAGCATGACCTTGACCGGACGTTTCACTTCGCGTGCAGCCAGCGCGGCCAATACGGCATCGGTGCGCAGAAACAGCTTGCTGCCAAACCCGCCACCGACATACGGCGACATGATCCGCACGTTCTCGCGCGGGATGCCCAACGTAACAGCCAGATCGCGCGCGCCCCAGTTGATCATCTGGTTGGAAGTCCACACGCTGAGCTTGTCGCCGTCCCACATCGCGACCGATGCGTGCGGTTCCATCATGGCGTGCGAGTGATCGGGTGTGGTGTATTCGGCGTCCAGTTGCACCGGTGCCGCTGCGAAGGCGCCAGCGAAATCGCCGACGGCGCTATTGGGGGCACCGCCCTCCTTGGTGACCTTGGCGCCATCGCGCGCCTTCTTCAGGTCGTATGCGCCGACATGGCGGCCGTAATCGACCTTGATCAACTGTCCCGCTGCGCGCGCCTGCTCGAAGGTCTCTGCAACCACCACCGCAATCGCTTGGTGGTAGTGCTGGATCTCCGGGCCGCCCAGCAACTTGGCGGTATTGAGCTTGCCCTTATGCAACGTTCCGGCGTTTTGCGCAGTCACGATGCCGAGCACGCCGGGCGCGTTGCGCGCCGCGCTCAGATCGATGCTGCCGATGGTGCCTTTGGCGATGCCCGCGCCCACGACATGCCCGTAGGCCGCGCGGCCCGGCATGTCGTGATGTTCGTAGGCATACGGCGCCTGGCCGGTGGTCTTGAGCGGCCCATCGATGCGATCGACGGGCTTGCCGACGACCTTGAGCTGATCGATGGGGTTGGTACCGGCGGGAGTGTCGAATTTCATATCAGGCCCTCGTGTCGGCCAGGATCGCGGTCAGGGTGCGCTCGACCAGCGGCACCTTGAATGCGTTGTGTTCGGTGGGCTGTGCGCCGTCGAGCAGCACAGACGCAATGGCGCGCGCGCCCCGCTGCGATTTCGCTTCGGCCGCTTCGCTGCGCCACGGCTTGTGCGCAACGCCGCCGACGGCAACGCGGGCGCTGCCATCGCGTTGCACGACTGCTGCCACCGACACCAGCGCAAATGCATACGATGCACGGTCGCGTACCTTGCGGTACACATGCGTGCCACCGAGCGGTTTGGGCAAGGTCACTGCGGTGATCAGCTCGCCGCGTTCCAGCACGGTTTCCAGATGCGGCGTCTTGCCCGGTGCGCGGTAGAACTCGGACAGTGCCACCGCACGCGTCTGGCCGTCCGGGCGCACCGTTTCGACCACGGCATCGAGCAAGCGCATGGCAATGGCCATGTCGCTGGGATGAGTGGCGATGCACGATTCGCTGGTCCCGATCACCGCCAGTTGACGGTTGAACCCGCCGATGGCCGCACAGCCGCTGCCAGGCAGCCGCTTGTTGCACGGCTGATTGGTATCGTAGAAATAGGGGCAGCGCGTGCGTTGCAGCAGGTTGCCGGCGGTGGTGGCGCGGTTGCGCAATTGCCCGGAGGCGCCTGCCAGCAAGGCGCGCGACAATACTGCGTAATCGCGGCGCACGCGTTGATCTGCAGCTAGATCGGTATTGCGCACCAGGGCACCGATGCGCAAGCCGCCGTCGGGCGTTGCATCGATGGTGTCCAGGCTCAGGCCATTGACGTCGATCAGGTGCGACGGCGTTTCGATCTGCAGCTTCATCAGATCGAGCAGGTTGGTGCCGCCGGCAATGAACTTGGCACCGGGCTGGCGCGCTGCCTTGGCTGCGGCATCGGCTGGCGAGGTGGCGCGCTCGTAGCTAAAGGCCTTCATGCGCGGTCTCCGGCAACCTCATTGATGGCATCGACGATGTTGGAATACGCACCGCAGCGGCAGATGTTGCCGCTCATGCGTTCCTGCAATTCGGGCGTGGTGAGTCTGGTCCTGCCGGTGAGGTCTTCGGTGACATGGCTGGGGATCCCGCGTTTCACTTCGTCCAGCACCGCCACTGCCGAGCAGATCTGGCCGGGCGTGCAGTAGCCGCACTGGTAGCCATCGTGCTTGACGAACGCCGCCTGCATTGGATGCAGTTTCTCCGGCGTGCCCAGCCCTTCGATGGTGGTGACCTTGGCACCTTGATGCATCACTGCCAGCGACAGGCACGAATTCATGCGCTGCCCATCGACGATGACCGTGCAGGCGCCGCACTGGCCGTGATCGCAGCCTTTTTTGGTGCCGGTGAGGTGCAGGTGCTCGCGCAACGCATCCAGCAAGGTGGTGCGGTTATCCAGGGTCAATGTCACCGGTTTGCCGTTGACTTCGAAGGCAACCTGGCTGGATGCATTGGCCGGCTCGACCGCCTGCCGCTGCGACATGGCGGTGGCAGCAGTGGCAGCCATCGATTGGGTTGCGGCAACGCTGGCTGCGGATGCCGTCCCCGCGATCAGTACCTCGCGACGGGTCATCTTGATGTCTCTCATGGCTGGCATCTCCAACAATGCTGGCTTATACAGTTCTTAATCAATGTGCAGCGCGGCCGGTCACAAGCGCGTGAGCGCGCGGCAGCGACGGCGGGACTGAAACGGCGGTATTGCCCGATTCTAGTGCCCGTTTTCGCCCGCATTGGCGCCGGCAACTGCATGCGCCTATGAACCACGCTCATCACTGTGTTGCGCGACCCCGGGCCCTGATGACGTTGGAGCGGGACAGGCTGGCTATGCGGTCGCGCGTGCAACACGTGCATCGTCGGCCACGGTGGCGATCGTAGACGAAAGGAGTGTCGGTCGTGCTCGCCAGCAGGCGCGGTGCGAACGGCCATTCTGCGAAAGCCGTCTTGATGGGTTTATACGCCAGTGGTGCCTCGCACCGCCAACGCACATTGCAGCAGGAGATGTCAGAACTCCAGCGCGACCTTGCCGAGATGCCCGCCGGATTGCTGTAGCGCAAATGCCTCGCCGATCTGGTCCAGCGCGTAGCTGCGATCGATCACCGGCCGCAGCGGCAAGCCGTCCAGCGCACGCACCAGATCCTGCTGATGCTTGCGGCTGCCAACCACCAGCCCTTGCAGACGTTGCTGGCGCCCCATCATTTCAGCGGTCGGCACCGGCACCGCCGCGCCGGTCAATACGCCGATCAAGGCGATATGGCCGCCCACACGCGCCGCACGGATCGACTGCGTCAGCGTGCCGGGGCCGCCGACTTCGACCACATGATCCACGCAGCGCCCATCGGTGATGTCCAGCACCTGCGCCGACCATTCGGCGTGCTGCCGATAATTGACGACATGGTCGGCGCCGAGCGCGCGCACCTTCTCCAGCTTTTCGTCCGACGAGGACGTCGCGATCACACTCGCGCCCATCGCCTTGGCAATTGCACTGCAAGGATCGACACCCCGCCGGTCCCCAGCACCAACACGCTGTCGCCGGCCTTGAGTCCGCCATTGACCACCAACGCACGCCATGCGGTGACGCCAGCGGTAGTCAGCGTTGCGGCCTCGGCATGGCTGTAACCGCCGGGAGCGTGGGTGAAGGCCGTGCGTCGGCCACCACCGCAGAGCGCGCGTAGCCATCGACACCGTCGCCTGGCGTGGTCGCAAAACCGGCATGCAACGCCTCGCCATCCAGCCACTGCGGGAAGAAGGTGGAAACCACATGATCGCCTGCTGCGAACTCCTCGACCTCCGGTCCCACTGCTTCCACCACACCGGCGCCGTCGGACATCGGAATACGCCCGTCTGCGGTCGGCATCTGCCCAAGCACCACGCCCAGGTCGTGGAAATTAAGCGAGCTGGCATGCAGGCGCACGCGGATCTGGCCACGTGCGGGCTGCCCTGGATCGGGCAACGCAACGGACTGTAGCGAGGCGATGGCTGCGGGATGGCGAAGACCAATGGCTTGCATGGGGTCACTCCTGAACATGATGCAGCGCACGGGACAGCATGCGCGCCGTTATGCGAACGCAGTCGAGCTGGCTTTCAGTCAGTAGCGTCGTCTGGTGTATGCACAGCGAACGCAACGGCGACCACCATTGCGCACAGCGGCACGTGCAAGCGGGCTGTTGCTTGCCGCATGAGGCAAGTCCGCACGCGCGCGTACCTGTGCACATAGCCACAGGTGCCGCGACGCGTAGGCTGGCACGGCGGTTGCATCGCCCTGATGTCCAGACAGGTAGCCACAGTGACGTCAACCACCAAGCGGCGACGGCAACGAGCACAACGGATCGCGCTGCATTTCGTGCTGACTGTGTCGTGGATGCTGCTGCTCGGTTCGGAGTACTGGTCCATCCACGAAGAGCGCGCAACCGCGCTGCGCAGCGCCCAGGCGCAGTCATTGAATCTGGCCAATTCGCTGGCGCAGCACGCCAGCGACACCCTGTCCATCGCCGATGCGGTGCTGTCGGGGCTGGTGTCGCGGGTGGAGCATGATCAAGGCTCCAGCGCCGCACGTTCGCCGATGCATGAATTTCTGGTGCGCGAAGCACGTCGCTCGGATCGGCTGCATGGCATCTTCATTTATGCGGCGGACGGCAGTTGGGTGAGCTCGTCGCTGGACAACACACCCAGAACGCACAACAACGCCGACCGCGCCTATTTCAAATATCACAGCGACCATCGCGACGCCTTGTCGCTGGTCGGCCCGCCCGTGCAAAGCCGCTCGGACGGCTCATGGGTGCTGACGCTGAGCCGGCGCCTCAACACGCCGAGCGGCGAGTTTGCCGGCGTGGTGCTGATCACCCTGCAACTGAGGTATTTCCAGAATTACTACAGCACCTTTGAAGTCGGTCCGCACGGCACCATCGGCATGACCAGCGACGATGGCATCGTGATGGTGCGCCGGCCCGACAAACAGGGCGTGATCGGCACGTCCATCGCGGGCACCTCGATCTACTTCACCATGCGCGCGCGCAAGCACGGCACCGCCACCTATCGCTCGCCGATCCATGGCGTGCAGCGCATTTCCAGCTTCGCGCCGGCGCGGCCGTATCCATTGACCGTGCTGACCGGCGTCTCTGTCGACGATGCCTTGGCGAACTGGCGGCAGGCGGCGCGCCAGCGCATCGTGGTGGCCGCGCTGGGCTGCACGCTGCTGCTCGGCGTGGGGATCTGGCTGGATCTGCAGCTGCGCCGCATGCATCGCAACGAAGCCAAGCTGAGCACCGAAGCCTGGGTGGACGCGTTGACCGGCATCGCCAACCGGCGCGCCTTCGACTACCGGCTCTCGCGCGCCTTGAAGGACGCCGTTCGCGTGCAAGCGCCGTTGTCGGTGCTGATGATCGATGTCGACCACTTCAAGCTCTACAACGACACCTATGGCCATGTGAATGGCGACGCTTGCCTGCGCCTGATTGCCGGCGCCATTGCCGGCTGCTCGCGACGCAGCGAAGACGTCGCCGCACGCTACGGTGGCGAAGAGTTCGGCATGATCCTGCCGCATACCGATGCCGCCGGCGCACTGCGCCTGGCCGATGCGGTGCGCAATGCGGTCGCCGAACTCGGCCTGATGCACCTGCCCAGCCCCACCAGCGCGCATGTCACGGTAAGTATCGGCGCCGCCACCTTCGAACCGGGCGAAGCGCCCTTGAGCCCCAACACCATCGTGCAAGACGCCGATTCGGCGCTGTATCGCGCCAAGCAGAACGGTCGCAATCGCACCTCGGCGTAATGCCTACGTCGGTTGTCGTGCAAGCGGATCGCATCCGGCGCGCTGTTTGTGTGGCTGAAACGCGTGCGATACGCGACTTCCCGCTGGTTTGCACTGGCCTGCTGCACTTCGCCAGACGGCTTCAGAACGGCATCGCGCCGACCCGGCTACGGCGTGCCGCTGCTCGCCGGCAAACCCCTCCACACTCGAAGGCGCTTCAGCTGCCACGCGCTTGCGGAATTCGCCCGCCAGCACCACCGGGGCTTGCCGCGCGGGATCTAGTTCAGCGATTCGCCGCGCTGCCACAGCGGAGGAATTCTGGTTTCTCTGGGCCACAGCTCATCCAGGCTCGGGACCTCGCGCAAGCGGCCGCCCAGCATCACCGCGTCGATCTTTTGCGCGTTGCCGATATCCAGGCGCGGATCGGCCTGCAGGATCACCAGATCGGCCAGCTTGCCGGCCTCCAGGCTGCCCAGCTCCGCACCGCGCCCGATGCTGCGCGCACCGCCCAGCGTGGCGGCCTGCAGCACCTCGGCAGGCGTCATGCCACCTTCCACGTGCGCCTGCATTTCCCAGTGCAGCCCCGGCCCGGCGATCTCGCCGTGCGAGCCCATCGCCACCAGCCCGCCGCGGCGCTGGATGCGCGCCACGTCGCCGGCGATGCGTGGATACAGCATCAGCGACGGATCGATCCAGCGCTGCGACTGCGCCTGCTGCATGGCCACCTCGTACGGGCGGGTTGCGCGGAACGTCGCATCGCCCAGCGGCCGATCGCGGATGACGTAGTTGTTCTGCGCGGCAGGGCCACCGTTGGCGATCATCAGCGTTGCGTCATAGCTGGTGCCGCTGCGTGCCATCAGTTCGATCACATCGCGGTACAGCGGCGTCGGCAGTGCGTGTTCGTGCCCGGCGTAGCCGTCCATGACCTGGTTGAGGTCCAGTTTCAGGGCCAGCGAGCCCTCGCTGGTGGGGCGCATGCCCAGCGCGTGCGCGGCCTGCACCAACCACTGACGCTGGCGGCGATTGCCGACCAGATACTGCTTGATGGTGCGCGTGCGGTAGTGGTCGCGATAACGGCGAAGCAGCGCGCGTGCCTCATCCAGCGAGGCGATGCGGTTGAACGAGAACAGTGCCATGCCCGTGGTCGGTGCGCGCGCGCCCACCACCATGCCGGCATCGACCAGATCCTGATAGGCCAGCATGTCGATGCTCAACGAGGAGGGATCGAAGGCGGTGGTAATCCCGTAGGCCAGTCGCGCGCGCAGGCCCCAGGGCCGCATGTCGAGCAGATCGCGGCGAAAATCGGCGACATGGTCATGCACATCGATCAGGCCCGGAATGAGGAAGCGCCCACTGACATCGCGCAGTTGCGTGCCAGCAGGAATCTCCACACCGCCACGCGGGCCGATCGCGGCGATGCGCCCATCGCGCACCAGCAGGTCGGCGTCGGCAATGGCCTCGTCGCCACGCTGCGTCAGCGCGGTGGCGCCACGCAGCAGCAGCGTGCCTTCGGCCACATCGCGCGGGATCTCCACCCTGGCCTGCACTACCTGCGTGTTGCGCCCTGGCGTAGGCACATCTGCGTCCCAGCCCGGCGCATCGGCGGCATGCAGGGCGATATCGGCGCGTGCACGGCGGTAGACGCTGGAGCCGATCGACCAGGTGATGGTGCGGCTGTCCGCACTCCAGGCAAAGTCATCGGCACCGACATCGGTGATGCGCCGGTGGCGCACGCCGGGCGCCAATAGATCCACCGTCGTTCCCTGCGCGGGCACCGGCAGCAGGTGCAGCTGCTGGGCGACCTGGGCCAGCAGCCACTGGCCATCGGGACTGATGCGCAGGTCGTCCACCGGCACGCTGCCGTCCTGGAAATACCAACCCGGCCCCTTCACCACGATGGGGGCGTCGGCACGCCCGCTGCGCAGGTCGATGCCGATCAGGCCGCCGCTGCCCATCGCATAGACGCGGTCGGGCGCCGCACCGAAGTGCAGCGTGCCGCCCAAGGTGCCGCGATAGAGGATCGTGGCCTGGCCGCCCTGCGCCGGCAGCTGTTGCAGCTGCGCCTCGCGCACGCTGCCGAACACCATCGCGGCCTGCATGCGCGCCACGTTGTCGGACGCCACCACCAGCACGTCGCGTCCATCGCGGGTGAACAGCGGATGGGTGTAGTACGCGCCCGCCCCACGGCTGAGCTGGCGCGGGGCCGCAGCGCCGGGCTGCAGCGACCAGACCTGGCCGCCCTGCCCGCCGTCCCAGGTGACGTACGTCAACGCCTTGCCATCCGGCGACCAACCGGGATGGAAGGCCGGCACCTCTCCGGTGGGCAGCTTGCGTGGCCGCGCGCCGTCCTGCATGTCCATCAAGTAGAGCGCGCCCAGCGCAGAAAACGCCACACGCCTGCCGTCCGGCGATACCGCAGGGTCCTGGATCAGACGCGCCTGGACCGGGCCGGTTTCCTGGCGGATGTCAGCGCCGGTCAGTGGCCCCAGTTCCAGATCGACCGAGGCGGTAAACGGGATCGTACCTGCGCCCCGGCCATCCAGCGCAATACGCTCGAAGCGGCCGTTGCGGCTGAGCAGCAGCGCACGCCCATCGCGGCTGAAGGCGTAGCGCGGCACCAGATCCTGCCAGCTCTGCGCCTGGCTCTGGTCGTGCGCGATCGGAAAGGCGATCCAGCGGTCCTCACCGGTGGCGAGCGTGCGCAGGCGCAGCCCGGTCTGGCCTTGCTGGCGGGTGGCGTAGGCCAGCTGCTTGCCGTCCGGCGAAAGCCGCGGGCTGAAATAAGTGCCGGGAAACGGCCGGCGCCCAGGCACGCCGGGCACCGGCAACACCGTCTCTTCCTTGCCGGTGGCCAGGTCGCGCCGCACGATCGACCACAACTCCAGCTCGGCGCTGTCCTTGTCGCCACTGCGGCGCGCCGCGTAAAGCTGCCTGCCATCCGGCGACACCACCGCACCCAGCGTGCTCTGGTCGCTGGCGGCGCCCTCCGCGCGGACCGGTGCCACCAGGGTTTCGCTGCCATCCAGCCCGTAGCGCCACAGTTCGTAATCGTTGACCGACCAGCGAAAACGGCTGGCGTACAGCGCGCGGCCATCCGGCGCCCAGGCCGGCGACACCAGTACCGTATCGTCGTCGCCGAACGTGAGCTGTTGCGCGTCGCGCCCATCGGGCCGCATGCGCCACAGGTTCTCCGCACCGCTGCGGTCGCTGACGAAAGCGATCCATTGCCCATCCGGCGAGAACGTCGGCTGGCTGTCGAAGCCCAGGCCGCGGCTGATCGCCCTGGCCCGGCCGCCAGCGGCGTCCAGCGTGTACAGATCGCCGAGCAGGTCGAACACCAGCCGGCCATCGCGCGGCGACACGTCCAGCCCCATCCAGGTGCCTTCATCGGTCTCGAAGGCGATACGGCGCGTGGCCTGCAACGGCAGCGTCTGTCCCGGCGCCTGCCGCGGGCGCGGCATGCCGGGCGTCGCGGTTGTACCGGCAGCAGTGGCCAGCCACGGCAGCGGCAGATGCTCGGCGGGATCGTGGGCAAGCGCGGCAGCGGCCGCGATCGACAGACAGACCATCAGGCCAAGACCGAGCCACTGACGCACGCCACGCTCCTTCATCAAGACGCCACCTTGCGCAGGCGGCGTCGGATCATGCCAAGGACCTGCGCGGTTGCGTGGCGCAGGCGGGTTTCAAACGCCGCTCACAGATCGACCGAGAACGAGACGGTCAACGTGCGCGGCGCGGCCAGGACCAGATAATTCGCCCCCGGCGCGCCACCGACCGACGACCAGAAGCTGCGGTCGAACACATTGTCCACGCGCGCACGCACGCTCCAGGCCTTGCCGCCGGCCTGAAACGCATAGCGCGCGCCCAGGTCCAAACGCGTCCAGGATGGGATGTGCCGCACGTTGACCGCATCGGCGTATTGACGGTCGGTATAGACCGCGCGCCCGTCGACCGTCAGGCCCGGCAGCGCAGCGATGTCCCATTCCAGGCCCAGATTGGCCTGCTTGTCCGGCACACCGAGCACGTCGTTGCCTTCGTTCACGCCGCCCTGGGTCTTGTTATAGCCGGCGTCCAGCAGCGTGAGGCCGCCCAGTGCGCGCAGGCCGTCGAGGGGCTGGCCGTAGAAGCTCAGTTCCAGGCCCTGGTTACGCTGCTCGCCGTCGGTGGTCAGGCGTGCGTTGCTGACGATGGTGTTGGGCTGGTTGATGCGGAACAGCGCCGCGGTTGCGCCGTAGCTGCCGGCGTCGTACTTGGCGCCTAATTCGACCTGCTTGGACTTGAACGGCGCCAGCAGTTCGCCGGCATTTTGCAGTCGCGTGCTGCCCGATAAAGCCGGCACTTCCTGGCCAGGCAACAGGGCTTCGGCGTAATTGGCATACAGCGACACCGCACGGCCGAACTTGAAGACAACCGCGCCGACCGGCGTCACCACGCTGTCGCTGTAGCGGCTGAGTCGCGCGCCGGTGGTGTAGTCGTAGCCGTACTGCTCCAGCTTCTGGTGGCGTGCGCCCAGGGTCAGCAGGATGCGGCCGTCATCGAAGGCCAGCGTGTCGGCGATGGCGACGCTGCGGGTCTCGTTCTTGCTGGTGGTCAGCGGCTCGAACAGCACGCCACCGGGCAACAGGCCACCCAGCGGTGCCACCGCCACCGGGTCGTACAACGTACCGACCGCCGTGCCGTAGCTGCCGAATGCAAAGGCGTTCTTCGAGTCCAGCTTGAAGGCCGACGCCGACGCGCTCAGGCGATGACCGACGCGGCCGGTGTCGAATGTCGCGCGGATGCCGACATCGCCGGTGGCGACCTTGTCTTCTCGGTAGTTGTCGAAGCGACCGGTGTTCAAATTGCCGGCGGCATCGGTGTTGGGATTGGCCAACACGTTGTGCTCGTCGCTGTCGCGCATGCCGACCGCTGCCCACGCCATCACGGTATCGGTCAGGTCGTATTCGGCACGGATCACGCCGAAAGTGTCGCGCTCCTGCGCGAAGGTCCAGGGCTGCGCGAAGTTGATATCGGCATCCGGGGCGCGCGGAATTGCGCCCACCGGCGTGACGCTCGGACGCGGACGGTCGGTGCGCTGGTCCTGCCAGCCGATGTCGGCCGACAGGCGCAGCCGCTCGCCGCGGTAATCCACCCCCAGCGACCCCATGCCCAGCTCGCGATCCTCGTTGGTGGCGTTCTCGCCATCGCGGCGCGCAACGTTGGCGCGCACGCCCCAGGCACGGTCCTGGCCGAACCGGTAGGACGCATCGGCCGCGCCATACATCTGGCCGCCAGTCTCGCTGCCCAGCGTCAGCCGGGTGAGGTCGTTCTCGCCCGCGCGCTTGGGCACCAGGTTGAAGGCCCCGCCGATCCCGCTGCCGCCGGGCGCGGCGCCGTTGATGAAGCTGTTGGCGCCGCGGAACACTTCCACCCGCTCCAGGAACTCGGCCGCCACGTATTGGCGCGGCAGCAGGCCGTACAGGCCGTTGTAGCTCATGTCGTCGGAGAACACGGGGAAGCCGCGTACCACGTACAACTCCTGGAAGTTGCCGAAGCCACGCGCCACCCGCACCGCCGGATCGTTCTGCACCACGTCGGCCACGCTGCGCGCCTGCTGGTTGCGCATCAGCTCGGCGGTGAAGTTCATGCTGTTGAACGGCGTGTCCATCACATCGAGGTTGCCGAACAGGCCAACGCGACCACCACTGGCGACCTGCCCGCCAGCATAGTCCGGCGGCAGCTCGACCTGCGAACCGTCGGCAGTGACGGTCAAGGTGTCGAGCGTCTTGGCATCGTCGAGGGGCGTTGCCGCGTGCTGCGACCACGCGATCGGCGCGGCACAGCAACAGGCGATGGCAACGGCAAGTCGCGCGCGCGGGCGCAGCGACAGGAAACGCGGAACACGAGCATGCATGCGGGGAACCTGGTCAGCTTGAAGTGAGACGCTGGCTGGGGACGCAGGTTCCCTGGCTGAGAGGCCGTCCGACAGCGCGCAGACGACGCGTAATTATGGCACCGCTCACGTCGTTTAAACATCCCGCAAAGGTGTGGGCACTACCACTGGCGTGGCCGGTGTCTGATGGCTGGCCGAGAAGCAACGACGCTCGCTTCCCGCAGCGGTGTTCGGGCTGAGTATCGTGGATCGATGCCGGCGCTGCTGCAAGATAGCCAGCCCCTGCCTTGGTTCGGGGTGCCTGCCGGCTGCAGTGGCGCGCCACAGGCGCCTACCCGAGCGAGCGACAGCCCGTGTCGATAGCAAAAATCCCGCTAGGGCAAGGCCTTGGCGGGATTCTGGTGATGCGCCATTCTGTGGAGATCAGAACGGGATGTCGTCGTCCGCGAAGTCGTCCATCGGCGGTGCCGACTGCTGTTGGGCAGGCTGCTGACGACGCGGCGCATAATCCTGCCCGCCGCCCTGGCCGCCGCCGTATCCACCACCGCCCTGCCCGCCACCTCCGCCGCCTTGCTGACGTGGTGCCTGCGAGCGCTGCGGGCGATCGCCGCCCATGCCGCCGCCACCGCCGCCTTCACCACGGCCGCCAAGCATCTGCATCTCGTTGGCGACGATGTCGGTGCTGTACTTTTCCACGCCGTCCTGGCCGGTGTACTTGTCGTAGCGCAGCTCGCCTTCGACATACACCTGCGAGCCCTTGCGCAGGTACTCACCGGCGATTTCGCCCAGCTTTCCGAAAAACACCACGCGGTGCCACTCGGTGCGTTCCTGGTTATTGCCCTCGCGGTCCTTGCGCATGCTGGTGGTGGCCAGGCTCACGCGCGTGATCGCCATGCCGGCCTGGGTGTACTTGGTGTCGGGATCGTTGCCGAGGTTGCCGACGAGGATGACTTTATTGATGCCGCGGGCCATAGGTGCTTCCGAGATGATGCGCTGGCGCCGGGGGCGCGCAACGAGGAATGTCTGTGCGGCAATGTTACCGCACCTGCCCCTCGACGGTCCTGGCAGGTTGCCGCGCGACGCTGCCGGGCAAGCGCCCTGCCAGGGGTCGGAAATCCAGCCCGGCCGGGCCTTTGCGGCTTCCGGCCGAGCCGCGCGGATGGCAAATGTGAAGACACCGGTTGTGCCCGGCGGGACGGATCCGGCCCGGGCACCTATAATCGACACACATCACGAACGCCTGCGCATGACCATCGCCGAAGACCTCCCCACCGTTCTGGGCCTGCCCCAGATCCAGTCCCTCGCCGCGCCCGACATGGCTGCGGTGGATGCGCTGATCCGTCGCCGCCTGGCCTCGGACGTCGTGCTGATCAACCAGATCGCCGATCACATCATCTCTGCCGGCGGTAAACGCCTGCGCCCGATGCTGGTGATGCTGGCCGGCCACGCCGCTGGCGGCTCCGGCCCGGAGCACCACCAGCTGGCGGCGATCGTCGAGTTCATCCACACCTCCACCCTGTTGCACGACGACGTGGTGGACGAGTCGGACCTGCGCCGCGGGCGCAGCACCGCCAACGCGCTGTGGGGCAATGCGCCCAGCGTGCTGGTGGGCGACTTCCTGTATTCGCGCAGCTTCCAGTTGATGGTCGAGCTGGATCGCATGGAAGTCATGCAGATCCTGGCCGACACCACCAACCGCATCGCCGAAGGCGAAGTGCTGCAGCTGTTGCACGTGCATAACCCCGACACCGACGAAGCCGCCTACCTGCGCGTGATCGAACGCAAGACCGCGGTGCTGTTCGCTGCCGGCACGCGCCTGGGTGCGCTGGCCTCGGGCGCCACGGCCGAGGTGCAGCAGCAGTTGTACGACTACGGCATGCAGCTGGGCTTCGCCTTCCAGATCGCCGACGACGTACTCGACTATGCCGCCGAGGCATCGGACCTGGGCAAGAACCTGGGCGACGACCTGGCCGAAGGCAAGGCGACGCTGCCGCTGATCCACGCCATGGCGCATTCGGATGCGGCCACGCGACAGCGCCTGCGGCAGATCGTCGAACAGGGCGACGCGGCGGCGATGCCGGAAGTGCTGGCCGCCATCCACGCTACCGGCGGGCTGGACTACAGCCGTCAGCGTGCTGCCGAATATGCCGCCGCCGCGGAACACGCGCTGCAGGCCTTGCCGCACAGCCCGGCAGTGGCGGCGCTCCGCGGCCTGGCGCGTTACGCGGTCGAGCGCACGCACTGATCCAGAGCGCTGGGCGCTCTGGACGGGATTTGGGATTGGAAATTGGGGATTCGCAGCGGCGGCTTGCGCGAACTTTCTTTTACGAATCCCTGTATCAGGCAGCCAAATGGTGGGTCAACGCAAACCCCTGAGCAAAAACTCAGGGGTTTGATGCATTGAAGGACGGGACCGCGCTCTTGACGAATCCCAAATCCCGAATCCCAAATCCCGGCTACTTAGCAAACCGCTCGTCGAAGAAATCACCCAGCATGCGGTACGCGCGCTTGGCCGCCCGCGGGTTGTACAGGCAGCCCGGCGGGCTGTTGGCATCGGCTTCGGCGAAGCAATGCACCGCGCCGCTGAAGTTGACGAACTGCCAGTCTGCGCCGGCGGCATTCATCTCGGTTTCGAACGCGGCGATATCTGCCTTGCTCACGCTCTTGTCGTCGGCACCGTTGAGCACCAGCAGCGGGGTTTTGGCCGTGCCGGCGGCTGCAGGGCTGGGGGTGGCGATGCCGCCGTGCAGGCTGACCACGCCGGCCAGCTGCGCGCCCGCGCGCACCAGTTCCAGCACCGTGGTGCCACCGAAGCAGAAGCCCACCGCACCGATGCGCGTTGCATCCAGCGGCGCCGTGCCGGTCTGCGCCTTGAGCACCTCAACCGCTTTCAGCGCGCGTGCGCGCAGCGTCGGCGGATCTTTCTTCAGGGCACGGGCGAACTGCCCGGCCTCGCTGTCGTTGGCGGGGCGCTTGCCCTTGCCGTACACGTCGGCCACCAGCACCACGTAATCGTCGCCGGCCAGCTGCTTGGCCTTGGTCACCGCCGAGTCGTTGACGCCGCGCCAGTTCGGCACCATCACCAGGCCGGGGCGCTTGGCAGCGCCGGCATCGTCGTACACCAGCACGCCGCTATAGGTGTCCTTGCCGACCTTCCACTCCAGCGGTTTGGCCTGCATCGCCGCCGCTGCGGGGAAGGCCAGCGAGGCCAGAACACCGATCAACCCAACGCCACGCCATGTCCGTCGCTTGTGCATGTGCTTGCTCCCAGGATGGTGCGGCGAGTGTAGGCGCTGCCGGCGTGCAGGAGGGGTCGTCATTGCCGCTGCCGGCACTGCATCGACAGTCGGCTGGTCGCAGCGAGCTGGGGAAGTCCGCCTCCGCTGCGCGTGCCGGTTTTTCAATCGCAGCGGCCCAGCGGCCTCGGAGTTGGCGCGGCCAGCACACCGTTGCGCAGTCGTTGTGTAGCGTGGAGGCCGCCGAGCAACTGCAGTGTGCGAGGTGCACATGCCGATTGCGGGGCCCGACTACGCCTGCCTGGCGGTCAGCGCAGTCGGTCTGTTAGCCGCGCTCAATGCACGCCCAAGCCGGGAATCGCGCTGATCTCCGCCGGGTCGAACCCCGCCAGCTGCGCGAAGTGCCGGCCACGCGCAACGTAGTCGCTATACGCCCCGAAGCTGGGCGCACCCGGCGAGAGCAGCACCACACCGCCCTGCTCGCCCAGCGCCTCACGCGCCAGCTGCATGGCGTGTTCAAGATCGTTGGCAGCATGCAAGCCCAAGCGCCCGGCATCGGCAAACGGCGCCAGCAGCGCATGGATGCGTGGCCCATTGGCACCCATGGTGACGATCTCCAGCGGCGGCTGCCGCGCCATGTGCTGGGCGAAATCCTGCCAGTCCAGACCGCGGTCGTGCCCGCCAACCAGCAGGGCCACGCGACGCTGCGCAAAGCACGCCAGCGCAGCCAGCGAGGCATGCGGCGTGGTGCTGATCGAATCGTTGACGTAACTGACGCCGTCCACGCTGCCCAACAACTGCAGGCGATTCGGCAATGGACGAAAGCTCAGTGCGGCCGGCGCCAGTGCCGGCGCATCCAGGCCCAGCGCTTCCACCGCTGCCAGTACCGCGCATAGATTGCGGCGATTGTGTTCGCCGGGCAGCGGCACCTCGGCAGTGTCGAAAACCCCCTGTTCGCCGCGATAGACCACATCGCCGCGCAGGTGCCAGCCATCGGAATGGTTGAACCACCGCACCTGGCTATCGGGCAACTGCAGGCCGGCAAGATGCGGGTCGGCGGCATTGAGCAGCGCGATGCGCGGCCGGCCTTCGGTCACCAGCGACAGCTTGTCGCGCACATAGCGCGCCTCATCGCCGTGCCAATCCAGATGCTCGGGAAACAGATTCAGCACCAGCGCCAACTCCGGACGTGCGCCGCTGCGCCCCACCTCGCCGGTCTGGTAGCTGGACAACTCGATCGCCCAATACGCCGGCGGCGGCTGCGGCTCCAGCACTTCCAGCAACGGCTGGCCGATGTTGCCGACCAACGCAGTGCGATGCCCGGCGGCGCGCAGCAAATGCGCCAGCAGCGCGGTGGTGGTGCTCTTGCCCTTGGTGCCGGTGACGCAGATGACGCCAGGCACGCTGCCGTCCGGCTGCGCGTGCTCGGCAAACCACAGCGCGGTGCCGCCGATGAAGTGCGTGCCGTATTCGTCGCTCGCGATGCGTGCTTCGCTGCGATACGGGCTGATGCCGGGCGACTTCACCACGATGTCGAAGCGCCCCAGCGCCTGCGCGCTGGCGTCGGTTTCCACATCCAGGGCCATATCGGCCAGCGTCTCGAGTTCGCGCGCTTCTTCGGCGTTGCAGAACACCGTCAGCGGTTGGGCGGGCAGCCGTGCGCGCAGTGCGCGATACGCCGCGCGTCCTTCGCGCCCCCAGCCCCACAACGCGACCGCCTTGCCCTCAAGCTGCGAAATTCGCACGCACGCGCTCCCACAGCGCCGCTGGAATTCGGTGCTCGCCATCGATGGCCATCAGCGCTTCGACCTGCAGGTCGTGCTGATCCAGCTGCGGCTGGATCTCGCGAATGAAGCGCTTCACCAATGCGTCTTCCTTCCACTCGGCGCGGCTGGCCAGCACCGCCATCGCCGCACGCGATTCGCGGCCTTCGCCCACGCATTCGAACGGCTTGTGGTCCTGGAATTCCAGCAACGCATCGTAGCCGCCGGCCTGGCTGGCATCGTCGAGCAGATTGCGCCCGAAGATCTTGACCAGCCGCGTCTTGGGCATGAACGGTGCCAGCGCAAGAAACACGAAATGGCACTTCGGGCACACGCCGCACCAGCGATGCACCGGGCGCTCGCCCATGATGTGGAAGTTGCGGTTGCAGCTGGAAAAATGCGCGTCGTAGTGGTCGGTCTTGGCGAACTGCCGCGCCACCGCCAACTCCGACAACGGCCGCAGCAACGAGTAATAGCGCAGGTCGGCCGCCACCTGCCGCTGCACGTAAGCGCCGAAGGCCTGTTCGAATGCCCAGCCCTTGGACCACTGATGATTGACTTCGCCGGTGCCGGGAATCTGGCTGCCATAACTGGCCGAACGTTCGTTGGAAAACACCACCTGGTCCACGCCGGTGAGCAGCGCTGCCAGCACCAGAATGGCCGAATTCACCGCGGTCACCGGGATGTGCCCGTTCCACGCACCCTGGCGATTGAGTTCGAACAATTCCGGTGCCAGCACACGGCCGATATTGAGCACAGGCAAAGCGGTGCGCTCGGCGCAGGCGCGGATCAGTTGCGAGCCGCCGATCCAGCTGACGGTCTGCTCCACGCCGGCATGGCGCAGCGCTTCGATGCTGACCAGCGAATCCTTGCCGCCGCCGATCGCCACCAGCGCATGCTCGCGCAGGCCGAGCGCAGGCGCAGTGCCAGGCGCTTGTGCAGCGACCGGGAAATTGATCTTGCCGTGCAGGTTCAAGCCATTGCGGTACGCAAATTCCCCCAGGCCGTGGAGATACACGCTTTCCACCAGCGCGGCGGTCTCGGCATCGATGCTGTAGCTGTCGATGGCGATGTTCGGCGGTACCGCGGCCTTGAAATAACTCACCCCTGCAATGAGATGCAGCAGCCGCAGCGCCTGCTGCACGGCAGTGGCATGCGCGCCGTCCAGCACGAACGGCGCACCCGGCACCGCAACGGTCTCGACCAGCTCCGGCCCCTGGTCGAAGGCATACACCAGCGTCGCCACGCCGGTCTGCGCGTCGAGTGCGCAACGCACGAAACGGAAGGTGGAAATCTGGTGTTTGTCGAAAGCGCTCATGGACTACCTGCAAGAACACGTACACGACGCAGATAACGTCGGCACAGGACATATTCAATCATGGAAAACGGCACTGCCGCCCATAGCAGCGGCAGGCAACCGATCACGAACACCAGCAGCATCACATCCGAGCGCATCACCTGTGGTTCACCGGTGATCGCCAAGGCGACCAGCAGATACAGCAATAACGCCGGCAAATAGCCAAGCGCGCTGAACACCACGGTGCGCAATGCCATGCCGCCGGCGCGTTGTGCTGGCGCTCGCTCGGCGCGCCGCCTGTGCCAGGATGCTGCGCCCCAGGCGCCAACGCCGGCAGCTAGCAGGCCAGGCAAGGCCCATTTCAGGCTGTCGGTCCACGGCATCCGCAGCCCGGCCATATCGATGGCGGTGGAGAACACCATCGACACGCCACCGGCCAGCGTGCTGAGCGCCACGAACTCAGCCAACGGGCGCATCGATCACCTCTTCGCGTGGCAGCTCGCGCTGGTTGTAGGTGCTGGCCATGGAATAGCCATAGGCGCCGGTGTCGGCGACCAACACCACATCGCCCGGTGCGGTCGCCGCCGGCAGGCGGCGGCGCTTGCCGAATACGTCCGACGATTCGCAGATCGGCCCGACGATATCGAACGTCCCAACGGCCGGCGCGTCGAGCTGGCTGAGGTTTTCGATGTCGTGCCAGGCGTCGTACAACGCTGGGCGGATCAAGGTGTTCATGCCGGCATCCAGGCCCACGCGCTGCACGCCGTCCTTTTCGATCACCTGGGTCACCTGCGCCAGCAACACCCCGGCTTCGGCCACCAGATACCGGCCCGGCTCGATCGCCAGGCGATAGCCCGGATGCACGGCCTTGACCTCGGCCAGGCCCTTGGCCCACACCTCCAGATCGAACGGCTCGTCTTCGGCGCTGTACGGAATCGGCAGGCCGCCACCGATATCGATGGTTTCCACGGTGCCGATGCGCCGCGCGAAGCCGGCCAGTTCGTCGTACATCATGCGCCAGTGCTCGCCGGTCTCCACGCCACTGCCCAGGTGCGCATGCACGCCGGTGATGGTGACCTCGAGCGTGCGCGCCATTTCGACGAACTCATCCACGCGCGTGGACGACAACCCGAACTTGGACGCCTTGCCGCCGGTATTGACCTTCTCATGGTGCCCGTCGCCGTGTCCCAGGTCGATGCGCAGCCACACGTTGCGGCCGCGAAACACCTCCGGCCAGTTGCGCAGCGCTTCGACGTTGTCCACGGTCACGGTCACGCCCAGTGCAAACGCGGCCTCGTACTCGGCCTTGGGCGCAAAGCTCGGGGTGAACAACACGCGCCGTGGCGACAGCTCCGGCAGCGCCTGAAACACGCGGCGCAATTCGCCATGCGAGACGCATTCCAGCCCGAAACCGGCCTGCTCCAGCGCCATCAGGATGGCCGGATGCGCATTGGCCTTGATCGCGTAATAGCGCTGATCCACCGCGGCAATCTGCGCCAGCGCATGCGCACGCGCACGTACCGTAGGCAGGTGGTAGGCGTAGCGCGGCGTGCCGGCCTTGGACAGCGACAGCAGATGCGCGCGCTCGGCATGCCACCACGGCGTAGGACGCGGACGCACCGAGCCGATGATCTCGCGCCAGCGCGGGCCGAACACCTCGCCTTCGCTCACCGGCATGGCGCCGCTGTCGATCAGCTCGGCATGCAGGATCGGCAGCAAACCGTCGGCATCGGCCTCGTCGATGACGAAGGTCAGGTTCAAGTCGTTGGACGACTGCGAAATCATGTGCACGCGTTCCTGCCCGAACGTTGCCCACACATCGGACAACTTGTGCAGCAGCGAGCGCATGCCACGCCCGACCAGCGTGATCGCCGCGCAAGGAACAATGATCTTGACCTTGCAGATCTGCGACAGATCGGCCGACAAGGCCGCCAGCACATCGGTGTTGACCAGGTTTTCCGACGGATCCAGCGACACGGTGACGTTGGTCTCCGCCGAGCCGATCAGGTCCACCGACAAACCGTGCTTTTTGAACAGCGTAAACACGTCCGCGAGGAAGCCGACCTGCTGCCACATGCCGATGCCTTCCATCGACACCAGCACGATGCCGTTGCGGCGGCTGATCGCCTTCACACCCAGCACCGGCTCGGCATTGCCGTCGATGCTGGTGCCGGGCAGATCGGGGCGCTCGGTGTCCAGGATCGCCATTGGCACGCCGGAATCGCGGCACGGTTTGATCGAGCGCGGGTGCAGCACCTTGGCGCCGGTGGTGGCGATTTCCTGCGCTTCGTAATAGTCCAGCCGGGTCAGCAGGCGCGCGTCCGGCACTTCCTTCGGGTTGGCGCTGAACATGCCGGGCACGTCGGTCCAGATTTCCACCCGGCTGGCGCCGAGCAGCGCACCGAAGTACGCCGCCGATGTATCCGAACCGCCACGCCCCAGGATCGCGGTGCCGCCATCGGCGTGCTGCGAAATGAAGCCCTGGGTGATCAACAAGCGCGTGGACTGCGCATCGAAGCGCGCGCGCCAATCGGCGTCGGACTGCCACTGGCAGGACACCGACAAGCGCTTGGACCACTCGCTTTGATTGGGTTGCGGCGGCAGCGCCGACAACCACTGGCGCGCATCCAGCCAGCCCATGTCCAGGCCGTTGGCGTGCAGATACGCAGCACCGATGGTGGAGGACAGCAATTCGCCCTGCCCCAACACCTCGGCCTGCCAATCCAGCGTGCGCATGGCGGCGCGTGCATCGCCCACCAGCGCATGCAACGCGGCAAGACGCTCGCCCAGCACCGCATCGGCGTCGAGCTCCAGCTCGGCCAGAAACTCGCGATGGCGCTGTTCCAATGCCGCCACGCGCTGCGCGCTGTCGGCGGCGCCATCGGCAATGGCGGTCAGCTCATTGGTCACGCCCGACAAGGCAGACACCACCACCAGCACGCGGCCACCGGTTTCGTTGGCCCGTTTGCTCGCCAGTTTTCCAATCGTGTCCCAGCGATGACGACGCGACACCGAGGTGCCGCCGAACTTGAGGACGATCCAACGATCGGTAGAGTGGGGAGCTGACATTGAGATAGGCGTTTAGATGAGGGGGAAGATGCCCGGTATACCGAGCGGAACCTCCGATTCTACTGCCAATGCCGCTCGCATGACCCCGCGTGCGATCACGGCACGCGGGCCGCTACGTCCACTGCCGCATCGGTTTGCGCTGCAACCATCGGCATGCCTTTCATCGACCGAGAGCCACATCATGAGCAAACACCGCTATCTGCAACTGGATGTCTTCGCCGGCCAGGCCGGCAGCGGCAACCCGCTGGGCGTGGTGTTCAAGGCAGAGACGTTGTCGTCCGCGCAGATGCAGCAGATTGCCGCTTGGCTGAATCTGTCGGAGACCATCTTCTTCCTGCCGGTCAGCGTGCCCGACGCCGATTACCACATCCGCATCTTCACTCCGCGCGCCGAGCTGCCGTTTGCCGGGCATCCCAGCGTCGGCGCGGCCTGGGCAGCAGTCACGCACGGTCTGACCGCCTACACACCCGAGGGCCAGCTCCGCCAGCAATGCGCAGCCGGCGTGCTGCCGGTGGAAGTGTTCGACCGGCATGGCGCCTTGCTGGTGCGGCTGCGCGCGCCGCGTGCGCGCGCCATCGACACTGGCACGCTCCATGCCGACGCGCTGCGCGCAGCCAGCGCCGGCCTGCGCGTCAGCGCGCAGCCGGCCGCGCTGTGGAACAACGGCCCGAACTGGTGGCTGCTGGAACTGGCCGACGCGCAGGCAGTGCGGCAGGCAAGCCCGGACCTTGCCGCCATTGCGCGCCTGACCCAGGCCAGCGCCGCCGTTGGCCTCGCCATCTACGCGCCCGTACACGATGGCGATGCCGACTTGGTCGTCCGCGCGTTCTGCCCGGGCGACGGCATTCCGGAAGACCCGGTCACCGGCAGCGCCAATGCCTGCATTGCCGCACGCCTGCATGGCGAAGACCGCTTGCCCGGCACAGCGTCGCGCTATGTCGCCAGCCAGGGCCGCGAGGTCGGCCGCGACGGCCGCGTGCACGTGGAGGTGGATGCGCAGGGCGAGGTCTGGATCGGCGGCGCGACGCAACAAGTGATCGAAGGCCGCATCGATTGGTAAGCTGCCGCGCCCTCAACGCGGAACCGCCACCATGACCACCCGCCGCTTCCTGCAACTGGATGTGTTCTCCGCCCGCTCCGGCAGCGGCAATCCGCTGGCGGTGGTGCTGGATGCGCAGGGCCTGGACGATGCGGCGATGCAGGCGATTGCGCGCTGGACCAAGCTGCCGGAAACCACCTTCGTGTTTCCTGCCGCAGACGCGCACAGCAGCTACCGGTTGCGGATGTTTTCGCCGCAAAAAGAAGTCCCGTTCGCCGGCCACCCCAGCGTGGGCACCGCACATGCCGTGCTCGAAGCAGGCCTGGCCGCGCCTGAAGATGGCGTGCTGGTGCAGGACGGCATCGCCGGTCAGTTGCCGCTGCGCGTGGACCAACGCGACGGACACCGCAGCATCGCGATTCGCACGCCGCGCGCACGTGTGACCGAACAGGTGGACGCTGACGACCCGCGCCTGCGCGATGCCCTGCACGGCTGGCCGCTGGGCACCCTGCCGCCTGCGCTGATGGACGGCGGCCGCACCTGGTGGGTGGTGGAGCTGGCCAGCGAGGCCGCGCTGCGTGGCCTGCAGCCGGACTGGGACGCGATTGCTGCGTTGGCCGAAGCCACCGGCAGCATGGGCGTGTTCGCCTATGCCCGCGCCGCGGCACCGGGTGCTTACGATCTGGCAGTGCGTGCCTTCGTCGGCAATGGCCGGCGCTTCGAAGATGCGGCGTCCGGCGCGGCCAACGCAGTGCTCGCCGCATGGCTGGACAGCCGTAGCGCGTTGCCCGGCACCGAACGCCGTTACGTGGTCAGCCAGGGCCGCGAAATCGGCTTCGATGCCTTGCTGGAACTGCGCATCGATGCCGACGGTGACGTGTGGTCGGGTGGCCAGGTACAGACGGTGATTCGCGGCACGCTGGATTGGACGTGAAGCCGTTGACGTATCGACCAGGCCGCCCGACGTGGCGCGGCCAGTGTTCGGAGCCGGCCGCATTCACCACGCCAGAAACAACAACGCTGCGGTTGCCCGCAGCGTTGTCTCACATCCGGATGCCGCAACCAGCGCGCGGCATCCCGCACATCCTGCAATGATCAGTCAGGACGCACGTCGACGCGCACGCGGATACGGTCGCCCGGGTTGTAATCGCTACGCGTGTGATAGGTGCGCCCGGCGTATTCGTACGTCACGTCGTAGCCTTCCACACGGTCGCGTTCGCGGCGGTAGGACACCGGCTCGCAAACCCTGACATTGCCCTGGTAATTGCGGTTGTTGGCTTCGTAGATCGAGCGCCCCGCCGCGACACCGGCCATGGTGCCGACGGCAGTACCCACCAGGCGACCATTGCCGCCGCCGATCTGGCTGCCGAGCACCGCGCCGGCGATACCACCGATGACACTGGCCACACTACGATTGGAGACGCCGGCCTGGCCGTAGTTGCCACCATCACGGTGATAGCCATCGTTGCTGGTGTAGTAACCGTCGGCAGGACGGTTATAGCACTGTTCGCTGGTGCGTTCGTTATAGGAATCGGACACGATGATCGGGTCCACACGCACCACCCGCGCGTATTCGTAACGACCGTCCTCGTAGCCGCTGCGGCCATTGTCGCGGTAGCCGCCGTCATAGCGCTGCGCCGTGGCACTGCCCGCCACGACCAGACCCATCACCAGAGCACCAAGCACGAGAGTTTTCATTGCGGCAGCTTCATAGGGAGGACACGCTGCCGATGCTCGGCTTGCCGCAGTGAAACCGCCCTGAACCAAACCGACCCTCCAAAGCCCTATTCAGGTTGCCGCCAGCTGCACGCGCCGGGCGCGTGCAGCGGCGTTGGTGTCAGCTGGATAACTCGGTTTCCAGGCTGACCGGCACCGCGCTCAGCGCCTTGGACACCGGGCAATTCTTCTTGGCGGTATCGGCCAGCTCGCGGAACTTGGCTTCATCGATGCCCGGCACCACGGCGGTGAGCTTGAGGCGAATCTGCGACAGCTGCGGGCCGCCTTCCATCGACAGATCCACGTCGGCGCGGGTGTCCAGCGAGGTCGGCGGAAAGCCGGCTTCGGTCAACTGCGCCGACAGCGCCATGGTGAAACAGCCGGCATGCGCGGCGGCGATGAGTTCTTCCGGATTGGTGCCCTTTTCGTCGCCGAAGCGGCTGCTGAAGGCGTAGCGGGTGTTGTCCATCAAGCCGCTCTGCGGCGTGCTGAGCTGGCCCTTGCCGGTCTTGAGGTCGCCTTCCCAGTGAGCGGTGGCGTGACGTGAAATACCCATTGCGATCTCCTGCGCTGAAAGGAGCGGTCACGATAGGTGAGTGGGTGTTAGCTGGTGGTGCGGGGAGTCGGGAATCGGGAATCGGGAATCGTAAGAGCGGATCGCGGGCGCGGCCGGCGGCAAGCGGCTGTCTGTTTGCACGTGCGGAGTTAGCATGGGACACAAGCGCGCAGCGGAACCTGTGGTGCGTCCAGCAATAAGCGCCCGCGCCTTGGCAATCGAAGATCGCACATCGAAGGCGACCGCGCGGCAGCTGCGCGGTCGCATTACCGCTCTTAGCCGAGCAGGGTTTCCAGCACGGCCATGCGCACCGCGACGCCGTTGGCGACCTGGCGCAACACGCAGGACTGCGCACCGTCGGCGACGTCATCGGTGATTTCCACACCGCGGTTGATCGGGCCCGGATGCAGCACCGCGGCGTCGCGGCCGGCGCGCGCCAGGCGTTCGCGGGTGAGCCCGTAGTCGCTGTGGTATTGCTCCAGCGACGGTACCAGGCCCTCTTCCATACGCTCGCGCTGCAGGCGCAGCATCATCAGCGCATCGGCGCCTTCGAGCATGGCGTCGAAATCCTGGCCGACCACGCAGCCCTCCAGCATGTCGTCGTCGGGCAGCAGGCTGGCCGGGCCGCACACGCGGATTTCGCCGGCGCCCAGCGTGCGCAGCGCATGCAGGTCCGAGCGCGCAACGCGCGAATGCTTCACGTCGCCGACGATGACCACCTTGAGCTTGGAAAAATCGGTGCCCTTGGCCTGACGCAGGGTGAGCATGTCGAGCAGGCCCTGGGTGGGATGCGCGCTACGTCCGTCGCCGGCATTGATCAACGCAGTACCCTCGCCGGCGGCCGCGGCCAGCGCTTCCACCGCGCCATCGTCGGGGTGACGCACCACAAAGCCGCGCACGCCCATCGCTTCGAGATTCTTCAGCGTGTCGCGCGCGGTTTCGCCCTTGCGCGTGGATGAGGTGGAGGCATCGAAATTGAGCACGTCTGCGCCCAGCCGCTGCGCGGCCAGATGGAACGAACTGCGGGTACGCGTGGAGGGTTCGAAGAACAGCGTACACACCGCGGTGCCTGCCAGCACGCTGCGCTTGCCCACGCGCCCTACCGCCGCGTCGCGGATCTGGCCGGCGCGGTCGAGCAATTGCAGCAGCGTGGTGCGCGGCAGTCCTTCCAGGGTGAGCAGGTGGCGCAGGCGTCCGTCCGAATCGAGTTGCATGGTGGTCATCGCAGGTCGGGAGTCAAGGAAGAAGGGTGGCTTGGTCGGGCGCGGCCAACCAGCGTTCGACGATCACCGCAGCGGCCATCGCATCCAGCGCTTCGGCATCGCGGCGGCGTTTGCGCCCATCGGCGCGCGCGCGCGCGAAACGCTGCGCGGCCTCGACCGAACTGGAGCGCTCATCGATCAGCACGACCGGCAGCGCATAGCGCTCGCGCAATTGGCGTGCAAATGCATGCGCACGCTTGCGTGCGGGTTGATCCTTGTCGTCCAGCGTCAACGGGTCGCCGATCACCAGGCCGTCCGGGCGCCATTCCTTGTGCACGCGATCCAGCGCGACCCAGTCCGGGCCGCTGGCATGCACAGGGATGACGGCAACCGCACGCGCGCCGGCACCGAGCGCGGTTCCGACCGCCACGCCGATACGGCGCGACCCCACGTCGAAGCCCAGCACCGTGCCGTCGGAGCGGATCGCGCCCGCCTCAGGCATGCCCGGAATAATCCGTGAGCCGGAACAGATCCACGCCGATACGCCCGGCAGCGGTCCGCCAGCGATCTTCCAGCGCGGTGGCGAACAGCACGTTGGCATCCGACGGCGCGGTGAGCCAGCTGTTTTCGCCCAGTTCGAATTCCAGCTGGCCCGCGCCCCAGCCCGCGCATCCCAATGCCACCAGCGCGTTGCGCGGGCCGTTACCGGCCGCCATCGCCTCGAGAATGTCGCGCGAAGTGGTCAGGAACACGCCCTGCCCCACTTCCAGGCTGGAATCCCATTCGCGCGCATCGTCGTGGATCACAAAGCCACGCTCCGGGTGCACCGGCCCGCCGCTGAGCACGATCTGCTCGCGCAAGAGCTCATCGTCGGTGTCGATGCCCATCTGCGAGAGCACCTCGCCCAAGGTGTATTCGGAGGGCCGGTTGACCAGCACGCCCATGGCGCCGTTCTCGTCGTGCTGACAGATCAGCGCGACGCTGCGCGAAAAGGTAGGGTCGGACAGCGCCGGAAGCGCAATCAGCAGTTGGTTGGCCAGAGGCGTGGGCAAAACAGACATAGGCGCATTCTAGCCGTTCGCTTCGCCGCGCGCAGAGCCGCTGCCATACTGGGCGGCCTTGCTGGTCGCCGGCAGCGATCGATGCGCCGATGCAGCGCGGATCTGCCGTTGCCCCCACCGACACTGACCGACGCGTTCAGCTTGATCGCCGGGTGCGCCGCGCCGCGCCGACGAACGGCGCAGCTGCGCAGACGGCGTCCCCTTCAATGCGTCAGCCACGCTGTGGCCCCGATGCTGCGGCATCCGGCATGCAGTTCGACTTCACCTGCCCCACCACCACAGGCACCTACATGAGCTGTTACTGCAGCATCGCACCGGGTCATCCGGTCCATGGCCACTACCACGATCACGAATACGGCTTTCCGCAGCGCGACGAACGCGAACTGTTCGAGCGGCTGGTGCTGGAGATCAACCAGGCCGGACTGAGCTGGGAAACCATCCTGCGCAAGCGCGGCAATTTCCAGCGGGCGTATGACGGCTTCGACGTGGACACCGTTGCAGCGTACGGCGATGCCGACATCGCCCGATTGATGGGCGATGCCGGCATCATCCGTAATCGTCTCAAGGTGCTGGCGGCGATCCACAACGCGCAGGTCATCCAGGCCCTGCGCGCAGCACATGGCAGCTTTGCCAAATGGCTGGATGCCCACCACCCGCTCGACAAGGCGGCCTGGATCAAGCTGTTCAAGAAAACGTTCCGCTTCACCGGCGGCGAAATCACCGGCGAGTTCCTGATGAGCCTGGGCTACCTGCCCGGCGCGCATCATGCCGGCTGCCCGGTCTTTGCGCAGATAAGGGCACTGGCGCCGCCGTGGATGCAGGCGCAGCGGCCCGCGAAAACGCGTACGGTCCAGCGCGGCTAGACACCTCTTGCAGGTGCCGCGCGAACTGCTCGCGCCATGACGATTCGCATTGGCATTTCCGGCTGGCGGTACGCACGCTGGCGCGGCACGTTTTATCCGGCCGGCCTGGCGCAGCGGCGCGAACTCAAGTACGCCGAACTGCTGGATGCATTTTTAAGCAGCTGCCGCGCGACAGCGAGGCGGCATTGGCGCAGGCGCGCAAACGCGACATCGCGCTGATGCAGGGCCGCAGCGCACTGGCCATCGATCGCCAGCGGCCGATCCGTCACGCATTGGAAGTGCGTCACGACAGCTTCTGCGACCCGGCCTGCCTGCGACTACTGCGGCGTCACACTGTCGCCATGGTGGTGGCCGATACCGCGGGGAAATTTCCGTACCTTGAAGACGTCAGCGCCGATTTCGTCCATCTGCGCCTGCATGGCGATGCGCAGTTGTATGCCAGCGGCTACAGCGACAGCGCACTGGATCGCTGGGCGGCACGCATCGCCGCCTGGGCCAGCGGCGGCGAACCGGACGATGCGGCGCGTGTCGGCGCACGCGCACGCAAGCGCAGCACGCGGGATGTGTACTGCCACTTCGACAACGACATGAAGGTGCAAGCACCGTTCGACGCACGCGGGTTGCTGCAACGGCTGGATCTACCGACCAACTGCCCGGCACGCGCAGATGTCGGCTGAGGCGGCAGACGTCACGCGCCCCGTACCGCCCGTGGTGCGGCGGGCGTAGTCAGCACCGAAGCTGCAAGCCCCCCACATCGATTCAGCGCAGGACACGCGTCAGCGTCGCTCGCCACTTCACACCGGCGCAGATCACACGCCCATGTACCGATGCGGGCGGTGATTGAACATCAGCACCAGACTGAGCATCAGCGCGCCGAGGGCCGAATACAGCACCTTGTCCGGGGTCAGCACGAAGAAGGCGACCAGCATCAGCATCGCATCGAAACTCATCTGCACCTTGCCGGCGCTCCAGCCGCGCTCGCGCTGCAGGTACACCGCCAGAATGCCGATGCCGCCCAGGCTGCCGCGATGGCGAATGAAGAACAGAATGCCCAACCCCGCCAACGTACCGCCGACGATCGCCGAAAACAGCGTTTCGATGTGCGCATACTCAGCCCAGCGCGGCAGCAGATCGGTGAGCGCCCCGCAGGCACCCACCGCCGCAAAGGTCTTCAAGGTGAATTCCCAGCCCATGCGGCGCACGCTCAGCCAGTAGAACGGCAGATTGACCAGCACGAACACCAGACCGAAATTCCAGTGCAGCGCGTAATGCAGCAGGAAGGCCACGCCGGCCATGCCGCCGATCATCAAGCCGCCCTTGGCGAAGATGGCCAGGCCAAGCGATGCGACCAGGGTCGCCAGCACCATGCCTTGCACATCCTCGGCCACCGAATGATGGAAGGCGTGCTCGGCGGCGGCAGTGCCGGCCGAATCCGGCGGCGGCGTCAACGGGCCGGATGTGACCACGGCGCCATCGTCGGGCAACGGCGCTTGCTCCGGACGGAGATCGGAATCGGGAAGGCTCACGGATGGGGAACTGCAATGGGGTGCGGATATTAGACACTAACGGCTGACGCGGTTACATGTGAAACCGCAGCGCGCCAATGCGCAGCGCAGCCGGCCTTCAGTCAACGGCCGCGCTGCGTGTCGACCAACCGCACGCCCAGCGCCTGGTTCGACAGCGCGACACCAGCGCGACTGGCTCGCCCGTTTACGCATCTCCCGATCAAATCTCGCCCCGCTGCGGGCAGCGGTTGGACGCTTTAACTAACGCACATCCCTGCGTAATTGCCGCTGTCCTTATCGAACCTCGGCAATCTCCACGCCATCCAGCCCCTGTGCCAGGGTCTTGGCATCGCCACCCTGGGAGAGCTTGATGCGCAAGCGCACTTCGTTCTGCGAGTCGGCGTAGCGCAGCGCGTCTTCGTAGCTGATTTCACCGGCCTGGTAGAGCTCGAACAGGCTCTGGTCGAAAGTGCGCATGCCCAGGTTGGTGGACTCCTTCATGACATCCTTGAGCTTGTGGATCTCGCCGTCGCGGATGTAATCCTGCACCAGCGGGGTGCCCAACATGATTTCCATCGCCACGCGGCGGCTGCGCCCGTCCGGGGTCGGAATCAGTTGCTGCGCAACCACGCCCTTGAGGTTCAGCGACAAGTCCATCAACAGCTGGTTGCGGCGATCTTCCGGGAAGAAGTTGATGATGCGGTCCATCGCCTGGTTGGCATTGTTGGCGTGCAGGGTGCACAGCACCAGGTGGCCGGTTTCGGCAAAGGCCACGGCGTGATCCATGCCTTCGCGGGTGCGCACCTCGCCGATCATGATCACGTCCGGCGCCTGGCGCAGGGTGTTTTTCAGCGCATTTTCCCAGCTATCGGTATCGATGCCGACTTCGCGCTGGGTGATGATGCAGCCTTCGTGCTTGTGCACGAATTCGATCGGATCTTCGATGGTGATGATGTGCCCGGTCGAATTCTGGTTGCGGTAACCGATCATCGCCGCCAGCGAGGTCGACTTACCGGTACCGGTGGCACCGACGAAGATGATGATGCCGCGCTTGGTCATCGCCAGCGTCTTGATCACCGGCGGCAGGCTCAGCTCGTCCACGGTGGGGATGCGCGTTTCGATCCGGCGCAGCACCATGCCCACCTGATTGCGCTGATAAAAGCAGCTCACACGAAAACGCCCGACCCCGGACACGCCGATGGCGAAGTTGCATTCGTGGGTCTTTTCGAATTCCTCGCGCTGCGACGGCGTCATCACGTTCAACACCAGGTCGCGGCTCTGCTGCGCCGTCAGCGGTGTCTGGGTGATCGGGCTGATCTTGCCATTCACCTTGATTGCCGGCGGCATGCCCGAAGTGATGAACAGATCCGACGCCTTCTGATGCGCCATCAGCTTGAGGAAGGAGGTGAAGTCGATGGTGCTCATGGCGTGCTCCTCTGGAGCAGGGATTCGGGAGTGGAGATTCGGGAGTGGCAAGAGCGGGGTCCGGCACGGGAAATCGCCGTTGCGAATCCCCAATCCCGAATCCCAAATCCCGGCTACTCGAATATCCGCTTGTCCTTGGCGTATTCGCGCGCCTGGTGGCGCGTGATCAGGCTGCGCTTGACCAGGTCCTGCAGATGCTGGTCCAGCGTCTGCATGCCGTACTGCTGGCCTGTCTGGATCGACGAATACATCTGCGCCACCTTGTCCTCGCGGATCAGGTTGCGGATCGCCGGGGTGCCGACCATGATTTCCCACGCGGCGGTGCGACCGCCGCCGACCTTCTTCAGCAGCGCCTGCGAAATCACCGCGCGCAGGGATTCGGACAGCATCGAGCGCACCATCGGCTTTTCGCCGGCCGGGAACACGTCGATGATGCGGTCGATGGTCTTGGCCGCCGAGCTGGTATGCAAGGTACCGAACACCAAATGGCCGGTTTCCGCGGCGGTCAGCGCCAGGCGGATGGTTTCCAGGTCGCGCAATTCGCCGACCAGAATGATGTCCGGGTCTTCGCGCAACGCCGAGCGCAGCGCTTCGTTGAAGCCGTGCGTGTCGCGGTGCACTTCGCGCTGGTTGATCAGGCACTTCTGCGAGGTGTGCACGAATTCGATCGGGTCCTCGACAGTGAGGATGTGGCCGTATTCGTTCTTGTTGATGTAGTCGATCATGCCGGCCAGCGTGGTCGACTTGCCCGACCCGGTCGGGCCGGTCACCAGGATCAGGCCCTGCGGCTGGTCGATCAACTGGCGGAAGATCGGCGGGCAGCCCAGGTCTTCCAGCGTCAGCACTTCGGAGGGAATGGTGCGGAACACCGCACCGGCGCCGCGGTTCTGGTTGAACGCATTGACGCGGAAACGCGCCAGCGAGGGAATCTCGAACGAGAAGTCGACCTCGAGGAATTCCTCGTAATCGCGCCGCTGCTTGTCGGACATGATGTCGTAGACCAGCGCATGCACCTGCTTGTGGTCCAACGCCGGAATATTTATGCGGCGGACATCGCCATCGACACGGATCATTGGCGGCAGCCCTGCAGACAGGTGCAGGTCCGATGCCTTGTTCTTGACAGAAAACGCCAATAGTTCAGCGATATCCATGCGCTGCTTTTCCCCTAGGCTGCGATTGGAAGGTACTCCCCGACCAGCAGTATAGCGTTCTGGCTGCTGGCGGGAAGCGGCCTGGGCCGGTTCAGGCCGGCAGCGACGCGTCTGGCTGAAACTGTTGCCTTATGCCCTGGCGCCTGCCCGGGGGCAGCGGTTTGCGCTGGCATAGCCCGTCGTGCGCAGGGTCCCGATCAGCCTTGAGGAGCTGGTCGCCGGCCGTGCCTCCAGACACGACGCCGTCATCGCCGCAGCGCTGGCGTCGACGCAGGCAGCCGGCACGCCGCCAACTGGAAGGAAGCGTCGGCGGGCGGCACTATAGCGCTCCCGCCCTCCTCCGGAATGCCACGTGCCGGCTTCGTCGTTGCAGCAGATTCTCGATGCCATCCACTCCGCCGCTGGCGCGCACGCGCGTACCGACGTGCGCCTGCTGGCGGTGTCCAAGACCAGGCCAGCCGATGCCGTTGCCGCGCTGGCCGTACAGGGCCAGCGTGCATTCGGCGAAAACTACGTGCAGGAAGCCGACGCCAAGATCGCCGAATTGCGTGCGCTGGGGCTGGAATGGCATCTGATCGGCCACCTGCAATCCAACAAAGCCGAATTGGCCAGCCAGTGCTTCGATTGGGTGCAAACGGTGGACCGCGCCAAATTGATCCCGCTGCTGGCACGCCACCGTCCGGACGACCGCGCGCCGTTGAATGTGCTGATCCAGGTCAACATCGACGACGAGCACAGCAAGCACGGGTGCGCGCCGGAGGCGATCGACAGCCTGGCCGACGCCATCGCGCTGCAGCCGCGCTTACAGCTGCGCGGGCTGATGGCGATTCCCGCGCCTTTCCCGGACCAGGCACGGCGCACCGCCGCGTTTACGCGCATGCAGGCACTGTTCGAGCAGCTCAACACCCGTCATCGGCAGGTGGACACCTTGTCGATGGGCATGAGCTCGGATTTTGCCGAAGCGATCGCGGCCGGTGCGACGATGGTGCGCGTGGGCACGGCCTTGTTCGGCGCGCGCGATGCAGCGCCGGCAGCCTCGGCCTGAGCGCCGCGCGGCTCCACCGTCGCCCGCTCTTGATAGTCGACCCCTCTTACTAAAGGTGCAGCAATGACCACACCTGCTTTGTCCACGTCCTCGTCTTCCGGCACCGCGCTGATCGCCTTCGTCGGCGGCGGCAACATGGCGCGCAGCCTGATTGCCGGGCTGATCCGGCAAGGGACGCCGGCTGCCAGCATCCGCGTGGCCGAGCCGGTGGCCGAGCTGCGCGACGCGCTGGCGCGCGACTTCGGGGTACAGGCGGTGGACGATGCGCGCGCTGCGGTCGACGCTGCCGCAACCTGGGTGCTGGCGGTCAAACCGCAGGTCTTGCCAACGGTGTGCGCGCAACTGGCCGACCTTGCGCAGGCACAGCAACCACTGCTGGTTTCCATCGCTGCCGGCATCACCGCCACGCAACTGCAGCGCTGGTCGGGCGGCGATATTGCCGTGGTCCGCGCCATGCCCAACACGCCCGCCCTGCTCGGTGCCGGCGTCACCGGGCTGTATGCCAATGCGCGCGTTTCCGATGCGCAACGCCTGCAGGCGACCCGACTGCTGGACAGCGCCGGCGTCACCGTGTGGATCGACGACGAAGCGCAGATGGATGCGGTGACCGCAGTTTCCGGCAGCGGCCCGGCGTATGTCTTTTTATTGGCCGAAGCCATG
The DNA here is from genome assembly GCF_023337365.3 of Xanthomonas nasturtii. NCBI lineage: Bacteria > Pseudomonadati > Pseudomonadota > Gammaproteobacteria > Lysobacterales > Lysobacteraceae > Xanthomonas > Xanthomonas nasturtii. The sequence continues at coordinate 3,217,479 of NZ_CP142084.2, forward strand.
GAAGCGGCCGCGCAAACGCAGGGCCTGCCCGCCGAGACCGCGCGCACGCTGGTGCTGCAAACGCTGCTCGGCGCCGCACGCATGCTCACCGAAGCCGGCGAAGCGCCGGAGCTGCTCCGTCGCCGCGTGACCTCACCCAACGGCACCACCGACGCCGCCATCGAGACATTCCAGGCCGGCGGCCTCGAAGCGCTTGTCGCCAAGGCAATCGCCGTCGCTACCGAACGCGGCCGCAGCTTGTCGGCTGCCAATGATTAGTTGAACGCTGCGAAACCTGCAACGTCCGGCCCTGCACGGCGCGCGCGGCAAGACGATGACCGAACGTACTGGCCGCCTAAAGACGCGTCGGTGCCTGTCATCCACGCAGGGTCGGCATAGAGCTAAGAGAGGCGACCTCCCTGCCAAGCGCCGAAGCCGGCCCATTTCCGCTTACAAAAAGTGCGCACGCGTTGCAATCGATGTCAGTCGTGTCGACGGTATGTCGTCCTGGTTTGTGCATTACTGCGAAAACCTCGCTGCATCTTCTGCCGGCAACAGCACGAGATCTGCGCCGTGCGGAATTTCATCGCGCAAACGATCTGCTGCTATGCGTCAGACACATCGCGATCACCGGCATTGCGCACGCAAGGCGAAGCGTTTTGTCGGTCTTCCAGGCCGCTAGTGAACGAATCCACCTCGAAAGACGCTTTTTTCGGGTTGTTTCATCGTTTGCCTATTGGCGCCGCGCAGCAGTTGCCCTACATTTCGCGTTGCCGACTGGGTCGGCAGACCCAACACCACCAACGAATACGGAACACATAACTCATGGCAAAAACCGCCGCTAAGAAGGCTGCCCCCAAAAAGGCAGTGAAAAAGGTCGCCGCGACCAAGACCGCAAAGCCGGCCAAGGCCGCTGCTGCCAAGTCCGCTGCCCCGAAGCCGATCAAGGAAGCACTGAGCAAGACCGGCCTGGTCGCGCACATTGCCGAAACCACCCAACTGGCTCCGAAGGACGTGCGCGCTGTGCTGGCGTCGCTGGAAGCCACTGCACATGCATCGCTGAGCAAGAAGGGCGCCGGCAGCTTCACCCTGCCAGGCATGCTCAAGCTGACCACCGTCCACGTGCCGGCCAAGCCGAAGCGCAAGGGCATCAACCCCTTCACCAAGGAAGAGCAGACCTTTGCTGCCAAGCCTGCCACCACCAAGCTCAAGGCTCGCCCGCTCAAGAAGTTGAAGGACGCCGCGCTCTAATCGAGCCAGCATCCGGTGTCACGAAGGCGGCCTGCGGGCCGTCTTTTTTTTGCCGCTGCGTTGCCGTGTGCAGCACATACCGCTCATCGTCACTGCCCTATCCTGCAGGCTGGTTCGCATTCTGCAGGTGCCTGTGATCGATCCGTCAAACACCCCGCCATTGTCGCCACGCGCGGCCGCCACACGCAGCCCCGCACGCCGGGTGCGCAGCGTCGTGGTGTCGGGTGCGCTGCTGTGCGCTCTGGCGGTGGCCGCGCGCTGGGCCTGGCAACTGCCGATCGCCGATCAGCTGCGCACCAGCTGGGAGCTGTCGCAGATGCCGCCGCCTGCGCAGTTGCATCTTCCCGTGGCAGGCGTGCGTGCGCGGCAGATTGCCGACACCTTTGGCGCACCGCGCGGCCGCGACCGCACGCATGCAGGCGTGGACATCTTCGCGCCACGTGGCACACCGGTGCTGGCAGCAACACGCGGTGTGGTCAGCGCCATCCGCGACCAGGGATTGGGCGGCAAACAGGTCTGGCTGCTGGGTCCGGCGATGGAGCGGCATTACTACGCGCACTTGGACGATTGGGCCGCCGGCCTAGAAGTAGGCGATGTGGTCGAGCCCGGCACCGCGCTCGGCATGGTCGGCACCACCGGCAATGCACGCGGCACGCCGCCGCACCTGCACTACGGTGTCTATGGGCGCAACGGTGCGTACGATCCGCTGCCGCTATTACGCAAACCCGCGCCACCGCCAGCAAACTGAGCACGCTGGAACACTGCGTCATGGCCCGCCCTATCGAGGCGCTTGCGTCCTGCGCCTATGGTGGACCCAGCCCAGAACGACGCGACCCACATGTCCCGCAACCGCTATCGCATCACGGTCACGCCCATCGAAAACGACGGCCGCCCCTGTGACGACCGCTGCACCATCGAATTCGAACAACGCTCGCGCGCCGACTGGATGCGGCTGCTCGAAGAGTTGCACCTGCGCCGCGACCTGAGCAGCGACGAATGTGCGGCACTGACCGTGGGTTCGCAGTTGCTGGAAGACCTGGCGGCCCGCCCGCGTACGCAGCCCAGCGAGGCCCTCGACGCGCTGCGTCCCAAACTGCAGTTGCTGCTGGAACGCCTGCAGCGCGTGCAGCCGGCCACCGGCGCCTGAAGAGCGCCTGGCTGCACACAACCGCTACACTGCGCGCCTCGGGGATGGGGATGCATCATGCGCTGGATTGGAATGGTCGTTGTGGCAGCTGCCTTCACAGGCTGTAGTTGTCAGCGCACTGCAGACCCGCAGAACACCCAAGCAAAAGCGTCGCAGACTGCCCCGACAGTGCAACCGGCGGCCACGACTGCGGCCGACAACCCGCCCGCATCCTTGGCAACGACGGCTGACCCAAACGATGCCATCGCGCGGGCCAACTTCGCCGAAGCAAACGCCACCGTCCAGCGTTACCTCGGCGCACTCCCTGGGGCAGCGCGCGCGGACGCCGATGCACTGTGGACCGGCGGGCGCCCCTCCCCGGTGCCGGACGACGCGGCGTTGCGCGCCATCGGCAATATCCAGTCGATGCGCATCACTAACGACCCGCCCATTGCGCTCGATCAGGCACATCCGCCGCAGCGGATCGAGGTGCCGGTGCAACTGATCGTGCGCACCACCACCGGCACGCAGCGCCTGGTTGGTGCGTATCGGCTGCAGCCGCGCGCCGGCGGCACTGGCTGGGAAATCTATTCGGCCACGCTGCAACCGGTATTGCGCTAACCCGTGGTTCACCGGCACCGACTAAGGTGATGACACCTGTTGCCGGAGTCACCCGATGAAACTGCGTTCGCTTGCCGGATCCATGCTCGCCATCGCCTTGGCAATGCCTGTCACCAGCGCCTGGGCTGCGCCGCAGATCCAGGGGAAACAGATCAGCGTGCAGGCCAGCGATCTGCAGCAGTATCTGGGCGGCCGCTTCCCGCAGACACACGACACGCTGGGAGGATTGATCGCAATGACCGTCAGCAACCCGGCGCTGTCGTTGCCGCCAGGCGATCGGCTCAAGATGGCGTTCGATCTTGCTGTCGCAACCGCAGGCGGCGCTCCCGCACCGGTCGGCAACGTGACCTTGACCAGCGCACTTCGTTACGACGTGGCAAAGCAAGGCTTTTACCTCGACCAGCCCAGCATCGATGATTTCCGCCCGGCCAACGCCGGTGCAAAGCTCGACCACAGCACGCGCGAGCTGCTCAATACCTGGCTGGCCGATTACGCGCGCGAGGAGCCGATCTATCGGATCGACCCGGCAATCGCTGCGGTCATGGGCGCAGTGCAGGTGGAATCGGTCGGCATCCAGAACGGGCGGGTTGCGGTCAACTTCAATCAGAACATCGAGCAGATGGTGCCGGCCGCAGTGCTATCGGGGAAGTAACTCGCGCCGGTTGTGCAGCATTGCCGGGAACGTCCTACGTACCGGCACTGCCCCGCAAAAAAGGCCCGACGCATGGCGCCGGGCCTTTTCTGTTGAACGATTCCAGCGGCGATCAAACACCTAGCCAGCAGTCGTCAGGTAGCGCCGACACCACTCCCGAACCGCTGTGCATGAGTGTTCTCTGTGGACTCCAAGAACTGACCGCGCCTGCACTGCGATGCGTGCGCAGCGGTTTGTCTGCTGCGTTTCCTGGCGACATCTACGGTTATGCAGACAAGGCTTTGGCCACTGCAGCGGCGAATGCAGGAATGTCGTCCGGCTTGCGGCTGGTGATCAACTGACCATCGACAACCACCTCGGCGTCCTGCCAACGCGCGCCAGCGTTGATCAGGTCGGTCTTGACCGACGGCCATGAAGTGACGTTGCGGCCGCGAACCAACCCGCTTTCAAGCAAGAGCCACGGCCCGTGGCAGATCGCCGCGACCGGCTTTTGTGCCTGTGCAAATGCACCAATGAACGCGATTGCCTGCGCGTCGATACGCAGCGTGTCGGGGTTGAGCACCCCGCCCGGTAGCACCAGCGCGTCGTAGCCATCCCCGGTTGCCTGACCCAGCTGCCGATCGACCGCCACCGAATCGCCCCAATCGGTGTGATTCCAGGCACGGATCGTCGCGCAATCGCCCGGCGCGACCACCTCGACCTTGGCGCCCCAGGACTCCAGCAGGCGCTTTGGCTCGGTCAATTCGGACTGCTCGAAGCCATCGGTGGCGAGCACGGCGACGGTCTTGCCGGAGAGTGAATAAGACATGGCGGGCTCCTGGTAAAAAGAAGCCCACACCGTAGAAAGCGCACCGTTGCGCACCTGTGAACCGATGTATGCAGCGTGTCAGCGCGCACGCCAGCCTGCATGCTCAGCGCTTGGGCTGCAGCATCGTGCCAGTGCAATTCTTCGAGCCGCAACGGCACTCCCAGATCTTCTTCAGGCGCGGTGTATGGCGCTCGCCCAGGGTGATGCCGTAGTTATAGGTGAGTTCTTCACCGGCCTTGATGGCGCGCTTGGCTTCGATAAAGATCTTGTCCTTGCTGCGATCGTCGCCTTCGGCTTCTTCGATCACCGCTTCGCAATTCGGGTTGCAGCTGTGGTTGATCCAGCGCGCGACATTGCCTTCGTAGTTGGCATCCAGCACGTAGTCGTCGCTGAGCGTGAACAGGAAGGTGTGTCCGCTTTCCACGTCACCGGTGTCGTCGGCATCCACTTCGGCATGCGTGCGCAGGCGTCCCTTGTATTGAATGATGCGCTCGCCCTTGCGGAGCGGGGCGAGGGCGAACATGCCATTGCCGTGGATACGTGACTTGCGGGCGGCAACTTTGCGCGACATGTAAGGGTCCAGTGATGGGGCCGCTCATTGTGACCGCAGCGCGCCGATGCGCCAAGCACAAGCGCAGCGCATGCCGCAATGGGCCACGCTTGCCGGCGGCTGAACCGGGCGGTTGGCCCTGCCCCGCGGTAAAGAGTACAATTTCGGTCCGCTTTCGGATTTCGCCTTTGCATGTTGCGCGTCACCAAACTCACCGATTACGCCACTGTCGTGCTGACCGTCCTGGCGGCACGCTGCGGCCAGGTGCTCAGCGCAAGCGAGCTGGCCGAGCAGGCCGGCCTGGAAGCACCGACCGTCAGCAAGATTCTCAAGCCGTTGTCACAGGCAGGCCTAGTCGAAGGCTTGCGCGGCGTGCACGGCGGCTACCGGCTTGCCCGCGCCGCCAGCGACATCACCCTGGTGGAGATCGTCGAAGCGATGGAAGGCCCGTTGGCGATCACCGAATGCAGCCAGGACCATAGCCAGTGCGGCATCGCGCAACGCTGCGGCGTGCGCTCGAACTGGCGCCTGATCAACGACGTAGTCGGCGACGCCCTGCGTCGCGTCACGCTCGCGCAGATGTTGCAGCCCCTCTCTCTCCCTGGCGATAGCCGTCGGCGTTCCATCGCCGCACGCGTCGCGACCACCTGACCTGTAGGCAGCCCGATGGCCACCGAACTTGCTCCTCCGCAAAATGCCGAGATTCTCGAACGGCTGGGTCGACGTTACGACGCCGGCTTCATCACCGACATCGAATCCGACTCGCTCCCGCCCGGTCTGGACGAAGACGTCATCCGTGCGTTGTCGGCCAAGAAAGACGAACCGCAATGGATGACCGACTGGCGTCTGGAGGCCTATCGCCATTGGCTGAAGATGCCGATGCCGGAATGGGCGAAATTGAAGGTCTCGCCGATCGACTTCCAGGCATTGAGCTATTACTCCGCGCCCAAGGGCCCGAAGTACGCCTCGCTGGATGACGTGCCCAAGGAACTGCTGGACACCTACGACAAGCTGGGGGTGCCGTTGCATGAGCGCGCCCGGCTGGCCGGCGTGGCCGTGGATGCGGTGTTCGATTCGGTCTCGGTCGGCACCACGTTCCGCAAGGAACTGGCCGAAAAGGGCGTGATCTTCTGCTCGATGTCCGAGGCCATCAAGGAGCACCCGGAGATCGTCAAGCAATATCTGGGCAGCGTGGTGCCGGTGGGCGACAACTATTTCGCCGCGCTCAATTCGGCGGTGTTCTCCGACGGCAGCTTCGTGTTCATCCCCAAGGGCGTGCGTTGCCCGATGGAATTGAGCACCTATTTCCGCATCAACGCCGGCCACACCGGCCAGTTCGAGCGCACCTTGATCGTGTGCGAAGACAAGGCGTACGTGTCGTATCTGGAAGGCTGCACCGCGCCGATGCGCGATGAAAACCAGCTGCATGCGGCCGTGGTGGAACTGGTGACGCTGGAAGATGCCGAAATCAAGTATTCGACCGTACAGAACTGGTACCCGGGCGACGAGAATGGTGTTGGCGGCATCTACAACTTCGTCACCAAGCGTGCCGAATGCCGTGGCGCGCGCAGCAAGGTGACCTGGACCCAGGTCGAAACCGGCTCGGCGATCACCTGGAAGTACCCGTCGTGCGTGTTGATTGGCGACGATTCGGTGGGCGAGTTCCACTCGGTGGCACTCACCCATCATCGTCAGCAGGCCGATACCGGCACCAAGATGATCCACATCGGCAAGCGCACCAAGAGCAAGATCGTCAGCAAGGGCATCAGCGCCGGGCATGGGCAAAATACCTATCGCGGTCTGGTCAAGGTGGACCGCAATGCCGATGGCGCACGCAACTACACCCAGTGCGATTCGCTGTTGATCGGCAAGCAGTGCGGCGCACACACCTTCCCCTATATCGAGGTGAAGAACCCCGGCGCCACCGTCGAGCACGAGGCCACCACGTCCAAGATCAGCGACGATCAGCTGTTCTATTGCCGGGCGCGCGGCATCAGCCAGGAAGACGCGGTGTCGTTGATCGTCGACGGCTTCTGCAAGCAGGTGTTCCGCGAGCTGCCGATGGAGTTCGCGGTGGAAGCCAAGAAGCTGCTGGAAGTTTCCTTAGAAGGCAGCGTCGGCTGACACCTTTCCCCTTCTCCCCTCGGGAGAAGGTGGCGCGCAGCGCCGGATGAGGGGCGCCAAGAAGATCCTCGAAAGATTGACCATGACAAACGCGTCGCCACGCGCCAGCCAGGGTGAATTGTCGAAGAGCTTCGGATGCTCACTTCAATGGCGCGTGGCGACGCGTTCATCAGTCGCTGAGGCTTTCAAGTTGCTTGCGGCGCCCCTCACCCCAACCCCTCTCCCGGCGGGAGAGGGGCTCAATCACTGGATACGAATATGCTCAAGATCAACAATCTCCACGCCAGCATCGCCGGCAAAGAAATCCTCAAAGGCCTGTCGCTGGACATCCAGCCGGGCCAGGTGCACGCCATCATGGGGCCCAACGGTGCGGGTAAATCCACGCTGGGCAATGTGCTGGCCGGGCGCGACGGCTACGAAGTCAGCGCAGGCGCCGTGCAGTTCGAAGGCAAGGATCTGCTCGACCTGCCGCCGGAAGAGCGCGCCGCCGCCGGCCTGTTTCTGGCCTTCCAGTACCCGGTGGAAATCCCCGGCGTCAACAACACCTACTTCCTGCGCGCCGCACTCAATGCGCAGCGCAAGGCGCGTGGCGAAGACGAGCTGGACTCGATGCAGTTCCTCAAGCTGGTGCGCCAGAAGCTCGCCGTGCTGCACCTGAAGGACGAGCTGCTGCATCGCGGCGTCAACGAAGGCTTCTCCGGCGGCGAAAAGAAACGCAACGAGATCTTTCAGCTGGCCGTACTCGAGCCCAAGCTCGCCATCCTGGACGAAACCGATTCCGGCCTGGATATCGATGCGCTCAAGAGCGTGGCCGACGGCGTCAACGCACTGCGCTCGCCAGAGCGTTCGTTCCTGGTCATCACCCACTATCAGCGCCTGCTCGACTACATCAAGCCGGACGTGGTGCATGTGCTGGCCGACGGCCGCATCGTGCAGAGCGGTGGCCCGGAACTGGCGCTGGAACTGGAGCAGCACGGTTACCACTTCCTGAAGGACCGTGTGGTGCCTGAGGTTGCCGCCTGATGAGCGCCCTGCTCGACTCCCTGGCACGCGGCTTCCGTGGCGACGACGCGCGCCGCGCCGAGCTCGATGCTGCCTTGCAGACCGGCCTGCCCGGTCCGCGTGCCGAAGCCTGGAAATACACCTCGTTGCGGCAGCTGGAGCGGCGCAGTTTCCAGCCCGCACCGCTGGTGCCGACGCTGGTGGATGCTGCCGCACTGGACGACATCCCGTCGCCGCGTCTGGTCTTTGTCAACGGCCGCCCGTCTGAAGCGCTGAGCGATCTGTCGACGCTGCCGGATGGCGTGCAACTGGACACCTTGTCTGCGTCGTTGGCCGCAGGCGACGACATGCAGCAGTTGCTCGGCCGCCGCTTCGACGGCAGCGACGCCATCTTTGCGCGCCTGAATGCAGCGCTGGCCGACGAAGGCGCGCTGGTGCGCGTGCGCGAGGGTGCGCAGATCGCGCTGCCGCTGCATCTGGTGTTCGTCAGCGTGGCCGGCGAGCACGATCTGGCCTGGCATCACCGCCACCTGATCGAATTGCGTGCCGGCGCTGCGCTGAACGTGGTCGAGCATCATCTGCATGTGGGCGACGCCGCGCATCTGGCCAACAGCGTGATGCATGTGCACCTGGCCCAGGACGCAGCGCTCTCGCACGCACGCGTGCAGGCCAACAGCCCACACGCCACCTCGCTGCTGCGCACCGACGCGGTACTGGCGCGCAACGCGCGCTACCAGCGTGTGGATCTGGAGCTGGGCGCGGGCCTGTCGCGGCACGAGCTCAACGTGCGTCTGGAAGGCAACAACGCGCACCTCACTGCCAATGGCGTACTGCTTGGCAATGGCCGTCGTCATGTCGACACGCGTTTGGGCATCGAGCACATCGCCCGCGACACCGCTTGCGAGCTGGTATGGCGCGGCGTGGGTGCAGACCGTAGCCGCGTGGTGTTCCATGGCGGCATCCACATCCGCGCCGGCGCCGACGGCAGCGATGCGCGGCTGTCAAACAAGAATCTGCTGCTGTCGTCCAACGCCGAAATCGATACCCAGCCGGTGCTGGTGATCGATGCCGACGAAGTGCAGGCCGCACACGGCGCAACAGTGGGTCAGCTCGACGACAATGCGCTGTTCTACCTGCGCTCGCGCGGGTTGCCGCAGGCCGACGCGCAGCGCCTGCTCAGCGCTGCGTTCTGCCATGAACCCTTGCGCGTGCTGCCGGCCGCCATGAGCGCAGTGCTGGCATTGCAGCTGGACCGCGCGTTGAACTCGGCAGGCGTGGCATGAATATGCCGGCCGTTCCGCCCAGCGCAGCCCCCGACTGGGACCGCGTGCGCCTGGATTTCCCGCTGCTGATGCGGCAGGTGCACGGCAAGCCGCTGATCTACTTCGACAACGCCAACACCGGCCAGAAGCCGCTGCAGGTGATTGCGGCCACCGACGAGTTCTACCGCCGCCAGAATGCCAATGTCAGCCGCGCCGTGCATGCGCTCGGCAGCGAAGCCACCGATGCGTTCGAGGGCGCGCGCAGCAAGCTGGCGCGCTTTCTCAACGTGCGTGCCGACGAGCTGGTGCTGTGCAGCGGCACCACCTTCGCGATCAATCTGGTGGCCTATTCGTGGGCGTTGCCGCGGCTGGGTGCTGGCGATGTGATCCTGATTTCGCGCATGGAGCACCACGCCAACATCGTGCCGTGGCAACTGGTGGCGCAACGGACCGGCGCGACCATCCGCGTGGCCGAGATCACCCCCGATGGTGCGCTGGATCTGGACGCACTGCGCAAGGCGATGACGCCGGACGTCAAACTGCTGGCGATCACCCACGTGTCCAACGTGCTGGGCACGGTCAACCCGGTGCGCGAGATCTGCCGCGACGCGCGCAAGCGCGGCATCGTCACGGTGGTGGACGGCTCGCAGGCCGCGCCGCATCGGCGTATCGATGTGGCCAGCATCGGCTGCGATTTCTATGCCATCACCGGCCACAAGATGTGCGGCCCCACCGGTACCGGCGCGCTGTGGGCACGCCGCGAACATCTGCAGGCAATGCCGCCATTTCTGGGCGGCGGCGAGATGATCAAGGAAGTCAGCTTCGAGAACACCGTTTTCAACGATGCGCCGCACAAGTTCGAAGCCGGCACGCCGAACATCGCCGGCTTCATCGGCCTGGGCGCGGCAGTGGATTACCTGGAGTCGGTCGGGCTGGCGCACGTGGAAGCGCGCGAGGCGGAACTGCTCGCCCACTTCACCGAAGAGCTGCAGCGCATCGATGGCCTGCGCATCTTCGGCACCACACCGGACAAGGCGGCCGTGGTGTCGTTCCTGATCGAAGGCGCGCACTCGCACGACCTGGCGACCCTGCTCGACCTGGAAGGCGTCGCGGTCCGTTCCGGCCAGCACTGCGCGCATCCGCTGCTGCAGTACTACGGTGTCGCGGCCACCTGCCGCGCCTCGCTTGCGTTCTACAACACGCACAACGAGATCGAGCGCTTTGTTGCAGCGTTGAAGAAGGTGCGGACGTTGCTTGGGTGAGTAAGAGACCCGTCACTTCTGTGTGCCGTTGCGGTTCCTTCTCCCGCCGGGAGAAGGTGCCCCGAAGGGGCGGATGAGGGTACGTGCGAAGCCTGGCGTTGTTCGACTGCACGAGCGCTTCGCTCCGTACCCTCACCCCAACCCCTCTCCCGGGGGAAGAGGGGCTTTATCCCGCATTGATGATTTTTGCGTTGACTTACGGTGTACGGCGCGGTGGATTTCGCACGCAGGAGAAGTATGTTGTGCATCTCTACGCACAACCGACCAAGCTCCAGCAACCCCAAAACTCGATTCCCGACTCCCCGATTCTCGCTAAACTGCCCTCCATGCAGACCACCACGTTCCGCACCGCCACCGTCGATGACATCGACGCCCTTGTCCAGTTGGTGACCTCGGCCTATCGCGGCGACAGCAGCCGTGTCGGCTGGACCACCGAGGCGGATATTCTCGATGGCGCGCGCATCGATCCGGTCGTGCTGCGGCAGGACATCCTGCGCGAACGCAGCCTGGTGTTGCTGGTCGAGCAGGATGGCCGGCTGGTGGCGTGTGCACATATCGCCGACGACGCAGGTGCCGGGTACTTCGGCATGTTTGCGGTCGATCCATCGCTGCAGGGCGGCGGGCTCGGCAAGACGCTGCTGGCCGAAGGCGAGCGCATCGTGGCGGCCGAATGGAAGCTGCCGGTGATGCGCATGACCGTCATCGATGTGCGCAACGAACTCATCGCCTTCTACGAACGCCGCGGCTATCGCCGCACCGGCATCCTCAAGCCGTTCCCGTACGGCGACGAGCGCTTCGGCGTGCCGCTGCGCCAGGATCTGCGCTTCGAAGTGCTGGAAAGGTCGCTGGACGACACCGCGGCATGAGCGAGACCTGGACCTTTGTCTGCGCAAGCGACGCGTTGCTACCCGGCGAACTGCAGACCGTGTGGGATGAAGTGACCGACGCGCCCATCGTGGTGTTCAACCTCGACGGCGAGCTGTACGCGCTCGAAGACCGCTGCAGCCACGAGGACTACGAGCTGTCACCGGGCAGCTTCGACCCGGTGGCCGGCACCATCGAGTGCCAGCTGCACAGCGCGCGCTTCGATATCCGCGACGGTCGCCCCCTGTGCGCGCCTGCGTACACCGTGGTGCCCAAGTTCCCGGTCAAGCGCGAGCACGACGGCATCTGGACGCGTGACGACCGCTGAGGCGGCTGCCGTCCAACCCGCAATCCCGACGCTAGAGCCCGCTCATGGGCGGGCGGCTTGCGCCATCGGTCGGCGAAGATTGCAAAAAAGAATGATTTGCATTTAAGATCGCAGCCCTTCAGGTCTTCTTAACATCTGACCTGCCCTGCGATCCCATGCGCCCTGCACTGTCCGATACCTTCGCTCTGCGTCTTGTTCGCCTGCGCTTCTCAGCGCGGCGCGGCTGCGCGTGCGGTGAACGACCGCCGGGCGCGACGGGCTAGCGACGCACGTACACCCTTCCGCATCCGCCGAGCCATCGCCAGGCCGGAGCCTTGCTTTCCTTTTCGAGACGTCTCATGACTCCCAGGATTTCCCCGCTCACCTCGGCCGTGCTGTTGACCCTGTCCGCTCCCGTATTCGCCCAGCCCGGCGAGGCGCCGGCGCCCCCGGGTGCGGTGGATCTGGATGCCATCCGGGTGCAGCAGGAACGCGCGCAAAAGCCGTCCTCGCCCAAGTACACCGAAGCGCTGCGCGACACTCCGCAGACCATCACCGTGGTCACCAAGCAGACCATGGACCAGCAGAATCTGCTGTCGCTGCGCGATGTGCTCAGCACCCTGCCCGGCATCACCTTCGGCGCGGGCGAAGGCGGCGGCGGCTATGGCGATAGCATCAACCTGCGCGGCTTCACCGCCAGCAGCGACATCACCACCGACGGCGTGCGCGACAGCGCGCAGTACAGCCGCAGCGACACTTTCAACCTGGAAGCGGTGGAGTTGATCAACGGCGCCAACTCGGCGATGTCCGGCGCCGGCTCGGTCGGCGGCAACATCAACCTGGTGACCAAGACCGCCGGGCAAGGCGACTTCACCAACGTGCTGATCGGCGGCGGCAGCGACCGCTACGGCCGCCTCACTGCCGACAGCAACTACGACTTCGAAAACGGCACCGCCGTGCGCCTGAACGCCATGGGTCACACCCAGGACGTGCCGGGCCGCGATGAAGAATTCCGTCACCGTTGGGGCTTTGCGCCGTCGGTGGCGTTCGGCCTGGGCTCGGACACCCGCTTCACCCTGAGCTACCTGCACCAGCACGACAACAACCTGCCGCAGTATGGCGTGCCGTTTGCGCTCAGCCCGTTCAACGACGGCCCGTTGCCGGGCGTGGACCGCGAAACCTATTACGGCTATCGCAATCTGTCGCGTCAGGAGATCGACGTGGACATGCTCACCGGCGTGCTGGAAATGGACTTCGACGACAACGTCAAACTGCGCAGCCTGGCGCGCCTGCAGCGCGTGGACCAGACCACCACCGCCACCGCACCGGAAGGCACCTGGTGCCTGCCCAACAACACCAACGCCTACACCGGCCGCGCCTGCGTGGGCCAGCCGCCGTCCACCTGGAGTCCCAACAGCGGCCCGCGCGGGCTGGTGCGCGACACCGAAAACTTCATCGCACATAGCCAGACCGACCTGACCGCCACCCTGCACACCGGCGCGATCGAACATCGCATCGTGGCCGGCGTGGCTTTCAGCAAGGAAGACTTCGAGCTGGATAGCGGCAGCATCTTCCGCAATGCCGACGGTTCCACCACCGGCATCACCTACCCGCTGCAGACCTTCGACAACCCGTACAACATCTGGACCGGCCCGCAGAACTATTTCCGCACCGGACGCAGCAAGGGCAACCTGACCAATCAGGCGGTGTACCTGTTCGACACGCTGCAGTTCAACGAGCAGTGGATGCTCAACCTGGGCGCCCGCTACGAGCACAACGAAGGCGACAGCACCACCTACACCGTCAATGCCGCCGGCAATGTCACTGGTGTGACCCCGGGCTTCCCGGCCGGCAGCGAAGAGGACCTGTTCTCCTACCGCGCCGGCCTGGTGTTCAAGCCGGTCGAAAATGCCAGCCTGTATCTGTCCTATGCCAACAGCAAGACGCCGTCCAAGGTCTCGGTCAATGGCTCGTGCACGCCCATCGCCACTGCCACCGCCGGCGCCAACTGCAATGTCGAACCGGAAAGCGCGGTCAATATCGAACTCGGCGGCAAGTGGGATGTGTTGAACGAGCGCCTGGCACTGACGGCGGCGGTGTTTCGCAACGAGCGCGAAAACTACAAGGTCAACAGTGGCGACCCGCTGATTCCCGAGCAGGTGCTCGACGGCAAGGCACGCGTGGACGGCATCGCACTTGGAGCGGCCGGCTACCTGACCGAGCGTTGGTCGATCTTCGCCAACTACACCTTCCTGGATAGCGAAGTGCTGCAGAGCGTGTCCAACCGCACCGCCAGCCTCACCGGCGACCCGATCGCCGGACGCGAACTGGTGCAGACCCCGCGCAATGCCGGCAATCTCTGGACCACCTATCAGCTCAACCAGTGGACCTTCGGCTACGGCGTCAACTACCAGGGCAGCTTCTATCCGAACAACACATCGACCGCGGTCTACCGCAAGACCGACGCCTACTGGGTGCACCGTGCGATGGTCGGCCTGCGCGTCAACGACTGGCTCAGCCTGCAGTTGAACGTCAACAACCTGTTCGACAAGGAGTACTACACCAGTATCCGCAACAATCTCACCGTCAACGCCGCAGGCACCGTCACCGCCGGCAGTGGCTGGGCGTTGCCGGGTGATGGCCGCTCGGCGGTGTTGAACGCCACCTTCAGTTTCTAACCTTCCGGCATGCCGTTCGCGTAGTGCGGGCGGCGTGGAGACCAGCGCATGTTGTTGCCCATTCCCGATGTCTTGACACCCGTGCAGCTCAGCGCATTGCGCGCGCGGCTGGACGCGGCCGATTGGGCAGATGGTCGCATCACCGCCGGCCATCAATCCGCGCAGGCCAAGGACAACGCGCAGCTGCCCGAAGACAGCGCCATCGCACGCGAAGCCAGTGCGCTGGTGCTGGAAGCACTCTCGCGCAGCAGCACGTTCTTTTCGGCGGTGTTGCCGCGCAGGATCTATCCGCCGCTGTTCAACCGCTACAGCGGCGGGCAGTCGTTCGGGTATCACGTCGACAACGCGGTGCGGTACGACCGCAGTCGCGGTGGCGCCGAGCCGGTGCGCACCGACGTCTCCGCCACGCTGTTTCTCAGCGACCCGGACAGCTACGACGGCGGCGAGCTGGTGATCGAAGACACCTACGGCACCCAGTCGGTGAAGCTGCCGGCCGGGCATCTGGTGATCTACCCCGGCACCAGCCTGCACCGGGTCATGCCGGTAACCGGTGGCACACGCGTGGCGTGTTTCTTCTGGACGCAAAGCATGCTGCGCGATGCTGCGCAGCGCCGCCTGTTGTTCGAACTGGACGTCTCGATCCGCCGCCTCACCCAGGACACGCCCGGCCATCCCTCGTTGATCCAGCTCACCGGCGTGTATCACAACCTGTTGCGGCAATGGGCTGATGTCTGAGCCGCCGCTGGACACCGCGCAGCTGACCGCGTTGTTGCGCACGCACCCGGAGCAGGCACGCGCGCTGTTGCACACCGCCGCTGCGCGCCAGGATGTGAGCGCACAACTGCTGCTCGCGCAGATGTACGCCGAAGGTCGCGGCATTGCCGCAGATCCGGCTGCGGCGATGCTGTGGTACGAAGTGGCCGCCAATGCCGGCCAGGCCGATGCGATGAACCAGCTGGGTCGCTGCCACGAACTGGGCTTTGGCACCGCCAGCAACGAGATATTGGCCGTGTTGTGGTATCGCCGCGCCGCCGAACACGGGCTGGATTGGGGCAGGTACAACCTGGCGCACATGTACGCCTCCGGGCGCGGCGTGGCGCAAGACCACGCGCAGGCATTGGCGCTGTATCGCCGCGCAGCCGAAGGCGGACATGCCAAATCGATGAACTTCCTGGCGCGCTATCTCGATCAGGGCCTGGCCTGCGTTGCCGACCCGGTGGCCGCGCGCGCGTGGTATCGGCGTTCTGCCGAAGCCGGCGATTTCCGCGGCCAGGCCGGCTACGCCACCCTGCTTGCCGACAGCGGCGAGCTCGGCGATGCCGAGCGCTGGATGCGCCGTGCCATCGCAGGTGGCCACGCCGGCTTTCTGCAACAGCTCACGCCGCTGCTGGCCGGCGCGCACCATCCACGCCTGCGCGCGTTGCTGCACGAGGTGGCTGCACGGCAGCTGCAACTGCAGCCCCGCGTTCGCGCAGACGTGGCCTGAGCGCAGCATGTCGACACCGACCCACACGCCCCTCGCCAGCGCGCAGCAACGCCGCGGTTTCTGGCTGCGCATGCTGCATCAGTGGCACTGGATCAGCTCGGCGCTGTGCCTGATCGGCATGCTGTTGTTTACTATCACCGGGCTGACCTTGAACCACGCTGCACGCATCGAGGCCAGCCCATCGACCGAACAGCGCACGCTGACGCTGCCGCCCGCCCTGCTCAACACCTTGGACAAGCGGCAGGACGGCAATGCACCGCTGCCGCCGCGCGTGGCGCAATGGCTGGGGCGCGAGCTGGACATCAGTATCGGCACGCGCAGTGGCGAATGGTCCGCGGACGAGGTGTATGTCGCGCTGCCACGCCCCGGCGGCGACGCCTGGCTGAGTCTGGACCGCAGCACCGGCGCGGTCGAATACGAACGCACCGGGCGTGGCGCGATCGCCTATCTCAACGATCTGCACAAGGGACGCAATGCCGGGCCGGCCTGGGGCTGGTTCATCGACGTGTTCGCCATCGCCTGCCTGGTGTTCTGCATCACCGGCCTGTTCCTGCTGCATCTGCACGCACGCCAGCGGCGCATGACCTGGCCGTTGGTCGGGCTGGGCCTGTTGATTCCGCTGCTGCTTGCCCTGCTGTTGATTCACTGACCTTTTCTACCGGAGACGATCATGCGCGCCACCTTGACCATCGCTTTGAGCGGCCTGCTCGCCATGCCGGCGTACGCTGCCACGCTCGACATCAACGTGGAGATTCCCAAGCTCAATGTCGCCGAATACCACCGCCCGTACGTGGCGATCTGGGTGGAAGGCGCAGACCAGAAGGTCGCCGCCAATCTGGCGGTGTGGTACCAGTCCAAGGACACCGCCGAAGGCCACGGCACCAAGTGGCTGCCGGATCTGCGCCAGTGGTGGCGCAAGAGCGGCCGCACGCTGAACGTGCCGGTCGATGGTGTCAGCGGCCCCACCCGCCCGGCTGGCGCGCATGCGCTGTCGTTCTCCGACACCAAGGGCGCATTGAAGTCGCTGCCAGCCGGGCAATACACGCTGGTGGTAGAAGCCGCGCGTGAAGTCGGCGGCCGCGAACTGGTCAAGGTGCCTTTCACCTGGCCGGCCACATCCGCACAGACAGCAAAAGCCAGCGGCGGCACCGAGCTCGGTGTGGTCAGCCTGGTTGCAAAGCCCTGAGCGCTGCACGGCCGTTGTCCACACTGTGCAATGTGTCGTGCGTCGTTGTACAAGGCGCGCCCTGCGCGTTACGCCAAGGCTAATCGCGCAAGATCCATCGTTTTCCACGCATCCACGCAGCGCTGCAGTCTCGCGCTGATCAGACACGTGACCCATCGTTGTCATCGTCTTTCAAGGAGTTGTCATGAAACGTTCGCTCGTCCTGATCGCCATGCTTGCCGCACTGCCGGTCAGCGCACTCGCCCACAAAGTCTGGTTGTTGCCCTCGCAGACCGTCATCGCCGGCGAAGCGCCGTGGATCACGGTGGATGCCGCAGTTTCCAATGACCTGTTTTACTTCAACCATGTGCCGCTGCGGCTGGACAACCTGAGCATCACCGCACCCGATGGCAGCGCGCTCAAGCCGGAGAACCCTGCCACCGGCAAGTACCGCAGCGTGTTCGACCTGCAGCTCACCCAGCCCGGCACCTACAAGCTCGCCATCGTCAACGCCGGCCTGTTCGCCAGCTGGAAGGAAGACGGCAAACCCAAGCGCTGGCGCGGCAATGAAGCCAGCTTCGCCACCGAAGTGCCGAAGAACGCCAAGGAATTGCAGGTGTCGCAATCGTTCAACCGGGTGGAAACCTTCGTCACCCGCGGCGCACCGACGACCACGGTGTTCAAGCCCAGCGGCAAGGGCATCGAGTTGATTCCGGTGACGCACCCCAACGATCTGGTCGCCGGCGAAGCCGCGCAGTTCACCCTGCAGCTGGACGGCAAACCGGCCGCCGGGCTGGAA
Source organism: Xanthomonas nasturtii (assembly GCF_023337365.3). Lineage (NCBI taxonomy): Bacteria > Pseudomonadati > Pseudomonadota > Gammaproteobacteria > Lysobacterales > Lysobacteraceae > Xanthomonas > Xanthomonas nasturtii. The sequence goes on from NZ_CP142084.2 coordinate 3,235,415, forward strand.
ATCGAAATCGTGCGTGGCGGCACCCGGTATCGCGATGCGCAGAACGAGATCAAGCTGAAGACCGATGCCAAGGGCGGCTTCAGCGTAACTTGGCCGGACGCGGGCATGTACTGGCTGGAAGCCACCAGCGAAGACCGCAAGACCTCGTTGCCGCAGGCCAAGCAACGTCGCCTTGGCTATGTCGCCACGCTGGAAGTGCTGCCGCAGTAAGAGTAGCTAAAAACGACTGCGCTCGCCGCCAGGCGGGCGCGGCCGGTGCCCGGTGCGGCATGTGCCACGCGTACGCTCCGGTGCTGAGCGCGCCGCACGCACCCGTCTGACGACTGCGCGCCAGGCGTTGTTTGCCGCTCCAAGCTACCAGAGGCGGCAGGAAATGCACGTTTGCTGCATCCTGCCGCTCCCTGCTCCTCACACGATCACGCCATGCCTGCAGCGCCTTCCTCCGACCACGACATCGCCACCCTGGGCGGCCGCAGCATGGGCACTACCTGGAGCGTGAAACTGGTGGCGCCACGCGGGCGCGACCTGCACCCGCTGCACGCAGGCATCCAGGCCGCGCTGGATCGCGTCGTGGCGCAGATGAGCACCTGGGAGGCCGATTCAGACATCAGCCGTTACAACCGCGCCCCGGCCGGTCACTGGCAGACCCTGCCCGACGATTTCCACACAGTACTGCGCGCGGCGCTGCAGATTGCCCAGGCCAGTGGCGGCGCCTTCGATCCGACCGTCGGCCCGATGGTGGAGCTGTGGGGCTTCGGCGCCTCCGGCGGAAGACAACGGGTGCCGTCACGCGAGCAGATCGCGCTGGCCAGCCTGCGTTGCGGCTGGCAGCGGCTGGATCTGCAGGAAAGGCGCCTCCTGCAGCCTGGCGCAGTGGCACTGGATCTGTCGGGCATTGCCAAAGGATTCGGCGTAGACAGCGTGCACCGCGCGCTCGTGCAGGCCGACATCGCCAGCGCCTTGATCGAGGTGGGCGGCGAACTGTTCGGATACGGCCGCAAGCCGGATGGCAGCACGTGGCGGGGCTTGGTCGAATCCGCACCCGACGAAGATGCCGGCGCAGCCTTGCCGGCACGCGTCCTCGCGCTGGATGGCCTGGCGGTAGCCACCTCGGGCGATCGCTGGCACCGCTTCGATGCCAACGGCACACGCTACGCGCACACCTTCGACCCGCGCACCGGCGCACCGGTGCCGCACGCCCCCGCCGCCGTCACCGTGCTCGCACGCGATGCGATGCACGCCGATGCCTGGGCCACGGCAATGACCGTACTCGGCATCGTTAACGGCCTTGCTTATGCGCGCACTGCGCACCTTGCGGTGCGCTTTCTATCGCGCAGCGAAGGTGCGCTACACGAATCGCTGAGCCCTGCCTTCGAACAGTACCTGGCTGCTTCATGAGTCTTGCAACGCCCCGCGCCCTGCTCGGCAATGGCCTTGCGTTGCTGGCCTTGACGGCGCTGCTCGGCTGGTTCGGCAGCCTGCATGACGGCGCATGGTGGAGCCCGCCGACGGAGCATCGCTGGCAACTGGCTGCACTCGGCATGGCGGTATACGCCGTGCTCTGCGTCATCGTCGCGTGGCGCACGCGCGTCATCGCACAACCCGGCGCTGCCAGCGGCGTGCTTGTCGCCTGGGCAAGCCAGACCGGGTTCGCACGCGAGCTGGCCGAACGCAGCGCCACCGCACTGCAATCGGCAGGCGTGGGCGCATACGCACTGCCGCTGGACGCCGTGGATGCCCACCAACTCGCACGTGTGCCGCAGCTGTTGTGCATCGTCAGCACTACCGGCGAAGGCGATGCACCGGATCACATGCAGGCAGCCGAGCGCGGCTGGCTTGCAGGCGACGGCCAGGATCTGGCTGCAGTGCGTTACGCCGTGCTGGCGCTGGGCGACCGGCGTTACGCGCAGTTCTGCGCGTTCGGCAGGCGCCTCGACGAACGTCTGCAGGCACGCGGCGCCATGCCGGTGTTCGCGCGCATCGATGTCGACAACGCCGACCCACGTGCACTGCAGCAATGGCAGCGACAGCTGGCGGAACTGGCGCCGGCGCTTGCGACGCAGCCGGATTGGAGCGTGCCGACCTATGCGGCCTGGCAGCTGCGCGAGCGTGTCCATGTCAATCCCGGCAGTGCCGGCGCGGCGATCTACCGCCTGCGGCTGACGCCGTGCGATGGTCACTTACCGACCTGGAAGGCAGGCGACATCGCCGAGGTCGCCCCGCAACATCCACCCGCTACCGTGGATTCCTGGTTGCAGCAGCATCGGCGCGATGGCGAGCAGCGTATCGACAACCGCACACTGCGCGACTGGCTCAGCGGTGCGCAGCTTCCTGCAGATTCGGCCGCAGCCGTTGATATGGATATGGATATGGATAGGAAAGCAGCCGAAAAGGGAGCTGCCAGGGCGGACGCAAAAATAGCTGCAGAAGTAAATGCGGCTGTAGGTACACAAGTAGATGCAGTCGTAGCTGCAATCACCGCAGATGGAGATGCGGATGCGGATGCAACTGGAACCGCGGCTGCGGCTGCGGCTGCGGCTGCGGCTGCAACATCATCGGCCACTGCGGAGACAACTCCAGGCATCAGCAGCGCAACACCACTGGACGCACCGACGCTAGTGCGCAACCTGGTCGCCCTGCCTCATCGCGACTACTCGCTCGCGTCCATCCCTGACGACGGGCATGTCGAGCTGCTGGTACGCGAGCACCGGCACAGCGACGGTAGCCTGGGCCTGGGAAGCGGCTGGCTGTGCGTGCACGCACCGATCGGCGTGCCGATCGCATTACGCCTGCGCAGCAACCCCGGTTTCCATCCGCCTGCACCGGACCAGCCCATGCTGCTGATCGGCAACGGCACCGGCATCGCTGGCCTGCGTGCACATCTGCGCGCACGCATCGCTGCCGGCGCACGGCGCAACTGGCTGGTGTTCGGCGAGCGCAACGCCGCGCACGATGCGCTCTACGCCGACGAACTGCAGCACTGGCAACAAACCGGTTGGCTAGAACGCCTGGACCGCGTGTACTCGCGCGACCAGGATCAACCCGCACGCTACGTGCAACACGCACTGGCTGCAGCCGCCGACGACGTGCGCCGATGGGTCGAACAAGGTGCCTGCCTCTACGTCTGCGGCAGCCTGCGTGGCATGGCACCGGAGGTAGACCAGACGCTGGACAACATCCTGGGCGCCAATGCCCGGCAGCAACTGCTGGAAAACGGCCGCTACCGACGCGACGTTTACTGACCTGGAGGCCGCGCCGCTGGGCTGCCGTTCGAACCGATAGCCAGCGCGCGCGTCGCAGTATCCAGAGCACGATCTGCAAGTCGCGGTCAGATGCATATCCAACGCGCCCGGACTGCACGCCGGCAGTGTGGATTGCCGCCACTGGCCAACCCGCCACGTGCAGAACTCAGTCAGCCCTGTGCCCTGCTGGCTCAATGCCAGCAAGCGGACTCACCCGGATCGCCAACAATTCGCCACCGCCGTCGAGAACATAGCGGGTGCGCGCCGCAGCGCTCAGCCACGCAGTATCGCCGGCCACCAATGGCGGCAACGCGCTATCGCGCCCAAAGCTCGCCTGGCCGGCAAGCAGGTGGATCGCCCACGCGCTGCCCGGGTCTGCAAAGAACAACATGGTGCCGACCAGCGGACGATGCAGCAGCTCGGTCTGCAGCAGATCGCGCCGCCACAGCAGATTGAAATCCAGGGTTGGACCATCGAGCAGCGTCGCATGCACCGCGTCTTCGCCAGCAAAGCGGACCCGCTGATACGGCGGCAGGAGTTCGGCGACACGCCCACCGCTCGCAACACTGATGTCGGCATCGCTGTGCGCGTCAGCACTGTCGTCGAGGTTGGCGTTGCTGTTGCTGTTGCTGTTGCTGTTGCTGTTGCTGGCGTAGACGCTGACGTCGGTACCATCACGCTCGCCACCAGCAGGACCGGAGCCGGCATTGCCATTGCCACCACCGAACCGCAACCGCATGCCATTGCCCTGCAATAGCACCAATTCGCGATCGATCCCCGGAAATGCAGAAAACAGAGCATCGTGCTCTATCTCGGCAATAGACAGACGCAGCGACCACGCATCCGCATCGCCCAGACGCAGGATTTCGCGTGTCCAACCCAATTGATTGCGCCACCGCTCGCGGCGGTATTCATTGGCCGGAATCACCCGGCTGCTCAGGTCTGTCAGCTGCATCCGAGCATTGTGCCCGAAGCCTCACGCCATCCGTTGCCAGCTCGCTTACCTGCCCAAGCAAAAGGAATCTCCGAATGACTCCGGCTTCCATGGCGGCTAACAAAACGAATGCGCTGCTGACCGACGGGCGTGCCAGTGATCGGTACGGGCATATACAACTGGATCACCCTGGTGTTCGATCACCCTGCCGTCGGGTCGCCGTCCATATCAGCCTGGCATCTGCCCGCTACGCGCGGCTGGCAACCCTAAATACCTTGCAGCTGGACGATCCCAAAATCCTTGGGCGCCCAAACGAAAAACGCCCGGCTGCACATCCAAGTGCAACACCGGGCGATTCCACGTCCTTGTCGGCTTCCAGCCATCCCCCGGACATCCTGTCCAGTTAGGTTGCGGCCACGCATCCTCGCGTCGAACCGTATCTCGGATCCCTTCCCCTTAACGCCGTCCCACCGGTTTCACCGCCGCCCCCTTGGCAGCCTTCTTGGCGGGAGCCATCGTGGCTCCTACTTCGATCAGGTCTCGATTCCGTTCGACCGTCTTGAGTCCGATGCCCTTGACCAGTGCCAGTTCCTCGGCACTTTTGAAAGGACCGTTTGCCTGACGGTGCTCGACGATTGCCTCGGCTTTTGATCGCCCGACATTCGTCAGCACCTTGTCCAATTCCTCAGCAGACGCGGTGTTGATATCGACCTTGTCGAGTGCATACGCATTCGAGGACAACAGCAACGCCAGTAGCAGGGACTTCAGGACTACGGTAAATGACTTCATTGCAACGCTCCTTGTGGCTTGGGTGATGGTCCTAGCCAGCATTCCTGCCGGCGGAGCCAGTGTCCCGCGCCACATGCAGCAATCCTATCGCCAACGAACTTTTCACACAGCAGGTGAACTGCGCGCCGCCTTGTAGGGAAATGCCTACCCTCTGACGCGGGCGTAGAATGTTTGATTACGTCACGCATTCGGAGCCTTCATGGACAGCGCCAAGATCGACCAATTCATCAGCGACACCTGGGACCGCGAGATCGTCCCGCAACTGGTCGATTACATCCGTATTCCCAACAAGTCGCCGATGTTCGACGGCGATTGGGTGGCCCATGGTTACATGGAGCAGGCGGTCGTGTTGATGGAAACCTGGGCGCGCGCGCAGGCCATCGACGGCATGCAGGTCGAGGTGGTGCGCCTGGAAGGCCGCACGCCGCTGATCTTCATCGAGATTCCGGCCACCGGCCCTGAATCGGGCGAGGACACCGTGCTGCTGTACGGGCACCTGGACAAGCAGCCGGAAATGACCGGCTGGGACGCCGACCTTGGCCCGTGGGAACCGGTACTGCGCGACGACAAGTTGTACGGCCGCGGCGGCGCCGACGACGGCTACGCGATCTTCGGCTCGCTGGCCGCGATCCTGGCGCTGCGCAACCAGGGCCTGTCGCACGCGCGTTGCGTGGTGCTGATCGAAGCCTGCGAAGAGTCCGGCAGCTACGACCTGCCCGCTTATGTGGATCACCTGGCCGCGCGCATCGGCAAGCCGTCGCTGGTGGTGTGCCTGGACTCGGGCTGCGGCAATTACGAGCAGCTGTGGTGCACGACCTCGCTACGCGGGCTGACCGGCGGCAACCTGACCGTGAAGGTGTTGGAAGAAGGCGTGCACTCGGGCGATGCCTCCGGCGTGGTGCCGTCCAGCTTCCGCTTGCTGCGCCAGTTGCTCTCGCGTATCGAAGACGAAACCAGCGGCCGCATCCTGCTGGACGGCCTGCACGTAGATGTGCCGGCCGAACGGCTGGCGCAAGCAAAGGCTGCAGCGGCGACGCTGGATACCGCCATCTTCGACAAATTCCCGATGGTCGATGGCCTGGTGCCGATGTACGAGGACCTGACCGAGCTGGTGTTGAACCGCACCTGGCGCCCTGCGCTGTCGATTACCGGTGTGGACGGCATGCCGCCGCTGGCTTCGGCCGGCAACGTGCTGCGTCCGCAGACGGGGGTAAAACTGTCGCTGCGGCTACCGCCAACCGCCGATGGCAAGGCCTGCGGCGAACTCCTGAAGGAAGCATTGCTGCGCGATCCGCCGAACGGTGCGCAGGTAACGCTTGAACTGGAAAAGGCCTCGTCCGGCTGGAATGCGCCAGCCATGGCACCGTGGCTGGAAAAAGCCATCGACGACGCCAGCCAGGCGTTCTTCGACAAGCCGGCCATGTACATGGGCGAAGGCGGCTCGATCCCGTTCATGGGCATGCTGGGCGAGAAGTTCCCCGGCGCGCAGTTCATGATCACCGGCGTGCTTGGCCCGCACTCCAATGCACATGGCCCGAATGAGTTCCTGCACATCCCGATGGGCAAGCGCGTCACCGCCTGCGTGTCGAAGGTGATCGCCGATCATCACGCGGCCTGTCTGCGCGGCGAGACCAGCGGCTCGCCGGTGGCGGCCGACAGCGGCACCCGTCATGGCGGGCATGGGTGCTGTTGAGTCAGCGGTTGAACCGATGCATGCGGTTGGCGTGCATCGGTCGATGGGAAAGCTGATTGGCGGTGAGTAGCGGTTCGTGCGGGTGCTTGGGTGGCGGGTGCTTGGGTGGCTGGTGGTTCGGCGGGCTGGTTTGGCGATCAGGCTCGCTGGTGCGGCTTGGCTGGAAGACTTCACCCCTCGCCTGGCCCGTACCCTCACCCCAACCCCTTATCTCTTGGCGATCTGCCAGATTAGGTGTCGAGAGCCGGCGTGGTCGACCGATAACCCACAGGTCTAAACAACCGCGGGAGAGCGAGGTCGCCACGCCGGGATCTCCTGGCAAACGCCCGAACAGTTGCTGGAGTTGGCACTCGTAACGATCAGGCTGGGCAGCCCAGGAGAGCTCTCGACCCTTCGAGCATAGCGGAGTTTTTCCATGGCATACGGCGTAGGTATCGATGTCAGCAAGCAGTGGTTGGATGTGCATGTGCATGGCTGCAAAGGCGAACGGCGCTTCCCCAACACGGCGGCAGGTCTGCGCCAGCTGCGCAGCTGGCTGGGACACATGGAGCTGCACCAGGTGGTGCTGGAGGCCACGGGCGGCTACGAACTGGCAGCGCTGGATGCGCTGCATGTGGCCGGCCTGCCGGTGGCGCGTGTGAACCCTCGCCAGGCGCGTGACTTTGCCAAGGCCATCGGCCAACTGGCCAAGACCGACACATTGGATGCGCGTGTGCTGGCGCAGATGGCGATGGTGGTATCACTCACGCCCTACCAGCCGCTGGAAGGCTGGCGCCGTCAGCTGCGCGAGTACCAGCAGCGCCGCACGCAGGTGTTGGCGACGGTGCAGCAGGAGCGCCAGCGGCTGTCTCAACTGACCGATGTGTGGCTGCGCAAGCGGGCGCAGGCCGGCGTGCGGCAATGGCAAAAAGAGCTGGCGGAGCTAGATGCGCGCATCGCCCAACAGGTGGCTGCACGTGCCGAGCTGGAGGTGCTGGTCCAGGTCAAGGGCGTCGGCCCGGTGCTGGTCGCGACCTTGGCGGCGCAGCTGCCCGAGCTGGGCCGTCTCACCGGCAAGGCGATCGCCAAACTGGTCGGGGTGGCGCCGCTGGCACGCGACAGCGGCACGTTGCGCGGTGCCCGCAGCATCTGGGGAGGACGCGCCTGCGTGCGGCAAGTGCTGTACATGGCGGCGCTGGTGGCGGTGCGCTTCAACCCGGCCCTGCGCGAGTTTTACCAGCGGCTACGCACGCAGGGCAAAGCGGGCAAGGTCGCCCTCGTGGCGGCGATGCGCAAATTATTGGTCATCCTCAACGCCAAGATGCGAGATCAACTGGCGGCTAGCGCCGCCAGTTGATCAAGACAGTTGCTCTCCCGATGGGAGAGGGACTTAGGATCTGCTCCTCTTCGGGAGAGTTTGGTAGTGGCTTGTTGATGCAGAGCCGTTGCTTCCCTGAAGCGTCGTCCGCAACGCCTTTGTTTCGCAAACTTCATCCGCGACATTTTTATGCGGACATAGAACATGCCTCCTGGGAAGCGGATGGTCGGGGAGATGGCCTTGCCCGAAGTCAAAAGCGCACAGCGGCAGAAGCCGATCAATATGCTTTTCTGAAGCCTATGCATCGGCACGGTCGCTCCTGCGCCCGCTGCGCCAGGCAGCGACATCCGAAATGCTAGGCTGCCGATCCCGTCCACTTGCGGTGCTGCGATGAACACTTTGTTTGGGAGCGACAGCTGGCTCTACATCTTGCTGGTCGGTTTTGTGGTCGGGCTGCTGGCCCGCTTCATTACGCCAGGGACGCAACGCCTGGGCTGCCTGCTGACCATCGTGCTGGGCATCGCCGGTGCCGTGGTGGCCAGCTGGTTTGGGCGCTACATGGGGTGGTACCGCGCGGGTGAGCCGGCCGGTTTCCTCGGCGCATTGCTCGGGGCGATCGCCATCCTGGCGTTGTTGCGGTTGTTCAGCGGCAGCAAGCGCTGAGCCCTGCAATCCGCGTCTTGCCCGTTTTATTCATCACTTCACTACACCCATTCAATTCATGACGTCACTCCATCCGGATACCGCGCGCGACGCGCTTCGCCTGCGTTGGGCACAACAGGCGCTCGACGATCCACAAGTGTCGCTGCAGCGCGCATCGGTCGATGCGGGGTTTCGCAGTTACTGGCGCACGCAAGGCCGCGGTGTGGATCGCATCTTGATGGATGCGCCGCCACAGCTGGAAAATGTGGCACCGTGGCTGCGCATGCATGCGCTGTTGGGCGCGCACGGTGTGCGCGTGCCGCAGGTGATTGCGCAGGACCTGGAGACCGGATTCCTGCTGCTGGAAGATCTTGGCGTGCCCACGCTGGCGCAGGTGCTCACCGAGGCCAACGCCGATGACGTGCTGGATGGCGCGATCGGCCAGCTGCTGTTGCTGCAACAGATCCCGCCACCTTCCGCCAGCGGCGTGTTCGGTGAAGCGCTGCTGCAACGCGACGCGGGTTTGTTCGAAGAATGGTTCCTGGGCCGCCACCTGGGCGTGCACCTGGAGTGCAGCCATGCCGAGCAGTTGCAACTGGTGCAGCGCCGTTTGATGCACAACGCGCTCGCGCAGCCGTGCGTGTTCACCCATCGCGATTTCATGCCGCGCAATCTGATGCCGGTGCCCGATGGCCCGGCGGTGCTGGATTTTCAAGATTGCGTGATCGGCCCGATTGCCTACGATCCGGTGAGCCTGTTCAAGGACACCTCGGTGAGCTGGCCGATCGCGCGGGTGGATGCCTGGCTGGAGCGCTACCACGCACGTGCCGCAGCGGCTGGATTGCCGGTGCCGCCGCTGGCGCAGTTTCTGCGCGATGCGGACTGGATGGGCGTGCAGCGGCATCTGAAGAATCTGGGTATTTTCTCGCGCCTGAGCCATCGCGATGGCAAGCATTGGTATCTGGAGAACGTGCCGCGTTTCATCGCGTATCTGGACGAGGTGCTGCCCCGCCATGCCGAGCTTGCGCCGCTGATCGGCCTGCTGGACGAGGTGATCAAGCCCGCATTGGCAGCACGCGCGCAGCAGGTCACGACATGAAAGCGCTGATCTTTGCGGCAGGATTCGGCGAGCGCATGCGCCCGCTCACCGAGCGCACGCCCAAGCCGCTGCTTTCGGTCGGCGGCATGCCGTTGATCGTGTGGCATCTACGCAAATTGGCGGCACTGGGCGTGGACGAGGTGGTCATCAACACCTCATGGCTGGCCGAGCAGTTTCCGCAGGTCCTGGGCGACGGCAGCGCGTTCGGTCTACGGCTGACCTATTCCTACGAAGGTGCGACGCCACTGGAAACCGGCGGCGGCATGCTGCATGCGCTGCCGCTGCTGGGCGATGCACCGTTTCTGCTGGTCAATGGCGACATCTGGACCGATTTCGATTTTGCCCGCCTGTCGCGTGCGCCGGCAGGAATGGCGCAACTGGTGCTGGTCGACCAACCCGCATATGCAGCGCGTGCGGATTTCGCACTGGACGCCGATGGCAAGGTACGCGCCGATCTCCCTGCTACGCATACCTACGCCGGCATCGGTGTCTATCGGCCGGCGTTGCTACGCGACTGGCAATCGGTGATTGGCCCGCTGCCAGCACAGGGCAGCACGGCGCCGCGGTTTGCGCTGGCGCCCATCCTGCGCGCACAGATGGCGGCAGGCCTGATCGACGGTATCCACCATGCCGGACGCTGGACCGATGTCGGAACGCCGCAACGATTGGCGGCGCTGGATGCGCAGTTGCTGCACGAGGGCGGCTGATCGCGACCACACCGCTACAACGCCCGGCCGCGCACCGTGCATTGCTTGCACCATGCACAACGACCATCCCGATGGGTTCTTGCCCGCTCGCCATTTGCGGGACCCTGATCGGCATGGATGCAGCGCCAGGGCCTACATGGACGTACTTGCGGCGTGTCCCGCGATGATGGGCGGGCAAGGGCCTTGCAGCAGCGCCACAGACCCTCTGCTCTGCAAGCTCTAGGCGATGTGCCTCAAGTGCCAGGACACTGCGACAGATGTGCTGATGGGAGGCGCCAGGCAGCCCGTGTCTGCGTAGCGGTGCGAGTGGTAACGCTGTCAGCTGCTCGAAGAGCCACGATCCTCAAGCACCCGCCGCAAAAACGGCACCGTGATGCGGCGCTTGGCGGCCAGCGATTCGCGATCCAGCCGATCCAGCACGGCCACCAGCCCGGCCAGTTCGCGCTCGCTATGGGTCAGCAGCCAGTCGATTGCAGCGTCGTCCAGGGCCAGGCCGCGACGCTGCGCGCGGTCGCGCAGCACCGCCGCGCGTGCGGCATCGTCGAGCACCGGCAACCCGATCCGGATGCATTGCGACAGCCGCGAACGCAGATCGGGCAACACCAATGGCAATCCGTCGGGCATCTGCCGTGCGGTGTACAACAGCGTGCTGCCGGCCGCGCGGGCGCGGTTGTGGAAATCGAACAATGCCACTTCGTCGTCGCGCCGCCCGGCGATGTTTTCCACGCCATCCAACGCGACCAGGCTGCGGCCTTCCAGCGCTTCGAGTGCATCGCGCAAACGACCGGCGGCGGCCTGCAGCGGCAGGTAGGCAGCCGTGCGCCCGGCCTGCACGGCGGCCGCGCATAGCGACAAGGCCAGGTGTGTCTTGCCGGTGCCGGCCGGGCCGGACAGGTACAGCCAATCGCTCACCTGCCCGGCCGCCAGCGCCTGCAATTGCGCAAGCAGGCCATCGGGTGCGGCGATGTAACTGTCGAAACGCTGATCGGGTGGCGCGCGCAACGCCAGTGGCAATTGCGGAACGCTCACAACCGCTCTGCGTCCTTGCCGGGGTCGATGATCTCGCTGCGCTCGGGCGTGGACTGCAGCACGATGCCGGAACGCTCGCCCGCATACAGATCGCTGCGGGTGTACTGCTCATGCGCATAGCGCAGCAGCACGTTGGCCACCGCCGCCACCGGCAACGCCAGCAGCATGCCCAGGAAGCCGAACAACTGGCCGCCGGCCATCACCGCGAAGATCACCGCAACCGGATGCAGGCCGATCTTGTCGCCGACGATCCGCGGCGTGAGCACATAGCTTTCCAGCAACTGGCCCACGGTGAACACCACGCCCACGCCGATCAGCAACTTCAGGTCCAGCCCCTGCGCCTGCACGATGGCCGCCAGCAGTGCGAGCACGATGCCGGTGGTCGCGCCCAGGTACGGGATGAAGCTGATAAGGCCGGCAATGATGCCGATCAACAGGCCAAGATTGAGCCCGATGATGGACAGGCCGGTAGCGTAGATCGCACCCAGCGCCAGCATCACCAGGAACTGCCCGCGGATGAAGCCACCCAGCACGTCGTTGGATTCCAGCGCCAGCCGGCTCACGGTGCCGATGTAGGCGCGCGGAACCACTGCAGCCACCCGTTCGACCAGGCGGTCCCAGTCGCGCAGGAAATAGAACGCCAGGATCGGCAGCAGCGCCAGGTTGATCACCCAGGTCACCATCGCAAAGCCCGAACGCTGCACGTAGCCGAAGAAGGTCTTGGCAGCGCCGCCGGCCTGTTCCCAGTGGCTGCGGATCCAGTCGATCAGCCGCTCCGGGTCCAGCCAGCCCATCAGTTCCACGCCGGTCTTGGCTTCCAGCCACGGGATCGCCGTGCTGATCGCCCAGGTGCGCATCTGCGGCAGCGCATCGATCAAGGTCATGATCTGGCGCTCGATCATCGGCACCAGAATCATCAGCGCCAACACGAAGATCAGCGTTGCCAGCACGAACACCAGCACCACCGCCACATTGCGCGAGCGCCCGGCGCGTTCGATGCGGTCCACCAGCGGGTCGCCCAACCATGCCAGCAACAGCGCCAGCACGAACGGGGTCAGGATCGGGGACAGCAGCGAGACCACCCACAACACGCCGACAATCACCGCTACCCATTTCAGGCGACGCAGGAACTGGGCAATTTCGGCTTCGGGAGTCAAAGTCATTTCAGGCGGTACTCGGCGTGCTCGTTTTCGAGAATGATCGGGCCCTCGGTCGGTACCGAGACCGAGACCAGCGGGCTGTTGTCGCCGAGCATACGGTTCAGGCCGGAAATGCCCGTGAGCAATTCCAGATCCAACTCCATGCGGTCGCCATTGGCGCTGACCGGGCGGATGCTGCGCACCACCGACACGCCCTGCAAGGCAGCCGATACCCGCAGGTAGTCGTCAGCGCTGCTGATGCCGGTGATCACCGCGCGATAGACGCCGGGCACGCCCGAATCCACGCGCTTGGCGTAGCGCTTGACCAAGGCATCGGCGGCGCCGTCGGCACCGGCGGCCATCGCGCGGCGGGCATCGCCGTCGCTGCTGGTCCAGCTGGACAGCACGTTGCCGTTGTCCACGAACACCCAGTCGGCGATCCAGCCGTCGGCGTTGCGGTAGAGCTTGCCGATCAACTGCATCGGCGGGCTGTACTTGGCGGACGCGCGCGACACTGCGGCGGTGTCCCTGCGCCAGATTGCGCCGGCCAGCGCCTGCTCGGCGGCAGCGCCGCCCGGCAGACCGAGCCGGTAGCCGCGCTCGATGGCACGGTCGAGCACGCTACGCGCCGCGTTGGCCTGGGTCAGCCCGACCAACCGCGGGCCGCTGCCGTCGTCGATGGCCAGCCACAGCACCGGCTTGGGCCGCGGCAATGGCCACACCGGCAAGCCGAGTGCGGCGATCAGGCCATCCACATCCGATTGCCGGAAGCGCGCCACCAGGGTGGTCCGGAAGGTCGGCGCGCCAGTGCGCGAGGTCCCCTGATCCTGGCGGTAGTCGTAGTGGTCGACGTAATTGGGCGCATTGCGCAGCGCCTGCGGCACACCGGGGCGGCTCATTACGCCGCGGTCGCCGGAGACCTTGCCCAGCACCGCGCCCAGCGCGCGCGCCAGTGCGCCGGGGCGATCGGATTCGCTCTGGCTGTTGACCGGCACTTCGGCATCGTAGGCACTTTGCGCCTTGGCAACGTCGCCCTCGGTGCGCAGATCTGCCTGCGCAAAGGCCGGAGCGACGGGCATTGCGACCACGAGGGCGAGAAAGAAAGCGAGACTGCGGCGCATCGACGGTTCCATGACATAAGCGTATCCGGGTGAATTGTTGCCCGAATGGGGCGCTAGCGCCAACGTGGCTGCTAAAATTGCCGCCTTTACTGCCGAGCCACCCCCGCCCGTGACCAGCCAAACGCCTTCCAGCCCCTCGCCCATGACCTACCGCGACGCGGGTGTCGACATCGACGCCGGCAATGCGTTGGTCGAACGCATCAAGCCGCTGGTCAAGCGCAGCTTCCGGCCGGAGGTGATGGGTGGCCTGGGCGGCTTCGGTGCACTATTCGACCTGTCCGGCAAGTACAAGGAGCCGGTGCTGGTCTCCGGCACCGACGGCGTCGGCACCAAGCTCAAGCTGGCGCAGCAACTTGGCCGCCACGACACCATCGGCATCGATCTGGTCGGCATGTGCGTCAACGACGTGCTGGTGCAGGGCGCCGAGCCGTTGTTCTTTCTGGACTATTTCGCCACCGGCAAGCTGGACGTGGACACCGCTGCGGCAGTGGTCGGCGGCATCGCACGCGGCTGCGAGCTGTCAGGTTGCGCACTGATCGGCGGCGAGACCGCTGAAATGCCCGACATGTACCCGCCGGGCGAATACGACCTGGCCGGCTTCACCGTCGGCGCAGTGGAAAAATCGCAGCTGCTGGATGGCGCGCAGGTGCGCGCAGGCGACGTGCTGATCGGCATCGCCTCGTCGGGCCCGCATTCCAATGGCTATTCGCTGATCCGCAAGATCTACGAGCGTGCCGGTGCGCCGGCCGAGCACGTGCTGGACGATGGCACCCGGTTGATCGATGCGCTGATGGCGCCGACCGCGCTATACGTCAAGCCGGTGCTGGCGCTGCTGAAGTCGCACGGCGAATCGATCCATGCCATGGCGCACATCACCGGGGGCGGGCTCACCGAAAACATCATTCGCGTCATTCCCGACGGACTGGGCCTGGACATCGACGCCAGCGCCTGGACGCTGCCGCCGGTCTTCGCCTGGCTGCAGCGCGAGGGGGCGGTGGCCGATGCCGAAATGTGGCGCACCTTCAACTGCGGGATCGGCTTCGTGCTGATCGCCGCGCCCGCGCAGGCGGCCGCGCTGGAACAGGCGCTGGACGCGCAGTCGCTGGCCCATTGGCGCATTGGCGAGGTGGTGCCGGCGCATGGTGATGAGCGCGTGCGCATCGGCTGAGCGAGGAACCTGCATGGACGCGCCCCCACTCACACCGCCGGCGTTGGCATCGGCCAGCGCCGACGACGTGCAGCATTTCAAGCTGCTGTCGATCTTTCATTACGTGCTGGCCGGCATCACCGGGCTGTTCTCGTTGTTCCCGCTGATCCACCTGTTCATGTGGCTGGCCATCGTCACCGGGCAATTGCCGATGCAGGGCAGCAATGGAGAAGCGGCACCGGATGAACTGCGCTTGTTCGGCTGGTTCTTCGTGGTGTTTGCGGCCGCGCTTATCCTTTGCGGCCTGATGCTGGCCGGTTTCATGGCCTACGCCGGGCGTTGCATCGCCCAGCGCAGACGGCATCTGCTGTGCCTGATCGTGGCCGGCATTTCCTGTTCCTTCATGCCGTTCGGCACCGTGCTTGGCGTGTTTACGCTGGTGACGTTGCTGCGTCCTCAGGTCAAGGCTCTGTTCGGTGCCGGCACCCCTGCTGTCTGAGACGCCCGTGAGCACACTGTTCAATGCACGCCGCTGACGCCCCGCTCCGCCTGGCCGTGCTGGCTTCCGGCCGCGGCAGCAACCTGCAGGCCATCCTCGATGCGATCGCCAGTGGACGCCTGCATGCCGAAGTGGTCGGAGTGTTTTCCGATCGCCCGCAGGCGGCGGCGCTGCAGAAGGTCGAGCAGGCGCGGCGCTGGAGCGCCAGCCCGCGCGATTTCGCCGACCGTACTGCGTTCGACGCCGCACTCGGCGATGCGATCGCGGCAGTGCAGCCGGGCTGGGTGATCTGCGCCGGCTATATGCGCATCCTGGGCGAGCCGCTGGTGCGCCGTTTCGCCGGGCGCATGCTCAATATCCATCCGTCGCTGCTGCCCAAATATCGCGGCCTGCACACCCACGCGCGGGCGCTGGAAGCCGGCGATGCAGAGCATGGCGCCAGCGTGCATCTGGTGGTGCCGGAGCTGGATGCCGGCGCGGTGATCGCACAGGCGCGCGTGCCGGTGCTGCCGGACGACAGCGCCGAGCAACTGGCCGCGCGCGTGCTGGCCCGCGAGCACACGCTGCTGCTGGCCACGCTGGGCCTGCTCGCCAGCGGCCGCGTCGCCGTCCACGGCGAGAGCGTGCATCTCGACGGTCAGTGCCTGTTTACGCCTTTACGACTAGAGTCCGCAGATACCGCACTCGCCTGAATGCGGATACATCTCCCTCATCCCGTCTCGGACATTGTTGCGGCCCCCGTGCCCGCTACCAGCGCATGAACGTCACCCCGATCGCCGCCGCGCTGTTGACCACCGCCCTGCTCACCCAGGCCGGCACCGGCCGTGCGCAACAGCCGCCTGCCGCGCCGGCGCCGGCCGCACCTGCGCCAGCCGCACCTGCTCCGGTTGCAGCGCCTGCCGCTGCACCGGCATCGGCCGCCGCCCTGCCTGCCAGCACCTGGACACCACCGCCGCTGGAGCCGTTCGTGGCGACTTACCAGGCGTTTTACCGTGGCAAGGAGGCCGGCGACGCCACCATGCAGGTCAGCCACGGGGACGGCAGCCAATGGCGCATCGACATGTCGGTGCGCGGCCGCAAGGGCTTCGCCAGCATCCTGGGCCTGAATCTGGAACAAAGCACGGTGTTCCGCGTCGACGGCGACACCTATGTGCCGCTGAGCCAGAGCACGGTGCGCAAGGCGGTGTTCTTCGGCAAAAAGGTCACCGGCGTCTACAACTGGCAAGCCGGCACCGCGCAGTGGGACGGCGATCTGAAGAAGGAGCGGCAGCAGCCCATCCCGCTGCAGCATGGCGACCAGAGTGCGCTGTCGCTGAACCTGTCGCTGATGCGCGATGCGCAGCCCGGGCGCAGCCTGAGCTATCGCTACGTCGATGTGGGCAAGGTGCGCAAATACGACTACCGCGCTGCCGATACCACCGAAGTGGTGCAGGTGGGCGATCTGAGCTACGACGCCCTGCGCGTGTACCGGGTCAACAGCGGTGACAACGAAACCATCCTCTGGATCGCCAACGGGGTTCCGACCCCGGTGCGCATCCTGCAACGTGACAAAGGTGAGGATCAGGTCGATCTGCGCCTGGTCGAATACCAAGGAGCCTGACCCATGAAAATCTTCTCCCGTACCAGCGCCGTGATCGCCGCCGCAATGGCGATGACCAGCCTGCCCGCATTCGCCATGCAGCCATTCCAGGCCGACTACTCGGCCAATTACATGGGGATGCAGGCCAATGGCACCATGACCCTGGCCGCCGCCGGCGCCAATCAGTGGCGCTACACGCTCACCATCCAGAACCAGCTGGCCAACCTGACCCAGAGCACGGTGTTCGAAGAAGCCAACGGTCAGCTGCGCCCGGTCAGCAGCAACGACACCTCGTCGATGATGGTCAAGCGCCGCAACGTCACTGCCAACTACGACTGGAAGACCAGCCAGGCGACCTGGAACGGCGATATCAAGCCGGACCGTCGCGGCCCGGTCAAACTGCAACCCGGCGATATGGACGCGCTGCTGATCAACCTGGCGATCACCCGCGATCTGGCTGCCGGCAAGCCGCTCAACTACCGCATGGTGGACGAAGGCCGCATCAAGCCGATGAGCTACAAGGTGGTCGGCGAGGAAACCATCACCGTCAACGGCAAACAGGAACAGGCCACCAAGGTATCGCGTGTGGACGGCGACAAGGAATTGATCGCGTGGGTAGTCAAGGACCTGCCGGTGCCGGCGCGCCTGCTGCAGAAGGAAAAGGGCCAGGACGCGCTGGACCTGACCATCAAGTCGCTGCGCTGAGCGCTCTGCGTTATCCGACCATCTTGACTGGTCCTTGCCCGCTCACCGTAGCGGGACCTTCAGCGGCATGGATGCCGCGCCAGAGCTACAAGGACGTACTTGCAGCGTGTCCCGCGATGGTGGGCGGGCAAGGGCCATGCAGCGAAGCCGCAGATCAGCGACTCCGCAATCACTCTTTCAGCCAAGGCCGATCGCTTCTCAAGGCTTGCCGGCAGCCTTGTCGTCGCCGGTCGTAAATACGGTGCGGCAGTCCACCCGGATCTGCTCATCAGTGCCACGCCAATAGAACAGGTCGCAATGGCGCTTGCCCTCGACGGTCTTCTTGACCGCCACCGCATAGAACGACTGCGCAATCTCGTTGCGGCTGGCAGTGCCGTCGCCGTTCCAGTCCATGTTCTTGAACTCGACGCCCTGGGTGATCGCCATGCCCACGCTCCAGGCGTAGGCGAGCCACGCCAGGATCAGCACGATCACGCCCAGAAGGATCTTGCGACGGGTGGTGAAACGGCCGCGCAGGATCATGCGGTACGCCGGATGGTCGCGCCCAGCGCCCCCAGCTTCTCCTCGATGTTTTCGTAACCACGGTCCAGGTGGTAGATGCGATCGATGGTGGTGTCGCCGTCGGCCACCAGCCCGGCCAGGATCAACGACGCCGAGGCGCGCAGGTCGGTGGCCATGACCGGCGCGCCACTCAGGCGTTCGGCGCCGCGCACGATGGCAGCATGGCCTTCGACCTGGATGTCCGCACCCAGGCGCAGCAGTTCGTTGACGTGCATGAAACGATTTTCGAAGATGGTTTCGTTGATCACGCCCACACCGTCGGCCACGCAGTTGAGCGCCATGAACTGCGCCTGCATGTCGGTGGGAAACGCAGGGTACGGCGCAGTGGTCAGGTTGACCGCGCGCGGGCGCTTGCCATGCATGTCCAGGGTGACACTGTCGGCGGTGGTGGTGATGGTGGCGCCGGCCTCGGTGAGCTTGTCCAGCACCGCGTCCAGCGTTTCCGGGCGCGCGCGGCGCACGGTGACGCTGCCACCGGTCATCGCTGCGGCGACCAGGAAGGTGCCGGTTTCGATGCGGTCCGGCAGCACCGCATGGTGCCCGCCGCCCAGACGCTCGACGCCCTGCACCACGATGCGCGGGGTGCCGGCGCCTTCGATCTGCGCACCGAGCGCAATCAGGCAATCGGCCAGGTCGGTGACTTCCGGCTCCATCGCCGCGTTTTCCAGCACGGTGGTGCCCTCGGCCAGCACGGCGGCCATCAGCACGTTCTCGGTGCCGGTGACGCTGACCATGTCGAACACGTAACGGCCGCCTTTTAGACGCCCATTGCTGGTGGCCTTGATGTAGCCGTTCTCCACACTAATCTCGGCACCCAGTGCCTGCAGGCCCTTGATGTGCTGGTCGACCGGACGCGAACCGATCGCGCAGCCGCCGGGCAGCGACACTTCGGCGGTGCCGTAGCGCGCCAGCAGCGGGCCCAGGACCAGGATCGAAGCGCGCATGGTCTTGACCAGCTCGTACGGGGCGATTTGATGAGTCACCGAGCGCGGGTCGACCAGGATCGAGCGGCCTTTGGCCAGCGTGCCTTCGTCGATGGTGACCTCGGCGCCCAGCTCGCTGAGCAGTTTCACCGTGGTGATCACATCGTGCAGGTGCGGCACGTTGCTGATTTCCACCGGCGCATCGGCCAGCAGGGTGGCACACAGGATCGGCAGCACTGCGTTCTTGGCGCCGGAAATATTGACTTCGCCATGCAGCGCTTGGCCGCCGGTCACTACGATTTTTGCCATGGGAGCTTGGGAGATCCGAAAGTAAGTCGGGAAAACAAGGGGTCTGTTGGAACGGGTCGGCGTGGTGGTTCAGACAGCCATGCCGACCAGATGCGTCGCGGTAGGTCGCCGCTCGGAGTGCCTCCCTACCGTGGCGGCTAGTCGCCAGGCGAAATGGGGGGCCGGTTCAGAAGTGTACGAGTGGCGCCTGCCGATTCCGAGCACCATCCGCGCCGTGTAGCGGTGAGGGCAGGCGTGGTCGGCCGCGCTCAGCCTTCGTCGGGGGTCAGCGTCTTGAGCTGCAGCGCATGGATTGCCCCGCCCATCAGCTCGCCCAGGGTCGCGTAGACCATGCGGTGGCGCGCCAAGGGGGCCTTGCCGGCGAATAAGGCGCTGATCACGGTGGCCTCGAAGTGCACGCCATCGTCGCCGTGCACGTCGACGCGGGCTTCGGGCAAGCCGGATTCGATGAGTTTACGGATGGTTTCGGCGTCCAAAGGGCGTTTCCTCATAAAATGAGCGCACATTCTACTCTTCACCCGAGTTCTGCATGGCCGTCTCGCACCTGCCCTCCGCCACCGTCAGCGACGCCAGCCTGATCGACAGCGGCCAGCGCGTGCTGGAGATCGAGCGCGAGGCACTGGCCAGCGTGGGCGCGCGGATCGGCAGCGACTTTGCCGCTGCCTGCCGGCTGGTGCTGGCCTCGCGCGGGCGCGTGGTGGCCACCGGCATGGGCAAATCCGGACATATCGCGCGCAAGATCGCCGCCACCCTGGCATCGACCGGCACCCCGGCGTTCTTCGTCCATCCGGGCGAAGCCGGACACGGCGACCTGGGCATGATCACCGAGGCCGACATCGTGCTGGCGCTGTCGTACTCGGGCGAATCGGACGAAGTGCGCATGCTGCTGCCGGTACTCAAGCGCCAGGGCAACCCGATCATCGCCATGACCGGCCGCCCCGGCTCCAGCCTGGCCCAGGCCGCCGATGTGCACCTGGATGTCAGCGTCTCGGCCGAAGCCTGCCCGCTGCACCTGGCCCCAACTTCCAGCACCACCGCCTCGCTCGCCATGGGCGATGCACTGGCGGTCGCCTTGCTCGACGCACGCGGCTTCACCGCCGACGACTTCGCCCGCTCGCATCCGGCCGGCAGCCTGGGCCGGCGCCTGCTGCTGCACATCACCGATGTAATGCACGCCGGCGAGGACCTGCCGCGCGTGCGCGAAGACGCCAGCCTGAGCGAGGCGCTGATGGAAATGAGCCGCAAGCGCCTCGGCATGACCGCCGTGGTGGACAGCGACGAGCGCCTGATCGGGCTGTTCACCGACGGCGACCTGCGCCGCGCGCTGGACAGCGACATCGACGTGCGCAGCGCCGGCATCGCGCAGGTGATGACGCGCAACCCGCGCACCATCGGCGCCGACCAGCTGGCCGCCGAGGCCGCGCGGCTGATGGAGGATTACAAGATCAATGGCCTGATCGTGGTCGACGCGCAACAGCGCGCGGTGGGCGCATTGAACATTCACGACCTGTTGCGCGCCAAGGTGGTTTAACAGGTTCAGTTTTCAACCGCCGGAACTCCGTTCTCACCGATTCGTGCCGATGCCCTATTCCCCTTTGCAGCACCTTCCCGCCGAGTTGATCGAACGCGCCGCGCGGATCCGCCTGGCCTGTTTCGACGTCGACGGAACCCTCACCGATGGCCGCTTGTATTACGACCACGCCGGCAACGAGAGCAAGGCATTCAACGTGCTGGACGGCCAGGGCCTCAAACAGCTCGACCATGCCGGCATCCACGTGGCGCTGATCACCGCGCGCGCCAGCCTGTCGGCGGAAAAGCGCGGCCAGGACCTGGGTCTGCACGTTCAGATCGGGGTCAAGAACAAGCGTCTGGCGGTGCTGGCGCTGTGCCAGGAGCATGGCTTGTCGCTGGACCAGGTGTTGTTCATGGGCGACGACCTGCCCGACCTGCCGGCGTTGCTGGCGGTCGGCCTGCCGGTGGCGCCGGCCAACGCGCACCCCTGGATCGCCGAGCGCGTGCAGTGGCATACCCAGGCACGTGGCGGCGAAGGTGCCGCCCGCGAGGTCTGCGATGTAGTGCTGGCCGCGCAAGGCCAGGTCGAGAGCATCATCGAAAGGTTTTCCGCATGAATTGGAACTGGAGAACCACCCTGGGCGTGGTGCTGTTCGCCGCCGCCGTGATCTCCGGCTGGTCGGCCTGGCAACAGCGCGCGCGCCCGGTCGCCGCAGTCGTGGACGAGTCCAAGGCCGATTACGTGCTGCGCGATTTCGAATTGATCGCGTTGGACAAGCAGAGCGGCAAGGAATCGATGACGCTGCGCGCGCCGGAAATGCACCGCAACCGCGCCGACCAGACCTCGGAAATCACCACGCCGGTTTTTCTGTTGCCCGACAACGCCAACCAGCCGTGGACGCTGCGCGCCAAGACCGGCTGGATCAGCCCCAAGGGCGACGAGTTGCGTCTGCGCGGTAATGTCGAAGGCGACAGCCCCACCACCGGCAATACCCCGCCAACCACCTTCCGCACCGAAAGCCTGGACGTGTTTCCGCAGCAGAACCTTGCCAAGACCGCTGCCCCGGTAAGCATGAGCCGGCCGGGTATCATGCAGAGCGGCGTCGGCTTCGAAGCCGACCTCAAATCACGCCAGTACAAGCTCCTTTCTCAGGTCAAGACCCGTTATGAACCGAATGCTGCCCGCTAAACTGGCGTTTGCCGCGCTGCTGTTGCCTGCACTGGCCATGGCCAAGACCAGCGACCGTAATCAGCCGATGGCGATCGACTCCAATGCCAACGATTGCAACATGCTCGACGACAGCGGCAAGTGCCGTTTCAGCGGCAATGTGGTGATCACCCAGGGCACGCTGGAAATCCATGCCGACACCGCCGACATCTTCCAGAAGAACGGCCAGACCGATCGTGTGGTACTGGTGGGCAAGCAGGCCACGCTCAAGCAGCAGATGGACGACGGCGCGATGATGAACGGCCAGGCCGACAACATCGAGTACCAGGTCGCCAACGAAGTCATCGTGCTGACCGGCAACTACAAGGTCGACTCGCCCAAGGGCACCAACGCTGGTCAGCGCATGGTCTACAACACCAAGACCGGCAACATGCAGAGCGGCGGCGACGGCAGCCGCGTGCGCACGATCATCCAGCCGAAGAACGCAGCCCCTGCCGCAGCCACACCGGCCCCGGCACCAGCCGCCAAGCCCGCTGCCAAGCCGCAGGGGAAGAAGTAATGCTGGTCGCCACCGGTCTGCGCAAGAAGTACAAGCAACGCGAAGTGGTCAAGGAATTCGGCCTCACGCTCGAGGCCGGCGAAGTGGTCGGCCTGCTCGGCCCCAACGGTGCCGGCAAGACCACCTGCTTCTACATGATCGTCGGCCTGGTCGAGGCCGATGCCGGGCGCATCGAGCTGGATGGCCGCGACCTCACCGCCGAGCCGATGTATGCACGCGCCAAGCTCGGCGTGGGCTACCTACCGCAGGAGCCGTCGATCTTCCGCAAGCTCACCGTGGCCGACAACATCCGCCTGGTGCTGGAACTGCGCGAGGAACTGGACACTGCCGGCCGCGAGAAGGAACTGGTCTCGTTGCTGGAAGAATTGCAGATCACCCATGTGGCCGATCAGCTCGGTGCCAGCCTCTCCGGTGGCGAGCGGCGCCGGTGCGAGATTGCGCGTGCGCTGGCGGCCAAGCCACGCATGATGCTGCTGGACGAACCATTCGCCGGCGTGGACCCGATTTCGGTCGGCGAGATCCAGCGCATCATCATCCACCTCAAGGAACGCGGCATCGGCGTGTTGATCACCGACCACAACGTCCGCGAGACCTTGGGAATCTGCGACCGCGCGTATATCCTCGCCGAGGGGGGCGTACTGGCGCAGGGGGCACCAGACACGTTGCTTGCCAATCCCGACGTCCGTCGCGTGTATCTGGGGGAAACCTTCCGCCTTTGAGCGTGGCGCCGCGCCATCGTTTTTTCCAGTCAGTGCCCGCATGAAAGCCCGGCTCCAGACATCGCTAGGACAGCAGTTGGTCATGACGCCGCAATTGCGTCAGGCGATCAAACTATTGCAGATGTCAACCACCGAGCTGGAAGCGGAAATCGCCGAGGCAGTGGAAACCAATCCACTGCTGGAGTGGGCCGATGAAGCCGCACAGGCCGCCAACGACACCGCGGTGGAAGCCTCGCCGTCCGCGTCCACCGAAGAACCCCAGCGCGAAGAAGCCGCACCTGCCGAGCGCGACGACGATTGGTCGCAGGACGAACTGCAGTGGACCGGCTCGGGCAGCGGCGGCAGCTTCGACGACGACGAGTCCGGCGATGCCGCCGAGCGTGTGGCCGAATCGGAAACCCTGGCCGACCACCTTCTTTGGCAGTTGCATCTGTCGCCGCTGTCGCCGCGCGACCGCCAGATCGGTGCGCTGCTGATCGATGCGCTGGACGAAGACGGCTATCTGCGCGAACCGCTGTCGGCCATTCTCGAAACGCTGGCGCTGGGCGCGGCGGTGGACGAGGCCGAAGTTCTCACCGTGCTGCATCAGATCCAGCGCTTCGACCCGGTCGGCGTGGGCGCGCGCGCCCTGGGCGAATGCCTGGCGCTGCAGCTGGCCGTACTCGACCCGGCCACGCCGGGGCGCGAGCTGGCGCTGCAGATCGTCGCCGGCCCGCTGGAACGGCTGCCGCGCAGCGGCGTGGCCGGCCTGGCGCACGAACTCAAGCGCTCGGCCGCCGATGTCGAGCAAGCAGTGCAACTGGTGCGCTCGCTGGACCCGCGCCCGGGCAAGCAGATCGGCGACCTCTCGCAAGACACCTATGTGGTGCCCGATTGCGTGATCTGGCGCCAGCGCGGGGTTTGGCGGGCCTCGCTGGCTGGCCGCGCGCAACCCAAGGTCACCATCCACCGCGGCTACGAAAACCTGATCCGCACCTGTTGCGAATCCGACGCCGGCTACCTGCGCGGGCAGCTGCAGGAGGCGCGCTGGCTGCTCAAGAGCCTGGAGGCGCGCGGCGAAACCTTGCTGCGGGTGGTGCGCTGCCTGCTGCAGCACCAGGCCGGGTTCCTGGAATTCGGTGCGCAGGCGCTGCGCCCGTTGACCCTGCGCGAGATCGCAGGCGAGCTCGGCCTGCACGAATCCACCATTTCCCGTGCAATTTCCCGCAAATACGTGCGCACCCCGCGCGGCACCATCGCGCTGCGCTCGTTCTTCGCCTCCGGCATCGACACCGACAGCGGCGGGGAGGCCTCCAGCACCGCCATCCAGGCCATGATCCGACGCCTGATCGATGCGGAAAACCCGCGCAAACCACTCTCCGACGCCAAGTTGGCAGATCTGTTGAAAACATCCGGCGTACCAGTAGCGCGGCGCACCGTTGCGAAGTATCGTGAGGCCATGAACATTTCCGCCTCCCACGAACGCGTCCGCATCGCCTGACGTTGCAACCACCGCAACGCCGGCCTGCGCCGGGTTTGTCGGAATACCGGAACGGTTCATTGGCCCACCGACCAATGGAGGTATCCGATGCGTATCGAGACGTATGGCCACCAGCTTGAAGTGACCCCCGCCCTGCGGGAGTACGTGGCAAGCAAGCTGCAGCGACTGCAGCGCCATTTCGACCAGCACTGTGAAGTCCGAACGCAGCTGGCCGTTCGCAAGCCGGACCACCACGTGGTCGCCACCGTCAACCTCCCCGGTCGCACGCTGCACGCAGATGCCAGCGGCTCCACCATGTACGCCGCCATCGACCTGCTGGTCGACAAGCTGGACCGCCTGGTGCTCAAGCACAAAGAAAAGAAATGTAACCATCATGCACGCGAGGTGCGCGACAATCCCGCGTGACGCTTCCTGCTTGATGCCCTCATGCCTTTAACCGATCTGATGGCGGCCGTGCGCACCGTGGTGTCGCCGGCCGCCGATCGCGACACCGTGCTGCATACCGCCGCCGATCTGCTGTCCTGCCGTCAGGCCGGTGCCGACGAGCTCTACGCCAACCTGTGCGAGCGCGAGGCCCTGGGCAGTACCGCCATCGGCCACGGCATCGCCATTCCGCATGGGCGCTGCCCCAATCTCACCGAACCACGCGGCGCGCTGCTGCGGCTGGACACGCCGGTGGCCTTCGGCGGCGATGAGCCGGTGGATCTGATCTTCGCCATGGCAGTGCCTGCGCACTACACCCACCAGCATCTGATGCTGTTGTCGGAACTGGCCGAACGCTTCTCCGATGCCGACTTCCGCCAGCAGCTGCGCGCCGCGCCCAACGCCGATGCCTTGATGGCGCTGCTGACCGACGCAACGCCACCGCAGGCCAGCGCAGCATGAATACCAGCATCACCGCACGCGAACTGTTCGACCAGCAGCGCGACAAGCTGGCGCTGCGCTGGGTCGCCGGGCAGAAGGGCGAGCACCGCGAGATCCAGGCCGGCAGCAACAATGCGCGCCGCCCGTCGCTGGCTGGCTATCTCAATGTGATCTACCCAAACAAGGTGCAGATCCTGGGCACCGAAGAACTGGCCTGGCTGGATTCGCTGGACGCGCGGCAGCGCTGGGAAACCATCGAAAAGATCATCCAGGTGCAGCCGCTGGCGCTGGCGATCAGCAAGAACCAGTCGTGCCCGGAAGACCTGCGGGCGGCCGCTGACGAATCCAATACGCCGCTGTGGATTTCGCCCAAGCGCGGCCACGAACTACTCAATCACCTCTCCTACCATCTGGCGCGCACGCTGGCGCCGCGGGTCACGCTGCACGGCGTGTTCATGGAGATCTATTCGATCGGCGTGCTGATCACCGGCGAAGCCGGCTCGGGCAAGAGCGAGCTGGCGCTGGAACTGCTCAGCCGCGGCCACCGGCTGGTGGCCGACGATGCGCCCGAATTCACCCAGATCGCCCCCGATGTGCTCGACGGCACCTGCCCCGAATTGCTGCAGGACCTGCTGGAAGTACGCGGCCTGGGCGTGTTGAACGTACGCGACATGTTCGGCGACACCGCGGTGAAGAAAAACAAATACCTGCGCCTGATCGTGCACCTGACCCGGCCGATGACCGAGCCCACGCCGTCCGGCTACGAGCGCTTGACCGGCGATTCCGGCAGCCGCCACGTGCTGGATCTGGACGTGCCGCTGATCACCCTGCCGGTGATGCCCGGCCGCAACCTGGCCGTCCTCACCGAGGCGGCCACCCGGCTGCATATCCTGCGCACCAAGGGTATCGACCCGGCGGCGATGTTCATCGCCCGCCACAGCAACCTGCTGGAGCGACGCACGCCATGAGTACCGCGCCCTCCACGTTGATGATCGTGAGCGGGCTGTCCGGCTCGGGCAAATCGGTTGCGTTGAAGACCTTCGAGGATCTGGACTACTACTGCTCGGACAACCTGCCGGTCGAATTGCTGCCGGACTTCGTCAAGAGCCGCCTGCGCGGCAACCCGCTCGGCGACCAGCGCCTGGTGGTGGGCATCGATGTGCGCAGCCGCAGCGACCTCACGCAGCTGGCGCAATGGCGACAGGCCGCGCAAGAATACGGTATCGAAGCGCGCCTGCTGTTTTTCGAGGCCAGCGACGAGGCGCTGATCAAGCGCTACGCCGACACCCGCCGCCGCCATCCGCTGAGCCATCTCGGCCTGGCCTTGCCGGAAGCGATCACCCGCGAGCGCCAGTTGACCGAGCCGCTGCGGGCGCAGGCCGATGCCATCATCGACACCAGCACGCTCAACGTGCATCAGTTGCGCCGCCGCGTGGTGACCGAATTTGCACTCGGCAGCAACGACCGTCTGTCGTTGCTGTTTGAGTCGTTTGCCTACAAGCGCGGCGTGCCGGCCGAAGCCGACTTCGCCTTCGATGCGCGCGTGCTGCCCAATCCGCACTGGGATCCGGAACTGCGCCCGCTCACCGGGCGCGATGCCGCAGTGCGCGACTATCTGGACAGGGAGCCGGACGTCCAGCGTTACAGCGCGCAGATCGTGGACCTGCTCGACACCTGGCTGCCGCGGTTGCGCAACGATACCCGTAGCTACGTGACCATCGCCTTCGGCTGCACCGGCGGCAAGCACCGCTCGGTGTATCTGGCCGAACGCATGGCCCGGCACGCACGCGAACAAGGCTGGCCGGAAGTGGCGACGTTTCATCGCGAGCAGGATTGAGTTGGGGCTGGGATTTGGGATTCGGGATTGGGGATTCGTAACGACGGGGTCCTGCGTGCTGGAACGTGCGTGGTTTGCTGGTGTGTACTGATGCGTTTGCCGGGGCGCGCATTGCCTGGGCTTGGCCGGGGTTGATCGCGGGACTGGATGTATCTGGCGCGCTTTGTTGCGGCTTCGCTGGCTTGATGCGGTATCGCAGGTTGCACCGCTTCGACACGCGTATGCGCCTTTAAACGTCCGCAGACCTTCGCTGCATCTGGACGTGTATGCGGCTGCGGGGTGCGAACTGCAGCGCTCGCTTGCGCTGCGTCCGGCAGCGACCTGATGCGCGTCACGGATCATGCGTCATATCCGCTACACCGCGCCTGCTGCGCGCCGCGCATACGCCCGATTGCCGCGGTCCTAAACGGCTATTCAGTTCGCAACGCATCGATGCCGGCAAACGCTATCGCGCAGTCATGCTGACCTGTTAACGTTTCGGCATGGCCTGTGGCATTCTCCTCATTACTCATCCCGGCATCGGCGCGGCGTTGTTGAACGTGGCGACGGGGCTGTTGCGGCATTTGCCGTTGAAGACCGAAGCATTCGATGTGCCGTTCGATGCGGACCTGGACGCGCTGTTGCCCCAGGCCTCGTCGGCGATGCGCCGGGTCGACAGCGGCGACGGCGTGCTGGTCATCACCGACCTGTATGGCGCCAGCCCCAGCAATCTCGCCAGCCGGTTGGCCAAGCTGGGCACACCGGTTCGCCGGGTCTCTGCATTGAGCCTGCCGATGCTGCTGCGGGTGATGAACTACCCCGAACAAGGACTGCAGGAGCTGCCCGCCACTGCGGCGGCCGGTACCCGCAACGGAGCGATCATCGACGATGCTTGAACGCGAACTCATAGTTTCCAACCGACTCGGACTGCATGCGCGGGCAACCGCCAAGCTGGTGCAGACGCTGTCGTCCTATCGCAGCAACGCCACGCTGGCGGCCAAGGGCCGCGAAGTGAATGCCAAGAGCATCATGGGCGTGATGTTGCTGGCCGCCGGTCAAGGCACCAGCGTGGTGGTGCGCCTGGATGGCGAAGACGAAGCGCAGGCCCTGCAGGCATTGGTCGACCTGTTCGAGCGTCGTTTCGACGAGGACAGCTGAGCATGCGCGGCGTCGGTGCAGTGACGACCGACACGGCGCGGCTGCGCCCGGGCCACGCGTGAGCCTGCGCCTGCGCGGACACGGCGCGGCGCGCGGCAACGCGCTTGGGCGCGCACGCGTGCGCCAGAGCCATACGCTGGAAGTGGCCGAACAACGCGTGCCCGCCAACCAGGTGGAGACGCAGTTGCAGCGTCTGCACACCGCCATCGAAGCGGCACGGGTGGAAATGCAGCAACTGCGCGATCGCCTGCATGGCGCACTTGCGCGCGAAGTCGGCGAATTTCTCGAGCTGCATGCCTTGCTGCTCGACGACCCGGAGCTGCTGCAAGGCCTGGATGAGCTGATCCGCACCCACCGCTACAGTGCCGACTACGCCTTGCGCGTACAGCGCGACCGGCTGGCGGCGGTGTTCGACGGCATGGAGGACGCATACCTCAGAAGCCGCATGGACGACCTGGATCACGTCATCGGCCGCATCCATGCGTTCCTGCACAAGCGCGCGCCCGACCTCAAGGGCGTGGCCGGCGAGATCCTGGTCTGCGACAACGTGGCGCCCTCCGAGCTTGCGCAGCTGCAGGCGCAAGGGGTGGTCGGCATCGTTACCACCGCCGGCAGTGCGCTGTCGCATAGCGCGATCCTGGCGCGCAGCCTGCACCTGCCGTTGGTGGTGGGCGTCGGCGATGCAGTGCAGCGCATTGAAGATGGCGATGTCTTGATCGTCGATGCCGGCTCGGGCCAGGTGATCGTCGACCCCACCCCCGAGCACCTGCGCGACTACCGCGAACGCCTGCGCGCGCTAGCCAAGGAACAACGCGAGCTGGGCCGGCTGCGCTCCAAGCCCACGCGCACGCGCGACAACGTCGACATCACCCTGCTGGCCAATGCCGAATCGCTGGAAGATGTGGCAAAAGCGCATGCGCTGGGTGCCAGCGGGCTGGGGCTGTACCGCACCGAATTCCTGTTCCTGCAGCGCAACGAGTTGCCGGACGAAGACGAACAATTCCACACCTACCGCGACACCGTGCTGGGCATGAGCGGCCGCCCGGTCACCATCCGTACGCTGGATCTGGGCGCCGACAAGGCCGACCGCACCGGCCTGACCTTGAGCGACGAAGACAACCCGGCGTTGGGCCTGCGTGGCGTGCGCCTGTCGCTCGCCCGGCCGGCGGTGGCGCAGACGCAGTTGCGCGCGATCCTGCGTGCGTCCGGCTACGGGCCGGTGCGCATCCTGGTACCGATGGTCAGCGGCCGCGAAGAAATCCTGCTGCTGCGCAAGCAGTTGAAGAAGCTCACCGCGCAGCTGCGCGAGGAAGGCCACGAGATCGCCGAGCACATTCCGCTGGGCGCGATGATCGAAGTGCCGGCGGCGGCACTGGCGCTGGATTGCTTCATCGACGACATCGATTTCCTCTCGATCGGCACCAACGATCTGGTGCAGTACCTGCTGGCGGTGGATCGCAACAACGAGGCTTTGGGCGAGCTGTATTCACCGTTGCATCCGGCAGTGCTGCGCCTGATCGCGCAGGTGATCGCCACCGGGCGCACCTACGGCAAGCCGGTGGCGGTGTGCGGCGAGATCGCCGGCGACCCGCGCTTCGTGCCGATGTTGCTGGCGTTGGGGCTCACCGAATTCAGCCTGCATCCGGCCACCTTGCTGGAAGTGCGCCGCGCGGTGCGCGATATCCATCTGGGCGAGTTGCGCGTGCAGGGCGAAAAACTGCTGCGCGCCCGCGACCGCAAGGGCATCGAGAAGTGGTTGGCGGGCAATGCGCAGGGGCTGCTGCGCTAGCGGCGACCCGCACGACCCACACGCTGCGCCGAGCTGCATCGCGCCAAGCATCGCCAGCGAAAAACAGCGTGCGTTGGGCACGGCAGCTCTCGTGCCTTGACACCGGCAGTGTGCCGCCAGCTGCATCCGCTCAGCTATTGCTCGCTGCCTGGCGATGGCGCTCCTGGGTTGGATGCGCGATTGCGGCGCTGCTGTTCGAGCAGCGTGCGAGCGGCACTGTATGTTTCGTCACCATGCGCAAGCGATAATGCCGTGCTGATCCAGCACCGCGTCTTCGATTGACGACGCGTCCACTCTTCCGGGGAGCCGCGCATGGCCGAAGCCGTCCGCCACGACAAAACCGCGCGCCAGCTACGACTGCTGTCCGACGCGCTGGATAGCGGACGCTTAGGGCCGGTACGCCGGTTGGTCAACACGCTGGCGCCGGCGGAGATCGGCAACCTGCTCGAATCGCTGCCGCCCGGCAAACGCGAAGTGGTGTGGGGGCTGGTCGACCCGGAGGACGATGGCGAGGTGCTGCTGCACGTCGGCGATGAAGTGCGCGAAAGCCTGCTGGCCGACATGGACACCGACGAGATCGTCGCGGCGGTCGAAGACCTGGACATCGACGATCTGGCCAACCTGGTCGAAGACCTGCCCGACACCGTCATCGACGAAGTGCTCAAGTCGATGGACCGCGAGAACCGCGAGCGGCTCGAACAGGTGCTGTCGTATCCGGAAGACACCGCCGGCCGCCTGATGAACCCGGACGTGGTGACGGTGCGCGCGGACGTCAATGTCGATGTGGTGCTGCGCTACCTGCGCCTGCGCGGCGAGCTGCCCGACCATACCGACCATCTGTACGTGGTGAGCCGCCGCCATCAATACCTGGGCCGCGTGTCGCTGGCCGCACTGGTGACTCACGAAGACAGTACGCCGGTCAATCGCTTGATCGACGACGAGCAGCCCGCCATCGACGTGGGCGATGGCTCCGACGAAGTGGCGCGGCGCTTCTCCGACCACGACTGGATCTCGGCGCCGGTGGTGGACGACAACAACATCCTGCTCGGCCGCATCACCATCGACGACGTGGTGGACATCATCCGCGAGCAGGCCGAGCACCAGGCCATGAGCGCGGCCGGCCTGGACGAAGACGAAGACATGTTCAGCCCGGCACGGCGCGCATTCCGGCGCCGGCTGATCTGGCTGGGCATCAATCTGTGCACCGCGTTTCTGGCTTCCAGCGTGGTCAGCCGCTTCGAAGGCACCATCGAAAAGCTGGTAGCACTGGCGGCGTTGATGCCGATCGTGGCCGGCATGGGCGGCAATGCCGGCACCCAGGTATTGGCGCTGATGGTGCGCGGCCTGGCGCTGGGGCAGATCGGCTCGTCCAACGTGATGACCCTGCTCAAGAAGGAGCTCACCGTTGCGCTGATCAATGGGCTGTGTCTGGGCGTAGGGCTTGGGCTGATCGTGCTGGCCTGGTTCGGCCAGCCGATGCTGTCGCTGGTGATCGGCACTGCGCTGACGTTGAACATGCTGACCGCTGCCTTTGGCGGCGTGCTGGTGCCGGTGACGCTCAAACGGCTGGGCTTCGATCCGGCCCTGGCCGGTGGCGTGATCCTGACCACGCTGACCGACGTGATGGGCTTTTTGAGCTTCCTGGGCCTTGCCACGTTGATCTTGATGCCGTGAGCGCGTGCGCCCGACCGCATGCACGCGCAAGCGAGAATGAAGGGCGGCACGCGCATCCCCGGCGCTCGCCGCAACGCCACGTGCCAGCGCACCTGCATGCGGCGATACTGCGGCTTGATGATCGATGGGGAGTGCTGCGTGATCGTTCGTTGCGTCTTACTTGGAATTCTTGCGCTGGTGCTCGCCGGTTGCTCCAGCATGGCTGAGCGCCAGCACGATGGGCGGCGCGGCCACTTTGTCGCCCGCACCCTGCAGTTGGAGGGGCGGCTTTACCGCTACCAGGTGTTTGTGCCGGCCGCCAAGGCGCCGCAGCCACGGCCTATCGTGTTGTTTCTGCACGGCTCCGGCGAACGCGGCGATAACGGACGCGATCAGGCCGAAGTCGGCGTGGGCCCTTACCTGAGCGAACACACCGCCGAATTTCCCGCACTGGTGGTGCTGCCGCAAGTGCCCGACGACGAAGAATGGCTGGGCATCAACGCGCGCATGGCGATCGCCGCGCTGGATGCGGCCAGCGCCGAGTTCAGCGCCGATCCGCAGCGCACGTATCTCACCGGCATTTCGATGGGCGGCTATGGCGCCTGGGAAATCGGGCTGATGCAGCCGCAACGGTTTGCCGCAATCGTGCCGATCTGTGGCGCGCTCAAGGCACCGCGCGATGAGCGCCGCACGCTGTACGTGAGCCTGGTGGCCAAGGAAGCGGACCCGTACACCGCGGCAGTGACGCAACTCAAGCACGTGCCGATCTGGATGTTCCATGGCGCCAAGGACGATTCGGTGCCGCCGCACGACGACCGCGCGTTGTACCGCGCCGCAAAAGGCATGGGCGCCAACCTGCGCTACAGCGAATATCCCCAAGGCAACCACAACGTCTGGGACGCGACCTATGCGGACCCGGCGATGTGGGAGTGGATGTTCAAGCAGCGCCTGCGCTGAGCGTACTGCGGTTGGGCGCGATCCCCGCGCGCTCAGCCGCATGGGGATCGCTGCAGCGGGCGAACCCCGGCCCTGATCATGCCGGCACCGATCCAGGGTCATCGCGCGCTGCGCCTGCCGGTAAGCGCGACCCGCGCAGACGCGAAGCGACGACCGCTAACCGCTGCCATCAATGGTGGTAGCCGGTCTCGGCGGTGATCTTGCCGCGAAATACCCGATACGACCAAACCGTGTAGCCCAGGATCAGCGGCAGCAACATCACCAACCCCACCAGCGCGAACAGTTGCGACGACGGCGGCGCGGCAGCCTGCCAGATGGTGTACACCGGCGGCACCAGGTACGGCCACATGCCCAGCACCAGGCCCAGGAACCCGAGCACGAACAAGCCCATCGCCAGCAGGAACGGCGCCGTGTCCGGTCGCCCCGGCTCGGCCGCGCGCCACAGCGCATAACCCACCACGGCAACCAGCACCGGCACCGGCATCAACCACAGATAATGCGCATCGTTGAACCAGCGATCCATCACATGCGATTGCAACGACGGCAGCCACGCGCTGACCAGGCCGATGAAGACCAGTACGCTGAGGGTCAACGGCCGGCTCAACTGCCGCGCCAGCTGCTGCACATGGCCTTCGGTCTTGAGGATCAGCCAGGTGCTGCCGAGCAGCGCATAACCGAACACCAAGGCGGCACCGGTCAGCATCGCGAAGGGGCTGAACCAGCCCCAGATACCGCCGACATAGCGGTCGTTCTCGATCGGCAAGCCTTGCACCAGCGCGCCCAGGATCACGCCCTGCGCGAAGGTGGCCAGGATCGATCCGGCCGCAAAGGCGTTGCTCCACAAACGCCGCGAGCGATGTGCCTTGAAGCGGAATTCGAACGCCACGCCACGAAACACCAAGGCCATCACCATCAACAACACCGGCAGATACAGCGCCGACAAGATCACCGCATACGCCTTGGGAAACGCCGCCAGCAGCCCTGCCCCGCCCAGCACCAGCCAGGTTTCGTTGCCGTCCCAGATCGGCGCGGCGGTGTTCATCATCAAATCCAGTTGCGCTTCGTCCTTGCGGAACGGCGCCAGGATGCCGATGCCCAGGACGAACCCGTCCAGCACCACGTACATCAGCACGCCGAAGCCGATCACCGCAAACCACGCCACCGGCAACACGCTTGTCATGTCCATCATGCGGCTCCATCGATCGGTTCGTCGGCCGCAGAGAGCGGGCGTGCGGGCGTGTGTTCGCCATGGTCCAGCTGCGGGGCGTCGTGCGGGGTCGGCCCGATCTTGCCGATCTTGACCAGGTACCAGATGCCCCAGCCGAATACGAACGCATAGCCAGCCACATACACCGCCAGCGAGATGGCGGTCATCAGCGCAGACTGCGGGCCCACTGCATCGGCGGTGCGCAACAGGCCATAAACCACGTAGGGCTGCCGGCCGATTTCGGTAACGAACCAGCCCGAAATGAGCGCGATGAAGCCGCTTGGCAACATCCAGCGCCAGGTCGCCAGCAACCAGCGCCACTGCAGCAATTTGCCGCGCCACCAGGCGAATGCAGACACCCAGGCCACCAGCAACATCAACGAACCGATTCCCACCATGATGCGGAAGGCGAAAAACACCGGCGTCACCGGTGGACGCTCGCTGGCCGGCACCGAGGTCAGCGGCGCGATGCTGCCCTCCAGGCTATGGGTCAGAATCAGGCTGCCCAGGCGCGGAATCGCCACCTCGTAATCGTTGCGTTCGGCCTGCGTATTGGGCAGCGCAAACACCACCAGCGGAAATCCCTTGCCCGGCTGCTCGGCATGCCAGTGCGCTTCCATTGCGGCGATCTTCATCGGCTGGTGCTTGAGCGTATTCAAGCCATGCATGTCGCCGACGAAGATCTGCAGCGGCACCGTGATGGCGGCGAAGGCCACCGCCAGCTTGAACATGCGCAGCCCGGCCTCGCGGTGCACGCCGCGGTGCAGGTACCACGCACCGACTGCGCCCACCACAAAACACGTAGTGATGAACGAGCCCAGCGCCATGTGCGCAAGCCGATACGGAAACGAGGGATTGAAGATGATCTGCAACCAGTTCACCGGATGCACAATGCCGTCGATCACCTCGAAGCCCGCCGGCGTCTGCAACCAGCTGTTGGACGAGAGAATCCAGAAGGTGGAAAACAGCGTACCCAGCGCCACCATGCAGGTGGCAAAGAAGTGCAGGCGCTCGGAAATGCGGCCCCAGCCGAACATCATCACGCCCAGAAAGCTGGCCTCGAGAAAAAACGCAGTAAGCACTTCATAGCTCAGCAACGGCCCGATCACGCTCCCGGCAATCCGGCTCAGTTCCGGCCAGTTGGCGCCGAACTGAAACGCCATCACGATGCCGCTAACCACGCCCATGCCGAATGACACGGCGAAGATCTTCTGCCAGAAAAAATACAGCTCGCGCCAGACCGGCAGGCGCGTGCGCAGCCAGCGCCATTCCAGGAACGCCAGCAGGCTGGAAAGCCCGATGGTGAATGCCGGAAACAGCACGTGGAAGGCAATGACAAACCCGAACTGGATCCGTGACAACAGCAAGGCATCCATGGAGATCCCTCAAGGAAAAGTGGGGTTAATCGTCAGCGTGCAGGTCGCACATCGATCGCCGGGTAGACGCTGCGGTGGTCGATGTGGCGCTGCCGCGCTACGTGATCATGATAGGGACGGTCGGGCCCGTTCCCGATGCGACACGGCGTCGCATCTGCGGCAAAACGTCGCTTCTGCGCTTTGGAGCGGCTGACAAAACTACGTCATGCCGGTCGGCTGGGGGC
Organism: Xanthomonas nasturtii; assembly: GCF_023337365.3. Classification (NCBI taxonomy): domain Bacteria; kingdom Pseudomonadati; phylum Pseudomonadota; class Gammaproteobacteria; order Lysobacterales; family Lysobacteraceae; genus Xanthomonas; species Xanthomonas nasturtii. The sequence continues at coordinate 3,271,312 of NZ_CP142084.2, forward strand.
TGGCTGATCAGCGGTCTGGCTGCAAGCACGCTGATCTGCGGGTTGGCTGCAGGGCCCTTGCCCGCCCACCATCGCAGGACACGCCGTCAATCCGTCCCTGGAGGCTCTGGCGCGGCATCCATGCCGCTCAAGGTCCCGCGACGGTGAGCGGGCAAGGACCAGTCGAGATGGTCGGTGCGCACAGGTTTCGACAAGCGATCAGCAAACTGGTGAAGCTGTGTCTTCGCTCTTCCATAAAACCACCGACCAACTGTCTGGCGCGGTGTCCTTACCGATTGCGGGACCGTTGGCGGCATGGATGCCGCCACCGAGCCCCCATGGACGGGTTAACGGCGTGTCCCGCGAGCGGTGAGGGCACCGCGCACTCGACATCTTTGCGCTTGCTGCAGGGCCCTTGCCCGCCCACCATCGCGGGACACGCCGCAAGTACGTCCGTGTAGGCTCTTACGCGGCATCCATGCCGCGTAAGGTCCCGCGACGGTAGGCGGGCAAGGACCAGTCGAGATGGTCGGTGTGCACGGTAGGGGCCGTGACTAATGCGCATTGTTCGATCATGACGCGCAGGCTCAACACCTGATGCGCAGCGCGCTACAAGCAGCTTTAACGCAACCACCGACCAACTGTCTGGCGCGGTGTCATCGCCGCTTGCGGGACCGTTGGTGGCCTGGATGCCACCAACGGTTCCGCAAGGGTGGGTGCACGACCTGTCCCGCAAGCGGTGAGAGCACTGCGCGCTCACTCACTCAGCGTTTGACCCCGGACTACCGGCGCCGCTCCATCGCGCGCCAGCGCGCTGCAACCAAACGTTGTGGATGTTCAGTGCTGGCGACGCATCCGCCGTGCAAGCTCGCTGAACAACGCAAACGCTGCGGTCAAACCGACCATCGACAGGAACTGCGCGCGCGTGTCGGCCGAGCTGGCCAACAGCACGAAGATCACCGCCAGGATCGCCAGCGCCAACACCGTCAGAAACGGATAACCGCGCATACGGAACGGCAACGCGATGCCGGCGCGGTCGGCGCGGCCGCGCAGGATCAGCTGCGACACCAGCGAGATCGTCCACACCAGCAGGCAGGTGGCGCCAACGATGTTGAGCAGCATCGGCAACACCTTGTTGGGATACAGCAGCTCCAGCGCCGCCGCGGCAAAACCGAACAGCACGCTGGCGATCACTGCCACCAGCGGCACCTGCTCGCCGCTGGTCTTGCCAAGCAAGCGCGGCGCTTCGCCACGCTGGGCCAATGAGAAGATCATCCGCGAGGCGCCATACAGATTGGCATTGAGCGCCGACAGCAACGCCACGACCGCCACCAGGGTAATGGCCGTGGCCGCGCCGGGAATGCGTGCCACTTCCAGCACGGCAGCGAACGGCGAGCTGAGCGCGGCGCTGGTCCACGGCACCACCGCCACGATCACGCTGATCGAGCCGATGTAGAACACCAGGATGCGCCAGGCCACGGTGCGGATGGTGCGCGCCAGGCTACGGCCCGGGTCGGCAGTTTCTGCCGCGGCCACCGCCACGATCTCGGTGCCGCCAAAGGCAAACACCACCACCAGCAAGGCCGAACCGATACCGGCCAGGCCCTTCGGCGCAAAGCCGCCGTTCTGGGTGAAGTTGGACAACCCCGGCGACACCACACCGGGCAACCAGCCGGCCAGCAAGGCCACACCGATCAACAGGAACACGATGATCGCCACAACCTTGAGGATGGCGAACCAGAATTCGAACTCGCCGAAATTGCGCACCCCCAGCAGATTGATCGCGGTGAAGGTGGCCATGAACAGCAGCGCCAGCAAGGGCACCGGCAACGCGGGCCAGACGGTCGCGAGCAGGCCGGCGGCGCCGACGGCTTCGGCGGCAATCACCACCACCACCTGGAACCACCACAACCAGCCCACGGTCGCGCCGGCGGTCGGGCCCATCGCATCGGCCGCGTACACCGAGAACGCGCCGCTGGCCGGCTTGGCGGCCGCCATTTCGCCCAGCGCGTTCATCACGATGATGACCAACGCACCGGCAATCAGGTACGAGATCAGCACCGCCGGCCCGGCCGCATGGATCCCCACGCCGGAACCGAGAAACAGCCCGGCGCCGATCGCCGTGCCCAGGCCCATCATCATCAATTGCCGCGGCTTCAGCGCGTGGCGCAGTGCAGGCGCGGCGGACGCAGCGGTCTCAGCAACGGGATCGGTCGGAAGCGGCATGGACGGGTTTGAACGAATGGAATCGCCACACGATACCGCGTCGCGGCGCCTGCCGCGCCTCTTGACGCCGGCCCGGCGAAGGAGTGGCGAAGGAGTGGCGACGCCACGAAAGCGTGCCCTGCCCTCACTTGCAGCAGGCAACGCTCGGCCACCTGCCGGGACGTGCTGCCGCTTGCCTGCAGGTCCCGGTGGCCGATCTCGCTGCTGTCGCGCGAGGTCAGCGGTTTCCTGATGTTCTCGAAAGAGTTCGACGCGATCTTCGCCGCGCCGCCCGTGCGCACGTTGATGCCCGAACTGATCACATTGTTGACTGCGTAAACCCACATCCCCGGGCGGGCAGGGGATGTGGGTTGCTGCCACTACGCGCTGCCGGTCACTCGGCCAGGTTCTTGCCCGCACCCGCCGTGGCGATCACCTTGGCCTTGACCTGCGCGGCCGGGGTGATGGTGTAGGTGTAGCCCAGCGATTCCGGGAACACCTTGGAGCTCACCCAGTTGGTGGCATTGGCGTAGGGCTTGCTGCCATCGGGCGTGCCCCAGGTGATGCCGCTGCCGACGTAGTTGTTGATCAGGTCCCAGTAGCCGATCTCGCTGCTGTCGCGCGAGGTCACCGGGTTCTTGATGTTCTCGAAGTAGTTCGACTCGATCTTCGCCACGCCGCCCATGCGCACGTTGATGCCCGAGGTAAACACATTGTTGAAGTAGTTGTTGTAGATGTGGCTCAAGCCGCGGCGCTGCAACGGCACGCGCGATTCCACGTTCTCGAAGCGGTTGTGGTGATACGTAGTGCGCGCGGCCGAGTTCTTGGTGTCGCTGTCGCTGTAGCCATTCAGCGCGACCTTTTGATAGTTGTAGACGTAGTTGTAGGACACGGTGACGTGGTGCACGCCCTTCTTCATGTCGATGCCGCCATCGAAGGAGGCATCGCCCGCACCGGAGCATTTGGTCAACGAGGCGAACACGGTGTTGTGGTCGACCCATATCCTGGACGGCGAGCCGCTGGAGTTGCCTTCCAGCGAAATCGAATCGGCATCTTCGCCACCTTGCAGCAGGCCGATGGTCATGTTCTGGATGATGATGTTGTTGGCGTTGCCCACGACCCACAGACCGAAGTTGGCCGCCGAGCCATTCGCCCCCCTAATGGTGACATCGCTCTTGTTCTTGATCTGCACGGTCTTGGCCGGCAGCTTCCACTGCGCGCAGACGTCCTTGATGGTGCCGTAGTCGAACTTGCCGGTGTAGTTGAGCACCAGCCCACCGCTGCCGGAATAACTGTCGATGGCGGCCTGCATGGCTTCGAACGTTGCCACGTTGACCGGTGTCTTGTTGCCGCCACCGGTGGTGGCCGCACCGTACCCGACCGGGCCGGCGATGGCGCTTGCTGCGCACGTGGATAGCGCAAGCGCGAGCGCGCCCTGGAGCATCTTGCTAGTCATGCAGCCTCTCCCAAAGAAGTCGATAAGCGATGCGTGCCGTCTGCGCAGTGGCAACGACAACGACAAAGCGGGGCGTGGGGGCCGCATTCTTCGCGCGATTTAAAACATAAAACAATTATCCATCACTGAAAGTTTGACGCACCACGGTGTTCTCTTTGCGGGACATGCAAAAGAGACAGCAAAGGACAGCCGGGACAGGACACGGCAGTGCCGGGAGATGCGATGGATGTGCATGATCGATGCGCGTCTGCGCTGGTGCAGGCATGCCTGTGCTGCAGGTGCGTGCGCTCGAGCGCGCACGCCTGCGTGGATGTTCGCCACTTCACGCCTGTGGTGCTTGCGTACTGGTCGCCATTGCGGGCATGAGCTGCACATGCGCCTGGCGATGACAGCTGCGACGCAGCGAATTTGCAGCGCAGCAATACAACACGTGCACCGGCAACGACGCGCCAATGCGTGTCGCCCGGATTCTCGCGGGATTCTGCGGGTTGCCTGCAGCGTTGCTGCACAGCAGCAGAACGCTCGCGTGCATTTACATTGCAAGCCTACGGTGGCGAAGACGCTGCACGCGGTGCGCGACGGCGCACGCAAACAGATTGCACCAGCAATCAGCACGCCGTCGAATCAAGCAGCTGTCTGCGTGTTCGTCCGCATGCCGCACGGTCCGCTCAACGTCGGACGCACTCAGAGATCGCAATGGTGAAGAATCGCAAACCACGCATATCGAACGTCAGCGTCCGCACACCGCGCACTCAAACAGCGCGATTGACCAGCGCCGAAGAACGCACCATCTGCCCACCGGGCCAGGGTGTCTGATCGTCCAGGAAGTTGCCGACCAGGCGCATGCAGGCCGCGCGTTCTTCCACGTGCGGCATGTGGCTGGAATTGGCGAACACATGCCAGCGCGCATCCGGAATCAGCCGCGCATACGGCTCGACGGTTTCCGGCGTGGCTTCGTCGTACTTGCCAGAAAGCACCAGTGTGGGCGCGGTGATGCGGTGCAGGCGCTCGATGATGCTCCAGTTGCGCAAGCTGCCCACCACATGAAACTCGGTCGGGCCGTTCATGGCGTGATACACGGTCGGGTCGGCATCGATGGCGGCAAAGGTGCGTGCCACTTCGGCAGGCCATGGCACGACGCGACACACGTGCTGTGCGTAGAACACCTGGCTGGCGGCGCGGTAGGCCGGATGGTCCAGCGTACCGGCGGCTTCGTGCTCGTCCAGCGCGGCCTGGATGTCCTCGGGCAGCCGTGCACGCAAACGTAGCGCCGCAGCACGCCACAAACCCATCGAAGCGGGCGAGTTGGCGATCACCAGCGCACGCAGGCCGGTAGGACGGCGCACTGCATGTTCGGCCGCCAGCATCCCGCCCCAGGACTGGCCCAGCAACGCGTACTGCGAAACCCCAAGATGCGCGATCAACGTCTGCAGCTCGTCCAGAAACAGCCCAACCGTCCAGAAGCCTGGGTCGGCGTTGGGCAGATGGGTGGAGTTGCCGTTGCCGAGCTGGTCGTAATGAATCACCGCACGGCCGCTGGCCGCCAGGTCCGTGAAGCTGTCCACGTAGTCGTGGGTGCACCCGGGGCCGCCATGCAGCACCAGCAACGGGCAGGCATCCGCGCGCAGGTCGCCGGTGATGCGGTACCAGGTGCGATAACCGCGAAATTCGACGTAACCCTCAGTGCACTGCATGACCTGCGCCTGCCTGCGGCAATAATGAGCCTTGAGCTTAGCGACGGCGCCGACTGGCGTTAACTGGCAAATCTCACAGGTTTGGATGCACCGGGGACGCGGTTGGCGCTGGCGGAAGACCAGTTCGACCGCAGGCTGCGCGTCGCCGCATGCCGCAAGGCATCGCACGACGCCACTTCGCATCTCGATCGAACCGTGCGCTTCGAATCAGCGTAACTATCTCGCGCGCGCAACGTCGCCGACGTTGGAGCTGTCAGGCATGCGACACCAGCGCTCGCGATTTGATGCACTGGCGAAAGCGTGCGAATAGCGCACGAGGACCAGGATTGCGTGGCGTAACGCCGATTCGGAGTACCTGCTGCGCCAGCGTGCCGGCATCGCAGGCACCGGCCAGCGTTGCTTATGGCTCTAGCAAGCGATAGTGCATCCCGCGCACCACTGCTTCCACGCGGTTGCGGGCGCCCAGCTTGCGGGCGGCCGAATTCAAATGCAGGTTGACCGTGGCAGTGGAGCGGTTGAGTGCAGCCGCGATACTTTTGGACGTCAGGCCTTTGGCCGAATACTGCAGGCATTCGCGCTCGCGACGGGTCAATGCAATGTGGTGGCAGCGGCGCTCCTGTGGGTCCAGCACTTCCTGCGCACGCGCCTGGAAGGCGTGTGCCAGCAGCAGGAACGGCAACAGCTGCGCCTCGGCCAGGCGCGGTGCTTCTGCAGCGCCGGCATCGACCGCGCCGCTGAAAGTGGCGAACGCGCCACCGGGCAGATGCAGCGGCACGGTGACACCGGTTCCCATGCCGCTGTCGCACAGATACCGGGTCACTTGCCGGTGCTGCCCGCCCACGTATTCCACGCCTGCACGGTTGCCGTCGTTGCGGTACGACCACACGAACGGAGTGGTGCGCCGCGCTGCACGCTGCTGAACGGGGTCATGCTGGTAGTAGCCGTGCTCGCACCAGACATGCTGCATATCGCCCGGCGCATTGCGCTGCATGAACACGGTGGGCGTGATCAGCGCACCTTCCATACTGAGCGGCACTGGCGCGTAGTCGTAGACCAGCGACTGGAAACCGAGTGCACAGACGTCGCGAAACACCCGATCCAGGCAGCTGTTGAGCGTATGCAGCACCTGCAGATCGCGGCCCAGGCTGGCCAGAGTGTCGAACATGGTGAGTCCTTGGGTACCGATGTTTGCCAGCAACTGGCAAGCAGCATGGAAAACCTAGCACTTTTACCAATGGATGGGCTTGCCGGCCACATTATCGTCACAATGCCGGTCACATGGCTGCAGCGCCGCATCGGCGTTCAGGTCCTTCAAGCGCCTGCGCTGTGCGCCGGCATTCCTTTCAGCGGACACCTGCATGACCGACACCCCACGCCGCGACGATGCGGCCACGCTGGAACGCTTTGGCTACGCACAGGAGCTCAAGCGCCAGCTCACGCTCAAGGATCTGCTGATCTACGGGCTGGTCTTCATGGTGCCGACGGCGCCGTTTTCGATCTTCGGCGGCGTGTTCGACATCAGCGCCGGGATGGTGCCGCTGACCTACCTGGTTGGCTTCGTGGCCATGCTGTTCACTGCGCTGAGCTACCAGCAGATGTCGCAGGCATTTCCGGTGGCCGGCTCGGTGTATGCCTATGTGGGGCGCGGGCTGAGCAGCGGCATGGGATTTCTGGCCGGCTGGGCCATCCTGCTCGACTATCTGCTGGTACCGACCCTGCTGTACGTGGTCGGCGCCAATGCGATGCATAACGTAGTGCCGGCGGTGCCGCAGCCGGCGTGGATCGCGTTCTTCGTGGTGCTCAACACCTTGGTGAATCTACGCGGCATCGAAACCACCGCGCGTGCCAATCGCTTTTTTCTGCTTGCGCAATTGGTGGTGCTGGCGGTGTTCGTGGTGCTGGCGACCCTGGCGATCCAGCGCGGCGTCAACGGCGCGCACTGGAGCTGGCGCCCGTTCTACAACCCGCAGGCGTTTTCGCCGCAGTTGATCTTCAGCGCGTTGTCGGTGGCGGTGGTGTCGTTCCTCGGCTTCGATGCGATCTCCACCTTGTCGGAGGAAGCGCGCGGCGGCAACCGCGTGGTAGGGCGTGCGACCTTGCTGGCGTTGCTGATCGTGGCAGGCCTGTTCGTCCTGCAGACCTGGCTGGCGGCGTTGCTGCAGCCCACCCTGCAGCGCTATCCCAGCGCGCAGGCATCCAACGATGCGTTCTTCGAAATCGGCCGCCTGATCGCCGGGCCGTGGCTGCAGATCGTCATTGCACTTACGGTGGCGATCAGCGCGGCGATTGCCAATTCGCTGGTGGCGCAGGCGGCTACATCGCGCCTGTTGTTCGCGATGGCGCGCGACCGCCAGTTACCGGCGTTCCTGCGCTACATCCACCCGCGCACCGGCGTGCCGCAACGTGCGATCTTGCTGGTGGCGGGCCTGAGCATGGTGCTGGGCGAAGTGTTCGTTGGCCAGATCGCGTTGCTGTCGTCGCTGTGCAATGTCGGCGCGCTCACTGCGTTCGTGCTGCTGCATGTCGCGGTGTTGTGGCACTTCCGCGCCCAGGGGCGCCGCGTGCTGCATGGCGTGGTGCCGTTGGTCGGCATCGTCATCCTGGCCTATGTATTGATCAATGCAGACGCGCATGCGCAACTCGGCGGCACTGCATGGATGCTGATTGGGCTGGCGGTGCTGGCCTTTCTGAAACTCAGCGGACGCTCCACCGAATTCCGCGCCAGCGATGCGCTGGAATAGCCGCGGCAGCAGCGGTGCCTGTTGCAGTGCAAGGTTGGCGACAAGTCCTGAAAAACGCGGTCTCTGATGCCACCGCAGGGCATGGCCTGCAAGCGGTATCAGGCGCCGGAAACGCGTTGCTGCAGATGAAGTGATGGACGTGTTGCGGCATGCATCGCGTATGCATTGGGCACGCACCAGACAGAGGTGCGCCTAGCGCGCACAGCAGTGCGCGGGCGCACGCCGCGGTGGGTCAGCGACGCTGCCACCTCATCGGCATGTGCACACCCACCATCCGGCTCACCGTCCGCAAGACGCTGTCCGTCGATGCGCGAAAGATCAACTGTATTTTTCGGGACTGTTTATCTCTGAACGAGATTTTCAGCACATATTCAGCTATGAACTTTCGCTAGTCTCGTTGGGCGCCACCGATGGCGCCGCACGTTGCAGCCCCCGCTGCAGCCTGCCGATCCCTGACGAGAAGGACTACCCATGAATCGCAAGAACGCGTTGTATCTGGCGCTGTTTTCCGCTGTTTCCGGTACTGCAATGGCCACACCTCCCACCGAGATGGATGCAGCGCCGGTGACCACCGCGCCGCAGGCGGCCAAGCTCGGTGCGGCGACGTTGCAGTCGGCAAGTTTGCGTGGCGGCATCCTGCCCACGCGCGTGGCGCAACTGACCGCGCCGACCAGCACGGAGATCAGCCGTGTGCGCGAGCGCCGCATTGCGCAGGTCAAGCATGGGCAGCCGTTGCAGATCGGTTTTTCGCGTGCAGTGGCGCAGCCGCTGGTGAACCTGTCCAAGCTCGATTGGCAGATGGCACCCGATGGTTCACGCGTGGCCAGCCTGAAGGTCAGCTCCGCACAAGCCGCGTCGCTGCGTGCGTCGCTGACCTTGCGTGGCGCCGGTGCGACGCCGGGTGACCCGGCCAAGGTGACGCTGCGCTTTGCCGGCGACGATGGGCGCGTGTTCGAACAATCCGGCGCCAGCTTCGCGGCCGGCGGTAACGACATCGGTTGGTCGCCGACGGTAAGCGGCGAGAATCTGCTGATCGAATTGTCGTTGCCGGCCGGCCTGTATCCGGAAAATTTCAGCCTGAGCATTCCGCAGCTCTCGCATCTGGACATCAGCCCCACCGCCAGCCCGCGCGACATGATGACCATTGCCATTGGCGAAAGCGATTCCTGCCAGAACGACATCGTCTGCCGCGCCAACCCCACCGCCGGTTTCACCAGCGCCGCAAAGGCGGTGGCGCGCATGGTATTCACCACCAGCCAGGGCTCGTTCCTGTGCACCGGCACGCTGCTCAACAACACCAATTCGCCCAAGCGCAATCTGTTCTGGACCGCAGCGCATTGCATCAGCACGCAGACCGTGGCCAATACGCTGCAAACCTACTGGTTCTACGATGCTGCCAGCTGCAACGGCAACACTGCCAGTTCGCAGGCAACCACGTTGACCGGCGGTGCGTTCCTGCGCCATGCCAACACCACGCGCGACACCGCCTTGCTGGAGCTGAAGACCGCACCGCCAAGCGGCGCCTTCTATGCAGCGTGGAATAGCGCGGCGATCGGCACCACCAACACCTCGATCGTCGGCATCCATCACCCGTTTGGCGACGTCAAGAAGTATTCGCTGGGCAGCGTGAATGGGCTGAACACCTCCATCGACGGCAAGAGCCCGCTGTACCGCGTGGTCTGGAACGATGGCGTGACCGAAGGCGGCTCGTCCGGCTCGGGCCTGTTCACCATCGCCAGCGGTGGCGCCTACCAGCTGCGCGGCGGCCTGTATGGCGGCTACTCGTACTGCACTGCGCAGACCGATCCGGATTACTACTCGCGCTTCTCGGACGTGTATTCCACCATCTCTACCTACTTCGGCCCGTAAGCGGCCAGCCCACGTGGCAGGCGGTGTTGCGCCTGCCACGTCCGATCGCGCTTCGCCTGGCATCGCACTCTGCACTTCCATGGCGACGCCGCTTACGGTGTTGGTGCTGCACCATGCGCACGCACGCGCAGCCAGCGGCACGCCGCGCGATGAGGCAGACTTGCCGGGTCTCCATCAGCACCCATCGCCCATGCTTCGCGCACGCACTGCACTCGTCATCATCACCCTCGCCGCCCTCGCGCTGCAGACCACCGCGCTGGCAGCCGGCAAAACGGCCGATCGCGAGGACATCAAGGCCTACGCGCTGCAGCGCTGCCTGGATAACAACTACGCGCGCAGCGGCAAGTACGCGCCAGACCAGCTGCGCGACCGCTCGTATTTGCTGACCACCTATGCGATGGACAACGCCAAGGCCGGGGCGACCGATCGCCTGCATCGCTTTGTCGACGCCAATACAGCGGATTTCGACAACGGCGAAGTCCCGATGAAGGACGAAGCACGCCGCGGCCCGTTCAACCGCATTTTCGTCCAATGCATGGCGTTCTACCGTTCGCCGGCATTGACCCAGTTCATCGCGCGCGAGCTTTGAGCCTGGCGGCAAGAACCGCAGCGCCTGACCTCACTTGGTGGATCAGCGCCCATCGACATCGATGCGCGCATTCGTGAGGAAGGCCGCCCGCCCTTCAGGCCGCTGATTCATGTGCATGAGTTCGACCAGCCTGGCACGGTGCTGAAGAACGATCAGCTCACCGTGACCGCCACCTTGGTGGACCATTACACGCTCAAGCCGGCATTTGCGTATCGGTTCGAGGCACGCGACCGCAGCGTGGTGTTCTCCGGCGATACGCGCTACCTGCCTGCGTTGGCAGAGTTCGCGAAGAACACCGACATCCTGGTGCATGAAGTGATGTATCTGCCGGCGCTGCAGAAGATGCTGCAGACCAACGACAACGCACCGACGCTGCTGGACCATCTGCTCAAGAGCCATTCCACCAGCGAAGAGGTCGGCAAGATCGCCGCCGCGGCCAAGGCGAGCCTGCTGGTGCTCACGCATTTCGTGCCCGGTGGCGATGCATCCATCACCGATGCGATGTGGAGCGAAGGTGCGCGCAAGCATTACACCGGGCCGATCGTGGTCGGCCAGGATCTGATGCGGCTGTAGCGCAGGCACGTACTGCAGCTGGCCTACAGTGCAATGCCGGCGCTAGGCCGGCAGCGGGTTGCGTCCCCCCCACACCTGTTCGCCTGTCTTGCAATAGCGCTCGATGAAGGCCTGTTGCGACGGCATCTGCTGCACCGCGTGCTGGATCGGCTGGGCGATACCGTCGAGCAGACGGCGCAGATCGTGATCGGAAAAGGCGCGGGTCAGCGGGTGATGTTGTTCCGGCATCAGGCCCTGCCCCATCAGCACATGGGTCCAGGAATCGACACGAAACAGCTCGTCGGCGCCCTGCCACGCGTGTGCGCATTCGCGCCAGGCACGCAGGCGCAGCGCCAGTGACTCCGGCAGCTCCATCTCGCGGCATTGCTGCCACAGCGGTTCCTCGCGCTGGGTGGCGTGATAGTGCAAGGTGACGAAGTCGCGCACATGTTCCATTTCGGCGCGGCTGACGTCGTTGAACAGCTGCACCTGCGACGGTGCGATGCCTTCGGCCGGAAACAGCGCCAGCAGCCGCACCACCGCAGAGATGGTGAGATGGATGCTGGTGGATTCCAGCGGTTCGATAAAGCCACTGGCCAGGCCAAGCGAAACCACGTTCTTGTTCCATGCCTTGAGCCGGCGGCCGGTGCGGAACGGCACCATCCAGGGATCCTTCACTGCCGGCGCGGCGGCGTCGTGCAGCAACTTGGCATGCGCTTCATCATCGGACAGGTGCTTGCTCGAAAACACCAGGCCGTTGCCGACGCGATGCTGCAGCGGAATATGCCAACGCCAGCCAGCCGCGTGCGCGATGGCGCGGGTGTACGGCACCGGCGGGCCGACCGCTTCGGTCTGCACCGCCACCGCGCGGTCGCACGGCAACCAATGGCTCCAGTCTTCATAGCCGGTGTGCAGCGTCTGCTCGATCAGCAGGCCGCGAAAGCCGCTGCAATCGATGAACAGATCGCCTTCGATCACTTGCCCGTCTTCGAGCACCAGGCTGGCGACATCGCCGCTATGCGGCTGCACGGTCACCTGCTGGATCTTGCCTTCGATGCGCTTGACGCCGCAGGCCTCGCTGCGTGCGCGCAGGAACCTGGCGTATAGCGCCGCATCCAGGTGATAGGCGTAATTGACCGCCGGCTCGCCCTGCAGCGCAAAACGGTCCACGCGCGAGGCCACCGTTTCCAGGCAGTAATCGCCGAAGCTGCCCGGCATGCCGCGGCGCTGGCTTTCCAGCCATAGATGGTGGAACGCGCACACCAGGGTGCCCTGCCCGGTGATGCCGAACGGATGGATGTAGCGCTCGCCCTGGCGGCGCCAATGCTCGAAGGAGATCGACAGCTTGAAGGTGCCGGCCACCGCGCGCAGGAATTCCTGCTCGTCGATCTGCAAAAACCGGTGGAAGGTGCGGATGGGTGGCACGGTGGATTCGCCCACGCCCACGGTGCCGATCTGTTCCGACTCGACCAGGGTGATGTCCAGCAGGTCGCGAAATTGATGCGAGAGCGCACAGGCTGCAATCCAGCCGGCCGTGCCACCACCGGCGATCACCACCTTGCGAATCTGAGCCTGAGTCACTGCGCACTCCTGGGAGATGGGTTGCAGGCGGTCTTGCACATCAGCGGTTCAACTTGCCGATCAACATGGCGCGCAACTGCCGCGCCAGCATCGGGTCGATCGGACCAAGCGCCTGCCGCGCCGGTTCGGGCAGATGTTCGCCGGCCTGCCCGGCAGGGCCGAACACGTAGTAATCGAACAGCGCGCGCCATGCCTGCTTCTCTGCTGCCGGGCGGTCGCGAATAGCCCACAGCGCGTGGTAGAGCGCCGGCATCGCGGCAGGCAGCTGCGCGGGCGCACTGCTCCACCAGTAGTTGATGAGCACGTTGAAGGGCTGCAGCGATTCGACGTGATGCCACCACATGCCGGGAATGAACAACGCATCGCCCGGCGCCAGCACCACGCTGCGCGCATGCGGCAAGGCCTCGGCAAAGCGCGGAAAGCGCTGCAGATCCGGCTGGGCGAAATCGACCATGCTCACCACCTGCCCCCCCGGCGTGGGATCGAGCGGGCCCGGGTAGAGATTGGCCACCTGCTCCGGTGGAAACAGCGTAAACCGCCGTTGCCCGACTGCGCAGCACGCCAGATTATCCAGTGCATCGTAGTGACACGAGGCAATCACGCGGTTGCCGATCCAGATGCTGGGCTGCACGGGGCTGCCGTGGGCAGTCACATCCAGCGAGTTGTCTGCACGCAAACCCGGCAGGTTGGCATCCACCGGCAACGAGGCCAGGTAATAGGTGGGCGGTTGCACGTCGTTGCGATGTGCCGCAATGGCATCCAGCAAGGTGCTCACGCTGCCGCGCTGCACCTCGAAGTTGAGCGCACTGCAATCGTCGCGATAGAACGGGCGGCTGCCGATGTCCGGGCCGCCGTAGGAATACTGCAGATGCCGGCCGGTATCGTGCGCCCGTACCAGCGCCATGGCGTCCTCGGCGCTGCGCAGCCCCGCCTGCACCAGCGACCAGTGGCGTGCCACGCCACGCAGCACCACCGGCTCGGCGGCGTCGCAGAGTGCAGCCAGCGGCAATGCGTCGGGAGTGCAGTCGCTGCGCTCGGCAATGACGGCACGTGCGGCGACAGAGGGATCGGTTGCGCGTACGGCCATGTGCTTAGGCAAACGCGGCAACGGGGTCGCTGTGCGACTGCTGCAGGCGGCGCTGCTTCTCGGCCATCAGCCGGCGCACATTGTGCTGCGATGCCAGCATCAGGAAGGCGCCTTCCAGATAACCGGCCTGATGCAACTGGTGCAGCGCAGGTGCATCGAGCGCGGCGAGCCGCTCGCGGTCGATGGCGAACAACCCTTGCAACTGCGTGGCATGGCTGGCATCCAGGGCCACGTCCAGGCGCACCGGCTGGATCAGGCCCAGCGTGTCGAACGCGGCCGCCATCGCCTGCCCGGCGTCCACGCCCTCACGAATGCCGCGCAACACGCCGATGATGTGCTCCAGATACGGGCTGTGGCCGCCCTGCGGCAGGAACACCGGCTCGCCCTCGCTCCGGCTCACGCGCGGATGCTCCACATCGAGATGGATCACCGGCTCCTGCACCAGCGCGCCGTCGATGTGCTGCTCCTGGAACCCGATCAGGAACGGCCCCTTGGCGACGATGCCCGGCAGGTAGCTGGCATTCCAGCGCCCGTCCTGCAGAAACAGGTTTTCGTCCTGCGCAAAGCCCAGCAGCGCGACCGACTGATAACTGCCGTTGGCCGGGTCCTTGCGGAAGAACAGCGGGTACTCGCGCTGCAGCTCGGCGTACTCGGTGACGAAGGCCGGCACCACGCCAACCGCATCGCCGAACTCGGCGCCGAAGCGCAGGATCACGTGCAGATCGTGATGCGCCACATTGTTGAGCACTGCGTATCGCGTCATTAAAAACTCCGGCCGCCATCCCTCGCGGAAGACTGCAGTCAATAAAGAATTCGGTCGCACGCACTACACCGTGCGTGTCGACACTGAGCATTGCCAAAAATCGCTGCGCCGGCAAGTCGCAAGGCAGCAATGCGCGGCATGAGTGCGGACGCCAGCGTGCGGGACGTCCGTGCGCACAACGCATGCGGTGACCAGACGCATGCATACAGCGTGCGCGACTGCCGTGTGGCTGCATGCGGTGCGCGAACGCCTGCCTGCACAACCGGTCGCGGCCGCCATCAGATGATGGCGGCCGCAGGTGCACCCACCGGCATGCACCGGCTCGCCGGATCAGAACGCGTAACGCACACCCAGCGTGTAACGTGGCTGCTGGTCGATCAAACGCACGATCTGCTTCTCCGAACGCCCATGCCACCGGACATCTTCGCCGGTGAGGTTGATCGCCTCGAAGCCAAACGACAGCTGCTTGTTGAGTGCATAGCTGACGCTCAGATCGAACTGGTGGTACGCCTCGACGTAGTACGGGTTGCGGTTGGATGCATCCTGATTGGCCGCAATCAGATACTCGTCGCGCCAGTTCCAGGCCAGGCGTGCGCTCCAGCCGTATTTTTCGAACATCAGCATCACGTTGGCGGTATCGCTCAGGCCCAGCAACGCAAACTGGTCGCGGTCGATGAGGTTGTTGTCGAAGGCCACATCGCCTTCGACGATGGTGTAGTTGGCATAGATACCGAAGCCGCTGCTGCCGAAGAAGTACTGCCCGCCCAGCTCCCAGCCGTGGATGTTGGCCTTGTTCTGGTTGATCGGGCGCGACACGTCGAACTGGTACAACGGGTCGGCCGCGGTGCCGACCAGGTCGTAGGCATTTTCCACCGCCAGGCTCTGCGCGGAGCTGCCGTTATAGGCGCCCAGGCCACCAGTGGCCGCTGCGTTGCGCAACAAGGCGGTGGCGGCGAACAGGGAAGTGTCGTTGGCCGAACAGGCCGCCGCCACGTCATTGCCGGCCGCACCGACCTGCGCGGCGCAGGCACCGCTTTGCAGGAAGGCCAACGCGGCTTGTGCATCCGGCCCCGAGGTGGGGTCGGTCAGCCCGTACAGCGTCTCGCGCGATACCGTGGTGCCGATGAAATTGCTGACGCGCTTGTTCCAGAACGTGGCCGAGATATAGCTGGCGTCGGCGAAATACCACTCCAGCGCCAGGTCGAGGTTGTCCGATTCCAGCGGGTCCAGCGTAGGCGTCTGCGAATCGCCGCTGGCCCGGTTGGACGGGTTGATCAGGATCGAGCCGGCCGGCGTGTTCGGCGTCGGCCCGGCGAGCAGGTTGTTGTACGGCGCCCGCGCAATGGTCTGGCCGAACGAGGCGCGGCCCTTCAGCGACTCGGTGATGTCGATGCTGAAATCCAGATTCGGCAGGATGTAGTTGTAGCTGGTCTTTTCGCTGAAGGGCTGCTGCTCGGCGGAACGCAGCAACTGGAAGTCGTTGTTTGCCTGCCATTGCAGCGCCGTCGGTGTGGCCACCTGCGAGGTGGATTCCACATCGGTGCGCTCGTAGCGCAGGCCCAGGCGCGTATTGGTGGTCATGCCGGAGATGTCGCCGGTCAGTTCCAGTTGCACGTACGCCGCACGGGTCTTTTCTTCGACCTGGTTGTTGGCGCTGTACAACGGGTTGTAGCGCGTCTGCGCGCCGTACTGGCTGCCACCCCACAGCGCCAGCTGGCTGGCATCGCCGCGCCACGCATTGCGTGCCGTGCCGTTGGCATTGAAGTCGTCGAACATGCCGACAATGCTTACCGGCCGCAGCAAGTCCGTCATGCCCGGCTCCCTGCCGGCATTGGCCACGCCCCAGTCGCCCAAGGTGGAGTTGTTATCGCTGGTCAGGCGATGCATGGTGGTGTTGGACGAGCTGACACCGAACTGGAAGCGCCCGTCGTCGAAGTCGAACTTGCCATCCAGGCGGCCTTCCTTGGTTTCGGTCACCTGCTTTTGATAATAGATGCGCTGCACCTGCGAGCCGAGATTGTTGGTGGTGAAATCCGGATTGACCACGCCATTGGTGCCGGCCAGCGAATCGGCCACGGTGGGGTACCACGTGCGCGCGCCGATCGGCAGCGAATTGTTGAACCACAATTCCTGCCCCCATTGGCCGCCGCACGAAGGGCCATTAGTGCAATTGTTGGTGCCGGCAAAGCTGAAATAGGTCGCGCTGCCGCCGGTGATCGGGTCGTTGGGCAGGCTCTGGGTCTTGGAGTTGTGCGCATCGAAGGTGAGCTGGAAGCGGTCGCTCACCTGCCAGTCCGCATTGAAGCCGAGCGAGCCGAGCGTGTACTTCTGCTCGTTGCGCTGTTGCTCCATGCCGAAGTCCTTGGCGCCATTGGGCACATCGCGCAGGTAGACCGGCGTGGCGACCGTCTGGCCGGTATCGAAGGTGAGATCGGTGAAGCTGTTGGCGCGTTGCAGCCAGATGCCCTGCTCGCCACGTTCTTCGCGGATTTCGTTGGCCGAATAGGTGTAATCCAGGGTCAGCGTGACGCTGTCGGTGGGCGCGAACTGCAGCACCGCCTGGCCGTTCATGCGCTCGCGCTGGAAATCGGCGAATGCGTAGCGAATGTCGTTGGGCAGGCCATACAGCTGGCCGATCGCCGGTGCGTTGGTGACCACGGTGTCCGGACGCAATGCCGGGTCGGTGCCGGTCCAGCGCTGGATGTTCCAGCGGTTCTCGGTGGCCTGCACCGAACCGCCGTGACGCTTCTGGTAGCTGGCGCTCAGGCCGATACCGAAGGTCTTGTCCGGGTTGGTGTAGCTGAAGATGCCCGACACTTCCGGGGTGAGCGAATCGCCGAACGGCTGCGAGCGGTCCGACACCATCTTGGCGCCGGCATTGGCCACCACGCCCTCGTGATTGAACGGCTTGTCGGTCTGGATGTTGATCGTCGCACCGATACCGCCGCTGGGCGCGGTGGCGCGGCTGGTCTTGAACACCTCGATACCGGTGATGGCTTCGGACGCGAGCTGGGCGAAGTTGAACGCACGCGTGCCGACATCCACACCGCCGATCGGCGTCTGGCCGGGCGCACCGAAGGCATCGGCACCGGGAATCAGGCGGCCGTTGAGGGTGACGGTATTGAACTGCGGGCCGAAGCCGCGCGCGGTGACCTGCGCACCCTCGCCGTCGCGACGCTCGATCGAGATGCCGGTGATGCGTTGCAGCGATTCGGCCAGGTTGGTGTCCGGAAACTTGCCGATGTCCTCGGCACTGATCGCATCCACCACACCGGCGGCATCGCGCTTGATGCCCATCGATTGATTGAGGCTGTTGCGGATACCGGTGACGGTCACCGTATCCAGCGTGGTGGCAGCGTCGCTGCTGGACTGCGGCGCCGCTGCGGGCGGCTGCGCGACATCCTGCGCAAACGCGGGATTGATGACCAACAGGCCGCCAACGAAGGTGAACATGGCCTTCGACTTGAAGCTGTTCAACGTACGACGCATCGATGTGTCCTCGGGAGTGGAGTCCAACCGCCAACGGCCGATATCGCGGCATGCGACATGGCAGAATCATGGCCGCTGCCCAACGGGCCGTGGCGACCGGTGCTGCAACTGCTGGAGCCACCAACCCGACGCCTGCGCGTTCGCCATGCGCGCGCAGCCGGCATGCGGATCCGACATGCGCTGCGCATGTCTTTCCGTTTTTGCCGTGCCACACGCACTACTCGACCACTGCGCTACGTTGTGTCAGCCGCTCTTCGAACTTTCCCCTAGCACGCAACCCACCGGTCGCCCCTTCGACCGTTGACCTGCGGTGTGCTTGCACCTGGACGCTGCGCATCAACGGCAACGTGTGCCATTGCTGCAGGTTCGAACGGATGCTTTGCACCGCATGTCAGCCAGTGATAGCGCTAACACGCAGCGCAGCCTAGTCAGGGCATAAAGGGCTTGTCACCGTGCGTTGCAGCATAGTGATGGGGGTGCACTGTTACAGCCGATACGGCAGCCGCTTGAGCCCGCATATGGTTTTCAACGCTGGCGCGGCTGTAAGCGTTATCACGGCATTACGCAAAAACCGGCAAGGCACGCGGGGAAATTTGCACAATGAAACGGCCGCAGCAGTGCCGGATGCGGCGAGTGCGCAAACGCAGAATCGAACTGACGCTGTTGGCGAAGTGGTTGTATGGCACAGGCCGCGCAATCTACCGGACGCAGCAGCGACGCGGCGGGCGATCTCGTTACTACTTCCGCCCGCGGATGTGGAACGCAGCAGGCACGGCGCATAGAAAAACGGCGCAATCTTCGCAATCGATTGCGCCGTTGGTAGAGCGTCCGACAACACGAAGTGCGCCGTCATCAGATGAGCGTGAATGGCGTAGAGGCACCACGGTGTGCGAATGCGACCTGCCGCATTTAGCACCAGCCGCGTCCGCCAGGCGTCTAGCGCAGTCGGTGTGTTGGCCGCTCTTTTCGCCGCCACCGCGTCAGCCTGTGTGTCCTATCGCAACACTCAGCCGATCACGTCCACACGCGCATCGCTGCGGTCGGCGTCCGGCAGCACGTGGTCCGGGTCCAGCGTTACGTGCAGCACTTTCCGGGTGGTCGGCAGGGTCAGCGTGGGGGTGCTGGTCTGCAGCCAGGTTTCCACCGGCACGCGCCGGTCCAGGTGGCTGCCATCGGCCAGATCCACGCGCACGGTCACCGGCATCACCAGTTTCTGCCGGCTGCGCAAGGTGAGCTGCACGCCCTTGGCCGGGTCATGGTCGACGTAATGCGCCTCGGTGATGCCCATGTCCAGCTGCCAGTTGTTGAAGTACCAGCCGCGCCACCACCACGACAGGTCTTCGCCACTTTCGCTTTCCATCAGCCGGAAGAAATCCGACGGCGTGGGATGCTTGTAGGCCCAGGTGGCGATGTATTTGCGAAACGCCGGATCGAAGCGCGCCGGCCCCAGGATCTGTTCGCGCAACAGCACCAGCCCCAAGGCGCCCTTGAAGTAGGTCAGTGGATGGCGATAGGTCTCGCTGGTGGAATCGGCGTTGTCCATCAGCGTCGGCGCACTGGCATCGGCCAGCAGCGGCAGGATTTCATCGACCGGGTTTCCGCCCTTGGGCGCATATTCCGAATCGCGCTTGGGCGCGTATTCGCCCTTGTTGAAGGCATCGGATGCATAGACGTCGATGAAGGTATTGAAACCTTCATCCATGAAGGCGTGCCGGCGCTCGTTGGAACCGACGATCATCGGGAACCAGGTATGGCCGATCTCGTGTGCGGTGATCCAGAACAAATCCTTGCCGCCGTCTTCGAAGCCGTCGAAGACGATGCCGGGATATTCCATGCCGGCGCCATAGCCACCCAGATTGATCGCTGCCGGCCACGGGTACGGGTACCACTGCGAAAAATGTTCGATCGCGCCTTTGACGTATTCGGTAGAGCGGTTCCACTTGTCTGCGCCCACGCCCTCCACCGGGTAGACCGACATCGCCAGCGATTGCTTGCCGCCGGGCACGTTGATGCGCGCCGCGTCCCAGACGAACGCCGGCGATGCAGCAAACGCCACATCGCGGGTGTGCTCCATATGGAAGCGCCAGGTCTGCGTGCCCTTGCCCGCCGGTTTGGCTGCACGTGCCGTCACTTCGGCGGGGGTGCGGATCAGTACCGTGCGGTCGCTGCCGCGCGCCTGCTCCAGGCGTTGCTGCTCGGTGCGGCTGAGCACGTCCTGCGGGTTGGTCAGCGCGCCGGAGCCGGCGACCAGGAAGCCCTCCGGCACGGTCACTGCGTAGTCGAAATTGCCGTATTCCAGATAGAACTCGGACCCCAGGTAGGGCTGGGTGTCCCAGCCGCGCAGATCGTCGTAGACCGCCATGCGCGGGTACCACTGCGCAATCTCGTAGATTTCTCCCTGCTTGCTGGCGCTGAAGGCGGTACGCCCGCCCCAGGTGCCGGGAATCGTGTAGCGGTAACGGATATGCACGGTGAGCGCCTTGCCCTGGCCGGCCAGCGGCTGCGGCAAGTCCACGCGCATGCGGGTATCGTCGACGACGAACTGCGCAGGCTGGCGGCGCCCACCTGCATCGACCTGGACACTGGCGATCTGCATGCCTTCGGTGAACTGCTTGCGTCGTAGCGGACGGCTGGCGGCAGCACGCGCATCGGCCCGGTAGATGTTCTGGTCCAGCTGCAGCCACAGCACGTCCAGCGTGTCGGGGCTGTGGTTGGTGTAGGTGATTGCGGCCTCGCCGGTGAGCGTATGCGTTGCAGGGTCGATGCTGGCGGCAAGGCTGTAATCGGCACGGTTCTGCCAGAACGCCGGGCCGGGCACCCCACCGCCGCTGCGATAGGCATTGGGGGCATCGGGCAACTGCAAGGGCGCGAACAAGGCCAGCGGGTCGAATGCGTTCGCAGGAGCCGTTGCGGCGCCAACTGGTGCGGCAGCGACAAGCCCGGGCATGGCAACACATGCCAACGACACGGCAAGGGGGAGCGATCGGCGCACGGTGGGGGGCATGCGAAATCCTTCGGCGGAGGGGGATTGCCATCCTACGGCGCACCATGCCCCGCACGGGAATGCCATTGGTCCCGGATGGCGCACCTGGCGACATCGGTCTGCTGCTTGGCTGCAAGGACTGGTGGAGATGGTTGGTGTGCATGGTTTTCAACGAGCAACCGGCAAGCCGCGATGCGCTCCTCGCACTTCAACAAAACCACCAGCCAACTGTCTGGTGCGGTGTCCTTGCCGATTGCGGGTCCGTTGGCGGCATGGATGCCGCCACCGAGCCTCCAAGGACGGATTCACGGCGTGTCCCGCGAGCGGTGAGGACACCGCGCCCTCGACCCACCCAGCGTTTCCGACGGCCACCACCAAGAAACGGCCGACAAAACCAGACTCACCGCCAGGCGCCCGCGCGCTACGTGTCTTAGCCACTTTTATTCGGAATCACGCTACCCAGCCGCGATGCACCCTCACCGCCCTCGCCCATGGCGTCGTCCGGATTGCTCAAGCGACAGCGACGCAGCGACAGACAGCCACAGCCGATGCAGTCGGTGAGCTGGTCGCGCAGCGCCTGCAGTTCGCTGATGCGCGCATCCAGCTGCCCACGCCAGCGCGCCGACATGCGCGCCCATTCCGCACGCGTGGGCGTGCGCTGGTCGGGCAATACCGAAAACGCATCGAGCACCTGCTGCAACGGCACCCCGAGCCGCTGCGCCACGCGAATCACCGCAATCCGCCGTAACACATCGCGCGCATAGCGGCGCTGGTTGCCGGCAGTACGCAGGCTGCGGATCAAGCCCTTGCGCTCGTAGAAATGCAGCGCCGACACCGCCACGCCACTGCGCTTGGCCACTTCGCCCACGGACATCTCACGCTGCATCGCCTTGACCTCAACCTAGGTTGAGGCAGGATGCTGCGCGGCCATCACCGGTGCAAGCACCTGTGTCATGGCTCCACACACTTCTGTTCCTGGATGTTCGATGCCCACCGAAATGCCGACCACTGCCGCCACGCCGCGATACGCCACGCAGCCTATGTCCATCCTTGCCGCGCCCTACCGCGCGGCGACGCTAGGCATGGTGGCGCTGGTGTCGCTGAACGCCTTCGAGTCGTTGGCCGTTGCCGCCGCCATGCCGACCGTGGCGCGCGAATTGAATGGGCTGCCGCTGTATGCATTGGCGTTCGGCGGCACCCTGGCTACCAGCGTGGTCGGCATGACCGCAGCCGGGCGCTGGAGCGACCGGCGTGGCCCAGCGGGTGCTTTGGCCTTGGGTTTGCTGTGTTTTGTAGTCGGCCTGCTGGTTGCCGGGCTGGCGCCGAGCATGCCGCTGCTGATTGCCGGGCGCCTGCTGCAGGGCCTGGGCGCCGGCGCCTATTCGGTGGCGTTGTACGTCATCGTCGGGCGGCTGTATCCGGAAGCCTTGCGCCCGCGGGTGTTTGCGGCGTTTTCGGCCGGTTGGGTGGTGCCATCGTTGATCGGGCCGGGCATCAGCGGATTGATCGTGCAACACGTGGGCTGGCGCTGGGTGTTTCTATCAGTGCCGCTGCTGGCGATTCCAGCTGGATTGATGCTATGGCCGGCGCTGCGCGGGCGGACCTGGGCGAGCGACGCATCCGATGCGCCGACTGCATCGCTGGGCTGGGCCGTGGGTGCGGCGTTGGGCGTGCTGGGCGTGTACCTGGGTGGGCAGCTGCACGGCATGCTGGTACCGGGCGCGATGCTGCCGGCACTGTTGCTCACCGCGTATTGCGCCTGGCACCTGCTGCCGACCGGCACCTTGCAACTTGCACGCGGCCTGCCCAGCGTGATCGCGTTGCGAGGCATCGCTGCGGCCGCATTTTTCGGTTTCGAGGCCTTCCTGCCGTTGCTGCTGTCGCGCGAACGCGGGCTCTCGCCGCTGCTGGCCGGCGTGGCGCTGAGCGTGGGCGCATTGGGCTGGTTCAGTGGCTCCTGGTACCAGGGCCACAGCCGCGCCGGTTGGTCGCGCCCGCGCCTGCTCAAGACCGGCGCGCTGCTGATGACGCTGGGCATCGCAATCAGTGCAACTGCGGTGTGGCCGGCGATGCCGGTGCCGCTGGCAATCGCCGGCTGGGCGCTGACCGGCCTGGGCATGGGCCTGCTGTATCCCAGTTTGTCGGTGGTGATGCTGTCGCTGTCGCCACCGGCGCAGCAAGGCGCCAACAGTTCTGCCTTGCAATTGAGCGAAGCCATTGCCGTGGCGGCCATGCTGGCGCTGGCCGGTGCCTTGTTCGCGGCGCTGCTGACATCGGCAACGAGCGCGGCATACCTGAGCGTGTTCGGGTTGGCGTGGCTGCTGGCGGTGGCGGGCTTTTGTGTGGCGCGGCGGGTGTGATGGGTGCGCGGTGTGCGCAGAGTGTCGAAGTAAAGCGGCACCGAGCGCCGATGCTGGCGCGTCTTGCGCGCGGCGCTGGTGCGGTCTGCGCGATCTGCATGCTCGATACGTCGCGTTGGCATGCCGCAACACAAGCCACGACATCGCAGCACAACCGACTTTGCCGATCCTGTCGAGATCGCTGCGACGGAGACTGAAAAAACTTCGCCGCTCACGGCTGGTCATTTTTTCGCCACCCATCTTGACAGCGTTGCAGGCCGGGGCCTGCACCCACTTGTCCACAGCCTTGTGCAAGTTCCATCCACAGGGGGTGTGGAAAAGATGCGCCGCCTTGCATGCGCCAGAGGCCTTGCGCGGCGCCGGTGCTTGTGCCAAGCGCGATACCAACAGCCGGCGCAGCTGCGTCGTGGGCACTTGCGGCAGGCCCGCCAGCATCCAGAAAGCGGATTCCGCTACACCGCACAAGACGGTGGCTCCCACGCGCAACACCGCCAGCTCACGGTGGCGATGCACGCACAGCTGCGGATCAATCGATGATGACGTGCGGCACGAAGCGCGACGTATCGCGGGTGATCGGGCCATCGTCGTCGCGCATGCCCAGGCCGGCAGGGCGATCGGCGACCACCCAGCTGCCCACCAGCGCATGCCGGCCGTCGAATACCGGCAACGGATGGTGTGCCTGCAGGATTGCCGGCCCGTCCAGATACGGGCCATCCGTCTGTGCAGTGGCGCCCTGCGCGGTGACCAGGGAGATATTGGCGCCCTCGCGCGACAGCAGCGGCTTGCGCACCCAGCCTGCGGTCGGTGCTTCGCCGGCTTGCGCAAAGCGTGCCGGCAGCAGATTGGGATGGCCTTGATGCCGCTCCCACAGCAGCGGCAGGATGCCCTTGTTGCTCAGCACCGATTTCCACGCCGGCTCGATCAGGCGCACACGGTCGGCGATCAGGGCCGGCCCGAAGCGTTCTTCCATCATGAATTCCAGCGGGTAGAGCTTGAACAGCGTGTGGATCACCCGGTCCTGCTCATCGGTGAACCAGCCATCGGCGCTCAGGCCGATGTCTTCGATGGCCACTTCCTCGGTGCTGATGCCCACCTGATGCGCGCAGTCGCGCAGGTAACGCACGGTGGCACGATCTTCCAGCGAATCGCGCACCGCCGAAAAATGCATCTGCGCGCCGATCGCGCCGTCCACCGCCAGCGCACCCAGCGTCTCGCATAACAGGTCCTGGATCAGGTTGTACTGATCGGTACCCTTGGGCAGCGCGCCGCTGGCGATCTGCTGTTCAAGCCACAACCACTGGAAATACGCCGACTCGTACAGCGAGGTCGGCGTGTCGTAATTGAGCTCGTACAACTTGGCCGGGCCATCGCCCGAATACGCCAGGTCCATGCGCCCGTACAAATGCGGGTCGCGGTCTTTCCACGAATTGGCGATCCAGTCCCAATAGAACGGCGGGATCGCCAATTGCGTCATCAGCTGTTCCGAGCCCACCACCTCGTCCACCAACTGCATCGCCATATCGTGCAGGTCTTGGGTGGGCGCTTCGATGTCGTCTTCGATCTGCTGCAACGAAAACGCGTAGTAGGCGCTTTCGTCCCAATACGGCGCGCCGTCGATGGTGTGGAAGTGGAAGCCGAGCGACTCGGCCTGCTCGCGCCAGTCCGGGCGTTCGGCAATTGCGATCCGTTGCATGTCAGCCGCCGAACCCGGAACTGCGACCGCCGCTGCCGAACGAGCTGCGCGCCGCCGCGCTGGAGCCGAAGCCCGAGCGCGATACGGTGATGGCGCGCGTCGGCATGTCGATCGCGCCGCTGCGCCCGCGCACGGTGCCGATGCGGTTGCTGGCCAGATCGCCGTTGGGCTTGTAATACCCGCCGCTGCGGTAGTCGCGGTACAGCGGAATCGAGCCGCCGTAGCGGTAGCCGCCGCCACCGGTCATGTTGCCCAACGCGTAGCCCAGCAGGAACCCGCCCATCGGCGGGACCCAGCTTTGCTGGCCCTGCGCCGTCTGCACCGCCGTGCAACTGCCGAACTGCGCATCGCACTCGTAGCGCGTGTTGAAGCGCGGCGCGGCCTGCTGATGCTTGGCCACCGCCTCGTCGTAGGCCTTGAGGCATTGCTGGATGTCGCTCTGTTCCTGTTTGATCTGGTAGCAGTCCGAGGCCGACTGCAACACCACACCGGTCTCCGGCTCGGAGCCGCAGCCGGTGACGAAGGCGGCCGGCAGCGCGGCCATCAAGGTGAGTTTGAGATTGCGTGATCGCTTCATGCCTGCGCTCCGTTACGGCGTGATCGCGGCGGCATTGATCAGCCCCACCGCGATCGACACGCCCGCCGAAAAGATGCCGGCGGCGGTGACGTTGTCGGTGATCTGCCGCGAGATGCGCCCGGCCACCAGGTTGGCCAACAGGTACGCCACCACCTGGATGCCGCAGGCAACCACGCCCCAGATCAGCGCATCGACCAGGCTCACCGAATGGGTGATGGCCGAATGCAGCGGCAATGCCACGCCGATCAGGTTGCCGGCCAGCGCGGTGGCTGCAGCCACGTTGCCCTGCCGCAGCAGGGTGAAATCCTTGTGCGGGGTGACCAGGGTCACCAGCACCACCGCGACGATCAGCACGCCCAGGCCGGTGCCGAAGTAGGAAAGAAATGCGAGAAAACTCTGCAGGTTGATCGGGTTCATGACAGGACCGTTTGAGTGAAGGGCGAGCGCATGCTCAGGTGATATCCAGATCGGCGACGGTGACATCGATACCGACCGCATAGGTGACGCAGAATTCGTTGGGGCCGGAATCCTCACCGGTCACCAGCAGAAATTCTTCGCGCTGCAGCTCGCGCACATCGCGGCTATAGAGCATGGCGTAGTGGGTCAGGTCGCCATCGCGGCGCGGCGGCTGATAGCGGTACAGCACTTCGTCGTAGGCGATCGGCGGAATCCGCGCAGCATCATCGATGGACTGCGTGGCGCGTTGCCAGCGCTTGCCGGCGTAATCGATCTGCGCGGCACCCAGATGCGGATGCTGCATCACGAACTCCTGAAACGCCTGCTTGCTGGGCGGGTTCACCGTTTCGCAATACACGAACGCCTTCATCGCTTCCAGATCGCCACCCACGGTGGTGACCTGCAGGAACGCATCGTCATCCAGATAAAAGCGGTGCAGCGAATAGCCATCGCCCAGATTGACATGGCCATAGCACGGAATGCCCTGGTGCCCGCCCGGCAATTCGGCGGTCATGGCATCGGGCGCCATGCGGTACAGGGTGGTGTCGATTTCCACCTGGCCGCCGACACGCAGCCCCAGCGGCAACGTGTGGCCGATCGCGCCGGTGCCGGACGTGGGCAGCGGCGGCGGTTGCGGTTGACCGAACAACTTGCTGAAAAAACTCATCGTCATGCACCTTGTGGCGATGGGGAAATGGGGGCTGTCTCGCTGCGCATGGCCTGCCACGCAATTGCGTGGACGGGCACGCGCTGCTCGGCCAGGTAATACAGCATGGCACCGGCGGCGACAGCGGTGCGTGCTGGCGGGTTCAAGCGCAACGCGCCGTCGGGTGCGCGCAGGCCCAGCAGCAAGGCGCCGCGCTGACCGAAATCGGCCGCAAGCCGGCTGTAATCCAGCGCTTGGACGTTCGCTGGCACTGAAAGACTGAACTGGGTGGGGCCATCGTCCACCGACAGCAACTCGGCGGTGATCGCCGCGCTGCCCGGGTCCTGCGCGGCGCGGGCCAGGATTTCGGCGGTCATCGGGCGTGTGCATTCGATGGCCGGGTAATGGTGGTTGACCAGCCGCGCGGCGCTGGCCGAATCGAAATGCGCCACGATGTGCGCAGCCGGTGCGTGCGCCATCAACGCGAAGACCGCTGCCAGGGTCTGGTCGTCGGAGGGCGGGTTGACGATCACCCGCGCCGCACCGGCAATGCCGGCACGCCGGTACACCTCGGTGTGCGTGTACGACTCGGCGGCAATGAAGCGCATGTGGTCGGGCATCGGGTTTTCGGCCACGCCCTCGGCGATCAGCACCACGCCTTCGTCATCGGTGGCAGTATCGGAGAGCAGCAACTCCAGCAGGCGCACCGAGGCCGCGCCCTGCCAGCCGATCAAAATGGTGTGCCCGCGCAGATCGGCATAGGCCATCTTGCCCATGTGGTGGCGCCTCCAGAACGTGATGAGGACGCCGCTGGTCTTGGCCAGCACCGTGGCGAACAACGCCACCGCACCCGGCATCAACACGAAGGCGGCAATATAGCGCCCGGCCACCGAGCCCGGCGACAGGTCGCCGTAGCCGATGGTGGTGGCGGTGGTCATGTAGTAGTACGGAAACGCGTCCAGGCCGACGAGCTTCTGCTCGCCGGCCCACAGCAGCAACACCCAGCTCAGCCCCATGTGCGCCAGCAGTGCCAGCGCCACCATGCCCCAGCTGACGCGGCGCACGTGGCGCCGCAATACCCGGAACAGCCGTCCAACGATGATCATGGCGCATCCTGTGCCGTGCGGTGGATCAGCTGTCGCCGCGCGGAACCTGCTGCACGTCGCGCACCTGGCCGATCAGCGGCGCGGTGCTGCCGGTGGTGTCGTGGCCCAGCTGCGCGGCCGGCTTCTTGAAGCGTGCCAGCACCGCGGCCGCATTGGATTCGCCTTCCATCAGCCCGGCCGCGGCCAGACGCCGGTTCAGATCGCCGTCGCCGCTGGACGATTCCAGCTCTTCGGCCGATTCGATACGCGCCGAGGTTTCGGCCTGGCGCGCCTTGATGCGCTCCAGCGATTCCAGCGCCGAGCCCATCTTGCTGCTGGCGCCGGAATGGCGCGCAGCGATGGCGGCCTGCGCCTTCTGCACTGCGTCGGTGGCCTTGACCGTATCGATCTGCTGGCGCATGCCGCGCAGCTGGTTTTCGGTCTTCTGGATGGTGGCCTTGAGCGTCACCACCGACTGGTCCAGCGAGGTCTTGGAGGCCTTGTCGCCGGCGTCTTCGCTTTCCAGCGCGGCCAGCTTGGCCGCCACATCGTGCGCCAGCGCTTCATCGTTCTTGGCCAGCGCACCTTCGATATAACGCGTGTACTCGGCCATCTTGCCGGCGCGCGCGTCGATCTTCTGCTGCGCCAGCTTGCTCTGCGCCATCAGCTTGGTCAGCTCTTCGCGCGAGCGCGTGAGCTGGGCGCCGGCATCGCGCATTTCCTGGTCCAGGATGCGCAGCGCATTGGCGTCGACCGCCTTCTGGCCGGTTTCGTGTGCGGTACCACGCAGCAGCGTGATCAGCTTGGAAAAAATACTCATGACAACACGCCTTTAGGAAAAGAACGGCTTGAGAGATTCGGCGGCATCCAGCGTATTGGCCGCCAGGGTCTGGATTTCCTCGTCGATCTGGTCGAGCGTGGACGACGCCGACAGCTCGCCGAAGACCACATAGCTGTCCTTGCCGTCGACCTGGACCAGGCCCAGGTTGGACAAGGGGTTGAGCGGATTCAGGCGCAGGCAGGCGTCGTTGAAGGCGGCGCGGTCGTTGACCTGGTCGGCGTTGGCCAGCAGCGTGGAGACGAACACCTGCGAGCCGGAAGCGGCAACCTGGATCTGCATGTCGCCATGGTCGGCCAGGGTGAGGTTGATGGCCGGCTCCAGGCCGTCGATCAGTTCGACCTCGATCGGCTGACCGCGGTAGCGCTCGGCCAGCAGGCCGTGCAATTCGACAGTGGTGTACTGCGTCATACGATGTCCTGTCCTTTGATCATGCAGCGGTGGTGATGCAGCAGGAGTCCTGCAACGACAGGACATACTACAGACTGCCTGTGACCGGCAGAAAGGGCCGGACGTCAGCCGGTCAGGCAGGCGGCAGGCAGGCAGCAGGCCGGAGCAGACCAGCCGTTCAGCTGGCCCACGCGCCAGGCTGCCCGCTCACGGGTACAGCATCCGCTTGCTCCACTGGCTGGCCGCGTCGGCCTCGTAGCGCCAGCGCTCGTGCAGGCGGAACTTGGCGCCGTACCAGAACTCGAACGCCTGAGGCACCACCCTGAAGCCCCCCCAGCCATCCGGGCGCGGCACCTGCCGCCCTTCGAAGGTGGCCTCGACCTTGGCGATCGCCGCGTCGAATTCGGCGCGCGAGCCCAGCGTCTGCGACTGCAGCGAGGCCCAGGCGCCGATCTGGCTCATGCGCGGGCGCGAGGCGAAATAGGCATCGGCTTCGTCTGCGCTGACCAGCTGCACGCCGCCTTCGATACGCACCTGGATGCCGGCCTCGCGCAGGCTGCGCCACAGGAACAGCAGTGCCGCCTGCGGATGGGTCTGCAGATCGCGGCCCTTTGCGCTATCCAGATGCGTGTAGAACACGAACCCGCGCGCGTCGAAGGCCTTGAGCAACACGGTGCGCGCGCTCGGCCGGCCATCCACGCTGGCGGTGGCCACGGTCATCGCGCTGGCTTCGAGTTCGGCGCTGTCCTGCGCCTCGGCGTACAGCGCGGTGAAGGTGGCAAGGGCTTCTGCGTACAGATCGGTCATGACGGGGCGTGGGCAGCAAGGTTGGCGCCTATTGTGGGCGCATCGCATGTGCTTCGCCTACGTGCGGCGATCGGGCACGCCGCACGCCCCCATGTACGTAGCCGATAACGGAGATTTGTGCGCGGCGGCCGCGCGCGTCGTCTGCACCCGGCCCGGGCGCGGGCTGCGCCCAATGGCCGACATCGCTCGCCGATGGCTATATCGCCTGGGTTCGATCGCGAACGCTGGGCCGTGGCGGTGCTCATTAGTGTTGTGCACCTGTTGACGCCGGCTACCGGCGCGGACGGCGTGGCGCGCGATGCAGATTCGTTGCAACCCGCACGACCCGGCCCGAGCCAATCGTGTGAATGCTACGATCCCTGCGCATGAACCCCGCTCCCAATCTCGTGATGGTCGGCCCGATGGGCGCCGGAAAAAGCTGCATCGGCCGTCGCCTGGCCGAGCGCTTCGGGCTGGAGTTCGTCGATGTGGATCAGGCCATCGTCGAACAGGTGGGCAGCAGCATCCCGGCCATCTTCGAACAGCACGGCGAAGCGCGATTTCGGCAGCATGAGGCGGACATCCTGCAGGCGCTGCTGGAACAGGACAACAAGCTGATTTCCACCGGCGGCGGCGCGGTGCTGGACCCACACAACCGGCAGCGCATCTGCGAACGTGGGTTTGTGGTGTACCTGCATGTGAGCGTGCCGGCGCAGCTGACGCGGTTGGCGCGCGACCGCAATCGCCCGCTGTTGCAGCGCGCCGACCGCGAGCAGGTGTTGCACGCAATGGCCGCGCATCGCACGCCGCTGTACCAGCAGGTCGCCGACCTCAGCCTGGAAACCGATCATCTCTCCCCCGCCGAGGCCACCGCGCAGCTGGTGCTGCGCCTGGCCGCGCAATGGCGCATGTCGAGTACCCCCGCATGACACTTCCCCGTTCCTCGCGCAGCGTCGATGTCGACGGCGCGCAGCCTTACACCATCACCATTGCTCCCGGCCTGCTGGCCGACGGCGCGCGCCTGGCCGGCCACGTGCGCGGTCGCCATGCGTTGCTGCTCAGCGACTCGCAGGTGGCGCCGCATTACGCCGCCGGCGTGCGCGCCGCGCTCTTGCGCGCGCGCCCGGACCTGCAGGTGGGCGAGCTGGTCATCGCCGCCGGCGAAGCCTCCAAGACGCTGGACGCCTTCGGCGCCGCAATTGCGGCACTGGCCGAACTGGGCGCCACCCGCGACGCCTGCGTCTTCGCGCTCGGCGGCGGCGTGGTCGGCGACCTGGCCGGCTTTGCGGCGGCGTGCTGGATGCGCGGCGTGGACTGCGTGCAGCTGCCCACCAGCCTGCTGGCCATGGTGGATTCGTCGGTCGGTGGCAAGACCGCAGTGGACATCCCGCAGGGCAAGAACCTGGTCGGCGCCTTCCATCCGCCACGCGCGGTGATCGCCGACACCGACACCTTGCGCACCCTGCCCGCGCGCGAGCTGCGGGCCGGCCTGGCCGAGGTGATCAAGTACGGCGCCATCCGCGACCCGCTGTTCTTCCAGTGGCTGCACGCCGAGCGGCGCGCACTGCTGGACAGCGACCCGGCCGCGCTGGCGCAGGCCATTGCCCGCAGCTGCGAGCACAAGGCCGAGATCGTCGCGCGCGACCCGCTGGAAAAAGGCGAGCGCGCCCTGCTCAACCTGGGCCACACCTTCGGCCACGCGATCGAAACCGAACAAGGCTATGGCGCGCCTGGCAACGACAACCTCAACCATGGCGAGGCCGTGGCGGTAGGCATGGTGCTGGCGGCGCGGCTGTCGGCTTCGCTGGGCATGAGCACTGCGCAGGACACCGAGGCGCTGCGCGCCCTGCTGCACGACTTCGACCTGCCCACCGAAATCCCGCCGGGCCTGACCCCGGGAGCCCTGCTCGCACGCATGCGGTTGGACAAGAAAAACATCGCCGGCCGTCTGCGCTTGGTGCTCTGGCGCGGCATCGGCCAGGCCGAGGTGGTGCCGGATGTGGACGAAGCTGCGGTGCTGGAGATCCTGGCGGGCTGAGCAACGCCGTTACTCACTGTCTCCAGCGCATTGGTAGGAGCGCCCTAGGGCG
Organism: Xanthomonas nasturtii; assembly: GCF_023337365.3. Taxonomy (NCBI): domain Bacteria; kingdom Pseudomonadati; phylum Pseudomonadota; class Gammaproteobacteria; order Lysobacterales; family Lysobacteraceae; genus Xanthomonas; species Xanthomonas nasturtii. Next base: position 3,303,221 of record NZ_CP142084.2, read on the forward strand.
CGACAGGGCATTACCGGCAAATGCCCATCGCGCCCAAGGGCGCTCCTACACATTGCCTGACTCCCAACGCTCTCTTCATAACCGGAGCAACCCTGCCGGCCCATTGCTCCCAGCCTTCAGCAGCGCCCGGCTACAATCGGCCGCATGCGCATCCTTCTTCAACACGATCCCGGCGGCAACGCGCCGCTCCGCTACGTCCAGCTGACCCTGCAACCGGATCTGTTCGGTGGTTGGGAATTGCTGCGCGAAACCGGCCAGATCGGTGGACGCACGCAACTGCGACGCGACCAATACCTGCAGCAGGATGAAGCCGACCGCGCTTTCGACAAGGCGCGCGACACCCAACTCAAACGCGGCTTCCAACTCATCACCGGCGGCGCCGACGCGCCGCGCTGAGGACACACCTCCCATGCTCAAGAACGATCGCCTGCTGCGCGCCCTCAACCGTCAGCCCGTGGACCGCACCCCTGTGTGGTTGATGCGCCAGGCTGGCCGCTACTTGCCGGAATACCGCGCCACCCGCGCGCGCGCCGGCAGCTTTCTGGGCATGGCCAAGAACCCGGACATCGCCTGCGAAGTGACCCTGCAGCCGCTGCAGCGCTTCCCGCTGGATGCAGCGATCCTGTTCTCCGATATCCTGACCATCCCCGATGCGATGGGCCTGGAGCTGTATTTCGTCGAAGGCGAAGGCCCCAAGTTCCGCCACCCGGTGCGCGATGCCGCGGCAATTCACCGTCTGGGCGTGCCGGACATGGAAACCGAACTGCGCTACGTGATGGATGCCGTACGCGTGATCCGCCGCGAACTGGATGGTTCCGTACCGCTGATCGGCTTCTCCGGCAGCCCGTGGACGCTGGCCTGCTACATGATCGAAGGTGGCGGCAGCAAGGAATACGCGCGCATCAAGGCCATGGCCTTCAACGCGCCGGAACTGCTGCACCACCTGCTCGGCACCGTCACCGATGCGGTGATCGCCTACCTGGCCGCACAGCGTGCGGCCGGTGCGCAGGCATTGCAGGTGTTCGACACCTGGGGCGGCGTGCTGTCGCCGGCGATGTACCGCGAATTTTCGCTGCCCTACCTCACCCGCATCGCACGTGAGCTGGAACGCGGCGTTGGGGCCGAGCGCACCCCGCTGGTGCTGTTCGGCAAGGGCAACGGTGCCTACGTGGCCGACCTGGCCGCCAGCGGCGCCGAAGCAGTGGGCGTGGACTGGACCATCTCGCTGGCCGATGCCGCCCAGCGCGCCGGCGGCCGCGTCGCACTGCAAGGCAACCTGGACCCCGCCACCTTGTACGGCTCGCCCGACGCGATCCGCGCCGAGGCCGGCAAGACCCTGGACAGCTACGCACAAGGCAACGGCGGCTCGCGCGAAGGTCACGTCTTCAACCTCGGCCACGGCATGTCGCCGGATATGAATCCGGACCATGTGGGCGTGCTGGTGGAAGCGGTGCAGAGTTTGAGCAAGCGCTGATCCGAACGTGATCGACAGCGCGTGGGTAGTGCGGTGCTGTCGCTGGCTCGCTCAAACCGAGCATTCAACAGCCACAGCTTTTCTTTCAGCCACCGACAATGATCGGCAGCGCCTGTGCGCGTGCCAGCGTGGAACCTTAGTCGGCATGGATGCCGCGTAAGAGACTCCATGGACGTATGTGCGCCGTGTCCCACGACGGTACGCGTGCATGCGCCTTCATCGCGCATTGCTTGCTGAGTGGCTTCGCCCCGTCCTCTCTCCCCAGCCCCTCTCTCGCAGCCCGCAGGAGAGCGGCCTGAAACACGGTCCCACCCCAATACGACATCGCGTTGCCATCCGACGCCGGAACTGAACATCTAGACTTCTTGCGATGCCGCTCTGCTCAATTGACTTGAAGACAGTCAGAGCCTGGGACTTCGCGCGAGTGCGGCAACTGGTCGCACCGCAGGCCAGTGCCTTTCTGAAGTCGCGATCTGGTGTGCACGCTACACTCGCAACATGGCTGGGGGCTCGAAATTAAGGAGCACGTTCGCGTGGCTGTCACTGACGGCTGTGCTTCTGCTTGCCTTGCTGCCTTCGATAGGGCGTTTGGCCACATCCCATGACGAAGGCCCACGCATCGTTCTGATGGAGATGTGCACGACGGGTGCCGACCGGTTGATCAGTATGGTCGATCCTTTCAACCTGCTCGATACAGCGCAGCCGGGGCCAATTGACCACGGTGACATGCCGGACTGCACCTACTGTCAACTGCTCGCGACGACGCTGATTGCGGTGCTATGGCTGGTATGGTCGCTGCGGCCTCTCTTGCCGACACTGGTAACCGCGTTGCGCGCTGTTTGCACGATTGCGCGCCATCCCTGCGGACTTGGCTCTCGCGGACCGCCGCTGGCAGCCTGAGCCTCCTGCCCGCCGCGACCGACCGGTCGCCCTTTGTTTGAGACGCCCGCGCACAGCGCGGTGTCGTCTGTGCGCTGCACTGATCGCGCGCATTGCACCGGATTTCACGATGCCTCATTCCTCGTTTTTGCAGCCAATCGTGGTTGCGGCCCCGCCGAGCACGCACCCCGTCGTCAGTTGCCTCGCTTTCCTCATCGGCTGCACGCTCGCCGCACAGGCCCACGCCGACACGGCAACACAACCCCGCGAACTTCCAACCCTCGAAGTCCGTGGTGAGCGTGACCAGGCGGCGCAAGCCATCGAAGGTGCTCGCCATGCGCTCGAGTTGCGTGCAGGGGGCACCACACTGGTTCGCGCCGAGGACTACAGTGCAGGCCGCGCTACCACGGTCAGCGACATGTTGGCCTTCGCGCCCGGGGTGTATGCGCAGACGCGCCACGGTGAAGACACGCGCTTCTCGATTCGAGGATCGGGCATCCAACGTGGTTTTCTGATGCGCGGCATCCAGCTTTACCAGGATGGCATTCCACTCAATCTCGCCGACGGTTCCGGCGACGTGCAGTCGATCGATCCCTTGGCCCTGCAGCACATCGAGATCTGGCGCGGTGCAAACGCGCTTGAGTACGGTTCGAGCACGCTTGGCGGCGCCGTGAACTTCGTGACGCCGACCGGCCGTACTGCTGCGCCAGCAACGCTGCGCATCGACGCCGGTGAGCATGGTCAGCGGCGCATGCATGCCGCAGTTGCCGGCGCTGGAGACGCGGCCGACGGCATGATCAGCCTCACCCATGGTGAGCAGGACGGCTGGCGCTCGCACTAGGCAACACGTTCGACGCGCCTGTCCGCGAACGTTGGGTTGCGATTCGATGAGACCCTCGAAGGACGGGTTTACCTGCAGCATGTCGATGCCGACATGGAAATGCCCGGCAGCATTTCCCGCGCTGCAATGGCGGTCGACCGTCGCCAAGCAGCGCCGAACAGTGCCCGTTTGGATGCCGGGAACAACTACAAGCTGAACCGCGTTGCGACCCGGCTGACGTGGAAACCGGACACCCACCGTTCGCTGACCGCATCGGCATGGCTCGCAGACCGCGAACGCTTCCATCCGATGGTTTTCGGCATCCTGCAGCAGGACTCTCGCGATACCGGCGTCGACCTACGCAGTGTCATGGACTTCGCCGTCGCCGGCGAGCCGCAGCGGCGACTCGCGTTCGGCGCCTCCAGTGCGCGTTACCTTGGCAACGAACGTCGCTTCACCAATCCGGATGGTCGTCCCGGCCTACCGACCGGTCGCCAGTCTCTGGACGGACGCGCGCATGCGCTTTACGCCGAGTACTCCCACGGCGTCGACGAGCGGCTGACCGTGCAGGCAGGGGCGCAGGCCACACGTGCAACCCGTCGCCTTGACAACCGCACTGCTCCTGCCGGTAGCTACGACGTTGACTTCACTGGCGTCAGTCCGAAGCTCGGCCTGCTGTTCGACACCGAGACAAGCGGTCAGTTTTACGCCAACGTCAGCCGCAGCTTTGAGCCCGCCCCATTCGGCGAAGCGACCGTGCGTCCCGCGCTGCCTCTGCCGAACGCGCAGAAGGCCACGACGCTCGAAGCGGGTTGGCGCCACCGCGCAGGTGAGGTCGACCTTGAAGCCACCGCATATCGCGCTCGCATCAACGGCGAACTGCTTGCACTAACCGATGCCACGGGCGCCTCCATCGGAACGGCCAATGCAGACCGCACAATCCATCAGGGCGTCGAGCTTGGCGCCAGCCTGCCGATCCGTGATGCGCTACGGCTGCGCGGGGCCTATGTCTGGAACGACTTCGTCTTCGACGACGACATCGCCTATGGCGACAACCGCATCGCCGGCATCGCGCCTCACTTGCTCCGTGGCGAAATCGAATGGCGCATCGCTCCATGGCTGGCGGTTGCCCCGAGCGTCGAGTGGCAACCGGTCGGCACCTGGATCGACCACGCCAACACCGTGAGACAGGATGGCTACACGCTGATGCACTTGCGCGTGCATGGCGACCTCGGCAGTAACCTCCGCTGGTTCATCGACGTGCGCAACCTGACCGATCGCGAATACGTTGCCAGCACTGCGGTGCAGGCCAACGTGCGAGGTGCGGATGGAGCCTATTACTTCCCGGGCGATCCGAGATCGGTCTATGCGGGCCTGGAGTGGCGGCTGTGAGGACGCTGTTTGCGCCATATGGCGCCGGATGCGAATAGGCGCGATGCCATGGCCGTGTCGTCGCGCGTAGGCAGAGTGCCTGATCGTCGTCGGCTTGCACTCGCTCTGATCGCAGCGGTGGTGTGCTGCCGGGCGCGTCCCAAGGCGAAGCAGTCGACGCGCGCGACACGATAGCGCAACCCACCAGGGCTCAACCGGAGCATCGCGCCGACGATGGCCATCAGCCACTCGACGACTCGCAGACTCGGCGTGACGCGGAGCGCGTCCAAGAAACGGCCGCAGACGCCGGCATCCGCGGCAGTGACCACTCCGAAGCAAGCAGTCTTCGCGAGTTCGATCGCCTGTTGGTGACAGCGCCGCGCGTACTGACCGAAGGTAGTGACGCTTATGCAAGCGGCGCCGTCACTGCTGGCAGCAAGATGGCGATGGCTTGGAAAGACGTGCCACGCGCGGTGTCCACGTTGACTCGCCAACAGCTCGACGATCAAGGGTTCTTGGGATTCGAACGCGCCATGGACCAGGCGTTTGATCCCAGGCTTTGATGGTGCATTATTTTCCCACGAATGGAAGGAAGCACTATGGGCCAGGTTCTGCATGGGAGCGCCACTACGACAGAGGCGATCCGTCGAGCGATACAAAATAGTCAAGAGAGCCTGAGAGCGCTCTCCAAGCGCTACGGCATCAATCAAAAGACGGTGGCCAAGTGGAAGAAGCGAACCTCGGTTGCCGATCTGCCCACTGGGCCGAGGCAGCCGTGTTCCACCGTGTTATCCGTTGAGGATGAGGCGGCGATCGTCGCCTTCCGCAAGCACACCTTGCTGCCGCTGGACGACTGTCTCTACGCGCTGCAGCCGAGCATCCCGCATCTGACGCGCTCTTCGTTACACCGTTGCCTGCAGCGCCATGGCGTCTCGCGCTTACCCGACATCCAAGGCGAAAAAGCCGTCAAGAAGCGGTTCAAAAGCTATCCGATCGGCTACTTCCATCTCGACATCGCAGAGGTGCACACGGCCGAGGGAAAGCTCTATGTTCGTGGCCATCGACAGGACGTCAAAGTTTGCGCTCACCGAGCTGCATGCCTCGGCCAACAAGATGGTTGCAGCGCAATTGCTGCGCAATGTGATCCAGGCGGTGCCCTACACCCTGCACACGGTTCTGACGGATAACGGCATCCAGTTCACCAACCGCAGTTCCGACCGCCATGCCTGCCCCCACATTTTCAGTCGAGTCTGCGAGGAACACGGCATCGAACACCGCTTGACCAAGGTCAAGCACCCCTGGACCAACGGGCAGGTCGAGCGGATGAATCGGACCATCAAGGAGGCCACTGTCAAACGCTTTCATTACGACGATCACGCACAACTGCAACAGCATTTGGCCGACGTCATCGACGCCTATAACTACGGTCGCAGGCTCAAAGCCCTGAAGGGTCTGACACCGTATGAATTCATCTGCAAACAGTGGACATCCGAACCCGAACTGCACAACATCGCGGTCCCATCCGATGCCGGCACGCTTGCAGGCGCGCTCAGTCAACGAAGCAAACGCGCACGTTTTTTGAGTGCCTGCACATCGGCGCGGGGATAATGCGCTGTCTTTCTTACGGCGATGCCCATGTCTCAGCCCGTCCCCAGCTTGCGCGCCTACGACACCATCAAGCCGTTGCTGTGGCTGGTGTCGCTGGCGATCTTCATGCAGATGCTGGATGCAACCATCGTCAACACGGCGCTGCCGTCGATGGCGCGCAGCCTGCACGAAAGCCCGCTGCAGATGCAGTCGGTGGTGTTCAGCTACGCGTTGGCGGTGGCGATGTTCATCCCGGCCTCGGGCTGGATTGCGGACCGCTTCGGCACGCGGCGTACCTTCCTGGCGGCGATCATCGTGTTCACGCTAGGCTCGCTGCTATGCGCCGCTGCGCAGCAGCTGCCGCAGCTGGTGGCCGCGCGCGTGGTGCAAGGCATCGGCGGGGCGATGTTGCTGCCGGTCGGGCGGCTGGCGGTGCTCAAGACGGTGGCGCGCGAAGACTTCCTGCGCGCGATGAGTTTCATCGCCATTCCCGCACTGATCGGCCCGTTGATCGGCCCGACCCTGGGCGGATATCTGGTCGAAGTGGCGTCGTGGCATTGGGTGTTCTTGATCAACCTGCCGATCGGGGTGATCGGGTTTGTTGCCGCACTCAAGATCATGCCCGACCACTATGGCGATGCACGCAGGCGTTTCGATCTTGTCGGCTACCTGATGCTGGCGTTCGGGATGGTGGCGCTGTCGCTGGCCCTGGATGGCATTTCCGAACTCGGCTTGCGCCACGCATTTGTGATGCTGCTGGCGATCGGCGGACTGGCCGCATTGGCCGGCTACTGGCTGCATGCGGGCAACACCCCCAATGCGCTGTTTCCGCTGGCCCTGTTCAAGGTGGCCAGCTACCGCATCGGCATTCTGGGCAACCTGTTCGCACGCGTGGGCAGCGGCTCTATGCCGTTCCTGATCCTGAGGTATCCCCACGTTTTACAGCACCAACGTCATCTGCTCACGCACTGCGTCGGGCAATGTGCGTAAGCGTTCTAGCCAGCGTGAGACCGGTTCCATCGGCCAGCGCCTGACTAACGCCTCGCGGCCGACACGCAGTGTCGAATGGAGCTTGCGGGTGCTGTTGCGCGGCGACAGCCACTGCGCGATGCCGGTGGCTTCGCAGCCGAGTCCTGCCAGCCAACTGGCGAAGGTGGCCAGCGTGTGGAGTAACAACAGGATCTGCAGGCGCTCACCGCGCCGGGTCAAACTGTCTTCCATTGCCTGGCCGTAGCGGTGCGATTTCAGATCACGAAATGCCAGCCCGATCTGCATCCGCCGTGCGTACAGGTTGACCAACTGCGTTGCGCTGGGTGCGTGCAACTGGGGTGATGCAACGATCAACCACGGCTCGCGCTCACGCGCTGCTGCTTTCAGGCTCGATGATGCACGCGAGACGTTGGCAGGTGAGCGCCGGTTGCGGTGCTGACGCCCTTTTCGTGCTTTGGCATAGAGCACCAGGCGGCAATTGAGTGGATCGCTGCGATTGATCTGCATCGGTGGTAATTCGTTTGCATGGTTGGAAGCCAATGCATGCAGGTTCCGGCTATCGATCCATTGCGTTACATCATCGGGCACGGCTTGCGGCTTGACCTGCGTGTGTCCGCGCAGTCGCCCGACCCAATCCCAGCCCATCGCCGACACCGCACGAAACCATGGCGTGCGGAAGCCGGCATCAGTGACCAGGATCGGACGCACATCGTCTGGAATCAATGCGCGCAGTTGCTGCAAGAAACGCTTCTCCGCGCCAGGAGAGCCTTGTTGCTTTCCCGGAACCACCATGTCCAGCAAGGTGAGCGTGCGCCCACCGATCGGGACGGCTGCACGCAGCAGGCACCACGATTTGTCCGGCTTCAGATCGCTCCAATTGATCACGATCACTGGCTGCGTACCGCGCAACAGCCAATGCGCCATGTCCCGCTCGATCACGGACCGCTCGGCGTACAACGCGCGATTGCACAGCAGGCGGTCGCATGCCTTGAGGGGCGCACGTACCCGCGTCGCGCCTGGCCACGCGCGTGCGATGTCGATCAACGTCAGCCGGCCTCCATGCACTAGCGCTTCAACCGCGCGCAGCAAGCTGCGTTGGCGTAATGCATGCATCCCGGAGAGTGAGTTAGACAAGCACTTCTGTAATACTTCGCTGGCGCGCATGGTCGGCACTCTTCTTTGGCTTAGTCACCTTGAAGCGTGCCCCATGCGCGCACTTTCTTCCACACCCTGGCACACCAAGTGTTTGATCTTGCAGGAAGAAATGTGGGGATACATCAGTTCCTGATCCCGTTGTTGTTGCAGGTGGGCATGGGCATGAGCCCGATGAATGCCGGGCTGATGATGGTGCCGGTGGCACTGGCCGGCATGGCCGCCAAGCGTGCCGCCGTGAAGTTGGTCGGTCGCTATGGCTATCGGCGCGTCTTGATGCTCAACACCGTGTTGGTGGGCGCGGCGATGGCCAGCTTTGCGTTGATCGCTATCGGTCAACCGCTGTGGCTGCGGCTGGTGCAACTGGCCTGCTTCGGCGCGGTGAATTCATTGCAATTTACCGTCATGAACACAGTGACCCTGCGCGACCTGGACCGCGAGCAGGCCAGCCCTGGCAACAGCCTGCTGTCGATGGTGATGATGCTGGCGACCGGCTTCGGCGCGGCAGCAGCGGGCAGTCTGCTGGCTGCGTTCAACACGCATCTGGGCGACACGCATGGCGCCACCGCGGCGTTGCATGCCACCTTCCTGTGCGTGGGCGGTATCACCTTGTCGTCGACGTTGATCTTCTGGCAGCTGGCCGAAACGCGGCCGCATCCGAAGGAAGTCGAAGCGGTTGCCGAGTAGTTGCTGTGACAGCACTGCACGACGCACCTCGCGCGGTGAAGAGCAGCTGGCAGCACGATGACCAAGCCGCCAGGGGAACGCAGCCGCTGCCCGGCATCGACACGTACCGCGCGTAAGCGCTGGTTCCTGCACGCCGTCCGCTCACCTGAACACCGCTCGCTACGCCTGACCAGCCGCTCTAAACCCCATCATGCGGGCGCTTGTGTCCTAGCGCCTCGGCAATGGTGTCGGCCAGCAGCTCACCTGTCAGCGGCTTGCGCAGGAAACAGTCGAACCCGGCTTCCTGCGCATTTGGTTCGACTGCTCCATCAGAGCGCGCCGTCACCGCAATCAGCGGCATCTCGTAGCCGAATACGCGCAGTTGCCGCGCCAGTGCGAAGCCATCCAGGCCGGGCAGATCCAGATCCAGCAACGCCAGATCGAAGGTGTTGTCGGCAGCCTCGGTCAGCGCAGCCAGGCCGTGCGGGGCATGGACCACCGAATGGCCCTGCGCGCGCAGCAGCCCGATGATGACCTCGGCGATGGTCGGGTCGTCTTCCACCAGCAGGATGCGCTGCGGCGCGACCGCGCTACCGGCAGGTGTCACGTCGCCGCCCAACGTTGCATTGGAAGCGACCCAGCGCAGCGGCAGATCCACCACGAACCGCGTCCCTGCACCGAGCCGGCTGATCACCTCGATATGCCCGCCCATCGCCATCGCCAGTTCCTGGCAGATCGCCAGGCCAAGACCACTGCCGCCGTAGCGCGAGGTGGTCTTGGCACCATCGCCCTGCTCGAAACGCTGGAACAGGCGCGCCTTCTGCTCGGCATTGATGCCGGGCCCTGTATCGGCGACTTCAAAACGCAAGCCCTGATAGGAACCGAGCGTGGTCAATTTCAAACCGATCACGCCGCGCTCGGTGAACTTGATCGCGTTGCTGAGCAGATTGAGCAGGATCTGCCGGATACGGGTGCAATCGCCGTTGGCGGTGATGTCGCCAAGCAAGCCGATTTCCAGACTGAAACGCAGGCCGCGGTCTTGTGCCAATGGCGCCATCAGCGCCTCCACCTCGGCCACGAGCTGGCGCACCGAAAATGGCTCCAGATCCAGTTCCAGCCGCCCGGATTCGATCCGCGCCAGATCCAGCGCATCGTTGACCAGCCGCAGCAGATGCGCGCCCGCACGACGGATCGACTCGGTGTAGCTGCGCTGCTTGGCATCCTGCGAGGTCTTGAGCAACAACTCGCTCATGCCGAGTACGCCGGTCATCGGCGTGCGGACTTCGTGGCCGAGCGTTGCCAGGAAACGGGTCTTGGCCAAAGAGGCCTGCTCAGCCAATTCCTGCTTGTGCACCGCCAGCTGCCAGGCAGTGAGGCGACGCAGACGACGGCGGTACAACAAGATCGCCGCAGCGATCACGCACACGGTCAGCAGGGCCAGCCCGCTTATGCCCCACGGCGACAACCACCACGGCGGCAGCACCCGAAAGCGCAATGTCTGGCTCGCCGACCAGATGCCATCGGCAGTGCGTCCCTGCACGTCCAGCGTGTAACGCCCCGCTGGCAGGCGCGAGAACAAGCGCTCGCCCGTGGTGCCCACCTCGATCCAGTCCGGATCGTAACCACTGAGGCGGAAGCGGTAACTGGTGGACTCGGGGTTGGTAAACGTGGGCATCCGCGCAACGATCTGCAGATCGCGATCGCCGTCCTGCACCTGCAGCGGCGTTTTGCCGGTGACATCCAGTTCGCGTTCGCCGCGTCGCAGGCTGACACGTTCGATCAACAACTGCGGGCGGCGCAAATTCGGCCGCACCATGGCCGGATCGAACACGACGATGCCATCGGATGTGCCGCCCAGGATTTGCCCCGTGGTTGCCTGCACCAGCGTGGCCACCTGCATCGGCGAGCTGGGAAGCCCGTCGTGCACGTTGTACACGCGGACTAGCTTGCTGCCGGGATCGACCCGGATCAGCCCGCGATGACTGGAGACCCAGGCCACGCCGCCGGCATCGACCACCAGGCCGGTCGGCGCCACCTTCGGAAACTCCTGATCCTTCCCTACCGTGTCCAGATGCGTGAGCTGCGTGCCGTCCCACAGATAGCGCCGCAGCTCTCCCGCCAATCCGATCCAGACGATGCCGCCCTCTCCCTGGCGAAACACATAGGTGGGCACAGCCGGCGCACCGCGTACCGGAACGAACCGGTCGGCACGCGGGTCCCATCGCCACAGACCGGCGTTGTTGCTCAGCCAGATCTGCCCGTCCGGCCCGATCCGCATGTCCAGCACGGTCAGCGCTTTCAGGCCGTGGCTTCCGTAATCGATCGTCCTGAGCAGTTGTCCCTCGCCGTTCCACAGCTGTATTCCCTGGGTCATCAGCGCCACCCAGATGCGCCCTTGCGCATCATCGGCCATCCGGCCCGGCCTGCCCGCGTTATCGGGGCCTGCCGCAGGATCGACATGCTGCAACAACGGCAAGCGCTTGACCTGACGTGTACGCGGGTCGTACCGCACCAGCGTTCCCTGTACGCCGATCCAGACCACCCCCTGCCTGCTTTCGAACACGCTGTCGGGGACGCGAATCGGATCGATATTGGGCAGATGCAGCTTGACGCGGCCGGTCGCCGGATCGAAGTACTCCAGCGCGCTATGCGAGCCTGTCACCCAGACACCACCGGCGGCCGATGGCGCTGTGGCGGTAATCGACGGGTTGGCCAGCGACTGCGCGTCATCCTTGTGATGCGAGAACACCGCAAAGGTGTCCCAACGCGGCGGCAGATGCCACAGACCGCCCTCGAGGCTGGCAAACCACAGCCCTCCTTCGCGATCCTGGTAGGACTCGATCCAGTTCCGGTTGACCAGGCCGTGCGCAGACGCACTGTAGGTGGGCACCTTATCGACGGACGAACCGTCGGTGCTGATGCCCAGACCAGCGTCGATATCCAGCCAGTAGCGCCCGCGTCGATCACGCAACAGCACGCTCCTGACCTGCGGCTTGGCCGCAGCGCTCTGCCATGGGCGCGTGATGGACCGCCCCACGGTATCGAGCCGAAATGCGTTGCCCGCAAAGTCGGACACCCACAGCACCTTGCCGCCCGGCTCCTTGGAGAGCCTGTTGACGGTCTGTTCTGCAACCGGAAGCGGCACGCGCTGCATGCGTTGACCGTCCCAGTGCACGAGCCCGCTCCAGGTACCGATCCACATCGAGCCGTCAGCGGCGGCTTCCAAACCTACGACGCTATCGGACGGCAGCTGGTGCAGCCCACCGGCGGTCGCGGAAAAGTGCTGGATGCGTCCGTCCGGCCGGTACCGGTACACGCCCTGCTTGGCGGTTCCGATCCACAGCGCGCCATCCGGTGTCGTTGCCAAAGTCCACACCATGGCATCGCGCAGTTCCGGAAAATGCGGATCTTCCAGCCGCTTGAATGTGCGCGTATTCGCTTCCAGATAGCCAACGCCGCCATCCTCGAAGCCCATCCACACGCGGTCCTTGGTATCGACACAGACGGTCCAGACCACGTTGCTGGTCAGGCCATCTTCCATCCGCCAGATGCGGTAGTTGCGGCCATCGAACCTGGCCAAGCCGTCATCGCTGGCAAGCCACAGATACCCCTGTCTGTCCTCGGCCAATTCATTGATCGTGTCGGACGGCAGTCCGTCTGCGATCGTCAACTGGCTGGGCACCGGTGTCGCAGGCGTACGCGCCTGCACGGGAAGTGCCGCCAGACACAGGAATACCCAGAGCACAGCGAGCAGCCAATGGGGCAAGCGGGATAGAAAGCGCACCGGATCAGTTTCACGACAAGTCGGCGCATAGTGCGGGCCAGGCGCGGTGCGGGCAAGCACGGGTCTGTGCATACGGCTGCGCATGCGCTTACCCTGTCAGCGCGTGCTGCGTAACGCCTCGGCAATGGTATCGGCCAGCATGTCACCGGTGAGCGGCTTGCGCAGGAAACAAGCGAAGCCTGCTGCCTGCGCGTTCGGCTCGGCTGCTTCGTCGGAGCGTGCCGTCACTGCGATCAGCGGCATCTCGTAACCGAACACGTGCAATTGCCGCGCCAACGCGAAGCCATCCAGGCCGGGCAGGTCCAGATCCAGCAACGCCAGGTCGAAGGTGTTGTCGGCCGCCTCGGTCAACGCAGCCAGGCCGTGCGGTGCATGCACTACGGAGTGGCCTTGCGAACGCAGCAAGCCGACGATGACCTCGGCGATGGTCGGGTCGTCTTCCACCAGCAGGATGCGCTGCGGCGCGATCGCAGCGCCGGCATGCTCCGCATCGCCGCCGAGCGTTGCATTGGCGGCCACCCAACGCAGCGGCAGATCCACCACGAACCGCGTCCCGGCACCGAGCCGGCTGATCACTTCGATATGCCCGCCCATCGCCATGGCCAGCTCCTGGCAGATCGCCAGACCTAAGCCGCTGCCGCCATAGCGCGAGCTGGTCTTGGCACCATCGCCCTGCTCGAAGCGCTGGAACAGGCGCGCCTTCTGCTCGGCATTGATGCCCGGCCCTGTATCGGCGACCTCGAAGCGCAGACCTTGATAAGAACCGAGCGTGGTCAATTTCAAACCGACCACGCCGCGCTCGGTGAACTTGATCGCGTTGCTCAGCAGATTGAGCAGGATCTGCCGGATGCGGGTGGAATCGCCGCTGGCAGTGATGTCGCCAAGCAAGCCGATTTCCAGGCTGAAGCGCAGGCCCCGCTGCTGCGCCAACGGCGCCATCAGTGCCTCGACCTCGGCCACGAGCTGGCGTACCGAAAATGGCTCCAGATCCAGTTCCAGCCGCCCGGACTCGATCCGCGCCAGATCCAGCGCATCGTTGACCAGCCGCAGCAGGTGCGCGCCTGCACGGCGAATGGATTCGGTATAGCTGCGCTGCTTGGTATCCAGCGGCGTCTTGAGCAGTAATTCACTCATACCCAGCACGCCGGTCATCGGCGTGCGCACTTCGTGGCCGAGTGTTGCGAGAAAACGGGTCTTGGCCAACGAAGCCTGCTCTGCGAGTTCCTGTTTATGGACTGCCAATTGCCACGCGGTCAAACGGCGCAGGCGACTGCGATACAACAAGATGGCCGCAGCGATTACGCACAAGGTCAGCAAGGCCAGCACGCTCAAGCCCCATGGCGACAGCCACCACGGCGGCAATACCTGAAAACGTAATGTCTGGCTGGCCGACCAGATGCCATCGGCAGTGCGCCCCTGCACTTCCAGCGTGTAATGCCCCGAGGGCAAGCGCGAAAACAAACGCTCGCCACTGGGCCCGACGTCGATCCAGTCCGGGTCGTAGCCGCTGAGGCGGAAGCGATAGCTGGTTGACTCCGAATGCGTGAAGGTCGGCATGCGCGCGACGATGTGCAGGTCGCGATCGCCGTCCTGCAGTTGTAGCGGCTCCACGCCGGTGACATCCAGTCCGCGCTCGCCACGACGCACACCTACGCGCTCGATCAGCAACGGAGGCCGGCGCGTATTCGGACGCATCTTGGCCGGATCAAACAGCACAACCCCATCAGGCGTTCCGCCTAGAATCTGCCCGCCCGTTGCTTGTACAAGGGTGTTTTCCTGGAATTGCTGATTGGGAAGCCCGTCATGAACACCATAGACCCGCACCATCTTGCTGGCAGGATCCACCCTGATCAGACCGCGCGCACTCGATACCCAAGCCACGCCTGCTCCGTCCACCACAAGTCCGTTAGGCGCCACCATGGGGAACTCTTGTGTACCGTCAATGGTGTCTAGATGTTTGAGCTGCGTGCCATCCCAGAGGTAGCGGCGCAGCTCTCCCATCAACCCGATCCATACAACGCCTGTGTCGGTGAAACGGAATACATAGTTCGTTGAGGCCGGCGCACCTCGAACCATGACGAAAGCATCCGCTTTCGGATCCCAGCGCCGTAGGCCCGTCGTACTGGCGAGCCACATCTGTCCATCGGGACCAAGCCTTAGATCGTAGGCGCTGGAGTCATCTAGCCCGTGGTCACCCTGTTCGATTTCACGGATAAGCTGACCCTCTTCATCACGAATCTGCAAGCCCGTCTTGGTCAGTGAAATCCAAAGCTGATTGCGTGCATCCATCGCCATGAGATCAGGCGTCACCATGTCAGCCACAACATTGGGAGCTGTGGATAGTGGCCAATTTTTTCTTTGTCGGGTACGTGGGTCATAACGAACCAGAGATTCTGGCAACCCAATCCAGACGTAGCCCCTTTTACTTTCAAGGATGCATATTGGCCAACGCACACCTGAGATAGGACGAAGGTGGCGTTCCAACTTGCCGCTAACAGGATCCAAGTGTTCTAACACGCCACGCGTGCCTGCAACCCACAACCCACCGGATGCCGACATTGCTGTGGCCTTTACAAAAGGATTGGCCATCGATTGCGGGTCGTCAGCGTGGTACGACAACACTGAAAAAGTGCTCCAGTTGGGCGGCAGATGCCAAAGACCGCCATTGAGGCTGGCGAACCAAAGACCACCTTCGCGATCCTCGTAGGCACTTGACCAACTCGGCTTGACCAATCCGTGTGCCGACAAGCTGTAGACAGGCACATTTTGGACATGCGCACTGTCGGAAATACCCAAACCGGACATCGTGTCTAACCAATAATGCCCACTTCGATCCTGCAACAACATGCCTATAACGTGTTCGCCGTCGCTTGTAGTCTGCCAAGGCTGCGGAATAAAATTTCCGCTAGAGTTAAGTCGATATAGCACGTTATTACTATCGGTAACCCATAGGTCACCGTTGATACTAAGGCGTAGCCCATTGGAAACCTGGCTATTTCCCGGCAATGCCTTACGATCGAAATACACCCCATTCCATCGCGCGAGGCCTCCGTTGCCTCCAATCCAAAGCGCCCCGTCAGACGTAACCCGTATTGCAGTCACTCGGTTAGAAGGCAGACTGTGCACGTCGTTTGCCGAGAACGTAAAGCGCTGCACACTACCGTCCGGCCGCCGCCGATACAGACCATTTCTTGATGTTCCAAACCATAGATCCCCATCCGGGGTCTGCGCGATTGCCCACACGATACTACGCTCGAGTTCAGGAAACTGCGGGGTCTCCAATCGTTTGAAGGCCCGCTGTTTAGCGTCCAGGACACCGACGCCACCATTGTCAAAACCAACCCACACCGCATCGTCGGTATCGACCGCTAAAGCCCATACAAAGTTGTTTGTCAGCCCGTCTTCCATCCGCCAAATGCGGTAACTCCGCCCATCGAACCTGGCCAAACCATCGCTGCTTGCCAGCCACAGGTAGCCGCTTCTGTCCTCGGCGAAGTCGTTCACCGTGTTGGAAGGAAGTCCGTCGGCCACAGTGAGCTGGATCGGCACAGGAGTGGCTGGCACTGCCGCAGAGGCCAGCAAGGGCGCCGCCGTGATCATTAGGACCAACCACAGTGCAGCAAGGGTGTGACCGAAATCGGAACAAGGGCGTAGGCGTGACATAAAAATTTCACTGCAGATAGCCGCATAGTGCGGGCCACATCGTGCATGAGCAAGCATGCATTCCCTCATTTGGATATCTCCGATGCAGCGCCCTCGGATCGTGCCGCGCACGATCTTGCCGCGTCGCGTGCAGCCGCGATCGCTTCCAGCAGAAAATCGGCGGTGACCGCCCTTGCGCGGGAATCCATGGAAGGCTGCGGCCTGCGCCGGGGTTTCAGCGGCGCTGTCTGCGCGTGCAGTGACTGCGAGCGAGGTAAAGCGATGGCCGTGCTGGCGCAGTGGCAATGCCGGTGCAAGCCATCCAGCCCGGGGAAATCCAGATCTCGATCCAGCGCCGCCACTCTTCCGGGCAACCATTGTCTTGCCTGGAAGATGCCGCATGTGCTTGACGTGCCCGACACTGCCTGCAGTGGCCGCTGCGTCGATTTTAAGAGCTGCCCAGCTGAGCAGAAAAAGCGTCAGCGACTCGATCCTGGCGAGCCCTCGTGCCACCAACCGCATCGACCTACGCGTCAACGCCATCACTTTCGCCTTTTCCATCATCAACATCGGCAAGCACCCGCGCCAAGGCTTGCGCGAGCAAGTCGCCAGTGACCGGCTTGCGCAGAAATCCATTGCAACCCGCAGCCATCGCCTGCGGTTCGGCATCGGCATCGGCACGTGCGGTCACTGCCACAATCGGGAAGCGCACGCCGCGCGCGCGTAACTGCGCCACCAGTGCCACGCCATCCAGACCGGGCAGATCCAGATCGCACAGACCTGCATCGAAACGGCGCGTACTCACCTCGGCCAGCGCTGCAAGACCATGCAATACATGGGTGACGTGATGCCCACGCGTCTGCAGCAAGCCAACGATCACCTGCGCCACGGTCGGGTCGTCTTCGACCAGGAGCAGCTGCAGCGGCGCCTGCTGGTGCTGCGCGTCTGTGCGCACTGGCAGCTGCGTCGCTGCGGGTAACTTGGCTACCCAGCGCAGCGGCAGCTCGACCACGAAACAGGCGCCCTGCCCCAACTCGCTGCTGACCGTCACTGCCCCGCCCATCGCCGCCGCAAGCTCCCGGCAGATCGCCAACCCCAGGCCACTGCCGCCGTGGCGCGCCAAGGTCAGTGCGCCTTCGGCCTGCTCGAAGCGCTGAAACAGGCGTCCATGCTGCTCCGGGCTCATGCCGGGCCCGGTGTCGCGCACTTCCACACGGACGCCCTGCTGCGTGTGCTGCGGCAGCGCCGCAACGCGCAGGGACACGCCACCGCGCTCGGTGAACTTGACCGCATTGAACAGCAGATTGAGCAAAATCTGTTGCACGCGCCCCGCATCGCCATGCAATGCCGGCGGCAAGGCATCGTCCAATTGGCACTCGAACGCCAGCTGCTTCTGCGCGGCGCTCGGGCGCACCAGTTCGGCCACGTGCCCGATCAGCTGGCGCAGATCGAAATCGCGATAGTCCAACGGCAGTTTACCGGCTTCTATCCGGGCCAGATCCAGCGCGTCGTTGACCAGACGCAGCAAGTGCTTCCCCGCCAGCTGGATCGCACTCGCATACTCTTGCTGCCGGCCATCCAGCGGGGTCTGCAGCAGCAACTCGCTCATGCCGAGCACGCCTGTCATCGGCGTGCGCACCTCATGGCCCAACGTCGCCAGGAAGCGCGTCTTGGCCAGCGATGCCTGTTCGGCCAACTCGCGCTTGTGCTGCGCCAGTTGCCATTGCGCACGCATGCGGAGACGGCGGCGATAGGCGGCGGCCAGCAAGGCACTCAACAGCAAGCCCGAGAGACAGATCAACGCAATACCGATGTCGCTGCGCCACCAGGGCGGTCTGACCGAAAACTGTAGCGAGCGGACCTGCGAGCGATTGCCCAGCGGATCGATGCCCTGCAGCGAGAGCTCATAATTGCCCGCAGGCAGAATGGCGAATTCGCGGACACCCGTACTGCCTGCGGTCTGCCAGTCCGTGTCGAAGCCTTTCAGGAAGCTGCGATAGCGATTGGAGAGAGGGTCGCTGTAAGACAACAAGCGGCTGACGACCTGCAGCTGACGGTCCTCCGGGCCCAACTCAAACGGGCGATCCATTGGCAAAGCGATGCGTGCGCCATTGCGCAGCACGCTGACATGTTCCAACTGCAGTGCCGGGACGAATGGTGCGACGTCCGGCATTGCAGTATCCAGCAGCACGGTAGAGCCATCGCTGGTCGCGCCAATCAAGATATCGCCCGACATCAACAGGCAGTGCTGGATGAACTCCTGACTGGTCAGGCCATCGCGCGTGCCGATGTTGCGTACGCGTGCCGGATGCACCGAAGGGTCGATCCGCCACAGCCCGCGCAGACTGGAAATCCAAACCCTGCCACGCGGGTCGATCTGCATGGCAGAGGCGTCGAAGCCGGCCAGCCCGTCGGCCTCTCCCACCTGACGAACCCGCTTCCAGCGGGCCGCGACCTTCTGCCACTGTTCTGCGCCAGAGGCCCGGTACACCCAGACCGTCTCTGCCGACTGGCTGGCAAATGCCTGGATCGGCGTTCCTTCGAGCCCTGCCACCGGCACGAAGCGGCGCGACGTGTCGTCCCACGCAAACATGCCGCCTTCGCCCGCGACCCACACGCGTCCGTCGGGGCCCTGTTCCAGCTGTTGGACGCCGATCGCACGCAAGCCATGCAGGTCTTGTTGAGTAATGCGCTGCAGGACCTTGCCAGTACGCAAATCGCGCTGCTGCACCATGTCGAGGAAGGTCATCCACACAGTGTCGCCATGCTCGGTGATCCAGTCCGCCGGCGACAACCCCGATGCGGGGTCGGGCCCATCGAAGGGCCAATGAATGAACTCACCGGTGCGCAGATCCATCCGCGAAAGGCCAAAACTCAAATTCCCCAGCCACACGCGTTGCAGGCGATCTTCCAGCGCCGACACCAACTCCATCCCCTTGAGATGCCGCGACTGCAGACCTGTCTGAAACGAATCGCCGGTGCTCGGATCCACGCGTAGCAGACGTCCCTGCGCATCCACCTGCCACAAGCCACCGGAGCGCGCGGCGGCCGCCAGGTTGCAATAAATCGCATCGCCCATTGGCACGGGGGGCTTGAGCACGGCACTGCGTTTCCAGTCTGCCGGCAAATACCCCAGGCCGGTGCCATGCATGGGCACCCACAGCCCCCCATCGGCCGCCGCCATCAAGCCGACCACGTTGCGACGCGACAGCGGTTCCTGGCCACTAAGGACGGGCACCGGCGGACGCTCGCCACGCGTGCGCCACAGACCACGCCCGCTAGCCAGCCAGAATTCGCCATCCGGCGCAGCGACTGCACCCCAGAGCTCATTACCGGGACCAAACATCGTTGACCACGCAAGCGGCTGCCAGTGACCGTCGGCCCGCAGCACATGCAGCCCGGAGTCGCTCCCCAGCCACAAACGGTCGCCGGTCCACTGCAAACCGAAGATGGCCGACTGCCGGCTCGGTTCGTCGGGTATGTATTTGCGACGCAGGTGCTTGCCGTCGTAATAGGCCAGGCCGCTGCTGGTACCGATCCACAAGCGGTGCTGGTTGTCCGCCGCCAGATTCATGACCATGGCCTGATCCAGCGCGCCTTCGAGCTCGCCCAGATTCACGGCCGACATCTTTCCGCCTGCATTGATGCGCACGAGGGCACCGGTCGTCGTGCCGGCCCAGATATCGCCGTCGAATGCGGCGATGCTGTAGATCTCACCGTCCTTCATCAACGGGTAGTCGGCATCCCGATAATGACGAAAGCCGCTGCGGCCGGCATCCAGGACACTCAGCGTCTTGCCGCATCCCACCCAGACCCGGTCCAACGCATCGATATGCAGCGCCTGCACGGCGTTGCAAGATAAGGAGGCAGGGTCGGCCGGATCGTGACGCCAGGTCCTGAATCCTGCGCCGTCGTAACGCACCAGACCGTCGAGTGTTGCAAGCCACAGGTAACCGGCCCGGTCCTGGCTGATGGCAACCACCATTGTCGATGGCAATCCTTCGCTGGGGCCCACGATCCGAAAACGCGGCACTTCCGGAATCTTTGCCGCACACGGGCAAATCGCCAACAACAAGACCAGCACCACGATGAGTCCACGCATGTGGGAATCCCTTCCACGTCCAGCCGGCATGCTCGCAACGGATCGTTGCGAGCGCAAGCCAAGCGCGCGTTGGCGGGATGTGTCTAGAATCCGCCCATGACAATCCTCGCCCGCCTGCTGGTGTCCCCCGCGCTTGTCCTGGCCAGCCTCGCTGCCACCGCTGCGCCGGTGCGTTACGCGCTGGATCCGGTGCACACGCGCGTGCTGTTTGCGGTGGAACATGCCGGCTTTTCCAAGGCATTGGGCACCGTTTCCGGCAGTAGCGGCACGCTGGTGTTCGACCCCGACGACTGGGCCGCCGCCCGGCTGGATGTCACCGTGCCGCTGCACCGCGCCGACCTGGGCGATGCCAAGTGGAACGAGGCCACCCTGGCACGCAACCTACTCGATGCCGAGCGCTTTCCTGACGCGCATTTCGTCTCCACGCGCGTGGAACCCAGCGGCAAGAACCAGGCAAAGGTCACCGGCAATCTGACCCTGCATGGCGTCACCCGCCCGGTCACCCTGGAGGTCACCCTCAACGCGCTCAAACGCCATCCGCTGCCACCGTTTCGCCGCACCGCCGGGTTTTCGGCCACGGCCACGCTGAGCCGTGCGGAATTCGGGATCGATGCCTGGAAATCGATGATCGGCGACAGCGTGGAACTGCGCATCGAAGCCGAAGCCGTGCGCGAAGGCCGCGCCGATGACCAGACGCCCGATACGCCAGCCGCTCCGGCCGCGCCCGCCCCCCCTGACGCCCCCACCCGCCCGGACGCTGAAACATGAGCCCGAAGAACGTCGAACGCTGGGGCGGTGTGAGCCAGACCCTGCATTGGTTGATCGCGCTGTTGATTCTGGTGCTGGGCATCGTCGGCCTGACCATGGGCGAGCTGCCCAAGACGCCGAAATATTTCTGGATCTACACCGCGCACAAGTCGGTCGGGCTGACGGTGCTGGCTTTGGTGATCATGCGGCTGGGCTGGCGCATCTACGCCGGCGCACCGCCGCCGGTCGCCGGCACGCCGCGCTGGCAGGAGCGCATCGCCGGGCTCACCCATTGGCTGCTGTACGCCATGATCTTCGCCATGCCGCTGTCGGGCTGGTTGTACGACTCCACCAGCGGCCTGCGCCCGTTCCGCTGGTTCGGCCTGTTCAATGTGCCCAAGCTCAGCCCGCCGGACGAACAACTGCGCGCCACCGCGCACGTTATCCACGAATGGGGTTTCTGGCTGTTGATTGCTGTGGTGCTGGCGCACGCCGGCGCTGCGCTGTACCACCATCTGTTCCAGCGTGACGCCACCTTGGCGCGGATGTTGCCGCGCGGTTGGCTCTCCCCCAAATCCTGAGGAATTCCCATGTCGTCCAAGTTGTTTGCCTCTCCGTTGCTGGTCGCCGCCTCGCTGGTTGCCACCTTCGCCGCTGCGCCGGTGTCCGCCGTCGAGTACGTGCAGGCGCCGGGCTCGTCGTTGGTGTTCGCCAGCAAGTACGACGGCGAAGTGTTCACCGGCAAGTTCCCCGGCTTCGACACCACGCTGAGTTTCGATCCGGCCAACCTGGCAGGCGCCAAGCTCGACGTGCGCATTCCGCTGGCCAGTGCGATCAGCGGCAACAACGACCGCGATTCCACCCTGCAGGGCCCGGACTTCTTCAACGTCGCCAAGTTCGCCACCGCGCGCTACCGCGCCGACAGGTTCCGCGCCCTGGGCGGTAACCAGTACGCCGCCGACGGCACCCTGGAACTGCGTGGCGTCAGCAAGCCGGTCACGCTGACCTTCACCTGGACCCCGGGCGCACAGCCGGTGCTGGCCGGCAAGGCCGTGGTCAAGCGGCTGGATTTCGGCGTGGGCGGCGGCGACTGGGCCGACACCAAGACCATTCCCAACGAAACTGCGATCAGCACCAAGGTCGTGTTGAAGGCGAAGTAACGCCACAGGCCGCAACCGGACGCAGCCACTGGGCGGCGGACATCCTCGTCGGGTCCGCCGCTTTTTTATGCCCGCCTGTCACATAACACCGCGCGACAGCTAGACTCGGTGGCCACTTCAAGGACACCAACGATGCGTACACACGGAACGTTGACCCGCTGGAATAGCGACCGCGGTTTCGGCTTCATCACTCCGGCGCAGCCCGGCGATGACGTGTTCGTGCATATTTCCGCGTTTCCGCGCGGCTTCGAGTCCCCGCGCATCGGCGAGGTGATCTCGTTCGAAACCGAGCCTGGCCCGGATGGTCGCCTGCGCGCGGTGCGCGTCATACGTGCCGGTACCCCTGTGCCCAAGCATAACGCCCCCGTGCGACGCACGACGCGCACGGTGCCGGCAAAGGGAAAGATCGGCCTTGGCAACGTCTTGCGGATGATGCTCGTACTCGTTGGCGGCGCGTTTGCCTATCAGCAGCGCGATCACTTGATCGCTGCGTTCAAGCCGGCGGCGTCACTAGAGCAAACGTCGGTCCCGGTGCGGCCCGTAGCAGCCGCTCCTGCATCTGCACCCGCGCACTACAGTTGCGGCGGGCGCACGCGTTGCACACAGATGAGTTCCTGCGCCGAAGCGACTTACGTACTGCAGCATTGCCCAAACACCGCAATGGACGGCGACAACGATGGCGTGCCCTGCGAGGACCAGTGGTGCCGTTGAACAGCGACGCCAGGAACGCCAGACGCAAACCAGGTCCGTACGCGCCACATCAACGCGTACCGGCATCCAGCCACGCACGCAGACCGGTGCCATCGAACGGCCAATCCAGCTCGCGTCCACGGGCATCGCGCAACACCGGCACACGCTCGCCATAAGCGGACTCGAGCGCTGTGTCGTTGTCGATAAACACGCTGCTGAACTCGCCGGCACGTACCTGCGCCAGCACTTCCACGGCCTGGTCGCACAGGTGGCAATCGTCGCGCTGGTACAAGGTCAGGGACATCCGCTCAGCTCTCATGCTGCGCTGCAGCCGTGCCGCAATCGCCGAACGACTAGAATAGCCGCCTTTACGCTTACCTCTCCGGCACGCATGGCTGTCAGCACGTTCGACCTGTTCAAGATCGGCATCGGTCCGAGTTCTTCCCACACCGTGGGGCCGATGCGCGCCGCCGAGCGCTTCGTGCATCGTTGGCTGCTCGATGCCGGGCGCCTGCAGGATGTGGTGCGCATCCGCGCCGAGGTGTTCGGCTCGCTTGCCCTCACCGGCCGCGGCCACGGCACCGACAAGGCGGTGCTGCTGGGGCTGGAAGGCCATCGCCCGAACCTGATCGACCCGGACATCATCCCCGCCACGCTGGAACGCATCCGCACCAGCAAGCGCATCAGTTTGATGGGCCAGCACACCATCGGTTTCGACGAAAAGCGCGACCTGCCGATGAACAAGCGCCAGAAGCTGCCTTACCAC
Organism: Xanthomonas nasturtii; assembly: GCF_023337365.3. Lineage (NCBI taxonomy): Bacteria > Pseudomonadati > Pseudomonadota > Gammaproteobacteria > Lysobacterales > Lysobacteraceae > Xanthomonas > Xanthomonas nasturtii. The sequence goes on from NZ_CP142084.2 coordinate 3,327,051, forward strand.
ACCAATGGCATGCGCTTCACCGCATACGACGCGGAGGAAGGCGTGATCGCCACACGCGACTATTACTCGGTCGGCGGCGGCTTCGTGGTCAACCAGGATGACGCTGCCGACGACCGCATCGTGGCCGACGAGACGCCGCTGCCCTACCCGTTTCTCAGTGGCGACGAATTGCTGGCGCAGTGCGCACGCAGCGGTCTGAGCATCGCCGCGCTGATGTTCGAAAACGAAAAAAGCTGGCGCAGCGAAGACGAGATTCGTGCGGGCCTGCGCGAGCTGTGGAATGCGATGCAGTCCTGCGTGGAGCGCGGCATCCGCCAGGAAGGCACGCTGCCCGGTGGCCTGAACGTCTCGCGACGCGCACCGGCGCTGTACCGCGAACTCTCATCCAAGCCGGAAGCGGCGATGCGCGACCCGCTGACCACGCTGGATTGGGTCAACCTGTACGCACTGGCAGTCAACGAAGAAAATGCAGCCGGCGGCCGCGTGGTCACCGCGCCCACCAACGGTGCCGCCGGCATCATCCCGGCGGTACTGCATTACTTCGACCGCTTCTGCGCCGGGGCATCCGAGCAGCGCATCTTCGACTTCCTGCTCACCGCCGCCGCCATCGGCATCCTCTACAAGGAAAACGCCTCCATTTCCGGTGCCGAAGTCGGTTGCCAGGGCGAAGTGGGCGTGGCCTGTTCGATGGCCGCAGGCGGCCTGGTTGCCGCACTCGGCGGCAACCCGGGGCAGATCGAAAACGCGGCCGAAATCGGCATGGAACACAACCTGGGCCTGACCTGCGACCCGATTGGCGGGCTGGTGCAGATCCCGTGCATCGAACGTAATGCAATGGGCGCGGTGAAAGCGATCAACGCCAGCCGCATGGCCATGCGCGGCGACGGCAAGCACAAGGTCTCGCTGGACAAGGTCATCAAGACCATGCGCGACACCGGCCGCGACATGCAGGACAAGTACAAGGAAACCAGCCGCGGTGGTCTGGCGGTGAACGTCATCGAGTGCTGAGCGGCTAAAAACGTAGCGAGCAGTCGTCAGGTGGGCACGCACGGCGCGGAGGAACCGGAGTGTACGAACGGCACATGCCGATTCCAGGCACCGGCCGCGCCCGCCTGACGGCTGCGTAGGAGTTTTGTTAGCTGCGCTAGACGAGCAGCGTCGCCAGGCAACTGAGCAGCGCACCAAAACGTGCGCAACGCGCGAACAGTACACAGGCGCACCGCACCAGACTGCGAACACCTTGCATAAGCGCGCCAAGGCGCGTGGAGCCTGGCCGTTAACGCCTGATCGCGCGCCCGCGCACTCGACCCACGCAGCCCATCATCTACCGCGTCCGCTCGCGCGCCTTCACCCAAGGCTGTACGTCCCCACGACATCCACCCGTGTACGTTGCGAGCTGGATTCCGATTGGAGATCGCGATGCGACAGCTCGCTTGCACCCTCGCCCTTGCCATGGCTTGCGCCCCATTGATGGCGCAAGAAAGCAGCTATGGCCCGCGTCTGGAAGGCTTCGACTACCCCTACCCGGTCAAGATCGACGCCTTCACTTCGCAACAGCAACCGCTGGAAATGGCGTATCTGGATGTCGCTCCAAGCGGCAAGGCGAACGGGCGCACCGCCGTGCTGCTGCATGGCAAGAACTTTTGCGCAGCGACATGGGAAACCACCATCGCGGCATTGAGCAAGGCCGGCTACCGCGTGATCGCGCCGGACCAGTTGGGCTTTTGCAAATCCAGCAAACCGGCGGCCTATCAGTTCTCCTTCGCGCAATTGGCCGACAACACGCATGCGCTGCTGAAAAAACTCGGCATCGAGCGCGCGGTCGTGGTCGGCCATTCGATGGGCGGCATGCTCGCGATCCGCTATGCGTTGATGTATCCGCAGGCCACAGAGCACCTTGCCCTGGTCGACCCGATCGGCCTGGAAGACTGGAAGGCCGAAGGCATCCCGTGGCGCAGCGTCGACGCCTGGTACGACAACGAGCTGAAAAACAGCTTCGAGCGGATCAAGAAGTATCAGATGGACGTGTACTACGCCGGCCAATGGAAGCCGGAATTCGAACGCTGGGCGCGCATGCAGGCGGGCATGTCGCTGGGCAACGGCAAGCAGGCCGTGGCCTGGAATCAGGCCCTGACCTACGACATGGTGTTCAATCAACCGGTGGTGTACGAACTGCCCAAGCTCACGGTGCCGACCACGCTGTTCATCGGCCTCAAGGACCGCACCGCGATCGGCAAGGACACCGCCCCGCCGCAGGTCAAGGCACGCGTCGGCGATTACACCAAGCTGGGCAAGCGCGCAGCTGCGGCGATTCCGCAGGCAACGCTGGTCGAATTCGCCGACCTTGGACATTCGCCGCAGGTGCAGGACCCAACGCGTTTCAATGCGGCCCTGTTGAAGGCGATCGCGAAGTAATTGCCGCAAGGCAGGGCGGGAGGACGGCGCATGTCTTACCGCTCTGCCACATCAACGTCGCTTCCGGGCCGTGGTCCAGTTCCACGTCGAGCCCATCACCCAGCCACGATCCGCAACACATCATCCAGCAGCGCCGCGGCAGTCACTTCTGCACCCGCGCCCGGGCCCTGGATCAACAACGGCTGCTCTCGGTACCGGTCGCTGCTGATCGCCACCCGGTTGTCGGTACCGGCGCCGCCAGCCAACGGATGTTCCAGCGCCAACTCGCGCAAGCCCACGCTCGCCCCATGTGCATCCACGCGACCCACGAAGCGCAGGCAACGCCCTGCGGCGCGCGCCTGCTGCCAGCGCGCGCCCACCACCGCATCCAGTGCGCCCAACTGCGCGTTCACATCAGCCAGCGGCACGTGCGCAATGGCTGCCGGCACCAGCGATTCCACATGCACCTGCTCGGCCTCCAGCTGCCACCCCGCAGCGCGCGCCAGGATCAGCAATTTGCGCCGCACATCCTCGCCAGAGAGATCGATACGCGGATCCGGCTCGGTATACCCGCAGGCCATCGCTTCGCGTACACACTCGGAAAACGCAGCGCTGCCGTCGTAACGATGAAACAGCCACGCCAACGAGCCAGACAACACGCCCTCGATCGAATGGATATGGTCGCCCCCGGCCACCAGCGCGCGCACGCTGCTCAACACCGGCAGCCCGGCGCCCACGGTCGCACTATCTCCGTAGTGCGCACCACTTGCATGGCGCGCCGCGTGCAAGGCCTGCGCACGCGACAGCGCCGTGCCCTGGCCCAACTTGTTGGCGGTGACCACGTGCACACCACGCAGCAGCCATTCCACATGCCAATCGGCCACCACATCGCTGGCAGTCGCATCAACCAGCACATCGCCGGCACGCAGCGCGGTGGTTTCTGCCCACGGCTGCACGACTGCCTGCCCGCGCGGCGCGGCATTGGCGTGTTGCAGCGCCTGCTCGGCACTCACGCCGCAATCCTGTGCAGTGCGCGAATTGGCCAACCAATCAAAACGCGGCAAACGCAGTTGACGCGCCTGCAGCGCGGTATAACGCGTCACGAAGGCGCGCCCCACGGTGCCGGTCCCCAGCAAGGCCAGACGCGGCGTCGGCGTCACCGCAGCGGCCGGAGCGCGGCGCGAAACAGGCAGCACAGTGCTCACGCGTCCACCTGTTTGCGGTTGGCAGTGGTCAGGGTGGCTTGCGCGCGGGCCAGACCGGCGCGCAGATCGATCAATAGATCTTCGGCCGATTCGATCCCGATCGACAGCCGCAGCAGCCCATCGGAAATGCCGGCCGCCGCGCGCGCTTCGGCGGTCATCGCCGCATGCGTCATCGAGGCCGGATGCGCGATCAGGCTTTCCACCCCGCCCAAGGATTCGGCCAGGGTGAAATAGCGCAAGCCATCGACAAACGCGCGCACCGCCGCTTCGCCGCCTTCCAGCTCGAAACTCATCATCGCGCCAAACCCCTTCTGCTGACGCGCGGCCAGCGCATGGCCCGGATGCGCCGCCAGACCGGGGAAATACACCTGATTCACCGCCGCATGCCCGTCCAGCAACGCGGCGATCGCATCGGCATTTTCCTGGTGCACGCGCAGCCGCGCATCCAGCGTGCGCAGACCGCGCAGGGTGAGGAAGGCATCGAACGGCGAGCCGGTCAGGCCCAGCGCATTGGCCCACCACACCAGTTGCTGATGCAGCTCGGCATCGCGCGCCACCACCGCACCGCCCACCACATCGCTGTGGCCGTTGATGTACTTGGTGGTGGAATGCAGCACCAGGTCGGCGCCGAATTCCAGCGGCTTCTGCAGTGCCGGCGACAGGAAGGTGTTGTCCACCACGGTCAACGCGCCCACTTTCCTGGCAGCTTCGATGACGAAGCGCAGATCGGTGATGCGCAGCAGCGGGTTGGAGGGGGTTTCGATCAGTACCAGCTTGGGCGACTGCGCCAACGCATCGGCCAGCGAACGCGGGTCGGTGAGGTCGGCGGTGATCAGCGCGAAGTGGCCTTTCTTGGCCAACGCATTGAACAAGCGCCAGCTGCCGCCGTAAGCATCGTGCGGTACCACCAGCGTGTCGCCGGGCTGCAGCAGCGCGTTGAGCACCAGATTGATCGCGCCCATGCCGGTGGAGGTGATCACCCCGCCCGCGCCGCCTTCCAGTTCGGCCAGCGCTTCGCCGAGCAGATCGCGGGTCGGATTGCCGCTGCGGGTGTAGTCGTACTGGCGCTTGTTGCCGAACCCATCGAAGGAAAAATTCGACGACAACACGATCGGCGGGGTCACCGCACCGTAGGCAGTATCGCGATCGATACCGGCGCGCACGGCGGCAGTGGCAGCGGTACAGGGGGCGTCGGAGGGGTCACGAAAGCTCATGCGGTTTCTCCGGTGCTGCGAAGGGCAGTAGTGAGGATCGCGTCGATGCGATCGATTTCTTTCAGGAAGGCGTCGTGGCCATACGGCGAGCGCAACACGCGCAGGCTGCCGCGCGGCCCCAAGCCTTCGACCAGGCTGACCAGGTCGGCCAGCGGCACCAGGCGGTCGCCCTCCACCGCCACCACGACGGTGGGCACGCGCACCTGCGCCGGGTCGATGCGGTGCAGGTCGATGGATTCGGACAGGCGCAAGTAAGCGTTCACCGGCGTGCGCGCCACGTACTGCGCACCGGCAGCGTCCAGATAGTCTTCCGCCGCCACACGCACGCGGCCATTGATCACTTCCGGCGGCGCATCGAAGCGTTCGCTGAATTCTTCCGGCGTGCGGTAGCTGAGCATGGCGAATTGACGCGCCAGCGCCAGCCCATGATTTTCCGCGCATTGCAGCTGGCCCAGCGCCACCGCGCGGCGTTGCAATGCACGCCAGGCCGCGGCATACGGGTGCGCGCGATGCGCACCGCTCACCGCAATCAGGGTGCCGACGCGGGCCGCATGGCGAATGGCGAACTGCAGGCCAACCAGCGCACCGTAGGAATAGCCGACAAAGCCGTGCAACCGCGCGATGCCCAGTGCGTCCAGCAACGCGGCGATGGCATCGGCCTGGTCGGCAGTTTCGATCGGCGCATCCAGCGTGCCGTCGGCACCAAGAAAATCGAATGCCAGCAACCGGCGCGATGCCGGGTCCAGCGCGCGTCCGCCGCCGACCAGCCCATCCACCCAGCCCTTCTCGGGAAACAGCGCACTGGCAGCGAGATGGCGGTGCGCGGAGATACCGCCGGCCACGAACACCACCGGCGCATTGGCCGCGCCGATCAGTTCATAGCGCAGCCGCAGCTCACGCATGCCGGCATGGCGCATCGGCAGAGCAATGACAAGTTCGCCGCGCGCGGCAGTAATGCCATCGTCGTTGCTGGCGGGGATGTAAACGGAATCATTGGTAGACGGCGATGCTGTATTCACGAGGCTCATGGCGGTATCCAGGGTGGATCGGCCATCGAGCTTCGCGGAGCTCGCGTTCGACGTGCACAAGGCACGATTCGAACCATCTTTCGGCGGACGCGTGGTCCCCGCAGGATTTGGCACCAAACGCGGGCGCTTGCGCGCTCCGCTGGCTGCCCCGGCATCAAAGGGCCTGTCCCTCCGCCGGTCTCGATGGTGAGGCTAAGATGCCACCGGCTTTTTGCGATGTCAATCTCTTCATGCGGATGGAAAGATATATTTTCATCCGATACCACTCCAGCCTGTGATGGGCCGCATACTTGCGCCCCTTTTGCTCGAGTCGATGGCGTGCCCCACCCCGTGCCCCGCATCGCCCTCGTCACAGCATTGGCTTCATTGCTGGCCAGCGCATCTGCGGCACATGCGCAGCAGCGTTGGCACTGGCCTGGCGCTGCCGCACCCCCCTCGCCCCAGGCACCGGCCGCGCAACCCGCGCCGGCAGCCGCCGGTCCCGGCGCTGCGCTGCAACTGGAATGGCAGGCACCGGTGTATCTTGCCTGGGTCACCAATCCGCTGGCCGGGCCTGCGCAACTGCGCGTGAGCGCGCCGCCCAGCGAGGATTACCGCGCCGTGCCGCAATTGCCGCTGACACTGCAGCTGGACGCACATGAGCGCCGCTTGCTGACCCGGCTGTATCCGGCCAGCAACCAGCGCATCCTTGGCGGGCTCGGGCTCACGCTCGACGTGGTTCCGGGCGACCCACGGGCCACGCCGCAGCCCGTGCGCTATCAGTTGCCGTTCCACGGCGTGCCGGTGCAGGTGGCGCAAGGCTTCGGCGGGCACTTCAGCCATGCCGATCCGCCCAACTGGTATGCGGTGGACTTCGCCCTGCCGCAGGGCACGCCGGTCCTGGCGGCACGCGACGGCGTGGTCATGCAGGTGCAGCGCGGTGTCCTCGACAACAGCCCGAACGACCCCGCAGCCGGCGGCGGCAACTTGGTGCGCGTCCTGCATGCCGATGGCAGCATGGCCCTCTACGCCCACCTGGCGCCCGACGGCGTCGCCGTCCGGCCAGGCCAGGCGGTGCGCAGCGGCGAGCGGCTGGGCGCCTCCGGCAATACCGGCTTCAGCACTGCACCGCATCTGCATTTCGCGATCCAGCGCAATGCCGATCTGCAGCTGGTCTCGCTGCCGTTCCGCATGCTCGGCCCGCAGGGCGAGCTGCAGTTCCCCTCGCCGGCCCCCTGACGCTAGCCACCTGCCCGGTCAACCCGCTCGCCGGAGCCTGCCCAATTCCCCAAAAGCGTGCTGCAGCGAAGCCGCTATAATCCCCGGCTTCCTCAGTTCCCGCAGGCGTCCGACCGGGCGCGCCCAGCCCATGTCCGAAGTCTCCAACGAAGCCGCGCGCCGCCGCACCTTCGCCATCATTTCCCACCCCGACGCCGGCAAGACCACGTTGACCGAAAAGCTGCTGTTGTTCGGCGGCGCGATCCAGATGGCCGGCTCGGTGAAGGGCCGCAAGGCCGCGCGCCACGCCACTTCGGACTGGATGGCGCTGGAAAAGGAGCGCGGCATCTCGGTCACCTCGTCGGTGATGCAGTTCCCGTACGAGGGCAAGATCGTCAACCTGCTCGACACCCCCGGCCACGCCGACTTCGGCGAGGACACCTACCGCGTGCTCACCGCGGTGGACTCGGCACTGATGGTCATCGACGTGGCCAAGGGCGTGGAAGAACGCACCATCAAGCTGATGGAAGTCTGCCGCCTGCGCGACACCCCCATCATGACCTTCATCAACAAGCTCGATCGCGAGGGCAAGAACCCGATCGATCTGCTGGACGAAGTGGAAACCGTGCTCGGCATCCAGTGCGCGCCGGTGACCTGGCCAATTGGCATGGGCCAGCGCCTCAAGGGCGTGGTGCATCTGATCACCGGCGAAGTGCATCTGTACGAACAGGGGCGCAATTTCACCCGCCAGGACTCCACCATCTTCCCGTCGCTGGATGCACCGGGCCTGGCCGCCAAGATCGGCGAGCAGATGCTGGCCGAGCTGCGCGAGGAACTGGAACTGGTGCAAGGCGCCAGCAATGCGTTCGATCTGCAGGCGTATCGCGCCGGCCAGCAGACCCCGGTGTTCTTCGGTTCGGGCGTCAACAACTTCGGTGTGCAGCCGCTGCTGGACTTCTTCATCGAACACGCACCGCCGCCGCAGGCGCGCGACACCACCGGCCGCCGCGTCGAGGCCACCGAGCCCAAACTCAGCGGCTTCGTGTTCAAGATCCAGGCCAACATGGACCCGCAGCATCGCGACCGCGTGGCATTCATGCGCGTGTGCTCGGGCAAATTCACCGCCGGCATGAAGACGCTGCATGTGCGCAGCGGCAAGGACGTCAAACTCGCCAACGCGCTGACCTTCATGGCCTCCGATCGCGAAATTGCCGCCGAGGCCTGGCCGGGCGATGTCATCGGCATCCACAACCACGGCACCATTTCCATCGGCGACACCTTCACCGAAGGCGAATCGCTGTCGTTCACCGGCATCCCGAACTTCGCGCCGGAATTGTTCCGCCGCGCGCGCCTGCGCGACCCGCTCAAGCTCAAGCAGCTGCAGAAAGGCCTGGCGCAGCTGTCCGAAGAAGGCGCCACGCAGTTTTTCCGCCCGTTGATGAGCAACGACCTGATCCTGGGTGCGGTCGGCGTGCTGCAGTTCGACGTGGTCGCCTACCGGCTCAAGGACGAATACGGGGTGGATGCGATCTTCGAGCCGGTCAGCGTCACCACCGCGCGCTGGGTGCATTGCGACAACCCCAAGAAGCTGGAGGAATTTCGCGAGAAAAACGCCGGCAATCTGGGCATCGATGCGGCCGGCCAACTGGTCTATCTCGCACCGACGCGCGTCAACCTGCAACTGGCGCAGGAGCGCGCGCCGGACGTGCGCTTTTCCGCTACCCGCGAACATGCGCATGCCAAGGCGATCGATTGAGGCCAGCTTGCAGCACCTGCGCGCAACCGCCTGCTGCGCGCGGCCGGTGTTCGCCATGACAGCTGCGCCGCGCCGCCGCGCCATCCACCTTTACCTGATGACCACCTGCAAGGTTTTGCTGGCCGCCTTCAATCGCGACAAGGGAACGCCACTGCTGGCGATGCGAATTGCGCACAGTTGCGGTACCTTTTTGGCATGAACGCAGACGCCTCCCCCTCGACTGACCTGCGCGACGAAATCGCCAGTGCCGTGACCCACGGCCTGGGTGCGATTGCTGCATTGGCCGGTGGTTCGGTGCTGATCACGCTGGCCGCCGTCTATGGCGATGGCTGGCAATTGGCCACCTCCATCGTGTTCAGCGCCACGCTGATCCTGCTCTACGTCGCCTCCACGCTCTTCCACGCCATCCCGCACCCGGGCGCCAAGGCGCGCCTGCAGGTGCTCGATCATTGCGCGATCTATTTGTTGATCGCCGGCACCTACACACCGTTTACGCTGATCAATCTGCGCGGCCCCTGGGGCTGGGGATTGTTCGCCGCCATCTGGACGATCGCCGCCGCCGGGGTGATCTTCAAACTGTTTTTCACCGGCCGCTTTCGCTTGCTATCGACCATCCTATATCTGGCGATGGGCTGGCTGATCATCGTGGCGATCCAGCCGTTGCTGCGCTCGGTCGACACCTGGTCGCTGTGCTGGCTGCTGGCCGGCGGGCTCTTCTACACCTTGGGCACGTATTTCTATCAACGCGACACCCAGCGCTACTTCCACGCGATCTGGCATCTGTTCGTGCTTGCCGGTAGCGCTTGCCACTTCGTTGCGGTGATCGCACAGGTAGTGTGATCTGTGACCTTTGCCGCGTTCGCGCGCCGTGCACGAGGCATCGCCAACCATGGCTCGCGTGAACAATGTGACCGACACCTCAGCTGTACCACCTTCCCGCGCGCCACGTCGTCGACGCTGGCTGGTCGCGCTTGCCATCGCCGCCGCCGCCGTGGTGATCTTCGTGCTGCTGTTCCAGTGGAACTGGCTGCGCGGTCCGGTCGAGCGCGTGGTCAGCGCCAAGACCGGTCGCGAATTCCATCTCGGCTATCTGGATGTCAAGCTGGGCCGCACGACCACCGTGCGCGGCAATCGGCTGCGTCTGGCCAACGCAGCGTGGTCCAAGCGCGGGCCGATGGCCGAGCTCAATTCGGCCGAAATCGATGTCGAGTTATGGCCGCTCTTGCGCGGCAAAGTGCGTCTGCCGGAAATCCGTCTGGATCACCCAACCGTCTTGCTGGAAGCCGGCGACGACACCCATCCCGGCAACTGGGTATTCGATCAGGACGATGGCGATGGCACGATGCCGCGCCTTGGCCGCCTGCTGGTGAACAACGGGCGCCTGCAGTACATCGATGCAGCCAATCGCTCGGACGTGGATGTGGCGATCAACAGCCTTGCACCACCGAGCAGCGACCAACGTGCAGCGCCGATCGGCATCGACGGCAAGGGCCGCTGGAAGGGCTACCCGTTCACGCTCAAGGGCAATACCGCGTCACCGCTGGAGCTGAGCCAGAGCGAGCACCCGTTCCGTATCGATCTGCGCGGCAGCGCCGGCGCCACCCGGACGCACGTGCGCGGCACCTTGACCAACCCGTTCCAGTTCCAGGTCTTCGATCTGCAAATGGCGCTCAGCGGCCAGGACATGCAGGATCTGTATCCGCTGACCGGCGTGGCCATGCCGTCGACGCCGCCGTACAAGCTAGACGGTCATCTGCGCCGCAACGGCCAGCTCTGGCGCTACGAAAAGTTCACCGGCACCGCCGGCGACAGCGATCTGTCGGGCACTGCAGAAGTGGACCTGCGCAACAAGCGTCCGTTCCTGCGTGCCGATCTCGCGTCCAAACGCCTGGACTTCGACGACCTGGCAGGGTTCGTCGGCGCACCACCGAAGACCGGCGCGAACGAGTCGGCAAATGCCGAACAGAAAAAACAGGCGGCACAGCTCGCAGCCAGCGCGCGCGTGCTTCCCGGCACCCCTTACGACTTGTCGAAGCTACGCGCGATGGACGCGCAGGTACGCTGGCGCGCACAGCGCATCAATGCGCCGTCGTGGCCGCTGGACGACATGGATGCCTCGCTGACATTGAAGGAAGGCCTGCTGCAGCTGGACCCGCTGAACTTCGGCGTTGCCGGTGGCGATATCCGCTCTACCATCCGCATGGATGCGCGCAACGAGGTGATCACCACACAACTCAAGGCGGGCCTTCGCGGCATTCGGCTGGATCAGCTCTTCCCCGATACCGCGCTTGCCAAGCAGGCCTCGGGTGCCATCGGTGGCGAATTCGATCTGCGTGGCCGCGGCAACTCGATCGGTGCGATGCTCGGCACCGCTGACGGCACGATCGGCGTCGGCATGGGCCGCGGCCATGTCGGCAACCTGATCATGGAACTGGCCGGGCTGGATATCGCCGAGTCGCTCAAGTATCTGGTCACCGAGGACCGTCAGATTCCGGTGCGCTGCATCTTCGGCGACTTCGGCGTGCAGGACGGCCTGATGCAGTCGCGCGCGCTGGCGTTCGACAGCACCGACACCATCATCGTCGGCGAAGGCAGCATCAACCTGAAAGACGAAACGCTGGACCTGCTGCTGCGCCCGCGCCCGAAAGACCGCAGCATCCTGAGCCTGCGCTCGCCACTGCGGATCGGTGGTAGCTTCAAGGACCCGACCTTCCGTCCCGACTTCAAGGCATTGGGTCTGCGCGGCGCGCTTGCGGTCGGCCTGGGCATGATCGCTCCACCGGCCGCCCTGCTAGCAACTTTCGAACCGGGCCCCGGCAAGGACAGCGATTGCGGCGGCAAATTCGCAAAGTAAGTGCACTCCACGACTCTGGGCGACCAGCAGACCTGTCCAACGCTGTAGCGATGGTGGCGAGGTTATGACCGCATGCACTTTCTCTGACTGGTGCAGTGGTCCCGAAACCTGCAGTAATGGCCCGCATCGGAGGGAGCTGATCAGACCGCAGTCCTCTGAAGACCGCACGGCATGCGCTGCTTGCACCGTGCACACCGGCCATCTCGACGGGTCCTTGCAGCAAACTCAGAGCGTCGAGAACACCGAACCAGAGAGTTTGCTGACTGTTTTATTGAAAGCTATGCATACCGACCATCTCAACTGACCCTTGCGACCAGGCCGCAGATCAAACACTTTAAAACTGATCAATCTGCTCGCCACACTCCTCACGCTATGTCGAGCAACAGCGTGGCCCAAGACAAGACGCAGGAAACTTAGCCGGCACGGCCCTAGCTGGCGATATAACGCTGCAATTGATCGATATCGCGCTGCTGGGTCTCGATCACCGCCTTGACCAGATCGCCGATCGAGATCACGCCCTGCACGCGGCCGTTTTCGACCACCGGCAGATGCCGGAAGCGCCCGTCGGTCATCAACTGCATGCAGCGCTCAACCGTGTCCGATGGCGATACCGTCACCACCTCGCTGCTCATGATTTCGGCAACGCTGGTGGTCGATGACGCGCGATCGCGCAGCACCACCTTGCGCGCGTAATCGCGCTCGGAGACGATGCCGACCAGGCGCGGCCCGTCCATCACCAGCACCGCGCCAATGGCCTTCTCAGCCATCAGGCGAACCGCCTCGATCACCGCGGCATCGGCCGCAACCGCAAATACCTCAACCTGCTTGGTCCCCAACAGCTGTCGTACGGTCTGCATGGCCCGCTCCGCGCTTGGTCTAGTGGTCGCAGCCTACTCCCACCGCGCCGCGGTGGGTATCGACCAGATATAGCGGGCGCTGCTTGGCCTCGTCGTACAACCGGCCCAGGTATTCGCCGATCAGGCCCAAGGCGATCAGCTGGATGCCACCCAGAAACAGGATCACCGACATCATGGTCGGCCAACCCGCCACCGGGTCGCCCATCAGCGCGGCCTTGATCACCACCCAGCTGCCGAACAGGAACGCCAGTAACGCGGTCAGCAGGCCCAGATAGGTGGCCGCACGCAGCGGCACCGTCGAAAAACTGGTGATGCCATCGAGCGCGAAATTCCACAGCCGCCACACCGTGAACTTGCTGCGCCCCGACAGACGCGGCGCACGCCGATACGGCAGCGCCGCCTGCCGAAACCCGACCCAGCCGAACAGCCCTTTCATGAAACGGTGGCGCTCGCGCAGCTGCTGCAAGGCCTGCACCACACGTGGCGACAGCAAACGGAAATCGCCGGTATCGGCAGGAATCGGCGTGCGCGACAAGCGCCGGATCACCCGGTAAAACGCGTGCGCGGCACTGCGCTTGAGCCAGCTCTCGCCCTCGCGAAATACCCGCGTGCCAAAGATGTTGTCGTAGCCCCCACGCCACAGCGCAACGAACTCAGGAATCAGCTCCGGCGGGTCCTGGCCATCGGCATCCAGCAACACCACGGCCCCCGGCAACACATGATCCAGACCGGCGGAAATCGCCACTTCCTTGCCGAAATTACGCGACAGCCGGACCGCGCTCACCTGCGGGTCAGCGTCGGCGAGCGCCTGCAGCACGTCCCAGGTGCCATCGATGCTGCCGTCGTCGACATACAACACGTGGGTCTGCAATCCGCGCAATCCCGCCAGCACCGCACACAAGCGCGGATGCAGCAGGGGAATGCTGGTTTCTTCGTTAAAGGCCGCGATGACCACCGTCAGGCGCTCGGCGGCAACCGGCAGTGGGGCGGTATCGATGGCGCTCACGCTCATGGCGCCTGCAGATACGCAGGGCCGCCCAACTGGCGCGCCTGTCGCTGGATCCATGCGGTACGCCGCTGCACGAAAGCACCCGGGCGGCGCGCGTCGTAGCGCCGGGGCGATGGCAACACCGCCGCCAGGCGCGCCGATTCGGCCGGCGACAAATCCGCTGCATCCTTGCCCCAGAACTGCCGCGCAGCCGCCTGCGCGCCATACACCCCGTCGCCGAATTCGGCCACGTTGAGATACACCTCAAGGATGCGTTGCTTGGGCCAGAGCAATTCGATCAACACCGTGTACCAGGCCTCCAGACCTTTGCGCACCCAGCTACGGCCTTGCCATAGAAAGACATTCTTGGCGACCTGCTGACTGATCGTGCTGGCGCCGCGCACGCGCCCACCGCGGGCATTATGGTCGCGCGCCTTTTCGATCGCCTGCAGGTCGAAACCGTGATGCATCGGAAACTGCTGATCCTCCGCAGCCACCACCGAAATCGGCAGGCTCGCGGCGATCTTGTCGTAATCGCGCCACTGCTGGTGCAGCGAAAAGCTCCCGTCTCCTTCGCTCCAAGCCTCCAGGTAGCGCCCGATCATCATGCTGCTGATCGGCGGGTCGACCAACCGCAGCACCAGCACCTGCAGCACGCTCGCTGCGACGAACAGCAGCGGCGCCGCCAGGATCCAGCGCAGCCAGCGCCGGCGCTGCGGTGATGTCACCTGCTTGCCATCCAATACATCCGTCCCCATTAGTGTGCTTCGCCCTTCTATCCCGATGCCTGCCGCATTATCCGGCAACCAGCGTCCCTTACGTCCGATGTCTCCATGACCGATCACGATCAGCTTTTCCGTTTCCTGCTGCCCGCCGCCGGCGTGCGCGGCGTCCATGTGCGCCTGACCAAGGCCTGGCAAGACATCCAGGGGGCGGCCGAGTACCCGCCCGCAGCGCGCCAGCTGCTGGGCGAAGCCGCAGTGGCGTCCGCCTTGTTCACCGGCCACACCAAGGTCGACGGCCGGCTGTCGGTGCAACTGCGCGGCAATGACACCTTACGCACCCTGTTTGCCGAATGCACCGCCGCTGGCACCCTGCGCGGCATCGTGCAACTGGCCGAGGGTGCTGACGCGCCCGCCGACCTGCGCGAGCTGGGAGACGCCGCGCTGTTGGCAATCACCATCGAAAACCCCGGCCTGGACCCGCGCGAACCGCAGCGCTACCAGAGCCTGGTCGGCATGCAGGCCCCGGATCTGGCCGAAGCCTTCGAAACCTATTTCCAGCAGTCCGAGCAACTGCCGACCCGCCTGTTGCTGGCCGCCGGCCCGGATCAGGCTGCCGGCCTGCTGCTGCAGAAACTGCCTGGCGACGAAGGCGACACCGACGGCTGGACCCGCATCGGCGCCCTGTTCGACACCCTCGGTGCTCCCGAGTTGTTGTTGGTGGCCGGCGAAGACCTGGTGCATCGCCTGTTCCACGAAGAGGACCCGCAACTGCTGGGCGGCAAAGCGCTGAACTTTGGTTGCTCCTGTTCGCGCGAGCGGGTCGCCTCGATGCTGGAATCGCTGGGTGAAGAAGAAGCGCGCGCAGCCGCCGAAGAGACTGGCGAGGTAGAAGTGCGGTGCGAGTTCTGTGGCCGCCAGTATCACTTTCCGTTGACCGAGTTAGCCGTACTTTTCAGTACGGCCCAGCCCTCGCAGCAGGCGCCGGAAAGGTTGCAATAGATAGCATTGCGGATGCGTTCTGGGGAACGTGACTACTTGTTAAATAATCATAAACACCCTAGCATCCTCCTTGCCCGCTCTCGGGAACTTAACAACTGCTCCTGGGTCTGACCTCTGGTATGCGACACCTCCTGCGCCGTCCGCTAGCTTTGATGATTGCCCTCGCGGCAGCCACCGGTGTGCACGCGCAGTCGGCACCGCAGCAGGTGCGCGAAGGCACCGTGTTGCCGGTGTGGAACAAGGGCAGCGGCAAGGTGGAAGCCTTCCTGTACCTGGAGCCCACCGGTGAGCAGAAGGCCGGCGCACGCTGGCATTTCGGGCGTAACTCGCTGGACGCAGCATTCGGCTTGACCTCCGGCGACTCGCTGGGCCTGCTCTGCAACAGCAGCCGCGGCACCAACATCAGCGGGCTGGCCAGCCACTGCCTGCTTGCCGGTATTGGCGATGACGAAGACGACAGCGCTGCAGCATCGCTTCGCGTCTCCGGCACCTTGGGCTTCAGCCGTGCCGGTGGCCGCGTTGGCGTGACGGCCGGTACCGGTCGCGACACCCTGCCCGCCTGGCTGATCGGCGCCGGCAAGGCACCACTGACCCGCGTCGAGCAAAACGATCTGACCGTCTTTGGCCAGAAGAACATCGGCCGCGAAGGCTTTGTTTCGATCGGCGGCACCTACGCCCGCGCCCGCCTGGTCCCGTTGGCCGACGTCTCCCCGGCGATTGCCGACCAGTGGGACAGCAAGACCTTGAGCGTCGGTGGTGGCTACGGCGCCTTCAGCGCGAACGTGATCGGCCGTGTCGTCGATGTCCCCGGCCAGCCGGAAAAATGGGAAGGTCTGGGTCTGGGCCTGACCTGGCGCACCCCGTGGAGCGGCCAGTTGACCGTCGGCGCCGAAAACGTCATCTCCCGCGGCAAGAACCCGTTTGCTCCCAGTAACGAGAGCAACAGCGACGGGACAATTCCTTATGTCAGGTATGAGCAAGACCTGTAAGCCACTGACGTAAAACGGAATTCCAATAGCGCCACCGATCACACAATCGGTGGCGTTTTTCGTTCAGGAATGCCTGAAACAGCCCTTTTTCACGACTTCCTTCTTTTTCGTTAACGGGACTTTAATTCCGGGCGCAACGCATATACCATCGGTTCACCTTGTCGATTTGGATCCGCTTCTTCGGCCCCCCGGCAGGCAAACAACCCTTGGCAGTACCCAAGATCACTTGGAGAGAGAGCTAATGAATTGCAAGTCCAACAAACTGCGCGATGCAGTTGTCCTCGCGCTTGTCGTGGGTGTGGCCGGTACCGGTACCGCCATCGCTCAGGAAGCCGGCGGCGCCACCAACCTCGACAAGATCGAAGTGACCGGTTCGCGCATCAAGCGCGCTGACGTCGAAACATCGCAGCCGGTCTTCAGCATGAGCCGTCAGCAGATCGAATCGCAGGGTCTGACCTCCATCGGCGACGTGATCCAGAACATCAGCTCGGGCGGTTCGGCGCTCAACAGCAACGTCAACAATGGTGGCAACGGCGAAACGCGCGTCAACCTCCGTAACCTCGGTTCCAACCGCACCCTGGTGCTGGTCAATGGTCGTCGTTGGGTCGGCGGCACAGGCCTGGGCGGCGCAGTCGACCTCAACACGATTCCGACTGCTGCCGTCGAGCGCATCGAAGTCCTGAAGGACGGCGCCTCCACGATTTACGGCTCCGACGCCATCTCCGGCGTGGTCAACATCATCCTGCGCCAGAACTTCGATGGCGCCGAAGCGAATGCTTACTTCGGCCAGTACGACAAGGGCGACGGCAGCCGCGAGTCCTACGACTTCACCATCGGCTCGACGGGCGATCGTTGGCACGCCACCCTGGGTGTTGGCTACGTCAAAGAAGAGCCGGTATGGGCGGGCGATCGAGAGATTTCCGCAGTGGCGGTCTCCGGCGCCGTTCCCGGCACCGGCAACAGCACCACGATTCCAGGTGGGCGTTTCGGCATTTTTGGACCGACTGGCCCCGACCCCACTACCGGCGCGCCGACATTCGGCGCAACTCGTTTCAATGGAACGCCTGGGTTCTCTATCACCAACAACGGTGGTACGACCTCGCGCAATTACACGGCTGCCGATAGCTACAACTTTGCGCCGGCCAACTATTTAGTGACCCCGCAGGAGCGTAAGTCGGTGTTCGCCGACGCCGGCCTGTCGATCACCGACAACGTGCGCTTCAAGACCACGGTGACCTACAACGAGCGTGAGTCGAGCCAGGTCCTCGCGCCGATGCCGATCGTACTGGGCCGCTCCGCACCTGGCACCAATGGTGCAGACATCGTCATCTCTGCCAACAACATCTATAACAACACTGGCAGCGATATTGATTACATCCAGTACCGTGCTGAAGAGACCGGCGGCCGCATTTTCACCCAGAACGTCAAGACGTTCGGTTTCAGCGGCGCATTCGAAGGTGACTTCGAAATTGGCCAGCGCTTCTTCAGCTGGGAAGCCGGTATGTTCTACGGCAAGAACGACCAGACCGACCGCACCACCGGCCTGTTCAACATCTCCGCGCTGCGTAATGCGCTTGGCCCGTCGTTTGTTGACGCAGGCGGCGTCGCACGTTGCGGCACTGCTGCCAGCACCATCGACGGCTGCGTCCCGATGGACATGCTGAGCGGACCGGGTTCGTTGACCCCGGAAATGCTGAGCTATGCCGGCTTCAATGCACATGACCTCTACGGATATGAGCAGAAGACTTACTTCGGCAACATCGGTGGCGAACTGTTCGATCTGCAGGGAGGCGCGTTTGCATTCTCCTTGGGCGCTGAACACCGCGAAGAATCGGGCTTCGATGATCCGGACGCGCTGATCAACTCTGGCGACACCACCGGCAATGCGCGTACCGCCACCAACGGCGGCTACAAGCTGGACGAAGCCTACCTCGAACTCGCCGTGCCGCTGCTGGCCGATCTGCCGGGCGCACAGCTGCTCGATTTCAGCCTGGCAACGCGCTATTCGGATTACAGCAACTTCGGTGATACCACCAACAGCAAGTTCGGTTTCCGCTGGAAGCCGATCACCGACTTGATGATCCGTGGTAACTGGTCGCAGGGCTTCCGCGCCCCGTCGATCAACGAGCTGTTCCAGGGTGTGAGCGATACCTTCGAAGATGTGCGCGATCCTTGCGCAGGTTCTTTCAGCGACGGTTCCGTCAATGGAACGCGTCCGGGTTCGTGTGGCGCCGTGCCGGCTTACGCGCAGGCCAACCCGCAGGTGCGTACCGCTACCGGCGGCAATCCGAATCTGCAGCCGGAAACCTCGACGTCCAAGACGTTGGGCTTCGTCTACAGCCCGGGTTGGGTGACCGGCCTGGATGTCTCGCTCGACTGGTGGAACATCGAGATCGAAGACGCGATCGATTTGCAGACCGTGCAAGAAACCCTGGACAGCTGCTACGTGGGCGGGATCGCCAATGCCTGCTCGCTGATTCAGCGTGAGGCGACCGGCGAAGTCTCCAACCTGCTGGCAGTGCCCAACAACATCGCCAAGATCGAAGCCGAAGGCTACGACCTGACCGTGGGCTATCGCTTGCCGGACACCGCTTGGGGTAGCTTCAATGTGGTGTGGGATTCGACCTACATGAGCAAGTTCGTGGTCGAGAAGCCGCTGCAGGATCCGGAAACCCGCGTTGGCCTGTACCGTGGCGGTTCGGCACGTGACAACAACTGGCGTATCCGCTCCAACCTGATGCTCAACTGGGAATTGGGCGATGTCGGCGGCTCGGCCTCTATGCGCTACTACAGCTCGCAGGTTGAAAACTGCACAGGCGCCAACGTCGCTACCCCGGCCAACGTGGCACTGCTGTGCTCGGATCCAAATCGTAGAACCGATGCTGGCGCCGCTCCGCGTAACCATGTGCCGAGCGTGACCTATACTGATCTGGCCGCTTATTGGAAGGCTCCGTGGAATGCACGCGTGACCGTCGGCGTGAACAACGCTTTCGACCGCGATCCGCCGCAGGCTGCAACCGCGTTTGCCAATAGTTTTGACTCGCAGTACGAAATTCCGGGTCGTTTCTATTACATGCGCTACACCCAGAGGTTCTGATAGGCAGTTTGGTTAAAACGTAAACCGCAAACAAAAAGCCGCTATTCGAAGGAATAGCGGCTTTTTTATTGGTTTTTGCTTGCTTGGCTATTGCTTTGACACGTCAAGCGATAGCTCGAGACGAACTCACCCAGGAATCAACGTCTGAATCACATGCTCGACATAGGATTCAAATTCTTCGCGGGCCTGCTTGGGTTGCTGCAGCTGCAGCGATAGCTGCAGGAAGCCGACGTAGGCGGCGTAGGCCAAACGGGCGCGGTGCTGGGCGTCGGTGCGTGACAGGCCGGCCTGGCGGAACGAGGCGATCAGGTAATCGAGGCGGCGTTGCGAGACGCGGTCGATGACCGGGCGCACGGCCGGATGATCGAGTGCCTTGAGCAACTCGCTGTAGATCACGTGCGGCGTGACTTCGTGTGCAACCAGTTGGAACAGCGCGCGCAGGCGGGCACTGGGGTCGGGCACGTCTTCCAGACTGCCGAACACTTCCTTTTGCTCGAAGATTTCCCAGCGCTCCAGGGCGGCCTGCAATAGTGCGTCGCGCGAGGGGAAGTGCCAGTAGAAGCTGCCCTTGGTGACGCCGAGCCGGCGCGCCAGTGGCTCGACGGCGACCGCTCCCACGCCCTGTTCGGCAATCAGGTCGAGCGCGGCCTGTGCCCAATCGTCCGCGCTGAGGCGGTTGCCGCGACCGGAGCTGGCGCGGGGCGTGGTAACGCTGGAGTCGGTGATGTCGTTCATGACGCGATTTAACCATACGCTTGAGTCAGTTGCAGTATGCATCACGTGATTGACTGGCCACAGGCACGAGTCAATGGCTTAACCATCCATACCATTGAGTATTGACATCACGCGGCCCGTATCCATACCATTAGGTATGGTCACCTCACCTTCTACCCTTGCCGTCAGTGCGTCCGTGTCTAGTGTCAACACTGGCGACGCCGTGCTTGCGGTATCGGTACGGGGCGTCGAATCCGCGCAGGCCGTGCTGCTGGCGCACGGGTTGGGGCAGACGCGGCACGCCTGGGAGAGCACTGCAGCGACGCTGGCCGAAGCGGGCTACCGTTCGCTGTCGTACGACGCACGCGGGCATGGCGATTCAAGCGTCAATGCGGCCGAGCTGCCCTATTCGGCAACGCAGTTCACGAACGACCTGATCGTGTTGGCAGGCGAGCAGACCGAACCGCCCGTGCTGGTTGCCGCATCGATGGATGGCCTGTTCGGGTTGCTTGCAGAGGCGCGCTGGCCGGGACTCTTCCGTGCCATCGTGCTGGTCGACATCACGCCGCGGTGGGACACCACGGGCGTTGAGCGCATTCTGCGCTTCACGACCGCGCATCCCGATGGATTCACATCGCTGGATGCGGCGGCCGATGCAATCGCCGCGTATTTGCCGCATCGCCCACGCAAGACGACTGAACAATTGCAGGCCTTGTTGCGGCAGCGCGACGATGGCCGCTGGCATTGGCATTGGGACCCGCGTCTGGTCGACGAGCTGGCCGGTCAGGATGCGCAGCTGCAGCAGCACGCCTTGGTGGAAGCTGCAGCGCAGGTACGCTGCCCGATGCTGCTGATCAGCGGCGGGCGCAGCGATCTGGTCACCCCGGCCAACATCGCCGAATTCCTGTCCATCGCCCCGCACGCGCAGCACGTGCATCTGCCCGAGGCCACGCACATGCTGGCCGGCGACGACAACACCACCTTTACCGCCACCGTGTTGCATTATCTGGACGCACTGCCCTCGGTTGGCACCATCGCAGCGTCCAACATTACCGAGCATGTCACTGGAGCAAGACCATGAGCATCGTTGCACCGTTCCTCCTCGTCATCCTGGCGGCGGGCATCGCTGCCTACCACCGCATGCGGCTTGCCACCTGGGTTGCAATCAGCGCCTGCGTGCTGGTGGCATGCTGGCTGTTGGGTGCCAACCTCACCGCGACCATCGCCGCCGCCGTGCTGGTGGTGCTGATTTCCGCGCCGGTGCTGTTGCCGTTCCTGCGCAAGCCGCTGCTCACCACACCGTTGATGGGCTTCTTCCGCAAGGTGCTGCCGCCGCTGTCGCAGACCGAGCGCATTGCGCTGGAAACCGGTTCGGTCGGTTTCGAGGGTGAGCTGTTCACCGGCGACCCGGATTGGCAGAAGCTGCTCAATTATCCCAAGCCGCAGTTGAGTGCCGAAGAGCAGGCATTCCTGGATGGCCCGGTGGAAGAGTTGTGCAAGATGGTCAACGACTGGGAGATCACCCACGTCCATGCCGATCTGCCGCCGGAATTGTGGGACTACATCAAGAAGAACAAGTTCTTCGGCATGATCATTCCCAAGCAGTATGGCGGCCTGGGCTTCAGTGCGCTGGCGCACCACAAGGTGATCCAGAAGCTGTCCTCGATCTCCAGCGTGGTCAGCTCCACGGTCGGCGTGCCGAACTCGCTTGGACCGGGCGAGCTGCTGCTGCATTACGGCACGCCGGAACAGAAGGACTACTATCTGCCGCGCCTTGCGGTCGGTGCGGAAGTGCCGTGCTTCGGTCTGACCGGCCCATTCGCCGGTTCGGATGCGACCTCGATCCCGGACTACGGCATCGTCTGCAAGGGCGAGTGGAACGGCGCCAACGTGCTCGGCGTCAAGCTCACCTTCGACAAGCGCTACATCACCCTGGCGCCGGTGGCCTCGCTGATCGGCCTGGCGTTCCGCGCCTACGACCCGGAAGGCCTGATCGGCGACAAGAAGGACATCGGCATCACCTTGGCGCTGCTGCCGCGCGAAACACCCGGCGTGGAAATCGGCCGTCGCCACTTCCCTTTGAACTCGCCGTTCCAGAACGGACCGATCCACGGCGAAGAAGTCTTCATCCCGCTGAGCCAGTTGATCGGCGGCGTGGAGATGGTAGGCAAGGGCTGGAACATGCTCAACGAGTGTCTGGCGGTCGGGCGTTCGATCACCCTGCCCTCCACCGCCAGTGGCGGCGGTAAATACGCGGCGGTGGTGACCGGTGCATATGCGCGCATCCGCAAGCAGTTCGGTCTGTCGGTGGGTCGCTTCGAAGGCGTGGAAGAGGCGCTGGCACGCATCGGCGGCAAGGCCTATGCAATCAGTGCGTTGGCGCAGGCCACGGCCGCTGCGGTGGATCGTGGCGACGTGCCATCGGTGCCGTCGGCAATCGCCAAGTACCACTGCACCACCATGGGCCGCGAAGTGGTCAGCGACATGATGGATGTGATCGGCGGCAAGGGCATTATCCTGGGGCCGCGCAACTTTGCCGGCCGCGCCTGGCAGGCCGCGCCGATCGGCGTGACCGTGGAAGGCGCCAACATCATGACCCGCAGCCTGCTGATCTTCGGCCAGGGCGCGATCCTGTGCCATCCGTGGGTGATGAAGGAAATGAAGGCCGCGCAGGACCCGGATACGCGTCGTGGCCTGGAAGAGTTCGACCAGAGCCTGTTCGGGCATATCCGCTTCGGTATTTCCAACGCCGTGCGTTCGTTCTGGTTCGGCCTGACCGGTGCGCGCATCGGCGCAGCGCCAGGCGATGCATACACGCGTCGCTTCTTCCGCAAGCTGGATCGCTATTCGGCCAACCTGGCATTGATGGCGGACGTGTCGATGCTGATGCTGGGCGGCAAGTTGAAGTTCAAGGAGTCGTTGTCCGGTCGCCTGGGCGATGTGCTGAGCCATATCTACATGACCAGTGCGATGCTCAAGCGCTACCACGACGAGGGCGCACCGGCGACCGATCAGCCGCTGCTGGCATGGGCCTTCCACGATAGCGTGCACAAGATCGAAACTGCGCTGTCTGCAGCGCTGCGTAATTTCCCGATCCGCCCGGTGGGTTGGTTGATGTGGGTGCTGATCTTCCCGCTGGGCCGTCGTGCCGAAGCACCGGGCGACCGCCTGGGCCATCGCGTGGCATCGATCCTGATGGCGCCAAACGAAGCGCGCGACCGGCTGGCACAGGGCGTGTTCCTGACGCCGTGCGCCAACAACCCGGGTGGCCGTATTGCCAGCTACCTGACCAAGGCCGTGATGGCCGAGCCGGTGGAGCGCAAGTTCCTGAAGGCGCTCAAGACCAAGGGCATCGAAGCGCTGGACTTCCCCGCGCAGCTAGACGAAGCCGTGGCCGAAGGCGTGCTCAGCCTTGAAGAGCGCAAGCTGCTGGAAGAGCTGCGCGAGATCATGATGGACACCATCACCGTGGACGACTTCGATCCGCACGAGCTGCGTGCGGCCAGCTACTACGACAAGCCGCAGGCGCAGCAACCGCGCGAAGCGGCGTAAAGCGCAAGCCAAGGTGACAATAAAGACGGCGGGCTTCGGCCCGCCGTTGTTGTTTGTGGAGACCTGCTGCTACGTGGCTGCGCTGCCGGCAACCTTGGGTTGCCGGCCGGTTTCCAGCGAGCCGCGCCTTGTTGAAGCGGGCCTGCTCGCGATGCGGTCTTGTCGGTAACGCTTCATCGCGGGCATGCCCGCTCCTACGAAGCGAACAACCCGCCTCAGCGGGGCAACCACACCAGCGCCAACGCGATCAATGCGGGCAACGCCTGCACGAAGAAGATGCGACGGTTGACGCTGTAGGCGCCATAGCAACCTGCCACCACCACACAGCCCAGGAAGAAGCTCAGCACGTCGGTGCGTGCAGCCAGTGCGCCCCAGAACAGGCCCGCAGCCAGGAAGCCGTTGTAAAGGCCCTGGTTGGCTGCAAGCACGCGGGTGGCCTGCGCCCTCTGTGGGCTATTGCGGAAGGTCTTCAAGCCCAGCGGGTGCGTCCACAGCAGCATTTCCAGCACCAGGATATAGACGTGCAGCAGCGCGACGCACAGGCCGGCGACGATGGCGAACAGGGACATGGCGGATAGGTGTGATGGAATGGCGGCCAGCATAGTCGCGATCGTGGTCGTCCTGTCAGTCGCCGTGAGGCGCCCTGGCGCTGACGCAAGCGTGGCTGAAGAGATGCAAGGGCTGCTGCGTATGCGCTTAGAGCACCGCGATGACGCGCGCCGGCTGCCCTCGTTCCACGGTTGTGCAACGGCCGCAAACGGCCTGCTTTCTGCTCCGACCCGCAAGCCGCGGGAACGCCGCAGCACAGAGTTGCAAGCTGCGTGGTCGAGAAACATGGCTCACGGAAGACCCCGATGCCGCTCTTAGTCGGACGCCTGCCTGGCGGTCTCAGCATCACGCTCGGCAGGCAACTTGCGTGCCTCGCGCAACAGGCCGAACGCACCAACCGTCAGACCGGTCGCCACGAGAAATCCAACGCCGAACACGGCGCTGGAGCCCAACGCAGACACCAGTTTGTGGACCCAGACGAAGGTGAGATCGCCGCCGCGATAGACCACCGTGTCGATCGCCGCGCCAGCCTTGTAGCGCCACTCACGATCTACGCGCGTGTACAGCGTCTCGCGCGCGGGTTTGGCCAATGCGAATTCGCTGGAGCGGGTGATCACCTGCACGATCGCAATCATCATCGGTAACGGCGATGCCGCCAGCACGGCATAGCCGAACATGATCGCCACACCCGGGATCAACAACGCCGGCGCGATGCCGAAACGCGACAACAGCGCGCGTGTCACCAGCAATTGCAGCACCAGCGCCAGCGCGTTGATCGCCAGGTCGATGCTCGAGTAATAAGCGGTGGCCGCCGCTGCGTCTGTGTAAAGCCGCCGCACCAGCGCTGCCTGCTCGTTGTAGAGCAAGGTGCCCACCCCCACGCCGAACAGCACCATGAAGGCCAACCAGCGCAACAGCGGCTCGCGCACGATCAGTTTGAGCCCGCCGAGCACGTCGCCGCCCATCGGCACTTCGCCGGAGCTCAGCTGGCGCTGCTGTTCGCGCGCAACGGCCCACAGCCGCAGGCGCAACACGCAGACCACGCACACGGTCAAAAACCCGGCCGACACCAGCATCAGATGCGCAATGCCGATGCGCTCGACCAGGGTACGGGTGAGGATCGGCCCGAGAAACGCGCCCAGCGTGCCCGCCGCACCGATGTAACCGTAGTAGCTGCGTGCTTCGGCGTTGCTGAAGACATCGGCCATGAAACTCCAGAACACGGCCACCGCAAACAGGTTGAAGACGGTCACCCACAAGAAAAACGCCATGCCGCGCCCGGGCACGCCGCTGTCGAACAACACATAGAACAGCAGCAGCGTCGCGATGAAGAAGCCGTACACCAACGGCAGGAACACCCGCCGCGGATAGCGGCTGACCAGCGCGCCGTAGACCGGCTGCAGCAGCAGCATGATCAGGAAGGCGCAGGTAAACAGCACCTGCAGGGTGAAGTCCTTCAGCGGCATGCCGTGTGCGGCGAAGAACGCGATCATGCCGGTCGGGAAAATTGCTTCCACATCGGCTGAGGCGCTCATCGCTTCGCGCACCGGGCGCAACACGTAGTAACCGCTGAGCAGGCAAAAGAAGTAAAGAAACGACCACGCCAGCGGCGGCGAGCTTCGCAGTGCCGCGCTCAGGCGGCCAGCCGCAGATCGCGGCGCAGAAGAGCTAGTCATCGTGTAACGGCTGCCCACGCAAGCGGGCACGACGGCAAGAACATGGCAGCGGCGCACCCGCGAAAGAAGCGCGCAAGTTAGCCGATGCGGCCCGGCACCACCAGCGACCGCCCGCAAGACACTGCAGCCCGGACGCCGCCTGCCCAGGCACGCCGCTTGCAGCTTCCGCGGCATCAGTAGAAAGCGACGACTCGGCCCCACCGGAACGCTCGATTTCTGAATCTGAAATCATCAATAGGATCAATATGATGCCCATTCATCTTCCGGCAGTTTGTGCTATTGCAAAGCGCGGCGCTAGAATCGTCGGAGGCAGTGGAACAGGCGGGACAACCATGACAGAAATGCGCACGCGCCGACGGTTCCGACCGTTGGCCATCGGGCTGCTCGGGGCATTACTGCCTCTGGCCCTCTCTTCCACCGCGCAGACACCCGCGCCCACCGCTACTGCGCTGCAGCCGGCCACGCGTGCGCAGTCGCCCACCGCTCCGCTGCCGTATCGCACCTCGCTGCCGGCCGATCAGGTGTTGGCACCGGCCGCCGGTTTCGATGTGGCGGCCTTCGAGTCGATGGCGGACCAGTTGACCTACGGCAACCGCGTGCCCGGGATGGCGATGGCCATCGTGCAGGGCGGCAAGGTGCTCAGCGCCCGCGGCTACGGCGTCACCGACGTCAATCATCCGCAGCCGGTCGATGGCCACACCGTGTTTCGTCTGGCCTCGCTGTCCAAAGCCTTCGCCGGCACCATGGCCGGCCTGTTGGTCAACGACGGCGTGCTGCGCTGGGACAGCAAGGTGGTCGACTACGTGCCCGGCTTCCAGCTCAGCGATAACGTGGCGACCCGCCAGCTCACCGTTGCCGAAGTGCTCAGCCATCGCGTCGGCCTGACCCGCAATGCCTACGACCGCGATATCGAATCCAATGTCGACTACTACTCGCTCAGCCACAAGCTGGCAACCGCGCCACTGCGCTGCGCACCTGGCGACTGCTACGCGTATCAGAACGTGGCCTTCAGCCTGGTCGGCGATGTGGTGTTTGCCGCATCGGGCAGCTTCTATGAGCAATCGGTGGAACGCCGCATCTTCAAGCCGCTGGGCATGAACGACGCGAGCATGGGGCTAGCAGGCATCCAGGCCAGCCCGCACTGGGCGCGCCCGCACGTGCGCAGCCGCAATGGCTGGGTGTCGCTGACACCCAAGCCGACCTACTACCGCCTGGCGCCCGCTGCGGGCGTCAACGCCAGCGCCAGCGATATGGCGCAGTGGCTGCTTGCACACACCGGCCATCGCACCGACGTGCTGCCTGCGCCGCTGCTGGCGACGCTGCATGCGCCGCTGATCTCCACGCCGGGCGAAATGCGCTCGGGTTGGCGCCACGAGCGGGTAGATGCGGCCAGCTACGCGCTGGGCTGGCGCGTGTTCGATTACGCCGGCCATCAAGTGGTGTTCCATGCCGGTGCGGTGCAGGGCTACCGCGGTCTGGTTGCGCTGCTGCCCGAGCGTGATCTGGGCATTGCAATCATGTGGAACGGCGAAAGCGGCATGCCCTCGGGCATGCTGCCGACCATCCTGGACCGCGCGCTCGGCCTGCCGGTCAAGCGCTGGCTGGATATCGATGTGGACGGCGACTTCGGTAGCGAGAACATGCTGGCAGAGAAGCCCGACCCGGCTGGCAAGGGCGCGTCTTCCGGCAAGTCGGTGGCGTCGCCGCGCTGAATGGCCTCACTGCACCGACCTGCTGTCGGTGACTGCAGACAAAGGCGGCTTCGGCCGCCTTTGTCGTTTGTGGTGCTTCCGCTCTCGCGTGCGTCGGCCACCCGCAGGCGCGCCGATCGGGTTCAGCTGCCTCACATATGCGAGGCCATCCGTGTCGGGCGCAACTTGGTAGTTGCACGCCCGCTGTAGGCACTGGGTGGTGACAACCTGGAAGGTATCGCATAGAGCGCATGGCAGATGCCGACGGAGCATAGTCGTTGCCACTCAGCAGATCGTTGAAACCCGGCCGGCGCCGCGGATCTCGCACGCGTCTGCCTCTGCGAGCGACACAGGCCAGGATCAACATCGGGCCGTCGGTGCTGCTGGAGAGGTGCTTAGCAGCCGAACGCACGGCCAGGGCCGTATCGATCATCCACCATCGCGGGGCCACGACGCCGGTTGCCAAGCGCGCGATCGACTGCGTTGGCGGATCGGCTGAAGTGAGGCTCAAGGAATCGAGCCATCGCTCGTTCCCTGTCAACGATGGCACCTTCGCACGACCCCAGCGATGCACGTGCGCGTTCTCGACACAAGATAGTGCCCGAAGGACAAGGCACGAAGGGCGCGCGCGATCGCCTTCAGGTCGCCGGCCCGCACTCGGGCACTGACGGCCGTAAATCGCCACACCCCAGGCAATAAAAAAGCTCCCTCCCCGCTGGGCGTCGGGGAGAGAGCTCGATGTTTTACGGCGATCGGGTGTTACAAGATCAGATCAGCGGTGCCGGGGTTGCGGGCAGCGCGACCGGAGCAGCCTTCTTCTTGCGAACGGCCGGCTTCTTCTTGGCGACCTTCTTCACTGCAGACTTCTTGGTAGCAGCCTTCTTGGTGGCGGACTTCTTGGTCGCCTTCTTCGCTACTGCCTTTTTGGCGGTCTTCTTGACGGCTTTTTTAGCGGTCTTCTTCACTGCCTTCTTGGCGGCGGCCTTCTTGGTCGCCTTCTTTGCGGTCTTCTTCACTGCCTTCTTGGCGGTTGCCTTCTTTGCAGTCTTCTTTGCAGTCTTCTTGACCGCCTTCTTGGCAGTCTTCTTCACTGCCTTCTTGGCGGTTGCCTTCTTTGCAGTCTTCTTGACGGCCTTCTTGGCAGCAGTCTTTTTCACTGCCTTCTTGGCGGTTGCCTTTTTGGCGACCTTCTTGACTGCCTTCTTGGCGGCAGTCTTCTTCACTGCCTTTTTGGCAGTGGGTTTCTTTTTCGCAGCTTTTGCAGTGGCCATGTAATTGGCTCCTCGTCAGTGAACTATGGAGGTGAAACGCCCAGTTGAACCAAACCCCGCGACAGCATGCCGTCGTCGGGAACCGTCCGCAGGTGATGCGCGACGGGACGGATACAGAAACACCCGCATCGAACGGCGACACGGGTGCGTAGTCGAAACGACAACTGCTTTCTTGGAGAGAAGCGGACCCGACTCCACCGTGGTTGGCGCTTCGGTGGACATCCGGAACAAGCTTGTCGGCGTGATGTCGATCTTGCTTACTCTCTTCCGCAGCAATGTCTGCTGGGCGAAACCTAATCACGCTTTTTTTTACTGTCAACACTCTTTTGCAATTTTTTTTCAGCCAGGCATCGCGGCATACCGCATCGACGACAGAGAAACAGCATGCTCGCCGGCATGCATGCCTGGCCAATACGCGCGTCACTCCAACAGCGTTTTCAAAAAAGCACTTCTTTTCTGCTGTTTTTTTTCAGCAGTGCACTTGCACACCGGTTCAAGCGCTTCGACGACGCGGCGGAGACATCGACGCGACGGCATTGCTTGCCGCCTGTCCGCCAGCTGAAAATCTTTTATCGACCAGCCGTACTTCCGACGCCGCTTGAGCAGAAATGCGCAAACTTATTGTGTGGTTTGATCGCCATGCATGCGTCCACGCACACCGAACACGGCATGCATCGCACGCGCTGCCGGATGATTGCGACAGGCAACACGGCCGAAAATTTTTCACCGGCTGCACGCCAGATCCTCACGAACGACTCACGTCAGAAATCCGTCGCGCCTGTCGGTGGACGTGCAGTGGCAGCGCGTTCGATCGTTGCTGCCAACACGCCAACCGCAGCCACGCGCCACCACCGCGATCGTCGACGACCGACCGATGGCGTACCCATCGCAGATGGCACTGACGCTGGCATGGTATCGCTGCACCGCTAATGCGCTTCGCTGGCGACGGCGCGCCCCAAAAAAAAATGGCCGCTCTGAGAGCGGCCATCGGTGCCAGCGCGAAGATTGGAGGTCAGTGCTCGTCGTCTTCGAGCAGCTCGGCGTAGTCGTCGGGAGCCAGCAGGTCGTTGAGCTGTTCCTTGTCGTCGATCTCGACGACGAAGATCCAGCCCTCGCCGTAGGCGTCTTCGTTGATGGTTTCCGGCTTGTCGCTCAAGGCGCTGTTGACCTCGACGACGGTGCCGCTGACCGGGCTGTAGACGTCGGAGGCGGCCTTGACCGACTCCACCACCGCAGCGCCGTTGCCGACCTGCACGGTATCGCCGACACCCGGCAGTTCGACGTAGACCAGGTCACCCAGCAAGCCCTGCGCATGGTCGGAAATACCGACGGTCACGCGGCCGTTGCTTTCGACGCGGGCCCACTCGTGGGATTTGAGGAACTTGAGGTCGCCAGGGATCTCGCTCATGGGTGTGCTCCGGGAAAGATGAGGGTTGGGGACAGGTGGCTAGTTTAGACCGCGCGACAAGACAGGTGCACGCGCGTCGGTCTGGTGGTGGATGTTGCAGATGCATGCACGGAGCCGGGCGCGGAGTGCGCGGCCGGCGCCGCACGCTTCAGGGCCGCTCTCAGTCGCCGAGCACGCCGGGCTGTGCCTGGCCGTCGCGCACGAAGGGAAATTTCACCGCGCGCAACGGCACCTGCTTGCCGCGGATGTCCACACGCAGCTGCTCGATGCTGCCGGCCGGCACGCGTGCGAAGGCAATCGCCTTGCCCAGCGTTGGCGAAAATGTGCCGGACAGGATTTCGCCTTCGCCACTGCCAGTGAGCACGGTCTGGCCATGTCGCAGCACGCCCTTCTCGTCCATCACCACACCGATCAGCTGGCGCGGTGCGCCTTGTGCTTTTTGCGACTCCAGCACGCTGCGGCCGATGAAGTCGCGGCCTTCGTCCAGGGTGATCGTCCAGGCCAACGCCGCCTCGTAAGGTGTGACCGCATCGTCCATGTCCTGACCGTAAAGATTCATGCCGGCTTCCAGCCGCAAGGTGTCGCGTGCACCCAGGCCGGCCGGCTTGACGCCCTGGGTGAGCAGCGCATTCCAGAACGCGACTGCAGCGTCCTGCGGCAACACGATTTCGAAACCGTCTTCGCCGGTGTAGCCGGTGCGCGCAAGAAACAGTTCGATGCCATCGCGCGAACGCGTCTGCAGTGCGGCGAAACGGCCGAGCTTGCTCGCCGCTGCGGTGTCGGCCGGGTCCAGCAGGTCGATGACCTTGGTGCGCGCGTTGGGGCCTTGCACGGCGATCATCGCAAAGTCGCTGCGCTCTTCCACGCGTACCTCGAAGCGCGCGGCCTGCTCGCCGATCCACTGCAGGTCCTTTTCGCGGGTGGCGGCGTTGACGACCAGGCGGAAGAAGTCTTCGCGCATGTAATAGACGATGAGATCGTCGATCACCCCGCCCTGCGGATTGAGCATGCAGGTGTACAGTGCCTTGCCGGCGACCTTGAGCTTGTCCACCGAGTTGGCGAGCAGGTAGCGCAGGAACTCACGCACGCGCGCGCCGTGCAGGTCGACCACGGTCATGTGGCTGACATCGAACATGCCTGCGTCGCGGCGCACCTGATGGTGCTCGTCCAGTTGCGAGCCGTAGTGGATCGGCATGTCCCAACCGCCGAAGTCGACCATCTTGGCGCCGAGCGCACGATGGGTGTCATTGAGGATGGTCTTCTGGGTCATGAGCGCCGTTCCAAGGAAAAGACGCCCATTATCGCTGCCCTGCCGCGCCTGGGGGAACGGCATGCAGGCAGCCGCGTGCATGCGAGGGAAAACCAACCGCGTTGCGCACGCGCGGCACCAGGCTACGCCGCGCTGCAGCAATGCAGGCGTCGGCATGGCAGCGCGCCTCGCCCGCACGGATCAATCGGCGGGTTGCACCAGCAAGGTCATGGCATCGACACCGACGATGCGCACCGGCATGCCGGCCGACAGGTCCGGACCGCCGACCACCCAGAACGCATCGTCGACCCTGGCGCGACTCCCTGCGCGCGGCGGTATCGGCGGCACGCGCACGGCGGGCGCGTCGGGCTTGCCAATCGCCTCCTTGGCCAGCTCGGCGATACCGGCGATCGAGCCGATGATGCCGCTGGATTCCATCGGCATCAGCACGAATTTCTGGTCGGGCGCGGTGGCCAGCGCCTTGAACGCTTCCACATACGTCTGTGCGACGAAATAGTTGAAGGCCTGCACGCTGCCATTGGCGATCGCGTCGGACACTACCTGGGTGACGCGCGCCTCGGCCAGACGTTCGCGGCGCGCGTCGGTGTCGCGGAACGCTATCAGGCGCTACGCGGCGAGAACATGATGATCGCCATGCCGAGCAGGCAGCAGGCGGCGCCGAGCAGGTCCCAACGCGTCGGCGTCACCCGGTCCACCCACCACAACCACAGCAGCGCACTGGCGATGTAAACGCCACCATAGGCTGCGTACACCCGGCCGCTGGCCTCCGGATGCAGGCTCAACAGCCACACGAAGATCGCCAGGCTCAACGCGGTGGGCAGCAACAACCACGCGCTGCCGCCCTTGCGCAGCCACAGATACGGAAGGTAGCAACCGACCAATTCGGCGAGCGCGGTTGCCGCGAACAGCAGCAGCGTGATGGGCGTGGTATTCATGCGGGACGTGGTTTATTGGCACCTGGAGTGTCGAGCGTCGCTGGATGCATGTGCGCGCGCTCGGCAGTTTGCGTGCAACCAGCGGGGTGAACGGTGCTAGCGCTGTCGCCAGGCGGTTGGTCGGACACCGCTGCGGCTCTGGTGGGTGCGTGGCTGGTGGGTGCGTGGCTGGTGGAACCATCGCCTGCCGGACTGTCGATGGCCGAGGCATCGCCGCCTCGTTCGCCACGCTTGACCTGCTGCCACAGCGCTTCCTGATCGCTTAGCGACAACGCATTCAATGCAGTGCCGGCCGCGTGCGCCTGTGCTTCCATCGCACGGAAGCGACGTTCGAATTTGAGGTTGGCGTGCCGCAGCGCAGCGCCCACATCGACCTTGGCGTGCCGCGCCAGATTGGCGCAGACGAACAAGACATCGCCAAGTTCGTCTTCCAGCCGCGCCTGATTGTCGAGCACCGGGCCGCGCGCGAATTCCACGCGCAGCTCTTCGATTTCTTCCTGCAGTTTCTCCAGTACCGGTGCCGGGCCGGGCCAATCGAAGCCGACCCGCGCCGCACGCGCCTGCAACTTGGTGGAGCGCTGCCATTCGGGCAGACCGCGCGCGATGCCGGCGAGTGCGGAGTCGTCCTGGTTGCCGGCGGCGCGACGTTCCTCGCGTTTGATCTGCTCCCAGGTGGCGCTCACCGCCTGCGCATCGTCGAGCTGCTGATCAGCAAACACATGCGGGTGACGACGCACCAGCTTGTCGCTGAGCGTGGCGACCACGTCGGCGAAACCGAAGGCACCCTGCTCGGCTGCCATCTGCGCATGGAAGACGACCTGCAATAGCAAATCGCCCAGTTCGTCGCGCAGGCCCGCCAGGTCGTTGCGGTCGATCGCATCGGCCACTTCATAGGCTTCTTCGATGGTGTACGGCGCGATGCTGGCGAAAGTCTGCTGCACATCCCAGGGGCTGCCATGGTCGCGATCGCGCAGGCGCGCCATCAGCTGCAACAGCTGCTGGATGTCGCCGGTCGGCGGGGTCTGGGGCATCGTGTGTTCCTGGAACCTTGAGAGTGAGTGCGCTGCCGGCGGTACGTCGCACGTGGGGCGATGTCATCGCATGCTGCAGCACGACCCCGCATGCAACCGCGCACGGGCACCCAAGTGTACCTTTCAGGTCGTCCGCTTCTTGCGCGGCTGCGGCGTAGGCATAGCCGCAGCAGTCCAACGCGCGCGTGGCAGCGCGTCGCGCCAGCACGGTGTCGCGCGCTGTCCTCCACGCGCACCACTCACGCCAGCCAATCGCGCCAGGGCAGATTGGGGTCGCCCAGTGCGATGAAGTCGCCATTGAGCAAGGTATCGCGGCGGTTGTAGCGGAACGGTTTGCCGCTGCCACCGGCCAGCAATACGCCGCCGGCCGCATGCAGCACGCACTGCCCGGCGGCGGTGTCCCACTCGCAGGTGGGGCCGAAGCGTGGATAGACATCCAGGTCGCCTTCGGCGATACGGCAGAACTTCAACGACGACCCTTGCGCCACCACCTCGATCTCGCCCATGCGTTCCAGTGCGGCGGCGGTGCGCGCGTCGCGGTGCGAGCGGCTGGCGGCCACGCGCAGCGGCATGGCCGCCGGGGTGCGGGTGTGCAGCATCTCGTCGCGGTCGCCGTCGCGGCGGAAAGCGTTCTCGCCGCGTGCGGCATACCAGACCCGCCCATCGACAGGCGCCTGCACCACCCCCAGCACCGGCGCGCCCATATGGATGAGTGCGATGTTGACGCTGAACTCGCCATTGCGCTTGACGAACTCGCGGGTGCCATCCAGCGGATCGACCAGCCAGTAGCTGGTCCAGTACTGCCGCTCTTCCCAGGCAACGTGCGCAGACTCTTCCGACAGCACCGGCACATCCGGGGTGATGCGGCGCAAGCTCTCGACGATGACCCGATTGGCGGCCAGGTCGGCCTGGGTCAGCGGGCTGGCGTCGTCCTTGATCTCGACAGCAAAGTCCTGTGCGTATACCTGCATGATGGCCTCACCCGCTTCGCGGGCGATGGCGATCACGGTTTCGCGCAATTCCATCGGGATGCGGATCACCGGTTGCGCTCCAGCCATTCGCGCGCAATGAACAATGCGGCCAGCGAGCGGCCTTCGGAGAAATCTTCGCGCAGCATCAAGTCGTCCAGACGGGCGATCGGCCAGGGAATCACGTCCATCTCTTCCGGCTCGTCGCCGACCAGGCGTTCGGGGTAGAGGTCGCGCGCCAGCACCAACCAGGATTGGTGACTCATATAAGTAGGAGCGAGCGTCATCGCGCGCAACACCTGCACCTGGCGCGCGCCGTAGCCGGCTTCTTCCTTGAGCTCGCGGTCGGCGGCCTGCTCCGGCGTCTCGCCCGCATCGATGCGGCCCTTGACCAGACCCAGTTCATAGCGATGCACGCCGGCGGCATATTCGCGCACCAGCAGCACGGTCTGCGCATCGAGCATCGGCACCACCACCACGGCCCCATGGCCCTGGCTGAGTTGACGTTCGTAGATGCGCCGCTGCCCGTTGGAAAATTCCAGATCCAGCTGCTGGCGACGGAACGGCCCCTCGCCCAGATCGGTGATCTTGTGGATGGTCGGCAGGCGCGGGCTCATGCGTCGCACGCAGCCGCGGAGCGGGCCGATAGAATAGGAGGATGCATCGACATGTTCATGAACCCGAAATCCTAGCAGACCCTGCAGCCGCACAAACTGCCGAACATTGGCGGCAACGCGATCTTGCAGTGCTGTGGCACCCCTGCACGCAGATGCGCGAGCATCCGCACACGCTTCCGTTGGTGCCAATCGCGCGTGGCGACGGCGCGTGGCTGGTCGGCCATGACGGCCGCCACTATCTGGACGCAGTCAGCAGCTGGTGGACCAACCTGTTCGGCCATGCCGAACCGCGCATCGGTGCGGCCATCGCGCGCCAGGCCGGCGAGCTGGAGCAGGTGATGCTGGCCGGCTTCACGCATGCCCCGGCCGTGCAACTGGCCGAGCAGCTGCTGGCGATCGCGCCGCGCCAGGCAGGGCGCGCGCCGCTGGCCAAGGTGTTCTATGCCGACAACGGATCGGCCGGCGTGGAGGTCGCGCTGAAGATGGCCTTCCACTATTTCCACAATCGTGGCGAGCACCGGCGCACGCGCTTTGTCGCCCTGGAGAACGGTTACCACGGCGAAACCATCGGTGCGCTATCGGTGGGCGACATCCCGCTGTATCGGCGCGTGTATGCGCCGCTGCTGTTGGAGTCGATATTTGCGCCCTCGCCCGATGCCTACCTGGCCGAGCCCGGGCAAAGCGCGGAAGACTACGCATTGCAGGCCGCCGATGCGCTGCAGGCACTGTTCGAACGATCGCCCGGCGAAATCTGCGCGCTGATTCTGGAGCCGCGCGTGCAATGTGCCGGCGGCATGCGCATGTACCACCCGGCCTATCTGCGTCGCGCGCGCGAGTTATGCGATACGCATGGCGCGTTTTTGATCGCCGACGAAATCGCCACCGGCTTCGGCCGCACCGGCACCCTGTTCGCCTGCGAACAGGCCGGCGTGATGCCAGACCTGCTGTGCCTGTCGAAGGGGCTGACCGGCGGCTTCCTGCCGCTGTCGGCGGTGCTGGCCACGCAGCAGTTGTACGACGCGTTCCTGGACGATTCGCGCGAGCGTGCCTTCCTGCATTCGCACAGCTACACCGGCAACCCGCTGGCATGCGCGGCGGCGCTGGCGACGTTGCAGATCTTCGCAGACGACGAGGTGATTGCGCGCAACCAGCACACGGCCGCGCGCATGCGCGAGCTGGCTGCGCAAATCGGCGAACACCCGGCCGTGGCGGACGTGCGCCAGGCCGGCATGATCGTGGCCTTTGAACTGACCCAGGGCGGCGACAAGCGCACCCCGTTCCCGTCTGCGGCGCGGGTTGGGCTGAAGGCCTATCGCGCCGCGCTCGACAAGGGCGTGGTGCTGCGCCCGCTCGGCGACGTGCTGTACTGGATGCCGCCGTATTGCGTGGACGACGCGCAGCTTGCGCTGCTGGCCGAGACCACGCGCCATGCCATCGCGGAGGCGGTCGCATGCGCCTGACCCGTTCGCATGTCGCGCTGCCGCTGCACTGCGACCAGGAAGTGACGCTGCCGGAAGAGTCGGCCAACCACCTGCTGCGGGTACTGCGGCTACGCGAGGGCGATACCTGCATCCTGTTCAACGGCGACGGCAGCGACTACCACGCGCGCATCACCGTGGCCGGCAAGCGCGAGGCGCGCGCGCTGGTGGAACGCGTGGAGGCGCTGTCCAACGAGTCGCCCTTACGCATCACGCTGCTCCAGGGCATCGCACGCGGCGAGAAGATGGATCTGGTCCTGCAAAAAGCCACCGAGTTGGGCGTTGCGGCCATCGTGCCGGTCAATGCCGAGCGCACCGAGGTCAAGCTCGATGCAGCACGCATGGAAAAACGTGTCGCGCATTGGCGCAGCGTGGTGGTGTCGGCCTGCGAGCAATCCGGTCGCGCACGCGTACCAACCGTCGCAGCGCCGCTTGGCTTGCAAGAGGCAGCGCAGGCCAGCGACCTACAGGCGCGACGGCTGACACTGGACCCGCAGGGCGAGCATCGCCTGTCCACGCTGAGTGCGGATGTCGCGCAAGGGATCATCGTGGCGATTGGGCCGGAAGGCGGCTGGTCGCCGCGCGATCGCACGATCCTAACCGAGGCCGGTTTTAGCGGCCTGCAACTGGGTCCGCGCATCCTGCGCACCGAAACTGCCGGGCTGGCGGCGATTGCCGCACTGCAGTCGCGGTTCGGGGATCTGTAGCGCGGTGTTGCGGGTCGTGTGATGCCCGCCGTAAATCGTAGAAGCGCGCTGGCGCGCGATGAGGCGTTATCGGGAAAGCCTCATCGCGTCCAAGGACACTCCTACACGAATGCGGAATGCGGAATGCGATCAAATCAGCGGCCGTGCTGCAGAAACCAGCTGGCTGCACCGATGACGCCGAGCTGGCCATGCTCGACGATGCTCACCGGCACCTGCTCCAGCGCTGGACGTAATGCGCCCTTGTCGAGCAGGCGTGCGACAAAGTCGCTGTTGGCAATGAAGGTGGCGATCTGCGGCAGGAACCCGCCAGCCAGATAGACGCCGCTGCGCACGCCATAGAGCAGCATCATGTCGCCGACCACGCTGCCCATGAATCCGCAAAACGCCTGCAATGCATCGTGCGCGAGCCCGTCGTTGCCGGCCAATGCGGCGGCGGTGACATCGGCCGGACCTTGATGCACGGCAGGCTCGCCGCGCAGCGCAGCCAACGCGGTGTAGAGGTTCAACAGGCCCGGGCCGGACAACAAGGTTTCGGTGCCCACGTGCGTGCGCGTGCGGCGCAGTTCCTGCAGCAAGGCCACTTCCAGATCGCTGGCGGCGGCGAGCGCGGCGTGGCCGGCTTCAGTCGGCAACACCATCGGGTTGGCGCCATTGGGAATCCATACCGCCGCACCCAGCCCGGTTCCGGGGCCGAGGACCAGCGCCGGGCCTGCGGCACCTTGCGCAGGGCCGGACAACTGCATGACCTGATTGCCGGCCATGTAATTGGCGGCGTAGGCGACCGCTTCGAAATCGTTGACCAGGTGCAAGGCCTGCATGCCGAGCTGGCGGCGAATCTGCTCCGGCGCCAGTACCCACGGCAGGTTGGCCGTGATCACGGAGCCGTCTTCCAGCGCATAACCGGCACTGGCGATCACGCCGCGGCGTACCGGCGCGCATTGCAGCTCGGCAAAGAACGCGGACATGATCTCGGCCAGGCCTGGGTAATCGGCGCAGCGATACTTGCGGTAGTCCAGCACCGTGACCGGCTTGCGCGCATCGGCGCTTGCGCAGACCAGTGCCAGGCGCACATGCGTCCCTCCCACGTCTGCGGCAACGAAGGTGTCGGGGCGCGGAAAGGACACCGCTTCCATTGGGCTGCTTGCGCTCACGCATTCTCCTGATAAGTGGCAGCGGGCTGGCGTCTTGTCCCGTTGTCCGACGAACGGCAGTGGGTAGACAACGTTGTCAGTATTCGCCCCGTAACGCAACCACGGCGACCACGTGCAGCGGGATTTCCCGCCCCGCCCATCATCCACGAAAATTCCGCACGAATCACGGCGATTTACGCACAAAAACCCGAGCGGACGCGAGCGAAGGCCGCACAGCGATTGAAGGCTTCAATTGCGCACACGATGCCTAACCTCACGTGCGCGCAAGCTCTCACCGACTTCGACACCGACGTCCAAAAAAATGCTGCGTCGCAGCGCAATCGCAGCCGCATCAGAGATCTGTGACGATGTGTTGACAACGCTGTCAGCGCTACGCGAGACTCGACCCAAATCGAGGTTCTGGCAGGAGGGGCCAGGAACTGTTCGGTACTGACGAACGGCGCTTCCCTCGCCTGCATGCCCAGATTCGCGAGTGGCACGTCGCCAGACGTTCGACTCGCCGATGTCGCATTCGCTCTACCGTTTCACCACACGGGGGACACCTCCTCTACCACGCGAATCGACACCACCTGCTGCCCTTGCGGAGCAAATGAGTGCGACCACCGCGATCGGTCAGGACGTGTTGTTTTGCCGGCCACGCCGAGCGCTTGACGCCTTGAAGAAGGCCGCGCGCTCACAGCACTAACCAAAGAGGTTTAGCCATGCACAGCCGCACCACGACGTTAGCACTCTGTATCACCGCCGCTCTGTACTGCTCCGGCTCTGCAATGGCTGCCGGACAAGAACAACAAGCCCCGGCCAGCGCGCCGTCGGCCACCACCGAGCTGGACACCATCACCGTCACCGGCTACCGCGCGTCGCTGGAGAAGAGCCAGGCGGTCAAGCGTTCGGCCAACGCCATCGTCGATGCGATCAGCGCCGAAGACATCGGCAAGTTCCCGGACATCAATGCCGCTGAATCGCTGTCACACCTGCCGGGCATCACCGTCGACCGCCAGTTCGGCGAAGGCGAAAAAGTCAGCATCAACGGCACCGACCCGGCCTTGAACCGCGTGCTGCTCAACGGCCAGACCATTGCCTCGGGCGACTGGGGCGGCAATCCCACCGACACCAGTGGCCGTACCTTCAACTACACCCTGCTGTCGCCGGAAATCATCGGCCTGATGGAGGTCTACAAGACCCCGGAAGCGCGCATCGACGAAGGCTCGATCGGCGGCACCGTGATCGTGCATACCCGCAAGCCGCTGGACCTGCCCAAGAACACTATCCGCGGCTCGATCGGCTACAACTACAACGACCGTTCGGAAGAAGGCAATCCGCGCGGTTCGGCGCTGTGGAGCTGGAAGAACGACGACGAGACCTTCGGCGCGTTGATCTCCGCCACGCACGACAAGCAGGACCTGGCACGCGCCGGTATCGAATACTTCGGCTACACCACCGGCGCCGGCATTCCGCCCACCGCCACCATCACCGGCGACGGCAGCGATGTGGCCACCGCACGCGTACCGGCCGGCATCAGCAGCGCGTTCTTCCAGCAGACCCGCGAGCGCAGTGGCCTGCAGGGTGCGTTGCAGTGGAAGCCGAACGAGCAGAACGAATTCAACCTGACCGGCTTGTACATCAAGGGCAAGTACAACAACTTCAGCCAGGCGCGTTACGTGTGCCCGGCGTGTAATGACGACCGCCAGAAAATCACCAGAGCCAACGTGGAAAACGGTGTTGTCACCTCGGCCACGGTGAGCGATGGCGCAGCGGGTCAGCCATATGCGCAACTGGATGCCAACTACCGCGAGAGCACCGTCACCACCAAGAGCCTGAACCTGCGTCACGACTGGTCCGGCGAAAAGTGGGTGTTCACCACCCAGGGCGGTTACACCGAAGCCACCGGCGGCAAGAACCCCGAATACCTGATGAAGTTCCTGATGCAGGACGGCGGTTACAACTACGCCTTCGATGGTCGGAGCACCGCAGTGAACTACGATAACGGCGGCGCCTCGAACTGGGTGTTGCCGGGAAATCCCGCCGGCCTGGCGCCCGGCCAGGAGGGCAATGTTCCGGGCACCACGACTGGCATCATGCAGGCTGGCGGCATCGCCTACCAGGAGAGCCTGGACGAGGAAAAATACTTCCAGTGGGATGCCGCACGCGATCTGGAATGGGGCCCGTTCACCAAGCTGCAGTTCGGCTACAAGTACATCAACCACGACAATGGCGTGGATGCACGCGGCAACCGTATCAACTCCACTGACACGGTGGCGTTGACACAGTTCAATCCGGGCATCACGCCCAGCAGTCTTTACGACGGTCTG
The DNA here is from genome assembly GCF_023337365.3 of Xanthomonas nasturtii. Classification (NCBI taxonomy): domain Bacteria; kingdom Pseudomonadati; phylum Pseudomonadota; class Gammaproteobacteria; order Lysobacterales; family Lysobacteraceae; genus Xanthomonas; species Xanthomonas nasturtii. Next base: position 3,367,681 of record NZ_CP142084.2, read on the forward strand.
GGTGCCAGCGGCGACCTGACCACCTGGCCAACTGCAGGCCTCGGTGCCGTGCGTAATTACCTGCTGTCGCAGCCGCAGGGACCTTATCGGACCGACTTCGGCGCGTCGTTCCAGGTCGGGGAGATCACCCAGAACATCTACACGCAATTGAATTACGAAACCGGCAAGATCCGCGGAAACGTCGGTGTGCGCCTGGTGGATACCACCAACAAATCCGAGTTTTGGCAAAGCAACGACGGCGGCGCAAACTTCAACCGTGTTGCCGAAACCAACGACTATCGCAAGGCGTTGCCGAGCTTCAATATCGCCTATGACATGACCGAAGACAGCGTACTGCGCTTCTCGGCAGCCAAGGTGATCGCCCGTCCGCGCTACTCCGATCTGGCCGGCACTTTCACCATCAACAGCGGCACCGGCGATCTGACCGCCAGTGGCGGCAATCCGAATCTCAACCCTTATGAGTCCACCAACTATGACGTGGCGGCCGAGTGGTATTTCGCACCGTCCAGCATGTTGTCCGGTGAAGTGTTCTATCGCGACATCAGCTCCTACATCGTCAGGACCACGGCCAGCCAGCAGTTGAATCCAGCACCGCCTGCAGTGGCTGGCGTGTATCAGGTCACTACGCCGATCAACGTGTCCGACGCCAAGGTCAAGGGTGTGGCGGTGAATTACCAGCAGACCTTCGGTTTGGGTTTTGGCTTGCAGGCCAACTACACGTTTGCCGAATCCGATTCCAGCTCCGGCTTGAACCTGCCATACCTGTCGCGTGACACCTATAACGTGATCCCGTATTGGGAACACGGCGACTGGATGGTGCGTATGAACTATAGCTATCGCTCCAAGTACTTTACCCAGATCGGCCGCTTGGCGTCGAACGACTTTGCAGACGCTTACAAGCAGCTGGATTTGAGCGCCTCGTATCAGATCACCGACTACATGGGCATCACCTTCGGCGCCACCAACCTGCTGGATTCAACCTACCGACTCTTCAGCAACACGCGTGATACCCCAACGGCGTTCTACAAGAACGGCCGCGGCTACCAGGCCCAGTTGAACTTCAAGTTCTGATGTAGCACCGGCGCGCCACCGCCCCTCCACGGTGGCGCGTTTTTTTTGACCCGACCGTTGCACGCAACGGTCGGGTTGATGTTGTACCAAGGAGTGGTACTGGCCACGCCCCTTCGCAGCTGAGGGAGCATGGCCAGGCCCGCTTTTGCCATCCACGCGCGGCCGCAGCATGACCGACGCGTCTCGCTTACAGGAGTGCAGTTCCCATGACGACCGATAGCCGCGTGTTTGCGGCTCCATCCCGCCGCCACGCCGGAGCTGCACCCAGGAGTCGAGCGCTCGCGTTCGCTCTGCTGCTTGCGTTGCCCGCCGTGCAGGCGAGTGCCGCGCAATCGCCGACCGCGCCGACCGCTACCACGCTCAGCCCCGAGGCCATCGACCAGCAGTGGCTCGATGCCACCGCCAAGTACGCGCCCGAACGCGAGCGTCTGGTGCGCGAAGCCGAAGCCGGCGCACGCAAGGGTCCGTTCCGTCCCGACTGGGCCGCACTGAAGGCGTATCAGTCGCCGGCGTGGTACGACAACGCCAAGTTCGGCATCTTCATCCACTGGGGCGTGTTCTCGGTGCCGGCGTTCGGCAGCGAGTGGTATTCGCGCAATATGTATCTGCAAGGTTCCAAGGAATTCGCCCATCACGTCGCCACCTACGGGCCGCAGGCCAGCAGCGGCTACAAGGATCTGATTCCCAAGTTCACCGCGCCCAAGTTCGACCCCAATGGCTGGGCCAGGTTGTTCCGTGAGTCCGGCGCGCGCTATGTGGTGCCGGTGGCAGAGCACCACGACGGCTTCGCGTTGTACGACTCCAAACTCTCCGACTGGACCGCGATGAAGATGGGGCCCAAGCGCGACCTGCTGGGCGAGCTGTCCAAGGCGATCCGCGCGCAGGGGCTGCACTTCGGCCTGTCGTCGCATCGTGCCGAACACAATTGGTTCTTCGACGGCGGGCGCACCTTCGACTCCGACGTCAACGACCCGCGCTATGCGGCGCTGTACGGCCCGGCCCAGGTGCGCCTGCCGGGCAAGGACGATGCCGATGTGGCCAACGACTGGACGCCGGTCTCGCAAGCCTGGCTGGACGATTGGCTGGCGCGTACCACCGAGTTGATCGACACCTATCAACCGGACCTGATCTATTTCGATTGGTGGATTGCCCACCCCACCTTCCGGCGCAGCCTGCCGACGATGCTGGCGTACTACTACAACCAGGGCGCAGCGCGGACCGAGGCCGACCGCGGCGTGGTGGTGAACTACAAGCTGGGCGCCTTCCCCGAAGGCGCCGGCACGCTGGATATCGAGCGCGGCCAGCTGACCGGCATCCATCCCACCCACTGGCAGACCGATACCTCGGTGAGCAATGCCTCGTGGGGCTACATCGAAAACGACACCTACAAGTCGCCCACCTTCATCATCCACATGCTGGCCGATGTGGTGGCCAAGAACGGCAACCTGATGCTCAACATCGGCCCGCGTGCGGATGGCTCGATCCCGGACACCGAGCGCGGCATCCTGCTTTCGATCGGTCGTTGGCTCAAGACCAACGGCAGCGCGATCTACGACAGCACGCCGTGGCGCGTGTATGGCGAAGGCCCCACCGAAGTGGTGGGCGGCACCTTCCAGGACGTCAAGACCAAGCCATATACGGCCGAAGATTTCCGTTTCACCACCCGCGATGGCGCGCTGTATGCGATCGAGCTGGGTTGGCCGAGCAATGGTGAGGCGGTGATCCGCTCGTTGACACCTGCCGATGGCGTGCGCGGCGTGACGCTGCTGGCCAACGGCAAGAAGATCCCGTTCGAACAACGCGCCGATGGCCTGCATCTGCGGCTGCCGGTCAAGCCGGTTGGCGAGAGCGCGTATGTGTTCCGCATCGACCTCTCTTCCCCCACTCCCTGATGGATGTTGTCTTTCATGAGTAAGCGATTGACCTGGATGTTGCTTGCGCTGGCGTTTGCCTGCGCCCCGGCCCTGGCCAAAAATCCCACGGCGTTGTTCTATCTGATGAACACGCAGAAATCGACCAACTCGTTCATCGCCAACGTCGACAAGATCGATGTGGTGGTGCCCACCTGGTACGGCGTGGATCAGAACGGCCTGGTCAACGGCACGCCCAACATGTACCTGTACGACATCGCCAAGCAGCACAAGCTGCGGGTGATGCCGATCCTGTCGATGACCACCGGCCGCGACGGCTTCCACAAGCTGATGCACGATGAGGCGGCCAAGAAGCGCATGATCGAATCGCTGCTGATCCACGGCAAGCGGCACAAGTACTACGGCTTCCAGTTCGATTTCGAAAACATCGCCTGGACCGATCGCGATGCCTACACCTTGATGGTGAAGCAGACCGCCGATGCGCTGCACAAGGCCGGTTTCAAGATGTCGGTGGCAGTGGTGCCCAATGCACCGGGCCATGCCGAAGGCGGCCAGTTTTCCAAGTGGATGTGGGAATACTGGCGCGGTGCGTACGACCTCAAGGCGCTGGGCCAGGCCGCGGATCTGGTCAGCATCATGACCTACGACCAGCACACCCGCTGGACCACGCCGGGCCCGGTCGATGGCATGGTGTGGATGAAGAAGCACCTGGATTACGCCATCACCCAGGTGCCGAAGGAAAAGCTCTCGCTGGGCATCGCCACGTACGGCTACCGCTGGTACACCGGCAACCCGGTGAAGGAAGACGGCACCGAAGCGTCGAACATCGCAGCCGCGTATATCGATGCCGACGAATCCTTCCCGCTGGCGATCGAACAGAACGCCACCGTGCAGTGGGATCCGGTGGAGCAGGAATCGTGGTTCTATTTCTATCGCGACGATATGCGTGAGTGGGTGTTCCGCCCGGACGCGCGCAGCTTCAAGGCGCGTTATGAGCTGACCAAGCAGTACGGCCTGGAAGGTTTCAGCTGCTGGGTGCTGGGCGCCGAAGATCCGAAAGTGTGGGATGAGCTGCCCACCGCGCAGCGCTGACAGCAGCTGACGCAACGCTGCGCATGCGCGCGGGCGAGGCCGGTGCTGGTGGCGGACTGCATGTACTGCGACCCGCTTCCTGCGCTGCACGCGCCCGTTTTGCAACGACCGATGCGGTTGCCTTGGTCGCGCGACAACGCACTGGCTACGCTGCGCAGCGGGATGAAGCGTGCGCCAGTCCCTGCGTCTTCCGACACGGCTTTGCTACTGTGCGTGGCTGCCGTGTACCGCCGCCACATCAGGATGTGATTGCATGATGTCGAACTCCGCACCCACCGCGCGCCTGACAGCCGCGCCGCCGTTGTCCTCGCGCCTGCTTGCGCTCGTATTCGCAGCGGCGTCGCTGGCCGCTTGCGGTCAACGTGCAGCCGGCACCTCGCCAGCGGCGGCCACTGCAGGCGCGCCTGCAGTGGCAACAACAGCGAGCGCCAACGCAGCGTTGCCGTTGATCCCTGCAGCGGTCGAAGTCGAACGCGGTAGCGGCAGCTTTACGGTGGGCACCGGCACGGTGATCTCGATCTTGCCCGGCGATGCCGATGCGCGCCGCAGTGCCGAACATCTGGCCGATCTGCTGCAGCGCACACGTGGGCTGCGGCTGGAAGTGCGGGTCGAACCCAGCGCATCGCCGGGCAGCATCCGCCTGGAGCGTACTGCGCAGGCGCCGGTGGCACACAAGGAAGGCTACAGCCTGGAGGTGGATGCCAAGGGCGTGCGCATTGCCGCGCGCGATGGCGCCGGCTTGTTGTATGGCGCCATCAGCGCCTGGCAACTGATGACACCGGATGCGCGCAAGGGCGAAGTCCAGCTGCCGTCGGTGGCGATCCGCGACTGGCCGCGTTTCAGCTGGCGCGGCCAGCATCTGGATGTGGCCCGCCACTTTCATGATGTGGCCACGGTCAAGCATGTGCTCGATACGATGGCCTTGCACAAGCTCAACGTGCTGCATTGGCATCTCACCGACGACCAGGGTTGGCGTATCGAAATCAAGCGCTACCCCAAGCTCACCGAGGTTGGCGCATGGCGCACGCCTCCGGGTGGCGGCCAGCACGGCACGCCGCAGCGTTATGGCGGTTTCTACACGCAGGAGCAGATCAGCGAGATCGTCGCGTATGCGGCGCGCCTGCACATCACCGTGCTGCCCGAGCTGGACATGCCCGGGCATGCGCAGGCAGCCGTTGCCGCCTACCCGGAAGAAGTGGGCGTGCCCGGCGTACGCACCCAGGTGGGCGTGGACTGGGGCGTGAACCCGTATCTGTTCAACACCAGCGAACGCAGCCTGAGCTTCATCACCAACGTGCTGGATGAGGTGCTGACGTTGTTCCCGTCGACCTACATCCATATCGGTGGCGATGAGGCGGTGAAGGATCAATGGGAAGCCTCGCCGGCCGTTCGCGCACAGATGCGCAGGCTGGGCGTCAAGGACGCGCATGCGATGCAGGGCTGGTTCAACGAACAGCTGGCGAGCTACCTCACCCAGCACGGCCGGCGCATGATCGGCTGGGATGAAATTCTGGAAGGCGGCGTGCCGGCCAGTGCATCGGTGATGTCGTGGCGCGGCGTCGAAGGCGCGGTGGTGGCGGCAAAGCAAGGTCACGATGTAGTGCTTGCGCCGGGCGACTGGTTGTATCTGGACAATTTGCAGACCACGCGCAGCGACGAACCGAACGGCCGGCTGACCGTGTTGCCGCTATCCAAAGTCTATGCATTCGATCCGGTGCCGGCCGAGCTCAGCGCCGAACAGGCCAGGCACGTGCTGGGCGCACAAGGCGCGTTGTGGTCCGAATACATTCCGTCCAGATGGCATGTGGATCACGCCCTGTTCCCGCGTCTGTCGGCGGTGGCGGAAGTGACCTGGTCGCCGCCGGCAGCACGTAACTGGAACAGCTTTCTGACGCGCCTGCCGGCACAGCTACAGCGCTATAAGGCACTGGGCATCGACTACAGCGACGGCGCCTTCGCCGCCGATATCGCGCTGGAATCCGGTCCCAACCCGGTACTCGCCGGCGGCCCGGCCAAGGTGGCGTTGAGCACGCAGACCGGTGCGGGCACCCTGCACTACTCCATCGACGGCAGCGAGCCCACGCCGGCATCGCCGCGTTATCAAGCACCGTTTACGATTCAATTGCCAACCACGGTCAAGGCCACTGCGTTCGATGCCAACGGCACGCCGCTGGCGGCCACGCGCAGCCGCAGCTTCGATCGCGCCAGCCTGTTGCGGGTGGACACGCAAGGGCTGCGCCACTGCGTGGAGTCCGGCACGCTGGGCCTGCGCCTGCCGCTGCTGCCGGAGATGACCGGCGCCGACACGCCGGTCTACAACGTCGATCTGTTCCATGCCTGCCGCATGTATCCGCAAGCGCGCCTGGACGGGATCGGCGCGATCCGCATCGACGCCGCACGTCTGCCGAACAACTTCGGTCTGGCCCACGAGCAATCCAAGGTCGTGCAGTACCCGGCCAAATCGCGCGGCGGTGAGCTGGAAGTGCGACAAGGCTGCGAGGGCGAACTGCTAGCCAGCGTACGTCTGCCCCAGGGCGACGGCGTGGGCGAGCAGCTCACCCTGGAAACCCCATTGCCTGCACGCACCGGCGTCCATGATCTGTGTCTGCGTTTCACCGCACCCATTCGCGGCCCGTTGTATGCCATCGGCGCCGTTCAATTGATTGAAACCACCGCGCAGGCGCCCCCCGCCGCCACGCGCTGATCCATCCAAGGAGAGTCACCCATGCCCCTGTCCCGTCATCGTTTCGTCCCCGCCCCCGCCCGTCTCGGGCTTGCCCTGGCCTTGGCCATCTCGCAGGCCTGGGCCGCGCCTCCCACGGCAGAGACCCTGGATAAAGGCTGGCAGGTGCGGCTGGTGCCGGGGCAGGAACAAGCCAAGACCTATCCGAAAGCCGCAGCGTGGTTGCCGGCGCAGGTGCCTGGCGCGGTGCAGACAGATCTGATCGCCGCCAAGATCGTGCCCGACCCGTTCTATCGCGATAACGAAGGCAAGATCCAGTGGGCGGGCCTGAGCGATTGGCAGTACCAGACCCGCTTCAACGTGGATGCGGCCACGCTCAAGCGCGAGCACGTGGAACTGGTGTTCGATGGCCTGGATACCTTTGCCGAGGTCACCCTCAACGGCAAGCCGCTGCTCAGCGCCGACAACATGTTCCGGCAGTGGCGGGTGGATGCGAAATCCCTGCTCAAGCGCGGCAACAACGTGCTCGAGGTCAAGCTGTACTCGCCGATCAAGAAGATCCAGCCGTGGCTGGCCAAGCAGCCGTATGCGCTGCCGGGTGCCTACGATTCGGCGTTCGGCGACGAGCCCGAATCGCGTCACAGCTCCACTTATGTGCGCAAGGCACCGTACAACTTCGGTTGGGATTGGGGCCCGCGCATGGTCAACGCCGGCATCTGGAAAGATGTGCGCGTGGAAGCGTGGGATGCCGTGCGTGTGGACGGGCTGCATATCGCCCAGCAACGTGTGGACGCGGACGCTGCGCAACTGCAGGCGCAGCTGGAACTGCAGGCAGGCCGCAGCGGCCCGGTGCAGGTGACGCTGGATGTGCTGGGCCCGGATGGGCAAAAAGTCGGCCAATTCACCCAGGACGCGGTGGTCGACCCGGGCCAGAACCGCATCGACCTGGCGGTGCGCATCGCCAAGCCCAAGCGCTGGTTCCCGGCTGGCTATGGCGCGCAGGACCGCTACACCTTCGTGGCCAGCGTGCGCGACGCCGATGGCGACAGCCAGCAGATCAAGCGCGCCACCGGCCTGCGTTCGGTAGAGCTGCGCCGCGAAAAAGACAAGTTCGGCAAGAGCATGGAGATCGTGATCAACGGCATCCCGATCTTCGCCAAGGGCGCCAACCTGATCCCGCTGGATGCGTTCCCCGCGCGCGTCAGCCCCGAGCGCATGCGCAGTACCCTGCAGGACGCGCGCGATGCCAATATGAACATGCTGCGCATGTGGGGCGGCGGGCATTACCAGGACGACCACTTCTACGAGGTGGCCGACGAGTTGGGCATCATGATCTGGCAGGACTTCATGTTCGGTGGCGCAGTGCCGCCGTACGACGTGGAGTTCCGCGAGAACACCCGGCAGGAGGCCATCGAACAGGTCAAGCGCCTGCGCGACCACCCCAGCATCGTGCTGTGGTGCGGCAACAACGAAGTGCAGACCGGCTGGGAAAACTGGGGCGACCGGGTCAAGTTCAAGCAGTCGGTGGACCCGGAAGAACGCAGCCGCATCGAGCGCGGCATGACCACCTTGTTCGGTACCGTGTTCCGCGAAGTGGTGGCCACCTACGATAGCGACGTGCCGTACTGGGCTACTTCGCCGGGCACCAATTTCGATGGCGCTGCGGACCAGGCCAACGATGGCGACATGCACTACTGGAAGGTGTGGGGCGGCCCTGCGCTGCCGGTCACCGAATATCTCAACGTCACCCCGCGCTTCATGTCCGAATACGGCCTGCAGTCGTTCCCGGACATGCGCACCGTGCGCGCGTTTGCCGAATCCGGCGACATGGATCCGGAATCGCCGGTGATGCGCGTGCATCAGAAGTTCGACAAGGGCAACGGCAACAAGCGGCTGATGCTGTATATCCGCCGCGAATTCGGCGAGCCCAAGGATTTCGAAAGCTTCGTCTACCTGAGCCAGCTGATGCAGGCCGAAGGCATCAACCTGGCCGCCTCGCATCTGCGCGCCTCGCGCCCGCAATCGATGGGTTCGCTGTACTGGCAGCTCAACGATGTATGGCCGGGCGCGTCGTGGTCCAGCGTGGATTACTACGGCCGCTGGAAGGCGCTGCACTACCATGCACGCCGCTTCTACGCGCCGGAAATGATCGCCGCGTTGCGTAACGACAAGGGCCAGACCGAGGTCTCGCTGGTGTCCGACCGCACCACGCCGCTGGCGGCACGCTGGCGCATGCGGGTGATGAGCATGGACGGCAAGCTGCTGAGCAAGCGCGAAGAAAAAGCCAGCGTCAAACCGCTCAGCAGCCTGCAGGTGGGCAACTTCAGCGACAAGCAATTGCTGGGCAGCGCCGATCCCAAGCGGACCTACGCGGTGTTCGAGTTGTTCGACGGCGAGAAGCTGCTGTCGCGTGAAGTGGTGTTCTTCGCACCGGCCAAGCAGCTCGCAATGCCGGCCGCAAAGATCGACAGCCAGTGGCGCGCCGATGGCGACGGCTATGCGCTGACGCTGACCAGCAACACGCTGGCGCGCGAGGTGTGGCTGTCGTTCGGCGATGTGGACGCCACGCTGTCGGATAACGCCTTCGACCTGCTGCCCGGCGAGCCATTGACCGTGCGCGTGAGCAGCAAGGCTGCGTTGGCACAGCTGCAATCCACCCTGCAGGTGCGCGACCTGGCGAGCACGCTGGCCGGTGCACCGCCGGAGCCGCAGGAAGCGCCGGCCGCGAAATGAGCCACGACCGGGCGCGATTGATGCGTTATTCGGGCCCGTCTCCCGCGGTATGGGAGACGGGGTTGCCGGCCGCACGGCAGTCTCGCTGGGCCCGATCATGCAGCCAGCGGAGCTGACGGTTGTGCTGGCAACGCCGGGCGCAGACGTTGCACACGGCAAGGGAAGGCGCGTCTCAATCGCGAGGTTTTACGACAAGGCCGCTGTTCTGCACCGCGCTGGCAACGCTCGCCGCACAGACACGGATCTGGCAATGACGTACCAGCCAGCCCCAGGTAACGACCGGCAACCGCGCAGCGTTCCCCAAACCCCTGTTCTGCCGCGCTCCCTGCGGCAGCACCCAAGACAACGCGCGGCGCTGACCGCTGCGCAGGAGTAGATCGATGTCATCCGTGTTTGTATCGCGCCTTGCCATTGCGCTGGGCCTGAGCCTTGGCTTGCCGTGCAGCGTGCATGCCGCCACTGCCCAGCGCGCCGGTAGCCCCGAACAACGTGCCGCTGCCTTGGTGGCGCAAATGAGCCGCGAAGAGAAAGTCGCCCAGGCGATGAACGATGCGCCAGCGATTCCGCGTCTGGGCATCCCCGCCTACGAATGGTGGAGCGAAGGCCTGCATGGCATCGCGCGCAATGGCTACGCCACGGTGTTTCCACAGGCGATCGGCCTGGCCGCCAGCTGGAACACCACGCTGATGCAGCAGGTGGGCACAGTGGTCTCCACCGAGGCGCGCGCCAAGTTCAACCAGGCTGGCGCCCCGGGCAAGGACCACCCGCGTTACGCCGGGCTGACCATCTGGTCGCCCAACATCAACATCTTCCGCGACCCGCGCTGGGGCCGTGGCATGGAAACCTATGGCGAGGATCCTTTCCTCACCGGGCAACTGGCGGTCGGTTTCATCCGCGGTTTGCAGGGCGATGATCTGGAACACCCGCGCACGATCGCCACACCCAAGCACATCGCCGTGCACAGCGGCCCGGAGCCGGGTCGGCATGGGTTCGATGTGGATGTCTCGCCGCGCGATGTGGAGGCGACCTATACGCCGGCCTTCCGCGCGGCGTTGGTCGAGGGCCAGGCCGGCTCGGTGATGTGTGCCTACAACTCGCTGCACGGCACCCCGGCGTGCGCGGCCGACTGGCTGCTCAACGGCCGCGTGCGTGGCGATTGGGGCTTCAAGGGCTTTGTGGTCTCCGACTGCGATGCGGTGGACGACATGACCCAGTTCCATTACTTCCGCCCCGACAATGCAGGTTCGTCTGCCGCAGCGCTCAAGGCCGGGCACGATCTCAACTGCGGGCATGCCTATCGCGACCTCGGGACCGCCATCGAACGCGGCGAAGTGGACGAAGCGCTGCTCGATCAATCGCTGGTGCGCCTGTTTTCCGCACGCTATCGGCTGGGCGAACTGGAAGCCCCGCGCAAGGATCCGTACGCGCGGCTTGGCGCGAAGGACATCGACAACCGCGCCAACCGTGCATTGGCCCTGCAGGCGGCTGCCGAATCGATCGTGTTGCTGAAGAACGCCGATGCCACGCTGCCGCTGAAAGCAGGCACGCGGCTGGCGGTGGTCGGCCCGAATGCCGATGCATTGGCCGCGCTGGAGGCCAACTACCAAGGCACCTCAGCTGCGCCGGTGACGCCACTGCTCGGCCTGCGCGAGCGCTTCGGCACCCAGCAGGTGCGCTACGCGCAAGGCGCGCCGTTGGCTGCCGGCGTGCCGGGCATGATTCCGGAAACGGCATTGCGTAGCGACGGCAAGCCGGGGCTGCGTGGCGAATATTTCGACAATGTGGACATGACCGGCGCGGCCCGCGTGGTGCGGCAGGACCGCGTGGTGAGCTTCAACTGGGACCAGGTCGCCCCGGCAAAGGGCGTGCCGGCCGACCGTTACGCCGTGCGCTGGAGCGGCGAGCTGCTGCCACCCGGTGCCGGCGATTACACCCTGGCAGTGCGCGTGGCGCGCTGCTTCGATTGCACCGGCCACGACCCGGTGCGGCTCTACATCGACGACAAGCTGGTGGTTGCCGGCAATGCCGAAGACAAGCACGTGCCGGCCGGCATGCACAACGCCGATGGCCGCAGCGTGGAAACCGTGCTGCATTTCGACGATACCCGCCCGCGCAAGATCCGCCTGGAAATGGAGCACCGCGGCCAGGACCAGGGCGTGCGCCTGGAATGGCTGGCACCGGCAGCCGCGCAGCTGGCCGAAGCAGAACGGGCCGTGGCGCAGGCCGATGCAGTGGTGGCCTTCGTCGGCCTGTCGCCGGATGTGGAAGGCGAAGAGTTGCGCATCGATGTGCCCGGCTTTGACGGCGGCGACCGCAACGACATCGCCCTGCCCGCCCCGCAGCAAGCGCTGCTCGAACGTGCAAAGGCCTCCGGCAAGCCGCTGGTGGTGGTGTTGATGAGCGGCAGCGCAGTGGCGGTGAACTGGGCCAAGACGCATGCCGATGCGATCGTGGCCGCGTGGTACCCGGGCCAGTCCGGCGGCACCGCCATTGCCCGTGCGCTGGCCGGCGACGACAACCCCGGCGGGCGGCTGCCGGTGACGTTTTACCGCTCCACCAAGGACCTGCCGGCATATGTCAGCTACGACATGAAGGGCCGCACCTATCGCTACTTCAAGGGCGAGCCGCTGTTTCCGTTCGGCTACGGGCTGAGCTACACCAGCTTTGCGTATGCGGCGCCGCGCCTGTCCACCACCACGCTGCAGGCCGGCAGCACGCTGCAGGTGACCACCACCGTGCGCAATACCGGCACCCGCGCCGGCGATGAAGTGGCACAGGTGTATCTGCAATACCCGGACCGCCCGCAATCGCCGCTGCGCAGCCTGGTCGGCTTCCAACGCGTGCACCTCAAGCCGGGCGAACAGCGCGAACTCACCTTCACGCTGGATGCGCGTGCGCTGAGCGACGTGGACCGCACCGGGCAACGCGCGGTGGAAGCCGGCGATTATCGCGTGTTTGTCGGTGGTGGGCAGCCGGGTACCGGTGCGCCGGGCGAGGCAGCAGCATTGACGATCCAGGGTCGGTCGCCGCTGCCCAAGTAGGCGCGTGGTGGCGTTGATGCGTGCAGGCGCCGGTTCAATGCCGACGCTTGTGCGCAGACGGCATACGCAGCAATTCGGGTGCGTCGTCAATCGCCTGCTGGTGCCCGCACGGTGTCTTGTGCAGACGTGTCTTTTAAAGCCGTGTGGGCGCATCGGCGCATCGTGCCTATCCAAAGATGGCGGCCAGCGCACGCGCGCTTCCTGCAAGCGCCCTTGGCGCCCTTGGCGCGGGTGGTGCAAGCGTCGACACCCCGGCCACCAAAGGTTTGCGCGCATACGCGCAAGCCAAGGACCAGCCCGCCAGCCACGCCGTCGCACAGCCGCGCATACGGCAACGAATTGTGCGGGCGCACTATGCATATTCGGCGCACACGTTGTATGGTCATCAGGAATTGGTCATGCATAGGTCTCATCGCTCTGGCTGCCCTGCGGCGGCCGCCAGCGCAGGGATGAGGGTCGTGCGGATCGCCGGTCGAACCCATGGAGTCTTGAGGTCATGCATACCCGCCGCGACATCCTTCAGCTGCTCGGCGCCAGCGCCGGTGCCGGTTTGCTGGCCAGCGCCCTGCCCGCGTTCGCGGCCGTGCCTGCTGCACGTGCTTCCACTGCGGGCGGTGGGTTCGTCAGCAAGCGCCCGCCCAAGGCGCAGCGCCGCTTCGTCAGCAAGGCAGTCGAGCAGCAGATCGTGCAGATCAAGGCGCAGATCGCCGACCCGGAACTGGCCTGGCTGTTCGAGAACTGCTACCCCAACACGCTCGACACCACCGTGGAAACCGGCACCCGCAACGGCAAGCCGGACACCTTCGTCATCACCGGCGACATCCATGCGATGTGGCTGCGCGATTCGTCCGCGCAGGTGCACCCGTATGTGCCATTGGCCAAGCGCGACCCGGCGTTGCGGCGCATGTTCCATGGCCTGATCCAGCGCCAGGCTGCGTGCATCAAGCTCGACCCCTACGCCAACGCCTTCCTGCCCGATGGCCAGACCCAGCGCCTGAAATGGTCGCTCAACGACATCACCGAGATGAAGCCCGGCGTGGGCGAGCGCAAGTGGGAAGTGGATTCGCTGTGCTACCCCATCCGCATCGCGCACGAATACTGGCGCGCCACCGGCGATGCCGCACCGTTCGACGACGACTGGCGCGAAGCGATGCACGTGGTGGTGCGCACCTTCCGCGAGCAACAGCGCAAGGACAACCGCGGCCCGTACGTGTTCCAGCGCCCCTCCCCGCTGGCCACCGAAACGCTGGTGCTGGAAGGCTACGGCCAGCCGACCAGGCCCAACGGCATGATCCATTCGATGTTCCGTCCCTCCGACGATGCCTGTGTGTTTCCGTTGTTCGTGCCGGCCAACCTGTTTGCGGTGACCTCGCTACGGCAATTGGCCGCGATGAGCACGGCATTGCATCGCGACACCGCCTTTGCCGCCGAGTGCACCGCACTGGCCGATGAAGTGGAAACCGCCACCCGCCAGTTCGGGCAATTGCGCGACAGCGATGGGCAGGCGTACTGGGCATTCGAAGTGGACGGCTTCGGCAACCTGCTCTTCATCGACGACGCCAACGCCCCCGGCCTGCTCAGCCTGGCCTACCTGGGCTGCTGCGACCGTGCCGACCCGGTGTTCCTGCGCACCCGCCAGCTGGCCTGGAGCGAGCGCAACCCGTATTTCTCGCGCGGCACCGCCGCCGAGGGCGTCGGCAGCCCGCACAGCGGCATGGGCACCATCTGGCCGATGTCCATCGTGCAGTACGCGCTGGTCAGCGACGACGACGCACAACTGCGTCAATGCCTGCAGTGGCTGAAGACCACGCACGCCGGCACCGGCTTCATGCACGAGGCATTCGACAAAGACACCCCGAGCACCTTCACCCGCGACTGGTTCGCCTGGGCCAACACCTTGTTCGGCGAACTGATCATCGACCTGCATCAACGCAAACCCCAGCTGCTGCGTAGCGCCTGATTCCCAGCGGGAAAGGCGCAGCGTTCGGCGCCTTCCTTCTCCCCTCGGGACCTCGGTCCCCTTCATGGGGAGAAGGTGCCCGAAGGGCGGATGAGGGTACGGCGCACCCACCTCGCGACATCAGAGACCACACACATGGCAACACGACGCGGTTTTCTCCAAGGTGCCATCGCCGCAGCACTGTTCGGTAGCGTCGGCCTGCCCGGCATGGCCCGCGCGCGTGCCGGCAACTACGCGCTGCCGGCCGACGCGCACACCCGCGCCGATCTCACCCGCCATGTGGATGTCTTCATCGGTACCGGTGGCCACGGCCATACCTTTCCCGGCGCCACGCTGCCGTTCGGCATGGTGCAGCTGAGCCCGGACACCTACAACGCGGTGTGGGATTCGTGCTCGGGCTATCACGAGTCCGACGGCTCGATCATGGGTTTCTCGCACACGCATCTGTCCGGCACCGGCATCGGCGACATGCTGGATTTCCTGCTGGTGCCCGCCACCGGCGAAGTCAGGCTGGTGCCCGGCCCGCTCGACAATCCGGACGCCGGCTACCGCTCGCGCTACGACCATGCCGATGAAGCCGCATCGCCCGGTTACTACCGCGTGCGCCTCAAGGACAGCGGCGTGCATGCCGAACTCACCGCCACCGCGCGCGCAGGCCTGCACCGTTACCACTTTCCCAAGGGCAAGCCGGCACACGTGCTGCTGGACCTGTGCCATGGCATGCAGGACAAACCCGGCATCCCCACCCGCGTCAGCGATGCGCAGCTGCGCGTGGTCGACGCACAGACCCTCACCGGTGGGCGTCGCGTGTATCAATGGGCCAAGGGCCGTTACATCTACTTCGCGCTGCGCGTCTCGCGCCCGTTTGCGCGCGTGCAGCTGTACAACGAAGACCAACCGCTGGCTGCCGATGCGCGCAGCAGCGACGGCGTGCATCTCAAGGCTGCGCTGCACTTCCCCGATGCATCCGACGCCCCGCTGCTGATCAAGGTCGGTATCTCCGCGGTCAGCGCCGACAACGCCCTGGCCAACCTCGACGCCGAACTGCCCGACTTCGACTTCGCGCGCGTGCATGCGCAAGCCGTCGCCGCCTGGGAAAAAGAACTGGCCCGCGTGCGCATCGACAGCGACGACGAGGCGCAACGGCGCATCTTCTACACCGGCCTGTATCACAGCCTGCTGGCACCGACGCTGTTTTCCGACGTGGACAACCGCTACCGCGGCATGGACCTGCAGATCCACACCGCGCCTGCCGGCTACCACAACTACAGCACCTACTCGTTGTGGGACACCTACCGCGCCGCGCATCCGCTGCTCACGCTGGTGCAGCCAGAGCGCGTGCCCGACCTGGTGCAATGCCTGGTGCGCGGCGCCAACGAATGCCCGGACGGCGTGGGCATCTGGCCACTGCAAGGCGTGGAAACCGGCTGCATGATCGGCTACCACTCGGCCGTGGTATTGGCCGAAGCGCATGCCAAGGGCTTTACCGGCATCGACTACAAGGCCGCATGGCCGGCGTACCGCAAACGGGCAATGGACGACACCACCCACGGCCTGGGCGAGTACCGCAAACTCGGTTATATCCCTGCCGACAAAGTGGACGAAGCGGTCAGCCGCACGCTCGAATACGCCTACGACGACTGGGCCTGCGCACATCTGGCGCAAGCTGCGGGCGCCACTGATGATGCAAGCGCATTGCGCGAACGCTCGCGCAATTACCGCAACGTGTTCAATCGCGACAGCGGCTTCGTGCAGGCGCGGCTTGCCGACGGCAGCTGGGCCACACCGTTCGACCCGCGCGGCATGGGGCACATCGCCAAGTGGCGCGATTTCACCGAGTCCAATGCCTGGCAGGCCACCTTCCTCAATCAGCACGATCTGTACGGCTACATGGACTTGTACGGCGGCCGCGACGGCTTTGTCGCCAAGCTGGACGAGCTGTTTTCCACCAGCTCCGACCTGCCCGCCGACGCACCGCCGGACATCGACGGCCTGGTCGGCCAGTACGCGCACGGCAATGAGCCCAGTCACCACGTGGCGTATCTGTTCGCCTATGCCGGGCAACCGTACAAGACCCAGGCGATGGTGCGCCGCTTGCTGCGCGAGCAGTACCACGACGCGCGCAACGGTCTATCGGGCAATGAAGACTGCGGGCAGATGAGTGCGTGGTTCGTGCTCAGCGCGCTCGGGTTGTATGCGGTGGATCCGGTCAGCGGCAACTACATCGTGGGCAGCCCGTTGTTCAAGCGCGCCACGCTGGATGTGGGCAACGGCCGCACCCTGCGCATCGTGGCCAACAACAACAGCGCGCAGAACGTGTACGTGCAATCGCTGACCTGGAACGGCAAGCCGCTCAACCGCGCCTGGCTGCGCCATGCCGATCTGGCAGCAGGCGGCACGCTGGAATTTGTCATGGGGTCCAAGCCGAATCCCGCTTTCGGTGCGAACAAGCAGGATCTGCCGCCGTCGTTTGCGTAAGACAGGCCGGGCACACCGCCTGCCCATGCCTGCCGCTTCGCTCCGTTTCATCGCCATCCATCACGCGTTACCGTCGAGAACCGCCCATGTTGCGCACTACCCTTTGCCCCCTCGTTCTGGCTCTCGCACTCGCGCTGCCTTTAACCGCTGCAGCCGCAGACGCCGAACGCTGGCCCAGCGTCGGCACGCAGGGCACGCAGTTCGTGCGCAACGGCAAGCCTTACCAGATCCTCTCCGGCGCCATCCATTTCCAGCGCATTCCGCGCGCCTACTGGAAAGACCGCCTGCAGAAAGCGCGCGCACTGGGCCTGAATACCGTAGAAACCTACGTGTTCTGGAACCTGGTCGAGCCGCAGCAAGGCCAGTTCGATTTCGATGCCAACAACGATGTCGCCGCGTTCGTGCGCGAAGCCGCCGCACAAGGCCTCAACGTCATCCTGCGCCCGGGCCCCTACGCCTGCGCCGAGTGGGAAGCCGGTGGCTACCCGGCCTGGTTGTTCGGCAAGGACAACATCCGCGTGCGCAGCCGCGACCCGCGTTTTCTCGCCGCCAGTCAGGCGTATCTGGACGCGGTAGCCAAACAGGTGCAGCCGCTGCTCAACCACAACGGCGGCCCGATCATCGCCGTGCAGGTGGAGAACGAATACGGCTCCTACGACGACGACCATGCCTACATGGCCGACAACCGCGCCATGTTCGTCAAGGCCGGCTTCGACAAGGCATTGCTGTTTACCTCCGACGGCGCCGACATGCTCGCCAACGGCACCTTGCCCGACACCCTGGCAGTGGTGAATTTTGCGCCAGGCGAAGCCAAGAGCGCCTTCGACAAGCTGATCAAGTTCCGCCCCGAGCAACCGCGCATGGTGGGCGAATACTGGGCCGGCTGGTTCGACCATTGGGGCAAGCCGCATGCCGCAACCGATGCCAGGCAACAAACCGAAGAACTGGAGTGGATCCTGCGCCAGGGCCACTCGGCCAACCTCTATATGTTCATCGGCGGCACCACTTTCGGCTTCATGAATGGCGCCAATTTCCTGGGCAATCCCAGCGACCATTACGCACCCCAGACCACCAGCTACGACTACGACGCCATCCTCGACGAAGCCGGTCGCCCCACGCCCAAGTTCGCACTGATGCGCGACGCCATCACCCGCGTCACCGGCGTGCAACCGCCCGCGCTGCCGGCGCCGATCGCCATCGCCGCACTGCCGGAAACCCAGCTGCGCGAATCCGCCTCGCTGTGGGACAACCTGCCCGCACCGATCGCCATCGACACCCCGCAACCGATGGAACACTTCGGCCAGGACTATGGCTACATCCTCTACCGCACCACCATTACCGGCCCGCGCAAGGGCGCGCTGTATCTGGGTGAGGTGCGCGATGTGGCGCGCGTGTATGTGAATCAACAACCGGTCGGCAGCGTCGAACGCCGGCTGCAACAGGTTTCCATCAACGTGGACATTCCGGCCGGCCAACACACCCTGGATGTTCTGGTCGAAAACAGCGGCCGCATCAATTACGGCCAGCGCATGGCCGACGGCCGCGCCGGCCTGGTCGACCCGGTATTGCTGGACAACCAACAACTCACCGGCTGGCAGGCGTTTCCGCTACCGATGCGCTCGCCCGACAGCCTGCGCGGCTGGACCCGCAAGCCTGTGCAAGGCCCCGCCTTCCACCGCGGCACGCTGCGCATCGGCACCCCCACCGACACCTATCTGGACATGCACGGCTTCGGCAAGGGCTTCGCCTGGGCCAACGGCGTCAACCTCGGCCGCCACTGGGCCATCGGCCCGCAGACCGCGCTGTATTTCCCCGCGCCGTTCCAGCGCAAGGGCGACAACACCGTGGTGGTGTTCGATCTGGACAGCACCGCCAAGCCCAGCGTGCGCGGTTTGAAGCAGCAGGTGTGGCTCAAGCCGAACGATTGACCACGCCCGCTGTTCCAGAAACGGCAATGCGATCGCGCAGCGGCGCAAACGCAAGCGCCGTCCTTCGTCAGTCACTTACTCGGCAACGTCTAGCGTTGCCGGCCGGCGCGCTTGCTCAAGAACCTGTTGCACTTGTTCGGCCAGCAGCTCCATGCAGAACGCCAGTTCGTCCATGCGGATCGCCGCACGCGGTGCTTGCTCTTCGCTGCGTGTGCGCGGCTCGGCCATGCGCGCCAAAAAACGCATGTGGTCTCCTAGTTTCTGCAGGCGGTACTGCGCCTGCTCCGGCAGGTAGTAGCCGGGCAATGAGCCGGCTGCGTCGGGTCCTTGTCTCATCCATCCTCCAGCAGCAGGTGAGTGGCGCCAGTAGCTGCGGCACCTGGCTTGAATGCTACCAGCTAGATAAAGCAATTTTTCCAATTTTCATTGCTTCATTTCGAATGAAGCGAAACTTTGTTGACTGGCGAACAATGCTGCGTCACCATGTGCTTCATGTCGAATCATGCAGTCAATTTTACGCTATCCGAACTGGCCGACACCCGTATGGGTTACCCGTTCCGGGGCGCGATCCCTGAAGTCGCCGATGGCAGCGTCCGTGTCATCCAGACCAGGGATGTCACGCGTACCGGCCTTTGCGCCTACAACACGCTTGTTGCAACAGAAGTCGAAGGGCGCAAAGAGCCCGATTGGCTACAGGACCAGGACATCGTCTTCATCGCCAGGGGCGCACATACCTTCGCAGCGCTGGCACAGGCACCGCCGCCGCGCACGCTTTGCTCGCCCCACATCTACGTCATCCGGGTCAAGGCGCCACACCGGTTATTGCCAGCCTTTCTTGCATGGCAGCTCAACCAGGCCCCGGCGCAACGTTACCTGCGCCAATCTGCCGAAGGCAGCAACCAGCTAAGCATTCGCCGCGCTGTCCTGGACAGCACCCTGATTCGATTACCCCCGCTACAGGTCCAACGCGCCGCCATCGCCATCGACCAGGCCGCGCAGGCCGAGCGCGCCACCCTCCACGCATTGATCGACAACCGCACCACCGAGCTGGCGATCTTCGCCGAGCGCCTCCTCGCCTAAGCCTTTGGAACTCCCATGAGCAAGACCGATATCGCCCAGGACACCATCAACGCCGCCGTCTGGGGCGCCTGCGACACCTTCCGCGGCACCGTGGACCCCAGCGTCTACAAGGACTACGTGCTAACCATGCTGTTCCTGAAGTACGTCTCCGACGTCTGGCAGGACCACTATGACGACTACAAGACCAAACACGGCGACAAGCCTGGCCTGATCGAAGAATTGCTCAAGAGCGAGCGCTTCGTGCTGCCGCATAGCGCCAACTTCTACACGCTGTACGACCAGCGCCACCGCCCCGGCAATGGCGAGCGCATCGACACCGCCCTGCACGCCATCGAAGACGCCAACCTGGGCAAGCTGCGCGACGTATTCCAGGACATCAGCTTCAACGCCAACAAGCTGGGCGAGGAGCAGCAAAAAAACGATCTGCTGCGCCATCTGCTGGAAGACTTCGCCAAGCCGGCGCTCAATTTGCGCCCCTCGCGTATCGGCCAGCTGGACATCATCGGCAACGCCTACGAGTACCTGATCAAGAACTTCGCCTCCAGCAGCGGCAAGAAGGCCGGCGAGTTCTACACCCCGCCGGAAGTCTCCGCGCTGATGGCGCGCCTGATGGACCCGCAACAGGGCGATGACATTTGCGACCCTACCTGCGGCTCCGGCTCGCTGCTGCTCAAGTGCGGCCGCCTGATCCGCGAGCGCACCGGCACCGGCAAGTATGCGTTGTACGGCCAGGAAGCCATCGGCAGCACCTGGGCGCTGGCCAAGATGAACATGTTTCTGCATGGGGAAGACAACCACCGCATCGAATGGGGCGACACCATTCGCAACCCTAAATTACTGGCTGGCAACCACCTCAAGGACTTCGACATCGTCGTCGCCAACCCGCCGTTCTCGCTGGAAAAATGGGGCTACGACAGCGCCGGCAACGACCCGCACGACCGCTTTCGTCGCGGCCTGCCGCCGCGCACCAAGGGTGACTACGCCTTCATCCTGCACATGATCGCCACCATGAAGCCGCGCAGCGGCCGCATGGCGGTGGTGGTGCCGCACGGCGTGCTGTTCCGTGGCGCCGCTGAGGGCCGCATCCGCCAGAAGCTCATCGACGAAAACCTGCTGGACGTGGTGATCGGCCTGCCGGAAAAGCTGTTCTACGGCACCGGCATCCCAGCGGCGGTGCTGGTGTTGCGCACCAAGAAAAAAGACAAGAACGTGCTGTTCATCGACGCCAGCCGGCACTACCAGGACGGCAAGAACCAGAACCTGCTGCGCGAAAGCGACCTGCAGCGCATCCTGGACACGGTGCAGGCGCGCCAGAGCGTGGACAAATACGCCTACCTGGCCAGCCCGGCCGAGATCGCCGGCAACGACTACAACCTCAACATCCCACGCTATGTCGATACCTTCGAGGAAGAAGCCGAAATCGACCTGATGGCGGTGCGCCGCGAGCGCGAGCAGTTGAAGGGCGAGCTGGCAAAACTGGAGATGCAGATGGCCGCGTATTTGAAGGAGCTTGGCTATGAGTGACGACAAACAAGACATCGCCATGGATACCGACAACGGCTTTCCCGCACAGAGCGCTACAGCAGTACGACGCACCTGGCACGAGGGCCGCTGGTGGTTTGCAGTCATCGACGTGGTGGCTGCCCTGAGCGACTCGGAAAATCCGGAAAACTATTTGCGCAACCTGCGTCGCCGCGATGAGGAACTGTCCAGTAGTTGGGACAGTCTGGTGCGCCCCTTGCGCGTCACCACGCCAGGCGGACCACAGCAGCTTAATTGCACAACGCTGGAAGGCGCGCTGCGCATCATTCAATCCATCCCCTCGCCCAAAGCGGAACCCTTCAAGCGTTGGCTGGCACGCATCGGCAACGAACGCATCCAGGGCGAAGAGGCAGCTGATTTCGATGCATTGAGCGAGAATCAGCGCCGCCTGTTCCTGCGCGACCAGATCAGCCAGCACAACAAGGATCTGGCGGCGGCCGCCAAACAGGCCGGCGTGGAAACGCCATTGGAGTACGCCGTCTTCCAGGACCACGGCTACAAGGGCCTGTACGGCGGCCTGGGCGCAAAGGACATTCACGCGCGCAAGGCGCTGAAGAAAAGCCAGAAGATCCTCGACCACATGGGCAGCACCGAATTGGCCGCCAACCTATTCCGGGCCACGCAGGCCGAAGAAAAGCTGCGCCGCGACAACGTGCATGGCAAGACTGCGGCCAACCGCACGCACTACGCTGTCGGCCAGACCGTGCGCAAGACCATCGAAGAACTGGGCGGAACCTTGCCGGAACACCTGCCTACCCCGCAGACCAGCATCAAGCGGCTGCAGAAGGACGCCACGCCGCCGCTGGGGCAGGACACGGACGACGACCAGGACGCACGATGAACCTCCATTTCGTCTCATGGCAAATCAAGCACTTGCCGCAAGGGGGGGGTCAATGTGACCCCCCCCTTGCCTGGGTTAGGCCGACAACCGCCCAAGCCGGTTTGCAGCGATGTGCCTCTCAATTCCGGACCTGGGTGGCCGCTTGGCTGGAGGTGACTGGCGATGCGTAAGCGCCCACATCCTGACCAGCCCCCCCCCTCGGCCACCGCAGGTGCCGAGGGGGCGGACAACACGCACGGCGAACTTGTGCTCTACGCCACCGAAGACGGCGCAACGCGCTTCTATCTGCGCGCCGAGAACGGCAGCGTCTGGCTCAGCCAGCTGGAACTGGCCGCGCTGTTCCAGACCTCCGTCTCCAACATCAACATCCACATCAAGAACGTCCTGGCCGAAGGCGAGCTGCAGGCCGGGGCAACCATTAAAGATGACTTAATGGTTCGTACCGAAGGCACCCGCCAGGTACGGCGGCCGTTGAAGCTCTACAACCTGGACATGATCCTGGCCATCGGCTACCGGGTGAAGTCCCCGCGCGGCACCCAGTTCCGCCAGTGGGCCACCAACCACCTGCGCGAGTACCTGGTCAAGGGTTTCGTGATGGACGACGCGCGCCTGAAGGACCCGGCCGGCTGGGACCACTTCGACGAGCTGCTGGAACGCATCCGCGACATCCGCACCTCGGAGAAGCGCTTCTACCAGAAGATCCGCGACCTGTTCGCGCTGTCGGTGGATTACCGCGACGACGACACCGCCACCGGCCAGTTTTTTGCCATGGTGCAGAACAAGATGCTCTACGCCGTCACCCAGAAGACCGCCGCACAACTGATCGTGGAGCGTGCCGATCCCGACCGGCCCAATATGGCGCTGACCGGCTGGAAGGCCGGGCGCGTGCGCAAGACCGATGTCATCGTGGCGAAGAACTACCTGCATGCCGAGGAGATCACCCAGTTGAACCGCATCGCCGCGATGTTCCTGGACTACGCCGAGGACCGCACCAGCCAGCGACATGACCTGCGCATGGACGACTGGCGCCAATACGTGGACCGCTTCGTCGAATTCAACGAACGGCCGCTGCTGAAGGATGCCGGCACTGTGAGCCACGAGCGCATGCAGCAGATCGTCCATGAGCGCTATGCGCTGCTCGATGCGAAACGTCGCAAGGAAGAGGCTTTGGCGGCGGACAAGGAAGACATCAAGGCGCTGGAGTCGGTGGAAAGGTTGGCGCGCAAAGGAGGCAGTCGTGCTTCCGAATGACGAGAGTAACGCGATGCCAAAAACACCTTTTTTATTCCCAACCGGCAATCCCGCATGTGGCTTCTTGCCTACCGCTCACATCACATCAACCGTCGATACGAAGAAAAGTTACAAGGAAAGCCGTGATGCTACCTGAGGGCTGGAGCCGCCGACCGCTTCACGAAGTTGCGGATGTGCGCACTGGAGTGGCGAAAGGGAAAACTGGTCTGACTGACCCGGTGGAACTTCCCTATCTTCGCGTGGCAAATGTGCAGGATGGCTTTATCGACCTCAGCGAGGTAAAGACGATTGCTGTGGAAAGGCATCAGATCGATCGGTACTCGCTCCAGGCGGGCGACATCCTGATGACCGAGGGCGGCGATTTCGACAAGCTGGGGCGAGGCGCCGTTTGGAGCGGCACGATTGATCCTTGCCTGCATCAAAATCACGTTTTCGCAGTCCGTGCCAAGCGAGAGCTGGTCAATCCACTATTTTTATCCGCGCTATCTGGGAGCGAATACGGACGCACATATTTCCTCGGATGCGCAAAACGCAGCACCAACCTTGCAAGCATCAACTCTTCGCAGTTGAAGGCATTTCCGGTCCTGCTGCCTCCCGTTGCCGAGCAGAATCAGATCGCCCACATCCTCTCCACCTGGGATCAAGCCATCGCCACTACTGAACATCTGCTGGCAAATGGCCGAATGCAATGGAACGCCCTAATCGGCATTACCCTACACCTGCCTTCTGCCAATCCAGATAGTTCAGCGCCAGCGGAAAACAACAATTTTCCTGCGTCGGTGCAACCTGGCATACCCACGTTGCCGCCCGCCCCACCAGAATGGCGTCGTATCCAATTGGGTGACCATCTCAAGGAAGTGCGTCGCCAGGCAGTCTTGACGAAAAACGAGACCTACACACTTGTGACCGTCAAACGGTCTCGGGGCGGCGTAGCACTGCGCGAGGTCTTACAAGGGAAAGAAGTCAAAACGCCAACGCAGTTCTATGTTCATACGGATGACTTCCTCATTTCAAAGCGTCAAATCGTGCACGGTGCCTGCGGCATCGTGCCACCAGCGCTGGATGGAGCAGTAGTCTCCAACGAATACGCTGTTCTCAACACGGATGGCGAGATCGACCTGCAATTTTTACGCTATCTTTCCGAGACGCGTTACTTTCAGCAAACGTGCTTCCATTCCAGCATCGGCGTGCACGTTGAAAAAATGATTTTCAAGGTCGACCACTGGCTCAATTGGCCATTCAATATTCCCCCTCTGGCACGGCAACAGCACATCGTAGAAATCCTAGACATCGCAAGTCGTGAGATCGCCGCCATTTCAAAGCAGTTGAAAGCGCTCAAACGCGAGAAGTCTGCGTTGATGTCCCAACTCATCACCGGCAAGCGCCGCGTGCGCCTGCCCGCCGGCGGGGCAAGCACCGCATGAGCCACAGCGCCCCCGACACCCGCGAACAGGCCAGCGCGCAGCTGCCCGCACTGCACCTGCTGTGTAACCTGGGCTGGCAGTACCTGAGCGCGGCGGACTGCCTGGCGCTGCGCGGCAGCACGCGCGAAGTGCTGCTGGTGCCGCGGCTGCTGGAGGTGCTGCAAACGCGGCGATACCGCTACAAGGGTCAGGAGTATCCGCTCTCGCCCGGCGCCATCGACCAGATCGTGCGCGAGCTGTCGGCGCTGCCGCTGGGCGAGGGGCTGTTGGCCGCCAACGAAACGTTGTACAAGCGGCTGGCGCTGGGCATCACCGTCACCGAGTTCATGCCCGACGGCAAGAAGCACCAGCCCACCATCGCGGTGATCGACTGGACGGATACATCCGCGAACCGCTGGGACATCACCGAGGAATGCGAGGTGCTGTCTGCGCAGGGCACGCATGCCCGCACCCCGGACATCGTAGGCTACGTCAACGGCCTGCCGCTGGTGGTGATCGAGACCAAGCGCGCCAATGCCGGGCATGCCGGCAAGTCGATGGTGGACGAGGCCATCAGCCAGCAGTTGCGCAACCAGCGCAGTGAGGAGATTCCGCAGCTGTTCGCTTACGCGCAGCTGCTACTGGCGCTCAGCCTGACCGAGGCACGCTACGGCACCACCCAAACCCCGGCCAAATTCTGGGCGCGCTGGCGCGATGAGCAGTTCGACGAGGCGTATCTGCATCGCCTCAAAAACGCTGCCTTGCCCGCGGCTACCCGCGATGTGCTGCTGGCCGGCAAGCCGGCACCGTTGCGCGCCTACTGCCAGGCGTTATGGGCGCACCCTATGCTGCCCACCGAGCAGGACCGGCTGCTGGCCGGCTTGCTCACGCCAGCCCGCTTGCTGGAGGTTCTGCGCAACTTCGTGCTGTTCGACCGCAAGGTGGGCAAGCTGGTGGCGCGTTACCAGCAGTTCTTCGGTATCCGTGCACTGCTGGCGCAACTGCGCAAGCTCCGGCCCGATGGCAGCCGCGAGGGCGGCGTGCTCTGGCACACCACCGGCTCGGGAAAGAGCTTCACCATGGTGTTCCTGACCAAGGCGCTGCTGCTGGATGAGGCCCTGCAGGAATGCCGGGTGCTGGTGGTCACCGACCGCACCGACCTGGAAACCCAGCTGGCGCGCAACTTCCTGAGCGGCGGCGCGTTCGGCTCGGCGGTCGCCACCCGCAAGGACGGCGAGCGCAGCAAGGCCACCACCGGCCGCGACCTGGCGCAGCGCATCGGCCAGGGCACTGAGCGCATCACCTTCTCGCTGGTGCAGAAGTTCACTACTGCCGCCAAGCTGCCCGAGTGCCGCAATCCCTCGCCCGATCTGATCGTACTGGTGGACGAAGGCCACCGCAGCCACGGCGGCGAAACCCACGAACGCATGCGCAAGGCGCTGCCCAATGCGGCCTATCTGGCCTTCACCGGTACCCCGCTGCTGAAGGACGAAAAGACCGCCAACAAGTTCGGCCCGATCCTGCACGCCTACTCGATGCAGCGCGCGGTGGAAGACCAGACGGTGGCGCCGTTGCTGTACGAAGAACGCGTGCCGGAGCTGGATGTCAACGAAGCGGCGGTGAACCGCTGGTTCGACAAGATCACCGCCGGGCTGTCCGAGGCGCAGAGCAGTGATCTGAAGAAAAAGTTCGCCAGCAAGCGCGCGGTGTATGGCGCCGAAAACCGCATCGAACTGATCGCCTGGGACATCGCCGCCCACTACCACGAGCACGTCAAGCCGCTTGGTTTGAAGGGCCAGGTGGCCACCGACAGCAAGCGCGACGCAATCCGCTACAAGCGCGCATTGGACCAGACCGGCCTGGCCAGCAGCGCCGTGGTGATCTCCCCACCCGACACCCGCGAGGGCAACAGTACGGTGGATGAAGACAACGCGCCGGACATCCACAAGTGGTGGAAGCAAACCATGACCGATGCCCGCATCAGCCCGGAAGACTACGAGCGCGAAACGGTGCACGCCTTCGGTGGCGAGGGCGACCCAGATCTATTGATCGTGGTGGACAAGTTGCTTACCGGCTTCGACGAACCGCGCAATGGCGTGCTGTACATCGACAAACCACTGAAGGGCCATAACCTGATCCAGGCGGTAGCGCGAGTGAACCGCCTGCACGATGCAAAGCGCCACGGCCTGCTGGTGGATTACCGCGGCATCCTGCCGGAGCTGGATACCGCCGTGCGCGCCTACCGTGATCTGGAAACCCGCACGCAGGCGGGCTTCGACGTGGCCGACCTGGAGGGGCTATATCACGCGGTCAGCAGCGAATATAAACGCTTGCCGGCACTGCATGCGCGGCTATGGGCGTTCTTCGACGGGGTGACCAACCGCCGCGACCTTGAACAGTTCCGACAACGCCTGATCCCGCACTTCGTGCACGGCGCCGATGGCGAGGACTACGACGAACGCCAGGCCGTGCGCGAAGACTTCTATGCGGCACTGACAGAATTCGGCCTTTGCCTGCAGACTGCCTTGTCCTCGCGTAGCTTCTTTGAAGACACCGCCTTTCCAGACGCGCTGATCGATCGCTACAAGCAGGATCTGCGCTTTTTCTCTGGCCTGCGGCTGATCGCCCGGCAGGACGCGATGGAGACAGTGGACTACGGCATTTACGAAGAGCAGATCCGCAAGCTGGTGGACAAGCAGGTGATCGGCCGCGAGGTCCGTGAACCCGAAGGCGCCTACGTGGTACATGAGCTGGGCCAGCCACAGGACCCACAGTCATGGTCTGACGAAAAAACCCGCAATGAGGCGGACCTGATCCAAACCCGGCTACGTAAGACCATCGAACAGGACCTGGCAGGCGATCCTTACGCACAAAAGGTCTTCGGCGAGCTGCTGCGGCAGGCCATCACCGAGGCAGAAGCCATGTTCGACCATCCGTTGAGGCAGTACGCAGTCTTCAAGACCTTTGAACAGCGGATGGCATCCGAGCAAACACCTGGCATTCCTCTCGCATTGACCGACAATCCGCGTGCCAGCGCCTACTTCGGGGCCATCCGGCTTGGGCTGGGCGAGGAGGCGATGCAGGCCAAGAATGCTGCCGAGATGGCGCAACTGATTGAACTGGCCACCACAATCGACGAAGTGGTCCGAAACGCCGTCGCGGAGCATTCGCTGAACCTGCACAGCATCGAATCGCAAATCCGCCAGACATTGCTTCCGCTGATCTTTGATCTACTGGGGCTGGACCGCGCCAAACTCATCGTGGAACAGGTGATCCAGATCACGCGTGTCGGACTGAGTCGCACGTGATCCAGGATCCGGCCGATGCCCACGTGGTGGTGACCTATGGCGAGCGCCGCATCTACTGCAAGATCCGCCGATCTGCGGCACGGCACACCCAACGGGTGGCCATCCATGTGGAGCCTGACGGCCAGGTGCTGCTGGATGCGCCGTTGCAGGCAACGCAGGCGCAGATCAGGCAGGCGCTCACCCGGCGTGCGCGCTGGATCCACCTGCACCTGACAGCAATCGAAAGCCGCCTGAAACATGTCGCACCCTACGCATACGTCAGTGGAGAAACCGTGCTGTACCTGGGCAGACGCTACCGGCTGAAGGTAATCCTGGACGACCAACTGCACAGCGTGCGCTTACGTGGCGGCTACCTCGAAATCCGCCTCCCCAGCCGTGCCCCCGAGGCGATACGCGCGGCGCTGGAACGCTGGCAGCGCGAGCGCGCCAGGCAGGTTTTGCCGCAACGCGTGAACGCCATGGCCGAGCACCTACGCTGGATCAAGCAGTCACCGCCCCTGGCGGTGCGGCCGATGCAGCGCCAGTGGGGAAGTTGTTCGCCTCTCGGCAGAATCAGCCTGAATCTGGCCCTGATCCGTGTTCCTAGCGCCTGCATCGATTACGTCATCCTGCATGAGCTATGTCACCTCAAGTTCCACAACCACGGCAAGGCGTTCTACCGCCTGCTCGATGCCCACATGCCGGATTGGCGAAACGTCAAAATGCGCCTGGATGGCCTGGCCGAGCTGGCATTACGTCACTGAGCCAGAGCTGGTCTTTGGACGGCAGGCAGCTTTCAGCCAACGCCATCGGTGCGGCTTCGACAGGGCAGGTCGCTTGCCAATTGGCAATGCCTTCAACGATAGATTAAACAAACGTCAGGAGTCTGGCGGCCGGCGCTTCAGACCTGAGCCTGCCCGCCGTTATCAGAACGTCCGGTGCCGCTGCACC
Source organism: Xanthomonas nasturtii (assembly GCF_023337365.3). Taxonomy (NCBI): domain Bacteria; kingdom Pseudomonadati; phylum Pseudomonadota; class Gammaproteobacteria; order Lysobacterales; family Lysobacteraceae; genus Xanthomonas; species Xanthomonas nasturtii. The sequence continues at coordinate 3,396,893 of NZ_CP142084.2, forward strand.
GCCCGTACCATCCAGGTATCGGACGGCGCAGATTCCAGGCAAGATCACCGGCTGACACCGTTACGCGGGCGCTTTGGTTGCTACGTAGACGGCCTGATTGCAGGTTCCAGGAGCGTTGCATGTCGTCGTCCACCGTTGCACAAGAATCCGTCCCTGCAGGTCCGGAACACACCCAGCACGCCTTCGCAGAGCAGATCCACAGCAAGCCCATGGGCAGTGCCGAGGCCGCGCACCTGATGACGTTCCTGTCCCAGACCGAATCGGCCAAGAAGCCGCAGACCCTGCTGCCACCGCAAGCGCGCGACGACAACGCCGCCTGAGCGATGCGCTGGCCTCTGCGGGAATGGCGACAGCACCGACGCTGTCGCCAGAGGCTGTTACTTGGACGAGTTGAACGCCTTGAGCACGGTCAGCAGGCTGGCGAGATTGTCTGTCACGCCGCCGTGCGCGACCTTCTCGACATCCGCTGCTGATGCGGACGTGCCGACACCGTGGACCTGCATCACGCCCTGGTTGGTGGCCGCCTGCGCCACTGTGTTCTGCTGCCGTTGCGCACAGACTGCGTCCTGAAACAGGATGTCGCCCGCATGGGTCATGCCTTGGTACATCGTCCCCATCGCCATGGCCGGCGCTTCGCCTACGACCTTGACGTTGGACTGCGTGACGGCATCGGTGATCTGTTCGTTGACTGCGGTGGGAAACGCCATGGATGTGCTCCTGAGTGGATGGATGCACGGCGGTATACGTTCTGCAGGCCAATGGTCGCTAAAAACCAACCACGATTTTTTCCCCATCGCGCCGCGCGCCGACACAACAGCACGCCAGCTGCACACCGTGCCATCTCGATAGCGACCGCCCCGCGCGTAACTCGATCCCCGCAATGCCACTTCTCAATGCGCGTCGCAGCACGACTGTGATCGTGCACCTGTATGCGATGCCGGACAGCAACCGCTCACCCAGGCGCAGGCTTTTCTCATACTTTCAGCAGTCCTCCCAGCCACTCAAGTGCGGCCAATGCCACAGCAGAGCGTCTGGCATGACATCGCGACTCATCAGACTAATCGGCGACTAGCGCCGCCCCGACGGGGCTGCGCACCTGGTCTTTGGAGCGGCTAGCAACACGTGGCGAGCAGTCGTCAGGTGAGCGCAGACGGTGCGCTCAGAAACGGAGTGGACGAGTGGTGGATCAGATTCCGAACACCGGCTGCGCGCGCATGGCGGCCACGCAGTAGTTTTGTCAGCTGCCCTCGATAAATAATAGTTAGTTTTTCAATTCATCACAGGACCAGATCACGATGCATTCGTCACGCTTGATGAGGCGCCTCGTTGCAAGCCTTGCCGCGAGCCTTGGTGTGTCAGCTGCGCTGGCGCAGCCGGCAACGTCGCCGCCCTCGCCGATCGTGCTCAGCGAATTCATCGCCGACCCGGCCCCAACCCCGCAAGCACACGCATCCACATTGCTGGAGACGCGCGACGGCACCCTGTTGGCCGCCTGGTTTGGTGGTGCGCACGAAGGCGCGGCCGACGTCGGCATCTGGCTTACCCAGCGCGGCGCGCAGCGGTGGCAGCCACCGCGCCGCATCGCCGATGGTGCGCACGCCGGCGCCGATGGCGCTGCAGTGCCGGCCTGGAATCCGGTGCTGTTTCAACCGGCCAACGGGCCGGTGCAGCTGTATTACAAACTCGGCCCCAATCCGCGCGATTGGTGGGGCCTGCGCATCACCTCGACGGATGACGGTGCGCACTGGTCACCACCACAGCGCCTGCCCAACGGCATCCTCGGGCCGATCAAGAACAAGCCGGTGCAGTTGCCGAATGGTCGCATCCTCGCGCCCAGCAGCAGCGAAGACCGCGGCTGGCGCGCGCATCTGGAATGGAGCGACGATGACGGCGCGCAGTGGCAGCGCGGCATGCCGCTCAACGATGCGGGCGCGATCGGCGCGATCCAGCCCAGCCTGCTGCTGCACCCCGATGGCCGCCTGCAGGCGCTTGGCCGCAGCCAGCAGAACAAACTCTTCAGCACGTTCTCAAGCGATGGCGGCCTGCATTGGCAGCCGATGCAGTTGCTCGAGGTGGATAATCCCAATTCCGGCACGGATGCAGTGATGTTGCGCGATGGCCGTGCATTACTGGTCTATAACCCTGGGGTTGCAGGCAAGGACTGGTGGGACGGCCGTGGCACCCTGGCAGTTGCCGTCTCCAACGACGGCACGCACTGGCAGCGCGTGCTGACACTGGAAAACAGCGAAAAAGACGAGTTTTCCTATCCGGCCGTCATCCAGACCCACGACGGCCTGGTACACATCAGCTACACCTGGAAGCGCCAGCGCATCAAGCACGTCGTGATCGATCCGGTACGGCTTGTTGGCAGCGAGAAGTGAGTCGTAATGAGTGATGCGCCACTAGCAACGGTGTCGCAACGTTTGGTTTGAGGCTTGGTGCAATAACCGACGCGCCTGGATGGGCTCGTCGATGCGGATGCCATCGCGTGCGCGCCGCTGGTAACTTGCCTACAAACCAAGTCGACTGGTCCTTGCACAAAATTCACGGCGTCGGTCGAGTGCGTGGAACCCTCCCCGCTCGCGAGACACGCCACAAACCCGTCCCTTTAGCTCGATGGCCGCATCCATGCCGCCAACGGTCCCGCAATCGGCGAGGGCACCGCACCAGACAGTTGGCTGGTGCCTTTATTGAAGAACGAGAACACCGCATAACGCGGCTTGCTGGCCGCTTGTTGAAAACGTTGCGCATCGACCAGCTCCACTGGTCCTTGCCCGCCCACCGTCGCGGGACCTTGAGCGGCATGGATGCCGCGCCAGAGCCTCCAGGGACGGATTCACGGCGTGTCCCGCGATGGTGGGCGGGCGAGGGCCCTGCAGAAAACGCTAAGAACTCGAGTGCGCGGTGCCCTCACCGCTCGCGGGACACGCCGTTAACCCGTCCAGGGGGGCTCGATGGCGGCATCCATGCCGCTAACGGTCCCGCAATCGGTAAGGACACCGCACCAGAAAGTTGGCTGGTGGTTTTGTTGAAGAACGAAGACAGCGCACCAGAGCGTCGCTGAAAGCTCTTCTGTTGAAAACTCTACGCACCGACCAACTCCATTGGTCCTTGCCCGCCCACCGTCGCGGGACCCTTGGAGTCATGGATGCCGCGCCAGAGCCTCCAGGGTGAAGTGACCCCCGGAAGTTGGACACCCCGTCCAACTCCGAGGATTTCATGAATCGATATGACGCACGCTTCAAACTTCAGGTCGCCAAGGAGGCCTGCAAGACCTCAATCTCGCTCAAGGCGGTGGCCCGCAGTTATGGTCTGGATTTCTCTACGGTCAGGCGTTGGGCAGCGACCTACCGGCTACATGGTTGGCGCGGGTTTGACCGCAAGCCTCGGTCCTACGATGTCCCGTTCAAGCTGGAGGTTCTTGAAAAGATGCGCCAGGAGGGGATGTCTGCGCGCGAGGCCACGAGCTACTTCCAGATAGGCAGTGCCGGCGCGGTGGCACAGTGGCAACGGCTGTATGCTGACGGCGGCGCCCAAGCGTTAGCGCCACCTCCATTGCCGCCTCACAAACCGATGAAAAAGACCAGCTCGTCCAAGCCCGCCGAGGACATGAGCCGCGATGAGCTGCTCAAGGAAGTGGCCTACCTGCGTGCGGAGACGGCCTACCTAAAAAAACTCGATGCCTTGATCCAGCAAGAGCAGGCGGCGCAGCGTACAAAGCGCACGCCGTCCAAGGATTGAGGCAGACCCACGCACTGCCGCTTTTGCTCGAAGCGGCCGAGCTATCACGCAGCACGTTTTACTACCAGATGCATGCCCTGGCCCATCCCGATCAGGGCGAGGTCGCGCTGTGTGAGCGCATCCGCGCGATTTACGATGAACACCAAGGGCGCTATGGCTATCGCCGCATCACACTGGAATTGGCCAATCAGGGTGAGGCGATCAACCACAAGCGGGTGCAGCGTCTGATGGCCGCACTGGGCCTGCAATCGCGGGTACGCATCAAGCGCTACCGCGCATTCAAGGGCGCAGCCAATGTCATCGTGCCCAATGTACTGGACCGCCAGTTTGAAGCCGCTATGCCTAACCAGAAGTGGGTGACCGATGTCACCGAGTTCAAGGTGCAGGGCATGAAGCTCTATCTTTCACCAATCATGGATCTGTACAACGGCGAAATTGTGGCTTACCAGATGAAACGCCGGCCGGTGTTGGACCTGGTAGGTCAGATGCTGGATCAGGCAATCAAGAAACTGTCACCCGACGCTCGGCCGATGATCCACTCTGACCAGGGATGGCACTACCAGCACGAAAATTACCGGCATAAGCTCGCAAACCATTCTCTGAAACAAAGCATGTCCCGACGCGGCAACTGCTTGGACAACGCGGCCATGGAGAGCTTCTTCGGGACGCTGAAGTCAGAATTTTTCTACCTCAACAGCTTTGACAGCATCGAACGCCTAGAAGCCGGGCTGGTGGAGTACATCAGGTACTACAACGAAGACCGGATCAAGTTGAAATTGAACGGCCTGAGCCCGGTAAAGTACCGGCAACAGGCCGAGCTAGCTGTCTGATCGCCCAACTGTCCAGCTTTTGGGGGTCACTTCAGGGACGGATTCACGGCGTGTCCTGCGATGGTGGGCGGGCACGGGCCAGTCAGACCATCCGCAGATCAACGCTCTGCACATGAGCCCGCGCAGCACTCAACCAACGTGACATGACCTGTCTTTCGGAAGACAGCTTGGCAAAGCTGCAGTCACAAGCCGCTTCAGCTGCCAAGCAACACCGACTGAGAAACCCTTATCGAGTAAGAGACCTCACTCTGCCGACTCGTGCAACAGCCCCACGATCCGCCGCACGCGCGCCACGTCGGTACGCTGATAGTCGCCGCCCAGGTCAGTGATATACGCATGCGGCGCATGTACCTGCGCTGCCACCGGCACGCGCGATGAGGCATGAAACTCGTGCGCGCCGGTGTTGGCCCGCAGCGCCAGCACATTGCTTTCCGATACGCCCGCGCCCGGCATCACGCTGATCCGATCGCCGGCCTGACGGACCAGCGCGGCGATGGTCTCGATGCCGTCAAGCGCCGTTGCCCGCCCACCCGATGTCAGCACCCGCTTGCAGCCTAGCGCGATCGCATCTTCCAGCACGCGCGACGGATCGGCGCTGACATCGATCGCACGATGAAACGTCACCCCCAACGCCCCTGCTGCCTCGATCAATACACGCATCGTCGCCAGATCGACCTGCCCATGCCGGTCCAGCGCGCCCAGCACCACCCCATTGCACCCAAGCCGCACGCACTGCTCCACATCGCGACGCATCACCTCCACTTCGCTAGCGTCGAACACGAAGTCGCCCACGCGCGGACGAATCAATACATACAGCGGAATCCGCAAACGCTCGCGCACCACCGCCAGCGTGCCGAATGACGGCGTCAGCCCGCCGCCGTCCAGCCCACCGCACAGCTCCACGCGCATGGCCCCGCCTTCTTGCGCGGCGAGTGCCGAAGCGACCGAATCGGCCGCCACCTCCAGCCCCAACGCACTCATGCCGCCGGCTCGCTGGTGTAATGGCTCTCGCCAGGCACCAACAGGTCTTGCCGCTGCGCATCGCACACCGCGTAACTGAAGCCCTTCTGGATCGCGAACGCACCCACTTCGCCGCGTTTGTTCATCGCCAGAAAGCCGACCTGCAAGGTGCGTGTCAGCTCCGGCTTGCGACGGATCAGCCGCATCACCACCTCGCGGCAGGCATCGGCCGGCGATTTGCCCTGCCGCATCATTTCCACCACCGCGAAACTGCCGACGTTACGAATCACCTCTTCGCCAACGCCGGTCGAGGTCGCACCGCCCACTTCGTTGTCCACATACAAGCCCGCACCGATGATCGGGCTGTCGCCCACACGACCGTGCATTTTCCACGCCATGCCGCTGGTGGTGCAGGCACCGGACAGGTTGCCGTGCGTATCCAGCGCCAGCATGCCGATGGTGTCGTGATTATCCTTGCCACCCGGCAACTTGGCATCGCGCCAGGCGCGGTTTTCGATATTGGCTTCCGGTGAATACTTGGACGTCTTCAGCCATTCCTTCCAGGCCGCTTCCGAGCTTGGTGTGAGCAGCTTGGTTTTCGGGAAGCCCTGCTCCAACGCGAACTGACGCGCACCATCGCCCACCAACATCACGTGCGGGGTTTTCTCCATCACCGCGCGGGCCACCGAAATGGCGTGCACCACATCTTCCAGCGATGCCACTGCGCCGCAATTGCCCAGGTGATCCATGATGCAGGCGTCCAACGTCACCCGCCCGTCGCGGTCCGGATAACCGCCCAGGCCGACGGTGGGATTGGTCGGGTCCGCTTCCGGCACGCGCACGCCGGCTTCCACTGCATCCAGCGCAGTGCCGCCGCTGCCGAGAATTCTCCAGGCCTCCTGATTGGCGGCAATGCCGAAATCCCAGGTGGAAATCACCCGTGCCGCACCACGCGGCAGCGCCGGCGGCCGCACGCCCGGGGTGGCGCCTGCCGCGGCTTGCGCGCGTGCGCCCCAGCCGGCCAGCCCGGAAGCGATCGCGCCCAGCGTGGCGCTCTTGAGGAAGTGACGACGTTGGATCATCCGGGCAACTCCATGATGGAAACGGGCGGCCGCACAGTGCGGCAACAGCCTTCCATCATGCGGCAGCGTCGCGTGCGGATAAACCGCATTGCGGCGCTGTCGTGTGCGGATCCACGCACAACCGTTGCTTGGCTGGGCCGAGCGTGGCTGGACCGCCGCGTGTTCGATGCGTGGATCGAACACGCGGCAGGCGACGGAAGGCGCCATGCGCAGCCATGCCGAATCGCGCCTGGTCGAGCAGAGGAGGCAGCCAGCCCTGCCCTCTTCGTCGCACCCTCATCCGGCGCTGCGCGCCACCGTCTCCCGGTGGGAGAAGGGATTGAAACCCGTCACGACACGGCTACGGGCAACGGTCCAGCTGCAGTGCCGCAGCGCACGCAGGGCACGCAGGGCCGGCGAAAAAATTTTCCGTCCGGTTAACCCCATTCGCTGCGCTGGCCCGTTTCACTGACAGAGGCGCAGTGCACGGCGACCTCGGGCTATCCGGTTGTTCACTCATCCACCTTCGCCACGCAAAGGATTTCCCATGCCACGTCATAGCCTGATCGCGCTCGCCTTGCTGCTGAGCGCCTGCTCGCACGAACCCGCCTCACCCGTCGTTGCCGACGCCAGCGGCCGCGCCGGCATTTTCGCCGCCGCCGTCGCTGGACCCATCCCTACACGTCGAGCGCGCGGCAGCAAACGCAGCTGCGACGAACGAAGTACCGATACCACACAGCGCGCCGTTTGCTGCGCCAAGCGCAGCAACCGCACGCATGCGGTCGCAGCAGCTTGCCAGACCGCAGCCCGAGGCATCTCGTCAAACCTTGTCGCCGCAGCCGGCCGGCACTGCCGCAACAACACAGGCACAGCCGCAGCGCGACGAAGACAAACCCAACCAGGTACCAGGCACAACGTCGCTGAAACTGTCCACATCACCACGCGACTGGCTTGCACGCCATGACGCATCCGGCGCGCAGACGCCGCTGAAGATCCGCATTACCGCAGCCGAACCTGATGCAACCGCAGTACAGACCTGGCTGACGCAGTTGCGCGATCAACTCAAACACCGGGGTTGGCCAACCCGGATCGAGCTTGCACAAGACCGCAGTCTCGGCACCGATCAGTTACGCCTCGAACTCTCGGGCGTTGTGCCCTGAAAGCGGCTGGCATCACGCCGCACCGTCGCCAGTCGTGTCGTCGTCGCGCAGCCTGCTGGTCAGCACATGGTCGCGCCAGTGGCCGTTCAACTGCAGATAGCGGCGCGCATAGCCTTCGATCTGGAAGCCCAGCCGCTGCAGCACGCGCGCACTGCGCAGATTCTGCGGGACGTATTGCGCCATTACCCGATGCAGGCCGAGCGGGCCGAAGGCGAACGCGATCCCCTGCGTGGCTGCCCAGTGGGTCAGACCGCGGCCCTGCTGCGCCGCATCCAGGCCGTAACCCATGTGGCAGGCCTGGAATGCGCCGCGCTGGATCTGGGTGAACCCGGTGGTGCCGATCACCTGCTCGCCCTGCAGCAACACCAGTTGCAGCTCACGCTCGCCGGGCACCGCGCTGCGGTATGCGATGCACAGGCGGCGCCAGCCTTCGACGGTGTAGAACGCAGGCGGCCGCAGCGGCATCGCATCGGCAAGATGCGCGCGGTTGCGCATGTGGTAGTCGGCGATCGCAGCCGGGTCGACCACGGCCAGATCGCACAGCGTCACGCCGTCGGCGTGCCGCACCGGCGCGAACACCGGAAGACTCACGACCGGCGCGCCTCGAGCGCGGCTGAAAGAACGTAGCGAGCGGTCGTCAGACGGGAGTTGACGGCCGGGAACCGCAGCGCACGAGCGATAGATGCCGATTCCAGGTGCCGGCGAGGCCCGCCTGGCGGCTGCGCCGTCCTTTTGTTGGCGGCTCGACGCTTGCACGCCTCACACATGCGCGCAATGTCGCCGCCAGGTGCATCCAGCTGATGCATACAGATCACGCTCCGCAAGCCGTCTCCGAAACGCAGCGCCCGCTGTGCAAGGCCTAGCGCGGCCGAGTGCAAATCACACTGTCGTTGCATGTTACTCAGTGCAAGACGCCATCCGCTGCATGTGCGACTGCACCTGCCTGTCGGCGAGCGCAGTGGGTGTTGCAACCGCTCTTATGCGGCAGCGGCCGCAAACGCCTGGCCCACCTGCGCTTGTATGGCGTCCAGGTTCGGCAGCAACGCGCTTTGCTCGCCGAGCAGCACGCGCATATGCACGCCGTCGGGCAGCGCATCTTCCGATGCGTCGGCCAGCAGGCCATCGCGCGGTACCGAGATCAGCTGCGGGAACGAGGCGGTCAGCAGCGCGAAATACGGCAACGCGGGATTGCCGCCCAACGCCTTCAACACGATGACCTTGTTGTTGACCGCGGTGGGTTCTTCACCCATGCCGCTGAGGCGCGCGAACGACAGCAACGGCACCTTCCAGCCATACCAGTCGATACGCCCGACCACCCAGCGCGGCATGTCGGGCAGCGGCTCCACGGCCACGCGCGACATCACCTCGGCCACCGTCGCGTTCGGCAGCAACACGCGCTCCTGCCCGGCCTGGATCAGGACGCCGCGGATTTCGTCGTTATTGGCGTAGCTCATCGCATGATTCCGATTTGAAAGGGAGCGCCCGGCTTACGCCGGCCAACGCTGTGCCAGCGCCTGCGCCAGCTGCGCAGGGTCGCCGGTCAGAATGCCTTGCCGCGCCAGACGCGCTGCCGCAGCCGGGTCGTAGCAACCGTCGGCGGACTGCCCGGCCAACCAGGCGCCCTGCTCGGCCAGCGCCAGCGATGCATCCACCAGCGCCTCGTTGGCACCGCTGAGCATCAGCACCGCACTGTCGGCCGGCGGCAGCGCGGCGATCAGCCCGGCCGGATCGGCCTGCGTCACGAACGCCAGCGCGCCGGCATGCTGTTGCACGCCGATCTCGTCGGAGAGCACGTACACCTTGCCCGGTGCAATCACCTGCCCCGCTTCGCCCAGTTCGACCGGCAGCGCAGACACGCGCCCCATCTGCCGCACCAGGTTGCCGTACTGGCCACCATCCAGGGTCATGCGCACCAGCACCGCGCGCGGGAATTCCGGCGGCAACGCGGCCAGCAGGCGGCGGATCGCATCCGGCCCGCCGATGCCCGCCATCACCAGCACTGCGCCGGTCACGCTGCCGCTCTGCTCCAGATCCACCAGCGACAAGCCGCCGGTCGACAACGCTGCAACATCCAGTTCGGCGCGCGGGCGCACCACTACGGTGACCTCGTCGACCAGGCCCCAGGTGCTGGAATCGCCCAGGGTCAGAGCCGGCTTCTCGGCAGCGGCCGGCGCCACGTCATGCATGGCCGCTCGCGTAAACAGCGCATCGCTAGGCACGCTTTCGAACGCATGTGCAGCCGCCTGCAGGTGTTGATCCAGCTGCAGATCCGAATGCTGGCGTGGTGCCAGCACCAGACCCGGCTCGGGCTGCAACGACGGTTCGCTTTCAGTGCCCGGCGGCAGCACGTCGGCATGGCCATGCAGTTTGGCGGCCAGATGGCGCACCCAGCGCTGCGCTTCCCAGCCCTCGCGCCGCACGGTCAGCTCGGCCTCGTCGAAGATCACCGTCACGCCGGGCATGTTGAAGGCCGGTTCAAGTGCTTCCAGTGCGTCTTCGATCGACGGCTCCAGCGACACCAGCACCGCTACCGGCTCGGCGTCGCGCAGCATCTGCACGTCGACTGCAGACGGTTCGTCTTCCAGCACCACCTGCGCGCCGGCCAGGCCGAGTGCTTCGCGCAGGCGCTCGCGCGCCTCACCAGGCCGGCCAAGCAGGGCGACCGGAGTTCCCATTGCGTCATTAGTCTCGGACACGGGCGATCCCCAGCAGGTCATACACGTTTCGCATCAGATCCAACTCTTGGTAAGGCTTGCCCAGGTAACGCTGCACGCCGATCTCGAAGGCGCGCTGGCGATGCTTCTCGCCACTGCGCGAGGTGATCATCACGATCGGCACCGCCTTGAAGCGCGGGTCGGCGCGCATCGCGGTCGCCAGTTCGTAGCCGTCCATACGCGGCATTTCGATATCCAGCAGCATCAGGTCGGGCACGCGCTCTTCGAGCTGTTCCAGTGCTTCGACACCGTCGCGTGCGGTGGTGACGTCCAGGTTGTGGCGCTCCAGCACGCGGCTGGTGACCTTGCGCATGGTCAGCGAATCGTCGACCACCATCACCAACGGCACCTGCCGCTGCGTTTCGGCCTGCGTTTCCAGCGCCGGACGTGCCGGTTGGCTGAGGTAACGCCGCACCAGCGGGGCCACGTCCAGGATCACCACCACGCGGCCATCGCCGGTGATGGTGGCGCCGTAGATACCCGGCACCGAAGCGATCTGCAGGCCCACCGGCTTGACCACGATTTCGCGGTTGCCCAGCACCTGGTCGATCGCCACTGCGGCGCGCAGGTCGCCCGCACGCACCAGCAGCAACGGCACCTGCGCCTGGCCATCGGCACGCGCGGCGGCCTGGCCGACCAGCGAACCGAGATCGTGCAGCACGTACTCTTCGCCGGCGTAGTGGTAACCGCCCTCGCCCGACTCGTAACGGGTGCGCGAGATGCGGCCGATACCGCTGACCGACCCGACCGGCACCGCAAACGTGGTCTCGCCGATGCGCACGAACACCGCCTGGGTGACCGCCAGCGTCTGCGGCAGACGCAGGGTGAAGGTGACGCCCTGGCCGCGCACCGAGTGGATGTCCACCGAGCCGCCCAGCTGACGCACTTCGTTGCGCACCACGTCCATACCCACGCCACGGCCGGCCAGCTGGCTGACCTGCTCGGAGGTACTGAAGCCGGAGGCGAAGATCAATGCATCCAGTTCGGCATCGCTGAGCTCCTGGCCGGGTTCGATCAGGCCGCGCTGCTCGCCGCGGCGACGGATCGCCTCGCGGTCCAGCCCGGCGCCGTCGTCGGCCACTTCCAGCACGATTTCCGAGCCTTCGCGGCGCAGGCGGATCGCGATGCTGCCTTCTTCCGGCTTGCCGGCGTCGCGGCGTTGCTCGGGCGTTTCCAGCCCGTGCGCCACCGAGTTGCGCAGCATGTGTTCCAGCGGCGCGACCATGCGGTCGAGCACGTTGCGATCGAGTTCGCCCTGGGTGCCTTCCAGCAGCAGATGCACCTGCTTGCCGGTGTCGCTGGCGGCTTGACGCACCACACGGCGCAACCGCGGCACCAGACCGTCGAACGGCACCATGCGCGCGCGCATCAGGCCGTCCTGCAGTTCGGAGCTGACGCGCGACTGCTGTTGCAGCAAGCCGTCGTACTGGCGCGACAGGTCTTCCAGCACGCCCTGCAAACCGCCCAAGTCGGCGGCCGATTCGTTCAGCGCGCGGCTGAGCTGCTGCAGGGTGGAGAAGCGGTCCAGTTCCAGCGGATCGAAGGTGCGATCGCCCTGATCCTGCTCGCGCTGGTAACGCGCCACGATCTGCGCTTCGGTTTCCAGATCCAGACGGCGCAACTGGTCGCGCAGACGGGCGTTGGTGCGATCCAGTTCGCCCATGGCGCCGCGGAACGCGCCCAACTGCTGCTCCAGGCGCGAACGGTAGATCGCCACTTCGCCGGCGTGGTTGACCAGGCGGTCGAGCAGGTCGGCGCGCACGCGCACCTGCTCCTGCTGCACGCGCGGCAGGAAGTCTTCTTCGGTCTGGCCTTCCACCGGAACCGGTGCGGACAACGGTGCCGGTTCCACCGACGCCTTGGCGATCGCGCGGACATCGGCGTCGCTGGGCGGGGCGGCATTGCGGCCACGGGTGCGGGTTTCGAAGGCTTCCACCAGATCGGCCGGCATCGCCACGGCGCGGTGCATGCCGGTGCGGGTCAGCAACTGGTGCAGGCGGTCGAAGCCACGCTCGAACAAGCGCACGTCGTCGCGATCGATGTCGGTGCGGTTGGCCGCCACCGCTTCCAGCAACGATTCGATCGCATGGCCGAGGTCGCCGATGGCGTTGATGCCGGCCATGCGCGCGCCGCCCTTGAGCGTGTGCAGATCGCGCTGCAGTCCGTTGAGGACATCGCGGTCTTCCGGCACTTCGCGCATGCGGGCGATCAGACCGTCGCAATGGTCCAGCAGGTCGCGGCCTTCTTCGACAAAGATATCGACCAGCTCGCCGTCGAGTTGATCGAAGTTGAGCGGGCCGGTATCGAATGCCGCGCCGACATCGCTGCCTGCCGTCTCGGCACGCGCAGCCTCTTCCACCGGCGCGCTAAAGACTGCAGCGCTGGTGTCTTCCGGCGCGACTGCGCTGTGGTCGGTTGCATCGGGGTCGGTTGCATCGTGCTCGCTGGCGGCTGCGCGCCGGTCTGGGATCGCGTCGGCGTGCTGGTTGGCATCGCTGTGTTCGCCGGCATCCGCGTGATCGGCATGTTCTGCGTGCTTGGCCGCGACAACCGCGTCGCTGGCTGCATGCGCGTCGGCATCTGCCGCTTCGTCGGAGGTGGCAGGCGCTGCGTCGTGCCGTTCCGGCGCGGTGCCGGATTGCGGATCGCCCGCCTCCTCGACCCGATCGGCCGCATGCGCCATTTCGAATGCCTGCACCGATTCGATGGTGTGATCGGGCATTGCTTCAGCGTCGGCCTGCTCAGTGTGTGCATGCTCGGCTTGTGCATGCTCAGTTTCTGCAAGCTCGATTTCTGCATGCTCGGCTTCGGCCTGCTCAGCCTCCGAGTGTTGCGTTTCGGGATGCTCGCCTTGCGATTGCCCGGACGTTGCAGCGTGCTCGGCTTCGGTTGCGTGTTCGTGCAAATACGTGTCCGGCTGCGACTGCTCGCCGGAATCGACGTCCTGCTCCGCCTGCGCCTGCTCGCCTGGGTGCTGCTGCGCATCCGTAGGTGCGTGCCCGCCCGAATCCTCCTGCTGATTCGAAGAGGCGTGCGCTTCAGCGTCTGCGTACTCACCCAGCTGCGCGGCGTCTTCGGCGTACTGCTGTTCGCCTACAACATGCGCATCATCGGCGTGCGACAGTGCTGCATCGCTGCGCTGCGCCGCCTCGTCTGCCGGCTGTTCGCCGAACTGTTCCTGCGTGTCCGCGTGGTCGTGGCCGAACTGATCGGCCGCATGGCCGTCCTGGTCGGTCGGCACGCTATCGAGCGCTGCAGTTTCCGGCGTCCAGTCGTCTGCGGTGGTTGCGTGCGGCGGCTCGCCCAACGCAGCGTCGGCGTGCACGGCGTGCACGGCGTGCAAGGCTTCGATGGTCTCGACTGCGTCGTCCAGGCCTGCTGCTGCCTGCTCGTCGTGCGCCGGCACGTGGTGTGCCTGCGCGTCCGTTGCCTGCTCGGCATCGGCCGCGGCCAGCGTCTGCGCATTGCCCAAGGTGGCTTCTGCGTCGGCCAGCTCGTCTACCGCAACGCTGTCGGTGTGCGTGCTGGTCGCATCGGCGTCCTGCTCGCTGGAGACACCATCAGCAACTGCCTCATTCGGCACCTGTCCGGCGTGGTCGTGCGGCGCGGTTTGCGCATGTTGCAGCCCGGTCGCATCCCAGGCGTCGGCTTCGATCAGCGGCTCGTCGGCTGGCGTGTCGTCTGCGTCCTGCAACGCGGCCTGGTCTGCCTGCGTGCGCTGCGCGGCATCGCCATGCAGCGCATCGGCGAGCTGCTCGGAATCGGCAACCGATACCAGCGCATCATCGCTGGCTGCGGGCGCAGCGTCGGCAGTTGTGTCGACGTGTTCGTGTTCGTGCGACGCAGCGTGGCCGGCCTCGTCGACGGCATGCGGTGCAGGCGCGTCCAATGCGAGTGCCGAATCGTGCTCGGCTTCAGCCTCGGCCAGTTCGTCCACTGAAATCGGTGCATCGTCCGCCTGCGGCTGTACAGCGTCGGCGTCTTGCGTCGGTGCGGGCGCGTCGGACGGCAGCGCACTGGCGTCCAGGTACTGCGACAGATCCTGCGCACCGGTCAGTTCGACCGCGCCATCGCTGCCGGCTGCCGCTTCGCTTGCCGCGTCGTCATCGCCCAGCTCGTCCAGGAACACCTGCGGCGGCCATTGCGCTTCCGGCAAGGTGTCCACCAGCGCGCGCAAGCGCTCGGTCAACGGCGCGAACGACGGAATCAACGGCGCATCGGCACGCAGCGCGGTCACCGTGGTGGCGATCGCCGCAGCGGTTGCGGCGATTGCATCGATACCGTCGGCCGACGGCGTGACCGACGCGGCCAGCAAACGCTTGACGTAGCTTTCGGCCGGCGTCGTCACCAGGGTGATTTCCGGCACGTCGGTCATCGCGAACGCACCACTCATGGTGTGCACGGCACGCAACAGTTCTTCGGTCGCCAGCTGCGGCTCGGCGTGGCTGGCCTGCAGCCAGCCGTTCACCGTGTCCAGGTGCGTGGCGACCTCGGCTTCCAGGATCTCGCGCAGCACGCTGTCCACCGAGGCCGGCGTTCCGCCGCCGGCGACAAACACGCCCGCCGCCACCGGAAGCACCACAGCGTCGGCAATCACCGGCGCTGCGGCTGCGGGAACGTAATAAACCTCTTCGCCAGCGGCAACGCGCTCGGCAACGGCCTGGATGTCCGGCAGATCGGCGCTGATGCGGCCCTGGTCGCGCAGCGCGGCATTGAACTGCGGCAGCACCTCGTAGGCCAGCTCCACCATCGCCACGACCGCCGGGCTGGCCGGTCGCGAGTTATCGAGCACGCGGTTGAGCATGCTCTCGATTTTCCAGCTGAACTCGCCCAGCACGCTGGCACCGACCAGACGCCCACTGCCCTTCAGGGTGTGGAAGACGCGGCGGATCGGGCGCAGGTTTTCCGGGCTGTTGGGTGCGGCGCGCCACACCGGCAACAGCTGACCCAGGTTGACCAGCTCTTCGTCGAATTCCTCCAGGAACACATCGCGGATATCGTCGTCGATATCGCTATCGCCGAAGCCGCCGAAAATGCCGGCATCGGCGGCGGGCTGAACACTCGCGTTCGACACCGGTTCCGACGATGCCTGCGCGGTCTGTGCATCGGCAGCGGCTGCTGGCGCCTGCGGGCGCTCCACTTCGAACTGTGCAGCAGCCGCGTCGAGCTGGGCCAGGAATGCCGCGGATGCGTCGTCCAGTTCGAACTCGCTGACCACGGCCTGCTGCACGCGCGGCGCGCCCTGTTCGGCGGCTTGCTCGGCAGGCGCATCCTGCGGCTCGGGCACGGATTCGACGAACGGGTCGTCCAGTTCCTGCGGCGGAATCGGCGGCGGCGAGAACGCATCTTCGATGCTGGTCTGCGCACGACGCGTTTCGTTTGCAGCGATGAAATCCAGCGGCGCTTCGGTCTGATCGGCATCGCCCGGCAGGTCGATCTGCTCGATCTGCAGCGGTGCGTCCTCGGCAACCATAGGCGCGGCGTCATGCTGCTCCAGCGCGCTCAGATCCACCGTGTAGCTGACCTGTGCAGACTCGCTGCCATCCTGCTCGGCCGACACCGGGTCGAACGCGGAAGGAGCGATCGGCGCGGCCTGCTCGGTGCTTTCCAGATGCCAGTCGCCGGGCGCCTGCGCGCCGTCGTCGGACGACTCCAGCGGTGCCACGGTGAACGGCACATGCGCCTGGCCGGAGACGGTTTCTTCCGCGGCGACCGGGTCGAACGAGAACACCGTATCGGTCGCGGCGGCGCCGGTGTCGTGCACCACGCTGGCGGCGAACGGCGCCTCGACAACGGTTTCGTTGGCCCATTCCAGCGCGGGCACCGGCGCGGCATCGTTGGCGGCTTGCGGCGCGTCGGCATGCTGCAGCGGCGGAGCGGCCGCCGGCTGCGGCGCGGCCGCGCTGCCCGGCTGATCGGTGCCAACCGGCAAGTCGGACGGCTGGCCCGACGGCAGCGGCCAATACCGCAGTGTTTCCAGGCTGTTGCGGGTGATGTCCAGAATCTCTTCGCGGCCGGGACGGCGCTCGCGCAGGGCTTCCAGGTAGTACTCCAGGCTGGCCATCGCGTCGGCCAGGGTGTCCAGCTGCCGGCCGCTGGGAACGCGCTGCTTGCCGATCAATTCCAGATCGACGTAGCGCCGCACGCCTTCCAGATAATCGGCGGCCTGCGGCAGTTCGAGAATGCGCAATGCACCGCCGACTTCGCCGAGCAGGTGCGGCACATCGGCCAGACGGGCGTGGTCCCAATTGGTTTCGATAAAGGCGACGAAATGCTCGCGCGCCGCACCGAAGTTGGCGATCGCTTCCTGCGCCAGCACATCGACCGTGCGACGCACTTCCGAGGAGTTGGCACTGTTGCTGGCTTCGTTGCCATCGCCGACATCGGCGCCAAGGCTGGCGACCTGATCGTCCAGCGAGGCATCCACGTACAGCAGCGCGCCGGCGATATCCAGCAGCACGCTTTCGTCCATCTGCACCTGGCCATCGACCACGCGCGCCAACGCGTCGCGCTGCTGCACGACGACATTGCGCGCCACGCCCAGGCCCATCATGCCCAGCGTGTCGGCAACGCTGCCCAGATCCGTGACCTGGGTCTGCAGCTCGGCGATGTCGCCGCCGGTGCGCAGATGCAGGTCCAGCGCGTCCTTGACGCGCAGCAATTCTTCCTTGACGGCATTGCCGACGGTGTCGAGCAATTCGCGATTGCGCCCCCTGAGGCTGCCGCGCGCGTGATCCAGCTCGGCCTCGGTGGCAACACCGGCCTGCGGGTCGAACGCGAACAGCACGCTCTCATTCAAACCCGGCTGGCCACGGGTGGCGCGGATCTCATTGAGCAGCGGCAACAACACGATCGGAATGTCGCGGTGACCGTTTTGCAGCCGCTCCAGATAATCGGGCAGCAGCACGGTGCCGCGCATCAGCATGGCGCAGGCTTCGTCGCGGTCGGCGACTTCGCCTAGCTGCACGGCCTGGGCCAGCAGCTCGAGCTCTTCGGCCACCATGGCCGGCGCATACAACTCCACCATCCGCAGCGTGCCCTGCACCTGGTGCAGATAGCCCGCGCAGAAACGCATCCGACTGGTGTCGGAGGGTTCTTCGGCAAAGTATTCGATCTCGTTGCGCGCCTGGCGCAACGTCTCGTCCAGCTCTGGCTTGACCCAGCCCAGTGCGGCGTGACTCATCGCATCGCGAAGCGCGCTCATTGCAGCCCCCTGACAACGGCCGGCTCACCGCCAGCGCGGCAACCGGTCACTTCCTGCATCGACGTAACGCTACTACGCGCCATCTGCTGATCCTTTCCCGTTCCGCGTCGTGGTCACGCCGGCAGCTTGAAGTCGGCGACCGAACGGCGCAGATCGGCAGCGAGCTCGGCCAGGTTGCCGATCGATTCGGCCGTCTGTTCCGCACCCTGCGATGTCTGGCTGGTGATCTGACGGATCACGCCCATGGTCTGTGTGATATCCGTCGCCGCAGCCGACTGCTGGTGGGCAGCGATGGAGATGTTTTTAATCAGGTTGTTCAAGGCGTTGGACACGCGCTCGATTTCAGTCAGCGCAGTGCCGGCGTCTTCGGCCAGGCGGGCACCGGAGACCACTTCGGAGGTGGTCTGCTCCATCGAGCTGACCGCTTCGTTGGTATCGGCCTGAATGGTCTGCACCAGGCCTTCGATACGTCGGGTCGCACTCGAAGTGCGTTCTGCCAGGCGCTGCACTTCGTCGGCCACCACCGCGAAACCGCGGCCGGCCTCGCCTGCGGACGCGGCCTGCACCGCGGCGTTGAGCGCCAGGATGTTGGTCTGCTCGGAAATGTCGTTGATCAGTTCCACGATCGAGCCGATCTCCTGCGAGGATTCGCCCAGCCGCTTGATGCGCTTGGAGGTTTCCTGGATCTGGTCGCGGATCTGGTCCATGCCCTGAATCGTCTCGCGCACCACACCGGCACCTTCGGCGGCGATGACCACCGAGCGCTGCGCCACTTCGGCCGACTCGGTGGAGTTGCGCGAGACCTGTTCGATGCTGGCGGCGATTTCGCTGATGCGCTCGGAGGCGGTGGTGATCTGGTTGGCCTGCTGACCGGCCGCTTCGGCCAGCTGCATGGCCGTGGCCTGGGTTTCCTGGGTCGACACGGCCACCTTGGCCGAAGTGTCGTTGATGGTGGTCACCAGGTGACGCAGTTCGTCCACGGCGTAGTTGATCGCGTCTGCAATCGCGCCGGTCATGTCTTCGGTCACCGAGGCCTTCACGGTCAGGTCGCCCTCACCGAGCGAGCTGATTTCGTCCAGCAAGCGCATGATCGCCTGCTGGTTGCGGCTGTTGAATTCCACCTGCGACTGGTAGCGCACGTCCTGCTCGCGCGTCCGCACGCGCACCGAGCTCCACACGAAGCCGATGATCGCCAGCAGCGCGACCAGGCCGGACACCACGCCCAGCCAGAAGTTCGGAAACAGGCGCGTATCGCGCACCGAACCGAACGCGGAGAACGCATCGAACAGCTTCTTGCTGTCCTCGAGCATCTTGTTGGAGCCGGCCGTCAGCGCGGCGGCCGAGGACTGCGCGGCAAACAGGTTGCGCGAGCTGGCGAGAATGGCGTCGATGTCCTTCTTCATCGTCGTCCATTGCGTCTGCGACTGCTCCAGTGCCGCCAGCGCGGCCGGGTTGCGCACCGCCGCGATGCCGAGCTCGTCATTGCCTGCGCGCAGGCCGTCCAGCATCTGCGTGAACACCACCGAGTCGCGTGCCAGCGCGTCGCCAGAGGCGGCCGCATTGGCGCCACCGGCGCGCATTTCGGTGACCCGGCGCGCCATGGTGCCGGCGACCACCACCTGCTGCAGCGTGTTGTAGATCTGCGAAGCGGGCGCGCCGCTGACCGTCATCGCGCGCACCACTTCGTTCAACTGCGCCTGCAGCTGCGGCACGCTGCCGGAAAAGCGTTCGGCGTCACCGGCCAGGCCGAGCACCGCCGATTCGCTGGCGATGACCTGATCGGCGTTCTTGCTCAGCGGCACCCAGGTCGCCTTGAGCTGCGCCATCGCACTGGCCACCGAACCTTCCTGGCCGTAACGGCCATCCAGTTCGTTGACCGTGCTGTCGATGCGGCCCTTGGTCTGCTTGAATGCGGCGAATGCCTTGGCGTCGCCGGACACCGCTTCGCGGCCCTGGTTGGCCAACTGCTGCGAGAGCACCTGCAGGTCGGCCGCGCCGATGCCGGCACCGGCAAGACGGCTGCCCTGCCAGGTCGCGACGCCGGTGTTGGCGCCAAACACGATCATCGACAACACCAGCAAGCCAAGCCAGAAGCTGGTGCTGACGCTGCCGAGCTTGTTGGTCTTGCGGGCGTCCGGGGCGGTACTCATGGTTCGACCTCGATCTGTATGACGTGGCGGGGTCGCGGCTTAGGCCGCGGCCTGCCGGAATTCAGGAGTGCGCGACAGCAACGCCAGGGAGAACACACCCCAGTCCTGCGTCTCGTTACGGAAGGCACGATCGATGAAGTGGGCATAGCGGCCCTGGGCCAACTCGCCGGGTTCGACCGCCTGGGACTGTTCGAAGCTGCGCTGGCCGTACAACTCATCGATGGTCAGTGCGACGTCGCCGCCGCTCTGACGCATGATCAGCACACGCTGGCCTTCCTGCAGCACCGTGCGACGGCCCTCCAGGAACTGCTTCAGGTCGATCACCGGAAACAGATTGCCGCGCAGGTTGCCCACGCCCAGCAACCAGGGCTGCCCGCCGGGCACCGGCGTCACCGACGGCATCGGCACGATTTCCGCCACTTCGCGAAAGTCCGAGACCAGGCGCCGGGTACCGACGCGATAACCCACACCGCGCCAGATATCGGCCGAGAACTGACGTTCCGGCAGCGGCGTGGCGTGCGCAAGACTACGACGCTCGTAGTCTTCGAGAATATCGAATGGAGAACGCATCAACGCACCAGTTGTTTGATGCGCGCGATCAGATCGTCTTCGCGCGGCGGCTTGACGATGTAATCGCTGGCACCTTGTCGCAAACCCCAGGCCTTGTCGGTTTCCATGCCCTTGGTGCTGACCAGCAGCACCGGGATGTCCTTGGTGGCCTGGTCGCGCGCAAGTGCACGCGTTGCCTGGAAGCCGCTCATGCCGGGCAACACCACATCCATCAACACCAGATCGGGCGCCTGGCTGCGAATCAGCTCAAGTCCTGCTTCGGCGTTGTCGGTGGCGACGACCGTATGGCCAGCTTTTTCCAGCCATTGACTGAAGACTGCCCGGTCGGTGGGCGAGTCCTCGATCAATATAATTCGAGCCATGTTGCCTTTCCCCCTGGTCAGGCGTGGACGTACGTGCGAATCGCGCTCAGTAGTTCTTCACGGGTGAACGGCTTGGTCAGATATTGCTCGGAGCCGACGATGCGGCCGCGTGCCTTGTCGAACAGGCCATCCTTGGACGACAACATGATCACCGGCGTCGATTTGAAGAGCTGGTTGCCCTTGATCAACGCGCACGTCTGGTACCCATCCAGGCGCGGCATCATGATGTCGACAAAAATGATCTGAGGTTGCTGGTCCGCAATTTTGGCCAGTGCCTCGAAACCATCCGTTGCTGTCACTACTTCACAACCTTCCCGCTTCAGCAGCGTTTCGGCGGTGCGGCGAATGGTTTTCGAATCATCGATGACCATCACCTTCAGTCCTGCGAGTTCCCCACCCGCAGCAATGTTTTCACTCATGCAAATATCCCCGGACGCGCAACGCTTCATCCCTTCCGACGTCGCTACGAAACTGCATGTATATCCCAAGACCCGCATTGACTGTCAAGGGCGCATTGCCGGGGGCCCGCCAGGCGGACGTTCCGACCACGTCTGAGCGCCTCCGGGCCGACAAGTCGCGCATCCGCGACCGGCCGGGCACGCCATCGCCCACCGCTTGAAGTTACCATCGGCAACTTGTTCGAAAGGTTTAGCCCCATGTCGCTCGACGTCGTTGTGGTGATGGATCCCATCGCCTCCATCAAGATCGCCAAAGACACCACCTTCGCCATGTTGCTGGAAGCCCAGCGCCGTGGTCACCGTTTGCATTACGTGCGCCCGGGCGGGCTCAGCCTGCGCGAAGGCCGCGCGGTGGCGCAGGTCGCGCCGCTGAGCGTGCGCGAGGACAAGAGCGGCTGGTTCACCCTGGGCGAGTTCGCCGAACTGGCATTCGGCCCAGGCCAGGTGGTGCTGATGCGCAAGGACCCGCCGGTGGATGCCGAGTTCGTCTACGACACCCAGGTGCTGAGCGTGGCGCAGCGCGCCGGCGCGCAGATCGTCAACGACCCGCAAGGCCTGCGCGACTACAACGAAAAGCTGGCCGCGCTGCTGTTTCCGCAGTGCTGCCCGCCGACCCTGGTCAGCCGCGACGCTGCCGCACTCAAGGCGTTCGTGCTGGAACACGGCCAGGCGGTACTCAAGCCGCTGGACGGCATGGGCGGGCGCTCGATCTTCCGCAGCGGCACCGGCGACCCCAACCTCAACGTGATCCTGGAAACGCTGACCGACGGCAACCGCAAGCTGACCCTGGCGCAGCGCTTCATCCCGGACATCACCGCCGGCGACAAGCGCATCCTGCTGGTGGACGGCGAGCCGGTGGACTACTGCCTGGCGCGGATTCCGCAGGGCGATGAATTCCGCGGCAACCTGGCCGCCGGCGGGCGCGGCGAAGGCCGGCCGTTGTCCGAGCGCGACCGCTGGATCGCCGCGCAGGCGGGCCCGGAAATGCGCCGCCGCGGCATGCGCTTCGTCGGCCTGGACGTGATCGGCGATTACCTGACCGAGGTCAACGTCACCAGCCCCACCTGCGTGCGCGAGCTGGATGCGCAGTTCGGCCTGAACATCGCCGGGCTGCTGTTCGACGCGATCGAGGCCGGCGCTGCGCAATGAGCACGGCCGCAGCGCTGCCTGCAGCGATGGACGAACGCCAGCGTCTGAGTGCGATGCTGGTGATTTCGCTGCTGCTGCACGCCGCGCTGATCCTCGGCGTGGGCTTCGCCGTCAGCGAGGACGCGCCACTGGTGCCGACGCTGGATGTGATCTTCAGCCAGACCAGCACCCCGCTGACGCCCAAGCAGGCCGATTTCCTGGCCCAGGCCAATCAGCAGGGCGGCGGCAATCACGACACAGCGCAGCGCCCGCGCGACAGCCAGCCGGGCGTGGTGCCGCAGGACCGCACTGGCCTGGCCCCACAGGCGCAACGCGCCACCAGCGTGAACGCGCCGGAGCCAACCCAGACCCGCGTGGTGACCAGCCGCCGTGGCGAGCAGGCGGTGCCGAGCCCGCAACCGAACCCGCAGACCGACCCGCTCACCCCGGCCGATGCGCAACGCGTGCAGCGCGATGCGGAAATGGCCCGGCTGGCAGCAGAAGTGCATCTACGCTCCGAGCAATACGCCAAGCGCCCCAACCGCAAGTTCGTCTCGGCCAGTACCCGCGAATATGCCTACGCCAACTATCTGCGCGCCTGGGTGGACCGCGCCGAGCGGGTGGGCAATCTGAATTATCCGGACGACGCACGCCGGCGCCGGCTCGGCGGCAAGGTGGTCATCAGCGTGGGCGTGCGCCGCGACGGCAGCGTGGAAAGCAGCCGCGTGCTGATCTCCAGCGGCGTGCCGGCGCTGGACAATGCGGCACTACGCGTGGTGCAGCTGGCACAGCCGTTCCCGCCGCTGCCCAGAACCAAGGACGACGTGGACATTCTCGAAGTCACGCGCACATGGTTGTTCCTGCCCGGCGGCAAACTGCACGACGATCGTTGAAGCGGTGCGCGCCTGATCGATGCGCGCACGGTGGCACGCTGCGGACTGGATGACGGTGCTGCCGATGCAGATGCTCGCGCTGCTATGCGACCTGTGCCGCCACGTACAGACGGTCTGCCAGCGCCACAATCTCCGCCGCGTCCTGCACGCGCTCGCGCCATGCGGCGGGGATGCGGTCGATGCCATAGAACGCACCCGCCAGCTGCCCGCAGATTGCCGCGGTGGTATCGGCATCGTCGCCCAGATTGGCCGCACGCAGCACCGCGTCGGCAAACGTCTCGGTGGTGGCAAAACACCACAGCGCGGCCGACAGCGAATCGACCACGTAACCGGTGCCGCGGATCTGCGTCACCGGCACCGCCGCATGGTCGCGCATGGCCAAGGCGCGCACCGCCGGCGTGACCAACCCATCGCACGGCGTCTGCAGCACTGCCTGGCGATCGCCGCCAAGCAGCGCAGCGCGTAGTTGCAGCGCGAACAACCGGCAGGCGTCCAGCGCTTCGGCAGCACCATGCGTGGTGCGCGAACTGTCTGCGGCACGCGCGCCCAATGCGTCCGGGCGATGCGCGTACTACATCGCCACCGGCGCCAGCCGCATCAACGAGCCGTTACCGGCAGCGTGCGGATCCTCGCTGCCGCCAGAGCGTGTCATCCACTTTGAGATGAGGTGCGTTGGTCGTCAGCGGTGCGGAGCGGGTGTTGCGTGGCGCTGGCTTGGCTGGCGCCAAGGCAAGCCGCGCGGCGTCCGCTCCGTGCCGCTGACGGCCAACCCTCCGGGAAGTGGCCTGTGGCGCACCGATACTACGTTGCGCGCTTTGCCCAGGCAGCCAGCCTGGGCCGCAGCGCACGCCTTGTCTCGACGCGCCACAGGCCGCTTCGCACTCATCTCGAAGTGGATGACACGCTCTAAGCCGGGCCACCATCGAGATAGCGCTCCAGCGCCTGCCGCACGGTCGCGCCGATATCGAAGCAGGTGCCGGTACTGCTGAGATACCCGTGCTGGTACCAGTTGCAATAGCGATTCATCTGGTCGGCTGCATCGAATCCCTGCCGGTGCAGCAGGCTATGCGCCAGACACAAGGCCATCGAGGTGTCGTCGGTCCACTGCCCGGCCTGCAAGGCGAACGGGCCGCCGCCGCGCATGTCGTCGATTGGCGTGAAACTCCCCGGCGCGCAGAATTCCAGCGTGGTGCCCAGCGCATCGCCGACTGCCAGGCCGAGCAGGCACCCGCGAAAACGGGCGCGTTGTGCAGCGTCGGTCATGGCGTCGCGCCGGCTGCCTTGGCGGCGCGGGCGGCCTGTTGCTCGACCAGGGTGAGTGCGACGTTGTCGCGCAGGTAAGCCGGCTCCACCCGCTCCGGCGCCACGCCTTCGCCGCGCTGCAATGCCGGCACCGCGAGCGTGAGCAGATCGGCCGCACGCGGCAGCGCGGTTGCATCGACACTGGTCAGGCGGGCCGCAAAACGCTGTTGCAGCAGTGCGTCGGCCGCGGCGAGACCGGTGCCGACACCGGCCATGCGCGCTGCGCTGTCGGGCAGCGCGAGCGCGTCCGGTGCGCACACCACTTCCGGCGCCAGTTCCAGCAAGCTGTCGCCGCTGCGCGCGAAGAGGCCGGCATACACCTCGCCCATGCGCGCGTCGATGCAGGCCAGCACATGGGGTGCATCGGCCGGCGCGCGCAAGGCCAGCACCTGCAGCGTGGAGACGGCCAGCACCGGCAGATCCAGCGCCAGGGCGATGCCTTGCGCGATGCCGATCGCCAGACGCACGCCGGTGAATGCACCGGGACCACGGCCCACCGCAATCGCATCGAGCTGACGCCGCGTGATGCCCGCCTCGGCCAACAGCTGCTCGGCCCACGGCAGTGCCAGTTCGGCATGGCGGCGTGGCGCCAGTTCGAAACGCTCGATCACGCGCCCATCCACATGCAGCGCAACGGAGCAGGCTTCGGTGGACGTTTCGAATGCGAGGATGTTCATGGGAGCAAGCCGGAACCGGGGACCCGGGACTGGGAACCCGGAAAGGGACAAAGTTTAACTGATCGATTCGAAGGGCCGGGGCGGTGCCTGGGGGTACCAACCGATGCGTGTGGTACTTGTGCGCCAGCGACTGCGCGGGCCGACCGGCCACGCGACGTGCGCGAGGGCCATTGCACATCGATGCGACATCCGCGGCTGCCTTGCGCACTTCGCTCTGTGCTTCGCCGGGTCTCGGTCCCGAGTCGCGGCTTGCAGATCGCACCGCGCCAGCAACCCAGCAACCCAACATATGCGACGGCCACCACCAGCGCTCCCTGCGTTTATCCGGGTTCCTGGTCCCCGGTCCCTGGTCCCGCCCCCTGCGGCTCGAAAAACGCCTGCACATCCGCAATCTCGCGTGTCCGCGCAAACGGCGGCAGCGATTTCATGAAGGTGCGTCCGTAGCTCTTGTTCACCAGCCGCGGGTCGCACAGCACCAGCACGCCACGGTCGGTTTCGCTGCGAATCAAGCGGCCCACACCCTGTTTGAGCGCGATCACGGCCTGCGGCAGTTGCTCGTCGCGGAACGGGTTGCCGCCGTCGCGGCGGATCGTATCCAGGCGCGCTTCGAATACCGGGTCGTCCGGCGCGGCGAACGGCAGCTTGTCGATCACCACCACGCTCAAGGCATCGCCGACCACGTCCACGCCCTCGCGGAAACTGGCCGAGCCCAGCAGCACGCCGTTGCCGGAATCGCGGAAGCGCTGCAGCAAGGTCGCGCGCGGCGCTTCGCCCTGCACGAACAACGGCCACGGCGCACCGCGCAAGGCTTCGGCGGCTTCGCGCAGCGCGCGGTGCGAGGCGAACAACAAGAACGCACGGCCATTGGAGGCCTCCAGCACCGGCGTCAGCGCTGCGATCAGCGCCGTACCGAACCCACGTGCGGCCGGATCGGGCAGGTTCGGCGGCAGATAGCACAACGCCTGACGCGCCCAGTCGAAGGGACTGGGTTGTAGCAGGGTCACCGGATCGCTCAGGCCCAGCCGTAGTGCAATGTGGTCGAACTCCCCGCCCACCGCCAGCGTGGCCGAGGTGAACACCCAGGCCGCGTGCGATTTTTCGCGGTGTTCGCGCAGCGGGCCGGACACATCCAGCGGCGTGCGCTGGCAGCGGAATCCACGCGGACTCAGTTCGTACCAGAGCACATCGTTGTCGACCGGCTGTTCCGGCGGATCCTGCGCAAAATCCGCCACCGGCACGTCTTCGCCCAGCCAGCGCGACAAGCGATTCAAGGCTTCCTGCGCACGCGCGGTGCAGCCATCGAAGCCGGGCGAGGCCTCACGCAGGGGCAGCAGCGCCTCACCCAATCGCGCCAGCGACGACAGCACGGCGTCGAAGCCGTCGCGCACCTGCGGTTTGGCCAGCGCGCGCCATTGCGTGCCACGCGGCGGCAGCCCTTCCATGCCGGCGCGCAGGCTGCGCAAGGCCTCGTCCAGGGCCAGGATCGGCGCCTGCAGGCTGGCCTGCGCGCCGGCAACCAGGCGCGCTTCGACCATGCAATCGCGCGCCAGCTCCTGCCACGGCCGCATGCCGAAACTTTCGCCGAAGAAATTCGCCGCCAGCTCGGGCAATTGATGCGCCTCGTCGATGACGAAGGCCTGCGCGCCCGGCAGGATTTCGCCGAAACCTTCCTGCTTGAGCGCCAGATCGGCCAGCAGCAGATGGTGGTTGACCACCACCAGATCGGCCGCCTGCGCGCGCTGGCGCGCCTGCACGACGAAGCATTCGCTGTAGAGCGGGCATTCGGTGCCCAGGCAGTTGTCGACGGTGGAGGTCACCATCGGCAGCAGCGGCGAGTCATCCGGCAAGGCTTCGAGCTCGGCCATGTCGCCGAACTGGGTGCGCCCGCTCCAGGCCACGATGCGCTGGAATTGCGAGACCTGTTCGGGCGTGGCGAAGCGCGGTTCGCCACGCGCCTGCTGGGTGCGGTACTTGCACAGATAATTGGCGCGCCCTTTCAACAATGCGCTGCGCAGGCCCACGCCCAGCGCGGCGCGCACGCGCGGCAGATCGCGATGGAACAGCTGGTCCTGCAACGCGCGCGTGCCGGTGGAGACGATCGTCTTGAGCCCGGACAGCAGCGCAGGCACCAGATACGCGTACGTTTTGCCGGTGCCGGTACCGGCTTCGGCCAACAACACGTCGCGCTGCTCGAAGGCCTCGGCGATGGCGCCGGTCAGGCGCAACTGCGCATCGCGCGGCGCAAACGCATCGAGCTGACGCGCCAGCGCCCCGCCCTCGCTGAGCGCTTCGATGCTGGCAGTGGCAAGTTGGGACATGAGACCGAACGAAAAGCGGACAGGAAGCGCGACAGCCTAGCGCGTGCGCGGTGATGCTGCCTGGGTTCGGCTTGCCGCAGCCGGTAAACACGTCATCGCAGCGAGGAGACCGCAGCAGACGCAGGAGGCATCGAATTTATGATTGCACCCTGCCGGCCATGGCTGACGACGATTGCCAGCAGGGTTGCAGGCGCCTTTCGATGCAGTGCTGCGCCGTGGCCCTTGCGTCA
This sequence comes from Xanthomonas nasturtii, assembly GCF_023337365.3. Classification (NCBI taxonomy): domain Bacteria; kingdom Pseudomonadati; phylum Pseudomonadota; class Gammaproteobacteria; order Lysobacterales; family Lysobacteraceae; genus Xanthomonas; species Xanthomonas nasturtii. The sequence goes on from NZ_CP142084.2 coordinate 3,424,651, forward strand.
TCCGCGTGGTTGAACGCTGATGCGTTTTCGTAGCTGCCGATGCCCTGCCCCATGCAGCCACGTCAGACCCGGCACTCACGAGGCTGCGGGCGCTCGTGTCGCGTTGAACACGCGGGCTGCCTGATGAAGCGAAGCTGCCTGTCCCCCGCATGCGGCAGCCGACCAACCGGTCGCGCTGCTGGCAGCGCAACCGTTACCGTGCGCACTCAGTACCGCTTCACGCCTGGCACGGTGCAGCCGGCGATCTGCGCCTTGGCAGAGGCCGCACTTTCCTTTTCGCCACGTGCCAGCCGCGACTGCTCGATGGTGGCCCAATGGCGACGGCACAGCGGGCCGGTCTTGGAGCCGAGCTCGATCGCCTGCTTGGCAAACCGCTCGGCGGCCGGCCAGTCGGCCTGCAGTACGGACACTTCAGCGCGTTCCTGCAGAATCGCCGGGTCGCCCGACACCAGGCCCAGCGCCTGATCCAGCGCCGCGGCGGCGGCGGGTAGATCGCCGGCCTGGCGCTTGCTCTTGGCGGTCTCGCGCAGATCGTCCACCTGCGGGTCGCGCAGCGGCTGCACCGACAGTTCGGTGTCGTCCACGCCGGCTTCGCGTTCGATCAGCAACAGCCGTTGGGGCGGGGTGGTCGGATCCACCGGAGCCGGCGGCGGTGGAGGCGGCGCGCTGACGCAAGCGGTAAGTGCGGCCAACACGCCGGTCAGGGCAAGCAAACGGTGGATTCGGATCATGGGGTCACTCCAGTCAATGCGCAGGTGGGGCCGTGGCAGGCGCCGGGGCGGCTTCTTCGGGCTTGTTTTCCAGACCGAAAAAGCGGCGCCAGCCACCGCCGCTGGATTGCTCGGCGGGCGCGGCAGTCTCGCCGGGCGCGCCCTCGATCGCAGGGGCATTGCCCGCGCAGGGAGCATACGCGGGGGTGAAGCCGACCACGAACGGGAACTGCCGCGCGCCGGGGCAGCCGGGGTCGGTGACGCCGGTGCCGCTGGCGTCCACCCACTGCCAGTCCAGGCCCTTGCCGCTGACCTTCAACGGCGCGCTCGGCAGGCGGGCGAAGATGCTCGACCACACCCGCATCGCGCCGGTGGCGCCATACAGGCCGGTCTCGGCATTTTGGTCGTTACCCATCCAGATCACCGCCAGATGATCGCCGGTGTAGCCGGCATACCAGCTGTCGCGGCCATCGTTGGAGGTACCGGTCTTGCCGGCCGGCGACAACCGGCCCAGCCCGTCGCCCAGCAGCTGGCGCGCGGTTCCGCCGCTGACCACCTGCTGCAACGCGATGCTGATGAGGTTGGCGGCCACCGAATCGCCTTCCTGCGCCGGCGCCGGGGTCTTGTCGTAGCGTTTGAGCAGTTTGCCTTGTGGATCGAGCACGCCGCGCACCGCGTGCAGCGGCTGAATTTCGCCGCCGGCGGCCAGGAATTGATACAGCTGCGCCATGCCGTACGGGCTCTGGTCGGTGGTGCCCAGGATCAATGCTGGATTGGTCTCGGTCTTGATGCCGGCCAGTACCTGGACCAGCTGCGCAATGCGGTCCGCGCCGACCTGCATGCCCACGCGCACCGTGGCCTGGTTATAGGAATGCGCCAGCGCATCGATCAGCCGCACCGTGCCGTGGCTGCGGTTGTCGGAATTGCCGGGCGACCAGGTCTTGCCGCGGCTGAGCTGCACGGTCACCGGCGAGTCGTCGACCCAGCTGGACAGCGACCAGCGGTCTGGCGAGGCCAGCGCCAGCATGTAGACGAACGGCTTGAGCAACGAACCCACCTGACGCTGCGCCTCGACCGCGCGATTGAAGCCCGGCTTGGCCACATCACGGCTGCCGACCACGGCCAGCACGTCGCCGTTGTGCACATCGGTGACGACCAGGCCGGCCTGCAGCGGCGGGCGTTTCTTGTTGTCCAGCCGCTTGATGGTGCCGGTGACGGCGCCTTCGGCATACGCCTGCGCAGACGGCGACATGCCGGTGAGCACGCTCATGCCGGCGCCTTGCAGAACACCTTCCGGGTAGTCGTGCGCCAGCTGGCGCCGTACCAGATCCACATAGGCCGGGAAACGGTTGGCCGCCACCAGGCCAGGCTCGGTGGGCACGCCCAACGGTGCGGCCAGCGCGCGCTTGTATTCGGCATCGTTGATCAGGCTGTTTTCGTGCAGCTTGCCGAGCACGAAGTTGCGCCGGTCCAGCGCGCGTTCCGGGTTACGCCGCGGGTCGTAATACGAGGGCCCTTTGACCAACCCGATCAACAACGCAATCTGCTCGGTGGTCATCGAATTGAGCTCGCGGCCGAACCATAGCTCGGCGCCCGACGACACACCATGGATCGCCTGCCCGCCGCGCTGGCCCAGATACACCTGGTTGAGATAGGCCTCCAGGATGGTGCGCTTGTCGTAGCGCGCCTCCATGATCACCGCGTACAGGATCTCGTTGAATTTGCGCGTGACCGTCTGTTCCTTGCCGATGCCGAGCAGCCCGCTGCGCGCCAGCTGCTGGGTCAAGGTACTGGCACCCTGGCGGACCTGGCCGCCGGAGCGCACCATGATCCACGCTGCGCGCACCATGCCGCTCAGGTCGATGCCGTGGTGACTGTTGAAGTCGCGGTCTTCCACCGCCTGCAGGCCGGTGACCAGCAGCTCGGGCACTTCTTCCATGCGCACCAGGCGCCGCTCTTCCTGCTTCTGCCCGTACAGGGTGGCGATGCGCGCCGGATCAAGGCGTGCACTTTTGAGCGTCTTGCGGTTGCCGGCATCGCGCAGGCTGGCCACACGCCCGCCCGCCAGACTGACTTCGACCCGGCGCGCGGGCACACGTCCGTCCACGTCGATATAGCCGCGGCTGGCGATGGTGAAGCGGCTGCCGTCCTGCTGATAGGTGCCAGCCAGCTTGGCCTGGCCGTCGTCACGGTACGACGCCGCATCCAGCTCGGTCTTCAACGTCGCCGTATCTAGTGCGATACCGGGCGCCAGTACCAACGGCCGCCCATACACCCGGGTCGGGATCTGCCAGCGTAGCTCGCCAAAGCGCTGGGTGACCTGCTTGTTCAGATACACCGTATAGGGAATCAGGAAACCGAGCGCCAGCGCGAATGCGGCAAATCCCCAGACGATGAGTCTGCGTTGCCAGCGGGAGCCTTGCTCGTGGGTGTCGTCCTCGAAATCGTCGGGAGCGTCGTGGTCGTGGCGTCGGGGCACAGGGATGCGAGAATGTAGAGTCCGGCGAGTCTAGCGCAGCGCTGTCGTGGCTGTGACCTGCCGGGCCCGTCGACTTAAGAGCGGCTAACAAAACTGCCGCGTGCATCATCGCTGGCCACGCCCCCTGCTCGGCAGCAACGGGCGCGGCTCGTACACTGCGTTGGCGGGTACCCCGATCGCATCCGGCGGACCTCTGCTCGCCTGGTTTCACTGCCACACCACGCTGGAGTTCCAACGCAATGTCGATGTCTTTGGCCGATGCGCGCTATCTGTTCAATCGCGTTCTCGGCCTGATCCACCGCAGCGTGGCCAGCATGCGCACACGCGGCTGGCGCGCCACCTGGCAGCGTATTCGTGTGCACACGCAGCCACCGCCGGTCGCGCTCGGCACGCCGTTGTGGTTGCCGGAATCGGCACCATTTGCCACGTTTGCGGTGCCGCACAGCCCCATGCCACGCGTGACGGTGGTGATTCCGGTCTACAACCACATCGCGCATACCTTGGCCTGCCTGCGCGCACTAGCGGCGCATCCGCCGCTGGTCAGTGTGGAAATCATCGTCGTGGACGATGGCAGCAGCGATGCCACCGGCGTGCAACTGCCGCAGATTGCAGGCCTGCAGTATCACCTGCGGGCCAGCAACGGCGGCTTTATTGCGGCCTGCAACGACGGCATTGCGCTGGCGCGTGGCGACTACGTGGTGCTGCTCAACAACGACACCATCCCGCAGCCAGGCTGGCTGGATCGGTTGATCGACACGTTTGTGCAACACCCCAGCGCCGGCCTGGTCGGCGCGCAGTTGGTGTATCCGGACGGGCGCCTGCAGGAATCCGGCGGCGTGGTGTTCGGCGATGGCAGCGCCTGGAGTTACGGGCGCTTCGAATCGGCCGACGACCCGCGCTATGCCTATGTGCGCGCGATGGACTATTGCTCGGGCGCGGCAATCGCGTTGCCACGCACGCTGCTGCAGACGCTGGGCGGGCTGGATCGGCGCTACATGCCGGCCTACTACGAAGACACCGATCTGGCGTTTGCGGTGCGCGCAGCCGGCTACCAGGTCCTGGTGCAGCCGGCCAGCGTGGTGGTGCATGACGAAGGCACCAGCAATGGCACCGATACACGTACCGGGGTGAAGGCCTACCAGGTACGCAATCAAGGCGTCTTCGCCGAGAAATGGCAGCAGCCGCTGAACGCGCAGTTGCCGGTCGGCACTGTTCCCGGCCCTGCTTTGCTGCATCGGGGCCAGCGCCAGGTGTTGATCCTGGACGAGTGCGTGCCGCAGCCGGACCGCGATTCCGGCTCGCTGCGGCAATTCAACCTGATCCGCCTGCTGATCGAAGAAGGCGCGCACGTGGTATTCGTGCCGACCCGCCGCGAGCATGCCGGGCGCCACACGCAGGCGTTGCAGCAGCTTGGCGTTGAAGTCTGGTACACCCCGTTTCTTGAAGGCATCGGCAGCTGGCTGCGCACGCACGGCGCGCGGTTTGCAGTGGTGCTGCTGGTGCGCCACCACGTGGCGCATGCCTGCCTGCCGTTGCTCAAGCGCTACGCGCCACAGGCGCGCACGTTGTTCGATACCGTCGACCTGCATTACGTGCGCGAACGCCGCGGCGCCGAGTTGGCCGGCGATGCCAATCTGCTGCGTAGCGCAGAGCGCACCCGCCAGCGCGAGCTCGAGATCATGGCGGCCACCGACGTCACCTTGCTGGTGTCGGCGGCAGAACAGGCGCAGTTGCGTGCGGATGCGCCGCAGATCCACACCGCCCTGCTTTCCAACCTGCATGAAATCGCCGGCAGCGGCCATAGCTTCGCGCAGCGCCGCGATCTGGTATTCGTCGGTGGCTTTCGTCATCCGCCGAATGTGGATGCCGTGCAATGGTTCATCAGCGCCATCTTTCCGCAGGTCCGCGCGCAGCTGCCGGATGTGGCGTTTCACTGCATCGGTGCCGATCTTCCCGAGGCCTTGAAGCTATTGGCCGACGAATGCCCCGGCGTACAACTGCATGGCCACGTGCCGGATCTGGTGCCATTCATGGACAGCGCACGCATTGCGGTGGCACCGCTGCGTTTCGGTGCCGGCGTGAAAGGCAAGATCAATCTGAGCATGGCGCACGGCCAGCCGGTGGTCGGCACCACCTGCGCGGTGGAAGGCATGCACCTGCACGATGGCGAGGACGTGTGCGTGGCCGATGACGCGCAGGCCTTCGCCGATGCGATCGTGCGCCTGTATCAGGATGCGGCGCTGTGGCAGCGGTTGGCCGACAACGGCTTGCGCAACGTGGCCGAGCATTTCTCGCTGGATGCGGCACGCGCGACGGTGCGTGCGGTGTTTATTGCGGAGTGAGCAGGTGTTGGGTGCAGATGGTGGACGGAGCCTTTGCGCCGCACCGCCTCACAATGCACCGCGTGACTGGTTATTGATCGGCATGGCGATAGATCGCCAGGCTTCGCGCGTACCCTCATCCGCCCCTGCGGGGCACCTTCTCCCGGTGGGAGAAGGATTGCGTTTCGCAGATTGCACTGCGTCCTTGTTTACAGGCTGTACGGCATGTCTGGCGTGCTGCATGAGCGCGCTCCAGCATTTGAGATGCAGGCAGGCGGCTTTAACAGGTAGGCGGCTTTAAAACGTGGAGTCGCGCTGCTGGCTCGGCAGGCTCCGCTGTCGGCGACACCGCCAGCAACCGCTCAACGCTGCTCGGGCACGGCCTTGACCCGTCGCGTGAATTCGGCAAGTTCCGGCAAGCCGGGATCCAGCTGGTGCGCCTCGTCCTGCGCACGACGGGCGAATGCCGCGTCTTCCTGGCCCAGCCGTTCGCTGCCGACTGCTACCCAGCGCTGCGCCAGACGGCGGCGCGCGCCTGCCAAGGCGTCGGCATTGGGTGTCAGCGCCTGCCACGCGTCCAGGCATCCACGCGCAGCACGCAGGCGGTTGTTGCGCAGCTCGTCCTCGAAGCAGCGCTGGCTGGCCGGCACCACGCGCGCTGCGGCCTGCAGCACGCGCGGGTCGCGCGGTGCCAATGCCTGGGCGGCACGCACGGCGTCGTAGGCGCTGGCGCCAGGCGGCGTCATCCAGTGGTGCTGCGCTTCGGCATCGGCAACGTGCTGCAGCAATGCACGCAGGCGGCGTTCGCGCGCGCTGCGCGACAGGCCGGTGTCTGGGCCGCGCTGAGCATCACGCGCGCGCGCAATCGCCTGTTCGGCCTGCACGATCGATGCGGCGCCCGGCACCAGCGCACGCGCCTGCTGCAGCGATTGCAGGGCATCGTCGAAGTGGAAATCCGCCGCTTGCCGGCTGGCCTGCGCGGCGTACTCGCCAGCCACCTGATCCAGCCCACGCTGCGCGGCTGCATCGCTCGGCTCGGCCGCCAGCACCGCGTTGAAATCGCGCGCGGCCGGAGCCAGGCGGCCACGTCGCAGCAAGGCCTGCGCACGTTGGCGGCGCTGTTCCAGCACGCGGTGATACTGGCCTTCGGTCAGCGGCACGTCGACATGCCCGGCGTCGTAACGCTTGGCCGCGGCCAGCAGCGCCGACGCGTCGCCGAGCGCATCGCGCGCCAATGCGTGGCGGGCCTGTGCCAACAGGTCGGTCAAGGCATCTTCGCGGCCTTCCAGTGCGTCGGTGCGGTCCGGCGCCAGGCTCAGGATGCGTTGGTACAGCGGCAACGCGCTGTCCGGCGTGCCGTCCAGGCGGCCTTGCTGCTGGGCAACCGCCGCCTGCGCCAGCAAGGCATCCAGCCCGACCCGACGTGCCTGCAGCGCGCGCAGCCGCGCGGCCACCGGGGCGATCTGCGCCTGCGGCGCTTCCAGGGCGGTTGCCAGCGCCAGCGCGCGTTGCGCTGCTGCGGCATCGCCGGCTGCGATCGCCGCGCGTGCCTGCACCACCGCAGCAGCGCCGGTCCGCGCCAGCCCGGCACGTGCTTCACCACGGTCGCCATCCAGCGCAAGTGCGGCGGCGAACAGTTCGCGCGCGCCGCTGCCATTGGCGGCACTGAGCTGGCCGCGCGACAACGCTGCATCGCCCCGCTGCAGCAACTGCTGGATGCGCGTGTCCGGCCATAGCCAATCGGCCAGCGGCTTGCGCAGCACCACAACGGTGAGCAACAGACACGCGCATAGCGCCAGTACCACGCGCCACAGCGCAGGGCTGCGCAGCGGCGCCCACAGACGAGGCGATCTGGCCCAGCGCGGAAGCGAAAACATGCGGTGGCGTCCATCCTTGGCGCGACCTGACGGGGACGCGTTCACCCGACTATGGTAGCTGCCTGCTGCGAAGACGATGTGCGTTTCGGGTATCGGGAATCGTCAGGCAGACATACCTGATCGGCGGATGCGCTTCGCAGATCCACTAATGAACCGTCGAGACACGAGCAGTAGCGGGCGTAGCGACTTGCACAGCATCGCCGCCATCGTCCGCTTGTTGACCATCGATGGATGCCAAGGCATGCGCCGTGACGATTGGTAGCCCTGGTTTCTACGGCGCCCGCCAAGCGAGCGCTACCGCCTTATTCCCCAGCGTCAGCCCAGGCGCCTGACCTCATTGACGCCGGGCAAGGCGTCCAGCTTGCCGAGCAGGGCCGACAGCTGGTCGTAGTCGCTGACCTTGAGCCGCAGCCGCAATTGCGCCCTGCCGGTATCGCGCACGTTATCGCTGTTGATTTCCAGCACGTGGGCGTCTTCCTGCGCGATCAGGTTGGTGATGTCCTTGAGCAGCCAGCGGCGGTCCACCGCACGCACCTGCACATCCACCTCGTAGCCGCTGCCGGCCTTGCCCCACTCCACCGGCAACACGCGCTGCGGGTGGGCGGCGGCCAGGCGCGCCAATGCCGCGCAATCGGTGCGGTGCACGGTGATGCCGCGGCCGCGGGTGAGGTAGCCGGCAATCGGTTCGCCGGCTACCGGCTGGCAGCAGCGCGCCAGCTGCACCAGCAGGTTGCCCACGCCCTGCACGGTGAATTTGGATTTGCCCAACCCATCGCGGCGCGCGGTCGGGCGTGGCGGCGCAGGCACCGCCGGCTGCGAAGCGGCCCGCTCGGCTTCCAGCAACGCGCGGCTGACCTGGTTCGGCCCGGTATCGCCCAGCGCCACCTGGATATACAGATCGTCGATGGTGTCGGCGTGGAATTTGCGTGTGGCCACGCTCAGATCGGCATGCTGCAGACCCAGCCGCTTGAGCTCGCGATCGAGCAGGTCCTTGCCGGCCTGCACGTTGCGCGCGCGGTCGAGCTTGTGGAACCACGCGCGCACCTTGTCGCGCGAGCGCCCGCTGGCCAGAAAGCCATTGGACGCCAGCAGCCAGTCGCGGCGCGGGTCGGCTTCCTTGGCGGTCATGATCTCCACGCGGTCGCCGCTGCGCAGCCGGTAGGTCAGCGGCACGATGCGGTCGTTGACGCGCGCGCCGCGGCAGCGATGCCCGACCATGGTGTGCACGTGATACGCAAAATCCAGCGGCGTGGCGCCCTGCGGCAGATCGATCACCTCGCCCTTGGGGGTCAGCGCATACACGCGGTCTTCGATCAGCTCGGCATCCAGCGCACCGGCCAGCTCGCCGTGCTCGCCTTCCTGCACCTGTTCCAGCAGCTGGCGCATCCACAGAATCTTGCGGTCGAAGGCCTTTTCGCCACCCTTGCCGCCTTCCTTGTATTTCCAGTGCGCGGCCACGCCGAGTTCGGCCTGGGCGTGCATTTCGAAGGTACGGATCTGGATTTCGATGGTGCGCCCTTCCGGGCCGACCACGGCGGTATGCAACGAGCGATAGTCGTTGGCCTTGGGCCGGGCAATGTAATCGTCGAACTCGCTCGGCACCGGCGCCCACAGCGAATGCACCGCACCCAGCGCCGCGTAGCAGGCCGCCACGTCGTCCACCATCACCCGCACCGCGCGGATGTCGTACAGCTGATCGAACGACAGCCGCTTTTTCTGCATCTTCCGCCAGATGCTGTAGATGTGTTTTGGCCGCCCGCTCACTTCAGCGCGCAGGCCCTGCTGCGCCAGCGCCGCCGACAAGCTGCGCTTGACCGCCTCCAGATAGCGCTCGCGCGCGATGCGGGTTTCGTCCACCTCGCGGGCGATGCGGCGGTAGGTCTCCGGCTCCAGATGCCGGAACGCCAGGTCTTCCAGCTCCCACTTCACCTGCCAGATGCCCAGACGGTTGGCCAGCGGCGCATGGATGTCGCGGGTGAGCTGGGCCAGTGCGCGGCGCTGTTCCTCGTTGAGCCGGTCGGCCACGCGCATGCGCGCCAACTGCCGCGCCAGCAGGATCGGCACCACCCGCAGGTCGTGGATGATGGACAGCAGCAACCGCCGCAGGCCTTCGCTGTTGCGCCCGGCCTCGCGCCCGGCATGCAGCGCCCAGACCTGATCGGCCGCATCCAGGCCGTCCAGCAACCCTTCCACCGCCACCCGGCGCTCCGCCGGTTGCCACGGCAGGCCAGCGACCGCACCGCGCAAGGCGGGCACATCGAACAACAACGCCGCAATCAGCGTGGCCTCGTCGGCGGCCAATAGCGCCAATGCATCCAGGGTGTCGCCAAGCAAGGCCCACGGCACGTGATCGGCCTGCGCGGGCGGCAGCTCCTGCCAGGCCCGCGTCAACGCCTCGCGCAACGCCGGCGCGATCGAGGCCACAGCAGGGCGCTGCAGCACAGATTGCAGGCGATCGAATGAGGAACTGGTCACAGCGGTGGACACGGCGGCGGGCAACAACGGGGGGGCTGGCGACTACGGTAACGTGCGCGTCACCTTCTCCACAACGCGTGCTGGCGGCGCAATCGCTGCGTGGGACGGCCGCCGTGCTTATTCCCGGTTCACCCGGCAACGTCTTGATTCGTAACCGCTCGATGCGGAAAACGGCAGAGCGTTGCGCGCGACAAGGAGCGTTGCGGCACCTTTTTACATGCTCTTTACAACTGCGCCAAACCGGCTGCCTATGCTCAACCCACGTCGTGTGCTGCATCCGGCAGCCAACGACGTTTTTCCCAACTGCGAGGTAGCCGAATGAAGACCTGGAAGAAGCCTGTCGTTCGTGAAGTCAATTGTGGCGCCGAAATCAACTGCTACGTCTCCGGCGAGTTTTGATCCGGCAAGTTTCACGCGCACCTGCCGCCCTTCCTCTTGATGCATGACCGGTACAGCCGGCAGCTTAGGTAACAGTTCTCCATGCGCATCATTGTTTTAGGATCGGCGGCCGGCGGTGGGCACCCGCAGTGGAATTGCCACACCCCCGCGAGTCTGCGGGCGTGGCAGCAAGCAGACGGTGCCCAGCGTCGTACCCAGGCCAGTATCGCAGTCAGTGCCGATGGCGAGCGCTGGGTGCTGATCAACGCCTCCCCCGATTTCCGTCAACAAATCCTCGCAACGCCGCCATTGTGGCCGCAGCATGGCTTGCGGCATTCGCCGATCGAAGCGGTGCTGCTCACCAGTGGCGAGATCGACCATATCGCCGGGCTGCTTTCGATGCGCGAAAGCCAGCCGTTCTCGCTGCATGCCAGCAGCCGCGTGCTGGATCTGCTCGCGCAGAACCCGATTTTCGATGCCGTCAACCCGCAGCACGTGACCCGGCAGCCATTCGCGCTGGACACGCCGCTGGCGCTGTGCGGGCTGCAACTCACCCCGTTCTCGGTGCCCGGCAAGGTGCCGTTGTTCATGGAATCGCGCAGCGGCGGCGACCTTGCCGGCTCCAATGAAGAAACCCTCGGGCTCACCATCGACGATGGCAGCCACCGCGTGCACTACATTCCCGGCTGCGCGGCGATGACCGACGCACTGCGTGCACGCCTGCACGGCGCCGAACTGCTGTTCTTCGACGGCACGCTGTGGCGCGACGACGAAATGGTGCAGCTGGGTGTCAGCCAGAAGACCGGCCAACGCATGGGCCACATGAGCATCGATGGCCCCGACGGCACCATCGCCGCATTCGCTGCGTTGGACGTGGCACGCAAAATCTTCATCCATCTCAACACTACCAATCCCGTGCTCAACACCCGGTCGCCCGAGTTCGCCCATGCGCGCGCCAGCGGTTGGGAAGTTGCACACGACGGCCTGGAGATCGCCCTGTGACCGCCCTGCTCAGCCCCGACCAACTGGAAGCGGACCTGCGTGCCATCGGCGCGCGTCTGTATCACGACCAGCATCCGTTCCATGCGCTGTTGCACCATGGCAAGCTCGATCGTGGGCAGGTGCAGGCCTGGGCCTTGAACCGCTTCGAATACCAGCGCTGCATTCCGCTGAAGGACGCCGCGATTCTGGCGCGCATGGAAGACCCGGCGCTGCGGCGGATCTGGCGGCAGCGCATCCTCGATCACGACGGCAATAGCGCCAGCGATGGCGGCATCGCGCGCTGGCTGCATCTCACCGATGCGCTGGGCCTGGACCGCACACTGGTGGAATCGGGCCGTGCGTTGCTGCCCGGCACGCGCTTTGCAGTGCAGGCGTACCTGCAGTTCGTGCGCGAAAAAAGCCTGCTCGAAGCGATCGCCTCCTCGCTGACCGAGTTGTTTGCGCCCAACATCATTGGCCAGCGCGTGGCCGGCATGCTCAAGCATTACGACTTCGTGTCGTCCGAGGCCTTGGCCTATTTCGAGCATCGTCTGACCGAAGCGCCGCGCGATTCGGACTTTGCGCTCGACTATGTCAAGCAGCACGCCGACACGGTCGAAAAACAGGCGCTGGTCAAGGCCGCACTGCACTTCAAATGCTCGGTGCTGTGGGCACAGCTGGATGCATTACACGTGGCCTATGTCGCCCCCGGTATCGTGTGGCCGGACGCCTTCGTGCCGGACCGCGACGCCAGCCGAGCCGCTGCGTGAGCAGCATTACCCGCGATAGCCAGCCGGCCCTGCGCGCAGGCGTGCGCCTGCAACACGACCGCGCACGCGACCAATGGGTGCTGCTGGCGCCCGAGCGCGTGGTCGAGCTGGACGAGATCGCCTTGGTGGTGGCGCAACGCTTTGATGGCACGCGCTCGCTGGCGCAGATTGCGCAGGAGCTGGCCACAGAATTCGATGCGGATGCGGCGGTTATCGAGCTGGATGTGATCGAACTCACCGGCACCCTGCATCAAAAGCGTTTGCTGCGGCTATGAACATTGCACCGCCACCGCTGTCGGTGTTGCTGGAGCTGACCCACCGTTGCCCGCTGGCCTGCCCGTATTGCTCCAACCCCATCGCACTGGCCGCCCTGCGCGAGGAAATGGACACCGCCGGCTGGCGCTCGTTGCTGCGGCAAGCGGCCGACATGGGTGTACTGCAGGCGCATTTTTCCGGCGGCGAGCCGATGCTGCGCAAGGACCTGCCCGAGCTGGTGGCGCATGCGCGCGCGCTGGGGCTGTACAGCAATTTGATTACCTCCGGTGTCGCTGGCGGCGAGCCGATGCTGGACCAATTGCAGGCTGCCGGGCTGGAACATGTGCAGCTGAGCGTGCAGGACGTCGACCCGGCCGGCGCCGATCGCATCGCCGGCTACCGCAATAGCCTGTCGAAAAAGCGCGAATTCGCCGCCGCCGTACACGCGCGCGGCCTGCCGCTGACGCTCAACGCGGTGCTGCACCGCCATAACGCCGAGCGCGTGCCCGGCATGATCGCGCTGGCGCTGGAGTGGCAGGCCGAGCGCATCGAAGTGGCACATACCCAGTACTACGGCTGGGGCCTGCGCAATCGCGCGGCGCTGATGCCCAGCCGCGCGCAGCTGATGGCCACCATCGAGGCGGTGGAAACCGCACGCCGCGAGCTCGGCGATCGCCTGGCGATCGACTTCGTCACCCCCGATTATTACGCGCGCCAGCCCAAGCCGTGCATGGGCGGCTGGGGGCAGCGCTTCGTCAATATTTCTCCGCGCGGCGACGTGCTGCCTTGCCATGCGGCCGAAACCATCGAGGGCATGCGCTTTGACAATCTGCGCGAGCGCTCGCTGGCCGATATCTGGAACAACGGGGAGGCCTTCGTGCGCTTCCGTGGCACTGCCTGGATGCCCGAGGTCTGCCAGGGCTGCCCCAAGCGCGAGATCGATTGGGGCGGCTGTCGCTGCCAGGCACTGGCACTCAGCGGCGATGCCGCCACGCTGGACCCGGTCTGCGAACGTTCGCCCGCACATGGGCAGGTGCGCGCAACTGCCGAACGTGAGGCCGCATCGCCGGCACCGGAGTTCATTTACCGCCGCCCGGCCCGCTCGGCACCAGCCACTGCGGACACGCTGGAATAAGCGGCGTCGGCCGGCACAACAGCGTCTACACTAGCCCTCTCTTCTTCCTTGGATGGCTTCCATGTCGCTCGCGCGCCGCATTCCCCTGCTGGTTTGCCTGACCCTGGCGTTGCATGCCGCCCCCGCCCTGGCGCAACGCGCCGTGCAAGGCGATCTGCAGTCGCAGATGAGTGCCGAACAGTTCAAGGCCGCCGGCCTGGACAAGCTCGATGCCAACGAACTGGCCGCCCTCAACGATTGGCTGCAGGGCAAGGTCGCCAAGGAGGCCGCGGTGGTGGTCGAGCAGGCCAAGGAAGCCGGCCGCCAGGAAGTCATCGTCAAGAACCGCGGCTTCTTCGACTTCGGCAGCAAGGAGCCGATCGAGAGCACGATTGTTGGCGAGTTCAGGGGCTTTTCGAAAGGTCGCGTCTACACGCTGGCCAACGGTCAGGACTGGGAGCAAACCGATGCGGCCAGCCTGGCCGGTGTGCGTAAGGATGCGCCCAAGGTCAAGATCAAACCGGGCCTGGTCGGCGTGTGGTATCTGCAGATCGAAGGCTACAACACCCCGGCCAAGGTGCGGCGGATCAAGTAAGCGCACCAACCAGCGCTGCGCGGCTGCCCATGGCGGTCGCCGCGCTTGCAACCAGAGCGCAGCACGCAAATCCGGCCGCTGCGCGTTGCGCCCGCGACATTGCAACTGCGGCCGCTGGATTCTCGCTCGCTGCAATACAGTGCATGAAAGAGGTAACGCTGATCCCCGGCGGGGGTGCCGCAGACGTGCGTGGTGTAGTCGCACACACGCCACGCTCGGCACACGGACGCGGCGCACCGGATCATCGCAGTCAGCAACGCACACACGCACCCTGTTCGGCAGCGATAGGTGGTGTACTCGTTCGCGATAGATACCACGCGTACACTCCCGTTCAAGCTGTGCCATCCACCCGCCTGACGCGACTGCTGGCCGCGTCGCCTCCGGCACCGATTGGCTTGCAGCAAACACTGGCAGAAAAACGCCACCTGGAGAACGTGCATGCGCTCGATCACCCGTTGCAGCGTCGCCCTGGTCGCCTCGCTGTTTCTGTTTAGCGGCGCCGCTGCGGCTGCGGTCACCACCACGGCTTCGCCAGCGGAGCGCTGCGCGCATGCACCCGAGGGCGGCTTCGGCCAGGCGTTGGTGTGTTATCACGATGCGATCGAACAACAACCGCTGCTCTACACGCGCGTTGCCACCAGCAGCGTTGCCGGTGTCGAGCGGCGCGATTACCTGCTGACCTCGCAAGACTGGTCGCCCGAAGGACTGGTCACGCCGGCACGCTGGCAGCACGATGTGGCGATCTACGTGCCGAAGGACGCCTTGCCCACGCGCGCAGTGTTGATCTCAACCAACGGCACGCGTCATCCCGGGGCTGGCAGCGCGGCGCAGCTGGCCAATGAGCTGCAGCCCGAGGCGCTGGCAACACTGGCGCAACGCACCCGCACCGTGGTGATTGCGCTCAGCGATATTCCCAACCAGGCGCTGAGGTATCAGGGCGATGCCAGCCCACGGCGCGAAGACGACAGCGTGGCCTATAGCTGGTCGCTGTTCCTGCAGGCGCCGCAGCAGCGCAAGACCATGCCGTTGCACGTGCCAATGGCGGCGGCGATTGCACGCACCATGAGCCTGGCCGAGCGCGAACTGGCACCGTTACGGATCCATCGCTTCGTGCTTGCCGGCGCCTCCAAACGCGGCTGGGCCAGCTGGCACGCCACCATCGCCGACCAGCGCGTGGACGCGGTGGTGCCGTTGGTGATCGACATCCTCAACATGCCCGCGGTGTTGGAGCATATGTCCCGTACCTATGGCGGCAACTGGCCGATTGCCTTCAACGCCTATGCAAAGCAGGGAATCACCTCGCAACTGCAGACGCCGGCCTTTGCGCAATTGGTACAGCTGCAGGATCCGCTGAGCTATTTGCACACGCCGTACCGCAAGCGGCTGGCAGTTCCCAAGTACATCGTCAACGCCAGCGGCGACGACTTCTTCCTGCCGGACAACACCCAGTTTTTCTACAATGCGCTGCCCGGCAGCAAGGCGCTGCGCGTGCTGCCCAACAGTGCGCACAACATCCGCGCCTCCATCGTCGACACGCTGGCGCCGTTTATCACGCGCCTGCAGCAGCAGCGTCCGCTACCGAAGGTGAGCGATGCCTTGCGGATGAGCGAGGCGCCGCAGATTCGCTTCCGCTCCTCCGAACGCCCGACGCACTTGCAGCTATGGAGCGCCAACAATCCACGGGCACGCGACTTCCGCTATGCCTGCGGCATTCGCTACAGCGCCACGCCGATCACGCTCAACGGCAGCAGCACGGTCTCGGTGCCGGTGCAGGTTGCGCAGGCCGGCTGGAGCGCGTATTTCGTTGAAGCCACCTATGCGGATGGATTCGTTGCCACCAGCCAGACCTACGTGCTGGGCAAGCAGCGCTACCCCACGCAGGCACCGCCTACCGACGACGCGGCCTGCAGCACCTTGCCTGGCACTGCCAATGGCGCTACTGCGCGCTGAAGCGGTCGTCACACCTCCATTCATGACGTGGCTGACTGGAGCGTGCCGCGCTCGGCCTATAGCGATGCATCGATTGCAGGGTCCGCTTTGGACGCCAGCTGGTGATCAAACTGGACGCATGTCCGTTTTTCGCAACGAAGGCCGCATAGACAATGCCAGGCGGCACGTTTGGCGCTTGAGTACGCCAGCAAGATCGATCCAACCTGACTGATCCATTGACATCGTTGTCAGCAGCTCCTACACAGGCCCGTACGCGCTGACGGCATCGGCCGATCAGACAGACCAAAGGATTGAATGTGGCTGCGACTTCGCGTTCCGCTTACGCCTCTGCCTCGCCTGCTGCTCCCACTGCCACCAGCTTCATCGCCGCCGATGTCGGCGGTACGCATGTGCGTGTCGGTCACATGCTGCAGGCAAGCAATGCAGGCTTGGAGCTATCGCATTACCGCACCTACCGGTGCGCCGAGCACGCCAGCCTGGAAGCCATCCTCGCCGACTTTCTGCAGCAGGTACACGGCATCGATGCGGTGGTGATCGCCAGTGCCGGTGTGGCGCTGGACGACGGCAGCTTCATCAGCAACAACCTGCCGTGGACGCTCTCGCCCAGCCGCATCGGCGCCGCGCTGGCGGTGCGCAACGTGCACCTGGTCAACGACTTCGAAGCAGTCGCCTATGCCGCGCCGCAGATGGACCAACGCGCCGTGCTGCAACTGAGCGGCCCGACCCCGCGCCATGCGCGTGCCAGCGGGCCGATTCTGGTGGTCGGCCCCGGCACCGGCTTGGGGGCGGCGGTGTGGATCGATGCAAACCCACGCGCGATCGTGCTGGCCACCGAGGCCGGCCAGGTCGCGCTGGCCAGCACGCACGAGCACGAGCGTTCACTGCTGCAGATCCTGTTGCGTGGCCGGCAGTATCTGCCGCTCGAGCACGTGCTCTCCGGGCCGGGCCTGCTGCACCTCTACAACGCCGTCTGCGAGCTGCACGCTGCAACGCCGCGCCATCGTCTGCCCGCTGCAATCACCCACGCCGCGCTGCATGAAGACGACGCGCGCGCGCGCGAATGCCTGCAGCTGTTCTGCGGCTTGCTGGGCAGTGCGGTCGGCGACATGGCGCTGGCCTACGGCGCCGCCGGCGGCATCTATCTGGCTGGCGGCATCTTGCCCACGATCGGCCAGTTTCTGCTCGGCAGCACATTCGGCGAACGTTTCCTGGCCAAGGGCAACATGCGCGCGGTGCTCGAACGCATCCCGGTCAAGTTGGTCGAGCACGGGCAACTGGGCGTGCTCGGCGCGGCCAATTGGTATCTGCAACACCGCACCGACGTGTCGTAAGCGAACCACCACGCGCTTCACCCCGAGCGCGCGTCTGCAAGACCCCGCATCCGGCGAGCAATCGCCCGCCGTCCATCCCTGTGCGTGATGAGGAGAGACATCATGAACTACAGACTGACCCTGCTATCCAGCGCCATTGCCCTGTCGCTGGCATTCGCTGCGCAGGCCCAGGACAGCGGTGACGCGCAAGCCACCGACCTGGACCCCGTCCAGGTGGTCGGCATCCGTGCCAGCCTGGAAAAATCGCTCGACACCAAGCGCAACAACACCGGCATTTCCGAGGCGATCACCGCCGAAGACATCGGCAAGTTTCCCAGCACCAAGATGGCCGAAGCCCTCTCGCAGAATCCTGGCGTCACCCTGGACAGGCGCTTCAGGCAAGGCGAGCACGTGAGTATCGATGGCACCAACCCCTGCCTCAATCTGTCGTTTCTGGACGGGCACCCGGTGGCGCAAGCGATCTGGTTGTACGGCGAACAGCCCAGTCGGGCTTCGATTACACCCTGCTGGCTCCGCAAATCCTGGGCCGTGCAAAAATTTTCAAATCGTCCGAAGCGCGCCTCACCGAGGGCAGCCTGGGCGGCACCGTGCTGATGCACACGCGGCAACCGCTGGATCTGAAGGCCAGCGAGGTGGCCGCCTCCATCGGCTACAGCTACAGCGACCAGGCCAGTCAGGGCAACCCTAATGCAGCACTGCTCTACAGCTGGAAAAACGCTGCCGACACCTTCGGCATTGCGGTGTCGGCGCAGCATTACGAAGAACGCGTGGACCGACGCGCTGTCGTACGACACCAGCGATGACTGGGTGTTTCGCTTCGCTGCGGCCAAGGTCATCGCCTGGGCACCGTACGACCAGATGGTCAACCACACCTTCCTCAACGCCACCACCTTGACCGGCAGTGGCGGTAATGCAGAGCTGGCGCCGTACGAATCCTGGAACCTCAATCTCTCTGCCGAGTACACCTTCGCCCAGCAAGCTGTGGTGGCGTGGTCGCTGTTCTACAAGAAGATCGACAACTACATCGATACCAGCGCCAGCGTGGAGCGCCAGTACAACGCGCTAGGCGACATCGCGCCGCAGAGCTGGGCGCAATTGCTCGGCAGCACTGGCTGCACGGCGGATGGCTACTGCGACAACAGCATCCAGCGGCCACGCAACGCCGGCGACGGCAAGGTCAAGGGCTTCAACATCTCCTCCCAGCAACCGTTCGGCGACAGCGGCTTCGGCCTGACCGCCAACTACACCTATGCCAACGGCACAGCCGACACCACGGCGACGACGTGTCGGCCGTGTGAACTGCAAGCCGCGCCGACCGCCCGATGCGATCGGAGCGGCCGGCGTGCGCGTGGTGCGTTCCTGATTCGGCGAGTGCATCCGACTACGGGCGAGGCGCTGC
This sequence comes from Xanthomonas nasturtii, assembly GCF_023337365.3. Classification (NCBI taxonomy): domain Bacteria; kingdom Pseudomonadati; phylum Pseudomonadota; class Gammaproteobacteria; order Lysobacterales; family Lysobacteraceae; genus Xanthomonas; species Xanthomonas nasturtii. The sequence goes on from NZ_CP142084.2 coordinate 3,443,286, forward strand.
CACACGTCAGATGCAGCTCAGCTCCGCAGCGCTGCGACGCGCTGCGACAATTTCTTCGCAGACACACCCGACTTGGCACCCAACTCCTGCGCAAACACCGACACGCGCAGCTCTTCCAGATCCCAGCGCAGCGATTGCCATTCCTCGCGCTGCCGCAAACCGCGCGCGGCCGCGTCATCCAGCGCATCCACGAAGGGCTTGAGCTCGAGCATGCGCGCCTGGTCGCGCGCAGGATCGCGCTTGGCACGTTCGGTGCGCAGGATCATCGCCTTGAGGTAGCGCGGATAATTGGCCAACGCTTCGGCCGGCGTGTCGCGCAGGAAGCCGGCATGCACCAGCGCGCGCAGTTGCTGTTCCATATCGTCCAGATTGCCGCGTGCCCAGCCCATCAACGGCGCTTCCAGTAACGGCTTGAGTTCGGCCACTGCACTCAGGATGCTTTCGGCCAGCTTCAAGCGTTCCATCGCTTCGCCGAACAGCCGCTTGATCGCATCGTCGCGGCGCTGCGCAAACGCGCCGGGGTCGCGAATGGCGCCCAAGCCATCGGCCAGCACCGCATTGAGCGCGGCATCGACCAGATCGCCGCGCAGGCGTTCCTGCGATTCGATTGACGCATACAGCAGCCCGGTCTTGGGCGACACCGGCAGTTGCTTGCGCGCCTGCTTGATCTTGTCGGCCAACGCGATTCCCAGCAGGCGGCGCACGCCGCGCGGATGCGCACGCGCCGCCTCGTTGCGGTCGGCGAAAATACGCAGCGCTGCGTTATCGCCCTGATCCACCAGCGCCGGGTACGCCGGCACACCGGCCTCGCCTGCCACCTGCTCGGGAATCGGCGTGCTCGGAAAATCGCGCAGGCCTTCGGCAGCCAGCGCACGCCCGGCACGCGCGGCAAACGCCTGGCCGGCACGTTCGCCGAAGCGCGCACGCAGCCCGTCCAGGTCGCGCGACTCGGCCAGCACCTTGCCGTCGTCGTCGCGCAGGCGCAGGTTCATCAGCAGATGGGTGTCCAGCGCGTCGTCATCGAAATCCAGCGCTGCCACTTGCGTGCCGGTGGCCTTGGTCAAAAAGCGCGCCAGCTCGCCGCGGATATCGTCGGCCGAAGCAACGCAGTAGGCCTCGTAGAACGCACGCCCGAAGTCCGGCGCCGGCACATAGTTGCGGCGCTGCGCCTTGGGCAGGCTGCGAATCAATGCAGACGCCTTGTCGGCAACGAAGCCCGGCGCCAGCCACGACAGGCGGGCCGGATCCAGCGCGTTGAGCAGGTGCAACGGCACATCCAGGGTGACGCCGTCATCGATGGCACCGGGCTCGAAGCGGTAATGCAGCGGCAGCCGCGCATCGCCAAGCGGGAAGTACTTCGGAAAGCGGTCGGCCTCGCTGCCTTCGCCGGGCAGCAGATCGTTCAAGCTCCAATGCAGGCTGCGGCGTTTGTCGGGCGGCAAGGTCTTCCACCACGCGTCCAGCCCACTGGCCGAATGCAACTCGGCCGGAATGCGATCCAGATACCAGCGCGCCTGCCAGCCTTCGTCGGCCACGATGCCGGCACGCCGCAGCTTGGCCTCTTCTTCGCGCGCCTGCTCCAGCACCTTGAGGTTATCGGCCACGAAGGCCGCGCGCGAGTTGATCTCGCCGGTCACCAGGCCCTGGCGCACGAACAGGTCGTGCGCGGCGGCCGGGTCGATCTTGCCGTAATGCACCGGCTTCTTCGGCGCCAGCACCAGCCCGAACAGACTGATCTGCTCGGAGGCGACCACCTGCCCCTGTGCACGCGACCAATGCGCATCGAAGTGCTTGCGCGCAAGCAGGTGCCCCAGTTCGGCGATGGCCCAGTCCGGCTCGATCGCCGCGTTGGTCATGCCCCAGACCTTTTGCGTGTCCAGCAGCGTGGCAGCCAGGATCCACGGCGGCGGCTTGCGCGCCAGCGCAGAACCCGGAAACGGCACGAAGCGACGTTGCCGGGCCGCCAGATAATCGCCCTTTTCGGTGCGATGCCCGATCTGCGTCGGCAGGCCTGCCAGCAGCGCACGATGCAGCGATTGATATGCCGCCGCACGTTCGCGCTCGCTGGTCCGTGCAGATGCCTCGGCCGGGTCGGGCTGTTTGTTCGCAGCTGCAGGGACGCGTTGCGCAGGCGCTGCGTTGGGATCCGGCTTGCCTTCGCGCGCCAGGCGCGCAGCACGATGCAACTGCCCGCGCGTGGGCCGGTTGGCGTTGTGGCCGTCCTCACGGGCAGGCGCGCTGGCACCGGCCAGCAGCGGCGCAAGCATCACATTGGCCGGCTCCTCGTTCCAGCCGAGCTCCTCGCAGAGCAGCCGCAACTGACGATGCAGCTCGCGCCACTCGCGCATGCGCAAAAAGCCGAGAAAATGCCGGTTGCACCAGTCGCGTAACTTGGATTGGGTGAGATCTTCATGCACCTGTCGGTACGCGTCCCACAGACGCAGGATGCCGACGAATTCCGAACGCCCATCGGCAAACAGCGCATGTGCATTATCGGCGGCCTCGCGCGCTTCGGGCGGGCGCTCGCGCGGATCCTGGATGCCCAGGAAGGACGCAATGATGATCATCTCGCGCAGGCAACCGTGCTGCTGCGCGGCCACCAGCATGCGTGCCAGCTTGACGTCCACCGGCAGGCGCGCCATCTGGCGGCCGGTGGCGGTCAGACGGCGTTCGCCATCGATCGCGCCGAGTTCCAGCAACTGCTGCCAGCCATCGGCCACCGCACGTTCGTCCGGCGCTTCCAGGAACGGAAAGTCTTCGATCCGCCCCAGTCCCAGCTGCAGCATGCGCAAAATCACGCCGGACAACGACGAACGTCGAATTTCCGGATCGGTAAATGCCGGGCGCGCGGCGAAATCGGCTTCGGCATACAGCCGGTAGCAGATGCCCTCGGCAATGCGTCCGCAGCGGCCCATGCGCTGGTTGGCGCTGGCCTGCGAGATCGGCTCGATATGCAGGCGGTCCAGCTTCTGACGTGGGCTGTAGCGTTTGACGCGCGCAAATCCCGGGTCCACCACATAGCGGATGCGCGGCACCGTCAGCGAGGTTTCGGCCACGTTGGTGGCCAGCACCAGGCGTCGGCGCGGGCCGGGATTGAACACACGGTCCTGATCGGCCGCCGACAGCCGCGCGTACAGCGGCACCACTTCGGTTTCGCGGTATTTGCGCCGTTCCAGCGACTGGTGCGCATCGCGGATCTCGCGCTCGCCCGGCAGGAACATCAGGACATCGCCACGCGGGTCGATGCGGGTGATTTCATCGATGGCCGCCACGATCGCATCGTTGACAGTGCGCTCGCCCTCGCGCCCGTTACTGTGCTCTCCGTCACCGCTTTCGCCCATATCGCCTTCGAGCGGGCGGTAGCGCACTTCCACCGGAAAGGTGCGGCCTTCCACATTGATCACCGGCGCATTGTCGAAATGCTGCGCGAAGCGCTCGGTATCGATGGTGGCCGAGGTGACGATCAGCTTCAGGTCGGGGCGCTTGCTCAGCAATTGCTTGAGATAGCCCAGCAGGAAATCGATGTTGAGGCTGCGCTCGTGCGCCTCGTCCACGATGATGGTGTCGTAAGACGAGAGCCAACGGTCGCTGGCGATTTCGGCCAGCAGGATGCCGTCGGTCATGAACTTGATGCGCGACTGCTCGCTCACGCGATCAGTGAAGCGCACCTGGAAGCCCACCGTGGTGCCCAACGGGGTCTTCAACTCCTCGGCCACGCGCGCGGCCACCGCACGTGCGGCGATCCGGCGCGGCTGGGTGCAGCCGATCATGCCGGCGGCACCGCGCCCGGCCGCCAGACACAACTTGGGCAGCTGGGTGGTCTTGCCCGAGCCGGTTTCGCCGGCGATCACGACAACCTGGTGGTCGCGGATCAGCGCGATGATGCGCTCGGCCTCGCGCGCGATCGGCAGCTGGTTGTCCAGCGTGATGGTGGGCTGCTGTTCGGCACGCGCCTGCCGCTGCGCCAGCGATGCCGCCAGGGCCTGCTCGAACGCGTCGCGCACCTGCGGGTTGCCCGGCTTGCCCTGCCAGCGCGACCATAGGCCCAGCAAACGGCCACGGTCGCGGCTCATCGCGCCATCCACGGCACGGCGGCGCTCGCGCAAGGTGTTGGCAAGGTCGGTATCGATAGCGCTCATTGATGGAGAAATGTGAAAGATTGAATGACGTTTGATCCTTTAGCCTGTCTATTGTGCCGCCATATCAGTTCCCTACGACATCAACCCCGCAAGGACCATCCCATGTCCAAGAAAAAGAACGCCAACAAGCCCGTCGTCGTCAGCGACGCCCTGCCGGTCGCTGCTGCATCGGCGCCGCATATCGATATCGGGATCAAGGACAGCGATCGCAAGCAGATCTCCGACGGTCTGGCCCGCTACATGGCTGACGCCTTCACCCTGTATCTGAAGACCCACAACTTCCATTGGAATGTCACCGGGTCGATGTTCAACTCGCTGCACACCATGTTCGAAACCCAGTACACCGAGCAGTGGGCCGCGCTGGACGAAGTGGCCGAGCGCATCCGCGCCCTGGGCTACAACGCGCCGGGCTCCTACCGCGAATTCGTTGCGCTGACCTCGATCGCGGAAGAGCCGGGCCTGAGCGACAGTGCCGACTGGCGTGAAATGGTGCGCCAGCTGGTCAGCGGCAACGAAGCGGTCTGCCGCACCGCCCGCAAGGTGCTGGGCACCGCCGACGACGCCGGCGACGACCCGACCGTGGACCTGCTGACCCAGCGCCTGCAGACCCACGAAAAGTACGCCTGGATGCTGCGCTCGCTGCTGCAGTAAACCCTTCGGGCTTCGCCCCTTCGGGTTTGCCCAAGGTTTCGCTGTTGCGAAAACCTTGGGCCCCTGCTCAATTGCCTGCCACACCCCGCGCCTTCGGCGCGCCCCCTGACTCAGGGGGCTACTGGGGTCACTTTCTCGGCAATGGAGCACATGGCGGGCAAGTTGCTCGGCGCTACGCTGCTTCTTTGCCATGTGATCATCATGATGCCGGACATCGCGCCCCTCTCCCGCTGGGGCGAGAAGGCACGGCTTGCGCGCCACCGGGGCGCGTGCCTCGGAGCGCCCGCGCCGCAAGCGCGGGCCGGGGCGCGGGGAGGGGTTGGGGTGAGGGTACGGCGCGAGCCAGGGTCGTTTCAGACGCAACGCCTACCTGACCTCTCCTGTGCCACGAGAACCATGCAACGCCGGACGCCTCTTCCAGGCACTGTTGGGCGCACACCCTCGCATCGCGGCGTTCCCCGACCCGCCAGTCCGCAACCCGGCAGGCATGACACCAACCAGGGCTTGACCCGCGCGGTATCCTAGGCGGATGTCTTCCCCCGCCCACGAACTGCTCAGCCGCGTCTTCGGTTACGACGACTTCCGCGGCCCACAGCAGGCCATCGTCGAACACGTCGCTGCCGGCAACGATGCCCTGGTCCTGATGCCCACCGGTGGCGGCAAATCGCTGTGCTACCAGGTCCCGGCGCTGTTGCGCGACGGCATCGGCATCGTGGTCTCGCCGCTGATCGCGCTGATGCAGGACCAGGTCGAAGCGCTGCGCCAGCTCGGCGTGCGCGCCGAATTCCTCAATTCCACCCTGGATGCAGAAAACGCCCAACGCGTCGAACGCGCCTTGCTATCCGGCGATCTGGACCTGCTGTACGTCGCGCCGGAACGGCTGTTGACCCAGCGTTTCCTCTCCCTGCTGGAACGTAGCCGCATCGCGCTGTTCGCCATCGACGAGGCGCATTGCGTCTCGCAATGGGGCCACGATTTCCGCCCGGAATATCGCCAGCTCACCGTGCTGCACGAGCGCTGGCCGCACATCCCGCGCATGGCGCTGACTGCCACCGCCGACCCGCCGACCCAGCGCGAAATCGCCGAGCGCCTGGATCTGGTGGATGCGCGCCACTTCGTCAGCTCCTTCGACCGCCCCAACATCCGCTACACCGTGGTGCAGAAGGACAACGCCCGCAAACAGCTGCAGGAATTCCTGGGGCGTTATCGCGGCTCGGCCGGCATCGTCTATGCGATGTCGCGGCGCAAGGTCGAAGAAACCGCGCAGCACCTGTGCGCGCAGGGCTTCACTGCGCTGCCCTACCACGCCGGCCTGCCGGCCGAGGTGCGCGCGGAAAACCAGCGCCGTTTCCTGCGCGAGGACGGCATCATCATGGCTGCCACGATCGCCTTCGGCATGGGCATCGACAAACCGGACGTGCGCTTCGTGGCGCATGTGGATCTACCCAAATCGCTGGAAGGCTACTACCAGGAGACCGGCCGCGCCGGCCGCGACGGCGACCCCGCCGAAGCCTGGCTTTGCTACGGCCTGGGCGATGTGGTGCTGCTCAAGCAGATGATCGAACAGGGCGAAGCGGCCGAAGAACGCAAGCGCCTGGAGCGCGCCAAGCTCGACCACCTGCTCGGCTACTGCGAATCCATGCAATGCCGCCGCCAGGTGCTGCTGGCCGGTTTCGGCGAGACCTATCCCAAGCCCTGCGGCAATTGCGACAACTGCCTGACCCCGGCAGCGGCCTGGGACGCCACGGTGGCCTCGCAGAAAGCGCTCAGTTGCGTCTATCGCAGCGGCCAGCGCTTCGGCGTGGGCCATCTGATCGACATCCTGCGCGGCAGCGAGAACGAACGCATCAAGCAGCTCGGCCACGACCAGCTGAGCACCTACGGCATCGGCCGCGATCTGGACGAACGCACCTGGCGCGGCGTGTTTCGCCAGCTGGTGGCCGCCAGCCTGCTGGAAGTGGATAGCGAGGGCCACGGCGGTCTGCGCCTCACCGATGCCAGCCGCCAGGTGCTCAAGAGCGAGCGCCAGGTGATGATGCGGCGCGAAAATCCGGCCGCCGGGCGCGACCGCGGTGCCCAGCGCACCGGCCTGCCGGTGCAGGCCCAGGACCTGGTGTTGTTCAACGCCTTGCGCGGCCTGCGCGCAGAGCTGGCCAAGGAACAGAATGTGCCGGCATTTGTGATCTTCCACGACAGCACCTTGCGCAACATCGCCGAACAACGTCCCACCAGCATCGACGCGCTGTCGCGGGTGGGCGGCATCGGCGGCGGCAAGCTGGCGCGTTACGGCGCGCAGCTGATCGAGCTCGTGCGCGAACAGGGCTGATGCAGCAGCATGTGTCACCGCAACGCCGCCGATGGCACAAAACTCCGCAGGATCGACAGCGCGCATTCAATCAGCCGTTGCTAGTTTCACAAAGCTAGCTGGCACGCGCTGCCAGCCCTCCTTCGTAGAGTCCAACCGATGAAACGCAGTCTGCTTCTCCTGGTCACTCTGTTCGCCACCGGCAGCGCATTGGCCCAAGCCAGCGATGGCAGCGCCGAGACCGCGACACCGCGCTCGCTGGACCTGAGCGTTCCGCAAGCGCCGGTGCAGTACCGCTCCGACCCGGAATACAGCACCGACCCGCCGGGCACCTTCTACGGCGACAAGAGCGGCCCCAAGCCGGCACTGGCGCGGCCCAGCGCTGCATCCATCGCCGCCGAGCGCGCCGAGCAATGCCAGGGCAAGCTGCATGGCGCAGTCGAAACCGGCATGGGCTATTCGAACCGCGGCGGCAACAGCAACTGGCAGGCGGTCAATTTGAACTCCTGCAAGACCTATTACGACGATGACGGCAAGGCGCACCAGATCGGCGTCAGCATCAGTGTCGGGCGTGGCGAAGGCCCGGTTTTTGGCCCGCGTTATGCGCCCGGCGGGTATGGCCCCGGCCCGCTCGGCTGGTAACCATACGGCTCCGTTTGCATTGACGGAGGGTTCACTGCCGCATCGCTGAGAATGGGGCTTGCCTTACGGGACGCGCGCATGTCACAGAACAAGGAACGGCCGGTCGTATTCGTTGTCGAAGACGGCGACGGCACCCGCCAACTCAGCTGCCTTGTGCTGGAGAGCTACGGTTTCACCTGCCGCAGCGCCGGCTCGGTCGAAGAAGCGTTGTCCCTGATCGAAAGCGACCCGCGCGTGGACGTGCTGTTTTCCGATATCCATTTTCCGGGCGGGCTGACCGGTGTGGATCTGGCGCTCAAGACGGCACATGCCCCCTACAACCTGCCGGTGCTGCTGACCTCCGGACTAGCGGTCGAGTATGTGGAAGAGATCCTGCCCGATGGTGTGGCCTTCCTGGAAAAGCCCTACACCCCCGAGCAGCTGCTGAGTGCGATCCGCAGCGTGATGGCGAAGCACCGCGTGCTGGCCACTCCGGTCGCGTAACACCGTCGGCTAGCCGATGCGTTTGTCCCGTGGCTGGTCAGGCAATCGACCATCTCAGGCGTAATCGCATCTCCTGCGTGCGCACGCGCACCGCCAAGCGCTGAACGCTCGTCTAGCCGATACAGTGGATGCAGCTGATGGTTAGTTGCGGATCACCGCCGGAAATCGCAAATGCGTCATCGCAACCGCACGCCGGCCGGGCGCGTATCCCCAGACGTAACACCAGGTAGCCCTGCCGCGTACACGTCTGTGCCCAAAGCGCTGCATGCCCGCAGCGCAAACCGACGCAAGCACTCGCCGATAGATCAAGTCTCAGTACCTGCTTGCACGCATGCAGGGTATTTCACGCGATCAAGCAGCCTGCTCGCTAGGCTAACGTTATTGCAGCACTGGGCTGCGGAAGACTGTCAGGAGTTCCTCATGGGCGACAATTCGTTTCTATCACCGGCTTTCATCATCCTGGTCATCGGCGTGATTGCCGTTGTGCTGTTTCTGGTCACGCGCGCCAAGAAAAAGCGCAACAAGAAATAACATTCGCACGGTGACGGCCGCGACTGCTTACGCGTGCGACGCCGTCGCTGCGTCATTGCATTTACCCAGGCGGCGGTCGACGCAGTCGGCCTTTGCTTGGTCAGGCATGCCGCTGGCGTCTTGATTGATCGAACAGGCGCTGCGCAGCGATCAGGAAGATGCCCTGGCCAGGGCGCATGTCAGCATTAGAAGTCCGCAGTGCCGTCGAATCGCACCATGCCAATGCTGCGGCTGTTCCCGCCACACCAAGACAGCACCAGCGGCACGCCCTGACAAGCGCCACGCAGCCGCATACATCAGGTGCTGCAATCAGAACCGCTCGCCCGCCGGCAGATAGCGCCATTCGCCGATCGCCAGCTTGCCCAGCGACACCCGGCCCACGCGCAAGCGGCGAATGCTGACCACCTCCAGCCCCACTTCGCCGCACATGTAGCGCAGCTGGCCAGGCTGCATGTTCTTGATTGCAAACCGCAGGCGCTCTTCGTTTTGCCAGCTCACCTTGCACGGCGACAGGCTGCGCTGCTGGTAGACAAGGCCGTGCGCCAACCGCGCCATGCCGTACGGACGCAATTCGCCCTGTACTTCGACCAGAAATTCCTGCTCGATGGAGCTGGCATCGGCACTCAGCCTGCGCAGCACGCGGCCGTCCTGGCTCAGCACCAGCAGGCCGCTTGCCGCGTCTTCCAACGGCAGCGGCGCCGTCAGCCGCAGGAAGTGCCGCTTCAGCACACGGGTGTCGGAGTGATCCAGCGCGCTGCGCGTCGCCGGCGTGGCAAGCGCCAGCGCGGCGTCGGCGGACACCCCTGCCGGCTTGTGCAGCAACAAGGTGGCGGGCTCGGCAGGTGCCAGCACCGCATTCTCGGCCAGCGTGACCTGCGCTGCGGTCGCCAACGCCTGCGGCTCTTCGACCACCACCCCGTCCACGCTCACCCAGCCACCCTCGATGTACTGCTGAGCCTCGCCACGCGAGCAACCGAATACGGCGGCCACGCATTTATCGAGACGGATCGGATCGGACATCGGGCGAGCTCAGCATCAGGGGACGGCAGTGTACGTGCTGGGTCAACGGATGCGTGAGTCGCTGCCAATCACAGCGATGCACCTCTGTCACCGCTGCACCGGCACCATCTGTCGGCCACGGGCACGTTGTCCCCGGCATGCGCAGCTGCGTACGCTGACGCCGGATGCTTCTGTGCCGCGCAACAAAGTGGGAAACTCGCCGCTCACACAGGAGATTGCAGATGTTCATCAAGTTCGGCAACGCGCGGGTCCGCCTCAACCATGTCTCCGTCATCAGCGACCCGTTCAATGCGGGCGAAAGCTTCGGCTCTTACTGTCACTCGGTTCGGGTCGGGCTGATCTCCGGCGAAGAAGTCATCGCACGCTTCAACAGCGAAAGCGGCGCCGAGCAGCTGCATGCCGACGTGCTTGCCGCACTGGAAGCCTGAGCGCAAGGCCATCCTCATCGCGTCGCGCCGGCTGCGCGCGATGCGTGGGATGCACCACCGCTGCACACAAGATGCGTGCTGCAGCGCGCGCGGTATCACCCGCACCGCGAATAAAGCGCTTCGCATCGGCCTTCCATCACGGCTGCACGCCGGTGCATTACGGTTCCAAACGACGAACTCGACCATTCAACGCGCTCCGCTTGCTGGTCTTCAACACCTTCACGCGCGCGCTCCAGATGTCGGTAAAACGTCGGAAATTCGCTGTACCACTGGCACGCTTCGATCCAGCGAAATCCCGTTCGTTGCTCCGCTTCCAGCATCCCTGTCAGGACGCGCAAAGTCGCTGTCAGGAACTTCCACTCTGTAATGAATCGACGCTAAGTATTTTGCGATTGAGGGCCTTTAGCTCCGCGCAATCCGGCCGCTAGCTGGGCAAGACGCTTGAGTCGATGCACCCCGCATCCACCAGGCGACTCAGCTGCACTACCTGGATTCGGTCATGAATGACTTTCTGCAACGCCTCAATGTCGGCCGTCGCCTGGGAATGGCGTTCGGCATTTTGATTCTCTTGTCTGGCCTGCTGGTGGCCACCGGCCTGATCACCATGTCCAATGCCCGTTACGAGCTGGACACCATCGTCAACAGCAACATGGAAAGGATCCGGCTGTCCTCCGAAATGCTCGACGCCAATACCAACGTGGCGATCGGCCTGCGCGATATCGTGATGGTCTCCGGCGATGCGGCCAACCGCGCCGCGCTTGCGATGATCGAGCAGAACCGCACGCGCTATCACCAAGCCCACGACGCGCTGGCGGCGATGCCCAGCAGCGACGTGGAAAAGGCCGCACTCAAGCGCGTGCAGGAAAAGCGCGACGTCTCGGTCAAGTTCAACAACCAGATTCTCGAATACGGCATTCACGACCAGAACCAGGAAGCGCAAGCCTTGCTGCAAGGCGCCGCCGCTACGGCGATGAACGAGCAACAGGCCGCCATTCGCGCAAACGCCGAACTGGAACGCCGGCTCAGCAAAGAGGCATATGCAACCGCCGTTGCGTCGATGCACCGCGGCAAGGTCACCCTGGCCAGCGGCGGCATTGCCGCGCTGGTCATCAGCGCGCTGCTTGCCTGGTTGATCACGCGCAGCCTGACCACGCCGTTGAGCCAGGCCACGCGCACCGCCGAGGCCATTGCCGGCGGCAATCTGCACAACGATGTCCACACCACCGCCACCGACGAAACCGGCCGCCTGTTGCAGGCCATGGACAAGATGCAACTGCAGCTGCGCAACCTGATTGCCGCGCAGACCGACATGGCCAAGCATCACGATAGCGGCCAGATCAGCTTCCGCATCGACGCCTCCGCATTCCCGGGCGACTACGGCCGCATGGCCAACGACACCAACCTGCTGGTGGCCTCACACGTCGCGGTACAAAACGATCTGGCGCGCATCATGGGGCGCTACGCCATCGGCGAACTTGCCGAGGACATGCAGCCATTGCCGGGCGAAAAGGCCGTCTTCAGCAACACCATGGCGCAGGTCAAGCTCAACCTGTCGGCGATGAATCACGAAATCAAGCATCTTGCGCAGGCGGCGGCCAATGGCGACTTCAGCGCACGTGGCGATGTCGAACGCTTCCAGTTCGATTTCCGCATCATGGTCGAGAGTCTCAATCACCTGATGTCCACCGCAGATGGCAACCTGCAATCGCTGTCGGCCTTGCTGCAATCGATCGCCGCGGGCGATCTTACGGCACGCATGGGCGGCGAGTTCCGCGGCGTGTTTGCGCAGATGCGCGACGATGCCAATGCAACGGCAAGCCAGTTGGCGCAGATCGTTGGCAACATCCAGCAGTCCGCGGTGTCGATCAATTCGGCTGCCAGCGAAATTGCGGCCGGCAACCAGGACTTGTCGCAACGCACCGAGCAGCAAGCAGCCAACCTGGAAGAAACCGCCGCGTCGATGGAAGAGCTGACATCCACCGTCAAACAGAATGCCGAGAGCGCACGCCAGGCCAATCAACTGGCGATCGGCGCCGCAAGTGTGGCCTCGCAAGGTGGCCAGGTGGTGGGCAAGGTCGTGGAAACCATGTCCGGCATCGAAGCCTCGTCCAAGAAGATCGCCGACATCATCAGCGTCATCGACGGCATTGCGTTCCAGACCAACATCCTGGCGCTGAACGCCGCGGTGGAAGCCGCACGTGCCGGCGAACAAGGCCGCGGCTTCGCGGTGGTGGCCTCCGAGGTGCGCACGCTTGCGCAGCGTTCGTCCGGTGCAGCCAAGGAGATCAAGGATCTCATCGACGATTCCGTCCAACGCGTGGCGGAAGGCTCGGCACTGGTGCACAGCGCCGGCAAGACCATGGGCGACGTGGTAGCCAGTGTGCAGCGCGTCACCGACATCATGAGCGAGATTTCGGCGGCATCGCAGGAACAGTCCGCCGGCATCGAACAGGTCAATCAGACCATCACCCATATGGATGAAACCACCCAGCAAAATGCTGCACTGGTGGAAGAAGCCACCGCTGCCGCACGCTCGATGGAAGAACAGGCCGTGCAACTCACTGACGCGGTAGCCATCTTCAAGATCGATGCACGGCAGGCACGTCGCGCAGACACCCGTGCGGCGGCGCCGGTCGCGCAGCTGCTGAACAAGGTTCGCAACGGCTGAGCACCTGCACGGCGCGCTGGCTGGCCGCATACAGCCGGTGCGCGTCGCTGGTGGCAAGGCTGAAACGGCGCAGCCCCTGCAGCTTGGGGTGCGCCATGACCGCGTCCATCAGCGCGTTGCCATAGCCCCTACCCTGGTGCTCGGGCAGCACGAAGACATCGCCCAGATACGCGAAAGTGGCGTAATCGGACACCACACGCGCGAACGCCGCCTGCCCGCTGCCAGTGAAACCGCCAAAACAGCGCGAGTTATCGATCGAACGCTGCACCAGGGGCAATCCAATGTCCCTGGCCCAGCTGGTGTGCTGCGACAGATACCGGTGGATCAGCGCCACGTCGGGTTCGGACGCTTCGGTGGTAACGCGCAACGGCAGCATGACAGCGCTCCAGGCAATGGCCGGTCAGGGCAGCGCAGGCTGCGAGGGCAGCAGCAGCAACAGCACGCACAGCAGCAGCATGAACACCGCGATCAGCCCATCCAGTACACGCCATGCACGCGGATGCCGGAAGACCGCCTGCAACAAGCGTGCGCCGTAGCCCAGGCTGAAGAACCAGGTCACGCTGGCCAGTCACGCACCCAGCGCAAATGCCCAGCGCCGCGCGCCCGGGTAATGCGTCGACAGGCTGCCGAGCAAGACCATCGTGTCCAGATACACGTGCGGATTGAGGAAGGTAAACGCCAGGCAGGTGAGCATGGCGCGCTGCCAGTGGTCCGCACCCTGCTCCGCCGGCGCCATTGCGCTGTCGCCACGCCAGGCGCGGCGTGCGCCCATCCATCCATACACCGCCAGAAACGCCGCACCCGCATATCGCAGCAGCTGCAGCAGGCCCGACCATTGCTGCACCAACACACCGATTCCGGCGACGCCCAGCAGGATCAGCGCGATCCTCCACCAGCTTTGTCGAAGCCGCTGCGCGCGGGCTCGGCTGGTGCCTGGCGCCTGAAGCGATGGTCATGCCTGCGGTCCGCAACAAGCAGGTCGTCATCATCGACCCCAGCCGCTGGCTCGATGTTCCGCTGTACTGGCAATACGCCGCAGTGCGCTCAAGCGCCCTGCACACCTCAGCCAGGCACTGCGCGAGGCCGCTGCCAGCAGTTTGCGTGGCAGCAAATAACCACGAAGACGTCGCCGTGACCAGCGTCATTCAACTGCGACACGACCAGCGATGGCTCACTCGGCACTGCGCCGTTGCAACAGCGATAGCGCATGTTGCAGATCGCGAAAATGAAAGGGCTTCTGCAGGCCATGCCGATGCCGGTACCTTTCCGGAATCCCGCCCTGCGCGTAGCCGGTCACGAAGATGTAGGGCACCCCGCGCGCATCCAGCTCTTCGGCAATCGGAAACGACAAGGTGCCACCCAGATTGATGTCCAGCAGCGCCAAATCGAGATTGCCCGCCTGCACCGCCTGCAGCGCGGCGTCCACGTCGGCCACGGTTGCAGCGACTTCGTAGCCCAGCTCCGTCAGGCAATCCTCCAGCAACATGGCCACCAACGACTCGTCTTCGACCAATAGCACGCGCATGGTCATGGCCCCGCCTCGGCAAGCTCGGCCGGTAACGGAATGGAGACCCGGAAACACACCCCGGCCGGGTCGAACGCCAGATCGACCTCGCCCTTGAGGTCGTGTTTCAAGCCACGTTCCAGCAAACGGGTGCCGAACCCCTTGCGCGTGGGCAGCTGCACGGGCGGCCCACCGGCCTCCTGCCAGACAAGCTCGAGCTGCTCCTGCCCGCCGCGTGTCTTGCGCTCCCAGGAAACCAGCACCGCCCCCGCCGGCGAGGACAATGCGCCGTGCTTGAGCGCGTTGGTACACAGCTCGTGCAGCGCCATCGACAGCGCCAGCGCACGCCGCGGATCCAGCCGACAGGAGCTGCCCTGCAAGGTGAAGCGCTGGCTGTCGTGCGACTCGTAAAGCGCAGCCGCGTCGCGGGTCAGCTCCAGAATGTCGGCGCTGACCCAGTTCTCGCGCGTCAATGTGTCATGTGCGCGCGACAGCGCCAGCAGTCGCGCATCGAGCTTTTCCTGTGCGTCCGCAAGGCTGGCAGCATTGGTGAACGATTGCCGTGCCAGCGATTGCACCATCACCAACGAATTCTTGACCCGATGGTTGAGCTCGTTGATCAGTAGCTGCAGATGCTGCTCATGCTGCTTGTGCTCGGTGATGTCGCGCGTGGCGCCGGCGATCGCTTCGACCTTGCCATCGGGCCCGAACACCGGCGTAAAAATGTAGTCGTAGACGCGCAGGCCACTAGTCGTGTGCGGAAACGGCACTTCGCCGCGGACCGGCTGGCCCGTCGCAATCACCCGTTCGATCTCTTCATCGTGCGTGGCCGCATGCCAGGGCTCGTAGCCCAGTTCCAGACAGGTCTTCTTGCAGGCGTCTTCCCAGCGCATGCCCCACATCGCCAATAGCGCCTGATTGGCGTAGACGAAGCGGTGCTGGAGATCGAACACATACAAAAAATCCGGTGTTGCCTGTAGCAGGGCCTCGTAAATACGCGACTTCGCTGCGTCTTCCTGATGCTCGGCCATTACGTCATGGTCCTGAAATTACGGCAAACGATAAGTCGAGTTACGTGAACGCCTGATCATGCGTATTTCACTGGCAAATGAACCCGCGCGGTCTGCATGGGTCAGGCACGGGATGCGACCGGCATGACATCAGGACATTCGCTGTTGAGCAGCGAGCGGCCGCATGGTCGCCCTGCACCGCCGTCCCTGATAGCCTTTCGTGCTATTCCGCAGTGATCGCCGATCCGTCATGAAAAAAGCCGTTGTTCTGTTGTCCGGTGGCATGGATTCCGCCGCCGTCGTCGCGCTCGCGCAGGAGCAGGGCTTTGCCGTGCATGCACTGAGCGTGCGCTACGGCCAGCGCCACACCTCCGAACTGGACGCCGCCGCGCGCGTTGCCGCCGCGCAGGGCGTCATTGCGCACAAGGTGGTCGACGTGGATCTGCGCAGCATCGGCGGCTCGGCGCTGACCGACGACATCGACGTCCCCGACGCCGGCGGCGACGGCATCCCGGTCACCTACGTGCCCGCGCGTAACACCATCATGCTGTCGCTGGCGCTCGGCTGGGCCGAGGTGGTGGGCGCCAACGACCTGTTCTGCGGTGTCAATGCGGTGGATTACTCGGGCTACCCGGATTGCCGCCCCGAGTTCGTGCGCGCCTTCGAAGTGCTGGCCAATCTGGCCACCAAGGCCGGCGTGGAAGGGACCGGGCTGCGCGTGCACGCGCCACTGCAGTTCCTCAGCAAGGCCGACATCGTCCGTGAAGGCGTGCGCCTGGGCGTGGACTTCGGCCTGACCGTCTCCTGCTACCGCGCCGACGCCGATGGGCGCGCCTGTGGCCATTGCGACGCCTGCCGCCTGCGCGCGGCCGGCTTCGCCGATGCCGGCATCCCCGACCCCACCCACTACGCCATTTTGTCTTGACGCCTGCGTAGGGTAGAATGCGCACCCCGGCGCAATGTCGGGTCAGTGGGCCGTTAGCTCAGTCGGTAGAGCAGAAGACTTTTAATCTTTTGGTCGATGGTTCGAATCCATCACGGCCCACCATCTGCAGCAAGGCGCTTGAGCGAGTTCCATCGCTGCGCAAGAAGGCCTCTTCTCCGCAATTCAATTCGTCTTTCTGCGGCCGTGCATACGCTCGGGCACAGGTGTACCGCACAGCTCCCGCCTCGTCAGCGTGGTGGCGTTCGGGTCCTGGTTCCGTTGCAGAATCGCGCACTGCGGAATACGCCAGCACCCAGTCTCGATCTATCGGTCGACAGGGCCCGCTAGCGTCGTGCGCTGCGCGACGCGCCCGATGTTCAGCGCCCTGGTTCGTCGTTCCACAGCAGCTTGTGCAGCTGCATCTGAAAGCGCACCGGCAGACGATCGGCAACAATCCAGTCGGCCAGCTGGCGTGGAGTCACTTCGCTTTTGCTGGGCGAAAACCACACCGTGCAGCGGCGATCGAGCGCGTGCGCCGCGACGATCTCGCGCGACCATTCGTAGTCGGCGCGGCTGCAGATCACGAACTTGATCTGGTCGCGCGCGGTCAGCAGCGGCAGATTTTCCCAGCGGTTACGCGCCTCTTCGCCGGAGGCCGGCGTCTTGATGTCGACCACACGCGAGACGCGCGGATCGACGGCAGACACATCCAGCGCACCGGAAGTTTCCAGCGAGACATCAAAGCCGGCATCGCAGAGCTTCTGCAGCAGCACCAGGCAGCGCTTCTGCGCCAGCGGCTCGCCGCCGGTCACGCAGACATGGCGCACGCCATGACTGGCGACTTCGGCAACGATGGCGTCGATGTCATGCCACTGCCCGCCGTGGAAGGCGTAGGCGGTATCGCAGTACAGGCAGCGCAGCGGGCAGCCGGTCAGGCGCACGAACACGGTCGGCCAGCCGGCGGCTTCGGCCTCGCCTTGCAGGGACAAAAAGATTTCGGTGATCTTTAATCGCGGCAACGGCGATTGGACGATCTCGCTGGGGACGGCGGCGGCGTTCATGGGCAAAGTATGCGCCGTGCCGACAGGCACCGACGCGACGCGGCTCAGCGCAGTTGCTGGCCGAGACGGATGGACTGCAGGCGTTCCTGCGCAACGCGTGCTGCGTCGGAGCCGGGATACTGCGAGACGACCTGCTGCAAGGTCTGCTGGGCTTCGTTGTTCTTGCCTTCGCCGTACTGCGACAGGCCGAGCTTCAACAGACCGCCAGCGGCCTTGTCATGCGTGGGATAACGGCCGACGAGATCGCGAAACTGCGCCTCGGCGAGCTGGAAATTGCGGGTGGCGTAATAGCTCTCACCCAGCCAATACAAGGCATTGGGGGTGTAGACGCCGTTGGGATAGAGCTCCAGAAAGCTCAGGAACAGCTGCGACGCATCGTCGTACTTGCCATTCTTCAACGCGTCGAATGCCACGTTGTAGGCAGTGCGTTCGTCATTGCTGACGGCCAGGGTGCCCGGGTCGCCATGGACGGTGGGCGGCTTCTCGGAAGTTGCCGCCGCTGCAGGCCGCGCGGCAGCTGCCGGGGCCGGGGTGACGCTGCCAGTGGCGGGGGGCAGTGGCGGCGTTGCGCCACCAGCACCTTCCAACCGGTTCAGGCGTCCGTCCAGGTCCAGATACTGGTCCTTGGACTGTTGCTTGAGTTGCTCGTTGTCGTGCTGCAGTTGTTCGACGGTCGCACGCAATGCCTGCAGGTCCGAACGCGCCTGCTGCAGCTGATTGAGGAGATCGTTGTTGGCCTGACTACTGGCCTGCTGCTGCTCGAGCACCGCCACACGATCAGCGAGACTGGCTCGCTGGGCGTATGCCGGCGCGGCGACCACAAGGGCCGCCGCGACGAACAGGGATGTCACTCGAAAGCGCATCGCTTCTTACTGAGCCGTGTACACGATTTCGACGCGACGGTTCTGCGACCAGCAGCTTTCGCTGGTTTCGGTGCAGACCGGACGCTCTTCACCGTAGCTGACGACGGTCAGCTGGCTGGCCGAACCACCGGCAGCCTGCAGCGACGACGACACGGCATTGCCGCGACGCTCGCCCAGACCCATGTTGTACTCACGCGAACCGCGCTCGTCAGCATTGCCCTGCAGGGTGATGCGCGAGGAAGGACGGTCACGCAGGTACTTGGCGTGGCAAGCCATGATGGCCTGGAATTCCGGCTTCAGGGAGTCCTGATCCAGATCGAAGTAGACCACGCGCTGGCGCAGGCAGGCATCGGTATCCAGGTCGCCCGGGCCGTACAGGCCGGAGGTGGACGGGCCGGTGGGAACGGAGGAACCAGCGGTGGTATCGGTTGCGGGAGGCGGAGTTTCCTTCACCTTCTTCGAGCAACCAGCCAACACGGCAACGGACAGCAGGGAGACAAGCAAGACGCGGGTGGACTTGTTCATGGGGTACCTATGGAGGCTCTGGGCCAATGAGTGGTTTAACGCAGCGAAATATTAACATTAATGCGCGGTTCGGTAAGGCCCCCATGCGGGTTCTCTCACATCGCCGTCCGCCAGAACCAGACGCTGGCGGACCCGAGCGTCGGAAGAGACGGCGTACAGCACGCCACGGCCGCCTTCGCGCGCGGCATATAACACCATGCTGGCGTTAGGCGCAAAGCTCGGCGATTCGTCCAGCGAACCCGGCGACAGCGTGCTCCAGCTGGGCGAACCCAGGCTGCGGTCCATCATCGCAATGCGGTAGCTGTTGCCGCTGCCCTGCGCCACGGCGATCTTCTTGCCGTCGAACGAGACGCTGGCGGTGGCGTTGTAGTTGCCCTGGAAGGTCACCCGATTGGCGCTGCCGCCACTGGCGGAAACCTGATAGATCTGCGGACGGCCGCCGCGATCGGAGGTGAAGTAGATGCTGCCGCCGTCGGCTGCCCAGGTCGGCTCGGTGTCGATGCCGAAGTGATTGGTCAGCTGGGTCAGCTGCTTGCTGCCCAGATCCATCACGTAGATTTCCGGGTTGCCGCTGCGCGACAGCGCCAGCGCCAGGCGACGGCCGTCAGGCGAGAACGACGGTGCGCCGTTGATGCCACGGAAGCTGGAGACCAGTTCGCGTGCGCCGGTGGCGATGTCCTGCAGATAGATCGACGAATTGCCCCGCTCGAAGCTCACATACGCCAGCTTCTTGCCGTCCGGGCTCCAGTTCGGCGACAGCAGCGGCTCGGCCGAGCGCACGATGGTCTGCGGGTTGTAGCCATCCGAATCGGCCACCATCAACGCGTAGCGCATGGCGCCACCCTTGCCGCTGGCGGTCACATAGGCAATCCGGGTCCAGAACGCGCCGCGCACGCCGGTGATTTTTTCGTAGATCGCATCGGCCATCTGATGCGAGACGTCGCGCATCGCGTTGGCGCGCGCGGTCATCGCCAGGCCAAGCATGCGCTCGCCCTTGGCCACGTCGAACAATTCGTACTCGACCCGGTAGGCGCCCTCGCCCGCATCCATGACACGGCCGACGACGATGTAATTCTGCTTGAGCGTGCGCCAGGTCTGGAACTGCACCTCGGTGCCGCGGCTGGGTTTTTCGACGATCTGCGCAGCCGGCAGCGTGCGGAATTGGCCGGAGCGATCCAGGTCGGCGCCGACAACGGCCGACACATCGGTCTGCGGCGCGGTGCCGGAGCCCTGGTAGGGCATGGGGATGACAGCGATCGGCGTGGCCGACGCGCTACCGCCCACGATGTCGATGGTGAGCCCTTGCTGTTGCGCGAGTGCGCTCAGCGGCAACAACAGGGCGGTCAAGGCAGCTAGCCAACGCAGCGGTTTCTTCATGGACGGCTCGGATCGGGCAGGAAAAGTGTGCAAGGGATAGCAATCAACGGGTGAACATACTCGCAATCGTGAACGAGATGACGTGAAAATGGAGCGAGCGATCGTGTAGCGAATTCGAAGGCACTGCCGGCGAGGCACCGGTGCGCAGCGACTGCCTCACTGCCTATCGGCAGTAGCAGCCGTCACACGCACCCCGGCTCGGACAGTATTGCCGGCGTCGCCGGGCTGCAGCGCCGGAAGGCAGCCGCAGCCCGGCCAGTACCAAAGCAGGTTACTGGTCCTGCGCGGTGAACACGAAGGTCAGGTTGCGCTGGAACACCGATTCGAACCCGCGGTATGGCAACGGCTGCGCGCTCAGTACGGCGGCTTCGATCGAGCGCTGGCCAGCCTCGTCGTAGGGGCAACCCGGCGCGACCTTGGCTTCCATCACACTGCCGCCCGGCAACTGGCGGATGTTGATGGTGCATTTCTGGCCAGGCGGCACCGACGGCGGGCGCACCCACTGCGCCAATACCTTCTGCTGGATCGCCGCAGCGTACTTGGCCGACAGGTCGGTACTGGTCCCGCCCTGCCCTGCAGTCGGCTGCGCGCTGGTTGCGGCGGCCGCCGAAGCCTGCTGCGCACGCGCCGCGGCAACCTGGCGCAACTTTTGCTCGGCCAGCGCGGCCTCCTTGGTAGCCTGCTCGCGCTGGCGGCGGATATCGGCGATCTTCTTTTGGCGCTCGGCTTCCTCGGCCTGCTGCTGCGCAGCCGCCTGCTTCTTCTTGGCGTCGGTTTCTTCCTGCTGCTTGGCCAGGCGCAACTTCTGCTCGGCCTCTTCCTGGCGTTTGCGCTCGGTCAGGTCGATCTGCTCCTGGCGACGCTTGGCTTCCTGCTCCTGCTTGGCCTTTTCGGCGGAAATGGCCAGTGCGTCGACCTTCTCCTGGTCCACCTTGTCCGGCTGGGCCACACGCTCCTGCGCCTGCGCCTGTTGCGGCGTGGGCGCATCCTGCGGGCGCGGTTCGGGGATCGGCTGCGGCGGCGGCACGCTGTCTTCCGGCGCGGGTTCGGGCAATGGCGCGGGCGGCGGCGGCGTTTCGACCGGCGTGGCTTTCAACGCCTGACGTGCGACCCGCGCTTCTGCCGCGGACACGTCCAGCGAGGCTTCCATGCTGGGGTCGCCCGCTGCCGGCTCGACCGCACGCTCGGGCGACCACAGCCAGCCGGCGATGAACACCAGCGCGACCAGGACATGCACGACCAGCGCCAGCACGACCGGTCGAAACCAGCCGTCTTCGCGCGCCGTCTGCGTGGGGAGTGCGTCAGCGTGCATCGCTGCCTGCAGTGCCGCCGGAATCGGAAATCAGACCGACCTTCTCGACCTTGGCCTGCTTGAGCACGTCGATGGCATCCATGATCTTTTGATACGGCGCGGCGCGATCGCCCGCCACCACCACGCGTGCCTCTTTGTCCTGCGCCACGATGGCAGCCAGCTGCGCCTGCAGCGCGGCCACGTCCATCGCCTGCGGCTTGCCCTTGGGCAGCTGCAGTGCAAGTTGGCCATCGGCCGCCACCACCACGATGACCGGGTCCTGCTTGCTCTCCAGCGCCTTGGCGCGCGAGCTCGGCAGGTTGACGTCGGTGCTCAGGGTCAGCAGTGGCGCGGTCACCATGAAGATGATCAGCAGCACCAGCATCACGTCGATGTACGGCACGACATTGATGTCGGATTTGAGCTTGCGCTTCTTACGACGGGAAATACCGGAAATCATCGTGCAACGTTCCTAGTTAGTCCTCGGCGCCGGGCGGCAGCGTGGTCGCGGCGTCCGGGTGAGGGACATCCGCGTGTGGCGCTGCCGCTGACGCGACTGGCTCTGCCGGCCACTTCCCGCGTAACGCCGTGCGGGTACATGCCGGCAGCGCGCATCACTCGTCGGCGCCGGCCTGGCGCTGCAGGATGGAGCTGAATTCGTCGGCAAAGGTTTCGTAGCGGACCGACAGCCGTTCCACGCGCGTGGTGAAGCGGTTGTAGGCCCATACCGCCGGAATCGCGACGAACAGACCGATGGCGGTCGCAAACAATGCCTCGGAGATACCCGGCGCCACCGCTGCGATACCGGCCTGCTCGCCGCTGCTGACCATATCGTGCATGGTCACCATGATGCCGAACACGGTGCCGACCAGGCCGACGTAAGGCGCGGTGGAACCGATGTTGGCCAGCAATTCGAGATTGCGCTCGAGCTGGTCGACTTCGCGGGTGAAGGCGGTGCGCATGGCGCGCTGTGCGCCTTCCAGCTGCACGCGTGCATCCAGACGGCGGCGGTCGCGCAGACGCGAAAACTCGCGGAACCCGCTTTCGAACATCGACTCCAGACCACCGACAGTGCGGTTGCGGTCGGTCGCCGAGGCGTACAGCTTGGCCAGGTCCGCACCGGACCAGAAGCGGTTTTCGAACTCGTCCGCCTCGCGGTTGGCCTGCTTGAATGCACGCGCCTTGCGGAAAATGATCACCCAGCTGATGAACGAGCCGATCAGCAACAGCAACACGATGATCTTGACCGGGATACTGGCGCGCAGGATCAGGTCTACATAGTTGATGCTGCTGTTGTGCGCCACGCTGGCGGTCTGCGCCGCGGCAGCGGCGACGTCCTGCGGCAGTGCTTCCACTACCGTGTCCTGCAGGGCCAGGAGCAATGCAATCGACATCCGTTCGTTCCTCAGTAATCGGATTCTGTGGTTTCTAGAGCTTTCAACACGTCATACACCGCATCGTCCATGCCACGCGGGCGGAAGTCGCTGGTACCGAGCGCGGCGATGCGCACCTCGGCAGTCAGCAGCACTTCGCCCTCGCGACGCACCGATTGCGCAAACAGCAGGCTGGCCCGCCTGCATCTCAGCAGTACCGCCGACACTGACAGCGCGTCGTCGAGCCGGGCCGGCTTGAGGAAATCCAGTTGCATAGAACGGACCGCAAACACCAGACCATGGTCTTGGCGCATCAGATCCTGCCCGTAACCGGCCGCGCGCATCCACTCGGTGCGCGCACGTTCCATGAAGGCGACGTAGCGCGCGTGGTAGACCACCCCGCCGGCGTCGGTATCTTCCCAGTAGACGCGTGTCGGCCAACTGAATACAGGCGGGGATTCAAGAATCGGGAGCCGGGAATCGATGGTCATGGGCACGGAATGTCGGTCGGGACGGCCCGGGCGAGCGACGAACCGAGCGCCATCAAAACAGCTCTCCCGGTTCGCCGATGCCCGAGGCGCGGTCGCGCGGCGGCTTCAGGCCCAGATGCAGGTAGGCCTTGGTGGTGGCCATGCGGCCGCGCGCGGTGCGGATCAGAAAACCCTGCTGGATCAGGTAGGGCTCGATCACGTCTTCCAGTGTGCCGCGCTCTTCCGACAGCGAGGCGGCCAGCGATTCCACGCCCACCGGGCCACCATCGAAATGTTCGACGATGGTGCGCAGCATGCGGCGATCGAGCTCGTCGAAGCCTTCCGGGTCAACTTTCAGCATCTGCATGGCGGCCTGCGCCACCGGCAGATCGATATGCCCGGCGGCCTTGACCTGGGCGTAGTCGCGCACGCGGCGCAGCAACCGGTTGGCGATACGCGGGGTGCCGCGCGCCCGGCGTGCGATCTCGGCGGCGCCTTCGGGCGTGCAATCGATGCCCAGAATCGCCGCTGAGCGGATCACGATGCGGGTCAGTTCCTGCGGCGAATAGAATTCCAGCCGCTGCACGATGCCGAAGCGGTCGCGCAGTGGCGCGGTCAGCAGGCCGGCGCGGGTGGTGGCGCCGATCAGGGTGAACGGCGGCAGGTCGATCTTGATCGAGCGCGCGGCCGGGCCGTCGCCGATCATGATGTCGATCTGGAAATCTTCCATCGCCGGGTACAGCACTTCTTCCACCACCGGCGACAGCCGATGGATTTCGTCGATGAACAGCACATCATGCGGCTGCAGGTTGGTCAGCAGCGCGGCCAGGTCCCCTGCCTTTTCGATCACCGGGCCGGAGGTGGAACGCAGGTTCACGCCCAGCTCGTTGGCGATGACGTGGCTGAGCGTGGTCTTGCCCAGGCCGGGCGGGCCGAAGATCAGCACATGATCCATCGCCTCGCCGCGCGCCTTGGCTGCCTGGATATAGATGTCCATCTGCTCGCGCACCGGCTGCTGGCCGAGATAGTCGGCCAGGCGCTTGGGGCGGATGCTCGCATCGGCGGCATCGTCTTCGCGGGTGGCGCTGCTGGCGATGATGCGCTGTTCCATTAGCGGGACCCGGGAACCGGGACCGGGGACCCGGGAAACGCATGGCGTGCGATTGCGGGCGGGGCAGCAGAGGGCAGGAAAGACATCATGATCCGGCAATTGTAGAAGACTGCAGCACGCTTTTAGCGGGCCCCCGGTCCCCGGTCCCGTGTCCCGGCATTTAAATCTCCACCTGCGCGCCCAACTCGACCAGGCGATTACCGGGGATGCGGAAGAAGCCGGTGGCCGGGGCGGCGTTGCGATGCATCAGCGCGAACAGCTTGTCGCGCCAGATCGGCATGCCGCGGTTGGCGCTGGCCACGATGGTTTCGCGGCTGGCGAAGAAGGTGGTGTCCATCGGGTCGAAATGGATGCCGCCCTGGTCGCAGGAGCGCATCAATGCCAGCGGCACGTCGGGCGTTTCCATGAAGCCGAAGCGCACGTAGACGCGGTAGAACTCGTCGCCGATCGATTCGATCTGCAGGCGCTTGTCCGCCGGCGCATACGGAATCGGCAAGGTGTCGACGTTGAGGAAGATGTTGCGCTCGTGCAGCACCTTGTTGTGCTTGAGGTTGTGCATCAATGCATGCGGCACCACCATCGGATCGGCGGTAAGGAACACCGCCATGCCCGGTACCCGCGCCGGCGGCGCCAGCATCAGGCCGGGCAGGAAGCTGTCGATACGGATGCCGTCCTTGCGGATTTCCTCGCGCAGCAACGCGCGGCCGCGGCGCCAGGTGCGCATCAGGGTGAACACCACGATGCCCAGCGCCAGCGGGAACCAGGCGCCCTGCAGCAGCTTGGCGCCGTTGGCGATGACGAAGGCCAGTTCGATGATGAAGAACACCACGCACAGCGGCAGCACCCAGTTGCGCCAGCGCGGCCACAGCGAGCGCGCCACCAGCGCCAGCAGCAAGGTGTCGATCAGCATGGTCATCGAGACCGAAATGCCGTAGGCCACCGCCAGATTGGTGGAGCTGCGGAAGATCAGCACCAGCGCGATCACCATCACCATCAGCAGCCAGTTGATGCCGGGCACATAGATCTGGCCGATGGTGGTGCGCGAGGTGTGCTTGATCAGCATGCGCGGGATGTAGCCCAGCTGCATGGCCTGCCGGGCCACCGAATACGCACCGGTGATCACCGCCTGCGAGGCGATCACCGCCGCCAGCGTGGCCAGGATGATCATCGGATACAGCGCCCAGCTTGGCACCGCTTCGAAGAACGGGTTTTTCAGCGCGGACGGGTGATTGAGCACCAGTGCGCCCTGGCCCAGGTAGTTGAGCAGCAGCATCGGCAGCACGAAGAAGTACCAGCCGTGACGGATCGGGCGTGCGCCGAAATGGCCCATATCCGCATACAGCGCTTCGCCGCCGGTCACCGCCAGCACCACCGCACCGAGGATGAACACCCCGTGCCAGCCGTGCTCGATGAAGAAGCGGATCGCCCACCAGGGGTTGAAGGCCTTCATCACTTCCGGCGCATCGACGATGTTCCAGATGCCAATGGCGCCCAGCGACAGGAACCACAGGCAGGTGATCGGGCCGAACACCTTGCCGACGGTCTCAGTGCCGAAGCGCTGCACCATGAACACGATAAGCAGGACCACCACGGTGATCGGCACGATGAAGGGGTGCAGGCTGGGCGCGGCGATTTCCAGGCCTTCCACTGCGCCCATCACCGAGATGGCCGGCGTGATCACGCCGTCGCCGAAGAACAGCGAAGCGCCGAAGATGCCGAGGATGCCCACCACATATGCCGAGCGCGAGCCCTGCTTGAGTGTGCGCTGGGTCAGCGCCATCAGCGCCATGATGCCGCCTTCGCCCTCGTTGTCGGCGCGCATGATGATGGTGACGTACTTGAGCGTGACGGTGATCATCAGCGCCCAGAACGCCAGCGACAGCACGCCCAGCACAGTGTCGTGGTCGCTGGTCAACCCGTAGTGCGGCGAAAACGCCTCCTTGAGGGTGTACAGCGGGCTGGTGCCGATATCGCCGAAGACGACGCCGATCGCACCAATGACCAATGCCATGTGGCTGTTTGCGGGCGCATGGCCGGAGCCGGCTGCGGGTGTAGGGGTGTGGGACATGATGTGAGCAGTTTTGGCCAGACAGCGTGAAGAAGAGGAGGAAGGCAGCGCCCACCGCAGGCGCCTGCCCGAATGTCGCAGGCAGCCGCCACACGGCGGACCGCTGCAAGGAAGCGCAGTGTACGAGCCGTACCTGCCGATTCCGAGTGCCGGCCGCGTCCGCTTGGCGGCGCCGCAGCGATGTGGCGGCTGCGCTCAACGCAGCGCGGCTTGCAGCGCCTTGCGAATGACGGTGGCGACTTCGTCGCCTTCGGCCCCGGCGTCGCGCGCCATGCGGGCGGCCTCGGCCGGCTTGTAACCCAGCTGTTGCAGGGCCACGGTGGCTTCGGAGACGGCGTCCGGTCCCAACTGGCCGGTGATCGGCGCACCGCTGCTGAAATCGGCAGCGCGGTCGCGCAGTTCCACCACCATGCGCTCGGCGGTCTTCTTGCCGATGCCGGGAATGCGGGTGAGCGCGGTGATGTCGCCGCCGGTGATCAGGCGGGCGAACTCGTCCACGCTGACGCCGGACAGCACCGCCAGCGCGATCTTGGCGCCGATGCCGGTGACCTTTTGCACGTCGCGGAACAGCCGCCGCTCGCCTTCGCGCAGAAAGCCGTACAGCGACACGCTGTCTTCCTTCTGCGCGTAATGGGTAAACAGGATCACGTCGCGGCCGACATCGGGCAGGTCGTAGAAGGTGCTCATCGGCGCCTCCAGCTCATACCCCACTCCGCCCACATCGATCACCAGCCACGGCGGCTGCTTGTAGGCCAGGATCCCGCGCAGACGGCCGATCACGGTGAAACACCGGGACCGGGAACCCGGGACCAGGCACCGGAAAAAGCGGCGATGCCTGTGGCTTTATCGGCAAACGTGCTCCGGGTCCCGGGTCCCCGGTCCCCGGTCCCGACTCCACTGCCGCTTACCATTATCATCGTCATTTCCGGCTCCAGGCCTGTTGGGTATTGACGCCCAGGCGCTGCGCAGTGGCGCGCACGTGGGCGTGAGTGATGGCGACCGCCAGTGCGTCGGCGGCGTCGGGCTGCAGCTTGCCTTTCAGGTTGAGCATGATGCCGACCATGTGCTGCACCTGCACCTTGTCCGCACTGCCCTTGCCGACCAGGGCCAGCTTGACCTCGGTGGCCGCGTACTCGTGTACCGGCAGGTCGCGCATGACCACGGCACAGATCGCCGCGCCGCGCGCGTGGCCGAGCTTGAGCGCCGAGGCGGCACTCTTGCCCATGAACACCTTCTCGATCGCCACCTCGTCCGGCCGGTAGGTTTCGATCAGCTCGCCCAGCCCCTGCAGCAGGCGCTTGAGCCGCTGCGCAAAATCGCCCTCGCCCAGCAGCACCAGCGGCGCGTGGTGCACATGCCGGCTACGGCCGCCTTCGTCGATATCGATGATGCCGATGCCGGTGCGCTGCGAGCCGGGATCGATGCCCAGGATGCGGATGGTGCCGGGACCGGGGACCGGGGACCGGGGACCGGGCACAGCAACCTCGGTAACGGCCTGACCATCGGCACCGCCCTTCCGGGTCCCCGGTCCCGGGTCCCGGGTCCCGACAGGTGCCACTGCGGCCTTACGCCCCGGCACCGAGCGCTGCTTGATCGACGTTCGAATACACGTCCTGCACGTCGTCCAGGTCTTCGAGCATGTCGAGCAGCTTGCGCACCTGCAGCGCGGTGTCGCCGTCGACGGCGATGTCGTTTTCGGCGCGAAAGGTGATTTCGGCGTGCGCCGGCTGCAGGCCGGCAGCGGCCAGGGCGTCCTGGACCTGGGCGAAGGTGTCCGGGGCGGTCAGCACGTCGATGGCGCCGTCTTCCGGGTACACCACCACGTCGTCGGCGCCGGCTTCGATGGCCGCCTCGGTGAGGGTGTCTTCGTCGATGCCGGCAGCGAAGCTGAGCACGCCCAGGCGTTTGAACATGAAAGCCACCGAGCCCTCGGTGCCCATGTTGCCGCCGCACTTGCTGAAGGCGTGGCGCACGTCGGCCACGGTGCGCACGCGGTTGTCGGTCAGGCAGTCCACGATCACCGCCACGCCGCCGGGGGCATAGCCCTCGTAGCGCACTTCTTCGTATTCCACGCCTTCCAGCTCGCCGGTGGACTTCTTGATGGCGCGCTCGATCACGTCCTTGGACATGTTCGCCGACAACCCTTTGTCCATGGCGGTGCGCAGACGCGGATTATTGGAAGGATCGCCGCCGCCGGCGCGCGCGGCCACGCTGATCTCGCGGATGATCTTGGTGAACATCTTGCCGCGTTTGGCGTCGGAGGCGTTCTTGCGGCCTTCGATCGAGGGGCCTCTACCCATGGGTGGTTCCAGACTGGCTTGGATGACAGGGCGCGAATTTTACCTGATTGCCCGCCCTCACCGGGGCCACAGCATCCGCCGGCGGATGTTCACGACTGAAAGCGGCCGGTGCGCAGGAAGGCCAGCGCCTGGGCGGCGGCCTCGGGCGAGCGCAACAGGCCGCTGTGGCTGGCGTTGACCACGCAATGGTCGCGCAGCCCGGGCAGGCGGGTTTCGGCCAGCGCCACGGTGCCGTCCGAGCCCTCGGCCAGCGGTGCCAGCCAACGGCCGACGCCGCGCGGCACGCAGCCGGCAACCTGGCCGATCTCCGCCTGACCGTCCCAGCGCGCAAACCCCTGCTGCAACAGGGCGGCGCTCCGGCCCATCGCCCAGACGCCACCACGCCGGGCCAGTCCGCGCGCGGCGGCGCTGCCACACAGGGGCGAGCCCAGGCAGACCACGCGGCGCACCGGCAGGTCGGGGGCGTCGCACAAGGCCTGCAGGGCCATCAGCCCGCCCAGGCTGTGGCAGACCAGCAATTGCGCGCGGCTGCTGTGCAGGCGGTCGATCAAGCGCGGCACTGCCTGCACCGGCCCGCCGAGCACGCTGGCATAGCCGAACAGCGCCGGTGCCAGCCCATCGACGCGCATCCGGCGTGCGAGCGGCAACAGCCAGTGCGCGGTATTCCAGATGCCGTGCACCAGCAGCACGTCGGCGGTGGCGGTGACCGCGTACTTGCGCGGACTGCGCCGGGGCATGACCGGGAGGGACGACGATGGGATGAACAAAGGCGTGGTCACCGGGATGGGGGCAAAGATCAGGCGCGTGTCTGACACGCGCACGGCATGCAGGGAACAGGCCTGGTACCGATCGTTCGCATGCGCTGCGCCGATCGTGCGGCAAACGCCGCGCACGGCAAGCGAACGCGGCGTCGCATCGTACGGACGCCTGGCTTACTCGGCTGCAACAATCGGCTTGCGGCGCAGGATGAACTCGCGGTCGACGATCTTGCCCACCGGGAAATCGTATTCGCCGATTTTTTCGAAGCCGTAGCGGGCATAGAAGCGCTGCGCGCCAAAATTCTCCGACCACACGCCGATCCACAAGGTGCGTGGGCCGTCGCGTTCGAGCCATTCCAATGCGGTTTCGAACAGCCGGCTACCCCAGCCGCTGCTCTGGTAGTCCTTCAACAGATACAGCCGCTTGAGCTCTCCATCGCCTGGGCGCACCTCATCGTGCGGCAGACCGCAGGGGCCGGCGGCGGCATGGCCGACCAGCAGGTTGTCCATCTCCAGCAGCCAGATCGCATAGTCCGGATGCGCCAGCACGATGCGCGCGCGCTCGACCGCATAGGTCTCTTCGAGAAAACCGCGCAGGTCTTCTTCTGGATACAGATGCCCGAAGGTTTCGGTAAAGGTCTGCGCTGCCAGCAGCGATAACGCTTCGGCATCGTCCGATGTGGCGCGGCGGATGCGGGTCATGCGGAGCCTCTCGTGCCATGTGGACATGGCAGCTTCTCGCATGCAGATGCGCTACCGCAAGCGGGCGCCGCGGGCAGTGCACGCCGGGCAGAACCCGAGGTGCACGCCCTACAGGGACATGCGGTGCGCATGCCCCTGCGCGTTTGCGCATCAGACCTGCTTCGGGCGGACCTGCACGTGCACTTCGGCGAGCTGATCGGCGGCGATCGGCGACGGGGCGTCGGTCATCAGATCCTGTGCGCCCGTGGTCTTGGGGAACGGGATCACGTCGCGGATGGATTCGGTGCCGGCCATCAGTGCAGCGATGCGGTCGATACCGAAGGCGATGCCGCCGTGCGGCGGTGCGCCGTAGTTCAGGGCATCCAGCAGGAAGCCGAACTTGGCGCGCGCTTCTTCGGCGCCGATGCCGAGCAGCTCGAACACCGCGCTTTGCATGTCCGGGCGATGGATACGGATGGAGCCACCGCCGATCTCATTGCCGTTGAGCACCATGTCGTAACCGCGCGACACGGCGGTGCGGGCATTGGCGCGCAGGTCGGCAATGTCGTCCACCGCCGGCGCGGTGAAGGGGTGATGCAAGGCGACGTAGCGCTGTGCTTCGTCGTCCCATTCGAACATCGGGAAGTCGGTGACCCACAACGGCGCCCAGGTGTCGGCGACCAGCTTGAAATCCTTGCCGGCCTTCAGACGCAATGCACCCATGAAATCGGACACGGTGTTGTAGCCGCCGGCACCGAAGAACACGATGTCGCCGTTGCCGGCACCGACGTGCTTGAGCAGCGCGGCAAAGGCCTCTTCGCCAAAGAATTTGGCGATCGGCGAGCCGACTTCGCCGGTCTCCGAGAGCTTGATGTAGGCCAGGCCCTTGGCGCCGTACTTGGCGGCATGCGCGGCGTATTCGTCGATCTGCTTGCGCGACAGGCTGGCGCCACCGGGGATGCGCAGCGCGGCCACGCGACCATCGGCATCGTTGGCAGCGGCGGTGAAGACCGGGAATTGGCTGGATGTGACCAGCTCGGCCACGTCGATCAGTTCCAGATCGATGCGCAGGTCCGGCTTGTCCGAGCCGTAGCGACGCATCGCCTCGGCCCAGGTCATGCGCGGGAACTGCGTCGCCAGCTCGACATCCACCACTTCCTTGAAGATGGCGCGGATCATGTCTTCGACGAAATCCTGCACGTCGCGCTCGCGCACGAAGGCAAATTCCATATCGAGCTGGGTGAATTCCAGCTGGCGATCGGCGCGCAAGGCTTCGTCGCGGAAGCAGCGCGCAATCTGGTAGTAGCGGTCGAAGCCGGCCACCATCAAGATCTGCTTGAACAGCTGCGGGCTCTGCGGCAACGCGTAGAACTCGCCTGGATGCATGCGCGCCGGCACCAGGAAGTCGCGTGCGCCTTCCGGGGTGGCCTTGGTCAGGATCGGAGTTTCGATGTCCTGGAAATCGCGCGCATCCAGATGCCGGCGCAGCGCCTGCACCAGCTTGATGCGGGTGCGCTGCATGCGCTGCATTTCCGGGCGGCGCAGGTCCAGATAGCGGTACTTCAAACGGGTTTCTTCGCCCGGATTCTCGTGCGCGTGGAACGGCAGCGGCGCAGCCTTGTTGAGGATGCTGATGCGCGTGGCGATCACTTCCACCTTGCCGGTGCGCAGCTTGTCGTTGACCGCATGGCGCGCGCGCACCACGCCTTCAACCTGCAGCACGTCCTCGTAGCCAAGGCTGGCGGCCACCTTGAACAGCTCCGCGCTGGCGTCGTCGCCGGCCACCGGTTCCACCGTGACCTGCACGATACCTTCGTGGTCGCGCAGGTCGATGAAGCACACCCCGCCCAGGTTGCGGGCCACGTCGGTCCAGCCGGCGAGAGTGACGGTTTGGCCGATCAAGGTCTCATCGACCAGGCCGCAGAAGTGGGTACGCATCGAAAGCTCCGCTGAAAACCCGACACAGGACAGCGCCGGAGAGCCGGATATTCTGGGGCCGGCGGACGACAGGAGCAAATGCGTGGGCGCTCATGGGCGCTTAAGTCGGCGCCCGGCTGAATAGGCGCCACGCCCCTCCCGCACCAAGGACGACACGATGCTGCGCACCGCCCTGCTGCTTTCCGGCTTCGGCCTGATCACCCTGACCGGCCTGCTCGCCAGCGCCTCTGCCGCGGCGCAGGAGCGCGGCTGGAACGGCCCCAGCATCACCTGCTCCAGCAACGACAACCGCCGCCGCGAGTGCGATACCCCGTTCCGCGGCCGCGCCGTCTTGGTGGAAAACATCTCGGGCACGCGTTGCATCGAAGGCCGCAACTGGGGCAGCGACCGCGGCAGGATCTGGGTGGACAACGGCTGCCGCGGCCGCTTTGTCGACGGCCGCAACGGCGGTTGGGGCGGCGGCAACGGCCCTGGGTATGGTGGCGGCGGGGTCGCCGGCACGGTGCGCTGCGAGAGCAACGACCAGCGCCAGAAGATCTGCGACACCGGCTGGCGCCGCGCCACCCTGGTGCGCCAACTCTCGAACACGCCTTGCGTGGAAGGCCGCAACTGGCGCCAGGACGGCGGCCGGATCTGGGTGGACGACGGCTGCCGGGGTGAATTTGCGCAGGCCCGCGGTGGCGGCGGCTGGGATCGCGGCGACGGCGACTATGCTGGCCGCGACGACCGTCCACGCAACGACTACGCCATCAACTGCGCCAGCGACGACCGCCGCCTGCGCACCTGCGCCTGGGACGGCCGTTATGGTCGCCCGGTGCTGACCCGCCAGCTGTCCGACACGCGCTGCGAGGAAGGCCGCAGCTGGGGCTACGACGATCGCCGCGCAACGGTGTGGGTCAACGATGGCTGCCGGGCGCGCTTCGAGGCGCGTTGAGCACTGGAAGCCCCGTCAGTGCGCGGCTCAGCTCCCCCACGGCGCAGGTGGCAGCGCCACTGGCCGGGTGAGATCGAATTGGACCCGGAACAGGCGCCCATCCGGGCGACTCAGTTCGTAGACAACGCTGCGACCAGGCCGGATCTCCAGCGCCCAGCGATTGCGCAGCGAGGCGGTCGAGCCCAGGCGCTTGAACAGCGCGACCGACTCGGCATCGACCGGGAATTCCTGGCGGTGCGCACTGCCGGCATCGACGGTGTCGCCGCCGTACTGGGTCAACGCATCCGGGCTGCCATCGGCGTGGCGATGGTCGTGCTTGAGCCGCAGCCCGGTGTCGGTGCGCGTCAGCACCCAGGTACGCGAGCGGTCGTCGCCGACATGAAACGGCACCCGCAACGTGCGCGTCGGGTCATCGCAACCACGCACATGCATCACCAGCGGCTTGCCGGCGAATGCACTTGGCGTTGCGGACGCGGGCGTATCGACGATGACCCGGCCGGCAAAGGCCTGCCCGCAATGCATGGCCAGGGCGGCCAGAAATCGATCTGCGGGCGCCGCGTCGACCGCAGCGTGCGGCACCGGCGTGGCACAGCCGGCTAGCGCAGCGAGCAGCACCAACGCGGCCCACCGTGATGCAGCGGGCATCACGGTGCGCGCCGCGGCGGCGACTGCAGCGCTGGGCATCGCGCTGGGCTGCAACACTCTGCGCGCGCCGCGGGTCTTCATGCGGGGCCGGACGCGGGTTTGGCCGCCGGCTTGCTCTCTACAGCCGCGGCCGGTTTGGCATCGCCACCGCCGCTGCTGCTTTCGGTCAGGTTTTTCTTTTTCTCGCCGGCCGACTTGAAGTCGGTCTCGTACCAGCCGCTGCCGGACAGGCGAAACGACGGTGCGGTGATCTGGCGCTTGATGGTGGCCGCCGCGCAGGCCGGGCAGGTCTGCGGATCGGGGTCGGCCATTTTCTGCAGGCGGTCGAACGCGTGGCCGCAAGTGGTGCACTGGAAACCGTAGATGGGCATGGCAGGATCAGCTGAAGACGATGCGGGGGCGAAGATTCTAGACGCATGCAGGCGGGCAGGTGCAGTGCCCTGCCGCGCGGCAGGCGAAGGGCGTGGACGACAGGGCGCAGCAGGCAGCGGGCACCGCGACGATGATCGCTCGCCGTTTCGACAGCCGCGCACGCAGATGGCTGTTTGTCCCGATGCAATGTCGAACGGCCCTGCCCGCGCGCAACGGTTTGCAGGCATGTCGCTTCTCTGCCAGATCAGCGCGTATGGCATGCAGATTGGTTTGTTGTACCGATGCAATGTTCAGCGCCCCTGCCCGCACGCACAGCGATCCGCAGACATGCCGCAGCCCTGCGCGATTGACATGCGGGCGGCTACGCCCTGCAGGCAGTGCAGCGCGCAAGCAGTGCCACACGTCCCACACCTTGCGCGAACCACACAGACACATCGTCATTGCCAAAACGCCGCACATGCCCTTCGGCTTCAATCGAGCCGCGCTGGACAGGCTGCTACACTCGCCCGCGTGACCGACGCGCCTTTTCCCCCACGAGGGCCGCATCCATGTTGCGGCTGACTGCCTTATTGCTTGGCGTTGCCCTGCTGCTCACCGGTAGCGGGCTGCTTGGCACGCTGCTCGCCGTGCGCGGCGGCCAGGCCGGCTTCGATGCGCGTGCGCTGGGCCTGATCATGTCCGGCTACTTCGCCGGTTTCTTTCTCGGCACCTTCTTCGCACCGCCATTGATCCGCCGCATCGGGCATATCCGCGCCTTTGCGTTCTACGCATCGCTGGCGGCCATTGCGGTGTTGCTGCATCCGATCTGGCTCGATCCCTGGGGCTGGGGCGTATTGCGCCTGGTCACCGGGGCGGCGCTGGTCGGCCTGTATACGGTGATCGAAAGCTGGCTCAACGCCGAGCCGGACGCGCGTCGGCGCAGCCGGGTGTTTTCGGTGTACATGGCGATCAATCTGTCGGCGCTGGCGCTGGGCCAGATCCTGCTCA
This sequence comes from Xanthomonas nasturtii, assembly GCF_023337365.3. NCBI lineage: Bacteria > Pseudomonadati > Pseudomonadota > Gammaproteobacteria > Lysobacterales > Lysobacteraceae > Xanthomonas > Xanthomonas nasturtii. The sequence goes on from NZ_CP142084.2 coordinate 3,478,346, forward strand.
CCATCGGCGATGCCGGCGCACCGGCCATGTTCACGCTGACGGCGATCCTGATCTGCGCGGCAGTGATGCCGGTGATGACCACGCGGCTGATCCCGCCCGAGGTGCCGCACGTTTCGCGCCTGCGACTGAAGACGCTGTACGCATTGGCGCCGGTGGCCACGATTGGTGCCGGCCTTTCCGGGCTGGCGATGGGTGCGTTCTGGGGCTTGCTGCCGGTGTACGCCAACCGCATCGGGCTGGATGCCGACGGCGTGGCGATGTTCATGCTCACTGCCATCGTGGGCGGTGCGGTGCTGCAGTGGCCAATCGGGCGCATCAGCGACGGGCACGACCGCCGTATCGGGCTGGTCACGGTGAGCGCACTGGCCGCCGTTATCGCCATTGCTGCCGCATTGCCGATGGTGCAGACGCAGACCACCGTGCTGTTCGTGCTGTTCTTCGTCTATGGCGGGTTGGCGTTTTCGCTGTACCCGTTTGCGGTCGCGCACATGCTCGATTACCTGCCCCGCGAAGATTTGCTGTCCGGCTGCAGCAGTTTGTTGCTGGTGCACGGTGTGGGTGCAGCGATCGGCCCGGCGCTGGCCGGAGGCGCCATGCAGAAATTCGGCCCGGCAGCCTTGCCGGTGTACTTTGCGGTGATGCTGCTCGCACTGGCCGGATTCACGCTGGCGCGGCTGCTGCGCTTCAGCCGCCGCCGCACCCATCCCATCGCCTTCCGCCCGATGCTGCGCACCACGCCATCGGCACTGGAATTGATGCCGGAAACCCAGCAGATCGAAGCGCCACCGCGCACCAAGCAACGCTGACACAGCGCTTCCCACCGAGGTCCAGGATGGCTCTGCAATTCTGCCGGCATAACTTGCAGAACATCGTGGCTACGGCCAGCGTCACTCGCCACATTTCGAAATTTCGCCCGCTTTTAAAAGCGATCGAACACGCCTGATATGCAAGTTTCAGAGCGGATGGCTTGCGGCTTGGCTGCAGGGCCCTTGCCCGCCAACCGTCGCAGGACACGCTGCAAGTACGTCCTTGGCAACCGCGATACGCAGCAGATCGGCACCACCATCGACGGCGTGCCCAATGGCGGCTCGGGCTATGGCGGCGGCTCCAAGGCCAATCGTTTTATCGACCTGCCGGATCTGGAAACGGTGGAAGTGAGCCAGGGCACCGCCGACATCGCCTCGCGCTCCAACGAAGCGTTGGGCGGCACATTGAACTACCTCACCAGCGAACCGCGGGACACCCAGCGTGTGCGGGTGATCGGCGGCATTGGCGACAACCAGGCGCACAAGTATTACGCCCGTTACGACACCGGGCTGCTCGGCGACAATACACGCGCCTGGATCAGCGGCTCGTCAGCGCGTAACGACGACTGGATCGACGGTAGCGGCCACACCAGCCGCGATCACCTGGCCGGCAAATTCGCCAGCGCGTTGAACAAGTGGGCGCTCAGCGGCTACGCGTCCTACGACGATGCCGACGATGCCGACGAATCCGAATACACCAGCGTGACGCCGGAGCAGATCGCGCGCGCCCCCGAGCACGATCTGTTGACCGGCACGCTCACCGGCATTCGGTATCTGGACCAGAACTACCGCTCCGGCTCGCGCGCGTTACGCAAGAACACCTTCGGTTATCTACGCGGCGCCTTCGATGGCGGCAGCGGCTTCAAGACCACGCTCACTGGCTACGCGCACCGCATGCAAGGCCGCGGCGACTGGATTCCGCCGTATCTGGTGGACGTCACCAACGACGGTGCAGGCGCGCCGGAGTCCGAAGCGCGCGGTGGCAACACCGTGCATGCCGGCAGCGACCTGGGCAAGCTGTATTACCTCACCCCCGGCGGCGCGGCCGCGACGATGCTGGCCGGTTGCGCCGGTAGCGATGCGGTGCCGGCCGAATCCAATCCGGCCTGCGACCCGGCCGGCTCGGTGCCGGTGCAGTCGTACCGCCACAGCCACTACGACAACCACCGCGCCGGCGCGATGGCCGATGTGGAATGGCGTGCCGATCTCGGCGCCATCGACAACACCGTGCGCGCCGGTGCCTGGCTGGAGCGCATCGAGCGTAGCGTCACCCGCGACTGGCATCGCCTGCTCAACGTCGGCACCAACATCAGCTTCGATCACCGGCCGTACGGGGTGCAGTTCACGGACAACTACCAGACCGACGAACAGATGTACTACGTGGAAGATGTGATGCGCTACGGCGCGTTCGCCTGGCGCGTGGGCGTAAAGCAGTTTTTCCTTGACCAGAGCCGCGACCGCCGCATCGGCGAGGCGCAGCATGTGGAATCGGATGCGCACTCGGACCCGCTGCTGTCGGCCGGCCTGACCTGGACCACGCCAAACGATTCCACCTTCGTGCTGCTATCGCTACGTAATGGCGGCAGCACTACCGTACAGGCGGAACTGCAACCGGGTGCGTACACAGCCGCACAGCCGTGCGAACGCCTGAGCATTGCGCCCGGCGCGAGCGAGCAGCGTCGTTGGAAAGCGGCAGCAACCGGTGGCTGGTACGACCTGTGGGTGCACCACGACGGCGCGGCCCAGCGTCTGGCCGAACGCATTGAGACCGCTATGGACAGCGTCAGCGACCCGGCCATGGGTGGGCCGGCGCGCTTGCAGCAGGACCAACCCGTGGTGATCGGCGCACTTGGTTGAGCGGTGTGACTGGATTGAATGTCGCTACTGACCAGCGCTAACAAGCGCTCTGCGTCAGGGCTGCTGAGTAGGGGAAAAATCGCAGCCTCGCTCGGCGTCATTGCGCCAGGCGAAGCAACCTGCGCCGCGATTGCTGCTTGTCGCGTCGACGCTCACCCTGCGAGCGATTCCCGCACCGCGACCGCCACCGCCTTCAATGCCGCGTCGCGCGCGGCGGCGTCGACCTTGGCGCCGTTCAAGTACGTCGTCAGCAGCAGCGGCGCCCTGCCCTCCGGCGGCCAGAGGATGGCGATGTCGTTGCGGGTATCGGTGCCATTGCTGCCGGTCTTGTCGCCGATCTTCCACTCGCGCGTCAGCCCAGCACGCAGGCAATCGTCGCCGGTGCGGTTGTCGATCATCCAGTCGGTCAGCTGCTTGCGCGAGGCAGGCTGCAGCGCGTCGCCCAGCAAAAGCGTGCGCAGCGTGGCGGCCATTGCCGCAGGCGTGGTGGTGTCGCGCGGGTCGCCGGCGGCGAACCGATTCATCTCCGGCTCGTAGCGATCGCTGCGGGTGTGGGCATCGCCGATGCCACGCAGAAACGCGGTCAGTCCGGCCGGGTCGCCGACCAGCGGAAACAACAGGTTGGCGGCCGGGTTATCACTGTAGATCATGGTAGCCCGGCACAGCTCGGCCACGCTCAGCGACCCGCCGACGTGGCGCTCGGTCACCGGCGCATGCGCGAGCATGTCGGCAGTGTGGATCTTCACCCGTTGCGCCAGCGTCAGCTTGCCTTGGTCCACCCGCTGCAGCACCGCCGCAGCCAATACAAATTTGAAGGTGCTGCACATCGGAAAGCGCTCGTCTTCACGCTGGCCGATGTGCCAGCCGGTGGCGCTGTCGAGCAGGCCGATCCCGAGGCGACCACCGGTGCCGCGTTCGATTTCCGCCCAGCGTGCCCGCAGCACGTCGTCCACCGTCACCGCCGGGGTGAGCGCCCGCGCGGGCTTGGCAGCCGCAAGCAGTACGCCTGCGCCGGTTGCGTACAAGAACTGTCGCCGATTCAACATGCGCCTGCCTCCTTGAGGGAGCCCGCAGTATCGGTGCGCAGCAAACAGGCGACCATCGCGAAATTTCGATCCCAGACATGAATTGAACTAATCTCTGCGCATGCCCAGGCCCCGCCTCCCGCTCAATGCCCTGCGTGCCTTCGAGGCGGCTGCCCGCCATCAGAACCTGACCCGCGCGGCGGACGAGCTATGCGTCAGCCAAGCCGCGCTGAGTCACCAGATCAAGGCGCTGGAGCAGCGCCTGGGCACCAGCCTGTTCCACCGCCTGCCACGCGGGGTGGCGCTGACCGACGAAGGCGCCGCGCTGGCGCCGGTGCTGGGCGATGCGTTCGACCGCATCGCCGCCACCCTGGAACGCTTTGCCGACGGCCGCTACCGCGAAGTGCTCAGCGTGGGCGTGGTGGGCACCTTCGCCACTGGTTGGTTGCTGCCGCGGCTGGCGGCGTTTCATGCCGCGCATCCGGGTATCGAGTTACGCCTGTCCACCCATAACAATCGCGTCGATCTGGCCGGCGAAGGCCTGGATCTGGCAATTCGCTTCGGCGATGGCGATTGGCAGGGCCAGGTTGCCGAAGCGGTGATGGAAGCGCCGTTTGCGCCGGTCTGTGCGCCGGCGATGGCGCGCAGCTTGCGCACCCCGGATGATCTGGCGCAGGTGCCGTTACTGCGCTCGTATCGGCTGGACGAGTGGCCGCGATGGTTTCGTGCCGCGGGGACGACCGACGTGCCTGCGCGCGGGGCGATGTTCGATTCATCGTTGACGTTGGCCAGTGCGGCGGCAGCTGGCGCCGGCGTGGCGTTGTTGCCGCTGCCCATGTTTCGTGAGGATCTGGACGCCGGGCGCTTGGTCTGCCCGTTCCCGATCACGATCGATGCGGGCCGCTATTGGCTGACGCGGCTACGCTCGCGGCCTGAGAGTGAGGCTGGGCGACGTTTGCTTGCGTGGTTGCTGGCGGAGCAAGCGCCAGGGTGATGTGGATGCGTGGTGGGTTGACTGCGTGCGTATGCTCGACACAGCCTTGCCCGTATGCGATGGCTGGGCCGCACCTTATCTGGCCCCTCCATCAAGATGGCTGTCTTCCGCCTTACCCTCACCCCAACCCATCTCCCGCAGGGAGAGGGGCTTTTCATCACCAGAGCTGCGGCTTGCTCCCTTCTCCCGCCGGGACATTGTCCTCCTTCATGGGGGAGAAGGTGGCGCGTAGCACCGGATGAGGGCACGGGCGCGAAGCGCAACGCATTCTGCCTGCACGGCCCTACCCACCTAAGCTTCAGGCACACCCGATGAGCGGCACACATGCTCGTCCAGACACTGCTCAGTCGACGCATGATGCAGAACAGCAATAGCCCTGCACCGCTAAAGATCACCTTCGGCAAGCGCGATCGATCAGCACGATCAACACGCAGCAGCATCATCTCGTCCACGCCTTACGCGCCGTCGATCAACTCCATCCACGCCGCTTCCGCTGCGGCCAGCTGTTGCGCCGTCGCCTCGCGGTCGCGCCCCAGCACGGCCATCTTGTCGCTGTCGGCGTAGTTGCCCGGGTTGGCCAACTCGCGGTCCAGCGCGGCCAGCGCCGCTTCCAGCTCGCCGACGCGCTTTTCGGCGCTGGCCAGCTTGTGCGGGTTGACGGCTTTCTTCGGCGGCAACGGCTTGGTCGGCGGTGGCGGGGTTGGCGCCACTTCGGCCATCTTCTGCTTGGTGCCTTGGGCGGCCGGGCGGCTACGCAGCCAGGCGGCGTATTCGTCCAGATCGCCATCGAACGGCTCGACCACGCCATCGGCCACGCGCCAGAAACTGTCGCAGACCAGGCCGATCAGATGGCGATCGTGCGAGACCATCACGATGGCGCCTTCAAAGTCGCTCAGCGCCTCGGCCAGCGCCTCGCGCATTTCCAGGTCCAAGTGATTGGTCGGTTCGTCGAGCAGCAGTACGTTGGGCTGCTGCCAGGCGATCAGCGCCAGCGCCAGGCGCGCGCGCTCGCCGCCGGAAAAACCATCCACCACCTCGAACGCGCGGTCGCCGGCGAAATTCCATTTCCCCAAAAAGTCGCGGAACGCCTGATTGGAGCCATCCGGCGACAGGTCGCGGAAGTGGTCCATCGGCGACTGGCCTTCATGCAACGACTCCACCGTGTGCTGCGCGAAGTAACCGATACGCAAGTCCGGATGCGCGCTGCGCTCCCCGGACAACGGCTGCAGTTCGCCCACCAGGGTTTTGACCAGCGTCGACTTACCCGCGCCATTGGGGCCCAACAACCCGATGCGGTCGCCCGCCTCCAGGCCGAAGCCAACGTCGTGCAGGATCACCGAATCTGCGCCGTAGCCGGCATTCAGATGATTCAAGCGGATCAACGAAAATGGCAGCCGGTTGGGCTGGGCGAACTGGATACGGAATTCGCGCTCGGCGCGCACCGCTTCGGTGCCGGCCATCTTGGCCAGGCGCTTCATGCGGCTCTGCGCCTGCGTCGCCTTGCTGGCCTGCGCCTTGAAGCGGTCGATGAAGCTCTGCAGATGCGCGCGTTCGGCCTGTTCCTTGTCGTGCGCGATCTGCTGCTGGCGCAGGTGTTCGATGCGCTGGCGTTCGAAATCGGTGTAGCCGCCGACATACAGCTTGGCGGTGCCGCCATGCAGATGCAGCGTGTGGGTGGCGACGTTGTCGAGGAACTCGCGGTCATGCGAAATCAGCAACAAGGTCCCCGGGTACTTGAGCAGCCATTGCTCCAGCCACAGCACCGCGTCCATGTCCAAGTGGTTGGTCGGTTCGTCGAGCAATAACAGGTCGCTGGGCATCATCAGCGCGCGCGCCAGATTCAGCCGCACGCGCCAGCCGCCGGAGAACGACGACACCGCGCGGTGGTGCGTATCGGCCGGGAAGCCCAGGCCATGCAGCAGCTTGCCGGCACGCGCCTCGGCGTCGTAGGCGCCAAGCTCGGCCATCTTCTGGTGCGCGTTGGCTACCGCTTCCCAGTCTTCGCGCGCGGTGGCCTCTGCCTCTTCCTGCAGCACCGCGGAAACCTCGATATCGCCGCCGAGCACGAACGACAGCGCCGGGTCGGGCAGCGACGGGGTTTCCTGCGAGACGCTGGCGGTGCGCACCTTGCCGGGTAGATCCACGTCGCCCTTGTCGGCTTCCAGCTCGCCCTTCACTGCGGCGAACAGGCTCGACTTACCGGTACCGTTCCGGCCCACCACGCCGACGCGGTAGCCGGCATGCATGGTCAGGTCGACGTTGGACAACAGCAGACGCTCGCCGCGTCGCATGGAGAAGTTGCGCAGGGAAATCATTGATGGACAGTCCGATAGAACGAAAAGGAATGAGCAGATGAGCAGCATTCCTGCGACGCCATTCTAGCGTTAACGAATAATTAGCGCCTTCAGGTTGGCCGACACATGCGCTTCGCACGGCCTGATCGCCAACCGCCAAGTCTAGTTGGCCCCGCTCGGGCTGCCGTTTTCGGAGTTGTCATGAACATCCCCCTGTCCTGCCTTGCGGCCGCCGTGGTCGCTGCACTGCTTGCCTCTCCCGCCCTGGCGCAGGGTGCCGCGCCGGCCACTGCCAACACCCTGGACACGGTGATCGTCACCGGCACCCGCGTGTCCGACCGCACCGTGGCCGAATCGCAGTCGCCGATCGACATCATCAGCGCCGAGTCGCTGCAGGCCACCGGCACCCCCGAACTGGCCACCGCACTGGCGCGCGCCCTGCCCTCGCTGAACTTCCCGCGCCCGGCCTTGAGTGACGGCACCAGCGCGATCCGCCCGGCCCAGCTGCGCGGCCTGTCGCCGGATCAGGTGCTGGTGCTGGTCAACGGCAAGCGCCGCCACACCTCTTCGCTGCTCAACCTCAACGGCACCATCGGTCGCGGCGCCGCAGCGGTAGACCTGAACACCATTCCGGTGGCGGCAATCGCGCGCGTGGAAGTGCTGCGCGACGGCGCCTCGGCGCAGTACGGCTCCGATGCCATCGCCGGTGTGATCAACCTCGTGCTCAAGGGCGCGGAAAAGGGCGGCAGCCTGCAGGCCGGCTTCGGCCAGTATTCGGCCGGCGACGGCAGCAACTACGAGCTGTCCGGCGACACCGGCGTGGCCTACGGCGGCGACCGTGGCTGGCTGCACGTGGCGGCCCAGCTCAATCAGCAAGACCCCACCGACCGTGCACGCGGTTATGCCGGCGCTCCCAGCGTCTCGCAGCCGTCCGTGGGCCAGAAGGCGTTCAAGATCGGCGACCCGGACGTCAATGCGCAGGCCGCCTCGCTCAACACCGAATACCAGTTCAGCGACAGCATCACCGGCTACGCGTTCGCCAGCGCCAGCAACCGCGATATCACCTCGTTCGCATTCTTCCGCGCACCGGGCAGCACCACCCAGAATATCTTGTCGATCTATCCGCAGGGCTTCCTGCCGGAGATCCAGAGCTACGCCAAGGACCGCTCGCTGGTGGCCGGCGTGCGCGGTTCCACCGCCAGCGGTTGGGATTGGGACGCCAGCTACAACTACGGCTACAACCGCATCGATTTCCACACCCGCAATACGCTCAACGTGAGCCTTGGCCCGAACTCGCCGACGGCGTTCTACGACGGTGCGCTGGAAACCACGCAGAACATCGTCAACCTGGACGTCAAGCGCGGCTTCGACTGGGGCCTGGCGTATCCGGTGACGGTGGCCTTCGGCACGGAATACCGCAACGAAAAGTGGAATCAGTCGCCAGGCGAAGTGGGCTCGTATTTCCAGGCCGGCACGCTGGCCGGTGGCGCGCAGGGCTTCGGCGGCTTCGCGCCGAGTGTGTCGGGCCAGTCTTCGCGTGACAGCTACGCGCTGTACGCAGATCTGGAAGCCGATTTCACCGACAAGTTCTCTGCCGGCCTGGCCGGGCGTTACGAGGACTACAGCGATTTCGGCAGCCAGGCCTCGGGCAAGTTGTCTGCGCGTTATGCGTTCACCGACAAGATCGCCTTGCGCGGCACGGTGTCGTCCGGCTTCCGCGCGCCGTCGCTGGCGCAGCAATACTTCCAGTCCACCAGCACCACCTTCCTGGCCGGCAACCCGACCCCGTTCGAGATCCGCACCTTCCCCGCCGACAGCAATGTGGCGCGCGCGCTCGGTGCCGAGCCGCTGGACGCGGAAACCGCGTTGTCCTACAGCCTGGGCCTGGTGCTGCAGCCCACCGATGCGCTCTACCTCACCGTGGATGCGTATCAGATCGATGTGGACGACCGCATCGTGCTCTCGTCCAACCTCACCGGCACGGGCGTGCGTAACCTGCTCGAAGCGCAGGGCATCTTCGGCATCAACGGCGGGCGTTACTTCACCAATGCGGTAGACACGCGTACGCGCGGCGTGGATGTGGTGGGCAGCTACCGCTGGCAGCTTGCCGCCAGCAGCGTGGATCTGACCGCCGGCTACAACTACTCGGAAACCGAAGTGCGCAGCGTGGCGGCCAACCCGGCGGCGCTGTCGGCCAACGGGCTGAGCCTGGAGCGCATCGACCGCACCGAACGTGGCCGCATCGAAGAGGGCTTCCCGCGCGACAAGTTCCTGATCAACGGCAGCTGGAATCTGGAGCACTGGACGCTGGCCCTGGGTGCGACGCGCTACGGCAAGTACAGCACCCGCCCGGCCGCGGCGATCAACGACCAGACCTTCGGCGCCAAGTGGGTGGTGGATGCATCGGCCAGCTACAGGGTCGATCGCTGGACGCTGACGCTGGGCGCAGACAACGTGCTGGACGAATACCCGGACGAAAACAACTTCGCCAATTCCACCAGCGGGCAGTTTCCGTACAGCAATCTGTCGCCGTTCGGCTTCAATGGTGCCTACGTGTACGGACGCATCAACTACCGCTGGTAAGCACTGCGCCTGCGCGTCGGGTGTGCCTGTTGCAATGTGAGGCGGGCGCCGACGGTGCCCACCTCTCCGACCGCGACACGGTGGCGCAGGGCGTGCTCACCGGCCGCCATCACCTGGCTTTCCAGGCGCACGACGTCGCCATGGTGCAGGCATTCCATCAGGCCGCGCTCGCCAACGGTGGTCGCGACAACGGCGCGCCCGGCCTGCGCCCGTATCACCCGCGCTACTACGCGGCGTTCGTGCTCGCTCCGGATGGCAACACTATCGAAGCGGTGGTCCATGGAGTTGCGCAACACAGTGCGGATGCGATGCAGATCACCTTCTGATGCAGAAGTTTCATAACTGGTATCGATGTCCATGATGGTGCAAACAAACCCCCGCCGCGGCAGGTCTGGTGCAAGCAACGCATTACTTTGGTGCACGATGACAACGTTGCCAGCAACACATCGCCGATGACAATTGCTTGCGCAACGTAACCAAAATTTGACATGTGGTTACGCGTGGTTAATGGTTGAGAACGCACCGCAGCTGCCGCAACGGACGCGGCCCGGGAGGGGGCCCCACTGCGCTGCATCCGTTCCCCACTCGGAGTTGTCACCGCATGAATTGCAAGACCAGTCCACTCGCAGTCGCCGTTGTTCTTGCACTGTCGTTTTCCGCTTCAAGCGCATCTGCGCAATCGCAGGCACCGACCCAGAAAACCCTCGACACCCTCATTGTGACCGGCACGCGCGTGGCCGATCGCACCGTGGCCGAATCGGCATCGCCGATCGACATCATCTCGCCACAGGCACTGGAATCGACCGGCACCACCGAGTTGGCGACCGCGCTGTCACGCGCGATCCCCTCGCTGAATTTCCCGCGCCCGGCCATCTCCGACGGCTCTGACGCAGTGCGCCCGGCGCAGCTGCGCGGCCTGTCGCCGGATCAGGTGCTGGTGCTGGTCAACGGCAAGCGCTATCACAGCACTGCGCTGATCAACCTCAACGACACCCAGGGACGCGGCTCGTCGCCGGCCGACCTCAACACCATTCCGATCGCCGCAGTGGAGCGCATCGAAGTGCTGCGCGACGGTGCATCGGCGCAATACGGCTCGGATGCCATCGCCGGCGTGATCAACATCGTGCTCAAGGGCAGCGGCGAAGGCGGCAGCGTCAATGGCCGCTACGGCAAGTACAGCGCCGGCGACGGCGAGCAGTATCAGTTGTCCGGCGATGCCGGTTTCAGCTTCGCCGGCACCGGCAAGGTGCATCTGGCCGCGCAGGCCGGGCACTCGGACCAGACCAACCGCGCGTTGCCGTTCGGCGGCCGCGTGGAGCAGCGCTACGGCGACCCCGAAATCGACCAGGGCGCCATCTCGTTCAATGGTCAGTACAGCCCCACCGATTACCTGACCTTCTACTCGTTCGGCATGGTCAGCCGGCGCGAAGTGCTGTCCAACGGTTACTTCCGGTTTGCCGGCGACAACCGTAACCGCCCGGAAATCTATCCGGACGGCTTCCTGCCGCAGATCTACAACGTCAGCAAGGACGTCTCGTGGGTGGGCGGTTTGAAGACCTCCACCGAAGGCGGTTTGAACATCGATCTGAGCTACAACTACGGCCAGAACAACCTCACCTTCGATGTGCGCAACAGCTTGAACAACAGCCTGGGGCTGGCCAGCCCGACCGACTTCCACGCAGGTACGCTGGAAGTGACGCAGAACGTGCTCAATGCCGATTTCACCAAGACCCTGGACTGGGGCCTGGCCTACCCGGTCACGCTGGCGTTCGGTGCGGAATGGCGCGGCGAAAAGTTCAACCAGTCGCCTGGCGATGCGGCGTCATCTGCCAATGGCGGCATTCCCTCGGCGGCGGGGACGCTGATTCCGGGCGCGCAGGTGTTCCCCGGCTTCAAGCTCTCCGATGCCGGTTACTACAACCGCAACAGCCACTCGGCGTATGTAGATCTGGAAGCGGATCTGACCGAGAAGTTCTCCGCCGGCCTGGCCGGGCGCTACGAGAAGTACAGCGACTTTGGCGACACCGCCACCGGCAAGCTGTCGTTGCGCTATGCCTTTACCGACAAGGTGGCATTGCGTGCTACCGCGTCGACCGGCTTCCGCGCACCGTCATTGCAGCAGCAGAACTTCCAGTCGATTGCCACCCAGTTCCTCAATGTGGCGCAGCCCAACGGCACGGTCACCGCGATCCCGTTCGAGATCGGCACCTTCCGTACCGACAACCCGGCCGCGATCGCGCTCGGTGCCGAACCGCTCAAGGCCGAAGAATCCAAGAACTACGGTCTGGGCGTGGTGCTGCAGCCGGTGGAAAATCTGTACATCACCGTCGACGCTTACCGCATCGATATCGACGACCGCATCGTGCTTTCGGAGAACCTCACCTCGACCGCCGCACGCAACTACCTGCAGGCCAATGGCTTCCCGGGTATCGGTGGCGGGCGTTACTTCACCAACGCGGTGGACACCAAGACCCAGGGCGTGGATGCGGTCGGCACCTACCGCTGGAACCTGGACGGCGGCAGCGCCGAGTTCACCAGCGGCTACAACTACAACAAGACCGAAGTGGAGCGCATCGCCGACAACCCGGCCGCATTGGTGGCGATCGACCCGAATGCAGTACGCATCGGCCGCGCGGAACTCGGCCGCATCACCGAAGGCACGCCGCGCGACAAGTTCTTCCTGGGCGGCACCTGGGCGCCGGGCAACTGGTCGTTCACCGGCACTGCCACGCGCTGGGGCGAGTTCAGCACCTTCGGCACCAATGCCGGCAGCGACCAGACCTATGCGGCCAAGTGGACGCTGGATCTGGCCGCGTCCTACAAGCTGGGCGCGTGGAACTTCACCGTCGGTGGCGACAACGTGCTCAACGAATATCCGGACCGCCAGGAAGCCGGCCTGGGCACGCGCACCTACCTGCCCTATAGCAGCGCCTCGCCGTTCGGTTTCAACGGTGCGCTGGTCTACGCCAACGTGAACTACAAGTGGTAAGAGCAGGCACTTCAACTTGCAGTGTGCGGGTCGGTAACGCCCCGTGCCGGCAACGCACTGCGACGCCACACTGAGGCGTTGCAGACACGCGGCACTACGCCTGCGCTCCCAATAACGATGGGAGCGCAGGCGCTTCATCAGCAGCTTCTTGAGCAAGGATGCGCAACACGCCATCGCGCGTTGTAGAACGATGTCCTGCCGGCGCATGCCGCCCCCAAGTGCAACACCGGGCGCGCAGGCAGCACCGCTCGTCAGTACGCAGTCGTATTTCCCCGGTCTTTCGCGCGCTTCACCGCTGCGTCCATCATCCACCTTGAGCCTTGATTCCCATGCACACTTCCAACGCACTCTCGCTTGCGATTTCGGTCGCGCTCACCGTCTGTTCGTTCGCTGCCAGTGCGCAGTCGCAATCGACCCAGCCACAGAAAACCCTGGATACCCTGATCGTCACCGGTACGCGCGTGAGCGACCGCACCGTGGCCGAATCCGAATCGCCCATCGACATCATCACCGAGCAATCGCTGCAGGCCACCGGCGCCACCGATATCGCCACCGCACTGGGTAAATTGCTGCCGTCGCTGAACTTCCCGCGCCCGGCGATCTCCGACGGCAACGATGCCTCGCGCCCGGCCACCTTGCGCGGCCTGTCGCCGGATGCGGTGCTGGTGCTGGTGGACGGCAAGCGTTATCACACCTCGTCGCTGATCAACTACAACCCGTACGTGGGGCGTGGTTCGGCACCGGCCGACCTGAATTCCCTGCCGATGTCGGCGATTGCGCGGATCGAAGTGCTGCGCGACGGCGCATCGGCGCAGTACGGTTCCGATGCGATTGCCGGCGTGGTCAACATCGTGCTCAAGCACGGCGCCGATGCAGGCAGCAACAGCATCTCGGTCAATGGCGGCATCATGGACAAGGGCGATGGCGAGCAGAACGGCATCGACGGTTCGGTGGGCCTGGCCTTTGGCGGCAGCGGCGGCGACACCGCACCGGGCTGGGTACGGCTGTCGTGGAACTACCAGAACACCATGAGCACCAATCGCGGCGAAAACACCAACCGCGCCACCACCGTGCCGGGGACGCCCAATCCGGGCGGTGTGCCATACCAGCGCCACGGCGACCCGGCATCCAATTTTTATCAGGGCCTGGCGGCATTCGGCTACGAGTTCTCGCCCAATGTGGAGCTGTACGGCCACCTGAGCATGAGCCGTCGCGAAGTCACCTCCAACGGCTACTACCGCGCCGCCGACAACACCGCCCGCAATGTGCAGGCGATCTACCCGAACGGGTTCCTGCCGCAGATCTACAACCCCACCAACGACCGCTCGGCCGTGCTGGGCCTGAAGGGCAGCACCGCCAGCGAGTGGAATTGGGACGTGTCGGCCACCTATGGCAAGAACGACATGACCTTCAACATCCTCAACAGCATCAATACCAATCTGTACTGGACCACCGGCGCATCGCCGACCAACTTCAATTCCGGCGGCTTCGAGACCGAACAGGGCACGATCAACGTCGACGTCAACAAGTCCTTCGACTGGGGCCTGGCCTATCCGGTCAATGTGGCCTTCGGCGCCGAGCACCGCCAGGACCGCTATGAGATCACCGCCGGCTCGCCGGCCTCGTACTTCTTCGACCCCAACACCATCAACCCGGACACCGGCGCACCCTACCCCGGCGGCGCGCAGGTATTCTCCGGACTGGAACCGTCGGTTGCCGGTCGGTTCGGCCGTCACAGCAATGCGATCTACGCCAACCTGGAAGCGGACATCACCGACAAGCTCTCCGGCGGCATTGCCGGGCGCTTTGAAAACTACAGCGATGCCGGTTCCACGCGATCGGGCAAGTTGTCGGCACGTTACGCCTTCACCGATACGTTCGCGCTGCGCGGCACCATCTCCAACGGCTTCCGCGCACCGTCGCTGGCGCAACAGAACTACGCCTCGGTGGTGACGCTGATCCAGGACGGCGAGTTGGTGCAGGTGGGCACGTACCGCACCTCCGATCCGGTCGCCATCGCACTGGGCGCCGGCCCGCTGAGCCCGGAAAAATCCACCAATTACGGCCTGGGCGGCGTGTGGCAGCCGACCGCCAACTTCACCTCCAGCCTGGACGTGTACCAGATCCGTATCTGGGACCAGATCCTGTATTCGGACCAGTTGCAGCTGGCGCAGCCGATCGGCCAGGTGGCAGCGGTGCAGTTCTTCGTCAATGGCGCCACCAGCCGCACGCGTGGCGTGGACTGGATCAACAGCTATCTCGCCGATCTGGGCAACTACGGCAAGCTCAATCTGAGTGCGAGCGCCAACTACAACAAGACCACCATCCTGGAGCTGTCCAACCCCAACTTCGGCCGCGCCAGCCAGGGCCTGCTCACCGATGCGACGCCGCGCACCAAGTACATGGCGGCAGCGGACTGGTCGATCGGCGAGTTTGCACTCAACTTCAACGCCACCCGCTACGGATCGATCAAGCGCATCAGCGACCCGGCCGATGGCAGCCAGGACCAGACCTACGACGCGCGCTGGCTGTTGAATCTGGCCGCCAGCCAGACCTGGAACCAGTTCACCTTCACCGTGGGCGCGGACAACCTCACCAACCAGTACCCGACCAAGGCGCAGTTGACCACCGCCTATGACGATCGTGCCGGCGGCCTGCAGTACTCGTCGCTGTCGCCGTTCGGCTTCAATGGGCGCTACTGGTATGGCCGGGTGACCTACCGCTTCTGAAAGCGCTCGTAGACCGGAGCGCTGCGCGTGGCGTGCATTGCCACCACGCACGCGCTCTTTGCCGCTCCAGATGCCTGCATTGATCGCGATTGCGCCCAATGCAGGCGTATCACAGGCATCGCCGATCACTCGGTGGTGCCTGTTTTTTTAGGCAGGTCCACAGGCGTGGGCACCGAAGGCTGCAACCCACGCGGTGACGCTGCGTCACCAGGACGCCAGCAAGGCATCCACGCCGCGCAGGTTGGCACGATCGTTCCAGCTCAGCGTCCCAAGCTGCTCCAGCCGCAATGCCGGCAACTGGGTGAGCAACGCCGCAAGCGCAGCTTCCATCTCGATCAACGCCAGCCGGTTGCCCAGGCAATGGTGGATGCCACCACCGAACGACAGCGCGCGGCCCTGTTGACGCAGGATATCCAGCGACTGCGGCGCACTGAACTGGCGCGTATCGTGGTTGGCCGCACCCAACATCAGATACACCATGGCGCCTGCCTGCAGCTGCACGCCATCGAGTTCGAACGCCTGCAATACCGTGCGCGTGGCCATCTGCACCGAGCTGTCGTAGCGCATGCATTCGAGTACCGCATTGGGCATCAATGCGGGGTTGTCGCGCAGCAGCGCCAACTGCTCGGGATGCCGGTGCAACGCAATCAGCGCATTGCAGATCATGTTGGAGGTGGTTTCGTGACCGGCGAAGAACAGCAGGATCACGTTGGAGACGATTTCATCGGTGCTCAGGCGGCGGCCATTGTCTTCGGCATGGATGAAGCGCGAGATCAGGTCCTCGTCCTGGCTGCCCCGGCGCTGCTCGATCACCGTACGAAAATACGCGTCCAGCTGGTTGTAGGCCGCAGCAGTGGTTTCCAGTTCTTCGGCGGTCATCATCGCGTCGAACACCTTGCCCAGCGCGCTGGTCGCCTGGCCCACGCGGGTGGCATCGGCAGGATCGATATCCAGCATGCGGCAGATGATGGCGATCGGTAGCGGAAAGGCGAAGTCTTTCAGCAGATCGCCGCGACCGTTCGCCTTGAACTGCGCGATCAACTGCGTAGCGATCTCGCTGGCAATCTCACGCATGACCTCCATCTGCCGCGCAGCGAAGGCTTGAGTCATCAGCCCCCGCAACTGCGTATGCATCGGCGGATTGACCAGCAGGAACATGCGGCTCAGGCCCTGGAACAGCGGCATCTCCTCCGCCGCATCGCCATAGCGCAGGCGAGTGCTTTTCAGATAATCGCGGCCCACGCGGCGATCGCCGAGCAGGCGGTCGACCACTGCGTAGTGACCGGTCATCAAGCGGTGCTCGGCCACCTCCACCAGCGGCCCTGCATCGCGCAGGCGTGCATAGGTGGGATAGGGATCGTGCCGGAATTGCGGCGTGACAAATTCGCTGAGGTGCATGGCGTGGCTCGTGTTGCCTCGCCACCGCAACCTGCGTGGCGAGGGCGTGGGCCTGTTGAAGAACGCAGCGGCTCCAACAGTGGGGGAGCCCGGATTGTTCGCCGTCCGCGCGCGCACGCCCTGCACCAAGGCGAAGCGTTGTCGTCAAACTCGATTCGATTGCACGCGCCGGGATGGGTTTGCAATCCAGTGCCGCAGCACCCGTGCAGCGCGCACGTTTTGCAAGGTCTGGCAGTGCGGTGACGCCGATCACCGCTTGCGACCAGGCAGTGCGTCTTCGGCACGCACTGCATGCCGCTGCGGGTGCGCTGCGCCGCGTGTCGCATCGCGTTAATCAAGCGCTGTGTACTATGGGTGCCCGGCCAACCGGACCTGCTGTGCGGTCCTGTCCCCCTCGCCGGACACCATCCATCACCACGCAATGCCCGCAGGCGACGCCCGGCGCAGTGCCGTTGGCTGGGTCGACCTCGACGATCTTTCGGACACTCTCACAACGGATTGGAATGCATCACGACACCAGCCTCATCGACATCATCGCCGTCGGCCTCGCGGTCGCTTTCGTGCTGGGCACGCTCGCACAGAAAGTGAAACTCTCGCCGCTGGTCGGCTATCTGCTGGCCGGCGTCTGCGTCGGGCCGTTCACGCCCGGCTTCGTGGCCGACCAGACCATGGCCAACCAGCTCTCCGAGCTGGGTGTGATGTTGCTGATGTTCGGCGTGGGCCTGCACTTCTCGCTCGACGACCTGATGGAAGTGAAGTGGATTGCGGTGCCCGGCGCATTGGCGCAGATCGTGGTCGCCACCCTGCTCGGCTGGGCGCTGGCCTGGAGCATGGGCTGGCCGTTGATGCACGGGCTGTTGTTCGGCCTGGCGTTGTCGGTGGCCAGTACCGTGGTGTTGTTGCGTGCGCTGGAAGAGCGCCGCCTGCTGGAAACCCAGCGCGGCCGCATTGCGGTGGGCTGGTTGATCGTCGAAGACCTGGTGATGGTGATCGCGCTGGTGATGCTGCCGGCGTTGGCCGAGGTGCTCGGCACCGGCGCACCGGCGGCCGCGCATGCCGGCGAGCCGACCTCGCTGCTGGCCGCGCTCGGTCTGACCGTGCTGAAAATGGTCGCATTCGTGGCGGTGATGCTGGTGGTCGGGCGGCGGGTGATTCCGTGGTCGCTGGAAAAGGTGGCTGCCACCGGCTCGCGCGAACTGTTCACCCTGGCCGTGCTCGGCATCGCGCTGGGCGTGGCGTTCGTGTCGGCCACCCTGTTCGGGGTGTCGTTCGCGCTGGGCGCGTTCTTCGCCGGCATGCTGCTCAAGGAATCCGAGCTCAGCCACAAGGCGGCGAGCGATTCGCTGCCGTTGCGTGATGCGTTTGCGGTGCTGTTCTTCGTGTCGGTCGGCATGTTGTTCGACCCGATGATTCTGGTCGAGCACCCGTGGCAGGTGTTGGCGACGTTCCTGACCGTCACCGTGGGCAAGTCGCTGGCCGCGTTCGTGATCGTGCGCGCGTTCGGCCACCCCACCGGCACCGCGCTGACCATTTCCACCAGCCTGGCGCAGATTGGCGAATTCTCTTTCATCCTGGCCGGGCTGGGCGTGCAGCTGGCGATCCTGCCCGAAACCGGGCGCGACCTGATCCTGGCCGGTGCGCTGCTGTCGATCATCGCCAACCCGTTCCTGTTCTCCTGGCTGGACCGCTGGCAGGCCAGGCAGGCGCAGGACGCGCCCGCAGCGGTGGAACCGGAACTGCCGCCGGGCCCGGTGTTGCCGGCGGATGGACATGCCATCGTGATCGGCTACGGCCGCGTGGGCAGCGCGTTGGCGCAGTTGCTGCGCAGCCGCGGCGTGCCGGTGCTGGTGATCGACGACAACGGCGACCATGTGGCCAAAGCGCATGCGGCCGGCATCCCGGGCATCCGTGGCAGTGCAGCAGCCGACCGGGTCCTGGCCGAGGCACGTCCAGAGAATGCCAAAATCGCGATCCTGGCCATTCCGCAACCGCTGGAAGCCGGCGAGGCGCTGGCCAAATTGCGCGCAATCAACCCATCGCTGACCTTGCTGGCGCGCGCGCACAGCGATGCCGAAGTCAAACATCTGCTCGAACACGGCGCCGACGGCGCGGTGCTGGCCGAGCGCGAGCTGGCCTATTCGCTGGCCGAGATGGTGATGTCCACCCCGCCGTATCGAGCGTCGAGTGTGCCGGCGTCATGACGCCGGCGGCTTGTTTTGGTAGCGTCTGGTTCATCGCCAGACCAACTGATGCGCATGACGCAATGCATCGGCGATGGGGTCTGTTGCAGCGACTTGCGTAGAGCGTTTGCGCAACGCCCGCAGGGCGATGGGCAGACCGCTGTCAACGCCGACATCAGCGGGCTTTGACCGGCCGATACTGACGACGGTCACCGTACGCGGCGCCTTTGGTCTCCACATTGGCGCATAACCGGTCGCCGCACAGCACTACGTCGGCGGCGTTGTAGGCGCGCAGCAACTCGGCACGCAACTGGTTGTCGCGGATCTCCTGGCGATACTGGCTCAGTAACCATCCGCCGCCTACCAGCAACAGCAGCAGACTTCCCAGGACAACTGCCGCGCCTTTCCAGAGCAGCAGGCGCTGCCCGCGTTCGATACGCTTGAGTTGATCAGACAGCGACTGCGCGCCTTCGCCGATCAAACCACCGGCTTGCTGTAGCCGCTTTTCGAACCCGGCGACAGGTTGGTCCAACCCCTGCTGGATGCTTCGAATCAACGTGTCGGGCACGCGCTGTAACGTCTGTTCGGCCGAACGCGTCACTACGTTTGGCAGCGACTGCGCCACCTGCTCCAACTGCTGCGCAAGACGGCGTTGCAGTTGCTCCAATTCGGCACATCGGCGCTCGAACTGTTCCATCAAGGCAGCGGTCTTGCTGGCCAGCTCCATCGGGTCGTGTGTGCTCATCGTGCGTCCTGCCTTCCTGGTGATGACGACTACAGGCTGCGCGCACCGACGCGCATGGTTTCCTGCTGTTGCGACTCGGCCTGTTGCCGCTGCGCCTGCATCGCCTGCTGGGCCGCCTGTTGTTCCAGTTGGTTTACCGCCTCCACCGCCTCGGCGCGCAAGGCGCGGCCAGGCGGTTCGTTGGCCAGGGTCTGAGTCATCTGACGGAACTGATCACGGTCCCCGCTCTGTGCGGCGGCCAACATGCGGTCGAGAAATGCGCCGGGATCGTCCTGCAGAGAGGACGGCTTGCCGCCGTGTGTCGGCGACGCCGCGCGCATCTCCTGCGCATCCGGCTTGAGCGGAACCTGCCAGGTCTGTGGCGCATGGCTGCGCTCGCGGTCTTGCTGAAATTGTTGCATCTGTTGCTGCCAGCTGGGCGCATCCATTTCCCGACGCCCGGCCCCCGGCTCCACCGGACCGCGCAGCTGATCGACGCCATCACGGACAAGACCAGAAACTCCCCGCGAAGACAGCGTCAAGCCCGCCCGCAGCGTTTCCACGTCATCGCGATACTTCTCGATCATTGGCGCGTACTGCTGCGCGAGCTGACGTGCTGCGGGGTTTTCCGATACGGAACGATCCGGCTTGCTATCGGCATCGACGGGGAGAAAGTTGTGCATGCGATGCGACTCGCCCAACCTGACTGCAGCAGACAAGGGGTCGCGAGCGTCCAGCGCACCGTTGTCGTTGGCGTAATCGGATCTTTTCAGTGTGGCTATTTCGTTCGGCGTGGCATAGATCTCGACCCGCCCGTAGTGCCGGCTGGCAGCGCTGACCGCATCGCCAGCCATGACATGATTGATTACATCGTTACCACCTTCGGGAATTCGCCGATCCAAGCTGGTCGCCCCGTAGGCGTTGAATGTCTGTCCTTTCAAGCCGAAGTGGTGAGCAGTGACCTGAGCCAAATCGCCACCCAGGGAATGACCCGCAACTGTCACTTGGGGGGCTGGCTGGCCGGTCTTGATGCGCGCTTGTTCTGCGTAATCCAACGCATGCCGAGTAAAATCGACAGCGTCGGCAATCTGTGCGTTATGACGCGTTGCCACCATACCTCCATCGGCAAATGCGCCGTCCTGCATTGGCTGGCGATCAAACTCGCTTCCTCGGTGCACAACCACCATTTCACCAGTATCGGCCCTCTCGTAGATCACGCCTTGGTAGCCTGACGGCTTATCCACATAGTCTAGGCGTCTGCACGGAATACCGCCGATATCTACGATAGGGCTTGTGGGCCCCACCTTATCTGGCTTTTGGTATGCATCGTACGCAAGCGCAGCGTATTCCTGACTAGTCAGATTCATGGGACCAACCTCTCCGCCTTGAGAGTTACAACAAACAAATTTCTTCGGTTGGGCTCAGCGTAATTCTCGGCGGATGGCTTCCCTGTATCCGGGAAGTCATCGACGCCGCTTTTCGGATAACCATTTTTCCAGAAGTAGGTTTTCTTTGAGGCCGACTGCAGGATCTGCTCTTTCTCCAAACTAGGCGCAAAATCAGTCTCCTCATGTTTTCCACTCGCTTTTAGCGACATACCAACACCAATCAACTCCCAATGGCATACCCCTCTGCCATAGTAATCCGCATCCACCATGCCATCTGCAAAAATCGTCGCCACATAGGTCGTGGCATCGATTTTTTTGAAGACTGCAGGAACACCATCTTCTTTTTGCTTGGACCAGACCCCTGCAATCGGCTCAATCGGGGTGCACAGCGTATGATTCGTCATCTGATAAAAAGCCGCGCCATCTACGAAACCAAACGGTCCTGGCGCATCCTCGATGGTCATGGTGATCCGATAGGCCTGCGTAGGGTGCGGGTTCTTCCGATAGATCGGATCGCCGTCAGCGTCGCGGGCCTGCACGTCCTTTGATTGCATGGTGGTCTCCTTTGCCCCGCAGGCGCACAGTAAAGTCGCCAGGGAGATGCATAGCAGCGCGGCTGAAGTGCGATACATGGTGTAGTTGGCCGATAAACGCCTTGTTTCTTCAAGGCTACGTCCTTTCCTGGACAGCAACAACATTTCTATTGGCGCAATGCCAGTGCTGCCAATCGAATCGAGCGCGGGCAGCAAAGCTCTGGCGGTATTCGATGCCTATCTCCAAATTCAAGTCCAAGGAGCCAAGCCACCTCCCCTGGTTACCCAAAAAGACCGGAAGACACACTTGATAATCATTCCCATCGAGCGCAGGATGAGCGCCCGTTTCCCTGGCGGCCTCTTCCATGGCGTTTGCGGTTGGACTCCTCAATGCGGTGCCCAGTGTGCAGCTGTGCGAGCTGCTGGGCCGCGTGGGCTATGGATTCGTGGTGCTCGATCTGGAGCACGTGCTGCGCGCGCCCGATGAGTTGGAACATGCCATCCGCGCCTGTGAGGTGTCCGGTTGCGAGGCTTGGGTGCGGGTGCCGGAGGTGGACGAAAAACTGATCGGCCGGGTGCTGGACGCCGGTGCACGCGGGATCGTGATTCCGCGTGCCGAGTCGGCGGCGCAGATCGCCGATGCAATCGCTGCGGCGCGCTTTCCGCCACTGGGCCGGCGCGGCATCACCGGCGGCCGCGTCACCGGCTTCGGCAATGTCGATCTGCCTACCTACATCGCGCAGGCCAACGCCGGTATCCGCATCGTGCCGATGATCGAAAGCGCCGCCGGGGTTGCTGCACTCCCGGACATTCTCGCCGTGCCCGGCGTGGCGCTGGTGATGGAAGGCGCGCTGGATCTTGCGCTGGATCTGGGCCTGGGCCCGCAGCCCACCCATGTGCAGGTGTGGGAGTTGCTGCTGCAGCTGCATGCGCAGTGCGTTGCCGCCAACGTGCCGTTCTGCCCCAACCCGCGCACCGATGCGCAACGCGCGCACTGGCTGCAACAACCCGATCTGCGCTGGCTGCTGGCCGGCGAAGACCGCGCGCTGATTCAACGTGCATTGCGCGGCCATCTGGCCAGTTGTGCCGTTCCCACGTCACCACCCGCCTGCAGGAGCACGCCGTAGATGTCGACGTTCCGTTTCCACGCCCTGGCCATCGCCATCGCGGCGATCACGCTGCCCCTGCCGCCGCTGGCGCTCGCAACCGAGACCGCCGATGCAGTTGCCAACCCCGGAGGCGATCCGCCGATTCGGGCACTGGATGCGATCCAGGTACAGGGCAGCCTGCTTGGCCGTTCCAAGCCCGACGATGTGCAACGCTACGCGGGCAGCCGCCAGGTGATCGACCGCGAGCAGCTGCGCAACGGCGGCAACCGCTCGATTGACGATGCGTTGCAGCGCGTGCCCGGCATCAAGATCTTCGACGAGACCGGCACCGGCGCCTTGCCGCAACTGATGTTGCGCGGCCTGTACGAAAGCCGCAGCGGCCGCGTGCAGGTGCTGGAAGACGGCATTCCGCTGGCCCTGGCGCCCTATGGGCAGACCAGCCTGTCGTTGTTCCCGGTGGGTTTGAACCAGATCGACCGCATCGACATCGTGCGCGGCGGCGCCGCCGTGCAGTACGGGCCCAATAACGTGGGCGGCGTGATCAATCTGGTCAGCAAGGACATCCCCAGCGAATGGAGCACCACGCTGGCGCACAAGGTCACTGCCGGCGGCCAGGGCCAGTTCTTGCAGGACAGCGCGCTGAGCAGCGGCGGCTACCTCACCGACAACTTCGGCATGCAGGTCGATGCCAATCGCGCCTATGGCGAATACTGGCGCGCGCACAGCGACACCGACATCAGCAATCTGCGCGTGCGTGCGGAGTGGTGGCTGGACGACACCAAACTGCTCAAGGCCAGCGTGCAGCGCTATCTGGTGGACATGGACCTGGCTGGTGCGTTGAGTCCGGACGATTACCGCCGCGACCCGCGTCAGTCCACGCGCCCCCTGGACACCTTCAACGGTCGCACCACGCGTGCATCGTTGAGCTATGAGCAACTGTTGGGCGACTGGGGACCGATGCAGGATGTGCGCCTGGAGTGGACCAACTTCAGCGCACGCAGCAGCCGCAATTTCATCGTCGGCATGCGCCAGGCCGCGACCGAAACCTGGCGCTCGGACCTGCCGCCGCAGCTGCGCCAGACTGCGCCGCGCGACTTCCGCGTGGTTGGCAGCGAGCCGCGCCTGAGCTGGAACATGGGCGATGCCGGTGGCGTGCGCCAGCAGTGGACCGCCGGTGTACGCGCCGTGCGCGAAGACATCGACTTCCTGGTCGGCAACCTGCGTCTACGCGATGGGCTGTTCACCACGGTACGCGATTGGCAGTTCGAAGACCGCGCAGTGGCCGCCTATGTCAGCAACGCAATCACGCTGCCGGACGAACGCATCACCATTACCCCGGGATTGCGCTACGAGCGCCTGGACTCGCGCTATTTCAACCGTGCGACCGGCGTGAGCACGCTCAACCAGACCCGCGATGTATTGCCCGGTCTGACAGTGGGTTTCCAGGCCAACGAGCAGTGGTTCTTCTACGCCGATGGCCAGCGTTCGATGCGCGCGCCGCAGGTCACTCAAATCATCTTCGGCAACAACCTGGATGCGGAGCTGGCGTGGAATTACGAAGCGGGCACGCGCTATCAGCCCAACGAGCGCACCCGTATCCAGCTGGGCGCGTACCTGATCGATTTCGACCAGCAGATTCAGCTGGACAACACCACCCGCGTGTTCCGCAACCTGGGCAAGACCCGCCATCAAGGTGGTGAGCTGGAGCTGCAATGGAGCCCGGAGCAATTGCGCGCGCTTACCCTCAACGCCAGCTATGCGTATCTGGACGCCAGCCAGGAATCGGGCGCATTCCGCGGCTTCCGCGTGCCGTATACCTCGCGCAACCAGATCACGCTGGGCGGCACCTACGCGCTCGGTCATACCACTGTCGCGCTTTCCGGTTATTACTTCAGCAAGGCCTTCAGCGATGCCGCCAACACCGTGCAAGAGAACGCCATCGCGTCAGTGGGCCAATTGCCGGCCTACATGGTGTGGAACACGCAGGTGAGCCATACCTTGTTCGAACGCGATGGACAAAAATTCAGCGCTTCGTTGGCGATCAATAATCTGTTCGATCGGCAGTACTGGTTCCGCGGCATCGACACCAGTCCGTGGGGCCGTCAGGCCGCACCGGCACGAACCGTGACCGCCGGGCTGGAATACACGTTCTGAGCCCGCATCACTAGCTGCACACGACCGCCGCACAGGGGTGCCGGTCGCGCCTGAGGGCAACGGCGGTCGCGCTGACGGCCGCCACAGAGAACACGGCGTGCATGACGCACGCCTCACTGCCGCAGCATGCGGTATGCGATCACCGCATCGCAGGCCACCCACCGCCCCGCGGCGCCAGGCAGCCCGTTTCAGTACCGGTTTTTCCACCGTCCTGTTGAACGAGAGCTGCCATGACTGCGACATCCGCTGCACCGTTGGTGATCCTCACCCATGTCTGCCATCCGGCCATCACCGAAGGCTTCTTGCCGGCCGCGCACGCGCTGGGCCTGCCGGTGTGGTTGCTGACCGACCACCGGCTCGATCATCTGGCCTACTTCCGCGAGCACCCGGCGCATGCGCCGCAGCGGGTGATCGAATGCGATGTGTTCAATCCGCTCGGGGTGCTCGACGTGTTGCACGATGCGGACATCGCGCCGCGTGCAGTGTTCAGCAATAGCGACCATCTGCAGACCAGCACCGCGCTGGTGGCCGCCGCGCTTGGCCTGCCCGGCAAGGACTGGCAGGTGTGCTACGCCGCCAAGAACAAGGCCGCGATGCGCCAGCGCCTGCGTGCACGTGGCCTGCCCTGCCCGTGGTTCTGCACCCTGCCGCCCGGCGCTGCGTTGCCGGCGCAGATTCCTTGGCCGGTGGTGGCCAAACCGCGCGAGGGCGTAGCGAGCCTGGATGTGCGCCACTGCGCCGACGCTGGGCAATTGCAGGCCTATCTGGACGATGTGTGGCAGCGCCATCCGCAGCGCAGCGTGTTGCTGGAAGGCATGCTGGAGGGCGCGCTGTTTACGCTGGAAACCCTGGGCGATGGCAGCAGCCTGCAAGCCATCGGCGGCTTCAAGGTACGGCTGTCGCCACCGCCGCACTTCGTCGAATGCGAAGCGCAGTGGGATGCCGATGTAGGCACGCCGGTGGTCGCACAAGCGCTGCAACAGTTGCGTGCATTCGGTGTGGGCTTCGGGCTGTGCCACAGCGAATTCATTCTGACCGCCGATGGCCCGGTGCTGGTGGAAATCAATTACCGCAGCATCGGCGACCGCCGCGAATTCCTGCTCGACGAGATGTTTGGCCGGCAATGGTTCAATGCGGCGCTGGCACCGCACCTGGGCCTGCCGTTGCCGCAACTGCGCAGCACGCGTGCGCATGCATTGCTGCGCTATTACGTGGCAGAACACGATGGCGAATTGGTCACCGCCAGCGAAGACCGCCGCCATCACGATGCGCACAGCGACGTGCACTACCGACGCATGCGCGCACCGGGCGAACACATCCGCCTGAGCCATTCCAACAAGGATTATCTGGGCGTCCTGAGCGCACTTGCCAGCGATGCACAGGCGCTGCAACAGGCGGTGATACAGGCCGAAGCGGGCCTGCAGTGGCGTATCGATCACGCGCAGGTGCGCGCATGAACAGTGCGGCCGACCAACGCTACATCGCGACCCGCATCATCGATGCCTGCCTGCGCGAAGACCTGCGTGGCATTGCCACGCGCGGCACTGCCACAACACCCGGCCCAGCAGTGCTGGCGGTGTGGACCGACCCCAGCCCGGTGGAAGGCTGGTGGCGCATCGCACATGTGCCCGGTGGCACGCTGTGGCTGCCGATCCATCGGCAGGGCACCCTGCAGGACATCAGCGCCTGCGGCGACAGCTGGATCGTGCAGACTCCCGAAGGGGCACATGTCGAACGCGGCGCGCACGCCTGGCTGCAACGCATGAGCGCCGAACTCGATGCCGAAACGCAACAACTGCATCGCGCCTACGCCGAGGAAGCCGACTGCGCCGCTGCGCATCGGGGTCTGGCGCGGCAGGCGTACCACGCACAGGCACCGGCGCTGATCAATGCGCTGCAGCACGCCGATGCCGCCGAGCGGGCGTACCGCTGCGACCAGTTGGCCAGCTACCGCGACCATCCGTTCTATCCCACTGCGCGCGCCAAGGCCGGGCTGGATGCAGCCGAGCTGCGCCATTACGCGCCGGAATTCGCACCAACCTTCGCGCTGCGCTGGCTGGCGGTTCCGCAGGCCTTGGCACAGTGCACCAGCGCCCCGCCGGCCGAGCTGTGGCCGGATTTCGTCAGCCTGGGCCTGCCGGCCGAGCTGGCCGCCACGCATGTCGCCTGGCCGGTGCATCCGTTGGTATGGGAACGCTTGGAGCAGGAAGGTTTCGCGTTGCCTAACGGCGTGTTGCGTGCGCCGCAGCCCTGGCTGGAGGTGCGCCCGACGCTATCGGTGCGCACGCTGGTGCCACTGCAGCATCCGCAGCTGCATCTGAAGCTGCCGATTCCGATGCGCACGCTGGGTGCGCTGAATCTGCGCTTGATCAAACCCTCCACGCTGTACGACGGGCATTGGCTGGAGCGCGCATTGCGCAATATCGATGCGCGCGACCCTGCGCTGCGCGGCCGTTGCGTGTTCGTGGATGAAGCCCATGGCGGGCACGTCGGCGAAACGCGTCATCTGGCCTATCTGGTGCGGCGTTACCCGCCGCTGGACGATGCCACGCTGGTGCCGGTGGCCGCGCTGTGCGCGCCCATGCCGGATGGCCGCCCGATGGCGCTCCATCTGGCCGAGCGTTTTGCGCACGGCGACGTGCTGCAGTGGTGGCGCGACTACACCGAACTGCTGCTTGCCGTGCATCTACGCCTGTGGCTGGGGTACGGCATTGCGCTGGAAGCCAATCAGCAGAACAGCGTGCTGGTGTATGCACAGGGCAGCCCGGTGCGCCTGTTGATGAAGGACAACGACGCTGCACGGATCGCGCTGCCGCAGTTGCGTGCGGCGCTGCCGGCGGTGGACGCGTTAGGCCCGCTGCAGGACGCACGCATTGCAGTGGACGACGCGCAGGCATTGGCGCAGATGTTCTGCACCATCGTGCTGCAGCTGGACCTGCAGGCCGTGCTGGAAGGCCTGGCCGAATGGCAGCCCGCGCTGCGCGCACCGCTGTATGCACAGTTGCAGGCGCAGTTCGCATCAACGCTGGCGTACCTGGAGAGCGATGGCATCGATACCGGCCCCGCGCGCCGCCTGCTGGCCGCGCCCCGGCTGCCGGTGAAATACCTGCTCAGTGCCGGCAGCCTGCTCAGCAAGCAGCGCACCGGCGCCACCGACATCAATAAGTTCTACGGCGACAGCGCGCCCAATCCCTTCGGCACTGCGTTCGCGCACGCGCAACAACCACCGCGCAAGCAGGCGGGTACGCAACGATGAGGCGCATCCTGGGCCCGGTGCTGGCCGCGCATTATCTGGCGGCATTCACTGCGTTGGGCATGCCGCTGTTTCTGCCGCAGGTCTTGGCCGAACTGGCGCCATCGGCCGCCGTGGGCTGGAGCGGCGTGCTGTATGTGCTGCCCACGCTCTGCACCGCGTTGACCGCGGGCGCCTGGGGGCGTCTGGCGGACCGCTATGGCCGCAAGCGCTCGCTGCTGCGCGCACAACTGGGGCTGGCGCTGGGCTTTGCGATTGCCGGCTTTGCACCGTCGCTGAGCTGGCTGGTGATCGGCCTGATCGTGCAAGGCGCCTGCGGCGGTTCGCTGGCGGCGGCCAACGCGTACCTGGCCAGCCAGCCGCAGGCCGGCCCGTTGGCGCGCGCACTGGACTGGACCCAGTATTCGGCGCGGCTGGCCATGGTGAGCGCGCCGGCCCTGCTTGGCCTGGCACTGGCGCTGGGCCCGGCGCAATCGCTGTATCGCGCACTGGCCGTGCTGCCGTTGCTGGCGTTTGCGCTGACCTGGCGACTGCCCGCCGACCAACCGGCCGCGCGCCCCCCCGCTGCCGGCAAACCGTCGACGTCCTCGACGCACGCAACGTCATCGTCGGCATCGCTGCCGGCAACCAGCACGCCGTTGTGGCCGGCCTTGCTGCTCGCGCAGTTCTTGTTCTGCTTTGCGATGGTGGTGACGTTTCCCTATTTCATTCCGTATGCGCTCGCGCGCGGCGCCGGCCACGATGCGCTCGCCGGCCTGCTCTACAGCCTGCCGCATCTGGTCTATCTGCTGGTACTGCCGTGGTGGCGACGCGACGACGGCGAGGCGTGGCTGGTGCCGGGTCTGGCGTTGTTTGCGGTGGCCTGCGTGTGGCAGGCGCTGCTGCACGATGCCATCGCCCTGGCGGTAGCGCGGCTGCTGTTCGGCTTCGGCATGTTGTTCGGCCTGCGTGGGCTCAACCGCAGTCTGGCGCTGGTCGCCAGCGGGCACGGCGCCGGGCGTCTGTTCGGCCGTTTCGATGCCTGCGGCAAATGGGCCGGCGTAGCCGCCGGTGCTGCCGCCGGCGCACTGGCGCAGGCATCCGGCCCTGCCACCCCTTTCCTGGCTGCCGCGCTGGCTGCGGCGGCCGCTGCGCTCACCGTTCTGGTGCGCTTCCCTTCGAGGAGAACTGCCGATGTCGCCGCACACGATGCATGACCCCTGGTACGAGAGCATGGCCGACGCGCAGGCCTGCAGCTGCTGGTTGAACTGTTACCTGCGCGAATTTGCGATTCCGCAGCGTGCGGTGCAGTTCGACTATCGCGGGCTGGATCGCCCCGGCCCGCGCATGGCCGAGCACCGCTGGCTACGCATCGACCTGGGCGAGACCGGCGCGCTGTGCGTGCGCATTGCCTACGCCGATCGCCTGGGCCGCTGCCGCTTCGCCTCCACGCCGTTTCTCAAGAGTGCCGGCAAGCCGTGGCACAGCCTGGATGCGGATGCGTTGGCGCGCTGCCTGTTGCAGGCGTTGGGCAGTGCACAGGCTGTCAACCCGGAACTGCTCGCGCAAAGCGCCAACAGCGTGGCGGTCACCGCCGCGTTGTTGCGACAGGCGCAAACCACTGCCACCACTGGCGAGGCGATGATCGACGCCGAACAATCGATGCTGTGGGGGCACGCAATGCACCCGACGCCGAAGAGTCGCGAAGGGGTGGATCTGGATCAGGTGCTGGCCTGTGCACCGGAAGCGCGCGCGTCCTTCCAGCTGTTCTGGTTCCGCATCGACCCGCGGCTGTTGCGCACGCAGGGACGCGACGTGCGGGCGAGTTTGAAGCAGCTCTCCGGCAGCGACAATCTCTACCCCTGCCATCCCTGGGAAGCGCAGCGGCTGCTCCAGGACCCATTGCTGCGCACCTTGCAGGCACGCGGCCTGATCGCGCCGGTCGGTGCGTTGGGCGATGCAGTGCGGCCGACCTCGTCGGTGCGCACGCTGTATCACCCGGAGCTTGCGTATTTCCTCAAGTGTTCGGTGCATGTGCGGCTCACCAACTGCGTGCGCAAGAACGCCTGGTACGAGCTGGAAAGCGCGGTGGCGCTCACCGAGCTACTGGCCCCGAGTTGGCGCGCGCTGGCGGTGCAGGCGCCGGGCTTCGACGTGATGCTGGAACCGGCGGCGACCTCGCTGGAGATCGCGCAAGTCGATCCCGCATTGCACGATGCCGACCCACTCGCTGCACGTGCCCTGTCGGAGAGCTTCGGCATCTTGTACCGGCAAACCCTGCCGGCCGCACAACGCGCACGCTGGCAACCGCAGGTGGCTGCGGCCTTGTTCACCTGCGATGCGCAGGGCAACAGCGTGTGTGCGGCACGCCTGCAGGCGCTGTGCAACGCGCAGATGGACCGGCACACGGCAACGCTGCTGTGGTTCCGCGCCTATGCAGGACTGCTGCTGGACGGTGTGTGGAGCGCGCTGTTCCAGCACGGCATCGCGCTGGAGCCGCATTTGCAGAACACCGTGATCGGCTTCGTCGATGGCTGGCCGACGCGGGTCTGGATCCGCGACCTGGAAGGCACCAAGCTGCTCGCCCACCATTGGCCGGCGGCACGCCTGCACGGTGTGGGCGAGCGCGCACGGCAATCGCTGTATTACACGCCCGAACAGGGCTGGAACCGGGTGGCGTATTGCGCATTGGTCAATAACCTGGCCGAAGCGATTTTTCATCTGAGCGAAGGCGATGAGGCGCTGGAAGCGCGCCTGTGGCACTGCGTGGGCGAAAGTGCCATGCGCTGGCAGCAACGCCATGGCGCAAACGCCGCATTACAGGGCCTGATCGATGGCGCACCGCTGCCGGGCAAGAACAATCTGGGCACGCGGCTGTGGCAGCGCGCGGACCGTCACTCCGACTACACCGCACTGCCCAATCCCATCGCGCGCATGACGGCGGCGCGGCAGGTGGCGGCATGAGTCTGCACATCGACAACGCCGCGGTGCTTGCCGCCTTGCCGCAGCTGCGCGAACGCTGCGATGGCCCGGTTTGCGCGTATGTCTACGACCTGGCGGCACTGGACGCACACACGGCCTGGATGCGCGCGCACCTGCCGGCGCAGTGCGAACTGTTCTACGCGGCAAAAGCCAATGCAGAGCCGCCGGTCCTGCGCACGCTGGCGCCGCATGTGGATGGTTTCGAAGCCGCGTCCGGTGGCGAACTGGCCTGGCTGCATGCACAGCAACCACAGGCAGCGTTGTTGTTCGGTGGCCCGGGCAAACTCGATACCGAACTCGCCCAGGCGGCCGCCCTGCCCAACTGCACGGTGCATGTGGAAAGCCTGGGCGAACTCGAACGCTTGGCGGCGATTGCAGCGCAAGCCGGCCGCTGCGTACCGGTGTTTCTGCGCATGAATATTGCCGTGCCCAGTGCGCAGAGCACGCGCCTGATGATGGGCGGGCAGCCCTCGCCGTTCGGCCTGGATCCGCACGATCTGGCTGCAGCGATCCACCGCCTGCAGGCAAGCCCGTCGCTGCGCCTGGAAGGCTTCCATTTCCATCTGATGTCGCACCAACGCGATGCCGCCGCGCAACTGCACCTGGTCGCCGCCTACCTGCACACCGTGCAGCAATGGCGGCACACCTATGCACTGGGCCCGTTGCGGGTGAATGCCGGCGGCGGCTTCGGCGTGGATTATCTGGCGCCGCCATCGTCATTCGATTGGGCCGGATTTTGCGCCGGGTTGCCCGCCTTGCTGCGCGACCATGGCACCGACCTGCGCCTGCGCCTGGAACCCGGACGTTACGTCAGCGCCAGCTGCGGCTGGTACCTGATGGAAGTGCTGGATCTCAAGCGCAGCCACGGCGCGTGGTTTGCGATCGCCCGCGGCGGCACCCATCACTTCCGCACGCCGGCCGCGCAGAGTCACGATCATCCGTTCCGGATCCTGCGCGGGGCACGTCCACCTGTTGTGCGCGACACGCCGGTGACCCTGGTCGGGCAGCTGTGCACGCCCAAGGATGTGCTGGCACGTAATCAACACGTCGCCGCGCTGGCGCCCGGCGACTGCCTGGCCTTCCCGCTGGCCGGCGCGTATGCGTGGAATATTTCGCACCAGCAGTTCCTGATGCATCCGCCACCGCAGATGGTGTTTTTGCCAGGGGTGGAGGCGACAGCCTGATTGCCGACCAACAAAGGTCTTGTCAGCATTACGCTTTTGTGGGATTAGCAATCGAGACACGCGCTCGTCTACTATCATGCCGGCACGTCAGAGTTGCATGCGGCAGCCAAAGCGCCGTGGCCCGTTCATCGCCTGCTGGTGCTGACGAGGCCGCACGCGTGGCAACGCGTGTGTCAGCCTTGCGTAGACCGAAGGAAATTGCCGCGGAGTCTCAACCATGCAGCTACCTGGCACGATACTTGGTGCCTGAGTAGCCACCATAGAAGCGATGTAGGGAGTTCCGTTGAAAAAGATTGTTTCAATCTTATTGGCAGCCCTAGTACTGGCTACGCTCGTGTTCTTTTACTTTCGCACAAATCAAAGAGACGGGAAAACGTCATCTCAAACTGCAAATACCTCGAGAAATGACGACAGCGCCCGTGAACCGTATGTGTTAGAAGACGGCTCGCGTGCAGCCACATCCAAGACCTGGGCATCGGATTCAAGCGAACAAATTGATCGGCTTTTCCACGACACCAAGAACAAAGCCGAATCCGGGGACCCTGTCGCGCAGCGCGAGCTCGCCCAAATTTATGAGCGCTGTTTCATGTACAGCCTATCGCCCAAAAATCTGTCAGGCATGGTCGATTCATTTGCAAAAGCAGATCCAGAGAACGCAGCACGTTATGCAGCATCATTCAAGCGCCTTTCGCACTATTGCGACTCGCTAGACAATGGCAAGAAAATACCGCTTGAAGCTTTTCAGTTATGGTACGCCGAGGCTGCCAGACGAGGAGACCTGATTGCGCAGATCAAGGTTGCTTCGACACCGGATAGCGGACTGAGCGAAGCCGCTTATGGTGAGCTCATAGCGAAGGCTTTCGAAAGCAAGGATCCAGATGCGATTTTTGCACTTGGAGATTTGCTAGCCTTGGCAAAGACACCAGTTAGCTTTGGCGATTACGCGCACCCACAAGGTGGAGATTACTCCGAACATTCGTGGGAGATTGCGGCATGCCGCGCAGGGGCAGAATGTGGTCCCGGATCGTTCCGTATCGATTCCGGCTGCCTGAGTGGCATGTGTAACGCATCAAACTATGAAAGCTTGATAAAAAAGAATTTCATTCCTCCGGCACAGTTGAAATTTCTCGAAAGGGACGTAGAGCACATCAATTTTCTACTGCGTCAAGTGACCAAGTGACTGGAGCTTGACCATTTCTTTTCGTGTCGCACGTGGAATACGAGGGCAGTTTTTTAGCCTGGGCAATATGCAACTCTGGTTTGCAGCTCATAGACCATCAACCTTGCTCATCAGCCAACTGGAGCGGCACCCGAATGTCGGCGCGCAGCTCGGCTTCGGCAACGGTTTCCGGGTCATCGAGATAGAGGTAGTGCAGCGGTGCGTCGCGCAGCGCGTAACCGCTGTCCGGTAGCCAGTGCGCGAGCAGTTGGTCGAGCGCGTTCTCGACCCCTGCATACGTCCCAACGTGGCGCAGCACGGCGTGCGTGCCGCCGGCGAGCTGGCGGACGTGCAAGGGCGATGGCGGGTCCACCTTGGCGTCGAATGCAATGCCGCATTCGAACACGTGCTGCCGCGCAGGGACATCGCGGTGGTCGCTCAGCGGCACACCGACCAGCGCCTGTAGATGCGCGATCACCCCACGGCGCTCGGCCCATGCGGCGATGCGGCCAAAGCCGCGGTCCAGATCGTCGAAGGCGCCGCGCTGGCGCAGCACCACCACTTCCAGGGGGGCGAGCACCTGCACCCGCACCTGCAACGGCGCGGTGTGTGCATGCGTTGGCAGCGACGGGCCGGCGAGTTGCTGCAACTTTTCTGCGCGCAGTTGTGGTGCATCGCGCAGGCTGGAGGGGCTGACCTGCAGCACCAGGCGGAAGGCGCGTGCCAGCGCTTGCGGGGTTTGATAGCCGACCGACAACGCTACTTCGGTCACCGAGCGGCCCTGCTCGCCCAACAGATGCAGCGCATGACTCAACCGCAGCCGCGTGGTGGTCGTGCCCAGCGTCTCGCCTGCCAGAGCGCGGTACACGCGATGAAAATGCGGCGGCGATTGATGCGCCAGCGCGGCCAGCGTTGCCAGGTCCGGCAGCGGCGCGCCGGCACGAATGCTGGCCTGCAGATGGGCCACGACGCGCTCGACCGCACGCTGCCGATGGAAGACGACCGACGCTGCTGCTGGCATGGGCAGTTCCTCTGGAAGGCGGTGAGCATCGCGCAGATTGGCAGCAGCCGCGGTCCCGATCTTGCGCATCTCGGCCCGCTCTGCCGGGCTGCTCGCGCTTGTCGGTGTGCAGTTACTGGCAACACGGAACTGTTCGTCGGGCCAAGCCGGACGATGCGCAAGGTCAATCGCCCCTGCCACCTCGAACAGCAGTCGCGTCCGCCTGACGGCATCGCAAGCGCCTGGCCCGCAGCCTTCAACTCGCTTGCAGCGCCAACGCCACGATCACTGCCGTTTCGCTCAGTTCCACCAGTGCGCCGCAGGTATCGCCGGTCATGCCACCCAGGCGCTGCAGGCAGGCGCGGCGCCACAGCACGAAGACCACAGCGGCGATGGCGCAGGCCAGCACGGCGCGTGGCACACCGGCAGCAAAGGCGCAGCCGAACCCGAGTAACAACGAGACATGCATGCCCGCGCGCGCGCTGCCAATCAGGCCACTGCCCAATCCACCGGCACGCACGTACGGCGTGCTCAAAAACGCGGCCACCAGCAACGTGCGCGCCAGCAGCGGTGCCAGCCACACGGCGCCGGGCGCGGTGGGCAGCAGCGTGGCCAGTGCCGCGCATTTGAGCAGCAGTACCAGCACCACCGCAGCCACCGCCATCGGGCCGCTGCTTGGGTCTTTCATGATCGCCAGCGTGCGCGTGCGATCGCCCATGCCGCCGACCCACGCGTCGGTCATGTCGGCCAGCCCATCCAGATGCAAGCCGCCGGTGAGCCAGACCCAACTGCTCAGCAGCAAGGCGGCCCCCAGCAGCGGCGCCACATCGCGCAGGCACCATGCCAGCGCGCTGAGCACCGCACCCAACAGCAGGCCGACCAGCGGATACCACGGCAGCGAACGCGCCTGCGCAGCGGGACGGGCGAACACCCAGCCAGGCACCGGAATGCGGGTCAAAAACCCCACTGCAGCGAGCAAGCCGTCGATCATCCGGCGTCGCGACCGGACAGCGTGGGTACGGGCGACAGCTGTGATGTCGGCATGGCATCTGCGCTGGCCAGCGGCCATTTGAGCGGATGCAGCGAAGCGTGCGGCACAGCCATCTCGGTCATGCTGCCGAAGGGACGTGCTTCGACCATGCAGCGCAGCGCGCGGATGGCGCCCCCATGGGTAACCACCAGCACGCGTTGCGCCGGATGGTGCGTCACGATGGCGTCCAGTGCTGCTGACAGCCGCGCGCAGAAGTCTGCGAACGGTTCGGCCTGCGGCGGTGGATGGCGCACCGGGTCGGCCCAGAAGCGTCCAAGCGCTGCGCCTTCGTCACGGTCGATGTCGGCCACCGGCACGCCCTGCCAGCGGCCGAAGTGATATTCGCGCAGGCGCGGGTCCAGCTGCAGCGGGATGGCGCGTGCCTGCGCCAGCTCGGCGGCAAACTTGGCGCAGCGTTGCAGCGTGGATGCCACCACCGCATCCCACACGCCCTCTGCAGTGGCCGCGCGCAGTTGCTGCCAACCCAGCTCGGTCAGCGGGTCGTCGAGCTGGCCGCGATAGCTGCGTTGCCCGGTATCGCCATGCCGCAACAAGGTGATCTGCGCACTCATGCGTCCGACACTCCGGCTTCGGCAAAGGTGGCCATGCCGTTATGCAGGGCGCAGGCGCTGCGCAGCAACGGAATCGCGACTGCCGCGCCGCTGGCCTCGCCAAGCCGCAGATCCAGTTGCAGTAAGGGTTCTGCATCCAGCGCGCGCAGCAGCGCCGCATGCCCACGTTCCTGCGAGCGATGCCCGAACAACATCCATTCGCGCACCCCGGGGTTCAGGCGGGTGGCCACCAGTGCCGCAGCGGTGGTGATGAAGCCATCCACCAACACCGGGATGCCGGCCTGCGCGGCGGCGATATACGCGCCGACCAAGGCAGCAATTTCAAACCCGCCAAGCCGGCGCAGCCGCTCCAGCGGGGTGGATGCATCGGCGTGCACGGCCAGCGCACGCGTGATCACGGTGGCCTTGTGCGCGATGCCTTCGGCATCCAGGCCGGTGCCTGCACCCGCCATCGCCTGCGGAAACTGCGACAGCAGCGCGCAGCCCAGCGCCGCGGCGGAGGTGGTATTGCCGATGCCCATCTCGCCACCGACAAACAGCTGCGTGCCGCAACTTTTTGCCTGCGCGATGCTGTCGGCACCGGCGGCGAGCGCATCGCGCAGCTGCGCGTGCGTCATCGCCGGCTGTTCGCAGATATTGGCACTGCACGGCGCGATCCAGGCACGCCGCACCCGCGGCAGGTCGCCGGGGTCGTTGACCACGCCCAGATTCACCACTTCCAGCCGCGCACCCAATTCGCGCGCCAGCACCGCAATGGCTGCGCCGCCGCGTGCAAAGTTGCGCACCATCTCGCCGGTGACCGCCTGCGGAAATGCCGACACCCCTTCGGCTGCCACAGCATGATCGGCGGCATACACCGCAATCCAGACCCGCTGCACCGCCGGGTGTTCGGTGCGTTGCCAGGCGGCCAGTTGCACTGCCAGGTGTTCCAGCCGGCCCAGTGCACCGGGCGGTTTGGTCAGCTGCTCCTGGCGGGCCAGCGCAGCAGAGCGCATGCGCGCGTCCGGCACGGCGCAGGCGCCAACGATCCAATCGCTATTCACACGCTCTCTCCCTTCAGCACCATTGGCAAGCCTGCCACCACCAACACCACATGCGCGCACTGTAGCGCCAATGCCTGATGCAGCCAGCCGGCTTCGTCGACAAAACGACGCGTGAGTTCGCCCAACGGCACAACGCCCTGCCCTACCTCGTTGCTGACCAGCACGATCTGCCCCGGAAGGTGCGGGAGCACCGCGAGCAGCGCAGCGCGCTCGCGCGCGAACGCGCCCGCATCCGGATGGCCGAGCAGATTGCTCAGCCACAGGGTCAGGCAATCCACCAGCACGCAGCGATCCGGCGCGGCATGCGCCTGCAGGCTTGCGGCCAGCGCAATGGGCTCTTCCACGCACTGCCAATGCGGCGGGCGCTGGCTGCGGTGATGGGCAATGCGCCGCTGCATTTCATCGTCGAACGCTTGCCCCGTGGCCAGATACGTCACTTCACGTCCGGAGGCGGCGGCGATGCGCTCGGCCAGCGCGCTCTTGCCCGAACGGGCGCCGCCCAGAATCAAGTGCTGCATACCGGTTCCTTGCTGATGAGGTGTGTCAGTGCGGTGGTGTCCAGATGCGCGTGCACCGCGTCGGCCAGACGCTCGAGGCTGGCCTCGCGCAGTGCGGCAAGATCCAGCGGCGCGGCCTGTGCCAGACCGGCCCACGCCAGCAAGGCGGCCAGTGCCTGCGGGTGATCGAACAGGCCATGCAAATACGTGCCCAGCACCTGACCATCGTCGGAGATGGCGCCATCGCTGCGCCCATCGTCCAGCTGCAGCAATGGCCGTGCCAGTGCGGCGCCGTTGCTGATACCGCAATGAATTTCGTAGCCGCTGACGCTGGCATCGCCCAGCAGCAAACGCCCCTGCACCCGATGCAACTGCTTGTGCGGGTGCAGCGTGGTTTGCAGCGCCAGCCAACCAAGACCGGCGCTGCTGCCGGCCGGGCCTTCGATGCCCTCCGGGTCGTGAATGTGGGTACCCAGCATCTGCAGACCACCGCAAATGCCAAGCAATTTCCCGCCATAGCGCAGATGACGGGCGATGGCGGTGTCCCAACCATGGATGCGCAGCCAGTGCAGATCGAGCCGGGTGGATTTGCTGCCCGGCAGCACGATCAGATCGCAGGGCGGTGGCGCCTGTCCGGGACCGATCAGGTGCACCTCCACCTGCGGGTGCGCCAGCAACGCATCCAGGTCGGTGTGATTGCTGATGCGCGGCAACACCGGCACCACCACGCGCAACTGCGCGTTCGGCTTCTGCGGCACGTTGCGTGGCAACGCATCCTCGGCATCCAGCTGCAGGCCGTGCAGATACGGCAACACGCCGAGTACCGGTTTCCCGGTTTCGCGTTCCAGCCACTCCAGGCCAGGCTGCAGCAACGCCAGATCGCCGCGGAACCGATTGATCACAACACCGGCCACGCGCGCGCGTTCGCTGGGCGACAGCAACGCCAGGGTGCCGACCAGGTGCGCGAACACGCCGCCGCGGTCGATGTCGGCGACCAGGATGACCGCGCAATCCACCGCTTCGGCATAGCCCATGTTGGCGATGTCGTTGGCGCGCAGATTGATCTCGGCCGGGCTGCCGGCACCTTCCACCAGCACCACATCGAAGCGCTCGACCAGGCGTGCGTGCGAGGCCAACACGGCGGTGAATGCAGTCGCCTTGTAGGCGTGATAGCCCACTGCATCCAGCGTGGCCACCGGATGCCCGTGCACGATCACCTGCGCGCCGGTGTCGCTATTGGGCTTGAGCAACACCGGATTGAAATCGGTGTGCGGCGCCAGCCCGCACGCCTGGGCCTGCAGCGCCTGCGCGCGGCCGATCTCGCCGCCATCCACCGTCACTGCCGAATTGAGCGCCATGTTCTGCGGTTTGAATGGCGCCACCGCAATGCCCTGGCGATGCAGCCAGCGGCACAGCGCGGCCACCAGCGTGCTCTTGCCGGCATCGGACGTGCAGCCCTGCACCATCAACACGCGCGCACTCACGCCGCCACCTCGCGCAGCGCTGCACCCAGACGTGCTTCGCCTGCGGCATCCGGCGGAAGACCGAAGCGCAGGCTGGCGGGTATTTCGAACAGCCGGGTCAAGATGCCGCGCTGCGCCAGCGCGGTGTGCAAGGCAGCTGCATCGTCGCGCCGGCACCACTGAAAAAACGCCGTGCCTGCCGTGGGCGCGAGCGCATGGGCCTGCAATAGCTGCGCAAGCCGCTGCGATGCCGCGTGCAACTGCGCATGTGCCTGCAACTGCCAGCGCGTGTCGGCCAATGCCTGCTGCACGGCCCAGCGCGCGGGGCCGCTCAGCGTCCAGGGCCCCAACTGTTCGCGCAGTGCATCCAGCACGGTGTGGTGCGCACAGACAAAGCCTGCCCGCGCGCCGGCCATGCCGAAGAACTTGCCCACCGAGCGCAGCACCACCAATCCTGGGCGCTGGGTGTAGGCGCACACGCTGTGTTGCGGGGTCGCATCCATGAAGGCTTCGTCGATCACCAGCCACCCGCCGCGCGCGGCCAGGCAGGCGTGCAGCTGCAGCAGCGTCTCGGGGTCGAAGCTGTCGGCGCAGGGGTTATTGGGATGGATCAGCACGATGACATCCAGCGTCTTTCCGGCTTGCAGCAACTGCGCTGGGTTCATCGCCACCACCTGATGCCCGGCACGTTGCCATGCCTGCGCGTGCTCGGCATAGCCGGGCGTCAACACACCGACGCGGCTAGGCGCGCGCAGCAGCGGCAAGGCCTGAATCGCCGCCTGCGAGCCGGCCACCGGCAATACCTGCGGCGCGCCGTAGTACGCAGCCGCGCAGTCGGCCAAGCCGTCGTCGTCTTCCGGCAGGCGCTGCCACACATGTTCCGGAATGACAGGGACCGGCCACGCAAACGGGCTCACGCCAGTGGACAGATCCAGCCAGTGCGCAAGCGGAATCTCGTAGGTCTGCGCAGCGCGGCGCAGACGTCCGCCGTGTTCAAGCATGCTGTGCTCCCGGTGGTAAGGCAGGGTGATGTGCGTCGTTATGAACGACGAGCCGATGCATCCTGGTCACGGGCCGAACCATCCGCATGCCGATCATCGCATCGCCAGCGCTGTTGCCAGCGCGCCCAGCAGCAGCCATAACGCCACACCGGCACGCACCAGCCACAACCCGCGTTGCACGCTGTTGGCGTTTGCCAATGCGCCCTCGCCCAGCGGTGGACGTGCCTGCCAGTGACCGTGGTACAGCGCCGGCCCGCCCAGCTGCACCTGCAGCGCACCAGCGCCTGCCGCCATCACCGGGCCGGCGTTCGGGCTCTTCCAGCCGCGCCCTTGCCGCCAGGCGCAGCGCATGCCTGCGCCGGTGCGACCAAGCACCGCGTAGGTCACCGCCGTCAGCCGCGCCGGCAGCCAGTTCAATGCATCGTCGATGCGCGCCGCAGCCCAGCCGAAATTGGCGTAGCGCGGCGTGCGATAGCCCCACATCGCATCCAGCGTATTGGAAAGCCGGTACAGCACCGCACCTGGCGCGCCCAGCAGCACGCCCCAGAACAGCGCGGCAAACACCGCGTCGCTACCGTTTTCCAGCACCGATTCGGTCGCTGCAGCGGCCACTTGGGTTGCGTCCAGTGCCGCCGTTTCGCGGCTGACGATGCGCCCGACCGCGGCGCGCGCCACGGGCAGATCGCCGGCCTGCAAGGCATCGATCACCGGCTGCGCGTGTTCGCCCAGGCTGCGCAATCCCAGCGCCAGGTAGAGCGTGATTGCGGCCCATCCTGCTGCCGCCCAGGGCGAAAACTGCCATAGCGCCCATTGCGCCGCTGCGGCAACGATGGTCAACGGCAACACCGCGACGCACCAGGCAAGAACACCGACGCTGCGACGGTCGCGATGCAGCCGCGCTTCGAGCCGCTGCGCGCAGTTGCCGAACAGCACCAGCGGATGCGCACGCCGCGGCTCGCCGAGCAGCAGGTCCAGCAGCACCGCCGTGATGGCAATCACCAGCAGCAAGGCGTGCCGCTGCGCGTCATGCCAGCCGGCCTGTCGGTAACGCTGCACGGCATTGCATGCGCTCGCCCACCGCTACAGCTCGATGCCAAGTTGCGCCTTGATGCCGGCGTTGAAGGCGTGCTTGATCAAGCGCATCTCGGTGACGGTGTCTGCCGCCTCGATCAATCCGGCCGGCGCACCGCGCCCGGTGATCACCACATGCTGACGCGGTGGGCGTGCGGCCACGGCGGCAAGCACCTCGTCCAGCGCGATGTAGTCCTTCACCAATGCGATATTGAGCTCGTCCAACAGCACGAAGTCGTAACGCGCATCGGCCAGCATGCTGCGCGCAATGTGCCAGGCGGCTTGCGCGGCAGCGATGTCGAGCGCGCGGTCCTGGGTTTCCCAGGTGAAGCCTTCGCCCATGACGTGATAATCGAGCAGATCCGGAAACCGGCGAAAAAACGCCTCTTCTCCGGTCGAAAACGTGCCCTTGATGAATTGCACCACGCCGCAATGCAGGCCATGCCCAAGCGAGCGCGCCAGCATGCCGAAGCCGGACGAACTCTTGCCCTTGCCGTTGCCGGTATTGACCAGCAGCACACCGCGATCGATCACCGCACGTGCGATGCGCCGGTCGACCAATTCTTTTTTGCGCTGCGCACGTTCGCGGTA
Organism: Xanthomonas nasturtii; assembly: GCF_023337365.3. Classification (NCBI taxonomy): domain Bacteria; kingdom Pseudomonadati; phylum Pseudomonadota; class Gammaproteobacteria; order Lysobacterales; family Lysobacteraceae; genus Xanthomonas; species Xanthomonas nasturtii. The sequence continues at coordinate 3,519,934 of NZ_CP142084.2, forward strand.
ATGCGCGTCATCCTGCTCGGGGGTCGTCATGCGCGTGCTCCAACGGGTGAACGGGTGCCGGCGGCGCGTAGTGCGCCCACCAGCGCGAAGGCCATGCCGACGTAGCCAGCCAGGGTGCCGAGCGCGCGCGGGTAGTACGCCGGCACGCGGGCCATGAACCCGCCCAGCGTGGCGTGCGGGTAGCGACCGGAGAGGAAATAGAAGCCGCCCTTGGAGAGCAGATAGGCGGCGCTGCCGCTGATCAGCAGGGCCAACGGCAGCCCGGCGACACCGCACCAACCCTCGCGCTGCAGCTGCACTGCAGACAGCCGCCCGCCACACCACAACACGGCGTAGGCCAACGCCAAGGCCCAGTACGCCGGCGACAAACACCAGTCGCTGACGCTGCCCGAGGCCAGGCCGATCAGATCCAGCAGCGATGCAATCCCGAACAGCAATGGCAACATCCACAGCGGCCGCAGCAACGCACCGGCCAGAAAAAACACCGCCGATGACGCGCTGGGCAAGGCGTCCACAGAAGCGAAATGCTCGCCGCGCGTGCAGACCATCAACACTGCAAGCGCGATGCCGCAGATCCTGGCCGCTGCACCGTGCAATGGCAGCGGCGCCACAGCCGCGCGCGGCGTTGCCATCACGACAGGTCCAACGGCGTGGAGAAGTGCGTTACCGCACGCGCGTTGCGCCAGCGCAGCACGCACCATGCCGCCGCCAGCACCACCGCCAGGTAGAGCGCGGTCGTACGCACGAACACCGGCCCCCATTGCCAGGCGCGCTGCAGGTACTGCGCCCAGTGCGGGTCGGTGTAGCGCCCGCCCCACCAATAGAACGCGCCATTGGAGATCAAGAACGACAGCACCGCGGCCAGGGTGCCCAGGCCCCAGGCGATGGTCAGCGACGCAGCGCCAGGCCGCACGCGTGCGTGACACGCGCGCCCGGCATACCAGAGCACGCCGTAGGCCGCCGGCAATGCGGCGTAGGCAGCAGTGATGCAGAAGTCGCTGACGCCGGCCAGACGAACGGCAGCCCAATCGATGGCCACCGACAAGCCCAGCAAGGCGACAAAGTAGCCGTGCCGCCGCAACGCCAGGCCACCGAGGAAAAACACGGCCATGGACGCGTCCGGCAAGTGCAGCCAATCGCTCGCATGATGAAAGCGGGTGGCAGTCATCACCAGCATCGCAGCGATGAACACCACGCGTTCGGAACAGCGGGATAACGGCGACATCGATGGTCTCCTTCGGGGTTTCGGTTGCCAGCCACACCGCGCAACAGACATCAGGCAAACGACCGGCCCTGGCAGACCGTAGCGTTGGTTGCATCTGGCGGCAAGCGCACACAGCGCGCAGAACCCGCAGCGTACGAACGCCAGATGATGCTTCGAGCACCGACTGCATCCATCTGGCGGTGAGCGCAGTCGGTGTTGGCTGCTCTTATTGCGCAGGCTGGTAGCGCAAGGTGAGCAGATAATTGCGGCCCGGCTGCGCGTACCAGCGTGCCGTTTCGTACTGGCGGTCGAACACGTTATTGGCGGTGAGCTGCACCTTCCAGTCCGCGTTCACTGCATAACTCACGCGCAGATCCAGCAAGCCATAGCCGGCCAGGCGTTCGGTGTTGGCCAGATCGTCGTAACGCGCGCCCGACCCGAACAGGCTTGCGCCGATCCCGACTGCGCCAATGCTGCGGTCGGCGTCGAGACGCCCGCTCTGACGCGCACGCCGCGGCAACCAGTTGCCGTGATTGACGTCGCCATCGGCCTGCGGCGCGAGCCAGGTCAGTGCGCTGCGCACCGTCCAGCCGGCCAGTTCGGTGTCATAGCCGGCTTCCACACCGCGGATGCGTGCCCGATCGATGTTGTTCGGCTGCCCGAACGGATGCGCCGCATCCACCAACGACGCGTCATAGGCAATCAGATCATCGATACGGGTCTGAAACGCGCTGAGCGTCCAGGTGCCCCAGTCGTAACGACCGCGCACGCCGAGCTCGGCGCTTTTGGAGGTTTCCGGCCCCAGCAACGGGTTTCCGTAATCGGGGTAGTACAACTCGTTGAACGTTGGCGCCTTGAACGCCGTGCCGTAGCTGGCGGTCAGGCGCAGGTGATCGGCAACGTCCCAGCCCCACAGCAGGCTACCGGTGGTCTTGCCGCCGAACTGGCTGTTGTCGTTGCGGCGCAGGCTGGCCTGCACCGATTGCGTGCCGAAGCTCTGCTGCCACTGCGCGAATGCTGCGCGGTCGATGCGGCTGTCGGCATCGTAGCTGTCGCTGCTAGCGATGGCATCGCGCTGCCAATCAAACCCGAGCGTCAGCAAACCCGGCGCTGTGGTGATATCGGCCTGCAACGCGCCCTGCTTGCGGCGGGTGTCGTAGGTCGACAAGTACGCGCCTTGGTAATACGCATCGCTCAGATCCAAACTGCTGCCAACGCTGGCGGTGAGCTTGAGCGCATCGCTCGGCGCGTAACGTACGCGGCCACCGACCGCCTGCTGCACGCCCTTGCCCAGATTGCCGCCGAAGGCCGAGCCGTCGTATTCGTTACGGCTCTGCGCGCGCAGCGCATGCACATCCGCATCCCACTGCCGGTTGAAGCGCCAGCCGCCTTGTGCACTCAACGAATCATTGCGATAGCCATCGCGGTCTGGATCGAAAGCGCTGGAGCTGGTGTCCAGATAGGCATTGATGCCGTCGGTTTCGTCATGCACGGCATTGACCGAATACCAACCGCCGGCTTCGCTCAGATCGCCCTGGCTGCGCCCGGCCACGCCCGCAGCGTAGCGGCGCGCATTGTCGCTGCCGGCTGCAACGCTCACGCTCGGCACGAAACTGCCTTGCGGGCGCCGGGTAAAGATCTGGATCACCCCGCCCAGCGCCTCGGAGCCGTAGAGGCTGGAAAACGGGCCACGCACGATTTCGATGCGTTCGATCTGCTCGATCGGAAGATCCTGCAAGGCCGCACCACCGGAGGTCGCCGAGCCGATGCGCACACCATCGATCAGTACCACCAGATGATCGGACTCGGTGCCGCGCAGGAACAGCGAGGTCGCCTTGCCCGGGCCCCCATTGTTGGCCAGCGACACACCCGCCTCGCCACGCAGCAGGTCCTGCAGCGAAGTGACCTGGCGACGCTCGATCTGCGCACGGTCGATCACGGTGACTGGCGCCAGCGTCTGGTCCTGCGTCTGCGCGGTGCGCGAGGCGGTCACCACGACTTCGTCGAGATCGATGGCGGCCTCGGCCTGGGCCGGATTGGCCAGGCACAGCGACAGTCCCACGGCGAGCACGGCACGACGCGGCAAAACGGAAGAAAGGGACATCAACTGCTGCTCCTGGAACCGCGCCAACCCGCGCGTGGGCAATGGGGCGGCAAGCAGCAACGGGCCAGGCGTCCGACGCGCAGCGTCAGACGCGCAAGGCCACGCCCACCGCGTGCCGGATCAATCCCTCCAGGCCGGTCTCCGGGCTCGCGAGTGGAAGCTGGCGCCTCCGATGCCGCGCCTTCCCATGCGAATGCACAGTGGCGTATTGCGGCATCTGACCTCGCCCACCGTTGCGGGGGCAGCTCCGGAATTGCAGCTCGCCAAGGCGGTCCGCGCACCGGATTCCCGTTTAAACCACCGGCCAGCCGGCAGTCACCTCAGGGGCGCGCATGGTAGCAGGATTGGCTGGCGCCTCAGCGGTCTCTGACCGCCCGCCGAGAGCAGCGCGTCGCCACAACGCCGGGAGGATGATTGCTGATGACTTCTCCCATCGGGAGAAGGTGCCCCGAAGGGGCGGATGAGGGTACGGGGCGAAGCCACAGGCCATGTCTGAAGACAGTGCGTACACGTGTTAGCCAATTGGCATCGCTGAACTCGACCCAGCAACTGGGAGTAGGCGTCGCCGCTCCGTACCCTCACCCCAACTCATCTCCCGCAGGAGAGGGGCGATAAACCTCACGCCCCCTGCAGCGCCTGCTCCAGATCCGCCAGCAAGTCATCGATGTGCTCGATGCCGATCGACAGCCGCACAGTGTCCTCGCTCACCCCTGCATGTTCCAGTTCGGCCGGGCCCAGCTGCCGATGCGTGGTGGACGCCGGGTGCGTCGCCAGCGATTTGGCATCGCCGATATTCACCAGCCGCGTAAACAACTGCAGGGCGTCCAGAAAACGCGCCCCGGCCGCACGCCCGCCGGGCAAGCCAAAGGTGAGCACGCCGGAGCCGTGGCCGCCCAGATATTTCTGCGCCAGCGCATGCTCGGGGTGATCCGGCAGCGCGGCATAGTTGACCCAGGCAACGCGTGCGTGGTGCTGTAGATAGCTTGCAATGGCCAAGGTATTGGCGTTGATGCGCTCCATGCGCAGCGGCAATGTTTCGATACCTTGCAAGATCAGAAACGCATTGAACGGCGACAGCGCCGCACCAGTATTACGCAGCGGCACCACCCGCGCACGCCCGATATACGCTGCCTCGCCCAACGCTTCGGTATAGACCACGCCGTGATAGCTCACATCCGGCTCGTTGAGGCGCGGAAAACGCGCCTTGTGCGCCGCCCACGGAAAGCGCCCGCTGTCCACGATTGCCCCACCGATGCTGTTGCCGTGCCCGCCTAAATACTTGGTCAGCGAATGCACCACGATGTCGGCACCGAAGTCGATCGGCCGCAGCAGCGACGGGGTGGCCACGGTGTTGTCCACGATCAGCGGCACGCCGTGCGCATGCGCCACGGCCGCCACCGCTTCGATATCGGTGATGTTGCCGCGCGGGTTGCCGATCGACTCGACGAACACTGCCTTGGTGCGTTCGTCGATCAACCCGGCGAACGCTTGCGGGTCGCGGTAATCGGCAAAGCGCGTGCTGATGCCGAACTGCGGCAGCGTATGCGCGAACAGATTGTAGGTGCCGCCATACAACGCACTGGAGGACACGATGTTGTCGCCCACCTCGGCGATGGTCTGGATCGCATAGGTCACTGCCGCTTGCCCCGACGCCAGCGCCAACGCGCCTATGCCGCCTTCCAGCGCGGCGACACGCTGTTCCAGCACATCGTTGGTCGGATTCATGATGCGGCTGTAGATATTGCCGGGCACCTTCAGGTCGAACAGGTCCGCGCCATGCTGGGTATTGTCGAAGGCGTAGGCAACGGTCTGGTAGATCGGCACCGCCACCGCGCGCGTGGTCGGGTCGGGACGATACCCGCCGTGTACGGCGATGGTTTCGGGCTTCCACTGCGGATCGGTCATGGCACGGCTCGCTATCGGACGGAAGCAGCGACGATAGCGAAGACGCGCAAGCAGCGTGCTAACCGCGCGTTATCAGCTCATGCCAAAGCGTTGCCTGGTCGGCTTGTCGGTGCTTTGCGTCCGCGGTGGAACCAAACGCACGATTCGCATATGTACCTTTTAGCAAGCAAACGCCATGCTCCGGGGCCACGAGGCAGGCAGCGGGCGGAGCGCCGCAAGCTGCTGCGGCACGCCCTGGTCAAGGACGTGCCACAGAGCCCATCGAGCCGTTTGATCAGCCCTTGCCGAACTCCAACCGGCCACCCTGTGCACGCACACGCACGGTGTCGCCACTGAGGTACTGCCCCGACAGGATCTGCTGGGCCAGCGGGTTTTCCACCTGCGACTGGATCGCACGCTTGAGCGGGCGGGCGCCGTAGACGGGGTCGAAGCCGACATTGCCGAGCAACTCCAGCGCCGCATCGTCCAGGTCCAGCTTGAGGCCGCGCTCGGCCAGGCGCTTTTCCAACCCATGCAGCTGGATGCGCGCGATCGACTTGATCTGCGCCTTGTCCAGCGGGTGGAACACCACGATGTCGTCCAGCCGGTTGATGAACTCCGGGCGGAAGTGCGCCTGCACCACGCCCATCACCGCCGCCTTCATCTGCGTATAGGCCTCGGCGCTGCCGTCGCCGGACAGCTCCTGGATCTGGTGCGAGCCCAGGTTGGAGGTCATCACGATCACGGTATTGCGGAAGTCCACCGTGCGGCCCTGGCCATCGGTGAGGCGGCCATCGTCGAGCACCTGCAGCAGGATGTTGAAGACATCGGCATGCGCCTTTTCCACCTCGTCCAGCAGGATCAGCGAATACGGGCGACGGCGCACCGCTTCAGTGAGGTAGCCGCCCTCTTCATAGCCCACATAGCCCGGAGGCGCACCGATCAAGCGCGACACCGAGTGCTTTTCCATGAACTCGCTCATGTCGATGCGGATCATCGCTTCGGTGCTGTCGAACAGGAAGTCCGCCAGCGCCTTGCACAACTCGGTCTTGCCCACGCCGGTCGGCCCCAGGAACAGGAACGAGCCACTCGGGCGATTGGGATCGGACAGGCCCGCACGCGAGCGGCGCACCGCGTCGGAGACGACCTTGATGGCCTCGTTCTGGCCAACCACGCGCTGGTGCAGCTCGTCTTCCATGCGCAACAACTTGTCGCGCTCGCCCTCGAGCATCTTGTTGACCGGAATGCCGGTCCAGCGCGACACCACTTCGGCAATTTCTTCGGCCGTGACGCGGTCCTGCACCAGCTTGAAGTCGTGATGTTCGACCTCGTTGGCCAGCGCCATCTGCTTTTCCAGCTGCGGCAGCACGCCGTACTGGATCTCGCTCATCTTGGCGTAGTCCTGGCGCCGTTGTGCGGCTTCCTGCTCCAGCTTGGCGTGCTCGATCTGTTCCTTGACCTTGGTGGTGCCCTGCAGCGCGGCTTTTTCCGACTTCCACAATTCGTTGAGGTCGTAGAACTCGCGCTCGAGCTTGTCGATGTCGGTTTCCAGATCGGCCAGGCGCTGACGCGAGGCGTCGTCCTTTTCCTTCTTCAGCATTTCGCGCTGGATCTTGAGCTGGATCAGGCGGCGCTCCAGGCGATCGAGCTCTTCCGGCTTGGAGTCGATCTCCATGCGGATGCGCGATGCGGCTTCGTCCATCAAGTCGATGGCCTTGTCCGGCAGCTGGCGGTCGGTGATGTAGCGGTTGGACAGCGTGGCCGCCGCCACGATCGCCGGGTCGGTGATTTCGACCCCGTGGTGCACGGCGTAGCGCTCTTTGAGGCCACGCAGGATGGCGATGGTGTCTTCCACCGTCGGCTCGCCCACGAACACTTTCTGGAAACGCCGCTCCAGCGCCGCGTCCTTTTCGATGTATTTGCGGTATTCGTCCAGCGTGGTGGCGCCGATGCAATGCAGCTCGCCGCGCGCCAGCGCCGGCTTGAGCATGTTGCCGGCGTCCATCGCACCATCGGCCTTGCCTGCGCCCACCATGGTGTGCAGCTCATCGATGAACAGGATGATCTGGCCTTCGTTCTTGGACAGGTCGCTGAGCACCGCCTTCAGGCGTTCTTCGAATTCGCCACGGAATTTGGCACCGGCAATCAGCGCACCCATGTCCAGCGACAGCACGCGCTTGCCGCGCAGGCCTTCGGGCACTTCGCCATTGATGATGCGCTGGGCCAGGCCTTCGACAATGGCGGTCTTGCCCACACCGGGTTCGCCGATCAGCACCGGGTTGTTCTTGGTGCGGCGCTGCAACACTTGAATGGTGCGGCGGATTTCTTCGTCGCGGCCGATCACCGGATCGAGCTTGCCGCTCTCCGCACGCGCGGTCAGGTCGATGGTGTATTTTTCCAGCGCCTGGCGCTGTTCCTCGGCGTTTTCCGATTGCACGGTTTCGCCGCCGCGCAGCCTGTCGATAGCCGCTTCGATCTTCTTCTTGTCGCCACCGGCCGCGCGCAACGCTACGCCCAGCGGGCTGGCATCGTCGGCGGCGGCCAGCACGAACCATTCGCTGGCGATGAAGGCATCGCCATGTTGCTGGGCCAGCTTGTCGGTCTGGTTGAGCAGGCGATTGAGATCGTTGCCGATCGACAGGTTGCCTTCCTGCCCGGAGACCTTGGGCAGCGTGTCCAGCGCCTCGCCAAGACGCTCGCGCAGCAGCGGCACGTTGACGCCGGCCTGCGACAGCAGCGGGCGCGTGCTGCCGCCGCTCTGCTCGAGCAGCGCCGCCAGCACGTGCACCGGTTCGATGATGTTGTGGTCACGTCCCACAGCCAGCGACTGCGCGTCGGCCAGCGCCTGCTGGAACCGCGAGGTGAGCTTGTCCATCCGCATGGGAAATCCTCTGAACAGGTGGCCGGCGACGCCGGCGATACCGTGCAGATGCGGTTGCCGAGCGGGGTTTCAAGGCTTACCGGTGCCGAAGCCGGGCAGCGGACACGCCAGTGCCGCCCCAGCAAGCGTTACGAAGGCGGTGCGCGCAGACGCTTTCGGCCGCGCTGACGCCTCGGCGACATCGTGGGTGACCAGCACCAGGGTGAAGCCATGCTGCCGCCAGAGCTGCACGATCAGCTGCTGCATTTCGATACGGGTCAATGCATCCAGCGCCCCCAAACGGTTCGTCCAGCAGCAACAGCCGCGGCCGATGCACCAACGCGCGGGCCAGCGCCACGCGCCGACGTAGGTGGCAGGTCGCGATGCGGTCACTCGGCCGCACTGCACGCTATGCAATCGGGCGTTGACCGCGAAGCCGGCTCAAGCGCCACTGGCGATACGGCATGCCGTTTACCAGCGACACGAGCATCAAACACCCAGTGTTCAGGTGGTTAGTCGATCGCGACTTGCATCGCATGCAATGGCTGCCTATGCGCGCTCTCCACGGCGCGCTGCACAAGCATGGCACACACGGCGATAATGCACGGATGGATGCGCCCAACCCCTGGTACCTCTATCTGCTGCAGTGCCGGAACGGCAGCTATTACGCCGGGATCACCAACGATCTGGAACGGCGTTTCCAGGCGCATCTGCGTGGCACCGGTGCACGCTACACGCGGGCCAATCCGCCGCTGCATATCCTGGCGAGCCACCCCTACCCGGACCGCGCCAGCGCCTCGCGTGCGGAGTGCGTACTCAAGCGCCAGCCGCGTGCACGCAAGCTGGCATGGTTGCTGGCGCAGCCGCCATGCAGCGCCGGGTCACACCCTGCTGACACCCCGATCACGCCCGCCTAGTCCACTGAATCATTGAAATCGGATGCATGATCCCCAGTTAGTGTGTCATGCAAAGAACGAAGTTGACGATCCAACAGCGTGCTGAATTGGAGGCGGTGATGCGCAAGCGTCACGGCAACGCCGCTTTGGTGCGCCGCGCGCGGTGTGTTGTGCTTTGGAGCGATGGAGAACGTCGAGTCCACATACGCACTAAGCTTGCCTGCAACGACGCATTCGTCTCGAAGTGGACGGCGGCGTTTGAGGCGCAAGGACTGGCCGGGCTGGTGTCGGTGCATCCTGGGCGTGCGCCGAAGATACCGACGGCCAAGCTGGAAGCGCGTGTGCTCAACCGCACGCTCAAGCACAAGCCCAAGGACGGTTCGACGCACTGGAGCAGTCGCAAGCTGGCTGCCGAGCTGGGCAATGTGTCGTTCTCGGCCGTCCAGCGCATTTGGCGCAAACACGGCGTGCGTCCGCATCGGTTGGACACCCACATGGTCTCCAACGACCCGGAGTTTGAGACCAAGGCCGCAGACGTGATCGGCCTGTACCTGGACCCGCCTGCGCACGCGGTGGTCTTCTGCGTGGACGAAAAGACCGCGATCCAGGCGCTGGACCGCAAGGACCGGATGCTTGCATTGGCACCCGGACGCGCGCAAAGCCACGGATTCGAATACAAGCGTAATGGCACACTGAGCCTGTTCGCCGCGCTCAATACGGGCACTGGCGAAGTGCTGGGCAAAACGGCAGCTCGTCACACCAGCGAGCAGTTCGTGACCTTCCTCGAAGAGGTTGTCGCCAGTCAGTCCAACGGCCGGGACATCCATGTCATCTGCGATAACGTCAGCAGCCACAAGACGCCGCTCGTGCATGCGTTCCTGGCCGAGTACCCCCGCGTTCATATGCACTACACCCCCACCTACTCGTCATGGCTGAACCAGGTCGAGAACTGGTTCGCCCGCATCCAGCGTGATGTCATCACACGCGGGGTTTTCTCCTCAGTCAAAGACCTCGATAAGAAGCTCATGCGCTACATCCGCCAGTACAACAAAAACCCAAAACCGCTGAAATGGACCTTCGCTGATCCAACTCGACGCATCACATCCGATTCCTCGGATTCAGTGCACTAGCCGCCCGCTTTCTATGCTGTGACGCCATTGGGCGACCGGAGCAGCGCATGCATCATCAGCTCTATTACTGGACCGGCCTGCAAGGCCGCGGCGAGTTTGTGCGCCTGGCACTGGAAGATGCAGGCGCCAGCTACACCGACGTGGCGCGCGTTGACGGCGACGAGGCAATGAACACGTTTCTGGAAGGCCAGCACGCTGGCGCGCAGCCGTTCGCGCCGCCGTTTTTGCGTGCGGGCGATGTGGTGGTCGCGCAGGTCGCAGCGATCCTGCACTTCATCGGCCCGCAATTGCGGCTGGTACCCGATGACGAAGCATCACGTTTGCAGGCACTGCAGTTGCAACTGACCATTGCCGACCTGGTGGCCGAAGTGCACGACGCCCATCACCCGATCGCCACTGGCCTGTATTACGAAGACCAACAGGCCGAAGCGGCCAAACGTGCGCAGGATCTGCGCGACAACCGCCTGCCCAAATTTCTGGGTTATTTCGAGCAGGTGCTGCAACAGGCCGGCGGCACGCATGTCCTTGGCACGCATTCGTATGTGGACCTTTCGCTGTTTCAGCTGGTCAGCGGATTGGACTACATGTTCCCCAAACGCATGGCGACGCTATCGAAGGACGTGCCAGGATTGAAGGCCTTGCAGCAGCGCGTGGCCGAGCGCCCGCGGATCGCAGCGTATCTGGCATCGGAGCGCCGGGTGGCGTTCAACACCAACGGTATTTTTCGCCACTATCCGGAGTTGGATGCGGCCTGAGCAGCGCGGCCGGCCTCAGACGATACGCCTCGATTGGTCCTTTGCGGGACTACGGTCGCCAGGGTCTAGGTTGCGAATCGTTCTTGCCGCACATTGGGTGCTGCCGTGAACTGCACGCGATGTTGGCCACGCCCCTGCGCTTCCAGACATCCAACATCCAAGGCCGCACACACGTGCGGCCTTCATCATGGCCATCGCTCGAAAACACCCGCCTCACCGGCCCTGCAACAACGCCGTGCGAATGCGCTGCAACTGCGCCTTCACGGCCGCGGCCTGGCTTGGCCCCAATCGCAGCAGCGCTTTTTGCCCGACCGATGCAGACTCCAGCGCCGGATCTACGAAAAGATAACGGCCACGCGCATCGCGCACCACGGCGATGGGCTGGCCCGGCTCGGGCGTCCGCAACAGATGGTCGACCACATCGATCACGCGGTCGTTGAAGTAACGGTCCGGCGCGCCCAGGTTGGCATACGCCTGCTGAAACAACGGGTAGAAGCGTACATAGCTGCGCACCATGGCCTGCGCGTCCACGCCGGTAAATGCGGCGACATACGGAGCGTAGCGTGCTGCATTGGCCTGGTCGATCACGCTGCGATCAGCTGCGCTGGAGACCTGTAATTCGCCTGGTAGCGGCTGCAGTACCGACGCGCGACGGCTGATGCTGGGCTGGGTGAGGTTATCGATCATCACCACCACGCGTTCGATCAGATGCGTCCGCAGCACGATCGACAGCGCGTCGTCGTGGCGTACCAGCGCCAGCAGCGCCTGCCACGCGGCATCGTCGCTCTGTGCCAATGCAGGAATCGCAGCGTCGGCGGCATCGGCCGATAACGTCTGCACCGGGTGGCGCGGTTCGGCGGGCGGCGGCGGCGATGGAGCGACAGCGGCAGCTACCGCGCTTGCGGTCCGGCTGATCGGCGCAGGCATTACGCCAGGTGGATCGGATGGCCCGCGGAAGAGCCACCAGGCAGCGCCGGCAATCAGCGGCACTGCCAACAGCCACGGCCAGCGCGACGACTTCGTTTGCATCATGGAACTCCTGACATCGACAACATCCACGGTGTGACCATGAGATGGTGCGGTGGTTCCATCGATGCGACACCGCAGCGTATTCATTGACCGCGCATGACGACCCAATACGGCGTTAGGCAAGTAATACGCGCCAATTCGGCACAAGCCGGCTGACCAGCGCGGGGACATCCGGCCCTCACGCGCCCGTATCGCCGCCTGCTCACCTCATCCGTAACGAACCACTGCCGCTTCAAACGAAGCGGCACTGCAGGCTCGCTCAATTGTCGAAGCCCAACCGCGCATTCACCCACGCCGCCACGATTGCGGCTGCGGCTTGATCGGCCTGTGTTGCAGGCAAGTGCTTTTCGCGTACCAGCCACGCGGCCGTGTCCGCACGCACCTTGGGCAACAGCGTGCGCACCGCCTTGCGGTCTGCGGCTGGCCACTGGCTGTCATCGCCACTCCAGGCCGCAACTGCCTTGTCCGGGTCATTGCCGTAGCGCTTGCGCAGGGCCGGCTGCAGATACAGCAGCGGCGACACCGATGCGCGCAGCGCAATGATTTTCCACTCGGCGTAGCTGGCATAGCGCATGGTGCCGGCATCCTTGCTCAAGGCCTCGATCAAGGAATCGAACCCCTTGTCCAGCTGCTTCCAGCTGGACAGCGCGAATAGCCCGCCCGGCAGTTCGCAGATCGGCGCGAACCCGTCGCGGGTCGAGCCGTACAATGGGCCGAATGCGTCATAGGCCGGCTCGCCCACCGCCGCGAAGATGAAGCAGTGCACGTAAGGCCGGTGATCGCTGTTGTCGCGCTCGATCCACATGCGTAGCAGGGTCAATACATGCTCCTGCTGTGGCGTGGCTGGCGTGCCGGCAGCGTCATCGAGCAACGATGCCGCAAAATCGTCGGCCTTGCGCAATGCCTTGCGCGCACTGTCAAAGCGCGCAGTTGCCACTGCGGCCTCCACACCGGCAGCAGGGACGAACTGATGCAGATACGCCAGCCATGCCGATGCCAGCGGCGTGTCGTAGCCCTGCAGCTGCCGCGCGGCCTCGGCAGGACTTGCAGGGATGCGGGCGACGATGCGGTCCTGCGTCTGTTGCTGCGCCGTGAGCGCCTTGGCCAGGACCTCGGCCCTGGTGGTGAGGCTGCGCTGCAGGCACTCGTCCGGCTTGGCATCCTGCGCGCAGGCATTGCGCTGGCGCAGCCAGGCGCGCTGTTGCTCGCGCAGGCTGGCCACTGTCGCGCGTGGCGCGGTATGCATCAACGCCTGGTAGCTCTCGTCCAGCTGCTCGTCCAGCAGACCAAGCGCCGGCACCGCGCACACCCGTTTTTCAACGGGCGTCGTCGCCTGCTTGCAGTCGAACGAAGCCGCCCACGCACCGCCGGTGCTCAGCACCAGCGCACCGCCAAGCAGCAGCCCAACTGCATGCACCCGACGACTCATTGCACTGCCTGCTTGCGTGCCGGCAGCAGCGACAACAACAGCAAGGTCACCGCCAGCGCCACATAGGCGCCGACGAACTGCCAGCTGATCACCCGCGCCAGGCCTTGCAGCGACCACGGCAGATAGATGCCGCCACGCGGGTCCACCGAATGGATCAAACCGAACAGGGTCAGCCCCGCCGCCACCAGCAAGAACACTGCGCCGCGTCGCAGCCGGCCATCGATCATCGCCGTCACCGTGGCGATCCACAGCATCGCGGTGATGATGAACCCATTGCCCAGTGCGAAGATCACCGCCAGCTCCGGCAGCCCATGGCCATCCAGCTTGGTGGTCAGCGCCACCAGTTGCTCTGGCGCGATCCAGCCCGGCGCCTTGATGGTCAACAGGTACGCAACCGACGGCAAAAAGCCCAGCACCATCGCGCCGGCGTGCTGTTTGGGCGTGGCCTGAAATGCCTGCGTGGTGATGTCGATCGAGACATACACAATGATCGGCGCCAGCACTGCCAGCGGTAGCCATTGCACCAGCCCGCTGATCACCCCGAGCATGCCACCAATACCGATGAACACCCCCGTCAGCAGCGTGTAACCGGAGCGCGCGCCCATGTGCTTGTAGGCAGGCTGGCCGATGTAGGGCGTGGTCTGCGCCACACCGCCGCAGACGCCGGCCACCAGCGTGGCCAGGGCCTCCACCAGCAGGATGTCGCGGGTGCGGTAATCGTCGCCGGCTGCGCGCGCGCTTTCACTGACGTTGATGCCGCCCACCACCATCAACAAGCCGAACGGCAACAGCAACGGCAGGTAGGCCACCGTCGCCGGCAAGCCTTCAATAAAGCCCAGGTTCGGCAGCGGCAGCACGATTTGCGGCGGATTCCACGCTGGCACGGCAAAACCGGGCGCACCCAATCCGGCCAGGCCGAGCCCGTAATACAGCGCGGTACCGATCACGAACGCCACCAGCACACCGGGCAACTTGGTCGGCAGGCGGCCCTTGGCCAGCAGCACGTACAGCAACAAGCCCAGGGTGACGAAGCCGGCCACCGGCGAGCGCAGGGTTTCCAGCAGCGGCAACAGGCCCATCAGCACCAGCGCGATGCCGGCGATCGAACCGAGCAAGGCCGCACGCGGCAGCGCGCGCGTCACCGCTTCGCCCACCAACGACAGCACCAGCTTGAGCAGGCCCATCACCACCAACGCAGCCATGCCCAGTTTCCAGGTGGCGATCGCTGCCGTCTGCGGGTCCAGCCCCTGCGCCTTGAAACCGGCAAACGCCGGGCCCAGCACCAGCAGCGCCATGCCGATGCTGGTGGGCGCATCCAGACCCAGCGGCATGGCGGTGACGTCGTCGCGCCCGGTGCGTGCGGCCAGCCGCCGCGCCATCAAGGTATAGAGCAGATTGCCCACCAGCACGCCGAACGCGGTGCCCGGGAACATGCGCCCGAACACCACTTCGGCCGGGAACTGGAAGATGCCGACCAAGGCCATCGCGATGAAGCCGAGGATGGAAAGATTGTCGACCACCAGGCCGAAGAAGCCATTGAGATCGCCAGCGACGAACCAGCGCGGCGAGGCCGCAGGACGCGAAGAAGGAGCCGACATGAGAACCAGGAGGCGTGGGGGTCGGCCGATGGTAGCCGCTGCACCGCAGGCGCGACAGCGGCGCGGTGGATCAGAGCGTGTCGTTGCGCGCTGGCGTCGGTCTGCCCGCTGACACACGGCTCGGTCACGCCGCCACGCGCTACTTCATCGCCGCATCGACATCGATCCAGCCCACGCTGTCGCTGCGCCCGGCACTGCGATACCGCGCCTGCAGCCGCGCTCCATTCGCGCTGACGTCCAGCGCATCGGCCCGATCGCCGCGCACCAGATAGCGTTTGGTGGCAGTGGCCGTAGGCGTGGCGTACAACGGCAGGCGCGCCACCCGCACGTGCAGCTGCACCGGCATCGGTGCCTCCAGCGTCGTGCCGATCTCGCTCGCCACTCTGACGCCGCGTGGGTCGTAGATTGGCCACACCGACACCGGCATGCCGTCGTCGCTCGCCGTGTCCAGCAGCGACTGGATCTGCGGCGACTCGATCCGCTGCTGCGTCCGGGCCACATACAACCGCCCATCGGACGTGTAGCGATACACCTCCGCATACCACATCGGCCCGCTGCGGCAGGAACGGATCAAGCTGCGCTGCCGTGTGTCCGTCACCAGGTTGAAGAACCCCTCGCACTGCACCGCCGGGCGCGTGGGCGCGATCAGCGCACGAAAAAGGCGTTGCGCCGGGTCGAATACAAACACCAGCACCGCCTCGTTGACCTGGCCGAGCATCGCCGACACCGCAAGATCCGGGTGCCCGTCGAAGTTGTAGTCATCGCTGCGCAACTGCGCGCCGCCTTCGCCATCGTCCACAGTTGCGTCCAACCACTGCTCGGCACCGCCTGGGGCCAGCACCACATGCAGGCGCTGGCCGACCAGGGTTGCGGTCGCCTGCGTCTTCGCATCCAGCGTCAATCGCACACGCGTGTCGTCTGCCGCGGCGGCCAACGACAGCCCGCCCAACACGGCGAACAGCAGCGCGCGTGTGCTGCGCGGGGTCGTGCGTGGAAAGGGGTCAAGCGCATGCGTCTTCGACCCGAAACAGTGGGCGAGTGGTCGCACACGCGGGTTGTCTGCACACGCAATGCGCGCAAAAAGCGGGTTACGCACAGCATCCGCCGAACGCAGCTCAGGGTAGCGTCGGGTTCGGTAAAGGCAGCAGCCTGGCAGCGGTCAAGCCCACAACACTGCTCAGAACGACACCTCTACCGCCTGCCGCGACCACAACACCGACTGGTGTCCGGTCGCCTGCTTCCAGGCCAGCCGGATCGCCTCGATGTCGTTACGCCGCTGCGGGGTGTCTTCGTGCAGGATCACCAGCACCTTGGTGCCCAACCGGTTCGGCTCCTTGGCACCACGGAACAACCACTGGCCGTAGGCGTCGAACACGGTCAGCCCATCCGGAAAGCGCGGGGTCACTTCCTTGTCCAGAAACGCGCGCCACTGGGTTTCGTCGATGGTGCGGGTCTGCGGGCGATCGGCCGGCCCGGTTTCTTCGCCCACGCCGAAATACAGCTCGCTGCGCACCCACCCACGCGCCGCCGCCGGCCGCGCCGCATCGCCCTGCAGGCTGGCGGTGGTCGAGGTCGGCGTGCCGCCGGGCGTGGTGGCGCAGGCAGACAACGCCAGCATGGCGGCAAGCAGGCAGGACGGCAGCAACTTCATCGACTTCTCCACAACGGGTTTGGGGCGAGGACAGGGCAGGAACCGGGCTGAGCCAGGCTCATGCACGGCAGATATCAGCTCATGCCGGCGTGCGCGCACTGCGCCATCTCGCGCCAGCCTGAACAACGCGATAATATCTCTCTATACGGATGAATGTGGACAATCCGACCCCCTTGCGCCCCAGCCCGGCCGGATGCCAACCGCGCGGCGCGTGTCGTTCGCAGTTCCAGGAGACCAGCATGACCCGCCCCACCCTTTCGGTTATCGGCCTGGCCATCGCCGCCGCGCTTAGCGCCAACGCACAGGCCCAGCAGGCCGAGCCTGGCGCCCCCACCCTGGACACCGTGATCGTCACCGGCACCCGCGCCAGCGACCGCACCGTGCTGGAATCGACCGTGCCGGTGGACGTGCTCACCGCCGAGGACATCCGCAAGGCGGGCGTGGTCAACGGCGAACTGGGCAGCGCGCTGCAGGCGCTGCTGCCCTCGTTCAATTTCCCGCGCCAGTCCAACTCCGGCGGCGCCGACCACATCCGCGCCGCGCAGTTGCGCGGACTCTCGCCCGACCAGGTGCTGGTGCTGGTCAACGGCAAGCGCCGTCACACCTCGGCGCTGGTCAATACCGACAGCAAGATCGGCAAGGGCACCACGCCGGTGGATTTCAATTCCATCCCGATCAACGCGATCAAGCGCATCGAGGTGCTGCGCGACGGCGCCGGCGCGCAATACGGCTCCGATGCCATTGCCGGCGTGATCAACGTGATCCTGGACGACAACCCCGAGCGCGGCGAACTGGAAGCCAGCTTCGGCGCGTACAACACCGATGTGGAGCCGATCAACCGCCGCGTCACCGACGGCCAGACCAGCTACGCCAGTGCCAAGGTCGGCAGCCTGCTCGGCGACGAGGGCGGCTTTTTCAAGGTGGGCCTGGAGCTGAAGAACCGCGAAGCCACCAACCGCGCCGGCTTCGACCAGATTCCCGCATTCGAAGAACAGACCCCGGCCAATCTGGCCCTGGCCGGCCGGCGCAACTACGTACTCGGCGATGGCGCCACCAAGGGCCTGAACGCCTGGCTCAACACCAAGATTCCCTTCAGCGCCAACGGCGAGTTCTACGCCTTCGGCACCTACAACCAGCGCGACACCGAAGGCGCCAATTACTTCCGTTACCCCGATAGCAGCGCCAACTGGCGCGAGATCTACCCCAACGGCTACCGCCCGATTTCCGAAGGCGAAAACCGCGACCTGCAGATCGTTGCCGGCGCCCGTGGGCAATTGGGCAACTGGGATTACGACGCCAGCGTCAACTACGGCCGCAACGACTTCACCTACCGGCTGCGCAACTCGCTCAATGCATCGCTCGGTCCGGGCAGCACCACTGCGTTCAAGACCGGCGATTTCGCTTTCGCACAGACCGTGGGCAACGTCGATCTGACCCGCGTCTTCGATGTCGCCGGCGCCACCCACACCTTCGGCACCGGTGCCGAATTCCGCCGCGAGCAATACCGCACCCATGCCGGCGACCCGGCCAGCTACGCCGCCGGCCCGTTCACCGACCGCCCCACCGGCTCGCAGGCCGGCGGCGGGCTCACCCCGCAGGACGAAGCCGACCTGTCGCGCAACGTGGCCAGCGCCTACGCCAGCGTGTCCAGCCAGTTTGGCGACAAGTTCTCCACCGACCTGGCTGGCCGCTACGAGCATTACCAGGACTTCGGCAGCCAATGGACCGGCAAGCTGGCGGCGCGGTATGCGTTCGCCCCGGCGTTCGCGCTGCGCGGGGCGGTCTCCAATAACGTACGCGCGCCCTCGCTCAGCCAGATCGGCTACGAAGCCACCTCCACCGGCTACGACGCCGCCGGCCGCCTCACCCAGGGTCGCCTGCTGTCGGTCAACAACCCCATTGCCCGCGGGCTCGGCGCCACCGACCTGAAGCCGGAAAAATCGCTCAATTACAGCCTGGGCTTCACCAGCAGGCTGGGCGATCACTTCGACCTGTCATTGGACTTCTTCCAGATCGATATCGACGACCGCATCGCCTTGTCCGAGGACATCACAGGCGATGCGCTGACCAGCTTCGTGCAGCAGAACTTCGGCGTCACCGGCGTGCAGAGCGCCAGCTATTTCCTCAACGCCGCCGACACCCGTACCCGCGGCGCCGAGCTGGTCGCCAACTGGCGCCAGTACGCCTTCGGTGGCGACCTGCTGCTCACCGGCACCTACAGCTACGCCAAGACCGAACTGGAAAACATCATCGCCACCCCGGCGCAGCTGCTCGCCTTGAACCCGGAGTACGTGCTGTTCGGCGTGGAAGAAAGCAACACGCTCACCGACGCCGCACCGCGCACGCGCGCCGCGCTTGCCGCCAACTGGAGCAACGAGCACTGGAACCTGCAGACGCGCGTCAACCGCTACGGCAGCGCGACGCGCGTGTTCGATTTCGGCGGCGGCTTCGTGCCGCGCCAGACCTATGGCGCCGAATGGCAGCTGGACCTGGAAGCCGAATATCACCTGGGCACGCAGTGGACGCTGGCCATCGGCGGGCAGAACATCCTGGACAACTATTCGGACCGCTCCATCGACGATATCGCCTACTTCGGCAACCTGCCCTACGACGTGCTCTCGCCGATCGGCAGTAATGGCGCGTATTGGTATGGGCGGGTGCGGTATTCGTTCTAACGCCGGGATTGGCGGATTCGGGATTCGGGATTCGGGATTGGCAAGCGCAGATCGTCGCGAATCCCCACTCCCGAATCCCCAATCCCCGCCGTTGCATAACCTGAATATCACACTGCCTTGCGCACACTAGCGCGATGGCAGACGTGCACTCCCCCCTTCCGTCGCCGCCATTGCTGGACGATGCCTGCGCATTGTTTCTGGACGTGGACGGTACCCTCATCGACTTTGCCGACAGCCCCGAGGCTGTGCGGCTCCTGCCCGAGGTCCGCGCGGCCATCGAGCAACTGAGCGATCGCCTCAACGGCGCGGTGGCGCTGGTCAGCGGCAGGCCGCTGTCGCAACTGGATGCCTTGTTCGCGCCGCTGCGGCTGCCCGCCGCCGGCCTGCACGGACACGAATTGCGCAGCGACATCGCCGCACGCGCCGCCATGCCGCAGGACACCTCCGAATTTCTGCACGGCCTGCACCAACGCGCCGCCGCACTCACGCATCGACACCCGGGCGTGCTGGTCGAAGACAAGGGCGTCAGCGTCGCGCTGCACTGGCGCGCGCAGCCGCAGGCCGGCCCCGAGGTCCTCGCGTTCGCGCAGCAGGAGATCGCCCAGCTGTCCGGCTACCGGCTGCAGCCTGGCGACCATGTGGTCGAATTCGTGCCCGAAGGCAGCAACAAGGGCCTGGCGGTCGAGCAGCTGATGCAGCACGGCGCCTTCGCCGGCCGCACGCCGGTGTTCGTGGGCGACGATCTCACCGACGAATTCGGCTTCGACGCGGCCAACCGGCTCGGCGGCTGGAGCGTGCTGGTGGGCGATCGCCCGCAGACCAGCGCGCGCTTCCGCGTCGATGGCACCGCCGACGTACACGCGTGGTTGCAGCGCAACGCACGCCACCGCTGACCACAGCGCACCTTCTCTCTTCAACAGGATCGTTTGCACTCCATGACCGAGCCAAACCTGGATCTGGGCGTCATCGGCAATTGCAGTTTCGGTGCATTGGTCGATCGGCAGGCACGTGTGGTGTGGAGTTGCCTGCCGGCCTTCGACGGCGACCCGGCCTTTTGCACACTGCTTTCTCCCAAAACCGAAGGCGGCGATTTTGCCGTGGAACTGGAAGACTTCGTCAGCAGCGAGCAGCACTACCTGCCCAATACCGCGGTGCTGCGTACCGTCTTGCGCGATAGCCACGGCGGCGAAGTGGAAGTCATCGACTTCGCACCGCGCTGGCGTAACAACGGGCGTTTCTATCGGCCGGTGAGCATCATCCGGCAGATTCGCCCGCTGGCCGGCAACCCGCGCATCATTGTGCGCGCACGCCCGCTGGCCGACTGGGGCGGCCGCACGCCGGACACCACCTGGGGCAGCAACCACATCCGCTGGGTGTTGCCGGAATTCGCCCTGCGCCTGACCACCGATGTGCCGGTACGGTTCGTGCGCGATGGTTTGCCGTTCGTGCTCAGCCACCCCGTCAGCCTGGTGCTGGGCGTGGATGAATCGCTGACCCGTTCGCTCACCGGCTATGTACAGGAGGCGCAGGAACGCACTGAAGAATACTGGCGCGAATGGGTGCGCTATCTGTCCATTCCGCTGGACTGGCAGGAAGCGGTGATCCGCAGCGCAATCACGCTGAAGTTGTGCCAGTACGAAGACAGCGGCGCGATCATCGCCGCCATGACCACTTCGATTCCGGAAGCGCCGAATACGCCGCGCAACTGGGATTACCGGTATTGCTGGCTACGCGATGCCGCCTTCGTGGTGCGTGCGCTCAATCGGCTCGGCGCCACCCGCACGATGGAGCAGTTCATCGGTTACATCTTCAACATCGCCACCGCCGACGGCACCATGCAGCCGCTGTACGGCATCGGCTTCGAGTCGCAGCTGGAAGAACACGAAGTCGACACCATGGACGGCTACCGCGGCATGGGCCCGGTGCGGCGCGGCAATCTGGCCTGGATCCAGCAGCAGCACGATGTCTATGGCAGCGTGGTGCTGGCTTCGACACAGTTATTCTTCGACCTGCGCCTGAAGGACCAGGGCGATGCCGACACCTTCCGCCGGCTCGAGCCGCTGGGCGAGCGCGCTTACGCATTGCACAACGTGCCCGATGCTGGCCTGTGGGAGTTCCGCGGACGCGCCGAAGTGCACACCTATACCGCCGCGATGTGCTGGGCCGCCTGCGACCGCCTGTCCAAGATCGCCGATCGGCTGGTGCTGCCCGAGCGCGTGACGTACTGGCGCGAACGTGCCGACAGCATCCGCGAGCGGGTGCTGACCGAAGCCTGGAGCGATGAACACGGCCATTTCACCGACACGCTCGGTGGCCATCGGCTGGATGCATCGTTGCTGCTGCTGGCCGACATCGGCATCGTGGCCAACGACGACAGCCGCTTCGTGCGCACGGTCGAAGCGGTCGGCCGCGTGCTCAAGCATGGCGACGCACTGTATCGCTACATCGCACCGGATGACTTCGGTGAGCCGGAAACCAGCTTCACCATCTGCACGTTCTGGTACATCGATGCGCTGGCCGCGATCGGGCGCAAGGACGAGGCGCGTGAATTGTTCGAGCGCATCCTTACGCGCCGCAATCACCTGGGCTTGCTCTCGGAAGATTTATCGTTTGAAGACGGCGAAGCCTGGGGCAACTTCCCTCAGACCTATTCGCACGTTGGTTTGATCATCGCAGCGATGCGCTTGTCGCGGAGCTGGCAGGAGGCGTCATGAGTCGTTTGGTGGTGGTATCCAATCGTGTTGCAGTGCCCGGCGAAAACCGCGCAGGCGGCCTGGCCGTTGGCTTGTTGGCCGCGCTCAAGGAGCGCGGCGGCATGTGGTTCGGCTGGAGCGGCAAGACCGCGCGCGGCGACAGCGGCGGCATGCACGAGCAGACCGAGGGCGACATCACCTTCGTCACCATGGACCTCAACAAGCGCGATATCGACTCGTACTACAACGGCTTCGCCAATCGCACGTTGTGGCCGTTGCTGCACTTCCGTCTTGACCTGGTGGATTACGACCGTGCCAAGCGCGAAGGCTATCTGCGCGTCAATCGCCTGTTTGCGGAAAAACTCGCGCCGCTGCTGAAAGACAGCGATACCCTGTGGATCCACGATTACCACATGATCCCGCTGGGCGCGATGCTGCGCGAGCTGGGAGTGGGCTGCAAGATGGGCTTCTTCCTGCACGTGCCGATGCCCTCGGCGGACCTGGTGCAGGCCATGCCGGATCACGCGCGCTTGTTCAGCACCTTCTACGCCTACGATCTGGTCGGCTTCCAGACCCAGCGCGATGCCGAGCGGTTCAAGGCGTATGTGCGCCTGTTCGGTGGTGGACGCATTCTGGAAGGCGATCTGGTCGAAGGCCCGGGCGGGCGTCGCTTCACTGCGTCCTCGTTCCCGATCGGCATCGACACCGAGTTGATCGCCACCCAGGCGAAGGCGTCTGTCGGCAAGCAGGCCGTGCGCGATCTTCGCGAAAGTTTGCGCGGGCGGCAGCTGGCGATCGGTGTGGACCGCCTGGATTATTCCAAAGGCCTGCCGGAACGTTTCCAGGGTTTCGAACGCTACCTGGAGCGTTATCCGGATCAATCCGGCAGCCTCACCTATCTACAGATTGCGCCGGTATCGCGCGGCGATGTGGCCGAATATCGTCAGCTGCGCGGGCAACTGGAACAGATCGCCGGCCATATCAATGGTGGACATGCGGGTCCGGACTGGACGCCGTTGCGCTACGTCAACCAGAACTTCAGCCACGCCACCCTGACCGGCTTTTATCGCGCGGCGTCGGTGGGCTTGGTCACACCGCTGCGCGATGGCATGAATCTGGTCGCCAAGGAATTCGTGGCGGCGCAGGATCCGGAAAACCCGGGCGTCTTGGTGCTGTCGTTGCTGGCCGGTGCGGCCGACGAAATGAAAGAAGCGCTGTTGGTCAATCCACACGATCTGGATGGTGTGGCGGATGCAATCGCGACCGCGGCCAGCATGCCGCTGGCAACACGCATCGAACGCTGGCACGCGATGATGGATCACCTGCGCAAGAACAACATCAACCATTGGCGTCAGCGCTATCTGCAGGCACTCGCAGACGTTTAGGCCTCGCCAATCAGGAGGCTGAGTGCATGTCGTTCTCCCTCCGGGACAACGTGTGCAAAGCCGATGTACGCACTTCCTTTTCCCTCCGGGAAACGTGCGCAATCTCGCCGCATGCACTTGCTTCTCCCTCAGGGAGAAGGTGCCCGAAGGGCGGATGAGGGACGTTTGCCGGGATTTCCGCAGGCGCGCCCGGTTGCTGCAAATTCCACAGTGCCAGCGACAGCAATTGTTGCGCTGATCACTCTTTCAGTTGCCAACGCGCATCAGTCGGAACTGTCAGCGCACTTCGCCGCGCTGCTCAACTTCCACGCCAATTCAGTGCATCCGAGCAGCAGGTTGGAATGGTGGTTCCTGTTCCATCACGGACACGCGGCTCGTAGAGTTCTAAAATATTCAGATGAGTAGCGCTGAGGACCCTGGGAGGGGCTGCGCGTTCATATCCAAGGTCGCCGGCAACCTGTCGCGCGACATCTCTCCCTCCACGACTCGTCGCCCATTGCGGCCCCGAGTCCTTCCTGACATCTCAAAATGACTGATCAATCCTCAAAACGTGGGCTAGGCACCTGGTTGCTGGTGGCCTATGCAGTGGTGATCGCCGTGCTCGGTGCGGTGCTTGCCTACGAAGGCGGCCGCCTGGTGGCTGTCGGCGGCTCCTGGTACTACCTGTTGGCAGGCATCGGCCTGTTCCTGGCGGGCGCATTGCTGGCGCTGGGCAAGCGCACCGGCCTGTGGCTGTTTGGCGCAACGCTGGCCGCCACCATCGCCTGGGCACTGTGGGAAGTGGGCCTGGATGGCTGGGGCCTGGTCCCGCGTCTGGCCTGGATGTCGGTAGTGGGTCTGGTGTTGCTGCCGTTCTGGGGCGTGGCGCGTCGACGCATGCAGCCGTTGTCCGGCGCCGGCTATGTCGTGGTGACAGGCGTACTGCCGATCCTGGGCGCCGCCCTGATCCTGTGGCCGCTGTTTGTGCCGCGCAATGTGGAGCTGGCCGACGCATCCAGGCAGCCGGCGGATACTGCCACCGCCTTCAGCCGCGCCAACGTGCCCAGCCCGGACGGTAACGTCGCGGCCAATCACGATGCCAGCAACTGGACCTCGTACGCCGGCTCCAACCTGTCCAACCACTACACCCCCGGCGCGCAGATCACCCCGGACAACGCCAAGAACCTGAAGGTGGCCTGGGAGTTCCATACCGGCGATCTGAAGCCGGCCGGCTCCAAGCTGGGCTACGCCTTCCAGAACACCCCGCTCAAGGTCGGCGAGCTGCTCTACATCTGCACCCCGACCCAGAAGGTGATCGCGGTGGAAGCGGCCAACGGCAAGGAGCGCTGGCGCTTCGACCCGCAGACCAACCCCAAGGCGATGGCCGGCGTTGCCGCCACCACCTGCCGCGGCGTGTCGTACTACCAGGCGCCGCAAGGCACCGCCGAGTGCCCGACGCGGATCTTCTGGCCGATGGTCGATGGCCGCCTCGGCGCGCTGGACGCGCAGACCGGCAAGCTGTGCACCAGCTTCGGCAACAACGGCTTTGTCGATCTCAACGCCGGCACCGGCAACACCAAGCCGGGCTTCGTCGGCCCGACCTCGCCGCCGGTGGTGATGCGCGGCGTGGTGATCCAGCCCACCGGCCAGGTGCGCGACGGCCAGGAAGGCGATGCGCCGTCGGGCGTGGTGCGCGGCTTCGATGCGCTCACCGGCCAGCTGCGTTGGGCCTGGGACCTAGGCAACCCGGCGATCACCGCCGAGCCGCCGGCCGGGCAGACCTATACCCGTTCCACCCCGAACGTGTGGTCGCTGATGGCGGCCGACGACGAGCTGGGCCTGGTCTATCTGCCGACCGGCAATGCCTCGGGCGATTTCTTCGGCAAGGGCCGCACCCCGCAGGATGAGGAATACACCGCCTCCCTGGTTGCCGTGGATGCGGCCACCGGCAAGGAGCGTTGGCACTTCCGCACCGTCAATCACGACCTGTGGGATTACGACATCGGCCCGCAGCCCAATCTGGTGGATTGGCCGGTGGCTGGCGGCGGCACCCGTCCTGCGGTGATCCAGGCCACCAAGTCCGGCCAGGTATTCGTGCTGGACCGTGCCACCGGCGCGCCGCTGATGCCGGTCAAGCAGATGGCCGTGCCGCAGGGCACCGATCATGGCGACTGGACCGCTGCCACCCAGCCGATTTCGCCGGGCATGCCCAACACCGTGGGTGCGCCGAGCCGTGAGGTCGAAACCATCATCGAATCCGATGCCTGGGGCATGACCCCGTTCGACCAGCTGGCCTGCCGTATCCAGTTCAAGCAGTTGCGCTACGAAGGCATGTTCACCCCGCCGACGTTGCAAGGCTCGCTGGCATTCACCGGCAACCACGGCGGCATCAACTGGGGCGGTGTCTCGGTCGATCTGCAGCGCGGCATCATGGTGATGAACAGCAATCGCCTGCCCTACACCCTGGAGGTCTATACCCGCGAAAAAATGAATGAGCTGGGCGTGGTGTCGGTGTTCGACGGCAAGAGCAAGACGCCGGGCTACATGGCGCAGAAGGGCCTGGCCTACGGCGCCCGCAAGGAACCGTGGATGTCGCCGCTCAACACCCCGTGCGTGGCACCGCCGTGGGGCTACATCGCCGGCGTGGACCTGCGCACCCAGCAGGTGCTGTGGCGCCGTCCACTGGGCACAGGTTACGACCAGGGCCCGATGGGCATCCCGTCCAAGACCAAGTTCGAGATCGGCACGCCCAACAACAGCGGCTCGCTGACCACCGCTGGCGGCGTGACCTTCATCGGCGCGACCCTGGACGATTTCATGCGCGGCTTCGACACCCGCACCGGCAAGCAGGTCTGGGAAACCCGCGTACCGGCTGGCCCGCAAGCGGCACCGCTGAGCTACACCATCGATGGCAAGCAATACATCGTGGCCGCCGTGGGTGGACACGACCGCATGGAAACCAAGTCCGGCGACAGCGTGATCGCCTGGGCATTGCCGGACGATGCGCAGGCCAAGCCGGCGAAGTAATCGCCAGCCCGCGCGTGCAATGACACAACAGACCGGCCGTCGCAAGATGGCCGGTCTGTTGTGGGCGCGGACTGCCGATCGGGCGGATTGCCGTTACGTGGTGGCGCGGGACATGAGGCATGCAGCCGGCATCCGGGCTCCGGCCGCACGCCTGACTTGCGCGGTGTCGCGCCCGTCGATGCACAGGTGTGGCGAACTACGGTTTGACTGACGGGGCCATCTACATCGCACGAGCCTTGCCGGCTTGCGTCGTTCCGAAGTTCTTCGGCTCGATGTTTTTCAATTGCGCCTGCTGCGGTTCCCGAGACTCGGTGCACTGCCGTAGCGATGGGTTGTGCCCGCTTCGTTTTCAGTGCGAACCCGACGACCGGCGGCGGTGTAAAGCGCGCCAGTCGCTGCCACCAGAGCAGAGAGGGGCAAACCGGTCATGCGCATTCCAGCGGTAAGTGGTGCTTGCCTAGTCAGCTCACCCCAGAATTCACGCAGAATTTACAACTACACCAATTGCGTCCGGCCGTCGGCAAGTGACTCAACCGCTTTTTACCCCCCAACTGAAACCGCTTCCAAATCAAGGGCATCGGCGTTCCCGGACACTTGAGTCACACATTCCGACGAAAGGTGATTTCACGCCATCATGATTCGGGCTCATCCGCCGATACCCCATTGCAGCCCACCCCTGCCGCACACCTTTCCCCTATCCCTGAACACACGTTGGATTCAGCCTATGTTGCCTTCACACGATGCCGCACCCGTTTCCCGCCCATCGGCGGCGGCAAACGTTGCGCGTACCACCTGGAATGCATGGATGCCCGCTCTGGCACACCTCGGGCTGCTGGCCTTGCTGACGTTCTATGCCGCCACGCTGATGCCCGGCGGCGTCGCTGGCGCCGTTGCGAAGCTGTGCCCGGCCCTGCTGGTGCTCGGCGCGGCCAGCGTTGGCCTGTGGTGGTGGGCACGTCGTCGCAACAGTGCACAGCTGCAGCAGGCAGTGACTGCGGTCGCGGCGCTGGGCGATGGCCGCTTCCAGCGCCTGAACCTGCGCACCGCCTCCGGCGAGTTCGCACCGCTGCTGCAGACCTTGCAGGCGACCCAAGACAAACTGGCTATCCGCATCGACGTGATGGAACAAGGCCTGCGCCATGGGCAGTTCGTGATCAAGGCACTCGACGACCTGGACACCATGATCCGCATCGCCGACGACGACGGCCAGGTGCTGTTCGCCAATCGCAAATTGCTGGCGATGCTCAAACTGATCGAACCGGATGTGCAGAGCTTCCGCCCCAGCTTCCATGCCGAAGGCTTCGTTGGCGGCAGCATCGGCGACATTTATCCGGACAGCCAGGCCGCCATCGACCGCATGCGCGCCTTGAATGCCTCCAAGGCCGTGCGCGCGCCGTTCTTCGGCCGACAGATCGACTTCGTCTACAGCCCGATCATCGCTGCTGACGGCACCAAGCTGGGCAACATCGCGCAGTGGATGGACGTCACCGCGCAGGTCAACGCCGAGGAGGCGCTGATCCAGATCATCGACGCGGCATCGGCCGGCGATTTCAGCCGCCGCATGCAGGTCGACGGCATGGACGGGGTGCTGTTGTCGCTGGCGCAAGGCATCAACCGCATCTACGACTCGGTGGAAACTCACCTGGCCGCGTTGGCGCGCGTCATCAGCGCAATGGCCGAAGGCGACCTTACCCAGCGTGTGGACGGCGATGCGCACGGCATCTTCGCGCGCTTGCGCGACGACACCAACCAGACCGTCACCCGTCTGACCGAAATCATCGGCGGCATCCAGACCGCATCGGACACCATCCGTCAGGCTGCGGTGGAAATCGCCGCCGGCAATACCGACCTCTCCGAACGCACCGAGCAGCAGGCGGCCAATCTGGAAGAAACCGCAAGCTCGATGGAAGAACTCACCTCCACCGTGAAGCAGAACGCCGAGAGCGCACTGCAGGCCAATCGCCTGGTGGTGGGCACCGGCGAGGTTGCGCAGAGCGGCGGCCAGGTGATGGACGATGTGGTGGCCACCATGAGCCAGATCAGCACCGCCTCGCGCAAGATCGGCGAGATCATCGGCGTCATCGACGGCATCGCGTTCCAGACCAATATCCTGGCGCTCAACGCCGCGGTGGAAGCGGCACGCGCCGGCGAACAGGGCCGCGGCTTTGCGGTGGTCGCCTCGGAAGTGCGCGCGCTGGCGCGACGCTCGGCCGATGCGGCCAAGGAGATCAAGACGCTGATCGCCGACTCCACCGACAAGGTGGAACTGGGCTCGGGCCTGGTGCACCGCGCCGGCGCGACCATGCGCGAGATCGTCGGCTCGGTCAAACACGTCACCGACATCATGAGCGAGATCACCGCCGCCAGCGCCGAGCAGTCCAGCGGCATCGAGCAGGTCAACCGCACCGTGGCGCAGCTGGACGAAGTGACCCAACGCAATGCCGCGCTGGTGGAAGAAGCCACCGCCGCTGCACGCAGCCTGGAAGAACAGGCCGTGGAGCTGGCCGATGCGGTCTCGATCTTCCGCCTGCAGCCTGCGCACAGCAGCAACTCGAACGTGGTGCGCGCAAGTTTTGGCAACGCGGCGGCGTAAGCGGCCGATGCACCGAATCGGGAATAGCCAACGCGGCACTGGCTTGCCGAGCTAAGCGCTAGTCGAGAAATCGCTCGCGCTGCTCCGGGCTGGGCAACATGCAATGCTCGGTGCGACCGAACCAGCGGTAGCGATTGCGGGCGATCAAGCGATAACCGATATCGCGCACGCTGCGTGGCGGCACGCGTAGCAACGCGGCCAGCCGCCAAACGCCGCCGAGCCCGGCAAGCACGCGCACGATTGCATCGCTATCGGTCCAGGCACCGCCGGCATCCACCAGCAGGAACGATAACGGGTCGTCCGGGTCCAGACCGTGCTGCAGCAGCAGCGCGCGCCCGGCCTGTCCCTGCATGGCGGCGAAGCGATAACGCCCACGTCGATCGTGGCGCAGCAGAAACTTGACCCAGCCATTGCACAACAGGCACACGCCATCGAACACGATGGTTGCGGGCCTCGCGCCTGGCTTGCCGCCGGGTGGCGCAACACCAGGCGGCTCCGAATGAGACGGCTCCACTTGTGCGCCTTCAATGCGCGGTGAATCAACGCAGTTCAAGCCAGCCCTCGTAGCGAATGAAGGCGCCCACCAGCGGCAAGCGCACATCGACCAGAAATCCATAGCGCCAGGCATCGGCATGCTCGCGGCAACGCACCCGCTCGAACCAGCGCGCTGGCATCTGCCGCTGCTGTACCCAGTGCACTGCGCGGACCGGTGCGGGCAACCGCGCGAAGGCCTCCCGCCCGAGCACCTGGGCAAACAGCGGCGTGCTCAGGGCGCGATCCAGGCCAGCGTGGCCATGCGTCCGCTGCGGCGATCGCGACGATGCGAGAAGAAGCGCTGCGGATCGGAAATGGTGCACAACCCGCCGCCATGGATGGCGCCGACCGGCACACCGGCATGCGCCAGGCGCTGCCGTGCGAGCGCATACAGATCCACCCGCCAATGCCCCGGACGCGTGGCGACAAACGCGTGTTGCGCCTGTGCATCGTGCGCGACAAAGGCGTTGAACACGTCCTCGCCGATTTCATAGACCTGCGGCCCCGCCGCCGGCCCCAGCCAGGCCATCAGCTGTTGCGGTGGCGTGCGCATCGCGGCCACGCTGCGCTCCAGCACGCCGTCGGCCAGCCCGCGCCAACCGGCATGCGCGGCGGCGATCTCGCTGCCATCGACCGCCACGAACACCACCGGCAGGCAGTCGGCGGTGAGGATCGCCAACACCACGCCGGGCACCGCCGTCACCGCCGCATCGGCAATCGGTTCGTGCACGCCCGGCGGCAGAGTGCCTGCCCTGTCCGTTGGCGCGGGCACAGCGGGCGGTGCGTCCAGCCGCGCAACCTCCACGCCGTGCACCTGGCGCAGCCAGTGCGGCGGGCTCGGCAATGCCAGTGCGTCGTCCAACAGCGCCCGGTTGCGCTCCACCTGCGCGGGCACATCGCCGTCGGCGCTGCTGCGGTTACCAAGGTTCAGCGTGTCGAACGGCGCCAGCGAGCCGCCAAGGCCATGCCGCAGCGTGGTCAGCGCGTGGATGCGTGGCGGCGCCGGCCAGTCGGCGGGCAGGATGAAGGGCGCGGCCACGGCCACCTCAGCGGCGTGCCAGCTCGGCGGCGCGTGCGCTGTCTTCGCGCAAGGCGGTCATCAGGCGCTGCAGATCGGCCGGCACCGGCGCGCTGGCGCGCACCGGCTCGCCACTGACCGGATGCACGAACTCCAGGGTTTCGGCATGCAGCGCCTGGCGCTTGAAGGTACGCAATTCGTGCACCAGCTCGTCGGTGGCGCCCTTGGGCAGCTTGAGCGCACCGCCGTACAGCGGGTCGCCGACGATGGGCGACTTCAGATGCGCCATATGCACGCGGATCTGATGGGTGCGCCCGGTTTCCAGACGGCATTCCAGCGCGGTGTGCGCGCGGAAGCGCTCGCGCAGGCGGTAATGGGTCACCGCATCGCGGCCATCGTCGCGCACCGCCATTTTCAGCCGATCGCGCGGGTGGCGGTCGATCGGCGCATTGGCGGTGCCACCGGAGACCAGCGCGCCGACCACCACCGCCAGATACTGGCGATGCACGTCGCGCGCGGACAGCTGCTCCACCAGCGCGGTCTGCGCCTGCACGGTGCGCGCCACTACCATCACGCCGCTGGTGTCCTTGTCCAGGCGATGCACCACGCCGGCGCGCGGCACCGACGCCAGCGCCGGGTCGCGGAACAGCAGTGCGTTGACCAGCGTCCCATCCGGATTGCCGGCACCCGGATGCACCACCAGGCCGGCCGGCTTGTCGATCACCAGTACCTGCTCGTCTTCGTACAGCACGCTCAGCGGGATGTCCTGCGGCGCGGCGTGGGTCTGGGTTTCCAGCACCACCTGCACCTGCACGCTCTCGCCGCCGCGCAAGGTGTCGCGCGGGCGCGCCATGGCGCCATCCAGCAGCGCGTCGCCGGACTTGATCCACTCCGACAGCCGCGAGCGCGAGAATTCGGGAAACAGCTCGGCCAGCACCGCGTCGAAACGGCGCCCGGCGGCGTTGTCGGGCACGATCGCCTGGCGGATGGACGGGTCGAGGGGTTCGGCAGATGGGTCGGACATGGACACAGGCACTCAGGCAAAAGCGGGAATTTGGGGGTCCGGGCGGCGGGAGTCAGTCGCCGGACAGGCCACTAGGCTATCATCGCGCTCTCGTTTTCCTGATGCGTCCTGCCCAGACCCATGATCCGACGGTCCACGTTTTCCGCGCCTGCGCGCCTCATTGCCCTGATGCTGGTCATGGCGTTCGTCGTCACCGGCTGCCACCGCGGCGCCAAGGACAAGAATCCAGACGAAGGCATGCCGGTCGAACAGCTCTACGGCAAGGGCCACAATTTGATGGAGAAAGGCAACTGGGCCGGCGCCGAAGCCAGCTACAAGCGCCTGATCGCCCAGTACCCGTATGGGCCGTACACCGAGCAGGCGATGATCGAAACCGCCTACGCGCAGTACAAGGCCGGCAAGCACGACGACACGGTGTCCAGCGTCGACCGCTTCATCCGGACCTACCCGACCCACCGCAACATCTCCTACCTGTATTACCTGCGCGGGCTGGCCAACAGCAACCGCGACACGGTGTTCCTGCGCCGCGTGTGGTCGCTGGACCCGAGCCGCCGCGACCTGTCCTCGCCGCAGCAGGCCTACAACGACTTCAACACCGTCACCGACCGCTACCCGAACAGCCGCTACGCGCCGGACGCGCGCAAGCGGATGATCGAACTGCGCGACGTGTTTGCCCAGCACGAGCTGGACAACGCGCTGTACTACCTGCGTCGCAACGCATGGGTGTCGGCGGCTGGCCGTGCCAATTACCTGCTGGAAACCTATCCGCAGAGCGCCTATCAATACGACGCCGTTGCGGTGCTGGCCGAGGCCTATACGCACCTGGGCAACAAGACCCTGGCGGCCGACGCACGCCGCGTGCTGGAACTCAACAGCCCGCAGCACCCGTGGCTGACCGGCAACTGGCCGAAGTATCCGTGGGCCATCCGCAAGCTCAACCCGTTTGCCGGCGAAAAATCTGCCGCCACCGGTCAGCGCAATGCACAGATGAGCCGCGACTGAGGCATCAGGCGCAGCGCATTCCAAAAAAGAGGCCGCAAGGCCTCTTCTTTGTTTTAGCGATGGTGAGGCGGCACGGTGGGCTGCAGTGGCACTGACTGAGGCTGCAGCTGATGTAACAGCAACAGCATGCGTCCACCTGCGCCTGCATCTTGAACAAGCCTGACCTCCCCGCCCAGCGCGCTGCTGCCGGACCCGGCGCGCATCCAGGACCCGGCGCCAGGTCACCGAATGCCCAGGATCCGCTGCCTATACTGACTTGAAACCCTTCGAGCCCAGCCAAGGAGGCCGCATGTCTCGTGCCATCGTCCCGTTGCTGCTCATGCTGTTGCTGGCGACACTGGCGACAACAGCCACCGCAGCCCCCATCGTCTACGGCGTCGACGCCCACGACAATCGCCCCGGCTATCCCATGACTCAGGCCGAGGCACGCTTCAAGCTGCTGGCCGCGCGCAACCTGCGCAGCTACCGGTTCGATGTCGACCCGCGCGATTACGCAACGCTGGATACGCTGGTCCCGTTGGCACGCAAGTACGGCATCACCTTGCGTCCGATGGTTTACCCGATATCGCGCGAGATCGGCTACCAACTAATGTCCGAGACAACTACGCCGGCGTGGTGGCCGAGGTGAACGTCTACGAGTTACTGGACCAGACCACCATCCAGGGCGCCGAAGGCCACTTTGGCCTGATGTACGACCTGGCACGGCCAAAACCGACCCTGGACCTGCCCACCCGTTTCGCTCAACCGCCAGCGACCGCGGCGGCAGCCGGCAACTGACCGGAGTCGCCAGCTACTGCCCGGAATAACCATTGGTGATGGGATAGCGCCGCTCACGCCCGAATGCACGCCGCGACACCTTCGGCCCGGGTGCGGACTGATGGCGCTTCCATTCGTTGAGCCGCACCAGCCGCAGCACATGCTCCACCGTCTCGGCGGCGTAACCGGCGGCGACGATGTCATCGCGCGACTGCTCCTGGTCGACGTAGCGGTACAGGATGCCGTCGAGCACATCATAGGGCGGCAGCGAATCCTGGTCGGTCTGGTTGTCGCGCAACTCGGCCGACGGCGGGCGTGAGATCACCGCCGGCGGAATCACCGGCGCGCCGCCCACGGTGTTGCGCCACTTGGCCAGGCCGAACACCTCCGTCTTGTACAGATCCTTGAGCGGGGCATAGCCGCCGCACATGTCGCCGTAGATGGTGGCGTAGCCCACCGCGTATTCGCTCTTGTTGCCGGTGGTCAGCACCAGCCCGCCGAACTTGTTGGACAAGGCCATCAGGAGCACGCCGCGGCTGCGCGACTGCAGGTTTTCTTCGGTGATATCCGGCTGAGTGCCTGCGAACATCGGCCCCAATGCACCGAGCAAGCCTTCGAAGGCCGGCTCGATCGCGATGGTTTCCAGCTTGACGCCCAGCGCGCGGCATTGCTCCTCGGCCAGATCGTTGGAGAGGTTTGCGGTGTAACGCGACGGCAGGCGCACCGCAGTGACGTTGTCGCCGCCCAGCGCATCGACCGCCATCGCCAGCACCAGTGCCGAGTCGATGCCGCCGGACAGGCCCAACCACACCTTGCTGAAACCGTTCTTGCGGCAGTAGTCCTGCAGCCCGCGCACCACCGCACGCCACGCCAGTGCGTCCATGCTCTCATCGCCGTCGTCCACCCACACCACCGGGGTGAAGCTGCGCTCGCCGGCGGCGTAGTCCACCACCAACCACTGGTCCACGAAGGCGGCGGCGGCCGGATGCACGGTGCCGTCGCCATCGGCCACTACCGATGCGCCGTCGAACACCAGCGCGTCCTGCCCGCCGACGACGTTGAGATAGGCAATCGCCGCCCCGCTCTCACGCGTGCGTTCGGCCAGCAGAGCGTCGCG
The DNA here is from genome assembly GCF_023337365.3 of Xanthomonas nasturtii. Classification (NCBI taxonomy): domain Bacteria; kingdom Pseudomonadati; phylum Pseudomonadota; class Gammaproteobacteria; order Lysobacterales; family Lysobacteraceae; genus Xanthomonas; species Xanthomonas nasturtii. The sequence continues at coordinate 3,554,277 of NZ_CP142084.2, forward strand.
CTGCGCATGCTTGCCACGCTCATATGGCGATGCATTGGGAACCAGCACCAGCTCGGCGCCAGCCTGCACGGTGTTGGCCAACGGCTCGGCGAACCACAGGTCTTCGCAGATCACCACGCCCACCTGCACACCCTTGACCGTGACCACGCAGTTGTCGCCGTCCGGGTCCACGTCGAAATAGCGGCGCTCGTCGAACACCGCGTAATTGGGCAATTCGCGCTTGCGGTAAGTCGCCTCGATGCGCCCGTCGCGCAACACGCTGGCGGCGTTGTAGACCACGCTGCCGGCACTCTGCGGCCAGCCGACTACCGCGACAATGCCGCGCGTGCTGGCGGCAATGCGCGCCAGCGCTTGCTCGCAATGGGCGAGAAAACCCGGCCGCAGCAGCAGGTCCTCCGGCGGATACCCGCTGATCGCCAGCTCGGGAAACAGCACGATGTCGGCGTCGAACTCGTCACGCGCTGCTGCGATGTACTCGATGATGCGATCGGTATTCTGCGTCACGGCACCGACCGGGAAGTCGAACTGGGCCATGGCGATGCGGAGCGTCTGGGACATGTCAACGGCCTTGTGCGTGTGTTTTCCGAAGCACGGAAGCGGGAAGGGAGGAACGAGCCGCAAGCAGACCCCGCGCGATCATCTCGCAGACGTCGTCGCCGCTGGCCAGAACTGCATTATTCCAGAAGCGCAGCACCTGGAAGCCCTCGCAGCGCAGGAAGGCATCGCGCGTGGCGTCCGCGCCGGGCAGCAGGTGCTGGCTACCGTCGATTTCGACGATCAACGCCTGGGCGAGGCAGACGAAATCGACGATGTAGGGCCCTACCGGAAACTGACGCCGGAACTTGAAACCGAGCAGGCGTCGATCTCGCAACCGATACCAAAGCGCGCGCTCGGCGGCGGTCATTTCACGACGCAGGTGCTTGGCGAATCCGGTCTTGGCGGCGTGGCGCATGGACATTTCCGGCAGGAGGATGGTCAAGGTGGCTTGCGCCGCCCGGGTGGCGCTATCGGTGTTGATGGCGCTTTTGCGTGGGGGATCGCCGCGTGGGAGGCTGCCCTCACCCCTGCCCCTCTCCCGCAAGCGGGAGAGGGGATGTCGCAGCCGGCGGGGGGTTGAACTGCGAAAGTTGCGTGGCCGTGACGTGCTCCGTCGATCAAGCAGGCAACGACCGGCCCGGCATTCCTTAGACCACGATCCAGCAGCATCTGTTGCTCTTGCTGTTGCTCTTGCTGTTGCTCTTGCTGTTGCTCTTGCTGTTGCTGTTGCTCTTGCTGTTGCTCTTGCTGTTGCTCTTGCTGTTGCTCTTGCTGTTGCTCTTGCTGTTGCTCTTGCTGTTGCTCTTGCTGTTGCTCTTGCTGTTGCTCTTGCTGTTGCTCTTGCTGTTGCTCTTGCTGTTGCTCTTGCTGTTGCTCTTGCTGTTGCTCTTGCTGTTGCTCTTGCTGTTGCTCTTGCTGTTGCTCTTGCTGTTGCTCTTGCTGTTGCTCTTGCTGTTGCTGTTGCTCTTGCTGTTGCTCTTGCTGTTGCTCTTGCTGTTGCTCTTGCTGTTGCTCTTGCTGTTGCTCTTGCTGTTGCTCTTGCTGTTGCTCTTGCTGTTGCTCTTGCTCTTGCTGTTGCTCTTGCTGTTGCTCTTGCTCTTGCTGTTGCTCTTGCTGTTGCTCTTGCTGTTGCTCTTGCTCTTGCTGTTGCTCTTGCTCTTGCTCCCTTCTCCCGCCTGCGGGAGAAGGTGCCCGAAGGGCGGATGAGGGGACGCCTCCAAACACCCAAAAAAAAGGCCGCCCGAAGGCGGCCTTTTTCGCACCTGCACGCTTACGCGCGCGCTGGTGCTTACTTCACCAGCGCAGCAATCGCCGCACCCAGATCGCCCGGCGAACGGACGGTCTTGACGCCAGCGGCTTCCATCGCGGCGAACTTGCCTTCGGCAGTACCCTTGCCGCCCGATGCGATCGCACCGGCGTGGCCCATGCGCTTGCCGGCCGGGGCCGACGCACCGGCGATGAAGCCGACCACCGGCTTCTTGACGAACTGCTTGATGTACTCGGCACCGGCTTCCTCGGCGTCGCCGCCGATTTCGCCCACCATGATGATGCCTTCGGTCTGCGGGTCTTCGTTGAACAGCTTGAGGCAGTCGACGAAGTTCAGGCCGTTGATCGGGTCGCCACCGATGCCGATGCAGGTGCTCTGGCCCAGGCCCACTTCGGTGGTCTGCTTGACCGCCTCATAGGTCAGCGTGCCCGAACGCGACACGATGCCGATCTTGCCCGGCTTGTGGATGTGGCCCGGCATGATGCCGATCTTGCACTCGCCCGGGGTGATCACGCCGGGGCAGTTCGGCCCGATCAGCACGGTGTCCGGATGCGAGCGGGTCAGCACGTTCTTGACGCGCAGCATGTCCAGCACCGGGATGCCTTCGGTGATGCAGACGATGACCTTGATGCCGGCCGCAGCCGCTTCCAGGATTGCATCGGCCGCATACGGCGGCGGCACGTAGATCACCGACGCATCGGCGCCGGTGCTCTGCACGGCGTCGGCCACGGTGTTGAACACCGGCAGATCGATATGCGTGGTGCCGCCCTTGCCGGGCGTGACGCCGCCGACGACCTGGGTGCCGTACTCGACCATCTGGGTGGCGTGGAAGGTGCCCTGCTGGCCGGTGAAGCCCTGCACGATCACCTTGGTGTTCTTGTTAATCAAAACGGACATGGATAGTTCCTTCGGTGTCGTGAATCAGGCGGCGTTCTTGACAGCTTCAACGACCTTTTTGGCACCGTCGTTGATGTTGTCGGCCGGGATGATGGCCATGCCGCTGTCGCGCAGCAGCTGCTTGCCTTCTTCCACATTGGTGCCTTCCAGGCGCACCACGACCGGAACCTTGACGCCCACTTCCTTGACCGCGGCGATGATGCCTTCGGCAATCATGTCGCAGCGGACGATGCCGCCGAAGATGTTGACGAAGATGCCTTCGACCTTGTCCGAAGACAGGATCAGCTTGAACGCTTCGATGACGCGCTGCTTGTTGGCACCGCCGCCCACGTCCAGGAAGTTCGCCGGCTCGCCGCCATTGAGCTTGATGACGTCCATGGTGGCCATGGCCAGGCCTGCGCCGTTGACCATGCAACCGATGTTGCCGTCCATGGTGACGTAGTTGATGTCCAGCTCCGAAGCGGTCACTTCGGTCTCGTCTTCCTGCGTCTTGTCGCGCATGGCGATGAGCTGCTTCTGACGGAACGCGGCGTTGTCGTCGCTGTCGAACTTGCCGTCCAGCGCGTACAGGTTGCCGTCGTCCAGGATCGCCAGCGGGTTGATTTCAACCAGCGCCAGGTCCTTTTCGTTGAACAGCTTGTACAGGTTCACCATGATGCTGGCGAACTGGCCGGCCTGCTTGGCGTTCAGGCCGAGCTTGAAGCCGAAATCGCGGCCATGATAGCCCTGCACGCCTTCGACGAAATCGACGTTGAGCGAGTGGATCAGCTCCGGCGTTTCGGCCGCAACCTGCTCGATCTCCACACCACCCTCGGACGAGGCGATATAGGTGATGGTCTTGGTGCCGCGGTCGACCAGGATCGACAGGTACAGCTCCTTGACGATCTCGCCGGCGGTGGTCACCAGCACCAGGTTGATCGGCAGCTCGACGCCGGCGGTCTGGTAGGTCGACATCTTGGTGCCGAGCATCTTGGCCGCTGCGGCCTTCACATCGTCAGTGGTCTTGCAGAACTTGACGCCGCCAGCCTTACCGCGACCGCCCGCGTGGATCTGCGCTTTCACCATCCAGGGGCCCTTGCCCAGGGAATTGGCGACTTCAACCGCTTCGTCCGGGGTCGCCGCGACCTTGCCGGCCGGAACGGGGATGCCGTACTCGGCAAGCAGCTGTTTTGACTGGTATTCGTGGAAATTCATGCGTCACCGTGGGAAAAGGAAACGACCGCTGCGTGCAACGCAGTCCGCCTAGGCGGCACGTCATAGGACGCGAACGGGCCTCCTATTGTGGCCGACCACGCCGTGCGGCGCAAAATTCGCCGGGTTTGGCCGCCTGATCGCAACGCTTGCGCGCAGGCCGACTCTGTGTACAAACGCTGCCCAGACCGCGCACCTGCCTATACTCGCGGCTCGCTCCAGCGGGGAATTCGGCTTGGCATCCATCGCATCGCTCATCGCCCGGATCCAGTCCGCGCCGCAGCGCGAGCTGTACTTTTTCTCGTTGTACCGGGTGCTGGTGGCCGGCCTGATCGCCGCACTGGTGTTCAGCCCGTTGTCCGACGCCATCCCCGAGCCGCGCTACCCACGCCTGGCCGCCGGCGTGGCGATCGGCTATCTATGCATGGCGATCCCGCTGTTGTTTTGGGGCCGTGGCGAACGCCGCCTCACCCCGACCGTACTGAGCGCGGTGGTGGCCGACATCCTGGCCGCCTCCCTGGCCACGCACGCCCTGCCCGGCGCCAGCGCCGGCATCGCGATGATGCTGCTGTTCAACGTCGCCGCCGCCTCGATCCTGCTGCGGCTGCGCTACGGCATGAGCGTGGCGGTGCTGGCCAGTGCCGCCATCGTGCTCGAATATCTGTGGACGGTGCTCGAAGGCGGCGGCGCCACCCGCCCGCTGGCCGAGCTGGCGATGTTTGCCACCAGCTATGTGGCCGTGGCCTATATCTGCCAGCAGATCGCCTCCCGCGCGCGCAGCAACCAGGTGCTGGCCGAACAACGCGGCGCCCAGGTCGCCAACCTGTACGAGATCAATGAACTGATCATCCGGCGCATGCGCACCGGCGTGCTGGTGGTGGACACCCATAACCACATCTCGCTGGCCAACGAAGCGGCGCTGGCCCTGCTTGGCGATGGCGACCAGCGCAACGCGCCCGCCAACCTGTCGTTGGTGGCGCTGACCCCGGAACTGGCGCGCCGGCTGCAGCGCTGGCGTAGCGGCTGGCGCGAGGAAGAGGCCCCGCTGCAACTGGGCGCCGACCGCCCGGAAGTGCAGCCGCGCTTCGTGCGCCTGCTCGCCGACAGCGACCTGGTGCTGGTGTTCCTGGACGACGCCAGCGTGGTCTCGCGCCGCGCCGAATCGCTAACCTTGTCGGCCATGGGCCGCTTCTCGGCCAGCCTGGCGCATGAGATCCGCAACCCGCTCGCGGCGATCAGCTACGCCTCGCAACTGTTGGAAGAATCGCCGGACATCGGCGATGCCGACCGCCGCCTGCTGCAGATCATCCACCAGCAATGCCAGCGCACCAACGGCATCGTCGAAAGCGTGCTCGCGCTGGCCCGCCGCGAGCGCGCCAGCCCGGACAATCTGGACCTGGCGGCATTCGTGCGCCGCTTCGTGGTGGAGTACCGGCAGACCCTGTCGATGGAAACCGACATTCTGGAAGCCAGCATCCAGGGCAGCTCGGTGCACGCCCTGGTCGACCCCAAGCATCTGCATCAGATCCTCACCGCGCTGGTGCATAACGCACTCAAGTACGGCCGGGTGATGGACGAGCCGGCGCGGGTCAAGCTGCGCGTCGAACGCCTCGAGCGCATGGCGGTGATCGATGTGATCGACCGCGGCCCCGGCATCCCGGAAACCGTGGCCGCACAGCTGTTCCGCCCGTTCTACACCACCTCCGAACACGGCACCGGCCTGGGCCTGTACATCGCCCAGGAACTGTGCCGCGCCAACCAGGCGCGACTGGACTACGTGTCGGTGCCTGGCGGCGGCGCCTGCTTCCGGATCTTGCTGCAGGTGCCGAACGGGTTGCTGGGCAAGTGAGCGTCATCGCAGAGTCATGCCTGCCTTGCGCAGGCCAAGTGCGCAGCGTGTGCCTGCGGCCAGCCGCGACGGGTCGTGCCTTGTCCGAGCGATGCACCGTTGTTTGATCGCGTGAATCGTTAGGCGCCAACGCGCCCCACAATTGTCGGCTGTCATCGCCGTGGGCTATCGTGCGCACCATGAGCGAACCCAAAAGTGCCCTGGTTGTCGATGACGAGCGTGATATCCGCGAGTTGCTTGTTCTCACCCTGGGACGGATGGGCCTGCGCATCAGCACCGCCGCCAACCTGGCCGAAGCGCGCGAGCTGCTGGCCAACAACCCCTACGACCTGTGCCTGACCGACATGCGTTTGCCTGACGGCAACGGCATCGAACTGGTCACCGAAATTGCGAAGCACTACCCGCAGACCCCGGTGGCGATGATCACCGCATTCGGCAGCATGGACCTGGCCGTGGAAGCCTTGAAAGCCGGCGCCTTCGACTTCGTCAGCAAGCCGGTGGACATCGGCGTGCTGCGTGGGCTGGTCAAGCACGCGCTGGAATTGAACAATCGCGACCGCCCCGCCCCGCCACCACCGCCGCCGGAGCAGGCCAGCCGCCTGCTCGGCGACTCCAGCGCCATGGAAAGCCTGCGCGCCACCATCGGCAAGGTTGCGCGTAGCCAGGCGCCGGTCTACATCGTCGGCGAATCCGGCGTGGGCAAGGAGCTGGTCGCCCGCACCATCCACGAACAAGGCGCACGCGCCGCCGGCCCGTTCGTCCCGGTCAACTGCGGTGCCATCCCCGCCGAGCTGATGGAAAGCGAATTCTTCGGCCACAAGAAGGGCAGCTTCACCGGCGCACATGCCGACAAGCCCGGCCTGTTTCAAGCCGCGCATGGCGGCACGCTGTTTCTGGACGAAGTGGCCGAATTGCCGTTGCAAATGCAGGTCAAGCTGCTGCGCGCCATCCAGGAAAAATCGGTGCGCCCGGTCGGCGCCTCCGGCGAATCGCTGGTCGATGTGCGCATCCTCTCGGCCACGCACAAGGACCTGGGCGACCTGGTCTCCGACGGCCGCTTTCGGCACGACTTGTACTACCGCATCAACGTGATCGAACTGCGCGTGCCGCCGCTGCGCGAACGCGGCGGCGACCTGCCGCAACTGGCCGCCGCCATCATCGCGCGCCTGGCGCATAGCCACGGCCGCCCGATTCCGCTGCTGACCCAATCCGCGCTCGACGCGCTGGATCACTACGGCTTCCCCGGCAACGTCCGCGAACTGGAAAACATCCTCGAACGCGCCCTGGCCCTGGCCGAAGACGACCAGATCAGCGCCACCGACCTGCGCCTGCCCGCCCACGGCGGCCACCGCCTCGCTGCCACACCCGGCAGCGCCGCCGTGGAACCGCGCGAAGCCGTCGTCGATATCGACCCCGCTTCGGCCGCCCTGCCCTCTTATATCGAACAACTGGAGCGCGCCGCGATCCAGAAAGCGCTGGAAGAAAACCGCTGGAACAAGACCAGAACCGCCGCGCAGCTGGGCATCACGTTTCGTGCGCTGCGGTACAAGTTGAAGAAGTTGGGGATGGAGTGAGGGGTGGGTGGGGCTAACGGACCTCCCTTCTCCCCTCGGGAGAAGGTGCCCGAAGGGCGGATGAGGGTACGTCGGCATAGCCGCCACACCCCTTTCAAAACTTAGCCAACGAGAGAACAGGGCAACCACTCAATCCTTGGTCACCCGATTGATCTCAGCCAGGCTCGTCACCCCATGCGCCGCCTTGACCAAGGCCGACTGGCGCAGGTCGCGGATACCGATCCTCTGCGCCGCCTCGGCAATCTGCATCGCGTTACCGCCTTCCAGCACGATCGCGCCGATCTCGTCGGTCATCGGCATCACCTGGTAGATACCGGTACGTCCCTTGTAACCTTCGGTGCATTCATCGCAGCCGACCGCCTCATACAGCTCGATGTTTGCGATTTGCTCGGGCGTAAAGCCTTCCGCCAACAGCGCATGCTCCGGCAGGGTCGACTTGCGCTTGCAGTTGTTGCACAACCGCCGCGCCAGGCGCTGCGCAATCACCAACGTCACCGAAGAGGTGATGTTGTACGGCGCAATCCCCATGTTCATCAAACGCGCGATGGTTTGTGGCGCATCGTTGGTATGCAGCGTGGACAGCACCATGTGACCGGTCTGCGCCGCCTTGATCGCGATCTCGGCAGTCTCCAGGTCGCGGATTTCGCCGACCATGATGATGTCCGGATCCTGACGCAGGAACGAGCGCAATGCTGCGGCGAACGTCATCCCGCGCTTGACGTTCTGCTGCACCTGATTGACGCCCGGCAAGCGGATTTCGACCGGATCCTCGGCCGTGGAAATGTTGCGCGTCTCATCGTTGAGGATGCCTAGCGCCGTATACAACGACACCGTCTTGCCCGAACCGGTCGGACCGGTCACCAGCACCATCCCGTAGGGCTTATGGATCGCATCCAGGAACAACTTCTGCTGATCCGCCTCATAACCCAGCTTCTCGATCCCCAGCTTGGCCGCACTGGCATCGAGGATACGCAGCACCACCTTCTCGCCAAACAGCGTCGGCAAGGTACTCACACGGAAGTCGATTTGCTTGGTCTTGGACAGATTGAGCTTGATGCGCCCGTCCTGCGGCACCCGCTTTTCGGCGATATCCAGCTGCGACATCACCTTCAATCGCGCCGCGATGCGTTGGCTCAGCTTCACCGGCGCCTTGGCCACGTTCTTCAGCAACCCATCGATGCGCAACCGCACCCGGTAGTCGTCTTCATACGGCTCGAAATGGATGTCGGAGGCTCCCCGCCGGATCGCATCCACCAGCACCTTGTTGACGAACTTCACCACCGGCGTGTCGTCGCCCTTGGCATCGACCCCGGAATCCCCACCGGCGCCCATGTCCTCGTCGCCGGCCGACACGTCCAGGTCACCTATATCGTCATCGTCATTGCCGAGCGACGACCCAAGCGCGGCATTGCTGGCCTGCCACTGTTCCAGGGTGCGACGGATCTGGTCCTCGTCGACCAGAATCGGCTCGACCACCAAATTGGTATGGAACTTGATGTCGTCCAGCGCACGGGTCTGGGTCGGGTTGCTCACCCCCACGAACAACCGGTTACCGCGCTTGAACAACGGCAGCACCTGGTACTTCTGGAGCAACTCTTCGCTGACCAGCTTGATTGCGTTCTGGCTGGCGTCGAAGACCGACACGTCCATCAAAGGCATACCGAATTCTACGGCGTTGGCAGCAGCTAGCTGAGACGCTGTAACCAGCTTTTTTTCGGCGAACCATTGTGGCAAAGGAACCTTTGCCAAAGCGGCTTGGTCCATCGCCGTACGCGCTGCTGACTCATCTAAGGCCCCATCTTGAACGAGGCGTCTTGCAATACCTGTGATCCCAACTAAGTTCAAGGTTAGCGCGCTCATTGTTTACCTCGTACATTTAGTATAAGTGCAGCCAAGCCTAACACCTCAAGGACAATGACCTTGGCCCGACTTGAAACCGCGAATCGAATCACAGGTTGTACCAGTATTTAACCATCTCAATTGCCCACTAAAATAACTTGGCGTATCTACTACCGTTAGATACTCTCCACTCTGTAAATTTGTAGCTCCGGTCTTAGCCTCAATGATGCCGTCAGCGACTGAGAATGTCTCAACGAGATTCCTGGTGGTGAATAAAGGAATTGGTGGCACACCGTTGAGGCCAGCGGTACACCCTGACAAGGTCTGGCGTTCGTTAGCGCAATCCGCTACGGCGACCCTATATCCTTCTAGCTCAACCATTGCGCCCGAAGCTCTTGATCTTGAAATATAATGATGATACTGCGGAAAAGCAATTGCCGCAATTATACTAATTACCGCAATTACCATCATTAATTCTATTAAATTAAAACCACTATTTTTTCTCATACTCCCCTCTCATAACAAAGGGACCGCATCACCGTGCTTGCTAATTACCGAGCCCAGCCGTTCAATCCACTACCAGCCACACACGAACAAGGACTGTGCGACTTGAAGTTTTGGCGCCCCAATACAAGTGATAAATTTGCAATTCATACTGCGCAAACTAATCAATAGAAATAAATACGGCCCCGGGAAACCGGAGCCGTATTTATCGAAAAGAAAAGCTAAAAAATCAAGGAGTGGGGCAACCACCTTGCCCAGGCTTGAAGCCACGAGTAGGGTTACACGAGGTACCGCTATTGCGCCATGTAATGGATGCTCCATTAGCGGTCGGCGTGAGAATATAGGTCAGATTTGCGCCACCACTGCTGGCAGTTGCACCGGTGGTCGCAGTAATGACACCGTCAGTAATGCTTGTAATTTCAGTGACATTCCTGGTCACCGGAAAAGCCGCTGCTGTGATAGCCGGAATGCCGTTCGTGGCAGCGCTACAGCCGACATTTGTCTGAGTTTCTGCGATGCAAGAGCTTACTGCCGTACGGTAGCCAGCAAGCTCAGCTGCTGCGCCAGCAGCACGAGTACGAGAAACGTAGTCCTGGTACTGCGGAATTGCGATGGCAGCCAAGATTGCGATGATTGCCACAACAATCATCAACTCAATCAATGTAAAGCCCTGTTGTGCCTTCTTCATAACGTATCCCCTAGATCTGATAGTTGAAATTTCCCGAGACGTGGAGTCCGAGCTGCACAACGGCCGTGTTGCGCACAGAGGTATTCCAGCAAAACTCGTGCCAACCGTGCCAGAAGCCGCGCTTCGAACTCCCGACGCTATGATCCACACGATGTACGGGCATGTCATGCCATACATCACAGTTGTGAGAGCACATCGGCATTACGCCAAATGTCGTCACATGATGACAACCAGGGTCAGTTCCACCTCAAGAATCTTCCGCGACCAGTCAAGACCCCGATTTACAGGATAATTCTGGCGCTCTGACCTGAGAAAGAGGTAACATCCGTGTACTTCCGCCTGGGGACGGCGGTTCGGGGACCAGAAAATGTCAGCAGTACGCAGCAATCTTAAGAACACTCCGAAGAGCGTGACCACTCAACTCCCCACGTTCACGTGGGAAGGCGTGGATCGCCGCGGCGTGAAGATGAAAGGTGAGCAGACTGCTCGCAATGCAAACCTATTAAAGGCAGAGCTAAGGCGACAGGGCATCACTCCTAGCGCAGTAAAGCCGAAGGCGAAACCACTGTTTGGCGCAGCCGGAAAAAAAATAACACCTAAGGATATCGCTTTCTTTAGCAGGCAAATGGCAACGATGATGAAGTCCGGGGTGCCTATTGTTAGTGCACTTGAGATTATCGGTAGTGGACATAAAAACCCTCGCATGAGAGATTTGGTTGGCCAACTACGAGCTGATATCGAAGGCGGCTCATCACTCTATGAATCGCTAAGCAAGCACCCCGTCCAGTTCGACGAGCTATACAGAAATCTCGTTAAGGCAGGTGAGGGTGCGGGCGTGCTTGAAACTGTTCTTGAAACAGTTGCGACGTATAAAGAAAACATCGAAGCACTCAAGGGAAAGATAAAGAAAGCGCTCTTTTATCCAGCGATGGTTGTTGCAGTAGCAATCATTGTCAGCGCCGTCCTACTCATTTTTGTGGTCCCACAATTTGAAGATGTATTTAAGGGGTTTGGCGCTGAACTTCCAGCTTTCACGCAGCTTATCGTTTCCGCTTCACGCTTCATGGTCTCTTATTGGTGGCTGATATCATTCATCGTCATTGGCTCCGCAGCAGCATTCCTATTCACTTTCAAACGTTCCTTGCGGCTGCAGCACTTCATGGACCGCCTCGTACTCAAAATTCCGATTATTGGGCAGATTATGCATAACAGCGCAATCGCCCGTTTCTCTAGAACCACAGCTGTCACATTTAAGGCCGGCGTCCCACTTGTTGAGGCATTAGGAATTGTGGCGGGCGCGACCGGTAACGCGGTATATGAAGAAGCTGTTTTCAGGATGCGAGACGATGTCTCTGTGGGATACCCGGTAAATACCGCCATGAAGCAAGTCAACCTCTTCCCTCACATGGTAATTCAGATGACAGCCATTGGCGAAGAGGCTGGCGCCCTCGACGCAATGCTATTCAAAGTGGCAGAATATTACGAGCAAGAAGTGAATAATGCGGTGGATGCTTTGAGTAGTCTGCTTGAGCCACTCATCATGGTTTTCATTGGCACGGTTGTGGGAGGGATGGTAATTGGCATGTATCTTCCCATCTTCAAACTAGCTTCGGTGGTCTAAAACGTAATGGCATTTCTCGACCAGCATCCCGGTCTCGGCTTTCCTGCCGCGGCCGGACTGGGACTGCTGATCGGCAGCTTCCTGAACGTGGTGATCCTGCGCTTGCCCAAGCGCATGGAGTGGCAGTGGCGGCGCGACGCGCGCGAGATCCTGGAGCTGCCCGACATCTACGAGCCGCCGCCGCCGGGGATCGTGGTGGAGCCTTCGCACGACCCGGTCACCGGCGACAAGCTCAAGTGGTGGGAGAACATCCCGCTTTTCAGTTGGCTGATGCTGCGCGGCAAGTCGCGTTACAGCGGCAAGCCGATCTCGATTCAGTACCCACTGGTGGAGTTGCTGACCTCCATCCTGTGTGTGGCCAGCGTCTGGCGATTTGGGTTCGGTTGGCAGGGTTTCGGCGCGATCGTGCTGAGTTGCTTTCTGGTTGCGATGTCGGGCATCGATTTGCGCCACAAGCTGCTGCCGGACCAGCTGACCCTGCCGCTGATGTGGCTGGGCCTGGTCGGCTCGATGGACAACTTGTACATGCCGGCCAAGCCTGCCCTGCTGGGCGCGGCGGTCGGCTATGTGTCGCTGTGGACGGTGTGGTGGCTGTTCAAACAGCTCACCGGCAAGGAAGGCATGGGCCACGGCGATTTCAAGCTACTAGCCGCGCTCGGTGCCTGGTGCGGGCTGAAAGGCATCCTGCCGATCATCCTGATCTCCTCGCTGGTTGGCGCCATCCTGGGCTCGGCCTGGCTGGTGGCCAAGGGCCGCGACCGCGCCACCCCGATCCCGTTCGGCCCCTATCTGGCCATCGCCGGCTGGGTGGTGTTTTTCTGGGGCAACGATTTGGTGGACGGCTACCTGCACTTCGCAGGCCTGCGTTGAAAGAGGCACGGCGATGAGCGACTTCGTCGTCGGCCTGACCGGCGGCATCGCCTCCGGCAAGAGCGCGCTTGCCGCTGAATTCGAGAAGCTGGGCGTGCCGGTCATCGATGCGGATGTCGTTGCTCGCCAGGTCGTGGCGCCCGGCCCCATTCTCGAAGCCATCGTGGCTTGCTTTGGGCCAGGCATCCTGTTGCCGGACGACACTCTGGACCGGCGGGCCTTGCGCACTATCGTCTTCGCCGATCCCAATCAACGTAAAGCGCTTGAGGCAATCACGCATCCTGCTATCCGTGCAGAGCTGCAGCGGGCGGCACAGGCAGCTGAAGGCCCGTATGCCATCGTTGCGATTCCCTTGCTCACCGAAGCGGGTGGCCGTGCGACCTATCCATGGCTGGATCGGGTTCTAGTGGTCGATGCACCGGTCGCGGTGCAACGTGCCAGACTGATGCGACGCGATGGCAGCACGCCTGAGTTGGCCGATCAGATGATTGCCGCGCAGGCGTCCCGCGAACAGCGTCTGGCGCTCGCAGACGATTTCGTGGTCAATGACGACCAGCCGGCACATTTGGTGCGAGCGGCTCACGATCTGGATGCTCGGTATCGCTGCCGCACAAGTTAGCTCGTCCTGCCCGCTGTGCGGCATGTTGCACTAGCAAGCTCAGCGAAACACGAGACGCCGCAAGCCACTGCCTAACGATGAAACGCCAACGTCGCGATCACGCCGCGCTCCTGGCCTGGGCGCACGCTCACGCGCCAGCCGTACAAATCGCATAGCCGGCTGACGATCGACAGGCCGATGCCGCCGCCTTGCGAGTGGCCGGCGTGGGTGCCGCGGTAGCCGCGTTGGAAGAGTTTGGCGGCGTCCTCTTCGCTCAGGCCGGGGCCCGAGTCGATCACTTCCACCGCGTCGCCGCGCACGCGCACGCGCACCTGGCCGTCCTGGGTGTACTTGACGGCGTTGCCGATCAGGTTGCCCAGCGCCACGGACAAAGCTGACTCGGGCGCGTCGATGACCAGGTCGCGCTCGCCTTCCAGCAACAGCTCCAGCGGTTTGCCGCCGAGTTGTGCGCGGTGCGAATCGATCAATTGTTCGGCCACCTTGGCGACGTTGCTGCTGCCCTGCCCGCGCTCGTTGCGCGAGAGCAGCAGCAGCGAGCCGATCAGGTCGCTGCATTGCTGTTCGGCGCGCTGGATGCGCTGCAGCCGCTGCAGCACCTTTTCGTCGAGATCGGGTTTGGTGAGCAATAGCTCGGTGGCACCGCGGATCACTGCCAGTGGCGTACGCAGTTCGTGGCTGACGTCGGCATTGAATTCGCGGTCGCGTTGCACGACTTCGGTGAGGCGGGCCGAGTAGTCGTCCAGCGCTTCGGCCAGCTGGCCGACTTCGTCATCCGGGAAATGCGCGGCCAGCGGTTTGGGTTCGCTGGTGCCGCCGCGGTAGGCGCGCAGGCGTGCGGCCAGATCCGACACCGGGCGCATCACCTTTGAGGCTGACCACCAGCCAATCAATAGCGAAAATCCGCTAAAAACAAGCACCGACAACATCAAGGTGCGTTTGAGCTGGATCTCGCCCTTGAGCGTTTGGGTCATGTCATAGGCGAGGAAGAACCACTCGCTCGGCGTCTTGCGCACCGCCAGCTTGTACGAATACGCGTTGCCGCTTTCGTCCAGGCCGGTGATGGTGTGGATGCCGTCGGGCAGTTGGTACCACTCCGGCTGTTCCTGGCGCAGCGATTCGAATTTATCGCTTTTGACCACGCGCCCGCGCATCTGCTGCACCGGCAGGTCTGGATTGCGCAGCGGGTCGGAATAGAAGCGCTGCGCAAACGCATCGATATTGCGGTTCATCACGTCTTCGACCAACTGGTTTTCCACGCGCGCGCGTGCCCAGGTGGTGGCGAAGGCGAACAACGTCGTCAGGCAGAAGCCCAACAACACGAACGAGAGAATGATGCGGCTGCGCAGGCGCCGCCGGTAGCGGCCACGCCCACGGGCGGGCCGCGCGCCGTTATTGCTTTCAGGCATCGGGCGAGGCGATGCGGTAGCCGATGCCGTGGCGGGTCTGGATCATCGGCACATCGAAGGGCTTGTCGACCACCGCGCGCAGGCCGTGGATGTGCACGCGCAGCGAGTCGGAATCGGGCAGTTCTTCGCCCCAGACGCGGGTTTCCAGTTCCTGGCGCGTGACCACGGCCGGCGAGGCTTCCATCAGCGACTGCAGGATCTTCAACGCAGTGGGGTTGAGCTGCAGCAGCTTGCCGCGACGACGCACTTCCAGCGTGTCCAGGTTGTATTCCAGATCGCCGGTTTCCAGTACGCGGGTGTGCACGCCCTTGCCGCGACGCGAAAGCGCGTTGAGCCGCACTTCCACTTCCTGCAGCGCAAACGGCTTGATCAGGTAGTCGTCCGCGCCGGAGTCGAAACCGGCCAGCTTGTTGTCCAGCGAGTCGCGCGCGGTGAGCATCAGTACCGGCGTCTGCTTGCGCGCTTCGTTGCGCAGCTTGCGGCAGACTTCGATGCCGTCCATGCCGGGCAGGTTGAGATCCAGCACGATGGCGTCGAACTCGTGCACCACGGCCAGGTGCAGGCCGGTGACGCCGTCTGCGGCGAAATCCACCGTGTGGCCGCGGTCTTCGAGGTAATCGCCCAGATTGGCGGCGATATCGCTGTTGTCTTCAATTACTAGAATTCGCACTGGAACCTCATTCGTTAAGCTGTTTTTAGCGCTGGCGCCGAGAAATTTCGTCTTGACTCACCGTGGTCTGACGGCGCCGCTGGGCGGCCGTCATGCACTGTTTCGTACTCATCTGCGAACCAGTTGCACGCTCGCGCCGGCAAATCAGCCGGCTATCTTCGCTTGCCCTGGTCAAAATTCTGGTGACGAACTCCTGATCGTTGCGAACCGCCGCCAGCTACCCGGCCGCAGTGCCTGGGCGTTGGGCTGCGCTTCGAATACTGCGTCGAGCCGATCAAGCGCCGCACTCACCTTAGCGCGCTCATCCTGACTGATCTCGGAGTACTTCTCGCCTGCGGCAAGGTCGGTACGCACCTGCGCCGCCTGCGGCTTGAACGGCTGGTCCACAGCGAGCACGACCGCCAACGCGTGCTCGGCAAAAAAACACGCCACAAGCAGCAGTCCACCTACACTCCACAGCCTTGCCATGCGACGCCTCCTTGTGCCTGAGCGATTTAACATTTGGCGAATGTAGACGCGAATTTCAACAGCGGCAAGCCGTCCATAAAAAGGCCCAAGTGCGACACCGCACTTGGGCCAAAAGTTCATCCCGATCACCGTCACTGCCGAGAGCGGAGCTACGGTCGGGAGAGGCTAGCCGGGCAAGGATTAGCGTTTCGTTAAAATTTCGATAAAAATGGTAGCCGGCCGATCAACGGATGGACTGCTCCAGGTGCTGAATGATGGCAGCGGCCACGTCTACCCCGCAGACACCCTCGACGCCTTCCAGGCCGGGGGTCGAATTGACCTCAAGCACCAGCGGGCCTCGCTTGGAGCGAATCAGGTCCACCCCTGCCACCGCCAACCCCAGCGCGCGTGCCGAGCGCACGGCGACGTCCTGCTCCTGCTCGGTGGCCTGGGCGGCGGCGGCGGTACCGCCCAGGTGCAGGTTGGAACGGAAGTCGCCTTCGGCCGCCTGGCGCCGCATCGCCGCGACCACCTTGTCGCCAACCACGAAACAGCGTAGGTCCGCGCCTTCGGCTTCGCCGATGAATTCCTGCACGATGAAATTGGCGTACAACCCGCGCAGCGCTTCGACCACCCCGCGCGAGGCGCTGGCCTTTTCGGTCAGGATCACCCCGGCGCCCTGGGCGCCCTCGTTCAACTTCACCACGTGCGGCGGCGGGCCGAGCATGGAGAGCAGGTCCTGGGTGTCGTCGGGGTTGTCGCCGAACACGGTGACCGGCATGTCGATACCCTGCGCGGCCAGCAGTTGATGCGCCCGCAGCTTGTCGCGCGAGCGCAGGATGGCGTCTGAGGGATTGGGCGTATAGGTGCCCATGAATTCGAGTTGGCGCAGCACCGCGGTGGCATAGCGGGTGACCGAGGCGCCGATCCGCGGGATCACCGCATCGAAGCCGGTGATCGGCTTGCCTTTGTAGTGCAGGCTGAAGCCGTCGGCGGCGATGCGCATGTAACAGCGCAGCGGGTCGAGAATGCGTACGGTGTGGCCACGCTTGCGCCCGGCTTCGATCAGGCGCCGGGTGGAATAGAGTTTGCTGTTGCGGGAAAGAATGGCGATCTTCATCGCGGCAGGCACACGGCGCGGCTTGGACATGGGCGGAGTCTGATGACGAAGTGGCCCAAGTCCGTACCTGGCCTGCCGATGGCGCGTGTGCGCGGGCGGCGGCCCGGCGTTGCACACTGTGATCGGCGGGTTGCGTCGGCCCCGAGAATGAAAGCGCGATGACGCCTTGGCGGAGCGAAACCACGCAACCGCTGCGCAACCTCACGCAGCCCGATGCTAGCAGGGCGCCCGCGCGACGCTCAAGCGACGGAAGCCCGTTGCGCAGCGCGCATGACGCGGTATCGATACGCAGCTCACGCTCCACCCCACTCGAGCGCTACGTAACCGGCTGCCCGCACCTGATTGCAAGGCAGCGCGGCAGACGCCTTGCAATGCGGTCGCGCAGCGCCACCCTCGAACGTCCCATCCATCGCCCTCACGCCGCCCCCCTGTCTCCGTGACGCGTCTTGCACAGAGGGAAACGCAATGCTTGAGTCCCCTCAATGCCGGCGTGCCGGCGCATCCGAGACTCTCCATGCGACGTCCAGCAAGCGCGGCTTATGCCAACCCCTCCCGTATCCGCCAGGGGCGCCCGTTTCCCCGCGGGGCCGTCTTCGACGGCAAGGGCACCAATTTCGCGCTGTTTTCGGCACATGCCACGCGTGTGGAACTGTGCCTGTTCGACGAACACGGTAACGAAACCCGCGTCGACCTTCCCGAGTACACCAACGAGATCTGGCACGGCTATCTGGCCGATGCCAAACCCGGGCAGCGCTACGGCTATCGCGTGCACGGCCCTTACGCACCCACCGAAGGTCACCGCTTCAACCACAACAAGCTGCTGCTGGACCCGTATGCGCGCGAGCTGGAAGGCGAGCTGATCTGGTCCGATGAACTCTACGGTTACACGGTGGGCCACCCCGATGGCGATTTGAGCTTCGACGAGCGCGATAGTGCGCCCTTCATGCCCAAATGCGTGGTGGTCGAAGACACCTACGATTGGGGCGACGACACGCGCCTGCTCAAGCCTTGGAACGAAACCGTCATCTACGAGACCCACGTGCGCGGTTACACCATGCGCAACCCGCAGGTGCCCGAGGCCGTGCGCGGCACCTTTGCCGGCCTGGCGCAACCGCAGGTGCTGCAATACATCAAGGACCTGGGCATCACCGCAGTGGAACTGCTGCCGGTGCATGCATATCTGGACGACCAGCATCTGCTGGACAAAGGGCTACGCAATTACTGGGGCTACAACACCATCGGCTTTTTTGCGCTGAAGTCGCGCTACCTCTCCAGCGGCCATCGCGACGAATTCCGCGACATGGTCAAGGCCATGCACAAGCAGGGCCTGGAAGTGATTCTGGACGTGGTCTACAACCACACCGCCGAAGGCAGCGAATTGGGGCCGACGCTCTCCTTCAAGGGCATCGACAACGCCAGCTACTACCGCCTGGCCGAAGACAAACGCTATTACATCAACGACACCGGCACCGGCAATACGCTCAATCTGAGCAATTCGCGGGTGATCCAGTTCGTCAACGATTCGCTGCGCTATTGGGCCGGCGAAATGCACGTGGACGGCTTCCGTTTCGACCTGGCCACCATTCTTGGCCGCGAACCAAGCGGCTTCGATCAACGTGGCGGCTTCCTGGATGCCTGTAATCAGGATCCGCTGCTGTCGGAGGTCAAGCTGATTGCCGAGCCGTGGGACTGCGGCCCGGGCGGCTATCAGGTTGGTCATTTCCCGCCGGGTTGGTCGGAGTGGAACGACAAGTTCCGCGACAACGCACGCGAATTGTGGAAAGGCGAAGATGGCAAGCTGGCGGAATTTGCAACCCGCTTCACCGGCTCTGCCGATCTGTTCGACCGCCGCGGCCGCCGCCCGTGGGCGTCGGTGAACTTCATCACTGCGCACGACGGCTTCACCCTGCGCGATCTGGTCAGCTACAACGAAAAGCACAACATCGACAACGGCGAAGACAACCGCGACGGTTCGTCCAACGACGGTTCCTGCAACTACGGTGAGGAAGGCGATACCGACAACGCGGACGTGCTGCAGATCCGCGAGCGGCAGATGAAGAACCTGCTCGCCACACTGCTGCTGTCGCAAGGTACGCCGATGATGCTGGCCGGCGACGAGCGTGCACAGTCGCAAGGCGGCAACAACAACACCTATTGCCAGGACAACGAAATCACCTGGCTGGATTGGGAAAATGACCCGACCGATGGCCGTCTCACCGACTTCGTCAAAGCGCTGACCAGGCTGCGCAAGCGTTACCCGATCCTGTCGCGTGGCCGCTTTCTCAATGGGCAGTACAACGAAGAAGCCGGCCTGCGCGATCTCACCTGGCTCAATCCGGGCGGCATCGAGATGGACGACGCGCATTGGACCGATGCCGGCGCACGCTCGGTCGGCCTGTTGCTGGAAGGCAAGGCGCAGACCTCTGGCGTCAAGGAGCTGGCCAACGACGACACCTTGCTGATCGTGATCAACGCTTACCACGAGGGCGTGACCTTCACCCTGCCCTCCACCGACGAGCCGGTGCACTGGAAGCTGGTGCTGTCGACCGATGAAGCGCTGGAGGTGGACATGATGCCGGCCGGCGCCAGCGAATTCCTGGCACCGCCACGCAGCGTCTCGGTCTTCGAGTGCAAGAGCGACCAGTAAGACGCGAACGTCAATGCGTAAACGATGAGCGACGCTCGCTGCCTACTATCTTCGTAGGCAGCGAGCGTTTTTCGTTTGGCATTCCCCGCCGCGTAATTCGCAGGCGTTTTTGAGTGCGCCGAGGGGTTCAACGGTGATGCCGGCGCGCGTTGATGCACAAAGGGGATGCTGCGCGCACGGCTGCGTTGGATCTCACTGTTGTGCATTGGCCGGATAGAGCGCCGCGCATTGACGACATTCAAGCTTCGGAGGCTTTCGCTTAAATTTTTATGCCGCCTTCCTCAACACTGCTTGAAATTCAGCATTGAATGTGACGCTTAGACACCGGTAGCTGGCGATCAGAAATACAGATGGCAGCCCTTCAACGCCTATCGTCTGTCAACGAACAGCAGGCAGCCGAAAAACCGAGAAGCACGCAACCGAGCTGAACATCGATCGACGATAGAGCATCGAATATCGGCTAATACCGCAAACAACAGCCACTTCGGCCGAGCGCCGACCGACGCAAAAACGCATCCAGGCGCTAGGGCGCCAAACAATCGCTAAAACATTCACGCTGCGGGCCAGCGCAACTCCAAGGTGCAACCACTAAAACGACGATCGAACGGCTCAGCCCGGATACAGCGGAAAACGCTTGTCCGGGTGATTGGCCTTCCATTCCTTGTAGGAGCTGGTGCCTTCCCAGGCCTTGAACGCGCGTGGCGTACGGCCACGGCCGGACCAGGTCTCGCCGGAATGCGGAATCCAATACTTGGCGACCACTTCGCCGGTAGAGGACAGCGGGCCTTTGGATTTACCAGTCATCGCCAGCGAGGCAATCTGGGACTTCTGCTTGGCATTGAAACGGCTGCCGAACTGCGTGAGCACCTCGACCACCTGGTCGAAGGCTTCCAGCGTCTGAGCATATTTCAGCTGCGCTTCTTCCTGCTCGAGCTTGCGCAGCTCTTCCAGCAGTTGGGCGCGTGCAGCGGCGGCGGGTGAAGCGGGAGGAACCTGGCGCATTGGCAAAACGTAAGGTTGGGCGGGTCAGCGAGTATTGCCGCTGCGCCGCCCAGCGTAAAGCGCCAGGGCCGTACGAGTCTGCTGGCGCTCAGCGATGGCGCAGCAGCGCGTGCTCGCGGGCCATGGTCAACACCGGGCCGATCCGCCCGGCACGGATCAGCTCGCTGCAGTGCTTGCCGACGAATTCCACCCGCGGCGCCCGGAACCACTGCACCACCCGCTCCAGCTCGCCGGCATTGATCGACCAGGCGTGGCAGACCGCCTCGCCCAGTTCTTCCACCCCGATCAGCCCAAATTCGCGGATCTGCGCCGGCTCGAGCGCGAACATTTCCAGCACCTTGTCCGCATCGTCCGCTGTGGCAAAGCCGATCCTCGTCTGCTCCGCGAGGCCGGCGCTGTAGGCGATCGACGCCGTCCGCGCAGACTCGGCACGGCGCATGCCCTTGACCAGCGCGCCGACGAGTTGGGAATGGGTGTTCATGCCTGCACTATGTGGCGGGGCGGCGGAAGGCTCAATCGGGATCTCCCTGACTCTGTGCAGGGAAATTCCGAAGCTCTGGGTGTGCTCGCAGGCCTTGCGCCGATCCGGCGGGCTGTCCTGCGCGAGCCCCAGCGGCAGGTAGGCGTAATCGCCTGTTGCGGAGTAGCGCACCTGCTCGGTCAGCGCACGCCGTAGCGCCACGTCCGCCCAGTCGATATGGTCCTGCTGGCCGATCGCCATACCGGTTGCCGCAATGGCCCAGGCAGCCCAGTAATCATGATTGTTGAAATGCGCGAAGGAGGCCTTGCGCCGCGGCGTGTGGTCGGCAATCACCTGCTGGGCGAGCTGCGCCAGCCAGGTGCGGCTTGCCTGCGACAGTTCGAAGCGGTGATTGCTCAAGGCCTGGGTCTGCATGACCACCGCTGCAATGGCAGCCAGCGCCCATTTGCGCTCGGCGATGCCGGTCTTGGAGGCATCAGGGTCGAGCAATGCGCCCGCGTCTGCCCAGCGATCCAGCCCCTGGCCGACGCAGGACAATGCCGTTGCGGCATCGGTTGCACTGCTGGCCCGCTCAAAGCGTGCAGATGCCGCAACCAGCTGCTGCAGATACGTTCGAATCTGGGTTTGGGTCGCTTGCGTCTGCGCATTTTGCTGCGTCAGCGTGGGCCTGCTCGCATCGAGCCTGTGCGTACTTGCTTTGCAGCAGCAGCCGCCCGGTAAACGGCTTGGCCCACGACACCGGGCAGGCGGCCACTGTTGCCGGTTGCTGCAGCAGCCGTGCAGCCGCGCTGGGCTGTGCCGGCCAGATCGGCGTCACCGCCGCCGCGCTCCCTGCCCATGCGAGCAGCACCGCAAACAGGGATCTCCGAAACATTCCTTTCATCGCCAGACGCGTCATCGCCCACCCGGTCGTACGCGGCGTGGCAACGCACGTGCTTTCAGGCGCACCACGTGCCGCGGCAGGCCACGGTACACCGCAGCCGCATCACCGTCGCGCCGGTCGCCACCCGGCAGCAGTGGCTTCGTTCACCGAACAGAAGAAGCGCTCGCCCTTCTGGGTTGAAACGCGCGTCCGTGCGTAATCGCGCTGGCCCGGCACATGGAAGATCTTGCTGCCATTGCTGGAAATATTGCCTTTGATTCTGCAATGGCTTGGCGCCGATGGTGCAGCCTGGCGTGCGGTTGCTGCCCGTGCCTTCTTGTCGCGCCGGTACTCTGCCGGCACCTGAAACACGCCTTGCCAAATGTTGCGCCGTTGCTGTTGCGCAATGCGCTCGTCTGCACTGAACGCAGTGGCGTATTGCCGATAGGCCACCGCCCAACCGGATCGCACCATCCAGGCATTGACGGACTGCCCCTGCACGAAGCACTCGGCAACGGTGCGGCCATAGCGATCGGTATCTTTGGGCTGGCAGCGCACCGTCTTGTCCAGCAGATAGCCATCCAACGCGGCGGCCGCGCGGCGGCCGCACGGCCAGGCGCTGCCATCATGTGCAGTGCACTGCTGCGCGCTCTCCGGCGCATCGATTCCCCACAGGCGGACGCGCTGTTGCGCGATGGTGATGGTGTCCCCATCGGTCACCGTCGCACGGCCGACCAGCTCTGCAGCATGAAGAGGCGAAACAACCAACACCACCGACAACAACCAAGCTTTCAACAACCTCAACCGCCACTTCCTTTCTAAATCGGCAGACCGCGCTCCGCGTGTCGTGCCTTGTTGCCACTGCAGCCGGCCGGCTTGGTCAAGCGTTCCATCGAACCTGACATCTGCTCCGGCAACCAATGCCAGCGCAAGGGCCGGCACTGTATGCCAATCCACAGGCGCTGCCTATCCCTTCGGCACGATGTCGTGTGCACGCTTCAGGCATGCTCCACCGCGGACCGAACGCCTCGTCAGCGATCCGACGTCCCCCCGATTTTGAGTAGCGCCGCAGTTTGGAGTCCAATTCCCTACCCGAAGGAGATTGGACGTGAAGAAGCGTTTTACTGACGAGCAGGTCATCGGCTTTCTGCGTGAGGCCGAAAGCGGCGTGGCGATCAAGGACCTGTGCCGGCGCCATGGCTTCAGCGAGGCCTCCTACTACCTGTGGCGCAGCAAGTTTGGCGGGATGAGCGTGCCCGATGCCAAGCGACTCAAGGACCTGGAGGCAGAGAACACGCGCCTGAAGAAGCTGCTCGCCGAGCAGGTGTTCCAGAACGATCTGATCAAGGAGGCACTGCAAAAAAAATGGTGAGCGCACCGGCGCGTCGTGCGCTGGTGCGCGAGTGGATGGGGCGAGGGGCCAGCGAGCGTTGCGCGTTGGCCGCGATCGGCATGAGCGCCAGTGCGCTGCGCTATTGCCCGCGCGAGGACCGCAACGTTGCGCTACGCGAGCGCATCGTGGAACTGGCGCATCGCCACAAGCGCTACGGCGTGGGGATGATCTATCTCAAGCTGCGCCAGGAAGGACGCCTGGTGAACTACAAGCGTGTGGAGCGCTTGTACCGCGAGCAGCAGCTGCAGGTCCGCCGCCGCAAGCGCAAGAAAGTGTCAGTGGGCGAGCGTCAGCCGCTGCTGCGGCCATTGCAGGCAAACCAGGTGTGGTCGATGGACTTTGTGTTCGACCGCACCGCCGACGGCCGGGCGATCAAGTGCCTGGTGATCGTGGACGACGCCACACACGAAGCGGTCGCCATCGAGGTGGAGCGTGCAATCTCGGGCCATGGCGTGACGCGTGTGCTGGAGCGGCTGGCCATCAGCCGCGGCTTGCCGCAGGTGATCCGCACCGACAACGGCAAGGAGTTCTGCGGCAAGGCGATGGTCACCTGGGCGCATGCGCGTGGCGTGCAGTTGCGACTCATCCAACCCGGCAAGCCAAACCAGAACGCCTATGTCGAATCGTTCAACGGCCGGTTGCGCGATGAATGCCTCAACGAGCACTGGTTCCCGACACTGCTGCACGCACGCACCGAGATCGAGCGCTGGCGACGCGAATACAACGAGGAGCGACCCAAGAAAGCAATCGGCGGCATGACCCCGTCCGCGTATGCCCAACAGCTGGCCAACACCGATATCATCAACCCCGGACTCTAGACCCGGCCGCTACTCAGGATGGGGGGACGTCGGCTATCGAACAGATAGAGCGTAAACGCCATGAAGGCGTTGCGGGCCTGGCTCACCCAGAACTTCTGTGCCTCAGAGCCGTCTGGATAGAGCATCGCCGCGACACTCATCAGATCCGACACGCGAAAGGCGGGATCGGGCGAGATGTAGCTCAGCGGATTCCAGCGGTGCGTGCGCCCGTCTTCGGCAAAGGGGTTGAACAAGAAGACCTCTTGGCCTTGGCTCTTGCGCCAACCCGAGGTCAGTTCGAAGTTTTCCTGCTTGATATCCAGGACCACCACCGAGCCTTGGTAGTCGAGCAGATTGGGAATGACGATGCCCACGCCCTTGCCCGAACGCGTGGGCGCGGCCAGGATCACAAACTGCTGACCGGGCAAGCGCACCAGCTTGCCACCGTGCTTGCCGACCACGATGCCGGTTGGCGACGGTTTGAGCATGTCCTTCTTAGCCAGATCACTGCCAGAAGCAAAGCGCGCATCGCCATGCAAAGCGGCGGCCTTCGGCTTGAACAGCGGGATAAGCAGTGCGATCCAGGCCAGAAGCGGCACGCCGAAGCCGAAGACACCAGCCAGCTTGATCTTGGTCGCGTAGGGAGCGAACTGCGGGAGGCCGAGCGCTTTGACGTAAGACCAGTAGGTGGTGAAGGTGAGTGGCTCAGCCACCTTCAACAGCATCAAGATCAACTGGCCGGAGAGAAAAAGTCCTCCGACCAAGGCAAACAGCAATAGCCCGATGGCGACACCGATCTTGATCTTTCCGCTCATAACGCCATGCCTTCCATGCTCGGATCCCTGGCTTGTTTGAAAACGACCGTCCGCTCGCAAGATTACAGGATCACACCGCCCGTTCAGATCGGTTGCACATTGGCATCTGTATAGAAATTGTCTGACGGATCCAAGACACCAGCGAGGCCCGATGCACGATGGGCTCGGCTGATTGCTACGCTGGGCTTAGAGCTGCAATTCGGCGACGACCTTTCACTACTCTTCGACGGAGAGCTTGGCGAGCACTTGGATGGCATCTGCCAACTCATCGGTCTCGGCGAAGAAGGCAGCCAGTGGCATGTCGAGGGCATCGGCCAGGCGCTTGGCGGTGCGCAAGTCGCACCCGTTGACACCCTTCTCTGCCCTTGCAAATTAGCGGGAGCCCAAAAGCGCACTAGATGCCTGATGGCCGATGCAGCAAGAGGGGCTTTGGCAAAGCGATATCTCAAACGATACCTCGGGAGGTCGTTCGGAGCGGTCTTCAACCGGGAGGATTAGCCAGCGCGGCCAACGACTTAGCGCTGAAATTCGCAAGACTGGAGCGGGCGATGGGAACAGAATCCTACCGCGCCAACCAATTGATTTTCCTAACTTATCCCGGAGTGGGGTGATCCAAAAATGATACCCCGCGTGATACCCGATCATAGCCAAGCGAGTGGCAGCGCTTCAAGTCTCCATGCCCGCGAACCTTGGACTGCTCGGGAACCGGACAGGCTCCAGAGGGAGGGAGGTTGGCCGTTCGGTCTCCCACGCCTGCGAGTCGTGTCTCCCGCAGCACGTGGGGTCCACATTCTTCCGGCTGCGCTGGAGAGCGGCGGCAGCCCACATATCAACATTGGGCATACTAAAGATGAAATCTTTCCTCGTATTCAAATTTGTGAAATAAGCCCACAAGCGAGCTCTTGCTTAGCTGAGAATTGTTGATTGGATGAGGACTTCCCCACACACAGGAGTTTTCATGACTATCAACCCCCAACAACTTGAGATCGCCGGCCACTTGCTCGCCGGTCTGATGAGCCAGACCCTCTCCGACGAGCCCCTGTTGCGGCAGAAGAATGTTTGCAATGCCTGGGCGTCCGCCGGGGAACTGATCGTCTACAGCCAGAAGAAGCCACCAGATGGGAGCGCCGCCGCCCAATCCTTGGAGCATGTCCCTCCCGGTCCCTCCCAACCGGTGCGCACCCGGGAGGCCGTCATCGTTAGGGAGCTTCCTTCGATGGAGGAGTGGCGAGCGGGCCGAAAGCCCAAAGACTCTCAGCTGGACCCAGTGCGCAACAAGAAGCGCCCAACGCTTCACTGAGCCGGCCAAGCGCCCGCAAACATTGAGCCCCGCACTGCGGGGCTTTTTGGTCTCAGTGGAAGCGCGGCGGTTTGGGAACGTAGGCGCAAGTAGGGGGAGCGGAGATGGGAGGGCTTGGACGGGGCTGATCGGGTTCAACCGCCATGTCGAGCTGGAGGGGGTAGCGCTGAAGCACGTCCCGGCTCAAGGCCTCCAGGTGCGCCGCGCTGGCCGACGCCTCTTTCTCGCAGAGGGCTTGTTCCTCCGCGGTCACCCGAGTCCTTGCATCGGCCAGCTCTGCGGCTCGGGCTTCGAGGGTGCTCAACCGACGCCCGCGCCGCTGCTTCCAGTCCCCCTGCGTCCATGACGTCCCAGGCTCGGGATTGTTCGCCAAAAAGTCGTGCCACGCGTTCTCGGCCATGTGGTGCAGCTTCTCCGCTCGGCGCACCGCCAATAGCCGCCGGGCGAACTTCATGGTGGCTGCCTTGAAGCGCCGCAGCCGACGGAGCAACTCGTTGAGGTCCGGGCGCAGCCGGGCCTCCTCGGCGAAGGCAGTCACGCGTTCCCTGATCCACTGCATCAAGGACAGGGTTGCTTGGAGCGTCTGAGCCAAGCGGGGATCCGCTTGAATAGCCACTCCCCATTCGTCATTGGCCTCCTCCGCGAGCTCGGAGACCGAACGTGGCTCGCGCGACGGCTTGGCCTCCTCGGCCTCCATCAGTCCCAGCCCACGGGCAATGGTCGCCATGCTGCGGGACACCTCGATGTGCCCTGCCCCGCGCCCGAGCGACAAGGACAGCCCATCAGAAGGGCGGCGAGACTCGCGCTCGGCCTGGGCCTGGTTGTGACCGTCGGGCACCGGCATGGCGCGCCCTTCCTGCTCGAACACGGCGATGAGCTTTTGGAAGGTCTCCTCGTTGGTCTCCTCGATTCGACGGTTCTCGTCTGAACGCTCCGACGGCTGGCCCCGCCGGGCCAGCGCGGTGCCGTTTTTGCCGACGTGCTTGGTGGGCTCGCGGGACAGGACGGCAGCCGCGGCCACGTCGCCGCGCGCCAGGGCGTCACTTGCCTGTGCTTCCAAACTGCGGTGGTCCACCCGAATCTCAAGCGCCGCCTTTTCGAGATGGGCGTTGATGGTGGAGGCGATGAGTTCGCGCACCCACTGCACCTCGACACGTCCCGATGGCCCGCCGTCCAGTTCCTTGGTTTTGTCCGTAAGACCGTCCGGCCCCATGCGCCGCGTCGTTGCCAGGACGTGGACATGCCAGTTCAAGCCGTCCTTGCTGCCAGGGCTGTGGATGCTGGCTTGGGCCGCGAACCCGTAGCGACCGACGAGCGCACGGGTGACTTCCACGGCCAGCTCGGAGCGCTGGAGGTCATCGAGTTCGTGCGGCAACGCGAACTCGAACTCCCGCGCGACGGTCGAATCTTTGCGACGCTCTGCCGCCTCTGCCGCCGGCCAGAGCTCAGCGGGGACTAGGGCCCAATCGGGCGCGTCCTCGGGAGCGATGCAGCGCGTTTCGACGACGCCGTCCCGGCGGCGGTAGTCGTGGCGCAAGCCGGTGAGCGCGTCCTCCAGCAGCAGGCCGGCGCGGTAGGCGGCCGCTGCGATGGACGAATGTCCTTTGGCGCGGCTGAAGGTTTTGACGTTGGCGTGGTAGATGGCCATGAGGCGGCGACTCCGAAGCAGTGGGGTTGCTTGGTTTATGCCTCGGCTTTGGATTTTCGCAAGCGCCCTCGGCGCTTGGGGTTCAAGGGGCGAAGCCCTTTGCGCACGTGTCACCATGTGACACCTAGGTGCGCTCTTGCTTCTTTCTTTTAAGCCCTGTTTTTCAAGCTTTCCGATTCTAGATGCGGACGAAATTCGAGACCACCTAGATGCTTGACGCGAGCCGTTTTCCTGCTTGACTCATTGCAGCAACTCAGGAGAAACCCATGACCACCACCCATCACTATCACAGCCAAATTCAGCGTGCGACGGAACGACTGGCTCAGCGTCAAGCGCGCGAGCTTTTAGCGCACCAGCGCCAAGCGGTGAAGGCCAAGGGAACGCAGCGCCGCGAAGAAGCCAAGCGACGCACACGGGTGGCAGAGCTCGTGTTCCTTGCAGGAGCAGAATCGCTGGAGGATGCCGAGTTGGTGGGTGCGCTTTTGGCTCACGTAGGAAATCGGAGCGACGCGGCAACCCGTAACCAAGCGAGCTCCCTCGGCGCGTTGCGAATGGAAATCTCGAACGCCGAAGAAGGTCACAGCACGCATTGAGCGTGGTCGCCCGCCCTGCCCATCGCGCATCGGAGGGTTGCAGCCGCACCGATGGTCGGTTACAACGTGTCTGCCAGTGGGGGCATCCCCGCGGTGTTGTGCCCGCATAGCCACTAGGCTCCGGGTGCCCGAGGTTCTCCACTAGGAGGCACGGGAATCTTCTTTTGATTCCGGAGCCCTCTATGAGCAACAAGCGCCTCAAATCTCTTCGCACCAATGCCTTCAATGCACAGTCCGGCCGTTGCTACTACTGCGACCGGCCGATGTGGCTGGCCTCTCCTGTCGAGCTAGGGCTGAAGCCCGGCAAGGCACGCAGCTTTCAATGCACTGCCGAGCACCTGGTGGCCCAGCAGGACGCGGGCTTGGACGTTCCAGGGAACGTAGTGGCCGCTTGTTTCCTCTGCAATGTCCGCCGACACCGCGGGAAAGGTCAGGCGTCGAATCCCACTCACTACAAGGCGCACGTTCAACGGCGCTTAGCCAAAGGAAAATGGCATTCTATTGTTCGTCTTGAGCACTCAAGAAAGGAATCTACAAATGTTGAAAAGCGGGGCGTTCCGCACTTTTGGCGCTGAGATCAAGCCCGCGATCTCAACATCCTCATGGATTACAGAGTCTCGTAGGGAGTTGGTGGTCAGTCTTTGGAAGCACAACTTTTCTGAGGACTACAGCGCCTACAGCGACGAGATCACCCATTGGGGCTCTTCTGGGGGAGTCAAGTTCAAGAAGGATGTGGCGGATGCGTTGAAGCAAGGCCTGCCTGTTCGGGTCGTCCTTGCGCAGACGGACCAGGTCGATTTGGTTAGAAACGGACGAGCGAAAGATGCCAAGAGCACTTACGACCCTCGCCCGGATCTGATTGGAACGGTTATCCGAATCAGCAAGGACGAGGTTGTTTTTGCCTTTGAGACGGTAGAGGCGGCGCCAACGAACCCCTCTGCCACAAGTCCCAGCGGCGGCAGCGCCGCTGCCGCGACCGCGAAATACTGGCGCGTGGTTGAAGCAGTCCAGGCGCTTGGGACCGGCACACTTGCCGAGATCGTGGCGTGGCTTGATCAGCGATACCCGGGAGATCCCCTTGGCAATCCCCGTGCCGACCTGGAGCTTCTAACCGTCAACTCGCCTGGCCGACCCCACTTCAACCTGGCTCGCCACGATTGGCGCAGCGATCTTGCGCATCGCCACGACCGACTGTTCAAGCTTACAGACGCCGGCCCACCACTTAAGACTCGCTACACCCTCTTCAATCCAGCGGTTTATGGCCATGTGAGTCTTGAGCAGTCCTCTGGCGGGAAGTGGCAAGTCATTGCGCTTTCCCTTGGCGAACTGGCCCGAGCCGAGGTTGAAGGCGAATCATTGGCCTCGCTGCCTCCCATTAGCTCAGACCACGACTCGCGCGTGTGGGCCATGACAGCGATCTCTCAGAGGCAGGGTCAGCAGCACTTCCGTGTGGAACTGCTCGACGCATACGAAAGACGCTGCGCAGTTACCGGCTCCAACGCCGTCCGCGTTCTGGAAGCAGCGCACATTCTTCCCTACCGTGGTGAGCACACCAACAGGGTAGACAACGGCCTATTGCTTCGAAGTGACATCCATACCCTTTTCGATCTGGGCCTGCTTTGGTTCGAAGACCTGCGACTTGCTGTCTCAGCAGAGCTGAATGGCACTGATTACGAGGCCATGCACGGAACGCCGTTGACACTTCCCAGGACGGCTGCTTGTCACCCAAATCCCGAGCATCTTAGGCACCATGCCCGTTTGGCGCGCCAGCGCAACGGCCTTGATGAGGCAAAAATAGGCCGGAGGTGAGCCCGCCGAAGGAACTCAAGGATCATGGAACGGGGAGGATTATGCCCTCGTCGGTTCGAAGGGATTGAGACCCCTGGGCGAAATCCCGTCTGCGCTTCTGACGCCGCCGTCAGGTGCTTTCTGGAAGCCCGACAAGCTCCATCCAGCTCGACTGCACCGTGGAAGCGTTTGCCATCAAGGGCCAGTGTCCCGGGATGACCTTCAGCTGGTCCACGCCAGCTTGGTCTTGGGGAAAGAACGGGCCGTCCGGGCTGAAGACGAAGTGATCGCCTTGCAGCTCGTCGCAAGCCTTGCAGTGGTTCGCCAAGTAGGTCTGGTTGGCCGTCTGCGAAAAGTTGGGCTTGAGCCAGGGGACCGCGGCCTTGACCCGGCCCATCGTCCCCACGTCCAACTCGCTGACATATTTCAGTAGAGAGGGGCCGCCTTCTTCCGGGTATTCCTCGTCCTCGTTGTCGAGGAAACCGGGCACCCAAATGGCGGTCACGGGGATAGACGCCGAACACTTCCAGCAGGCAGCCTCGCCCTCAAACAAGGCGTAGCTGGTGGCGGTGATGTTCAGTTCGGTCATGGGGACTTGTCCACGTATGCGCCGCGATCCCAGGAGCGGTAGCACCAGGGCAACACCTCCTCCAAGAACGTGATGCGGGGGCTGGGGAGGTTCTTCCAGAACCGATGATGGCGTATTGGATGCCGTTGGCATTGGACTCAGGGACAAAGAGCCAGGGAATGACACTCCAATCCAGCGGCACGCCGCTGTCCCGGGCCAGCGCTGCCCTGACCCCATGCCAATGTTCGTCCCACGCCCTCAGACGTGCCAAAGGGAGGACGGCGCCCGTCGGCGTAGGTGATTTCGCAGAGGCAAGCCGCCTGCTCCTTGAAGCTGACCACCACCGCGTCGCAATGCCAACACGGGCCGCTCGTATCGGGGTTGGCGCCTTCGTTGAGTTGGATGCAGCACTGGCTGTTGACGAACAGCGCGCGGTCTGCGCGCAGGTAGTCCAACACCACGCCTTCAAAATGGTCCACGGCTAGCCTTGCCCCATCGCGGTTCGCAGCTCTTCCAGGCGCTCGGCGAGCTTGGCTCCGGATAGCTTGCCGCCCCCAGCGCCTCGAACCTCTTTGACCATCGCCAGCGAAACGACCGAGGCGCGCAGGAGGTCGCTCTTGTTCCTGTCCAACTGCTTCCAGTTGTCCGGAAGCGCGGTTAGCGCAGCCGTGGCTTCCTTGCCGGACAGGTATTGAAGGCAGTTCAACGGCGACCAGGCCAAGCCGATCTCGTTGACCAGCAGGCTGCGAACCGCTCGCTCGTCGGCCTTGCCCTCGGCCATGTTTAGCACCGCGTGCGCGGCCACGATGGCCTTCTGCTGGGGAGACAACTTCGCACTGGGCCAATGGGTGGTGCGGACCATTTTCTTGCTCCCAATCTATTCCGGGCGCGTGACTGGCATCCCAACGTCTTCAGCGCCTGATTCACATTGAATCCTCAAGGCACCGCGGGCGGAGTGTAGGGCTGAAGGTCCGTGCCAACCTGGACAAAGGCCTCCGCTTTCGAGGTATCTAGCACCGAAGGCTCGTTGGCCTGGATGTCCTCCAAGAACTTCGCGAATATTCGTCCACCCTTCTTCATCGTCATTTCTTCACTACGCTGGTGGTCATCCGATTCCATCACCATGATCAACTCATCGGCGCCGGCCAACTCCTTAAGGAAGTCTCCAGAGATTGGCGCGAGCACGGTCCATGACCATGTGCAAAGCTGCCCGGAACAATGAACGTCCGGCCGACTGGTGTTCTTAGCGCTCAATCGAATAGTGCGCTGTCCATCAACACGAAAGAGAATCGAGCTGACATCCAAAGGCTTGTAGACGAACATGACCGCACGCTGAAATCCCATTTGTCCGTCAGCAGTGATGATCTGGTTGCCCACGCCAGCCATCCCAATCGCGCCGGTGCCGTAAACGCAGCCCTTTTTGCCGGTGAAGCTGTCGATCTCACATTTGGGCTTGGCCAACAGTGGAGCGGCAACGATCAACAATCCCATCAGCAGGCTGCATCGCAGAGCAGCAATCGCTACGTGTTTCATTTATCCCCCTTTCTTTCTTGATTCGAGCCAGCGCTGCCCTTGAGTAATGATCTAGCCTGATAGGTGTCTACAATGAACCAAACATAGGTAAGTGCCGCGTTGACTGCCAGGCGCGCGTGCCGAGGCTGAAGCCCGCGATGATGTCCACTCGGCCCATGCCCTGTCCCGTAGCGCCCGCGCAACTCAGCCAAGTGGTTGGTTATCGCTGTCAGGTTCCGCAGGATCAACTTGATGTTGTCTGCGCCCTTGGCTCGGTCACTCACGCCTTCAGGAACGAGCTCCAGCTCCTTTGCTACCCGCTTGGTCAGATCGTTGATGTCGCTTGACTTTCCTAAGGAAGGTCTGAACAAAGCAGTCTGATCTGCGACAATCGATCAACGAACCGAGCGGACGATTTCGATGCAGCTGACCTTCGGCGACGCGGAGTACAACGGCAAGCGCAAGCAGACGCGGCGCGAGGTGTTTCTGACCGAGATGGATCAGGTGGTGCCGTGGAGAGACCTGCTGGCGCTGATCGCACCGCATTATCCCAAGTCGGGGCAGCCGGGGCGACAGCCGTATCAGCTGGAGACGATGCTGCGCATCCACTTTCTGCAGCAGTGGTACGCATTGAGCGATCCATCGGCGGAAGAAGCCCTGTACGACACGGTGTCGATGCGCCGTTTCGCGAAGATCGGCGGCCTGGATGAGGTGCCGGACGAGACCACGATTCTCAACTTCCGCCACCTGCTGGAGCAACACGATTTGGCGCGCAAGCTGTTCAACCGGGTCAACGCGCACCTGTCGCGCAAGGGGCAGAGCCTGCGCGGCGGGACGATCGTAGACGCCACGATCATTTCAGCGCCCAGTTCGACCAAGAACCAGGACGGCAAGCGTGATCCGCAGATGCACCAGACCAAGAAGGGCAATCAGTATTACTTTGGGATGAAAGCGCACATTGGGGTAGACGATGTGTCCGGGTTGGTCCACCACGTGGAATGCACGGCGGCCAACGTCGCCGATATCACGCAGGCGCACAAGCTACTGCATGGCAAGGAAGACACGCTCAGCGGGGATAGCGGTTACACGGGGCTGGACAAGCGCGCGGAGATGGCACGCAAGCGCACGTTGCGCTACCTGATTGCAGAGAAGCCGTCCAAGCTCAAGCAGATCAAGAACGCGCGCGAGTTGCAGTGGACCAAGCGCTGGGAGCACACCAAGGCCAGCCTGCGGGCGAAGGTGGAACATCCGTTTCGGGTGATCAAGCGCCAGTTTGGTTACGTCAAGGCGCGCTATCGCGGCCTGGCGAAGAATACCGCGCAGGTGCTGACGCTGTTTGCACTGTCGAACCTGTGGCTGAAGCGAAAGCAGTTGATGCCTGTCGTGGGGGCGGTGTGCCCGTAACCCGGGCAACACCCCGCAAACGCGCCGAAAACGGCAAATAATCGAGGGTCTGAGCGCCGTCAGCCCGGCTGATGCGGTTTGGATCATCCTCCGACGCCGTTGATCAGACCATCCCTAAAGTGACACCCAGCCTGTCGAGGATGGTCTTGCAGCAGGTCTCCACAAAATCCTTGGCGGCTCCAATGGCAACCTCTGGATCGGCGCTGATGGCGTTTTGCATGCGCTCAATCTGACGCGCCATGGCACCCGCCTCTAGGAAATCGGCAACGGCCTTGGCGCGCTCGATGGCCTCCCTTCCACCGTGAGCAACTTGTTGCGGGACGTATCGGGGTCTCCCGGCGATTCGTTCCTCTTCAACCAGCTCCCACCCTGCCCTGCGCAACTGGTCATTGAAGTGCTGGACGATTACTTCAGTTTCGGCGCGGTCAGGACGAACCACCGGGTGAACGATCTCGCACAAGAAGCGAAGAAACGTGTCCGCAGGCCCGTCCAACAATGCAAACCGGTCGTCATCAAAGATCCAATACTGATCCCAGTCGTCGTTGTTGATCCGGTGCTGGTAGATGTCGCCTGCTGCGTCCTTGAACCGGCTGTCAGTGGACGGGAGCCGACGCAGTTCAAAGATTCTGCTTAAGAACTCGGGGTCCCCTAACTCACCGAACACGTTCACCTGCTCCATGCGGAGGCCATCAAAGATGTTCCGACGGATAGTCCGCGAGAGCACTTCTGACGGCTCCTCGCGCCAGTTGAAGCCCGGCTCAAGGGTTGGCGTCAGGTGGACGTGGTAATAGTCCTGACCGTCTGGCGGGATCGAGGTCCGGACCGCTTCGGTCATTACGCGCTGAAGTTCCTCTTGCTTCTTCCGAATCCCCGCGAACGCCCCCGCCGGAACCTCCAAAATGAGCTTGTAAAAGTTCGTCCCACCGTTAAGGTTATCGTAGTAGTCGATGACGGCTTTTGCGGTGCTGGTCCTGAGCAATGACGCGGCCTCTAAATGCCCCTCCTGCGTGAGGAGGACGTAGGCTGCGCCCAGGTATCGGTCTAGATCTTGGTCGTCCATGACTGCTTAGCTCAGCTCGTCTTCCGGATTGCAGCCTGAAGTTGCTCGGTCACGCTGTCGCCCTTCTCGTTCTTCAACTGGGCCATGAGGTAGATCCCCTTACCCTTGCTCTTGGTGGCCCAAAGCTCACCGATCATCCGCTTCTCCTTCTCGGAGTCGGACGTGTATCGGTCACCGCCCTTGTATTCAACGATCAACAGACGCCCATCCTTTAGCCGAGCGACAAAGTCCGGGTAGGTGCGCTGCTTGGACGTCGGCATCCAGAACTGGCTCTTGTCCACCAAGTTGCGGACCCAGAACTCCACCTCGTCCAGTTGGTCGATGGCCTGGGCGCAGAGGAACTCTTCGCCCACCTTGCCACCGGCCGTCTTCCACTGCAGGTCGCCCACAAACGGGTAGTAGTGCTTGCGGAACCGGTAGGTGCCGCCCTGGTAGTAGGAGTGCGCCGGATACTGGGTCATGTCCGCCGGGTAGGTGAACATTGCACCTGGCTCATCGCTGACCACGATGTCGGCGTCTGGGCCAAACAATGCTTGCTGGAAGCCCTCCTTCAGCGCCGCGGCCTTGGCGATCTGCAGCTGCTCGCCCAACTTTCGGCGCAGGACGAACTGCCCGTTGAGCAACTGGGACAGAGAGAACCCGCGGTCGTCTGCCAGGCCGCTGATGGCTCGGCGCAACCATTCCCGCAACACCGGCTGCTTGACGCCGGGGTCCCGGATCTTTTGGTCCAGCCAGCCCACCAGATCCGCCTGGGTGCGGTCCTTGGCAAAGCCCGGCAGGTAGGTGTTCACATCGTCGTCGATCTTCGTGTAGCTCACCTTTGAATCGACGAGGTCCACCTCAAAGGTCTGGCTGTCGGCATTGAACTTGAGGCTGGACAGGTCCGGGGGATAGGCCAGCAGTTCCCAGGCAAAGCCCGGGGGCGTGGCACCGCTTTCCACGAACTCCAGCTCGCCCTGCTCCATGACCCCGAGCCGGGGCACGCTGAACACTGCGCCGTTCTGGCTGGGGGCCTTGACAGCCTTGGAAGCGATCTGATGGCGCTCGATGGTAGCCGTCGCTTCCTCACGCTCCTTGGTTGGCACGACTTTGGTGATCGCTTCCACCGTGGAATCGTCAACCTCGCCAGTGATCTCAACCGATCCGCCCTTCCCCTCTTCGTTCGGAGTAAAGACCACGTTGGCTTGGTCACGCGCGGGGATACCGGTGAGGTCTGGCTGCTTGCTCACCGCGATCGTGGTCTTTGGCGTGACGGGGGCCGGATTGACGTTGCCGCCTTGCAGAGGCAAACCAGGCCCAGGGGTGAGATCCGGCAGCACTGCGCCCACGGCTTCCAGCGGGTTGAACCCGATATCGATGAGCGACTTGGTGAGCTCTGCGGCCGCCAAGTTGAAAGCCGTGGTAGTGACGTGTGCGTAGGCCTTGTTCATGGCCTCCTGCTTGCGGCGGGTGGCATAGGGCATGCGCAGCACGCGGCCCAGCAACTGCTGGATGTCCTTGTCGCTTTTGACTTGGGCCACCGAGCAGAACACATAGGCGAAGGAGCAGTCCCACCCTTCCTTCAGCGCTTGCTTGGTGATGATGACCTCAATGGGGCAATCCTTGGCGAACAGGTCCATTCCATCGATTTCGCGTTGGTCACCGGTGGCGATGGCAATGGCCTTCTCGGGCACCTTTTCGTTGTCGATGAGGTGCTTCTTGACCTCTTCCACCGTGGCCGTGCCCCTGGCGTTCTCGGCCTGGATCAACAGGATGGGACGGATGTAGTCCGGCTCCCCAAGCGCGGTCTTGCCCAGCTCGTTTCGGCGGGCGACGGCGCTGCCCACCGCCACTTCCCACTGCCCGACGTGCTCTTTGAGCACGACTGGAAACTTGATCATGTCCGCTGCCTTCAGCTCAAACGCGCTGACGCTGACAAGCACATTGCTCTTGCCGGCTTGGGGGGTCGCGGTCAGCTCCACCACTACCTTGGCGCCCAGGCGCTCGTAGACTTGATACGACAGCGGCGTGTTGGCGTTGTGGGCTTCGTCGGTAATGACCAAAGGGCCATGGAGCTTGAGCAAGTTGGCAAACGACGCGATGGCCTTACCGGCCTTGTTTCGCTCCAAGTAGGGCAAGTAGGACACGCTGCCGGCGAAATGGGCTTCGAGATCTTCGTGATGCTCGTAGACCTTTCGACCGTCTTGGTTTTCGACGCGAAGTGCTGCCATGGTCGAGATGACCACGCACACCTTAGTGCCTAGGTCCGCAGGACGGATATGGGTGAAGTCCTCCACGTCGAACACGGCGACCTTTCTGCCGAACGCCTCGTCCAGTTCCTGGCGGTAGGGATGACGCGGATTCTTGAAGGCTTCCAGCGTCTGGGTCTTGATCTGGGTCGTGGGCACCATCCACATGACCAGCGGGAACTCGCGTTCCAGATACGCGTCGCCTGAAGCCTGAATGATGTGCGCGCCCATGACGGTCTTGCCGCCGCCCGTGGGAATGCGAAGGCAGACGTAGGGCGAGGCTTCCATGCCCGGCATGGGTCTGTAGTGGGTGACCAGGCCGGGA
The DNA here is from genome assembly GCF_023337365.3 of Xanthomonas nasturtii. NCBI lineage: Bacteria > Pseudomonadati > Pseudomonadota > Gammaproteobacteria > Lysobacterales > Lysobacteraceae > Xanthomonas > Xanthomonas nasturtii. The sequence goes on from NZ_CP142084.2 coordinate 3,591,799, forward strand.
TCCACGTTCTTCTCGAACGCAGATGCGGGGCCGGTCAGCCGGGCGTCCTCCAGGAACTGGGCCAAGCTGGATAGCGCCCGCTGCTGATACACCTTGAGGGAAAGAGCCATGCTTAGCGTGCCTTGATGTCGTAGGGGGTCTGCTTGAAGGTGATCTGGAGCTCCTCCAGTCGCTCCTTGGGTAAGTCGCACAACTCGCCGTAGATCACCTTTGGACCACCAAAGGGTTGCAGGCCCTTCAACACTCGCTTGGTCAGCACGTTGCCGCCGGTCTTGCTTTCATCGCCCAAGATCCCGTTGAACAGCAGGTAGTAGCCGATTCCGTGGTGCTCGCCCAGGAACGGCTGCTTAGGAGCACGGGTTGAGCGTGCCGTGCCCGTTTCGGCAAACCAGACGTGAGCGGCCAAGTGCTCAAACTTGATGCCCTCACGGATATGGCCCTCGTCATCGAACACGGGGACGCCAAGCTTGTAGAAGCGGAAGCCACCCCCACCTTCCCACGCGACCGCCTCGGATACGCCGCCTTGCTCGCCGTCAACCACTCGGACCAAACGCTGGCGGCACAGCTCTCTCACTTGCTCGCCCATCTCAATTCCAATCCAGCGACGCCGCATTTTGTGAGCCACCGCCGCTGTTGTCCCCGAACCGAGAAAGGAATCCATGACGATTTCGCCGGGATTAGTCGCAATCTCGATGACGCGCTTCATGAGCCCTTCCGGCTTCGGCGTGTCAAACACCGCCTTCTCCCCAAAAAGAACCTCCAACTCGCGCGCGGCGTGCTGATTGAGGCCAACGTCATCCCATATTGTAGGAGCCGTCATGCCCGTTTTCGCCTCTGTTTTAAAGAGCTTCCTCATCGGAGTTCCAGCTCTCCCATCCTTCCCCCAGAAAAAGCGTCGCTCCGCGACCATCTGCTCCATAACTTCACGCTTGTATACCCAGCAACGCCCTTTTCTTGGATACACCAGTTCTCCGGTGAAGGGATTTTTTACCGGATAGACCAAGCTTTCCACAAAGCGCCCCCCCTTGGCATTCCCGGTGGAATCAACCTTACGGAAGGGACCTCGCTCGTCGAACCCAAAAGGCTCTTCATAAAGTCGATACTGCGAGTCCGCCTTTTCAGTCCGATCCATCAAGTTGAACGACTCTTCGGCCTTGGTCTTTTTTGCTCCCAGGGATGAAGATTTCGAGTAGACCAGCACATGGTCGTAGGTAGAACCGATCTTTCGATCATTGGGCGCGCCATCGCGCTTCTTCCAGGCTATGTCCGCGATAAAATTGCGGCGCCCCATGATTTCATCGCACATCACCTTGAAATAGTGTGCTTCATTGTCATCAAGCGAGACCCATAGCGAACCACCTGATGCCAGCAAATCACGCAGCAGTTCAATCCGCGCATACATCATTGACAACCATTGCGAGTGTTCGAGGTTGTCGTCGTATTGCCCGAACGCACTTTTGGTGTTGTAAGGCGGGTCAATGAAGATGCACTTCACTTGGCCGGCGTAATACGGCAACAGCGCCTTCAAAGCATCCAGGTTGTCGCCCTCGATCAGCATGTTGGGCGAGTCCACCTCCCCATAGGACAAGCTGGCCACCGGCTCCAGGAGGCGGTAGGGCGTCAGGGCGGAACGGGTCAGGTCCTCGTCACGGTTGGACCAGTTGAGCAGCGGCATCTAAGACATCCCCAAGAACAGACCCCAAGTATCGGCCAGGCAGGGCGTCTGGAACCAGCACCCAACATGAGACCCGGCCATCTTGATGCTTAGTCTTGCATCGACGGGTCGCAAATATCGAAACGCATGATGTTCATCTTCTGCGCCGCGCATCCGCCCTTAATGCAGCTACTTCGTAGCTTCCATCATCGCCGAGGCTCGTCACCCGCAAGCGTTGCGCCGCCGGGAGCGCCAACCTGCCCCGGTGCAGCACAACCTTCAGTTTGCGGCGATGGAACAGTCTCCAAGACCTGCTTGGCATTGGGTCTCTGACGAAGGCTTTCAGCAGCAATGCTACTGAAGCCGGCCACAACGACGGCAAGTAGCCCCAAAACGGTCGACTTGAGCGCCATGAAAGGGGCAAGGAAGAGAAATATCGGCAGCCCCAGATAGAAGTAGTGCCGAGTGACGGCTACTACCGATGATTTCCTCTCTAGTGCGGATCCGCCACCAGCAACACTGCTCGCGTCTTGCTGACCAGCGGCTGCCTGTTGAAACTGCTTATACAGCTCCAGATCGAAAGCTTGTGCAGACACGATTTGCTTCATCGACACGATGATCTTAAATATCTCAAAGCTCGTATCTTCTGGCAGCTTTATGTCGTAAAAGGTAGTCAGGCTCAGCGAACCAGTGTCATCACGATAGCCAGACGCCACGGGAGTCATGGCGACCCAATCCTTGCCTACTCTTGGGCCATTGAACTCATCGAGAATCCCTGCGTAGACCTTGCCGCTATCCAACGTCAGGGCGACCAGAGTTCCATCCTCTTCGCATTTGATCGCCAGCCCTTCAACTGCATCGATGGCCCCCAGTCGGAAGGCCACCAGCTGGGCAAGGGAACGGATACGAACGAGCGGGTCGTTCAAGAGGATCGGAAGAACTGCGGCAAGAAGCAAACACCACAACGTCAGCGCCAGATGAAGCGCGAGTCCAGCCGAAGTCTGCTTTTCGCCGACTTGGAGAGGAAGCATCGCTAGAAGCTTCCCAAGGTATTCGAGGTAAAAAGGATGTCGAGCGGCGAGCGCATGCAGCCCCGTGCTCATGCCAAACAGATAGACCGCACAGAGCGCGGCGCCAAAATATTGGGGATGACCGGGGTGATGTAGCGCCTCAAAGCGCGTGTATCGCCATTGCCTGTAGAAATACCAACCAGCGGCTAACAGAACGGCCAGTAAGGCCAGACTGGTCATTGATCAGCAGGCGCCTTTCGAGCAACAACTTTCTTAAGCACTCGGGCAGCTTCGAGCTGACGATTCATTCGACCAGACTTCAGCAGCTCGTCGCGATTGAGCACAAGCGCACCATCTCTGTTGACCTCGTAGAAGGTCTCCCGGTGGCCGGGCTTTGCTATCACGAACTGACTGAAAAAGCGTTTCATGCCCATGATCATAGGTCCTCCAGGATCCATTGCAAGGTGCTTGCAAGCTCTATGGTCGCTTGGCTGAACGCGGCTTGGTCTTCCGCCGTTGTCAGCACGGCCGCCCAGCTTCTTGACGCAGGCAGCTCGCGAGTCTCAACAACCTTTGCGACTCAGGCTCGGAACCCTCCAGCTGCTACATTGTCATCCGCGGCCCTTGCTCCTGCTGGACGCTTTGCTGCTGCGTCTGTTCGAGCGCCTGCTGGCGAACTTGGCTCTGCTGAATGGTTTCGGCCTGCTGAAGGTTCTGCTGGGCCGACTGCTGGGAGGCCTCGCGTCCATCGACATGGGCATGGAACATGGGCGCGACCCCTATTCCATGAGGAGCGTAGACCGCAAAGACGTTGTGGGCCCCATCTCGGCCTAGGCCCCCGGTGACCTGGTCCACACGCTTCAGCAGGGGGTCTTCGGTCTTCTGCTTGTAGAGTGCGGCGCTGACGTTTCGGCTCTCTTCTTCATTCCAGTTACCCGTGCCTTTGACCCAATCATGGATGCGAGCATAGGTGCGATGGTCCGGGTGCGCGGGGTTGTCCGCCAGTAGCGGACCAGCCGCCGCCTTCTCCAGCGCCGGTTCGGCATCTCGCTCCTTGCTGCGCCCTGGCCCTGTCACCGATACGGCTCCAAGCGTCGGCACATGCGCCATAGCAGGCTGGCCGAGCTCGGCCTTGGCTTGGCGCAGCTCCTCAGAGGTAGTTACTGCCACTTGGTGGGCCACCCCGTCTTGGCCAACTTGGTAGTGGGCAATGGGACTGTCGTAGCCGTATTGCCCCTGCTCGTTCGGCTTCAGCTGCTGCATCGTCGGGCCGGCAAGGCCTTCGGCCTGCTTAGTGCGCTGGGTGGCCAACTCCACCGCTTGGAGGTTGTTCTCCTGGGCATTGAGGTCGACACCCGCGGCCCGGTAGCGATGCAGGAGCTCGTTGTGCTCCATCTGCTCCGGCGTAGGCGCTGGCCGCGACTGGATGCCTGTCAGGGCTTCCTGGGCGCGCTCTAGGGACGGCTGGCGCATCTGGTTGGTGAGCTCCAGCTCCACTGCCAGGTTGCCGGTGGCCATCCCGTCCTTGCCAGCCCACTGCCCGGTTTCGTTTCGCTGGTAGAGCTGGCCGTTATGGCCCTGGACCTGGTCGGGCTTGGCTCGGGCGCTCTCCACGGCCTCAGGCACTGCAACCCCGTAGTCCTGCCCGCGCTGAGCGGCATGGTTTTCCAGATAGGCCTGGGCGATAGCCTCGCGGCCAGTGGAAATGTTGTTTTCGATCCGAGCCAGGGATTCCTGGTTCAAACGCCGCGCCTGCGCCGGGGTAGCGGCCTGAGGCTCGTAAACTCCCTGGTCGTTGGCACCCGCCACGACCGTCTTGACCTGGCGTTCCCAGGACTCGGTAGTCGGATTGCGCTGCCAGTTCTGGTTGTCCAGTCCCGTCTGGTCGCCAGGCTTAGCCGGAAGATTGAACGGATCCTGCGGCGGTGGCGCTTTGCCCAGCGCGAACTCCACCGCCTTAGCGTTGGCCAGAGCGCCCAGCTCTTGGGACTTGGCGTAGCTGGCTCCCACCGGAGCCTGACTGGGAGTGTCTCGCCCATCGACCCCGCGCTCGAAAGCGCCCTGGCGTTCCCAATCCCGGCCATTGAACTGCCACTCCACCCCGGTCTTGTCGGTCTGGTTGTAAATGGCGCGGTTGTCCAGCAAGTCAGCACCCTTATCGAATGCCTTGCTCATCAAGACGGCGTCGCCGACCACCAGGGCCGCGGGCACAAAGCCTCCGCTGCTACCCAGTGCTGCGGCGGTTGACGCCCCACCTGCCCAGCCGCCCGCGTTGCGCGCGATGGCGTGCTGAACCTCCGACTGGGCGGCCGTCGTGTTGCCCTGCTCCATCAGCGCCGAGGCTGTGCGCGCGGTCATGACTGCATCTGCGCCGGTGGTCAAAAGTCCGCCAGCGCGGGTTAGGCCCCGAGCAGAGGCCTCACCCATCAACAGCTGCATGGCGACATCACCGCGCTGCCCACGCGGCACACGGAGGTTATGCGCGGCTTCCTCTCCTAGGGTTTGCTCGACCACCAAGATACCTCGCTCGGACAGCATCACGCGCCCATCTTGGTGGGCATTAGCGATCGCTTGCGACAGACCGTGCCGCTGAAGGTCCGGATTGCCTCCTCGCGTCAGCGCTTGCGTGGATCCTTGGAGGTGTTGGAGTGTTGCAAGCACACGGGGTTCGCTTTGCGTCACCACACCCCATTGGCGGTTTAACGAGCTGGCTTGGCCATGTGCGTCCACTTGTTCGGCATGAAGCTTGTCGTAGCCGTTGGGATCTTGGAAGAATGCCTTGGTCTGGGCCCGTGCCTGATCGATCGTCTGACCCAATCCGGTGTTGGTGCGAAGGTCACCGTTGATGAGCGCCACTTGCACGCTGTCACCGAGCCGATGGACTTTCGCCGCAACCCTATCCAGCGCTTCGGGATCGCCTGCCAACGCGGCACGACCGTCCTTAGAACGCTCCAACCGGGCAAGGCTGTCCTCTAAGCCCTGGCGGTAGTCACGGATAGGGCCGCCACTGTGGGGAGAAACGCCAAGCGCATGAGCCAGCACCTTGTCGTTCGGCATGTTGATCAGGTTCAAGCCTGAATCCATCTCGAAACGCCCAGCGTCCGCCAGCGCTTTCAACAAGCGGCTATGCCCCAGGGTTTGTTGCTCGATGCCGTGGTGCCCTTGAAAAAGGGGACTGTTGTTGGGCATGGTGCAGATTCCTTCCTTGTCGCGCCTGAGGGCAGTCAGATGTCCGATGCGTCGATGAAAGAGATGCCACTCGCCGCAGGGTCTTCAGGTATTCCAGCGCTGTGAACCGCTTCCTTGAAAAATCGGTCGCAAACGACAAAGGAATTGAACGGCGTCAGAAACACGTGCGCACCATTCAAGACATCCCGTCTGAAAGCCAAGCTGGCTCCTCCACCCAGGGAGTAAAACTTCCCGTTAACGAAGTCCTCGTCAATCTCAATCTTCAACCTTGAGGCTTTTTCGTCCAGGGCATCCACTTCGCGAACAACGTCGCAGAGGAAGTGTCTTGGCCCTTTCGTGCCGTCCGCAAGAAGGGTGTTGCACTCCACGAATGCGAAGGCACCTGGGTCAACGGAAGCCATGGCTTGTTGTAGCCGTTCCGAGACCAGCCAATACCCGCTGAAGCCTCCTTCTAAGTCCCGTGGCGCGGGCCCCTGGGCAGAATCAAACAAAAGCCGTGGTGCTTCACTCAAGGGAGGGAATCCGCCGTCTTCGGGTCGAAGAATGAGGCGAGGTGGACTGAGCAACGCTTGGACGTTTTCAAAGACCGCGCCCCGGAACGGTCTATCGCTCTCAAGGTCGGGCCCAAATATAAAAAACTCTCCAGACTCTGGCTGATTGGTCATCATCGATTCCATGCGTTGCGCTCCATCTCTTTTGCGTTGCGCCATCTCTCGGAAGAGCTTACCTGCTTTAGAGTTTGCTCGGCGCGCAGCGATCCCGCACTTCCACAACTATAGGCATCAACGTTTTGCCGGCAGCCGTTCTGCCTCCAAATCACTAACAGCACGGCTGAGCCCCAACGGCCACAATAGCCAGGCGATGGCCACCGATCAGCCTTTCCCCGATTCACTGCCCTAGCCGACCTCAATCTCTTCTACGACGGCAATCTCGCTCACCAGCCAGCCGTATGCATTGCTGAGCGCATCGGCGATGTCTTCTTCGCCCTCACATCGAACTGTTGCTTCAACGGGCAACGCAGGACGCTTGCCGTCGGTCTCCCATACAATCCCGCGCACGTGAAACGCCTTCATTCCTGCTCCATAGGTGTCGATGTGCATCTGCCGTGGCAGTCTAGCTTCGGCAGGCTGCACAGGTGAAGGGGCGGGCTACACCCACCCCCTTGCCGCCAGACTGACGTGCTGCCGGCCGCCGATGACCAGGTGGTCGAGGATTCTGATGTCTAGGAGGCCCAGCGCTTGCTGCAGGCGCTCGGTGATCTTGCGGTCCGCTTCGCTGGGCTCCGGATTGCCCGAAGGGTGGTTATGGAAAATGATGAGCGCGACCGCGTTGAGCTCCAGCGCGCGCTTGGCAACGACTCGGCTATGGACTTCGCAGCCGTCGATGGTGCCTGAGAACAAGTGCTCGGTAGAAATGATGTGGTGCTGGTTGTCCAGGAAGACGATACCGAAGACTTCGTGCGGCAGGTGAGCGCAGCGGGCAACCAGGTAGCTGCCGGCTTGGTCGGGGCTGTGGATCCGACCTTGGCGTTGAAGGCGCTGTTCCAGGATAGTCGCGGCGGCGAGCAAGATGCCCTCCTCGTCCATCTGGAGTTGGTATTGGGCCTTCAGGTCTTGGGTGCGCTTCATCGGTTTGTCTCCACCAGCGCGTTGTGCGCCTCGTGGGAACCGACAGGCGAAGCGTTCGGCTCGACCGCACCCGGGAGTGAGCACCGCAGCAGCGGCGCGCAGCGAAGGGCCGCAACAAAGCGTCAGCGACGAGGAGGAGGCTTGTCCTTGCGGTCGGGACAGCGGAGCTAGGATTCCCTTTCAGAGGCCCAGCGCTAGTGAGGACAGCACCATGCATGCCCTACAGGGCCTGCTGGCTAGGAGGCAATCGGATGGACGCGGTGGATTGATGTCAGCAGGCGATGGCTGAGCTTCGCAGTCAGTGATGGGCTACGAGGACCTGTGCATGCTTGCCTTACGCAAGCACCGCTGCGCATGAGAAGAACGCAGGCATCGGGATGGGCTGGTCGGCACCAATGGACTCAGACGTGTTCGTCCGTGTTTTCGAGCCCATGCCAGGACAAGATTTCCTCGGCCCGACGGCCGACGAACTGCGCGTCTTCGCTCGTCGCTGCCTTGCTCTCGATGGCGGCGGTCATGCTCGCAAAGGCTTGCCAGAAGTGGCGGCGATCAGGACTTGAGGCCCGCAGGGCGGGCACCGCAGTATCCAGACGCTCAAGGTGACGGCGAAGCTCAGCTCTGTTCATGGGCTTGAGTATCAGCGGTCTTGTCGCACTGCGTGAGACGCATCGCCGCCAATGCAGCGTGGAATCAATTTTCGGGTGCCACCGCGGCGCTGCTCAAGCATTCCATTGAGGAGCTTCTCAAAGTCTGGTAACGCCCACTGTAGGCCAACGAAACGCTTTCAGCCTCCCCAGCGCTACCTGGCTCCCCTCACCCTTTGAAGAACGAGAATCTCCTGGTGACAAAGAAAAACGCCCCAGCTTTGAACTGGGGCGTTCTTAGAAAAGCTCGACCTGATCTCAGCTCGGCAGGGTTTCGATGGGACCCACGTCACCGGTCGGAATTCTGCCGCCGCAAGAGCCGTAGCAACCGCCGCCAATCAGCACTCCACCACCACCACCACCGGTTCCAGCGGAGCCGCCGCCACCACCGCCGCCGCTCGAAGTCTGCTGAGCAATCTTCTCGGCCATTTCCTTTGCCTTCTTTCCGCAAGGCTTCTCAATGTAGACCATGCCACGGCCAGTATAGTTGAGAATCTTTACGGTGTAGGAAACATACCCCTTGTAGGAGTTTGTGACCCAATTTCCCTCACCCAGCAGCTTGGATGCTGCCGAATCAAGCCTATCCATAAAAAGGGCATTGGCAGGATTCTTGCTGTCGCTAAACTTCGGCAACTGCGTCAAGGGCACCTGAATTGGCACCAGTGGCGGCATCGGGAGTTCCGAGCACGCGAATGCAACACCAATAAGTCCCGTCAACGACATCGCTGTGATGCCGACCTTCTTCATAATTCCCATTTACGCCCCACTCCTTTTAAAAACAATTGACCAACAAAACTTACTGACCGATTGGACGTTTATCCACTACCGGTGCCCTGCCATACTTCGAAGTGTAGATCCGGTCTATTTCGGCGTTGAGTCGCAAGGCTTCAGATTCCCCGAGCATTCTTTGCTCTGTTGAAAGTGACTTAGACATCATCACTTCCCGAGTAACAGACGCACGGGAATCTCCACGCATTTCCGCCACACGCGACACGGCATACGCCGCAACAGGGTCCCCGCTTGCGCTGCCGCCTTGAAAGGACGCCAGCATGTTTAAAGCAAAGAGGTTTCCTTCCGCTCCGGCGTCTACCAGACGTTGTTGCGCCATAGGATCAGAAGCGAGTAATCGCGCGTCTAAGATCGTCTGTGCGACTTTATCCCCTGCCTCTGAGGCCTGCTTCAGCAGCGCCTCTGGCGCGCCCATGTAGGCGTCGAGCTGTTTTTCATTGGGAAAGCCATGACGATCTAGCCACTTCTGCTCGGCCTTGCTTTCGGCATAGCCCGGGTCGTTATCAAAGCTCATCCCATCTCGGGTTCGTGGAACCTCTGGAAACGGATGCCTGACACGAGAGCCCGTCGCCAGATGAGAGCCCCTGTCAACGGATTGGGACACGACCTGATCTTTGACTGATTCGTTTGACGCCTTGGGGGTCTCATGCTGAGAGATGCCCTGTGCTGGGACCTCGACCTTACGCGCCTCATGTGTCCAGACGATGCCAGCGACTACCACGGCCAGTGCTGCTGCACTTAGCGCTACTGCTTTGTTGCCCATCTCACCTTCTCGTAAATCCATTACAGCTGCTAATACGCAGTCCTATGAAGCAAATTTTTGCAGATCAGCTCGCCTTCTGCAAGCTCGTTGTTGTGGCGGCACAGGGCTACTCACGCTGTCGAGGCATCGAAGACGAGGCGATCTCGCGTCCAAGGCCTCAGTATAGGCGGCGCCGTCGCATAGACTGAGACAAACTGGCGTGAGCAGCGTGGCGCATGCCACTCAAGTGATTCAATCCGACGCCACTCAATCGTCTTGCGAGTTATGCACCTTCGCCCCGTCACGGGCGGGGATCGGAAACAGTAACCAGGACCGGTTGCCGACGACATCTTTACGCACTGATGAGCCAATAGCGCTTTTAATTCGGAATATCTCCGCCCTAAGATTCAAATAATACTAACAATAATAAGCTAACATTTAACTTAAATTCATTTTTAAAATCGGCCATTAATTTCATTTAGTTAGCTTATTTAGTCGCCCCTGAAAAACCCCCAAACCACATCCATTGCAGGGCTTTCCCCGCATTTTCGACGTGCTGGAACTGCCAGTTTTCGTTAATGTACGCACTGGTTTCTGGCAGTTTTCGCCCATGCGCACACGCCGTCCCGCTGCCGATCACTTACCTGCCGATGAGTTGTTTCGTTCGCGTCTGGAAAACCAGATCGACCTGCGCCATCCACTGGTTCAACTAAGCCATCGGCTGCCGTGGAGTGTGTTGGAGCAGGCGCTATCGCCACGATTGCCGGCCACAACTGCCAGCGGCGGACGGCCCGGCCTGCCGATGCGTCTGATCGCCGGGCTGCTCTACCTCAAGCACGCCTACGACCTGTCCGACGAGGCCGTATGCGCGCGCTGGCTGGAAAATCCGTACTGGCAGTTCTTCACCGGCGAGGTGGTATTCCAGACCTGCTTGCCGTGCGATCCCAGTTCCCTGACACGTTGGCGACAGCGTCTGGGCGAAGCGGGCATGGAAGAGCTATTGGCGCACACGATCAACACCGCGCATGCGATGAAGGCGGTGGATGCACGCGAGTTGTCGCGGGTGATCGTGGACACCACCGTGCAGGAAAAGGCGATCGCCCATCCCACCGACAGCCGGCTGCTGGAGGTGGCGCGCAAGAAGCTGGTGCTGCTGGCCAAGCGCCACGGCATCGCACTACGACAGACCTATGCGCGGCAAGGCCCGGTCTTGAGCCGCAAGGCCGGGCGCTATGCGCATGCGCGCCAGTTCAAGCGCATGCACAAGGTGCTGCGACGCCAACGCACGCTCCTGGGACGCGTATTACGCGATCTGCAACGCAAGCTGGACCCCTTGGTGCGTGAGCGCATCAGTGTCTGGCTGGAACGCGCACAACGGGTGTTGACACAACGCCCCAAGGACAAGCAAAAGCTCTACGCCCTGCATGCGCCGGAAGTGGAATGCATGAGCAAGGGCAAGGCACGGACACCTTACGAATTTGGCGTCAAGGTCGGCATTGCGGTGAGTGCGCGCAAAGGCTTGATCGTGGGCGCGCGCAGTTTTCCCGGCAATCCTTACGACGGCGATACGTTGGCCGAGCAGCTGGAGCAGACGCGTGGGTTGCTGCAGGATGTGAATGTAACCCCGCAGGTAGCGATCGTGGACCTGGGGTATCGCGGACGTGAGGTAGATGGCGTGCAGATCCTGCATCGCGGCAAGGCCAAGACGCTGACACGACGGCAATGGAGCTGGATCAAACGCCGGCAAGCGGTGGAGCCGGTGATTGGACATCTGAAACAGGACTGCCGCTTGAATCGCTGTTATCTAAAGGGTGCCCAAGGCGATGCACTGCACGTGCTCGGCTGCGCCGCCGGCTACAACCTGCGCTGGCTGATGCGCTGGATCGCCTTTTTGCGTGCCTGGTTGCAGGCGATGGCAGGGGCATCCTTGAGCCTGGCGCACCGGTCGCCGCTGACCTTTGGTGCTTGAAGGGGGTTTTTCAGGGGCGACTATTTACTGCAAACAGTACGCAATTGACTGCGATAAATCGACACAAATTCTCTTGAAGCCCTTGGTTTACAAGGCTTCTCACCGGATAACGAATTGGCGGACCCGGGAAGCACTCCATTGGGAATATCCCAACACCTAAGGACTGCGCCGACAGCGCAGATTTTTGTATCGCCCCCGTTGACGAATTTTCGTCCTGTCATATCCCTACTTCCATCTCTCGATGGAAGTGACCCATGACCGCCCTACCCTCCGCAGCACTCAACAATTACATCGCTTCGCCCTTCGGCCTCCTGCATTTGGAAGGCATCCACATAGGGCGGTTCCGCATCGACCGCGCCATCATCCAAGGCCGGGAAGCAGCTATCAACCTCCAAGAATGCATCCTCGCTGCGCTCGACGAAACCGGTCGGAAGAGCGGCCTGAAGAACAACACACGCTATCCCGCCCAGCTCCCTATGGGCACCCCGTCGCGCCCTCTGGCCAAGGAGATCGAGGATCATCTGGAGGACATGCGCCGCCGCCAGCTTGACCCGAGGACCGTCCAGTCCACCGAGCGCACGTTGAAGCTGCTGCTTCTTACCTGCGGCAACATCTCTGCGGCTCGAGTCGACTACTACCACATCCAAGCGCTCTGGACGCTGCTGCGTTGGGCTCCGAGGAACCTGGTGTCGGATCCGCTGCTCAAGGACCTCACCTTCGACGAAGCCATCGCAATGGGGAAAGCGCAGGACGTGCCACCGCTGGCGCCTGCCACTGAGGAGCGTCATCGCCGGTTCCTCGTCGCTTTCTTCAACCACCTGGTCAACGGACAGGCCATCGTGTCTTCGCCCATGAAAGCCTTCCGGAAGATCAAGAAGGACGACACCATCGACCCAGAGAAAGCCATCCGGCTGTTCGAAGATGAGGATCTTCAAGCCATCTTTGACCCCACCACCTTCGTGGCCTGGGCGAAGAAGCCGCAGTATTGGTGGGCACCGATGATCGGCCTCTACACCGGCGCGCGGGTAAATGAGGTTTGCCAGTTGAAGTTGACCGACATCATCGAAGAACGCGGGGTGTGGTGCATCGCTTTCCAGAAGACGTTGGACCAAGACTTGGCCGCGGACCCGAAACGCCGGCGGCGCAGCCGGCAAAGCATGAAGGGCGCGGGGTGCATGCGCATCATCCCCATCGCCAAGCCGCTCCTGGAGGCAGGCTTCCTCGAATTCGTGGAGGACATGAAGGAGACGGGCCATCCTCGGCTGTTCCCGCTGCTCTCGGCGGGCGTTAACCGAACGACAGGGGAAACCAACGCTCGCTACAGCCAGCAGTTCGTGGTGGACTTTGGGCGCTACCTGAAGAGCCTGGGCTTTCCGAAGGGCATCGGGTTTCACGCCTTCCGCCATACGCTGGCAACCGAGCTCGACGTCAACGATGTTCCAGAGAAGGAGATTGCCCTGGTCACCGGCCACAGCACCGATCCCCGCGACCGGGTCCAGGTCTTGCGCCAGCACTACCTGCACAAGAAACCGCAGGTGACGCGAAGCAAGCAAATCAGCGCGTTAGAGCTGTATCAGCCCAACGTGGAGCTGCCGCGCTATCAGCGGGGGCAGTTCGCTCAGTGCTTGGCTGATCCGAGCAAGTTTTACCCTTAAAGAGATACGCTGTCCCGCTATAGTGATGCAGCTAAGCGGCGAGCCTAGCTTGCAGCCTTACTCCGCCCGGCTCTTCGTCGGCAACCTCCATCTTCCGCAGACTATGATAATGAATGTTGTTACCACAACGACACTCCCACCCCTTAACTCCTGCATGTATTGCGGAAAGTCAGGTGTCGATGTCAAGCTAACCAACGAACACGTCATGGCACGAGGACTCAACGGAGCATTGCTTCTTCCTAAGTCATCGTGTGAAGACCCTTGTCAAAAGATGATCAATCGAGAGATAGAAACTCCCATTCTTCGGAATCGCTGGCTTGCCCAATCTCGATTGGTAATGGGATTACGATCTTACAATAAGAATTCCAAGCCGCGAATGATAAAAATGTCCTTTATTGGTGTTGATGGACAACGCTTCAAGAAGGATGTTTCAAGAAACGATGCCGTGGCTGTAATCTGCCTACCATTACTTGTGCCAGCACGATTCATGATCGACACTTACCCGATAACAGCTCGCGACGGCATCGAAGTGCGCGGGACGTGCGATGTAATGGTTCACGGCGGAACGCTGACGAACACGTCTGACCCACAAGCTAAGATTTCCGCCCTGTGCCGACGCTTTAGGGCTAGTCAAGTCGACTTAAATGTCCAGATAACGCCTGGTGAGCTTAGCAGGTTTCTCTGCAAGACCGCTCACGGTTTCCATGTATCTCAGCGGGGCCTCTTTCCCTTAGAAGAGAGCCCCGCCCTCGCCATAATGAGAGCAGATAGAACTGACTATTCAAACTGGATCGGAAGTGAAGACTTTTCACCGAGCGGTGATACGTCTGAGATGCATGACCTCTCGATAGAGGACGTAGTTACCGAAGCCGGAATCTCCTGCACTGTGGTGAAGATCCGCATGTTTGGCGCCTTTGGTGTGGATATGCGCTATGTGGTTGTGACCCGAGCCAAGGGCTGGCAGGTCCACACGATCAGAGACCAGAACCCTATCGTCCGCACCGGAAAAGTCTCACTGGTAAGCGAGATTTGATATTGGAAAGCGCTAAAATATCTGCGCAAATAACTAACTCGCCAATCTAGCGCCCTGTCGTTTGCCCGCGCACCAACTCTTGGAGGCGCTCAAGCGCCTCCTTTTGCTTAGGCACGGGTAACTTTGACACCAGCAAAATTATCTCGGCCAGCGTGTCAGAAGTAGCGTGAAAATACGCAACTGGCAGCCCTAGTGCTTTTGCCAAGGCATCGGAGGTTGCCGGATCTGGGTCATGTTGCCCCGTCTCGTAGCGGCTCACGCGCGTGGCTCCGGACACCGAGTCCACCATCCCGATGCGCTCCGCCAACTCGGCTTGGGTCCAACCCATGACCATCCGCGCATGGCGCAGACGCGTGCCATAGACCGTGGCCGGTGTTTTGGGTTTGGGCATCGAGAAGATTGCACGAAAGCTGAATTCCCTCAGTGTGCCGCTTGGAAGCGGGCTTCTCATCTGCGATTATCGTAAATGCCGCCAGGCCGGCGGTCTACAGGGGCTTTCCGTATGAAGCACACAGGACAAGGAGCGTTCGCTGCGCTCTTGGCGTTGACGCTCGTCTCGCCGTTCACCACCCAGGCCCAGGACTTGCCAGCGCAGAAGCCCGGCCTCTTCCGTCAGCTCGGAAAGAGCTTGGCCAACTCAGGCAAGCAGATGGTTGGCATCCAGCCGAACGCTAGCGGCAAGGCAAATAGCCAAGGAACTGGCTCGATCTACACGCCTATCAGCGGTGCAGGAAAGCTGCCCACCCTTTTCAAGGGCGACAACCACCAGTGGGCCCAGCTCGGGAAGTTGGACTGGCCCCGGGTGGCGTTGACGTTCCAGGAATGGGGTGCGTCCTTGCCTTGCTGGACAGTCGAAGCCCGGATTTGGACCAACGCCAGCGCTTCGACGGTGGAAACGTTCCGGACCTGTGCAGATGCAGCCCTGACGGAGACCGACGACCTGGGCGACACCGCCGAGCTCAACACGGCCGCCCTCTGGAAGGGCCGCGACACCCTCAATGGCATCCGGGTGCCGTCGAGCAAGGCCAACACGGGGGCCAGCCGCTCTATCGGCCCGAATCCGCCGGCCCAGCCCTTTGTCGTCAATGTCTCCCGCCCTGGTGTGTCCGACAAGGCGTTCGACGTTGCCCTGAGGGTGGCCTGGGTCAGCGGCTTCATCCAAACCGCGGATCTACACCCGGGACCCTCGGGAATGCTGACGCCCTTCAAGGATTCCCGACTGTGGATCGCGGGGTTCAAGCCCGACGGCAACCGCGACAAGTAGTGAGCACTGCCCTCGGCCGCTTCTCCCATCACCATCTCTCAGCAAAGGAACGACATGAAAAACGCATGGATTGGCCTGGTCGCATTGACCATGGCCCTGGGCCTGACCGCCTGCAGCGGCAAGCCATCGAGCGACAACGCCAAGCAGGCGCTGGTTACCCTGCTCCAACAGAGCGGTGCCGGCCAAGTCACCGACATCCAAAACTTCGAACTGACCGGCTGCGTGGAGGCGGAAGGCGCCGACGGCTACAGATGCGACACGCGCGGGCAGGTGGTCTTGGAGATTGCCGGTCGGCAGGTCCCCGTGCCGGTCAACAAGAACTTGCGCTACGCCAAAGCGGACGGCACCTGGAGCGCTTACGCCAAATGAGCACGAAGACCGATTCGATGGCAGGAACGTCCGTCGACGCCCTGGGGGCTGGCGGGGACGCCGCGCGGCGAGCTGTTCCCAGGAAGGTCATGACACCCCACAACCGCTTCTTCTGGTGGTTCTCGCTCAGTCTGCTGTTCCTGGGTCCGTTTGGCTTTCTCGTTGGGCCGCTGATGGCTCGCCGGGGCCTGCGGAAAGCAGAGCGCTTTCACGCTTTCGAGGCTCATATGGCACGTCAGCGTGATCGCGGCTTCAGCTGGTGGCAGTGGTGGGTCATGACCCCGCTGACCGTCATGGGGGCTTTTTGGGTCACCTCGGTGCTGAGCAGTCTGCCAATGGTTCTGTTTGTGCTGTATGCGCAGCTGACTAAGTGAGAATTGTCTCTCACCCGTGGCAAAGGACTCATAAGTGCCAGCCGCAGGGAAATATGCCCGACGTCCCGACTTCTCAAGGGGACATGGCATCAAACCTGTGAGTCTGATATTAGATAAGCAACAACCCTACATGCATGGACTTTCCTTGGGTTTTTGTTGGAATCTTATTCACGGCCTGCAACTGACGGTGCCATCGTAATTGACCTAAAGTCGACTACAGAGACTACACTGTGACTTCTACTGCAGCGGAAAGCATCATCATCAATGAGCGCTAAAAACCGCCATTAACTTCAAACTCAGTTTCAGTAAAAACGGGCTGTGTTTCCACAACCCGTCCTATCTCAATAAATCGGAGATCTGAGACAGACAAATCATGCCTCACTCAAGTTTAAGGGTCGACGCATCGACTAGCGGTGCATCAACGTCTTCTTCGCCGCCACTTACCCTCCCGCTAGAAGCCCAGATAGAGAAAGTCTTCTTCATAGACTTCTGCTTGGCGGCGGCGGCATCAAACTTGACGGCCCGCTTCAACGTCAGCGGTGTGGTGGTTCGAGGCATTCGCACGAACAGGTTCCGGCCAGGCTTTTTTACTTCCATAGCTGTGTCCTCACTGCTGCTACCGACATCTCTTCACGTTGAGGAAACTGATCTACCATTTCCTCGAACACTTCAACAATGCCACTTATTTTTGACGCTTCTTCACCGCTTTCACCTAGCATGATAGCAGCAAGGCGGTCAAGCGTCAAATTGGCAGATTCAATTAGAAGAACAGGCGGACCGTCTTCGTTGGTGAAAGTTTCGGGCAGCGTCAACTCAAGCGCAACAAGCCACTTGCCTTTATTGATGAGCCAGCCGCGCTCACCGGACTCTTCCTGAATCATTAAGGCAGGGTAAGGGGAGCGATCCTCTGCTTCCGGCCCAGTTTTGATTGCCAGCCTAACAAACGGAAGGCGCCTTTCTCGCAGTTCGTCGCCAGAATACCCCAGCGTAAATCGAGGCCAAAGCAGCGAGGGATGCTCAGGCCTTCTAAGTGCAATCGAAAATAGGAAATCTTCATAGCTGACCTTAGTATCACAATCGTTACCATTAAGATGATCAACTAAAGCTACACGCAGAACGTCCAACATATCTAGAACCTCCTGCTCAGATACCGATGAGATCAGGACGCGCTTGCAGGACAACCTAGCCTTTTCTACCTCAGCGATGTAGTCAGAAAGAGACAAATCAAAATCTAGCAAATCCAATTTCGTTGGAACTGGAACCATAATTAGCCCGGGTATTCCTCGCTTATGAATACTTGATGGGCCCGACAAAACCGCCGATATCATTCCGGCAATCCAACCTCCCTCCGCCTTATCGCTTGGTCCAGCTTCACGGACCAAAGAGAAACCCAGGGTCCACGCCTCGGGCGACAAGGCCCTGTCGTCATCAAATGGCCATAAGGGCAAGTTAGAAAGAACACCTCCATCCACAAAACGCTGAGGCCCACGCTTCTCAATATTAATTTCGTATGGAGAGAAGATAATTGGTAGACATATAGAGGCACAAACTGCGTCAGCTACCGAAACATTGGCAGTAGTCCAATACGAAAAAACCTCCACATCCCTAGTTGAAACATTGGTAGAGACAATTTTTAATGACCTACACCCGCACTTTCTAAGATCCTCGAAAGTTACGCCGTCGGGATGCTCGACCGGACGCCCTTCCAAAGCCTTTAAAATTGCATCATTGATAACGTCCCTAATCACATCAAGAGATGCCAATCCCTTTTTTATCTTCAAGAATCTTATGGCCAGAATAGCAAAAAAGAAAATAGGAAGGGCCAACAAAATTACTGGCACCCAAGCAGACCATTCGAAACCCAGAACGACAAAAGAAACTGACAAGGCAATCAAGTTAATATAAAACTCAGCCGCAATGAATTTTATCAGAGAAAATTTATCTGTTAACTCCTTTAAAACAGCCCTAATCCGCTTTATGTTCCCCCATCCCCTTTCGGTAAATAGGGACGTCGGGCTTTTGTAACGTCCATCACACACTTCCTCCAGAATGTGAGACCCCGTTTTTTGGCCGCTACTGTTAATCTTACAGCTAAATATATCATCCGCCCGATATCCGACCGCCACTAGCGCTGCGACAATAGCTCCAGCAGACGTTCCAGCGACTGCAGATATTTCATGAGGGATACCTCCGAGAGACTTTTCATGAATCCAATCTTCCAATGCTTTTAAACCACCCAGATGAGCCACTCCCTTCGCCCCACCGCCCTGGAAGGATACATATATTTTCTGGCTTTCAGTCATTTTCAGTTATCGGTCCATTTTTTCGATGCAGCACGTCGCAGCTTTTTCAAAGCAAGCCAACGATTGAAAAGTATGCCAATCTTGGTAAGAGACCTGGCGGGATCGCCAATTATGTGGAGCTGAACTGACACGCTGCATGCTCCCGAAGTTTGCACAGCATATTAAAGCCAAGCCCCTCTATGGCCCCGCTTATGACAGATTTTCGGCAAACTGGCCCAGGCTATAGAGAGGAAGCGAAATAGGGAGACCGAGCTTGGACAGCGTAGCAATCCTGTCAGGCAGACTTCTCCTGTCGATGTAGAACTTCTCCAACACGGTCTGCCCGGTTCCGTGCCCCGTGAGCGCCCCAATCGCCGAAGCCGACACCCCTGCCTCGTCTAGCTTCGAAGCGATAGTGTGCCGGAACCCGTGGAAGCCCTGCCCCTTCTCCAACACCCCCTGCCGCTTAATGTAGACGGAGAACTGGCGGCTCAGCTGCCGTCCGTAACCCAGCCCTGTTGAGTTGGGCAGGTCCGGGAATAGCCGCTCCACTCCAGCCTGTCGGGCCTCTTCCACGTAGGTCAGAAAGCCGCAATCGATCACCGGCTGAGCCAGCGGGATGAACCGCCGGCTGTGCTTGTTCTTGATGCTCTGCTTCTTCCCGATTTTGCGGACGAAGAAGCCCGGCACGCCGTCAATGGTGTCGATGTCCTCCAGCCGGAGCTGCGCGATCTCGTTGACCCGAGCTCCTGAGTAAAGCCCGAGGATCGGGCCAAACCACCGATGGGGATATTTCGACGCCCACTTCGGGAACTCCACCGGGTCAAAGATGGCCTTCAACTCCGCATCGGTAAACGGTGAGCCGGTGTCTTCCGAGTCCGGCGTGGAAATCGCACGGATGCCCGCCAGCGGATTCACCGCCAGATGTTTGCCCTCAACAAGCGACACCAGAAAGACGCTCAGCCGCTGCCGGTGCTTGGCCATCGTCCATGCCGCCGGCTCTGGTTCCTCGTTCTTTTTCGCCAGCTTGATGACCTCGGGCACCGACAGGTCCCGATAGGCCGGCCGCTTGGTGGCATTCGACGGCCAATAGCGCACGCCCTCAAAGAAGGCCCGCACGTGATCCTGGGTCAGCGAAGCCACAGGCACGTCCTTGCCGATGATCCCGGCAAACAGGCGCAGCGTATGGCGGCTTTCGAGCACGGTCTTTTGATGCAGGCGTGCGCCGGCCAAGTCACTCAAATGATCGGCCATCGCCTTGGACAGCATCAGCGCCTTGGGTGCATCGCCGCCGCCGGATATGCGCTGACTGCCCTCGCGCAACTGTTGCCGACGCTTGGCCACCCTCGCCGCCATGACCTCGGTGGGCTCTGTCTGCCGCGCCCGCACCATCAGGTCTCCGAAGATCCCGGCATCGGCGGGGTTGTCCAGCTGCGCCTGAGCAATGCGCGTGCCGTCCGGCAGCGTCACATCTTTCAGCGTCAGCTCTTTGATGTCCCCACTGCGAACCTTTTCCAACAGCTCTTCCAGATCCACGGTCATCCCTTTCCGCATGGCATCGAATGCCATCGATAGTGCCATTCCCATCGTGGCCGCCGCCAGCCTGGCGTGGTCACCACGACGGTTTCCCAGCGATCGGACAAGGTAACGCGAGCCAATCGAGGCTCGAAGATCGGTAGGGACAAAGAAGCGCGCATAAAGGCCAGCCGAGCGCGACATCATCAGAGGCTTGGGCAAGATTGATACCTCGATTGATACCTCAAGGGGCATCGCTCGGAATCATCAATCGGCCGAAATATCCAGCTAAGTCAGTCACTTATAGACTTGGCGGAAGCTCTGGAGCGGGCGATGGGAATCGAACCCACGTCAGTAGCTTGGGAAGCTACAGCTCTACCATTGAGCTACGCCCGCACGGCGCTGGGAGAGTTTAGGCGGGTGTAGGCATCGGGCGCAATGCGCAGACGTGACGAGGGCCGGTTGCCCGGCCCTCGTGTCTTGTACGTGCTACCTGCAGCGATTCGGCGTGGGTCAGAAATTGCCGCTGAAGTTCACGAACAGCGTTGCATCGCGGGCGCTGCGCTGCGCGGTGGTGGTACTCAGGCCAACGTTGCTCTGCAGGCCCCACAGGCCGGTGCGTGCCCCCAGCACCACGGTGGCGTAGTTGCGATCGAAGTTCTGGCCAGGGACGGTGTACATGCCCACTTCCGGCATCGACTGCAGCCAGGCGCTGGCTTCGCTACCGTCCTTGAACTCGTGGTCGTAGGTCGCCTGCAGATACGGCTTGACCGCCGCACCGTCGAGGCGCACCTGGAAGCCGATACGGCCGACCAGCGAGTCGATGTCCTGGTCGGCATAGCCCAGCGCGGTAGAGCTTTCGTTGCTTTCGGTGTAGCCGTCGAGCTTGAGCTTCTGCCAGGTCAGGCCGACCACCGGGCCGTACTTGACGTTACCTTCGCCCAGCGAGTAGCCGGCGTTGACCGCGGCGGTGAGGTTGCTGCCGTCCGGCGAGCCGCTGTGCACGCGCGTGGCTGGCCCAAGCTGTACTTCGCGGTCGACGTCGTAGCTCAGCCAGCTGTAGCTGACCTGGGCGTTGACCCACACCGGGCCGGTGTACCAGCCGAAGAAGCCACCCAGGGTGGTGTCGTCCTGCTTGAAGCTGCCGTTACGGTTGCCGAAGTCGGCGTCCATGCTGCCGAAGCCGGCAAAGCCGCCGAACACGACATCACCCGCGCTCCAATCCACACCGAACAGGCCGGCCGGCGCCATGCCGTCGTACAGATCGGCATGGTCGTAGCGCTGCATGTCGCCACGCACACTGCCCCACCAGCGCAGGCCGTCGGCGTCCGGCTTGCCGTCCAGATGCCAGGCCACCTGGTCGGCACGTGCGCGGCCGATCGCCTGCGCGGAATGCGTCAGCACCTGCTGCAGACGCGGCGCTTCCAGCAGCGAGATGGCGTACTGGCCCAGGATCTGGTGGGTGGCGGTGGTCGGGTGGATGCCGTCGGCGAACACATAGCTGTTCTGCGCGTTGGCCGCGACCAGGCTGGTGGGGTTGCACGCCGGCAGCGGCACCGCCGGGTTGCAGGCGGTGCTGGTGACGTTGCTGAAGCCGTAGGTGCCCGGATCGGCGACCACTTCCTGCAGGATGTGGAAGGTATCGACCGGAATCACGCGCAGGCCGGCCGAACGCAGGCCGTTGAACAGTGCGGTGTTGTAGGCGGTTGCCGCGGCGGTGCCCTGCGCCATCGCAGCGGCTCCGCCGGCACGGAAGCGCGGGGTGATGCCCACGTCCGGAATGGTCGGCACCATGACGTAACGCGCGCCGGCGTTCTGCAGGGTCGCCACGGCGCCCACCTGTGCGGTGACCGCGCTGCCGATGATGGCCTGCGCCTGTGCCGGCACGGTGGCTGCGGCGAGCAGGTCGTTGGCGCCGCCCCACACGGTGTAGAGCGCGTTCGGGTCGGCGCGGCCGCCGTTGGCGGTGAGGTAGGTGTTGATCTGGCTGGTCACCGACGGTGCGGCGCCAAGTGCGCTGACCGAGCTGGCCTGGATGCGCGCGCCGCCGGCGGCGTAGTTGTCGCCGACCTGGCCATTGCCGTTGGGCGCGGCGTTGGTGCCGAAGTGGTCGCCGACATATTCGGCCCACACCCAGCCGGGGTTGGTGGTGAACTTGCCGGTGACTGCGCGCGAAGCGGCCGGCAGCAGCGGGTTGTAATAGCCACTGTCGGTGAGGCTGTCACCGAAAAATACAGTCCGGTCGAAGGCCGACTCGGCCATGGCCGGGGTGGCCGCAAGAGCAATGGCGACCGCCATCAGGGAGCGGATCGGGCGAAGTGTTGAAGCCATGGGAGTGCCTGCTTGAAGTGGATGGGACCGGACCGGCCTTGCAATACGTACGCCGGCGAATGGCAATGGTTTCACCCTTGCCGCCCGCGCTCACGCTGCATTGCCGCATAACGCAAAAACGCGCGCCGGGGCGGCACGCGATGCAACAATGATGCCATGAACATTCAACTCAACGGCACCCCGCGCACGCTTCCCGACAACCTGCCGCTAGCGACCCTGCTTGAACAGGAAGGGCTGGCACAGCGACGTGTGGCGGTGGAGGTCAACGGCCAAATCGTCTCGCGCGGGCGGCATGCCGAACACGCGTTGCGCGAGGGCGATGTGGTGGAAATCGTGCATGCGCTGGGCGGTGGTTGATTGCCGCGCAGGCCGGCGCATCCGCGCCCGATCGGTGATAATTGCCGCATGACGAATCCCGCCCCCTCTGATGCGCTGGTCATCGCCGGCAAACGCTACCGTTCGCGCCTGTTGACCGGCACCGGCAAGTTCAAGGATCTGGACGAAACCCGCCTGGCCACCGAGGCTGCGGCGGCCGAGATCGTGACGGTTGCCATTCGCCGGGTGAATATCGGCCAGGACCCCAATGCGCCCAGCCTGCTCGACGTGCTGCCGCCGGAGCGCTACACCCTGCTGCCCAACACCGCCGGCTGCTATACCGCCGACGATGCGGTGCGCACCTGCCGGCTGGCGCGCGAGCTGCTGGACGGCCACAACCTCACCAAGCTGGAAGTGCTGGGCGACGAGCGCACGCTGTACCCGGATGTGGTGCAGACGCTCAAGGCCGCCGAGCAGCTGGTGGCCGACGGCTTCGAGGTGATGGTCTATACCTCCGACGATCCGATCCTGGCCAAGCGCCTGGAAGAGATCGGCTGCGTGGCGGTGATGCCGCTGGCGGCGCCGATCGGCTCGGGCCTGGGTATCCAGAATAAATACAACCTGCTGGAAATCATCGAAAACGCCAAGGTGCCGATCATTGTCGACGCCGGCGTGGGCACCGCCTCGGATGCGGCGATCGCGATGGAGCTGGGCTGCGACGGCGTACTGATGAACACCGCCATTGCCGGCGCGCGCGATCCGATCCTGATGGCCAGCGCGATGCGCAAGGCGATCGAGGCCGGGCGTGAGGCGTTTCTGGCCGGGCGGATTCCACGCAAGCGGTATGCGTCGGCGTCGAGTCCGGTGGATGGCGTGATTGGATGAGGGGAGATGCTGCGTTGACAGTGCGGTCGATGCGCAATGATTGGCCGTGTGGCGTGCCGGATGTTGCCGTTGCTAGATCGCGCGTTGCTGCGAGTGGCTCCTCACGCCGTACCCTCACCCCAACCCCTCTCCCAAAGGGAGAGGGGCTTTGTTTTCTGATGTGACTGACTTTCATGACTGATCCTTTCACCAGCGACGGCGCCAAGATGCCGCCCAAGCCCTTCACCATCGAAGAGGGGCGCCGGCAGGTGCGCAGCTTCGTGTTGCGCCAGGGCCGTTTCACCCCCGCGCAACAGCGCGCCTTCGACGAGCTTTGGCCGCGTTTCGGGCTGGACTACACCGGCACGCCGCGCGATCTGGATGCCGCATTCGGACGCGACGCGCACAAGGTGCTGGAGATCGGCTTCGGCAATGGCGCGGCGTTGCGCTTTGCCGCGCAGCAGGACCCCAGCCGCAATTACATCGGCATCGAGGTGCACGCACCCGGGGTGGGCCGCCTGCTCAACGCGCTGGACGACGATGGCAGCACGCATGTGCGCCTGTATCACCACGATGCGGTGGAAGTGCTCGAACACGAGATCGCCGATGGCGCGCTGGACGAGGTGCGCATCTATTTCCCCGACCCGTGGCACAAGAAGCGCCATAACAAGCGTCGCCTGATCCAGCCCGCCTTCGCCCAGTTGCTGGTGCGCAAGCTGCGCGACGGCGGCCGCCTGCATGCCGCCACCGACTGGGCCGATTACGCCGAACAGATGTGGGACGTGCTCGACGCCACACCGGGCCTGGTCAACCGCGCCGGCCCGCGCGGCCACGTCGAACGCCCCGCCTGGCGCCCGCAGACCCACTTTGAAACCCGCGGCCAGAAGCTTGGGCATGGCGTGTGGGATCTGGTTTATGACCGGGATTCGGGAATCGGGATTAGGGATTCGTAACAGCGCCTTCCCGCACACCCGACGCCGCAGCAGCTCAACGAACCCCACTCCCGAATCACGAATCCCGGCCCCCAATGGACACCGCGCTGACGCTGACCAACGATATGAAGCTCGTCCTCGGGCTGGTCGGTTTCACGATGGCGATGTTCCTGTTCGAGCGCATTCGCGCCGACGTGGTGGCGTTGATCGTGCTGGTGGTGCTCGGTGTCACCGGATTGGTGGCGCCGGAAGAACTGTTCGGTGGTTTCTCCGGTAATGCGGTGATGAGCATCATCGCCACCACCATTCTCGGCGCGGGGCTGGAGCGCACCGGTGCATTGAACCGGTTGGCCACCTGGCTGCTGCGGCGTTCGCACGGCAGCGAGCAGCGTCTGATGATGATGACGCTGGCCATCTCCGGCTTGAATTCGTCCTTCATGCAGAACCCGTCGGTAATGGCGCTGTATCTGCCGGTCGCCTCGCGGCTGGCTGCGCGTACCGGGCTTACCTTGCAGCGCATGTTGTTGCCGATCGCCGCGGCCATCGTGATGGGCGGCGCGCTCACCATGGTGGGCAACTCGCCGCTGATCCTGCTCAACGACCTGCTGGTGTCGGCCAACAACAACCTCCCCTCGGGCATGGCCAGCATCGAACCGTTGACGATGTTCGCGCCGCTGCCGATCGGTGTGGCGCTGCTGATCGCCGCGTTGCTGTACTTCCGCTTCTACGGCGACCGCAAGCTGATCGAAGAAGAACGCCTGATCAACGAAGGCGTCACGCCCTCGCGCACCGAAAGCTATTTCGCCAAGACCTACGGCATCGACGGCGACGTGTTCGAACTCATCGTCAGCGCCGAAAGCCCCTTGGTCGGCATGACCCTGGGCGAGGCCGAAGCCATCCATGACGCCCCGCTGCTGCTGGCCTTGAAGACCGGCAACGACACCCGCCTTGCCCCGCCGGCGGACATGCGCATCTGGGTCGGCAGTGTGCTGGGTGCGATGGGCAAGCGCCAAGACGTGACAGACTTTGCGCAGAACCACTTCCTGCGCATGTCCTCGCGACTACGTAACCTGGGCGACCTGTTCAACCCCAGCCTTGCAGGCATTTCCGAAGCGGTGATCCCGCCCAACTCGCGGTTGATCGGCAAGAGCGCCGGCGAGCTGCGCCTGCGCAAGCAAGCCGGCATCAGCCTGCTGGCGATCAACCGCGACAAACAGGTGATCCGCGAGGACGTGCGCAACGTGCCGCTGCGCGCCGGCGACATGCTGGTCTTCCACAGCATCTGGCAGGACCTGGCGCAGGCTGCGGAAAGCCGCGATTTCGTGCCGGTCACCGACTTCCCGAAAGGCGAGCAGCGCCCGCACAAGTTCAAGATCGCGATGGCGATCTTCGCTTTCACCATCTTGATCGCGCTGACCTCGCGCCTGCCGGTAGCACTGACGCTGATGACCGGCGTGGCCTGCATGCTGGTCAGCGGCGTGCTGCGCATGGACGAGGCTTACGCCTCGATCAACTGGAAGACCATCTTCATGATGGCCGGGCTGATCCCGCTCGGCTGGGCGATGGACAGCAGCGGCACTGCGGCCTGGGTGGCCGGCCACACCATCGACCGCCTGCCCGAAGGCATCCCGGTGTGGGCGCTGGAAATCAGCCTGGCGTTGCTGACCACGGCATTCTCGCTGGTGATCAGCCACGTGGGTGCGACCATCGTGATGGTGCCGATTGCGGTGAATCTGGCGCTGGCCGCCAACGGCAACCCGACGGCGTTTGCGCTGATCGTGGCATTGTCGGCATCCAACAATCTGATGACCGCCTCCAACCCGGTGATCTCGATGGTGGCCGGCCCTGCCAACTATCAACCGCGCGAGCTGTGGCGCGTGGGCGCACCGCTGTCGCTGATCTACACCGTGGTGATGGTGTCGATGATCAACCTGATGTTCTGGTGGGCGGCGCGCTAAAAGCGGCTAGCAAACGACTGCGCTCGCCGCAGCATTGGCGTCCGGTGCAAGCTGCGGCATGTTCGCTCGCATACGCGGCTTTGCGTCTCGTCCACGCACCTGCTGATTCCGCGCGATATTGCCAGCCGCTCTAAATCGCCAGTGTGCGTCGGGCTTACCCCAGCAGCACCTGCTCGTCCTGGACCCGTACCGGTACCGCAAACAGCGATTGACCACGGCACGGGCCGCTGACGCATTCGCCGGCATCGAGTTCGAATGCCGCCCCGTGCGCGGCGCAGACCAATTGCCCGTCCTTGGTCTTGAGAAATTGCCCCGGCGCCCAGTCCAGCCGGCGACCGGCATGCGGGCAGATGTTCAACCAGGCACGGACCTGCGCGCCGTCGCGGTACAGCACCACCGATTCGATCCCGCCATCCAGCACGGCTTCGACCTCCAGAAATCCGGCATCGGGAATCTGCGTCAACGCGGCAAGCGTGGTGGGCGATGGCGAAGACATGCAGGCGACCGGACAACGATGGGCCTGAATTGTGGCATGCGCGCCGGGGCAGCACTGCCCACCTGGGGGCGACGGCTGCAAGCGTCTGAAGAGATGGCCGCCCCCGGCCAACCGGCCATCCCCGCGCCGCAGAGGCCTTGCCCCGCACGCACCATGTGATCGCGCTTGCAAAACGCAGCACCGCTTAACGAACTTTTCACTCAATGACATGAAACCGCAACGATACTGCGCGCTTGTTTCCTGCCCGGCAGCCCACCGCCATGCCTGCACGCATCTTCCAATTCGGCAACCTCCACCACCTGTTTGCGCCGCGCAAACCGCGTCACCCGTTGGTGCGCGTTGCCGCCGGCCTGGCTGGCCTGGTCATCCTGGCGGTGCTGATCTTCTTCAGCGTGTTCGTTGGCGCGGCCATGATCCTGGGCGGCATCGCCTGGAAGGTGTTGAGCAAATCGAACCGCCGCACGCCGCAGCAGGCGCGCGTGGTTGAAGCCGAGTATCGCGTGGTGCGCAAGCCCGCGTTGCCGTTGTCGCACTGAGCGTCTTTCGCTTGTGCCGCACACTCGCTGCGTCTCGCACCGGGGGTGAAGCACCCCCTGTCCTGCATCGGCATGTGCTCGCACATGCCGATGTGCGTTGAGGGGTGTCACATCCTTCCTGTTGCGTGAGCTGTGGTCTGCGCTCGCTTCAACAGTGAAGGTTCCGCCGGACACGGCCAAGCGGCTAGACTCACGCGTCCCGTTCTTGAGGATGCGCGCATGACCCACGATGTGATTCCCGCTGCCGATGTCCCGCGCATTCCAGTGGTCGGCGGCGGCAGTTTTCCGGTGCACCGCATCTACTGCGTCGGGCGCAACTTTGCCGACCATGCGCGCGAGATGGGCGCCACCGCACCGGCCTCCAAGGCCGAGCGTGGCCAGCCAACCTTTTTCATGAAGCCTGCCGACGCCATCGTGGTCGGTCACGGCGACCAGATCCCCTACCCGCCCGGCACCAAGGAACTGCACCACGAAGTGGAGCTGGTGGTGGCGCTGGGCAGCGATGCGCCGGCCGGCGCGTTGCCGGTGGAACAGGCCGACGCGTTGATTTACGGCTACGGCGTGGGCCTGGATCTGACCCGCCGCGATCTGCAGGCCGCTGCCAAGGCCAAGGGCCTGCCGTGGGACATCGCCAAAGGCTTCGATCACTCCGCGCCGATCAGCGAGCTGGTGCATGCCGGCGAAGTCGGCGCGCTGGAGGCGTTGAATCTCTCGCTGGAGGTCAATGGGCAGGTGCGTCAGCAGTCGTTGCTGGATCAGATGATCTGGACTGTGCCGGAAATCCTGCATGAGCTGTCCAAGCTCTATGCATTGCGCGCGGGCGATCTGATTTTCATGGGCACGCCGGCCGGTGTCGGCCCGTTGTTGCCGGGCGACCAGTTCAGTGCACGCCTGGAAAACGTCGCCGAGCGCCACGGCATCATCGCGGGCTGACATCGGGCCGGCTACGATCGGGCTGCGGCAGTTGGTCCGCGACCGCAGTTTTGGGGTGCCTTATGGGAATGGTCAGCGAATTCAAGCAATTCGCGATGCGCGGCAATGTCATCGACCTGGCGGTCGGTGTGGTCATCGGTGCGGCGTTCGGCAAGATCGTCACCGCATTGGTGGAGAAGATCATCATGCCGCCGATCGGCTGGGCCATCGGCAATGTGGATTTTTCGCGTCTGGCGTGGGTGCTCAAGCCCGCAGGCGTCGATGCCACCGGCAAGGAAATCCCGGCAGTTGCCATTGGCTATGGCGATTTCATCAATACCGTCGTGCAGTTCGTGATCATCGCCTTTGCGATCTTCCTGGTGGTCAAGTTGATCAACCGCGTGACCCACCGCAAGCCCGATGCCCCGAAGGGCCCGAGCGAAGAAGTGCTGTTGCTGCGCGAGATTCGCGACTCGCTCAAGAACGACGCGCTCAAGCCGCCGGGCGCGCTGTAAGCGGACGCTACCAACGAATGCATCCCGCCGCGCAACTTCGCGCAGAAGGATGACCTTTCGCACGCAGACGGGGGACGCCGCGCTGATAAGCTCGGGGTCCCCCTTGTCGTTGGAGCCGCCCTGCATGCGTCGCCTCGCTGTTGCCATCTCTGCCCTACTCGCCTGCTCCTCCGCGCTCGCCGCCCAGACCAGCATTCCCGACAGCGCATTGCGCACCGCGGCGCAATTGCGCGAGCAGGCGTTGGCCGATGACACCGGCTTTGCGGTGGTGCAATCGCTGACCACCGAAGTGGGCCCGCGCATTGCCGGCGGCGAAGCAGATCCGCGTGCAGTGGCCTGGGCCAAGGCCAAGTTTCAGTCCCTGGGCTTCGACAAGGTGTGGACCGAGCCGGTGACCTTTCCCAAGTGGGAACGGCGTAGCGAACATGCAGCGGTAGTGGGCGCGCACGCGCAGCCATTGACCATCACCGCGCTGGGCGGCAGCCCCGGCGGCACCGTCGAAGGCGAGGTGGTGCGCTTCGAGACGCTCGCTGCGCTGCAGGCCGCGCCGGCGGGGTCGCTGGCCGGCAAGATCGCGTTCGTCGATTACCAGATGGTCAAGGCGCGCGACGGCAAGGATTATGGCAATGGCGGCGCAGTCCGCAGCAAGGGTCCATCGGAAGCGATTCGCAAGGGCGCAATTGGATTTGTGATGCGCTCGGCCGGCACCGACTCGCACCGCGTGCCGCATACCGGCATCACCCGTTTCGATGAGGGCCTGACGCCGGTGCCGGCGGCGGCGCTGTCGGTGCCCGATGCCAACCAACTGGCTCGCCTTGCTGCACTGGGCGGCACGCGCCTGCGGCTGGCGCTGGATTGCGGCTGGGACGGCACGGCAACTTCATACAACGTCATCGGCGAAATCACCGGGCGCAGCAAGCCCAAGGAGGTGGTGGTCATCGGCGGGCATCTGGATTCATGGGACCTGGGCACCGGCGCAATCGACGACGGCGCCGGCGTGGCAATCACCATGGCCGCCGGTCATCTGATCGGCCAGCTGAAGCAAGCGCCCAAGCGCAGCATCCGTGTGGTGGCCTTCGCCAACGAAGAACAAGGCCTGTACGGCGGCAAGGCCTATGCCGCCGCGCACGGCAGGGATGCCAAGGACATGGCGCTGCATCAGATCGGCGCAGAAAGCGATTTCGGCGCCGGGCGCATCTATGCGTTCAATACCGGCGCGGCGGCCCCGGACGACTCGCGTGCAGCGACCAAGCAGATTGCAGAGGTGCTCGCGCCGTTGGGTATCGCCTACGAACCTAGCAAGGGTGGCCCAGGTCCGGATGTCGGGCCGATTTCCGCCAAGGGCGGCGCCTGGGCATGGCTGGCGCAGGACGGTACCGACTACTTCGACCTGCACCACACCGCCGACGACACGCTGGACAAGATCGACCCGAAGGCGCTGGCGCAGAACGTGGCCGCCTACACCGTGTTTGCGTATCTCGCAGCAGAAGCCGATGGCGATTTCGGCAGCCGTGCGAAGGGCGTGCAACCGCCTAGCGAGTAATCTGGGAACGCAGCACTGCGTTGGCGTTTCCACTCCAGGACGAGCACACACGATGGCGGTCAAGCGGCAACGCAGTGCGAACAACGCGGCGACGTTGCTGGACGTCGCAAAACATGCCGGGGTGTCGCCGATGACGGCCTCGCGCGTCATCAATCGGCACCCGCACGTAGGCGAAGACATGCGCGTGCGCGTGGAAGCCTCGGTGCAGGCATTGGGCTACCGGCCGAATCTGGCCGGGCGCTCGCTGCGCACCAGCGGCTTGTTGCGCATCGGTGTGCTGTACAGCAACCCCAGTGCGGCCTATCTCAATCAGTTCATGCTCGGGCTGCTTGAGCAGAGCAGCCTCAATGGCAGCCAGGTTCTGGTGGAAAAATGCGGCGCCATCCGCAGCCAGCGTGCAGCGACCGAGCGCCTGCTCGCAGCCGGCGTGGATGGCGTGATCCTGCCGCCGCCGTTATGCGATTCGCGCCAGACCATTGCCGAACTCGACGCACGCGGCATTCCGGTGGTGGCGGTGGCCAGTGGCGCGCCGATGGCGCAAATCAGCTCGGTGCGCATCGACGACTACCAGGCCGCACGCGCCATCGTGGCGCATCTGATCGAACTCGGGCATCGCCGTATCGCACTGATCAAGGGCGACCCCAAACACACCCCAAGTGCCCTGCGCGCCAACGGCTATCTGGACAGCCTGCAGGCCGCTGGCCTGCCCGTGGCAGATGCCTTGATCGCCGAGGGATTGTTCACCTATCGCTCCGGCCTGCTCGCCGCGCGCAGCCTGTTGGCCCAATCGCAACCACCGACCGCCATTTTCTGCAGCAACGACGACATGGCTGCCGCAGCGGTGGCGGTGGCGCACGGATTGGGTTTGCGCGTGCCCGAAGATGTCTCGATCGCTGGCTTCGACGATACGCCGGTGGCCACCACCATCTGGCCGGAACTCACCACGGTGCATCAACCGGTCACCGCGATGGGCCGGGCGGCGGTATCGTTGCTTGCAGACGCCATTCGCCAACGGCGCAAGGGCGACGCAGCACACGGCGTGCATCAGGTGATGAAGTACACCGTGGTCAAGCGCGGCTCCACGGCTGCACCGCCCGATGAGTAATGCATCGACGCGTGAGCGTGCGGCGATTGGGTAGAGGCTGGCTGCGGCGGCAGTGTGCGTCTGCGATCTTGATGCAACTTCCTTCGCTCATCTCACCACGCCGATGCAATGCGCTCGCCGTTGCATACACGCAGACCAGCAAGCTGCATGCACTAGCCACGCACCATATCGACCTGAGATACACCGAGCAATCCCGCCAACGGCACGTGTGCCTGGCGCTGCCGCGGACTGACGGTCAATCCCTGATTGCGCAGGATGTCCAGCAACTGCTCCGCCAGGGGCATCACCATGTGCCTGCCCCAACAGCGCTCCGACGCGTGACCGAACGGGAAATAGCCAGGCTGATCATCCGGATCCAGCTGGTTCCAGCGCTCTGGGCGAAATGCATCCGGCGCCTCCCACAACGCGGGGTCGCGATGGCTCAGCAGCGGCAGCACCAACACATCGTCTTGCGCGCCGATGCGGGTATCGAGCAGCGGATATTCCGGCGATGCGTTACGCAGAATATTCCAGGACGGCGGCAACAGACGCAGCGACTCGTAGACGATACTGCGGCTGGAAATGTCCGGGTCGAACGGCGCGCCAAGCCAAAGGGCATTGGCGACCAGGGTGGAAATGGTAAAGCACACCGGCGCTGCAGTGCGTCGATACAAGCCCATGGCAAAGCGACGCGCATCGTAGCCATCTGCGGCGGCAGTCAGGGTCGCCAGTGCCGATGCGTTGGCTTGCAACGTGAGCGGTCTCGTTGCACCGGCGGCGATGAGTACCCAGGTCAGCTTGGGCGTCAGCTCGAGGGTGCGGTCCATCAACATGCGTAAACGCAGCGGGTCGCCACCCAGCAGCAGATCGCGCAAATACACGTGCCCCACGTGCGGCCATGGCCCGGACAGATCCACGTCTGCCGGAATGGGCCGCTTCAGTGCCTCGCGCACATCGCGTCCGATGGCCTGCATCAGCTTGGATGCCTGCGTACGAGCAATCGAGCGCCCCTGCAGCGGCTTGAAGGTCGGCCGCTCGGCCTCGGTGGCAGGCCGTGCAGCGAGCAGACGATGCGTGACCAAAGGGCCAGCGACGCCAACGGTATCGACATCCAGCCGAAAGACGTCCTTGCCCGTATGCTCTTGCAGCAGCGCCAGCAAACGCGGCGCGAAGACAGTCGCCCGGCCTAAGTCGGCGCTAGTGGATGGAGACATCGGGATCGCTCTGCGCTCGTTGACGCCCGCGTCCGGCAAAACGCTTGCCTCGCGCGGGCGGGCATGACCAACATCACACGACACACAATGCGGTTTCGGCCGCGCTTGCGGTCGTGCTCAGTACCAGATGTACCAGGCGTAGGACTTCAGGCTTTTCTTGGAAGCCAACAGATTCTTCAGTGAGAACAGCATCTTCATGAGCGACATCCTGTTTGGGGAGTGGTTTGGTTCGCCCTGATGGGCATTTGCACAATCGGCGACGCACAACGCGAGCGGCCATGGTCGCGCTCGCCACACCAAACTAATCCCAGCGCGCAACCAGGAACATTGCGTGCGCGCACAGATTCGCCACCCCACGGCAACCGTATTGTTGCGATGCGCGCTTTGACGCACATGACTTCGCACTCCGTACAAACGGCCATGGCGGCCAGTTGGCCGCCATAGGCTTTTCAACACAACATCAGATCGCCACAACATCGCTGTCGTCGCAGCCACGCGTGACGTTCACGATGGATGGACACCGGCGTCGCCTGTGTCCATCCGAGCGCATCACTTGACGGGCTTGGCACGCACCACAACCGATGGCGCACTGCTCCCGGCCATACTGTTTGCCGTCACTACGTAGTCATAGTTCGCGCCATTGGTGACGGACCAATCAACATATGACGCTGCTGCGACATTGGTCCCCACCGTGGTGAATGCACCGGCGCCGCCGGCACGGCGCTGCACCGTGTAGTTGGTTGCTCCCGGCACTGGTGACCAGCTCAGCTTGACCCGGCTGTCGCCAACCGTGGCGGTGAGACCACGCGTTGCACTCAGCGTGGTGACCGGCGCGGAAGTGGCCCCCGCCGCAGTGCTGGCTGTTGCGATGACCGGGTACGCGTTGTTCACCAGCTCGACGAACTGGTTATGAAACCACGCACCGGAGATCGGTGCGCCGGCCAGTGCACCGGTCAACACGCCATCGGCGGTTGTATAGGTGGGGTCGCACATGCGGTCGAAGCCCTTGCCTTCATTGTTGGCAATGAGGGTGCTGGAGCCATCGGATTCGCCCGGCGGCTTGACCCAGGCATAGGCGTCCAGATGCGGACCAGGCGCGGCAACCGGCAAGGTACCGATGCCCGCCCCACTCTGATTGCACCAGTTGCCGCGATGCAGGCGGCGATCGATGCGGCCGGAATTGACGTAACTGGTGATGTCGTTGCCCGACGCTCCGGCCGGGCGATTGGGTCCACCCCAACCGTTGCGGCCCGTATCGACAATGAACCCGATGCTGCTCGGCCAGCCCGCATTGACGAAGCCGCTATACAGGGCCTGGGTGAAATCGGCTTCGTCGAAATACGGATTCCATTCGTAGTACTTCGCCGATTTGATCGGCTGGCCATTGATGCTCAACTCCGGGTTGGGCAGGTTCGGCTCATTCAGTGGCGTGGTATTGGCGGTGTTGGTGACGAAGCCGTCCACGCTGGCCAGGCCGGCATTGGTTGCCTGCACCACACGCGTATACAGCGCGATGGAGGGGCCGCGGTTGCTGTCCCAGCCCAACCAGCCGGAATGCCCGATATCCAGATAATTGTAGGTATTGGGAACGGCATGCAATTTATTGAGGGCGTACTTGATGCCTTCTTCGTAAATGCCAGTGGAATTGGCCAGCGCGCAGCGCATGTCATTCAAATTGGTGACAAGGTTCGGCAGGCTATCCGGCTCGATCACGTTGACGATGCGGATGTCCTTGTATTTCGGGTCCGCAAAGATGGCTGCGATGACGTCGATATATTCTTTCTTGTAGCGCTCCAGGGCAGCGGGGGTCAACGGCAACTCACCATTGGACGCCAGCGCATGG
Organism: Xanthomonas nasturtii; assembly: GCF_023337365.3. NCBI lineage: Bacteria > Pseudomonadati > Pseudomonadota > Gammaproteobacteria > Lysobacterales > Lysobacteraceae > Xanthomonas > Xanthomonas nasturtii. The sequence continues at coordinate 3,626,459 of NZ_CP142084.2, forward strand.
CAATCGCGCCCCGGCAGATCGTAAATGACAAAGCTGGCGGTGATCGGCGTATTGGCCTTCTTCTGCGCCAGTGCGGCATCCAGATGCCCTCTCAGGCTCAGCCGCCCTGCATTCTGCGAACCACCGGCAATCGCTGCAATGCGGTCAAGCCAGACCGCTGTAGGCACCGTCTTCACCACGCCCATCTTGCCTTTCAACGGTACGCTCTTCACTTTCGCAATCGATGCATCGACCTTTTTTGCATAATCCGGATTGACATAACCGGTTGCACCGACGAAAGGATTATCGACATGGACTTGCGCGCAAACATTCGCGATGACGAACGGATTGGCGGCCAATAGCGCCACGGTCAGTGTGCGCTTGAGATTCCGACGGATGCCAGTGCTGGATTTCATGATTTTTTCCTAGTTTTTCGGAGGAGATTGATGCGCTACAGATAAAACGCAGCCTTTATGATTGGCCGCTCTTATTGGCCTCTTTAATTTTCCAGGGCACCCGTTGGAAATATCTGTTGCCGAACGACGCCACTCCATCGGCAGCAAGCCGAAGAGGACAGGCACGGCAGTACGTGGGTGAGACGCAGGCAAACACGCAAACCAACAGGCCTGCGCAGCGACCAAAGCGAAACACCTAAGACCTCAGAATCGTTGGAGGCGAACCTAGCGTTGCGAATGATGTCGCAACGACTGCCTCCATGAGTGTGCGGAGTATCTCCAGGGAGCGAATGTGCGAGCTGGGATGTCGGGCTCGCCATGCGGAGACTACGCCGCCTTTTTGCGCTACACAATCGTCAAACATTGCGGTTGGACACAGATCCAGAGACTGGCTGCAGCAGCATTTCAACTGCAGGCATTACTGCGCAAACCCATGTGCCATCACGCACAAAAAAACGGCCACATCGCTTCCCGACGATGCGGCCGAATGGGAGGGTGTTCGACGTGACCGTCGAACGTATTGCAACGCCGCATCAAACGGCGACGGGAAGAACGCGCAATGACCGCTTGGAGAGGACGAACGCAACCGCGCGTGCGACACGGCGCGAGGGTGCGCCGTGTCGCACATCAGTGCATCGCATAAGGCCATCACATCAAAACCGCAGACGCAGGCCCGCGTAGTAGCGGCGCTCGAAGATGTTCTGGTCGTAGTAGTGGTTGGTCCACTGTGCGTAACGCCGCTCACTTTCGCCGGTGAGGTTGGTGGCTTGCGCGTAGAGCGTCAGATGGTCGTTGACGTCGTAACTGAAGGACGCGTCCAGGTAGCCGACGTCATCGTTCCAGATCGCCAGCTCATCGCCCCATGCACCGCTGTTGACCTGACTGAAGCGCTTGCTGCGCCAGTTGTAGGCCACGCGCGCCTGCAGCTTTTCCTTTTGATACCACAGCACCGCGTTGGCCTGATGCTTGGAGTTGTCGCCGATGGGCAACGTGTTGCCTTCGATATCGGTGTTGTCGGTGTCGGCGTCGGAGAAGGTGTAGTTGATGTTGGTGCCGAACCCGCTCAACCAGCCCGGCAGGAAGTCGAACGCCTGTTGGTAGCCGATTTCGAAACCCTTGATCTTGCCGCCGCCGCCGTTGACGATGCGCTCCACCGGGCCGCCCAGGCGGATCACGCCATCGGCGTCGGGCTGCGGTTCGATGTTGGTCACCGTGGTCGGGAACGACTTCACATCGATCAGGAAGGCGCCCACGCTGATCAACGACGCATCGGAGAAATACCATTCCCACGAGGCGTTGTAGTTGGTGGCGCGGTACGGATCCAGATCCGGGTTGCCCGAGCGGCCGTTGAGGAACAGCACCGCATCGGAGGGCAGCGCCGGGTTGCGCGGCGGCGTGCCGTTGACGGCGTAGAAGCTCACCAGGCCGCGCCCGAGATCGGGCAGGTCCTGCCGTGCGACAGCCTTGTTGTACGCAAAACGCAATTTCTGCGCGTCGGTGATGTCCAGCGACAGGTTGGCGGTGGGCAACACGTCGGTGTATTGACGGTTCAAGCGGTTGGTGCCGATCGCCGGGCTGACGCCATTCCATTCCACATTGCCGATAAACACATTGCCGCTGCTCAGGTACTGGTCGATCGCCAGTTTGGTCTGCACGATGCGCGCACCGATATTGGCCGTCCACGGCACTGCAGTGCCGGTGCCACCTTCCAGGTTCGCAAGAAAATATGCCGCAGTGCTCTTTTCGGTGACCTTGTACGAATCGGCAGCCTGCTGATAGGCCACGTTGCCCGGATACAGGCTGTTGAGATACGCCACCGGGTCCTTCATGACCTGCGGGTTGATTGCCGGCAAGCCCTGGCTGCCCAGGCCGGTGACCTTGAGCGGATCGAAATCGTTGAAGTACGCCCAGTAGCCGGGAATCGAATTGAACGGCAGCAGACGCGCTTCCGAAACACCACTGCAGGTGTCCACGATCAACGGATCCTTGAAGTAATACAGCGAGCGGTTCGGATCGGCGCAGGTGGTGGACACCGGCGACAGGTAGCGATAAGTGTCCAGCTTGACCTCGCGCTCGCCATAGCGAATGCCGAACTGGAAGCCGCGCACCACGCCTTCATCGAACTCGAAGGTGCCGTCGGCGCGGAAGGCGTCCATCGTCGCTTCGATCTTGTTGCCCTGTGCCCAGGTGGACATCAGCTGCCAGTTGTCCGGGTTGGACACATCGGTGCCGAGATTGACCGCCGGGTAGGTGCCACGGAAATCCACCGAGGCGTCCACGGTGGGCAGGCCATTGGCATTCGCCCATTGGGTGACGCCGCCAGCACGCGTGATCTGGTCGCCACGCGTCACCACCGCATCGGCACGCGCTTCGTCGTAGGTGCGCTGCGCATCGCCGTGCACCCAACGGAACGATGCACGGAACGGGCCGCCGTCGTCGAAGCGCACTTCCAGATTGGTGTTGAGCGAATCCGAATCGGCCACGCCTGCCATCGAGTGTGCCTGGAAGCGGTTGTAGCGGAACTGGCCGTATTCCAGCACACCGTTGGGATCGACTACCGAGCCGGGCTGCAATTGATTGGTTGCCCACCCGGTGTGCAGCTGCGCGGCCACCGAGGTGTCGTGATCTTCGAGCTTGGTATAGGCCGCATCGGCCAGCAACGTCCAGGAGTCGTTGATGTTGAACTGAAACGAGCCATTGACGCCGGTACGCTGGCGGTCGGTGCTGCGGTTGTCCAGTTCCGTTGCCACCCAGTTGTAGAAGTAGTCGCGCGGCAGGTTGGACGGATCGGTATTGCTGCCGATGCGCCCGTCGCCGTTGAAGTCAAAGCCGACGTTCTGTTCGGTGGATTTCTGCGCGCCGTTGGAATACACGCTGGGGTGCTTGTTCTCCAGCGTGGCGTCCGAATACGACACCGCCAGCAGGGCGCCCCAACGCTCGGTGCGGAAGCTGGCCAGCCCCGAATACAACTCGTTGAGTTCCTGCACGCGGTCGCCGTAGGAGCCCTCGGCCTGGCCGCTGAAAGTCCAGCCTTCGGGTAGATCGAACGGGCGCCGCGTCTTCAGCGACACCGTGCCGCTGATGCCGCCATCCAGATCGGCGGCGGTGGGCGACTTGATGACATCCACACCACTGAACAACGTCGGCGGAATGTCGACGAAATCCGGCTGCGCGCGGCCGATGTTGGGTTGGCCGAACTGATCGCCACCACCGGCGCTCAGATACAGCTCGCCGTTCATGGTGGTCTGCACCTGCGGCATGCCGCGGATATTGAGCTGCGAGCCCTCGCCGGCCGAGCGCCGGATCTGCACGCCGGGCACGCGCTGCAGCGAATCGGTGATGGTGACGTCGGGCAACTTGCCGATGTCTTCGGCCGAGATCGAATCGATGATCTGCGCGGCGCTGCGCTTGTTTTCGATGGCCTCGGCCTGCGCGCCGCGCACGCCCTTGACCATGACCTTGTCCAGGTCGGTGACGCCTGCGGTGTTGGCGGTGTCCTGCGCGCTTGCGCCGCCGGCAAGCAGGGTCAGCGCAGCCGCAAGTGCGGCAGCCAATGGGGTGTGGCGGGTGTTCGAATGCAGCTTTTTCATGGTCCCCTCCCAGGGATGACGACAATCCACGACCGTTTCGAATGACATTGCCGGCACGGCAATGCGGTGTTGGCTGACGCACCAGGTGGTACGTCAGTGCGAGCGCCGTGCATGACACGGCGCGGCAACAAGCAGACGCCGCTACGGAAGCCCGTTGGCAACGCCTGTCGATGGTTCGGCATTCCAGCCACGCAGTTGCAGCGTGGCGTTGCGCAAGGTGGCAGCGGACGGGCCGCGGATCTCCACCACGCGTTCTTCGCCCGGTACCAGGCTCAGATAGTTGTCGCTGTAGTACGCCGGCAGGATGCGTTGGCCTTGCGCATCCACCAGGGTGAGCTTGGTGTTGAGGGCCACCTGCTGCGACGGGTTGCGCACGGTAGCGCGCAGCACGGCCTCGTTGCCCTCCTGCAGTTGCGTGGTGAGGTGCAGCGGCACTGGCGTGAGCGCATCCAGCCCACGCATCGCCGCCGCATCACGCGCCACCCAATAGAAGTTGCGCGAACGCACCACTGCGTCGCGATCGAGCAACTGCAGCCGCACAAAGCCCAAGCCATTGGTGTCCTTCAACAACGGCGCCAACTGCAGCACCGGCGCCGACACTGCCACCGCTGCGGCATCCAGCGCCTGTTCGCGCTGCTGCAACAGTTTTCCATCGGTGGCGTACACCTCTGCACGCACGCGCAGCCAGCGCACCGGCTCGGCAGCATTGTTGACCACCACCACCTCGTGCCCCGGCAGGTTCATCTGCACGTGCAATGTTTCTGCCGCATTGCGCACGCCGTAATACGCGGCGTGGGTGTCGTAGTCGTGGCTGTAGATCTGCCACATGTTGCTGGGCCAGGCCGGGTGGCTCATCCACAGCAGACGCCCGCTGTTCTTGCTCCACAGCTGCGCGTTGAAGCCTTCGAAGATGGCGCGATGCGTTTCGTAATTGAGCAGCTGCGCCTTGCGCTCGAAATCGGCCAGGCTGGTGGGTGCGCCCAGCTTGTCGGTGAGCGTGCGCATGAAACTGTTGGTGTCGCCGTTACCGGACTGGTGCCAGTCGTGATAGGCCCAGGCATCGCCGATCGGCCACTGATCGCCAGCAGCAGGTATCGAAGCCTTGAATGACTCCAGCGTGGAGAACGACGGCGTGCCCACCTCCACCGAAAAGCCCTGCGCCAACGCATTGAAGTAGGCCACCGGCTCGCGGTAGTTGTACGGGCCGCTGCCCTGCAGATTGACCTGGTTGGAACTGCCGGTGTACCAGCGCGTGCCGTCCAGTTCGGCGACCAGCGCATCCAGGCCTTCGTTGAGGATCGGCGCGGGCACGCCTTCGTTGCGGCCGAACCACAACACGATGGAGGGATGATTGCGGAAGCGCTTGATCACCTCGGCCGCGTTGTCCAGGAACAGCGCCGCGTCGGCCGGCTCCATGTTGTAGTTCTGCGTGGATTGCCAGAAGTCGTTGAGCACCAACATGCCGTATTCGTCGGCCAGCTCGAAGAAGCTTGCTTCGGTGTTCTGCCCGACCCAGTTGCGCACCACGTTGAAATGCGCCTCGCGCTGCAGGCGGAAGTACGGCTCAAGCCGCTCGCGCGACACCCGCTTGCGCCAATCGTCCATGCCCCAGTTGCCGCCCTTCACCGCAATCCGCACGCCATTGATACGCAGGGCCAGGTAAGGCGCAAGCGCGTCATCCTTCAGCGGCGTAACCGCCGGCGACACGGCCGCACCGGGATAGAACGATTGCGCATCGCCACCGGGCACGGGGCGGATCGCGCTGTGGCGCGCATCCACAATGCGCTCGCCACGCAGACGCGTCTTGTTGAAATCCACCAGCACCCGCCGCAGCGCCCCATCCTCATCGAACAACGACAACTCGTAGGTGACCTCGCGAATGCCGAAGCGCAACTGCTGCGTGTCCGAACGCGCACCGGCAACCTCCACCCCCACCTGCAGGGTGTACAGCGCCGGCTCGCCGTAGCCGTTGGGCCACCACAGGCGTGGGTTGGCGATGATCAGCTGCGGGGTGTCGCCGGCGGTGAGCTTGAGCGTGGTACCGCCCGCCGGCACGTTGACCTCGCGCTGGATGCGCACATCGCCAATGGCCAACTGCACGGTACCCTGCACGGGCGCAGCACCGTCGTTGCGCAGCGGCACGCTGATTTCGAGCTCGGCGCGGCGGTGATCCGGCGCCAGGCGCGCGGTGACCACCTGGGTATCGCCGATGGTGACCGGCCCGGTGGCATGCAGCTGCACGTCCTGCCACAGACCGGCGTTACGGTCGCGCACGGCCGGAATCCAGTCCCAGCCCTCGCTGGCGATGAAGGTGGGCCCGTCCAGCGCCTGCACGCCGCCGTTTTCGCCGACGCCGGCGGTCATCGACTGCTCATGCGCAATGCCCGGATGCGGCGGTGGCGACACGCGCACCGCGACGACATTGCGGCCGGGCTTGAGCTGCTTGCTGACATCGAAGCGACCGCGTGCGAATGCACCGCGCGTGCGCCCGACCTGCGTGCCGTTGACCCAGATTTCGCCCGCATAGTTGATGCCGTTGAACAGCAGCTCCAGCCGCTTGCCGTGCGCATCGGCAGGCAGAGCGAAACTGCTGCGGTACCACCAGTCCTGCCGGCTCAGCGATTCGGGAATGGCCATGTTGTTGAGGCCGATATCCGGATCCGGGTACACGCCGCGATCGACCAGCGTGGTGAGCACCGTGCCCGGCACCGTGGCCACACGCCAGGCGCTGCCACCCGCCGCGTCGCCACGCGACAACGTGGCGCCGGTGGCGGACCCGAGATCCGGCGCAGCGGCCAGCTGCCACGCACCCACCCGCCACGCAGCGGCATCCAGCGGCTGCAATGCCGGCGTGTTCGGCACCGGCTTGGCTACCGGCGCAGAAAACGCCGCTGCACTGCGCGGCAACGTTGCGGGCGCCTGTGGCGCCACCTGCCCGGCCATCTGCTTGACCTGTACCTGCCACGCCGGGGATGCATCCTCGAAGCGCTGCAGCGCCGGGTCCGGCGTGCGTGCGGCCAGCTGCGCGACGGCGGGCGCCTCCAGTGCCTGCGCGTGCGCGGTGAAGCCGGCGATCTCGCCACCGAAGTGCTGCGTGTAAGCGGCAGGCTGCTCGCGCGGGCCGAACATCAGCACCGGCGCCACTGCACGTTGCCGGGCGGCGCCGCTGGCCACCTGGCGGCCGTTGGCGTACAGCGTCAGACGACCGCCATGGGCCACGGCGGCCACCTGCGTCCACTCGCCTGCATGCAGCGCCTGCTTGCTGCGCAGCACGCTATCGGCACCCTGCACAAAGCCGAGCGTGCCGGCATCGATCGCGAAGTAGCGGCCCGCGTCCTTGGGATCGCCGACACCGGCAATCAGGGCCGGCCCTGTGCTAGCACGCGACGGGCGCACCCACGCCGACAGGCTCCAGTCCGCGTTGGCGGACAACAGCGGTGCATCTGCGGCGAGTTTCTTTGCCAGCCCCATCCCGCCCGCAAGCACGCGGACATCGTAAGGCCCCGGCGGATTCGCATCGGCGGGCGCAGCCTCCACTGCCGTCCAGCTCATGCAACCACACAACAACCACAGCGCTCCACGGCGGAACGCCTTGCGAACCATCAGCATTAGAGGCCTCTCCCAAGCTCTACTGCCACGCAACGGTGCACACCACGTCCGTGCAACCGACCAGCGTCCATCTGGACACTGCGTCGATCGCGCTTGGTGATGCAGCCCGTGGCTGCCGCCCCTGTTTCAGCGGCCATGGTGCGAGGTAACGTTACCCCAGCTGGATATCGACAACAACCTTTCTGCGTTAGGGTTGGCAATTCCAGGAGGAGGGAACCATGCGAAACCTGATCCAGTCCGCACTACCGGCGGCATGCGCGTTGTGGTGTTTGATGGCTGCGCCCGTTGCAGCACAAAGCTTGCGCGTGCAATCGCCCGATGCACGCACGCACGTGGAATTCACCCTGCGCGAGGGCGGTGTGCCCAGCTATCGCGTGCTGTATCGCAACACGCTGGTGCTCGACGATGCACCGCTGGGACTGGACCTGGGACCCGCCAACAAGCTCGGCCACGACATGACGCTGCAAGGCAGCACAACCGAATTGCATGACAGCCGATTTACCCTGGCGGTTGGAAAAACGCGGCAGGCACGCGACCACTACCGCGAACTGCGCGTGCAACTGGCCGATGCGCAACACCGCAAGCTCAGCATCGAACTGCGTGCGTATGACGATGGCGTGGCGCTGCGTTACGTGCTCCCGGATGCAGGCCAGGTGCGCATTCGCGACGAGCTCACCAGCTTCGCGTTCCCACGCGATTACCACTGCTGGACATTGAATCTGGGCCGTTTCGGAACCAGCCACGAGGGCGAATACGACGCGATCGCCGCATCCCGATTGCGTCCGCACAATCTGCTCGAACTGCCGCTGGTGTGCCAGACCGATGCCAATGGCACCACGCTTGCGATCGGCGAAGCGAACCTGCGCGATTACGCCGGCCTGTATCTCACCGGCCGTGCCGATGGCGGGCTGGGCGTGTCGGCAAAACTGTCGCCGCGCCTGGACGACCCCAAGCTGGCGGTCAGCATCGATGCCAAAGGCGGCGATTTTGCAACGCCCTGGCGCGTCATCATGCTGGCCGACAACCCGGCGAGCCTGATCGAATCCAACCTGATTTCCGCCCTCAACCCACCACCTGCTTTCGATGCAGGTTGGGTCCGCGCCGGCAAATCGGCGTGGGATTGGTGGTCGGGCAGCCTGGCCAGCGGGGTGACCAATCCCGGCATGAATACCGCCACCATCCAGCGCTACATCGATCACGCACAGCAGTTGAAGCTGCAGTACATGCTGATCGACGACGGCTGGTATTACGGCAGCACCGGCGATGGGCAATACAACAGCGATGCGGATATCCGTCGCCCGGTGGAGCAACTCGACCTGCAAGGCCTGGTGACCTACGCACGCAAACGCGATGTGGGGCTGTGGCTGTGGGCGCACTGGCGCGCGCTCGATGCGCACATGGACGAGGCGCTGGCCTGGTACCAGCAACTCGGCATCAAGGGCATCAAGGTGGATTTCATGGACCGCGACGATCAGCAGATGGTGGACTTCTACCATCGCCTGCTGAGCAAGGCTGCCGCGCACAAGTTGCTGGTGGATCTGCACGGTGCGTATCACCCCACCGGCCTGACTCGCACCTACCCGAACTACCTCACCCAGGAGGGCGTGCTCGGCGCCGAATACAACAAGTGGACCACGCGCATCACCGCCACCCACAACCTCACGCTGCCGTTTACGCGCATGTTGCTCGGGCCGATGGACTACACGCCAGGTGGCTTCCGTAACGTGCGTCCTGCCGAATTCAAGATGCAGCACATCGCCCCGCAGGTGATGACCACGCGCGCGCAGCAGCTGGCGATGTATGTGGTGTACGAGAGCCCGTTCGCCGTGGTGGCCGACAGCCCGGAGCAATACGAACACGTGCCGGCGGCGCAGTTCTTGCGCGATGTGCCTGCAAGCTGGGATGAAACGCGTGCACTGGATGGCGCCATCGGCGAACACATCGCGCTGGCGCGACGCAGCGGCAAGGACTGGTATGTGGGTGCGATGACCAACGAGCAGGCACGCACGATGCAATTGCCGTTGTCGTTCCTGGGCAAGGGCAGCTGGACGGCGACCATCTACGCCGATGGCCAGGCGCCGACGGCCGTGCGTATCGACACCCGCACGCTCACCCGCGACGACACCTTGCAATTGGCATTGGCAGCGAACGGCGGCGCGGCAATCAGACTGCAGAAAAGTAAGTAGAGCCATGCCCAAGTGACGTGACCTCACGCACCTTTGCGCAGCGGCACCTGCCGTCTGCACGAACGGGCGAGACCTCCGACACGGCATCGGAGCAATGCATTGCGCTCTGCGTGTGTGTGATGTCACGCAACGCATGTTTGCTTCTGCGTGCGCAGTGGCAGCCGCTAGCATGCGCACGCCCTCATCGCAGGTCTGGATGCCACCGTGCAGCGCCAGGCCTGCGCAATGACGGCACTGCCCTGCACGTCCGCCGCGTGCAGGCAGTCTCGTTCCGGCGCAAGGGGAATTTCGCATGACCTTTCATCCCACCCGGCCGATGCTCATCGACCGCACCATCGCTGCGCTCGTCGTTTGCGCATTGGCGCCTGCCGGCGTTGCCAGCACGTTCGTCCCACCGTCGATCTCTCCCGCCCGCGACCGCAGTATCGATGCGCTGATGCCGCCGTTGTCGCACATACCTGCCACGGCATCGGTGACAGGTGCCAACGCCGATGCCGTACACCACAGCACTGCCGCCGCATCGCGCGCGTTTCCGCAGGTCACTGCCGGGTTCAAGCAATTTCTGGACGCTCAGGTGCAAATCACTTACGCCACGCGTAGCGCTACCGCAAAGGTCGCCGACCCGACTGCCTTCGCCGAGATGCAGCGCTACCTGTTCAACCGCTACAACGGGCTGACCGTGACCAGCAGCCTGCACGAGGGCACGCAGGTGTTCGACTGCATTCCCCAAGCTCAGCAACCGGGTCTACGCAACGGCGACCTCATCGCGCTGCCGCCCAGCATCGCCCCGGCCAAGACGCCGGGCGCCCCCGATCCAGCGTCGCAGCGCTGCGCTGCCGGCAGTGTGCCGCTGGCACGCATCGGCCTGGCCGACATGAGCAAGCATGCGACGCTGCAGGACTTCCTGCGCGGTACCACGCCGCGCATCGCCGCAGCCACACGCGCACCCGTCGCGCCAGCCGCGCAAGGCGCCGCATCGGTGGTGCACTACTACTCCACCATCTATCTGGACACCGCCGGGTCGCCGGTGACCGGCGCGGGTGCCGATCTCAACACCTGGATCCCGGCCGTGCGTGCCAACGATGCGCAGTCGATCAGCCAGATCTGGTTGGGGGGCTACACCCCGCAAGGGCAGATACAGACCCTGGAAGCCGGCTGGCAAACCCAGCCGGGCGCAGGCTGGGGCAACACGCCGTTTCTGTTTATTTATTCAACCCAGGACGGTTATGTCAAAACCGGTTGCCACAATCTGGATTGCGCCGATTTCGTGCAGACCAGCAGCGCAAACGTTCTCGGTGCCACACCCGCTGGCGGCTTCAGTAGTGCGGGTGGCAAACAAGCTATGCTGCACGTGGAATTCCAGCGCAATGCCGATGGCTATTGGTGGTTCGGCTTGAATGGCGAATGGATCGGTTACTACAAGGCCGAGCTCTACGCGGGCGACATTGCCGAAGGCAGCGCCAACATCTTCATCTCTGCCGGTGGTGAAATTTCCACCTGGGACGGCCGCCCCAGCGCACCGATGGGCAGTGGCCGGTTCGCGTCTGCCGGTTACCGCCAGGCCGCCTTTCAGGCCAACCACTTCTACCGCGATGCCAGCATGGCGACCCGGCCGGCACAGCGCCTGTCATCGCTCAACGTGGAGCAACCGGCCTGCTACACGCTGGCACTGGCGGGTTACACCTATCCGTACGCACTGGGCAGCGGTGTGTCGCGCACCAGCCTGTCGCCGGAGATGCAGAACGGCGGCTTCTATTTCGGTGGCCCGGGCTGCGCACGCTGAAGTGAAGCGATCGCGCGCACTGCGGCAGTGCGCGCGATCGGCTACGGCAAATCCACCCCTGCACACACGGCCGGGCGCGCGTCCTTGATGGGCTGCACGCCACGTGCATCGAACTGCAATCCTGCATGCTCGGGCGCAAACGCCGGCCAGGCAGGCAAGCCCTTGGCATTCGGGTTACCGCGCTGCACGAACGCAGCCCAATAGCGCTGCAGCGACACCGGCGGCTGGCCGATGGGCAGATTCTTGAACAGGAACGGCAACTCGGCGCTATGCGTGACCTGCGCGCCGGGGGCAGCCGTGTCGAACACGTAATGCCACACCGGCACGCCGAGAGCGGCCTGGTGCTGGGCCACCGTCACTGCCGGGCAGCGGAAGGTGAGATCGGTGGACAGCTGCATTGCCGCATTGCCCTGCCGCGCAGCACGCTGCGCCGCGTGCGTGCGTTGCGCCTGCAGCACCGCATCGGCGCGCTCGGGATAGTCGCGGCGCAGACGCGCCTGCGCGCCTTGCTCGCCACCATAGGTGAGTTCCTGCACCACGTAGCCGATCAGCAGCGGCACCTTGGCCTGCGCGCCGCTTGCCAACAGTTCGGCCGGCGCGCGCGGCAGCACGCGTCCATCGACAACCGCCTGCAGCCAGATGTAACCGTCGTCATCCAGCGCCGGCACGTCCACGCCCTGCGCGGCCGTGAGCAACTGCTCCACCGGTAGCGCGCGCAGTTGATCGAGCCGTGTTGCCGGATCCGCGATGCCTGCGCGTTTGGCGATGCTGACACCCAGCGCGCGATTGTCCTCCAGGCTGCGTGCCGGCAAGCCGAACCCGGCAGTGCCGCTCTGTTCGATCGCTGCCGAAAACAGGCCGCGCGCCAATGGGCTGAGCATCAGCAGGCCCACGTCCTGGCCGCCGGCCGATTGCCCGGCAATGGTGACCCGCGCCGGGTCGCCGCCGAACTGCGCGATGTTGTCGCGCACCCACCGCAGGGCAGCGATCTGATCGAGCAAGGCGTAGTTGCCGGCAGCCTGGTTGTCGCCATCGCGCAGTTCCGGCAGCGACAGAAATCCCAGCGCACCCAGCCGGTATTGCAGCGTCACCACCAGCATGTCTTGCGCGACCAGGTTGGTGGGCAGATGCCCATCGGCGCCACCGGCCACGTTGGCGCCGCCGTGGATCCACACGAACACCGGCAACGGCCTGGCCGGATGCAGCTGCGGTGTCTGCACTTGGACATAGAGGCAATCTTCGCTGCCGCGCTTGGCCATGGCGTCGTTCCAGCCCAGCGCCGGCTGCACGCATGGCGTGGCGGCCTGGGTGGCATCGCGCACCTGCGTCCACGGCGCAATCGGCTGCGGCGGGCGCCAGCGCAGCGCGCCCAGCGGCGGCGCAGCGAAGGGAATCGCGCGGAAGACCGCACTGCCGTCGTCCTGCCACTGGCCGCGCAACGCGCCATGATCGGTGCGTACCTCGGGCGGTGCGGCAGGCGTGGCGGCGTACGCGCTAACGCTGAACACGCAGCTGGTTACAAGCAACACGGCAGAAAAACGCAGCATCACTGTTCTCCGGTGCGCACGCGCGCGTGCCAGGCGGCCTGGAACACGGCAGTGGCCGAGGCCACGTTGAGGCTTTCCACCTTGCCGCTGCCGCGGATCGACAACTGCAGGTCGCAATCGCGCGCAAAGTCGCGGTCCATGCCTTCGCTTTCTGCGCCCATCACGTACACCAGCCGCTGCGGCAGCGCGGCGGCGAACACATCCTGGCCACCGTCGACCAAGGTGGCTGCAATCGCAAAACCGGCCTGACGCAATTGCGCCATTGCGGTTGCGGTGTCGGGCAGTTGCACCAACGGCACCGCTTCGGCGCCCCCTTCGGCCACGCGTGCCGCCGCGCCGGACAAGCCCAGCGTGGAGCCGGCCGGCAACAACAGACCGGCCACACCGAAGTGCGCCGACGAGCGCAGCATCGCGCCGAAGTTATGCGGGTTGCCCACGCCATCCAGCCACAGCGCCAGCACCGGGCCCTGCGGCAAGGCGGCCAGCCACTCCTGCAAGGGGTGCGGCGCCACGCGCAGCACCTCGGCCACCACGCCTTCGTGGTGCGCACTGGCGGCGAGCTTGCTCAGATCTGCGTCTTCCACCACGCGATAGCCGATGCGCTGGGTCACGCACCAGGCCAGCAGCGCCTTGAACTGAGGAATGCGCGCTTCGCTCAAATAGAGTTTGCGTAGCGCCTGCGGGCGCGCCTTGAACACGGCCTGCACTGCGTTGATGCCGTACAGCCGCACCTCGCGCGCACTGCCGCCTGCTGCAGCGGCAGGTGGCGCGGTGGCAGGCGTGTGCTGCGCCGGCGCGCGGGGCGCGGCGCTGCGCGGTGCAGGTGTGCGCGGCGCAGCGCGGCCCCACGAGTTGTGCGAGGCGCCGGAGCCGCCATCGCGTGGCGGCCGTCCGCCGCGTCCATCGTGCTGTGTCATCGTCGTATCCAGAAGTGGCTGTTGCTTGCAGTGCGGAACAGGTTGTTTCGGCCCCTTTCGCAGTGTGGTGTTGGTCGTGCTGCAGCACCGGCAGGGCCGCCGCCGCAGCAACAATGACGACGATGGTAAGCCACTGGCGCGATGGGGCGTAGACGGCGGCCGGGCTGGGCGTTGTGGACGTCTTGCCGTGCTGTCGCGGGGCTGCGTTGAAGCGACGGAATGCGTGCGGGTTCAGTGCGCCGTTGTCGAAGCGCAGAACACACCTGGCGAGCAGTCGTCAGATGGTGTGGACGGTGCGCAGCAACCGCACTGTACGCAGTGCACATGCCACACCAGCACCAGCCGCGCCCGCGCCCGCCTGGCGGCGAGCGCGGTTGTTTTGTCAGCTACTCTCGGGCACGCGGTATCTGCCTGCTGCTGATCGCATCACGCGCATGCAACGATGCACGGCAAGACAACACGAACAGGCATTCAAGCATCAACGGGCGGGCGCACCCGTGCGCACACACGCAGGTCGTGCAGCCCGTCCGGCTTCATCAGCGCGCAACGGCTGACACCCTCTTCGACGAAGCCATTGCGCAACAACACCGTAGCCGATGCGGGATTGGTATCGAGAACGGTGGCCTGCACGCGGTAGAGCGGCAGGGCCTGCATCGCCCAGGCAACATAGGTGCCCACGATGCGTGTCATCCAGCCGCGGCCCCAGTGCGTGCGGCCGATCCAATAGCCCAACTCGGCCGAGAAGCGGCGCTCGCCCTGCCCTGGACGTACCGCAATCGTGCCGCAGGCCTGGCCATCGATCTCGATGGCCAGCAGCGGATGCTGCAGGTCGACCACGCGCCCGGCCAGGAACGCCTCACCGTCGGCACGTGTATACGGATGCGGAAATCGTTCGCTCAATCCACGCGGCACCAGCGGGTCGTTGGCATGCTGCAGCAAGGCGTCCAGCTCGTCCTGACGCCAGCGGCGCAGCACGAAGCCTTCTTCCTGCAGCGTCAGCATTTCATGCATCGGGTGGGTCCTGGCATGCGCAGTATCGGCGGTGCCAATACTGCGCATGCCAGACGCACGCCGCAACTCACCGCGTGGCGGTTTGCGCCTGCTTCAGCGCGGCGCACAGGCGGATGGTTTCGCCGGTCTGGGCCATTCCGCGGTCGGCGCCACTGAGCTTGCCCAGGCGTGGCTTGAAGAACGCCTCCATGCGCTCGGCCTCTTCCACGCTGCAGCCGCCGGACGCGCCCAGTGCCGGCAACCCGCCGCCGTCGAACGAGCCGCTGCGTTGCACGATGCGGTCGAAGTTGGCGGTGAACCAGGGCCACATCGACGCATGCGATGCCTGCACGGCATGACCACGCCGCAGCAGGCTCTTCATTTCGCCGACCTTGATCGCATCGGTGAGCGCGAAATCCCGCACCTGCTTGAGCAATGCCGGGTCCTGCACCGTGCCCAGCCCATCGATCATCGCGTTGCGCTGCGCCGGGTCGGCCTGGGTGCGGAGCGCCGCGATCAAGGCATCCACCGCGGCCTGCCCACGTTCCTGCACGGTCACTGCCAGTGCGCTGCCGAGCAGGTCGGGATTGGCCGCAGAGAAGTCCAGCGCGCCGTTGCCGCCGGCCAGCACGGCATCGCCCTGGGCGAGCAAGGCCTTGCGCACCTCCGGCGTCTGCAGGCGCAGGCCAAACAGGCTGCTCAACGCGCTGCGCAATGCGACATCGTCGACCGATTCGCCGCTGCGCCGCGTGTACCCCAATTGACGCAGGCGCGGCAGGTAGGCCTGCTCGGCCACCTTGCGCAATGCGCCGCGCTGCGCATCGGTGCTGGCCTGGTATTGCCAGATCCACACGAGGCGGTCCACCAGCGCGGTGGACACCTCGGCCGACGCAGCCGGCGCCAGCTGCTTGATCGCGGCCAGCACCGCATCGCTGTCGGCATCGCCGTGGCGGTAAGCCGCATCGATCGCATCGGCGTAGGCAAGCTGTTCGTTTTCGTCGAGCTGGCCGATCTGCTTGCCCAGCGCCGCCAGCTGCTGCTTCGGCAGGCTGAAACGGTAATAGCCGGCGCCGCGCGCGTTGGGGAACACCCAGGTGTTCTTGCCGGCGCCTTCCAGCACGATGCTGCCACTGGCGTCTGCGAGCATCTGGCAGGCAGTGCCGACCTGGTTCCTGCCCTTGCCGTACTTCACGCAGACCGGCACACCCCATTGCTGCGCGGTGGAGCCGGTTGAGCCCAGCGGCAGGTAGCGCTGCTGTTGCAGCTTGACCACCGTCTTGCCGTCTTCGCGTGCCACCTGGGTCTGCAGATACGGTACGCCCGGCTGATTGAGGAAGCTGCGGAAGGCGGCCTTGAAATCGGCGCCCTTGCCGGCGGCATCGGCGATCGCATCGACCAGATCGTCGGCGGTGGCGTTGGCAAACTTGTGCTTGGCGATATAGGCGCGCATGCCTTCGCGAAAGACGTCTTCGCCGACGAAGGCTTCGAACATCGCCAGCACTGCCGCACCTTTCTGATAGGTGATGCCGTCGAAGGCGGTTTCGATATCGCCGTTGCCGGTGATCGGCTGGCGGATCTTGCGCGCGCTGACCAGGCTGTCGTTGTTCATCGCATATTGCGCGCCGGTGATGCGGTCCAGATTGGCGCGATATTCCGGGTGCAGCCGCATGGTGATCTTCTGCTGCATCCAGGTGGCGAACGCTTCGTTCAACCACAGGTCGTCCCACCACGCCATGGTCACGGCATCACCGGTCCACTGGTGGGCCAACTCATGTGCGTTGGTGTTGAACGAGCGCTGCACGTTCACCGCCGGCGAGTCCTTGTCCAGCAACAGCAGCCAATCGCGGAAGGTGACAAAGCCGGGGTTTTCCATCGCGCCGGCACTGAAATCCGGCGCGGCGACCAGATCGAGTTTGTCGAACGGGTAGCCGAAGGCGTAATAGTCCTCCAGCGCGGCGATGATGGCCGGGGTCTGGTCCAGCGCGGGGGTAATGCGCGGGCCCTGGCCCTGGGCGGCGATGCCACGCAACGGCGTGGGGTTGGGCCGCTGCGGGGTGGCCGGCATTGGCGCCACGTCCACCACGTCCCACGGGCCGGCGGCGTACGCAACCAGATAGGTGGGCAGCGGCACGGTCGGTGCGAAGGTCACCGTCTTCCAGCCCTTGCCGGCCGGCTGGGTCGAGGTGGCGATGGTGTTGGCCAACGCCTGGTCGTCGCTGGGCACGGTCAGGCTCAGGTCGAATGGCGTCTTGAACGCAGGCTCGTCGAAGCCCGGGAACGCGTACCGCGCACTGATCGGCTCCATCTGCGTCATCGCATACGCCTTGCCCTGGTACTTCACCTGGTACAGGCCCTGCAGCTGCTGGTTGAGCGGCGCGCTGTAGACGATGTCGACGGTGAGCGTCTGCGGCTGCAGCGTGCGGCCGAAATCCAGCCGCACCACACCGGTCTGCGCATCGGCTTCCACGTAGCGTGCGGTCAGCGGCTTGGCTTTGCCCTTGCTCTGGGCTGGCGTGATCGTGACCTTGCTGACCTTCAACTCCTTGCCATGCAGCCAGAGGTGATCGGAGGCCTGCTTGAGCTGCACGCGGATGCTGGTGCGGCCGCTGAACTCGGCCTGCTCCGGGTCGATCTTGAACGACAGGCTGTAGCGCTCCGGCACCGCCCAGGTCGGCAAGCGACCGTTAGGCACGGCTTCGCCGGAGGACTGCGCCAGCGCAGTGCCGCAGCACAACGCCAGGAGAGAGGGAGCAAGCAGGCAGGCAAAACGACGCATGGGCAATTCCGGTCACGGTAACCACCGAAGTCGACCATAGCCGGGCATGACTGTCATGTGACTTTCGTCATAGCGCGGCTCACGCACGTGGCGCAGAAAGTGCGCGGCAGCAGCGTACCGCTGCCGGCATCACTCAGGCATGCCCACCCACCGAAGGCGTCTGCGCCTCCAGGGTTTCCAGCTCGCGCGCCACCGCTTCGGGCGACTTGGTAAAGGGCGCGATCAAACTGTAGAACGCCGGCACCACGTACAACGACAACAAGGTGGACAGCGAGACACCGAAGATCACCACCACACCGATGGTGGCGCGGCTGGCCGAGCCGGGCCCGCCAGCCACCACCAGCGGAATCGCACCGACCACGGTGGCGATCGAGGTCATCAGGATCGGGCGCAAACGCACCGATGCCGATTCGACGATGGCCGCATGCACGCTGCGCCCTTCGTCGCGCAGCTGGTTGGCGAATTCCACGATCAGGATGCCGTTCTTGGCTGCCAGGCCCACCAGCATCACGATGCCGATCTGGCTGAACAGATTGAGCGTCCCCCCGGTCAGCCACAGGCCTACCAGTGCGCCCAGCACCGCTAGCGGCACGGTGAGCATGATCACCAATGGATGCGCGAAACTTTCGAACTGCGCGGCCAAAACCAGGTACACCACCAGCAAGGCCATGCCGAAGGTCAGCAAGACCGCACTGCCGGATTGTTGGTACTCGCGCGATTCGCCCTTCCAGTCCACCTGCGCATACTCGGGCAGTTCTTCCTGCGCGGCCTGCCGCGCCCAGGCGATGGCCTCGCCCAGCGGATAGCCCGGCGCCAGGCCTGCGGTGATGGTGATCGCACGCAGGCGATTGAAGCGGTTCAAGGTGCCTGCTTCGGCCACTTCGCTCAAGGTCACCAGATTCGAAAGCGGAATCAGCTCGCCGCGGGTGGAGCGCACGCGGATGGCGGTGAGATCTTCCGGCGACATGCGGCCCTCGCGCCCGGCCTGCAGCATCACATCGTATTCCTCGCCGTTGTCGACGAAGGTGGTGACGCGGCGCGAGCCCATCAGCGCCTCCAGCGCGCCACCGATAGCCGTCACCGGCACACCCAGATCGGCCGCGCGCAGGCGGTCGATGTTGACGCGCATCTGCGGACGGGTTTCCTTGTAGTCCGAATCCGGGCCGACCAGGCCGGGGTTGGATTCCATGCGCTGCAGGATGCGGTCGCGCCACTGCGCGATTTCCGCATAGTCCGGGCCACCGAGCACCAGCTGGAACGGCTGGCCGCGGCTGCGCACCAGCCCGCCGCTGACCTGCGTGCGCGCACGCACGCCGCTGAGCACGCTGAGCTTTTGTTGCAGTTCATCGGCCACTTCGGTGGTCGGGCGGGTGCGTTGCTCCCAGTCCTGCAGGAACACGCTGACGCGGCCGGTGTGCATTTCCTCGCTGCTGCCGAAGCCGCCGGGCACGCGCGGGTTGGCGCGTACGATGGGTTTGTCCGGGCCCACGTAGGGGCGCAGGATGTCTTCCACCTGATGCATCTGCCCCACCGTGTAATCGAAGCCGGCGCCCTCCGGGCCATCGATCATGATCTGGAAGTTGCCGCGGTCTTCGGCCGGCGCCAGTTCGGAAGGAATGCGGCTCATCAGCCATGCGCTGGCGCCAAGCGCCAACAGCATCAGCAGCGCGAAGATCCAGGTGCGGTGCACGTGCCGCTCCAGCGAGCGCCCATACGCACCGGACACCGCCTGCATGCGCCTATCGAACCAGCGATGGAATCGATTCGGTCTGGCCCGCCCGTGCGAGCGCAGCAGCTTGGACGACATCATCGGCGTCAGCGTCAGTGCCACGAAGGCCGAAATCGCCACCGCCGCCGCCAGCGCCACCGCCAACTCGCGGAACAGCCGCCCGGTATTGCCTTCCAGGAAACCGACCGGCAAAAACACCGCCACCAGCACGGCCGTGGTCGCAATCACCGCAAACGCCACCTGCCCGGTACCGCGCTTGGCCGCCACCAGCGGCGGCTCGCCCAGGTCGATGCGGCGCTGGATGTTTTCCACCACCACGATGGCGTCGTCCACCACCAAGCCGATACACAGCACCAACGCCAGCAGGGTGAGCAGGTTGATCGAAAAATCGAAGGCGTACAGCGCAATGAACGCGGCGATCAGACACACCGGCACGGTCACCGCGGGAATCAATGCCGCGCGCGCGCTGCCCAGAAACACCCAGATCACCACCAGCACCAGCACCACCGCTTCCACCAGCGTGTGATACACGCGCTCCACCGCCGCGTCGATGAAGGTGGTGGTGTCGAAGGCGACGAAGATGTTGGTGCCCCGCGGCAGCGACTTCTGCACTTCTTTGGCCTGCGAGCGCGCTTCGCGTGCCACGTCCAGCGCGTTGGCGGTGGAGTTGCGCACGATGCCCAGGCCGACGTTGGGCACGCCGTTGCTCTGGAAATACGCGCGCCGCTCGGCCGAACTCAGTTCCACCCTGGCCACGTCTCCCAGCCGCACCACGTAGCCACCCTCGCCCTTGTTCAACGGCAATTTGGCGAAGTCTTCGGGCTTGAGGTAACTGCGCTCCACGCGCAAGGTGAAATCGCGTTGCGCCGATTCGATGCTGCCGGCCGGCAACTCCACATTTTCGTTCTGCAGCGCCGCTTCCACATCGGCCACGGTGAGATCGCGTGCAGCCAGTTGGTCGCGGTCCAGCCAGATGCGCATCGCATAGCGCTGGCGTCCGCCGATACGCACCTGCGCCACGCCATCCAGGCTGGAAAAACGATCCACCACGTAGCGCTCGGCGTAGTCGGACAGCTGCAGCGTGTCCATCGTGCTGGAGCTCATGTTGAGCCACAGGATGGGGTCGGCATCGGCTTCGACCTTGGAAATTTCCGGCGGACGCGCCTGGTCTGGCATGCGGTCGGAGACGCGGCTCACCGCATCGCGCACGTCGTTGGCGGCCGCTTCCACATCGCGCGACGGCACGAACTCGATGCTGATGTCGGAGGAGCCATTGCGGCTGCGCGCCTCGATGGTCTCGATGCCCTCGATGCCGGCCAGCGCGTCTTCCAGCACCTGGGTGATACGGCTTTCCACCACCGCGGCCGAAGCACCGGTGTATTCCACATCCACCGAGACGATGGGCGGGTCGATCGCCGGCAACTCGCGCAGGGTGAGACGGGTGAACGACATCACCCCCAGCACGATCAGCAACAGGCTCATCACTACCGCCATCACCGGGCGGGTAATGGACAGGTCGGAGAGTTTCATTGTGCGGCGGCCTGCGGGCGCGCCGACGCGGGTGCGGCCTGGTCGACCACCTTCAAGCCCGGGCGCAGCTTGCCGGTGCCATCCACCACGATGCGCTCACCGGCCTTGACGCCTTCGAGAATTTCCACCTTGCCCTCGCGGCGCTCGCCCAGCCGCACATCGGCACGCTCCACGCTGCTGTCGGGCTTGACCCGGAACACGTACGACTCGCGCCCCACCTGCACCACCGCAATTTCCGGGATCACCACCGCCTGCCGTGCCGGCTGGAACAGCCGCACATCCAGCAGCATGCCCGGGCGCAGCCGGCGATCGTCATTGGGGAAATCCGCGCGTACCGTCACCGAGCGGGTGGTCTCGTCGATGCGCGAATCGATGGTGGACACCTCGCCCTTGAACTGCGCACCCGGATACGCCGCCGCGCTGCCGCTGACTGCGTTGCCAACCTGGACCAGGCCGAACTGCGATTCCGGCACCTGGAAGTCCACGTACATACGCGCCACATCGTCCAGCGTGGCGATCACGGTGCTCGAGGTGATCAACGAGCCCGGGCTGATCTGGCGGATGCCGAGCACGCCTGCGAATGGCGCGCGCACTTCGCGGTCGGTGATTTCCGCGCGCATCTGCTGCACCCGCGCCTGCGCCGCATCGCGCAGCGCGCGCTGCGTATCCACCGTGGATTTGGCCACCAGCTGCTGACCAACCAGGCTCAACTGTCGGCGATACAACTGGTCGGTTTCTTCGAAGGTGGCCTGGGCGGCGGTCAAGGCCGCCTGTTGCGAATTGCCGCGCAGACGCAGCAGCAATTGCCCGGCCTTGACCTGGTCGCCGCTGTCGAAATACACCTGCTCCACCACATCGCTCACCGCAGCGGTGAGCGCCACCGATTCGCGCGCGCGCACGGTGGCGATCGACTGCACGGTCGAGTTCCAGGGTTGGGTGGCTACCGCCTGCACAGAGACCGGAATGGGTTTGGCAGCGGCTGGCGTGCTGGCCTGACGGCTGCAACCGGCCAGGACGGCGACCAACAAGAGCGCGGCGCAGCTGCGCGCGCTGGGCAGAACAAGCATCAGAACATCCTGGCGGGGTACGTCGAAAGTTTACCGACCTGGCCGCCATGCGTTGACAGAAAGGGCGCGCTTTGCACCATGACCAAAGACCCTTGCCGTCTTCGGCGCGATGCGCTGGCCAGCGCGACCATGACCTCGCTGCGCACCTGCCAGCCCGGCGCGGCCGGTGCACAGCGGCTGCATGTATGGATTCATACACCGCCGTTGTGCACACCTGCCACGCTCGTCTGACGACCGCCTGCAATGTCGTAGCGACGCTCTTCAGGGCAACTGACAAAGGTCGCGCGCAGTCGTTAGCCTGCTGTGGCCGGCGCACGGACTGGCGTGTGCACATACACGCCGCTTCCGAACATCGGCCGCCTGCCTGACGGCCGCGCAGTCGTTTGTCAGCTGCTCTCAGCGTTCCAGCCCCAAAAACTCGAGCACGTGGCGCGCCAGCGCCTCTACATTCTCACCATCGGCGTGAAGATGGATCTCCGGCGTTTCGGGCGCCTCGTATGGCGAGTCGATCCCGGTGAAATTGGGAATCTGCCCGGCGCGGGCCTTGCGGTACAGCCCCTTCACGTCGCGCGCCTCGGCAACGGCCAGCGGCACGTCCACGAACACCTCGACGAACTCGCCCTGATCGAAGCGCTCGCGCGCCAGTTGCCGCTCGGCGCGGAATGGCGAGATGAAACTCACCAGCACGATCAGCCCGGCGTCGGCCATCAGCCGCGCCACTTCGGCCACCCGGCGGATGTTCTCCACGCGGTCTTCGTCGGTAAAGCCCAGATCGCGGTTGAGCCCGTGGCGCACGTTATCGCCATCCAGGATGAAGGTGTGATAGCCCAGGGCGTGCAGGCGCTTGTCGACCAGATTGGCGACGGTGGATTTGCCCGCGCCCGACAAGCCGGTGAACCACAGCACGCGCGGGGTCTGCCCCTTGATGCGCGCACGTGCGCTGCGGTCCACATCCAGATGTTGCCAGTGCACGTTGCCGGCGCGGCGTAGCGCGAACTCCAGCGTGCCGGCGGCCACCGTGGCATTGCTCTGCCGGTCGATCAGGATGAAGCCGCCCAGCACGCGGTTGCACGCGTACGGCGAGAACGCGATGGGCTCGTCCAGCGCAAGATTGCAGTAGCCCACCTCGTTGAGCTCCAGCCGCTTGGCGGCCAGCCGCTCCTGCGTGTTCACATCGACCTTGTGCTTGATCTCGCTGATGCTCACGGTGACCGTGCGGGTGCCGATCTTGAGCCAGTACGGGCGCCCGGGCAGCAGCGCAGCATCGTCCATCCACAGCAGATGCGCGGCAAACTGGTCGGCCACTTCAGGCGGGTCGTCGATGGCGGCGATGATGTCGCCACGGCTGATGTCGATCTCATCGCGCAAGGTCAACGTCACCGCCTGCCCGGCGCGTGCGCTGTCCACCTCCCCGTTGGCATCGAGCACGCTCGCCACCTGCGTGCGGCGCCCGGACGGCACCACCACCACCGTATCGCCCACATGCACCTGGCCGGCAGCAATCGTGCCCGCATAGCCGCGAAACTGCGAATTGGCGCGATTGACCCACTGCACCGGCAGCCGCAGGCCGCTACCGGCTTCCGGTGGTTGCAGCTGCACGGTTTCCAGATGCTGCAACAGATGCGGGCCCTGGTACCACGGCATCCGCGTCGAGGCGCTGGACAGATTTTCGCCAGCCAGCGCCGATAGCGGGATGCACTGCACATCGGCAATGCCCAGCTGCGCGGCCAGCACCCGATAGCCTTCGGCAATGTCCGCGAACACCTGCGCGTCGTAGCCCACCAGGTCCATCTTGTTGACCGCCAGTACCACATGCCGGATGCCCAGCAAGGACACGATGTAGCTGTGCCTGCGGGTCTGCGCCAGCAGGCCCTTGCGCGCGTCCACCAGCACCACCGCCACATCGGCGGTGGATGCGCCGGTGGCCATGTTGCGCGTGTACTGCTCATGCCCGGGGCAATCGGCCACGATGAACTTGCGCCGGTCGGTATCGAAATAGCGATACGCCACATCGATGGTGATGCCCTGCTCGCGCTCGGCCGCCAGCCCGTCCATCAGCAAGGCGTAATCGATGCCCTCGCCCTGCGTGCCATGCCGCCGGCTGTCGCGTTCCAGCGCGGCAAGCTGATCGTCGAACAAGCGCTTGCTGTCGTACAGCAACCGCCCGATCAACGTGCTCTTGCCATCGTCCACGCTGCCGCAGGTGATGAAGCGCAGCAGCGGTTTGGATTCGTGTTGCTGGAGGTAGGCAGCGATGGTGCCGGGATTGGGGAGTGGGGATTGGGGATTCGCAAAAGCGCCCCCTTCCACCGTTCCGCTCGCCGCAAACAGCTCTTGCGAATCCCCAATCCCGACTCCCGAATCCCGGCTCATCAAAAATACCCCTCAAGCTTTTTCTGTTCCATCGATGCGCCCGGTGCGTGGTCGATCATGCGGCCCTGGCGTTCGGAGCTGGTGCTGACCAGCATTTCGGCAATCACCGCTTCCAGCGTATCTGCAGTCGATTCGATCGCACCGGTCAACGGGTAGCAGCCCAGCGTGCGAAAGCGCACCGAGCGCAGTTGCGGGGTTTCGCCGGCGTGCAGCGGCAGGCGCGCGTCGTCGACCATGATCCAGGCGCCATCGCGCTCCACCACCGGGCGCGGCGCGGCGAAGTACAACGGCACCACCGGTATCCGTTCGCGGTAGATGTACAGCCAGATGTCCAGCTCGGTCCAGTTGGAGAGCGGAAACACACGCACGCTTTCGCCCGGTTTGGTGCGCGCGTTGTAGAGATTCCACAGCTCCGGGCGCTGGTTCTTCGGGTCCCAGCGATGGCGCGCATTGCGGAACGAAAACACGCGCTCCTTGGCACGCGACTTTTCTTCATCGCGGCGCGCCCCGCCAATCGCCGCATCGAAGCCGCCCTGCTCCAGCGCCTGCTTCAGGCCCTGGGTTTTCATGATGTCGGTATGCACGGCAGCGCCATGGCTGATCGGCCCGATGTCCTGCGCGATGCCGTCGGGGTTGATGTGCACGCGCAGGTCCACGCCGGTTTCGGCGGCGCGGCGGTCGCGGAAGGCGATCATCTCGCCGAACTTCCAGCGCGTGTCCACGTGCAGCAGCGGGATCGGCGGCGGCGACGGCGCAAATGCCTTGAGCAGCAGATGCAGCAGCACCGAGCTGTCCTTGCCCACCGAGTACAGCATCACCGGGGCCCGGAACTCGGCGGCGACTTCGCGCAGGATGTGGATGCTTTCGGCTTCGAGCCGGTCGAGATGGGACAGCGGCGGCAGGGTCATCGGGATGTCGTGGGCATCGGCGGGCAGACCAACCGATGGTAGGGCAAGGCGCTGCAGTGTGTGCCGCCGGTATGCCTGCCCGAAATAAGCAGCCGGCATAACGCGATAACGGCTGCTCCTTTCTGGTCGCTGCAACGCCTCCCTAACATCGTCCCTCTCATCAAAGCCCCGGATCCGAATGACCGCCGCCAGTTCCGCGCTACCGCCCAGCCCCTTGCCCGACGAGCGCAAGGCGCTGCTGGACCGGTTGGTCGACGGCCTGGATGCCGCGGCGCTGTGGTGGCTGTCCGGCTACACCGCCGGGCTGGCGCAGGGCCATCCGCCGCGCTCGCTGGCAGTGTTGCCGGGCGGGCAAGCGCAGGCCATCGCCCAGGAAGGCCAACGCCTGACCGTGCTGTACGGCAGCCAGACCGGCAATGCCCGCCGCGAGGCCGAGCACCTGGCCGCCGATGCCGAAGCCGCGGGCCTGAGCGTGCGCCTGCTGCGGGCCGACGCCTACCCCACCCGCGAGTTGGCCAGCGAGCGGCTGCTGTACGTGGTGATCAGCACCCAGGGCGAAGGCGACCCGCCGGACGATGCGATCGGCCTGGTGGAGTTCCTGGCCGGCCGTCGCGCCCCCAAGCTGCCCGAGCTCAAGTACGCGGTGCTGGGGCTGGGCGATTCCAGCTACGCGGATTTCTGCGGCATGGCCCGGCGCATCGACGAGCGCCTGGCCGAACTCGGCGGCAGCCGCGTGCAGCCGCGCGGCGAAGCCGATCTGGACATCGACAGCATTGCCGTGCCCTGGCGCACACAAGCGCTCAAGCATGCCCGCGAGCAACTCAGGAGCGGCCCGCATTCGGCCACGGTCACCCCCCTGCGCAACAGCCCGGCCACGCCGGCGTGGTCGCATCAACAGCCATTCGCCGCCGAGCTGTTGTCCAACCAGATCATCAGCGGGCGCGATTTCAAGGGGCCGGGCTTCCGGGTCTATGCGTTACCGGGCAAGCGCGTGCGGCATCTGGAATTTTCGCTGGAAGGCAGTGGCCTGAGCTATGAGCCGGGCGATGCGCTGGGCATCCGGCATCGCAACCCGCCTGCACTGGTGGAGGCACTGCTGCAGACGCTGCAGCTGGACGGCGATGCCGCCGTCACCGTCGGCGAAGAGACGCTGGCGTTGAGCGCATGGCTCGCCACCCGCCGCGAACTCACCAAACTCTCGCGGCCGTTTCTTGCCGCCCATGCCGAACGCGCAGACGCACAGGACCTGCAAGCGTTGCTCGCCCCCACCCAGACTGCCGGCCTGGCGTCGTTGCTCGCCGATCATCAAGTGATCGACGTGCTGCGCCGCTGGCCGGCGGATTGGGACCACGCCGGCCTGCTGGCCGCGCTGCGTCCGCTCACCCCACGGCTGTACTCCATCGCCTCAAGCCGCAAGCGCGTCGGCGAGGAAGTGCATCTGGTGGTGGACGAGCTCACCTATTTCGCACACGGCCACGCCCACCAGGGCGCGGCCAGCGGCTTCCTGGCCGGGCTGGCCGAAGGCGACACCGCCCCGGTCTACATCGAACCGAATGCGCGTTTCCGCGTGCCTGCCGATACCGACCGCGACATCCTGATGATCGGTCCCGGCACCGGCGTGGCGCCGTTCCGCGGCTTCGTGCAGGAACGTGCCGAAACCGGCGCCAGGGGCCGCAACTGGCTGTTCTTCGGTGCCCAGCATTTCAATACCGATTTCCTGTATCAGGCCGAATGGCAGCAGGCCCTGCAACGCGGTGAACTGC
The DNA here is from genome assembly GCF_023337365.3 of Xanthomonas nasturtii. Lineage (NCBI taxonomy): Bacteria > Pseudomonadati > Pseudomonadota > Gammaproteobacteria > Lysobacterales > Lysobacteraceae > Xanthomonas > Xanthomonas nasturtii. The sequence goes on from NZ_CP142084.2 coordinate 3,653,661, forward strand.
ACGCGCTGGACCTGGCGTTCTCGCGCGACCAGGCCGAAAAACTCTATGTCCAGCATCGCCTGCGCGCGCGCGGCGCCGAGGTCTATGCCTGGCTGCAAGGCGGCGCGCATGTGTACGTGTGCGGCGCCACCGGCATGGGCAAGGACGTTCACTCAGCGCTGGTGAACATCGTCGCCACCCACGGCGCCATCGATACCGAAGCCGCCAGCGCGTATCTCACCCAGCTGCAAGTGGAGGGGCGGTATGCGCGGGATGTTTATTGAGGTGTCGGGACCCGGGACCCGGGAACGGGGACCCGGTAAAAGCAAGAGCCGGAGCCGGTGCGGCAGTTCCCGCTTTTACGGGTCACCGGTCCCCGGCCCCGGGTCCCGCCCCAACAGCCCCTTCATCTCCAGCCACCTCCCATGACCCACTCCGTCGAAGACATCAAATCCGAAAGTCGCCGCCTGCGTGGCTCGCTGGAACAGAGCCTGGCCGATGCGGTGACCGGTGCATTGCGTGAGGACGATCAGACCCTGATCAAGTACCACGGCAGCTACCAGCAGGACGACCGCGACATTCGCGAGGAGCGCCGGCGGCAGAAGCTCGAGCCGGCGTATCAGTTCATGATCCGCACGCGCACGCCGGGCGGAGTGATTTCCCCAACGCAATGGCTGGCACTGGATGGCATCGCCACCCGGTATGCCAATCATTCGCTGCGCATCACCACGCGTCAGGCATTCCAGTTCCATGGCGTGATCAAGCGCGAACTCAAGGCGACCATGCAGGCGATCAATGCCACCTTGATCGATACGCTGGCGGCCTGCGGCGATGTCAACCGCAACGTGCAGGTGGCGGCGAACCCGTTGTTGTCGCAGGCGCATGCCACGCTATACGCCGACGCGGCGCGCGTGTCCGAGCATCTATTGCCCAATACACGGGCGTATTACGAAATCTGGCTGGACGAAGAGCGTGTCTCCGGCTCCGGCAGCGAGGACGAGCCGATCTATGGCGACCGCTATCTGCCGCGCAAATTCAAGATCGGTTTCGCCGCGCCGCCGCTCAACGATGTGGACGTGTTCGCCAACGACCTGGGCTTTATCGCCATCCTGCGCGATGGGCAGTTGCTGGGCTATAACGTGAGCATCGGCGGCGGCATGGGCGCCTCGCACGGCGACGCCGAGACCTGGCCGCGCGTGGCCAACGTGATTGGCTTTGTGACCCGCGATCAATTGCTCGATATCGCAACCGCAGTGGTCACCACACAACGGGACCTCGGCAACCGTGCGGTGCGCAAGCGTGCGCGCTTCAAGTACACCATCGACGATCACGGTCTGGACACCATCGTGGCCGAAATCACGCGGCGCGCCGGCTTTGCGCTGCAGCCGGCGCAGCGGTTCGCGTTCGACCACAACGGCGACCGCTATGGCTGGGTCGAAGGCGAAGACGGGCTGTGGCACCTGACCCTGTCGCTGCCGGCCGGGCGCATCGCCGATACCGAAACGGCAGCGCATCTGAGCGGGCTGCGGGCGATTGCGCAATTGAACGTTGGCGAATTCCGCATGACGCCCAACCAGAATCTGGTGATCGCCGGCGTGCCGGCCACCGAGCGCGCACGTGTCGACGCGTTGGTGGCGCAGTACGCACTGGATGCAGGCAACCACGCCGCCAGTGCGCTGGCGCGCGGCGCAATGGCCTGCGTGGCGCTACCCACCTGCGGCCTGGCGATGGCCGAGGCCGAGCGCTATCTGCCCGATTTCAGCGCGGCGCTGCTGCCGCTGCTGCAACTCCATGGGTTGGCCGAAACGCCGATCGTGCTGCGCCTATCCGGTTGCCCCAACGGCTGCTCGCGGCCGTATCTGGCCGAGATTGCGCTGGTGGGCAAGGCCCCCGGCCGCTACAACCTGATGCTGGGTGGCGACCGCCGCGGCCAGCGCCTCAACACGCTGTACCGCGAAAACATCACCGAAGCGCAGATCCTGGCCGCACTGGACCCCCTGCTGGCGCGCTACGCCGCCGAACGCGACCAGGCCAACGACGAAGGCTTCGGCGATTTCCTGCATCGCGCCGGCCTGATCGCCCTGCCGCCCTACCCCACGCACCGTCGCCTCGACCTGGAATTGCTCGCATGACCGCGCTGCCTGCCGCATCGAATACATCTACGGCGTTGGACGATCTGGACACGCTCAACGTGCAACTGGAAGGCCTGCGCGCCGACGAGCGCGTGGCCTGGGCGCTGCAACACGGCCCGCAGGAGGCGGCGCTGTCGTCCAGCTTCGGCGCGCAGTCGGCGGTCACGCTGCATCTGCTCAGCCAGCAGCGCCCTGACATTCCCGTCATCCTGATCGATACCGGCTACCTGTTCCCGGAAACCTATCGCTTCGCCGATGCCTTGACCGAGCGGCTCAAACTCAATCTCAAGGTATATCGCCCGCTGGTCAGCCGCGCCTGGATGGAAGCGCGCCACGGCCGCTTGTGGGAACAAGGCATGGTGGGCATCGAGCAATACAACAACCTGCGCAAGGTCGAACCGATGCGCCGCGCCCTGGACGAACTCAACGTGGGCACCTGGTTCACCGGCCTGCGCCGTAGCCAGTCCGGCGGCCGCGCGCAGACGCCGATCGTGCAGAAGCGCGGCGAGCGCTACAAGGTCAGCCCGATCGCCGACTGGACCGACCGCGACGTGTGGCAATACCTGCAGGCGCACGACCTGCCGTATCACCCCTTGTGGGAACAGGGTTACGTGTCCATCGGCGACTTCCACACCACGCGTCGCTGGGAACCGGGCATGCGCGAAGAAGACACCCGCTTCTTCGGCCTGAAGCGCGAGTGCGGCATCCACGAAGACATCTGAGCACCGCGCACTGCGACCTTCGTTCTGCAGGTTGCAGGCGCGAAGACGCCTCGACGCTTCCCGGTGGACACCTCACGCGAGTGCGTTCCTGCCCGAGCGAATCAACAGCACGAAGACAGTGACGCGGCACTCCTCATGGCGCCGGAAAACGTGTGTGAACACGCTGCATCCAGTAACGATCGAACAGCCACATCAGTAGTAACGACAGCCCGACCAACGGGAAGATCAGCCCGCACAGCACCAGCAGCACCATCAAGCCGCGCAGCGTGCGTGGATCGGCCGGCAACGGCGGCACGCCCAGCCCACCGCTCGGGCGACGCTTCCACCACATCACCGCCGCGCTGACGCATAACAACACGATCGCGATGCAGGCAGCCAGCAGGATCAGCTGGTTGGCAGTGCCGTACTGCTGCCCCAGGTGCACATTGATGCCCCACTCCAGCAGCTTGGCCAACGGCCCGTAGTCGCGATAACGCATGTCCAGCAGTACCGCACCGCTGTACTGATCCAGATGGATCACCCGCTGCCGCTGCAGATCGGCCGGATACACCGAGGCGGTGTACACGCCAGTGGCACCCCGTGGTAGCGCCACGCTGTAACCCGGCACGATGCCGCGTGCGTCGAAGCGCGCCATCGCCGCATCCAACCCGATCGCCCCGTGCCCGGGCGTGGCAACACTGCCCGCGCCGCCGTGAGCTGCGTGCTCGCCATCAGTCGAGTGCGCGTGTTGCACCCCCTTGCCCAGTCCGGCGGATCCTTGCTCAGGCAACACCGATTCCGGCACACGCGCCTGTCGCAACGACCACGCAGTGTCACCACTGTCGGTGAGCCGCTGCTGCGACATCGGCTGCTGCACGCGCAGCCCGGCGGGATAGCCGAAATCATGCCCGTTGGCCCAGCGATTGACCTGCGCGCCCCACAGCCACGACCACGGCATGCCGGTCAGCGCCAGAAACAACAGGATCGCACCGACCCCTGCACCGGTCACCGCATGCAGGTCACGCCAGAACAACCGCTGCTTCGGTTTGCCACGCACACTGACCACGCCGCCATGTCGCCCCCGCGGCCACCACAGATACACACCGGTGAGCACCAGCACGATCGCCCAGCCAGCGGCCATTTCGATCAACCCACGCGCAAACGGCCCGACCAACGCCAGGCTGTGCAGCCGGCGGATCGTCCAACTCAGCGTACCGTGCTCCGGCAAGGCGCCCAACACATGTGCACGATATGGATCGACATACACCACCCGCCGCACGCCACGCATATCCACCAGCCCAACTTCGGCACTGGCATTGGCGCGTTTTGGCGTGGTGTATACGAACAAGCTACCGCCGTAGCGACCTTGTGCAGCAGCAACCAATTGCTGTGCAGGCATGCGCGCAGCCCCCACCGCAACCACCTTCAGATCATGGTGCACACTGCGATCGATCGCGTCCTGATACAAGAACGCAGCCCCGGTCACCGCCAGCCAGATGATGAAAGGCAGCACCAGCAGCCCGGCATAAAAATGCCAGCGCCACGCCGCGCGATAGAAGCGCCAACGGCTGTCCTGGCGTGCCTTGCGTACACCGCCCCGGGCACTGCTTGCCTGCATCAGAAACTCCAGTCCCATGACAGCGACAACGCACGCCCATCGCCCGGCGAGTAGCCCGAGCTGCCGCTGTCGTACCAGGCATACACATACGCACGATCAGTCACATTGCGCAGCTGCAGGTTGATCGCGTTGCGCGCATCCACGTTCCAGCGCGCGCCAAAATTGAGCAAGGCATAGCCGCCGGTGCGGCCCAGGGTATTGCTGCGCTCCAGGTAATAATCGCCCTGTGCATTGCCCCAGGCGCTGAGCTGCACCGCTGCACTCACCTGCCACTCCAGCCCGGCGGTGGCCAGCCAGTTCGGCACGTTTTCGATCTCCTTGCCGCGCGTTGCCGGCGCGCTGGGATCGGGCGTGGCGATGCTGGCCTTTTGCCGCGAATACGACATCCACGCACGCCAATGCTCGGCAGGCTGCAGGTTCAGTTGTGCATCCCAGCCGCGCCGCAGCGTCCGGCCGACATTGGCCACATCGCCGACACCCGCCACCCCGTTCACACCCAGAATGGTCGCAACCTCACCGGACGCGCGTTGCTCCCAGTACGCCAGGCGCCCATCCAGAATCGCCGACGGCGCGAATTTGAAACCGGCTTCCCAGCCATCGTTGGTCGATGGCCCAAGGTTGCCTGGCTGGCGACGGTAAGCACCATCGCCGCTGCCGATCTGGAAGGTACGTCCCCAGTTGGCGTACACGCTGCTCTGCTCGCCCACACGATAGCTGGCGCTGAACTTGGGCTGCTTGATGGTGCCGTAGTCGTAGGTCGGCGCGGAGATACCGGTAAGCATGTCGTGCAACGTGCCATCGACCCGATCGATGCGATATCCCGGCACCAATTGCAAACGGTCGACCGGGTTCAGCACGGCCTGCACATAGGCACCGCGGGTGCGCAGGTCGTAATTCCAGTTGCGCAGTTGCGCGCCGCGCACGCGTGCGACAGTCCGGTAGCGCTGCGACTGGTTGTCCTGCCACTGCGCATCCACCCCAGCTTCCAGCGCCGCGTTCCACACGCCCCAGCCCGGCTGCCAATTTCCGCGTAGCAGCACGCCGCGATGGGTTTCATCGGTATCGCGTTCCTGCTGCAGACCAGCGGCGGAAAACCGTACCCAGCGCTGATTGCGGTAGTCGTTCTGGTAGGCCTTGGCGCTCCATTGCGCATCGGCGCCCAGCGTGCCATCGGCATGCAACGCCGTCTGGCGCACACGGCGCTCGCTGCGATCGTCCTGTGCGTAGGCCGGCGAACTGCGCGGCGCCGCACGCGCGCTGGCCGCATCCAGATACCCCGACTCCAGCGCGTGGTTGTCGTAGTAGCGCGTGGTGAGCCCGGCACGGAAGGCGCCATCCGGGTCGGTGTAGAACCACTTGCCGGCCACACTGCGTTTGCGCGCATCGGCATGGTCCCGATACCCATCGGAGTCGCGCCAGGCCAGCACATAGTTCTGGCTCCAGGCGCCGTGTTCGAATCCTTTACCCAGTTGCACCTCGCGCGCACCGAAGCTGCCGGCCGTCACGCTCAAGCGGCCGTCGTTGCCGCCGGTGCGGGTCAGCACATCCACGCTGCCGGCAATCGCGTTCAACCCGTAGCGCGCGTCGTTGGTGCCGCGCACGATCTCGATGGCGCTGATGTCCTGCGGAAACACCGCATCCAGATACGGCATACCGCCGGCGTTGTCGTTGCTGGGGATACCGTCGATCAGCAGCTTGACCGCATTGATCCGCCCCTCGCCATTGAATCCCCGGAACGAAAAACGCCCGGCATCGGTGCCCATGCGGAACTGGGTGACCTGGACACCGGGCGCGCGCATCAGCAGTTCCCAGCTGTAGTCCACATGCTGATCGTGCAGCAGCTCGCCGCCGATCACATCCACCGAGCTCAGCACGCGCGCGGTGCTCGGGCTGCGCTGCGCGTGTTCGCTCACCTGCACCTTGCCCAGCGTCAATGCCGAATCCTGCGCCTGCACCGTGCATGCAGTCCCCCACACCAGCGCCAACGACGGCGCATACCACATCGTTTTCAACATCCGCAGACGCATGACTAACCCTTTGCCGTGGCAGCACGGCCATACAGCCGTGCGCTGCCACATCCATGGCGCGCATCGGCATCACTTAGATGCGACTAACAACGCTGCTGCGCAGCCGCCAGGCGGGCGCGGCCGGTGCTCGGAATCGGCACGTACCACGCGTATACCTCTGTTCTGAACGCGCCGTCCGCACCCACCCGACGACTGCTCGCTACGTTTGTTAGCCGCTCTTGATCGGAAGCGAGTCGTCCGCAGTGCCCGGCAGTGACGCCGAAACCCGGGCGCGCACCAAATACACCTGCATGGACGCCCGCACAGGGGCAACCCTTATGCGTGCCGCGGCGGCCCGCGTGCACCGAGCGCAGACCACCGCAGGGACGAGCCTGCACCGGCCTGCATGTGCGCCGGAGCAGGCGTTGCCCGCAGCTGCAGCAGGCACAGCAACGCCACGACCAGCAATGGCAGCAAACGCGCGGCCAGTACGCAGTAGTCGCAGGCCTCACCATGCGTCGCCGCGTCGTGGGTGCCGGCCTGCTGAGACGCTAACGGGTCGCCATGGTGTCGATGCGCCGCCGCGCCTGGCGGCTGGAGTTGATGACCGGCCTGCAGCGAGCTATCCGCAGACAGTGCCGGGACGCTCGTGCACATCGGCTCGGTCGAGTGCGTCTGGCTCCAGCGGCTGATCAGCGGAGCCACCAACATCAGCACCACCGCAAGACAGGCAAGCAGGGGCAACAATCGATAGTGGCGGAACGAGCGTAGCATGCCGTGAAGTGTAAGCCGCCACGTGACCGGGAGCGATGCCCCCGCCCCGGCGCGCGACCAGATGTCGCACCTGGTTGACCGTGCGGCAGCCGTCACTACTTGTCTGGACACGTACCAGACCCCGACGGCAGCAGTGCCGCGCGATTCGACTCCGCGCTGCCATGCCCACCGCCATCACACCAGCATCACCTGCAAGCCTTCGTCCAGGTCGGCAATCACACTTTCGCCGCGCGTCCGTGACAGCAGACACGTGTCGGGCTCTGGCATGCCCTATGCTTGCTGCTTACCACTCTTTCCCCTGCGCGCATGAGCACCGTCCTGTCCGATCCAGCGGCCGAACCACTTCCCTGCGCACCCAAGCCGCCCAGCGAAGGGCTGCGTCTTCAGGCGCTACGCAGCTACGGCGTGCTCGACACGCCGCGTGAAGCTGCGTTCGAAGACATCACCCGGCTCGCTTCGATCATCTGCCAGACCCCGATCGCGCTGATCAGCCTGGTCGATGCCGACCGCCAGTGGTTCAAGAGCGAGCTTGGGATGGGCGAGCGCGAAACCCCGCTGTTCAAGTCGATGTGCGCGCATGCGCTGCTGGACAACGACGTGCTGGTGGTGCCAGACACGCGCGAAGATATCCGCTTTGCACGCAACCCGCTGGTCACCGGCGAAGCGCCGCTGTACTTCTACGCGGGCGCCTTGTTGAAGACGCCCGATGGGCTGCCGCTGGGCACGGTCTGCGTCCTCGACCGGCAACCGCGTCAGCTGACCGACGAGCAGGTCGAAGCATTGCGTGCGCTGGCACGCCAGACCATGGCGCAGCTGGAACTGCGCCGCGCGCTGTTGCTCGCCGAAGAGTCCGACCGTTATCGCAGCCGCCTGATGGCCATCGCCGGGCACGATCTCAAGACCCCACTGCGCACCGCCGCCTACGCTATCGACAAGATGCGCCGGCACGCCAATGTCGATTCCATCCCGACCCTGGTGACTGCGCGCGATGCGATCAGCCTGGTCGGTCGCAGCCTGGATGAGCTGGCCACGCTGGCGGCCGCGAGCAAGGCTGCCATGCCGGACCTGCAGCCGCTGCAGCTGGAAGACGTGCTGCACTCGGTGCTCGGCGTGTGGCGGCAGCAGGCCATCGACAAGTGCCTGGCGTTGCGCCATGTGCCTACCTCGCTGCGTGTGCGCAGCCACCCCACCTTGCTGACGACCTTGATCGGCAACCTGGTCGGCAATGCCATCAAGTACACCGAACGCGGCCGCGTGCTGGTCGGCGTCCGCCGTCGCCCCGGTTTTGCGGTGGTGGAAATCATCGACAGCGGCATCGGCCTGAATCTGGAACAACCCGAGCAGGTGTTTCAGGCATTCCGTCAGGCCGACCCGCGCAGCGACGGTCTGGGCATCGGGTTGTGGATCGTGCACCGCACGGCCGAGACATTGGGATGCGAAGTGGACGTGCGCCCACGCCCGGAAGGCGGCACCTGTTTCTCGGTGCGGATTCCGTTGGCCTGACGGTCTGTAGTGCGCAAGGTGTTCCGGCAATCTGCGGCTGCAGCCCAGGGGCTGGCTTTCAAAAGATGCGTCGCCGCGCAGAGCACAACCCAAAAAAAAGCGGACCCGGGCTCCCGACCCGGATCCGCCGCCAGACACGCCAGGCCTCTCCCCAGGGACCCGGGTGCGCCAGCCGCTCTGTGCGCAGCCTCGCGCAACAGTGATGCGACAGCGCTAGCAACCCTTCGACGACACCGCGAAACACACCGGCGATGCGATCACCTGCATCGCCGGCTCTGCGCCGTCCACCCCTAGACGTCCGAGAGTGTCGCTTCATGATTGCTATAGGGGTTTTCGACAACGCGGCGCGCAACTTGATGCGCCGTGCCGACGCCAACTGCGCGTCCCTGACAGGGGTAGGGAAAATCACCGACACCACGCACTGCGGCACAGCCAAGCGCGGGCGCATCGCATTGATCCTGTTGGGATTTTCCCGGGATCGCTGCGCTGCAGTGCAGCACATGCGTCACAGCGAACACGACCGGAAAAGTTTTAAAGCAGCTGACAAGACGTATCTAGCGCTCGCTTGAAAAGTGAGCGCGTGGTTTTGTCGGTCGCGCCTGGTGGATACAGTCAGAACACGCTGAGTTGGTCGAGGGCGCGGTGCCCTCACCGCTCGCGGGACACGCCGTTAACCCATCCATGGGGGCTCGATGGCGGCATCCATGCCGCCAACGGTCCCGCAATCGGTAAGGACACCGCGCTAGACAGTTGGTTGGTGACTTCGTTGAAGAACGAAATCATCGCGTCAGAGTGTTTGCCCGCTTTTTATTGGAAGCCGTGCGCACCGACCATCGCGACTGGTCATTGCACGCTCACCGTCGCAGGACCTTGAGCAGCATGGATGCCGCGCCAGCGCCTCCAGGGACGGATTCACGGCGTGTCCTGCGATGGTGGGCGTGCAAGGGCCCTGCAGCAAAGGCAAAGACGTCGAGTGCGCGGTGCCCTCACCGCTCGCGGGACACGCCGTTAACCCGTCCATGGGGGCTCGGTGGCGGCATCCATGCCGCCAACGGTCCCGCAATCGGTAAGGACACCGCACCAGACAGTTGGCTGGTGGTTCGTTGAAGAGCGAGTACATCGCGTCGCAAGTTAGCTAATCGCTTGTTGAAGACTATGCGCACCGACCATCTCCATTGGTCCTTGCACGCTCACCGTCGCGGGACCTTGAGCGGCATGGATGCCGCGCCAGCGCCTCCAGGGACGGATTCACGGCGTGTCCTGCGATGGTGGGCGGGCAAGGGCCCTGCAGCAAACGCAAAGACGTCGAGCGCGCGGTGCCCTCACCGCTCGCGGGACACGCCGTTAACCCGTCCATGGGGGCTCGTTGGCGGCATCCATGCCGCCAACGGTCCCGCTATCGGTGAGGACACCGCACCAGATAGTTGACTGGTGGCTTCATTGAAGAACGAATCAGCGCAGCAGACAGTTGGATAGCCAGCTACCGACTGCCCGCTACGGTTGTCAGCAAATTTAAAGTGCGCGCTCACAACTCGGACGCATCTGCATCCTGGCGTGCGAACCACTGTGCCGAATGCACATCCTCGGCGGCAACGTCCAGCGCCTTGCGCAGGATCTCCAGCGGAATCTGCACATGCGTGTCGCCTACCTGCAACGCCACCCATAACGCCTCGTCATGCGGGTCGGCCAACACGGTCAGCAGCGCGTGCTCGTGTCCCTCGATGCTGGCAGACAGTTGCAGCGACATGCCGCCGTCCGGCTCGGACGACCACAGTCTGCTCAATGCGGGACGCAGTGGCTCGGTCATCGCACGCCGCTCAACTGGTGATCGTCTGGGTCAGCGATTCCCAGGTCGGCGGCAGCGGCCAGTTGGGCGCCTGATTGCCGTCCAGCACGCGGCGCAGATCGCGCTTGTCGATCTGCGGCGCCAGCACGTGCACCAGGTCCAGTGCGTAGTCGCGCAGCACGCGGTCGCGCGGCAGCACCGCCCAGGCGATGCACTCGGCAATTGGCGCAGGCGCCGGCCAGGCGCGCAGATCTTCATCGAAGGCGTTGACTGCCATTTCCGCCACCAGGCCCACACCCAGCCCGGCGCGCACATAGGTCTTGATCAGGTCGGCATCCAGCGCAGTCAATGCGATGCTCGGCTCCAGCCCCACCTGCGCAAACGCCCGCTGCAGCGACGAGCCCGGCCGCGTGGACGACTCGTAACTGATCAGCGGATGCTCGGACAACGCCTGCATGTCCGGCGCCGTGCGCGGGTTGTCCAGCGCATGCCCGCGCGGCACCACCACCAGCCGCCGCCAGCGGTACAGCGGCACCGCAATGCCGGCACTCGGCTCGCCACCGGCGGTACTGACCACCGCAATATCCGCATCGCCCTGGCTGAGCAGATCCAGCGCCGCGCTTTCGGCCGCCTGCTGCAGATGCACGCTCACCTGCGGGTAGGCGTGCTTGATCTGCGCTACCGCTGGCGGCAACACGAAGCGCGCCTGGGTGTGGGTGGTGGTCAGGGTCAGCTGGCCCTGGCTTTCGCGGCGCTGGTTGGCCGCATACGTACGGATGTTGTTGGCCTCCGACAGCACCGCGCGCGCGCGCTCGATCACCTCCACCCCGGCCGGCGTCACCGCATCCAGGCTGCGCCCCTTGCGCACGAACAACAAAAAGCCCAGTTCGTCCTCCAGCTGCTTGAGCTGCTTGGACAGACCGGGCTGGGTTGCGTGCACGCGCGCCGCCGCCAGCGTGATGTTCAGCTCGGCATCGGCGATCGCCACCAGATAGCGAAGTTGGGTCAGCGTCATGGGCTTATATCCAAAAAAGCGCGAGGCGCTACAAGGGCTTCGACTGTAGATGAGTTCTGTAGGCCAGCTTATAACCGAACGCTATTTTTAGGGTGTATGAAGTCATTTCCGACGGCTATAAGCCGGCGTTACGGTCTGGCCCTGCCCCCTGATGCTCCCCGATCCGTGACCTCTGCGTTCCCGCTCCTTGCCGACCTGCGTGGCCGTGCCGTCCTGGTGGTTGGTGGCGGCCTCGATGCCGAACGTGCCACCGCCCAGCTGCTGCAGGCCGGCGCGCTGCCGCTGGTTGGCGCGCCCGAATTGACCCCGCAGCTGCTGCGCTGGGCGCAGGCCGGGCAACTGCGCTGGTTGACCGGGCGGTTCGACCCGGCATGGCTGGCCTTGCCCGATCAGCCGGTGTGGCTCGCCATCGCCGCCAGCGACTCGGCAACCCTCAACGATGCCTTGCGCCATGCAGCGAGCGCCCACCGGCTGCTCACACATGATGCGGCGCCTGCCGCTTCCACCACGATTCCTGTGCGCTCCACCGCGCCACGCAGCGCAATCGGCGCGCTGGCGCCTGGCAGTGTGAGTCTGGTCGGCGCCGGCCCCGGCGATCCCGGCCTGCTCACCCGGCACGCGCTGCGGGCACTGCGTCAGGCCGAGGTGGTATTGCACGACCGCCTGGTCAGCCCGCAGATCCTGCGCCTGGCGCGGCACGGCGCGCGGTTCATCGAAGTGGGCAAGTCCGCACAAGGCCACAGCACCCGGCAGGAGCAGATTCACGCACTGATGCTCGAACACGCCCGCGCCGGGCGCCGCGTGGTACGGCTGAAGGGCGGCGATTCGTTCGTGTTCGGCCGCGGCGGCGAAGAGCTGGAATTTCTGCGTGCGCACGGCATCGGCTTTCAGGTGATTCCCGGCATCACCGCCGCCATCGCCTGCGCTGCATATGCCGGCATCCCGCTCACCCATCGCGACCACGCGCAATCGCTGCGGCTGATCACCGCGCACTGCAAGGATTCGCTGGACACGCTGGATTGGCACGCGCTCGGCCAGGAACGCCAGACGCTGGCCTTCTATATGGGCGTGGCCGGCCTGGACGCCATCCAGCAGCGGCTGCTGCAGGCCGGGCGCGCAGCGTCCACCCCGTTTGCGCTGGTCGAAAACGGCTCGCGCCCGCAGCAACGCGTGATTACCGGCACGCTCGCCAGCCTGGCCTCCACTGCGCGGCAGCACGCCGTGGCTGCACCGGCGCTGCTGATCCTGGGCGAGGTGGCGTCGCTGGCGCAGACGCTGCACTGGTTCGGCAGCGCGCCCCTCAGCACCGCGACACTGCCGCACTCACCTATCGCAACGCCCGACACGCCCACACTGGCCCACGCAGCCTGATTCCGACGGAGACCCCATGGCCCTGTACGACAACATCCTCGACACCATCGGCCGCACCCCGGTGGTCAAACTCCATCGCCTCGCCCCCAAGCACGTGACCTTGTACGTCAAGGTGGAATCGTTCAATCCAGGCGGCTCGGTCAAGGACCGGCTGGCGCTGGCGATCATCCTGGATGCCGAACAGCGCGGCCTGCTCAAGCCCGGCGACACCATCGTCGAAGCCACCTCCGGCAACACCGGCGTGGCACTGGCCATGGTCGCGGCCGCGCGCGGCTACAAGTTCGTCGCCACCATGGTGGAAACCTTCTCCATCGAACGCCGCAAGCTCATGCGCGCCTATGGCGCCAAGGTCATCCTGACCCCGGCCGCCGAGCGCGGCAGCGGCATGGTGCGCAAGGCCAGGGAACTGGCCGAACAGCACGGCTGGTTTCTGGCCAGCCAGTTCGCCAACCCGGCCAACCCGGCCTACCACCGCAACACCACCGCCGCGGAAATCCTGCGCGACTTCGCCGGCCACCGGCTCGACCACTTCGTCACCGGTTGGGGCACCGGCGGAACGCTGACCGGCGTGGGCGAAGTCCTGCGCGTGGCGCGCCCGGACGTGCGCATCACCGCAAGCGAACCGGCCGGCGCCGCCTTGCTGCAAGGCCAGGACTGGAAGCCGCACAAGATCCAGGGCTGGACCCCGGACTTCGTGCCCGAGGTACTCAACCGCGATGTCGCCCATGAGGTGCTGAGCGTGGAAGACACCGACGCCATCACCGTGGCGCGCCGCCTGGCCGCCGAAGAAGGCATCTTCACCGGCATCTCCGGCGGCGCCACCGTCGCCACTGCATTGCGCGTGGCGGAGGGTGCTGAGCCCGGCGCGGTAATCCTGGCGATGGTGCCCGACACCGGCGAACGCTACTTCTCTACGCCGCTGTTTGCCGACATCAACGAAGGCTCCGACGACGACTGGCTGGCTGGCCTGCCCTGAGCGGTCACGAGGGGCGACGATGCGGAGGCCGTGCGGATGCGCGGCCTTCTTTTTTCAAGGCGCTGGGAACCGGGAACCGGGGACCGGGGACCGGGGAACCGGAAGAGCAAAGGCCTCGACGCCTACGATCTGGTCGTTGGGTCGATCGCTTGGCTTGCCGATGGAGCGAGGCTGTCGCCTGGATGCGGATGGTCGTATCGATTCGGAACCGCATCCGGAAGCGCGTTGAAGCGCACAGGCTTGGGGGTGGACCGAGTGCCTTGTAGCGCTACGCAATTTGCACTTGCACCTGACGGTCAAGGCCGCCACGCATGCTCGTCGGCTGCCTGCTGGCTTCTTGAGTCACAGCTTGGGGCGCCCGCACTCCCGCCCATGTCAAGGAAACGTTAGGATGGCGGCCGTGATGCAGGAGAAAAGCGTGAGCAACCAGCCGTATGGACACAGTGACACCCGCGCCTCGCGGGCGCCATGGCTGGTGAAGATGACCTCGCCGGTGCACTTCGCGCTCGCCCTGGGTCTTGGCGCGTGGCTGCAGGACGCCCTGGAGCTCCCCCTGCCCGCTCCCACGCCGTTGGCATGGATCCAATTGGCTGGCGGCGGCCTCGCCTGTCTTGGCCTGGCGCTGGCGGTGAGCTGCTTCATCCTGTTCGCACGTCGGCGCACCACCATCATGCCAAGCGGCCATCCGTCGCGTCTGGTGCTGGACGGCCCATATCGCTTCACCCGCAACCCGATGTACCTGGCGCTGGTGCTGAGCTACGTCGGCCTGTGCCTGCAGCTTGGGCTGTTGTGGGCAGTCGCGCTGGTGCCGCTGCCGTGGCTGGCCCTGCGGCTGTATGTCATTCCCTTCGAAGAGGCACGCCTGCGCGCAGAATTCGGCCGCCATTACACCGACTACTGCGCGCGTGTCCGCCGCTGGGTGTAACAGCCGACGTGCAGCAGCGTGTCCGGCGATTGATGCAAGCGATCGGCGTCAAGGGTTTCGGACGCCTCGAACGGTATGGAATCGGACCCGCGCCACCGTCGCAGCCGATGAGATGAATGGACGATAGCGTGCGACTTCCGCAGCGTGCGCCCCATCACACGCTCATCATGCAAATCCCATAATTATCGCGCTATGAGAATCGAAGTCTGGCAAGGCGACATCACCGAACTCGACGTTGACGTCATCGTCAACGCCGCCAACGAATCACTGCTGGGCGGTGGTGGCGTGGATGGCGCCATCCACCGTGCCGCCGGCCCGCGTCTGCTGGAAGCCTGCGAAGCATTACCGCAAATGCGCCCGGGCGTGCGCTGCCCCACCGGCGAAATCCGCATCACCGACGGGTTCGATCTGAAGGCGCGGCATGTGTTTCATACCGTAGGTCCGGTCTGGCGCGACGGCAAGCACAACGAGCCGGAACAGCTGGCCAACTGCTATTGGCAATCGCTGAAACTGGCCGAACAGATGATGCTGCATTCGATCGCGTTCCCGGCGATCAGCTGCGGCATTTACGGCTACCCGTTGTACCAGGCCGCGCGCATCGCCGTGACCGAAACGCGCGATTGGCAGCGCTCGCACAAGGTGCCCAAGCACATCGTGCTGGTGGCCTACAACGAAGCGACCTACAAGGCGTATCAGCAGGCGCTGGCCATGCAGGACTCCGCGGCCGCCTGATCTCGGCGCCATGCACAGATCGCCATCACGAGCGCCGCAGGGCGCTCGTTGCGTTTGGGTCGTCGAAGTTCCGTTGTTGTTTTCGACTCGAACGATCTACGCGTGGTGGTTGTGAGGCTGAGCGCAAACGCGTGTGCTTGTACCAGGAGCAGCGGAGCAAACGCAGCCAGCAGTCATCAGGTCTGTCCTGAAGGGCGCTGGACATGCGTAACCTGCCGATTCGGCGCGTCTGCATACCCCGTCTCGGCTATGCAGCAGTTGTGCGAGTTGCTCTGCCTCCATGCTCATCCCGGCTCAGTCAACGCTTGTGGATCCATAAAAAACGCCGGCATCTGCCGGCGTTTTTGGCTTATTGGTGCGACGGCCTTGCGGCCGCCATCAACCGATCAGCCCTTCCACTTCCCCAGCGCGGCCAGGCCGTTTTCCTTGGCGCGCTCGTAGATGACCTGCTGCGCCTTGGCGAAGTTGCCGGTCATGTCCTTGGCCCACAACTTCAGTGCGGCCTGCTGCATGGCGCGGCCGTAGGAGAAGCTCAGCGGCCACGGCAGGTTGCCGAGCTGGTGCATCTCGTTGAGGTGCGCGGTGGACTGCTCGTCGGTCTGGCCGCCGGACAGGAACACGATGCCCGGCAGGATCGCCGGCACGGTCGACTTCAGGCACATCACGGTGGACTCGGCCACTTCTTCGATGCCGGCCTGCTCTTCGCAGCCCTTGCCGGAGATGACCATCGAGGCCTTCAGGATGGTGCCTTCGAGCACGACGTTCTGCTCATACAGTGCGCCGAACAGCGAACGCAGCGTGGCTTCGGTGACTTCGTAGCAGGTTTCGATATCGTGGTTGCCGTCCATGATCACTTCCGGCTCGACCATCGGCACCAGGCCCTGTTCCTGACACAGCGCCGCGTAGCGCGCCAGCGCGTGGGAGTTGGCCTCGATGCAGGTGCCGGACGGAATGTCTTCGCCGATGTTGATGACCGCACGCCACTTGGCGAAGCGCGCGCCCAGGGTGTAGTACTCCTCCAGGCGTGCACGCAGGCCGTCCAGGCCTTCGGTGACCAGCTCGCCCGGCATGCCGGCCAGCGGCTGCGCGCCCTTGTCGACCTTGATGCCCGGGATGATGCCGTGGGCGGTCATGTACTCGGCGAATGGCACGCCATCCTTGGTCTTCTGACGGATGGTCTCGTCGAACAGGATGGCGCCGGAGATGTAGTCGCTCAGCTTGGGCGTGGTCAGCAACAGTTCGCGGTAGGCGCGACGGTTTTCTTCGATGTTCTCGATGCCGACGCTGGCAAAACGCTTGGCGATCGTGCTGGTCGATTCGTCGATGGCGATGATGCCCTTACCCGGGGCGACCATGGCCTGGGCGGTTTCGGCAAGCTGTTCGATGCTCATGTAGTTCCTGTGGCAGCTGCGGGGGAGAACGAAAGTATAGCGACGAAAGTCGCAGACATTCCTTCACGGAATGCCTGCAACCGATTACACCTTGCCCGCGTGACAGGATATGTGGTGCTGCTCGCATCGCATGTGTGGGAATCGGGAATCGGGAATCGGGAATCGGGAATCGGCAGAGCTGAGCATGCGCGCGGAGTGTTGTAGCGATGCTGTGCCGTGTGCCTGCAACGACGTGCGGCGGCGCGGTTGCAGCAAGGGCACGTTTGGTTGGTCGGCGTGTGCGGAGGTGGGTTGCTTGGCCTGTTGCGTGCTGCGTACGCATTGCGCTTGCGGCACGCAATGCGTCGCGAGGGATGTTTCACCGGCACACCGCACGCACCAGCTGCCACACAACACAACGGCGACCCTGGGGTCGCCGCTGCGTGTTACGTCGCTTCCGGCTCAGATCATGCGCCGGATGGCGTCAGCAGGCGTTACAGCTCGCCCAGGCCGGTCGCGCGGCCGTCTTCGCCCACTTCCAGCAAACGCAGCGTGTTGGTGGCGCCGTGCATTTCCATGTGCTCGCCGCTGGTGAACACCACGCGGTCGCCGGGGCCCATGCGCTCGTTTTCCACCAGCAGGCGGATCGCCGCACGCGCGGCTTCGCGCGGGGTCAGGCCGCGGCTGTCGAAGCTGATCGGGAACACGCCGCGCATCATCGCCATCTGGCGACGCGCGCCGTCGTGACGGGTGAACGCATAGATCGGCATGTTGGAACGGAAGCGCGACAGGAAGCGCGGGGTGCCGCCGGATTCGGTCAATGCCACCACGCCGCCCAGGCCGATGTGCTCGGACAGGAACATGGTCGCCATGGCGATCGCCTGATCGGCGCGCTGCAGGTTGCGTTGCGCCGCTTCGAAGTCGGTATCGAACTCGAACTGGTGCTCGGCGCCCAGGCAGATGCGCGCCATCGCTTCCACCGCACGCACCGGGTAGGCGCCGGCGGCGGTCTCGGCCGAGAGCATCACCGCGTCGGTGCCGTCGATGACCGCGTTGGCCACGTCCAGCACTTCGGCACGGGTCGGGATCGGGCTTTCGACCATCGACTGCAGCATCTGCGTGGCAGTGATCACCACCTTGTTCTGCGCCAGCGACTCGCGAATGATCTTCTTCTGCAGGCCCGGCAATTCGGCATCGCCGATTTCCACGCCCAGATCGCCACGCGCCACCATCACCACATCGGAGGCTTCGACGATTTCGACCAGGTTTTCGATCGCTTCGGTGCGCTCGATCTTGGACACCAGCTGCGCATCGCAGCCGTGCTGCTGGGCGATCTGCCGCGCGTCGTGCATGTCCTGCGCGTTACGGCAGAACGACACTGCGATAAAGTCCACGCCGATCTTGGCGACGATGCCGATCAGCTCCTTGTCGCGCTCGGTCAACGCGCCCAGCGACAAGCCGCCGCCCTGCTTGTTGAGGCCCTTGCGATCGGACAGCACGCCATCGTTGAGCACGGTGGTGACGATGCGCGCGCCCTGCACGTCGGTGACCTGCAACTGCACCAGGCCATCGTCCAGCAGCAGCACGTCGCCTGCGGTCACGTCCTGCGGCAGGCCCAGGTAGCTGACGCCCACCTGATGCTGATCGCCGGCCGGCGCATTGGCATCGGCCACCAGGTCGAAGCGCTCGCCCATGGTCAGCTTGATCTTGCCTTCGGCGAAACGTTCGATGCGGATCTTCGGGCCCGGCAGGTCGGCCAGGATGCCGACTTCGGCACCGGCACGCGCCGCGGCGGCACGCACTTCGGCAGCACGCTTGGCCTGGCCGGACGGGTCGCCATGGCTGAAGTTGAGGCGCACCACGTTGACGCCCGCCTTGAACAAAGCGTCCAGCACACCGGGCGGGTCCGTTGCCGGTCCGAGGGTGGCGAGGATCTTGGTGCGGCGTTGACGTTCTTTCATGATGGCCTCCCTGTAAAAGCCGCGAAACTTAACACACGCGTCACGTCCCAAGGATGGCATTGCGGCATAGCCACCCTCGTATTCCGGCATGTCCTAAAGACAGTGCGGGACAGTACGTACGCTTGCGCATGCGTTATATCTGGCAACGCAATGCGGTCGCCACCCTAACCCGGTGGCAGTGAAGACACATCGGCGCGGTCGCGCTGCGCACTGCAACGGTGTCGGCCAAGCGAACGCCACAGCCGACCCCATCACTCATGCATGGATCAACTGCGTCAACTCGGAAGGCGTGCGCGCAATGGCGCCGGCGCCGGCATCGCGCAATTCGGCCTCGTCGCCAAAGCCCCACAACACGCCGACGCTGTGGATGCCGTGGTGATTGGCGCCATCGATATCCATGCGCCGGTCGCCGATCATCACGCAGCCGGTTTTTTCGATCTGCAGGCGGCGCAGCGCTTCGGCGATGAGGTCCGGCTTGAAGCGACGCTCACCGTCTTCGCTGGCACCGATCACCTCTTCGAAGCACGCACCGAACGGCAGATGCTCCACGATGCGTCGCGCGTAGCGTTCGTTCTTGGAGGTCACCACGGCCAGCCGATGACCGGCGCGGTGCAGGCCGGTGACCACCTCGCCGATGGCATCGAACACGCTGAGTTCGGTCCAGCCCACCGCGTCGTAGCGTGCGCGATAGAGCCCGAGCGCACGCTGCACCAGCTCGGGATCATCCGGAAAACATTCGGTGAAACTGTCGCGCAGCGGCGGGCCGATCCAGGCACGCAAGGTCTGCGCCGATGGACGCGGCTGCCCGATCTCGTCGAAGGCATGCACGATGCTGGCGACGATGCCCGGCTCCGAATCGACCAGGGTGCCGTCCAGATCGAAGAACAGCGTGGCTGCACTCACTTGCCACGTGCCTCGAGCGCGGCCACCGCCGGCAGGGTCTTGCCTTCCAGGAATTCAAGGAACGCACCGCCGCCGGTGGAAATGTAGGTCACGTCACTGGCGATGTCGTACCTGTCCACGGCCGCCAGGGTGTCGCCACCGCCGGCGATCGAAAACGCCTTGGAGCTGGCGATCGCACGTGCCAGCGTTTCGGTGCCGTGGCTGAAGGGCTCGAATTCGAACACGCCGACCGGCCCGTTCCACACCACCGTGCCGGCATTGGCGATCAGCTCGGCGTAGCGCTTGGCGGTCTGCGGGCCGATATCCAGAATCAGATCGTCCGCATCCACCGCATCGAGCGACTTCACGGTGGCCTGCGCATCGGGCAGGAACTGCTTGGCGACCACCACGTCGGTGGGCAGCGGAATCTCTGCACCACGCGTCTTGGCATCGGCCACGATCTGGTTGGCGGTGGGAATCAGATCCGGCTCGTTCAACGACTTACCCACGTCATGCCCGGCCGCGGCGATGAAGGTGTTGGCGATGCCGCCGCCGACGATCAACTGGTCGACCTTGTTGACCAGGTTGGACAACAACTCCAGCTTGGTGGAGACCTTGCTGCCGGCCACGATCGCCAGCAGCGGCTTGGCCGGGTTGTCCAGCGCCTTGGCCAGCGCGTCCAGTTCGGCCATCAGCAGCGGGCCACCGGCGGCAACCGGCGCGAAGCGGATCACGCCATGGGTGGAGGCCTGCGCGCGATGCGCGGTGCCGAAGGCATCCATCACGAATACATCGCACAGCGCGGCGTACTTGCGCGCCAGGGTCTCGTCGTCCTTGCCCTCGCCCACATTCATGCGGCAGTTTTCCAGCAGCACCACCTGGCCCGGCGCCACCTCCACCCCGTCGACCCAGTCACGCACCAGCGGCACGTCCACGCCGAGCAGCGCGGTCAGGCGCGCGGCCACCGGCGCCAGCGAATCTTCTTCGCTCCAGCTGCCTTCCTTGGGCCGGCCCAGGTGCGAAGTCACCATCACTGCAGCGCCTTTTTCCAGCGCCAGCTTGATGGTGGGCACCGAAGCGGTGATGCGCTGTTCGGAGGTGATCTGGCCGTTGTCGATCGGCACGTTGAGATCCTGGCGGATCAGCACGCGCTTGCCGGAGAGATCGAGGTCGGTCATGCGGACAATGGACATGGGCTCAGCTCGCTAAGTCTGGGGGAATGGGGAATGGGGAATGGGGAATGGGGAATCGAAGCAGCAACCGGTGCGCGAACTGCCACGCTCCGAGCGCTGGACGGGCAGATGCTTTGAGGCAGACGTCTCACGCGGTTGTTGCAACCGCATGCAGATCGCGGGGATCGCACCTTGCCTGTCACCTCTGTCGCTGCCACTACGGTTGGCAACGCGGGGGATGCTTGGTCGAACACGACGGGCAATGCGGCTGCCTTGGCGACGGGGGACGCCCATTGTCGGACCTTCGCGCCGCAGCGGCAAACCGCGGTGCGAGGCGGGTGCACTCAGCCGCTGCGATTGGCCGACGCGTTACGCAGCAGACTCACCGCGAAACCACCGACCAGCAAGGCGCCACCGACCAACAGGCCCCACAGCAGCCAACGCTTCCAGTCGCGCGGCGTGGCCGCCGGCTCCAGCGCGGCCTCGCCGGCCAGCGGCTGTGCCTGCGTGGCCACACGGGCCTGCGCCGGTTGCCATTGCGCGCCGCGTTCGCGTCGCAGTGCCTGCAGCATCGAGGCCAGCGGTGCGTCGGTACGTTGCGCGCGCGCACTGCCGGCGACCAGCGCATACGGCGGCTGGCCCTGGGCCAGAAACATCAGCCGTTCCGGTTGATAACCGGCGCGTAGCGTCGGCACCGCGGTGCTGCGCCCTTGCGCGGCCACCAGCCGCCACTGGCGATCGCGCACCGGGGCGGACAGCAGTTGCGGCGGCGATGCCGCGGCCGCGCCCTTGCCCAGCCGGTATGCCAACCAGGGCCCGGCACGCTGCAACCACAGCGCATCGTCGGCATCGCGACTTGCCGCGATCCATTCGACCGCTTCGGCCTGACCGCCGCCGACATCGAGTTGGGTGATCGGAAAGCGCCCCGGCAACGCATACAGCACCACTGCGTCCTGCGCGGTGCCTGGCAATTCCAGCCATTGCAACGGTGCGGACGCCGCGATGCCGTCCAGCTCCGCCTCGACTATGCGCAGGGCCGGCAACTGGCCCGACACCGGCACGATGCGCAGATAGCGTGCGCCGTCGTCGAGTGCGATGCGGCGTTGCTGCAAGCGCTGCGCCTGGTTGTCCAGCGCGATGACCGTGGCCTCGGCCGCTAGCACGCGCCAATCACGCAGATCGTCGCTGCCTTCCACGCGCAGTTGCGCCTGCACCGGCATGTCGCCGTCCCAATCCAGCAGCAGCGCCCGCGGGCGATCGCGCAATGCGCTGGCATCGATCAACCAGCTCCCACCGCCGCCTGCAGCGGCGGCGGCACCGGTCGCAAAGCGGCCTTCCAGACGGCGCACCGCACCACTGGCATCGCGCTCGGCAATCAGTTGCAGATCGCCGTTGGCCGGCGCCGCACCGGCCGGCAAGGCAAACAGGGGCAGGCGCTGCCGACGCACCGCAGCCGCCGGTGCGGCATCCAGCGGTAACCAGGCGGTGGGCAGTTCTTCGCCACGCGCATCGATCACCGTGACATCGCGCAGCGCGGCGTCATGCGCGCTGCGGTACACCGCCGCGTTCAAGGTCAGCTGATAGATGCCGGCATCGGACCCGGTCACCTGCAGCGGCCATTGCTGGCGGTAGTCCTGCCGCACATCGGCGGCCTGCGCCAGCAGCGGCACCATCACCAGCAGCGCCCATCGCATCGCTTTCATGCCTGATCCTTTTCGACGCCGTCGTCTTCGACGGCAGTGCCTTCGGTTGCCAGCGGACGCGGCGGCGCCGGCGCCAGGTAGCCCACCACGGTGCACAACAGGCCATAGGCCATGAACGAGCCGATGCCCAGCAGATTACCCAGATGCTGGCGGTCGACCAGCACCAACTTTGCCAGCACCAGGCCCATCAGCAACGCCCCGCCCAGCCATAGCCCACGCTGCCCGCGACGCGAGCCGATCACCCAGCCCAGCACGCCCAATACGCTCCACACGATGGTGAGGCTGGTCTGCGACAAGGTGGCGCCGATCAACGCGGAATCCCACGCCACGCCACCCCAGTGATGCACGCTGTGCAAGGTGCTGCCGGTGATCAACGCCCAGCCCAGCACACCCAGCGCGGTCACGCGCCAACGCTGCAGCAATGCCGGCGCCGATGCCGACCAGGCCCAGCGCGCGAGCAATGCGAGCACCGCCAGTTGCGTCAGCTCGGCCGGATTCAGCAGCGGCAGCCATGGCAACGGCGCAGCGCTCACCGGGTCCAGCAACACCGCCAGCCAACCGATGCCCAGCACGGCGAACACGCAGCTCAGCAACGCGCTGCGTGCAGGGTCGAAGCCGGCGCCCTGCGGCCAGGCCAGCCACGGCCAACGCAACAACCCCAGCATCGCCACCAGCAGCCACGGCGCAGCCAGCAGGGCGCACCGCCAGCCATTGGCCAGCAAGAACGCATCGGCCAACCAGGCCGCACCCAACGACACCACCAACGGCCACAGCAACCACCAGATGAACTGTGCGGCCATCGCGCCAGCGCCCTGCTGCAGGCGCAGGCACCACAGCGCACGCGCACCGGCCACCGCAAACACACCCCAGGCCAGCGCCCCCCAATGCGCGAACGGCTGGGTGTGCGCCTCGCCCTGCCACACCGCCAGCGGTGCTGCCAGCGCCAGACCCGACATCACCGTCCATACCCGCGCCGTTGCGGGACGGCGGCGATGCACCTCGGCCGCCAGCCATAGACTGAGTGCGGTAAAGCCCAGCAGCAGATCGGGTTCGCTGCGTAGATCGGCAAAGCGCAAGATCTCGTGCACACCGCACAGCGTCCACCAGCCCAGCCCCCACAGATACGCCCCCAGCGCGCGTCGCGGATGCCCGGCATCGCGCAGGAACCAGGCACTGGCGCAGCCGGCAATGGCAAGCAGCAAGGTGCTCATGCAGGTGGCATTGGCCACCGCTACCGTGTCGTCGCCCCATGCATCCACGCCGAAGGCGACACCCACTGCCGCGAGCAACTGCAGCGCCACGCCGCTGATCTGCGGGATGCGTCGCTGCTGCCGCAAGCCCAACCACAACAAGCCCACACCTTCGAGTGCGAACACGCTTGCCGTGGCACGTGCCGACAATGCCAGCGGTATCGCCAGGGTTGCGAAGCCGACCGCCAGCATCGCGTGTGCCTGGCCCAACAAGCGCGTGGAGGCGCGGCGCAGCAACCAACTGGCCAGGCCTGCGTACAACGCAGCCACCGCCACCGCGCACAACGCCAACGGCAGCCGATCGCCTTCGAGCAGGCGTGCCTGCAACGCGAAGGCCACCAGCGGCGTCCCGAACAACAGGCTGCCATCGATGAGCTTGCCTGCACTGCCGTCGCCGCGGCGCGCGTGCAATACCGGGATGGCCACATACATGGCGAAGAACAGCAACAGGAACGGCTCGGTCGAGGCGAATTTCGCAGGCGTGTACTGCAGCGCGCCCCACAACGTGCCGATGCCGAAGGTGAAGGCGAAACCCAGCAGGTTCAACACGCGCCACGGACGCATCCACGCAATCGCCACGATGCCTGCGTTGAGCACGGCGTAGTACGAAAACAGCCCAACATGATTGCCGCTGCCGGTGGACAACCAGATCGGCGCAAGAAATCCGGCCAGCACGCCCAACACCGCCAACGTGCGCGAATCCTGCACCACCGCCAGCACACACATGCCGGCAATCAGCACCACGCTGATACCCATCGCCAGACCGGCGCCGAGCAATCCATACAACTTGAAGGCAGCGAACACGGTCAACAACAAGGCGCCGATGGCGCCGCCCTGCAAGGCCAACGCAAAGCCCGGCCGCTGCTCGCGTTGCTTCCAGCCGAAGACCAGACCGGCCAAGGCGAAAACGCTGATGCCGGCCAACCGCAGCTCGATCGGCATGCGCATCCAGCCCTGGTAGCTGGCGTACTTCAACAACGAGGCCACACCGGCCAACAACACCAGCATGCCGACCTTGACCGGCACATTGCCTTCGGTGAACCAGCGCTTCACTGCACTGGCCGCGCGCGCGATCGGGCCGGGTTCGGACGGAATGTAGTGCGGTTGCTGCTGTGACTGTGGCTGCGGCTGTGGCTGAGCCTGCGCAGGCGCAGTGGACGAAGTCGGCGCATCGCCAGCGCTACGCGCTGCCGAAGACGCGAACGCATCGGCGGGCAATGATGGCGGCATCGTCACGACAGACACCGGTGCAGCTTGCAGGTCTGCTGCGCGAGGCGAGTCGGGCTCGCCAAATGCAGACACACCGACGTCAGATGCGTCTTGCTGCGGCTCCCACGCCCTGAAAGGCGTTGGCGTTGGCGAATGCACCGCCGCCGCATCTGCGGCCCCCGCCCCACTGGCCTGCCACTGCGCAAGCCGATGCTCCAGTGAATCCACGCGTCGCCGCAACCGGGCAATCCACACCAGTGCGATCACCAATCCCACCGGCAACGCAAGCAGAAACAGCACTACCAGCCCGACCATCGTTTCCAACGCAGCAACCCCCTGAGTCGGCATCCGGCCGAATGCGCGAACCATACAGGCTAAGGATGCGTCTGGGCAGCCAAGCCGGGGGAAAGCTCTGCGACGCGATGACGTCAGCAGCTCCGGGACGCAATGGCTGCACGTACACAAGCGCGCCCAAAAAAACGCCCGGAGAACCGGGCGTTTTTAAACTTATTCGCGGTAGCCGCTGTCGTTTTTGTTATGGATGATCCAGATCAAGTTGCCGCCGGTATCCATCGACTTGCCAGCGAAGACCAGACGGCCCTGGCCCTTGTAGGCCATCTCGTACCGGTAACGGTCGCCGCCGAAGAAGAACGGAATGAACGCCTTGCCAGTCACGTACGAACCCTGGTCATTCGGCTGCCCGATCAGATCGGTCACCTGCTTCATCGGCATGCCGATCTGCAATTGGGTGAACTTGCTGCCCGGCGCAGGCTTGCCGGTGATCTCGCCTTCGTAATCGTTGACGCCCTTGACGGTCTCGCCATAGCCGGCCTCGACGTCGGACGACTTGATCACTTCACCATCGGCATTCATCCACGCCGGCGTACCGCTCTGCTTTTTCGCCGCCCAACTGTTCAACGGAGCCGAAAACGCAATCACCACACCGAGCGCCAATGCGCCCGCCAGAAATTTACTCATCGTTATGTTCTCTCGATCCATGGAGTTCCCCGATCCTTCGTACACGACACGGGAACGGCCGCCGTGCGCGCAAATTAGCGCACGTGAGCCTCTCAAAGTCCACATCTCGTACTGGCGACGAAGCGGTGACGGCGCATGTCCACATCACACTCCGACCTACAAAAAACAAAGGCCCCGGCATGCCGGGGCCCTCAAAGCGTCGCGTAAGCGCGATTTACTTCGCCACAACCCGCACCATTTCCAGGCACTTGTTGGAGTAGCCCCACTCGTTGTCGTACCAGGACACCAGCTTGACGAAGGTGGAGTCCAGCGCGATGCCGGCGTCGGCGTCGAACACCGAGGTGCAGGTTTCACCGCGGAAGTCGGTCGCCACAACCTTGTCTTCGGTGTAACCCAAGATGCCCTTCAGCGCGCCTTCGCTCTGCGCCTTCACTTCGGCGCAGATTTCGGCATAAGTGGCCGGCTTTTCGAGTTCGACGGTGAGGTCGACCACCGAGACGTCCGAGGTGGGTACGCGGAAGCTCATGCCGGTGAGCTTCTTGTTGAGTTCGGGAATCACCACACCCACGGCCTTGGCAGCGCCGGTGGAGGACGGAATGATGTTCTCCAGGATGCCGCGACCGCCACGCCAGTCCTTGTTCGACGGGCCGTCCACGGTCTTCTGCGTTGCAGTGGCCGCGTGCACGGTGGTCATCAGGCCGCGCTTGATGCCCCACTTGTCGTTGATCACCTTGGCCAACGGCGCCAGGCAGTTGGTGGTGCACGAGGCGTTGGAGACGATCGCTTCGCCCTTGTAGGTCTTGTCGTTGACGCCGAACACGAACATCGGGGTGTCGTCCTTGGACGGTGCCGACAGGATCACCTTCTTGGCGCCGGCGTCGATGTGCTTCTGTGCGGTTTCCTTGGTCAGGAACAGGCCGGTAGACTCGATCACCACGTCGGCGCCGACGGCGTCCCACTTGAGGTTGGCCGGGTCGCGTTCCTGAGTCAGGCGGATCTTCTTGCAGTTGACGATCAGCGTGTTGCCGTCGACCGAAACGTCGGCCTTGAAGCGGCCATGCACCGAGTCGTACTGCAGCATGTAGGCCAGGTAGTCGGGCTCGAGCAGGTCATTGATGGCCACGATCTCGATGTCATTGGCGAAGTTCTGCACCGCAGAGCGCAGCACGTTGCGGCCGATGCGACCGAATCCGTTGATGCCGACCTTGATTGCCATGTTCACTAGCTCCTGCGGCCGCGACAGCGCGGCGGATGGAAAGGGGTGGCCATTCTAGCAGCGTCCCTTGTGTGCAGCCGTGTTGTTGCAGGCGCCGGGGGAATGGGGTGACGGGCGGAGCTCTACGCGTCACGCTTTGCGGGGAATTGACCCGCAGCTGCCCCCGGCCCACGGAGTGAGCGTACATGAGCGGCCACGCCACGCGTCGCAGCAATCGTGTCGGTCAATTGCCGACGACATCGCGCCAATCGGCGCTAGCGCCAACACGATCCGACACCAGTCAAAACCGCCACACCCCATATATTTCAGTCACTTAAATTTATATTCGATAGGCTGAAAAGCATATTCAACACTATGCCGAACAGCAGAATTTCGGCACTCCGTGGATTTCGATACTGGCCATGCCTGCTGAGGCACCCATTCATCACACGGAGATTCCCCATGCGTCGCACCCTGTTCTCTCTGGTTCTGGCCCTTGCTGCCACCCCGGCGCTGGCCGCTGGCGTGATGCATTACAACGCAAAGGCCACCCTGCCCGCCGATGGCGAAGCGCGCGAAGTCGCCGCGCTGTTCGATACCTGGAACGCCGCACTGGCCACTGGCAACCCCGACAAGGTGGCCGATCTGTATGCACCGGACGGCGTGCTGCTGCCGACAGTCTCCAACGAAGTGCGCGCCTCGCGCGAGCAGATCGAAAAGTACTTCGAGATGTTCCTGACCAAGAAGCCGCAGGGCGTGATCAACTACCGCACCGTGCGTGTGCTCGATGACGACAGTGCAGTGGATGCCGGCGTCTATACCTTCACCCTGACCGATAAAGAGGGCAAGAAGAGCAACGTGCAGGCGCGCTACACCTTCGTGTACGAAAAGCGCGACGGCAAGTGGCTGATCATCAACCACCACAGCTCGGCGATGCCGGAAGTGGATGCACCCAAGGTCGCCAAGGCCAAGTAAGTGGTGGATCGCACAAGCCATCGATTGGCTGTCGCCGCCAGCACCCATGCAACCGTCTGCGTCCCTCCTCCGCCGACGGTTGTGCCAGGCACATCACGTGCTACTGGCGGTGCGCTGCACCGCTGCGACCACCCGCACCACTGCCGTCAATGCGGGTTGCTGCTGCAGCCAGCGCAACGCCGGGCGCCTGAGCACGCTGCCGGATTGATCAGGATCAAGGCAGCGGCGGCGCCAAGCCCCAAGACTTCCTCCATTCATTGCACCCAACGAGAATTCCTATGCGCATGCGCTCTACCCTCCTGCTCGCCGGCCTGGCCGCCGCTTTCGCCAGCGTCCCCGCACTGGCTCAATCCAAAGGCGACTGGACCGTTGCCGTCGGCGCCCACCAGGTCGCTCCCAAATCCGATAATGGGCGCTTGGTCGGCGGCACGCTCGAAGCGGAGGTGGGCAAGGACATCAAGCCGACCTTTACCGCGGAATATTTCATTGCCGACAACCTGGGCATCGAAGTACTGGCCGCGCTGCCGTTCGAACACGACATCGCATTGCGCGGGCTGGGCCGCGTTGGCAGCACCAAGCATCTGCCGCCGGTGATTTCGCTGCAATACCACTTCAACAGCCAGGGCAAGCTGTCGCCGTTCGTTGGAGCCGGCATCAACTACACGCGCTTCTTCAGCACCGACACCCGCGGCGCACTGGCCGGCAGCGAGCTGGAGCTGGACGATTCCTGGGGCCTGGCCCTGCATGCCGGCGTGGACTACAAGCTCAGCGACCGTGGCGCGTTGCGCGTCAACCTGCGCTGGATCGACATCGATACCGAAGCGCGCCTGGATGGCAACCGCATCGGCACGGTCAACATCGACCCGCTGGTCTACGGCGTGGCCTATGTGCACCGGTTCTGACCCTTGGCGGCGTGGGCGGCGCTTCTCTGGCACACTTGCGGTCCAGGGACGTGCATCCATCCACCGCCGGAGTTGCGGACAGGTCGGTCACGTCGACCGCCTGTCCGACCTACCGGGGATTCCATGAACACGCTGATTCGCACCGCCCTCGCCATTGCCCTGGCCGCCTCGGCCGCCCCCGCTTTCGCACAGTCGGCCAGCCACTGGACGACCGGTTACGGTGCCGGCTATGTGTCGCCCAAGTCCGACAGCGGCACTTTCGGCGGCACGCAGGCCGAGATCAAGGGCGCGCCGGCACTGTCGTTTACCTACGAATACTTCATCCGCAACAACCTCGGCATCGAAGTGCATGCCGCAGTGGCGGGCAAGCACGACCTGGAACTGCAGGGCCTCGGCAAGGTGGGCAGTTACTGGTCGGTGCCACCGAGCGTGTTGTTGCAGTACCACATCAACGGCTATGGCACGGTGTCGCCGTTCGTGGGCGCGGGCATCAACTACACCACCTTTCTGGGCGAAGACACCGAGCCGACCATCGGCAGCGGCGATCTGCGCTTCGACGATTCGGTCGGTGCCACCGCACATGTCGGCGTGGATTTCATCTTCAACGAGCGCAGCGGGCTGCGCGTGGATGCGCGCTGGACCGATTCGCGCAGCAACGTCGATCTCAACGGCGCGCGGCTGGGCAAGGCGCGGATCGATCCGCTGACCTTTGGCGTGTCGTATCTGGTTTATTACTGAGCGCTGCCAGCAAAACGACTGCGCTCACCACCAGGCGGGCGCAGTCAGTGTTCGGTGCGGCATATACCGCTCGTGCACCGGGTCCTGAGCGTGCTGTCCACATCTGCCTGACCACTGCTCGCCAGGTTGTAGTCGCCGCTCCAAGCGGTGCTGGTGCCACGCTGAGGCGTGGCTGTCGCATGTCCGGGGTGGCCATCAAACCGTCCCGGACCGATGCGTACAATCAGCGGATGAAGACATTCCCCCTCTCTGCAATCGTCGTTGCGACGGCAATGGCCGCCGCGATCCACCCCACCACCGCGCTGGCCTGGGGCCCACAGGGTCACCGCCTGGTGGCGCGCATCGCCGAAACCGAACTGAGCCCGCAGGCACGTGCGCAGGTGGCGCAATTGCTGGCCGGCGAGCCGGACCCGACGCTGCATGGCGTGGCCAGCTGGGCCGACGCGCTGCGCGAGCACGACCCGGACCTGGGCAAGCGCTCCGGGCCGTGGCACTACGTCAATCTGGGCGAACACGACTGCGCGTATTCGCCGCCGCGCGACTGCCCGGACGGCAATTGCGTGATCGCCGCGCTGGATCAACAAACCGCGTTGCTTGCAGATCGCAACCAGCCGCTGGACGTGCGTCGCCAGGCCCTGAAGTTCGTGGTGCATTTTGTCGGCGACATCCATCAACCGATGCATGCCGGCTACGCGCACGACAAGGGCGGCAACGACTTCCAGCTGCAGGTCGATGGCAAGGGCAGCAACCTGCATGCGCTATGGGACAGCGGCATGCTCAACGACCGCCATCTGAGCGACGATGCCTACCTGCAACGCCTGCTGGCATTACCTGCTGCCACAGCGGTGTCTGCGGCATTGCCACCACCGGCTGCGGCGTGGGCACAGGCCTCGTGCAAGATCGCCATCACGCCCGGCGTGTACCCCAGCGCACATGTGTTGCCGCAGACCTACATCGCCACCTATCGCCCGGTCGCCGAAACGCAGTTGCGCCTGGCCGGCGACCGGCTCGCCGCCGTACTCAATGCGGCGCTGGCCAGCCCCTGACGTGGAGACGCCGATGCAGCCCCAGGTCCTTGCGTTCTTTCATGCCGCCAGCAACACCTTCACCTATGTGGTCGCCGATGCCGCCTCCGGTGCGGCGGCGGTGATCGACCCGGCGCTGGATTATGTGGCCGATACCGGCATCATCCAGACGCATGCGGCGCAAGCCATCCTCGATGCCATCGAGCAACGCGGATGGCAGCTGCAGTGGCTGCTGGAAACCCATGCGCATGCCGATCACCTGTCTGCTGCGCAGTGGCTGAAACAGCACTGGCCGCAGGCGCGCATCGGCATCGGCGAAGGCATTCGTCAGGTGCAACAGACGCTGGCACCGCAGTACGCATTGCCGGAAGACTTCCGTGCCGATGGTTCGCAGTTCGATCATCTGTTTGCCGATGACGAGCGTTTCCTGCTCGGCGGCATCGCCGCACGCGTCATCGCAGTACCCGGCCACACCAGCGACAGCATTGCGTACCTGATCGGCGATGCGCTGTTTCCGGGCGATTCGTTGTTCATGCCCGATGCGGGCACCGCGCGTTGCGACTTTCCCGGCGGCGATGCGCGCCAGCTGTTTGCGTCGATCCAGCGCATGTATACGCTGCCGGAGCGCACCCGTGTGTTCGTCTGCCACGACTACGGCCCCGGTGGGCGCGCGGTGGCGTACCAGACCAGTATCGGCGCACAGCGGCGCAGCAATATTCACGTGCGCGACGGCGTCGATGTCGATGCCTTCGTGGCGCAGCGACAAGCGCGCGATGCCAGCTTGCCCGAACCCAAGCTGATCCGGCCGGCCTTGCAGACCAATCTGCAGGCGGGCCGCTGCGCCGGACTGGTTCCGTAGTCGCCACGCGGGGCGCATCGCCCAGCCGTTATGATCGGGGACTACCCGGTGAGGAGTTCCCCCATGCGCATGATCGGTTTCTGGCAACGCGCGTTGTGCGTGCTGATGTTGGCGCTGCCCATGCTGGCGAGTGCGCAGACCGCACCGGTCACCGTATTCGCAGCGGCCAGCCTGAAAGAATCGATGGACGAGGCCACGGCTGCATACGAGAAAGCGGCCGGCACGCCGGTGCGGGTGTCGTATGCAGCGAGCTCCGCACTGGCACGCCAGATCGAACAGGGCGCACCGGCGGACGTGTTCTTTTCGGCCGACCTGGAGTGGATGGATTACCTGCAGCAACGTGGCCTGGTGCTGCCGGCGCAGCGTCACAACCTGCTCGGCAACACGCTGGTATTGATCGCGCCGGCCAACAGCAAGCTGCGCGTGGACCCGCGCACACCCGGCGCCATTGCCAAGGCGCTTGGCGAGAACGGCCGCCTGGCCGTTGGCCAGACCGCCAGCGTGCCGGCCGGCAAATACGCCGCCGCTGCGCTGCGCAAGCTCGGCCAATGGGACAGCGTCAGCGACCGCCTTGCCGAATCGGAAAGCGTGCGCGCGGCATTGATGCTGGTCTCGCGTGGCGAAGCGCCGCTGGGCATCGTGTACGGCTCGGACGCACGCGCCGATGCCAAGGTCCGCGTGGTGGCGACCTTTCCCGACGACAGCCATGAGGCCATTGTCTATCCGGTTGCCGCATTGAAAAACAGCAGCAATCCCGCCACCGCCGCTTTCGTGACCTGGCTGGCGAGCAAGCCGGCCAGGACGATCTTCGCGCGCCGCGGTTTTTCGTTGAAGGATTGAGGCACGCCGCTTGTCGATGTTCACCCCGGAAGAGCTGACCGCGATCGGCTTGAGTCTCAAGGTTGCGATCGTGGCGGCGCTTGCCAGCCTGCCGCCGGGTATCGCCTGCGGCTGGTTGCTGGCGCGGCGCCGCTTTCCGGGCAAGGCGCTGCTGGATGCGCTGCTGCATCTGCCGTTGGTGATGCCGCCGGTGGTCACCGGCTATGCGCTGCTGGTGGTACTGGGCACGCAGGGGCCGGTGGGCAGCTGGTTGCTGGAACACCTGGGCATCCAGTTCGCCTTCCGCTGGACCGGCGCGGCGCTGGCGTGCGCGGTGATGGGATTTCCGCTGATGGTGCGCGCGATCCGTCTATCCATCGAAGCCACCGACCGTCGCCTGGAAGCGGCCGCCGCCACCCTGGGCGCCGGGCCGTGGCGGGTGTTTTTCAGCATCACCTTGCCGCTGGCCTGGCCGGGCTTGGTCGCCGGCGTGGTGCTTGCGTTTGCCAAGGCACTGGGCGAGTTCGGCGCCACCATCACCTTCGTGTCGAATATCCCTGGCGAAACGCAGACCTTGTCGTCGGCCATCTATGGCCTGATGCAGGTGCCGGGCATGGAATCGGGCATCTGGCGGCTGGCCGGCGTGGCGCTGGCGATTTCGCTGGCAGCGTTGCTGCTGTCCGAATGGCTGGTGCGCAGGCCGCATCCGCGCGAGGAGGACTGATGCTGGATATCGATCTGCAGCTGCAACGCGGCACCTTCGAACGGCGTATCCGCATCCACGACGATGCGCGCGTGGTGGCGCTGGTGGGCCCATCCGGTGCCGGCAAGACCACGGTGCTCAACGCGATTGCCGGACTGGTGCGCCCGCATGCCGGGCATATCCGCATCGACGGGCGCTGCCTGTTCGACGCCGGGCAAGGCATCGACCTGCCCACGCACAAGCGCCGGATCGGTTACGTGTTTCAAGATGCGCGGCTGTTCCCGCACCTGGATGTGCGCGGCAACCTGCGCTACGGCCGGCATGCGCGCGGCACGGCGCCGTTCGGCTTCGACGATGTGGTGGGACTGCTTGGCATCGCGCCGTTATTGCAACGCCGGCCGCGCAACCTCTCCGGGGGCGAGGCGCAGCGCGTGGCGATCGGCCGCGCCTTGTTGGCGCAACCGGCGATCCTGCTGTTCGACGAACCGCTGTCTGCTTTGGACCAGGCGCGCCGCGAAGAATTGATCCCGTACCTGCAGCGCGTGCGCGACGAGATTCGCCTGCCGATGCTCTACGTCAGCCACAACCCCGATGAGGTGCAGCGCATTGCCGATAGCGTGCATGTGCTGGATTGAAAGCGGCGACTAAACGTAGCAACCGCTGCAATCCCTATCGCGCGACCTTCCCGCTACGCACGCTCACCTTGCCTTGCCGCACCTCGAAGGTGAACGCGAACGACAGCGTCACCGGTACCGGCTCGATCTGGGAGGCGCCGGTGCAATCGTCCGGTGCTGCCGGTTGCGCAACCCCGGGTGCATACGTGCACATCGCGGCCGGGACGAACTGCCATCGCTGCGCGGTGGTGCGCACCGCCTGCAGCAGATCGGCATTGTCTGGCAGCAGCCCTGCCACGCATTCTTCGCGGTCGGACATCGCATCGACGCGCTGCACGCTACCGTCGGCAGCGAGGATGAGATGGGCACAGACGGTGGTCGGCGCCAGGGTCTGGCGCGGCGAATCGGCAGGCAGTACCGGTGCCTCGCTGCGCAGCGCACGCGGCATGCGAAAGCGCTGGGTTGGCGCCAGCTTATAGGGCTCGATCCTCGCGGTGCCCACGTCATCCGGCTGCGATGGCAGCAGGCGTTGATCCACTGAATCCTCGCGCTGGCGACGTTCCTGCTCCACGCCCTGCCGGGTGGCGCAACCGCTTACAGCCAGCGTCAGGAAGACGCTGCAGACCTTGAGGGAGTTCATTGCAGCGTTCCGCGTTCAATGCATTGCGTCTTTGCGCAGCTGGCAACGCGCTTGGACTGCGCTGCAGCGTGCTGCGTTTCGGCATTGTGATCGGGACCGGCATTTCGATGCGTAACTGCCGGCGCAGGTTCTGGTGGATCCAGTTCGAATTTCACCGGCACGCGTACGTCGGACGCCACTGCGTGGCCCTGCCTGAGCGCCGGCTTGAAGCGCCAGGTGCGTGCTGCGTCGAGCACGGCTTGATCGAACACGCCGGCCGGCGTGCTGTGCACGATCGCGATGTCGTCGGGTGTTCCAGTTGGGCTCACCGCGATCTGTAGTTCGACAAATCCGGCAAGCTGCGCGGCAACCGCATGCGCTGGATACCTGGGCGGCTGCATGCTGCGAAAATCGGGCGCATTGCCGGGCACGGGCATACCCTGCAGTTGCGCAGGTTGGAAAGCCCAGCAGGCGCCGCTGAGCATCACCGCCATCGCGACCACCATGCGTAGATTCCAACGCGCACGCGGTACTTCCACCGCAGGGCTCAGCAATGCAGCCACGCGTTGCGTGATGGCATGCGGCGCGGCCCAATGGCAGGCGGTCGTCGGCATCCAGCCGGCGCCACACTGGGTCTTCAGCATCGCCGTGGCGTAGCTGCGGCGCTGGCCCGGGAAGCGCGCCAGCACGGCAGCATCGCAGGCCAGTTCCTGATCCAGCCGGAACGCGCGCCATGCCAGATGCATCAACGGATGGCACCAGCCGATACACAGCAACGTTGCGGCCAGCAGATTGGCGTGCAGATCGCCGCGACGCAGATGCAGGCGCTCATGCGCCAGGATCAGCGTGCGCTCGGCGGCGGTGTAGCGCTTGTGGAAATCCATCGGCACCACGATGCGCGGGCGCCAGATGCCCAGCGACACCGGCAACCCCACATCGTGCGTTGCCGCCCACAGCCCGCTGCCCAGCGCATGCAACGCGCCCAGGCTGTGCACGTATTGCCGTTGTCGCCAGCAAAGCGCGACGGCCATCGCAACGGCACCGGCCAGCCAGGCAGCCAGCAACTCACCCGCCCATGCGGGCTGGCTGCTTTCCAGGGTGAGCGGCAATGCAACCAACGCCGGCATCTTCGGCAACGCTGTCGCTAGCGGCGGCCCCGGCAGCAACGCTGCCAACACCGCGAGCGGCACGGCGGCCCAGATCGCGTACGCAGCTGTTGCGCCAAGCCAGGCACGCAGCGCACGACGCAGCAGCAGGCATGTCAGTAGCGCTGCGCTGCTGTACAGCGTGACGCGCAACAGCGATGGCAGGTCAAGGTGCATCGTCCAACTCCTTGAGCAGACGCTTCAATTCCGCGATGTCGGCCCGGCTGAGTTGCCCGCGTGCGCTGAAGTGGGCCACCAGTGGCGCAACCCGCCCGCCGAACAGCCGCTGCAGCAATCCTTCGCTCTGCTGCTGCACCCAGTGCTCACGCGCCAGCAGCGGTGTGTAGTGGTATTTGCGACCATGCTTTTCTGCTGCAACGGCGCCTTTGGTGAGCAGCCGGTTGAGCAAGGTCTTGATGGTCGGCTCGGCCCAGCCGGTGTGTGCCAGCGCGGCAATCACCTCTTCGGCCGTGCGCGGAGCGCCGTCCCAGAGCACCTGCATCACCACCGCTTCGGCATCACTGATCTGCATACGATTACACCCGTAATTTTTTTCGATTACGCGCGTAAACGAATCCGCTGTCAAGCACCGTTTGTCGGTGCGGTGCCACCCTCGCCGACGGATCGTCTGTCAGCTGATCGGCTTTCCGGCAAATTGCACACTGACACGTAAGCCGCCCAATGTGGGCGCTTCATCCAGCTGCACGCGTGCTGCATGTACCACAGCGATGTCGTGCACAATCGACAAACCCAGCCCGCTGCCTTCTACACCGGTGCCTAGTTCGCGATGGAAGCGATGAAACACGCGTGCGCGCGCCGCTTCGGGGATGCCGGGACCGGAATCCTCCACCACCAGTGTCGGCTGCGGTGCGTTGTGCGTGCTGACCCGGATGCGGCCACCCGCCGGGGTGTAGCGCACGGCGTTTTCCAACAGGTTGCGCAGCAGCAACGACAACGCGGTTTCATCGGCGATGACCATCACCGGTTGCAGTGCCAGCTCCACGCTCTGCTGGCGTTGCACCGCCAGCGCCAGCACATCTTCGGACTCGCTCCGCACCAAGGTATCCAGGCTCACGCTGCGCTGTGGTAGCGCAGCGACCGCTTCGACCCTGCTCAAGGCCAGCAGCTGCGCAATCATGCGTTCGATGCGCAGCACATTGGCATCGAGTTGCTGCTGCGATTCATCGCGTTCCTGTGCGTTGGTGGCCAGGCGCAGGTTGGCCGCGTGCACTTTGAGCGCGGCGATCGGTGTCCGCAGTTCATGCGCGGCGTCGGCGATAAAGCGGCGTTCGCGTTCCAATCCGTCCTGAACACGGCCCATCAATCCGTTGACTGCGCGCACCAGGCCATGCACCTCGCGTGGCATATGCTGTGGCTGCAGCGGCTGCAAGCGCTTTGGGTCGCGCTCGCCGATCTCGTCGGAGACACGTACCAGCGAGCGCATTGCCCAATTCACCACGGCCCAGATCAGCAGCCCCATCAATGGCAACGCCATCAGCAGCGGCAACAACGTTCCCAGCGCGATGTCTTCGGCAAGCTCCTCACGAATATCGGCGCGTTCGGCCGATTGAAACCAGCGCCCGCCCGGCGAGCGCAGGGTGAATGTGCGCCACTGGCCATCGGCAAGGTGTACGTCTGCATAGCCGGCACGTAGCGGTGCCAGTGGTTGCGCCGGTGCGCTGTCAGAACGCAATAGCAGCGCACCGGCAGCGTTGCGCACCTGGAATGCCAGTTTGGTTTCGTAGGCATGGCCGTCGTTGAACGCCAACGCTTCGCCCACGCCTTGCGCTTGCCCATGCCATCCACGGATCACGATCGGCTCGCCTGCTCGCAGATCGTCCAGGGGTCGATCCACCAACGACAGCAGTACGCGTGCCGACTGCACGAGGCGTGCATCGAACATCTCACCGGCTTCCTGCAGCCCTGCGCGATAACTGAACCCGGCTGCGGCCAGCATCAGCAACGACAACACGCCCAGCAAGGCCAGCAACAACACACGCCGAATCGAATTCATTGCGGCGCCTGCGGCGGGGTCGCGGCGGCCTGTGCGGCCTGTTCGTCCAGTGCGTAACCAATGCCGCGAACGGTGCGGATCACGGCTGCCGACAGCTTGCGACGCAACTGGTGCACATGCACGTCCACCGCATTGCTGGCCACGTCATCGTCCCATCCATAGAGATGTTGCTGGATACGCTCGCGCCCGATCGGCCGGCCACGCTGCTCCATCAACAGCCACAACAGGGCAAACTCGCGCCGGGTCAGATCCAGGTCGCGGCCGTGCCAGCGCACCGACATGCCGGCCGGGTCCAGCCGCAGTGCGCCGGCCTGCAATGCCGGCTGTGCGCGCCCGGCCGAGCGGCGCAGCAGGGCCCGCGTGCGCGCCAACAGTTCATTGGTGTCGAAGGGCTTGCCCAGATAATCGTCTGCACCGACATCCAGCCCAAGCGCGCGGTCGGCTGCACGCTCACGTGCGCTGAGTACCAGAATCGGCGTGTCCAGCGCACGAGCGCGTGCGGTGCGGATGACCTCGATGCCATCCATGCGCGGCAAGCCCAAATCCAGGATGACCAGATCCATGGTCTCCTCCTGTAGCGCCATCAACGCACTGACGCCGTCATGCACCCAGTCCACTGCATAGGCGGCGCGCCGCAATGCAGTGCGAATGCCCTCGCCCAGTGAGAGATCGTCTTCAACCAGCAGAATGCGCATGTGCGCCAGTCTGTAAGTCTGCTCACTGCTTGGCAAGCTGCGCCCGCACATCTGCCAGCTTGGCGGCAATTTCCTTGCGTCGGCCAGCGTCGGCAACCTGCCGGCCCTGACGTGGTGGTGCGGCAGCGGCCTTTTCGAACGCTTTTGCCGCCCCAGCCCAGTCCTTCTGGTCGCGCAGGAAGTCACCGACGAAGTAATTGCTGTCCAGTCCGTCTGGATCGATCGCCAGGCCCTGATAGAGCAATGTGCGCGCCCTGGCGTCGTCACCGAAACCGATCGGCCAGCCGGGCACTTGGTAATACAGCGCGCCCAGACTGGTGTAGGCCGCACCGTCGAGCGCGCGCGGTGCGCGCTTGATGGCCTGTTCGAAATCCGTACGCGCGCGTTTGACCTGCGCCAACGCGCCCAGACCGCCTTTTTCCCCAGCCAGACTCGAGCGCACGATGCCGTCCCAGATCAATGCCTCTGCATCGTCCGGCAAGGCATGGCACACTTGATCGGATTGCTGTGCGAGTGCTTCCAATGCGACAACCCGCTGCGGTTTTGGCAGTTGATAGGTGATCACCGCCCAGCGGTCCTGCAGCTGCGCCACCTGCGGCGACAGACCGGCCGCCCAGCCGGCGCCGGCGATCATGCACAATCCCAGCGCACTGAAGATGCGCGATTTACGGCAACTGCGGTTCATGCGAAAACTCCTGTGTGGCGGCGGTACCGCTGGGCCGCGCATGGCGACGGATGAGGTGAAGCTGTTTGCGCAAGGCGCGGTCCACCAGTTCGGGCAGTAGCCCATTGAGCCGGGCAAACAGCTTTTCCGGCCACCCCAACTGACGCCGTGCATCGCCGCGCACGATTGATTGCAATAGCGCTGCGGCCACGTCCTCGGCACGATCCACCGCGGTCCCCAGCTCCGCATTGAGCGCATCCACCGCCGCAGGATTGAACGCAGTGGCGGTGGCACGCGGCGACAGATACTGGAAACGCACGCTGGCACCGGCATGCTCGCGCGCCAGCGCTTCGAACAGACCACGCAGACCGAATTTGCTGGCGCTGTAGCCGGCAAAACCGGCAAACCCGATACTGCCGAAGGTGGAGCCGACCGCCACCATCGCTGCATCCGGCTGGCGCGCGAAGGCCGGCAACAGCGCCTGCACCAGCAGCATCGGTACGGTGAGATTCAGATGCACCACTGCGGCCAGATCCGCCGGGTCTTGGTCCTGCAGTAATCCGAAGTGGCTTTGCGCATGCGCAAGCACCAGCACCGACGGTGCCGGGCGCATCTCATGCGCACGTGCCAGCAACACCGCACGGCCCGCGTCGCTGGCCAGATCCGCGACCACCGGCACCACGCGACCGGGCGCGTGTGCGGCAGCTAGCCGCTGCAACGTCTGCTCCGTTCGCCCCACCGCGACAACGGTTGCGCCTGCCCCGACCAAGCCGGCGCACAGTGCGGCGCCGATGCCACCAGTGGCGCCGGTCACGATGACGCACTTGCCATGCAGATCCATTACGCCGCCTCCGCCAGACGCACGCCTTCGCTGCGCAAGGTGCGAAACAGATCGCCGTACAGCACGTAAAAACGCTTGGCCGCATGCACCACCGCCTGCTGGTCGAACGGGTCGTCGAGCCGGTTCATCAACGTCTCGAAAAAACCGGCATGTTCGATATCCAGATCGCCATGCGACAACAGGTAACTGAAGGCATTGCGTGGCAATTCCAGCGAATGCGCAATGCTGTTGGCCGCACGCGTGGCCAACGCCACGCTGGTGCCTTCCAGCACCAGCACCATGCCGAAGAACCCCACCGGGTTGCCACGCTGGATGGTGTCGTAGGCGTAGCTGACCAATAGCTCGGTGGCCAGCGATGGCCCCGCTAGCACGGTCGCTTCGCGCGCCTGCCCGCACGCCACCAGATCGTCCAGGATCCATTCCTGATGGCCCATCTCCTCTTCGATGTATTCGCCGATGGCTTCGCGCAGCCATTCCAGCCGCGCCGGCAGGCGTGCGCCGCAGGCCATCAGC
The DNA here is from genome assembly GCF_023337365.3 of Xanthomonas nasturtii. NCBI lineage: Bacteria > Pseudomonadati > Pseudomonadota > Gammaproteobacteria > Lysobacterales > Lysobacteraceae > Xanthomonas > Xanthomonas nasturtii. The sequence goes on from NZ_CP142084.2 coordinate 3,694,025, forward strand.
AGCGGTACGGTGTGCCGCACGTGGTGATAGGCCTGGCCGAGAAACGCCACGTAATCGTCGCGGGCGATGTTGCCGGCCAGTGCCGCCTGGATGATCGGCACCTGAGTCATGCGCTCGCGTTCGGCCTCGGTCTGCGCCAGCAGGGATGTGTAAAACGTCATGGAGAAATTCCTTGAGAGACGACGGTAGCCGGCGACCGGTAACTGCGATCGACGGCGGATTGATAGCGCGCGAGGATCGCGTCGCGGCGGGGGCGCCCGTTGGCCGTGAGCAGGCCCTGGAGTGCGCTGAAGGGTGCATCTGCGCGCACGAAGCGCGCCACGCGTGCGTAATCCGGCAAGCCGGCGTTGACTTCGGCCAGCGCCTTGGCGATTGCCGCGTCGTCGCTGTCGGGCCGTCGTGGCCATAGCACCGCCACGTTGTCGGCCTGCGCTTCGCCCCACACCACCGCCTGTGCAAGCAGCGGGTGTTGCAGCAATTCGCTTTCCACCCATTCGGGCGACACGTTGCGGCCGAAGGCAGTGATGAACAGATGCTTGCGGCGCCCGGTGATATGCACGAAACCGTCGTGGTCCACATATCCCAGATCGCCGGTGCGTACCGGCCCCGGCGGCAATGCTTCTTCGCCCAGATAGCCGAGTGCGCGCACGCCATCGACCTGGATCTCGCCGTCGACGATCTGCACCCGTGCATGCGCCAGCACCTGACCGACACTACCCGCACGCACGGCACCGGGCCGGTTGAGGCAAACCACCGAGCCGCATTCGGTCAGGCCGTAGCCTTCGAACACCGGCAGCCCCAACGCCGCGGCACGCGCGAGCAGACTGGGGCCGATATGCCCGCCACCGACAGCGATGTAGCGCAGTGATGCCGGCAGGGCAACGCCCTGCTCGGCAGCGCTGACCAAGGCCAGCAACAACTGCGGCACCAGGATGACGCTCTCGGGTTGATACTGGTGCAGGCAGCGCAGTAGCGTCGGCACATCCAGCCCGCTGGCGCCGGTGTAGCCGATCTGCGCCAGCGACGGCAACGCCACCTGCGCGCCGGACAACAAGGTTGCGTACAGCCCGGCCACGTTCTCCAGCAAGGTGGACAACGGCATCAGGCAAAGATGCCGACGCGGTGCGATCGCAGACGAAGCATCCACCAGCGAGCCGGCAACCGTGAGCAGGCTGTCGGCGGACAGGCACACGCCTTTGGGGCGGCCGGTGGTTCCGGACGTATAGGTGATGCACGCAGTGGCTTCTGGCAAGGTGGGCAGCCCGACAACTGCAGCCACCCGCCAGAACCGCAGCGAATCGCCATGCATTGCGGGGAGCGGGCCGCTGCTGCCGGCCGGCGCGGCGGCGGCAAGGTCGGTCACCACGCATTGCGCGCCGCTAGAGGTCAGCGCGTGCAGCACCTGGGAGTCGGAGAAGAAGGTCGGCAATGGCACGTGGACGGCGTCGATCAGACGTAGTGCCAGATCCAGGATCAACCAGTCCGGGCCGTTGTCGAGCCGGCTGGCAACCCGTGTCAGCCCTGCGATCTGCATGCTCGCCGCCAACCGCGCCACCGCATCGGCCAACGCCTGCGCGCCCAGGCTCGCGGTGGCGGTCAGCACCCGCGGTGCATGGCCGTGCAAATGATCGAGCAACTCGACGAAACGTGCGCTCATGCACCTACTCCCATCTGGTACGGCATCGTCTCGATGCCAAGGCGTGCGGCCTGCGGATGCAGTGATTGCCGCGCGAGCAAAAAGGCATGGCCGGCGGCGACGTCGCCGCATACCACCTGCGGTTGCGTTGCGTAGTAGCTGCCCCAGTCGCTGTCGTCGTCGCGAAGGCGCGACTGCAACGCGGGCGCCAGTGCCAGCGGCCGCAGTTGGAGCCGATCGAAGGTATTGCGCAACCCGCGCGTTGCGGCGAACAAGACCCAGCGCACACCGGCATCGTGCAGCGCGTGGGTCATCTGCGGGATCAGCGCACGTGCGCTGCCGGCACTGATCGCCGCGAAATTACCCACCTCGGCCAGGCACGAGCGTGCCACGGGCGCAGCCATGCAGGCGGCCAGCGCCGATTCGGCGGGCTCATCCAGATACTGCTCCACGAACAGACGACCGGCGCTGCCGAGCCGCATGCCTACTGCCGCCATCAGCGCACCTTCGGCATCGCGGTAGACCAGCAACTGCGGCAGAAAGCTGCGCAGTTGCGCACCGTAACGCTGCAGGTAGACCGCAGCGATGAAGCGTTCCACCTCCGGGCGCTGCGCATGCCCGACCCCGATCAGGCTGGCACTGGCAAATCCACGGCGGGAATACAAACGCGAAGGCGAGGAGGTGATCATGCAGTGCATGCTGGGCCGGCTCGATTAAGTGACCATGAGCCATGTGTTATCGAGTTGTAAGTTCTGCCGTAGCAATTCGTTGCACGGCGTCGGGTATCACCTGACAGCTGTCGGTGCCAGCACGACAGCGCTTTCGGCTACGCTCTCGTGCATGAGTACGCATGTCACTGAGTTGAGCACTGCCGTTTCGCATATCCTGCAACGTATCGATGGCCCGCTGCGCGTCGGCGCACCGCTGGGCATCGGCAAGCCGCATCGCCTGTTGAACGCGCTGTATGCCCGCATCAAGGACACGCCGTCGCGGCCCCTGGCGGTGTACACGGCGTTGTCGCTCAATCCGCCCAGGCCGGGCGCGGGGCTGGAGGCACGCTTTGCCGCACCGTTCATCGCGCGTCACTTCGGCGAAGATTTTCCGCGCCTTGCCTATGTCGATGCGATGCTGCGCGACGCCCTGCCCGCGCATGTGCAGGTGGAAGAGTTCTACATGCAGTCCGGCGGGTTGCTGCATTCCACCCAGGCCCAGGCCGATTACACGAGTCTCAACTACACGCATGCTGCCGCCGCGGTCGCGCAACGCGCGCCCAACCTGATCGTGCAGAAGGTGGCGCGCGAACCCGGCGGCACGCGGCTGTCGCTGTCGTGCAACAACGACATCACCCAGGACACCCTGGATGCGGTGCAGGCATTGGGCTTGCCGCGCCCAATGCTGGTGGCCGAAGTGGACCCGCAACTGCCGTGGATGGGGGGCACTGCCGCCGTGGATGCCGCGTTCTTCGATCTGGTCATCGACCTGCCCGGTGCTTCCCCACGCTTGTTCGGCTTACCGCGGCAGGCGGTGAGCAGCGTCGACTACGCCATCGGCCTGTATGCCAGCACCCTGGTGCGCGATGGCGGCACCTTGCAGATCGGCATCGGCACGCTCGCCGATGCACTGAGCCATGCGTTGGTGCTGCGGCATACCGATAACGCGACCTATCGCCGCGTGCTGCAGGCACTGGATCCGGCACTGGAACAGCACCCGGCCGTGCAGGCAAGCGGCGGCCTGGCGCCGTTCGCCATCGGCTTGTACGGCTGCAGCGAAATGCTCAACGAAGGCTTCAAGCAACTGGTGGACAGCGGCGTGATCCGCCGCAAGGTGCATGACGATCTGCCGCTGATGCAGCGCATCAGCGATGGCAGCGCCGATGCAGCAGACCATGCACGGCTGGCAGCCGAAGGCGAGTTCCTGCATGGCGCGTTCTATCTCGGCTCGCCGGCGTTCTACCAATGGTTGCGCGATCTGGATGCGCCAACACGCGCGGCAATCGGCATGCGCCGCATCAGCGAGATCAATCAGCTTTACGGCGGCAACGAGGCGCTGCAGCGGTTGCAGCGCAAGGACGCACGCTTCTTCAACTCCTGCATGATGGCAACTGCGTTGGGGGCGGCGGTGTCCGACGGGCTGGAAGATGGCCGCATGGTCTCCGGCGTGGGCGGGCAATACAACTTCGTGGCGATGGCGCATGCCCTGCCGCAGGCGCGCAGCAGCTTGATGCTGCGTGCCACCCGCGAGACTGGCGCGCACACCGCCAGCAACCTGCGCTGGAACTATGGCCACACCACCATTCCACGCCATCTGCGCGACCTTTACATCACCGAATACGGCATCGCCGATCTGCGCCACAAGACCGACCAGGACTGCGTGGTGGAAATGGCCGCCATCTGCGATGCGCGCTTCCAGGACGCGCTGCTTGCCCAGGCCAAACAGTCGCGCAAGCTGCGCACCGCCCCGGTGCTGCCGGCACGTGCGCAACGCAACACACCACAGGCACTGGAACAGGCGCTGGCGCCGTTTCGACGCGACGGCAGCCTGCCCGAGTACCCGCTCGGCAGCGACTTCACCGAGATCGAGCACCGTCTGCTGCGTGCATTGAGCTGGCTCAAATGCGCAACGGCTGGCACCGGCGGAAAAATCGCCACGGTGTGCCGCGCACTGCTCGCACGCAAAGCGTTGGATGCGAATGATGTTGCCTGCCTGCAGCGCATGGCGCTGGATGCACCACGCAGCCTGGGCGACCGCGTGCAGGCGCGGTTGCTGACCTATGCGCTGCAACAGACCGCCCCGTCGTGAGAAACAATGTCACGATGTTGCAACCAACACGAACCCCTTGCAGCAAGACCTGACGCATCACGGACACACTGCAGAAAGACATGCGTCAAGCTGGGCCGCGATGATGGCGGCCTCGTCGCTTCCCGGCTGTACTGCATGCATCTTTTTGGCGCTTTTACTGCTGTCACGTCAGGCATCACCCGCAAACCGAAGCTGGTGCGCGCGAAGCGAAGAGCCACCACGCGTATCGTCTTCTTCACCGCGCTGGTGCTGAGCAATGTTGCCGCGCAAGCTGCGCCGCGTCTCACCGATCTGCAGTACATCGGCAGCCACAACAGCTACCACGCCGGCGTTGCACCCAGCGAAGCGGCTGTGTTGAAGCACCTGGACCCGGCACTGTTTGCTGCACTGGATTACCGCCATACCGCATTGACGCAGCAACTCGACGCTGGCGTGCGCCAACTCGAACGGGACATCTTCGCCGATGCACAGGGCGGGCGCTATGCGCACCCGGCCATCGTCGCGCAGATCGCCAAGGCCGGACTGCCGGCCGCACCGGCAAGCGCGCCGGCCGGGGTGATGGAGACGCCGGGCTTCAAGGTCATGCATGTGCAGGATCTTGACCAGCGCAGCAATTGCCAACCCTTGATTGCCTGCCTGCAGGACATCCGCACCTGGTCGAAGCAGCACCCGGGCCATGTGCCGATCTTCATCCTGCTGGGAACCAAGCAGACGCCGATAGCGCTGGCGTTCCCCACCGTGTAACCCGAACCGTTCGACACGAAAGCGATGGATGCGCTGGATGCCGAACTGCGCTAGGTGTTCCAGCCCGATGAGTACATCAGCCCCGATCAGGTACGGGGCAGCGCGCGCACCCTCAATGCCGGCGTGCTCGCGCATGGCTGGCCATCGTTGGATCAAGCGCGCGGCAAGGTGGTGTTTCTGCTCGACCAACGCGCTGCAGGCGCCAGCTACCTGCCCGGCCATCCATCACTGCACGGCCGCGTGTGTTTCACCAATGCGGTGCCGGGCGAGGACGATGCGGCATTTATCGAGCGCAACGACGGCCCCGCCGATGACATCGCGCAGTTGGTCAAGGCCGGTTATCTGGTGCGTGCGCGTGCCGATGCCGATCTGAAAGAAGCGCAGCGCAACGACACCTCCCGGCGCGACGCCATGCTGGCCAGCGGCGCGCAATTGCTCAGTACCGATTTCCCGATCAACGAGCCGGCCGATAACGGCTACGTGGTGCGCTTCGATCACGCTGCCGTGGCGCGCTGCAATCCGCAGCGACCAAGCGTGCACTGCAGCGGCCTCGACCTGCGCCATTGAGCGCAGCGCCGCGCATACACGCGCCGGCTAACCCCACGCATCAGACCTGTCGCAATGGAAGGCGTCGGCGACCCAGGCCAGTGCCCGTTCACTGGATGCGGGCACTCCTTCCCACTTCCGCGAGCCCTGAGCATGCAGTCTTCCCGTCCCTTCCATCGCCTGAGCTGTGCCATTGCCGTGGTGCTTTCCGCACCAGCATTTGCACACGCTGCAGAGCTGACCACCACCACGTTGGATTCGGTCACCGTGCAAGCCACCCACGCCGAGGCACCGGGATCGCTGAATGAGCAGCGCCTGTCCAACAGCGTCAACAGCGTGATGAGCAAGCAGCAGATCGATGCGATCCCCTCCGGCGGCATTGCCGATGTCGTGGCGCACATGCCGGGTTTATCGGCCTACAGCGACATGCATCTTGGCCAGGCCACCACCGGCGAAAACGCCTACGTCTGCATCCGCGGCATGGATGCCAGCTACAACGCGTACACGCTCAACGGCTTCGGCATGCCGGAGACCGATTCGTCGACACGCGCCATTTCGTTGAACATGCTGGCACCGTTCGGCATCCAGTCGGTGCAGGTGTCCAAATCGCCCACGCCCGACATGCCCGGCGATTCGATCGGTGGCGCGATCGACATGCGCACCCCCAATGCGTTCGATTTCGACCGCGATGTGTATGCCAAGAGCACCGCGCAAGGCCAGTTCAACGCATTGGCCAAGCATCTGGGCGGCAAGCACGGCGGCGGTACCTTCCAGCAGGAGCTGGCCTGGAAGTTCGGGGGAAGGCGACGCCTTCGGGATCCACGCATCGGCTTATTACGGCAAGAACAACACTATGGCGCAGGCACCGGCGCCCAACAGCACATATGTGCCGGCAGACCCTGCGCCCGCCGCAGCCACCGACCTGCGTGATGTGGGCCCATTGATCAGCGCCCGCTACAACTACAGCCTGTACACCAGCCAGATCGAACGCCACGGCGGCAATCTGTCGCTGGATTGGCAAGGCGATACCAGCGCGCTGTATGCGCGTGCCATCTACGGCAGTTACGGCGTCACCGGCACCCAGGACCAGTCCAGCGCGCGCCTGGAAACCTATCGCAACCAACCCACGGCGGTGCGCGGTGGCTACTCCCGCCGCCGGGGGCACGCCGCTGAGCGCGATTCCCGGCCGCATCACCTACAACGCATTCGATGGTTACTACGCCGGGCCGTTCAAACTGCTGGATCGCGGCTGGATGCGCGCGCAGGCGCTGCCTTACAAATATATTGCCGATCCGAACGGCGCAGGCAGTTACACCGCCAACGACTACAACGCCAACACCACCTCCAGCACCGAGGCGATCTATTCCGGTTACGCAATGGCCGCGCTGCATATCGGCGCGGTGAGCGTGCTGCCTGGTGTGCGTTACGAGCTGACGCGCTACTCGGCCCAATCCTGGCAATCCAGCGGCGATGGCAGCGCCGGCAGTTTGGTCGGCAGCGGCAGCACCTATGGCAAGGTCTTGCCGGGCATCGGCATCAACTATCGGCCGAACGATCTCACCGTGTATCGCGCGGCGTTGCGGCGCAGTTTCAGCCGGCCGGCGTTCGGGCTGATTTCCGGCGAGACGGTGTATTCGATCGACGACACCCAAAGGGTGGTCGGCATCTCCAAGCCCAACCCCAACCTGCAGGCAAGCACTGCCGACAACGCCGACCTGTCTGCCGAGTTCTACGACCACACCGGCGGCGTGCTCAGCGCCTCGACGTACTACAAGCGCATCAGCGGCTTCATCTATACATCCCAATCGGCCACTGGCAACGACAACACTCTGGGCGGGCTGGTGCCGACCGGCACGACCTTCGAAAACGGCGTACCGGTGACCATGCCGCAGAACGGCGGCACCGCAACGCTCTACGGACTGGAGTTGGCAGCAAGCAAACGGCTGCAGCAGTTGCCGGGGCACTGGAGCAATCTGGGCGTCACTGCCAACCTCACGCTGCAACGCAGCCAGGCAGACAGCAAACGCAGAGATCAGCCGGAAAAGACCTGGCTACCGCGTGCGCCCGAGCGCATCTACAACCTGGACCTGTTCTACGACGATACGCATCTGCGCACCGACCTGAGCTACAACTACACCGGCCTGCAATTGCTGGGCTTGACCAGCGACCGGCTCAACGACTACCTGCAACCGGTGAAGTCGTTGGACTTCAATGCGACCTACCATTTGCCGCACCTATCGATGTCGGTGTCTCGGCCAAGAACCTGCTCAACGCCGCCACGTTCTACGAAACCCAGGGCAAGTCCAAGCGCTACATGGCCTACGACCCCAGCGCCGATGGCGCTTACGTGCAGACCGGGCGGGTGTACCTGCTGACAGTGGGCCATACCTACTGACCATCGGGCCAGGGCGGTAGGCGACCAGGCGGGTGCTCTTGCACGTGGGCGCACAGGTCATCGGTCGATTGTCTGCGCATGATGCAGGCGGTCGGCCTCCGATCAATGCTGCGAGGTCGAGGTCTCGCAAGCCAGCCTTCATGACCCGCGTGCAACGCGGTGGCGTCGTGAGGACCGCCGCGCAACCCGGAACCGCACAGCCCTCATCGAGCAAGGACCGCAGCGCCATCGCGCCTCAGTCAGTCCGGGTGCAGCCATTTCACGCAGCAAACGCAGGCCGCTACGGCACTGTGCGCGCTTGCCTCTTTGCGGACCTGCACATGCCCCCTCGCTCTTACGCTCGCGTCTGTTTGCTCGCCCTGTCGTTGAGCACTTCGTTGTCTGCGCTGGCACAAGCACCGCAAGCTGCGCCTGCTGCCGCCCCTGCGCCGACGGCGACGCCTGCCGCAAAAGCCGTCGCCACCGGCCCACGCTCGGACCTGCATGCGCAGGTGCTGCTGGACCGCGCGCATTTTTCCCCAGGCCAGATCGATGGCGAACGTGGCTCCAATCAGAAGCGTGCGGTCTCCGGGTTCCAGGCCGCACACAACATCAAGGTGACCGGCGAACTGGACGATGCCACCTGGCAGGCCTTGCAGGCCGACAGCACACCGGCGCTGGTGCACTACACGCTCACCGATGCCGATGTTGCCGGCCCGTTCCAGGCGATTCCCAAGGGCCCGGCCGAACAAGCCAAGCTGCCTTCGCTCGGCTACACCTCGGTGGATGAATCCCTGGGCGAGCGCTTTCATGCCGACCCTGCGTTGCTGCGCCAGCTCAACCCCGGCGTGGATCTGAGCAAGGCCGGCAACGCGATCCAGGTTCCCAACATCGACGGGGTTGCCCCGCTGGCCAAGCCAGCCAAGCTGGTCGTGGACAAATCCGACTCGACGCTGCGGCTGTTCGATGCCGACGGCAAGGTCTATGCGCAATTCCCGGTGTCCTCCGGCAGCAAGCACGATCCGCTGCCGATCGGCCGCTGGAAGATCCTGGGCACCTCGCGCGACCCGGTGTTCAAGTACAACCCCAAACTGTTCTGGGACGCGAAAAAAGGCGATCAGAAAGCCACCTTGCCATCGGGCCCGAATAACCCGGTCGGCCGCGTCTGGATCGATCTGTCCAAGCCGCATTACGGCCTGCACGGCACCCCGGAACCCGGCCACGTCGGCAAGACCGAATCGCATGGCTGTGTGCGCCTGACCAACTGGGACGTGGTCAACCTGGCCAGCGTGGTCGGCCCGTCGTTGCCGGTGGTGATGCAGGAGTAAGCATGAAACTGCTGATGATCTTGGTGATCGGCATGCTGCTGGGTGCAGCCGGCTATTGGTGGCTGGAACGCACCGCACCCGAGGCAAACGTAGCGCCGGCATCCAGCGCTGCCACTATCGCCAAGGACCCCACTGCGGCAGGTTCCGCATCGGCGGCATCGGCGGCATCGCCTGCTCCGGCGCCCACGGCGGCCCCCGCGGTTGCCGCTGCGCCAGCACCCGATGCCGCGCCAACCGGCATGCCCGTGGCAGCAACGCCGGCGCCTGCTGCCGAGACCACGGCACCGGGCAGCGGCCTGCTGATCCCGGTACAAGGCATCGGCGCCAGCCAGCTGCAGGACACCTATACCGATGCGCGTAGCGAAGGCCGCGTGCACGATGCCATCGACATTCTTGCGCCCACCGGCACCCCGGTGGTTGCAGTGGCCGACGGCACGGTGGAAAAACTCTTCAACAGCGAACGCGGCGGCCTGACCGTGTACCAGTTCGAGCCCGGCGGCAATTATTGCTATTACTACGCGCATCTGGAGCGCTACGCCGACGGCCTGGCGGAGACACAATCGATCAAGCGCGGTCAGGTCATCGGCTACGTCGGCAGCACCGGTAACGCGAATCCCGCCGCACCGCATCTGCACTTCGAGATCCATCGGCTGGGGCCGGAAAAACAATGGTGGAAGGGAGACCCGTTGAATCCCTACCCGGTATTGCATGGCGACCAGGCCTTGCAGTGAGACAATTGCCCGAGTGGATGTCGCCAAAGGCCTGTGTAGTTTGCGCAGGCCTTTTTTATGGGCAGTTCTTGCCAACGGCAAGAAGCGGCGTCGATCCGATCGATCTGTCTATGTATCCGGCTTGCCCACGCTGTAGGCAGCGCATGAAACGCACAAAAAGGCATCCGCATACGAGCGCTGCGATCTCAGTGAGCGACGTAGCGCCCTTTGCGGTTGAACCGCCACCCTTAGCGCTGCTGACAGGAACGTAGCGAGCAGTCACCGGATGAGTGAGGCCGACGCGCAGCAACCGGCATGCACGCGTGGCACATGCCGCACTGACATCGGCCGCGCCCGCAAGTCGGTAAGCGCAGTCGGTTCGTAAGTCGCTTAAATCAACATCCCTCCAGAGACTTCGATACGTTGCGCATTGATCCAGGCAATGCCCGGTGCAAGCAATGCGGCCACCGCCGGCCCGATGTCGTCCGGCAGCCCGGGGCGACCCAACGCGGTGACCGAGGAAACCATTGCATCGACCTGCGCGTTGTCGCGCAGGAAAGACGGCCCCTTGAGATGGATGGCAACCAAGCCATCGAACTGCGCCGGCGTGGTGTCGGCGAAGGACGCGTGCAGGCCGGTCCCGGCGTTGTTGACCAGCGCATCGAACTGGCTGGGTCCCCAACCAGCCAGCACCTGCTTCAGCTGCGCGAAGGCGGCAAAGGGATCGGCGTCGGCAACATCGAGTTGCAACGCGTGCGCGCGCCGGCCGTGCTTGTGGATCTCTGCCACCACAGCGGCGGTCTCATCGGCCTGGCTGCGGTAGGTCAACGCGATGTCGCTGCCATCGGCAGCGAGCGCAAGCGCCGCGTTGCGGCCCAAGCCGCGGCTGCCGCCGGTAATCACAGCGATGGGTGCAGTGGTAGTGGTCGACATGCGTGTGTTCCGCCAAGAAGGAGCACCTAAGCTATTGCGCTTGCGACGCCGCATAAATCGACTCACCCTGATTGCACCGTTCAAGATCACCGACCGATCGATGGACACCTTGGAGTCGCTGCGGGCGTTTCTGCGCGTGGCCGAACTGGGCAGCTTCACTCGCGCCGCCGACACCCTGGGGCTCCCCAAGGCCAGCGTCTCGACCGCCGTGCAACGGCTGGAAGCCTCGCTCGGTACCCAGCTCCTGCATCGCACCACGCGACGCGTGCAGCTTACCGGCGACGGCACCGCGTTCTAATCAGCGCAGCCGCGACCTGCTAGACGACACGGACCAATTGCAGGGCATGCTCCAGCGCGAACGCAGCCAATTGCGTGGGCGCCTGCGCGTAGACATGTCCACCGGCATCGCACGCAACTTCGTGATCCCCGTCTTGCCGGCATTTCTGGCGCAGTACCCGCAGGTGGATGTGGTGCGCGAGGGCTTTGATTGCGTGCTGCGGGTCGGCACGCTGGAAGACACCAGTCTGGTGGCGCGCCCGCTTGGCGCATTTCGCATCGTCAGCTGCGCCAGCGCAGCGTACCTCGCCGAGCCCGGCACGCCGGCACTGCCCGGACGATCTGGCCCGGCACGATCTGCTGCATTACGCGCCCACGCTGGGCCAGTACTCCTCGAGCTTCGAGTATTACGACGGGCAGGCGTATCAACTGCTGCCGATGCGCGGCCCGGTAACGGTGAACAACGGCGATGGCTATCTTGCTGCCGCACTCGCGGGGCTTGGCATCATCCAGGCACCGGCCAGCCCGCTACCCGCGTACCTGGACAGCGGCCCACTGGTGGACATCCTGCCCGAGCTGGCTGCCGAACCGATGCCAGGGACGCTGTTCTACGCACAGCGCCGACATCTGCCGCAACGCGTGCGCGCCTTCATGGATTGGGTGGCAGAGGTGATGGCACCGCATCTGCAGCCGCTTATGCAGTGAACAGCACGCGCCATAGCGCAGCCCGACGCGAGCGAGCGATGGAGTCATGCACAGCCAAGCTCGGTAGTGCATGCCTCGCAGCGCACCCGCAACGTCGTTGCTGGCCAGTGTCTTGCGCGGTTGTTGTTGCGACGACACAGCGTGCTGCAAACCTGCCTGTCGGTGAGTGCAGTGATCGCGCAGAAAATCCTCCTGCGCGATAGCCGCAAGCCGTAGCAAGTCGGGTACATATAAATCGGGCGCACATAAAAAAGCACAGGCATCTCTGCAAGATGCCTGTGCCACGTACCAACCACATCGAGCCGGCCAAGCGCCCGATGTCGTTCCCAATCAGAACGTGTAGTTGAAGGTCAGCATGCCGTTGCGCGATGCGCCCCACGCGCCGTAACCACCGTTGAACTGCGCGTAGTAGCGCTTGTCGAGCAGGTTATCGACGTTGAGTTGCACCGAGAACTGCGGCGACAGGCGATAGCGTGCGAAGGCGCTCACCAAGGCATAGGCGCTCTGCTGGAAGGTGCCGTACACCGGGTCCACGTAGTACGACCGGTTCTGCCAGTTGACGCCACCGCCGACGGTCAGATCGCTCCATGCACCCTGCGGGGTGTAGCTGCTGAACAGTTTGATGGTGGTGCGCGGCAGATGCGTGTTGATCGATGTGCCGCTGTCGTCGCGCGCGGTGTAGTGCGAGGCGCCAAAGGTGGCGTTCCAGCCCTGGGTCAGGCGGCCGGAGAGCTCAAAGTCGAAGCCTTCGCTGACCACACCGCTGGCAGCCACGAACGCGGACTCGCTGCTGCCCGGCACGAAACCGCCGGTGGCCACGCCAAGGTTGTCCTGCTCGATGCGGAACACGGCCAACGAAGCATTGAGCTGATCGTCGAACCATGCGGCCTTGACGCCGGCTTCGTAGCCCTTGCCGCTCAACGGGTCCAGGTAGCCGCCATTGGCATCGCGCAGGGTCTGCGGGTTGAAGATTTCGGTGTAGCTGACGTAGGTCGACCACACATCGTCGATGTCGTACACCAGACCGGCGTACGGAGTCACTTCGGTCTGCGTGTCGGAGAACGGTACGAGCCCCTGCACCGCATCGAAATTGCGGCCATCGATCTGCCAATCGGTATAGCGTGCGCCCACCAACAGCGTCAGCGGGTCGGCCAGCGAGAAGCGTGCAGCCACGTAGGCGGCCTTCTGCTTGATGGTGCCATCGCTCTGCACCGTGCGCGGGCTCCAGTTGGGTTCCGCGTACGCGCCGTTCCAGCCGAGGTAGCTGTCCAGCGGCGCCGGGAAATCGAAGGTGCCGTTGTTGACGTATTCGCGGCGGTTGTAGCTGGCGCCGGCCACCAGATGATGCTCGCGGCCGAACAGCTGGAACGGGCCCTCCGCATAGACATCGGCGCCATCGGCCTTGCGCTCGGTCAGGTAGTTGCCCGAATACGGCACCACGCCGCCACCGGTGGCGCGGTCGAAGCCGAAGATCGTATAGAACGGATAGAACAGATGATTGGCCGCTTCGGTCTTCTCATGGCTCAGATTGGCCTTGAGGTTCCAACCGTTGTCGAAGCTCTGCTGCAGGCTGGCGAAGGTGCGCTGCAGACGCGTATCCCAGAACGTCCAGTCGGCCGCCGGGTTGAACGAGCGGTCGTAGTTGGTGCGGGTGCCATCGCTGTAGAACAGCGGGAAGCCGCCCCAGGTGACATCGTTCGATTCCTTCTTCTGGTACTCGTAGCCCACGCTCAGCAAGGTGCTGTCGGTGAGGTCGGCATCGATGATCGCCGAGCCGATCTTCTTGCGCAGGCCGTAGCGGTCCATGTCGGACTCGCCATCCTGATACACGCCGATCACGCGCGCGCGCACGGTGCCTTCTGGGCTCAGCGGCACGGTGACATCGGCCACACTGCGGGTCTTGTTGAAATCACCGCCGCCGACCGACACGGTGCCGGTGAAGTCGCGGCTGAGCGCGTGCTTGCGCACCAGATTGATCGAGGCCGACGGATTGCCCGAGCCGGTGAGCAGGCCGGTGGCGCCGCGCACCACCTCGACGCGGTCGTACAGCGCCACGTCCAGCGCCGAATCGCCATAGCTCCAGGCCTGCTCCATATAGGCCGGGATACCGTCGAACTGGTAGTTGTCGATGTAGAACCCGCGTGCGAAGAATTCCAGCCGCTCGCTGTCGCTCTGCGCCACCGAGATGCCGGTAACGTTGTTGAGCACGTCGGTGATGCTCTGCAGGTTCTGGTCGTCCATGCGGTCGCGCGTGATCACGGTGACCGACTGCGGAATCTCGCGCAGCGCCAGGTTCATGCGCGTGCCGGCGGTGGTCTTCTCCACCGTATAGCCCTTGGCCTGTTCGCCCTGCACGATCATCCGGTCCAGCGTGGTGACCTCGGCATCGGCGGCGGCAACGGGCGTCTCGGCCAATGCCTGGCCAGCGGCCAGCGTGCACAGCGCAGCGAACAGCGCGCGCGGCAGGGCATGACGACGCGCGCCCATGGAAACATGACGCAACTCGGTACTACGGATCATCGGGAACTCCAACGCAGACGGAATCAGACCACGCGCTGCGAAGACGCCGCGCCGGCAACAAGGGGGAGGAAGCGGTGTGCCGTACCAGCGGCACCGCGCTATTTTAATGGGAATGATTCACATTTTAAATAGCTGGGTTGACATTTTTTTAGCATTTTCTTGACATAAGCAAGCGCTACCTGGATCGGAGCGCATTTCGCAGGATCTGGTCCAGCGGAGATCAGCAAGGCCTACTTCGATGGTCTTTCTGCCCCGAGCAAGCAATTCCTGCTGCTGCCACGCACCGGGCACGATCCCAACCCGCCGATGATGGAGGCACAGTTGAAGGGGCTGACCAGAATCCGCGCCTCGGCGCTGGCCAACGACGCGCACCGAAGCACACCACGCTTCCGTTGAACGATGACGCATCGCGCATCGCTCACGAGGCTCAACAAAAAAGCCGGCTTTCGCCGGCTTTTTCTTTCAAGCACCACGCAAGGCCTTACAACGCCTTGGCTGCCGCAACCACATGCTCGGCGGTGATCTTGAAGTACGCATACAACTGGTCGGCCGGCGCCGAGGCGCCGAAGGTGTCGATGCCGACGACATCGCCATCCAGGCCCACGTACTTGCGCCAGAAGCCGGTCACGCCCGCTTCCACCGCAACACGCTTGCGCACTGCATTCGGCAACACCGATTCGCGATACGCCGCATCCTGGCGGTCGAACACGTCGGTGGACGGCATCGACACCACACGCGTCTTCAGACCAGCGGCGTCCAGGGTCTGCTTGGCTTCCACCGCCAGCCCGACTTCCGAACCGGTGGCGATCAGGATCACGTTCGGCGTGCCACCTTCGGCATCGGCCAGCACGTAGCCACCGCGTTCGATCAACTTGATCTGCTCGGCGCTGCGCGGCTGGTGCTGCAGGTTCTGGCGGCTGAACACCAGGCAACTCGGGCCGTCCTTGCGGGTGATGGCCGCTTTCCAGCTCACCGCCGACTCCACCGCATCGCCCGGGCGCCACACATCGTTATTGGGGATGTAGCGCAGCGAGGCCAGGTGTTCCACCGGCTGATGGGTCGGGCCGTCTTCGCCCAGGCCGATCGAGTCGTGCGTGTACACGTGGATGGCATGTGCCGGGTTCAATGCGCTCATGCGCACGCCATTGCGCGCGTAATCGCTGAACACCAGGAAGGTGGCATCGAACGGAATGAAGCCGCCATGCAGCGCCAGGCCATTGGCAATGGCGGTCATGCCGAACTCGCGCACGCCGTAATACACGTAGTTGGCGTCCGGGTCGTCGGTGGCCACCGACTTGCTGGCCTTCCACAAGGTCAGGTTGGAATGCGCCAGATCGGCCGAGCCGCCGATCAACTCGGGGAGCAACGGCGCAAACGCTTCGATCGCCAACTGCGAGGCCTTGCGCGAGGCGATGGTCTGGCCGTCTTCCTGCGCCTTGGCGATGTAGGCATCGGCCTTGGCAATGAAGTCGGCCGGCAACTCGCCGTGCGAGCGACGGGTGAGCTCGTCGGCTTCGCTGGCGTACTGCTTGCTGTACTTGTCGAACAGCTGCTCCCACTCGGCCTGACGCAGGGTGCCGGTGCCGCCGGCGCGCCAGCCGGCGTAAATTTCTTCGGGAATTTCGAACGGGCCGTACGGCCATTCGAGTGCCTTGCGCGCGCCTTCCAGTTCTTCCTTGCCCAGCGGCGCGCCGTGCGAGGATTCCTTGCCGGCCTTGGTGGGCGCACCGAAACCGATCTTGGTGCGGCAGCAGATCAGCGTGGGCTTGTCGCTGTTTTCCAGCGCGGCCTCGATGGCGGCCTTGATCTTGTCGGCATCATGCCCGTCCACGTCGCGGATGACGTGCCAGCCGTACGCCTCGAAGCGTGCCGGGGTGTTGTCGCTGAACCAGCCGGCGGTGTTGCCGTCGATGGAGATCTGGTTGTTGTCCCAGAACGCGACCAGCTTGCCCAGGCCCCAGGTGCCGGCCAGCGAGGCGGCTTCGTGCGAAATGCCTTCCATCAGGCAGCCATCGCCCATGAACACCCAGGTGCGGTGATCGACGATCTCCAGCTCCGGGCGGTTGTAGCGCTGCGCCAGCAATTTCTCGGCCAGCGCAAACCCGACCGCATTGGCAAAGCCCTGCCCCAGCGGACCGGTGGTGGTCTCCACGCCGGGGGTTTCGCTGCGCTCGGGGTGGCCGGCGGTCTTGCTGTGCAACTGACGGAACTGCTTGAGCTGCTCGATCGGCAGGTCGTAGCCGGACAGGTGCAGCAGCGCGTACTGCAGCATCGAGCCGTGGCCGTTGGACAGCACAAACCGGTCGCGGTTGAACCACTGCGGGTTGTTCGGGTTGTGCCGGAAATAATCGTTCCACAGCACTTCGGCGATATCGGCCATGCCCATCGGCATGCCGGGATGGCCGGATTTGGCGGCTTCGACCGCGTCTGCGGCGAGAAAACGGATGGCGTTGGCCAGCTGGCGGCGGGTGGGCTGGGTCATGGGCGTCTATGGAAGCGGAGGGGAACACCGCTGGAAGCGGAGCCCCGTATTCTCCCACACAGTGTGTGACTAGGGCCGGGACCCGGGACCCGGGACCCGGGAAGCCTCGTCTCTATTTAGCGGATGTCAACACGCGTTACGGCAATCCCTGGATTCTCGGCCCTGCCAAGACATTTCAGATACGGATGCCGTCGGCCGCTCATCGCACTGCTTAGGCATTCGCGGGTCCCGGGTCCCCGGTCCCCGGTCCCGGCTCCCCTTTGGCCACCAAGGTCGTCAGCGCCAGATCCCCGGTCACGTTCAACGCCGTGCGGCACATGTCCAGGAAGTGATTGACGCCCAGGATCATGCCGATACCCACCGGGTTGACCCCGACCATGGCGCAGATCAGCGCCACCACCGGTAGCGAGCCGGACGGCACGCCCGCGGTGCCGATACCGCCCAGGATGCACACCAGCATCACCATGAACTGCTGGCCGATACTCAGGTCCACGTTGAAGAACTGCGCCAGGAAGATCACCGTCACGCCCTCGAACAGCGCGGTGCCGTTCTGGTTGGCGGTGGCACCCACGGTCAGCACGAAGCGTGAAACGCGTGGCGGCAGGCCCATCTCGTCGGCCACGCGCAGCGCGGTCGGCAGGGTCGCGTTACTGGACGCAGTGGAGAACGCCATCATGGTTGCCTGCTGGGTCTGCTTGAAGAAGCCCAGCGGCGAGCGCCCGGCAAACTTCACCGCCAACCCGTAGCTGACCACCATGTGCAGGCCCAGCGCCAGTACCACCACGCCCACGTAGGCGCCCAGCCGGATCAACAGATCGAAGCCAAACAACGCCGCCAGGTTGAACATGAAGCAGGCCACCGCATACGGCGCCAGGCGGATCACCAGCCCGATCAAGGTCATGGAAATTTCGAAGATGCCTTCGATGCCGCGCCTGAGCGTGGCGACCTTTTCATCGGCGGTCAGCACCATGCCCACGCCGAACATCACCGCAAAGAACATCAGCGACAGGATCGCGCCATTGCTGGACGCGGCGGCAATCACGTTGTTGGGCACGATCGACAGCAGCATGTCCATCCCCTGCGGCTGGGTGCCGGAGCTGGAGATGATCTCGCGGGTGCGCTCAGCGTTTTCCTGGATCAGCTGATTGGCCAGCTGCGGGTCCACGCCGGCACCGGGCTTGAGCACATTGACCAGCACCAGGCCCAGCAACACCGCCACGCCGGACAGCACCACGGTATAGCCCAGCGTGCGCCACCCCACGCGGCCCAGCGCACGGATGTCGCCCATCTCGGAAATGCCCATCACCAGCGCCGAAAACAGCAGCGGCACGATCAGCATGAAGATCAGATTGAGGAAGATCTGCGAGAACGGCGTGGTCACGTACTTGGTGGCCAAGCCCACCCACTCGGCATCACTGCCGGCCAGGTAATAAACGGCCAGACCCAACAACAGGCCAACGGCGAAGCCAATCCCCATCTTCCAATGCAGGGGCAGGCCCGGGCGGCGCGCGGCTGGGGATGCAGTCATCTGGTCGGCCTTGTTCTGGACACAAAGACCGGAGCTTAACAAACGCCATGGATGCGGCCACCTACCCGGGTGCACTTGCGCGCCTGCTACGGGTAGGTGCCCCTCTCAGCAGGTGCGCCTCTCAGTCATGAGGGCGCCGCGCCAGACAACTACTGGGTGCTTGTTGAACACGTTGCGCACCGACCAACTCCCCTGGTCCTTGCCCGCTCACCGTCGCGGGACCCTTGGCGGCATGGATGCCGCCACGGAGCTTACATGGACGTACTTGCAGCGTGTCCTGCGATGGTGGGCTGGCAAGGGCCTTGCAGCAAACGCAAAGACGTCGAGTGCGCGGTGCTCTCACCGCTCGTGGGACACGCCGTCAACCCGTCCATGGGGCTCGGTGGCGGCATCCATGCCGCCAACGGTCCCGCAATCGGCGAGGACACCGCACCAGATAGTTGGCTGGTGGTTTTGTGAAGAGCGAGGAGCGCGTCGCGGCTTGCCGGTTGCTCGTTGAAAACCATGCACACCGACCATCCCGACTGGTCCTTGCCCGCCCACCGTCGCGGGACCTTGAGCGGCATGGATGCCGCGCCAGAGCCTCCAGGGACGGATTCACGGCGTGTCCTGCGATGGTGGGCGGGCAAGGGCCATGCAGCAGACTCGCAGCAGTAACTTTTTTCTCGGCGACACGGTTTTCAAACCAGGCGCATGGAGCTCAAAAAACCACTGCGACGTAAAGGTGATAACCATCGTCGCCATCGATCGACGTCGATTCATCGCAGCCGATCAAGACACCGGCGGATACAGCGGCGCCAGCACTTCGGGTTCTGCTGCGCTTGCATGTTGCCAGCGGGGGCCCTTGGCGAACGCTTCCCGCAAGGCTGCGCGCGCGCCGGCCACATCGCCGTCGCCGCCCCAGCGCGCGCGTTGCATGCGCGCCACGGCTGCCCGCTGCGCCGGGTCTGCCAACGCCGCCAACACCGCGTCGATATCGGCAACACCGGCCATGCCACAGAGCACGACTGCCACATCGTCCATTCCGCCGGTGTCCAACGCGCGTCGCAGCTCGGCCACGCCATGGGTTGCACGCTTGCCGGGCATGGGCGTGGCGCCAACGCTTGTGCCGTCAACACTGTTTGGCATGCCGCGCCGACGTCGCAACGCCCATACCAACGTCACGACCCACAACAGTGCGAAGCCGGTCGCCGCGGCAATCCATCCCCACGGCCGTTGCATAGCAGCGGACTGCTGCTGCAACGTCAGCGTACCGGCTGTTGGCGCAGGCGCCGCGTCGTTGATTGCCGGACGACCCGTTGGCGCCGGTGCTGGCGGTGGCGCGGCAAAGGCCCCGCTGCCGGCTGCAACATCCAATGTCAGATCCGGCAACGTCGCAGTCTTGGCCGCCGCTGCGGCCACATCCCACCACGCCACCTGCAGACCGGGGACTACCAAGGGACCGGCGCGGTTGGGCACGATCGAATAGCGCCGGGTCAACCGCAGTTGCGGCGAGCCGTCCACGAAGCGTTCTTCGAACTGCGCCGGCTCGGCGAACACCTGTGCGTCTGGCACGCTTGGCGTGGGCAATTCGGGGAACTGCGCCTGCGTGGCACCGCGCGCACTGGCTTCCACCACGAGTTGCGCCGCCTCACCGGCGGTGGCCCGCTGCGGCGTGGTCGTGTAGCGCAACTGCAGGCTGCGCAGCGGCAGCCAGGGCTGTGGTGCGTTGGCCGGCTGCGCGCGTACCTGCAGCGGAATGCTGGCGCTGCGCGCACTCAGCTCTCCGTTGCCGCGACCGAAGTAATCGTCGAAGAACCCGCCAACCGAACGCCCATTGAAACGGGCCGGCGGCAGCAGCAGACGCCCACTACGTTCGGGCACCAACAGATAGCGCCGCTCCACCACGTTGTACTGGCGCCCGTTGAGTACCTTGACCGAGCTGACGTCATCGCCGACGCGCTGCATCGATGCACCATCGGGAGCCTCAAGATCCAGCTCGCCCGATGCCAGCTGATTGGCGAAGTACAACCGCACCACCACGCCCACGCTCTGCTGCACGTAAGGCTGGGGGTCGTCCACCCGGGTTTCGACGAAAGCCTCTTCATTGCCCTGCGCCGCACTCGGCCCGCCGGCAGCGCCGCTGGAATTGCTGGCGGCATCGTTCGCCGCCCCAACCACCTGCAGGCGCAGGGGTTCGGTGCGCTCATTGCCCACCCGTATCGCCGGCACGATCAGTTCACCACTCTTGCGCGGCGTCAGCACCACACCGAACAAGGCACGCACCGTCACCGAACCGTTGGTCACCTGCATCTGCTGATTGGCGCTCTTGGCGCCCAACGAAAAATCGGTGCGCAGCGGCGTGTAATCCGGATCGACGCCGCGTTGGTCGGTTTCGATGTTCAACATCACCACGTCGCCAGCACTGGCGCTATCGCGATCAAGCCGTGCGCGTGTGACCGCACCGGCTGGTGCGCCAACCAACAGCATCATGCTGGCCAGCATGCCGATCGCCGCGCGACGCAAATGGTGTCTGCCGATCATCGTCCGTCCCGTTGCCTGCGTTCGTATTCCAGCCTGAATTTGGTGCGTAGCAGGCTGCCCGGATCGTCCGGCACCCGCCGCAGCCACGCATCCACCGCCTGGCGTTGCTCGCGCTGTTCCGGCGTCTCGCTTGCGGCGGCGGCCTCCTGCTCGCCGCCTTGGCCCGTCTGCTTGTCGCCCGCCTGCGCCATGGCCTGTTGCATCTTGCGACGCTGCGCCTCATCGGCCTGCTGCTGCGCCTTGGCGTCGGCAGACTGCGGTGGCGAGCTCTGCTTGCTCTGCTCGCCTTGCCCGTTTTTGGATTGCGCATCCTGCGACTTGCCGTCCTGCGGCGTCTGCGCGTCGGAGGGCTGCTGCTTGCCGTCCTGCGGCTTCTGCCCATCCTGGCCGGATTGCGTGTCCTGCTGATTCTGGCCCGACTGCTGTTGCCCCTTCCCATCCTGGCCGGGTTGTTTCTGATCCTTGGACTGGCCTTTGCCGTCCTTATTGTTCTGCTGCTGACGCTTGCGCGCCGCATCGACCGCCGCGCGGTTGGCGATGGCATCTTGCTGATTCGGATGTTGCTTGAGCGCACGGTCGTAGGCTGCGATCGCCGCGTCGTATTGGCCTTGTCGCGCCAGCGCGTTGCCGAGGTTGTACAGCCCCTCATCGGTTGGCACCGCTTCGAATGCCTTCTGCGCCGCCGCAAAATCGCCCTTGCGGTACGCCTGCACGCCGGCATCCAGGCGCTGTTGCTGCACCTGGTCGGCACGTTGCCACAAGGTGCCTTCCGCAGCGCGCGCGGGCTGCGCCAGCGGCAGCACGCAGACCATTGCCAGCACCGCCACCACCGCGCGGCGTCGAAACGCCAGCAGAGCCAACAGCATCACCGGCATCACCAGCCAATAGCCTTCGTCGAGCCAGGTCTTGCCACCATCGGACTCGGCGGTTTCATCTGCCAGCGGCTGTTGCGACGGGTCGAGCACACCCAAGGCGCGCAGATCCGCATCGTCCGGTGCGATGCGCGCATACCGGCCACCGCCCTGCCCGGCCAGGTCGCGCAGGCTGCTTTCGTCGAGCTTCGCCTGCATGATCTCGCCGCTGGCCGTGCGATACGCGGCGCCGCGCTCGCCGCCCACGCCCAGCGCAGAGACAGCGAATCCGCGCGAACGCGCCACCCGTGCGGCGCTTTCGGCGGAACGATCGGCACTATCGCTGACCAGCAGGATCTCGCCCTGCTTGAAACCGGCTTGCTGCAGCAGCTGGACGGCTGCATCGATGGCCCGGTCCGCGCGCTTGCCGTCGACCGGCATGACCGACGGCGACAGCGCATCCAGAAACAAGGCCACATTGGCGCTGTCTTCTGTCAATGGCGCAACCGTGAAGCTCTCACCCGCATAGACCAGCAATGCAACTTCGCCACCGGCACGTTTGCGCAGCAGCGTCGCCAGCTTGGCACGGGCCTGCAGCAGGCGCGATGGCGGCAGGTCGGTCGCGTTGGCACTGGACGACAGATCCAGCACCACCACCAGCGGCATGCTGGATTGATACACCGGGCGCTCGGTCTGGCGCCAACTCGGCCCGCTCATGGCGACCACGGCCAGCGCGTAGGTCAGCGCGGCCAGCACGAATCCCAGCCATCCGCGCCGACCACCGGAGACCAGCAATGTCGACAGCAGGTGCGCATCCACGCTTTGCCGCCAGACATCGGCATCGCGTCGGCGCCAGTGCCACAGCGCCGCCGCCGGCACGATCGCCAGCAACGCCCACAACAGCGTCGGGCGCAGCAAATGCAGCGACTGCAGCGACACTGCCACTTCGGTCAGCGCATTCATCGCCACCTCCGCGGCAGCACATAGGCCAGCAACGCAATCGCGATTGCCGCGCCCAAGGGCCAGTAATAACGCTCCACGCGCGGTTGCACCGACGGGCCAAGCCCCTTGACCGGTTCCAGCCGATCCAGCTCGGCATAGATGCCGGCCAGTTCTTCGGTATCGCGGGCACGGAAGAAGCGCCCACCGGTCTGCTGGGCAATCTTGCGCAGCCCGTCTTCATCGATATCGTCGTTGCCACCGGCCGGAATCGGCACGCCGAACAAGGAATAGCCGCCGCTGCCGCCGAACGCGATGGTATGCACGCGCACGCCTTCGGCCTTGGCGAGTTCGGCGGCTTTCAACGGATTGAGCACGCCGGCAGTGTTGACGCCATCGGTGAGCAACACCACCACGCGTTCGCCCTGCTTTTGTTCGCGCAGACGCTTGACCGACAATGCGATCGCATCGCCAATCGCGGTTTCGCGCCCGGCCAGGCCCACCACGCTATCGGCCAGTTGATCGCGCACGGAGGTCAGATCGGCGGTCAATGGTGTCAGCGCGTAGGCGCGTTGACCGAACACCAGCAGGCCGACGCGATCGCCATCGCGCCGATCCAGGAAATCCGACAGCACGGCTTTGGCAGCGGTCAGTCGATCCACCACCTTGCCGCCGAGCACCATGTCCGGCTCGCTCATGCTCCCCGAAAGATCCACCGCCAGCATCATCTGGCGCGCCTCGCGCGGTGGCTGGATCACCTCGCCCAGCTGCTGCGGGCGTGCAAGCGCCGCACACAACAGGAACCAGCCCAGCCACGCCAGCCACCGCGGCATCCGCAGCGCCGGCATGCTTTTCGCTTGCGCCACCGCCTGCAGCTGCTCCGCATACGGCACGCGTAGCGCGGCCGCATTGGCACGAGGTTGCGGCCAAAACCACATCAGCAACGGCAACGGCATCAACCACCACGCCCACGGCCAGGCGCAGTGGGCCAGCGCGTCCTGCCATTGCGACCATTGCAGCCAGTTCATCGCCGGCCCCGCATCAGCGCTACGAAGCGCTGCCGCGCCAGCGCTTCCACCGCAGGCAGATCGCTCACTGCAGGGGTGCGTTGAAAGCCGCCTTCCAGCACGGCACGGCCAGGGCCCTGCGAAAACAGCTGGTCCTTGCTCTTGCGGCCATCCAGAAACTGCAACCAGGCATCGCCCTGCAAACGGTCGGCCTGTGGATCGACCCGGCGCGCCGCACGCCGCAGCAGCATCGACACCGCCGCAAGACGCTGCGCGGGCGTGGCGGCACTCTGCAATTGCGCATCGAAGGCAGCCAGCCAACGGCGCTGCCGCTGACGGCGTCGCCACCACCAGACCCACGCGCTGCCCAGCACCAGCACAATGACCGCGATCACCAGCCACCAGCCGGGCGCCAGCGGCCACCACGACGGCGACGACGGCAGATGGACATCACGCAGCGGCAGCGATTGCGGCGTCATCGTCAGCGCCTCTGCACGACGGGGCTGCCGCCCAACCAGGCATCGCTGGCATCGTCGGTCGACAATCGGTGCAAACGCACGCCACGCGCCTGCAGCAGCGTGCTCAGCCGCTCCAGCGGCGCGACGAATTCGGCATGCCAGCGCGCGCGTCCGGCCTGGCTGGAGAGATCGATGGCGACCCGCTCGCCGCGCACATCGAAGGTCAGTGCACGCGCAGGCGGGGCCAGCTCCAGTGGATCCACCAGCACGATCACCACCACCTCGTGATGCAAGGCCAGCCCCGACCAGCGCGTGGCAGAAATTCCATCGGCACTGCGCGCATCGGCCAGCACGGTCAGTCGTGCGCCGGGGCGCAACAGGCGCGCTGCATGATCCAGCGCCACATCCAACCCGGCATCGCCGGAGGGCGGTTGCGCGTACCAACGCGCCAATGCATCCAGCACCGGCAACACGCCACGCTGGCCGGAACGCGGCGCAATCGGCGCCTCGCTGGCGGTGCCGCGCAATGCCGCAATCCGGTCGCCCTGGCGCTGCGCCAGCCATGCCGCCACTGCGCCGGCGCGCGCCGCCTGTACCGACTTGTAGCGCACCCGCGTGCCGAAGAAGAGCGCAGGCGAGGTGTCGGCCACGATCAGACTCAAGCGCTCGCGCTCGGCCTGAAACAACTTTGTGTGCGCACGTCCGGTACGTGCAGTCACGCGCCAGTCGATATGCCGTGCATCGTCGCCGGCCACGTACTCACGCGACTCGGCGTATTCCATGCCGCGCCCGCGCGTGGCCGCAGGCACCGGCCCCACCAACCCATGCCGACCGCGCCCGGGTTGGCCGCGATGAGCCGCGGTGCCGCGCAACGCAATCAACTCTGCAAGCGTCGGGCGCAGACCATCGCCGGCAACAGGCGACGGCGTGGTGGAAGGGGGCGAGAACGGCATCGAAGACATCGGTGTCTGGCGGGAGGGCGGCATACCTCAGCGACGCTACCCGATCAGGGCAGCGGAATCTTTTCGAGCAATGCAGCAACCAGGCGTTCGCCATCCCAGCCTTCGGCCGTGGCCTCGTAGCTGGGCAGCACGCGGTGCCGCAGCACGTCCGGGGCAATGGCGCGAATATCGTCCGGGGTCACGTAGTCGCGCCCGGCAAGCCACGCACGCGCACGCGCACAACGCTCCAGCGCGATCGAACCGCGCGGGCTTGCGCCCCAGGCAATCCGCCGCGCCAAGGCGGGGTCGTAACGCTGGGCGTCGCGCGAGGCGAGCACGATTTCGATCAGATAGCGTTCCAGCTGCGGCGCCAGATGCACGTCCAGCACCACGCGCCGTGCGGCAAAGACATCTTCCAGCGGAATCTTGTCGGGCACGGTCTCGTGCTTTTCCAGCGTGTCGCGGGCCGCCTCACGTGCCAGACGCAGGATTTCCGCCTCGGCGTCGGCCTGCGGATAGCCGATGCGCACATGCATCAGAAAGCGATCCAGCTGCGCTTCGGGCAACGGGAACGTACCCTCCTGCTCGATCGGGTTCTGCGTTGCCATCACCAGGAACAACTGCGGCAGCGCATAGGTATGACGACCCACAGTCACTTGCCGTTCGCCCATCGCTTCCAGCAACGCCGACTGCACCTTGGCCGGTGCGCGATTGATCTCGTCGGCCAGCAGAATCGGGTGGAAGATCGGCCCGGGCATGAACTCGAAACGGCTGTCCTGCGGCCGCCAAATCTCGGTACCGGTCAAGTCGGCCGGCAACAGATCCGGGGTGAACTGCACCCGCGCGAAATCTGCTTCCAGCCGCGAGGCCAGCGCGCGGATCGCGGTGGTCTTGGCCAAGCCCGGCGCGCCCTCCACCAGCAGATGACCATCGGCCAGCAAGGCGATCAGCAGCCGTTCGACTAATGCCGACTGCCCAACGATGCGCTGCGCCAGCGACTCGCGCAGCGAGGTGAATTGACGATGCAGCCGGTCCTCGGCGGGCGCGGCAACGGCTTCGGGGGGTAGCAGTGGCGGTGCGTTCATAGGTCCAGTGTGACCGATCCGGACGCGATTGGTTCACTTGGCGATGGCTAGAGGTTCAGTGAGTGACCGGGTTCATGCTGACTGGCATGCAAAACGCGGAAGGCCAGGCATGCCCGTGACATGCCTGGCCTTCGGCAGTACCGATGTGGTGCCGTATTAGCGTACGGCAGAAGCCACGCGCAGCACTTTCGGTGTAATGAAGACCAGCAACTCTGCCTTACTCTTGCTACGGCCCCGGCTCTTGAACAGATTGCCGAGGAACGGCACGTCGCCCAGGAAAGGAACCTTGTTGACACTTGCGCGATCAGTGAATTCGTACACGCCGCCGATCACAACCGTCTGCCCATCGTCCACAAGCACAGCCGTGTTGATTTCGCGGCGGTTGATCGATGGCACTGTGCCGTAGTTCGGCAGTTCGATCAGCTGATCAACTTCGTCCTTCTTGACATTCATGTTGAGAAAGACGCGATTGTCGTTGGTGATCGTCGGCGTCACCTTCAGCTCCAGCAGCACCTCCTTGAACTGGACGTTAGGCGTTGCTGCTTGACCGGCGGTACCGCCGGTAATGGTCACATAACCGATTTCGCGACCTTGCTTGATAACACCTTCGCGCTGATTGGAAGTAACGATGCGAGGATTGGAAATCACCTCACCGCGGCCTTCTTGCTGAAGTGCAGACAGTTCAAGGTCCAGATTGAAATTCGAACCCAGGAGCGTGTATGCAAGGCTTGGGGCGGTGGCGCCGCTGGTGAACGCGCCGGTTGGCAGATTCACGTTAAGTCCTCGTCCTGCAGCAACGCCGCCACCGGTTGCACCACTGCCGATCGTTGCAACATTGTCACCGTAAGTATGGGTTCCACCCAGTCCGAACTTGGCACCCAGATCGCGTGCGAATGTATCGGTCGCAATCACGATGCGACCTTCGATCAGCACCTGATCCACCGGGCGATCGATATGCGAGATCAGCTCGCGCATCTGCGCGACCTTCTTGGGAATATCGCTGATCATCAAAGTGTTGGTGCGTTCATCAGCAACCAAACGTCCGCGTGGTGACAAAAAGCCATTATCTTGCTGACCGGCACCACCTTGTCCGCCCTGACCGCCACCACCACCGCCGATCCCCTTGGCCTCGGTCAGCGCTTTAAAGATCACCGCCGCATTGTGGTAATTGATCTGCACGTAATCGGTGATCAGATCTTCGCGATTCTCGATCGCGATACGCGCGTCTTCTTTATCCTGCTCGAACTTGGCCAGCTCCGGTTGCGGGGCGACCCACACCACGCCGCCGTCGCGGCGCTTGTCCAGACCCTTGGCACGCAGCACGATGTCCAGCGCCTGGTCCCACGGCACATTCATCAGGCGCAGCGTGACGTTGCCCTGCACGGTGTCGGAGGCGACGATGTTGAGGTTGGATTCCTCGGCGATCAGCTGCAGCACGGTGCGCACCGGCACGTCCTGGAAGTTGAACGTCACCGGGCGGCCGGCGTAGCCGCGCGCCGCAATCTGCGCGGCGGCCTGCGTGACCGCTGCAGCACTCACGCCGCCAACGGCCGGCTGGCCCTTGCGCGGGGTGATTTCCACCACGTATTCGTTGCCGGTCTGGTAGGCCAGCGAGTCGAAGGCGCCCTTGGTCGACAGCACCAGCTGCGAACCGGAGCCGGACGGCTTCACTTCCACGCGCTGCACCGGCGTTGCGAAATCGGTGACATTGAGCGGGCGTTGCAGCTCGGCCGGCAGCCTGGCGTTGCTGATGTCCACCACCACGTTGTCGCCCTGCGTGCGCAGGTCCGGGCTCGCGCCCTGGCCGTCGAACTGCAGGATCAGACGGCCAGCGCCGTCTTGGCCGCGTTTGAAATCGATCTTGGACACCGCCAGGCTCGCCGGAGCGGCCTTGGCCGGGTCCTGCGCAGGCTGAGTCAGCGCCGCCGCAGCGAACGCGCCGCCGCTCGCCAGGGCCAGCGCGAACCCCAACGCGCAGGCCTGGAAGATCGCGTGGCGTCGAACCGGACGCAGCCGCTGGGCATTGGAAAACGTCATCGTGCTATCCCCTATCACTTTATTGATCATCCAATGCGAGTGCTGCCGGCCGTTCAAGCCATCCACCCGCACCGTCCGGCACAAGTTCAATCAGCTCGATGCGGTCTTCGTAGACCCCGGTCACCCGGCCATCGCTCTGTCCCAGATACACACCCGGCCGCACCCGGTAGGTCACCTTGTCAGGCGCCATCACCAGCGCGATCAGGCCCGAGCCGCCGCCAATGGTCCCCACCATGTCGAGCGCGTCGAGCGGAAAGGCTTCCAACGGTTCCTTGCGCCGGTTCGGATCCGGACGTGTGCCATTGCCACCTTCGGCAGTGACCCAGGCATCGCTGAACGGGTCGCGCATCACCTGCGCGGCATATTCGAACGTCTCGAACTGCTGCATCACCGGCAACGGCTCCAGCGGCGGCGCAGGACGCGCGCGCACCTCGGCCACCCAGGCTTCCAGATTCGGCGCATCGCCCGGGGTGCTGGTCACACCGCGCGTGCACGCCGGCAATACTGCAATTAGCGCCACGCAGGACAGGATCTTGAGCAGTTTCATGGTCATTGGCCGCCCTTCTTCGCAGCGTCGGCCGCAGCCTTCTCCTGCTCGGCCATTTCCTCATCGTCCAGATAACGATAGGTCTTGACCGTGCCGGACAGCTCCAGCGCACCGCGCGGGGTGATGCCGGCCTTGGGATCCTTGGGCTTGAGGTTGATGTCGTGCATGGTCAGGATCACCACGCGCGGCAGCGATGCCACACCGCTGACGAAGGCGCCGAACTGGTGGTAGCTGCCCACCATGCGCAGGGCGATCGGCTTCTCGGCGTAGAACTCCTTGGGCGATTCCGGTCCCGGCTGGAACAGCTCGTTGGACAGGCCGCTGGACAGCGCGGTCTGCGAGATGTCGATGATCAGATCCGGCATTTCGGTCTTGCTGGGCAGCTGACGCAACATCTGCTGCAGCACCTGTTCCATCTGCGCGAGCTGCTGCTTGAGCGGCTCCAGATTCACCGCGCGCCCCTGCTGGGTCTCGAACTCGGTGCGCAGCTGCGTTTCGGTGCCTTCCAGGCCTTCGAGTTCATCGCGCTTGCCGCTGATCAACAGGAACCAGGCCAGCACCAGAATGAACAGACCAACCACCACGCAGAACACGATGCGTGCCTGCTGCGGCCAGCCGCCGATGTTGTTGAAATCCAGATCGCTGAGCTTGAAGGATTTCTTGCTCATGACGCTGCCCCCTGCTGCGGCCGATTGGCGGGCGCCGGCGCTGGCTGCGGTGCTGCCGCAGGTGCGCTCGGCGGCGTTGCAGGCGCAGCAGGCGTGGTAGCAGCCGGCGTTGCGCCCGGTGCAGCGGCACCCGGCGCAGCCGGATCCACCACCGCGGGCGCGGTGCCGTTCTTGTCGGCCTCGTTCGGATTGGCCAGCTTGACCTTCAGCGTGAATACGTATGGCAGCGTCTTGGTGTCCATCGACGAGGTGGCAGGCTGCCCGGCCTTGTCCTGGCTCTTGGCCTCGATGATCGACAGGTCCGGATTGGTCATCCAGCCCGAGCCTTCCAGGTTGCGCATGTAGGCACTGACGCGCGCATTGGATTGCGAGCGGCCTTCCAGCGTCAGGATGTCGCCATCCTGCTTGATGTTGGTCAGCGCCACGCCATCGGGAATGGTGCGCACCAGCGAATCGAACAGGTGCACCATCTGCGAGCGGTTGGCCTGCAGCTCCTCGATCACCTTCTTGCGCGCAAGCAGGCGATCCTTCTTCTTGTCGAGTTCCTTGATCTCTTCGTTCTGCGCCTTGACCTTATCGATCTCGGTGGTCAGGAACGCATTGCGCTCGGTCTGGCCGCTGATCTGCCCGTCGTAGTAGAACCAGATCAGCGCCGACAACAGCACGCCACCGAGCGCGGCGAAGCCGAGCATCGAATAGAACTCACGCTCGCGCGCCTTCCGGCGCTCGGCGCGCCAGGGCAATAGATTGATTCTTGCCATCAGTCAAAGCTCCTCAGGGCCAGGCCGGTGGCGATCATCAATGCAGGCGCATCCAGTGCCAGCGCATGGGCCTGAACCTTCGGGCCCAGCGTCATTTGCGCGAGCGGGTTGGCGACCACGGTGGTCACGCCCAGCTGCTCTTCCACCATCTCCGGCAGGCGCGAGAGCGCGGCGCAACCGCCGGCCAGCACGATGCAGTCGACGCGATTGAATTCGCTGCCCGCATAGAAGAACTGCAGCAAACGGCTGATCTGCTGCACCGTGGCTTCCTTGAACGGCTCCAGCACTTCGACCTCGTAGCTCTCCGGCAACCCGCCCTGGCGCTTGGCCAGGCCGGCTTCTTCGTAGGTCAGGCCATAGCGACGCATCACTTCGTCGGTGAGCTGCTTGCCGCCGAACACCTGTTCGCGGCTGTACAGGCTACGACCGGAACGCAGCACGCTCAGCGTGGTCATGGTGGCGCCGATATCCACCAGCGCCACCACTGCGTCAGCGGCCACCGGCAGTTCGCTGGCAACCAGGGCAAAGGCGTTTTCGACCGCGAAGGCCTCCACGTCCATCACCTTGGCGGTCAGACCACCGAGTTCCAGCGCCGACTGGCGCAGTTCCACATTCTCCGAGCGCGAGGCCGCCAGCAGCACCTGCACCATGTCCGGGCTGTTGGGCATCGGACCGAGCACCTCGAAATCGAGATTCACTTCCTCGATGGGGTACGGGATGTAATTGGTGGCTTCAAGTTCGACCTGGGCCTCCAGATCGCTGTCGTCCAGATCGGCAGGCATCGGGATCAACTTGGTGATCACCGCAGACCCTGCCACGGCCGCAGCCGCGTTCTTGGCCTTGCTGCCGGACCGGTTGATGGCGCGACGAATCGCTTCGCCCACCGCCTCCACTTCAACGATGGTCTTTTCCACGACCGCATTCGGCGGCAACGGTTCTACTGCGTAATGTTCCACGCGGAAACGGTTCCCGCTGCGCGACAGCTGCAAGAGCTTCACGGCAGTAGAACTAATGTCGACACCAATCAGTGGCGACTGACTCTTGGGTAAAAGCCCCACGGTAACTCCCCTGCCGACGGGCACTTGGACGCATGTCTGCGCCCTCGTATTAATAATCAAATTTTAACAGTTGACAAGCCCTTCACGCTCCAGGCAATGACCCGGCGACGTGACCCCAGTGCTGTCTTCTGCGATCCCCAGAGTTCGGCCCCAGCCAAACTCGGCGTCATCTATACTCTGTGACCAAGAAATCTGCAATCGGAATCTCTCTTACATGCCCCGTATTCGCCGTTGGCTGGGCTGGATCCTGGCCACGCTCGTTGTGCTCGCACTGCTTGGCGCTATTGCTGCCGGCGGCCTGTATTACGCCATTTCCTCGAAGTTGCCGGACGTGCAGTCGCTCAAGCAGGTAGAACTGCAGGAGCCGATGTACGTCTATTCCAGCGATGGCCGCCTGATGGCCGTCTATGGCGAGACCCGGCGCTACCCGATCCAGATGAAGGACGTGCCGCTGCGCCTGAAGCAGGCATTTCTGGCCACCGAGGACGCCCGCTTCTACCAGCACGGGGGCGTGGACTACAAGGGCATCGCCCGCGCGGTGTGGCTGCTGGCCAGTACCGACGCCAAGCGCGTGCCGGGCGGCTCGACCATCACCCAGCAGGTGGCGCGGCAGTTCTTCCTCAGCTCCGAGTACAGCTACACCCGCAAGCTCGCCGAGATCCTGCTGGCGCGCAAGATCGAGAGTGAGCTGAGCAAGGACGAGATCTTCGAGCTGTATCTCAACAAGAGCTTCTTCGGTAACCGCGCCTACGGCGTCGGTGCCGCCGCCGAGTACTACTACGGCAAGAAGATGAGCGAGTTGAGCCTGGACGAGATGGCCTCGCTGGCCGGCATCCCCAAGTTCCCGTCCAGCGGCAATCCGATCAGCAACCCCGAGCGCGCACGCGAACGCCGCGACTACTACGTGCTGCAGCGCATGGCCGACCTGGGCTTTGTGACCCAGGCCGAGTCCGACGCCGCCAAGGCGGTGCCGATGCATGCCAAGCCGCACGAGCCGCCGGTCGAGGTGTACGCGCCTTACGTGGCCGAGCTGGTGCGCCAGGAAATGATCGCCAAGTATGGCGGCGATGTACTCAACAAGGGCTATCACGTCACCACCACCATCGATGCCACCCTGCAGACCGGCGCCGATGCGGCCGTGGCCGAAGGTCTGCGCCTGTACGACCACCGCCATGGCTGGCACGGCGTAGAGCAGCATTTCGATGTCGCCGCCGATGCGGATGCGCCGGCACTGGCCAAGCATTTGTCGGGTGCATTTACCCAGGGCGGCCTGCGTGCGGTGATCGTGGCGCGCACCAATCCCGATGGCGGGGTGACCGTCGTGCAGAGCGACAAGACCGAGCTGACCCTGCCGGCCAGCGCCAGCCGCTGGACCAACAAGACGCCGGCCAAGTTGCTGACGCGCGGCGACCTGACCCGTATCCGCGCCGGCGAAAAGGAAGGCGAATGGATCATCGACCAGCTGCCGCGCGGCCAGGCCGCGCTGGTGTCGCTGGATGCCAACAGCGGTGCGCTGCGTGCGCTGGTCGGCGGTTTCAGCTTTGCCGGCAACAAGTTCAATCGCGCCACCCAGGCGCGGCGCCAGCCGGGCTCGAGCTTCAAGCCGTTCGTGTATGCAGCCGCCTTCGAAAAGGGCTTCAACCCGGCCTCGATCGTGCTGGATGCGCCGGTGGTCTTCCGCGACCGCCGCGGCAAGACCTGGTCGCCGCAGAACGACGGCGGCGGCTTCCGCGGCCCGATGCGCCTGCGCGAGGCGTTGGTGCAATCGCGCAACCTGGTGTCGGTGCGCTTGCTGGACGCGATCAGCGTCGATTTTGCACGTAAATACATCAGTCAGTTCGGCTTCCAGGAAGCCGAGTTGCCGCCCAACCTGTCGATGTCGCTGGGCACCGCCTCGCTGACACCACTGTCGGTGGCGCGTGGCTACGCCGTGTTCGCCAATGGCGGCTCGCGGGTGGAGACCTGGATCGTGGACGAGGTCAAGGACCGCGACGGCAATGTGGTCTTCAAGGAAGTGCCGGCGGTGGCCTGCCGTACCTGCGCCTTGCAGGGCGGCAATGTCGCGCCGGTGAGCCAGGTGGTGGATGGCTTCAACTTCGGCGCCCCCGCCCTGCCCAAATCGATCGAACCGACCACCGCGACGCCGGCCACGCCGGCGGAGACCGCCCCGGTAGCCACTGCCGAAACCAAGATCGCACCGCGCGCCATCGACGAACGCACCGCCTACCAGCTGGTGTCGATGATGCGCGACGTGGTCCAGCGCGGCACCGGTACCGCGGCCAAGGTGCTCGGCCGCGAGGACGTCGGCGGCAAGACCGGCTCCACCAACGACCACCGCGATGCCTGGTTCTCCGGCTTCGGCGGCCCCTACGCCACTACCGTATGGGTGGGCCGCGACGATTTCCGCTCGCTCGGCTATCGCGAGTACGGCGGCAAGGCGGCGCTGCCGATCTGGATCGACTACATGCGCGTGGCGCTCAAGGACAAGCCGATCGCCGCCAACGACCCGCCCGATGGCATGACCCAGGCCACCATCAACGGCGCGGTCGAATGGGTCAAGAACGAAGATCTGGACCGCTTGCAGGATTACGACTACGGCCTGCAGGAACAGCAGGACGAAAAGGCCTTCGATATTTTCTGACGGCAGGGAATCGGAATTGGGGAATCGTGACGGCGCGGCTGTTCGGTTCCCCTTTTTTCTGGGGTGTGTGATGGCGCACGGCACGCATGATCGACGTAGCGCTCGCGCTCGATCGCGCTTCAGGACGGCGCGCTGGATTCGCCATGTCTTCATGCAGCTGTTGTAGAGTCGAGCTCAGGTTCATAGGGGAGCCCGGTCATGCATCACGCACGCGAGCACGCCGATACACGAACCCGCGAACGTCGCCATCGCCTGGCGCACGAAGCCGCACGCCTGATGGCCGAGGGCGGCATCCGCGATTTTCATCAAGCCAAGCTCAAGGCGGCCAGCCGGCTCGGCATTCATGACGACGCCTCATTGCCGCGCAACCGCGAGATCGAAGACGCGTTGCGCGAATACCAACGCCTGTTCGCCGGACCTGCACACGGCGTGCGTGTACGCCAACGTCGCGAAGCCGCGCTGCGGGCGCTGGAATTTCTCCGCCCGTTCCAGCCGCGACTGACCGGCCCGGTGCTGGATGGCACCGCCGATGCCAACGCGCCGGTGCAGTTGCAGCTGCACAGCGACGATGCCGATGCAGTGCAGCGCTTTCTGGAAGAACACCGCATTCCGGCCGAGTCGCGCACGCGCCGCCTGCGCCTGGATCGCGAGCGCACCGGCGAGTTTCCAGTGTGGCTGTTCAGCGCGGAAGAGCTGACCTTCGACCTGACCGTGCTGCCATACGACGCACTGCGGCAGGCGCCATTGTCGCAACTGGACGAAAAACCGATGCCACGCGCATCGGCCGCGCAGCTGCGTCAGCTGTTGGCCGACGAGGACGGCCCCGACGTCTTGCAGCTACCACGCTGAGCCGCGGTCATTGCGGCGCCGAGCCTGCGAATGCGGCAAGCTGGAGACGCGCTCTTCGATGCGAGGATGTCGCGACGAGAGCGATCGTTTGTAGGGGCGTAAGCGCCACTGCACCCATCCGACGCGATGAGCGCCGCCGACACCGACACCGACACCGACACCGCGGCAGTATCGCGCTTGGCTTGCAGACCGACCGCAACCTGCAGCCATCCAAAAGCAAACGCCCCGCAATGCGGGGCGTTCGTTCAAGCAGACAACCGCAAAGGCTTAGCGGTGGCCGGCGTCGGTGTAGTCGCGCTTGTCGTAGCCGGTGTAGATCTGGCGCGGACGGCCGATCTTCATTTCCGGGTCGACCTGCTGCTCCAGCCAATGCGACACCCAGCCGGCGGTGCGTGCAATGGCAAACATCACGGTGAACATTTCCACCGGGATATTCAGCGCCTTGTAGATCAGGCCCGAATAGAAGTCGACGTTCGGGTACAGCTTGCGCTGCACGAAGTAGTCGTCCTTCAGCGCGGCTTCTTCCAGCTTCAGCGCCACTTCCAGCAACGGGTCGTTGACGCCCAGCTCGCCCAGCACCTTGTGGGTCATCTCGCGGATGATCTTGGCGCGCGGGTCGAAGTTCTTGTAGACGCGGTGACCGAAGCCCATCAGACGGAACGAGGAGTTCTTGTCCTTGGCCTTGGCCACGGCCGACTCGACGTTATCGGCGGTGCCGATCTCTTCGAGCATCTTCAGCACGGCTTCGTTGGCGCCGCCGTGTGCCGGGCCCCACAGTGCGGTGATGCCCGCTGCGACCGAGGCGTACGGGTTGGCACCGGTCGAACCGACCAGGCGCACCGTCGAGGTGGAGGCGTTCTGTTCGTGGTCGGCGTGCAGGATAAACAGCAGATCCAACGCCTTGGCAACGACCGGGTTGATCTCCAGCGGCTCGCTCGGCACTTCGAACATCATGTGCAGGAAGCGGTCGACGTAGTTCAGGTTGTTGCGCGGGTAGCGGATCGGCCAGCCGATCGAATAGCGGTACGCGGCAGCCGCCAGGGTGGGCACCTTGGCGATCAGACGGATGGCGGCCTGACGGCGCTGTTCCGGATCGTTGAGGTCCAGGGTGTCGTGGTAGAACGCCGACAGCGAGGCGACCGAGCCGGCCAGCATGGCCATCGGGTGCGCGTCGTGACGGAACCCACCGAGAAAGTTCTTCAGCGACTCGTGCATCATCGTGTGATGCGTCACTTCGTGGTCGAACTTCTTGAATTCGTCCGCCGTCGGCAGTTCGCCGTTCATCAGCAGGTACGACACTTCCAGGAAGCTGGACTTCTCGGCGAGCTGTTCGATCGGGTAGCCGCGATACAACAACACGCCGTTGTCGCCATCGATGTAGGTGATGGCCGACTTGCAGCTGGCGGTGGCGGTAAAGCCCGAGTCGTAGGTGAACAGACCGGTTTCTTTGGTCAGCTTTGAGATATCGACGCAATCGTTACCCAACGTGGGCTTGAGAACCGGCAGAACGACCGACTTGTCGCCGGCGTTGAGCGTGACCTGATCAAGATCGGACACTGTGTACGCTCCTTCAGTGGAAGGCGCCTGATCCCACATGGGCAGGCACGTGATGGAAGTCCAAGGCGTCGCCTCGGATCACGTCATTATCGCACAGCAGCATTTTGGCCGTCGCTTGGACAGAAGTCGTAGATGCATTGGCCAGGGACACGCACATGAAACGCGGGCGACCTAAAAAACAACGGCCGCGCAGTGCGCGGCCGTTGCCGGTACAGCCCGTCCTGCAAGTTCAGCGCGCGTAGCGCTTCTGGAACTTGTCGATACGGCCGCCGGTGTCGATCACCTTGTGCTTGCCGGTATAGAACGGGTGCGACGCCGAAGAAATTTCCACCTTGATCAGCGGATATTCCTGGCCGTCGTCCCACTTCACGGTCTCTTTCGAGCCCATGGTGGAACGGGTCAGGATCTTGAAGTCGGACGTCACGTCGTGAAAGACGACGTCTTTGTAAGTGGGATGCACGTTATCTTTCATGGACTTGGCGCCGGGCTGCCTGGATAAGCCGAGCATTATAGCGGCCTCCGTTCGCCCGGCGCAAGGTTGCCCTAGCCAGCGGCCAGGGCGGCCCCGACCAGGCCATAGAACTGCGGGCGGTCGTACGCCAGCAGCAGGTTGGCGTTGTCGGGCGCCCCACCCTGCCGGTTCCAGTCCACCAGGGTCATGCCACGGGTATGCGTGCCGGACAGCTCGATGTGGACCGGGCGCTGCTCCAGCCGCTGCGCGCCTTCCGGGTGCAGGGCGAAGGCCATCGCCAGCGCGTCGGCGGCATACCAGTACTCGCCGCGGCTGTCTTCGGACCACAACCGGGTCTTGCGCGAGATTTCCTCGTAGAAGCGGGCGCGGGGGGTGTCGGCGGCCAGCCACTGTTCCACGTCCCGGTGCAACAGGCCATGCGCGATGGTGGCCTCCCAGTCGGCGACGTCGAACTGCGGGAAGCCGCGGAACACGATGTGCGCGGCCTCCGGGTCGAAGCCGATGTTGAATTCGGCCGCCGCGGTGATATTGCCGTGCCCGGTCAGCGCGCCGCCCATCACCACCAGCCGTGCCACGCGCTGCGGCAGGGTCGGGTCCAGGGTGAGCGCCAGCGCAAGATTGGTCAGCGGGCCCAGTGCGACCAGCAGCAGCTCGCCGGCGTGCTCGTGCGACAGCCGCAGGATGGCGAGCGCGGCGTGTTCGGCCTCGGCAGTACGCTTGGCCGGTGCCAGACCCACATCGCCGAAGCCGTCGATCCCGTGCACGTGCGCTGCATCCACCGAAGGGTGCAGCAGCGGCTGCGGGCAGCCGGCGTAGACCGGTACATCGGAGCGGCCGGCGATCTCGCACACCTTCAAGGCGTTGCGCACGGTGTGCTCCAGGCCGACGTTACCAGCGGCGATGGTCAGCCCGACCACCTCGTGGCGGGTGTCGTTGAAGGCCATCAGCAGCGCCAGCGCGTCATCCACGCCGGGGTCGGTGTCGATCAGCAGCGGTATCTTTTTGGTCATGGGATTGGAGATCGGGCATTCGGGATTCGTTGCGGCATCTTCGCAAGGATCGGCGAGCCGCGCGAATTCCGGGAACGTCCAGGTCGCAGCAACCCCGCTTTGACGAATCCCCAATCCCGACTCCCCACTCCCCGCCGCTCAAGCGGCCGCATACCGCACCGCGCCACCGATCCAGCGGGCGACGACGCGATCGGCGATTTCCGGCGCTTCGGCCAGCAGCCGTTCGGCCAGCACCTGCACGCGCGGTAGCAAGCCGGCGTCACGCGCCAGATCGGCGATGCGGAAACTGGCAAGGCCAGTCTGCCGTGTGCCCAGCAGTTCGCCGGGGCCGCGCAATTCCAGGTCCTTTTCCGCGATCACGAAGCCGTCGTTGGTCTGGCGCATGGTTTCCAGACGCTGGCGCGCCATCATCGACAGCGGGCCCTGGTACAGCAGCACGCAACTGGACGCGGCCGCGCCGCGCCCGACCCGGCCGCGCAGCTGGTGCAACTGGGCCAGGCCCAGGCGTTCGGCATTTTCGATGATCATCAGCGAGGCATTGGGCACGTCCACGCCGACTTCGATCACGGTGGTGGCAACCAGCAGATCGCTGCGGCCCTGCTTGAAATCGAGCATGGCCTTTTGTTTTTCGGCCGGCTTCATGCGGCCATGCACGAGTGCGACGCGCACGCCGGGCAGCTGCGCCGACAAGGCTTCGAAGGTGACTTCGGCGGCCTGCGCTTCGATACGTGGTGGCCCGTTTGGCGCACCCTTGCCGGGTTCCTCGCTTTCTTCGATCAGCGTGCATACCCAGTACGCCTGGCGTCCTTCGGCGCAGGCGGCGCGGATGCGCTCGACCAGATCGGGGCGGCGTTCTGCGCTCAGCACGATGGTCTGCACCGGCGTGCGGCCGGGCGGCAGTTCGTCGATGGCTGACACGTCCAGATCCGCATAGGTGGACATCGCCAGCGTGCGCGGGATCGGCGTGGCGGTCATCACCAACTGATGCGGCACGCTGCCCGCCGCCGCGCCCTTGTCGCGCAGTGCCAGGCGCTGGTGCACGCCGAAGCGGTGCTGTTCGTCGATGATGGCCAACGCCAGATCGTGGAAGACCACCGCTTCCTGCATCAGTGCGTGCGTGCCCACCACCACCTGTGCCTGGCCGGAGGCGACCTCGGCCATCGCCGCAGCGCGCGCCTTGCCGGTGACCTTGCCGGCCAGCCAGACGATGCGCACGCCCAGCGGCTCCAGCCAGCCACGCAGATTGGTGAGGTGCTGCTCGGCCAGCAGTTCGGTGGGTGCGGCGAGTGCGACCTGTTTGCCCTGCTCCACCGCCAGCATCGCCGCCAGCGCAGCGACCACGGTCTTGCCGCTGCCGACATCGCCTTGCACCAGCCGCAGCATCGGCGAGGGCTGCGCCAGGTCGTGTGCGATCTGCTCGAACACGCGTTGTTGCGCGCCGGTGAGCTGGAACGGCAAGGCGCTGCGCAATTGCTGCACCAACGTGCCGTTGCCGGGCAACACCGGCGCATGAAACCGCTGCAGCGCGATGCGCTGGCGGCGCAGGCTGAGTTGATGCGCCAGCAGTTCTTCGATGGCCAGGCGCTGCTGGGCCGGATGCCCGCCGGCGAGCAACTGCTGCGGGTCGGTATTCACCGGCGGGCGATGCATGGTCAGCAATGCCTCGCGCAGCGATGGCAGTTGCTCGTCCTGCAGCCAGTGCGGCGGCAGCAATTCCAGCGCGGCCTCCGGCGGCAACCGCTCCAGCGCCTGGCCGATGAGCTTGCGCAGCGTGGCCGGCCCAACGCCCTCCAATACCGGATAGACCGGGTCCAGGCTGTCGCCCAGCCCGGCGTCTTCGTCCGGCGCGAGCACGCGGTAGCTGGGGTGCACGATCTCCCAGCCGTGCTGGCCGGGCTTGGGCGTGCCGAACACGCGCACGCGCGTGCCGACGGCAAACTGCGCCACCTGCGCGGCGCGAAAGTGGAAGAAGCGCAGCACCACCGTGCCATGCGATTGGTCCGAGACCGCTACGCGCAGCACCGGCCGGAAGCGGAAGCCACGCTCCACCGCATCGACGCGCCCTTCGATCTGCGCCGGCACGCCGCCTTGCAACTGCGCGATGGTGGTCAGCCGCGTACGGTCTTCATAGCGCAGCGGCAGATGCAGCCACAGGTCCTGCACGCTCAGGATGCCGCGCGCGGCGAATTTGTCGGCCACCTTCGGGCCGACCCCGGGCAGGCTGGACAGCGGTGCCTGGCCGGCGGCGGCCAGGGCCGGGGTGACGGGACGCGCGCGCGGCACGACGGATCGAATCGGCTCAGTTGGGCACGATCACTCGATCACCATTACCGCATCGACTTCAAACCCGGCGCCCTTGGGCAGGCCGGACACTTCGATGGTGGAACGCGCGGGGAACGGGGCCTTGAAATACTCCTGCATCACCGCGTTGACGGCAGCGAACTGGCCAAGGTCGGTGAGGTACAGGCCAAGACGCACGATCTTGTCGAGCGAGCCGCCAGCCGCTTCGGCCACCGCCTTGAGGTTGTCGAACGCGCGACGCGCCTGCGCGCCAATGTCGCCCGGCACGATCTCGCCGGTAGCCGGGTCCAGCGGAATCTGACCGGAGAAATACACCGTGTTGCCGGCACGCACGGCCTGCGAATACGGGCCGATGGCGGCAGGCGCCTGGTCGGTATGGATGATCTGGGACATGGCGACTCCGTCAACACTGAAAACGAACGCGCATTGTATCGGCGCATGCGGTTGACGAGCGAATGGGGGATGGCTGCGCGCGGGCGGTAGCTGGCGGACTAGCGGCGCGCTGCTCGGTGCAATGGGCGTCTTGCCGTGGTAGTGGTTGCGGCTGGCTTTCGCTTGCGCGCCATGGCTTCAGTGAGGCTGCAGGTGTGCGCTGCTGGACGCTTGTGACGTCGTGCGTGAGGCTGCGCACGTACCCTCATCCGCCCCTTCGGGGCACCTTCTCCCCCATGAAGGGGGGACAATGTCCCGATGGGAGAAGGGAGGCGCGCCTTCTCCCGTGAGAGGGCCAGGACTAGGTAATCGGCGCCGGATTGAACAAAGCCAGATCGTTGTGCAGGCGGTGGTGTTCGGTCCAGGTGCGCTGGCCGCTGGCCACATCCAGATAGCGTTGGAACACCTCCCAACCCAGCTGCTCCAGCGTCTTGTCACCGGTGGCTACGCTGCCGGCATCGATGTCCATCAGGTCGGACCAGCGTTGCGCCAGTTCGCTGCGGGTGGCGACCTTGATCACCGGGACCATGCCCAGGCCGTAAGGCGTGCCGCGCCCGGTGGTGAACACATGCAGGTTCATGCCGGCCGCCACCTGCAGGGTGCCGCAGACAAAGTCGCTGGCCGGGTGGCGCAATACTGCAGGCCGTGTCCTTTGACCCGCTCGCCCTACGCGCCCGACGAAGCGCGCTATTTCTATGACCTGCTGGCGCAGCTGTTCGGCGCACGTGGCATCGCACCGCGCTCGGTGCAATACGTCAGCCAGATCCATCCGGTGCCGGCGCTGGTGCGCGCCGGCATGGGCATGGCACTCGTGCCAGAAGGCGCCAGCGGCTTGCGCTACGCCGGCATCGTCTACCTGCCGCTGCGCGATGAAACCCCTGCCACGCCGGTGGAGCTGCACCTGGTGTGGAAGCAGGACAACGACAACCCCGCGCTGCGTCGTTTGGTCGCCTGAGGGCCAGCATCAAGCCGTGCGCCCGCATCCGCTGCGGCATGCCCGCCACACCTTCCGAAGCGGCGAGCATCCGCACTCTGCTGGCAGCAACGGGCGTGTGGGAGCCGCGCCTCTGCGGCGTTCCTACTGCCGCCCTACGCTCTGCACCACGTGCAGGCGGCGCAGCCGGCGCATCACTTCAGCCAGATGGCGGCGGTCGCGCACCTGGATGTTGAAACGCAAGACGGCCGCATTGAAATCGCGGTCCAGGTAGTCCACGCGTTCGATATTGGATTTGCTTTGCGCGATCGCCGCAGCCAGCTGCGCCAGCACGCCGGTGCGGTTTTCCACTTCCACCACCAGCGCGGTGTCGTAATCGCCGGTGACGTTGGAGTCCCAATCGATCGGCACCCAGCGCTCGGGCGATTTGCGCAGCTCGGCCAGGTTCGGGCAGTCCAGGCGGTGCACCACGATGCCTTTGCCGGCGGTGTGGTAGCCCATGATTTCGTCGCCGGGAATCGGCTGACAACAGTTGGCGAAACTGATCACGCCGCGTTCGCTGCCGTCGATCAGGATCTTTTCGTGCGAGTGCTTGGAATGGCCGCCACCACGCAATTCAGCGTAGGCCATCAACGCCTGCGCGGCCTGATTGGGCATCCAGTTGCCCAGCGCCACATCGGCCAGCAGCGCTTCCAGACGCGGATAGCGGTGCTCGTTGAGGAAAGCGTCCAGGCGTCCCTTGGGCAGCCGCTCCAGCGAGGAATCCATCGCTTCCAGCGCGCGATCGAGCATGCGATGGCCCAGCTGCACGGCATCTTCGTGCTCGAGCTGCTTGAGCTGGTGGCGGATCGCGGTGCGCGCCTTGCTGCTGACCACAAATTCCAGCCACTGCGGCTTGGGCGTGGCCGAGCGCGCGGTGATGATTTCCACCGCCTGCCCACTGACCAGCTTGGTGCGCAGCGGCACCAGCTTCTTGTCCACACGCGAAGCCACCGCGCGGTTACCCACGTCGGTATGCACCGCGTAGGCAAAATCCAGCGCAGTGGAATTGCGCGGCAGCGCCAGAATCTTGCCCTTGGGCGTGAACAGATAGACCTCGTCCGGGAACAGGTCGACCTTGACGTTGTCCAGAAACTCCAGCGACGAGCCGGCGGCGCGCTGCGAGTCGATCAACCCCACGATCCAGTCGTGCGCGCGGCTCTGCGCACTGTTGGGCGAGGTTGAGCCCGCCTTGTAAGTCCAATGTGCGGCCACGCCGCGTTCGGCGATCAGGTCCATTTCTTCGGTGCGTATCTGCACTTCGATCGGCGAGCCGTAGGGGCCGAACAACACCGTGTGCAACGACTGGTAGCCGTTGGCCTTCGGGATCGCGATGAAATCGCGGAAGCGCCCATCCAGCGGCTTGAAGCTGGCATGCACCGCACCGAGGGCGTGGTAGCAATCGGCCACCGAACGCACCACCAGGCGGAAGCCGAACACATCCATCACCTGGTCGAAGGATTTGTTCTCTTCGTGCATCTTGGAATAGATGCTCCAGGGCGTCTTGATGCGGCTGACCAGACGATGTTCCAGCCCTTCCTTGGCCAGGCGCTGGCTCAGCTGTACTTCCACCTGCGCCATCGATTCGCGCCGCACCACCGGCTGGCTGCGGATGTGTTTCTCGAGGATGGCGTGGCGCCACGGGTACAACGCACGGAAGCCCAGATTCTGCAGCTCGGACTTGATCAGGCTCATGCCCAGGCGCTGGGCGATGGGTGCGTAGATCTCCAGCGTCTCGCGTGCGATACGGCCACGCGCTTCGGTGCTCTGCGCGCCGAGCGTGCGCATGTTGTGCAGGCGGTCGGCCAGCTTGATCATGATCACGCGCAGGTCGCGCGACATCGCCAGCAGCATCTTACGGAAACTTTCCGCCGCCGCTTCCTGGCGGTCGCGG
Source organism: Xanthomonas nasturtii (assembly GCF_023337365.3). Taxonomy (NCBI): domain Bacteria; kingdom Pseudomonadati; phylum Pseudomonadota; class Gammaproteobacteria; order Lysobacterales; family Lysobacteraceae; genus Xanthomonas; species Xanthomonas nasturtii. Next base: position 3,737,610 of record NZ_CP142084.2, read on the forward strand.
AACTTGAGCTTGTCCAGCTTGGTCACGCCATCGACCAGCTCGGCCACCGCTTCGCCGAATTCGGACGCCAGCTCTTCGCGCGTCAGCGGGGTGTCTTCGATGGTGTCGTGCAGGATCGCGGCGATCAGCGATTCCATGTCCAGGCCCAGCTCGGCAAGCACGCCGGCCACGGCCACCGGATGGGTGATGTAGGGCTCGCCGGACTTGCGGGTCTGGCCGGCATGCGCCATGGCGCCCACTTCCCAGGCACGGCGCAAGATCGGCAGCTGCTCCTTGGGCAGGTAGCTGGCAGCGCGTTCGAGGTGCAGGACGTAGTCGGGGATGGCCTGGTCGGAAGACGGAGACGTCACGACGGTCGCCTGGGCAGTGGGGCCTGGGTTCATGCGCGAAGACTATGCCAGTGGCCGGTTTGCGGCAACGCGGCATGCGTGCCCGGCAGGCCGGCGGCCTTTCATCGGGCACAGCGCTCCCCCTCACGCCGGACGCAACGGCCACTCTGAACGCCCCTGCAATTTTGCCCAGCGTGGCGGCATTTGCCCGAATTGATACACTCGGGCCCGCATCGCTCCTGGGATTCGCCCATGCACGCTACGCCCGACCTGCTGATCTTCGACTGCGACGGCGTGCTGGTCGACAGCGAGCCGTTGGCTTGCGCGGTTCTGGCCCAGGCACTGCAACAACACGGCGTGGACATCGACATCGGCGGCGTCCAGCAGCACTTTCTCGGGCGCAGCCTGGGCAGCGTGCGCGCGCATGTGCAGACGCTGGGTCGCACGCTGCCGGACACCTTCGAGCGCGACCTCACTGCCGCGTTACTGGCCCGCGTAGGCACAGAATTGCAGCCGATGCCGGGCGTGGCCGCGCTGCTGGACACAGTGCAGACACCACGGTGTGTTGCCTCCTCCAGCCATCTGGAGCGGGTGCGCCTGTGCCTGCAGGTCACCGGCCTGGCGGGTCATTTCCGCGCGCATATCTACACCGCCGAGCTGGTCGCCCGTGGCAAGCCCGCGCCGGACCTGTTCCTGCTCGCCGCCGCACGCATGCACGCGGCCCCTGCCTCCTGCCTGGTGATCGAAGACAGCCCGAGCGGCGTGCAGGCCGCATGCGCGGCCGGGATGCAGGTCTGGGGATTCACCGGCGGCGGTCATCACCGCGCCACTGCTGCCGCCGCTGCGCTGCTCGCTGCCGCAGGCGCATCGCAGGTGTTTGCAGACATGCCGGCCGTGGCCGCCGCACTTGGCGCCATCGGCACCAAGCGCCTGGGCACTACGTTAGGCTGAGACTTCCACGCAGACAGATGTGACGATGGCCAACCCCGATAACGACACCAGCCGACTCGATGCCGCAGCCAGAGCGGGCTGGCTGTACTACATCGCCGGCAACACCCAGGACGAGATCGCACGCAAGCTCAAGGTCTCGCGCGCCACCGCGCAGCGCCTGGTGTCGTTGTGCCTGAGCCAGCGGTTGATCACCTTCCGGCTGGAACATCCGATCGCCGCCTGCATGGATCTGGCCGCGCAGCTGCAAGACCGTTTCGGCATGCGCTATTGCGAGGTCGCGCCCACAGATCCGGCCGACCCGCACCTGGTCACCGGGGTCGCCGAACGTGCCGCGGCGCTGCTGGAATCCACCCTGCGCAGCGACACCCCGAGCATCATCGGCATCGGTACCGGCCGCGCCATGCGTGCGGCGGTGGAGCGCATTCCTGCGATGCAGACGCGCAATCATCAGTTGGTGTCGCTGGTCGGCAACATTTCCCCGGACGGCTCCGCCAGCCCGTTCGATGCAGTGGCGCGGCTGGCCGACCTGACCGGTGCGCAGCACTACCCGATGCCGCTGCCGGTGTTTCTGTCCTCGCAGGAAGAACGCGAAACGCTGTTGGGGATCGAAGCAGTGCGCCGGGTCCGCGCGATCGCCGCAAAGGCCGACCTGCGCCTGGTCGGTGTTGGCCAGCTCGATCAAACCGCGCCCCTGCATGTGGATGGTTTCATCAGCCGCACCGAACTGCTGGACCTGATCCGGCTGGGTGCGGTGGGCGAAGTGATCGGCTGGGCGCTCACCGCAGCCGGCGACATCATCGATGCAGGCACCAACCTGCGGTTGACCAGCGTGCCGCACCCGGTGCCGGCAACCAGCCTGTCGATCGGCGTAGCCGTGGGCAACGCCAAGGTGGGTCCGATCAAGGCCGCGCTGAAGGGCCGCATCCTCAACGGTCTGATCACCGACGAGCACACCGCCAAGGCGTTGCTCGCCAGCTGAGCGGTGCCATCGCGGCGGGCTCGATCGCAGTTCATTGCTGAAATTTCCCGGCGATTGCGGGCGCTTTGGCGTGCGCTGCGATGCTGCGCTGCAAGATCGAAAGTGCTTTACAGCGCGGCGAGGTCGTGGGCATATGCGCACCACACGGGCATTTGCTCAACCAACCTCAAGCTGAGGCACCGGTATGAACACTTCGATCAAGACCCTGATCTGCGCGGGACTGAGTGCAGCACTGGCGGCATGCGGCGGCGGCGCGAGCAACAGCGGCGCTGCGTCCAAGCCAGACACCCTGGTGATCGCCACGGTCAACAACGGCGACATGATCCGCATGCAGAAGTTGACCTCGGATTTCACCGCCACCCATCCGCAGATCAAGCTCGAATGGGTCACCCTGGAAGAGAACGTGCTCCGCCAGCGCGTCACCACCGACATCGCCACCAAGGGCGGCCAGTTCGATGTACTGACCATCGGTACCTACGAGGTGCCGATCTGGGCCGAGCGCGGCTGGCTCAAGCCGCTCACGTTCGATGCGGACTATCAGGTGGACGATCTGATCCCGCAGATCCGTGATGCGGCCAGTCACAACGGCCAGCTGTATGCCGCCCCGTTCTACGCCGAAGGCTCGATGCTGATGTACCGCACCGACCTGCTGCAAAAGGCCGGCTTGAGCATGCCGGCGCAGCCGTCGTGGAGCTTCGTGGCCGAGGCCGCCCGCAAGATGACCGACAAGCAGGCCGGCATCTACGGCATCTGCCTGCGCGGCAAGGCCGGCTGGGGCGAGAACATGGCCTTGATCAGTGCGATGGGCAATGCCTTCGGTGCGCGCTGGTTCGACGAACAGTGGAAGCCGCAGTTCGACCAGCCGGAATGGAAAGCCGCCCTGCAGACCTATGTGGATGTCATGAAGCAGGCCGGCCCGCCGGGCGCCGCGTCCAACGGCTTCAACGAGAACCTTGCGTTGTTCACCGCAGGCAAGTGCGCAATGTGGGTCGATGCCACGGTGGCCGCATCGTTCATCAGTAATCCGAGCGAATCCAAGGTCTCGGACAAGGTCGGCTTTGCTGCGGCGCCGGATGCGGGCAAGGGCAAGACCACCGGCTGGCTGTGGGCCTGGAATCTGGCCATCCCGGCCAGCTCCAAAAAGGCCGACAAGGCGCAGGCCTTCATCGCCTGGGCCACTAGCAAGCACTACACCGAGCTGGTGGCCGGCAAGGAAGGCTGGGGCAATGTGCCGCCGGGGACGCGCCAGTCGCTGTACACCACGGCCGAGTACCTCAAGGCCGCCCCCTTCGCCAAGCAGACGCTGACTGCCATCCAGGGCGCCGACACCCATCGCCCCACGGTCAAGCCGGTGCCGTATGTCGGCGTGCAGTACGCGGCCATCCCCGAGTTCCAGTCGATCGGCACCACCGTGGGCCAGCAGTTTTCCGCGGCGCTCACCGGCTCGATCAGCGTGGATGAAGCATTGAAGAATGCGCAGGCAGCGACCGAGCGCGAGATGCAGCGGGCCGGCTACCCCAAACGCTAGCTGCAGGGCGCAACGTGCAGGTTCGAGGGCCCGGGCACCCTGCCCGGCCCATCCCTGGCCACAGACATGCTCCGGCGTCACGGCGCCGCATCTACTCCACGAGGCAATCGATGAAGATCAGGCACACCACACCTGCGCTGACGCTGGTGCTCGCCGGTCTGGCCTGCATGCAGGCCAGCGCCCAGGCATTCGACCCGGACAAGCATATTGGCGGCGACTGGGGCGGCCTGCGCAGCCAGCTGGCCGATGACGGCATCCAGTTCAAACTGGCGCACTTCAGCCAGACCGCCCACAACACCTCCGGCGGGCTGCGCGAGCGCACTGCCTATGCCGATCAATTCTTCCTGGGCGGCTACTTCGACCTGGACCGGCTATGGGGCTGGTCCGGCGCCGATTTCAAACTGGAGATCACCAATCGCAACGGCGAGTTGATCAACAACACCGCCGGCATCCCCACGCTGTTGCAGTCGCAGCAGATCTTCGGGCGCGGCGATGTCACACGCCTGACCCAGTTCTCGCTGACCCAACGCCTGTTCGACGACAGGCTGACCCTGAAGGCCGGCCGCCTGTATCCCAGCGCCGATTTCTTCGCGCTGAACTGCAACTACCAGCACCTGACCTTCTGCAGCGGCGGCTCGTCCAACTACATCAGCAACAACTGGTATGGCGACCCGCTCAGCGCCTGGGGTGGTGTGGCCACGTTCAGCCCGGACAAACGCTGGTTTTTCCGCGTGGGCGGCTACGACGCCAACCCGCAAAACCGGTCAACCGACCAGGGCCTCAAGCTCGGCACCTCCGGCGACGACCACGGCACCATGATCGTCGCCGAAGTGGAGTACAAACCCGACTACGGCAACGGGATCGATGGCGACTACCGCATCGGTGCAACCCGCAACAGCAACGATCAGCTGCGCGTCTATACCCGCTCGGGCGTGCCGACCAGCCTCGGCACCGATCCGGCCGCGCTGCACGACACCGACCGTGCGTTCTACGCCAATTTCGAACAACAGGTCACCAGCAATGGTGCCGGAGGCGGTTTGCGGCTGTTTGCAAGCATCATCGACGCCGATGACGAGGTCAGCACCGTAGGCCAGGTGCTGGCGATCGGCGGGTTCTGGAAAGGTCTGTCCGCTGCGCGACCCAACGACCGCGTTAGCGTGGCCGTGGGCCGCAATGCGCTCAGCAATTCATTGCGCACGGCGCAAACCCGCTACAACCAACGCTTGCCCACAGGCACGACGGCCATTGGCGTGCAGCGCTACGAATACCCCATCGAGTTCAATTACAACATCGCCGTCAGCCGCGGGATCGAAGTCATGCCCAGCGTGCAGTACATCCGTCATCCGGGTGGGCTGGATGGCGACAACGCCACCATTTGGGGCCTGCAGGTCAGCCTGAACTTCTGACGCACCACCGGCCGTGCGGTCGACGTGTCCCTCTGCGTCGACGCATGCGGCCACTGCCATGCATTGCAGGCGCGCTGCCTGCCTCCACCCTGGACCTTGCCGATGGCTACGCACCAAACGCAAAAACTCGCACGGTTTCTGATCGCCCCGTCGATCGTGCTGCTGCTGGCCTGGATGATCGTGCCGCTGGCGATGACGGTGTGGTTTTCCACGTTGAACTACAACCTGCTCACCCCGGAAAAGACTTTCGTCGGACTGGGCAACTACCGCTACTTTCTGGGCAACCCGGCGTTCATGTCATCGTTGGGCAATACCCTGTTGCTGGTCGGGTCGGTACTGGCGATCACTGCGGTGTTCGGCGTGCTGATCGCATTGCTGCTGGATCAGGTATTCGTGGGCCGCCGCATCGTGCGCTTGCTGTTGATCGCGCCGTTCTTCGTGATGCCGACGGTGAGCGCGCTGATCTGGAAGAACCTGCTGATGCATCCGGTGTCCGGATTGCTGGCGTGGCTTTGGCAAAGCGTTGGGCTGACGCCGATCGACTGGTTCACCCAGTACCCGATGTTTTCCATCATCGTCATCGTGGCCTGGCAATGGTTGCCGTTTGCGGTGCTGATCCTGCTGACCGCACTGCAGTCACTGGATGAAGAACAACAGGAAGCCGCGCTGATGGACGGCGCCGGCACGTTCGATCGCTTCTTCCATCTGACCCTGCCGCATCTGGCGCGCCCACTGACCATCGTGGTGTTGATCGAAACCATCTTCCTGCTCACCGTGTTCGTGGAGATCTACGTCACCACCGGCGGCGGGCCCGGCCTGCAGACCACCAACCTGGCGTACCTGATCTATTCGCAGGCACTGCTGCAGTACGACGTGGGTGCCGCCTCGGCAGGCGGATTGATCGCCGTGGTGCTGGCCAATATCGCGGCCATCTTCCTGGTGCGCATCGTCGGCAAGAACCTGGAGACCTGAGATGGCACGTCGTACTCCCACGCTGCAGATACTCGTCACCACGGTTGCCGCATGGGTGGTCGGCGGGGTGATCTTCTTCCCGATCCTGTGGATGCTGCTGACCAGCTTCAAGACCGAAGTCGATGCGTTTTCCAGCCCGCCCAGCTTCGTGTTCTTCCATTGGACACTGGAGAATTACATCGCCGTGCAGGGCCGCAGCGACTACTTCGCGCATGCCTGGAATTCGGTGGCGGTGTCGGTGGGGTCGACCCTGATCGCGCTTGTCATCGCCATCCCTGCTGCATGGTCGATGGCGTTCTCGCCGACCAAGCGCACGCGCGGCATCCTGTTGTGGATGTTGTCCACCAAGATGCTGCCGCCGGTGGGCGTGCTGGTGCCGATCTATCTGCTGTACCGCGATTCCGGGCTGCTGGATACGCAGCTGGGCCTGATCATCGTGCTTTGCCTGAGCAACCTGCCGATCATGGTCTGGATGTTGTTCAACTACTTCAAGGACATCCCCAAGGACATCCTGGAAGCGGCGCGCATGGATGGCGCCACCATCGGCAAGGAGATCCTTTACATCCTGGCGCCGATGGCAGTGCCCGGCATCGCGTCTTCGCTGCTGCTCAACGTGATCCTGGCCTGGAACGAGGCGTTCTGGTCGTTGAATCTGTCCTCGTCGCAGGCCTCGCCGTTGACCGCGTTCATCGCCTCGTACTCAAGCCCGGAAGGCCTGTTCTGGGCCAAGTTGTCGGCCGCCTCGACGATGGCCATCGCACCGATCCTGGTGCTGGGCTGGTTCTGCCAGAAGCAGCTCGTGCGCGGGCTCACCTTCGGCGCGGTGAAGTAGCTCACTCAACTTTGATAGGTGGTTCATGGGACGCATCACGCTGCAAGGTGTCAGCAAATCCTTCGACGATACCCAGGTCATCCACGGCGCGGATCTGGAGATCGACGATGGCAAGTTCGTGGTCTTCGTGGGCCCGTCCGGCTGCGGCAAGACCACGTTATTGCGCTTGATCGCCGGGCTGGAAGACGTCAGTGGCGGGCGCATCCTCATCGATGGCCAGGACGTGACCGGCCTGGCGCCGGCCAAGCGTGGATTGTCGATGGTGTTTCAGTCATACGCGCTGTATCCGCACATGAGCGTGCGCAAGAACATCGCCTTCGGCCTGAAGATGGCGCGCGTACCCAGTGCCGAGATCGAGCGGCGCGTGGCGCAGGCCGCCACGGTGCTCAACCTCACCGATTATCTGGACCGCAAACCCGGGCAGTTGTCCGGCGGCCAGCGCCAGCGCGTGGCGATCGGCCGCGCCATCGTGCGCGAGCCAAAGGGCTTCCTGTTCGACGAGCCGCTATCCAATCTGGATGCCGCCCTGCGCGTCCAGATGCGCCTGGAAGTCACGCGCCTGCAGAAGCAGCTCAAGACCACCGCGGTGTACGTCACCCACGACCAGGTCGAAGCGATGACCATGGCCGACGAGATCGTGGTGCTGCAGGCCGGACGCATCGAGCAGGTGGGCACGCCGCTGGAGTTGTACGAGCGCCCTGCCAACGTGTTCGTGGCCGGCTTCATCGGCTCGCCGCGCATGAATCTGTTGCAGGGCGAGGTGGCCGCGCGCCATGGCGCAGTCACGCTCGGGGTGCGCCCGGAACATATCGCCGTGCAGCGCGGCAACCCCGCACCCGGCAGCGGCGATGCCTGGCAGGGCAGCGTGATCCAGGCCGAGCATCTGGGTAGCGACACCTTCGTCTACGTGGCGATCCCCGGCGTGGGCACGATCGATGCGCGCTGCACCGGCGATCTGCGCGTGCACGTTGGCGAGACGGTGACCCTGATCCCCGACCCGCAGCATCTGCACCGCTTCGACGCGCAGCAACAGGCCATGCGCTGAGCGCGCCACTGCCTCGTTGTTCCTCCCATGTACTCCTCCCCGTTTTCGCTTCCTCCCCCACGATCAAGACCAGCAGGAGATATGCCGATGTATCTGGACAAGTTCAAACTCGATGGCCGCGTGGCGGTCGTCACCGGTGGCGGCCGTGCGATCGGCCTGGCGATCTGCGAAGCGCTGGCCGAAGCCGGTGCCAAGGTGGTCATTGCCGATCACGATGGCGCTGTGGCCGAGCAAGGCCTGGCCACCCTGCGCAGCAAGGGCCTGGATGCGCAGATCGTGCAGATGGACGTCACCGATTCGGCACGCGTTACCAGCGTGGCCGATGCATTGAACGCCCAGTTCGGCAAGGTCGACATCCTGGTCAACAACGCCGGCATCGCGCGTAGCCAGACCCCGGCCGAAACGGTCACCGACGAGCACTGGCTCAATGTCATCGACGTCAACCTCAATGGCACCTTCTGGTGCTGCCGCGCGTTCGGCAAGCACATGCTGGACAGCGGCGACGGCGTGATCGTCAACGTCGGCTCGATGTCCGGCTTCATCGTCAACAAGCCGCAGGCGCAGGCTTACTACAACGCCTCCAAAGCGGCGGTGCATCACCTGACCAAATCGCTGGCCGCCGAATGGGGCGCACGCGGCGTGCGCGTCAATGCAGTTGCGCCGACCTACATCGCCACGCCACTGAATGCCTTCGTCAAGGAAGACCCGGCGATGTACGACGCCTGGATCGGCGGCACGCCGATGGGGCGGCTGGGCGAAGTGGAAGAAATCGCTTCGGTGGCGCTGTTTCTGGCCTCCCCCGCCGCCAGCCTGATGACCGGTAGCATCGTGCTGGCCGACGGCGGCTATACCTGCTGGTAAACCATGCAACCGACCAACGAGGCAATCTACATCGGCGTGGACGTGGGCACCGGCAGCGCCCGCGCCGGGCTGTTCGACGCGCGCGGCCAATTGCTCGGCACCGCGCGCCACCCCATCCAGACCTGGTACCTGCCCGGCGAGATGGTCGAACAATCGTCGACAGACATCTGGCAGGCCTGCGTGCAGGCGATCCGCGCCGCGCTGGCGCACACTGGTGTGGACGCTGCGCAGGTGGCCGGCATCGGCTTCGATGCCACTTGCTCGCTGGTGGCGGTGGCCGCCGACGGCGGGCCGGTGTGCATCAGCCCCAGCGGCCAGGCCGAGCGCGACGTCATCGTATGGATGGACCACCGCGCCATTGCCCAGGCCGCGCACATCAACGCCACCGACGAGCCGGTGCTGCGCTATGTCGGCGGGCAGATCTCGCCGGAAATGCAGACCCCCAAGCTGCTATGGCTCAAGCAGCATCTGCCCGACAGCTACACACGTGCCGCGCATTTCTTCGACCTGGCCGACTGGTTGAGCTGGCGCGCCACCGGCAGCACTGACCGTTCGCTATGCACGGTGACCTGCAAATGGACCTACGTGCAGCACGAAGGGGGCTGGAGCCGGCGTTACTTCGAACGCATCGGCCTGGGCGACCTGCTGGACGACGCGGCCGCACGGATCGGTAGCAGCGTGGTGCCGCCGGGCACCGCGCTGGGCCAGGGGCTGACGGCGCGCGCCGCGGAAGAGTTGGGCCTGCGTGCGGGTACGGCGGTGGGCGCAGCGTTGATCGATGCCCACGCCGGTGCCATCGGCACGCTCGCCAGCCCGTCCGCAGATGGCCAGCCGATGCCGCTCACCGCACGGTTGGCCTATATCTTCGGCACCTCGGCCTGCGTGTTGGCCAGCACGCAGACGCCGTGCTTCACGCCCGGCGTCTGGGGGCCTTACGGCTCCGCACTGGTTCCAGGGCTATGGCTCAACGAAGGCGGCCAATCCGCCGCCGGCGTGGCAATCGACACCCTGGTGCGCTCGCACCCGGGCTATGCCGACGCCCAGGCACAGGCGGCCGCCGCAGGCCAGGATGTGCTGCAGTGGCTGGAAGAGCGCGTGCTGGCGCGCGTGGGCAGCGCGTCCCAGGCCGCCGTGCTGGCGCGCCGGCTGCATGTGCTGCCGGACTATCTGGGCAACCGTTCGCCCGATGCCGACCCCAACGCGCGCGCGATGATCGCCGGGCTGACCATCGATCACGATCTGCAAGGCCTGGAAGCGCTGTACGTGGCCGGCATCTGCGGCCTGGGCTACGGGCTGGCCGAGATCATCGATGCGCTGCGCGCGCAGGGCGTCAGGTTCGACAGCGTGATCATGAGTGGCGGCGCCAGCCACAGCCGCCTGGTCCGCCAATTGATGGCCGATGCCTGTGGCGTGCCGGTGCAGGTCGCTGCCACCGCCGAACCGGTGCTGCTGGGCAGCGCGATGCTGGCCGCGGTGGCCAGCGGCGGATTCGGCGACCTGCCCGCGGCGATGTCGGCGATGAGCGGCCTGGGCGCGAGTACCGCGGCAACGCCGGAAGACATCGCACGCTTGCATGCCGCAAAGCGGCGCGGATACCAGGCCATGCAGGCGCTGGATCGGCAGCTGCGCCGCACGATGGAAGGCGCCGGCAAAGAATGACTGCTGACGCCAGCGGCGTGCGCGGCAAGCACGTGCGTTGTTGGCGTCGGTCTGACGACCAGCGCGCGGGTCGGTTGGCTGCACTGCATCGACGTCGATAAGCGCATCGTCGCGGGCAGCGGTGGACGGAACGTGCGGCGCGCAGCATGCACGCCACACGGCAGCGCAGCGCGCGAGGTCCAAACTCGTCTCACCGCGCCACAGTCATCCTGCCGCATGCGCCATGCCTCAAAACGCAAACAGCCCGCACAAGGCGGGCTGTCCGGATAGCGTCGGCCACCGCAGTGGCGGGTGGCGATCAGTCGTCGTTCTTGGACATGTCTTCGTCGGCCACCACTTCGGCGGCGGCCCATTCCAGCGCTTCGCGCTCGGCACGCTCGCGTTCGGCCTTTTCGACTTCGTCGATCAGCGCGTTGTCGATCCGGCGTGCGGCGATCTCGCGCAGTGCCATCACGGTGGGCTTGTCGCTGGCATCGGCGTTTTCGATCAGCGGCTGTACGCCGTTGGCGAGCTGACGGGCGCGCTTGGAGGCCATCATGACCAGCTCGAAACGGTTGTTCACGACTTCCAGGCAATCTTCTACGGTAATGCGGGCCATGCGGGCTCCCGGCGACCAGCAACGGCCGCGCATCGAATGAGGGAAAGGGGGCGGAGTGTACGCCGCCGCCGCTGGCCGGGCAACCAGCGAGCGTTCAGTTTACTTTGAAATCAGCAACTTGGGCCGAGTCTACCCACCCGCACGTCCGTCCGGGTGCGCAGAACATCCCTTGCATACCCGGCTGTGAGCCGATCAGCCGCCATCCGCGCAGTCCACACCGCTACGCCGGCAGATCACCACACTGCACGGCGTTGGCGTCGGAGCAAGCGCGCAGACATCGAGCATCACGCGCCTGTAAGCAGAGACGACGAGCTCAGTCCAGCAGCGCCTGGATCAACCCGGCGTGCCGCTGTTGCTGTGCCTGCCGACGCAACCGGCTGGCGGTGAAGATGGCGCACATCTCCGAGACCGCGGTGTCGAAGGTCTCGTTGATGATCACGTAATCGAACTCTTCGAAATGCAGCATTTCTTCGCGGGCGGCAGCCAGGCGTTGCGCCATCACGTCCTCGCTGTCCTGCCCACGCTTGCGCATGCGCTCGTCCAGCGCCTGGCGCGAGGGCGGCAGGATGAACACGCTCACCGCATCGGGCACTTTCTGACGCACCTGGCGCGCGCCCTGCCAGTCGATCTCCAGCAGCACGTCGTGACCGGCAGCCAGCTGCGGCTCCACCGACTGCCGCGCGGTGCCTTTCCAGTCGCCATGCACCAGCGCGTATTCGAAGAAATCGCCCGCCTCGATCATGCCCTGGAACTCGTCGGCGGAGACGAAATGGTAGTGCTCGGCATGCCGCTCGCCCGGCCGCGGCGCGCGCGAGGTGAAGGAGATCGACAAGGCGATCTTCGGGTCGCGCGCCAGGGTGGCGTTGACGATGCTGCTCTTGCCGGCGCCCGAGGGGGCCGCAACGATATAGAGAGTGCCGCGCATAGGTCAGGGATTCGGGATTGGGGAGTCGGATGTCGCGAACGAACTGCGGACCGGTACCACCGGGGTCGACATGCTACCGGGATTGGCTTCGGCCCGCTGAAACGCGAGGTTGCCGTCGACCAATTCCGAATCCCCAATCACCAATCCCGGCTACTCGATGTTCTGCACCTGCTCGCGGATCTGGTCGATCAACACCTTCAGATCCACGGCGGCATTGGAGGTGCGGCTGTCCACCGATTTGGAGCCCAGGGTGTTGGCTTCGCGGTTGAATTCCTGCAGCAGGAAGTCCAGGCGGCGGCCGACCGGCTCGCGCTGCTTGAGCACGCGGCGGATTTCGGCGATGTGGCTGGACAGGCGGTCCAGCTCCTCGTCCACGTCGAGCTTCTGCAGCCACAGCACCAGTTCCTGCTCGGCACGGCCCGGTTCCACCGGATGCGGCAGATCGGCCAGGCGTGCGGCCAACTTGGCGCGCTGCCCTTCGCGGATCACCGGAATCAGGATGCGCACCTCGGCGGCAATGCGTTCGATCGCATCCACCCGCTCGCTGATCGCCTCGGCCAGCTTGCTGCCTTCGCGCTCGCGTGCGGCGACAAAGCTGTCCACCACCTCGTCCAGCAAGGCCAGCGCCTGCGCCTGCAGCGCGGGCGCGTCCACGTCCTGCACCTGCAGCACGCCGGGCAGTTGCAGCAAATCGGTGAAGCCCACCTGCAGCTTGGGAAACAGGCCATCCAGCCGCGTGGCCAGCGCGCCCAGTTCCTGCAACAACGCTTCGTTGACCGCCAGCGTCTGCGCGTTTTCGGGCGCGCGCAGGCGCAGCGTCAGATCCAGTTTGCCGCGGCTGTTCTTCGCTGCCACGCGCTCACGCAGCAACGGCTCCAGCGCACGCAATTCCTCGGGCAGGCGCGTACCCACTTCCAAAAATCGATGGTTGACCGAGCGCAGCTCGCAACCGAGCGTGCCCCAGGGCGTGATGCGTTCGCCGCCAGCAAACGCGGTCATGCTTCGGATCATCGTGAATCCCGTGCCGTCAAAGCGCGAATGGTACCCTAGCGGCCCTTGCCGGCTGCCTGCACGCTGCGCACTGAAGCCAGACCCACCTCCCGACTTCCGGACTCATCGCATGACCTTTTCCCGTCCCAGCGGCCGCACGGCCGACCAGCTGCGCCCGGTGCGCATCGAACGCGCCTTCACCCGCCATGCCGAAGGCTCGGTGCTGGTGAGCTTCGGCGACACCCGCGTGCTGTGCACCGCCAGCGTGGAAAACCGCGTGCCAGGGTTTCTGCGCGGCAAGGGCGAAGGCTGGGTCACCGCCGAATACGGCATGTTGCCGCGCTCCACCCACACCCGTTCCGACCGCGAGGCCGCACGTGGCAAGCAGGGCGGGCGCACGCTGGAAATCCAGCGCCTGATCGGCCGCGCACTGCGCGCCTGCGTGGACCGCAATGCGCTGGGCGAGCGCACCATCACCCTGGACTGCGACGTGCTGCAGGCCGATGGCGGCACCCGCACCGCCGCCATCACCGGCGCTTACGTGGCGCTGGCCGATGCGGTGAACCTGCTGCTCAAGCGCGGCGACATCAAGAAGCACCCGCTGATCGGCGCGGTGGCTGCGGTGTCGGTGGGCATCTATCGCGGCGAACCGGTGCTGGATCTGGATTACCCGGAAGACAGCGACTGCGATACCGACATGAATGTGGTGATGAACGATGGCGGCGGCTTCATCGAGCTGCAGGGCACCGCCGAAGGCCACGCGTTCCGTCGCGAGGAACTCAACGCACTGCTCGCACTCGCCGAAAAAGGCATGGGCGAATTGTTCGCGCTGCAACGCGCCGCACTGGCCGGATGAGCCGCCGTATCGCCCTGACCACCTTGCTGGTTGCCGATTACGATGCGGCCATTGCCTGGTACACCGGCGCACTGGGTTTCCACGTACTGCAGGACCGCCCGCTCGATGATGGCAAGCGCTGGCTGGTGATCGGCCCCGGCACTGCGCAAGACGCCGGCCTGCTGCTCGCGCAACCGGCCGACGCTGCGCAACGTGCGCGCATCGGCGACCAGACCGGTGGGCGGGTGGATCATTTCCTCTACACCGACGACTTCTGGCGCGACCACGCGGCCATGCAGGCCTTCGGTGTGGAATTTCTGGAAACCCCGCGCGAGGAGCCGTACGGCACGGTGGTGGTGTTCCGCGATCTGTACGGCACCAGGTGGGACCTGCTGGAGCCCAAGCAATGAAACACCTGGTCCTGGCCAGCGGCAACGCCGGCAAGCTGGAAGAACTGCGCGCCATGCTGGCCGCACTGCCGCTGCGCATCGTCGCGCAAGGCGAGCTGGGTGTGGAAGATGTGCCGGAAACCGGCCTGACCTTCGTCGAGAACGCGTTGATCAAGGCACGTCATGCCAGCGCGGTGACCGGCTTGCCGGCGCTGGCCGATGATTCGGGCTTGATCGTCGATGCGCTCGGCGGTGCGCCAGGCTTGTACAGCGCGCGCTACGCCGGCAGCCCGACCAATGCGCTGGCCAACAATGCCAAGTTGCTCGATGCCATGCGCGATGTACCAGCGGATCGCCGCAGCGCGCGGTTTTACGCGGTGATCGTGTTGCTGCGTCACCCGGAAGATCCGCAACCGCTGATTGCCGAAGGCAGCTGGGAAGGCGTGATCACCACCGAGCCGCGCGGCGATGGCGGCTTCGGCTACAACCCGGTGTTTCTGGATCCGGTGTACGGCCTGACCGCTGCGGAAATGGATTCCGCCTTGAAGAACCGCCTCAGCCATCGCGCGGTGGCCCTGGCCACGCTGCAGCACAAGCTGCATGCGTTGGCGTTGTGAATCACGCTAGCGCAATGCCCCAACTGATCCCACCGCCGCTGTCGCTCTACGTGCACCTGCCCTGGTGCGTGCGCAAATGCCCGTACTGCGATTTCAATTCGCATGCGGCCAAGGGCGTGCTGCCGTTCGAGGAGTACGTAGATGCACTGATCCGCGACCTGGATGCAGACCTGCCGCTGGTGTGGGGCCGCGTGGTGCATTCGGTATTCTTCGGCGGCGGCACCCCCAGCCTGTTTCCGGCCGAGGCGATCGACCGCTTTCTGCAAGCGGCTGCGGCGCGGCTGCGCTTCGCGCCGAATCTTGAGATCACGCTGGAAACCAATCCCGGCACTGCCGAGCATGGCCGTTTCGAACACTACCGCGCCGCGGGCGTGAACCGCCTGAGTTTCGGCGTGCAGACCTTCGACGACGTGGCGCTGCAGCGGCTTGGGCGCATTCACGACAGCGCCGATGCCGAGCGTGCGATCAAACTGGCGCAGGACGCCGGCTACGACAATTTCAATATCGACCTGATGTATGCGTTGCCCGAACAGACGCTGCTGCAGGCCGAGCACGATCTGGAGCGCGCGTTTGCGCTGCAACCCACGCACGTGTCTCACTACCAGCTCACGCTGGAGCCGAACACGGTGTTCTTCGCCCGCCCGCCCAAGGGCATCCCCGACGACGATGCGGCCTGGGATATCCAGGAACACTGCCAACGCCTGCTGGCCGAGGCCGGCTATGCACAGTACGAAGTGAGCGCGTATGCCAAACCGGGGCGGCAGTGCGCGCACAATCTCAACTACTGGCGTTTCGGCGATTACCTGGGCATTGGCGCGGGTGCGCACGGCAAGATCAGCTCCGGTGCCCAAGAGCATGTGCTGCGGCGTTGGAAGCACAAGCATCCGCAAAGCTATCTGGCCAGCGCCGGCACGCCTGCATCGATTGGCGGCGATGAAGTCGTGCCGCGCGAGCGGCTGCCGTTCGAATACATGCTCAACCTGCTGCGCCTGCATGAAGGCTTCCGGCTGAGCGATTTCGAGGCATCCACCGGCCTTGCGGCCGCGGCCATCGAGCTGCCGCTGGCGCGCGCAGTGGCCCAAGGCTGGATGACCCGGCAGGACGAACGCGTGGTGCCGACCGAGCTGGGCCGCCGGTTCACCAACGATGTGGTCGAGCTGTTCCTGGGTTAGCCGCGCCCAACGTCGCCGGTAAGCCGGCAGCGCAGCGCGCCCGCTTAGCCACTGTATGGCACAGCGGCACGCGGATGCGCACGCACGCACCGCTGTCGCGCGCCCCGCTGAAAAACATGCTACATAGCTCACGCTTCGAACCGAGCCAACCTCCCCCGGATGTCCACGCCCGTCTCTTCCCTGCAGCCCGCACTCAGCGGCCCGATCGCCGATGCACCAGTGTCCGCGCGCGGCCGGCGCCTGCTCGACATGCTGCACGCGCAATGCGTGCAGGTGCTCAGTGGACCGCTGCGGCTGACCGTGGTCGCGCTGGAACGCGAACTGCTGCATCAGGCCGAACACGCACGCAATAGCCAGATCCAGGCCGAAACCTACGCGCAGATGCGCGGCCTGCGCGACCACATCGATCGGTTCCCGCAAGCGTTTCTGCAGCAACTGGCGCAGGTGCTGGCCGGCCTGCGCGAACGCCCGGTGCTCACGCCGTTGACCGATGCCGCGGCACCGCTGCAGATGCTCACCCTGGTCGAAGACACCGATATCGATCGCGACATCGTGCTGAGCGACATCGCACGCCGCGAAACCTCGCGCCGCGCCGATGCACTGCATTTGCTGGCGCAACGCCTGGCGGTGATCGGCGCAGTGCCCGAGTTCGAGCTGGAAGAACTGCCGCTTGGCCCCTACGCGCTGTGCCGCGTCCTGCGGCAGTGCGGCGAAACGTTGGGCCTGAGCCTGGATAGGCAGCTGACGCTGTACAAGGTCTTCGAGCGCCAGGTGATGGAGCGCCTGGGCGATCTGTTCGAGCGCGCCAACAGCCTGCTCGAACAGGAAGGGATCCTGCCGGGGCTGATCTATCACCCGTACCTGGTCAAGCCCACGCAGGTGCAGACCCGGCGTGCACCGCCGGGATCGGCGCACGCGCCCACGCACGCCGCGGCAACCAACCGACATGCGGCGTCCGCGCGGATGCCGCGGCCAGCCACCGGCTGGGCAGGCCAGTCCGCCCCCACAGCATGGCAAAGCGCCTTGCTGGCCCCCGCCCCTGTGGCACCAGCGCTTGCGCTTGCTGCACCCGGGCAGGCGATGTCACCGGCACTCAACGATGCGGTGCAGGCGCTGGGCGGCCTGATGGCGTCGGCACGCCAGTCGCAGGCGGCTGGTCACGCAGGCCACACAGGCGCAGGGACGCCTGCCAGCAACGGCCAGACGCCCTCGCCGACCTCGCTCGCCGCAGCAGCCCAGGCGCCGCGGAAAAGTGTCGCTGCCGTGCCCAAGGCAGCGCTCGGCGATGCGCTGGCCAGCCTGCAAGGTGCGCATGCCGCGCAGGCGGCAGCGACGCCACAGGCACCGGGCATCGATGCGGTGCAGCGGCAGGTGCTGGAGCTGCTGCGCAGCCAGCACGGCCCGGATGCCGCGCTGTCGCCGCAGGACAACGACACCTTCGACCTGCTCGGCCTGCTCTACGCGCAGGTGCAGCGCGAGGTGCGCGAGCAGACCCCGGCGCAGGCGCTGCTGGCCAAATTGCAGGTGCCGGTGGTACGTGCCGCGCTGGCCGATGCGCATTTTTTTGTGCACGACCAGCACCCGGTGCGCGAATTGCTCAACACCGTGGCCGAATCCGGCGCGGTCTGGCTGGGCGAAGACGACGTCGACCCGCAGTTGCTGCACAAGCTGGGCAGCGCGGTCGACAAGATCGTCAATGATTATCGAGGCGACGAGGCCGTGTTCGCTGCGGCCAACGACGACATCCAGACGCATCTGCGCGCACTCGCACGCAAGGCCGAAGTGGCCGAGCGGCGGCATGTGGATGCCGCGCGCGGCAAGGAGCGGCTGGAATCGGCCAAGCAGCAGGCCGCCGCGCGCATCGAGCACTTGTGCGAACACAGCGCCCCGCCGCGCTTCGTGCAATCGCTGCTGCGCCAGGCCTGGTCGGACGTGCTCACGCTGACCTTGCTGCGGCAGGGCGAGCAGTCGCCCGAATGGGACGAGCGCCAGGCGCTGACCGCGCGCATTGCCGAGGTCACCTGCCGCAGCAAGGGCCAGCCCACCGACATCGCCCTTGGCACCGATGTGGAAACTGCACTGCTGCAGGTGGGGTATCACCACGATGAGGCAGCGGCGATCGCGCGGCGGCTGTCCACGCCCGGTGGCGAAGACGCGGTGACCTCGCGCACCGAGCTTGCCGCCAAGCTCAAGGCGCGCACGCGGCTCGGCGACCAGGGCGAAAGCGCGGCGCGCAAGCCGGTGACCACGCCGCGCACGCCGGCCGAAGAAGAGTGCCATACGCAGCTGCGCAGCCTGCCGTTCGGCACCTGGTTCGAATTCGTGATCAACCAGCAAGGCGACCAGCGTCGGCAACGGCTGTCCTGGTACAGCCCGATGACCGGCAACGCGCTGTTCGTGAATCAGCGCGGGCAGAAGGTGGGCGAGCAATCGCTGGACAGCCTGGCGCGGTTGATGGCCGGTGGGCAGGCCCGTCTATTGGTCGAAGAAAAATCGCGTCTGATCGATCGCGCCTGGCATGCCACCGTGCGCACGCTGCGCAGCCTGGCCGGCCAGTCGCCCGTTGCCGAGGCCCAGCCATGATCCAGGACACCCGCCGCGCGCCGCGCCGGCAACCGACCGACCTGCTGCCGGTCATCGACATGCTCAGCGAAGCGCAGATCGGCCGGGTCGGCAATGTCTCCGAAACCGGCATGCTGTTGTTGGCCTCGGTTCCGCTGCACGACGATGCCTTGTACCAGTTGCGCTTCACGCTGCCCGAGCGGGTCGGCCGCGCCACCGCGATCGATGTCGGCGTGCATCTGCTGTGGTCCGAAGCCGCGCACGCGCCGGGGCAAGCCTGGGCCGGCGTTCGCTTCCTGAGCATGTCCGAACCGCACCGGCAACGCCTGCGCGCCTGGATCGCCGAAGAACACATGACCGGATAGGCGCAGCGCCACCACGACTGCCCAGCCGCCAGGCGGGCGCGGCCGATGCTCGATGCGCTCCGTACTACCCGTGCACGGCACTCTGCGCCGCTGTCGTTATGCACCCGACGACTGCGTGGCAGTTTTTTCAGGCGCTTCAGGACGCAGCGCCGCTGCCAGGATTGCGGCAAAATTGCGCATTGCCTTTGCCTTGCCGATCGAGCCCCGCATGACCCAGCCCTCCTTGAGCAGCCTGTACTCCGACCACCTGCGCACGCTCACCGCGCGCGCCGACCAAGCGCTGCAGCGCGGCGGTTTCGAGCATCTGGTGGTTCCCAGCGGCAGCACGCATTACCAGCTGTTCGACGACCGCGATTACCCGTATGCGGTCAACCCGCAATTCAAGGCCTGGGTGCCGCTGACGCGGGTGCCCAACAGCTGGCTGGTCTACACGCCGGGCAAGCGCCCGACGGTGATCTTCTATCAGCCGTTCGACTACTGGCATGTGGTGCCCGACGCGCCCAGCGGTTGGTGGGTCGAACACTGCGACATCCACATCATCCGCACCCCGGACCAGGCACTGGCGCTGCTGCCCAAACAACCTGCGCGCTGCGCGATTCTCGGCGAGGCGCAAAGCACGCTCGGTGCGTATGTGCCGAACAACCCGCAGCCGGTGCTCGACTACCTGGACTACCAGCGCGCGTTCAAGACGCCGTACGAGCTGGCGTTGCTGCGCATCGCGCAGCAACTGGCGGTGCGCGGCCATCGCGCTGCGGAAGCGGCGTTCCGCGCTGGCCAGAGCGAGTTCGGCATCCACATGGCGTATTGCGCGGCAGTGGGCCAGGACGCCAACGAGTTGCCGTACGGCAACATCATCGCGCTCAACGAACACGGCGCGGTGCTGCACTACACCGAACTGGGCCAACAGCCGCCGCAACCGCTGCGCAGCTTCCTGATCGACGCCGGCGCCTCCGCCTACGGCTACGCCAGCGACATCACCCGCAGCTATGCCGCCGACCCCGGCAGCGAGTTCCAGGCCTTGATCGATGCGGTGGATGCCGCGCAGATCCGCATGGGCCAGAACGTACGCGCCGGCGTGGACTACAAGCAGCTGCATATCGACGCGCATCTGGCGTTGATGGGCATCCTCAAGGACTTCGGCGTCCTCACCGTCTCGCCGGAAGCCGCATTGGCCACCGGCGTCAGCGCCGCCTTCTTCCCGCATGGCCTGGGCCATCTGATCGGCCTGCAGGTGCACGATGTGGCGGGTTTTGCGGCAAGCGACCGCGGCGGCCGCATCGAGCGCCCGGCCGGCCACCCGTATCTGCGCCTGACCCGCGTGCTGGAGCCGGGCATGGTGGTCACCATCGAACCGGGCGTGTACTTCATCGACATGCTGCTGGACGAAGTGAAGAAGAACGGCCACGCCGCCAGCGTCGATTGGGCGCGCGTGGAGCAGTTCAAACCGTTCGGCGGCATCCGCATCGAGGACGAAGTGGTGTGCACCGAGGGCAACCCAGAAAACCTGACCCGCCCGGTCTTCGCCGCAGCATGATGCCCAGGGCCGCCTGACGACATCACCGCGCGCGGTGCCGGGCCGGGCCGGCACGGACAGGGCACGGCATCCACATGCACTGCGCATACACTTGGCTCTCAGGCGCGTGGCTCGGGCGCGCGATCCCCCACCCGCTAACGCAACGCGACGGTTCAGCACCACCACGCACGGAACATTGCCATGAACGATCCACGCCAGCCTTCGCACCCGGACCACCCGATGTACCAGCAGATCGAACGCGGCGTGCACGCGATCGATGCGGCGCACGGCCGCACGCCTGACCAGACCAGCGCCCGCCTCACCGCAGCGCTGTTGCCGCTGGCCAAGGAAGGCGGGCTGTCGCGCGTGGACCATGTACTGATGAGCGAGGCGAACAATCGCGGCGTGCACGGCGGCGAGAACGTCTTCGTGGTGCAAGGCGACCCGGCCAACCCGGCGCATCTGCGTGCGCACATGAAAACCGAACAGGCGCTCGGCACCCCGGAAGAACAGTCGTTCGAGCGCGCGCGGCAATTCGCCGGGCCCGGCGAGCCGGTACAGCAGCACGAACGCACGCAGACACCGCAGCTCGGTTAAGAGAACCGCCTGCAGCAAAGTGACCAGGCGCGTCGTGTCTGCACTGCGACAGGCAGAGCGCGGCGTGCGCGACGACGCCGGCCCCGATCGGATGCGCCCGGAAATCGGAACACCATCCGCAGCGCGGGCGTCGCCTGCAGCGCAACGCACCGATCTTGGCCACCGCTGGTGTTGCAGCGCTAGACGCGCGCTGCGTCGCGATCCGCCATCTCCGCTTCGATCTCGTCGGCACTGCGCGCCAATGCATCGGTCAGCACGCGGTGGCCATCGGCAGTGATCAGCACGTTGTCTTCGGTGCGGATACCGATGCCGCGCCACTTGGCCTCCACCGATGTGTCGTCGGCAGACACGTACAAGCCCGGCTCGATGGTGAACACCATGCCGGGCTCGAGCAGCCGCGACTCGCCGGCCAACCGGTAGTCGCCCACATCGTGCACATCCAGGCCCAGCCAATGGCCGGTCTTGTGCCGATAGAAGCGCTTGTACTGCGCGTCGGCGATGTTGCGCTCCAGCGTGCCCTTGAGCAGGCCAAGGCGCAGCAGCCCTTCGGTCAGGGTTTGCACCGCGGCCAGATGCCCGGCTTCGTACGCCACGCCGGGGCGCGCCTGCGCAAGCGCAGATGCCTGTGCGGCGCCGACCAGATCGTGGAGTGCACGCTGCGCCGGGGTGAAGCGGCCATTGACCGGAAAGGTGCGGGTGATGTCGGCCGCATAGCCGCGGTATTCGGCGCCGGCATCGATCAGCACCAGCTCGCCATCGCGGCTACGCGCGTTGTTGGCGCGGTAATGCAGCACGCAGGCATTGCTGCCGGTGCCGACGATGCTGCCATAGGCCGGCCACGCATCGGCGGCGCGGAATTCGCGCTCGACCTCGGCCTGCAACGCGTACTCATGCACGCCCGGCCGCGCCAGATGCATTGCGGCGCGATGCGCGCGCACGCTGATATCGGCGGCGTGCTGCATCAAGGCAATCTCGTCGCGCGACTTGAACAACCGCTGCTCGTGCAGCAGATGGCCGAGTTCGAGAAATTCATGCGGCGGCTGCGCACCGTGGCGCACCTGCTCGCGCACGCGCTTGAGCCAACCGATCAGTTTGAGATCGAAATCGACATCGCGCCCGAAGTGGTAGTACACCCGGCTGCGCCCTTCCAGCAGGCCCGGCAGGATCTCGTCGACATCGTCGATGGGGTACGCATCGTCCATGCCGTAGCGCTCTACCGCGCCTTCCTGGCCCTCGCGCGGGCCGTCCCAGGCTTCGCGCTCGGCATCGCGCTCGCGGCAGAACAGGATCGCTTCGCCATGCTTGCGGCCGGGCACCAGCACCAGTACCGCTTCCGGCTCGGGAAACCCGCTCAGATACCAGAAGTCCGAATCCTGACGATACGGGTAATGCGTGTCGTGGCTGCGGATGCGCTCAGGCGCAGCCGGCAAAATCAGGATGGCCTGCTCGCCGGCCATCTGCATCAGTTGCTTGCGTCGGCGCGCATATTCGGCCGCGCCGATCCCGGTGAGCTTTTTCATGACGGTACGGCGATCAGTTCAAGCGTTGACGGAAACGCGGCCCCATCACGCAGTCGCCATGCAGCAACAGCACCGCTACGCGCACGAATTCTTCGATCTCGGCCAAGGCGGTGTCGTCCTCGTCGGCCGCGTCGAAATCGTCGCTGGAGGCTTGCGCCAACCGCGCCAGATCCTGCAACGCTTCTTCGCCTTCTTCGCTCAGTGCCGGGCGCTGCTGCGCAGCCAGGCCGAAACCGCCCAGGAAGGCGCGGCACCAGTCGAACAAGGCATCGGTGCGCGCCGGCAACGGCGCGCCGTCTTCGACCAGCAGCAGCTCGAAGGCGAAATCGCGGTCTTCCAGCTGCGCCACGGTGGCCTGGCGCAGCTGGTCCAGCGCACCGCCCTGCTTGGGCGCGACCTGGCCACTGTCGGCCAGAATCCGCGCCAGCCAGTCGGCGCTGTCGGCACCGCCACCGGAGAGCCACCCGCACAGCCCGCCATGCAACTCCGCCGCAGAGGACGCCAGCGCAAGCTGACGGCTTTCGTTTTGCACAGCGGTTACGTCGGGCAGATCCATCGGGTCATCCAGGCTGAAGAGCGATAAGGTGCCGACGCACGGGCCGGCGATATGACTTCCCAGTGTATCAAGGCGGCCTGCATGGGCCGCTATCGGCGCGCTCCATGCAGCGTTCCACGCGCGCGCCACCGGCCCGCCCGGGTACTGCGGAAGGCCTTGCCGCACCTGGGCTGACGACGGCGTCCGGGGCATGCGTGGGCGCTTGACCGCCGCGCGCACGCGCCCCTATCGTGAGCGCATGGACAACGCTGCCGCCCTCGCTCAGATCCGCGCACTCGCCGCCCGCGTGGAGGCCTTGGTGGAGCGCACCCAACGGCTCACCGACGAGAACCGCAGCCTGCGCCATCAACAGGAGCAGCTGATCGGCGAGCGTGCGCAACTGCTGACCAAGAACGAACAGGCGCGTTCGCGCGTGGAAGCGATGATCGTCCGCTTGAAGTCACTGGAGCAGCACACGTGAGCAGCAACGAACCGGTCAGCGTGCGTATTCTGGATCGTGAATACACGGTGGGCGTGACGGCGGACGAACGCGAAAGTCTCACCGCCGCCGCGCGGCTGCTGGACCTGCGCATGCGCGAGATCCGCGGCAGCAATCGCATGGCGGCGGTGGATCGTGTCGCAGTGCTGGCTGCGCTCAACCTGGCGCATGAATTGCAGCAATTGCGCGAACAGCAGGCACTCTACGACCGTGAATTGGCGAACACGCTGGACAGCCTGAATCGCCGGCTGGACAGCGTTGCCGACACACCGCGCTGAGTGGAATTCGCACTGCCATCGCAAATATGAATCTTCAAGCCCGCCGACCGACGAATGGGCTAGCCATCGCGGCGCAGAGGTCTATACTTCGCTTGCGTTCTCTGCTGTAAACGACAGCGTGCAAAACATTCGCCTTGTCCCTTAATTACGACCACGGGGGCGCGACGAAGCCGGGTGTGCAAGTCCGCCTTGTAGCGGGAAGCCCGATGGCCTCACAACGTCCCCACTTGAACCCCGGGTTCAAGGTCGTTTCGCCCGCATCGTCATGGCGGAGAATGCAAATCTGAAACGGCGCCTTCGGGCGTCGTTTCTTTTTGTGTGTCTGACCATTTGCACTTGCAGAGGTTGAACCAGCACTGCTGGCTGGCTGCGTTCGCGACTCTGTTGCCGTATCGGCTGCACTCCCACGCACTGCAAGACGCCCGCCGCATCGCGCGCACAGGCGCGTGCAGACGCCATTTAGCGTTAGTGCGCGCACCGCATGGCGTTCGCTGTGCGGCATCCGGCACAACGTGCGCTTGCAGGCGGCACTGCACGCCGCGCTAGGCATGCGCACGTGCGCCATCGACAATGCAGCACCGATAGCGCTGCGAGACACCCATGACCGAGGACCGAGACGCGTTGCGTCGGCAATTGCGTGCGCACCGGCGCAGCCTGCCGGCAACGCAGCGATTGGCCGCAGCCGATGCAGTGGCCGAGCGCTTGCTGGCACTGCCGTTCGCACCGCATGACGGCGCCGTGGCGGGGTACTGGGCGATGGATGGCGAAATTGCGCTGCATCGCTGGCAGCTTAGCTTGCCGGCCGGGGTGCGCTATTGCCTGCCGGTGCTGGACGGGCGCGTATTACGCTTTGCCCCCTGGCGGCCAGGCCAGCCGTTGCTGAGCAATCGCTACGGCATTCCCGAGCCGGACGTGGATCGCGCCGACACGTTGGCGCCCGAAGAGATGGCGCTGGTGATCACCCCGCTGACCGGCTTCGATGCGGCGTGCCGTCGGCTGGGCATGGGAGGCGGCTGGTATGATCGCAGCTTCGCGTTCCGGCATCGCCAGGCGCCGCCGCCCTGGCTGGTCGGCGTCGGCTTCGCCGCGCAGCAGGTGCCTGCCTTGCCCACCGAATCCTGGGACGTGCGCGTGGACGCCATCTGCACCGAACACGCCACCTTCCTGAAAGACGACAGCCTCTCTGCATGACTGCCCGCAAGCGCTACTGGTTGATGAAGTCCGAGCCGGACACCTTTTCCATCGACGATCTGGAGCGCGTCGGCACCGAGCCGTGGAACGGCGTGCGCAACTACCAGGCGCGCAATTTCATGCGCGATGGCATGCAGGTGGGCGACGGGGTGTTCTTCTATCACTCCAACTGCAAGGTGCCCGGCATCGTCGGCATCGCCAAGGTTGCCAGCGACGCGTATCCGGACGACACCCAGTTCGATCCCAAGTCCGACTACCACGACCCCAAGGCCACCCGCGAAGACCCGCGCTGGATGCTGGTGGACGTGGCGTTCGAGCGCAAACTCAAACGCACGATTTCACTGGATGAAATCAAGCAACAGGCCGATGCGCTGGGCGAAGGCTTCCCGCTGATCGCGCGCGGCAACCGCCTGTCGATCCTGCCGGTAACCGCTGCGCAATGGAAAGTGTTGCTGGCGATGGAATAGCCGTGATTGGGGATTCGGCATTGGAGATTCGCCCATCGCCGCCCCGCGTGACCTGCCCTGACGAATCCATTCCCAATCACTCATCCCGAGCTCCCCAATGTCCGAAGCAAAACGCCTGGCCGCCGAAAAGGCACTCGATTACGTGGAAGACGGCATGATCGTCGGTGTCGGCACCGGCTCGACGGTGGCCTACTTCATCGATGCGCTGGGCCGCATCGGTCACCGCATCAAGGGCGCAGTGTCCAGCTCCGAACAGAGCAGCGCGCGCCTGCGCCAGCACGGCATCGAGGTGCTGGACCTCAACCACACCGGCAATCTGTCGCTGTATGTGGACGGCGCCGACGAGTGCGACCCGGACCGCTGCCTGATCAAGGGCGGCGGCGCAGCGCTGACGCGCGAGAAGATCATTGCCGAGGCCAGCGAGCGCTTCGTCTGCATCGTCGACCCCAGCAAGCAGGTGCCGGTGCTGGGCACGTTTCCACTGCCGGTGGAAGTGATTCCGATGGCACGCAGCCTGGTCGCCCGCCAGATCCTGGCGTTGACCGGCGGCCAGCCGGTGTGGCGCGATGGGGTGGTCACCGACAACGGCAACGTGGTGCTGGACGTACACAACCTGCAGATCACCGACCCGGTGGCGCTGGAGCACAGCCTGAACCAGATTCCCGGCGTGGTCTGCGTGGGCCTGTTCGCGCGTCGCCCGGCCGATGTAGTGATCGTCGGTGGCGAGCCGCCGCGGGTGATCTGAGCGACCGCGTGCAAGCACGCGCATACGCAGTAGCGGCCCGCTTTGCGAAGCGACAGCGGGCCGGACTCCCGTCACATGCGATGACGGTACACCGCACTACAGCGGCTTGACGCACGCGGCCGCTTGGCAGATGGTGCGGCATCCCCGCCCACTGGTATGCCGCATGCGCCGTCTTTGCCTCCTCGCCCTTGCGTTGTTGATCCTGCTCAGCGGCTGCGCCAGCAGCGGTTCCTGGGTGGAGCTGGCCGGCACGCGCTATCAGGTGGAGCTGGCGCAAAACGATGCCGACCGCACCAAGGGGCTGATGTTCCGCGATGCCATGGAGGAAGATCACGGCATGCTGTTCATCCACGACCGCCAGGAACCGATGGCGTACTGGATGAAAAACACCAAGATCGCGCTGGATATCCTGTATTTCGATGAACAGCGCCGGCTGGTGTCGCAACAGCGCGATGTGCCGCCCTGTTCGGCCGGCGATGCCTGCCCGCCCTACCCCAGCAAGGCGCCCGCCCGCTACGTGCTGGAACTCAATGCCGGCCAGGCGGCCAGGCTCAAGCTGCAGGATGGCGCCGAACTCACTTTCAGCCCGGATATTCCCAAGCTGAAGTGATTCACAGCGATGCGGTGTCTCCTGTCAGGAAGTACCGGACTTGAACCCTGCGCCGCTTGCCGACACTCTTGGCAGCATGGTCGACATGCTCCCACTTCCCCATTGGACCGCGCTCGCCAGCCTGGACGACGATGCGGTGCCGTTGATGTCCACCGCGCTGCTGATTGCGCGCGACGAGTACCCGCAGCTGGATGCCGAGCTGTACGACACGCTGGTGCAGAGCCACGTCGAGCATTTGCGCCGCGAGGTGGACGCGATCGATCTGTGGCCGCTGAAGATGGCGGCGGTCAATCGCTACCTGTTCGATGAGCTGGGCTACTCGGGCAATCACGACGAGTACTACGACCCGCGCAACAGCTACCTCAACCAGGTGTTCGAGCGCCGGTTGGGCAATCCGATTTCGCTGGCGATGGTGCAGATCGAAGTGGCCCGCCGGCTGGGCATTCCCTTGGCGGGGGTGTCGTTTCCCGGGCATTTCCTGGTGCGCCTGCCGGTGGACGACGGCGTGCTGGTGATGGACCCGTTCAACGGCGGCCGCCCGCTGGGCGTGGACGAGCTACGCGAGCGTGCCCGCCCGCACCTGGGCGGCGAAATTCCCGACGACCGCGCGCTGGCGCAGATCCTCGACCCGGCACCGCACCGCGCGATCCTGATCCGCATCCTGCGCAACCTGCACGGCGTGTACGCCGACGCCGAGCATTGGGACCGCGCCGCACGCAGCGCAGACCGCATCCTGAAGCTGGTGCCCGACCAACCCGAAGCGTTGCGCGACCGCGGCATGGCCTACCTGCATCTGGGCCACCGCAATGGCGCCCGCCACGATCTCTCGCGCTACCTGATGCTCAACCCGAGCGCGCAGGACGCCGCCAATCTGCACGAGCACTTGGTGGAATTGAACAGCCAGCGTGCGCGGGCGCACTGAGGGAAGCGGTACGCCCAGGCTTGGCGCGTGTGGCGTCAGGGTCTCGACGCTGACGGCTGTCATCTGAAGACAGCAGGCACGGCGGCAGCAGGCACGGGTCTGCCACTGATCTAAATACCCAACTCCTCGGTCGCGCGGATGCCGCCTGGGCTTGGCGAGACAGGTCCATCGTTTGCGGATCTCAATCAGATGCGCCGCCGGCCTGCCTTGCTACACCAGCGGCGCCCTCGCAGCACGTGGGTGCCGGACAGCGTGGCCTTCACGGCGCTCAGTCGACTTCCACCATCTCGAAGTCGTCCTTGGTCACGCCGCAATCGGGACAGGTCCAGGTGTCCGGGACGTCTTGCCAGCGGGTGCCCGGGGCGATGCCTTCTTCGGGGATGCCGTCGGCCTCATGGTAGAGAAACCCGCAGACGACGCACATCCAGGTGCGGTAGGTGGTCGTGGATGTCTCGCTCATCGGATAATCGCGGTCATGCAACGGTGGGGCTGCATTGTCCCATTCCATCCACCGCTTTCGGAAGCGCTGCCATGCTCAACCGCCTTGACGTCCGCGGCGTCTACCTGATCACCCCGGACGAGCCCGACACGCAGCGCCTGCTGCTGCGCACGGCACCGCTGCTGGCGTCGATCGCCTGGCTGCAATACCGCAACAAGCAGGCCGGCGCGGCGCTGCGACTGCGCCAAGCCAGCGCCCTGCGCCAGGCCTGCGCAGCGCATGGCGTGCCATTGATCATCAACGACGATGCGCAGCTGGCCGCGCAGGTCGGTGCGCAGGGCGTGCATCTGGGCGAAGACGATGGCGAGGTGGCGACAGCGCGCGCGCTGCTGGGCGAGCAGGCCATCATCGGGGCGTCGTGCTACGACGAGATCGCCCGCGCGCGCGCCGCAGCCGCAGCAGGCGCCAGCTATGTCGCCTTTGGCGCGTTTTTCCCCACCACCACCAAGCAGACCACCCGGCGCGCGACGCCTGCGCTGCTGCAGCAGGCTGAAGAACTCAACCTGCCGCGCGTGGCGATCGGTGGCATCGCGCCTGCGCAGGTGCCCGCGTTGGTGACTGCCGGTGCCGACCTGGTTGCGGTGGTCAGCGGCGTGTACGCAGCGCCAGACCCGGTCGCAGCAGTGCAGGCGTATCGCGCAGGGTTTGCAAGGTAGTTCTGCAAGCGTTGAGGATGATTGATCGTGGCTGTGTCATCCGTTTCAAGGCAGCACGATGTCTTTCGTAGCAGTGATTGGGTCGAAAGCCGGATGCGTCGAGGGCGCGGGGCCTCGCCCGACAGTTGGTTGGCGGCTTCATTGAAGAATGCGATCACCGCACCGGACAATTTGTTGGCTACGTTGTTGAATGCTCTGCGCAACGACCAACTTGACTGGTCCTTGGCCGCTTACCGTCGCGGGACCTTGAGCGGCATGGATGCCGCGCCAGAGCTTACATGGACGTACTTGCAGCGTGTCCTGCGATGGTGAGTGGGCAAGGACCTTGCAGCAAAGTCGCACGCCATCCGCTCTGCGCCTGACCTTTCCGTACTAAGCCATCAGGTCGAGGCGCCTGCACTGTGCGTATCGCGATCACTTGGCTATCTTCAAGTCTGGTCGAGGGCGCGGTGCCCTCACCGCTCGCGGGACACGCCGTTAACCTGTCCATGGGGGCTCGGTGGCGGCATCCATGCCGCCAACGGTCCCGCAATCGGTGAGGACACCGCACCAGTAAAGTTGGCTGGTGGTTTGTTGAAGAGCGAGTACATCGCGTCGCAAGTTAGCTAATCGCTCGTTGAAGACTATGCGCACCGACCATCTCCACTGGTCCTTGGCCGCTTACCGTCGCGGGACCTTGAGCGGCATGGATGCCGCGCCAGAGCCTCCAGGGACGGATTCACGGCGTGTCCTGCGATGGTGGGCGGGCAAGGGCCCTGCAGCCAAGGAGCAGACCGTTAAGCTCCTAAGCTCCTAAGCTCCTAAGCTCAATCATCCAAGCTGCATAATCCGATTCCAACTAACGCTATTTGTACGTCGCATTGCTTGGCCTCAAAAACCAAGTGCATTCAAGTACGCAGTTCACCTGCACGCGATGGCAAGTGGCGAGGCGCGCAGCAGAACCACCGATCAACCGCTCTACACGTGCATCCAAACAAAACAGCGACGCGTGCTTTCACGCGTCGCTGCCGGGACTGCCTTTGCCGCGTGATCCGATCAGAAATCGTAGCTCAACGTTACCCGGCCCGAGCGTGGTGCCTGATAGGCCACGACCTGATCCCATAGCGGGTTGGTGGTGTTATCGGGCAGCTGCGAGAACGGATAGATGTTGGTCGCGGTCTGCTCGTTGGTGATGTTGAATACGTCGAAGCGCAACGCCAGCTTGCCGTCGGCAAACGCCGGCTTGTAAGTCACGCCCATATCCAGCTGGGCGATCCAGCCCAGGCGGCCCTGCGAGCCCGGAGGCGATGCCACACCGGTGCCGGTTTCCGGGTTGTAGCAGTAGTGGTAGGGCCCGCCGGTGATGGCGCTGCCGCCGTAGCCGGCCGGATCGCGACCGCTGTACTCGGTGCCGTAGTAATTGCCCAGGCAATTATGCGGCGCACCGGAAATCAGGCTGAAATTGGCCGAAGCGCCCCATTGCGGGTTGAACTGATAGAAGCCGAACAGCTTGAGCTGATGGCGGTGATCGTTGGATTGATCGCCGTTGAAGTGCTCCATCAATGCCGCGTGGTCCCAGCTCTGCGTGGTCGAGACCGATGCCTGCCCCTGATAGCTGCCCAGTGCACCGCCGGTGCGCCACAGGTCCGAACGCACCTGACCTTCGGTGGTGCCGTAGCTGTGCGACCAGACGTAATTGACCTTGGCGTACCACTTGCCGTCGAACGGACGCTCCAGGTTGAATTCCACCGCCGAGTAATTGCGCTTGAACTTCGGGAAACCCGCCGCTTCGCGGCTGACCGACACTTCGTGGAACTGCCCATCGGTGCCGATCACACCCCAGGTGTTGGTCTGGCCCGGATTGATCAACGAGGCACCAGCCACTCTTGAGAAGTCGATGGTGACGCCCTGCGCCGCCGCCGCATCGATCAACGCGGTATTGGCGACATCATAGTTCTGGTCGTCGATGCCCGCATTGAGACGGCGATGCGTGCCGCGCACGCCCAACACCCAACCGGTGTCCAGCTGTTTGGTGAAGCCGAGAATGACTTCGTCCTGATTTTCGCCCTCGATATCCTTGGCCACTGCGGTGCGCACATCGGCGATGCGGCCAAAGCGCGAATTGGCCGACACCGCCGAGCCCAGCTGCTGCGCCAGGACCGGTGTGCCATCGGCGTTGATGCCGCTGTAGGTGAAATAGGTGTCTGTCGTGGTGGCCGGCGTAAACAGACTCACTGCCGACAGCGGCAGGCCGAGGTAGTAGCGGCCGACGTTGCCGAACACCTTCAGGCTGGAATCGCCGTTGACGTCCCAGCTGAAGCCCAAGCGCGGCGCCCAGGCATTGTCCACTTCAATGTAGGGGTCGCCGAACGGGGTGTAGTTGGTGAACTCGTCCTTGCGCAGGCCGATGCTCAGCAACAGGTTGTCGGTCACCTGCCACTTGTCTTCGATGTAGTAGGCGCGTTGCTTGGCTTCGTACGAATACAGGCTGGTGTTGATATTGCGCACCACGTAATAGCCGCTCGACCCGTTGACCGGATCGACCAGGCCCGGGCTTGGCGCGCCGATGCCGCCGGCTTCGTTGGCAGACTGGCTGACCAACCCGCCGGTGGCCAACCCATTGGGGTCGTTGGTCTGGCCGTAGGTCCAGGCGAAGCCGGGGCCGGACAGCACCGAGCCAACGTCGATCCCTTCTGACTTCTGGTTGTCGATACCGAAATTGAGCGTGTGGTGGCCGAGGCGCCATTCCAGATTCAGGCGTTGATTGTCTTTCTTGTACGCACGGTCCGGCGAGCTGACCGAGGTGACCAGCTGGCTACCGATGCGTGGCGTGCCGCCGGTATAGGCCGGATTTTGCAGTGCGGCGCTATTGATCACCGGGCCGCTGGCCGCGTTGTAATTGAACGGGGTCAGCTCGTCGGGCGTGCGCATCTTGCCGTACAGCGCGGTCACAGTGAGGTTGTCGCCGAGGTAGCCGGTGTACTTGCCGGTGAACAGCGTGGGGCCGGTCTTCCAGGTGGATTCGTCGGTGAAATAGCTGCCGCGCGTGCGATTGACATAGTCGTAGCGATAGATCGAACCGTTGGTCTCCGCCTCATCGCTGGCCCCGGTCACCTCGATCAGGTGGTTGTCGGTGATGTTCCAGTCCACCTTGGCGTACCAGCGCTTCTGCTTGTAGTCGTAGTCGGTGAGGCCGCCGGTGCGGCCGTTGTCGGTGTCGCGGTTGGTGCCCACGCGCACGCCGTCCGAATCCACCTGCTCGGCGGCAAGGAAGAAGAACAGCTTGTCCTGGATGATCGGCCCGCCGACGTAGGCGCTGTAGGTGGTCTGGTTGGCTTCGGCCTCGCTGGCCGGCTGGTACAGGCCGTTGGCCGCGCGCGCATACCGGTAGGCGGCGTTGTTGACCGTGCTGCCCTGGCTGTCCGGGCGCCAGTAGATATCGCGCTGGTTGGCGCGCAGGCCATTGGGCTCCCAGATGACGGCGGCGCCGAACTTCCACTCGTTGGTGCCGCGCTTGCCGATCTGGTTGATCACACCGCCGTTGGCGCGGCCGTACTGCGCGCCGTAGCCGCCGGTAAAGATTTCCTGCTGGTCGATGGCGCCGTACGGCAGGGTCAGGCCGCCCAGGTTGTTGCTGATGGTGGTGGTGTTGAAGCCATTGAGGTAATAGGCGTTTTCGCTGGCGGCAGAACCGCCGAAGCTGGGCAGCGAGCCGCCGAGCGGGCCGTTGTCGAAGCCGCCGCTGTTGACCACCACCCCCGGTGCCAGCAGCGCGATCGCTTCGGCGGTGCGGCCCAGCGGCAGTTGCTGCAACTGTTCTGCGGTGATCACGGTGCGCGTGTCCACGCTGCTGACGTCGATGGTGGTCAGGCCCGCGGCGCTGACCGTAACGCTGTCCAGGGTCTGCACGCTGCTCCCCGCAGCGTTGGCAGCGAACGACACATCGGTGTTGGCGCCGACGGTGATGCTGACGTTCTCCCGGGTTTCCACCACCGCGCCATCGCGCTTGACCGTGACCTTGTACGTGCCAAGCGGAAGATTGCCGGCGGTGTAGCGGCCCCGTGCGTCCACCGGCACTTCACGACTCAGGCCACTGTTGTTTTCCACCAGCACGCTCGTGCCACTTCCCTGCCCTACGCTGCCGACGATGCTGCCGGTGGTCGATTGGGCGTGTGCACTGCCGATGGCCACAACCAGCGCCAACGCCAGGGCACGCTTCTGGATACGACGGTTCATGCTTTCTCCCCAAGATGGAAACTGCCGGCAAGGCGGCTAAATGAAGGGGGCCGACGGCCACCGGAATCACACTTTCTGAAGATCGACAGCGGAGCGCCAATGACTGCGCGCCATCAGCTGATGCCCAAACTGTCGATGCCGTCGCGTTCGATCATAGGCAGCCGGGTTGCCCTACCCGCCCACTCCGACGGGTAGGCGGGTGTTCTGCGGGTAGGCGCGCGAGGCCGCAGGCCTGACAATGGCGGACGCGATGCCCGCCGCCGGGCGTCGATGTCCCCCAATCGGTATTTCTCAAGGATCTGCGCGCATGAACCACACCCGCTCCCACGCACTGTTCGCCCAGGCGCAGACCTTGCTCCCCGGCGGCGTCAACTCGCCGGTGCGGGCGTTCAAGTCGGTCGGGGGGGAGCCGTTCTTCGTGGCGCGTGCCGATGGCCCGTACCTGTTCGATGTCGACGACAACCGCTACATCGACTACGTGGGCTCATGGGGCCCGATGATTGCCGGGCATAACCACCCGGCCGTGCGGGAAGCGGTGGAGCGCGCGATCCGCGACGGGCTGTCGTTCGGTGCGCCCTGCGCGGCCGAAGTGACCATGGCGCAGACCATCAACCGGCTGGTGCCTTCCTGCGAGATGGTACGCATGGTCAACTCCGGCACCGAGGCCACGCTTTCGGCGGTGCGCCTGGCGCGCGGCGCCACCGGGCGCAATCGCATCGTCAAGTTCGAAGGCTGTTATCACGGCCACGGCGACTCGTTCCTGGTCAAGGCCGGCAGCGGCATGCTGACCCTGGGCGTACCGACCTCGCCGGGCGTGCCGGCGGGCTTGAGCGAGCTCACCGCCACGCTGAGCTTCAACGACTTCGAAGGCGCCACCGCCTTGTTCGACGAGATCGGCGCCGACGTGGCAGCGGTGATCATCGAGCCGGTGGTGGGCAACGCCAACTGCATTCCGCCGCTGGCAGGCTATCTGCAGCATCTGCGCACGCTGTGCACGCGGCACGGCGCGTTGCTGATCTTCGACGAAGTGATGACCGGCTTCCGCGTCGCGCTGGGTGGGGCGCAGGCGCTGTACGGGGTGACGCCGGACCTGAGCACCTTCGGCAAGATCATCGGCGGCGGCATGCCGGTGGGCGCATACGGCGGCCGTCGCGAGCTGATGGAGCAGATCGCTCCGGCCGGGCCGATCTACCAGGCGGGTACCTTGTCGGGCAACCCGGTCGCCATGGCCGCCGGCCTGGCGATGCTGGAACTGGTGCAGGAACCCGGCTTCCATGCGCGCCTGAGCGAAGCCACCAGCGTGCTGTGCGAAGGCCTGGAAGATGCCGCACGCGCGGCCGGTATCGCCGTCACCACCAACCAGGTGGGCGGCATGTTCGGGCTGTTCTTCACCGACGAGATCGTAGAGAGCTATGCGCAGGCCACCGCCTGCGACGTGACCCGCTTCAACCGCTTCTTCCACGCCATGCTGCAGCGGGGCGTGTACCTGGCGCCCTCGGCATACGAGGCCGGCTTCATGTCCAGCGCGCACGATGAGGCGGTGATCGAAGCTACGCTGGCAGCTGCGCGCGAAGCGTTTGCGGAAGTGGCGCGCTGAGGAATCGGGAATCGGGAATCGGGGATTGGCGATTGCGGGAGCGTTCGCGGCTCACGGGGCGCGGCACGGCGCGGTGTGATCGTGGCGGACTTGCTGTTGCGCTAGGTGCTTGCGCCTAGTCGCGTTGCCCTGAGTGTCAAGGGCTTGGTTGTGCGTGCGCTGCGGCCTGTTCATGGCGAAAGCCGCCGCGGACCTGTGCGTGTTGCAGGAACACCTGTCGGCGTCGCAAAGGTGATGTGCCGCTGTGTCTGCCTGGCCCCAATCACCGCCAGGCGCGCTCTAATGTTTCTCGACCATGCGCACGGGGCGGCGCATCCGTGGGGATGCCGCCGTCAACGCGGCGCCACATGCTTTGCTTTTGTCGTGTGGCTGTCATATGTTTCTGAAAGGTGCTCAGGGACGGGCATGGGTGGGGACCCTTGAAGCAGCGCTGCACCGTCGTCGCCGATTCCGGCGATGCACCTGCATTGCCGCTGTTTCACCACGATCTGCAGCGTGTCGAGCCGGCGCGCTGCCGACGCTTGCCAGGGCCGCCCTCGCCTCATGCTCAAGCCTGTTGCGCTGCTCACCCCGCGCCCGTCACCGTCGCGCGCCCCCGTCACTCCCGATTGGCTGCTTGCCGGCAAGCTGGAGCCGCCGTTGCCGCGCCCCGGTGCGGTAGTGCGTGGCGCGCTGCTGACTGCGCTGGATCAGGCCCAGGCACGCCCGCTGACGCTGTTGCTTGCCCCACCCGGCTTCGGCAAGACCACGCTGCTGGCGCAGTGGCATGCGCAACTGAGTGCGCGCGAGCATGGCGCGGCGGCGTGGCTGTCTTTGGACGAAGAAGACGCGGATGCGGCGCGTTTCCTGAGCCATCTTGCGCTGGCGCTGCAGAGCGCTGGCGCCGACCACGCGCTGTGCGCTGCGGTGCTGCACCACCGCGACCAGGACCCGCGCGAAGCGGCGACCATGTTGCTTCGCGCACTGCGCGCCGCGCCGCGCCGCATCAGCATGATTCTCGACGACTACGACCGGCTCGGCAGCAGCCTTGTCGACGAAGTGGTGCTGCGCCTGATCGAACACAGCGGTGGACGCCTGCATTTAGTGCTTGCCACCCGGCGTGTGCCCAACCTGCCGCTGGCACGGCTGGATCTGCAAGCCCAGCTCAGCCGCGTCGGTAGCGCGCAACTGGCGCTCGACGAGGCGGAAGCGCAAGCGTTACTTGGCACGCACGTGCCGGCGCCGGTGGTGGACGAACTGCGCCGCTATACCGAAGGCTGGCCGGTGGCGCTGCATCTGGCGCGGCTCTGGCTGGAAGGCGACGCGCAACGTCAGCAAGAGGTTGCGGCGCGTTTCTCCGGACGCAGCGCACAGGTTGCGGCGTATCTGGCCGAACAGGTGGTCAACGATCTGGACGCGGACACCCGCGACCTGCTGCTACGCACCAGCCCACTGGAACGCATCAGCGCATCGCTCGCCGATGCGGTGCGCCAGCGCGACGACAGCGGCCGGCTGCTGGCGCGGCTGGAACATTTTCATGGCCTGCTGATCCCCCTGGATGGCGAACGCGAGTGGTTCCGCTATCACCCGCTGTTTGCCGACTTCTTGCAGCAGCTGCTCGAGCGCGAACATCCCGGCCAGAGCGGGCAGCTGCATCAACGCGCGGCGCGTTGGTTCGGCGACCATCAGCATCTGGCCGAAGCGGTACGGCATGCCTCACGCGGGGGCTGTGGCGATCTTGCCGCCAGCTACATCGCGCGCGCCGGCACCTGGCAATTATTGCTGACCCACGGCACCCATGCAGTGCGTGCGCTGTTGCGCCATTTCGACCACCGCACCATCCGCGACACGCCTGCGTTGAATCTCACCCAGGCGCATCTGCACGTAAAGCTTGGCGAGTTCAGTCATGCGCGGCTGTTGCTGGAGCGCTTCCGCGATTTTCCGGCCGCGTTGCGCGAGCCGCTGCAGCGTGACTACACCGTGGTGGTGGCGTTGCTGCGCGACCGTCTGGATGAAATCTGCGGCAATCCGCATGGCCTGACCCAGATCGCCGCCCAGGCCAACGCGCTGGATGAAGACGACCATCTCGGCCGCGGTATGTTGCTGTGCATCTGCGCGACCACCGCGATTGCGCAGGGCGCATTCGCGGTGGCCGAGCGTTACGCACTCAACGCGCGCGACGCGATGCAGCGCGGCGGCAGCGAGCTGGGGGCCAGCCAGGCAGTGCTGTCGCTGGGCCAGAGCCTGTTCTATCGCGGCCGGCTCAGCGATGCAGAAGCCTGCTACCAGCAGGCATTGAGCTGGTGCGCACGCACCCCGCAACCGGATCGCGTGCTGGAAGCCGCCGGTCAATGCCTGCTCGCGCAATTGCACCACGAACGCGGGCACCACGACGACGCTGCCGATCTACTGCATCCGGCGCTGGAATTGCTGGAGCAACACGACGGCGGCATGGATGTGCTGCCGCCGGATACGGCACCGCGCTGGGGCTGGAGCGCCTCCGCGACCACAGCGGGCGCAGTGCATTGTTGTTGCTGGAGCATGTCGAGCAGATCGCGCACGGGCGCAAGCTGGCGCGCTTGTCGGAACTGGCTGCGGCATGGCGGCTGATGCTGTTGCTGGAGCATCCGGGCAACGCCGCGATCGATGTGCTCATCGCACGTACCGGCGGCGAATCCGGCCTGGCGCACACGTTGCGCTCGCCACACCGCTGGCACGACCGCGCGGCGATGGGCTTCGCACTTGCGCGCTGGCATCGCCTGGCCGGGCGCAGCAGCGCGGCGCTGACCATCCTTGGACAGATCGAACAGGCCTGCCTGGCCAACGACAATGCCTGCCACCTGGCACGCACCCGCGCGCGCATCGCGCTGGTACTGCAGCAACGCGGCGAACTGGTCGCTGCCCTGCCGCATCTGTACAGCGCGCTGGAGCATGTCGCGCTGACGCAAAGCTGGCAGGCGATCGTGGAACTGGGCTTGCCGGCCAAGGCGATGCTGCGTTCGCTACGCCAGCACGACCCGCACACCGTCGGCGGCACCACGCGTGCGCTGACCATCCAGGCCTTGCTCGAACGCCTCAGCGGCGACGACGATCCGGCCGGCGACATCTTCAGCGAACGCGAACTGGAAGTGCTGGCGCAACTGGCGCGCGGCTATTCCAACAAGCAGATCGCACGCTGCCTGCACCTGTCGGAAAACACGGTCAAATTCCATCTGAAGAACCTCTACCGCAAACTCGACGCACGCAGCCGAGAAAGCGCGCTGGCGCAGGCCTTGCAGCGCGGGTTGTTGCGCACAGCGGATCGGCCCGGCAGTCCGGAGACGGCGCCAGGCTGACCGCCAGCACCGGCGCTGGCTTCCGCCGATAAAGATACATCATGTATGATGTATCTTTATCGGGAGATCACAGCATGGCTGCTCGCATCCTTGTCACTGGCGCCAGCGTTGCCGGCACCACCACGGCCTGGTGGCTTGCCAGGTATGGCCGCGATGTTGAAGTCGTGGAGCGCGCACCCGCGTTCCGTGATGGCGGACAAAACGTGGACGTGCGCGGCACCGCGCGAGACGTGCTGCGCCGGATGGGCCTGGAGGCGTTGCTGCTCGAACGCAGCACCCGGGAGCGCGGCACCGATTGGGTCACCGAAGACAATCACGTGGTCGGCCGCTTCGAAGCGGCGCACTCCGACACCGACGGCGGCCCGACTGCGGAGATGGAAATACGCCGCGGCGATATCGCCCGGATCATCTACGAGGCCGCAGCAGCGCAAGGAGTCCGCTTCCGCTTCGGTGACAGCATCGCACGCATTGAGCAGCGCGACGGCGGCGTCCAGGTCACCTTTGCCGGCGGCCACCAGGAAACCTATGCGCTTGTGGTGATCGCCGAGGGCGTCGGCTCGCACACCAGGGAGCTGGTTTTTCCCGCAGAGAATCGGCCGCGCTGGATGGACCTGACGATTGCCTATTTCAGCATTCCGCAGATCGCCAGCGACGGCGTCTATGCGCGGCAATACAACACGCTTGGCGGCCGGGGAGCGGTGGTAAAACCTGCGCGCGACGGCAAGTTGGGAGTCTATCTCGGCATCCAGAAGCGACCCGGTCACGAGAACAGCTGGAGCGTGGCGCAGCAGCGCGCCTTCATTCGTGCGCAGTTCTCTGCGCTGGGTTGGGAGTTTCCGCGCATCATGGATGCGATGACGGACGTCGACGACTTCTACTTCGATGTGCTGCGCCAGGTACGCATGGACCGCTGGTCCAACGGTCGGGTGGTCCTGACCGGCGATGCGGCATGGTGCCCGACCGCACTGTCAGGCATCGGCACCACGCTTGCGATCGTGGGTGCCTACGTCCTTGCCGGAGAGCTTGCCAGGTCGGACACGCCGGCAACTGCCTTCGCGCGCTACGAACGCATCATGCGCCCCTTCGTCAAACAGGGGCAAAACATTCCCAAGCTGGTCCCGCGCCTGCTGTGGCCGCATACCCGCTTCGGGCTGGCAGTGCTGCGCAAGGTCATCCGCCTGGCCAGCCGGCCGGCGCTCAGGTCGTTCATCAACAACCATTTTGCGCGGGACGCCAACGCAATCGCCTTGCCACGCTACGAGTAGACTAACCGTTTGACCGGAAAAGCCAGCTAAAAAAGCAGCCTGCACAGCGTTCGGCGAAAGACGCTGACGCTGATGCGCCAACGCCGAAACTAGAAGCAGCGTCCACGGCGC
The DNA here is from genome assembly GCF_023337365.3 of Xanthomonas nasturtii. Lineage (NCBI taxonomy): Bacteria > Pseudomonadati > Pseudomonadota > Gammaproteobacteria > Lysobacterales > Lysobacteraceae > Xanthomonas > Xanthomonas nasturtii. The sequence goes on from NZ_CP142084.2 coordinate 3,777,159, forward strand.
TGGTTGGCGCTGCCGCCCACTCCGGTCGCGATCGCCCTGGAGCATGCGACGCGACCGCGCGTCAGCCCCCCCTCACACTTCACTCCTGCCGCGGCCACGCACACCTGCGGCACGTGACAGCTCAACCAAACATCAGCGTGCCCTTCATCATCGCCCAGTGGCCGGGGAACGAGCAGAAGAAGGTGTAATCGCCGCCCTTGCTCAACTTGCTGGTGGGAAAGCTGACCGTGGTGCTATCGCCGCCGCCGATGACCTTGGTGTGCGCGATCACGCGCGCGTCGGCCTTGGGCAGATAGCTGTCGGCAATGGTGGAACGCACGCCGGCATTGGCCACTGCCTGGAAGTCGGCGGACTTGGTCAGCACCCAGTTGTGCCCCATCACCGTGGCGGCCATCTTGCCGGAGTGCTTGAGCGTGAGCTCCACCTGCGTGCAGTCGGGTGCCAGCTTGATCGCGCTCTGGTCGAACTTCATCTGATCGTTGCCGGTGATGGTCACCGCGCAGGTGCGCGCCCAGGCCGAAGGCGCCATCAGCACCAGGGCACACACGGCAATCGTGGAAAACAGCTTCAAGGGAACACTCCTGCACTAAGAGATCGCAACCATATCGCACGCGGCGCCGGTGCGGCAGTGTGGCCTGGTGAGACGCAACGATACTGCCAATATCGCGCGCCGGCGCAATCATCGACGCATCAAGCGCGCCACCTGCGTGGAATGCGCATCGGCAGTCACTGCGGAGGACACGGCCTTACGCGACCGAGCCGCCGACGCACGCCTGCATCACGCGTAATGGAAAAACCCATCCATCGGATCCATCACTGCAGAGGCAACCGCCGGCACCGGCAGCGGGCCACGCTTGCCGGCGATCACCTGCACGAATGCCTGCTTGAAGCGCGCCATCTCCGCGTCGGTGCCCACCGTAATCCGCGACCAGGTTGGCCACACCGGCCAGCTGCGGCCGATGAACACGCCATGGGTGGCCATGTCGTCCTTGAAGCCTGCCGCCGGCCGCCGCACATCGACCATGAAACAGTTGCTCTCCGATGCAGTGCAGGCATAGCCGTGCTTGCCGAGAAATTCCAGCACATCCTTGCGGGTGGCGGCGGTGCGTGCGCGCCGCTGCGGCACCAATGCAGGGTCGCGCAAACTGGCCAACCCTGCGGCGGCAGCGGTCACCGGCAGGCTGTTGACGCCATAGAACATCAGCTTGGCCAGCAGCTCCGGGCGCGCGGCTGCATAGCCCAGGCGGATGCCGGCCATGCCGTAGAGTTTGGAGAAGGTGCGCAACACCACCACGTCCTCGCCGGCGGCGACCATGTCGACCACGCTGCTGGTGCTCTGCGCGAAGTGGATATAGGCCTCGTCCACCACCAGCACACTGCCCTTGGGCTTGTGCGCCAATGCGTAGTCCAGATCCTTGCGCGCAGTGACCGAGCCGGTGGGGTTATTGGGATTGCAGATGCAGATCACGCCGGGGCTGGCGTCGGCCGCGCACATTGCCTGCACATCGTGCGAAAAGTCCTTGCGCAGCGGCACCTTGATCAGTTTTGCGCCATTGCGTGCGGCCGCACGCCAACCGGATTCGTAGGTGGGATCGGCGGTGACGAGCGCTGCGCTGGGCGAGGTGAACGCCAGCATCGTGTAGTCCAGCGGCTCGGTGGAGCCGGCGTAGGCCATCAGATGATCCACCGGCAGCTTGAGTTCGGCAGCCAAGGTGGTCATCAATTCCATCTGCACTTCACGCAGGTAACGCCCGCCTTGCGGTGCGATCTGCGCAATGGCCTTCACTGCAGCGGCGGACGGGCCATCCGGGAATTCGTTGGAGCCGATCATGACCGGCGCCAATGCACTTGCCGGTGTCGGCGCGATGGCAGCGGAGCGTTCGGCAGCGCTGGCCAACAGCGGCAAGCTGCCTGCACCGGCGGCGCCGGCAAACAGCGCGGAGTCGCGGAGAAACGTGCGGCGCGAAAGAGCAGTTTTCATGACAACCTCCAGCAGGACGGTAACGCGGGCTCAGGGACGCACAGCGACAACTTCGATCTCGACCCGGTACAGCGGGTTACCCAACGCCGCGATCTGGAAGGCCGAGCGCGCCGGCAGGTTGGGCTGTTCCTTGGTGCCGAAGAACTGGCGATACCCTTCCATGAACCCGTTGAAATCCATCTTGCCGCCCATGGCCGGGTCGCCGACCAGAAACACCTGCATCTTCACCACATCGCCCATGCCCAGGCCGAGCGATTTCAGCTGGTCCTGGATCTGCTTCAACACGCTCACCGTTTGCGCCTTGGTGTCGCCATAGGCGGCAGCCGAATCCTTCGCTGCGCTGGTGTCGATCACCGCCGGCACCTTGCCGCTGACATACACCGTAGCCTTGCCGGCGGGAATTTCCACCGCTGCGGCAATGGGGAAATCGCTGTTGGGAATCTTGTGGCGGATCACCTCGGCAGCATCTGCAGCGCTGAGGCCTGCAGACAGCACGACGGTGGCGACGAGGGCATTGACGGCGGGACGGAACATGGCAACTCCTTGGAAGAGAGAATCAGTGGCGCAGCAGCTTGACGTCGTCGGCAGTGACACGCTCGGCATGGTCGTTGCCGAAATGGGTGCGCACATAGCTCACCACTTCGGCCACCTGCCGATCTGTGAGCATATCGCTGAATCCCGGCATGCCGGCGTGACCGTCGAGCACCATCATGGTGACGTAGGGCGCAGCCGCCAGCTTGGGATTTCCGGCAAGCGCTGGGTATTCGCCGGCGCCCTGCGCACCGCTGCCGGCGGGCATGTGGCAGCCCTGGCAGACCGCGCGGTACACATGCTCGCCGGAGGCGGTGGCGAACCCCTTCTGCGGATACAGCGCCGTGGCGTCGGAACTTTGCGCCTGCGCGTCGCACAGGCCGGGCGGAAGCAGCGCAGCGCCGATGACCAGCGCAACGGCCGCAGCAAACAGACGTGGCAACAGGCTCATGCGCGGCCTCCCCCGGAAATGACCTTGCGATGCAGGCGGCCAACGACATCGTGCGCAGCCAGAATCGCGCCCTCCTGCCAGGCCGGGATGTACGACACATGCTCACCGGCCAGCGCCAGGCGCCCGTCGATCTGGCACAACGGTTCGTAATGCTCGGCGCGTGCCTGCTCGCTCCACATGCCGAAGCAGCCATGTGCGAACGGCACGCGGTGCCAACCGACGGCGATGCCGTTTTCGAATTCGCGTGGATACTGCGGATGCAGCTGCGTGCCGTATTCCACCGCCTTGCGCACGCGCTGCTCCGGCGTCATCGACGTGAATTGGTAAGCATCCAGCCCCCACACATAGGCGCCGAGCAGCACCCCTTTGCCGGGGCTGTGGTAGTTGGTGCTGGGGTAACTGATCAAGGTGATCGGCAGGTCGGTATAGCTGATGCCGCCATAGATCGCTTCGTCCTCTTCCCAGAAGCGGCGCTTGAATTGCAACCCCACCTTCACCGATGCCGCGTACGGCACCTTGCCGATCGCCGTGGTCATCGCGTCGCCGGCGGTGACCGGAATACGGCTCAGCACCGACAACGGAATCGTGCAGATGCACCAATCCGCGCTGGCAATGCGTTCTTCGCCGCCACGCGCTGCGTCCTGCCAGGACACGCGCACGCCGCTGCCGTCCTGATCGATCTTGGTGACCTTGGCGTTATAGGTGATGGCATCGCCGAGCTGACGCGCGAATGCCTTGCCGATCTGGTCCATGCCGCCCACCGGCTGGAACATGGTGGTCTGCATTTCGTAGTTGTTGCCGGCCGCCAGCGTGGTCCACAGGCGCGAGTGCAGCACGTCCTGCACGCTGAAGGGGTCGGAGAACTCCGGCTTGCCCGACAAGCCACCACCGGGATACCGCGCAAAGCCGCGCCGCTCGCTGCTGTCCTTGCCTTTGACGTAACCGAACTTTTGATCGAGCGCGCCCCAGGTGCGCAAGGATTCCAGCAACACTTCCTGGTCTTCGCGGCTCACGCTCTTGTCCAAGGCATGTTGCTGCGTGCACTTGGCCAGCAACTCGGACACGTGGCCCTTGTAATCGGCGTCGATGGCGCGAAAACGCTGCGGTTTGCCGCCGAAGCCCTTTTCGCTATGCAGCAGCGCGTTGTAGTTGACCTGGTTGAAGGCTTCCAATGCCACGCCGAACTGCTTGCAATAACTCAGCACCGCCTTGTGGTGATGCGGTATGCGCCATGGGCCGGGATTGAGATATAGCCCGTCATCGAACTGGCAGTGCTGCGCGGCGCCACCCAACTCGGTGTAGCGGTCGCCGCCACGCAGTGTCCAGTTCCGCCCGCCGGGGCGGTCGTTGTATTCCAGCACCTGCACGCGGTAACCGGCCTTGCGCAGTTCGAATGCGGCGCTCATGCCGGCCAGCCCGGCGCCCAGGATCAGGACCGAGGCGCCCTTGGGGTCGCCATCCAGCTGCAATGGCCCCTTGAAACTGGATTCGGCCGCCATGCCCAGGCTGCTCATCGCCTGATACATCATCGCGCCGCCAGCGGTCATGCCAATGCGCGCCAGCAATTGCCGCCGCGTCATCGTTCCCGTGTGATTACCTTGCATCAACGTCATTTCCCCTGCATGTCATGGACAAACGCGCGTCGCCGGCATGCGTGCCGGCGACGGCTGCACCTCAAAATCTATAGGCCAGGCTGGCGAACAGCTGGCGCGGTGCGATCAGCTGATACGACCCGGAGCTTTCGTTGGGAAATACCGCACCGATCGCATCGTCCTTGTCGAACAGGTTGTAGACCGACAGCTGCAAGCGCCCGCCGGCAAGAAACCCACTGTCTTTGCCCTGGTACCCGACGCTGCCGTTGACGATGAAAGTGGCGTCCACCTGATCGGTATTGAGCGTGTCGCCGTAGCGCTTGCCGGTGTATTTGGTGTCGAGGTTGGCGAAGAAATGCTCGCCTTCCCAACCGCCGTTGAGGCTGAACATCAGCTTGGGCGAATCCGGCACTTCGTTGCCTTCCACCTGCACCAGGTTGCCGCTGACCAGGCCGAAGTAGTTGTCCTGGAATTCGGATGTGTTCCAGGTCAGCGAGGCGCCCAGCCGCCAGCCCGGCGCCGGTTTCCACATGCCGGAGACTTCTGCGCCGTAGGTCTGCACATCGCCGACGTTGGCGTAGACGGTGGGCGCCACCACCAGCGGGTCCGGGTCGGTGAGCGCGATGATGCGGTTTTCGTAATCGATCTTGTAGGCGGCGATATAGCCGCTCCACTGCGTGGATTCGGCGCGGATGCCGATATCGATGTTGGTGGATTCTTCCGGCGCGATCTCCGGGTTGAACGCACCCGAGGTCAGCGCCAGCCGCGGTGCGGAACTGAAGTTCTCCGCGTAATTGGCAAACACCTGCACGCCTTCGGCAAGCTGGAAGCTGGCACCGACCTGCGGCTGGAACCAGTCGCTGTTGTTGATGGTCACATTGCGCCGCACACCGATATTGAAATCGTCCAGGTTGGCGATGCCGTTGTAGTCGCGTTTGACATCCAGGCCCTTGGCGCCGAACTCTATCGTGAGCCTGTCATCGAGCAGACGCAGCGTGTCCTTGATGTAGAGCTGCTTCACCTCGGTGGAGAAATGGTTGTCGTAGTAGATGACGATCGGCAGCGAGCCTTTGAGTAGCGCGCCGGTGGCCGGGTCCAGGTTGTATAACGGGCGCACCTGATCGAAATCGTAGTTTTCGTACCACGCGCCGACTTCGAGTTTGTTGTGCTCGGTCTCCCACGACACCGCCGTGGTCGCGCCGTAGCGATCGCCGCCCATGATTTCTTCGCGCCGGGTCATCGCACCGACATTGGTGACGTTGCCGTTGGCATCGACAATCTGCGGGTCGTTGATGGCGATGTCGGTGCGGCCCGGCGTGCCGGCGATGGCATCGTTGTACAAGCCGGTGGCCGTGCTCGGCGGGGTGCCGCCGACGCCGTAGCCGTGCTTGTTTTCGTAGTAGCCGGTGAAGGTGAAGCCGATCGCATCGTTGAACAGGAAATCGCCATGCAAGCTGAGCAGCGAATCGCGCCGGCCGTTCTGCCATTGGCTGTAATGCTCGGCATCCACTTCCGGGTTGCCGGTGATGCGTTCGTGCAGATCCCACGCCACCGAACCGTCGGAGTTGTACGACTGCACGTCGTAGTCCTTGCGGTTGTTGTAGATCCAGCCCAGGGTCAGGCTGCCCGCGTCCCAGGCCTGGCGAATCTTGGCTTCGAAGTGGTCGCTCTTTTGCGTGGCCGGTTCCATGTCCCACACCCCGCCCTGCGTGCGCGATGCGGAGAGGTACGCGCTGGGGCCGCCTTCCCACCAATCCGGCGTATCCAGGCGCACGAAGCTGCGCACCAGATCGTCCGAACCGATGGTCTGGGTGAGATTGCCGCTCCAGCTATCACCGCCCTTCGGCGGCAGGCTGGTGTAACGGATCGCACCACCGAGTGCGTGATACGAGGGCTGCGTGACATCGCCCGAGCCGGCCGACACGGTGACGTCCAGCAGGTTCTCGCTGGACACGTAACGGGTGATCGGCCCGCCTTCGCGGGTGTCGAAGGTTTCGATCGGAATACCGTCCAGGGTCACGCCGATCTGGTTGGCGGAAAACCCGCGGATGGTCATCGAATCGCCGAACTCGTATAGCCCGAACGGGTCGGTGGTCTGCACGTTCACGCCGGGCAGGCTGGCCAACAGCTGCTGCGGCGCCACCCCGGGCACCTGCGCCTGGATCTCGGCAACCGAGATGGACGCGGTGGTGCGCGTGGAACCGGTGCCCACCACGCTGACCGCATCCAGCGTGCGCGCGTCCTGCGCCACGGCGGGCAGGCTGTGTGCGCCGGCCAGCAACAAGGTCATCGACGCCAGCATGTGGCGCGAGCGGGTGGTGCTGAGGATGACGGCGACCGAGGCCGCCAGGTGATCGGTATTCAGGCACTTTCGCATGCACTCAAACCCCTGGAGACGTGTAGCGTGCTGAGTGACCGGGCGCTCCCCCGAGACCGGCCGACACCGCAAATGCGGCATGCATCGACCATAACCAGCACAGTTCCGCCGCAACCGCGGTGCGGAGGGTAGGGTCGGCGCAGGCGGGTAGGTTCCTACCGAATTCAGAACTCTGAATAGGTCTCTCGGCGACCTACCTACGCGATTTCGGGCATAGCAGGTCTTGCGCGCTTGCGATGCCGCCACGAATCGACAACGCTGCGCAGCCACTGCACGAGCACGCCTATGCCGCCCGCACCACCGTCGCTGCTGTTGCTCGATTTCGATGGCGTGCTCGCGCACTACGCGCGGCCACGGCGCATGGCCGCGCTTGCGGCAGCAGCGGGCTGCGCACCGCAGCGGGTGCACGAGGTGCTGTTCACCCAAGGTCTGGAGCGCGCCTACGATGCCGGCACGATCGACACGCAGGCGTATCTGGCGCAGTTGAGCCAGGGGCTCGGGCACACGGTCGATCGCGCCACCTGGGTCGCGGCCCGCATCGCCGCCTGCCGCGCCGACCCATCGGTCGTGGCGCAGGTGCTGGCGGTGTCGGCGACCACGGCGGTGGCGGTGCTCACCAACAACGGCCCGCTGATGATGGACGCGATCGAGCGGATCGTGCCGCCGCTGTTCCCGCTCTTGCGCGGCCGCGTGCTATGCAGCGGCACACTCGGCGGCCGCAAACCAGATGTGCAGGTGTATCAGCGCGCGCTTGCGCAACTCGGCCAACGCGCCGAGCGCACGCTGTTTGTCGACGACCTGTTCGTCAACGTGCGCGGCGCACGCGCCGCCGGCCTGCACGCCGACACCGTGCGCGACGCCCGCGCAGTACGGCGGGTATTGAAGCGGCACGGCTTGGGATAAGTGTCGGGATTGGGGAATCGGGAATCGGGAATCGGGAATCGGGATTCGGGATTCGGGATTCGGGATTCGGGATTCGGGGATCGGGGATCGGGGATCGGGGATCGGGGATCGGAAGCGTCGCAAACCGCAGCGAACAGCGGTACTGCATGCAGCTCCGACGAAGCAGCGCGCGCCACCAGACAGCACAGCGATGCCTTCAGCCCCTCTCCCCTCGGGAGAGGGGTTGGGGTGAGGGTACGGCGGAAGACAACCAACTCACAGCAGCGAGCTGAGCCCCCAAATTACGCCAGAACCTCAAAAGCAAACGAGCAACAGCCCGCGCAATCACGCCCACCAGACTGCGCACGCTCACCCCACGCCAAGCCCAATCATCCTGCACTGCGCATGACGCAGGCATCCATCACGGCTGCGCGACATACTCGGCAATCGCCAACCGCAAACGCGCCAAACCGTCGGCCAGCTCCGCATCGGTGAGATTGAGCGCCGGCACAAAGCGCAGCACATCGGGGCCAGCCTGCAGCAACAGCAAGCCATGCGTGGCGGCAAGGTCCAGGATCGCCCCCGCCTGACCGGCATGCGCCGGCACCAGCACCGCGCCCAGCATCAAGCCGCGTCCGCGGATCTGCGCAAACAGGCCGAACTCGGCATGCAATGCCTCCAGCCCTGCGCGCAATGCGGCCGATTGACGCTCCACATTGGCCGCAATGTCCGGCGACGCCAGCTTGCGCAGCGCTACGCGCGCCACCGCCGCGGCCAGCGGGTTACCGCCGAAGGTGGTGCCGTGCGCGCCGAACTGCATGGTGTCGGCCACCTTGGGCCCGGCCAGCATCGCGCCGATCGGGAAACCGCCTCCCAGCGCCTTGGCCAGGGTCACGATGTCCGGCGTCACCTGTTCCTGCCAATGCGCGAACAGCGTGCCGGTGCGGCCCATGCCGCATTGAATCTCGTCCAGCACCAGCAACGCATCGTGCTGGTCGCAGAGCGCGCGTACGCGGCTCAGGAAGCCCGGCGCGGCCGGCATCACCCCGCCCTCGCCCTGGATCGGCTCCACCATCACCGCCGCCACATCGCCGCTCGCCACGGCCGCTTCCAGCGCCGCCACATCGTTGAAATCCACGTAGCGAAAGCCGCCCGGCAGCGGCTCATAGCCTTCCTGGTACTTGGGCTGCGCGGTCGCAGTGACCGACGCCAGGGTGCGCCCATGAAAACTGCCGCGGAAGGTCACGATGACGCGCTTGTCTGCCGGCCGGCCCTGGCTGCTGGCCCACTTGCGCACCAGCTTGATCGCGGCCTCGTTGGCCTCGGTGCCGGAATTGCACAGGAACACCTTGTGCGCGAAACGCGAAGCGGTCACCAGCTCTTCGGCCAGTTTCAGCGGCGGCGCACTGAAAAACACGTTGCTGGTGTGCCACAGCTTGCCGGCCTGCTCGGTCAGCGCAGCCATCAGATCGGGGTCGTTATGGCCGAGCCCGCTGACCGCGATGCCAGACGACAGATCCAGATAGTCGCGGCCCTGATCGTCCCACACGCGACTGCCCTGGCCACGCTCCAGCACCACCTGGCGCGGGCGATACACCGGCAGGTAGTAGTGCGCCAGGGACAGGGGCGAATCGGCAGCGGTGCTCATGGTGGTGGGTCGCAGAAACGAAGGGAGAACCTGCATTCTCGCGCATTCGCCGGCCTGCGGCACAATGTGCGCATGCGCCCTTTCTCCGATCCTCAACTCACTCCCGCCACCGACAACGGCTGGCGCCGGCAGTGGTACGACATCATCTACCGCCACGACACCCGCCCCTCGCGCAATTTCGACCTGATGCTGGTGGCCGCGATCCTGGCCAGCGTGGTGGTGATCATGATCGACAGCGTGCCGCGCATCCATTCGCATGCGGCGCACTGGCTGGTGCCGCTGGAATGGGCATTCACCGTGCTCTTCACCATCGAGTACGCGCTGCGGCTGGCGGTGGTGCGGCGCCCGCTGCACTACGCGCTCAGCGTGTGGGGTGTGATCGACCTGCTGTCGATCCTGCCCAGCTATCTGTCGTTCTTCGTGCCCGGTGCGCAGACGCTGCTGGTGGTACGCGTGCTGCGCATCCTGCGGCTGTTCCGCATTCTCAAACTCACCCGCTATATCGAAGAAAGCGGGCAGCTGCTGGACGCGCTCTGGCGCAGCCGGCGCAAGGTCTTGGTGTTCCTGTTCACCGTGCTCACCATCACCGTGATCGCCGGCGCCACGATGTACATCATCGAAGGCCCGCAACACGGTTTCACCAGCATCCCGACCAGCATGTACTGGGCCATCGTCACCATGGCCACGGTAGGTTTCGGCGACCTGGTGCCACAGACCACACTGGGCCGCTTCGTCACTTCGGCGCTGATCTTGATCGGTTACAGCATCATCGCGGTGCCCACCGGCATCTATACCGCCGAGCTGGCCAGCTCACTGCGCGAGGGTGGCCACACCGGCAAACGCGATGTGCGCAACTGCGCCCGCTGCGGGCTGGAAGGCCACGCGGCGGACGCACGCTATTGCCGGCAATGCGCCGAGCCGCTGCCGGAGATCTCCAACGGCTAACGCGGTGCTGCGGCCCTGGTACGACGAACGCACTCCTTCGCGGCTTTCCACAGCCCAAGGCCCCACCGAATAGTGATGAATAGTTCGGATAGATCAGTCGTAGAGCGGATGATCTGTCGCTTGGCTGCAGGCCCTCGACCGACTCGGCTTCGAACTAAATCCAATTCCGCTATTACTCGAAATAGCGGTGCCTTTGAAACTTGCCACTCACCTGTTCGATCCGATCCACAACGCGGCAGCGAAAAGCGCACAGCCTCAATGCGACATGCGATTACTCATGTCGATCAGATCGTTGTAACTGGCCAGCACCGCCTGGCGCGTGCCGCCCGGTGGGAGCGAGCCGCTTTCCAGCAGCATCTGCTCGCTCTTGTTCAATGGTGTCTTGGTGCGGATACGCTCGACCAGCCGCCCCGACTCGCGCGCCAGCTTGTCGGCGGAACGTTCCATATGGCCCCACATCGCATCGCCCTGCCCGATCTTGGCCTTCTGCGCCTCTTCCAGAATGCCTTGGTAGCGCGCCAGCTGGGACTGCGCTGCGGCAAGGTCCGGCGTGTCGTTGTCGAGTACCTGCACCAGCTGCTTGCCTTCGCCGATGATCTTCAAGTGATACCAGGAAGCGCTGCGGCCTTCTTCCTTTTCAATCGCATCGATCTGCGCCTGGCGACGCGTGTCTTCATTATGTTCAAGCGCGGCATTCATGGCTTCGCCGGCTTCGAAGAATGCCTGATAGGCCTGCATCAGCGGCGCGTGCAGTGCCTTCATGCCCTTGCCGTCGTCGCGTAGATAATCCTGCCGGTCGTAGTATCGCACCGCTTCCCCGATACGCTCGTTGAGCGTGGTGAAGCGGTCTTGATAAGTCTTGGCCACCGGGTCGAGCTCGGGGTTGGCCGGCGTTTGCGCCAACGCCGCGGTCATCGGCGCGCCGCATTCGTCCACGTGATGCGACAGCACCGTGCCCGGTGCATGGATACCGCTTTCCTTGCCGGTCGGACCCGCCTCGGGGTCCTGCATCCAGCCGATGTATTGCTGGTAGCTCTCATGGATCGGCTGCTCGACGCCGTTGAAGCAGGTGATGTAGGCATTGATCTTGTCGGCGCCTTCCACCGCGGCGGCGGGTGCGTTTTTCTGGCAGCCGGCAAGCAGCGCGGCCAAAGCGATCGCCGTGGCGAGTGGCGCATAACGATATTGGTGGGTCATCTTGTATTCCATTGATGGTTGAAGAAGATGGCCGCCGCAGCGTGCGGCCGAAAGGTATCTAGCGCAGCCGGTCGCCCGGCACGCGCGCGATGGCTGAGGACAACAGTGATGACTGACGATTGCTTTCGGACACCAGCACGTTGTAGGTGTCCAGCAATTTGCGCGACGCGCCTTCGGGCGCCAGCAAGGGGTTATCCAGCCAGCCCTGTTCCAGCTTGCTATACGGTGTTTTTTCGACCAGCCGTTTCACCCGCGCCTTGGCTTGCCTGCGGAAGGTTTCTGCAGCGGTTTCGAAGCTGTTCCAACTCAACTCGCCCGGCTCCTGGTCGGCCACCTGTGCGTGCGCCTCATCGGAGAGACGGTTGAAGCCGTCCAGCAGCGCGTTGACACGTGCCACGTCGAACGGCTCCTGTTCCAGCGCATCGGCGATCTCCTTGGCGTCGCGCATCATCGCCAGCCGGTAGTACGCGCGCGTGCGGCCCTCGCCCTGCTCCAGCGTCCTGAGTTTTTCGCGCTGCGCCGCGTCGTTTTGCAGGTCCAGTTCGGCGCTGAAGGCGGTACTGGCATCGGCATAGGCGGACAGCGCCTCCATCAACTGCGAATGCAGCTGTTTGCCCTTGGCGAACTGGTCGTCTTCGTAGTCCTGGCGCGTGTAGTAATCGGCCAGCGCGTGACTGATCGGCTGCAGCGCCGTCAAGGCCGCGCGATAGTCGCGCGCCGCCTTGTCCAGTGCCGGCAGCGAAGGCTTGGCCGCAGCGGCCGCGCCGACCGGCGCATCGCACTGCTTCATGTCATACGCGTCGATATCGTACGGACCGGTCATGCCGGACTCGCCACCGGTCGGGCCAGCGAACGGGTCCTGCATCCAGCCGGTGTAGGACCTGGCGCCGGCGTGCACCTTCGCGTTGACGCGGTTGAAGCAGTCGATATAGGCGCCAAGCTTGGCAGTCACGCCTTGCAGGAAATCCAGCTGTTCTTCAGTCGATGTGGTATCCGCACCCTCGGCATCGGTTGCAGCCTGCTGCGACTTGCCGCCACAGGCGGCCGCCAGGACAGACACGCAAGCGGCCAGAACAAACCCACGGAACTTGGGAGACACGCGCGACACATCCCTTTTGGAAACGTTTTCAGCCGCGCACGGTAGCAAACCCTCCTGTGAACTCCCTGTGCTCGCTCCAGATAAAACGTGAGGCTGCTGGACCGCCACGGCACGGCCGCTGGTGGGCCGCACCTACACTCTCAATTGCGGCACCTGCGCGCCGATGCTCAAGCGCCCTCCGTCTCCAGCCAGCCGCACGGGCCGTCACGGTCGCCGCGCTCAATCGAGAAACAGATCCGGCAACAACGCACGCGACGGGTCGACCGCATAGCCGCTCAAATCGGTGACGCCGGCCTGTGCCAGCACCTGCTCATCGATCAGGAACTGGCCATGAAAGCCAGCCGCCTCGCGCGTCAGCACCGCGTGCGCCGCATCGGCCACGATCTCCGGCCGGCGGCAGGCCGCCGCATCCACACCGGGCAGCATGTTGATGGCATCGGTGGCGATCACGGTACGCGGCCACAACGCATTGATCGCCACGCCCTGCGGGCCAAATTCTGCTGCCAGCCCCAGGGTGACCAGGCTCATGCCCATCTTGGCCAGCGTGTAACCGGTGTGCGCGCCCCACCATGCCGGGTTCAAGGACGGCGGTGGTGCCAGCGTGAGGATGTGCGGATTGGCAGCCTGCAGCAGGTGCGGCAGGCACGCTTGTGCGCACAGAAAACTGCCGCGTGCGTTGACCTGTTGCATCAGGTCGAAGCGCTTCATCGGTGTGTCCAACGTTCCGCGCAACCAGATCGCACTGGCGTTGTTGACCAGGATGTCGATCCCGCCGAAGGCATCGACCGTCGCCGCCACCGCCGCGCGCACCTGATCCTCCTCGCGGATATCGCACTTGAGCGCCAGCGCCTGCCCACCGGCCGCAGTCACCGCCGCGGCCGCACTGTGGATGGTGCCGGGCAGTTTGGGATTGGCCACCGCCGATTTGGCCGCAATCGCCACATTGGCCCCATCGCGCGCCGCCCGCAACGCAATCGCCAAGCCAATTCCGCGCGAGGCACCGGTGATGAACAGGGTTTTGCCGTTTAACGTCATGGGATTTGGGAGTCGTGATTGGAGATTCGTAAAAGCTTATCGCCTTCACCACTACAAGCGACCAGACCACCGCTCGAGCAATACGCTCTTACGAATCCCAAATCCCGAGCAACCAATCCCCGCCGCTCAGGGCTTCGGCCCCTGCCCTTCGTTGTCTTCCCAATGCAATATGCGGCGGGTCACGAAGCGATAGACCGGTTTGCCGGTGGCGAACCACAGCTCGCGCACCCAGGAGGTGCGCTTGAGCACGCGGCGTTCCACCGGGGTCAGTGCGGCCGGGCAGTACATACGCTTGTGCTTGAGCAGGTGGCGCAGGTCTTCGCGGGCAAGCAGGCGCATCCAGCGTGCGCGCGGGTTGCCGCGCACTGCCAGCTGGAAATCGACCACCGCCGGGCTGCCGTCGTCCTGCACCAGCCAGTTGGCTTCCTTGGCCAGATCGTTGTGCGCAACGCCGCGCCGATGCAGCTGCTGCAACAGCCGGCGCGCGCTGCGGAAGTAGGCCAGGTCGCCACGCGGCGGGCGCTGGTACATCGCAGCGCCGGCCAGATAGCTGCGGTCCAGGTGCTGCCCGTCCCAGTGCAGCAACCGCGGTGTGCGCGGCAAGCCGTCGAGCTGGCGCAAGGCCAGCGCCTCGCGCCGTGCCAACCACCAGGCCACGCCACGCAACAGCCACGGCGCCACGCTCAGGTCGCGACGCACGAACACGCGTTCGCCATCGCGGATCAACAAAATGCGCCCGAACGTATCGGACTTCAGCGGCAGATCGCCGGTGGGGTCGTGACTCATCCCCCATTGTAGGCGGCCGCTCTGTCTGGCCGCGCGCGTATGTGCATGCGGCACGTGCGCGGCCGCAACCGCAGGTGAAGCCGACAGCCCGATGTGAGGACGGCGCAAGTCAGCTGCCGCCGCGCCCACCTATAATTCGGAGATGAACTCATGGATCGACGCCACGCTGGAGTGGATCGGACACCACCCCACCTTGGCTGGCGTGGTGATCTTTGCCATCGCATTCTGTGATGCGGTGATCGTGCTGGGCGCCATCGTCCCGGCGTTGCCGTTGCTGTTCGCCATCGGCGTACTGATCGGGCTCGGGCAGATCAATGGGCCGTACGCGGTGGTGTGCGCCACGCTGGGCGCCTTTGTCGGCGATGCGCTGAGCTTCTGGGTGGGCCATCGCTGGGGTCACCAGCTGCACACCTATTGGCCGTTCCGGCGCTACCCGCAATTGCTGGAACGCGGCGAACTGCTGTTCCGGCGCAATGCCTTCAAGAGCATTCTGATCGCGCGGTATGTGGGTGCGGTGCGGCCGTTCGTGCCGGCCATTGCCGGCATGTCGCACATGCCGTTCAAGCGCTATCTGATCGCCAGCGGGCTGGCCTGCATTTCCTGGGCACTGCTGTTTTTGGTGCCCGGCTGGGTGCTGGGCACCGCCTACGACGCAGTGGCTGCGGTGGCCGGGCGGCTGTTCGTGGTGGTGACGCTGATGGCCGCCGTGATCGGGCTGGCCTGGGCGATCGTGCTGTACTCGTACCGCTGGTCGGCCGGGCATCTGGATGCGCTGCTGGCGCGCCTGCTGGAGTGGTCGCACCGGCATCCGGTGCTGGGCAATTGGTCGGTCAGCGTGTTCGACCCGCGCCGTCGCGAATCGGTGCCGCTGGCAATGATGGCGCTGATGCTGTTGCTGCTGGGCTGGGGCTGGTTCGTGCTGTTGATGGTGGTACTGGCGCATGGCGAACCGCTACGCGTGGACCTGGCCGTGCACGACCTGATGCTGGCGCTGCGCAACCCGCTGGCCGACTACCCGATGGTCGCGCTGGCCTCGCTGGGCGACTGGCAGGTATTGCTGCCGGCCATCGCCGCAGCGATGGGTTACCTGGTCTGGCGCCGGCGCTGGATGGCGGTGGCGCACTGGGTGATTGCGCTGGCGTTCGGCCTTGCCCTGACGCAGTTGCTTGGCGCCACCGTGCAGGTGGTGCGCCCGCCCGCAGCCAGTAGCGGCTTCGGGTTTCCGTCGGTGGCGGTCACCATGGCCACGATTGGCTTTGGCTTTTTCGCACTGCTGATCGCGCGCGAGTTGCCGGGCCGCCGCCGGGTATGGCCGTATCTGGTCAGTGGCGCGATCGTGTCGCTGATCGGTTTCGCACGGCTGTACCTGGGCGCGCACTGGCTCAGCGATGTGGTCGGCGGCATGTTGTTCGGCATCTTCTGGCTACTGGTGCTGGGCATTGCGTACCGCCGCCGCGCCACCCGCGCGTTCTGGGTCAAGCCGGTGTCGTGGATCTTCTATGGCGTATTCGTGGGCTGCGCGATCTTCTTTGCGCCGCGCAATCTCCACACCAAGCTGGCCAAGTTCGAACCGCCACCGCCACTGCTGATGGACCTGCCCGCCAGCGACTGGTGGAAGGGGCAATGGCGGCTGCTGCCGGCACGCCGTAACGAATTCGACGACGACCAACGCTGGCCGCTGGACGTGCAGGTGGCCGGCCCGTTGGCGCCGCTGCAACGCCAGCTCGAAGCGCGTGGGTGGCGGGCACAACCGCAGGCCGGTTGGGAGCAGGCACTGCATCTATTGGATGTCAGCGGCCGCCCGGACGAGGTGCCGATCCTGCCGGCCACGCTGGACACCCAGGTCGAAGCCCTGCTGATGGTGCGCCACGCCGCGCCCGGCCATGTGCACGTGCTGCGCCTGTGGCCCGCAGCCGCACGCTTGCAGCCGGATACGCAACCGCTATGGGTGGGCAGCACGCAGACCTTGCGCTACAGCCGCCACTTCAGCCTGATCGGCCTGTGGTACCCGCTGCGTGGAGTCGATCCGGCATTGAGCGCATTGCGCGATGCACTCGGCCCGCTGCCGCATCGCGTGGAGCAGCGGCGTCGTTCGCAGGTGCCGGTGATCCTGATCGACAGTACCTCGGGCAGTGCGGTGCGTGGCGAGGACAACGCTGCACCGCAGAAGGAAACCACTGCGTCCAAGCCTGCTGCATCAGATCCGCCACAACAGCGCCGCTGAGCGATCGGGCAACAGTAGGTGGCGGTCGGCAATCCGCGCCAGACCGCTACTGGTTGCTTGTTGAAAACGCAGCAAAGGCGCAGCGTCGGTCGAGTGCGCGGTGCCCTCACCGCTCGCGGGACACGCCGTTAACCCCTCCATGGGGCTCGTTGGCGGCATCCATGCCGCCAACGGTCCCGCAATCGGTGAGGACACCGCGCCACACAGTTGGCTGGCGGCTCTATTGAAGAACGAAATCACCTCACCACCAATTTTGCTGGCTGTTTGATCGAAAGCTAAGTGCACCGACCGACTCGACTGGCCCTGCAGCCAGGCCGCAGACCAACCGCTCTACAACTGCCCCATCCGCACCGTTCAATCACCTACGGCAATCAAGAACTTGCGCTTCAAAGCCGTTTGAATGTTCCCACCCGGGCAGGTCGAAGGCGCGATGCATTCACCACAACACGCCGTCCACCGGCTGCATCGGCTCCGGCGCTTGCTCACCTATCGCCTGAAGCGCATCGATCTCCACCGTGCGGCACATGGTGTCCAGCGGCAGGTCGTGGATGGTATTGGCGAACGGGTCGACCAGCTCATCGCCGATCTTCAGCACCGCCAAAAACATCAGCCCGGCCACGGTCGATCCCACCGGTGTGGCGTATTGCAGTGTTTCCACCAGCCCGATCGGCAGCAGCACGCAGAACAGCCGCGTAAACAGGTTGGGATAGAAGCGGTATTGATACGGCAGCGGCGTGTTTTTCAGGCGTTCCATGCCGCCTTGGGCGTTGGCGATGTCCACCAGGATGCGCTCCACACTGGCCTGCTGGATGCTGTCGATCCAGCCATCGCGCCGCGCCTGTTCCACGCTGCGCCCGGTGGTGTCGAGCAAGCCGTTGGCGGCATTGGTGCGGGTGATCACTGCCGCCACTTCATCGGCGTCCAGCCACGGCTGCAGAGCCCTGGCAACCGGCAACCGACGCAACTGGCAACGCAACGCATTGACGTAGGCAATCTGACGCAACGCGATCGTGCGGCCCAATGCAGCCGCTTCCGGTGCGGACAGAATGCTTACGCTCAAACGCACCAGATTGCGCGATGCGTTGATCATCTGGCCCCACAGCACCCGCCCTTCCCACCAGCGCTGATAGGTGGAATTAGCGCGAAAACCCAGGAATAACGCCAGTGCCGAACCGAAGATGGTCAGCGGCAACGCCGGCGCACGGAACGGCAGCACGTAATAGACGATCGTGATCAACACATCCCAGACAAACAACAGCGCCAGGGTCCGCCCGACCTGGTTGAATACATCCGCCACACGCGGTTTGACATCGATGATCAAGGCTCACTCCTTCACTGAAACGCGTTTCGCCATTGCGCGCATCCAGTGCGTGGATGCCATCGATAGCGCACTCAAGCGCGTCAAGTGTGCCGTTGCGGCGGTGCAAGCGCGGTGATGGGGATCCCAGCGATTGTCTCGCGAGAGCGAAACAGGCCTGAGCGATCATCCGTCAGGCGCGACCGATGGATGGAATCTGCATGCATCACCTGTCGGCGTTCGCGGCCTCCGCACCCGATGCCCGGCGGCGCCTGCTGATTGGCCGCGTCAGGTTACTGGCCGCGCTCGCTCAGGGCATCCAGGCCAGCAACTGTTCCAGGCGCTGATGCGGGCTGTCCTGCTGCAACAACGACAAGCGTTGCTGCTCGGTCAACGGCAGCAGCTCGGCCAGCCGCCAGCCCACCCACGCAGACTGATCCAGCAGCCCTGGACCGACAGATGCGAATTCACCACCCACCTTTTCGAGCAAGCGCTCGAGCACGGTTGCCAGCAGGCTGTGCTCGGGCCGCAATTCGTCGTCGGGGTCCGGCTCGCACCAGCTCACCTCGCCTACCAACAACCCGTTGTCGCGGATGCGCGAGCGCTGCACATGAAAGCGACGCGTGCCACGCAGCCGCAGCACCAGCACGCCGTCGGCGCCGACATCGAAATCCTCGGTACGCACCTCGGTGCCGAACGCCGCCGGCGTTGCCGGTACGCCCACCTCGTTGCCATCCAGAATCAAACACACACCGAAGCTTGTACCGTTGCGCCCGCATTCGCGCACCAGATCCAGATAGCGGCGCTCGAACACGCGCAGCCCCATCGCCGCGCCCGGCAACAACACGCTGTGCAGCGGAAACAGCGGCAACGCGTTGGTGTCGGCAGTGTCGGAAATCGGCGCCATCACCACAGCTGCGCCAGGAAGCGACGCGGCGCACCGTCGAAGCCGCCGTTGGACATGAACACCACGTGGTCGCCCGGCTGCACGATCTCGCCCAGGGTCTGCAGCAATGCATCCACGTCCTGCGCCACGCGCGCATCGCCACGGACCTGCGCGATGATCGGCGCCGCATTCCAAGCCAGCTCCGGCCGATGCAGGAACACCACCGCATCGGCGTCCTGCAGCGACGGCGCCAGCGCATGCGCATGCGCGCCCAGCCGCATCGAATTGCTGCGCGGCTCCATCGCCACCACCACGCGCGCCGCGCCGACCTTCGCACGCAAGCCCTGCAGCGTGGTCGCGATGGCGGTGGGATGGTGCGCAAAGTCGTCATACACGGTGATCGCATGCGCGCTGCCGATGACTTCCAGCCGCCGCTTGACGCTTTGGAACTGCGCCAACGCCGGCATCACCGTTGCCGGATCCACACCCACCGCATGCACTGCCGCCAGCGCCGCCAACCCGTTGAGCACGTTATGCCGCCCGACCAGTGGCCACTGCACCTGGCCGATTTCCATACCACGGTGCAGCACCGCAAACGCGCTGCCATCGGCTGCAATCAGGCGCGCGCTCCAGTCAAACGCCGCATCTAACCCGAACCGCTGAACCGGCGTCCAGCAGCCCATCGCCAGCACCTCGGCCAGGTGCGTGTCTTCACCGTTGACGATCAGCCGCCCGCGCGCCGGCACCGTGCGCACCAGATGATGGAACTGGCGCTGGATCGCCGCCACGTCCGGGAAGATATCGGCGTGGTCGTATTCCAGGTTGTTGAGGATCGCCACCAGCGGCCGGTAGTGCACGAACTTGCTGCGCTTGTCGAAGAACGCGGTGTCGTACTCGTCGGCTTCCACCACGAATTCGCGCCCCTGGCCCAGCCGCGCCGACACGCCGAAATCTTCGGCCACCCCACCGATCAGGAAGCCCGGCGCACGCCCGGCCGCCTCCAGCAGGTAGCTCAGGATGGTGGTGGTGGTGGTCTTGCCATGGGTGCCGGCGACCGCCAGCGTGTCGCGACCCGGCAATACCCGCTCGGCCAGCCACTGCGCACCGGAGGTATAGCGGCGGCCGGCATCCAGCACGGCTTCCACCGCCGGATTGCCGCGCGACAGCGCATTGCCGATCACTACATCGGTGGCGTCCGGCGAGATGTTGGAGGGCGCGTACCCCTGTGCAAGCGCGATGCCCAGCGTTTCCAGCTGGGTGGACATCGGCGGATAGATGGCCTGGTCGCTACCTTCCACCTGCCAGCCCAGCTCACGCGCCAGAGCGGCAACACCGCCCATGAAGGTCCCGGCGATGCCGAGGATGTGGAGTTTGGTCATGCCGCACATTGTCGCCGATCGCCGGAGTTGCGGGACATTCCACCTGCCGCCAGCCCGGTTGTCAGGAAAATCCTACCGTACTGTCGGGAATTTCCCGATATGCGAACTGTGTCACATCCATCACTATGCTGAACGCCAGTCGCAGCACCCCTTTGGTCCTACTCCCCAAGAGGCCAAATCCCCAGGGAGTTCATGCTGTCGGGGCTCTGAGCAGGCCCATTACTGGCGTTATTCTGCCCCGGTCGTCTTGTACGCCCGGGGTTTTTCTTTTGGGCGAACCCATCGCGGGCGCCAATGGCAGCGCGGCAGACGCCGCGACTGCAAAGGACCGGGCCTTGCGCCCGGTCCGTGTTGACCTAGCGGCCGAGCGCCTTGCTGATGCGTTCCAGCACTTCGTCCAGCGAGCCCACGCCATCCACGCGCGCCAGCTTGCCGCGTTGCTCGTAGAAGCCGATCACCGGTGCGGTGGAATCGGTATAGACCTGCAGCCGCTTGCGTACCGATTCCGGGTTGTCGTCTTCGCGGCCTTCGGCCTTGGCACGCCCGGCGATGCGCTCGACCAGCAACTCGCTGGCCACGTCCAGCTGTACCACCGCATCCAGCGGCTGACCGATCTTGCTGAGCAATGCATCCAGCGCATTGGCCTGGGCCACGTTGCGCGGGTAGCCGTCCAGGATGAAACCCTTGGCCACATCGGCCTTGCCCAGGCGCGCTTCCAGCATGCCGAGCAGGATGTCATCGGAGACCAGATCGCCGCGTGCCATCACTTCCTTGGCCTTCAGACCCAGCGGCGAGCCGGCGGCCACTTCGGCGCGCAACAGGTCGCCGGTGGAAATGTGCGGGATCTCAAAGGTGTCTTTAAGACGTGTCGCCTGGGTGCCCTTGCCCGAACCGGGCGGTCCCAACAGAACCAATCGCATCAGTGGACTCCACTTTCGAATAAAAACGCGTTGCGGTTGGCGGCGTTAGACTCAAGCCTTCGCCGACGCCGACCGTATGGTCGTGCAGCTTACCGCATCCGGGGAATGTCCCGGCACTGTCCCCTGCGCCATGTTTCCATGTGAGGAGCCCGTCCCCTATGTCCACTGGCAACCTGTTGTATGCCCAATCCGGCGGCGTCACTGCCGTCATCAATGCCACCGCCGCCGGCGTCATCACCGAAGCGCGCGCGCGCAAGATCAAGGTATTGGCAGCCCGCAACGGCATCCTGGGCGCCCTGCGCGAGGAGCTGATCGATACCTCCAAGGAATCGGCCGCGGCCATTGCGGCACTGGCGCAGACGCCCGGCGGCGCCTTTGGCTCGTGCCGTTACAAGCTCAAATCGCTGGAAGAAGACGGCGCCAAGTACGAGCGCCTGCTGGACGTGCTGCGCGCGCACGACGTGCGCTGGTTCCTCTACAACGGCGGCAACGACTCGGCCGACACCGCCTGGAAGGTCTCGCAACTTGCCAAGGCCTACGGCTACCCGCTGCACTGCATCGGCGTGCCCAAGACCATCGACAACGACCTGGCGGTGACCGACACCTGCCCCGGCTTCGGCTCGGCCGCCAAGTACACCGCGGTGTCGGTGCGCGAGGCCGCACTGGATGTCGCCGCCATGGCCGACACCTCCACCAAGGTCTTCATCTATGAAGCGATGGGCCGCCACGCCGGCTGGCTTGCCGCCGCGGCAGGCCTGGCCGGGCAAGGCCCCGACGACGCACCGCAGATCATCCTGCTGCCCGAACGTGCCTACGACCAGGCCGCGTTCCTGGCCAAGGTGAAGCAGGTAGTGGAGAAGGTCGGCTGGTGCGTGGTGGTGGCCAGCGAAGGCATCCAGGACGCGCACGGCAAGTTCGTCGCCGACGCAGGCGGCGCAGCCGACTCGTTCGGTCACGCACAACTCGGCGGCGTCGCCGCGTTCCTGGCCGCACAGGTCAAACAGGAACTTGGCTACAAGGTGCACTGGACGCTGCCCGACTACCTGCAACGTTCCGCACGCCACCTCGCCTCCAAGACCGATTGGGAACAGGCGCAAGCCGTCGGCAAGGCCGCCGTGCAATACGCGCTCAAGGGCATGAATGCCGTCATCCCGGTGATCGAACGCGTCAGCGATGCCCCCTACCGCTGGAAGATCGTGCCCGCGCCCCTGCACAAGGTGGCCAACCACGAAAAGAAGATGCCGCCCAGCTTCCTACGCAAGGACGGCTTCGGCATCACCGAGAAGGCGCGCCGCTACTTCGCCCCGCTGATCAAGGGCGAAGCGCCGCTGGCCTACGGCAGCGATGGTCTGCCGAAGTATGTCAGCCTGAAAAATGTGGCGTTGGCGAGGAAGTTGCCTGCGTGGGAGGGCTGAACAGGAGCACGGCCGCAAGCCTGGGCGACTGCGACAGCACTGGCGCTTCAGCCGCGTAGGGATGTAACCCATTCCGGCTGCTGCATCCGGGGAATGCGGGTGCCGGACTGCCTTCTGGTTTCGGCTGACGCCGCGCCGCGCCCGCTGTTGATCGACCGTAACCGGGCCACTGGCCTGGCAAAGGAGAGTTGCTTGCAGGCAAATGCCGCGATCGCCCGTAGGGATTTCCTTACAAAAACTGATAAGACAAGCCAGGCCGCGCCGCGGCGACACTCATCCGAAAGGACCGCCTACCTCATTAGTAGAAATTTGGTTAAGTGTGTGCCACAGTTCGCACCAAACCTGCCTCATCGCGCATAAGGATCATGGCTTCAGCAGGCAATCCTCTTCCCACGTCCCCAGGCGGCAGTCCCTGTCGCAGGGTGCTGTGTGTTGAAGAAACGGCCTCACTCATTCGCGACGAGCCGATGATCTATAAAGCCAGTGCTGCCTGCTGACCAAGCGTGCAGCCTTCTTTCCCGCCGTCACTGTTCCCGCCACCCATCTATACCGAAAAGATCGACGAGACTCGCCATGACCGCACGTCCCCGCCGCCTCCGCCATCCGATTTCCTGCCTTGCCGCCGGCCTGCTGCTGACCATCGGGCTGTGTGCAGGGCCTGCCAACGCGCAAGTGGTCATCGTTAACCCGTCGGGGGAGACAAAGGATATCGCGGAATATGCGGAACAGGCCAAGCGATGGACCGACACTGCCAAGCAGTATCAACAACAGCTGCAGCATTATCAGCAGCAGCTCATCAAGTGGCAGCGTCTGCAGTTCAATGAGCCTGGACTGGAAAACAAATTTGTCACGCGCAAGTTGAATCATGGGCTAGACGCTTATTGTCCCGGAGCTTCCGGCATTGCCGGTCTTCTTGAAAAAATGATGCCGATTTCACTGGATTCGCTTACTGGCAACAATTTGCAGAAAACGCAAAACGAAATTTGCAAGCAAATTGTGGTAGCACAAAACTCGCAATACAACGAGGCGATTTTGATGATCCAGCGCCTGGTGGAACGTTCCAGAGACTTCGAACGTGTGCAACGCCAGCGCGATAAGGTGGGAGACAAGGAGGGTGCGCTCGCTGCGAACGACAACGAAATTCGGCGTTATGCGGCACGCAACGCGATGGAGCTCACCCACTGGGAAGCCAGGATGAAGGCCTATGACATCTACATCGCAGGCCTCAAGGATGACCAGAGCCTGCTGGCCAAGCGCGCGCTGGAGGGTGACAAGAGCGACATCCTCGGGCAGGTCATCCAGGCAGCTGCGTTAAAGATTGCGCTGTCCAAGTAAATGAATTAGCAGGCAACCAAAGCCTCATCACGGTACATAGGCAGACAGCAATGGACGTTTTTTTTCAGGGCGGGATGAACTGGTTGCAGCCGCTGGCGGACGCCAACCTTGGCGACTTCGTTTTCTTCAAACTGGTCAGCGATTATTTCAACCAGGAAATCCAGACCTTCGGCCTCGATTTGATGAAGGAGACCATGAAGTGGGTCAGCACCATCGCACTGACGGTAACCACGCTGTGGGTGCTGATTCTTGGCTATCGCATCGCCACCGGGCAATCGCGCGAGAGCGCGATGGCCACCATGATCAAGGCGGCCAAGGTCGCCATCATCATCAGCGTGGCGTCGGCGGTCGGGGCCAATGGAGCCATGCTGCACCAGACCATGACCCAAAACCTGGACAAGGAAATCCACGGTCTGTTCACCGGTGACGACGACAGCACCGCTGAGGATGCCATCGACGATAACCTGGCCTACACCCAGCTTGCCTTGGCGGCGCTGGATGCCGTACGGGTGGATGCCAGCGAGCCGGAGATGCTGGAGAAAAAAGGCAGGGCCGTGATGCTGGCAGGCTTCGGCACCGCCAGCCCACCGATGGCCGCCGGCGCGATGTTGTTGCTGTTCAAGTTCACCATGGCCTTCTTGATCGGCATCGGGCCCATCTTCATCCTGGCACTGGTCTTCGACCAGACCAAGGACCTGTTCAAGAAATGGCTGTTCTACGTCATCGGCACCTTGTTTTCGATGTCGATGCTGTCGGTGGTCACGGCCATGGTGCTCAAGTTCACCGCCAAGGTGGCCGCCGCCTATTGGGCGGTCAAGTTCATTAAATTCGGCGATGCCGAAGGCTTGTCTAGCCAGGCCCTGCAGCAAGGCGGTATCGGACTGATCATGACGATGCTCATCATCACCGTACCCACCATCGCCGCCGCGCTATGGCAGGGCAATATGGGCACGTTCATGGCTTACTCGGCGTTTGGGACTGCAGCTAGCCCAGGACCACAGGGGCAGCCGGCTGGTTCTTACATGCCAGCTCAGGTTGCTAAAGGCGACCGACAGCAACAAGCTATAGCTGAAAACCCTGCAAACCAAACAACCAGAATTACAGGCGAGATGCCGGCCCAAGCATACTTACCGACCGGCTCGCGCGGGCAAGCGGGACGGGGTGGTGATCAGAGTGTTTAATCATCACGCCATGAATCTAGTTACTCATCGCATATCTAGAGGCGGCACAGTTATGAGGACCCTCCTTCTATTAGGCTTTCTGATTTTATTTTTTCCCGTAATTTCCTGGGCGCAGGGCTGCCCAGTTGGACAGTATCAAATCGGTGGTCAAGGGGCCGTTGCGTGTGCGCCTATTCCACAAGGAAATGAAATCCAGCATGAGCCACGTCCCAGCGGAAAATGGATCAAAACCTGGGGGGCAATAGCCAACGATAATAATAGCAATTATGGCGTATCCACCGGAAAAGTTAAAAAAACAGAAGCTGAGAAAGTTGCAATAGAAAAATGCAAGCAGACAAGCGATAGAGAAAAAGACTGCCACGTTGTTTATGTTTATGAAAATCGTTGTGCAGCAATGTCTCAGCCTGTCCAGACAGGATCTGTTAAGCAAACCGGAAATGTGAGGGTTGTTTTCTCTGCCGGCCCGTCAGTAGCTTCTGCCAGCAAAGATGCAATCTCGTATTGCGTAAAGGAAAATCCAGGAAGTGAATGCAGCGTTGTATATCAGCAATGCTCAGAGCCAATCTTCAAAGCCTATTGACACTTAGCGCGGGAAATTTGCATTCAACCGTCTGGCGCTGGTCTTCGACCAGACCAAGGACCTGTTCGAGAAATGGCTCTTCTACATCATCGGCACGCTGTTCTCGATGGCCATGTTGTCGGTGGTCACGGCCATGGTGCTCTAGTTCACCGCCAAGGTGGCCGCCGCCTATTGGGCGGTCAAGTTCATTAAATTCGGCGATGCCGAAGGCCTCTCCAGCCAGGCCCTGCAGCAAGGCGGTATCGGACTGATCATGACGATGCTCATCATCACCGTACCCACCATCGCCGCCGCGCTATGGCAGGGCAATATGGGCACGTTCCTGTCGTACACTGCGTTCAATAGTGCGGCATCACCAGGCCCCCAGGGCCAGCCGGCTGGGTCGTATATGCCG
Organism: Xanthomonas nasturtii; assembly: GCF_023337365.3. Classification (NCBI taxonomy): domain Bacteria; kingdom Pseudomonadati; phylum Pseudomonadota; class Gammaproteobacteria; order Lysobacterales; family Lysobacteraceae; genus Xanthomonas; species Xanthomonas nasturtii. The sequence goes on from NZ_CP142084.2 coordinate 3,803,294, forward strand.
CAGCAAATCGGCAGAAACTCCAATCAAATTAGTGATCGTGATTCCGTAGCAGCCCCGCAACAACAGGGACGCGCCATTGGATATGCAACAAGTCCGGAACCGATACAAGTTGCAGGCTCGCGAGGTAATGCCATCAGAAATGATGGAAGTAATAGCTGAATGCGACCAAACATGCGTGAAAATCATGGATAAAAGAATTTTTAAAATTTTATTAATTTTACTCTTGACCCCTGGACTACCTGCATTAGCTGAGCAAGGATGTCCTCCGGGACAATATCCAATTGGCGGGCAGGGTGTAGCTGCATGTGCACCGATTCCGCAGGGAAGCTCCGGCCAGCAAGAATCTCGACCACTCGGCAAGTGGATTAAAACCTGGGGGGCGATATCTCTCGACAAGTCCAGTGTGGGAGCTCTCGGTGTGTCAACTGGGAAGCTTTCTAAATCTGAAGCGGAACAGGATGCGATAGCGGGCTGTGTAAAGGCTGGTGGGAAAGAGTGCCAGAAATGGAATTCTTATAAAAATCAGTGCGCGGCTGTGGCCGAACCCTATCAGAATGGCCGCTCATCAGCAGGGACCATCCACTTCAGGACAGGAGCGTCGCCGGAAAAAATAAAGATCGAGGTTGAAAAAAATTGTTCTGCGGAAAATAAAACTCAATGCAGAGTTATATATGAAGCTTGCTCAGAGCCAATTTTTGAAAGTTATTAACACCCTTTTTCAAAAAAATTATTTATAAGCAAAGTTACACTGAGCCTTATGAGATAGCCTCAATACCAACAGCTCTTTTCATGTGTGCAACCGTCGCCAGTGCTCAGCTCGGGCAGGAGTATGTAATTATAAAGTGACCAACACTGCAATACATCCCTGTCACATTCTGGACGTCGGTTATGCTAATTGCTTGCTTTCCCTCGATCCTGCACCAAGGGCCTTCAAGCCCACCAATCTCTATCGCTTAAATAGAGCATAAGCTGACATTTGCAAGTGTCTGCCCTATTGCCTTTCGGTACGGCAGCGCGAAAATTCCAACCGCATCAAATTTGTGACTGATGCATCAATGGCTTTATCACTTTCCAAAGCATTGCCAGTTCACCTTTAGCGCTTTGATCGACGGATTGGCTCCTAGCTTCGCGGGTCCTACGAGTTTACGTTGCCACACCGGTGTGATGTTAGGGATAGCGCGGATTACCCCGAATACGGGAAAAACTACACATCTTCTATCGCGCAATGCGCGCATGCAGCAGAAGTATCTCCAATGATTTCCAAGATTGTCGGCCGTTTCGCTTTCCTCCTAATGCTATTTATCCTTGCAGGATGCAAACCCATGACTACCTCGCCCTCGAAAGTTGACGCGACGACCAGCGATCCGGTCTACCAAAAGAATCCGCATCCCAGCCAGGCGTATCGCATCACCATGACCATCGAGGATGCGCCGGGTTCATTTGGTGCTGTAGCTGGTACTGCGTTCTACGACATGACCAACCGCGATGACTGTGCGCCGTTCGATGCTGCACTGGGGATGTCAACAAAGCGCAAGGAAGACGCGATCCCAATTGACTTCCAAAAGATCAATGACACCACCTACGTGGCAACGATCCATACAGATGGCATGGCCGAAGTCGATTACTATGACAAAGGCGTCTGCCATTGGGAGTTTGGCGGCGTAGGAGTTTCGCTGAAAGCTACCGGTAAACATGAGGAAACAGAGTTCCTACCAAGTTTAGACGGTAAGCAACTGGCGACATTGACTCCAGAAACCAAATACTTTTGGAAGTCTCGTTACCCGAAGTCTGAGATGGCGGCGTTCCCTGACATGGGCCAGCCAAAGGCTGAAAATTTTAACGAGGATGCCCGAAACAATTTGTTCAAGGTTACGCTGGCCGCGGAGAAGATAGCCCCATGAGCCTGACTAGCCAGCAATATGCAGCGCTTTCACGCGATGTCTACGACGAACCAGAACGGACAGGACCAAGAAGTCCGACTGTTGATATCGGCGGAGTGTCTTACCGACGTCTCAAGTATGTTGACAGCCCTTCTGGCTATCAGGGCATCGTCTATCAACGCACCGATACCCAGGAGATCATCGTTGCCCATCGCGGCACAGAGACCGAGCGGCAGTTCAAAGAAGATGGCCTTTATACCGATGGCGGCATGGTGTCATTGCGCCACAACAATCAAGCCGCCGAAGCGATCGAGCTGACCAAATATGCGTTGAACTATGGCCACGATTTAGGCAACGGCGGTAAGCCTCCTCAGGTCACCATCACCGGCCACTCCCTCGGCGGCAATCTGGCCCAGGTCAGTGCACACCACTACGGCCTCAAAGGCGAGACCTTCAATGCCTATGGCGCAGTCAGCCTGGACCGGCGCATTCCCGAGGGTGGCTCGGATGTCATTAACCACGTAATGGCCGGCGATGCCGTTAGCGCTGCCAGCAAGCATTACGGCCAGGTCAGGATCTACGCTGCGCCACAGGAAATCACGGCTCTGCAAAAGGCCGGTTATGCCAATGACCACAGCCTGTTGGATGACCGCAATCCGGCGGTCGCCAAACCGCTTGGCGACTCGCACCGCATGCATAACTTTCTGCCGGTCGATGCAAACGGCAAACCGGATCGCTCTGTGCTGGAAGATCCCGAATCACAACAGCTGGCCCAGCATTACGCGCCGATGATCGACAAGTATCGCGACGATGTGGCGCTCTTGCGCGGTAGCTTGACCTTGGCATCGCGCAGCGCCCAATCGATGAACGTACCCGATGCCATCAATCACCTGCGCGGTACCCTCGCCCCTGGTGCCGGCGCGGCCGAGATGGCAGCTGAGCGCTGGAAGGAAACGCAGCAGCGCATGGAGCGCGAAGACAAGCCGGTCTATGTGGGCCCTGGCTGGAAGCTGCCGCTGGGCAATGCTTCCGAGCGCTGCATAGATCCGAGCGCGGCGACCATGCCCAATGATCCGTTGTACCGCTCCATCCACAGCAAGTTGCCGCAGGGCACCTCCGATGCCTTGGCCATGTATGCCACCGTGGAAGCAAAGCGCGCCGGCATCGTTAACGTCGACCAGCTGCGTAGCGTCACCGTGCAAGACGGCAACGCCTGGATCGTCGGCAACACGCCGGGCTTCCGCGCCAAAGTCGATCTGGCGGCGGAAGTACCACCCATGCAAGAAAGTTTGCGCCAATCGCAGGCTTTGGATACGCAGCGATCGCAGGAGATTTCCCAGCCCTCGCCTGCGCGTGTACTCTGAGAACTATTGCCCTTGCAGCAGAGCGTACGATGCGTATGCAAGTAATTATTGCATGTCCCAGATTTGATCCCTGCGCCAGATCTGAGATAGGCGGCTTGGATTTGATGGGCCGTGCCATGAGTTGGGTCAGCACCATCGCACTGACGGTAACCACGCTGTGGGTGCTGATTCTTGGCTATCGCATCGCCACCGGGCAATCGCGCGAGAGCGCGATGGCCACCATGATCAAGGCGGCCAAGGTCGCCATCATCATCAGCGTGGCGTCGGCGGTCGGGGCCAATGGAGCCATGCTGCACCAGACCATGACCCAAAACCTGGACAAGGAAATCCACGGTCTGTTCACCGGTGACGACGACAGCACCGCTGAGGATGCCATCGACGATAACCTGGCCTACACCCAGCTTGCCTTGGCGGCGCTGGATGCCGTACGGGTGGATGCCAGCGAGCCGGAGATGCTGGAGAAAAAAGGCAGGGCCGTGATGCTGGCAGGCTTCGGCACCGCCAGCCCACCGATGGCCGCCGGCGCGATGTTGTTGCTGTTCAAGTTCACCATGGCCTTCCTGATCGGCATCGGGCCCATCTTCATCCTGGCACTGGTCTTCGACCAGACCAAGGACCTGTTCAAGAAGTGGCTGTTCTACCTCATCGGCACCTTGTTCTCGATGGCTATGCTGTCGGTGGTCACGGCCATGGTGCTCAAGTTCACCGCCAAGGTGGCCGCCGCCTATTGGGCGGTCAAGTTCATTAAATTCGGCGATGCCGAAGGCTTGTCCAGCCAGGCCCTGCAGCAAGGCGGTATCGGACTGATCATGACGATGCTCATCATCACCGTACCCACCATCGCCGCCGCGCTATGGCAGGGCAATATGGGCACGTTCCTGTCGTACACTGCGTTCAATAGTGCGGCATCACCAGGCCCCCAGGGCCAGCCGGCTGGGTCGTACTCAGCTCCCGCGAAAAATTCTGAGACTTCTCGCAGCTCCGAAAATCTGGGTACATTGAATAATGGCGGAGCTTCCACTGGATATTCTCAGCCCCCAGTTCAACAGAATCCTGGAAGCCGTGGCTTAGCAAGTCAAAGCAGTAACGACCGCCTATCTTCATAACATCTTCATTCATCCAGTACTAAATTCCGACTCTAAAATAGGTCGAAAAACTAGTAACCATGAAAATTTTAACAAAGCCCCATTTTGCATTTGCATTATATTTTTTAATTATATATTCACCAAATGTACTTGCTGAAGGCAGCTGCCCGCCAGGCCAATATCCCATAGGTGGCAAGGGGTAGCCGCCTGCGCTCCAATTCCGCAAGGCAGTTCCAGCTCGCAGCAGAGCTACCCAGGCGGAAAATGGGTTAAAACTTGGGGCGCGGTAGCGGTTGGAACAATCAGTAACACCCCTTATTACGGGGTTCCGACTGGGAGAAAATCAAAATCAGATGCAACCAAGGATGCGCTAAACCTTTGCGCCAAAAAGGGACCCACCAACTGCAAGGTAACATTAACTTATTTTAATCAATGCGCAGCCATAGCTGAGCCACAAAATGCATTAGGCGAGGTTGACATGAAAGGAAATGTGATAACCGTTGGAAAGGCATCACTAGACGAAGCTAGGCAATATGCAATAGAAGAGTGTCAGAAAGATAATAATACCCCTCAATGTAAAGTTATATATAACAAGTGTTCAGAACCTTTCTTTAAGGAGTTCTGATTTTAACGAACTTTGGGCAACTCTAAAGCTTTAGATAAATACAAAAGAGGGCACGCCACAAAAAATCATTACCTTCATTTTAGATTTTTTAAGCATATTGACCACACAGTCTTCAGCACATATGGGTGAGTCATGATGAAGCCACTCACTGTATTAAAACAACAATCTCTTCACCTTCTGTGCGCTGAGCGCCACTATCAATTGCAGCCCTTTGTCGATCCAGGCACAGGCACGTGTACAGTCATTAATCGCATCGTTTCAATAAGCATGCGCTCAGATCTTTGCACGCGTCGCACAATATTTTATCAGCACGCTAGCTAGGGCCTGTTAACACATCCGAAGTCCATCAACGACAAGGATGAAGCTTAAGAATCCGAGGAACATGACATCCAGCTTTTCGAAGCGCGAGAAAATCCGGCGGTAGCCCTTCAAGCGACGAAACAGCCTCTCCACTTCGTTGCGCCGCTTGTACATTTCTCGGTCGTACTCCCAGGGCTCGACCCGATTGGCTTTTGGCGGAACCACCGGGACGTAGCCAAGATCAAGCGCTAGTTGGCGCGTCTCATTGCCTTCGTAAGCACGATCCATCAACAAATGAATCGGTCGCTCCACAGGCCCAAGGTGTTCAAGCAACGTGCGGCCCGCAGGTGCGTCATGGGCGTTGCCAGGCGTCAATCCGAACGTGATCGCTGTTCGAGCATCTGCGGCAACCATATGAATCTTGGTATTCCATCCGCCGCGCGATTTACCGATGGATTGTGGGCCGTTTTTTTTAACGCACCAGTCCCATCCGGATGCACCTTGATGCTGGTAGAGTCCAGCGAGACCGCCTCGATTTTGATGCGCACGATGTGGGACTTCTGCAGTTCAGCAAACATCCGGTCCAGCACACCTGCCTTGGCCCAACGGTTCATGCGTGTGTACACCGTGTGCCAATTGCCAAAGCGCTTGGGCAGGCCGCGCCATTTGCAGCCATGCTCGGCAACATAAAGGATGGCATTGACCACTTGCAGGTTGGTCATGCCGACATTGCCGCGCTGCCTCGGCAGACACTGTTCGATGAGAGAAAATTGTGCGGGTGTGATTTCCATGCGCAATAGTTTAACCGCTCAGATCATTAGTGTTAACAGGCTCTAGAATAGCCCAACTAGCAATTGTTGCACAGTACTTGGTGACTGACACATATATGACTTTACTGCTTTTTAAGGCATGACTTTTCCATCTACAGCGTATTGATCGACAGATTGGCTCTTTGGTCTCCGCTGATCCAGCCAACTGCTTCATCGCGCTGGCGCGACGCCAGAAGTAGCGTGGATAGCCCCCCATTCGAGCCTAAACTGCGTGCCTTCACTGCACAATGCGCGCAGGCAGCAGAAGCATCCCAATGACTCCCAAGATTGTCGGCCGTTTCGCTTTCCTCCTCATGCCCCTCTTCTTTGCAGGATGCAAGCCCATGAATGCGCCGAGCGAACCCTCATCTCCCTACAATGTCGACACCGACCCAGCCTATCGGAAGAACCCGCATCCGACGCAAGCATATCGGATCACGATGAAGATCGAGGATGCGCCCGGGCCGTTTGAGTGGATTTCGGGTACTGCATTTTATGAAATGACTAATCGCGATGCGTGCACACCTATCGATCACTCATTGGGCATGTCCACGAAGCAGAAGGAAGATGGCATCCCCATAGCTTTCGATAAAATCAACGACACCACATACGTGGCAAAGATCTATGCCGACGGGATGGTTGATGCGGATTATTACGGAAAGGGCATCTGTAATTTTGAGCTGGATGGCGTCGGCATTTCACTCAAGGCGACCGGAAAGCATGAAGACACTAGGTTTGAGCCAGCTTTATTCAAGAAAGAGCTTCATAGCTCAGCCCCTAAAATCACTTACTTCTGGAAAGGCCGTTATCCCAAAGAGGATATTGACAACTTCCCAGACAGTGGAAAGGCCAGAGCGGATCAGTTCAACAATGAGGCCCGACGAAACATATTCAAAGTCACGCTAATCACGGAAGAGGTAATGCCATGAGCCTGACAAGCCAACAATATGCAGCTCTTGCGAAAGATTCTTACGATGAGCCGCCTGAGACGGGAGCGAGCAGTCGCCCTGTCGATATCGGCGGCATTTCTTACAAACGACTTGAGTATGTAGACAGTCCTTCAGGCTATCAGGGGATTATCTATCAGCGGATCGATACCAACGAGATCATTGTCGGCCATCGCGGCACCGAGACTGAGCGGGAACTCAAGCAAGATGGTGCCTACACCGATGGAGGCATGGTCGCCGCCCGTCATAACCGCCAGGCAGCCGAAGCACTTGAGTTGACCAAGCATGCATTGGTCTATGCACAAAAACTCGGTAAGGACGGCGAAGCGGTTGACGTCACCGTCACCGGCCATTCCCTCGGCGGCAATCTGGCCCAGGTCAGTGCACACCACTACGGCCTCAAAGGCGAGACCTTCAATGCCTATGGCGCAGTCAGCCTGGACCGGCGCATTCCCGAGGGTGGCTCGGATGTCATTAACCACGTAATGGCCGGCGATGCCGTTAGCGCTGCCAGCAAGCATTACGGCCAGGTCAGGATCTACGCTGCGCCACAGGAAATCACGGCTTTGCAAAAGGCCAGTTATGCCAATGACCACAGCCTGTTGGATGACCGCAATCCGGCGGTCGCCAAACCGCTTGGCGACTCGCACCGCATGCATAACTTCCTGCCCGTCGATGCTAACGGCAACCCGGACCGCTCGGTGCTGGAAGATCCTAAGAACCTGTTCACAATCTTCTGAGTAACAGTGCCAAGAAGGCCAAATGGATGAACTGCAGGCTGGTGTTGAGTTTGCGCTCGCAGTTCTTCCATAGCCTTCGGTTCTTCTCCAGCCAAGCAAAACTACGCTCGACAATCCATCGCTTGGGCATGACCTTGAAGGTGTGCAGTTCGCTGCGCTTGGCAATCTGCACCGTGAGCTGCTCGCCTAAAATCTCTCGCGCGCCGCTGGCAAACGGTACTCCGGTGTAACCGCCGTCGCACAGTAAGCTTTGTACAAGCGTCAGGTTTGACTGACAGCGCTCCAACGCCTGCAGCGCACCTTTGCGGTCGGTCACCTCCGCCGTCGTCACCGCGATTGCGTGGGGCAACCCCTGACTATCAACAGCGATATGCCGTTTGATGCCCGACACCTTCTTGCCTGCGTCATACCCCTTTTGCCCAGCTGTGTCCGTGTTCTTGACGCTCTGCGCGTCCACGATCAAGAACCTGGTGCAAGCGTTGCGCCCCTGTCTCACGCGGGCCACGCCAACCTGATTTTTTGAGCGCCCGCTCCAGCAGGCTCACCCCCTCATCGTCGCACTCGCTCCACTTGGCAAAGTACGAGTGCACGGTCCGCCACTTCGGAAAGTCGCTGGGTAGCGCTCGCCATTGGCAACCGGTTCGCAGCACGTACAACACTGCGCACCACACCTCATATAAATCCACACGGCGTGGCTTGGTGCGCTTGCGCGCTTGTTCCAGGATCGGCAGCACGTGTGCGAACTGCTCCCGGCTCATGTCACTCGGATAGGTCTTTTGGCGCATCCGCATAGTCTGCACTGATCTGCGAAGATCGTGAACAGGTTCTAAGTCGCAGCAGTTGGCACAGCAATATGCGCCGATGATCGACAAGTACCGCGACGATGTGGCGCTGCTGCGGGGCGGTCTGACCCTGGCATCACGCCACTTGCAGTCCATGAACGTAATCGATGGCATCAATCACCTGCGCGGTACCCTCGCCCCCGGTGCCGGCGCGGCGGAAATGGCAGCCGAGCACTGGAAGGAAACGCAGCAGCGCATGGAGCGCGAAGACAAGCCGGTCTATGTGCCACCCGGCTGGAAGCTGCCTTTGGGTGCCGCTGCCGAGCGTAGCGTTGAGCCAGGTGCGAATTTAATGTCGAACGATCTGCTGTACCGCTCGATCTACAGCGAAGTGCCGCAGAACACCCCCTAATGTCGTGGCTATGCATGCCACTGTTGAAGCCAAACGCGCCGGCATCGTCAATGTGGACCAGCCACGCAGCGCAAACCTGGGGCAAACGTAGTTGCCTGCTTATGCCTGTGGTCGCTCCAACTGCGCAGGACGGCGATCATGCGTAAATCTAAGCCGATACGACTGTGTTTCTTAAAGTGTGAACGATGGTTGGATCACTGTCTCGATGTGGATGCGCAAACAAGGCAGCCGCATCGATAGCAACACCGGCATCACTCTTTATCGATACGCGCGAACTGGGTGGCATGCCGCTACTGAGCGTCATGCCACGCGCACGTCTATACCTCAAACAGCAACAACGCGCCCGCGTCACGCCGCACCTGTCACTGACACCCCTGGCCTTCCACCGTCATCTGCGCAGCGAACATCGGTACCTGCGGAATCTTGCCGGCTGCGGCCTGTTGTTTGGCATCCTCCAGATAGATGCGCGACTGGCCCTGGCCATCGAGTTGGGGCTTGGCATCTACCGGTTTGCGCCATACGCGCACCACCGCTTGCTGCGCCGGGCAGGCGGCGCTTGGTACGCGGATCACATCGTTGAAGATCCACCCCGATGCGACGCTGGGCGTGGCCTTGGCGAAATCCACGAAGCGTGCACGTGGTTGGCAGGTGGGACTGCTGCGCACCACCGACAAGGTGTACGGCTGTGCAGCATTGCCGGTGAACACGCCTTCCAGACGCGCGCAGGCCTCGGGAATCTGACGCAGGGTATGCACGGCACCGACCGCTTGTGCGGTGCCGGGTGCGCGTTGTTTCAGTTCGGGCGTCGGTTCGGCTGCGAACGCTTGTGTGGTCAGCAGCAGCATTGCAAGCGTCGCGGCATATCTTTGCGCAGCATGGTGGGACATGGGCACTCCTGGGTCGACCGAATCACGTTGGCCGCAGGCTGTCATGCCGCGACTGAACGACGCGCCAAAGCCTGGCGCTGGTAGCCACGCAAGCTGCGGCGCATACTCGTTCGCGATCCGGCCACCTGAACATTCGCGACGCGCATTACGGCTCATGTAGCCGTCGAGTCCGTATTCGTCAGTCCACTCGTTGCGTGTGCATCGCCCTTGGTTCGTCCCGACCGGACGACATCCATTCTTTGGGAGGGGTCATGCTGGAACACTACGGGTTGTGGCTTGCGCTGGGTTGTGCGGTGTTGGCAATCGTCTATGGCATCGTCTCGGCGCGCTGGGTGGTCGCGCAGCCGAGCGGTAACGCACGCATGCGGGAGATCGCCGCCGCGATCCAGGTAGGCGCGCGCGCCTACCTCAACCGGCAATACCTCACCATTTCGATTGCCGGCGCCGTGCTGTTCGTGTTGGTCGGGCTGTTTCTGAGTTGGTATACCGCGATCGGGTTTGCGCTGGGTGCGGTGTTGTCGGGCTTGGCCGGCTATATCGGCATGAACGTCTCGGTGCGCGCCAATGTACGCACCGCAGAGGCGGCGCGGCATGGCATCGGCCGTGCGATGGATGTCGCATTCCGTGGTGGCGCCATCACCGGCATGCTGGTGGTCGGCCTCGGCTTGCTCGGTGTGGCCGGTTATTTTGCCGTGCTGCAAGCGATGGGGCTGCCACTGGAGCAGAATCTGCATGCACTGGTCGGGCTGGCGTTCGGGTCGTCGTTGATTTCGATCTTCGCGCGCCTGGGTGGCGGTATTTTCACCAAGGGTGCGGACGTAGGCGCGGATCTGGTCGGCAAGGTCGAAGCCGGCATTCCCGAGGACGACCCGCGCAACCCGGCGGTGATTGCGGACAATGTTGGCGACAACGTCGGCGACTGCGCGGGCATGGCTGCAGATCTGTTCGAGACCTACGCGGTCACCGTAATCGCCACGATGTTGCTCGGCAGCCTGACGCTTGCCGAAACGGGCCCGCACGCGGTGCTGTATCCGCTGGTGCTCGGTGGCGTGTCGATCGTCGCTTCGATCGTGGGCGCAGCCTTCGTCAAGGTCAAAGCCAGCGGTTCGATCATGGGCGCGCTCTATAAAGGCGTGATCGTCTCCGGCGTGCTGGCGGCGCTCGCTTACTGGCCGATCACCCAATCGCTGATGCGCGACAACGTCCACGGCGCCCCGGCGTTGTATGCCTGCGCGCTGATCGGATTGGTGCTCACCGGCCTGATCGTGTGGATCACCGAGTACTACACCGGTACCCAATACAAGCCGGTGCAGCACGTGGCATCGGCCAGCACCACCGGTCACGGCACCAACATCATCGCCGGGCTCGGCATCTCGATGAAATCCACCGCGCTGCCGGTGATCGCGGTATGTGCGGCGATCTGGGGTGCGTTTCATTTCGGCGGCTTGTACGGCATTGCAACCGCCGCCACGGCGATGTTGTCGATGGCCGGGATGATCGTTGCCTTGGATGCGTATGGGCCGATCACCGACAACGCCGGCGGCATCGCCGAAATGGCCGAGCTGCCGCCGGAAGTGCGCGATATCACCGACCCGCTGGACGCGGTAGGCAACACCACCAAGGCCGTGACCAAAGGCTATGCCATCGGCTCGGCGGCGCTGGCGGCGCTAGTGCTGTTTGCCGACTACACGCACAACCTGCAGGCCGCCAATCCCGGCCAGGTCTTCGCCTTCGACCTGTCCGACCACACGGTGATCATCGGGTTGCTGATCGGTGGATTGATTCCGTATCTGTTCGGTGCGATGGCGATGGAAGCAGTCGGCCGCGCAGCAGGCGCAGTGGTGGAAGAAGTGCGCCGCCAGTTCCGCGAGATCCCCGGCATCATGGCCGGCACCGCCAAGCCGCAGTACGACCGCGCCGTCGACATGCTGACGCGCTCGGCGATCCGCGAAATGATCGTGCCTTCGCTGCTGCCGGTGGTGGTTCCGATCGTGGTCGGCGTGCTGCTCGGGCCGCGCGCGTTGGGCGGCTTGCTGATCGGCACGATTGTCACCGGCCTGTTCCTGGCAATTTCGATGACGACCGGCGGCGGCGCCTGGGATAACGCCAAGAAGTACATCGAGGACGGCCATTTCGGCGGCAAGGGCAGCGAGGCGCATAAGGCCGCCATCACCGGCGATACGGTCGGTGACCCGTACAAGGACACCGCGGGACCGGCGATCAACCCGTTGATCAAGATCATCAATATCGTCGCCTTGTTGCTCGTGCCGCTGCTGTAACGGCGCGGTGGCCGCGGGCGACGAGACCTGCGGCCATGCGTTACAGAAGGCTGCAGGTCTCGTCGCCTGCAGCGGATTGCTGAGCGGTATCCCGTCACCTGCATCACCGCCAACGCCTGTCCCGCCTACGGAAATGCGCTGGGCCGGCCCGATCCGCGACTGCGGCCTGAGGGATACGCTCAATGCTCTCGACGTCCCCCCGATTTTGAGTAGCGCCGCAGTTTGGAGTCCAATTCCCTACCCGAAGGAGATTGGACGTGAAGAAGCGTTTTACTGACGAGCAGGTCATCGGCTTTCTGCGTGAGGCCGAAAGCGGCGTGGCGATCAAGGACCTGTGCCGGCGCCATGGCTTCAGCGAGGCCTCCTACTACCTGTGGCGCAGCAAGTTTGGCGGGATGAGCGTGCCCGATGCCAAGCGACTCAAGGACCTGGAGGCAGAGAACACGCGCCTGAAGAAGCTGCTCGCCGAGCAGGTGTTCCAGAACGATCTGATCAAGGAGGCGCTGCAAAAAAAATGGTGAGCGCACCGGCGCGTCGTGCGCTGGTGCGCGAGTGGATCGGGCGAGGGGCCAGCGAGCGTGGCGCGTTGGCCGCGATCGGCATGAGCGCCAGTGCGCTGCGCTATTGCCCGCGCGAGGACCGCAACGTTGCGCTACGCGAGCGCATCGTGGAACTGGCGCATCGCCACAAGCGCTACGGCGTGGGGATGATCTATCTCAAGCTGCGCCAGGAAGGACGCCTGGTGAACTACAAGCGTGTGGAGCGCTTGTACCGCGAGCAGCAGCTGCAAGTCCGCCGCCGCAAGCGCAAGAAAGTGCCAGTGGGCGAGCGTCAGCCGCTGCTGCGGCCATCGCAGGCCAACCAGGTGTGGTCGATGGACTTTGTGTTCGACCGCACCGCCGACGGCCGGGCGATCAAGTGCCTGGTGATCGTGGACGACGCCACACATGAGGCGGTCGCCATCGAGGTGGAGCGTGCAATCTCGGGCCATGGCGTGACGCGTGTGCTGGAGCGGCTGGCCATCAGCCGCGGCTTGCCGCAGGTGATCCGCACCGACAACGGCAAGGAGTTCTGCGGCAAGGCAATGGTGGCCTGGGCGCATGCGCGTGGCGTGCAGTTGCGACTCATCCAACCCGGCAAGCCGAATCAGAACGCCTATGTCGAATCGTTCAACAGCCGGCTGCGCGATGAATGCCTCAACGAGCACTGGTTCCCGACACTGCTGCACGCACGCACCGAGATCGAGCGCTGGCGACGCGAATACAACGAGGAGCGACCCAAGAAAGCAATTGGCGGCATGACCCCGTCCGCGTATGCCCAACAGCTGGCCAACACCGATATCATCAACCCCGGACTCTAGACCCGGCCGCTACTCAGGATGGGGGGACGTCGCTCTCGCAGGGCGAGGTGGCGCCTACCCCCGCCCGCCGCCGCGGGCTAGGCTCTCGCTGGAGAGCCCAGCCTGCCCTGCAGAGCCCGTGCCTCGGCCAGCCATCACAGGCAGCCGATCAAACCGTCGTAGATCGGCGGCGCGCCGCCCGGCAGCGGCTCGAACAGTGGGTTGGTCACTGCCAGCGTGCGATACATCTCGTCCAGGCGGGTGCCGGCCTTCAGGGGCGCGGTGCAGCGCCAGACGCGGCTATCCGAGCGCAGGTAGCCGCTGCGGGGGTCGACGCTGACCTCGCTGGCGCCGAAGGTCCAGATGCAGCTACGCACCACCCCGGTGACGCGATGGACCGAGCAACGGAAGCGCAACGGCTGATAGTCGCTGAATTCGCCACCGCAAAAGGTGTCGCCGCAGATATTGTCGAAATCGCGCTCCAGCCGCTGTTCCAGATCGATGAAGGCTTCCCAGCCCTCGCCATCGGCCGGCCAGTCCACCGCATCCACGTAGGTCGGCGTGGGCGTTGCCGCAGCGGCAACCTGGGCGGTGAGGGACAGCAGCAAGACAAGGAGCAGACGCGCGAGCCTGGACATGGCACTTCCTATGCAGTGGATGAGCCTTCAGCGTGCGCCGCGGCTCAGGCCGCAACGATCGGGAAGACGCCCGTGATGAATGCGGGCTATGCCGCATGCGCCGGTCAGAACATTGCCCATTCAGTGTCGCTGCATCGCAACAGCCGAACGCGTAGAATCGCGCTCCACACACTGCTGACGCCTTGGAGCTACCCGCATGGGCCTTGAACTGGTCACCTCTGGCAAGAACCTGCCGGAAGAAATCAACGTCGTCATCGAAATCCCCAAGGATTCCGAGCCGGTCAAGTACGAAGTGGACAAGGCCAGCGGCGCGATCTTCGTCGACCGCATCCTCTCCACCCCGATGCGTTACCCCTGCAACTATGGCTACGTTCCCAACACCCTGTGCGGCGATGGCGACCCGGCCGATGTACTGGTGGTGCTACCGCTGCCGCTGGTGCCGGGCTCGGTGGTGCGTTGCCGTCCCGTCGGCGTGCTGCGCATGAGCGACGAGGCCGGAAGCGACGAAAAGATCCTGGCCGTGCCGATCGAGAAGATCTTCTCCGGCTATGCGCATATCGAAGACATCGCCCAGGTGTCCAGCCACTGGATGGAACGCATCGGCCATTTCTTCGAGCATTACAAGGATTTGGAGAAGGGCAAGTGGGTCAAGCTGGACGGTTGGGGCGGTGCGGCCGAGGCCAAGCGCATTCTGGTGGAGTCGGTGGAACGCTACAATTCCGACGCACCCTGATCCATCGACCGTGATGCAGCCCTGCACATGCAGGGCGATCGGGATCACGCTTTTGTCGTGATCCCGGTGACCGCCGGCGGCAGATTGGGTACATTGCCGACAGCGTTTGGCCGGTGTCTGTCACCGGTGACTTCTGGGGAAGTGTCTTGCGTATTCTGTTTGTTGGGGACGAAGCCAGTCTTCCGTCCGACCTTGTCGACTACGTTGCCGATCTCGGCGACCAGTGGCAGGCGCAGCAGGTGGCCGATGGGAATTCGGCGATCGAAGCTGCCGCGCTGTCGCCGTTCGACGCGGTCATCGTTGCACCGATCTTGCCGGACCTGACTGCCGCCACCTTGCTGGGGCAGATCCGCACGCTGCGCCCGGACACCATTCGTGTCGCCCTGATCGATGCGCAGGACGGCCAACGCACGCCGCCGGCCCGCATCATCGGCGTTGCGCATCGTTTCCTGCCGATGCCGCTGGCACCGGAAGTGCTGCTTGAAGCGGTGACCAGCCTGGAGGAGCTGCGCGATCTGCTCAGCAACCCGCGCCTGCGCGCGGCTATCGGGCGCATCGAAAAACTGCCTTCGCCACCGCACCTGTATCTGAGCCTGATGCACGCGCTGGAAGAAGACGATGGCGCCGATGCCGCCGACATCGCCAAGCTCATCGCCGGCGACCCGGCGATTGCGGCGAAGGTGCTGCAACTGTGCAATTCGGCGTTCTTTTCCGGCGGCCGCAGCATCACCGATCTGCGCACGGCTGTGACCCGCCTGGGCGTGGCGACGCTGCGCGATCTGGTGCTGGCCAGCGAAGTGTTTTCGATCCAGACGCTCACCCCGGCCGAGCGCAGTGCGATGCAGCGCCGCGCCCTGCTCTCCTCGCGCCTGGCCGCCAAGGTGCTGCCGCCGACCAGCGCCGAACTTGGATCCACCGCAGCGCTGCTGGCCGACATTGGCCTGCTGCTGCCCGGCGTGCGCGACGAGCGCGAGCCGCCAGCCGAAGGCGGCGACGAACGCCTGGGCCACACCGAAGCCGGCGCGTACCTGCTCGGCCTGTGGGGCCTGCCGATGCCGATCATCGAAGCGGTGGCGTTCCATCGCCATCCGCAACGCTCCAGCCTGCGCAGCTTCTGGGTCACCGGTGCAGTGCATGTGGCCACGGCGCTGGCCAGTGGCGAAGCCGTGGACGAAGAGTATCTGACCAAGGTCGGCGTCATCGCTCGTCTACCGGCCTGGCGCGAACAGGCCGATACGTTGCTGGGGCTTGCTGAAGCGTAAGCGGCGGCGGTGAAGGCAGCGATGGAAGTAACGAAAAGGCGCGATGACATCGCGTTTTTTCTTTGGCATTTCGCCGTCACGGGACACCCGTAGGATGCATGACGGGCGTTGGAGGCGCACTGACTTATGGCAACGTCAGCAACCGCGCGATCAGCAACGAACCGCTGGCATGCAGTGCGTGAAGTCACTGCTGTCCAAATCAACCTGGTGTTGCGGCGATCGAATTCTTACCTGCGCACCCGGACGATGGTAAACCACGCGCGCACGTGTCGTGCGCGATGCGTTTGCGACAAAGCTCTGGAAGCATCTTGTACGCGCCGTCCCGGCAGCGAACCACGTTCCTGATCATCATCGCGTCGCATAGGCACGCAGCGTTGAGAGGCGATCAGTGACAAACACAAAAAAAGCGGGCCTTTCGGCCCGCTTTTTCGACTCACTTACAACGCTTCGGTGATCAGAAGCGCTGGTTGTACTGCACGAACAGGAAGCGGTCGTAGTCGAGCATCGGATCGATCGCCGCGGTGCTGCTGTTGGTGATCGAATAGGTGATCGGCGGCTGCCTGTTCCAGATGTTGCGGGCACCAACGGTCACGCTGCCATCCCACGGAGCCTGCCAGGTGACCGAGACGTCCTGATAGGAGATCGAGCCCTTCTTGTTGGCGCCCGTACCGCCACCCCATGCCGGGTTCGAAGTCTGGTAGCCCGGATCGTTGCATTCAATGCCAGCCGCTGCGTCCCAGCAGTAGTCGCGGAAACCGCCGTAGTAACGCAGGTTCCAGTTGGCCGACAACGCACCCAGCGACCAGTCCAGGCCCAAGGTGGCGCGCACGCGCGGGAAGTTCCAGTAGCCGGCAGAGTTTTCCCACTGGGCACCGGCTTCTGCCTGCGACTTGTAGGTCGCCAGGTAGTTGGTATCCAGGTTGACAGCGAACTTGCCGTACGCGGTTTCCGGCATGCGGTACCGCACACCGAAGTTGTAGCCTTCGGTTTCCAGACGGCCCAGGTTGACGTTGCCGCGGCTCAGCGTGGTGACCTGCCCGGTGACCGCGTCGCGACCGTAGTCGGCACAGTAGCTGGCAAGGCTGTTGAGGTAGCAGTTGTTCAACACATCATTGGCCGAGAGCGCGGTGATGATGTTGGAAATCGAAATGCGGTACCAATCCAGCGAGAAATCCAGACCCTGCACCCAATGCGGGCTGTACACCATACCGACGGTACGGGTGATGCTGTTTTCCGGCTCGAGTTCGGCATTGCCGACGCCCGAATTGAACGGGGCATTGCCCTGCACGTCGCGACGCGTCACCGGGTTGCCTGCAGTATCGGTCTGACGGAAACCAGCCGGCAGGCCTTCGCCGGCGCAGCGTGCTGCCACACCCGCATTGCCCAGCGAGCCGAAGGTGGCATCGCACGGGTCGGTGAAGGTGTCGAACGTCTGCGAGCCGCCACCGAAGGTGTCGGCCAGCGTCGGCGCACGGAAACCGGTGCCGTAGGTACCACGCACAAGCAGGTCGTCGATCGGCTTCCAGGTGAAGCTGAACTTGCTGTTGGTGGTGTCGCCGAAACGGCTGTAGTTGCTGTAACGCGCAGCCACGTCGAACGACAGTTCCTTGGCGCCCGGCAGATCCTTCAACACCGGAATCAACAGCTCCAGATAGGCTTCGTTGGTCTGGTAGCGACCTTCGGTTGCCTGTGCGGCCAGGTCGGTGGTGTAACCGGCGCTGGACAGCTGATCCGGGTAGTCGTAACCGCTGATCTCGCGATGTTCGAAACCGGCCGCAAAGCCCAGCTCACCCGCCGGCAAGTCGAACAGGCCACCGGTGATGTTGGCGGTCCACTGCTTGCTCAGGCTCTGCTGCGTGGCCTGGCCCAATGCATTGATGTACTGCAGCGCGTTCGGCGTGGAGGCCGACGGGCCACCCAGGATATTGAACGGGGTGCACTGGCCCAGCGCATTGCTGGTACCCAGCGCGATCGGAGCCGCTGCGGTACCGCACTGCACCTGACCCTGTGCATTGAGGAACGACGGACCCAGTGCCTTCTGCAACGCCAGCAAGTTGATGTTGCCGCGCGAAACCTGCGTCACATCGTACTTGTTGTAGTTGAAGCCCACGTCCCAGTTCCAGCCGTGGCTGCCGACGTCGAACACGCCTTCGAGCGCGGCGTCGAAGTGGGTGGACTTGACGTTGCTTTCGGTGGTGCGCGGCAACTCGATGGTACGGCGGAACCAGCTATTGATGTCCTGACCGATCGGGTTGTAGTAGCTGCTACCACTGATTGCCACCGGGAACTGCGGCTGCGAGGTCGCCTGCAGCGGGTAGCCGGCAATCTGGCGAAGGGACTCACGCTCGGAGTACATCGCGGTCGACTTGAAGGTGATGCTGTCGGTGATGTTGTAGCTACCGCTGGTGAAGACCGACTTGTTCTTGCTGGACTGCTGCAACATCATCTGGTCGACGGAGTTGTAGTAGTCATCCACGCCAGCGCCAACGTGATAGTTCGACAGGCTGCGCGAATCGGCGCCGACGCCCTTGCCATCAAACGAACCGGTATGGTTGAGCACCCACTGGTTGGGGGACCATGCACCCTCGCCAGCACCGACGACATTGCCGTCGGTATCGAGATAGTTGCCAGCGCCAGGCGTACCCACTGCACGCGGATCGTTGAAACGACCCCACGGGCCGGTCGCGCTCAAGCTGTCTTCGATATGGTTCGGCCCGGAGGAGTAACGGGTCAGCGCGCGGTCCTTGGCCCACACCGGATCTTCCTGGGTGTAGTTGACGCCAAACACCAGCGAGGAGCGCTCGTTGGTGGTGCCTGCGGTGAAGGAGTACTGCTCCTTGGAACCGTCGCCGCGGCCGTTCTGACCGAAGTACGCCGACGCTTCGGCACCTTCGTAGTTCTGGCGCAGGATGATGTTGACCACGCCGGCCACTGCGTCGGAGCCATAGATCGCCGAGGCGCCGTCCTTCAGGACTTCGATGCGCTCGATCAACGAGCTGGGAATGGTCGACATATCGCTCAAACCAGCCAGGCTGCTAGTCCAACGCTTGCCGTTCACCAACACCAGGGTACGGTTCTCACCCAGGTTGTAGAGATTGACGTACTGGCCGCCCTGCTCCGCGTTGGAGCTCAGCACTGCTGCCTTGCTGAAGGTCTGGGTGCCGGCGATCGAGAGGTTCTGGAGGATGTCGCCAACGCTCACCAGGCCGGACTTCTGAATGTCCTGCTGGGTGACAGTGAACACCGGCTGTGCGGTTTCAAGGTCGACCGAGCGGATGCGCGAGCCGGTGATTTCGATGCGGTCCAGCGTCGTGGTCGACGGGGCGGACTGCTCTTGTGCGTTGGCGGCAAAAGCCGGCGTCAACGCGATCGCAATACCGGCGGGCAACAGGCCCAGCCGCACTGCGGAGGTGCGAAGGTTCATCAATCTCTCCAGGGTTCGTTAGTGGCGCGTTAAGCGCCCCCGTGCAAATTACGATTGCGTGAACGCCGTCGCTTTGCGCGTCACGTTCCCTGGCTTTGCCGAATCTGGCGGATTCGAAGTTTGGTCGCGGTAATGCGATGCGGAGACACCGAAACGCGCACGAAACGCCCGTGCGAAGCTGCAGCAATTGTCGAAGCCGCTTGCTGCCGCAACCTCGCCGATCATCATCGAGGTATCGCGCAGCAAATCCGATGCGCGTTCCAGGCGCAGGCGTGCCGACAACGCCTGCGGGCTCTCTTCATACAGACTCTGAAACGTCTTGGAGACATACCAACTGGAGAAGTTGGTCAGCTGCGCCAACTCGCTGATACGCACCACCCTGTCGCTGTTGCCTTCCAGATACAGCCGTGCACGCTGCATGCGGCCGAACACCTGACGACGACGGCTACGCGAGCGCCCCGGACAACGCTGCTCCTGCTCGGTGAAGTCGCGCTGCATCGCTGCCAGATGCAGCAGCAGCGGGCGTGCCGATGCGCTACCGCTCTGCGCGGCAGCGTTACGCCATAGCCGCAACGCAATGCGCAAATCGTTGCGCGCCAACTGGCTGCGGCCCGGATACAGCGTGGCGTCGGTCAACTCGGTCAGCGATTGCAGGCTGTCGCCATCCAGGCTGACGCCCACGCACAGTGCGCTGCGGTCTGCCTGCACGGTGGGGTGTGAGTCCTTGTCGAACGCGATCCAGTCGCCGGCACGCAAACGGAAGCGGCCTTCCTTGGATTCCACCCATGCACGTCCGCGCAACTGCACCCATACGGTGAAGGTCGCTGCGCTGGTACGGATGCTGCCGAGCCGCGAGACTGCCAGACAGGTGGTCGATGTCGACTCGCTGGCGCTATCCAGCGCGAGCGCAAGCCCGCGGTCGGCGGTGATGACCTGTTGCATGTTGGCAGCCCCTTTTACAAAAGAGGGCGTAGTGTTTTGCCGAATCTGGCGTCAGTCAGGAAGTTCTGACGAAGCTGTACCGAAATTGCGACGAAGCCTTTCCGAAAAACTTACGAAGCAATTTTTCTCAACGCCCACAACAGGTTGGCGATGACGCCAACAGGTGCCGAAGAGCGCTGCGGCAGCGGCATGTAGGCAATCGCGCTGCCATCTTCTTCGGCCAGGGCGACGTACAGCGCGCCATCGTGCTGGTCCAGACTGAAACCATTGATCGTGGTGAACTTGGCCACATCCAGGCACTGCCCGCGACCGCTGCGCAGCTCACCGTCGTACGTCGCGCAAGTGTCGGTGGAGGTCAGGTAATGCAGCTGACCATGCATGCCCGGCGCCCAGCTGCGATAACGCCAGCGCGATGGCTGCCGCGGCTCGATCACCTGCAAGGTCCCGGCGTCCAGCGACGGCGCGATTTGCCATAACCCGCCACCACTGAGCCGGGTGAGCAACACCTGCCCGCTGCCCCGGTCCAGCCGCATCTGCGAAACATCCTGCAGGGATGCCAGCGCGCGCCAGGGACTGCTGCGCCGGTCGTACAGTGTGGCGAAGGTATGCCCGTCGTTTGCGGCGGCAAGCACCAGCAGTTGGTCGGGATCGGGAAGGTGGATCGCCTGCAACGGGCGCGGCTGCGGCACCGGCAGTCGCACCACCTTGCCGCTGCCCGGGGTCACTTCGAACAGCGCCGCATGCCCGCCGGCATCGCTGCCGCTGACCAGCACGCGTTGCGAATCGGCAGACCAGTCGGCGGCCTGACGCGCATCCGGACGCAGCCCTTCGATCAGGCGCACCGAGCCGGGTTTGGTGACATCGCCCCACCACAATCCGTACGTGCCAGACCGGTTGGACGCAAAAATCAACTGACGCCGATCCGGCGCGATCATCGGCTGATCGTCGCGCCCGCCGGAAGGAAACAGGCGGCGCCGGATGTAGCCACCATTCATGGTGTCGGCAATGACCTGATACACGCCGAATTGCGGTTTGCGTTGCACGAACACCAGATGGCCCTGCGCCACGTCCGGCGCCTGCGCATCATCCACGCCCAGGTCGTGCAGGCTGCGGTCGTGCAAATCGAGCCGATACAAGCGCGCCTCGCTGTCCACACGACGCCCGAAGATCAGGCCGCTGCCATCGGGCAACCAGCTCCAGCCACGGATATCGGCATTGTCGTAGGTGAGTCGTTCGGCACTGCCGCCCTGGGCGGGTATCCGCCACAGATCGCCCAGCTGCGGATTACGCAGGAACACGATCCAATGCCCGTCGGGCGAATAACGCGGCGCGTAGTCGAAGTCATGCAATTGCGCGGGATAGTCCAGCGTCTGCCACCGCCCGGTTTCCAGATCCAGGCGCCGTATGCGTGCGGCGCCGTGCGTGCCGGTCATGCTGCCGAACACCAGCGCGCGCCCATCCGGCGACCAGCTGAAACTCAGCATGTCCGCGCCGTCGCACCGCACCACTTCGCGTGCCGCCGCAGCCACTGTGGCGGCGGCGATCATGACCCGACAGCTGCCATCGGGCGCCTTTCTGGAAAAAGCGATCTCGCGCCCATCCGGCGACCACGCCGGCAGGCGATCGGAGACGCCCGGCGCAGGCGTATCCAGCACGCGCGGGTAGGCGTTGTCCGTGGTCTTGACCAGGATCGAGGTGCCGGGGCGATCGCGGGTCAGCGATGCATACGCCACCATCGCGCCATCCGGCGACAGGCTTGGCGTCAGATCGAAGCCGCCGCCTGCGGTAATCACCTGATACGGCCGCTTGGGGCTGCCCAGTACGGCAGACGCCTGCGCGGCCTCAGGAGCAGGGGCACGCAGCCAGACGGTACGTACCGCCAGGCCCAGCACCACCAACAATGCCGCGCTGGCGATGGCCAGCGCGATCCAGCGCCGCTGCCGCGATGCCAGCGACGCCGCTGCTATCGGCGCTACGGGTTGGCCGGATGCGCCTGGGACGGGTTGGGCGCCGCCACCGGAGGGGTTGGGGGCAGACGCCCCACCATTGCCGGTTTGTGCCCACTCCGGCGCGCGTGAACCAAGGTTGTCCTGCGGCAGCGTTGTCGATGCGTGTGCCTGCGCTTCCCATGCCACCGTCGCCATCAGGCGATAGCCGGTCTTGGCAATCGTCTCGATATGCTCCGAGCGCTGCCCGCCATGCGTGGCAAGTGCCTTGCGCAGCTGCGTGACCGCCTGGGTCACCACATCGTTGGTCGGCAAGGTATCGGGCCACACCTCGGCAAGCAGCTGCTCGCGTGTGACTACCTGGCCTGGCTGTCGCGCCAGGGTCACAAGCACGGCCAGGGATTTTGGCGCCAGGCGTAGCGGCCGTTTGGCGCCCGGTGCGTGCACTTCGCGCGAGGCAATGTCGACCACGCACTGGCCGACACGTAGCCGGCCCGATGGCACTGCATTAGCGGGAGGAACACTCATTGGCAAAAAACACGCATCGACATGCAAGAACTACGAAAGAGCGCATCACGCAATGCGCGAAACGCCAAATTCAGCAAAGGAGTACGACCAACTGTGTCATGCATCCATTTGGTGCAAATTTTACGCTATGCCTCGTTGCTTCCTACAACAGGCGGCAGCGTCAGGCTCTCTCTCTCTCGCCGACGAATTCAAATAATTACGACGTACCCTTCGCGCCTTCTGGCGCGTTTTTTTATCTGCGATTCAGCTAAATCCGCTGAAACGTAGATCCGCAGTAATCGCTTGCAACGCAGCAGTACCGCGGCACTTGCGCACCGCGACAGGATCTGTACAGCACTAAGCTGAATTTCTGCTAAGCAGGCACCGCATTACTTTCTGAAACTTCTGCATGTAACGCATCACAAGGCGCGATAAACCTGCGCGCCCTGCTCCAGAAACTGCGTCGATTTCTCCTGCATCCCCGCCGACACCGCGTGCTCTGCGGCCATGCCGTGCTCGGCCGCGTAATCGCGCACGTCCTGGGTGATCTTCATGGAACAGAAGTGCGGCCCACACATCGAGCAGAAGTGCGCCAGCTTGTGCGCGTCCTTGGGCAGGGTCTCGTCGTGAAACTCCTTGGCCTTCTCCGGATCCAGGCCAAGATGGAACTGGTCGTCCCAGCGGAACTCGAAACGCGCCTTGCTCAAGGCGTTGTCGCGTACCTGCGCACCCGGGTGCCCCTTGGCGAGGTCTGCCGCATGCGCAGCGATCTTGTAGGCCATGATGCCGTCGCGCACGTCCTGCCGGTTGGGCAGACCCAGATGCTCTTTCGGTGTGACGTAGCAAAGCATCGCCGTGCCGAACCAGCCGATCATGGCCGCGCCGATCGCGCTGGTGATGTGGTCGTAGCCGGGCGCGATGTCGGTGGTCAACGGCCCCAGGGTGTAGAACGGCGCCTCGCCGCACTCGCGCAGCTGCTTGTCCATGTTCTCCTTGATCAACTGCATCGGCACATGGCCCGGACCTTCGATCATGGTCTGCACATCGTGCTTCCAGGCAAGCGTGGTCAGCTCGCCCAGCGTTTCCAGCTCGCCAAATTGCGCCGCATCGTTGGCATCGGCAATACAGCCCGGGCGCAGACCATCGCCCAGCGAAAACGCCACGTCGTAGGCCTTCATGATCTGGCAGATGTCTTCGAAGTGGGTGTAAAGAAAGTTTTCCTTGTGATGGGCCAGGCACCACTTGGCCATGATCGACCCACCGCGCGAGACGATACCGGTGACACGCTTGGCCGTGAGCGGCACGTAGCGCAACAGCACACCGGCATGGAGGGTGAAGTAATCCACGCCTTGTTCGGCCTGCTCGATCAAGGTGTCGCGGAAGATCTCCCAGGTGAGTTCTTCGGCACGCCCGTCGACCTTTTCCAGTGCCTGATAGATCGGTACCGTGCCGATCGGCACCGGCGAATTGCGGATGATCCACTCGCGCGTTTCGTGGATGTGCTTGCCGGTGGACAGGTCCATGACCGTATCGCCGCCCCAGCGGATCGCCCACACCAGCTTTTCCACTTCTTCGGCGATGCCCGAAGACACCGCGCTGTTGCCGATGTTGGCGTTGATCTTGGTCAGGAAATTGCGCCCGATGATCATCGGTTCGCTTTCCGGGTGATTGATGTTGTTGGGCAAGATCGCGCGGCCGCGTGCAATCTCCTCACGCACGAACTCCGGCGTGATGCGGTGCTGGATCGCCGCACCGAACGACTCGCCCGGATGCTGCTTGCGCAAGATCGCATCGGTCACCGCGTCCAGGCGCTGATTTTCGCGGATCGCCACGAACTCCATCTCGGGGGTGATGATGCCGCGTCGCGCGTAGTGCATCTGGGTGACGTTGGCGCCTTCGCGCGCCACCCGCGGCAAGCGCCGCGCCGGAAAGCGCACCGCATCCAGCCGCGCATCGTGCTCACGGCCGCGCCCGAAGCTGGAACTCAATCCATCCAGCGCCACGGTATCGCCGCGCTCGGCAATCCATTGCGTGCGCAGCGGCGCCAGACCGGCAGCCAGATCGATGGCCGCCTGTGGATCGGTATAAGGCCCGGAGGTGTCGTAGACGCTGAGCGGCGGATTGTCTTCGCCACCAAACAAGGTGGGCGTACGCGTCAACGCGATCTCGCGCATCGGCACCTGCAGATCCGCGCGTGAGCCTTGCACGAAGATCTTGCGTGAACCGGGAATCGGCTGGGTCACAGCCTGGGACAGCGACTGGGCTTGTTGCTGCAAAACGGTGGGCGCGGCATGCATGGCGTTCGTCCTGTGTGCTGGAAAACCAGCACCAATGGCGCTGGCTCTGCGAAGAAGTCGCAGTGCGGACGAAGCGGCGGCGCTCAACACTCAGGTGACCGTGCAGGCACGGACCCTCGCATCTAACGAAGCTTCCCTACGCCGGTATGAGCCGGATCAGGTTCGAAGGGACTATCTCAACCGCAGCACGCCGCGGTACCCCCACTTCGGCGGCGATTAAACCACATCGCCTCCGCTGGCGGCAGACACGCATGCGCAATGCTGCAGAGCAACCTGAAAAGCACGCGGGGCCATACGGCAGGCCGCATTGCTCTGGTCGATCTAAATCCGAAGGCAAACCGCGCGGCGTGAGTTTCCCGCCGATGGAACAAACGGCGCCCTCGGGTTCGCGGCACTTGTTAACGCAGCCAGATCGCGGCCTGCAACACATCGGTAATGTGGTGACGGCGGCCACATCCGCCGGAGCGCTGCACACCACCCTAGGCTGAACGCAACGCTCGGCACTTCCCCGGTGACATGCGCAGACATTTCCACGGCACACCGTGCAACTAGCCTGCCTGCACTACAACAAGAAACCTGCGCGCGCTCCCTGTCGCCGATTCCGGCGGCTTTTTTTGGGTTGCCGCGTTGACGCACGACAGCCAGGGCCCGGCCGGATGCGGACGGTCACTCCAGGGTGTACCCCACCCGCAAGCCGCCCCAGTGCTTGCGACCGACGAAGATCGGGGCCGACAGGTCGAACATGATCTGCCCGGTGTCGCGGCGATAGACCTGCAGGCGGTACGGGTCGGTGTGCGCACCGACGCTCCGGCCGACGCGGTCGGTGAACTTGCGCTTGGTGCGGTTGCCGACCAGATCGCGCTTGGCATCGCCGGTCAGCGGTTGGGTGAAGCGCAGGTTGTGGGTGGGCACGTAGCCGTCGGGATTGGCGCAGATGGCGAATACGATCCACGGGTGCGCATCCAGCAACGGCTCCTGCAGCGGCGGCAACACCTGATCGCAGACCGCGTCGAAGTCGGTACTGAACTTGGGCGGCTCCACGCCGGCGATCGGCGTATAGGTCTGCGCGAACAACGCCGCTTCGTCGATCTGACCGCGCGCAATGGCTTGCGCCAGGGCGGTGCCGATCTTGCCGGCCGTGGCGACCGCCAGTTCCTTGACCCGCGCGTGCCTGGGCACCTGCAGCGGGTCCGGCGGCAAGCGGAACAAGCCCACGCAATCGCGCAGGGTTTCTGTACCGCGCTCCAGCGCTTCGCTGCGTTCGGCCACATGCGCGGCGTGCTGCAGATTGCTGCGGCCCAGGGCCACCACGCCATCCACTGCGCGTTCGATCCCGCGGATCTCGCCGTCCTGCGCCTGGATGCGCCCGGCCACCGTGGTCATCGCGCTGCTGGCCTGCCCGAGGACGCGGGTGATGCCATCGAGCACTGCTTCGGTGCCGCGCGCGGAGGCCGCGCCCTCGCCCACTGCGGCGCTGGTCTCGGCCAGGATCGCGCGCACGTCGCGTGCCGCCGCGGCGGCGCGTTCGGCCAGGCGGCGGATCTCGGTGGCGACCACCGCAAAGCCGCGGCCGGCATCGCCGGCATGTGCGGCCTCGATGCTGGCGTTGATCGACAGGATATTGGTCTGGAACGCCACCGAGTCGATGACCTCGATGACCTCGCCCGCACGTGCCGCACGGCGTTCCACTTCATGCATGGCCTGGCCCAGCGCGTGCGCCGCGGCCACGCCCTGGCGCGCGCTGTCGTCGGCGCTGGCCGCCAGCGCGATCACTTGCGCCAGTTCAGCATTAACGTCCTGCAGGCTGGACGACAACCGCTCCACGGCCGTGCGTGCGCCGTCCAGCGCCTCGGTCTGCGCCTGCGATTGACGCACCATCTCGTCATTTTCGGCCACCAGCGGCGGCACTTCGGCGGCAATCTGCACCGACAGCGCCACGGCTTGGCGGATCGCTTCGGCCAGATTGCCGAAGCCGGCCTGTAGCCGGCGGCCCATGTCGGTGTCCGCCAACCCGGGCGGCAACAGCAGTTCGAGTTCGCAGCCGGCCAGCGCCTGCGCGGTGCGCTCCAGCACCGTGCGGTCTTCATGTTCGGCGTGCAGGCGCGCCACCAACGGCTGCAACAGGGGCGAGATCGGCACCGGGCGGCTGCCATCGGCCAGCCGCGTGGCCTCGCGCAGCAGGATCGCGGTTTCCACGTGCGGCAGCGACAGCATCCAGCCGCCGTGCTCGCGATCGCGCACGTAGCGCACGCGCCGGGCCGGGTCGTCGCCCGGGGCGGCCCACACGCCGTCTTCGCCGACCAGATCGGCTGCGCTCAATCCCCATAACACCGACGCCGGCGCACCCTGCAGTTCGGCTGAAGTTTTGCCCAGTACATCCAGGCCGGCGCGGTTGCAGGCCACCAGGCAGGCCTCGGCAGACAGCCGCAGCAAGGCGACCGGCGCGTCCGGAAGCAGGGCCGCCTGGGTCTGCGACGGCGGCTCGGGCTGTTGCATCGAATTCATGAGGGCTCCTGCTCCATCACTTGATTAGCGGCGCGCTGCGCAAAGAATTGAGTAGCGCCCGCATTTACGTGAGTGCGCTCAGTATCCGGCCGCCTGGCCGTCCTTGCGGCTTTCCGAGGCACCGTAGTACACGCCGTTGGCCGGGTCGCGCGCGATCGCCTGATAACCGCCATACGGGCCGTCGGCAAAGATCACCTGGTGGCCTTTGCGCATCAGCCCGCGAATGGTGTCGTAGGAAAAACCGGTTTCCAGGTTGACCTCGCCGCCATCGCTCATCGCGGTGGCCTGGCCGGTGGGCTCGGTGGAGCCTTCGTGCTGGATACGCGGTGCATCGCCGGCTTCCTGCAGATTCATATGGAAGTCCACCAGGTTCATCACGATCTGCACATGCCCCTGCGGCTGCATCGCCCCGCCCATCACGCCGAAGCTCAGCCACGGCTTGCCGTCCTTGGTGACGAAGGCCGGGATGATGGTCTGGAACGGCCGCTTGCCTGGCGCGTAGCCGTTGGGGTGATCCTTCTTGAGCACGAACATCTCGCCGCGGTCCTGCAGGATGAAGCCCAGCCCCGGCGGCGCCATGCCGCTGCCCATGCCGCGGTAGTTGGACTGGATCAGCGACACCATCATGCCGTCGGCATCGGCCACGGTCATGTAGATGGTGTCGCCCTCTTCCAGCTGCTTGGGCGTGCCCGGTTGCACTTCCTTGAGTGCCTTGTCCATGGAGATCAGCCCGCGGCGCTGGGCCGCGTAGTCCTTGGACACCAGCTTGGCCAGCGGTGCGGGCTGGAACGCCGGGTCGGCATAAAAGCGCGCACGGTCGGCAAACGCCAGCTTCTTGGCCTCGGTGAACAGGTGCACATGCTCGGCCGAGCCGAACGGGATCTTGGAAAAATCGTAGCCTTCCAGAATATTGAGCATCTGCAAGGCGGCAATGCCCTGGCTGTTGGGTGGCAGTTCCCAGACGTCGTAGCCGCGATAGTTGGTGCTGACCGGCTCCACCCACTCGCCCCGATGGCTGGCCATGTCCTCGTAGCTGAGGTAGCCGCCATTGGCCTTGAAATAGGCGCCGATGGTGCGCGCGATGGCGCCCTTGTAGAACGCATCACGGCCGCCATCGGCGATCTGCTGCAGCGTATTGGCCAGGTTCGGGTTCTTCCACAGCTCGCCCTTGCGCGGGGCGTGGCCGTCGATGGTGAACTGCTCCTTGAAGCCGGGGTACTGCGACAGGCGCGGCACCGAACGGTCCCAGTAATAGGCAATGGTTTCGGCCACCGGATGGCCTTCGCGCGCGTAGCGGATGGCCGGCGCCAGATTCTGCGCCATCGGCTTGCGCCCGAAGCGCTCATGCAGGGCGAACCAGCCGTCCACCGCGCCCGGCACCGACACCGGCAGCGGGCCGGTCGGCGGAATGTCCTTCAGGCCGCGCCGCTGGAACTCGGCCAGGGTCAGCGACTTGGGCGAGCGGCCCGAGCCGTTGTAACCGTAAAGTTTGCTGGTCTTGGGGTCCCACACGATCGCGAACAGGTCCCCGCCGACGCCGTTGCCGGTCGGCTCCATCAGGCCCAGCGCGGCATTGGCCGCGATCGCCGCATCCACCGCCGAGCCACCGTTCTTCATGACATCCAACGCGATCTGGGTGGCCAGCGGTTGCGAGGTGGCGGCCATCGCATGCGGCGCGATGACTTCCGAACGGGTGGCGAAGGGCTGCCCGGTGATCCGATCGGCAGCGCTGAGAGGTAGCGCAAGCAGCGCCAAGGCAGACACCAACAACACAGGTACGCAACGCATGACAGAAAATCCCCGGACACAACGTGTGAGACGCCAACCATACCAGCGGGCCGGGCTGCCTCGTTCGGTACATGCTGCCCGGCACGTTGAATGCCGCGCAGATGGTGACCGCCGTCGGCGCTTGTTGTGTCAGGCCGATGCTGTTTCAGTGGTAACCATGCTGCTGCCGCACGGCTTTGTACGCATCTCTGCAGATCGATGCAGCGGTTTCATGCGCAAGGGTTGACACCCTGGCTGCCGCGATGGTTATCTCAGCTCCATGCACCACCGCCCCACCACCTCGAACGCCCTGATGTCCGCGCCTTCCGGCGCGTTGGCAGCCTCGCTTCTCGTGCTCGTACTTATTACCTCGCCAACCGGTGCGGGACGAGACTTCGTGTAGGCAACAGACACACAAGGCTTCGATCAGACCCCGCACCGGCAACGGCGCGGGGTTTCGCGTTTCAGGGACCACCAAAAGTTTCGAATGACATGAACGACATCACCAACATCGCCAGAACATCTACCAGCAACGCCCATCCCTGCGCTGCTGGCAGCGTCTGCATGTGCAGTGCCGTCGCGCATCCCCGCTTTGCTCAGCCGGCCAGTGTCTGCACTGCCGGCTGATCTCTTTCCACTGCAATCTCCACTGCCAACCCCGCAAGGACACCTTCATGAGCAACGACACCCAACCGAAAATCGCGATCATCGGCTACGGCAGCCAGGGCCGCGCGCATGCGCTGAACCTGCGCGATTCCGGCTTCGACGTCACTGTCGGCCTGCGTGCCGGTGGCCCGACCGAATCCAAGGCCCAGGCCGACGGCTTCACCGTCGTGGCGCCCTCAGAGGCGGTCAAGAGCGCCGACCTGGTCGCCATCCTGACCCCGGACATGGTGCAGAAGAAGCTCTATGAAGAGGTCATCGCCCCGAACATGAAACAGGGTGCCTGCCTGCTGTTCGCGCATGGCCTGAACGTGCATTTCGACATGATCACCCCGCGCGCCGATCTGGACGTGGTGCTGGTCGCGCCCAAGGGCCCGGGCGCGCTGGTGCGTCGCGAATATGAAATCGGCCGCGGCGTGCCGTGCATCTATGCGGTGTACCAGGACACCAGCGGCAAGGCCGAGCAGTTCGCGCTGACCTATGCCGGCGGCCTGGGCGGCGCGCGCGCCAACATCATCAAGACCACCTTCAAGGAAGAGACCGAAACCGATCTGTTCGGCGAGCAGGCCGTGCTGTGCGGCGGCGCCTCGTCGCTGGTGCAGGCCGGGTTCGAAGTGCTGGTGGAAGCCGGCTACCAGCCGGAAATCGCGTACTACGAAGTGCTGCACGAATTGAAGTTGATCGTGGACCTGTTCTATGAAGGCGGCATCACCCGCATGCTGGAATTCGTCTCCGAAACCGCACAATACGGCGACTATGTCAGCGGCCCGCGCGTGATCGACGCCAGCACCAAGGCGCGCATGAAGGACGTGCTGACCGACATCCAGAACGGCACCTTCACCAAGAACTGGGTGGCCGAGTACGAAGCCGGCCTGCCGAACTACAGCAAGTTCAAGCAGGCCGATCTGGAGCACCCGATCGAGGAAGTGGGCAAGAAGCTGCGCGCCAAGATGGTGTGGCTCAACGGTCAGCAGCAGGCCGCCGCCGCACCCGCGAATCAACAGGCGGCGTAACGCCGCCTCCCCCACCGCTTAAACCGAAGGTCCGCAACGCATGAACACCTCCGCACACAGCGCGCCCCGAAACGGCGCGCGCTGGCTGACGCAGGCCCTGGAAGCCGAAGGCGTGGAAACGCTGTTCGGCTATCCGGGCGGCACCATCATGCCGTTCTACGACGCCCTGGTGGATTCCAGGCTCAAGCACATCCTGGTCCGTCACGAACAGGGCGCCGCACTCGCTGCCAATGGCTATGCACGTGCCAGCGGCCGGGTCGGCGTATGCGTGGCCACCTCCGGCCCCGGCGCGTCCAACCTGGTCACCGGCATCGCCGACGCGATGCTCGATTCGGTGCCGATGGTGTGCCTGACCGGCCAGGTCGCCACGCCGTTGCTGGGCACCGACGCGTTCCAGGAACTGGACGTGTTCGGCATGACAATGCCGATCGTCAAGCACAGCTTTCTGGTGCGGCGTGTGGAGGACCTTCCGGCAATGGTGCGCGAGGCGTTTCGCATCGCGCGCGAAGGACGTCCCGGGCCGGTGCTGATCGACCTGCCCAAGGACGTGCAGGTGGCCGATGCCTCGCATCTGCCGGTGCATGTTCCGGCCGCGGTGTTGCCGCCGCCGGCACCGGCGGATGCGAAACTGGCCGACGCACTGGCGGCGATCGCCGGTGCCGAGCGCCCGGTGGTGTACGGCGGTGGCGGGATTGCACTGGCCGGGGCTGTGGATGCATTCCGTCGCTTCGTCGAAGCCACCGGCATCCCGACCGCGCTGACCTTGCGCGGCCTGGGCGCGTTGCCGCATGCGCATCCGGATTACCTGGGCATGCTGGGCATGCACGGCACCCGTGCGGCCAATATGGCCATCCAGGAATGCGACCTGCTGCTGGTGGTGGGCGCACGGTTCGACGACCGTGCCACCGGCAAATTGAGCGAGTTTGCCCCGTTTGCGCGCGTCATCCATCTGGATGCCGACGCGTATGAAATCTCCAAGCTGCGCACCGCCGATATCGCGGTGCCCGGCGATGTGGCAACCAGTCTGAAAGCATTGAGTGCGGCACGTGGCAACTGCCAGGCCTGGCGCACGCGCTGTTTTGCCAACCGCGAAAAATTCGGCGCGCGTTACGACGCGCCCGGTACCGACATCTACGCCCCGGCGCTGCTGAAGCGCCTGAGCGAAGTGGCCCCGGCCGACACCATCATCGCCTGCGATGTCGGTCAGCATCAGATGTGGGTGGCCCAGCATTGCCGCTTCAACCATCCACGTAATCACCTCACCAGTGGCGCGCTGGGCACCATGGGCTTCGGCCTGCCGGCGGCGATGGGCGCGCAGTTCGCCTGCCCGGACCGTACCGTGGTACTGGTCTCCGGCGACGGCAGTTTCATGATGAATGTGCAGGAGCTGGTGACGATTGCGCGCTGCAAGCTGCCGGTGAAGATCGTGCTGCTGGATAACAGCTCGCTGGGCATGGTGCGGCAATGGCAGGAGCTGTTTTTTGCCGAGCGTTACAGCGAGATCGACCTGTCCGACAACCCGGATTTCGCGGCATTGGCGCAGGTGTTCGGCATCCCGGCCAAGCGCATCATCGCGCGCGGCGACGTGGATGCGGCGCTGGCGGAGTTACTGGCCCAGCCCGGCCCCGGCCTGCTGCATGTGGCCATCGACGCACGCGCCAACGTGTGGCCGCTGGTGCCGCCCAACAACGCCAACAGCACCATGCTGGACAGCAATCCCGCACACGCGGCCAAGGAGACGACACATGCGTTACCGGCTTGACCTGGTGTTGAAGCCGGCCGAAGGCGCACTGGTGCGGGTGATCGGCATGACCGAGCGCCGCGGGTTTCGCCCGTGCGCGATCCAGGGCGCTGCTGCACCCGACGCTGCCGGGCGCTGGCATCTGCAACTGGACGTGGACAGCAGCCGTCCGCCCGAAACGCTGCGCCTGCAACTGGAAAAGGTGTACGACTGCGAGTCGGTGGTGATCACCGCATTGGATTCGGTCGAGGCGGCGGCATGACCATGCAGGCTTCGGGTACGCAGAGCCCGGTCACGCACACCTCGCGTGACCATCAGATCGCCGTCCGGAGGTGTCTTCTTCCGGATCGGCCGCGCGCGTGCCGCAATGCCTGATTCCGGCCGCCCTTCCGCACAGGAGCCAGAGGTAAGCGAGGTGGCCATCAGCGTGGCCGACGTACTGGCCGCACAGGCACGTCTGCGCAAGTACCTGTCGCCCACGCCACTGCATTACGCCGAGCGTTTCGGCGTGTGGTTGAAGCTGGAGAATTTGCAGCGCACCGGGTCCTACAAGGTGCGCGGCGCATTGAATGCGTTGCTGGCCGGGCTGGAACGCGGTGACGAGCGTCCGGTGATCTGCGCCTCGGCAGGCAATCACGCCCAAGGTGTCGCGTGGTCGGCCTATCGGCTGGGCGTGCAGGCCATCACGGTGATGCCGTTTGGCGCCCCGCAGACCAAGATCGCCGGCGTCGCGCACTGGGGCGCCACCGTGCGGCAACACGGCAACAGCTATGACGAGGCCTTTACGTTCGCGCGCGAACTGGCCGATCAGAACGGCTATCGCTTCCTGTCCGCTTTCGACGACCCGGACGTGATCGCCGGCCAGGGCACGGTGGGCATCGAGCTGGCGGCGCATGCGCCGGACGTGGTGATCGTGCCGATTGGCGGCGGCGGGCTGGCGTCCGGTGTGGCGCTGGCGTTGAAATCGCAGGGCGTGCGCATTGTCGGCGCGCAGGTGGAAGGCGTAGATTCGATGGCCCGTGCGGTGCGCGGCGACTTCCGCGAAATCACTCCCGTCCCCACCCTGGCCGACGGTGTGAAGGTCAAGATTCCCGGTTTCCTCACCCGCCGCCTGTGCGCGAGCCTGCTCGACGATGTGGTGATCGTGCGCGAGGCAGAATTACGCGAAACAGTGGTGCGCTTGGCACTGGAAGAACACGTTATCGCCGAAGGTGCGGGGGCACTCGCCTTGGCCGCCGGTCGCCGCGTTTCAGGGAAACGCAAATGTGCGGTGGTCTCTGGCGGTAATATCGACGCAACCGTTCTGGCCACACTCTTGTCCGAAGTGCGGCCGCGTCCGCCACGCAAGCCGCGCCGTCGCAATACCGAGCGACTGCGTAACGAACGCAGCGCCAAGCCTTCACCCCACACACCCGTTCTTTCCCGCCCATCCGCAGTCGCTCCAACGCCTTTCACCGCCATCGCCGTAGAGGAGTCTTCCTGGTGAACACGACCGTATCCAACCAGACGCCGCGTATCCGAATTTTCGACACCACCCTGCGCGACGGCGAGCAATCCCCCGGCTGCAGCATGACGCCCCAGCAAAAGCTGGTGATGGCGCGCGCGCTGGACGAGCTCGGCGTGGACATTATCGAAACCGGCTTCCCGGCCAGCTCGCACTCCGACCGCGAAGCGGTCGCAATGATGGGACGCGAACTGCGGCGCCCTACGCTGGCGGTGCTGTCGCGCTGCCTGCAGGCCGATATCGAAACCTCGGCGCGCGTGCTGGAAGCGGCCGCCAATCCGCGCCTGCATGTGTTCCTGTCTACCAGCCCGTTGCACCGCGAGCACAAACTGCGGATGAGCCGCGAGCAGGTGCTGGAATCGGTGCACAGGCATGTGACATTGGCACGCAGCTACATCGACGATGTGGAATTTTCTGCCGAAGATGCCACGCGCACCGAAGAAGATTTCCTGGCCGAGGTCACGCGCGTGGCCATCGCCGCCGGTGCCACCACCATCAATCTGCCCGATACGGTGGGCTTCACCACGCCGGAAGAAATCCGCGGCATGTTCTCGCGCCTGATCGCCAGCGTGGAAGGTGCCGACAGCGTCATCTTCAGCGCGCACTGCCATAACGATCTGGGCCTGGCGGTAGCCAACTCGCTGGCCGCCATCGAAGGCGGCGCACGCCAGGTCGAATGCACCATCAATGGTATCGGCGAGCGCGCCGGCAACTGCGCGCTGGAAGAAATCACCATGGCGCTGAAGGTGCGCGGCGCGTTCTACAACATCGATAGCGACATCAACACGCCGCGCATCGTGTCCACGTCGCAGTTGCTACAGCGCCTGGTCGGCATGCCGGTGCAGCGCAACAAGGCGGTGGTGGGCGGCAACGCGTTCGCGCACGAATCGGGCATCCATCAGCACGGCATGCTGCGCCACCGCGGCACCTACGAAATCATGCGCCCGGAAGACGTGGGCTGGGAATCGTCGCAGATGGTGCTGGGCCGCCATAGCGGCCGTGCAGCGGTCGAGCAACGCCTGCGTGCATTGGGCTACCTGCTGGAAGAGGAAGAGGTCAAGCTGGTGTTCGAGCAGTTCAAGGCGCTGTGCGAGAAGCAGCGCGTGGTCACCGACGTGGATCTGCAAACATTGATGCAGGACGCCACCGTCCAGGAAGGCTATCGCCTGGCCTCGATGACCATCAGCGATGTCGGCAGCCGCGCGAATGCGCTGGTGGAATTGTCCGATCCGGAAGGCAATCGCGTCGCCGAAACTGCGCAAGGCAATGGTCCGGTGGATGCGCTATTCGGAGCGCTGGCCTCGGCCACTGGCGTGAAGCTGGAACTGGACAGCTACCAGGTCCACAGCGTGGGCATCGGTGCGGACGCACGTGGCGAAGCCAGCCTGAGCGTGCGCCACGAGGGTGTGGAATACGAAGGCACCGGCACCAGCAAGGACATCATCGAAGCCAGCGCACTGGCATGGCTGGATGTGGCCAACCGCCTGCTGCGTCAGCGCGAGCGCGGCGTGGTCGCCGGCAAGACCGCTGCGGTGGCGTAACACTGCTCATTCGCTGGACGATGCAAACCTGACGGCCGGCGGAGTGATCCGCTGGCCGTTTTGGTGTTTGGTGATTGGTAATTTGAACGTCTTCTAAGAATGCTTGCTTGCCGATCAGCAACCGCAAAGAGTAGGAGCGCGGCGTCGTGTCCAGGGGCGGGACCGTTGGCGGCATGGATGCCGCCAACAAGCCTCCAGGGACGGATTCACGGCGTGTCCCGACACCGGATGCGGCATCGCACGATCGACCAATACGCTTCTGTCGAAAAATTCTGTGCGCGACATCCCTCACTTCAATGCGAGTGCTTCGCTTGACTGATGTGATCAGACATGGAGAGCCACCACACGAAAGTGGCTATCGCCCGAAGAACGATAACCACCAGTACAACTACAACGCTTCGAGAAAGCGAGCACTTTTACAGCGCGGCCACCACTGCATCGCCCATTGCCACGGTGCCGACCTTGGTGGTGCCTTCCGACCAGATGTCGGCAGTGCGCAGGCCTTGGTCGAGCACCTTGCCGACAGCTTGCTCGATCGCATCGGCAGCGGCGGCCTGCGCGAAGGTGTAGCGCAACATCATCGCCACCGACAGGATGGTGGCCAACGGATTGGCGATGCCCTTGCCGGCGATGTCCGGCGCCGAACCGTGGCACGGCTCGTACATGCCCTTGTTGTTGGCATCCAGCGAGGCCGATGGCAGCATGCCGATCGAGCCGGTGAGCATGGAGGCCTGGTCGGACAGGATGTCGCCGAACATGTTGTCGGTCACGATCACATCGAACTGCTTGGGCGCACGCACCAACTGCATGGCCGCGTTGTCCACGTACATGTGCGACAGCACGATATCCGGGTAGTCCTTGGCGACTTCTTCGACCACTGCACGCCAGAGCTGGCTGGATGCCAGCACGTTGGCCTTGTCGACCGAGCACAACTTTTTGCCACGCAAGCGCGCCATGTCGAAGCCGGCCTTGGCGATGCGGCGGATCTCGCTTTCGCTGTACGGCAAGGTGTCGTAGGCCTGGCGTTCGCCGTTATCCAGCGTGCGCGTACCGCGCGGCTGACCGAAGTAAATGCCGCCGGTGAGTTCGCGCAGGATCAGCAGATCCAGCCCGGACACCACCTCCGGCTTGAGCGTGGAGGCATCGGCCAATTGCGGATACAGCAACGCCGGGCGCAGGTTGGCGAACAGGCCCAGCTGCGAGCGGATTTTGAGCAGGCCGCGTTCCGGGCGCAGCGACGGGTCGATGGTGTCCCACTGGGGGCCACCGACTGCGCCCAGCAGCACTGCATCGGCAGCGCGTGCGCGCTCCAGTGTTTCATCGGCCAACGGGCTGCCGTACTTGTCGTAGGCCGCGCCACCCAGTTCGTCGTACACCAGGCTGTAGCCAAGACCGTGCTGCGCGTCGATGCGCGTCAGTACCTTGACCGCTTCGGCCATGATTTCCGGGCCGATGCCGTCGCCGGGAAGAATCAGAATCTGCTTGCTCATGCAATCCTCGTGGAATGACGCAACGGCGCCGGTTATTTCAATGTGCTGCGGTGTTCACCGCGCAAACGTCACTGCACAACTTACTGCAACGCGCCAAACAACCACGGCTGATGCACGCGATGGCCCTGCTCGAAGCGGCCAATTGCATCGGCTTCCTGCAAGGTCAGGCCGATGTCGTCCAACCCGTTGAGCAGGCAGTGCTTGCGGAAGGCGTCGAGTTCGAATGCGTACTCCACACCATCGGGGCGGCGCACGCGCTGTGCGGCCAGGTCCACGGTGAGTTGGTAGCCCTCGGTCGCCAGGCACTGCTCGAACAGCGCATCTACTTCCGCTTCGGCAAGCACGATCGGCAGCAGGCCGTTCTTGAAGCTGTTGTTGAAGAAAATGTCGGCAAAGCTGGGGGCAATCACTGCGCGGAAGCCATATTCGCCCAGCGCCCACGGCGCGTGCTCGCGCGAGGAGCCGCAGCCGAAGTTTTCGCGTGCCAGCAACACGCTGGCGCCCTGATAGCGCGGGAAATTGAGCACGAACTCTGGATTGAGCGGGCGCTTGCTGTTGTCGCGGCCAGGCTCGCCGATGTCCAGATAGCGCCACTCGTCGAACAGGTTCGGCCCGAAGCCGGTGCGCTTGATCGATTTGAGGAATTGCTTGGGAATGATCTGGTCGGTATCGACATTGGCGCGATCCAGCGGGGCGACCAGGCCGGTGTGTTGGGTGAAAGGAGTCATTTGAGTGCCAGGAATGGGGAATGGGGAGTTGGGAATAGGCAGAGCAGGAAGCGGGCTTTGGCGATTCCCTATTCCCGATTCTCGATTCCCTGCAAGTCACGCACATCGACAAAGTGGCCGCTCACCGCGGCCGCAGCCGCCATCGCCGGGCTCACCAGATGCGTGCGTCCGCCAGCGCCCTGGCGGCCTTCGAAGTTGCGGTTGGAGGTGGAGGCACAATGCTCGCCGCTGCCGAGCTTGTCCGGGTTCATGGCCAGACACATCGAGCAACCCGGCTCGCGCCATTCGAAACCGGCCTCCAGAAACACCTTGTCCAGGCCCTCGGCTTCGGCCTGTGCCTTCACCAGGCCAGAGCCCGGCACCACCAGCGCTTGCTTGATCGTGGAAGCGACCTTGCGACCCTTGGCCACTGCGGCGGCGGCGCGCAGGTCTTCGATGCGCGAATTCGTGCACGAGCCAATGAACACACGGTCCAGGCGGATATCGGTGATTGGCTGATTGGCCTTCAGGCCCATGTACTTCAGTGCGCGCTCGATCGAGTCGCGCTTGGTCGGGTCCTGCTCGGCCGCCGGGTCCGGCACGTGCTGATCCACCGCCAGCACCATCTCCGGCGAGGTCCCCCAGCTCACTTGTGGCTTGATGTCCTCGGCACGCAGTTCCACCACGGTGTCGAAGTGCGCGCCCGGGTCGGAGACCAGCGTCTTCCACAGCGCCACGGCAGCGTCCCAGTCCGCACCCTTGGGTGCGAACGGGCGGCCTTCGACATAGGCGATGGTTTTTTCATCCACCGCCACCATGCCCACGCGCGCGCCGGCTTCGATGGACATATTGCAGATGGTCATGCGGCCTTCCATCGACAGCGCAGCAATCGCGCTGCCGGCAAATTCCAGCGCGTGGCCGTTGCCGCCGGCGGTGCCGATCTTGCCGATCACCGCCAGCACGATGTCTTTGGCAGTCACGCCGAACGGCAGCGTGCCTTCTACGCGCACCTGCATGTTCTTCATTTTCTTGGCGATCAGGCACTGCGTGGCCAGCACATGCTCGACCTCCGAGGTCCCGATGCCATGCGCCAGCGCACCGAACGCGCCATGCGTGGATGTGTGCGAATCGCCGCAAACAACGGTCATGCCCGGCAAGGTGGCGCCCTGCTCCGGGCCGACCACATGCACGATGCCCTGGCGCGCGTCGTTCATCTTGAACTCGAGGATGCCGAAGTCGTCGCAGTTCTCGTCCAGGGTCTGCACCTGCAGGCGCGAGACTTCGTCGGTGATCGATTCCAGCCCGCCCTGACGTTCGGCACGCGTGGTCGGCACGTTGTGGTCGGGCGTGGCGATGTTGGCATCGATGCGCCATGGCTTGCGTCCGGCCAGGCGCAGGCCTTCAAACGCCTGCGGCGAGGTCACTTCGTGCAGGATGTGGCGGTCGATGTAGATCAGCGACGAACCATCGTCGCGGCGGGTGACCTCGTGCAGGTCCCACAATTTGTCGTACAGCGTCTTGGCAGTCATCGCGGCGATCCGATGGAGTGGCGGTTGGTGGGTGCATCACCTAGCTGGATTCGATGCTAGGAGCTTGAATCGGATAACGCAAATTCATATTGTTTATTCAACAAATGAATTTCAGGAATGGCATGGATCTGGCGAATCTCAGCGCCTTTGTGGCGATTGCCGACAGCGGCAGCTTCTCGGCGGCTGGTGAGGCGCTGCATCTCACCCAACCTGCGGTGAGCAAACGCATCGCCTTGCTGGAGGGGCAATTGTCCACACGGCTGTTCGATCGCCTGGGCCGCCAGGTCGTACTGACTGAGGCCGGCCACGCCTTGTTGCCACGTGCCCAACGCATCCTTGCCGAACTGGAAGACACCCGCCGCGTACTGGAACACCTTGGCGCTGCGGTGGGTGGGCGCCTGAGTCTAGCCACCAGCCACCACGTCGGCCTGCATCGGCTTCCTGCATTGCTACGCAACTTCGCCGCGCAACATCCGCAGGCCGCGCTGGACATCCAGTTTCTGGATTCGGAACTTGCATACGCGGCGGTGCTACGTGGCGAGGTGGAACTGGCAGTGACCACATTGGCACCGGACACGCGCGCGCCGCTACGTGCGCAGCCGATCTGGCACGACCGCCTGCAATGCGTGGTGGCGCCCGACCATCCGTTGGCCGCATTGCGCGAGGTGACGCTGGACGATGTGGTGGCGTATCCAGCGGTGTTGCCCGACCCCGGCACGTTTACCCATCGCATCGTCGCCGGCCTGTTTGCCGAGCGCGGCCTGGTGCCGCACCTGCGTATGACCACCAATTATCTGGAGACGATCAAGATGCTGGTGTCGGTGGGGCTGGCCTGGAGCGTCTTGCCCGAGCGCATGATCGATCATCAGATCGTGGCACTGCCGCTGGCCGATGTGGCGCTATCGCGCGAGCTGGGCTGCGTGACGCATGGCGGGCGCACCTTGTCGCGGGCCGCGCAGGCGTTTGTCGCGTTGCTGCATGCGCAGGCGGATCTGGCGCAGGTATAGCGCGGGCGAACTGTACTGCGTGCTGCAGAGATTCGGGTCGCCGCACGTTCGTCAACGCCGGTTCGATCGACTAGATGTTTGATCCCAGTCTTTGTCTGCTGTCGCAGACGAAGTCACCTCAACAGCGTGCGCAGCACGCCACCCACCGCCACGGCATTCGCTCCACCGCAGCAACGCGCCCCGCTACGGCCCCGCCAACCGATCCCGCCCCTGCCGCTTGGCCTGATACAGGCGACGATCCGCCAACGCCAGCAGTTCGCGTCGGCTTGGCGCTTCGTCGCTCATCGCCATGCCCATGCTGGCGGTGTACAGCACGTTGGCGCCATGAGCATCGATATCGATTGCGGCAGGCCGTTGCCGCATCCGCTCGCACAGTGCGCGTGCCTGTGCCGCATCCAGGCCGGTGACCGCCAGCAGGAATTCCTTGTCGCGCGGCAGCCCGACCCGGTGGTCGTAGACGCGGAAACTGTCGCCGCGCAAACGCAGCAGGCCGCGATCGCTGGCAATCCACACATCGCCGCTGGCATCGCGCAGGAAATCGAACGCGTTCTGCCCGGGGAAATCC
The DNA here is from genome assembly GCF_023337365.3 of Xanthomonas nasturtii. Lineage (NCBI taxonomy): Bacteria > Pseudomonadati > Pseudomonadota > Gammaproteobacteria > Lysobacterales > Lysobacteraceae > Xanthomonas > Xanthomonas nasturtii. Next base: position 3,844,524 of record NZ_CP142084.2, read on the forward strand.
GGCTGCCCCAGCCAGGCACGCGTGCTACCGCCCGGCGGCAGCGCGGTCATGCCGCGATCGGTGCCGATCCACACGATGCCCTGCGCATCGCGGTACAGCCCCTGCACCGAGCCGTCCGGTACACCGTCGGCAGCGGTGTAGCGGCGCGCCTTGCCGTTGCGCCAGGCACCAGCCCGGCAGTGGTGCCGATCCACGGATCGTCGCCATCCGGCAATACCGCGCGCACCGACATCGACGGCAGGCCATCGGCCGCACCGATGCGCACCAGCACGCGGCCTTGCGCATCCAGACGCACCACGCCCTGGCTGTAGGTGCCGGCCCAGACGCCGCCGTCGCCTGCATCGGCCAGCGCCAGCACCGATTGTTCGACCACGCGGCTACCTTCGCTGGGCGACAGCGACACGCGGCTGATGGTGCTGTCGCGCCAGCGGTCCAGACCCACTGCGCTGCCCACCCACACGGTGCCGTCGCCGGCCTGCAGCACGCCGCACATGGTTCGAACTCAGACCGTCGTCGTGGGTCACGCCGTGCGCGGCGCCCTCGGCAACCCGCAACAGCCCGTGTGTGCTGCCGACCCAGATCAGGCCTTCGGCATCGTCCAGCAGCGCCGGGCTGGCGACCCCGGAAATGGCGATCTGCTCGTCCGGGTCGCGCGGGCCGCTGAGCATCACCAACATTCCCGACGACAGGCTCGTCCACAGATGTCCGCGCCGGTCCAGCAACAGCGAATCCACGCGGCGGCCTGCCGGAAGCGCTGCAGGCCGCCGCCACGGCTCCACCACCACACGCCGTCGTCGCCCGCGACCAGCAGCCCGCCCTGCCGGTCGCGGGCCAGCCGCCGCACCGACGGATCGCCCATCCCGTGGGCCCTGCCCAAGGCTACGCGCCATCGTGCGGCAGGCGGTACAGGCCGACTCCGGTGCCGACCCACAGATCGCCCCCCGTCATCGGCCGACAATGCAGTGATATGCGCACGCGGCACCGGCCTGGCGGCCGACGTCCACCAGCCGCCCGTCGGCCTCGATGCGGTACAGCCTCTGCGGCGTGCCTACCCAGAGCGCGCCATCGGCGCGCCGCAGCAAGGCGCTGACCGCCAGATGCCGCACGCACGTGCTGCGAACGCAGCCGTATGCGCATGCGTCCCGACCCTGTCCGCGCTCCCCGTCCCCTCGTCCATGTTCGCTGACAATACCTGCCGGTATGCACCGACAGGCCTGCGGCAAATCTATTACCGGGTTTTTTGCGCTGCCTTCGGTGGCTCCCTGACAGCTGCCGGGGGTGCCATGACACCGGGAGCCAACTAGACGGAATCGTTAACGCAACGGATGGACGCCGAGTATAAATATAGAACCCGATGGTCTAGTATTGGCGGCATGTCCAGCTCGTCCCCCCTCAAGTCCAAGGCCAAGAGCAACGGCCCTGGGCGCCCCAAGGACCTTGGGAAACGCGCCGCCATCCTGGGCGCCGCCCGCACCATGTTCATGGAGCAGGGCTATGCCGGGGTCAGCATGGATGGGATCGCCGCGCAGGCCGGCGTCTCCAAACTGACCGTCTATAGCCATTTTGGCGACAAAGAGAGCCTGTTTTCCGAGGCGATCCGTGCGCAATGCCAGCAGATGATGCCGGACGACCTGTTCGATCACGCTCCCGAGGGTGCCCTGCGCGACCAGTTGGTCGAAATTGCCCATGCATTCTTTGCCATGGTCAGCACCGAGTCGGCCATTTCCACGCATCGCATGATGATGGCGCCAGGCACTGGCGACATGCATGTGCGCGAAATGTTCTGGGAAGCCGGCCCCAAGCGGACCCAACTGGCATTGGCGGATTTTCTGTCGGCGCGGGTCGCCGATGGACAGTTGGAGATCCCCGAGCTTCCGCGCGCTGCCTCGCAGTTTTTCTGCCTGCTCAAAGGCGAGCTGTATGCGCTGATGATGTGCGGCCTGCACGGCCAGCCCACCCGCGCGCAGGTGGACGAGCACATTCAGGCCAGCGTGGATTTCTTTTTGAGAGCGTATGCGCCGCGCTGATCGCACCGAGACGTTGGTGGCGATGACTTCCGGCACTGCGCCGGTTGGCCACGCGCGGCGATGCTAGATGCGCCAGGCGCCTCGCGCACCGGTAAAATGTTCGCCCCACCGCGATGGATAACCGCACCATGACGATCGATTTCACCCAGGCCCGCGAAAAGATGGTCGAGCAGCAGATCCGGCCGTGGGACGTGCTGGACCTGCGCGTGCTCGATGTGCTGGCGCGCATGCCGCGCGAAGCCTTCGTGCCGGAGGCTTACAAGACCCTGGCCTATGTGGATGTGGAAATTCCGCTGTCGGCCGGTCACAAGATGATGAAGCCGGTCATCGAAGGCCGCATGTTGCAGGCGCTGGATATGCAGCCGGGCGAAGACGTACTGGAAGTGGGCACCGGCGGCGGCTTTTCCACCGCCTGCCTGGCCGCGCTGGCGCGCGACGTCGTGAGCCTGGAGATCGACCCGGCGCTGGCGGCCGCCGCGCGCGCCAATCTGGACCGCACCGGCCTGGGCAGCAATGTCCGTATCGAAACCGCCGACGTGTTCGGCTGGCAGAGCGAGCGCCGTTTCGATGCCATCTGCGTGACCGGCGCGGTCGACACCCTCCCCGTCCAGTGGCTGCAGTGGTTGCGCCCGAACGGCCGGCTGTTTGTCGTGCGCGGTCACGAACCGGTGATGGAAGCGGTCTTGGTGGGTGGCGACGTCAACGCCCCGCGCATCGAATCGTTGTTCGAAACCGACCTCGCCTATCTCCAGGGCGCCGCACCGACGCCCCGATTCCAATTTTGATTCCCAAGGAAGCTTCCCCGATGATCCGCCGATCCCTCGTTCTGGCCCTGGCCGCCGCCCTGTCTCCGATGGCAGCAAATGCCACCGACCTGCTGCAGGTCTACGAAATGGCCCGCAACGGCGATCCGCAGCTGGCCGTGGCCGAGTCCACGCGGCTGGTCAATCGGGAAGGTCAGGTGCAGGCGCGTGCGGCGTTGTTGCCGCAGCTCAATGGACAGGCGGACTACAGCAAGGCGCATCGTGAGATCGAAGGGGTGCCTGGTCGCATCACCAACTCCTCGCGCTCCCAGCAGATCCAGGGCAGCCAGACCATTTTCAACTGGGCGCAGTTCTCCAACCTGCGCGCGCAGCGCGACGTCGCCAAGGCAGCGGATTTCACCCTGCAATCGGCCAACAACGACCTGATCACCCGCACCTCGGCGGCGTACTTCCAGGTGTTGGTCGGTATCGAATCGCTGGCGGCGGCGGAGACCAACGAAGCGGCGGCCAAGAAGCAGTTCGACTTCGCCGACAAGCGTCTGGAGGTCGGTCTGGCGCCGATCACCGACGTGCATGAAGCGCGTGCCCAGTACGATCAGGCACGCGCCGACACCATCAATGCGCGCAACCTGCTGAAGGATTACTATCAGGCGCTGACCGAACTCACCGGCCAGCCGGTAACGGCCCTGCGCGCTTTGCCGGAGAGTTTCCGCCCCGAAGTGCCGGCCGCCTACAGCAATGTCGATCAATTGGTCGCCACCGCCATCGCCGACAACCCGGAACTCAAGGCCCAGCAACTGCAGGTGAGCGCTGCCGAGGCGCAGGTCAATGCCGCGCGCGCAGGCCACCTGCCCACGATAAATCTGAACGGGAGCATCGGGCGTAGCAATAGCTGGGGTACCTCGAACGCGGAAGCCGGCCTATTCACTACGCAGGGGCGCAACATCGACTCTGATTCGATCGGCTTCACGGTATCGGTACCAATCTTTGCCGGCGGTGCCACCCAATCTGCCGTGCGCCAGGCGTTGTCGCGTCGCGACATCCAGCAGGACACCTACGAGCAGCAGAAGCGCGCGCTGGACCGCAACACGCGCAATGCCTATCAGACCGTGGTGGCCGGCATCAGTGAAGTGGAAGCGCGGCGCCTGGCCGTGGTGTCTGCTCAGGCCGCGTACGACGCCTCGCAGATCGGCCTGGAAGTGGGTACGCGGACGGTGTTGGACCTGGTGCAAAACCAGCGCACGCTGTTCCAGGCGCAACTGGATTACGCGCAATCGCGCTACACCTTCCTGCAGAACCGTCTGCTGCTGGGCCAGGCCATCGGCAAGCTCGACATCGCCGACCTGCAGGACGTCAATCGCCTGCTGTCGCAGGATGCCGAGTCCAAGCTTCAGCGCAGCGGCTCGCTGCAGTAAGACGACCTGAGATGTAACGCACAAGGCGGGCTCAGGCCCGCCTTTTTGCATGCGATTCGTCAGGCAGTGAGTTTCGACTGGCTTGCGAGGGGCTTGGACGCTATGAGCGCGTCGGTTGCAGAGCGAGTGATCTGTGGCTTCGCTGCAAGTACGTCCTTGTAGCTCTGGCGCGGCATCCATGCCGCTCAAGGTCCCGCAATGGTGAGCGGGCAAGGACCGGTCAAGTTGGTCGGTGCGCAGAGCTTTCAATCAAATAGCCTGCAAGCTGCCTGGTGCACCGATTCCGTTCTTCAATGGAGGCACCAGTAAAGTGCCTGGTGCGGTGTCCTCACCGATTGCGGGACCGTTGGCGGCATGGATGCCGCCATCGAGCCCCCATGGATGGGTTAACGGCGTGTCCCGCGAGCGGTGAGGGCAGCGCGCACGCGACTAACGCGGCTTGGAACTCATCAGCTGACGTGAAAAGCGGCCACCACCACCACGCGATCGTCAGGTTTTTTCAGTCGCTCCAAGCCCGCTTGATGATCTAACCTGGCAGGCCTGCAACGGGTGCTCTGCAACGACGCCGCGCGCACGCGAAGACATCTTTCAAGACGGCACAGTCTCAGTCACCACCGGCGGCAGATCCGCTGCGATCTGCACCAGCGTGCGGGCCACTGCGCCCTTGCCGTTGGCGACCAGTGCCAGGCCTGCGGCGGCCATCGCCTCGCGTTGTGCGGGGTCGCCGAGCAGGCGCGCCAGATCCTGGTACACGCCATCGGCGTCCTCGCAGATGGCGACCGCATCGGCTTCGCGCATGCGCCGCGAAATTTCCGAGAAATTATGCAGATGCGGGCCAGTGATCGCCGGTGTCCCGACAGCGGCTGGCTCGAGCAGATTGTGGCCGCCGATCGGTTGCAGGCTGCCGCCAACGAAGGCCACCTGCGCGCATGCATAGAAGCTCATCAGCTCGCCCAGGGTGTCGATGACGAACACCTTGTCGTGTGCCTGCGGCCATTGTTGCGCCTTGCGGGTGGCAACCCGCCAGCTGCGCTCGCGCGACAAGGCCTCCACCTTTGGAAAGCGCTCGGGATGGCGCGGCGCCCACAGCAACAACACATCAGGAAACTGCATCAACAAGCGCGCGTGGATATCGGCAACTGCGGCCTCTTCGCCTTCGTGCGTGCTGGCGGCAATCCACACCGGGCGTGTGGCCGGCACGTGGGTGCGAAATTGCGCAACCAGCGCCTGCAATTGTGCCGGCGCGGCGATATCGAATTTGAGATTACCCAATGCGATCACCTGATCCGGGCGCGCGCCCAAGGTGACGAATCGCTCGGCATCGTCCTGCGACTGCGCCGCCACGCAGGTCACCGTGCGCAGCGCGCGGCTGATCAAGGGCGCCAGCACGCGGTAGCCACGCAGCGAGCGCGCCGACAAGCGTGCGTTGAGGATGTACAGCGGAATCTGGCGATCACGACAACCGAACAACATGTTCGGCCATAGCTCGGTTTCCAGAATCAGCGCCAACCGCGGCCGAAAATGTTCAAGGAACCGACCGACGCTGCCAGGCACGTCGTACGGCAGGTACACATGGTCCACCGCATCTCCCCACACCGCGCGCACGCGCTCCGATCCGGTGGGCGTGATGGTGGTAATGACCCAGCGGATATCCGGGCGCTGCGCACGCAAGGCATTGACCAGCGGCGCAGCCGCATTGACCTCGCCCACCGACACCGCGTGCACCCACACCCGCGGGCGCCCGCAGGCATGCGTGTAGGAGGCATAGCGCTCGTTCCAGCGATTGAAGTATTCGCGCACACGAAAGCCGCGCCACACCAGGTGATACACCGTGACCGGCAACAACAGGTAGAGCAGCGCCGAGTACAGCCCGCGCAACAGCCATTCGATCGGGTCTTTCCGCATCCGTGCAGGATACGGGAGCGTTCGTGCGTGCGCATGTGCACGCTGCCCACTGGGCGCAATCCCTTAGAATTGGCGCATGTCCGAGTCCGCCAACGTCGCCATCCGCCCTTCCCTGCGCAACCCCAAGCATTGGCCGATGTACCTGGGCCTTGCGGTGATGGTGCTGGCCGGGCGCCTGCCCTGGACGCTGCAACGCGCAATCGGCCGTGGCGTTGGCTGGACCGCGATGCGCGTGGCAGGCACGCGTCGGCGCGCGGCCGAGGTCAACCTCAAGCTGTGCTTCCCCGAGCAGGACGATGCCTGGCGGGCGCGGCTGTTGCGCGACAGTTTCGACGCGCTGGGCGTGGGCTTGTTCGAATTCGCACGTGCCTGGTGGGGCAGTATCGAGGCCATTCGCCCGGGCGTGCAGATCGAAGGCCTGGAACAGCTGCAGCAGCTGCAGGAACAAAAGCGCGGCGTGCTGCTGGTGTCCGGCCACTTCATGACGCTGGAAATGTGCGGTCGGCTGCTGTGCGACCACGTGCCGCTGGCAGGCATGTACCGCAAGCACCGCAACCCGGTGTTCGAGTGGGCGGTCAAGCGTGGACGCTTGCGCTATGCCACGCACATGTTCGCCAACGAAGACCTGCGCGCCACCATCAAGCACCTCAAGCGCGGGGGGTTCCTGTGGTACGCGCCGGATCAGGACATGCGCGGCAAGGACACCGTGTTCGTGCCATTTTTCGGGCACCCGGCCTCCACCATCACGGCCACGCACCAGCTGGCGCGGCTGACCGGCTGCGCGGTGGTGCCGTACTTCCATCGCCGCGAAGGCGGCCGTTACATCCTCAAGATCGCACCGCCGCTGGCAGGCATTCCATCAGACGATGTGATCGCCGATACCACCCAGGTCAATGCGGCGATCGAGGACATGGTGCGCGAGGCGCCGGACCAGTACCTGTGGATCCATCGGCGCTTCAAGCGCCAGCCGGGCGGGCGCAGCGCGTTCTATCGCTGATCTCGGTTGGGCGAATGCGTGCCGCAGGCATCGGGGCATCGCGGTTCAGCACGCGAAGACCTACGACATGCCGACTGACAGCACGCGGCGCATTACGGCGGCGCTGACCGATCCGCATCGTCGTTGAGCAAGGCGCCGGCATATAGCCCGGCCAGCATCAGACTCAGCCCGCCCCAGAAACTGGAATAGAACGCCAGATGCGTGTTGAGCGGGAACACCGTCGCCACCAGCGCAATCATTGCCGGACGCGCCTGCTCACGCGCCACCACGCTTGAATAGCGCCAGGCGCGCCACGCCTGCGCCGCGCCGGCCAGCCACAACAGCAAACCGATCACGCCGGTTTCGGCCAGGACTTCCAGCACGATCTGGTGCGCATGGAAGGCCGGCCCGTCGCCCCACGCCGGCGCCTGATCGGGCGCTGGGTTGCAGGCCGGGTAGGCCTGCCGGAACCCGCGCGCGCCGACGCCGTTGAGCGGATGCGCGCGGATCATGCACAGCGCCGCGCCCCAGATCTGGGCACGCCCGGACAAGGCCTGGTCGACACCTTGCTGGCCATTGCCGAACGCCAGCGTGGTGCGCTGGATGCGCTCGCGCGCCTGTGGCGCCGCCGCCACCACCGCAACGGCCAGCAGCGCACCGATCAGCGCAACCCCCAGCAGACGGCGCCCACCCAATAACTGCCAGCCCGACAGCAGCACGATCACCGCGTAGGTGATCCACGATGCGCGCGAGCCCGCCAACACCAGCACGATACCGACCGCCGCCGCCGCACCAGCCCAGGCCCAGGCGTTACGCCGCCCCAGCGCCAGCAACAGGAACGGCGACAGGCTGGCCAGGGTCTGCCCGAACTTGAGGTTGCACGGCCCCAACACGCCGCTCAGCCGGTCCACCAGCGCCAGCTCCTGGGCCGTGCACAGGCCGTGGCCGCTGATCAGCTGCTTGATCTGATCCATACCGAAGAACAATGGGCTGGTACCGAAGACGGCCTGCAGCAGCGCATCCAGCGTCCACACCCCGCCGATCACCGCCAGCCCGGTAAAGGTGCGGCGCCGGCGCTGCGCATTGGCCACGGCGATGGCGCATAACCACATGAAAGGCAGATAGCGCAGATCGCTGGCCGATTTGCGCAACGCGCGCGCCACGTCCACCGCATCGAATGCCGACAGCATCTGCGGCAGCCAATACGCGAAGAACAGCACGCTGGTCAGCGCCCATGCCGCTCCGCTGAGCAGGCGCGTGCCGCCGCGAAAGCGCGCGTGCAACAAGCGATATGTCGCAAATAGCGCGCCCAGGGACAGCACCGTTTCTGCCAGGCCGGGCGTGGGCCAAAGCGCCACGAACAGAATCACCCACAGCGGTGCCCAGCGGCCGGCATCGGGCGTCAACACGGGCGCCTGCGCAAGGGCCTCAGTGGCGGAGTTCGTCATAGACCTTCAAGGTGGCCGTTTGCATGGCCTGCAACGTGTAGGGGAGCACGGCCGGCGCTGCCGGCGCCTGCTGCAGCAACTGCAGCGCCTGCGTGCGCAAGGCCTGGGTATCGAAGGCGGCAACCGCACCACTGGGCTGCAACTCGGCCAGCAATTCGCCGACGCCGCCATGCGCCCAGCCCAGCACCGGGCGACCGACCGAAAGCGCCTCCACCACGGTGCGGCCGAAGGCTTCCGGCTTGCGCGAGAGCTGCAGCACCAGGTTGCTGGCGGCGTAGGCCTCGGCAATGCGCGCGGTGGGCTCGGTAAAGGCGACTGCGCCGGCAACGCCCAAGCGGGCCGCCTGCGCTTCCAGTTCGCGCACGTAGGCTTCGCGCCCCGGCTCGCGCGCGCCCGGCAACCACAGGAAGGCCGGGGTACCCGCCGCACGCACGTCGGCGAGCAGCTGCAGGCCGTCGGCGTGCCCCTTCAGGCGCGTGCCGCGGCCCGGCAGCAGCAGCAACGGTGCATCGGCAGGCAGCCCTGGCAGCAGGGTCTGTGCCCACGCGCGGGCGCGGCGGTCGGGCTGCAGCCGGCGCGGAAACTGGGCGATATCGACCCCGCGCGCAATGGTGCGCAAGCGTGCGGGATCGGTTTGCGGATAGTGCGTGCAGACGTAATCGCGCACCGTCTGCGAGACGCAAATCACCCGCTCGCCGTAGGTCATCACCGCGCTGTAGCGGCTGGGCGAATTGAGCCCGTGCACGGTGGTGACCAAGCGCGGCCGCGTGGCAGCGGGCATGCCGCGCAATGCGTACCACCCCAGCCAGGCCGGCAGCCGCGAACGTGCATGCACGATGTCGGCTCCGAGTTCGGCGAACAAGCGGCGCAAACCGACTACATGGCGCAGCGTCAGCAGCGACTTGCGGCCGATATCCAGGGTGAGGTGTTCGCCGCCGGCATCCAGCAACGGTTGCACCAAGCGCCCACCGGCCGAAACGACCACCGCGCGATGGCCGGCCCGCACCAGCGCGGCGGCGATTTCCAGGGTGGAGCGCTCGACGCCGCCGGACTGCAGCGCCGGCAGCAGTTGCACCACGGTCAGGCGGTGCATCCGGCCAGGATCAGTCAGCGAGAACGAAGAGCGCGCCGCAATACGGGCACTTGGCTTCGCAGTTGGGTTCGTCTTCGATCGGCAGGTACACGCGCGGATGCGAGTTCCACAACGCCATCTGCGGGGTCGGGCAGCTCAGCGGCAGGTCGCCGCGGTGCACGGTGTAACGCGTTTGCGCATTGGCGGGCGCGGTGGCGGTCTGGCTCATGGCGTACATCGCAGGCGGGGGGAACGGCCGGTATTCTAGCAGCGCTAGCCGTTTCGAGAGCGGCTGCGGCACCGATCGATGTCGAAGCACGCCGCTTGGCGCTTCACTCGTTCCGCTTGCCAAAGTTCGGCTTGATCGGATCGGCACGCATGCCGGTGGACTCCGCTTGCTTGGAGGGATCGCAGCGTGAGTCGCGCAGGCTGCGCGCACCCGTTGCACCGGCCGGCGCCACCGGGCCATCGTCATTGCCCACCAGGCAATCGGCAGGCGCGGACGAGGCGCCTGCCGTCCCCCAATCGTCACTCGCGCAGCCCGCCAGCAGCATGCTGGCCGCTACCACGGCGCTCCTGAAACACATCGCCCTCCTCATTGTGCCTGCTCCACGTCAACCTCCCCGACCAGCGAGTTCTGGAGGGTTATATAACAGCATGACCATATGCGTGTTCGATATCTCGAGCGGGAAGCACGTCCGACAGCGCCGCGTGGGGACGAAACTCCTGTACCACGCGCCCTTGCTCAAGCACGATCACCCGATCTGCGCTGGCAATGGTCTCCGGTCGATGCGCCACGATCACCTTGGTTACCTTCAGCCGCTTGACCGCCTCATTGACCAGTCGCTCACGCATCACGTCGAGGTGACTGGTGGCTTCATCCAGAAACAGCAACTTCGGCTGACGGTATAGCGCACGTGCCAGGATGATCCGCTGTTTCTGGCCGCCAGACAGCGAGCTGCCCATGTCGCCAATCAATCCGTGATAACCCATCGGCATTGCAGCGATATCCTCATTGACCGCTGCCAGCCGCGCTGCCGACTCGATACGCTCAAGATCGAAATCCTGGTCGAAGAAACTGATGTTGTCGGCAATGCTCCCGGCGAACAACTGGTCGTCCTGCATCACCGCACCCACGATCGCGCGCACATTCCGCGGGCCGATCTTATGCAGGTCATGACCGCCGATGCGGATGACGCCTTCGGTCGGCTGCAGTAGACCAAGCAACAGCTTCAACAACGTGGTCTTGCCACAACCGGACGGGCCGACGATCGCTACCGATTCACCGGCCTGAATGCTCAAACTGCACTCCTTGAGTATCCAGGGCTCACCTTCTGCATACCGAAACGACAGCCCTTGCAACTCGATCCGCGGCTCCGCCGGTGGCAGCGTCTCCGGCAGCGCGTGATCGTTTTCAGGCTGCGTCAGCACGATATCGGCCAGCCGTTCACCATGCAGGCGCAGCATTCGGAATTCTATCCACTTGTCGATCAGCCCGCTCACCCGCATGGCAAACTGATCCTTGTAGGCCAAGTAGGCAACCAACATGCCTACCGAGAACACGTTATCCAGCGCCAGGGTGGCCCCGATCCAGATCACTGCGATACGTTCGAGGCCAAAAACCACTTGACTGGCCGTGCTGAACCCCAGCCCCATCCGGGCCAACCTCACGTCCTGATTGACGGTGTCGTTGAGCAGATTCTCATAGGTAGAGCGACGCTGCGATTCTTCGCCGGCTATTTTCAAACTCTGCATTCCGCGTAACGATTCCAGCAGATGCGTCTGCTGCTTGGCGGCAGCGACTAGTTGCTGCTCGGTGCGGTCACGCACCGGACGATATGCAACCGCTCGAATGGTCAGATACAGCGTGACCACCACTAATGTTACCAAGGCCAGCTTCCAGCTGTAGATCAGCATGAATCCCAGCGTGACTACTGCCATTAGTCCATCGATGATGGACTCGACGAAACTGGTCGTCAGCGTGCGCTGGATCGTCTGTACCGACGACATCCGCGAGGTGATATCGCCCAGATGGCGTTTTTCGAAGAAATCCAGCGGCAGCTTAATCAGATGGGCAAACACGTTTCCCATCCACTGTAGCCCCAGCCTGGAAGACAAATACACCACTGCCCATCCACGGAGCAGACCAATGCCGATCTGCAACAACAACGCCAGACCAAAGCCGAAACCAACCACTACCAAAAGATCGCGGTCGGCCGACACCAATACCTGATCCACCACCCACTGCATGTAGAACGGCGCCAAAATCACAAAGATCTGCAGCGCGGCAGACAACAGCAGTATCTGTGAGAGCGCGCCCCACAGCCCGCGGATCTGGCCAGTGAGCTGGCGCACAGAGAAGGGAGGCGCAGTCTTTTGTGGTTTGAACTCCGCAGTTGGCGTGAGCTCCAACGCAACGCCGGTAAAGGATCTTGATACTTCATCAAGCGACAAGATCCGCTCACCGATAGCGGGGTCAAGAATCGTCACCTTGGCCTTGCCGACCTTTGCCAGGACGACGAAGTGATTGAGATCCCAATGCAGGATGCACGGCAGCTGGAGCTGGCTCAGGTTCTCCATACCCAACCGCAGTGGGCGGGTCGCAAAGCCGAGTTTCTGGGCCATAGCGATCAGGTGATTGAGTCTGGCGCCCTTAAGCGATAATGGAAACCGGCGACGCAACTCTGATAGCTGAGTCCGCCCGCCATGTATAGATATAATAATCGCCAATGAAGCCAGCGCACATTCAGCAGCCTCAACCTGGCGGATAATTGACTTCATTTAATTCCGCTAGAAAAATTAATAAAAATAATAGCGCAACAATTCCAGGTGGCGTGCAACAGAAGAGTTGAAATGAATGCATTCCCACGCCCCCAACGCCTGGTCAGCCCATACGTGAAAGCGAGAATTCCGCCCCCAATCAATCCAGGAACCACCACTCTGCCCCCCCCCCCAGTATGCGCCAGTAGGAAGACAACCCACGAAACTGCAATAGAAATTTTCGCACCCCATCCAAATCGCAACACTAGCTCTTGGGTGATAAATTGGTACATAACTGTCTCAAGAAAAGGGTAGACGACCACATATAATAAAAATAATCCAAACTTATATTTACCAGAATCAACCGAGCCGAAGAAGAAATAAGTAACAGGGGCACTTAATATAAAAATTAAAGGTAGCAATTTTCTAATAAAAAACATTTGCATGCTCGCATCTAACACTGATATCGCCGGACGTTATAGCCCGGCGATATCGCGTTAAAAATTAAAATAGCTCGCCACGAACATAACCATCATTGATGGCCGCACCGTTTTCCCAGGCCCAGTGTGCTGCGTTACCGGCAAATTCTCCAATCGCACTAAAGACACCACACCCGCTTACCATAGCAGTTTCTTCTTCGGATATTTCCACTAGTGCAAATTCACTCATGACTACATCTCCCTATTAGAAATCTTGCAGTAAAGTTAAGTGAGTGGATGTGCTTTAGATTCGTTCCAGCCTTTAGCAAAACCTTGGCCAATGTGCCAGCTATCGGGGCAACCCCCCAAAACTATTTATCCCTGCCTACAATGCTATTAATCAACACAGCGACTCCCAAGTCCATTCCACCAATCCTCATTGATCTCCAGGGATTTCAGAATTTGTCAAAGTTACTAGAGCAGCTCTGAAAGATTTATCATGCCTAATGCTCATCCATCACTGGAATAAATCACTTGCCGAGTGTCAACAATGGCTCAAAAACCCACTCGATTAGCCTTCTCCGTTCTCCAATGATGTCGGCTTGCAACAGCATTCCTGGCTTGAGCATCTGGGGCTTGCCGTAGGCCATGACGCTTTGCCGCCCCAGGGCAACAGTGACGCGGTAACACGGCTCCCCCTGCCCGGCATTCCCGATCAACGGACCCGATGCACTCCCAACGAGCACGCCGCGGCTAACCTGGCTCAGGCGACCTTGCTGGTGACCAAACTTCTGATACGGGAATGCCTGATAGCGCAGCAATACCGTGTCCCCTGGAGCGACAAAGCCAATGGCACGGCTGGGCACAAGCAATTCGGCTTCCAGGCGCCCATCCCCCGGCACCACACTCAGGGATGGTCTGATCAACGGCGTCGGAGGATGATCTAAACCGCATCAGCCACTCTGATGGCACTCAGACCCTCGATTTTTTGCCATTTCCGCCGCGTTTGCGGGGTGTTGCCTGGATTACAGGCACACCGTCCCCACGACAGGCATCAACTGCTTTCGCTTCAGCCACAGGTTCGACAGCGCAAACAGCGTCAGCACCTGCGCGGTGTTCTTCGCCAAACCGCGATAGCGCACCTTGACGTCACCGAACTGGCGTTTGATCACCCGAAACGGGTGTTCCACCTTCGCGCGCAAGCTGGCCTTGGTGTGCTCCCAACGCTTGGCCCGCTTCAATTCGCGTTGGTTCTTGATCTGCTTCAGCTTGGAGGGCTTGGCTGCGATCAGGTAGCGCAACTTGCGCTTGCTCGCCATTTCCTCGCGCTTGTCCAGCCCGGTATATCCGCCATCCCCGCTGAGCGTGTCTTCCTTGCCATGCAGTAGCTTGTGCGCCTGCGTGATATCGGCGACGTTGGCTGCCGTGCATTCTACGTGGTGCACCAACCCGGACACATCGTCCACGCCGATATGCGCTTTCATTCCGAAGTAATACTGATTGCCCTTCTTGGTCTGGTGCATCTGCGGATCACGCTTGCCGTCCTGGTTCTTGGTCGAACTTGGCGCTGAAATGATCGTGGCGTCTACGATCGTCCCGCTGCGCAGGCTCTGTCCCTTGCGCGACAGGTGCGCGTTGACCCGGTTGAACAGCTTGCGCGCCACATCGTGTTGCTCCAGCAAGTGGCGGAAGTTGAGTATCGTCGTCTCGTCCGGCACCTCATCCAGGCCGCCGATCTTTGCAAAACGCCGCATCGACACCGTGTCGTACAGGGCTTCTTCCGCCGATGGATCGCTCAATGCGTACCACTGCTGCAAAAAGTGGATGCGCAGCATCGTCTCCAGCCGATACGGCTGTCGCCCTGGCTGCCCCGACTTTGGATAATGCGGCTCGATCAGCGCCAGCAGGTCTTTCCACGGCACCACCTGATCCATCTCGGCCAGAAATACCTCGCGCCGCGTCTGCTTGCGCTTGCCGTTGTACTCCGCATCGCCGAAGGTCAGCTGCATCGAAATCGTCCGCTCGGTTCGTTGATCGATTGTCGCAGATCATGCTGCTTTGTTCAGAGCTTCCTCAGCAGTGGTTGCCCGCCTTGGATCGCTTGCCCCGGTTTTGCCATCTGCGTCGCCACCACCCCTGCCACAGGTGCCGTCAGCACCAACGCGCCATTGGCCTGGGTTTGCACCTGCTCCTGTTCCACCGTCGCCGCATCACGGCGATAGTCGGCCTGCACCCCCCCGCGCTGCCCCGGCAATACACGCAATTGTTGTTCGATCTGCGCGGCGTTGCGTCGCATTTCGGTGGCTTGCCGCTGCAACGCCTGCAGCTGGCTGGTGTATTCCAGCGCGCTGGATTCCTGCTGCCTGATCTGCAACACGCTGACGTACTTGTCATCCTGCAACTGGCGCCAACGTTGCAGCACTTCATTGGCGAGGGCGATCTGGCTGCGACGTGTGGCGACTTCCCCGTTCACCTGCACCAATTCCTGCTGGATATTGGACAACTGCGCGCGCAAGCCCTGCTCCTGCGCATCCAACTGCTGCAGCTGTGCCTGTTCAGATGCCTTCAAGCCATCCCCGCGCTGATGCAGATGGCGCTGCAAGGCATGCTCGGTATCGCCACTGGCCAGCGTCGCGCGCGGAACCGTCACGACACCCAGGATCTGTCCGGCCTCGACTCGTTGGCCTTCGCTAACGTCTAGCCTGGTGACAACCCCGGTGGCGGGCGCAATCACCGTAGCCAGGCCTTTAGTTGGTACCAGTTGGCCGGTCACCGTGGACCGGTGCGTGTAGGTGCCAATGCACAGGTATGCAACCACCGCTGTCGCCACAATCGCAGCCACGCTTGCAACCACCCATGACTGCAACGGTTGCACCAACGATATGCCGCCCAGCCAACTGGTACGGCGAGCCTGCAACACCTCCTCGCGGAACAGGCCCTGGCTCATTCCGCATTGCCGCACATTGTGCCGCGCGCGGCATGGCGATTGAAAAGCGCAATCGCCAGCACGGAGGACGGCAGGATCAGTGCTACGACCCGGTGGAACGCGATGGAGATGGATTCGAGCACGCTACGATCCTTGGCAACGAGCAACGGGCGATGGCAACGGGGCCTGGGTCTCCGGCGGACCGAGCTTCCCTGACTCGGCCTTATTAGGCTCGCCACCTGAAGGCGATACAAGCGCTCGGGTGTGGCAAACCTGGCATGGTTTGCCACCCATGTCGCCTCAATGCGACACGGGTGCCGGCTTACTGCCAGCACCTCCATACCCAAGCCAGTCTGGTGCCACATCGCTTCCAAGACACATGGTTGCCGCGCCACCGCCGAGCAGGCGGGGATCACTCCATGAAAATGCTGGCACTCTCCAGTAGCGCAATGACCGTCGAGAGAAAGGACACCGGGGCATGGCGTGAGAGCTCAAGCAGGCGCGCCTCAAGATCGCGGCGTGAACTCGGTAAGGTACTGGACGGCTTCGGTTTGGCCTCATCAGCAATGCCGCCAACCGCCAGCCACTCGAAGCCCACCTGGAGCTCACGGCTTAGCGAGCGCAGATGCTCGACACTCGGAACAAAGCCACTCTCACGTTCCCAATGCGCAATCGTGGCGCGATGCACACCAAGGCGGGCGGCCAGGCTACCCTGCGACAGACCAAGTGCCGCACGCGCAGATTTGATGCGGCCGGATACCGCGACAAGATCCATCTGATCGTTGTTAATCGTGCTCTCCATGCGCATTACCATTTAAATGTGGTAACTGGATTTTGGCGTAAAGGTCGAGCTTGTCAATCGAGTTTCCGCGATTCGGCGAAAGCTTTAAACGGCAGGTCGGCAGGGGATTGCCGTGTGATCGTTTACCGAGGCGCTTTGTCTGGCAAATACCTTCTTCGGCCTATCAAAAAGCGAAATGAATTCCCCGATTGCGAAGGCGCCGGTAAATCCACAGCGATGACGACGCTGCATATCAGCAACAGGCCCAGCTCGCTTGTCTGTTTGAACGTCTTTGGCCAGCATCGAATTCCTCGACTTCGGCAACGGCGGGAACACGCTGCTGTCTAGTCCGCATTTCATCCCCCGCTGTCACCCATCCGCCGCTACTCCATCGCTCAGGAATCTGCACAACGTGATCCGATTGACCATCGCACAAGCAAGCCTGCTCGCTTCAATGCTTGCCTTGCAGCCTCTCACGACCAAGGCGAGCACAGAATCCGGGTTCGCTACGTCGTTCGAGCCAGAAGAGCCCAGTCCGGCGATGGACGCTGCGCAGCGCCTCAAGGTCAATGTCGGCGCCGGACCAGCGGCGCCCTACGCAGCCAGGCCCAATGCCGGCTACAGCGGCGTGCATGCGTTGCGCTATCACGGCGGCGATGCAGACGGCCGACGCACGCTGTTCAGCGTTGACCTCCTGATCGGTGCGGACACCACGCTGTCGTGGATGGTGCTTCCGGAAAGCATCGGCGCCGATCATGTTGCTTCGACCTATGTGTCGCTGGATCTGGTCTTCGACAATGGCACGCGATTGTCCGCTACCTCTGCGCGGGACCAGCAAGGCGTGGCGATGGGCGCGCTTGCGCAAGGTCAGTCGAAGACGTTGTATCCGCAGCAGTGGGCGCGCAAGCAGGTGCGATTGGGGGACGTGGCCGGGTTGCGCGGGCGGCGCGTCGTGGCGATCGAACTGGATGTGGCGCCGCCTGCGGGCGCGAGCGCAGCCGGCTGGGTCGACGATATCTCCATTGCCGAGGTACCGCTGACTCCGCCGGCGCGGCCATCGGATTGGGTGCTGACCACGCGCGGCACGCAGTCCAATGGTACGTTTTCGCGTGGCAACAATTTCCCGGCAACGGCTCTGCCGCATGGGTTCAACTTCTGGACGCCGGTGACCGATGCGGGAACGCTGACCTGGCTGTATCGCTGGAACGAACGCAACGGCACCGATAACCGGCCGCGTCTGCAGGCGCTGTCGCTCAGCCATCAGCCCAGCCCGTGGATGGGCGACCGGCAGACCTTTCAGGTGATGCCTTCGCTCACTGCCGGGGTGCCGGAAGCCGATCGCAGCAAACGCGCGCTGGGGTTTTCGCATGACGCCGAAAGTGCCCGCCCCTATCGCTACGCCGTGCAGCTGGATAACGGCATCCATGCGGAGATCGCGCCGACCGATCATGCGGCGCTGTTCCGCTTTCGCTTCCCGGCGCGGGGCGATGCCAATCTACTGTTCGACAACGTGGATGCGCGCGGCGGGCTACGCCTGGATGCGGCAACGCAGACCCTCTCCGGTTACACCGATGTGCGTAGCGGGCTATCGACGGGTGCCACGCGCATGTACATCTACGCCAGCTTCGATACGCCCTGGCACAGCAGCGGTGCGATCGACACCGGGCGCCCGACCGGCTGGATCAAGTTCGACGCCGGCAGCGCACGACAGGTGCAGATGCGCATCGCCACCTCGCTGATTTCGCTGGATCAGGCCAGGCACAACCTGGCGCTGGAAATCGCACCGCACGCGAGCGTCGAGCAGGTTGCCATGCGCGCGCAGGACGCCTGGGACACGTTACTGGGTCGCTTCGACGTGCCCGATGCCACTGCCGACCAGAAGACCACACTGTATTCCAATCTGTACCGGCTATACCTGTACCCGAACTCGGCGCATGAAAACGTGGGCACTGCGACTGCGCCGGATTGGCGCTACGCCAGCCAGAACAGTTGGTCGGACAACAACATCGACGGCAGCGCGGTGCGCAGCTTCGCACCGATCCGCGATGGCCGGGTATACGTCAACAACGGGCTGTGGGATACGTTTCGTACGGCCTGGCCGGCGTATGCGTTGTTTGCAGCCGATGACGCCGGTGCCTTGGTGCAGGGGTTTGTGGAGCAGTCGCGCGCGGGCGGATGGATCGCGCGGTGGTCATCGCCGGGGTATGCAGACCTGATGGTGGGCACCAGCTCCGACGTGGCGTTTGCCGATGCGTGGCGAAAGGGCGTGACCGGCTTCGACCCGGCCGAGGCGTATGCCGCCGCGCTGAAGAATGCCACGGTGGTCGCGCCGGACCGGCATGTCGGGCGCAAGGGCATGGCGCGTTCGACCTTCCGCGGCTACACCGATACCGACACGCACGAAGGCATGTCGTGGTCGATGGAAGGTGCGCTCAACGACTTCGGCATCGCCAACATGGCCGATGGGTTGTCCAACCAGGCCACGACGGCGGCAGCGCGCGAGCGTTATGCGACCGAGGCGTTGTATTTCCGTCACCGCGCGGCCGGGTATGCGGCGTTGTTCGATCCGGCAGTCGGCTTTTTCCAGGGCCGCACACCCGATGGTGCGTGGCGCGTGGCTGCGGCACAGTACGACCCGCGCGTATGGGGCAACGATTACACCGAATCCAGCGGCTGGACGTTTGCGTTCACCGCGCCGCACGATGGCGAAGGCCTGGCTGCGCTGTACGGTGGACGCGCGGCATTGGCCGCGAAGCTGGATACGTTTTTTGCCACGCCGGAAACCGCAGAAGCCCGCTTTGCAGGCTCCTATGGCGACACCATTCACGAGATGACCGAGGCGCGCGATGTGCGCATGGGCATGTACGCGCACAGCAATCAGACCGCGCACCACATTCCGTGGATGTATCTGTATGCCGGGCAGCCGTGGAAAACGCAGCGGCTCACCCGCGAGATCCTGGCGCGCCTGTATCTGGGCAGCGAGATCGGCCAGGGCTACGCCGGCGACGAAGACAATGGCGAAATGTCGGCGTGGTATCTGTTCGCCGCGCTGGGGCTGTATCCGTTGCGCATGGGCGCGCCGGAGTACGTGATCGGCTCGCCGTTGTTCAAGCATGCCAGCGTGCGGTTGCCCAATGGCGGGACGCTGGTAGTCGATGCGCCGCAGAATTCGCCGCAGAACGTCTATGTGCAATCGCTGAAGGTCAACGGCACACCCTGGCGCAAGAGCTGGCTGCCGCATGCGGCCATTGCCGACGGTGCCAGGCTGGACTTCGAGATGGGGCCGGCGCCTTCGCGCTGGGGCAGCGGTCCGGATGAAGTGCCGCCGTCGTTGACCCCTGCGGGGCAGCGCCCTGCCCCGTTGCGGGATTTGCTTGGAAACACGGCGCGCATCACGCTGGCCGATGGTGGCGATGTGGTTGCGTTGCATGACGACGATGCGGGGACGGTCGCTGCAATTGCAGCGACATCGACACTGACGCTTAGCGGCATTGCGCGCGGCACGCCAACGCTCTACACGCTGACCAATGGCAATGCGGCACTTGCGGCAAGTGGATGGACCTTGCAAGCACGCACGGCTGATGGCGCGTGGAAGGTCATCGACCAGCGCGGTGAGGAGACGTTCGAATGGCCGTTGCAGACGCGGCCGTTTCGTATTGCCACGCCTGGTGCGTATGCCGAATATCGGCTGCGCTTCAGTGCGCCGGCGAAGGTGCAGCTGGCGGAGATCGAACTGCTGGGGGTGGAGCCTGTGCTGCGTTGAAGAGGGCTTTTATCGAAATCTGCGGTCGCACTGCTGTTGATGGGCAGGTGGACTGATGCGGACGCACACAGCGGATGTGCACGACTGCTGCGGGGCTAGGGCCCACTGCAAGGTCGGCAGGTCTGGTGAACCGTACCCTCTCCCCAACCCCTCTCCCGGGGGGAGAGGGGCTTTAAGCCGCGCAGCAACTCTTAGCCGTTATGCTTTTCGACCACCGCGGTTTTCGACTACCGCGGTTTTCGGCTACTGCGGTTTTTCGGTTACTGCGCTTTTCGGCTAGTGCGCTTCTTAGCTTTTCGCTTCTTAGCTACCGCTCTTTTCGGCAGCGTTCTTTTCGGCATCGCGCTGCCGGCGGATCTGTGCGTCCACCGCCGCGATGGCGGTCATGTTCATCACGCGGCGCGAGGTGGCGCTGGTGGTGAGGATGTGCACGGGCTTGGAGATACCCATCAGGATCGGGCCGATTGCCACGCCGTCGGTGAACACGCGCACCAGGTTGTAGGCGATGTTGGCCGCTTCCAGGTTCGGCAGCACGAACAGGTTGGCACGGCCCTTGAGCGTGCTGTTGGGCATGATCTGCTTGCGCAGCGCTTCGTCCCAGGCGGTGTCGCCCTGCATTTCGCCGTCGATGTTGAGCTCGGGCTTGCGCTTGAGCAGGGCTTCGCGCACCTGGCGCATCTTCAGTGCGTCGCGCGAGTCGTGGCTACCGAAGTTGGAATGGGACAGCAGCGCGATGTTGGGTTCGATGCCGAACAATTTGAGGCGATATGCCGCCTGCAGCGTGGCTTCCACCACTTGCTCGACGGTGGGGTCTTCCTGCACATGCGTGTCCAGGAAGAAGAACACACCCAGCTGGTTGATCACACCGGTCATCGCCGAGGTGGAGCTCACCCGCGGTTCCAGCGGGATCACGCTGCGCGCGTAGCCCAGCTTCTTGTGGAAGCGGCCAACCACGCCGGACAGCATCGCATCGGCCTCGCCACGCGCCACCATCACCGCGGCGATCAGGGTCGGACGCGAGCGCATCAACTCCTTGGCGGCAGTGACGGTCACGCCGCGACGCTCGGTGAGCGCGTGGTAGTACTGCCAGTATTCGTTGAAGCGGGGGTCGTCGAGGATGTTGGTGATCTCGAAGTCCACGCCCGCGGTCAGGCGCAGGCCCATGCGTTCGATGCGCGCTTCGATCACGTCCGGGCGGCCGATCAGGATCGGGAACGCCAGGCCTTCGTCGACCACGTTCTGCACCGCGCGCAGCACCACTTCTTCTTCGCCTTCGGCATACACCACGCGCTGCTTGTCGGCGCGGGCGCGGTCGTAGACCGGCTTCATCATCAGGCTGGTGCGGTAGACGAACTGGCTGAGCCTGTCGCGGTAGGCTTCCATGTCGGTGATCGGGCGCGTGGCCACGCCCGAATCCATCGCCGCCTGCGCAACGGCAGACGACAACTCCACCAGCAGGCGCGGGTCCAGCGGACGCGGAATCAGGTATTCCGGGCCGAAGCTCGGGGTCTCGCCGCCGTAGGCTGCGCCCAGGTCGGAGGCCTCGCGCCGCGCCATCGCCGCAATCGCCTTGACGCAGGCGATCTTCATTTCCTCGTTGATGCCGGTGGCGCCCACGTCCAGCGCGCCGCGGAACAGGTACGGGAAGCACAGCACGTTGTTGATCTGGTTCGGATAGTCCGACCGGCCGGTGCCGATGATGCAATCCGGGCGCACCGCCTTGGCCGCTTCCGGGGTGATCTCCGGGTTGGGGTTGGCCAGTGCGAAGATCACCGGCTGGCGCGCCATGCTGGCGACCATCTCCGGCTTGAGGATGCCGGCAGCCGACAGGCCCAGGAAAATGTCCGCGCCTTCGACGATCTCGGCCAGGGTGCGCTTGTCGGTGTCGCGGGCATAGCGCTGCTTGTCCGGGTCCAGGTCGGTGCGGCCGGTGTGGATCACCCCGTCGCGGTCCAGCGCCAGGATGTTCTCCGGCTTCAAGCCCAGCGAGACCAGCATGTTGACGCAGGAAATACCGGCCGCGCCCATGCCGGTGGTGGCCAGCTTGACCTCTTCGATCTTCTTGCCGGTGACCACCAGCGCATTGAGCACGGCGGCGCCGACGATGATCGCGGTGCCGTGCTGGTCGTCATGGAACACCGGGATGTTCATGCGTTCGCGCAGCTTGCGCTCGACGATGAAGCACTCCGGCGCCTTGATGTCTTCCAGGTTGATGCCGCCGAAGGTCGGCTCCAGGCTGGCGATGATGTCCACCAGCTTGTCCGGGTCGTTCTCGTTGATTTCGATATCGAACACGTCGATGCCGGCGAACTTCTGGAACAGCACGCCCTTGCCTTCCATCACCGGCTTGGAGGCCAGCGGGCCGATGTTGCCCAGGCCCAGCACCGCGGTGCCGTTGGTGATCACCGCCACCAGATTGCCGCGCGCGGTGAGCTCGCTGGCCTGGGTGGGTTCTTCGACGATCGCCTCGCAGGCGAAGGCCACGCCCGGCGAATACGCCAGCGACAGATCGCGCTGGGTCAGCATCGGCTTGGTCGCGGTGACCTTGATCTTGCCGGCCGGCTGCTGGCGGTGATAGTCGAGGGCGGCCTGTTTGAAGTCGTCGGTGGACATCGGCTGTGTGGGTCTCGAAGGCGCAGGAGAGCTGAATTCTACCCTCCTGCCTGAACAAGGGCCTGTCGCGCAGCTGTCAGCGCGGCAGGGAAATTGCATGCTGCAGCGCGGCGCGGTGCAGCCGGGGTGCAGCACAAGGCGGCTAATAAAACGTAGAACGGCCCTGCATCCCGCCGGCAAGGCCGACGGAAGACAGGGCCGTAGGAAGCGTCAGCGTGCGCTGATCGGGGCAACCACGTCGGTCGAGGCCACCGGGGCCTGCAGCGGCGGCGAGCCGCCATCCAGCACCAGCTTGAGCTGGTCGCGGTCCAGCGCATTTTCCCAGCGCGACACCACCACCGTGGCCACCGCATTGCCGATGAAGTTGGTCAGCGAGCGGCACTCGCTCATGAAGCGGTCCACGCCCAGGATCAATGCCATGCCGGCTACCGGCACATCCGGCACCACCGACAAGGTCGCCGCCAGGGTGATGAAGCCGGCGCCGGTCACGCCGGCCGCGCCCTTGGAGCTGAGCATCGCCACTGCCAGCAAGGTGATCTGCTGCCCCAGGGTCAGGTCCACGTTGGTGGCCTGGGCGATGAACAGCGCCGCCAGGGTCATGTAGATGTTGGTGCCATCCAGATTGAACGAGTAGCCGGTCGGCACCACCAGGCCCACCACCGACTTCTCGCAGCCGGCCTTTTCCATCTTTTCCATCAGCGACGGCAGCGCCGACTCCGAGGACGAGGTGCCCAGCACCAGCAGCAGCTCGGCCTTGAGGTAGCGGATCAGCTTGAGCACCGAAAAGCCGCACAACCGGCACACCAGGCCCAGGATCACCAGCACGAAGAACAGCGAGGTGATGTAAAACGAACCGACCAGCCAGGCCAGATTGACCAGCGATTCCACCCCGTATTTGCCGATGGTGAAGGCGATCGCCCCGAACGCACCGATGGGGGCGGCCTTCATCAGAATGTGCACCAGGCGGAACACCGGGGCGGTCAGCGCTTCCAGGAAGCTCAGCACTGGGCGGCCGCGCTCGCCCGCCAGGGCCAGCGCGATACCGAACAACACCGCTACGAACAGCACCTGAAGGATGTTGCCATCGACGAAAGCGCTGATCAGCGTGGCCGGGATGATGTCCATCAAAAAGCCGACCAGGCTCAACTCGTGCGACTTCTGCACGTAGGTGTTGACCGCGCTCTGATCCAACTCGGCCGGGTTGATGTTCATGCCGGCGCCAGGCTGCACCACGTGCGCCACGACCATGCCCACGACCAATGCCAGCGTGGAGAAAAACAGGAAGTAGGTCATCGCCTTGGCGAACACCCGGCCCACCGTCTTGAGGTGGGTCATGCCGGCGATGCCGGTGACGATGGTCAGGAAGATCACCGGGGCGATGATCATCTTCACCAGCTTGATGAAGGCGTCGCCCAGCGGCTTGAGGCTTTCGGCGAAGGCCGGCTCGAAGTGGCCCAGCAGGGCACCCAGGACGATCGCCACCACCACCTGGAAATACAGCTGGCGGTAGAAGGGGACGGACGCCGGCAGGGGGCCGGCAGGCTTGCTGATGTGCATGACACCACTCCGAGGGGCGAGAGAGGGTGCCTGAGCAGGTACCCGATGCACGCATTCTGGCCGCACGTCACAGCCGTGGCCGATAGCCCATTGGTACTACCCGATGTGCACCGGCTGAACGTCGGCTTACACTTCAGCCGCGCCACCGCCGGCCGTTAATTCCGTTTAACCCGGACACCGATCCGGTGCTGTCGTCGTCCGGACCCTGCGCGCTTGCTGAAGACAGTCATTGCGACCGCCATGGCAGGACGCCCGGCCCCTTTCCTTGCCGAAGACCATTCCTATGCGCCTCAATCTGCTTGTCCTGGCGTTGGCCATTGCCATCGTCCCCGCCGCTGCCACTGCAGCCACCTCGATCGAAAACTGGCCGACCAAGGTCACCTTCGGTGACGGCACCGAGCTGGGCGTGACCGGCAACTACGCCTACGACGACAACAACTTCTCCGGCGACGACCGCCTGGAAGACCGCACCGACTTCCGCCGCAAGGAATTCGGCGCCACCATCAAGAAGAAGGGCGTCTACGATGCCATGGTGTACTTCGACTTCGAAGCCAAGCTGTGGCTGGACGTGTTCTACCGCTTCGAGACCAAGGCGCTGCTGGGCCAGGACTACGGCCGCGTGCGCCTGGGCTACATGAAGGTGCCGGTGGGTCTGGAAGCGGTGCAGAGCTCGCGCGCGGGCAGCTTCATGGAACTGGGCCTGCCGGTGCAGGCGGTGTTCCAGGGCCGCCGCACCGGCGTGGAGTGGACGCTGGAGCGCCAGCAGTACCTGCTGCAGGCCGGCGCTTACGGCGGCAAGGATCTGCAGGGCGACAACCCGGGCACCACCCAGGCCGTGCATGCCGCCTGGACCCCGTTCAAGGCCGAAGGCGACGTGCTGCACCTGGGCATCGCCGGCTCGGTGGAAAACCCGCGCGGTTTCAGCGACGGCCGCGGCGTGTCGTTCAGCCCGCGCGTGCGTCTGCGTGCCCGCCCGGAAGCCGGCCTGACCGACGTGCGTCTGATCGACACCGGCACCATCCTCGATGTGGACCACGTGATCCGTACCGGCGTGGAAGCGGTGTGGATCCATGGCCCGTTCTCGCTGCAGAGCGAAGCGCTGCGTGCCGAAGTGGCGCGTAATGCCGGCCAGCCGCACTTCATCGCCCAGGGTCAGTACGTGTACGGCACCTGGTCGCTGACCGGCGAGTCGCGCAGCTATGCCGGCGGCGTGCCGGGCAACATCAAGCCGGCGCACGACTACGGCGCAGTCGAGCTGACCGCCCGCTACAGCCGCCTGAACCTGGAAGACAACAACGTGCACGGCGGCCGCCAGCACGACACCACCATCGGCGCCAACTGGTACCTCACCAGCCACTTCAAGTTCCAGGCCAACTACAGCTGGGTGGATTCCTCGCGCAACGGCGTACATGAAACCCCGCACGTGATGGAACTGCGTGCGCAGGTGCAGTTCTAAGCAGCGCTGAGGCGCTGCAGCACGCCGGCGATTCGGTCCGGCGTGCGCTGCGGTACCTGCTTGCCTTGCGCTCGGCGCGCTGCTGCCATCGCTGAGGGCAACAGATGTTCGACACGGCCGCATTCCTGCACGGGTGCGGCCGTTGTCGTTTTTGGGCGTCTGCGCAGCGCACGGTGAGGCGATGGCTGCGCGATCCAGCGGCAGACCGCCATACTTGCAGCCATGTATGCCTCGCAACGCCGCCGCCTGCTGCTCACCCTGTCCATCGTGCTGGGCGGCATGGTCGTGGCCATGTTCGCGGCCGGGCACTTCGTCGAACAAAATGCACTGCACGACGAAAGCGCCACCGTGCGCCGGCAGCTGCGCCTCTACGCGCAGGCGCTGCAGCAGCGTATCGACCGCTATCGCACGCTGCCGCAGATTCTGGCGCTGGACCCGGAGCTGCGTGCGGCCGTGTCCGGCCCGCTGTCGCCAGAGCAGGTGCAGCGGCTCAATCGCAAACTCGAACGCGCCAATAACGTCACCCAGTCGTCCACGCTGACCTTGATCAACCACGACGGCGTGGCGCTGGCGGCCAGCAACTGGCAGGCGCCGCGCAGCAACGTCGGCGTGGATTACGCCTTCCGCCCGTACTACCAGCAGGCGCTGGCCACCGGCAGCGGCAGCTTCTACGGCATCGGCATGACCACCAGCGAGCCGGGTTATTTCCTGTCGCAGGCCATCGTCGATGCTGCCGGCCAGGTGCAGGGCGTGGTGGTGATCAAGATCGCGCTGGCCGCACTGGAACGCGAATGGCTGCAGACCCCGGACATCGTGCTGGCCTCGGACGCGCACGATGTGGTGTTTCTGGCCAGCCGGCCGGAATGGCGCTACCGCATACTGGCCCCGCTCAGCCAGCGCGATCGCCGCGAGTTGCAGAGTACGCGGCAGTACGCCGACCAGGATCTGCTACCGCTGCGGCGCCGGCTGATCGAACGGACCGGGTATGGCGGTGTCCTGGCCGACATCCACGACCCGCCGCTCGGCGCGCAGGTGCTGTGGCAGACCCTGGAAGTACCCGAAAGCGGCTGGCGCCTGCATCTGCTGCACGACACCCGCGCCAGTGCCGCCGCCGGGCGCGCAGCGGCAATTGCCGCAGCCGGTGCATGGCTGGCGCTGGCGTTGTTGTGGTTGTTCGTGCAGCAACGGCGGCGGCTGTCGGCACTGCGCCAGCGCAGCCGGCATGAGCTGGAAACGCTGCTGCAACAACATGCCGAAGAACTGCGCACCGCGCAGGACGGCGTGGTCACCGCCGCGCAGCAGGCCAATGCCGGCCTGAGCCGCAGCCTGGAACATCTGCCGCAGGGCGTGGTGGTGATCGACGAGGCGCTCAATCTGGTGGCGTGGAATTCGCGCTATGTGGAGCTGTTCCGCTTCCCGCCGGAACTGCTCAAGATCGGCCGCCCGATCGAAGACCTGTTCCGCTTCAACGCACGCCGCGGCCTGCTCGGGCCGGGGCCGATCGAAGCGGCGATCGAACGCCGCTTGAACCATTTGCGCAGCGGCAAACCGCATATGCGCGAGAGCGAAAAAGAAGACGGCACCGTGCTTGAGATCCGCGGCAACCCGCTGCCCGATGGCGGCTTTGTCACCAGCTATGCCGACATCACCAGCTACAAGAATGCCGCACGCGAATTGCGTTCGCTGGCCGATGCACTGGAACACCGCGTAGCCGAGCGCACCCGCGACCTGGCTGCAGCCAAGCGCGAGGCCGAAAGCGCCAACCGCTACAAGACCCGCTTCGTCGCCTCGGCAGTGCACGACCTGCTGCAGCCGCTCAACGCCGCGCGCATGTTCGTCTCGGTGTTGCGCGGGCAAGTGCACGAGGCTGGCAGCGCGCGCGTGGTCGACAACATCGACGGTGCGCTGGCTGCACAGGACGCCATCCTCAACAGCTTGCTCGACATCTCGCGGCTGGAAGCCGGCAGCCTGAAGACCCAGGTACGCGACTTTGCGCTGGCGCCCTTGCTGGAAACCCTGGCGCGCGAATTCGGCATCCTGGCCGAAGACCGTGGCCTGACGCTGGAATGGGTACCCACGTCGGCGGTGGTGTTGAGCGATGAAAACCTGCTGCGCCGCATCCTGCAGAACTTTCTTTCCAACGCAATCCGTTACACCCCGCGCGGACGCGTGCTGATCGGCTGCCGTCGTCGCGGCGGCTGGCTACGTATCGAAGTGCACGACCAGGGGCCCGGCATTCCCGACGCCTTGCAGCACGAAATCTTCGAAGAATTCCGCCGCCTGGACGACGGCGTGGCCAACGACCGCGGCGCGGGCCTGGGCCTGGCCATCGTCGAACGTATCGGCCGCCTGCTCGGCCACCGCATCGGGCTACGCTCCACGCTGGGGCGTGGCAGCGTATTTTCGGTGACCGTGCCGCTGGGCGAACGCGCCGCAATCGCACGGCAATTGCCAGCGCCTGCCAGCACCGCCGAACACGGCAACGACCCCATCCTGCACGGCTGCCGCGTGTGGTGCGTGGACGACGAGCCGCTGGTTTGCGAGGCCACCCGCACGCTGCTGGAGCGCTGGGAATGCCGCGTGGATTTTGCCGGCGGCCCCGACGAGGCATTGAGCGCTGCCAATGCCGACGAGGTGCCGGAATTGCTCTTGCTGGATGTACGCATGGGCGCGCATTACGGCCCCATGCTGCTGCCCCAGCTGGTGGAACGCTGGCAACGCGAACCGCGCGTGATTTTGGTCACCGCAGAGCCCGACCCCGCACTGCGCGAGCATGCGCTGGATCTGGGTTGGGGATTCCTTTCCAAACCGGTGCGCCCACCTGCCCTGCGTGCCCTGGTGACGCAGATGCTGATGCGGCGCGGGTGATGCCGCGTGCCATGTACCGAAGCACGTGGCGTCAAAGCACATGGCGTCGAAATGCTGCGTTGCCTGGGTTTCAAAATTTTGGCTTCTTCATTGTAGAAATAGCGAAATAACCGTGGTTTTTCTGATGGTTGCTATGCCGGCATTTGCTGTTACCCGTTGCGATACAGATGGCCGCGCTGTTGTCTGCAGGCTGCGCGGCAAGCCTGCCCGCACAGGCGACAACGCCTGCGGCTGGCGTGCAGCCCTCCGGGCCGATCCGTGCGGACATGAACCCCTACACCGTGCAACGCTTGGACACGGTGCTGGGCCAGGTCTCCCGGCATCGCGGCCTGAGCCCGGGACATCTGATCAAGCGCATCTCTGCACTGTTTCTCGACACGCCGTACCAGGCCAACATGCTGCAAGGCTCTGCGACCACACCGGAAAAACTGATCATCGACTTCACCGGCCTGGATTGCTTCACCTATCTGGGCTACGTCGAAGCGGCGCGCAGGGCGTCTTCGCAGCAGGATTTCGTCGATCGGCTGGTGCTGACCCGCTACGTCGATGGCATCGTCGGCTTTCCCTATCGCAAGCATTTCTTTTCGGATTGGGTGGCCCGCCCCTATGAGCTGGCCGACGACATCACCGCCTCAATCAGCCCCAACGCGGTCAGCGTGGACAAGGCGCTGAATCTGAAAGCCGATGGCAGCAACTACCTGCCCGGGTTGCCGGTGGTGCAGCGGACCATCACCTATATCCCGGTGGCTGCGGTGGACAGCAATGTCGTGGGTCAGCTGCGCACCGGCGACTATGTCGGCAGGTACTCGCCTGCGGACGGGCTGGATGTCAGCCATGTCGGCATCTTCAGCATGACCGACGCCGGCCCGGTGCTGCGCAACGCCTCCTCACGACCGGAAAACAACAAGGTCGTCGACTCGCCGTTCATGGAGTACGTCGCCAGAACAGCCGGCATCGTGGTCTATCGGCCCAAGCCCTGACCTCGACACGCGCGCAGAGCGCAGGAATAAATGTTGGATTGCGCGGTTATTTCCACGGCCGTTGCAGGAGCGGGCCTGGCCGCGAGGGCTTGCCCGTCACGGGGAAGGCCCTCGCGACCAGGGTCGCTCGTACAGGAGCAAGAGCGGCTAACAAAACGTAGCGAGCGGTTGGCAGGAATGTTCCCGATCGACCCCAGCAAGCGTTTGTGGTTGTACCGACGTCCACCCAATCCAGCGTGGCCAGTTCCACATCCTGGCGGTTGCGCCACGCGCGGCGGTGGATCACCTCGGCCTTGTACAACCCGTTGATCGTCTCGGCCAGCGCGTTGTCGTAGCTATCGCCCACGCTGCCCACCGACGGCTCGATCCCGGCGTCGGCCAGCCGCTCGGTGTAGCGGATCGACACGCACTGCACGCCGCGGTCGGAGTGGTGGATCAGGCCACCCTCGGTTGGGCGCCGCGCATGCAGCGCCTGCTCCAGGGCGTCCAGCACCAAATCCGTCTGCGCGGTCGGCGAGACCTTCCAACCCACGATGCGCCGCGCCTACACCTCGATCACGAAGGCCACGTACACGAACCCGGCCCAGGTCGAAACATAGGTGAAGTCGCTGACCCACAGTCGGTTCGGCGACGGCGCATGGAACTGTCGGTTCACCTTATCCAGCGGGCACGGCCGCTTGTCGCTGATCGTGGTCTTGACCACCTTCCCGCGCACCACCCCGTGCAGGCCCGGCTCGCCCATCAGCCGCTCCACCGTGCAGCGGGCCACTTGATAGCCCTCGCGCTTGAGTTGCCGCCAGACCTTGCGCACGCCGTACACCTGTCGGTTCTCCTCCCGGTGCGGTCGCCGCTGAAGCGGGCGCTTCCCCTCGCAGGTGGCGCTGGCCTGGACCTTGCGCCACCCGGCGGTGGTCTCGCCGGTGATGGGCGCACCTACCCTGCAGCAGGCCGAAGACAACTTCGGCGCGTTGGAGATCGTGCTCAGCGACGACCAGCTTGCGCGCCTGGATAGCGTCAGCGCCTTGCCGCCGATCTTCCCCGAACGCTTTATCGGCAGGCCGATGGCGCAGCAGTTGATCTACGGCATCCATCAGTTGCAGCTGCGCAGCTGATCACCACGGCGCAACCATGACCAGACCCTCAGCCATCGCGGCGGCAGCGCTGCTGGTCGCCGCAGCGTTCGCAGGCAACGCCGTTGCCATGTCGAAGGACGCTGCATCCGCACAGGCCTGTGCGGAGCAGCCGGTACACGTGTGCAACCAGCGCATCGTCGAAGCGACGTTTGCGCAGTGGCAGGCCGGCGGCAACGACTTCTTTCAGACGCTGCTGTCGCCCGAGGTGGTGTGGACCATCGAAGGCTCCGGCCCAAGCGCAGGCAGCTTGCGCGGCCGCGCTGCATTGATCGCCACTGCAGTCCGCCCGCTCGCTGGCCGAGCGCCTGGCCCCGCCACTGCGGCAGGTGCACTAGCTGTGTGCGCTGTGGGCCATGTGTGGTGCGGCTGCAGGCCGCTACCCGCAGCGCACGTGCAATCAACCCTCGCCTTCCGGCTCCAGCGCCTTGACCAGCACTGCCGCCTGCGTGCGGCTGTAGCAGTCGAGCTTTTTCAGGATCGCGGTGACGTGCACCTTGACGGTGTTTTCGGCCAGGCCCAGTTCGTGCGCAATCTGCTTGTTGAGTAGCCCATCGGCCAGGCTCAGCAGCACGCGGAACTGTTGCGGGGTGAGCTGGGCGAGCTTGGAGGCCAGTTGCGCGTCGGCCTCCGAGCGTTCGGCGGTCATCGGCGGGAACCAGGTGCCGCCTTCCAGCACGCTGGCCACCGCGGTGCCGATCGATTCGGCCGGGGTGGATTTGGGAATGAAACCGGCCGCGCCGAACTGCTGCGCACGCCGGATCACACGCGGATGATCGTTGGACGAGATCACCACCACCGGGATGTCCGGGTGCTCGCCACGCACATGCAGCAGCGCCGAAAAACCGCGTGCGCCCGGCATCGCCAGATCCAGCAGCACCAGTTCGGCCTGCGGGTGCGAACGCAGCATCGCGCTCAAGGTAGCGGCGCTGGAAGCTTCCACCACATTGGCCTGCGGCAGGGTCTGCTGCAGCACGTGGATCACGGCGGCGCGGAACAGCGGGTGGTCGTCGGCGACGAGAATGGTGAGATCGGCCATACACCAAGTCTGGCACATGGCCGCCGCCGCTGCCTTGCCCTAGCGCGTGCGATGTACCTTGAGGTGAGTGCGAAGCGTCCTGTGGCGCGTCGAGACAAGGCGTGCGCCTTGCCCAGGCTGGCTGCCTGGGCAAGGCGCGCAACGCGGTATCGGCGCGCCACAGGGCGCTTCCCGGAGGGTTGGCCGTCAGCGGCACGGAGCGCGCGCCGCGCGGCTTGCCTTGGCACAAGACAAGCCGCGCCACACAGCACCCGCTGCGCACCGCTGAGGGCCAACGCACCTCATCTCAACGTGCACCACACGCCCTAGCGCGGCGGCTGCGTGCTCGCGCGCCAGGCATCCAGAAACTGACGGCGTTTGAGCTTGTCCAGGTACACCAACAGGCCGGGGCCGAGCGGGATCGGGCGGAACGGCGGCTGCGCGGAGCCGCCGCGGCCGCCGGCCGCCGGCAGGATCGGCATCAGCCGGGCCTCGCGCGAGAGCACCTGCTGGCCGCGCGGCGAGAGCAGGTAGTCGAGGAACCTGCGTGCTTCCGGTGCGTGCGGCGCCGTCTTGGGGATCACTGCGGTGCGCAATGCCACCAGCGTGTAGTCCTGCGGCTGCACGATGCCCAGCGGCGCGCCGGCATCGATGCGGGTCTGCGCATAGGAGCCGAGCACGTTATAGGCCAGCAGCAACTCGCCACGGCTGACGCGGTCGAGCAAGGTGCCGGTGCGCTCTTCCAGCGCCACCCGGTTGGCCCCAAGCGCTGCCAGCAGCGCACCGGCAATGCTGCCCACCTGCCCGTCCTGGGTGGCGAACAGGTAGCCCACGCCGCTGCGTTCCACATCGTAGGTGCCCACCTTGCCGCGCAGCGGTGCATCGGGCGCGCGCAACAGGGCCAGCAATTGCCGGCGGGTGCGCGGCACGCGGGCGGCATCCAGCTTGCGCGTGTTGTAGACGATGGCCACCGGCTCGTAGCTGATGCCGAACACTTCGTGCCGCCACTGCGCCCACGCCGGCAGCGCTTCGGTCTGCGCGGAACGATGCGCCAGCGCATGGCCATCGTTCACCAGCTTGGTCTGCAGATCCATGCTGGCGCTGATCAGCATGTCGGCAACCGGTGCGCCCTTGCCCGGATGCAGATAGCGCGCGTAGATGTCCCAGGCAATCACGTCTTCGTAGATCACCTCGGTGCCTGGATGCAGGCGTTGATAATCCTGGATGACTGCGCCGAACACTTCCAGATCGGTGGAGCCCTGCACGCGCAATTGCGCATGCACCGGGCCCTGCGCAGGGAAGCGCCGCACGTCGCCGGGCGCCGCACAGGCGATTCCGTGGATCAGCAGCAACACCAGCACCCACATCAGCCGCATCACGCGCTTCCTCCAGGAAAATGCAACGACGCGATCAGCCCGCCGCCGATGCGGTTGGCCAGATCGATACGCCCGCCATGCGCTTCCACCACGCGCTTGACGATGGCCAACCCCAGCCCGGCGCCGCCGGCCGGCGCGTCGGGCCCACGCACGAACCGTTCGAACACACGTTCGGCCTCGGCGGCCGGAATGCCGGGGCCGTGATCGGCAATGGTGAGTACGTGCTGGTTGCCGTCGCTGGTGAGCGCCACCTGCAGCGGTGCACCGGCAGCGTACTTGCAGGCGTTATCGATCAGGTTTTTCAGCGCTTCGCGCAGCAGCAAGGCATCGCCACGCAGCAACGCCGGTTGCGGGTCGATGGCCAGTTGCACGCGCGGTGCGCCTTCGCTGCGCGGCAACGCTTCGTGCAAGGCCTGATGCAAGACCTCGGCCAGATCCACGGTGGCAAAGCGCTGCAGATTGGCGCGATGGATCACACTGGCATCGCTGAGCAACTGGTTGAGCAGCCGGCTCATATGGCTGGCATTGCGTTCGATCGCCACCAGGCTGCGTTGCATCTCGCGCGGGTCGTCGTCGTCCATCGCCAGCTGCGCCTGCGCGCGCAAGGCTGCCAGCGGTGTGCGCATCTGGTGCGCGGCTTCGGCCATGAATGCGCGCAAGGTTTCGTTGCTGGACGACAGCCGCGCCATGAAGCGATTGAGCGCGGTCACCATCAACTGCATTTCCTGCGGCGCCGGTACGCTGAGCGGTTTCAGCTCGGACGGTTCGCGCCGCGACAGATCGCGCTCGATGCGCTGCAACGGCCGCAACGCGCGGTACACCCCCAGCCATACCAGGCCCAGCGCCAGCAGCGACAGCACGCCGATCGCCACCAGGGCGTTGAGCACCACATCGCGCGCCACCGCATCGCGCGCACGCCGGGTCTGGCCTACCTGCACGCGCACCTCGCCCTGCCGGGATGCCGATGCCACCCGGTGCATCACCACCGCAAAGCGCACCGGCTCGCCACTGTACTGCGCATCGAACAACAACGGCCGCTCGTCGCGCGGCGAGCGCGGCGGCAGCGGCAGCGCCTCTTCGCCGGTGATCGTACGGCCCTGCGCATCGAACACGCGATAGAACACGCGGTCTTCCGGCGCCATGCCGAGCAGATCCAGCGAGGCGTAGGGCAGATCCACCTGCCAGTCGCCACCGACCAGGGCCACACTATCGATGATCGACAAGGCCGAGGAGACCAGCAGATGATCGTAAGAGCGATTGGCCGCGCGTTCGCCGTAATCGCGTGCGGCAAAGAACAGCACCACCGCACCCAGCAGCGACAGGCTGCCCAGATACAGCAGCAAGGTGCGCCGGATCGACGGCGCCACCGTCAGCGGCTCAGCCATCGACGCCCGGCTCCACCGGCGCGTGCGGGTCGGCCTCTTCGAGCTTGTAGCCGGCGCCGCGCACGGTG
Organism: Xanthomonas nasturtii; assembly: GCF_023337365.3. Lineage (NCBI taxonomy): Bacteria > Pseudomonadati > Pseudomonadota > Gammaproteobacteria > Lysobacterales > Lysobacteraceae > Xanthomonas > Xanthomonas nasturtii. Next base: position 3,879,231 of record NZ_CP142084.2, read on the forward strand.
ACGATGCGCAATGGCGCGCTCGCCAGCTTGCGCCGCAGCCGCCCCACATATAGCTCGATCGCATTGGGCCCGGCATCGTCGTCGAAGCCAAACAGGCCGTTGCCGATCTCGTCCTTGCCGACCACATGGCCCAGCCGCCCGATCAGGATTTCCAGCAGGCGGTATTCGCGGTTGGGCAATTCGATCGGCGCGCCATCGAGCATCACCGTGTGCGCAGCGTTGTCGAACACAAATCCGCCGATCTGCACCACCTCGCTGGCCTGGCCCCGGTTGCGTCGCAGCAACACGCGGCAACGCGCCTCGAACTCACGAAAATCGAACGGCTTGCCCAGGTAATCGTCCGCGCCCACGTCCAGCGCCTGCACGCGGTCTTCGATGCCATCGCGCGCGGTGAGCATCAACACCGGCGTGGTATCGCCACGCTCGCGCATCCCCGAAAGCACGCGCAATCCATCCAGCTTGGGCAGGCCGATATCCAGCACCACCAGATCGAAACTCTGATACCGCAACACACTCGCCGCCGCCAACCCATCAGCCTGCCAATCCACCGCATGCCCGCTACGGCGCATGCGCCGCACGATGGCATCGGCGAGGTCGGCATTGTCTTCGACTAGCAGCAGGCGCATGAATGGGGAATCGGGAATCGGGAATCGGGAATCGGAACGGCGATAGGTCGCGGCCGGAAGGTAACAGGCCAGGCGAACAAAAGCTTCTACGCCCCAACAATTCAGCTGCCCCAATCCCGCTCTTGCGATTCCCGATTCCCCACTCCCCCATTCCCATCCCCCCAACGACAGGTCCATGACAGCTTCGCCGGACTAGGCTTCCGCCAACGCGCCGCAGTGTGGTTGTGCGGTGCATCGCTGAACGTGATTTACACATGTACCTGGGAGGGTCTGTGAGCAACGACACTTTACGTCTGCGCGCCTTCACCGCCTGCGCTGCGCTCTGCCTGGCATCGGCTGCGCGCGCGGCCGATGAGGCAGGCCCGGTCACTGCCGAGGTAGGCGGGCGTGTGCACTGGGACTTCACCATGTTCGACAACGACGAACGCGGCACGCCCGAGCGTAACGACACCCAGTTCCGCCGCCTGTGGTTGGATGTGGCGGGCAAGTTCTACGGCTTCAACTACAAGGCCGAAGCGGAATTTGCCGGCCTGCAATACGAGTCCGGCGGCCGCGGCATCCTGGCGCGCGATGTATACATCGCCAAGAAGTTTTCTGCCGGCACGCTGACGGTGGGCCAGTTCAAGCAGTATTTTGCGCTGGACGATCGCACCGGTTCCAACTATGGCCCGTTCCTGGAACGCGGCTATGCCGCCACCACGCTGGCGCCGATCTATCGCAAGGCGATTTCCTGGCAGACCAATCGCCCGGATGCCACCTGGTCCACGGCCGCCTACAGCCTGGAAAGCATCGACAATTCGTCGACCAAGGGCGGTGCGCTGGGCACGCGCCTGACCTACGCCCCGGAAATGGGCCAGGCACGCTTGCGTCACCTGGGCGTCTCGCTGGCGCACGAGCGCTATTCGCATCCGGGCAGTAGCGGAGCGCCGCCGCTGCTGATCCGCCCGCGCGCCGAGAACGATCTGGCCAACAACAGCCGCATCACGCTGGCGCGCTTTGCCGATGGCCGCGATACCGATTTCGACAAATGGTCGCTGGAATATGCCGAAGTGCTCGGCTCGTGGTCATGGCAGACCGAATTCAGCGGCGGCCTGCTCGACGATGGCGCGCAGCGCGCCAAGGTGCTGGCCAGCTACGGGTTGGTGAGTTGGTTCGTCACCGGCGAGTCGCGCGGTTACGACCGCAAGACCGGGCGTTTCAGCCGCATCGCCACGCCCAATCGCCCGTCCGGTGCATTCGAGCTGGCGCTGCGCTACGACTACATGCGCGGCGACCAGCATCTGGATGGGCAACCGGACTTCCTCAATGCCAGCACGCAGTCGTGGACGCTGGGCGGCAACTGGTATTTCAAGCCGAATTTGCGCGTGATGCTCAATGTGATCGACAGCCGCAACCGCGATCGCATGTTCAATTCGGTGGTCGACCACACGCTGGCGGTGACCGGCCGTTTTCAATACGACTTCTGATGTGTCGTTCATGACCACATCCGTTTCAAGGCAACTGCAAACGCGTCATCGTTCCTGCGCTGCATGCGCACGCTCCACCCTCCCCCTGTTGCACGCCTCAAAGGATTTTCCCGCATGCTGACCGCGCTCGGTTTCGGAATGGTGATCACCTTCATGTACCTGATCATGAGCAAGCGGCTGTCGCCGCTGGTGGCTCTGATCACGGTGCCGATCGTGTTCGCGTTGCTGGGCGGCTTCGGCACCGGCATCAACGAGATGATGCTGGAAGGCATCAAGAAGATCGCGCCCACCGGCGTGATGCTGATGTTCGCCATCCTCTACTTCGGGGTGATGATCGATGCCGGGCTGTTCGATCCACTGGTCGGGCGCATTCTGCGGCTGGTCAAGGGCGACCCGCTGAAGATCGTGATGGGCACGGCGATCCTGGCGATGCTGATCTCGCTCGATGGCGATGGCTCCACCACCTACATGATCACCGTCTCGGCGATGCTGCCGCTGTACCAGCGGCTGGGCATGAACGCGCTCAACCTGACCTGCGTCACCATCCTGGCCAGCGGCGTGATGAACCTGACCCCGTGGGGCGGCCCCACTGCACGTGCGGCGACGGCGTTGCATGTGGACCCGGCCGATGTGTTCGTGCCGCTGGTGCCGGCGATGCTGCTGGCGATCGCCGGCATCCTGGCGCTGGCGTGGTACCTGGGCATGCGCGAACGTCGCCGCCTGGGCGTGGTGCGCTTGCCCGCCGATGGCAACTGGCTGGAGACCAGCATCCCCGAAGACAATGACGCCCTGCCGCGCGTGGAAGACACCGAGGACATGAAGCGGCCCAAGCTGCTGTGGGTGAACCTGATCCTGACCCTGGCGCTGATGGCCGCGCTGGTGGTGGGCATCCTGCCGATGCCGGTGCTGTTCATGATCGGGTTCGCGCTGGCACTGATGATCAACTACCCCAACCTGGCCGAGCAACGCCGCCGGCTGGTCAATCACGCCGGCAACGTGCTGTCGGTGGTGTCGCTGATCTTTGCCGCCGGTATCTTCACCGGCATCCTGTCCAACACCGGGATGGTGGAAGCGATGTCGCGCAGCTTCCTGGCGGTGATACCGGACAGCTGGGGCCCGTATCTGGCGGTGATCACGGCGATCGTCAGCATGCCGTTTACGTTCTTCATGTCCAACGACGCGTTCTACTTCGGCGTGCTGCCGATCCTGTCCGAAGCCGCCGGCCACTACGGCATCACCCCGGTGGAAATGGCCCGCGCCTCGCTCGCCGGCCAGCCGGTGCATCTGCTCAGCCCCCTGGTGCCCTCGACCTATCTGCTGGTGGGCCTGGCCAAGGTCGATTTTGCCGACCATCAACGCTTCACCCTGAAGTGGGCGGTGTTGATCTCGCTGTTGATGCTTGGCGGCGGGTTGTTGTTTGGCCTGTTTCCGTTGGCGCGTTAGGACACGGGACCCGGGACCCGGAAGCGGGGACCCGAAGAACGTCGCTCGCCAAAAACCCCGCCATCTGCGCTTGATTTTGCGGGACCCGGGACCCGGGACCCGAATCCCGATCCACCTCTAAAGGAATCCCAACCAATGACTCTCCGCATCGCATACGTCACCAGCGGCATGGGCAGTGTGGGCACCGCGATTTGCCAGAAGCTGGCGCGCAGCGGGCATACCGTGGTTGCCGGTTGCGGGCCCAATTCGCCACGCAAGGCGTCGTGGTTGCGCGAGCAGCGCGAACAGGGCTTCGACTTCGTGGCCTCCGAAGGCAATGCCGCCGATTGGGATTCCACTGTGGCTGCCTTCGCCAAGGTCAAGGCCGAAGTCGGCGAGATCGATGTGCTGGTCAACAACGCCGGCGGCAGCCGCGACACCTTGTTCCGGCAGATGACGCGCGACGACTGGAATGCGGTGATCGCCAGCAACCTGCATTCGCTGTTCAACATCACCAAGCAGGTGGTCGATGGCATGACCGCACGTGGCTGGGGGCGCATCGTCAACATCGGTTCGGTCAGCGCGCACAAGGGCCAGATCGGGCAGATCAACTTCGCCACCGCCAAGGCGGCGATGCACGGCTTCAGTCGCGCGTTGGCGCAGGAAGTCGCCTCGCGCGGTGTCACCGTCAACACCATTTCGCCCGGCTATATCGCCAGCGCCTCGATCAGCAGTTTTCCGCCCGACGTGCTCGACCGCCTCGCCACCTCGGTGCCCGTACGCCGGTTGGGCAAGCCGGTCGAAGTCGCCGGCCTGTGCGCGTGGCTGGCCTCAGACGAGGCCGCCTATGTGACCGGTGCCGATTACGCGGTCAATGGCGGGCTCTACATGGGCTGACACGGACAGTGGGCCGCAAGCGGTTGTCGGAGTGCACCCCGGCACGCCAGCCGCGATCACCCAATGCGACCAACAAAACGACGCCGCGGCCGGCAGACAGGAGCGGCCGGTGCTCGGCATCGGCAGGTACGACGCATCGCACTCCAGTTCCTGTACGCCGCCCACACCCGCCTGGCAGCCGCCCGCTTTTTATGACGGTTCTAAGCCCCGCATGTCCGGATGCACAATGACGCGCTGTCCAGCCGCGACACTCTCCCGGCACTCGATCCGCAACCGCGATCGCAAGGCTGGGACGCGTGTGCGCGATGGCGCGGCACCTTGGCGCACAAGCAGCCGCCACTGCGCGAACAACCCGCCTCTAGTGCGAACTGATTACACTCTGGCTTTTCCGCACTACGCTGCCATGGCCAAACCTTCAGAACGCACCACGCTCACTGCCCGCCCGCAGATGGCCGATATCGCGCGCATGGCCGGCGTGTCCGAGTCCACCGTGTCGCGCGCACTGGCCGGCAGCCCGGTCGTGGCCGAACGCACCCGCGCCTACATCAAGCAGATTGCCGCCGATGCCGGCTACCAGGTCGACCCGGTCGCGCGCAGCCTGCGCGCCAAACGCTCCAATACGGTGAGTGTGGCGGTGCCGATGATGCACGCACTGGATCAGCCGCTCTCCGACCCGTTCCTGATGACCATGCTGGCGTTGCTGGCCGAAGAACTCACCGGCCGCGGCTACAGCATGCTGCTGTCCAAACTGGACCGGCATCAGGATGGCTGGGTGGAACAGCTTGCGCGCGGCAGCCGCTCCGACGGCGTGATCGTGCTGGGCCAGAGTTCCGAGCACGCCGCGCTGGATGCGGCCGCACGCGACGGCCTGCCGATGGCGGTGTGGGGTAGCAAGATCGACGGGCAGTCGTACATCAGCGTGGGCAGCGACAACTTCCAGGGCGGCGCGCTTGCCACCGAACACCTCATCGCCAGCGGCCGCCAGCGCATCGCCTTCCTGGGCGACGACCAGTTGCCGGAAGTGGCGCCGCGGTTTGCCGGCTACCGCGATGCGTTGACGCGCCACGGGCTGGAATTCGACACGCGGCTGCATGCGTGCAGCCATTTCGTCAGCGAAGATGCCTACCGCCTCACCCGCGCGATGCTCAAGAAGGCCGACCCGCCGGACGGCTTGTTCGCCGCCTCCGACGTGATCGCCGTGGGCGCGATCCGGGCATTGGTCGAGGCCGGCCACCGCGTGCCGCAGGACATCTCGCTGGTGGGCTTCGACGATATTCCGCTGGCCGCCTACAGCCAGCCACCGTTGACCACGGTGCGTCAGGATCTGGGCCTGGCTGCGCGGCTCCTGGTGGACCGCCTGCTTGCCTTGATCGCAGGCGAAACCGTGCAATCGGTTGAAATGCCGGTGAAGCTGGTGGTGCGCGAGTCGGCGTGAAGCGGGGATTGGGGATTGGGAATTTGGAATTTGGAATTTGGGATTTGGGATTTGGGATTTGGGATTTGGGATTTGGGATTTGGGATTCGGGATTCGGGATTGCCGATTCGGAGACACCAGCCGGCAGCCCGCTTCCTTCTCCCGCCTGCGGGAGAAGGTGCCCGAAGGGCGGATGAGGGGGCAGGCAGCCGGCGACGTCAGCTAGGTAGTCCTAAGAATCTGTCAGGATCACTTTCGGCTTACGCAAGCGCACGCACAGCATCGCTACCGCGGCGGCCAGCATCAGCGCACCGGCCAGTTTGATCACGTTGCGCGGGTCCCCGTGCAGCAGGCGCTCGTAATACAGCGGCAAGGTGACGATCTGGATCAGCATCGGCAGCACGATGAACAGGTTGAACAAGCCCATGTACACGCCGGTGCGTTCGGGCGGGATGCTGTCGGCCAGCATCAGGTACGGGTTGCCCATCATGCTGGCCCAGGCCAGGCCAATGCCGATCATCGGCAGCAGCATCAGCCAGCGGTTCTCGATGCCCGGCAGCAGCCACATGCCGATGCCGGCGGCGACCAGACAGGCCGCATGCGTATATTTGGGGCCAAAGCGACGCACCACCGGCACCATCGCAAAGGCCGCCGCAAACGCGACGAAATTGTAGAAACCGCCGATCTGCCCGTTGACCAGGCTGGCCTCGCGGAAGCCGTGCGAGGTGGCATCGGTGGTGCCGAACAAGGTGGTCGACAACGACAGCACGATGTACTGCCAGTAGCAGAAGATCCCGTACCACTGGAACAGCATCACCGGCGCCAGCTGGCGCATGGTGGGCGGCATCGCGCGCAAGGCGCTGCCGATTTCGCGCACGGTCGCGCCCAGCCCGGCGCCGGTCTGGCGCATGCGTGCGATCTCCGCCGGCGCGATCGCAGGCTCGCGCACACTGCGCGCGGTGAGCAGGATCGAGGCCGCAGAAAAGCCCGCGCCGATCACGAACGCGGCGATGGTGACGTATGGAATATGGTGCGCGTTGGCCGCATCCTGGTTCATGCCCAGCCACACCAGCAACGGCGGCGTGAGGTAGGCCAGCGTCTGCGCCAGACCGGTGAAGGCGCTTTGGGTGAGATAGCCCAGCGGCCGCTGCGGCGGCGCCAGCACATCGCTGACCAAGGCGCGGTATGGCTCCATCGCCACGTTGTTGGCCGCATCCAGCATCCACAGCAGGCACACCGCCATCCACAGCGCGGTACTGAACGGCATCGCCAGCAGGCACAGGCTGCACACCAGCGCGCCCAGCACCATGTACGGCATGCGCCGGCCCCAGCGGGTCACCGAGCGATCGCTCCACGCGCCCACCAACGGCTGCAGCACCAGGCCGGTGATCGGCCCGGCCAGCCACAGGTACGGCAGGCTGGCATGGTCGGCGCCCAGGTAGTTGTAGATCGGGCTCATGTTGCTCTGCTGCAGCCCGAAGCTGTACTGCACGCCGAAAAAGCCGGCATTGAGCGCCAGGATGCGCGCGAAAGAGAGCGGAGGAACGGTCGACGACATGCAGAGCCCTGGGCATCGGTGCGGCTCCCAGTGGCCGCAGCGCACTGTACCCTGCCCTCTCTGCAATCGATTGTAACGCTGCGCCGCAGCACGCTTTAGCATTTCGGTGTAGCTAGATTAGAAAACGATCTCCATGCTGCAACGCAAGATTGCAATCGATTGTATTCGGGCGTATTACTGCGCTCGCACTGCAGGCCACACGGCCACTCCCTGGGAGGGGACGATGCAGGCGTCGGCACACCACTATCCGTGAGAGAGAGAATCGCAATGTCCACCTTGCACACCCTGCGCCTGCACGCCCTGGCCTGCGCGGTCGTTTCCTGCCTGTGCGCGCCTGCCGCGCTGGCCCAGGACACCGCCGCCGCTGCGCCGGCCACGCCGCCGGCTGCCGACAGCGCCGCGGTCAATCTGGATTCGGTGTTCGTCACCGGCACCTCCACCGCCACCACCAAGCTGAAATCCAGCGTCTCGGTCAGCACCGTCGGTGCCGAGGCCATCGAACAATCGGCGCCACGCAGCACTGCGGAAATCTTCCGCAACATCCCCGGCATCCGCTCCGAATCCAGCGGTGGCGAAGGCAATGCCAACATCGCCGTGCGTGGCCTGCCGGTGGCCTCTGGTGGCGCCAAGTTCCTGCAGTTGCAGGAAGACGGCCTGCCGGTGATGGAGTTCGGCGATATCGCCTTCGGCAACGCCGACATCTTCCTGCGTTCGGATTTCACCCTGGACCGTATCGAGGCCATCCGCGGCGGCTCGGCGTCCACGTTCACCAGTAACGCGCCCGGCGGCATCATCAACTTCATCAGCAAGACCGGTGATACCGAAGGCGGCAGTGTCGGCGTCAGCCGCGGCCTGGACTACGACAACACCCGCATCGACTTCAATTACGGCGCGCCGTTCGCCGAGCAGTGGCAGTTCAACATCGGCGGCTTCTTCCGCCAGGGCGATGGCGTGCGCGATGCCGGCTACACCACCGACAAGGGCGGCCAGATCAAGGCCAACCTCACCCGTTTGTTCGACAACGGCTACGTGCGCCTGTACGGCAAATACCTCAACGACCGCGCCGCCGGCTACCTGCCGGTGCCCACCTCCGTGCGTGGCCGCGACGGCTCGCCGGACCTGGGCGGTTTCCCCGGCTTCGACCCCGGCAACGACACCTTGTACAGCCGCAATTTCCGCAGCGATGTCGGCCTGGATGGCAACAACCAGCCACGCCGCACCGACCTGGGCGACGGCATGCATCCGATCTCGCGCACCATCGGCGCCGAGGCCTGGTTCGACCTGGGCAACGGCTGGAACCTGAGCGAAAAATTCCGTATTGCCGACAACAGCGGCCGCTTCGTCAGCCCGTTCCCGGCCGAAGTCACCGACGCGGCCACGCTGGCAGCGTCCATTGGTGGTGCCGGTGCGCAGTTGGTACAAGCCAGCGGCGCCGACGCCGGCCAGGCCTATACCGGCAACGCCATCCGCACGCATCTGTTCAACGTGGCCATCAACGACCTGGGCAACGTCACCAACGACCTCAGCGTCTCGCGCGAGTTCGGCGGCGACGGCCGCACGCTCAACCTGCGCATGGGCTATTACAGCTCGCGCCAGACCATCGACATGGACTGGACCTGGAATTCCTACGTGCAGACCCTGGGCCGCGATTCGCGCCTGCTCAACGTGGTCGACGCTGCCGGCGTGTCGCGCTCGCAGAACGGCCTGTACGCCTACGGCACCCCGTTCTGGGGCGACTGCTGCATCACCCGCAGTTACGACGTGCGTTACGACGTCAATGCACCGTACGTGGCGCTTACCTTCGACAGCGGCAAGTTCAGCGTCGACGGCAGCCTGCGTTACGACATGGGCGACGCGCGCGGCACCTACAACGGCACCGCCATCGCGCAGAACCTGGACGTCAACGGCGACGGCGTGATCCAGCCGGTGGAGCAACGCGTGGCCACGGTCGACACCGCCAACTCCCGCCCGGTGGACTACGACTGGAACTACCTGTCGTACTCGCTGGGCGGCAATTACCTGATCACCGACGACCTGGGCGCCTTCGCGCGCATCAGCCGCGGCGCACGCGCCAATGCAGACCGGTTGTTGTTCGGGGTGGTGCGCGACGACGGCTCGGTGTCGTCCGACGAAGGCGTCAACGTGGTGCGCCAGGCCGAAGCCGGCCTGAAGTGGCGCCGCGATGGATTGAGCCTGTTCGCCACCGCATTCTCCGCGCGCACCCAGGAGCAGAACTTCGAAGTCACCAGCCAACGCTTCTTCAACCGCAGCTACGAAGCGCACGGCGTGGAGCTGGAAGCCAGCTACCGCTACGAGGGTTTCACCGTCAACGGCGGCCTGACCTGGACCGATGCAGAAATCTCCCGCGACCAGATCACCCCGGAAAACACCGGCAATGTGCCGCGCCGGCAGGCCGATGTGGTGTGGCAGTTGACGCCCAGCTATCGCGGCGACGGCTACCAGTTCGGCGTGAACCTGATCGGCACCACCGATGCCTATACGCAGGATTCCAATCAGCTGAAGATGCCCGGCTATACGCAGGTGAATCTGTTCGGCGACTACCGCGTGACCGATGCGCTCACCGTCGCACTCAACGTCAACAACCTGTTCAACACCTTCGGCCTGACCGAAGCCGAAGAGGCCACCATTCCGGCCAACGGCATCATTCGCGCGCGCTCGATTGCCGGCCGCACCACCAGCATCAGCCTGCGTTACGACTTCTAAGGACCCCGCGCCGGGTCCAGGCTCGGCGGCTTCCAATGAGCACCTCCCCCATCGATTCCACCGCTCTGCGCGCGGCCTTCGCCGCGCCGCTGGATGCACAGCGCGCCGACCCGTTGCTGGCACGTTTTGACGAACACGCACCGCGCCTGCTGCATGCGCTGCAGTCGCTGTATGGGCAACGCCCCGATTACGCAGCGTGGTTGACGCAGTGGCTGGCCGCGCTCGGCAGCAACGCGCAACAACGTCCGCACGCATTGCAACAGCTCGATGCCACCCGCAAGCCCGGCTGGTTCGGCGCACAGCACATGCTGGGCTACAGCGCCTACGTGGACCGCTTCTCCGGCACGTTGCAGGGCGTGGCCGAGCGCGTGCCTTATCTGCAGGAGCTAGGCGTGCGCTACCTGCATCTGCTGCCGTTTCTGCGCGCACGCGCCGGCGACAACGACGGCGGCTTTGCGGTCAGCGATTACGGCCAGGTAGAACCGAGCCTGGGCAACAACGACGATCTGGTCGCACTCACCACCCGCTTGCGCGAAGCCGATATCAGCCTGTGCGCGGACTTCGTGCTCAACCACACTGCCGACGATCACGCCTGGGCACAGGCGGCACGCGCCGGCGATGCACGCTATCTCGACTACTACCATCACTTTGCCGACCGCACCCTGCCCGATCAGTACGAAAGCACGTTAGGACAGGTGTTTCCGCACACCGCGCCCGGCAACTTCACTTGGGTGGACGACACCGCGCAGTGGATGTGGACCACGTTCTACCCCTATCAATGGGATTTGAACTGGAGCAACCCGGCCGTGTTCGGCGACATGGCGCTGGCCATGTTGCGGCTGGCCAACCTGGGCGTTGAGGCGTTTCGCCTGGATTCCACCGCCTACCTGTGGAAGCGCACCGGCACCGATTGCATGAACCAGCCCGAGGCGCACACCTTGCTGGTGGCGTTGCGCGCGGTCACCGACATCGTTGCGCCGGCGGTGGTGATGAAGGCCGAAGCCATCGTGCCGATGACGCAGCTGCCGCCCTACTTCGGCACAGGTGCGGACCAGGGACACGAGTGCCATCTCGCGTATCACAGCACGCTGATGGCAGCCGGCTGGTCGGCACTGGCGTTGCAACGCGGCGACATCCTGCACGACGTCATCGCGCATAGCCCGCCATTGCCGCGCAATTGCGCATGGCTAAGCTATGTGCGTTGCCACGACGATATCGGCTGGAACGTGCTGCAGCACGAAGCGGCCGGCAATGCCGAGCAGCCACCGTTTGCGTTACGCGATGTCGCGCGTTTCTATGCCAACGATGTGCCAGGCAGCTACGCGCGCGGCGAGAGCTTCCAGAGCAGTGGCGACGGCGTGCATGGCACCAATGGCATGGCCGCTGCGCTTGCGGGCATTCAGGCGGCACAGGAGGCAGGCAATGCGGTGGCATTGGACACTGCGGTGGATCGGTTGGTACTGCTCTATGCGATCGTGCTTGCAATGCCGGGCGTGCCGTTGATCTATATGGGCGACGAACTCGCCTTGCCCAACGACATCAGTTATCGAGGCGACCCGCTTCGTCAGCACGAAGGCCGCTGGTTGCATCGTCCGGCGATGGATTGGCAGGTTGCTGCTCAACGTGAGGCTGCGGATAGTTTGAGCGGCAAGGTGTATCGCCGATTGCGTGCATTGATCCAGCAACGTGCTGCGCTTTCTGCACTCGCTGCCGATCAGGCGTTGGGCAGCGTTCCGCTGGGCGATCCGCGACTGTTTGCGTTGACGCGTGGCGATGGTTTCTTGGCCGTCCACAACTTCGGCGATCAGCCCCTGACGGTGGAGCTTGCTGCGATCGGGCATGGCCGATGGACGTTACTGGCTGATGACAGCGACGCAGCGGTCGAATCGCTGAGCGATGACATGCGGCTGGTGCTGCCGGCTTATGCGGTGCGCTGGTTGGAGCGTAGTGCCTAAGCGGTTTTGGGCAGTAGTGAACGCACTTCAAAGCGGATGATCTGCCAGAGCGGGCGATCTGCGGCCTGACTGCAGGGCCCTTGCCCGCCCACCATCGCAGGACACGCCGCAAGTACGTCCATGTAGGCTCTTACGCGGCATCCATGCCGCGTGAGGTCCCGCGACGGTGGACGGGCAAGGGCAAGGGCAAGTCGAGATCGTGGGTGCGCTTGGTTGCGAGCACTGGATTGCGTTGAGCTATCGGACGTTGCGGCATTCTGAAAACGCAAGACCAAGAGCAGCTAAAAAACTACTGCTCTCACCGTCAGTCAGGTGCAGCCGGTGCTCGGCATCGGCATGTATAACTCGTACATGCCAGCTCCTTCGCCCCGTCCGCACCCACCTGACGACTAATCGCTACGTTGTGTCAGCCGCTCCAAGTCGAAAGGCGCGACTTCCTCCGGCGGTCGATGCACGACCACACGACAACCGCAAAATCAGCGCTTCAACAGCTCGAGCAAGGTCTCGGCGGCTTTTTCGGACGAGGCCGGATTCTGCCCGGTCACCAGCGTGCCATCGGCCACCACATGCACGCCCCAGTCGGCGCCCTTCTCGTAACGTCCACCGAGTTCGGTCAGCATGTCTTCGACCAGGAACGGCACGATCTTGGTCAGGCCAACGCCCTCTTCCTCGCCATTGGTAAAGCCGGTGACGCGGCGGCCGTTGACCAGCGGCTTGCCATCGCTGCCCTTGACCCGACGCAGTACGCCCGGCGCGTGGCAGACCAGGGCATGCGGTTTGTCGGCAACGGCGAAGGCTTCGATCAAGGCGATCGACTGCGCGTCTTCGGCCAGATCCCACAACGGCCCGTGGCCACCTGGATAGAACACGGCATCGAAGTCCTCGGCTTTGACGTCCGCCAGACGATGCGTGCTGGCCAGTGCCTGCTGCGCGTCGGCGTCCTGCTTGAAGCGCTTGGTGGCATCGGTCTGTGCGTCAGGCTCGTCGCTCTTGGGATCCAGCGGCGGCTGGCCGCCCTTGGGCGAGACCAGGGTGATGTCTGCGCCGGCGTCCTTGAACACGTAGTACGGCGCGGCGAATTCTTCAAGCCAGAAGCCGGTTTTCTTGCCGGTATCGCCGAGTTGGTCGTGGGAGGTGAGCACCATCAGGATGTTCATCGCATTTCCTCGTGTCGTTGCCCATCTCGGGCGAGGTGACCAGTGTGTGGATCAGCCCGTTGCAACATCGTGTAGAACGTGTCGCCGCGATGCATACGGTTCAGCGCCACTTGCAGAAGGCCACGCAATCGCGAGGCCCGCTACATCCGCACGGGACGCGCGACTACCAAGAGCGGCTAACAAAACGTAGCGAGCAGTCCACAGGTGGTGCAGACGGCACGGAGGAACCAGGGTGTACGAGTGGCTATGCCGATTCCGAGCATCGGCCGCGACCGCCTGACGGTGAACGCAGTCGTTGTTTCAGCTGCTCTAAAATCGCGGTGCGTGTTCGCAGCTACCCGGCAAGTGGTCGCACCCTGTCGTAACGATTCTCAGACATTCATCGCCGGCGGCTGCAGCTGATCCATGCGGATGCGATTGGCGAACAACGAGAAGGCCAGCATGCCGGCCAGCCCGCTGACCCGGCTCACCCACGGCGGCAGCCAGCGCGGTGCAACCAGCACGCCGCTATCGAACAAGGGCGCAAAGCGCGCCACATCGCCCAGCGCCATCTTGCCGGCAAACAGGTACCGGCACAGCTGCAGCTGATCGCGCTGCAGGGAATGCCGGAAAAACGTGTGCACCGCCACCAGCCCGCGCAGGTAAACGGTGTCCTTGGTGAAGGCACCGCCGCCGCTGGTGGGCACCCCGCGGAACACGCGCTGCGCGGACGAGAAACTTTCTGCAGCGCTCTGGCCACCTGCAGTGAAATAGCGGAACACCTCGATGAAATCCGCACCCGAGCGCGCCATCGCAATCGCCTCGATACGCAGGCTGATGCGCTTCATGCGTTCGATATCGATGCTGCCGGTGATCTGCTCGGCAAACGTCGCCAGGCCTTCCTGCGTCGCGGTGGTCCGCGGCGAGGAAATGCCCAGGCTGGGCAGGTGCACCTGCGCACGCCCGTTGAGCGCGGTTAGCGAATGCACCAGCGCCTCGTGATGGAACAGCTGCGCACGATCGTAATCGCTGAAGGTGGCGCCGCTGCGCAGGCGGATGCGATGCGCGCCGGCCGCCGCCTTGGCCAGCAGATCCGGATCCAGCGTAACGGTGATGACGCGCCCTTCGAAGAAGGCGTCCAGATCGTTCTGCAGCTGCATGCGCAGGGCGGTTGCCGAGACCGGCACCTGTTCTTCCGGCGCCAGCAGTTCGCGGTCCAGCTCCTGCGCGATCTGGATGAAGTGCCGCGCTGCCTCGCGCGTGCTCGGGCCGTTGCCCGGCATCGGGTCGTCGGGCACGCCGAACAGCTGCGCCGAGTAATCGCTGACTGCGGGAGTGCCCAGCGATTCCAGCAGGCCGGCGGCCAGGCCCCAGCTATGCGTCGAGTCGATCAGGTAGGGGCCCAGCGGGTGATGCGGATCGGCCTGCTTGGCAATGGCCGCCAGCTCGCGCCGGGTATCGCCGAAATCCAGTCGCGGATACTCCACCCGCGGCAGCTCCGGCTGCCCACGCGTCACGCTCTGCAGGAACGGCTCCTGCAGCGAGCGCGGCCAGCTGGCCAGCGCGAGGAGGCGCACGCCGCGCACGGCCTTGACCAGGCGCGCATCCAGCGCCGCATGATGGACGATGTCCGGCGGCCCCTTGCGCAACGGCATCAGCGGCGTCCGTTGCGATCGACGCTGGCAGGCCGCCGGCCCGATCCCTTGCCCCGGTTGTTCTGCGCCAGGCGTGTGGCGAGCTTTTCGGCCGCTGCGGCCACTTCCATGCGCAGCTTCATGTAATTGGCCACCCGCTCCGGATCCAGCGTATCGGCCTCGATCGCCGCACGCACCGCGCAACCGGGTTCGGCGATATGCGCGCAATCGTTGAAGCGGCACTGCGCCGCCAAGGCTTCCACATCGGAAAAGCCGCCCTCGGCCAGATCTTCTTCACCGGTGGGCTTGAGCTCGCGCATGCCGGGCGTGTCGATCAGGCACGCACCGGACGGCAGCGGGATCAGCGCACGATGCGTGGTGGTATGCCGGCCGCGCGAATCATTTTCGCGCACCGCATTGGTCTTCATCTTCTGCGTGCCGAGCAGCGTATTGGTCAGCGTCGACTTGCCCGCACCGGACGAGCCCACCAGCACCGCCGTACGCCCATCGCCCAGCCATGGCCGCAACGCGGCCACACTCTCCGGGTCCTTGGCATTGACCGCAAGCAGCGGGATGTTCTGCGCCTCCAGCTCCTCCAGCACCGCCAACGCATCCTCGGCGTATTCGGTCTGGTCGGCCTTGGTCAGCACCACCACCGGTTGCGCCCCGCCACCGCCCACCAGCAACAGATAGCGCTCGATACGGCGCGGATTGAAGTCCGCATCCAGCCCGCACACGATGAACACCGTATCGATATTGGCCGCGATCACCTGCTGGTGATAATGCTCACCGGCCGCACCGCGCTTGATCGAGGTGCGCCGCGGCAGCAGCGCCACGATGCGCTTGCCCTCCATCAGCACCCAATCGCCCACCGCCGCCCGCTCATGGCTCGGGAAGCGCGGCCGCTGCCACTTCGGCAAGGACTCCGCCTTCAGGCTGGCCTCCGGCGTATCGGCCACCACGTAACCGGTGCGGTGCTGCTCCACCACCCGCGCCGGCAACGCCTGCGGATGCGCGGCGAAGACCGCCCGCCAGGCGGGGTCTTCCGGGGGACCAGGCCAGGGCCAGCCGATGGATTGGAGGGTGGGGTAATCGGGGGATGTGTCGCTCATGGGGCGATTCTAGCTGGCCGGCCGCAGCGGCTTGTGCAATCGGTATGCGCGGCAGGCCTGAAGCCCCACTTGACATCGTTGCCGATGCAAGCATGCCCGCATGGCGCATTTCCGCTACCATGCCAAGCCTCACGCCTACAACCGGCCCGTCGCATGTCCACTGCCCCGCAAAAGCCGCTCGCCATCCGCGAGCGTCTGTCCGAAGTCCGCTACGAAATCCGGGGCGAGCTGGCGCGACGAGCGCGGGAGTTGGAGGCGCAGGGCCGCAAGCTGATCAAGCTCAATATCGGTAACCCGGGAGCGTTCGGGTTCCGGGCGCCGGAGCATCTGCAGCGCGCGATCGCCGACGACATGGGCCGCACCGATCCCTACACGCATCAGCAAGGCCTGCCGGAAGCGCGCGAGGCGATCGCCACCGCGTATTCGCGTCGCCAGCACCCGGATGCGCACCCGGACCGTATTTTT
Organism: Xanthomonas nasturtii; assembly: GCF_023337365.3. Classification (NCBI taxonomy): domain Bacteria; kingdom Pseudomonadati; phylum Pseudomonadota; class Gammaproteobacteria; order Lysobacterales; family Lysobacteraceae; genus Xanthomonas; species Xanthomonas nasturtii. The sequence continues at coordinate 3,895,640 of NZ_CP142084.2, forward strand.
GTCGGCAACGGCGTCAGCGAGTTGATCGACCTGTCGCTGCGGGCGCTGCTCAACCCTGGCGACGAAGTGCTGGTGCCCTCGCCCGACTATCCGCTGTGGTCGGCGGCCACCATCCTCAACGATGGTCGCCCGGTGTATTACCGCTGCGCGCCGGAAAACGGCTTCCAGCCAGACCCGGTGGAGATTGAAACGCTGGTGTCTTCGCGCACCCGCGCCATCGTGCTGATCAACCCGAACAACCCCAGTGGCGCCAGTTATTCGCGCGAGCTGCTGGAGCGCATCGTGGCCATCGCCACCAAGCACAATCTGCTGCTGATGGTCGATGAGATCTACGACCAGGTGCTCTACGACGGCGCAGCCTTCGTGCCGGTGGCGCCGCTGGCCGGCGCGCACCCGTGCATCACCTTCAGCGGCTTGAGCAAGGTGCACCGCGCCTGCGGCTGGCGGGTGGGCTGGGCGCTGCTGTCCGGCGAGCAGGCGCGCATCAACGACCTGCGCAACGCGATGGACCTGCTTGGCGCTCTGCGCCTGTGCGCCAACGTGCCGGGGCAGTACGCCATCGATGCGGCGGTGAACGGGCCCGACACCATTTCGGCGCTATGCGCGCCGGGCGGGCGCCTGTATGAGACCCGCCGCGCGGTGATCGAGGCCTGTGCGGCGAGCGAGCATCTGTCGCTGGTGGCACCGGCCGGCGCGCTGTATGCATTCCCAGCGGTGGTCGGCCCGGCCGCACGCAACTTCGACGACCACACATTCGCGCTCGATCTGATGAACGAAGAAGGCGTGCTGGTGGTTCCCGGTTCCAGCTTCAATGTGCCGTACCGTCACCACTTCCGCGTGACCTTGATGCCGGAAGCCAGCGTGATGCGCGATGTGTTTGCGCGCATCGACCGCGCCCTGGCACGCCGCGCCGAAGCGGTGACTAAAGTGGTGCCGCTCAAGCCGCGCAGCGTGGCGTGATGGCGGCACCCGGCACGCCGCTGCGCTATCTGGCGCTAGGCGATTCCTACACCATCGGCGAAGGCGTCGCCCCCGCGCAGCGTTGGCCGGTACAACTGGTCGAGGGGTTGCGCGCTTACGGCTGGAACGTGGCGCCGCCGCAGATCATCGCCACCACCGGCTGGACCACCGACGAACTGCAGGCCGGCATCGATGCTGCCGCACCGCAAGGCCCATTCGAGCTGGTGAGCCTGTTGATCGGCGTCAACAACCAATATCGCGGGCGCTCGCTGGACGAGTACCGCAGCCAGTTCGATGCGTTGTTGCAGCGCGCGATCGCGTTTGCAGGCGCGCACTCCGCACGCGTGTTCGTGCTGTCGATTCCCGACTGGGGGCTGACCCCGTTTGCACACGCGCAAGGCGGCGATGCGCCGTTGATCGGTGCGCAAATCGATGCGTTCAACGCGGTTGCTGCCGACCGCTGCCGCGAACGCGCGGTGCGCTTTGTCGATATCACCGCCACCAGCCGCGATGGCGGCGATGCGGGAGACATGCTGGTCGACGACGGCCTGCATCCCTCCGGCGCGATGTATGCGCGCTGGACCGCGCTGGCGCTGCCTGCGGCGCGCGATGCGCTGGGCGCGGTGGGATCCTTGGACTCGACTGTCTAAATCCCAACGCTCATTTGGCGGGCATCTGCGGTGTGCCTTCGCGTACAAATCGCTGAACCTGCGTTTGTAGCGCAAGATATCGCGCGTGATGTCAGTTGCTTCGCTGGCGCGTAGATGCGGTTGCACTCGCGTCTTCGTCAGTAAGCGCGCCGCAGCACCGCCCCGCCGCGTGCGATTTCGAGAAGAGCGTGCCTTCAAACACGGCCACGCCGCTCAAAACGGTACTCGGCCCTACCCCGATCAGGCCAACAGGCCCTAAGCTAGCCGCGCAGCACGCCTGATTGCCAAGGAACGACATTGCACAGCACCGCCACCCAACCGATGAGCCGCGCGCAGGCGCTGACGATTGCGCGCGCGTTTTTGCCACCGCACCCGCTGGGCAACCGCTACGACTATTACTACACGCAGGCCAAGCTGCGTACCGACCCGCTGTATCCGGGCGTGCTGGCCGAGCTACGCACTACCACTGCGCCGGTGCTGGATCTGGGCTGCGGGCTGGGCTTGCTGGCCCATGCGCTGCGTGCCGATGGTCAGGCGCTGACGTATCACGGCGTGGATGTGGATGCCTCCAAGATCCGCCGCGCTCAACACATCGCGCAGCGCTCGACGCTGGGCAATACCAGGTTCGAGGTGGTCGACCTGAGTGTGGCGTGGCCGCAGCATCAGGGCAGCGTCACCATCCTGGATGTGCTGCAGTATCTGCAATCGGACATGCAGGCCAGCCTGCTGCGCAGCGTGGCGCAGATGCTCACGCCCGGCGCGAAGTTGGTGATCCGCAGCGCATTGGGCGATGCCAGCAGCCGCGGCCGCACCAGCCGCGTGACCGACGTGTTGGCGCACCTGAGTGGCTGGATGCAACGCATGCCACGTAGTTACCCCACCCGCGACAGCCTGCAAGCGCAGCTTGATGCGGCTGGTCTGCGCGCGACGTTTGCGCCCCTGTATGGCAATACGCCATTCAATAACTGGCTGATCGTGGCCGAGCCGCGCTGAGCGCCGCGCCGGGAGCGACCAACGATACGTCACGTGCATTCGTCGAGCGGGCGGAGACCACGCGCAGGAATTGGCGCGCGTAAACGGCACATGTACTCACGCGTACCAGCTGCGCCGCCTGCGGTGGGCGCAACCGTTTTTGGTCGGCCGCTTCGAGTGCCTGGTTCGAGTCGACTCACTCTAAGAACCTGTTCACAATCTTCTGAGTAACAGTGCCAAGAAGGCCAAATGGATGAACTGCAGGCTGGTGTTGAGTTTGCGCTCGCAGTTCTTCCATAGCCTTCGGTTCTTCTCCAGCCAAGCAAAACTACGCTCGACAATCCATCGCTTGGGCATGACCTTGAAGGTGTGCAGTTCGCTGCGCTTGGCAATCTGCACCGTGAGCTGCTCGCCTAAAATCTCTCGCGCGCCGCTGGCAAACGGTACTCCGGTGTAACCGCCGTCGCACAGTAAGCTTTGTACAAGCGTCAGGTTTGACTGACAGCGCTCCAACGCCTGCAGCGCACCTTTGCGGTCGGTCACCTCCGCCGTCGTCACCGCGATTGCGTGGGGCAACCCCTGACTATCAACAGCGATATGCCGTTTGATGCCCGACACCTTCTTGCCTGCGTCATACCCCTTTTGCCCAGCTGTGTCCGTGTTCTTGACGCTCTGCGCGTCCACGATCAAGAACCTGGTGCAAGCGTTGCGCCCCTGTCTCACGCGGGCCACGCCAACCTGATTTTTTGAGCGCCCGCTCCAGCAGGCTCACCCCCTCATCGTCGCACTCGCTCCACTTGGCAAAGTACGAGTGCACGGTCCGCCACTTCGGAAAGTCGCTGGGTAGCGCTCGCCATTGGCAACCGGTTCGCAGCACGTACAACACTGCGCACCACACCTCATATAAATCCACACGGCGTGGCTTGGTGCGCTTGCGCGCTTGTTCCAGGATCGGCAGCACGTGTGCGAACTGCTCCCGGCTCATGTCACTCGGATAGGTCTTTTGGCGCATCCGCATAGTCTGCACTGATCTGCGAAGATCGTGAACAGGTTCTAAGACAACTAACGCATGCACGCCGGATGCAGACGCCCGACAAGTCCGCAGCAACAGCTCTGGCATGCAGCGGTCACCGGCGACCTCGTTGCAGGCGCTGTCAGCCGCCCCCTGAGAAGGGCAGTCGGCGCCCCGCAACGGCTCAGAGCTTCCGGGACACCGTCAACTCCACATCGCGCGGGTCGCCGTAGATCAACTGGCTCTGGTAGACGATGTTGGCGTAGTACTTGCGATCGAACAGGTTGCGTACATTGAGCTGCGCCGACCAGGCCTGGTTGATGTCGTAACGCGCCATCGCGTTGGCGAGCAGCACGCTGCCCTGGGTCAGCCGTTGGGTGTTGCCCTGCGGCCCGGCCATCAGTTCGTGGATGGCCGACTGCCAGCTCACGCCACCGCCCAGACGCCACGGCCCGGTCTGCCGCTGGTGAACAGCGTCGCCTCGCGCCGCGGGCTGGTCGGGTTCACGTCCACACCCGCAGCATCGTTGGCATCGAACTGCGCGAAACCGAATGCGATGCGCCATTGCTCGGAAAGTTGCCCATCGAACTGGACTTCCACGCCCTGACTGACGGTGCCCTTGGCAGCCAGATAGGCTTGATCGGTAGTGCCGGGCACCAGTTGCCCGGGGTCATTGACCGCAAGATTGTCCTGCTCGATCCGGAATAGCGCCACCGCTGCATTGAGCTGGCCGCCGAGGTAGGCACCCTTCGCGCCGATTTCGTAACTATTGCCTTCCAACGGGTCGATGTAGCGCCCGCCGCGGTCGCGAGTGTTCTGCGGTTTGAAGATGCCGGTGTAGCTGGCATAGAGCGAATGGCGGTCGTCCACATCCAGGATCAGGCCGGCGTATGGCGTGGTGCGGCCACGGCGTTCGTAGGAGTTGGCCGGCACCAGTTGGTCGGCGCTTTTCCAGTCGGTGACGCGTGCGCCGACAATGGCCTTGAGCGCATCGGTCAGGCTGAAGCGGCCCGCAGCGTAGGCAGCCACCTGGCGCACATCGCGGTCTTCGCCCTTTGTCAGTGGCGTCCATTGCGGCTGCGCCATCCTGCCGGTCCAGGCATAGACGCTTTCGGCAGTCAGCGGTTCCAGCGGTGCGTTTGACCAGCTGCGCACGTTGCGATTCATCCAGGTCGCGCCGGCCACGACCTCATGCTCGCGCCCCCACAAGGTCAGCGGCAGGCTGGCGAAAGCATCCAGGCTGTTCTGCGCATTGAGCATGGGATAGCGCCCGCCAAAGTTGCTGGTCAGCCCCAGCCCGGTGTCGCGGTCCGGATAGTCGAGATAGCCGAACAGCACCGATTTCCAATCGGTTGCAAACCGCTGATGCGAGTACTCCACATGCAGCTGTGCACCGTTGTCGAAACGGTGGGTAAGCCCGGCAAAGGCATTGGTGGTGTCGGCCACGCCACGCGCCCAGCGCGGGGTGAACGAATCCGAGCGCGCAAAATCGGTGCGGCGACCGTCGCTGAAATACGCAGGGACGCCGCCCCAGGTGGTGCCGCGCCCATCATTGCGCTGCTTGTTGACGCCGATGTAGCCGCTGGTGGCATCGCTGAAGTCCGCATCGACAATGCCGTAGAACAGCGACGACTGCTTGCTGTAGTGATCGCGGAACGACTGCTTGTCTTCGTAACTGGCCACCACGCGGCCACGCACGTTGCCGGCGGCGTTCAATGGCGATTGCAGGTCCGCGCTGCCGCGATAGCGATCCCAGCGCCCGGCCGACAGATCCACCCGGCCGGTGAACACAGCGCTGTCGGCGTGCTTGCGCAGCAGGTCGATCGATGCCGCCGGGCTGCCCGCACCAGAGGTCAGTGCGTTGGCACCACGGACGATCTCGACGCGATCGTAGATCGCCATGTTCTGCTGCACATCGCCGCTGTAATCGGTGGGAATACCATCGATGCGGTAATAGTCCACCTCGAAACCGCGTGCGTTGATGTAGGTGCGCTCGGTATCCCAGGTCGGCGAGTTGAAGCCGGCCACGGTGTCGGTGACGTCCTGCAGCGACTGCAGGTTGCGGTCGACGATCTGCTGGCGCGTTACCACCACCACCGACTGCGGCGTGTCGCGCAAGGAGAGCGCAAGCTTGGTCGAACTGCGCGCGATATCGGCGGTGTAGGAATCGTTGCCTTCGGTGGTGGCGCTGCGATGCGCACTGATCTGCATGCGATCCAGATCGACCGGATCGCGCGCGCTCGACTGCGCCATCGCCGCCAACGGCCACGCACAGGCCAACGCAAGCACGGAGTACGCCACGCGCAGGTGCGGCGAACAGAACGGTACACGCACGCCAACACGCGCGGAAACGATGCAACAGAACATGCAGTCAGCCTCATGAGTGAAACACTGCCGTCGATGACGGCCGATGAGGCTGGCGCGGGCGCACCCTGCAGGGTGGGCACAACAGCTGGCTGGGCGCGCATGGTCGATCCGTGCCGAATCGCTGTCAATAGAGCCGTGCATCGAACACGCTGCAAATGATGATCACGGCATTGCGCTGGTTTGCCTGAAACCTGGCAGTCGCCATCGAACCGAAGCAGCCAGCGCGCCGATCAGATGCACTGCACTGCACTCTCATTCCTGGCGATGCGCGATGCATGCCAGGATGACTTCGCAGCAAGCTCAGCAAACCGATCAGCGCCACAGACAATCCAGCGCCACATCACACAGAGAGTCACAGCGTCAGTAACAGCGAGGACGCCCAAGCGAAACGCCCGCCGTGACGGGCACATTGCTGCATAGCGCTCTACCGCCCAACCTGCGTGTACGGCCAGCGCGTGTCCGAAAGCAGGCTGATACACCGTAGCAAGCAGCCGTCAGGCGGGGGTGGATGGCGTTGACCAACCGCAGCGTCCACGCGCTACGTGCCGATGCTGAGCAGCAGCCACGCCCGCCTGGCGGTGAGCGCAGTCGTTTCGTCGGCCGCTCTATTCCGGCCGCCGCCCCACCAGCCCACGCGCCTGCATCGCCTCCAGCACGCCGCGCAGGATGGTGAGGTTGTGGCCGTGTGCGGCGCCTTCATGCAGCAGCACGATGGCGCCGGGTTGCAGGTCGCGCACGATACGCGCCACGGTGGCGCCCGGTTCGCAACGCACGCCGTCGAAGCCGCGCGCGCTCCAGGCCACGCGGGTCAGCCCGTGCGCGCGCAGCGGCGAGGCGACGAAGGGGTTGGTCATGCCGACCACCGAGCGGTACAGCCGTGGCGCCTGCCCGGTGATGCAGGCCAGTACGCGCTGCGCCTGGCCGATTTCCTGGGCCATGCGGCGCGGCCCCAGCGCCCAGAACCAGGCCTGCGGATGGGTGTGGCTGTGGTTGCCGATGCCATGCCCGCGCCGCACGATCTCGCGCACCAGCTCCGGCCGCTGTTCGGCACGGGCGCCGACCACGAAGAAAGTGGCACTGGCATCGTAGGCATCCAGCAGATCGAGGATGGCCGGAGTGTCGTCGGAAGGGCCATCATCGATGGTCAGCCACACCTGCGGCGCACCGCCGGGCAGGCGCGTCACGACCGGCGCATACAGGCGCGCGCGCGGCAGGAACACAGGCACCACGAACAGCGCATGCGACAGCAGCAACGCCGGCACGCCCCAGGCCCAGCCCAGATGCCACCACAGCGGCGCCACCGCGACCTGCGAGAGGGCAAACAAACCCACCCAGCGGTAGGGGTGGGAGGGGATGCGATACAGCGTTTCCGGCGTGGTCATGCCGCATGATGCCACGCGGCGTAGAATGCCTGCTCTCCACGCTCTTACCGAAGTGCTGCCATGTCCCTCGATCCCGCCCTGCGTTCCCGTATCGATACGCTGCTGCAATCCAGCCGCGTGGTGCTCTTCATGAAAGGCCAGCCGGGCATGCCGCAATGCGGCTTTTCGGCCAAGGCGGTCGGCGTGCTGGACGGGCTGGGCATCGACTATGCCCACGTCAACGTGCTGGCCGACCAGGAAATCCGCGAGGGCATCAAGGCCTACGGCGACTGGCCAACCATTCCGCAGCTGTACGTGGATGGCGAGCTGATCGGCGGCAGCGACATCATCCTGCAGATGGCCGACAGCGGCGAGCTGAGCAGCATGCTCGGCCTGCAGGCGCCCGACCGCAGCCCGCCCAAGATCACCATCACCCCGGCCGCGGTCGAGATGCTCAAGGGTGCGCTGGCCGATGCGCCGGATGCGTCCTTGACGCTGTCCATCGATGCCGATTTCCAGCCCAACTTCCAGCTGGCACCGACCAACCCGAACGCCATCGCAGCCGAATCCAACGGCCTGCGTGTGCAGTTCGACCTGGCCAGCGCGCGCCGCGCCGAGGGCATCACCATCGACTGGGTGGACGACATCCGTGGCCGCGGTCTGGCCATCGACAACCCCAACGCGCCCAAGCCGGTGCAAGAGCTGTCGGTGCGCGATGCCGACGACCGCCTCAAGGCCGGCAACCTGACCCTGGTGGACGTGCGTCCGGCCGACGAACGTGCGCTGGCTACGGTGGCCGCACCGTTCCGCACCCTGGATGCGCATGAGCGTGCCGCCATCGAACAGCTGCCCAAGGACACCCCGCTGGCGTTCCTGTGCCACCGCGGCGGGCGCAGCCTGCAAGCGGCCGAACATTTCCGCGGCATGGGCTTTACCAACGTCTACAACGTCACCGGCGGCATCGATGCGTGGTCGGACGAGGTGGACAACGGCGTAGCGAAATACTGAGCAAGCGCGAGCCGCCCAAGCATCACCAATTGGGCGACTTTAAGAACCTGTTCACAATCTTCTGAGTAACAGTGCCAAGAAGGCCAAATGGATGAACTGCAGGCTGGTGTTGAGTTTGCGCTCGCAGTTCTTCCATAGCCTTCGGTTCTTCTCCAGCCAAGCAAAACTACGCTCGACAATCCATCGCTTGGGCATGACCTTGAAGGTGTGCAGTTCGCTGCGCTTGGCAATCTGCACCGTGAGCTGCTCGCCTAAAATCTCTCGCGCGCCGCTGGCAAACGGTACTCCGGTGTAACCGCCGTCGCACAGTAAGCTTTGTACAAGCGTCAGGTTTGACTGACAGCGCTCCAACGCCTGCAGCGCACCTTTGCGGTCGGTCACCTCCGCCGTCGTCACCGCGATTGCGTGGGGCAACCCCTGACTATCAACAGCGATATGCCGTTTGATGCCCGACACCTTCTTGCCTGCGTCATACCCCTTTTGCCCAGCTGTGTCCGTGTTCTTGACGCTCTGCGCGTCCACGATCAAGAACCTGGTGCAAGCGTTGCGCCCCTGTCTCACGCGGGCCACGCCAACCTGATTTTTTGAGCGCCCGCTCCAGCAGGCTCACCCCCTCATCGTCGCACTCGCTCCACTTGGCAAAGTACGAGTGCACGGTCCGCCACTTCGGAAAGTCACTGGGTAGCGCTCGCCATTGGCAACCGGTTCGCAGCACGTACAACACTGCGCACCACACCTCATATAAATCCACACGGCGTGGCTTGGTGCGCTTGCGCGCTTGTTCCAGGATCGGCAGCACGTGTGCGAACTGCTCCCGGCTCATGTCACTCGGATAGCTCTTTTGGCGCATCCGCATAGTCTGCACTGATCTGCGAAGATCGTGAACAGGTTCTAAAATGGGTGCTTCAGTGAACGCAGGTTTTGGGGGCGTAACAACTTCAGCCATATCCAGCCAAATCGCCTATTAACGTTGACGATTGCAACCAACCATTCGCACGTCGAGCTGAGCGATATGGATTAGGACTGACGGATGCCAGGGCACTACCCAAACCTCAACCCGAAGAAAGCCCTGATCTGGCGTATCGTCCATCGCGACAACTTGCCCTGGATTTTGGAAAACGGCCTGCACTGCGGTAATGGAGCCGTACAGAGCGTAGATTGGGTGAACATCGGTAACCAGGAATCGACAAGCGCGCCAATCATCCTGTACCGATCGTGCCAGGCGGCTTCCTGAACGATTACGTACCCTTTTACTTCACTCCATTTTCGCCGATGCTGCGCAACATCAATACGGGCTGGGGAGGCGTCCAACGACGGTCGAACGAAGAAATTGTAATACTTGTTTCCAGCCTGCATCACGTCGCTGCACGAGGATGGCCTTTTTTATTCACTGATAGCCATGCTTATTATCAACTAACAACGTTTCATTCCGATTTGGCCAATCTCGACAAGATCGACTGGCCGCTGCTTCAGGCGCGCGATTTCCGTCGCGACCAGGAGGACCCGGCTAAGTTTGAGCGATATCAGGCGGAAGCGCTAATTTACCAACACTTGCCAATCGGCGGGCTGTTAGGCATCGTGTGTTATACAGACGATTTAAAGCTAGTCATCGCGCGTCAACTCCAGGCGCGCAACCTCACATTGCCGGTTTATGCCCGTACCGAGTGGTACTTCTGATGATTACGTTCACGCAAGGCAATCTACTGCAGGCACGTGCCGAGGCACTGGTCAACACCGTCAACACCGTCGGCGTCATGGGTAAGGGCATCGCGCTGATGTTCAAGGAGCGCTTCAACAAAAACTTCCTACTATATGCTGCTGCATGCAAGGAAAAGCAAGTGCGCACCGGAAAGGTATTTGTCACCGAAACCAACGAACTGGACGGGCCACGCTGGATCGTCAATTTTCCGACCAAACAGCACTGGCGTGGCGATTCACGCATCGAATGGATCACAGAGGGATTACAGGATTTACGCCTGTTCCTGGTAGAAAACAAGGTCAAATCGATTGCTATTCCGCCACTGGGCGCAGGCAATGGAGGTTTGGACTGGTCTAACGTGCGTCCACTGATTGAGGAAACACTGGCGGGTCTAGATACCGACATTTTCGTATTCGAGCCTACCTTGAAGTATCAAAATGTTGCAAAGCGCTCCGGCGTGGAAAAGCTGACTCCAGCACGCGCATTGATTGCGGAACTGGTACGTCGCTACTGGGTGTTGGGCATGGAATGCAGCCTGCTGGAAATCCAGAAGCTAGCGTGGTTTCTTGAGCGCAACATCGAACGCGCAGGCTTGCCTAAGCTGGACTTGCGCTTTGAGCCACATAGATACGGCCCATATGCCGACCGTCTCCGCCACCTGCTGGATGGGTTAGATGGCAGCTACTTGCATTGTGACAAGCGAATTGGCGATGCAGATCCGTTGGATGTCATCTGGTTCGATGATACTCGCAAGAGTTTTGTCCAGGCCTATCTCAAGAGCGAAGCCAAACAGTATGCCCCGGCACTGGAGGCCACAGCGGCCTTGATCGATGGCTTTGAGTCGCCTTTTGGCATGGAATTGCTGGCAACGGTTGACTGGCTGATTGCAAAAGAGGACATCACTACGCAAGTGGCAGAGATGCGTGAAGGCATACGCAATTGGCCAGGTGGCCCAGACGCAGCCATGCGCAAAGACAGGCTGTTCGACGACCGCGCTGTAGGTATCGCTCTGGAACGACTGACATCACACTCAGGTGCAGTGGCCTGAATCTTCGAAACCACGCTTTCTGATTCTGCATTATTCCTGCACGGACCTGTTTGTCGGCACATGTTTCGCAGCGCTTTTCAGGGCGAGCGCTGTTCAACCGGCAAACCCGCCGTCATCGAGAAACTGCTGTTCCTCTGCGGTGGTCATACGCCCCAGTACCGCATTGCGGTGCGGGAACCGGCCAAAGCGCTGGATGATGCGCTGATGCTCCAGCGCCCAATGGGTTGTCTCCGTATCGCCCAGTGCGCTGATCAGCTCCACCGCGCGCGCCTGCTCCTGCAAGTCTTCGGCGTGCTCGAACGGAAGATAGAAAAACAAGCGCAGTTGCGCCGAAACCTGCTGGTCGAAGCCACGTTCCACCGCCTGCCTTGCACACTGCAATGCCAAGCCGTCGGTGGCATAGGCATGCGCGCTACCGCGAAAGGCATTGCGTGGAAACTGGTCCAGCAGGATCAGCAAGGCCAGCGCATCTTCGGCGCGCGCCATCCACTGCGTGTATTCGCCACGCGCGGCAGCAAAATGCTGCTCGCTGAAATGCTGGCGAAAGTTGGCATCGAAGGCGTCGTTGTGCGTGAACCAGCGGGCCGAGCCGGCCAGTTCCCAGAAAGCCAACACCACATCGGCCTGTTTGTTGCGTTCTGTTTTGGCAATCATCGGCATTCCCCCTGACGAATGCCGCATAGCATGCACTGGCGCATGTGATGAGCCCGCCGCCCCACGTCCAGCACTTGGCAAGCACGCCGCTGACAGCTAGGTTTGCGGCTGACGTTTTCGTTTTACCGGGGAAATCCATGCGTTCCATCCTGTTCGCCGCGCTGGGCGCGGCTGTGCTTTGCGGCCCTGCGTCTGCGGCGTCGACCGCATCGCGCTTCGTGCAAGACCCCTACCCCAGCACCTACCGTGCGCTTGCGTCCGGTCCGGTGCTGATCCAGCACGCCACGGTGCTCACCGGCACCGGCCAGCGGCTGGACGATGCCGACGTGCTGCTGCGCGATGGCAAGGTGGCTGCCGTCGGCCGCGCACTCGAGGCGCCGGCCGATGTACGCCGCATCGACGGCACCGGCAAGTGGGTCACGCCCGGCATCATCGACGTGCACTCGCATCTGGGTGTGTACCCCAGCCCGGGCGTCAGCGCGCATAGCGACGGCAACGAGATGACCGCACCGGTCACCCCCAACGTGTGGGCCGAGCATTCGATCTGGCCGCAGGATCCCGGCTTCGGCACCGCGCTGGCCGGCGGCATCACCTCGCTGCAGATCCTGCCCGGCTCGGCCAACCTGATCGGCGGGCGCGGCGTCACGCTCAAGAACGTGGCCTCCACCACCTACCAGGGCATGAAGTTCCCCGGCGCGCCGTGGGGCCTGAAGATGGCATGCGGCGAAAACCCCAAACGCGTGTACGGCCAGAAAGGCGGCCCCGGCACGCGCATGGGCAACGTGGCCGGTTACCGCGCTGCGTTCATCGACGCGGCCGAGTATCTGCAGAAAAACGCACCGAAAAAGAAAGCCGCCAAGAAGCGTCACTGGTGGAGCAGCGGCGGCGACAACGACAGCAGCGGCGATGCCGGCGGCAAGCGCGACCTCAAGCTCGACACGCTGGCCGGCGCCATCAATGGCGACATCCGCGTGCACATCCACTGCTACCGCGCCGATGAAATGGCCACCATGCTGGACCTGTCCAAGGAATTCGGCTTCCACATCGCCGCCTTCCACCACGGCGTGGAGGCATACAAGCTGGCCGACCGGCTGGCGCAGGACAACGTCTGCGGCGCGCTGTGGGCCGATTGGTGGGGCTTCAAGATGGAAGCCTTCGACGGCATCCAGGAAAACATCGCACTGGTCGATCGCCCGGCCAACAGCTGCGCCATCGTGCATTCGGATTCGGAAGAAGGCATCCAGCGGCTCAACCAGGAGGCCGCCAAGGTGATCGCCAACGCGCGCCGCAGCGGCATGGAGATCCCGCCCGAACGGGCCATCCGCTGGCTCACCAGCAACGCCGCCAAGGCGCTCGGCATCGAGCAGCAGACCGGCGCATTGGAGCCGGGCAAGATGGGCGATGTGGTGGTGTGGAACGGTAATCCTTTCAGTTCCTATGCACTGGCCGAACAGGTGTATATCGACGGCGCGCAGGTGTACGACCGGCATAACCGTGCGCTGCAACCGGTGTCGGACTTCATGCTCGGCCAGGAGGTGGCACGATGAGCCGCGCAACCGCTATACGCCCGCGATTGCGTGTGATCGCGGCGCTGGTCACGGCGGCGCTTGCGTTGCCTGCCTTCGGCCAGCAGGTGCTGATTCGCGGCGCCACCGTGCACACTGCCACTGCGCAGGGCACGCTGCAGAACACCGATGTACTGGTGCAGGGCGGCGTGATCCGCGCCATCGGCCGCAACCTGGCAGCCCCTACCGATGGCCGCGTCGTTGAAGCCAAAGGCCGGCCACTGACGCCTGCCTTGTTCGGCGGCATCACCGAAATCGGCATTGAAGAAGTCTCCGGCGAAGAGAGCACGGTGGACAGCGGTATCAAGCTGGCCGAGCAACCGATGCGCCCGGAATTCGACGTCACCCTGGCCTACAACCCCGACTCGGTGCTGGTGCCGGTGGCGCGCGTGGAAGGCATCGGCTTCACCGCCTTGGGCGCAACCACCAGCGGCGCCTTCATTGCCGGCCAGGGCGGCATCGTGCGGCTGGATGGCAGCCCCGACCCGGTGGGCCCGCATGCGTTGTTTCTGCGCATCGGTGCAGCGGCGTCCGACCTCACCGGCAGCTCGCGGGCAGCGCAGTGGATGCTGTTGGATCAATTGGTTGCCGAAGCGCGCGGCCGCATACAGGCCGATTCGCCGCATGCCTTGCTGACCCCGGTCGGCCGCAATGTGCTGGCCAGGTACCTGGCCGGCCAGGGCCGCATCGTGGTGCAGGTGGAACGGGCCGCCGACATCCGCCAGCTGTTGCGCTGGGCGCAGCGCGAGAAGGTGCGCATCGCCATCGCCGGTGGCGCCGAGGCATGGAAGCTCGCGCCGCAACTGGCGCAGGCCAAGGTGCCGGTGCTGGTGGATGCACTGGCGGATCTGCCCTCGACCTTCGACCAGATCGGCGCCACGCTGGAAAATGCCGCACGTCTACGCGCGGCCGGTGTGGAGGTCAGCTTTACCCAAAACGGCGACGCCTCGCACAACGCACGCAAGCTACGCCAGCTGGCCGGCAATGCCGTCGCCAATGGTCTGCCGTGGGAATCGGGCCTGGCCGGCCTGACCCGTGTGCCGGCGGAGATCTTCGGCGTGGGCGATCGCATCGGCAGCATTGCCGTGGGCAAGCAGGCCGACCTGGTGCTGTGGGAAGGCGACCCGCTGGATGTTGCGCACTACGCCGAGCAGGTCTGGCTGGGCGGTCGCGACATGCCGATGCGCTCGCGCCAGAGCGAGCTGCGCGACCGCTACATGCAGCAGGCCGGCCCGTTACCGCGCGCGTATCTGAAATAAGCGAACGCGGCGTGCCCTGGGCGCGCCGCGTTCGTCAGCATCACGCTGGCCTGCTCCCCGGCAGCGTTGCCTATATCGCGCTCGGCACTACCGCCACCCTGCACGATCTGCTGATATACCTGATCGGCGGTGGTCTGGCGTACATGGGCGATGTGCTCTCATGGCGTGGTGCCGCGTCTCGCTGGCGGCCGTCGCTGCAGTGATGCAGCCCATCAGGCCTATCGCATGTCTCCGGTTCCACTCCTGGCCGTGTTCGACAGCCGCGGTGTCTTGCCACGGCGGATGCCGTGTGCCCGCACCGCCGTTGCGCGACCGTGAGTTCGCTGTTTCAAGGCGGTGGCTTGCGTTCGATTGATCGCAACGTGCTGCGCCAGGCCCCCGCCAATCTGCAGCGCGGGATGGAGGCAGTGGGCGGGCGCTTGATTCTCACCGCCGACGCGCTGCTGTTTCAGCCGCATGCGTTCAACGTGCAGACCCGCTCGCTGAGCGTGCCCCTGCGGCAAATCGTGGCAGTGCAGCCCTGCTGGACGCGCCTGCTCGGCCTGGTGCCGATCGCGCCCACATCGTTGGCGGTGCGCTTGAACGATGGCAATGCACACCGCTTCGTGCTGGGCAAGCGCAGACAATGGATGGCCGACATTGATGCGGCACGTGGTGCGTTGTAGGCAACACCACCGGAGGTGATTGCAGACGTGGCCATCCATGTAAACCGCTCACGGTGGCCTCATCCGATGTGCGACGCCGGCGCTGCACGCGCCGCACATGCGACCACTTCATTGTGTGGTGTGTAGCGAAGCTTCGCAGGTACTCGCTACCGAGCACCGACAGGCAGCGCGCAGATTGCGACGTGCCCATGCCTCAAAAGTGTGTGCGAGCCACCCAGTGCCGGCAGCCCGCACAGTACGTTAGACGCTGCGCTTACTTGGCGTCCATGGTCGCGCTGACCTTGGCCCAGCCATTGCCGCGCACCACTTCGAAGCCCGCTTCGGCCGCATGCAGATACATGCTGTTGTTGTAGCGGCCATCCTTGGAGCGGTTGTTCTGCAACCAGGTCAGGAACGGCTTGGCGTCGATGTTGAGACTGCCGCTGGTCTTGAGCGTCGGCTGGCCGGCGGTGCCGGTCGGGATGAAGGTGTAGACGTAATAGCCGGCACCGGAATTGAAGCCTTCCCACAGGTCGAAGGTGCGCCCACCCGCCGTGATGACCTTGGTCGCGGTCACGGTGCCGATCGGCCAGGAGTTGTGGTCGCCCCAGATCATCACTTCCAGCTGCGGATTACCCTTGGCGGTGTCCCAGCGGAAAAAGATGTCGTAGGCAAAATCGCCCGCCAGGTTGGTGCCGCCAGCGCTGTAGTTGAACTTGAAGGGCAGTGAGCTGATCGACGAGATCTGCTTGGGAAACAGCTTGTCGCTGGTCGGGTTCCAGTCGTAGTGCCAGCCACGCACGATCGCCGGGTAGCCGTACAGGTTGTAGTCGGCGAAGTTGAAGGTGACCGTCAGCTCGGGCGTGCTGCCGGTCCCGAAGGTGCCCTGGATGATGTTGTTGGGATCGTTGAAATTGTTCACCCACGCATAGTGGTTGCCGAAGATCTTGTACGGCCCGGCGAGCGCCGCCGGGGCGAGTGCCACCAGACCGATGGCCAGCGCCGCGGTCCACCAGCGCGATGCGCGCCGCCGCGTCGTCGGCGCCCGGGCGCCGGTCTGGATGAGGTTGCTGGATGGGCTGTTGTGCATGTTGACTCTCCGTGATTCAGCGCGGCAGCGCCAGTACGGCGCCGTCGGGATCCGCCTTGCGGCGGTGGAGTTGAACCCTAGCAGCGGCGTCGTGAGGGGAGCTATAGCGATTCCGGCAGGCCTGTGCAGCCGAGCAGGATAGCGGGCGCTACCCTGCACTCGCAGCGTGCGCTGGCTCTCAGTTAGTCACCTGGATCGGCACGCTGATGCATGTACCGCTCAGAGACGCCAGAGCGCTGTGGCCACGAATGCTGCAGAGCCACATACGCAGCCACCACCACGCCCACGCATGCCGGTTGTGGCGCTACCTGTCGATGCACCGTAATTCCAGAGCGGTGGCATGGCGGTGCATGCGGCCTGCCCGGCTGCCCCCCCGCCCTCTGCACCCTCGAACCGCCCCCACATCAGGCCAACGCGTCGGGGCCGTTTTGCGATAGCGTTCGCACTGCAGACAACGCAAGAGCCGAAGGGAGCGACGAATGCGTATCGGAATCGTGGTGGACAGTGCGTGCGACCTGCCGCAGGACTTCATTCAACGCAACAACGTGACTGTGCTGCCAATCAGCGTGCGCATCGGCGAGGCCGTGCTGGCCGATCATCGCGACGAAGAAGCCACGCTGAGCTTTCTTCAGGCGCATGTGGCCGAGCGCGGCCACGAGGCCGAGACCACGCCGTTTTCGGTCAACCAGATCCGCGACCTGTTCCTGAAACAGCTGGTCATCGACTACGACCACGTGTTCTGCCTGACCATTTCCAAGCTGCGCAGCCAGATCTTCGACAACGCCATGCAGGCCAGCTTCGCCATCCTCAACGACTACAAGCCGATCCGTCAGGCCGCCGGCCACACGTCGCCGTTTGCGCTGCGGGTGGTCGACACGCTCAACCTGTTCGCCGGCCAGGGCATCACTGCGGTGGAAGCCGTCCGCCTGCGCGAGCAGGGCCAGGGCGTCGCGGCCATCCGCACCCGCCTGGAACACCTGGCCGAGCACACCTACGGCTACATGATCCCGCGCGATCTCTACTACCTGCGTGCACGTGCACGCACCAAGGGCGACCGCAGCATCGGCCTGATCGGTGCTGCGCTGGGCAGCGCGCTGGACATCAAACCGGTGCTGCGCGCCTACCGCGGCGTCACCGAGCCGGTGGCCAAGCTCAAGGGCTTCGAGCCTTCGGCAGAAAAATTGTTCGGCTTTACCGTACGCAAGATCCGCGAAGGCCTGATGACCCCGACAGTGTGCGTCGGCTACGGCGGCGAACTCGCCGAGTTGCACGCCCTGCCCGGCTACAAAGCGCTGCAGAGCGCCTGCCAGACCCATGGTGTAGAACTGTTCGAAAGCGTGATGAGCCTGACCGGCATGGTCAACGTCGGCAAGGGCGCCCTGGCGGTCGCATTTGCCGCCGAACCACACACGTTTTCGGCTTGAAACATGGGCGAAGGCGTGATGCCCTCCTCACACCAGCAAGTCAGCGGACTGCAGGTTAAAACCTTTGCACACCGACCGTCTCAACTGGTCCTTGCAGCAAACGCAAGGCGTCGAAGGCGCGGTGAGGACACCGCGCCACACAGTTGGCCGGTGGTCGCGTGAAAGCTGCTTGTAGCGCGTTGCGCATCCGGTGTTGAGCCGGCGCGTCATGATCGAACAATGCGCATCAATCACGGCTCCTACCGTGCACACCGACCATCTCGCCTGGTCCTTGCCCGCCCACCGTCGCGGGACCTTGAGCGGCATGGATGCCGCGCCAGAGCTACATGGACGTACTTGCAGCGTGTCCTGCGATGGTGGGCGGGCAAGGGCCACGCAGAAACGTTACAGAGCTGAATCTTTTAGCTCTGAATCTATGAAGCTAAAGAGCTTAATCATCGAAGCTAGCCATTCCCTTCCCGAACGGCGAGTTCTGAGCTCATGACAACTGCCTGACTTGCGACACCTGATGCGTCACACGATGCCTTCTTCGCATGCAGAATCGATATCCACTACGTCTCCAAGACGACGCTTCGCGCTGCACGCAAATCGAAGCATCATCGCAACGACAGGTTCAACACCGAAGGTGTTGCCACCGGCGAGGAGAATGTCACCGTGCCGCCGCCGTCGCTGGCATCGGTGTAACGCACATCGCGGGTATCGATCACCAGTACCAGCCGCTGCCCTGCGGGAATTTCGGTTGCTGCCGCCTGCAGCGTCCAGTCCAGCGTGACTGCGCGTCCCGGCGTGGCATTGCGTAACGAATATGGCGCGTGTGTGATCAGTTGCGCCACGCCCAGACCATCCATGCGATACAGATACGCGAACAGACTCACCTTCGACTGACTGGGTACGACGGTCACGCGCAGCGAGGGGCTTCCGGCCAGGCGCCGGGCACTGCTCGATGGCGAGCCGACCCATACTGCGGCACCTGCGCGGTTGACCAGCGGAATCGAGGTGCTCACCGGCACGCCGATGCCTTGCAATAAACCGCTGACCAGCACGACGCCGGAATCGGCCAAGGTCGGTACGTCGGTGACGATGCCCGACTGCCATCCGCTCGAGGTCCCACCGATCAATCCACCGGTCGGGCTGAGCAAACCGGCAGGTGCGGACAGGCCAAGTTGCGTGGTTTCCTGTTGTACCGACGCCCAGTCCGGATAGTCCAACCATTGCCCGGCCCGTGGCGACAGCCGCACCGGCGCTTCGGTATCCACCCCGTTACGGACTTGCTTGAGATGGCGATCGAACCAGCGCGTGGTCGCGGTGTACACCTCGTTCGGCAATCCCAACGCACCGGGTAGCTCGGCGGTGGCGTGATCGCCCTGGCTGAGCAGCAATTGTTTCGGGCCACGCAACTGGTTGAAGAATGCGATGGTCTGGTTCGGCGGGAACAACCCATCGTTGAACGCATTGCCCAGCAGTACCGCAGTGCCGCGCGCATTGAGCGCCGCCACATCGGTGGCCGGGCTGCGCGATGCGGCCTGCGGCAGGAAGCCCTGCACCGCGCCGTCGTAATCGCCTTGCGCAACGCGTGCGCCGATCTGCGCCAGATCCGGCCCGGCCCGCCCGGTCAGCGCGCCCGCGCCGACCAACAGCCCGACGCCTTGTTGGCTGACAGTGCGATTGGAATACAGAGACGCTTCCAGATCGGCCCAACCGCTGAGCGCAGCCACCGCCTTGATGCGTGGGTCGCGCTCGGCCGCCAGCAGGCTGATGCCCGCACCGTAGGAAATGCCCGACGCACCGATCGCGTTCGGATTGGCCGGCGTATGCGCCAGCGCCCAGTCGATCACCGCGCTGACGTCTTCCACCGTGTCCGGCCCGGCGATGTCGATCTGCCCGGCCGAATCCCAGAATCCGCGCGAGGTGTAGCTCACCACCACGTAGCCGTCGCTGGCCAACAGGCTGGCGCGACCCAGGTATTCCAGATTGGGCAGCGACCAACTGGCCGGCATCACGATCAGCGGAAACGGCCCGGCACCCTGTCCCTGCGGTACCAGCACCAGTGCGCCCATCTGCGCGCCATCCCAGCCGGGAATGCGTTCGTAGGTCTTGCTGAAGGCGCCCGCCACTGCCGACGCCGAAGCCACCAGCAACGCCAATGCGGCGATGCTTCCGATCCAACGCTTGCTCATGTTGCTCTCTCCCACGCGAGGCCGGGCCGGGATAGCCCAGCGGCAACTGCCATGCATCCGTGGTTCGGGGGAGAACATCGCGAACGTACCAGACGGTACGGTATGGATCAAGGTGCGGGAATCGGAGTCGGGAGTGCCGGACCTGCAGTCACCCGGGCAGGGATCACCTCGGCCGCGAGCGTTTCAGCCGACGAAGTGCTGGTAGCCGCGCTGCGGCGGTTGCCAGGGGTTGCCGTCGGCGTCGTGCACTACCACGCCGGGCGTTGCGACAATCTGGCCGATGCGCGTTGCCGCTACCTCGGCGAACTCCATTGCCTGCGCCACCGCATCGCGGTGCTGCGGCGCGGCGGTGAAACACAGCTCGTAATCGTCGCCACCGCCAAACTGCCAGCCGAGGCACTGCAATGCGCTGATCCCGGCGCTGCGCGGCATCGCCGGCAAGGCAGCACGTGTCAGTTGCGCGCCCACGCCGCTGCGTTCGCACAGATGCCCCAGATCGGCCAGCAGCCCGTCGGAGATGTCCACGCAGGCATGCGCAAGCCCGCGCAAACGCAGCCCGGCCTGCACGCGTGGCTGCGGACGCAGCAGGCGGCCGCGCCACCGTTCATACAAGGGCTCGGCAGCCATGCAGGTCACCTCCAGCTGCCCGGCTTGCCACAGCGCCAACGCAGCAGCGGCCTCTCCCGGCGCGCCGGTTACCCACACGTCATCGCCCAGACGCGCACCGTCGCGACGCAGCGCCGCACCCGGCGGTACGCTGCCGATCGCCGTCACCGCGCACGAGAGTGGCCCGCGTGTGGTGTCGCCACCGACCAGCACGATGTCGTGCGCATCGGCCAGCGCGAAAAAACCGTCGGCAAACGCATCCACCCACGCCGCATCGTCGTGCGGCAGCGACAACGACAAGGTGCACCAACGCGGTTGCGCGCCCATCGCTGCCAGATCGGAAAGATTGACTGCCAGCGTCTTCCAGCCCAGATCGTCGGCGCGCGTCTCTTGCGGAAAATGCACACCGGCATTGAGCGTATCGGCAGTGATCGCCAATTGCTCACCAGCCGGCGGCTGCAGCAGTGCCGCATCGTCGCCAATGCCCAACGGCACATCGGCACGCGCGGCAATGCGCGCACGCAGACGGGCAATCAGATCGAATTCGGGCATTTGAAGGGCCGGGATTTGGGATTGGGCATTGGGGATTGGTCACAGCAGGCTTTGCGAGGGGCGGCATGACGGCTGGCCAGCTGCACCATCGGTGGATGCGGCAGAGCAGGTGGCGTCGATCAAGCCACGGCTGCGCCGCTCAAGCGAAGGCGCTCCCACCTTGCACGGGCGGGACCTGCGCTGGCTGCCAATCACGAATCACGAATGCCGAATCTCGGCGCCTAAGGCGCCCGACTCCACCTTGCGCCACTCCACCGCCGCACGATCGAGCACGCCGTTGACGTAGGTGTGCCCGTGTTCGGAGCCGAAGCGCTTGGCGGTTTCGATCGCCTCGTTGATCACCACGCGGTACGGCACGTCCTGGCGGTACAGCAATTCGTAGGCGGCCAGACGCAGGACTGCGCGTTCGATCGCATCGACCTCTTCCACGCCGCGGTCCAGATACGGGGTCAGCGCAGTATCCAGTTCGGCACGGTTGCTCAGTACGCCTTCAACCAGGCTTTCGAAGTAGGCCAGATCGGCTACTTCGTGCGCCTGCTCGTGCGCGAACTGGCCGATCACCTGCTTGGCGAAGCCACCGGAAATCTGCCACGCATACACCGCCTGCAAGGCACGCCTGCGTGCGCGCGAACGCAGCACCGGGTCGATGCCGTCGCGACGGCCGTGGCGTGGGTGCCCACCGGGCTTGCTCATGGCAACAACTCCATCAAGTTCACCAGTTCCAGCGCCGCAAGCGCGCATTCCTCGCCCTTGTTGCCGTGGCTGCCGCCGGCACGCGCTTCGGCATCTTCCACGCGTTCAACGGCCAGCACACCGTTGAGCACCGGCACACCGGTCTGCAACTGCACGCTCATCAGGCCTTCGGCGCACAGGTCGGCCACATGTTCGTAATGGCGGGTATCGCCACGGATCACGCAGCCCAGCGCGATGATCGCGCCATGCTGGCCGGACTGCGCCACGCGGTTGGCGGCGATCGGAATTTCCCAGGCGCCCGGCACGCGGATCACGTCGATGGCGTCTTCGCCAATGCCGTTGCCGGCCAGGCTCTGGCGCGCGCCGGTGACCAGCGCGTCGGTGATGCGGGCATTCCAGCGGCTGGCGATGATCGCAAAGCGCGCGGTGGTGGGGCGAAGATCGCCTTCGTAGTGGGTCATGCGGGTCGGCAGCTCGAGGGGGCGGGAAGTTTAACAGCTGCCGGGGCCAGGCCCGGCCGCCGCGTGCAGGCCGGGTCCGCCAAAGCAGACCTGGCCATGCGCTTCAGGAACCTGTGCAATGGCACCTATCGTCTGCGCGGCCAGCTGGCGCAGCCTTCGGCTGGAACCGGTCGCCGACACCGGCGGCCACCGTGCCGGGACACAACCGCAGCCCCTGGCGGCTGCGCGCTGTCAGCCACGCGTCAGCGCCGGCAACGGCAAGAGGGCCATCAAAAATGGATCAAATGACTGCGGTTGGTAACGGCTCGCAGCCATCTCAGGGCACGGCGGAAGGCGCCACCGAACGCAGGCCTTCGCCGGCGTGGCATTCCAGATACTCCACCACCTCCAGCCCGAACCCGGCCAACCCCACCTGACGGCGCGGGGTGCCCAGCACGCGCAGCTTGCCCAGGCCCAGCTCGGCCAGGATCTGCGCACCGGCACCATTGCGCCGCCACTGGCTGACGTCCTTGGCGTTGGCCGCGGCCTCGGGTTGCTGGCGCAGCCGCGCCAACAGCGATTCGCTGTCGCGCGGGGCCGACAGCACCACCATCACGCCCTGCCCTTCGGCGGCGATCGCACGCAGCGCATCGGTAGCCGCCACGCCGAAATCGTCGCGCTGCCAGTGCAGCAGATCGGCCAGCGGGTTTTCCACCTGCACGCGCACCAGTGTCGGCGTCTGTGGATCCGCATTGCCGCGCACCAATGCAAAGTGCAGGTCGTGCGCGATGCGGTCGCGGTAGGTCACCAGTGTGAACGGGCCGAATTCGGTGGTGATCTCGCGCTCGTCCACACGCTCGACGGTGTGCTCGTTGGCCAGGCGATAGGCGATCAGGTCGGCGATCGAGCCCATCTTCAACCCATGCTCGCGTGCGAACACTTCCAACTGCGGGCGACGCGCCATGCTGCCGTCCGGGTTGAGCACTTCCACCAGCACGCCGGCCGGTTCCAGCCCGGCCAGCATCGGCAGGTCGCTGGCAGCTTCGGTGTGGCCGGCACGGGTCAGCACGCCGCCGGGCTGCGAAATCAGCGGGAAAATATGCCCCGGCTGGCTCAGGTCCTGCGGCTTGGCATCCGGGCGCACGGCGGTGCGCACGGTGTGGGCGCGGTCGTAGGCGGAGATGCCGGTGGTCACGCCTTCGGCTGCTTCGATGCTGACGGTGAAGTTGGTCTGGAACTGCGCGGTGTTGTTGCGCACCATCGGCGCCAGGCCCAGCTGCGCGCAGCGCTCGCGGGTCAGCGACAGGCATACCAACCCGCGCGCATGGGTCACCATGAAGTTGATGTCCGACGGCTTGACCAACTCGGCGGCCATGATCAGATCGCCTTCGTTTTCGCGGTCTTCGTCGTCGACGATCACCACCATGCGCCCGGCGCGCAGTTCTTCGATCAATTCCGGAACGGGCGCGAAGTTCATGCCGCACCCCGTGTGCCGAGGAGGCGTTCGACATAGCGCGCCACCAGATCGATTTCCAGGTTCACCGCCGCGCCGACGGCGGTCTGCGCAAATGCAGTATTGGCCACCGTGTGCGGAATCAACGCAACCTCGAAGCCGTCTTCGTCTACCTCATTGACGGTCAGGCTGACGCCGTCCACGCAGATCGAGCCTTTTTTGGCCACATAGCGCAATACCGATGATGGGGCGGCAAACCGCCAGCGCTGCGCACGTGCATCGCCATGCACCGATTGCACCTGGCCCAGACCATCCACATGCCCGCTGACCAGATGCCCGCCAAGACGGTCGGTGGCCCGCATCGCGCGCTCCAGATTGAGCAGTGCGCCTTCCGGCAACGCGCCCAGCGTGGTCAGCGACAGAGTTTCGGTGGAGGCATCGGCCTGGAAGCTGCCGGCATCGAACGCAATGACCGTCAGGCACACGCCGTTGACTGCAATGCTTTCGCCCAGTTGCACCGCGTCGAACGGCAAATTGCCAGTGGCGAAGGTGAAACGCACATCGCCGCCCTGCGGCTGGCGCGCCGCCAGCTGGCCAACGCCTTCAATGATTCCGGTAAACATCAGCGTGCTCCCGCGTGCAGCAATGACACCGCGGAGATGGAGCGCTGGAACACCGCGGCACAGCGCGGCAGGTGGTGCATGGACATAGTCGTTTCTCGCAGAAGTTGAGCGAAAAACGCCGCAAGGCAAAGCAAACAGGCGCGCGCGCAGCCGCAAGGCTGCACGGTGGCCGTCTTCTTTCATCCGGACTATACCGTCGGCTCCGGCATCGGACCGGATCTGCTGACCTTCGCGCGATGCCCGACACTGCAGTGCCAACCATCGCGACGAAGCGCTCGCGGGCTCGCACGCTTGCGCGTGCCCACCGCCGGTGGGGAATCGCACCCCGCCCTGAAGACGTTCGTAAGTGCCGGCGAACCGGCCGACGCAGTTTAACAGCGCACCTCGGCGCAGTGGCTGAGCGTCAGGTGAGGCTGACGGGACACTGTGTCGTGTCGGGAAATTCCCATAGCCAGCTTTGTGAAGGATCTGTTAAATTACCCGCCGCGACGGGAGACGTCGCATTTTCCGCCTCGCAACGGGGCGGAGACACGGACATCACTTCGGAGAGAACCATCCAATGCGTACTACCCTGATTCTGGCCGCCCTGCTGGCTGCCGCCCCGTTTGCCGCCTCTGCGGAAGGCCTGAGCTACAACTATGTCGAAGGCGGCTGGAACCGTACCGACTTCAACGTCAATAATGGCAACGAAGGCATCAATGGCGGCTATCTGCGCGGTTCCTGGCAGATCGCCCAGCCGGTCTACGTCTTCGCCGGCTACCAGCGCGCCACCAAGGACTTCAACCTCGGCGCCGGCTTCACGGTCGACAGCACCCTGACGCAGGCCAACGCCGGTATCGGCTACCGCCAGGAAATGACTGAGCGCGTCGAGTTCATCGCCGACATCAGCGCGCTGCGCACCAAGGTCGATGCGGACCTGCGCCAGCGCGGCCGCTCGCTGGGCAGTAGCTCCGACTCCACCACCTTGGGCTGGGCCAACCTGGGCCTGCGTGGCAAGCCCTCGCCGCGCACCGAAGCCTGGATCAAGGCCGGCTACATCGACGGCAGCGACGTGGACGAAGGGGAGTTCGTGGGCACCCTGGGTGGCCAGGTGAACTTCACCCCGACCTGGGGCCTGGTTGGTGAAGCCCAATTCATCGACAACGCAAACCAGTACCGCGTCGGCGTGCGTGCAAGCTTCTGACCGGCATCGCGCACTAAGAACCTGTTCACAATCTTCTGAGTAACAGTGCCAAGAAGGCCAAATGGATGAACTGCAGGCTGGTGTTGAGTTTGCGCTCGCAGTTCTTCCATAGCCTTCGGTTCTTCTCCAGCCAAGCAAAACTACGCTCGACAATCCATCGCTTGGGCATGACCTTGAAGGTGTGCAGTTCGCTGCGCTTGGCAATCTGCACCGTGAGCTGCTCGCCTAAAATCTCTCGCGCGCCGCTGGCAAACGGTACTCCGGTGTAACCGCCGTCGCACAGTAAGCTTTGTACAAGCGTCAGGTTTGACTGACAGCGCTCCAACGCCTGCAGCGCACCTTTGCGGTCGGTCACCTCCGCCGTCGTCACCGCGATTGCGTGGGGCAACCCCTGACTATCAACAGCGATATGCCGTTTGATGCCCGACACCTTCTTGCCTGCGTCATACCCCTTTTGCCCAGCTGTGTCCGTGTTCTTGACGCTCTGCGCGTCCACGATCAAGAACCTGGTGCAAGCGTTGCGCCCCTGTCTCACGCGGGCCACGCCAACCTGATTTTTTGAGCGCCCGCTCCAGCAGGCTCACCCCCTCATCGTCGCACTCGCTCCACTTGGCAAAGTACGAGTGCACGGTCCGCCACTTCGGAAAGTCGCTGGGTAGCGCTCGCCATTGGCAACCGGTTCGCAGCACGTACAACACTGCGCACCACACCTCATATAAATCCACACGGCGTGGCTTGGTGCGCTTGCGCGCTTGTTCCAGGATCGGCAGCACGTGTGCGAACTGCTCCCGGCTCATGTCACTCGGATAGGTCTTTTGGCGCATCCGCATAGTCTGCACTGATCTGCGAAGATCGTGAACAGGTTCTAATAAAAAGGCCCCGCATGCGGGGCCTTTTTTTTGCACTTACACCGCCGCTGGCGGCACGTAGTGCAGACGTAGATCCTGCCCGAGCTGACGCACATCGCGTAGCTGCAGTGCATGCCGCTGCGCCATCGTTTCGATGCCAAGGCCAGCGAGCAGCGGCCGTGCGGTCTCGCCCAGCAGCACCGGGGCCATGTAGACCAACAGCTCATCGACCAGCCCGGCCTGCAACAGGGCGCCGCTCAGCGTGGCGCCGGCTTCCACATGCACTTCATTGATGCCGCGCTCGGCCAGCAATACCAGCACAGCGGCCAGATCGAAGCGACCGGCGCGCAAGGGCATCGCAGCAAATTCCGCGCCGTCCAACGCGTCTGGAACGACAGCATCGCCGTGCAGATACAACGTTGGCGCATCGCCATCGCGAATGTTCTTGCACGCCACTGTGCGCAAGCCGGCATCCAGCACCACACGCAGCGGCGGCACGACTGTGCTGCCATCCCCCAGCCGCACCGTCATCGCTGGGTCGTCGGCCAACACCGTGCCTGCACCGGTAAGGATCGCGCCGGCGCGCGCACGCCAGCGCTGCACGTCTGCACGTGCGTCGGGACCGGTAATCCATTTGGATTCGCCGCTGGCCAGCGCAGTGCGTCCGTCCAGACTGGCGCCGAGCTTGACCCGTAGCCACGGCCGCCCACGCTCCACGCGCGACAGAAAGCCCTGGTTCAAAGCGCGCGCCTGGGCTTGCATCACGCCGCTAAGCACGTCGATTCCGGCCTCGCGCAGCAATGCAAAGCCACCGCCGTTGACCTGCGGAAACGGGTCGGCCATCGCCGCAACCACACGCTTCACACCTGCCTCGATCAAGGCCAACGCACACGGTGGCGTGCGCCCGTAATGCGCGCACGGCTCCAGCGTCACGTACGCGGTGGCACCGCGCGCCAGCTCGCCGGCTGCACGCAGCGCGAAGACTTCGGCATGCGGGCCGCCGGCACGTTGATGAAAGCCTTCGCCCACGCGCACGCCATCGCGCACGATCACGCAGCCCACCATCGGGTTGGGGCGCGTGGTGTAGGCGCCCCGCTCGGCCAGGCGTAACGCCTGCGCCATCCAGCGGTGGTCGTCGGCACTCGCGATCGCTGCTGTTTCACTCATTGCGTTGCCACTCCCGGCGCGATGCACATCACCACAATCTGCATCGGGCCCAGCAAAAATTCGGTATGCGTTCGCCATCCCAGGCGCTGGTAAAACGGCGCCAATGCCGGCTGGCAATACAGGTAGAGCAGCGGCACGCCCAGCCGCGCGGCGGCCTGTACGCAATGCGCCACCAGCGCCTCGCCGATGCCCTGCCCGCGTGCCTGCGGCTGCACATACAACGAGGCCAGCCAGGGCGACCATTGCCGGATGCGTGCATCGTCGTTTTCGAGCAGGCTCACCGAACCCAGCCACTGCGTCTGATCCAGCGCCACCCAGCTCGTGGGAATCACGCCATCGCGCGTATGGCTACGCAATTCGCTCAGCGCTTCGTCGAAGTTCCAGTCCGGCAACAACGCGCCAAAGGCCTGCAGATGCGCTTGCGCAATCGCAGGCAAATGCTCCGGCGTTTCTGCGACGCAGGCGATGCGCACCGCGCTCACCGCTTGCCGGGTTTGCCGGCACGTTCCAGGGCTGCTTCCAATAGCGGCAACTGCTCGCTGCCGACCGGCAGTTCGCGTTCGAGCTTTTCGATTTCCTCGCGGAAATCGGCCACGTCCTGAAAGCTGCGGTAAACCGAGGCAAAGCGCACATAGCCGACATGATCGAGCTTGCGCAGCTCCACCATCACGTATTCGCCCACGCGCAACGAACCCACTTCGCGCTCGCCGGACATCCGCAGCTGATGCACGACCGCGCGTACCGCCGCTTCAATCTGTTCTTCGGCGACGGGCCGCTTTTGCAGCGCGCGGTCGAAGCTGGTGCGCAATTTGCGCGCATCGAACGCCTCACGCCCACCGTCGCTCTTGACCACGGTGGGCAACTTCAGTTCGATCGTTTCCAACGTGCTGAAACGCTCACCGCACGCCTCGCACTCGCGGCGCCGACGAATCGTCGTACCGTCTTCGGACACCCGCGAATCGATCACGCGGGTGTCGTTGTGCTGGCAGAAGGGGCAGTGCATCAGGGTGCCGGGATTGGAGAGTGGGGATTAGGGATTGGCAACAGCAGGAGCAAGGACGCGCCTGCGGCGCATCCCCAATCCCGAATCACCAATCCCGGCACCTCAGCCATACACCGGATACTTTTTGCACTGCGCGGTCACCGCGTCGCGGACTTTCGCCAGCACGGTTTCGTCGCTCGGCGCATCCAGCACGTCGGCGATCCAGTTGGCCAGGTCGATGCTGTCCTGCTCCTTGTAACCGCGCGTGGTGATTGCCGGGGTGCCCAGGCGCAGACCGGAGGTGACGAACGGCGAGCGTGGATCGTTGGGCACCGCGTTCTTGTTGACGGTGATGTGCGCCTTGCCGAGCGCGGCTTCTGCGTCCTTGCCGGAGACGTCGCGGCCGATCATGTCGACCAGCATCAGATGGTTTTCGGTACCCCCGGAGACGATCTTGTAACCACGCGCGATCAGCGTGTTGGCCATCGCCTGGGCATTCTTCACCACTTGCTGCTGGTAGGTCTTGAACGCCGGCTCCAGCGCCTCCTTGAACGCAACCGCCTTGGCGGCGATGACATGCATCAGCGGGCCGCCCTGGATACCGGGGAACACGATCGACTGCAGCTTCTTCTGTAGCTCTTCGCTTGCGCCATTGGCCACGATGATGCCGCCACGCGGGCCGCGCAGGGTCTTGTGCGTGGTCGAGGTGACCACGTGCGCATGCTCCATCGGACTCGGGTACACGCCGGCGGCGACCAGGCCGGCGACGTGCGCCATGTCCACGAACAGATACGCACCAACGCTGTCGGCAATGGCGCGGAAGCGCGCCCAGTCGATCTTCTGCGAGTAGGCAGAGAAACCGGCTACCACCATCTTCGGCGTGTGCTCGGTGGCCAGGCGCTGAACCTCGTCATAGTCGATCAGGCCCCGCTCGTTGACGCCGTACTGCACGGCGTTGAACAACTTGCCGGAGACATTGACCTTGGCGCCGTGGGTCAGGTGGCCGCCATGCGCCAGGCTCATGCCCAGAATGGTGTCGCCCGGCTGCAGCAGCGCCAGATACACCGCCTGGTTGGCCTGCGAACCGCTGTGCGGCTGCACGTTTGCATAGTCTGCTCCGAACACCTGCTTGATGCGCTCGATCGCCAGCTGCTCGGCGATGTCGACGAACTCGCAGCCACCGTAGTAGCGCTTGCCCGGATAGCCTTCGGCGTACTTGTTGGTCAGCTGGCTGCCCTGCGCTTCCATCACCAGCGGGCTGCAATAGTTCTCGCTGGCGATCAGCTCGACATGATCCTCCTGGCGGCCGGCTTCAGCGGCGATGGCCTTGGCCAGTTCGGGGTCGTAGGTTTCCAGTCGGACGTCGCGCGAGAACATTCGAAGCTCCGGGGCAGCTGTTGCCAGTAGGGGCGCCGATTGTAAGCCCCCCATGCACGGGTGACCAATCGCCAGGCTGTCGCAGCCAGCAGGGCGCTTGTCGATGTCCCTGCGCCGCAACGACAAAGGCGCACCGGAGTGCGCCTTTGGGTGATGGCCCGCCCGCGTGGAGGAGCAGCGGGACGCGGAAGGCCGGCTTAGTTGTTGAGCACCAGGTCGGCGATGATGCCGGTGGCGATAGCCACCATCAGCAGGTTGCCGCGGTCGTCGCGCTGCCAGCGGTAACCGTACGGCGGGCGGCGCAGGTCATAGCGGTCGTAATCGTTCACCACATAGACCGGGCCGTGATAGCGCTGGCCGCGGGCCCAGTACGGACGCGGCGGCGGGCCGGCGCGGTAGTACACGGGGCGGTCGTAGACATAGACGCGGTTGCGGTCGTAGCGGCGGTCCTGGTAGCGGGCATCGCGGTAGCCCTCGCGGTAGCCGTTGCTGTAATAGCGGCGGTCCTGACGCCACTCGCGGCGGTCGTCACGGCGGTCACCGCGCCAGTCACGGCGATCACCGCGCCAGTCGCCACGATGATCCCGACCGTGGTCGCGGTCATGGCCGCGGCGATCATGGTCGCGGTCCCAATCCCCGGCAAACGCAGCCGGTGCGAAGGAAACCAGCGCCAGGATGGAGGAAAGCACAACGGTAACGATGCGTTTGCGGTTCATGACCAGCTCCTGTTTGCGATGTCGCAATTTCATTAAGGCGCTGCTCGCCTTAACGCATTCTTGCTGGAATCGGTTACGAAAATCCCTATTCAGGTAACAGGATGGCTGCCGTTTAGCTCCGGCGTAGTGCGCCGCGGCTCCAGGCAGTTGCCGGTATAATCGGCGCAATCCCTTTTCCGCTGCCTCCGGCCTCGGCCGGCGGGCTGCCTGCGTCCACGGAGCACCCATGTCGCAATACATTTACACCATGAACCGCGTCAGCAAGGTGGTCCCGCCCAAGCGGCAGATCATCAAGGACATCTCGCTGAGCTTCTTTCCGGGCGCCAAGATCGGCCTGCTGGGCCTGAACGGCGCCGGCAAGTCGACGGTGCTGAAGATCATGGCCGGCGTGGACACCGACTTCGAGGGCGAAGCCCGCCCGCAGGCCGGCATCAAGGTCGGCTACCTGGCCCAGGAACCGCAGCTCAACCCCGAGCACACCGTGCGCGAAGCGGTGGAAGAAGGCGTGGGCGACGTGTTGCAGGCGCAGGCCGCGCTGGACGCGGTGTACCTGGCCTATGCCGAGGAAGGCGCCGACTTCGATGCGCTGGCCAAGGAACAGGAGCGCCTGGAGGCGATCCTGGCTGCCGGCGATGCGCACACCCTGGAAAACCAGCTGGACGTAGCCGCCGATGCGCTGCGCCTGCCGCCGTGGGACGCAGTGGTCGGCAAGCTGTCCGGTGGTGAGAAACGCCGCGTGGCGCTGTGCCGCCTGCTGCTGCAGAAGCCGGACATGCTGCTGCTCGACGAACCGACCAACCACCTGGACGCCGAGTCGGTGGAATGGCTGGAGCAGTTTCTGGCGCGCTATACCGGCACCGTGGTGGCAGTGACGCATGATCGCTACTTCCTGGACAACGCCGCCGAGTGGATCCTGGAACTGGACCGCGGCCGCGGCATTCCGTGGAAGGGCAACTACACCGACTGGCTCACCCAGAAGGACGAGCGCCTCAAGCAGGAAGACAACCAGGAAAAGTCACGCCAGAAGGCGATCCAGAAGGAACTGGAATGGTCGCGCCAGAACGCCAAGGGCGGCCGTACCAAGGGCAAGGCGCGTCTGGCCCGCCTGGAAGAGCTGCAGTCGGTCGATTACCAGCGCCGCAACGAAACCAATGAAATCTTCATCCCGCCGGGCGAACGCCTGGGCAACGCGGTGATGGAGTTCAAGAACGTCTCCAAGAAATTCGGCGACCGTTTGCTGATCGACAACCTGTCGATGATCGTGCCGCCGGGCGCCATCGTCGGCATCATCGGCCCCAACGGTGCCGGTAAGTCGACCCTGTTCAAGATGATCACCGGTGCGGAAAAGCCCGATTCCGGCGAGATCGTGGTCGGCCCGACCGTGCAGCTGTCGTACGTGGACCAGAGCCGCGACAAGCTGGAAGGCAACCACAACGTCTTCCAGGAAATTGCTGGCGGCCTGGACATCCTCAACATCAACGGCGTGGAGATCCAGTCGCGCGCCTACATCGGCCGCTTCAACTTCAAGGGGCAGGACCAGCAGAAGATGGTCGGCTCGCTGTCCGGCGGTGAACGCGGTCGTCTGCACATGGCCAAGACCCTGTTGCAGGGCGGCAACGTGCTGCTGCTCGACGAACCGTCCAACGACCTGGACATCGAAACGCTGCGTGCGCTGGAAGATGCCTTGCTGGAATTCCCGGGCAACACCTTCGTGATTTCGCATGACCGCTGGTTCCTGGATCGTATCGCCACGCACATCCTGTCCTTCGAAGGCGATTCGCACGTGGAGTTCTTCCAGGGCAACTACCGCGAGTACGAAGAAGACAAGCGCCGCCGCATGGGCGACGACGCCGGCCCGAAGCGCCTGCGCTTCAAGGCGCTGAAGTAAGAAGGAAGTGGTACGAAAAGGGCGCCGCAAGGCGCCCTTTTTACATAACGTCACCCGGTTTGCCGGCACCAGCATCCAGCTGCCTCTACGAGCCGACACGGTTCCTCCGCACTACACCCTGCCAGCCTGTCGACGAAACGCTCACCTACGCTGCACTAACGTGCCGGCGTCCTCCATCCGAGCCCTGCACATGCCTGTCAGCTACTCGATTAGTCTGCCCGATCCCACGCTTGCCCGCGGTAACGCGCCTTCGGTGAGCTTCACCGCCAATGGCGCCGATGCGTTCGCCGAGCAGTTGCAAGCGGCCCTACGCGACCCGGCCTGGTTCGACCGTTGGCGCCAACTGCAGGCCGACCCGGACCAGGTGGATCCCAGCCTGGGCATCACCGACCCGGCGGCGACGGTTACCGGCAAGCAGCACGACCTGCGCATCGACCTGGTCGCTACCACCAGCATTCCCGGCGATCTCTTCAAACAGCGCATGCAGGCCCTGGCCGGCTCGCACTGGGAAATGCGCGACGTCCGTTGACGCTGCACTGCCACGCGCTCTGCGTGGCAGGCCGCGGTCACGCCGGCGCTGCTGCACGGCGTGGCCATCGCCATTTTAGATTGACCGCCAGCGTGCCGACCACGATCAGCGTCAGGCCCAACCACTGCACCGGTACCAACGCGTGGCCGTAGAGCAGGTAATCCAGCAGCAGCGTGACCAACGGGTAGACGAACGCCAGTACCGCGATCGTGGCCACGTGCAGATGGCGATACGACGAATAGAACAGCACGTACACCACGCCGCTGTGGATCACGCCCAACCCGACCAACCAGACCCAATGCAGCCCCGGATGCAGTGCCGCACTACTGGAAAAGCCGGCCAACAGTAGCGTGCCGACCCAGCATTGCACGGTCACCACAGCCAACGGCCGCTCGCGGCTGATGCGCCGCGACATCAGCAACGATGTACCGCACAGCAAGGCGGCCAGCAGGGTCAGTGCGATGCCGAGCAAATAGCCGCGATCGGCTGCCTGCCACAACCGCGCGGGGTCGGCCGAACACGCCACGCCGATAAAGGCCAGCAGCGTCCAGCCCAGGTCGGTGCGGCGCGTCCGCTCGCCCTGCACGACTGCCGCCAGAATCAGCATCACGAACGGAAACACGTGATAGACCATCGTCGCCACACCGATCGACGAGCGTGCCATGCCGGCGAACAGCGCAACCCAGTTGAGCACCAGCAACACACCGCTGATGGTCGCATCGCGCAGCAAGGCGCGTGCTTGCCACAGCCCGCGCAATTGGCCGCTAAAGACACCGCAGACAGTCAGAAACAATGCACCGAACAGGCAGCGATAGAACACCGCCGTGACCGGGTCCTGCCCGCTTTCGTGCACGAACACACCGACCGAACCGATCAACACTTCGGCCACCAGCAATTGCCAGACGGCACGCCGTGCCATGCCTGCGGGGATGGTCACCGCCGTCGAAAGCGCACTCATGCCGCGCCTCTTTCATACGACGGCAGAAGCTTGGCCCCCGCCTGCACTGCGCCGAAGAACCGCAGCCTGCGCCGGCACGCCAATCGGCTTTCATCGCGCAGGTAACGCACAGCCCGCACACGACACTGCACGAACGCCTGCATGCGCGCATCCAACTCTGCATGCGCGCATGCAGACGGCAAAGCCGCAACACCAGCCGGTGCACCGCAGCCAGCAGCAGATGCATCTGGGCCACCATCAATAAGCACCACGGCCACCTCGCAGAAGAGAACGGAGCGCGCACGCTGCGCGGCACCGTCAGCATGCAGTGCGGGCCACGACCGTTACAGATTCAGATACGCTGCAAATCGACCAATACAGATGGAAGGCACCTGCGCATGCTGCTTTACGAATCGCTGGCCGCACAGCTGCGACAACAGATCGAGCGCGGCACCTTACGCGCTGGAGAGCGCCTGCCATCGATCCGGCAGCTGGCCGCCAATCACGGCATCAGTGCGGCGACTGCGGTGCAGGCGTGTCTGCAGCTCGAACGCGAAGGACGCGTGCAGGCACGCCCGCGCTCCGGCTATTTCGTTCGCAGCACCGCGCCCGGCCTGTCCGCGACGGCCCCGGCGTCGCGGCGGCGCAAGCCGGGCACGGTCGATAACCCGGCCTTGCAACGCGTGCTCGACACCCTGGCCCGCACCGATCTACTGCCGCTGCATACCGCCACCCCTTCGCCGGCGTTCTTACCCACCACGCAGCTGGCGGCAGCGCTGTCGCGTCAGTTGCGTCGCCAACGCAATGCCGCGCTGGACTACGCACCACCACAGGGCCACGCCGCACTGCGCCGACAGATCGCGCAGCGTTATGCGCACTGCGCAACCACTGTGGCTGCAGAAGAAGTGGTGATCACCGCCGGCGCGATGGAAGCCATCAGCCTGGCGCTGCGCACCCTCACCGCACCCGGCGATGTCGTCTTGGTGGAAACCCCCACGTATCACGGCATTTTGCAGGCCGTGGCCGCGTTGCGCCTGAAGGTACTGGAGGTGCCCAACCGCAGCGGCCACGGCATCGATGTCGCCCGCCTGGACACCCTGCTGCAACGCACGCCGGTGCGCGCGGCAGTGCTGGTGCCCAACTTCAACAATCCCAATGGCAGCCTCACCCCCGACAGTGCCAAACGTGCATTGCTCGACAGCTGCGCACGCCATGGAACGGTGGTGATCGAAGACGATATCTACGGCGAACTGGAGTGGTCCGGCCAGCGCCCACGCCCGCTACGCTACTTCGACACCCATGCCAACGTGATCACCTGCGGCTCGTTTTCCAAGGTCCTGGCACCTGGCCTGCGCGTGGGCTGGCTACTCGGCGGCGACTGGACCGACGCGCTGGTGCGCGCCAAATATTTCTCCACCGTCGGCAGCGCCAGCCTGCCGCAATTGGCGCTGGCCGATTACCTGGCGCATCACGATCTGGAACGGCATCTGCGCAAGCTGCGAAGCGCGCTGGCCAACAACGGGCAACGCCTGCGCGATGCGATCGCACGGCACTGGCCGGAGGGCACACGGGTCGGCGACCCGGCGGGAGGGTTATCGCTGTGGCTGCAATTGCCTGATGGCGGAAGTGGCCAGGCATTGTTCGAAGCCGCATTGGCTGAAGGTATCGGCACTTCACCGGGCCATCTGTATTCCAGCCGTGGCGACTACGCAGATCATCTACGCCTGACCTGCGGCCAGCCGTGGAGCGAAACGCTGGAACGCGCGATGCGTCGATTGGGAAAGCTTGCGGCGCAGGTGGTGGCTTAGCTTCGCTGTGGGCATCAACTTTCTAGCAGTGGCAGCGGCGTCAGCGTTAAACGTCGACGTGTAAAGAAAAAATCGCCTCAGCTAGCTTGACGTGAACTTTCAGATGCGCATGGGCGAACCCCTCTCCTGCGGGAGAGGGGTTGGGATGAGGGTACGGAACGAAGCCCTCACACCCTCAACCGCACCGCACCCATCACACACGCAACGCCGCAGCATGGTGCGCGATGTGCTCGCCGATGAAGCTGGCGATGAAGTAATAGCTATGGTCATACCCAGGTTGCATCCGCACGGTGACCGGATAGCCAGCCGCCCTGGCGGCGTCTTCGAATAATGCAGTTTTCAGCTGGTTTTCAAGAAACTCGTCGGCCTCGCCCTGGTCGATCAACACCGGTAAACGTTCCTGCGCTCCGGCGATCAATGCCGTCGCGTCGTAGGCCTTCCACGTTTCACGATCGTCGCCCAGATACTGACCAAAGGCCTTTTCGCCCCACGGCACCTGGCTCGGCGCCACGATCGGTGAAAACGCCGACACGCTGCGATAGCGGCCCGGGTTCTTCAACGCAATGGTCAGGGCGCCATGGCCACCCATCGAGTGGCCGCTGATGGCGCGCACGCCGGTGGTGGCGAAATTGGCTTCGATCAACGCCGGCAATTCGTTCACTACATAGTCGTACATGCGGTAATGCGCGGCCCACGGCTGCTCGGTGGCATCGACGTAGAAACCGGCACCCTTGCCGATATCGTAACCGTCTGCGTCGGCCACATCGTCGCCACGCGGGCTGGTGTCCGGCGCCACCACAATCACGCCATGTTCGGCGGCATAGCGCTGCGCACCGGCCTTGCCGATGAAGTTCTGCTCGGTGCAGGTCAGGCCGCTAAGCCAATACAGCACCGGCAACGGGCCATCGGCAGCCTGCGGCGGCAGATACACGCCCACCGTCATGCTGCAGTTCAAGGTCTGCGACTGATGCCGATAGACATCCTGCCAGCCGCCGAAGCAGGCGCGGTGTTCGATACGTTCCATGAGATTCCTTACGAAGAGAAACCCTGCAGCCGGCTTACCGGCCGCAGGGTTGGACAAATCAATGCAGCAGGCCTTTCTGTCGTGCAACCCGGGTCGACAACGCATCCATCAACCCCGGCGACAGGCAGTCGTACGGGGTCAACCCGAGCTCGTTGAGGCGGGCGCGTATACCGTCCATCTGCTCCGGCGGCGTGCCGGTTTCGATGATGGACGACACGAACGCGGCAAAGCCCGGTGCGGACCAGCCCTGCTGCTTCGACAACTCGGTGTGCACGAAATCCAGACCGTAGACGGCGTGGTCCTTGTTTTCGATGCGGCCATACAGATGCACCCCGCACCCGGTGCATGCGTGGCGCTGGATCGTCGCGCTTTCATCGACGATCTTCAGCTCTTCGGGGTGCGCGGTCACCGTGACCTTGTCGCGTGGCGCCACCGCCACCACCGAAAATTTCGCGCCCGCAGGCTTCCAGCATTTACTGCAACCGCAGGCATGGTTGTGCGCGGCCTGCGCCGCCACGTCCACGGTCACCTTGTCGGTTGCGCAATGGAATTCAAGAGTTCCCCCTTGAAAGCCTTCTGCGCCGCCACGCGTAACACCACCATCTACCGAAGGATGAATCGACACGTTAGTCATTACGCCCCTCCCGGAGTTCGGGTACCACGTGCGCGGAAGCGGCAGCGCGCCGCTCCTGGCCGTACGGTCAGAAATGGATCACGGTGCGGATCGACTTGCCTTCGTGCATCAGGTGGAAGGCTTCGTTGATCTCTTCCAGCGGCATGGTGTGGGTGATGAACGGGTCCAGATCGATCTCGCCCTTCATCGACTGCTCCACCATGCCCGGCAATTGGGTACGTCCCTTGACACCACCAAAGGCCGAGCCGCGCCAGACACGCCCGGTCACCAGCTGGAAGGGACGGGTGCTGATTTCCTGGCCGGCACCGGCCACGCCGATGATGACGCTCTCGCCCCAACCCTTGTGGCAGCACTCCAGCGCCGATCGCATGACATTGACGTTGCCGATGCACTCGAAACTGAAGTCCACGCCGCCATCGGTCAACTCGACGATGACCTCCTGTATCGGCCTGTCGTGGTCCTTCGGGTTGATGCAATCGGTGGCGCCCATGCTGCGTGCCAGATCGAACTTGCCCGGGTTGGTGTCGATGGCCAGGATGCGCCCGGCCTTGGCCTGCACCGCGCCCTGGATCACTGCAAGACCAATGCCGCCCAGGCCGAACACCGCCACGCTTTCGCCCGGCTTGACCTTGGCGGTGTTGTGCACCGCGCCGATACCGGTGGTGACGCCGCAGCCGAGCAGGCAGACCTTTTCCAGCGGCGCCTCCGGGTTCACCACCGCCAGCGAAATCTCCGGTACCACGGTGTATTCGCTGAAAGTGCTGCAACCCATGTAGTGATAGATCGGCTCGCCGTTGTAGGAGAAGCGCGTGGTGCCATCGGGCATCAGCCCCTTGCCCTGGGTGGCGCGCACGGCCTGGCACAGGTTGGTCTTGCCCGACAGACAGAACTTGCACTTGCGGCATTCGGCGGTGTACAGCGGGATCACGTGGTCGCCGACCTTGACGCTGGTCACGCCCTCGCCGACCTGTTCGACGATGCCGCCGCCTTCATGCCCGAGCACCGACGGAAAGATGCCTTCCGGGTCGTCGCCGGACAGCGTGAAGGCATCGGTGTGGCACACGCCGGTGTGGGTGATGCGGACCAGCACTTCGCCAGCTTTTGGCGGTGCAACGTCGATTTCGACGATTTCCAGCGGCTTGCCGGGTCCGAATGCAACTGCTGCACGGGATTTCATTGGAGGACGCTCCTGACGATGGGATTCAAGGACGGGCACGGCATGCGCCGACCCGGAGGGAGTTTCATTTGAGGTAAGACCGGACCAGGCCAAGCAGTTCCTGCACCCGCTCGGCGCGTTGCGCATCGGACGTGGCGGCATGCCCGAAATCTTCGCGGATATGCGCCTCAAGCACCTGCGACATCAGCCCATTCACGGCCCCGCGGATCGCGGCAATCTGCTGCAAGACAGGCGCGCAGTCCGCGCCTGCCTGCAGCGCCCGCTCAAGTGCATCGCACTGCCCGCGCAAACGACGCACACGCGCTAGCGCTCGCTTTTTCTCTTGCGGGGAATGCGGCATGACGGCTCCGGCAACATACTGGGGGGCAGTATATGGATTCGGGCGAAAAAAACCATGGGCGGCGCAACATCGCGCTTGCGCGACGCGTACGCCACCGCTGCTGTTGGCGGCGGCACAAGGCACTGGCGCAGGGCTGCGCGCTCACCGCAACGGTGCTGATACGCGTCCATTAGCCGCACTGCAGCACGCAGATTGCGCAGCGATGCACGCAATCGCGCCGGCCTAGCCTTGGTCGTCGTCCAGACGCATGCTCTCCGAGACCGGCAACTCGATCGTGCAGCGCACGCCATCGGGCTCCAGCACGTAACTGGTGTCGGCCTGCAGCTGATACGGCAGCGCGCGCTCGATCAGTTCGCGGCCGTACCCCGAGCCCTGCGGCGCCAGCCCCGGTGCCGGCATCGCGACGCCGGTTTCGGTCCATTCGATGCGCAACCGCGTTCGCCCCTCGCTGCTCAGCAGCCGCCAACGCACCTTCAAGCGGCCGCCGGGCTGTGCCAGCGCACCGTATTTGTTGGCATTGGTGGCAAGCTCGTGCAAGGCCAGCGCGAAGGTCTGCACGGTGCTGGAGCGCAGCCGCACGCCACGCGGCCCATCCAGCACCACCCGTTCGCCGCGCCCTTGCGCATCGATCGCGTCCATGGCCGAAAGCTCGACATGGATCAACTCGTCGAACACGATGCGATCGCCCTCGTTCAACCGCGACAACAAGCCCTGCACCCGCGCCAACGCATCCAGGCGGTCGTTGTAGACCAACGCCAGTTCGGCGATGGTCTGGCTGCTGCGCTGGGTGCGGTTGAAGACCACGCGCACCACGCCCATCAGATTGCGCGTGCGGTGTTGCAGTTCGGCCAGCAGCACCTGTTGGCGATCTTCCCACTGGCGCCGCCGGGTCACGTCCTGGCCGATCTTGAGATAGCCCAATGGCTCGTCGCCATCATCGCGCAGCGGCCGTGTGGCGCCTTCGATAAAGACCCGGCGGCCGTCCTTGCATTCATGCCAACGGATGTTTGGTGCAACCCCATTGCGGCGCGCCAGTTCCAGCTCGCGTTGCGGGA
Source organism: Xanthomonas nasturtii (assembly GCF_023337365.3). NCBI lineage: Bacteria > Pseudomonadati > Pseudomonadota > Gammaproteobacteria > Lysobacterales > Lysobacteraceae > Xanthomonas > Xanthomonas nasturtii. Next base: position 3,935,562 of record NZ_CP142084.2, read on the forward strand.
CACCGGCATTGCGATCCTCGGCGACGAAGGTCATCGCCATGTGCCTGCCCACCGCTTCTTCGGCGCTCCAGCCGAACACCGCTTCGGCACCCGGCGGCCAGGTCTGGATGTAGCCGGACGTGTCGGTGGTAAAGATCGCGTAGTCGCGCGCACTTGCCAGGATCAGGCGATGGCGCTCTTCGCTGTCGAGCAGCGCGCCCTGCGCACGTGCACGCTCCAGCGTGGCCCAGGTGCGCTCGGCGGTTTCTTCGGCCAGGCGCACCTCTCCGGGCGTCCAGTCGCGCGCGCTACGCTGATCGACCACCACGGCGGCCGTCAACTGGCCGCCCTTCATCAGCGGCAGCATGATCAAGGCGCCGATAGCGTTGCCAAGATAGGCCGCACGCTGCGCGTCGGACAGCGCCAGATCGGTGGCGGTATCGCGGACCACCCAGGTGCGCGCGTCGCCGAGCCACGGCAGCGGCCAGTCGGTTGGCGCAAACCGGGGCGCATGGCTGGTCTCGCCCGGCCGATGCCAGTGGCGCTCGACCGCACCGTGCTTGGCGCCGGCGTCCATTTCCACGTAATAGGCGCGGCCGGCATTCAAGTGTTCGCCCAGCAAACGCACGGCCCTGGCCTGGATGATCGCCGGATCCGCCAGCGGCCGCAGCGCGTCGGAAAGTTTCAACAGGAATGCGCTGCGTTCCTGCACCTCGCGCAGCGCCGCTTCGGCCAACTTGCGGTCGGTGATGTCGAGTACGAATTCGAAACCGGTGCCGTCGGGCAGCAGTTTGGCGGCGAACAAGGCCCACCGCTTGCGGCCGTCCTTGCACAGGTATTCGCGTTCGTACGGCCTGGTGCTGCCATTGGCCCTGAGTTCGTCGAACGCTTGCGCGGACAACGCCCTGGATGCAGGCGGAGTCAGGCTCTGCCAGGTCAGCGTCCCGGCGTCCACGTCTTCGCGGCGATAGCCGGTCATCTTCACAAACGCATCGTTGGCGTCGGTCAGGCGGCCTTCCATATCGTAATAGGTGGCGCCCACGGTTTCGATCGTCAAGGCGGTGCGGAAGCGCTCTTCGCTGGCACGCAGCTGTTGCTCTGCACGTTTTCTGTCGGTGATGTCGCGAAAGTACACCGACAGGCCGCCATCGCCGGTGGGGTAGATACTGATGTCGACCCAATGCCCGCGCACCGGCGATGCGGCATCCACGCGCACCATCTGCCGCGTGCGCGCGGCCTGCACATGCGCCGCATGCGCCGCCGAGCCAAGCGTGTCGGGAAATTCGTCCCACAGCACCTTGCCAAGCAGGTCTGTGCGTGGACGCCCCCATACTATTTCGGCCTGTCGATTGACATACGTGAAGCGCCACTGCGCATCCACGCCGTAAAACGCATCGGAAATGCTTTCAAGAATCTCGCGGTTACGTTCGGCCAGCCGCCACAGTTCCGATTGCACGCGCCGTTGCTCCGTCACCTCCTGCACGACTGTGAGCCCGCCGATCAGCTTGTCGCCATCGCGTAACGCAACGGCGCTGACGCGTTGCCAGCGCTCGGTGTCGCCATCCAGAAGAAGAAAGTCCACCGGCAGGGTCGCGTCTTCGCCACGCAATGCACGGATGCCTGGATAGTCTTCCTCCGCAACCGGCTTGCCCTGATGATCGAAGCCCTTCCAGCGCCCACCATGCACCGAGTCGCGCGAGGGAATGTGCTCACCGAGCTGATCGTGCAATTGCGTATTTTTGTAGGTGAAGCGACCTTGCAGGTCGAACAGGCCGACGCCGAGCGGCACCTGATCGAGCACGTATGCCAGGCGCGCCTCGCTGGTGCGCAGGCGTTCTTCTGCCTGTCTGCGTGCAGTGATATCGGTCGCCGTGCCCGACCATTCTGCGATACGGCCCTCGGCATCCAGCGCAGGCACCGCCTTGGTTGCGATCCAGGCGATACTGCCATCTGCACGCCGCACCCTGTGCTCGAACACGATTGCACTCTTGCTGCGGATGCCCGCATCGATACTGTGCTGTACCAACTCCCTGTCCTCATCCGGAATGTAATCCATGATCCAGGAGCGATTGGGGTTGGCCGTATCGGCCAGAAAGCCGCTGCCGCTCAGCGCCTGCATTTCGCCCCAGTCCGGACTCATCCGGTAGTGCACTTCGGAACTGGCCAACGACAGTGCCGCCAGCCGCGATTCGCTGGTGCGCAGTGCAAGCTCGGCGCGGTAACGCTCCACATAATCGGCAGCCGTCCACGCCAACAGCTCCAGTAACCGCAACTCATGCGCCGCTGGCCGGTACGGCACGGTGAACTGGGTTCCCAACACACCCAGCAGCACACCGGCACGATTGAATAGCGGAGTGAACTGCGCAGCACGAATGCCGCTGCAGAGCGCGGCATGGTGATCCGGGGTGCCTTGCAGCGGGCCGACATCTTCGATGTCTTCGATCACCAGCTGCCGCCGTTCCCGCCGCAGGATGTCGCAGGTCGCCTGGAAGCCGTCCTTCAGAAACTGCTGCACGAACGGGCTACGCTCGTCGTGACCGCGATAGACACGCAGCTGCATGTCGCTGCTATGCGCATCCACCAATTGGATGCAGCCGCACTCAGCACGCGCGAAGTCGCAGGCCAGCGCGGCAAGGTCGTCCAGCGCCGTCAGCGCATCGGCCTGTGCCGCAAGCCCGACCTGCAGCGCATGCAACCGACGCATGCCGGCCAGTTCCGCACGCAACGCGGCATCGTTTTCTGCAGTGTCGTCAGGCGTCTGATTCATCCTGACCGGATCTTCCCTGCGTAGAGCATTTGCGGTCACTCTCCATCGGCGAGCCGCAACAGTGCCTTCGCGCTAGCTAACAAGGTGTCTGCAGCGAACTCGACACATGCATGGAGCGCGTTAGGAATATCGCGCCGTTCTATGACGTCATGCAGAAGGGCGATACACCTACGACGTGCGCGCGAATGTTCGCCTGATCCGAGAACACCGCGCCGCTTCTTCAGAGCACGCCAGCGCTTTCGAAACACGTTGATTCCCAGCCATTCCTGGATGCAGGGAAAATTGAAGCATCACCGCCAGTGCAACGTAACACTCAATCGCGTGCGGCAGTAACAGCGGCCAACCTTCAGCACTTGGGCTTTACGGCAACGTCCGCTTGCAGGGCGAACGCAATGCGCGACTGATCAATGCTGCTAACAGCCAATAGCCGCGCAGCGAGATGCCGACAAGCAGACGTTGCTCGCTGGCGGGGGCATCAGTGACATGCAAGCTGTTAGCGAAGGAGAGAACACAAACGCACGATGCGCGCCTCGAACCACGCCCAACGCTGCTGCCTTGCGTCCGGCAACGCGTCTGCACCGCGCTGACGAACGCAAGCAGCGAAGCGACCTAACTGTAGGCATCCAAGAATCGTGCAGACGGCACCGCCAGTTTGTCCAGCGAACGCGCGCAAGCGCGCTGCACGCCTGCTAGCGGCCCCTGCAGCAAGCCACCCGTCCATCTCAGCCATGGTGCGGCGACGGCGCGAATCCTGCGTCGTCCAGACATTGCGCCAGCGCTTCGGGCGGCGGACCCGGCGGCCAATCATCAGCGAGCGGCACCGCGATGCGTTGCGCGGTCGCGCAAGCCTGCACTGCAGCGTCGAACTCGCGATCGTGCGGCGGCGGCGGTTGCTCCGGCGCATCAGGCCGGTCGAATGCGTGCCCATCGGCGTGCGCGCCCATCGGCCTAGCATCGCCGGCATGCGGCGGCGGTGCCATGCCCTTGCGCGCCATGCAGCCGTCGAAAATCGCGCGATCCAGTTGCCGATCCGGCGCAGCGTGTTCCGCCCCGGCAGCGTGCGGCCGTGCCAGCGCAATGTCTTGTTCCTGCGCGCAGGCCTGCAGCGCCGCCAACGTGTCCGCATTCGGCGGCGGCCCACGATCCGCGAGGGGCGGCGGCATATCGGGTGCGGCGCCGCAGAGGCCGGCGCAGCCTCCCAGGCTGAGCGCTGCGAGCATTGCGGTGGTAACGGCAGACAGTGGTCGTGTCTGGACCATCGCCAATTTCCCTGGCTGGATGACGGCTTACATGCACCGCACGCAGCTGGCGGACGCGGTCTGCGCTGCGTTCGCCAGGGGAGATTTGCAGCTGGATGTGCTGTGCATTTGCCGTCGCGCGTCGCGTGCCGTCGTGTCGTGGCGCTTGCCAGCACCCACAGCGCCGGGACGGAACATCTAAGTGCTCCGCGATGCGACAGGTGCGGCGAGCACGACGCGAACGCTACAGCCGTCAGTTCTCTACAGCAGCCGGCGCCACGATCACCGCGGGGTCTACCGCATGCTCCGGCAGCGACGCCAGCACCGCGTTGCGAAAGCGTGCGGCAAATGCCGCATCGTTGGCCTGATAGAACGCCCGTGCATTGGCCGACAACTGGTCCAGCTGTGCCTGCGGCAGCGCCAATGCTGTTTCCACCGCCTGCGCAATGCCGTCTGCGTCCACGTAGTAGTACGACGCCAGGCGCCGCTGGCGCACCTCGGCCACGGGAATCAGCACACCATGTTCGGGTCTGACCAGCTCGTTCATCGGCTCGCCATCGGTGGCCAGGGTCACCGCGCCCACGCTCAGCGCTTCCATCAGGTAATGGCCAAACCCTTCTGCCTCCGAGGGGCACAGATGGAACAGATGCGCGTTCTGCATGCGGCGCAGTTCGGCATCGTCCAGATATCCCACGCGGTGGTCGATATTCGGCGCCACCACCGGCTTGCCGGCAGTGCGCGGGTTTTGTACCACCGTCAGCAGTGGCCATTCCGGATGCCGCTGCCAGGTCTCCAGCAATACGCGCGTGCCCTTGGCAGTGCTGCGCCCGGCCAGATGGAAGAACGCGCGCTGACGGAACACGCGCGCATCGTAGCGATCCGGGCTGGTGAAACCGATGAAGCGCGTGGCGCATCCCAGGCTGCGGAAGATGCGCTCGGCATGGTGGGTCTTGCACAGCACCGCATCGAAGCTCGGCAGCAGCGGCAGCCACTTGGGCAGCAACCATTCCGGATTGGGCACCAGCAGGTTGATCTGCCCTAGGGACAGACAGCGCTTGTACACGCGTTCGGAAAAGATCTGTAGCGGCACCCGCCCGAACAGCGCGCGGCTGGCCCACAGGCGCGCCTCGCGCCCGGTATCGTGCAGGCGCTGGCTGGTGAACCCCACTTCCTGCACCGGCACGCCGCCGGCGCGCAGTGTGTCGGCCATCAGCACCATGTCGCGGGTCAGGCCCACACCGTTGTCGCGACTGATCACCCGCATCATCGGAAACGCCTTGTCATGCGCGCCTGCGCCATAGCAGCGGCACAGTGGCGATGCGGTGGATTCCTGCGCGATGTTCCGTTCTGTCATGGTGCTTTACACGTGTGCCAATGGTTGACAAATTCGATCATTATGATGCGTGTTCCAGCCTTGCAATTGCGAGCACCATGTATCCGGCAGCCAACACCCTGCGCGGGCCAACCTCCGCGCGACCGACAATGACTTCCATGGACATGCAACAACCCTGCGTTCTTGTGGTCGACGACGACCCGGACCTGCGCAAGCTGATCGGCGAATTCCTCAGCGCCCACGGCTACCAGGTGGATGTGGCCGAAAACGTGGCGGAGATGCGCAAGGCCATGGCGCTGCGCCGCCCGGACCTCATCGTACTCGACGTGATGATGCCGGGAGAAGACGGGCTGGGCGCCGCACGTGCCCTGGCCAGCGAGCGCGGTTCACCTGCAGTCATCATGCTCAGCGCGCTGGGCAACGATACCGACCGCATCATCGGCCTGGAAGTGGGCGCCGACGATTACCTGGCCAAGCCCTGCAACCCGCGCGAATTGCTGGCCCGGGTGCGCGCCCTGCTGCGGCGCAGCCAGGCCAGCAACGAGCAGGCCGACCAGCGCGGCAATGTATACGAATTCGCCGGCTGGCGGCTGGACGTGGTGCGCCGCGACCTGCGCGACCCCACCGGCATCTTCATCAATCTGTCCGATGGCGAGTTCGCGCTGCTGCGCACCTTCGTCGAACACCCGCAACGCGTGCTCAGCCGCGACCAGTTGCTGGACTACGCCCGCGGCCGCGACACCGATGTGTACGACCGCGCCATCGACAGCCAGATCAGCCGCCTGCGCCGCAAGATCAACGAACGCGTCCATACCGAGTTGATTCGCACCGTACGTAACGAAGGCTACATGCTGCTGCCGGGCGTCTCGCGCTTGTGAGCAAACCGGCACGTCGCGGGCTGTCGATCTTTGCGCGGACCTTTGTGTTGCTTGCGGTGGCGCTGCTCACCGCCCAGGCGGTGGGCATTGCCCTGCTGGTGATGCGCACCCCCGTCTACGAGCCCCCGGTGCATCCGCCGGAAGTGGTGGCGTTGCTGTCCACCCGCATGCCGGCCGGTACCCAGACCTTGAAAGTGCGCGAATCGGCGCAGGCACCACTGCCGCCGACAGGCCAGGTGCGCGACCCGTTCGCCGAAATGCTGCTTGCCCATTGGCTGGACGTGCCCGAACACCACGTGCGCTTCTATCGCAACGCCAACGATCGCGAAGGCCCACTGCAGGGCATGCTGCGGCCACAGCGCTCGCCCGCTGCTGGCGCCGCTGCCAGGGCCGACACGGCAGACGAAGCACAGCATCTGCCGCCGTTTCCGGACGACTGGGCGCATGCGCGCCAGACCGGCGCGCCGTTCGGCAACGGCCTGCGTCCGGACGAGATCCCTGGCGCCTGGGAAAGCGAGCGCCTGACCCCGGGCGTGCCATTGCTGGACGGCTTCACCGCCGCGCTGCAGCAGCCCGACGGCCGCTGGCGCACGGTGGAATCGCCGCGCCGACGCCTCTCGGGCGAGTTCAAGACCCATGTCGTGCTGCTGTTCCTGGCCGGCCTGCTGGCCAACGTACCGCTGGCATGGTGGTTTTCGCGCGCACTGTCGGCGCCGATCAAGCGCTTTGCCGAAGCCGCCGACCGCCTGGGCCGCAATCCCGATGCCGCCGCATTGCAACGCAGCGGCCCGCCGGAGATCGTGCGCGCGGCCGACTCGTTCAACGCGATGCAGGCGCGCCTGAACCGCCTGATCAACGAACGCACGCACATGGTGGCGGCCATCGCGCACGACCTGCGCACGCCGCTGGCACGGCTGTCGTTTCGGCTGGATGGCCTGCAGCCGCCGCTGCGCGACAAGGCGCTGGCCGATATCGACGAAATGAAGGCGATGATTTCCGCCGCATTGGACTTCATCCAGAACGATCGTCATCGCGGCGAACGCGCGCCGCTGGATCTGCGCCTGCTGGTAGAGAGCGTGGTCGACAACGCCACCGATATCGGCGCCGACGCCGAGCTGCTGCCCGGCCCGGAAATCACCCTGGATGGCGACCCGCTGGCATTGCGCCGCGCGGTGATGAACCTGCTCGAAAACGCCTTGAAATACGGCAAATGCGCACGCCTGCAACTACAGCGCGAGGGCGAGGATGGCGTGTTGTGGATCGACGACGACGGCCCCGGCATCGACCCCACCCAACGCGAACAGTTGCTGCTGCCGTTCGTGCGCGGCGAATCCTCGCGCAACCGCGACACCGGCGGCATCGGGTTGGGCTTGTCGGTAGCGCACAGCATCGTGCTGGCGCACGGCGGCGACCTGCGCCTGGACAACCGCGCCCGCGGCGGGCTGCGAGTGACCGTGCGGCTGCCCTGCATGCCGGAGCGGCGCTGAGGTTGCGCTGGAGGACGGCTTATCGCGGCGCATCTAGCCAGCCGCGCCGGGCCGAAGAACCTGTCAGCAAGATGGCATCGCGTGCCGCCGTCCTACATCAGCGGATGCGAATTCGGAGATAGCAGGTGACAGCACGTGCTGCCAGCGATTGGCATCCGAGACGCACAGACCTTGCGCTGCACGAGAACGCCCAACGACTGCTCCCGCCAACGCGCGCTGGCTACTGCAACCGCACGCTCAGTACGCAAACTCGCGGAACACGCGGTCGATATCGCCATTCCAGGCGCCGTGGTACAGCGCCAGCTTGCGCTCGGCCGCGGTGACGCCGCTTTCGGCAATCTCGGCAATCACGTCGAGAAACCCGGTTTCGTCCTGCCCGTCGCGATTCAGGCATGCGCGGCGACGCAGGCCTTCGCGCGCAATGTTGACCGCCTCCACTGCCAGGTCGCGCGCAGTGCCGTTGCGGAACGGCAGGCCCAGTGCGTGCTTGGGCACGCCATCGCGCAGCGCATGCCGCTCGGTGGGGCTGAAATCCTTGACCAGGTCCCAGGCCGCATCCAGCGCGGTCTGGTCGTACAGCAAGCCCACCCAGAACGCCGACAACGCGCATAGGCGATCCCACGGGCCGGCATCGGCGCCGCGCATTTCCAGATATTTCTTCAACCGCACTTCCGGGAATGCGGTGGTCATGTGGTCGGACCAATCGCGCAGCGTCGGCAGCGCGCCCGGCAGCGCCGGCAGCTTGCCCTGCATGAAGTCGCGGAAGCTCTGCCCGCTGGCATCGTGATAGACGCCATCGCGGTAAGAAAAATACATCGGTACGTCGAGCAGATAATCGACGTAACGCTCGTAACTGAAGCCGTCTTCGAACACGAAATCCAGCATGCCGGTGCGGTCGGCGTCGGTGTCGGTCCAGATGTGCGAGCGGTAGCTCAGGTAGCCGTTGGGCTTGCCTTCGGTGAACGGCGAATCGGCGAACAGCGCGGTGGCGATCGGCTGCAACGCCAGCGACACGCGGAACTTCTTCACCATGTCCGCTTCGGTGGCGTAATCCAGGTTGACCTGCACCGTGCAGGTGCGCGTCATCATGTCCAGGCCCAGCGAGCCGACCTTGGGCATGTAGTTTTTCATGATCTGGTAGCGGCCCTTGGGCATCCACGGCATCTGGTCGCGGCGCCACTTGGGCTGGAAGCCCATGCCCAGGAACCCGAGCTGCAACTCGCCGGCCACCTGCGCCACTTCGTCCAGATGGGTGCCGGTTTCCACGCAGGTGTGGTGCAGGGTTTCCACCGCCGCGCCGGAAAGCTCCAGCTGGCCGGCCGGCTCCAGCGTCACCGAGGCGCCGTCGCGCAGCAGCGCGATGGTGTGGCCGTTCTCCTGCACCGGCTCCCAGCCGAAGCGGGTCAACCCGCTCAGCAGGGCCTCGATGCCGCGCGCACCCTCGAACGTGGGCGCGCGCAGGTCGTCGAGCTGGAAGCCGAACTTTTCGTGCTCGGTGCCGATCCGCCAGTCCGCACTCGGCTTCTCGCCGGAGGCCAGCACCTGGACCAGTTCCGCGCGTTCGGTGATCGGCGTTTCGGCAACGTGGCTGGGACTCGACAAGGGCAGGCTCGCAAACGAAAGGGGTGGGACGATGTGGGGATCCTCCCCAGCCACCGCAAGGCCCGCACTATACCCGCAGGGCATGCAAGAATTGCCGCTATCGGCCGGGTCTGAGATTTCCATCCATGCGCACGCCGCAGGATGGGCCGCAGCGCGCATCTCAGCAGTCACCGCTTCCGCCGCCACAGCTGTGCGATCAGGCGTCCGCAACCGGCACACCGGACAACCCGCGGGGCCGTGCCGGCCGGCACAGACGAAGACGGCGAGCACTGGCTCGCCGTCTTGCACCGCATCAAAAGGCCACGGCCATGGGGCCGCCCGGCATCACTCGGCTGCGGGCGTTTCCACATCCAGGCCCAGCCAGCCACCGACGATGCCGCGCAATTCGTCCACGCCCTGGCGCGATTCGCCGGAGTAGGTCTGCACGGTCACGCTGTCGCCGAAGCGCGAGGTCACTTCCTTCTTGACCTTCTGCAGGGTCTGCATCTGCTGGCCACGGCCGAGCTTGTCGGCCTTGGTCAGCAAACCGTGCGCGGGCAGGCCGCGTTCGGCCGCATAACCGAGCATCTGCAGGTCGTAGTCCTTGAGCGGATGGCGGATGTCCATCACCACCACCAGCCCGCGCAGTGCCTCGCGGGTGCGGAAATAGCGGTCGATGAAGGCCTGCCAGTGCGCCTGCAGGTCCTGCGGCACCTTGGCGTAGCCATAGCCGGGCAGGTCCACCAGGTAGCGCTCGGGCTGGATCTGGAAGAACACCAGCTGCTGGGTGCGGCCAGGGGTCTTGGACACGCGCGCCAGCGAATTCTGGCGGGTCAGCGCATTGAGCGCGCTGGATTTTCCGGCGTTGGAGCGGCCGGCGAAGGCCACCTCGAAGCCACCATCGTCAGGCAATTGCCGGGCGTTGTGGGCGGACAGGTGGTAGCGGGCTTGTTCGATAAGGAGCGACATCCCCCTAGGATCGCACGTTCGGGCTCTGCCGGTTTTGCTGCACTGTTCGTTGACCCTGGCGCAAAGGCGTGTCGATAATCGAAGCACGCCTGCCATAGCCAGCACCCAACGCGCGCGGGCCGGGTCCATACGGAGCTTTAGCTGATGCGCCATGCTCGTGTGCTAGTCCTCGCCGCTCTCGCCGTGCCGGTCATCGCGGCCGTGGCGTTTGCGCAGTCGGCGGTCACGCCGATCCCCGATCCGCCGCCGGTGCGCATTGCGCCGCTGGAGGTGGACCTGTCCAAGACCACCTGGGGCGACGCCAAGGCCGGCCAGGCCAAGGCAGCTGCCTGTGCGGCCTGCCACGGACCGGATGGCAATCCGGCGGTGGCGATGTACCCGCGCATCGCCGGGCAGACCGAGCGCTACGTGGCGCATCAGGTCGCGCTGATCGCCAGCGGCGAGCGCAACACCGGCATGTCGGCGGTCATGGTGCCGTTCGTCAAGGATCTCACCGCGCAGGACATGCGCGATCTGGGCGCCTACTTCGCCACCCAGAAATCCGCCGCCGGCGTCGCCGACGACGCGGCGATTGCCGAGGGTCCGTATCAGGGCATGAAGTTCTACGAAGTCGGCGAGAAGCTCTACCGCGGCGGCGACATCGCGCGCGGCGTGCCGGCCTGCATGGCCTGCCACGGGCCCTCCGGCGGCGGCAATCCGGGCCCGGCCTACCCGCGTCTGGGCGGGCAACATGCCGACTACGTAGCGCGGCGCCTGAAGGAATATCAGGCCGGCACCACCCAGGAGCGCAATCCGGCGCTGTTCAATATCATGGCGCAGGTGGCGCATCCGCTGACCGAGCAGGAGATCCAGGCGCTGGCCAGCTACCTGCAAGGCCTGCATGATCGTGACGACGACGCCGCGGCGGCGCAGCCGGTTGCAGGAGCGCCCGCACGCTCGTGAGTTGACAGCCGCCGTTGCCACACCGTTGCCACGCCGTTTCACGACGCCGGTCCTGCGACCGGCGTCGTCGTTTCCCGCTCTCCCCTCGCCCCCACGGAGCCCGCATGAAATTGTTTTCCCGTCTGCCCCTGCTGTTGTTGTTCCTGATGCCGCTGGTGGCCTGTGCCGCCGACAAGACGGCCGCGCCGGTCGAAGGCGAGGACTACACCCTGATCGATGGCGGCCAGCCGTACGCCCCGTTGGCCGGCAAGGTCGAGGTGGCCGAGGTGTTCGGCTACACCTGCCCCCACTGCGCGCATTTCGAACCGGTGCTGGAAGCCTGGGTGGCCAAGCAGCCCTCCTACGTGCGCTTCACCCCGGTGCCGGCGGCCTTTGGCGGCTTCTGGGATGCGTTCGCGCGTGCCTACTTCACTGCCGACATCCTGGGCGTGGCCAAGCGCAGCCATCGCGCCATGTTCGAGGCCATCCACGAAAAGCAGACCGTGCCGACCCAGAACGTCGCCCCGGAGGAACTGGCCGCCTTCTACGCCGGCTATGGCGTGCAGCAGCAGCGCTTCATCGAGACCTACAAGAGCCAGGCGGTCGACGCCAGGCTCGATGCCGCGCGCGAGTTCGCGCTGCGCAGCAAGATTCCCGGCACGCCGGCCATCATCGTCAACGGCCGCTACCTGATCGGCGCGCGCAATTACCCGGACATGCTGCGCGTGGCCGACTACCTGATCGCCCGCGAACACGCGGCGCCTGCCAAGCGCTGAACCGCGTAACCGCCACCGACGGCCGCCCGTGGCATCATGCGCCCCGCGGCCGTCCGGCCCTTTCCTTGCCCCACGCTGGAGATCCAATCCGATGAAGACCCGCTTCGCCCTGACGCTGATGGCGCTGTTGCCGATCCTGGTCGCCTGCAAGGCGCAGGACGGTTCGTCCGACACTGCACCTGCCGACACCGCCACCGCTCCTGCCGCCGCTGCCCCGGCTGCAGACCCGGCCGCCCCGCCGGCGGTTGGCGAAAGCGCCACCACCCCGCCGCCGGCCGCGCCCAGCGCCGCCCCGCGTGCGCCGAATGGCCCGGAGCCGGTCGCCGGCACCGACTATGTCGACATCCAGGCTGGCCAGCCGTACCAGCAGGCCGCCGGCAAGATCGAAGTGGCCGAAGTGTTCGGCTATGTCTGCCCTGCCTGCAATGCGTTCCAGCCGCTGATCGGGCCGTGGAAGGCCGGCCTGCCGTCGGACGTGCATTTCGTCTACGTGCCGGCGATGTTCGGCGGCCCGTGGGATGACTATGCGCGTGCCTTCTTTGCCGCAGAGACGCTGGGCGTGCAGGAAAAGACCCACGAGGCGCTGTACAAGGCCATCCACGTCGACCAGACCCTCAAGGGCGAGCGCGGCAAGGATTCGGTGCAGGACATCGCCGGGTTCTACGCCAAGTACGGCGTGGACCAGAAGACCTTCATCGACACCATGAGCAGCTTCGGCGTTTCGGCCAAGACCAACCGCGCCAAGCAGTTCGCCACCCGCAGCCAGATCACCGGCACGCCGTCGCTGATCGTCAACGGCAAGTACCTGGTCAAGGGCAAGAGCTTCCCGGACATGCTGCGCATCGCCGATCACCTGATCGCGCGCGAACGCGCCACGCTGGCCAAGTGAGCCGAGCGACCGCCACATCGTGAACGCTTCGGACTCGCGCACCCTGCGGGTGCTGACCGCCAATATCCAGGCCGGCTCCAGCACCCGCCGCTACAGCGACTATGTCACGCGCAGCTGGTCGCACGCGCTGCCGCTGGGCAGCAAGCGCACCAGCCTGGACAGCATCGCCAAGCTGGCCGGCGAACGCGACATCGTCGGCCTGCAGGAGGCCGACCCGGGAAGCCTGCGTTCGGGCTTCACCAACCAGACCCACTATCTGGCCGAGCGTGCCGGTTTCGATTACTGGAGCCACCAACCCAACCGCCGCATGGGCGGGGTGGCCTCCAGTGCGAACGGTTTGCTGAGCAAGCTGGAACCGGTGGAAGTGCAGGACCACGCCCTGCCCGGCCGCATCGGCGGGCGCGGCATCCTGCTGGCCAAATTCGGCGAGGGCCGCGACGGCCTGGCCGTCGCGGTGGCGCATCTGTCGCTGGGCGCCAACTCGCGCATGGCGCAGCTGGCCTTCATCGCCGAACTGTTGTCCGACCATCCCAACGCAATGCTGATGGGCGACTTCAATTGCATGGCCGACCGACCGGAAATGCAGGCGCTGTATCGCCACACCCGTCTGCAGCCGCCAAGTTGCGAAGTGCACACGTTTCCCAGCTGGCGCCCCGACCGCGCGATCGACCACATTCTGGTCAGCGACAGTCTGGTGATCGAACATACCGAAGCGATTCCTGCCGCGTTCTCCGATCATCTTGCGGTGGGGATGGATATCCGCGTGCCAACGCAGTTACTGCGTAAAGAACAGCTGACAAAACAACTGCGCTAGCTTCGTTGGCCCCTCTGAAACCACGCAAAGTGGCTACGGGTTCGCACTGGCGGACTCGACCGATGACACCCCCTCGACACCGCCTGTGCGATAACGCAGGCGGTTTTTCGTTGGGAGCACAGCACGTGATACGCATCGTATGAGTGCATTGCCATGAGTGCCACAGCGCCACACACACAGCCGGTCCGCACCCTGCGCCCGGTGTTCGTGCTGGCAGCCACGGTGGTCTGCACATTCGCCTTGCTGGTGTCGTTTTTTCCGCTTGAATCGGGCCGCGTGCTGCTGGATGCGCAGACCTGGGCCTCGCGCAATGTGGGTTGGTACTACCTGCTGGCGATGACGGTGTACCTGGTGTTCGTGCTGGGCGTGGCCTTGTCCAGCTACGGCAACATCAAACTCGGCGCCGATCACGACGAACCGGAATTCAGCTACCTGTCCTGGGCCGGCATGCTGTTCGCTGCGGGCATCAGTATCACGCTGTTCTTTTTCTGCGTCTCCGAACCGCTCACCCATTCTCTGCAACCACCGCAAGGCGGCACCGGCAGTGGCGAGGCTTCCGCACGGCAGGCGATGCAGTTGCTGTTCCTGCACTGGGGCTTGCATGGCTGGGGCGTGTTCGCACTCGCCGCCATGGCGCTGGCGTATTTCGCCTTCCGCCACAACTTGCCGCTGGCATTGCGTTCGGCGCTGTATCCGCTAATTGGCAAGCGCATCAACGGGCCGATCGGCTACACCGTGGATGCGCTGGGCATCGTGGCCACCGTGTTCGGCCTGGGCGCGGACATGGGCTTTGGCGTGCTGCATCTCAACGCCGGTCTGAGCACCCTGATGGATGTGCCGCATACGCACTGGGTGCAGGTGGCGCTGATCGTGGCGATGATGGGCGCAGCGATCGTGGTGGCGGTGTCCGGCGTGGAAAAAGGCGTGCGCTGGATGTCGGACATCAACATGCTGCTGGCCATCGCGCTGTTGCTGTTCATGCTGTTTGCCGGCCCCACGCAGTATTTGCTCAATGCGTTGATACAGAACCTGGGCGACTACCTGGGCAGCGTGGTCAACAAGAGTTTCGACGTGTACGCCTACGGTGGCCGTGCCGACTGGCTGGGCAACTGGACGGTGTTCTATTGGGCGTGGTGGATCGGTTGGGCACCGTTCGTGGGGCTGTTCATCGCACGCATTTCGCGCGGCCGCACCATTCGCGAATTCGTGCTGGGCGTGCTGCTGATACCACTCGGTTTCACGCTGGCATGGCTGTCGATCTTCGGCAACAGCGCGCTGGACCAACTGCTGCATCACGGCCAGGGCGCGCTGGCGCAACAGGCCATCGATGCACCTGAGACGGTGCTGTATTCGCTGCTGCAGAGCTACCCGTGGAGCCGCGCGGTGATTACGATCACCGTGGCGATCAGCTTCGTGTTCTTTGTGACCTCGGCCGATTCCGGCACGGTGGTGTTGTCTACGCTCTCCTCGCACGGCGGCGAACCGCACGACGATGGTCCGCGCTGGCTACGCGTGTTCTGGGGCGTGCTCACTGCCGTGGTCACTGCAGGGTTGTTGCTGGCCGGCAGCATGGATGCACTGAAATCGGCAGTGGTGCTGGCATCGCTGCCATTTTCTGCGGTGCTGTTGCTGATGGCTTGGGGCTTGTCGCGTGCACTCAGCGAAGAATCGCAGCGCAAACGCGCACAGCTCTACAGCCCCAGCCCGTTGATCGGGCAATCGCGCCACCACCGCGGCTGGCGTCAGCGCCTGGGCCAGGCAATGCACTTCCCGGCGCGCGATGAGGTGTATCGCTTCATGCACGACCAGGTGCGTCCCGCCATCGAAGCAGTCGCCACGCAATTGCAGGAAGAAGGCTGGAAGGTCAGCAGCCGCATCGACGATGGCGACATGGAAATCAGCGTCGACCACGGCGAGCAACAAGGCTTCCGCTATCAGGTGGTGATGCGCGGTTATCTCACCCCTTCGTTCGCTGCGCAGCGGCTGCGCAACCACCGTTATTACCGCGCCGAGGTGTACCTGTACGAAGGCAGCCAGGACTACGACCTGGTCGGCTACAGCCACGAACAGATCATCAACGACATCATCGATCAATACGAGCGTCACCTGCAGTTTCTGCACCTCACCCGCTGAGTGCGTCGCTGCGGCGACCGTCCCACAGGAGGTTTGTCATGCCACGTTTTCCCGACCAGCTGCTGTACATCGGCGGCCGTTATGTTCCCGCCCGCGGCGGCCACACCTTCGAAGTGGTCAACCCGGCCACCGGTGAAGTGCTGGCCAACGTGCACAACGCCGGCGCCGACGATCTGGATGCCGCCGTCGACAGCGCAAAGGCCGGCCAGCAACAGTGGGCGGCGCTGACCACGGTGGAGCGTTCGCGCATCCTGCTGCGCGCGGTGGCATTGCTGCGCGAGCGCAACGATGCGCTGGCCGAACTGGAAACGCTCAATACCGGCAAACCGTTGAGCGAAACCCGCAGCGTCGATGTCGTCACCGGTGCCGATGTGCTGGAGTATTACGCCGGCGTTGCGCAGGCACTGCAGGGCGTGCAGGTGCCGTTGCGCGAAGGCAGCTTTTTCTACACGCGCCATGAACCGTTGGGCGTGGTCGGTGCGATCGGCGCATGGAATTACCCCATCCAGATTGCACTGTGGAAAGCCGCGCCGGCGCTGGCCGCCGGTAATGCGATGATCTTCAAGCCCAGCGAAGTCACCCCACTTACTGCGCTGAAGTTGGCCGAAATCTTCACCGAGGCCGGCTTGCCCGATGGCGTGTTCAACGTATTGCCGGGCGATGGCGCCAGCGTGGGCACCGCGCTGACCGAGCATCCGGAAATCGAGAAGATCAGCTTCACCGGCGGCACCGCCACCGGCCGCAAGGTGATGGCCAGCGCATCGAGTTCGTCGTTGAAGGAGGTGACCATGGAGCTGGGCGGCAAGTCGCCCTTGATCGTCTGTGCCGATGCCGACCTGGATCTGGCCGCCGACATCGCCATGATGGCCAACTTCTACAGCTCCGGACAGGTGTGCACCAACGGCACGCGCGTGTTCGTGCCGCGCGCGTTGCGCAACGCCTTCGAAGCGCGATTGCTGGCGCGTGTGCAACGCATCCACATCGGCGACCCGCTCGATACGCGTACCACCTTCGGCCCGATGGTCAGCGCAGCGCACATGCAGCGGGTGCTGGAACATATCGAGCAGGGCAAGGCCGAAGGCGCGCGCCTGCTCTGCGGTGGCGAGCGTCTGCGCGATGGCGCGCTGGCGCAGGGTTGCTACGTGGCACCCACCATCTTCAGCGACTGCACCGATGTGATGACCATCGTGCGCGAAGAGATCTTCGGGCCAGTGTTGAGCCTGCTCACCTATGACGACGAGGACGAAGCGGTCACGCGCGCCAATGCCACCACCTATGGCCTGGCTGCCGGCGTTGTCACCCCGGATCTGGCGCGCGCGCACCGGCTGATCCATCGCCTGGAGGCTGGCATCTGCTGGATCAACACCTGGGGCGAATCGCCCGCGCCGATGCCGGTGGGCGGCTACAAGCAATCCGGCGTCGGGCGCGAGAACGGTTTGGCCACGCTGCAGGCCTACACACGTACCAAGTCTGTCCAGGTCGAACTGGAACGTTACGCCTCGGTGTTCTGAGTTGCGGGCAAGCCTTCGCGCACAGGCCACCCCGGGTGGAGCACGCGTTGGCAAAGACGCAGCGTGCATCGCCACGCTGCGGAGTGGGCGCCAGCGCATTGCCTACCTCGCCCCCTCCCCCTGCAGCGCCCCACGCGCCACTGCACCGACATCGCACAGGAGAACACCATGCAACGCGAATACGACTACATCATCATCGGCGCCGGCTCGGCGGGGAACGTGCTGGCCGCGCGCCTCACCGAAGACCCGGGCGTGACCGTGCTGTTGCTCGAAGCCGGCGGGCCGGACTATCGCCTGGATTTCCGCACGCAAATGCCGGCCGCGCTGGCGTTCCCGTTGCAGGGACGGCGCTACAACTGGGCCTACGAAACCGAGCCGGAGCCGCACATGGACAACCGGCGCATGGAATGCGGGCGCGGCAAGGGCCTGGGCGGTTCGTCGCTGATCAATGGCATGTGCTACATCCGCGGCAACGCACTGGACTTCGACCATTGGGCCAAGCGCCCCGGCCTGGAAGACTGGAGCTACCGCGATGTGCTGCCCTACTTTCGCAAGGCCGAAACGCGCGATATCGGTGCCAATGAGTACCACGGCGGCGAAGGTCCGGTGAGCGTAGCCACGCCGAAGAACGACAACAACGTGCTGTTCCATGCC
Source organism: Xanthomonas nasturtii (assembly GCF_023337365.3). Lineage (NCBI taxonomy): Bacteria > Pseudomonadati > Pseudomonadota > Gammaproteobacteria > Lysobacterales > Lysobacteraceae > Xanthomonas > Xanthomonas nasturtii. The sequence goes on from NZ_CP142084.2 coordinate 3,953,492, forward strand.
ATGGTCGATGCCGGCGTGCAGGCGGGCTACCCGCGTACCGACGATCTCAATGGGTATCAACAAGAGGGCTTCGGGCCGATGGACCGCACCGTGACGCCACACGGGCGACGCGCCAGTACCGCGCGCGGTTATCTGGACATGGCACGCCCGCGCGATGGCCTGCACATCGTCACCCGCGCAACGACGGACCGCATCCTGTTTGCTGGCAAGCGCGCCATCGGCGTGCACTACCTGGTCGGCAACAGCAGCGAAGGCATCGATGCGCACGCGCGCCGCGAAGTTTTGGTGTGCGCGGGTGCAATCGCGTCGCCACAGCTGTTGCAGCGTTCCGGCATTGGTGCCCCCGATCTGTTGCGCGCACTCGACGTGCAGCTGGTACACGACCTGCCCGGCGTCGGCCAGAACCTGCAGGATCATCTGGAGGTCTACATCCAGTACGCGTGCACCAAACCGGTGTCGTTGTATCCGGCCTTGCAGTGGTGGAACCAGCCTGCAATCGGTGCGGAATGGCTATTTGCCGGCACCGGCACCGGTGCCAGCAACCAGTTCGAAGCAGGTGGTTTCATTCGCACCCGCGAGGAGTTCGACTGGCCCAACATCCAGTACCACTTTCTCCCCGTCGCCATCAATTACAACGGCAGCAATGCGGTGAAGGAACACGGCTTTCAGGCGCATGTGGGCTCGATGCGCACGCCCAGCCGTGGGCGCGTGCATGCCAAATCGCGCGATCCGCGCCAGCACCCCTCGATCCTGTTCAACTACCAATCCACCGACCAGGATTGGCAGGAATTTCGCGACGCGATCCGCATCACCCGCGAGATCATCGCGCAACCCGCACTCGACCAGTACCGTGGCCGCGAGATCAGCCCCAGTGCCGACTGCAAGACCGACGCCGAGCTGGACGCGTTCGTACGCTCCCGCGCGGAAACCGCTTATCACCCCTCTTGTTCCTGTGCGATGGGCACCGACGACATGGCGGTGGTGGATGGGCAGGGCCGCGTGCACGGCATGGAAGGTCTGCGCGTGATCGACGCCTCGATCATGCCGCGCATCATCACCGGCAATCTCAACGCCACCACCATCATGATTGCCGAGAAGATCGCCGACCGCATGCGCGGCCGCACCCCGCTGCCACGCAGCACCGCCGACTATTACGTCGCCGGCGATGCGCCTGTGCGCGGGTAACGGCGGAAATAGCCTGTACTGGAACACACAACGCCCGCATCGCTGCGGGCGTTGTGTGATTCGATGCGGCGCTGCCAGCGCAGCGCTGCACGCAGCGACAGTTACAGCTTGCCGGCACCCGACTTGGCCTTGACGTCTGCGGCCACCTTGTCGGCCGACAGCAGGTTGTAGGTGTACGGCGGCGTCCAACCGATGTTGGTATTCCACGAGCACGACAGCGCCTTGCCGTTGAGCAGCGAGCCCTGATCGCGATACACGCTGCCACCGTAGTCGGCAGCGATCTTGTCGCAACTGCTCACGCCACTGATGTCGAACACATTGCGCTCGGAGAAGATCTTCGATTCCTTGCCCACACCATGCACGTGCGAGAACGGATACACCTTATTGCTGGTGCTGCCGACGTGGTAATTGTTGTACAGATGCACCTGACCAAAGCGGACGCGTGGTGCGCGTGCGGAAATGTTTTCGAACAAGGTGTTGTGGATGGTGACCTTGAGCTTGCCGCTGTCGGTGCTGGAGGCGCTGTCACTGGAGCCGATCAGGCTGTTTTTCTCGTGCGACTTGAATGCCGAGTACGAGATGGTGACGAAGTTGGCGCCCTTCTTGACGTCCATCGCGCCATCGTGATGCTGCTTGGGGCGGCCGTTGGCGGTGCCGTTCTGGTCGTCGGTGCGACGGCCATCGGTGAAGGTGACATGGTCCACCCACACATTGGTGGCACCTTCCACGGTCAGACCGTCGTATTCGGCATTCCAGTTTCCGGCGCTGCCGTCATCCGGATCCCAGACCGGCTCGGGGTCCCATGGATTTTCGATGGTGAGGTTGCGGATGATGACGTCGTTGGCCTTGACGTAGAAATAGCCTTCGCGGATCTCTGCGTTGCTGGTGATGCCGATCAGCGTGGTCTTGGTCGGCACGTCCAGACGCGCGCGCGTTTTCATGTCCGAGGTCTTGGTGTACGGCTTGCCTTCGCTGACATCGATGATGCCGCTGATCTTGATGATGCGGCCATTGCTGCCCACGCTGGCTTTCAGGGCGGCTTTCAGCTCGGAGGCATTCTTGACGGTATAGATGTTGGCGGCAGCGGCCTTGGAGCCGCCCTTGGTGCCGCCGTTCTGCGTTGCCCAACCAGTGGTTGCAACTTCCAGCGCAGGATCGGCGCAGGCAACGCCTGTCAGCAGCAACGACCCGACAAACAGCGACGCGGCGGCCGCCGTCGAAAATTTCGGCTTCATCTTGGTGTCTCCCTCGGATGGGTTTGATGCGCCGCGCGGCGGCACACCCCTGATCTAGCAGATACGGAACGTACTATTCATCTGTGTACTTTTAAGTTCCGTGAAGCCGATACTAGGAGCATCGCAATCGCTTGTATCTAGCCGATGTATGGATGTGCACGCGCAGTCACGCAAACGCTTGCGAGACACACAAGAGAAGACAAAACGCTGCGATCAAGACACACGGAGACATCACCGGGGACACTGCAATGCAGCATGCTGCGTGCCGCAATGCAGGAGGATGTCGTTCAAGCGCGACGTGTCGCGCTGATCACAAAAAATCGTTGTTTTTCGATGCGTTCGCCATTTTCATGCATCGCCGCGATGCGCAACCTCATCCGATGCGCTACGCGTTATGCGATCAGAGCAACTGAACATTGCGCATTGGAATAGGGCGAAAGATTCACCATGCGTGTTACCAATGCATCGCGTCAGATGTGTGCGACACGCAAGTGGATTCACTGCAACGTTGTGACCACTGCACGCGTGCGAGTTGGGATCGATTGCAGAGCTGTACGCCCGCCACCGTGCCAAGGCACGCCGGCAGGCGTCATGGGAAAATACTTGCAACATCGCAACGCATCGAGCCCGGCCACACGCTTGCTGCAGACTTCGTCAACCGCACCGGCACAGCGCGGCGCGCTTGTCAGGTGAGCGATATCGCCAAACACTCCATGCAGAGACGCGCTGCACGCATGCAGCTTGCTCAGCGAGTCATTCGTCTGGAGTTGCCGCAGGTTCACCGAGCTCAGCCCCCAGTCGGCGCAGCATCGCCGATCGCGCACGCTGGTCGCATGGCTCACCGCAAGGCGAACGCGGTGGGCTTCATGCCAGTTGCGAGTGCGTGTTCAATGCCAAGCCAGACGCAGGCATTTGTAGACTGCATTGCTCAACGACCGCTACGTGCGCTCAAGAGAACCCGTCGAAGAACAGCTCGATCGCCATCACCAACGCATCCTCGCGCCCGGTGTTGGAGGGGTAGTAGCGCGGGCGCCGGCCAATTTCGTTGAAGCCTTCGGAGTGATACAGCGCAATCGCCGAGGGATTGGAGGGGCGCACTTCCAGAAACGCGCGCCGCGCGCCGCGGTCGCAGGCGCCCTTGATCAGCGCGCGCAGCAACACGCGCCCGTGGCCTTGCGATTGCGCCTCCGGTGCGATGCAGACATTGAGCACATGCGCCTCGTCGGCGGCGATGCTGATCACGCCGTAGCCGATGACCTGACCGCCCTGCTCCATCACCCAGCCGGGGTAACCGGCCTGCAGGCAGTCGCGAAAGATGTTGCGCGTCCATGGAAACGGATACGCGCGAACTTCGATCTCCATCACCACATCCAGGTCGCTCTCGCGCATTGCGCGCAACGAGGTGGGTTGCGGCGCGTTCAGTGCGCTCACGCAGGATCCCGGCGCCGCCGCAGCGCACGCAGCTGCGGCCACAGCGCGCGCTTGGCGGCAGGGTTGCCGCGTAGCTCCGCCAGCGGCCAGGACGCCATCAATGCCTGGGTTGCAGGGTCGCCCGGGTTGCAGCCGGACGCACGCAACAAGGCCATCTGCAGGCGGTCCGGCATGCCGACGCGACTGCGCCGTTGCGGTGCCGACGCCGGCGCGGTGTCGGGCGAACGTGGTGTTTCGGCTGGTGCAGCCGGTGCGCTGCGCCGTGCACTGGGCACCGCGACAGCTGCAGACTGCGGCGCACGCTCCACGCGTGCCGGCACGGCTATCGGCGCGCGCTCGGCGACCTCGACGGGCGCAGGCAACGCATCTGCGGCATCGCGATCCAGATAGACGGTGTGCCCCAACGCCTGCAGGTACGACACCTGCAGATCGGACCACATCGGCTCGAATGCCGAATCGCTCACGAGAACGCGCTCATGGCAGCTCGGGCACCCGCCGCCAGCGTCGCCACAACCACATCACCGGGCCGGACAAGGCGTACAGCACGCCGATCACCAGCAACGAACGGGCCAGATCGATCACCAGCAGCGCAATCACCACCGTGGCGATGGCCAACGCCAGGAACGGCACCCGGTCGGCACGCGGGCCGCGCGCGCCACCCTTGAAGCTCCAGAAGCGGATTCGGCTGACCATCAGCAACGCCGACACCACCGTGATCGCCAGCGCCACAAAGCGCAGCTGCTCGCCATCGAAGCCCAGGCTGTCGTCGGCGAAGGCCCACACGAAAGACATCATCAAGCCGGCCGCGGCCGGGCTGGCCAAGCCGATGAACCAGCGTTTGTCGACCACGCCGACCTGGGTGTTGAAGCGCGCCAGCCGCAGCGCCGCGCAAGCGGCATACAAGAAGGCGGCCGACCAGCCGACCCGGCCCATCACGTTGCTGTCGTATTTCAGCGCCGACAGCGACCAGTGGTACATCACCAGCGCCGGGGCCATGCCGAAGCTGACCAGATCGGCCAGCGAGTCGTATTGCACGCCGAATTCGCTGCTGGTGTTGGTCAGGCGCGCAACCCGGCCGTCCAACCCGTCCATCACCGCCGCCACGAACACCGCCATCGCCGCCTGGACGAACTGACCATTGGCAGCGGCGATGATGGCGTAGAAACCGGAAAACAGCCCGGCGGTGGTGAACAGGTTCGGCAGCAGGTAAATCGTGCGCGAGCGCGGGGGCGGTCTCATTTCATTCATCCGGCAAGTGTAGGGCCTGAGGTCCGTTTGGCGGTAGCGCGCCCTGCCCTTGACGCGTACGCCGGGCGGCATCACTTGCCAGCGCAGGCCGCGGATGCTGCAATCGCCGCGGGAATCATCCAGGGGAAGCCACATGCAGCTGTCGTCCGGGCTTTGCGCCCTGTTGATGCTGGTCAGCGCCGGCGCCGGCGCGACCGATCTATACAAGTGGAAGGACGCCAGGGGCGTGACCCACTACACCGAAACCCCGCCACCGACCGGCCAGCGCTACGAAGCGCGCCGGATCGACGCGCGCAGCGGCACCGCGGCCATCGCCGCGTCGGAGACCGCCACGCCCGAATCGGCCGACTGCCTCACCGCACGCCGCAACCTGGAACTGCTCAGCGGCAAGGGCGAGGTCACCATGGGCGCCGGCGACGGCAAGCCCGGCACCCCGCTCGACCCGGACGCCCGCGCCGCGCAGCGCACTCTGGCCGAAGCCGCCACCAAGGCCTATTGCAGGCCGGCAGCGACCGGCGCCCCGGCGACCTGAGTTCGGGCCTGACAGCCTGTGCGGCTGTCAGGCCGTTTGAGACGGAGACGACGCACCGCGAGGTTGGCGCGCTGCGTGTCGAAGGCGGCGCATACACATCCTGAGTCCTGTGCCCGGGCCCGCACCGCCGGCCCACACCCCGGCATCACGACCGCCTGATCAGGTACGCCGACCCGCTACCACTCCCGCTGCGCAGCGCCGCGCAGCCACTGGCCGATGACCGGCAGGGCGCGACACTGGCAAACTAGCGGCTTTCCGCCCAAGCGAAGCCCGATGCGTCTTTCCAAGTTCCACCTGCACACCACCAAGGAAACCCCGGCCGACGCCGAGCTGGTCAGCCACCGTCTGATGCTGCGCGCGGGCATGATCCGCAAGCTGGCCTCCGGGCTGTACACCTGGTCGCCGCTGGGCCTGCGCGTGCTGCGCAAGGTCGAGGCGATCGTGCGCGAGGAAATGAACCGCGCCGGGGCGGTGGAAGTGCTGTTCCCCACCATCCAGCCGCGCGAGCTGTGGGACGCCACCGGGCGTTGGGAAAAGTTCGGCGGGCAGTTGCTCAAGATCAAGGACCGCAAGGAACAGGAGTTCTGCTACAGCCCCACCGCCGAGGAAGCTGCGGCCGAGTTCGCGCGTCAGGAGATCAACAGCTACAAGCAGCTGCCGCTGAACTTCTACCAGATCCAGACCAAATTCCGCGATGAAATCCGCCCGCGCTTCGGCGTGATGCGTGCGCGCGAGTTCCTGATGAAGGATGCCTATTCGTTCCATCTCACCGATGCGGACATGGCGCGCGAATACGACAACATGCGCGCCGCCTACACGCGCATCTTCACTCGCCTGGGGCTGGATTTCCGCGCGGTGCAGGCCGATTCGGGCGCCATCGGCGGCGATGCGTCGCAGGAATTCCACGTCATCGCCGACTCCGGCGAAGACTCGCTGGCGTTCTCCACCGCCTCCGACTATGCCGCCAACGTGGAAACCGCCAGCGCCACCCTGCCGGGTCCGCGACCGGAGGCCGCCGAGAGCATGCGCCAGGTCGACACGCCCACCCAGAAGACCTGCGAAGACGTCGCCCAGTTGCTGGGCATCGCGTTGCAGCGCACGGTCAAGTCGGTGGCGGTGATGACCGACGCCGGCTTCGTGCTGGTGCTGGTGCGTGGCGACCATGCCGTCAACGAGATCAAGCTGGGCAAGGTGGCCGGCCTGGCCAGCTACCGCCTGGCCAATGAAACCGAAATCCGCGAGCACCTCGGCTGCGAGCCCGGCTTCCTGGGTCCGGTGAATACCGCCCGCCCGGTGCGCGTGGTGGCCGATCGCGATGTCGCGGCAATGGCCGATTTCGTGGTCGGCGCCAATGTGTCCGGCGCGCACCTGGTCGGCGTCAACTGGGGCCGTGACTTGCCCGAGCCGGAGACCGTGGCCGATGTACGCAACGTCATCGACGGCGAGCGTGCGGCCGATGGCGGCGAACTGCGCCTTGCCCGCGGCATCGAAGTAGGCCACGTGTTCCAGCTGGGCAGCCAGTACGCGCAAGCGCTGCAGGCCACCGTCATCGACGAAGGCGGCAAGGTCGCGGTAATGAAGATGGGCTGTTACGGCATCGGCATTTCGCGCATCGTGGCCGCGGCGATCGAACAGAACCACGACGATGCCGGCATCATCTGGCCCGCGCCGATGGCGCCGTGGCAGGTGGTGGTGTGCGTGATCAACCCGAAACAGGATGCCCAGGTGGTCGCCGCCGCCCAGGCCTTGCTGGACGAATTGATCGCCGCCGGCCTGGATGCCGCGCTGGACGATCGCGGCCTGCGCCCGGGCGCGATGTTTGCCGATATGGAACTGCTGGGCATTCCGCATCGGGTGGTGGTCTCGGAGCGTGGATTGGCAGCCGGCACATTTGAATATCGCGCCCGCACCGCCGATGCAGCAGAAAACCTGGATAAAGCCGGGTTATTCTCCCGCCTGGGGCATTGATCAAACCCCCGGCACCCACTTCAATTGGATGAACACAAGGCGCCGATTTATTTCGGCGCATTTGTCATACCGGTTTTCTGACATTATGATGGCCAGCGCTGCCACGGACCGGCATTCTTTCTCTCTCATCTTCCGGAGTCGTGATGTCGATCGATCTTAGTGGCCTGTCGGCCAAGCAGTTGGGTGCCCTGATCAAAAATGCAAAGAAGCAGCAGACCGTGGTTGCCAAGCGCGCTCCGATCGCCAAGGTCCGCACCCAGCTGACCCGCGCTGCAAAAGCCCAGGGTTATTCCATTGAAGAATTGTTTGGCGCTTCCGCCAGTGCAGGCCCGGGCCGTCCGGCCGGTGCCGCAAAGCCGGGCCCGCGTGCCGGCCGCAAGCTGGGCAAGGTGCCGCCGAAGTATCGCAACCCCGCCAATGCCCAGGAAACCTGGACCGGCCGTGGCAAGCAGCCGCGCTGGCTGGCCGAGCTGACCGCTGCCGGCAAGAAAGTGGAAGACTTTCTGATCAGCAAGGTGGGCGCTGCAAAGAAGGCAGCAGCGAAGAAGTCAGCACCGCGTAAAGCCGCTACCAAGCGCGCGACCAAGAAGTCCAAGGCGGCTTGATTCAAACCAATAAAAAACGCCGGCATTGCCGGCGTTTTTTATTGCGCGGTGTTTTCCCCGCTCATAAATTCTTGCGGGCCGGAATCAGTAGATTGCCAAACAGCAATCCGGCCATCAACGCCATCACGATATTGGTCACCGCCAATAGCGCGGCTTGTCCCACGCTGACATCCTGTTGCTGCACCAGGGTCAAAAAGCCACGCAAACTGACGCTACCGGGAACCAGCATGATGATGCCGGGCAAACGGATCAGCGCACCGGGTTTGTGCACCACCCGCCCGAACAGATTTCCGGCAGCGGTCAATGCCATGGCCGATGCGAAGACGCCGGCAGGACCGCCCCAGGCATGTCCTGCATAACGCGCGATGACATACCCGGACATGGCCGCGGCCATGATCCATAAATAATCGCGTCGATTGGCTTTGAACAACACCGCAAACGCATAAGCGGCGACGAATAACGACGCCCATTCGACCCAGCCGGCCTGCGGCCGCAATGCGGCCACCTGCGGATGCAGGCCAACCAGCTGGGTCAGCGTGACCGCAATCACCGCACCGACGGTCAACTTGAGCACCGTGGTGACCGCACCGGCCAGCCGCGCCGTGCCGGAGACCCAGTGCTGGCTGGCCAGCTCGTTGAATGCATTGGTCAATGACATGCCCGGCAGCAGCACCACCAGCGAGGCGATGATCACCGTATTGAGGTTCAACGGCCCCACCAACGACGCCACCAGCGCGGCCACCACACCGGCCAGCAGGCCGGCCAGCGCTTCGCCAGCCTCCTTGGTGGCCGCGCGTTTGTCGGTGTACTGGGTGAGCAGGCCGATCGACATGCCGATCGCCCCCGCTGTGGCGATATCCAGCCAGGGCAGCTTCCACAACCCGGCCACACCGGCGGCGGCCAGCCCGAACGCCAGCACCTGCATGGTCTTGCCGCGCCGGTCCACCTCGCGGTCCAGCCGGCGCAGCGCGGTATGCCCCTGCGCAATGCTCATGCGCCCGTTGGCCACGCCGTCGGCCACGTAGTCGGCCACGCTGAGCTTGTATAGATCGTTCTCGCCCGGGGCCAGGCGGATCACCCGGGTGATGTCGCTGGAGCCGATCGCCTTGGTCGGGTCGCTGAAGCTCAGGATGATGCCGGTGGGGTTGGACCAGGGCTCGCAGTCCAGGCCCAGCTTCTGCGACAGCCCGATCACCGCCGCCTCCAGCCGTTGCGCGGTGGTGCCATAGGAATGCAGGCGCCCGGCGATCTCAGACACGAAGGCGACGCGCTGGGCGTAGGTGGCGCTGGCGGACGGAAGGACGACGGAGGCAGCGGACATGCGTGGCGGGTTGGATTGGAAGAATGCCGTGTCCGGCGAGGCCGCCAGTGTATGCCGCAGCGCGTGTGGCCGGCGCCCTCATCGCCGGCTGCATGCCGACCGCTTCCTTTCGCGTCCCCATCCTTCGCTCACATCGGCCCTGTATGCTGGCGCCACGGACAGGCCACCCATGATCAAACCGCAACCTCCACGCATCGAACAAGACTCGCAGGATCAGGCACAGCTCCGCCTCGCTGGCAGTTGGGTCCTGGCGACCGCCCTGCCGCAGGCAGAACTATTGCAGGCCGTGCCCGACGGGGTGCGCCGCATCGACGCGCGCGGCATCGGGCAACTGGATTCGGCCGGCGTGCTGCAGCTGCTGCGTTTTGCCAGCCGCATGGGCCTGAAGGAAGACGCGATCGATTTCCGCGATGAACACCAGGCGCTGGTGTGCACCATCGAAGAACTCAACGACGAGCGCCCCAAGCCCAAACGCGATTACGGCTTTGTCGCCGCACTGGACCGCCTGGGCCGCACCACCCATGGCGTGGGCCAGGGCATTCTCGAGTTGAACAGTTTTCTGGGCGAGAACCTGGTCAAGATCGGGCGGCTGATCCACGAGCCGCGCCGCTTCCGCCTGACATCCACCGTGCACCACATGGAGCAGGTGGGCCTGGATGCGGTGCCGCTGGTGGTGCTGTTGTCGTACCTGGTGGGCGCGGTGATCGCGTTCCTGGGCTCGACCATCCTGCGCGACTTCGGCGCGGAAATTTATGTGGTGGAACTGGTCTCCATCGCCTTTTTGCGCGAGTTCGCGGTGCTGCTGACGGCAATTGTGTTGGCCGGCCGCACCGCCAGCGCCTTCACCGCGCAGATCGGTGCGATGAAATCGCGCGAGGAAGTGGATGCCATCCGCACGCTGGGCCTGGACCCGATCGACCTGCTGGTGATTCCGCGCCTGCTGGCCTTGATCTTCACCCTGCCGCTGCTGACCTTCATCGCGATGATTGCCGGCCTGGCCGGTGGCGTCACCGTGGGCGCCTTCGATCTGGATATTCCGCCGCAGATGTATCTGGCGCGCATGCACGACACCATCCAGTTGCGGCATTTCCTGGTCGGGTTGTCGAAGGCGCCGCTGTTCGCGCTGGTGATCGGCCTGATCGGCTGCCTGGAAGGCCTGAAGGTCAGCGGCACCGCGCAATCGGTGGGCGAGCGCACGACCTCGTCGGTGGTGCAGACCATTTCCTTGGTCATCATCCTCGACGCGATTGCGGCGTTGTGGTTCATGAAGATGGGGTGGTGATGGAGCCGGGATTCGACATTCGGAATTTGGGATTCGCACGAAGCAGACGCGCAGCCAGCGGCCTGATATCCGGAAGCGCTGTGCTGTGACCAATCCCCAATCCCCACTCCCCACTCCCGGCCCAGAGGCCGACGACGACCAGTTGGCCATCTCCGTCCGCGGGCTGACCAATCGCTTCGGCAGCCAGACCGTGCACGAAGATCTGGATCTGGACGTGCGCCGCGGCGAGATTCTTGGCGTGGTCGGCGGTTCGGGTACCGGTAAATCGGTGTTGATGCGCAGCATCCTGGGCCTGCGCGAGCCCGATGCCGGCAGCATCCAGGTGCTGGGTGCGGATGCGCGCTCGGGCCGGTTCGCCGACCGTCAACACATCACCCGCAACACCGGCGTGCTGTTCCAGGACGGCGCGCTGTTCTCGTCGATGACCGTTGGCGAAAACGTGCAGGTGCCGTTGAAGGAGCATCACGGCGAGTTCCCGGAGCGCTGGTATTTCGAACTGGCGCTGCTGAAGATCAAGCTGGCTGGCTTGCCTGCCGATGCATTGGACAAGCTGCCCTCGCAATTGTCCGGCGGCATGCGCAAGCGCGCCGGCCTGGCGCGGGCGCTGGCACTGGATCCGCCGCTGCTGTTCCTGGACGAGCCCACCGCTGGCCTGGACCCGATCGGCGCGGCCGCCTTCGACCGCTTGATCCGCACCCTGCAGCAGGCGCTGGGCCTGACCGTGTTCCTGATTACCCACGACCTGGATACGCTGTACGCCATCTGCGACCGCATCGCGGTGCTGGCCGATCGCAAGGTGATCGCCAACGCGCCGCTGGCCGAAGTCGAACAACTCGACCACCCCTGGATCCAGGAATACTTCCACGGTCCGCGCGCCCGCGCCGCGCGCGCGGCCAAGACCGACTCCACCGAGACCGCCTGAGCATGGAAACCAAAGCCAATTACGTCCTGATCGGCGCCTTCACCATCGTGGCGGGCCTGGCCCTGCTGCTGTTCGGTCTGTGGGCGGCCAAATACTCCTCCGACCGCACCTGGCAGCAATACCGGGTGGTATTCCGCGAGGCGGTCACCGGCCTGTCGGTCGGCAGCCCGGTGCAGTACAACGGCATCGCGGTCGGCTCGATCACCGCGCTGACGCTGGCGCCGAACGACCCGCGCCAAGTGGTCGCGCACGTGCGTGTCAACTCCACCACGCCGATCAAGAGTGACACCCGCGCCAAGCTGGCCATCACCAGCCTGACCGGCCCGTCGATCATCCAGCTCTCCGGCGGCACGCCCGAGGCGCCGTCGCTGACCACCATCGACAAGAGCGATGCGCCGATCATCCAGACCACGCCCTCGGCGCTGCAGAACATCACCGACACCGCCAACCGCATCGTCGAGCGCATGGACGAAATGCTCTCGGACAAGAACGTGGCCAGCATTTCGGCAACGCTGCAAAACCTGGAAAAGATCAGCGGCGGCATCGCCGACCGCGACGAAGGCATGCAGGCGCTGATCGTCAGCGCACGCGATGCCGCACGCAATCTGGATACCACCCTGACCACCACCAACGGCACCATCAAGCGGCTGGACCAGAACCTGGTGCAGCAGCTGCCGGGCATCTTGAACAAGCTGGACGCAACCCTGGTCAAGCTGGATTCGGCCGCCGGCAACGCCGACAACATCCTTGGCGAGAACCGCGCCGCCATCAATAGTTTTGCCAACGACGGGCTGGGCCAGCTCGGACCGACACTGACCGAGTTGCGCGGCCTGATTCGCGACCTGCGCCGGGTCAGCGACAAACTGGACAACAACCCTGCGCGCTACCTGCTCGGCCGCGACGCACCCAAGGAGTTCGAACCGAAATGACTGCCATGCGCCTGTTGCGTCCCTTGCTATGCGTCTCGTTGCTGGCGCTGGGCGGCTGTTCGGTCCTGACCGGCGGCGACCAGAAGCCGGCCACGATCTATGCCCCCACCGTGCGGATCACCCCGAATCCGTCCTGGCCGCAGGTGACCTGGCAGCTGGTGGTGGCCAAACCCAGCGCCGCACGCGTCATCGACAGCCCGCGGATCAATGTGCGCCCCACCCCTGGCGAACTGCAGGTCTATCACGGCGCCGGCTGGGCGCAGCCAGCGACCGACATGCTGGAGGACAGCGTGGTACGCGCCTTCGAGGACTCCGGCAAGATCGCCGCCGTGGCCCATGTCGGCACCGGCATCCGATCCGATTACAAACTGGCGATCGACCTGCGCCGCTTCGAATCCGATTACGCCGGCCAGACGCTGCCCTCGGCCACCATCGAACTCAACGCCAAATTGCTGCATTCGGCCGATCAACGCGTGGTCGCCTCGCGCACCTTCCTGGTTGCACGCCCGTCCACCGGCACCGACACCGCTGCAGTTGCGGCAGCATTCGAACAGGCGATGACCCAGGTCACTACCGAGCTGGTCGGCTGGACGCTGATCACCGGGCAGCAGGACAGCCAGAGCCTGCCGCGTCCGCTGCCACCGCGACAGCCGAACTAGCGCTCCAGGCCGCGCGTCGCGATCTGGCGAAACGTCAGATTGATGCGCTCGCCGATGGGTTTTACGGTGCGCGGTAAGGCATGCTTGTAATGACGCTGGGTATCGCCGCCCATCAGCAGCAAATCGCCGTGGCCTAGCTCCAGCGTCTGCTTCACGGCTGTATCGTCACGATGCTTGAACGCAAAACGCCGCGTCGCGCCCAGGCTCACCGAGGCAATCAACGGCTGTGCGCCCAGCTCCGGCTCGTCATCGCTGTGCCAGCCCATCGCATCGGCTCCGCTGCGATAGCGATTGACCAGCACGCTATTGAACGGGCAACCGGTTTCATCCTGCAGACGGGCGCGCACTGGCTGCAGCGCCTTCAGCCACGGCTGCGGTGCGAACTGCGTGCCCGAGTAGCGATAGCTAGCACCGGCATCGCCGACCCAGCTGCTCAGACGCGGCGAATCCACCACCCGCCCGAACATGCGGATGCGATGGATCTCCCACCGGACCTGGTCCAGCAAGGCCTGCATCAGCGCATCGGCGTGCGCGGCCTGCAACCAACCGCGACACCAGTGGATCTGAGCTTGCGGCAGTGCAACGCGTATTTTCATGCGCAAACGCTAGCATGCGCATGGCCAGGCGCACCGGCAGAGGCGGATGAATCGACGCGATTTGCCGCCGTCACATGCAATCCCGGAAAATGCACACCAGCCATCGAGCCAACGGGAGCGGAGCAATGTCGGAAGCGGGAGTGGGCGCGCAAGCGTCAGAGACGGTCGAGCGCGACGTCATGGAATACGACGTCGTCACCGTCGGTGCCGGTCCGGCCGGGCTGTCGTTCGCGATCCGGCTCAAGCAGCTCGATCCGAACATCAGCGTGTGCGTGATCGAAAAATCCAGCACCATCGGCGCGCACATCCTCTCCGGGGCAGTGATCGAGCCCGGCCCGCTGGACGCCCTGCTGCCCGGCTGGCGCGACAACCCGCCGCCGATCTGCGTGGCCGCCACCGACGACGAATTCTGGTTTCTCGGCAAGGACAGCGCACGCAAGTTCCCGGTGGTGCCGCCCGGCATGCGCAACCACGGCAACTTCATCGTCAGCCTGGGCGCCATGTGCGCCTGGCTGGCGCCGCAGGCCGAAGCGCTGGGCGTGGAGATCTACCCCGGCTTCGCCGCTGCCGAAACCCTGCATGGTGACAGCGGCCAGGTCATCGGCGTGCGCATCGGCGACATGGGCGTGGCCAAGGACGGTTCGCACAAACACGGCTACACCGCCGGCATCGACATCCGCGCCAAGGTCACCGTGCTGGCTGAAGGCGCACGCGGACACCTGACCAAGCGTTTGCTGAAGCGCTTCGACCTCACCGCCGACAGCGACCCGCAGGGGTACTCGATCGGCATCAAGGAGCTATGGCAGGTGCCCGAAGGCCGCGTCACGCCGGGCAAGATCGTGCACACCATCGGCTGGCCGGCCGACACCCACACCTACGGCGGTAGCTTTGTCTACCACCTGGACAACAACCAGATCGCGCTCGGCTATGTCAGCGGGCTGGACTACAGCGACCCGACATACCAGCCGTGGGAAGCCTTCCAGCAATGGAAGAACCACCCGATGATCAAGCCGCTGCTGGAGGGCGGCAGCATTCTCTCGGCGGGCGCACGCGCATTGGTCAGCGGCGGCTGGCAATCGCTGCCGAAAGTGGAGATGCCCGGCGCCTTGCTGATCGGCGACACCGCCGGCCTGCTCAACGTGCCCAAGATCAAGGGTACCCATCAGGCGATTCGCAGCGGCATGCTGGCCGCCGAACACCTGGTGCAGTCGCAGCTGGCGCCGCAAGGCTTCGACGCCAAGTTGCGCGCTTCCGATGCGATGGCCGAGCTCAAGCAGGTGCGCAACATCAAGCCCGGTTTCAAGAAGGGCCTGTGGTTCGGCCTGCTCAACGCTGCCTGGGAAACCGCGGTCAAGGGTGCCTCGCCGTGGACGCTGCAGAACAAACCCGACTGGTCGGCGCTGCACAAGCTCGGCGAGTACGAGCAACCCGAGCGCGACTACGGCACCCGCGACCTCGCGCCACGCGATCGCCTGCAGGCGGTGTATTTCGCCGCCACCGAACACGACGAAGACCAACCGGTGCATCTGAAGGTGCTGGACACCAATGTGTGCGCCACCCGCTGCGTGGAGGAGTACGACAACCCCTGCACGCGCTTCTGCCCGGCCAATGTCTACGAAATGGTCGCAGACACCGCCAGCCCCTCCGGGAAACGCCTGCAGATCAACGCCGCCAACTGCGTGCACTGCAAGACCTGCGACATCAAGGACCCGTACGAAATCATCACCTGGGTCACGCCGGAGGGTGGTTCGGGCCCGAACTACCAAAACCTGTGAGTGCGCCCGGTCGCTCGATGCAGTCGCGCCTGCGCACTTATGTGTTCGCACTGTTGCGTGCAGGATTTCGTGCGATACCGCTGAGTGATGCCACGCGTGACCGCTGGCGCGGCTGGTTCCTGGATCGACATGCGGATTGGGTGCCAGAGCCCGCGCGCGGCCGTCTACGCCATGGCAGCTCGCGACGGCCGGTAGCACGCGGCGACGAAGCGGCGATTGGATATGTCCCCTACAGCACTGCCACCCTGCCTCAAACGCTTCCTGCGAAGCTGATCGCGTTCTATCTGCCGCAATTTCATCCGATCCCTGAAAACGATGCGTGGTGGGGCAAGGGCTTTACCGAATGGCGCAATGTCAGCCGTGCGCTTCCCCAATTCGAAGGCCATCAACAACCCAGGCTACCGGCAGATCTGGGCTTCTACGACCTTCGCACTCCGCACGTCATGCGCGAGCAAGCACGCCTTGCGCAAGAGTACGGTGTGGGCGCTTTTTGTTTTTATTTCTATTGGTTTGCCGGCAAGACCTTGCTGGAAATGCCGATCACCCAGTGGCACGAAGATGACACGATCACCCTTCCATTCTGTCTTTGCTGGGCCAACGAAAAGTGGGCACGCCGCTGGGATGGCCGCGGCGACGATATCCTGATCGATCAGGCGCATGATGCGCAGGACGACCTGGCTTTTATCGCGCATGTCGCAACTTACATGCGCAATCCCAAGTACCTGCGCGTCGAAGGGCGGCCGGTGCTATTGGTGTATCGACCACATTTGCTGCCTGAGCCTGTACAAACAGCCGATCGCTGGCGGGGCTGGTGTCGCGATCATGGAATCGGCGAGATTCACCTCGCGTATGTGCAGGGTTTCGAACGCCCCGATCCCCGCGATATCGGATTCGATGCTGCCGTCGAATTCCCACCGAACATGAGCACGCCACCTTCGGTGGCTGCCCGGCAGCGCTTGATCAATCCAGACTTCGATGGCGATGTACTCGACTGGCGGGAACTTGCCCGCGACATGGAGCAGCGACCGCTGCGCGAGTACACCTTGTACCCGGGCGTAAACCCTGGCTGGGACAACGAGCCACGGCGCTCCGGCAAGGGGCGCGTCTATCTGCATGCATCCCCGCGCCGTTACCGCGATTGGCTGATGCGTACCGTGCGGCACCGTCTGACCAATACGCCGCCTGCGCACCGCTTGGTGTTCATCAACGCGTGGAACGAGTGGGCAGAAGGCGCTGTACTCGAACCGGACACTCGCCTCGGGTACGCGTGGCTTGATGCGACACGGCAAGCGCTGCTACACAGCGCAGAATCTGTCACCTCATCGAATCAACACGATGCCTGCGTGGTCTTGCATGTCTGGTACCTCGATGTCCTGGATGAAATGCTCGATGCACTTACTCACTGCGGGCTGTCGCTGCGGCTTGTCGTCACCACGGATATCACGAAAGTGGTGCAGGTTCGCCAGCGCCTGCAAGAGCGCGGCGTCCAGGCGCAGGTGGAAGGCTTCGAGAATCGCGGCCGCGATATTCTTCCGTTCTTGCGGGTCGCCAACCGACTGCTCGACGAAGGCGAGCAATTAGTCTTGAAATTGCACACCAAAAAATCGACCCATCGCGAGGACGGAGACATGTGGCGGCGTGAAATGCTGTCTGCATTGCTCGCGCCACAGCACGTTGCTGCAGTCGTGCGCGGATTCGCGAACGAACCGCTACTTGGCCTTGCGGCGCCTGCGCAACACCTCTTGCCAGTCGCAGACTTTATTGGCGGCAATGCCGATGCACTCGATTACCTCGCTGTCCGCACCGGCACGGATCCAGTAAACGAAAACAGCATGTTCGCTTCCGGCAGCATGTTCTGGGCCAGACTTGAAGCGCTGCGGCCATTGTTGGATGCACATTTGCATCCCGGTGAATTCGAAAGCGAGCAGGGCCAGATCGATGGCACCCTGGCCCACGCGATCGAACGCTTTCTGGCTGTTGCCGTCACCCACTCCGGACATCGTGTCGAAACGGTCGAGCAGATCTCAGGACTAACTCAACCTGAGGCAACCGATCCATACCGCTATGCACGTAAGGCGCCCTGAAGCGCCTTGCATGCATAGCTGCTCAATGCGAGTCGCTACGTGAAGAAGCTTTGATTACGTAGCGAATTCCACACCAGTTTTCTGGCGCAACTCTTCGACCGCCACACCGTCCGCGGCCTCCACCAGCACCAATCCATCCGCAGTGACATCGAACACCGCCAGGTCGGTGATGATGCGGTCCACCACGCCGACGCCGGTCAGCGGCAGGTCGCATTCGCGCAGGATCTTGTGGCTGCCGTCCTTGGCGACGTGCTCCATCAGCACCACCACGCGCTTGACGCCGGCAACCAGATCCATTGCGCCACCCATGCCCTTGACCATCTTGCCGGGCACCATCCAGTTGGCCAGGTCGCCGCGCTCGGTGACCTGCATTGCGCCGAGGATGGCCAGGTCGATGTGGCCACCACGAATCATCGCGAACGAGTCGTGGCTGCCGAAATAACTGGCACCCGCGCGGGCGGTCACGGTCTGCTTGCCGGCGTTGATCAGGTCTGCGTCCACCTCGTCTTCGGTAGGAAACGGGCCGATGCCGAGCAGGCCGTTCTCCGATTGCAGCCACACGTCCACACCGTCGGGGATATGGTTGGCGACCAGCGTCGGCAGGCCAATTCCCAGGTTGACGTAAGCACCGTCAGTCAATTCGCGTGCCGCGCGCGCGGCCATCTGGTCTCTGGTCCAGGCCATTACTGCTGTCCTTCGCGCACGGTGCGCTGTTCGATGCGTTTTTCCGGCGTGGCGTTGAGCACCAAGCGGTCGACGTAGATACCGGGCAGATGCACGTGATCCGGGTCGATGGCGCCCAGCTCCACGATGTCCTCCACCTCGGCAATGCAGACGCGACCGGCCATGGCGCAGGCCGGATTGAAATTGCGCGCCGTCTTGCGGAACACCAGGTTGCCCGCAGTATCGGCACGCCACGCCTTGACCAGCGCCACATCGGCATGCAGCGCGGTTTCCAGCACGTAATGTTTACCGTCGAATTCGCGGATTTCCTTGCCCTCGGCCACGATCGTGCCGTAGCCAGTGGCGGTGTAGAACGCCGGGATGCCCGCCCCGCCCGCACGCAAACGCTCGGCCAGGGTGCCTTGCGGATTGAACTCCAGCTCGAGCTCGCCAGCCAGATACTGGCGTTCGAATTCCTTGTTTTCGCCCACGTAGGACGAAATCATCTTGCGGATCTGACGGGTGGCCAATAATTGACCAAGCCCGAAACCGTCGACGCCGGCGTTGTTGGAGATGACGGTCAGCCCGCCGATCCCACTGTCGCGCACGGCAGCAATCAGTGCCTCCGGAATTCCACACAAGCCAAAGCCGCCGACCGCCAGGGTCTGACCATCGGCCAGTACCCCATCCAGCGCTGCCTTGGCATCGGCATAGCGTTTACCGCTCGCCGTACCACGTTTTTCACTGCGCATCACCGCCCTCACCTCGCTGATGTGAAGCGCCCATTCTATCCGCTGACTGTTCCCTGTCCCCGATCGCAATTCCGCCACACCCAAGACACGGCGCAGCCGCTAAACTCGGGTGTCCCCCACCCTAGAGATTTGCCCATGACGCTACCCGCCTTCAAGGCCTACGACATTCGCGGCCGCGTGCCGGATGAACTCAACGAGGACTTGGCCCGCCGCATCGGCGTGGCGCTGGCGGCGCAGCTGGATCAGGGGCCCGTGGTCCTGGGCCACGACGTGCGCCTGGCCAGCCCGGGGCTGCAGGAAGCACTCTCGGCCGGCCTGCGCGCCAGCGGCCGTGATGTCATCGACATCGGCCTGTGTGGCACCGAAGAGGTCTATTTTCAGACCGATTATCTCAAGGCTGCCGGCGGCGTGATGGTGACCGCCAGTCACAACCCGATGGATTACAACGGCATGAAGCTGGTTCGCGAACAAGCCCGGCCGATCAGCTCTGACACCGGGCTGTTCGCCATCCGCGACACAGTCGCGGCCGATACCGCGGCGGCAGGCGAACCCACCGCCAGCGAGCAGAGCCGCACCGACAAGACCGCGTACCTGGAGCACCTGCTCAGCTATGTGGACCGCAGCACCCTCAAGCCGCTGAAGCTGGTGGTCAATGCCGGCAACGGTGGCGCCGGCCTGATCGTGGATCTGCTCGCGCCGCATCTGCCGTTCGAATTCGTGCGCGTGTTCCATGAGCCCGATGGCAATTTCCCCAACGGCATCCCCAACCCGCTGTTGCCGGAAAACCGCGACGCCACCGCCAAGGCGGTCAAGGACCATGGTGCCGACTTCGGCATCGCATGGGACGGCGATTTCGATCGTTGCTTCTTCTTCGATCACACCGGCCGTTTCATCGAAGGCTATTACCTGGTCGGCTTGCTGGCCCAAGCCATCCTGGCCAAGCAGCCGGGCGGCAAGGTCGTTCACGACCCGCGCCTGACCTGGAACACGGTCGAGCAGGTCGAAGAAGCCGGCGGCATTCCGGTGCTGTGCAAGAGCGGCCATGCCTTTATCAAGGAAAAGATGCGCAGCGAAAATGCCGTATACGGCGGCGAAATGA
This sequence comes from Xanthomonas nasturtii, assembly GCF_023337365.3. NCBI lineage: Bacteria > Pseudomonadati > Pseudomonadota > Gammaproteobacteria > Lysobacterales > Lysobacteraceae > Xanthomonas > Xanthomonas nasturtii. The sequence goes on from NZ_CP142084.2 coordinate 3,973,778, forward strand.
GCGCACACCACTATTTTCGCGAATTCGCCTACGCCGATTCCGGCATGATTCCGTGGCTGCTGATCGCAGAGCTGGTGTCGCAGTCGGGCCGCTCGCTGGCCGATCTGGTCGAGGCCCGCATGCAGAAATTCCCGTGTAGCGGTGAGATCAATTTCAAGGTCGCAGATGCCAAGGCGTCGGTGGACCGCGTCATGGCCCATTACGCCGATCTGTCGCCGGAGCTGGATTACACCGACGGTATCAGCGCGGATTTCGGCGAATGGCGCTTCAATCTGCGCAGCTCCAACACCGAGCCGCTGTTGCGCCTGAACGTGGAAACACGTGGCGATGCCGCACTGCTGGAAACGCGTACGCAGGAAATTTCCGCCATGCTGCGCGGCTGATCTACCATTCTCCCCACCTTTGACGCACTGGAGTTTCCCCCGCCCATGAGCGACGTCCTCCCCATTATTTTGTCCGGCGGTTCCGGCACGCGCCTGTGGCCGCTGTCGCGCGAATCCTATCCGAAGCAGTTCCTGCCACTGGTTGGCGACAAGAGCATGTTGCAGGCGACCTGGCTGCGTGCGGCTCCGGTGGCTGCGCATGCACCGATCGTGGTGGCCAATGAAGAACACCGCTTCATCGCCGCCGAGCAGTTGCAACAGCTGGGCGTGAAGCCCTCGGCCATCCTGCTGGAGCCCAAGGGACGCAATACGGCACCGGCAATTGCCGTTGCGGCGCTGGAAGCGACCCGCGACGGTGCCGACCCGCTATTGCTGGTGCTGCCTTCGGACCATGTCATCGGTGACGAGGCTGCGTTTCAGGCAGCAGTGACGGTTGCCGCCGAAGCGGCAGCGCAGGGCAAGCTGGTCACCTTCGGCATCAAGCCGACCGCACCTGAGACCGGCTATGGCTACATCAAGGCCGGTGCGGGCACTGGCGCGAGCGCGGTCGAACGCTTCGTCGAGAAGCCCGACCTGGCAACCGCGCAAGGCTATCTGGCCAGCGGCGAGTACTACTGGAACAGCGGCATGTTCCTGTTCCGTGCCTCGCGTTATCTGGAAGAACTGCACAAATTCCATCCCGCCATCGCCGATGCTTGCCAGAAGGCATGGGAAAGCGGCAAGCGCGACGCCGATTTCACCCGCCTGGACAAGGACGCCTTCGCCGCCAGCCCGTCGGATTCGATCGACTACGCGGTGATGGAAAAGACCGCCGATGCGGTCGTGGTGCCATTGGATGCGGGCTGGAACGATGTCGGTTCGTGGTCCTCGCTGCTGGATGTCTCCAAGCAGGATGCGCAAGGCAACGCGCACCATGGCGATGTGATCCAGCTCGATTGCCAGAACACCTATGCATACGGCTCGCGCCTGATCGCCATGGTCGGACTGGAGGACGTGGTGGTTGTCGAGACGCCGGACGCGGTCCTGGTCGGTCACCGCGACCGTATCCAGGAGGTCAAGGACGTGGTCAGCCAGATCAAGACGGCTGGCCGTTCCGAGGCAACCTGGCATCGCAAGGTCTATCGTCCGTGGGGCGCCTACGATTCGATCGACATGGGCCAGCGTCACCAGGTCAAGCGCATCACCGTCAAACCCGGTGCGGTGCTCAGCCTGCAGATGCACCACCATCGCGCCGAACACTGGATCGTGGTGAGCGGAACCGCCGAAGTCACCCGTGGCGACGAGGTCTTGCTGCTGACCGAAAACCAGAGTACCTACATCCCGCTAGGCGTAACTCACCGCCTGCGCAATCCGGGCAAGTTGCCGCTGGAATTGATCGAAGTGCAGTCCGGCAGCTACCTGGGCGAAGACGACATCGTGCGCTTTGAAGATACCTACGGGCGCGCGTGATCGGTTGTTCGTGAAACGCTGCGTCGCATGAGCAAACAGCCGGGAATTCCCGGCTGTTTGCATTTCGGGCATCGGGCATCGGCAGTCGCGCTACCGGCATCGACCTGTTGTTGAACTACGTCCTGGCCGCGGGCAATTCGGCAATCACATGCTGCAAGCCAACGCGCCACTCGGGCAATTCGATGCCGAAATCGCTCTGCAGCTTGTCGATCGACAACCGCGAATACGCCGGACGCCTGGCCGGTGTGGGGTAGTCGGCAGTCGTAATCGGCACTACACACGGCGCACGCTCCAGCAGACCGGCACTGACCGCTTCCTCGAAAATGGCCTCGGCAAACCCATGCCAGCTGGTCTGGCCAGCTGCAGTGAGGTGCCAGGTGCCCGAGGTATCGGGCGCGCGCTGACGCAGCAACTGCGCAGTGACATCGGCGATCAAGGCCGCTGGGGTCGGTGTTCCGATCTGATCGGCCACCACGCGCAACTCATCGCGTTCGACACCCACCCGTAACATCGTGCGCAGGAAGTTGGCACCATGCGAGGCATACACCCAGGCGGTACGCAGGATCAGATGCTGTGCACCGGACGCACGGATGGCCTGCTCGCCGGCGAGCTTGGTTTCCCCGTAAACACCGAGCGGTGAGGTCTGTGCATCCTCGCGGTACGGCGCTGTGCCCTGCCCGTCGAAGACGTAGTCGGTCGAGTAGTGCACAAGCGGTATGCGATTGGAGGCGCACCATGCTGCGATAACGCCAGGCGCCGTTGCATTGGCACGGATCGCACTTTCGCGATCCTGCTCGGCGCGATCCACTGCCGTATAAGCGGCGGCATTGACCACACGCGATGGCTTGATCCGATCCAGCAAGGCCGTCAGCGTGTCGGGCGCATCGAAGTCCGCTGTTTCGCACGCGCTGCCGTCAGACAACTGGCCGCTGCGCGTGGTGGCCTGCACGGCATCGTCGATTGCCAGCGCACGCAGCAGTTCCGTCCCAACCTGCCCGTTTGCGCCAAACACCAACGTGGTCACGGCATATACACCGGCAGTCGGTCGGCTGGCACCTCATCCAGGAACGGCGCAGCGGAGTCCTTTGCAGACAGCAATGGATCGCTGATCGGCCAATCGATACCGATCGCGGCATCGTTCCAACGCACGCCGGCATCGGCTTCCTTCACATACACGTCGGTGCACAGATAACTGAACAATGCTTTCTCCGAAAGCACGGCAAAGCCATGAGCAAATCCCTCAGGTATCCAGACTTGGCGACGGTTTTCTGCACTCAGCAAAACGGCGGTCCAACGCCCGAAATGGGGAGATCCAGCGCGGATATCCACCGCGACGTCGTAGACCTCACCTTCGAGCACGCTTACCAGTTTGCCCTGTGGCCGAGGCCACTGGTAATGCAGACCGCGCAGCACTCCCTTGGCAGAGGTGGAGACGTTACTTTGCACAAAAGTCGTCGGCAGACCATGCTGCCTGAAGCGCTCTGCATTCCATGTTTCGAAGAACTGACCGCGCTCATCGCCGAACACTGCAGGCTCGATGACGACGCAGCCGGGCAACGTCGTTTCGATCACTTTCAATGGACAACCCCGCGCTTGGCCAATGCCGTCAGATATTTGCCATAGTCATTCTTCAACAACGGCGCTGCCAGGCGCTCCAGCTGCTCTGCATCGATCCAGCCCTGGCCAAATGCGATTTCTTCCGGGCAGCACACCTGCAGACCCTGGCGCATCTGGATGGTCTCGATGAAATTGGCCGCTTCATGCAGCGACTGGTGCGTGCCTGTATCCAGCCATGCATAGCCGCGCCCCAGAGGCTCAAGATGCAGATCGCCAGCATCGAGATAGCAACGATTGAGATCGGTGATCTCAAGCTCGCCGCGTGGCGAGGGCTTCAACGCAGCCGCGTAGTCGCTGGCCTTGCCGTCATAGAAATACAGACCGGTAACCGCGTAGTTGGAGCGGGGCTTTTCCGGCTTTTCGGCAATGTCGATGACCCTGCCTTGCTGATCAAATTCGGCCACGCCATAGCGCTCTGGGTCGTTGACCCAATAGCCAAACACGGTTGCACCCTGCTCGCGCATGTCGGCGCGGCGTAGGGTGTCAGTCAACCCGTGACCATGAAAAATATTGTCGCCCAACACCAGGCAGCTCGGCTTGCCATCGACGAACTCGCGACCGATCAGATAGGCCTGCGCCAGGCCGTCAGGGCTGGGTTGCACGGCATACTGAATATTGACGCCCCATTGGGAACCATCGCCCAGTAGCGACTGGAACAGCGCCTGCTCGTGCGGTGTGTTGATGATCAGGATGTCGCGGATACCTGCGAGCATCAGCACGCTGAGCGGGTAGTAGATCATGGGCTTGTCGTACACCGGCAACAGCTGCTTGCTGACGCCTTTGGTGATCGGATACAAGCGCGTTCCGGAACCGCCCGCGAGAATGATGCCTTTACGTTGAGTCATGAGAGCGTCCTTGGAGGTCCGCACAGCATTATGCGGACGCTGAGATGAGTATCAGGCGGTCGCGCCAATGCGTTCAAGGCGATAGCTTCCATCCAGCACGCCCTGCACCCAGGCCTGATTGGTCAGGTACCACTCCACCGTCTGCGCGATGCCCTGCTCGAAGGTGTAAGCAGGCTCCCAACCCAATTCGTTCTTCAACTTCGACGCATCGATCGCGTAACGACGGTCGTGCCCAGGCCGGTCGGTGACATGGGTGATCTGGCTTGCCCGCGGCTTGCCGTCCTCACGCGGGCGATGCTGATCCAGCAGTGCACAGATCGCCTGCACGACCTCGATATTCTGGCGCTCGGAATTGCCTCCCACGTTGTAGGTCTCGCCAATCTTGCCCTTGGCCAGCACGGTGCGGATCGCCTCGCAGTGATCGCTGACGAACAACCAGTCGCGCACCTGCTTGCCATCGCCGTATACCGGCAACGGCTCGCCGGCCAGCGCCTTGGCGATCACCAGCGGGATAAGCTTTTCCGGGAAATGGTACGGGCCGTAGTTGTTCGAGCAGTTGGTGGTCAGCACCGGCAGCCCGTAGGTGTGGTGAAACGCGCGCACCAGATGATCCGATGCCGCCTTGGACGCCGAGTATGGCGAATTCGGTGCGTAAGGAGTGGTCTCGGTGAACTTGCCGGTCGCACCCAACGTGCCGTAGACCTCGTCGGTGGACACATGCAGGAAACGGAAAGCATCGCGACGCGCAGCCGGCAGCGCTTTCCAGTAATCGCGCACAGCCTCAAGGAGAGCCAAGGTGCCGACGACGTTGGTCTGGATGAAAGCGCCCGGGCCTTCGATCGAGCGATCCACATGGCTTTCGGCAGCGAAATTCAGCACCGCGTCCGGCTGATGTTCCTGCAGCAGGCGGGTCACGAGCGCGCCATCGCCAATGTCGCCCTTGACGAACACATGGCCGGCATTGCCTTCCAGCGACACCAGCGTGTTCAGGTTGCCCGCGTAGGTGAGCGCGTCGAGATTGATCACACGGATCCCGCGTGCGACTGCCTCAAGAACAAAATTTCCGCCGATAAAACCGGCCCCGCCGGTCACTAGCCAAGTCGCCACTATCTACCCCTCCTGGTCGCGCGCGCACTGCGCTGCGTTTTCAAACCACACAGGATATACGGTCAGAGCAATGCCGGGCCTAAGCATGGGCCAAACCACGCACGGGAGTATTGCAACGCACCATCCATACGCCATCGCATGGTACGCCCAGCCCGGTTAGAATGGCCGCACTCCCGAGCCTGCCGCCGCGGCCAGGCCTTCCCGCAACAGCTGAAGGATCTCGTACACGATGAAAATCCTCGTCGCCTACAAGCGCGTGGTGGACTACAACGTCCGCATTCAGGTCAAGCCGGATGGCTCCGGCGTGGTCACTGACGGCGTCAAGCTTTCGCCTAATCCGTTCGACGAAATCGCACTCGAGGAGGCATTGCGCCTGCGCGATGGGGGTATCGCCACGGAAGTCGTGGTCGCCACCCTGGCGCCGGCCGATGCAGCCGCGCATCTGCGCAACGGGCTGGCAATGGGAGCCAACCGTGCCATCCATGTGGTCACCGATGCAGCCATCCAGCCGCTGACGGCTGCGCGCGCCCTGCTCAAGCTGGTCGAGAAGGAACAGCCGGACCTGGTGATTCTGGGCAAGCAGGCCATCGACGACGACGCCAATCAGACCGGCCAGATGCTGGCCACATTGTGGGGCCGGCCGCAGGCAACCTTTGCTGGCAAGCTGGTGGTGGCCGACGGAAAGGCCACGGTCACCCGCGAAGTGGATGCCGGCCTGGAAACGCTGGAAGTGGACCTGCCTGCGGTGATCACCACCGATCTGCGCCTGAACGAGCCGCGCTTCATCAAGCTGCCGGACATCATGAAGGCCAAGAGCAAGCCATTGGAAACGCTGGCGTTTACCGATCTGGGTGTCGATGCACATGACAGCCTGGTCACCTCCCACTATGCGGCGCCGTCCAAGCGCAGCCGTGGTGTGATGGTCAAGGACGCCGCCGAACTGGTGGCCGCACTCAAGCAGAAGGGGTTGCTGTAATGGCCAAGGTTCTCATCGTTGCCGAACATCTCAACGGCCAGCTCAACGCGGCCACCGCCAAGACCCTGAGCGCCGCGCTGGCGATCTCGGCCGAATCCATCGATGTGGTCGTGCTGGCCGCCGACCCGGCCGCCGTCGCAGCACAGGCCGCGCAGCTGGCCGGCGTCGCGCGCGTGCTGACCGTGGCCAACGCAGCAAACGAGCACGCCATCGCGCAGGTGCTGGGACCGCAGATCGCCCAGCTGGCCCGCGAGGGCTACACGCACGTGTTCGGCCCGTCCACCACGTTCGGCAAGGACCTGATGCCGGTCGTTGCGGCCTTGCTGGGTGTCAACCAGATCTCCGATCTCATGACGGTCGAAGACGCCTATACCTTCAAGCGCCCGATCTACGCCGGCAACGCGATCATCACCGTCAAGGCACCTGCCGAGCAGATCGTGGTGGCGACCGTGCGCAGTGCCTCCTGGCCGGAGGCGGCCAATGGCGGGAACGCGACAGTCGAGCCCATCACGGTTGATGCCACCCTGCCAACCCACAGCCGCTTCATCGGTCTGGCTGCAGGCAGCTCCGACCGCCCCGACCTGCAAAGCGCCAAGCGCGTGGTCTCCGGCGGCCGCGGCGTCGGCTCGGCCGAGAATTTCCAGCACATCTACAGCTTGGCCGACAAACTCGGCGCCGCCGTGGGCGCCTCGCGCGCCGCCGTGGACGCCGGCTACGTGCCCAACGAGCTGCAGGTCGGCCAGACCGGCAAGATCATCGCCCCCGAACTCTACGTGGCCATCGGCATCAGCGGCGCGATCCAGCACCTGACCGGCATCAAGGACGCCGGCACCATCGTGGCGATCAACAAGGATCCGGAGTCGCCGATTTTCGAGATTGCCGATATCGGGTTGGTGGGGGATTTGTTCTCACTGCTTCCGGAGCTGGAACAGGCGCTGGGCTGAGCCCGGGGCAGGCACGCCGCGCGCCCTTCCGGATGACGCGGTGTGCTTGGAGGATCCGGATGCGGTCCAGCTGCTCTGCACACAAATAATCCGTCTTGGCAGAACGTGTCGCTATAATTCCGTGCCAATCTACAATGACCCCCTTGATTCTCTCCCTGGGCCTCAGGGTCCGTGACGTGCGATAGCGGGAGGCGGGCGATCTCCGGTCTCGTTTCGGGCGCCGCTGAAGTTGGGTACGGCTACATCCAGATCGCTGCGGAAACAGGCGCGCGCGCCGTCGACCGCTTCGTGGAGAAGCCGGATCTGGCGACCGTTGGGGCCTGCGAAGCTTCTGAGGGCACTTCTGGAACAGCGGCGTACTCTGGTACCTGGGCACTGCGGTGTCACCCGCAGTTTGAAGACCCCGGACAACGTTTCACCAGAGCTGTTCGACGTCCAATCCGGTCGCTACCTGGATGAAGACGCTATCGTCTGGTTCGAAGATCAGTACAACCGTGCCTCCCACCAGGCGGCACGCCATTCCAACTTACACCTTACTCAAACTCTGCGGATCCCATGGACGCTCTGATTCCTGTCAACTCGCTTTCCCGCCATATCGCTCCCTTGCAGGACACGCTGTCTCAGATCGCCGGCAGCATCATTGCCAGCGGCTACTACGTCCTCGGCCCGAACGTGAAGGCCTTCGAGCAGGAGTTTGCGGGCTATTGCGGCGCCACTCACTGCGTCAGCGTCGCCAATGGCACCGACGCCCTTGAGCTCTCCTTGAAGGCGCTGGGCGTGGGTCAGGACGACAAGGTTGCGGTGGTGGCCAATGCTGCCATGTACGGCACCAGCGCCGTTCTGGCGTGCGGCGCGACGCCTGTTTTCGTCGATACGGGTGCAGGCACGGGACTGATGTCGGTGACCGCGCTGGAGGCTGCGCTGGAGGGTGGCGCCCCCAAGGCCGTGATCGTGACCCATCTGTACGGACAGTTGGCCGATATCGAGGCCATCGTCGCGCTGTGTCAGGCGCGCGGCATCAAGGTGGTGGAAGATTGCGCGCAGGCGCATGGCGCAGAACGCAATGGCCGCCGCGCGGGCAGCTTCGGCGATATTTCGTCCTTCAGTTTCTACCCGACCAAGAATCTGGGCGCCCTGGGCGATGGCGGCGCCATCGTGACCAGCGATGACGCCCTGGCCACCCGTGCGGCACAGCTGCGCCAGTATGGCTGGACGGCCAAGTACACCAACAGTCTGCGCGGCGGTCGCAACAGCCGCCTGGACGAACTACAGGCCGCGATGCTGCGGCATATGCTCGTGCTGCTGGATGGCTGGAACCAACGCCGCCGGGACATCGCCAACCGCTACGCCCGAGGCCTGTCCAACCCAAAGATTGCATCCGCCGGCGTGGTAGGTAGCGATAACGTGGCCCATTTGTACGTCGTGCGCTGCGAGCAACGCGAGGGACTGCGCGCGCACCTGCAGGCGGCCGGCGTGCAGACCGACGTCCACTACCCGCTGTGCGATCATCGCCAGCCCTGCCATGAGGGCGCTTTCGAGTCGGTGGTGCTGCCGAATACGGAAGCCGATGCCGCGTGCGTGATCACGCTGCCTTGCTTCCCCGAGCTGACCGATGAAGAAGTCGACCAGGTCATCGATGCATGCAACCGGTTCTGAGCGACGTGCAGCCGCCCTCCCTCAGCCTCGTTGTCCCGATCTATGGCAATGAGGGTTCCATCGACGACCTGCTGCAGGCCGTCGACTTCATCGCACGGAGCGTGGATGGGGATTTCGAAGCGGTTTTCGTAGTGGACGGCAGCCCTGACCGTAGCTACGCCTTGCTGCGCGAAAAGTTGCCTGGCTGCGCATTCCGTTCGCAACTTGCAACGCTGACCCGCAACTTCGGTGCATTTCCGGCAATCCGTACCGGGCTACAGCTCAGCTCCGGGGAGCTGACGGCGGTCATGGCCGCCGATCTGCAGGAACCCCCCACGCTGGTGATCGACTTCTGGCAGCGCTATGCCAAGGCACGCTACGACGTGGCCTTCGGCGTGCGCGAAGCGCGCAGCGATCCGGCGGCCTCGAAGCTGGCGTCGACCTTGTTCTGGGCGACCTACCGGCGCATGGTCATCAAGGACATTCCCAAGGGTGGCGTGGATATCTTCGCTGTCAGCCGTGGTTTCCTCGAACGGCTGTTGCTGTTGAACGAAGCCCATTCCAGCCTGCTTGCGCAACTGTTCTGGCTGGGCGGCAAGCGCGAATTCGTCAGTTATCAACGGCGCGAGCGGCAGCACGGCAAGAGCGCCTGGACCTTGAGCAAGAAACTGCGGTATCTGTCCGACAGCGTCTTTGCTTTCACCGACCTGCCGGTCCGCATGCTGACGGCGCTGGGCCTGATCGCGCTGGCATTTACCACGCTGCTCGGTGCGCTGGTGCTGGCCGCGAAGTTTTCCGGACTCGTCGCAGTGCCGGGATACACACTGACCATCTTGACCATTCTCTTCTTCGGCGCACTCAATTCATTGGGCCTGGGTATCGTAGGTACCTACGCCTGGCATGCGTTCGAAAATACCAAGGCACGTCCGCTGTCGATCATGCAGTCGGTCGAAAACTTCGAAAAGGATAACCCGTGAGCCATTTCGTGCACCCCAATGCTCTTTGCGAGAGCGACACCATCGGCGAAGGCACCCGCGTCTGGGCATTTGCCCACGTGCTGCCCGGCGCCCGCCTTGGCCGCGATTGCAATATCTGCGACGGCGTCTTCATCGAATCTGATGTTGTTGTCGGGGATCGGGTGACTGTCAAATGCGGAGTGCAGTTGTGGGACGGCGTGCGCCTTGGCGACGATGTCTTTGTGGGCCCCAATGCCACCTTCACCAACGACCTGTTTCCGCGCAGTCGGGTGTATCCCGAGAAATTCCTCGGCACCGTCGTGGAATCAGGTGCTTCCATTGGCGCCAATGCGACAATCCTGGCCGGCACCACCATCGGCAGCGGCGCGATGATCGGCGCTGGTGCGGTGGTCACACGCTCGGTACCGCCCAATGCCATCGTGGTTGGCAATCCTGCGCGCATCGTGGGTTACGTGTCCGACAAGGATGCGGGCAAGACAGCTCCGCTGCCCGCCGGCCAGGGCATCACCGACACCGTCGTTCCGGGCGTCAAGCTTTACCAGATGCCCAGCTTCGCCGACATGCGCGGTTCCCTGTCGGTCGGCGACTTCGACAGCTTCCTGCCCTTCAATGCGCGGCGGTACTTTCTTGTCTACGGCGTACCCACACAGGAGACCCGTGGCGAGCACGCGCACAAGCGCTGCCATCAGTTTCTCGTCTGCGTCTCCGGTTCGGTCAGGGTGCTGGCGGACGACGGTACGCGCCGCATCGATGTCGAACTCAACTCGCCGAACCAGGGCATCCATCTGCCGCCGATGATCTGGGGCACGCAATACAAGTATTCCAAAGACGCCGTGCTGCTGGTGTTTGCGTCCGAGCCCTACGATTCTGACGAATACATCCGCGACTACGCGGACTTCAAGAGTCTGGCGAATGCGGGCGGATGAGTCCCCACAGGCCGATACCCTGCTTCGGCGGCATCGGCCATTGGTCTCCGTAGCCCTGCGCTTCCTGCTGGGCGGAGCACTCAACACGGGCCTGACCCTGGTGCTGTACTGGGTGCTCCTTCGCTTCATGCATTATCAGTGGGCGTATCTTGCGAGTTTCTGTGCAGGCATCCTGCTCAGTTACCTGATCAACACCCGTTATGTCTTTCGTGCCGACCACAGTTGGTTGAAGTTTGCGGCGTTTCCGCTCATCTACCTGGTGACCTACGCGCTTGGGGCCCTGGCGCTGAAACTCAGCGTAGGGCATCTGGGCGTGCCGGCAGCGGTCGGCCCGCTGATCTCCATCGTTGTCACGCTGCCAGTGTCGTTCATCCTGAGCAAGTTGTTGTTGCAGGCTCCCAAGCCCGACGCCTCTCAGGGCTGAGCCAGACGCGGCGCAGAACGTCACCCCACCTCGCACCTGCCTGCAGCCCCCGATGGCGCAGCGCATCCATTCTTGACCTGTGGATTACATGAGCACCCTACTTCCTCCTACGACGCCGGCCCGCCCTCTCATCAAGGCCGAATGGCTGCCCCTGCTGTTAGGCGCCGTCCTGTCCGTCGTGGCGGGCAGCGTCCTGCTCGTCGGCTGGCGGGCGGGCCTGTTGCCCGTGCTGGACTACCCACTCTCGTATAGCGGCGACGCCTTGAGCAGCCTCTGGCTGACGCAGCGAGCGATGGAAGGATGGATCTTCGAGAACGCCCGTAGCGGCTTCCCATTCGGCTCCTCCTTCCTGGATTACCCCGGGGCAGACTCCGGCAGCTTCCTGTTCCTGAAACTTGCCGGCATGCTGACCGGCAGCAGTGCCGCAGCACTGAATCTGTTCTTCCTGCTGGGCTTTGCCGCGAACTTTCTGACGGCATATTGGGTGATGCGCTGGCTGCGCGTGGGTCGTTCGCTGTCCTTTACCACTGCCATGCTCTTCACGCTGGCGCCGTTCCATTTCCTGCGCCTGCAGCACATCTTCTACACCTGGTATTTCGGCATCCCGATCTACTTCATGCTTGCGATCCGGATTGCACGCGCCGACGTATCGCTGGATTTCTGGAGCGCCCGGCCCGCCCGCAAGATCGCGCTTGCTGCGCTGTACCTGATCCTGAGCTGTTTTGGCGTCTACTACACGGCATTCGGCCTGATCCTGATTGGAACGGCCTGCCTCATGGCGTTGTTCCAGAAGAACTGGGCGTCCATCACCCGCCTCGCAGCACCCGTCATTTTCTTCCTCGCGCTTGGCACGCTGGCAAATGTCGCACCCAACGTGATCAACGAGCGGATCAACGGTCACAATCCGGAAGTCGCTGCCCGCGCGCCGGCAGAGTCCGAGATCTACGGCGTGAAGTTCATGCAGTTGATCCTGCCGCGCCCCGACCACAGGCTACCCAAGCTGGCCAATGTGACGGCCAGCTACATGGCCAGCACACCGTTGATCAACGAGAACACGACCGCCTCGCTGGGCCTGATCGGTTCCTTCGGTCTTGCCATCCTGGCGCTGGTCGCGTTCGCACGCCTGTCCGAGCGGCGCAACGAAGAACGCATTGCCCTGTTGGCGATTCTTTCCGGCGTCCTTCTGGCATTCATGACCATCGGCGGGCTTGGCTCACTCTTCGCGCACGTCGTATCGCCCTCCATCCGCGGCTGGAACCGGGCCAGCATCTTCATCACGTTCAGCACCCTCGCTGCGGTAGCCATCGGCGTGCAGATGCTGTCCGACAAGGTGGGGCGTCGACACCGCATGACCATCGCCTCGATCGCTGCCGCCGGCATGCTGGTCTTCGGCATCTGGGACCAGACCTCGGCGGTGTGCGGCCCGTGTCAATCCAGCGCGCGCACTGCGTACGAGCAGGACAGGCGTTTCATCCGCAGCATTGAAACTGCCCTGCCTGTCGGTGCAGCCGTTTACCAGTTGCCCTATATGCCGTTTCCAGAAGTGCCGCCCAAGAATGCCCTGCACGCCTATGACCTAGCGGTGGGATTCGTCCACTCACAGCACCTGAAGTGGAGCTACGCAGGCATGAAGGGCCGTGAGGGCGACCTGTTCTACCGGAATCTGGAGACCCAACCCGCCGCCGCACAGCTCAAGGCGATCAGTCGCTTCGGCTTCGACGCTGTCTACATCGACAAGCGCGGCTACGCCGACCAGGGGGCGCAGGTCATCGCTGAATGGACCCAGGCCATTGGCGCGCCGCCGGCGATAACACGCGAAGATGGCGCTGTTGTGGTTTTCCGTCTGCCAGGTGGTGCCAAGCCTGCAAGCGCCGATGCTGCCAAGGACACCGTGGTCACCGAGCCCGCGGCAGATACCAGCATTACGCTCCCCGCGCTCCGCAGCTTGCTCACGCAAGGCTGGTCGTCCGACGAGGCATGGGGTGTCTGGTCGGAAGGCACAAGCTCATCGCTGCGCTACCGTGTCAACTCAACGACCGTCGGCAAGACAACGGTGATTCTGCGCGGCAACCCGTTTCTGCCTGGCCCCCAGCAAGCCCTGCGCATCCGTGCCACGGTCAACGGCGTCCAGGCGCTCGACACCCGCGTCACTGCAGCACAAGCGGTGCCGCTGGCACTACGGATTCCGGTCACGACCCGCCAGCCTGGTGAAGTAGTGCATCTGGTTCTTAGCTACGAAACACCGGTCTCTCCCGCGCAGGTCGGCATGTCTGCGGACCAGCGGCTGCTTGCCCTCGGGCTGACCAGTCTTGAAATTTGCAAGTCCGACTGCAGCAGATAAGCCGGCCGGGAAGCACGATCGCCAGCGCGTTAATCGCCCCTTTCACCTGGCGCGGTTCCTGGCAACTGCGGGTGCGTCAGCCTGTTAGATAACGCTGAACAAAAACACTACCAAGCATTCGCAGCGAGCTTCGGCTGAATTTTCCAGCCGAAGCTCGATTGCTCTCAATGTCCTTGGATTGCCCTCACTGCTCAGTGCTGGCAGCTTCAAGCATCCAGCGCAGCGTGTCCTCCAGCGCAAGACTCTGCCAATCGCCGATCAGCTCCTGCAATCTGGCATTGCTGCCAAGCAACTTCTTGACCTCGTTCTCCCGAACGAACGCGGGGTTCACCTGGACGTCGATGTCGTGGCCAGTGATTTTCGAGCAGATCCTGATGATGTCCCCTAGCGAACTGGCGACACCCGAACATACATTGACGATTTGCCCTTCGGCCGCTGGCGCCTGCAGGAGCTTGCGGTAAGCCAGCACGACCGACCTGACATCGCCGAAATCGCGCCACACTTCGGTGTTGCCCAACTCGATGGAAGAGGCACGCGATGCGAAATGGGAAACGATCTTGGGAATCAGGAAGTTGGTCGCCTGACCGACCCCGGTATAGTTGAAGGGGCGCGCAATCACCAGGGGCAGGCGCTCGCGCCATAAGCTGGCGACATATTCCATGGCGAGCTTGCTCACCGCGTAGTCGTTCGCGGGCGCGGGCGTGACCGACTCGTCGATCACGCCTTCGGTTGCATTGCCGTAGACATTGGCACTGCTCGCGATCAGCACCCTCTCCGGGCGGTGTCGGCTTGCGGCCAGCGCCTGCAGCAGGTTACGCGTACCTAGCAGATTGACGCGGTAAAAATCGTCAGCATCCCCATGACCGACAAAGGCCACTGCCGCCAGATGCACAACGTAGTCGGCTTGGGCCTGCGCAACGGCGCGGGCGACGTCGGCAGCGTCGCGCAGATCCATCGGCCAGAACTCGTCGGTGCTGCCCATGCCGGCAGTGTCCGAACGCGTGCCGACGCCAATGACCGTGCAGCCCTGTTCCTGGAGCTGCTGGGTCATGTAGCGCCCGGTGAACCCGGACGCTCCGCTGATCAGAACCCGCTTGCCCATCAGGTCAGAATGAGAAGCCACGCTCGTTCCTCTTCAGATCGGCCTCGACCATCATCTGGCACAGCTGCTCCAGCGTGGTCTCGGGCTTCCAGCCGAGGATGCGGGCCGCCTTTTCGGGATCGCCGATCAGCAGCTCCACTTCTGCAGGGCGGTGGAACTTCGGGTTGATGCGCATGAGCACCTTGCCGGTGGCAGTATCCACCGCAGTCTCTTCAGCGTCCTTCCCACGGAACTCGACGTCGATGCCCGCGCCCTTGAACGCCATGCTGACGAAATCGCGTACGGTCTCGGTGCGATTGGTTGCGAGCACGAAAGTATCCGGCTCCTCGGCCTGCAGCATCCGCCACATACCTTCCACATACTCGCGCGCAAAGCCCCAGTCACGCTTGGCGTCCAGGTTACCCAATTCCATGCAGTCCAGCAGCCCGAGCTTGATCTTGGCTACCGAGTCGGTGATCTTGCGCGTCACGAATTCACGTCCACGCAATGGACTTTCGTGGTTGAACAGGATGCCACTGCAACCAAAGATGTCGTAACTCTCGCGGTAGTTCACCGTCATCCAGTGTGCATAGAGTTTGGCGACACCATAGGGGCTGCGTGGATAGAACGGCGTGCTTTCGATCTGCGGAACAGCCTGCACCTTGCCGAACATCTCCGACGTCGAGGCCTGGTAGAAGCGGATATCCCGGTTCACCTGACGGATCGCCTCCAGCAGGTGGACCGGACCGATACCGGTGATCTGCGCCGTCGTGGTCGGCTGATCGAAAGACACACCCACGAAGCTCTGAGCCGCCAGATTGTAGACCTCGGTGGCTCCGGTGCTTTCAAGCATACGGATGCTCGACCCTAGATCCGTCAGATCGTATTCGATTAGATTAAGGTTCGGGTGGGCTGCAATTCCAAGCTCTTCGATCCGCCAGAAATTGACCGAACTCGTACGGCGATACGTGCCAAATACGCGGTAGCCCTTGTCCAACAGCAGTTCTGCAAGGTAAGCACCGTCTTGACCCGAGATTCCAGTAATCAACGCAGTTTTCATTAACACATTCTCTTGTTTACGTATTGGTTCCGGCTTTGAGCCGATGCAGGATCGGGCTGTTTCCGCCGCACGGTGCAGCTCAACGCGTTGACAGCGGCTTCCCACCCGCACCGCATATCGTCTGCTTGCCCTGATCTGCGCAGCTGCTGAACGGGCCGTAGTCGAGCGGCTCGATCTTGAAATCGCTGAACCAGGCGACGCCTTCCTGTACCAGCCCGATTCGCAGGCTCTTTCCAACCACTGCCTGGGCTGGCACCTCGGCGATCACCTCGGCGGAGGCACCCGCAGCAATTCCATCGGCGGGAAGCGAAGCGCGTACGAAATCCTTCGCCGATAAAGCGCCGGAACTGTCTACCAGAGAGATTGCGAGGTTGACCGGCAAGGTGCCCTTCGAACTCAGCGTTTCCTTGCCAGCGTTGGTGACCGACACAACGGTGCGTATCACCTCGCCATTATTGGCGACCACAGGGTCCGAAACGATGGCATAGCGAGCCCCGACTTGCTCCTGCGTCAAGGGGCTCGTCATACCGGGTGCTTCGGAGGCCGGAGCAGCCGGTTGAGGTGCGGCGGTTACCGGCTGGTCTGCCTCAGGCGATTTGGAGCAACCAACAAGGGTGATGAAAGTCGCCAGGATGGCGACAGTGCCCAGAGAGACGGGGGTTTTCACAAAAGCTTTCATGCGTTAGGACCTGGGTTGGATGAATGTGCCCTCATGATTGAGTGGCTTCTACACGTACGAGCAGCCGGGCTGGTACAAACCCCCGAGTTTTGAACCAGCCAACAGATTCCTGGACGAGATCGATTTCCAATTCGTACTCACCAACTGCATCAGGCACACGAAGTGAGATGACCTGTTCGCGACACGAAGCTGGCTCGATTGGCTCGTCAATCCAATGGCGCGGCTGCTCGACTTCCTGCAGCGGCACAACGGAGCGCCAGTAGCATCCGATGTAAATGCCGAACGGCATCACCGAGTGGCCGGGCGGACTGAGCCAGGGGAACCCGCTGGTATTGTTCAGCATCAGCCTTACGGTGACCTCGCTGGAGGGCTCGGCCACACCAAGATCGGTTTCGATCAGTGCCGCCCCTCCCTGACATGCTTCGACCGGCAAGGCCTCAGTATAAGGGTACGGCTCGACCGTGGCGAAGACCATTTGTCCGTGCGTGTCGACCTGGCGCTCGGATAAGGCCTTGAGCGCAGAATCGACCCACCGGTCACCACGCAGCGTACTGCGGACATCGATTCTCTGAACTTCGCCCGACAGCGGAGATTCAAGGTCGATCTTGAGATCGACCAAGGCCTCGGCGACGCGATCCCTGAAATCGGAAAAGACACGCCTGGATTTCAACAGCTTCACATAGCGGTCGGTAGCACCGTATGGGTCAAGCTCCGGGCGACTCGCCTGATCTCCACATTCTTCTGCCCAACGCGAGTACGCTGCCGAATCCAGTGCAAAGTGCCGCAACAGACTGCCAAGAACCTCTGGACAGTCGGACGTGGGGGGCACTTTCCTGACGCAGGACGGCAGTTCTGCGTACCAGCCCTGATCCGATACCACGACAGGCAGGCCCGCTTGCAATGCCTTTGACACGACCGCGGAGGCTTCGCCCATGGTCGGCTGGCGAAGCGCGATCATCAGGTCGGCACGCTCGAACACACTGCGAAATTGCTCGTCGTCGATGCGACCATGATCGATCAATCGCACGTTCTGCAAACCCGAAAGCCGCTCCAGCTGTAGCTGCACGGCAGGTTCGACCACACCGGCTATCTCAAGAGAAAGCGGGTGAGTCAACTCGGGCTCGACCTGCAACAATGCCTCAACGATCCAGTCGAACCTGCGATTCACCTGCCCACCGCCCATCACCGCAATGGTGCTGAGACGATCACGCACCCGATGCCGCGCGGCGACAGGATAGAGTTGGGGGATGACCGTAACAGGCAGCCATGGAAACTCCTTGGCAACGCTTTCGGCCGCGTATCGGGAATGCACGACCACCTCCAGTGCGAATTTCGTCGCCACTTGATGAAGCGGGTAATGCACGATGTCGTCACGGCCCCAGATCGGAGAGCCATAACGCAGTGCAAGCGTTGCGTTCTTCACTTCAGCAGCGGAATGCCATTGTTCCAGCACCCGCGTATACCCGTCACCGAGCAGCGACTCGTCACTCAGGACACCCGCCACCATGTGGTGCAGCACCAGATCATGCAGGTGAACAACGCCGGGAACACATGCCATCAGTGGAAGCATCCACCCATGAAAAGCGGGATGATTTCCCATCTGGTAGACAACGGCATCCGCTTCAAGCAGCCCATCGACAACCTTCTGGGCTCCCATGCGTTCCACGTCACCGCGGACCACCGTGTCGACCTGCACGCCCCGCGCGCGCAACAGTTCCACCAGCCCGGCCGAATACTCGGCAATGCCGGAATGCTCGGGGGGTAGTGGCCCGACCATGGCAATGCGGAAACGCGTGTTCAAATCCTTTCCTCCACGAGCTCGCGTATCACGCGATCCCATGTAATCGAGGTGCTGAGTCGGTATCCTTCATCGGCAAGCGCGCGTAGTTGCGCACCGGTTCTTGCGTAGCAGTCCCCGATACTCTGCGCGATTTCCTCTGCCGTGGGACCGGTGACCCACCCACTTCCGGTGGCTTTTACGATCCTTCCGACTTCGCCGCTGTCGTCAACCGTAATGACAGGTTTATGCGCCGCAAATGCCTCCAGCGTTGCGAATCCGTAGTCTTCGTCAACGGGTGAGTAGAAAACGGCCCTGCAACCGGCGATCAACGCGAGCAGTTTCTCATCCTCGACAAAACCCGTCAGTTCCACCCTGTCCTGCAGCCCCAGCTCATGCACCAGCGGTGCCAGGGACAGCGCGTAATCACTGGCTCCTGTGCCTGCTATGACGATTTTGGCCTTTGATACATGTGCCGCTGCGCGAATCAGCAAGTCGGGCCGCTTCATCGACTCGAGGCGGCCGATGCACAAAATATAATCGCCGTAGTCACCGGATGTGATCAACGGGGCCAGTTTGGATGGGGGGTATAGAACCTGCGAAGAAAGACCGTTGAACTGTTGAAGCCTCTCGGTCACGGTCTGCGAGATGGTGTAGCGCGATTCGATGTCCGACAACAGCTGCGTGTCTGAAACGCGCAAGGCGTCGCGCAACGCCACATCGCGAGAGTTCAGATGGGGGAAATCAAAACGGGTGCGCTCCAGATCGTAAAGTACCCTATGCTGATGCACCAGCCAGAGCGTCTTGTTCGCATGCTGGGCAGCGTATGTTGGAAACTTGGTACAAATACACAGGTCGATCTTCTGCCCGTTACTTTCATTCAGATCCAATAACCGCCACGCCAATGCGGAGGAAAGGATTTCCGTTTCGGGATACCAACGATACGGCAGCTGCACCAGTTCGGCGACGACCTGGTGTTGCTTACCCCACAGATTGATCTGACGGACCAGCTCCTCATTCAGAAACTCTGCCCCTCCCCTGATAAACGGCACCTGCGCACCGAGCACGATGACTCTTTTCACGACCCGAACCCCCTACATGATGTCCTTACCACAACGTTGACTTCCTCTGGATTATTTACGTGACTTGCGGATACGACTACCCAGCTGATCGACTGCGGCAACACGTTTGTCCATTGCAGCTTCTGCCGGAGTCGGCACCGAACCATCAAGGGTGGCCACGTCCTCCAGCTGTGGGACTGGCGCGTTACGGATAATCGCAACATTGCCGTCGCCACGTTTGAGTACCCGCGTGGTGAACAAACGAAGCGGCGCCGTAATCCGCCAGGACCGGCTTGCATGAAGGCTGTCGATCTGTCCTTCCAGGACCTCCACCGCCAACTCAAGCTCGCGAATGTGCTCTCGTGCTGCAGTAGCGATCTGCATGCTTCTGGAAAGATCGGCCTGCAGCTCCTTCACTCGGTTTCTATCCTGCTCGCGCGAGTTCTCGAGCTGGGAAATTTGTTGCTGCTGTGCGGCAACCCGAGCCTGCAAGGCAGCAGATGCGATCGCTTGAGCTTCGAGTCCTTTGGCCCAGGCTGCCAGTTTCTCGCTGTCCTCCTCGAGTCGCTGGCACCTGCTTTCGGAAGCAGCAATTTGCTGTTCAAGCAACTGGAAGCGCCCCTGTTCCTTCGATGCGCTCTCACGAAACTGCTCGATCGCCGCGCCACGTGCGGCAAGCTCCACTCGATGATGCTCCGTCTCGATATGCACCGCGCTCAGCCGCGCGTTGTAAACGAGTAGCGCGTCATGCAGACGCCGATAAATCGATGCCCACTCAGGAAGCGGGGCCGGTGCGGCATCGGCTTGTTGGAGACACTGTTGCAGCAGGGCGAACGTCAACTGGGAACGATTCTGCCCAAACAGCGCTACGAACGCATTGCAGTACCGGGCAGGTAATGTCGTGAAATCCAGCGCAGGCTCACGGCTCGGGCTGGGGGAAACAACCCGACGTTCAAGAATCTCCTTGACCGTGATCAGAAACGAAAACAACAGATCCTCAAGCCAGGAGCAATCGGCGGCGTTGGTCGAGATCGCGCCGTAATCGATCAGTACAGCACGCATTTCCGGCGTGATGAGGATATTCCAGCAGCGCACATCGTTATGATACAAACCGGCACGTTCAAGCAACACAAGTTGCTCGAGAATCTGCGCGATGATCTCATCGGCGTCATAAGCCGAACCATCGTCGATCGCCTGGGAAAGAAGTCGCCCATCCATCATCGACCTGGCAAGAAACAAATCCCTGGAGTCGTTCAGCGACGCGATCAGGCGCGGCGCCGGATAGCCGAGTGGCGGATTGCTTAGAAACTCCACTTCATTGACGAATTCGCGCAAGTTGATCTCTGCGCGATCTTCAACGGCCAGCGTCATTCTTTTTACGAAAACCTGTGGCCCGAAATAATAGCGACGCGATTGCAGGTGCGTGCCCCGCCCATGCGCATGCGATTCAGCTGTCCAGGACGTGAAATCGCCGATGATTCCGTCCACATACCAGAACTGGCTGCTCGCGAAATAGAGCGGCCTTGACACTGCCGAAAGGTGCGTCTCCTGCCGCGAAAGCAGGCGCAGGAACGCATAACTGGATAGGATTTCGGCAGGATCCTGCGGTAACGATGGCGCCCAGTAAAGCGGCTCCTCATGCAAGGCGAGTTCAAACACTCCCGCAGCGGTCTTTTCCGAAAGCTTGCGACACAGTTCCGATACGCTCAGGATGCCTCGGGCGTGTACGAGATGATGGAAGACGCTGAGCCCGAGGACCAGATCGTACCGACCCGGTTCAAGCCGATCTATCACGTCCTCGACAGTACCGTGCTCAAAGCTCGCTGCAAACGAAGGATTTTCGGCAGCCAGCGCTTTGCACACATTTACATTGAGATCGAGAAAGTCCACTCCGTGCACCGTGTGGCCGTCGGCCGCCAGGTTCAATGAGAAGAAGCCCTGCGCACAGCCAAGATCCAGGACGCGCAGCGGACGCCCGAGCGTAGCCTGAAGGCGCTGCGCACACTGGCGGATCAACAGCAGCCTATCCTCGCAACCACGCGAGCTGCCATCGGTTAGTTCAGGATGCGCGAAAATCGGCTGATACTTCTCAGGAAGGGCTGCCACAAGGGCGCCCATACTCAGTGACTCGGTCATGACTGTTCGCTCTTTGTATTGATGTAAAATTCCGCCGTCGTCATGACAAGGCCTCAACGATCTCGAAGTCGGCCTTCAGGTCCATCATTCCCCAAAACTGCATCCCTCTGGCCACGTTCAGCACGATGGCATCGTAGCGCCGATCCAGTGGCGTCAGTTCCACCAGTGGATCCCCACTGGAAATGCCCAGCGAAATCAGGTAATTCGCTTCGTTCAGGTCAAGAGGCATGGTGAACTTGCAGACAATCACATCGCCTGCCTTAGCCGCAATCTCGGTACGACCCTCGCTGGAAAGAAAGGAATTGGTTCCGTAAAGAAACAGTCCTTCAAGCGTTTTCACCAAGATACCGGGCACCACGCTATCGAAATCCTGATCGAATGCAATCTTGAAGTAAAACGTCGTCCTCGAGCCACTTTCCACGCGCGCGGGAAATTCCTGACCATCGCTGGCAACCACGTAATCCAGAATTCGGGCACCGCCCTGCCCCCAGCGATGCTCGGATGCATTGTAATATGGCCTGGTATGAAACACGTCTTCGCTGCCGGTGCGGAACTCCTTCGGGGTATCCTTGGCCTCCGCGTGAAGCGAGACCGACTTCTTTCCAAACAACTCGTCAAGATAGAGGTTCGACACCTCCCGCGACGGACCATCGGCATGAACGCTACCGTCCTTGATCAAAATGGCACGATCGCAGTGTTTGACAACATCTCCGACCGCGTGGCTGACCAGGATGAGCGTCATGCCCTCGTCCTTGTAAGACTGGATGCGCTTGAAGCACTTCGCCTGAAAATACGCATCGCCCACCGACAATGCTTCGTCGACGATGAGTAGATCGGGCCGAAATGCGGTGGCCACCGCAAACGCGACGCGCACCTGCATACCGCTTGAGTAGGTGCGGACCGGCTCATCGAAGTACTCTCCGATCTCGGCAAACTCCTGTATCTCGGGCAACACCTTGTCGATTTGTTCCAATGTGTAACCCATGAGCCCGGCGGAATGTTTTGCATTCTCCCGGCCACTCAGGTCCGGATTGAATCCCATGCCGAGCTCAAGAATCGCGGCGATACGGCCATGCCGGACGATTCGCCCTTCGGTGGGTTGCGATGTACCGGTGATCAGCTTGAGCAATGTGCTCTTTCCGGCGCCATTGCGCCCCATGATCCCGATCGACTCACCCGGAGCGACCGAAAACCCGACATTCCGCAGTACCCAGTGCTCCTCTCGCGGCTTGACCTTCAACCCAAACCAGCTGGCAGCGCGTAGCCACTCGCTACCCCAGACACGGTAGGACTTCCCAAGCCCTTCAACCATTAGTACCGGGCTCATAGGGCATCCACCATTTCGGCACTCGCGCGGCGGAAAATAACCAACGACATGGCACACAACACGAGGGTCGCCAGCATGAGAGGCACAAGCTCGATCCATGCCGGGGAACGTCCGTAAAGAAGGACCCCCTGATATGCACTGACAAGCGGGAACAGCGGGTTGAGCTTGAACAGCTCCTGGGTCTGCGCAGGGAGTATGTCAATGGTGTAAACGATGGGCGTCACCCAGAACAATGCCTGCAAGACGACCGGCACGACCTGCCCGATGTCGCGCACGAACACGTTGAAGACCCCAAGCAGCAGGCCGATCGACATTGCAAATGCCAACGTCAGCAGCATCAGCAGCGGGAGCCACGCTGCCTGCGGCCCCAGGGTATGGCCCAGTACGGCAAAAACGACGATGATCGCCAAAAACAGCAACAGGTTGTTGACCATGACGGTGCCGCCGGCAATGAGCGGAAGGCAGATGCGAGGAAACGCCTGCTTCTTCATGAGATTGCCGTTATCAACGAACAACGAAGCACATTTGCCAATACATTCGGCGAACATGCTCCAGCAAAGGGTCCCGGCCATCAGGTAAAGCGCGTAAGCAAACTTGTTATTGACGCCTGGCAGCTTCGCGGCCAGCACCTCGGAGAGAATCGTCGCAAAGATCAGCACCTGCATGAGCGGATGGATGATCATCCACAGTGCGCCCAGTTTGCTGCGCAGGAAGCGCAGACGCAGGTCATTCCTGATCGACGACAGGATGAAGTATCGGAAGGCCCATACGGACCGGATCATGTCCAACGTTGCTACCTCTGAAAGTGTTCACTACCTTGGTGGAACGGGCAACCTAAATTGCTACATCACAGGACCAACAAATGGCCACCATCAGTGCGTTGACTTGACAACCCTCTCTGCCCTCGCCAGCAGATGCTGGGCCACGCTTTGCGGAGCAAGCCTGCTGCAGATATCGGCCCTGGCTGTTTCGCCCAGCCGCCGCGCCTGTAGCGGGTCATCCGCGAGCCGGCGCATAGCAGCGGCGGCGGATGCGATGCTGGGCTCCGCCCAGCGCGCGCCATCTGACTCCGGATATCGTCCCGCAACCGGCACCAGATCGTAGTCCACGAGGCAGGAGTTGCTGTATGTCATGAATTCCATGTTGCCCGACCAGCCCGTCGCGATGACCGGCTTACCGAGTGACATGCACTCGGCAAGCCCCAGCCCGAAGCCTTCGGCCCGGTGCAGCGACACATACACATCACAGCAGCGCTGCAGCGCGCGCACATGCATCTTGTCGATCACCTCGTCCCGCAGCAGGATCCGCGTGTCCGCTGCGACCAGACTCAGGAGTTCTGCCATGTGTTCGGGATACATATGCCCATTGCTTGACTTCACGACCAGACGCACGTCGTCACGACCGTCCGGAAACGCATGCCTGAATGCATTGACGACGGCCTGGGGATTTTTCCTGGTCACGAAGGAGTGGAAATCAAAAGTGAAAAGAAAGACGAAGGTTTCCGGATCCAGCCCGAAGTCCTGTCTCTGCAAGCCGCTATCACGCTGGTCAGAGAGCGGCAGCGGAACTCGCATGATCGGTTTGTCGGTCACGCTGCGGAACGCATCCTCAATGAATCGTGAGGCCACCATGATCTCGTCCACCAGCGCAATGGCGCTCAGCCAACTTGGCGGAATCACCTCAAGTTCCCAAAACCAGCACGCAATGACGTAATGCCCTTCCATACGGGCCCGGCCGATCTTGTCGAACGCGGCTTCGAGGTAGTCGGGATTGACGAAGATGACGGTGACCTGGTGCAGCATGCGCTGGTCGATGAGACCATCCAGGCTCCGGTCGTCCCAGGAGTGCGGAAGCCCCATGTCCAGGTCGTACAACGACACAGGCACGCCAGCGCTGATCAGCGCACGCGCATACATCCTTGCACTTTCCGCCAACCCGAATTCGCCACGGAGATAGCCAACAATGTTGATCCCCACCAATGGAGTCTCGGTGAAGGAGAAATCAGCGTTCGTCGGCAAGGAAGCGTCAGCGCCTTTTGGGTTCAGCTCCCAGGCATCCGTGCGCTGGAAACGCGTTTGAACCAAGGAGCGGGCGGATAGCTTGGAAGAAACGCGGTCACGCCAACTCTGCGGAAAAACACGATAGATACGCTGCAACCAGGCCTGTTGGCGTACCCACGACTGCAGACGAAGGCCGGCCAGCCCGCTCCGCCAGTAAGCGAAGAAGTCCCGTCGGTGCGGCGACGCAGTCATGGAGAACGGGATGCATCGAGGGCACGTTCCAGATCCCCACGCAAATCCTCCACATCCTCAACACCCACACTCAGCCTGACCAACGCATCGCTGATACCAAGCTGTTCGCGGCGGGCCACGGGAATCGAGGCATGCGTCATGACGGCGGGATGGTTCACCAGGCTTTCCACGCCGCCGAGCGATTCGGCCAGGGTGAACAGTTCGGTCTTTTCGCAGAAGCGCTTGGCCGCATCGAAGCCGCCCTTGAGGACGATCGAGACGATGCCGCCGAAGCCGGACATCTGGCGCTGGGCCAGTGCGTGCTGCGGGTGCGAAGCCAGGCCGGGGTAGATCACCTTTTCGATCGCGGGGTGGTTTTCCAGCCACTGCGCCAGCGCCAGGGCGTTTTCGCAATGCGCGCGCATGCGCAGCGGCAGGGTCTTGAGGCCGCGCAGGGCGAGGAAGCTGTCGAACGGACCTTGCACGCCGCCGATGGAGTTCTGCAGGAAGGCCAGTTGCTCGGCCAGTTCGGCGTTGTCGCCAACCACGGCGATGCCGCCGACCATGTCGGAGTGGCCGTTGAGGTACTTGGTGGCCGAATGCACGACGATGTCGGCGCCCAGGCTGAGCGGGCGTTGCAGCATCGGCGAGGCGAAGGTGTTGTCGACCACGATCAGCAGGCCGTGCTTGCGCGCGATCGTGGCGATGGCGGCGATATCGACCAGCTTGAGCATCGGGTTGGTCGGGGTTTCGATCCACACCATCCTGGTGTCGGGGCGGATCGCCGCTTCGAAGGCGGCCGCATCGGTCAGGTCGACGAAGCTGAAATCCAGGCCGGCAGTGCGGCGACGCACGCGCTCGAACAGGCGGAAGGTGCCGCCATACAGGTCGTCCATCGCCACCACGTGGCTGCCGGCATCCAGCAATTCCATCACCGTGGAGGTGGCGGCCATGCCGGAAGCGAACGCGAATGCACGCGTGCCACCTTCCAGCGCGGCAACGCAGCGCTCATAGGCAAAGCGCGTGGGGTTGTGGGTGCGCGAGTATTCGAAGCCCTGATGCTCGCCCGGGCTGGACTGCGCATAGGTGGACGTCGCATAGATCGGCGGCATCACTGCCCCGGTGCTGGGATCCGGCGACTGCCCTCCATGGATCGCCAGCGTTGCGAGCGAAAGTTCGCGCTCGCCTTCGTGGCTGGGTGTGGTGCAATTGGACATGGAGGTTCCCGGAAAAAGTGGCGGATTGTAACAAGCAGGTCTGAATGCCCGGTGCCGCGCGTCTCATCCGGACGCGCGCGCTACCCAGTCACTGCATGCGATCACTGCACGCGGCGGCGCAGGTAGTTGAGCAGGTCGATACGGGTGATCAGGCCCAGGAACTGCTTGCCGTCCATGACGATGGCGACCTGGCCGCGGTCGAACACCGGCAGCAACGCTTCGATCGGCGATGCGACATCCAGACGATCCAGCTTGCTGACCATGGCGGTGGAGATCGGGTCGCGGAAGCGCGCCTCGTCGCCATACACGTGCAGCAGCACGTCGCTCTCGTCGACGATGCCCACCAGCTCGCCGTCGTCGATCACCGGCAACTGCGACACGTCGTACAGCTTCATGCGCTGATAGGCGGTGGTCAGCAGATCCTTCGGCCCCACCACTACGGTGTCGCGCTTGTTGTAAGGGCGCAGGATCAGGTCGCGCAGGTCGCCGTGCTGCGGGCGCTCCAAAAAGCCGTTGTCGAGCATCCAGTAGTCGTTGTACATCTTCGACAGATACTTGTTGCCGGTATCGCAGACGAACACCAGCACACGCTTGGGCGTGGTCTGCTCGCGGCAATATTTCAGCGCAGCGGCCAGCAAGGTGCCGGTGGACGAGCCGCCGAGGATGCCCTCCTTGGCCAGCAGCTCGCGCGCGGTGTGGAAGCTTTCCGCATCGCTGATGGAATAGGCCTTCTTGACGCGCGAAAAATCAGAGATATCCGGCAGGAAGTCTTCGCCGATGCCTTCGACCAGCCAGCTGCCGGACTTCTCGCTGACCGTACCTTCTTCGATGTACTGGGTCAGGATCGAGCCGACCGGGTCGGCCAGCACCAGCTCGGTGTGCGGCGAGGCGGTAGCGAACGCGCGCGACAGGCCGGTCATGGTGCCGGAGCTGCCGCAGCCGAAGACGATCGCGTCCAGATCACCATCCATCTGCGCCAGGATCTCCGGGCCGGTGCCGAATTCGTGCGCGGCCGGGTTGTCCGGGTTGCCGAACTGATTGATGAAGTAGGCGCCGGGGGTTTCGGAAGCGATCTTGGCCGCCAGGTCCTGGTAATACTCCGGGTGGCCCTTGGCCACGTCCGAGCGGGTCAGCACCACGTTGGCGCCCATGGCCTTGAGGTTGAAGATCTTCTCGCGGCTCATCTTGTCCGGCACCACCAGGATCAGCTGGTAGCCCTTCTGCTGCGCGACCAGGGCCAGACCCAGGCCGGTATTGCCGGCCGTGCCTTCCACCAGGGTGGCACCGGGCTTGAGGTCGCCGCGCTGTTCTGCCGCTTCAATCATCGACAGGCCGATACGGTCCTTGATCGATCCACCGGGGTTGGCCGCCTCCAGCTTGAGGAACAGCTCGCAGACGCCGGTGTCCAGGTGCTGTGCCTTGACGATGGGCGTGTTGCCGATCAGTTCGAGTACGGAGGAGTGGATCGCCATCGGAATATCGTCGCTGCGCCGCACGGGCTAGACCGGTCATTATCCGACGAACGGCTGGGGAATGCTCATTCAGGCGTGAAACCATTGCGCAGACCCATGAACGAGCAGGCTCAGCCGCTGCAGGGAGGCGCCATCTGCGCGAAAGCGCAGCGGCTAAATAAAGACGCGGACGGTGGCGAGCCGACGAGGAGGCTGCCACCGCCCGCGACGGTGAACTTGTTCTAACGGTGGGGAAGGATCAGTGCGTGAGCTGGTCGTACATCCGGGTGAGCTTTTCTTTGGCCTGCAACTTTTCGCGTTTCATCTGGCCCAAGGTCACATCGTCGATGGGGAGTACCCCAAGTTCGGCATCCATGCATTTCTTGTTCAAGAGCTTGTGGCGTTGGTACAGCTGCTTGAACTCGGGATCGGACTTGATCAATGCGTCGATTTCGGTCTGCGGTTGCCCTTCGAACATGGCGTTACCTCCTTCACTTAAAACAAGAACGCCCCGGCCGCAGACGGCGCAGGGCGCTGCTTGGGAATGGAAGACCCGCGCGTCACGTTGCCAAGGGTCATCACGGTAAACGCACTGGTAAGAACACTACCTGTTGCAACTGCGTGCATCGCTGCGTGCCCTTGCGTCACTGACCCGGCCCTCCGTACTTTCCGGGCAGCGGAGTTGCTGCCCAGGAGTACGACCCTACGCCGGTCGCGAGGGGGGTTCAAGGCCAGAACGGCTGCTTTTGCCGTCCTTCGCGTCAATCAGTGAACGCGGTTCAACCGGGCGTCATGCCCGGGTTAAAAGACCTTAACTTCCAACTACTTGCATCAGGGCGCGACAACCACCTCGGCGGCGCGCGTCTTGCTGGCCGCACCCTTGCTGCCACTGACCTGCAAGCGTGCACTGGCGACACCGGCGGCAACCAACGCGTCGCGCACCGCTTCGGCCCGCTTCTTGGCGGTGGCGGCATCGTTGTCGAAACCGACAATGCTGACCCGGCCCTTCTTGCCGATGTTCAGATATTCGGCCAGCGCCTTTGCCTGCGCCGTGGCGTCGTCGGACAGGGCGGCCTTGCCGCCGAACGCACCACTGCCCAGCGAGAACACTTCGCCGCGGCCGTCGAACTTGGCAGCCGGCAACTTGGCCCCGGACACCAGCTCGGCTTCTTCGTGGGCCAGCTGCACGGCCTTCTGCTGGGCCGCATTGAGCTTGGCGGTCTGCTTGCCGGCCACGCTGGTCAGCGCCAGCTCGGCGTCCTGCCGCGCCAGGGTTTCCTGCTCGGCCGCCTGACGCATGCGCTCGGCCTCTTCGGCCTGGATCTGCGCCTGCACGCGCAAGCGTTCGGCCTCCTGGCGCGCACGCGAAGCGTCGCGACGGCTGGCTTCGATCAGCAGATCGTTACGGGTGCCTTCCAGCCGATCCAGCTCACGCCGCGCCAGTGCGGTACGCGCGGTGAGTTCGGCAATTTCGACCCGGCGGTCGGCCAGGAACACCAGCTCGTCGCGGTCGCGGCGCTTGGCCTCGGCCAGTGCGGCCACGCTTTGCTGGGCCTGCAGCCGCTCGAAGCGGGCCAGATCACTGGTCTGCGGGTCGTTCTGCAGCGTGGCCAGGCGCCGGTTGAGCGCGTCGGCCTGTGGGTCGTCCTTGGCCGCCATCGCCAGCGGCGGCACGCTGGCCAGGCTCAATACACCGATGTAGAGCAGTGGGCGCAGGTTCATCGGCCGCCCTCCCCGGTGTTGAGCGTGTTCTGCAACTGCGCCACTTCCTTCTTGCGCTGTGCCAGCTGGGCGGTGACCACCGCCTCTTCGCTGCGGGCCTTGGCCAGATCGGCATCGGCCGCTGCGCGCAGGGCGATCTGCGGCACCTGCTTGCGCTGGCGCTTGTCCAGTTGCGCCTGCTGGGCCTGCATCAATTCCTGGCGTGCCAGGTTGACCAGATCCGGGGCGTATTGGTCGGCATCGGCCTGGGTGGCGCGTTGCACGGCCTGTTCGGCGGCGGTGAGCTCCGGTGCCACCTGGGCGGCGGCCGGAGAGGAAAGAACCATGAAACAGGCGATGCCATACAGGGATCGCCGCAAGTATGCGAAGCTAGCCGTCATTAGGGGAGCCGTAGCGAGGAAGTCTCGAGCACGGCCATTGTCGGAAGCCTGCGGCGGACTTGCAACGAGACGCTGCTGTTTGTTGGGGAACCATTGCGCATGGATATCGGCTACTTCCTGAAGCTGATGACCGAAAAGAATGCCTCGGACATGTTCTTGACCACCGGCGCGCCGGTGTATATCAAGATCGAAGGCAAGCTCTACCCGCTCGGCAATACGGGGTTGCCGCCGGGGATGGTCAAGAAAATCGCCTACTCATTGATGGACGAGGGCCAGGTGCCGCAGTTCGAGCGCGAGCTCGAGCTCAACATGGCGATCGCCTTGTCCGATGCCGGCCGCTTCCGCGTGAACGTGTTCAAGCAGCGTGGCGAAGTGGGTATGGTGATCCGCGCCATCCGCAGCCGGATCCCGAGCATCGAGGAGCTCAACCTGCCGCAGGTGCTCAAGGACGTCATCATGACCCCGCGCGGGCTGGTGCTGGTGGTGGGCTCGACCGGCTCCGGCAAGTCGACTTCGCTGGCCTCGATGATCGACCATCGCAACAGCACCACCACCGGGCACATCCTCACCATCGAGGACCCGATCGAATATCTGCACAAGCACAAGATGTCGATCGTGAACCAGCGCGAGGTGGGCCTGGACACGCATGCCTTCCAGAGCGCGCTGAAGAACGCGATGCGCGAAGCGCCGGACGTGATCCTGATCGGCGAAATCCTGGATGCCGAGACCATGGAGGCCGCCATCGCGTTTGCCGAAACCGGTCACCTGTGCCTGGCCACGTTGCACTCCAACAATGCCGACCAGACCATCGAGCGCATCCTCAATTTCTTCCCCGAGAGCGCGCACAAGAACGTGCTGATGAATCTGGCGCTCAATCTGCGCGCGGTGGTGTCGCAACGCCTGGTCAAGGGGGTGGATGGACGCCGCCGGCCGGCGACCGAAGTGCTGCTCAACACGCCGATGATCCGCGACCTGCTGCGTCGCGGTCAGGTGCACGAGGTCAAGCAGGCGATGGAAGAGTCGCTGGAAGAAGGCATGCAGACCTTCGACCAATGCCTGTTCCGGATGGTGAAGTCTGGCGAAATCGAGCAGGAGGAAGCGCTGCGCGCCGCCGATTCACGCGATGGCCTTGCCCTGAAGTTCCGTCTTTCCGAAGGCGGCTCCGGCGAACACGACCCGTATGCGGACTACGAAACGGCGGCTGCGCCGAAGATCAGCCACGGGTTCATCTGATCGGTCTGGCGGCGAAGGTCGGTCATTGCGGCGCTCGGGTTGCCGGCTCCTGCACTGTCAGGGCGGACGCTGCGACGAGTCCCTCATTCGCGATATCGATGCGACAAGCGCCCTCATCCGGCGCTGCGCGCCACCTTCTCCCGCATGCGGGAGAAGGGACATAAGTGAGCGTGCGGTGCCTTGGGGCGTGCGCTTTGAACCGTACGGCTTTGCGTCGCAACTTCATCCAGCATCGCAACGACTGGGATCGAATCAGACGCCCGCCTGCCCTTCTCCCGTCCACGGGAGAAGGTGCCCGAAGGGCGGATGAGGGCCTCGATGCGCAGCCCTCACGCCACCGCATCAACCTGCATCTCCGGCCGTGCCGCATCGAAGGCCGGTAACGCCAGGCAGGCCTGTTCGATGCGCTGCAGGGTCGGATACGGGGCCAGATCGACCTCGAACCGGTGCGCGTTGTAGAGCTGGGGGACCAATACCCCATCGGCCAGGCCTGGCACATCGCCATGACAGAAGCGGCCAGTGAGCGGGTCGCGTGCCAGCTGCTGTTCCAGTGCGGCAAAGCCGCGCTCCATCCAGTGCCGCGTCCAGTGCTGGCGTTGCGCCGCATCCAGCGCGAACTCGCGCTCCAGCACCCGCATGACGCGCAGGTTGTTGAGCGGATGCACATCGCAGGCGATGACCTGGGCGAGCGCACGCACGCGGGCGCGCTCTGCCGGCGCTGCAGGCAGCAGGCGTGTGCTGTCCGGGAACGCCTCTTCCAGATACTCCAGAATCGCCAGCGATTGCGGAATCACCACCGCGCCATGGCGCAGCGTCGGAACCAGCTGCTGTGGGTTGAGCTGTGCATAGGCAGCGGCGTGCTGCTCGCCGCCGTCGCGTACCAGATGCACCGGATGCGTGAGGTACGCCAGCGCCTTCAGATTCAGGCCGATGCGGACGCGATACGCGGCACTGGAGCGCCAGTACGAGAACAGCTCCAGTGGCGCGCTCATGCCCGGCCTCGCACGTTTTTGGTGACCAACACCTTCGCCGGTGTCATGGCAGCGGCTGCCGTTCGACGCGCTGCTCGATCGCACCGAAGATGCTGGCGCCACTGGCATCGAACATCTCGATCCGCACCACGTCACCGAACGCCATGAAGGGCGTGCTGGGCTTGCCGTCGCGCAGGGTCTCGACCACGCGCTGTTCGGCAAAACACGAGGCACCCAGGCTGGTGTCCTGGTTGGCGATGGTGCCCGAACCCACGATCGTGCCGGCCGAGAGCGGCCGCGTTTTGGCGGCGTGGGCGATCAGCTGGGCGAAGTCGAACTGCATGTCGTTGCCGGCTTCGGGCGCGCCGAACCAGGCGCCATTGACGTGGGTCACCAGCGGCAGATGCACCTTGTTCTCGCGCCAGGCAGCGTCCAGCTCGTCGGGAGTGACAAACACCGGCGATAGCGCCGAGCGCGGTTTGGATTGCACGAAACCGAAGCCCTTGGCGAGCTCGGCCGGGATCAGATTGCGCAGCGACACGTCGTTGACCAGGCCGACCAGCTGGATGTGCGCGGCGGCCTGCTCGGGCGAGGCGCCCATCGGCACGTCGTCGATGATCACCACCAGTTCGGCTTCCAGATCGATGCCGTGGTCTTCGCTGATCACCTTGATGGCATCGCGCGGGCCGTAGAACCCTGCGCTGGTGGCCTGATACATCAGCGGGTCGGTGTAGAAGCTGTCCGGCACCTCGGCATTGCGCGCGCGGCGTACCCGCTCCACGTGCGGCAGGTAGGCGCTGCCATCGACGAACTCGTAGGCACGCGGCAGCGGTGCGGCCAAGGCCTGCATATCCAGATCGAACACGCCGTCGGCGCTGCCGTCGTTGAGCGAGGCCGACAAGGCGTTCAGACGCGGCGCCACATTGCTCCAGTCTTCCAGCGCGCGCTGCAGGGTGGGCGCGATGCCGGTGGCGCGCACGGCAGTGCGCAGGTCGCGCGCGACCACGATCAGGCTGCCGTCGCGGCCGCCTTCCTTCAGGGAACCTAGCTTCATGACCATCCTGTGCTGTGGCTGATGGGGCGATTGTACGGCCTGCCGCCGCAGTGGTTGCAGTTGAAACAACTGACCGGTACCACAACCGCAGTGACGGGATTTTGTGCAGCGCGCCAAACGCGAGTACACTTGCCGGGTCTGCATGCGGCCGTCCGTTTCCCTTAGGGACAGCCGGCGAGGCCAGGATCGATCGATCCGCTCGCCCGCCCCACCCGACGCCTTTCGTGGTGCCGACAAACCCATCGCTCTTTGATCGGGTTGTTCCACCATCTCGCAGCGCGGTTCACGGGAACGCTCCGAGCCTCACTTTTTGCATCTGCAATGCGTCTGCGCTCCGGGCTGTGCCTGGCGGCGGCGCTTTACCTGGAGCTTCCTGATGTCTTTTGAATCCCTGGGCCTTGCGCCCTTCCTGCTGCGCGCGTTGGCCGAGCAGGGCTATGAAACCCCCACTGCGATCCAGCAGCAGGCGATCCCGTTGGTGCTGGCCGGTCACGACCTGCTGGCCGGCGCGCAGACCGGTACCGGCAAGACTGCCGCGTTCGGCCTGCCGCTGCTGCAGCACCTGGGCACCACGCCGCAGCCGGTCAACGGCCCGCGCAAGCCGCGCGCGCTGATCCTGACCCCGACCCGCGAGCTGGCCACCCAGGTGCACGACAGCCTGCGCGGCTACAGCAAGTACCTGCGCATTCCGAGCGCAGTGATCTACGGCGGCGTGGGCATGGGCAACCAGCTCGACACCCTGCGCCGCGGCGTGGACCTGCTGATCGCCTGCCCGGGGCGGCTGATCGACCATATCGAGCGTCGCAGCGTGGACCTGTCCGGCATCGAAGTGCTGATCCTGGACGAAGCCGACCGCATGCTCGACATGGGCTTTTTGCCGTCGATCAAGCGCATCCTGACCAAGCTGCCGCGCCAGGACCGCCAGACCCTGCTGTTCTCGGCGACGTTCGAAGAGAACATCAAGCAGCTGGCGCTGGAGTTCATGCGCAACCCGATGCAGATCCAGGTCACCCCGAGCAACACCGTGGCCGAGAGCATCACCCACCGCGTGCACCCGGTCGATGGCGCGCGCAAGCGCGATCTGCTGCTGCACCTGCTGGCGCAGGACAGCCGCGAGCAGACCCTGGTGTTCGCGCGCACCAAGCATGGCAGCGACAAGCTGGCGCTGTTCCTGGAGAAGTCCGGCATCAAGACCGCGGCGATCCACGGCAACAAGAGCCAGGGCCAGCGCATGCGTGCACTGAGCGACTTCAAGGCCGGCCGCGTCACCGTGCTGGTGGCCACCGATATCGCTGCGCGCGGTATCGATATCGATCAGCTGCCCAAGGTCATCAACTACGACCTGCCGATGGTGGCCGAAGACTACGTGCACCGGATCGGCCGCACCGGCCGTAACGGCTCCACCGGCGAGGCGATTTCGCTGGTGGCGCAGGACGAAGCCAAGCTGCTGCGCCAGATCGTGCGCATGCTGGGCCGCGACGTGGAAATCCGCGACGTGCCGGGCTACGAGCCGCAGACCCCGATCCGCTGGGGCAACAGTGCGCCGGGCCGCGCCGAGCAGCCGGGTGGCGACCGCGCACCGCGCAAGAGCCACGCGCGTCGTCCGCATGGCGATGCGCCGCGTCAGGCGCATGCGCATGCCGGCCCGAAGAAGCCCGGTGGCCAGCGCAGCAGCGGGCCGCGTCAGGCAGCCGGTGCCGGCGCAGGCCGTCGCGATGGTGGCCGTGGCGGCCAGCGTCCGGCCAACCGCGGCGCCTGATACACGGCGTCTGCTGAGTACAAGGGCCGCGATGCGGCCCTTGTTGTATCGGGGCCGGCGTCGCCGGACCCTTGCGTAATCCGGCGACGCCGGCGCGCCCCCTCCTTTTGCTACTGCTTACCGATCACCGCCATGGATATCTTCAAAGTCTTTACGCTCGAAGCCGCGCATCGGCTTCCCAATGTGCCGCCCGGCCACAAGTGCGCCCGGCTGCATGGGCATTCGTTCCGGGTCGAGCTGCACGTCAGCGGCGAGCCAGGTGCCGACACCGGCTGGATCATGGACTTCGGCGACATCAAGGCCGCCTTCCAGCCGATCTACGATCGCCTGGACCACCATTACCTCAACGACATCGAGGGGCTGGAAAACCCCACCAGCGAACGGCTGGCAATCTGGATCTGGCAGCAGCTCAAGCCGGCGCTGCCGCAGCTGAGCGAGATCGTGGTGCATGAAACCTGCACCTCCGGCTGCCGCTACCGCGGCTGATTCTTCCGCGCATTCCGGTGTCCTGAAGCCGCCCGCTGGGCGGCTTTTGTCGTTTCAGACCTGTTCCAACCGTTTGATACGGAAGGACTTCTGCAGATATTTGGTAAATTTTCAGCAAACGTGTTGCATCGCAACAATATCGGCGTATGCTGCAACGCAACAAACGGTCACACGCTTCCCCAAGGGGTTCGCAATGTCGGCGCAGTTCGAAAACAGCTTCACCAGTCAGTTCGCCTCTGCTGCAGCGCGTGCCAACCAGTTGGTATTGGACACGCTGGAACAGAATGTCAACGCGACCACCAGCTTCTTCGGTGAGTTTGCGCAGGCACGCGATCTGGGCGCCTACCAGACGCTCTGGTCGAAAGGACTGCAACTGGCCCGCGACAACCTGGAACGTCTGGCTTCGGTCAATCAGGAAGTGATGGGAATGGGGTTGAAAATGTCCAGCGAGCTTGGGCAATTGGCCAAGCAGCAGTTCGACACCGGCAGCGAGCAGGCCGGCGCAACAGGCAAGACCCGGCGCAAGTAACCGCCAATAAAATTCAGCGTCTTTGCATGGGCCCCTCCCCCCGTGCAATCCGGCCCGACAGATCCCTCCCTCTGTCGGGCTTTTTTATTGCCTGATCGCTGGGGTTTTCGCTGCGCAGGTTTGGCTCGGGGACGCTGCAGGTGCGCAGCTGCTGCGGTGACATGCAAGCGTGTTGCTTACAGAGCAGTGACGGTGCGCACCACCGGCGCGTGGAGCGTGCATGCAGTCTCTGCTCAGCCACAACACGCGCGCTGGGCGCGGACCCGACCAGACGCCGACCGCGCTGCGCGCCAGCAGGCTCGCGTACTTGCCGGGTCTGACCTAGGCCGGCAATTGCAGCCCGTGCGCCTGGCTGGCGGCATCGGCACCCGGTCGCCACGGGATCCGCCCCCAGCACGGCATCGCCAGACGCGCGTGCAGCATGCGGATGTTGTCTTCGGCGCGCTCCATCTGCGGATCGATTTCGTTGGCGATCCAGCCGATGCAGTCCAGGCCGTCGGCGGCGATGGCAGCGGCGGTCAGGCGCGCATGGTTGATGCAGCCCAGCCGCACGCCGACCACCAGCACCACCGGCAGCCGCAACGCGCGCACCAGGTCGGCTTGATCCAGGGTCGCGCTCAGCGGCGCGGCCCAGCCACCGACGCCTTCCACCACCACCACTTCGGCCTGCGCGCGCAATTGCGCAAACGCCTGCGCGATCGGCGCCAGCGACAGCGTCACGCCGACATCGGCTGCGGCCAGTTCCGGTGCCAACGGTGCGGGCAAGGCATAGGGATTGAGGGTTGCATAGTCCGGTTGCGGGTGGCTGGCCGCCTGCAGCGCCAGCGCGTCTTCGTTGCGCCAGCCCTGCGGCGTGTGTTCGCAGCCGCTGGCCACCGGCTTCATGCCGACCGCGCTGTGGCCGCATGCGCGCAACGCATGCAGCAGCGCAGTGCTGCCCATGGTCTTGCCGATACCGGTATCGGTGCCGGTGACATAAAACGCCGGGTGCTGCATACGCCAGATCCTGCGGCCGCGCCGCCATTGCCGTGAGGGCGCGCAGCATAACGCGCGCACCGGGCCGCACGGCTGAGCACGGTTGATTTGCGTTGATAGCGCGCCGTGCTGCCCGTCGCTGCCGGTGATCGATGAGCAGCGTACCGACGCCAGCCAGCCAGCGCGCGGCAATTGAGCGCAGAACGGTGCGCACCGTGATGGGCCTGCTGCGTGCTCTGACCTGCCCACACGCCCGGCGCAGCGCGTGCTCGTGCGTG
Organism: Xanthomonas nasturtii; assembly: GCF_023337365.3. Classification (NCBI taxonomy): domain Bacteria; kingdom Pseudomonadati; phylum Pseudomonadota; class Gammaproteobacteria; order Lysobacterales; family Lysobacteraceae; genus Xanthomonas; species Xanthomonas nasturtii. The sequence goes on from NZ_CP142084.2 coordinate 4,010,809, forward strand.
ACCTGCCCCGTCGCAGGCACGCTGCAGACGGCCGCTGCTAAACTTTGCCGATGTTCGCCACCTCTTCGCTGACCGGCAGCAAGCCGGAACAATATGCCCAGCTCACCGCCCAGGCCCAGGCACTGGTACACGGCGAGCCGGACCGGATCGCCAACGCCGCCAATCTGGCCGCGCTGATCTTCAACTCCCTGCCCTCGCTCAACTGGGCCGGATTTTATTTCTACGACGGCCGCGAGCTGGTGGTGGGGCCGTTCCAGGGTCTGCCGGCATGCGTGCGCATTCCGCTGGACAAGGGCGTGTGCGGCGCGGCCGCCAGCACCCGGCAGAGCCAGCGCATTGCCGACGTGGATGCGTTCCCCGGGCATATCGCCTGCGATTCGGCATCGCGCTCGGAGCTGGTGATTCCGCTGGTCAAGGGCGATGCGCTGATCGGCGTGCTGGATCTGGACAGCCCGGAGCTGGACCGCTTCGATGCGGACGATCAACGCGGCCTGGAAGCCATTGCGCAACTCTTTGTGGACGCGCTGGCGTGACCACCGAGCGGATGCGCAACATCGGCCCCAAGAGCGCGGCGTGGCTGCGCCAGGTCGGCCTGCGCACGCAGCAGGACCTGCAAGCCGTCGGCGCGGTGGGTGCATTCGTGAAAGTCCGCCGTGCCGGCTTCAAGCCCAGCCTCAACCTGCTGTATTCGCTGGAAGGCGCGCTCTCCGATTGCCACTGGCAGGACGTGCCGGAAGCGCGGCGCCATGCGTTGCTGGCCGAATACGAAGCAGCCAGCGCGCTGCTGCCGGTGCGCGGCCGCGCCATCGGCGGGCCGGTGGAAACCGTGCATTACGCACGCGCCGACAACGACGATACGCACGGCGACATGATCGAGTCGGCCGATGACGGCGCGCAGCCAAGCGGCGCGCACGACGACTAAGGGCAGCGACCAGCACGATTGCGCTCACCGCCAGACGCGCGCAACCAGCGCTCGGAATCGGCATCTATCACTTGTCCGCCGCGGTTCCTGTGCGCGGCCCACACCCGGCCGGCGACTGCTCGCTATGGGTTGTTCGCGACTGTGAGCGCGTGACGTCCGGCGACGCCTGCGCATCGCGGGACGTTAGCGGGCGGCGGCCTCCCGCAGCGTCGGTGCGAGCGAGGCGCCCAGCGTCTGTCCGTGCGTGAGGCCGGGAAGCGGCCGATAGTCGGCCTTGACGCCGGGTAACGACGACAATAGCGCAACGAGATCTTCTGCCGCCTGCGGATCTGCACGTGGCCGCCCGGGCCGCTCTTTGGCCGTATCGCGTGTCTGGTCGCGCGCGGGAGGGTCGCTCACGCCAGCCATCACCGTCACGCCTCGCAGCATCTGTGGAGTGTGTACGGACGGCGATTGCGCCGCAGCCACCACGCGCCGCGCTTGATCGACGATGAAGCCATCGCCCCACCACAGCGACGGGTCGACCGCGACATAGTGTTGAAACAGCTGTGGCTGCGTCAGCAGCACCTGCAACACGAACAGCCCGCCGTAGGAATGCCCCCACAAGGTCTGCCGGCGAGTGTCCACCGCCACGCGCGCCGCCACCTGCGGGCGGATGCGGGTTGCGATCAGCTGCGCGAACGCGGCCGCACCGCCGCTCCGGCGCTGCGGGTTCAACGGATCGGTCTCAATGCGACCATCGCTGAAACGTGCAAACGTGTAGTCCAGGCTGCGCCCGGTCGCATCGATGCGCAGCGCACTGTCGTCGGCAATGAACACCAACACCGGCGCGTCGCCAAGCGTGGACAGGCTGTCGAGCAAATGCGCGTCCAGTTCCATCAATGCCGCATTGCCATCCAGCAGATAGACCACCGGGTAGCCTGCGGTCGGCGGCGGCGTTTTTGGCGTGGCGATCCGCACGCGATACCGCCGCTGCCCATCGGCAGCAGCCAGCCGCAGCGCACTGAACACATACCAGGCACTGGCGCGATCGGCCACCGTGCTGCCGATCGCACGCGACAGATCCGGCTGCGCGAGCGCCGGCGTTGCGCAGACAAGCCACGCCAGCATTCAGATGTAGACGGCCCATCGATAGCGATGCATCGAACATCTCCTCATGGGTGCTGCTGGCATTGCAAGCACGCCGTCTTGATCACCAATCTCAGAAACCAAAACGCAACGTCGCCCAGTACGCGCGTCCCGGTTCGTTGTAGGTGGCCGCGCCTGCCGCACCGCCGGTGTTGTTGGTGCCCTCGCGAAACAGCCGGGTGTCGAACAGGTTGTCCACGCCCACACCGACGCTGACCGTGCGGGTGATGCGATAGCGGGCACTGATACCCCACAGGTCGTAGGGGTCGCGGGTGTCGGAGGCGATGGCACCGCCGCTGGTGCTCGACTGCGTGGCCGACTCCTGCTTGCCGTAAAACGTTCCGGTAAGCAGCAGCGACAACGCCTGGGTCGGTTGCCAATCCAACGTGGTGTTGACCGTGTATTCCGGGATTACCGACAGCGGCTGATCGGTGGCGGTGTTCTTGTTCTCGATCATGTAGGTGACGTTGGTGTTCCACTTTACTACGCGGCCCTGTTCGCCCAGCAACGGCAGGGTGAGATTGCCTTCCACACCCTGCACGATCGCTTCCGATGCGTTGGTCCACTGGAACACCTGCCCGCGTCCATCGGCAGTGGTACCCACCGGCACCATCCCGGCGACGATCTTGCCGTCGTATGCATTGTGGAAATAAGTCAGCGAGGCGTGGTGGCCGGACTGCGGTGCCCACTCGATGCCGATTTCCTTGTTGATGCTGGTTTCCGGATCGAGGTTGTCATTGCCCTGGATGTAGCAGCCCGACCCCAGATTGGGAAACAGCACCGGGCAGCCATTGCCGCGCGTGTAATACAGATAGTTATCGTTGGACTGATACAGATTGGGCGCCTTGAACGCACGCGCGATGCCGCCCTTGAGCAACCAGTCTTCGCTGAGTTTGTATTGCACATTGAGGCTGGGGCTGAGGTTGTTGCCGAACTGGCTGTGGTGATCCATTCGCAGGCCGGGGGTAAGCGTCAGCCGCTCGGTGGCGTAGATGTTGTCTTCCACATACACCGCGCTGAGCGTGGCCTCACTGCGTGGACTACGGGCATCCGCAGAAAGGCCAGGAAAGCCACCACCTGCGGTGACGGCCTGCGACATCGAATACGCATCGCTGAGGCGGCTCTGGCGACGCTCGAAACCGAACGTGAGCACTTGTTCGGCCCAGGCCTGCAACGGCAGGTTGAACTCGCCGTCGATGTTGAGATTGTCGAGCATGGCGGTGGAGTTGAGCAGGCTGGCCGCAATGGAACCTTCCGGGCCGCCGGCTAGGCCTTCGTTGAGACGGGTGTTGTCGGTGCCTTCGTAGGCGGCGGTGAGCCGCGAAGTGCCCAGCGCCCAGGTGCCGCGGTGCGTCAGCGAGAACGTGCGGCGCAGCATGGTGTTGGTTTCGCTGCCGAACAACGCAGCGAGATCGGCGCCTGCCAGGCCATCGGCGCTCACCGCGCGATCGCCTGCATACAGATTGCCCTGGCGGCTGAAGCCGGCATCGAGTTCGATCACCTGCCCTTCCGTCGGGTCCCAGCGCAACAGGCCGTTGATGTCCTTGTTGCGCACGCCCTCGCGCCCGGCCGGCGGCACTGCATTGGCGTTACTCGCAAAGCGGCGATTGAGCTCCAGCGAATCCGGATCGGTCTTGTTGATGTTGCCGTAGAGGCGGAACGAAAACGTGTCCGACAGCGGGCCGCTGAGCTGGAATCCGGTGCGTTGCCCATCGCCTTCGGCGCTGTGCTGCGGCACAAGACCGAACAGCGTCATCGCACCGGTGAGATCGCCAGTCGGTTTCTTGGTGATGATGTTGACCACACCGCCGGACGCACCGGAGCCATAACGCGCCGCCGCCGGGCCACGCAGCACCTCGATGCGCTCCACCGCGTCGGCCGGTACCCAGTTGGTATCGCCACGCGTGTTGCGTTCGCCGCTGCGGCCCATGCGCACCGCATCGCGCGACCCCACCGGCTTGCCATCCACCAGAATCAGCGTGTTTTCCGGGCCCATGCCGCGCAAATCGATCTGGCGGTTGTTGCCGTATTGCCCGGATGCGCTATTGCCGGTGAGATTGACGCCCGGCATGGTGCGCAGCAGCTGCGACAGATCGTTGACCGGTGGACGCCGCTCGATATCTTCGGCGGTGATGACCGATGAGCCCAGCGCCTGGCGCGCAATCTGCGCGGCGGTGACGTGCACGGTGTCCAGCGATTGCGGGTCGGCCACCGCGTCTTCGGCGGATGCGCTGCACATGCAGCTGCCGCAACCGATAGCGATTGCCAGCACCAGCTGACGGCGGGACACCACAGGACGGCGCGCAGGCACAGACATCCATGACCGGCATGATGCGGACATTTTTAAACCTCTCGACAGGAGATGGGCCTCTAGCGACGGCTTGAGGTGACAAAGCGGGGGCCACGCGTGCAGCAGGCGCACGGTGCGTGCGAGGCGGTGCAGCGCAGTCAAGATTGTCCGCGCATTCTACACAGATGCGATTCATTCTCAAATCGAACATGTGTGTTGGCGCAGTTGCGTACGGGAATCGCACCACTGCGGCAGCTCATCTGTTGCACATCAGGTGTCGCGTGCAGAGATGTCTGCGTTAGCTGTGTACAGACCCGGCAGCAGCACGAACGGTGTCACTCCGGGGCCACCCGTGCAGCAACATGGCGGCTGCATGAGTGGCACTCTGCGGATGTAGCGATTTGGCAAAACGCGCTGGTAGCGCGTTGCGGATTACTTCAACGCAAGCAGCTCGCGCATGTCGTCGATGATGGCCACCGCACCGGAGGTCTGCACATCGAAGCCGCGCAAATAGCCGTAACGCACCATCGCCAGCGGCATGCTGGCGGCGTTTGCGGCCGCGGCGTCGGTAGCCGAATCGCCGACCATCAGGCACTGCTGTGGTGTGTGCTGGAACTGCTCGGCCAGCTGCAGCAGCGGTGCCGGGTCGGGCTTGCGCTGCGGCAGCGAATCGCCGCCGAGCACCGTGCTGAAATACGCCCCGATCCCCAGATGCTCCAGTAGCGGTGCAATGAAACGCGACGGTTTGTTGGTGCACAACGCCAGCGTGGCGCCGGCATCGCGCAAACCTGCCAGCGCATCGGCAACGCCGGGATACAGCTGCGGGTTGTGCAGCAGGCAGGCTTGGTAGTGGCGCATCATCACCGGCATTTCTGTCTCGGCATCGTGCGTCCCGCCGGCTTCGCGCAATGCGGTGGCGAGCAGCACATGCACACCTTCGCCGATCCAGCTGCGGATCGTGGCTTCGCTGAACTGCTGCAGCCCCAATTCCTGCAAGGTGGCATTGAGTGCTTCGGCGATATCCGGGGCACTGTCCACCAGCGTGCCATCCAGATCGAAGATCACCAGCGGATACGGAAACATGCGGACTGCCTTGGGTGGGGGAGCAAGCGGCAGTGTACGCAGTGCAGGATTCATGGCGTGTCACTGTGGAGCGCCGGGGATATCTCGCTGGCTGCATCGATACAGTCATCCACGAAGGCCGCATGCGAAGCCCGCAGCACTGCTTACGAGAGAACCGCCCTCACTCGGCCTGCGGTATTTCACCGAACAACTGGCCCTGCACCGCGGCGTCTTCGACATCGCTGAAACCGCTCAGGCCGACACCGACCAGGCGGTAACGCGTTTGCGCTGGCAACTCCACGCGGCGGGTCAGGGCCAGCGCGATCTGTGCCAGTGCGTCCTGCGAGGCAGGCGGCTGCTCGGGCGTGTAGGAACGCGTGAGAATGCGGAAATTCGATGTCTTCAACTTCAGCACCACCGTGCGCCCGATGCGCTCGGTGCGACGCGTGGCGAGCCAGGTTTTTTCGGCCAGCCGCAGGATGTGCGGGTCCAGCGCATCAAGCGCAAGATCTTCGCTGAAGGTGTCTTCCGAAGAGACCGACTGCACCTCCTGGTCCGGCTCCACCGGGCGCTCGTCGATGCCGCGCGCGCGGCGATACAGGCTCTGCCCGAAACTGCCGAAATGCGCCTGCAATTCTTCCAGCGGGCGCAGGCGCAGATCGGCCACGGTGACGATGCCCAAGGCCGCCAGCTTGCCATCCATCACCTTGCCCACGCCGGGAATGCGATTGACCTTGAGCGGGAGCAGGAATGCATCCACGCGACTGGGTGCGATCACGAACTGGCCATCGGGTTTGCGCCAGTCGGAGGCGATCTTGGCCAGGAACTTGTTCGGGGCGATGCCGGCCGACGCGGTGAGCTGGGTTTCTTCGCGGATCTGGGTGCGGATCAGTTGCGCGATTTCGGTGGCCAGCCGCATGCCGGTCTTGGCTTGGGTGACATCCAGATAGGCCTCGTCCAGCGACAACGGTTCGACCAGATCGGTATGCCGATGGAAGATCTCGCGCACCTGCCGCGACACCGCCTTGTAGCGGGCAAAGTCCGGCGGCACGAAGACCGCATCCGGGCACAGGCGCTCGGCACGCACAGCCGGCATCGCCGAGCGAATGCCGAAGGTGCGCGCTTCGTAGGAGGCCGCGCACACCACCGAGCGCGCACCGCGCCAGGCCACCACTACCGGCTTGCCGCGCAGGCTCGGGTCGTCACGTTGCTCCACGGATGCGTAGAACGCATCCATGTCCACGTGCACGATCTTGCGCATCAAGCTGGTTTCTCTGTTACAGGTCTGCATCCATGATAAGCCAGCGCCGTCTCATGCCTTGAGCGGCGATCGCACACAACGCAAGTGGTAAACGGGCGCGACCGGCCATCGAACACCAGCGATCTCGCGTGGTAGACCACAGCAGCAGAGCCAACCATGCAGGCCCGCCCGCCCCCAAAGACGGCACGCCCGCATGCTGCCGCTCAACATGCAACGCGGCCCTGCTGCACGGCGCAACCGGCTGAAAACAGCACGCATGCGTACGGATAAAACGTTTGATTGAACCGCGCCGGCTCATGCACCCTTGCCGGCTTCGCCTTTCGCTCCTTGCAGGAAACGTTCGTCATGACTCGTCAAAGTACGTACTCGCGCGACCAATTGCTGGCCAGTGCGCGTGGGGAATTGTTTGCACCCGACAGCGGCCGTCTGCCCAACGATCCGATGCTGATGTTCGACCGCATCACCGAGATCAGCGACACCGGCGGTGCGCATGGCAAGGGCGTGATTCGTGCCGAACTGGATATCCGCCCGGACCTGTGGTTCTTCGGCTGCCACTTCATCGGCGACCCGGTGATGCCCGGTTGCCTGGGCCTGGATGCAATGTGGCAGCTCACCGGCTTCTTCCTCACCTGGATCGGCGCACCCGGCCGCGGCCGCGCGTTGGGTTGCGGGGAGGTCAAATTCACCGGCCAGGTGCTGCCGAGCGCCAAATTGGTGAGCTACGAGATCGATGTCAGCCGCGTGATCAACCGCAAGCTGGTGATGGCGCAGACCGACGCACGCATGCTGGTGGACGGGCGCGAGATCTATACCGCCAAGGATCTGCGCGTGGGCATGTTCACTTCAACGGAGAACTTCTGATGCGTCGCGTCGTCATCACCGGAATGGGCATCAATTCTTGCCTGGGCAACGATCTGGACACCGTCTCCAGCGCTCTGCGCGAAAGCCGCTCCGGCATCACCGCGCTCCCTGATCACGCAGAGGCCGGCCTGCGCAGCCAGGTGGGCGGGGCAGTCACGCTGGATCTGGAAGCGTTGATCGACCGCAAGCTCAAACGCTTCATGGGCGATGCCTCTGCGTACGCCTATCTGGCCATGCGCGATGCGATCGCCGATGCGGGCCTGAGTGCCGAACAGGTCAGCGATGTGCGCACCGGCGTGATCGCCGGCTCCGGCGGCGGCTCCAGCCAATGGCAGGTGGAAACCGCCGACCTGCTGCGCAACCGTGGCGTGCGCAAGGTCGGCCCATATATGGTGCCGCGCACGATGTGTTCGGCGGTCTCTGCATCGCTGGCCACCGCGTTCAAGATCCGCGGCCTGAGCTATTCGCTGTCGGCCGCCTGCGCGACCTCGGCGCATTGCATCGGCGCATCGGCGGATCTGATCCGCCACGGCGCGCAGGATGTGATGTTTGCCGGTGGCGGCGAAGAACTGCACTGGACCATGAGCGTGATGTTCGATGCGATGGGCGCGCTGTCCACCGGCTTCAACGATCGCCCGGCGGTGGCATCGCGCCCGTACGACGCGCAGCGCGACGGCTTCGTCATCGGCAGCGGCGGCGGCATGCTGGTACTGGAAGACTACGACCACGCCATCGCACGCGGCGCACGCATCCATGCCGAACTGCTGGGCTATGGCGTGACCTCCGATGGCGCGGACATGGTGGCGCCCAGCGGCGAAGGTGCGGTGCGCTGCATGCATATGGCCCTGCAAGGGCTGGATCGCCCGATCGATTACCTCAACACGCACGGCACCTCGACACCGCTGGGCGATGTCACCGAACTGGGCGCGGTGCGCGAGGTGTTCGGCGACAACGTGCCGCCGCTGTCCTCGACCAAGGCGCTGTCCGGCCATTCGCTGGGCGCCGCCAGCGTGCACGAGGCGATCTACAGCCTGCTGATGCTGCGCGACGGCTTCATGGCCGGCTCGGCGCATATCGAAGAACTGGACCCGCGCGCGGAAGGTTTCCCGATCCTGCGGCAGACCCAGGACGCCAGGTTGAACACGGTAATGTCCAACAGCTTCGGCTTTGGCGGTACCAACGGTACGCTGGTGTTCGGCCGGGTGTGATGCTCGCCGCCACCGCCGTTCCACCGCGGTGGCCCTGCGGTGGCGGTGGTGGCATCCCACCAGTCACGCAATGACGCAAGTGCCTTGGCGTGCAGCCTGCTTAGACCGGGCACCACGTGGGGCATGCGGGCGCTGCGCGGTTGATACCGCGCGGCGCCGCACCGGCAGCACCTGCCACTTCGCGTTGAATACGCTTGCGTGCCGGTTCGCTGGCGGGCGTTCCGGTCAACGCGTCTCCCGCTCCCGAACCGATCGATCGTAGTCGCTGCGTGCATTTGAGATGCAGCCTTGCACGGTGCTGTCCTGGCCACCCGAGCGCTCGCAGCCTTGTATCTTGTCGTCCCGCCTGTCGGCGTCGTAGTGATTGCGCGCGGCTCGATCGATTTCGGCGCGTTCTCCTTGCACACGTTCGTTTTCCGAACGTGTCTGCGCCTTCAGGCGCTTTGCGATGGTGGGCACGCCAGCTTGCGGAGCATCACTGGGCGCCATCATGTCCAGACTCGGGGAATCGCCGGGCACATGCGCGCGCCAGAGCGCACGTTCGCTTTCGGCCGTCCATTCGCGGCCTTGATAATGCGCGCCCCAGTACGCATCCAGCGCGAACGTAAGCTTTGGCACCGCCTTTGCGACCGCGCCACGGCCGGACACGATTGCCTGCGCAGGCATCCAGCCGCGCGCATCGGGCCCACGCACATCGCACCACCTGCCAGTTTCCAGACAGCCATACACGGTGACCGGGTTGCCAGCGTGGGCCTCACCCACCAACCGGTATTCCTCGCCAGGGCCGGCACGCAGACGGACCAGGCTGTTGACGTGCGCTGTGTGCTGCGCCGCGACCGGCGTGGCCACTGCGATCAACATCGCCACGCTCCATGACAGACCTCGCCGCATTGCACGCTCCTTGATGTGCCGATCCATGCCGCAATTGGCCACTGCAGTGACCGCGCTGCCACGTGTATCAGCCAGGCGGCCTCACCGCGCTGCGAACGCAGCGCCTGCCGACACTGGCAGGCGCAAGGCCGACAAGGCCGGCATCTTCAGCCTGCCATGCCGTTGTGTCGCAGCAACGCATCGATGCTCGGCGCACGCCCACGGAAAGCGCGGAAGTTGTCGGCCGCACTGCGGCTGCCACCGCGCGACAACACCTCATGGCGGAAACGTGCACCGGTCTCGGCCACCTGCTCGGGCGCCTCTTCGAACGCGGCATAGGCATCGGCGCTGAGCACTTCGGCCCATTTGTAGCTGTAATAGCCGGCCGCATAGCCCCCGGCAAAGATGTGGCTGAATTGATGCGGGAAGCGATTCCACGCTGGCGGCCGATTGACTGCCACCTCGTCGCGCACGCGCTCGATCAATTGCAGCACGCTGTCCTGGGTCGGGTCGAAGCTGCTGTGCAGCTGCATGTCGAACAAGGCAAATTCCAGCTGGCGCACGGTGAACATGCCGCTCTGGAAATTGCGCGCAGCCAGCAAGCGATCGAACAGGTTGCGCGGCAACGGTTCGCCGGTCTGCACATGCGCGGTCATCGCCTGCACGCGCTCCCATTCCCAGCAGAAGTTCTCCATGAACTGGCTCGGCAACTCCACCGCATCCCATTCGACGCCGTTGATGCCGGCCACGCCCAGCTCGCCGATGCGGGTCAGCAGCTGATGCAGGCCGTGGCCCATTTCATGGAACAGCGTGGTGACCTCGCCATGCCGGAAGGTGGCCGGTGCGTCGCCGCTGCCGCGGCCGAAGTTGCACACCAGATACACCAGCGGCGTCTGCACGCCGTTGGCTGTGTCGCGGCGATTGCGGCAGTCGTCCATCCATGCGCCACCGCGCTTGCCTTCGCGCGCATACAGATCCAGATAGAACTGGCCGACCAGCGCGCCTTGCGCATCTTCCAGCCGGTAAAACCGCACATCCGGGTGCCAGACCGGCGCGCTGTCGGGTTTGACGGTAAGCCCGTACAGGCTGTGGATCACATCGAACAGGCCGGCCAGCACTTTCGGCTCGGTGAAGTACTGCTTCACCTCCTGCTCGGAAAAGCTGTAACGCGCCTGCTTGAGTTTTTCGCTGACGTAGGCCAGATCCCAGGCCTGCAGCTCGTCCAGGCCCAGTTCGTCGCGCGCAAAGGTTTCCAGCTCGTCGCGGTCGCGCTGCGCATGCGCCTTGGCGCGCACGGCCAGATCGCGCAGGAAGGCCATCACCTCGTCCGGGCTCTGCGCCATCTTGGTGGCCACCGAATAGTCGGCGTAACTGGCGAATCCGAGCAGCTGCGCCAGCTCGGCGCGCAAGCCCAGAATGCGATCGATATTGGCGCTGTTGTCCAGCGCGGCATCGCCGAATTCGGAAGCACGCTCGGCGTTGGCGCGGTACAGCAGCGCGCGCAGTTCGCGGCTGTCGGCATCGCTCTGCACCGGCAGGTAGCACGGCATCTGCAAGGTGAATTTCCAGCCCGGCACGCCGTCTTTCTCTGCGGCAGCGCGCGCGGCGGCGATCACTTCGGCCGGCAGGCCGGAGAGCTGCGTTTCGTCCTCGGTCACATGCGACCAGGCATCGGTGGCGTCGAGCACGTTCTGCGAAAACTTGGCCGCCAAGGCCGACAGTTCTTCCTGGATCTGGGCAAAACGCGCCTTGGCCTCGTCATCGAGTTCGGCACCGCCCAGGCGGAAATCGCGTAGTGCGTTGTCCAGCACCTTGCGACGCGCTTCATCGTAGGACGCTGCCTCCGGCGACTGCGCCAATGCCTTGTACTGCGCATACAGCGCCAGGTTCTGGCCCAGCGCACTGCCAAAGCGGCTCACCTTGGGCAGGTTGCTGTTGTAGGCCTCGCGCAACTCCGGGGTGTTCATCACCGCCTGCAGATGACCAACCTGCCCCCAGGCGCGCCACAGGCGCTCGGTGGCATCGTCCAGCGGCGTGACAAAGCTATTCCAGCGCACCGGGCTGACCTGCTCGGCCGCCTTCACTGCCGCCTCGGCATCGGCGAGCAAGTGGTCGATCGCCGGGCCCACGTGTTCGGGGCGGATCGCATCGAAGGACGGCAGTCCGGACAGATCGAGCAGCGGGTTGGTCATGGGGCGCTCCGGGTGGGACTGGATCAGGAATGACGAAGTTGTCTGGTGACAAGTACCGACAGCTGCGTGTCACTGCGTGGTGGATATGGCGGTCATTCCAGCGCCGCACAAGGCAAGGCGGGCAGATCGCCGCCGTTCACGGCCAGGGCGATGGCTGCATCGCTGTCGCTGACATCGATCTCGCGCGCCACGTACCAGGCCGGGTCGTAATAGCTGTGCGCGTAGCGTTCGCCGGCATCGCACAGGATGGTGACGATGGAGCCCTGCCGGCCTTCCTCGCGCATTCGCCGGGCCGCCTGCAGCACGCCGACGAAATTGGTGCCGGTGGAGCCGCCGACGCGCCGGCCCAGGGTGGCACTGACATGGCGCATCGCCGCCAGGCTCAGCGCATCGGGCACCTTGATCATTACATCCACGCAGCTGGCGATGAAGCTCGATTCCACCCGTGGCCGGCCGATGCCTTCGATGCGCGAGCCGCCGGTGATGGCCAGCTCTTTGGGGCACTGCCCGTCCACCGCACGGCAGTAGCCGTCGAAAAACACCGACACTTCCGGGTCTGCGCACAGGATGCGGGTGGCATGCCGGCGATAGCGCACATAGCGGCCCAAGGTGGCGCTGGTGCCGCCGGTGCCGGGGCTGCATACGATCCATTCCGGAATCGGGTGCGGCTCCTCGGACAGCTGCTTGAAGATCGATTCGGCGATGTTGTTGTTGGCGCGCCAGTCGGTGGCACGCTCGGCATAGGTGAACTGGTCCATGAAGTGCCCGCCGGTCTCGCGCGCAAGCGCATGCGAGGCGCTGTCCAGATCGCAGGCGCGCTCCACCAGATGGCAGCGGCCGCCCTGGAATTCGATCGCGGCGATCTTCTCCGGCGAGGTCGACGCCGGCATCACCGCGATGAAGGGCACCCCCAGCAGGCGCGCGAAATAGGCTTCGGAAATGGCGGTGGAGCCGCTGGAGGCCTCGATCACCGGGCGCCCGGCACGCAGCCAGCCGTTGGTGAGCGCATACAGGAACAGCGAGCGCGCCAACCGGTGCTTGAGGCTGCCGGTGGGGTGGCTGGACTCGTCCTTGAAGTACAGATCGATGCCCGGATAGCCCGGCAGGTCCATCGGGATCAGATGGGTGTCGGCCGAACGGTTGAAATCGGCTTCGATCTTCTGGATGGCGGCGGCCACCCACTGGCGCTGCGACATGGGCACGGGCGTGATGCAAAGGAGGCCGCAATTCTACCGCCGCCGGGCGTGCGCCCGGGCCGGGCGGTCATCCGGCGGACAGTTGCCGGGCCGGTGGTATGCTCATGGCTCCTGTCCGCCGCCCTGACTGCCCGTGCTGCGTTGCCTGCTCCGCCTGCTGCTGTGCCTGTGCCTGGTCGCCAATACGGCCACCGGTGCGTGGGCGTCGGTGGGCATGGCGATGCCGGATACGGTGATGCCACAGGCCGCGGTACACGCGATGGCGACGCACCCGTCGACCGCACAGGCGATGCCCTGCCACGACGCCATGGTGGCGCCGGACAAGGCGGCGCCCGACGCACTGGCCCCGCCGGACAAAGGCGATCACCCGCATGCGGCCGACTGCTGCAAGCTGGGCAGTTGCGACTGCCTGCACCATTGCAGCCTGGCCCTGCTGACGCTGCCGGCGGTGCCGGCGGGGATGCCCGGCCATTCCGCAGTATCTGCCACCCTGGAAGAGGGTCGCAGCAGCCCGGCGCACGAACAACCGGTACGACCTCCCATCGGCTAAGCGGCCGACGGACCCTGTGCCCACCAGCAGGCGGGCATGCCCGCTACCGGATGTCGTCAGGTCTTGCGCGCGCGGCGCGCGCAATTGCGCCCTCGTCGCGGCCTGACGCTGGCTGCGCATCGTCTGTCAGCCACGTTTCGTGTCCTTCGCCCTGCGTGCCAGCACGCGGGAGTTCCCAGCGATGCGCTGCGTCCGCCCGTTGGCGCAGACGTACCGGAGGTGTCATGTCTTCCGATTCCCATGTAGTCGATCCAACCTCCGCGCCGGGCCTGAGCCGGCGCCGCTTCGTGCAGGGCCTGGCCCTGGGCGGGGTTGCCGCTACCACCGGGCTGTGGCGCAGCGACGCGCGCGCAGCCCGCGCCATGGCTGCACCCGTCTTGCGCGGCAGCAGCCAGTCGCTGCAGATCGGCCGCCTGCCGGTCAACGTCACCGGACGTACCCGCCCGGCGATCACCGTCAACCAGAGCCTGCCCGCGCCCACGCTGCGCTGGCGCGAGGGCGACACGGTCAGCGTGCGCGTGCGCAACGCGCTGCCCGACCAGCCCACCTCCGTGCATTGGCATGGGTTGTTGCTGCCGGCCAACATGGATGGCGTGCCGGGCATGAGCTTCGATGGCATCGCGCCGGGGCAGGAGTATCACTACCGCTTCGCGCTGCGCCAATCCGGCACCTACTGGTACCACAGCCATTCGATGTTCCAGGAGCAGGCGGGCTTGTACGGCGCCATCGTCATCGACCCGCTGACGCCACCGCCGTATCGCCACGACCGCGAGCATGTGGTGCTGTTGTCGGACTGGACCGATCTGGACCCGGCCGCGTTGTTCCGCCGGCTCAAGCAGATGCCCAGCCACGACAACTACGCGCAGCGCACCGTGGGCGATTTCCTGCGCGATGCGCGCGAAGACGGTGTGCGGGCAACGCTGGCAGACCGCGGCATGTGGGGGCGCATGCGCATGACGCCCACCGACCTGTCCGACGTCAATGCCAACACTTACACCTACCTGCTCAATGGGGTGGCACCGGCCGGCAACTGGACCGGGCTGTTCACCCCCGGCGAGAAAGTGTTGCTGCGTTTCATCAACGGCTCGTCGATGACCTACTTCGACATCCGCATCCCCGGCCTGCGCATGACGGTAGTAGCCGCCGATGGCCAGTACGTGCATCCGGTCAGCGTGGACGAACTGCGCATTGCCGCGGCCGAAACCTTCGACGTGATTGTCGAACCGCTTGGCCAGGATGCATTTACGTTATTCGCACAGGACATGGGACGCACCGGTTTCGCCTGCGGCACCTTGGCGGTGCGGCATGGCTTGCAGGCGCCGATTCCGGCGCTGGACCCGCGTGCGATCCTGACCATGCAGGACATGGGGCATGGCGACGGGATGGCGCATGCAGACCACGCAACGCCCGCAATGCATGGCACACCCGGGATGCAGGCGGCGCATGAGATGCACGACATGCACTCGCATGACGATGCAAAGACACACGACAAGACGCCGCACCACCCCGCCAGCGAAGACGGCAACCCGCTGATCGACATGCGCAGCAATGCCACCGTGCCGCGGCTGGACGACCCCGGCGTGGGCCTGCGCGACAACGGCCGCCGCGTGCTGCGCTATGGCGATCTGCACAGCCTGTTCGACGACCCGGATGGGCGCGATCCCGGGCGCGAGATCGAGCTGCACTTGACCGGCCATATGGAAAAATTTGCCTGGTCGTTCGACGGCGTGGCGTTCGCCTCGGCCGAGCCCTTGCGGCTGCGCTACGGCGAGCGGCTCCGCATCGTGCTGGTCAACGACACCATGATGCAGCACCCCATCCACCTGCACGGCATGTGGAGCGATCTGGAAGATGCCGACGGCAACTTCCAGGTGCGCAAGCACACCATCGACATGCCGCCGGGCACCCGCCGCAGCTACCGCGTGCGCGCCGATGCGCTGGGCCGCTGGGCGTATCACTGCCATCTGCTGTACCACATGGAAGCGGGCATGATGCGCGAAGTGCGGGTGGAAGCATGAGCCGCTATCGCACGCAGGCCTGGTTGGCGGCCGCACTAGTGGCGAGCGCCTCTGCAAGTGCGCAGGAACACCCGCAAGAAACGCTGCAGAGTTCCTCGCAGGACACGCAATACCATGTAATGCAGATGCATCCTGGGCACATGCAACATAGGGAGCCGATGAAGAGCTCTACCAAAACGGTAAAGCCGTCGAACGCAGCCAGCGACATCCCGGCACCGCCGTCTGTGCAAGCCGCCCCCGCGACATCGCACGCAACGACACCGCATTATTCCCACCTGCAACATGGCGACATGCCGCCTGCGCAGCGCGCGCCCTCTCAACCCGCCCAAATGGACCACGCCAACATGGCGCATGCCGCAGTGAAACATGAGGCGATGACGCATGCGTCAATGGATCACGGAGCACTTGATCAAGAGCCAATGGATCACGCCTCGATGGATCACTCGAAAATGGGGCATGCGCAGCCCACCTCCGCTGCGCAACCTCCCGCAGCACGCGCCAACACCACACTCACCCACCACCATGCCGACGTCGGCAGCACCGGCCTGCCACGCGAACCACTCCCCACGCCCACCGACGACGATATCGCCGCCGCGTTCGCACCCTTGCACGCGCATACGATGCACTCCGCGGGCATCAACCACTATGTCCTGCTCGACCGGCTGGAAGGCTTCAACACCGATCGCGGCAGTGGTCAGGCATGGGAATCCCGCGCATGGATTGGCGGCGACATCGACCGGCTCTGGCTGCGCAGCGAAGGCGAGCGTCACGACGGCCGCACCGAATCCGCCTCGCTGGAAGCCTTCTACGGGCACTCCATCTCGCCATGGTGGGACCTGCTCGTGGGCGCGCGTCAGGACCTTGGCGCAAATGCACAGCGCAGCTGGGCCGCCTTCGGCGTGCAAGGACTGGCGCCCTACAAGTTCGAAACCGAGGCCACGCTCTATGTAGGCAACGGCAGCCGCGCAGCGCTGCGGCTGGAAGGCGAGTACGAGGTGTTGCTGACCAACCGCCTGATCCTGCAACCGCGCGTGGAAGCGGACATCGCGCTCACCGACGACACCAGCCGCGGCATTGGCAGCGGCCTGGAAGAGGTCGAGGCTGGCCTGCGCCTGCGCTACGAAATCACTCGCCGCTTTGCGCCCTACATCGGCTGGGTGCACAGCCGCAGCTTCGGCGATACCGCGCGAAACGCCACGACCGAAGGCGAACCGGCGCGCGACAGCCGGTTCGTTGCCGGCCTGCGCATCTGGTTCTGAAACAGCAGCGGCGGGTGCATTGACCGATCGTTTTAGAGCGGCTAACAAGACGACCGCGCTCACCGCCAGGCGGGCGCGGTCGGTACTCGGAATCCGCATGTACCACTTCACACGCTGCGGTTCTGAGCCGCCGTCCGCACCCGCCTGACAGCTGCTCGCTATGTTTTGAGCCGCTCATCGGCCGTGCACGCGGTGTTGAAGCGTAAAAAAGCTGCTGCTGATTTCGGTGGGCCGAGGAACACAGCCGCCAGATCAGCGATCTCGCGCAGTGCAGACATATCGACAACCCTTGCCCCGCTACCATCGGCGCCCACGCAGCCAGACCTGCACCCCATTTCATCGAGGAGACCACAATGCCTTTGACCGATCTGCAACATGTCCCCGGCGCCAGCGCCGCGCCTGCCGACACCAGCGGCTTCGTGTTCAACCACACCATGCTGCGCGTCAAGGATGCCCAGCGCTCGCTGGACTTCTACACGCGCGTACTGGGTTTTCGCCTGCTCGATGCGCGCGACTTCGCCGATGCAAAATTCAGCCTGTATTTTCTCGCGCTGCTGCCGGAAGGCACCCCCATTCCCGATGACGACGCACCGCGTCGCCTCTGGATGGCCGGCATCCCCGGCGTGCTCGAACTCACCCACAACCACGGCACCGAAACCCAGGGCGGCCCGGTCTACCACGACGGCAACAGCGACCCACGCGGCTTCGGCCACATCTGCATCTCGGTGCCGGACATCCACGCCGCCTGCGCGCGCTTCGACAGCCTCAACGTGCCCTACCAAAAACGCCTGGAAGATGGCCGCATGAAGCACCTGGCCTTCATCAAGGACCCGGACGGATACTGGGTAGAGATCATTTCCAACACGCCGCTGCCCTAAGAACCTGTTCACAATCTTCTGAGTAACAGTGCCAAGAAGGCCAAATGGATGAACTGCAGGCTGGTGTTGAGTTTGCGCTCGCAGTTCTTCCATAGCCTTCGGTTCTTCTCCAGCCAAGCAAAACTACGCTCGACAATCCATCGCTTGGGCATGACCTTGAAGGTGTGCAGTTCGCTGCGCTTGGCAATCTGCACCGTGAGCTGCTCGCCTAAAATCTCTCGCGCGCCGCTGGCAAACGGTACTCCGGTGTAACCGCCGTCGCACAGTAAGCTTTGTACAAGCGTCAGGTTTGACTGACAGCGCTCCAACGCCTGCAGCGCACCTTTGCGGTCGGTCACCTCCGCCGTCGTCACCGCGATTGCGTGGGGCAACCCCTGACTATCAACAGCGATATGCCGTTTGATGCCCGACACCTTCTTGCCTGCGTCATACCCCTTTTGCCCAGCTGTGTCCGTGTTCTTGACGCTCTGCGCGTCCACGATCAAGAACCTGGTGCAAGCGTTGCGCCCCTGTCTCACGCGGGCCACGCCAACCTGATTTTTTGAGCGCCCGCTCCAGCAGGCTCACCCCCTCATCGTCGCACTCGCTCCACTTGGCAAAGTACGAGTGCACGGTCCGCCACTTCGGAAAGTCGCTGGGTAGCGCTCGCCATTGGCAACCGGTTCGCAGCACGTACAACACTGCGCACCACACCTCATATAAATCCACACGGCGTGGCTTGGTGCGCTTGCGCGCTTGTTCCAGGATCGGCAGCACGTGTGCGAACTGCTCCCGGCTCATGTCACTCGGATAGGTCTTTTGGCGCATCCGCATAGTCTGCACTGATCTGCGAAGATCGTGAACAGGTTCTGATGGCACTCAGACCCTCGATTTTTTGCCGTTTCCGCCGCGTTTGCGGGGTGTTGCCTGGATTACAGGCACACCGTCCCCACGACAGGCATCAACTGCTTTCGCTTCAGCCACAGGTTCGACAGCGCAAACAGCGTCAGCACCTGCGCGGTGTTCTTCGCCAAACCGCGATAGCGCACCTTGACGTCACCGAACTGGCGTTTGATCACCCGAAACGGGTGTTCCACCTTCGCGCGCAAGCTGGCCTTGGTGTGCTCCCAACGCTTGGCCCGCTTCAATTCGCGTTGGTTCTTGATCTGCTTCAGCTTGGAGGGCTTGGCTGCGATCAGGTAGCGCAACTTGCGCTTGCTCGCCATTTCCTCGCGCTTGTCCAGCCCGGTATATCCGCCATCCCCGCTGAGCGTGTCTTCCTTGCCATGCAGTAGCTTGTGCGCCTGCGTGATATCGGCGACGTTGGCTGCCGTGCATTCTACGTGGTGCACCAACCCGGACACATCGTCCACGCCGATATGCGCTTTCATTCCGAAGTAATACTGATTGCCCTTCTTGGTCTGGTGCATCTGCGGATCACGCTTGCCGTCCTGGTTCTTGGTCGAACTTGGCGCTGAAATGATCGTGGCGTCTACGATCGTCCCGCTGCGCAGGCTCTGTCCCTTGCGCGACAGGTGCGCGTTGACCCGGTTGAACAGCTTGCGCGCCACATCGTGTTGCTCCAGCAAGTGGCGGAAGTTGAGTATCGTCGTCTCGTCCGGCACCTCATCCAGGCCGCCGATCTTTGCAAAACGCCGCATCGACACCGTGTCGTACAGGGCTTCTTCCGCCGATGGATCGCTCAATGCGTACCACTGCTGCAAAAAGTGGATGCGCAGCATCGTCTCCAGCCGATACGGCTGTCGCCCTGGCTGCCCCGACTTTGGATAATGCGGCTCGATCAGCGCCAGCAGGTCTTTCCACGGCACCACCTGATCCATCTCGGCCAGAAATACCTCGCGCCGCGTCTGCTTGCGCTTGCCGTTGTACTCCGCATCGCCGAAGGTCAGCTGCATCGAAATCGTCCGCTCGGTTCGTTGATCGATTGTCGCAGATCATGCTGCTTTGTTCAGAGCTTCCCTAGAGGTCGCACGCCCCGGCGGAAAGCCGGCATCACCAGGCGCGGCGCGACGACTGGACACAACGGCGGGCTGGAGTAGACTTTCGCCGCCCTCCGCAATGGATGCACCCCAATGCTCGTCAGGAAGATTCCACTGATCCTTGCGCTAGCAACGATCGCCGCGTGCAAGCCGGCGGCGCCAGACGCCACGGCTCCAAAGACGGCCACCGCCGACACGGCCAACGCCACCACCTCTAAATCCGCAGACAAGGATGCATCTCCCATGCAGGACGCAACCCAGGGATCGACCCAGCAAGTGCAGCCGCCGCGACCCGATAGCGTGCTGTATTTCATCAGCAACGTGGACGGCGACGGCGCAACCTCTTACGAGGTCGCCAATGGCAGCTGGATCAATTACTGGTACGGCTTCCAGTTCGAACTCGGCGGTACGCGTTATTACACCGGCTTTGCCTGGGAAACGCCCGAGCTCTACGGTGCGGAGCGCGAGAATCACGACGCTGCCCCTGGTACCAAGGTGACCTTGGCCCACGCCACCTTCGTCACCAGCGAACCAGGCAGTAAGTCGCCATGGAAGCTTCTTGGCGCAGAGCCGTACATCGGCGAGTTCGGCGGAATGGAAAAAGGCAACACCGTCGACACGACGCGTAAGCCGGAGACTTTTGTCACCGACGACGGCCGCTTGGTCCTAGCCGTGCCGACGTGGAGCCTGCAGTCGGGCATACGGATGCTTTCCTACGACGTATTGGTGTTCAACCCGAAGGAAACCGATAACGTCAACGACAAACATTGGACCTACATCGGCAATATCCCGGCCGGTGAGGACAATAGTGCAAATTGTGGCGAGGACGCGCCCGGGAAGATCGCCTGCGTCAAGAACAGCAGTACGCTTGCGTTCGTTAAGCAGCCAGGGCTGCCCGCGTTGCGGGTGAGCGTTTCTGCAGACTCGCCGACGAACGGGGGTGACGAAACGGTTGAATATCGCTACGATGCCGCCCACAAATCGTATTTGCCGACCCCTTAACACAGGACCAAAGGAATTGGTTCGGGCGGCGTACCGCTGCAGCCGCATGGCTGCAGCACTCAATCAAGGACCTTGAGCGATGCCGACGAATTACTCACGAGCCCAAGTGCTCGACATCATCGAACGTGAAGCGACCGAGCGGAATATTCCGCGTGACGACTTCCTGCGTTTTGCCCATGTAGAGACTGGCGGCGCCTTCGACGAACTGGCTAGCCGCGGAGCCGCTGGTGCGAAAGGCCTGTTTCAGTTCACTCCGCCGACTGCCCAGCAATACGGCATCGCTGGACGAGAGTTGGATGCCGTGGTCAACACCGACGCAGCAGCGCGGTTGTACCTGGATAACCGCACGAGCCTGGTTAATCGACACGAACGCGATGGGCGGCCCTATCTGTCGGGCAAGCCGGAACCCGATGGTCTGGACATGTACCTGGCCCATCAGCAGGGCGCCGGTGGCTACCGTTCGCTTCAGACCGCGATCGCCACAGGGTCTTTTGGTCTCGAAAGCACGCGCGCGAACATCATCAACAATGTCGGCGAGAAAGAGCTGAAATCTTTAACGGGTGTCGATTCTGCGACATTCCGGAACATGTCCGACAAGGACATGGCGCAGACGTTTGTGCAGTACTGGGATACGAAGATGGACCGTATCCGTATTCCTGAAAAAGGCATCGAGCCCATTTCGGCCACACAGCAGACACCGTCGCAGTCTGCGCCATCGCAGTCCGCACCGGCCCAGCCGGAGAAAGCTGCAGCGCACGGCATTGCGCTCCACGCCGCCTACGACCTCACCAACAAGTACGACCACGTCAAGTATGGCTTGGGCGCAAAAGATCCTGACAAAGGCAAAGTCGATTGTTCTGGCTGGGTTGTCGAGATGCAGAACGCGACCATGGATGAAATCAACAAGGGTGCCGACAAGGCCATCTTCACCAAGGACGAAAAGTTCAGCCCTGGTTTCGACAGTGCATCCGAACTGCTGCGCAAGGCCGAGCAGCGCTCTGGAGTTCTGATCCAAGGCAAAGACGTCACTGCCAAGAATCTCAAAGAGGGCATGATCATCGGCGAGGACAATGGCCCGCAGAGTTGGGACAAGGGGCGTTATAAGGGCATCGATCACATCACGATGGTGGTGCGCGACCCCAAGGATGGCGAGCTCAAGATCAGCCAGTCGCGTGGCGGCGAGGGTGTCGAGCTCAGCTCGCTGGATACCTACCTCGAGCGTAAGCACGCCAAGGGCGTCAAGCTCTATGCCAGCGACCCGCTCTCCGAGGCGCGCGAGTTGCTGCAGGACCGTAGCCAGACCAAGCAGCAGTCGCACGACAGCAACGCGCACAAGCCCACGCATGCACAAGCTGCGGCCGAAACATCCGACGTGCTGCGAGAAAAGGCGCACGGTGCCGATGTTCAGAAAGTGCAGCAAACCTTGCAGCAGCTGGGCTACAAGGACGCCAACGGCAATGAGCTCAAAGCCGACAGCGCCTATGGCCAGCGGACGGGCGAGGCAGTCAAGGCATTCCAGCGTGCACACGGGCTACAGGACGATGGCGTGGTTGGCCGCGATACGTTGAATGCATTGAAGCAGGCAGAAAAGACGCCGCTGCTCTCGGAGAAAACCAACCCCGACCACCCACTATTCAACCAGGCTGTCAGCAAGCTGGAACACCTGGGTCCGAATGCATTCGCCAACCGGCAGCAGTTGGTGAACGCTGCCGGCCACATGACCTTCGAAGCAAAAGTCAGTGGCCTGCAGCGAATCGACATGGTGGCGCAAAGCAAGGATGGCAGCGGGCTGTTTGCCGTACAGGGCCAGCCGAGCGACCCGGCGCATCAGCGGATCTACACCGACAAGGCAACCGCTGCGGAACGTCCCCTGGAGCAAAGCAGCAATGCCGTGCGGCAGGAAGCGCAAACGCAGACGCAGGCTCAAGATCAGCACGAGCAGCAACGTAACCAGGCGCGCAGCGTAGGCTGAGCGCTCTGCAATGGAAAGACACAAGGGGCACTGATCGACGGATCAGTGCCCCTTGTGGTTTAGCGATATGTTTACCTTGATTCTTGTCAGATCACATCGGGTGCCATATGTCCGGCGTCGGCAGATCCGGCCATTCAATTGGACGTCGCAACAGCCTCTCTATCGGGGAACCACTGCGGCAACCGCTCGGCGAATTTCGCTGCGCATTCGTCGCTGTAGGCTTGTGCGGCCTCTTTGACCAATGCGTAATCGTTGGCTTCCCACTGCTCCAGAGAAGCAGTACGCGGTGTCGGCGTACAGTCCATGCTGACCGGGCTCGCCTTGCGCTTGAGCAGGCAGGTGCGTTCGCCACCGATCGTCACTGCATAGCGCAATTCATAGGGCGATTCGCTATCGGTCAGGCTTTGATACACCAGCAACCAGTCGGACATCAGCACCTGCAATGGGAACCGATCCACCGGCAGCACCGTAGGATGCCCGGTGAAGTAGGTCTTCAAGTGCGCGTTGACCGCATCGCGCTGCAATTGATAACCCGGATTGCCCACCCCTTCCATCTTCTCGCCTTTCAGCTGCCCCTTGTTGAAGGCCGAGACAACGCCCCCACGCGCAAACACGCTGGTGGCGATCTGCAATCCCACCACCGCCCCGGTATGCCCGCGACGCACCACGCGCAACATTTCATCGCCGTTGGGCTGACCGTTCGGGCCCACCCGCATGCTGGACTGTAACGGCAGCTGCAAGGCCCAGTCAGACGACGGTGCAATGACGACATCTGCATCGGATTGCGTTTGTGGCGATGGCTGCCCTTCGGCCGCCGCAACCGCAATCGTCCCCGCTTCAGCCGCCGCCGCATAGGCAGTTGCCGCAGAGAAATCACCGCCAGCAAACGCAGGCCCCACCGCTGTGGCTTCGGTCACGCGCGCCGGCGTACAAAACGTCCCGGCCGCGCGCATCTGCGCTTCATGAAAGCCGATCCCGTTGATCTGGTGCACCACGGCATCCTTGCCGTACTGCTCCACCAACTTGCCGATCAATGCATCCGATGACGATTGCTGTGCGCAGACCTTGGCGGCAGCGATGCGCGACCAGGCGAACTGCAGCGCAGGATCCCAGCCCAGCGCATCTTCGCCCACGAATCCGTGGTCGTAGTGATATGCATAGATGGCAGGGTCGATCTCCTGCAGCGTCATTCCACCCTGACCGGCATAGCCCAGCGGCAGATCTTGCGCAACGGCAAGCCCAGGCAGTGCCAACAGCACCGCTGCAATACACGTCTTCATGAATCCCTGTCCCTTTGGATAAGTGCGACGCGCTGCATGTCCCCCATGCAGCGCGACCGATGCACCAACGCTTGCACGCGATGGCTTCCAACGATGCAGAGTTCGGATCGACAGGTAATGGCACAACGCACCCGCAGATCGACCTGCAGGGATAGTGTGCCCGCACACGGCCGCCATCGCAGTCGGGGCGGTCCCGACGCCGATGTGGGGACCGCCCCTGTGCACGTGCACTGGTTACGCATGCAAGATCCCGCCAACGCTCGGTTGCCAATCGTGTGGCGTGCGCAATGCAGCGAGTGTGCGCACCAGCTCGCGATAGCTGCCGGCCAGTTGTGCGAACAGCCCCGCATCGCTGTAGCGGGTGTCGGCTACTTCGGAATATGCGCCGCGCCCCAGGTCGATGAAGTAGTCCACGCTCAGCCGACGGCGCTGCGCCACGCCCGGGAACAGGCCTGCAATCAACAGACATCCGTCGCCCACATCGCGCAATGCGTCGGCCCGCACGCTGCCGACCTGATCCTGCGCATGCAACCATGCCAGTGCCTGCGTGCGCGACAGCAGATGCGCATCGCGCTGGAAACGCAACAACACGAACACCAGATAGTGTTCGCGCGATTCGTCCAGCGGACGCGCAATCCGCTGCCCCGCCTCGCGCACCAACGCCTGCCACAATTCCGCCGGCGCCCCCTGTTTGAAAGACTCGTGCATACGTCCTCCTGCGTGGTGTGACCCTCGCAAGAAGCTTATGCATAACCTGGGCCAAAGCGTTGGCAGCCTTGAAGCGCGGCTGCTAATCGGCGCAACACGCAGCTGCCTTGACGACGCCCTGCCGCTTGGCTGCCCGAGGATCACGATCGCCGCCATCTCTTGCGTAGCAGCAGCAGCGAGGTCGCCACGCGGCCTGGCTGCGCACCGCCGTTGCACAGGGGCTGCGGGCTCACGCGTCGGTGCAGTGGCGCGATGCGGCTAAGGCACGCAAATCATCGGCCCGAGGCCGGCACCGGCGGCACGCAGGCACCACCATTCGCGTGGTACAGGCCAAGCACAAACAACGCACTGGCCGCGCCTGCCTGACGGCGGGCACGGTTGTCCCGCCCGCGCGCTTACTCCACCGTCACCGATTTGGCCAGATTACGCGGCTTGTCCACATCGGTGCCGCGTGCCAGCGCGGTGTGATACGCCAGCAGCTGCACCGGGATGGTGTGGATCACCGGCGACAGCACGCCGGCGTGGCGTGGTGTGCGGATCACATGCACGCCCTCGGATTCGCTGAAGTGGCTGTCCTGGTCGGCGAACACGAACAGCTCCCCGCCACGTGCGCGCACTTCCTGCATGTTGGATTTGACCTTCTCCAGCAGTCGGTCATTCGGTGCGATCACCACCACCGGCATCGCCGCGTCCACCAATGCCAGGGGGCCGTGCTTCAACTCGCCGGCCGGATACGCTTCGGCATGGATATAGGAGATTTCCTTGAGCTTGAGCGCGCCTTCCAGCGCAATTGGGTAATGCAGGCCGCGACCGAGGAACAGGGCGTTTTCCTTCGGCGAAAACTGCTCGGCCCAGGCCATGATCTGCGGTTCCAGATTCAGTGCGTGCTGCACGCTGCCCGGCAGGAAACGCAACTGTTCCAGATAATCGGCTTCTTCGGCCTCGCTGATGCGGCCCTGCAGCTTGCCCAGCACCATGGTGAGCTGGAACAGCACCGCCAGCTGCGTGGTGAACGCCTTGGTCGAGGCCACTCCGATCTCGGCACCGGCGCGCGTGTAGCAGACCAGTTCGCTGGCGCGCGGGATCGCGCTTTCGGGCACGTTGCAGATCGACAACGTATGCAGATGCCCGAGCGATTTGGCGTATTTCAGCGCTTCCATCGTGTCCAGCGTTTCGCCGGACTGCGAGATGGTGACGATCAGGTGCTTTGGGTTGGCGTAGGCGGTGCGGTAGCGGTATTCGCTGGCGATTTCCACGCTGCACGGCAGGCCGGCGATGGCTTCGATCCAGTAACGCGCGGTCATGCCGGCGTAGTAACTGGTGCCGCAGGCCAGGATCTGCACGCCTTCGATCTCGCGCAATACCGCCTCGGCATTGGGCCCGAACAGCGATGCCGGAAAACCCTTGGCGTCGATGGCCGCTTCGATGGTGTCGGCCAGCGCACGCGGCTGCTCGTGGATTTCCTTCTGCATGAAATGCCGGAACGGGCCCAGTTCCAGCGACGCCAGCGACACATCCGATAGATGCAACGGGCGTTCGACTGGCGCGTCGTTGCCATCGAAGATGCGCACGCCATCGCGACGCAGTTCGGCAGTGTCGCCTTCTTCGAGGAAGATCACCTGGCGGGTGGCCTGCACGATGGCCGACACATCGGAGGCGACGAAGTTCTCGCCCTCGCCCACCCCGATCAGCAACGGGCAGCCCATGCGCGCGCAGACAAACCGTTCCGGCTCGGCCTGGCTCATCACCGCCAGCGCGTAGGCGCCGGTGAGCTCCTTGACGGTGCGCTGCAGCGCGGACAGCAGGTTTCCCGCGCTGCCCAGATGGTGATGGATCAGATGCGCGATGACCTCGGTGTCGGTCTGCGACTCGAAGGTGTAGCCCAGCGCGCGCAGTTTTTCGCGCTGCTGTTCGTGGTTTTCGATGATGCCGTTATGCACCAGCGCCACGCCGGCGCTGATGTGCGGGTGCGCGTTGGCTTCGGTGACGCCGCCGTGGGTGGCCCAGCGGGTGTGGCCGATGCCCAGCGTGGCGCCGAACTGCTCGGCTTGCGCGGCCTGTGCCATTTCGGCCACGCGGCCGGTACGGCGCACCCGGCGCACCTGCGCGCCGTCGAGCACGGCGACGCCGGAGGAATCGTAGCCGCGGTATTCCAGGCGCTTGAGTCCTTCGATCAGGACCGGGACCACATCGCGCCCGGCGATCGCTCCGACAATGCCGCACATAGGGACAGCTCTTTGGAAAGAAGACCGGCATTTTAGCGTGTCCGCTCTTGTCCGCTGCATGACCACGCCCGGACAGCGTGTCCGCCCGCAGTGTCCGCGGACACCGCGGACACTGCCTACCAGCGCATAAACATGATTTCCTTCAAGTACTTGAAGGTTGGCACACGTCCTGCTTTATCGCAGTGACGCCACCGAGCCAGCCGATCATGATTCGCGATACCTCCGCCCAGGACCAGGTTCTCCGTACACCCGCCCAACGAGCGCCGTGGCGCCGTTGGCTGTGGCCCGGCATCGCTGCGGCGGCTGTGTTGGCCGGCATCGGTTGGGCGGTTACTGCGTGGAGCGCCGGCAGCCGCTCGTTCGACGCCAGCCGGGTGCGCATCGCCACCGTCAGCCAGGGCGACCTGGTGCGCGACATCGCCGCCGACGGCCGCGTCATCGCCGCCAACAGCCCTGTGCTGTACGCCATCTCCGCCGGCACGGTAACGCTGAGCGTGGTCGCCGGCGACGTGGTCAAGCAGGGCCAGGAACTGGCGCGCATCGACAGCCCGGAGCTGCGCAGCAAGCTGGCGCAGGAGCAGGCCACGCTGGCCGGCCTGGAGGCCGAATCCAGCCGCGCCGCCCTGGATGCCACGCTGGCCCGCGCCACGGCCAGCAAGCTCACCGACCAGGCCAAGATCGACAAGCAGGCCGCTGCGCGCGACCTGGAGCGTTACCAGCGCGGCTACGATGGCGGCGCAGTGCCGCAGGTGGAGCTGGCCAAGGCGCAGGACACCTTGAAGAAGACCGACATCGACCTGCAGCACGCCCAGCGCGATGCGGCGCTGAAGAGCCAGGGCGCAGATCTGGATTCGCGCAACAAGCGCCTGCTGGCCGACCGCCAACGCGCGGTGGTGGCCGAGGTGCAGCGCCAGGTGGACGCCCTCACGCTGCTGTCGCCGTTCGATGGCCAGGTCGGCCAGGTGCAGGCCGTGCAGCACACCCAGGTCGCGGCAAACGCACCGATCCTGGGCGTGGTGGATCTGTCCAAGTTCGAAGTGGAGATCAAGGTGCCTGAGAGCTTCGCGCGCGATCTGGCCATCGGCATGCCGGCCCAGCTCACCAGCGGCAGCGGCGAACCGTTCCCCGGCGCCATCTCGGCGGTGTCGCCGGAAGTGGTCAACGGCGAAGTCACCGCACGCATCCGCTTCGCCGACAAGCAGCCGCCCGGCCTGCGTCAGAGCCAGCGCATGAGCGCACGCGTGGTCATGGACACGCGCCGCAACGTGCTCAAGGTCGAGCGCGGCCCGTTCGTCGAACAATCCGGCGGCAGCTACGCCTACGTGATGGATGGCAACACCGCGGTGCGCCGCCCCGTGCGCATGGGCGTCAGCAGCCTGGGCGAAGTGCAGGTGCTGTCCGGGCTGCAGGCCGGCGACCGCGTGGTGGTCTCCGGCGCAGATAACTTCGGCGATGCGCCGCGCGTCACCGTCCACTAAGGCGGCCAGCACCTGCTGCGCAGCCGTCAGGCTGCTCGCCACGGTTTGTCAGCCACGCTCGACCTCTTTCGCACACACCTTCTTCGTAAAGGAATCGGCAATGCTCAAGATGCAAGCAGTCTCCAAGGTCTTCCGCACCGAACAGGTGGAAACGCACGCGCTGCGGTCGCTGCACCTGCATGTACGCGAAGGCGAATTCGTCGCGGTCACCGGCCCCTCCGGCTCGGGCAAGACCACCTTCCTCAACCTGGCCGGGCTGCTGGAAACCTTCACCAGCGGGCAGTACCTGCTGGATGGCGAAGACGTCAGCCACCTCTCCGACGATGCGCGCTCGCGCCTGCGCAACCAGAAGATCGGCTTCATCTTCCAGGGCTTCAACCTGATTCCCGACCTCAACCTGTTCGACAATGTCGATGTGCCGCTGCGCTATCGCGGCATGGCCGCGGCCGAGCGCAAGCAGCGCATCGAAGAGGCACTGACCAAGGTCGGCCTGGGCTCGCGCCTGAGGCACTACCCCACCGAACTGTCCGGCGGCCAGCAGCAGCGTGCCGCGATTGCGCGCGCACTGGCCGGCAGCCCGCGCCTGCTGCTGGCCGACGAACCCACCGGCAACCTCGATTCGCAAATGGCGCGCGGGGTGATGGAACTGCTGGAAGAGATCAACAGCCAGGGCACCACCATCGTCATGGTCACCCACGACCCGGAACTGGCCGCGCGCGCACAGCGCAACGTGCACATCGTCGACGGCCAGGCCACCGATCTGGAACGCAACCCCAGCCTGATGCGCGCGCCCAGCGCTGCTGCAACCTTGGCCGACTAAGGAGCCCGCCCATGTTCGGCTATTACTTCACTCTGGCGGTCCGCAGTTTCCGCCGCAACAAGGTGCTCACCGCACTGATGGTGCTGGCCATCGCGCTCGGCATCGGCGCCAGCATGACCACGTTGACGGTGTTCTATGTATTGTCGGGCGATCCGATTCCGCAGAAGAGCGATCGGCTGTTCAATGTGCTCGTCGACCCACAACCGAAGGCAGGCTTCCAGCCAGGCGAAGAGCCCGGCGATCAAGTGACCCGCTTCGATGCCGAAGCGCTATTGCGTGAGAAGCGTGCCAAGCACCAAGCCTTGATGACAGGAGGAAGCCTGGCAATCGAACCGGCAAAAAGCGGATTGAGCGCCTTCAAATCTGAAGCACGCTACACCTCGGCCGATTTCTTCCCGATGTTCCAGCCACCCTTCCTGTACGGCCAGGCCTGGTCGTCCAGCAGCGACGAACGGCACGAACGCGTGGTGGTGATCACCAAGACGCTCAACGACAAATTGTTCGACGGCAGCAACAGCGTGGGCCGTGATCTGCGCTTGAACAAAAACGCGTTCCGTATCGTTGGCGCACTGGATCGCTGGAAAGCAAACCCGCGCTTCTACGACGTGACCAATACCTACGGCTCCAACGAACAGGTCTATCTGCCCTTCAGCGTGGCAATGGATCTGAAAATGGACCACAGCGGCAGCATGAACTGCTTCGGCAAGCTTGAAAGCGGCGATACCAATGCACTCAACGCGCCCTGCACCTGGATGCAGTACTGGGTGGAACTGGAAAGCCCCGCGCAGGCTGGCGACTACAAGGCCTATCTGGACAATTACTCCACTCAGCAGCGCGCCGCCGGGCGCTTCGAGCGCCCGAACAATACGCGCCTGCGCAACGTGTTGGAGTGGCTCAACTTCAAGGAAGTCGTGCCGAACGATGTGCGCCTGCAGCTCTGGTTGGCCATGGGCTTCCTGTTGGTGTGCCTGCTCAACACAGTGGGTTTGCTGCTTGCCAAGTTCTTGCGCCGCAGTGGGGACATCGGCGTACGCCGCGCACTGGGCGCATCGCGTCGCGCCATCTTCGCGCAATGCCTGGTGGAAGCGGGAACCGTCGGTTTGGCTGGCGGGCTGGCCGGGCTGGCATTGGCGTGGCTGGGACTGTGGGCCGTACGCCAACAGCCGGTGGACTATGCCGAGCTTGCACACCTCGATACCAAGATGCTGCTGCTCACCTTCGTTCTGGCGCTGTTGGCAAGTTTGTTGGCCGGTCTGCTACCCGCCTGGCGTGCCATCCAGGTCGCACCGGCACTGCAGCTCAAAGCGTCCTGACCACGTCGCCCGCCGCAACACGGCGGGCATTGCCCTCTTCTCGAAGGTACCGCTCATGGACATCCGTCCAATCGTCTCCACACTGCGCCGCCACAAGACAGCCGCAGCACTCATCGTGCTCGAAATCGCACTGGCATGCGCGATCATCTGCAACGCGCTGTTTCTGATCGGCAACCGCATGGAAACCCTGCATCGCGTCAGCGGCATCGCCGAATCGGAATTGCTCAGCATCGAACTGGGCGGTATCGGCACACAAGTCAATGCCGATGCGCGCACCCTGGAGGATCTGGCAGCGCTGCAATCCATCCCCGGCGTGCGCGACGCGGCCATCACAAACCAGATTCCATTTATTGACTCATCTTCCAACAGCAGTGTATCGGTCACGCGCGAGCAGGAGCGCCCGAACCTCAACGCTGCGCAATACTTGGTGAGCGAAGGTGCATTGAACACCTTGGGGCTGCAACTGGTGGCCGGGCGAGACTTCACCAAAGACCAATACATCAGCGTTGAGAAGGCTGACAACGACAAAAGCGTGCGCGAGCAAGGCTCGTCGGTCATTCTTGCGCAAGCGACCGCAGACAAGTTGTTTCCGAATCAGAGCGCACTCGGCAAAACCGTTTACTCGGGTGAGGTTCCGCTGCATATCGTCGGCATCGTGCAGACACTGGTTCGGCCCAACACCGTGAATGGCCTGGCCAGCATCAATTACTCAATGATCTTGCCGATCCGTGTTCCATACACAGCAGGCAGGTATGTAGTACGCGTCACCGACCCGGCGCGGCGGCAGGAAGTGCTGAAATCCGCAGTGGCGGCATTGATGAAGCTGGATAACAGCAGGCTTTTGCTGAAGCAGGAAATCTACTCCGATATCCGAAAGGAGTTCTTTCAGAACGACCGTGCAATGGTCTGGTTGCTGGGCGCAGTCTGCATCGCGCTACTGATCGTCACCGCACTCGGCATCGTTGGGCTTGCCAGCTTCTGGGTACAGCAACGTACCAAGCAGATCGGCATCCGCCGCGCACTGGGCGCCACACGCGGGCAGATCCTTCGCTATTTCCAGATCGAGAATTTCCTGCTCGCCTCGATCGGCATCGTGCTTGGCATGTTGCTGGCTTACTCGATCAATGTCTGGTTGATGGCCCGCTACGAGTTGCCACGCCTGCCGCTGATCTACCTGCCGATCGGTGCGCTTCTGTTGTGGGGGCTGGGCCAGATCGCGGTGTACTGGCCAGCACGTCGCGCCACGATGGTGCCCCCGGCGGTGGCGACGCGGAGCGCGTGACGGCGTGATGGCGCATCAGCGGTTCCTGTGTCGGCCCGCTGACGCGTAGTAAGCAGCAACGTTGGGTGTCCCAGTCAGATGGCATCACGCAGCAATATCGTTCGCCTGCAAACACCCACAAGGATCGCCCCTCCACCCGCGGCGCCTGCGCCAAAAGCTCCTGCCGGCCCTGACGTCTGCGCTGCGTCAAGATCTGCGCTTGAGGTCGGCATCGACGCAGCCCTGTTGCCAACGCCATCGCGCCGATCAGACGATCGCTGCATTGCCGGGATCAGCCCCGTCTGGCTGAGGCCTGTCGGGCACACGCACTCCCCGTTGCTCGCGCAGTTCCGCCACGCACAGAATCCTGTTCTGATAGCCCTTCTCCCAGCGTTTCCCACTGAGCACCCGATGCCGCAAATCCTGATCATCGACGACAACGCGGCCGTGGCCACTGCGTTGGAGGTGCTGTTTTCGTTGCACGACATCGAGGCGCGGCACGCGCATTCGCCGCAGGCCGGGTTGGCGCTGCTGGATGAGCAAGCGTTCGATCTGGTGATCCAGGACATGAACTTCACCGCCGATACCACCTCCGGCGAAGAAGGCAAGGCGCTGTTTAGCCAACTCCGCCAGCGTCACCCGGACCTGCCGGTGATCCTGCTCACCGCCTGGACCCATCTGGGCAGCGCGGTGGGCCTGGTCAAGGCCGGTGCGGCCGATTACATCGCCAAGCCCTGGGACGACACCAAGCTGCTGACCACATTCAACAACCTGCTGGAATTGTCCGAAGCACGCCGCGAATTGGAGCGCCGCCGCGATCGCGAACGGCGTGGTCGCGAGCAGCTGACCCAGCGCTACGACCTGCGCGGCGCGGTGTTCGCCGATCCGGCCAGCGAACGGGCGATTGCGCTGGCCTGCCAGGTCGCACGCTCGGACTTGCCGGTGCTGATCACCGGCCTCAACGGCAGCGGCAAGGAGAAGATCGCCGAGATCATCCAGGCCAATTCGGCAACCAAACACGGGCCGTTCATCGCACTCAACTGGGGCGCATTGCCAGGCGAATTGATCGAAGCCGAATTGTTCGGCGCAGAGGCCGGCGCCTACACCGGCGCCAACAAGGCGCGCGAAGGCAAGTTCGAAGCCGCCGATGGCGGCACGCTGTTTCTCGATGAGATCGGCAACCTGCCGCTGGCAGGGCAGATGAAACTGCTGCGCGTGCTGGAAACCGGCCGTTACGAGCGGCTGGGTTCCAACCGCGAACGCCACGCCAAGGTCCGCGTGATCAGCGCCACCAATGCCGATCTGCAAGCGATGATCCGCGAGGGCAGTTTCCGCGAGGATCTGTATTACCGCCTCAACACGGTAGAAATCGCGCTGCCTGCACTGGCCGAGCGCCCCGGCGATATCGGCCCGCTGGCCGAATATTTTTTGGCCGGTGAAAAGCCGCTGTCCACGCAAGCGCGCGACGCATTGCAACGGCATGCCTGGCCCGGCAACGTGCGCGAGCTGCGCAATGTGCTGCAACGCGCCGCGCTGCTCGCACAGGGTGCGCGCATCGAAGCGAGCGATCTGAATCTGCCGCGTGCTGCCGCGCCACGGCCGGTCGCCCCGGCCGCGGGCGAGCCGGATCGCGCGCGCATCGAACAGGCGCTGGCACGCGCGCAAGGCGTGATTGCACAAGCGGCCGCCGAGCTGGGGCTAAGCCGCCAAGCGCTGTATCGGCGCATGGACCGCTACGGCATCACGTCGGAATGAGCCTGCGTATGTGGAACCGCTCCTTCACCTTTTCGCTGTTTCTCCGCTTGTTGCCGGTGCTCGCGCTGGCTGCGGCTTTGCCGTGGTTCATGGCTTATTGGCTGGACCGCGGCTGGCAGGTGGCCGCGATTTCGGCCGTGGTTCTGCTGGCAGCGATGTGGTTCAGCCTCAGCCGCGCCACCGCGCCGATGCGCTCGCTGTTTCGTGCGCTGGCCGGCACCACCAGCAGCTACCGCGATGGTGAGTACAACTTCGGTGTGTATTGGCGCGGCAATGACGAACTGGCGCAACTGGTGCAGGCGCATGCCGAACTTGGCGATGTCCTGCGTGCGCAGCGCAGCAATCTGGTGCAGCGCGAACTGATGCTGGACACCATGCTGCAAAACACGCCGGTCGCGATGCTGCTGGTGGTCGCCGGCGGCGATGGCGTGCGGCGGGTCGGGTTTTCCAACTACGCCGCACGCAAACTGCTGTACGACGGACGCAAGCTCGAAGGCCAGCATCTGGACGATGTGCTCAGCCGCATGCCCAACGAATTGCGCGACGCCATGGCACGCGGCGGGGACTGTCTGTTCGCGGTGCGCGAAGACGGCGATGACGAGGAGGACGAGCAGATCTACCACCTGTCGCGGCGCAGCTTCCATCTCAATGGGCGCGGCCACGAACTAGTGTTGATCCGCACGTTGACGGCCGAACTGCGCCGCCAGGAAGTGCAGACGTGGAAAAAGGTCATCCGCGTGATCAGCCACGAATTGAACAACTCGCTGGCTCCGATCGCCTCGCTGGCGCATTCCGGCGCCGAGCTGCTGCGCCGCGAACGCACCGATCGGCTGGGTACCGTGTTCGAAACCATCGAAGAACGTGCGCGCCATCTGGAAGGCTTCATCCGCGGCTATGCGCGCTTCGCAAAGTTGCCGCAGCCGCAGCTGCAGACCATCGAGTGGGCGCCGTTTCTGCAGCGCCTGCAGCAACAGATTCCGTTTCAGGTGCATGGCACGCTCACCGATGTCTCCAGCCGGATAGATGCAGCGCAGATCGAGCAGGCGCTGCTCAATCTGCTGAAAAATGCGCACGAAGCCTGCAGCGAAGCACAGCCGCCCAACAGCGACGTGGCCGTACGGGTCACGCGCCTGCCGCAGTGGCTGCGCATCGAAGTGCTCGACCGCGGCAATGGCATGAACGAGGCTGTGCTGCACAACGCGCTGATGCCGTTCTATTCGACCAAGCGCAATGGCACAGGTCTTGGCCTTGCACTGACCCGCGAAATCGCCGAAGCGCATAGCGGGCGCATCTCGCTGCATAACCGCGAACACGGCGGGTTGTGCGTGACCGTGTTGCTGCCGTTGGCCTAGTAAAGACAGCGTCGCGCTCAGGCTTGGGATCAACGCAGCGTGTGTTGCATCTGACTACCAGCCTCACGCACGTCGCAGGAGCGCCCCCCAGGCGCGAGCGACATTACCAGTAAATCCCCGTAAATCCCTGTCGCGCCCAGGGGCGCTCCTACACATTCAATGCGGGGTGGCATCGCCGCTGCTGAGCCGCGTCGAGGTGGCCAGCAGCCTCAATGCCTCAGCTGAGAACGGCCGGGCTATCGCACGCGTCCGACGGGTCACACCGCCGGCGATGCGGCCTATTTTTTGGTCGGCCGCTCCCAGCCTTCGATCACCGTCTGCCGCGCACGCGTCACACTGAGCTGGCCCGCCGGCGCATCGCGGGTGATCACCGAGCCCGCACCGATGGTGGCCTTGGCACCGACGGCGATCGGCGCCACCAGTGCGCTGTTGGAGCCGACGAACGCGCCGTCGCCAATGGTGGTCTGCGACTTGTTCACCCCGTCGTAGTTGCAGGTGATGGTGCCGGCGCCGATGTTCACCTTGCTGCCGATCACCGCATCGCCCAGGTAGGTGAGGTGGTTGGCCTTGCTGCCCACGCCCATCGTGACCTTCTTGGTCTCCACGAAGTTGCCGATATGCACGCCATCGGCCAACACGGTGCCGGGGCGCAAGCGCGCGAACGGGCCGATTTGCACCGCGCCTTCGGTGATCACGCCTTCCAGATCGCAGTGCGCGCGCACCTGCGTGCCGGCACCCAGGGTCACATCGCGCAGCCGTACGAACGGGCCGATCACCACGCCGTCGCCCAGCGTCACATCGCCTTCCAGAATCACATCGATATCCAGCTGCACATCGCGTCCCACCTGCACGCTGCCGCGCTGCTCCACCCGCGCCGGGTCAGCCATGCGAACGCCCTGCAGGCACAGCGCACGCGCAGCGCGCAGCTGCCAAGCACGTTCGAGCTGGGCGAGTTGCCACGGGTCATTGGCACCTTCCACGTCCTGCGGGTCGGCCACGTGCACCATGTCGGCCGGAGTGAAATCGGCGGCGGCGCTGGCAAATACATCGGTCAGATAGAACTCGCCCTGCGCATTGTTGTTGGACAGGCCAGCCAGCCAGCGGCGCAGCGCGGTCGATTCGGCGGTGAGGATGCCGGTATTGATGGTGCGAACACGGCGCTGTTCGTCGTTGGCGTCCTTCTGTTCGACGATGGCGGCAACCTTGCCTTCGGCATCGCGCAGGATCCGCCCGTAGCCGCTGGGGTTGGCCAGTTCGGCCACCAGCACCGCCATCCGGCCCGGTGCATGCAGCAACTGCAGCAAGCTCTCGCTGCGGATCAGCGGAACATCGCCATACAACACCAGCACCGTCGCCGCGTCGGGAATCGCAGGCATCGCCTGCTGCACCGCATGCCCGGTGCCCAGCTGGTCGCGCTGCTCGGCCCACTGCAGATCGCCTTGACCGGCGAATGCTGCCTGCACCTGATCGCCGCCATGCCCGTACACGATATGGATCGCTGCCGGCTGCAGCTGACGCGCCGTGGCGATCACATGCGCCAGCATCGGCTGGCCCGCCAGCGGTTGCAGCACCTTGGGCAGGGACGAGCGCATGCGCTTGCCCTCGCCCGCGGCCAGGATCACAACGTGCAGGGGCAGGGTCATCAAGAGATTCCAGACGGATAGATGGCTAAATTCTAGTCGCTGCGCCTCCGTCGCGTCGTTGCCCTGATGCAGCGTTCGTCTGCGGCGGCAGCGTTTGCGCGTCACTGCGGCTGACAACACCTGGCGAGCAGTGTTCAGGCGGGCGTGGACGGCGTGCTCATCACCGGCGTGTGCGCGTGGTACATGCCGCACCGATCACCGGCCGCGCCTGCCTGGCAGCGAACGCGGTTGTTTGGTTGGCTGCGCTCAGTGCGGCTAGGATGGGCGCCCCTTCTTCGCTCACACACGCATGAGTCTGTTCCGCCAAGGCAGCCAGTTCATGATGATTGGCGCCCTGCAGCTGGCCGTGGATTGCGGCATCTTCATTGTCGCCACTGCCGCAGGCATGCCTGCGGTGCCCGCCAATCTGCTTGGACGCATCAGCGGCGCCATGCTCGGCTTCTGGCTCAATGGCCGCTACACCTTCGCCCAGCAAGGCGATGCGCGACTGGGCTGGCAACGCTTCCGCCGCTTTGCGCTGATGTGGCTGGCGCTCACGCTGATCAGCACCTGGCTGCTGTCGACAACGGTGGATCTGCTCGGCCTGCGCCAGGCCTGGCTGGCGAAACCACTGGTCGAAGGCGGGCTGGCGGTGGTGTCGTTCTTCCTCGGCCGGCATGTGGTGTACCGCTGAGCAAGGCATGCGCAGGCCGCGCGCCCTCGACCCACGCAGTGGTTGATCTGGACGCCTGACGATGTCCACCAAAACGGCCGACAGCACCGCCGCACTCACCACCAGGCGAGCGCTCGCTACGGTTTGGTCAGCCGCGCTCTAGCTCACGACAGCGAGCGGGGCATCGCAGACCACACCCACTGCAGCAGATCAGTGGCAAAAGTCGCCCAGGCTGCGTAGCAGCGCCGCGCGATGCAACGCGTCCAGCTGCCATTGCGTGGCGTAATGCGCCGCTGCACGCGCGGTACTGGCCGGGCAGTCGGGCGCGCTGCGCGCTGACGCAACCTCGGCCAGCGCATCGAGCAGTTCGCCCTGCAGTTGATCCAGGCGTGTGCGCAGCGCGGTGAGATCCGGACGGGCGGTGTCTGGCGCGCGCCCGCGTTCGTGCCAGTGGTGCAGCAACGCGTACTGCACCGATTTGTTGGCTTCGATCTGCGCACCAAAAAAACGCGCCGCATCGTCGGCATCCAGCCCACGCGCCGGCGCCTGGTCGCGCACGCTTTGCAGCACCGCCGCCTCGCGCGCCTGATCCAGCACCGGCTTGCCGCTGTCCCACTTGCTCAACGCAACCGCATCGCCAATGGCGTTGCGCTGCACGATGCGATCCAGTAACCGCTCCAGCGGCGGCTGGCTACGTGCCGGAAGTGCACAGCCCAGCAGCGCGGCGGCCAGCAGGCCGGTCACCATGTAAGCGCGAATGCCATCGATCGAACGGGTCATACCGTGTTCCTCAACGTGCCTGGGCAAGCGTGCCACGCCCCACCGCCGGGCATGTGCGCCAAGCCACGCAGTGTGCCTGCCGCGCGCTGCGGCCAATTCGCGGAGCCGCCGGCGAATCTCCAAAAACGAAAACGCCGACACAGGGTCGGCGTTTCGACGTTCTTTATCTGCAAGTGATCTTGCAGCTGCTTGCGGTGCGCGCCCCATCAACAGGCTGCGCAATCGACAGGCAATCGCTCAGTGCTTGAGGTTACGACGCAAGCGCTCCAGCGCCTGCAGCTGAACCGTCGCCTCGGCCAGCTGACGCTGTGCCTGGGCCACGTCCACCGTGTCGCCACGGTTGGCCAGCAGCCGCTCGGCTTCTTCCTTGACCTTGCGCACGGCCGCCTCGTCGATGTCCTGCGCACGCACCGCGGTGTCGACCAGGATGGTCACCACCTGCGGCTGCACTTCCAGGATGCCCCCGGAAATGGCGAAGTCCAGCTGTTCGCCGCTGGCGGTGGTCACCACCACCTTGCCCGGCTTCAGGCGCGTGATCAGCGGCGCGTGCTTGGGCGCAATGCCCAGCTCGCCCAACTCGCCGGTGGCCACGACCAGCGTCGCCTCACCGTGGAAGATTTCCTTCTCGGCGCTGACGATGTCGCAACGGATAGTGCTCATGCTGCCTCACGTTGTGAGGCGGGGATTGGGGATTCGGGATTCGGGATTAGCAACCGCAGCTTTCGCTGTGACCACTCACCTCGTTCCCGCACCCAGCTCACCCGCCGTACCTAATCCCGAATGCCAAATCCCGGCTGTTACGCCTTGGCGCTTATCTTGTTGGCTTTTTCGACCGCTTCTTCGATGCTGCCGACCATGTAGAACGCCTGCTCCGGCAGGTGGTCGTATTCGCCGTCGCAGATCGCCTTGAAGCCGCGGATGGTGTCCTTCAGCGAGACGTACTTGCCCGGCGAGCCGGTGAACACTTCGGCCACGTGGAAGGGCTGGCTGAAGAAGCGCTCGATCTTGCGTGCGCGCGACACCGACTGCTTGTCTTCTTCGCTCAGCTCGTCCATGCCCAGGATCGCGATGATGTCCTTCAGTTCCTTGTACTTCTGCAAGGTCTGCTGCACGCGCTGGGCGGTGTCGTAATGCTCGTGGCCGATCACCAGCGGGTCCATCTGGCGGCTGGTGGAATCCAGCGGATCCACGGCCGGGTAGATACCCAGCGAGGCGATGTTACGGCTCAGCGTGACGGTCGAATCCAGGTGGGCGAAGGTGGTCGCCGGCGACGGGTCGGTCAGGTCGTCCGCAGGCACGTACACGGCCTGGATCGAGGTGATCGAACCGCTCTTGGTCGAGGTGATGCGCTCCTGCAGCACGCCCATTTCTTCGGCCAGGGTCGGCTGGTAACCCACGGCCGACGGCATACGGCCGAGCAGCGCGGACACTTCGGTACCGGCCAGCGTGTAGCGGTAGATGTTGTCCACGAACAGCAGCACGTCCTTGCCCTTGCCGTTTTCGTCCTTCTCGTCGCGGAAATACTCGGCCATGGTCAGACCGGTCAGGGCGACGCGCAGACGGTTGCCCGGCGGCTCGTTCATCTGGCCGTACACCATCGCGACCTTGTCCAGCACGTTGGAGTCTTTCATCTCGTGGTAGAAGTCGTTGCCCTCACGGGTACGCTCGCCCACGCCGGCAAACACGGACAAGCCGCTGTGCGCCTTGGCGATGTTGTTGATCAGTTCCATCATGTTGACGGTCTTGCCGACGCCGGCGCCGCCGAACAGGCCCACCTTGCCGCCCTTGGCGAACGGGCACATCAGGTCGATGACCTTGATGCCGGTTTCCAGCAGTTCGGTGCTGGAGGACTGGTCTTCATACGACGGCGCGGCGCGGTGGATTTCCCAATGGTCCGAAGCCTGCACGTCGCCGGCTTCGTCGATCGGGCGACCCAGCACGTCCATGATGCGGCCCAGCGTCCCGGCGCCGACCGGCACCGAAATCGCGCGCTCGGTGTTGGTGGCCAGCAGGTTGCGCTTCAGGCCGTCGGTGGAGCCGAGCGCAATCGTGCGCACCACGCCATCGCCGAGCTGCTGCTGCACTTCCAGGGTGATTTCGGTGCCTTCGACCTTCAACGCGTGATAGACCTTCGGCACTTCATGGCGCTGGAATTCGACGTCGACGACCGCGCCGATGATCTGAACGATCTTGCCCTGACTCATTTTGCTGCTCCGGTTAGCTTTGTTCTGTCCGAGTGGCCGATGCCATCTCGTGGAATTTTGTGATTTGGGATTCGTGATTGGGGATTCGCAAGGGCGCGATTCGCTGCGCTCCAACCAATCCCGAATCCCCAATCCCGGCGGTACTTAGACGGCGGCCGCGCCGCTGACGATTTCCGAAATTTCCTGGGTGATCGCCGCCTGACGTGCCTTGTTATAGACCAGTTGCAGGGTGCCGATCATCTTGTTGGCGTTGTCGCTGGCGGCCTTCATCGCCACCATGCGCGCGGCATGTTCGGAGGCCACGTTTTCCAGCACGGCCTGGTACACCAGCGACTCGATGTAACGCGTCATCACATGCTCCAGCACGGTCGCGGCATCGGGTTCGTACAGGTAGTCCCAATCGTGGTGGGCCACCTTGTGCTCGGCGGCCGGCAGCGGCAGCAGTTGGTCGAAGCTGGCCTTCTGCGTCATCGTGTTCACGAAGCGGTTGTAGACCAGATACACACGGTCCACCTTGCCCTCGATGAAGGCATCGATCATCACCTTGATCACGCCGATCAGCTGTTCCACCTGCGGGCTGTCGCCCAGGTGGGTCACGCTGCCGACCATGTTGACCTTGATGCGACGGAAGAACGCCGAGGCCTTCTGCCCGATGGTCACCACGTCGATCTCGGCGCCGGTGTCCTGCCACGGGCGCACTTCGCCCAGCATCTTGCGGAACAGGTTGTTGTTCAGGCCGCCGGCCAGGCCGCGGTCGGAAGAGATCACGATGTAACCGACCCGCTTGACCTGCTCACGCTCGACCAGGAACGGATGCTGGAAATCGGTGCTGGCCTGTGCCAGATGCCCGATCACCTGCTTCATGGCCTGCGCATACGGACGCGAGGTCTTCATGCGCTCTTGCGCCTTGCGGATCTTGGAGGCCGAGACCATTTCGAGCGCGCGCGTCACCTTGCGGGTGTTCTGCACGCTCTTGATCTTGGTTTTGATTTCGCGTCCGCCTGCCATTGCTCGCTCGCTTCGCTCGTGGGATTCGGGATTGGTGATTCGGGATTGGCCAAAGCCCCCGACGTCACCTCACCTGCAAATCCCGAAATACTGAATCTGGAGATCCAACGTGGTGATCGGGGGCCTTCCAGCCCTCAGATCACCGCTACAACGAATCCCGAATGCCCAATCCCAAATCCCGGTGACTGACTTACCAGCTACCCGTGGTCTTGAACTCTTCGATGCCCTTCTTGAAGCTGGCTTCGATGTCGTTGTCCCAACTGCCGGTGCTGTTGATCTTGCTGACCAACTCGCCCTGGGTGTTGGCGAAGTGCGCGTGCAGGCCTTCTTCGAACGCCAGCAGCTTGTTGACCGGCACTTCATCGAGGTAACCCTCGTTGACCGCGTAGATCGACAGCGCCTGGTTGGCGATGGACATCGGCGCGTACTGCTTCTGCTTCATCAGCTCGGTGACGCGCTGACCGCGCTCGAGCTGCTTGCGGGTGGCTTCGTCCAGGTCCGAGGCGAACTGCGCGAACGCGGCCAGCTCACGGTACTGCGCCAGCGAGATACGGATGCCGCCGGACAGCTTCTTGATGATCTTGGTCTGGGCCGCACCACCGACGCGCGACACCGAGATACCGGCGTTCACGGCCGGACGGATACCGGCATTGAACAGGTCGGTTTCCAGGAAGATCTGGCCGTCGGTGATCGAGATCACGTTGGTCGGCACGAAGGCAGAAACGTCGCCGGCCTGCGTTTCGATGATCGGCAGCGCGGTCAGCGAGCCGGTCTTGCCGGTCACCGCACCGTTGGTAAACTTTTCCACGTATTCCTCGGACACGCGTGCAGCGCGCTCGAGCAGGCGGGAGTGCAGATAGAACACGTCGCCCGGATAGGCCTCGCGGCCCGGCGGGCGCTTGAGCAGCAGCGAGATCTGGCGGTAAGCCACGGCCTGCTTGGACAGATCGTCGTACACGATCAGGGCGTCTTCGCCGCGGTCCATGAAGTACTCGCCCATGGTGCAGCCGGCATACGGGCTGATGTACTGCATCGCGGCCGATTCGGACGCGGTCGCAGCCACCACCACGGTGTGCGCCAGCGCGCCGTTTTCTTCGAGCTTGCGCACGATGTTGGCAACGGTCGAGGCCTTCTGGCCGATCGCCACGTACACGCACTTGATGCCGGTGCCCTTCTGGTTGATCACCGCATCGATCGCCAGCGCGGTCTTGCCGGTCTGACGGTCGCCGATGACCAGCTCGCGCTGGCCACGGCCGATCGGGATCATCGCATCGACAGACTTGTAACCGGTCTGCACCGGCTGGTCGACCGACTTGCGCCAGATCACGCCGGGCGCAACGCGCTCCACTGGTGCGGTCTGGGTGGCGCCCAGCGGGCCCTTGCCGTCGATCGGCTCGCCCAGTGCGTTGACCACGCGACCCAGCAGTTCCGGACCCACCGGCACTTCCAGGATGCGGCCGGTGGTCTTGGCCACGTCGCCTTCGCGCAGGTTTTCGTAATCGCCCAGCACCACGGCGCCGACCGAATCGCGCTCCAAGTTCAGTGCAAGCGCGAACGTGTTGTTCGGCAGTTCGATCATTTCGCCCTGCATCACGTCGGCCAGGCCGAAGATGCGCACGATGCCGTCGGACACGCTGGTCACGGAGCCTTCGTTGCGCGACTCTGCGGACAGCTTGACCGCTTCGATGCGGGTCTTGATCAGGTCGCTGATTTCGGAGGGGTTGAGCGTGGTTGCCATCGTTCAGTCCTAGGTGCCGGCC
The DNA here is from genome assembly GCF_023337365.3 of Xanthomonas nasturtii. NCBI lineage: Bacteria > Pseudomonadati > Pseudomonadota > Gammaproteobacteria > Lysobacterales > Lysobacteraceae > Xanthomonas > Xanthomonas nasturtii. The sequence continues at coordinate 4,053,696 of NZ_CP142084.2, forward strand.
GCGAGGGCCATGCGTTTATGTGAATTCAGTGGGCGAGCGAGCTTTGCAGACGCGCAAGCTTGCCCTTCAGCGAGCCGTCGATGACCACGTCGCCGGTGTCGATCACCGCGCCGCCGATCAGCGACGCATCGACTGCCGTGGTGATGTCCACTTCGCGGCCGAAGCGCTTCTTCAGCGCAGCAGCGATCGTGTCCAGTTCGGTCTGGCTCATTGCAGCGGCCGAGGTCACCGTCGCCTTGACGACGTGTTCGGCATCGGCGCGCAGTTGTTCGTACAGGCCTGCAACTTCCGGCAGCAGCGACAGCCGCTGCGCACCGGCAAGCACGCCGAGGAAACGCAGGTAGTCCTCGCCTGCCTGCGGCGGCGCCAGCAACGTCACCGCCTGTTCCTGGCGCAAGGCCGGGTTGAGCAGCAATGCGGCCACGCGCGGGTCGCCGGCCACCTGCGCCGAAAACGCCAGCGCATCGGACCAGGGCGCGAAGCTACCGCCCTCACGCGCGATCGCAAACGCCGCGCGGCCGTAGGGACGGGCAAGTGTGAGGGCCTGGCTCATCGCTTAAATCTCCGCCGCCAGCTCGTCGAGCAGCGCCTTGTGGGCGTTGGCATCGATTTCGCGCTTGAGCAGCTTTTCGGCGCCACTGACCGCCAGCACCGAGACCTGCTTGCGCAGTTCTTCACGTGCGCGGGTGGCAGATGCGTCGATTTCGGTCTGGGCCAGATCCTTCTGACGGTTGGCTTCGGCAATCGCCTCGTGCTTGGCCGCTTCGATGATCTGGTTGGCGCGCGCATGGGCCTGGTCGATGATCTCGTTGGCCTTGGTGCGTGCGTCTTTCAATGCTTCGTTGACCTTTTCCTGCGCCTGCGCCAGATCCTTCTGACTGCGATCGGCGGCAGCCAGACCTTCAGCGATCTTTTGCTGACGCTCTTCGATCGCCTGCAGCAGCGGAGGCCAGATTTTGGTCGCGACGATCCAGATCAGACCGGCGAAGGCCAACGCCTGGGCAAAGATGGTAAGAGTGATATCCATGGGTCGCTCAATCGCTGTTTAGGGGTGAAAGCGCCGCCGCAGTGGCGACGCTTTCCGACCTTCATCCGCGGATGCAACCGCCAAGGGCTGCATCCACATCCTGCTACCGCTGGATCAGCCGGCAGCCTGCGACAGACGCTCGATGAACACCTGGGCCAGCGGGTTGGCGAAGGCGAACAGCAGGCCGACCGCGACGCTGATGATGAACGCGGCGTCGATCAGGCCGGCGGTGATGAACATGCGGACCTGCAGCACCGGGATCAGTTCCGGCTGGCGCGCGGCCGATTCCAGGAACTTGCCAGCCATGATGGCCAGACCGAGGCCGGCACCCAGCGCGGCCAGGCCGATCATGATGCCGACGGCGAGGACGGTGGAGCTCTGGACTTGAGCGAGGTTGGTCAGGACGGCGAGGTACATGGTGATCTCCGAACGAAAGTTTCTAAGGGTGATGGATGAAGCGGAATGAAGCAGATGAAGGGTGACGCAAACTCAGTGACTGTCTTCGGCCAGGCTCAGATACACGATCGACAGCATCATGAAGATGAAGGCCTGCAGCGGAATCACCAGCAGGTGGAACAGCATCCAGCCGAGGCCGAATACGCCGCCAGCGACCATGCCGGCGATGCCCGCACCGCCCAGCACCCAGATCAGCAGAAAGACGATCTCGCCGCCGAACATGTTGCCGAACAGTCGCATCGCCAACGAAATCGGCTTGCTCAGCCACTCGACGATGTTCAGAAGCAGGTTGAACGGCATCATCCACTTGCCGAACGGCGCCGTGAGGAATTCCTTGGTCATGCCGCCCACGCCCTTGGAGCGCAGCGAGAACACGATCATCAGGAAGAACACGCTGATCGACATGCCCAAGGTGGCGTTGACGTCGGCGGTCGGCACCGGCTTCCAGGCGTGGATACCGGCCCAGCCCAGCGGAATGGCGATGAAGTCGGCCGGGATCATCTTGATGAGGTTCATCAACAGGATCCAGAAGAAGATGGTGATCGCGATCGGCGTCACCAGCTTGCTGCTGCCGTGATAGGTGTCCTTGGCCTGGCGGTCGACGAACTCCAGGCAGATTTCCACGAATGCCTGCCACTTACCCGGCACGCCGGCCGTGGCATTGCGGGTCGCAGTCCAGAACGCCAGCACCATGACCAGGCCCATCAACACGGCCATGACCAGGGTGTCGACGTGAATGGTCCAAAACGTACCGCCACCATCGCGAACCGGAACGACCAGGTTCTGCAAGTGATGCTGGATGTAGGAGGTAGGGGTTGCTGCCTCGCCCGCCATGTGTCTGGAGCCCTTTAAGTTCGAATCAACGCCTGGCCAGAGCCAGAACCTGAAAAATCAACCCGATGGCGATACCCGCCAACAGAGCCAGAGGAGGCAGCCGCCACAGGGCAAAGCCCAACGACAACGCCGCAAATACCAACACCCACTTCAACACCATCGCCAGGATCAGCCGCACCATGGCGATGCCCGCTGCCTGGATACCGCCCCCCAGGGCGGTACGTGCCGCGACCCAACCACCCAGCACCGTCGCAAACCCGGTCAGTGCCAGACCGGCAGAGTAACGGGGCCCGACCAACAGCAACCCCAGACTGGTTATAGCTACAGCGGCAAGCGGATATACCGCAGCGCGCAGCATCAACCGCCGACCCGCGTCAACGGAGTTCAGCACTACGGTTACCTTACGTGTGAATGAGTGGGAAGCGCAGTTGCGCCTCGTCGAGCCGCGGAATTATAGCAATGGGACAAATTGCGAGACAACCGGCAGAGACCATCACTTGTTGCAATGCACCACGTCGCCGCTGTCGCAGCGAAGGGAACTTTGCCACAAACCGGCGGTCATAGCGTACGAGGCCTGCAAATCCTCGTCGAAAGGTACCGCCGCAGGCTGCGTCTGGGAGCCCTGGGAGACCGGGGCTCATGCTTTTTAAGCACTTTGTCGCACCCTGCGACCTTCCCATCAGCGGTCCAATCGCCGCCCTCGCGACTTGCGGGAGGTTTCGCCACTTCGTCTGGCGCGCCCTGAATGCGCATGATTCGACCAAAGGACTAGAGCAGCAGCAAAGTGGGCCGTTTTGTCCGATTGCTATGCCGGCCTTCACAGGCATTCGACAGCTCCTTCACTTTTGAACGACGCTATCTTATCGATCATGGGCCGCACAGGCCGAACTGCCTGACCATTCTTGAGAATTCGGAGCTCCCCATGAAACACCTTCTCGCACTGGCCATTCCGTGCGTCCTGGCTGCCGCCTACGCCGCGCCCGCGCATGCCGAAGATACCGATGACCGTTTCCAGCTCCGTCTCGGCGCGATGAATGTCGACAACGACAACACCATCCGTGGCAACACGCTGGTGGCCGGCAACAACGTTTCGGTCAATGAAGACTTCAAGCTCGGCGGCAAGGAATGGGAGCCGCGTATCGATGGCGTGTTTCGCATCAGCACCCGTCAGCGCCTGATCTTCGACTACTTCAAGTACGACAAGGATCGCCGTGAGACCCTGACCCAGGATCTGAGCGGCGGCGGCGTGACCGTGCCGACCGGCAGCTTCATCAAAGGTGAGTTGAAGTACCAGGTTGCCACCCTGGTGTACGACTACTCGGTGATCGATTCGCCGGAATTCAGCCTGGGCCTGCAGATCGGTGCCGAGTACGCCAAGGTCGAAGCCAATGCGTATGCCGACCTGGGCAGTGTGTTCAGTGGCGACGTGCTGGACGAGAAGGCCGACGGCGTGGCGCCGGTGGTCGGTATCCGCTTCACCGCACGTCCGAGTGAGCATTGGCTGTTCAACGTGCAGGGCCAGTACCTCAATACCAGCTGGGGCAACTTCGACGATTACGACGGCGACCTGAGCCGTGCCAACGCAATTGCCGAATACCGCTTGACCAAGAACTTCGGCTTGTTCGCCGGCTACGACTGGTTCAAGCTCGACGTCGACCAGCGCGGCAGCGATGGCCTGATCGGCCTGAAGCAGGAGTTCAAGGGCCCGGTGGCAGGCGTGACGTTAGCGTTCTGATTCTTCCGGGACCCGTGACCCGAAAAAGCAGCCTTATGCAGAACCCCGCAGCGATGCGGGGTTCTGTCGTTTTACGGATGCATGGCAAGTAGCCGACGCGGCTGCAGCCCATGGCAGCAGCGGACACAGCTCAGGGCGGCTTGGTCGCACCCGCGACCAACAGATGCTGGTGCGTGGTGCAGTAGCACTCGTCGTGCCAACCATAGTGCGGATCGGTGCAGATTGCATGCTGCACCGTTGCCGGCAGCGACGCCACGTGGCTGCGCAAGTCGCGCTTCAGCGAGACGAACACCGAGCCCGGATGTGGCCAGTCGGTTCGCTGCGGCGGCTCGGCGATACGGTTGCCACAGGCCAGTTCGCGCTGCAGCAGCGCCTGCAGTTCAGGACACAGATTGCCCAGCCCCATGACGAGCTCCATGTGTCGACTCGCCACCGCGGCGACCGCACCACACGTGGCAGCACGGCCGTGCGGAACGGCGCTTACTTCTTCTTCGGGATATACAGGTCGGTGATGGTGCCGTCGTAGACCTCGGCCGCCATGCCGACCGATTCGCTCAGGGTCGGATGCGCGTGGATGGTGTGGCCGATGTCTTCGGCTTCGGCGCCCATCTCGATGGCCAAGCCGATCTCGGCTAGCAGATCACCGGCATGCACGCCGACGATGGCGCCACCGATCACGCGATGCGTTTCTTCGTCGAAGATCAGCTTGGTGAAGCCTTCGGTGCGGCCAATGCCGATTGCGCGGCCACTGGCAGCCCACGGGAACTTGGCCACGCCAACCTTCAGGCCCTTGGCCTTGGCTTCGGTTTCGGTGACGCCGACCCAGGCGATTTCCGGGTTGGTGTAGGCGACCGACGGAATCACCCGCGCCACCCATTCCCGGCCTTTGCCAGGAACGCCCTCGCCGGCAGCCACTTCGGCGGCCAGCTTGCCTTCGTGGGTGGCCTTATGCGCCAGCATCGGGTTACCGACGATGTCGCCGATGGCGAAGATATGCGGCACGTTGGTACGCATCTGCCGATCGGCCGGGATGAAGCCGCGCTCGGTGACGGTGACGCCGGCCTTGTCGGCGCCGATCTTCTTGCCGTTGGGCGTGCGGCCTACAGCGACCAGCACGCGATCGTAGGCGGTGGCCTGCAGACCCGGCTTTTCGCCCTCCACCGCCGCTTCGAACGACACCGTGATGCCGCTGGCGTCGGCGGTGACGTCGGTGGCCTTGGTCTTGAGATGGACCTCCACGCCCTGCTTCTTCAGGCGATCGGCCAGCGGCTTGACCAGGTCCTTGTCGGCGCCCGGCATCAGCTGGTCCATGAACTCGACCACGGTGACCTTGCTGCCGAGCGCGCTGTACACCGTGGCCATTTCCAGGCCGATGATGCCGCCGCCGACCACCAGCAGGGTCTTGGGAATGTCGTGCAGCTCCAGCGCGTCGGTGGAGTCCATCACGCGCTTGTCGTCCCACGGGAAGTTGGGCAGCTTCACCGCCTGCGAGCCGGCCGCGATGATGCAGTGCTCGAAACGCAACAGCTGGGTGGTGCCGTCGTCGCCGACGATCTCCAGCTCGTTGGGCGAGACGAAGCTGGCCACACCGGTGACGGTGCGCACCTTGCGCTGCTTGGCCATGCTGGCCAGACCGCCGGTGAGCTTGCCGACCACTTTTTCCTTGTACTCGCGCAGCTTGTCCAGGGTGATCCTGGGCTGGCCGAAGTCCACGCCGAAATCGCCGGCATGCGCCACTTCATCAATTACCGCGGCCGCATGCAGCAATGCCTTGGACGGGATGCAGCCCACGTTGAGGCAGACGCCGCCGAGGCTGGCATAGCGCTCGATCAGCACCGTGTCCAGGCCCAGGTCGGCGGCGCGGAACGCGGCCGTGTAGCCACCGGGGCCGGCGCCGAGCACCACCATCTTGCATTCGATGTCGGCCGGCTTGCCGCTGGCCAGCGCCGGCTTGGAAGCCACCGGTTCGGCCGGGGCGCGATGCGACGGCGTCACCGGCGGCTTGCTGCCGGGGGCGGCGGCCGCCGCGGGGGCAGCAGCAGGCGCAGCGGCCTTGGTCTCGGCCTTGGCAGGTGCAGGCGCGGCGGCCTCGCCTTCGGTCTCGAGCAGCAGCACGACCGCACCTTCGGAAAGGCTGTCGCCGACCTTGATCTTTAGCTCCTTGACGACACCGGCTGCCGAGGACGGCACTTCCAGCGTGGCCTTGTCCGACTCCAGCGTTACCAGGCCCTGATCCTTGACCACGCTGTCGCCGACGGCGACCAGCACTTCGATGACGGGGACATCGCTGTAATCGCCGATGTCGGGAACCTTGATTTCAATGACCGCCATTTGCTTCTCCTGATGGCTCAACCGGCCGTGCCGGCAAGCGTCTGCTGAAGTTCATCCAGCGACGATTCGATTTGGGTCCAGCGCTTGTCGCGCTTCTTTTGCTTGCCTTCGCTGGCTTCGATCAGCAGCGCGGCCTGTTGCAGCAGCAGTTCGCCGGCACCGCAGCTCGGGCGCGTGCCGCTGTAGCGCACGCCCTCGACCTGGAACGACAGAACCTCGCCCTCGCTCACCGGCGCGGTGCGACCGGTCGGTGCAAGCTGGGTCAATGCGGTGGTCCAGTTGCTGACCAGGCGTTGTGCCAACGCCGCCGGAATCGGAATTTCCACCGCTTCCGGGGTCTGTTCGGTACGGAACTGCACACTGCCGCGATCGGCCTGGCTGACCCAGCTGTAGACGCGCTCGTCGGCGCGGCTATGCCGCAGGGTCCAGTCGGCGCCATCCTTGCCCGGCACCAGCGACACGCCGCTCTCCACCCCACGTGTGGGCAGGGTCAGCAACGACAAGGCCGGCTTGCCGGCGCCATCGAGCAGCGTGGTCACCGCGGTGCCGTAGTTGCCCACTGCCGGCGGCCAGCCGCGCCCAAGCGTGCTCTCGCACTGGCGTGCCGCCGCGGATGTCCACGGCAGCACACCCAGCAGGGCGATCGTCAGCAGCGCAGGCTTCACAGCAGGACGCGACGCATGTCGGCCAGCACCTGGCTGAGGTAGGTGGTGAAGCGGGCCGCCAGCGCGCCGTCGATGACGCGGTGGTCGTAGCTCAGCGACAACGGCAGCATCAGCTTGGGCGAGAAGTCCTTGCCGTTCCAGACCGGCTGCATCGCCGACTTGGACACGCCCAGGATCGCCACTTCCGGTGCATTGATGATGGGCGTGAACGCGGTGCCGCCGATGCCGCCGAGCGAGCTGATCGAGAAGCAGCCGCCGCTCATGTCGGCCGGGCCCAGCTTGCCGTCACGCGCCTTCTTGGCCAGCTCGCCGCTTTCCTGGGCGATCTGCAGCACGCCCTTCTTGTCCACGTCGCGGATCACCGGCACCACCAGGCCGTTCGGCGTATCGGCGGCAAAACCGATGTTGATGTACTTCTTCAGCGTGAGGTTTTCACCGGCCGCATCGAGCGAGGCGTTGAACTCGGGGAATTTCTTCAGCGCCGCGGCGCTGGCCTTGACCAGGAAGGCAAGCATGGTGAGCTTGATGCCGGCCTTCTCGTTTTCCTTGTTCAGCGCCACGCGCAGCGCTTCCAGGTCGGTGATGTCGGCCGATTCGAACTGGGTGACGTGCGGAATCATGGCCCAGTTGCGCGCCAGGTTGGCGCCGGAAATCTTCTTGATGCGCGACAGCGGCTGGGTTTCGGTGTCGCCGAACTTGCTGAAGTCCACCTTCGGCCAGGCCAGCAGGTTCAGGCCGTTGCCGCCACCGGCCGGTGCAGCGCCGGCTGCAGCAGGTGCGCCGCCGCTGAGTGCGGCCTTGACGAAGCGCTGCACGTCCTCACGGGTGATGCGGCCGCCCTTTTCGCTGCCCTTGATCTGGCCCAGGTCCACGCCGAGTTCGCGCGCAAATACGCGCACCACCGGGCTGGCATACGGCACCTTGGACGGCAGCACGCTGTCGGCGTCGAAGGTTACCGGCGGGCTGCTCGGGTTGCCGGCCGACGGCTGGCCACCCTGCGCTGCCTGCGCACCCGCACCGGAGCGCGCACCCTGCACCTGCGCAATCTCGCGCTGGGCCAGCTTGTCCGGCTCGGCCGACACAGCGACCGGCTCGACCTTGCCCGCGGTCTCGGCGGCGTCGGTGGTGGGCTTGGCCGGGGACTGCGCCGCACCGGCGCCGCCATCGCTGGCGGCGATGATCGCCACTACATTGCCCTGCGACAGGGTGTCGCCGACCTTGACCTTGAGCTCCTTGACGACGCCAGCGGCCGAGGACGGTACTTCCATCGTGGCCTTGTCCGATTCCAGCGTGACCAGGCTCTGGTCCTTGGCAACGGTGTCGCCCACGGCCACCAGCACTTCGATCACCGGGATGTCGGTGTAGTCGCCGATGTCGGGCACGCGCGCTTCGATCAGGCCGCCTTCCGAGGCGGCGGCAGGCGCAGCAGCGTCGGCCTTGGCAGCGGGTGCCCGGGCAGCCGCCGGTGCGGCAGGCGCGGCAGCAGGTGAGGGCTTGGCGGAATCGGCGCCGGCATCGGCCACTTCGATCAACGCCACCAACGCGCCCTGCGAGAGCGAATCGCCAACCTTGACCTTGATCTCCTTGACCACGCCGGACACCGACGAAGGCACTTCCATGGTGGCCTTGTCCGATTCCAGCGTGACCAGGCTCTGGTCCTTGCTGACCGTATCGCCGACCGACACCAGCACCTCGATTACCGGGACGTCGCTGTAGTCACCGATATCGGGGACAAGTGCTTCCTTGATTTCGGCCATACGGGGAACTCCGGCAACAGAATGGGGAAACCCCTATTGTGGCCGGCTGCGGGCCGCAGCGCCAACCATTGCCGTGGAAAAAATCGCACACCCGGCGGGATGCAGCGTCCGCATATGTGCGTGCACAGATCATTTCGTCGCGCGTCGATCGACCCGCAACAGTTGCAGTGGCTCGCCCGACGGCAAACGATACGCCAGCGCATTGTCCAGCCCATCGAGGGCTTCCAGGCGTGCGCACAGCTGCTGCGCGCGCGGCCGCAAGGCACGCGCCTGCGGCTCGATCAGGCGCTCGATGCGCGCTTCCACGCCATCGAGCGAACGCAGCTGCGCGTCATTTCCGGTGAGCGCGGACTGCACCGCACCGGCCACCACATCGCCGATCAGCTGCGGCAGCAGCTCGGCGACCAGCGCGCCGATGTCGTCGTCGATGTTGATCGGGGTCAGCTGGCTCTTGCTGAAACTCTGCCTCAAGCGCACGTCGATCTTTTCGCGCACGTTTGCCAGCTGGGCGCGCGTGGCGGCCGGGCTACGGCTGAAGCCGGCCGCCACCTCTCCCAGTGCCGTGACGGCGATATCGGCCGCTTCACGCCCAACGGCCTGCGCCAGCGGCACCACATCGCGGGCCTGGCGCTCGAACTGGATCAGGCGAGCGCGATCGTCTGCGTTCAACGCCACCCAGCGGTCGTCGACGAACAAGGCGCCCTGGCGCATCACCAGCCGCTGCGGCGTGCCCGATTCACGGATCAGGATCAGGCTGCGTGCGTTGAGCGTAAGGTCGTAATCACTGCTGACCTCGCAGTGCAGGTCCTCGGCAGCAGCAGCCCCTGCAGCGCCCAGCAGACCGAACAGCACAGCTGTTGCCATCGTGATTGCGTGCTTGATCGACATATCGCTACTCCGTGATGCGGTATCGGCAGCATGCCCGCCGCTGCGCTATGCAGGCCCGTGCCGGACGCTGGCATGACTTCTGGCCGATGGCGTCAGCACCGATCACTCCCGCTGGCGCACCGCCTCGCGCAGCGGTTGCCACGCCGCGGCCAGGCGCGGCAGCGACCAGGCGGCATTGGCCGGGCTGGTGGACGGCAAGGCCACGACCGGCACCGCGCGCAGTTCGGACGACAGCAGCGGCTGCACATGCCGGCGCCAGGCCTGCGCAGCCGCGGCGCCATTACAGGCCACCATGCGCAGCTGCGGCAACGTGACCAGCAATGCGGGCAACGGGTTGACGACGATGCTGTCCGCCACGATCGCCGTATCCAGGCTGCCGCGCCGCTCGCATTGGCCGATCACATCCCACAAGCCCACACGGTGGTCGAGCAACGCGTCCAAGCGCGAGGCATAACTTGCGGCTGTATCGATGCCCAACAAGGCATGCATCAAGGGCCAGAAACGATTGCGCGGATGTGCGTAGTAGCGGGCCGCCTCCAGCGACGCCACACCGGGCATCGAACCAAGCAGCAACACCCGGCAATCGCTGCGAACGTGCGCTGGCAGGCCTTGCAACGCACTGTTTTTCGTCACGGCGATCGCATTTGCGTGAATGTCGTTTTCAGCTTGCATGTCGCAACCACGGCCTTCTTAGGAAACTTGCTGAACAAACGAAATTTTAGCGAGCCACGGGTGGGCGTGTATTCAGATTTTCAGGAATAGCTTTGGCGCGGCCCACTCCACGGGCCTAACAAAAATTATGCGAGGAGACCTCCAATGCGTGCCATTTCCATCCTGAGCCTGGCTGCTGTATCCGCTCTTGCGATTGCACCGTCCGCGTTCGCGCAGGACACGACCTACACCAGCGATACCTCCTCGACTTCCACCAGCGCCGATAGCGCTTCCGGCAAGCGTTGGGCAGTGGTCGGCGGTGTCGCCCTGATCAAGCCGAAGAATGACCCGGCCCCGGGCCTGGACGTCGATGGTGGCCCGGCGCCGACGCTGAGCGCCAGCTACTACATCAACGACAACTGGGCCGTTGAAATCTGGGGCGCAGCCGACAAGTTCAACCACCGCGTCAACGCCGATGGCGTGGGCAAGCTGGGCACCGTCGAGCAGCAGCCGATCGCCATCAGCGGCCAGTACCACTTCGGCCAGGCCGACAATGTGTTCCGTCCGTTCGTGGGCGTGGGCTACTACGAGTCGAACTTCAGCAACGAGAAGATCGATGCGGCATCGGCCACCGGCCAGCACGTCGGCGTGGATACCGCCAAGGGCGTGATCGGCACCGTTGGTGTTGACATGAACATCAACTCCACCTGGTTCGCACGCGCCGACGCCCGCTACATGCGTTCGCGTCCGGAACTGCGCGTGGGCGGCCAGGGCACCGGCAGCGAGCTGGAACTGGATCCGTGGACCGTCGGCTTCGGCGTCGGTGCGCGCTTCTAAGCACGCACCTGCCAGCCAGGGTTTGAGTTGAACAAAAACGGGCCGCGAGGCCCGTTTTTTTGTGCGTGGATTGTGCGGTGTCGAGATTGCAACGCTGCTAGGAGGGAAGCTCTGGGATGCGGGACCGCCCGAGCGCATCTGATTGCGACAAGCAGTGCGTCTTCCCGACATCCTGTTTATCAGTCAGCCTGTCGATCCATCTTTCAGCTGCGTACGCGCGCGCATGTCAATGCGTACATATGCACGTGAGTGACGCATCGCCACTCCGCCGCCATGCCTACCCGCATTCAACGCCAATAAACACTGCCGCGCAGACGCGCGCTGCGCCAGCGCCACCACAGCAAGCTGGCATACGCCAGCGCATAACCGAGCAGCACGCCGGCAGCGCCGAGCAGACTGGCGTGACTGAGCCAGCCTTCGGTTGGCCAGGCCACGCCCTGCCAGGCGCTGCGCCAGCCCTGCACCATCCCGGCGATCACCCGCACCACCACCAGCGCGGTCAAGGCCAGCACCAGCCACAGGTTCGGCCGGTAAAACAGGCCCTGGGTGGTGCGTTCGAAACGGGTCAACTGCAGCGCCAGCACTCCCAGCACCAACCCGCAGGCCCAGCCGACCGCCGCATGGCTGATCGCACCGGGCCAGAACGCCGCCGCGATCAAGGTGAAGATCACAAACAGCACGCTGGAGATGCCGGCCGAGACCAGGTTGATCAGCAGCAGCCAGCCACGTGCCTGCCGACGCGCAGTGCCCACGCGAAACCGCTGCAGCAGCGACAACGGGAACAGCACCGCGAACACTGCCAGGGCAATGATCACGGCCAGCGGAATGGCGAGCAGCAAGGGCATCGGGACGTGGCCGGGAAAAGATGGCCGACAACGCTACTACGCAAGCACGCAGCTGCGCGTGTTCGGCGCTGTCGACGCCGCAGTTCCGGCATCGCAACCGCGCTTACCTTGCGACTGCGTACGCCTTGTGTCAGCCGCTCTTAAAAAGCGGGCAGCACTGCGCCTTTGTACTTCTGTTCGATAAAGGCCTTCACTTCCGGGCTGGTCAGGGCCTTGGCCAGTTTCTGCACGCGCGCATCGTCCTTGTTGTCGGCGCGCGCCACCAGGAAGTTGACGTATGGCGAATCCTTGCTTTCGATCGCCAGTGCATCGCGGGTGGGGTTGAGCCCGGCATCGAGCGCGTAGTTGGTGTTGATCAACGCCAGGTCGACCTGGTCCAGTACGCGCGGCAACATCGCCGAATCGAGCTCGCGAAATTTCAGCTGCTTGGGGTTGTCGACGATGTCGCGCTGGCTGGACAGCGCATTGCTCGGGTCCTTGAGTTTGATCACCCCGGCCTTGTCGAGCAGGATCAGCGCGCGGCTGTTGTTGCTGGGGTCGTTGGGAATCACCACGTCGGCGCCGGTGGGCAGCTCGGACAGCGTCTTGAAGCGGCGCGAATAGGCACCGAATGGCTCGATATGCACGCCGACCACGGTCACCAGCTGGCTCTTGCGGTCGCGGTTGTAGGCGTCCAGATAAGGCTCGGTCTGGAAATAGTTGACGTCGATCTGCTTCTGCACGACCTGGTCGTTGGGCTGCACGTAGTCGTTGAACACGCGCACATCGAGCTTGACGCCCTGCTTGGCCAGCAACGGTTCGACCACTTCCAGGATCTCGGCATGCGGCACGGCCGTGGCGGCCACGGTCAGGGTGTCGCCGCCGCTGCTGCCACCGCCGCCACAGGACGCCAATGCCAGCGTGGCCGCGGCCAGGAGGGAACGAAACGCGAATGTGCTCATGTAGGGATCCGTGGGAGGAGGAATGCGGCGCTGCCGCAGGCAGTCAACCTAGCAGACGCGGCGTGTGGCAGCGATGCATCCAGTGCGCCCCGCTCACCGCCGGCTGTAATGCGCCACCAGGCGGTCGCCCAGCATCTGCAGCAGCTGCACCAGCACCAACAAGGCGATGACGGTGATCAGCGCCACGTCCGAATGCGAGCGCAGGTAGCCTTCGCGGTAGGCCACATCGCCCAGGCCACCGGAGCCGATCGCACCGCCCATCGCGGTGAAACCGATCAGCGCGATGGTGGTGACGGTGGCGCCGGCGATCAGGCCGGGGCGCGCTTCGGGCAACAGCACCCGCAGCACCAGTTGCCGGGTGGTGGCGCCCATCGCCTGGCTGGCTTCGATGATCCCGCGGTCGACCTCGCGCAGCGCGGTTTCCACCAGGCGCGCGTAGAACGGCGCGGCGCCGACCACAAGCGGCAGGATCGCGCCGCGCACGCCGAGCGAGGTACCCATCAGCATCAGCGTGAGCGGAATCATCGCGATCATCAAAATGATGAAAGGCACCGAGCGCAGCAGGTTGATCAGCGCCGCCAGCGCGCCGTACAGCACCGGCCGGCGGCGCAATTGCGGAGCACCGCACAGGAACAGGGCAACACCCAGCGGCAGGCCGATCAGCAGCGTCAACGGCAGCGCGCCGGCCAGCATCAGCAAGGTGTCCAGGGTCGCCTGGCCGATGTCGCCCCACTTGGCGGCATCGAGATTGCGGAAGAAATCGCCGGCGGCGGCAATGATCGGGTTCATACGCGCAGATCCTCCAGATGCACGCCGGCGGCGACAAAGCCGGCGCGCGCAGCGTTATGGTCGCCGCCGGTCAGGGCGACGATGAGCTGGCCGTATGGCGTGTCCTTGATGCGGTCCACGCGCCCGGACAGGATGTTGTAGTCCACCCCGGTCTCGCGCGCGATGCGCCCCAGCACCGGTTCGTAGGTGCCGTTGCCGAGGAAGGTCAGCCGCACGATACGCCCGCCGACGGCGGCGAAATCGCGGTGCAGTTCGGCCTCGTCCACGTGCTCGGCTTCGGACACGAAGCGCCGCGTGGTGGCGTGTTTGGGATGCAGGAACACCTCGGTGACCGGGCCGGTTTCCACCAGCTTGCCGGCGTCCAGCACCGCCACGCGGTCGCAGACGCGGCGGATCACGTCCATTTCGTGGGTGATCAACACGATGGTCAGGCCGAGCTCGCGGTTGATCTGCGCCAGCAGCTGCAGCACCGAGGCGGTGGTCTGCGGGTCCAGCGCGCTGGTGGCCTCGTCGCACAGCAGGATCTGTGGCCGGGTGGCCAGCGCGCGCGCAATGCCCACGCGCTGCTTCTGCCCGCCGGACAGCTGCGCCGGATACTTGCTGGCATGCTGCTCCAGCCCGACCCGGGCCAGCAGCTCGGCCACACGCGCATCGATTTCGGCGCGCGGGGTGCCGGCCAGTTCCAGCGGGAAGGCCACGTTGCCGGCCACGGTGCGCGAGGACAGCAGGTTGAAGTGCTGGAAGATCATGCCGATCCGGCGACGCAAGGCGCGCAGGCCCTGGCTGTCCAGCGCGGTGACGTCCTCGTCGCCGATCAGCAGGCGGCCGCCGCTGGGCTCTTCGAGCCGGTTGATCAGCCGGATCAGGGTCGATTTGCCGGCACCGGAATGGCCGATGATGCCGAACACCTCGCCGGGGCCGATCCGCAGATCGAGCGGGTGCAGCGCCACGATCTGGCGACCGTCAACGGAATAGGACTTGTGCAGGCGCTGAAACTGGATCACCGCGCGTGGCCGATTGGGGGGTCGTGAAGCCTAACAGTCAATGTTTAGGGCCGTCATTCCATTCGGTTCTAACGGGCGGGGATTCGGGAGTCGGGATTGGGGAGTCGCAAAGGCGGCGGCCCTCGCCGTTGCGAATCCCAAGCGCCCGCTATCTCGCGCTGCCAAGCGCTAGCTCTGTGACGCATCGGAGCGCGCGCGCCCTGCTTTGCCGAATCCCCAATCCCCAATCCCAATCCCGAATCCCGAATCACGGCCGCTCGAGCGGCAACGGCCTGTCAGCCTTGCGAATCCGCTCCCGCCGCAACAAATACAGCCCGCTGGCCACGATGATGCCGGCGCCGGTCCAGGTCCAGCTGTCGGGCAGGGTCTGCCACAGCAGCCAGTCCCAGCCGATCACCCAGACCAGGCCGGTGTATTCCAGCGGCGCGATCATCGAGGCCTCGCCGCGCATGAAGGCCTGGGTCAGCGCGACCTGACCCAGCGCACCGGCCAGGCCCATGCCGGCGATCAACCAGGCATGCCCGGCCTGCAGCGGCACCCAGCCGGGGATGGCCAGCAGCCCGGCGCCGATCGCCATGAACAGCAGAAACCACACCACCATCGCCTGCGGGGTGTCGGTGCGGGTCAGCAGGCTCACGGTGATCGCCGCGACCGCGTAGGCCGTGGCTGCCAGCAGCACCATCAGGCCGGGCAACGAGATCAGCCCGTCCACGCCCGGGCGCAGCACCACGATCACCCCGAGCAGGCCAATGCCAATGGCGGTCCAGCGGCGCGGGCCGACGTGTTCGCCCAGCAGCGGTACCGATAGCGCGGCCACCAGCAATGGGGCGACGAAATACAGCGTGTAGGCCGTCGACAGCGGCATGCGCTTCAAGCCGTACACGAAGCAGCCGATCATCACCATGCCCAGCACCCCGCGCAGCAGATGCAGGCCCCAGCGCACCGGCACGATCGCGCGCGGCCCGGCGGTGGCGAACACCCACACCAGCACGAACGGCAGCGAGGCGGCGCCGCGCAGCAAGGTGACCTGCAGCGGCGGGTAATGCGCCGAGAGCAGCTTCATTCCCGCATCCATCAGCGAGAAACAGGCCACGGCGGCCACCATCCAGGCGATGGCGGGAAGCGGAGAACGGGGGTTTCGCATGCACGCATTATCGCCGAGCGCCGTGGCGCCGGGCCCGCTGCGTGGCTTCCGTGACCGTGCCCCTGTCATCGCACACAGCCGGCGCTTTAGACTGGCGGACGAATTTTGATCAGGGAATTGCCATGCCGTCGTTCGACGTCATCTCCGAAGTGGACAAGCACGAACTCACCAACGCTGTGGACCAGGCCAACCGCGAGCTGGACACGCGGTTCGACTTCAAGGGCGTCGAGGCCAAGTTCGAACTGGAAGATGGCAAGGTGATCAACCAGTCCGCCCCCAGCGATTTCCAGGTCAAGCAGATGACCGACATCCTGCGTGCGCGGCTGCTGGCGCGCGGCATCGACGTGCGCTGCCTGGAGTTCGGCGATGTGGAAACCAACCTGGCCGGCGCGCGGCAGAAGGTGACCGTCAAGCAGGGCATCGAGCAGAAGCAGGCCAAGCAGCTGGTGGCCAAGTTGAAGGAAGCCAAGCTCAAGGTCGAAGCGCAGATCAATGGCGACAAGCTGCGCATCACCGGCAAGAAGCGCGACGACCTGCAGGACGCGATCGCGTTGCTGAAAAAGGCCGACTTCGAACTGCCGCTGCAGTTCGACAACTTCCGCGACTGAGCGCGGCTGTGTGATTGCAACCATCGGCGCGGGCGTGTGTCTGCCGGCGCTGCAATGGGGTGAACGGTGCCAGCCCAGGTGGCCTGTGCACTACGTGCGCGGCGGTCGCATCGCTGTGCACCCATAGCCTGCGACCATGCGCAGCCTGTTCGCCAGCCTGTTGCAACGCCTGCGCATGCAGCGTCCGGCAAACGCGTCGGGCACTGCCGCCGGCAACAGTGCCGCCTACGCGCAACCGCGGATCGAAGTCGGCTCGACGTTGCACACCATGGCCGACCTGGACCCGGTGGCGGCTGCGGCATTTGCCGACGCCTTCGTGGTGGAGATCGACCATGCCATCGCCACCTGCACGCTCGGCGATGCCGGCACGCCCCCGGCGCAGGCGCTGCAGCAGATCCATGCGCTGAAGAACACCATTTCACTGACCGGCTCGCAGCAGCTGCTGAAAGCCTGCGACCAATTGCGCGACGCGGCGAGCTGCGACGCGCTGGGCGACACGCTTGCGCAGCGCTTCATTGCGGTGGCGAACGCTGCTGGTCTACTGGTCAAGCATTACCGGCGTAGCCTCCCCTCCGACGACGCGGACCCTCATGCGTAGCACTCCCAACCGCGCAGCGCCCGGCCTGATCCTGGCCGCCAGGCAGTTGCGCAACGACAGACTGGTGCGGCTGTTCGAGTCGTTCCTGGAATACCGCGCCTGCGTCGGCCGCGTGATCGTGCAGACCATGGTGACCGCGTGGTGCCTGGGCTGGCTGTACGGTCCGCAGCCGGTGCTGGTCAAGGACGCGCACAACGTCTTTCCCACTGCGGTGAGCCTGTGGGTGCTGTCGGTGGTGTGGATGCTGCTGGTGCGCCGTCGCCTCATTCCGCCCAGCGAATGGCTGGACGCGATGGGCTTTGCAATGAACCTGCTGTTCATCGGCATCCAGACCACCCTGGCCTTCATCCTGCTGATGTCGTTGAACGCGTTTTTGCCGTTCATCACCATCGCGGCGGTGGCACGCTACGGGCAACGCGCGACATTCCCGGTGTTGCTCAGCGCCTTGGTGTTGATGCTGTTGACCGCGCCGTCAGGCTACTGGCTGTCGCGGCCGGCGTATTTCCTCTATGCGGTGGCGCTCAGCATGGTGTTGCCGTTGCTGGTGGCGCGCATCGTGCTTGCGATGCAGGAAGTGGCGCTGCAGGCGCTGGCCTCGCGCGATGCGCAGAGCCGCTTCATCAGCACCATGAATCACGAATTGCGCACGCCGTTGAATGCGGTGATCAACTGCGCGCAATTGATCGACAACGAGCAGATGCCGGCGCAACAGCGCGAGCTGCTGCAGGCGGTGACGGTCAATGCAACTGCGCTACGCCATCGCGTCAACGAGGTGCTGGACGTGGCCAGCATCGACGGCGGACGCCTGCAGCTGCACAGCAAACCGCTGAACCTGCTGGACGTGGTCACCACAGTGAAAGCGGTCTGCGCCACCGCAGCGTCCAGCAAGGGCGTCACCCTCGACGTGCGTGTGGATAGCCCGCAAACACCGCACGTGATGGGTGACGAAGGCCGCATCGAACAGGTGATCAGCAACCTGGTGATCAACGCGATCAAGTTCACCCCGGCCGGTGGCACGGTGGATCTGCTGATCAAAGCGACCCAGGTGCACGAGCGCTGGAGCATCGAGGTCACCGTCACCGACACCGGCATCGGTGTGCCCGACGACCAGAAGGCCTACATCTTCACCCCGTTCACCCAGCTCAGCACCGGCTTCAGTCGCGTCGAAGGCGGCGTGGGCCTGGGCCTGTACATCGCGCTATCGGTCTCCGATGCAATGGGCAGCAGCCTGACCGTGAGCGACAACCCCGCCGGCGGCAGCATCTTCCGCTGGATCTTCGAACTGCCCGGCGCCGCAGCCGGCAGCAGCACGCTGGCGTTGCGCGATGCGCTGGCGCAGCACGCACAACAGGTGCCCTCGCTGCATTGCCTGGTATTCGAGGACCTGGACACCAACCGGCTGGTGATCGGTAATCTGCTGACCCGCGCCGGGCATCGGGTGAGCTTCCAGATCGATGGTACCGATGCGGTACGGCGCATCCGCGAAGCAGCGCCGGATCTGGTGTTTCTGGATCTGCACATGCCCGGCACCTCCGGCTGGGACGCACTGCGACGCGCGCGATGCGATGTCGGCGCTGCCGCCGATCATCGTGCTGACCGCCGACACGCGTACCGATTCAATGCGCGATGCCAGCGCGGCCGGTGTTGCCGGCTATCTGTCCAAACCGATCAACGCGCACGAGTTGCTGGCATTGCTTGCCCGGCACGCCACGCATGCACGCCCCTGAGCTCAAACCCGGCAATGCCGCGCGCTGCCACTGGCAACATGCGGCGGAAATCCGCACGCCGCTGGCTTTGCTGTACCTGCACGGCTTCAGTGCCAGCCCAGGCGAAGCTGGCGCGCTGCCCGAGCAGATGGCCGATGCGCTGGCCGCCAATGGTTATGTGCATCGCTGGCCCGGGCACGGGCTCGGCGCCGCCGATGCAATGCAGGCACTGACCCCGGCGGTGTTGCAAGCCTCGGCGCTGGAGGCGCTGGCCCAGGCGCAACGCATGGGACAGCGGGTGGCAATTGTCGGTTCGTCGATGGGTGCCACGCTGGGCTTGTGGCTGGCCGCACAGCACCCGGACGCGGTGGCAGCGGTGGTCGCCTGGTCGCCCGGCATCCAGCCCGCCGACCCGGCATTGCTCGACCAGGTGTGCGCCGCGCAGGCGCCGCTGACCGACCCACGCCCGCGCACGCCAGCTACGCGCGCCTTCTGGTCGGAGACCATCCACCCGGACGGATTTCGCGCATTGCGCAGCCTGTTTCAAGCCATTGCCGACGACCCGCCATGGCCGCGCGTGCGCTGCCCGGTGTTTCTGGGCTATTACCGCGCCGACGATGGCCGCGAGGATCCGACCGCATCGGTGCCGGCGATGCTGCACATGTTCGCCGCACTGGGCACTGCGCCTGCACACACGCGTGCGGTCGCCTTCGACAGTGGCGCGCATGCGATCGGCTCGCCGCACAAGACACCGCTGGCGGGCGCCGTTGCGCAGGCCTCCATCGCGTTCTTGCAGGCGCAGCTCGGCGCTGCACTGCCCGGCGGCAACGCGTGAGCGCAGCTCCGCACGCGCGGGTGAGCGCAGCAGCCAACCGCAGCGCTCGCAGCGTGGTGAACGCGCGCCGCTAGCGCGTGTTGCTGCAGCACGCACCTGCGCACGCGGCCCCGCTGCGCAGCGATCGCATACACTGGCGCACCATCCCGCTGCCGCCACGATGACCACCACGCCTGCCACGCCCGATCCGATCGCCGCCACCCGCAAATGGATCGAGCGCGCGGTCATCGGGTTGAACCTGTGCCCGTTCGCCAAGGCGGTGTACGTCAAGGAGCAGGTGCGCTTGGTGCTCAGCGATGCCAGCACGCCCGAAGCACTGCTGGAACAACTGGCCGAAGAACTGGTGCTGTTGCGCGATACGCCGGCCGAACAGATCGACACCACGCTGATCGTGCACCCCGACGTGCTGACCGATTTCCTGGACTACAACGACTTCCTCGACAACGCCGATGCGGCGGTGGAAGCGCTGGATCTGCAAGGCGTGCTGCAGGTGGCCAGTTTCCATCCGGATTACCAGTTCGCAGGCGCCGCGCCGGACGATGTCGCCAACTTCACCAACCGCTCGCCCTTCCCCACCCTGCACCTGCTGCGCGAAGACAGCGTGGAGCGCGCGGTGGCGGCGTTCCCGGATCCGGACGTGATCGTCGAACGCAATATCGAAACGCTCCAACGCCTGGGCCGCGATGGCTGGGAGCGCGTGTTGAACGGGGCCGAGCACTGAGTGATGCGCCGGCCGCGCGCGATTGCGGGCGACCGCAACTAGGTCTTCGGAAGGGCGAGCGCCGACTCCCACCGACCCAACTTGGATAGCGATGAGCGAGCGGCGCGGCATCGTGTGCGATGCGCGCAGTCGCTGCCCTTGCCTGCGTGCACGGTGTTGCTGCGACGACGACAGCCCGCACGCTACAGTGAGGCCACCTCTACCGATGCATCGCACACCATGGCCCTGATTCCGGAAATTTCCGCATGGAACCCCGCTCCACTGCAGGACCGCGTCGTGGTCATCACGGGTGGTGCGCAAGGCATCGGCCGCGGCATCGCGCAGGCGGTGCTGGGTGCCGGCGGCAGCGTGGTGATCGGCGACCTGGACGCGGTGGCCGGCAAGGCCTGCCTGCAGGAATGGGCGCTCCCGCGCCGGAGTGCCTTCGTCCGTTGCGATGCGGCGCGTGAAGTGCAGGCCACGCGATTGATTGCCACCGCGCTCAGAACCTGTTCACAATCTTCTGAGTAACAGTGCCAAGAAGGCCAAATGGATGAACTGCAGGCTGGTGTTGAGTTTGCGCTCGCAGTTCTTCCATAGCCTTCGGTTCTTCTCCAGCCAAGCAAAACTACGCTCGACAATCCATCGCTTGGGCATGACCTTGAAGGTGTGCAGTTCGCTGCGCTTGGCAATCTGCACCGTGAGCTGCTCGCCTAAAATCTCTCGCGCGCCGCTGGCAAACGGTACTCCGGTGTAACCGCCGTCGCACAGTAAGCTTTGTACAAGCGTCAGGTTTGACTGACAGCGCTCCAACGCCTGCAGCGCACCTTTGCGGTCGGTCACCTCCGCCGTCGTCACCGCGATTGCGTGGGGCAACCCCTGACTATCAACAGCGATATGCCGTTTGATGCCCGACACCTTCTTGCCTGCGTCATACCCCTTTTGCCCAGCTGTGTCCGTGTTCTTGACGCTCTGCGCGTCCACGATCAAGAACCTGGTGCAAGCGTTGCGCCCCTGTCTCACGCGGGCCACGCCAACCTGATTTTTTGAGCGCCCGCTCCAGCAGGCTCACCCCCTCATCGTCGCACTCGCTCCACTTGGCAAAGTACGAGTGCACGGTCCGCCACTTCGGAAAGTCGCTGGGTAGCGCTCGCCATTGGCAACCGGTTCGCAGCACGTACAACACTGCGCACCACACCTCATATAAATCCACACGGCGTGGCTTGGTGCGCTTGCGCGCTTGTTCCAGGATCGGCAGCACGTGTGCGAACTGCTCCCGGCTCATGTCACTCGGATAGGTCTTTTGGCGCATCCGCATAGTCTGCACTGATCTGCGAAGATCGTGAACAGGTTCTCAGGCGTTTCGGTCGCATCGACGGCCTGGTCAACAACGCCGGCGTGCCCGACCCGCATATCGCTGCGCTGCCGCACCTGGACTGGGACGACTGGAACCGCCGCCTGTCCAGCCTGCATGGCGCCTTCCTGTGCAGCAAGCATGCGCTGCCCGCGCTGACGCAGGCGCCCGGTGGCGGTGCGATCGTCAACATCGCCTCCACCCGCGCCTGGCAATCGGAGCCGCATAGCGAAGCCTATGCGGCTGCCAAGGGAGGATTGGTGGCGTTTACCCATGCGCTGGCACTGAGCGAAGGGCCGCAGGTGCGCGTCAACAGCATCAGCCCGGGCTGGATCAGCACCGATGCGTGGCGTGCGCCGCAGCGTCGACGTGCGCCAAAACTAGCGCGTCGCGATCATGCGCAGCATCCGGCCGGACGCGTGGGCACGCCGGAAGACATCGCGCAGCTGGCGGTGTATCTGCTTGCGCCGCAGCTGTCCGGCTTCGTCACAGCGCAGGATTTCATCGTCGACGGTGGCATGTCGCGCAAGATGCAATACCTGTAAGTCCGGGTTGGAATGCGGATGCACGGCGCGTGTGGACGATGCTGCGAACACGTGCATGCCGCCCATCCACGCCGCTGTCAGCGTGAGCATTGCCTTGCGCAGGTGCCTGCGGAATACGCAGGTTTTCAGATGCGCGTGCTCCAACGCGCGCGCACGTTGGCGCACACCGTCGTTCAGTGATGTCACG
This sequence comes from Xanthomonas nasturtii, assembly GCF_023337365.3. Lineage (NCBI taxonomy): Bacteria > Pseudomonadati > Pseudomonadota > Gammaproteobacteria > Lysobacterales > Lysobacteraceae > Xanthomonas > Xanthomonas nasturtii. The sequence continues at coordinate 4,076,133 of NZ_CP142084.2, forward strand.
CGACAAGCGAGCTCTGGTTGATCGCATGCATCGAACCTGGCTATCGCACCTGGCGATCAGAGGCTGGCTGGCGATGCGGCGTGGCCCCGATGCGCAGCGCCACCCCAACCCATCAACGCGCCAAACGGGCTTCCAGCAACTGCTGCGCATCGCCTAGCGAGGGCAGGATGCGATGGCCGAGCGCACGCACGGCGGCATCGGGTTCGAGCAGGTCCGGAATCTGGATCGGGGTCATGCCGGCCGCCAATGCCGCGCGCACGCCGGTGGGGGAGTCTTCCAGTACCAGGCAGTGCGCGGGGTCCACGGCCAGCGTGCGTGCGGCCAGCAGGTAGATGTCCGGCGCCGGCTTGGGGTGGACCACATCGCTGGCCGTGCACACCGCATCGAAGCGCCACAGCAGGTCGGCCGCTTCCAGCTTGCGCAGCGCCAGCGGGCGCTGGGTGGAGGTAGCCACCGCACGCGGCATGCCCTGCCCGGCCAGATACTCCAGCAACGTGATGATGCCGGGCCGATGCGGGATGCCGCGCTCGACCGCAGCAGCGTATAGCTGTTGCGCATGCGCCAGCATGCTGTCGGCAGCGGCGTCACCGATGCGTGCGCCCAGCAACCGGCGGCAGGCCGCATCGCCGGTGCCCACCATGCGCAGCCAGAACGCCGGCTCGATGTGCAGGCCCTGCTCGTCGGCGACCTGCGCCAGGCAGGCGGTGATGGCGCGCTCGCTGTCGAGCATCAAGCCATCCATGTCGAAGATCACCGCCTGCGGGCGAAACGGCAGCGCCGCGATCTGCGTCATGCTGCAGCGCCGCGGCCGAACAACACCTCGAGATCGCTCGCTTCCAGCGTGCGCCATTGCCCGGGCTGCAATGCCTCCAGCGACAGGCCGCCGATGCGGCTGCGATGCAGGGCCACCACGTGGTTGCCGGCGGCAGCGAACATGCGCCGCACCTGGTGATAGCGGCCTTCGTGCAGGGTCAGCCGCGCCTGGCGTGGGCCAAGCACCTCCAGTTCGGCCGGCAGCAATGGCTTGGTTTCGCCTTCCAGCAGCAAGGTGCCACTGGCAAACAGGGCGGCTTCGTCGCCGCGCAGGTCCTCGGCCAGGGTGATGTCGTACACCTTGTCGAGTGCGGATTTGGGCGAAATGATCCGGTGCAGCAGCGCACCGTCGTCGGTCATCAGCAACATGCCGCTGGTCTCGCGATCCAGCCGCCCCACCGGCGCCAGCACCGGCGCACGCGAGCGGAAGCGTGGCGGCAGCAGCTCGTAGATCAGCCGGCCGGTGTCCTTGGTCGAGCAGGTGTAACCGCTGGGTTTATGCAGCAACAGGCTAAAGCCCGGGGGCGGATCGAGCGGCTCGCCATCGATACGAATGGCGTCGTGTTCCACCTGGTCGTCGGCATACAGCACCTCGCCCTGCGCATCGGTGACCGCGCCCTGCCGGAACAACTGGGTCACCTGCTTGCGGCTGCCATAACCGAGATTGGCGATGTGTTTGACCAGCTTCATGCACGCGCTCCACGGCCGCGGATGGCCGAGATCAGCTTGAAGCCATCGCGCTCTGCAGCCACGTGCACGTGCCCGAAACTCTCGTTGAGCACCTGTTCGTAAGGCAGATGTCGGTTGGCTACCAGCAACAGTTGCCCGCCCGGTCGCAGCGCCTGCGCAGCGACCGCAATGAAGCGCTGCCCGATATCCGGGCGGTCGGCACGCGAGGGCGTGTGGAACGGCGGGTTGCTGACGATGAAATCGTATTGCGCCACCAGCCCGGCGGTGACATCGCGCCAGTGGTAGTGCAGCTGCGCCGGATGCTGTATGTCCTGCAGGTTGCGCTGCGCCAGGGTGAGCGCGCGCGCTTCGGCTTCGTACAGGTCCAGCGCGGTGACCTTGGGGCAACGGGCCAGCACTTCGGCCGACAGATAGCCAAAGCCCGCACCCAGATCGGCGCCATGTCCGGCCAGCGTGGTGGGCAGATGCGCGGCCAGCAGCGCGGACGCCGGGTCGATGCGATCCCAGGCGAACACACCGGGGCGGCTGACGAAGCGGCCGTCCAGAATCTTGCGTGGCGCATCCAGCGCCGCCCAGCGCGCCTGCAGCACGGCATCGGTGTCGGCCGGCAGCGGCGCGCTCCAGTAGGTACGGCAGTGATGCTTGGTCAGGCTGCCGGCCAGCCCGGTGAGCTGGCGCAGATCGGCTTCGCCCGAGCGCGCACCCTCGTTGTTGGACTGACAGGCAACCACGCGGCCACCCGGCGCGGCCAAGGCCAGCGCACGCGCGAACAGCGCACGCGCTTCGTCGCGCTGGCGCGGCGGCAGCACCAGCACCAACGCGTAGCGCGTGCCGTCAGCCTCGATCTCGCCTTCTTCGCGCACCTTCCACCCGTTGCGCTCCAGCGCTTCGGCGAAGGGGCGGAAGCTCTGCTCGCAGGTCAGCGTCTCGGCCGCCGCCTGCTCGCGCAGCGGGAAGCCATCGCGCGCGCGCAGGAACAACACCGGCCCTTCCGGCCACGGCAGCACGCCTTGGGCGAAGGGCAGGAACAGGGCTTGAAGCGGGGCATCGTGCGGGCCAGCCATCGGATCATCGGGTCGGGAACAGGCCGCCATTGTAAGGGACCTGTGCCGATTGCCCGCCGCGCGCCTTCCAATGTCTATACGGACTATTGATGCGCACGCAACATCCGCCCGCCTAGGCTGGAATCCAAGCCCACACCGGAGAAACGCGATGCGAGCCCTGTTTGTAGGAGGCGTTGTCGACAACAGCGAAATGGATCTGGATGACACCCCGCCACCGATGCATTACCCCGAAAATACCGGCGCCGGCCGGCCCCGCTACCGCCTTCACCAGGTAGGCGAGCGCGACGATGGCACGGTGGCCTATGCGGTATACGGCGCCCCGGAAATGGCCGACGACGACATCAGCCGCATCACTGAAGAGCGCGGTTATGCACGACGCTTCAGCGCGTCGCCGGAAGCGCCGCGATAAATGAAGTCACTGCGTGGTGAGAGGCGGTTGACCGTCTTCAGTTAAAGCATGTTGCGGCGACATCCATCGAGCGAATTCCACTGCAGCGTGTCCTGCCGATTGCCGGCACGCTGCGCAGACGCGAACCGGGCCTTGGCTCGGCTGTTTGCATTTATCGCGCGAGAAGTCTTGTATCGCGCGATAAGTCTTGGGCGAACACAGAGTGCCTTGCTCGATTTCCACAGACTCGATTCGCAGAAATGACGATCGAATGCGTCGTTCGAGGTGGCGGGGTGTCGTTCGAAATAGGGCGTGCGTGGCAAGGTTAAGCAATGGGTGGCGAATTACCTGCCATCAATTGTCCACTGCGCACGTACCCTCATCCGCCCCTGCGGGGCACCTTCTCCCGACGGGAGAAGGAGTTGTATCACTGCAGCTTTAGTGGCGCGCCTGAAACTACGCGCGCGAAGCCGCTGGCGCGCTTACCGCGCCTTCGGCGTCACCCGCCAGATCACATTGCCCACATCGTCGGCCACCAGCAGCGCGCCGCTGTTGTCGGGCGCCACCCCGACCGGTCGGCCCTGCGCATTGCCTTCGGCGTCCAGGAATCCGTCCAGCACCGTGATCGGCGTTCCGCTGGGCTTGCCGTCGGCGAATGGGACGAACAGCACCTTGTAGCCGCTGGGCGGGTCGCGATTCCATGAGCCGTGCTGGCCGATGAAGGCGCCCTGGCGGAAACGCTCGGGCAGCAGGTTGCCGTTGGCGAAAGTCAGGCCGAGCGAGGCGGTATGCGGCCCGAGCGCGTAATCGGGCTTGATGGCCTTGGCCACCAGCTCGGCGTTCTGCGGTTTGACCCGCTCGTCCACATGCTGGCCGTAGTAGCTGTACGGCCAACCATAGAAGCCGCCGTCGCGCACCGAGGTCAGGTAATCCGGCACCAGGTCGCTGCCGATTTCATCGCGCTCGTTGACCACCACCCACAGCGATTTGCTCTGCGGCTCCCAGGCCGTGCCCACCGGGTTGCGCAGGCCGCTGGCGAACACGCGGCTGCTGCCGGTAGCCGGGTCGATCTCCAGGATCGCCGCACGGTTCAGCTCGGCCTCCATGCCGTTTTCGGCCACGTTGCTGTTGGAACCGACGCCCACGTACAGCTTGCTGCCGTCCGGGCTGGCCAGCAGCGACTTGGTCCAGTGGTGGTTGATGCCGCCGGGCAGATTGGCGACGAAGGTCGGCTTGGCGGTGATATGCGTGTCGCCTGGTTTGTACGGAAAACTCACCAGCGCATCGGCATTGGCGACATAAAAACGGTCGCCCACCAGGGCCATGCCGAAGGGCGAGAACAGGCCGCTGACGAACTGCGTGCGCACTTCCGCCACGCCGTCGCCATCGGCATCACGCAGCAAGGTGATGCGATTGGCGCTGGGCACCACCGCACCGGCCTTCTTCATCATCGCGCCCTGCACCTTCTTGCGCAGCCCGCCGCCGGTTTCAGCGTCTTCGGGCTTGGGCGGCTCGGCCGTTTCGGCCACCAGCACATCGCCGTTAGGCAGCACGTAGACCCAGCGCGGGTGATCCAGATCGCGCGCAAACGCAGCCACCTGCAGGTCGTCGGCAGCAACGGGCTTGGCGTTGGCTGCCCAGCGCTTGACCGGCGCCACCTTGACCGTGGGAATCAGACGCTTCACCGGCTCGGGCAATTGTGGATTCGGCCCGGTCCCCTGTTCGATGGCCAGCGTGGCGGTGTCACCGCACGCAGCGAGAACGGCAACCGCCATCAACGACAGCGGCCAGCGAGCGAACTTCAACAGGGGTGCATTCATTGCGGAAGAATCCTGAACGGTTGCGACAGTCGGTCATGATGCCGTCAACACGACAGTGAGAAGTAAACAGACCGTCAACACGCGGCCATTACGGCAGGACTTGCGGGTCGGCGCCCAGCGGCAGCGGGTGGACCGCCACGATCCGGTCCATCCAGATCCATTGCGGCTCTTGCGAGGCATCCAGCTGATCCAGCCGCAGCTGCCCGTTCACGCCTTCGTTGTCGTGTTCGTCGAGATAGGTCTGAAGACTGGGGCGCACGGCAACCGTGCCGCTGAGCATGCTGCCATCGTCGAGTTCGATCCGCACGCGCTCCTGACCATCGAGCAGGGACACCCAATGTTCGAGTGTGGCGATCTGGACCTGTTCGGAATACACATGCGGGGCGTATTTGGGCATTGCGCGATCTCCATGAGCAGAGCGCATCACGCTAGGCCAGCACGCGTGAAAAAGGCAGAAAATACGGCGTTTTCCAGTGACCTGTACTTGCACAGCATTGCGCTTGCGGCTGCAAGCGTTCTTGCTCGCAGCACATCCGTTGAACCGGCAGTTGCAGCGAAAAAGCATTAAAAACGGCCGTCGCAGGACGGCCGATTCTTTCAGCGCAACGTTGGCTGTGGCTGTGGCGCCTCAACACGCTCGATCTGGACGACCTTCTGCACGCCACCGCAGCGTAGGCAACTGCGCTTGCCATTGACCAATCCATCTACGCACGGCGGTAACGCCGCGCACGTGTCACTCCACCGCTTCGCGCGCGGCACGCACGGCGGTGACCAATTGCGCCACGCTGTACGGCTTGGCCAGATGCTCCTGAAACCCGGAGTCCAACGCGCGCTTGCGGTCGTCGTCGCGCGCCAGTGCGGTCACCGCCACGGCCGGCAGCGCGCTTGCATCCAGCCCGAGGTTTTCGCGCACGGTGCGGATCAACCCGTAGCCGTCCATGCCCGGCATGCCGACATCGGTCAGCATCAGGTCGAAGCGTGCGTGACCGCGATGATCGATCAACGCCAATGCATCGGTGGCGCTGCCGGCGGTGACCACTTCGGCGCCCTGTTCTTCGAGCAAGCGCCGCAGATAATCGAGCATGTCCGGTTGGTCTTCGACCGCAAGCAGACGCAGACCGTTGAGCGCGCGCGCTTCGACGATCTGCTCGGACATCAGCCGCCGCCGCAATTCGCGGCGCGGGCGCTTGGCCTGGTCGGGCACATGTTCCGGCAGGCGTACGGTAAAGGTCGCCCCCTTGCCGCGGCCGCCGCTGGTCGCACCAACCTGGCCGCCATGCATTTCCACCAGCTGCTGCACGATGGCAAGGCCCAGCCCCAGGCCACCATGCTGACGCGTGGTGGTGCCATCGGCCTGACGGAAACGGCCGAACAGATGCGGCAGGAATTCGGCTGCGATGCCGTCGCCGGAATCGCAGACCGACACCAGCAGATGCCCGTCGTCGCGCTCGACAGTGACGTCGATGCGGCCATGCGCCGGGGTGAACTTGATCGCGTTGGACAGCAAATTCCACAACACCTGCTGCAAGCGCGTGGCATCGCCAAGCACCAGGCACGGTGTGGCCGGCACGTGCAGCTCCAGCACCTGGTCCTTGCCCTGGGCGGCCAGTTCCTGGGTGTTCAGGGCTTCGCGCACCTGCTCGACCAGATCCAGCGATTCGACCTCCAGCTGCACCTTGCCCAGCAACATGCTGCTCAGATCGAGCATGTCGGAAATCAGCCGCTTCTGCGCACGTGCGCTGCTGGCAATCACCGACAGGCCCTTGTAATTGGGGTGACTTTCTTCCACCCGCTGCAGCAGCAATTCGCTCCAGCCCAGGATGGTGGTCAGCGGTGTGCGCAGCTCGTGCGAGAGCGTGGCCAGGAACTCGTCCTTCAGCCGCGCCATGCTTTCGGCTTCGTTGCGCGCGCTGCGCTCGGATTCAAGCAGCTGTTCGCGCGCCAGTTCGATCTCGCGCTGCTCGGTCACGTCCGGGCTGCTGCCGGCCAGGCCGATGAAGCGGCCATCGGCCGAATAGCGCGGTGTGGCGGTCATTTCGATCCAGCGCCACTGCCCATCGTGGCGGCGGGCACGCACCAGCGCGTGCAGGCCGCGCTGTTCTTCCAGCGATGCCGCCAGTTCGAACTGGAAGATCGACAAGTCGTCCGGATGCAGCAGCTCGCTCCATGCCGACACCGTGCCACTGGAAATATCCAGGCCGAAGAACTCGCCATAGGCGCTGTTGACGAAGCGCACCACGCCCTGCGCGTCCAGCACCCACACCGGCATCGGTAGCCCGTCGGCCAGCGCGCTGAAACGCGCCTCGCTCTCTGCCAGTTCGCGCTCGACGCGTTTGCGCTCGGTGATGTCCATGAACAGCACTGCGACCCGCGCCTGCTCCGGCTGCCCGACCCGAAACGCATCCACCGAATACCAGCGTTTGAGCGCTTTGGACTGCATCTCGAAATGGATGCGATTGCCGGTGCGGGCAACCTGCCCATAGCGGTCGAACCATTCCTGCTCGTGCTCGGGGAGCATGCTGCGGATGGACACGTTCAGCGCGTTGGACAGACCGGTATAGCGCTCGAACGCGCCATTGGTGGCGCGGATCATATAGTCGACTGCCTGATCGCCCTCGAACACCATGTCGATGACGCAGAAGCCCGCATCGATGTTGTGGAAGATCTCGTGATACATCGCCGGATCGAGAAACGGCTCGGCGATCGCGGCCAGCAGGGGGGCGGCCAATGACGGGCTGGGAGTGGGAGTGCTCAAATCGGAGACCACGGATGCTGCCGGAGCGGATGACGGGCAGATGAAACCATGCCCGATGTCGTCAGCGGGTGCACGGCAGGCCGCCGGAGTGCACGCTTCCATTGCCAACCACCAGGCTCACCACAAGGTGGCGGCAGCCAGGCCAATGCAGGCTGCCAGCACGACGATGCCGGCGATGACGCCACGTAACACCCATTCACCTTCGCAGCGCAGCTGTTCGTCCATCCAGCGCTGCGCTTCCTCGCGCCAGGCGGTGGAACGCGCGTCATCGGCATCCAGCAGCAACAGGCGTACCCGCGACAAGCCGAGTTCGGCGCATTCGTCACGGCAGCACTGGCTGAAACCGTCTTCGCCACTGGCGATCTGTGCACCCAGCGGCAACTGCAATTCGAGTTCATGCCTGGACATAACGGGGGCGCTCCTGATCAAGCTCGTGTTCCAGCGCCATGCGCGCCAGTTGGGTGTAGTTGGCGCGCGGACCCTGGCCCCGGCCGGTGAGCATTCCCTGGTAATCCAGGTCCTGCCAGACCCGCCCGGTCCATTCGACGCAGTCTTCGGCAATGACCAGCATCAACGAATAACGGTAGTCCAGCCCATTGACCGCGGTGTAGGTGTAGACCGGCGGGAACTGCACCGCCACATCCACCTGGCGCGCCAGCGCAGCCAGATGCTCGCGCAACGCGTCGCGCGGGTTGGTGCCCGGCTCCAGGCGCAACGTGCGCGTGGCCAGATCCAGATCCACTTCGCCTTGCAGAGCGACGAAGGCAGCCGCGCCGGTTGCGGGGTTGTGACCGTGCTGCTTGGCCCAGTCGATAAACTGCAGGCGCACGTCCGACGGCATGTGTGCCGGCGCCGAAGACGCTGATTTTGTGCGGAAAGAGTGGGTGTCCATGTTGGCGATCTTCCCGGCTGTGCCGTGAAGCGCGGGCGCAGGCGTGGTGAACCCGCCGTCATGGCCCAAGGGCGGCGGATTAACCGCGCGGCAACGTGGTTGCGAGCCCGGGCGCGCACTGCGTTGCGGGCGTCTGGACGCACCCCCATATCGCTGGAACGCCCGGGACGCAACGTCCCTTCCGCTTGGAGGCTTTCGATGAAACTTTCCAGTCTTTCCGGCGCCAGCCTGTTGCTGGCCGGCCTGCTCGCGGCAACCGGTGTGCAGGCCCGGGTCCGCAACGTCACCGATCCCGAAGCACCGCGCGCGCTCAGCAACGATGGCAAGGTGGACGTGCGCTGGACCGACCCGGCGCAGTTTTCGGAAGTGCGCTTCAGCGGCAACCGCTGGGAAGCGCAGCGCGGCGATTGGGTGACCCAGCTGGCAACCCACTTTCAGCAGAGCGCAGCGCGCCAACTGCCCGACGGCCAGCACCTGAGCGTGACCATCACCGACATTCGCCGCGCCGGCCAGTACGAGCCCTGGCATGGGCCGCGCATGCAGGACGTGCGCGTGGTCAAGGACATCTACCCGCCCCGCCTGAGCTTTACCTACACGTTGACCGGTGCCGATGGCCGGGTGATCGACCAGGGCGAACGCAAGCTGGTGGATTCGGCCTTCCTGATGAGCGGCCCGCGGCTGACCGACAGCGACCCGCTGCGCTTCGAGAAAGCCATGATCGACGACTGGGTGCGCAAGCAATTCCGCGGCGATCGCAGTACCGCTGGGTTGTGAGCTCCGCTTGAGCCCCTCTCCTGCGGGGCGAGAAGGCACAGCTTGCGCGCCACTGGCGCGCGTGCCTTGGTGCGCCTGCGCCTGCGCCGCTGGCGCAGGCCGGGGCGCGGAGCGGGGGTTGATGTGAGCCATGGGCAAGCGGAGTGTCACTTCTGAAGGCGCGCGGCGACGCGTTTGCCACTCCAGGCACTTGCAGGTGCCTGAGGCGCACCCTCATCCGGCGCTGCGCGCCACCTTCTCCCGATGGGAGAAGGGATGCAACTTACCGGGCCACTTCATCACCCACTGCCGCCTCACCCACATACGTCCTTGGCACGCGCTTGAGTCCGCACAGCAGTTGGTACGCACTGACGTTGCACTGGGTGGCAAGCGGGCTCACCTGCGGCGCATCGCCCCATAGCTGCACCGGCGCGCCGATCCCGGCCTGCGGATGGTCGGTGAGGTCCACCGTCAACATGTCCATCGAGACGCGACCGATCAACGGGCAGACCTGGCCGTCGACCAGCACCGGGGTGCCGTTGGGCGCGAATTGCGGGTAGCCGTCGGCATAGCCCATCGCGACCACGCCCACGCGTGTCGGCCGTTCGGCGACGAAGCGCGCGCCATACCCTACCGGTTCGCCAGCGGGCAGCTCGCGCACCGAAATGATGCGCGAGCGCAGCGTCATCACCGGGCGCAGTTGCGCGGTGCTGGCGGTGTCCTGCGCGAACGGGTTGGCGCCGTACAACATCAGGCCCGGGCGCGACCAGTCGTTGCGCAGCGCCGGCCAGCCGAGCAGGCCGGGCGAGTTGCGCAGGCTGGTTTCCGCGCGCATGCCGCCGGCGGTGAGCGCGAAGGCCACCGCCTGTTCGTCGGTGCGGCTGCAGTCCAGTTCGTCGGCGCGCGCCAGATGCGTCATCAATACCAGCGAGGCAATCTGCGGCAGCCCGCGCAAACGCAGCCACGCGGCGCGGAAATCCTCCGGCGACAGGCCCAGCCGGTGCATGCCGCTGTCCAGCTTCAACCACACCCGCAACGGCCGCGGGCTCTGGAACTCGGCCAGCGCGCGGACCTGCTGCGGGGTGGCCGCCACCGTCCACAGGTCGTGCTCGGCGATCAGGCGCAACTCGTCGTGTTCGAAGAAGCCTTCCAGCAACAGGATCGGTGCGCGGATACCGGCCTGGCGCAGTTCCAGCGCTTCTTCGATGCACGCCACCGCAAAGCCGTCCGCTTCCGGTTCCAGCGCCTGCGCGCAACGTACCGCGCCGTGCCCGTAGGCATCGGCCTTGACCACCGCCAGCGCCTTGCTGGCGCCCAGCTGTTTGGCCAGGCGGTAGTTGTGGCGCAGTGCATCCAGATCGATCAACGCTCGCGCAGGACGCACTACGCGGCCTCCCGCTGCGGGCGTGCGCTGCGCGGCGACAGGTAACGGAACACGTCCAGGCCTTCGGTATCGATCTCCGGCGTGCGGCCCTGCATCAGGTCGGCCAGGTAGCGCCCGGAGCCGCAGGCCATGGTCCAGCCCAGGGTGCCGTGGCCGGTGTTGAGGAACAGGTTGGCGTACGGCGTGGCACCCACCACCGGGGTGCCGTCCGGGGTGGCCGGGCGCAGGCCGGTCCAGAACTCGGCCTGGGCCAGATCGCCGCTGCCGGGGAACAGGTCGTTGACCACCATTTCCAGCGTGGCGCGACGGCGCGGATTCAACGACAGATCGAAGCCGGCCACCTCGGCCATGCCGCCGACGCGGATGCGGTCGTCGAAGCGGGTCAGCGCGACCTTGTAGCTCTCGTCCAGCACCGTGGAGGTCGGCGCGCGCTGCGCATCGACGATCGGGATGGTCAGCGAATAGCCCTTCAATGGGTACACCGGCAGATGCAGGCCGAGCGAGAGCAGCAGATCGGCCGAATAGCTGCCCAGCGCCAGCACGTAGCGGTCGGCGGTTTCGATGCGGCCGTCGATCTGCACGCCGGTGATCTGGCCGCCGGCATGCTCCAGGTGCTCGATCTGCTGCCCGTAGCGGAACGTCACGCCCGCCTGCGCAGCCAATTCGGCCAGGCGCTGGGTGAACAGGCGGCAATCGCCGGTCTGGTCTTCGGGCAGATGCAGCGCACCGGCCATCTGCGCGCCGCCCCCGGCCAGGCCGGGTTCGAATTGCGCAACCTGGGCCGGGCTCAGCAACTCGTAGGGCACCCCGTACTGGGCCAGCACTTCGATGTCCTGGGCAGCGGCATCCAGTTGCTGCTGGGTGCGGAACAACTGCGTGGTGCCGAGCTGGCGGCCTTCGTATTCGATCCCGGTCTCGGCGCGCAATGCGTTGAGGCAATCGCGGCTGTAGTCGGACATGCGCACCATGCGCGCCTTGTTCACCGCATAGCGCTCGGCGGTGCAGTTGCGCAGCATCTGGCTCAGCCAGGCCAGCTGACGCAGGTCGCGGGTGGGGCGGATCGACAGCGGCGCATGCTGCTCGAACAGCCACTTCACCGCCTTGCCGGGTACGCCGGGCGCGGCCCACGGCGAGGTGTAGCCGAACGACAGCTGGCCGGCGTTGGCGTAGCTGGTCTCCAGCGCCGCCGCCGGCTGGCGGTCGACCACGGTCACTTCGCAACCGGCCTGCGCCAGATACCACGCAGTGGTCGTGCCGATGACGCCGCTACCGAGAATGAGCACCCGCATGTCGCTCTCCTGAAAAGGGCATTCCCCCACAACAAGCCGCTGAGGGGGATAGTTAGCCGCAGTATATTGCGAGCCAGGCAGTGCCATTTCTGGAATCGACACGCCTTTGCAGTGAAACTTCCTGCCAAACCTTGCCGAGACAGACCCCATGACCACCCGCACCCGCGAGCTGGACAAGATCGACCGCAAGATCCTGCGCATCCTGCAGCAGGAGGGGCGGATTTCGTTCACCGAACTGGGCGAGCGGGTCGGCCTGTCCACCACGCCGTGCACCGAGCGCGTGCGCCGGCTGGAGCGCGACGGCGCCATCACCGGCTACTACGCGCGGCTGGACCCGCACTACCTCAAGGCCAGCCTGCTGGTGTTCGTGGAGATCAGCCTGGCCTACAAATCCGGCGACATCTTCGAAGAATTCCGCCGCGCCGCGCTGAAGCTGCCCAACGTGCTGGAGTGCCATCTGGTGTCCGGCGATTTCGACTACCTGCTCAAGGCGCGCATCAGCGAGATGGCCTCCTACCGCAAGCTGCTCGGCAGCACCTTGCTGACCATGCCGCATGTGCGCGAATCCAAGAGCTACATCGTGATGGAAGAGGTCAAGGAGACGCTGGCGTTGCCGATTGCCGATTGAATCGGGGATTGGGGATTGGGGATTGGGAATGTGCGGGTGTGCGGGCTGCAAAAATATCGCCTGCTGCGTGGCAGGCAATTTTCAAAAGCACGGGAGCTGGGTGGCAAGCCGGTTGTGATGGGCGATATGTGCAGGTGATCTACAACACGCACGCTATCGTCAGCGCACCACGCGCATGCCATCGCCCGCCGGCACCGCGTCGTAATAACGGCCGGTCTTGGTATCCAGCACCCGGTTGGCGCCGGCCGGTTGCATGCCCTGCAGCAAGCGGCCATTGCGGTCGTAGACCATCGGCGTGATCGGCGACACCTGGCTGCCGGCAGGCGCCACCGGTGTCTGTGCCGGCCCCCGGGTAGGAATGGTCGGGGCAACCGGACGTTGACCCAATTGCGAAGGCACTGGCGCAGCGGCGGGAGCCGGCTGCACCGCGCGCGGCGGGGTCACAGTGGGCTGAACCGGTGTCGGCGTGGTGATGGGCTGCAGCGTATTGGACGAGCGCGTAGTGGTGGCCGACTGCGCCACCGCCGCGCCGGCCATCGCCAGCAGACCGCAGAACAGCACGCCGCGCATTGAAGAATGGATCGCCATGACAGTCACCGTGATTGATCGGGAGTGGTTAGTCGATGGGGGCGCAGATAGGTTGCGGCAATGCATGCCACCCGCCAGGGGATGAACGCTTTCGTTAGGTCGTTGCAGTGCGAAGACGCCAATCTCCCCGCAGGCTGGATTCCCTTCTCCCGCCGGGACATTGTCCTCCTTCATGGGGGAGAAGGTGGCGCGCAGCGCCGGATGAGGGTACGTGCGAAGCCTGGGGCTCCCCAGCGCACGCGTGACTTCGTGAACACGTCAACCGGTTGAACCTCAGGCGCGGTGCCCACATCACTGGAGCAGACGCCGGCACGCCGCCAGCGCGCGTATGCGAGAGCCCTATGAGCCAGTTCGATCTGACCCCTCCCTCCCCCGCCCAGCGCGATGCCCTGATCGCCGGGCTCAGCGAAGAGGAACAGCGCGTACTGCTGCACCACGGTACCGAGGCGCCGTTCTGCGGGGTGTTTCTGGACAACAAGCTGGACGGGGTCTACACCTGCCGGCTGTGCGGTCTGCCACTGTTCCGTTCCAGCGCCAAGTTCGAGTCCGGCACCGGTTGGCCAAGCTTCTTCGCGCCGTACGACCCTGCCCACGTGCGCGAGATCCGCGATATCAGCTACGGCATGATCCGCACCGAAATCGTCTGCGCACGCTGCGACAGCCACCTGGGCCATGTGTTCCCGGATGGCCCGCCGCCGACCGGCGAGCGCCACTGCCTCAACTCGGTCTCGCTGGGCTTTGCCGAAAACGGCCAGGCACTGCCCAACCCGTTGCACCGCGATGGCGCCGAGGCGCAGCCGGCCTGAGGCCAGACAGCATCCCGGCCGGCGGCGGTGGTGCTCACGCGCGCCGCCGATCTGGCACCGACGGACGCCGCAAGGCACCCTGTGCGGCGCCAGACCTTCATCGTCGGCCACACCATGTCCCAACCGTCGCCGCGCCGGCGACGGCCCGATCCAGGCAGGAGTCCGCAGATGCACACGTCCTCGACCCTGATGCTCGTCGGCCTGCTGGCCGCCACCCTGGCCGGTTGTGACGCAGGCGACAGCCCGCCTGCCGCACCAGCGCCCACGACAAGTCCCCAGCCCGCCACAACCGCGAGCGGACGCGATAGACCCCCGCACATCGCGACGGACGCCAGCGTGACCGGACCGCTGCCCCGTGCCCCCAACCCGGCGCCGCCAGACGCCGCCCCTGCAATGCCCCCGGATGCCGTGGCCTGGCACTGCGGCGAACGCGTCGTCACCACCCGCCTCGACCCGGCCACCGATGCCGTGCACCTGACCCTCGACGGCCGCACGCTGACCTTGCTCGGTACCCAGGCCGCCTCCGGTACGCGCTTGGCCGACGCCCACGGCAACCAGTTCCGGGAACATGCCGGCGCGGCGACGTTGTCGCTGGCAGGCGGCGATGCGGTCAAATGCGTGCATGAGGCCGCGACGACAATCGGCTGATCGTTCAGTTACAGCGCACATCTTCACGCCGCCCGCTTCAAGAATCCGCCGCGCAAGCCGAAACAACTAGCACTCCCAGCTTGCTTCCGGCTTCGCCATGCTCATCATCGTTGGCTTCATCGTCGTCATCGTCAGCGTCCTCGGCGGCTATGTGCTGTCGCACGGAAAGCTGGGCGCGTTGTGGCAGCCGTATGAGCTGATGATCATCGGTGGCGCCGCATTGGGCGCGTTTCTGGTCAGTACGCCGGCCAAGATCGTCAAGGAGACGATCGCCGACGTGCTGGGCGTGTTCAAGGGTCCGCGGTACAAGTCCGACGACTACAAGGACACCTTGAGCCTGATCTACGAGCTGCTGAACAAGGCGCGTCGCGACGGCTTCATGGCACTGGAAGACCATGTCGAAAAACCGCAGGACAGCACCATCTTCGGCACCTACCCCAAGGTGGTGGCCGACCATCACCTGCTGGACTTCATCACCGACTGCCTGCGTCTGATGATCGGCAGCAATATCGAACCGCACGAACTGGAACCGCTGCTCGAACTGGAGCTGGAAAAGCATCACCACGAGGCAATGGCGCCCTCGCATGCCTTGAGCAAGGTGTCCGACGGGCTTCCCGGCTTCGGCATCGTGGCGGCGGTGCTCGGCATCGTGATCACCATGGGCTCGATCGGCGGGCCGATCGAAGAGATTGGCCATCACGTCGGTGCCGCGCTGGTGGGCACCTTCCTGGGCATTTTGCTGGCCTATGGCTTCGTGGCGCCGCTGTCGGCGGCGATGGAAGCGCGTGCCGATCAGGACGGACGCATGTACGAAGCGGTCAAGACCGCGCTGCTGGCATGCCTGCGTGGCTACAACCCGAAGATTGCGCTGGAATTTGCGCGCAAGACGCTGCCGTCCAACGTGCGTCCGAGCTTCGGCGATTTCGAAACGCACCTGAAGACGATCAAGTAGGGCCGCGGTCATGGCCGAGGGCAAATCCACCGTCGTCATCCGACGGGTCAAGAAGGTGCAGGGCGGCGGCCATCATGGCGGCGCCTGGAAAGTGGCGTTTGCCGACTTCGTGACCGCGATGATGGCCTTCTTCCTGGTGCTGTGGCTGATGGCCGCCACCACCAAGGAACAGCGCGCGGCGATCTCCGAATATTTCCGCAATCCCAGCCCGTTGTCGGGCAAGTCGCCTGCCCCCTCGCCGGGCATGAATGGCCCTGGCGGCGCCAGTACCTCGATGATCAAGCTCGGCGGCACCGCCGACATGGCCAAGGGGCAGAAGGACGAAATGGGCCGCAAGCGCGACAACGCGGCAGATACCACCGAAGACAGCCGTGCCAAAGACAAGAAGCGCCTGGAAGCGCTGATGCAGGACCTCAAGGAAGCCATGGACAAGAGCCAGGCGCTGGAGCCGTTCAAGGACCAGTTGCTGCTGGACCTGACGCCCGACGGTCTGCGCATCCAGATCGTGGACAAGCAGAACCGCCCGATGTTCGACATCGGCCGCGACCAGCTCAAGCCCTACACGGTGGATATCCTGCGCGAGCTGGCGTCGTTCATCACGCAAGTGCCCAACCACATCAGCATCACCGGCCATACCGACACCACCGCCTACAGCAACGATACCGGCTACACCAACTGGGAACTCAGCGCCGACCGTGCCAATGCCGCACGCCGTGCGCTGGTCGGCGGCGGCATGGCCGATACCAAGGTGACGCGTGTGGTGGGGCTGTCCTCGTCGGTACTGTTCGACAAGACCAACCCACAGAACCCGATCAACCGCCGCATCAGCATCGTGGTGATGACCCAGGATGCCGAGCAGACCGCGCTGGCCGGCGCCGGCCAGGGCGTGGCGCTGGGCAAATCGCTGCGCGATGCCGACACCCAGGTGCCGGACCTGAGCGCCGCTGCCACCGGCACGGCCAGCGTGGGCGCGCCGGTGACCGGTGCTGGGCGTGCAGCGGCTGCGATGCCGCCCGCGGCCGGGACAGGCGCCGCGGGGGCGACCCCGCCGCCGGCCGGCTCGGCTGCTGCACGCCCGGCCGCACCGCGGGTGTCGTCCAGCGCACAGGTGGCTTCGGCCACCGCACTTGCCAAAGCAGCCGAAGCGGCGGTGGCTGTGCCGCGGGTGGCGGTGGAGGAGCAATGATTGGCGATTCGGGATTAGGGATTCGCTAGGCAGCCGGGGCGTTGCGATCCGCAGTCGCCAGGTGCGCGCGCTTGTGGTGTTGGTGTTACCTGGCCCGAAACTCCCATCAATTCCCGCTGCTCATCGCATCGTGCAGCGCACGCTCTAGAATGGCCGGCCATTCCCAGCGTCGAGAAGACCGTGTCCCGTAATTCCAAGGCCAAGCGCGACAAGCGCAAGAAGCAGCAACCCAAGCGCCCCATCGTCCGTCTGGGCCAGGCGCCCCAGGTCACCAACCATGCCGTACTGCAGGATGCCGACGGCCGCGTCGTGGCCGCGATCGGCCTGCAAGGTGGCAGCGAGTGGATGCTGTCCATCGGCGGCCAGACCATGGGCAGCGCCGACAACCCGGTGCCGATGCTGGCCATGCTCAAGCACCTGGCCAACCTGCAGGAAGCCGAAGGCAAGACCATCTCGCTGGAATATTCGACCCAGCTGCAGCAGATGATCGACGACCTGGCCGCCGACGAAGGCCAGACCGCCGAGGAATACCTGACCACGCTGGTGTCCGAGTTCCAGAACGCCGATGCGGATGAAGACGGCGACGCCGACGCAGAAGACGCAGCAGAAGACGCCGGCACCGAAGCTGCCGCTGAAGACGCTGCTGCCGAAGACGACACCGCCAGCGACGAGGACAGTGCCGCAAAAGCCAGCGACGACGCCTCCGACGCGGTCGCGGACGACGCCGACGCCGACGCCGACGGCGATAGCACCGGCAAGAAGCCGAAGAAGTCCAAGAAGGCCTGAGGCCTGCGGGTGGCCGTCTACGTCGACGATGCGGTGCATCTGTGGCGCGATCAGCGCTGGGCGCACCTGCTCGGCGATACGCTGGACGAGCTGCATGCAATGGCGGCGCGGCTGGGCATTCCCCGCCGCGCCTTCCAGAACAAACTCAGCGGCGCGCACTACGACGTGCCCGCACCGCTGCGCATCGAGGCGATCGCGCTCGGTGCCATCGCGATCTCCCGCCATACCGATCGGGCCTTGCTCAAGGCGCTGATCGCCAATGCGCGCGCGCAAGCGCGGGGTCAGTCGCCGTGAATGGGGAATCGGGAATCGGAAAATCGGGGTTGTCGTGAGCTGCGGCCTGATCGGGAGCGAACTTGCTTGCGATGCGCCGCCCCGAGAAAGACCGATGACGACACGCAGAGGCTCCAAGGCTCGGAAACCGGCTCTTGCGATTCCCGATTCCCGATTCCCCACTCCCCGCCCTCAGAACGCCTCGTTCCCCAGCCGGACTTCCACGCCCAGCAACGAGGTCAGCGCCAGCAGGGCGTCATCGTCGCGGCTGAGCGCAATCCAGCCGGCATAGGCATCGCCGCCGGTGTTCCAGTTCCACAGCGAGTAGCCGTGTTCGCGCAGGCGGTCGAACGCCACTGCCATCAGATCGGGCACGTCGAGGTTGCGGGCGAAGTCTTCGTCGTCCAGGTCGCCGCCCCAATCGATGCGCAGGTTCCAGCGCGCGCTGAGTTCGTCGATGGCGGCGATGAACGAATCGGTGTCCTTCCAGTCCACGAAGAAACCCGAGCGCCAGTCGATGACGTCCTTCAGCGTCCACAACCAGGTGTCGTCGCCTTCGTCGTCGTCGGCATCGGCCTGCGCTTCGCGCCAGGCGTCGAACTGGGCCAGCGCGGTGTCTTCGTCGCCGGGATTGATCAGCACCAGCAGATTCCACACCCGCGCCGGGTGGTCGTCGACATCGTCCTCGTCGCTTTCGGGCTGCAGGCCTTCGTCGTCTTCGTAGTCGGCACTGTTGTCGGGCATCACGGTCTCACTTCCAAGATTGCAGGGCGAAAGTGTGAGGCCTGCGGCCGCGCAAGCAAACCGCTCGGCGCCTGCGACTGCATCGCCGGGGCTGGTCTTCCCGGCGCAGGCCCGTATCCTGTGCGGCCGAAGACGGCCATCCTGGCCGCCATGACGCCTTTCCCATGAGCGATACCCCTCCCGATCACCTGGCCATCGACGCGCGCAGCCCGTTCCACAATGCAGATGCCCTCAGCCGCGGCGTTGGCGTACGTTTCAACGGTATCGAACGCGACAACGTCGAGGAATACTCGGTCAGCGAAGGCTGGATCAAGGTGCAGGTCGGCAAGGCGCGCGACCGTCGCGGCAACCCGATGACAATGAAGATCAAGGGCGAGGTGGCCGCGTATTACCTGGACACCAAGACCGACGCCGCGCCTGCTGCCGAGTAAGAGCGGCTGACCAAACTACTTCACGTTGTTCTATTGCAGAGCTGCTGAGCTGCGACTTGGCTGCAGGGCCCTTGCCCGCCCACCATCGCAGGACACGCCGTGAATCCGTCCCTGGAGGCTCTGGCGCGGCATCCATGCCGCTCAAGGTCCCGCGACGGCGGGCGGGCAAGGACCAGTCACGTGGGTCGGTGCGCATGGCTTTCAATCAAACAGCCAGCAAGCGGTGAGGACACCGCACAGGCGACCCACTCACGCCTTGAGCCGGTAGCCGCTGCGGAAGATCGCTGCCACCACGCCCAGGCACACCAGCAGGAACAGGAACGTCATGCCGGTGCTCACCGCGATATGCACGTCGGCCTTGCCGTAGAAACTCCAGCGGAACCCGCTGATCAGGTACACCACCGGGTTGAACAGTGTGACCTTCTGCCATAGCGGCGGCAGCATGTTGATCGAATAGAAACTGCCGCCCAGGAAGGTCAACGGCGTCACCACCATCAGCGGAATCACCTGCAGTTTCTCGAACCCGTCGGCCCAGATGCCGATGATGAAACCGAACAGGCTGAAGGTCAGCGCGGTGAGCACCAGAAAGCCCAGCATCCACACCGGATGTGCAATCTCGTACGGCACGAACAGTCGCGCGGTGGCCAGGATCAGCAAGCCCAGCAACACCGACTTGGTGGCGGCCGCGCCGACATAGCCGATCACGATCTCCCACCACGCCACCGGCGCGGACAGTACTTCGTAGATGGTGCCGGCCCAGCGCGGCATGTAGATTCCGAACGAGGCGTTGGAAATGCTCTCGTTGAGCAAGGACAGCATCACCAACCCGGGAATGATGAAAGCACCGTAGCTGATGCCGTCGATATCGCCCATGCGCGAACCGATCGCCGCGCCGAACACCACGAAGTACAGCGAAGTCGACAACACCGGCGAGGCGATCGACTGGGTCAGCGTGCGGAACGCGCGCGCCATTTCGAAACGGTAGATCGCCGCAATCGCATGCAGGTTCATGCGCGCAGCTCCTGTTGGCGGGCGCCATGCACCAGGTCGACGAAGATCTCTTCCAGCGAACTCTCGCTGGAGTGCAGGTCCTTGAAGTCGATGCCCTGCTCGTTGAGACGGCGCAGCACCGCGCCGATGCCGGTCTGCTCGGCCTGGGTGTCGAAGGTGTAGATCAGGGTATTGCCGTCGGCGGCCAACTCCAGCGGCAGATCGGCCAGGGCGGCGGGCAACGACTGCAACGGCGTCTGCAGGCTCAGCGTGAGCTGCTTCTTGCCGAGCTTGCGCATCAGCGTGTGCTTGTCTTCCACCAGCACCAGCTCGCCGCGGTTGATGACACCGACGCGGTCGGCCATGTCTTCGGCCTCCTCGATGTAATGGGTGGTCAGAATCACCGTGGTGCCCTGCTCGCGCAGCCGCCGCACCATCTGCCACATGTCGTGGCGCAGCTCTACGTCCACACCGGCAGTGGGCTCGTCGAGAAACAGGATGCGCGGTTCGTGCGCCAGTGCCTTGGCGATCAGCACGCGCCGCTTCATGCCGCCGGACAGCGTGGAGATCTTGTTGTTGCGCTTCTCCCACAAGGAGAGCTCGCGCAGGATGGTTTCCAGATACTGCGGATTGGCCGGCTTGCCGAACAGGCCGCGACTGAAACGCACCGTGGCCCACACCGTTTCGAACGCGTCGGTGGCCAGTTCCTGCGGCACCAGACCGATGCTGGCACGCGCGGCACGGTAGTCGCGCACGATGTCGTGCCCGTCGGCCAGTACGGTGCCGGTGCTGGGGTTGATCAGCCCGCAGATGATGCTGATCAAGGTGGTCTTGCCGGCGCCGTTGGGGCCGAGCAGCGCGAAGATCTCGCCGCGCTGGATCTCAAGATCCACCTGCTTGAGTGCCTGAAAACCGCCAGCGTAGGTCTTGCTCAAGCCCTGGATGGAAACGATCGAAGTCATGGGTCTGGCAGGGGAACGATAAGCGCCACAGGGTAGGCGCTGCGCCGTGACGAGGGGAGGGGGATAGATGGGATGGTGTCTCTCCACGCGCGCCGAGCAGCGCCAGCGAACTCAGCTGCGCATGCACGCTGCGTCCTGGTGTTGGCGCATCTGCTGCGATGATCAGTCGGAAGACATACCGCTGTTAGGCGGCGATGTCCAGATACAAGAAGCGCGCTTGCGCGCGATGGGGCGTTGGCGGGAAAGCCCTATCGCGCGCAAGCGCGCTCCTACACAACCACGGCCGCACGCGCGCCATGGCTTTTACGAATCCCGATTCCCGAATCCCGGCCCTCAAGCGCGCTTGCGCGACTCGATCAGATCCAGATTGCGCACCAACCGCCGCGACAGGTCGTCGGAAATCTCGCGGCGGCGCGCGAGCTTGAACAGCTCGTTGCGCTCGGCCACCAACGCCGCATGCCGGAACTGGCGCAGCGCCTGTTCGTAGGCACCGGCCTCTTCCGGATCGGTCTCGGCCATGTCCACCGCACCCAACTTGCGCTGGTAGCGCTGACTGACCTGGTTGGCCGCTGCGTTGTAGCGCTCGGCATGCTTGCTGCCGTCCACCAACCGCTGACGCAGCTTTTCCACGGCCTCCAGCGCGGCCTGCGAAGCGGCTTTCACGGCCAGATCTTCCTTGAGCTGCTCGTCTTCTTCTTCCGGCAATTCCAGCCCGCGCAGCAGCGGCGGCAGGGCCACGCTGGCCACCAGCAACGACACCAGAATCACCGAGGCCGCCAGGAAGATCGCCAACTGCCGGGCCGGAAACGGCGAGCCGTCTTCCAGCATCAACGGCAGCGTGAGCACGCCGGCCAGGGTGATTGCGCCGCGCACGCCGGCCAGCGACACCGCCACCACGATGCGCCACGGCGGGCTGACATGCGCCTCGCCGCGCCGCTGCGCCTTGAAAATATTCCAGCGCAGCGACAGGAACACCCACACGAAGCGCAGCGCCATCAGGCTGGCGCTGATGGTGGCCACATACACCGCCAGCCACCACGGATTGAGGTGCCCGGCCTCCTGCACGCTGCGCACCGCACCGTCCAGGATGCCCGGCAACTGCTCGCCCAGCAGCACGAAGATGATGCCGTTGAAGGTGAACTGCACCGTGTCCCATACCGCCGAACGCTGCAGGCGCATGTTGCCCGGCGCATTGCCGGCCATTTCCACATAACTCATGGTGACGCCGGCGGCCACCGCGGCCAGGATGCCCGAGGCGTGGAAGGCTTCGGCCAGCAGATACGCTGCGAACGGGGTCAACAGATTGACCAGGATCGCCGAACCCGGCTCTTCGCCGAAATGCCGCCAGATCCATGCCTGGATGCGGCTCAAACCGAACGTGGTGGCCACACCCAGCGCCAGCCCGGCCAGCGCCACCCACAAAAACGTCAGCGAGGCGGTGGCGATGGAGAAGGTGCCGGTCAGCACCGCGGCCACCGCGAACTGGAAGCAGACCAGCCCGGAGGCGTCGTTGAGCAGCGACTCGCCTTCCAGGATGTGCATCAGCCGCTTGGGGATCGGCACCTTGGAGGCGATCGAGGACACCGCCACCGGGTCGGTCGGCGAGATGATCGCCGCCAGTGCGAAGGCCACCGCCAGCGGCATGGCCGGAATCAACCAATGGATCAACAAGCCCGCGCCGACCACGGTGAACACCACCAGGCCCAGCGCCAGCTCAAGAATCGCCGCCTTGTCGCGGAACAGGCCTTGCTTGGGAATCCGCCAGCCGTCCAGGAACAGCAGCGGCGGCAGGAACAACAGGAAGAACAATTCCGGTTCCAATTCGTGCCCCGCATCGAACACGCCGGCGACCACCGCGCCCAGCGCAATCTGGACCAGCGGCAACGGCAGCGAGAACGGCAGGATGCGGATCAGATAACCGCTGGCCGCGACCGCCAGCAACATGGCGAGGACGACATCGATCGAATGCATGAAAAACCCGGAAGAAGAACGGTATGCGCGTGCGGCATCGCATCGTGCAGCGCACAACAACGCGCCGAAGGGAACATACCGGTTTGCAGGCGACGATGAAACCTCCGCGCCGGCGTGACTGCGCCGCGCTACGCAAGCAGGTCCATCGCGCGCGTTGGACGCAGCCGCTAGTGCTGATCGCTGGCGATCAGGCCCTGCTGCATACGCTGCCGGATGGACAGGCCATCCACCTGACAATGCGGCGTTGATTCGCCAAACCAGCGCCATGCCGGGGCACCTGCTGCAATTGCGGCGGCGGGGAGATGCAACGCGGTCAGCTGTTGTGCACGTGCCTGTTCGCATGCGACTTCGCTGGCCGGGTGGCCTCGACCGGGACCAGATGGCCCTTCATGTAGCTTCAGCCTGGAATCGTCGTGACTCACCGTCACCTTGACCGTCTTGGGCTTTTTCTTGAACGCAGATGTCCACTGCGCGCCGACCATTTCCTGCCCGACCTTCTGGCCGTTGCTGTCTTCAACCAGCTTGATGTGCACGGGGTAATTACCTGCACCGCCGTTGCCTGCATCGTTCGCATCGACCACGTCGAGATGCGCCTTCGAAAACGCCAGCGTCGATGCACCGCCATCCTTAAAATTGGTACTGTCGTCGAAGCCCGGATTCTTGTAGCGATGGGTCAACAGGATCACTGGCATAGGAACCCCGGAGCCGCCATGATTGGGAATCGTCACCGTGGCCACGCGTGCGCTATCCACGGTGAAGTCCCACTCGCCCGGAACGCTCCAGCGCTGACCTGTTCGATAGATATCGTCTGCAGGAACCGCCGCTGTGGCTGAGGGCGCATGCCTTGGCGTCGGCGTGACAGCTGCTGCTTGTGCAGTAACCAACACTGTCAGCATGCCTGCTGCCAGCCATGCGGCAGCAGCACCCGGTTGTATTGGCTCTTTTTCGACTTCGTGTTTTACAGCCTCTCAGCCGTGTTCATTGCGCAAGCGCGAGCAAGATAGTTGCACTGTGCGGGCGTGCTTTTGCCAACAGCGAACATGCGTGCAGCATTTGGATGCTCGAGCGCTCGCTCCGACACGATGGACTTGGTGATGTACTCATCGCGCCCTCGCTTCTGCACACCGACCAACTCGACTGGCCCTTGCCCGCTCACCGCCGCGGGACCTTGAGCGGCATGGATGCCGCGCCAGAGCTACAGGGACGTACTTGCGCCGCGTCCTGCGATGGTGGGCGGGCAAGGGCCCTGCAGCAAACGCAAAGTTGTCGAATGCGCAGCGCCCTCACCGCGCCAGTCAATTCGCTGGATGCGTGTTGAGAACGCTGCATTTCGCCAAGTGGATTTTCATCTGTCAGTCGGCATCGTTGCCATCGTCGATCGAACAGACGCATCGCATCGCGTCCTTTCCGCAATGATGACACGAAAGATATGGAGTGACGCTGCAATGCAGCACGGCCATGTGAAAAACACGTGATGCATCCGCGCCGCATCCAGGCGCGTATCCAGCATTACGATTGCCATCCAGGCGATCGCTTACCCAAAGGATCGATGCCTCATGAAGACCTCATTCCAGTCGCTTGCCGTTGCCACCGCCATTGCCCTAAGCAGCGCGATGGCCCCCGCCTACGCTGCGTCCAATCCGACCGTTGGCGGCGCGCCGATGCTGGTGACCAAGGATATTGTCGACAACGCGGTCAACTCCAAGGACCACACCACGTTGGTGGCTGCCGTCAAAGCGGCCGGTCTGGTCGACACGCTGAAGGGCCCGGGTCCGTTCACCGTGTTCGCGCCCACCAATGCGGCCTTCTCTGCACTGCCGGCTGGCACCGTGGACACCTTGCTCAAGCCCGAATCCAAGCCGACGCTGACCAAGGTGCTGACCTATCACGTGGTGCCGGGCAAGGTGGATGCCGCCTCGCTGATCGCCAAGATCAAGGCCGGCGGCGGTAGTGCCACGCTGACCACCGTGCAGGGTGAACCGCTTACCGCAAAGCTCAATGGCAAGAAGGTCACCATTACCGACGTCAAGGGCAATACCGCCAACGTCACCATCGCCGATGTCATGCAGAGCAATGGCGTGATCCACGTGGTGGACAAGGTATTGATGCCGTAATTGCCTGCAGTTGCAGCGCGATGCCTCCTTGCTGATGTGTGTACGGAGTGACCGGCGTGCCGGTCGCTCCGTTTGGTGTGCTGATTCTCCGACACCGTGCGCGTGCATTTGTACGCGTATTTTTTTGCCTGTATTTCGGCCTGGAGCGGCTAGTAAAACGGAGCGGGTCCTTTTTTAACTACTCTTGCTTTTCGTTTTCGAACGCTGGTTCCGGCGGCTGCGGTGGGCTCAATAACTGACGCAGATCTTCGACAAATCCGCGATAGCCTTCTTCGCGTGCATCCGTCGATGGCTGGCGCAACACCCAGGACGGATGCACCGTGGTCAGCACCGGCGTGCCGTCATCCAGACGCTGCCACTGCCCGCGTTGCTGCATCAATCGAAAACCGCTGCCCAACACCGCTTGTGCTGCAGTTGCGCCCAGACACACGATCTGCGCCGGGCGCAGCTGTGCGCGTTCCGCGTGCAACCATCCACTGCATGCCTGCACATGCGCGCGCTCCGGGTTGCGATGCAGCCGCCGCTTGCCGCGTTGCTCGAAGCGGAAATGCTTGACCGCGTTGGTCACATAGACCGTGGCGCGATCGATTCCGATCTCGCCCAGCGCCATGTTGAACAGGCGCCCGGCCGGCCCGACGAATGGACGCCCGCTCAGATCCTCTTCGTCGCCCGGCTGCTCGCCGATCACCATCACCGATGCATCGTTCGGACCTTCGCCGAACACCGTCTGCGTTGCCGGTTGCCACAACGCGCAACGCCGGCAATCGCGCGCGGCCACGCGCAACTGCGCCAGGCTTTGCGTGGCCACTTCCGGGACCGGCGCTGGCGCGACCGGCACTCGCCGCCGCACCGGCTCTGGCGCACGCTCGGCCATCTCGCGCACGCGCACGCCGGCCTCGCGGATCAGCTCCGGCAACAAGCTCGCCTCGGGCAGGTTCTTCCAGTATTTCTGCGGCATCTCCTGCCGCATCATGGTGGGATTGAGCCGCGCCGGATTGAAGATATGCGCGTAGTAAGTGCGCCACAGCGTCTCCTGCGCATCGTCGGCCGGCACTTGGGTGCGCACCGCACCCTCGCCGAACGTCAACGCCTCGCCATCCCAGCGCACGCTGCGATACGGAGTCAGAATCGCCCAGCGCATTCCAGCGAAACGGCGCGCGAAAAACGGCGCCACCCGATCCACGATCCAGTGTTCGGGCTCGAACCACGCCACAAAGTCTTCTTCTTCGCCGGGCAAGCGCCGAAAGCGTACGAAGGCCTTCATCTTGTGGGTATCGCGCTGCACCGCTTTTTGCCATTGCGCCACCCGATGCACATCGACATCGGTTGCCCGCTCCAGCAACGCGCGCTCACCGGACGCCAACCGCCACAACAGCCGATACAACACCGCATAGCGCTGCGGATCGCGATGACACAGCACCGCACCCGCCATCTGCAAGAACTCCGCCGACACCCGCGGCGCGGCAACCACCGCCGGCAAATCCAGCAACCCCTGCCCCATCAACAGCCCGCCCTGCACTCCCCCATTCCACGCAATGGAATCAGGCTCCACCTGCGCACACCACCCCGCCCGCGCCAGCGCACGCCACCCTTCCAGACTCCAACCGGGTTCTACTTCAGCGCTGAACATCGTTGACACCTGACCTCTCAATTCTCGCCATCGCCATCGCTCTACTGGCGGCGCCAAGGACTTTCCAACGCTGCGTGCGGCCGTACCCTCATCCGCCCTCTGGGCACCTTCTCCCGACGGGAGAAGGGACAGGCGTCACTCGAACAGACTGGCCTGGCGCGGCGCGGGTGCCAATTGCGCGCGCAACCGCACCGGGTCGTCCAGTCGTTGCCGCGGATGGTGATCGAGCACGCTCACGAACGGCAGCAGCTTTTTCATCGGCACGCGCAGCCGCGCCAGGTCGCCTACGCGCAGGCGCGCATGCCGGCGCGACAACAACAAGCGCTCCACGTTACGCGTGCCCAGGCCCGGCACGCGCAGCAGCATCTCGCGCGGCGCCACGTTCAAATCCACCGGAAAGCGCTCCGGGTTGCGTAGTGCCCATGCCAGCTTGGGATCCACGTCCAGATCCAGCATGCCGCTGGACTGCGCCGGCGCAATTTCCTCCACGCTGAAGTCGTAGAAGCGCAGCAACCAATCGGCCTGATACAGCCGGTGTTCGCGCTGCAACGGCGGTGCCTGCAGTGGCAACTTGGACGAGGCATCCGGGATCGGGCTAAAGGCCGAGTAGTACACCCGGCGCATGCGGTAATTGCCGTACAGATTGTGGCTGGTGTCCAGAATGCTGCGGTCGTTGGCATCGTCGGCGCCGACGATCATCTGTGTGCTCTGCCCGGCCGGTGCAAACCGTGGCGGCTTGGCGCGGCGCACTTTTTCGGCCTTGCGCTCAAGCTGATTTTCTTCGATGCGCCAGCGCAGCTCGCCCATTGCCGAGCGGATACCGCCCACGCTCTTTTCCGGCGCCAGCAGTGTCAGGCCCTGCTCGGTGGGCAACTCCACGTTGATGCTCAAGCGGTCGGCATAGCGCCCGGCCGCGGCCAGCAATTCCGGCGTTGCATCGGGGATGGTCTTGAGATGGATGTAGCCGGCGAAGTGATGCACCTCGCGCAGCTGCCGCGCCACTTCCACCAGCTGCTCCATGGTGTAGTCGGAGTTGCGGATGATGCCGCTGGACAGGAACAGGCCTTCGATGTAATTGCGCTTGTAGAAATCCAGCGTGAGCGTGACCACTTCTTCCGGCGTGAAGCGCGCGCGGCGCACGTTGCTGGACACGCGATTGACGCAATACGCGCAATCGAAGATGCAGAAGTTGGTCAGCAGGATTTTCAACAGCGACACGCAGCGGCCATCGGGCGTGTACGAGTGGCAAATGCCCATGCCCTCGGTGCTGCCGATCCCGCCGGTGCCGAGCGAATTGCGCTTGTTGGCGCCACTGGAGGCGCAGGAGGCGTCGTATTTTGCGGCGTCGGCGAGGACGGCGAGCTTGTCGAGGATTTTCACGCGGGCAGCATGCAGCGGCGGCGTCTCAGCCTATGAGATTGCGCCGCACCCGATCGTGAATGCTTCAGAGCACTAGCCGGTAGCACCTGCCGTCACGGCACACGCCTGGCCGCCCCGTGCCGACACCGGGGCACCGGCCAGAGACCTGCCTGCAGGCCCATGGTGGCACCGCGATCTTGGCGCCCTGGCAGTTCGACCAGGGCGCTTGCTGCTGGCAGCAACCTAATCTGTAGCACCGGCAATCACGTCAACCGGGTCGCCGCAAAACGCAATGCAGGCCGGGGCCTGAACCATCAGCCCGGTCAGCCTTGGCGGCACCGCGCAACCTTGGGCGAAATACCCCCAGCAGCGCAGTGCGACCTGCACTGGCGCACCGGCGCTATGCCGCAACCGGATCAGTCGGCGCCGCCCGGCCGTCGAAGCGGTAGATATCCATCGCCAGGAAACCCGCATCGATGCCGGCGTCGATGCGCTGCGCGCCGAGCCGGTCATCGCCAGCCGCGCCCATCGCCACGTACAGCGGCAGAAAATGTTCGTCGCTGGGATGCGCGCGTTCGGCATGCGGTGCCTGGCGGCGGTAGTCCAGCAGCGCGGAGATGTCGTTGTCGAGCAGCTTGCGCTCTGCCCATTCGATGAAGGGCCGCACGTACGGCGCTTCGCGCGCGTCGCTGTAGCCGTGGCGGAAGTCGTGCAGGTTGTGGGTGATGCTGCCCGAGCCGATCACCAGCACGCCGTCATCGCGCAACGGCGCCAGCGCGCGCCCTACCGCAAACTGGTGCGCGGGGCCAAGCTCGGGCTGGATCGACAGCGACACCACCGGGATGTCGGCGTCGGGATACAGCAGGCGCAGCGGCACCCAGACGCCGTGGTCGAAGCCGCGCTGCGGGTCCAGATGCGGATGCAGGCCGGCCCGCTCCAGCCGGCGCACGATCTGCTGCGCCAGTGCCGCCTCGCCGGGCGCCGGGTAGTCCAGCTCGTACAGCGGCGCCGGGAAGCCGCCGAAGTCGTGGATGGTGGACGGCCGCACCGCGCCGCTCACCAGCGGGCGACGGCCCAGCCAGTGCGCGCTGGCCACGACGATGGCGCGCGGCCGCGACAGCGCCTGCCGCAATTCGGCCAGCCGCTCGCCGACCTGCCCCGGCTGCAGTGCAGTCATCGGCGAGCCGTGCGAGATATACAGGGAGGGCAGGCGGGTCATGGACAGCTCCTCGATGGATGAAACACAGCTCCGCGCGATGGCTTCACTGCGAATGCGCCGTCGCCAGGCAACGCCTGCACGATCAGCAACACCGCCCACAGCGCCGGGTATTCCCAGCCGCCGCCCGGATTGGAGAAGCCGAACCCGTTGTCGCCATGCACGGCGACAACCGTGCCCAGCAGCACGTCCCGGCGCGCATAGGTGCCCAGCAGCAACAACACGCCCAGGCCGAACTCCAGCGTCATGCTGACGTACGCCAGCGCGCCGGGCAGGCCGAGCGACTGGAAATAGGCCGCGCTGCCAGCCGGGGTGAACACCAGCAGTTTGGTCAGACCATGCACCAGAAACAGCATGCCCAGGCTGATGCGCAGCAAGGCCGCGCCATAGGCAACGGAACGTGGGGATGCAAGAGCGGCGGTCATGGGCAGACTCCGTTGAGGGCACATTGCAGCCTACCGCCGGGTCAGCCTGACCAGTGCCGGCAGCGCGTACTACCAGCGCTGCCTGCAACTGCTCGCCGATCTGGACGACCTGGAAGCCACCATCGGCGCGCAGGCGCTGGAGCCGGCGGGCGTGCTGCGGGTGAATGCACCGGTGAGTTACGGCATCGGGCGCCAGGGCGCCTTGCTGCCGGGCTTTCGCGCGCTACCCGCAGGTAGAGCCGGACCTGTCGCTGTCCGACCGCCTGGTCGAGATGGTCGACATGGTCGACATGGTCAAAGAAGGTTTCGATGTCGCCATCCGCATCACCCGCCAGCCGGCGCCGATGCTGATCGCACGCCAACTGGGCAAGCTGCGGCTGCTGCCGTGTGCCTCGCCTGCCTACCTGGCGCGTGCAGGCACCCCGCAGCACCCCGCCGATCTGGCTGGCCACGAATGCCGGCTCTACCACTACGCGCCCACCGGCGACGAGGTGCGCTTACGGGCCCCAGGGCGACATCGACGTGCGCCTGCACGGCGGCCTGCGCGCCAACAGTGGGCACGTGCTGAGCGCGGCTGCGCTGCCCGGGCAAGGCATCGTGATCCAGCCGGATTTCCTGGCCGAACCGCACATCGCCGCCGGGCGCCGAAGGTGCGCAGCTTCATCGATTACCTGGTCGCGGGCATGGCCGAGCCGGGGCCTGCTTGAGTAGTGAGCAAGCGCATCGCGCTTCGACAGGCATCGGCAACCGACCCCGGCAACAGTTCGTCCCGCGCGTGGTCATTCTGCTGTCGCGGTCGGTGTGTACACAATCCCCGCCCCCCGTTCAACAGGAGTGTCCATGAGCAAGATCGCCATTGTGTATTTCAGCGGCTACGGCCACACCGTCAAGCAGGCCGAAGCGGTGCATGCCGGCGCAGCCAGCGTTGGCGAGGCCACGCTGTACCGCATCGACCAGGACGGCAACCTGCCCGACGACGCCTGGGAAGCGATCAGTGCCGCCGACGCCATCATCTACGGC
Source organism: Xanthomonas nasturtii (assembly GCF_023337365.3). Taxonomy (NCBI): domain Bacteria; kingdom Pseudomonadati; phylum Pseudomonadota; class Gammaproteobacteria; order Lysobacterales; family Lysobacteraceae; genus Xanthomonas; species Xanthomonas nasturtii. Next base: position 4,106,710 of record NZ_CP142084.2, read on the forward strand.
AGCCCCACCTACATGGGCGGGCCGGCGTGGCAGTTCAAGAAATTTGCCGACGCCAGCTCCAAGCCGTGGTTTACCCAGGCGTGGAAGGACAAGATCGCGGCCGGCTTCACCAACTCGGCGTCCGTGAACGGCGACAAGGCCACCACCATCCAGTATTTCTGGACCCTGTCGCAGCAGCATGGCCAGATCTGGGTGGGCACCGGGCTGCCGCCAGCCAACACCAAGGCGCACGGCCCGCAGGACGTGAACTGGACCGGCGGCTGGGGCGGCGCACTGGCCATTTCGCCATCGGACGCATCGCCGGACGAAGCGCCGCGCGAAGGCGATCTGGAAACGGCCAGGCTGCTCGGCAAGCGCGTCGCCGAATACACCGCCAAGCTAAAGAGCTGACCGCAGCCCACAACAGCCCGCGGAATCCGGCAGCCTTGCCTGTTGAGTTCCGTAGGCTGCGCGTCAGTGCGCGGGCCACATCGCGCTAACGCCCGCCGCGCCATTGTTGCGCGATCTTTTTGCTGCACGGAGTCCCCCACCATGCAAACCCGCACACTTGGCCGTTCCGGCCCCACCGTTTCGGCGCTCGGCCTTGGCTGCATGGGCATGAGTGCGTTCTATGGCGACCGCAGCGACGAGGCCGCGTCGATCGCGGTGATCCACCGCGCGCTCGACCGTGGTATCAGCCTGCTCGACACCGCCGACATGTACGGCCCGCATACCAATGAAGTGCTGGTCGGCAAGGCGATCGCTTCGCGCCGGCACGAAGTGTTCCTGGCCACCAAATTCGGCATCAAGCTCGACCCCAACGACCCGTCGGTGCGTGGCATCGATGGCAGCCCGGCGTACGTGCAATCCGCGTGCGAGGCCAGCCTGCGCCGGTTGGGGGTGGAGCACATCGATCTGTACTACCAGCACCGCGTCGATCCCAACGTGCCGATCGAAGACACCGTGGGTGCGATGGCGCGCCTGGTCGACCAGGGCAAGGTGCGCTTTCTCGGCTTGTCGGAAGCGGCCGCGGCCACCATTCGCCGTGCGCATGCGGTGCATCCCATCACCGCGGTACAGACCGAATATTCGTTGTGGTCGCGCGAGCCGGAAGACAACGGCGTGTTCGCCGCGGTGCGCGAACTCGGCATCGGGTTCGTGCCGTACTCGCCGCTGGGGCGCGGCTTTTTGACTGGCGCGTTTTCGTCGCCGGACGATTTCGATGCCGGCGATTACCGCCGCCATTCGCCGCGCTTTCAGGGCGACAACTTCACCCGCAACCTGCAGCTGGTGGAGCAGGTCAAGGCGATTGCTGCCGACAAGGACATCACGCCCGGGCAACTGGCACTGGCGTGGGTCCTGGCACAGGGCCAGGACCTGATTCCGATTCCGGGCACCAAGCGGCTGGCCTATCTGGAAGAAAACATCGGCGCGCTGGACGTGGCGCTGATGCCGGACGAACTGGCCCGCATCGATGCCATCTTCCCGCCCCAGGCTGCGGCCGGCACGCGCTATCCGGAAGCGATGATGGGTGCGGTCAACCGCTGAGCCAACGCCGCGTGGTTGCACATCGGCCACGCGGCCGCTGGCTCGGGGCATTTGCAGGTCTGACTGACCTCGATGGCTCGGTTGCTCACGTCCAGGCGCGGTGGCGTCCCTTTCCGCAGCGATCGCGATGCGCAAGCGCTGGCGCACGCCGCCGCAGGTTCCTGCGTAGGCATCGAGGTGGCTGCACGCCCGGGCAAGGCACGCAACCGTCGCGCTCGCTTCGGCGCCGCGTCACCGGGCTGACCGCGTGTACTCACGCCGCCGCATCGTCTGCGCTTGCACACTCGGCAGCACTCCACACCGCGTACGCCCATGCTGTCCTTCGTGATCCCCGCCCATGACGAAGCCGCGCTGATCGGCGACACGCTGCAGTGCCTGCATGCCTGCGCGCAGGCCATGCAGCTGGACTACGAGGTGATTGTGGTGGCGGATGCCTGCGCAGATGAGACCGCCGTCATCGCGCGCAGCAATGGTGCGCAGGTCCTGGAAGTGCAATTGCGGCATATAGCCGCCACCCGCAACGCCGGCGCGCAGGCCGCACACGGCGAGCGCCTGCTGTTTCTGGATGCCGACACCTTGATCAACCCGCAGGTGGTTGGCGCGGCGCTGGATGCGCTGGATGCCGGCGCGGTGGGCGGCGGTGCGCAGGTGCATCTGCAGGGCAAACGCGTGTGGTCAGAGCGCGCAGCGCAAGCGATGTTTGGCTGGTTTTTTCGTGTTTCCGGCATTGCGCCGGGGTGCTTCCTGTTCTGCACGCGCGTGGCATTCGTCAGCGCCGGCGGCTTCGATACGCGTTATTACGCCGGCGAAGATGTGGCCCTGAGCCGCGCGCTGGCGCGCTGCGGGCGCTTTGTGATCTTGCGCCAGACCGTGCACACCTCCGACCGCAAGTTGCGCAGCTTTTCCAAGCGCGAACACCTTGGTCTGCTGCTGCGGTTTCTATGGCGTGGGCGGCGCATGTTGCAGACCCGCGATGCGCTCGGTTTCTGGTATCAGCGCCGGCGCTGAACCGAGCGTGTCCGCAACACCCCGATCCGCAGTGGAGCCTGCCCTCGAGCCGGCACATGACACCGCAGGCCACTTACACTGTGCTGCCTGTCTCGGTATACGAGTTACGCCGCATGGCTTCCTTGCATCGCCTCGTCCTGATCGCTGCCATCTCTGCTGCGCTGCTGACCACCGCCGCGTGTCACCGCGATGGCGTGGCACCGGCCGCGAGCACGCACGCAACCCCGCCCCCCAGTACGCCCAAGCTCGGCGATTTCGGCTTCGATGTTGCCGGCATGGACCGCAGCGTGGCGCCGGGAGACGACTTCTTCGATTACGCCAGCGGTAACTGGGTCAAGACCACACAGATTCCCAAAGACCGCTCCAGCTTCAACAGCTTCGTCGCCATCGCCATCGAGACCGAGCGGCATAGCCGCGACATCATCGAAGGCGCTGCCGCCAACGACCGCGTCACCGGCGAAGACAAGCAGATCGGCGACTACTACGCCGCCTACATGGACGAAGCCAGCATCGAAGCCAAGGGCGTGCGCCCGGTGCAGCCGGAACTGGATGCGATCGCCCAGCTCGACGACAAGCAGGCGCTGGCGCGCACCCTGGGCGGCCAGCTGCGTGCCGACGTGGATCTGCTCAATTCCACCAATTTCTACACCGACCGGCTGTTCGGCCTGTGGGTGTCGCAGGATCTGCATCACCCTGACCGCTATGTGCCGTATCTGGTGCAAGGCGGCCTGGGCATGCCGGAGCGCAGTTTCTATCTCGACGGTGGGCGCATGGCGCGGCTGCGCGATGCCTACCGCACGCACATCGTCACGCTGCTGGAGCTGGCCGGCATCGGCGATGCGCAGGCCAGGGCCGAGCGCATCCTGGCACTGGAAACCGCCATCGCGCATGTGCACGCCACCGCCGAGCAGACCAACAACGTGCAGGCCGGCGCCAATGCCTGGAGACAGGCCGATTTCGTGCGCAATGCCCCGGGCCTGGACTGGACGCTGTTCTTCGATGCAGCCGGTTTGAACGCACAGCAGGACTTCATCGTGTGGCAGCCGCGCGCGGTGAGCGGATTGTCGGCGCTGGTGCACTCCGAGCCGCTGCAGACCTGGAAGGATTATCTGGCCTTCCGCGCGCTGGACCGCGCCTCGCCGTATCTGTCCAAGGCCTTCGCCGACGAGCGCTTCGCGTTCTACGGCACCACCCTGGAAGACACCCCGCAGCAGCGTCAGCGCTGGAAACGCGGCATCGACGCGACCAACGCAGCCCTGGGCGAAGCGGTTGGCAAGCGCTATGTGCAGAAGTACGTCAGCGCGCAGACCAAGACGCGGGCCGAAGAGATGGTCAAGAACATCATCACCGCGTTCGGCAAGCGCATCGATGCGCTGGGATGGATGAGCGCCGAGACCAAGCAGCACGCCAAGGCCAAGATCGCCGGTTTGACGGTGGCGGTGGGCTACCCGGACACCTGGCGCGACTACAGCGCGCTGGAGGTGCGTCGCGACGATGCACTGGGCAATGTGCAACGCGCCCAGCTGTTCGAGTACCGCCGCAACCTGGCCAAGCTCGGCAAGGCGGTCGATCACCACGAGTGGTACCTGTTGCCGCAGGAGGTCAACGCGCTGAATGTACCGCTGGAAAATCGCCTGCTCTTCCCGGCAGCGATCCTGCAGCCGCCGTTCTTCGACCCGGCTGCCGACGATGCGGTGAACTACGGTGCGATCGGCGCGGTGATCGGGCACGAAATCAGCCACAGCTTCGACAACATGGGCGCGTTGTTCGACGAACATGGCAAGCTGCACAACTGGTGGACGCCGCAGGACCTGAAGAAGTTCGAGAGCGCCGGCAACGCGTTGGCCGCGCAGTTCAGTGCCTACAAACCGTTCGACGATTTGTCGGTCAACGGCAAACTGACGTTGGGCGAAAACATCGCCGACGTCGCGGGCCTGGCCACTGCCTACGATGCCTACCAGTTGTCGCTGCAGGGCAAGCAGCCGCAGACCATCGACGGTTTCAGCCCGGATCAGCGCTTTTTCCTGGGCTTTGCGCAAGCCTGGCGCGGCAAGTACCGCGACGCAGCGCTGCGCAATGTCGTGCTCACCGACGTGCACGCCCCCGGCCGCTTCCGCGCGCAAACCGTACGCAATCTGGATGCGTGGTATCCGGCCTTCGACGTGACCCAGGACCAGCAGCTGTATCTGGCGCCTGAGCAGCGGGTCAAGATCTGGTAGTTGTTGGCGCTGGTTGCTGCAGGGCTGTTTGGACTGATCGCTGCAGAGCTACTGTTCAACACTGGTGCTATCGCGTGACTGATACGCGTGTCTGCTGCGCAGTTCTTCGCTGCTAGGACTGGTCTGGTGTTGAAGGTTGAGTGACATCGCCACGGGATCGGGCGTGACATGAGACGCCGCTAAGCTTTATGCGTGCATGTTATTGCTGTTGCTGTTGCTGTTGCTGTTGCTGTTGCTGTTGCTGTTGTTGCTGTTGTTGCTTTTGCTGTTGCTGTTGCTGTTGTTGTTGCTTTTGCTGTTGCTGTTGCTTTTGCTTTTGCTGTTGCTGTTGCTGTTGCTTTTGCTGTTGCTGTTGCTTTTGCTTTTGCTGTTGCTTTTGCTTTTGCTGTTGCTGTTGCTGTTGCTGTTGCTGTTGCTGTTGCTGTTGTTGTTGTTGTTGTTGCTGTTGCTGTTGCTGTTGCTGTTGCTGTTGCTGTTGCTGTTGTTGTTGCTGTTGCTGTTGCTGTTGCTGTTGTTGTTGCTGTTGTTGTTGCTGTTGCTGTTGTTGTTGCTGTTGCTGTTGCTGTTGTTGTTGCTGTTGTTGCTGCTGCTGTACCGGTTCTCAGCACGAAGTGATCAGCGCAGCACTTACGATTCCTGTGCTGGCTTGCCTGCTTCGAGACCCGTGACGCCTGGGCTGCCGCTCGACGTGCGCCCTACCCTCACCCCAACCCCTCTCCCGAGGGGAGAGGGGCTAGTTTTTTTACCCTCACCTCAGCGCGAGAGGGGCTAGTGTTCGATTGCTGCTGGCATGCAGGATGCTGCACGCAACGCTGCACCTAGCCGCTGCGGCAGCAGGGTGCTGAAAGCCCCTCTCCCCTCGGGAGAGGGGTTGGGGTGAGGGTACGGTGTCGCATCACGCTACCGCCCGCGCGCATCCTCGCTTGTGAGCCGCTCCCGGGCCGCGCCATGTCGCTCGCAACCAACCCAACCTCGCAACCATCACGCCCGGTCAGGCCACTCCAGCAACATCGCCGGCGGCATTTGCATGCGCCTGCACCCGCGCGCAGACAGGCCATCGCGTAATGCAGTGCGGAACAGCGGCGACAGGCCGCGTAGCAGACGTGCCGATGCGCGCGCCTGCGCGCGTTGCGTGGTGGTGCGGCCGAGCATGTCGCTGGCCCAGCCGGGCAACAAGGCCATGCCCGCGCCAAGAAACACGCCGCGCGACAGGCCTGCGGCGGGCACCGGTAGCTGGATGCTGGTGAGGATGTCGAGCACCTCGCGCGAACGTGCGTCCATACGCAACTGGCCGCGCACCGACGCAAAATACCTGTCCACCTCGGCCTCGCTGGCGGGTACGTTGGTGGCGCCCAGGGCTTCGGCCACGCGTCGCGCTTCGTCGTAATAGCGGTCGGCGATGGCGCCCGGCACGTCGCGGCAATAGCGCCGGCATCCCTGCAGAAAACCGTACGCCTGGGTGACATGCACCCAGGTCAGCAGCGCAGGATCGTTGGCTTCGTACGGCACGCCGTCGGCAGTGTGGCCGCGGATATGCGAATGGATGTTGCGCACGCGCGCAATCAACTGCTCGGCCTCCGCACGAGGCGCGTAGGTCGTGCCGGCGACGAAGTTGGTGGTGCGCCGTAGCCGTCCAACCAGGTCGGCGCGGAAGTTGGAATGGTCGTAGACCCCGGCCAGCGCGCGCGGGTGCAGCAGTTGCAGCATCAATGCGCACAACCCGTCGGACAGCATGCCGGGGAATTCGGAGTGGATGCGCCAGGTGACGCTGTCGGGCCCGAAGATGCCGGGGTCGCCCAGTGGCTGGTCGTATTCGATGGTGCTCTGACCACGCGGAAACGCGCCAAGCACCCAGCGGCGGATCTGTTCGGCGGCGGGGGCGGTGAGGGCACGCAGGACGGCTGACATGCGGCGATGATACGGGTGCGCCTGCACGACCGCGTCAGCATCCGCCCGGTCGGGCACAGCTGCCTCATCCGCCCGTTAGGCACAGACCTGCGCCCTCGTTCGTTGCAGTCGAGCCAGCGAGCGCGCACACGCGAGTGAAGCGTCAGCGCCGGCGCTCGTCATCGTCAGAGAGCGCCAGGTGCTGCGGAAGGATCCCAACACGCGAATCACAATCCCGGGTCCGTCCACCTGCAATGTCCTCCCGGCGGCGGTGCCGTCATTCTGGTGGCCGCTCTGGTCCGCACAGACGGCGCCGTCCACTCCACGGCCCACATCTCGGTCACGCAGGCATCGCCGCACTGTCAGGTGTGCAGTGCAACAAGAGAGGCGACGCAACGCACGCGCGATCTGGCGTGATTGCGGCTAAACCACCTGAATTCAGCGTTTTGTGCGTGGATGCGCAACTTTGCGCGGCCATAGGGTCGCCTCAGGCATTGCCATGCACGGCGAAAGTGCTAGAACTAGGGCCGTCCGACAGCGTCCGTGCATGGCACGGCGCATCGGGCGCTCCAGGGCACCGGCCGCGGCCAGTGCAGCAAGTCGTTCGTACCAGCCAACCGTCAGGAGCTTGTCATGATCGCTTTGTTCCAGGGTTTAGGCCTGCTATTGCAGGACAATGCACTCCATCGGCTCTCCTTCGACGAGCAGGTGGCTCACTGGCGCGACAAGACCGACGCGCAGCTGGACGAAGAGCTCACGCTGCTCAAGTTGGCCAAGAAACAATGGGTGATCGCCTCGATCATCGGCTGGCAGGCGATCTCGCTGGTGCTGCTGGGGGTCATCACCCACCAGCTGTGGCAGAACGATTACCACCTGACCTTCAGCCGCGTGGTGATCATCTTTACCTCGTGGGCGTCGATCCTGTTCGTGATGTGGTACATCGCCGACCTGTTCGACCATAGCGCCGGTTTCGAGCGCTGGCTGCGTGCCTTCAACAGCCGCGAGCGGTTGACGCCGGACGCGGACTCGGTCGAGTGCGTGGCCGATGCGCTGGACATGACGCGCAGCTACCCGGAAGTGTTGCGCTACAAGCAGGATGTGAGCTCCAAGCGCGAGCTGCGCCACGAAGACATCGTCAACATGCGTGAAATGGGCCGGTTACGCCGCTATGCCGAACTGTTGCGCGACCTCGACCGCTTCGATGGCGCGCCGCGGCTGGTGGTCAATTCCTGACAAACCCCGGCATGCCGATGCAATGAGGTCGTACAACGGCAACACATCACCGCAGCGCTCGTGGGCTGCAAACAAAAACGGCCGGTGCGCACTGCACCGGCCGTTTTTGTTTGATTTTCAGCGGCTAGTGCGCGCCGGTTGCCGGGACGTCCTGCAACCGCCAGCACGCGCTGGCAGCGCACCGACTGCGCAACCCACTCAGGCCTGCGCAACCGCCTTTTCCACCGACGGGGTGCGCCAACCGCTGCGCACGCCCCAGATGTAGAACACCACGCCGACGGCAGCAACCACGGCCAGGTCGGTGCCGTAGCTGAGATAGCCGTGGCCACCGAAATCGCTGCTGCCGGCCCAGGACAGCAGCGCGATCATCGGCAGGTAGCAGATCATCCAGGCCGCGCCCTTCAAGTTGCGGCGCAGGTCCGGCCAGCCCTGCTTGGCCTGGTAGTAGCAGTACACCGGCAGCGCCACGACCATCAGCAGGATGATCTCGCCGGTCAGCGGCCAGCGCGCCCAGTAGAGCAACTCGGTGGCCATCACGAAGGCCACCCCGGCCAGCACCGGCAGCGCGGCGATGCGCAGCGGGCGATGCAGCTCCGGTGCGTGGCGACGCAGCGCCATCGCGCTGATCGGGCCGGTGAGGTAGGAAATGATGGTGGCCACCGAGATCACCGCCGCCAGCGTGCCCCAGCCGCGGAAGAAGAACAGGAACACGAACGACACCGCCAGGTTGAAGAACATCGCCATGCGCGGCACGCCCCAGACCGGGTGCAGCTTGCCCAGCGCCGCCGGCATGGTGCCGTTCTTTTCCATGCCGTAGACCATGCGTGCGGTGGTCGCGGTATAGGTGATGCCGGTGCCGCTGGGGCTGACGAACGCATCGATGTACAGCAGCATCGCCAGCCAGTGCAGGTTGACGATGATGGCCAGCTCGGCGAACGGCGAGCGGAAATCGATGCCGTGCCAGCCGGCCTTGGCCAGCAGATCCGGCGGCACCGCGCCGATGTAGGCCACCTGCAGGATCACGTAGACCACCGTGGCCAGCGCGATCGAGCCCAGCACCGCGAACGGAATGCTGCGGCCCGGGTTGCGCGCCTCACCAGCCAGGTTCACCGGGCTCTGGAAGCCATTGAAGCTGAAGACGATGCCGGCGGTGGCCACGGCGGTAAGCACCGCAGCCAGGTCCAGCACGTGCGCATCGCCGTGGATGCCCACGCTGAAATTTTCGGTGTGGAACCCGCTGGCGATCAGCGCCACGCCGGTGGCGGCCGGCACCACCAGCTTGAACACGGTGATCAAGGTATTGGAGCGCGCGAACAGCTTGACGCTCCAGAAATTCAGGAAGAAATACACCAGCACCAGCACCGCCGAGATCAGCAGGCCCGGCACCGACAACTCGCCTGCCCCGCCAGGCGCCTGTACATACAGCCCTTGCGCCCAGGCCCACGGCCAGGAGGCCATGTACTGCACCGAGGCCTCGGCCTCGACCGGGATCACCGAAACGATGGCGATCCAGTTGGCCCAACCGGCGATGAAGCCGACCAGCGAGCCGTGCGAGTAATGGCTATAGCGCACCATGCCGCCGGACTCGGGGAACATGGCGCCCAACTCTGCGTAGGACAGCGCGATGGTGGTGATGATCGCCGCGCCCAGCACCCAGGCCCAGACCGCACCGGGGCCAGCCAGCCCGGCCGCGCGCCAGGCGCCGAACAACCAGCCGGAACCAATGATCGAGCCCAGACCGGTGAGCATGAGGGCGAAGGGGCCAACGTCGCGGCGCAGCGAGTGTTCGGACATGAGAAGCCTGGCAGTGAGGGCGCCGTGAACCGGCAACAAGCCGGTAATGATCGCAGAAGCGACCGCTTGCCGTCAGTGCGTATTCAGGCTTGGCGGAGTTTTGGTCGGTCGCGTCCCGCCGAATCTGCGCGCAGGCCCATGCGCGCAGCAACCTTCCTGGCTCAGCCGTGGCAGTCGGCGCGGGGTGCGGTACTGTCCACGCAGGCATGCATCTGACCCGAGACGCCGCGCAGTTCGCGCACCTGCCCCGGGGTCAGCGCAAAGCTGTCCAGGGTCTTGCGGGCGCAGGCCGGTGCGCTGGCGCTGTCGCCGCTGCGGGTGGCGCACTGTTCCTCGTAGATCAGGTAGTAGCAGTGGCCGGAGTCGCTGGCCAGGCAATGCACGTTGGTCGTGGTTGCGGTGGTCAGGGTCTTGCTGAAGATCACATCGCGGCCGTCGCTGGTGGCACGGGTGATGGAGGTGGTGCCATTGCGTTCGTGGCAGCCGGCCAGGGCGAGCAGGCAGTAGACCAGGGAGGCGATCAGGCGCATGAAGGTAGTCCTTTCGGTCGATGCAAACGGGGGAATCAGCAACAGCCGGCAACGCAATGGGCGGGCATCAGGCGGGCGCGCACGGTGTTCGGATTGGAGGTAATGCTCACGCACGCATTCCGGCTCCGAGCGCGCTGTCCGCATCCAGCGCGGCGCGCGCGACGTCTTGCCGGCCGCGCTCACATGCCGCGGAACAGGGTCATGAACGGCTGGCTGACGGTGAGCGTTTCGCTGCGGCCGCGCAGCGCCAGCCGGCCCTTGCCGGTGTCGTCGCGCACCACCGAGGCCACCGCTTTCATGTTGACGATGGTGGAGCGGTGGATCTGTTTGAACACCTGCCGGTCCAGTACCTCCAGCAGCTCGCGCAGCGGCGTGCGCAGCACCGCTTCGCCGGCGCAGGTCATCACCGTGGTGTATTTCTGGTCGGCCTGGAAATACGCCACGTCTTCCAGCGCGATCAAGCGGGTCTCGCGCCCGCTGCTGGCGGTGAGCCACGCCAGCGGCGGCGCGGCGCTGGTCGCCGCCGGGCGCGCCGACAGACGCTGCAGCAAGGCCTCCAGCAGCGCACCATCCGGCTGGCCGGCAGCGGCGCGCTGCTGCACGCGCTGCCAGGCCGCCTGCAGGCGCTCGCGGCTGATCGGCTTGAGCAGGTAATCCACCGCGCCGTGTTCGAACGCATCGATGGCGTACTGGTCGTAGGCGGTGACGAACACCACCTGGCTACGCGGGCTGACCTCACGCATGGCACGCGCCACGTCGATACCGGTGAGGCCGGGCATGCGGATATCCAGGAACACCACGTCCGGCTGCTGCGCGGCAATGGTCTCCAGCGCGCTGGCACCATCTTCGCAAGCGCCCACGACCTGCAGCAGCGGGCACACCTCGGCCAGCAGCGTCAGCAACGACTGCCGCAACAATGCCTCGTCTTCGGCAACGACTGCCCGCAACGCGCTCATGCCTGCACCTGCGGGGCGTGCGCCGCAGCGGTAGGCAACGGCGGCGGCGAGGGTGCGGCGACCAGCTGCGCCGGCAATGGCAGGCTGATGGTGGCAGCCACCCCGCTGGGGAAGTTGGAGACGATGGCAAAGCTGGCCTTGCCGGCATAGATCAGCTGCAGCCGCTCGCGCAGGTTCTTCAGCCCGATGCCGGTGCCCTGGCTGTGCGTGTTGAAGCCCTGCCCATCATCGGCCACGGTGAGGGTGGCATGGTCGTCGTGGCGGCGCGCCAGGATCCACACGGTGCCGCCGCCGGGCTTGGCTTCCAGCCCGTGCTTGATCGCGTTTTCCACCAACGTCTGCAGCATCATCGACGGCAGCGGCAGCGCACGCAGTTCGTAGGGCACTTCCACCTGCAAGGCCAGCCGCGCGCCCATGCGGATGCGCAGGATCTCCAGGTACGCCTGGGTGCGTTCGAGTTCTTCGCCAAGGGTGGCGATGGCGCCATCGGCGCTGGGCAGCGAGCTGCGCAGGTACTGGATCAGATGGCCGATCATGATGTCCGCACGCGGCGGGTCGGTGCGCGCCAGCACCTGTGCGCTGGCCAGGGTGTTGTAGAGAAAGTGCGGCTCGACCTGGGCGTGCAGCAGATTCAGGCGTGCCACCGCCAGTTCCTTTTCCATCACCGATTGCTCGGCGGCCGCCTGTTCGTCGCGACGCTGCTCGCCGACCCGGCGCACCACCGCGCGATTGATCGCCTCGGCGTTTTCGTAATTGCTGCCTTCGTCCACTGCGAACAGATCCACCCAGGCGCCGGCGTCGGGCTCGCACAACACGGTGACGCTGCTGGTGCCCTGCCCCGGCGTGATCGTTGCCAGGATCTGGTTATGGGTGATGGCAAAGCGCGCAAACAGGTTCCAGCGCGACGGCTGGCGGCCGGCGTACGGGTCGATGCGGCGCACCTTGGCACGAATCAGCAGGCTGCCCGGCGCGCATTCGATGTCCTGCACACGCGGCAGCGCACGCACCGCCTCTTCCATGACCGCAAAGCTGGCCTGCACATCCAGCGGCACTTCGATCTGGCGGCGCTGACGGGTGGACAAGGTGGTGTGATCCAGTCGCCCGGCGATCAGGCGGACCCGCCGCACATGGGTGATCGAACTCATCAACGCCAGCGTCAACAAGACCACGCAGGCCAAGGCGAAGAACGGGCCGATGGCGCCGAACAACTGCGCCCACATGATCCCGGCCACCACCAACGCGGCGGCCCAGGCGAACACGATACGCAGGATCATCAAGACGCTGGCAGACACAGGCGGGCAACTCGTTGGGTTGGCACGCGGCGAGCATAGCCGGCGCACGCGGCGGCGAAAGCACCGGGCGACGAATGGCCGGCAGCGCGGTACCAAGCGCCAGGATCGCGGTGCGAAACGCAAGGCGCTGCAGCGCCGGCAGCGGCTGACGCGCGCGTTATGCTCGGCGCCTGCGGGTGTCAACGCTGCAGTTCGGGTGCCGCGCTGTGGCGGCCGGCATGTGTAGACCGCATCAGCGGGCAGCCGCAAGCGTGGCCAGGCGCATCGTGGCGATCACTCCACCCATCACAGCACTCAGGGAGTTGCATGCACCGTCGTCATTTCTTACGCAGCGCCGGCGTTGCGCTCGCGGCCGCTTCCACCGCCAGCTGGGCAGCCACCGACAAGGCGCTGGTCAGGCCGCCCGCTGCGCTGCCGGCGACGCCGCCGGACGGTTCGCTGACGCAGTTCGCGGCTACCCCGCCCTTGGCACCGATGCGCGCCGCGGTCGATCGCATCATCGCCATCAACGGTTGCACGCGTCCGTTTCGTGCACAGGGGCCGCGGATCGAAGCCGAGCGCATCGGGCGCAAGACCGTGGTGCACAACTACGGGCATGGCGGCAGCGGGTGGTCGTTGTCGTGGGGCGCCGCCGAGCATGCGCTGCGGCTGGTGCGTGCCGCCGATGCGGATGCGCGCGAGCTGGCGGTGATCGGCTGTGGCGCGATCGGCCTGACCACTGCCCTGGTCGCGCAACGCGCCGGCCTGCGCGTGCGCATCTATGCGCGCGAACGCCTGCCGGATGTGCGCTCGTTCTATGCCACCGGCGTGTGGTCGCCGGACTCGCGCGTGTGCACCAGCGACTACGCCACTGCCGATTTCAAGACGCGTTGGGAAGAGATGGCGCGCATTTCGTTTCGCCGTTATCAAACCCTGCTGGGCCTGCCCGGCGAGCCGATCGAATGGCGCGATGGCTACGCGCTCTCGGATGTGCCGTTCGATCAACCTGTCGCGTCTGCCGAAGCGCATGAGCCGGACTATCCGCCGTTGGAGCGCGAACTCATCCATGACCTGGCCCCCCGCTCGCAGCCGGTGGCGGCCGGCAGCCACCCGTTCCCGGTCCCGTTCGTGCGCCGCTACAGCCAGCTGACCTTCAACCTCAGCGCCTATGCGCGGCTCTTGCTCCAGGACTTCCTGCAGGCAGGCGGCGAGCTCTATACGCGGGAGTTCGCGCACCCGCGGCAATTTGGCGATCTGCGCGAGAAGATCCTGATCAACGCCACCGGATACGGTGCGCGCGCCCTGCTGGGCGACGACAGCGTGATCCCGGTGCGCGGGCAGACCGCGCGCCTGATCCCGCAACCGGAGGTCACCTATGGCCTGGTCTGGCGCGGCCACAATCTCAACGTGGTGCCGCGGCGCGACGGGCTGCTGGTGCAATCGCAGGGTGCGCACGACTTCAACAACGCAGACGCCAGGCCCGATCGCGCAGCATCGGAAGCGGCGGTGCGCGAGCTGGCGCGGTTGTTCGCAACCTGAGCGAGTAGCTCAGCAGCGCTGCACTACTGCTCGGCAAGCGATGCCTGCAATGCGCTGGCCAGTGCGGCATCGCCGCTGACCAGCGCGTCCCAGCGCAATGCCACGCCCTTGCGCTTGCCCTTCTCCACCAGCTTCAACCCCTGCGGATCGATGACCAAGGTGTATGCCTGCTCGCCGATCTGCAGTTCGCGCCGTAACGATTTGTCCAGTGGCGTCATCGCCTGGCTCTCGCGTCGAGATGCGTCTGCGTTGTCACGCATCCATGTGCATGCGTGCAGTGCTGCGTAGATGCGAAGCCGCAGCGTCCCTGCACGCTGCATCGCCGCTGCATGGGCAGTACTCAGCGTCGCTCTTATCGCGCACGCGGCGAACGCGGCCTGCACTACAGCACAGGTCGCCATCGCATCGGGATCACCGTTTCCACCAATCCCGCTAACACTCGCAGGACTAGCGTAGCGATCACGCAGTACTGCCTTGAGCTCGAATCGACAACGACGGTGACATCAACGAACGCCGGGGGCTATGCCCGCAGCATGTTCTGCGGATGAGTTACACACCTCGCTGCATACGCAGTTACCGGCTGTGATGCAGCGATACATCTGCGCGTCTTCGCGCAACGCAACGACGCAAGACGGCACCGCCCACGCAATGACACGCTGTAGTTATCTCACTGACCACCCCCAAGGAGCCACACATGGCGATCAAGACTGTCGAAGAACTTTTCATCCACGAACTGTCGGACATCTACAGCGCCGAGAAGCAGCTGACCAAGTCGCTGCCGCGTCTTGCACGTGCGGCCACCGAGCCGAAGCTGAAAGAAGCCTTCGAAACCCATCTGGAGGAAACCCAGGGCCAGATCGAACGGCTCGACCAGGTTGTCGAGGTGTTGGGCATCAAGCTCAAGCGCATCAAGTGCGCCGCGATGGAAGGCCTGGTGGAGGAAAGCCGCGAAGTCATCGATGAAATCGAAGCCGGCCCGGTGCGCGATGCCGCACTGATCGGTGGCGCGCAGAAGGTGGAGCACTACGAAATTGCGTCGTACGGCACCATCGCAGCCATGGCCAAGCAACTCGGCTATGCAGACGCGCTGCCGCTGCTGCTGGCCACGCTGGAGGAAGAAAAAGCCACCGACGAGAAGCTGACCCTGCTCGCCGAGCAAGGCGGCAACGCAAAGGCATCCAAGGCCAGCAAGGCCGCCTGAGTCACCACGCACGGCGGCACCGCCGCCCTGCTTCGCCTGCACTCCTGCAGGTATCCCCCCGAGCCAAGCCCCACGTCTCTGCACGCTCCCTGAGTGGTTGTAGTTGCCGGGTGCCAGCCATGGAGCACCACCTATGTTCATGCACAACAAGCGTCTGATGTATACCGTTCGCGTCGCCCAACCCAACCCGGATCTGGCGACGTTGATGCTGGAACAGTTCGGCGGGCCGCAGGGCGAACTTGCCGCGGCGATGCGCTATTTCACCCAGGCATTGGGCGAAGACGATCCGGGCCGCAAGGACCTGCTGTTCGATATCGCCACCGAAGAATTGAGCCATCTGGAGATCATTGGTTCGATCATTGCCATGCTCAACAAGGGCCCGAAGGCGGTGCTCTCCGAGGGTATGGAAGAGGCCATGGAGATGCGCACCATGACCCAGAACAGCACCAGCCACACCCAGCAGATTCTGTATGGCGGTGGCCCGGCGTTGGTCAATTCCAGCGGCGTGCCGTGGACGGCTGCGTATGTGGACAGCATCGGCTGCCCGACGGCGGACATGCGCTCCAACATCGCTGCCGAAGCGCGCGCCAAGCTGGTATATGAGCGGCTGATTACCGTTACCGACGATCCGGGCATCGTGGATGCGCTGCGCTTTTTGATGACGCGCGAAGTGGCGCATCAGAAGTCGTTCGAAAAGGCCTTGTATTCGATCGAGCCGAATTTCCCGCCGGGCAAGCTGCCGGGCGACCCGCGCTTCACCGATACGTACTACAACACATCGCAGGGCGAAGGCGACATGGTCGGCCCGTGGAATGCGGGCGAGCAATGGGAGGTTGTTGCAGACAGCGAATCGCAGGCCGCAGTCGATGGCGGCGACGGTTCGGCCACGGTGGCGCTGGACGCCACGCAGACGCAGGCACTGGATGCGATGTCCTTACGTCTGCTGTCCAATCCAGAGCTGGATCGCGTGACCGGTGCCGACCTGGGCGCAGGCCCGGGTGCCGGCTCCACCACCGGCGACATCCAGCGCTGAGCACGGCTCCCAACGCGTTGCCGCGCAGTGGTTCCAAGCTGCGCCAAACCCGATGGGTGCCTTGCACCCATCACCGGCCCGGGGCGACCACGCTCCGGGCTTTTTCATTGCATTGCACAGAAGTTGGCATAAACGAGAAATCCAGACTCGACACCCACGACGAACGTCAATCCGCCTATCGCCGCCACGGCACGGACGCGTGGGTAGATGGCCAGGGCCGACACGATCCCTCTGCTGCAAACACCCATGATGCGCAGCCACCGCGCGACGGCGTGCCCGAAGCCTTCAATCAACGCGGCCAAGGACATGGCGGCGGATTGGGCGAAGGCGAACCCGACGGCCATCCGGAACGCGATGGCAGCACGCAACCCAACTTCGGCCAAAGCGGCACCTACGGCAAGCAGCAACACATCCAGGCGCAGCAACGCGCCCTGGACGACAGCACTGACGAGCAGGACAACAGCTGAGCGCCAGCATGCCCGCACACCGGTTTACTCACGATGTTGCCAGCCATTTCAGATCAACTACCGCCGACTGAAACGACAAAGGGGCCGATCGGCCCCTTTGTTTGTTGAACCATGGCATGCGCGCTCACACCCGCGCAGTCTGCGCTGAACCGGTGTCGCTTGCCCACTCTGGCCGCACGTCTGCAGCAGCGGCGCAACGCTCCAGCCGCCAGGGCGTGAGATGGCGCATCGCTTCGGCACCGCCCATCTGCAGCCACTTGCTCAAGTCGCCATCGATGCACAGCGGCCGATGCGTAGGCATGCTCGCCGATGAGGCCACCAGCAACGAAAATCCCATCTGCAGGCGCCCGCCGATATCCATCACGTTGCGCAATCCGGCCGCATGCACCGCGCCTCCATCCTGGCTCAACCAGGTTGCGGCAGTCGTGCCGTCTGCCGACGCGGTGCAGACGAAGCCGCACAACGGGATGGCGCAGCGCTGGGTTTCCCAGATGGCCAGATCCACGCCGCCCAGCCAACCGGGTTCCTGCAGATGGATCGAGCGCTGCTGTCCTGGCGCGCGCCGTCCGAAGGTGGCGCGCTCCTCGCGTTTGCCGCCGCGGTCGGCGACGAAGATGTCGGCATCGGCGCCTACGCCGACCTCGACCCATGCGTTGCTCGCCACGCGGGCGGACAACTGAAGAATGCGCGTAATCATGATTACTCCACCGTGTGCATCTCGACGACTACAGTGCTTACGCACAATACGCGCCAAGTTCTCGACTTTCGCAAAGGCGTGCAGCGCAAGCGTTTCATGCAGTTTCAGCGATGGCGCATGCACGACGAAGGCCGATTCGGTCGCAGGTTCTGCACCGTCGCGCAGTATTTTCCGTGAGCTGCGCGTGTGCAGCGCATCGCAGCCTCTGCGCGTGCAGCAGAGGCTGCTGTCAACTGCGTGCATGCGCTGCGATACGCAATCGCTTGTTGCATTCAGCGCCAGGCCGTTGCGCTGATTGTAGTGATGGTTGCACGCAACTTTATTGGCGCAGGCAGCATGCATCCACTCGGCCACGCGATGCGCACTGCTGCATCTGCCGCGATGCACTTTGATAGGCAGGTTTTTTTCACTACATCGCGCAGGCACCTGACGCACTCAGCGACACACGCCTTGATGTAGCGCGGCTAACAAACCGTAGCGAGCAGTCGTCAGGTGGGTGCGAACGGCGCGGAGGAACCGCAGTGTCCGGGTGGTCCATATCGATTCCGAGCGCCTGCCGCGCCCGCCTGCCAACTGCGCAGAAGTTTGTAAGCTGCTCCTAATCGTTCACTGGATTGAGCGGCAACTGGATCTCGCATTCCAGGCGCGTGTCGCTGAGCTCGTAACGCGTCTGCGCGCCATGGCTGTACGGCAAGGCCTTTTCGATCAGGCGGCGACCGAACCCGCCGGCTTCATCACGGTCGTCGCGCAGCTGCTGGCTCGCACCTTCTTCGATCCACAACAACACCAGGCGCGCTGGCGTGTTACCGGCGGACACCACCTCCCAGCGGATTGACAAGGTGCCGCTGTCCGTTGCCAGTGCGCCATGCTTGAGCGCGTTGGTGGCCAGTTCGTGCAAGGCCAGCGCCAAGGTCTGCACGGTGGATTTGCGTAGCGCCACGTTCGGGCCTTCCACCACGATGCGCTTTTGATCCACCGCTGCACCGAGCGCGTCCAGCTCCATGCGCAGCAATGCGCCGATGGTGGTGGGCATATTGTCCGACTGCGACAGCAAGCCCTGCACGCGCGACAGCGCTGCAAGCCGGTCGTCGAACTTGCCGGCAAACTCGGGCATGCTCTGGCTGGTCTGCACGGTCTGCTTGGCCACCGACTGCACCACGGTGATCAGATTGCGCGTGCGGTGCTGCAACTCGGCCACCAGCACGCGTTGCTGTTCCTGCAGGCGGCGCAAGTTGTCCGATTCGGTGGAGGTGCCCAGCCACTCCAGCACCTGGCCACGTTCGTCGCGGACCGGCGCGCTGCGCGTATGAAACCAACGGTAGCCATGCTCGGCCGCATTGAACAGCCGGTGTTCGATATCCATCCCACCCTTGGACGCACTGTCCAGCCAGGCGTTCATGGTCAGCTCGCGTTCGTCAGGATGCACCACCTGCAACCAGCCCAGCTCCAGGCTGTCGGCATCGCTCTGCCCGGTGTAGCTGGACCATTGCGGGCTGGACCAGGTCCAGCGGCCACCATCGAGCGAGCGCCACACCAGCTGCGGAATGCCTTCCATCAAGGTACGCAGGCGTTGCTCGCTACCGCGTAGCGCACGCTCGGCGCGCGTGAGCGGGGTGACATCCATGAAGGTGAGCACCGCACCGCCGATGAAATTGTCCACGGTGCGGTACGGCAGCACGCGCACCATGTAGCGCGCATGCGTGGTGGGGTTTTCGACCTCGCGATCGAGCACGGCCAGGGTACGGATGACCCGGCGCGCATCGTCCTGCAGCTCGTCGTAATCCACATGCAATTTGATATGGCTGATCGGGCGATGGATGTCGCTCTCCACCAACGGCAGGATGTCGGTGACGGCCGGCGTGAAGTTGGTGACACGCAGTTCGTTGTCGAGAAAGACGGTGGCGATCTGGGTGCTTTCCAGAAGGTTCTTCAGATCGCTGTTGGCACGCGCCAGCTCTTGCACGCGATGGGCCAGCTCGCCGTTGACGGTGGTCACTTCCTCGTTGACCGATTGCAGCTCTTCCTTGGAGGTTTCCAGTTCCTCGTTGGCGCTCTGCAGTTCTTCGTTGAGCGATTGATATTCCTCGTTGGACGACTTGAGCTCTTCGTTGGTGCTCTCCAGCTCTTCGATCATCGACTGCAGGCGCTCGCGGGTGATGCGCAGCTCGTTTTCCAGCACTTGCACATGGCCGCTGTCGTGCACGCTGTCGCGCGGGAGCGGCGGCTCCACCGGTTCGCGCGCTTCCACTTCCTGGAACAGCACCACATAGCCGCGCTGAACTTCCGCATCGGACGTGGGCTCGACAAACAGGTTCACCGCCCAGGACGCCGCATCTTCGTGCACCGGGATCCCCTTGACGTGCACCGGGGAACGGTCCATTTCGGCGCGACTGAGCGCGCTACGCAGGTCCAGGCGCAAGTCACGGTGGATCAGATTGATCAGGTTGAGGCTGGGCGTGCCGCCGCCAGGACGGATGAAACGCCCCGCCTGCGAGGAGAAATGCAGCACGTCAAAATGCTCGTCCAGCACGGCGTACGCCGGCGCATAGCGGTCGGCGATGCGCTCGCCGGCACGCACCAGCGCATTGCTGGGATTGCGCGGCCGCTGCGGTGGCGCCGGCGCCCTGGCAGCGGCCGCAAGTTGCATGGTCGGGAACGTGGCGTGCACGTTGCTTTGCACATCGATCCGCTGAAATACCCGAAAGCTGCGCTCCACGGGCGTGAAGAACTGCGCGTGGCGTGAGACGTTTTCGGCGTTGCCCAGGAACAGATAGCCGCCCGGCCGGATGGCGAAGTGGAAGATCGGGATTACCCGGTTCTGCAATTCGGCGTCCAGATAGATCAGCAGATTGCGGCAGGACACCAGATCCAGCCGCGAAAACGGAGGGTCCTTGACGATGCTGTGTTGGGAAAACACGCACAGCTCGCGCAGTTCCTTGCTCACCACGTAGGTGTCGCCTTCCTTGACGAACCAGCGCCGCAAGCGTTCCGGCGCCACCTCGCCCACGATGCTGGAGGCATACCGCCCCACCCGCGCGGTGGCCAGCGCACGCCCGTCGATATCGCTGGCGAAGATCTGGATGCGCGGGGCGGTGTCCAGGGTTTCGGCATGCTCGCGCAGCAGCATCGCCAGCGAATAGGCTTCTTCGCCGGTGGAGCAGCCCAGCACCCACACGCGCAGGCTGTCGCCGGTGTGCTTGCCCTGAAACAGCCGCGGAATCACCTGCTGTTCCAGAAATTCGAACTCGCGGCGATCGCGGAAGAATTTGGTCACCCCGATCAGCAGATCGTTGAACAGCTGCAACGGCTCGTCGAACCGGTTACGCAGGATCTCCAGATACTGCTCCAGCGTTTCCACCTGCGCGACCTGCATGCGCCGTTGCACGCGGCGCAGGAACGTGGCGCGTTTATAGCCATGAAAATCGTGCCCGGTGGTATTGCGCAGGATGCCGGCAATCTGGCTGAGCTTGTCGCTCTCGCTGCCGTTGCGCAGCCCCACCGGCACCGGATGCCCGAAGCCATGATGGCGCTGCATGTGCGCAGCGATACGCGCCGCAACCTGCGGCAGCGGCAGGATGTCGTCGGTGATGGCGGCCGGATTGCTGGCGCTACGCAGATCCAGCCCATGCAGCGAGGCATCGTCCACGGCCAGCGCCAGCCCGCCGCACTCCTTGATCGCCGCAGTGCCCAGCGTGCCGTCGCCGTCCAGGCGCCCCATGATCAGGCCGATCACGTTGCCATCCTGATCGTGCGCCATCGAGACGAAAAAGCCGTCGATCAACCCGTGATCGCTTTCGCCACCGGGCAATGCACGCAGGCGGATGCGGCCTTCTTCCAGCGTCACCACGGTCTCGCTGGGCGGCAGATAGAAGCGCCCCGGCTGCAACCGCTCACCATCGCTGGGCACCGACAGCAGCGCGGCCTGTCTGCCAAGCAATTCACGCAGACGCGCTTCGTCCAGCAACTGGCGGTCGCGCAGCAGCAGCATGATGGCCAGGTTCGAGGCGCCCGCCACCGCATCGAGCAATTCCGCCAGGCGTCCGGCATCCAGCCCGGCAGCGCCTACGCCAAGCACGAACAAGGGCTGCTGGGTCGTCGCGTCCGGGGCGATATCGTCGTTGGAAGTTTCGTCGTCGGTCATGGCAACACCATCGTTCGCAGCGCTGATTTCAAGCGTAATCGGCGATGATGACGCAAAGCACGGCGCCTTGCCATGCAGCGCTTGGAGCGGACCAGACAGCGTAGCGCGCTCTGGTCAGCCGGGCCTGTACGAGGCTGCGTCTACGCGTGCGACATGCCGGTTCGACCGCGCCCGCCTGGCAGCGCGCACTCGCCTTGCCTGGTCGCTCTGATGCAGTGCCAAAAAGATCTTGCAGAGGCCGGTCTTGGAAGCGCCTGCTTACGCGCGCCGTTAACCTGCGCTACGCGCACCATGCGTACGCGCGTCGCCTGATGTGCCACCGCCCTGGAGCCTGCCATGCACGACCACATACTCACCGGCCGCCGCATTCTTGTCGTCGAGGACGACTATCTGTTGGCAGAGTCGCTCAACGACTTGTTGGTGGAAGCCGGCGTCAGCGTGGTGGGACCGGTCGGCAATGTGCCGGACGCGCTCTCGCTGGTGGCCTCGGGTCAGGTCATCGATGGCGCCTTGCTGGATGTCAATGTGCGCGGCCAGGCGGTCTTTCCGGTGGCCGATGCGCTGCTGGAACGCGGCGTACCGTTCTCGTTCTGCTCGGGCTACGACCGCTACACCCTGCCCAAGCGCTTCGCGCATCTGTCGTACTGCATGAAGCCGTACAACCCGCGCACGATCACCAGCTTGCTCAGCAAGCAGACCGAGTTGGCCAACCACTGACGCGTTGGCCGATCATCCATCGCTGCTGGCAGGGGGCGGAACATCCCGCGGCAACTCGCCTGCCTGCTGCAGGGCGCGCTCCTGTTCGCCTAGCTGATTGAGCAGCTCTACCGCAGACTGATGCGCGGTGCGCAGCGTTTCCAGCGGCTTGGATGTTTCGTTGCGCAAGGCGTACAGCGCAAAACCCATCACATTGAGGCGGTTGCGCAATTGATGCAGCAGCTCGCGCCGCTGCCCTTGCGGTAGCTCACTCACTACGCATCCTTGTCGCTGAGCCGGTTATGCAGGGTGCGTACGCTGATGCCCAGTTCGCGCGCGGCGGCCTTTTTGTTGAAGCGCGTGCGTGCCAGCGCCGATTCGATCATGGCGTCTTCGGCCTGGCGCATGGTCCAGCCGGCAGGAATCAGCAACCCGTCTTCATCGGCCTGCGGCACGGTCTGCTCCACATCCGGCGCACTCAACAGATCGCCATCGGAGCGCAGATACAGGTAATGGATGAACGAGCGCAGCTCGCGCACATTGCCCGGCCAGGCGTGGTACGCCAGATAGCGCAGCAGCGACTTGGTCGGCAACTTGCGCGCGCCGTACTTGACGTTGAGCTCGTCGATCACACGCAACCCCAGCAGGCGCGCATCGCCACGGCGCTCGCGCAGCGGCGGCACCTGGATCGGGTATTCGTTGAGGCGGTAGAACAGGTCTTCGCGCAGCACCCCGTGGTCACGCTGCACGTGCTGATGCGTGGCCGCAACCACGCGTGCGTCCAGCGGAATTTCCTCGTTGCCGCCCACGCGCATGAAGCTGCGCGACTCGATCGCCCGCAGCAGATATACCTGCAGGCGCTTGGGCATTTCGCCGATTTCGTCCAGAAACAGCGTGCCGCCTGCGGCCTGCTCCAGGAACCCGGCATGCCGGCGGTCGGCGCCGGTGAAGCTGCCGCGCTCGTGGCCGAACAACTGGCTGGCCAGCAATTCCTCAGGAATGGCGCCGCAGTTCACCGGCACGAAGCGGCCGCGGCGGCCGGACACGCGGTGGATGGCGCGCGCGACCAGATCCTTGCCGGTGCCGGTTTCGCCGGTGACCAACACATTCAAATCGGTCGGCGCCACACGCACGATGTCCTTGCGCAGCATCACGATGCTGTCGCTATTGCCGAAGATACCCAGGTTGCCTTGTCGCGCTTCGCGCAGCCCGCCGAGCACACGCTCCAGGCGTTCGGGCGCAAAGGGCTTGGTCAGGAATTCGCTAACCCCGAACTGCTGCGCGCGGCCCTTGGTTTCGCAGGCGTAGTCGCCCGACACCACCACGATCTGTGGGGTGTGATCCGGGTCGAGCCGTTCGATCAGATCGAAACCGCTGCCGTCTGGCAGGCCAACATCCACGACCAACAGGTCGGGAAAGTTGCTGTCCAGCCAACGGCTGGCTTCGCCAAGGGTGTGGATTCCCTTGGCACGGAAGCCGCTATCGGTGGCGAGTTCAACCACCTGATCGCAAAACTCCACGTCGTCGTCGATGATGGCGCAGGAAAGACGTTCCATGGGCGCTTCTGTCCGCAATGACTGATACATGTTCAGTTGAGAATTGTGACGGCGGCGCGAAACGCGCCTGCGCACCACATCGGGAAGGCATACTGCTGTCACGATCTGTCAGTGGTGCGGCGCTCTCCCCCAAGTCGAGCTCGCCCTGATAACGGTGAGCGAAGTACGCACGGAAGCGCTCGATTGCGCCAGTGCCAAGCGTCATGGTCGGGGTCGGTGGCCGCTTCGAGGCTGACGAAACGCCAAGAAGTGCAAGGTTTGCGGCGGCACGCACGCCAGTTCAATAGCAAGTGCCGTCTTGGTCGAGCGCCAGCTCAGCTCGCTTGCAGTGGTGCATCGTTACCAGGCTATCAGTGTGTGCCGACGTGTGCCGACGCCCCTATGGCGCCGCTTGATCTATCGCTTGATCTATCCGAGGACCGTGTTGCATTTCTTGGGGTTGGGTGCGCCGGGTGACCCACAGCCTACGCCTCGTGCGTGGAGAGCGTGTGCAAGCTGTGCTCACGTATTGCTATCGCGTGGCGGCAAATACTTACGCCATACCGTGAGACGAGGTGCTCCATGCATGCTGTCGCCACGCCCGTGCAAGCCGATGCGCAAACCGAGTTGGACTACTGGCGTGGCGAGCATCGCCGCGGCCAGCTTGGTTATCACCCTTTCGATGGAATTCCGGAAAACACCATTCGCGCAGTCTGTGCGGCCTATGACGCGCAGCCCACGTTGACCGAGGCAGACGTGATCAAGGCAGTGCGCGATGCGCTATGCCTGACGCCCGGCTCGATGAATGCGGTACTCGCCGATTGGCTGGCACCGCGTTGCCTGCGCCATTTACGCGGGCATGACACGCCGCACGGCTGGGTGCGTTTGATTGCGCAATGCGCTGCCGCGGCGATGCGCAAGCGTCGCCCACGCGTAGGCAGGACGGCGCACCGTGCAGCACATCACGCTTTTCATTGCCTCCTGCGCGCAGGCTCGCAGTCATCCGCCAGCCGTACCGCCATGCGGCCGGCATGCTCTAACAAGTGCGCGTGCCTGCGTTGTGCGCCGCGGCTGCAGATTGCAATTGCCGCAGCACGCTGGCGGCCATGCGGCAGCGCACCTGCAAGCGCTAGTGCGTGCCGCCGGGCCTTGAAGAAGCCAACAACCTGCTGCGCCTACCGTCGCACGGGCGCGCTCAGTGCCCGGGGCGGCATGTAACACACGCACGCTGCGGTGCTGAGCGCGCCGCCCGCACCCACCTGACGACCGCCCGCGAGATCGTGTTTAGCCGCTCTTAGGAGACACCTGTGGAAGCATTGCTGCTGTCCCGTATCCAGTTCGCCTTCGTCATCTCGTTCCATGTGCTGTTTCCGGCCTTCACCATTGGCCTGGCGAACTTGCTCGGCTTTCTGGAATGGCGCTGGCTACGCACGCACGACGAGGCGTGGAAGCGGCTGTACTTTTTCTGGTTGCGGATCTTTGCGGTGTCGTTTGGCATGGGCGTGGTCAGCGGCATCGTGATGGCGTTTCAGTTCGGCGCCAACTGGCCCGAGTTGAGCCGCATTGCCGGCAGCGTGATCGGCCCGCTATTGAGCTACGAAGTACTCACCGCCTTTTTTCTGGAGGCCAGTTTCCTGGGCGTGATGTTGTTCGGCTGGGGCCGCGTGTCCGAGCGCCTGCATTTTTTCGCCACCTGCATGGTGGCGATCGGCACGCTGGTGTCCACGTTCTGGATTTTATCGTCCAACAGCTGGCTGCATACGCCGCGCGGCTTTGAGGTGGTCAACGGCATCGTGCAGCCGGTCAGCTGGATGCAGATCATCTTCAACCCGTCGTTTCCGTATCGCCTGGTGCACATGGCGCTGGGCTCGTTCATCACCACCTGCTTCGTGGTCGGCGGCGTTGGCGCCTATTACCTGCGCAAGGGGCTGCACGTGGATGCGGGCGCGCGCATGTTGCGCCTGTCTGTGGCCTTTGCCGCCATCGTGCTGCCGATCCAGGTGTTGGTGGGCGACCAGCACGGGCTCAACACGCTGGAACATCAACCGCTCAAGGTTGCCGCGATGGAGGCGCATTGGCACGGCGAAGGCCATGGCGCCGGCGTGCCGTTAGTGGTGTTTGCGCTGCCCAACGCCGAGGCCGAGCGCAACGATTACGAAGTGGCCATCCCGCGCCTGGGCAGCCTGATCCTGACCCATAGCGCAGACGGCGAGATCACGCCGCTGACCTCGGTGCCGCGCGATCAACGGCCGCCGGTGGCGCCGGTGTTCTTCGCCTTCCGCATCATGGTGGGCCTGGGCATGGCGATGCTGGTGCTGGCCTGGGTCTCGGCCATTGCCTGGTGGCGCGGGCGCCTGCAGGCCAGGCCATTGATCCTGGCCTGGAACATCATGCTGCCGGCCGGATTCGTCGCGTTGGTGGCCGGCTGGTTCGTCACCGAGATCGGGCGCCAGCCGTGGGTGGTGTACGGGCTGCTGCGCACAGCCGATGCAGTAGGGCCGCAATCGACCGCGACCGTGGCGGTGTCGCTGCTGGTGTATGTGTTGGGCTATGCATTCGTGTTCGGCTTTGGGATCTCTTATCTGAGCAAGCTGGTCCGCGCCGGGCCGCAGGCCAGCCGCGACGGTCCGCACGTGGCCGGAGGCGAACACACCCCGGCACGCCCATTGTCGGCAGCCGATACGTCACTGGAACAGGAGAACACCCCATGGAACTGAGTTACTGGTTGCCGGTGGTGTGGTTCGGCGTGATCGGCTTCGGCGTGCTGATGTACGTGGTGCTGGACGGCTTCGTGCTGGGGCTGGGCATGCTGGCACCGTTCGCGCGCGACGAGCAGGAAGTGGACCTGATGATGAACACCGCAGCACCGATCTGGGACGGCAACGAAACCTGGCTGGTGCTCGGCGGCGCCGGCCTGTTCGCCGCGTTTCCCACCGCGTATGCGGTGATCCTGTCGGGCCTGTATCTCCCGGTGCTGTTGATGGTGATGGCGCTGGTGTTCCGCGGCGTGGCATTCGAATTCCGCTTCAAGGCACAGCGCTCGCGTCGCTTGTGGACGTTGTCGTTCATTGCCGGCTCGATCCTGACCGCGTTCGCGCAAGGCATCATCCTGGGTGCGCTGGTGGAAGGCATGCCACTGGAAAACGGGCGCTACACCGGCGGCGTATTCGGCTGGTTCAGCCCGTTCACCATCCTCACCGGTGCCGCGCTGGTGTTCGGCTATGCGCTGCTCGGCAGCACCTGGCTGATTCTCAAGACCGATGGCCGTACCCACACCCTGGCGCGGCAACTGACCAAGCCGCTGGTGGGGGTGGTGGTGACCTTCGTGGTGCTGGTCAGCGCATGGCTGCCGTTCCTGAGCTCGCATGTGATGGCGCGCTGGTTCGAGCACGGCAATTTCTGGTGGCTGTCGCCGATCCCGCTGATCACCGCGGGGGTGGCACTTGCGCTGTGGCGCAGCAGCGACAGCTCGCGCAGCGATGCATCGCCCTTCCTGCTGACCCTGGCGATCTTCGTGCTGGGCTTTATCGGCCTGGTGCTGGGCATGTGGCCGTACCTGGTGCCGCCGAGCTACACCATCTGGCAGGCGGCATCGCCGCCCTCCTCGCAGATCTTTCCGATGGTGGGCCTGGTGGTGCTGCTGCCGCTGGTGCTCGGCTACACGGTGTGGTCGTACCGCGTCTTTCGCGGCAAGATCGCCGCCGACGTGGGCTATCACCATCATCATTGAGTGCTGGCGCCGTAGTGCGAGTCGTCCGGGATGCAATGGACAAGAGCGGCGAACGAGGCGACTGCGCAGCCGGCAGACGGGCTGGCCGCTGCTTGGAATGGGATGCATCGCTAGCGCACTGCGATGCTGCGGCGATGGCCGGACTTCGCGAACGCTGCCGGCCTGCTTACCTCAGCTGCCAGGCAAGGACGTTGCTAGAAACGAATAGCGCCCGCATCGGCGGGCGCCAGGGTGATGCTGCTGGTGTGCCTCAGCGTTTTTCCAAGCCATCCGGCCGCTCGTAATCGCGCTCGGGATCGGCCTTGTTCACGTCGCGATCTTCGTCGGGCATGTCGTGCACCTTCCATTCGACATCTTCATTGCGACGCTCCTGCGGGGTGAACGGCTTTTTCTGGTCGTCTTCCGGACCCCACGGCTTTTTCGGTTCGCTACCCATGCGTTGCTCCTGCGTTTTCGTCGTGATGCAACGCTAGGCGGGCATGCATTGCAACGCAGTGAACGAAGCCGGGTGATGGCGTGAAGTGGGTGCGCGTTGATGCTGCGCGCGCTCCAGGAGGTCCAGCCGCCAACTGCCGACCGGATGCAGTGCGAAGCTCATCAGGAATGAAGCCCCGAACGCGATTGCCAGCGAATGCTCATGCAGCCGTCGCCACACCCCACCGGCGCGTACCGGCCAAGGAGTGGCTCCGGGTTTGATGTCGCTGCATTCTTCGGCCGGATCGAGCGGCCGCGATTCGGCCGAGCCTACCTGACGCAGCTTGACGGTGAGCAGCACCTACATGCCCATCTGCAGGAATTCGCTTTCCCAGTTTTCGAACAAGGCAGCCATGAAATGCGGGCTGTGCAGGTAGGCAGACCGCAGCAGTGCCGACGACCCCTGTTCGCGCAGCGCGTGGTTGTACGCATGCAGCCCGGCGTAGATCTGGCAACCAATGAAGAACACGGTCAGCGCAAGCAGACACAACGTCAGCCCATTCCGGTGCAAGACCATGGATGACCTCCTGACGATGCGCGCAGTATCGAGCGTCATTGGCTAAAGCGCATGAAGTTCGCGTGCACACCCCATGGGGTGTGTTCAACAGCAGTGTCGCCACTGAGACTGCAGCGTGCATGGCGCAGTGCGCAACACACGCGGTGCCGACATCGCCTAGCCCGGATGTTTACGTTTGCGTGACCACACTGGCGTTCAACCAACGACCCCACCGTCAGGAGACGACAATGACCGTACCCACTTATCCACGCCCACCCTTCAAGCCACAGCAGCAGAGCTTTCCCGGCCGCACCGAACAGATGGACCCGCGGCCGGACCATGGCGAAGACAGCTACGTGGGCCACGGCCAGCTGAGAGGCAAGCGCGCATTGATTACCGGTGGCGACAGCGGGATCGGCGCTGCGGTCGCCATTGCCTACGCACGCGAAGGCGCCGATGTGGCAATCGCCTACCTTCCCGATGAGCAGGAAGATGCCGCGCGGATTGGCGCACTGATCGAAAAGGCCGGCGTCAAATCGCTTCTGGTCGGATGCGACATCAGCGATCCCGATCAGGCGGCGGCGTTGATCGACAAGGTCAACAGCACCCTCGGCGGACTGGATATCCTGGTCAACAACGCCGGCTACCAGAAGTATTTCGAATGCTTCGAGGACATCACCCTGGAGGAGTGGCGCAAGACCTTCGATACCAACGTGCATGCGGTCTTCAACCTGGTGCGTCTGTCGGTGCCACTGATGACAGATGGCGGCTCCATCATCAACACCGCCTCGGTGCAGTCGAAGAAACCAACGTCGAATATCCTGCCCTACGCCGCAACCAAGGGCGCATTGGCCAACCTCACCATTGGCCTGGCCGGCGTGCTGGCGGAGAAGAACATCCGCGTCAACGCGGTGCTGCCGGGTCCGATCTGGACACCGTTCATCCCCTCCGGCATGGATGAAGAGTCGGTGGAAAACTTCGGGTCGCAGACACCGATGGGGCGCCCCGGTCAGCCGGTCGAGCTGGCATCGGCTTACGTCATGCTGGCAGCCGATACCGCCAGTTACACCTCGGGCACCTTGCTGACGATTGCCGGCGGCGCAGTCACGCTGTAACGCTTCAGAGTCGCTTGCAGCCCGCCTCGCCCGCCGTGCGACGCGGGCTTTTTCATGCATCGCTTCCTTGCGAGTACATTGCAGGCGCGAGCGCAGCCCGCGCTGCCTTCATTGGCCGCATGGCACTCGAAGACTATTTCGGGCGCGTGCAAGAACGCACACCACAGGTGAGTTTCCGGTCAACGTTTTGCTCGCGTGACACACACCCATTCCTGCGGTTGCTCTCACGGCCCGCCACCTACCGTAGGTGGCGTTGGACCTTGATGCACGCCCCCTCTTTCGAACAGTGCTGCCCGCCACGCAGATGTGGCGCAGGTGCGAATGCACTGCTGGCGCGACGACATCATCCGACACGCATCGACGCATGCGACGTGGTGCATCCGCACCATGGGCAGGCCAGCACAGCCGCGCCCCTCTAAGGCAGACAACAATGAGAATTTTGGTCACCGGCGGTACCGGCTATATCGGCTCACATACCTGCGTGGAACTGGCGCGGCGTGGGCACAAGGTGTGCATTGTCGACAATTTGAGCAACTCCTCCGAGCGCGTGCTCGCCCATCTGCAGCATCTGATGGGGTTCCGCCCGGAGTTCCATTGCATGGACGTGCGTGCACCCGAGCTTGCCGAGCTGATGATCAGCAAACGTATCGACGCGGTGCTGCACTTTGCCGCGCTCAAGGCAGTCGGCGAATCGGTGCGCGAGCCGCTGCTGTACTTCAACAATAATGTCACCGGCACGCTGGCACTGCTGCGCGCGATGCGCACCGCCAAGGTCTGCAACCTGGTGTTCAGTTCGTCGGCCACCGTCTATGGCGATGCCAACTGCAGCCCCATCGAAGAAAGCGCACCGTTGAAGGCGATCAACCCGTACGGGCGCACCAAGCTGATGATGGAAGAGATGATCGGCGACCTCAGCGCGGCCTGGCCGGAGTTCAACGCGGCCTTGCTGCGCTACTTCAACCCGGTGGGCGCGCATCCCAGCGGATACCTCGGCGAAGATCCGCGCGGAGTGCCGAACAACCTGATGCCGTACATCGCGCAGGTGGCAGTCGGTCGACGCGCTGCGCTGCAGGTGTTCGGCGACGACTACCCCACCGACGACGGCACCGGGGTGCGCGACTACCTGCATGTGATGGATCTGGCACGCGCGCACGTGGATGCCATCGATTACCTGCAGCGCGAACGCAAGGGCTTGGTGGTCAATCTTGGCACCGGGCGCGGCTATAGCGTCCGTGAAGTGGCGGCCGCTTTCGCACGCGCCAGCGGCCGGCGCATTCCGCTGAGCATCGCGCCACGCCGCCAAGGCGATGTGGCGGTGTACTTCGCCAGTACTGCACTGGCCAACCAACTGTTGGGCTGGAATGCCGAATACGACCTGGAGCGTATGTGCCGCGATACCTGGCGCTGGCAATCCATGCATCCGCACGGCTATGCCCATTCGCGCTTGCCGCGCCAGCGCACAGCGGCACCCGTGCCCGAGCGCGAGGTTGCACGCGAGCTGACGGCACCGGCGCGCCGGCTGCTGCCCGGCCCCGACACGCGCCGTCGCAGCGAACCGGCACGCAAGCTGTCGGTCGCCGACGCGCTCTCCCGCGCGTGATGCGCGGCCATTGGTTTCTTTCCTACGAGGGCATTCCATGAGTTGGGCTGGTCAGTTCCAATACGCGATCGGCAAGACCCGCCGCGCCGTTCCATCCGACAGCATGCCGCAGTTCGATCCGGCACGGCCCACGCTGGTGTGTCTGTCGCACCTGCGCTGGAGTTTTGTCTACCAGCGCCCACAACACCTGATGTCGCGCTTTGCCCGCGATGCCAACGTGCTGTTCTGGGAAGAACCCATTGCCTGCGATGCAACCGAGCCCTGGCTGGATGTGCGCGGCGAAGAGGACGGGGTGCACGTGCTGGTACCGCGCCTGCCCGCCGGCTGCGAGGGCGAAGCGGCGGTACAGGTGCAACGGCGCCTGTTGGACGGCTACCTGGCCGAGCTGGGCGTGCGCGACCTGTTGCTGTGGTACTACACGCCGATGAGCCAGGGCTTCAGTGCGCACCTGCCTGCGCGCACGGTGGTCTACGACTGCATGGACGAACTGTCGGCGTTTCGCGGCGCCCCGCCGGAGCTGGTGCAACGCGAGCGCGAGCTGCTGCAGCGCGCCGATGTGGTGTTCACCGGCGGCTACAGCATCTGGGAGGTCAAGCGTGCCTTGCATGCCAATACGCACGCATTCCCGAGCAGTGTGGACGTTGCGCATTTCGCCGCCGCGCGCACGCCGCAGCAGGAGCCTGAGGACCAGCGTGGCATCACGCATCCACGGCTGGGCTTTTACGGCGTCATCGACGAGCGCTTCGATGTCGCGCTGCTACGCGATATTGCGGCGCAACGCCCGCAGTGGCAGTTCGTGATGATCGGCCCGGTGGTCAAGATCGACCCTTCCGAGCTGCCGCAGGCCGCCAATATCCACTACCTGGGCGGCAAGACCTACGACGAACTGCCCGGGTATCTGTCCGGTTGGGACGTGGCCTTGATGCCGTTTGCGATGAATGCCTCCACGCGCTTCATCAGCCCGACCAAGACGCCCGAATATCTGGCCGGCGGCTGCCCGGTGGTGTCCACGCCAATCCACGATGTCGTGCGCACGTATGGCGACACCGGCGTGGTGCGCATCGCCGACACCGCCGATGCCTTTGTGGCCGCCTGCGCAGCAGCGCTGCAGGACAGCGCCGACCGCGGGCAACTGCTCGACAGCGCCGACGCAGTGCTGGGCGACATGTCCTGGGACCACACCTACGCCTTGATGAAGGAGACACTCTCTTGGAAGCAATGAACCCATCGGCCGCCACACCGCTCGCCAGCCGCCGCACGCACGGCACCACACGGCGCGGTTTCGATTACCTGATTGTCGGCGCCGGATTTGCCGGCAGCGTCCTGGCCGAACGCCTGGCCGCCGACCTTGGCAAGCGCGTGCTGGTGGTCGACCGGCGCCCGCACATCGGTGGCAACGCCTACGATTTCCATGACGATGCCGGTGTGCTGATCCATCGCTATGGCCCGCACATCTTCCACACCAATGCGCAGCGCATCGTGGATTATCTATCCAACTTCACTCAGTGGCGTCCGTACCAGCACCGCGTACTTGCGCAGGTCGGTGCGCAGCAGGTGCCGATCCCGATCAACATGACCACACTGAACCGCCTGTATGGCCTGCAGCTCACCACCGAAGAAGAGGCCGCCGCATTTTTGGCCCGCCGCGCCGAGCCGGTGGCCGATATCCAGACCAGCGAGGATGTGGTGATCAACCAGGTGGGCCGGGAACTGTACGAAACCTTCTTCCGCGGCTATACGCGCAAGCAGTGGGGCCTGGACCCGTCGCAGCTGGACAAGTCGGTGACCTCGCGCGTGCCCACGCGCACCAACGACGACGACCGCTATTTCACCGACACCTTCCAGCAGATGCCGTTGCACGGCTACACGCGCATGTTCGAACGCATGCTCGATCACCCCAACATCAAGGTGATGCTCAATACCGACTACCGCGAAATCTGCGACGAGCTGGACTACGACGAGCTGGTCTACAGCGGCCCTGTCGACGAATACTTCGACTATTGCTACGGTAAGTTGCCGTACCGCTCGCTCAGGTTCGAACACAGCACGCTGGACCAGGAACACTTCCAGGCGGTGGCCACGGTCAATTATCCTGACGGAGCCGTGGCTTACACGCGCATCACCGAATACAAACACCTCACCGGCCAGCACCATCCCAAGACCAGCCTCACCCGCGAGTATCCTTCGGCCGATGGCGACCCGTACTACCCCATTCCCCGCGCAGAAAACGCCGAGCTGTATCGGCGCTACGAGCGCCTGGCCGCCGAAACGCCCAAGGTCACCTTCCTTGGCCGGCTGGGCACCTACAAGTACTACAACATGGATCAAGTGGTCGGTCAGGCGTTGGCCTTGTACAAGCGCATCGAAGAGGCCGAACAACAGCGTCGGACCGAACTGGCGGTCTGACCGTCCCCACCCCGCCCTGCAGCACCACGCTGCGGGGTAGTTTTCGACGCGTCGCCACGGCAGCGACGCGTGCTGCAGGATGTCAGATGCATACCCCCACAGTGTTCGAAAGTTTTTTCATGGCGGGGTTCGAGTGTTCGACCCACCGCCGCCGCGACGGGCGCAGGCTCGATCTGATTGCCGGCACCAAGCACGACCGCTGGGCCGCGAACGACTATGCGGCGTTGTCCGCGCATGGCCTGCGCACCGCGCGCGATGGCTTGCGCTGGCATCTGATCGAACAACGGCCCGGGCATTACGATTGGTCCAGCTTCCTGCCGATGTTGCATGCGGCCAACAGCGTCGGTACGCAGGTGATCTGGGACCTGTGCCATTACGGCTGGCCGGACGATGTGGACATCTGGACGCCGCAGTTCGTGGACCGCTTCGCACGTTTTGCCGCGGCCGCTGCGCAGTGCGTCAAGGATGCCTGCGATGCGGTGCCGTTCTATGCGCCGCTCAACGAGATCTCGTACTGGGCATGGAATGGCGGCGATCACGCGCGCATGCATCCGATGGCACGCGGGCGCGGTTTCGAACTCAAGCATCAGCTGGTGCGCGCCACCATTGCCGCGATCGATGCGGTGCGCCAGGTGGACCCGCGCGCACGCTTCGTGCAGGTGGACCCTGCAATCCATGTGGCGCCGTCCAACGACCGGCCTGGCCCGCGCCGCGAAGCCGAACGCCTGCGTCTGGCGCAGTTCGAAGCATGGGACATGATTTGCGGCAAACAATGGCCAGGGCTGGGCGGCACCCCGGCGCATCTGGACATCATCGGTCTCAATTATTACCCCGACAATCAGTGGTATCTGGGCGGTGTGCCGATCCTGCGCAACTCGCCCGACCATCGGCCCTTTTCAACCATCATGCAGGAGTTCTGGCAGCGTTATCGCCGCCCGATGATCGTGTCCGAAACCGGGGCCGAAGCCGATCAACGCGGGCCGTGGCTCGATCACGTCGGCAGTGAGGTGGCGATGGCCCTGCAGCACGGCGTGGCGATGGAAGGCATCTGCCTGTATCCGGTGCTGGATTACCCGGGCTGGGACAATTATCGGCATTGCCCCACCGGCTTGCTCGGCTATGCGGACGAACAGGGCGAACGGCCGCTGCATGCCGGCCTGGCCGAACAACTGCGGCGCGAGCACGAGCGCTTCGGTCTGCGCGTGCCGCAGTTCGCGCTAGCCGACATCGACACGTGAGCACGCCCGCCCACTCCGCATTGTTGCCGGACACCCCGGCGCGCTTTCTCTGGCATTACGTGGGCCGCCGGCCCTGGCATTTCATGGGCCTGTTGGTCTTGATCGTGGGCGCGGCCGGCTGCGCGGTGTCGGTGCAATACGGCATGAAAATGCTGGTGGACGCGATGGCCACCGAGCAACGCAGCCAGGCCAACGTGTGGCTGCCGCTGGGCTTGTTCATCAGTTTGATTGCGGTGGAAAACCTGTTGTGGCGGCTCGGCGGCTGGCTGGGATGCCGCACCGTGGTCGCCAGCGTGGTGGATATCCGGGTGGATCTGTTCCGCCACCTCACCGGCCACCCGATGCGCTATTTCACCGAGCATTTCGCCGGCGCGCTGGGCAATCGCATCACCGCGCTCGGCAGCGCCGCCGGCCAGATCTTCGGTGGCCTGGCGTGGAAGATCGTGCCGCCGATTGTGGATTTTTTCGGCGCCATCGTGCTGCTGCTGACGGTGGATTGGCGCATGGCCGCCACGCTGGTCGGCTTCGTCGCAGTCGTGGCGGCCATCATCACCAGCTTCGGCATCCGCGGCCGTGCCAAGCATCAGCGCTTTGCCGCGCAGGCTGCACGCGTGGGCGGCGAACTGGTGGACGCGGTCTCCAATGTGTGGACGATCAAGGCATTCGCCGCGCGCGATCGCGAAAGCGCGCGGTTGGCCGAACAGATCGGCCACGAGGCAGTGGCGCATCGGCGCAGCTGGATGTATGTGCAAAAAGCGCGCGTGATTCACGACATCTGTCTGTCGCTGATGGCCGGCGGCATGCTGCTCTGGGCGATCAGCATGTGGCGCTCCGCTGCGGTGAGTGCGGGCGATGTGGTGCTGGTGAGCGCGCTGACCTTCCGCATCCTGCATGGCTCGCGCGATCTGGCGCTGACCCTGGTCGACACCACGCAGCAACTGGGCGCCATTGCCGATACCTTGCAGATCATTCTGCAACCACACGCCATCGTCGATGCGGACGTGCCGCTGGCATTGGCCGAAGGCGATGTCCGTTTCGAAGACGTGCGCTTCGCCTATCCCGAGCGCGAGGCAGTGCTGGAAGGACTGAACCTGCATATTCCGGCCGGCCAGAAGGTGGGCATCGTGGGGCCATCCGGTGCCGGCAAGTCCACCTTGATTGCGCTGATCCAGCGCCTGGACGATGTGCAGTCCGGGCGCGTGCTGATCGATGGGACAGATATCCGCAGCGTCAGCCAGGACAGTCTGCGCGAGAAGATCGCGGTGGTACCGCAGGAAACCGCGCTCTTCAACCGCAGCATCGGCGACAACATCCGCTACGGCCGGCCCGACGCCAGCGAGGCCGAGGTGCACGACGCCGCGCGACGCGCGTTCTGCGATGGCTTCATCCGGCAATTGCCCCAGGGTTACGACACCCAGGTGGGCGAACGCGGGGTGATGTTGTCGGGCGGCCAGCGGCAGCGGCTGGGCATTGCGCGCGCGTTTCTCAAGGATGCCCCCATCCTGATCCTGGATGAAGCCACTTCGGCGCTGGATACCGAATCGGAGGCGGAAATCCAGGCCGCGCTGGATCACCTGATGCGCGACCGCACCGTGCTGGCGGTGGCCCATCGCCTGTCCACGGTGATCGGCTTCGACCGGATCGTTGTGTTGCAGGAAGGTCGCGTGGTTGAAGACGGCAGCCCTGCAGAATTGCGCGGCCACGGCGGCGTGTTCGACGGTTTGTGGCAGCGGCAGGCGGCCGGGTTCGAGGCTGTGCCGGAAGCGCCGTAAGGTTGGCGCCATGCCGGCGACGCGTCAGCTTTCTGGTCTGATGCGAACGAAATGCGCGAGGTGCAGGGGTTTGGCGTGCATTGCGCGCGAAGGACGCCGTCGCTCATGCAACAAGGGAGCCGGCAAGCACCAAAAAGACCGCCAGCCTTCGCCGCCTGTCTGGTTTGCTGCATCACCGGTTCAATGCGGTGGACGGTAGTCACGCAGCTTGGTCGTCACGTTGCCGATTTCCTGCACCGCGCGCTTGAGATCATCTTCGGACAGGCCCAGCGCGCGCGCCCGGTACTGCAGTTCCCATTCTTCGTTGATGCTGAGGTCGTGCATGTCGGTGGGTTGACGATGGGCGTCTTGTGGTTCGCCCATTGCGATCTCCGATACAGAGCAATCAGCAAACTGCTAGGCAGCCGCCACACAGACGCGGCGGCTGCCTTGAAAGCGACGTCAGATCAGTGTGGCTGGCCCTGCTTGGCACGCAGCGCCTTGGCGTGTTCCAGATGCTCGGCAATGGTGTCGCGTACGCGCTGCAGCTCCTTGCCCAGATCGCTGGAACCTGGCTCGCTGCTCAACTGGGTGTCGAGCAACGCCAGCGCTTGTTGGTGGCTGTCCACACTGGTCTGCAGGTACTGCGATTCGAACTGCTGCCCATGCAGGTTCTGCAGACGCGTGCGTGCAGCTTGCGCACCTGCGGCCGCGGCCTGACCGAGCGTGCCATTGCGGTCCGGCGCAAAACGGCTGAGGTCAGTCAGCGCCGCACTGTGTGCTTCGTCCATCTTGCGCGCGAAATCCAGCACCTCGCCTTCCACGCCTTTGACCACTGCCAGCTGCGCAAGCGTGCGCTCGTTTTCGTTGAACACCGCAAGCGCGCCAAGCGCCTGCTTGCGGTCGCGGGCATCGCCGATGCTGTCGCGCAACGGGTCGCCGTGCGGCGGCGTGGCACCGACGACCGCGGGTGCATTTTGCAACGGGCCCTGCTCGCCTTGTGGGTCGCTCGCCTGCCCCTGGCGGCGTTGCCAGGCCTTGTACGCCACATAACCCACCGCACCGGCGGTCACCATCTTCAAAAGTCCCATTGCTGTCTCCTGTCTGGTCGCGCTTGCCTGATTGCGCAGCGCTCATTGGTTGTCGGGGTCGCTGGCGCATGCAAACGATGCTACATGCGTTCCAGTGCGTTGAAGGAGCCTGCGAGCGTGCGGGTTATCCAGACGTGACTTGCGCATCAACGCCGCGTCGGCGGTCAAGGGTGTCCACACCATGCCCACGCACCGTGCTGACAGGCTTAACGCAGGTGCACGAACACTGCACGGCGTTACCACGTCCTACCGTCCCCCAGGAGACAGCCATGCTTGCCCTCAACTACCACGGCTCACGCGATGTGCGGGTCGAAACCGTGCCCGATCCGGTATTGGTCGAACGCGACGACCTGATCCTGCGCGTCACCGCTACCGCCATCTGCGGCTCGGATCTGCATCTGTATCGCGGCAAGATTCCCGACCTGCACCCCGGCGACATCCTCGGCCACGAATTCATGGGCATCGTCGAAGACGTGGGCACGGATGTCACCGCGGTCAAACCGGGCGACCGCGTGGTGATTCCGTTCGTGGTCGCCTGCGGCCGCTGCTTCCATTGCGTGCTGCAGGAATACTCGGCCTGCGAAACCACCAATACCGGCAAGGGCGCCGCGCTCAACCACAAGGACATGCGCCCGCCGGCGGCGCTGTTCGGCTTCAGCCATCTATATGGCGGCTTGTCCGGCGGCCAGGCGGAATATGTGCGCGTTCCCAAGGCCAACGTCGGCCCGCTGGTGGTGCCGGACGCCTTGCACGATGAGCAGGTGCTGTTCCTGTCCGACATCCTGCCGACCGGATATCAGGCAGTGATCGACGCAGGCGTCAAACAGGGCTCCACCGTTGCGATATTCGGTGCCGGCCCGGTCGGCCTGATGGCTGCGGCGTGCTGCCGCATGCTGGGCGCCGAACGTATCTTCATGGTCGACCGGCATGCATACCGGCTCGACTTTGCGTCCAGGGCCTATGGCGTGATTCCGATCAATTTCGACGAGATCGACGACCCGGCCGATGTCATCGTTTCGCAGACCGATGGCCGTGGTGTGGATGCCAGCATCGAAGCGGTCGGCTTCGAGGCCGAAGGCAGCGCCGTCGAGACCGCACTGACCAATTTGAAGCTGGAAGGCAGCAGCGGCGTGGCAATTCGGCAGTGCATTGCGGCAACCCGGCGCTGCGGTGTGGTGAGCGTGCCGGGCGTGTATGCCGGCTTCATTCACGCCTTCATGTTTGGGGATGCATTCGACAAGGGCTTGAGCTTCAAGATGGGCCAGACGCATGTGCAAAAACATATGCCGCAGCTGCTGGAACGTATCGGCAATGGCGACCTCAAGCCGAGCTCGATCATTTCGCATCGCATGCCCCTGGCCGAGGCAGCGCGTGGCTACGAGCTGTTCGACAAGAAGCTGGAGGATTGCCGCAAGGTGGTGCTCACGCCGTAAGCGTGGATGTTGCATACGACAGCGGCGCAGTCATCGACCGCGCCGCTGCCGTTTTTGCTGCCGCATGGCCGCAACTGAAGACGATTCAGTCCAGTGGCTTGGCCGGCACGAACGGCGATACCGGGTCACTGGCCGGAAAGGTTTCTTCCACTGCCTCGTCCTGCAGCGCGTCCTGCTTTTGCTTGTCGTGCTGCGCGTCGTCGTGGTCATTGGCCTGATCGTGCGCGGATGGAATCTGGTTGGATGTGCTCATGGCGATTTCCTGATGCGTGAGAGGGGAGAAGAGCGGTTCCCAATCACGCTACGACGCGCAGCGTTGGCACAGGTGAAAAGCGTCTTCGCACTTAGACGACAAAGACAACGTGGTGCGTCACTTGCGATGCAGTGCGTGTAGCGATTCGTTGTTGCCAAGGGCAGCACAGCCGCGCGCCTGTCTCGGTCAATCGACTTGCCGCAGGCCTGACGCGGTGTATAGCACCCGATGCAACTGCGTACGCGCGGTTGCATCGGGTGCTGCAGGAGTTAGGCGCACCATGCACAGCTCCTTGCGCGTGCAGCGCGCGCTACTGCGTGCACAGCGCACCTCGGCCTCGCGGGCCGGTTCACACCCCGGCGCGCCCAAGGTGTATGGTGCATGGGCGGCCGGAGTCCGGTGTCGCCTTCACTCTATCTGGCCTTTTCCATCAAGAATCTCTGCGAACGCTGCGACGCCGTCTGTTGCCGGCTCACCGTCATGGTCGATCCATCCGACCGCATCCCACACCATCTCACCAGCGTCACGCCTCAGGGCTGGCACGTGATGGCGCGCGACGAGGAAGGCTGGTGCGTGGCCATCGATGCTGCGCGCATGTGTTGCTCGATCTACGAAACGCGGCCGGCGATCTGCCGCCGTTTCGTCATGTCCGGCCCGTATTGCCGCGACGTGCGTGCCACCTACGACGACCAACGCCGCCGGGGCATTCCCTTGACGCTTTACAACGCATGAGGATTCGCGATGAATAATTCCCGCCGCCAGTCGATGACCGTCAGCAATCAGCCGGGCAAGCCGCGTCTGTCCGAGCAGCGTTTGGCCGCCGATCTGGAAGCGTTTCAGCAATCCGGTGGCGCGATCGAGCGCCTGGGCGATACGCCGCTGCGTCGTGAAAAGAAGCGCGGTGCGCCGGAATCTGCACCAGCAGCCGCGGCCAAGCCGGCCGTCGAAGCCGACGCCGACTAACACGGCAGACACGTAGCGCGCCTACCTGGCGGTGAGTGCCTGGCAGTTACAGCAGCTGCGCGCGCTTGGTTGCGCCAAGGCCCTGCGCCAGCGAGGCCATCTCGTTGGCCAGGGCG
This sequence comes from Xanthomonas nasturtii, assembly GCF_023337365.3. Lineage (NCBI taxonomy): Bacteria > Pseudomonadati > Pseudomonadota > Gammaproteobacteria > Lysobacterales > Lysobacteraceae > Xanthomonas > Xanthomonas nasturtii. The sequence continues at coordinate 4,147,110 of NZ_CP142084.2, forward strand.
ATCACGTTGCCGCCCGCCTGTGCCGCAATGCCCATGATGCGTTGATACGCGTCCCAGAAGTCCGGCCCACTGCCATAGGCATCGTGGAACCCTTGCAGCTCCAAGACCAGCAGATCGGACACTTGTATGTCGGAGCGGTCCATTGTGTTACCTCGTTGGGGGATTTCCCCGGCCCGCAGCTTATACCCGTTCACTTTACAAAACCGGGTCAGCCCGACGACCGGCCACCTGAACCTGAACTGGTTAAACAGTCACCCTAAGTGATTGTTGCGAATGGAGTTAGATGCCCCATCGTCTACCGCGCGCTCCGGTCGGCGCCGCAGGCGGCCACCTGTCCACCGCCTGCGCCCTCCGATATCCGATGGCGCACCTTCTGCTGTCAGCCACTGCGGCTTGCACGCCACGCGCCGAATGCCGTCGAAGTCGTTGCTGCCACGCCCCTGCACCTCCGCCACCCCTTGCGACCCCGGCCCTGCGCCAGACGCCTAGGCGCGCCAGCGGCCGGCTGAATGCCGCCGCATCCGGGCCCGCCGGCGCGCCGGCAGCGCGCGTGCAACCCGCGGACCTGCGCGCATTCCCGTGTAAAATGCGCGGTCTTTGACCGGAAGAATGGCGAAAGTTTCTCCACGGGCGCCCTTGTCGGGCCCGGCGTTCATTCGCCTGCTTGCTCGCCTCAGCGACGCCCACATCGCCCAGTCCAACCACGCACTCGCCGACCGGCTGAGCCAGTGGATCGACTGGACGCGGGCGGTGGCCGTGTCCAAGGCGCTGGACGGCAAGCTGCCCGACACCGACGAGCTGCCCGAACCGCGTCCGCTCGATGCCGACGCCTGCACGCGCGTGCGCACCGGCCTGGCCACCAGCAGCGTGGCCGAGTTGGACGCGCTGGTCGTGCGCGTACGTGCCGAAGCACGCAGCGCCGCGCTTGCCGATGCGGCGGTTGCGGTGCCCGACTACGCGCCGTTCCGCCAGCATTACCTGGCCATGCAACGCGCCATGCGCACCGCTACCGGCGATTTGCGCGGGCGCCTGCGCGATCTGCTCGCGCTGGTCTCCGCCGACATGGCGCGGCTGGCCGAAGTGGACGCGGTGATGGAGCTCACCCTGAGCCCGCGCGAGCAGAGCTTGTTGAACACCGTGCCGGGCCTGCTCGGCGCGCACTTCGAACGCCTGCGCACTGCCGCGCAGGCGCACAACCCGCCAGCCGATGACGATGCCGCCCCACGTGCGCTACCCGATGGCTGGCTGGATGTCTTTCGCAAAGACATGCAGAGCGTGTTGCTCGCCGAACTGGATATTCGTTTTCACCCGATCGAAGGCCTGCTTGCAGCGCTTCGTACCCGCTAACTGGGACGTCATGTTCAGAACTCTCGTACACGTGTGTGTGTTTCTCGTCGGCCTGTTGGCAGTTTGCTGGGTCGGCATCGGTTATCTCGGCTCCAACCCGCTCGGCGCCTGCGTCGCTGCGGTGATCGGCGCCTGCTATGTGGCCGGCGCGCTGGAGCTGTATCGCTACCGCCAGGCCACTGCGACGCTGCAGGCGGCCGTCGATGGGCTGACCACCGCACCGTCGGCACTGAGCGAATGGCTGCAAGCGGTGCATCCGAGCCTGCGCAATGCGGTGCGCCTGCGCATCAAGGGCGAGCGTGTGGCCCTGCCGGCGCCGGCGCTGACGCCGTACCTGGTCGGCTTGCTGGTGCTGCTCGGCATGCTGGGCACCTTGCTCGGCATGATGGCCACGCTCAAGGGCACCGGCTTTGCGCTGCAGAGCGCCACCGACCTGCAGGCCATTCGTGGCTCGCTCGCCGCACCGGTGGAAGGCCTGGCATTTGCGTTCGGCACCTCGATTGCCGGCGTGGCGACATCGGCCATGCTGGGGCTGTTGTCGGCGCTGTGCCGGCGCGAGCGCCTGCAGGCGGTGCAGCGGCTGGACCTGAAGATCGCCGCCGAACTGCACCCGCATTCGGATGCGCATCAACGTGGCGAAGCATTCAAGCTGCAGCAACAACAAAGCGCCTTGATGCCGGCCTTGATCGACCGGTTGCAGGCGCTGATGCACAACATCGAACAGCACAGCATTGCCGCCGACCAACGCCTGGCCGCACAGCAGGCCGACTTCCATGCCAAAAGCGAAGCGGCCTATGCGCGGCTTGCCACGGCAATGGAACAATCGCTGCAGGCCGGTGTCGCCGAAAGCGCGCGCGCGGTCGGTGCAGCGTTGCAGCCGGCGATGGAAGCCACCATGGCCAGCATCGCGCGCGATACCACCGCATTGCAGGCACGCGTGACCCAGGCCGTGCAGCAACAGCTGGACGGTATCAGCCACGGCTTCCAGACCAGCGCCAGCGCAGCCGCCGAACACTGGAACACCGCGCTGGCCGCGCAGGAACGTGCGCAACACACGCACAACGCGCAGTTGCAGACCACGCTGGACACCATCGCCCAGCACAGCGTTGCCGTGCAGGAAGGCGTGCGCAGCGCGGTGCAGCAGCAGTTGCACGGGCTCAGTGACAGCATCGAGCAGAGCGCACGCACCGCGGCCGAACACTGGCAGATGGCGTTGGCCGCGCAGGAACGTACGCAGCACACGCTGACCCAGCAGTTGCAGGGCACGCTGGAGCAGATCGACCAGCGCAGCGTTGCCGTGCAGAACAGCGTCAGCCAGGCCGTGCAGCAGCAGCTGAGCGCACTCAGCGACGGCTTTGCCCGCAGCACCGCCGCCAACGCCGACACCTGGGCGGCCGTGCTCGCCGAACAGCAACGCGCCAGCGCAGCGCTCGGCACGCAGTTGCACGCCACACTCGCACAATTGGCGCAGCAGACCAGCGCATTGCAGGAAGGCGTGCAGCAGGCCGTGCAGCAGCAGCTCGATGGGCTGAGCAGCGGCTTCGAAACCAGCACTGCCACGGCGGCTGCCACATGGACGGCCGCCGTGTCCGAGCAGCAGCGCGCCAATCACGCGCTCATCCAGGAGCTGCAAGGCACGCTGACGCACTTCGCCAGCACCTTCGAGGCACGCGCTGCCGCGTTGGTGGATGCGGTCTCCCAACGCATGGCCCAATCCAGCAGCGACGCCGCCAGCGCGTGGAACGATGCACTCGCCCAGCAACACCAGGCCAGCGCCACGTTGTCCAGCCAGCACCACAGTGCACTCGCCGCGGCCACCGCCAGTTTCGACGCGCATGCGGCGGCCCTGGTCGGCACCTTGCAGCAATCGCATCGCGATCTGCAGGCGGCACTGGAAGCGCGCGACACCCAGCGCCTGGCGCTGTGGAGCGAGCGTTTCGGCGCGATGGGCACTGCCTTGACCACGCAGTGGGAACGCACCGGCGAGCGCGTCGCCCAGCAACAGCAGGCCATCTGCGACACCCTGGCCAGCACCGCCAGCGAGCTCTCCACGCAGGCGCAGGCGCAGGCCAGCGCCACCATCGCCGAGGTGTCGCGCCTGATGCAGATCGCCTCCGAAGCGCCCAAGGCCGCGGCCGACGTGGTGGCCGAGCTGCGCCAGAACCTGTCCGACAGCATGGTGCGCGACACCGCCATGCTGGAAGAACGCAGCAAGCTGCTCGCCACCCTGGACACCTTGCTCAACGCGGTCAATCACGCCTCCACCGAACAACGCGCGGCGGTGGATGCCTTGGTCACCACCTCGGCCGACCTGCTGCAGCGCGTGGGCAGCCAGCTCACCGAACAGATCGGCAGCGAAACCGGCAAGCTCGGCGCGGTCGCCGCGCATGTCAGCGGCAGCGCAGTGGAAGTGGCCAGCCTGGGCGAAGCCTTCGGCATGGCGGTGCAGTTGTTCAGCGGCACCACCAGCGCGCTCAACGAGCGCCTGCAGCACGTGGCCACGGCACTGGATGCATCGCTGGCCCGCAGCGACGACCAGCTTGCCTACTACGTGGCGCAGGCGCGCGAAGTGGTGGACCTCAGCATGCTCTCGCAGAAGCAGATCATCGAAGAACTGCGTCAGCTCGATTGCGGGCGTAGCACGGCCGGCGAAGCAGAGCCGGCATGAGCGACGAGATCGAAAGCGACAGCGACGCCGGCACCCCCATCTGGGCGGCATTCGGCGACCTGATGTCGGTGCTGCTGGGCGCATTCGTGCTGATCCTGGTCGGCGTGATCGGCGTGCAGTTGCAGCTCTCCAGCCGCCTGGAGCAGGAGGTCAAGCAGCGTCAGGCCGAAGCGCAACGCCGCCAGACGCTGGAGCAGGCACTGGCCGCACCGCTGGCGGCCGGCCGCGTGACCCTGGTCGATGGCCGTATCGGCATTCGCGGCAATGTGCTGTTTGCGTTCAACTCCGATGAACTGCAGCCGGAAGGACGCGAGGTCTTGAAGTCGCTCGCCGCGCCATTGGCGCAGTACCTGCGCGCGCGCGAAGAGATCCTGATGGTCAGCGGGTTCACCGACGACCGCCCGGTGCTGGGCGGCAACCGGCGCTACGCCGACAACTGGGAACTGTCCGCGCAACGCGCACTCACCGTGACGCGTGCATTGATCGCCGAAGGCGTGCCGGCGGCATCGGTATTCGCCGCTGCGTTCGGCTCGCAGCAACCGGTGGATTCCAACGCCGATGAAGCGCGCCGCGCCAAGAACCGCCGCGTGGAGATTGCGCCCATCGCGCGTCCCTCCTCCGCGCGCGCAGCAGCATTGCCCAGGCCCGCAGCGGCCGCTGCACCGCGATGAGCACGCCGGCAATCCCCGCACGCGCCCAATTGGAGCGCTGGCGCAGCCAGGGCGACGATCGCCTGGATCCGGTGCGCTTCCATCTGATGCAATCGTTGGCCGCACGTGCCGACACCCAGGCCGATGCGGTGCGTGATGTGCTGGAACACAAGCTCGGCGCGTTGATCGATGGCTATGCGAGCGCGCTCACGCAGGCAACCCGCCGCCATGCCGGCAGCAATGCGGCAGCAGCCTTACCCCCAGGGTTGGCGCAGCCCAGCGCATTGGGCGCACTCGCCGCACAGATGGCCGGCCACGCAGCGTTGATGGAAGTGGACAGCCGCACCACCGCCAGCGCCGATGCCACGCTGTTTCCGGAGCTGCCGGCGCTGGACGATTTCCGTCGCACCTGGACCACCGTGCGCACCGCAAGCCAGGTGCGGCAGTCGCTGCAGGACGCGCCCAAGGATGCCGGCCCGCTGAATTCCAGCGTGCTGGTGCATCGCTGCATCACGCTGATGCGCGAGCGCTCGCCGGGATATCTGCAGCACTTCCTGGGCTATGTCGATGCGTTGTCGTGGCTGGAGCAGCTGCACACCGGCGGTGCGTTGGCCAACGAAGAGGCTGTGCCGGCGGTGCCGGGCAAGAAGCGCAGCAAGAGCCCGCCGAAGCGGCGCAGCTAGCGCGGCAGATCATGCACGTTGCTGACGGGCTTTCACTTGCAGTCCGGTGGCATCAAAACCGCAACCGCGCACCCACCGTCCAGCTGCGCGGCGCGCCGGGATACACCCATTGCTCACTGTACGAAAACGCCGCGTAGCGACGGTCGGTGAGGTTCTCGACCCTGGCATACAGGCGCAGCCGGTCGCTCAGGTCGTAATGGCCGACCACGCGCCACACGGTGTAGGCCGGCAGCACGAAATCGGTATTGCGATCCACCGAGCCCAGCCGCTCGCCGGTGCGCGACACGCCCACACCCACCGCCGCGCTGCGTTTGCCGGTCAATGGCTGTGTGTAGTTCAAGAACGCATTACCGCTGAAACGCGGCACATTCGGAAACCGCCGGCCCTCGGCCAGCCCGGTACCGGCGGCCGCAGGGCTGCTGCGCGTCACCCGCGAATCGGTATAGGCCAGGCCCACCGATGCGGCCAGGCGCGGGGTGAGCCTGCCGAGCAGATCCAGCTCCATGCCTTCGCTGCGCATCTGCCCCACCGGCAACGAAAAACTGGTGTCGGCCGGGTCCAGGCTCAGCACGTTTTTCTTGTCGATGCGGAATGCGGCCAGGGTGGCTTCCAGACCATCGCCGGGTTGCACGTACTTCAACCCGGTCTCCAGCGCGCGGCTCTTCTCCGGCGCAAAACTCTGCCCGTTGGCACCGACACCGCTATTGGGGCGAAAACCCGCCGCCGCACTCGCGTACAGCGACAGCGCATCGTCGACATGGAAGGTCATGCCCGCACGCGGGCTGACCACACCCTCGGAAGCGCGCTGCGCGGTGCCGCGCAGGCGGTTGTCCAGATCCTGCTGGTAGTGGTCGTAGCGCACGCCGAGCAAGGCCTTCCAGCGTGCGCCCAGATCGATCTGATCCTGCGCATACACGCCCCACACCTGCTGGCGCTCGTCGGTGTCGGTGATGGTGGCCAGCCGCCCTGGCTGCGCCACGCCGTAGCGCGGCGCCAGCACGTCGATGCTGTACGGCGTGGCCGCCGCGCGTGCACGTTGCTGAAAGCGGCTGTCGTCGAAGCGGTTGCCATCCACACCGAACAACACGTTGTGGGTGACGCTGCCCGCCTGCAATGCACCGAGCAGCTCCGCACGCGCGGCGATATCGCGGCCCTGGTAATCGCGGTAGCGGCGTTCGCGGCGCAGCGTGCGGCGGTCGGGTTGCAACGTCCACGGCTCGGTGGAAAACCCGCGCATGCCGCTGTCGCGGTACGTGGCGCCACCTTGTAGCGACCAGGTCCGATTCAAACCGTGCACCACGAACAGCTGATGCCCGGTGGAATGCAGATCGATATCGCCATCGCGCGGTTCGCCCAGAAAACGCGATGCCGGCAACCGGTTGGCATCGCCATCGATGGAGGTCACGCCACGATCGAACGGCGCATGGATACGCACGGCCTCCAGCTCGTACGACACCGTGGTGTCGGGCGTCGGCATCCACAACAGCGACGGCGCCAGCAAGCTGTTGTCGCTGTCGACGGTGTCGCGAAAGCTGTGCTGGTCCTTGTGCATCACATTCAAGCGGTAAGCCACGTTCTCGCTCAGTGGGCCGGTACTGTCGATGGCGGCGCGATAACTGTCGAAGCGACCTGCCGACACATCCACGCTGTGCTGCGGTTGGAACAGCGGCTTTTTGGTGACGATATTGACCGCCCCGCCCGGCTCGCCGCGCCCGTACAACGCCGATGCTGGCCCTTTGATCACCTCGATGCTCCGCGTGTTGGCGGCATCGCGCAGGCCGTTGTAGCCGCGGCTGGCGTTGAAACCGTTGACCATGTAATCGGAACTGAAATTCGGGTCGCCGGTAAAACCGCGCATCGAGTAGCTGTCCCACAGACCGCCCAAGTTATTGGCCTTGGTAATGCCGCTGGCCAGCTCCAGTGCGCCGGCCAGATCGGTGACGCCGGCATCTTCGAGCAGGGTCTGATCGAGCACGCGCGCACTGATTGGCAGGTCGCGCAGCGGCGCATCGGTCTTGGTGGCACCCGTGATGCTCAGCGCGCGGTACGGCGTGTACTGGCTGCGCACCTGCACCGCATCCAGGTCGCGCGCCTGCGGCTCGGCAGCCTGGGCAAATGGGCTGACACCTGCGCAGCTCAGCGCGCTGAGCAGGGGCAGCGTGTGCAGCATGCGGCGGCGCGGGAACACGGGCATCGGGCAGAACTCCTGAAGGACCGCGGCGCAGCATGTCCGGGTCGCACGTAAAACAACGAAGAGTGATCGGTGAAACGCAGCCGCCGCTATGAGGCGGGATCGGCCATTGCATCGAAACGTGGCGCACGCCCGAAGTCGTCGCGCGTAAACGGACGGTCGCGGAACAGATAGCCGTAGTAGAACGTGCGCAACGCGTGGTGATAGGCGCGAATACGGTCCTGATACGCCAGCTGCGCCTGCAGATCGGTACCGGCCAGGCGGGTCAGCGCCGCCTGCAGCGCCACCGGCGGCAACACGCTGGCAACGCGTTGCGCCAGCGCGTCGCGCCGCTGCAATCCGTGGCGATACGCTGCCACCTGCGGCGCCACCTGCTGGTCGCCGTTTTCGTGGAACGCGAAATACCACTTGTAATGGAAGGCAGCGGTCAGCGGCGCCGAATCGGCCCATTGTGGATTGCGCGCGTAGAACGCCTGCATGGTGTGCTGGCGCGGAATATCCCAGGCATGGTTGACCGCCTCGCGCTGCAACCGCGCGATCTCGGTGCCCTGGTTGACCGGCACCGCCTGATTGATTGCCACATGCGCCAGCGCCGGCGCCACCAACGCCAGCACCACCCAGCAGGTGGCCAAGGCGGTGGCATGCGCCGCAGGCCGCCACTGGATGCGGCCGACCAGCACCGACAGCAGCACCCAGAACAGCAGATAGGCCAGGCCCAGTGCGAGCACTGCCAGTTGCTGCAGCAAGGGCACCGCAGTGAGCGTGGCGACAATCACAAACGGTACGCTCACGCACACCAGTACCGCGGCGGCCCGCACCACCACGCGCCGCACCAGCAGCGCAGCACCCGCTCCCGGCAGCGCCGAAAGCATGCGTGCCCGCCCGGCCTCGCGCTCGCCCGAACGCAGGTCGAACAGCAGCGCGATCACGAACAACGGCAGCAGGAACACCAGCACGAATGCATAGTCGAAGCGGCCTGCCAGTGCGAGTTCGGGGTTGTAGCTGTCGCCATCGTGGATCTGCGCTTCCAGCCCCAGTGCGCGCACGCGCAAGATATACGGCGAGACATCGCGCATGCCCACCGCCGCAAACGCCAGCGGCGATGGCATGTCCCAGGTCGGGTGAAAGCTGTAATACGCCGCACTGCCGGCATCGTTGGAGCGCGCCACGTAGGCTTCCACCGCAGCGCTGTCTTCGCGCTGCAGCGCTGCAATCTTTGCGATGTGGTCGCGCTGCACTGCAATCACGTGCTGCCCGGACAGCAGGCTGCAGACCGTCAGCACGGCAAGCAACAGCAACCCGGCAAGCGCCGCGCGTGCGCGCAGCAGCAACAGCAGTTCGTATTTCCACAGCACCATCAGCGCGCCACTCCCACACGTCGCCCGGCTGCAACCAGCATGCACAGCGCGGCGAGCAACCAGGCACCGATCAGGCCAAACGCCGCGCCTGCGGTGGCGATCACCTCGTCGCTGGACGCCGGCTGGAAAGCGAACACCGGGACCTCATGCCAATGCGCCGACGAAATGCGCTTGCGGCGGTCGGCGCCGGCGTCCTGCGCGGTGTCGTCGGCCATGCTCACCGCCTCGGCCTGCAGCTGGTTGAGCTGCTGCACCAGCGTGTAGCGGTAGTGTTCGGCCTGCGCCAGAAAGCGCACATGCGCGCGCAGATCGGTTTCTGCCAGGGTCATCGACACCTCGCGCAGCGCCACCGTCGGGCTGAGCAACGCAAATGCACGCACCAGCAGATTCTGTTGCTGCTGGATGTCCGCATCGCGGCCTGCATAGCGTTCGAACAGGCTGGAGGTCAGCCGCTCGCCTTCCAGCGCCAGCAAGCCCTTGTAGTTCACTGGCAGGTCTTCCACGCGCTGCACGCCGTAGCGCGCCAGGGTCTGTTGCTTGAACTGCGCGAAATGCGGGTCGTCCGGGTTGTGGCTGTCGCCAAGCGTGCGCAGGTCGCGCTGGATCGCCACGTCGGTCTCCAGCCGGGTCGGCAGGCGATACGCCGCACTGGCCACATCCGGTGCAACGCGCGGCACCAGCAAGGCCAGCCACACCCACACGGCCAGCGACACCAGCAGCGCATCGCGGCCGCGGCGGCACAGCATCGACACCGCCAGCACCAGCGCGCACCACACCAGCAGATACACGCTGTAGGCCAGCACCAGCAGCGCAACCAGTACTGCCTGGCCGGGCAACAGCGCAATCGGCGCCAGGCCGACCAAGGCCGGCAGCAGGCAGGCCCCGGCCACCGCCGCCAGCGCGAGATATTTGCCACCAAGCAATTGCCGGCGCGTGGCGCCTTGCAGCAACAGCGCGCGCAAGGTGCCGGCCTCCTGCTCGCGCGCCACGGCCCCATAGCCCAGGAACACCAGCATCAACGGCGCCAGCACCTGCAACACGAACGCAGGCGTCAACTGGCCGAAACGCACCAGCAACGAACTCTGACGTACATCGCCGAAGTTGGCGGTGTTCTGGCGGTGGCCTTCCAGAAACATGCTGTTGCCGGTGAATGCATCCACGCCGGAATCGAATGCGGCCAGCGCCGGCAACGGCCGATAGATGAAGTGGCCGTAATGCACCACGCGATGCGGATGCCGGTCCGGTTGCGCCTCGAATGCCTGCTGGGCAGCCTGTTGCTGGCGCGCACGGAAATCGGCGATTTCGCTCTGCTGCTGCGCTGCGGTCAACGTGGCCACCAGCGTGAGCAGCATCAGCAACACCACGCCGATGGCCGCGGAACGGTTGCGCGCCATGAAGCGCAGCTCTTCGCGCGCGACCAGCAGCACGGGACTCATGCGTGCAGCCTCACGCAGCCTGGTCCTGCGGGCGCGCGAAACGTGCATGCAGGGTGCGCACATCGAAGCCGCTGTCGCCGGCGCCGATATCCTCGGCAATCCGGCCGTTTTCGAGAAAACCAATACGGTCGGCGACATCCACTGCACCGAGCAGATCGTGCGTGACCATCAGCACCGCGCCGCCGCGTTCGCGCACGCTGCTCACCAACCGATTGAAGTCGGCGATGGCGCGCGGGTCCAGCCCGGAGGTGGGCTCATCCAGCAGCAGCACCGGCACCTGGCGCAGCGTGGCCACGGCGATGGCCACTTTCTGCCGCATGCCCTTGGAAAACCCCGCCAGCCGCTGCGCCCAGGCATCGCGCTGCAGGCCGGCGGCCGCGAACGCCTCGCCGATGGCGGCCTGGCTACGACGCTGGCCGGCCAGGGCGAGCAGATAATCGGCATTTTCCAGCGCGCTCAGATGCTCGTAGAGCGCCACGTTTTCCGGCAGATACGCCAGCCGCGCACGCGCCTTGCCTGGGTCGGCGACAGGATCTACGCCATCCACCCGCAGGCTGCCGGAGACGGGTTTGACGAAGCCCAGCAACGTGGACAGCGTGGACGACTTGCCAGCGCCGTTACCGCCCAGCAAGGCATAGACGGTGCCCGGCGCAACGTCCAGGTTCAGCCCCTGCAGCACGGCGCGGCCACGGTAGGCCACATGCAGGTCGGAGATTGAAATCGCGGGAGTCATTGGTGGGCTGGCAGGCATGAGCAAACACGGTGCGACGAAGTGATACGTTATCACATTGCCGGTACGGCCCGGATCGGCTGCGCCATGCGCTTGTGCCCGAGGGAGGCCTGCACCAACTAGCGCCCACGCCCCGCGTCAGGCCTTCTTCGGCGATACCCACATCGAAATGATCGCGCGAAACACCGCCGTACCCGCAGTGTCGTGGACCAGCACGTCCACCTTGTATTCGCCGGCTTCATGGAAGCTGGCGTCGGCCACCAGCGGTTGCGCGATGGCGACCACCGAGCTCTCGGCCTTCTTGATGTCATCGACCTGCATGCCGCGCGGAATCCAGCGATGGGTGGCCGGGACCGTCACCTCGGTCATGGTGCCGCCGGCCAGCTCGGCCAGGTTGCACATGGCGATCGCATCCACGGTGCCGATATGGTTGAGAACGCGCCGGCGTTTGCGCATGGTGATTTCGCAATATCCCGGTCGCAGGGCAATAAACCGTGGCGCAATCGTGCCGAAGTACGGCACCTTCAAACACAGCAGCCGCGAGAACAACCACTTGCCACCCGGCTTGTCGTGGAGGCGATTCCAGATAGCGCTTGTCGGCTGCTTGCTGGCTATTGCTGTCGTCTGCAGAGTTGGGAGACGCCAGCACACCACTGGGTATGGAAGGCATCCAATGGATGCGCGCCCGTCTGGCGATGACCGCATTGAAGAAACAGCCGCATCCGAAATGTTACTGTATTACGCGGTCACCATTGCCTTTGCGGTGACGTTGCTGGCAGTGCTCCCGTCGCCTCGCTGCTGGACGCCAGTGCGCAGCCCGTCGTGGCACGCGCACTCCAGCCGCGGCCATGCACGCCGACGCCGAGGCTGCCGCCGGCAGCAACAGACACCGCCCTCCCCATTCGAGACCCTCACGTCCTACATGACCTCCGTTACGCGCCGCTTTTTCCAACACACCGCCCTCCACGCATCCGACCTGCCCGCTCCGGCTCATGCCGATGCCCACCACACATCGCGCAGCAGCGTACGCGCTGCCACGTTGCTGGCCGCAGCGTTGTTCGCCACTGCCAAACTCAACGCGCAGCCCATCGATGCCAGCGCGCCGTTGCCGCCGGTGCGCGCATGGCACGGTGCAAGCGAGGCCTTGATCGTGGCGCCGGGCGATCCGTGGAGTACGCCGGCCGAGCGCAGCGATTTCGTCAGCACGCCCAGCTACGAAGAAACGCGCGCGTGGTTGCAACGCCTGGTCGCCGCCTCGCCGCTGCTGTCGCTGGAAGTATTCGGCAAGACCAGCGAAGGGCGCGACCTGCTGCTGGTGCGCGCGCACAAGGGCGAGCCCGGCAAACCCGTGGTGCTGGCGCAGGCCGGTATCCACGGCGGCGAGATCGATGGCAAGGACGCCGGCCTGATGCTGCTGCGCGACATCGCCCAGCGCGGCAAGGACGATCTGCTGGATGCGGTGGACTTCGTGTTCGTGCCCATACTCAACAGCGACGGCCACGAACAACGCGGCCCGCTCATCGGCGCCGCATTGCGTGGCCCGCAACAGATGGGCTGGAACACCACCACGCGCGGCATCAACCTCAATCGCGATTACCTCAACCTGGAAGCGCCGGAGACGCGCGCGATGGTCACGTTGCTGCACACGCTCGACCCCGCGCTGTATATCGACCTGCATGTCAGCGGCGGGCTCGATCATCAATACGACATCACCTTTACCTTCGCCGGTTGGGGCACGTACGCACGTTCGCGCGCCACTGCCGGCTGGCTGCAGCAACGCTTCACGCCGGCCGTCAACGCTGCGCTGCGCAGCCAGGGCCACACGCCTGCGATCTACCCCAGCCTGATCGACGAAGATGCGCCACGCTCGGGCCTGCGCCATTCGCCGGAAGGCCCGCGTTATTCCACCGGCTACGGCGATTTCGCCGGCATTCCCACCGTGCTGGTGGAAAACCACCGGCTGAAGTCGTACCGGCAGCGCGTGCTCGGCGACTACGTCCTGCTCGAAGAAGCGCTGCGCCTGGTCGGTCGCGACGCAAGCAAGATCGCTGCCGCCAAGCGGGCCGATCGTGCCGCACGTCCGCAGGAATTGATGGTGGCCTGGGAACGCCTGCCGCAGCCGATCGACCACATCGCATTCAAGGGTGTGACCTATACCCGCGCGCTGTCGCCGGTCTCCGGGCGGCAGGAATTGCGCTGGGAAGGCCGCGATGAAACCTGGACGATGCCGGTGATCGGTTACCGCCAGACGCAGGCGGTGCACTACCCGGTGGCCTGGTGGATTCCGCCCGGCTACGACGACGTGCTTGCGTTGCTCAACACGCATGGCATCCGGTACGAACGTCTGCAGCAGCCGCGCCAGCGCACGGTGCAGCAGATGCGCATTACCAACACTACCGACGCCACCAGCAAGCAGGTCGCGCACACAGACAGCGTGGACGAGCTCTTTCCTGCCGGCAGCATCCGCGTGCCCGCCGATCAGCCGATGCGCATGCTGGCAGCGGCATTACTGGAACCGAACAGCAGCGATTCATTGCTGGCCAGCGGGCGTTTTCGTAATGCCGGTAGCCCGGATAGTGGCCTGTATGGCACCGAGCTGGTGGACTTCAGCGAACGCGTGTTGCGCAACGATGCCGCATTACGCAGCGAATTCGAGCAGAAACTAGCCAGTGATGCTGCATTCCGTGCCGATGGCGATGCGCGTCTACAGTGGATTTACACGCGCTCGCCCTACGCGGCGATCACCGGCTGGCGGTATCCAGTGCGGCGCGAGGTGGCGCAATAGCGCCGCGCTTACCCGCAGCGCTTATCGCAGAGCGGGCGCCATCAACGGCGCATGCTCGGCCATCAGCGCAATCACCCAATCGATGAACACCGAGCAGCAGGCGGCCAACCTGGAAGAAACCGCTGCATCGATGGAAGAACTCACCGCCACCGTCAAGCAGAACGCCGAACACGCGCATCAGGCCAACGAGCTCGCCCGCAGCGCCGCTGGCGTGGCATCCAAGGGCGGCGAAGTGGTCAGCCAGGTGGTCGGCACCATGTCCGGTATCGAAACCTCGTCCAAGAAGATTGCCGAGATCATCAGCGTCATCGATGGCATCGCCTTCCAGACCAATATCCTGGCGTTGAATGCCGCGGTGAAGGCGGCGCGTGCCGGCGAACAGGGCCGCGGGTTGGCGGTGGTGGCCAGCGAAGTGCGCTCGCTGGCGCAGCGCTCCTCCGGCGCGGCGAAGAAGATCAAGGAATTGATCGACGCCTCGGTGGGCAAGGTGGCCGAAGGCTCGGCGCTGGTGCACAAGGCCGGCACCACCATGACCGAAATCGTGGCCAGCGTGAATCGCGTTACCGACATCATGGGGCAGATCACCGCCGCTTCCAGCGAGCAGTCGGCCGGCATCGAGCAGGTCAACCGGACCGTGATCCAGATGGACAAGGCCACCCGGCAAAACGCCGCACTGGTGGAAGAAGCCATGGCCGCCGCGCGCGCGATGGAGACCCAGTCCGGCACCCTCACCCAGCTGGTGGCGTTGTTCCAGCCGGAGCCTGCGACCGAGCAACACCTGGAAAAACACGTTGCCTGACGGGTCGATCCGTTGACCGGATCGGCTTCTTGCAACGTTCGAAACCCTCTTCTGCATGCGCTGCAGAAGGGGGTTTTTTGTTTGCGCCAAGACGGGTGATGGGAATTGGGCTTGAGGCAGCGACGGCGAGGCGACGCCACTCGATGGCGCTGTCCTGCCGGCGGGCAGGCCTTGGTCGCAGCGATCACGCTGCAGCATTCGAGACCACTGGTGGTTCGAAGCTGCAGCGGAACTACCCGCCTGCGGCGACCCGGCATCGACCACCGCCCTGATGGCTCGCATGCCTGCAGGCTTCTAGAAAAGCGTGCCTGCGTGCGTCTTGCGGGCAGCAGCCATACCTGGACGATTATTGCAGGAACGCCCTATGCACCAAAAAGCGAGCACCTAGTCACACCCTGACGCAAAGAATTGGTGCCAGTGCACATTCCTCACGCGCTCGTCACCCGCAAGCAACATTCGCGTGCGATAGCTGTAACGCTCGCTACGCAGCGGGCCCTCTGTTCCCCCTTGGCGCGCGTTCGCTGAAACGTCGATGTGCTCCTGCACACCCGGCGGTGGCGTCGTGCGTCCGATTGATTTCCAGGAGATTCACTCCCATGCGCTTCCGGACTTTCTTCGCCGTTCTGTTGTTCACCGCTGCCAGTGCCAGCGCAAACGCCCAGGTCGTTACCCTCAACAAGGGCGGCTACAGCTTGCGCTACGACTGCACCAACCACACCGCGTTGCGCTACGAGTACGTCTTGCAGGCCGATACCGGCTCGGCCGCACGTCCGTCCAGCTTCAATCTGGACACCGAGCTGCCCAGCGGCTGCGCCGGCCAGACCACCACTGCCTCCTATGCCAGCGTGCGCACCGGCTACGACCGCGGCCATTTGGTGACATCCAATCACATGGACTACAACGCGACCTATATCCGCCGCGCCAACCTCATGAGCAACATCGTGCCGCAGGTGGCCAGCTTCAATCAGGGCATCTGGGTGCGCGCCGAAAACGTCGCCGAGTGTTACCGCGACATCGCCAGCGTGCAGGTTTACGGCGGGGTGATCTACAGCGACACCAGCAACGATTACTTCCTGAGCAGCCACGGCATCCGCACACCGGATTTCTTCTGGAAGACCATCATCACTGCCAACCCGGGCGGCGGCACCCGCGCCATCAGCTGGCTGATTCCCAACAGCGCCAGCCTGGGTTCGCTGGACAGCTACATCGTCAGCATCGACGAACTCGAAGACCTCTACGGCGCCAGCACCATCGGCATCAGCGCACCGGCCGCCGTCAAAGCAATGCTGCCGGCCACCACCTGGCCGCAGCCGAGCAATTGCGACCTGGGCTGAGCCTTGCGTCCACGGCAACGCCCCCAGCCCGGCATGTGCCGGGTTGGGCTCACACGGTATCGCAAGTGGCAAACCACGCGGCATACGGTGTGTTCTTGACCAGATGCCGATTGAGATCGGCGGCACCGTCGGTCCACCACACGGGCCCACGTTCTCCCAGGGCGATCTTGGCCGCGTCGACCTGGCGACGTGCCGCCGCCAGGCCCTGCGCATCGTCATCGCGCTTGGCGGCCTTGACCGCGCGCCGCGCATCCATCAGCGCGCCCACCAGCGCCGTACGGGCATCTTCGCTCAGGTGCGGATTGGCCGTGCGCCACAGCCGGCCACGCACGACGAGATAGCGCCCATCCGGCGTCAGCGGCGGCGCGTCGTTCGTGCTCATTGCGGTGTCCGGTACACGGCGGTCGGCATGTCTGCTCAGGCAACCGGTGCGAAGCGCGGGCGCATGACGCCATCCACCTCCACCTGTTCGACGAACATCGCATATGGCCTCACCCACAGGCCAACGTCGCTGTCCAACGGCCGGTACAGCACCAACGGCTCCAGCGTTTCGCTGCTGCGCACCACGCCAAGCACGTCATAGCGACCGCCCTTGAAGTGGCGATACTCGCCCAGTGCAATGGTCGGTAACGGCGGCAATGTCTGCATGGCATTCAACGCAAGAAGGGCCGTCAAGTGTAGGCCGGCTGCCAGTTGCTGACGAGCCGGGAGCCTTGCACGTCTGTCATCGTGCGCATGCAGCAAGCGACGCGTCGCGAAGACAAGCACCGACTGCTGCCGTGTGCACGCTTGCGGCGCTGCAGTTGCCGGCCCGTGTATTGGCAGTACCGCAGGCACGCCCGCTTTCCGGCAGCATTCAATCCAACACAGTTACACGCTCCTGTAGCGACGACACACGCGGCATCGCAAGTGGCCACGCCGCGTTTCAGCCGCGTCTGCTGCGCTTACGCGTCTTCTTCGTCCTCGTCCACGTCGTCTTCGATGCTGTCGTCGTCATCGATTTCGCTATCCTGCGCAGGCCCATCCTGCAGCAGGTCCTCGTTCTTGCCAGGTGCCTTGACGCCGTTGGGCGGTGTCGGATCGTCGATACCCCGATTGCCGTTCTCGTTGTTGCTCATGGTCAGCTCCCGCGGCAGAAGACCGCGCCACCACCCTCCTCCCGGCCATGTGATGCGCACGTGTGGCGCGTGCAGCCGATGCATCGCCCCTCGCAGCATCTGAACCATTCGTGCTGAGGTCGGATCCAGCCGTGCATCGGCCTGCATCCGCGCCTCGACTCGCCCCGTAGTTAGCAAGACGCCTACGAAGGAAACACCATGCCGAGCCTGATCTGCGATCTGGAAGACCTGCTCGCCTCCTGGAAGGCCGAAGCTCGCACCTTCGACGCTTGCGACATGCCGGCCTCCGCGCTGGCCTTTCGCGATTGCCATCGTCGTCTGTCTGCACTGCTGGACGAACATGCATGCCACACGACAGCGCCGACGGCCGAGCTGGCTGCGCAGAGCTCAGTGACCCGGCTGCAGGCGCGTGACATCGCGCCGCTGGGTTCCTAGTCCACTGAATCATTGAAATCGGATGCATGATCCCCAGTTAGTGTGTCATGCAAAGAACGAAGCTGACGATCCAACAGCGTGCTGAATTGGAGGCGGTGATGCGCAAGCGTCACGGCAACGCCGCTTTGGTGCGCCGCGCGCGGTGTGTTGTGCTTTGGAGCGATGGAGAACGTCGAGTCCACATACGCACTAAGCTTGCCTGCAACGACGCATTCGTCTCGAAGTGGACGGCGGCGTTTGAGGCGCAAGGACTGGCCGGGCTGGTGTCGGTGCATCCTGGGCGTGCGCCGAAGATACCGACGGCCAAGCTGGAAGCGCGTGTGCTCAACCGCACGCTCAAGCACAAGCCCAAAGACGGTTCGACGCACTGGAGCAGTCGCAAGCTGGCTGCCGAGCTGGGCAATGTGTCGTTCTCGGCCGTCCAGCGCATTTGGCGCAAACACGGCGTGCGTCCGCATCGGTTGGACACCCACATGGTCTCCAACGACCCGGAGTTTGAGACCAAGGCCGCAGACGTGATCGGCCTGTACCTGGACCCGCCTGCGCACGCGGTGGTCTTCTGCGTGGACGAAAAGACCGCGATCCAGGCGCTGGACCGCAAGGACCGGATGCTTGCATTGGCACCCGGACGCGCGCAAAGCCACGGATTCGAATACAAGCGTAATGGCACACTGAGCCTGTTCGCCGCGCTCAATACGGGCACTGGCGAAGTGCTGGGCAAAACGGCAGCTCGTCACACCAGCGAGCAGTTCGTGACCTTCCTCGAAGAGGTTGTCGCCAGTCAGTCCAACGGCCGGGACATCCATGTCATCTGCGATAACGTCAGCAGCCACAAGACGCCGCTCGTGCATGCGTTCCTGGCCGAGTACCCCCGCGTTCATATGCACTACACCCCCACCTACTCGTCATGGCTGAACCAGGTCGAGAACTGGTTCGCCCGCATCCAGCGTGATGTCATCACACGCGGGGTTTTCTCCTCAGTCAAAGACCTCGATAAGAAGCTCATGCGCTACATCCGCCAGTACAACAAAAACCCAAAACCGCTGAAATGGACCTTCGCTGATCCAACTCGACGCATCACATCCGATTCCTCGGATTCAGTGCACTAGTCCCTCTCCCGTCGGGAGAGGGGTTGGGGTGAGGGTACGCGCGAAGCCTCATGACATCGAAGTTGCACAATCACACTCAACCACCAGCAAGCCCACCGCCCACGCGCCCGGGCAGCGCGCCAGCATCTTCCTGCTCCAGATCGCCCACCTCATCATTCAAGCCACCGCGCCGCGGCGGTTGTTCTTCCAGCGGCGTGTCTTCTTCGTTGGTATCCGGATCGGGCGTGCCATGTGCAAGCACGCCAGCCTTGACGCTGGTCATGGGCCGCGCAGTGCGTGGATTGAGGTGCATGGGTAACTCCGGTGGCGTGCGAGATGAGCGTCAACGCTAGGCCGCAGGGCGCTATAACACCGTGAGCCTGCGCACAGGGGCCGTGACATCCTGTTGACGTCGCGCGGCGAGACATCCGGCACGAGCACGATGGCCACACAACCACACGACGACCTCTCGCGCACCTGTGCCCCGCAGCGGACCGCCACTTCCAGGCCGGCAGGCGCGCCAGTCCTGGCATGCATCCAGTGGCTGTTGCAGCACACACGGCTCACGCCGCCGCTACCATGCCCACTCCCTTCCGAGAGCACGCCATGCGCTATCGCACCTGCATGGCCTTGCTAAGGCCAGCGGCGAATATCAGCGCATCGTTGGGGACTGGCGGCAGCCCCGCTGAGGAAGGCGGGATTGGAGATTGGGGATTCGCAAAGCAATAGCGGCCGTGTCGCGTCGCATCGGCCAATGCTGTTACGAATCTCCAATCCCGATTCCCCAATCCCGGCCCTCAAACAATCTTGGTCCGCCGCCACCACCGCGATACCTGTTCCTCGCGCACCAGGGTGAACAAACCAGCGCCCAGGATCAGCGCGATGCCCACCGCCATCGGCCAATCCAGATGGTCGTGAAACAGCAGGTAGCCGAAGGCGATCGCCCATAGCATCTGGCTGTATTGCGTGGGCGCCACCACGCTGACCGGGGCCATGCGCGTGGCGTACATCATGCAGATGGCGGCCAGCCCGGCGAGCAGCCCGTAGCCTGCCAGCAGGCCCCACTGGTACAGCGTGGGCCAGACGAAGCTCGGCAGCATCATGATGCCGCCCATCACCAACGGGCCGATCACACCGGCGCCATACAAGGTCAATCGTTTCTCGCTGTGCCCGGCCATGCGCAAGGTGATCACCGAAATGGCGCCGACCAGGCCGCACACGATCGCCGCCACATGCCCGTGGGTAAGATGCCGAAAGCCGGGGCGCAGCACGATCAACACGCCGATGAAGCCGACGATCACCGCCGACCACCGCCGCCAATGCACTTCCTCCTTGAGGAACACCACCGACAGCACGGTGACGAAGATCGGCATCAGGAAGATCAGCGCGAACGCTTCGGCCATCGGCAAGGTGGTGAAGGCGATCACCGAGGTGAGGTTGCCGATGGCGCCGGTGAGTGCGCGCAACAGCCACAGTGCCGGTTGCTTGGCCATCACCAGCTCGCGCAGCTGGTCGTCGGGCTTTTTCAGGAACGGCACCGCCAGCAGCATCAGCAGCGCGCCCAGAAACAGCACTTCGTACACCGGCAGCGTGCCTTCGAGCAGCTTCACGAACGCATCGCTGATCGAATAGGCTGCATAGCAGGCGAACCCCAACAACACACCCTTCAGCATTGCCCACGCTCCACGATTGACGCCGATCGGACGAGATGTCGAAGCGGACCGCACGCAGTATGCGGTGCGGCGTGTGTCAGCGGAACGGCGCGCGCAGTCGATCCCGGCGATGCGTGCGGGCACTGCGCCGGGCCCACCGGATGCCCGGCCGCTACAGGTCAGTTACGATGCCTGTCCCGTCCTTGCATCCGTGCGGCATCGTCCGCGCGCCGCACTTAGAGCTGTCAGCCGTGCCCCATTACTCCGGCCCACTACTCATTCTCTCCGATGCCCAAGCCCTGCTTGGCGCGCGTGGAAGTGGTCTGACTCACTGGACCGGGTCGCTGGACCTTGGCCGCAGCACCGACACCGCCCAGCTCGATGCGCAGACCTGGCAATGGCGCGGCCGGGGTTACCCGTATCCAGGCAAGCTCAAGGACCGCACGCTGTACTTCTGGGATGGCGACGATTTCGCGCCGATCTCCCGCTACAGCGGCGCGCTGATCAAACTGGTGCCCACCGAGTGGGGCGCGCCGACTTTCGAGATCGACGGCATCAAGATGCTGCCATCGGCACAGCTGTCGCCATTCGAGGATGCGCGGCGCAAGGTGGCGTTGGTGGATCCGCGCGGCAAGACCGTGCTGGATACCTGCGGCGGTCTTGGCTACTTTGCGGCCTGCTGCCTGGAGGCCGGCGTGGCGCAGTTGCTCTCGTTCGAAAAGAACGCCGACGTGCTGTGGCTGCGCACGCTCAATCCATGGTCGCCGGATCCGGACGATGCGACGAGCGGTGGACGCCTGCAGCTGACCCATGCCGATATCGCGCAGCACATCACCACGCTGGCAGACGGGTCGGTCGACGCCATCCTGCATGACCCGCCGCGTTTCGGCATTGCCGGGGAGTTGTATTCGCAGGTCTTCTACGACCAGCTGGCGCGCGTGCTGCGCCGTGGCGGCCGGCTGTTCCATTACACCGGTGCGCCCAACAGACTCACCAGCGGGCGCGATGTGCCCAATGAAGTGAGCAAGCGCCTGGCCAAGGCAGGCTTCACCACGCAACTGGCGTTGGACGGTGTGCTGGCGACGCTGCCCGCGCGGCGCTGAGTGGGTCGAGTGCGCGATGCCCTCACCGCACCAGACAGTTGGCTGGTGGTTTCTTGAAGAACAGAGGGCGCCGCGCCAGACCCGCTACTTGGTGCTTTTTGAAACGTGGCGCACCCACCCACTCGACTGGTCCTTGCCCGCCCACCGTCGCGGGACCTTGAGCGGCATGGATGCCGCGCCAGAGCTTACAGGGACGCACTTGCAGCGTGTCCTGCGATGGTGGGCGGGCAAGGGCCCTGCAGCGAGCCAGCAGATCAGGCGGCAGACCGGCGCGAGGTCGTTTTGTTGGCCGCTCTAGGCCACTGGACGGATCTGCGATACTGCCCCGCCCTCGACACGGACGTTGCATGCGCCCCCATTTGATCGCTGTCCTGCTGGCGTCGCTGTTGCTGGTCACCGCCGCACCCGCGCGTGCGCAGACGGCATCGGCCTCGCCAAGCGCACCAGCACAGCCGATGTCGGAAGTGACCGCACGCTATCCCGTCACCACCGCCACGCTGGCGGGGCGCGTGATCCGGCTGGGCGAACGCGATGGCAGGTGCACCGTGGTGCGCGATGGCGAAGTGCTGGTACTGGGCATTGGTGCGCCGTGCTACTTCAGCATCGATCGCAAGCGTGCGGCACAAGTCCATCGCTTCCAAGGCAGCGACATCGTGCTGGTGCAGCACGCGCATCCCACCTCACAACCGGGCTGGGATGTGGCCGTGTATGGGCCTGTCTGTGCCTTCGAAGCGCAATCGGTGCGCGACGTTGGCGGCGTGCTGGAACCCGGTAGTGTCGCCAGCTCCTGGCATTGCGATCCCACCGCAGGCGCCGACCAGAAGCAGTTCGTCTACAGCTACGACACCTGGCCCATGCGCGATGCCAATGCGCCGGCACGCAAGCGGAAAACGCATTGATCGCTGCATGACGCTGCAAGGGCGGCGCAGCGATGCACCACCCAAGCTCGCAACCGGTATCAGCGGCGCCATCAGCGACGGCGGCAGCGTCCCTTCCAGGTCGCATACGCAAACCCACCGATGAGCGCCAGCGGCACGCAAGTCAACAGTGCGTCCCACCCGATGGAAATCCAGAAACGATGCGGATCGTTTTCGGCCAGAAAGATCCTGGCCGCTCGGCCACGGATGACGCTGACATAGCGGCCTTCCACGATCGCGTCGAGCAGCAGCCACAAGCGACCGCAGCACGCGATCACCACCAGCACAGCCACACCGCCGAACACCCAGTCGGTGATGCGCGCTGTAGTGCGCGCAGGCCCAGGTTGCGGCGAGGTGCGGCGTTGCTTCAAGCGGAGCTCTCGGGTCAGGACGGTGCAGTTTACGCGCACTGATGCTCGCCACTTCGTGCCATACAAGTACGCCATATAAAAGCCAACTGTCACGACAGATGCGATAATCGTCGATTGAATCGATGGCCAACAGCTGCTGTAACCGCAACTGCGGCTACAGCATGCGGGATTTGAAGCTACGCCAACGCGTTGCGCGCAGTGGCCTGCTGGGCGCCAAGCACACGCACTGTCTGTCGCCCATGACGAGGCCAAACACCCCGCGCCCGCAGGTTGGCTATACAGTGATTGCGTAGCCACTCTTGCTGCAGCACGGCGCCAATGACCTTTCCCTGCAAGGTGCGCGTCAATTGCAGCAGGTACAATGGCCGCGCAGCACACTCGTACGAGTGACATGGAACGCTCCACGCTGCATTCGTCTCAGGGAAGATGGACGGCAGGGATGCACTGCGCCGTGTCTGGACGCTTCCTTGGGGTTTCGCTGGTCCGCCATGGCATTGGCGGCCGCCTCGTAACCAAGGATCTTCCCCTTTGAAGACGTTCACCACCAAGACGTTCACCACCTTCCTGCTTGTTTCTTTCAGCCTGCTGCTGGCGTCCTGCGGCGGCAGCACCGGCAGCGGTGCATCCAGGCTCTCCTCCAGCGAATACCTGCTGCACAACATCTCGGTCTGGAATGGTGCAGTGACCATCATCGACCCATGGGTCTCCGGCGATCGCGGACAGAGCCTGATCGCCGATGCCGTCGCACTCAAGCCGCTGGACAGTTACAAGACCGCACTGGGCAGCCAGCGCAAGGCACTGGCTGCCAATGCCCAGGCCAACAGCGCAGTCGCTTCGGGCGTGCCGGACAACGCCAAGGATCTCGACGCCAAGCTGACCGCCTACCTCAAGAGCGCCGATGCAATGATGGCCGCGCTCGAACGCGTCGCGGCACTGCCCAACGACTACAGCAATACCGAGCTGGCGCCGCTGGCCACGGACCTGGAAACCGCCTCTGCCCAGCTCAACACCGACATGGCAGCCTTGAATACCGCGCAGCGCGCGTATTCCGCCGAGCACAAGATTCCGATGCAGCAAGTGCAGCAGTAAGCACGGCGTCGTTGCGCGCGCCCTGCCGGTCACTGCATGTGACGTGCGGGGCGCGCGCAGGGTGCCGACGGCCTTGCCCCGGTGCACGCACCGGCAAGCGATGCGCACCTTGAGAGCATTCGAACGCGGCATTGCGACAACGCCGATGCGGCCACGCTGCATCGGCGAACGCAGCGCGCATCAAGCGCTCAGCACACCGCCCATTGATCGCGCCCGGCGGTCTTGGCGGCATACAGCGCAAGGTCGGCCTGGCTCAGTAACGCATCCAGCCCGGCGCCCGCGCTGACGCGCACCGCGCCCATGCAGAAGCGCACCGGGTGGTCGGTGGGCAGGCCGGCGATGTCGATCGCCGCCACCGCACTGCGCAAGCGGGTAAATACCGCGGGAATCTCTTCTTCGCCGCAGCCCGGCAACACCAGCAGGAATTCTTCGCCGCCCAGGCGGCCCAGGCGATCCTGCGTGCGCAGCGCCAGCCGCGATGCACTCGCCAGCGCCTTGAGCACTGCATCGCCGGTAGCGTGCCCGTGCACGTCGTTGATCTGCTTGAAGTGGTCCAGATCGATCAAGGCCAGCATGCACGGCGTCTGCGAGCGCAAGGCCTGCTCGATCTGCTGTTGCGCCTCGGCGCGGATGGCACGCCGGTTGGGCAGGCCGGTGAGTTCGTCACGCATCGCCAGCCGCGACAGCTGGCGACGGTGGCGTGCGCCGAATGCCAGCACCACCAGCGCGCCAATCAGCAACAGGCATGCCGCGCACAACGCGATCCACAACGCGCGTTGGCCGGCTTCGCGTGCCTGCAGCGCCAGTTGCGCGGTTTCGCTGCGGCGGCGCAGTTCGGCGGTTTCGGCGCCGCGGCGTGCATCGTCATAGCGCGCCTGCAGCCGTAGCATCACGGTGTCGCGCTGGCGGTCCAGACTCTGCGCGCGCAGCGTGTTGGCGCGCTGCAGTTCCTGGTAGGCCTCGGCGTGGCGCCCTTGCGATGCCAGCGCCTGGGCGATCGCGTCGACCAGTTGCGCGCGTCGGTTCAAGGTGAGATTGGGGTCGTCGGCGGCCTTGGCGGCGATGATTTCGTCATCGAGATTGCCCGCCTTCAATGCGATCAAGGCCTGCAGCAGAACGGTGTGGCATGCCGCCACGCGAGCGATGTTGCCTTGCTTCTGCATCAGCGGCAGCGCCTCGCGCGCCATCATCAATGCGGCGGCGGCATCGCCGGTTTCGATCAGGGCTTCGCTGGCACTGGTCAACGCTGCGGCCACGCCGGCCTGGTCGCCCAGCTCGCGGCTGAGCGCCAGCGCGCGCCTGAAATGCAGCAGCGCCGCTTCGGGTTGGCGTGCCGCCAAGGCCGTGCCGAACTCGTATTCGATCAGGCTGCGCTGGAAGCGTGCCGGCTGGTCATGCAGGCGCGCAAGCGCACGCTGCAGATAGTCTTCGGTTTCGTTGTCTTCGGCGGCACGGCCACCGACGCGGCTGGCCAATGAGCCCAGTTGCGTCAGCGCATCCAGTTCCAGGGCCAGGATTTTTTCGTGTGCGGCACATTGGTAGCTGGCCTGCGCCGCGCTCCAGGATTCATCGCTGCTGCCGGAAGCGAGCATGCTCCACATGTCGACCGATTCCACTTCGCACAGCAGATCGTTGCGCCCCAGGACGCGCGCGCGTTCGCGCAGCGCTTCCAGCCGCGCCACCATCCCGCGATTGGGGTTTTCGCGCACATCGCTGAGCGCCTGCACGATGTCCAGCCACAGCTGCGCCTGCCTGGCGCTGCCGTGCAACTGGTCGAGCTTCCCGCGCGCCTGCGTGAGCACGACCTGGCGGCGTTCGTTGTCTTCCAGCGAAATGAGCACGCGTGCCTGCGTCAGCAAGGCCCAGAACTCGGCATCCACATCGTGACTGCGACGGGCCTGCTGCAGGGAAGCCTGTGCGATCTGCAACGCCGCCATGGGGTCGTCGATTGCTGCCGCTTCAATGGTCTTCCACGGCTGCGGCTGCGCCGACACCACCGCGCTGCTCAGCAACAAGACCAGCCCGGCAAGCACGCGTCGCCACCGGGTTGCCGGCATGCTCATGGAACCGTCACGGCGATAACGGGCCGCAGCGTGCGCGCGCCCTTGGGGCGCCATGTCCGCTCCGGTGGCGGCTTGCTGGTTGCTGCGGCATCTCAGGCACTCCCACGGTTGGACAGCGATGGAATCGGGTGGAATCTGCGGCCAAATGGCCGTGATCCGGATGTCATGCAACTGCAATGATGACCGGCAGGCACGACGGGGCACGTGATCGACGCGCAAGGAGTCGAGCTCGTTATCGGCCAGGGTGGTCCAGTCTTGAATCGGGATGACGCCATGCGCCGCTGCCGATGCCAGGGGCCTGCATTGGCGCAGACCTGCCGCGGACGTTGTATGTGGCACGGGGTCACCAACTGCCGCGAACATGTTGCCGGGGCGCCGAGGGGCGCTCGCTGCACGAGTCAGCAGTCGTTTTCGCGCGGACAGTTGCAGCCTTCGACTCAAGATGAAAGCCCCCACAGGCGCGCCACGTAAACTGCCGCACGGCAGCTGCCGCCCCTCGATCTTCCGGAGACGCCGTGACCTTGCCCCTTCCCCGTCTGCTCACACTGCTGACCATCGCCTTGCTGTCGGCATGCGCCACCCAGGCCCCGCGTGCGCCGCAACGCACGCCGGATGCGGTGAAGGCCGATATCGCACGGCGCCTGCCGGCGACATTGCCCGACCGCGCCGGCTGGGCCAGCGATGTGTACGTGGCGCTGTCATCGCAGGCGTTGGACACCAGCGCCGAGCACATCTGCGCGGTGCTGGCGGTGACCGAGCAGGAGTCGACCTACCAGGCCAACCCGGTGGTGCCCAACCTGGGCAAGATCGCGCGTGCGGAGATCGACCGCCGCGCGGGTGCGCACCACATCCCCGGTTTCATGGTCGATGCCGCCTTGCGCCTGGGCTCGCCGGATGGGCGCAGCTATGCCACGCGCATCGCTGCCGCGCGCACCGAGCAGGAACTGAGCCGCATCTTCGAAGACTTCACCGGCAGCGTACCGCTGGGCGCGCGCCTGTTCGACGGGCTCAACCCGGTGCACACCGCCGGGCCGATGCAGGTGAGCATCGCCTTTGCCGAACACCATGCGCAGCGCTATCCCTACCCACCCGGCGACTCGATCCGCCACGAGGTCTTCAGCCGCCGTGGCGGGCTGTGGTTCGGCACCCAGCATCTGCTTGGGTACCCGGTCACCTACGACGCGCTGTTGTACCGCTTCGCCGATTTCAACGCCGGGTGGTACGCCAGCCGCAATGCCGCCTTCCAGGCCGCGCTGAGCAAGGCCAGCGGTATCGCGCTGGCACTGGACGGCGACCTGCTCACACCCGGCGCCAGCCTGGACGCGCCCGGCAGCACCGAGCGCGCCGCGCGCAGCCTGGGCAGCCAACTGGCGATGAGCGACCGCCAGCTCCGGCGCGCACTGGAAGCCGGCAACGCGGCCGATTTCGCAGATACCGAGCTGTATCGCCAGGTGTTCGCACTGGCCGAGCGCAGCGCCGGCAAGCCGCTGCCGCGCGCCGTGCTGCCCGGCATCACCCTGGAAAGCCCAAAGATCACCCGCACGCTCACCACCGCCTGGTTTGCGCAGCGGGTGAACGAGCGCTGGAAGCGCTGCATGAGCAAGTAAGCGCGCGCGGGTGCGTCAGCTGCAGCACCTGCTCGGCGACTTCTGTGCGCCGATTGAATCCACTACGCAGGCGATGCCGCGTCGCTCGATGAGAAGCAAGACTTCCGGCAGAGGCACGCATGGCGGGCAGCGGGTAGCATCGTGCGGCCGCGCCGACCGCGTTGCGCGCTCCTTTCGTCCCGGAGACTCCTACATGCCCACCCCGTTGCCGCTGCGGCACCTGTTCGTCGCCATCGCGCTGGCCGCCCTGCCTGCACTTGCCAGCGCGCAGGCCCCTGCCGTCACCGAGGCTGACTACGCGCGCGCCGAGCGGCTGATCAGCTATGCCGCGCAGCCGCTGGTCGACCATGCCCTCACGCGCATCGATTGGCTGGATGCCACGCATGTGGTGTATGTCGATCACGACGCCAAGGGCAACCACCTGCTGCAGCTGGACACCGCCACCGGCAAGAGCGCGCCGCTGTTCAAACAGGCCACGCTGGTCGCTGCGCTCAACACGCTGCTGAAGACCGGCGACAAACCGCTCAAGGCCGACACCTTCGCACCGGTGGTCAAGCGCACCGCCGACGGTCGTTACCGCCTCAACGTCCGCGATACCGCCGTGGTCTGCGATGCGCGGGCGCGCTGCAGCAAGCTCTACGCGAAGGACACACCGGAACCGGGCGTGCTGTCGCCGGATAAACGCAGCGAAGCCTTCATCCGCGACTGGAACCTGTGGGTGCGCGATGTTGCCAGCGGCCAGGAAACCCAGCTCACCCGCGATGGCGTGGAAAACTTCGGTTACGCCACCGACAACGCCGGCTGGCAGCATAGCGATAACGCCATCGTGGCGTGGTCGCCGGATTCGCAAAAAATTGCCACGTTCCAGCAGGACCAACGCAAGACCGGCGACATGTATCTGGTCAGCACCAAGCTCGGGCATCCGGAACTGCAATCCTGGAAATACCCGCTGGCCGGCGACAAGGACGTGACCATGATCGAGCGCGTCATCATCGA
The DNA here is from genome assembly GCF_023337365.3 of Xanthomonas nasturtii. Lineage (NCBI taxonomy): Bacteria > Pseudomonadati > Pseudomonadota > Gammaproteobacteria > Lysobacterales > Lysobacteraceae > Xanthomonas > Xanthomonas nasturtii. The sequence continues at coordinate 4,175,530 of NZ_CP142084.2, forward strand.
CGTGCCCACCCGCAGCGTGCTGCGCCTGAAGACACCGCCGGATCAACACCGCTCCACCCTATGCGACGACGTGAGTTGCTCGCCCGGCCTGTGGGACGACGTGAAGTGGGCACCGGATGGCAAGACGCTGGCGTTCGCCTCCACCTCGCGCTTCCACAAGCAGGTCTGGCTGCGCATCGCCGATGCCGCCACCGGTACGGTGCGCACCGCGTTCGACGAAACCGCCAAAACCTATTACGAGAGCGGCCAGGTCGCCGCCAACTGGGCGTATTTGCCGGCCAGCAACGAGGTGGTGTGGTTTTCCGAGCGCAGCGATTGGGGCCAGTTGTATCTCTACGATCTGGCCACCGGCAAACCCAAGCGCGCCATCACCAGCGGCGAAGGCAACGTCACCGAGGTGCTGCGCGTGGACCCGGTCAGCCGCACCGCGTGGTTCATGGCGGTCGGCCGCTCGGCGAGTGTAGACCCCTACTACCAGCAACTGTGGAAGGTGAGCCTGGACGGTGGCGCGCCGGTGCTGCTGACCCCGGAAGTAGCCGATCACAGCGTGAAGTTGTCGCCCGATGGCGCGCGCTTCGTCGACACCTATTCCACCTCGGTCACCCCGCCCGTCACGCTGCTGCGCGACGCCGGCGACGGCCGTACCGTCAGCACGATTGCCACCGCCGACATCACCCGTCTCAAGGCTGCAGGCTGGGTGCCGCCAGTGCCCATCACGGTGAAGGCGCGCGACGGCAAGACCACGCTGTACGGGCTGATGTTCAAGCCCAGCAACTTCGACCCTGCGCGCAAGTACCCGGTCATCGATTACGTCTATCCCGGCCCGCAGACCGGCTCGGTGCGCGGCCGCAGCTTCCTGGCCGGCCACGGCGACAATCAATCGCTGGCCGAACTCGGCTTCATCGTGGTCGCCATCGACGGCATGGGCACGCCTTGGCGCTCCAAGACCTTCCACGACACCTGGTACGCGAACATGGGCGACAACACCTTGCCCGACCAGGTCGCCGGCTTGAAGGAACTGGGCAAGCGTTACCCGTGGATCGATCTGGACCGCGTCGGCATCTGGGGCCATTCCGGCGGCGGCAACGCGTCCACCGCTGCGATGCTGCGCTACCCGGACGTCTTCAAGGTGGCCTGGTCGGAAAGCGGCAACCACGACAACCGCGGCTACGAAGATGATTGGGCCGAGAAATATCACGGCGAGCACATCGTCAACAAAGACGGCAGCTCCAACTACGACGACCAGGCCAATGCCAACCACGCCAGCAACCTCAAGGGCCGGTTGATGCTGGTGCACGGCACGCTGGACGACAACGTGCCGCCGTATCTCACCTTGCTGGTGGCCGATGCCTTGATCAAGGCCAACAAGAACTTCGACATGCTGATGCTGCCCAACGCCAAGCATGGCTACGGCGATCTCACGCCCTATGTCGCCCGCCGCCGTTGGGATTACTTCGTGCAGTACCTGCTTGGCGCAATACCGCCGGCGCAGTACCAGATGAAGCCGATGCCGAAGGACTGAGCGGCGAGCAGGCAGTGTGGTTGCCGGTGCAGCGCGTTGAGGCCGGCAAGCGGTTGGCCGTGCTTGGTGGCTCGGCCACACGTGTCATCCGGGCAAACCCGGATGACCTGCGTGGCACTCACTTCGCCGTGCTGCCACCCAGCTGCTTGCTCAAGAACGCCAGCAAGCGTGTGTAGTACTCGCGGCGGTGCGGCTCGGTGTAGAACCCGTGGCCCTCGTTGGGGAAGTACAGCGACTCCACCGGCACGCCGGCACCTTTGAGCGCACGCTCCATGCGTTTGGTGTGCTCGATCGGCGCGCGCTCGTCCTTGCCGCCGGCTGCAAGAAACACCGGCACCTTGATCTGGTTGGCCAGCGTCACCGGCGAGCGTGCCGCCAGTGTCTCGCGTGCGCCCAGCCAGTCGCCGGTCCAGTTCTTGGCCCAGCGGGCGTAACGCCCGTTATCGCGCGCCAGCATGTCCAGATCGTAGACGCCCACATACCCGGCCGCGCAGCGGTACAAGCCGGGTTCCTTGGCCACGCCCATCAATGCGGCATAGCCGCCGTAACTGGCGCCGTACAGACAGATACGCGCGGCATCGGCAACGCCCTGCGTGATCGCCCAGCGCGTAGCGTCGGTGAGATCGTCCTGCATGCGGCCACCCCATTCCTTGGCGCCGGCAACGGTGAAGGCGCGCCCGTAGTTGGCCGAGCCACGGTAATTGACGCGCAATACCGCATAGCCCGCCGCCGCCAGCAGTTGCGCGTCGTCATCGAATTCCCACTTGTCGAAGATGCCAAACGGGCCACCATGCGGCATCACGATCAGCGGCAGCGGCTTGCCTGCATCGGCATGCAGCGGGCGGGTGAGATAACCGTGTAGCTGCAGCCCATCGCGCGCCTTGAAACTGACCTGCGTGCTCGCCGGCACCGCATCGGGCGGAAACCACTCGCGCCGACTGAACACACGGTCGGCATGCTTGCTGACCGTATCGAACAGGTAGTAATCGCCGTTGTTGCGATCGCTCCACACATACACCAGCACCAGGCGACGGTCGCGCGTGGCCGAGGTGATGTACACCGCGTTGCCGTCGAAGGCCTTTTCCAGGCTGCGATACAGCTTGGCGGTCGGGGTCTGTTCGTCGAAAAAGCGGTTGCGTACGCGGTCGCTCATGTACGCCGCGCCAATCGGGGTGATGCCATCCAGATCGCGCAGGATGCGATCCGGGTCGACAGTGTCGTCGTGCAACAACGGCGTGGACTTGCCGGTGGCCGGGTCCCAGGCCGCCAGCACGTCGGTCCCGGTGTCCTGCTCTACCTGCAGGTAGGCCACGCTGCCATCGGCAGAAAAACCCAGCGGAAACTCGCGGTGCTTGCTGCTGCCCGCATCGTTGATCAGCCGCCAAGGCGCATCGTCGTTGTCGCGGTAATACAGCTTGCTCGTGTTGGTCACATCGGCCCCGCTGGCGAAGCGGATGCGCCCTTGCTGGTCGGTCACAAAATCCGCCCGTTGCACCGGCGCGGTGGCCACGGTACTGCGCCGCCCGGTCTGGATATCCAGCTTGTCGACCCGCACATTCGGGTCGCCGACAAACGGAATCGTCGACACCAGGATGTTGCGCGCATCGCCAGGCAAGGTATCCAGCATGTAGGTCCCCGGGTCCAGATCCATCTTCAGCTGCGCGCCGTTGATGTCGGGATTGGTGCCATACGGGCTTGCCAGCAACCGGCTGTTCTTGCCGTCCGCATCAATGGCATGCAGCTGGCCGATCGCCATCGGTTCGTCGCGCGAGCCCAGCCGTTGCGCCATCGACACCACCATGCGCTCGTCGCTGGCCCACCAGAAATCGTCCACCACGCTGTTGGCGCCACCGGTCACTTTTGCCGTGGCCACCTTGTCCTTCCGTCGCACGATGCCGAGCACGGTGCGATCTTCCATCGGCATGGTGAGCGCGAAATAATCGCCGGTCGGCGAAATCTTGATCCGCTCGATCTGGTCGCTCTTGAGATACGGGGTCAGCTCCAGCACCTCCTGCGCCTGGGCCGGCATCGCCGCCACTAACGCAAGCACACACCCCACACCCATCGTCCAATGCCGCATAGCGCCCACTCGATCTGTCCTTGAGGCCGCCATGGTGGCAAAGGTGCGTGCGTGCGTCCATTGCTTGTGCAAGCCTGTGCACAGGGATGCAGGCTGCAGGTGCGTCTACGACGTGCTGCCCCGGGGTAAGACCCGCACCTGCATGCGCGCCTGCGTCAGATGTAGCCCGCCTCCATGCGACTCATCGATGCAAGCGATCAGCGCGCGGCAGGTCGCCGCTGGCCCAGCAAGCCGATACGCCGGAACCACATCTCCAGCGGTACCGTGACCAACGGCGGCAACGCGGCCAGCAGACTCAGGGCCCAGGCCCACCACGGCCAGCGCAACCGCAACGCCGCGATCACGCTGACCGCGACATAGAACAGAAACGCCGCGCCATGCAGGCGCCCGAACAACCAGACCACCAACTCGGTGCTTTGCAGCCCGTACTTGAGCAACATGCCGAGCAACAACCCGGCCCAGGTCAGCCCCTCGAAAAATGCAGCCAACGCAAACAGCCGGCCAATCGGCGACAACGCAGAAGACGCACGCATGCAACACTCCAGACGGACAGGGATTGCCGCGACGCGATGGCGGCGGCGACGCCCGCTGGCCCACTGAGTTTACAGGTGGTGACCGCAGCGGGTGCCGGTGCACCGCTGCCGAGCGTCCAAGCCCACTCCTGCAGTGCGTCTGGCTGGAGCAACGCACCAGTTTCCCGTCCAGGCAATAATGCAGGTCTTGCTGCCCTCAGGCCCGCACCATGCGTCTCGCCCTGCTGCTCTCATTGCTGTTCGCCTTGCTGCCCGTCACGGCATCAGCCCTGCGCGTCGACGAGGGCGACCTGCTGTTCGTCACCGCCGCACGCAGCGGCCTCAGCGGTGCGATCGACGATGCAACCGCAAGACCGGGCGCGCCCAGCTTCGACCATGTGGCACTGCTCGCGCACGAAGGGACCACGCAGATTGTCCTGCACACCGACGAACAAGGCTCGCGCCAGCAGTCGCTGCGCACGTTCATCGACGAGGCGACCGCCAGGCATCGGCAGATCATTGTGTATCGCCTCGCGCCAGAGCATCGCCCTGCCATTGCAGACGCCGTCGCCCAGGCGCGTCGCATGCTCGGCAAACCCTACAACGACACCTATGTGCCGAACGAAGACAGCTATTACTGCTCGGACTTCATCGAGCGCGCGTTCCGGGCCCACCATGTGTTTGCCCTGCAGCCGATGAACTTCAAGAACCTGCAGACCGGCAGGATCTCGCCGTACTGGACCGATTTCTACCGCAGCCGCGGCATGCAGGTACCGCAGGACGTACCCGGCAGCAACCCGAACGATATGGCGCGCGCACCAGCGCTCACCGTGGTCGGGAAATTGAACTGAGATGCGCGATCAAGGCGTCGAGACGTCGCCGGTGAGCGGCGCGGCGCGCTACTCCCAGACGCCGGGCACACCCTGGCGCAAACAGCACGCATCTCAACCACGGTTCGTGTCATGCGCACGCCCTCACCCACTCTCGGCACACTGGTTCGGCATTTGATCGAGTTGCTGGACGGCGACCTGGAAGCGGTCTACGCAAACGCGGGCCTGGCCTGGCGGCCGCGCTATACGCCGGTGTTGCGTGTACTGATGCGGCTTGGCCCTGCTTCCATCAAAGTGCTGGCCCAGGAGATCGGCATTACGCACTCCGCTGCCAGCCAGACCGTGGCGCAGATGACCAAGCAGCGCCTGGTCGCGCTGAAGCCGGGTGCAGATGCACGCGAACGCATCGTGGTGCTCACCACCAGGACCCGGAAGATGATCCCTGCATTGCAGCGCCAGTGGGCAGCAACCAATGCCGCCGCCGCGCAGCTCGATGCGGAACTCTCCGTGCCTCTCAGCGCAGTGCTTGCCGAAGCCATCGCCGCCTTGAATCAACGCCCGTTCGCCCACCGCATCACCGCCGCTGCCACCGCAGCAGATAGCAGCTCGTCCCAGTAACCGCAGCACCCACAAGGAGTCGCATATGCACGCAATGACGCAATCCAGTGCACCGCTCGCGGCACCGCCATCACGGCGCAACATGCAACCGATCGAGCTTGGCGAGGACGGACTGTTGCGGCCAGGCAAGCTGCGCTGGCTGCGCGCCTGCGGCTGGGCGTTGCTGCTGTTTTTTCTGGTCGCCATTCCCACCGGCATGGTGACGCGCTTTCTGGGCGGCTTCTGGCCGAAAAGCAACGAGCCGGTGCAGTTTGCCGTCAGTTTCTTTGGCGCCTTGGTGGCGTTGGGTATCTATACGCTGGCAGTCCGTCTCGCCGAAAAACGCAGGCCACCGGAAATTGCACTGCGCCCCATGCTGCCGCAGCTATGCATCGGCCTGCTGACCGGCGCGGCGATGTTCGCCAGCGTCATGGGCATCATGGCGCTGTTCGGGTCGTACGACATCCAGGCACTTGGGCCGGCATCGGCATGGGCGCCGCTGCGCAAGGCAATGCAGGCCGGCATCGTGGAAGAGCTGATGATGCGCGCGGTGCTGCTGCGTCTGGTGTGGCGTGCATTCGGCCCATGGGCCGCATTTGCGGTGTCGTGTGCGGTGTTCGGTTTCACCCACCTGGGCAACCCGAATGCCACGGTCTTCGCCGCCATCTGCATCGCACTGGAAGCCGGCGTCATGCTCGGCGCGTTCTATGCACTGACAGGGCGCATCTGGGTCTCGATCGGTGCGCATATCGCCTGGAATTTCACGCAAGGCTATCTGTTCGGCGCCACCGTCTCGGGCATGGCGTTGGGTCCGGCCATTGCGCGCAGCACGCCCAATGCCACGGTGCCGGAATGGCTCACCGGCGGCGCGTTCGGCCCGGAAGCATCGCTGCCCGGCATGCTGGTCTGCCTTGCAGTGGGTGTGGCGGTTGTGTGGCTGGCCTGGCGTCGGGGCCAGTTCGCCAGGCAGTGATCCTGCGACGTCGCAGCGCAGGATGGTGATCGATGCGGTAGGGCAGCAGGCGCCTGCCGCAACGCCTACGCTGCAAACTCATTGCCCACCTGTAGCACGGTCGACGGCGCCGCCAGATGCTCCGGCGGCGCCGTCGTTCAAGGCAGGAAGCGACACCCGCACGCAACCGATGCGCGGCGTGCACAACGTCTTGCCAATGCCCACACATGCCACGCCCTAGTCTGCGCGCATCGAAAACACCGTGCCACGCGCAGTGCATTCCGCCTGCGATGGTCGAGCACATGCAGAGGTGCACATGGCTTTGATCCACTCCATCCTGATGGGCGCTGTTGCCGGTATGCGCTCGATGACACCGCTGGCCGCCGTCGCCAACGCTGCACGCACCGGCAAGTTGCCGGCCAACAACGGCGCACTGCAACTTGGGTGTAGTGCATAAAAAGGTGCCGCTGGGAAGACAGGTCACGGTCTCAACTGCGTCTGTGCGTCGGCCTTGCGGCAACATCTGCGCACCGGGCTCACGACAGAGAGATTGCCGCAACGATCAAGCCAGGTCCGGCCAGATGCCTCGGCAACCGCACTCCAGCCATGCGTCGCACTCCACATCCAGCCGCTGGGCGGCGCATCGCTGCCCTTTAGCCGGGCAAGGCAAGTGAGCGTTCGATCATCGTCGCTCCAACGCACGCTTGTCTGGCCCCGGCGCACGGGCAATCCGCTGAGCTGACGACGATCCACACTGATCTCAAACCATGGAGCAAACAACGGCCCCAGCGGATCATCCAGTGCCATCAGGTTCTCAGGAAGCGATGTCACCAACGTGAGCGCAGGCGCGCCAGCGGGTGCATCAGTTGGCTCCACGTCCCGCAAACTCAGCACATATCGGCGCGAGTCTGCGGAAGTGGGAGATCTGCAACCTCAACCATGGGCTCTGCGATCGAATGCGCAATCAAGTCGTCGATGTCGGCAACCAGCATGCGGTTGTTCTTCTCGACACGGCTCCCTCAGCCTTGCACCTGCGTCTGCGTGACGGCGTGGATGGCGACGAAGGTTTCCACCTTGTCGCAGCGATAAATGACGCGCGCATGCCGGTCGTAAATCAGCAGCCCCCACGTGCCGGTGGTTGGCATCGGCGAGACAAAGTAGCGGCCATCCGGTGAGTAGCCCATCGATGCGCCTGCGCCAAAGACCACGCTGCCGTCCGCAAACAGATAGTCGTATTGCAGCGGCGCACTGTTGCGCGGCTCATGGCACCCGACAACGCGTAAAGGCACCCCTTCGGGCGTCATGAGCGCCGTCTCCGTGCGCGCGCTACCAGTGGGTCGTTCAACGCCCTGGATACGCATGAGCGTCGGGCCCGCGTCATGACGCGGGACGTTCAAACCGGCGACCTTTTCCCAGCCTCGACCGGCAAGCAGCAGCGCGATAAACGACGCGCCACCGACCACGCTACCGGTGATCACGGTGCCTGTCCGCAACCCCAGCGCAACGCTGACACCGAAACACGTCCCCAGCCACCAGATCCACGTGGCATCCACCGCGCCACGCACTTTGTTCTCGCCCCACTCGGCAAGCATTGCCGCCGCCAGATACATCCAGACAAGCGCGAACGGCAGGAACAACGGAATGACAAATGGCACAACCAACCTGGCGAAATCAACCGCAAGCCGTATCAGCAGTCGAGCGAGTGACTGATCCGTTTCTGGTGTCGGCGGCATGGCGGGGGTCATTCAAGGATGCGGTTTGCCACTGTCACAGACAGGGCAAACAGCAGGGTCCACGCTGGCCGATAGCGGGCCCACAACGTGTTCCCGTCGGGGTCGCGCACGCAGGTCGACACTGTCGCTCAGCCACCACGCCCATGTGGCGCGTCCAGATCCAGCAGCGGCCCTATCGGCACGAGACCGGCCGGGTTGATGGTGCCGTGACTCTGGTAGTAGTGGCCCTTGATATGCTGGAAATTCACTGTCTCCGCAATGCCGGGCATCTGGTAGAGCTCGCGCAATAACCCCCATAGCTGCGGGTAATCGGCAATTCGCCGCAGATTGCACTTGAAGTGACCCACATAGACCGCATCGAACCGGATCAGCGTAGTAAACAGCCGCCAATCTGCTTCGGTGAGCGTGTGGCCGCAGAGATAGCGTTGCTTGCCCAGGCGCACCTCCAGCCAATCCAACGTCTCGAACAGCGGCACCACTGCCTCTTCGTACGCATCCTGCGTGGTGGCAAACCCGGCCTTATACACGCCGTTATTGACGGTGTCATAGATCCGCGCATTGAGCGCATCGATCTGCTCGCGCAACGTCGCCGGATAAAAATCGCCTTCGGCAGCACCAACATCGTCGAAGGCGCTATTGAACATGCGAATGATATCTGCCGATTCGTTGCTCACCACCGTCTTCCGTTCGCGGTCCCACAACACCGGCACGGTCACGCGCCCCGAATAGTGCGGGTCCGCCTTGAGATACGCCTCGTACAGATATTGTGCGTGATGCACCGTGTCGCTCACCACGCCCGGACCATCGGCGAAGGTCCAGCCGTTTTCGCCCATCAGCCAGTGCACGACCGACACGTCGATCATCGACTCCAGGCCTTTCAAGCGACGGAAGATCAACGCACGGTGCGCCCACGGGCAGGCAAGCGACACATACAGGTGGTAACGGCCCGCAGCGGCCTGAAAGCCACCCTCGCCGTGCGGCCCCGCACTGCCATCGCGCGTCACCCAGTTGCGAAACTGCGACTGCGAACGCTCGAAGCGCCCTTCGCTCTTGCAGGTGTCATACCAACTGTCTTGCCACTTGCCATCGACCAGCAGACCCATCCCGCTTTCTCCCGCTAAAAATCAAAGGCGACCGTAGCCCACAGATGTTACAGGCTGCGTGATCAGCGAGATGGCGCGTGCGCATGCGATACGCGATTGCAGCGGCAGATTGCACGCACACGCGGCACGCCGGTGCGGACCACGCAGCAGGCAAACCACGCGTCTATTTGGCGATTACCGGTGTGCCGGACGGCACCATGCAGCACGCCTGCGCCTTCTTGCAGGCCTCGGCGTTGAGCTCGGCAATCTGGCTGGCCAGATACTGCTCCGGCGTCAGCCCCATGCGGTTGCGGTACGCATTGTCGGCATCGGCCTTGGCCACCTGCTCCTGCTCGCGCTGCCGTTCTGCCGTGGTGGCCTCCACCAGCGTCTTGACGCGCTGTTGCTGCGCAGCCGTCAGGTTCATCTGCTGCAACACATCCGGGTTCGGGCGTGCACGCCCCAGGGTGATGTTCTGGATCTGAATCGGCAGGCCTTGCTGTTTGACCAGGGCACTGACGTTCTGGGTCACCGAGTCGTCGATCTTGCTGGCAGTGTCCGGGTCGCTCATCATCTTGGTCATGTCATTGCGCTTGACCTGGTCGCCCACGATGGACGCGTACTGGCTGGCCCCATTGTTCTTGAACCAACCCTGCCCGAACCCGGCGACAGCAGCGCCGGCGCAGTGATCCGGTATTGGATCTGGGTGGAGAAGTCCAACAGGATGTTGTCGCTGGAGGAAAAGTCGTCGAACGCCACCTGCACGGTTTGCGGCGTCACATCCACATACGTGGCCGAGGTGGTCACCCGGGTGTAAGTCCGGCCGGGGTCGCGCACATCGTCCAGGCGGATACCGCCCCTGCCGAAGAACATCGGCTTGTCCACCAACACGGCCTGCAGGCCCGGATGGGGCGACACAACGGTGCAGGCACACGGCAAGCCGGCCAGCCCGAAGGCCAGCATGGACGTCTTCATCGATGTCCCCTTGAATGCCCGGGCGCCAACCCGCTCCGGTGTGGCGGCAAATTACCCAAACATGCGGGAAATCGCATCCCAGCGCCTGGCCCGGCAACTTTCCCGGCAGCCAATGCCGCAGATGGGTCGCCCACATCGCTGACCGGCGGCGCGGCAGCCGCTTGGGCGCCCTCTCGGCTTCCATGTTGGCGCCGGCCACCCACAATCGGCGAAAATGTGCGCCTGCCGACTTCCCGGCCAGCGGTGATGCGCTGCGGCAGCCTGCCAGCCCGCTCAGCCGTCCCGCTTTCTCCCGCTGGATGCCGGCCACCGTTGCCTGCGCTGCCAGCCGCCCACTCCGGATCTGCCTTGAACACCAACGCCCCACCCTTGCCCACCGACGACCTACCCCTGACCGACCGCCTGCGCGCGGCGCTGGATCTGCTGGAGGCCATCGAAGCCGACCGCAGCGTGCTCGACACCTTGCCCGAGGCCGACCGCGTGCGCCTGCATCAGGTGGTCGCCAAGGTCTACCACCCCGAGCCCAAGGCGCGGCGGCAGCTGCTCAAGCAGCGCGAGCGCGAGCGCCACCAGGAAAAGGTACGCAAGGCCGAAGCGCTGCTGGAACAACGCGGCATCCGCGCACTGCGGCGCAAGCCGGTGTTCAGCACGCCGAATTTCTTCCCGCCGCATGCGGCCGGCTTGCACGATGCGCACAACGGCGAGAACGCAGCCGAAGTACCGGAGCAGCTGCATTCGCCGGAGCTGCGGCACTGCTATGTGTGCAAGCTGAAGTTCACCCAGCTGCATCACTTCTACGACCAGATGTGCCCGGCCTGCGCCGAGCTCAATTTCTTCAAGCGCACCGAAACCGCCGACCTGCGCGGACGCGTGGCGCTGCTCACCGGCGGGCGGGTGAAGATCGGCTATCAGGCCGGATTGAAGCTGCTGCGTGCCGGTGCGGAATTGATCGTCACCACGCGCTTCCCGCGCGATTCGGCCGCGCGTTATGCGCAAGAACCTGATTTTGCGCAGTGGGGCCACCGCCTGCAGGTCTTCGGCCTGGATCTGCGCCACACGCCCAGCGTGGAAGCCTTCTGCAGCCAGTTGCTGGCCACCCGCGAGCGGCTGGATTTCATCATCAACAACGCCTGCCAGACGGTGCGCCGCCCGCCGCAGTTCTACGCGCACATGATGGCGGGCGAGACCGCTGCGCTGCGCGACCTGCCGGAGACGGTACAAAAACTCGTCGGTCACTACGAAGGCCTGCGCACGCCAGAATTGCTACGCGAAGCATCGGCCACCGCGCTGCCGGCCGTGCATGGGCGCGGCCTCGATGATGCAGATGGCCTCACCCGCGCCGCCGAGCTGTCGCAGATCGCACTGCTGGACGACGAGCTGGTGGGCCAGGAACACCTGTTCCCGGAAGGCCGGCTGGACCAGGACCTGCAGCAGGTCGATCTGCGCGGGCGCAATTCCTGGCGCCTGCTGATGGCCGAAGTGCCGTCGGTGGAATTGCTGGAGACGCAGCTGGTCAATGCCATTGCGCCCTTCATCATCAACGCGCGGCTCAAGCCACTGATGCTGCGCACGCCCGAGCGCGACAAGCACATCGTCAACGTCTCGGCGATGGAGGGCCAGTTCTATCGCAACTTCAAGACCACCCGCCACCCGCATACCAACATGGCCAAGGCCGCGTTGAACATGATGACGCGCACCTCGGCGGCCGATTATCAGAACGACGGCATCCACATGAACAGCGTCGACACCGGCTGGGTCACCGACGAAGATCCGGCCGACATCGCCGCGCTCAAGGTCCAGCAGGAACGCTTTCACCCGCCGCTGGACATCGTCGACGGCGCCGCGCGCATCGTCGACCCGATCATCCACGGCTTCAACACCGGCGAGCACGTGTGGGGCCAGTTCCTGAAGGATTACGCGCCAACCGATTGGTGATGCTTCAGCTGTCTGCCGGGGCACCGCATCGCGATGCGATCGCGGTGCTCAGCGACGCGAAGACGGCGCATCCTTGTTCGCCTGCGCACGTGCAAGCACGTTGGCCGCCGCGATGACATCGTTGAGCTGCTGCCGAAACGCCTCGAGATCGTCGGCGGCAACAACGCCTTCGAAACTGCCGCGCTCGAAGACCGGCCTGGTTTCCATGAAGAAGCCATCGCGGCCCTGCACGACAAACTGAAAACACGCCTGCCAACGCGGATCGGGAGTGCCCGACAGCTCCACAACGACAGTGCTGCTCGCACGCCCCGTGCTGCCGCGCGCAACGCTGACGGCTCGCGCCGTGATCTGGCTACCACTATTCATGACCGCAATGATCGGAAATGGGGAGTCGAGGCGCCGTGAGCCAGAATTTGAGGTACCACCAAGCCGTGCGGTGCGCAGCCGAAGCGCTAACCACCTCACATGCTCATCACGCCATCAATCACCACCGCCACCGGACCGCCTAGCTATTGGACGCGCCAATACGCTTCCAGCTCAATCTCACACGTGGCACCTTCAGCCTGTTGATATCGACCATGCCTTAGCCTCCCTGCACGGCCTTTTGAAACTCGACAGGCCCCTGGTAACCCGGATATTTCTTCTTGATCAAGACGTGATCGGATGGCCTAACACAACTATCCTCCAGCGAGTTCGCCACATGTGCCTCATCCACGAAGAACTCATCGTAAGGCAGTGGCAGCACGGATGTTTCCCTGCCGCGGTCGAACTTCAGCAGCAGGCTGTCATCGCGCTCGAAACACAGCGTCTTCCAAGAGAAATCGGTCAACTTGCCGGCTTCAACCACAGCCGAGTCCTTGCCGGCCAGCAGCGTCACAACATGCTCTGAGAACTGTTCTTTTGAGATCGGCGGCTCGGTCATGGCGCATCCGGCAAATGTGGCAACGCACCCTGCGACCAATGCCGAAACGTGAGCACGGAAGATAGCGAATGGCATCAAGCGGGGTCTTTCCTTCGGTGAAGCGATGTTGTACCTGAGCGACCAGCCGGCACACCTCGTCCACTCCTACAGCGTGACTTCGACGGACTGTGTAATAGCCAAAAGAATTGCACCAGGCCTCACACCATCCGGTGCTGAGGTGTGATCGACTGCTCGCGCTGTTGCTCCTGTTGCTCCTGTTGCTGTGACTGCTGTTGGCGCTGCGTTTCACCCAAGGCCTGCAATTGCGCCAATGATTGCTCGACAGGCTGCGCGATCGCATCGTTCGTCTTCATGTGCGCCATCTTGTGTGCTGGGTCGCTCAGCGCACCTTCGATAACGAAGACATTCTCGCCCTGCTGCACGGACTTGGTCTTCTCGCTCAGCACAACGTGATCGATCCGCGACAGCCCGTGCTCCTTGGCCAGATGCGCGCTACTTGCTGCCAAGCGCGCACTGTTGGCGTCATAGTCGCGGCCGAGTCCTTGCTCGAGGCGACGCACAGCGTCTTCAGCTTGGCGATGAAGTGGGTCTTGTAGTGGCGACACAGCACCCTGCCTGGGCGGCACAGGCCGCTGGTCAGGAGGTGCTGGTTGGGCTGGTTGCTCGGTCCCGCGCAGTGGAGCAGCATGCGGGTCAACATGAAGCAACTTGCGCTGCTGACCATTCTCGTTAACTGTAAGGTCCGTGGTGCCATCACCATTTCGCGTACGAGCAAGATTTGCCCGTTCAACGCCACTCCAAGCACCGCCCAGAAATGCGTGACCTTGGCCTGTCTTGTCCCAGTTCACCAGATCATTGCCTGCAGCATAGAAGCCAGCACCATTGAAACGCGTGGAGTCCGCCCGGTCTGTTGAAGCGTTCTGATAGGTGCCGCCGCGGTCCAGAGCACCGACAAATTCCTCTGCGCGGTTGTAGTGCAAGAACAGGTTCTTCACCGTTGGATATTCATGCGCCAGGTTGGGAGCTGTGTGCGCCGCACCAAGTGTTGTTGGGTCCACCAACGGGTTGGCGACCACACTGGTCCAAGCCGATGCAAGCGGACTATCTCGATGCGCATTGCGCAATGAGTTCACAACGTCAGCGCCTTCTAAGGAAGCTCTGAACAAAGCAGCATGATCTGCGACAATCGATCAACGAACCGAGCGGACGATTTCGATGCAGCTGAGCTTCGGCGATGCGGAGTACAACGGCAAGCGCAAGCAGACGCGGCGCGAGGTATTTCTGGCCGAGATGGATCAGGTGGTGCCGTGGAAAAACCTGCTGGCGTTGATCGAGCCGCATTATCCAAAGTCGGGGCAGCCGGGGCGACAGCCGTATCGGCTGGAGACGATGCTGCGCATCCACTTTTTGCAGCAGTGGTACGCATTGAGCGATCCATCGGCGGAAGAAGCCCTGTACGACACGGTGTCGATGCGGCGTTTTGCAAAGATCGGCGGCCTGGATGAGGTGCCGGACGAGACGACGATACTCAACTTCCGCCACTTGCTGGAGCAACACGATGTGGCGCGCAAGCTGTTCAACCGGGTCAACGCGCACCTGTCGCGCAAGGGACAGAGCCTGCGCAGCGGGACGATCGTAGACGCCACGATCATTTCAGCGCCAAGTTCGACCAAGAACCAGGACGGCAAGCGTGATCCGCAGATGCACCAGACCAAGAAGGGCAATCAGTATTACTTCGGAATGAAAGCGCATATCGGCGTGGACGATGTGTCCGGGTTGGTGCACCACGTAGAATGCACGGCAGCCAACGTCGCCGATGTCACGCAGGCGCACAAGCTACTGCATGGCAAGGAAGACACGCTCAGCGGAGATGGCGGATATACCGGGCTGGAGAAGCGCGAGGAAATGGCGAGCAAGCGCACGTTGCGCTACCTGATCGCAGCCAAGCCCTCCAAGCTGAAGCAGATCAAGAACCAACGCGAATTGAAGCGGGCCAAGCGTTGGGAGCACACCAAGGCCAGCTTGCGCGCGAAGGTGGAACACCCGTTTCGGGTGATCAAACGCCAGTTCGGTGACGTCAAGGTGCGCTATCGCGGTTTGGCGAAGAACACCGCGCAGGTGCTGACGCTGTTTGCGCTGTCGAACCTGTGGCTGAAGCGAAAGCAGTTGATGCCTGTCGTGGGGACGGTGTGCCTGTAACCCGGGCAACATCCCGCAAACGCGGCGGAAACGGCAAAAAATCGAGGGTCTGAGTGCCATCAGAGTGGCTGATGCGGTTTAGATCATCCTCCGACGTCGTTGATCAGACCATCCCTAAGGCTTTGTCTCGCCCCATTTCGAGGTAGTCACCACGCCCGGTCACTCTTGGGTTCAAAGCGTCAATGGCAGCACTTACGTCGGGCAACATCTAGCACCGCGGCTTGGCCGGCGCCTCCACCGGCGGCAACACCTCCATCAGAAGTTGCCCTTCGCTGGCGGTGATGCGCAGCTTGGTGCCGATGGCAAAGCCCAGTTGTTCCAGCCATAGGCCGCTGAGGCGGACGTGGGGCACGTGCTGGTCGCCGCCGTGGTCGTGGGCGCCGGGGTAATGGGTGTAGCTGACGGTGCATTGGCGCGGGCGGCGGGCGCGGCGAGGTGCGTGCAGCGTGCCGGGGCCTTGCAGCAAGGCGTCCGGCTCGGGCGGTAGCATCGGTGGCAGCCTGGTGCGGTCGGGTTCCACAACGACCCACTGCACCCGTTTGGGAGGCGTGGGGCGCGCACGCGTGCGGGTGGACCGCGTGCTGGCAGATGCGTTGGGTGGGCGGCGGCGTGTCATGGCGCCTCCGGTTGGTGGCTGGGAGTGCTGGGTGCGGCGACGCACTGCTGCAATGCCACGTCGATGCGTGCAGAAAGGCTATGCAAGGCCTGCGACAACACACCGGGTTGGCTAAGCAATTGCTGCGCGGGATCGTCGCTGGCCTGCTCAATAGCCGCGCGTGCGGCCAGCCGGCGCAGCACCTCGCCCACGTCCCACAGCAGGCCGTGTGCGGAGGCTGGCAACAGATAACCCGGCGCCGGGGCCGGGGCCGGCGTGGATGGTGCGGTAGACATGGCAACGCCCTCCTGGAACAACCCAAGAACCGCCGCCAACGGCGACGGGATGTCGGGAGGTTCGAAACCGTACATAGTCGGCGGGCATATTCCCCTTGCGGGTGTTGTATTAGCCGCCCTCCCGACGCAGGCATCGCATCGGCTTGTACCTGCAGGATGCAGGCACAAAAAACCCACCGGTCTGACGGAGGTGGGTACCGCTATGTACGGAGTTTCGACGCTCCTTGGGCTTAGATTGCGAGTGCAAGGTGTGGCGTGTCAATAGCAACCGAGGAAGAGACTTGACGCGTTTGAGCAACGCGCTGGCGCGCCGTAGGCAGCTGAGGAATACTGACCATCACAGATGCATGTCGCACGCGCGATCCCCGAGGGAGGCTAGATGAGTTCAGTGGATGAAGCGGTAGCGAAACGCAGCGCCGACATCGATGGAGAGGCAGTCAGGCTCACAGACCCGAGCTTTCCCTCGCTCTCTGCGGCGATGGCTCACTACGCACAGCTGACCGAACAGAGCCGCGCCGGCACAGTCGAGCGCTGGAGCCTTGCGATTGGCCTGATCGGTGCGGGCGTCGGGATCTTGGCCGGTGCGTTGCTAGCTGGCAAAACTGGCGCTTACTTGGCCGTTATTGGCCTTGTCACTGAGTTGACAGGCTTTATTGTGTCGGCAGCTCTAACCGTCAAGCGCGAATGGCCTGGGTTCCGCCGCCCCTATGCGGATCACGCAGGCCTGATGGAGCGGGAGTTCCACCAATATCAATCGATCGTTGCATCGCTTCGCAGATTTCCGCTGGAACAACGACGTCGACGCGAGGCATTTATGCGTGACCGTCGCAGCAACATGCACGACCGCCTGGGACTGTTCACCGGTGGCATTGAGAAGCTGGGATTCATGCCTGTCCTGCTTGCCCTCTATCTGCAGCTGAAAGACTGGCGTTTAGGCGACTGGACGGTATTGAGCAAGATCACCCTAATCCAGGGCGTGCTGGCCTTAACGCTGCTGTTTGCCTTTGCGATGTCATCGCATCTCATTCGCCTACGTATACGCGTGCAGTCGTACGAGCAATTATTGGCTGAGGCGAACCGGCAAGATAGCGCTGCTAGCAAATGAGCTCCGGGCAAGCGCTAGTGACTCGCTTGTACTAAGCTAATGCCTAAAGAAGCCACGTCTGCACCGGATCATTGTCAGCTTATCGTTGGCACCGAAGTCCATCTTGAAATTTACTCTTAGGTATCAAAATGTCCAATAAAACATTTGACTGGATGCAGCTCACAAATGGGCGGGCCCGCTTCACAGGAAGCATCCGGGGCGCAGATGAGCTGGGGCATGAGACATTTTCAGTCGAAATTAACGGAAGCGAGTATTTCGGCGAGATAACACAGGACTTCCTTCCTGACAGAGAGAATTTTAATTTAGTCATCGATTCTTTCGGTTACGGAAACCAGCTGGAAGTCGGAATGCCGCTACCCTCATCTTCCACCGCAGCCTTTAGTTCGCAAGATCTTGAGCATGTAAAAGCATTGATCTTGGAGTTGATTAAGGCCGGATTGGATCTGGAAAGGCGGCCCATCGTCATTTCAGAAACGGAGCGGTCAAAGTTCATGGGCAACGTGTCTTTCCCAGAAAATTGGGCACTTTGTTCCAACAATAAGGTCCACTAAGCCATGGACTACTCATCCGAAATTGAAAGAATCAAGCAGTCCTCATCCCTGGATGAAATCTCGGAGTTAGCCCGCCGCTACTCAGCGAGTGCCCAAGAGGCAGGCGGAGTTCTCTACAGCCGCCCAATTGGCAGTGTGTCGTCTGAAACAGTTGCCTTAGAGGTAGCTCGCCAAAGCGGAGAACCTGTCATCAACGAAACGCCACGAGCGAAATTTTTATCCAACCAAGATGTCTCGTTGGAAATACAACACCGTGTTTCTTCCATATATGAATCGCAGGGGGTAGATAGGCAGACTTCGCTGCGCCTGGCAACTAATTTTCTGTACGGCGATCCGCTAGTTCCAGCTCAGGATCCTACATCGTTGTCAAAGTGCCTCTGGGGCGAAGCCTCAAACGAATTCGCAAGCTCGCTGCGTGGCGATATTAAAGTTGTGGCCTCTGCTGCGAACCTTGAACGGGTCTTCGGCCAAGTAGAAGTACCTGCGGTGCTGAATAACCCCAATGTTACCTCGCTGGGCGGACAGCCCATGCCAAAGCTTCAGGCGCTGTACGCACAAGGGGGTGCAGGAGCTGTACTGCCAGAGGTCCAGACGCAGTTTATCCAAGCGGCGCCCAAAGGAATCTTCATAAAACCCGAAAGCGTTGGGCAGAAAATTGAGAATGTCACGCTCTCGCGGGAATTCGCTGAAAGCTTGCAAGTCAAGGAGACCCATTTTCGGACCTCCGCAGAACTCAGTGCCTCCGGTATGGTTCGCGCACCGACCGGGCTGGATGCGCCAGCCGTAGGCATTGCGGAGACCGCGCTCAGCACAGAAGTGGCGGCATCGCGCAGACTCTCTCCCGGTACGGTCCGCGGGCTGGGCGTTGTGGGCGCAGCGGCGGCGGTGTACGACCTAGGCGGTACGGCAAGGAACACCGAGCGGCTGGACGCGCAGGGCAACAGCACTGCGGCCGATGCAGAGGTCACTCGCTACGCCACACGAAATTTGGGCACATTTGGCGGGGCCGTGCTTGGCAGTAGCGTAGGCGCAGCGCTCGGCGTGGAATCTGGCCCGGGCTTGCTAGTCACAGGTGCGGTTGGCGGCATCGTTGGCGCGGTGGGCGGCGACAAGCTGGCCGATGTGATCAATGATCATCGCATTTCCCACCAACAAGATGCGCAAGGCAATACGTGGCGCCTTGAGAACCACCAAGCCGGAGAACGGTGGGCGCGTGACGTCAGCACTGGTGAGGTCGATCCCGCTGCAGTCGCCTTCGGCGAAGCCGGTGTGCCGCTCTACAAGACGCGGACGGAAGTTGCCACGCCGGAAGTCGCGGACTTACTGACCTTCAAGGCATTCCGTACGTCTATCGAGCTGGCACTCGGCTCGCCACCGCAGAATAAAGATCCCTACACCCAACCCGCCAACGAGCACGACACGCGCAGCCTGCGCGAATCCCCGTGGGTGCACAACGCGAATACGCAGCAATGGACGCGCCAAGTAGCCGATGGCCTGATCGATCGCACGATGAGCACGCACACCGAAACGGCTAGCCCTCAGCGTGCATCGCAACTCGATGAAGCTTCGCAGCAAATCATCAAGCAGAACGCGATGCACACGCCAGCAGCAATGGCCGCGCACTACAAAGATACCTACGAGCATAATGGCTGGGAGCGTCACGCCTACATGCCCGCCGCAGTCCATGACGCACTGAAGCATCCTGGCCGGATCGTCGGCTCAGACGGCGACCTCTACGAACGTGGCAAAGATGGTCAATGGACCTATGACGGTATGCTCTGGGACAGCCAGGCCAAGGGAAATCTGAAGCAAGAGCTTGATGGAACCTACGCAGCCCAGACCCTAGGCACACAGCGTACGGCTGCACAGCCGGCGGCCCAGGCCGCTGCCGAACCGATCAAAACGCTAGAGACGGTCCATGTCACTGCCCCGCGGACGCAAAGCCACGACAACGCGGACACCTCTTCGAAGAAGACTCAGGAAGACACAGATGTACGCGGCCATAGCGCCCCCGCACGGCCTCAAGCCTCGGGCCCGCAAGATCCGGATCATCCCGATCACGCCATGTTGAAGCAGATCCGCGAAGGCGTCGCCAAGATCGATGAGAGCGTGGGCAAGCCGTATGACGAAATGAGCGAGCGCGTCAGCCGCTGCTTGCTGGCGGCATGCAAGGACAATCGCGAGCGCTATCCAGACGCCGGCAATACCTCGCTCGCCGCCAATGCAATGCAACGCGTCGATCATGTACTGATGGGCAAGAACGGAAATCTTGTTGCGATAGAGGGGCAGATCAATGATCCAACACACAAGCGCGCCGCGGTCTCCATCGACCAGGCAATCAATATGCCCTTGGAACAGTCGGACGCAAAGCTGCAGGCTGCCAACCAAGCCATTGCTCAGGAACAGACGCAGACACGACAACAGGAGTTGGTACGAAGTCAGCAGCAAGATGCACAGCATGCCCCGCGCATGAGTGTTTAGTCCCGCCATATCTCTACAACCTAGGGTCGCCCCATCCTCCTTCGAGCGTGTCGAGATAGCAGACGCGCCTTGCTTCGCAAACCTCATCATTAAGCATGAACATCAGAATAAAATTTTGGCTCATCCTTGGCGTGGGATCACTCGCGCTAGCAGCCTCGACTGTTTGTGCAGAAGGAAGCATGCACTCTGACTACAAGGAGAAGGATGTGCAGCCGGTCATAGTTGAAAGATTAGGATCCAACTCACTACAAATAACCTACCACATACCGGCAGAAAGCCTTTTTATTCTCCTGGCGTTAATTTTTCCTGATTAGCCCCATCCCTCAGCCATGGAAGTTGCTTGCCATGCGCAAAACGCGCTCTGGGCAAGGCATGCAGCGCATCAGCGCCGTCGCCAGTCGCGGCAGCATTTGCTCCAGATGAAACCTGCGGTTGAATCGATAGGCCGCTTCGGCCAGGTAGCGCCGCGCATACTTGGCTTGGCGCACCGCATGGTAGGTGCCGCTGATGGCACGTTTGACGTTGGCCAACACCACATTCAACCAACGCGCCCCCTGGACGTCGGTTGCGGCACGGCCACCGCCGGTGTCCAGGGTGGTGTGGGCATGCCCGGCCTCCTCCAGACGGCGGAAACACGCCAGCCCGTCGCTGTAGACCTCGCATTCCGGCTCCAGACGTCGTTCGATCCAGTCCTTCAGCGAGGCGTTGTCAAAGGCTTTCACCGGCTCGATCACCGCGAAGATAGGATGTTCGTGGTTGTGGTCCACTTGCACCGCGATCACGAACGGCTGTTTGTTCTCCGACCCTCGTCAGCGCTTGCCGCCGGTGCGTTCCCCACCCAGATACGCATCGTCGATTTGCACGAATCCGCTGAGTTTTCGCGGTTCTTCGCGCTCGACCATCGCCTGCATGATCTTGTGCTTCATGCGCCAGGCCGCCTTGTAGTTCACGCCAAGATGCCGCTTCAACTCCAGCGCTGCCACGTTGGTCTTGCTGGAGGTCAGCAGGTAGATCGCCTGCATCCACAAGCGCAAGGGCAGCTTGCTGGACTGGAACAGCGTGCCGGCACGCAGGGTTGTTTGATGCCGGCACGCCCGGCATTGGTAGTACACCAGCCCATCACGTCGAAAGCGCGAACGCGCGCGCCCCTCGCACTGCGGGCAGCAAAATCCGGTCGGCCAGCGCCACCGATACAACGCCTGGTAACACTTGGCTTCGGTTCCGTAGCCATCCACGAACTCGCTCATCGACAATCCAGGCTGAAACTGCACGATGTTGATACCCACGTCCCACCCCTGCTGTCTTCACGTGTGGTCATTGTCCAACTGACTTGTCGCAAATCCTGCAACCGCCGGCTGAGCGATGGGGCTAATCAGGAAAAGATTTAGCCCAGCCAATGCTTCCAGAGTTGCCCCTAGTCGCGTGCCAGTCATCTGAAACGATTGATACATCCGAAGCTGCGCTCACGATCTAGCAGTTGGACAGGATTCTGAAGGGAACGCAGCTCGCTAGTCCACTGAATCATTGAAATCGGA
Organism: Xanthomonas nasturtii; assembly: GCF_023337365.3. Classification (NCBI taxonomy): domain Bacteria; kingdom Pseudomonadati; phylum Pseudomonadota; class Gammaproteobacteria; order Lysobacterales; family Lysobacteraceae; genus Xanthomonas; species Xanthomonas nasturtii. Next base: position 4,197,432 of record NZ_CP142084.2, read on the forward strand.
TGCATGATCCCCAGGTAGTGTGTTATGCAAAGAACGAAGTTGACGATCCAACAGCGTGCTGAATTGGAGGCGGTGATGCGCAAGCGTCACGGCAACGCCGCTTTGGTGCGCCGCGCGCGGTGTGTTGTGCTTTGGAGCGATGGAGAACGTCGAGTCCACATACGCACTAAGCTTGCCTGCAACGACGCATTCGTCTCGAAGTGGACGGCGGCGTTTGAGGCGCAAGGACTGGCCGGGCTGGTGTCGGTGCATCCTGGGCGTGCGCCGAAGATACCGACGGCCAAGCTGGAAGCGCGTGTGCTCAACCGCACGCTCAAGCACAAGCCCAAGGACGGTTCGACGCACTGGAGCAGTCGCAAGCTGGCTGCCGAGCTGGGCAATGTGTCGTTCTCGGCCGTCCAGCGCATTTGGCGCAAACACGGCGTGCGTCCGCATCGGTTGGACACCCACATGGTCTCCAACGACCCGGAGTTTGAGACCAAGGCCGCAGACGTGATCGGCCTGTACCTGGACCCGCCTGCGCACGCGGTGGTCTTCTGCGTGGACGAAAAGACCGCGATCCAGGCGCTGGACCGCAAGGACCGGATGCTTGCATTGGCACCCGGACGCGCGCAAAGCCACGGATTCGAATACAAGCGTAATGGCACACTGAGCCTGTTCGCCGCGCTCAATACGGGCACTGGCGAAGTGCTGGGCAAAACGGCAGCTCGTCACACCAGCGAGCAGTTCGTGACCTTCCTCGAAGAGGTTGTCGCCAGTCAGTCCAACGGCCGGGACATCCATGTCATCTGCGATAACGTCAGCAGCCACAAGACGCCGCTCGTGCATGCGTTCCTGGCCGAGTACCCCCGCGTTCATATGCACTACACCCCCACCTACTCGTCATGGCTGAACCAGGTCGAGAACTGGTTCGCCCGCATCCAGCGTGATGTCATCACACGCGGGGTTTTCTCCTCAGTCAAAGACCTCGATAAGAAGCTCATGCGCTACATCCGCCAGTACAACAAAAACCCAAAACCGCTGAAATGGACCTTCGCTGATCCAACTCGACGCATCACATCCGATTCCTCGGATTCAGTGCACTAGGACGGCAAGCGCGACCCGCAGATGCACCAGACCAAGAAGGGCAATCAGTATTACTTCGGGATGAAAGCGCACATTGGGGTAGACGATGTGTCCGGCTTGGTGCACCACGTGGAATGCACGGCAGCCAACGTCGCCGATATCACGCAGGCGCACAAGCTGATGCATGTCAAGGAAGACACGCTCAGCGGGGATAGCGGTTACACGGGGCTGGACAAGCGCGCGGAGATGGCACGCAAGCGCAAGTTGCGCTACCTGATTGCAGCCAAGCCGTCCAAGCTCAAGCAGATCAAGAGTGCGCGCCAGTTGCAGTGGACCAAGCGCTGGGAGCACACCAAGGCCAGCCTGCGGGCGAAGGTGGAACATCCGTTTCGGGTGATCAAGCGCCAGTTTGGTTACGTCAAGGTGCGCTATCGCGGCCTGGCGAAGAATACCGCGCAGGTGCTGACGCTGTTTGCACTGTCGAACCTGTGGCTGAAGCAAAATCAGTTGATGCCTGTCGTGGGGACGGTGTGCCTGTAACCCGGACAACACCCCGCAAACGCGCCGGAAATGGCAAAAAATCAAGGGTCTGAGCGCCGTCAGCTTGGCTGATGCGGTTTAGATCATCCTCCGACGCCGTTGATCAGACCATCCCTAGTCGCCCCTGAAAAACCCCTCTCAAGCTCCAAATGCCATCGTTGCTGGCCACACGATGCTTGAGGATCTTGATGAGCGCGCCCGCATCGCCTGCAACCAGGCACGCAAAAGGGCGATCCAGCGCAGCAGCCAGCGCAGGTTGTAGCCGGCGGCGCAGCCGAGTACGTGCAGTGCATCGCCTTGGGCACCCTTTAGATAGTCGCCCCTGAAAAACCCCTCTCAAACCCCAGATACCATGTTTGCTGGCCACACGATGCTTGAGGATCTTGAGGAGCGCACCCGCATCGCCTGCAACCAGGCACGCAAAAAGGCGATCCAGCGCATCAGCCAGCGCAGGTTGTAGCCGGCGGCGCAGCCGAGCACGTGCAGTGCATCGCCTTGGGCACCCTTTAGATAGCAGCGATTCAAGCGGCAGTCCTGTTTCAGATGTCCAATCACCGGCTCCACCGCTTGCCGGCGTTTGATCCAGCTCCATTGCCGTCGTGTCAGCGTCTTGGCCTTGCCGCGATGCAGGATCTGCACGCCATCTACCTCACGTCCGCGATACCCCAGGTCCACGATCGCTACCTGCGGGGTCACATTCACATCCTGCAGCAACCCACGCGTCTGCTCCAGCTGCTCGGCCAACGTATCGCCGTCGTAAGGATTGCCGGGAAAACTGCGCGCGCCCACGATCAAGCCTTTGCGCGCACTCACCGCAATGCCGACCTTGACGCCAAATTCGTAAGGTGTCCTCGCCTTGCCCTTGCTCATGCATTCCACTTCCGGCGCATGCAGGGCGTAGAGCTTTTGCTTGTCCTTGGGGCGTTGTGTCAACACCCGTTGTGCGCGTTCCAGCCAGACACTGATGCGCTCACGCACCAAGGAGGGGTCCAGCTTGCGTTGCAGATCGCGTAATACGCGTCCCAGGAGCGTGCGTTGGCGTCGCAGCACCTTGTGCATGCGCTTGAACTGGCGCGCATGCGCATAGCGCCCGGCCTCGCGGCTCAAGACCGGGCCTTGCCGCGCATAGGTCTGTCGTAGTGCGATGCCGTGGCGCTTGGCCAGCAGCACCAGCTTCTTGCGCGCCACCTCCAGCAGACGGCTGTCGGTGGGATGGGCGATCGCCTTTTCCTGCACGGTGGTGTCCACGATCACCCGCGACAACTCGCGTGCATCCACCGCCTTCATCGCGTGGGCGGTGTTGATCGTGTGCGCCAATAGCTCTTCCATGCCCGCTTCGCCCAGGCGCTGTCGCCAGCGTGTCAGGGAACTGGGATCGCACGGCAAGCAGGTCTGGAATACCACCTCGCCGGTGAAGAACTGCCAGTACGGATTTTCCAGCCAGCGCGCGCATACGGCCTCGTCGGACAGGTCGTAGGCGTGCTTGAGGTAGAGCAGCCCGGCGATCAGACGCATCGGCAGGCCGGGCCGTCCGCCGCTGGCAGTTGTGGCCGGCAATCGCGGCAATAGCGCCTGCTCCAACGCACTCCACGGCAGCCGATGGCTCAGCTGAACCAGTGGATGGCGCAGGTCGATCTGGTTTTCCAGACGCGAACGAAACAACTCATCGGCAGGCAACTGCTCGGCGGCAGGACGGCGTGTACGCATGGGCGAAAACTGGCAGTTCCAGCACGCCGAAAACGCCGAGCAGGCCTTGCAATGGATGCGGTCTAGGGTTTTTCAGGGGCGACTAGCCACATAAAGCGAAAAAATATTACCAAACGCGAACTAAAAATTAATAAGAAAACCCAAAATGCTAAATTTCGACAGCGTGTAATAGTGCACAAAACGAGGTTCAATAAAATTTATGAAAATAACAAAGAAAATTTCTTATTTAAATTATTTGCCCTGCACATTTTCGTTGATACTCATCGCATGCGGATACATTATTCCAACGCAAAAAGTTCATGCAGAAGCAGGTTATCGCATATGCGCCGTTTTTCAAAATCACGGTAATACCGCCTATACTTCACGCGGACTTGTCGTTAAGGTCGCGAAAGAAAACGGAGGAAATACCTGCCAAAAGAAAATAGCGTTTATGAATAGGTATTATAGAAACGCCTACAATGAGACTGCTAATGATTATTTAAGTATGTGGCAATGCGAAAGCTTCAGCGGGTCAGTTGGCACCAACGTAGATCTTTGCAAGCTGATGGAAGTCAATAAGATATACAAATATACTTCTAGATATGGGCGCTACACCGATGAGCCAAGGGTGGATTTCTGGACAAACTAATTTAGCTTCAAATCTCCACAGCAGCGCACAAGACTTTCGGGACAACAGTCGCGCCAAGGTTGGCCGGCACGTGGATTCGGGACGCAATTACCAAGCTGTGAGATGACCCGCGAATCCATGTGCAGCTCTCCGAATCTCTTCCGAATCTCTGCGAATTTTATGTCCACTGCAGAATCCGTTTCATTGGTGTATCAGCTACAGATTCTACAGGAATTCTCTGATGTCTAGTCTGCGGGGATGTCAAGTCTGCTGGAGCCTCTGGAGCTTCGCTCGTGGATGTCAGTGCAATACATGCTGCCAGGAGGGCGGCGACTGGATCGCAAGGAGCTACGCGCCAACACCTTGAAGGCCGCCGGTACTCACCGGCGGCTTTTTTTGGACAGAGCTTCATCTGCACGCAAGGCAACGTTTACTTGGTGAAGTTCCCCGTCAATCAATGCATTGCCGCTAACCACGCGCAAGCAGCCGCAGGCGCGCTTGTTCGCGGACAATTTGGTGGTGCAGGTCCTTCATGCACTGCGCTTCCACATCGATCACATGCTTCCAGTGAGCTCGCTTCACCTTTAGCTGATCAGGCATACAGGTGCGAGTCGTGAACGGGATAAATGCGAAGACCAGCATGTAGACCAAAAGATGGAGCGCCGTCGATTGCGGCGGCAGCTGGTGGGGCATTACAGCCCAAATACATGCCGTCGATGCCATCCACGGCAATTCGCACACTGCAAACCAAAAACGAGCTTTTCGCTGTGTTTCTTCGGAAGTCTGATAGGCGAACTGCATGGTCGAGAGCGATGGTGGAGAGAACGCAGCAGCGTCAACGTTGTAGTGCTGCTCGATACGCTCAGCTACGTTTAGCTGTGCGACCTCGGAATCGTTTAAGTCAAGTTTCATAGGTCTGTTGTGCGAATTGGATCCCAGTACTGACATCTCTGACGAATGCCATCTTCACGTCATCGGAAGCATGCCGATAACGCTCTCTTTTGCGAGGACCAGCTGTCCTATCTGGACGTTGATCACGACTTCTTTTTTTTGCGGCCGCCCATGTTGATTTGCATGTACCTCTGGTCGATTGGTCCGCTGGTGGAAATCACAGAACCAATTTCGCTGTTGTTGAACGACACAACTGGTCCGGCCCCAGTCTTGGAAGACGAGGCATCTGCCGATAAACCCAGTGCAGCAAGCACTGCGTCGCGTGCAGCCGGCGATGCATCTTTGAACGCAGACAGCAGAAGCCTATCGGCGAGATCCAACTGCGCTCGGTGTCCGGTTAGCACGTACATGACATCGACACCACGGTCCAGCGCGGCAAGTAGATACGCTCCGCCGGGCAGGTTGATGTCTTTCTCAAAGTTCAGTTGCGCGTAGCGCGACACGCCAAGTTGAACGGCCATTTCGTCCTGCGTCAGGCCGAACCGCTTGCGCTCATTCTTCAGGCGTTTCCCTACGGTCATACAGGCACTTCCTTACTTGACAATGTTGAGTTAAGTCCACAAAATTCCCAAAAGTAGACGGAACCGCCACATGCCCCCGAAGAGTCAGATGCAGCAGTTCTCACCCCGCAGCCCGGAACAGGCGCGACAGTGGCTTGAAGCGAATGGCACTACGGTCTCGGCATTCGCCAGGCATAACGGCGTGGATCGGTCGGTCGTACATGACCTGCTCCGTGGCCGCTCTCAGGGCAAATACGGCGAGTCGCATAAAGCGGCAGTCGCATTGGGTCTCAAGGCACCACCCAATAGTGCCACACAAATCCCAACCGCCAAGAGCTCAAGGGGGTGAGCATGTTCGGTCGGAAAAAAATTGTTTTTCGCTGTGAGGCATGCAGCGCAAGGCTCATCAAACGCACCAGCTTCCTCGCTCACAAGTTTCTGCGGCATGACTCCTATGTGTGCGAGAACCCGATGTGCGGTGCAACCTACACAGGGCATTCGGAGTTGACTGGTATTGCCAGCCCCAGTGGCGTGCCCACCTCACACAGCGAGCTTCCGCCGACACCGGCATATGAGCGCGCCCAGGCGCTTCAGGCATACCGCGAGTCGCTTGGCGACCGCCAGCTAGATCTGATTCCCGTCGGCGGCGAGCCGTTCTTCCCTCACCTCTGAGGCACCCCTAATGCGAAAGACCCTTGATTGGGCGGCATTGCCGCCCACGGCGAAGCTTTGCCTGGAAGTTGCGCTCATCCATGGCGGGTTGTTGAAAACCGAGCACGGTTATATCGGCCGCAATGCCGCGCCGGAGACCGCGCATCGCTTTGGTGCGGTCGTGGTGGCCGCGCTCATGCGCGAGGGCCTCGCAACATCTGACGGCGTGGATGAGCACCTTGTGGTGCTCACCGAATCCGCCATCGCGCTGTCCACTCTCCAGCACGCAGACAGCGAGGTCGGCCCGTGACATCTGCCAGCAGTTGGTTCACTGCACAGGAGCCGCGATTCGTGGATGCGGCAAGCAATGCGCCGCAGCGCGTCGCACCGCACGCCAAGCACGAAGAGGCACGCCTGCTCGCTGCCGCCGTTGATGCGCACCGTCGTGCAGGCGGCGCTTATGTCGTGATCGACAACGCCACATCACCGCTCGCGCCTACGCGCCGGCTCGGCGTCTAAGGAAGTTCGATGCAAGAGGATCTGCGACAACAGGTGCTGTCCCGACTAGAACGGGATTACGGACTCAAGCACCGTAGTGGTACCGAGTACATGCGCGGCGGCAAGTGCCCGTCCTGCAGCAAGAAAGAGCTCTACACCAACCATCTCAAACCGTGGGTAGTGAAGTGCGGCCGCCAATCCAAGTGCGGGCGCGAGCTGCACGTAAAGGATCTGTACGACGACCTGTTCGACGATTGGTCCAAGCGCTTCCAGCCAACGGCTGCGGCTCCCAACGCTGCGGCCGATGCATACCTGCAGTTCTCCCGTGGCTTTGACCTGGCGACGTCCCCCCATCCTGAGTAGCGGCCGGGTCTAGAGTCCGGGGTTGATGATATCGGTGTTGGCCAGCTGTTGGGCATACGCGGAGGGCGTCATGCCGCCGATTGCTTTCTTGGGTCTGTCCTCGTTGTATTCGCGTCGCCAGCGCTCGATCTCGGTGCGTGCGTGCAGCAGTGTCGGGAACCAGTGCTCGTTGAGGCATTCATCGCGCAACCGGCCGTTGAACGATTCGACATAGGCGTTCTGGTTTGGCTTGCCGGGTTGGATCAGCCGCAGCTGCACACCATGCGCATGCGCCCAGGCGACCATCGCCTTGCCGCAAAACTCCTTGCCGTTGTCGGTGCGGATCACCTGCGGCCAGCCGCTCCAGCACACGCGTCACGCCATAGCCCGAGATTGCTCGCTCCACCTCGATGGCGACCGCCTCATGTGTGGCGTCGTCCACGATCACCAGGCACTTGATCGCCCGGCCGTCGGCGGTGCGGTCGAACACAAAGTCCATCGACCACACCTGGTTTGCCTGCAATGGCCGCAGCAGCGGCTGACGCTCGCCCACTGGCACTTTCTTGCGCTTGCGGCGGCGGACTTGCAGCTGCTGCTCGCGGTACAAGCGCTCCACACGCTTGTAGTTCACCAGGCGCCCTTCCTGGCGCAGCTTGAGATAGATCATCCCCACGCCGTAGCGCTTGTGGCGATGCGCCAGTTCCACGATGCGCTCGCGTAGCGCAACGGTGCGGTCCTCGCGCGGGCAATAGCGCAGCGCACTGGCGCTCATGCCGATCGCGGCCAACGCGCAACGCTCGCTGGCCCCTCGCCCGATCCACTCGCGCACCAGCGCACGACGCGCCGGTGCGCTCACCATTTTTTTTGCAGCGCCTCCTTGATCAGATCGTTCTGGAACACCTGCTCGGCGAGCAGCTTCTTCAGGCGCGTGTTCTCTGCCTCCAGGTCCTTGAGTCGCTTGGCATCGGGCACGCTCATCCCGCCAAACTTGCTGCGCCACAGGGAGTAGGAGGCCTCGCTGAAGCCATGGCGCCGGCACAGATCCTTGATTGCCACGCCGCTTTCGGCTTCGCGCAGAAAGCCGATGACCTGCTCGTCAGTAAAACGCTTCTTCACGTCCAATCTCCTTCGGGAAGGGAATTGGACTCCAAACCGCGGCGCTACTCAAAATCGGGGGGACGTCGCAGTAAAGCAAACCACCTTTACCGCTATTTACGTCGCACCCTCGCGTGGGGCGTGCGTGTCGGCCTATGCAGATCAAATCCAGCCATCGGCGTGAGGCAAGCACGCGAAGCAAAGAAACACCGGATGCCAACGCCGGCCGCGTTCGAGAAGGTGCTGACCTTCGCTCGTGAGCGCGGCTGCCTAACGCCGCATACGAAAGGCAGCTGCCCGAGCTATCTGGCACCGGTCATGGTGCTGGCGTATAGCGCACGCCTACGCGGCATCGAGGTGTGCACACTCAACGACACACACAAGCAGCCGACAGGCATCCATGCTCAACGGCGCAAGGGATCTCGCGACACGCTCACCGAATGGGATCCAGAAATGATCGACGCGTGGGATCTTCTAGTAGCGCGACGCACCGCCATCTGGACTAAAAACGGTCGAAATTTTGCAGTCCCACTCAAGGCTGAGGATCGGCGCCTACTCGTCGAACAGACCGGTAATCCGATGGCTAAGTCATCGCTGGATAGCGCCTGGCAGCGATTCATCAAGCTCGCAATGACAGAAGGGATCATTTCGAAGCAGGAGCGCTTTTCGCTGCACGGCCTCAAGCATCGCGGCATTACCGACACAGTGGGTAACCGGGGCGACAAACAAGACGCCGCAGGGCACGTGACACCAGAAATGACCGGCCGCTATGACCATGCGCTGCCGGTGGAAAAACCGCCAAAGCGCAGCTAATTTTCCCGGCAATTTTCCCGGCAGCCCCAGCTCAAGGCGCTTAGCAGGAGCTAAGTGCCTAATTTAATGGTGGGCCCAGAAGGATTCGAACCTTCAACCAAAGGATTATGAGTCCTCTGCTCTAACCGTTGAGCTATAGGCCCGGCTGCACAGCGCTCGCTGGTGCCGCATGCAATGCGTCGGGCCCGCAGGAGTTGGGCAAGTTTACCTGTCTGCCAACAAGCTTGTCTGCTGGATGCCTGCTGCTACCTGCTTACTTGCTGCATCCTTCGTCCGCTTTCCGAGAGCCCTACCTGACTGCGCTGCACGCGAACCGCGCTGCACACGGCCGCGGAGATAGCCGGGCCGTTCAAGCTGTACGTGCTGTTCGATCGGCACACTTCGGTCGGCACACATACCCTGGCGGAGCAGCCATCACGCATCCGCCATCTGCTGCTGCCTGTCGATCAGCTGGCGACCTTCGCGGAAGCCTTGCGCGATGGCGTCTTGGAACGTGTCCCAGGTCTTGGTCCGGTCGTTGATACGCGGCAGGCGCGTGCTGCCTCCGTCGGCGTAGACGTCTACCCATAGCGTCCACTTGGCCGTCGGCGAGGCCTGTTCGGCACGTACGCGGATCTCGTGATCGCGGTACGTGGTGGTTTCGAAGCGGCTTTGCCTACTCATAAGACGATCCCGTTTCCATTCGTTGGCCAACTTAGAAGTCGCGGTCACAACGCCATGTGAGCTTTGTAGAAAGCTCGGTTTAATGTTGCGGGGCCGTGTGGCTTCGTCGCCGGTGCGTGAACGCGGCAACGCGTCATTTCCGCAACGCGCCGTGTCTCGCAAGACGCCGCCTGATAGCCGAGCGTAGCGAGCTGCCTAGCCCACAAACGCAACAGCCCCGCATAAGCAGGGCTGTTGTGTGATCACTGCACGGTGCCGGCTACGGTGTCAGTCGATATCCAGGAACGAGCGCAGCTGTTCCGAACGGCTCGGGTGACGCAGCTTGCGCAACGCCTTGGCCTCTATCTGACGAATCCGCTCGCGGGTGACGTCGAACTGCTTACCGACCTCTTCCAGCGTGTGATCGGTATTCATGTCGATACCGAAGCGCATCCGCAACACCTTGGCTTCGCGCGGGGTCAGCCCTGCCAACACGTCCCGCACCGTCTCGGAGAGATTGATGTTGGTGGTGTTATCGATCGGGGACTCCACATTGGTGTCCTCGATGAAGTCGCCCAGATGCGAATCCTCGTCGTCGCCGATCGGGGTTTCCATCGAGATCGGCTCCTTGGCGATTTTCATCACCTTGCGGATCTTGTCTTCCGGCATGTCCATTTCCTTGGCCAGTTCTTCCGGCGTGGCCTCGCGGCCGAACTGCTGGAGCATCTGGCGGGAAATGCGGTTCAACTTGTTGATCGTCTCGATCATGTGCACCGGAATACGGATGGTGCGCGCCTGATCGGCGATCGAACGGGTGATGGCCTGACGGATCCACCACGTTGCATACGTGGAGAACTTGTAACCGCGACGGTATTCGAACTTGTCCACGGCCTTCATCAGGCCGATGTTGCCTTCCTGGATCAGGTCGAGGAACTGCAGGCCGCGGTTGGTGTACTTCTTGGCGATGGAGATGACCAGACGCAGGTTGGCCTCGACCATTTCCTTCTTGGCCTTGCGCGCCTTGGCTTCGCCATAGGCCATCGCACGGCTGATCTCCTTGATCTCGCCCAGGGTCAGGTAGCTGGCCTTTTCCATCTCGATCGAGCCCTGTTGCTCGGAGACGATCTGGTCCTTGACGTCGCGCAGCGCCGACGACCACTTCTGCTTGCGCTTGAGTGCGTCTTCCACCCATTCCAGGTTGGTCTGATTGCCTTCCCAGGAGCGGATGAAGTCCTTGCGCGGCATGCGTGCCACGGTGGTGGCCAGGTGCAGCACCTTGCGCTCGTGGTCCTTGATGCCGTTGACCACGCCACGCAGCTGGGTGACCAGCGCGTCGGTCAGCGGCAGCGGCAGCTTGAGCGTGGTGAAGATGGCGGCCATGTCTTCGCGCGCCTTGACCACCAGCTTGTGCTCGGCGCCGTTCTTGGCATAGATCTTCTTGAACTTGGCGTATTCGTTGGCCAGGTTCTCCATGCGCGTGGCGACTTCCACCGGGTCAGGACCGGTCGGGCCGGCCTCTTCTTCGGCAGCATCGTCGTCGCCGTCGTCGTCGTCGTCGTCTTCGGCAGCGTCGTCTTCGGAAACGGCAACCGGGCCGGCGGCCGCAAGCGCGGCGGCGGCGGCATCGGCTTCTTCGATCAGGTCGTTGAAGCCGACCACGATCTCGGCCAGACGCTTCTTGCCTTCCTTGTGCGCTTCGTAATCGGCAAGCAGCATTTCGGTCGACAGCGGGAACACGCCCAGGGCCGCCTGAACCTGGCTCAGGCCTTCTTCAATACGCTTGGCGATGGCGATTTCGCCTTCGCGTGTAAGCAGCTCGACCGTGCCCATTTCGCGCATGTACATGCGCACCGGGTCGGTGGTGCGGCCACCTTCGGTATCGAGCGCGGTCAGCGCGGCCGCTGCTTCTTCGGCGGCGGTGTCGTCAACCTCGCGGTTACCGGTGTTGCCATCGTTGAGCAACAGGGTTTCGGCATCGGGTGCAACTTCATGGACATCGATGCCCATGCCGTTGATCATGCTGATGATGTCTTCAATCTGCTCCGGGTCGACGAGGTCGTCGGGCAGATGGTCATTGACTTCGGCGTAGGTCAGATAGCCCTGTTCCAGGCCCTTGCTGATCAGTAGCTTGATGTCGGATTGCTGGGCAGGACGTTCGTTGGCCATGAGTGCTCGCGCCACCGGCTTTGAGATTGGAAAGAGGACCTAGCATTATACCAGCGTGAAGCCGCATCTGCCGGATTCAAGACGAGACCGCTGGTGCAGCGCTGGCTAGGGCCTGAGAAGGAAGGTCACCGGGCCATCGTTGACCAGGTCGACAACCATATGGGCACCGAAGCGCCCGGTTTCCACCCCGCCGCGATGTTTTTCGCGGCAGATCGCCACCAATCGATTGAACGCCGGTTCAGCCTCCAGCGGCGGTGCGGCGGTGCTGAAGCCCGGCCGATTGCCGGAGCTGGTGTCGGCGGCGAGGGTGAACTGGCTCACCAGAAGCAGCCCGCCGGCGGTATCGGTGAGCGAGCGGTTCATCTTGCCGGCGTCGTCGCCGAACACGCGGTAGCTGAGCAGGCGCTCGGCCAGGCGACGGACCTGCGCCTCGCCATCTCCCGGTTCGACCCCGATCAGCGCCAGCAAGCCGGGGCCGATCTGCCCGACGGTCTGCGCATCGACCGTAACGCTGGCCCGGGTGACGCGCTGGATCAGTGCAAGCATGGGCATTCTCGGGCAGCAAACTGTGGCGCGCAGCATGCCCAGCGCTGCCCGCAGTGTCACGCGCGGGCCTTCGCCGGCCGCGCTGTTTAGAATTGCGCGAATGAAACCTGATGTTCGCGCTCGCCTGTTGTACGCCACCGCCGCCACCGTGGGCCGCTTGCCGTGGCCGCTGCTCAAACGCGTGGCCGATGCGCTGGCCTGGAGCTGGCGCAAGCTCAATGCACGCGAAGCCCGCGTGGTGCGGCGGAATCTGGAGTTGGCGTACCCGGAGTTGGGCGCGGCGCAGCGCGCGCAGCTGCATGCACAGGTCCTGCAATCGACCGCGCGCCAGACCCTGGAAGTGCTGCGCACCTGGACCCGCCCGCCGGCAGACAACCTGGCGCGCCTGCAACGCAACGGCCAGGAGCTGTACGACGCTGCGCTGGCCTCCGGCCGCGGGGTGATCGTGGCCGCGCCGCACTTCGGCAATTGGGAGCTGCTCAATCAGTGGCTGTCCGAGCGCGGCCCCATCGCCATTGTTTACCGCCCGCCGGAATCCGAGGCGGTGGATGGTTTCCTGCAGCTGGCACGCGGCGGCGACAACGTGCGTCAGGTGCGTGCCGAAGGCCCGGCGGTGCGGCAGTTGTTCAAGGTGCTCAAGGATGGTGGCGCGGTCGGCATCCTGCCCGACCAGCAGCCGAAGATGGGCGACGGCGTGTTTGCGCCGTTCTTCGGCATCCCGGCCTTGACCATGACCCTGGTCAACCGGCTGGCCGAGCGCACCGGCGCCACCGTGCTGTACGGCTGGTGCGAACGCGCCGGGGACGACCTGCAATTTGCGCTGCACGTGCAACCGGCCGACCCGGCCGTGGCCGACCCGGACCCGGTGCGCGCAGCCAGTGCGCTCAACGCCGGCATCGAACGGATCGCCCGGCGCGACCCGGCGCAATACCAGTGGACCTACAAGCGCTACACCCTGCGCCCGCCGGGCAGCGGCGAGGCCAACCCGTATGCGACCGAGCGGCATCCGCACTGACGCCGGCTGGCTGAAGACGGAGCCGCTCGCACGCAGCGCGGCAGCGGCAGCGGCAGCGGCTCAATCGTCGTGCGGGTCGGCAGGCGTAGCGAGGATGCGCTGATAAAACGCCAGATCCAGCCAGCGCCCGAACTTGAACCCGGCCTCGCGCACGGTGCCGGCATGGGTGAAACCGAACTGTTCGTGCAAGGCGATGCTGGCCTGGTTGCTGGCATCGATGCCGCCAACCAGCACGTGCACGCCGCGTTCCTCGGCTGCGGCGATCAGCGCCTGCAGCAAGCTGCGTCCCAGTCCCTTGCCGCGATGGTCGCGGTGCACATAGATCGAATGCTCGACGCTGTACTTGAATGCCGGCCAGGCGCGAAAGGTGCCGTAGCTGGCAAAGCCCATCAGGGTGCCGTTGGCGTCCTCCACGCCGATGACCGGGAAGCCGCCCGCCTGCTTGGTGGCGAACCAGCCGACCATGCTCTCCGGCGGCCGTGGCCGGTAGTCGTACAGCGCGGTGGAATGGGCGATGGCATCGTTGAAGATGTCCAGAATGGCGGCGGCGTGGCGCGCCTGGCTGCAATCGACAATGTGCATGGGACCCGACGAACGTAGAGGTCGTCGGATTAGAAAGCATTGCCGGGCGCTGAACAACGCAGGCCGCACGCAACCAATCGGCGCAGGCCGCATCACTCAGTCGGCAGCGGCTGGATGCAGCGTTCCACCCGGCCGTGGCGACTGGCGCTTGCGAACCACGCGACAATGGCCGCACGCGGCAGGCAACGGCCGCGGCGGCGTCCGCCTTGAAGCGGCCGTGGCAATCCCCATCTGGAGTCGTGCATGAGCAGCCCCGTCCCCTTCCCCAGCGCACAGGCCTTCGGTGATCCGGCGGCGATCCGCTGCGAGCGCGCCGCCTCCGAGTTGCGTGCCGGGCGGCCGGTGCTGCTGACGGCGGCGGATGGGCAGGCGCGGGCCGTGCTGGCATTGGACAGCAGCACCGCGCAGTCGTACGTCGCCTTCGCCCGCGCCGCGCTGGGCCGCCACTATCTCTTCGTCACGCCCACCCGCGCCCAGGTGCTGGGGTTGAGCGCGCCGCAAGGCGCACGCGTGGCCTTGGCTGAGCATAGCTACGACCAGCTGGCTGCGCTGGCCTACCTGCGCGATACGCCGGTGCCGACCCAATGGACTGCCGGCGATGCGCTGGATGCCGGCGGTGTGGAAATCGCGCGACTGGGCTTGCTGCTGCCGGCAATGCTGGCGGTGGAACTGCGCGATGCGCATGAGCATGCCGCCTTCGCAGGCTGCCAGTCGCTGGCGCTGGACGACCTGCGCGGCGGCTGCGCCACCTCTGCGGCCGCCGGCTATGAGTTGGTGACCCGCACCCCGGTGCCATTGCGCGGCTTGGGCATGAGCGAATTTGTGGTGTTCCGTGGCGGCGTGGCGCAACGCGACCAGGTGGCGATTGTGGTCGGCCAGCCGGACCTGACGGGCGCAGTGCCGGTGCGCGTGCATTCCTCGTGCCTGACCGGCGACCTGTTCGGCTCGCTCAAATGCGATTGCGGCGATCAGTTGCGACACGGCCTGGCCAAGCTGAAGGAGCTCGGCGGCGGCGTGCTGCTGTATCTGGATCAGGAAGGCCGCGGTACCGGCATCGCCGCCAAGATGCGCGCCTATGGGTATCAGCATGCCGGGCTGGACACCATCGACGCCGATGCGCAGCTGGGCTTCGGCCCGGACGAGCGCCGTTACGGCAGCGCGGTGGCGATGTTGCGCGGGCTGGGCATCGGCCGCATCCGCTTGTTGACCAACAACCCGGCCAAGGCCGAGCGCCTGCGCGCGGCCGGTATCGCGGTCGAAGACCGCATCCCGATCACCGGCGACATCACCGCCGAAAACGAGCAGTACCTGCGCACCAAGGCCGCACGCGCCGGGCATGCGCTGGATGTGGATGCGCTGATCCTGGCCGCGCAATAGCGCGCCCGGCGCCGGGTGCGCCTGCACTCGGCGGCCGGCTATGCTTGCGCACCGCTTCTGCAGGCCAGCCTCGTGCACGACGCTCCACCGCCGCACCCCGACGTCATCGTCAGCCCTGCTCCGGCAGAAGCGCCGGTCATCCACCCTAGCCAGTGGCAGTCGCTGCCGCGCCGCGGTGCGTATGTGGCGGCGGTCAATGGCGCGCTCGGCGGTGGATGCGCGGGCCTGATCGCCGCCGGGGTCACGGTGACCGGGCTGCATGCCTGGCATTACTGGCCAGCGGTGCTCGGCGTGACCGTGGTCATCGCGCTGCTGGGCGCCTGGTTGGCGGTCAAACGGCACCGGCTGACCCACTGGAAACTCGATCAGCACGGCCTGGCGCTGCAACGCGGCCATCTGTGGCAGAGCGACACGCGCGTGCCGATCTCGCGCGTGCAGCATGTGGACCTGCGTCGCGGCCCGATCGAACGCGCCACCCGCCTGACAACGCTGGTGGTGCACACCGCCGGCAGCCGGCTCAACGCGGTGGCGGTGTCGGGGCTGGATCAGGACGATGCCGAACGCCTGCGCGACCGCCTGGCGCGTCAGCTCGATCACGACGACGACGCGCTATGAGCGCCATCGAGCCTCCCGGCGGCGACGAGCAGCGCCTGCATCCGTTGTCGTGGGTGTTCGTGTTGCTGCAGCAGATCCGTCAGTTCCTGATTCCGCTGGCCGCGCTGGTCCTGTTCGGCAGCCGCGATGGCCATCGCGACTTCGCCGACCAGGTGGCCACCGGCGTGGTGGTCGCGGTGCTGGTGGCGATTTCGGTGTTGCGCTACTTCACCTACCGCTACCGCATCGGCACCGATGGCGTGGCGATTCGCAGCGGCCTGCTGGAGCGCAGCCGGCGCGATATTCCGTTCGCGCGCATCCATAACGTGGTGGTGCATCAATCGCTGCTGCACCGCCTGGCCGGCGTGGCCGAGGTGCGCCTGGAATCGGCCGGCGGCCACAAGCCGGAAGCGGAAATGCGTGTGTTGCGGCTGGATCAGGCACTGGCGCTGGAAGATCTGATCCGTCGCCGGGCAACCGACACAGACGCCACGGCGCCGCAGATCGACGACAACAGCGGCAGCTTGCTGCGCCTGCCGCTGGCGGAGGTGATCCGGCTGGGTCTGATCTCCAATCGCGGCATGGTGGTGGTGGCGGCCAGCTTCGGCGTGATCTACCAGATGATTCCGCGCCGCACGGTGTCCAACTTCGTCGAGCACAACGGCGAGCTGGCGTATCGCTATGTCAGCCAGATCCATCCCGGCGTGGCGGTCACTGCCACGCTGGCAGTGGTCGCCACGCTCGCGGTGTTGATGGCGATGCGCGCGCTGTCGGTGGCCTTGGCGGTGACGCAGTACCACGGCTTTCATCTGAGCGAGGCAGAGCGCCGCCTCACCGTGGAGCGCGGGCTGCTGACGCGGATCCGCAGCAGCGTGGCGTTGCGGCGGATCCAGTCGTGGACCCTGTACGAAGGCCTGCTGCACCGCCTGTTCGGGCGCCGCCAGTTGCGCGTGGACACGGCAGTGGCCGGCACCGGCGATAACGAAGGCAGCGCCTTGAGAGAGCTCGCGCCGGTTGCCGACCCGCAGCGCTGCGACGCCTTGCTGCAACGCCTGCTGCCCGGTATCGCATGGCCGCCGGCGCAGTGGCAGTCGATCGCCACGCATTGCTGGTGGCGATTGAGCTTGCCCACCGTGTTGATGCTGCTGCCGCTGGTGGCCGGCCTGGCGTGGCAGTTCGGCAGCCATGCCTTGTGGTTGCTGGTGTGGCTGCCGTGGAGCGCATTCAAGGCGCATCGCCAGGTGCAGCGCATGGCCTACGCGGTGGATGCGCGTTTTATTGCAGTGCGCGGCGGCTGGTGGAAGCGCTGGTGGCGGCTGGCCGAGCTGGACAAACTGCAGGCGCTGCAATTGCAACGCTCGCCGCTGGATCGGCTTTCGGGCACTGCAACGCTGTGGCTGGATACTGCAGGCGCCAGTGCGACCGGCCCGGCCTTGCGGCTGCGTTTTGTGCCGTTCGCGCAGGCGCAGGCGCTGCAGGCGCAACTCGGCGCGGCGTTGGCACGGCGCAAGCTGCGCTGGTGATTGGGGAATCGGGAACCGGGATTGGGTCAACCGCTCAGCAGCAGCCTCTCGTCAACGCTCAATTGGCAGCGATCAACGCTGCGACGGACCCCAATACCCGAGCTCGCGACGGATCTGCAGCCCGCGCCACAACGCACCCACCGGCTTACGCCGCAGCACGCCGAGCTTGCCGGCGATAAAGTCCTCGGTGGCGGCAATCACCCGCTCCGAAGAGTGCCCGTCGCGATACGGATGGATTGCATCGGCGTAACTGGCGAGTGCGCTGCGTAACGCCGCGTCCGGGTCCAGTGCGCGTGCCAGCTGCTGCGGCAACTGCTCGGCCTGCTGGAAGTCGAGCATGTGCGGCTGCGGCACGCGGTTGCGAAAGGTCACCACCGGTTTATGCTGCACCACGAACTCGGACACGATCGATGAGGTATCCGAGACCAGCACATCGGCCGCGCGCTGCGCAGCCATGACCTCTTCGGGTTCGACGAAACGCGCGTTGGCGCCGGCCAGTGCGCTATAACGATCGAACAGCTCCGGTGCGCACTTCGGGTGCAAGGTCAGCAGCCAATAGTGTGCGCCGCGCGCGATATCGGCGGCAATCTCGTCGTAGAGCGCAGGCGCCGCACTCAGCCGCTCGGTAAAGGTGGAGCCGAACAGGATCACCGGGCGGCCAGCGGCCGGCGCGCGCAATGCGGCGCTACGGCCGCCATCGTCGCGAAAGACCGGGTCGAGCTTGGGCCAGCCGGTTTCCACCACCGCAAAGTGGCCCTCGCGCTGCGCCAGTGCACGAAATGGCGCAGTGGTCGCCGGGCCTTGCGTGCAATACAGATCGAACAGGCCGCGCACCCGGAAATGGCCGCGATTGTCCTCGCGCTTTTGCACATTGAAACCGTGAAAAAGCTGCACTTTGGCGCCTGAAATAAACGGCGGCACCCAGTTGGCCGCGCTGAACACCGCACGCGGACGCAACGCCAGCGCCTCGCGCAAGCCGACTTCGCGCACGCCCGGCAGCGCCAGCCCGCGTGCGCCGCCTTCGAACCAGGCCGACACTGCATGCCCGCAGGCCTGTAATGCCTGCGCCAATGGCGCCAGAATAGGCAACGCGTAACGCTCCGTTGCGAACAGCAGGTAATCGGCCATCACATGTCCTCTTCGACCGCACCCGACGAACGGCCTCGCATTTGCGCTTGCATTATCACGTTCAACGAGGCCGATCGCCTACGCGACTGTCTGACCTCGCTGGCATTCTGCGACGAGATCGTGGTGGTGGACTCCGGCTCCACCGATGCCACCGCAGCCATCGCCAGCGAACACGGCGCGCGCGTGCTGCAACGCGCCTTCGATGGCTACCGCAGCCAGAAGGCATTTTGCGTTGCACAGGCCAGCCATGACTGGGTGCTGTGCCTGGACGCCGACGAACGTATCAGCGATGAACTGCGTGCGGCGATCATTGCTGCGCGCGATGGCGGTTTCGCCACTGCGGCCGGCTATCGCTTCGCACGGCTATCGGATTACTTCGGGCGCTTCCTGCGCCACGGCAACGCCTATCCGGACCGCGTGCTGCGCCTGTTCGATCGGCGCCGTGGCGGCTGGCGCGGCAAGCGCGAAATCCATGAGGCCGCCAGCGTGGATGGCGCCGTGGCGACACTGGCGGGCGATCTGATCCATTACCCGTACCGCTCGCTGATGCAGCAGCTGGCCAAAACCCAGCGCTACGCGCAGATGATGGCCGAACACGAACACGCACGCGGCAAGCGCGCCACCTGGAGCAAGCTGGTGCTGGCGCCGGCCTGGCGCTTCTGGCGCGGCTATCTGCTGCGTGGCGGCTTTCGCGATGGCTGGCATGGGCTGATCTACGCCTACGTGCGCGCCAACTACGTGCGCCAGAAGACCATCATGCTGTGGCTGTTGCAGCACAACCAACCGGTGCAGGACCCGCCGCGTGTGCCGGAGCAGCGTGGCGAGTAGGTGCGGTTAAAAAGATGGCGAGTGGCCGTCACGCCGCTGCGGGCGGCGCGAACGGTGCGTCGACGTCGGCGTGCATACGTAAGACATGCCGATTTCCGCAGCAACTGCGCCTATTCGGCGTCTGCGCGGTGGTTTATCAGTCGCTCAACGCGCGCACTGCTTGCGCATCCACCACCTGCAGCCGGCTGATCAACCGCTGCTAGCGAGTACTCGCCACACCGTGCGCGGCCTGCCGCGCCGCCAGACCCACCAGCACGCCGACCATGGCGGTGTAAAAGCTAGCTGCCACCTGGTGCGCGAACATCGACTGGGTCAGCCCGCACAACGCGTAACTGATCACGATCATGACCCCGGCCGCGGCCGGGCCACGGAACTGCTTCTGCCCGCTGCGCCGGTGCAGCCGCACGAACACCCACAGCGGCACGCCGTAGACGGCAATCAGCAGCAACAGGCCGGGTACGCCCTGGGTGGCGCCCCATTCGGCCAGATCGTTGTGCGCGTGCCCCAGATGGCAACGGAACAAGGCCGGGTCGGCGGCACAGGCCGGCAGGTCATGCATGGCATCGTCGAAACGGCCAACGCCCACGCCGATCAGCGGATGCGCCTTCAAGGTGTCCCAGGCCACGTGCAGGCGTTCGATGCGCGCGCCTGCCGAGGAATCGCTGTCACCGACTTCGTAACGCTGCAGGTCGCTCTGTAGTTCGCCCAGGCGCATCTGGTCGGTCAGTGCCGGCACGCTGAGTAAAACGCCCACCGCCAGCACCGCGCTGCCGATGAAGGTCAGCAAGCGCATGCGCGCGCTCTGCCACGGCGCGCCCCAGATCAGCACGCCCAGCGTGGCCAGCAGCGACAACCACACCCCACGGCTGCCGCTGAGCACGATCACCGCCACCGTGGCGAATGCAGCGCCCACCAACCACCGCACATTGCCGGCCGGGCGGCAGAACACCGCCACCACAAGCAACATCAGCGCGATGTCGGCGAACACAATCGCGTTGGTGAAGCCTTCGGCGCGGGCGGCGCCGTTCATTACCTGCAACAACGCGATCAACATCGCCGCGAACACGCCCGCCAATGCGCCGCGCCACAGCCATACCTGGCGCGGCTGCAACGCGTATGCCCATAGCGCCGCCCATGGCAGCACCAGGAAGCGCGAGCGGTTGTCCACATCGCGCAGCCCGTGTTCGAACAAGGCGATCGACAGCAGCGACATCGCAATCACCGCCACCGTCAGCCACCCCACCACGCGTAACGACCGATCGCCCGCAGCAATGCCGTCACGCAGGCTGCGCCAGCCGACCAGCGAACCAAGCAGCAGGCACAGGCCGAACGGCAGCAGCCCGCTCGGCATGCTGACCACCAGCGCGGTCAACACGAACACGCCCAGCTCGGCGATGCGTCCGCCTGCCCGCGACGTGATCGGGGCAGACGGCGAGAGCGATGCGGGCTGGGTACGCAAGGAATTCATCGAAAGATCGGTGGCGGAAGGGAGGCAACACAGGGGCCAGGCAGCGGCAACGCCGGCCAAGCTAACGATGCGCCGCATGAATCCCTGCTAGACAGCCGCCATTGGTCGCATTGACGCCGTACAAATGACACCTCGTACATGCCTGTGCCGGTGGGTTCTGCTGACTCATTCGGTATCCAGGTTGCCCTGCTCTTTTTCTTCCACCGCGCGCTCGCTGGAGCTGGCCACGCAGTGGCTGCGCACCGCATCGCCCGGCACCAGCCACCAGCGCCGGCGGTTGGCCACGCCCACCAGCTGGCTGCGGCTGCGATCCACGCAGGCCAGCAAGGCGGTCTCCTGCGCCATCAGCCAGCGTTGGCCGGGGTGCGCTGCCTGCCAGGCCACGCCGCGCTGCAATTGCGTTTCCCACGGCACCTTGAAGCCAAAGGTCTGCGCCGGGCGGTCGGCCATCAGCAGGTTCTGCTCCTTCCATGCCACCAGCCCAAGCTGCGCATCCGGGCCGATGCGGCGCCCGGCCTCGCGCATCACCGCGCCCGACGAGCTGGAATCGTTGAAGATCGGGTAGCAGACCAGCCCGAACGCCACCCACCACGCGCCAAGCAATGAGATCACCGCCAACGCGGAGCGGCGCACACGCAGCAACAGCAGGCTGGCGATGCCCCAGGTACCCACCGCCAGCAGCAGCCAGCCCAGCGGGTCGGTGGTTTCGCTGCCCACTCCGCGGCTGTCCATGATTTTCTGCTCGAAGCCCGGATGCCCGATCAGCATCGCCGCACCGCTGGCAACGAAGGCCACCGTCAACAGCACTCCGAACCCGAACAGCAGCCGCTGCACGCCAGCCCGGCGCAACAGGCCTGGCACCAGCGGCGCCAGCGCCAGGCAGAACATCGGCAGCGCCGGCAGGATGTAGACATCGCGCTTGCCGCTGGGGATGGTGAAGAACACCAGCACCAGCAGCCACCAGGCCAGTGGCAGCAAGTAGCGCGGGTCGCGCCGCGTGAGCCGGCGCCGCCACGCCGGGATTGCCCACGGCAGCAGCAGGATGGTCGGCAGCCACATCGTGGCCATGCTTTGCAGGTGGTACCAGACCGGCTGGGCGTGGTCCCAGGAGCTGGCGTAGCGCTTGGCGGTCTGGCGCAGCAGGATGTCGTTGAGATAGACGCGATATTCGGGCTGACCGGCAGTCAGCGCGGTCACCATCATCGGCACGAACCACAGCAGGATCGCCACGAAGAAAAACAGCGGCCCCAACCAGAAGCGCCGGTCGCGCACATGCACGCGCACCCCCGGCCAGCCGCGCGCTGCGGCAATCCCGGCCGGGATCAGCATCAGCAGCGCGATGATGCCCACACCCTTGGTGATCACGCCCAACCCGGCGGCAAACCAGCCCAGCGTCCACCAGCGCCAGGCCGGGCCCAGCAACAGATGCCGCAGCAGGCCGTAATTGGCCAGGGTGATCCAGAACACCACCAGCGGGTCGATCTGCGCCTTCTTGGCCTGGAAGGTGAAGTGCAGCGTGAACAACAGCATCCAGGCCGCATAGACCCCGACGCGCCGGGTCCACAGGCGCCGGCCAAGGTCGTAGACGCAGGCCAATGTGCCCAGCGCCGCCAGCAGCGACGGCAGCAGGAACGCCACCCGCCAGTTGCCCAGCAACGTATAGAACAGCGCCTGCAGCCACATCAGCATTGGCGGCTTGTCCGAATACAGCTCGTTGCCGCGATGCGGGAACAACCAGTCCCCGCTCATCACCATCTGCTTGGCGACCAGCGCAAAGCGCGGCTCGTCCGCCGGCCAGGGGTCGCGCAGTCCCAACCCGGCACCGATCACCAGGACAGCGGTGATGGCCAGCAGCCAGACATCTTTGGAGGCACGGGTCTTGAGCATATCGAGGCGCAATGGAGGTAGCAGGTAGAGCGCCGATGCGGCGCGCGATCAGGAAGCTTTTAGCAAAAGCGCGTAGAAAAATCCGTCGCAGTGCTGCTCGCCTGGAAATCGCTGACGCCCGGGGCCAGCCGCATGCCCGAACTGCGCACCCAACGGCTGCGTCTGCGCATCGGGCGTGCGTTGCAGGAATGCATCCACCTGTGCCTGGTTCTCGCGCGCCAACAATGAGCAGGTGGTGTAGAGCAACTGCCCGCCCGGGCGCAGGGTGCGCCAGGTCGCATCGAGCAGGCGCGCCTGCAAGGCCGACAAGGCATCGATATCGTCGGCACGCCGGTGCAGCAGCACATCCGGCTGACGACGCACCACGCCGGTGGCCGAACACGGCGCGTCCAGCAGCACCGCATCGAACGGCTGACCGTCCCACCACGCATCGGTGTCGGCGGCATCGGCCGCATGCAACGCGACCTGTGCCTCTGGCACGGTGCGCTGCAGGGTCTGCTGCACGCGCTCCAGGCGGCGTGCATCCACATCCAGCGCAGTGAGCTGCAGACCCGGAAAACGTTCCAGCAGATGCGCCGCCTTGCCGCCGGGCGCGGCGCACGCATCGAGCACACGTGCCGCAGGCGCCAGCGTCAGCGCATCGGCCACCTGCTGCGCAGCGCCGTCCTGCACCGAGACATCGCCTTCGGCAAAGCCCGGCAACTGACTTACCGGTACCGCGCCGTGCAGGCGCACCGCATCCGGCAACACCGCATCGGTTTGCGCGGCGATGCCCAGCTCGGCCAGCCGGGCCACATACGCCGCAGGATCGGTGCGCGACCGCTGCACACGCAGCCACATCGGCGCCATCTGCGCACTTGCGGTGAAAATGCCTTCCGCACGCTCGCCCCAGTCCGCGCGCAACTGCTTGCGCAGCCACGACGGCCAACCGGCGTCGTCCGACACCGCCGGGAACCCCTCGCGCTGGGCGCGTCGCAAAATCGCATTGACCATGCCGGCCTGGCGTGGCCGGCCCAGCGCGCGGCACGCATCCACGGTGGCCGACAGCGCCGCATGCGCCGGAAGTTGCAGCACGTCGAGCTGGGCGAAGCCGACCATCAGCAGCGCCTTGAGTTCGGCGTCGCGCGGCGGCAGCGGACGCTCCAGCCATTGCCGCAACGCCACGTCATAGGCCGGGCGGCGGCGGATGACCGCGAAGCAGATCGCCTCCACCAATGCGCGGTCGCGCGGATCGTCAATGCCGGGCAAGGTCGCGGCCAGTTCGGCCTTCAACGAACGGCCCTGGTCGAACACCGCCGTCAGCACGCGTGCGGCAGCCAGGCGCGAAGCGACGCCGGCAGTTGCAGGCTCGCTCGACATCAGCGCCGCGCCAACAGATCGCGGCGCGCGTTGAGGTAGTCGGCAGCGGTGATCGCCTTGCCGCCCTCGCGCTGCAGCACGCGCACCCTTAGCGCACCCTGCCCGCAGGCGATGTCGATGCCCTGCTTGCTGGCCGCCAGCAGCGTGCCCGGCGGCTGTTGATGCGCCAACTCAAGCGCCACTGCGCCATGCAGGCGCACCCGCTCGCCGGCCAGCGTGGCTTCGGCCACCGGCCACGGGTTGAACGCGCGCACGCGCCGCGCCAGCTCATGCGCCGGCTGCGCCCAATCCAAGCGCGCCTGCGCCTTGTCCAGCTTGTGTGCGTAAGTGACGCCCTCGGCCGGCTGCGGTTGCGCCACCGGGCGGATGCCGGCACGCAGCAGGCCCAGGCCATCGGACAGCACCTGCGCGCCCAGCGCGGCCAGCCGGTCGTGCAACTGCCCACCGGTTTCCTGTTCGCCGATCTCGATGCGCTGCGACAGCAGCACCGGGCCGGTGTCCAGGCCGGCTTCCATCTGCATCAGGCACACGCCGGTCGCGGTATCGCCGGCCTCGATCGCGCGCTGGATCGGCGCGGCGCCACGCCAGCGCGGCAACAGCGAGGCATGCACGTTCCAGCAGCCGTGGGTCGGCGCGGCCAGCACTGCCTTGGGCAGGATCAACCCGTAGGCCACCACCACCATCAGGTCCGCATTGAGCGCACGCAGCGTGGCCAGCGCCTCGGGCGAACGCAGCGTCTGCGGCTGAAACACCGGAATGCCGCGCGCGTTCGCCTCGATCTTGACCGGCGACGGCGTCAGCCCGCGGCCGCGCCCGGCGGGCCGATCCGGCTGGGTATAGACCGCCACCACTTCATGCCGCTGCGCGGCAGCGCGCAACGAAGCGACAGCGAAATCCGGCGTACCGGCAAAGACAATTCTCATAGGGCTGGGATGTTGGATTCGGGAGTGGGGATTCGCAACGGCGGAGGTGCTGGCCGGGGCGGGAGTAGCGTGGGGCTGAGAGGGGAGAGCGGGATTGACGCTGGAAGTTTGGCAAACCTGTGCCGGAACCCATGTGCCCCATGATCAATCGAGTCCACGGAGAAGCGGGAGTTGCATCCGAGAATTTGATGCCCGCAATAGGCAGCGGATTATCGATCACAAATTCCGCGCCTAAGGTTTCAAGGCTATCCGCCCCCGGACTTGGCGTAATCGCGATGTGCCGGCATAGCCATCAGATCGCACCGCGATTCGCGCTCAAGGATGTGGAACCAGGCGACTCAACAACCCGCAAAAACCTGCTTTTGCCAATCCCAAATCCCCGCTCCCAGCCCTCAAGCCCTCAAGCCACATGCTTGCGCTGTTTGGCCAGCTTCTTGCGCACCATTTCGCGCTTGAGCGGTGAGAGATAATCCACGAACAGCTTGCCGTCCAGGTGGTCCATCTCGTGCTGGATGCACACGGCCAGCAGGCCATCGGTCTGCAGTTCCTGCGCCTGGCCCCGACGGTCGAGATAGCGCACCGTGATCGCATCGGCGCGGCTGACATCGGCGTAGATGCCCGGCACCGACAGGCAGCCTTCCTGATACAACTGCTCGCCCTGTTTGCTCACGATCTCCGGGTTGACGAACACCTGCGGCAGGTTCTTTTCGTCGCTGACGTCGATCACCATGAAACGCTTGTGCACGTCCACCTGACTGGCGGCCAGGCCGATGCCGGGCGCCTCGTACATGGTCTGGAACATGTCATCCAGCAGCGTCTGGAACGCCGGGCTGGTGAGCTCGGCAGCATCGACCGGCACGGCCTTGGTGCGCAGCCGCGGGTCGGGAAACTCAAGAATAGGGAGCAAAGCCATGGGGTTACCCGTCTGGGAACACCGGCGCGGCGCCGGCAAGACGGTCTCATTCTAGCGCAATGCTTGCGTGGCGCCCCGGTTTCTGGACTATAGTGCGCGGACCTGTTGGGGAATCAGGCAAGAAGGCACTCATGTTGAACCGACTTCGTACGGTCGTCGCTGCGGCGATGCTGACCGTCGCGACCTACGCTGCCGCGCAAGCGGTGGGCGAGCATCCAGACACCTATGTGGTCCGCAAGGGCGATACCTTGTGGGACATCGCTGGGCGTTTTCTGCAAAAACCATGGCTGTGGCCGGAAATCTGGCAAGCCAATCCGCAGATCCAGAATCCGCACCTGATTTATCCCGGTGACGTGATCAGCCTGGCCTATCTGGACCGCGTCGGCAAAGGCACGATCCAGCCCGGCCCGCGCCAGGAAGCGCCGATCAATGCCATTCCGCTGGCCGACGTCGAGCCGTTCCTGAAGAACCTGCGCGTGGTCGAAGACTTCGACGAACTGCCGTACGTGGTCGGTCTGGAAGGCGGCCGCTCGCGCGCCACTACCGGCCAGGTCGCTTACGTGGTCGGCCTGGAAGACGCGCAGCCGGGCCAGCGCTTTGCGGTGGTTCGCCCGACCGTGAAGTTCAGCCTGCCCAAGCACAACGAAGACCTGGACATGGCGGGCAACATCACCGCCGGCTCCGGCAACATCTGGAAGAACTTCATCGCGCCGAGCACGCGCCGTGAGTTCCTCGGCTACGAGATGGCGCAGGTCAACGTCGGCACCATCACCCGCAGCGCAGCAGGCGGCAACTCCAAGGCAGCCACGTTGCTGCTGCAGGACAGCGGCCGCGAAGTGCGCGCCGGCGATCGCATCGTGGCCGTCGAAGCACAGCCGTACGACCTGCAGTTCATCCCGCACCCGCCGTCGGAACAGGCGCTGCAGACCGAACTGCGCGTGCTGGCCATCTCCGACGCCTTCATCGTCGGCGGCACCCGCGACGTGATCGCAATCTCCGGCGGCGCCCGCGAAGGCATCAACAACGGCACCGTGTTTTCGGTCTGGCGCAAGGGCCGCACCGTCAGCGACCGCGTCAAGCACTCGCGCTTTTCGCGGACCGACGATGATTTCAGCGCCCCGGCCGGCTCCACCGTCGGCCTGCCCGACGAATACGCCTCGCATGCGATGGTGTTCCGCACCTTCGACAAGGTCAGCTATGCGTTGGTGATGGAAAGCGTCAAGCCGACCGGCCTGGGCTATTTCGTCAAGCATCCTGACGCGCAGTAAGCGAAAGTTCCGATGCAGTAACGCGACGGCGCCCGAGGGCGCCGTCGTCGTTTGCGGCCTAGCCTTGGTGCATGGCCCTGACTGCTCCCGACCTGCGCGCATTGCTGATCCTGCTGCTGGCAGGCGGCCGCACCCCACCACGCAAGGCATTGCTGACTACCTTCGCGTCGACCGCCCAGATGCTGGCGGCCGGCCCCGAGGCGTGGCGATCCGCCGGCTGCGACGAACTTCAATCAGCGCTGCTGCAAACCCCTGACTCGCGTGCGCTCGACGCTGCGCTGCGCTGGTGCGGGCAACCCGGACACCACCTGCTCAGCTGGTGCGATCCCGACTACCCGGCCCTGCTGCGTCATATCGCCAACCCGCCGATGGCCCTGTTCGTGGACGGTGACCCCAACGCGCTCTGGCACCCGGGGGTGGCGGTGGTCGGCAGCCGCTCGGCCACCGCCGGCGGCCGCGACCACACCCGCGCGTTCGCTTCGAGCCTTGCCAGCGCCGGGCTGAGCATCGTCAGCGGCATGGCCGCAGGCGTGGATGCGATCGCGCACGAGGCCGCACTGACCCAGCGTGATGGCATCACCGTGGCGGTGGTCGGCACCGGTACCGATGTGGCCTATCCCGAGCGGCACCAGGGTTTGCGCGATCGCATCGCCGAACGCGGCGCGGTGGTCAGCGAATATCTGCCGGGCACCGCCCCGGTCGCGGCGCACTTTCCGGCCCGTAACCGGATCATCGCCGGGCTGGCGCTGGGAACGCTGGTGGTCGAAGCGGCGATGCGCTCGGGCGCGCTGATCACCGCCCGGCTGGCTGCCGAAGCCGGGCGCGAGGTGTTCGCCCTGCCCGGCTCGCTGCACAATCCGCTCGCGCGCGGCTGTCACCACCTGATCCGGCAAGGTGCCACCTTGGCGCAGGAGCCGTCCCAGGTCATCGACGGGCTGGGCGTGCTGTCGGGCGAACTGGCCAGCGCCTTGCGCGAGCGCCTGGCCGCCCCCACTGAGTTGCGCAGGAAGACAACGACCGGCGCTGGCGCCGGTGTTGCCCGCTCCGATCCGGACTACCAGCGCTTGTGGCAAGCACTGGGCCACGACCCAACCCCTATGGATTCATTGGTGCAGCGCACCGGATTGACGGCCGCCGCGCTGTCCTCCATGCTGCTCATCATGGAACTGGAGGGAGACGTGGTCACCGAGCACGGTCGCTATACCCGCAATCCTTAGTTTCTTCACCTCCACAGCGTCGCGCGACGCAGGCCGAGGGCAATGAAAGAGAGCATTCTCGATGTACTGCTGTACCTGTTTGAACATTATTTCAGCGAAGACGCGGACTTGGTCCGTGACCGTGACTCGCTTCAGAATGGCCTGATCCAGGCCGGCTTCAGTCCCGCAGAAATCAGCAAGGCCTTCGATTGGCTGGACGCGCTTTCCGAGCAGCGGCCCAGCGTGGCGCGCCCGCATGTCGATGGACCGGTGCGTATCTATCACGGGCCCGAGCTGGACAAGCTCGACGTGGATTGCCGCGGGTTTCTGCTGTTCCTCGAGCAACACCGCATTCTCGATGCCGACCAGCGCGAGTTGGTGCTGGACCGCGCCATGGCGCTGGACCAGGACGAACTGGATCTGGACGATCTCAAGTGGGTGGTGCTGATGGTGTTGTTCAACCAGCCCGGCGCCGAGGCGGCCTACGCCTGGATGGAAACCCAGATGTTCCTGGACGAGCCTGAACCCGTACACTGAGAACTGAAGCCGCCACGGACGTGCGTGCAGGGGAACGGGGATGCGCAGTTGGTATTACGCCGATGGCAACCGCCATCGGCACGGTCCGGTGGCCGAAGACGCCTTGCTGGGCCTGTATCGCGATCGTCTGATCGCCCTGGACACGCTGGTCTGGCGCGAGGGGCTGGACCACTGGCTGCCGCTGTCCGCCTGCGCCGACACCCTGGGCCCGCTGGTTTCCACTGACATGCATGTGGCTGCGCCGCCGCCATTGCCGCCCGCTGCGGCGCCGCTTGGCCATCCGCCCCTAGCTCCAGCGCACCCGCGCAGCCACACCACTGGCTGGCCGGTGGTTGCGGTGCTCGTCGCGGTGGTCGGCGTCTTTGTGGTGGTCGGGGTGATCGGGATCCTCGCCGCGATCGCGTTCCCGGCTTACAACGATTATCTGGGCCGCGCCAAGGTGGCCGAAGCGATTGGCGAACTGGCACCGTTAAAGCCGCAAATCGCCGAATTTCTTGCAAGCGAAGGCCGCTGCCCGGTCAATGACGACCCTGGCTTCAAGCAGCCCGAGCAGTACGCAAGCGAGCGGTTGAGCAGCGTGCGCATCGGCCGTTTCGAGACCACCGAATGCGGCATCCAAGCCGTCATCCATGCGCCCAAGTCGGCCAGAATCGACGGCAAGGCGCTGTGGCTGGATCTGGATGCGGATGCCGGCAGCTGGAACTGCAGCTCGGAAATCGACGACACCCAACTTCCGCCGGATTGCCGCGGCTGACCGCCTGCAGCACGCCAATCGCTACACCTCAAGGGGACAACATGACGCAGTGGTATTACGCCGATGCACAGCGGCAACGCCAGGGGCCGGTGGACACGGACACGCTTGCCGCGCGCCTGTCGCAGGGCATCATCGACCGCTCCAGCCTGGTCTGGCGCGAAGGCCTGCCGCAGTGGGTCGCACTGCACGAGGTCGCGGCCGAGCTGGGCCTGGACCATACGGTGTCCGCAGCCGCGCAGGCCAGCGGCCCGACGCGCGTGGATGCGCCGGTCGATGCGCCACCGCCGGCGGCCTCCCCTGCAGACAGTGCGCCGACCACCGCGTCGCCAGCGGCGACCTTGCCGATCAATGACCA
The DNA here is from genome assembly GCF_023337365.3 of Xanthomonas nasturtii. Lineage (NCBI taxonomy): Bacteria > Pseudomonadati > Pseudomonadota > Gammaproteobacteria > Lysobacterales > Lysobacteraceae > Xanthomonas > Xanthomonas nasturtii. The sequence goes on from NZ_CP142084.2 coordinate 4,227,262, forward strand.
CGCTGCCGAGGCATCGCACGGGCCCGTGATGGTTGCCGATGCTGGCGGCGTTGCCAGTGCTGGCGATGCCCTTACCGACGGTGCCGATCGCCCTGCATCGGTCGACTCCCCGCTGCATCCGCCACGCGACCCAGCCCCATCGTCAGATCCGTCGACGTGGTCCATCGCACCGGCAGAGGCGGCGACCACGCCACTGGCCTCCGGTCCTAGCCTGAGCAAGACGCCGGACGCGACACACACGCCGGGATACGCGCCAGCAGCTGCGATCGCCCCGCTTCCCAGCGCATGGGATGCCCCGGCCCTGGCCGCGCCTGCCGCAAGCGCTGCGCTGCAGGACGGCCCTGTCGTCTACGCCGGCCTGTGGCGGCGCGTGGCCGCCAGCATCCTCGACAGCCTGATCACCACCTTTGCGGTGTACCTGATCGTGATCCCGCTGGCCTTCGTCGTGGCGCTGCTGACCACCCGGGGCGATTCCGGTTCGGCGCTGGACGACGGCAGCGCGCTCGGCATTGCGATCCTGGTGATGTCCTACGGCATCGGCCTGGCCATCCCGACGCTGTATTTCGCCTGGATGCAGTCCAGCCGGCATCAGGCCAGCCTGGGCAAGCTCGCCTGCGGCATCAAACTGGTGCGTGCAGACAGCAATGGCGCTCGGGTCGGGTTCTGGCGCAACGTGCTGCGCTACCTGGCCTACATGCTGATCAGCGTACTCACCTTGGGCATCGGCGCGATCGTGGCGGCATTCATGGCCGGCATGACCGAGCGCAAGCAGACTCCGCACGACAAGCTGTGCGACACCCTGGTGGTGGACCGCTGGGCCTTCACCGACCACCCGGAACGCCAATCCAGGGGTCTGGATACGGTCTCCATCGTGGTGCTGGCCATTTACGGGGTGATCCTGGTGCTGTCAGTGGTGGCCTTGGCCTTCGTGCTGGCAGCCATCGGAATGAGCCAGAACTAGCAGTTCGTGGCGCTGGCCGCTTGACACGGCGGCGTCCGCCGTGATCTTTCTAATAATAGAACTGAACGCCCGGGCTACTTCCCGGGCGTTAACGTGTGGGAAACGGCCGATCTGCTTCCCTCGACCGGCCAATTAGGCCACGCTACCCGCCCCCCGGGCCTTGCCCCAAGAAGTTGCCACCATGCCCAAGCACCTGCTCATCGTCGAATCGCCCGCCAAGGCCAAGACGATCAATAAATACCTCGGCAAGGACTTCACCGTCCTGGCCTCGTATGGGCACGTGCGCGACCTGGTCCCCAAGGAAGGCGCGGTCGATCCGGACAACGGCTTTGCGATGCGCTACGACCTGATCGAAAAGAACGAAAAGCATGTCGAAGCCATTGCGCGTGCGGCCAAGACCGCCGACGACATCTTTCTGGCGACCGACCCGGACCGCGAGGGCGAGGCGATCAGCTGGCACATCGCCGAGATCCTGAAAGAGCGCGGCCTGCTCAAGGACAAGCCGATGCAGCGGGTGGTGTTCACCGAGATCACCCCGCGCGCGATCAAGGAAGCGATGCTCAAGCCGCGCGCGATCGCCGCCGATCTGGTGGATGCGCAGCAGGCCCGTCGCGCGCTGGATTATCTGGTCGGCTTCAACCTGTCGCCGGTGCTGTGGCGCAAGGTGCAGCGCGGCCTGTCCGCTGGCCGCGTGCAGTCGCCGGCACTGCGCATGATCGTCGAGCGCGAAGAAGAGATCGAAGCCTTCATCGCGCGCGAATACTGGTCCATCGATGCGCATTGCCGGCATCCGTCGCAGCCGTTCAACGCGCGTCTGATCAAGCTGGACGGGCAGAAATTCGAGCAGTTCACCGTCACCGACGGCGACACCGCCGAAGCGGCGCGGCTGCGCATCCAGCAGGCCGCGCAAGGCGTGCTGCATGTCACCGACGTGGCCAGCAAGGAGCGCAAGCGCCGCCCTGCGCCGCCGTTCACCACCTCCACGCTGCAGCAGGAAGCCTCGCGCAAGCTCGGCTTCACCACCCGCAAGACCATGCAGGTGGCGCAGAAGTTGTACGAAGGCGTGGCGCTGGGCGATGAAGGCTCGGTCGGCTTGATCAGCTATATGCGTACCGACTCGGTCAACCTGTCGCAGGACGCGCTGGCGGAAATCCGCGACGTGATCGCACGCGATTTCGGCACCGCCTCGTTGCCGGACCAGCCCAACGCCTACACCACCAAATCCAAGAACGCGCAGGAAGCCCACGAAGCGGTGCGCCCGACCTCGGCGTTGCGCACACCGGCGCAGGTAGCGCGCTTTTTGTCCGACGACGAGCGCCGCCTGTACGAATTGATCTGGCGCCGCGCCGTGGCCTGCCAGATGATTCCGGCCACGCTCAACACCGTCAGCGTGGACCTGTCGGCCGGCAGCGCGCATGTGTTCCGCGCCAGCGGCACCACCGTGGTGGTACCGGGCTTTCTGGCCGTCTACGAAGAAGGCAAGGACACCAAGAGCAGCGAGGACGAGGACGAAGGCCGCAAGCTGCCGTTGATGAAGGCCGGCGACAACATCCCGCTGGACCGCATCGTCACCGACCAGCACTTCACCCAGCCGCCGCCGCGCTTCACCGAAGCGGCGCTGGTCAAGGCGCTGGAGGAATACGGCATCGGTCGTCCGTCCACCTACGCCTCGATCATCCAGACCCTGCAGTTCCGCAAGTACGTCGAGATGGAAGGCCGCAGCTTCCGCCCCACCGACGTCGGCCGTGCGGTGTCCAAGTTCCTGTCCGGGCATTTCACCCGCTACGTCGATTACGACTTCACCGCCAATCTGGAAGACGATCTGGATGCGGTGTCGCGCGGCGAAGCCGAGTGGATCCCGTTGATGGAAAAGTTCTGGGGCCCGTTCAAGGAACTGGTCGAAGACAAGAAGGACTCGCTGGACAAGACCGACGCCGGCAGCGTGCGCGTGCTGGGCGCCGACCCGGTCAGCGGCAAGGAAGTCAGCGCGCGTATCGGCCGCTTCGGCCCGATGGTGCAGATCGGCACCGTCGAAGACGAAGAAAAGCCCACTTTCGCCTCGCTGCGGCCGGGCCAGAGCATCTATTCGATCTCGATCCAAGACGCGCTGGAGCTGTTCAAGATGCCGCGCGCGCTGGGCCAGGACAAGGATCAGGATGTCAGCGTCGGCATCGGCCGCTTCGGCCCGTTCGCCCGCCGTGGCAGTGTGTACGCCTCGCTGAAGAAAGAGGACGACCCGTACACCATCGATCTGGAACGCGCGGTGTTCCTGATCGAAGAGAAGGAAGAGATCGCGCGCAATCGTGTGATCAAGGAATTCGAGGGCAGCGACATTCAGGTGCTCAACGGCCGCTTCGGCCCGTACATCAGCGATGGCAAGCTCAATGGCAAGATCCCCAAGGATCGCGAGCCGGCATCGTTGACGTTCGAAGAAGTGCAGCAGTTGCTGGCCGATACCGGCAAGCCGGTGCGCAAGGGCTTCGGTGCCAAGAAGGCCACGCTGAAGAAGAATGCGGTGAAGGATTCTGCCAAGGAAGCCAAGGACGCTGCCAAGAAGACCGCGGTCAAGAAAACCGCCACCAAAACCGCTGCAAAAAAGGCCCCGGCCAAGAAGACCGCTGCCAGGAAGGCCGCCAAGCGCGTGGTCAAGAAGGCCGTGAGCAAGACCGCAGGCTGAGAGGTACGGCATGACCCACGCACTCAGCCTGGAAAGCGCCGTCGCCGCCCTGACGCAGGGCGGCGTGATTGCCTACCCGACCGAAGCGGTGTGGGGGCTGGGTTGCGACCCGCGCCAGCAAGCGGCCGTACTGCGCCTTCTTGAAATCAAGCGGCGCCCGGTCGACAAGGGCGTGATCGTGGTGGCGTCCGGCGTGGACGTGTTGCGCGACTGGATCGATCTCGACGCGCTGGAGCCGGCCCGCCGCCAAGCCGTGCTGGCCAGCTGGCCGGGCCCGCATACCTGGATCCTGCCGGTCACCGCACAGGCGCCGCGCTGGGTCACCGGCGAGCATGACGGGCTGGCGGTGCGCATCAGCGCGCACCCGTTGGTGGCAGCGCTGTGCGCGGCCTGGGGCGCGCCGTTGGTGTCCACCAGCGCCAACCTGGCCGGTGAGCCGCCAGCACGCAGCCGCGAGGCGCTGGACCCGGCGTTGCTGGCGACGATCGACGGCGTGGTGGACGGCGAGGTAGGCGCGCTGGCGCAGCCAACCCAGATCCGCGACGCGCGCAGCGGCCAGATCCTGCGCGACTGACAGCGGCCCGATAAACGCCGGCGCCGGCACGAGGCGAACGCGGCAGGTGCTCGGATTCGGTGGGTTCCACCTCATACGCTCCGGCGTCTGCGCGTCGTCCTCGCTCACCTGACGACTGCCCGCCCACTGGCAGCAGCTCCAAGCCAGGTGACGTGTCGCCACCGACGCACCCGCAACGCCGTTCAGCCGCGCCCCCTTTGCGGCAGCCGGGCAGACGCGCACACTGCGGCCATGCGCACCGTCCTCACTCTATTGCTGCTCGCCACGGCGCTGCCTGCGTCGGCGGCCACTCCTGCGAACAAACCGGACCCGAATGTGCGGGTCTACCGCTGCGTCAGCAGCAGCGGCACCGTCGCCCTGCAGGACGCGCCGTGCAGCGGCGGCCGCCAGCAGGTCTTGGACATGCAGCGCCCGCAGGACCCACCGCCGCGTCCGGCGCGGGTGCAAGCGCCGGCAGCGGTCGCCGCACCGGCCACGCGCGAGGTCCGCATCGTCACCGTGCAACCGCCACAGCCCATGTACGAGTGCACCACCGAAGACGGCAGCCGCTACACAAGCGACAGCCCGGAAGGCAATCCGCGCTGGGTACCGACCTGGGGCCCGGCCTATGTGGGCAATGCCATTGGCGTGCCGGGCGGCGGCGGCATCCAGCGTCCGCCGATCTCGGTCAATCCGCGCCCGGCGATCTCGGTGCAGGGCGGCTCGGGACGGGGAAGCATCCGTGGCAGCGCAAGTTTCGGCGCAGAGACCTACCAAGGCGGCAACTACCAAGGGGGCTATCAGGGCGGTTACAACGGCGGCGGCTATGGCGGCACGGTGATCGTGCCGTACGGCAATGTGCAGGTCCGCGACGAATGCCATGCCCTGCCCGAACAGGAAGTCTGCGCGCGCTTGGCCGACCGCCGCTGGGAGCTGATCCGCCGCTACAACAGCGCGCTGCAGAGCGAGCGTCAGGATCTCAGCCGCGAACAACGCGGTATCGAAGCGCGCCAGCAACGCGATTGTGGCGGCGTATGAGGCGCTGGCGGCTGTCGGGCCTGATGGCGGTGAGCATGCTGGCGGTGGCTTCGGTGGCCGGCGCGCAGGAAGTGGCGATCTACCGCTGCACCGACCCGACCGGTGCGCTGACGGTGCAGAACATGCCGTGCCCGAAAGGCATGCAGCAACAGAAAAAGCTGATGACCGCACCGGCCGCAGTGCCATTCGCGCCGGGTGGAGCGGCAACCGCAGCGCCGGCACGTGCGACGCAGCCACGCGCTGCTGCGCCAACCGCCGCGCCAGCGCCTGCCGCGCCAGCAGCGACGCCCGCTACCACGCCGGTGCCGGCAGCGACCTCCACCTCGACGCTACCACCGCCGCCGCTGTTCGAATGCACTGCGCACGACAACGGACGGTACTTCACCGAAGACCGCGAGCCGGCCACGCGCTGCCTGCCGATGCAGACCACCAATCTGGCCGGCGGGCCGGCGACCGGTGGTGGTAGCGCCTGCGAAGTGGTCACCGACCGCTGCGCGCCGGTGCCGGACCAGAGCCTGTGCGAGGCCTGGCGCAAACGTGCCGAGCAGGCCGAATCCACCTGGCGCTTCTCCGACGAAGCGCAATCGGCCGAACGCAAGCAACGCTACGAGCAGATGCGCCGGGTGCTCGACGAGAGCCGCTGCGCTAATCCATCCGCTACGCCGTGATGGGAGCAACCAGCGGTCCAGTGCAGGGCAGTCAGGTTGACGGCCCTGCGTTTGCCGCGCCGGTGCGTTAAAGCCATTGGCAACCGTCAGCGATGACCGGATGCCGTGCGTGGTGCACTGAGCCGCACCATCGCTGTCGCCTGGCTTCTGCGCAGGCAGGCTAAGAGTGGGCTACACAACCTCGCGAGCGGTCGCCAGGTGGGTGCGGGCGGCGCGCTCAGAGCCGGAGTGTACGGGTGGTACATGCCAATTTCGCGCACCGACTGCGCCCGCCTGACGGCCGCGCCGTCGTTTGGTTAGCTGCTCTAAAACCCGTAGCGCAGGAATCCGCCATCCACCGCGATGCATTCGCCGGTGATGTAACTGGCGGCCGGCAGGCACAAGAACCCCACCGCCGCGGCGACTTCTTCCGGTTCGCCGATGCGGCGCATCGGCGTACGTTCGATCACCTGTTCGTAGTAATCCGGATCCGACAACGGCCCGGAGGTGCGGCGCGTGCGGATGTACCACGGCGCCACCGCGTTGACGCGGATGCCGTCTTCGGCCCATTCCACGGCCAGGTTGCGCGTCATCTGTTGCAGCGCCGCCTTGGTCATGCCGTACGGTGCGCCGCTGCGCACATGGGTGATGCCCGAGACGCTGCCGACATTGACGATCGCCGAGGCAGCGTGTTGCGCCAGCAACGGGTGCGCGTAACGCGAGAGTTCGAATGCGGAAAAGACGTTGGTTTCGAAGATGCCGCGCCATTGGTCTTCGGTGTAATCGATCGCGGCCCGGGTGAGGTTGCCACCGGCGTTGTTGATCAGCAGATGCAAGCCGTCGGCGTGGTCTTCCACCCAGTCCAGGATGGCGCGGCGTTCCTCATCGTCGGCGACATCGGCAGCCAGCCCGTGCAGCTCGCGCTCGGGAAATTCGTCGGCGAGCTCGTCGCGCGCCTGCGCCAGCGCATCGGCATCGCGCGCCACCATCAGCAGATCGGCGCCGAAGCCGAGCAATTCGCGCGCAATGGCCAGGCCAATGCCGGCACTGGCGCCGGTGATGAGGGCGGTCTGTCCATCCAGCCGCCAACGGTGCATTGTCACGTGGGTGATCCTCTTCAAGACGCTGAAAAACGGCCGCTGCAGCGCAGTTGGCGCGCATGTGTGGGCCGAGCGTTAGGATACCGCCACCCCGAGCGAGGTCACGACGATGAAGACGCATTGGATGCTTGCAGCCTGCCTGGCGGTGTCGCTGGGCGCCTGTCAGCGGCCGCAGCCCGCGCCCACCGAACAAAAACCCGAACCGCAGGCCACCGCCTTGCGCGACCACATCCAGGAACCGCTGAACAAGGCGCACGCAGTGCAGGCCGCGACCGATCAGGCCGCCGACGACCAGCGCAAGGCGATCGACGCAGCCACGCAGTAGAAACAACAACGCCGGCACATGGCCGGCGTTGTCGATACAGCAATCGCTGTCCAAGCGCGACGGGTCAGAACCCGCAGAAGCAGTACGCCAGCGACTTGACCGGCGTGCCGCCTGCCTTGCTGTCGTGCACGGCGCTTTCGACGAAGCGCAGCTGCGTGTCCACTTCCGGCAACGAGCGCGCCAGCAGTGCGCGGGCCATGCCCGAATCGCCCAGCATCCACGCGCCCATGCGGCTACCGGCAAACCCGCTCATGAACTGCGAGAACGGCGTGGCCGGCTTTTCCACATAACGCACGCGGAACTTGCCCTTGCTCAATTTCGCGCGATCGGCCGCATCGGCCACCGCTTCCTGCATGCCGCCGAACGCGTCCACCAGGCCATGCTGCTTGGCCTGCGCACCGCTCCACACGCGACCGCGCGCGACCTTGTCGATGGCCTCCACCGACTGGTGACGCGCCTGCGCCACCTTGCCGGTGAAGTCGGCGTAGCCCTTGTTGATCACCGCCTGGATGACCTGGCCGGCGGCCGGGTCCAGCGGACGGGTGATGTCGAACGCACCGGCAAAGCGCGTGGTGCCCACGCCGTCGGTGTGCACGCCGATCTTGTCCAGCGCGCGGGTCAGGTTGGGCACCATGCCGAAGATGCCGATGGAGCCGCTGATGGTCGACGGGTCGGCGTAGATGCGATCGGCATTCATGCTGATCCAGTAACCACCGGACGCGGCCAGGTCGCCCATCGACACCACCACCGGCTTGCCGGCCTGCTTGAGCGCAACCACCTCGCGGCGGATCTGTTCGGAGGCGAACACTTCGCCGCCGGGCGAATCTACCCGCAGCACCACCGCCTTCACTTCCTCGTCGTCACGCGCCTGACGCAGCAGCGCGGCAGTGGACTCGCCACCGATGCGTCCGGCCGGCTGTTCGCCACCGCTGATTTCGCCAGCTGCCACCACCACCGCAACCTGCGGGCGGCTGTCCATCGGCGAGCGCTGCGCCTGCAACTGGCTCAGGTAATCGTTGAAGCCGATATTGCGGAAGCCGCTGTCGGCATCGCTGTCGGCCACGCCGCGCTTGATCAGCAGCGCGTCGACTTCTTCGCGGGTCTTGAGCCCGTCCACCAGCTTCTGCTGCAAGGCGAACTTGGCCAGGTCGCCACCGGCGGCGGCCACGCCTTCGGGCAGCGTGTCGATACCGGCGGTGAGTTGCGCCGGGCTCAGCTTGCGCGCGGTGCCCACGTCGGCCAGATAGCGCTGCCACACATCGTTCATCCAGAACAGGTCCGCTTCCTTGGCATCGGCCGAAGCGGCGTCGAGGATGTACGGCTCGGCCGCAGACTTGTATTCGCCGACGCGGAACAGGTGCACGTCCACGCCGAGCTTGTCCTGCAGGCCTTCGCGGAAGTACTGGCGATAGCGGCCAAGGCCTTCCAGCAGCACGCTACCCATCGGATCCAGGTACACCTCGTTGGCCTGCGCGGCGAGCAGGTACTGGCCCTGGCTCATGCTCTCGCTGAAAGCCACGACCTGCTTGCCGGAGGCGCGCAACTTCTGCAGCGCGGCGGCCACTTCACGCTGCGAGGCGAACCCGGACGGCTGGAACTTGTCCAGATTCAACAGCACCCGCTCGATCTTGCGGTCCTTGCCGGCCGCCTCGATCACCCGCACCAGGTCGCGCAGCTGCACTTCTTCGGCGCTCTTGTCGCCCACCGCCTTGGCCAGCGACCGGCTCACCGGGTCGGCGCTGAACTGCTCGACCATCGTGCCTTCCGGGTTGATCACCAGCGTGGTGCGATCGGCCAGCGGTTTGGTGCCGTCGCCACGCGCGATCGCCACCACGAACAGCAGCAGCAACAGGAACAGAAAACCGAAGAACACCAGGTTGAAGATCAGGCGCCGGGTGAAATTCATCACATCCCACAGGCCGACGAAAAAGCTGGCGATGGGATTGCGACGCACGGGGTGGTTCATGGAAAGCTCCGTCGAAAGACGCTGCATACAGATCGATGGTGTCCAGCATACCGGCTGCGCAGCGCGCGCGGCATGCGCTGAAAGTCAGGGGGTCAGGCCGGCAGTCAGGCGCCGGCTGGTCTGGCGGAAGCGCAAGCCCATCAGGATCGAGGCCACGGTCAGGCCCAGAATCAGCCCGATCCACATCCCTTGCGGCCCCCAGCCCAGCCCCAGGCCGAGCCCGGCGCCGATCGGCATGCCCACACCCCAGTACGAAAACATCGCCAGGAACATCGGCACGCGGGTGTCCTTGAGCCCGCGCAGCGCACCGGCCGACAGCACCTGGATGCCATCGGGAAACTGGAACGTGGCCGCAAACAGCAGCAATCCCGACGCCAGCGCCGCCACTGCCACATCATCGGTATACACGCCGACGATGGCGTCGTGGCCCAGCAGCAAGGCGCTGGCCGAGAGCGCCTGGGTGCCCAGCACGATGGCGTAGCCGGCCCAGGCCGCACGCCGCATGCCCAGCGGGTCGCCGCGGCCCACCGCATGGCCGACGCGCACGGTGGTGGCCTCGGCCACGCCCATCGGCACCATGAAACACAGCTGCGCGACGTTGATCGCAATCTGATGCGCCGCCGCCTCGGTCGAGCCCAGCCGGCCGATCAACAACGCAGTGACGATAAACAGCCCGCCTTCCATCAGCACGGTGATGCCGATCGGCAGGCCGGTGCGCAACAGATCGCCGATGGCGCGCCAGCGCGGCCCTTCCAGATGGGTGAACAATTGCAGATGCGCAAAGCGCTGCGCGCGCCACAGATACAACGCAAACACGCTCGCCTGCACCCACATGGTGATGGCCGAGGCCATGCCCAGCCCTTCGGCACCATGCTCGGCAAAACCGAACTTGCCATAGGTCAGCGCATAGCCCAGCGGCGCCAGCACCAGCAACCCGCCGAAGCCCAGCAGCATGGTCGGCAGCGTCCAGTGCATGCCCTCGCTGAGGTAGCGCATGCAGAAGTAGAACGTCAGCGCCGGCACACCCCAGCGCACCGCATGCAGAAAGTCGGTCGCCCCCGGCACGATGTCCGGCGCAATGCCGAAGGTGGGCAGCAGCGGCGGCACCACGCTCAGGAACGCGAACATCAACGCACTCAGCCCCAGCGACAGCCACAGCGCCTGCCGGAACAGCGGCCCGATTTCGCGCTGCCGGCCAGCGCCCATCAGCTGCGAGACCGAGGCGGTCAACGAAATCAACGTGCCGATCGGCACCAACATCGGCAGCCACAGCAGCGAGGTGCCGATGGTGACTGCCGCCAGCGTGGCAGTGCCGTGGTGGCCGGCGATGACGTTGTCGACAAACCCGATCAGGCCAGTGGAGACGTGGCCGAGCACCAGCGGCAACGCAAGCAGGCCGGTGGTGCGCACTTCCGAGGCGAAGCCTGGCGTCGCGGACGGGGGTGCAGAGGAAACAGACATGAAAACCGATCGCTGCGCGGACTACGGCCGTGCCGGGAGGCGCTGGCACCGGGTCGCGTGGGCCCGCTATCTTACGCGTACTTTCCGGCTGCGGCCTTGTCGCACATTTGGGTAGAGCCTGCTGCGCGCAAGCGCGGGCGGGCAAAAAAACGCGGAGGCTGCTGCTAGCGGGCCGGCGCGGGATAACGTTGCACGCGTGCGCAGACGCCCTTCCTTCGGGACCACGCCTTCGGCAACGCGCCTTTCCCACGACCCGCCAACCGGACCTGGCTCATGTCACTGGATTCGACCGCACACCACCCCACCGCCTGCGAAAACTGTGCGGCCGCATTGCATGGCGCGTTCTGCCACGCCTGCGGGCAAAGCGCGCACCAACGCCGAAGCGCAACGACGCCTGACGCAACTGCAGGCCGATGCGCGCCCGACCAGCGCTGTGCCCACCACCGCGTCGAACAGCGACGACACGTTTGTCGCGGTGCTGGCTGACACCGGCACCTGCTTGAACCGGTGTCGCACGCGCACCCTGACGCATCAGACGCGCGCCTACCGCGGCGGCGACGTGCCGCTACCGATCAACGCGCCAGCTGGCGCTTCAACCAGGTGCTGCGCGTGGCCGGCGCTTCGGCAAGGAAGGCATCGCGCAACCCAGCGCGCTCCTGTGGCGGGGTGCGTTGTGCCAGCACCGCCAGCTGCTCCAGCTGGCCGGCATCCAGGCTGCGCAGCGCGGCCAGCATGGCGTCGCGCTGGGCGGGCGGCACGTAGCCGATCAACGGTTGCAATTGCGCATAGAACGCCCCCACCTGCGAGCCCAGGCGCCAGCCGTCGCGATGCAAACGATCCATCGCGCCGAACTGCGTACGCAACGCGCGTTGCTGATCCTCAGGCAGGGCCTGCAGACGCTCGCGTGCCTGGCGCAACACCACGCGGTCGGTGGCGGTCAGGTCCTTCCAGGCTGCGTAGCGGGCGCGCAACTCGGCCCGCTGCGCGGGTGTCAATGCCTCCCAGCGCGCGCGTTGCTGCGCAGCGCTCGGGGTTGTGTTCGGCACCACGCTCGGCGTTGCGGCAACCGGCATGGGCGCAGCCGGCGCGGCGCCGGCTTCTTCCAGCGGCGTCGGCAATGTCTGCGCGCCGGCCAGGCCGGCAAGCGCGCAGAGCAACAGGCCGCACCCCTCAGTTATTTTCGTCATCGACCGTCTCCAGCGGGGCGGAAGGCTGCTCGGCCGCGGTGGCGTGCGCGCCGGATTCGTCGGCCGGCACGGGGTGGCCGGCTGCATACCAGGCATAAAGGTCTGCAGCGCGCGCCAGCTCCAGATCCGGGTCGGCCAACATGGCCTGGTCGCGCGGGTCCAGGCCTGGCGTGGCCACGGCATCCGGCAGATCGACGGCAGGCAGGTCTTCCACCAGCACCGGCGCTGCGTCGGTCACATGCAGCACGCCGGCCGGCGCCTGCGAGACCGGTTCGGGCGGCAGCGCAGGCCGGCGGTGGGTCCACCACCAGCCCAGCACGGCCAGCAGCAGCGCCAACGCCAGCACGCCCAGTGCCATGCCGGCGTGGCGACGATCCAGCCGCGGCCACTGCCATTGCCGCCTGGGGCGGACGCGTGCGGCGGTTGCGCGGGGCGGCGTCGGGGCGGCCTCGGCCGGCACAGCGGGCTGCAGCGGCATCCCGGCCAGGGCCGAATCGCGCAACTGGCTGAGCCGGGTCAATTGCGACGCAGTGAGGTCGCGCAGCTCCAGCTGCACCGCCTCGGCCAGGACCCGCCAGGCCTGCGCATCCGGGTTACCGGCGGCATCGCGCGGGCAGGCGCGCGCCAGCGACTGACGATAGGCCGCCGTCTCGACACCCTGCACCTCGCTGGCCGCATCCTCTTCCAGCCCGGCCACGATCCGCAGCAGCAGCGCCAGGCGGTCGGCGGTCTGCATCCGGCCCAACGCAGTGAACGGGGGCAGCCAGGTGCCGGGCATCGGTTCGCGCCGCAGCGGTGGCGCGGTGGCGAGCAAGCTCCAGAAGCGCATCGGCCAACCGGCCATCGGCCGACCTGCCGCCTGGCTGCTGAAGGCGCGCAAGGCGGCTGCCAGGGCGCGCTCGGCGGTGGCCACGTCACCGCATTGCAACTGTGCGAGTACCAGACCCCGGCGTTCGACACCGCGCAGGAAGGCTGACAGCGCGGCAGGGGTCACGGGGGCGTCGGGAACTACGGTCATGAGAACTCCAGCATCGGCCGGCATGATACCGACGCGATTGCCCCCCGCCGATGGCTTGACAGATCGGCCCGGCCCCGCTCCACCTTCACGCCGGCCGCAGCTGTTGCCGCCGCGGGTTGTGCACAGCGGCAGACATACCGATACGCAGGCGTCTGTCAACAGTTGTTTTTTCTTTGTTGCAATCGTGTTTCACGCCTAAGTGATTGAAAATAATAGCCTTATGGATGTTGGCTAAAAAATGTCCAAGAGGTTGCAGAGGCTAGTGAATCCACCGTCATGGCGTGGAGCACGAGACTAATTCACAGGTTTATCCACAGGCAATGTGGATAAACCCGTTTCCTTAACCCTCACATAGGTTTACGTCGGATTTATCACTTTCGTCACAGAAACGCGGCGACCGCGCCGGCGCCGATTTGGGCCGATTCGGGGTCCGCTGCCGGCCGCTGGACAGGGTCGGTAGACTGGTCGGATGTCTTCGCCCATCGCCACCCTGCGCGTCGCCTTGCCGGTGCCGCTGCCTCAGCTGTTCGACTACCTGCCCCCGGCCGGTGCGCCGCTGACTGACCCGGACCGGGTCGGCTGCCGGGTGCGGGTGCCGTTCGGGCCGCGCGAGCTGGTCGGGGTGGTAGTGGAGATCGGGCAGCTGCCCGCGGCCGACGGTCTGCGCCCGGCACTGGCCTGGTGCGATCAGGCGCCGCTGCTGGTGGATGAACTGGCCCGCTCGCTGCAATGGCTGGCCCGCTACACCCACGCCCCGCTCGGCGAGGCCCAGGCCGGCGCCCTGCCCGGACCCTTGCGCCGCGGCGAGGCGTTGGCCGACACCCATGCCTGGGCCTGGCAGCTCACCGAAGCCGGCCGTACCAGTGCTGCCAGCCTGCGTGCGGGCAGCCGCCCTGCGCTGCTGGCAGCGTTACTGCTCACCGGCGCAGTGTGCGAAGAGCAGCTGGACCCGCTGCTGCCGCAGTGGCGCGAAGCCGCGCGCAGCCTGGCCAAGCGCGACTACGCCGAACGCGTGGCGGTGCCGGCCGACACGATTGCGCCGCGCCCCGGCAGCGGCCCGCAGCTCAACGACGAACAACAGGCCGCCGCCGCCGCGATCCGCGCGCACAGCGGCTTTGCCACCTACCTGCTCGATGGCGTGACCGGCAGCGGCAAGACCGAGGTCTACCTGCAGGCGATCGCCGACTGCCTGGCCGCCGGCAAGCAGGCGCTGGTGCTGGTGCCGGAGATCGGCCTGACCCCGCAGACGCTGAGCCGTTTCCGCGCGCGCCTGGGGGTGCCGGTGCACGCGCTGCACTCGGGGCTCTCCGATGGCGAACGCGCGCGGGTCTGGGCCGCAGCCTGGCGCGGCGAGGCCAAGCTGATCGTCGGCACCCGCTCGGCGGTGTTTACCCCGCTACCCAACGCCGGCCTGATCGTGATCGACGAAGAACATGACGGCAGCTATAAGCAGCAGGACGGCATCCGCTATCACGCGCGCGATTTCGCCCTGGTGCGCGGCAAGGCGCTGGATGTCCCGGTAATCCTGGGTAGCGCCACCCCGTCGCTGGAAAGCCTGCACAACGCCTACTCCGGCCGCTACCAGCATCTGCGCCTGTCGCGGCGTGCCGGCGAAGCGCGCCCGCCACGCGTGCGCGTGCTCGACGTGCGCAAGCGCCCGCTCAAGGACGGCCTGTCGCCGGAGGTGCTGGCCGGTATCGGCGCCACGCTGGCGCGCGGCGAGCAGGTGCTGGTGTTCAAGAACCGCCGTGGCTACGCACCGGTGCTGCTGTGCCACGACTGCGGCTGGACCGCGGCCTGCCAGCGCTGCAGCACACCGCTGCACCAGACCCCGATGACCGTGCATGCCGGCGGCCGACGCCTGCAATGCCACCACTGTGGCGCGCGCCAACCCGCACCGCTGGCCTGCCCGGCCTGCGCCAGCCTGGCGCTGCAGCCACAGGGCATCGGCACCGAGCGGCTGGAAGAGCGCCTGACCGAGGCCTTCCCGGACTTCCCGGTGGTGCGCATCGACCGCAGCACCACCCAGCGCCGCGACGCACTGGAAACCCAGCTTGCCCGGCTCGGCAGCGAGGCCGGCATCCTGGTAGGCACGCAGATCCTGGCCAAGGGCCACGACCTGCCACGGCTGACCATGGTGGTGGTGGTCGGCATCGACGAAGGCCTGTTCTCGGCCGACTTCCGCGCTGCCGAAAAACTCTCCCAGCAGCTGATCCAGGTCGCCGGGCGCGCCGGTCGTGCCGACCGCCCGGGCGAAGTCTGGCTGCAGACCCATCACCCCGAACACCCCTTGCTGCAGACCCTGGTCAACGGCGGCTACCACGCCTTTGCCGATGCCGAACTGCAGCAGCGCGAAGCGGCCGGATTTCCGCCCTTCGCGCACCTGGCCCTGTTCCGTGCCGAAGCCAAGGATGTGGCCGCGGCCAATCAATTTCTGATGGCAGTGCGTGGTTTGACCAGCGCCGACAGCAGTACGCAATCGCCGGCGTTTGCCGCAGTGGAATGCTATGGCCCGATGCCGGCGCCGATGCCGCGCCGCGCCGGTTTCCAGCGCACCCAGCTGTTGTTGTCGGCGCAACAGCGCTCGGCGCTGCATCGACTGCTCGATGCGCAACTGCCAGCCGTCTACGCGTTGCCACAGGCGCGCCGCGTGCGCTGGTCGCTGGATGTGGATCCGATCGATCTGTATTAGTGCAGGCATATCGCACACGGAGCCGACGCCAGACTCACGGTTTGCACGGTGTGTTCACGTTTTGCAGGAGCGCGCTTGCGCGCGATGCGGCGTTACCGGCAATGCCCTCGCGCACAAGTGCGCTGCTACAAACACGTTAGGCCAACAGACCGCGCGATGTGCGAGGCCCACTTCCTTGCAAGCAGCGTTCGAGGTCGGCGGCGGCGCATGGCGCCTGCAATGCATCACGCCGGCCTGAGCGCTGACCTGAAACTCAGGTCAGCGCCGTCATCACCCCAAGCTGGTACGCCGGCCGCGCGCGCAGGCGTGCGTACCAGGCGTGCAGATGCGGCAACTCGGGCCGCTCGATCGGCATTTCAAACCAGGCGTAGATAAAGCTGCCCAGCGGAATATCGCCCATGGCAAAGCGCTCGCCGGACAGATATGGCTGCTGTGCCAATGCCGCATCGGCGCGTGCCAGCAGTTCGCCCGATTGCGTCAGTGCCGCGGCGATACGTGTGGCATCGCGCGCGGCCTCCGGTGTGCGCACAACGCCCCAGAACAAATCGCGAAACACGCCGGCAAACGTCGATGTAGTCCAGTCCATCCAGCGGTCGCCCAGCGCGCGCTCGGCCGGTGATTGCGGGTACAACGCCGGCGCGTACTGCGCAGCCAGGTAGCGCACGATCGCATTGGATTCCCACAGCACCAGCGCGCCGTCCTGCAAGGTCGGCACCACGCCATTTGGGTTCAATGCGCGATACGCCGGCGTGTCGTTACCACCGAATGCACCGCCCACCTCGATCGAGGTGTAGGCCACGCCGGCTTCTTCCGCGCACCACAACACCTTGCGCACATTGCTGGAATTCCGCCGCCCCCAAATCGTGATGGCGGGCATCGCTGCAGCGGGCACGTTTGCGTTCTGCGTCATGCTCAGCTCCCTGCTGCAGGTTTGGCTGGCGCGCGCGCCGGGCGCTTGGCAGCCGCAGCCGCCGGTTGCGCCGTCGCAGCGGCGGGCTGCGTCGGTTTGCTGCGCCCACCCTTGGGGGTATCGCGCACCCACAATGCCTGCTCGTCCTGCTTGATTTCGAACAGGCCGATCGCGCGCACCAGATCGCTGAGCTTGCGATAGCCGTAGTTGCGTGGATCGAACGAGGCCTGGTTGGCCACCTGCTTGCCGACTGCGCTCAGCAACGCCCAGCCATCGTCTTCGCAGGCGCTGACGATGGCATTGCGCAGCATCTGCACCAGCCGCGTATCGCTGCGCAATGCAGTGGCGTCCTTGCGGCCAGCAGCGCTGTCGCTGGCGGCCGCAGCCTGCTCGCCGAGCGCTTCGACATAGGTGAACTTGGAGCATGCATTGACGAACGGTGCCGGGGTTTTCTTCTCGCCGAAGCCATACACCTTCATGCCGTCGGTCAGCAGGCGCATCACCAGTGGGGTGAAATCGGCATCGCTGGAGACGATCGCAAAGCCGTCCAGATTGCGTGCGTACAACAGGTCCATCGCATCGATCACCATCGCCATGTCCGAAGCGTTTTTGCCGGAACTGTAGGCAAATTGCTGGATCGGCCGGATCGCGTAATCGTGCAACGCTGCCTCCCAGCCTTTCAGGTGCGGGCTCTTCCAGTTGCCGTAGGCACGGCGCACATTGGCCACGCCGTAGCGCGCCACTTCCGCCAGTACCACGTCGATCTTGCCGGCCGGCGCGTTGTCGGCGTCGATCAGCAGCGCGATCCGTTTGTCGGGATGATCGATCATGCTCATTGCTCCAGTGGCTCGACAGATTCGGCAGATTCGGTCTTGATGTCGGTGTCGGTGTCGGTGTCGGTGTCCATCTGACTCTCATCGAGGTCGTCCTCGGCCGGCAAGGTGTACTCGGTGCCATCGCGCAAGGTGAGCACGCCCGTGCTCAGGATCTCGCGTTCGGCGCCGGCACTGACCCAGCTGGCATGCACGCGCCCGCTGCCGCGGTCGCCTTCCACATTGAACACGAACTCATCGCCCCCCGGCGCCAGACCGGTGCGATACAGATCCACCCGCATGTCGCGGATTTGCCCGATATGTTCCTGCACCACGGCATCGGCCTGCAGCGCGCTGCGCGCCTGGTCGGCAAACAGCGACCAGCCGGTCGCCATCAGCCAGACCAGTGCACCGAGTACCAGCATCCCCCACAGCACCACACACGTCGCCACGCCAATCAACCCGATCGCGACACCGCTGAGTGGCTTTTTGACCATAGGCGCGAGCGCGGCCAGCGGCGCCACGGCTGGCGATGCACTGGGCGATACGGACGGCAACGGCGGCAGAGGGGGCGGGAGCGACGACATGCGGTGACCGGGGCGGGAGATGCGACATGATGCCGCAGGCGAGCCGCGCTCACGCGGCGTGTTCATTGCCGATGCGGCATGCTGTCGAGCCCGCGTCGCAATCCATCGGACTTTACGATGACCTCTTCCCCCTCCCTAGCTCCGCTGCATCTTGTTGTGGTTGGCGGCGGCTTCGCCGGCTTGTGGGCGACCCGCGCGCTCGACGACCCCAACATCCGCATCACCCTGATCGACCGTCAAAACCACCACCTGTTCCAGCCGCTGCTGTACCAGGTTGCCACCGCCGGCCTGTCGGCGCCGGACATCGCCGCGCCGCTGCGGCACATCCTGCGCGAGCAACGCAATGTCGAAGTACTGCTCGGCGATGTCACCGATATCGCGCCGGGCCGCCGCGAAGTGGTCCTGGCCGACGGCAACACGCTCGGCTACGACATGCTGCTGCTGGCCACCGGCGCCACCCATGCCTATTTCGGCAACGACCAGTGGGCCGAGCACGCGCCGGGCCTGAAAACGCTGTACGACGCGCTGGTGCTGCGGCGCAAATTGCTGCTGGCTTTCGAACGTGCAGAAGCCGAATCCGATCCCGCCGCACGTGCCGCCTGGCTGAGCTTTGCGGTGGTCGGCGGCGGTCCCACCGGCGTGGAACTGGCCGGCACCCTGGCCGAGATCGCCCGCCACACGCTCAAGAACGAGTTCCGCCATATCGACCCGCAGCAGGCGCGCGTGCGCCTGGTCGAAGCCGGCCCACGCGTGCTGCCCTCGTTTCCGGAGGATCTCACTTACAAGGCGCGCAAGCAGCTGGAGCGGCTGGGCGTGGAAGTGCACACCGGTACGCCGGTCACCCATATCGATGCGCTGGGCTATCAGCTCGGCGAGACCTTCGTGCCAGCGCGCACCGTGGTGTGGGCCGCAGGCGTGGCTGCCTCGCCGCTGGCGCGCACGCTGGGCGTGCCCCTGGATCGCGCCGGCCGCGTGCTGGTGGAGGCGGACCTGAGCGTGCCCGGCCACCCGGAAATCTTCGTCGGCGGCGACCTGGCGTCGGTGCAGCAGGGCGGTCGCGCGGTCCCAGGGGTAGCGCCGGCGGCCAAGCAGATGGGCAAGCACATCGCCAAGGCGATCCGCGCGCGTCAGCGCGGTCAGGCGACAGCCGCGTTCCGGTATCAGGACTTCGGCAACCTGGCCACGATCGGCCGCATGGCCGCCATCGTACATGTGGGCAAACTCAAGCTCTCCGGCATCGTCGCCTGGTGGTTCTGGCTGGCCGCGCACGTGTACTTCCTGATCGGCTTCCGCAACCGTTTCGTGGTGCTGGTGAACTGGGCGATGGCCTACTGGAGCTACCAGCGCGCCGCACGCATCATCTTCGGCGGCGCCACCGACGACCCGCCGCCCAACAGCAAGGACGGATGACAGCGCCACAGGCCGTGCGCGATGCTGTGCAGCCTGATTCAACGGCCTGATCGTGGCAACTGTCCTGTTCGTGCTGGATCTGCTCGGCACCTTCGTATTCGCCCTGAGCGGTGCGACCGTGGCAGTGCGCAACCGCCTGGATCTGTTCGGCGTGCTGGTGCTTTCCTGCGCGGCGGCAGTGTCCGGCGGCATCGTGCGCGATGTGCTGATCGGCGCCACCCCGCCGGCTGCGCTGGTGCAGCCGCAGTATTTGCTGGTCGCCTGCCTGGCCGGCGTTGCCGGGTTTTACTGGCACGCAGCGGTGGAGCGGCTGCGCAACCCGGTGCAGATTTTCGACGCGGCCGGGCTGGCGCTGTTTGCGGTCTACGGCACCAGCAAGGCGCTGGACTATCACCTCAGCCCGTTGAGCGCGACATTGCTGGGCATGCTCAGCGGCATCGGCGGCGGCATCGCGCGCGATCTGCTGGTCGCACGCACATCGGTGGTCTTGCAGGCCGAACTGTATGCCGTTGCCGCACTCGCCGGCGGCGGCCTGGTCGCGATCGGGCACGTGCTCGACCTACCGCAGGCCTGGTCATTGGCGACCGGCGCCGGCGTGTGTTTCGGCCTGCGCTTCATGGCCATCCGCTACGGCTGGCATCTGCCGGTGGCGCGCCTGCCGGAATAGCGCGCGCGGGCGCAGCGTGTGGTCGATCATCGGCGAACGAATACGATGAACACCCACGCATCTTCGGACTCGACGCAGCACCGGCCCCCCACATGCAAACGGCCCGGTAAACCGGGCCGTTTGTGCAACACCTGGGGCATGATCGAAGGATCAGGCCACGAACAGTGCCTTCATCTTCTTCAGCGCATTCGCCTCGATCTGGCGGATACGCTCGGCCGACACGCCGTACTCGTCGGCCAGCTCCTGCAACGTCACCTTGGACTCCGAATCCAGCCAGCGGCGCTTGACGATGTCGCGCGAGCGCGTATCCAGGCCGGCCATGCCTTCGCGCAGCAACTGCAGCTGATTGTCTTCGCTGTCGTGCCGCTCATACGCCTGCGACGGGTCTTCTTCGTTAGCGACCAGATAGCTCACCGGCGACGGCGGGCCGTGATCGTCGTCTTCGTCCGACGAGGCATCGAAGCCGATGTCGCGACCGGACAGACGCGACTCCATCTCCATCACTTCACGCTCGGAGACGTTCAGATCCTTGGCGACTGCCGTCACTTCGGAGGCATTGAGCCAGCCCAGGCGGGTCTTGGACTTGCGCAGGTTGAAGAACAGCTTGCGCTGAGCCTTGGTCGTGGCGACCTTGACGATGCGCCAGTTCTTCAAGATGAACTCGTGCATTTCGGCGCGGATCCAGTGCACTGCGAAGCTGACCAGGCGTACGCCCATTTCCGGGTCGAAGCGCTTGACCGCCTTCATCAGGCCGATATTGCCTTCCTGGATCAGGTCGCCCAGCGGCAAACCGTAGCCGTTGTAGCCGCGGGCCACGTGCACCACGAAGCGCAGGTGGGAATGGACCAGTTCGCGCGCGGCATCCAGATCCAGCTCGTCGCGGAAGCGGCGGGCCAGAGTCTGTTCCTCATCGACCGACAGCACCGGGATCTGGTGCACGGCACCGATGTAGGCGTCCAGCGAACCGAGCGCACTGGGAATCGGGAGATTGTTTGCCACAAGGGCAGTCGAGGTAGTCTGGTTCATAGGCACCATCTTAGCAGTCGAACTATTGGACTGCCGGGTACAGAAAGAGTTCCCAGCATTCCATTTATAGAACGTTCGGGCTTATTGCATAGCCGGTGTTCTACAACCCGGCACCCCGAATTCAGCCCTTACGCTATCACTCCGGCCCTGCGTAAACCGTGACAGATCGGGTGCGAAATGGGCTGTTGGCAACGCCGTTCAGCCGCCGGCCGAGGTGGTGTCCAGCGCGTTGCGCGGCGGCAGCGACCAGTCGATCGGGCCGATCCCGCGCCGCTGCAGATGTTCGTTGGTCTTGGAGAAATGCTGGCAGCCCAGAAAGCCGCGATGCGCCGATAACGGCGAAGGATGCGGCGCCTTGAACACCCGATGGCGCGCCTGGTCGATGACCTTGCCCTTGGACTGCGCGTAGCTGCCCCAGAGCAGGAACACCAGGCCTTCGCGCTCGCGGTTGAGGGTCTCCACCACATGGTCGGTGAAGCCTTCCCAACCCTTGTTCTGATGCGCGCCGGCAAGGCCCTGCTCCACCGTCAGCACCGCGTTGAGCAGCAGCACGCCCTGCCGCGCCCAGGGCATCAGATAGCCGTGATCCGGCCGCGCGATGCCCAGATCGTCCTGGATCTCTTTATAGATGTTGAGCAGCGACGGCGGCACCGGCACGCCCGGCAGCACCGAGAAGCACAGCCCATGCGCCTGGCCTTCGCCGTGATACGGGTCCTGGCCCAGGATCACCACCTTGACCTGATCGAACGGGGTGGCGTCGAAGGCGGCGAAGATCTGCGGGCCAGGCGGAAACACCCGCGCGCCGGCCGCCTTGCGCTGGCGCAGGAAAGCGGAAAGCTCCTGCATCTCCGGGCGCAGCAACCAATCGCCCACTTTTGCCTTCCACGACGGTTCCAGCTGGATACGTCCTTCCACCTCACTCATAGCGTGACAGCCTGATCCTCGAGGCGTGCCAGACGCAGTTGGAACAACACCTTGGTCACCAGCAAGCGCTCTTCGATCGGCTTTTGCACCAGATCGTTGGCGCCGGCGCGCAGCAGTTCGGACTGGTTGCGCGGATTGGTGTCGCCGGTCATCACCAGCACCGGCAGGCGGCGCTTGCCGTAGGCGAAATCGATGCGGATGCGCTCGACCACATCGCGCCCGTTGAGCTCGCCTTTTAGGGTCACATCGGTCAGTACCACGTCGATGCGACGCTCGGTGCGGCCCAGCGATTCGGCCGTGAGCAGCGCAAAGGCGTCTTCGGCGGTGAGCACATGCACCACCTTCAGGCTCTGGCGCTCGAGCATGCGCTTGGTCGCCTCGGCCACCACGCGGCTGT
Organism: Xanthomonas nasturtii; assembly: GCF_023337365.3. Classification (NCBI taxonomy): domain Bacteria; kingdom Pseudomonadati; phylum Pseudomonadota; class Gammaproteobacteria; order Lysobacterales; family Lysobacteraceae; genus Xanthomonas; species Xanthomonas nasturtii. The sequence goes on from NZ_CP142084.2 coordinate 4,249,620, forward strand.
CTTCGATGTAGAGCACGGTGGCGCCAACCACCGGCTCGGGCTGCACATAGCCACGGATGAAGGTGGCCAGGGCTTCATGGCCCAGCGCCTTGTCGAAATAGTCGGTGACGTACTCGGTGAAGCGGCGCTCCACCAGATGCTGCTGCGCATCGCCGGACACCACGATCACCGGCACATACGCCTGCCCGGCCGCTTCGCGCACGCTGCGCGCCAGGGTCAGGCCGTCGCCATCGGGCAGCGATAGCGAAGTAGTGACCAGATCCACCGCGCCTTCTTCCAGCGCCTGACGCGCTTCGGCAATGCTGGAACAGCCGATCACCTGCACATTGGGCAGGTCGCGCTTGAGCACGTCGGCAATCAGCTTGCGCACCAGTTTCGAGCCATCGACCACCATCACGCGCGGCGCGTCGCTGATCAGGTGTTTGAGATCTGGTGGATGCATGGCAGGCCTCAGGTCTCGGTGGGACGGGTCTGGCGAAGGAAATGGCCGGTCACCAGCCAGGCGCCCAGCCAACCCAGCACCAGGGTGCCCACCAGCACCATCGCAGAATGCAACAGATCCAGACCGTGCAGGGTAAAGGAACTGCCGTAGCTGTCGGCCAGGGTCGCCAACGGCGCACGCAACGCCAGGCCGGAGGCAGCGATCAGAGCGAGCGCAACCGCGCCGGCGCCCAACCCGTACCACGCACCCAGATACAGGAACGGACGACGGATGAAACCGTCGCTGGCGCCCAGCAATTGCAGCACGCCGATCTCTTCGCGCCGCGACTGGATATCCAGCCGCACCGTGTTGCCGACCACCAGCACCGCACCGATGCCGAGCAGGGCCGAGAGCACCTGCACCAGGCGTTCGCCGAACTGCAGCCAGCCATCCAGGCGTTTGCGCCACAGCGCGTCGTGCTGCACCTGATCGGTCTGCGGCAAGGCCTGCAGCGCGCCGGCCAGTTGCGCGTCGTCGGCCGCATCGGTGGGGGTGACGATCAACAGCGTCGGCAGCGGGTTCTCGCCCAGCGCATCGGCGGCTTCGTCGAGCTTGGCGCTCTCGCGCAGCTCGGCCAGGCCTTGCTCGGGCGAGCGCACTGTCACCTTGGCCACATCCGGGCGCGCGCGCAGCTCGCCGGCCAGCGCCTTCGCGGCATCGGCGGCGACATCGACCTTCAGGAACAGATTGATTTCGCGTGACTGCTGCACGCTGCCGGCCAGCAGCTTGACGTTGTCCAGCGCGATCGACAGCCCCAGCGGCAAGGCGAGCGCCAACGCCATCACCACGATGGTCAGCAGCGTCGCCCACGGCTTGCGCATCGCGCGGCCCAGGCTGAAGGCGATGCTGTGCAGATGGTGATCGATCCACACGCCGAAGCGCGAGGGCGCGACGGCTCCAGTATTGGCGGGTTTGCTCATTCGGCCAGATCCTGCGGCGAGATGTCGTCGACCAGGCGGCCGTGGTCCAGGATCAAAACGCGCTTGCGCATCTGCTTGAGCAGCGCCAGATCGTGGCTGACCACCAACACGCTGGTGCCGCGCGCGGGCAGTTCGGCAAACAGCTGCATGATCTCGGCGGCCAGCGCCGGGTCAAGATTGCCGGTGGGCTCATCGGCCACCAGCAGGCGCGGTTCGCCGACGATGGCGCGGGCGATGCCCACGCGCTGTTGCTCGCCCGCGGACAACTGCGAGGGCAGGGCCTTGTCGCGATGGGCCAGGCCGATGCGTTCCAGTGCCGAGCGCACGCGCTTGCCGATCTCGGCACGACGGGTGCCGCGCAGGATCAACGGCAACGCCACGTTCTCGGCGATGCTGCGGTCGTTGAGCAAGCGATGGTCCTGATAGACCGCACCCACCTGACGACGATGCAGCGGAATCTGCCGGCCACGCACCTTGAGCAGATTGCGCTCGCCCAGCAGCACCGCGCCCTGGCTGGGGCGCTCGCTGAGGTGGATCAATTTGAGCAAGGTACTTTTGCCGGCGCCGGAATGGCCGGTCACGAACAGCATCTCGCCATCGGCCACTTCGAAGCTGACATCGGTCAGCGCCTGGTGGCCACCGGCGTAGTGCTTGCTGACGTTGTCGAAACGCAGAACGGTCATCCAGCGATTATGCCGGAGCGCCAGTGCTTGCGTCGCATCGCCGATGCGCGGCGATGCGATCGATGCCGCAACCGGTCAGTTGCCCGAGACCAGCGAACGCAGTCGGCGACCGATGCGACTCAGCAGCGACGGGCTGCCCGACGGCTTGCCGGCGGCACGCACCGGCTTGGCGACCACCTGGGTGGGTTTGCGCGGTGCGGCAGGCGCGGGAACCGGCGTGGATGCCACTGCCGGCTCGGCGCCTTCGACCGGACGGCCGTTGCGACGCCGCCGACGCTTGCGCGGTGCGCGCTCGGCATCGGTCGCGATGGGGGACGGCGCTTCCACCGCTGCCGCGGCAACCACCGGTGTTTCGCTCGGTGCATCCGTCGCAGGCGCTTGCCCTTCCACGCGCGGCTTGCGCCGCGGACGCGGCTTGCCGTCGACACCGGCGCTGGCGCCATCGCGGCGACCGCCACCACTGCCGCTGCGCGAACCGCCACCGCTCGGACCGCTGCGGCCGCCACCACGGCGAGCCTCGTCGGCGGCACGCTGCTCGCGCGCTTCACGGAAGATCGTGCCCACGCTGTCGCCAGCGTCGTCGTCGGCCTCTTCGCCTTCCACCGGCACGCGTGCTGCGCGCGGCAGCGGCGTCAGCAGCTCCGAAGTCACCGGCTCGACCGGGATCTTCTGCTCGATGTAGGCCTCGATGTCCGGCAGGCTCATCGCGTAGCGCTCGCAGGCGAAACTGATCGCGTCGCCTTCTTCGCCCAGACGCGCGGTGCGGCCGATGCGGTGCACGTAGTCTTCGGCATCGAACGGCAGGTCGTAGTTGTAGACGTACTTGACCCCGTCGATGTGCAGACCGCGCGCGGCCACGTCGGTGGCAACCAGGATTTCGAGCTGGCCCTTCTGGAAACGGTTGAGCAACGACTCGCGCTTCTTCTGCGGTACGTCGCCCGACAGCACGCCAACGCGATAGCCATGCCGCTCCAGGGTGCGCGCCACGCGCTCGACGAACGCCTTGGTGTTGACGAACACCATCGTGCGCGCGCCTTCGCTACGCGACAACAAGCCCAACAGCAGCGTCTGCTTCTCTTCGTCGGACGGGAAGTAGATGCGCTGACGCACCCGCGCGGCGGTGATGGTCTCGGTCTCGACGACGAGCTTTTCCGGCTCGTTCATGTGCTCGTACGCCAGCTCCAGCACGCGGTGGCTGAGCGTGGCCGAGAACAGCAGCGTCTGCCGGGTGCCGCGCTCGGGCATGCGCCGCAGCAGGAAGCGGATGTCCTTGATGAAGCCCAGGTCGAACATGCGGTCGGCTTCGTCGAGCACGCAGATCTCGCAGGCGTGCAGCGAGACCACCTTGTGCTGTTTCACATAGTCGATCAGACGGCCCGGGGTGGCGATGATCACGTCCACGCCCTGCTGCAACAGCTCGCGCTGTTTGTCGTAGTCCACCCCGCCATAGACCAGCGCAAAGCGCAGGCCCAGGTCGGCGCCGAACTTGACTGCGTCCTTGTGAATCTGGATCGCCAGTTCGCGGGTGGGCGCCAGGATCAGCGCGCGCGGGTCTTCGGGCTTGCGGTCGGCCAGCGCCGGGCGGACCAGCAGGCGGTTCATCACCGCCACCAGAAACGCCAGGGTCTTGCCGGTGCCGGTCTGGGCCTGGCCGGCGACATCGCCGCCCGGCAGCGCGACCGGCAAGGTCAGCGCCTGGATCGGGGTACAGCGGGTAAATCCGGCGCCCTCCAGCCCGGCAATCAGTGCCGGCTGCAGGTCGAACGAGGAAAAGGTCAAATCGGTCAGCGGTTTGTCGCTCATTATTCCGTCTTCGTGAGGCGCCCTGGGCAGCCCGGGCGCGGCTTGCATCGATGCCGACTGCGTCGCAAACTGCGGCAGTTGTGGCGGACAGCGCGGCTTCAGGACTGACACTTGATTCAGTCGCGCAATGCCCCAGTTTAACGCAATGTAGCGGCCTGCCCGTTCGGGTGGGCCGTTTGGTTTCCAGGAGACCCAACGTGAGCGACAAGGTTCAACATGTCGGCGATGCCGACTTCGAGACAGCAGTACTGCAATCCGGCGAACCGGTTCTGGTGGATTTCTGGGCCGAGTGGTGTGGCCCATGCAAGATGATCGCCCCGGTGCTGGACGATCTGGCCGATGCATACCAGGGCCGCCTCAAGGTGGCCAAGGTCAATGTGGACCAGAACCGCGCCCTGGCCATCAAGTACCACGTGCGTTCCATCCCAATGCTGTTGCTGTTCAAGGATGGCGAAGTCCAGGCCAGCCAGATCGGGGCGGTGGGCAAGGGCCAGCTGACCCAGATGATCGACAAGACCCTGGGCGGCGCGGCCGCCTGAGCAAGCGGGCGCCCGGCGATGGGCGCCCGGCAATGCGCCGGCAGTTAAATCCCGCCCAGGCAGACGCTTGCGCGGTTGCGCGCCACGGTGATAGTGTCAGTTGATCCGGCGCACGCTCGTGCTCCGCCGTACCCTCTAGACCGTCGCTTTTCTAGACGTCTTCTAGACTCCCATCTACCAATAGTTCGCCCCCCAGCCGGGCGCTCGCACCTTAGCGAGGAATCACGCACTTGTCCGATCATCCTTCCTCCGATACCGGGAGCAGCGTCGACGCTCCCGTCGAGAAGCGCGTGCGCAAGCCGCGCGTGAGCAAGACCGCCGTCACCAATGAAGACGGTGGCACACAGCAGCCCAACCTGCCCTTGCCCGCCAGCCCCGCACCCGAAGCACCCCGTGCCCCGCAGGCACCGTCGCGCGCTGCCGAACCGGCACCGACGCAGACGTCCAGCGATGGCGCACACGCCGGTAGCGCGCCCAGCGCCAACCACGGCGGCGACACGCATGGCGAATCCCGCGAGGGCGGCCAGTCGCAACAGCAGCGCTTCAACCAGGCGCAGCAACAGCAGAACCTGCATCAGGCGCAAAGCCAGGGACAAGGCCAGCAACAAGGTCAGACCCAGGCGCAGGGCCAGGGCCAGAACGCCGGCCAGAATCAGCAGGGTCAGGGTCAGGGTCAGGGTCAGGGTCAGAACCAGCAAGGCAATCGCCGCGACCGGTTCCGCAATCGCCGTGACCGCGGCCCGCGCGACCGCTTCGGTAACGAAACCGGTGGCATGCCGTCTTCCGACGGCAGCAACGAGCCCTTCATCGCGCGCCCGCATCCGGCCGTGCCGGAAGGCTTCCCGGTCTATTCGCTGAGCGATCTGAAGCGGATGCCGGCGCAGAAGCTGCTGGATATCGCCGATCAGCTCAACATCCAGGAAGGCGTGGCGCGCGCCCGCAAGCAAGACGTGATTTTCGCCCTGCTCAAGGTGCTGACCCGTCATGGCGAAGGCGTTGCCGCCGACGGCGTGCTGGAAATCCTGCCCGACGGCTTCGGTTTCCTGCGTGCCGCAGAAGCCAGCTACCTGGCCGGCCCGGACGACACCTATATTTCGCCCAGCCAGATCCGTCGCTTCAACCTGCGTACCGGCGATCATTTGTCCGGCCGCATTCGTTTCCCGAAGGATGGCGAACGTTACTTCGCGCTGTCGATCGTCGATACGATCAACGGCGAGCCGCTGGAAGCGAGCAAGAACAAGGTCCTGTTCGAGAACCTGACCCCGCTGTTCCCGCGTCGCCGCTTCCGTCTGGAACGTGGCGATGGCTCCACCGAGGACATCACCGGCCGCATCCTGGATCTGATGGCGCCGCAGGGTAAGGGTCAGCGTGCGCTGATCGTCTCCCCGCCCAAGGCCGGCAAGACGATGATGATGCAGCAGGTGGCCACGGCCATCACCAGCAATCATCCCGAAGTGCACATGATTGTGCTGCTGATCGACGAGCGCCCGGAAGAAGTGACCGAAATGCAGCGCACCGTGCGCGGCGAGGTCATCTCCTCCACGTTCGACGAACCGGCTGCGCGTCACGTGCAGGTCGCCGAGATGGTGATCGAGCGGGCCAAGCGCCTGGTCGAGCACAAGAAGGACGTGGTGATCCTGCTCGACTCGATCACCCGCCTGGCGCGCGCCTACAACAACGTGGTGCCCAGCTCCGGCAAGGTGCTCACCGGTGGTGTGGACGCCAACGCGTTGCACCGTCCCAAGCGCTTCTTCGGTGCAGCCCGTAACGTGGAAGAAGGCGGCTCGCTGACCATCATCGCCACGGCACTGGTGGAAACCGGCAGCAAGATGGACGAGGTGATCTACGAAGAGTTCAAGGGCACCGGCAACAGCGAAGTGCATCTGAACCGTCGCATCACCGAAAAGCGCGTGTATCCGGCGATCGACATCAACCGCTCGGGCACGCGTCGCGAAGATCTGTTGATCGAGCCGGAGCTTCTGCAGAAGATCTGGATCCTGCGCAAGCTGCTGCACCCGATGGACGAAATCGCGGCAATGGAATTCCTGCTGGACAAGATGAAGACCACCAAGTCCAACGACGAGTTCTTCAGTTCGATGAAGCGCTGATTCCGGTCTGCGTCAGCGATTAGAAAAAGCCCCGCAATGCGGGGCTTTTTTGTGGGTGTGAGGCGACTGTCGCGAAGTCTTTGCCTCTCTCAGCAGCACTTAACTTCCTTGCAGCGGTGTGACCAAGTGAACACCTTCTCCGCGTGCGGAGAACAATCCACTGCCAGGCAGCGCATCCGGGCTGTCACTCGCTGCTGACGGACTGGACTGCTCGTGCCAGGGTGCCGGCTGACGCGGGCCCGGCAGATAGGATTGCCATTTTTTGGCTTGCTTCGCAGCGACCTGATTACCTGGCCAGGGATGGATGTCGAACGTGACCGGAACCCGCATGACCCAGTACGGCGCGTCGGCCTCGGCGCCCTGAGTCGGCGGTACAAATGTCCAGCCTCGCGCCTTGGCGATTGCGACATCGGCAAACGCCTTGCGCCAGCGCGGGCGCTTTGATTCCGGCGCCAGCGTGGTCAGGTTGACCTGCTCTGCGACCAGATCCTCGACCTTGCCATCGCGCCCGATCTTGAGCAGCAGATAGACCACCCCGGTCGCACCTTCTCGAAACGCATGCTCAGGGTAGGCGGGCGGCGGCATGTCCTTGGCGGTGACGCTGGCGGCACCTTGCTCCTGGCTGCCGAAATGCGCGCTGCGGATCGAGACCGCATAGGTGTTGTTTTCACCAGGCTTGGCAACCAGCAGCAGATTCATCGGTAACTGTGTTGGCAATGCGCTTCCGTCGTCTTTCACAGGGTCAAAGCGCCAGGACGTGACCGACTGTTTGACGCGGTCGCGAACGACTGGCGGCAACGTTGCTTCGTCGGTAAGTTTTACTGCAGTCACGGTGCCATCCGGCGTCAGCGTCAATTCGCCCGCGACATTCATGCTGGCCTCCATCTGCGCCTACATTTGCGCAGCGCTGGGACTTGCCTGCACGCCGCTGACACTTGCCATCGCCAGCACCAGACTCAAGCATTGCTTCCACTGCATGACCGCACTCCGTGGTTGTTGAGTTTCGTTGTACCAGCTTGGTGCATACGGGTAAATCGTCAGGCGAGCCTGCGCGACTCCGCATACGGCGGCGTGTCCGGGTAATCGTCTTCGCGCAGCCGGGCCTGCAGGTTGCGCCACCATTGCGGGTCGAACAGCTCGGGGTGAATTTGCTTGACCGCTTCCAGTTGCGAGGACGGCAGGCCCATGAACAGTGCGAAGCGCTCGGGGAAGACGTCGCGTGGGCCGACATGGAACCAGGGTTCGGCGGCCATCTGCTCTTCGTAGGTGGTGGGCGTGGGCCAGTCGCGGAACGTGCATTCGGTGATCAGGCACAGCTCGTCGTAGTCGTAGAACACCGCGCGCTGGTGCCGGGTGATGCCGAAGTTCTTCAACAGCATGTCACCGGGAAAGATATTGTTGCGTGCCATGTCCTTGATGGCCTGGCCGTAATCCAATGCTGCGGCGTGCGCGGCCTCGGGCAGCTGTTCGCGCAGGTACAAATTCAACGGGCGCAGACGGCGCTGCACATAACACAGTGCAATCAGCACATCGTCGCCATCTTCGCTCAGGCTCATTGCGCAGCTGGTTTGAAGCTCTTGCAGCAGCGCCGGCGAAAAGCGCGCCTTGGGAAAGCGCAGAAACCGATATGGCTGCGCATCGAGCAGGCGGCCGATGCGGTCGAGCTGGAACACCAGCTCGTATTTGCCTTCCACCTGCGCGCGGCTCATGGTCTTGGGGTACGCAAAGCGGTCGCGAATGAGCTTGAACACCAGCGGATAACTCGGCAGCGTAAACACCACCATGACCATGCCGGGCGTGCCGTCGGCGTGCACCAGTTGTTCGGAGGGGTGCGCCTGGAAATGGCTGAAAAACGTGCGATAGCGTTCGGTCTTGCCCTGCTTGGCACGGCCCAGCATCGTGTACAGCTCATCGACCGGCTTGTGGGTGAGCAGGCTGCGCAGGAACACCACCGCATCGCCTACCGTCGATAGGTCGGCCTGGAAATAGCTGCGCGAGTTACTGAACAATTGCGCGACATCGCTGCGCCGGGTCAGCACCGCTTCGGCGCGCAGGCCGGCATCGTCGTTGATCAAGGCGATCACGCACGGCGAAAAGCGATGCTCGCCGAAGACGCGCCCGACCAGATAGGCGCGTCGCTCGCGATAGAACACCGTCTCCAGCAGTTCCACGCTGCGCACCGGATGCTCGCCCCAGTGCGCCAGGTCGTCGAGCAGGCGGACCGCAATCGCAGCAGCGCAGCGGGTGCGATGCGCATACGGCACGGCGAACGCATAGTCGCCCAGCACGCGCACCAGCATGTCGGTCAAGCGGCCGGGCGAGACGGCATAGGTGTGGCGGGCGACCGGCACGGTGATCGCATCGGTCGGTTCGATATCCAGTGCGATGAATTCGATATCGGCATCCACGCCGTGGGTACCGAAGTAACGCCGGGTCAAAGTGTTGTAGAAGGTCTTGTACAACTCCTGATCGATCAACCCGCTCAACAATGCGGCGTAATGACCGCGCGCGCGCATCCACAGTGCGCGGTCGTGCGCCTGGCCCAGCAATACCGCACGCAGGCGCAGCATGCATTCGGTGATGTATTGGTCGTAAAGCGCGATGCGCGCAACCGCGTCGTCGCGTGCACCACTCCAATCGCGTGCTTCGAACCGCTGCTTGGCACGTGCGGTGATTTCGGAAAAGCGCGCGTGGTAGTCCTCGAACGCCTCATACACGGCCTGTGCGATCGCCAGTGCGCGACGCTCGGATTGCGGCGGTAACGGTGAATGACTCATGGCGGCAGTGTCCTTGTGCGCTTGCGGCGACGCGCGGCAGGCGGCGTTGTGGTCGCCTGTTGCGCGTGTGCGGCGTGTTCGCGCGCCTGCGCCTGCAGCCAGGCGCGAAATGCGAGAAAGCCGCCATGCGTGCTCGAGCGCGGCGGATACAATAGATAATGCGACCAGCTGGTCTTGAGCCGTTGCGTGGACAATGCCACCAGTTGGCCGGACGCCAACAACAAGCGCGCACGCGTTACGCGCCCCAAGGCAACGCCAACGCCATCCAGCGCAGCGCGGTGATGCGCCTCCGATTCGTCGAGCACCGCGACATAGCGCCGCGGCGCATCGCCGCCGAACGCCGCAAACCAGCGTAGCCCCGCGTCATCCGGGTCGCCCAGCAACGGCCAGTGGTGCAACGGCGGCGCCTCCACGCCACCCATGCGCGCGATCAGTGCCGGGCTTGCCATCGGCGCCAGCCATTCGTCGAACAAGGGTTCGGCGATGACGCCCCCCCATTGCCCGGCACCGATGCGCATGGCGGCGTCCACCTGCTGCTGGCGTTCGAAATCCACCAGCCGCTCGCTCGACAGCAGGTTGATTTCGATGGTGGGATGAACCGCCAGAAATTCGCCCAGGCGTGGCACCAGCCAGGCCGATGCCATCGACGGCGTAATGCTCAGCGTCAGCGTGTCTTCGCGTCGCGCACCGAACGGCTCGAAGGCTTCGGCGATCGCATCCAGATGCGGTGCGATGCGGTCGAGCAGTTGCTGTCCCTGCAGTGTGGCGGTGACACCCCGCGCATGCCGCTGCAGCAGCGGGCAGCCCAGGCGCTGTGCGAGCGCGCGCATCTGATGACTGAGCGCGCTGACGGTGAGATGCATCGCGGTGGCGGCGCGCGACAGGTTGCCCAGGCGCACCGCGCTGACGAAGCCTTGCAATGCGTGAAGCGGTGGACGCGACATGGCCAACCCTTGAATGAAATTCAAGACTTACTTGTAAAAGCCTGGCTTTTACAGGCCCTAGCCTGCACCTCCTGTGGATTCCACTCAAGTGGAGGCAGGGTCATGCGCATCTTTACCGGGTTGTTGTTTCAGCACGGCCACATCGCCGATGTGGCACTCGCCCAGCGCCTGGCGGAACCGGACATGGCCGCGGAATCCGTGGAGTTGATGGCATCGGCGGAAGCGGTGAAATCTGCGGCAACACCGGTGCAGGAGGCGCAAACGGCGGCCAGGACGACGCAGCAAGCCCGGCGCGAACGACGCATGGCGCGGCTGATCCGACGCCTGCTCCGGGCAATGACGGCACTGTCGCCGTTCCGCTAAACGACAAGGCCCGCCTCTTGCGAGACGGGCCTTGCTGACATCGTGCCGATGCACCGACAGGCGGTGCGGGAACTCAGGCCTTCAGCGTCGCCAGTACGTCGTTGAAGGTCTTGCTCGGGCGCATCGCTTCGCTGACCTTGGCAAGGTCCGGGTGGTAATAACCGCCGATGTCCACCGGCTTGCCCTGCGCGCCATTGAGCTCGGCCACGATGGTGGCTTCGTTCTCGGTCAGGGCCTTGGCCAGCGGTGCGAACTTGGCCTGCAATGCGGTGTCTTCAGTCTGCGCGGCCAGGGCCTGCGCCCAGTACATTGCCAGGTAGAAATGGCTGCCACGGTTGTCGAGTTCGCCCACCTTGCGGGCCGGCGACTTGTTGTTGTCCAGGAACTGGCCGTTGGCCACGTCCAGCGCCTTGGCCAGCACGGTGGCCGCCGGGTTGTTGTAGCGGTTGCCCAGATGCTCCAGCGAGGCCGCCAGCGCCAGGAACTCGCCCAGCGAATCCCAGCGCAGGCAGTTCTCTTCGACGAACTGCTGCACGTGCTTGGGGGCCGAGCCGCCGGCGCCGGTTTCGAACAGGCCACCGCCGGCCATCAGCGGCACGATGGACAGCATCTTGGCGCTGGTGCCCAGTTCCATGATCGGGAACAGGTCGGTGAGGTAGTCGCGCAGCACGTTGCCGGTGACCGAGATGGTGTCCTGGCCCTTGCGGATGCGCTCCAGCGAGAAGGTGGTCGCTTCCACCGGCGGCAGGATGCGGATATCCAGGCCCTTGGTGTCGTGGTCCTTCAGATAGTGCTCGACCTTGGCAATCACCTGCGCGTCGTGCGCGCGCGCGGTGTCCAGCCAGAACACGGCCGGCGTATCGCTCAGGCGGGCGCGCTCCACGGCCAGCTTCACCCAGTCCTGGATCGGCGCATCCTTGACTTGGCACATGCGCCACAGATCGCCGGCTTCCACGGCGTGTTCGAACACCGTCTTGCCGTTGCCATCGGTGACCTTGACCGTGCCGGCAGCGGCGATCTGGAAGGTCTTGTCGTGCGAACCGTATTCTTCGGCTTTCTGCGCCATCAACCCCACGTTGGGCACCGAACCCATCGTGGACGGATCGAACGCGCCATGTGCCTTGCAATCGTCGATTACCGCCTGATACACGTCGGCGTAGCAACGGTCCGGAATCACAGCCTTGGTGTCCTGCAGCTTGCCGTCGGCATTCCACATCTGGCCGGAATCGCGAATCATCGCCGGCATCGATGCGTCGACGATCACGTCGCTGGGCACATGCAGATTGGTGATGCCCTTGTCCGAATTGACCATCGCCAGGCCCGGGCGCTGCGCATATTCGGCCTGGATATCGGCTTTGATCTGCGCCTGCTGGTCTTGCGGCAGCGTGCCGATGCGTGCGTACAGATCGCCGATGCCGTTGTTGGGATCGAAGCCGACCGACTTGAGCGCATCGGCATGCTTGCTCAGCGTGTCCTTGTAGAACTCGCCGACCACCACGCCGAACAGCACCGGGTCGGAGACCTTCATCATGGTGGCTTTCAGATGCACCGAGAACAGCACGTTCCTGGCCTTGGCATCGGCAATCTGCGCGTCGATGAAGCTGGCCAGGGCGCGCTTGCTCAGCACTGCGGCATCGACGATTTCGCCGGCCTTCACCGCCACCTTGTCTTTCAGCACGGTGCTGCTGCCATCGGCAGCGACGAATTCGATCTTCAGGCTGCCGGCCTCGGCCAACGTGGCGGACTGCTCGCTACCGAAGAAATCGCCGGAATCCATGTGCGAAACGTGCGACTTGGAATCGCTGCTCCACTTGCCCATGCGATGCGGATGCTTGCGTGCATAGTTCTTCACCGACAGCGGTGCGCGGCGATCCGAATTGCCTTCGCGCAGCACCGGGTTTACCGCACTTCCCTTGACCTTGTCGTAACGCGCCTTGACGTCTTTTTCGGTTGCATCCTTGGGCTCGTCCGGATACGCCGGCAGCGCGTAGCCCTGGCCCTGCAGTTCCTTGATTGCCGCCTTGAGCTGCGGCACCGAGGCGCTGATGTTGGGCAGCTTGATGATGTTGGCTTCCGGGGTGGTGGCCAGCGCACCGAGCTCGCCCAGGTCGTCGGCGATTTTCTGCGTCTCGCTCAGATGCTCGGGAAACAGCGACAGGATGCGCCCGGCCAGCGAGATGTCACGCGTTTCGACCACGATGCCGGCGGTATCGGTATAGGCATCGATGATCGGCAGCAGCGACTGCGTGGCCAGGTAGGGTGCTTCGTCGGTGAGCGTGTACAGGATCTTCGGTGTCTTCGACATGAGGTGCGATGGCTCTTGTGGTCGGGAGGAGCGCCGGCTTCCACGGACGATGGCGTTGGCATGCGCGACGGGGGCGTTGATGGCACACCGGTCAGCCAGCGTGTTGGACGCGGCGATGAATCAGCACGCCATTGTCGCGTCTGAGCCGCGCCCGGGTAAAGCGACCGCGGGCGGATGCTTCATCCCGTCGCACGGCCAATCCACATGGATGCAGCTGTAACGAATACACCACGTAAGGAAAAGGGCGCGACCTGGTGGTCGCGCCCTGATTGAGTGGCTCGGCATTACGATGCGCCACCAGCTACGTGCTGCCGTGATGCTGCGCGGCGAAACCCGCGATTCACCACGGCACTGTGCCGACTTACTTGACCGTGATGGTCTGCGGGTTGCCTGCAGGCTTGCCATCCACCATCACCTGCGCGGTGTAGGTGCCGGCCGGCCAGCCATCGGGCTTGCTGAAGCTGAGGTTGGTAGTTTCGGCACCGGTGGTGTTCAAGGTGGCGTTCTGTTCGCCGGCCACCTGACCATCCTGATACGTCAGCTTGGCTGAGACGGCCACGTTACTGGCGCTGCCATCGGTCTTGACCGAGACGATGATGGTGTCCTTGGTGCCGATAGTGGCAGACGGGGCCACCGTCTTGTCGGCCGCGGCCTTGGTGCCGACCGCGACGCTGGACACCGTCACGGCAGTCCCCGTTGCAGCACCGGTGTCGGTGCTGGCTGCGCCAGTCGCACTGTGCTGCCCTGCCTGATCGCTGGCAGGCGGCATGGCGGCCGGGCCCGGCATTGCCTCGGTGGCGGCGCCTGATGTCGGGTCCTTGGAGACGCTGTCGTCATCGGCCTTTTTGCTGCAGCCAGACAATGCCAACACGCCAGCCAGTGCGAGTACCAAGCTGCTTGAAACGGATTTAGTACGCATGAATCTTTTCTCCGGTGACAGAAACACCAGCGTTCTGCGGTGTCTGGATGAATGTCTGAATTCGAACCCTGTAAAAGTTCGTCTTGAAGACCAATGTGGTTTACGACTTTGCAGGCAACCGCAATACCTGACCCGGAAAAATCTTGTCCGGATCCTTCAACGTTTCGCGGTTGGCTTCGAAAATACGCGGCCACAGGTTGCCGTCGCCCAGATGCCGCTTGGCAATACTGGACAGGCTGTCGCCGGCTTGTACGGTGACCGATTCTTCAACGAGCTGCGCAGTGCTCTCGACGCTGGTGCGCACATTGTAAAAATCAGGTGCAGGCGTCACTTCGGCGGTGCTGTCGACCGAGGAGCTGACGTTGGAAAAATCTGCTTTCTTATCGACACTCATTGCTGCAATCCCTGTGCATCGCGGTGCCAGCAGGGTGCGCGGAGCGCTGTTAAGCGTGGATCGCGCCACCGTGAAGCCGGCGCGATCCTGTGCGGGCGCGACTTACTGGCGCAGGTCGCGGAAGATCGACAGCGGCGTCGGGATATTCGGCGAGCTGCGCAGCGGATTGATGTCCAGGCCGCCACGGCGCGTGTAGCGCGCTTCCACCACCAACCATTCCGGCGCGCAGCGGATCAGCACGTCATTGAACACGCGCTCCACGCATTGCTCATGAAACTCGGCGTGGTCGCGGAAGCTCACCAGATAGCGCAGCAGCCCTTCGCGATCGATCGGCGCGCCGCGATAGCGCAGCGTGACACTGGCCCAATCCGGCTGGCCGGTGACCGGACAATTGGATTTGAGCAAGGCCGAGGTCAGCACCTCTTCCACCACGGGCTGCGCGTGCGCGGAAAGATAGGCGGCGTTCGGCGGGCCGTAGTCATCGATGCTGACATCCAGGGTGTCGATCGATTCGCCTTCGCCCACCGCATCGACTGGCGGCAGACCGAACTCCACTGACACATCCGCACCAGCGCGCGTGGACAGGTCGGTGGCGATGCGCGTACGTACCGCTTCGGCACTGTTGAAGCGGGTGGCATTGAGCGAGTTGAGATACAGCTTGAGCGACTTGGATTCGATCAACGACGGCGACTCGCAGGGCACGTGCACGGTTGCCGTGGCCACGCACGGCTTGCCCTGCGCATCGAGCCAGCTCAACTCGTAGGCGTGCCAGCGATCGCGGCCGATAAACGGCAAGGCGTCGGTCAGCCCGATCGCCTCGCGCCCGGCCGCACGCGGAATCGGAAACAGCAAGGACGGGTCGTAGCCGCTCGGGTAGGCAATCTCGCGACCAAGGGTGGAATCTTCTGGGGTATTCATGCCGCTATCTTAGGCCGCACGGGCTGGCCGTGATGTGTATGGCAGCCGCTGGAACACCGCGCCGACGAAAGGAGCAGCTGACCGTTTCAACCAGCCCGCCGCCCCCGATTATCAATGACGCAACAAGGAATTGCGCAACTGCACCCGATTCCCGATTCACCCCTGCTGCAGATAATCCAGCGACACCTGCAACAACGCACGCAGGCCCACATCCAGCGACGATTCGTCGAGCAGGAACTGCGGCGAATGGTTGCTGGGTGCGGTGGCCGGGTCGATGCCCTTGGCGGTGGAGCCGACGAAGAAGAACATCGACGGCACCTGCTGGGCGTAGAACGAGAAATCTTCGGCGCCCATCTGCAACGGCGGCTCGTAGACGTTGTCGGCGCCCACCACGGCCTGCAGGCTGGGCAGCATCCTGGCGGTCAATGCGGGGTCGTTGACGGTGGCCGGGTTGCCGGGCTGGTCCGGCACCTGCGCCTGGACCTTGGCGCCGTGGGCAGCGGCGGTGTGTTCGGCCACGTTCTTGAGATCGGCAAAGATCTGCTGGCGCATGCCTTCGTCGAAAGTGCGGATGGTGCCGACCATTTCCACATCGTCGGGGATGATGTTGTAGCGGATGCCGCCCTTGATCGCGCCGAAACTCAGCACCGCCGGCTGCTTGGACAGGTTGGCGCGGCGGCTGATTACCGTCTGCGCGGCGCCAATCATGTCGGCGCTGGCCACGATCGGGTCGATGCCGTTCCACGGCGCCGAACCGTGGGTCTGGCGGCCGATCATCTTGATCGCAAAGCGGTCCGAGGCTGCCATCAGCGGGCCGCTGCGCACCGCGATCCTGCCCGCCTGCACGCTGGAGAACACATGCAGGCCGAACACCGCCTGCGGCTTGAAGTCGGCGAACAGGCCTTCCTTGAGCATCAGCGAGGCGCCGCCCTCTTCGTTGCCGGGCGCACCTTCTTCGGAGGGCTGGAAGATCAGCATCACTTCGCCGGGCAGCTGCTCGCGCATGCCCACCAACGCCTCGGCCACGCCGAGCAGGATGGCGGTGTGGGCGTCGTGGCCGCAGGCGTGCATCACCCCGACCTGCTCGCCGCGGTACTCGGCGGTGGCCTTGGAGGCGAATGCCAGCCCGGTCTGCTCTTTCACCGGCAATGCGTCCATGTCCGCGCGCAGGGCGATCTTCGGGCCGGGCTTGCCGCCTTTGATGATGGCCACCACGCCGTGATGGGCGATGCCGGTGCGCGGCTTGAGGCCCAGCTTGCGCAGCTGCGCGGCCACGGTGGCGGCGGTGCGCTCCTCGCGGTTGGACAGCTCCGGGTGCTGGTGAAAGTCGCGGCGCCATTGCACCACCTTGGCCTGCAGCGGGGCGGCGGCGGCCTGAACTTCGGGCCGTTGCGCAGCCTGCGCGGCGGCAAGCGTGGGCAGGGCCAGCAGTAGCGCGCTGGTCAGCAGGCGGGAGTGGCGCATCGGCAATCCTCTCAAGGTGGTTGCTTAATGTAGTGCAGGTGCGCGCCGGATGGGCTGCAGTGGGGCCCGATTCAGCCCGGCGGTCAACCGCAGCGGCGCTGGCGCGTTGCCGCTGCAGTGCCTCCATGACCGTTGCGGTCGTTTCGCCAGCCAAGCCGTTACTTCAGTAACGCTCAATTGGTGGAACGCAACGATATGCTGCGCATAGCCGCCCCACGGTCGCACCCACGCGCCCGGCCCGTCCTCAGGAGTTGTCGCATGTCGCGTTTTTGGAAGATCACACTGCTGGTTGTAGCGGTGCTCGTCGTGGTGTTCGTCGCAATGCGGATGATGGGTGGGGGCAATCAGGGCAAGCGCGCAGGCGCACCGGATGGCAATGGCACCGAAAACAGCGGCCCGGTGCCGGTGACGGTGGTGGCTGCCACCACCCAGGACGTGCCGGTCTACGCCAGCGCGCTGGGCACAGTCACCGCGCTCAATACGGTCACGGTCAGCCCCCAGGTCGGTGGCCAGCTGATGAGCCTGAACTTCAAGGAAGGCCAGGAAGTGAAGAAGGGCCAGGTGCTGGCGCAGATCGACCCGCGCACGCTGCAGGCCAGCTACGACCAGGCGCTGGCGGCCAAGCGCCAGAACCAGGCGCTGCTGGCGACGGCGCGGGTGAACTACCAGCGCTCCAACGACCCGGCCTACAAGCAGTACGTCTCGCGTACAGACCTGGATACCCAGCGTAACCAGGTGGCGCAGTACGAGGCCGCTGTCTCGGCCAACGATGCGCAGATGCGCTCGGCGCAGGTGCAATTGCAGTTCACCCGCGTGACCGCGCCGATCGATGGCATTGCCGGCATCCGTGGCGTGGACGTGGGCAATATCGTCAGCAGCACCTCCACCATCGTCACCCTGACCCAGATCCGCCCGATCTACGTGTCCTTCAACCTGCCCGAGCGCGAGCTGCAGGCGGTGCGCACCGGCCAGGCCGCTGCGCCGCTGGGCGTGGCGGCGCTGGACCGCGGCGATGCGCATGTGATCAGCGGCGACGGCAAGCTGGAGGTGATCGACAACCGCATCGCTGCCGACAGCGGCACCTTTGGCGCACGCGCGATCTTCGACAACACCGACAACGCGCTGTGGCCGGGCCAGTTCGTCAACGTGCGCCTGCAGCTGCGCACCATCTCCGGCGGCACCGTGGTGCCGACCCAGGCGGTGCAGCGTGGCCCCGACGGCGACTACGTCTACGTGGTGGGCAACGACAACACTGCGCAGATGCGTACCGTGGTGCAGGGTGTGGAAGTGGACGACAGCCATGTGCAGATCACCAAGGGGCTCAAGCCCGGCGAGCGTGTGGTGACCGAAGGCCAGTTCCGCCTGAAGCCGGGCAGCAAGGTGAGCCCGCTGCAGCCGGGGCAAACCCCGCCCGAGCCGACCGAGGCCGAACTCAAGGCCGCGCAGAACAAGCAGGAACGTAGCGGTGGCCGAAGCGGCAGCGGCCCGCGCTAACTCTCGACCATCGGCGACGGCGTTTCCGTCGCCGATGTGCGCCGGCGCTGCATGCGCCGGCTTCGCTTGACGTCTTCAGCAAGGATTCCCCCCGTGGGCTTTTCGACCATCTTCATCCGCCGCCCGATCGCCACCTCGTTGTTGATGGCGGGCGTCCTGCTGCTGGGCATCCTGGGCTACCGTCAGCTGCCGGTCTCCGCACTGCCGGAAATCGACGCCCCCAGCCTGGTCGTCTCCACCCAGTACCCCGGCGCCAATGCGACCACCATGGCCTCGCTGGTGACCACACCGCTGGAGCGCCGGCTCGGGCAGATCTCCGGGCTGCAGATGATGACCTCCGATTCGTCGGCAGGCCTGTCCACGATCATTCTGCAGTTCTCGATGGACCGCGACATCGACATCGCAGCGCAGGATGTGCAGGCGGCGATCCGTCAGGCCACCCTGCCCTCGTCGCTGCCGTACCAGCCGGTCTACAACCGGGTCAATCCGGCCGACGCGGCGATCCTGACCCTCAAGCTCACCTCCGACTCGCTGCCGCTGCGCGAGGTCAACCGCTACGCCGATGCGATCCTGGCCCAGCGCCTGTCGCAGGTGCCGGGCGTGGGGCTGGTGTCGATCGCCGGCAATGTGCGCCCGGCGGTGCGCATCCAGGTCAACCCGGCGCAGCTGTCGAACATGGGCCTGACCATGGAGTCGCTGCGCAGCGCGCTGACCCAGACCAATGTCAGCGCGCCCAAGGGTTCGCTCAATGGCAAGACGCAGTCCTACAGCATCGGCACCAACGACCAGCTCACCGACGCGGCGCAGTACCGCGAGACCATCATCAGCTTCGCCAACGGCCGCCCGGTGCGGCTGGCCGATGTGGCCAACGTGGTCGACGGAGTGGAAAACGACCAGCTCGCCGCCTGGGCCGATGGCAAGCCGGCAGTGCTGCTGGAAATCCGCCGCCAGCCCGGCGCCAACATCGTGCAGACGGTGGAGCAGATCCGCAGCATCCTGCCGCAACTGCAGTCGGTCTTGCCGGCCGATGTGCATCTGGAAGTGTTCGCCGACCGCACCGAAACCATCCGCGCCTCAGTGCATGAAGTGAAGTTCACCCTGGTGCTGACCATCTTCCTGGTGGTGGCGGTGATCTTCGTGTTCCTGCGCCGGTTGTGGGCCACCATCATTCCCTCGGTGGCGGTGCCGCTGTCGCTGGCCGGCACCTTCGGGGTGATGGCGTTTGCCGGCATGTCGCTGGACAACCTGTCGCTGATGGCGCTGGTGGTGGCCACAGGTTTCGTGGTCGACGATGCGATCGTGATGATCGAAAACATCGTGCGCTACATCGAACAGGGCAAGAGCGGGCCGGAAGCGGCGGAGATCGGCGCCAAGCAGATCGGCTTCACCGTGTTGTCGCTGACCGTGTCGCTGGTGGCGGTGTTCCTGCCGCTGCTGCTGATGCCGGGCGTGACCGGGCGGCTATTCCATGAGTTTGCGTGGGTGCTGTCGATTGCGGTGGTGATCTCGATGCTGGTGTCGCTGACGCTGACACCGATGATGTGCGCCTACCTGCTCAAGCCCGATGCGCTGCCCGAAAGCGAAGACGCGCACGAACGCGCAACTGCCGCCGGCAAGACCAATCTGTGGACGCGCACCGTGGGCACCTACGAGCGCAGCCTGGACTGGGTGCTGGCGCATCAGCCGCTGACCCTGGCGGTGGCGATCGGCGCGGTGGCATTGACGGTGGTGCTGTACATGGCCATCCCCAAGGGCCTGTTGCCCGAACAGGACACCGGCCTGATCACCGGCGTGGTGCAGGCCGACCAGAACGTGGCGTTTTCGCAGATGGAGCAGCGCACCCAGGCGGTGGCTGCGGCCCTGCAAAAAGACCCCGCAGTGACCGGCGTGGCCGCCTTCATCGGTGCCGGCACCATGAACCCCACCATCAACCAGGGCCAGCTGTCGATCGTGCTGAAGACGCGCGGCGACCGCGATGGGCTGGATGAGGTGCTGCCGCGCCTGCAAAAGGCGGTGGCCGGCATTCCCGGCGTGGCGCTGTTCCTCAAGCCGGTACAGGACGTCACCCTGGACACCCGCGTGGCTGCCACCGAGTACCAGTATTCGATGTCGGATGTGGACAGCACCGAGCTGGCCACCTGGGCCGGGCGCATGACCGAGGCGATGCGCAAGCTGCCCGAGCTGGCCGATGTGGACAACAACCTGGCCAACCAGGGACGTGCGCTGGAGCTGAGCATCGACCGCGACAAGGCCAGCATGCTCGGCGTGCCGATGCAGACCATCGACGACACGCTGTACGACGCCTTCGGCCAACGCCAGATCTCCACCATCTTCACCGAGCTCAATCAGTACCGGGTGGTGCTGGAAGTGGCGCCGGAATTCCGCAGCAGCACCGCGTTGATGAATCAGCTGGCAGTGGCCAGCAACGGCAGCGGCGCGCTCACCGGCACCAACGCCACCAGCTTCGGCCAGGTGACCTCGTCCAACTCGTCCACTGCCACCGGCGTGGGCGCGCAGAACACCGGCATCGTGGTCGGCGCCGGCAACATCATTCCGTTGGCCGCGCTGGCGCAAGCCAAGGTCACCAACACACCGTTGGTGGTAAGCCACCAGCAGCAGCTGCCGGCGGTGACCATCTCGTTCAACCTGGCGCCGGGGCACTCGTTGTCGCAGGCGGTGGCGGCGATCGAAAAAGCGCGCGAAGACATGAAGATCCCGACCCAGGTGCATGCGCAGTTCGTCGGCAAGGCCGCCGAATTCACCGGCAGCCAGACCGATATCGTGTGGCTGCTGCTGGCCTCGATCGTGGTGATCTACATCGTGCTGGGCGTACTGTATGAAAGCTACATCCACCCGCTGACCATCATTTCCACGCTGCCGCCGGCCGGTGTCGGTGCGTTGCTGGCGTTGATGATGTGCGGGCTGAGCCTGTCGGTGGACGGCATCGTCGGCATCGTGCTGCTGATCGGCATCGTCAAGAAGAACGCGATCATGATGATCGACTTCGCCATCGACGCCCGCCGCGAAGGCGCCAACGCGCACGAGGCGATCCGGCGCGCCTGCCTGCTGCGTTTCCGCCCGATCATGATGACCACCGCCGCCGCAATGCTGGGCGCGTTGCCGCTGGCGCTGGGCACCGGCATCGGCTCGGAACTGCGCCGCCCGCTGGGCATCGCGATTGTCGGTGGCCTGCTGCTCTCGCAGCTGGTGACGCTGTACACCACCCCGGTGATCTATCTGTACATGGAACGCGCCGGCGAGCGGCTACGCGCCTGGCGCGCGCGACGTGCGGCTGCGGCGCATCGGCATGTGGAGGGGCGTGTATGAACCTGTGCGCCGGTCCCCGGACCCGGGGTGACGCCAGGAGCGCAGGCAACGCCTGCGGCACAGCGATCAGCCTGGACATGCGGTTCGCGCTCCGATTGCCTTGGCATTTGCTCCTGCTTTCCCGGGTCCCGGGTCCCGGGTCCCAGGTGCCGGAATTTTCCCGATGAACATCTCCGCGCCCTTCATCAAGCGCCCGATCGGCACCTCGTTGCTGGCGATCGGTTTGTTCGTGATCGGATTGATGTGCTACCTGCGGCTGGGCGTGGCGGCATTGCCGAACATCCAGATTCCGGTGATCTTCGTGCATGCCACGCAGTCCGGCGCCGATGCCAGCACCATGGCATCCACCGTCACCGCGCCGCTGGAACGCCATCTGGGTCAGTTGCCGGGCATTGATCGCATGCGCTCGTCCAGTTCGGAAAGCAGCAGCCTGGTGGTGCTGGTGTTCCAGAGCAGTCGCAACATCGATTCGGCGGCGCAGGACATCCAGACCGCGATCAACGCATCGCAGTCGGACCTGCCATCCGGGCTCGGCACGCCGATCTATTCCAAGGCCAATCCGAACGACGACCCGGTCATCGCCATCGCGCTGACTTCGGACACCCAATCGGCCGATGAGCTCTACAACGTGGCCGACTCGCTGCTCGCGCAGCGCTTGCGCCAGATCACCGGCATCAGCTCGGTGGATATTGCCGGCGCGTCCACACCGGCGGTCCGCGTGGACGTGGATCTGCGCGCGCTCAACGCATTGGGCCTGACCCCGGACGATCTACGCAACGCGGTGCGCGCCGCCAACGTCACCTCGCCAACCGGGTTCCTGTCCGACGGCAACACCACCATGGCCATCATCGCCAACGATTCGGTGGCCAAGGCCGCCGATTTCGCGCAGCTGGCGATCTCCACCCAATCCAACGGGCGCATCGTGCGGCTGGGCGATGTGGCCACCGTCTACGACGGCCAGCAGGACGCCTATCAAGCCGCCTGGTTCGACGGAAAGCCGGCGGTGGTGATGTATGCCTTCACCCGTGCCGGCGCCAACATCGTCGAAACCGTGGACCAGGTGAAGGCGCAGATTCCCGAGTTGCGCAACTACCTGCAGCCCGGCACCACGCTCACGCCTTACTTCGACCGCACGCCCACCATTCGCGCCTCGCTGCACGAGGTGCAGGCCACGCTGATGATCAGCCTGGTGATGGTGATCCTGACCATGGCGCTGTTCCTGCGCCGGCTGGCGCCCACGCTGATCGCCGCAGTCACCGTGCCGCTGTCGCTGGCCGGCTCGGCGCTGGTGATGTACATGCTGGGCTTCACCTTGAACAACCTCAGCTTGATGGCGCTGGTGATCGCGATCGGGTTCGTAGTGGACGATGCGATCGTGGTGATCGAAAACGTCATGCGCCATCTGGACGAAGGCATGCCGCGCCTGGAGGCCGCACTGACAGGCGCGCGCGAGATCGGTTTCACCATCGTCTCGATCACCGCCTCGCTGGTGGCGGTGTTCATTCCGATGCTGTTTGCCAGCGGCATGATCGGCGCGTTCTTCCGCGAATTCACCGTGACCCTGGTGGCGGCGATCGTGGTGTCGATGCTGGTGTCGCTGACCTTGACGCCGGCATTGTGCAGCCGCTTCCTGTCGGCGCATACCGCGCCGGAAAAACCCGGCCGTTTCGGTGCCTGGCTGGACCGAATGCATGAGCGCATGCTCGCCGTTTACACCGTGGCGCTGGACTTTTCGTTGCGCCACGCGCTGCTGCTGTCGCTGACGCCCTTGCTGTTGATTGCCGCCACCATTTTTCTCGGCGGCGCGGTCAAGAAGGGCTCGTTCCCCGCACAGGACACTGGCCTGATCTGGGGCCGCGCCAATTCCAGCGCCACGGTGTCGTTCGCCGACATGGTCAGCCGCCAGCGCCGCATCGCCGACATGCTGATGGCCGACCCGGCGGTGAAAACCGTCGGCGCGCGGCTGGGTTCCGGCCGCCAGGGCTCCAGCGCGTCGTTCAATATCGAGCTGAAAAAACGCAGCGAGGGCCGCCGCGACACCACCGCACAAGTGGTCGCACGGCTGAGCGCCAAGGCCGACCGCTACCCGGACCTGGACTTGCGCCTGCGGGCCATCCAGGACCTGCCCAGCGATGGCGGCGGCGGCACCAGCCAGGGCGCGCAATACCGGGTGTCGCTGCAGGGCAACGATCTTGCACAGCTGCAGGAATGGCTGCCCAAGCTGCAGGCGGCGTTGAAGAAGAACCCACGCCTGCGCGATGTCGGCACCGACGTGGATACTGCCGGCCTACGCCAGAACATCGTAATCGACCGCGCCAAGGCCGCGCGCATGGGGATTACGGTCGGTGCGATCGATGGCGCGCTGTACGGCGCGTTCGGCCAGCGCTCGATTTCCACCATCTATTCGGATCTCAACCAGTACAGCGTGGTGGTCAATGCGCTGCCTTCGCAGACCGCCACCCCCAAGGCGCTGGATCAGATCTTACTGCCCAACCGTGCCGGGCAGATGGTGCCGATCACTTCCGTCGCCACGCAGGTGCCGGGCCTGGCACCGCCGCAGATCATCCATGAAAACCAGTACACCACGATGGATCTGAGCTACAACCTGGCACCGGGTGTCAGCACCGGCGAGGCGGATCTGATCATCAAGTCCACCGTGGACGGCCTGCGCATGCCCGACGGCATCCGCCTCGGCGGCGACGACAGCTTCAATGTGCAGCTCAGCCCCAATTCGATGGGCGTGTTGCTGCTGGCCGCCGTGCTTACCGTCTACATCGTGCTGGGCATGCTCTACGAGAGTCTGATCCATCCGGTGACCATCCTGTCCACGTTGCCCGCGGCAGGCGTGGGTGCGTTGCTGGCGTTGTTCCTCACCAACACCGAACTGTCGGTGATCTCGATGATTGCGTTGGTGCTGCTGATCGGCATCGTCAAGAAGAACGCCATCATGATGATCGACTTCGCGCTGGTGGCGCAGCGCGTGCATGGCATGGATGCACGCGCGGCCGCACGCGAAGCCTCGATCGTGCGCTTCCGCCCGATCATGATGACCACGATGGTGGCGATCCTGGCCGCCGTGCCGCTGGCAGTGGGCCTGGGCGAAGGCTCTGAGCTGCGTCGCCCGCTGGGCATCGCGATGATCGGCGGGCTGATCTTCTCGCAGAGCCTCACCTTGCTCAGCACCCCGGCGCTGTATGTGATCTTTTCGTGCCTGAGCGAGCGCTGGAAGGCACGTCGCGCACGTGCGCGTGCACGCCGGGCAGAGCGCGCGGCGGCACGGCGCCCGGCCGCGTCATCGGCGCGCTGAAGCGACGCAGTACACCAGCCGCCGCCGCGCCACGCGACGCGACGACGTACGCGGGTTCAGGCCAACAAGGCCTGCAGCGAGGCGCGCTCCAGCTGCGCGTATAACGCGAACTCGTCGTGCACCTGGGCGCCCAGGGCCTGTTCGAAGCTGCGCTTGCTCGAATGCGCGGCATAGGCGCGCTGCTCGGCCCCACCCAGGTTGGATTGGAAGATGCCGGCCGCGCTCACCGGCAAAAAGTCTTCGTAGATGATCGGGTCGGCACTGACCAGCCCGAGCGCAATCGCGGTTTCTGCCGGCATGGCGGCCACCTGCGCCGGGTCGGCGCGGCCGGCGTCGGTGAATGCATAACGGAAATAGCCCAGGCCTTCCTGACGCAGCAGCGCTTCGTCATCCGGGAACGCGACGAATGCGGTCTGCAGCCGCGTGGCGTAATCGGCACCGGTGCTGCCGGCACCGTCGCTGTCGCGGGCCTGCGCCAGCAACGCGTCGTAGAGCGCACGGCCCTTCGGGGTGAGGGCAAGCCCGCGTTGTTCGATCTCGCCGAAGCGCGCGGTGTGCGTGCCGTGCTCGGCCTGCCCGCTGTCGCCGACAAAACGCACCGGCTCTTCCAGTGCCTTGAAACTGGTCTGCCGCAACAGGATCGGCACGCGCCGGCGCGGCGGCCCTTCGATCACCGCTTTCGCATCGATGCCGGCGCGCTGCATCTGCGCTTGCGCCGCATCGATATCAAGCGTGCGTGGCGTGAGGTGGTTGATGTGCGGGCCATGGAAGCTCACCACATCGGCGATCAACTTATGCGCCTCGCTCAGCGCACGATAGGTAGGCAGCGACACGGTGGCATCGCCATGCCAGCGGAAGGTCTCCAGCGCTTCGGCCACGAACTGCTGTGCCTGGCCCGCCTCAAGCCCGCCATGACGTTCGTGCTGCTCGATCAACTCCAGCGCGCCAGCAGTGAAGATCTGCCGCTGCTGCAAAATTTGCTCGGCCTGTGCGCGCAGGGTGGCGTCTTCGATCAACTCCAGCCGCAGCAGCGAGGTGAACACGCGAAACGGGTTGGCCGACAGCGACGCTTCGTCGATCGGGCGGAACGCGGTGGAGTGCACCGGCACGCCGGCCACCGACAGGTCGTAATAGCCCACCGGCTGCATGCCCATCACCGCAAACAGCCGGCGCAAGGTGGCCAGCTCGGCGGCCGTGCCGACGCGGATGGCGCCATGCCGCTCCAGATCCAGCCGCGCGCGTTCGTCGTTGCGTTGCAGGCGCGCGGCCAGCGCAGGATCGGCGTTCAGGGTGTCGGCGTTGACCTGCGCCACCAGCGCCATCAGATCGCCATACAACGGCACCTCGGCGCGATACATGTCCGACATCGCCTGGGCAAACAGGCTGCGGATCTGATCGGGAGAAACAAAGGCGGTATCGCGCATGGGCTGGTCTTGGCCAAGAGCCGGCCGAACGCCAGCGTTGGCGCATTCTCGCCGACCGCGCCCTGCGCCGGCCAGCTGCACGGCAGCATCGCGGGCCACGCGTTGGCGCGCAGACAGCCGCACACCGCTGGACTGCGCCAAGCGCTACTCCACGACGCCTGCGTCAGAGCCCGGCCTGCGCCGCCGCTTCTGCCGCTTCGCTGGCCTGGCGCGCAGCTTCCAGGCGCTGCGCATGATCGCCAAGCTGACGACGCAGCAGCGCGTCCAGGGTAATCGGGCGCTCCCAGCGGTCGTAGCTGGCGACGATGGCGTGCCGCAGCGCGCGCATGTGCACGTTGTCCGGCGCCACCGACAGCCGCGTGACCACGCCCTCCCAGCCATCGCGATGGTCGCGGCTATAGGCGCGCACGCTTTCGCGGCACGACAGCTGCACGGTCTGCGCCCAGAAACACGCGAAATAGATGTCCCCCGCATGCCAGCCATGCACCTGCAGCAGCGCCTGCACATACGCACGCGGCGTGCCGGTATAGCGCGCCACCTCGTCGATGAAGCTGGCCGGGTAGCGCTGCGCATAGCTGCCCATATCGGCCAGATGCTGGTCCACCCAGGCATCGCCGGTGCCTGGCGTCACCGCTGGTGCCGGGTCTTCTGCTGTAGCTGTAGCTATAGCTGCGGTTGCAGGTGCCGGTGCGGTCTGCGCGGCCGCCAACGCCGGCAGCAGCAATGCCGCCAGCAGTGGCAGGGATCGCAACATGGATGAGCTGGACGCGGGCATGCGCCGATGATGCCGCATGCTTGCGATGCTGTCAGGGGACAATCCAACGAAGGCCGATGGTGTGCGCGCAGCGGCACGGACGCACCCAGTCGATGAGCGCGCCTGTTTCAGTGGCGCCTAGCGCAGATCGTACAACCCGAAATGATGGATCTCGCGGCAACCGCTCAGATCGCAGGAGCCGGTGTAGCCCGGGCCGATATAACGCTGGCGCGCGTCGCGGTTATGTGGGCTGCTGTAAGGATCCGGGCCGTAAAGACCATTGCCGTAGTACATCTGGCCATACGGGCGGTTGCGGGAGGCGCCCAGACGGAACGGGCCACCGAAACCTACGTAGCCGCCATCGCCCGAATAGCCGGCGTAGCGGCCACCTTCATGGCGGTCGCGCGCAAACCCAACGCTGCGGTCACGCTCGCTCGGTCGCGCCTGCAACCTGGCAATGCTCTGGCCCTGTGCATCCACATAGCCTTGCTCCTGATCGAAGCGCACCGTGCGGAAATACACCAGTTCGCCATCCACCCGACGCGTGCGCAGGCGCACGTAGTCGCTACCGTCGTCGTAGTAAGGCTGCCCATCGCGAAAGATGACCTCGCTGGGGTTGATGATCTCTTCTTCCAGCTCGGCAGCAGCCAGCGGTACGGCACCGATCAACAGCCCGAAAAGCAGGGCCAGACCGGCACGATGGGTGATGGACAACATGGTCATCGGTACTCCCTCCAAGCTCGGCCGTGCATGCATGCCCGGCCGCAAACGTCCTGTCGTTGGGCACCGCAGGGCGCCCGCGTGATGATGCATCGCCTTACCGAATCAGCATCGCCGCACTAGCTGCGATTGGCTTAGCTTAGCGCTGCTGCCGGGCTTAGCGCTGCTGCCGGGCCAATGCATCCAGCGCATACACCGCCGCCGGCCAGCCGGCGGCGTCGGGTACTTCGCGCATGCGCGGTTCGTCGGCGGCCACCCCGTGCTCTTGCTCGTGCGCCCAGGTCACCGCGTACGGGGTATGGATGCCCCAGCCACCGATGGCCAGCACCGGCTCCACGTCCGAGCGCAGCGAATTGCCGATCATGACGAACTGCTGCGCCGGCAGATCGAATTCGCCGAGCACCCGCGCATAGGTCTTGGGATCCTTTTCGGACACCACTTCGACCCGCGGGAACAGGTCGGCCAGGCCGGACTGCTCGATCTTCTGCTCCTGGTGGAACAGGTCGCCCTTGGTGATCAGCACCACCGCGTAATCGGCAGCGATTGCGCTGACCGCCTCGCGCACGCCGGCAATCACCTCCACCGGGTGCTGCAGCGTGGCACGGCCGATCTCGACGATGCGCTGGATGTCGTGAGCTGCGATGCACGCCTGCGTCAGTTCGATCGCAGTTTCGATCATCGACAGCGTCATGCCCTTGGCGCCGTAACCGAATATCTTGAGATTGCGCCGCTCCACCGCCAGCAGGTGCTGCTGCATGCGGCTGTCGCGCAGGTCCAGATAACCGGACAGGATCGCCTCGAAATCCGCTTCGGCGGTGCGGTAATAGTCCTCGCTTTTCCAGAGGGTGTCGTCGCCGTCGAAGCCGACCAGTTGGATCGCCTGGCCGTCGCGTTGTGCAAGAGAGCTCATCGGGTAAGTCTAGCAGTGCGCCGATATCCCGCCGTGCTCGGAGCGGCTGACACACCCTGGCGAACAGTCGTCGCGTGGATGCGGATTGCGCGCTCAGAACCGGCGTGTAGGCGTGGCGCCTGCCGCACCGACACCGGCCATGCCCGCATGGCGGCGAGCGCAGTCCTCGTTAGCCGCTCTTAGTCGCCTGCGGCGTCGCCCGGGCCAGGCTGATAGCTGGCGAATTCGTCGCGCGACAGGCGCCCGTCGCCATTGCTGTCGAAACCGGCAAAGTTCTCGCGTAGCACCGGATCTGCGCTTGCCTCGGTCTGGGTCAGCGAGCCATCGGCGTCGGCGTCCAGGCTACGGAAGCTGCGCGGCGCCAGACTGCCAGCGGAGGGTGCAACGGATGCCTCTGCACCGCTGGTAGATCCGGAAGGCCCGGGGGTGTCGGCCGGCAGCAACGGCGTGGTGGCGGGCACCGGCGGATCGATCGGCAAAGGCGACATCGCCGGGGCGTTGCCGCCAGCCGTCGCCGGCAATGGCGGAGCCGGGGTCACCGGTGCCAATTCCGGTGGCGCAGCGAAGGCCGGCAGCGAGCTCGCCAGCCCAAGCAGAAGTGCAAGACGAACGTGCAACATGGAGAAGCACCCGAGGCGGAACGCACCACCGTAACGCGGTAGACGTCAACAAAACGGGAGCGACCCTGGCAGATCGCTCCCGCGTGTCCATCCTGATGCTTGCTACGGCTTACTTACCGAACGTTGGCTCAGATCTAGGCCAGCGCTCGGTCAGGCGATGCGATGTCTCCTCTCAAGGTATGGGTGAAGCGCTGAGAAATAGGCAAGGTGCTCTGGAAGACTGCTCAGTTGCCCTGCGAGCCGGTCGCACCACCGCCACCTTGCTGCTTGGCGACGAAGGCTTTGTATTCGTCCGGAGTCAGCTTGCCATCGGTGTTGCCATCGGCTTGATCGAAGATCTGTGCGAGCCCCGCATTGACCTGCGCTTCCTGCTTGCTGATGGCGCCATCGCTGTCGGTATCAACACTGGCCCAGGTCTGGCCGCCACCGGAGCTGGCACCACCCGACTGCGCCGACGTGGCCGAGCTGCCCGACTGCGCGGCGGCATCCGGAGAGGTGCTCTGCGCCATCGCCGGCAGCGCCAGAGCGGCAGCAAGGGCGGCGGTGGCGGCGAGCAGCGAGGTGCGGTTGCGATTCTTCATTATGGTGGTCTCCTTGGCTTGGGAATGCGCGGTGTCGCCGCACATGGCAATACCCTACCCAGCCCGAATGAACGCTCAACCCGCCGCAATTTCGCGCGAAACGTCCTTTTAACCACTGCCTGAACGTTTGCAGCTACCCGCCTGTTAGGCAATGGTGAGTCAAACAGAAGCAGCTCATTCAGTGCATCTGGTTTTGCGAACTGGCGCACACTGCGCGACCCGATTTCAGGTGCTGGGCGACTCGTCGTCCCAGCTTCCGGAACTGAACAGTTTCCAACCCAGTACCACGCCGGCAAGCCCGCCAGTCACTTCCAGCACCACGCGGGAGCCCAGCTCGTTGGGGTCGTGGATCCTGGCAAGCGCCAACCGCGCGTAAAGCGGCGATTCCAGTCGCACGATGCTCGTGTAAACCAGATTCCAGATGTCGTAGCCAGCGCCGATGGCGACCGTCAGCAGGCAGGCGATCCCAAGCGTGTGCCCATGGTTGAACTGCAAACGCCGGCCGATGCGCTCCACCGCTGCGAAGACCAACACCCCCAGGATGAGCGCGATCAGGCCAGCCTCCAGCGAACCGAGCAGGCCGAAGTGCAGGGGCAAATTCATCGTGACGATCCAGCTAGCAGGTGCACCAGTCTAGCGGCTGCAGGTGATGGGCCGATGCCACGCCCGCAGGAACGACCGGTCACGCGAACAGGGATCGGCTGCAACATCCGTTCGCCCGACCATGCGACAAGCCGCGTTCAAGCATCGTCCTGCCCGCGCGCGCTCACCGTCGCCTCGCCTTCTTCATCCCACTGCACACTCACCGAGATCGGCTTGCAGCAGACCTGGCAGTCTTCGATGTAGTGCTGATCGCCGCCGGTCAGATCCAGCGCCAGGGTGATCCACTCCCCGCAGTACGGGCAGGCGATATCGACAAAGCGTTCCGGGTCGGACATGACACTTCCTCTGGATGGCAACACACACTACGCGGCAATCAAGCGATGGTAAGCGCGTGGATGACAGGTCATCCGCGCAGTGTACGAGTTGCGTTTGCTGATGCCGCACGAAGATTCCGCGGGTTACTGCGAAGCTGCTGCGTGGCCCGATCAGTCAACCGGCACGTCGTAGGCAGTGTCGGGCGTCGGCTCGGGACGCAAGGTGAAGTGCCACCACTCCATCGGGTAATTGGCAAAGCCCTCCGCCGCCATCGCCCGCAGCAAGCGCCGGCGGTTCGCTCGCTGCGCCGCGCTGATATCGGGGGTATCGGTATGCGCACGCGCATCGAAGAAATCGAAATCGGTGCCCATGTCCACCGCGCGGCACGGAGCCGACCGGCAATCCAGCAAGCCCAGATCCAGCGTTGCGCCACGACTGTGCCCGGAGGTCGGCGCAATGTAGTCGCCCAACAAGGCACGCTTGTCCACCTGCGGGTAGTACTGCGCCTTGGTCGCCTGGTCCTGCAGATCCGCAGCCCAGGCCACGAACGCCTGCACAGACCGCACCGGCCGATAGCAATCGAACACCTGCAACCGATAGCCCTGCGCGTTGAGCGTGTGCGCTACCCGCGCCAGCGCCTCCGCGGCCGGCCGCAACAGATAACACCGCGGCGCGACATACCCCGGCACCACCCGTCCGGTGAAGTTGTTGCTGCTTGCGTAGCGCATGTCCAGTGCGATAGCCGGCGCAAGACCACGCACATCCACCAGGCCCGCTTCCGCGGCGGTCTTGGCTGGATGCACGCGGAGTTCGTTAGCGAACAGGGTAGACGGCAGCATGACAATCATCAGCAGAACGCTTCCAACGACAATGTCTTGCACGCAGCGTCCTTTCTGTAACCGCAGGTTTTGCTTCATCGTCTTTCCTCTGTAAGCACGCCAAGATGCACGCGCTGGATCACACGGCACATCCGTTCGCGGCCCCGCAACACATGATTGACACACACGCTGCGCCTATCGGATGTCGCCCTCAACCGGCTCGCTAGCCGCCGGCAAAACCGACGCCCTTGAATTTACGGTCAACGCAGACAGAATGCGCAAATCCTCGGCATCCAGCGTGGTGGCGCTGGTGCCGCGATAGTGATGGTGAAACGCCTGCAGCGTAGCGGCAGGGTCGTCGAGGCTGTAGCCGAGCAGGGCCAGCGCTTGCCATGGATCGAAACTTGGCGGGGCTGGGGGCGCGTCGGTGGCGGGCCAGCGGCCGAAGCCGGCGTCGGCCAGGCGCTTCCAGGGAAATAACGGGCCGGGGTCGTTCTTGCGTGTCGGCGCGACGTCTTCGTGGCCAACGATCTGCGTGCGCGGGATACGCAGGCGTTTACACAGGTCGTCCAGCAGCACCAGCAGGCTGTCGATCTGGGCGGGTGCGAACGGTTCGCTGCCATCGTTGTCCAGCTCGATGCCGATCGATGCCGAATTGATGTCGGTGATGGTGCCCCAGCGGCCGGCACCGCCGTGCCAGGCGCGCTGGTCGTCGCCGACCAGCTGATAGCGTTGCCCATCTTCGCCGATCAGATAATGCGCACTCACCCGGCCACCGCTGTTGCGCCCGCGCAGCGTGCTCAGGCTCTGCTGCACCGAATGCTGGTCGGTGAAGTGCAACACGATCAGGATCGGCCTGCGCGTGTCGTAGTTGGGCGAGGGAACCCACTGTGCCAGCGGGTTGCGCTGCGGTGCGTGCGCGCAGGCGCCGAGCGATAGCGCGACCAGGCAGACGGCTGCACGCAGCCAGGTCGTCAACGACGGAGGGAAGCTGGGCGGCACGATGTTCTCCTGGGAAGGCAAGACGACCTACGGGGCGCGCCTGGATCGCCGCGCTGCTGTCGCGGCACCATTATCTGCCGAGTTGGGGCTTGCGAGATCTTCCGCGTATGGGTACGTCGCCGACAGTGTGACTCACGCATTGAAGCAACGGGGCGTTGGCAGCTTTTCTCAACCCGGCAAGCATCGCCGTGGTAGATGCGCTAGCAACGGCCACTAGCGCGGCGGCGGCGGCGGCGAGCGACTGCATCTCCTCCATGTACCGCACCACAGCGCCTCCACGTACACTGCCAACGTCTCATCGTCTTGCCGCCGCAACGCGTGGATAGTGGCATGCGCCGCATGCCACTATCAGGGCCTTCGCAGCGCGCCAGTGGCTGCCTTCATCGCGAGCTCTTCATGCCATTGTCGCACCGCCTGCTGATGCTGCTGTTGATCGCGCTCGCCCTGCCCTGCAGGGCCGCGTCCGCACCTGCCGACACGCGGGTGACCCAGCCGCCCTTCGTCGTCAGCGATGCGCAGCTGACGCCCGATGATTGGATCCAACGCAGCCGCAACGCCCAGAGGCCGCGCATGAGTCCCGCGCAGATCGCCGAGTTCAATGCACGCCTGCTGCGCGACGATGCCTCGATGCACGACATTGCGCAGCTGCCAGACACGCTGCCCGCAGCCGAGGTGCGGGCGCGCATCGACGCGTTATCGGCTACGCCGACGCGACCACTGTACGACGCGGATGGGCACCTCCTGGATGCCACACGCCTGGCTGCGTTGCGCAAGGCAGTGGCACTGGATGCGCTTCCCGCGCAGGTCCCGTTGCGCTTTGCGCTGGTGGTCTCGCGCGCAGCGCTGCGCACCTTTCCCACCGAACAGCGCGTGTTTTCCAGCGTTGACGACCACGATATCGACCGCTTCCAGGAATCGGCGTTGTATCCCGGTACGCCGGTGGCGGTCCTGCACGGCAGCGCCGACGGCGCCTGGCAGTTCGTCATCGCCGCCAATTACGCCGCGTGGATCGCAACCGCGCACCTTGCCGAAGGCAGCCGCGCCGAGGTACTGGATTACGCACGACGCGGCCCGCGCATCGTGGTCACGGCAGCCCGCGTGCAGACCGCCTATACGCCCGAAAACCCGGCGGTTTCGGCACTTATGCTGGACATGGGCACCAGCCTGCCATTGCTCGGCGACTGGCCGCCGCAGCAGCCGGTCAACGGCCAGCTGCCGTTGGCTGCCTATGTGGTGCAACTTCCGCTGCGCAGCGCCGCTGGCCGTTTGCAGCTGGCGCCTGCGCTAATCCCGCGCGGTGCCGATGTCCGTATTGGCGCCTTGCCGGCCACCGATGCCGCATTGCTACGGCAGGCATTCAAATTCCTGGGCGAACGCTACGGTTGGGGCAACGATTACAACGCGCGCGATTGCAGCGGCTTCGTACTGGATGTCTATCGCAGCTTAGGCATCGCACTGCCACGCAATACCGGCGACCAAGCGCGCAGCCCGGTGTTGTACCCCGTGCCGTTCGACGCAGGTGCAGCCCTGCCCCGCCGCCTGCAGCAGCTCGCACAGCTGCAGGTCGGCGATCTGATCCACATCCCCGGCCACGTGATGCTGGTGATCGGGCACGCAGGGGGCGCGCCATGGGTGATCCATGATGTGGCCGGCGCCAGTTACCGCGCCACCGATGGCAGCGTGCAGCGCGCGCGTTTGAACGGCGTGTCGGTCACACCGTTGCTGTCGTTGCTCGCCAGCGACGGCTCTGCATTCATCGAGCACATCACCCGCATCCAACGCATTGCACCAACGAGCACCCCATGAAGATCACCGGCTTCCGGCTTGGCATGTTGCGCGTGCCATTGAAAAGACCATTCAAGACGGCCGTGCGTACCGTGCAGGCGATCGAGGATGTGGTGGTGCTGTTGCAGACTGACAGCGGCCACATCGGCTATGGTGCCGCGCCGGCCACCGCACCGATCACCGGCGATACGCATGGCAGCATCATTGCCGCAATCGACCACTGCATCGGCCCCAGATTGATCGGCCAGGACGTGGCCGATCTCAACCGGCTGTGCGGCCTCGTGCAGCACGCGCTCGAGCGCAATACCAGCGCCAAGGCCGCAGTGGAAATCGCGCTGTACGACCTGTGGGCGCAGGCATTCGGAGCTCCGCTGTACCAGCTGCTCGGTGGCGGCACGCCACGCATCACCACCGACATCACCATCAGCGCCGATGCCATCGACACCATGGTGGCGCAGGCGCAAGCAGCCCTCGCACGCGGCTATCGCGCGTTGAAGATCAAGGTCGGCAAGGACATCGATTCGGACGTCGAACGCGTCACGGCAATCCATGCGACAGTGGCCGGTCGCGCATCGCTGCGGCTGGATGCCAACCAGGGTTGGACGCCCAAGCAGGCGGTGCGCACCATGCGCACCCTGGAAACTGCCGGCATCGCACTGGAGTTGCTTGAGCAACCGGTCAAGGCCGCCGACATCGATGGGCTCGCTTTCGTCACCGCACACATCCACACGCCGGTGATGGCCGACGAAAGCGTCTTCTCGCCCACACAGGTGATCGACCTGATCCAGCGCCGCGCTGCCGACATCATCAACATCAAACTGATGAAGACCGGCGGGCTGTCCAACGCCATCCGCATCGCCGACATCGCCGCGCTGTACGGGTTGCCCTGCATGATCGGCTGCATGATCGAATCCAGCATCAGCGTCGCCGCTGCGGTGCATCTGGCGGTGGCCAAGGCCGATAGCATCACCCTGGCAGATCTGGATGCGCCCGCGCTCGGGCAGTTCGACCCTACCGAGGGCGGCACGTATTTCGATGAGGCACAGATCCATATCGACGATTCGCCGGGGCTGGGCATCCGCCGCATTCGTGGGCTGGAGCTGTTGGCGGATTGAGTGCTGTTAGCAGAAATCAGCAAAAAATGGTCCTGTGGAAATGGACTGCGCGCAGGAACCGTCCACGAGTGGTGTTGGCCGATTCTGAGTAACCACCGCTCCTGTCTGACGGCTACGCAGTAGTTTTCGTTTGCCGGTGCCAATGAATCGAGGGCGCGGTGCCTTCATTGAAGAACGGAATCAGCGCATCAGATTGCTGGCTGTTTTATTGAAAGCTGTGCGCAACGACCAACTTGACTGGTCCTTGCCCGCCCAACGTCGCGGGACCTTGAGCGGCAGGGATGCCGCGCCAGAGCTTACATGGACGTACTTGCAGCGTGTCCCGCGACGGTGGCCGGGCAAGGGCCCCGCAGCCAAGCCGCAGACCATCCGCTCTGCAACCCGCTCACTGAAGTCAAAGGCTTCAATACAACCGAGCCGCACATATGCGTGACACCACAACAGAGTTGCGTCCACTGCTACAAGCATCACCAACCAGGCGCACAAACATGCCGCGCACAATGCGCCACGCAGCCGCATTGCTGAGTACAGTAGCGACATGAGGGTGTGCGTCACGGGGCCACCTAGCGCCCGTCTCCACACACCGTGTATCCACCCTGGACTCGTCCCGCTCGACCCATTCACCGGAGCCTGCATGCGCCTTGCCACCGTGTTTCGATCCCTCGTGCTGTGGGCGCTGGCGGGCTGTAGCAGCCTCGCCGTCGCGGCCGGTCCGATCGATGCCTTGAATCAAGCACGCGCATTGATTGTGGTGACCACGCCGGACTGGAACAGCACCCAGGCGCGTCTGCAAGCATTCAAGCGTGTGGATGGCGAATGGCAACCGGCCGCAGCGAGCTTCGCAGTGGCGCTGGGCCGCCATGGCAGTGCATGGGGCGAGGGTCTGCATCCGGCGCAGACGCAAGGGCCGCAAAAGCGCGAAGGCGATGGCCGCAGCCCTGCCGGCGTGTTCGCCATCGGCCCGGCCTTTGGCTATGCGCCCAGCATCGATAGCGCGATGCCGTACCAGCCGATGAGCGCCACGCATTACTGCATGGATGTACCCAGCTCGCCGCTGTACAACCGCATTGTCGATGCAACGCAGGTGGGCGAAGCAGCCGTTGCCGGCTCCACCGAACCGATGCGCCTGGACCTGCGCCACGCCGGCGATGCGCGCTACAGCGAGGGCTTGGTGATTGCGCACAATCCCAAGGCCATTCCCGGACGCGGCAGCTGCATCTTCGCGCACCTGTGGCGCACGCCAGGCCAGTTCACTGCCGGCTGCACCGCAATGGCAGCGGCCGACATGCAACGCCTGCTTGCCTGGTTGAAGCCGGACGATCACCCCCTGTTCGTGCTGCTGCCGCGCGCCGAGTACGCACGTCTTCACGCTGCGTGGCAATTGCCCGCACTGACCGAGGACGCGCAATGAGCACACCGCAGCCCGCACAGGATGCCACTGGCCTGGTCCGCGTCGTCAGCCGCTGGCAGATTGTCGGCCTGTCGATCAACGATGTCATCGGCAGCGGCATCTATCTGCTGCCCGCCGCGACCGCCGCCCTGCTGGGGCCGATGAGTCTGTGGGCAGTGATGCTGGCCGGCCTGGCGGTGGCCTTGCTGGTGCTGTGTTATGCCCAGGCGGCGAGCTACTTCGATACGCCGGGCGGCAGCTATCTCTACACGCGCGAAGCGTTCGGCCCGTTCGTCGGCTTTCAGATCGGCTGGATGATCTGGCTCACCCGCATCAGTTCGGCGGCCGCCTTGAGCAATGGTCTGGCTGACGCGGTGGCGCGGTTCTGGCCCACGGCCTCCACCGATACCTGGGCGCGCTTGCTGGTGGTGGTCGGTTCGTTGGGCCTGCTCACCACCATCAACGTCATCGGCGTGAAATCGGCCGCGCGCACAGGTATCGCCCTGGTGATCGGCAAGCTGGTGCCATTGCTGTTGTTCGTGGCAATCGGCTTGTTCTATGTGGATTGGTCGTGGGCGTTTGCCGGCACCACGCCCGATCTACGCGACCTGGGCAATCTCGGCGAAGCGGCCTTGTTGCTGCTGTTCGCCTACGCGGGTTTCGAAAACATTCCGGCAGCCGCTGGCGAATACCGCAACCCGCGGCGCGATGTGCCCTTCGCCTTGATCACCATGATCGTCACCGTCACCTTGATCTACGCCGCGGTACAGGTGGTGGCACAAGGAACGTTGCCCAATCTTGCCGCATCGCCCACACCCTTGGCCGATGCCGCAAGCCGATTCGGCGGCGAAGCCTTGGCGCTGATCCTGACCGTGGGCGCCACCATTTCCATCCTCGG
Source organism: Xanthomonas nasturtii (assembly GCF_023337365.3). Taxonomy (NCBI): domain Bacteria; kingdom Pseudomonadati; phylum Pseudomonadota; class Gammaproteobacteria; order Lysobacterales; family Lysobacteraceae; genus Xanthomonas; species Xanthomonas nasturtii. The sequence goes on from NZ_CP142084.2 coordinate 4,287,301, forward strand.
CACCACCAGCAACACGGTGATGCTGGGCCCGCGTTTTCTGTTTGCGCTTGCACGCGATGGGTATGGCCCTGCATTTCTGGCACGCGTGCATCCGCGCTTCCACACGCCTGCCGCAGCGGTGCTTACCCAGGGCGTGCTGTCGCTTGCATTGGCGTTGTCGGGATCGTTTACCCAGTTGGCGCTGCTATCGATGGTCACCCGCCTGTTCGCCTACATCGGCACCGCAGCAGCGGTGATCGTACTGGCGCGCAGGTACCGGCAACGCACCGACACCGTGCGCCTGCCTGGCGGCCCGGCCATTCCCATCGCCGCCTTGCTGCTGTCGCTGGGGTTGCTGGCCAGCGCCAGTTGGCAGAACCTGGCCGCGGCAGGCGTGGCGCTGTTGGTCGGCTGGGTGTTCTATCTGTTTCCGCGCAAGCAGAGTGAGAACACTTAAGAACGGCAACGAACGGCAACGAACGGCAATCCATCAGAATTGGAGCGGCGTGCAGCACTGCAGTACTCGCGCCAGGCGAAAATTCCAGGCATTAGCCGTGCTCGGATGACAGCGACGCGCCCGCCTGTTGGCAACCGCGCTTTCGCGATGTGCTCGCGCAGTGCTCACGCGTGCCTAACTGCGCACGCCCAACGCTGCGGTTCTCACCTGCGTGGGAGTTTGCGATGAAACTGCGCCATGTCTACAGCACCGCCGATCTCGACAGCGCGCAACGCGTGCTGCTGGCCGCCCGTGGCGCCGGCATCGACAACGATGCGCTGTCGTTGATCGCCCGCTCCGATATCGAACTGCAGGATGTGCCCGACGAACGCAAGGACGCCAAAACCGACTTTCTCCCAGCTGCCGCGCGTGGTGCGGCGACCGGTGGTGCCGCCGGCCTGGTGGCAGGTCTGGTGGCCATTGCGGTGCCGCCGATCGGGCTGACCTTGGCTGGTGCTGGCGTCATGGCACTGGCCGGCGCATTGGTCGGCAGTTGGTCCTCGGCGCTGATCGGCGCAACGGTGCCCGATCCGGTACGGCGTCAGTTCGAAGATGAAATCCAGGCCGGGCGCGTGCTGGTGATTGTCGATGCAGAGCAGGCCGCGTTGCAGGACGCAGAACCTGCCATGGTGGCGGCAGGCGCGACCCCGTTACCGTACGAGGCGGCCTCAGCGACCACCTGACTGACACGTCGTCTTGGAGACACTGCTTGACGCAAGTCGCTGCCGTGATAGCGCACTGCAGGACGCCACAGTGCATCGCGTTGAAATGATCACCTTGATGCCCTCCTCACCCGCTCTGCCAACGAAATTAACACTGCCCACCCTACAGTAGGTCGCACATTCACCACGGAGACGCGCATGAACGTGCCGTATCAGATTCCGGGCCGCGCACCGGACGAAGACCGTAGTCAGAACGTATCCAGCTATTGGCGTGAACGCTTCACCGAAGAGCCGTATTACACCGAAGGCGATCGCTACGAAGATTACGAAGGTGCCTATCTGGCAGGACATGAGGCGCGCATCCGCGACAACGCGCGCGCCTATGATCAGGTGGAGGCCGAGCTGCATCGCGATTGGGAAGCCAAGCGTGGAACCTCTTCGTTGAGTTGGAGCAAGGCGCGGCATGCCGTCAAGCGCGCCTGGGAAAACGCCGCCGATTTCGTCACTGGCGACGATACACATAAGCGCTAACACGATAACGCCACCGTCGAGGTGGCGTTGTTACATGGCACGATCTTCAATATGTCAGTCGAGCGCTGGCGGTACCGGTACGTTACGCGCACTGCGCGATGCGTCGTTGATATCCATCGCATCGCGGGTATTTTTCTGCACGGCAACTGCGCCGAACAAGCTCAGCGCATAGGCCATCGCATAAAAACCTTTCTCGCTCAGCAATAGGGTGGCGTTGATCAGGCCGATGGTCAGCAGTACCAACGCAGCGATCAGCGAGAACCAGCAGATGGCGTAGTACAACCCGGTGACAGGAATTCCATCGGCACGATCACGCACGCTCTTCTGCAACGACACCGATGCGAACAAACCGAACAGCAACAGCGTGAAGTAATAGCCCTTTTCATTGAGCAACATCTGGGCATTCCACAATCCGATCAGATACGCCGCACCGCCCAGCAACAATGCGGCCCAGGATGCGGCGATAAAAGCAGGCGAGGTTTTTTGCATGGCCATGGAAACTCCTTTTCATGGTGAAACGATGCATGACATACGACGATGTGGGACGCGGACGTCTTGCAGACAGTGATCTGCAACAAGGGCGGCCTCGGCGGCGTCGTGTAAGGTACTTGAAAACCCGACGCGGGACACGTTGCGGGAGGGCTGCAGCGTTACCGCGCCCTTTCCCCTGGAGGACCACATGTCTGTCCGACGTCTGCTTGCACTGGCCTGCTCGGCCACCCTGTTCACCGCCGGTGCCTCAGTTGCCGCTCCCGCGGCCTCCATTCCCAAGGCGCAGTGGCCGTTTCAGGCCACCACGGTTGCCGATTTCGACGAACCCTGGGCAATGACCTTCCTGCCCGACGGCACCCTGTTGGTAAGCGAAAAGCGCGGTACCTTGATGCGCCTGGACCCCAAGACCAAACGCAAGAGCGCCATCACCGGCATTCCGTCCGTGGCGTATGGCGGCCAGGGTGGCTTCGGCGATGTCCTGGCGCACCCGCGTTTCGCCAAGAACGGCCTGGTCTATGTGAGCTACGCCGAACCGGGCCAGGGCGACACGCGCGGCGCCGCGGTGGCGCGCGCCAAGCTCACGCTGGATGCAACCGGCGGCGGCACGTTGTCGGACCTGAAGGTGATCTGGCGCCAGGATCCCAAGGTCACCGGCAACGGTCACTTCGGGCATCGGCTCGCGTTCGGGCCGGATGGCAAGTTGTGGATCAGCTCCAGCGAACGCCAGAAATTCACCCCCGCCCAGGACATGAAGGCCAATCTCGGCAAGCTGATCCGGCTCAACGATGATGGCAGCGTGCCAGCCGACAACCCGTTTGCTGCGCAAGGCGGCGTTGCCGCACAGGTGTGGTCGCTGGGGCACCGCAATATTCTCGGCCTGGCCTTCGACGGCAAGGGGCGTTTGTGGGAACACGAAATGGGCCCGCTCGGTGGCGATGAGTTGAACCTGATTCAACGCGGCGCCAATTACGGTTACCCCATCGTGTCTAATGGCGACAACTACGACGGCACACCGATCCCGGACCACAACACGCGCCCGGAATTTGCCGCGCCCAAGATCAGCTGGACGCCGGTGATCTCGCCGGCAGGCTTTGTGATCTACAGCGGCAAGCAGTTCCCGACATGGCGCGGCAATGGCTTTATCGGCGGGCTGTCGTCGATGGCGCTGGTGCAGGTGTCGCTGGGCGACCAACCGCGCGAAGTGGCCCGCTACGACATGGGCGCACGTATCCGCGAAGTGGAGCAAGGCCCGGACGGCGCACTATGGCTGCTGGAAGACGAGGCCAGCGGCAGCACCGGACGCCTGCTCAAGCTGACCCCCAAGAGCAAGGCGGCGGTCGAGAACGACGCGTAAGCATCGTTGAGTCCGTGCAGTCTAGCTGCGAGCGCCTTGCCCGCAGCTAGACCGCATTGCAGCAGCAGTTGCAAAGATGATGCCGGCGATGTGCGTGAACCTCCACGTCAAGCAGCGCTACTCAGGCCTCCAGCAGCTCGAAGGTCACTGCCTCGCCGCTTTTGGCCGACGCACATACCCACACATCGAACAGACCCGGCTCCGCACCGAACACGCCCTTGTGATTGGTGAATGCCAGCGCATCGCGCGTCATCGTAAACACGACGTCCCGGCTCTCGCCCGGCTGCAGCAGCACCTTGCGGAAACCCTTGAGTTCGCGCACCGGCCGCACGCGGCTGGCCACGCGGTCGTGCACATACAACTGCACCACTTCCTCGCCTGCCACCTTGCCGGTGTTGCTGACGCGCGTGGTGATGGTCAGTGTCTGATCCCAGCCCACCTGCGCGCTGCTCAACTGCGGCTGCGCATACGCAAACGTGGTGTAGCTCAAGCCATGCCCGAACGGATACAACGGCTCGTTGGGCATTTCGCGCCAGCGCGCCTTGTATTCGGACAGCGTGGGCAATTCCGGGCGGCCGGTCCGCAAATGGTTGTAGAAGTACGGCTGCTGCCCGGTGACCTGCGGGAAACTGATCGGTAGACGCGCCGACGGGTTGTAGTCGCCGAACAACACATCGGCCACGCCGGTGCCGGTCTGCGTGCCCAGGTACCAGGTCACCGCAATCGCGTCGGCGTCGCGCACTGCACCACTCAACGCCAGCGCGCGGCCGTTACGCAGCAACACCACCATCGGTGTGCCGGTGGCAGCAATCGCTTCGGCCAGCGCCTGTTGCGCCGGCGGCAAGCTGATCTCGGTGCGCGACTGCGCCTCGCCACTGAAGCGCTGCGGCTCGCCCAACGCCAGCACCACCACATCGGCCGCCTGCGCGGCATCGATGGCCGCGGAAATACCGCCCGGCAGCGCCTCTTCCAGACCACAGCCCGCCACCACGCTCAGATATTCGGTGCCCACCACCGCACGCACGCCCTGCTCCAGGGTCACGTAGCGTTGCTTGTCGCCGAACAAGGTCCAGCAGCCCTCGATGTTCTCGCGGTCCTGCACGAATGGCCCGATCAGTGCGATGCGCTGGCCGCTCTTTTTCAAAGGCAATACCGCGCCTTGGTTTTTTAACAACACGATCGAACGCCGCGCCGCATCGCGCGACAGCGCGTCATGGGCCGGCAGATGCGCGGTGTCGGCTTCGCGCGCCGGGTCCAGCGAGCGGTACGGATTGTCGAACAAGCCGATCGCTTCTTTCAGCTGCAGGATGCGTCGCACGCTCGCGTCCAGGGTCGCCATCGGCACCTCGCCGCTTTCCACCAGCGACGGCAGATGCGCGGCATAAAAACCGCTCTGCATGCTCAGGTCCAGGCCGGCCAGGAACGCCTTCTTGGTCGCGTCGCGCTCATCGACGGCATAGCCGTGCGCGATCAATTCCATGTCGGCGGTGTAATCGGAAATCACCACACCGGGGAACTGCCATTCACCGCGCAGGATCTCGGTCAGCAATTCGTGGTTGGCGCTGGCCGGCACGCCATTGATGTCGTTGAAGGACGACATCACGGTCAACGCGCCGGCATCGAAGGCTGCCTTGAACGGCGGCAGGTGCACATCGCGCAGGGTCTGCGGCGCAATGTCCACGGTGCTGTATTCCATGCCCGCGGCCACCGCGCCATAGGCGGCGAAATGCTTGGGCGTGGCCAGCAGTGAATCGTGGGCTTTCAGATCGCTGCCCTGGAACCCGCGCACGCGTGCGGCAGCAAAGGCAGCGCCCAGCACCACGTCTTCGCCGGCACCTTCGGCACCGCGGCCCCAGCGCTGGTCGCGGGCGATGTCCACCGCCGGTGCGTAGGTCCAGTGCAGGCCGGCCGCAGTGGCTTCGATCGCGGTGGCGCGTGCGGTGCGCTCGGCCAGGTCCGGTTCGAAACTGGCCGCCTCGCCCAGCGGGATCGGGAACACCGTGCGCATGCCGTGGATCACGTCGGCGGCCAGGATCACCGGGATGCCCAGGCGGCTCTCTTCCACGGCGACTTTCTGGATCTGCACACCCAGCGCGGCGCCGACGCCATTGAACAGCGAGCCGACCCGGCCGGCGCGCACCTGCTGCAACACCTCGTCGGCGTTGAGCACGTTGGCTTCGGGATTCACGTCCGGCGCGAACGGCCGCACCATGTCGGCGAACACACCCAACTGTCCAACCTTCTCTTCGACGGTCATCCGGGCAATCAGGGTTTCGATGCGATCAGCAGCCATGAGATCCTTGAGAAAACGTTTACATGGCCGTCAATTCTAGCCTGACGCGCCTGCGGGAAGGCAAGTTTTTGAGGGCCGGGCGCTGGGATCGGGGATTTGTAGCGCCCGCTCGCGTGGCGCTTTAGCGCGATGGATCGCCGGCATCCGGGCCCCTGATCCGCGGCCCCCCATGCTTCTCCAGCGCTCGGCCATGGGCAGACATGGCGGGTGAGGCAGGCCCCCGCCCGCCGTCAGGCCACCCGTTCGCGCTCGATGATCACACCCACCGCCTGCGCGCCACGCACCGCACCGGGCTTGCTCAGCTTCAAACGCAGCCAGTGCACGCCGAATTCGTCCAGCACGATCGCCGCGCAGCGCTCGGCCAGGGTTTCGACCAACCCGAAGTCGGAGGCCTGCACGAATTCGATCAAGCGCTTGCTTACCGCCTTGTAGTTCAGCGTATCGGCAATGTCGTCGCTGGCCGCCGGAATGCGGTTATCGAAGCCCATCTCCAGATCGAACCGCAAGGTCTGCCGGATGCGCCGCTCCCAATCGTAGATGCCGATCAGCGCATCGATGTCGAGACCTTCAATAAATACTTTATCCATGGGGAGCCGAGATTGGGGATTGGGGAGTCGGGATCAGCAAGAGCAGGCAGACAGGAGCAGGGCACACAAGAAGGTCAGGCTACGAATCCCCAATCCCCACTCCCGAATCCCGCGCCGCCGCCAACAGCGGCAAGCTCGCCATATCCCACCGCGGCGTCACATGCACTGCCGCGTCGGCGCGCTCGCCGGCTTCCAGGCGCAGCGCACCGGCGAAGGCGATCATGGCGCCGTTGTCGGTGCACAAGGCCGGGCGCGGGAAGCAGACCCGGCCGCCGCGGCGTTGCGCGGCCTCGTGCAGCCGCGCGCGCAGGCGCTTGTTCGCGCCCACGCCACCGGCCACCACCAAGGTATTGCAATCGGCCGCATCCAGCGCGCGCAGGCATTTGATTGCCAGGGTCTCCACTACCGCGTCTTCGAAGCCGCGCGCGATGTCCGCCCGGGTGGTGTCGGACTGGTCGCTGGCCCGCCAGGCCAGCAGCACCTGGGTCTTGAGCCCGCTGAAACTGAAATCCAGCCCGGGCCGGTCGGTCATCGGCCGCGCGAATTTATAGCGCCCCGGCGTACCGGTTTCGGCCAGCGCCGCCAGCTGCGGGCCGCCCGGATACGGCAGGCCCATCATCTTGGCGGTCTTATCAAAGGCCTCGCCGGCCGCGTCGTCCAGGGTCTCGCCCAGCACTTCGTAGCTGCCCAGCGCCTTCACCGAGACCAATTGGGTATGCCCGCCCGACACCAGCAAGGCCACGAACGGCGGCTGTGGCGGGTCATCTTCCATCAACGGCGCCAGCAAGTGGCCTTCCATGTGATGCACGCCGATCGCAGGGACGTCCAGCGCCCACGCCAGCGAGCGCGCTACGCCCGCACCTACAAGGAGTGCGCCGACCAGCCCCGGCCCGGCGGTATACGCCACGCCATCCAGTTCATCGATCCGCAGCCCGGCCTCGCCCAGGGTCTGGCGGATCAGCGGCAGCAGTTTGCGCACATGGTCGCGGCTGGCCAGTTCCGGCACTACGCCGCCGTATTCGGCATGCAGTGCGATCTGGCTGTACACCGCATGGGCGCGTAGCGCCGGCACGCCGGACAAGGCGGTGTCGTAGACCGCCACGCCGGTCTCATCGCATGATGATTCGATCCCAAGGACTTTCACGGCAGCTCGGCAGGTACAGACATGCGCGTATTTTCGCAGTTTTTGCGCTGCGCGGATGCGCCGGTGACGCGATGCTGCGCCGCCTCGCGCGCGCTGCCGTTTCCGGCCTGCGCGCACGCTTTACAAGCGTCGTGCCGGAAAATTCTGCCGGGGGCTTGCAGGTCGTTGGCAAGTCGTTATAATGCGCGGCTCGCCGGGGCAACCCGGAAATTCCGTCACGCGAGTCCGCTCGCACCCGCCCGGGGCTCCCGGACGGAAATCCCATTTTCTGGAGAACACATGCCCAGCGTTAAAGTCCGCGAGAACGAGCCCTTCGAATTTGCGCTCCGTCGTTTCAAGCGCACCTGCGAAAAGGCCGGCGTGCTGGCCGAAACCCGCAAGCGCGAGTTCTATGAAAAGCCGACCCAGGAGCGTAAGCGTAAGGCTGCAGCTGCTGTGAAGCGTCAGTTGCGTCGTTCCTCGCGCGACGTCACCAAGCGCCAGCGCTTGTATTGATCGAACGCGGTTCCTTGCCGATGGGTCTGCGCTGAAGGCGCGACCCATCGGGAGCGAACCCAAGAGCCGGCACGCGCAAGCGTCGCCGGCTTTTTGTATTGGCCTGTCATAAGGCATCAACGACATCGCGCAGTGCAGGCGACATGCATGCCGCCCACAGCGTTCGTCGCCACGCGCGTCCTGCCCCACATTTCGGTCGACGCACCAGCCCGTTCCGGCGCATCGGCCACCCTTGGACACCCACCCTCAGGAGTCAACGCATGCCTCTCAAGCAGCAGCTCACCGATGACATGAAAGCCGCCATGAAGTCCGGCGACAAGCACAGCCTGGGCGTGATCCGGCTGATCAACGCCGCGATCAAGCAGAAGGAAGTGGACGAGCGCATCGAGATGGACGATGCCGCCGTGATCGCCGTGCTCGACAAGATGGTCAAGCAGCGCAAGGACTCGGTCACCCAGTTCGAAGCCGCCGCCCGCGACGACCTGGCGCAGATCGAGCGCGAGGAGATCGTGGTGATCGAGCGCTATCTGCCAGCCAAGATGAGCGAAGCGGAAATCGTGGCGGCCATCCAGGCCGCAATCACCGAGACCGGTGCCAGCAGCCCTGCCGACATCGGCAAGCTGATGGGTGCGCTCAAGCCCAAGCTCGCCGGTCAGGCCGACATGGGCCTGGTATCGACCCTGGTCAAGCAGCACCTGGCTGGCTGATGTCACCGCAGTGCCCTGCGCCAAGGCCAGGGCACTGCGGACGGTGCGCCGCGCCTGCAGCGGCGCTGCTCACTGCCACGCTGCTGTGCTACATGGCGAGTGGGCCTTCCAGTTGAACAGACGAGCGTCCCAACGAGCCTTTTTGCTGTGGTCCGGTCTTCTAAAGACACGGCTGTCGCATATCTGCGACACGCGAAGCACTCCCCAGGACGCAACACCACGTTCAAACGCACCCAGCCGCTGTGCCGCACATCCTGCGTCCTTATAAAAACTGCGCGGCGCCAGGACTTGGACAGCTTGCGCGCTGAAGCACGCACACGTCCAGCTCGCACGAGTTGAAATGGAGGGCGCACATACGGCGCACGTCGCTGCCGATAACCGGCAGGCCACCCACGCCAGCTGCTACGCCCAGGTTCCACCTTTGATACGTGCGCGCTTTCACCCCTCCTTCGATCCGGCCCTGGTAGAAGAGGTGCGTCAGCGCAGGCGCGGGCAAGGTCTTTCCGCATACCGACTTTGCTCTGATTTCGCCTGCGCGCATAACGGTATGCGCCAAGGATTCTCCGCCGGTGACCACGCTTTCGACCACCTATCTGCACAAGCACCTGAGCCGTCTGCAGCGCAGCGTGCCGATGGCACTGTTGAACCGCTTTATCGAGATCGACGTGATGACGCAGGCTGCGTCGTTGTCGTTCTACGCACTGCTGTCGCTGGCCCCGCTGTTGGTGCTGCTGTTGTGGTTGACCGCCTCGCTCTACCCCCCGGCGCAGGAAGCGTTGGTGCAGCAGGTCGCGCAACTGGCCGGCGGCAGCGCCGCCGAAGTGGCCCAGACCATCATTCGCAATGCCACCGACCAGCCCGGCGTTGGCTCGCTGGCTGGCTTGTGGAGCACGCTGTTGTTGTTCATCGGCGCCACCGCGGTGTTTGCGCAGTTGCAGAACGCCTTGAACCTGATCTTCCGCACCGACAAGCAACGCCTGGACGGCCTGATGGCGTGGTTGCAGAAGCGGGTGTTCTCGTTCGGGGTGATCCTGGCACTGGGCTTTTTGCTGATCGTGTCGATGATCGCCACCACTGCATTGCAGGTGGTGTTCGCGCGCCTGCCATCGGTGCTGCCGGCGGTCGGCTACGTGACCACGCTGGCCCTGTATTCGCTGGCGTTCGCGTTCCTGTATCGCTACCTGCCCGATCGCACCGTCGATTGGCGCCAGGCATTCCTGGGCGGCGTCATCACTGCACTGTTGTTTGCGCTGGGCCGCTATGCCATCGGCGTGTACATCGCCACCGCTGCGCCGGGGAGCGCGTACGGCTCGATGGGAACGCTGGTCATCCTGCTGGTGTGGATGTACTACGCCTCGGTGGTGTTCTTCGTTGGCGCCTTGATCACCGCGGTGATCGACGAGCGCGTGCGCTCGCATCGCAAATTGCGCGAGGCCGGGGTAGACCCCGAGCATCCGCCGGTGATCGTGCCGCCTGCCGATGCAGCATCTGCGTCGCCAGCCTCGGAATCGGCGTCGGCAACGCCGCCTCGCAGCTGAGGACAGCTGCGGTTTTCGCACCGTTGGCGCAGTCGGCGGTTGCCGGGACAGGGCGCTGGCAGGCCGCTGGGATATCCTAGCGGGATGGCCCGCATCCCCGACGCGTTTATCGACGAACTGCTCGCCCGCACCGACATTGTCGAGGTAGTGGGCGGTCGGGTGCCGCTCAAGCGTCAGGGCAAGGAATATTCGGCGCGCTGCCCGTTCCATGACGAGCGCTCGGCCTCGTTCACCGTGTCGCCGACCAAGCAGTTCTATCACTGCTTCGGCTGCGGCGCGCACGGCACCGCCATTAGTTTTCTGATGAATTACGACCGCCTCGAGTTTCTCGATGCGGTCGATGAATTGGCCAAGCGCGCCGGTATGGAGATTCCGCGCGACACCCAGCAGCGCACGCCGCAACAGCAGGACGACAGCCGCGAGCTGTATTCGGCACTGGAAGCGGCCACCAAGTTCTTCCAGCGCCAGCTCGAAGGCAGCACCCGCGCCCGCGACTATCTGGACGGGCGCGGCGTGGATGCCGACAACCAGGCACGCTTCCAGATCGGCTACGCACCCGACGGCTACAGCGCCTTGAAGGACACCCTGGGCACCGACGCGCGCCGCATGAGTGTGCTCGAACGCGCCGGGCTGTTTTCCAAGAACGACCGCGGCCATGTCTACGACAAGTTCCGCGACCGGGTGATGTTTCCGATCTTCGACCGCCGCGGCCGGGTGATCGCGTTCGGCGGCCGCATCATGGGCGCGCCGGCCGATGGCCGCGACCCGGGCCCGAAGTACCTCAATTCGCCGGAAACCGCGCTGTTCCACAAGGGCCGCGAGCTGTACGGCCTGTGGCAGGTGCGTCAGGCCAATCAGAAGATCGAACGGCTGATCGTGGTGGAGGGCTACATGGACGTGGTCTCGCTGTTCCAGTTCGGCGTCACCCAGGCGGTGGCCACGCTGGGCACGGCGACCACGCCCGAACATGCCGAGCTGCTGTTCCGCAACGCGCCGGATGTGTACTTCTGTTTCGACGGCGACAACGCCGGGCGCAAGGCCGGCTGGCGTGCGCTCGAATCGGTGCTGCCGCGCATGAAGGACGGCCGCCAGGCGTTTTTCCTGTTCCTGCCCGATGGCGAAGACCCGGACACCATCGTGCGCAAGGAAGGCGCGCAGGCCTTCGATCAGCGCCTGAAACAGGCCACGCCGCTGTCGCAGTTCTTCTTCGACGAGATGTCGCGCGAGATCAACCTGCACACGCTCGACGGCAAGGCACGCCTGGCCGAACGTGCGCGTCCGATGCTGGCGCAAATTCCGGAAGGCGCGTTCGGCGATCTGATGAAGCAGGAACTCTCGCGCCTGACCGGCGTTGGTGCGAGCACGTCCGCGCAGCAGTCCGCAGCCAAGCCGCGGCCGCCTGCACGCATGGGTGCGCCCACGCAGAAACGCAGTCTGGTGCGTGCCTCGATCGCCATCCTGTTGCAACAGCCGTCATTGGCAATGAGCCTGGAGGGTGACCATGATTTTTCCGGGTTGCGCCTGCCTGGTATCGAGTTGTTGATGGAGCTACTGGCGTTGGTACGGCAACGGCCGGAAATCAGCACCGGCGCGCTGCTGGAGCACTTTGCCGAGCGCGAGGAGCAGACCGCCTTGCAGAAGCTGGCAGCGCAGGAGTTACCTGGCGACGAGCACAGTTGGGCAATCGAATTGCACGACGTCGTCGCCCAGCTCGACAAGCAATTGCTGCGTCAGCGCGTGGAAGAACTGCAGGCCAAACAGCGCGCGCAAGGGCTGGACGACACCGACAAATACGAAATGCGCGAATTGCTCAAGGCACTTGCGGCGCTGTGATGCCTCGCCTGCCGGCGTCATGGCAGGGACGCAACAGGCACCGCTGCGCTGCTGCGCGCGCAGGCGGATGGTGACGCGGCGCCACAGGCAGCGCCCGCACGCGTCGTAGAATGGCGCGCACAAGGCGCGTGATCGCGCGCTACCGTCGGACCTCGATGAAGAAGCTGCTGGCGCGGTTGCGCATTGACCCTTTCACCCTCGCGCTGCTGTGCACGGTCACGCTGGCCTCGTTTCTCCCGTTTTCAGGCACGGCCGCTGCGGTCATGGACGATGTCACCGACGTGGCGATCGCCGCGCTGTTTTTCCTGCACGGTGCGCGGCTGTCGCGCGAAGCGGTCAAGGCCGGCGCGCTGCACTGGCGGCTGCATCTGGTGATCCTGGCCTGCACCTTCGTGCTATTCCCGCTGCTGGGGCTGTTGTTCAAGCCGCTCGCGCATCTGGCACTGACGCCGGAGCTGTATATCGGCGTGCTGTTCCTGTGCGCGCTGCCGTCCACGGTGCAGTCTTCGATCGCATTCACCTCGATGGCGCGCGGCAACGTGCCGGCCGCAGTCTGCGCAGCCTCGCTTTCCAGCCTGCTGGGGGTATTTTTCACCCCGTTGCTAATGGGCGCGCTGGTCGGCAGCCAGGGCGCCATGGCGCATCCGGCCGAGGCGATCGGCAAAATCCTGCTGCAGTTGCTGGTGCCGTTTCTGGCCGGCCATTTTCTGCGTCCGTGGATCGGCGGCTGGGTCGAACGGCACCGTGCCGTGCTGCGCTACACCGACCAGGGCACCATCCTGCTGGTGGTCTACACCGCCTTCAGCGCGTCGGTGAACGAAGGGCTGTGGCAGAAGACGCCGCTGCCTGCCTTGCTGGCGGTACTGGGCGCGGCAGCATTGTTGCTGGCCACGGCGATGCTCTCGATCACCTTCATCGCGCGGCGCCTGCGCTTCAGCCGCGCCGATGAAATCGCCATTGTCTTTTGCGGTTCGAAAAAAAGCCTGGCCACCGGCGTGCCGATGGCCAAGGTGATGTTCGCCGGCGGGGGGCTTGGCGCAATCGTGTTGCCGATCATGCTGTATCACCAGCTGCAGCTGATCGTGTGCGCCTTCGTGGCCGCACGTTATGCGCGCACTGCGCCGAGCGAGCCGCGCGCCGCCACCGGGCCTCACTGACTGCGCGCCGCCAGCGCGCACTCGCTGCGTCCGACGTGACAGCAGTTCGCGTCGCAGGCCGATCCGGGTTGTAAGCAGATATACAACGGTTATCACGCGCTGCCGCACGGGCGCGCCAGCGCTCGCTAGCGTGCTCGATCGCCCTCCTGCCGCCCCACGGTGATTGCCATGACGCTGTCGCTTCGACGCCCTTCCCCGTCCATGCTCGCGCTGCTGGCGGTGCTGGCCACGCTCGCTGCCTGCAACAAGCCTGCCCCGCCGGCGGCGCCCGCACAGCGCAAGACCGCCTCCACACCGGCACCGGCGTCCAGCATCGCCTGGCGCGAAGGCGACGTGGACGATGCCTTCGCCGAAGCCAAGGAAAGCGGCAAACCGATCCTGTTGTACTGGGGCGCAGCCTGGTGCCCGCCCTGCAATCGGCTGAAGGCCACGCTGTTCAAGGACCCGGCCTTCATTGCGCGCACCCAGCAATTCGTCGCGGTGCACCTGGATGGCGATTCCGAAGGCGCACAGGCCTGGGGCGAGCGCTTCGGGGTCAAGGGCTATCCCACCATCATCGTGCTGCGCCCGGATCACAGCGAAATCACCCGGCTGGCAGGCGATGCCGATAACGCACGCCTGACCGACGTGTTGCGGGTGGCGGCAAGGAGCACCAGCACCGCCCAGCAATTGCTCGACAAGGCGCTGCACGCGCCGCAACAGCTCAGCGCGGACGACTGGGCCGTGCTCGGCAACTATGCCTGGGGCACCGACGACCGGCTGGTCAAGCCCGACGAGGCTGCCGACGTGCTCACCCGGCTCGCCACAGCGGCGCCGCAGCCGGCGCTGCAGCGCAGCTTCGCCCTGGCAGCCATTAGCGCCGCCAAGCACCCGCCGGCCGCCAGCCCGGCCAATCGCAGCTTGCTGGAAGCAGTGCTCACCGACCCGGCAGAGGTGCGCGCCAATCTCGGCACGCTGAGCCATGTACCCGTGCGCCTGATCACCGCCGCCAGCAACCAGGCCAGCGAGCGCGCCACGCTTTCCAATGCACTGAATCAGGCCCTGGACAAGGTCTACGCCGACACCTCACTGCCGATCTCCGACCGGCTCGGCACCGCGTATGCACGCATCCAGCTGGCACGCCTGGCCCAGGGCCAGCCCACCGAAACCCAGGCCAAAGGCCCGCAACCGCCGCTGCCGAAGGAGGTCGTAGACACCGTGCATCAGCGCGTGCAGTGGGCAACCGACACCGCCAAGACCGACGAGGAGCGTCAATCCACCATCAGCACGGCATCGGCATTGCTGAGCGAAGTGGGCGATGGCAGCGGGGCCGAGCAAGTGCTGCTGGCCGAGCTGTCGCGCAGCAAGACGCCGTACTACTACATGCCCGAGCTGGCGGATCTGGCCGAACAACGGGGCGACAAGAAGACCGCGCTGTCCTGGCTCAGGAAGGCCTACGAAAGCGCGCAAGGCCCCGCCACGCGCGTGCAATGGGGCGTGTTGTATGTGGATGGGCTGATCCGGCTCAGCCCCGACGACACCGCCGGCATCGAGACCGCCGCCACGCAGGTGATCGGCGAACTGGCCGGGCAACCGGATGGCTATCGTCAACGCACACGTCAGCGCTTCGCCACGCTAGGCAGCGCACTGAAGACCTGGAGCAAGCAGCATCGCCAGCAAGGCAGCGCGGTGCTGACGCGCCTGCAACAGAAAATGCAGTCCAGCTGCGACAGCAAAAACACCAGCAAGTGCGCCAGCTGGTTGAGCTGAGCTGAAAAGGTGGCGTTGCTGTTGCGGCACGCGTGATGGATCGATGGATATACGAACGAAATCGCGGCGTCTGCTGACGTAGGCGCCGCCGGTGATTTCGACATGGCGCGGGTGGCCTGTCTGTGCGACGAGCACTCGCTGCATGCCAACATGCGCTTCAGGCGCCTTGTACGGGAAACACCGATTACCACGGCGTGTCTCGCGGCAGATCTACACCGCTGCCACTAGCGCACCCACGGCAGTAGCAGATGGTCGACCATCAAGAAGGCGAACAGCGCCATCAGGTACACGATGGAGTAGCCGAACATCTTCATCGAAAACAGTTCGTCGGGCGGGTCGAGCATGCGCCACGCGTACCAGAGAAACACCGCGTTGAGCACCACTGCTCCACCTAGGTAGAACACCCCGCTCATGCCCACTGCCACCGGCAGCAAGGTCACGATCGCCAGCAACACGGTGTAGACCAGGATCTGCTTGCGCGTATGCGGCACGCCGTGGGTCACCGGCAGCATCGGAATCGCCGCCTTGGCGTAATCGGCGCGGCGAAAGATCGCCAGCGCCCAGAAATGCGGCGGCGTCCAGATGAAGATGATCAGCACCAGCAGCGAGGCATTGATCCAGTCGGCGCTGGTCGGCAATCCGGTCACTGCGGCCCAGCCCAGCATCGGCGGCGTGGCGCCGGCCAGCCCGCCGATCACGATGTTCTGGGATGTCGCGCGCTTCAGGTACACGGTGTAGATCACCGCGTAACCGATCAGCGAGGCGAAGGTCAGCACCGCAGTGATGACGTTCACCCACATCACCAGGATGGTCATGGAGATCACGATCAGCACGCTGGCGAACAGCAACACCTGCCAGGGCCGCACCTTGCCCACCACCAGCGGGCGCCATGAAGTGCGCGCCATCTGCGCGTCGATCTTGGCGTCGAGCAACTGATTGATCGCCGCCGCCGCCGAAGCCGCCAGCCAGATGCCCAGGAAGCCCAGCGCGCCGGTGCGCACCTGCAGCCACGTCGGCATGTCGGGGATGGCCAGGAACATGCCCACCAGAGCGGTGAACACGATCAGTGCCACCACCTTGGGTTTGGTCAGATCCCAGTAATCGCGTGCGCTGACAGCCATGCTCACTCCGGCGCGCGCAGCCGCGCCAGCAGCGAGACCAGCACGAACAGCAAGGCCACCGCACCGCCGTTATGCATGACCGACACCTCCAGCGGCAGCGCCAGCTTGACGTTGAGCATGCCCAGCGTCACCTGCACGACGACCAGCAACGCCAGCGCACCTGCCCACACCCGCATCCCCGGCGAACGCGACAGACGCCACGCCAGCCACCACAGATACAGCGCGGTCGCAATCGCCCACAGCCGGTGCGCCATCTGGATGGCGATACGCGCCGCGCCATCCAGCACGCCGCCTTCGTAGTCCACGCCGATGCCGCGCCACAGCGTGAAGCCTTCGCGGAAGTCATGCGGCGGCCACCACTGGCTGACGCAGCGCGGGAAATTGTCGGCCGACCAGCTGCCACCACCGCAGGCCAGTGCCGCGTAGTTGGCGCTGACCCAGCCGCCGAGTGCAATCTGCAGGCCCAGCACCGCCACGCCCAGGCGCAGCAGCCACTTCAAGCGCGACGCGTCGGCCAGCGTGATCGGCAGGTGCGTTGCGCGCCACGCCATCCACACCAGCAGCGAAAACATCAGCATGCCGCCCAGCAGGTGCCCCATCACCACGATGGGTTTGAGCAGCAACGTCACTGTCCACATGCCCAGCAACGCCTGGAAGATCACCACCGCCAGCGTCAGCACCGCCGCGCGCGCCAGATCGATATTGCTCCAGCGCAATGCCGCCAGCAGCAAGATGGCCTCACCCGCAATCGCCACGCCAAAGGCCACGGTGTGCCAGCCGGACATGTAGAGCGGGATCGACAACGCCACCAGCACCGCCGCCGACACCACCTGCGCAATGCCCTTGCGGCGACGACGCACCGCCAGCAACGACAGCACCAGCACTTCCACGCCCAGCGCGCCGGCCAGGAAACGGTGCACCTGCTCGCGCCAGGCCTTGTGCGATTCCAGCGGGCGGATCTTGCTGGCCACATGCGTGTTGGCTTCGTCGCTGGTTTGCGGCCAGGTCACACGGCCGTAGCAGGTCGGCCAGTCCGGGCAGCTCATGCCGGCATCGGACAAGCGCACGAACGACCCGAACAGGATCGTGCTCGCAGTGAACAACGCCGCCAGCCAGGCCATGCGATGGAAGTGACGGAACAATGCCGGTGGCGCAAACAGATTCATCGAAACGGGCTCACATCAGTTTCAGCAGCTTGACCAGATCCGAGCGCAGGCCGGCCGGCGCGAAGCCCGGGGCATAACGCAGGATCACGAAGCCATTGGGGTCGATCACATACACCGGCACGCCGGCCGCATCGTTGCCACGCGGCAATGCCTGGCGCAGGCGTGCATCGTCGCGTAGCACGCGCAATGCCGGCATCGGCGGCAGCACGGCCGGCGGCGCGCCGATCCACACGATTTCCACCTTGTCGGCGCGGTGTCCGAGCAGCTGCCACACCTTGTCCAGTTCCGCCGCCAGCACCACGCACTGCTGCGTGCAGCCAGCCGGCGGCGCCACCGCAATGCGCCAGATGCGCTCGCTCGGCGCCCACGCATACGGCTGCCCGTTCGCACGCACCGGCACCAGCGCACGCAGGTCGGCGGGCGGTTTCAGCAGTTCGCCGTTGTTGCGCATCGATGCCGGCTGCCATCCGGAGAAGCGCAGCACACCGGCCAGCAACATCGAGCCGAAGAACAGCGCCGCCAGGGCAATCAGCATCCTGCGGCCGCGTTTGACCGCGTGCGGCGTGGCCGATGTGGAGGAGGTCATGCCGGCGATTTTCTCATGCCGCAGGCGTCAGTGCCCGCGTCGGCGGCGACGTCGCGCACGCCATGTCAGCAGCGTGGCGGTGGCCAGGACCGCGGCAGCCAGCCCGAACCATTGCACCGCGTAACCCAAGTGCCGCGCGGGTGGCAGCGTATTCGGCAGCATCTCCAGATCGCGTGCGTAGCCAACCGGCAGTGCGGGGTCCAGCCGCAGCACCTGCGACGAAATGTCGCGCCTGCCAAGCGTGCTTCTTAGCGCCTCCGCATCCAGGCGCGTGGCCAACCAGGTCTGCGGCGTACCGGCGGGGGCCAATGCCGGCCCCAACGCAAGTCCGGCCGATGGCGGCGCGCTGAGCAACCCCCGCATTGCCTGGGTCCCGCGCAGTGGCGTGATCGTCGGTAACTGCCGATTGGCCGGCAACGGCAGCCAGCCCAGATCCATCAGTAGCGTACCTGGGCTGTCTTGCGGCGCGGCAAGTTGATAAACGCGCACACCGGCGCGCCCTGCATGCAGTTGGTTGTCCAGCAACACCTGCTGCGGCAGAAAACGCACCTCTCCGCTCACCCATGCCAGCGCATGCGGCGTGGCTAACGCTTGCACCAAGGTCAACGGCATCTCGCGCACATGCGCAGCGCGTTCCAATAACGCTTGTTTGCTGTGCAAGCGCTGCAGCTGCCAGTACCCAAGCGCCGCAAAACCCGCGCTGACCAGCAACGCCAGACACCAACCCAGCACCGCCGTGTGCTTGCGCATCATGACAAGCGACGCAAAAAGGCGTGCAATGCCGTTACCACGCCGACGACCACCGGGGCTGTTGTGAACGATTCGCTCAAGACGCTGCTGATTGTCGCTTTCCTGATCGTGATCCTGTGGAACCTGGGCGCCGGCCTCTATTACCTGCTCACCGACCGCGGCCAGACCAAGCGCACCGTCAACGCGCTGACCTGGCGCATCGGTCTATCGGTTGCATTGATTGCCATCGTCATCCTCGGCATCTACACCGGCTGGATCAAGCCGCATGGCATCGGCCGCTGACGCGGCCGATGAGATTGGGGATTCGGCAGTGGAGATTCGTCAAAACTAAACCCGGCCGCCTTCGCGAATCCCGAATCACCAACCCCGAATCCCCGCCCTCAAAGCACATACACGAACAGGAACAGCGCCAGCCACACCACGTCGACGAAGTGCCAGTACCACGCGGCCGCTTCGAAGGCGAAGTGGTTGTCGCGGCTGAAGTGCCCTTTCGCAGCGCGTAGCCACATCACCGCCAGCATGATCGTGCCCAGCAGCACATGCATGCCGTGGAAGCCGGTCAGCATGAAGAAGGTAGAGCCGTAGATGCCCGAGCCGAGTGTGAGATTGAGCTCGGTGTAGGCGTGGATGTATTCCTCCGCCTGCAGGAACAGGAATATACAGCCCAGCAGCACGGTCAGGCCTAGCCACAACAGCAACCCGCCGCGGCGCCCGCCCTTGAGTGCGTGATGGGCGATAGTCAGCGTCACACCTGAGCTCAGCAGGATGAGCGTATTGATCAGCGGCAATCCCCAGGCTGGAATGGTCTGGAATTGCCCGCCGATCGTGCCTGGACCGTTGGTCGGCCAGGCGGCGGAATAGCCGTTCCACAACAGCTCGTTGGTCATTACGCCATCGCCTTCGCCGCCTAGCCAGGGCAGTGTCAGCACGCGCGTATAGAACAACGCACCGAAGAAGGCAGCGAAGAACATCACCTCGGAAAAAATGAACCACACCATCCCCATGCGGAACGAGCCGTCCACCTGGCGGTTGTAGTTGCCGGCGTTGGACTCGCGAATGACGTCGCCAAACCACATGAACAAGGTCGCGAGCAACATCGCCATGCCGGCAAAGAACGTCCAGCGCCCCCATGCCGCGTCGTTGAGCCAACTGGCCACGCCAATCATCATCACGAACATCGCAATCGACCCGACAAAGGGCCATTTGCTCTGTGTCGGGACGAAATACGCATCGGCGTTGGAACTGTGATCGGCCATGGCGCTGCTTCCGTGTCGTGGTACGGGTGGATGAAGGTTACGGCGCCGCGCGCGGCGTTCCGGAAACGGCACTGCCCTGCAGTTCCGAGGTCAGCGCGTCGTTGCGATAAAACGTATAGGACAAGGTGATAGTGGTCACTTCCGCAGGCAATGCAGGGTCCACGATGAAACGCAACGGCATGTCGCGCGTTTCCCCGGCCTGCAGCGTCTGCGCAGTGAAACAAAAGCATTCGGTCTTGTTGAAATAGCCGGACGCTCGCGCCGGCGCCACCGATGGCACCGCGCTTCCCACCACAGCGCGCTTGCTGTCATTGCGCGCAAAATACAGCGCTTCGTTGAGCTCTCCCGGCACCACGTCCATTGTCATCTGCTCGGGAAGGAAGGTCCACGGCAGTTTCGAATTGACCCCGGCATCGAATTCGACGCGCACCGTGCGTTTGCCACCGCCCACCGCATTGGACTCACCTTCATGCTTACTGCCCGGTACGCGTTCCATGCGAATCCCAAAGACCTTCTCGCACGCAATACGGTACAGCGGCACCAACGAAAAGGTCAGCACGAAAACGCCCAGCACCACGCCCAACAGCTTGAACAAGCCAGCTGTCGGCGCATGCGTGGGCGCGCGCGCAGTCATCGGCCGATAACGCCCGAGGCAATGAAGCCGGCATAGATGAGCAACGCAATGATGCCCACCGTGATTGCGGTGCGGCGTACTGCGCGACGCTGCTGCGCCTGCCGCTCGGCGGCGGAAAGGAGCCGCATCACCGCTGGCTCCGATGCCGACTCAGTGACCGATGTCTTCATGCGCAAGATCTCCAGGCTTGATGACAGGCGGTACGGTGAAGGTGTGCGCGGGCGCAGGCGACGGCACTGTCCATTCCAGGCCCTTGGCACCCTCCCAGGCGCGTGCGTCTGCCCTGGCGCCACTACGCAGAGATGACAACAGGATTGCAGCCATCAAGAATGGCGTGGCAAACATGCCAAACGCACCGATCGAGCTGATCAAGTTCCAGTCGGCGAACACCACGTTGTAGTCGGGGATACGTCGCGGCATCCCAGCCAGGCCGAGGAAGTGCTGCGGGAAAAACAGCAGGTTGACGAAGATCATCGTCCACCAGAAATGGAACTTGGCCCAGGCCTCGTTGTACATTCGCCCGGTCCACTTGGGCCACCAGTAATACACCGCGGCAATCAACGCAAATACCGCGCCGGTGACCAGCACATAATGGAAATGCGCGACCACAAAATAGGTATCGTGGTATTGGAAGTCGGCCGGCACGATCGCCAGCATCAGACCGGAAAAACCGCCGATGCTGAAAAGGATTACGAACGCCACTGCCCACAACATCGGCGACTCGAACGTCAGCGAGCCCTTCCACATCGTGCTGACCCAGTTGAACACCTTCACTCCGGTCGGGATGGAGATCAGCATCGTGGCAAACATGAAGTAGATTTCGCCACCGAGCGGCATGCCCACGGTGAACATGTGGTGCGCCCACACGATGAAACTCAAAAATGCGATCGCCGCGATCGCATAGACCATCGCCTGGTACCCGAACAGCGGCTTGCGGCTGAAGGTTGGAATGATTTCGCTGACTACGCCGAACGCCGGCAGGATCATGATGTAGACCTCCGGATGCCCGAAGAACCAGAAGATGTGCTGGTACATCACGGGGTCGCCGCCGCCGGCCGCGTTGAAGAAGCTGGTGCCGAAGAACTTGTCGGTCAGCAACATCGTGACCGCACCGGCCAGCACAGGCATCACCGCGATCAACAGAAACGCGGTGATCAGCCAGGCCCAGCAGAAGATCGGCATCTTCAATAGATCAATGCCCGGCGCACGCATGTTGAGCACGGTGGCGATGATGTTGATCGCACCCATGATCGAACTGACGCCAGCGACATGGATCGCAAACACGCTGAAGGCCACGTTGTAGCCGCCCTGTAACGACAGCGGCGGGTACAGCGTCCAGCCACTGGCCGGCGCACCGCCGGGCAGAAACAGCGTCAGCAACAGCAAGGTGAACGCGGCCGGCAGCAGCCAGAACGACCAGTTATTCATGCGTGGCAGCGCCATGTCGGGCGCGCCGATCTGCAGCGGAATCATCCAGTTCGCCAAACCGACGAAGGCCGGCATCACCCCACCGAAGATCATCACCAGCGCATGCACGGTGGTCATCTGGTTAAAGAATTCGGGTTTGACGAACTGCAGGCCCGGCTGCATGAGCTCAGCGCGGATCACCACGCTCATCGCCGCGCCGATGATGAACATCACGAAGGAGAACAGCAGATACAGCGTGCCGATGTCCTTGTGATTGGTCGAAAAGAACCAGCGCTCGACGAAGCCGGGCTGGTGGTGTCCGTGGTGATCGACTGCGGTATGCGCCATGACGGAACGACCTCTGCGAAGCGAGCGGTGTTAGAGAGCGGCGGTCGGTGCGGCAGCTTGAGCCGGCGGTGCAGCCTCACCTGCGGGCACTGTCGCTGGCGCAGCCGTTGCGGAAGCTGCCGCCGGCGATGCCGAGGACGTGGTGCCTGCTGCACTGCGACGCGACGCCAGCCAACGCTGGAATTCGGCCTTGGGCAGTGCCTCCACCACGATGGGCATGAAGCCATGATCCTTGCCGCACAACTCGGCGCATTGCCCGCGATACACGCCCGGCTGCTCGATGTTGGTCCACGCCTCGTTGACGATGCCGGGGATCGCATCCTGCTTCCAACCCAGCGCAGGCACCCACCAGGCGTGAATCACGTCATCGGCGGTAATCACGAAACGGATCTTGGTATTGACCGGCAACACCAGGCGATTATCGACGTCGAGCAGATAATGCGGTTGCGATACCACGCTGGGGCGTTCGCCGCTCTGCCGGATGCGGTCCGATTCGCGCGCCAGGCGGCTGGTGAATTCCACCCCCTGGCCTAGATATTCGTACTTCCACATCCACTGGTAGCCGGTGACCTTGACGGTCATTTCCGACTCGCGAGTGTCGTACATCGCAATCAGCTTGGCCGTCGCCGGCCATGCCATCGCAATCAGCACCAACACTGGAATCACGGTCCACAGCACTTCGGCACGCGTGTTGTGGCTGAACTGTGCAGCCACCGCGCCCTTGGACTTGCGGAACTTGAAGATTGCATAGCCCATCGCCCCGAACACCAGCGCACCGATCACCACGCAGACCCACAGCGCCGCCATGTGCGCCTCGTAGGCCATGCGCGCGGTCTGGGTGACGCCGCGGCCCATGTTGAGCTGCCATTCCTTAGGATCGGCCGATTGCGCCCACACGACCGGAGGGCTGACCAGCGCTGTCATCGCCAGGCCCAATCTTGTGTACGTCGACTTCCAGCTGCTGCGTTGCGTCATTGCCTAGACCCTTACGTCATCGGTGACGGCCATTGGCGGCCGCGAGCAAGCGTTTCAGCGTAGTCGCCAGTTCCACACGTTCGGCCGGCCCGAGAAAACTTCCGATCTCGATCTGCTTGCCGCTGCTAACCAGCAACACCCTGTCGTCGCGTTCCATGCAAAGCCGCACCCAGTGCGGATGTGCCTGAAACGCTGGTGGCGCATGCCCGGACGGGAACACCTCAACGGCGGTCTCCCCCACCCGGATCGCTTCTTCGCGTTCGCCACTCCGCCATAACTGCCGTAGCGCCAGCGCCACCACACCACTGTGCAAAAGGGCGAACACCGGCGCGAATGCATTGCCGGTCCACCACCCCAGGCCCGCAAATAACCACATCATTCCTGCAAGGACCGCAAACAACAGGACGAATTGCCTGGCCGACAGTGCCCGCGGAGGCCGCAACCGTAACTGCGTCCCAACCCCTTCGGACATCAACGGCAGCACTTCGATCATTGGCAACACGCAGAGCACTGCGGGAATGACCCGATGGTAGACCCGCGCGAACGCATGCGGCAAGCGTTTCCGCTGATCAAAAATTGCTGCAGTGCAGCTAAAACCGTGTGGAAATCAATCACTTCACCCAAACCGGCCGAGCGGGCCTGCCCTCGAACACGTCCGCCATCACCTGCCCGGGCCATCTGCACAAAACGGCGGGAAAACTGCCGCTTCCGCACAAGTGTGCCGGGGCTCCCGCTCTCTAGAATGCGCAAGGATTCCCAGGCACCTTTCGCATGAACGCTCAGCTCGACCCGCTTGCCTCCACCTCGGTTGCGCGCCCGCTCCTGGCGCCCGAACTGCCCGCCGCACCCGGCGCATTGCGTGCGGCCATCACTGCCGCCTGGCTCAAGGACGAAACCGAGCACGTGCGAGAGTTGCTCGATCAGGCACGCCTGCCCGCCGCCGAACAGGCCAAGGTGCAAGCGGTCGCGGCCGATCTGGTGACCCGTGTGCGTGCACGCGCGCAGGACCAGGGCGCCATCGAAGCCTTCATGCGCCAGTACGACCTGGGCAGCGAAGAAGGTGTGCTGCTGATGTGCGTGGCCGAGGCGCTGCTGCGTATTCCCGACCAGGACACCGCCGACAAGCTGATCCGCGACAAGCTCGGCGATGCGGACTGGAAAAAGCACATGGGCGGCAGCGATTCGGTGCTGGTCAATGCATCGACCTGGGGCCTGATGCTCACCGGCAGGCTGGTGCAGCTCAACGACCTCACCCGCGCCGATGTGCCCGGTGCGTTCAAGCGCCTGATCGGCCGCGTCGGCGAACCGGTGATTCGTCTGGCGGTGCGCCAGGCGATGAAGATCATGGGCCACCAGTTCGTCATGGGCCGCACCATCGGCGAGGCGCTGTCGCGCTCGCGCAAGGGCGACAACGCCAACTACCGTTATTCGTTCGACATGCTCGGCGAAGGCGCGCTCACCATGAAGGATGCGCAGCGCTACCTGCAGGCCTATCGCGATGCGATCCATGCAATCGGCCGCAGCGGCAGCTTCGTGGGTACCGATGTCTTTGCAGCGCCCAGTATTTCCATCAAGTTGTCGGCGCTGTATCCGCGTTACGAGCACGCCAAGCGCGCGCGCGTGATGGCCGAGCTGGTGCCCGGCGTGCTGGAGCTTGCCCAGTTGGCCAAGTCGTATGGCATCGGCTACACCGTCGACGCCGAAGAGGCGGATCGTCTGGAATTGTCGCTGGACATCATCGAAGCCACTTTCTCCGATCCGTCGCTGGACGGATGGGAAGGCTACGGTCTGGCCGTGCAGGCGTATCAAAAACGCGCGCCGTACACGATCGATTTTCTTGCCGATCTCGCGCGCCGTGTCGGGCGGCGCATTCCGCTGCGTCTGGTCAAAGGCGCGTACTGGGACGCGGAGATCAAGCGCGCACAGATCGAAGGACACCCAGGCTATCCGGTGTTTACCCGCAAGCAGAATACCGACGTCTCGTATCTGGCCTGCGCACGTCGCATGTTCGCGCACAACGATGTGCTTTACTCGATGTTTGCCACGCACAACGCGCAGACCATTGCGGCGGTGCGTGCGATTGCTGCAGGCAAGACCTACGAGCACCAGAAGCTGCACGGCATGGGCGATGACCTGTATGCCGAAGTGATTCCGGCCGATCGTCTCGGCCTGCCGTGCCGCGTGTACGCACCGGTTGGCTCGCACGAAGATCTGCTGCCGTATCTGGTGCGTCGCCTGCTTGAGAACGGTGCCAATTCCAGCTTCGTCAACCGCATCACCGATGAGGATGTCGTTATCGAAGACCTCATCCGAGACCCGGTCGAGGCAGTGTCGTCGTTTACCTCCATCCCGCACCCCAAGATTCCACTGCCAGCCGATTTGCTGCGTAGTCAGAACCAGCACAGGAAAAACTCCATGGGCGCCAATCTCGCCAACGACAACGATCTGCGCCAGCTGGCCGAGCAGCTCAACGCGGCCATCAAACCGTGGAAGGCCACGCCCTTGGTTCCGGGTGCGCTGATCGGCACCCCCAGCCAGGCGGTACTCAATCCGGCGGATCGCCGCGAAACGGTTGGGCACTGGCAGCCGGCCGATACCGACACCGTGCAGAAGTCCCTGGCAAACGCTGCGGCCGCGCAGCCGGCCTGGAACCGCACCCCCGCAGCCAGCCGCGCCACCATCCTGGAGCATGCAGCCGATCTGCTCGAAGCACGCATGCCCGAGTTCATGGCGATTTGCGTCAAGGAAGCCGGCAAGACGTTGCCCGATGCAGTAGCCGAAGTCCGCGAGGCAGTCGATTTCCTGCGTTATTACGCCAACCAGGCACGCGCGCAGTTCGGTGCTCCAGAGCGTCTGCCTGGGCCGACCGGCGAGTCCAACGAACTGCAGCTGCACGGCCGCGGCGTCTTCGTCTGCATCAGCCCGTGGAATTTCCCGCTGGCGATCTTTTTAGGTCAGGTCGCCGCTGCGCTCGCTGCCGGCAACAGCGTCATCGCCAAGCCGGCCGAGCAGACCAACCTGATCGGCTACGCTGCAGTGAAGCTGTTGCATGACGCTGGCGTTCCCGAAGCCGCGCTGCAGTTCCTCCCCGGCGACGGTGCCACGGTCGGCGCTGCGCTGACCAACGACCCACGCGTTGCCGGCGTCGCGTTTACCGGCTCCACCGGTACCGCACGCATCATCAACCGTACGCTGGCGTCGCGCGATGCCGCCATCGGCGTATTGATTGCCGAAACCGGTGGCCAGAACGCCTTCGTTGCCGACTCGTCCTCATTGCCGGAAGCAGTGGTCAAAGACGCAATTTCCAGCGCCTTCATGTCGGCTGGCCAACGCTGCTCGGCCGCGCGCGTGCTGTTTGTCCAGGACGACATCGCCGACAAGGTCATGACCATGCTTGCCGGCGCAATGAACGAATTGAAGATCGGTGACCCGAGCTTGTTGTCCACGGATGTAGGCCCCGTGATCGACGCCCATGCACTCAAGATACTCGACGATCATGCGGTGCGCATGGACCGCGAAGCACGCTTGATCGGGGGTATCACGCTGGACAGCACCAGCGCGCATGGCAGCTTCTTCGCCCCGCGCGCCTACGAACTGACATCGCTGGCACAACTTCAGCGCGAAATTTTTGGACCGGTCCTGCACGTGATTCGCTGGAAAGCCGATCAGCTCGATGCTGTCATCGACCAGATCAACGCGACGGGGTATGGCCTCACCTTAGGAGTCCACTCGCGTATTGATGAGACCATCGACCGCATCACCTCGCGCGTGGCTGTCGGTAACGTCTACGTCAATCGCAACCAGATTGGTGCGGTCGTCGGCGTCCAACCCTTTGGCGGTCAAGGCCTGTCCGGCACCGGCCCTAAAGCTGGCGGCCCGCATTACCTGCTGCGCTTCGCGACCGAGAAGGTCGTCACCGTCAACACCACCGCGGCAGGCGGCAACGCATCTCTGCTGACGTTGGGTGATTGATGTTTGGTAGCTGACGTTGGGTGACCGATCCCGTCTGCGGTCCGCAGCTAGATCGCACTATCTGGCCAACAAAAACCCCGCGAAGGCAGGGTTTTGTTGGATAAGTGCATGACCCAGTAGTGCGACAAGGCATCAGATACCGGCATGGCTGCCCAAGTCGCTTATCCACTTGCCATCATCGCATATGACCCGCTCTCGGCTGCCGTCTGCATCATGGCAGCGAGAAGTGGGGCGATGCTCCGACTACTTATCAGCCTTGAGACTGTTACCACTGACGTAGCGCTGTCTCGCTATCTGGTGACTTGCGGAGTTTCTCCGGCACACCTGTCGCCACTGCACCGCTGTCGCAGGGGTACTTCAACTCCGCGCATCACGTTGTTATTTGCCAGCGCGCCGGCTTTTTAGTCTCCCACCACTTATAAGGCAGCTGTTTGCAGCCTAGCGGAGCAACCCAGTGCTTGCGAGCGTCTTGGTTTTCTCAAATTGCAGGCAAAAAGAAACCCTCCATCCTGTTGGATAGAGGGTTTCGGGTAAAGCCCCTGGCGATGACCTACTCTCGCATGGCTTGAGCCACACTACCATCGGCGCAGCTGCGTTTCACTTCCGAGTTCGGGATGGGATCGGGTGGTTCCACAGCGCTAATTTCACCAGGGAGACGGTTGGAGCGTCGCCAGTTGCTGCTTCCTCAAACGTATGCACGGGTGTGCAAGCGTTTGCGTATGGAAGCACCTACGGCGCTCAGCCTCGCATAGTTAACTTGTGACGTAGCTTGCGTTTGCGGATCTACCAACGTTCGTTGGGACCAAGGCAACTTGAGGTTATATGGTCAAGCCGCACGGATCATTAGTATCAGTTAGCTCAATACATTGCTGTACTTACACACCTGACCTATCAACCACGTAGTCTACATGGTTCCTTTAGGGGGCTTGTGCCCCGGGAAGTCTCATCTTGAGGCGCGCTTCCCGCTTAGATGCTTTCAGCGGTTATCGCTTCCGAACATAGCTACCCGGCAATGCCACTGGCGTGACAACCGGAACACCAGAGGTTCGTCCACTCCGGTCCTCTCGTACTAGGAGCAGCCCCTCTCAAACTTCCAACGCCCATGGCAGATAGGGACCGAACTGTCTCACGACGTTCTGAACCCAGCTCGCGTACCACTTTAAATGGCGAACAGCCATACCCTTGGGACCGACTACAGCCCCAGGATGTGATGAGCCGACATCGAGGTGCCAAACACCGCCGTCGATATGAACTCTTGGGCGGTATCAGCCTGTTATCCCCGGAGTACCTTTTATCCGTTGAGCGATGGCCCTTCCATACAGAACCACCGGATCACTAAGACCTACTTTCGTACCTGCTTGATCCGTCGATCTTGCAGTCAAGCACGCTTATGCCTTTGCACACAGTGCGCGATGTCCGACCGCGCTGAGCGTACCTTCGTGCTCCTCCGTTACTCTTTAGGAGGAGACCGCCCCAGTCAAACTACCCACCATACACGGTCCCTGATCCGGATAACGGATCTAGGTTAGAACGTCAAGCACGACAGGGTGGTATTTCAAGGATGGCTCCACTGCAGCTAGCGCCACAGTTTCATAGCCTCCCACCTATCCTACACAGACGAACTCAACGTTCAGTGTAAAGCTATAGTAAAGGTTCACGGGGTCTTTCCGTCTTGCCACGGGAACGCTGCATCTTCACAGCGATTTCAATTTCACTGAGTCTCGGGTGGAGACAGCGCCGCTGTCGTTACGCCATTCGTGCAGGTCGGAACTTACCCGACAAGGAATTTCGCTACCTTAGGACCGTTATAGTTACGGCCGCCGTTTACTGGGGCTTCGATCAAGAGCTTCGCCTTGCGGCTGACCCCATCAATTAACCTTCCAGCACCGGGCAGGCGTCACACCCTATACGTCCACTTTCGTGTTTGCAGAGTGCTGTGTTTTTGATAAACAGTCGCAGCGGCCTGGTTTCTGCGACCCTCTTCAGCTATAGCTCGCATGAGCCACCAAAAAGGGTGCACCTTCTCCCGAAGTTACGGTGCCATGTTGCCTAGTTCCTTCACCCGAGTTCTCTCAAGCGCCTGAGAATTCTCATCCTACCCACCTGTGTCGGTTTACGGTACGGTCTTCGTGAGCTGAAGCTTAGGAGCTTTTCCTGGAAGCGTGGTATCAGTGACTTCGCCATAAAGGCTCGTCTCGGTGCTCGGTCTTAAAGAATCCCGGATTTGCCAAAGATTCAAACCTACCGCCTTTCCCCGGGACAACCAACGCCCGGTACACCTAACCTTCTCCGTCCCTCCATCGCACTCACGCGAGGTGCAGGAATATTAACCTGCTTCCCATCGACTACGGCTTTCGCCCTCGCCTTAGGGACCGACTAACCCTGCGTCGATTAACGTTGCGCAAGGAAACCTTGGGCTTTCGGCGTGCGGGCTTTTCACCCGCATTATCGTTACTCATGTCAGCATTCGCACTTCCGATACCTCCAGCAGACTTCTCAATCCACCTTCGCAGGCTTACGGAACGCTCCTCTACCGCGCATAAAACCGAAGTTTTACGCACCCCAAGCTTCGGTTCACTGCTTAGCCCCGTTAAATCTTCCGCGCAGACCGACTCGACCAGTGAGCTATTACGCTTTCTTTAAAGGGTGGCTGCTTCTAAGCCAACCTCCTGGCTGTCTGTGCCTTTCCACATCGTTTTCCACTTAGCAGTGAATTTGGGACCTTAGCTGTGGGTCTGGGTTGTTTCCCTTTTCACGACGGACGTTAGCACCCGCCGTGTGTCTCCCGGATAGTACGTACTGGTATTCGGAGTTTGCAATGGTTTGGTAAGTCGCGATGACCCCCTAGCCATAACAGTGCTCTACCCCCAGTAGTATTCGTCCGAGGCGCTACCTAAATAGCTTTCGAGGAGAACCAGCTATCTCCGGGTTCGATTAGCTTTTCACTCCTAATCACAGCTCATCCCCG